>OZ244776.1:0-4610970 GCA_965219515.1 Ilyomonas sp.
GCAAAACAGCCGGTTTAGATTGCGCCATTGTAGGTAACATCGGTTATTCGTTCGCCAGGCAGGTAGCCGAAAATCCAAAGCCTTTGTACATCGCAGAAATCAGCTCGTTTCAGTTGGATGACATTGTAGATTTTAAAGCGCATATCGCCATCCTGTTAAACATTACGGAAGATCATTTAGACAGGTACAATTACAGTTTCGATAATTACATCAACAGCAAATTCAGAATTATCAATAAACAGACAAGCGATGATTACTTCATTTACAATATGGATGATGAAATCATCAGAAAGAAATTAAACAACATTTTATTAACCAGTAAATCATTGCCATTTTCTATGAAACAGGAACCAAAAAAAGGCGCTTTTGCAAAAGGCGATCAGCTGATGCTGAAAGTGAAAGACGAAAGAGTAAGCATGAATATCTACGATTTTGCAGCAAAAGGAAAACACAATCAATCAAACACAATGGCAGCAGGCATTGCAGCGCTTACGATGGACATTCGCAAAGAGAAAATACGCGAAGCGGTCGAAAGTTTTGAAACGCTGGAACATCGCATGGAACCGGTGGCGGTAGTGCGCGGCGTTGAATTTATAAACGACAGCAAAGCCACCAATGTAAACAGCACCTGGTTTGCATTGGAGAGCATGACAAAGCCTGTCGTTTTAATATTGGGCGGAGCCGATAAAGGCAACGATTATTCGCTGATAGAAGATCTGGTGCGCGAAAAAGTAAAAGCAATTGTTTGTCTTGGTCTGGATAATAAGAAAATTCATGATGCGTTTGATGCCATTGTTCCGGTAACGGATACCGCCTCGGCGCAGGATGCCGTAAAGAAATCGTTTGCTGCTGCCGTTAAAGGCAATGTAGTATTGCTTAGCCCGGCTTGCGCCTCATTTGATTTATTTAAAAACTACGAAGACAGAGGCAGGCAGTTTAAAGATGCGGTAAAGGCTTTATAATTCTTTGTTTTTATGGCAGAGTATCAAGTTTTAAAACAGCCTTTCCGGCACCTGAGCAGCAAAGCAAAAGGAGATAAATATATATGGAGCTGTGTGCTGTTGCTGGCTGTGGCATCGGTGCTGGTGGTGTATAGCGCTACCGGCTCGCTGGCGTATAAAATGTATAAAGGCAATACGGAAATTTATTTGTTTAAACAGCTTTCATTTATTCTGGTTGGCTTACTGGTCATCTATTTTTTGCATCGTATCAACTATACCATTTTCTCAAAAGTGGCGTTGTATTTATATCTCATTTCTATACCCCTGCTGGCGTACACGTTATTCTTTGGTTCTGAAATTAATGAAGGCAGCCGTTGGATAAAACTGCCTGTTATTAATATGACGTTTCAGACAAGCGACTTTGCAAAAGTGGCTTTGTTCATGTACCTCTCGCGGCAGCTAAGCCGCAAGCAGGAAGTAATTAAAAATTTTAAAACAGGCTTTCTGCCGTTGATAATTCCTGTTGCGCTTACCTGTGTTTTAATTATGCCCGCCAATTTGTCCAACGCATTGCTAACCGGCGCTACTTCTTTAATCTTATTGTTTATCGGTCGTGTTCATATCCGGCATCTGCTGCTTGTCATCGGCATTGCTTTATTGCCTGTTCTTTTAATCGTTGGCATTGCCGCTTCAACATACACCGGCAAAACAAAAAACGGGTTGAAGGAAGTATCAAAAACCAAGGTGTCTGAAACGCTTACCGCAATGGGCAGATTCGGAACCTGGGTTAGCCGCATACAGGATTTTATGTATGCAAAAGAAGATGCCATTCCCTACCAGGTTCAACAGGCAAACATTGCCATTGCCAATGGCAGTGTTTTGTATGGACTTGGTCCGGGTAAAAGCCGGCAGCGAAACTTTTTGCCGCAGGCGTATAACGATTTTATTTATTCTATCATCATTGAAGAATATGGCTTGCTGGGCGGCGCATTTATCTTATTTATTTATATGGTTTTTTTATTTCGCAGCATTAATATATTCAGAAGAATGCCTTACGCTTTCGGAGCCTTTCTTGCGCTGGGTCTGAGTTTTAGCATGGTAATACAGGCGCTTGCCAACATGGCGGTGAATGTAAATCTTACACCGGTTACGGGTGTTACGCTGCCACTCGTCAGCATGGGCGGAAGCTCGTTTTTATTTACCTGCGCAGCCATCGGCATTATACTAAGCGTGGCAAGAAATGTAGAACAATTAGAAGGAAAAGTAAGTCCCTCCGCCCTGGAAGATGTGTTTTGAAACGGATGTCCATCCCCCAAAGGGAGTTTAAAAATAGGACTATAATAGTAAGACTTTGATTGAATAAAATTATGAAACAGCCAACCAATAGCAATCAGGTTCAAAGCTACCCTTTAGAGGATGGGCGCTTTCGTTTTATAATTGCCGGCGGCGGCACCGGCGGGCATATATTTCCCGCCATCGCCATTGCCAATGCTATAAAAAATATACAACCTTCAGCTCAGTTTTTATTTGTAGGAGCCAAGGGTAAAATGGAGATGGAAAAAGTGCCGCAGGCGGGTTACAATATTGAAGGAATTGATATTGCCGGGTTCAACAGAAGCTCTTTGCTAAAAAATGTTATGCTGCCGTTTAAACTGTTACAAAGTTTTTTTCAGGTAAGTGAAATCATCAACACATTTCAGCCCGATGCCGTAATAGGAGTAGGTGGTTATTCTTCTTTTCCGGTATTGCGTTATGCGCAAAAACAAAAGATACCTACCTTTCTGCATGAGAGTAATTCGTTTGCAGGAAAAAGCAATATTCTGTTGGGAAAAAAGGCAACCAGAATTTTTGTGGCAAGCCATGGAATGGAGCGTTTTTTTCCCGCCGGAAAAATTGTGATTTCAGGAAATCCGATTCGCAAAAGCATTGCTGATATTACCATCTCACGGCAGGATGCACTTGCTTTTTTCGGACTTGAAGAAGATAAGAAAACAATTCTTGCCATCGGCGGTAGTCTTGGCGCACGAAGCATCAATCAGGTGCTGGCGAATCATGTTGGCGAACTGGCATCGTTAAACGCACAGCTGATATGGCAAACCGGCTCTACCACGGCTGATGTGTATTTGCAAAGAGGCAAAGGAAAATCTTACGTTTGGGTTGGCGATTTTATTAAAGATATAGATAAAGCCTATGCAGCAGCAGACGTAGTTATTTCACGCTCCGGTGCTATGTCGGTAGCTGAGTTGTGCGTGGCAAAAAAAGCGGTTGTGTTTGTTCCGTTTCCATTTGCCGCAGAAGACCATCAAACTGCAAACGCACAATATCTGGTTGATAAAAAAGCGGCTTTGATGATTAAAGACAATGAAGCGCAGGGCAAATTGTTTGGTACCGTAACAAATTTGCTTTTTGATGTGAACAAGCAGGAAGAACTGAAATATAACATTGCAAAGCTGGCGGTTACAAATGCAAATGAAGTGATTGCCGAACAGATTGTAAACACAGTGAAAGCCTCATCTGATAAAAAATAGTTTTAAAACAAATAGTAAAAATTGACTTGATTTAATTTAATGGATAAGGATAACAACATAAACGCTTTTTCAAACTCCGCCTCACCCCATGGCGACATTATTTCTTTAGCCGGTAAAAGCATACACTCCATTTATTTCATCGGCATCGGCGGCATCGGTATGAGTGCGCTGGCGCGATATTTTAAAAGTAAAAACGCAGTGGTAAGCGGTTACGATAAATCGCCGACTCCGCTTACGGATGAGTTAGTGAAATCGGGCATTGCCATTCATTTTGAGGAAGATGTGGAAGCCATTCCAAAAGAGGTTGATGTGGTTGTTTATACGCCTGCCATACCAGCGAATCATAAAGAGCTTATTTATTATAAAGAGCATGATTATAAGGTAGTAAAACGCAGCGATATTTTGCAATGGATTACGCAACATTCTTTCAATATCTGCATTGCAGGTACACATGGAAAAACAACCATCACAACCATGACAGCGCATCTGCTGCGCGACAGCAACTTTGGCTGCAACGCTTTCCTGGGTGGCATTGCAACAAATTATCAAACCAACTTCTGGAGCAGCGAAAACAATGTGGTTGTGGTGGAAGCGGACGAATATGATCGTTCTTTTTTAAAGCTTGTTCCCGATGTTGCCGTCATTACCGCAATGGATGCTGATCATCTTGATATTTACGGTACGCCGGCCGAAGTAGAAAATGCGTTTATTCAATTTTCGCAAAAGCTAAAGCCGGGCGGTTTGTTGTTAACCAAATATGGCTTGCAGCGCAGCAACGAATTAACCGCAGATCATCATCTTACCTATCATTTGGAAGACAAAAACGCAGATGTGTTTGCAGAAAACATCCGGGTAGAAAATGGTTCTTACCGCTATGATATTATTGGTAAAAAATGGCAACTGAATAATATGATGCTGCACATGGGCGGGCTTCATAATATTGAAAACAGCATAGCCGCCATCGCTGTTGCAAAACATCTGACTATTGACGACGAAAAAATAAAAGCGGCGATACAAAATTTCAAAGGCGTTAAAAGAAGATTTGAATACATTATTAAAAATGACAGGCATACGTTGATTGACGATTATGCGCATCATCCCGAAGAGCTGAAAGCATTGATAAATGGGGTTCGCAGCTTGTATGCAAATGAAAAGCTGACGCTTATTTTTCAGCCGCATTTATACAGCCGCACAAAAGACTTATACAAAGAATTCGGTACCGTATTGAGTATGGCCGACGAAGTAGTTTTATTACCAGTTTATCCTGCCCGCGAACTGCCCATGCCCGGCGTTACGAGCGAACTGATTTTTCACGAAATCAAGATTGCAAACAAAAGAATTTTATCAAAAGAAATCATGCTGCACGTAGTAGCGCAGGAGCAGCCCAAATTGGTAGCCATGTGCGGTGCCGGAGACATTGATGCTTTGGTATTACCTGTTAAAGAAGCTATGCTGCAAACAAATGCTTAAACAACGAATGATATCAGCTTTCTGGTGGCTGTCAGCCATTGCGGTGGCAGGCTTTTTTGTTGCGGCGATGCAACAAAAAAAAGACAGGTTGTGCAAAAACATCAGCGTGGAAATTGAAGGCAATGAAGGACACGTTTTTGTAAGCGAAAAAGAGATTGCTGACGAGCTGATGGCGAACGGCGTTGTTACGGGTAAAAAGATAAGCGACTTTGATTTGCAAATGCAGGAAACAATGATAAAAAATCAACCCTGGATTAAAACAGCAGAGTTGTATTTTGATAACAATGAAATATTGCAGATTAAAATAAAAGAGCGCGAACCGATAGCCAGAATATTTACGTTGCAGGGCGAATCTTTTTATATTGACAGCAGCGGAATGAGATTGCCGCTAAGCAAAGATTATTCTGCGCACGTGCCGGTATTTACATCGTTTACTTCAAACAATAAAAAGCTGTCAAAACCGGATAGTATGTTGCTGATTAATGTAAAAAATATGGCGGTATTTATACAACAGGATTCGTTTTGGAATGCTCAGGTATCGCAGGTTGTTATTTCGCCGCAAAGCACATTCACTATTATTCCTGTGCTTGGCAATCAGGTTATCAGGTTTGGTAATGCAGATAGTTTGCAATCTAAGTTCGACAGGCTGTTTGCGTTTTATAAACAGGTATGGGTAAAAACGGGGTTAGAAAAATATGAAACCATTAATGTAATGTATAACGGGCAGGTTGTAGCAACAAGAAGAGGTGCGCCAAAGCCTTTTATAGACTCTGCTTTATCCTATCGCGTGATAAGCGCCATGCGCAAAGGCGGAGACATTTTAAAAGATTCATCATTGCTGTTGCACGAAATCAGCGCCATGCAAAAAACGATTGTTGATACGGCTTCTCAGTAAATAGTTTTTTAGTCAACGTTATAAACTGTGTTCAACATTAGTTATAAAAAAACAATGATGACGATATAAAAACGGTATAATTAAAAATTGATAAAAATGTAACAGCCGATATTAAAAAAAGGATCAAAAATCGCAATGCCAAAAACAACTAAATGAAAGAGATATACTCATAATGTGAAGAAAAAAATTGCAAGCGTATAAATGTACACGCCGGTATTTTTTATAAAGAATATTAATGTAATTGCACCTTGCATTTTTCTGAGAAAAGAATGGCAACAATTGTGAATCCTGTATCCTTGCTAATGATATTTTTTAAGATTAAGTTTAGCATTAAACCACAGATTACTTATATAAATTGCAGCGCATAAATAATAACGGGTTTATTAATTATGCCTGGGTATATACAAAAGAAGAAAGGGAAAAGCTCTGAACAGGTTTTATCGGAACGGGAAGACAACTATAACACTACTTATATGAATGCAAACGAATCGCCGATTATTGTTGGGCTCGACATCGGTACAACCAAAATTGCCGCTATTGCCGGTCGGAAAAATGAATGGGGCAAGCTCGAAATTCTTGGCTTCGGCCGCGCCAACAGCAATGGCGTTCAACACGGGCAGGTGCTGAACATAGATCAAACAATCAAAGCCATTCAGCAGGCATTGATGAACTGCTATGAAAGCAATGCCGAACTTGAAATAAAAGAAGTTTATGTAGGCGTGGCAGGTCATCATATTAAAAGTTTACAAACACGCGGCGATATTGTAAGGCAGGACAGTGAAACAGAAATAAAGAAAGAAGAGATAGACCAGTTGATAGAAAATCAACGTAAAACATTTATACCTGCCGGCGATCAGATTATTGAAGTGATACCGCAGGATTTTCATGTAGATAATTTTCAAAACATTAAAGATCCCGTTGGATATAACGGTGTAAAAGTCGGAGCTAATTTTCACATCATCACGGGCGACAGAAATGCCATCCGGAATATTAACCGCGCAATAGAAAGAAGTCATTTAAAAACGAAAGATTTGGTTTTACAGCCGTTGGCGTCTGCGGCTGCCGTAATGAGCGATGTGGACATGGAAGCCGGTGTTGCCATTTTGGATATCGGCGGCGGCACAAGCGACCTTGCTATTTTTTATGACGGCATTCTGAAACACACCGCCGTTATACCTTTTGGCGGCGAAAATATTACCAATGACATACGCCTGGGGCTTGGTGTTTTAAAGGGTCAGGCAGAAGCGATGAAAATGCAGTTTGGCAGCGCATTGGCCAATGAAGCGCAGGAAAATGCCTACATCACCATTCCGGGCATTAAAGGCATGCCCGCAAAAGAAATCAGCGTTAAAAACTTAGCCAATATCATTCAGGCGCGGATGAGCGAAATACTCGATTTTGTTACGTATCATCTAAAGCAAATCGGGCTTGAGCGTATGCTGAACGGCGGCATTATTCTTACCGGTGGCGGATCGCAGCTAAAGCATCTGATGCAGCTCACCGAATATACAACCGGTTTAAATGCCAGGATAGGTTTGCCTAACGAACATCTGGCCCCGAATCACATTGATGAATTAAGAAAACCAATGTATGCCACCTGTATCGGTTTGATATTAAAAGGATACAACGATTATGAAAATCAGAAGAAGGAATTTGATACTTCTTTTGTTCGTGTTACAGATATACCTCAGATATTAAAAAAAGAAGAGCCCGTTACAACGCAAGGTGCGGCAGTAGTTATTGCTCCGCCAATGGTTGACGTAAGCAAAAGAAAAAAAGGCTTAAACAGTTTTTGGGATAAATTTAAAGACAGTATCATTGACCTTTTTAAAGAAGAAGGCGACACGGAGATGAAATAATAATTGTGAATTATAAATGATGATTTGTGAATACAATATATTCTGCGGTTATCATTTATAATTTATAGATCATAACTCATAATTTAAAAACAACTAAAACAAAAATACAATCATGATTCATTTTGATATTCCAAAGCAGAAATCATCTATTATAAAAGTATTAGGCGTTGGCGGCGGCGGCAGCAATGCTGTTAATTTCATGTTTGGCGAAGACATTGAAGGCGTAGATTTTATTATATGTAACACCGATGCCAAAGCATTGGAGCAAAGTAAAATTCCGAATAAAATTCAGTTGGGGCCACATTTAACACAAGGACTTGGCGCTGGTGCAAACCCCGAAGTTGGCAAGCAGGCAACGGAAGAGTCGCTGGAAGAAATAAAGCGCATTCTCGAAGTTAATACCCGCATGGCTTTCATTTGCGCAGGCATGGGTGGCGGAACAGGTACGGGCGGCGCACCTATCATTGCAAAAATTTGCCGCGATTTAGGCATTTTAACCGTCGGTATAGTTACTACGCCGTTCCCGTTCGAAGGTCCGCGTCGCATTGCCCAGGCTGAAGCGGGTATCAGGCAGTTAGAGCCTTATGTAGATACCTTACTTGTTATCAGCAACGACAAATTACGTATGCAATATGGCAATCTGAAAATGAAGGAAGCCTTTGGTAAAGCCGATAACGTACTGGCAACAGCAGCCAAATGTATTACGGATATTATCAACAGTCGCGGTCATATTATTGTTGATTTTGCCGATGTATGTACTGTTATGAAAAACGGCGGCGTGGCTATTCTCGGCAGTTCGGCCGTTGGCGGCGAAAACCGCGCCCAGCGTGCTATTGAAGAAGCGCTGAACTCTCCGTTATTGAACGATAACGACATTAGCGGAGCCAAATGGATTCTGATTAATATTAACAGTGCGGAAGGAGAAGATGAATGCACGATGGATGAGCTGGAAATCATCAACAATTACCTGCGCACACAGGCAGGCGAATTTTCTGATGTGATTGTGGGTATGGGGTACGACAATTCATTGGAAGATAAAATTGGTATTACGCTGATAGCAACCGGCTTTGAGCAGAAAGATCCGTTTAATAAGGCATCGCAAACCGTTATGCAACAGCCGAAAGAAGAAAAGATTTTAATGACGCTGCATGCCGAAGGCGAAGCGCCTAAGCAGCCCGTTGTTCAGGTGAAAGAAGAAAATCTGCTGATGCCTGTGTTGTCTGAACCGATTGCTGAAGCAATGCCTTTTGTTGCTGTTCCGCAACCGAAGACAGTCAGACCAGCCGAACAAGAAAAAAGAGTGCTTCAGTTCGATTTTATACAGCAGCCACATCAGCCGCAACCGCCGCAACCGGCTCAACAACTGCAGCCGGCAGCCGAAATACCAGAGCACATGCGCATGGAGTATACAGAAAAACCCAAGGAGCAGCCTGTTATACCGCAACCGGTGCAGCCGGTTTATTCTGCACCGCAAACAGGTAGTTTTTTGCATAAGCCAACAAATATTTATGCCGAAGCCGCCCCTATGCGGGAGTATCAGCAGCCACCCATACAAACCATACCGTCTTACGTACAGCCTCCGGCTACGAAACAACCGCCAGCCGAGCCGGTTCAGGAACCGAAGCCTGCCGAATCCGCTAAGCAACAACCTCAGCAGCCGAAGATTGAAAATATAATTACCGGTGAACCGGAAGAAGATATGCAGTTAGAACTGGTGATAAAGCCGGCAACGCACGTGCCTGCCGGTCAACCGCAGGTGCACAATGGTCATGGTGCCGAATCGAACGAGGAAATGGAAAAAAGAGCCAGGGCGCAGGAACGCGTGGCAAAACTTCGCAACCTGTCATTCAACATGAATACGGAAGTGAACCATGAATTTGATAATGTGCCCGCTTATGTGCGCCGCAATATGGAATTGTATGGCAGCGGTATCACTTCGGGTGCTGAGAATTATTACAGCAAAATAACCGTGAACAAAGAAGGCAATAAAGAAACGCAGCTTTCTACGCTAAATACATTTTTAGACGGTAAAAAACCTGACTGATATTGATAGATATTCGTGTTTTTAGTTGTATTTCCCCGATGGTTTTCTGTCGGGGATTTTTTTGTTATCTATGAATTTTTTATATAAACGAAACGACTGTGGTATTATACCATTTGGATAACGAAATAAGTCTGAATCATGTTGTCGAAACGCAATGTCAGCTTAGATTAGGGAACAGAAAAATTTTTTTATTATCCATGAGGAATTGTGATTTGGAATTTTCGATATCATACAGTAATAAGCACAATAAATAGTGAAGCTAAAAGTACAGAAACATATCGGACATCAAGGGCTTTTCAATTAATCAGGAGGTTTCAGATTTATAGCCTTTTATCAGTTTATAAACAACTGATGTTAGCTTAAAAGAATGAATCCATTCTGGAAATCGTTTTCTTTACAGCATTTATTTAAAACAACAATTGTTATGCTTGCCAAAGAAAAAATATTGGTCATCGGCGCTTCCGGGCAGATAGGCGTGGAGCTAACGCTGGCGTTACGAAAATTATATGGCGATGCGAATGTTATTGCATCCGATTTGCGAGAGCAAAACCCGTTGTTAAAGGACAGTGGTCCGTATGTTTCGCTTGATGTAATGAATAAGGAAATGCTGCATGTGCAGGTAATCCGGCAGAACATTACACAGATTTATTTGTTGGCCGCCATTCTTTCTGCCACAGGCGAAAAAAACCCGAACCTTGCCTGGAATCTTAACATGCAGGGCTTGCTGAATGTGCTCGATATATCGCGGGAAGAAAAGATTCAGAAAATATTTTGGCCGAGCAGCATCGCTGTATTTGGGCCAACATCACCCAAACAATTGTGTCCGCAGCAAACCATCATCGAACCTACAACGGTCTATGGCATCAGCAAATATGCGGGTGAGTTTTGGTGCAATTATTATCATCAGCGGTTTGGCGTAGATGTGCGCAGTCTGCGTTATCCCGGTTTAATCAGTTATAAATCATCGCCGGGCGGCGGCACAACCGATTATGCCATCGAAATTTTTTATGAAGCCATCGAAAACCGTTACTACAATTGTTACCTGCAAAAAGATACTTATTTGCCCATGATGTATATGCCCGACGCCATACGCGCTACCTTAGAATTAATGGAAGCGCCCGCGCAACGCATTACGGTTCACACATCGTATAATGTTGCCGGCATCTCATTTTCGCCGGGCGATATTGTTGCCGAAATACAAAAACAAATCCCTCTTTTTTCCGTTGGTTACAACCCCGATTACCGTCAGGCGATTGCCGATAGCTGGCCGCAAAGTATTGATGATACAACTGCCCGCACCGACTGGCAATGGAAACCGCAATACAATTTGGAAAAATTAGTAAAAGATATGCTGGTTAATTTGAAATAAAGCTTGAAAGACAGATAAGATAAAAAGTGGAAAATAACCGGAAAACCGAACGCCGGAAAAAAGAAACTTTTAGATTATTGTACCGGCAAAGACGCAAACGAAATATCAGCAACGGTTTTGTTTTCGAGAATGGCAAGATTGGCATCGCGCACTTCGCACATGATGCGGTGCAGGCCGCAGTTTTTTTCATCGCATTGGCCGCATTGCTTATAAAAATGAAGCGATACGCAGGGCAATAAGGCAATGGGTCCGTCTATCAGCCGCAACACATCGGCAAGAAAAATTTTTCCAGGTGGTTTTGATAAATAGTAACCGCCGCCTTTGCCTTTTTTGCTATCTAAAATACCGTTTTTTTTCAGCTCCAACAATATATTTTCCAGAAACTTCAGAGGTATGTTTCGCTGCTGCGATATTTCGGCAATCAATACCGGTTCGTCGCTGGTTTTTTGCGCCAGATACATCAACGCTTTAAAAGCGTACTGCGTTTTTTTGGAAAGCATATCGTTTCTCTTTGTCTTCGCAAAGTAATTAAAAATTTTCCTGCTGTATTTCTCGCTTCTGCTTTTGTTTACGAAGAAATGGGATGCGCAATTATCAGTTGCTGTTTTTATTTATGGTTGCCGTTTGCACATTCTTTATCCGGTTTTCTTTCAACCGCGGCGCGTACCAGTACAAAACGACACCGGCAATCACCAGCAACGTTGAAATGATTTCGGCCTGCGTAGGATGATATCCCCAGATGCTGTAACGCGTGTTCACCCTTATTTTTTCTATAAAAAACCGTTCGATGCCATTTATAAAAAGATAGATGGCAAACAGTCTTCCGGCCACATTTATTTTCTTTCTTATGCGCCATAAAAAAAAGCAAAGCAGCAGGCCAACTACAATTTCATAAAGTGGTGTTGGAAAAACAGGCAGCGGCAGATAATTGCAGAAATCGTCCCAGTTGCAATGCGCCAGCGGTATGCCTTCATGGTTTACGTTGTGCGGATACGTATAGGCAAAAAGCCAGTCAGGCAAGCCCCAGAAAGATTTTACAGCAGCGTGTTGTATGGTTCTGGTTGATGAAATATGGTCGGCATAAATACCCTGATAACGATTTAATTCAAAATTAAAATCACCGGGCTTTGCCAGCAAAACTTTACCATCGCTGTTGCTGATGTAAGCGCTGTTTAAAATACCCCAGTCGCCGTCGCCTGCTATCTGGCAGCCGGTGCGGCCCCAGCCGTAGGCAAACATCAAACCGGGTGCAATGGCGTCGCACAGATGTACGTAAGAAAAATGATGTTTTTTTGCATAAAAATAAATGGCAGTAGCAGCCACAATCAATCCGCCGTAAAAGGTAAGTCCGCTACGGGAAAACAAGTTGCCAATCGGGTCTTCAATAAACCGATCCCAGTTTTCCAGATTGTCAAACAGTTTGGCGCCCGCAAAACCACCGATGAAGGCGATGATTACCAAATCTCCTACGCGGTCGCTGGGCCAAATTTTATAAACACGCTCTTCGGGTTTGGCTAATTTGTCTTTGTTTTTACTTTGCCATCTTAAAAAGGCAAGCAAGGCCCCAAGAAGAATACCGCCGATTAAATTGCCCTGCGAGGAAAACAAATAACCCTGCGGATCGCCGAGAGCAGCAGGCGTAAGAAACAAACCCAGCAATTTATAGCCAAATAAAAAGCCAACGATAAAGTTGCCAATCAACTCGCCTAAGTTCGCAGGCTCGCCAACTGTTATTTTTGTTTCGGTATAAGTAAGCAAACCCATTGCCTGCTTACGTTTCAGCTCCTGAATCAGCAGCCACGCACAACCTAAAAAAGAGATTGCCACCATAAAGCCAAACGTGTTGATGACTTTTAAAAATGGCAGGCTGATATTAAAAACGTCTTTAAAAAAATAGTATAAGTTAGGATACATGTACCGCTTTTATGGTAAAGGGTGCAAGTTTACAGAAAAAGGTGTCAATGGCTGAAAGATAAGTTGATAAACATTTTGCAATTCGTATTTGAATGTTTCCTGTTAACGCGTTAAAATAATTTGCTATCGTCCGGTTCCATCCATCGTTAATGTCTTTAAAAGGCAAAATGAAGAAGGTTTATTAGTTTTTTAAAAATAGTGTATTCTCTAATCTTTGTAATGTTATGTAAAAAAAGTAAAAATTTAAAAGTAAGAGGATGAATGTTTCCATGTTAACATCGCTGACTCCGGTTTTAAATTTTTACTTTTTTTATTTTCAATTTCCTCAGCTTGCATATCGTACCAGTATCAAAAAAATATACTCAGATGCGCCGTTAAGGCAAACGGTGTTCCCGGTGTAAAACAAATGCCATCAACCGGTGTAGCATCAGTCTTTAAACGATATTCGGTATCAAACTGTGTTTCTTTCCATTTGGTGTCAAATACGTTATTTACGGTGATGCCAATTTCATATTTGCTTTTGGTATAGTTCAATACAAAGTCGGTAATAAAATAACCTTCGGCGGTAAGGCTGTAATCTTCATTGGCAGGGCGGTCGGCAAGATAGCGATACCGCAGGCTTCCGTTAATGCCGTTTTTTGTAAGATAAGTAACGCCGCCGGTGCTGCTCCATTCCGGTGCCAGCGGAATATAATCTTCACCTTTTGCTTCGCCCGGCGCGCGGCCGTGCGCATAGTTAACATCGGCATCAAAATATAAAGAATGAACCGGCTGATAGCGACCCGAAAAATCAAAACCAAGTCTTCTGGTTTTACCGCTGAATTCCACACTGCCGCCATCGCCGCCATATACATTTTCCTGCGTTACATAAATATACCAGAGCGCGGCATTGATCAATACTTTTTTGCCGGGTTTAAACACCGTTCCCAAATCGGCGCCGTACGCTCTTGGCAATACATCACTGCCGTTTACCACAACTGCGCTTCTGGCATCGTTGGAATGAAAGCCGCGACCCGTTGTAAGATAAAATTCCGCTTTTTTATTTGCATGATAATAGAAGCTGAGCTTCGGGCTTAGAACATTGTCATTGGTGCGGTAAACGCCGGTACCGGGCAACGTAACATCGGAAGGCAATTTGTTATTGTACCGGAAAAAAAACTGATCGAAACGCAAACCGGCATTGATGCTGAAACGCTCGCCAAAGCGAAAAGTTTCACTAATATAAGGCGATGCGCTTAGCTCGGTAACATCGCCAAGCTTAACCGGGTTGGTAACCGTTTTCTGATTGACAGTATAAGACAGTTGCGAATTCTGCGTGGCATCAAACCTGGCGTTGATACCGGCTTCTGAAGTTAGCTGCGTATTTCCAATATATCCAATGTGGTTATAGCTGCCGTTGTATCCAATTAAGTTGCGGCTTTCTTTCTGCCTTATTTCATCGCCATTTACGCTATCAACCAAAAAGAAAGTAAAGTTGGTATGCAGGTCAAATGTATAGTAACTGTAATACAGCTGATTTTTTATTAAATCTCCGTTGGGTAAAGAAGTAAGCAATTGTGCATTTACATTCGTGCGTGTGGTAACGCCGCCTTCATTCGGGTCGAGTGCGCCGTAAAAACCAATGATGCCTTTTTCTACAGCTTCATTTGGTATCTGTCCTGAGGCTTTCCATTTGCTCCACAATGTAGAGGCGCTAAGCGAAAGATTGCTTCGCTCTGATAATTTGCCATTGTATTTGGTAAAAAAATTAAAGCGGTTAAAATGCTGCGGATTATCAAAATAGCTGTCCGTGTATCTGTATTCGGTAGCCGCATACCAGGATTGCTGTTTGGCTTTTTGCGGTTGATTCAGCAGGTTAAACATGCCCAATGCGCGAAACGTATTAAACATGCCGCCTTCAATCTTTACAAGATTATTGTCAAGAGAATTGCGCGTACTGAAATCAACAAAACCAGATGTGCAGAAATCGCCACGTTCTGCATAATAAGGTCCTTTCTTAAACGCAACATCGTTAATGGTTTCGGGTATAATGAAATGGCTGTCGGCATAACCTTGTCCGTGCGCATGAGATACCAGATTCACCGGTATGCCATCGGCAAACAAAGCGATGTCGGTGCCGTGATCGTTATCAAAGCCGCGAAGAAAAATTTGTTCGGCCTTGCCGCCGCCCTGATGCTGACCAATAAATAAACCGGGCACAATACGCAATACTTCCTGCGAGTTGGTTACGCCGCGCATGGCAATGTCTGCTTTGCTGATGGGGCGATATTGCTCGCCTGCATGAGACGATACCGTAACCGTGCTAAGCTCTACCGCCTGTTGAGATAATGAAACGATGTTATTGTTTTGATTAAATTCCTGTGCAGAAACAATTTTTTCACCATAGCCAACCGAAGAAAAAGAAAGTGAACGAATATCTGCCGGCTGTTCTTTAAAAAGAAAAAATCCCTTGCTGTTGGTAACAGCAGACAATTGAGAAGGAAGCAGGCTAACGGTTACACCTTCTAACGGCTGACCGGAACCGGCATCGGTAACGCTGCCTTTGAAAACGGTTTGCGCGGTGCAATAAGAAGAAAGCGATAAAAACAGAATAGCAATATAAAACCTGAACATAAAGCTGTGATTACGTTTAGTGAATGGATGAACTAATAGTATGAGCCGGCATAAAACATTATAGCATGGCGCATACAACAGCGCTGCAAAGCAAAAAATGCCGTCAGCAATAAATAAGTATAAACGAATCAGCAATTTTCGGGAGGTTGGCTAATAACGGCGGGTAAGCCTTTTGGTAGAAAACAAAAATAAGAGTTGCATTGCGGAGAAGATATTTGATTCAACTTAAAACCGTAACGGTATGTTTCTGTAAATGTATGAACTATGGTAGGCTCGTTTTGTTGCTGTTCGGCACTATGTTTAGCCGAATGATTATCAGAAACCGTATCGGATATTTCGGATTGCAGATGATGGCTTCCATAAACGGCATGTACAATGGCAAGATGTTCTTCTTCATTAAAAATATGCGACAAGGCATCGCACGCAACCGGCATCGCACATCTTATCATTACGGTGCAATAAAGAAGTAATAAATAATAAGCAGCCGGAAATTTCATTTTAAATTTTAGGCAAAATAAAAACCGAACAATATTGTACAAAGCAGCAAAGCGCTGACCTGCAAAGTAAAACTAATTTATTATTCTCTTATACTGCATTCATAAATTTCGATAAGCAACATTCATTTTTATATCTCTTGTTTTACGCATCTCTCAATCTTCTCATTTTGCTTTTTGCAAAATAATGGTCAGAATTGAAATGCGTAACAAAAGGAGCAGGAATGGGTAATTTTTTGCTTAACCGGTTTTCGGTAAGCCCGGTTTTTGCCAAAGGCAATTCTTTAATCTAAATTTAATGTGGCTTGCTTACTGATTTTACATCGCCAAACTGTAAGTTGCACTTGTTTTTAAAGCATAGTAAAAAAACAAATGCCACCTTATATATGAAATCGTTTTTTGGACTAAATTTTGTTAATTCTCTATCTTTACCATATCAACATGCCATTTAAACCAATTTACAATATTGATTGCACGTCATCAGAGTTATACACGTCATCAGATTATTTCAATGGCAAATTGCATTCCCAAAAAATAAATTTATTTACTCGGTTCCGGTAAAACTGACTGATATGATTTATTTTTTGTGAAAACTATTTAACAACTCAATTGCGTATAACACAAATGGCTGCCGGTATTAAAATTCAACGTTTGGATTTATTCATCTATCATAATTTAAAATCTTCACATCTATGAGAAGGAAAACTGTACACATTGCTCTTTGGCGGTTTTCATTGTTGTTGCTTGCTGCAATAACGATGAACGCCGCTTTCGCTTCCTCGCACAGAGAGGCGCCATTGATTTCAAACGATCCGCTGGCAGACAATACGGATGTCTATGCCTTTCGCAGCCCGGATGATACCAGCACCGTAACCATTATTGCCAATTACATTCCGTTTGAACTGCCTGAAGGCGGACCCAACTATTACACGTTTGGATTAAATGTCAGATATGAAATTCATATCAAGAATGAAAGTAATAATCCCGGCGACGACATTACGTATCGCTTTACGTTTACATCAGTTAACGAAGATCCAACTACGTTCTTCAATATCAGGCTTGGTAAACAGAATTTAAAACGAATGTACACCTGCGAGAAAAGTGTAGGTGGCGGTGCCTTTGCGGCTATCGTAACTAATGGTATAGTACCTCCCAATAATATTGGTCCGCGTTCTATCGACTCTTCAGCAGTTGGCTTAGATAGCACGTATGATGAAATTATGACGAATGCCATTGCTACGGCTACATCCGGCGAAAAAATATATTGCGGCCCTGCCGACGATCCTTTCTTTGTTGATCTTGCCGGTGCATTCGATGTAGGTAATTTCAGACCGGAAGGCAATGCAACCAATCCTACCAAAGATGGTTTGGCGCGTTATAACGTGCACAGTATCGCTTTAAAAATACCCATTGCTATGTTGCAGAAAGATGGTAAAGGTGTTACCGCCACAACGGGTATATTAAACCCGGATTACGTAATAGGTGTTTATGCTTCTGCCAGCCGCCCGATGATGAAAACCATCAATACCGACGGTACCAGAAGTTATTCCGGCGACTGGGTTCAGGTTTCCCGTCTCGGTATGCCATTAACCAATGAAGCCGTTATCCCGATTGGCATGAAAGACAAATGGAATGCAACGCCTCTGTCAGGCGATTCTGCTTTCGTTCCTTATTTTTCAAATCCGGAGTTGTCGTTGTACATGTCTGAAACATTAACTGATGGCTATTTTGGTGAAGCCGTTCCTTCGCTGAATGCGTTGCGTATTCAGACCAATGCGCAAACCGTACTTGGTAACGTTGACTTCAGAAACGGAAAACCGGGCTTGTATGTATTAAAAGGTAATGCCGCTTTAACAGGCACGGCATTAGCACCGGGTTCAGAAGGTGGACTTGGCGATATTTTGTTGCCCAACAACAGCAGCCCCCGTTCGGTAGACATTCTGCCCATCTTTTATACAGGCGTTCCCAATCTTGCTCCGTACCAGTTGGCAACAGGCAAACCAAAGGGTAATCCGTTAGCCACTGGCAAACCGTTTATCAATAACTTTTTGCCTACGCTGAATGATATGCTAAGGCTGAATATGTCAACACCGGTAACGCCGCGCAACAGCGCAGACTTTAGTCCGTTAGGCATTGTACAGGCTGCTAAATTGGGTCTTACGGATGCAAGGTTTAATACCGATGCATCGCTTCAGTTCATTCCGAATATGGATGGTTTCCCTAACGGCAGACGTTTGGAAGACGACGTAACCACTATTGAACTGCAGGCTGTAAGCGGCGTTGCGCTCGCAGCCATCGGTTTGTTTTATGATGATTATGTTCTTGCCGATTCTGCATCAGCATCATCCACTCCTGTAACGCAGGATTTGCTGAATGTATTGAGTTTCACTGCAGGACCTACCAAAAACGATACTACGTTTAAAACTGCATTCCCTTATGTGCAAACGCCGTGGAGAGGCTACGATTATACTTATCAACAAAGGTTCTAACCATCAAAAAAAGAAATGAATATGAAATCAATTATAAAATTATTTACCGCAGCCCTGCTTGGCATAGCGTTCAGCTATACGGCTTCGGCATCCTCGCACAGAGAGGCGCCTCTTATTTCCAATGATCCGCTGGCAGACAATACGGATGTCTATGCCTTTCGCAGCCCGTGCGATACCAATAAGGTGGTATTGATAGCCGATTACATTCCGTTTGAATTGCCCAACGGCGGCCCGAATTATTACAATTTCGGAGAAAACATCCGGTATGAGATTCATGTGGATAACGATACGGCAACAACAGGAGATGATATCATTTATCGTTTTTTGTTTACACAAACAAATCAGGACCCCACTACGTTTTTCAATATCAGGCTTGGCCAGCAAAATCTGAAAACGACTTATACATTAAGTCGCAGCGTGGATGGCGGCACCAGTTTTACCGACATCATTACCAATGGCATTGTGCCACCAAATAATATCGGTCCGCGTTCGATTGATAACGCGACGGTTGGTTTAGGAAGCACTTATGATGATCTTATGATGAGTGCCGTAGATACGGCCAGCTCTGGCGAGGTGGTTTTTTGCGGACCGGCCGATGATCCGTTCTTTGTTGATTTGGGCGGTGCTTTTGATGTTGGCGGGTTCAGGTCAACCGGAAGAGATGGGCTTGCCAAATACAATTGTCATTCTATTGTGGTTGAAGTTCCGATTGCTACCTTGCAAAAAGACGGTAAAACAACGAAACAGGCAGCTAATATTTTAGATGGTGATTTTGTAATAGGCGTATATGCCTCTGCCAGCCGCAGAGCTATGAGCACGTTTCAATCTGAAACAGGCACTTATTCTGAAACTGGCGACTGGGTTCAGGTTTCCCGTCTCGGTATGCCGTTAACCAACGAAGCCGTTATCCCCATTGGCATGAAAGACAAATGGAATGCAACGGCTCCGTCAGGCGATCTTGCTTTCGCCGCCAATTTCCAAAATCCCGAACTGGCTCTTTATATGGATGACAGCAAATTTGGTGGTGCAGTTCCGGGCTTGGCCGACTTACGTATTCAAACCAAATCAGAAACCGTTCTTGGCAATGTTGACTTTAGAAACGGACAACCTGGTTTATACGTATTAAAAGGCAATGCCGCTTTAACAGGCACGGCATTAGCACCGGGTTCAGAAGGTGGATTTGGCGATATTCTGTTGCCAAACGACAGCAGTCCACGTGCAGTTGATATTTTGCCCATCTTTTATACCGGCGTTCCCAATCTTCCTCCTTATCAGTTGGCAACAGGCAAACCAAAGGGTAATCCATTGGCTCCCGGCAAACCGTTTATCAATAACTTTATGCCTACCCTTGGCGATTACCTGCGTTTAAATATGGCAGTACCGGTAACGTCGCGCGATAGTGCAGACTTTAGTCCTTTGGGCATTGTTCAGGCCGCAGTTTTTGGTCTTACTGATCCAAGATTTAATACAGATGCATCGCTTCAGTTCATTCCGAATATGGATGGCTTCCCCAACGGCAGACGTTTGGAAGATGATGTAACCACCATCGAGTTGCAGGCCGTAAGTGGCGTTGCGCTCGCAGCTATCGGTTTGTTCTATGATGATTATATTCTTGCCGATTCTGCAACGGCAAGCCCGGTAACGCAGCAATTGGGAAATGTGCTTGGCTTTAACGCAGGTGTTACAAAAAATGATACCATGCTGAAACCTTGTTTTCCTTATGTGCAGGGACCATGGAGAGGTTTTACGGGTGCTGAATTTGCCGGTGAGAAAAGTCAGGTTTTGCCGGTTAGTTTCTTAGGCTTTACAGCTACCAAAGTAAACCAAACCGTAGCGCTTCGCTGGGAAGTTGGCAACGAAGTAAACAGCGCTAACTATAAGGTTGAATATAGCATTGATGGCATTCATTATTCAACATTAACCACGCTGGCTTCTCACAACAACACAACAAGCACTTACCAGTATGTTCATGCTTCTCCATCACTTGAAAAAATAAACTACTATCGCATTACGCAGGTAGATAAAGATGGCAGAACCATTACATCTCCGGTTAAGACTGCTGTGTTCACACTTAGCAATATTATTACGGTATCGCCAAATCCGGCTACTACGTATGTGAAGGTTTATTCAACCATACCAAATATTCGTTTGTATGTATTTGATAACACCGGAAAAAAAGTTGTAACAAGGGTAATGAAAGACAATGACGCTACCATCAGCGTGTCATCATTGTCAAGAGGTATTTATACCGTTGTCGCATTCGACAGCAACGGCAAACGGTTAGATGCCAAGAAAATTGTTAAGCAATAAGCCGTTGTCTTTACAGATTTCAAATTAAAATATTACACGGTGGCAACGCCGTGTAATATTTTTTTTACCAGATATTTATAACGGCGGTTGCGTTAACTTTAATTTGTTATATGATGTTTTGTAAAAAGTGAAACGGCTGAGTTGAATTACCCAACTTTCATTTCTGATATCTCATGCATAATCTTACATTATTTATAATAATTGCATTTAAAATGTTGTTCTTTAAATTATATGTTATGTGCGAATGAAGTTTTTACTTTTGCTAAAAAGAACAGAGGAAGGAATTTAAGAAAAATGGGAATGTGTGTTATCTAAAACTGTATTTTATGACTTATTATAATCTGATTGCTTCATGAAAAAAAATACCATTTATCTTATTTGTGTCGTAATATTTTGTGTGGCCATTGCAGGCATCATTATCAATTATACAAACAAGCAGAAGCAGGAAGCCGCCCGCGAATATGGTTTAATAGACAGAAAAGGCGAAGCTGCAAATGGTGCAGAATGGCAACTGACAAAAAAGAAAGCCGCAGATTTACAGGCGGCTTTAAAAGCCGATCCCGCCGATACCAAATCGGCATTAAAGCTGGCGGCGTTATTTATAAAGGAAGCGCGCATTACAGGCAACCACGTATATTACGATAAAGCTGCCATGAAATATGTAAATGATGTGCTCGCTCAAAACCCCAATAACTTTGATGCGTTGGTTTATAAGTCGCTCATTTATATGTCGCAGCATCATTTTGCGGATGGTTTAACGGTGGCTCATCAGGCGCAGCAGGTGAACCCCTATAATGCTTACATTTATGGTTTGCTGGTTGACGGAAATGTAGAGATGGGCAATTATGATTCTGCGGTTGCGTATGCCGATAAAATGGTTTCCATTCGTCCTGATCTTACTTCTTATTCACGCGTATCTTACCTGCGCGAAATTTTTGGCGATTACAAAGGTGCCATTGATGCGATGACGCAGGCGGCAGGTGCGGGCGGACAAGGAGATGAATACACGGAATGGACCCGTTCGCAACTGGCAGGACTGTACGAAAAAACCGGTGATTACAAAACCGCCGAACAACTTTATACTTTGTCGCTGAGCATGAGACCCGATTATCCATACGCGCTGGTGGGGCTTGCGCATGTTGCCATGGCTGATAAAGATTATAACAAGGCAATTAATTATTATAAAAAAGCGGATTCCATTGTTACGGATAATACGGTAAAAGAAGAAATGTCTGATGTATATCGCCAAATGGGGCAAACAAAAAAAGCAGATGACATCCTTTCTGACGTGGTAGATGGATTGAATAAAGATGCCGAAGCAAGTGCGTCAGACCCTGCGATGGGGCATTATGCGGATAGAGAGCTGGCGTACGATTATCTAAAGCTTGGCGATAAAGACAAGGCATTGGAACATGCGGAGATGGAATGGAACCGCCGCCCAGAAAACATAGATGTAAACGAAACGCTCGCCTGGGTATATTACAACCGAGGTGATTATGCAAAAGCAGAATCTTATATCAAAAAAGCATTGCGCACGCATTCTAAAAATCCGGTATTGCTAAGCCGGGCAGCCTTAATTTATTACAAAGCAGGCAATTCAGAAATGGCGAAATCTACCCTGGCAGAAACTTCGTTATCCAATCCCTATATTGATTATTCTTTAAAAACTGAAACGGCTGCTATTGCCGGTAAATTATAAGCAACTTAAATCTTTATCACATAATGATGCAGCGTCGGAAGCTGACATGCCTTACATCTTGTGCTGGTTTCATTTTAATGCTGTTTTCTGCTACGCAATCTTATGCGCACACAATTAATTATGCACTTGAAAAAGCGCCGGTGAACGATGTTGTCTGGTTTTATCTGAAACTGGGGTTTACACACATTCTGCCGCAGGGTTTCGATCATATTTTATTTGTATGCGGGCTTTGTTTGTTAAGCACTAAAATAAGCACCATTTTATGGCAGGCAACGGCTTTTACAGTAGCGCATTCCATTACGCTTGCGCTAAGTATGCAAAATATTATTGTTGCCCCAAGCGCAGTGGTAGAGCCAATTATAGCGCTGTCCATATTGTTTATCGCCGTTGAAAATATAATGCTCACCGAATTGAAGCCCTGGCGCATATTGGTGGTGTTTCTGTTCGGGTTAATTCACGGAATGGGTTTTGCCAGCTCGCTCAACGAAATCGGTTTGCCGCGCAACAAATTTGCCACT
Organism: Ilyomonas sp.; assembly: GCA_965219515.1. Lineage (GTDB taxonomy): Bacteria > Bacteroidota > Bacteroidia > Chitinophagales > Chitinophagaceae > Ilyomonas. The sequence goes on from OZ244776.1 coordinate 23,144, forward strand.
TCCATACTATCATTTAATGTGGGTGTAGAGCTGGGACAAATTACCATAATCCTGGCTATGTTTGCTTTTATTATTATACCATTACGAAATATTTCTAATTATAGAAAACGTATTGTTTATCCCTTATCCGCATTAATTGGTTTGGTAGCATTATACTGGACAATTGAGCGTGTGTTTTTCACATAACTGAAACCCATGGTTGTATGAGAATCTTTCTTTTATTCATCATAATTTTTCTTTCATTTCATTCCTTTTCCCAGGAAACTTATACCGAAACGGTTAATAAAAACAGTCTTCCGGTTGCACTTGCCGACTATCATGCTTACGGTTTTATTGATGGGAAACGGTTAGATAGCATAGATGCGATATATGCTACATTCGACTGGCTTACTATCAGGCAGGTAACGTTTGATTACGGGCAAAACAATGCCAGACCTAAAGAATATTTTTTGACTGACGCAACAGGAAAGCCGCTGATTTTTTCTGTTCATTCCTTTGCGTTTCTGCTTAATTTTTTTCACTACAATCATTGGGAATATGATAGCAACTATAATCTTAGTGGTATTCCGAAATGGATATTAAAGAAACAGCAATGAAGTTTGGTTGAATTTTCCCGATTGACAGATGATTTAAATCAAAATCTGAGATCATTTTAAAGCTATCTTTTCCTCTGGCATCATTTTTACAATTTCTTCAAAAAATGATTTATGAAAGCACATCACACAACAAAGGAAAAAGAAGCAAAAGACAAAGAAGAAAACGAAAAAGCGTACGAGGAATTCAAAGACCTTGTAAATATGACGGCGTCTGAGTTAGATAAATGGCTGAAAACGGAAGAATCGAAAAATACAGGTTGGGATAGCGGCGATGGGGAAGCCATCGGTCATAAATCGGGTAAATCTATCGTTGACATTTTGCATAAAAAGAAAGCCGACTTAGACGCGGACGATTATCATCAGATGCACCGCGTTATATCTTATATCAGCCGCCACAAAGCGCAAAAACCCAAAGGCGATTTGTCCGATACAAAATGGAATTACAGCTTAAAAAACTGGGGTTACGATTATAGTAAAGACAAATGATTAGAAAGTACGATGTAAGATATTAGATGTACGACGTAAATTTTATAACGATAACATCTAATATCCTACACCTAACACAGGTTTATGTCTGTATTGCTGCGCACTTACCGTAACTGCTAAAGCGGTAACAACGGCTCCGCAGGCAATTCCCAACCATGGCGCAGGAACAATCAACAATGCCCACCCGCTGATATACGAACCCATTACATCGCATAAATTTAAAATCGCCATATAACCCGTGAACTGAGAACTTTCAACTTTGGGCCGGCAAAGCGCCATCAAAATAGGAAACGTTGCCACGCAGAACATGGGATCGGAAAAGTTCCACAAAACGAGTCCTGCCGTCGTTAAAGTCCGGTTGCCCCAATACATATAGCTGCCGCAAAGCACTAACAAAAAAATGCCAACGACCCATAAAACTATTTTTTCGAGGTAAACGGCGCCAAGCCGGTCGGCAATAACACCGCCAAAAACGGCAACGGCGAACGTAAGCACATTGCCCCAGCTTCCCTGCAGAACCGATACGTCATTGTCCTGCCAGCCCAGGGCATGAATAATGTAGTAGGTATAAGACTGGCGAAATATGCTGAAACATAAAAATGCCAATACGATAATACCATACACCCGCAGGCTTTTTTTAGATGCGATTCCCTGATATAACTGCATAAACATCCACTTCAGCGAAGGATTATCTTCTGCGGGCGTATGACCATCCGGCAACAATTGCTTTTTGCCAAAACGGGGCAACAACTTATCTTGTTTATCTATTTTAATGAAGAATGTTAAGTACCCTGTCAAAATTAAATAGAATTAAAGACGTTAAAACAGTGTGTCAAGAAAAATCAAAGAAATAGTACTAAGCAAAGAAGCTAAGCAAGCGTTGGAACATCTGTATAAAACGGAATCAAACCACAGTTTTCGTCAGCGCTGCAAAATGGTTTTATTAAAGTCAGAAAGCTACACGACTAAAGACATTGCTGTTATTTTAAGCAGCAATATGGCAAGTGTTTATAATTGGCTGAACCGTTATGACAGCAATGGCATAACAGGGTTACGCACAAAGCCAGGACAGGGCAGAAAACCGATATTGGCAGACGAACATGTAAGTATAGTAAGAGCAGCCATAGAACAAGAGCGGCAACGATTATCACAAGCCCGTCAGATTGTTGAAGAAAATACAGGCAAAAAGATGAGTAACGAAACGCTTACGCGTTTTTTAAAAGTCATCACTGCCGTTACAAGCGAATAAGAAAACGACCTAAAGGCGGATGTGATAAAGAATTTTATGACTATAAATTACAGGAACTTCAGTTATTAGAACAACGTTATGGCAAGTCAGAAATTGATTTGTATTATGGCGATGAGGTACAAATATCAGAAGAAGGCTATGTGCCTTATGGCTGGCAGTTTACAGATGAAAACATTAGTATAAAGTCAGCTAAAGGCAAGCGTATCAATTGTTTTGGAATCATAACAAGAGAGAATCAGTTCGAGCATGCGACCACTTACGAAACCATTACCACCAACTTTATCATCGAAAAAATAAATGAGTTTTCTTATCAGATAAAAAAGCACACGGTTATCGTATTGGACAATGCAAAAGTTCATCAGTCAAAAGCAATGAAAGCCATGCAAAAAGTATGGGCAAAAAGGCAATTATTTATTTTTTATCTGCCGCCTTACTCACCCCATTTAAATATTATTGAAAGACTTTGGAAAGAAATGAAAGCCAGATGGATACAAACCAAAGACTATGAAACCGATGAACAACTTTGCTATGCAACGATGCTTATTTTACATGCCATCGGTAAAAATTTATTCATCAACTTTAAAAAAGTTAATTAGTAGATAATTTTGACAGGGTACTTACAATAGTAAAAACCAATAATATGCTTGATTGCATAAGTGCGGCCGTAAAAAAATTGTAAAGATGCAATATGGTGGAAAGCACGGCCGCGCCAACTACAATTCCCATCAGCCAGCCGCCGCGCATAAATGCATTGATACGTCCGCGTTCTTTTTCTGGCACTACAAGAATGGCCGTGGCATCTACGCTGGTATCCTGAAACGATGCAAAAATACTGTGGATAAAAAAGATAACAGCAATTGTGGTAATCTGTTGCGTTGGATTGGTAATAAACAGCAGGCAGAGCGTTGTTAAAAAAGCGCCGGTCTGCATTAAAACAATCCATTGTTTTCGCCTGCCCATAACCGAATACTGGTATCGGTCAACAATAGGTCCCCACATAAATTGTAAAATCCAAGGTGTGCCGATGATGGCAACAAAGCTGCCCACAATGTTAGGCGCCGCACCCTGACCGATAAGATAATTGGCAAGCGCCGTTAGTGCAAAACCCGAGGGAATGCCCTGCATGACATATAAATAAAAAAAGGTAACATAACGAAGACGGGCGCTTTGGTTTAAAGCGGGTAGCGGCATGAAAATCGTTTTGAAAAAATTATCGCAATGTATTCTTTCAATCAATTAACATGCAAAAAGCTATTGGTAAAGAAAAAGATTTTCATTCCGGAATAATGATTATGGCATCATAAGCATTATCAAAATCATTTTGTAATTTGCTTTTACAAAACAAGAAAGTACAGAATGAGCGAGGATATAAAAAAAGGAAGTTTGTTAATTGCTGATCCGTTTTTGAAAGACCCGAATTTTATGCGCACGGTTGTGTTGTTGTGCGATCATCAGCCGGAAGGAACAATCGGATTTGTCATCAACCGCAAATACAATAAAACAATCGGCGAGCTAATCAGTCAGCTTGAAAATTGTTCGTTACCTGTTTATTACGGCGGTCCGGTGCAAACCGATACCATCCATTTTTTGCATAAATGCCCTCATCTTATTGAAGATGGAATCAGCATAGGAAACGGCATGTACTGGGGCGGCGATTTTGAAAAGGCCGCCGAATTGCTTCGCAATAATGAGTTGGAAAAAAACATAATACGCTTTTATATCGGATATAGCGGCTGGGGAGAAGAACAGTTACAAAATGAAATAAAAGAAAAAACATGGCTTACCACGAAAGCTACTTCTCATCTTGTGTTTCATAAAAATGAAAGCTTCATCTGGCAGGATTCGTTAAAACAACTGGGTGGAAAATACGAACAGCTGATTCATTATCCGCTCGATCCGCAATTGAATTAATTAATAAGGGTATGAGGTGTTGGGTTTGGGATATGATGTGCGGGGTGTGGAGTATGAGATGTGAGGCATTTGATAGTATATTGGTTTTTATCCGGCTAATTATTTCACCGCGGTTATTATTGCCGTATGTATTATCCTCATAGCCTACACCTCACACCCGTAAATATTCTCCGTTAAATCTGCAATATAAAGTCTTTCTAATCCTTACCTTCGCGGCCGGAATTTTGAAAAACGTATCTTAATTCAACCATAGAATTCATGGCTACAACAGGGAAAGTAAAGCAAATTATTGGTGCGGTAGTAGATGTGCAATTTGATGAAGGACAGCTACCCGAAATTTATAACGCGCTGGAACTAAAAAGAGAAAACGGCGATAAACTTGTTCTTGAAGTGCAGCAGCATCTTGGCGAAGACAGCGTTCGCACGATTGCAATGGACAGTACAGAAGGGCTTGTGCGCGGTATGGGTGTAACCGATACCGGCATTGCGATTGCCATGCCAACCGGAGATAGCATTAACGGACGCTTATTTAATGTAACCGGCGACCCGATTGATGGCTTACCAGCTGTAAGCAAAGAAAATGCGCGCCCGATACATGCTTTGCCGCCGCGCTTCGAAAATTTAAGTACCGCTTCCGAAATATTATATACGGGCATTAAGGTGATTGACCTGATTGAGCCGTATGCAAAGGGTGGAAAAATTGGCTTGTTCGGTGGTGCCGGTGTAGGTAAAACCGTATTGATTCAGGAACTGATTAACAATATTGCCAAAGGCTATGGCGGCTTGTCGGTTTTTGCCGGTGTTGGCGAAAGAACCCGTGAAGGCAACGATTTGCTGCGCGAAATGATTGAAGCAGGCATCATGAACTATGGCGACAAATTCAAACATAGCATGGAAGAAGGCGGCTGGGATTTGAGCCTTGTTGACATCGAAGCCTTAAAAGAATCGAAAGCTACATTCGTTTTCGGACAAATGAATGAGCCGCCCGGTGCGCGTGCGCGTGTAGCATTAAGCGGGCTTACGGTTGCCGAATATTTTCGTGATGGCGATGGTACCGGCAAAGGCAGAGACATTCTTTTCTTCGTAGATAACATTTTCCGTTTCACGCAGGCAGGTTCCGAATTATCGGCTTTGTTGGGTCGTATGCCTTCTGCCGTAGGTTATCAGCCAACATTGGCTACTGAAATGGGACTCATGCAGGAACGGATTACTTCTACCAAAAACGGTTCTATCACCTCTGTTCAGGCTGTTTATGTTCCTGCGGATGATTACACCGATCCGGCACCGGCTACTACCTTTGCCCACCTCGATGCCACAACGGCATTAAGCCGAAAAATATCTGATCTGGGAATTTATCCGGCAGTAGATCCGCTGGAATCTACTTCCCGTATTCTTACGCCGATTATTGTAGGTGATGAACATTACGATTGCGCCAACCGCGTAAAACTGATTTTACAACGTTATAAAGAACTGCAGGATATTATTGCAATTCTTGGTATTGATGAACTGAGTGATGAAGATAAGATGACGGTGCAGCGTGCCCGCAGAGTACAACGATTCCTTTCTCAGCCTTTCTTTGTAGCTGAGCAATTTACAGGTCTTAAAGGAGTATTTGTAGATATAAGCGACACCATCAAAGGCTTTAATGCCATTATGGATGGGGAAGTGGATGAATATCCTGAAGCTGCCTTTAATCTTGTTGGTAACATTGAAGATGCAATAGAAAAAGGAAAGAAGATGATCGCGCAGGCGCAAGGATGAAATGCCCTCATCCCCTAAAGGGGCAAAGTATTTAATGGAATTATTGTTCATTTAATTTAACGTACCAATTTTATAATCACGGCTTTAAAACTCCCTTTTAGGGATGGGCGTATGACATTAGAAATTCTGACACCGGAAAAAAGTTTGTACAGCGGCGACGTTTACGGAGTTCAGTTGCCCGGCATTGACGGCTTGTTTGAAGTGCTGAACAAACATGCTCCGCTTGTAAGCGCTTTGGGCAAAGGAAATATTAAAGTGCTGCAAAGCAAAACCCAAACCGAGCGATTTTCCATTGAAGGAGGTTTTGTAGAAGTATTAGACAACAAAACAACCGTGCTTGTGGAAGGCGCTTTGCAGATAAAGTAATTTTGTCTTATTTTTATTTAAAATCTTACTATTAAAAAAGCCATAAGCAGATATAACTGATTGTGGCTTTTTCAGTTTCCGTTTTCTACTTTCAATTTTGGCAGCGAGGCGGCATAAACAACCTTTTTATGTTGTTTCAGGTAAGCCAGCCTTGGTTCCCCGAAAACAAGTTCCTTTATCTGAAAAGGCGGTAACACAAAGCAGGTCTGATAAGGCTTATGCGTATCATCATATTCAACAAATGCAACCCAGGCTTCCGGCTGATGAAGTAATATATCTTTTCTTTTGGCGCTGCACTGAAATGTCCACGATAAACCATACCGCATGGCAGCCGAAGTAGCTTGTGTTTTAATGGCTAAGGGCATATTATTTATGAATAAATCTGCCATCCACGACTTTTCCTTTCCCTGGTAAATATTGTAATCAGGACCTGTTACATCAGCAAACCGGCTCATTACTGCTTTTACGGCTTCTTCGCCAAGCTTACTTATAAAATGGTCATTTATTACTTTGTCAAGTATAAATTGATTGGTGTCAGCATATACTGTTGACGGCGTAACCGCATTTGCAAATTGCCTTGCTTTTTGAAGCGTGTGTTCGTGCAATTTTATTTTTTGTACCAGGGAATAAAATTTCATATTGCTTATTTATCAGAAAGGGAGAAGTAAATAATTGCAATTCAGACAGATAATGAATTGTTTGGCCTTGTGGTTTTGATAAAATTAATCTGAATTAAAAGTTATATTGAATTCATGTCATTCATTAAACAATTACCAAAATTTTGCCCTTTAAAATTATGTTCATTTCAGAAGTGCATGATTTGTATTGATTTAAGAAAAGCAGTTGCAAAAGAATAAAAAGCTGCCTGTTCAATCATCAAAAAAAAAAAGACGCGTTGCGCTTTTGTCAAGTTCCTGTCATATTTTTGCAGGCGTCCAGATGATAACACTTCTCATTCAACAGGCAGTGAATATGATTCAGTATAGAAGATTCGGTTTTAGACTTAGCATTGCTTTTACCTTTTTATTGTTTTTATTCCATAACCATTCGGCGTTTGCACAAAACGGGCAGGCATTGTTTTCGGGCAATTGCGCATCGTGCCATGCGGTTAATAAACGGTTGGTTGGTCCTGCTTTGGCGGGCGTAGAGCAACGCTGGAAAGGCAGAGACGAAATCCACGCATGGGTGCACAATCCTGCAGGTTATATGAAAGGCGATACTTATACCGCCGGTTTGTTTAAGGAGTACAATAATGTAATGATGCAGGCTTTTCCAGGCTTGTCCGATAAAGATATTGACGCCATATTAGACTATATTAAAACGGTACCCGAAAGCACTGCGCCGGCCGCAGGCGGTGCTATGGATCAGGCAGCCGCAGCAGAATCAAGCGACAATACGCTTTTGTTTGGTATTCTTACCCTGATACTTGCGATTGTTTCCTTTGTTTTGTTGCAGGTAAACAGCAATCTGAAACGCCTGACCGATGAAAAAGAAGGCATGGGCAGTGTAGAGCCGGTTCCCTTCTGGCGCAACAAAGCCTATATCGCTTTTGTGGCTGTTATTCTCTTTTTATTCGGAGGTTATATGACGGTTACCGGCGCTATCGGTCTGGGAAGAATGCAAAGCTATGAGCCGGAACAGCCTATCTTTTACTCGCATAAAGTTCATGCAGGCATCAATCAGATCAGTTGTTTGTATTGCCATGGCAACACAGAAATGGGCAAGCAGGCAAACATACCTGCCGTAAATATTTGTATGAACTGTCATTTGGGTATTAATGAATATAAAGGCGAAAAATTGTATCGCGCCAACGGCGAAGAAGTAGATGGCACCGCTGAAATTCAAAAATTATATAAATATACCGGATACGAAACCGGCAAAGTGTGGGATGCAAGCAAAGCAAAGCCAATTGCCTGGACGCGTATTCACAACCTGCCCGATCATGTTTACTTCAATCACTCTCAGCATGTAAAAGTAGGAAAGGTGCAATGCCAGACCTGCCACGGTGAAATTCAGAAAATGGATGAAGTGTATCAATATGCCGATTTAAGCATGGGTTGGTGCATCAACTGTCATCGGGCTTCGCAGGTGCAATTTACCAGCAACGGCTTTTACAGTATTTATGAAAAATACCACGATGAAATTAAGAACGGTACATTAGATACCGCTCAGATTACGGTTGAGAAAATCGGCGGCACCGAATGTCAGAAATGCCATTATTAAAGCATTCTCTTTCAAAATAAGAATACATATCTTTCAGATATAAGAATACATAGTTATCATCTGCACAGCAGCATATTGTAGAACGATCATATCATTATGGGAAACAATCACTGGCAAAATTTCAGCGAACTCAATCAGACAGAATCATTTGACGATGCGGGGAAAAATGAGTTTCAGAAAGAATTGCCTCTTTATACAGATCATAAAGGAATTTTAGAAGCTACAGCCCCGCGAAGAGATTTTTTAAAATATCTCGGTTTTAGCACGGCTGCGGCTGCCATTGCGGCCAGTTGCGAAATACCGGTAAGAAAATCTATTCCGTTTGCTAACAAGCCGGAAGACATTATTCCCGGCACAGCAAATTATTATGCCACCACGTTTGTACAGGACGGAGACGCCGTAAGCGTCCTGGCCAAAGTAAGAGATGGTCGCCCCATTAAAATAGAAGGAAACGAATTATCACCTGTTACAACAGGCGGAACTTCTGCCCGCGTACAGGCTTCGGTATTGGATTTATACGATACAGCCCGGCTTCGCTATCCGTTCATCACCCGAAAAACAAATGAAGTAACTTTTGAAGCCATTGACAAGTCTGTAGCTGCAGATTTAGCCGGTTTGGGCGGTGCACCTGTTGTTCTGCTTACCAGTACCATCAATTCGCCTTCAGGTTTGGAAGTTATCGATCAGTTTTTACAAAAATTCCCGGGCAGTCGTCATATACAATACGATGCAGATTCTTATTCCGGCATGTTGCTGGCAAACGAATCTTCTTATGGTAAAAGAGCCATTCCATCGTATCATTTTAATAATGCCAAAGTAATTGTTAGCCTTGGTGCAGACTTTCTTGGCACATGGCTTAGTCCTATCGAATTTTCAAGACAATATGCTTCAACAAGAAAAATAGATGAAAGGAACCCTGTTATGGGCAGGCACATTCAATTTGAGAGTGTGCTAAGCATGACAGGAGCGAATGCTGACGAGAGATATCTTCATCTGCCATCGCAAACAGGCATTGTTGCCATCGCTTTATTACATGCGATAAACGGTTCAGGCGCAACAGGCATTGCCGATGCAAAATTGAAAGCGGGAATAGAAAAAACAGCGAAAGAACTGACGGTAAACCGTGGTGTTGCTTTGGTTGTTTGCGGTAGTAACGATCCATCGGTGCAAACGGTTATTAATGCTATCAACGAAGCCATTGGCGCTAACGGAAAAACCATTGACCGTAGCAATACATTGAATTACAGAAAAGGTATTGACAGCGAATTTGCACAGTTGGTAGAAGATATGAACGCCGGAAGAATAGGCGCTTTGCTGATACAAGGTGCAAACCCCGCTTATACCTGGTATGATAGTAAAAAAGTAGCCGGTGCTATAAAGAAAGTAAAAGTAGCGGTTTCCTTTTGCCCCAAATGGGATGAAACCGCACAGCTTTGTAAATATGTAATTCCCGACCATCATTATTTGGAAAGCTGGGGCGACGCCGAACCGAAAAGCGGTATTGTTTCTTTCATGCAGCCTACCATTTACCCGTTATTTAAAACAAGGCAATGGCAGGATAGCTTATTAAAATGGAGTGCAGCGCCTAATGACTATGTGAGTTTTATCAGGGAATACTGGATGAATCGCTTAGGCGGCGAGCAGGCCTGGGATATGGCGTTACGCGATGGACTTCTCAATCGTGCCGCTACGGTGGTAAATACAGCAACTCCTTCTGCCACAAAAGATAGTACCATGGCCGTTTCGCCTGCCGTAACTCAGATGACCCCGGCAAGCGGAACAGCAAATTATAACAACGGCTCTTTGAATGCCGCCATTGCCGCCATCAGCAGTATGCCAAAAGGCGGACAATATGAGCTGGCTTTATATCAGAAAGTAGCCATCGGCGCAGGAAAAGGAGCCGACAATCCGTGGCTTCAGGAAATGCCCGATCCGGTTACAAAAGCAACCTGGGACAATTACGTTATGATTTCGCCTGCCCTAGCTAAAAGTCTGCTTGGTATTGATTTGACTAAACCCGGCGATTCTGACGATTATGAAGTGCATCCTGAAAAACCGGTAGTAAAAATAACTATAAACGGAAAAGAGTCGGTTGAGCTTCCTGTGCTGATTATTCCCGGCGTACAATCGAACACACTTGGTATTGCGGTTGGTTACGGACGAACCGCAGAAATGGGTAAGGCGGTTATAGGCGCAGGTAAAAATGTGTATCATTTTACTTCTTTAACCAATGGTACCGTCAACTTCACCGCGCCGGATGTAAAAATTGAGAAAACAGGCGATACATACAAAATCGCACTTTCCCAGACACACAATATCTATGATACGGCTCAGGGTGTAAGAACCGAAGTGGTGAAAGAAATTTCTTTACCCGAATTTAAAAAGAATCCCGAAGAAATTATTGAAAACCGCAAAGAGGAACTGGATAAATACGGCGGCATTGATGGTTACGAAAAACAAGGAACGCTTTATCCTTACCATATTAAACCCGGCATTCACTGGGGAATGAGTGTTGATTTAAATAGCTGTATCGGTTGCGGCGCATGTGTTGTTGCCTGCAACAGCGAGAACAACATACCGGTGGTGGGTAAAGATGAAGTTGCCCGCTTTCATGATATGCACTGGTTGCGGATTGACCGCTATTACAGCGGCGATATGGAAAACCCGAATGTAATTTATCAGCCCATGATGTGCCAGCATTGCGACAATGCGCCTTGCGAAAACGTTTGCCCGGTAGATGCTACCAATCACAGCAGTGAAGGATTGAACCAAATGGCTTATAACCGTTGTATCGGTACAAAATATTGCGCTAACAACTGTCCGTATAAAGTGCGTCGTTTCAATTGGTTCGACTATGGCGGGGCAGACAGCTTCCCCGATAACCAGCGGCAGGTACTTAGCGATATAACGATGGAAATGAACGATTCATTAACCAGAATGGTTATTAATCCTGATGTTACAGTTCGGTCAAGAGGTGTGATGGAAAAATGTAGTTTTTGCGTACAACGTTTACAGGAAGGCAAGCTGAAAGCGAAGCGGGAAAGCCGCCCGATTATTACGGGTGAAAACAATGTATGGGATGTAAAAACAGCTTGTCAGCAGGCGTGCCCCACAGATAGTTTTGTGTTTGGTAATGTAAACGATCCGAACAGCGCCATTTCGCAGTCCAGAAAAAATAATAAGCAGCGAACCTTTTATGTAATTGAAATGATACATACGCTTCCGAATGTTAACTATCTTACCAAGATTAAAAATATAGACGAAGAGGTTGGCATACACAAAGAAGTAGAATCAGTATAAAAAAAATTGTCTCAATCATTTTGTACGGCTCCAGGAATAGAATCATAACGGGTATATATTTTTTAAAAACACTAACGGATGTCATCATTAAAGTACGAATCGCAGTTAAGAGAACCTCTTATAAGCGGTGATAAAAATTATCATCAGGTTACCGAAGATATCTGTGCGCCTATAGAAGGCAAGCCATCAACGCTTTGGTATGTAGGATTTTATGTTGCAGTCGCGCTACTTTTGTTTGGTGTGTACAGCGTCTATCGCGAGGTAGATTATGGTATCGGCGAATGGAATCTGAACAAAACCATCGGGTGGGGGTGGGATATTACCAACTTTGTATGGTGGGTAGGTATCGGTCATGCCGGAACTTTAATTTCCGCAATCTTACTGTTGTTTCGTCAGGGCTGGCGTACCGGCGTAAACCGTGCTGCAGAAGCCATGACGATTTTTGCCGTAATGTGTGCCGGTCAGTTTCCCATTTTTCACATGGGACGCGTATGGATGGGCTTTTTTGTAATGCCGTATCCCAATTCGCGCGGTCCGGTTTGGCCTAATTTCGATTCGCCGCTGATGTGGGATGTATTCGCCATTTCTACTTACTTCACCGTATCGCTTCTCTTTTGGTATAGCGGCTTATTACCCGATATGGCAATGGTACGCGACCGGGCTAAAACCAAACTGCGTAAATTATTGTATGGCATTGCATCGTTTGGCTGGAATGGATCTACCAAACATTGGCAAAGGCACGAAAGCTTGTCGTTGGTGCTGGCAGGTTTAAGTACGCCGCTGGTATTATCGGTACACACCATTGTATCGTTCGACTTTGCTACATCCGTTATTCCGGGCTGGCATACAACCATATTTCCACCATACTTCGTTGCTGGTGCCGTATTCTCAGGGTTTGCTATGGTGCAAACCTTATTATTGATTGTGCGCAAAGTGATGAACCTTCAGGATTACATTACGCTTGGTCATATTGAGGCGATGAATAAAGTAATTGTACTTACCGGTTCCATTGTAGGCGTAGCTTATCTTACCGAACTATTCATGGGCTTTTACAGCCAGAATAAGTATGAAGCCTACACCTTTTTTTACAGCCGCGGCAATTTGTTTAGTCCGTATGGCTGGAGCTATTATGGCATGATGGCCTGTAATGTATTGTCGCCGCAGATATTCTGGTTCAGAAAATTAAGAAGAAATATTACGGTTACGTTCTTTATGAGCGTAATAGTAAACGTAGGCATGTGGTTCGAGCGGTTTGTAATTATCGTTACTTCCCTGTATCGCGATTACCTGCCTTCTTCCTGGTCGCCTTATTACAGTCCTTCCATTTGGGAAATCGGATTTTTCTTGGGTACGTTCGGTTTGTTTTTTACCTGCTTCTTCCTTTTTGCCAAATACTTCCCGGTTATTGCAACCGCAGAAATCAAATCTATATTAAAGACATCCGGCGAAAATTATAAAGAGAGAATGGAACCGATAGAAGAAGAATCGGCATCGGAATTCGCACATCATTACGCTCATTAATTAATTTAAAATTTAAAAGCAATAACTCAAAAAGACGTTCACTTTTAAATTTCGACTTTTGAATTTTATAATATGGCAAAGAAGAAATACGTAGTCGGATGTTTTGATAATGAAGATGTGCTGTTTCCGGCGGTAAAAAAAGTGCGCACGGCAGGCTATAAAATACACGATATCTACACGCCGTTTCCGGTGCATGGTTTAGATCATGCCATGGGTTTGCGCGAAACAAGTCTGCATACGGCAGGATTTATTTATGGTATAACCGGCACAATTACATCGTTAGGTTTTATGGGCTGGATTTTTACGAGTGACTGGCCAATCAACGTCGGTGGTAAGCCACATTTTGCACTGCCGGCTTTTATTCCCATCACGTTTGAAACCACCGTTTTATTTTCAGCCGTAGGCATGGTGCTTACATTCTGCTATCTGTGCCAGATGATGCCATTTGTAAAAAAACATCATTTTGATATGCGCGCTACGGATGATTTATTTGTAATGGCGATAGAATGTACCGCAAAAACCAACGTAAACGATCTGCAGGGGTTTCTTACAAATAACGGCGCCGTAAAAGTGAATGTGCAGGACGCCGAATCGGGATGGTGGTTTGGCAGATACGATAAAACGCAGCAGTTAATTAAGGATAAAGCAGTAAACATAGCCTGACGAAAAATGAATGTAAGCATGAAAATTTTATTGGTCATATTTCTTTTCTGTGCCGGTATTGCAATTGTTAGTAGTTGTAATGATGTAAAGCGCGATCCGGGCACGATTTATATGCCGGACATGACGTACAGCCGCGCCTTCGAAACTTATCTTGAAAAAGATTCCACCGACTTTACAACCGATCTGAATAAAGCCGACGCCAAAATATTTTATAACAACCGGCCTGTGCTTGGCACAATCAGACGGGATGAAGATGTAACATTTTTGTTGTTAAAAGATGCGCCCGGCGATTCTGCCAATTACGTGGCTTCCAAGGCAATTCAAAATCCGTTTACCTCGCCCGGCACCACTGAATTAAAAGAAGCCGAACGGTTATTTTTAATTAATTGCGCCATTTGTCATGGCACTAAATTAGACGGAAATGGACCATTGTGGAAGGGCGGTAACGGACCTTTTCCCGCCAAACCGGCTACTTTGGTAGGCGATGCAAAATATGAAGCCATGCCTGGCGGCCAAATGTATTATTCCATAGAATATGGAAAAAACTTAATGGGAAGTTATGCATCGCAGCTAACAAAACAGCAACGATGGATGATTATCGCCTATATTAAAGAGCAACAGGCGGCAGGTAAATCAAAAGCCGGAACCGTAGATAGCACTGCCACCGCGCTGACCAAGTAAAAAAAGTTCAATTTAAAAAGTTCAAAAAAGAATTATAATGGCGTTAGCAAAAGAACAATTTGAAATTCCCGGCAGAATGCGAACCTGGTCTTTCGGTCTGATGGCGATTGGGTTATTGGCCGTAATCATTGGCTTTATTTCGTTTGGAATGAGCGATAATGACCACGACAAAGCCGTTTTTTGGGGAACGCTGTTATACAACAGCATTTTCTTTACCATGATTTGCAACGCTGCCATGTTTTTCATTTGCGCAACCACGTTGGCTATGGCGGGCTTTACAACCACATTTCGTCGTGTGCCGGAAGCCATTTCGGCAATGGTGCCGGTGTTTGGAACAATTACGGCCGTATTGCTTATTTTTATTGTTCTTTCAGACAAGCATTATATTTATGAATGGCTTGATAATAAAGTGGTGGACAGCAGCGAAGTATTGCAGGGAAAAGTCGGCTTTCTGAATAAGCCGTTTTACATTGTATGGACGCTGTTAACCATCGGATTGTGGAGCTTAATGGGTTCAAGAATGCGC
This sequence comes from Ilyomonas sp., assembly GCA_965219515.1. Lineage (GTDB taxonomy): Bacteria > Bacteroidota > Bacteroidia > Chitinophagales > Chitinophagaceae > Ilyomonas. The sequence goes on from OZ244776.1 coordinate 38,427, forward strand.
AAGCTCTCAAGCGAAGCGGACGAGAATAAATTTGATTTTGAAAGCGGCAAAAGCTACGTGTGGCGCAATACCGTAAATGCTTCCCTGTTTATTGTCTGGTTTGCCTTAACCACGGCATCGGTAACGCCCTGGTTTTGGCTCATGAGTATAGATGCGGAATGGTATTCAACCATGTATAGCTGGTACACGTTTATCAGCACTTTTGTATCGGCCATGGCGCTCATTGCTTTATGGGTAATTTACCTGAAAAACAAAGGATATTTAGAGCTTACCAATCAGGAACATTTGCATGACATTGGCAAGTTTATGTTTGCGTTCTCTATCTTTTGGACTTACCTTTGGTTCTCACAATACATGCTGATCTGGTACGCCAATATGCCTGAAGAAACAACATATTTTCAACCTCGTGTAAGGGGTGTTTATAAAGGAATTTTCTTCCTGAATCTGATTGTAAATTTTGTTTGTCCGCTTTTGATTTTGATGAAACGATCGGTAAAACGAAATTATACTTTGATGACTTTTATGTCAGTTCTTATCATTTTCGGTCACTGGATAGATTTTTATCAAATGGTTATGGGCAGTTTATCTCCTGAAAAAGTAACGCTGGCCGAAAGCGGCTGGCTCGACTTTGGAACGGCCGGGTTGTTTGTTGGTATTATGATATTTGGCGTTGGGAAGGCTTTGGCTGATAAGCCGCTGGTGCCGCGCTTTCATCCGTTTTTAAAAGAAAGTATTGTGCATCATACATAAACCGGAATTGTTTTTTTGATAGTGCATTTTTATGTTCTTGTTCAAAAAGGCATAAAACTAAAAATTCATATAGATGTCAACGTTGTTTACGGCTGCCGTTTTATTGCTCATCTTCGTTATTATATTTCAGATTGCGAAAGCAAGTGAGTACGTAAATGTATTAAAGGGTGAAGAGAAATCTGATAAATCAAACAATAAGGTAAATGCTTTTTTCATGGTGGCTTTCCTGATTTTAGGATTGATCGGCGTTTACTGGTGTAACAAATTGTTTTATCCTAAAACGCTGATGGCGCAAGGTTCTGCAAGCGATCATGGAGAGAAATGGGATAGTATGTTCTGGTGGACGATTATCGTTACCGGCATTGTGTTTTTCATTACGCAGATCGCTCTGTTTTTTTTCGCATACCGGTATCAACACAAAGAAAACCGTAAAGCTTATTTCTTTCCACATAACAATACCATGGAATTAATCTGGACGGTTGTTCCTGCTATTGCCCTGACGGTGCTGGTGGTTGTGGGATTGCGCAACTGGTTTGCCATGACAAGTGATGCACCCAAAAATGCAATACAGGTAGAAATTACGGGTAAGCAATTCGGCTGGATGTTTCGCTATCCAGGTAGAGACGGGCAGTTTGGAGAAAAATATTTTAAAGTAATAGATGATGCCAATAGCAATCCATTGGGGCAAATCTGGAAAGATAATGCAGCTTTGAACTTACATGCCGATTCTAAAAATTTTGACGATGTAGTGCCTACACAAATGTACATTGTAAAGGGAAGGCCGGTAAAACTTCTGATTAATTCGCGCGATGTAATTCATGATGTGGGGTTGCCAAGTTTTAGAATGAAGATGGACGCCGTGCCCGGAACGCCTACCACCATGTGGTTTACGCCTTTATATACCACCAATGAAATGAAGGAAAAAACAAACAATCCAAATTTTGATTATGAAATTGTTTGCGATCAGTTGTGCGGGAATGGGCATTATTCAATGAGAGGAATTATTAAAGTAGTTACCCAGCCGGAATATGACGAATGGCTGGTAAAGCAAAAGCCGAATTATTATGTAGCTTTTCCTGATAAAGATCCGGCTAATACGCCGGCCGTGTCTGGCGCAGACAGTACAGGTAAAGCAGGCGCAGGTACAGTAGCAATGAACAAAAACAAATAGATTAAACTTATTATTAAGAGCTTGAATATGAGTAACGAAGCGGTTTTACAAACAGGTACAGGCGGTGTTCATACCATTCATACAGATAGTCATGAGCATCATCCTCATCACGAAACATTTATTACAAAATACGTCTTCAGTCAGGATCATAAAATGATTGCCAAGCAATTTCTGATTACCGGAATGGTTTGGGCAATTCTCGGTGGTTTTATGTCTGTGTTATTTCGTCTTCAGTTGGGTTATCCTGATACTACATTTCCCTGGTTAGAAACCATTTTGGGTAAATGGGCGAAAGGCGGTCATATTTCGGCAGAAGCTTATTATGCACTTGTTACAACACATGGTACAGTACTGGTATTTTTTGTATTGACAGCCGGTTTAAGCGGAACTTTTGCCAATCTATTGATTCCGTTACAGATAGGCGCCAGAGATATGGCATCGCCTTTATTAAATATGCTTAGTTACTGGTTTTTCTTTACCGCCAGCATTGTTATGCTGTCTTCTCTTTTTGTAGAAACAGGTCCGTTTAGCGGGGGCTGGGTTGCCTATCCGCCGTTAAGCGCATTGCGTGATGCTTCACCCGGCTCTAAAACAGGTATGGATTTATGGATTACTTCAATGGCTTTGTTTGTGGTTTCGCAACTGCTGGCAGGTCTCAATTATATTTCTACCGTGCTTAACATGCGTACAAAAGGCATGAGCATGACAAGATTGCCTTTAACAATATGGGCTTTGTTTTTCACGGCTGTGTTGGGCGTACTTTCTTTTCCCGTTTTATTTTCCGGTTTCATCTTATTGATTTTCGACAGAAATTTTGGTACCAGCTTTTATCTGTCAGACATTTTTGTAAGTGGCGTAGGCGCTTTGCCAAATGAAGGTGGCAGCGCTATACTGTATCAGCATTTGTTCTGGTTTCTGGGGCATCCCGAAGTTTACATTATCTTGTTGCCGGCGATGGGTATGGTTTCGGAAATATTATCTACCAATGCCCGAAAACCAATCTTTGGTTACATGGCAATGGTTGGATCTTTGTTTGCCATTGCGATTCTGGCGTTTCTGGTATGGGCGCACCACATGTTTGTTTCCGGTTTAAATCCGTTTCTCGGTTCCATATTCGTTTTATTAACACTACTGATTGCGGTGCCATCGGGAATAAAAGTGTTCAACTGGATAACCACATTGTGGCGCGGCAATATACGATTTACGCCGGCTATGCTGTTTGCCATTGGTTTTGTAAGCCTATTTATTTCCGGCGGATTAACAGGTATTTTTCTGGGTAATTCGGCGCTTGATATTCACTTACATGATACTTATTTTGTAGTTGCGCATTTTCATATTGTAATGGGCGTAGCATCTATGTTCGGTATGTTTGCAGGCGTTTATCACTGGTATCCCAAAATGTATGGCAGATACATGAATAATGTATTGGCGTATATCCATTTCTGGATTACCCTGATCGGCGCATATTTAATTTTCTGGCCAATGCACTATGAAGGTCTTGCCGGTATGCCGCGCCGTTATTACGATTTTAGCGTTTGGATCAGCTTTAGCCAGTTTGGCGGTTTAAACCGGTTTATCAGCACGGTTGCTTTAATTGTTTATGCTACGCAATTCCTGTTTCTGTTTAATTTCTTTTACTCCATTTTTAAAGGTAGAAAAGTAAGAACGCTGAATCCGTGGGGTTCCAACACGTTGGAATGGACAACGCCAATTAATCCGGGACATGGTAACTGGGAAGGAGAAATACCTGAAGTTCACCGCTGGGCTTACGATTATGGTAAAGATGGCAAAGAATTTATACCGCAAACCTTACCGGTAGGTGCAGACGAAACCCAGCATTAAGAAAAAATTCTTTTCTGGTAAATAGATAAATCGTTTTCTGATGCCCTGCTTTGTCAGGGCATTTTTATAACATTAAAAATATTTTTTTTGACGGGTGAATTAAATACCGGAAACACGGCTACGCTGCGGTTAAGTATTAAAGTAAAAGATTACCTGCAGTTGGTGAAATTTACATTAAGTTTTACGGTGGTATTTTCCTGTGTGATATGTTATTTGCTAGGGCCTTCCGTTGTAGCTTACGACTGGAAGATGATTATTTTATTGTTTGTTGCGGGCATGTTGATAGCCGGCAGTGCCAATACCATAAATCAGGCAGTTGAAAAAGACACCGATGCCATGATGAAGCGCACTGCCGGTCGCCCGGTTGCCAGCGGAAGAATGACGGCAAAGGAAGCTTATGCGTTTTCATTTATAACGGGCTTGATTGGCATAGTGATTATGTATTATTTTTTTAATTTTCAATCAGCTTTGTTATCTGCTTTCAGCTTGTTTTTATATGCCTTTGTTTATACGCCATTAAAAAAAGTAAATTCCATTGCGGTTTTGGTTGGCGCTTTTCCGGGTGCGCTTCCCTGTTTAATCGGTTGGATGGCAGGGTTTCCGGAAAATCAGCCGATTCTTTATACAGGCGGAATTATTTTATTCAGCATACAATTTCTCTGGCAGTTTCCGCATTTCTGGGCAATAGCCTGGGTAGCGCATAACGATTATAGTAAAGCCGGTTTTAAATTGCTTCCATCAGATAAAGGGCCTACAAAATTTACGGCACTACAAGCGCTGCTGTATTCGTTTATTATGCTTCCTGCGGGCATGTTGCCTTATTATTTTGGAATCAGCGGTCAGATAAGTCTTTTTATATTGTTGGTTTGTAATGGTTTTATGATTGTGCAATGCGCCAGGTTGTATTTTGAAATGAGTGTTAAAGCAGCCAGACGAGTAATGTTCAGCAGCTATATTTATTTACCAATTGTATTGCTTGCATTACTGGCCGACAAGACATAATATTTTTTGTATGACAAATTTTACTTTTATTAAATTGAGATACATATGATCATGAGTTTAGAAAATGCAGAAAGAAAGCGGCTGCATCCTTACAAGTTTACGCTTTGGGTTGGCATCGGCAGCATTATCATGATGTTTGCCGCCTTAACCAGCGCTTATATTGTGCGTCATGCGCAGCACAACTGGCTCGAGTTTTCGATGCCGAAAGTGTTTTGGTATTCTACAATAGTTATCATCGCAAGCAGTGTTACATTGCACCTTGCCGTAAAAGCATTTCGGTCGCGTGAAAGAAACCGGTATAAAACCCTGCTCACCGTAACGGCTTTGTTAGGCGTATTGTTTGCAGCATTACAGATATCCGGGTTTTACGATTTATACAATCGCGGCATAAACATCATTGGTCAGGGAAGCAATCCGTCGGCGTCTTTTTTGGGCATTATTACCGGTTTGCACGTTGTGCATGTGTTAGGTGGTGTCATAGCTTTGCTGATTGTTTTTTTTAAATCCTTCAGCAAAAAAATTAAAAGCTACGACAGTACTCCGGTAGAAATACTTAGCATCTATTGGCATTTTGTAGATATCTTATGGATTTACCTTTTTATTTTTTTTACCTGGGCAGGATAAAAAATATGGCTTTAAATTCATAATTATACCATAGCAATATACATTTGCAAACGAAACTGAACAGATAACATGGCAACAACAGCAACAACAGCGCAGGCACCTGCCAAACTCTGGAGCGGAGGCAAAAGCCCTTTCAATGTAGAGTATGGCAAAGTAATGATGTGGTATTTTTTGATGAGCGATACTTTTACGTTCGGTGCATTTCTCATTGCCTATGGTACTACGCGATTTGCCACCAACGGATGGCCAGACCCGAATAAAGTGTTTAATGCATTTCCTGGTCTCACGGGAAACCTGCCATTGATGTTTGTGAGTATGATGACTTTTATATTAATCATCAGTTCAGTAACCATGGTGCTTGCAGTACAGGCAGGGCATAATATGGAAAAAAAGAAAGTGGTTATAAATCTGATTTTAACCATCATTGGTGGTTTGGCTTTTCTAAGCTGTCAGGCCTGGGAATGGTCGCATCTGTTTCACGAAGGCGCCTGGTGGGGAAGGAATCCGTTTCCCAATGCAGACGGAACCATTGCAACTACCAATTTTACCAACTTCTTTTTTACCATTACCGGCTTTCACGGCTTTCATGTATTTTCCGGCGTGATTATTAATTGTATTATGCTGATTATGACATTGAGTAATGTGTTTGAACGAAAAGGTCATTACCTGATGATTGAAAAAGCCGGCTTGTACTGGCATTTTGTAGATTTGGTTTGGGTGTTTGTATTTACTTGTTTTTATCTGGTGTAAAAAAAGAAAATTTTTTGTATGGAACAAATGTCTGCAGTTGAATATCACGAGCATAACAGTGGCGGAACAAAAGAAATAATCCGGGTTACCATCATTTTAACGGTTCTCACCATCATAGAATTGGGACTTGGTTTTTCGATGATAAACTTATCTGAGCAAAGTTTTTTACGCCATCTTATAAAAGGAGTCATACTGATTCTGATGCTAGCAAAAGCATTTTATATTGTTGGTTACTTCATGCATCTGAAACACGAAATCAGAAATTTGATTATGACAATCTGTATTCCATTGCTGCTCTTTGTTTGGTTTGTTATTGCATTTTTATATGATGGCAGTTCTTACAATAATAACCGGAATGCCTACAATCCGTATTACAGAGAAAAAAGCAAGCAGCTGGCACCCGCAAAGGAAAGAGAAGAACACAGCGATGAGCCAAAGAAATTAGAATAACAAATTCTACTACTTCATTTTATTTATAAAAGCTGCAATAAAGAATTGTGGCTTTTTTATTTGTCTGAACTGAAATATATGTGATAGTTAAAATGTACTGAATAAAGACAATATAAATTGGATATTAAAGACAATTGATATTGCGATATTGAAACTTAGGCTAAAATTGTATTTCGAAAATATGATTCAGACGACTTCATTGTCCAATTGGTATGATATGGCTATTTCAGAAGAACATTTGTCTAATCTTATCTATCTCAGGTATTTTAATTATCTCAGTTCCGACAATATTTCCTTAAATCAATATCGTCAGACAAAACATTACAATTCATCAAAACGAAACACGATTTTGCCATCGTACCTTCGCAATCCGAAAAGATACAGCAACGATGACTGATACAGCTACAGATTTACAAGTAAAAGAAAAGCCCGTAGTTAGCTTAACCGCAAAAGATTTTGCTACCGACCAGGAGGTGCGATGGTGCCCCGGTTGCGGAGATTATTCTATTCTGGCGCAGGTGCAGAAAGTGATGCCCACGCTTGGCATTCCGAAAGAAGATATTGTAATTATCAGCGGCATTGGCTGCAGCAGCCGTTTTCCATATTATATGAACACGTATGGCATGCACTCCATTCATGGCCGTGCCACGGCAATCGCCAGCGGTTTAAAAGCAACAAGACCCGAACTCAGCGTTTGGATTGTAACCGGCGATGGCGATGCGCTAAGCATTGGCGGCAATCATACCATCCATTTATTGCGCCGCAATTTTGATGTAAATATTCTGTTGTTTAACAACCAGATTTACGGGTTAACCAAAGGGCAGTATTCACCAACATCCGAAGAAAATAAAGTTACCAAAAGCACGCCTTACGGAAGCATAGATCATCCGTTCAATCCGCTGGCGTTGGCTATGGGCGCAGATGCTTCCTTTATTGCGCGCAGCATGGACAGAGATCCGAAACATTTGCAAAGCATGTTGCTGCGCAGCTATGCGCACAAAGGCGCGTCTTTTTTAGAAATCTACCAGAATTGCAACATCTTCAACGACGGTGCTTTTGAAATGTTTACTGATAAAACTACCAAGCCCGAAGAAGCTGTTTTCTTGGAGCAAAACAAACCATTAATTTTTGGATCAAATGAACAAAAAGGAATCAGGCTTGATGGCATAAAGCCGGTTGTGGTTACCATTGGCGAAGAAGCGGCCGTAGAAGATTTGTGGGTACATGATGAACAGGATTTTTACAAAGCGCAACTGCTTATTCGCATGTTTGATGATCCGAGAATTGAGGGACATTTTCCCAGACCGTTTGGTGTTTTTTATGAAGCAGATCGTGCTTGTTATGAAGATGTAATGCGCCTGCAAATAGAAGAAACCATTGCTGCCAAAGGCATGGGCAATTTGGATAAATTGTTACGCGGAAAAGAAGTATGGGAAATCGTGTAAAGTTATACGTTGTAAGTGGTAAGTTATAAGTAGTAAGTAATTTTCAACTTAAATACTTATCACGTAAAACGTTCAATGGATAACATATTACTTACAACGTATAACTCAAACAGCCATTTCCTTTTCTGCCGCCTCGAATATTTTTTTCTGCTTCCAGCCGTACCATTTCATGGGGATTGTCTTTTTCAGCAGCGTATCTATGTTCCGCATTCCTATAACATTCCAGGCGCCTTTCAGCTTGCCGGCAATCGTTTTATCAAGTGCGCGCAGGCTCATGGCAAAACCGCTTTCCAGGTATTCCATGTGATGCCAGTAGCCGCTTGGTATAAACAGCGTATCGCCGTGTTCTAAAATTACATCATAGCCTTCGGCGCGTTCTATGGCCGGAAATTTAGCAGCGTCAATCTTGCTTTTCTGAGCGTCGTAATAATTGCTGAAATCAGCCAGACTTAATACTTCAAAGGGCTTGCGATACAGCTTATATTTTTCTTTGTTGGGAAACAGCAAAACCCTCTTTTTGCCTATAAACTGCGTGTGTATAAGATTGGGTAAGTCAATGTCAAAGTGCATGTGCGTGATAGAGCCTGCGCCACCGGCAAATAAAGACGGAAGACTTTTTAAAAAACCTTTTACATACCGGTCGGGCCAAAAAAAATCTTGTTTCAACTGCGGTGCATGGGCAAAAATATTAAAGAAAAAAATACGCCATGCCGCCGGTCCTTTGCTTATCATATCTATATACTCGCCAAAGGTGGTATAATCGTCCGCTTTGTTAATGGGCGTATAGGCATCACTTTTTACATTGTTATAAATGCCTAATTTTTTATCGCCGGCCACACGCTTAAAATAATCCCAGGTCCATTTTTCATAAGCCGGCCATTGCTTTGCCAGGTTGCGCATCACAACAGGCTTCCGGGGGTTATAATATTTTTTTTTAAAGTCTTCCGGGGAAATGTCATTTACTACATCAACGGCATGTAACAGCATCCAAATAAGATTTTATGAAACGAAAATTGTTTTACATAGCATAGTTACAGCAGAAAATCTTTTCTTTTACACAATTATGTTTTATGAATCAAACCATCTTTCCCAATCAGTTATCAGGTTGCTGTGCTCTTAATTCAAAAGAAATTTACAGCAGTTTTTTTCTGCGCCAATTAGTGTTTTTTTATATTTCCAGCCGTACCATTTTATCAGCACCGTCTTTTTCATCAGCGTATCTATGTTACGGCCATCAAATTCCAAATTTCTTTTACCGTGCCGCTTATAAACTTATAAATTTGTTTAGCGCAGGCAGGTTCATGGCAAAAACGCTTTCAGGTACTGAATGCAGTTGCATTTGGATATATTTTTGCGCAAATGTAAAATGAACTTAATGTTAACAGCTAATAAAATTCGCTGTTTGTTTTGGTAACATCAGATATAAAATCCCTCACAAAAAAATCTCATTTATGCTATTACACATTCATCCGGAAAATCCCAATCCGCGCAACATCAAAACCGTTGTTGAATGCCTGCAGGATGGCGGCGTTATCATTTATCCAACCGATACCATTTACGGGTTAGGCTGCAATATTTTTCAGCAAAAAGCCATCTCGCGCATTGCGCAGATTAAAGGTGTTGATCCCGAAAAAGCGCAGCTTAGTTTTGTATGCTACGATTTGAGTGATGTAAGCAAATACACCAAAAGCATTTCAACGCCGTTGTATCGCTTGTTAAAGAATTATTTGCCCGGTGCCTTTACGTTTATTTTGCCTGCCAGCAAAGAAGTGCCGAAGATTTTGCAAAGTAAGAAAAGCACCATTGGGTTGCGTGTGCCCGATAACAATATTGCCCGAACCATTGTGCAACAATTGGAATCGCCCATTTTATCAGCTTCGCTGCCCGGCGAAATGGTAGAAGAATACACCGATCCCGAACTGATGTATGAAAACTTTAAAAACCGCGTGGACATTGTAATTGACGGCGGTATGGGTGGCATGACGCCGTCAACCATTGTTGATTGCACAACGGATGAATATATTATAACACGGCAAGGCGCCGGTGTATGGAATGAAGTGGAAGCGTAGTGAGTTATGAGGTATGAGTTATGAGTTGTGATTTATGAGCGATAAGGATAAGACAAATAATCTTTTAAATATTATTTTACGTAAAGGATGCGATAAGAAACAAAATGATCTGTTTAACTTTTATAACTCATAACTCATCGCTTACACCTATTTTAAAGCTCTTCCTGTGATGTTCGCACAATCCGTATGTTTCTATGGCTGCGCGATGCTGTTTTGTACCATAACCTTTATTTTGTTTCCAGTTGTAATAAGAATATTCTTCATGAAGCGCCGTCATGTAATCGTCGCGGTACGTTTTGGCTAACACGCTGGCTGCCGCAATGCTTGCATACAAACCATCGCCTTTAATAATGCATTGATGCGGTATGTGCTGATAGGCTAAAAAACGATTGCCGTCTATCAGCAATAGTCCGGGTTTTGTTTTTAATAAATCTAATGCAAGATGCATGGCTTTAAAAGATGCCTGCAGAATATTAATTTTATCTATGTCATCATTACTCACCATAGACACGGCATAATCAATTGCCTCAGCTTCAATAACGGGTCTTAGCTCGTTGCGTTGCGCAGCAGATAATTGTTTGCTGTCGTTTAGCAATGGATGAAAAAAAGTTTTGGATAAAATAACAGCCGCCGCAAACACAGGACCGGCATAGCATCCGCGACCGGCTTCGTCGCAGCCGGCTTCTGGTAATACATCCTGATAATAAGGTTGCAGCATCCGCTCTTCCTTGTAAAAAGGTAAAATTTTGTTTACAATTATTCCTGCCCTTTATGCAGACTACCTTTGCCTTGTTTTACATATTATGAAACCATCATACAAAAGTTATATACAATTTACAAAAGTATTATTGGCATCTGTTTTTATTGTTATTCTGGCAGGCAGCATTGTTCGAACCACTGGAAGCGGCATGGGCTGCCCCGATTGGCCAACCTGCTTTGGAAATGCGGTGCCGCCAACACAGGAATACCAGGTGCATTTTCAGGTAAATCATCATTATAAAGCCGGGCAGTTTATTATTTACAATGATAGTCTGAAATATGCAAAGCAGGCATTCATAAGCAGCGAAATGTACGACGCAAATAACTGGCAGCAATATGAAAAAAACAACTACGCAACATTTAATGTAGCGCAAACCTGGATTGAATACATAAACCGGCTGGCAACCGGCTTGCTTGGCTTCATTATCATCGCTCATATTATCTGGAGCTTTCGCCTGTTTTACAACGCAAAGCGAAGTATTGTATGGTGGAGCTTGTCTTTGTTATTGCTAACCGGTTTTGAAGCGTGGCTCGGAAAGCTTGTGGTTGATACAAATCTTGCTGTGGTAAAGATAACGTTGCACATGTTGCTGGCTTTATTAATTGGTTTTGCAGCGGTTATCATATTACATAAATTAAGCAATCAACCGAAGGTGATAAGCAAACAATTAAAATGGCTAAGCACTGCGGCTTTTGTAATTGTGCTGACGCAAATTATTTTGGGTACAGATGTAAGAGAACAGGTTGATGAAATATCAGTAATGATGAGCTTTACCGGTAGGGAAACCTGGATTGATCGGCTAAACGGCGTATTCGATTTTCACCGCAATTTTGCGTGGATAGCCGCGCTGATTTGCATCTTTCTTTTCTGGCAGTCATTGGCTTATCAATCGTTGCAGCGCATCTCTCTTTTTATACTGGCAACTGTGTTTACAACCATTGCGGTTGGTCTCATTCTTTTTTACATGAACATTCCGCAAGCCGCGCAGCCATTGCATTTGCTGCTATCGAGCCTGTTGCTTACAGCTTTATTTGCGTATCGGCTGAAAGTGAGTTGATGGTTGGTGGTTTTACAAGACCTTTAGCCGCATTTATTTTTTTTCAACCGTCAACTGTCAACCACCAACCATCAACTATATAACTTCTGACATTCATTGCAGAAGAAGCTTTGCCGTTCTAATTTGCCGGTATGCTCTTTATGAAATTTAATGTGATCGCGCGGGCAAATTTTTTGCCGGTTCGCCTGCCAGTGTTTGCGTAAAGTGCCATCTTTTTTTCCTTCATAAAACTGCCAGCCGTAACTGACAGATTCCTTGATAAGCGTATTCCAGATTTTCAACGGAACGGCGCCGACTTTACTTTCCGGATGCACTTTTTTTCTGAACAACACTTCGTTTTTCATAATATTTCCCAAACCCGCAAAAATGGTCTGGTCGAGTAAGGCATCGCAAACCAATGTATCAGGTATGGCTTTTAATTTTTGCAATGCAGCTTTGGTGTTCCAATGTTCATTCATCAAATCTGCCGACCAGTCATATACTTCATCCAGCGGTTCTTCTATCAAACGCATGGCGCAGCTATAAAAGCTAAGTTCTCCGTCATCAAAGTACAATCTTAGTTTAACAGGTTTTTCAGGCGGTTTGCGTTGGTTGATAAACAAATCGCCAAACATTAAAAAATGAATGCGCAGTGTAAAATTGTTGAAGCAGATTAAAAAGTGTTTTCCCCATGTTTTGACGCTGGTAATGGTTTTGCCATTCATGCGTGTTGCATTCAGCTTCGTATTGTTTTCTACTTCTGTTATTTTTTTACCGGTAAAGCTTTGCGTTTGCTCTTTCCACAAAATTAGCAACGGTCCTTCAGGCATGTTCTTTTTATGATAATGAAATCAAAAGATAAGCCAGTGAAGTTGATAAGTATGTATTCATAACATCGCTTATTTTTATTCAATGAAAATGCTTCTTATTTTAGTGGTTACGTTACTCATTTACACTTCTTACAGTTGCGCTCACAATCCTTACACCGCCACCAACAAAGTGTATAAAAAGCAGGCTAAAGCATTTGCAAAAGCAATACAGAAATTGCCCGCGACAGACAGTATTGATTCCGTTTCATCCGCGCCATACTTTGTTGGTACCACAAATTTTAATCTGCGCAAGCCAAATTTTGTTATCATTCATCATACCGCGCAGGATTCATGTGCCCAAACACTGCGCACCTTTACGTTGCCACGCACACAGGTTAGCGCGCATTATGTAATTTGTAAAGATGGAACCGTATATCATTTATTAAACGATTATATGCGCGCCTGGCACGGCGGCATCGCAAGATGGGGAAATGTAACAGACATCAATTCTATTTCTATTGGCATTGAGCTTGACAACAATGGCTTTGAGCCTTTTTATGAGTCGCAAATGGTAAGCCTGTTGCATGTTTTATCTTTTTTAAAAAAGCAATACAATATTCCAACAGCAAATTTTATTGGTCATGGTGATATTGCGCCGGTAAGAAAAAACGATCCCAATCCTTATTTTCCCTGGCAAAGGCTGGCGCAGCAGGGCTTTGGATATTGGTATGATGATACAACAAATATAACCGTTCCGCAATCATTTAACACATTGCAGGCGTTGCGCATTATTGGTTACGACATCAGAGACAGCAGCGCTGCCATACAGGCGTTTCACCGGCATTGGGAAAGCGATAGCCTGAATACATTAAATAATGCCGATAAGAAGATTTTGTTGATGGTAGAGAAGAAATTTATGTAATGAAATTACAAAACGAATAACGGTAATTTGTCTGTATGAAAAACCAAAAATATATATCACACTTTATTTTTAGTTTGCTTTTACTGCTTTTGGCAGAAACCATATCGGCTCAATCTGATTTAGATCAGTACAACGTTTTGTGGACAAGCCAGAGTAAAAATGCAAGTGAATCTATGCCTTGCGGCGGCGGCGATATAGGTTTAAACGTATGGGTAGAAAACGGCGATGTGCTGATGTATGTTTCGCGCAGCGGCGCTTTTGACGAAAACAATGTGTTCCCTAAATTCGGCAGGCTGCGTCTTCATATTTCTCCCAATGTATTTGACAGCAGCGCACTTTTCAGGCAGGAACTGAAATTAAAGGAAGGTTATGTTCAAATTACCGTAACCAAAGGAAAGCAACAGATAATCATAATTGTTTGGGTTGATGTGTTTCGTCCGGTTATACATGCAGACATCAATAGTACGATACCTGTGCAGGTAACGGCCGGCTATGAAAGCTGGCGCACAAAAGACAGAGTGTATGCTGTGGCAGAACAAAGCGCTTCATCTTACAAAGCAATGCAAAACAGGCAGGTAATTGCGCATAAAGATTCGGTTGCTTTTACTAATCAAAATATACTGTTTTATCATCGCAATAAAGATCAGAGCGTCTTCGATTATACAGTTCATGAGCAGGGCTTAGACAGTATAAAAAATAAGCTTTGGAACCCGTTGTATCATCTTACTTACGGCGGCTGTTTAAAAGGCGATAACCTGGCGCCCGACGGCACCGATACAGGAACGTATGTAAATACGCCATACACGGCATGGAAGCTAAAGACAAAGAATGCAGCGCGTGCCGTGCATATAAGTTTGTACTTGCATACAGACACATCGGCAACGCAAAGCGAATGGCAGCAAGGTTTGCAGGCTGTTATAAAAGAAGCGGGCAGGGCTGATAAAACGGCTGAACAAAACACAAGAAACTGGTGGCGGCAATACTGGAACCGCAGTTACATTTATATCAACAATGACAAGCCCGATACAGCATCGGCAGCCTGGCAGGTTGGCCGCAATTATCAATTGTTCCGCTACATGCTCGGCTGCAATGCGTATGGCTCGTATCCAACAAAATTTAACGGCGGATTGTTTACTTACGATCCGGTTTTTACAAGACCTGATTTGCCATTTTCACCCGATTTCAGATTGTGGGGCGGCGGAACATTTACAGCGCAAAATCAGCGGCTGGTATATTGGCCAATGCTCAAAAGCGGCGACGAAGATATGATGAAGCCACAGTTTGACTTTTACCTGCGGATTTTACAAAATGCCCAATTGCTGAGCCAGACTTACTGGCATCACAGCGGCGCTCTTTTTAACGAGCAGATAGAAAACTTCGGCTTGCCGCAGGCTTTTGAATACATTGAGCAACGACCGGCTTATTTTGATAAAGGTCTGCTTTATAATAGCTGGATAGATTATACCTGGGACACCATTTTAGAGTTTTGTCTCATGATATTGCAATCGCAGCAATATACCGGGCAGGACATTCATCAGTATTTGCCTTTGATAACGGGCAGCCTCATTTTTTTTGATGAACATTATCAGCAGCAGCAATTAAAACGCAGCACTAAAGCGCTCGACGAAAACGGTCATCTTGTGTTGTATCCGGGTAGTGCCGCAGAAACGTATAAAATTACTTACAACTCCGTAACAACCATCGCAGGGTTAAAAGCGGTGTTGCAGCAATTGCTGCAATTGCCAAAAACGTATCTTGATTCAACCCAAAAAAACCGCTGGCAACAAATGCTTAACCGCATTCCTCCTTTCGCTTTCCGGCAGATGCAGGGTTATACAACCATATCGCCTGCTGTGATTTGGGAGCGCATCAACAACGAAGAAATACCGCAGTTATACCCCGTGTTTCCCTATGGTGAATATGGCATAGGAAAGCCCGGTTTGGACACAGCTTTGAATACCTGGAAATACGATACGGAAGTGGCGAAATACAAAGGTTTTACCGGCTGGAAGCAGGATGCCATCTGGTGCGCAAGATTGGGATTAACAAACGAAGCCAAAGGGTTAACCATAAAAAAACTGCAAAATTCAGGACGGCGGTTTCCGGCTTTCTGGGGACCGGGTTTCGACTGGACGCCCGACCACAACTGGGGCGGCAGCGGTATGATTGCTTTGCAGGAAATGCTGATGCAGACCAGCGATTCCGCCATTTATTTAGTGCCTGCCTGGCCAAAAGACTGGAACTGCTCGTTCAGGCTTCACGCGCCTTACAATACGGTGGTAGAAGGCAAAGTGGCAAATGGAGAAATGAGATATTTGCATGTAACACCGGCAGAAAGAAGAAAAGATGTGATTGTAATGAAGGCTACGGCAACTGAATAACATAACAAGCGCCTGCCTCTAAAAAACGATCAGGCTTTCATCGGCAGCATTTTATTCTAACGAAACAGAATTATTTTTTTGAAGAATACATTCATGTGTTGAAAATAATTCGGATTCGATGTTTCTGTTTTTGATAACTGGGCAAAATAAGGCCAATTTTGATGCGCCGGAACATAACAGGTATCTTTCTCACAATTTTTGATCAGATAATATCGCTGATACGTTTCTTCGTTAAATTTTGTTGCCGTTCCATCAAAAAGATCTTTACAGATGAAAACAAAATTTCTATTGGTAAAAGCGCATATAACAAAAACAGAAAGTAACGCCGGCATGATATGCTTTGTGTTGAGAAAATATGTCATCTTATTAATTACCGGTAATATAAAATAGGAATATCGCAATACAATAAAAAACAATAAATGAAAGAATAAAAAGAAATACAGCGTAGTAATACGCGGAAATGGCAAGGATGATTCGAACAAATGCAACGGCAGATAAACCGCCACTGACGCAAGAAGAAAGTATAAAATCAATACGATAATTTCTGATTTTTTTATTGTTGAAAATAAATTAACTGCCAGCAAATTTTTTGAAATAAAAATAAAAATAAGAATAAAAGAAACAATGGTTAATGGATTTGCCATCCAGATAACGGCATAATAAGCAATTGATTTTATGGCATAAAGCAAGGCTTCCGCAAAATGCGGATTGTAAGTGATGCTGTCATTTTTTATTCTTGCCAGATTGCCTTTGCTTACCAGGATAAACAGCAGAAGAACGATGCTTATGATGAGGCTGTAACAAATAAGGCTTTTGGGAGAATGAAATTTATAAGACAAGTAAAGAATAATAAGAAGTGATAATATATAAACGGGTATAATAATTTCTGTGGTGCCGGGTAAGATAAGAGATGTTATAACTGCAATCAGTTTCAGAAAAAACGAGGGTGTCTTGCTGTCTTTTATAATGGCAGCGATTGCAATTGCAAATAAGCCAATGGCTAACTGATAACAAACGGTAGATGACATCCAGTACAAGCCTTCAAACAACGACCGCATACTTGATATATGCAATATAACAAATAGAAAAGCAAGGCAAACAACTTTGTTATCAAATAAACTTTTATTAAAAACGGAAGCGTATAAAAAGCAAAAAGAAAACAAGAGAAAGACAATGATAATAACTGGCCAGATTTTAAAAATCCAAACGTTGCCTCGCGGCAAGGTGTTGCATAAGCTCATGATGAAATTGGCAGAATATCTGGCAGAAGCGGTTTGATAAAAATAACCGGTTGCATTCCATCTTCCATGCGCAATTACGGTATTGGCATTCCAGAAATCATCAATGGCTGGCTGATTAAAAAAAGAAGTAATAATAAAAGGCAGCAACCACAAAATACATAAAGCGATAAAAAGTTTCATTCTTTTACAAAATTCTCCGCTTATGAAACAATTTATTCAATTGAGGCTGTCGTAATTTCATGTTATAACAATTTTAAAAAGCATCTTATTACATCATTGCCATCAATTCTTCCACATATTTCCTGTCGTTGCTCAGGCGCGGAATTTTATGTTGCCCACCCAGCTTGCCTTTTGCTTTCAGCCAGTTGCAAAATAAATGTTTGGGCAGGCTGCGAACAACCGGCATGCGAAGCGCAATGTCTTTATGCCGCTTGGCTTCGTAATCGCTGTTGATGCTTTTTAGCGCGCAGTCTAATTCATAGGCAAACTGCTGAATGTTTTCGGGTGCATGTTCAAACTCAATCAGCCATTCGTGCGTGCCGTTGTTGTTGTCGGAAAAATAAAGCGGCGCGGCGGTATAATCGTTTATCACAGCGTTGGTTTTTTCGCAGGCAACGGCAATGGCTTTGTCGCTGTTTTCTACAATGACTTCTTCGCCAAACGCATTCATAAAATGGCGGATGCGGCCACTTACTTTAATGCGAAAAGGATGTAACGAAGTAAACTGAATGGTATCGCCCAACAGATAACGCCACAAACCGCCGTTGGTTGAAATAACCGGCGCATAATTCTTATTCAATTCCACTTTATCCAAACCCATGGTGCGCGGCTTTTCTTTTCCATATTCTTCAATCGGCATAAACTCGTAAAAAATGCCATGCTGTAAAAATAAGATCATGCCATCATCGTACGGGTTGCATTGCGCAGCCATAAAACCTTCGCTTGCATTGTAGATTTCCACATAATGAACATTATTGCCCATCAGTTGTTCAAACTGCTCTTTATAAGGAACAAACGATACGCCGCCGTGCATGTATAATTCCAGATTTGGCCATACTTCTTTCAGATTGCTTTTACCGGTGATTTGCAAAATCCGTTTTATCAGAATCAGCGTCCACGTTGGCACACCGGAGATAGATGTTACGTTTTCTGCAATGGTGTTTTGCGCCAGCGCTTCTATTTTTCCTTCCCACTCATCCATCAGCGCAATAGACAGTTCGGGTGTGCGCAGCCATTGCCCCCAAAACGGCGTATTCTGTAATAAAACGGCGCTTAAATCGCCGCAATACACTTCTTCATTAAGCTGACTAACCTGGTGGCTGCCGCCGATGACAAGACCTTTGCCGGTAAGCAAATCGCTTTCGGGATTGTGATTGTAATAAGCCGCCACCACATCTTTCGCAGCCTGATAATGGCATTGTTCGAGGCTTTCATCTGTTACAGGTATGAATTTGCTTTTGTCGCTGGTAGTGCCGCTGCTTTTGGCAAACCATTTTACCGGCGTGTTCCACAGCATGTTCTCCTCGCCATTCATAAGGCGGCTGATGTAGCCTTTGATGTTGTGGTATTCGCTGATGGGTATATGTTGCTTAAAGGTGCGGATGTTGAATATATCCTGAAACTGGTGTTTGCGCCCAAAGCAGGTGTATTGCCCGTGCGTAATTAATTCCTGTAAAATCTGCCGTTGTGCGGTGAGCGGATCGTTTATCCAATCTTCCATACGGTTGTAGCGCAAACGCGCAAGGCGGGAAATGGCAGGACTAATTAATTTCATAGAGATAGCAATGTAGGAAATGATGTGTAAAAGTGATGAAAAGATTTGGGATTTTATAATGTTTAGAATTAAAAAGAGGGATGTCGGGCAGTAATACTAAGGAAACAGAAATGTACTTTTCTTTAATGATATTTTTTAGTCGTAGCATGTTTTGGGTAAGGAGATACTATTAGAATGTCACTTAGATTATCATGGAACAATGAAAAAGGTTTCCATGGATTCGACACATCACAACGTACGGTTCTGATATGAATAAAAGCCTCTATAATGTCTTTGATAAAAGTACTAAATGGTAGTTAAGATTATAAGAAGGGTGATAAAAAGACCAGTCTGATAGTTGGAAAGTGTGTGATATACATGAACAAACCTAAACAAGAGTAAACCTCTGGAGGAAGATAAACCAAAAGTGATGGGACGCTATTCAAATTGACAATGCTTTTTTCAGGATAAAGCAGTCGTATATCACTTTAGTTATTGTCTCACCGATTGCGTAGATATTTTATAAAGGCTGCATTGTATATGCGGCATCCGGGAGGATTGTTTTTAAAAACGGAGACCTCACCAAAACCTTAACGGGATTTTTTATAAAACTCATCCTATTTATTCATGCTTTATTCCCGGCAAACAGTTCTGCTAAACGCGCGGATTACATTAGTAAAAAAAATATTTCAAAAAAGTATAAAAATTAATTTGCCGGTATTAACAGCTTCTTTAGATTTGACGAGCCAAAAAGATACTGTAGAGGAAAGCCAAAGCCAAAAAACAAGTAAACCAATTTTTCATGCGATCCGCCATATTGCTGCTGCTGCTCGTTTGCGCGGGTTTGTCAGCCTATTGCCAGAACCCGCTGTTTTCACAAGCCGTTCAGGCAACCGGTCTGCCAGAGAAAGCCACCGGCGGGGTGAAATCAGTTTCCAAGAAATCATTGCATTTTTTACAACAGAAGTACGAAAAAATGAATGCCACCGTGGAAAAGCAAAGTCAGAAAATGCTCGTGCGGATGCGCAGTAAAGAAGAGAAGCTGAAAAGAAGGATAAGCAGAAAAGACAACGCAAAGGCGGCAGCGCTGTTTAATGATACAGATGACAGGTATAAGCAACTGCAAGCAAAGCTTTCTGCCCCTTATGATTCCACCCAAAGCTTTCCGCTCAGCGAATACCTGCCCGGTGTTGACAGCATGCAGACGGCACTGAGCTTTTTGAAGTCGGCAGGCGCGAACCTGCCGGCAGATAAACTACAGGAGATTACAAAAACCGGCAGTGAGTTACGGGGCTTGCAGAGCAGGCTGCAAAAGGCAAACGACATCGAAGCGTTTGTAAAGCAAAGAGAGCGGCAGCTGAAAGAGCAGCTGCAAAGCAGTCCTTTTACCAGGCAGCTCAGGAGCGTCAATAAAGAAGCGTTTTATTACAGTCAGCGGGTAAGAGAATACAAAGAGATGCTCAGCAACAAAGAGAAGACGGAGCAAAAGCTGCTAGGTGCTGTGAGGGAATCGAAAGCTTTTCAATCGTTCATGAAGCGGAACAGCTGCCTGGCAAAACTGTTTCCCGAGCCGCAGGGCTACGGCACGCCGCAGGCGCTGGCAGGTTTACAGACCAGAGCCGCGGTGCAGGGGCAGTTGCAGCAGCGGTTCGGCACATTGCCTGCGTCAAGCCCTGAGACGTTGGAGGGCGGCGGAGCAAACAGTTACCTGCAGCAGCAGATGCAGGCGGCGCAAACGCAGCTTGGCAAGTTGAAAGATAAGATGAGCAGGCTTGGCGTTAGTGATGGCAGCAGCGACATGACGATGCCGGACTTCAGACCCAACCCGCAGCATACCAAAAGCTTTCTGCAACGGATAGCGTACGGCATGAATGTGCAGAGTGAGAAAAGCCATTCCCTTCTGCCAGCCACGAGCGATGTGGCACTGACGGCAGGGTACAAAATAAACGACAGAAGCATCATAGGTGTGGGGGCATCATACCGAATGGGCTGGGGCAGCGGTGGCATCAGGCACATCGCCGTTACAAACGAAGGCGTGGGACTGAGAAGCTACGCAGACATCAGGGCGAAGGGAAACATCTGGCTCACGGGCGGCTATGAGATGAACTACATGCAGTCGTTTCAGAAATATCAGCAACTAAAAGACCTGAGCGGCTGGCAGCGAAGCGGGCTTATCGGATTAACCAAAAAGTACAAAGCGGGAAAGAAAGAAAACAACGTGCAACTGCTGTGGGACTTTCTGAGCTATGGGCAACTGCCAAGAACACCTGCAATCAAGTTTAGGGTGGGGCTGGGATTATAATAGAATTAAAATTAATAAAAAAATCAAAAATTGTTGAAATTTTATAATGTGTTATTTATGCGTATTTTTTTACTTTGCCTTTATACAGTAACATTTTTTGTAGGCTCTTCTCAAAGCTATAATCCCAATCAGATTATACCGCCTTCACCTACTGCAGCTTCGTTAAGTAAATATGGAGAATTTCCTATAAACTACTATTCCGGTATGCCAAATATATCGATTCCTATTTATTCTATTAAGGATATTGATAACAATATTGATATATCTCTTCGGTATAGTTCTGCTGGCACACGTGTAGGTGATCAAGCCAGTTGGGTAGGTTTGGGATGGTCCTTAAATGCTGGTGGAGTTATAACAAGAACAATTAGAGGATTAGACGATTTTAAGAATGGTGGCTATTATTCAGCACCAATACTTCCTACCTCAAATGCTAATAACGATATTGAAGACGGACCTAATTGGCCAAATGATCGCAACTATCTGGAAAGTGTTCTAAACAATACAACTGATGGAGAAGCAGATATTGTAAATTATAATTTTGGTAATTTATCAGGCAGGTTTATTTTAGGTAAGCAAATTAATGGCTCATTGATATACCAAGATGAAAAAAATAATTTAAAAGTTCAGTTTATATCATCAACGTTAAAATGGATAATAACCACATCAGAAGGGTATAAATATACTTTTGGTACACAGGAAGCTGCTCAAAACTACTATTACAATGATCGTTATAATGAAATAGACGATTATGAGAAAATTCAAACCGGTTCAAAATGGAAATGGGATCAAAAAACCGATGCTATTACTTCTTGGTATTTAGATGAAATTGTCTCACCAACGGGTAACAAAATTACTTTTATATATGAAGTTAAAAGTTCGAGTATAAGCCTAACTCAAAAGTCAGAAGAAGTATATAATCTTGTTTCTCTTATCAGATACTGCCCTGATAATACACCAATATTTGAATCAGAAATTAAAAGCTATAGTGCCAGTAAGCAGATTATTCATGATGTGTATTTGAAATCAATTGCATTCAAAAACGGGACTATTGAATTTGAGACAACAAACAGAAGTGATATTGAATATTCAGGAGCTGAAATACCTCAGAAGCTCGAAAAAATTGTATTAAAAGATTTAAGTGGAAGTGTTGTTAGATCCTTTCTATTTACCTACTCCTACTTTGGAATTAATTTTGACCAAAGACTTAAATTAGATAAGGTTACAGAATCTGGAAATGGTGGTATTTCAAATTTGCCTTATGAATTCACTTATTTTTCTTCGACTAATCTTCCTCCGAAGTATTCAAAAAGTATTGATCATTGGGGATTTTACAACAATCAAAACAATCTAAAACTGGTTCCTAGTGTATTGCACATTAATCCTGATATTAATTTAGATGGTGCAGTTAGAAAACCATCCAATCAAAAAGATAAAATAATAGCCGGTGTTCTATCTTCTATAAAATACCCGACAGGTGGACAAACAAATTTCGATTATGAATTAAATGTTTATTCTAACCCGCAAGGAGATGATGCTTTTGATTACATCACACAATCTGCTAGTGCTCAATCAGCATAGTTTTTGTGATTAGCTTTTAGGTATTGCGAAGCCATTTTATCTCTGGCATGGTCAACAGTAAAGCTCCAGTGTATTTTCAGGTGATGAAGATTTCTGTGGTCAGTCCAGGATTGTACGCATTGGTTCATTTGTGTTATGGTGGCAATGCGGTTGTCCAAACATTGCCTGGCAAGGGCAGAGAACTCTATCTCTGCCATATTCAGCCAGGAACCGTGCTTTGGCGTATATACAAAGTCAATTATGGTAGCCAGTTCTCCGGCTCTTTGCAACGGCAGATGCTCATAAAATGAACCTTTGGTGTGCGTATTTAAGTTATCCTGCACCAGCTTTATGGTGTGTGCATTGCTGTAATGCTCCGTGATGATGTTGTCTATAAATTCAGCATAGTCCTTTTTAGTTCGTTGCTGTTTTACTTCCGTGTAGCGGATGCCCTTGTCTATATCATAAGCCAGCAGCACTACGCAGGTGCCCTCTCTTTTATACTCATTATCTATACGCTTTGGCATTGCTGGCTTTGGCGGCAGCGGCATTATCACATTGCTTAACAACTGGCAGGGACGTTCATCCATACAAAGTCTGACTACACCTTGCTGCTGCTGCTGGCTGTAAAGGCGCAACACCCCTTCCATGTTTGCCAGATACTGACCATCTACTTTAGAGATGCACCACTGCTTTTTAAGCCACGGCTTGAGTTTGCTTTTTTTAAAACCTTGCGCACCGTCTCATAGCTTAAGTGCACGGCAAGACCATCGCTGACCATTTTGTCTGCTATCAGGTCTAATGTCCAATTGCTGCGTCCATCGGGTCCCTCTTCCGAGCAGGCAAGGGCGGTAATATTTGCTTCCAGCTGCGGGGTGATGATGGTAGGCTGACCACTACGGGGCTTTTCTTCCAACACCTCCTTTATTACGCCCTTGCACTGCTCATAGCGTTTTAAAATATTAGTTACCGTGCCCTCACTGCAGCTACAATCCCGGGCTATTTGTTTTTGATTTTTACCTGCTTTGTCCAGCATCAGCAGCATGCGGGCTCGCCGTATGGCTCTGGCAGAATGGTTTCCTTTGCTTACATAGCTGTTCAAATAAAGTTTGTCCCCTTCACTCAACTGTACCTTTATCTTACCCATCGCTTCTCAGTTTATACCACAAAGCTATGTCTATTTAAAAACTATGCTGATTGAGCACTAGTGTGATTGCGACTCCTTGGAATAATTACTCGGACATTGCTGAAAATTTCACATTGACTGATACTGCATCTGTAAGTTTTGCTTATAATTATGACAAAGCAGATGAAAATGCAAATGACATTCGAGGAGTACAAACAGTTTATGCTTATGCTTATAAGAAAGAAAGCAACGGAACTTATACTAATATAGCATCATGGAGTAATTGGACCTGTCCAACGCAACCAGACCCACTCTGTGGTTCAGATGCTCCTTCTAATGAAATTTCTACAAAATTTCTTTTACCCGGAACATATCGAATAGAAGTAAGATACCTACAAGGATATGTGACTACCTTATCTGCAATATGGAATGATAAAACAGAAGTAGTAGAAAGAGCAGGTGGAGGACTAAGAATCAAATCCATTATAAATACTGCGAATGGGGTTACAAACGCTAAAAAGCTCTTTATCTACACTGATAATGATAAATCAACAGGATTATTATTAAATCAACCTAATTATTTGTTTTCAACAAACGATGTTGATGATGTAAATAACTGTCAATCAATAGCGGAATATGTAGGAAGAATGTCAAGCACGATCAATTCCGCAGGTCTGCATTCATCTGGCATTATTGGGTATAGCAAAGTAACCGTTCTTGAAGGTGTAAATGGAGAAAATGGAAAGGCTGAATACTTTTATTATAACAGCCCTTCATTGACACCTGACCATCCTTTTATTCCTCAAATAACCAGCTCTTTAAACGGTCAAATTGCGGTGGAAGCTATTTATAAAAATGGCTCAAATATCCCTATCCGAAAGAAGGATTATGTATACTCAGTAAAGAAATCAGAACTAGTAAAATCTGTTAAAGTATATGATCCTCATTCAGCATCTTCAAATAACTCGGTCAGAACATTTAATGTCAAATATTATGATGACAACTCATCTTGGACCGTTCTTGACAAAGAAACTCTTGAGGAGAACATGGAAAATGGAAAGCTAACTTCAAGTATTGAATATTTTCATGAAAGTTCCAATCATTACTTTTTAACTAAACAGGTAAATCATACCAGCAAAGGTGAATCTATAATTACAAACATAAAATATCCAACAGATTATTCAATTGGAACAAATAGTGATCTTATTGCTAAGGGGATTAAAAACTTACAGGACAAATACGTTATTTCTGTTCCAGTTGAAACTTATATACAGAAAACAGATGTAAATGGAAGTAATTCTAAAACTATTTCAGCAGTATTAAATACTTTTAAAATTGATGTACCTAAGCAAGATTTTGTTTACAAACTAAAAATATCTTCGCCTTCTTCTTCGTTCGTTCCTCTGAATATTTCATCGACTGCAGTTACGAAAAGCTCAGATTATGAATCAAAGTTTTACAATGATTCTTATGATTCGTATGGTAATCTCTTACAGCAACATAAATCTTTAGATATTAATCATTCTTATGTTTGGGATTATAAATCTGTACTACCGGTAGCGGAAGCAACCAATGCTGCGCAGTCATCTATAGCCTACACATCTTTTGAAGCTGATGGTAAAGGCAACTGGACGTTTAACAGCAGTGGTATCAGTACAACCGCAGGTGGCATTACAGGCTCTAAAAGCTATGCGTTGAGTGGAACCAATTCTATTACTAAATCCGGATTAACAAGCGGCAATTATGTTGTTTCTTACTGGCTGAAGACGGGATCAGGCACCGCCAGAATCAACGGGACTTCTGCTACGCTTATTACGTCACACAATGGCTGGAGCTTGTACCAAAGGACGGTAATAAACATCAGCAGCATTACCATTAGCGGTGCTGCTACCATAGATGATGTGCGTTTATATCCGTCAGATGCGCAGATGACAACCTACACGTATGAACCGCTGGTGGGCATGACCAGCCAGTGTGATGCCAACAACCGCATCACCTACTACGAGTATGACGGGATGGGCAGGCTGGCACGCACCCGGGACATGGACAACAACATTCTGAAGCAGTATTCCTACAAATACGAAGGGCAGCCCGCTTCTGTTGAAGTGCCGTTCTGCGAGAAGGCAACGGCACTATACAGCAATCAGATAGCGGCTAATTATACAATAACCATGACCAATACGGCAAACGGAGCCGTTACAACACTTTCTCTTCCAGCTTCAAGCGTTAGTTCATTATCAGACCCGCCTACCATTCCTTCCGGTATTTATAATATCACTATCACACCTGCCACTTCGCCCGGTCAGACGGTTTTCTTCCGGGTAGGAGACATTGTTCAGCAGGACGATTCTTTTTCAGCCTCCAATATTTCTGTGGAGTGTCCCAACACACTTTCCATCCGCATAGCCACCAACTAAAATCTGAACCGATTATGAGATATTACCTAATTATCGCTACTATCTTATTGTCATTCACCTCGCAGGCGCAAACGCCTTACGACCTGTCGTTTCCCGGGCTGGCAGCCGGGCAAACCATTGCCTTATCACAATACGAGGGAAAAAAGCTGCTGGTCGTCGTCGTTAATGCGGCTGCGCCCGATGCGATACAGCTACGGATGCTGGACAGCCTCTACAGGAAAGATAGTTCTTCATTATCTGTCATTGCCATACCAGTGGATGACTTTGGGGCACCAATGGATGACTCCCTGTTGTATCATGATCTCAAAGACAGCTTAGCCTTATCTTATATCCTTGCTCAAACGGGCAAGGGAGCCAAAGCCGCAGAAGGTGAACAGCATGTTCTGCTGCAATGGCTCACCCATGTAGAAGATAACTCACACTTTGATAAAGACATCACCGAAGAAGGACGGGCATATCTGCTGAGTGAGACCGGCAGCCTCTATGGTCTGTTTGCCAAAGAAGTTACTTCTTCGGAGTTGGAAAACGCCATACAACAAACCGTAACAAAATAAATTATATACTGATGAACTGCAGTCAGTCCGTGTTTACTAGCCGCCTGTTGCTCTTTCTCCTGTTCCTGAGCGGTACGCTCAGTGTCTCTGCCCAGGTCACACAGCCACTCGTTACGGACCCGGGCAACTATATTCGTACCTGGACGGCACAGAAGCCGCAAACCGATGCCACTGCATTAGCTGCTGACGTGGTACTAAATAACGTGACGATGACGACCCAGTATTTCGATGGCTTGGGACGACCGGTGCAGAACGTGGTGCGTGGCGTTAGTCCCACAGGCAAAGACATCGTAACTCCAACCTTCTATGACGCCTTCGGACGGGAAGTATATAGTTATCTGCCTTACGCTTCAGCAGGCACTATAGACGGCAGTTTTAAGAAAGACCCGACCGTTGAGCAGGCTGCTTTTTATGGCGGTGCCGGCAGCCCGCTTGCCGGTCAGGGCGAGACGTATTACTACGGGCAAACGGATTACGAAGCTTCACCGCTGAACCGGGTGCTGAAAACCTTCGCCCCAGGCAATAGCTGGGAGGGCAGCCGCTGCAGTACGGCGGAACATGCTGTACAGATGCAGTATGAAGTAAATACAAAAGCCGGTGACGCCGTCAGGATATGGACGATTGGTTTTACACCCGGCAGCCTGCCGGTTAGTATGGATGCTTATGAGGACGGTCAACTCTACAAAAATATAACAACCGACGAAGCCGGACAACAGGTTGTGGAATACAAGGATAAGGAAGGACACATCATCTTAAAGAAAGTGCAGAAATACAATGTGCCGAGAACGGCTTACACAGGATGGCTATGCACCTACTATGTATTTGATGACTTCGGCAACCTGCGCTTTGTGATTCCGCCCAGAGCAGTAGAGATCATGGATGGCAGCTGGACAATCAGTCAGACAACTGCCGATGCGTTTTGCTTCCGGTACGAGTACGACGAGCGGCAGCGCATGGTGGTAAAAAAAGTGCCTGGCGCAGAAGAGGTGCGGATGGTCTATGATACTCGTGACCGGATGGTAATGACTCAGGATGGCAACCTGCGCACTAAAAGCAAATGGCTTGTGACCTCCTATGATAGACAGAACCGTCCGGTAAAGACAGGACTGTTGGCAGATGCCAACGATAGGGTGTATCACGCAGGACACATCGGTACAAACCTTGACTACCCAAGCATCAGCAGCAACTACGAACTGCTTACCCAGATCTGGTATGACAATTATAGTTGGGTAGCAGGAGAAGGAAGCCCGGTATATGCCGCGTTTAATCTTTCCAAGGTGTCTATTATTATGACCAACCAGTCTGCAACTGTTTTTCCTTTTGCACTACCAGTGATCGGACTATCTTCAGCCACTGGCATGTTGACGGGTACAAAGACGAAGTTAATAGGAACGAACAATAAATATTTATATACCTCTTCTTTTTACGATGATAGGGGGAGGATGACGCAAGTGAGCAGCACCGATATCACCGGCGCGCAGGATGTTGCCGTGTACCAGTACACCTTTGACAGCAAGTTATTCCAAACCAGTTTTCGTCATTTTAGTGCAGCCGCCGGCCCTCAGCCTTATACTGAGTATACTACTAATTTCTATGACGCTGGCGGCAGGCTGAAAATCATTCAGAAGAGACCCGGTGGTTCGATATCTCCCACTAATATTGTTCAGAATACCTACGATGAGCTGAGCAGGCTGAAAGCCAAGAATCTGGGACCCAGTTCTACGGCAGCTCCTTTGGAAACAATGACCTACGATTATAACGTCCGCGGCTGGCTCTTGGGCGCTAACCGCGATTTTGCCAAAACGCCGGGCAGCACGACCAACTACTTCGGTTTTGATTTGGGCTATGATAAGACCGCTCTTTTTGCAGACGGCAGCTACGGGGCAGCCCAGTACAACGGCAATATCACCGGTTCAGTATGGAAGAGTAAAGGTGATGGTGAGACAAGAAAATATGATTATAGCTATGATAATGTAAACCGGCTTATGGGCGCAGTCTTTATGCAGTACGCAACCGGTACAGGCTTCAATACGCCGGCAGATATTGACTTCAGTGTCAGCGGACTAAGCTATGATGCCAACGGCAACATCATGACCATGAACCAGAAGGGAATTCTGTCCACCGGCGGCTCCGACTTCATTGATAAGTTGACTTATACCTATGAAAACAGTAGCACAAACACAGCCACATTCAGCAACCGGCTGCAGAGCGTAACGGATGAGAAGAGTAATTCCCAGTCCTTCTTAGGTGATTTTCATTACTCGCCCGCTTATACGATGGCACTGAATGGTAATAAGAACGCTGCAACAGCAGTTGACTATTCCTATGATGATAACGGCAACCTAACGCTGGATAAGAATAAAGATATTGCCTCCATCAGTTATAACTACCTGAACCTGCCTGCCGTAATCGCAATGGCAAATAAAAATAACAGCACAATTAGTTATACCTACGATGCAGGGGGCAACAAACTGCAGAAGGTAACGATGGATAATACAACGATTGGAAAAACCATCACGACGACGACGACTTACTTTCAGAACAGGGTGTATGAAAGCAGGACGACCAGCCCTGCCGATGCTAATACCGACTATCCGGATAAACTACAGTTCATCAGTACGGAAGAAGGCAGGATACGGCTGAAGGATGACGGCAAATATTACTATGATTATTTCCTCAAAGATCACCTAGGCAATGTGCGGATGGTGCTGACGAAGGAAACCAAATCGGACTTCTATCCTATCTTAAGCTGGGAAGGAACAAGCAGCACGGATCCTGTCGCAGTTAACCAGGATGCGGTATGGAGTAATGCGGACGGACAGGCAGTAAGCGTTACCGCAAACCGGGTAGATAAAGCCGGCGTACCTTCACAGCCCTTTGATGCCACGAGCGGCACCTACGTGAGGAAGCTGCAGAAGAGTACGGGGGCTTTTGGCGGAAGTATGCTATTGAAGGTGATGAGCGGCGACCACATCAACACCAGTGTTACTTACTTTTATAACACCACGAGTGCCGACAACCATACGGCAAACGGGCTGAACACGATGGTGACGAGCCTGCTGGCAGCCATCACAGGTAGTCCTGCAGTAAGCACGGTGGCAAAGGCAGGCGCTCCAACAGCCACGTCAATGATGGGAGCAGCAGGCAGCACGGCAGGTTCTTTCCTGAGCGGAGAAAACAGCAGTACGGTAAGTAATAAGCCGCCGGAAGCGTACCTGCATGTGCTGTTCTTTAATGAGCAGTTCGTCTTTGATAATGAGCACAGCTACATAAAGCAAGTCAGCGATGCCAACGGCAGTGCCAAGACGATTACGGCAACGGTGTATGCGAGGAAAAACGGGTACGCGTTCGTGTACTTCAGCAATGAGAGTGAAAGCCCGGTCTGGCTCGATAACCTGAAGGTAACGCATGTGAGGGGACCAATACTGGAAGAAAATCATTATTATCCGTTCGGGTTGCAGATGCAAGGCATATCATCAACTGCTTTAAACTTCGGTTCTCCAAATAACAAACTAAAATTTAATGGTAAAGAAGAACAACGGCAAGAGTTTACAGACGGCTCAGGTTTAGAATGGTTAGACTATGGAAAAAGAATGTATGATAACCAATTAGGCAGATGGATGACTATTGACCCACTTTCCGATAAGATGCGTCGGTTCTCTCCTTATAATTACGGCTTTGATAATCCCATAAGATTTACTGACCCTGATGGAATGGGACCGGAAGATTTTGTACAAGATAACAAGACCGGAAAAATAAGATGGGATAATAATGCAAACTCACAAGCCACAACAAAGACAGGTGAAACCTATTTAGGAAAAACATTAGCTTTTAAATTCAATAGTTATATTGATGCAAAAAGTTGGGACGGACCTGGAGGTAAAGCACCTGCAGGAGATAAATTAACAACGACTGTATATGTTACAGGAAATGAAAATGCGAAAGGTGAATTGACAGGTATTTCAGCAGGTAAGCATGTAGAGATAGGAAGCACACCAATAGGTACTGGCAGAGATTATTATCCCGGCTTAGGAGCTGACCAAAATAAATTTAGCAGTACAACCACTGCTGATGGCGGGTTTAATGTTAATATGGAGCAACATGCAAGTGTTTCCAAAGTTGAAGAATTTGGATTAGGCTTAATGGGATATAACGTTGTCAATGTTGCTCAAAAATTAGATGTAAATGTTTCTGCTCAAGGAAACCTTACTACTTCTGCAGCAACAGATTTATTTCCTTCTGCAACGCTTTCTGTAAACGGCACTAATGTTATGCAGTATAATCAGCCATCATTCGAAAAGAATTTTAGAATGCCTGTTACCACACAATCGGCTCCCGTTGAAGGCGGAGTTATAAATTATTATGATAATTCTTATAAGCCAGCAATGTGGTATAAAAGATGATTATGTTTAAACCTAAGTTCCTCAATATTATTTGTTACTTCTTTGTAAAGTATATAGCATTTTATGTATTGCTGATGTTTAAAAACCATGACTTTACTTTAACTAATATAAGCGAATTAAAGAACAGCAGAGATTGGTTTTATTACTTATGGTTATTTTTATTTCTACCTGTTTTGAACTGTTTGATTTTTTCAGCACCGATATATTTTACATTTAAAATAAAGAACGGAATTTACTTTGTGCTTTTGATGAGTGCAATTTTGATAGCAGAGTATTTTTTATATACCTATTTTGCTTCGGAAGCAGATTTAAAGAATGGTATTTACAATGCTATTATCAGTATCTTATTTTTATTTTTATTTTTTTACAAGCACATGCGTTCGTTATTCAAACAAGGTATTGATAACAATAAAGCCCCGTGAGGGGGCTTTTGTTTTATACATTAGTAAGCACATTACTCAAAGCATCTTTCATTTTTTTCTTACCAAGGAAGGCATCTAAAACCGCATAGAAAGCGGTTTTTTCTTTTTTGTCCAGTTGTTCTACTAAAGACATTTTTTCCATCAGCGATTTATCAAAAGAATTTATATCGCTTAACACTTCATCAGCATTAAACAGTTCGGTAAGCTGCACGCCGAGAGCTTTTGCAATTTTAACAACAGAAGAAAAAGCAGGGTCTGTTTTACCGCTTTCAATACGGGAGTAATTAGCCGTATCAATACCACTGCTTAAAGCCACTTCTTTTTGGCTCAATCCTTTAGCCTCTCTTACTTTTTTAATGCAGGCGCCTAAGTTCATTTATAAATGGTTTAATCGGCATCAAAGTTAGTTTTTGCAGGCTTTAAAGCCAATGAATGACAAAGATTAAAAATTAAAATTGGTTTATAAGCCATAAGTAATATTTTTGTTTATTGTTTAATAAGCCAATAGATTTTTATGAGTTTAAAAATCAACATCATCAATCCGGAAGCCATCACTTACAACACAGAAGAAATTGCCTATACTATTTTAGGCGGCATCCGATTAGAAGGACTTGACCGGTTACGGGTAACCATAAAAATAGAAGTGCTTAACAGGAAGTTCCAGCATTATTTAAACAATCCTGATATAGCAGCATTAGCCATACGCCAAAACTTAGATTTATACAGCATTACACAGGTAGAGAAGTTAGCCAGGTTAATTGCAGACCGTTTGGAAGTTGGTGTAACAGCAGTAAGCAAAGACCTGTCAGATATTACCAATGAGTTAGAGCGATACAGGCTGCAACAAATAGAAAGCAAACAACAGGAGCAAACCAAAACAGTAAAACCACTTACCGAAGCAGAACGCAAAGCAGCAATAACATTTTTGCAGCAACCCAATTTATTACAGCGTACAAATGAACTGATAGGCAGCAGCGGCATTGTTGGTGAAGAACTAAACAGGCTTATCATGTGGCTGATTTATACATCAAGGAAAACAAGCAAGCCTTTACACATCATCAGCATGGGCAGCAGCGGCACAGGCAAAAGCCACCTGCAGGAAAAAGTTGGCGAACTCATACCCGATGAAGATAAAATAGAAATCACCGCACTTACAGAGAACGCATTTTATTATTTTGATAAGGCAGAGTTGGGACACAAGCTTATTTTGATTGAAGACCTGGACGGCATATTATCAGCACTCTATCCATTAAGAGAACTGCAGAGCAAACAACGCATCAGCAAGACAGTAACCATCAAAGACAAGAACGGCAACACCAAAACAATACACTTAAAAGTGTACGGACCTGTATGTATTGCAGGATGCACCACAAAGGAAGCTTTGTATGAAGATAATGCCAACCGATGCTTTTTAATTTATTTGGATGAAACGAGCGAACAGGACGACAGAGTAATGGAGATGCAACGGAAAATCAGTGCAGGAAAAATCAATACAACCCGGCAACAGCAAGCCATACAGCTATTGCAAAATGTACAAAGAATATTACAGCCCATCACCGTCATAAATCCTTTTGCGGAACAATTACAAATCCCCAAAGAAGTCTTTAAACAAAGGCGAACCAATGCGCATTACTTAGCTTTTATTGAAGTGATTACTTTTTACAAGCAGCATGAGCGAGAACAAAAGGTGGATAAAGCTACCGGAGAAATATTTATTGAAACCGCCATTGAAGATATAGAAGAAGCCAACGGCTTAATGAAAGAAATTTTGCTTCGTAAAAGTGATGAACTGAACGGAGCATGCAGGAATTATTTTGAACAGTTAAAGCAACATTTACATAACACCCCTTCAGGGGATGGGGGCAGCAGCTTCACAAACACATCCATCAGGAACCAGTTAAGAATACCTATCAGCAGCGTTAAAAGGTATCATACAGCATTATTATCGGCAGGGCTGATAAGAAAGATAGAGAATGCCGCAAGAAGCGGCACAGGCATCCATACAACGGCATATCACTTTGAAATCATCGCACGAGAAGAATACATGCAACTGCAAAGCAGCATCAGCACTGCATTAGAGGAAGCGGTGCAAAAGATAAAGCAACAGCCCAAAAGCCCAGTACCAGCCCACAAGCAAAATGAGCCAGGAAAAAGAAGGATAATCAAAGCGTTACACGAGCAGCCCACAGAGGTTTAGAAACATATACCGCATCAAAAAAATTTACGATGAAAACATTAACGCTGCACAGCGAAGCGTACCGCTATATTATTGCCAGCTTCAAAGAATGGCTGCAAACATTAGGTTACAACGAGCAAACCGTTTACCAGTTGCCCAACCACATACAGGAGTTTTTATTTTTTGCAGAAACAAAAGGTTATGCAGGCTTATGGCAAATCAATAACGACCTAATCAAAGAACATTATTATAAACTAAAATCAAGAACCAACAAAAGAAAAGCAGGTGGATTAAGTGCGGCATATCTGAATAAACATTTACAGGCATTATACAAGTTCAGTGATTATTTACGGCAGAACGGAAGGTTAATCTTACCAAAGCTTGACCTGCAAACCGAAGAAGATAACAGCGAAGTAAGCGACATCCTCACACAGCAGGAAATCAAACAAATCTATGAAGCAACCAACCTTTTGTATGAACCAAAGAAGAACGATAAAGGCATGGTGTATTATGAAGCGATGCAAATGCGGGACAGAGCCATGTTAACAGTATTTTACAGTTGCGGACTTAGAAGAAATGAAGCTTGTCACCTTGATACAAGCGACATCATTTTTGCAAAGTCAGTATTGCATGTCAGAAAAGCAAAAGGCTACAAAGAAAGGATGGTGCCTATTACAAAACAAGGCTTGCAGCACCTGCAAAATTATTTATACGATGCAAGACCTTACTTCTGTAAAGACAGGAATGAAGCATTTTTTGTAACACAAAGCGGTAAACGTTTAGACGGACAAATGATGCTGATAAGATTAAAGCAACTGATACAGTTAACGGACAATGCAGCGCTTATAAAGAAAGACATCCACTTACACACCTTACGACACAGCATTGCCACACACCTTTTACAAAACGGAATGAAGCTGGAACGCATCAAAGAATTTTTAGGGCACACCTCACTTGAAAGCACACAGATTTACACCCACTTTTTAGAAAGCGAAGCTTCATGAACACCATTAAAGAATAAACACGAAGTGAATAAACCGACAATAACAACGATTATGCAACAAATTAAATCAAACAACCGCTTCCCTTCTCCTGATGGAGAAGGTGCCCCAAGGGCGGATGAGGCTGATTACTCAAAGTTTAAAGAATGGTTACTATTGAAAAAATACAGTCCTGCAACAACAGTAACAATCATCAGAATAGTAGAATACTTCAGAATCTGGGCAGAGCGTGAAAACATGAGCGACCTGACAGAAATCTGTTACCAAGATGCAATGATGTTTATGCAATGGAGCAGCAAACACGGAGCATCACAAAAGACGATAGCTAATTACTTACTGCATGTAAGAAAATTTTATCAGTTCTTAATCAGTGAAGGCGAAGTAAAAGAAAATCCTGTGGCTCATATCAAAGTGCAAGGCATCAAAAGAAAAATTTATCATGATATTTTAAGCACCGAAGAATTACACGAGCTCTATAACCTTTATCCCACAACCATTACAGCAGAGGGGGGAAAGAACATACCACCGCAACAGAAAAATATTTTATCAAGAAGAAGAAACAAAGTGATATTGAGCTTATTAATTTACCAGGGCTTACGAGTTGAAGAAGTGGCAGCGCTTAAATTACAAGACCTGCAATTAAGAGAAGGAAAAATAACCATCCACAGCCAAAGAAGAACAGCAGCCAGGACAATGAAATTAGAAAGTCATCAAATTTATGAGTTGATGGATTACCTGCATGAAATAAGAAAGCAATTTTTAGAAGTGAATGAAACAACAGACAGTTTATTTATCCAATGGAAGCGGGGAGAAAAGTTTTATAACATTACGCAGATGATGCTTGCACACTTGCGGAAAACAAACAGCAGGATAAAGAACTTTGACCAGATAAGAGCATCCGTAATTACAGCATGGTTAAAGCAATATGATTTACGCAAAGTACAATACTTGAGCGGACATAAATATGTAAGTTCAACAGAAGCCTTCAAAGAAAATATCATTGATGAATTGCAGGACGATATAACAAAGTTCCATCCGTTATAGAATATTATTTTTACAACGAATTAAAGGAAACAAATGGCAAAGAAAGAACTGCAAACTTTGGTAATGGAGCAAAAGATACTGAACCGCATCTATGTGGTGCGTAGTCAGAAAATCATGCTGGATAACGACCTGGCAGACATGTACAAAGTAGAAACGAGACGTTTAAATGAGCAGGTAAAACGCAACATAAACAGGTTCCCGAAAGACTTTATGTTTACACTTACAGAGAAAGAGTACAATAACTTGAAGTCGCAAAATGCGACATCAAGCTGGGGAGGAAGAAGAAAGCTGCCGAATGCTTTTACAGAACAGGGAGTAGCCATGTTATCAAGTGTTTTAAACAGTGATGTAGCCATAGAAGTAAACATCAGAATCATCCGTGTGTTTACAAAACTTCGGGAATATGCACTAACGCATAAAGAAATATTAGTTCAGTTAGCCAGGCTTGAAAAAGAAGTAAAAGGCAACAGCAAAGACATTGAAAATATCTTTATGGTGCTGAAAGAACTGATAGAAAAGCAAAGCAAGCCGGCACCGCCCAAAAACAAAATCGGCTTTAAACAAGCTGACTAACCCGCCGCCCAAAAACTTACCTGCACCTTAAGCACAAAGGCTTTGCTTCGCAGCAAAGTTTTTTAGCTCTGCCAGCCAACGCACAGCACCAACGCTTCTTTTGCCCGCCCTTCGCAGAGCTTAGCCCCGCCTGCACAGCACCCGCAACACACAAAGCCGGGCAGGGCAAAGCTGCACCCACGCTTCCCAGGAACATAGGTCTCGGTCTCAGCGGCTTGATAAAAAAATGCCGCCAGTTCTTTTGCTAACACACAAAAGCCGATAAAAAACTGTCATCATTTTGCTGCCCTTCGCTTCGCCTTCGTCCGTGGCGCTTTCCGTATGCCTGCCACAGCACGTAAGCCATGCGCACAAAGGCATCCGGCGCCACTCCTCCACTCTGTGCGCCACCTGCTTAGCGTTTTGCGTCGCTGGCACAAAACCTTTGAGTTTTTTTGCTGGCACAAAGCCAACGCTTATGTGAAGCATGCCACGCAAAAAAGCCACGCATGTGCTGCCCCCTTCCTGCATTTTGCTGAACACAAAAGCCATGAGTAAAATGCAATCCCGGGTGCAGCCACGCAAAAACGCATGGCGCGGTGGTGGCGCAAGTGCTGCTATCAGCTTTTAGTTATAGCTATGGAAGTGATGAATAAGCAGGAACTTTTTTATTTGCTTTTACAAAGCAATAAGGTAAGAACATGAATACTGTCGCAGCCGCCACGACCAGCGTTTAGGTTGAAAGAGCGTATGTGGCGGCTTTGACTTGCACAAAAAACATAAACGATAAGCCTGGGCAGCAGGTCTTTAATCAGCTTCATGACAAGGCATCAGCCATCAATCATCCATCAGCTTCATACCGCCTTATCATTCATATTTTTTGTGCGTAAATCTTTTCTTCTGCAGGCAGGAGAAAAGATGATTTTTTGTTTCTGATGAAAGAAAATAAACCTGTATTTTTATTGCAGTTCTTTGAGAAAGGCAGGAGCAATTTTTTTTGTTGCAGTTGTAAAAGGGTCTATAAAAAAATGGCATATTTTTAAAAAGGACTATAGCAAAATAAAAGTCCTGTGTAAAAAAGCGGTCTTATTATTATCCGTTCGGGTTAACGATGGCGGGGATAAGCAGTAAGGCGGCTGGAGGTGTAGAGAATAAAAAGAAATACAACGGTATTGAGCTGGATGAAGACTTAGGCATTGAAGAGTACGAAGCTTATTACCGGAACCTTGATCCGCAGACCGGCAGGTGGTGGCAGATAGATCCGAAGTGTGAACCCAATGAAGACCCGGATGAACCCGGGTTAGAAAGCTTGTCTCCCTACAATGCAATGGCCAATGATCCGGTAAGATACAGCGATCCATTAGGCGATGAACCATGCTGCGAATTAACAGCAGAATTCTGGCAAGGCGTAGAAGATGCAGCAAGTGACCAACCAGAAGTGGCACTTGAAGTATATGTAGCAGGAGCAATAGGTTTGCTTGGTGTAGCTACAGTTGATTTGTTTGTAAACGCACCGCCAGGTTCAATTAGTGCAAGTGCGATGGAACATACAGGACCAGCACCTTCTGCGCTGATGCCCACACCAGCAGTATCAAAACCGCCTCTTTCTCCTGAGCAAACCAAGGAACTAGCAAGTGAGATTAAACAGGGCGTTACCAACTTAGGTAATAAGATAGCAAACGCATTTAAACTACTTACTCAAGGCAACAGCAAGAGCAGCACTAATACCCAACATGGGTATGTTATAAAAGATAAAAAAACCGGTGAGGTACAAAAGTATGGCGTTAGCGGTCAGCCTTTAAATAAAAATGGAACATCTCCCCGTGCGAATAAACAAGTAAATAATATCAACAATAATGGAGGGAATGTGGAGGCAAAAGTTATAAAGAAAAATGTACCGGGACGACAAAAGATCTTGAATTGGGAAAAAGGTAAAGTAAAAGGATATAAGACACAAGCAGGAGTGAATCCACCATTAAATAAATTGCCGCAAGTGCCATAAAGGAAATTGTTATGTACTTAAAGGAAATAGTGTTAGGCATCTTCAACAGAAAAAATCCATACCAGTTACAGTTCAATAAAGAAACCTGGTGCATTACCTCATTATACAAGAGATGCCTGCCTTCTGATTTTAATAGCGGGGAATCCATCAAGGTAATTGTTCAATTAGAATCTGACAAAACCCATGTGGATGCGATACGAGATCAACTTAATGTAACGACTGTAAACCAATTTCTTGATTTGCCAAATTATTTTCAATTAA
This sequence comes from Ilyomonas sp., assembly GCA_965219515.1. GTDB lineage: Bacteria > Bacteroidota > Bacteroidia > Chitinophagales > Chitinophagaceae > Ilyomonas. The sequence goes on from OZ244776.1 coordinate 77,249, forward strand.
ATAAACTTGAAAAAAAAGAAAAAATGCTTAGCGTGCTTCATCGAGGCATGTACACTATAGCTAAGAACAAAAATTGGGATGTTAGTGTTCTATCAGAGGCTTACGAATGTTGCATTAAAAGTAAACTTAGAAATGAATGGTTGAAAGAAAATAGGTATGTTTTATCAAAAGATAAAAAAAACTATGCCGGAGTCGTATACAACTGGGATATTGATAAGTTTGAAGCTTTTGTTGTTTTCTTAGATCACCAAAAAAAGGAAATAAAGCGTGTAAAGTTGTTAGAAATAGAACCTCATATGGTTGAAAGCATGGGAACGATGGGTTGGATTGATAACTCCAGTGTTTTTTATTTATACTCAAAAGATAAAAAACAACATTGGACTGCTAGTGCTCAATCAGCATAGTTTTTGTGATTAGCTTTTAGGTATTGCGAAGCCATTTTATCTCTGGCATGGTCAACAGTAAAGCTCCAGTGTATTTTCAGGTGATGAAGATTTCTGTGGTCAGTCCAGGATTGTACGCATTGGTTCATTTGTGTTATGGTGGCAATGCGGTTGTCCAAACATTGCCTGGCAAGGGCAGAGAACTCTATCTCTGCCATATTCAGCCAGGAACCGTGCTTTGGCGTATATACAAAGTCAATTATGGTAGCCAGTTCTCCGGCTCTTTGCAACGGCAGATGCTCATAAAATGAACCTTTGGTGTGCGTATTTAAGTTATCCTGCACCAGCTTTATGGTGTGTGCATTGCTGTAATGCTCCGTGATGATGTTGTCTATAAATTCAGCATAGTCCTTTTTAGTTCGTTGCTGTTTTACTTCCGTGTAGCGGATGCCCTTGTCTATATCATAAGCCAGCAGCACTACGCAGGTGCCCTCTCTTTTATACTCATTATCTATACGCTTTGGCATTGCTGGCTTTGGCGGCAGCGGCATTATCACATTGCTTAACAACTGGCAGGGACGTTCATCCATACAAAGTCTGACTACACCTTGCTGCTGCTGCTGGCTGTAAAGGCGCAACACCCCTTCCATGTTTGCCAGATACTGACCATCTACTTTAGAGATGCACCACTGCTTTTTAAGCCACGGCTTGAGTTTGCTTTTTTTAAAACCTTGCGCACCGTCTCATAGCTTAAGTGCACGGCAAGACCATCGCTGACCATTTTGTCTGCTATCAGGTCTAATGTCCAATTGCTGCGTCCATCGGGTCCCTCTTCCGAGCAGGCAAGGGCGGTAATATTTGCTTCCAGCTGCGGGGTGATGATGGTAGGCTGACCACTACGGGGCTTTTCTTCCAACACCTCCTTTATTACGCCCTTGCACTGCTCATAGCGTTTTAAAATATTAGTTACCGTGCCCTCACTGCAGCTACAATCCCGGGCTATTTGTTTTTGATTTTTACCTGCTTTGTCCAGCATCAGCAGCATGCGGGCTCGCCGTATGGCTCTGGCAGAATGGTTTCCTTTGCTTACATAGCTGTTCAAATAAAGTTTGTCCCCTTCACTCAACTGTACCTTTATCTTACCCATCGCTTCTCAGTTTATACCACAAAGCTATGTCTATTTAAAAACTATGCTGATTGAGCACTAGTTTAAACGAATGAAAATAAATCCCACGTTCTTCGAGGTGTTGCGAAGCGCACCTCGAAATTAGGATAAAGCAGGTCTCCGACCTGCCAACAAAAGCTCTACAATACATTACGCAGCTTCCGTAAGGAATCATACTTTTTAAAGAGGACATCCCTCACTCTTTTCCTTTGGTCTAAGGAGTCCATTCTTTTAAAGAACGTAGCGCTGTCGGGCTGCCCGGGCAGCCGAAAATACCGGAAGTGATAGGACTTCAGATTATCAGCTGCCGTGTCTTTGTGTGGCTGCTGCGCAAACGTGGTATGCGCTGTAAAAGCAAAGAGTAGGAGGCAGCAGAAAATGATTTTATAACCCTGCATTCCATTTATATTTTACTATGCTTGCGCTTTTTTAACTTTAAAGTCTTTCAGCGCCATATCGATAAGATTAAGGACGAAGCTTTTATTTTCTTCGGGCAGCTTGCTAATATCTTCAAGACGTTTTACAGCCTGTTTATCAAGCTGCATTTTTGTTTTACCGATAAGATAATCAACAGACACTTCCAGGGCATCAGCAATCTTTGCCACCACATCAATAGAAGGTGTTATATCACCTCTTTCATACCTTCCAATCACATCACCGGAAGTACCAATCATCTTTCCTAAATCAGCCTGGGAAAGGTTTTTCTTTTTGCGGGTAAGCATCATGTTATCGCCTAAATCCATAATGATAAATATTTAAAAAGCCTGATAAATAAGTGAATTATCAAAATTAAGTGAATGATACATCTTAAACAATACGGATAAGGTTTGTTTGTAGAAGATGGAGGCTTTAGTTTTGTGAATGATAAGTCTTATTTAAAACCTTCAAATTTTTTATTCACATGCAACAAAATCAGATAAACATCACCAATCCCGAAGCCATTACATATAACACAGAAGAAATCGCTTACACGATTTTAGGCGGCATCAGGTTAGAAGGACTGGACAGGTTAAGAGTAACAATAAAAGTAGAAGTAATAAACCGCAAGTTCGTACACTATTTAAACAATCCGGACATAGCAGCATTAGCGATAAGACAAAACTTAGATTTATACAGCATCACGCAGGTTGAGAAATTAGCCAGGTTAATTGCAGACCGTTTGGAAGTAGGCGTAACAGCAGTAAGCAAAGACTTATCCGATATAACAAATGAACTTGAACGATACAGGTTACATCAAATAGAAAGCAAGCAACAGGAACAAAACAAAATCATCAAACCATTAACGGATAAAGAAAGAGAAGAAGCAATACAATTTTTACAAAGCAAAAACTTACTGCAACAAACAAACGAACTGATAGGAAGAAGCGGTATTGTAGGTGAAGAACTAAACAGGCTTATCATGTGGCTGATTTATACATCAAGAAAAACAAACAAGCCTTTACATATAATCAGCATGGGCAGCAGCGGAACAGGCAAAAGCCATTTACAAGAGAAGGTTGCAGAACTGATGCCCGATGAAGATAAAATAGAAATTACTGCATTAACAGAGAACGCATTTTATTATTTTGATAAAGCAGAGCTCGGGCATAAACTGATTTTAATTGAAGATTTAGACGGAGTATTATCAGCACTTTATCCATTAAGAGAACTGTAGAGCAAGCAGCGCATCAGCAAGACCGTAACGATAAAAGACAAGAACGGCAACACTAAAACAATACACTTAAAAGTGTATGGACCTGTTTGCATTGCAGGATGCACAACAAAAGAAAGTCTGTATGAAGATAATGCCAACAGATGCTTTTTAATACATCTTGATGAAAGTAATGAACAGGACGACAGAGTTATGAATATGCAAAGAAAAATCAGCGCAGGTAAAATCAATACAACAGAGCAGCAGCAAGCCATACAGCTATTACAAAATGTACAAAGAATATTACAACCCATCACCGTTATCAATCCCTTTGCAGAGCAACTACAGATACCAAAAGAAGTTTTTAAGCAAAGAAGAAGCAATGCACATTACTTAGCTTTTATTGAAGTGATCACTTTTTATAAGCAGCATGAAAAAGAACATAAAGTTGATGAAGCCACCGGAGAAATATTTATTGAAACAACCATGGAAGACATCGAAGAAGCCAACCAGTTACTGAAAGAAATATTATTAAGAAAGAGCGATGAACTAAACGGAGCCACGAGAAACTACTTTGAAGAACTGAAACAATGCATCATTACAAGCAACCAGAGCAGCTTTACCAGTACATCTATCCGCAATTAACTACGCATACCCGTCAGCAGCGTAAAGCGTTACCATGCAGCTTTACTGGCAGCAGGACTCATAAAAAAGATAGAGAACAGGAATACGAAAGCTTATCATTTTGAAATCGTAAGCAAAGAAGAATACCTGCAACTGCAAAGCAACATCAGCGGTGCACTCGATGAAGCACTGCATAAAATAAAATCTTCCCTCTCCACCCGTGGAGAGGGCAAGGGTGAGGAGCCCAAAAGTCCAACACCGGCCCAAAGTAAAAGTGAGCTAAGAAAAGTAAGAAGAACCAATCACTTACACGAGCAGCCCACCGAAGTTTAGAAACATATACCGCAACAAAATTTATTGACATGAAACAACTTGCTTTACAAAGCGAAGCATACCGCTACATTATTGCCGGCTTCAAAGAATGGCTGCAAACATTGGGTTACAATGAACAGACCGTTTACCAGTTACCCAACTACATACAGGAGTTTTTATTTTATGCGGAAAGCAAAGGCTATGCAGGATTACATCAAATCAATAACGACTTACTCAAAGAGCATTACTATAAATTAAAACTAAGAACCAACAAAAGAAAAGCAGGTGCATTAAGTGCAGCTTATCTGAATAAACATTTACAGGCACTGCATAAGTTCAGTGATTATTTACGGCAGAACGGAAGATTAATCTTACCAAAGCTCGACATCCGAACCGAAGAAGACAACAGCGAAGTAACCGACATCTTAACGCAATCAGAAATCAAACAACTTTTTGCAATCACTTATATACAATACGAGCAAAAGAAGAATGATAAAGGCATCGTATATTATGAAGCGATGCAAATGAGAGACAGAGCTATGCTAAGTATTTTTTACGGTTGTGGTTTACGAAGAAATGAAGCAGTGCATCTTGATGTAAACGATATACATTTTGAAAAAAAATTATTGCATACAAGAAAAGCAAAAGGTTATAAAGAACGCTTTGTACCAATAACAAAACAAAGCTTACAACACTTACAAAATTATTTATACGATGCAAGACCTTACTTCTGTAACGATAAGAACGAAGCATTTTTTGTAACACAATCAGGCAAGCGTTTAGACGGTCAAATGATGCTGATAAGATTAAAGCAACTGATACAGCTTACCAACAATGCAGAGCTTATAAAGAAAGATATACACCTGCATACATTGCGCCACTCGATTGCAACCCATCTTTTGCAAAACGGGATGAAGCTTGAACGTATCAAAGAATTTTTAGGGCATGACAGCTTAGACAGCACACAGATTTATACACACTTTATGCCCCAACCCTAAAGGGAGTTATTTAAAACAAATCAATTATGCAAACAGAAAATAATACTCCCCCTTTAGGGGGCTGGGGGGCTAAGTTCAGTGAATGGTTGTTGCTTAAAAAGTATAGCCCTGCAACAATACAAACAACGATAAGAATCATGAAACTGTTTGAAGCCTGGGCAATGCAGGAAAACATTATTGAGCTGGAAGAAGTCAGTTACCCCGATGCCATGATGTTTATGCAATGCAGCAGCAAAAACGGAGCAAGCCAAAAGACGATTGCCAATTACTTACTGCATGTAAGAAAGTTCTACCAGTTCTTAATCAGTGAACAGCTAGTAAAAGAAAATCCGGTTGCACACATCAAAGTACAAGGCATTAAAAGAAAAATCTATTATGATATTTTAAATAATGAAGAACTGCAAACACTTTATCATGAATATATAACAACAATAAATCCCCCTTTAGGGGATAGGTGCATATCACCGCAAGAGAAAAATATTTTATCGAGAAGAAGAAACAAAGTGATATTAAGCTTATTAATTTATCAGGGCTTACAAGTTGAAGAAATTGCAGCACTGCGTTTACAAGACTTACAATTAAGAGAAGGAAAAATAATCATACACAGTCAACGAAGAACCGCAGCCAGAACAATGAAGTTAGAAAGCCACCAGGTATGTGAGCTGATGGATTATATGCACCAAACAAGAAAAGAATTTTTAAAAACCAACGAACAAACTCTTTTTGCAATGGAAGCAGGGAGAAAATTTTTATGGTATTACGCAAATGATGTTATCACACTTGCGTAAGATAAACAGTCGGATCAAGAACTTTGAACAAATAAGAGCCTCTGTCATTACAGCCTGGCTGAAGCAATATGACCTTAGAAAAGTGCAATACTTAGCCGGTCATAAGTATGTAAGCTCAACAGAAGATTATAAAGTAAATGTGATGGATGAATTACAAGACGATGTAACAAAATATCATCCGTTGTAAAGAAGTTGACTAAAAAAAGTAAATTTGTTAGAAATGAAAATGATTATGGAAACAATAAATATCCGCCAGAAGCTGCACCAGTTTATTGAAACGATAGAAGATAAAAAAGCAGAAGCTATTTATACGCTGTTTGAAGATGAAATAGAACAGGATGAATGGGAATATACAGACGAATTTAAAGCTGAGCTTGACAAGCGTTATGAATATTATCAAAGTGGCGGAAAGATGATAAATGCAGCAGAAGCAGACCAGCAAATCAATGCAATCTTACAATGCGGAAAGAACAAATGAATTATACATACATCTTTGAACCACGTGCATTAACGGAATACAAAGAAGCTGTTGCCTGGTACAGAGAACGAAGTGAAACAGCCGCAGAAAATTTAATAAGAGAATTAAAGAGCCGGATAGAAGCACTCTGCAATGACCCGTTACGGTATCGAAATACATACAAAATTTTTAGAGAAACATCTTTGAAAAAATATCCTTACTACCTTGTTTATTTTGTTGATGAAAATGCAAAGACCATTATTATAACATCATTGTATCATCACAAAAGAAATCCGAAAAAGAAATACAGGAAGTAACCCACCGCACAAAAACCTCGCTGCAACCCTTGCACAAAAGCCCTGCGCAGCCATGTTTTTATAGCTCTGCCAGCCAGCGCACAGCACCAGCGCTTCTTTGCCCGCCCTTCGCAGCTTAGCCCCGCCTGCACAGATAGCCATCACACACAAACCTGGCAGGGCAAAGCCGCACCCACGCTTCTTGAGGAACATAGGTCTCGGTCTCAGCGGCTCAATAAAAAAAATGCCGCCAGTTTTTTTGCTAACGCACAAGAGCCGATAAAAAACTGTCATCATTTTGCTTGCCCTTCGCTTCGCCTTCGTCCTGCCGCTATCTGCCTGCATTTGCTAACACACAAAAGCCCATCAGCACGAATGCAGTCAGGCGGCATCTTCCATTTATGTGCGCCACCTGCTCAGCGTTCTGCGTCGCTGGCACAAAGGCTCTGCATTTTTTTGCTGGCACAGAAGCCAACGCCCATGTAAACATGCCACGCAAAAAAGCCACGCATGTGCTGCCCCCTTCTTGCATTTTGCAGAACACACAGAAGCCATCGCACACAAAGGCAGTCCCGGGTGCAGCTCCGCAAAAACGCATGGCGCAGCGGTGGCGCCGGTGCTGCTATCACCTTTTAGTTATAGCTATGGAAGTGATGAATAAGCAGGAACTTTTTTATTTGCTTTTACAAAGCAATGAAGTAAGAGAACGTAAATACTGTCGCAGCCGCCATGACCAGCCTTTAGGTTGAAAGAGGGTATGTGGCGGCTTTGACTTGCACAAAAAACATAAACGATAAGTTCAGCAGCATGTCTTTAATCAACAGTTGAACAACCGTCAGCAGTGTATCATTAATCAGCTTCAGTACAGCTTATCCTTTATATTTTTTGCGCCGATTTTATTCCTTCACTCTAAATCAAAAAAACATTTTTAAAGAAAGGTAAGGCATAAGAAAATTATTTATTTTACATCCTGATTGATTAAAAAAGTTCTTTGATTTTTTTGAGAAGGTACCTGGATGGTTGCGGAATCTTTACAAAAGAGCGGTCTTATTATTATCCGTTCGGGTTGCAGATGCAAGGCATATCATCAACTGCTTTAAACTTCGGTTCTCCAAATAACAAACTAAAATTTAATGGTAAAGAAGAACAACGGCAAGAGTTTACAGACGGCTCAGGTTTAGAATGGTTAGACTATGGAAAAAGAATGTATGATAACCAATTAGGCAGATGGATGACTATTGACCCACTTTCCGATAAGATGCGTCGGTTCTCTCCTTATAATTACGGCTTTGATAATCCCATAAGATTTACTGACCCTGATGGAATGGGACCGGAAGATTTTGTACAAGATAACAAGACCGGAAAAATAAGATGGGATAATAATGCAAACTCACAAGCCACAACAAAGACAGGTGAAACCTATTTAGGAAAAACATTAGCTTTTAAATTCAATAGTTATATTGATGCAAAAAGTTGGGACGGACCTGGAGGTAAAGCACCTGCAGGAGATAAATTAACAACGACTGTATATGTTACAGGAAATGAAAATGCGAAAGGTGAATTGACAGGTATTTCAGCAGGTAAGCATGTAGAGATAGGAAGCACACCAATAGGTACTGGCAGAGATTATTATCCCGGCTTAGGAGCTGACCAAAATAAATTTAGCAGTACAACCACTGCTGATGGCGGGTTTAATGTTAATATGGAGCAACATGCAAGTGTTTCCAAAGTTGAAGAATTTGGATTAGGCTTAATGGGATATAACGTTGTCAATGTTGCTCAAAAATTAGATGTAAATGTTTCTGCTCAAGGAAACCTTACTACTTCTGCAGCAACAGATTTATTTCCTTCTGCAACGCTTTCTGTAAACGGCACTAATGTTATGCAGTATAATCAGCCATCATTCGAAAAGAATTTTAGAATGCCTGTTACCACACAATCGGCTCCCGTTGAAGGCGGAGTTATAAATTATTATGATAATTCTTATAAGCCAGCAATGTGGTATAAAAGATGATTATGTTTAAACCTAAGTTCCTCAATATTATTTGTTACTTCTTTGTAAAGTATATAGCATTTTATGTATTGCTGATGTTTAAAAACCATGACTTTACTTTAACTAATATAAGCGAATTAAAGAACAGCAGAGATTGGTTTTATTACTTATGGTTATTTTTATTTCTACCTGTTTTGAACTGTTTGATTTTTTCAGCACCGATATATTTTACATTTAAAATAAAGAACGGAATTTACTTTGTGCTTTTGATGAGTGCAATTTTGATAGCAGAGTATTTTTTATATACCTATTTTGCTTCGGAAGCAGATTTAAAGAATGGTATTTACAATGCTATTATCAGTATCTTATTTTTATTTTTATTTTTTTACAAGCACATGCGTTCGTTATTCAAACAAGGTATTGATAACAATAAAGCCCCGTGAGGGGGCTTTTGTTTTATACATTAGTAAGCACATTACTCAAAGCATCTTTCATTTTTTTCTTACCAAGGAAGGCATCTAAAACCGCATAGAAAGCGGTTTTTTCTTTTTTGTCCAGTTGTTCTACTAAAGACATTTTTTCCATCAGCGATTTATCAAAAGAATTTATATCGCTTAACACTTCATCAGCATTAAACAGTTCGGTAAGCTGCACGCCGAGAGCTTTTGCAATTTTAACAACAGAAGAAAAAGCAGGGTCTGTTTTACCGCTTTCAATACGGGAGTAATTAGCCGTATCAATACCACTGCTTAAAGCCACTTCTTTTTGGCTCAATCCTTTAGCCTCTCTTACTTTTTTAATGCAGGCGCCTAAGTTCATTTATAAATGGTTTAATCGGCATCAAAGTTAGTTTTTGCAGGCTTTAAAGCCAATGAATGACAAAGATTAAAAATTAAAATTGGTTTATAAGCCATAAGTAATATTTTTGTTTATTGTTTAATAAGCCAATAGATTTTTATGAGTTTAAAAATCAACATCATCAATCCGGAAGCCATCACTTACAACACAGAAGAAATTGCCTATACTATTTTAGGCGGCATCCGATTAGAAGGACTTGACCGGTTACGGGTAACCATAAAAATAGAAGTGCTTAACAGGAAGTTCCAGCATTATTTAAACAATCCTGATATAGCAGCATTAGCCATACGCCAAAACTTAGATTTATACAGCATTACACAGGTAGAGAAGTTAGCCAGGTTAATTGCAGACCGTTTGGAAGTTGGTGTAACAGCAGTAAGCAAAGACCTGTCAGATATTACCAATGAGTTAGAGCGATACAGGCTGCAACAAATAGAAAGCAAACAACAGGAGCAAACCAAAACAGTAAAACCACTTACCGAAGCAGAACGCAAAGCAGCAATAACATTTTTGCAGCAACCCAATTTATTACAGCGTACAAATGAACTGATAGGCAGCAGCGGCATTGTTGGTGAAGAACTAAACAGGCTTATCATGTGGCTGATTTATACATCAAGGAAAACAAGCAAGCCTTTACACATCATCAGCATGGGCAGCAGCGGCACAGGCAAAAGCCACCTGCAGGAAAAAGTTGGCGAACTCATACCCGATGAAGATAAAATAGAAATCACCGCACTTACAGAGAACGCATTTTATTATTTTGATAAGGCAGAGTTGGGACACAAGCTTATTTTGATTGAAGACCTGGACGGCATATTATCAGCACTCTATCCATTAAGAGAACTGCAGAGCAAACAACGCATCAGCAAGACAGTAACCATCAAAGACAAGAACGGCAACACCAAAACAATACACTTAAAAGTGTACGGACCTGTATGTATTGCAGGATGCACCACAAAGGAAGCTTTGTATGAAGATAATGCCAACCGATGCTTTTTAATTTATTTGGATGAAACGAGCGAACAGGACGACAGAGTAATGGAGATGCAACGGAAAATCAGTGCAGGAAAAATCAATACAACCCGGCAACAGCAAGCCATACAGCTATTGCAAAATGTACAAAGAATATTACAGCCCATCACCGTCATAAATCCTTTTGCGGAACAATTACAAATCCCCAAAGAAGTCTTTAAACAAAGGCGAACCAATGCGCATTACTTAGCTTTTATTGAAGTGATTACTTTTTACAAGCAGCATGAGCGAGAACAAAAGGTGGATAAAGCTACCGGAGAAATATTTATTGAAACCGCCATTGAAGATATAGAAGAAGCCAACGGCTTAATGAAAGAAATTTTGCTTCGTAAAAGTGATGAACTGAACGGAGCATGCAGGAATTATTTTGAACAGTTAAAGCAACATTTACATAACACCCCTTCAGGGGATGGGGGCAGCAGCTTCACAAACACATCCATCAGGAACCAGTTAAGAATACCTATCAGCAGCGTTAAAAGGTATCATACAGCATTATTATCGGCAGGGCTGATAAGAAAGATAGAGAATGCCGCAAGAAGCGGCACAGGCATCCATACAACGGCATATCACTTTGAAATCATCGCACGAGAAGAATACATGCAACTGCAAAGCAGCATCAGCACTGCATTAGAGGAAGCGGTGCAAAAGATAAAGCAACAGCCCAAAAGCCCAGTACCAGCCCACAAGCAAAATGAGCCAGGAAAAAGAAGGATAATCAAAGCGTTACACGAGCAGCCCACAGAGGTTTAGAAACATATACCGCATCAAAAAAATTTACGATGAAAACATTAACGCTGCACAGCGAAGCGTACCGCTATATTATTGCCAGCTTCAAAGAATGGCTGCAAACATTAGGTTACAACGAGCAAACCGTTTACCAGTTGCCCAACCACATACAGGAGTTTTTATTTTTTGCAGAAACAAAAGGTTATGCAGGCTTATGGCAAATCAATAACGACCTAATCAAAGAACATTATTATAAACTAAAATCAAGAACCAACAAAAGAAAAGCAGGTGGATTAAGTGCGGCATATCTGAATAAACATTTACAGGCATTATACAAGTTCAGTGATTATTTACGGCAGAACGGAAGGTTAATCTTACCAAAGCTTGACCTGCAAACCGAAGAAGATAACAGCGAAGTAAGCGACATCCTCACACAGCAGGAAATCAAACAAATCTATGAAGCAACCAACCTTTTGTATGAACCAAAGAAGAACGATAAAGGCATGGTGTATTATGAAGCGATGCAAATGCGGGACAGAGCCATGTTAACAGTATTTTACAGTTGCGGACTTAGAAGAAATGAAGCTTGTCACCTTGATACAAGCGACATCATTTTTGCAAAGTCAGTATTGCATGTCAGAAAAGCAAAAGGCTACAAAGAAAGGATGGTGCCTATTACAAAACAAGGCTTGCAGCACCTGCAAAATTATTTATACGATGCAAGACCTTACTTCTGTAAAGACAGGAATGAAGCATTTTTTGTAACACAAAGCGGTAAACGTTTAGACGGACAAATGATGCTGATAAGATTAAAGCAACTGATACAGTTAACGGACAATGCAGCGCTTATAAAGAAAGACATCCACTTACACACCTTACGACACAGCATTGCCACACACCTTTTACAAAACGGAATGAAGCTGGAACGCATCAAAGAATTTTTAGGGCACACCTCACTTGAAAGCACACAGATTTACACCCACTTTTTAGAAAGCGAAGCTTCATGAACACCATTAAAGAATAAACACGAAGTGAATAAACCGACAATAACAACGATTATGCAACAAATTAAATCAAACAACCGCTTCCCTTCTCCTGATGGAGAAGGTGCCCCAAGGGCGGATGAGGCTGATTACTCAAAGTTTAAAGAATGGTTACTATTGAAAAAATACAGTCCTGCAACAACAGTAACAATCATCAGAATAGTAGAATACTTCAGAATCTGGGCAGAGCGTGAAAACATGAGCGACCTGACAGAAATCTGTTACCAAGATGCAATGATGTTTATGCAATGGAGCAGCAAACACGGAGCATCACAAAAGACGATAGCTAATTACTTACTGCATGTAAGAAAATTTTATCAGTTCTTAATCAGTGAAGGCGAAGTAAAAGAAAATCCTGTGGCTCATATCAAAGTGCAAGGCATCAAAAGAAAAATTTATCATGATATTTTAAGCACCGAAGAATTACACGAGCTCTATAACCTTTATCCCACAACCATTACAGCAGAGGGGGGAAAGAACATACCACCGCAACAGAAAAATATTTTATCAAGAAGAAGAAACAAAGTGATATTGAGCTTATTAATTTACCAGGGCTTACGAGTTGAAGAAGTGGCAGCGCTTAAATTACAAGACCTGCAATTAAGAGAAGGAAAAATAACCATCCACAGCCAAAGAAGAACAGCAGCCAGGACAATGAAATTAGAAAGTCATCAAATTTATGAGTTGATGGATTACCTGCATGAAATAAGAAAGCAATTTTTAGAAGTGAATGAAACAACAGACAGTTTATTTATCCAATGGAAGCGGGGAGAAAAGTTTTATAACATTACGCAGATGATGCTTGCACACTTGCGGAAAACAAACAGCAGGATAAAGAACTTTGACCAGATAAGAGCATCCGTAATTACAGCATGGTTAAAGCAATATGATTTACGCAAAGTACAATACTTGAGCGGACATAAATATGTAAGTTCAACAGAAGCCTTCAAAGAAAATATCATTGATGAATTGCAGGACGATATAACAAAGTTCCATCCGTTATAGAATATTATTTTTACAACGAATTAAAGGAAACAAATGGCAAAGAAAGAACTGCAAACTTTGGTAATGGAGCAAAAGATACTGAACCGCATCTATGTGGTGCGTAGTCAGAAAATCATGCTGGATAACGACCTGGCAGACATGTACAAAGTAGAAACGAGACGTTTAAATGAGCAGGTAAAACGCAACATAAACAGGTTCCCGAAAGACTTTATGTTTACACTTACAGAGAAAGAGTACAATAACTTGAAGTCGCAAAATGCGACATCAAGCTGGGGAGGAAGAAGAAAGCTGCCGAATGCTTTTACAGAACAGGGAGTAGCCATGTTATCAAGTGTTTTAAACAGTGATGTAGCCATAGAAGTAAACATCAGAATCATCCGTGTGTTTACAAAACTTCGGGAATATGCACTAACGCATAAAGAAATATTAGTTCAGTTAGCCAGGCTTGAAAAAGAAGTAAAAGGCAACAGCAAAGACATTGAAAATATCTTTATGGTGCTGAAAGAACTGATAGAAAAGCAAAGCAAGCCGGCACCGCCCAAAAACAAAATCGGCTTTAAACAAGCTGACTAACCCGCCGCCCAAAAACTTACCTGCACCTTAAGCACAAAGGCTTTGCTTCGCAGCAAAGTTTTTTAGCTCTGCCAGCCAACGCACAGCACCAACGCTTCTTTTGCCCGCCCTTCGCAGAGCTTAGCCCCGCCTGCACAGCACCCGCAACACACAAAGCCGGGCAGGGCAAAGCTGCACCCACGCTTCCCAGGAACATAGGTCTCGGTCTCAGCGGCTTGATAAAAAAATGCCGCCAGTTCTTTTGCTAACACACAAAAGCCGATAAAAAACTGTCATCATTTTGCTGCCCTTCGCTTCGCCTTCGTCCGTGGCGCTTTCCGTATGCCTGCCACAGCACGTAAGCCATGCGCACAAAGGCATCCGGCGCCACTCCTCCACTCTGTGCGCCACCTGCTTAGCGTTTTGCGTCGCTGGCACAAAACCTTTGAGTTTTTTTGCTGGCACAAAGCCAACGCTTATGTGAAGCATGCCACGCAAAAAAGCCACGCATGTGCTGCCCCCTTCCTGCATTTTGCTGAACACAAAAGCCATGAGTAAAATGCAATCCCGGGTGCAGCCACGCAAAAACGCATGGCGCGGTGGTGGCGCAAGTGCTGCTATCAGCTTTTAGTTATAGCTATGGAAGTGATGAATAAGCAGGAACTTTTTTATTTGCTTTTACAAAGCAATAAGGTAAGAACATGAATACTGTCGCAGCCGCCACGACCAGCGTTTAGGTTGAAAGAGCGTATGTGGCGGCTTTGACTTGCACAAAAAACATAAACGATAAGCCTGGGCAGCAGGTCTTTAATCAGCTTCATGACAAGGCATCAGCCATCAATCATCCATCAGCTTCATACCGCCTTATCATTCATATTTTTTGTGCGTAAATCTTTTCTTCTGCAGGCAGGAGAAAAGATGATTTTTTGTTTCTGATGAAAGAAAATAAACCTGTATTTTTATTGCAGTTCTTTGAGAAAGGCAGGAGCAATTTTTTTTGTTGCAGTTGTAAAAGGGTCTATAAAAAAATGGCATATTTTTAAAAAGGACTATAGCAAAATAAAAGTCCTGTGTAAAAAAGCGGTCTTATTATTATCCGTTCGGACTGACAATGGCTGGCATAAGTTCGGAGGCATTAAATTTTGGCGGACCTACTAATAAAATTAAGTTTGGAGGGAAAGAATTAAACAATAAAGAGTTCAGCGATAATAGCGGCTTAGAACTCTACGATTTCCAGGCAAGAAATTATGACCCACAAATAGGTAGATGGTGGAGCAATGACCCGAAAGCTGATAAATCAGTTTGGATATCTCCTTACAACTACTGTTTAAATAATCCAATTAAGTTTTTTGACCCTGATGGAAAATTTCCTTATCCTGTAACTGTCAGATCATTTGCACCAACAGGTTCATTTAGTGGAGCAAGAGGAATGGGTTTTCAAGATGATCACAGAGGTTATTCGGCAAATCAAAATGTTACTTCAAGAATTTCGCAAACATATACTGTTGATCCAACCAAGAGAACAGTAATTGGAGGAACACCTACGAGTTCTGATACAAAAAGAAATGGACAAACAAGGAACGCTACCAACACAACAGATGAAGGAAAAGTAGATAAAAAGTCTTTTTCTAAAAATAGCTTCGGTAGTGATGTTGCTACTGTGGATGCGCACTTTACAGGTTCTAATCCTGCTTTTCATGGGGTTGCGCCAGATATTGAAGTTAAATCACAAGTTACCTTATCAGAAAATGATAAAGCTGGTTATGTTATTGCATCAGTTGATTTATCAAGTAAGCAATTCCATGCAACAGAGGCAACAATATCAGATCCTTCAGGACAAAGTGTTTTATTAGTTGGTACAGCTGCTTATGGTGATCCAACAAATTTAATGAACGCCGATGTTCAAAAAGTGGCTTCGGTAGATGTTACCTTAAACATAAACGAAAAAGGAGAATTTACCAGCGTTGGGTATGGCGGTAAAACATATTCTGTTGCGGACTGGAATAAGATGCAGCAGGCTAAGCCAGCAGGACCACTTAAGCGAGAAGATAAAGACAAAAATCAAGGAGGTAACTAATGAAATACGCCGTATATATCATTTATAATTTAGTCTATGAATTTATTTCTTTTTATATAATACTTTTTGCAGAAACTTATCTAAATGGTTTTTTAATACCTGATAAATTTATTTGGAATGAAGACGGTACAAAACGACAACATCCTGTTATCTGGGCAACAATAGAAGATACTATCCTGCTTTGTATAGAAGGTGCATTGTTACTGATATTGATATATTTTATTAATAAATGGTTTTTAATAAATTTTATTAAATCAAGCGGAGCAAATGCAATATTGAAATGGACAATGGGTGTTCTTACTATCTGTACAATAGTTTTTATTTGTTCAATACTTTTTGGATTTTATTTTCCTCTTTTATAAAACAACAAAGCTGCATCACTGCGGCTTTTATAATTTATAAAGCTTGCAGCTTCGCAGATTTTATCAGTCCGTCAATGGTGTAAAGAATATGTTCTTTGTCTTTATCAGGCAAAGCAGCAATATCATTGAGCCGTTTAAGCATGGCAGTATCTTTCAACGTTTTGCCTTCTGTACTCTCCCCCAATAAATAACCAACCGTGGTATCAAGTATAGCAGCCATTTTTTTTACTGCATCAATGGAAGGGCTCATCTCATCACGTTCATATCTGCCAATAACAGAATGAGAAGTTTTTAAAATCTCCCTTCGTCGCAATGACTCCTTGTAAGGCTGATGTGCGTTAGTTAAGGGTCATTGCGGTATGGTATATTCAACTTGTTAAGTAAATCATTCTCTTTCCTACAATGCCTGTTCGTAAAGAAATAACTGATAAGGAGGGTGTCTATTTCATCACCTTTACCTGTACTAAATGGTTGCCGCTATTTCATATCTGCAATGAATATGATGTTGTTTATAAGTGGTTTGATTATCTGAAGAAGCAAGGTCATTACATTGTTGGTTATGTGATTATGCCAGACCATTTACATGCCTTAATTGCATTTACGAATACCGGTACATCTATCAATACGATTGTAGCAAATGGCAAGCGGTTTATGGCTTATGATGTAGTAAAGCGGCTGGAAGAAGCCAGGAAGACATTGGTGCTGGATGAACTGCAAAAGCATTAAATAATACGGAACGAAAGGAAGGTAAGAAGTATGGTGTATTTGAGCCTTCGTTTGAATGGAAGGAATGCCGGACGGTAACATTTATTGAGCAGAAGCTGGATTATATGCATTGGAATCCGTGTAAGGGAAATGCATTGGCTAAGCTGCCGGAGGAATATGTACATAGTTCGGGTGGTTTCTATATTTTGCATAAGCAGGGTGTATGCGGTGACGAGCTTTATGGAGTTGGAAGATGTAGATTTAACGGGTGGGATGCGATGAGTATTTGATGAGAGGCTGAAAGCGTAACACCGCAATGTCCCTTGCCCACCGCACTTAAGCCATTAAAGGAGACATTGCCTTTACTTTGATTTTATAGAAAGAGAGGGTAAATTACAAAAGGAAAAGACAGAGGTGAACTACAGACATTGCCAGTTGTTCCAAGCAACTATTCTTCGCATTAGTCCTCTGCCTTTTCCTTTGTTTTCGATTGATTCGGTACCAAATAGAATGTTAGGTTTCCAGACCTGTTAAAGGCTTTAGTACCACATCAATCTTTTTCTTTATTCTGTAAATCAAATGTATGCAAAAAGAGTATTCCGTTTTCATCGGACTTGACGTTTCAAAAGACAAGCTTGATTACTGCATCACCACAAAAGCAGACACACAACATCAGTTTGGCATCGTGGCAAACAAGGCTAAAGACATCAATTCATTTTTAAAAGCCATTGGTAAAAAACACAGTAAAGAAAGCATTCTGTTCTGCCTGGAGAACACAGGCGTTTACAGCATGCCGCTCTGCTACTGGCTGCAGGCAAACGGCTTTGACTATTGGGTGGTATCAGCCCTTCAGATCAAGCGCTCCAAAGGCATCACCCGCGGTAAAACAGACAAGAGTGATGCAAGGGACATTGCTCTCTATGCAATGACTCATCTGCGTGGGCTTAGGCTATCAAAGCTGCCTGAGAACGACTTTGTGGAACTCAGACTATTATTGGCTGAGAGAGACAAAATAGTAAAAACCATCAGCCTCTTTCAAACCACGGAAGAGAACAAAACCTTCCTGCCCAAAGAAGTGCTGCAAACCACTTTGGCTCACAACAGGCAGATGATGAGCTTTCTGAAAAAACAGCTCAAACAAATCGATGCTTCCATTAGCCAACTCGTTGCCCGCAATCCTACTTTTAAACAGCAGGATGAACTGCTGCAGAGTATACCAGGCGTGGGCAGACAAACGGCAGCCACTTTCATTGCCTACACGCAGGCATTTACCTTGTTTAAGACGCACCGTCAGTTTGCCTGCTTTGCAGGTGTGGCGCCGTTCGAGTACTCGTCAGGATCGAGTGTCAGAGGCAGAACGAAAGTGAGCCAGCTGGCAAACAAGAAGGTAAAAACACTGCTGAACATGGCAGCCTTATCGGCTAAGAAATGGGATTCGCAGATCAAAGAATATTACGAGCGAAAAGTGGCGGAAGGAAAGAACAAAATGCTTGTCCTGAATAACGTCCGGTGCAAGCTCATCAGCCGCGCTTTTGCTGTCATTCAACGAGATTCTCCCTTCGTCAATACACTCAAAGCCATCAGCTGATTCTTATTAATTTTTATTTGGTAGTTAAGATAGAATGCGGAGAAAAAAAGATGCTCAAGGGAATCCAATTTCGTACAAAGAGTATGATGTCAATCCGTACCAAAAAGGAGTTAACAGAGGAACAGAGAGAGTAGTAATTGGTAACGGAAAAGCTTATTATACAAATGATCACTATATTAATTTTGATGAAATAATACCATAGTTATGGAAAATTGGAAACTCTTGACTAAGCAAGAATATAAATCTTGTTGAAAGTTTGTGTATGATGAACTTCATTTCTATCCTGCAAATAATAAAAACACATTGATTGAATTACCGAAACCAAATAACAAGTATAATACATCAGACTTTTATAACAATGGATTTGATGAAAAGTTTTATGCTGATCTTCATTCCTGTAGTATGAAGTGTTTTAAAAATATATCAGTAAACAAAGGATGTATGCTCTTAATTGGCAACACGATTGTTATTCTTTTTTACCAGAATTGCCATTTGAGAAAGATCAGTTTGATGAATGGTTGATTCCTATTTTTCCTAATGGAGATTATCTTTTTTTTCTAACTAAAAATTTTCAAAATGGAGTTTTTGCTGATGGCATTAATTTATCTATATCAATTTTTGGAAAAGACATAATTAGGGAGTTTGAAATAAATAAACCTTCGATGTTTTAGAAATTCTATAGCAGCCAAAAAACATTAGGAGCAATATTAAAAAAGATATTACTATCTCCTTAGACTGACGATTACCAGCAACTCTTCCACAAAGTTAGGCGATGCAAACGAAGGCAACTTAGACAATAAGAATTTGAACAACGATAAAGAGCTCTTTGATGAGGCGAACTTAGACTGGTACGACTATGGCTTTCATTATTATGATGCACAAATAGGGCGCTTTCCGCAGCTTAAAAACTTTTGTCTTAAAAATAAAGATTATTAAAAGATATTAGCTTAACGCAAATAAAAATATGGGCTTTCTTATCACCAAAATTCATATAGCTGGCGGTATTCTTTTTCTTCTATCGTTTCTGATAATGAGTTCCTGCAACAATAATTCTAACGCTAATAAATCGTTAGAAAAAAAATATAAGCTTGCCCTGCAACCTCAAAATCATTCTACTTACTATTACACCATACATAATGAAACAAATATCAAGCTAACGGTAAAAGATAAGAAAGTCAACAATCAAACAAACAATACGGTTGGTTTGTTGTACGAAGTAAACCAGGATTCAACAGGCAATGCAGTTTTAAAGATAACGTATGACAGTTTTCATCTGGTTACAAAATCAGACGATAAAACTACTATCTACGATGCTTCTAATGGTATTTATTCAATTGATCCGGTTGAAAAAATGTTGGCTTTTTTAAAAGGGAATTCCTTGTTTATCACACTAAATAAACAAGGTAAAATGATAGCTATATCCGGCTACAAAGAAATTAGTGACAAGTTGGTAAGCGCAATGGATATTGACAATGAAACAGAACGTAAACAAGTGCAGGATCAAATATCTAAGCTGGCAGGAGAAAACTTTATCAAAAATAATCTGGAAGAAGGGTTTGATTTTTTTCCTGATACCGCCATTTATACTGGTGATGGCTGGACAAAGCAGATAGTGAAATCAACTGAATTAGATCTTGATTTAATTACCCATTACAAATTGTCATCAGTTATTGACAGTGTAGCCAACATTCAATCCAATTCGGATATAAATATCAGCAACCAAAAAATTAATGTTATTGGAAATTCCGCCAATGCCAGTTTGCTTGGCACTGCTGAAGGTGAACTTACTATGAATTTGAAAACGGGTATAATTGAACAGGGAATATCACAAACTTACATAAAAGGAAATTTAGAAATGATGGGCACAACTGTTCCCATAACACTTAAAATAACAAAGAAAATAACAACAAGAAAATTGAACTGAGATTACCTTTTTGCCCCGACCATTAATGAATTGAAATTCTATTGTTGAATTTAATAAGTCAGTTTATTTTTTATAAAAATTATGTCATTATACATTAATTTAATTACCATTTAATTAGTCAATCCACATTCATCTCTCACAAAGCAACAGACACATGAAGCATCACGCGGTTGTTGGCTTTTACAATTCCGCCCGCCAGGTTTTGAGAAAGGGGTGTTTGAAAATTAGCTCCGATGGCTAATTTGCCAAAGGCGGTTTCTATGCCTGCCGTGCCCAGCATCAGATGCCCGCCCGAAACGGTTACATCAAAACCATTGTCTGCATCGTGATGAGCCGTTTCATATTGAATGCCGGCATTGGGTGCCAGCAACAATTTCTGTTTAATTCTGAATTTATAATATGCCTGGCTGTTTACATTCAGTTTGTTGCCATATCTGTAATCGTATTGATTCGAGGTGTTTATTTTATAGTTTGAGCTAAGGTTAATGCCTGCATCCTGTAAACGGATATCATACATAAAGCCAAGCGAAAAATCGTAGCTGCCGGTTCCCAATTGAAACAGATTGGCGCTTTCGCTTACCGAACTTTTGTCTAACGGGTTATATTTTCCGGTTGCCATTTTTATACCGCCTCCTGCCCATAAGCTTTGTACAAGCAATTTATCTGACACGGTGTGTTTGCTATTCAGCAATTGATAATAACCCGATACGGTAATATCACCCAAACCATCTTTTGTTCTGGAAATGCCCTGATTGCTTTTTTCATTAAAGCTATACGGTATAGAAGCCATAATTCGTAAGTTCTCATTGATGTTCCATCCGCCCCAGGCTTCTACGGTATTATACTTTTCTCTGGTAGTTAAATACGTTGTGATACCGCCAACGCCAACATGCGTTAACATTGAGCTGTAGCGATATCTTAACCCGAATATATGCCTGTGAAACTCGGGCAGAATGCCTACATAATTATTGCCTACACCGCAACCGCAGATATCGCAGGCAAACGTTACAGACGGCAGCACAAGTATCAGCAACCACACAAGTAGCTTTTTCATCTTTTGTTCTCCCTTTTTAGTTTGCTTACAAAATCTTCTTTACATTCTTTTGAGCAAAAGCCGTAAACTTTATTGTTATACATTACGGTATCTGCAAGCCCGGCGCTTAACGGCATACCACAGGTGGTGTCTTTTTGCGATGCCATGGCAATACCTGCAAACCGGTTAACCGACTTTTCAAACTGACGGTTTTCGGCAATTGGTTCTCTTCTCGTTTCTGTTCTGCTATGGCAGCCTGTTGCCATTATAATACTTAACACACAAATTAATCTCATGCTCATTCTCATCTTCATTTCTTTATTGTTCAGAAAAACGTTTGTCTAACAAAAAACTTCTGTCGTTCAGGGTTTGTAAAAAAGCAAGCAGTTGCGCTTTTTCTTCGGCATTTATAGCAATGCCCGGCTTCGGGTTTTGCAGCAACATCGGGTCGGGGTTTGTTGCGGTTTCAACACCATCGGTATAATGGTCAAGCACAGCATCAAGTGTCAAAAATCTGCCATCGTGCATGTACGGCGGCGTATAACTGAGGTTTCGTAAAGAAGGCACTTTAAATTTGTATTTATCAGCTTGCTGTAACGTTATATTATATCTGCCTAAGTCATTTACATTACTCGGCTTAATGCCGTTGTTGCGAAAAGAATGATCGGTAAACAGCGGCTCTTTATGACACTGACTGCACTTTTGCTGAAACAGCAGATAGCCGTTTTGTTCATCGCTGGTAAAAGAAGCCTGGCTGCGCATTACGCTATCGTATTTTGAGTTGCTGCTTACGCACATCAGCATAAACTGCGACAATGCTTTCAGAAAGGTAACGCTGGTAATTTCGGGCGAGCCAAAAGCTTTTTGAAACAAAGGCGGATATTTTGCACTGCTGCGCAATTTATCTAACACATGATTTACCGTATCATCCATTTCTACATGGTTGGTAATAGGGGCAACGGGCTGCAGATCTAAATCAAACACGCCTCCATCCCACATGAAACCTGTGCTCCAGGCCAGATTCATAATTGGCGGGGTATTGCGCGTTCCCAACCGGTCATAAATACCATGGCTTACGCTATGCCCGTGATGCGTAAACGCAGAAGTTTGTATATGACAGCTTCCGCAACTGATGGTATTATTACCTGATAAAATCGGGTCGTAAAACAATGCTCGGCCCAATTCAAAGCCCGCTTTCGTTATTTCGTTAGTTTCAAAATGATAGGCAGGCGTAGGAAAATTCTGAGGCTGCGTGAAACCCTGAAAAACGACGTCTGCCACATCTTTATGGCAGGCATAAATGCCCGCCATAAGAAGCAGCGCAACCAATATATGTTTACGGTGCATCTTCTTAATTTTCGGTGTGATCGTGCCGGAACATAGCCGTGTAATTATTGGCTATGTTCACGCTGTAATCGTTAAACATAACGGTTGGGTTAGCGGCTATGCTAACATTGGTTTTACCGTCAAAAAGCTTCAGAATATCAACCATCAGATGAATGTTGGTTTCTTTGCCTTTCTTCACCTGCGGAATGCCGCGCGCCGTTAAATCGAGCGTAATAGTTTTTATGTTGTTGATGGTTGCGGAAGTGTAACCGCCAAAACCGCCGATGTGATACATAAATTCGCCGCCCGTTTCCGGGGAAGCTGTAGATGTGCCTTCCAGTTTAAAAAAGATATAACCGCTGTTCCAGCCCCAATACATATCGCCGCCTTCGCCCGTTGGGTCTAATGCGCCGGTGCGTTCGCTAATGTCTTTTGTGCTTCTCAGGCTGTCAATGCCAACTACAAAGCTTACCGTTTTATATTCTCCTTCGGGCACTTGTAACACAGGCGCATGTTCGGTGCCATCGCTTTCATCTACCAGATAGTAACTGCTATCCTGCGGAACCGTATAAACGGTGCCATCAGTTTTGGTAAATGTAAAATTGCTTACATAATACTTCAGCTTGGTTACATTGAAGGTTTCGCCGGAAGCATTTGTATAAGAACCGGTGTGTAACTGCAGATCAGACGAGCCGGCTATGTTATCAAACTCAACCGATAAATCTCCTTTGTCTTCAGCATTAAAAAGAGATGAATCATTTTTTTTGCAGGAAGCCAGTAATATAACAACAGAACAACAAAACAGAGAAATGCGTTTCATTTTATATAATATTTGAATAAATTAAGAATACGTGTAAATGCGAAGCATGGTTGAAATAAGGCTGATTTTTTGGCTTGTTTCAAACAGCAATAGATAAAATCATTTTTTTAGATATGCAACACAACACGCCATAGCATAACGCTTAGCAATGATTCATGCCAATAAAAGATGTGGTTATGCAACCGGCGGATGAAAAACAGAGCGTGGCATTTTTATTTCTTTGCAAGCCGTTTTGGAAGAAAACAACTTTGATGGTTGTGCATAAAAGAAAGTAATAAATGCAGGGAAAGATTTGCAAAAAAGGGTAATGTCGTTTTTATTGTCTTTGCGTTCGGGGCTTTGCTGGTCTTTCTTTTCTTCGCTGCTTATTTTTTTTATCATCTGGCATTTACCGTTGCAGTGCATTTGCGGACGGGCTTTGTTTTCGCAATTTGCAACGTAAGATTTTGTGTTGGTATAATAATCGGCGATGATAAAAGAACCGCTGAAACTTTGCACAAAAAAAGATGTAAAAAGAATAAGGATAGATACTTGGCGATATAATAGGTCAGTGTTCAAAATCTGCGCAAAAGTAGTATTAAAACTTCTTTTTGAAAAAAACATAAAGGGTGTATTTTAAATTGTGCTGGCTGATTTAAACTTACACACGGAATTACAAAGCATCAATCCTGAGCAGTAACAAAATACTAAGTCCGCTAATAACTTACCGTTCTTATTGTCATCCGCATTCTGTTCGTGTATATGGTTTTGGTAAATGAGAAATCTAAGTACACCGGTTGTTAAGCGTCTTAATGTCATCAGTTAAAAAAGTTTGGAAACATTATAATGACAAGTATATTTGTCATTAGGAATGACAAACTTTGCAATATGGAAAGTAAAAGAAGGAAAAAAGAACTTGTCTTATTACCGGCATATTTCAAAAAAATCGGTCTTGCCATTATCCTTTTATCCTTTGTTCCTGCTGTCGTAATTAAGTCAATGGATTTTAAGCTGGTGCAAATACAGCGGGAATTATTTCGTGTTTTTACGCTAAATGCTTTTCTTCTTGGGTTACTGTTCATCGCCTGGTCAAAAGATAAAGTCGAAGATGAAATGACTTTCAATATAAGATTAAACTCAATGGCTTTTACGTTTGCCTGGACTGTTCTTTATGTAGTATTCAAACCAATTGTAGACTTACTTTTCAAAAGCACAATTGGTAGCGTAACTGGTCAGGAAGTTGTCATGAATATGTTGTTCGTTTATTTAATTCTGTACTACCTGCAAAAACTTGGTAGATAATGAAAAATACGCTTAAAGTCGAAAGGGCAAAGCTGGATATTACACAAAAAGAATTAGCAGATAAAGTGGGCGTCTCTCGTCAAACTATAAATTCAGTTGAAGCAGAAAGATATGTTCCATCAACTGTCCTTGCTATAAAAATTTCTGAAGTTTTCAAGACTACAGTCAATGAAATTTTCAAATTAGAAAGGGATGATTGAATAGTAACTTGATTATTGCGCCTTATGCCACATTTTGAATTGCACCCATCATAAAGCCACTCACAAAATTTAAAACGGAGAGGCGGCTGAGGCATCAGTTGCCACTTGAATAACGGGCTGAAAGCCACAACAATCAACGTTGTTGCATTACTTTATGATACTGTTTGTGCCGTTACTACCGGCGGATAGATTTATAAACCCATAGCCAGCTTTTTTAACGCAACGGTTAAATGAAAATAAAGAAGCGTTTCTGGTTCATTATAATGGTTACAGGGTTTTACATAGTAAGTTGTAGCAACCAATGTTTTACATTAATTTTTACGCCTGTAGCGGCAGCATAAAACAGAAAGTTGCGCCTTGACCGCTTCTCTTTAAGAGAAGATTTATAATACAACCGGGGTTCAAATTATCCATCCTGTTTTTTCATTTCCTCCCGTCGCATGGGCATGACATCAATAATACTGAAGAGCTTTTTGTTTGTTACCATGGCTTTCGATCTGAACTTTTCCCCGCCATCTTTTCCAATCAGAATAAAAGTAAAAAGGTCTGCCGTATCAATGCTGTATTTTTTTACTTCAGATTCAGCCTTGTTTACCTCAAACGTGTGAATGATGATATCGCGCTCTTCCAAGCCTTTTTTATCTTCATGTAAGTCATTTATTTGTTTGTCTTTTATAGCTACGCCAGCCTGGTTATAAAAAATTAAAACCTGTCTGTGTCCCGGATACATAAAAAATAGAAATAAGTAAGGAAATATCGTTTTCATGTGAGAAGATAGTAAGCGTGGAATTTAATTTCAATTTTTCAGCATACTGCAAAACTGAAACCGCAAAGGTAAAATTTTAAGAAGCAGGCTTTAAAGCATGTATGAGAATATTTTTTCGTCAAAAAACATTTCCGCAACCCTTTCAGCTTTTCTGTATTTACTGCCGGTATGTTTTCTTAACCTCAATCAACTTTTTATGGAACCAAATTACCAAAGTCCCTTACAACCGCCACAACCCAAAAACTGGCTGGACGAATCTATTTTAGTAACGCTGTTTTGCTGCCTTCCGTTTGGCATTGCCGGAATTGTGTTTGCTGCGCAGGTTAGCAGCAAATATGTGTCCGGCGATTATGAAGGCGCATTGCAGGCATCGAGAGAAGCCGCCAAATGGACTAAAATCGGGTTCTTTATCGGTCTTGGCGTTGTTGTTTTATACATTATTGCCATTGCGTTTTTTGGTATGAGCGGCTTTTGGGCGGCCCGCAATTCATACGGCTATTGATGAACAGGAAGTTAAGAGTAAGCATGTTTGCCGCAAAAAGTGTAGCTATACTGTTTTTGCTATGGCTGTATTTTTCTTTCAATCCGGTTCAAAATCATTTTTTTCCCGGCTGTCCGTTTCATGCGCTTACGCATATATATTGCCCCGGTTGCGGCTCGCAACGAAGCCTGTCTGCTTTACTTCATGGTAACATTACAAAAGCGCTATCCTACAATTTGCTTTTTATTATCAGTTTGCCGCTTGTCGTTTATTCTGCTGTTGTTTATACGCTAAATACGTTCCGGCATACGATCATTCAGCAAAAACTGGTGTATTCACCGCCGTTTATTCGGTTGTGCCTGTGGTCGGTTGTTCTGTTTTCTGTTTTCCGCAATCTTCCTTTTCCGGCATTTTCTTTTCTTCGGCCAGAATAAAACTCTGCTTTTCTCGCATGAATAAAATTTAACAGCAAAAATTTTACTGTAAATCAATTGCTTACGAAAGCTTGCAAAAAAATTATTACTTGTATTTCTGCAACTTGTAATGTAATCTTATAACTTTGCCACCCATTAAAAAACCGGCGGGATAGCGTAGGTTTCATCTAAATTAAATAATACCATGAGTAAATTACATTTCACCACCAAACACGCGAACGCGGCTACCGTACAGCGCAACTGGTATGTTGTAGACGGTACTAATCAAACCGTCGGTCGTATGTGCGCACAAATTGCTGCCATTTTGCGCGGCAAAAACAAAGCTTATTATACACCGCACGTAGATTGCGGCGATTACATTGTTGTTACCAATGCCGATAAAGTTGTATTTACCGGCAACAAGATGGAAGAAAAAACGTACATTAACTACTCCGGTTATCCCGGTGGTAAAAAAGAAGAAATTGCAAAAGACCTGCTTCGCCGCCGCCCGGAAGCGGTGGTAGAAAGAGCTGTAAAAGGCATGTTGCCAAAAAACAGGCTGGGAAGAAAAATGATTGGTAAATTGTTTGTCTATACCGGCGTTTCTCATCCGCATACGGCGCAACAACCAAAAGAACTCAAATTCTAAATAATTAAAGGCTGATAGCTGATAGCTCAAAGCCAAAAGCAAAAAAAATGGAAAAACAAAAAAATGCTGTTGGTCGCCGGAAAGCAGCCGTAACGCGTGTGTTTCTTGTGCGCGGAGAAGGCAAAATTCTGGTGAACGATAAAGATTACAAAACTTATTTCGCCTTACCTTATTTACAAAATCAGGTAGAAGCGCCATTGCAAACCGTTGAATCGTTAGACAAATTCGATATAAAAATCAATGCACAGGGCGGTGGTTTAAAAGGCCAGGCAGAAGCTGCCAAATTGGGCATTGCACGCGCCTTGCTGGAAGTAAACCCGGAGTATCGTCCCGTGTTGAAAGCTGCCGGTCATCTAAAACGAGATCCGCGTGGCGTAGAGCGCAAGAAATTCGGTCATAAAAAAGCGCGCCGCAGCTATCAGTTCAGCAAGCGATAATTATCCCGTTGATAGTTGGATGTTGATGGTTGATGGTAATTGCCTTACTACCAACAACCAACCGACAACTATCAACAACTTTCAAACAATAACAATCTAATCAAATAATACAATGGAACAAACTCCATCTTTACAGCAACAACTGCTCGATGCCGGTGTTCATTTCGGTCACCTGCGTAAGAAGTGGAATCCGAAGATGCTGCCCTATATTTTTGCCGAAAAGAAAGGCATTCACATCATTGACCTGAATAAAACGGTTGACCATTTGCAGGAAACCGCCGCCGCCATGAAGCAGATCGCCAAAAGCGGTAAAAAAATCATGTTTGTGGCTACCAAAAAGCAGGCGAAAGAAATTGTGAGCGAATGCGCCAAGCGCGTAAATATGCCTTTCGCAACCGAACGCTGGCTGGGTGGCATGCTTACCAATTTTAATACCGTTCGCAAGAGCGTAAAAAAGATGCAAAGCATCGAAAAACTATTGGGTGAAGGCACGGCGGAAAATCTTACCAAAAAAGAAAAACTAACGCTTAGCCGCGATAAAGATAAAATGGAAAAAGTGCTTGGCGGCATTGCGCAGCTAAGCCGTTTACCGGCCGCTTTGTTTCTTGTTGATATCGGGCACGAGCATATTGCCCTGGCAGAAGCCAAACGTCTTGGCATTACAACCTTCGGCATGGTGGATACCAACAGCGACCCAAACAAAGTTGATTATGCCATTCCTGCCAATGATGACGCTACCAAATCAATCGCCATCATTACCAATTACATTACGGCTGCCATTGCCGAAGGTTTGCAGGAACGCCAGCAGGCGAAAGATGAAGAAGTGGAAGAAGTGGATAATGAATCTGAAAAAAGAGCCGCCCGCTTGCAGGCAGAAGCCGAAGCAGAAGGCGGTCGTGGCCGCGGACGCGGCGAAAGAGCGCCGCAGGGCGGCGGACAGCCGAAACGCAGAATCCCGGGCGGGGCTTCGCGCAGACCGGCCGGCGGTGGCGGACCGGGCGGCGGACGCAGATAGTATTTTAGTTGATAGTTGGTTGTTGATGGCGTTTACCATCAACAACCAACTATCAACCATCAGCAGAAAAAATATCCAAACACATCCCAACTGCAACCATAGTTGGGTTGTGTGTTTACAAAAGAAACCGCATTATTCTCCTGTAATTCGGTGCGTAACAAATCATTTTTTAAACTCCCTTTCAGGGGAAGGGGCTTAATTTAAAATTATGTCAGAAACTGTTCAGATAACTGCATCCGAAATTAATAAACTGCGCCAGACTACCGGCGCAGGCATGATGGATTGCCGTAAAGCATTAACCGAAACCAATGGCGACTTTGAAGCTGCCATAGACTGGCTTCGCAAGCAAGGACAAAAAGTGGCTGCCAAGCGCAGCGACCGCGAAGCCAGGGAAGGCGTGGTAATTGCACAAACAACACCCGATAATAAAGCCGGTGTTATTGTATGCGTAAGCTGCGAAACCGATTTTGTATCGAAAAATACAGACTTTGTGGCTTTTGTACAAAGTATTTCCGATGCCGCCATTGACAACAATGTAAAAAGCGTAGACGAATTAAAAGATGCGACCGTAAACGAAGCTAAAGTATCTGATTTAATTAACGATAAACTGGCTGCCATCGGAGAAAAGATAGACATTACGCGCTTTGAAAGGGTAGAAGCGCCTTATGTGGCTTCATATATTCATGGTGGTAACCGCATTGGTGTTTTGGTTGGCTTAAGTGCTGAATTGCCCGAAGCTGGTAAAGACTTAGCTATGCAGGTAGCCGCATTAAACCCCATTGCCATAGATGAAAATTCTGTTCCGGCAGAAACCATTGAGCGTGAAAGAAATATTGCAACAGAACAAATTCAACAAGACCCGAAAATGGCCGGCAAACCCGCTGATATGATTGCAAAAATTGCTGAAGGCAAGCTAAAAGCTTATTTTAAAGAACAGACTTTACTGGCGCAACCTTTTGTAAAAGACAATGGTAAAAGCGTAGCTGACTATTTAAAAACGGCAGGAACCGATTTGAAAGTAACCGAGTTTAAAAGAGTAGCCATCGGGTAGTGTATCAAATATGTAAAAAATAAGTCCGCAATTACGGCGGACTTATTTTTTTATCTGATGTAATAATTAATCAAAACAATGATCCTTTTTACTTTACATGCACAATTCTAATCATGATTTTTTTAAACAATTACGATAATATAAATCAGATATACTATTTTAGACAGGTATTTTTTTGACTAAAAAGATTCAAACCTAAAATTATGATTTATCAGAAACATCAGGTTTTAGAAGCAGAACCTGAGGTAAAAGACATCGATATGCTGAATGATGAAAATGATGATTTTTTAGTTTATCCCTCCGACGAAGAAATCTTTTTTGCCAAAGAAAGATGGAAGCTCCATCTTGCCTCACCCGATGAAGGTGTGAATATTGACGTTCTTAAACATTATTTTTTAAAAAATTATGGCTTTTGAAATCTTAATTAAGCCGCTGGTTTTGTTTGATCTGGAAGACAAGATTCAATTGGAGGAAAGCCAGTCTGCAGGAGCAGGCAAACGGTTTTACGAACAATTTCTCAACGAGCTTTCCAATCTTAAACACCATTGTCCCGATGAAGTTCTGGTTTATGATTCGGTGCAGAAATACGAAGCCGAAAATATACCTTGTACATTCTTTTACATCGTAACCGGCGCAACCATTTTATTAACCGGATTATTGTAGTAATAAAATCTTAACTCCATCTTTTCCGGGCGTTTCTGAAAATTGAAACGTCAGGAATACATTTTCATCTCTCACCTCAGGCTTTTCGGGTATAACATACAAATCGTTTTCTTCGTTCATTCTTTATTTTTTGTATCCATCACAATCGTAACAGGTCCGTCATTCAGCAGGCTCACTTTCATATCGGCGCCAAATATTCCTGTTTGTATTTTTTTACCTGTATCTTTTTCCAATTGTTTTATCATGTTTTCATACAGCGGAATGGCAATTTCCGGTTTTGAGGCGCGTATATAAGACGGGCGATTGCCTTTTTTTGTGCTCGCATGCAACGTAAACTGACTGATAAGAAGAATGCCTCCGTTACTCTCTTTTACGCTTCGGTTCATTACGCCGTTTTCATCATTAAAAATGCGCAGGTTAACTATTTTATTGCTTAACCAAACTATATCTTGTTCATCATCGCTGTCTTCTATTCCCACCAAAACAAGTAACCCGTTTTGTATTTCACCGGTTACCTGATTATCAACTTTTACATTCGCTTCCAACACTCTTTGTATCACTGCGCGCATGAGAAAATAAATTAAAACGAATAAAGAAAAAAATATGTTCGGGCTTACTTTTTTTACTTTTTACTTTTGTAATTTTTATTGGCTTTGTTGCATGAATCAATTTATAAGGTTTAAATAACCTATCCTGGAATCGTTAAGCTACTTTTACGCTTATTGGTTTGCTTGTTTTCAATGTTATGTTTAATATTTTGCAACCAATTCTTACTTCTGTGAGTTGATTTTCTTTTCGTCTTGCCAATAACTTATCACCCACAATTGTTTTGTACCTGAACATCGTGGTTTCCGCTTTACTCCGCTGGTGATAACGGGTTTGAATTTTCCATTCTTTTCGTCCTGTTTCCCCTATCGTTTCTATAGCTCTATCCCTTTGTTGTAAACAGGCATCCCCTTTTTTACTCATCACTGCGTTTTTCCTTGGCGGTATAACCTGTTCTATATTGTCTTTTGCCAACCGTTTACGCACCTTCTTTTTATCGTAAGCACCGTCGCCTGTAAAACTTTTTACTTCCTTTTTGATCTGTGTCAATAAGGCATCCACTTCAGTGGCGTCATCAACCGCATTGGTAGTCAGTGTTACCGCTTCCACCTGTTGTGTCTGTTCATCCACTGCCACATGCAGTTTCATCCAGGTGCGGTGCTTGCCCGCTCCATGTTTGCGAACTTTCCATTCCCCTTCTCCATATACCTTCAGACCCGTGCTGTCAACCACTATATCTGTAACCGTTCTGTTGCTCCCTCCTGTCTGCAGCTTCACATCCAAAGCCTTGCTGCGCCTGCAGATTACACTGTAATGGGGCACTTTTACATCTGCTTTTGTCAGTTTGAAAAAACTGCACATAAAGCCTTCCGTTTGCCGCAATGCCAAGTGGTATATCTTACGGATGGTAAGGCATATTTCTATAGCCCTATCACTGTATTGCTTCTGACCCCCACGCCTGTTCCCCTCACGGGGAGCTTTCCAATGATCTGCAATGTCTTTCTCTATCCATAAACACAAAGACCCGCGTTGCTGTAATCCATTATTGTAAGCCGACCAGTTTCTGACTTTGTACTTATCTTTACTCATCAGGTATAGATTGTGTTGTTAATGATGTTGTAACCACTAACTAACTAATCTATGCCTGTTCTTTTTTATAAGTGAATAACTATCGCTCATCTTTATATTTATTCATGCAACAACGCCATTTTTATTTATAAAATGAAGATAGATATTACGCCTGAAATCTCCTTTCAAACGGCAAGAAGCGGCGGTAAAGGCGGACAAAATGTAAACAAGGTAGAAACGATGGTAGAAGGCAGATGGCTGGTTGGTGCTTCGCATTTGGTGAATGAGGAACAGAAAAAACTGATTGCGCTAAAACTGGCGAACCGCATTACTTCCGAAGGATTTTTACTGGTGAAATCACAGCAGGACAGAACACAACAGGGCAATAAATTTCTCGTTATAAAAAAGATGAATGAACTGGTACATATATCTCTTGAAAAAAAGAAAATGCGCATTGTCACCAAGCCTTCAGCAGCAACAAACGCAAAGCGAATGGAAGGAAAAAAAATGCAGGCAAACAGAAAAGAAAACCGCAGAAAAATGAAACCGGATCAATATTAATGAAGCAGATTTGTATTATAATATTACATGTTTTTTGCGTCAACGGTTTGTTTGCGCAACCGCATAAAACGGTTGATAAAACATATCATATCATCTTTCAAAATATGGTTGGCGATTCATTATTACAAAGCGATAGCATTTATAACAATTATTTCGGAGAACCTTTTAAAGTACGCAGTTTCGAGTATTATATTTCACATATCCGGTTACAAGACAATAGCGGAAAATATCATTCTGTATTTGAAGCTCCGCGCTTAATAAATCAGGCCGACAGCACCACCAAACAATTGTCTTTTATAACTTCTTCCGACAAGGTTACCGGCATTCAGTTTTTATTGGGCATAGACAGCATTACAAATGTAAGCGGTGTGCAAACGGGCGATCTTGATCCCGCAAAAGGCATGTTCTGGATATGGAACACCGGTTACATTATGGCGAAATTAGAAGGCTCGTCGCCTGTTTCAAAAGCGCCGGGAAAGCAATATAGTTACGATATCGGCGGATATAAAGAAGGAGAAAATTCAGTGAGGCAAATCAATCTTGCCATACTACCAACCGCTAACACTGATGCCGCGACATTTATTATTACAGCCGACATAAGCAAATGGTTTTACGGTAAAAATGACATCAGAATTTCTGAGCAGCCCATGTGTCATTCGCCCGGACAACTGGCCATGCAGGTGGCAGATAATTATGCCGCTATGTTTAGCATTCGGGCTAAGTAAATCTTTGACCAATCTGTTTTTACCCCGACCTTTACAGCCATGGCTTATACCTCAATAGAGCAATGCTTGCTGGACCTGGAAAAGCATGGTCATTTAGTAAGAATTAAAGAAGAAGTTGATCCCTATCTCGAAATGGCTGCCATTCATCTTCGCGTACATGAAGCCAGGGGACCGGCGTTGTTGTTTGAGAATATAAAAGGTTGCCGGTATCGCGCGGCTTCCAATATCTTCGGCACACTGGAGCGTAGTAAATTTATTTTCAGAAATACATTCGATAAAGTACAACGGTTGATTGACCTGAAAAACAATCCTCTTTCCGCTTTAAAAAAGCCATTGAAAAATGCAGGTGTCGCTCTTTCCGCCTTACACGCTTTACCGTTAAAAAATCCGGTTAACAAACCGGTATTGTACGAAGAAATCAGCATTCACCTGTTGCCGCAAATACAGCATTGGAAAAAAGATGGCGGCGCTTTTATAACACTGCCGCAGGTTTATACCGAAGACACCGGTAAGCCCGGCATTATGAGTGCGAATCTTGGCATGTACCGCATTCAGCTTTCGGGCAATGAGTATATTTCTGATAAAGAAATCGGCTTGCATTATCAGTTGCATCGCGGCATTGGCGTGCATCAGACAAAAGCAAATAAAAAAGGTGTGCCATTGAAAGTGAGTGTGTTTGTTGGCGGACCTCCGTCGCATACGCTGGCTGCCGTAATGCCTTTGCCGGAAGGCTTAAGCGAAATGACGTTCGCCGGCGCTTTGGGGGGAAGGCGTTTTCGATATGTTTATAAAGAGGGCTATTGCATTAGCACAGATGCCGATTTTGTAATTACAGGTGATGTATATCCGAATGATAATAAACCCGAAGGTCCATTTGGCGATCATTTGGGTTATTACAGTCTTGCGCATGCTTTTCCGGTGATGAAAGTGCATAAAGTATATGCAAAGAAAAATGCCATTTGGCCATTTACGGTTGTGGGTCGTCCGCCGCAGGAAGATACCAGTTTCGGAGAACTGATTCATGCACTTACCGGCGATGCCATACCGGCTGAAATACCGGGCGTAAAAGAAGTTCATGCGGTAGATGCGGCAGGAGTTCATCCTTTATTACTGGCTATCGGCAGCGAACGATATACGCCCTATTCACCTGCCAGACAGCCGGCTGAATTATTGACGATTGCGAATCATATTCTGGGAACCGGACAGTTAAGTCTTGCCAAGTTTTTATTCATCACGGCAGACGAGAGCAATCAATTATCGGCATATCGTATCGCCGGTTTTTTTCAGTATGTATTGTCTCGTATTGACTTTACCCGCGACATTCATTTTTATACCAATACAACCATTGATACGTTAGATTATTCCGGCACTTCGTTAAACAGCGGCAGTAAAGTTGTTTTTGCTGCGTATGGCGACGTACAAAGAGAACTGGCAACGGAAGTGCCATCGGTTTTTTTTGAAGTGAATGATTTTATGAAACCCAATCTTGTATTGCCGGGGATTGTTGTGATACAAACAACTGCATTTACTTCTTACGAAAAAGCGCATGAAGAAATAAACAGCTTAGATAAGCAACTGCAACAGCGTTTATCAGACATTGCTTCCGTTGCCATGATTGTTGTATGCGATGAGTCAGATTTTACGGCACAAACACTGAATAATTTTATCTGGATAACGTTTACGCGCTGCAATCCATCGCATGACATCTATGGCGTTGGTTCTTTTTATCAAAACAAACACTGGGGTTGTAAAGGAAGTCTTATAATTGATGCGCGTAGCAAACCGCATCATGCGCCTGCGGTAGAAAAAGATGAAGAAACAGAAAAGCGGATTGACCGGTTGTTTGAAAAAGGCGGCAGTTTGTATAAAGCGATAAAATAAGCTGTCTGCCAAGCAAATAAATAATGTAAAAAAACACAAGCTATGCGAATCAAGGGTTAGTTAGGTTAGTAAAGAATAGACGTGAAGGAGATTCGTTAGGTATTTATGCTAATAAACAACCTAATTAAAATCTACTTTCACGTCTGCGGCAAATATAAGGAGCAATTATATTGGGAAGTGCAGCGCTTTAGTAACAACAGCCAGCCTGCTGAAATGATTACAGATGAAGAGTTAATGACCATTTATCTGTTTTGTGTAGCTTATGAAGAGAAATATAAAATAAAATCAATGTATAATCATATTAAAAACCATTGGCACAGTTGGTTTCCCACTCTTCCTTCTTATCAGTCCTTTAATGCAAGACTGAACAGGCTCTGTGATGCATTTTGTGTGTTGATGATTGAGTTTTTTGACAGCCTGCCTGTTTGTAACGATCAGTTGAAGGTGTTGCTGGGCGATTCCTTTCCTGTTATCACCTGCTCTCATAAACGGACGGGAAAAGTAGCTACAGAACTTACCGCTAAAGGTTTTTGTGCAACTAAAAAGCTGCATTACTATGGTGTAAAAGTGCATATGCTCGGATTGAAAAGACCCGGCACCATCCCTTTTCCGCAATATGTGGAGGTGACGCCGGCAAGCGTTCATGATCTGGCAGCACTCAGAAACACGCTGGAAAAAACAGTGGCTGACCATTGCATTTTAGATAAAGCCTATGCTGATACAATATTATCAAAACAGATGCTTACAAACAACAGCCTGTTGCTGACACCATTAAAAGATAAAAAAGGATGGGAAGCTCTTTTCAAACAAAGAGAACAGGCGTTCAACGACCTTTTCAACAAAGCAGTGGCAACCCTGAGGCAACCAATAGAATCATTATTTAACTGGATTAATGAACTCACTCAAATTCAAAACGCCTCTAAGGTGAGGTCTTCAAACGGACTTAGATTACACCTGTATGGAAAACTCGCTGCCGCTTTGATGATACTGTCCGCATTCTAACCCTTGATTCGCATAAGCTGTTGGTTCTGCAGTAGACGCTTTTAACCTGCACTTGCTTTTCTGATTTCTTCAGCTACGGCTTCCGGCTTTTCAACGGGTAATAAATGCCCGGCCTCCGGAATTTCAACAAGTGTAAATGTTGAAAAATATTTTTCAAATTCTTGTTGTAAAAATCGCTTCGTAAATTTTTTATCCATGCTGCCGCAAAGAACAGAAAGCGGAACATGAATCGCCTCCATTTTTTTCGTAATGTCTTCTTTGCTTCCCGCTTGCGGCCACGAATGCCAGCCAACTTCCGATGCCAGCAAATTGTTGTTTACTTCTCTTTTAAAAACCGCTTCGCGCAACGGATGACCAATTACATTGCGTATCATTTTTTCAATTGCTTCTTCATCCCCGAAAGCCGCGTTCATTTCGCTTCTTTCTTTACTTGTCATGGGTTCCGGGGTTGGCGGCGATGGTGCAATTAAAATCAGCGAGCGTAAGCCTTCCGGCTGTTTGGCAGCCGTATTCAATGCGATTTTTCCACCCATCGAATGACCAATTAAAATATAGTTTTGAAGCGATAATGCGCTTATCAGATTTATTACCGCATCAGTGCTGTCGTCAACCGAAATAATCGTGTTTTGTGCGGGCGATTTTCCAAAACCCAATAAATCTATG
This sequence comes from Ilyomonas sp., assembly GCA_965219515.1. Taxonomy (GTDB): domain Bacteria; phylum Bacteroidota; class Bacteroidia; order Chitinophagales; family Chitinophagaceae; genus Ilyomonas. Next base: position 114,348 of record OZ244776.1, read on the forward strand.
GCAATGCAATGAAAATCGTTTTTCAGCAAATCAATTACTTCATGCCAGGTACTTGCCGCTCCGCCAAAATAATGAAGAAAAACAAGCGTAGTATCGCCGCTTCCGTATTCTGTATAATGAAGTTTCATTTATCTTTTATTTATACTTCTACTTTTAGCGTGGCATCTCGGTTCGTAATTTCAAACACTTCGCCATGGGGTACAATCGTAATTCGCCCGAATTCTTTCAGCAGCATTTTATACGCCTCTGCTACGGGTCGGGGATTTCGGTTCAGGTCATACAAGCCGCATTCATTTACGGTATTGTTTTTTTGGGCAAGACCCGTATCCCAGTCTATCTGATCAATTAAGCTATACCAGGTAAAACCTAATACCGGTACGCCATCCGAGCGCATCCGCAAAATATTGATCCATTGTTTCCAAAGCCATGTTGGCGCCTGTGCGGCATCGAAGGTATTGGTCTCTGTGTGCATCACCGGTTTGCGGTAGCGGGTATAATAATCTTTGGTAATCTGGTACCAGCCCATCACGTCTTCGGCGGTAGAAATTTTGCCGTCAGGCATAATGATAGATTCGTTTCTGCCATAATAATCGTTGCCCATAATCTGATAGCCGGGCGGCTCGCCGGCCATAAACCATTTGTATTCTTCGCGGGTAAGCCCGTTGTCCATTAAATATAAACAAACATCAGAATCGGGCGGTATGGCATACAATAAATCCAGCGAAATCAGCCGTTGCTTGTTTTGCAATTTCACTTCCTGCGATTGTTCTGACCTGGCTTCGTGCGTATATTCGGCCGATTCGCTTTGCACAATGATAACATCGGGGCGATGCTGCGCAATTTTATGCGTAGCCAGAATACTGGCGGCCACACAATGTTTGATGGCCGTTACAAAAGCCTTGTCATCTTTCAACTGCTCGTTCCAGATGCCTTCTTTGGCGCTTTTTTTCGCCGTTACATAAATTTCATTTACCGGCGTGTAATATCGCACCCACGGGTATCGCTCTGCCACCGCTTCGGCATAGTCGGCAAAATGAATGGGAAATTCAGGATTCTGAAAATCTCCAATCCAGCCTGGTAGCCCGAAATGCAGCAAATCGAGTATGGGTGTGATGCCTAATCGTTTCATTTCTTTCATGGCTTTGTCGGCAAATGTCCAGTCGAATTTGCCGGGCGCGGTGTGAACTTTATAATATGGTAAGCCATAGCGCAGCACTTTCAGCCCAAGTTCTTTTACCAGTTGCAAATCTTTTTTCCAGTTTGCATAATGACCGCATTCTTCAAGTTGATCGCGTCTTAATTTACCGTTGTTGATTGTCGGGTACGAACATTCGATGCCGGTTGCAAACAGAAAGTTGCCTGCGTATTTGGTAGGCAAACCGCTTCCTGTGGTTCCGGTTGCGCCGCCATGCTGATCGCCGGCATAATTGCCGTCGCCCACTTGTTTTTTTATAATGTCTAAAAATCCTTTTGCCTTTGCCATACTAATATATTTACATTCATTTATGTTAGGTTTGAAACGGTCAGATGCGGGAAAGTTTATGAAGAAAACAATCTGCCGTGTGCAGCGAAACCGCCATAATGGTCAATGCCGGATTTACGCTTAATGCGCTGGGAAAAACAGAGTTGTCGGCAATGTATAAATTCGGTATATCAAAGCTTTGACATTCTTTATTTACGACGGCTTTCCGGGCATCGTTTCCCATGCGGCATGTGCCGATGATATGCGCATTTCTGTCGAACGCCCATACATCAAAAGCACCGGCTTCTTTCCAGATGGCGCGCATTATGTTTTCGGCATGAGACGTTAACCGCTTTTCGTTTTCCATGCTTGTAAAATGTATTCTGGGTTTGGGTAAACCGCGCTTGTCTCTTTCATCAGATAACGCTACAAAGTTTTCTTTATACGGCAAACAATCGCCAAGAATATTAATGCCGGCAGTATAATTGTAGCCACGCATGCACTGCATCAGTTTTTCGCCCCACAAGCCGCGTCCGCGCGCCAGTTGCGTAGCATACGTTACCGGCATTACGCCAATGGATTGCAATAAATAGCCCCCGGCAAAATCTGCATTTTCGGGGCGATGAAAATCTTCGGAAATAAGTGCGCCAGGAATGCCTTTGTACGGGCGAATATCATCATCAAACTGCCCCCAGATTTGCATACCTGTATGCGCCATAAAATTTTTACCCACTTGCCCGCTGCTGTTGGCAAGTTCATTCAGCATTAACAAACGCGGTGTTTCTATGGCACCGGCGCATAAAAAAACATACCTGCATGTCTGCTTGTATGTAATACCATTTTTATGATAAACAACCGCAGTGATGTGATTATCTTTTGTTTCAAATTGCGTAACAAAACAATTGTCTCTTACTTCGGCTCCGTGCTGTATGGCAAGCGGAATAAAAGTAACATCCATACTGCTTTTACCGCCGGTTGTGCAGCCAGCCTGGCAATAGCCGCGATTGGTGCAGGCATTGCGCCAGCCATAACCTTCCTGATAATATCTGCCGGATAAAGCCGCATTGGGCGCAGAAGATGTTTTAATGTTTAAATTTTTGCATCCTTTTTCCATCAGTTGCGCTGCGCCGTTCAACGGTAACGGAGCTAACGGATAGGTTGATTTTCTTTGTTTGCCCCAGGGATAATCTGCCGGACCTGACATGCCGATGAAGTGTTCAATTTCATCAAAATAATCTTCCAGATTGTTATAACCAATGGGCCAGTTTTCGCCTGCGCCAAACTCAGAGTATAATTGAAAATCATCTGCCTGCGGTCGTGGCGTATAAGCCGTATAATGAAGCGTGGAACCACCCACGCCGGTACCGGAATTGTTGTTGCCAAAAGCAATCGGATTGCTGCCTGCGCTTAACCGCTCATCGTTCCAGAACAGTTTGGATTGCGCTACTTCATCGGTTGCGAAATCAGTTGCCGGATGCCAGAAATTACCGGCTTCCAGTGCTACCGTTTTCAATCCTGCTTTCGCTAACCGCGAAAGCAGAGGAGCGCCGCCCGCACCGGTTCCGATAACCACCGCATCTGCCGTTTCGGAAACGGCATAAGTTTTCATTGCTTTTTTACCAAAAGCTGCATTTTCGTTGCCGTTCATAATATCACTCGTCTTTGCTTTTCGTATGTATCGCCGTTGGTTCCTGTGTTTCCAACTGGTTTAACTGAATGCGATGCCAGCCTTCTGCATCCGCCATGCTTACATCGCCAATTTCATCTTTTGCGGCAGGATGGCTGTAATAAATTTCTACCAGAGAAGCCAGCAACTCGGTAAAGAATAAATCGGACGGCAGTTGTTGCCAGATGTTTTCATCAATGTTTTTTGTCTGAACATTGGTTAACAATTTGTTTTGCTCCGTTTCATTCAGTTCATAAAACGCTTTGCCGTAATAGCTTTGCGAAGATTGTTCAATTGCCTGCAAGCCTTGTGTAAAAGCTTTTTCATCTGGCGGCATGTTATCGTATCGCCAGCCATTTTGGGTTCTGCCTTCTTTTACATTCGCATCAAATATGCCGGCTACATCAATGTGTTTTTCTCTTTCGGTCGGTTGCGGCAATAAACAATTACAAACCGCCTGCAACGTTTGAAATTCTTTCTCAGAAAAAAAAGAAGGCTTAGATACAACGGGCGTATCCAATCGTTCCTGTAACACTTTTTTGGTTTGCGGTAAAACCAAATTTGTTTCAAGTAAAGCCTGCACCGTTCCACCGGGATAAAAATCGTTTCTCATATTATTCTGCTGATAATCTTCCGCCGGTTACTTCTATTAAGCTGCCTGTCATAAAACTGCCGTCGTCAGATGCCAGCAGCACATAAGCAGGCGCTAATTCTTCGGGTTGCCCCGGACGTTTTAAAATCACTTCATGACCAAAATTTGCTACTTCATCTTTTGGCATCGTGCCGGGAATATTGGGCGTCCACACCGGACCTGGAATCACGCAATTCACGCGAATGCCTCTGTCGCCAATATTCAATGCCAGCGATTTTGTAAAGGTATGAATGGCGCCTTTGGTAGATGAATAATCTATTAAAATGGGCAAACCTGTTTTACCAACAATGCTTCCGGTATTTACGATGGCATCTCCCGTACCAAGATGAGGCAATGCAGCCTGCGCCATGAAGAAATAGCCGAAAATATTGGTTTCAAATGTGCGCCGCAACTGGTCTTCCGTAACATCTTCAAACTTTTGCTGTGCCATTTGAAAAGCTGCATTATTAATCAGAATATTCAGTTTGCCAAACTTTGTTACCGTTTGTTCAACAGCCTCTTTACATGCTTTACTGCTACGCACATCAGCCTTAATTAAAAGACATTCACGACCGTTTTTTTCGCAGCTTTCTTTCGTATCATTTGCATCGCCGTCATTTTCATTATACACAATGGCAACATCGGCACCTTCTAATGTAAACGCAATGGCAACGGCCCGGCCAATACCGCTATCGCCGCCGGTAATGATGGCTGTTTTGCCCTTTAACTTTCCGGCAGGCTTATAATTGCTGAAGCTGTCATCGGGCAATGGCGTCATCTTAGATTCCTTTGCCGGATAAGGTTGCTTTTGCCCTTTGATGTCAGTTGATTCGGGATATTGTTTCATGGTTATTGTTTATTCACAAACTGCTTTCAACAGAATGCAGGATGTATAAACAAATAAAACGCCAAGCCTTAATTTTACAGAAGAAATGAGACTTTTGAGAGAATCGGCGCAGGTTGTGAAAAAATAACGCTCAGAGATACCGCAGATTTTAGCAGATATAATACAGCCTTATATGAACCCGGAGCACCTGTTTTTATTATTCTTCCCGTATGCTTTTACCTGTCAGATTAATAAACACGTCTTCCAGGTTTGCTTCTTTTACTTGTCTGGGACGCTCGAAACCGGATGCTACCAAATCGTCAATCATCTGATCGGGCGAAGCCAGCGAAATAATTTCACCTGCATCAATAATCGCCACGCGATCGCATAAAATTTCGGCTTCATCCATGTAATGTGTTGTGATAATAACTGTTGTTCCGCCTTCCCGGATCTGCCGTATCAGATTCCATAAATTGCGCCTTGCCTGCGGGTCTAAACCCGTTGTCGGCTCATCTAAAAAAATAATTTTCGGCTGATTGATGAGCGTTACGGCAATGGAAAATCGCTGCTTCTGACCGCCGCTCAGTTCTTTGTATTTTGCTTTGGCTTTGTCGCGCAGGTTAACAGAATCCAATACCGTAAGCGGTATTATTTTTTTGTTGTACAAACCTGCAAACATGTGAAGAAGTTCAACCAGATTGAGATTGGGATAATAGCCCGCTGCCTGCAACTGTACACCTATAATTTTTTTGATTTCTTCGGGTTGCTTATCGAGGTTAAAGCCATCAACCATTACTTCGCCGCTGGTTTTGGTGCGCAGCGTTTCAATGATTTCAAGCGTAGTAGATTTGCCTGCGCCGTTAGGACCTAACAAACCGAATATTGCACCCTCAAACACGTTAAACGAGATGCCTTTAACCGCCGTAAAATTTCCGTACTTCTTCACCAGATTGTTTACCGAAATAATGATTTTATTCATACGGGCAAGTTACTTCTTCAACACGAATATTTGTGTGAAGTAAATTATGCCTTCTCGGTTTTGCGAAACGCCGATACCGGTAAGATTATAATCGCCTTCTATGTTTATCCGATGTCCCGGGCTGTGCAGCCAGCCATCTACCACTTCTTTGGCACTCATTTGTCCGTAGGCCACATTTTCTGCCGCAGCATTAATAAAACCAATGGCATTTCTTACGGCATTTACCCGCTTGTCAAAATCTTCATGACCGAAAGGTGTTGTGCGGTTCATCATATCGCGGCTATGCTGCGCTGCCTGAAGCGATGCCGCATCAATCATCTTCAATTCGTTTTTGCCAAGCGATTTTCTATGTTCATTTACAAGCTGCAGAATTTGTTCATTCATATTCTGCATATCAATGCGGTTATATGCCGATAGCCTGTTGCGCAAATCTCTTGTTTGCGCACATGCAGAAAAGCTACTGATTGTTATAACTGCAAAAAACAATATCATTCCGTTTTTCGTCATTGTCATAAGACTATATTCATTATCAGAAAATAAAAGCCGGGTTCTAATTTTTCAATTTTTCTAACAGTTGGTTAATGCCGGCAGGCATGTTATCTGCCACTATCTTTGTTTTCCTGTAATTGAACGCAGAACTCAGGTTTTCATTATAAACAATTTGTAAACTTTTAAAACAACCATGCAAGTTTTTAAGTTTGGCGGCGCCAGTGTAAACTCAATTGAACGAATACAAAATACGGAAGAAATTATCCGGCAATATGCCAATGATAAACTGATGATTGTTGTATCTGCCATTGGCAAAACAACAAATGCCCTTGAGAAAGTTGCCGAAGCATTTTATGCGGGAAACAAAGAAGAAAGTTTGCAGTTGTTCAACACCATAAAGCAGCAGCATATAACAACAGCGAAATATTTATTGGTAACGAAATACAACGATTGCCTTACGCAACTCAACGATTTTTTTACCGAAGCAGAATGGCTGCTGCACGATAAGCCTGCCAGGCCTTTTGATTATTATTACGATCAGATTGTTTGCGTGGGCGAGTTGCTTAGCACCTGCATTATCAGTTGTTATCTGAATGAAAAAGGACTGGCAAACGCCTGGATTGATGTGCGTGATATCATTCGTACAGATACCAATTTTCGTGATGCCGGCGTTGACTGGCTTGTTACGCAAAACAAAGTGAATGAACTTGTTTCGCCTTTATTTAAGAGCACGAATGTCATTGTTACGCAAGGCTTTATCGGCAGTACAGATGAAAATGAAAGCACCACATTAGGAAGAGAAGGAAGCGATTTTACCGCGGCTATTTTTGCCAACCTGCTTACCGCGGAAAGCCTTACCATCTGGAAAGATGTGGAAGGCGTGATGAATGCCGATCCGAGACAATTTAATGATGCGCAACTGATAAGCGAGCTTAGCTTTGGCGAAGTGATTGAGATGGCTTATTATGGTGCGCAGGTGATTCATCCGAAAACAATAAAACCATTGCAAAACAAAGGCATTCCGTTGTATGTAAAATGCTTTTTAGACATAACGCTTCCGGGAACGGTTATCTCTAAAAAACAAACTAAACAATTGCCACCTATCATTATTATTAAAGAAAATCAGGCGCTGCTGCATTTACGCAGCCACGATTTTTCTTTTGTTGGCGAGGCGCCGATGAGCAGGCTTTACGGCATGTTTGCTGAGTTGAAGTTGAAGCCGAATTTAATTCAGACGGGAGCCATCAGTGTGCAATTGTGCATGGACGATAAAAGCGATAAGGTTAGTCAGTTAGCTGCCGCAGCATCGGACATTTTCGATGTGCACGCAGAGCGCAGTGTTTGCCTGTTAACCATTCGTCATTTTACCGATGAAATTGTTGACAATATGCTTCGTGGTAAAACCATTTTGCTGCGGCAGCAAACAAAAGAAACAATGCAGGCTTTATATGCATAAAAAAACCCGGCAACAAGCCGGGAATTTGATACTGATTTTTTGAATTGCGCCTTACATCTTCGGCAACAATACATGATCTATCACATGAATAACACCATTGCTTTGGTTCACATCAGCGATTGTTACCATTGCTTTTCCGCCGTTTTCATCCCAAATCCAAATCATACCTTTTTCATCTAAGCTGGCATACAGGTTTTCGCCTTCTACCGTTTTTAAAGTGGCTTTACCATTGTTGTCCTGAATCATTTTTTTCAGATCATCAGCGCTTACTTTTCCTGCTACAACATGATACTTTAAAATGCCTTGCAGCTTCTCTTTGTTTTCCGGTTTCACCAGGTTATCAACCGTGCCTGCCGGAAGCATGTCAAATGCTTCATTCGTTGGTGCAAATACGGTAAACGGACCAGCACCTGATAATACATCTACAAGATCGGCGGCTTTAACGGCTGCTACCAGCGTGGTGTGATCGTTTGAGTTAACTGCATTTTCGACAATATTTTTTGCAGGATACATGGCGGCACCGCCTACCATCTTGGTATCTTGTGCAAAGGAACTGACTGACATGCTTGCGGCTACTATGGCCAATGCTAATACTTTCTTCATAAAAATTGATTTTCATCAGTTACGATGAATAATAAGGCGATGGTTTTATAAATTACTTTTTTAAGCAAAGTTAAACAGATAATAGTGTTTATAATGGCTGAAAGCCTTACCGGCAAAGCCTTTCAATACATTTATAATTTATTGCAACTAACAATTATGCACAACTATTTTTTATTATGCTTTATAAAAGCATTCATAAAAAAACGAGTAATAAATAAATGGAAAAGAAAATAAAAAACTAAAAAAGATGGCTGAAAAGGGTATATTAATGTTATGATGTTTTTCCCATCACATACATTTCCGTAAGGGTTGGTGTTTCGCTGCCGCCTGCTTTTTCAAGTGTAATGGCAAAGGCGTCGGCTTTAGAAAAATCAATCATCTGCTGAGGCAGTTTATTTTCTGTCAATAAACCTGCGCTTATGGGTTTGCCATCTATCAATGCCCACAACTGATATTGCTTTCCGGCAGGCGCCTGCGGCAAAGAAATATCTGCTATGTAAACGCTGCGGGTTGTTTTATTCCAAAACAATTGCACCAAAGCATCAGGCTTGCCGGGAACGGCAGTTAAATTAATTTTTTGATAAGCCGGATTTTGATAAAGCTGCAAACTTTGCTGATAAGCAAGCGTGTTTTGCTGTAATTGATTTACGCGGTTCTGCAGGTTGTTAGCCTGTTCGTGATAATGCGTATTTGCGGAAGAAAGATGCGCAATTACGGCAATGCATATAATTACAGCAAGCACAGACACGGCAAGCATAAGCGTAGTAAAAACGCTGCGCTTTTTTGGCTGCATCGAAATAATTTTAGCTTCTTTCTTCTCAGGTGTGTTATTATTCTGATCATCAGAACTGATGGCTGCACTGTCAGAAGCCGGCATCGAAGTAAGCTTTGCAAATAAATTGGTCTCAACAGAAGAAGATGGCAATTCAGCACTATCAGCCTCATCGCTCAGTTGCAGCAGCGATTGCTCAATCTCTTCTATCTCTTTCTTTATTTCAGGAAATATTTCTGCAAGCTGAACAACTTTCACGTTGTCTTCCTGCGAAAGCATCCCAAGAACATAAAGTTCAAGATCACCGGACGATATGATACAACTGATATCCAATTCTAAAATGTATTCGGTTTTATTCTTGTTCTTAAAAATGAAATGGCGCTTCTCATGCGCGTTTTTACCGTGCCTACGGGTATCATCATAATTTTTGAAATTTCCTCCTGCGTAAAACCCTTATAATAAGCAAGGTCTATCAGCTTCGCATTGTCTGCGGGCAAAGCAGTTAAAACTTTTTTCAGGCCGATGTCAGAAATTTTATTTTCTTCCACATTGCCAGCAATATGTACGTTATCTTGTAAGGATGCAGTTTTAGTTTGCTTATTAAATTCTTTGGAGCGCGTGCGGTCTATTGATAAATTTCTGGCAATGCTTATCATCCAGGTATAAAGCCTGCCTTTGCTAATGTCGTAGGTTTGAATGTTCTGCCATACTTTAATAAACACTTCCTGCAATACGTCTTCCGCCATTTCCTGTTGCGGAATGATTTGTTTGATAACGGCAAAAAGCGACCGGGAGTAATTATCATACAGAAACCGGTAAGCCTGCTCGTCGTGCTGCTTTAGGCCGGTTAGCAATTCGGTTTCTGTATAATGTTGAGTTGGCAAAAGTGTTTTCCTGATGATGAACAATAAAGCGGCAAATCTCCGTATAAAATTTTACATAATCATGTATTCGCCTTTTTTATTTATGGCAATCATCGGTAGTGTTTTGTGATCTTCAAAATAGTCGTACACGTCTTTCATCTTTACCTCAAACTTTTGTATGTCCTGATTGTCTTTGGTAATGCGGCTTAAATACTGCATGCTTTTCGGGTTGTTGTAACGAACTGAAAAAATATGAACGGGTATAAAATCTTCACCGGCGCTTTTTGCCATCGCTGCCAGCAAATACACTTCTTCAATCTGGTTGTCTAAAATAGGAATGCAACCGGTGGTAATGCAATTGCCGTGAATGTAAATGCCGCTTCCCGGCGAAAGCGAATCGCTTAATATTCTGTCTGATTCGTTGGGATAATCAATGCCTAAGGCAAGATGATAATTGCTGTTTGGCTTAAACTGATTTACATAATAAATACCTTCCGGAACCTGGTAATCGTTTTGCAATCGCTTGGGTCCTAACGAGCCGGCCATCGCGCATACTTTATACGTTTTAAACAGCTTGAATTTCTCAGTATTGTTATTACGAACCCACACTTCAAGCTGACTATCGTATTTAAAAGACCGGATATAAATCTGCTGCGGCGGCCAGTTTATGTTGGCTGCGGCAAATTGTTTGCGCAACGTATCTTCTTTCATCTTCATGGCATAACCAACGCGTGAAAACGATTTTTGAAAATCAATAAATGAGCTTTGCGAAAATGAGACTACCGTAAAAAACAGAAAGGAAAGACACAGTAAGAAGCGATTCATACGGTCAAAAATATTTCAAACAAAATGAATACGGTATTAAATGCAGGTTAAAGCCTTTTTTTTCTCAGGAGAAATATGTGCCGCTATCTTCGCGTTTTATTTTTTATGATTATGAAAGTTGGCATTTTGGGTGGCGGTCAGTTGGGCAGAATGTTGCTGCAGGCGGCAGCCAATTATGTAATAGAAACCTATGTGCTGGAAAGCGATGAACAATGCCCGGCGGCGCATCTTTGCCATCATTTCGTAAAAGGCGATATCAAAGATTTTGATACCGTATATCAGTTTGGCAAAATGGTAGATGCCATCACCATAGAAATAGAAGCCGTAAATGTAGAAGCGCTGGAAAAATTAGAATCAGAAGGCGTAAAAGTTTTTCCAAAGCCATCGGTAATTAAAATTATACGCAATAAAATTCTGCAGAAGCAATTTTACAAAGACAACGGCATTCCTTCTCCTTCTTTTGTAATTACTGAAACAGCTTCTGACGTAAACAATCAGCTTGCTTTTTTACCTGCCGTGCATAAGCTGGCGCAAGGCGGTTACGATGGAAAAGGCGTGCAGGTGATAACCGATAAAAATGAAACCGGTAAAGCGTTTGATGCGCCTGCCATATTAGAAAAGATGGTGAATCTGCAAAAGGAAATTGCTGTCATCATTGCTATGAACGAGCGTGGGGAAACAGCCATTTATCCGCCCGTAGAAATGGTGTTTCATTCTTCTCTGAACTTATTGGATTACCAGATTGCGCCTGCCCGCATTACCAAAGATGTGTTGTGGAAAGCGGAAGCCATTGCATTGCGTGTGGTAAAAAGTTTGCAAAGTCCGGGTTTATTTGCGGTTGAATTGTTTGTGGATATCAACAATGAAGTATCGGTAAATGAAACTGCGCCGCGCGTGCACAACAGCGGTCATCATACCATAGAAGCCAGCTATTGCAGCCAGTACGATATGCTATGGCGCGTTATATTACAATATCCATTTGGCAATACGGATAACATAACCTGTTCAACCATTGTAAATATCATTGGTGCCGATGGCTATAACGGCGAAGCCAAATACGAAGGACTGGAAGATATTTTAAAAATGGACGGTGCATTTGTTCATCTCTATGGTAAAACGCACACAAAGCCCGGCCGGAAAATGGGACATGTCACCATACTTTGCAAAGACATTGCAGACATTAACTACAAAGCGAATCGTGTAAAGCAACTTCTTAGCGTAAAAACATAATTTATTTCTTCGCATTTGCAAAATCTATCGTTTGCTCAACATTGCCGCAGGCTGCCATGCTGCCCTTGTATTTCGGATGTTTGTTGCCCAGATACGGGTTGCTGATGGCGCTGTCGCGGCTTAGCCAGTATGCCTCTTCCTCCTCGTGAAATGCCATCGGGCACATGTCGTAATAAATCACCTCTTTATCGTAGCGAACGGTATTGATAAGATTGTATAAATTGTTAGATACATTGCTGAAAGCCCGGCGCTTTTCTTCTATGGTTTTTGAACTTGCTAATGTTTCGCTTTCTTTGGCTATTGCGCCGGTAAAATTTTTCGCCGTCAATACCAGGTTGTTGTCTGCCTTCAGCAAATTAACAGGCAGCTGTAAGGCAAGCCTGTTAAGGGTTCGCGCTTCATTACCGGCTTTGCTGCTATCCCAGTTTATCAACGCGTTTTTTACATTGTAATAGCTATTGAGTAATGCAATAAAAGCATCGTTAAACGCAGCCGGATTTTTGCTGATAATGAGGCGTGGCTGCTTTTTATTCGCAACTTGTGTATGCTCTTCCTTATTTTCTTTTTTACTGAAAATAGCGAAGTATGCGCCTGTGAAAACAACAACAATGGCAATTAACAGAAGTCCTTTTTTCATGCCTGACATTTGCGGCAAAAATAGATACTATCGTCATTACTAATCATGCAGACTGACTATAAGAGCAGCCGGTAAAAATATTTAACTAAAAAACAGAGGATTGTTATGTTATACGCTATAAAAAATATTTAGGCTAACCTTTTGCTGTGGATGTTTGAGCAGTTTGTTTCCACATTAAATTTATCGTCTTATTTCCCGCTTGGCCAGTTCAGGCAATGCGCCCGGCGCAACATCTGATCAACTTTTTTTCGGCTGAATTAGCAGATAAAATATGGCATTTTCCGGTATGTAATTCTCAAACAAAGATTTTTGTTGTTTCTCTGATGTTAATTTTTGCATCACCTTTACAGGATGTCATCGGAACATATAATCGCTGCAACAAAAAAATGGATTACGGATGTGGTTATATCCTGCCAGTTTTGTCCTTTTGCCGCACGCGAGATAGCACGAAACTCCATCCGTTATTTTGTTGAAGAAAGCGCAGACAAAGCAACCTGTCTGCTAACCCTTATCAGGCAGTGCGAACTGCTTGATGCCGATGCCGCGATAGAAACAAGTTTTATTATTTTTCCTAACGCTTTCCATCCGTTTTATTCTTATCTCAATCTTGTTTCTCTATCCGAAATGCTGTTGCAAAAGCAACGGTATCAAGGCGTTTATCAAATTGCAGGTTTTCACCCCGATTATCTTTTTAAAAGCGCTTTGGAAAATGATGCTGCCAATTACACAAACCGTTCTCCCTATCCGATGATACAGTTGTTGCGCGAGGAAAGCATTGAAAAAGCGCTTGCCCGTTACCCGGCTTCGCCCGAATCTATACCGGCTCGGAATATTATATATGCCCGTAATAAAGGGCTTGCATTTATGAAAAAACTGAAAGAAGAATGCAATATTGGTTTATAAAACAAAGCTTTTGCATCTTTTGTGTTGTCATCTTTGCGTTGTCTAATATTGTGGCGGCAAACAATCCTATATTTTGTTTTGCAAGGTTGCTTTTTACTCATTTATGAGATAATGAAACGGTATTTTGAAAAGGCTTCATCGGCATATAATGCATTTATAACACTTTCTACGATTTATCCATTACATTATTTTTTTTACCTTTGCCACCTTTTCAAAAATTTTTAAAAGCAAAAGCAGGACAGCAGCATGTTAAAGAAACGAATTTTATTTATTGCCACTGAAATGTCGCCTTACCTTGAACTGACGGAGTTTGCAGAAGTGATAAATAAGCTCGCTATTACCTGCAGCAACAATGGTTATGAAGTGCGTTGCATTATGCCGCGTTTTGGCGTGATAAACGAACGCAGGCACCGGCTGCATGAAGTGGTGCGGCTATCCGGCATTAACGTTTCTGTTGACAATGACGACTATCCGTTACAAATAAAAGTAGCTTCGCTGCCAACCGCAAGATTACAGGTTTATTTTCTTGATAACGAAGACCTGTTTAAACGCAAGCAGGCATTTACCGATGACAAAGACCAATGGTTTGATGACAATGCTTTGCGCACCGTTTTCTTTTGCAAAGGCGCTTTGGAAACGGTAAAAAAATTCGGCTGGCCGCCGGATGTAATTCATTGCAGCGGCTGGATGACCGGATTGATACCGATGTATATTAAAACGGCATATAAAAAAGATGCGGTGTTCAGCCAAAGCAAAATTGTATTTACCATCGGTGAAAATACATTCACGGAAAGTCTTGGTGAAGACTTTTTGCGACTGGCTAATATACATGCCAATATTAAAGATAAAGACCTCGATCCTTTTAAAGAAGCAGATAACACGGCCATGTTTAAAGGAGGCGCCACTTATGCCGACGCCATTACCTTCGGTTCGGATGATGTAGATAAAAAACTGCTTACCGAATTTACCAAAATCAAAGGCAAGAAAATATTGCCGTTTACAAGCTGGACGGGTGATTTAACGCCATATTTAGATTTGTATAACGAGCTTGCGGCGAAGTAAATTTTTCTTCAAAAACCTGACTTTTACGGTGACAATCAAATACTTATTCGCTTCGTTTTTTATATTGTTTCTCATAGCTTCCTGCACCAAAATTTCTGAAACCGAAATCGGTACAGGGTTGATTCCGCCGGTTGATGGTGTTATTGTTAAAGATACCAACATTACCATTTACGCTAAAAATGCAAGCGATATAGATACAGTACGTCCGTCTTTGTTTGAAGATCATGCGTTGGGTTATGTAAACGATCCGTTGTTTGGCATTACTACGGCCGCCGTTTATGTTCAGATGCAGCCGACATCGTTTCCGTTTTCTTTCGGCGCGGGCAGCGACAGCCTTATATTAGATTCTGTGGTATTGGCGTTGGATGTGCGTGGTGCCTGGGGCGATACCGCACAACCGCTTTCGCTGCATGTGAAAGAGTTAAGTAACAACCAGACATTTACCAGCGACAGTGGCTTAATCATCTATAACAATACTTCAGCATTTGCCACCACAAACGATCTTACTTACAATGGCGCTGCACCGGTTTTTCCAACAGCAGTAAACGATAGCTTTCATGTGTATCAGGATTCCGGTGTAAATATGCTTCGCATCAGGCTAACGGATGAGTTTGGAAACCGGCTACTTCATACGTACGATTCATCTCATCAATACAGCACAGACTCTGCTTTCAGGGCGGCTTTTAAGGGCTTTGAAGTTTCTGCCGATGCGGTTGGCAACTCGTTGCTGAGAATCGGGCTCGCTAATAATTCCGGTGTAGCCGAGCCCAATACGAAGCTGGCTGTTTACTATAAAATTGCCAATTCTGCGGGCACAAAAGATACGGCCGTTACCTATTTTACCATTAACCCGGCCACCAGCGCGCATTCTAATTTCATTAACCGGAATAAAAGCATGGCGCAAATCGCCACTTATTATCCTCCGAAGGCCGGGCAAAACGACGAATACGTTTACATGCAATCCGGCCCGGGCACATTTGCAACCATTACCATAGATTCCGGTATTAGCCGGCTTCCCAATTTAATTATTCACCGCGCCGAAATTGTTATGGAGCAGGCGCCTGATGCCGCCAGTCCTTTGCTTGATAATTTTACCACGCCTTATTTGTTTCTGTTGGTTAAGCCCGATAATAACATCGCTTTTCAAAACGATACATCCAAATTTCTGATACCCGGTTTCGATCCCGGCAATGTTTCTACTTACGACGCGCTGTTTACATTTCAAACTGCGGGTTCTCTCCAGGTGCTGGCAAATTATTCGGAATTTGGCGGAATACCACTTCGTAAAACGAGTGAAGGCGTTGCCATCAACTACTATAATTTTAATGTATCAAGATACATTCAGGGAATTGTAACCAATAAAAATCCGCAGTATTCATTTACATTATATACGCCATACCGGGAAGTGTTCGGGTTAACAAATCAGCTTACTTCATTCGGGCGTGTTACTTCTTCGCCTGTTAACAGTGCGGCTATCGGCAGGGTTAAGCTGTATGGCGGCGGCGATTACAATGCCAATCCGCACCGGATGAAGCTGCATATCGTTTACTCTGTACCGCATTAACCAATAACCTTTTGCACAACTATATTTGCACCTTTAATTCTAAGTAAATAATATAACAATCTATGCCTTACCTGTTCACATCTGAAAGCGTATCAGAAGGTCATCCCGATAAAGTTGCCGACCAGATATCCGATGCGCTGATTGATCATTTTTTAGCCTTTGATCCGGATAGCAAAGTTGCCTGCGAAACTTTGGTAACAACCGGCCAGGTAATACTTGCCGGCGAAGTAAAAAGCCGCGCTTACCTTGATGTGCAGGAAATTGCACGGGGCGTTATCCGCCGCATCGGCTATACCAAAAGCGAGTATATGTTTGAAGCCAATTCCTGCGGCGTTTTATCTGCCATACACGAGCAGTCGGCAGACATTAACCAGGGCGTAGATAAGGTAGATAAAGAAAAACAGGGTGCCGGCGATCAGGGGATGATGTTTGGCTATGCCACCAACGAAACGGATGATTATATGCCGCTTGCGCTTGATCTGGCTCACAAAATTTTGCAGGAACTGGCAGAACTTCGGCGTGAGCATGTTGACATTACTTACCTGCGCCCGGATGCAAAAAGCCAGGTAACGCTTGAATATGATGATAACAATCAGCCCATCCGGATAGATGCGATTGTTGTATCTACCCAACATGATGATTTTGATGGCGAAGAAGATATGCTGGCGAAAATAAAGAATGACATCATTACCATTCTGATACCCAGGATTAAAGAAAAATATACAAAGTTTGCTCACCTGTTTAACAATCAAATCAAGTATCACATTAACCCAACCGGTAAGTTTGTAATTGGCGGTCCGCATGGCGACACAGGTTTAACCGGAAGAAAAATTATTGTAGATACTTACGGTGGCAAAGGTGCGCATGGCGGTGGTGCATTCAGTGGAAAAGACCCAAGCAAAGTGGACAGAAGCGCGGCTTATGCAACGAGGCACATTGCAAAAAACCTTGTAGCTGCAGGCGTTGCAGATGAAGTGCTGGTGCAGGTTTCGTATGCCATTGGTGTGGCAGAACCGATGGGCATTTACATAAATACCTATAACACGGGCAAGGTAAATTTATCCGATGGCGAGATTGCAAAAAAAGTAAGTGAAGTGTTCGACATGCGTCCTTATTTTATTGAGCAACGCCTGAAACTGCGTAACCCGATATACAGCGAAACGGCTGCTTACGGACACATGGGAAGACAGCCGAAAATTGTGGTAAAAGAATTTCATTCGCCCGAAGGAAAAACGATAAGTAAAGAAGTCGAGTTATTTACATGGGAAAAGCTCGATTATGTTGATAAAGTAAAAGAAGCGTTCGATATAAAATAACTTTTTCTATAAAAGCCTTTCTAAACCGGAAAGGCTTTTTTCTTTGTATTTTTATCGCTGCAATGCCAGGCTATACTTGCGTTGCGGCGATTTTTTATAACGATAAGAAAGGCTTTGTATGCACGAAATTGAACCATATTTTAACTGGCGGCATTTATATACGGCGGAAGAAGATGAGCGGTCGCCTTTCTATGGTCGTGTGTATAGCGAGTTTGAATATTCGCAAACCATTTACAACTATTATATCCATCCGCAATGGGATGAATTTGGCAGCCGTACTTTGTATATGAAGCTGTTATATGCCGATTACGAACAGCAGTTTGTAATTATAGAATTGATCGGCGAATGGAATGATGCCATTGAAAACGATATTATGACGCTGAAGCGTGATGTAATAGATAAACTGGAGGAAGAAGGCATTACCAAATTTATTTTAATTGCAGAAAATGTATTGAATTTTCATAGCGGCGATAAAGATTATTACAATGAATGGTTTGAAGAAGTAACGGATGAAGATGGCTGGATTGTGCTGATAAATATGCCCGAAGCCACGCAGTACGATTTCAAAAAGCGCAAGCTTAATTATTATATTGAGTTGATGAACATCATTAACTGGCGTGCCTGTAAACCCGACGATCTGTTTACCAAAATTGATGACGAAATCAGCAGAAGATTAGAGTAGTCTGAACCGGGATGAATAGAATGTTTGAGATTGGTGCGATAAAAGATGAAATAGTTAAACTATATTTTTTCAAAATGTGAGAGCTTAGATTTAAATTTCTGCACCGGTGTCGTAACAATCAATTGCTTTTGAAAACAACGATCTCTCTATCTTAATTTTTTTTTGGAAAAAATAATCCGTTGGCAGAGGTTTATAAATACAGAGGCGTTGTTGCATGAATAAATATAAAGATGAGCGATAGTTATTCACTTATAAAAAAGAACAGGCATAGATTAGTTAGTTAGTGGTTACAACATCATTAACAACACAATCTATACCTGATGAGTAAAGATAAGTACAAAGTCAGAAACTGGTCGGCTTACAATAATGGATTACAGCAACGCGGGTCTTTGTGTTTATGGATAGAGAAAGACATTGCAGATCATTGGAAAGCTCCCCGTGAGGGGAACAGGCGTGGGGGTCAGAAGCAATACAGTGATAGGGCTATAGAAATATGCCTTACCATCCGTAAGATATACCACTTGGCATTGCGGCAAACGGAAGGCTTTATGTGCAGTTTTTTCAAACTGACAAAAGCAGATGTAAAAGTGCCCCATTACAGTGTAATCTGCAGGCGCAGCAAGGCTTTGGATGTGAAGCTGCAGACAGGAGGGAGCAACAGAACGGTTACAGATATAGTGGTTGACAGCACGGGTCTGAAGGTATATGGAGAAGGGGAATGGAAAGTTCGCAAACATGGAGCGGGCAAGCACCGCACCTGGATGAAACTGCATGTGGCAGTGGATGAACAGACACAACAGGTGGAAGCGGTAACACTGACTACCAATGCGGTTGATGACGCCACTGAAGTGGATGCCTTATTGACACAGATCAAAAAGGAAGTAAAAAGTTTTACAGGCGACGGTGCTTACGATAAAAAGAAGGTGCGTAAACGGTTGGCAAAAGACAATATAGAACAGGTTATACCGCCAAGGAAAAACGCAGTGATGAGTAAAAAAGGGGATGCCTGTTTACAACAAAGGGATAGAGCTATAGAAACGATAGGGGAAACAGGACGAAAAGAATGGAAAATTCAAACCCGTTATCACCAGCGGAGTAAAGCGGAAACCACGATGTTCAGGTACAAAACAATTGTGGGTGATAAGTTATTGGCAAGACGAAAAGAAAATCAACTCACAGAAGTAAGAATTGGTTGCAAAATATTAAACATAACATTGAAAACAAGCAAACCAATAAGCGTAAAAGTAGCTTAA
This sequence comes from Ilyomonas sp., assembly GCA_965219515.1. GTDB lineage: Bacteria > Bacteroidota > Bacteroidia > Chitinophagales > Chitinophagaceae > Ilyomonas. The sequence goes on from OZ244776.1 coordinate 133,567, forward strand.
CGATTCCAGGATAGGTTATTTAAACCTTATAAATTGATTCATGCAACAAAGCCAATACAGAGGAAAGAAACAGTCTCACGGCGATTGGTAAAAATTAAAAACAACTCTTCCAGTGTTTTAGTACATGTAACGTCTATCTTTATCCCAAACATTCCAACAATCTCATCTATCCCATTCCGGAATATTCCTTCACCGTATTTACAAAAGCTTTTGCGGCGTCAACAGGCACGTTTGGTAAAATGCCATGACCTAAGTTTGCAATATGTTGCGTGTTGCCAAAATTATCCAGCATCTGCTTCACTTCTTTCTCAATAACCGGAATGGGCGATAACAATTTAGCCGGGTCGAAATTACCTTGCAATACAACATTTTTACCTGCCAGTTCACGGGCAATCTGTGGCGTTATGCACCAGTCTATTCCCAAACCATGTGCGCCGGTGTCAGCCATTTTACGCAACGAATGCCAGGCGCCTTTTGCAAAAATGATAACCGGCGCTTTGTCTTGTAACGCAGCCACAATTTGCCGGATATATTGCAGAGAAAGCGTTTCAAAATCTGCCGGAGAAAGAAGTCCGCCCCAGCTATCAAAAATCTGAACAACATCGGCACCTGCATTTATCTGCTCTGATAAATAGGCAATCGTGGTATCGGTAATCATTTGCAGAAGCCTATGCGCAAGCTGCGGTTGCTGATAGCAAAAAGCTTTGGCTTCGTCAAACGTTTTGCTGCCTTTGCCCTGCACCATATAGCAAAGCAGTGTCCAAGGCGCACCGGCAAAACCGATTAACGGAACACGATGATTCAATTCAGATTTTATCAGCCTGATGGCATCAAAAACATAATGCAGCCTTTCTTTTACATCAGGAATACAAAGGCGCTGCAAGTCGGTTTCAATTTTTATCGGGTCGGGCAGCACGGGTCCTTTGTTTTCAATCAACTGCACTTCCAGCCCCATTGCCTGCGGAACTACCAGTATATCGGAAAATAAAATGGCGGCATCCACGCCAATCTGATCAACCGGCTGCAACGTAATTTCGGTAGCCAGTTCCGGCGTTTGCACGCGTGTAAAAAAAGAATATTTTTCTCTCAGCTTTATATAATCGGGAAGGTATCTGCCTGCCTGCCGCATCATCCAAACCGGCGTGCGGTCTGTTTTTTCGCCGCGTAAAACCCGTAATAATAAATCGTTCATTTATAATTGTCTAATGCGCTTCCTGCGAAGCATCTTTATAAAAATCGGTTACCAGTTTTAAAATATTTTCCGTACCCGGCCATTCGCTGGTAATAATTCTGTTGGTGCAATACGTTTTAATAACAGCCGTTGTTGTTTGCCCGATAGAAAACAAAACGGTCTGAATTGGCACCGTGTTCATCGAAAAAAAACTATGTGCGGCACTCGGACTAAAGAATAAAATACCATGATAATTTTTTTCGATAAAGACAGGTGTCTGAACCGTTGTGTAAACAATTACTTCATCGGTTTGTATATGATTGCTGATTAATTTTTCCGGTAAATCATCCAACCGTTGATCGCCGCAAAAGAAAGTAACTTTTACTGCTTTTCCCGAAGCAATAATGCGCTCTGCCAGCAAGCCAGCATTTTTTGCAGAAGCAATGACGGCATCTTCACCAAAAGCAATGGCAACATGTTCTTTTGTTTTACCGCCGGTACAAAATATTTTCCAGTTGGCAATGTCATTTATTTGTCCGGCTACGGCAGTAACGGCATTGGCACTGGTAAATATAGCGCAAAGCGGTTGCAATGCCAGTTGTTGCAGTTGATCTTTCAATGCAACTGAAACGATCGGTTGCACGTTTATGAAAGAAACGGAGTCAACTTCAATATTCATATCATTTGCTTTCGCAGTTACGGCTTCGTTAAGCAGCCGTGTGCTAAGAATGTGAATGTTTTCTGATTCCATTGCGTATGGTTTGAATGATTGAATCGTTATCGCCTGCTAATATTTCCTGTGCCATTGCATTACCAAAATCCGCATCGTAAGAAGCAACCGGAATTTGTTTTTCAATCTCTTTTTTTTGTTTGCCATCCATCGAAAAAATATTGCCTTTAAACAAAAGCGAATCTCCGCATATTTCGGCCAAAGCGCCGATGGGAGTGGAGCACCCGCCCTGTAAGGTTCGTAAAAAATCCCGTTCGGTTTTTGTGCAAATGGCGGTCATTTCATGATGCAGCGGCAGGCATTTTTCTTTCGTTTCATCATCATCTTCACGGCAAACAACCATAATGGCGCCTTGCGCCGGAGCTGGCAGCATCCAGTCTAAATCTATCGAATGTTTCGGGCGCAAGCGAATGCGTTCCAAACCGGCGGCGGCAAACACCGCTCCGTGCCAGTTGTTTGCCGATACTTTTTGCAGGCGTGTATTTACGTTGCCACGCAAATTTTCAATAATATGATTCGGGTATTTGTGCAGCCATTGTGCAATGCGCCTGACACTGCTGGTAGCAACGGTAGCCTGCGAAGCTTCGTCATTTAAAAAAAAGCAGCTTTCTTTATAAACAAGAATGTCTTTGTAATTGGCGCGTGGCAACACCGCTGCCTGCGCAATACCGGTTGCCAGTTGCGTAGGCACGTCTTTCATGGAATGAACTGCCATATCAATGCGGTTGTTAAGCAAAGCGGCATCCAGCGTTTTGGTAAAAATTCCCTGTACGCCTATTTCGTATAACGGTGTAACCAGATCAATATCGCCTTCGCTTTTTATAAAATGAAGCTCAGAGAGAATATCGTGTTTCGCCAGTTCATTTTTTACCAATGTAGCCTGCCATGTGGCCAACTGGCTGTCGCGGGTGCCGATGCGAAGTGGTGTTGCTGTCATAGTCAGTTGTTAATCAGAACCGTCTATGTAATCGTTAATGGCTTCTATGTAATTGCAGCCCGGCTGGTTGATGCAGCGCATTTTTACCGCCATGTTGTTAATTACTTTTTGAATGCTTTCCTGGTTCACCGCCTGCGCCGCTTTGTAAGCTTCGGTTTTTTTACAGGAGAGCATTATGCTGCAGCCGTGCATGTCTATCAGCTTTTGCTTGGCCGCTTTTAAAAAAGGAACGTGCTTGCGGTTGGTGTACCATTCTTTCAGTTCAAGAAGATGCTGGTTCATAATCGCATTGGCTTTCGGCACTTCAGCAAGCCGCTTCTGCAATGTAACATCGTTGCTGCGCGATAAATCATCAACATTTACCAGCCTGATATGCGGCAGTTCTTTTACCGACGCTTCAATATTATTCGGTATAGATAAGTCAATCAATATTTTATTGTCTTCTTTTGAAAAATGTTCTTTTTTCAAGATTGGTTCCGAAGCATTGGCAGATACGATAACTACATCGGCAGACCGGCTTTGTGCAACGGCATCTTCGTAAGAAGCCCAGGCTAATTGTTGTTCATTAGCCAGTTCAATGGCTTTATCTGATGTACGGTTAATAAGGGTGATATTTTTATTGCCGATGTAATCTATGATATTACGGCAGGTATTTCTTCCTATTTTTCCGGTGCCGATCAGAACAATTTTTTTATTTTTAATGTCCGGAATATAAGTCTTGAGATATTGTATGGCCGCGAATGATACCGATACGGTTCCGCCGCTGATTTCCGTTCCGCTTCTGATGGCTTTCGATGCGCACAACGCGCCGTTAACAATGCGTTCGGTAAACATGCCGGTAAAGCCGTGTTCTTTTGCAAATTTAGCTGCCTGTTTTAGCTGACCCACAATTTCATAATCGCCCAATATCTGCGAGTCGAGCCCGGCGGCTACCTGCCATAAATGTTTTACCGCATCATAGCCATGCTTTGTATAAGACAATCTGCGAAAGGTGCATTCGCTTCCGCCCGTTTGCGAGCAAAGCAGGTTGATAAGATGATTTACATTATCTGTGATACCATAAATTTCGGTACGGTTGCAGGTGCTCATAATAAACAGTTCCTGCAAACCAAATTGCGATGCCTGAGATAATATTGAAGAATATATATCTGTATTTACAGCATATTGACTTCTAATGGCCGCATCTGTTTTTTTGTAATTAATTCCGGTAACAAAAAAATTATTTATGTCCATATTCTTTACTACGTGTAATCATTTTCACTGGTGAGTGCAAAGGTACTTGGCGGCCGATTTTGGCTGGCATAATATACTTATGTTCATGTCATTTGTATGTCATGTTTAAACATTGCCTGTAATAATGCGTTGACTTATAAGCGCATAAGAATTTCGTACAAATAATTTTACCAAAATGTTTACGACAAATTGTATTCGTCAAATTCCATTTATAAAACAAGCTTCCTTTTTTGTCTCATTTGCGGAATATTTATGAATGAAAACGCAGCAATCTGATGAATGGTTGTTTTTATTTGAAAAACTTGTTACCACCGTGTAGATTTTTATGGACTAAATGCTAAGACTGTATTTTTGTGTGCGTTTAAAGACTGATGAATGAATAGCATATCCTATTAACAAAAACTAATTTCCTGTTCATTTTGTAACTGCTGATATTCTCAATGTAAGTTTAGAATTTTAATTTTTTTTCAACTATAAAGCCTTATTTGTGGGATATTTTATTGAATTTTTAAACCATTTTAAACTTTGTATTTCTTCTCTTTGCTATTTTTTTATAACAAAAATGTATTAGGAAAACAGAAACCAACTTATATGAAATCACGTATTTAAAAAAAGGCATAGTTTTTATGGTAGTAGCGGCGGAACATTAATGGTATCCATATAAAATCCGGTACGACTGCTGCAACCATTACTTTTCTTGACTGAATAAATATTTTAATATATTTGATAACTACCTTATGTATATTATGAGTGAACTAAGAACAACCAATCTTTACTTTTTTCTGCTACTTGCATTTTTTATTGCTTCCTGCGGCGATGTACATAAAGCAACCTACTTTGATACACAGGGCGATGCAAGAATTAAATCGAATGTGCAAATTCCGCAAACCAGCATTCAGCCCAATGACATTCTGGGCATTTCTGTAAGCAGCTTAAACCCGGAAGCCTCCGCCATTTTTAATACGCCTAATTTTTCTTATGCCAATGTAAATACAGCCAACGGAGCCACGCTTCAGGCAACCGGTTTTTTGGTAAATGCCGACGGCAACATACAGTTTCCCATACTTGGCAGCGTAAAAGCGGCAGGTTTTTCGGCTAATCAGCTTCGTGTAAAAATAACTGATAGTTTGCTGAACAGAAAACTGCTGGTTGACCCGATTGTAAGCGTAAGACTGCTTAATTTCAAGGTAACCGTACTTGGCGAAGTTGCCCGTCCGACCGTAGTAAACGTAGTGAATGAAAAAATAACTTTGCTGGAAGCTTTGGGACTAGCCGGCGACATTACCATTTATGGAAAAAAAGATCATGTAATGGTGATACGTGAAGAAGACGGAATTAAAGACATTAAATACCTGAATCTAAACTCAAGCGAAATTTTTACTTCACCCTATTATTATTTGAAATCAAACGACATTGTATATGTAGAGCCTACCAAGGCAAGAGTAAACAGCGCTACCAATTCAGCGCAGATAATACCCATTGTATTAAGCGCGCTGTCGGTTGCAGCCATCATTATTGATCGTGTAACAAGATAATTCAAACCTTATGGAAATCATTAAAAAAAGCGACGAGAAAAAAAAGAAAGATGATTTGGGGCAAGTCATCTATAAATATATGCCTTATTGGCCTTTATTCGCCATTCTGTTCATCGTAGCAGGCGTTTCTTCCTGGCTGTACATGCAGGTTACAACGCCCAAATACGAAACCACTGCCCGTCTTTTAATTAAAGACGAAATGAAAGGCGTGGAAGCCAAAGGGTTGCAGCAGTTAGATTTTTTATCTTCCAACAAAACAATCGAAAACGAAACGGAAGTTATTCATTCTAATTCCCTACTGAATCAGGTTGTTAATCATCTGAATCTGTATGCAACAATGTATGAGGGACAAAAATTTCGCAATCTCAATGCATATAGCACCGCGCCGGTTAGCGTAATAGCTATGGATGCAAATAAGCTGCAACCGTCAAAGGAAATTTATTACAGCTATGATAAAGCAAATGGAAAGGTAGCTGTGTTTGGCAAACAATATCCTTTGAATAAATGGATTGAAACGCCTTATGGCATTATAAAATTTATACCCAATCCAAATTATTCGCACGAGCCGCAGGCGGGAAGCAAGCTGTTTTTTACATTAAGCGAACCGAAAATGGTAGCCGATCATATTGGCGGCAGTTTACAGGCAAACACATCAAGCAAGCAATCGAGCATCATCAATCTTACATACCAGGACGAAGTGCCAAAACGTGCCGAGAATATTTTAAACGATCTGCTTAAAACTTATTCCGGCAATACCATGGAAGATAAAAACATGCTTGCCACAAACACACTTAAGTTTTTACAAAGACGCATCAGCGATGTGGAAGCAGACCTGAAAGGCATTGAAAAAAAGCTGCAGCAATATAAATCGAAGCAGGGTGCGATTGATATTGGCAAACAAGGAGAATTGTATCTTGAGAATGTAAGTGCCAACGATCAGAAGCAAGGTGAAGTAAGTACGCAGATTGCCGTGCTGAATCAGGTAGAAAAATATGTAAAGTCGAAAGATAATAGTGAAGGTATCGTTCCCTCTACCATCGGCGTAAACGATCCAACGTTAGGAAACTTAGTGAATGAACTGAATCAATCTGAATTAGATTATGAAAGATTGAGAAAGACAACCGGGGACAACAATCCGCTGGTGGTTGGCATCAGCGATCGGATAGAAAAAATACGGCCCAGGATACTTGAAAATATTCAAAGCCAGCGCAGCAGTTTGCTTGCCAGCCGCAATAACATAGCATCTACCAACGGCAGCTACAACTCTGCGTTGCAAAGCATTCCTCAAAAAGAAAAAGATTTAATTGACATCAGCCGCGAACAACAGATTAAACAGGATGTATATAGCTTTTTGCTGCAGAAGAAAGAAGAAACAGAACTGTCTTACGCTTCTAATGTTGCCGATTCAAAAATTGTTGACCGCGCGCAATCTTCAGAAGATCCGGTGAGCCCGAATAAAAAAATCGTTTATCTCACCGCTTTTCTCATTGCGCTTTTTGCAGGCGTAGGTGTTATTTTTGGTAAAGAAACATTAAACCGGAAAATTCTTTTCCGCCAGGATATAGAAGAATATACCGAGCGTCCGATACTCGGCGAAATTGTGGCCCAGCCTTCGGGCGAGCCTGCCATGATTGGTTATGAAAAAAGAAGTTTTATTGCAGAGCAGTTTCGGATGTTGCGCATGACACTTGGCTATGCAGGCATAAATTCAGACAATAAAAAAGTATTGGTTACGTCATCTATCTCCGGCGAAGGCAAAAGCTTTATTGCCGCCAACCTTGCACTTAGTCTTGCCATAGCAGGTAAAAAAGTGGTGCTGATAGATATGGACTTAAACAATCCTTCTCTGTCCGATAAATTAAATATTCACAGCGAAATTGGTATTTCTCAGTTTCTGTCGGGACAAAAAAAGCTTGAAGAAATTATTATAAAAACAACATTGAGTGAGAATCTTTTCTTCATACCAACCGGCGCATTGCCAGACAATCCTTCCGAGTTAATCTTAAACGGAAAGATAGATGCGATGCTCAGTTATCTGGATGAAAATTATGATACTATCATTCTCGACAGCGCGCCGGTAGCGCCTGTTACCGATGCTTATATTCTTTCGCCTTACTGCGATGCAACGCTGTATGTGGTGAGGCACAACTATACGCCAAAGACATTTATTGAGCGCATTGATGCCAACAACAAAATTCAGCAGCTAAAAAATGTGGCCATTGTTTTTAACGGCGTTAAGTCGAGAGGTTTTAAAAATAAATATTACGGCTACGGCTATGGCTACGGCTATAGTTACCGTTATAAAAACGGGAATAAGAAAAAAGGTGATAACAATCTCTTACAGGTTCACAATTCGTAAGAAAGAAACACAGAAGTATTATTCAACAATTAAAAAACTCTTATGGAAAAAATCAGGCAATGGTATATTGTTTATACCAAAGCAGGACAGGAACAAAAAGTATGTGAAGCGCTTAGGCGAAAAAAAATAGATAGTTTTTATCCGGTAAATAAACTGAAAAAAATATCTGCCGGTAAAGAGCGAATATCATTTAAGCCTTTGATCGAAAGATACGTTTTTGCACATTTGTCGGCAAATGAAACGAATGTGGTAAATGATGCCAGTGGCACCATTAGTTTTGTACACTGGCTGTCTAAGCCGATCATCATACATGGCGATGATATTTATTTACTGAAGCGTTTCTTTAACATGCATGATGATATTCATCTCGAAAAAATAAAAGTGAATCCGGCAGAACCGGCAACAATTATAAACTATGTTTCAGATAACGCCGATATTGTAAGCTTTTTATTCCCCGTTTTAGGATATGCCATGAAAGCTACGGAAAACAGAACCAGAGTAAAAGTAATTACGGTATCGCAGCATCAAACCAAAACAAACCTTTCCAATCAGTATGCAGAAGCAAGATAAAATATACATTGCCGGTCATCGCGGCATGGTTGGCAGCGCAATTATGAGGCGCCTGCAGCATGATGGTTTCGATAATATCATTACCCGTTCTTCATCTGAGCTTGATTTAAGAAATCAGGAAGCCGTGGCAAAATTTTTTGCTGACGAACAGCCCGATTATGTGTTTCTTGCGGCTGCGCGGGTTGGGGGTATTTATGCAAATAATACTTATCGCGCCGAGTTTTTGTATGATAATCTGATGATTGAATCGAACATCATTCATTATGCCTACAAAAGCGGTGTAAAGAAGCTGATGTTTCTTGGTTCTTCCTGCATATATCCTAAGATGGCGCCGCAGCCGCTGAAAGAAGATTATTTGCTTACCGGTCCGTTAGAATATACCAACGAGCCGTATGCCATTGCAAAAATTGCGGGCATCAAAATGTGCGACGCCTATCGCAGTCAGTATGGTTGTAACTTTATCTCGGTAATGCCAACCAATTTATATGGACCCAACGACAATTACGATTTAAAAAATTCGCATGTGTTGCCCGCGTTAATACGCAAGTTTCATGAAGCAAAAGAAAACGGCAGCTCCGAAGTTGTTGTTTGGGGAAGCGGCACGCCGAAACGAGAATTTTTATATTCTGATGACCTGGCTGATGCCTGCGTTTTTCTGATGGAACATTTTAACGAAGCAGGTTTGGTAAATATTGGTGTAGGCGAAGATTTAAGCATACATGAATTGGCCGAACTGATAAAAGAAATTACCAACTTTGCAGGCGAAATTGTTTTTGATTCTTCCAAACCCGATGGCACGCCGCGAAAGCTGATGGACGTATCGAAACTGCATTCACTTGGCTGGCATCATCGCATTTCCCTGAAAAAAGGGATAGAAATGGCATACTCGGATTTTCTTAAAAAACATACGGAATCTATATTAGTAACTGAATAATTTTAAACTGACATTTTATGAAGACGGCTCTTGTTACAGGTATCACCGGTCAGGATGGCGCTTATCTTGCCGAACTGCTTCTCGAAAAAGGCTATATGGTACACGGCATTAAACGCCGCGCATCTTTAATTAATACGGAACGAATAGATCATTTATATCAGGATCCGCACGAAAAGCATGTACGCTTTAAGCTGCATTACGGCGATCTTACCGACAGCACAAATCTTATTCGCATTGTTCAGGAAGTGCAGCCCGATGAAATTTATAATCTGGCGGCAATGAGCCATGTGAAAGTTAGCTTCGACACGCCCGAATATACTGCCAATGCTGACGGTATCGGCACGCTTCGGCTGCTGGAAGCCATCCGCATTTTAAAGCTGGAAAAAAAGACAAAGCTATATCAGGCTTCCACCTCAGAATTATACGGTTTGGTGCAGGAAGTTCCGCAAAAAGAAACAACACCTTTTTATCCGCGCAGCCCGTATGCGGTTGCTAAGCTGTATGGTTTCTGGATCATTGTAAATTATCGCGAAGCATATAATATGTTTGCCTGCAACGGCATTTTATTTAATCATGAAAGTCCGCTGCGTGGCGAAACATTTGTAACGCGCAAAATTACGCGTGCCGTAGCCGCCATTGCATTAGGAATGCAGGACAAATTATTCTTAGGTAATCTCGATGCCAAACGTGATTGGGGTCATGCACGCGACTATGTAAAAGCTATGTGGATGATTTTGCAGCAAGACAAGCCTGACGATTTTGTAATTGCTACCGGCATTACCACAACTGTTCGCGATTTCATTAAAATGTCATTTTCCGAAGTGGGAATCGCATTGGAATTTAAAGGCGAAGGCGTTGATGAAAAAGGCTTTATTGTGTCTTGCAGCAACGAACAGTACGACCTGCCGGTAGGCAAGGAAGTTGTGTCGGTTGATTCGCGTTATTTCAGACCTACCGAAGTGGAGTTGCTGATAGGCGATGCCACCAAAGCCCGCACTATGCTTGGCTGGGAGCCTGAATATAGTCTTGAAATGCTTGTAAAAGATATGATGGACAAAGATGTGGAATTGTTCCGCTCTTATGGCGAAGGTTATATTTACAGCTCGGCCGAAAATATGCTGTAACCGGCATTGTAAAAGCAATTTCTAATAACAGACAATCTTTCATTCAGGGAAAGAAATTGTAACAAAATAAGTTCATTTAACAATTGCTTTTACGGTGTGGAGAACATCTGTAAAAGCAATTTTTTTTAAAAGCTATGCCTTATCAGGCAATAAAACAAGCGAGCATTTATTCTTGTAATCAATATAAACCTGTCATCTTGCAATTATCTTTTTAAAAAATTAAATTTATTATATGCCTAAACTTGTTGTGCAGCTTCGGGTAAAAGACGGAATCTTTTTTGTTCACGACTGGCTGGCTTGTTTTGAAAAAATAGCCGACGAAATTGTTGTGCTCGATAACGGTTCCACCGATGGCACATATGAAATTCTAAAGGCCAGCTCAAAAGTGGTTGACATTGCGCGTACCGAGGGCTATAACGAGGGGCGCGATAAAAACATGATGTATGCCATGGCGCGCAAACGCAATCCTGACTGGTGTTTGTGGCTGGACATTGATGAAATATTTGAACCCGAACTTACGCGTAAAGATTTCGACCGTTTGATGAATCGCGCGGGCGTTAATAAATACGGCTTTCGCAGATTTCATTTTATTGACAAAGAGCATTTTGCAGGCTCATGGTATCGTCTTAATTATAGCTCCGGCCACGACCGTGTTATGTGGCGTGAAGCGCCAGCCGGTTATTTTCAGGATATTCTCATTGATTCTCCCAATGTAAAAGGCATCACCGGCATTCAGATAAATACCAATTTTCGTTTAAAACATACCGGTTATATAAACAAAGCCATTGTTGATAAAAAAGCTGATATCTACCGCGCTATCGTTCCTGAAAAAGAATCTACTTTTCAGAAAATGTATATGCAAAATGAAAAACCCATAAAATGGATTGATAAGCGCAATCATCCAAAAGTAGTGCTGCTGAATGCGTTGCTAAGCGCCTTTCAGTTTTACAATCTTTTTCCACGGGCATATCGCAAATTATCCAAAATGATCAGCCATAAACTTCATAAGCCTGCGGTAAAAGATTTAAAAACCAGCGTGTAAGTATTTGTTTAAAAAGCAGTCATGAATCTAAGTCAACCTTTTACCATACGAATTTTAAAGTACCGGTTTCATCTTGTTGAATTTCTGGTGCTTGTGTTTCTTTATTTTTTTAATGAAGGAATTTTTGCCTGGCTCATTTTGCCCGATTCATACATTTATGAGCTGGCTACCAAAGTTATAAGCCTGCTTATTTACGGTTATGTGCTGTTTAGTTTTCCCAAGCTAAAGCAGGATGAAAAAATCTTTATCATCCTGTTTACGCTGCTCATGGTAAAGCTCGTTTTCGAGTCGCTTTATTTATACGGCAGCTTCTTTAATCAGCTAACCATTTTTACGGTTATTTATCCCGTTGTGTACGTTGTGTTCATCAAAGCCGTATGCCGCTCGCTCGACTTTGATATTCTTGAGCTGGTAGCAAAATTTTATTTGCTTACCTATCTTATTTTTATGGCGATTTACGGTCATGGTTTTGGTTTCGGATTAGATATGGTGGACATGGATGATTATGGTCCTTTTTCAGGAGACACCCGTGTAATTCATGCGCGTTCTATCCTGATGATCATCATTCCATATTTGTGGTATTTAAGCAGTTATATACAAAAGCGAAAAATTGCCGACCTGCTTTTGTTTCTCCTTTGCTTTATTATTATTCTCATTCATCAGCATCGTTCGGTATGGAGCTGCACCATCTTTTCAACGTTTGTATTTATTGCGCTCACCATTCGCAACAACCGCAAAACGGCTTCGCGGTTTTTTACCATGTTTACCATCTTTTTCATTATCGGCGCTTTTGCCATTGTTTATTTATCTGCTTTAAAACCCGGGTTTTTAGATTTTCTGGGCGATCGGTTCAGCGAGATATTAGACCCCGATCGCGAAGGCGGCACCGGCAGTTTTCGTATTGATCAGACCGTTATTTATGGCGAAATGATTAAGCAAAAACCTTTTACCGGCTGGTCGTTCCAGGGTTTTTATGTGCGTAATCCGCTTGTTGACTGGTGGGAAGAGGGTTCGGGTCAGCATTTTCATGAAGGTTTTGTTGAAATCCTGTTTTATCATGGTATTGTAGGTCTGATTTTAAAGTATTCGTTTTTTGTTATTATCGCGGTAAAAGCGCTCAGGCAAAAGCTTTCAAAGCAATCCATTATTCTGGTATCTTTTTGTTTAAGCGGGCTTTTATTTTCGTTAAGCTATGTGCTGCCCGTTGTTTTTTTCGGGCATATCGGTTTGTGTTTATATTACCTGGAAAAGAAAACCGAAAGTAGCGGCGTACACGCCCTTACCGCCTAAGCATCTCTCTTTAAAAAAATAGTTGTAAGATTTAGCTCATGTCAGAAACAATGCCCGCACCAATTTGTCTTTTTGTATTTAATCGCCCCGATTTAACAAAACAGGTCATTTCATCTTTGCAAAAGAACAAACTTGCTTCGCAATCTCATCTTCACATTTTTTCCGATGCCGCCGCTAAAAAGGAAGACGCTGAAAACGTAAACGAAGTGCGTGAATATATTAAACATATCGAGGGCTTTCAATCGGTTACTTTACATATAGCAGAAGAAAATAAAGGGCTTGCCAATTCAATCATTGCCGGGGTTACCGAAATAATTAATAAAGAAGGCAAAGCCATTGTTTTGGAAGATGACCTAATTTTATCGGATAATTTTCTCAGCTTTATGAATGAAGCGCTCGGTTTTTATAATGGTGATGAAAACGTATTTTCGGTTTGCGGCTACACCGTTCCCATTCGAACGCAGGAAAACCTCGATGTTTATTTTACCGGCAGAGGTTCAAGCTGGGGATGGGCTACCTGGAAAGACAGATGGGAGAAGATAGACTGGGCAATGAGCGATTACGATGAATTTACAAAAGATAAAGCAGCGCAAAAACGATTTAACCGCAACGGTTCCGATCTCACCAAATTGCTGCGGCTGCAGATGACTGGACAGAGAAATTCGTGGGCCATTCGCTGGGCGTATACGCAGTTTAAGCTAAATGCTTACACCGTGTTTCCTATTGTTTCAAAAGTGGCGAATGACGGCTTTGGTGGAAAAGCCACGCATACATCAAGTCTTTACCAGTCAAGATTTTCAACTTATCTTGATGATTCGGGAAAAACCGGTTTTCATTTTGTGCCGCCTTATGTTCATCCAAATATATTTAAGCAATTTACCGATACGTACAGCCTCAAAACCCGTATTTTGTATAGAATAAAAGGCTTGTTTGCCTAAAAAAATGATATGAAAAATATTATTGCAACCTGGATATGCGTAGATACGGAAACAAACAGCACTTATTTTCCTTCGGCCAAAGGCAAGTCGTCGGATGCCAAAGTGCAAAATATTTACTGGCGCTGCATCTGCTGTTTTTATACCATCGCGCGTAACTACAATCCCGACACTACGCTCGCCTTATTCAGCAATACCTCTTATCTTCCTGTGGTTGATGATGTTGATATAAAACAGCTTTTGCAGCAACTGAATGTAAGCTTTTATGTAACGCCTTTTGAATACGTTACACCGCAGGGATATTACAATCAGTGGCGCAATCAGTTTTACGAGTTTTCTATTTTTAAATTTATCAGCACGCATGAAGATTTTAATGTTGATGATAATTTTTTATTGCTCGATTCGGATTGTATCATTACCCAAAATCTGTCTTCGCTTTTCGCCGAAGTAGCCGCAGAAAAATGTATTACCTACATCATAGATTATTTGCCCGACCACGATATAAACGGCAACTCGCGCAAGAGTATGCAAAATGTTTTCAGCTCATTAATGAATGAGAAAACCTTGCACATTCCGCAGTATCATGCAGGCGAGTTTTATGCTACCACCATTGCCGTTTTAAGAACACTCATCAATGATTTTTATATTGTTTGGAAGCAACTGTTAGCCCTGAATGAAGCCGGACTTGATAAACTGCACGAAGAAGCTCATACGCTTAGCTATCTGTTTTATAAAAATAATTTTGAAGGTGGACAGGCAAATAAATACATCAAGCGTTTATGGACTGACCCAACTACTTTTCGCAACATTGAAAACGGTGATGAAAACCTTGCCATCTGGCATCTTCCCGCCGAAAAGCGACATGGATTTCCGGCCTTGTTTGAATGGCTGAAAAAAAGAAATTTCAACCTGTCTTCTGTAACGGTGCAGCAATTGCAGCAACGGTTGCAAAGCAATTTTATGATACCGGTGATTCCGGCACAACGCCGCCCTTATTTTGCCGGAAAGGCATTAATGAAAAAGGTTTTTTCAAAATAAAAAGTTACCGTTACCACTTTATCTGCCATCTTCCCTCATTGTCTTTTGTGTAAGACAATCCATTGCTCATGTCGTGCACTTCCCGGCTGGTTTTTGTATCCATCCATTGTCTTTTTTCATACACACGCACACCATTGTTTTCTCTTGTCAGATAAACAATCAATGCCGGCAACACGGGCGCAATCTCGTGCAGCCACTGTTCCTCGGTTTCTTTTACAAATGCCTGGCTCATCTTTTTTAATTTATTTTGATAAAAAAATCGTGCCCTGATATTTTGATACGGCTAAAAAATCGTCTGCCTGCCATTGCATACTGGCAGGCTTTTAGGTAGTATAATTACAAACAAAAATTTTCACTACTTAAAACTTATTTTATGCACTTAGTATCATTCTTACGCGGCATGGCTTTCGGCGGATTGCTTGTTTATTTATTTGCGCCCCGCAGCGGTGCCGAAACACGCGAAATGCTGGCACAGCGCGGTAACGATTTTAAAAAATTAGTGTCAGACGATATGTTAGACCTTACCGGCGAGGCGGCTGACAAAAGCACGTATTCCGAAATTATTGAAGATGAAACAACAAGCGGAAACATCTATGATCCGGCTACGCTGAAAGATTTATAATAGCAATGTTATTATAACCACAAAGCCTTCTGTAAATGTCAGAAGGCTTGTGGTTGTTATTCTTATTTTTTTTGGTTATCAGCTTCCGCGGCTGCCGCCTGTTTTTACAGGCTTCTTTCCGGCACCGCCCGCTTTAGGTTTGCTTATGAATTTAGAGCCGCCTGTTGCCATTTGACCTTTCGGATTTTTGCCGGTTTGTTTTCCTGCGCCTTTGTTGTTTGTGGGTAACGACATGGTAAGAAAGTTTAAATCGTTCAATAATTTTAAAACAGCAAATTACGCCTTTCTCATCAACGCAATTCATAAACAATCTATTAACTTATTAATTCCGAAGGCAATCACTCAGAAAATAAAAAGTAAAATCAAAATAAATAAGAAGTTGTCAGGCCATACGCTTTGCCATTTTGCTTTTTTATGTTTTGATTCTTCTGTTATTTTCCGGTTGGATAATGTATCAGTTTCAAAAAATAACTTTCACAGATGCCTTGATAATGGCAGATACAAGACAGTCTCTTTGTAAAATCTGTGATACAATATGCAAAGTGATACATAATTTCCGGTTACATTGTTCTGTCAAACGCTTTGATAAAGTTATCCTAACAATATGCACAGTATTTCTCGCTGCTTGTATTCCAATTCTGCGTAATGTAACTTTGCATCTCTCAAAATCAAGTGTTCAATTTTCTTATTTATGAATTTATTTCAGCAGCAGGCAACCGAATTTCAACGGCGGCATATTGGCACAACGGAACAGGAAGCGAATGAAATGTTGTCCACAATCGGCGTTGCCGGTTTGAATGAATTGATTGATAAAACGATCCCGAAAACCATTCGTTTGCAGCAAGATTTGCAGCTTCCCGATGCGATAAGCGAGCAGGAATACGCAAAAGAAATAAACGTTATTGCAAAACAAAATAAAATTTTTAAAACCTACATCGGGCAGGGATATTACAATACCATTACGCCAAATGTCATTTTACGCAACCTGTTTGAAAACCCGGGATGGTACACGCAATACACGCCTTATCAGGCAGAAATTTCGCAGGGCAGATTAGAAAGTTTATTGAATTTTCAGACGATGGTGAGCGATCTTACCGGTCTGGAACTTGCCAACGCTTCGTTATTAGACGAAGCTACCGCCGCTGCAGAAGCCATGGCAATGCTGTTTCATCATGTAAACAAAACGGAGAAAATAGTGAAGCCGAAGTTTTTTGTTGATGCTGCTGTTTTTCCGCAAACCAAAGATGTATTAATCACACGCGCCGAACCGATAGGCGTAGAGCTTGTATTTGATGCGTTTGAAAATGCACAGATTGACGATACTTATTTTGGCGCGTTGATACAATATCCAAATGACAATGGGGAAATAAAAGATTATAAAATTTTTATTGAAGCCATACATGCCGTAAAAGCTTACACCGTAATGGCAACCGATTTGTTAGCGCTTACTTTACTTACCTCACCCGGTGAATTAGGCGCCGATGTGGCTGTTGGCTCGGCGCAACGTTTTGGCGTTCCGTTAGGTTACGGCGGACCGCATGCTGCTTTTTTTGCCACAAAAGATGAATTTAAGCGCGGCATTCCAGGGCGCATTATTGGCGTAAGCGTTGACAGGCAAAACAACCGCGCGCTTCGTATGGCTTTGCAAACCCGCGAGCAGCACATCAAGCGCGAAAAAGCCACCAGCAATATTTGTACGGCGCAGGCATTGCTGGCAAATATGGCTGCCATGTATGCGGTTTATCATGGACCAAAAGGAGTAAAACAAATTGCGGAACGCGTTGCTTTATTAACGCAAACACTGGCTGAAACATTGGCTGAGCTTGGTTTTGAAAATGTAAATAAATATTATTTTGATACACTGAAAATAAAGGCAGACGCAGAGAAAATCAGGGCTTTATCAGAAAAAGCAGAAATCAATTTCCGTTATTTCGATGATGGCGCAATCGGCATTTCGTTAGACGAAACCACAACGCAAAAAGATGTGCTTGATATAGTTCATGTTTTTGCCAACGCAAAAGAAAACGATGATGTTGCGCTTACATTTACCGAAGAAGACGTTGTGCTGAATAACATCCCGGCTTTTGCAAAGCGCAGTTCGGCTTATCTTACTCATCCTGTCTTTAATATTCATCACAGCGAAAGTCAGATGATGCGTTACTTAAAACAGTTGGAAAATAAAGATTTGGCTTTAAATCATAGTATGATTAGCCTTGGCAGTTGTACCATGAAGCTGAATGCCGCATCGGAAATGATTCCGGTAAGCCTGCCGCAGTTTAGTCAGTTGCATCCGTTTGTGCCCGTAAGCCAGGCAGCGGGTTACCGGTTTATGATTGATGAACTGAGTAAATATCTCTGCGAAATCACCGGTTTCGACGCATGTAGTTTGCAACCAAACAGCGGCGCACAGGGCGAGTACGCAGGTTTGCTTACCATTATGCAATATCACAAAGCGCATGGCAATGCACATCGCAATGTAGTGCTTATACCTATTTCGGCGCATGGCACCAACCCGGCCAGCGCGGTAATGACAGGAATGAAAGTAGTGGTGGTAAAAAGCGACGCAGACGGGCATATTGATATGGCTGATTTAAAAGCCAGGGCAGAGCAGTACAAAGAAACGTTGGGCGCGCTGATGGTAACGTATCCGTCCACGCATGGCGTATTTGAAGAAAGCATACAGGATATTTGCGGCATTATTCACCAAAACGGCGGTCAGGTATATATGGATGGCGCCAATATGAATGCGCAGGTTGGTCTTACCTCGCCGGCAGCCATCGGCGCGGATGTTTGTCATCTCAATCTGCATAAAACCTTTTCTATTCCGCACGGCGGCGGCGGGCCGGGTATGGGGCCCATTTGCGCAGCAGAACATTTGAAACCTTATTTGCCGGGACATATAACAGATAGTGGTCAACAGGCAAGAGTTAACGGTCATCATGCGGTAAGTGCCGCTCCGTTTGGTTCGGCGAGCATTTTATTAATCAGCTATGCATATATAAAAATGCTGGGGTATGATGGTGTAAAGAAAGCAACTGAATACGCCATTCTGAATGCGAATTATATGCGAGCAAGATTAATCAGCCATTATCCTGTTTTATACAGCGGTAAAAACGGAACCTGCGCCCATGAATTTATTATCGATCTGCGCCCGTTTAAAGCATCGGCCGGTATTGAAGCCGAAGACGTTGCCAAACGGTTGATTGATTATGGGTTTCATGCGCCTACCATGAGTTTTCCCGTTCCCGGAACCATTATGATTGAACCCACCGAAAGCGAGGACAAAGCCGAGCTTGACCGTTTTTGCGAAGCAATGATCAGCATTCGCGAAGAAATAAAAGCCATTGAAGAAGGCAAAGCGGATAAAGAAAACAATGCTTTGCAACATGCGCCGCATACGCAGGCTGTGGTTTGCGCCGACGAATGGAATTATCCGTATAGCCGCACCGAAGCCGCTTTCCCGTTGCATTATGTAACAGCCAACAAATTCTGGCCTTCTGTTTCGCGCATCAATAATACGCTGGGCGACAGAAATTTGATTTGTACCTGCGAGCCGGTTTCGGCGTATGAAAGCCGGTGATTACTTACTGGTAAATGTTTTGAAAATAAATCTTTGGTTAATTAGCTACATTGTCAACTAAACAAATTTTGGAAAATTGTTCCCGTCATTGCGACTGCGAGGCACGAAGCAGGAAGCAATCTGTGGATGGTAGTAAAGTGCAACATTGCCATCCATGTTGATGTAAGGCTTAGCACAGATTGCTTCGCGTTGCTCGTAATGACGACTGCAAAATATTATTTAATTATACCAGCTAACAATATAAAACTATCAAGTTGACAATGTAATTAATGCGGCGGTATTAATAATTTTTAAAATACCATGTGAAGCCGAACATCTTTACAAAACATTTTCCGGAAATTTTTTTGCATTGATTACAATAATTTTTAGAATTTGAAATACGACTGACTACGAATAAAAGATTCAAAACATCAACTCAGACTTTAATTAGTCTGCTTCATTCTTTTTTAACACCATTTTCTTTCAGATAGTTTCAACTTTGAATCTGATTCCCATACAAACTATGAGGCGATGCAGAAAGACAGGTGTTTATTACATGATTTTACTGGCTGCGGGTTTATTTGCCAATCATGTGCAGGCGCAACAAAAATTCACCATTAGCGGAACCATCAAAAGCAAAAACAGCGGCGAAACCATTATCGGTGCGTCTGTCAGGTTGCTGAACCAGCCGGGTGGAACATCTTCCAACGAATACGGATTTTATTCCATTACCTTACCTAAAGGCAATTACAAGATTGAAGTAAGCGCAATAGGTAAAAAAAGCGATACGTTAGCGGTACAATTAGAAAAAAACAATACCGTAAATGTATTTCTGAAAGAAGAAATAGCCGACCTGGCAGGCGTTGTGGTGAAAACAACTTCGAAAGGCAGAAGCATCAGCGGAACGCAGACGGGCGTTGAAAATTTAAGCACCAAGGAAATCAAAAACATTCCTGTGCTATTCGGCGAAAAAGATGTTTTGAAAACCATACAATTATTGCCGGGAATCAAGCCTGCCGGCGATGGCAATGCAGGGTTTTATGTAAGAGGCGGCTCAACGGATCAGAACCAGATTTTATTAGATGAAGCCAATGTGTACAACGCTTCGCATCTATTGGGTTTCTTTTCTACTTTCAATTCAGATGCCATTAAAGATATTACCGTTTATAAAGGCGGAATGCCTGCGCAATATGGCGGCAGATTATCGTCGGTATTAGATATTAAAATGAATGACGGCAACAACCAGGATTTTGCCGTAAGCGGCGGCATTGGTTTGATTTCGGCAAAAGCCAACATCGAAGGGCCGATTCAGAAAGGCAAATCGTCTTTTTTAATATCAGGCAGAAGAACGTATGCCGATATTTTTCTAAAAGCTTCCAAAGACACAAGCGTAAACCAAAGCCGGTTGTATTTTTATGATTTGAATACAAAATTAAACTACGAATTAGGCGCAAAAGATAAGCTGTACATAAGCGGCTATTTCGGGAAAGACAAACTTGGCTTCAGCGATCAGTTTGGCATTAACTGGGGCAATGCCACCGGCACGCTGCGCTGGAATCATATTTTCAGCAGCCGACTTTTTTCCAATACCTCTCTTATTTACAGCAATTATAATTATGAAATAAATATACACGGCGGATCGAACGATTTTAAAGTGTTTTCTCAAATCCGGGACTGGAATCTCAAGCAGGATTACCAGTTAAATGTAAACGCAAAAAACAATATCCGCTTTGGCTGGAGCAGCATTTACCACACCGTAAGACCCGGCGAAATTACGGCTTCGCAAACGTCAAGTGTCAACAATACCATTCAGCAAAAACGATACTCGTCAGAGAACAGTATTTATGGCAGTAACACCTGGAAAACATCAGACAAAATAAATATTACGTATGGCGCCCGGCTATCGGCTTTCAGCGTATTGGGTAAGGGAGATTTTTATTCCATCAACAATAAAGGCGAAGTGATAGACACCACACGTTACAACAGCGGCGCCATTGTAAAAACATATTGGAACCTTGAGCCGCGGCTGGCTTTCGGTTATCAGTTTGCCAGCAGCAGTTCTGTAAAAGCATCTTATGTAAGAAATGTACAGAACATGCACCTCATTAACAACAGCACCAGCAACACGCCAACCGATAAATGGATCAGCAGCAGCAATCTTATAAAGCCGGAAATGGCAGATCTGGTTTCGCTTGGCTACTATAAAAACTTATCAGACAATCAATATGAGCTGACGCTGGAAACCTATTACAAATGGTTGCAAAACCAGATAGACTATCGCGATGGCGCCGACATATTTACCAACGATGCGGTGGAAACGCAACTGCTTTACGGCAAAGGCAGAGCCTATGGGTTAGAAGGAATGCTGCGCAAAAAAACGGGCAGGTTCACCGGCTGGCTTAGCTATACGCTATCTAAAACAGAACGTAAAATAAACGGAATTAATAATAACAACTGGTATAACGCGCGGCAAGACAGAACGCATGATATAGCCATTGTAGGCATCTACCAGCTAAGCCATAAATGGACACTTTCTGCCAACTGGATTTATTATACCGGCGATGCCGTTACATTTCCCAACGGAAAATATGCCGTTGGCGGACAAACTGTGTATTATTATACCAATCGCAACGGTTACAGGATGCCGGCTTATCATCGTTTGGATTTGGGTGCCACGCTGCAATTACAAAAAAAGAAAAAATGGAGCAGCGAACTTGCCTTTAGCTTATACAATGCGTATGGCAGGCAAAACGCCTATACCATTTCGTTTCGCGACAATAAAGATGATCCCAATAAAACGGAAGCCGTAAAAACATCTTTGTTTCGCTGGGTGCCTTCTGTCTCTTACAATTTTACGTTTTAAGTTATGATTCGGATAAGTAAAAACAATCGCCAAACAAAATATTTTGAAGATGCAACTTCTGTATTTCCACTTCAGTTAATACGGTGGATTTCTGTTTTGGTATTGTTTGTTTCACTTTTTTCCTGCGAAAAAGTGATTGATATAAATTTAAACGAAGCAACAGCTAAATATGTAGTTGAAGGCAATGTATCGAACCTCATTTCCCAATATCCCGAAGTGAAAATTTCGCAAACAAAAAAGTTTGCAGCCGACAACAGCTTTCGGGGCATCGGCGGCGCAAATGTAACGATACAGGTAAACGGCGGAACAATTTATCAATTGCGCGAAAAAGCCGCGGGCATTTATCAGACAGATGCGTTTGCCGGCATTCCCGGCAATACCTACGCGCTTTCGGTAACCGTTGGCGATAACAATTATACGTCTACATCTGTAATGCCGTTACAATTGGTAACACTTGATACGCTTACTGTTGAAAACCTCGATTTTGCGGGCATCAACAATCTGACTATTTTTCCCGATTACTTAGATCCTGCCGGACCGGGCAACAGCTACCGGCTGATTGAATACATCAATGGCGTTCAGGTAAAAAAAGTATTTGCGCAGAATGATGAAATCAGCGATGGATTGCGCATTACAAGGCCTTTGATTTTTCAGGATAGCAACGACGACAATGATTTGCAAAGCGGCGATACCGTAATGGTTGAGTTGCAGTGTATAGATGAAAACATGTATAAATACTGGTACAGTTTAGATGAAGCCGCCACCGGCGAAAACCAGAGCGCAACGCCCGCCAACCCTGTAACCAATATTGCAGGCGGCGCATTGGGCTATTTCAGCGCTTACAGCGTTAGCGATAAAATCATTGTAGTGCCGTAATAAAATTTTTTTCGGGTTAATGGACAAAAAGGAGGCTAAAAACCTTTAAAGTTCTTTGTGAACTTAGCTTTGATGGAAATGGAGTTAAATACCAAAAAAAGTGCTTCTGCTGCGGGTCAGCAATCACTAAGAAAAACGGTATTAAATCCGGTAAGCAGCTGTATAAATGCATGGCTTGCGGCAAACAGTTCACAAATAGCTCAAGGCTTCAACCAACTGCTTTATGGCAGCAATATATTGAAGGCAAACAAAGCTATCAGCAACTGGCTGCCAGGTACAACTGTCCGGTAAAAACGATACAACGAAAGATAGATGCAGTTGAAGTGAAGCAACACAGTAGTTTTCCAGCTATTGTCAATGTACTGATGGATACCACTTATTTTGGAAGAAAGTTGGGCATCATGGTTGTCAAAGACAGTATCAGCTCTCAGATCTTATACAAACAATACGTGCGGCAGGAGACCAATAGACTTTACTTATCCGACATCGAAGAAATCAGCAGAAGGGGCATCAAAGTGCAGTCCATTATCTGTAATGGACGCAAAGGATTGATGCAGCTATTTGAGGGCATTCCGGTTCAGATGTGTCAGTTTCACCAGATAATTGTCATCAGAAGGTATCTGACCAAAAAGCCTAAGCTGGAGGCCGGCAAAGAGCTGTGGGCGCATGTAATGCTGTTGACAAAGACTGATAAAGAAAGTTTTGAAGGTGGTTTAGCAGCCTGGTATAACAAAATGGAAAGCTTTTTAAACGAAAGGAAAAAAGATGCCTGTGGAAAGAACAGATATGTACATAAAAAGCTGAGGAGCGATTACAGAAGTTTGAAAACCAATTTACCCTGGTTGTTTACATGGTATGACCATATGAACCTAAAAATACCTGATACCACCAATGCTATTGATGGACATTTTGCGGATTTAAAGAACAAGTTGAGAAACCATAATGGATTATCCATCGAAAGAAAAAAGAAGTTTACAGATGAGTTTTTGAAGGCATAAGAACCTCTGAAAACAGTAAAGGAACCACTTGATGCAGTTCCCTTGAAATGACATTTTCGCCGGTCAACAAGACTATCCCTGGCAGGTTGCTCTCAGGCAGAGCCTGCTTCCGTTTCGCCTGATACAATGAAGTTAAAACAGCATCCTAACTAATTGCAGAAGATAGAAAATATACAGCCTACTTTTTGTCCATTACACCTCAACTTATACCATGCGTTTTTTTCAACGCAAAATGTTACCGGCTATAAAAAGGTAAACGGCAAATTGTATCCGCTGCAGAGGAAAGTTAAATTCTTTTAAGCGAGAAAAGGGAATAAATAAGGCTAATGTGATAAATAAGTTTGGAAGGTTCCATTAGTAATCTGAGACAACTGTTCCTTGTCATTAAGGATAGGACCAGAAAACTTACCCTTTACCGATTCAGCAGGTTTACTGTAGGTAAGCAATTCAACCTGAAATGCAGGTAAATTATTCGAGGAATAATAGATGAAGCCGCGTTTGTTTGAGAAATCCATTCCACAAGCATAATCTTCATTGCTAATTATAGCTGAATGATACACACCCAAAGAAATATTATTATCAACGCGTGATAAGATCATATTCAGTAGAGTATCCGCAGAGACATTAATTAAGGTTCCAAATGATATAGTACTAACGGTTCCTGATGGGGTTAAAATGGCACTAATAGCAGCACTATCTAAGTACCCAAAATAATGTTTCCCATCTGCATCGAAAGAATAATGCATAGATGTATCTATAGATTTGTAATCCGTATTTACTACGAAACTGCAAGTTGAATTTGGTGCCATGACTTGATATTCAAAACTACCACCGCTCACTGGCGATCCATGAGCTGTCATAACAATAGATTGAGTTCCAACATGCGTCAAAGTCCCACTCGCTGTAAAATCAATTCCGTTTATAACAGATGTTTGAATATTATATAATCCTGCTGTCGCCACGTTAACTTGCAAAACAACACTGTCAGCAATCGTTAAAGGCTGACCGGCTTTATAACTTCCGTAGGGGGTAATCATACCTTCACAGTTAATATTGGAGTTTAATAAAGTGTATTCTGCTTGGGTTGGAACAACTGAAAAATTACATATTGAATTGTTAAAGTGAAGGATAAAATTTGTTGGCTTACTTGTCTGCATATGACCATAGCCTTTTAAAACAATGTTCTGTTTTCCAGATATGCTTGTATAACCTGTATCAAAGAAGTAAAAACCGTTAAGAGTGTCGGAGTAAGTCTTATATTTTCCAGGCTTTGCTATGTTTACTTGACAAACAACATAATCTGTATCTGTTAGGTCAATATTTTCAATATAATTTCCGTGAACACTAACACTTTTGCATTCAATTGAATCTATAGGGAAATCGGTCTGCTGCCCTTCCAAACTGTATTCTTTTTTACAGGACAAGGCGCTAAAGAAAATCACTATTGTTAGTACAATTTGGAGCAGTTTCATGAATTATTTTTAAAATAAAAAACATCACGTTTAAAATTGAGCAATTGCTTTTTCAAGTTGAGAATCCTTCCCATTTGACAATTCGGCTTCATTTGATTGTAAATAAATATCAGGAGCGAACCCTCTATTTTCGTAGATTTTATTATCAATATATTTAAACTTGCATGATGAGGTTTGTACATTCATAAAACCAGAAATAACAAACTGTCCATCATTAAAAACATTTTCTGAAGTAATCGGACCTGTCGCGCCCCATGTGGATTCACCGATAAATTTACTGAGGGGCATTGCACGTATAGCCATAACAACCGTTTCAGCCAAGGATGCTGAAACCATATCAGCCAGTACCACAATAGGGCGGTTTATCACATGTGCATTATCCGGTGGGTTAATTAGTGCGTCAATCCAAGGTGTGTATTCAAACCGCCCATCGTTGCTTTTCACTTGTGTAAATCCAAACAAAAGAGGCTTTTCAATCAAACGACCCAATAAAAAGTTTAAGTCGCTGATATCTCCTCCTTGATTACTTCTTACATCAATAATAACTCCCTTACACGTTGTATCTCTTAACTTGTCAAAAAAGAACTGCATAGCCAGACGGATGTTACCGGAATTACTGGATTGGTAAGACCTATAAAGTGCAAAGTGATTACATGAGAAATACAAAAGATCATGCTTGATAGTACCACTTAATGCTATCAAAGGCACGCCATTAAAAGAGTTAGAATTATCAAGGTTCAATACAAACCCTTTATCAAGGTAATTTGTGTCAGCTTTTGAATAAGAATATGGGTAATGAAAGTTTAGCTCGTGCTGCTTACGATTAAACAATGGATATATGGTTGAATCTGAAATGCCGCTTGCAGTAAAGTAAATCAAATAGTGATTATCATATACTGTTTTTGTCATCTCTCTAAAATAGTTAACTGACATTTTTTTATCTTCTTCATTTTCTAGATTGAGTTGAGAAAATAATGGGCTATATTTTGAGCGGATGGCATCCCAATTCGTTGTATCAATATCCCAATAAACATAGTTTGCGTTCATTTTACTCCAAAACTGATTGAAAATTTCACTGAATGTAGAAGGTGTTTTTAGTGCGATATCACGGGTGTCTTTCTGGCAAGATGTAAAAACGATGATTATACATACTGTGATACAAAATTTGATTACTGATAAATTCATAAAATCAAATGATTTTATGTAAATCGAAAGAGTATCCAATAGATGTTATTACAGTTCTGTTAAGCCGAAAAGGGGTTGAACTTTGTATTGAATTTTTTACCTGACTTGTCAACGAATGATAATAATTGACGCTTGCTGTCAGAAAACCTTTCCTTCGGTGATAATTTAAACTAACTCCAGGTATCCATCCTATTTCCAAACGCTTATCCCTTTCCTTATTGAATTGATATTTCTCTGAGTACTTTGTTAACTGAAGGTATTGTGTGGTTGAGCCATTTGTGAAGATGGTATCGTTGACACTATTAAATATATTTGGAATTGAACCTTTGACCCTTCCCTGTAACCAGAAACCTATGTAGAAACCGCCATTTAGCATTACACTCCACTTATTGCCTTTAAGAACAGCATACTCTAATAGAACTGGTATTTGCAGATAAACATTATTGTGGTATTCATAAATACCTTGATATGCTTCCAACCGTTCAAAGGAATAAGCTTTATTAACAACTTCCAGTGAAGATTGAAGATTAAAAATGTTATTGAGTTTTGAATTGAATAAAATGCCAAATCCAATCCCATTACCATTGCGAAGTGATGTATAACTTCTGTTGGATATATTAGCTTGCAAAAAATTGTTTGCGTAATTTACCTTAAGCCCAAGTAAGGGTTGATTAAAACTGGTGTATGGTAGTAATTGAAACAATATGATGAAAGGCCAATAAGCCATTTTAAGGAATAAGAATTTCATCTTTAGTTAGAGCTTTTTCTAAGTTGCAATAGAAATGTATTCTCGGAAATTTTTGGGAAACCAGTATTGTTTTATACCAACTTCCGTCATGCCTGTTTGTAATTCGTTTAAATTTCTGTACGATTAATGAATCACCTGCATGTAATGCTGCTTTCACTAAATCATTTTCTCTTTCTTGCTCGGAATTGCTTCTGCCATTATAGCCATATTTCAGATCTACTTCCCTGTTGATTAACAAGGGAAGAGATGTAGAATTCTTGAAACCGATATACTCATACCAGCCATTTTCAGACGATCCTTTTCCAACCACAACTGCTTGTCCTTTTAAAACCATCTGATTTGCCGTGATAAATAGAGTATCACCCGCCTGCCTTATAACAGATAGTTTGGACTGAGCGGCTAATATCTGAGCTGAAAAAAGCGTTACGAATCCAAGAATTATTTTAATCATAAGTTGGTTTCAATATAAATTACAAGGGAGTTATTTCTATCTCCTTACATTTCAAAAAAATAACAATAACGCAGTTTGGGTAGAACCATCGTCCAGTGAAACGTTTGCTACTTCATAGTATTGCAGATGCGCTAAATTATAAACCAGATTGAATCCAAAGTTAATTGAGATAAATCCGTTAGAAAAGCTCCATGCAGTTCCACTTGAGGCACTAAACGAGCTAGGCAATGGTTCGTTACTTTGAACCGGATATATCCGTGTAATTGATTTTGCTCCGATTGTTTGTTGCAATTCCTTTGCGACTTCAGCGGCACTTGTTCCACATTCCGTATAATCTTTCGTACAAGCCGCGAGGCTCATGATCAATACTGCAAAAGAAAGGACAATATTTTTGAGATTCATATCGGTTACTATTTATCTACAACATTCGCAAAGAAGGTTTTAAAAATTGTTGATCGTGGCGAGCCATTATTAGGGACAACATCAACAATAACACGTATAGCTACATTGTTGTTTATCGGATATGATCTGTGTTCAACGTCATACGATATGCCAACACCGGTTCCAGTATAGGCTGTATAAGACCCTATGGTTTCCAATTGCCCATTAGGCTGGAAAAAGTCAGAAATAGCCGGATTGAGTACTATAACTTGTGTACGTAAATTTTGAAGTTTGGCTCCGTTGGTTGAGCTATTAATGACACCATTTGTGCCATTGTTTTGTACAAATAATGAGTTAAAAATTGTATTATCAACTGTGTATGCAGATGTAATGTGATTATAAGGCACACCACCAACCGTAGGACCGGGTGATACTGTTGTTGTTCTATTAACAGTTGGTCGTCCTGTTAAATTAAAGATACCCATCGGCTTGTTATAACCTGGGATATATCCAGTAGCCGTTTGGCTATTAGAAAGTCCGGGAATTCCAAAACCTAAACCGGGATCTGGGAAAATAGCCCCACTAGTGCTGCTGGTACCGGTTAGCGTTATTTTAGCATTTATGTTTAATGAAACTTGTTGTGTGTTTGCGCTGCTGCCGCCAAATATGCCACTCGCCAAATTTTTAATGACTCCACCTAAACCACTATTTAATCCATCGGTTACCGCTTTGAAAACAAGAGACGGTAAACCTAAATGATTGTGATTTTCCGGGTGAGCGGGATCAGAGCCTTTATTGGCGCTTAAAACACTTAATCCGGTCAAATAAAGCAAGCCAGATTTGACATTGCCTGCAATGTCCGGACTGCTCGCTGGTGTGGTCATCGTTCCGTTCACCGTGCCTTGAACATCGCCGCCCAAGTTTATCTGAGAAATACTTGTCCATTTCAGCGTCCAGTTCAACCCAACTTGCTGCCATGTTTCAGTCCCAGTACTTCGGTCATAAGCCATTTCATACTCAGAAGCATACCAGGTATTTGATGCAATCTGAGTTGGTTCAATCTTAGTAGCGGCAGCTTGACTTGATCCTGGCGTAACGATATCCTGTCCGATATAATTCAGCAGGGGCGAGCTAATCATATTTGGAGCTAAATTTAGACCGCTTGTAATATATGATGATGTTGTAAAGCCGTTTGTGGTTATATAAACATACAAGCGTAAGATTCCTCTGTATCGGTTGTAGAAGGCAAACCATGGATTTGCTTGAAGAGCATTTGTATTAAATACATTGTAAACCAACTCCCATCCCTCGGCTTTTTTATAATCATACCAGATGTAGGAAGAAAATCCTTTTGTAGAACCGCTTGCCCAAGGAACAAGAATGGTTGTACCTCTCGGTGTAGGCATGTAATCGGTGGTTTCCCAGTTAAAGGGATACGGCGAAATGCTATTTTCACTCAACACAGGAATGATTTTTTCATTCATGTCTTTTTTGCAACTGAGAAATAGAAAAGAAATGATAAAAAGTGAACAAAACAAATAGTTGATAATGCGTGTCTTTGCATTCATAAAATGAAATTTTAAGAATGCAAATTGACATTTAATAAAGAGGAAAAAGGCACTTAACAATTTGATAAAAAAAAGTAGTATTAGCATTAAAAGAGTGTTGACATTTACAGATTTGAGTTAGGTTGAATAATTTTGGCTTTGTTAGACCAAACAAAAAAGCAGCTATGAAATATATCATAACTGCTTCATTTTTAAAGCGTGGTGTGAGCCGGGATCGAACCGGCGACACAAGGATTTTCAGTCCTTTGCTCTACCGACTGAGCTACCGCACCATCTGCAAAGGGCTGCAAATATAAGATGATAATTAAAAAGGCAAAATTTAAAAAAGAAATTCATTATTGCTTTAAAACTCGCAGTTTTTAGGTGTGCGGGCAAACGGTATCACATCCCGGATGTTGGTCATGCCCGTTACAAACTGCACCATTCTTTCAAAGCCTAACCCGAAGCCCGCGTGGGGCACGGTGCCGAAACGACGCGTATCTAAATACCAGCTCATTTCTTCAACCGGTATGTGCATCGCTTCCATGCGTTCCACCAGTTTGTCGTAACGTTCTTCGCGCTGGCTGCCGCCTGCAATTTCGCCGATGCCAGGCGCAAGAATGTCCATGGCGGCTACCGTTTTTCCGTCATCGTTGCGGCGCATATAAAAAGCTTTGATGCCTTCGGGATAATTGGTAACAATCACCGGTTTTTTAAAGTGCTTCTCCACCAGATAGCGTTCATGCTCGCTTTGCATATCAATGCCCCAGCTTACTTCATATTTGAATTTCTTTTTTTTATAAGCGGGCGATTGCAGTAAAATATCAATGGCTTCCGTGTAAGTAATGCGCTCGAATTTGTTGTCCACTATAAAGCGAAGTTTATCTAATAGACTCATGTCATTTCTTTCGGTTTGCGGTTTTGTTTTTTCTTCTTCGGTTAAACGTTGGTCTAAAAAAGTTAAGTCATCAGCGTTATTGGTAAGCGCATGGGTAATCAGATATTGAATAAACTCTTCCGCCAGGTTCATGTTGTCTTCCAGATCATAAAATGCCATTTCGGGTTCTATCATCCAGAATTCGGCAAGATGCCTTGTGGTATTGCTGTTTTCTGCCCGAAATGTGGGACCGAATGTATAAATATCACCAAACGCCATGGCGCCCAGTTCGCCTTCCAGTTGCCCGCTTACGGTAAGGTTGGTGCTTTTACCAAAAAAGTCTTCCGCGAAGTTTATGTCGCCATTTTGTATAGTTGGTGCATTGTTCAAGGGCAAAGTAGTTACCCGAAATGTTTCGCCGGCACCTTCTGCATCGCTGGAAGTAATGATGGGCGTGTGCAGATAAATAAATCCGCGTTCGTTAAAGAATTTATGAACCGCAAACGCCAGTGCATTGCGCACACGAAATACGGCGCCGAATGTGTTGGTGCGAAACCGGAGATGCGCTATCTCGCGTAGAAATTCAAGGCTGTGTTTCTTGGGTTGCAAGGGGTATTTTTCGGCATCGCTGTCGCCTAATATTTCAATGGATGACGCTTTTATTTCAACAGCCTGTCCTTTGCCGATGCTTGCCGCTACCTCGCCCGTTACTTTCAGCGAAGCGCCGGTAGTAATGCGTTTCAGCGTTTCATCATCCAGC
The DNA here is from genome assembly GCA_965219515.1 of Ilyomonas sp. Classification (GTDB taxonomy): domain Bacteria; phylum Bacteroidota; class Bacteroidia; order Chitinophagales; family Chitinophagaceae; genus Ilyomonas. The sequence continues at coordinate 164,804 of OZ244776.1, forward strand.
ATTCCCAACGCAACCACAACCTGAATGTTCTGGTTGGTGCTGCCATCGTTCAATGCAATAAACTGATTGTTGCGAAACGTGCGCACCCAGCCCATTACAACCACCTGTTTGCCCGTTTCGGTTGCCTGCAGCAACTGCTTTATTTTTGTTCTGTTATTAAACATATCAGCTTCGTTTCTGCAAATATGCAATATTCGGTTTTACATAGTCAACATAAAAATGGCTTACTTAGTTTTTGAACGTACAGACTGATGAACTCATCCATCTGTTTTCGCTTGTATTGTATGATGTAGCGTGGGTGCGGCAGTTCGGTAATCAGATCAAAAAAATGATGTTCTTCATTCAACGCCGATAAATATGCTGCGTTCTTTTTACCCAGACAAAAACATTCGTTTGTATACAAGCCCAACGCAATTTGTTTGCTGATGCTTTCTGCAATAAATGGTTTTACGGCAGCATACAAAGCATTGTCATCGTAATAATTATAATTGATCCATTTGTTGTTTTTTGTATGGATAATAAAGCCGAGCGGACAGACAGAATTGATGTAAAACTGTTTGTAAAAATCATCCGCGCCACCCATGGCTGCAATCATGCGATAAATAAATTCTGATGAAGGCTCGTGTGAAGAAATGCCGTTTGTTTCTATTCCGCATACATTTTTCAGGCGTTTGAAATCGGTAAACGGAACGCCTGTTAATCCGCCGCCAAAGCGACCCGGATTGATGCCGAAGATTGCGTATCGTTTATTGTTATCGCTGTAATAGGCATCGTAAAAAGAATCGCTGCAAGCCAATGCAGCCCTGCTTTCCTGAAACGGATTCAGTACATCAACACCCTGCGGAAGTGTTGTTTTTACACGCAAAGAGCGATTGAATTTTTTCATCCGGTCGGCAAACATAATTGATGTTTTTTGTTAGGAGAAACGCGGCGCATCTCGTCGCTATCATACTTTAAAAGAAAACGTGGTTTAACTAAAGGCTCCGGAAATAAAAGTGTTTGTGGTGCCGCCACGGGATAAAAAACCGTAAGCTATTCAATCGTTATCAGTTCGGTGTCTTTATAAATATCGGTAACAGAAAGGATAAGCTGAATGGTTTTTATAAGTAGTGAATCATTCGCATGTTTATATTCTTTCAGCTCCCAAAAGCCTTGTTCGGTTATACAAAAAGCTTCGATACTTACCGCTTCGGAATCAATCAAAATATACTCCTGCAAAAAAGGCAGATTGCGATACAGTTTAAACTTATCGCCAAGGGCATAATTTTTTGTTGAAGGCGACAATATTTCAATAATTACTGAAGGATTGGTTATGTTCCAGTTATCGTCTTTTCTGGTTTCGGTTTTACCGCAAACAACAGAAAGATCGGGATAGGTAAATATGCCGTTCTTTTCAATATACACGCGCTGATCGCTGTTAAACGGCCTGCATTTTTTTTTATGCAGATGTACGGCAATGTCTCTGAACAAATTGCCGGCGATTGTATTATGAGGAACTTTTGAGCCGGACATGGCGAATGTTTCACCCTGGTAATACTCATGCTTTTCCAAAGCCTTTTCCTCCATGGCTAAATATTCCTCTTCCGTCATGTACTTTTTATGATAAGCAACAGCCGGCTCTTTTACTTCATTTTCCATGAAAATAAAAGTAAGAAATTTTATTTTTTGCTAAAAACACAAAATCCAAAGCTGACTGCTGATAGCTGACTGCTTTGACTACACTTCTTCCTCAGCGCCTTTTGTGTAGCGTTTGATAACGCCGCGGTTGCTTTCGCGGATAAAGGTTACAATTTCATCGCGCTCGTCTGTAGCCGGCAAGTCTTCCTCAATAAAGGCCAGCGCCTGCGTAATGTTTAATCCTTTGTTGTAAATGATGCGATATAAATCTATGATGTGATTGATTTGCACAATGGTAAAGCCCCGGCGCTTTAATCCCACACTGTTTACACCGCCATAGCTTAATGGCGTGCGAACTGCTTTGATATAAGGCGGCACATCTTTATTAACTAAACTGCCGCCGGCAATAAAGGCATGCTGCCCGATATGCGTAAATTGCTGAATGGCGCACACCCCCGCAATAATGCTCCAGTCGCCCATCGTAACGTGCCCCGCCATTTGCGAACTGTTGCTCATAATGCAGTGATTGCCTACAAAACAATCGTGCGCAATGTGGCAATATGCCATAATCAGACAATTGTTGCCCACTTTGGTTTTGCCTCTGTCTGCGGTACCGCGGTGAATGGTAACAAACTCGCGGATGGTGGTGTTATCACCAATTTCGATGAAGGTTTTTTCGCCGGCAAATTTTAAATCCTGCGGAATTGCCGACAGCACCGCTCCCGGAAAAATGCGGCAGTTTTTGCCAATGCGCGCGCCCTCCATAATGGTTACGTTGCTGCCGATCCAGGTGCCTTCGCCTACTTCCACATCTTCATGTATCACGGTAAACGGATCAATTTTTACGTTTCGGGCAAGCTTTGCATTGGGATGGATGTATGTATGCGGATGAATCATTTGCCAAAAATAAAATAAGTAAGAAGCCCGCAAAAATAGACGGAATCGGGTAATAAGTTTCTTAAAGGTTCAATTCATTCGGTAACGTAAGGCTGCCGTAATTTTATTTAGGTTGATGCATGCGTTTTACCAGTTCGTCAGCCAATGCTTTTATAAGCTCAGGACTGATGTTGTAATGATAAAAATGTAAATTTTCAATAAGAGAAAAAAACATTTTACAGTAATGAGCAAATCGTAAGTCGTGAACGTCTTAATACCTGACATAAGACCCCTGTATTTATTTACAATTCACAGCACCGTACATATTACGCTCATTACATTGCTACATAATATATTGCGATTGTGTTTAATGGAGATATTATTGGTGCTCGAAAGAAGTTTTACATGTACGCAATAAACAGAAGATAACCCAACGGGTTTACATATTTGTGATTATGCTACAACCCGTTTTGACACCTTGCACTTCAAAAGAATTATTCAAACAACGATTTTTTTCGGATATTTTAAAAACTTTGACAGAGAAAATTTGTTTCGTAAAGTCTTTATCGCAATATTGCAATATTAAAATTTATAAAATGGGAGCGACAAAGACAGAACATTTCACGGACAAACAAAACTCTATTGCGACACTTACAAAAGCGTTAGGACATCCGGCGAGAATTGCTATCATGGAATATTTAATTAAAGTGGACACTTGTATTTGCGGCGACATTGTAAACGAATTGCCACTTGCCCAGCCAACCATTTCACAACACCTGAAAGAACTTAAAAATGCCGGACTTATTAAAGGAAATATTGAAGGTAACAGCGTTTGCTATTGCGTTGACGAAAAAGCAATCAGCAAACTTCAAAACTATTTTGCAGGCATCGTAACCAAATTAGAAAAGAAAAAAGATTGTTGTTAATCATAAAAAAATAAAAATGGAAAATTCAGAACAACTAAAAGAATTCGTAAGGCAGAAATACAGCGAAATTGCTTTACAGGATAAACAAACCAACCAATCATCATGCTGCGGTTCGGGTTGCTGTTCAACAGAAGTTTATAACATTATGAACGATGATTACACCGAGCTAAATGGCTACAACGCTGATGCTGATTTGGGTTTAGGTTGTGGCTTGCCAACGCAATTTGCCAAAATAAAAAAGGGCGATACCGTAATTGATTTAGGCAGCGGTGCAGGAAATGATTGTTTTATTGCAAGAGCGGAGACAGGCGAAGACGGAAAAATTATCGGTATTGATTTTACACCTGCGATGATTGATAAAGCTAGAGCCAATGCTGAAAAATTAGGTTACTACAATGTTGAGTTCAGGCAGGGCGATATTGAAAAAATTCCGGTATCTGCAAACGTGGCTGATGTAATTGTAAGCAATTGCGTTTTAAACCTTGTTCCTAACAAAGACAATGTTTTCAAAGAAATATTTCGTGTACTAAAACCCGGCGGGCATTTTAGTATTTCTGATGTTATATTAATTGGCAATCTTCCGGAGGCTTTGCGCAAAAACGCAGAAATGTATGCAGGTTGTGTTGCAGGTGCAATACAAAAGGAAACTTATCTTGAACTCATTCAAACAAATGGCTTTAGCAACATCATACTTCAAAAAGAAAAACCCATCAATATACCTGACGACATTCTGAAAAATTATTTAAACGAAAAAGAAGTAGCCAGTTTCAAAACTGGTAATACAGGCATCTTTAGTATAACAGTTTATGCAGAAAAATCTAAATCTTGCTGAGATACAGATTGCTGCAATTCATGAATAATTACTTGAATAGATTTATGTCAGCAAACAATTGTGCTCCGGCAAACGAAAGAAAGAAGTTAAGTTTCTTAGACAGGTATTTAACCTTATGGATATTTTTAGCAATGGGGACAGGTGTAGCTATAGGTTACTTCTTTCCTTCATCTTCAACATTTATCAACTCATTTTCTTCAGGTACAACCAACATTCCTTTAGCAGTAGGTTTAATACTGATGATGTATCCGCCATTTGCAAAGGTGAGATATGAAAAACTAAAAGAAGTATTTAAGAACACAAAGGTTTTAGGCATGTCATTATTCCTCAATTGGATCATAGGTCCAATACTGATGTTCTTACTCGCTATACTCTTTTTGCATGATAAGCCTGAATACATGGTAGGCTTAATCCTTATTGGCTTAGCCCGATGCATTGCAATGGTTATAGTGTGGAATGAACTTGCAGAAGGTAGCAGAGAATATGCAGCAGGTTTAGTTGCACTAAACAGCATCTTTCAGGTGCTTTTATACAGTGTTTATGCTTATGTATTCGTAACAGTATTACCACCATTATTTGATATCACAGGATCTGAAGTAAATATTACTATTGGACAAATTGCAGAGAGCGTTGCCATCTATTTAGGTATTCCATTTGCAGCCGGTGTACTTACCCGGTACATACTTAGAAAAGCGAAAGGTGAAGACTGGTATCAAAACAAATTTATTCCTGTCATTTCTCCAATAACATTAATTGCATTACTCTTTACTATCGTTGTAATGTTCAGCCTAAAAGGAGAACTAATTGTACAGATACCTTTCGATGTGGTCAGAATAGCAATTCCTTTAGTCATATACTTTGCAATCATGTTCCTGGTCAGCTTCTTTATGGGGAAGAAAATGGGAGCAGATTATTCAACCAACGCATCAATAGCGTTTACAGCAGCAGGAAACAATTTTGAATTAGCCATTGCAGTAGCAATAGGTGTTTTTGGTATCAACAGCGGTCAAGCCTTTGCCGGTGTTATCGGTCCATTGGTTGAAGTACCGGCATTGATTGCACTTGTCAATGTAGCTTTTTGGTTCAGACGTAAATACTATACAAAACAACAATTACAAAACGGATAAAAACGATATGAGAATTGCACTCTTTAGCGATATACATGCAAACCTACCTGCACTGGAAGCCTGTTTAGCAAGCATTGAGGAACAAAAACCAGATGCCATTTATTGTCTGGGTGATTTATTGGGTTACAACATTTGGGCAAATGAAGTAATTAATGAAATAAGAAGAAGAGGTATTCCCACAATTACAGGTAATTACGATCAGGGCATTGGTTTAATGAGTGATGAATGTGGTTGTGTCTATAAGACAGAACCGGAAAAAGACATGGGTAAAATATCCATCAGCTACACAAATTCAATTGTAAAACCAGAAGAAAGAAAATATCTAAGAACATTACCCGCACATATCAAAGTTGAGTTTCAGCTTAACGAAGACAAACTAAACCTTTTGTTAGTACACGGTAGTCCGAGAAAGATAAATGAATACCTATTTGAAGACAGGGACGAAAAAAGTTTAATGAGAATTATGGAAGGGGCAGATGCGGATATCATGTACTTCGGTCACACTCACAAACCCTATCACAGAATACTACCAACAGAGCCAGCAGAAATTAAGCATTACCGCCATGCAATCAATGTTGGTTCAGTAGGTAAGCCAAAAGACGGAAGTCCACAAGGATGTTACGTAATACTTACAATAAATGCAGATAGTAGCATAGCGAAAAAAGATACAGTGCAGGTAGCGTTTATAAGATTTAATTATGATGTAGAGAAAGCTGCTAAAGCAATTGAATACAGCCCGTTGCCGGATGATTATGCTGAGATATTGAAGAAAGGTTATTAACTCACAATAAAACTATACAATGAAAAAAGTTTTAGTGCTATGCACAGGCAACAGTTGCAGAAGTCAAATTGCAGAAGGTTACTTGCACTACTATGCAAGTGACAAAGCAGAGATTTATAGCGCAGGAATTGAAACGCACGGTGTAAATCCGAGAGCAATTGAAATAATGAAAGAAGATGGTATTGATATTTCAAAACATACTTCAAACAACATTGACGAGTATTGCAACATTGACTTTGATTTTGTAATTACGGTTTGCGACAATGCAAAAGAACGTTGTCCTTTCTTTCCAACAACAGCAAAAAAGTTTCATGAAAATTTTCCTGATCCGGCAAAAGCAACAGGCACTGAAGAAGAAATTAAAGAACAGTTTCGCAAGGTGCAACAACAAATAAAAGATTATTGCCAACAATTTATTGCTAACAATTTATAACTAATATCAAGTGCGACGGAAAAAAGTATGCAGCTAACAAGTGTATTGCCAAAATGCAGGCTGACGGAACGTGTCTTTCAGCTTTTTGTTTTCCAATTTAGCTATAGTTCCAGCTTGACATCATAAATTTAGCTAAGTGCAAATCATCTGCTTTTGTTTGTAAACTGCGCTTCAATTGCCGGGCTGACACAGCGCTATTGCCTGCACTTCGGCAATACTTTTCCGAAATAAGATCACCTGCCAACATTCTGCTCCACAGCTTTTACACACAGGAGTTAATTTATTTATCTGTAAACATGAAATCCTTTTGGGATTGTTTTTGCAAACAGTTGTAGCTTATTTACAATCCAAATCCTTGTCGTCTAAGAATAGTTATGTAACAATGTACTTAATATCACTTTAAAATCACGATTCTACAAACAAACAAGAAAAACTTTTTTGCCGATACGCATCAATCCTTTATAAGTCATAGCTTGTGGTTGTATTACGGTCAGGATTATTATATTTAAAAAATTGGTTTGCGTGGTTTTATAAACAAAATTTTTCCATGAAAAAGATAATACAAATACCGGTTGCTTTCATATTATTATATTTTGTTTTATTAATTGTCTGTTCGTGCAACAAGGGTAAAGAAATAACACCTCCTCAAAATGTTTCCGGCGGGGGAGTTTTGGGTGCGCTTGAAAGGGATTGTCAACTGCCGCAAATAAAAGTTGACGGTACTTTTCTGTTTGAATCGAACCTGAGCAACAACGACTCCAGTCTTACCAACACCGTAGTGGCAGGCGGATTGTTTTACGATAAAAGCGGAACACCAATGACTGAGAAAGGCTCTTTCTCAATCGGGCAATATCAATTTGAAGGAGATTCTATGCAACCTTCCAATACAACCTACGGATTCGACAGCATATTGTCTCAACACGGTTTGTATGGCACCAATGTTAGCTTTACAATCAATCCACCTGCCTCTCAGGTTGCTGCCGCAGGCAGTGGCGCTATGCAAAGTGTAACAGCAACGGTTTATTCGCCTTTACCAATCAGTATCACAAATATTTCACCCCAAACGCCCATTATACTCACTGCCAATGCAAATATTACGCTTACCTGGCCGAAAGACCTAAACAACCCAAACGGAGTAGCAATTGTTGCAGAATATTTACCCGGTCGCTATGTAAACAGGGATTTGGCTGCTGCGGGTGTTCAAACGCCAATGGATAACTCGATTCATGTACCTGACAATGGCAGTTACGCAATTCCCTGGAGTTTTTTTTCCGGTTATCATGCCGGCGCGCACATCATATTATGGGTTGCAAGAGGAAATTTTGATATTGCTGCCAATGGAACTTACAATTATAAAGTAGGGGGTTACACCGCGGCGGCTATTTGGGATGTACTGGTTCCGGCAGATCATTAGACATAACCGGGCAATCTTCCTTCCGTTTACATGGTTCAAAACCCGCCGGAAGTGGCGCAATCACAGCATCGCACTTGTATTTTTATTTTGAAACAATAACAAACCTGCCAACATGTGGCAGATTTGTTACGACGGTCTTTTAACAATCTGTGCCACCATATCGGCTTCGGTAGCTACTTTGCCGTTTACATATACTATGCCGTGCATATCGCACAAGCCGCGGCGCACCGGGGCATTAAATTCCATTTTTAAAATCATGGTATCGCCGGGCCGAACCATCTGCTTAAACCGGCAATTATCAATTTTTACAAAGTACGTATCATACATTCCGTCGGGGCTGTTATTGATGGCAAGAATGCCGCCGGTTTGCGCCAGCGCTTCTAACTGCAAAACGCCCGGCATGATGGGATTGGAAGGAAAATGTCCCTGAAAAAACCATTCGTTGATGGTGATGTGCTTAATGCCTACAATCCGCGTATCGGTAAGTTCAATAATCTTATCTACAAATAAAAAAGGGTAGCGGTGTGGCAATGTTTTTTCAATGTGCTCATAATTAAAAACGGGCGGCTGCATCGGGTTATAAACCGGCACATCTTTTACATGCTTGTTCTTTTTAATGTATTGTTTTATTTTTTTGGCAAATGCTACATTGGTACTATGACCGGGGCGATTGGCAATTACACGACCTTTAATCGGGTAGCCAATTAATGCCAGATCGCCCACCACATCCAGCAGCTTATGGCGCGCCGGCTCGTTAGGAAAGCGCAGTTCCAGATTGTTCAGGTAGCCTTCTCTTTTTACTTCTATGTTATCTCGCCCGAATGCTTTTGCCAGGCGGCTCATGGCTTCCGGTGTTACGGGTTTATCTACAATTACAATGGCGTTGTTAATGTCGCCGCCTTTTATTAAATCGTTTGCCAGCAGCATTTCCAGTTCGTGCAAAAAGCTGAATGTGCGGCAGGGGGCAATTTCATTTTTAAAATCGCTCATGTTTTTCAACTGCGCATATTGCGTTCCCAATACAGGGCTGTTAAAATCTATCAGCGTGGTAATGCGGTATTCTGTTGCCGGCATCAGCACCATTTCTACCCGCTTCTGCTCATCGTAATGTATAATATTTTCGTCTATGCTATACCAAACTTTGGCAGCTTCCTGCTCGGCAACGCCGGCTTCTTCTATCAGTTCTACAAACGGCTGGCTGCTGCCATCCATAATGGGTATTTCGGGTGCGTTTAATTCTACCAACACATTATCTATGCCCATCCCCACCAGGGCTGCCAGCAAATGCTCTACGGTGCTTACTCTTGCATCTCCCGATTGCAGTGTTGTTCCGCGGCTGGTATCGGTAACCAAATCGCAGTCAGCTTTTATGACTGGCTGGTTTGGCAGGTCAACGCGTTTAAACTGAATGCCGAAACCCGGGCTGGCGGGGCAGAGTGTCATATCTACCAAAACGCCGGTATGCAACCCTTTACCGCTGATATTAATGGCGTTTTCAAGCGTGTGCTGCTTATCAGGATTAAAGCCTGTAGTCATGTAATAATGTTGTTTTATTGAGCCGCTTTGACTATCGTTAGCATATAAATGTAAAATAAACGGCAGCAAAAGTAAGGCTTTGCCTGCTTAGGTAAGGAAAGGTATAAAAGTGAGTTTGTAGAGAAGTTGCCATTTGTGTAATGAACATGGCAATGGCACAATTGCTTGTAACCTTTTTTTATGGTTGAATCAGTTTAAAGCAATCCTTAATTATGTTTGCTTCAAACAAATCGCTGGTTGGAGCAGGATCGCCGTCTATATGAAACGGCGCATGTTTCAGATTGCGGATGGTGATGGATGGCGCCTGAAAATAAAGCACATTGTTTTTCGACATGTCATCAACCATTTGCTGCAGTTTGTTATTGCCGCGAACCTGTTGCAAAATGGCAAATGGCAGGCGGGCTTTATTCATTTTTTGAACAATTACAATATCTAACAAACCATCAGTAAGGCTTGCCTGAGGCGCAATGGTTACGTTGTTGCCAAACTGATTGCTGTTGGCGATAGAAATGAAGTAAGCTTCGGTGAAAAATGAAAAATCGTCCGTTTTTATTTCAAACTGATATGGGTGCGCTTTAAAATAGTTGATGAGGCTTTGCTGTGTGTAAGTAAACAAGCCCCGGGTGGCTTTTTCGGCAAAATCGTGAGCTACTTTTGCATCGAAGCCAATGCCGCTGAGCATACAGGAAAAATGATTGTTGATGGTAAACGCATCTATTGGTTTTGCCGTTCCGGTGAAAAGAAGCTGCAGTGCCTGTAAGGGTTTGGCTGGAATTTTTGCGGCTCTTGCCAGCCCGTTGCCGCTGCCCAGCGGAATGATGCCGAATACAATATCTTCAATATCGCGCAGCGCATCAATTACCTGCCTTATCGTGCCATCGCCGCCGATGATAATTACATCGGTAAATTGTTCTTCAATAATCTTTTCTCTCAGCAATAAATAATTACCATCTGCCTGGGTTTCATTTAAGTCATACAAAAAACCTTTGCTTTCGGTGATTGATTGTATTGAAAATAATAAAGGACTTTTTTTTACCGTACCCGATAAAGGATTTACCAGATACATTAGTTTCCTGTTCCTCACGCCATCTTATTTACGGGTTCCTGTTGCAATAAAAATAATGCCATCTGTTTTGTTTGCAAAGCAACTATATAACTGCAATAAAGAAAGATTGTATCTGAATTAACGATTATCGGTTACCGGTTTTACCGGCGCAGCGTTTTCATTTTTGAATAAACAATGGCTCCGGCAACACAAACTATGATAATGCCAAGCGATATATAAATAGATATATGCACATACGACTCTATCAGCATTTTTACCCCGATAAATATTAATACCAAAGCGATGCCCTGCTGCAGATATTGAAACTGGCTGGCCGCGCCGCGCAATAGAAAGAAAAGGCTTCGCAAACCCAGCACTGCAAAAATATTGCTGGAATAAATTACCAGAATATCATCGGGCTGAAACGGTACATTGCCTTTTTCGCGCACCAGTGAAACTACCGTGGGAATGCTGTCGAAAGCAAACAAAACATCGGTGCCTGCCAGCATAAAAATAACAAGCGATAACGTTGTAAAAAGCCGTTTCCCGTTTTCTGTTACCGTATATTTTCCTTCCGGATTGTTGTGACTGATGCGAAAAATGCGGTTGATGATTTTATATACCGAAGACTCGCGCGGATTGTATTGTTCATCGTTTTTTTGAAAAAAAAGTTTTATTCCGGTATATAAAAGAAAAGCGCCAAACACATAAAGCACCCACTGAAACCGGTTGATAAGCCCGATGCCGGCGGCAATAAAAATGATGCGCAGCACGATGGCCAGCAGCACGCCCACCAGCAACGCTCTGCCAATGTCGTTCTCATTTATTTTTAAATAAGAAAAAATAAGAATGAATACAAACACATTGTCTATGCTAAGGCTCCATTCCATTAAGTAGGCGCTGATATATTTGGTGGCGGTTTGCGCATCTTTTTCTATCCAGATAAATGCCCAGAAAGCCAGCGATAAACCAACCCAGAGCAGCGTTTGTAACAGGGCTTTTTTTATGGTGATGGTTGTATGTTTTTTACTGATAACACCCAAATCAACCACCAGCGCCACTAATAGGGCAACGCCGAAAACAAGATAAATAACGGTTGTTCTGTCCATGAAATCCGGTGGATCGTGAATGGTAAGTTGTGAATGGTGAATGTGAAAATTTTGTGCCTGCTATTTATTAACCGTTGACAATTCATCATTCACTTAATCTACATGCTAACGCGCTCAACCAACAGTTGCCGAACCATTTTCTCCAACTCGGCAATGCGTTTTTCCATATCAGGAAGACTGCGGCTGAGTGCCTGGCTGCGCAGCGCGGAAGTATAATCATACGCCGGCGAACCGGTAACTGCCAGGTTGGGCGTTTTTATCGATTTGCTTACACCGCTTTGCGCATTAATTTTTGCGCCGTCGGCAATATGTAAATGCCCTACAATGCCTGCCTGCCCGCCTACCATTACATTGCTGCCGATTTTTGTGCTGCCGCTGACGCCCGCCTGCGCGGCAATTACCGTGTTCATGCCAATCTCAACATTGTGCGCTATTTGTATCAGGTTATCAAGCTTGGCGCCTTTATGAACGATAGTAGAACCAATGGTAGCGCGATCGATGGCTGCATTAGCGCCGATTTCTACAAAATCTTCAATTACTACATTGCCAATCTGCGGTATTTTTTTATACGTGCCATCGGGCTGCGGGGCAAAGCCAAAGCCATCGCCGCCGATGACTGCACCGGCATGAATGGTTACGTTTTTGCCAATTACGCAATCGTTATACACTTTTACGCCGGGATATAAAATGGTATTGTCGCTGATGCTTACATTGTTTCCGATGTAAACGCCGGGAAATAATTTTACATTGTTGCCAATCTGTGCCGCCGCGCCAATATAGGTAAAAGCGCCGACAAAAACATTTTCGCCCAGTTTTGCCGTTTCAGTTATGTACGCAGGCTGTTGTACGCCGGTAAGCTGCTGCGTCATTATTTCCTGGTATCTGCGCAGCAAAGCCGCAAAAGCCGAATAGGCGTCCGGCACGCGGATGAGCGTTGCCGCAACGGGTTCTTTCAGTTCCTGGTTTTTATTTATAATAATGATTGAGGCTTTTGTAGAATACAAATAGTCTTCGTATTTGGGATTGGCGAGAAAAGTAAGCTGACCTTCCCGCGCTTCTTCTATTTTTCCAAATGTGCTGACGGCTATGGAAGTATCTCCCTCTGTTTCACCGTTAATGATGATGGCTATTTGCGCTGCGCTGAATTGCATAGATTAGTTATAAGTGTATTTATAATACCTGACAATCGTTACCGTAGTTGACAAATGTAAAATTTTTTAACCGGCACAGATAAGGTTTGATTGATGAGCGGATTGTCAACCTGAGAAATATCTTTTACATCACCGTTTTTAAACAAAATATTTACATGCTCATCCGTAAGCTTGTAAGCGGTGTTTTCGGCATCGCCCGTAAATGCCAGATAAGCGGCTTCTTTTACCGGAATATCAAGCCGCTTCGCTATCGCTTTTCTAATCCGGTGTAGCATTTCATCGTCAACTTGTTCGTTATGCAATGTGCATTTCAATAGATTGCGGTTCAACAAGCCATTGCTTAAAACAGATAATACCACATCGTTATGATGGCTCCATCGCTTAACGGCAAACATTACATCGGCATCGTCTAACCGGCAAAATTCTTCAATAAAATCTTTTTTTACATTTTTGTTTTCTGCTAAAAAAAAATCTATCGGCGAGCCGGTGTGTATCTGCGCATCATTCGGTTCGTAAATTTCTTTTACACGCTCTATAATTTTTACCAGCATCCTTTCGGTTGCCAGCACCGCCCGGTGCAAATATACCTGCCAATACATCTGCCGCCGGGCAATCAAAAATTTTTCAACGCTGTAAATGGCTTTTTCTTCTATCATCAATTCGCCTTTGTGCACGGTAAGCATTTTTAAAATGCGGTCGTAACCAATAACGCCTTCGCTTACGCCGGTATAAAAGCTGTCGCGCGTCAGATAATCCATACGGTCAACGTCAACCTGTCCGCTAATAAGGCTATGCAAATAATATTTGTGATACAAATTGGTAAAAATGTCAATGGCAAGCGAAAGACGTCCATCGAAATCTTCGTTCATTCTGTGCATAATCTGCAAACCTATTTCCTCATGATTGGCATTTGTAACCAGCATATTTTCCAGTGCGTGAGAATAGGGTCCATGACCAATATCGTGCAACAAAACGGCTGCTTTTACGGCTTCGCTTTCCTGCTCAGAAATATCAACGCCTTTGTTGCACAATTCGCTTATGGCCTGGCACATCAGATAATAAGCACCCAGTGAATGATGAAAACGCGTATGCACAGCACCCGGATAAACAAAAGATGCCAGCGCCATTTGGTGAATGCGCCGCAATCGCTGGTACCAGGGATGAGAGATAATGTCAAAGATTAGCGGCGTATCAATGGTGATAAAACCATACACAGGATCATTGATAATTTTTCGCTGCTTTACCGTAATCATAATAGAGTGAGCAAATTATATATCAAAATTAGTGCTTGAAAAATGTGTCGTCATCAATTTGTATTTCTGAAAATGCTTATTAAACGATTTTGTTAAATAACCGTTTATCAATTCTATTTCTCGTTCATCCAATATTTCAGCAAGAGATTTTTACAAAACAAATTAACAATCAACGAATTATAACAATAACTAATTCCTTTTACAACAAGCTACTAAAAAATATATGGTACTATGTGTTGCATGGTACTTAATAAATGCTATTTTTGTGATGTCAAAGTAGAAATTTTACGAGGCATTCTCAAAAATCATTTTATAAAAATTTATCATGGACATTCAAAACACACAAAGCCAGATGCGCAAAGGCGTGCTTGAGTTTTGCATTTTGTCTATCATAAAGCAGGGCGAAGTGTACCCGAGCGATATTGTAGAAAGAATGAAAACCGCCAATCTGCATATATTGGAAGGCACTTTATACCCGCTGTTAACGCGGTTGAAAAATGCAGGTTATCTTACTTATCGCTGGGTAGAAAGCGCCAGCGGACCGCCACGTAAATATTTTGTGATGACCGATGAAGGAATTTCTTTTTATGGCGAGTTAGAACGAACATGGAAAGAGCTTGCCGATGCGGTTCATACATTAACAACACCAACAGATACTACCAACAATAACCAATCAAATATTTTATAATCATGAAAAAGGTAATCAACATAAATTTTCAGGGCAGGGTTATCCCGATTGAAGAAACCGCCTACGAAATATTGAAGCAGTATGTAGATAGCCTGCGGCGCTATTTTATAAATGAAGAAGGAAAAGAAGAAATTATAAATGACATCGAAAGCCGGATTGCCGAATTGTTTGGCGAAACCCTGAAAAAAGGAAGTACCTGCATTACCGACGATGATGTTGCGGCCGTTATCAGCAGCATTGGCAGACCCGAAGACTTTGACGGTGATGAAGAAAAGGTAAAAAGCCGTGTATATGAAGAAAGCGGCGGCAGTTATACTTATACAAAGGGCGAGCGTTTGTATCGCAACGAAAACGATAAAGTGATTGCGGGTGTTTGCGGCGGGCTGGCAGCTTACTTTGGCGTAGATCCGCTGATTGTGCGCATTTTGTTTGTTGTATGTGCGCTTGGTTTTGGCTTTGGATTTCTGGTTTATCTGGTGCTTTGGATAGCCGTGCCAAGCACAGCATCAACCGTTATCGGGTCGGCGCGCAAAAGATTGCTGAGAGACCCCGAAGATAAAATTATCGGCGGCGTTTGCAAAGGCTTGTCTTATTATTTTGGTATTAATGTCTGGATACCCAGAATTTTATTCCTGATACCATTTTTCAGTTTTTTCTTTAAATGGGCGCATTGGGGTGCTTTTAATTATCCCAATTTCTTATCCATTTCGTTTAGTCCCGGCGCCACCATTATTTATATCATACTCTGGCTGGTGCTGCCAGAAGCCAAATCGGCGAGCGACAGGCTGGAAATGAAGGGTGAAAAAGTAGATTTGAATTCTATCAAGAATAATATTTCCAACGAAATGAAAGGCGTAGGCGAAAGGGTAAGCCGTTTTAGTAAAGAAACGGCTGCATTTGCTACCCAAACCGGCAAGCAATTCGGAACAAAAGGCAGGCAATTCAGCAGCGAAGTTTCGCAAACCGCCCGCAGAACCAGTCGTGGCTTCGGCGATCTGATTGCTCTGTTGGTTAAGATTTTTGTTTACTTTATCGTGGGTGTGGTATTGTTTGCCGTAATTACCGCTTTATTTAGCCTTGGTGTGGTTATGATTGGTTTATTACCCATAAAAGGTTATTTGTTAGATGATGGCTGGCAAACGGTTTTTGCCTGGGGCACGCTGTTATGTATCTGGATTCCGGTTATCGCCATTGTTACCAGCCTCATTCGCAGACTGGCGAAAATGAAAGGTAATAGCAGCGCGTTGCGCATCTCCTTTTTATCATTGTGGTTGCTTGGTCTGGCTTGTGTTATTGGTTTGATTGTTTCTCTGTCAAACGACTTTCGTTACCGCAGCACCGCCAACGAGCAGAACATTGTTTTGACAAATGCCAACGTCGATAAATTGGAATTACACGCCGCTTACCTAAGCAATTATTATCGCCGCTACAATTGGCTTAGAATTGAACCTTTTGCCAATATTGACAGCGAAGACACCGTTTTTGTAAACAATCTTCGGGTAAGAATTATAAAGGCTGCTTCGGATAGTTTTGAAGTTAAGTTTTTAAAAATGAGCAATGGAGAAAGCCGCAGAGAAGCGAATGAGCATAGCGATCTGATTACTTATAAAGTTGAGCAGCAAGATTCGGTATTGCAGCTCTCGAGAGGCATTGCCATCACGAAAAATCAAAAGTTCAGAAATCAGCAGGTGTATATTACGGTAGCGGTTCCGGTAGGCAAAAAAATTATTGTTGACGGCAACGTAGCCAACTGGAATGGCAATGTTCACATTGGCTGGAATAACGACAACTGGGGCAATTATGAACGCTGGAATAATGATGACAAAGAATATGACTGGGATCATGACGTAGAATATGTTATGACCAGTAACGGGCTGAAAAGAACGGATGGCAGAATATCAGATGATCGTAACGACAATAACGAGAATGATTATAATGATAAAGTGGAAGAATACAAACGCAAGCGGGAGGAACTGGAACAGGAAAGAAAAATGATGCAGGAAAAACTGCAACAGTTAGATAGTGAGTTAAAAAAACCGGTGGATACAGTACCGCCTGCTCAGCAATCGAATACTCCGGCCATTAAAACGGCTGTTATTACATATCCATCAACCAGTATTTCGCATATTTTAATGTCGAAGCTGGCGATTTAAATGAGGTTTATTGTTGGTAAAAGAACTCTGCTTTCTCAGGAAAGCGGGGTTCTTTGTTTTTGCGGAAAATAATTTTTTTCAAAAAAACAGCCGGTTCTTTTTATCTGTCAAAAGCAATTGCGACTTAAAGAATCTGTTTAAAATGAACTAACCGGCTTTTTGTTCATTGCTTTTGCAACGGCTTGCTGCGCCTGAAGAAATGCGGTTGCCGTAGGCAAATGCAGTTCCCGCGAAACGATGCCGTTTTCTAATTTACTCAAATCGGCATCCCACAAACCGGAATGATGCCAGGTTACCAGATTGTCCCAGTCCGGACGATCTACAATCGGATACCAGCAAACGCCCAACAACGGAATCCCTTTTTGTAAAGCGGCAACGCATTCTTTTGCAATAAAATGTGTCCATTTCGGGCGGTCTTCTTTCGGATGGCTTGTTTCTGTTAAAACAACAGGTCGCCCGTAACGCTGATAAGCCTGTTGCAGCAATTGGTGCAGCGGCCGCCAGCGCGGATCGTTATTGTCATTTAACCAGGGAAGAAAGTTGCCGGTGCCGGCTACCCACTGATTATTATAGTAAAAATTAAAACCGAGGATATCAAGATATTCGGGTTTGCCACGGAGTTCGGGACAAATTTGCCCGCTTAGCATATCTACTGATTGAAACTGGTTGTTATGCGCCATCCTGGCAAACGATTTTTCTTTTGGCGTAGCATTCAGAGGCGGCACCATATTTACCAATGGCTCGGTAGTAAGAATTCTTACACCGGCATCTTCTTCTTTTATGGCTTCTATGCCTTCAATATAAGCTTTCATCAATCCGTATTTTACTTCCCATCCTTGTTTTGTGCAATAAGGCGAAGTGCCGCCGGCATCGCCCCCAAGCCAGGAAAGAAAACTTACTTCATTAATGGGTGTAACAATGAACGTTTCGGTTGGGTTTATGGAACGGTAAAATTTTACGAAAGCGCGACACAACGCAGAAAAACGACGGGCAAACGTGGGATGAAGCGGCGAAATATCATCCGGAAAACCGAAATGGCAAATATCCCATACCTGTTGAATGCCATGCTTTTTGCCTGCTTCAATCATGATAGCCACGGTACTCCAGTCATACTGGTATGGTTTTTTTTCAACAAAACTCCACCTTATGCCTTCGCGAACGGTTTTTATATTGAACAGCGATAAATCATCATAATCTTTATCTAAGCGTTGCAAATGCCCGGTGATATTTAAAAAATCAACCCGGTTGCCAAACGCATTTAGCTGATCGGTGCATTCGTAGCCTGCCATCCAAAACGAACGGAAAGGAGTTTGTGTAGAAAGCGTATGATTCATGGTGATGGAAATGAACAAAATCCTGAGATTGGTTTGTTCATTAGTGGTTAATGACTTTAGTGATTTTGGCCGAAGGCGACCGAAAAAGAATGCGAAGCCCGGAGGCTTCGCACAAAAAAAAGGTAACGTTTTACGATTTTACTGACAGCGGTATTTTTTGCAGAACGCCGTTGCTATGCTGCGGTTCCTGCTCTGATAACATCAGCTTTTTAAACAAAGTAAGCGATTGCGCCACTACCTGATCCATATTGTAATATTTATATGTACCCAGACGGCCGGTAAAATAAACATTTGGGGTGGTGGCAGCCAGCAATTGATATTTCTTATATAACTCCGCATTTTCAGGTCGTGGAATCGGGTAATACGGATCGCCATCCGCTTTCGGATATTCGTAAACAACCGATGTTTTTGCATGTTTTTGCCCGGTGAGATATTTAAATTCGGTAATGCGCGTATATAATTGCTCGTTCGGATAATTTATGGTGCCGGTACTTTGAAATCGCTCAGAGTCCATCGTTTCAAATTTAAATTCTAAGGAACGGTAAGGAAGTTTACCATAGCAATAATCAAAATAACTGTCAATCGGACCGGTAAAAATCAGCGTTTTGTAACGGATGCTGTCTAAAATTTCCTGATAATCCGTATTCAGCATGATTTTAATATTCGGGTGCGACAGCATATTTTGAAACAAATGTGTGTAACCGTGCAAAGGCATCGCCTGATAGGTGTCGGTAAAATAACGGTCATCTTTATTGGTACGCGTAGGTACGCGGGCTGTTACCGAAGCGTCAAGTTCGCTCGGGTCTAAATCCCATTGCTTACGGGTATAATATTTAAAAAATTTCTCGTACAGCTCACGACCCACTTTTGAAACCACCACATCTTCCGATGTTCTGATTTTATCTTTCGCTTCAGCGCGGCTTTCAAAGAAAGATTCAACCTGATCGGCAGACAAGTTCAGTCCATAAAGTGTATTGATGGTAGTTAAATTAATGGGTATTGGAACCAGTTGTCCGTCAACGCTGGCAAGCACCCGATGCTCATAAGGCCGCCAGTTGGTAAAACGGCTGAGGTATTCAAATACATCGCGCGAATTGGTATGAAAGATATGCGGTCCATATTTATGTATCAGTATGCCATCGTGATTATAAAAATCGAATGTATTGCCACCAATGTGATTACGTTTATCCAATATCAAAATCTTCTTTCCCGCTTTTGCAGCTAATCTTTCTGCCAATACGCTACCGGCAAAGCCTGCGCCCACTATTACATAATCAAACATAAGCGTCCTCCTTTTTTGTGTAGTTGTTTTTTTGTGTAGAATTATAAGATGTTTTCTTGTTGTTCACTTCTTTTTTTATCAGGCTGTTCATTTTTTCCCACGTAATATCCCATGAGTTATCTTTTAAAAACTCATCAGAACCGGCCAACCATTTTTTCTTGTTTTTGGATGCCAGTTCTGTTTCGGCCGCCTGTATAAATTTGGCCGCGTTGCTTACAATATGAACCAGCCCGCACGCACCATAAGGATGCACAACATCTTGTATGGCGGTAGAAATAACAGGTTTGCCGCCGGCGAGATATTCGGGAGTTTTCGTTGGGCTGATAAACCGCGTAGATTCATTTAATAGAAATGGCACAAGTGCAATGTCCCAGCCATGCAAATAAAGCGGAAGTTCGTCATACGATTTGCCGCCTAAATAGTGAACATTGTTAAAGCGCGGCAATGTTGCCGGATCAATTTTTACAACGGGTCCCACCAATACAAAATGCCAGTCGGGTTTTTGTTGCGCCACTTTTCTGATTAAATCAATATCAAAGCGTTCATCTATTACGCCATAAAATCCGAAACGCGGATGTGGAATCGGCGCCTGATCGGCAGGATCATCCATTTCCGTACGTGCCTTTGCAAAATGCGCTTTGTCTATACTGCTCGGAAATGGATGAATGTTATGATGCTGATTTTTTTTGGCTTCGTAAAGCGTGTGTCCGCCGGTAAATACAATATCTGCTTTTGCTAATAATTGCTCTTCCAGAATTTTTAGAAAAGGTGAGGCGAATTTAAATGCCGAGAGCTCGTCCATGCAATCGTAAACCGTCAATTTTGGCTGTAATTGATCGCTGATTAATAAAGCCATCGGCGTATAATACCAAAGCAGATAATTTGTTATATTGTATTCTTTAAAAATGCCGGCAAGAAGCTTCTTTTGCCGTTCAACGTTTTCATCGGCCTGACTGCCTTGTAACTGCAATAGAATTACGTCAACATTTTCTTTGGTTCTGGTAATTATAAAATTATCTTCTAAGGCTTCAAAAACAGGTTCTTCAATGTAAAAAACGCGGTGTGTCAGAGCAAACCGGCTAAGCAAATGCTGGGGTCGCTGGTAAACAAAATTCCATCGGAGATGGGAAAAGCATACGATATCCATGTTTCGTTCTCTGTTTTCATTTTAAATGTTCAATAAATACAAACGGACAAAAAGTAAATGGCAGGTCATGATTAGCAAATATCTGGACATAAGTAAAAGAATTATGCCATTTCTATATAGATTGAAAATAAGAGAGATATGAAAAAATAATTTTTATAATTTATCGGGTTGTAGAATTATCTGCCCTACCATGACGGATAATATAATGAAATTTTAATATGGCATGACATTTTTCGTACAAAAGATTACATTAATTTATAATATTTATCTATAAAAAACAGCAGATTATTCATTTTTGAACACGCTTTCAATGCTATTTGTAATGATAGTGCATGATTTTTCTAATTCTGCAATGGTAATGCTCAACGGCGGTGCAATCCGCATTCTGTCGGAGGCAAACAAAAACCAGTCGCTGATTAACCCTTTGCTTATGCAACATTGAATCACCTTTAGATTAAAATCAAAATTTTCAAACTGAAGCGATGCCCATAAGCCGGCTGTTTGCATGGTAAGAATAGCAGGATGCCGAAGCATTTGCAACAGTATTTTTTCTTTTTCGGTTATGTATGATACATAATTTTCAGCAAGTAATACTTCCAGGGCGGCTTTGCCTGCCGCGCAAGACACCGGATGGCCGCCAAACGTAGTAATGTGCCCCAAAACCGGATTGCTTGCCAGACTTTGCATCACCTGATAGTCTGCAACAAATGCCCCGAGCGGCATTCCCCCGCCCAACGCTTTGCCTAACAGCAGTATATCAGGCACCACCTCATACTGCTCAAACGCCCACTGTGTGCCGGTGCGTCCAAAACCGGCTTGTATTTCATCCAATATCAGCAGAGCGCCGTTTTCCCGGCATTTTTTCTTTATTTTTCTCAGCCAGTCTGCCGGAGGGCGCGTAACACCGCTTTCCGCCTGTACCGTTTCAGCAATAACAGCCGCTGTATTTGTATCAATCTTATTTAATACATCATCGCTTCCATAATCGTAATGATAAACATCAGGTAACAGCGGCCGGTATGCGTTTTTATAATACTCATTTCCCATCAGGCTTACTGCGCCCTGCGTACTGCCGTGATAACTATTTTGAAAACCTATCATTTTACTTCTGCCCGTATAACGTTTGGCAAGCTTCATGGCGCCTTCGGCAGCTTCGGCACCGCTGTTGGTAAAATAAATGCAGTTAAGTGTTTGCGGCAAATGCCGGGTAAGCAACTGCGCATAAGCCACCTGCGGATTTTGAATAAATTCACCATATACAATCAGGTGCATGTATTGTTCTGCCTGTTTCTGCACCGCTTCAATCACTTTCGGATGACCATGACCAATGTTGGCAACGCTAAACCCGGATATAAAATCTATATAAGCTTTGCCTTCTGTATCATACTGATAAATGCCTTTTGCTTTTACCATTTCAAGCCCAATCGGCTCAGGCGAGGTTTGCGCTACATGACGAAGAAATAAAGCCCTGTTATCCATTTGTGAATCACGGTTATAAAATATTGAGAGAATCGGCAAAAATAAAGAGTGATGTTTCTTCGGCGTAATTTTATGATCAGTAACAATATTTTATTCACTTAAAAATAATGTTTTATGGCTTTACTCTTACCTGTGCTTGATAAAGAACCGAAAACGGGAACCAATTGTTTCCTGGCGCCAAATGCAACCCTTGTGGGCGATGTGATAATGGGCAACGATTGCAGCGTGTGGTTTAATGCGGTGCTGCGTGGCGATGTAAACAGCATACGCATCGGAAATAAAGTAAACATTCAGGATAATGCGGTAATCCATTGCACATACGAAAAATGGTCAGCTACCATCGGCAATAATGTGTCGGTTGGGCATGGCGCCATTGTTCATGGCTGCACCCTACATGATGATGTACTGGTAGGCATGGGCGCCATTGTTATGGACGGATGTATTGTGCATAGCCATTGCATTATTGCCGCCGGGGCCGTAATGCTGCAAAATACGGTGGCGAAGGCAGGAAGTATTTATGCCGGCGTGCCGGCGAAAAAAGTAAAAGACATTTCCGAAGAGTTGGTAAAAGGTGAAATTCAAAGAATTGCAGAGAATTATATCAAATATGCCGGTTGGTTCAAAAAAAATAATAATTTTTTGCAGCAGATTTAACAAAGCGGTTGTCTTATTTATACAGATAGCCTTTCTTCACAAACACAACTAATTGCTTATATTTTTTATGATTTATTCAACCTTGGGAAAGGCTATCCTTTTTTTATGCTTTACCGGATTTTTTTCATCCTGCACGGTAAAAAAAGGTTGTCCCGCCAGCGGATCCAATATAGGTGCGGAGCGAATTTTAAGCGGCGACCCCAAAGCGGAACAGGCGATAAAAAAAGGAAAGAAATTTAAAGTATAAATCAGATATACAAAAACTTAAAAAAACTGAGGTAGTAAAATGCACATTACCTATAATGCTGCTACCGCCAATGTCAGCGATACAAACAGCAGCCTCGCCGAATTTTATAATCTTGCCGGAAAGCTCAGCAGCCTTCGCTCTGTACGGTTAACCGCCAAAGCAGATGACGCCGATTGCATCGAGTGGACATTCACTTACCGGAAACAGAAGGTTACGTTGCAGTATAGTATTTATAATGGAATATCGCTGTTGTATGATGGTTCAACAGATAAAAAAATTATTTACAAGCTGGCAGATAAACTGCATTTAAAATAAAATCTTACAAAAGATATTCGTAAAAATCGTGTCTTCGTCGCTTGCAATTACAGGCTGTGCGTGAACTTCAACACAGCCTTTTTTCTTCAATAATTTTTATCAGATATGCTATCTATCAGATTCAGATAGCTGACGTAACGTTCCACAGAAACCGTATTTTGGTTTACGGCTTCTTTCACGGCGCAGCCGGGTTCGTTAATATGCAGACAATCGTTATAACGGCATTGAATAAGCAAGCGCCGCATTTCAGGAAAATAGTGTGAGAGTTCTTCTTTTTTAATATCTATAATACCAAATTCACGGATGCCCGGCGTATCTATCAGGCGGCCGCCAAAGGGCAAATCGAACATTTCTGCAAATGTTGTGGTGTGCATTCCTTTTCCGCTGCTGTTGCTTACTTTGGTTGTACGTAGTTGTTTGCCGGGCAGCAGGGCATTGATAAAAGTAGATTTTCCTACGCCGCTATGTCCGCTAAGCAATGTTGTTTTGTCTTGAAGAATGTCTTTCAGATCGCTCATTCCTTCGCCGGTTTGCATACTCAGCTTTATCACAGCATAACCAACCGATGTATATATTTTGTTCAATTCCTCAAAGAGGATCTGTTCTTTTTTCTTATAAATGTCCCACTTATTGAATACCAGTACGGCGGGTATATGAAATGCTTCGGCAGACACCAGAAAACGATCTATGAACCCCGAAGATGTGCGCGGCTCTTTGATGGTGGCAAATAAAAGAGTTTGGTCGAGATTGGAAGCAATAATATGATGCTGGTTTTTATTGTGAGGCGAGCTGCGGGCAATATAATTTTTTCTCTCTGCAATGCCGGTAATCATTGCGGTTTCATCAGCATCATCTTCCGGCTGCAACGTTACCACATCGCCAACGGCAACAGGATTGGTAGAAGTAATGCCGTCTATTTTAAAAGCTCCTTTTATACGCGCCGCATATTCTCTGCCTCCGATGGTTTTAGCCACATACCAGCTTCCGGTAGATTTATAAATGAGCGCCTCCATCATTTGCAAACGAAGATATTGCGAATCTGCGACTGATATAGCCAGTTAAGCCGGAAACAGAAAGATTTGCTACGCCCGAAATGCAGCATTATTTTCTTTTATGAATGAGGCGTTACTTCCCCAAATATCAGATTTTAAATTTTTGCCTT
The DNA here is from genome assembly GCA_965219515.1 of Ilyomonas sp. Classification (GTDB taxonomy): domain Bacteria; phylum Bacteroidota; class Bacteroidia; order Chitinophagales; family Chitinophagaceae; genus Ilyomonas. The sequence continues at coordinate 189,365 of OZ244776.1, forward strand.
CAATTCTTTTTTCATGCAGATTAATCTTCAAAAAAAGTAAAATCAGAAAAACATTGATTATAAACCGGTTTGAAGCCTTATCGGGTTTTGTTAGTTAAAAAATAATAATTGTCTGCATTTTTATACTGTTTGGCATGATATATATGTTAATTATCTTATAAAAAGCATACTATTGAGAAGACTATTTATTGTGGATGATGATTATGACATACTGCTTTCTCTGAAAATCTGGTTTTCCAAAAAAGATTTCGAGGTTAAGGTTTTTCAACAATCCAAACCATTATTTGACGCTTTGAATCAATCGTTACCCGATCTTATATTACTAGACGTAAATCTGAATGGTGAAGACGGAAGAGAAATTTGCAGGCGCATAAAAAACGAATTTACAATCAATCGTCCGGTTATTTTATTCTCCGCCAATGCCCAGGCACTTGAAAATTATCAGGATGTGTGTGCAGATGGTGTTCTTCACAAGCCTTTTTCGCTTCAGGAAATTCATGGCTTAATTAATTCCTATATACCGGTTGAAGCATAAAATTTTTATCGTTCCCGAAAATATTTCCAAAGGCTTTGAAATTGAAACAATCACTTGCTTCTACTGAACATTACATTTGTTTTCTTACATGAACGAACCTTTTGTCATTCCAGTTTTTTATAAAAATGAAACAAAAGAGTTTGAAGCACAGCTTTTTACATCGGCTTACACTTATCGCATTCAGGTAATGGTAGATGACGTTGCCATTTATTTTGAGCGGGACGATGAAGAAGGTTTCAGAGCTTTGGCTGCTACGCCGGGTGATAAAAAAATGCAGCATATCGATTTCCTTTTGCTTTCGGAAATTGCAAATGCCATCGAAAAAATCCTTTCTTAGCGTTACGTTCGGCTCGCTATCAGCAAATTAAGATCGGTATATTTTAAATCGTACCGCTGGCTGATATATATGTCGGTTAAATGACCTTTATACATATATACGCCATGCCGCAGATTGATGTTATGCCATAGCATTTCTTCAATGCCGCCTTCATCACCGGCATCAATCAACAACGGCATCAGCACATTGCTGATGGCATGGCTGGCCGTTCTGGCAAAGCCGCTGGCAATATTCGGCACGCAATAATGTATTACATCGTATTTTCGGAAAGTTGGCTTTTCGTGCGTGGTAATTTCGCTGGTTTCAAAGCAACCGCCGCGATCTATGCTTACATCAATAATTACGCTGCCGCTGCGCATGGCAGCCACCATGCTCTCGGTTACCACAATCGGGCTTCGTCCGCTTTCGGTTATGAGTGCGCCCACCGCCACTTCGCAGGTTTTTAATTGCTTGGCTAAAATTTTCGGTTCAATTACGCTTGTCCACACCCGCACGCCAAGATTGTTTTCCAGTCGTTTTAATTTATAGATATTATTGTCAAATACCTTAACCGATGCACCCATTGCCAAAGCGGTTCTGGTGGCAAATTCGCCTACCACGCCCGCGCCGATGATAATTACTTTAGTTGGCGGAATGCCGCTGATACCGCCTAACAAAACGCCTTTGCCTTCGTTTGCGGTACCAAGATACTGACCAGCTATGAGCATGGCAGCGCTGCCTGCAATTTCGCTCATGCAGCGAACGATGGGAAACGTGCCGCTATCGTCCTTCAGATTTTCAAAACCCAGGGCAGTAATGCGCTTTTGCATCATCACTTCAATGATTTCTTTTTTTAATAACGACAAATGCAACGGCGATATAATAATCTGATTGTGTTGCAGATAAGAACATTCTTCGGGTACAATCGGAGCGCTTTTTATCAGAATCGGGCATTTGTAAACGGTATGCTTGTCATACGCTATTCTGGCGCCTGCTTCCGAATAATCTTTATCATCATAATTGCTGCCTGTACCGGCTTTCGTTTCAATGGTTACCTCGTGTCCGTTGTTTACCAGAACATTCACGGCATCGGGTGTAAGCGCAATGCGGTTTTCCTGAAAAGCCGTTTCTTTTGGCATCCCGATGAGCAGTCTTTCACCTGCCGGTTTGATGTCTAATTTTTCTTCCATTGTTTCATACGCAAACGAAGCGCTTACTAATGGCTTGGCAACAGGCATTGTATTTACTCTTTTAAAATTTTAGTGAGGAAGAGAAAGAAAAATTTTCAGTTAATGAAAAAAGCATGGGCTTGTGAACCCGATATTGTGATGATTTTCCATTTGTTATTTTCATCCCGCTATGTTTTCAATCATGCTTTGTTCAACTGCAAATGTAACTGAAAACAATGCAATTATGTTATGGTTAATGAGCGCGAGGTTTCGCCGGTAATCTCAATAAAAATATGAAGCGTGTTGTATGGTAACAAAGACGGCGCAACCTCCGGCCATTCTACAAGACATAAATTGCCGCTGAGCAAACAATCTTCTGCACCCGCCATCACAGCCTCTTCGTCGCCTTTCAACCGATACCAGTCCATGTGATAAACAATGCCCGCAACCAAACTTTGGTATTCGTTGATGATAGCGAATGTTGGGCTGCTTACTGTTTCTTTTACTTGTAAAATATCGTTGCAAAGCGTGCTGATCAGCGTTGTTTTTCCCGCGCCCATCGGTGCGTGAAACGCCCACACGGAATAGGCTTTGCCGTACTGCCATAATTCGCGGGCTGCCGTTGTTATATTATATGGGGTAAAGATTAAATTGATATTTGGGTTAAGCATATAGCAAATAAAATGTAAAATCTATTTATAACAAAAGCAAAAAGCCTCTATGAACAGAGGCTTTTTGCTGTAAGAGAAACGATACATTTATTTTTGAATGAGCAACGATTGACTGCTCCATTCCTTTCCATTGAAAATTGACACTAAGTAAGTGCCTGCATTTAAATCGGCAACGAAAATAGTGGTTGATGTGACTCCGGCTTTATAAGAAAGCGATTTTCTCACAACACCAAAACGATCAGTTATTTTTATTGCATACATAAATTCCTGAAAAGTGCTCATTTTATTGACTTCCCTGTCTGTGCTAACCGTTATTTGGGTGCGTGCAGGATTTGGTGAAATGCTATAAATGTGCTTGCCGCTGCAATTGCTGTAAACGGTAGGCCCGCCCGCTGTTTGTGCTACACCGCATACATCTGTATAACTAAGCTTTACGGTACCGCCACCGGTAACATCCAATCGGGTAGAAGAAAAGTTTGGACTATAGATGTAAATGCTGCTATTGTTTCCAAGATAATCTATATACCAGTTCCAGTTTGAACCGCCGGAACTTGGCGTTGCATCTAAAAACCAGGTTCGTGCAAAACCGTAGCAGGAGCCTTGCGTGCCGGTTACATTCACAATGGAACCCGTTTGGATCGCCTTTGATACAACTGCCATTGCGGGATGATTGCAAAAATTTAAAGTAGCTATCAAAGTAAAACTACCATCAACCAATTTAGAAACGGTAGCTTGAGAACCATTGCCTGTATAAGAAACAGATGCTGTACCAGCCGGTTGTACTTGCCAGGCAACAGTGCCACCTGTTGGTATGTTGGTAACAGTGTAAATATTGCTTCCGCTACATAGTGGTTCTCTGCCAGACACCAATTGCAATACATAAGTACTGCTATAGTTATATGTTGGCGGTTGTGGTTGAGCGTCAATTTCACCTTTCAGCCAGGCTACGCTTGCCGAGGTTAATGTGATATGTTCTTCATTTGTTTGTGGTCCGTAATAAGTATCAAACGGCGATTCACCAGAACAAACCAGATTCCGACTGTATAAGCTGGCAGACAAATCTTTATTGCTTAGACTCATACCTAATGCACTAAACGTTGGGATAAATGAATGCGTTGCCTGGTAAACACTAAATTTTGTATCTGTACCAACACCAAAAGAGTAACCGCCTAAAATTGGATCATATCCTTTGCCTTGATCAACGATTTGCTGTTGTGCATCAGAGTAACCACCAGGCACAATATCATAACTTTTGCTCGAAGCAGGAGCCGCAGCGCTTCTGCCGTTTGTGTTAAACCAGATTTTAGCCCAGCCATCAAACACTTCGCAGTAGCTGCCATAACTGCCCGTAAAAGATACCGAAGTCTTAGCTACTCTTATGACACCAATAGTAAAGAAAAAACTTCTTCTTTTAAAAACTGATTTCATATCAAATGCGCGCTGACAGGCTTGTCCTTGCAGCGTTCCGTTAATAGCACCATTAATCAAAGCAATTCGCCGAAGATTAGTAGGGTAACCAAGATTGTCCAATGTTGTTTGCCATCTATCCCTAAACCCTGGTGCGCCTGCCGGCAAGCTATTCAGTAAATCGTAAGTTCCCAAATAATGATGTAATAACATTTGTTTTGCCGCAACTGAATTAACCTGATTGTCTCTTGCGTCCTTTGCGCCTTTGTTCCCTGCTTTTGAAGCAAAAAAATTGAGAAAGTCCTGATCGCCAATGGGTATATTGGCGCCTTTATGTGGCGCATCAAAAGACACCCACAACCTGGTATTATGATTTTTTCCGTTGTTTTCCATCCACTTTAAGGCATACCGGGTGATTAACCCTCCCATACTTGGACCTACTACTATATTTTTTTCAGCACTTCCATTAGCAATTACCTCAGCATTTATACTTTCAATAAGGGTAACTAATAAGAATGCGTTTCTTTCAATATAATCGCCGCCTTCATTCCGTTTTACAGGATAATTGAATGTGCCAAAAGGGGTTGGAACAGCAACTGTGTAGTCTGTAATGGTAGGAAAGTTGAGAATGATAACATCATAGCCTTTATCACGCATTTCCGAACCAAAATTATCATTCTGTGTATATTGAAGATATTGTCCATAAATTATATCTTGTTTTCTTTCATCAGCTGGGTCAAAGCCATCTACTAAAATAATCGGCTTCTTTATTTTCTTTTCAATTTGTCCGCCGGGGCTTAGCCGGTATAATAAATGCCATAGGTGCCTCTGTTGTATTTTTTTACTGTTTCATCATAACCCTGAAAGCCATACCTGGTGTCAGCAATATTTCTGATTTCATCGGGAGGAACAGGCTGCCCGAAACGCAGTGTTTGTACATTACTTCTGATAAAAATTTTTGAGTAAGTAGTTACTGCTTGCCCGTTGCTGTAAGTAATGATAAGTTTAATGGTCTTTGTTCCACCAGCCGTATAATTGATGGTAACCGTGCCACCTGATGTAATGTTTCGGGTGCCGGTTCCGAAATCGGCAACCAGAGACGTGATGGCAATACCTTTATTGGTAAAAAATAACCCATTATAATATTTAAATTGAAAGTTGCCGGAGCCATAGTCTAATGTATCGGTTGACAGAGCAGCAGCAACCGTTACGGTTTGCACCGGGTAAGGATTGCCGGTTCTTCCTGCTACATCATGCAACAGCGAATCAGAGCCACGGTAAAAATAATTCTTTGCTAATGAGTTGGTATCCATGACATTCATGTCAAAACACAAAACGCCTATTGGAATCACTTTATTGGTATAATAAATTGCTTTGGCAATGGTATCTAACCGGTAATCGTTCATCAGGCCGCCCTTGCTGTAGGCTGCGTTGTAAATTTCAGAGTAAGCCTGATAGAAATGGTCATAACCTGATGTATCAGGATTGCCATATAATGTATTGAAGCTGAAGAGAGCTGCAAAGGGAAATACCCGGTCATACAATATGCCGGTGGTAATGCCCGATTTGTTCAACGGATACATAAGTGTATCTACCATTTGTGTGTAAGTGAGGCTACTGTTGATTTGCGCATTGGCTGTAATTTGTGAGAAAGAATGTAGTGATAAGGAAGCGCAGATAATAAATAAGGAGTATCTTTTTCATAGCAATCGTTTTTATTGTTTAAGTACCCTGTCAAAATTATCTACTAATTAACTTTTTTAAAGTTGATGAATAAATTTTTACCGATGGCATGTAAAATAAGCATCGTTGCATAGCAAAGTTGTTCATCGGTTTCATAGTCTTTGGTTTGTATCCATCTGGCTTTCATTTCTTTCCAAAGTCTTTCAATAATATTTAAATGGGGTGAGTAAGGCGGCAGATAAAAAATAAATAATTGCCTTTTTGCCCATACTTTTTGCATGGCTTTCATTGCTTTTGACTGATGAACTTTTGCATTGTCCAATACGATAACCGTGTGCTTTTTTATCTGATAAGAAAACTCATTTATTTTTTCGATGATAAAGTTGGTGGTAATGGTTTCGTAAGTGGTCGCATGCTCAAACTGATTCTCTCTTGTTATGATTCCAAAACAATTGATACGCTTGCCTTTAGCTGACTTTATACTAATGTTTTCATCTGTAAACTGCCAGCCATAAGGCACATAGCCTTCTTCCGATATTTGTACCTCATCGCCATAATACAAATCAATTTCTGACTTGCCATAACGTTGTTCTAATAACTGAAGTTCCTGTAGTTTATAGTCATAAAATTCTTTATCACATCCGCCTTTAGGTCGTTTTCTTATTCGCTTGTAACGGCAGTGATGACTTTTAAAAAACGCGTAAGCGTTTCGTTACTCATCTTTTTGCCTGTATTTTCTTCAACAATCTGACGGGCTTGTGATAATCGTTGCCGCTCTTGTTCTATGGCTGCTCTTACTATACTTACATGTTCTTCTGCCAATATCGGTTTTCTGCCCTGTCCTGGCTTTGTGCGTAACCCTGTTATGCCATTGCTGTCATAACGGTTCAGCCAATTATAAACACTTGCCACATTGCTGCTTAAAATAACAGCAATGTCTTTAGTCGTGTAGCTTTCTGACTTTAATAAAACCATTTTGCAGCGCTGACGAAAACTGTGGTTTGATTCCGTTTTATACAGATGTTCCAACGCTTGCTTAGCTTCTTTGCTTAGTACTATTTCTTTGATTTTTCTTGACACACTGTTTTAACGTCTTTAATTCTATTTAATTTTGACAGGGTACTTAAAATTATTTATAGCTAACATCAAATCTGCCATCTGTTACCGTAACCACATCGTTGCTGTTGTCCTGATTAGCAGCCGTAAATTCAAAAGTGCCGGAGAGAATGTAATTGGTTCGGTCGTCTTTGGTTATGGTTACTTTGCCCTTTCCTGTTAAAAAAGATTGATAAATCTTATCAGGGTAACGTTGTTTATATGTACATATATTATTGGAATCAGAAAGAAGATAATCCCCTACTCCTCTAAAATTATAAAGTTGTATATATACACGCCTTTGAGGTTTAGGGTTATTGCACTCTGCCGTTACAAAAGCTTCATTAAATGTTTGATCCATTCCTCCATATAATGTTGGATCGGATATGTATTTGTTTTCACACGGTTTAAACGACACTCCATTAATTTTACAGCCAAACGTGTTAGCACCTTTTTCGGTAGCTTTTGGCAGCTTATCTTTTTTACAGGTAGAAAGAAAAGCACCGATAATAAAAAGAGAAAGGAAAATAAGGAGTATCTTTTTCATAGCAATCGTTTTTATTGTTTAAAATTATTTATAGCTAACATCAAATCTGCCATCTGTTACCGTAACTATATCATTGGTACTATCCTGATTGGCAGCAATAAATTCAAATGTGCCGGAGAGAATGTAATTGGTTCGGTCGTCTTTGGTGATAATTATTCTACCACTTTTGGTATAGTATGAAGAATAATAATTACCAGGAGAGGGATCGGGTTCCTGATACTGACAAATGTTGTTTTCATTATCAGAAAGTAAATATTCTCCTGTTCCATGAAAATTTCCTAATGTAATAATTACATATTTATATGGATCATTTTGTGTACATTTTGCTAATATGGTCGCAGATGTAATTGTGCTAACAGATAAGCTGGCAAACAAAGAAGAAGAACCAAATAATCCTCTGTCTTTACATGGTTCAAACGCAACTCCATCAATCTTACAACCAAATGTATTAGCGCCTTTTTCGGTAGCTTTTGGCAGCTTATCTTTTTTACAGCTGAAAAATATAACACTGAAAAAAATTAATAGGTAAAATATAAAATATCTTTTTTTCATATTTCTGGTTTTAAGCAAATAAATAAATAGTTAGCCTGGCTTATGCAAACACGCTTTCAGGCAGCCAAAATGGATGTATTGTTACGACGTGTCGGTTACTTCAACAGGCAGTAACATGAAATGCTGTATTAAGCCATGCACAGCATTGGCTTGTAAAAGAAGTAAAAGGGGTAACATGAATAATTACTTTATATGGCAATTAGTAAAAAAGAGAGTTGCTTTAAAAAAGCGTAGTGTCCAGCGTCTGGGCTTGCAGAAAGTCTGATCGAAATACGATAAGATGAAATTAGAAGTAATTTATTAATACATATAAAATGTTTTTTGCAAAAATATTTCTTACCCTGTATTGCGAAAAAGGAATACAAAAAATAAGCATACAGTAAACTGTTAAGATGATTCCATTTATAAAGATTGACATTAAAATTGCATAAATGGCTATTGACGATAGTAACTTTGCACTCATAAATAGCAGTAATAATTTAATGGATAAAAACCTAACAATAAACTGGAAAGTGCAGGGGATGAGCTGCACCAACTGTGCGCTTTCCATAGAAAAATATCTGGAAAAGCAGGGACAAAAAAATGTAAAAGTCAATTTTATTGGCGGCGATGTGTCGTTTCAAAAAGAGCCGCATGTTACAGATGTTGCTTTGCAAAAAGGCATCAACAGTTTGGGCTATACCGTTGTTACTGATGATGCCGGTAAAACAAGCCGCCTTTTTTTTAAAAACCATTTGCAGCGGTTTTTATTCTGCCTCATTTTCACCTTGCCTTTGTTGCTTCACATGATTGGTTTGCATGTTGCATTTTTAATGAACCCGTATGTGCAGTTGGCGTTAACCATCCCGGTGTTTATTATGGGTATGATTTTTTTCGGGCGAAGCGCCGCGAAAAGTCTTTTTAAGGGCGTTCCCAACATGAATCTTCTCATCACCATTGGCGCCATCGCTTCTTTTGGTTACAGTCTGTATGGCACACTGTCCGCACAGGCAGAGCAATATATGTTTTATGAAACCACGGCTACCATTATCACACTGGTTTTTTTTGGCAACTGGCTGGAAGATAAATCTGTACAAACCACGCAGGCAGCGTTGGAAAAATTAGCCGTTTCGCAAAAGCTGATGGCAAATATGATTGTTTACGACGACAAACACGAAGAGCACGTGTTTCCGGTAGAAAGCAGCAGTTTAAAAACCGGAGATATATTGCTGATTAAAAGTGGCGAGCAGGTGCCTGCCGACTGCAAGGTTTTGTGGGGCGAAGCCAGCGTAAGCGAAGCCATTATTACCGGGGAAAGCGCGCCCGTTGAAAAGCAAATGAATGATAAACTCATTGGTGGAAGCGTGCTGGAAAACGGTACGCTGAAAGCCTATGTAACCGCTGCCGGCGATGATACCGTTCTGAACCAGATATTAAAAATGGTGCGCGATGCGCAAACCGAAAAACCGCCGGTGCAGCAGCTTGCCGATAAAATCAGCGCCATCTTTGTTCCGGCGGTTATCGGCATTGCCATACTTACATTTTTGATCAATTATTTTTTTACTTCCGTTGGTGTTGGCGAAAGCCTGCTGCGTAGCATTGCCGTGCTGGTTATTTCGTGCCCCTGCGCTATGGGTCTGGCAACGCCGGCTGCCATTGCGGTTGGACTGGGCAGAGCAGCCGGAAACGGCATTTTGTTTAGAAATGCGCGTAGTCTTGAAGTGTTTACCAATATCAGTCAGGTAGTGTTTGACAAAACGGGCACATTAACAACAGGCGAATTCAGCATTACCGGTTTTTCACTTGTTGATCAGGAAAGCTTACTTCAAAACCCGTTGGAAACGAAGCAGTCAGCTATCAGCAGTCAGCTTAAAGTTCATCATTCGCCACACTCTATTCACCATTCACCACTCACAATTGACAACTTCAAACGCATTGTTTTTTCACTGGAAAAATATTCAAATCACCCGATTGGAAAAACCATTGCCAAAAAATGGAAACAAAAAGGAGATATAAGGTGGGCTAAAATTGAAGAAATAAAAGGTGTGGGTATACAGGCAACCGATAAAGAAGGCAACGAATACATGGCCGGCTCTTATAAAACGGCGCAGCACCTGACAAACGATGATGTGCATAATGTTTACATCGTTTGTAACAACGAACTGTTTGGATGGATAGACGTTGCCGATGCCATCCGCCCCGAAGCGAAAGATGTAATTCAATATCTGCATAGCAAAAACATTAAAACCATTTTATTAAGTGGCGATAACAAAAAAAAATGCGAACAGGTAGCAACGCAACTGGGAATAGATACCATACTGGCAGAGCAAACGCCGGAACAAAAGTTAAACATTATTGCATCGCTATCTGCCCAACAGCCAACCGCAATGATTGGCGATGGCATTAACGATGCGCCTGCATTGGCTAAAGCCACCGTTGGCATTTCGTTAAGTGATGCAACGCAAATTGCCATGCAAAGCGCACAGGTTGTACTGATGAATCACGGCTTGCAAAATCTGCCTCTTGCATTGGGTTTGGGCAGGCATACTTATGGCACCATCAAAGGCAATTTAAGATGGGCATTCGCTTATAATATTGTGGCTATTCCGGTGGCTGCGTTTGGCTTCTTAAATCCGGCAATTGCCGCGCTGCTTATGGGTTTCAGCGATGTGGTGTTGGCCATTAATTCCATTGCCTTGAAATGGAAACGGGTTTTATAAATTGGCAATGCCGTTATAATACTATATTGTTTTATCTGGCGGCATGTGAAATGCCGGTTTTTGCTTCTTTGCTTTTATATGTAACGTATAACACTGGTGTATGCAATCGCCGCTTTCCATACTTCAAAAATACTGGCACCATACTGCTTTTCGCGGCACGCAGGAAGCCATTATCCAATCGGTTCTTGATGGGAATGATACGCTGGCATTGTTGCCAACCGGCGGCGGTAAATCTATCTGCTTTCAGATTCCTGCCTTGCTGAAAGACGGCTTGTGCATCGTTATCACACCGCTTATTGCATTGATGAAAGATCAGGTGCAAAATCTTACCAGAAAAGGTATTCCGGCACTTCATATTCATAGCGGCATGACACAATATGAGGTAAGGCAAACATTGCTTGAAGCAATTTACGGCGATTGTAAATTCTTATATCTCTCACCGGAACGTTTGGAAACACGCGTGTTTAAAGAATATCTTCCTGCCATACATGTCAGCCTCATTGCCGTTGACGAAGCACATTGCATATCGCAATGGGGGTACGATTTTCGTCCGTCTTACCTGCGCATCGCGCAGGTAAGAAATGATATTGGGTACGGTGTTCCGGTATTAGCGTTAACCGCATCCGCAACCCTGCAGGTGCAAAACGATATTTTAGATAAACTTCAATTTACAGGCAGGCACATTTTCCGGCAATCGTTTGAAAGACCGAACATTTCTTACAGCGTTTTTAAGTGTGACAGCAAAGTAAATAAGCTGACAGAAATTTTGCATAATGTGCCGGGTAGCGGCATTGTATATTGCAAAAGCAGGAAGCAAACCAAAGAAGTGGCGCAATTGCTATCTCATCATAATATTATTAGCGGCTTCTATCATGCCGGTTTATCGCAACAGGAACGTAACTACAAACAGCAGCAATGGGTAGAGAATCATATCAGAATCATGGTTTGTACCAATGCCTTCGGGATGGGAATTGACAAGCCTGATGTAAGAACGGTAGTTCATTATGATGCGCCGGAATGCCTTGAAAATTATTACCAGGAAGCCGGTCGTGCGGGCAGAGACGGAAAGCGTGCATTTGCTGTTTTGCTGTATCAGGTAAAAGACGCGGATGAGCTGAAAGCCTTGCCTGATGCGCGTTTCCCGTCTATCAGTCAGATCAGAAACATCTATCAGCACTTGTCTGATTTTTTAGAAATACCGGTTGGCATCGGTGAAAATATGTATTATGATTTTGACATGAAAATATTTATCACCAATTTTCATTTAGATGTTTCATTGGTGAGCCATGCTTTAAAAGCGCTGGAACAGGAAGGGTTTATTACCTTTCATGAAAATATTTTTTTGCCATCGCGGCTTGGCTTTACCACCGATAAATACACGATTGATGAATTTGAAAAAAATCACTCTGACCTGGAGCCTGTAATTAAATGTTTGTTGCGAACGTATCCTGATATTTTTGATAACACCGTATCTGTTTTTGAAAAGCAAATTGCGCAGTTGTTAAAAATTCATGATGATGTTGTAAGAGAGCAATTGCGCCGGTTACAGGCGTTTGGGATAATTGAATACATGCCGCAAAAAGAAACGCCTCAGGTTCATTTTTTATGCAACAGGGCGCCTGCAAAGTATCTTACCATCAACAATGAAGCTTATTTGCAAAGGCGTCAGCAATTTACAAATCGTGTTGAAAAATTGCTGGATTATGTAATGCTTGAGCATCATTGCCGAAGTGGATTTATTGCGTCTTATTTTGGCGATGATAAAGTAAACGGTTGCGGCGTTTGCGACAATTGTCTGCACCAGAAAAGCTTGCACATCAGCGATGAAGAATTTGCCGGTATCACCCGTCATATTCTAAAACACATACCCGAAACTGGCATTGATATTAATCATCTGAAACAGGCTGTAAGCAACATTCACAGAAATAAATTCTGGAAGGTGCTGAACTATTTGCAGCAGGAACGAAAAGTAAAGAGTAAGGATGGCATGATACACCTGAACGGGGATTTGGGGAAATGAGCGGAGATTAAGAGATGTTGATATTAGTGTATTTATCAGATGATTCTTATTGTACGCGCTTTGAAAAAATTTTCTAACTGAATCTGAATCCCAGGCATCCCAAAAAACCTCCCCAAATCCCCGTTCAGAATGCTTTCCATCCCTGCGCCGTTAAATCAAACGTATTGCCGCCTTTGCTCATAAACTTTCTGCCTTCTTCAGCGGGTGTGATATAGCCTATAACGCTGATGTCTTCGTTCAAAACAATCTTATCATAATCATCCTGCTTTAGCGTAAACAGCAATTCATAATCTTCGCCGCCGTTCAGCGCACATACAGTCGGGTCTAAGCCAAATTTGTAAGCCGCCTGTCTTGCCAGTTCGTGTACCGGCAGTTTTTCTTCATAAATGCGGCATCCAACCTGGCTTTGTTTGCAGATGTGCAATGTTTCGCTGCTAACGCCATCGCTTACATCCATCATCGCCGTTGGCAGAATATTGTTTTGCTCAAAAAACTGAATGATGTCTCTTCTTGCTTCGGGTTTCAGAATTCTTCCTACAATGTAGTCTTCGCCTTCCAGATCGGGTTGCACCTGCGGGCTTTCGAGGTAGATTTTCTTTTCCCTTTCCAATAACGTCAATCCTAAAAATGCGCCGCCAACAAAGCCGCTGACGCAAATGAGATCGCCGTTTTGCGCGGTGTTTCGTCTTACAAAACGATTCGGCGTTACCTCGCCGATTGCCGTAACCGAAATCAAGAATCCTTTTTGCGAGGCAGACGTGTCGCCGCCAATTAAATCAACATTATATTTTTCGCAGGCTGCATACACGCCTTCATAAAATTCATCCAATGCCTCTACGCTAAAGCGGTTGCTGAACGCAATGCTCATGGTTATTTGCGTAGGCGTCGCATTCATGGCATATACATCGCTCAGGTTTACCACGACGCTTTTGTAACCCAAATGTTTTAGCGGCGTGTACATCAGATCAAAGTGAATGCCTTCTACCAGCATATCCGTGGTTACAACGGTTTGTTTGCCAAAATGATCTATTACGGCGGCATCATCGCCGATGCTTACAATGGTAGAAGCATTTTGTATTTCGAAGTTTTTGGTAAGATGATCTATCAATCCAAACTCACCTAATGTTGCTATTTCTGTTCGTTGCGGTTCCATGTTATTTTATATACGATGACCGATGAAAGATGTCAGATAGATGAGTAAAAAAGTATGATGTAATCTGTTTGAATCAAATTTTTTTAAGTAAAAACATCGTACATCTAACACGATACATACTAAGATGCTGCGGGAACGCGCGCCCAGTTTTCGCCTTTTTTAATTCGTGCAATCTGCGTTTCCGTTACCTTAAACTGCCGCGAAAGCTGCCGCATGGTTCTACCTTCCAGCAGGCGTTTTTTTATTAGCATAACGCGGGTAACGGTTAGCTTTTGATTGCCGGTTTTGTTTCGCGTTCCATCTTTCCGCTTCACTTTTTCTGCTATTACATACGGGCTCAACTGCTGATGTGCGATGTTCTCTTCCATGGTTGCCCACATCAGATTTGCATGGTGGTTGTTAAGCTTGTTAAAGTCCTTGTGTATCACCAATGTATGCTGGCCGGACGGTTTATTACAAAAAAAATCTGCCACCATGCGATGTACGAGCAAGCCCTGGTTGATGGTGCGCTTTTTTGTATCTGCCTTCATGGCATAATTGTATTTCCGCTTTACGTCTTTCAGTTTTTTAATCGGTTCAGTATTTTGTTTCGGGTTTGCGGCGGCAAGTTCAACAGATAACAAATGAATTTCTTTCCGCATGTCATCCAATCGTTTTTTTGCAGCGGCAGATTGCGGTGTAAACAGTTTTCTTCGGATGATGGCATAGCCTTCCTGCCGCGAGCCCGCCAATATTTTTACTGGTTGTCCGGTTAAAAAATCAATGCTTCTCACACGACCATAATTGGAAACCTGGATACCAAATTTGTTGGTGTAATCGCCTTCAAATAAAACATCTTTCCACACTTCGTTATAAAATGATTTGTTAGCTTCTGTCATAGTCATTTTTATTTACAGTTCATTGTTTACCCATTTAATCAGCTCGTCATGTATTTTACCATTGGTTGCTACAATACCCGGCTGGTAAGGATTGTAAGGATTGCCTTTTAAATCGGTTACTTTACCACCCGCTTCTTCTACAATCAAATAGCCCGCCGCACTGTCCCATGCGTTTAGTTTATGTTCATAAAAGCCATCAAATCTTCCTGCCGCTACCCAGCATAGATCTATGGCGGCGCTGCCCAAACGCCTTACGGGTATGCCTTGCCGAATGAGCCTGTCGAACACATTCAAAGGTCCGTTAGGCGCGTCGAGGTACGAATAGGGAAAGCCGGTAACGAGGCAGCTTGTGCCCACTTCTGTTTTAAGGCTCACAGATAATTGCTTTGTGTTCAGTGAAGCGCCGTACCCTTTTTCTGCAAAAAAAAATTCACCTAATATCGGGTTGTAAACGGCACCCATAATTATTTTTCCATCCTGCTCAAGCCCGATGGAAACCGCGCAGATAGGAATGCCGTTGGCAAAATTTACCGTACCGTCAATCGGATCAATAATCCATTTATAAGATGAGTCCTGTATAATTTCACCGGCTTCCTCACTTAATAAATAATGGTCGGGAAATTCATTTCTGATAACTTCAAAAATGGCTTTCTCCGCAGCATGATCGGCTTCTGTAACCAGATTGTTAATTCCTTCTTTGTTTGAGATTTTAAACTCGCCGTTAAAGAATTGTTTCAAAACGGCGGCGCCGGCTTCGGTGGCTTTCAGTAAGGTTTGTTTTAACATGCGGCAAAGATAAAAGAAAGGCATGAGGTATAAGGTATGTGGTATGAGGTATCAGCTTTCAGCGATCAGCAGCAAGTTAATAAAAAAATTAAGAGAAAATGTTTCATACTCAATCTGCTATATTCAGTTCTCATAGCGCATAGCTCACGGCTCAAAGCTGATGCCTTATAACTCTTTGTTTGCTATTGTAACGCCGATAAATGAATCTTTGCATCGCATCAATATAACATTATGAACGAAACGAACAATCCATGGACAATACTATCGGAAGAAGAAAAATATAACAACGCCTGGATAAAAATAACAGAATACCAGGTTGTAAATCCTTCAGGCAACAGCGGCATTTATGGTACCGTTCATTTTAAAAATCATGCCATCGGCATCGTGCCGCTCGACGAAGAAATGAACACATATCTGGTAGGCCAATACCGCTTTCCGTTAAATGAATATAGCTGGGAAATACCGGAAGGCGGCTGCCCGTTAGATGAAGAAAGGCTTGTGGCTGCACAACGTGAATTGCTTGAAGAAACAGGATTGAAGGCGGAACACTGGCAGCGCATTTTGGATGTGTATCTTTCCAACTCGGTTTGCGATGAAGCCGGAACCATTTACGTTGCCACCGGCTTATCGCAGCATGAAGCCGTGCCGGAAGAAACGGAACAATTGGTGGTAAAAAAACTGCCTTTTGATGAGGCATATGCGATGGTGCAAAAAGGAGAGATCACCGATTCGTTGTCCGTATCAGCCATTCTGCAAACAAAACTTTTATTGCTGAATGGAGAATTGCAGGCGCATTATCAGTCGGTGGAATGAATTATGAATGGCTTTGTTGCATGAATATATAATTTTTAAAGATCAATAATTTAAAGGCTGAATAAAGGCAATTTTTTCAATGTATATTCTACTTTTTGTAACAAGACCGATTCGAGAATATTTATTTTAAAGCCAAATTTTTGAATAAAATATAGTCATGCAACAAAGCCATTATGAATTATAGATTGCTTATAACGGCTTGCTAAATACAATCCATAATTCATAATCCATAATCACTAAACTCTTCCCATCAGCCATTCTTTCACCGCTTCAAAATTGGCAGGCATGGCAATGCTTTTCTTTTGCAAAGAGAACAACGCTTTTGCGCTGTCTGGCACGTCAATTTTTTTTCCGATGGCTTCTTCCACCACACCGGGAAACTTTACCGCATGTGCGGTTTCTAAAATAAAACCTTTCTCATCATTGTTTTGCAGATAATCGGTTAAAGCTTTATATGCCACAGCGCCATGCGGATCCAAAATGTAGCCGTATTCTTTATAAACATTGCTGATTGTTTTTTTTGTGGTTTCATCATCTGTAGTTGCGGCGCTTATCACTTGTTTCAATTGCGGCAATTCGTGTTTAAAAATTTGCAGAATGCGGATAAAGTTACTTGGGTTACCAACATCCATTGCGTTGGAAAGCGTTGCCACAGCAGGTCTTGGCTCGAACAAGCCATGTTGCAGATAACGATATACCACATCGTTTGCATTAAGCGCCGCTATAAAATGCGTTGCCGGCAAGCCCACTATATGCGCTAAAATACCGGCACATATATTTCCGAAATTTCCGCTCGGAACGCAGATAACCGGCGGCTTTTTTTCCTGCCATTGCTGCATGGCAAAGAAGTAATACAACTGCTGCGGCAGCCACCGTGCTACATTAATAGAATTAGCTGATGTAAGCGTAAATTTCTCATTCAAGCCAGCATCGGCAAACGCTTGTTTCACTATGGTTTGGCAATCATCAAATGTGCCGTCAACTTCTAACGCGGTAATGTTTTTGCCGCAGGTGGTAAGCTGCAATTCCTGCACCTTGCTTACTTTTCCTGAGGGATATAAAATCACAACATCAACGCCTTCCACATCCAAAAAACCATTGGCAACTGCGCCGCCGGTATCGCCTGATGTGGCTACCAAAACAGTTGTCATTATGTTTTTGTGTTGATTGAAATAACTTAGGCAACGGCTCATGAATCGTGCGCCTACATCTTTAAAAGCCAGCGTTGGACCGTGAAATAATTCAAGAGACGAAATGCGGTTGCTGATTTGCACCAATGGAAAATCGAAATTAATTGTTTCGGCTATAATCTGCTCCAGCACTGTATTTGGAAGACTGCCCTGCGTGTAAGGCTTCATTACTTCCACACCAATTTCTTCTTTTGAATAATGCCTGATGTTCTTTATAAAATCAGTTGATAAAGAGGTAATGTGTTCAGGAAAATACAAACCTTTGTCCGGCGCTTGTCCTTTTATTGTTGCGTCTGCAAAAGATACATTGGGAGACTGATGATTGAGACTATAGTAATTCATTGTGAATTGTGAGAGGTAATTTTTGAATTGTTAATAGTGAATGAAAAGAATTGAGTTGCAAATTGTGAATGCAAAAAATTTAAAGTTATTTACTAAATATTAATTGACTATTGACTATTCCACCGTTACGCTTTTGGCTAAATTTCTTGGCTTGTCCACATCAAAGCCTTTGCTGACGCCGATATAATATGCCAATAGCTGCATTGGTATTGCGCTTAACATAGGCGCAACAATTTCATCGGCTTCGGGAATGACAATCACATCATCAGCAATTGTTGGAACGATTGTATCGCCTTCGGTAATCACGGCTATCACTTTGCCTTTGCGGGCTTTTATTTCCTGCATGTTGCTTATGATTTTCTGGTGGTAAACATCTTTTGTAGCAATAAATACAACCGGCAATGTATCATCCACCAAAGCAATTGGTCCGTGCTTCATTTCGGCTGCCGGATATCCTTCTGCATGGATGTATGAAACTTCTTTCAGCTTTAATGCGCCTTCCAAAGCGAGAGGAAAATTATAACCGCGGCCTAAATATAAAAAGTCTCGCGCCTCTTTGTATTTTTCGGCTATGTTTTTTATGGTTTGGGTATGCTTTAAAATCTCCGCAACCTTTTCCGGAATCAGGGATAATTCACGGCACAATACATCAAAACGTTCCTGCGATAATGCGCCTTTTGCATAGCCGATCTTCAACGCCATCATAGTTAAAACGGCCAACTGCGCAGTAAACGCTTTTGTACTGGCAACACCAATTTCAGGTCCTGCGTGTGTATATGCGCCGGCATGTGAAAGTCTTGCAATGGACGAGCCTGCAACATTTACAACACCAATAATAATCGCGCCCTGTTCCTTTGCTTTTTCTATCGCCACCAATGTATCCGCCGTTTCGCCGCTTTGCGATACAGCAATGATCACATCGCCTTCATGCACTACCGGATTGCGATAGCGAAACTCAGACGCATATTCCACTTCAACCGGAATACGACACGTTTCTTCAAAAATATATTCTGCGATCAAACCCGCGTGCCAGCTTGTTCCGCAGGCAACAATGATAATGCGGCCGGCATTCATAATTTTATCCTGATATATATCAATGCCGCTCATCACGATTTTCTTATCATTGATGTCAAGCCGTCCGCGCAGGCAATCGAAAATGGTATCGGGTTGCTCAAATATTTCTTTCAGCATGAAATGCTCGTAACCGCCTTTTTCTATCGCTGCCAGTTCCATATTCAGCTTTGTAATAAACGGTGTTTGCCTGTCGTTGCCCAGATTTTTTAAGATGAGTTCATCTGGTTTTACAATGGCTATTTCATAATCGTTTACATACACCACTTCTTTTGTATATTCCACAATCGGCGAGGCATCAGAAGCAAGAAAATGTTCATTCTTTCCGATACCGATTACGAGCGGACTTCCCTTGCGCGCAGCAATGATAGTTTCGGGTTCATCTTTATCCATTACCAAAATACAATACGCGCCAACCACGCGCCGCAACGCCGCTCGTATGGCTTCTTCGGTTGAGCATTTGTTATTGATTTTAATGTCTTCAATAAAGTTTAGCAGCACTTCGGTATCGGTGTCGCTTGTAAATGTGTAGCCTTTCTTTAGCAGTTCATTTTTGATCTGCGCATAATTTTCTATGATACCGTTGTGAATGATTGTCAGGTTGCCGCTTTGCGACAAATGCGGATGTGCATTGCGGTCGCTTGGCTCGCCATGCGTAGCCCATCGGGTATGACCAATGCCGATATGGCTGTGCAAATTTTTACCAATCACTTCGTTCTCCAACTCTGCTACTTTTCCTTTCTTTTTATATACGCGCAAATCATCATCAAGCAAAGCAACGCCGCTGCTGTCGTAGCCGCGATATTCCAGTCGCTGCAAGCCTTTTATTACAACAGGGTAGGCTTCTCTATAGCCTACATATCCAATAATACCGCACATGATATTTCTTTAAAAGGTGTAATATTTGCATTCGGTTTTCTCCCGCAAATGGCGCAGAAATGCGCAGAACGTTTTGTTTATCTGTGCTATCTGCGGGCAACTATTTCCATTAAACAGGAAACAAAAATATGGGTATTGATTTCAATTGTGTGAACGATTATACACTGGAAGATGAACGCGTTTTACTGCGACCGCTTCAGCAGGATGATGATAAAAACTTGATGCCGTTTGCTCTGCATCAGCCGCAGCTATTTAAATATTCAATTAAAAGTGCAGCAGGCGAAGAAGGCATGAAGCGTTACATTGATGAAACGCTGAAAGCAAGGGAAGAAGAGAAAGAATATCCCTTTATCGTCTGGGATAAACAAACCAGAGAGTATGCAGGCAGTACAAGGTTTTATGACATCAATCTGCCTTATCGAACCCTGCAGCTTGGATACACGTGGTATGGAGAAGAGTTTCAACGAACGGGATTGAACCGGCATTGCAAATATCTGTTATTGTCTTTTGCGTTTGAAGATTTGAATATGGAACGTGTTGAATTTCGTGCGGCGGCAAATAACGAAAGAAGCATCAATGCCATGAAAGCCATTGGCTGCATGCCGGAAGGAATATTGCGCAGCCATGTGCCCTTGCCGGACGGCACAAGAAGAAACAGCATTGTATTGAGCATCCTAAAAAGCGAGTGGTTTGGCGGTGGAAAAGAAAGGCTGAAAGAAAAGATAAGATGACGGTTATTCTGCGATTATCATAACTCTTATGATGATACGCAAAGAAGATTTGCTTTGTCGTTATAATGTTTACGGGCTGTAATTGAAATACAATTTTAAAAAACCGAGAGGCAAGATCCTATCTGAATTTACCCGATATTTTCCTTTATATCCTGCATCAACCTTCTGGCGATATTATCGGCCGTGGTTTCAAAATTGCTTTCGGCATAAATGCGGATAATCGGTTCTGTATTGCTGGTGCGCAGATGCACCCAGTCGGTATCAAATTCTATCTTCAGTCCATCGTCTGTGTTGATGGGATTATTTTTATATTTTTTCTGAATACGGTCGAATATATCAGGCACATTTACATGTTGTTCGAGTTCAATTTTGTTTTTCGATATAAAATAATCCGGGTACTGACGGCGCAATTGCCTGATGCTTTTTTTGCTTTTGGCAAGCAAACTTAAAAACAAAGCGATGCCAATCAGCGCATCTCTGCCATAATGCAAATCGGGAACAATGATGCCGCCGTTTCCTTCCCCACCTATCACGGCATTTACCGCTTTCATCTTTGTTATCACATTCACTTCGCCAACGGCACTGGGATAATATTCGCCACCGTGTTTTATCGTAACATCTTTCAATGCGCGTGTAGAACTCATGTTGCTCACCGTGTTTCCGGCGCGGTGCTGCAAAACATAATCGGCTACGGCAACCAGCGTATATTCTTCGCCGAACATGGTGCCGTCTTCACAAACAAAACAAAGCCTGTCCACATCCGGATCAACGGCTATGCCCAGATTCGCGCCCAGCCTGTTTACTTCTTTGGAAAGCTCGGTAAGATGTTGCGGCAACGGCTCAGGATTGTGTGCAAATCTGCCGTTTGCTTCGCCATTCAATACCGTAATATTTTCTACACCAAGCGCTTTTAGTAATTGCGGAACCGCCGTTGCCCCGGTGCTGTTGATGCCATCTACCACAATTTTAAAATTGCGTCCGGCAATGGCTTCTTTATCTACCAAAGAATAAGCTACAACTGCTTCAATGTGTTTATCGAGTAAAGAAGTATCAATGGTAGTAGTTCCCAATTTATCTACCGGCACAAAATGGAATGTTTCGCTTTCTGCCATTTCTAAAAGCTGCCTGCCGTCTTCGCTGCTTAAAAATTCGCCCCGGCTGTTTAAGAGTTTCAGGGCATTCCATTCCTTTGGGTTGTGGCTTGCAGTAATGATGATGCCACCGGCTGCCCCTTCTGAAATCACGGCCATTTCTATGGTTGGCGTGGTGCTTAATCCGGCATCAATTACGTGCAAACCAACAGCATTTAGGGTACATGTTACAAGCTGTTGCACCATGCTTCCGCTGATGCGGGCGTCTCTGCCTACTACAATCGTTTTATTTGTTGTGTTTTGGTTGCGTATCCACGTTCCGTAAGCTGCTGTAAACTTTACCGTATCTAACGGGCTAAGGCTATCTCCGGGTTTGCCGCCAATGGTTCCGCGAATGCCGGAAATGCTTTTGATTAAAGGCATTTTTCAGTTTGCTTTAGCGACAAACATACTGTAAAATCAGCCTTTTTCAAAGCATATTTTTTTATGAATTGATTGCAGTTTCGCAGACCTGTTCAACGCTTTACAAATTCACATCAGCAAAATCACTTGTCGGCTTATCTTCGCCACTTCCGAATAAATCATCATCATACAGTATCCGGTCAGACGCATGCTTTGTTTTATCATTATACAAAATCCGAATCTGAAAAGTTGATTTCAGCATTTTCAAACAAAAAAATTACCAATGAAAAGAGCAATAAATAAAGTAGCGGTATTAGGCAGCGGCATCATGGGTTCGCGCATTGCGTGTCTGTTTGCCGGCATCGGCGTGCAGGTATTGCTCCTGGATGTTGTGCCGAAAGGAACTTCTGATAGGATTGATAAAACAACTGATATATCTGATAAAACGGCAAGAAACAAATTGGTAAATGATGCGTTGCAAACAGCCATTAAAAGCAATCCGTCGCCGCTATATGATGCAAAAGCGGTAAATAAAATTACCACCGGAAACTTCACGGATGATATGAAAGACATTGCTTTTTGCGACTGGATTATTGAAGTTGTGGCAGAACGTCCCGACATTAAGAAAAGCATATATGAACAGGTAGAACAATATCGTAAGCCGGGCACATTTATTACAACCAATACATCAGGTATTCCCATCAATATGCTGGCTGAAGGCAGAAGCGAAGATTTTCAAAAATATTTTTGCGGTACGCACTTTTTTAACCCGCCGCGCTATCTCAAATTGCTTGAAATAATTCCTACCGGAAAAACGGATAAAAATGTTGTTGATTTTCTAATGCATTATGGCGATTTGTTTCTGGGTAAAACCACCGTGCTTGCCAAAGACACGCCTGCTTTCATTGCCAACCGTGTGGGTGTGTTTGGCATCATGAGCATCTTCAACAATATGCAGAAACTCGGATTAACAGTAGATGAGGTTGATACATTAACCGGACCTGTTATTGGTCGCCCGAAATCGGCTACGTTTCGCACGGCTGATATTGTAGGCATTGATACACTGGTAAAAGTGGCGAAGGGCGTTGCCGAAAATGCACCGCATGATGAAGCGAAAGATATTTTCAGATTGCCATCCTGGTTAGAGAAAATATTGGAAAACAACTGGCTTGGCGATAAAACCGGCGGCGGTTTTTTTAAGAAAATAACGCTGCCCGTTACAGAAGGAAGTCCTGAAGAGCAGAAGCGCGATAAAGAGATTCATACATTGAATCTTGATACGCTGGAATATGCACCGCGCAGCAAAGCAAAATTTGCCACGCTGGAAATGGCAAAGCCCGTTGATGATCTGAAAAAACGCTTGCTGGTGCTTGTTGCCGGCACCGATAAAGCCGGCGAATTTTACCGGCAGATGTTTTATTCGTTATTTTCTTATGTATCTAACCGCATTCCGGAAATCAGTGATGAACTGTATCGGATTGACGATGCCATGAAGGCGGGTTTTGGCTGGGAAACCGGCGCGTTTGAAACCTGGGATATATTGGGTGTTGCCAGCACCACAAAAGCTATGAAAGACGCGGGTTTCAGCGTGGCATCCTGGGCAGAAGAAATGATGGCAAATAACAACATTTCGTTTTATAAAACAGAAAATAACAAGCGGCTTTATTACGATATTTCTTCGCAATCTTACAAGCCTGTTCCCGGCGCGGAAGCATTTATTATTTTATCTGATTATAAAGACAAAACCGTTTGGAAAAGTGCAAGCGCAGGTTTGTATGACATTGGCGATGAAGTTGTAGCGTTGCAATGGAACACCAAGATGAACAGCATTGGCAGCGAAGTGCTGGAAGCCGTTAATAAAAGCATTGACCTTGCCGAAAAAAATTATAAAGGATTGGTGATTGCCAATGATGGTGCGAACTTTAGTGCGGGTGCCAATGTGGGCATGATTTTCATGTATGCCGCCGAAGATGAATTTGATGAACTTGATTTTGCTATTCGCCTGTTTCAAAAAACCATGATGCGCGTTCGGTATTCTTCGATTCCGGTTGCTGTTGCGCCGCATGGGCTGGCATTGGGCGGCGGTTGCGAAATGACGCTTCATGCCGATGCGGTTTGCGCGGCTGCCGAAACTTATATCGGATTGGTAGAAGCAGGAATCGGCGTTATTCCTGGCGGCGGCGGCACCAAAGAGTTTGCGCTTCGCGCCGCCGATGATATGCACGAAGATGAGCCGGACACCATTACACTAAAAAACCGCTTTCTCACCATTGCAACGGCAAAGGTGGCTACGTCTGCTTTTGAGGCTTATGGACTGGGCATTCTTCGGAAAGGTCAGGATGATGTAATTATTAACAGCAATCGCCGCATAGCCGAAGCAAAAAGGAGAGTGCTCGAACTAAGCGATGCCGGTTATACCATGCCGGTGCAGCGCAAAGACATCAAAGTATTGGGGCGTTCTGCCCTGGGCGCTTTGTATGCAGGTATTAACGGAATGCAACGCGCCGGTTATGCCTCCGAGCACGATGGAAAAGTGGCGCGTAAACTGGCGTATGTAATGTGCGGCGGCGACCTGAGCGAGCAAACTTTGGTAAGCGAGCAATATTTATTAGACTTAGAAAGAGAAGCGTTTTTATCATTGTGCGGCGAACGGAAAACATTGGAGCGGATACAGCATTTACTGAAGACAGGAAAGACGTTGCGAAATTAGGAAGCTGAATCATTAAAAAGAATTGGAATGACTACTTTGCATAACGGATTTGATTTTAGGTAGTGATACTGTTTGAAAATTATTATTGAACCGGAGTAATTAAGCAGTTAAAAACCATATCTCCAATTTGTGCAAGCAATTGATTAAAATAGTATTCCTTCATAGTATTCACACAATTTTTTAAGATCTCCCTATTTCTGTAAATGGTTATTAAGTGCATTCTGACATGACTATCCGATAGCGGCAAATGCTTGTCAAACATAGCATTCGATAATGGAAATGAATATTCGTTTCTATGTATATCGGATGTAGTTATCATTGCCGCTATAAAGGTATTTTCTTGCTTATTAGCTTCTTCGGTTGATAAGACAATAAAGTAGTGAGGTGCAACATTATCACCTCCGAAGGGAAACGGAAGTAAATAAACTTCACGTTGTTTAATCGCCATTAATTATATCCAATAGAGTTTTTTCTGAATGGTTTGTTATGTCTATTGCTAACTGACTGGTTTCAATTACGGATTTTTTGGTATTTTTCTTAAAGGTTCTGAGAATTATGTATAAAATGGATAAAAGTTCTTCAAGGAGTTTCTGGCTTACTTTGAAATTTGTGAATATTCTGGTGGCACCGTGTTCAAGTAATCCGTCGACATCATTTTTTAACTCGCCGCACATTAAAATTTGATCCTCAATAACTTTTATTTGTTCAGAAAGATCTCTGTCTTTCAAAGGAACGTTTTTTAAAGAAACGTTTATAACTTTATAGGTTGCGAGCCGTTGACGCAACTTTGCATTGTTTTCGGCATTTAGATTATTAATATAATTAAATCCTTTAAAAACTTTAAAAAGCAATGCTATTGCTCTATTGTTAGAAACGATAGATATTAAACGCTGTAAGGGTAAACTTATATCTGCCCAACCTGATGATAAAGCAATTGTATAGTCGTCAAGAACAAGCATGAGAGGCGTTTTCGATTTGAACAACACAAATATATACGAAATAGAATTCCCAAATAATATACCGGGGATTATATTTGAAAGACGGCCAACAAATACTAATCTTTCGCCTTGCTTGTAAAGACAGATATTAACTGTTGCTTAATCGGTCAGGGATGAAATTTCAAACTGTACCACAAGGAATTTTTTAAATTTATTTTAATACGGACACAATGCTTGCTCATCTGAACAATAATCTCATTCTCATCGTGCGTCTTTTTCTGTTTAAAAGTTTACAACATGCGTCCAACGATTTATTACAAGAGTTTAAGTTGATTGCAAACGGAACAGAAATTCAGCGGCTAAACCTTGAAGAAGATTGAAGATTAAAACGGGTTTGTAAAAATTACTAAAAGATTAGTCGAGATAAAGAACTGGTGATTTTATGAATGAAATATTTGTGGCACAAATATCATATTTTTGGATTTTAAAGATGAATCTGTATGACAAAAATTATCGCATTATTGTTCGTCATCAACCTGATATCTTATCTGTATTTTCTGTTTCCACCAAAAAAAGCAAACCGCATTTACGGATTTCGGACAAGCACATCCCTTAAATCAAATGAAAGTTTCGCGTATGCCAATAAATATGCGTCAAATTATTTATTGCTGCTGTCGCATGTTAATACTACCATTAACCTGCTACTCATCTTACTCAACATCATCAATCCTACAATAACCGTTCTCGTTACCCTGCTTTGCCTGGCTCTTTCAATCATATTAACGGAAGTCAAAATTAAAAGGCATGAAGCGGCTATGTAAATGTTATTATAACATATAGACATGGACCGATGTAATTGAATCTGTTAGCTAAACAAACGTCTTTATACAAACTTGTTTCATCCTATCATTTTTTTAGATGCAATGCCGGCATCACCTTCCTTTTTCAAAGTGCATATAATCTTTCAAAGACCGCCAGTTGCCGCCCCAAACCCAGCCATATTTTTTTAAAATTAAAATCACTTTTTTCCCAGTTTCTTCCGATATCCGTATTATGCCCTGTGATGTTTTTTCATCATAATTTGCAGGCAATATTTCGTTGTTTTTCTTATACGGATTCTGAACCGGATTGATGTCTATGGCAAGTCCGTAAGCGTGTCTGGAAAGCTGCCGGCTACCGGTTTTGAAACGAAAGTCAAAGCAGGTTGTATTGTTTGCCTGCATAGATTCTTTATCATCAAAATGAAACCCGCTGATTGGCTTGCATTGAAATATGGGGAAACGTATTTTTAGTAACTCCGAAAATATTTGTTTGATGTCGTTAGCTACGGATTGATTACAAATTATTTGTCCTTTATGAATCTGTTTATCAAAGCCAACATAAGCAACAGTAATTAATGTTAGTCTGGTGTCTATCAATTGCCCGATGCTTTGTTTTTCGCGTTTTGTAAAATCATTTTCAGATAAGTCGAAATAATGCGCTCTCAATTTGTTTTGCAGCTCAGTCCAGGAAAAACGACTGTCAACAATGGTATCTTTAATAATATCTTTTGATTGTGAAAACAGAGTTGTTGCTGAAATAAAAAACAACATCAATAGAATTATACGCATCTTTTTTCGCCTGCTTTATTTGGTTTGCTGTCTGTAAAAATTATACAAAACAAACGGTGCAAACATCGCAAATTCAATCACAATTATATGTTTTATGCGAATCAAGGGTTAGTTAGGTTAGTAAAGAATAGACGTGAAGGAGATTCGTTAGGTATTTATGCTAATAAACAACCTAATTAAAATCTACTTTCACGTCTGCGGCAAATATAAGGAGCAATTATATTGGGAAGTGCAGCGCTTTAGTAACAACAGCCAGCCTGCTGAAATGATTACAGATGAAGAGTTAATGACCATTTATCTGTTTTGTGTAGCTTATGAAGAGAAATATAAAATAAAATCAATGTATAATCATATTAAAAACCATTGGCACAGTTGGTTTCCCACTCTTCCTTCTTATCAGTCCTTTAATGCAAGACTGAACAGGCTCTGTGATGCATTTTGTGTGTTGATGATTGAGTTTTTTGACAGCCTGCCTGTTTGTAACGATCAGTTGAAGGTGTTGCTGGGCGATTCCTTTCCTGTTATCACCTGCTCTCATAAACGGACGGGAAAAGTAGCTACAGAACTTACCGCTAAAGGTTTTTGTGCAACTAAAAAGCTGCATTACTATGGTGTAAAAGTGCATATGCTCGGATTGAAAAGACCCGGCACCATCCCTTTTCCGCAATATGTGGAGGTGACGCCGGCAAGCGTTCATGATCTGGCAGCACTCAGAAACACGCTGGAAAAAACAGTGGCTGACCATTGCATTTTAGATAAAGCCTATGCTGATACAATATTATCAAAACAGATGCTTACAAACAACAGCCTGTTGCTGACACCATTAAAAGATAAAAAAGGATGGGAAGCTCTTTTCAAACAAAGAGAACAGGCGTTCAACGACCTTTTCAACAAAGCAGTGGCAACCCTGAGGCAACCAATAGAATCATTATTTAACTGGATTAATGAACTCACTCAAATTCAAAACGCCTCTAAGGTGAGGTCTTCAAACGGACTTAGATTACACCTGTATGGAAAACTCGCTGCCGCTTTGATGATACTGTCCGCATTCTAACCCTTGATTCGCATGTTTTATAAAATAACATCATCTGAAATGAAAAAGCAGCCAGAAACAAAAACTTTTCAATACCAAAAATTTCCTACTTTTCGTTTCATCATTCAGTTATACTTATGCTTACAACCACAGATATCATCATTATTGTTGCCGCCGTTATTGTCGCCCTTATTGTCTGGCTCATTACAAAACAATATTTCAGCAACAGGCTTTCCGCAATCAATGAAAAAGCATTACAGTACGAAAATACAATTGCGCAATTAACAAATAATGGCAACGAATTGCATCAGCAAAAGGAACAACTCATTCAGCAATTTGCCAAAACAGAAGGCTTGCTGCAATCTGTAACGGAGCAGTGCAACGTGTTAAAAAAATACCAGCGCGACAACGAAATACTGAACAACCAGCTTACCATGTTCAAAACAAAATTTCATGCGGCCGAAGAAAAACTGGAATTGCAAAAAGCCGAATTGGAAATGATTGGCAACCAGTTTAAACATGAATTTAAAAATCTTGCCCAAACCATTCTGGAAGAAAAATCGGAAAAATTTACCGCGCTGAACGAAGAGAAAATGAATGCGCTGATAACGCCGTTAAAAGCGCAGCTTGGCGAGTTTAAGCAAAAGGTGGAAGAAACGTATGACAAAGAAAGCAAAGAACGGTTTTCGCTTGGCAGAGAAGTACAGCGGCTGATAGAAATGAGCCGGAAAGTAAGCGATGAAGCCAACAACTTAACATCGGCTTTAAAGGGCAGCGTAAAAATGCAGGGCAACTGGGGCGAAATGATTTTGGAAAGCCTGCTCGAAAGCAGCGGCTTATCGAAAGGGCGCGAATATCATGTGCAGCAATTTATCCGCGACAATGCAGGCAACATTGTTAAAGACGAAGCTGGTAAAGGATTGCAGCCCGATGTTACCATTTATTATCCCGATAACAGAAAAATAATTATTGACAGCAAAGTATCGCTGATTGCGTGGGACGAATACGCAGCCTGCAGCAATGTGGAACAACAAAAAACCTGTCTCAGCAATCATATCCGTTCCATGCGATTGCATATTGAAGGACTTAGCCGGAAAGATTATCCGAAATACGCGGCAGCGCTCGATTATGTATTGATGTTCGTACCCATAGAACCCGCTTTTCTGGAAGCCGTAAAGCAGGATACATCGCTTTGGAAATATGCCTATGAGAAGCGGATTTTAATGGTGAGCCCGACCAATTTATTTGCCGTTTTAAAAATTGTTGCCGATTTATGGAAAGTGGAATTGCAAAACAAACATGCGTTAGAAATCGCCAATAAAGCCGGTGCGTTGTACGATAAATTTGAAGGTTTTATCGCCAACTTTGAATCTGTGGGAAGAAAAATAAATGAAGCGAACGATTTGTATTTGCAGGCATTGGGTCAACTGAAAAACGGCAATGGGAATGTAATTAAAAAGATAGAGGAACTGCGTAAAATGGGCGCCGTTACCAAAAAGCAATTGCCCGAACGTTTGCTGGAAGATGAATAGCATTCTGAAAAATCGTCCCTGTTTCTTTTTACAATAATTATTTTTATGCGTTAACTATTTAAATTAATATTGCTGCCATAGCCAAACTAAACATCTGTATCAGAATCCTTTTTAAACAAGTGCCCGATTAACCCTTTCGTCAGATTTGTTTAGAAATATGCCTGCCACATGAAAAATTGATTGGTGCATATTTTAAATTTAACTGAATGTTTGAAAAGCAGTTTAACCTCAGGTACTTTGAAATGAACAAATGGGGCGAAGCGTCTCCGCTTACCATGGCCACCTTGCTTGAAGAAACGGCGTCCGATCATTGCAACGAAATCGGATACGGCTTGTTCGATTTATATGCGCAAAACATAGGCTGGCTGCTTATTTCAGGCTTTATGCAGATAGACCGCTATCCGGTTTTTAAAGAGGTGATAACCATTCGTACCTGGCTATCGGCTTTTACGGCCACACGCGGCTATCGCGAGAACATCATCCTTGACAGCGACAATAATATGATTGGAAAAGCAAGAGGTTTGTGGGTGTTTTTTGATACAAAAAAAAGACGCCCGCTGCGAATCTTTGGCGATATTTTGAATCGCTGGCCGGCAAACGGCGAGTGCTGCGCTACGTATGACATTGAAGCCCCGTTGGTGCATCCGCCAACCATACAATGCTCTAAAAAATTTAATATTTATCAGTATGATCTGGATGCGAATAATCATGTAAACAACCTGCGCTATTTGCAATGGGCGTTAGAAACCGTGCCTGATGTATATTTTGAAGAAAAGCAGCTTTCTGCTTTAGACGCCCGCTTTATGAAAGAAGCGTATTATGGTCAGTCAATAGAATCGGTAACGCTGGCAGAATCGGTAAACGATTGTTTCCACCATCGCATTCAAAATGCTACTACCGGTGGGCTTTGTGCCGCAGCTAACACTGTCTGGCGCGAGCGGGTTAGTTTTCCTTCGCGCAAAGTGTATCAGTTTGCATAACTTATTTTATGCCGCTCCGATAATTGTTTTTCACGGATAACACAGAAACTAAAATTTTCTCTTACGGATGGGTACAGATGTTTTTGAAAAAGTAAATGTATTTCATCAGTGTTAATCCGTGCCATCAGTGAGACAACCTGACTTTTCTTTAACGTAAAAATATTTGCCCGTAAACATCACTGTCTTATTTTCATTGTTTCATTACATAAAACAGATGTTATGCGCCGATTGATTGTTGTGCTTTCTATTTTTTCTTTTTTAGTGGCGACCGCTCAGGACGACGCGCCCGATTTGCGAAGCAAAAAAGACAATTTCAAAAAGGTCATGCAAAAAGATGTGCGAAGCGACGCGGCTACTTTCACCATGTCTGGCATTGATGAAAGCGTTGGCAAACCCACCTTGCCTTCCGTACCCGTTACGAGCTACGATAGAAACAACATTCGTTTTGAAGGCAATGGCATTAGCGTAACCATTACCGCAGGCAATTTTGAAGCCGCCAAACACAAGCTTACCTATTCTGATAAATATCTGATTAAGATAGACAACAAAGGCTATTACGGCAGATATACTGAAGTGCCGAAACATTCAATTTCCAATGTTCAGGTTGTCATTGATAACGACAGCGTAGCCATTCCTCCGGCTGCTTATTTCGACTTATACAATCCTGCTTTCACTTATGCCGATGGCGATAAGCTGAAAACCTTTGCCGGCGTATATCAGAACGCCGACAAAAGCAAAGTGTATATCTATATGCTTAACCGCGACGAATTGGGAAGCTACGAGGTAACCTGGGTAATTCAGGATAAAAAATACCTGCGCCGCATTGTTGATTTCGGATTTCTGAAGTAGGAGTTTAATTTTTGCCACGAAGGCATACAGACACAAAGAATAATTCTGCAAAAAAGTAAATGATGCCATCCGGATAATGAAATCAGTCTGAATCATATTATCGAAACGCAATCCTGGCTTAGTTTACGAAATCCCGAAATCACTAAATTACATTGTAATAAAAATCTTTGTGCCTTCGTGGCAAAACTCCTATCCCGGATTCATCATTTCGGAACCCGATCCATCCGAGCTTCTGTTGGCTTTGCGTTTAAACAAACTGGCATCAAATTTACCAAACCGGTAGTTTATGTTCAGCCGAACCGTTTGCGGATCTCTGCGGCGTTTTGAAATCTGGTTAAAATAATTGGTTGGCGAAAACTGAGATTCAGAATAAGTTTTAAATAATTGTGAGCGGGTGAAATCGTTAATGCCAAGCGTTACCGAAAAGGCGTTGCCACCTTTCAGATTCCACTCTTTGCGAATGGCTGCATCAAAACTATACCGCGGAAAAATATAACCCTGTGCCGATGTTGCCGGCGCTCCCCAGCCACCGCCACCACCACCGTTGCGCGCGCTGCCCGAACTGGCAGGCAAAATGGTTTTCGACTGGTAATCGCCCGACAACTGAATGGAAAAGCCTTTTTTAAACTTAAAGTTGTTGTTTAGTTTGGCAAAATAACTCCAGCGTTGCTGCGAGATATCGTTGCCTTTCAAATTGTCTCCGCCGTTGATTTTCGAATTGAATAAATTGATGTTAGCAGTTACATCCCAGATTTTAGCAACCGTAATGCGGTTGGTAATTTCAAGACCATAGGTGTTGCTGTTATCGGCATTTGCAAATGTACTGTAATACACGCTGTCCTGCTTGTTTATGGTTTTATCTGGGTTGGCATCGCGATAAATATAATTGGTAATTAAGTTAGTATTGTGCTTGTAGTAACCGGAAATTAAAAGGTTGGCGCCTTTTGTATAAATGTAACTGTAATTCACTTCAAATGAATTGGTAAATTCCGGTCGTAAGCCCGGATTGCCGATAGATAAATTCAGCGGATCGGTGTTATCAATAAAAGGCAGCAACTGCCAGAAATTAGGACGGTTAATGCGGCGCGAATAATTCGCCTGAAAATCCTGCTTGTCATCTATGCGATAGGTAATGAAGGCGCTGGGAAACAAGCTGACAGCGTAATTGATTTTAAAAGAAGAATCTTTCTCCAATAAAGTGCCGTTATAATTAGAGCTTTCTGCCCGTAATCCGATCTGGTAATTCCATTTTTTTGCTTTCAGGCTATACGTGGCATAGGCTGCATAAACCTGATCGGTAAATTTATACTGGCTGCTGATGTTTGGCAATAATATATAAGCCGAATCTTTGTTGTCTGAGATGTATTGCTGATTATCATTTAAAAAACTGCGAAGCGCAACCCTTGCGCCGGCTTCAATTTTGGTGTTGCTGTTCAGCGGGTTTTCATAATCGGTTTGTATGGTAGTAAACCGGTTGTAGCCGCCGCCGTTTATTTTTTGCAGATACGGCTGGTATTTACTTATACCGGTAGCTGAATAATAATTGGTAGCATAACTACCGTCGCTGTTGTTTTTGCTTGAATTATAATTTACATCAGCCGTTATATCGTGCCCTTCTTTGGCAAAATTATGCCGGTAACTGAATTGAGAACCGAAGTTGTTGAAGCTGCGTTTGGTATTGGCGTTACGGATACTTTGTGTTAACAAAGAACCGGTAATACTGCTGTCTATTTTTTGATTTTCATCAGAGTTAAATTCACCATGTACATAACTGCCCGATATACTGAAAGTATTCCGGTTATCAACAAAATAATCTACACCGCCTCTGAAAAAAGCGAATGTGCGCGGATTTATTCCTTTTGCGTATTGATACACTTCGCTTGTGGTATTGTTTATAAAATTGTTCCTGTCTGTTATGTTGGTAGAAATGGATCTGCGGTGGTTTACATTGGCACTAAGCGAAAAATTTAGTTTGTTTGCCCGCAGGTTAAAGTCTGCACCGCCGTTTACGCCCCGTCTTGAATCGGCGCCCGCGCGAATGTTGCCGTTGTAGCCAACTTTTCTGTTTTTCTTCAACACAATGTTCAAAATACCGGCATTTCCACCCGAAGCATCGTATTTCGCAGAAGGATTGGTAACCAGTTCCACTTTGTCAATAATATCAGCCGGAATCTGGTCGAGCGTAAGTGTAGTAGGCCGGCCATCAATAAAAATGGTGGGTGCCGCATTGCGAAGCGTTACATTGCCATCTACATCTACGTTCAGCGATGGAATCTGTTTCATTACTTCCGTTGCCGTTTGCCCGGTGGTAACGATGTTTTTGTCAACATTAAATATTTTTCTGTCAACACCCATTTCAAAAAAAGGTTTGGCCGAAGATGTAACCGTAACGCCAGCCAGTGTTGTTTCCGATTGCTCAAGACTGATGTTGCCCAAATCTTTATCAGTGCTGCCGGGGTTCAGGCTCACCTGTTCCGAAACATCTTTGTAGCCAATATTGGTTATATGCAGTGTTAATTTGCCTTTTACCGAAACATTGTCAAAATTAAAATCGCCGTTCGATTCCGTTAGCCCGGTAGCTACCGGAACATCGCGTCTGTTGCCAGAACTGTCTTTGGTCGATGCGATAATTTGTACCGTTGCGCCGTTTATTCCTTTGTTCGTTTTGCTGTCAACCACTTTGCCATAAAAATGTCCACTGACAGATCTTCCTGAAGCTCCGTTACCCGGTCGTCCGCCCGGCCACTGCGCAAACGCAGCCTGAACGCCAAGCAGCGTTATCAAAAGTAAAAATGCAGATTTCATAATGATGTTATTAAAATAGAAAGGCAGATTTTTGAAAGAAGCATAAGACAAAAATGTATCAGAACCAACTACAATGCAAGTTGTGTGCAGGAAAAAAAGTTTAAAAGCAAATTTCTTTTTATTCCGATATGCAGGTTAAAATAATCGGTTACGGCGGCATTCTGTTAGGCAAGTCGTGTTAAGAAAAAGTATAAGCATCCGCACAAAAAACCGGTAAGTGCACAGGCATACGAAACAATCTGCAATTGTTTCCTCAAAAGAGGGCGCAGAATTTCCGCAGAAATGCCATTGAGTCTGGCAGAAATGGCATCAGCCGGGTTGAAATCTTTTTTTATATTGGCGAGATATTGCCCGATCAATGCCGGAAAAAGCTCTTTCAGCTCATTCATAAAAATGGCTTTCATTTCTGCCACCAGCTTATCGCTGATAAACATCGCCAACATCGGCATGGCGGCAGGCAATTTCACGCGTAAAAAACTGTCAATGTGCTCTTCGGCAAACGGCAGAATTTTTTCAATCGTATCAGGATGGGTAAGCTGTTTTTCAATGGCGTCAATGGAAAATTGTTGCACGGCATAGTTGCCGATGGCTTGTGCAAGCTGATTTTTTTTGTTGAGAATAACAGATATATAAACCGATATGGCAACCTGCGCAACAATCCATCCGATACAGGCGAAAATAAACGGCATCAGGAACAAAATCCAGTCTGTTGGCATACTTTTCTTCAATAAAAAAGCTTTGCAAATCTGCATTTGCAAAGCTTTTTGTAGGAGGGAGACCAATGGGTTTCGAACCCACGGCCTTCGGAACCACAATCCGATGCTCTAACCAGCTGAGCTATGATCTCCGTGAAAGGGATGCAAATGTAAAATATTTTGGAAGAAAACGGCTTGTCTTTAAATTTTTATGTTGTGTTGCATAGGGTTTGTGGCCGTTTTCACATCTTTTATCACTTACTTACCCGCCCGAATTTAACTAACTTTGCAGCCTTTTAGAAAAAACGCATTTATCGTTGAGATATGAATGTAACCTATAAAGAGTTTTCGGGATTGAATTTACCAGCCATAGAAAAGGAAATGCTGGCGAAATGGAAAAGTGAAGAAGCGTTTGAAACCAGCATTTCGCTGCGCAACGGTGCCGAGCCGTTCGTGTTTTATGAAGGTCCGCCCAGCGCCAACGGCATGCCTGGTATTCACCATGTTATTTCGCGCACGCTGAAAGATCTCGTATGCCGTTACAAAACCATGAAAGGTTTTCAGGTAAAGCGCAAAGGCGGTTGGGATACCCATGGGCTGCCGGTAGAACTGGGCGTTGAAAAAGAGCTTGGCATTACGAAAGAAGACATCGGCAAAAAAATTTCGGTTGAAGAATACAATGCCAAATGCCGCGAAGCGGTGTTGCGTTATAAGAAAGAATGGGACGAACTGACCACGAAAATGGGTTATTGGGTTGATCTGAACAATCCCTACATCACGTTTACAAATGAATACATTGAAACGCTCTGGTGGCTGCTGAAAGAACTGTACAAAAAAGGATTGCTGTACGAAAGCGTTAGCATTCAGCCTTATTCGCCGGCAGCAGGCACGGGGCTGAGTTCGCACGAACTGAATCAGCCGGGCTGCTACCGTGATGTAAAAGATACAAGCTGCGTAGCCATGTTTAAGGCGGTTCGTGATATGAAATCAGACTTTTTGTTTGATGCTGTTAACGGTCAACCCTCAACTGACATTTTCTTTCTTGCCTGGACGACAACGCCGTGGACGCTGCCCTCCAATCTGGGGTTGACCGTGGGCAGTAACATCGGATATGTATTGGTAAAAACATTTAATCCTTATACGCATCTTCTGGTGAATGTTATTTTAGCCAAAGCCTTATTGGACAAATATTTTAAGCCGGAAAGTGAAAATGCGGGCTTTGAAGAATACAATGAAAAATCGAAGCTGTTGCCCTGGCAAATACTCGCCGAATTTACCGGGCTTGAAATTGAAGAATGTCGTTATGAACAATTGTTGCCTTACGAAGCCAATGCACCGGAAAACAGCGGCGGCGATCCGTTTCGCGTTCTTTTAGGCGATTTTGTTACCACCGAAGACGGAACCGGCATCGTGCATACTGCGCCTGCTTTTGGTGCCGATGACTTTAAAGTGGGAAAAAAATACGACATCGGCATTTTAATCATGGTTGACCGCCAGGGAAAATTTGTAGATGGTCTGGGCGAGTTCAGCAATCGCTATGTAAAAGATTATAAAAACGAACCCAATTATACAGATGTAAATGTTGACATCTGCGTAAAGTTGAAAAAGGAAAACCGGGCGTTTAAAGTTGAAAAATACGAGCACAGCTATCCGCATTGCTGGCGCACCGATAAGCCGGTTTTGTATTACCCGTTAGATGCCTGGTTTATTAAAACCACCGCCTGCAAAGACAGAATGGTTGAATTGAACAAAACCATCAACTGGAAACCAAAAAGTACCGGCGAAGGGCGTTTTGGCAACTGGCTCGAAAATATGGTGGACTGGAACCTGAGCCGCAGCCGCTATTGGGGAACACCATTACCGGTATGGCGAACAGAAGACAGCACCGAAGAAATCTGCATTGGAAGCATTGAAGAACTGAAGGAAGAAATCGCAAAGGCTGATACAACATTGGGCTTAACTCAAATCTCATACCTCGCACCTCAAACCTTGGATCTTCACAAACCTTTTATTGACGAAATTATATTGGTTAGCCCTTCGGGAAAACCGATGAAGCGCATACCTGATCTGATTGACGTTTGGTTCGACAGCGGTGCCATGCCGTATGCGCAATGGCATTACCCGTTTGAGAACAAAGATTTGATTGATAACAAAAAAGCATTTCCGGCAGATTTTATTGCTGAAGGTGTAGATCAGACGCGCGGCTGGTTTTATACACTTCATGCCTTAGCCGTAATGTTGTTCGACAGCGTGGCTTATAAAACCGTTGTTTCCAATGGTTTGGTACTGGATAAGAACGGCAATAAAATGAGCAAACGCCTCGGCAATGTGGTGAATCCGTTCGATACCATCAATACATTTGGCGCCGATGCTACGCGCTGGTATTTAATCACCAATGCCTCGCCGTGGGACAATCTGAAATTTGATCTTTCCGGCATTCAGGAAGTGCAGCGGAAATTCTTCGGCACATTGTATAATATTTATCAGTTTTTTGCTTTGTATGCAAACGTAGATGGGTTTGCTTTTTCGGAAGATTACATTGAACTTGTCAAAAGACCTGAAATAGACAGATGGGTTTTGTCGGCATTGCATACGCTAATTCAAAAAGTAACGGCAGCCATGAACGACTTTG
Source organism: Ilyomonas sp. (assembly GCA_965219515.1). Classification (GTDB taxonomy): domain Bacteria; phylum Bacteroidota; class Bacteroidia; order Chitinophagales; family Chitinophagaceae; genus Ilyomonas. Next base: position 227,179 of record OZ244776.1, read on the forward strand.
AGCCAACGGTTGCCGGGCGTGCCATCGAAGAATTTGTGGACGAACAGCTTAGCAACTGGTATGTGCGTCTTTGCCGCCGCCGCTTCTGGAAAGGCGATTATGAACACGATAAAATCTGCGCCTATCAAACTTTGTATGAGTGTTTAATCACATTAACCAAACTCATTGCGCCGGTTTCACCTTTTTTTAGCGATGCTGTTTACAACCGCCTGAACGAAGTAACGGGCAAAGAAAAAAAGGCATCCGTTCATCACACAGATTTCCCATTGGCAAACGCATCTGTTATAGATGATACGTTGGAAGAAAGAATGCAGCTTGCGCAGGACGTTTGCTCGCTGGTATTATCGCTGCGCAAAAAAGTAAACATCAAAGTGCGCCAGCCGCTTCAAAAAATATTGATTCCCATTCTGAACACAGAAATGCAGCATCAGTTGCAACAAGTAGAAGAGTTAATAAAATCGGAAGTAAATATTAAAGCGGTAGAATACATTACCGATACGGAAGGACTGGTACATAAAACCATCAAACCGAACTTTAAAAAGCTCGGCGTTAAACTCGGTGCTAACATGAAAGCCGCTGCTGCTTTGCTTACCGGTTTGGGTCAGGCTGAGATTGAAAAATTAGAAAAGGAAGGCAGCCTGGTTTTAGAAATCAACCATCAGCTTTATACCATTTTAAGCAATGAGGTTGAAGTAATTGCCGAAGACATTCCGGGCTGGAGCGTGGCAGTAAAAGGATTGCTTACCGTAGCGTTAGATGTTGAAATTACCGAAGATCTGAAAGGCGAAGGCGATGCCCGCGAATTTATTAACCGGGTGCAGAATTTACGTAAGGACAATGATTTTTATGTAACCGATCGCATAGAAGTGGAGATCGAAAACAACGAAACGTTAAGAAAATCTATCAATCAATTTAAAAACTATATTTGCGCGGAAATTTTAGCCGACTCAATTAATTGGGTGCCCTTAACCAATCAGGGAACTGAAATTGAAATTAACGATACTCCGGTAAAAATCAGTCTAATTAAAAAATAACAATTGTATGGCCGTAAAAAAAGCAGCGCCTAAAAAGGCAGCCAAACCTACTATTAAAACTGCTAAGAAAGCAGCCCCTGCCAAGCCCGCTGTAAAGGCTGCTGCCAGGAAAACTGCCGGTACTGTTAAATCAGCATCCAAAACCGCTCCTGAGAAGAAAGTAAAATCTGTTGCGGTTGCCAAAAAAGCAGCCGCGCCGGTTAAAAAAGTGTCAACATTAAAAACACCAATAAGTAGTAAGACGATGATAAAGAAAGCACCTGTTAAGAAAGCGAAGGAAGAAGAACTAAAGACCGTTGTTAAAAAAAGCGAACCTGTTTCTAAAAAAACGGCTAAGCCGGCTGTTAAAAAGCAGGTTGAAGCGTTACAAGGAATCAGCAAAAAAACGGCTGTGCCTGTTGAAGTAAAAGTTCCGAAAACAACCATGAAAACATCGGTTCCTTATCAGCCGGAATATAAAACGTTGGATCAGAGACAAACGGCTGCCAACGGAAAAAGTAATCTGCCGCTGGTAAGATACAACGACAATGAGCTGAATGAATTCAGAGAACTGATTAATAAAAAATTAGATGCCGCCAAAAAAGAGCTTGCTTATCTGCAGGGATTGATTACACGCAGAGATGATATGGGCGGAGATGAAGGCGACAACCGATACATGACCATGGAAGATGGCAGCATGAGCATGGAACGCGAACAGCTTAGCCAGATGGCGAGCCGCCAGATTACTTATATAGATCATCTGGAAAAAGCGCTCATTCGCATCGAGAATAAAACGTATGGCATTTGCCGCGTAACCGGCAAACTGATTGACAAAGCCCGTTTGCGCGCCGTGCCTCACGCTACGTTAAGCCTCGAAGCCAAATTAGGGTTGGTAAAGCCGGGTACAGAATAAAATTTAATTTGCCTGCAAATTGAGCCGTCCCGATTGAATCGGGACGGCTTTTTGTTTATTATTTTACCTGTAAAAATATTCTTAGTATCGTACGCATCAATCCAAATCCCGGTACGTTTTCTTTTTACCAATATAATATTTCCAAACAATGCTGATACGCTTTGCACCGGGCGCTTTACGCAGCGATAATTTTTGCCGGGGACTATCTTTTTCAAACGAAAACAGCCAGGTAAAAAAGTGCAGGTAAGCTTTGCCTGCGGCAACCGAGTTTCCGGTTTGTTTTGCCAACAAAAACCGGATGGCAGCCGCCGCATCCATTGTCATACGCAATGGCAAAAGCCAGGCATTTACATACCAGGGCGAATTTCGCCAGCACATCATAATATTGTTTCTGAAATTGAGATAGGTTTTGCGGGGCGAACTGTAAGACAGCGAGCCGCCGCCAAGATGATAAATGACCGATTGCGGGCAATACATCACTTTATAACCATTGCTGTGCAACCGCCAGCAAAAATCTATTTCTTCCATGTGCATAAAATAATAGCCATACATACCGCCGGTTTGCCAATAGATTTTTTTTCTGATTAAGCAACACGTTCCCGTTGCCCAGAATATTTGTGTGGTATCGTTGTACTGACCTGTATCTTCTTCTACCGTATCAAAAATTCTTCCCCGGCAAAACGGATAACCCAATATGTCTATCATACCGCCTGCGGCACCGGCATGTTCAAAGAGATGCTTGTTTTGTAAAGAAAGAATTTTGGGTTGAACCACAGCCGTTTTATCGTCGCGTTCCATTATTTCAACCAATGGTTCAATGAAACCGGACTGCACTTCCACGTCAGAATTCATCATCAGGTAATACTCTTCTTTTATTCCCCGCAATCCTTTGTTGTAGCCGGTTGCAAAGCCATAATTATCGTCTAACGAAATGATATGCACCGATGGAAAATTTGCATTGACAAATGAAACAGATTGATCCGAACTGTTGTTGTCAATAATATAAACGGAGTAGTTGGGGTAGGTAAGATGTTGCAGCGCGGGCAGCAAGGCTTCTAAAAAATGTTTGCCGTTCCAGTTCAGGATGGCGATGGCTACGGAAGGTTCGTTCATGGCGCATTACTTGTTTTGAACGGCATAAATGCGGTTGATGTATTTGCCAATCATATCAAACTCAATGTTTATGATGCTATTGTTTTGCACCTGCTGAATATTGGTGTACTGATAGGTATAAGGAATGATGGAAACGGTAAATTCATGGCTGCCAACATTGTATGCGGTAAGGCTGATGCCGTTAATACAAACCGAGCCTTTTTCAATCATCAGCGCAGCATATCGTTCATCAAACGAAAAGCGGTATTCCCAGCTTCCTTTGAGGTCTTTTTTTTGCAGGCAAACGGCTGTTGCATCAACATGACCCTGCACAATATGCCCATCAATTCTGCCATTCATCGGCATGCAACGCTCTAAGTTTACAAGGCTTCCTTCCTGCCAGCTTTCAAGATTGGTTTTGGATAATGTTTCGGCAACCGCAGTAACACGATGGGCATCATCGCGCAGCGCATCTACCGTAAGGCAAACGCCGCTATGACTTACACTTTGATCAATTTTTAATTCGTGGCTGATGGCGCTTGCCATCCAGAATATCGTATTTGTGCCATCCGTTTCAACTGATGAAACGATTCCTGTTGCTTCTACAATTCCGGTAAACATAGGCGCAAGTTATAAAATGAAAATGTTTTGTTTCTCACTGATAATACCGATGAACGCAGATGGAAGTAAGATAGAAGGATGCAAGAATACAAGGAACAGGAAGAAAGCACTCCCCTTTGTGTCGTTAACATCTTTGTAGTTCCAAAAAATCTGTGTTCATCTGTGAGACATTATTCTCTGTATCATCTCTTCAAATTCTTTCACAGTCATGGCATCATCAATCGTAAACGCGCCAATGCGCGTGCGGCACAAGCTGCTTAAATATCCGCCCACCTGAAGCGACGCGCCAAAGTCATTCGCCAGGCTGCGGATATACGTGCCGGTGCTGCACACCACTTTAAAATAAACGTCAGGCAAATGGGTTTTGATGATGGTAAATTCTTTAATGGTAACGGGTCTTGGTTCCAACGTTATATCAATGCCTTTCCGCGCGGCAAGATAAACGGGTTTGCCATCTTTTTTTATGGCGGAATGAATGGGCGGAACCTGCATAATTTCAGCCGTAAAATGAAGCGTGGCATCATGTATTTCCTGTTCCGTAAGCTGCGAAATATCGGTAATATTTACCGGCTCGCTTTCTTTGTCATACGTTGGCGTTGTGGCGCCAAGTGTAAAGCTGCCGGTATATTCTTTTTCCATACCCATATATTCGTTAATCTTTTTGGTAAATTTTCCGGTGCATACAATCAGCAGCCCGGTGGCTAAGGGATCGAGCGTTCCGGCATGACCGATTTTTGAAATGCCGGTCAGGATGCGGATTTTTTTTACCACGTCAAACGATGTCCAGTGCAATGGCTTGTTTATCAGTAACACTTTTCCTTCCAGATAATCTTCTAACGCAGGATGAACCGGTCGTTGCTTCATGAATAGATGTTTGTATGCGGGTTATCTTTGCGGTGTTTTGCCGCGCAAAGATAGGGCGGGGTAAGACGTGAAGAAAGGAAGATACCACCATGCAAAGCACAAACAAGAAGGCAATTATACTAATGAATCTCGGCTCGCCCGACAGCACCCGAACAAAAGATGTAGCCAGATATTTAAGAGAATTTTTGATGGATGAACGCGTGATAGACATTCCTTATCTCGCGCGGCTGCTGCTGATTAAAGGCATCATCGTTCCGTTTCGCGCGCCCAAATCGGCACACGCTTATGAAAGCATCTGGACGAAGGAAGGTTCACCCTTAATCGTATTGACAAAACAACTGCAGCAGGCTGTTAAGCCTCACTTTGATATGCCGGTTGAAATTGCGATGCGATATGGCAATCCGACACCGGAAGCGGCGTATGAAAGCCTGTTGCAACAAATACCCGATCTGGAAGAAGTGATTTTGTTTCCATTATATCCGCATTATGCCATGAGCAGCTACGAAACGGCGGTAGAATACATGAAAGAAGTGCATCGGAAACAGAATTATTCTTTTGCGCTATCCGTCATCGAGCCGTTTTATGATGATGAAGAATACATCAATGCGCTGGCGCAAAGCATCAAGCCATATACCGATGAGCCGTTTGATAAAATCCTGTTCAGCTTTCATGGCATTCCCGAACGGCATGTAAAGAAAACCGACCCCACGGGAAAGCATTGTTTACAGGTAAAAGATTGCTGTCATGTGGCATCTGCTGCGCATCAGTTTTGCTACCGCCATCAAACGCTGATGACGGCAGAACTCGTAAGCAAGCAATTGAATTTACCAAAAGAAAAATGGGAACAAACTTTTCAGTCGCGTTTGGGAAGAGATCAGTGGCTGTTGCCTTACACCGCGTTGCGGTTAACAGAACTGCCAAACGAAGGCGTTAAAAAATTATTGGTTGTTTGCCCGGCTTTTATCAGCGATTGCCTGGAAACGCTGGAAGAAATGGCGATTGAAGGCAGAGATATTTTTCTCAATGCAGGCGGCGAAAGCTTTACCGCCATTCCCTGTTTAAATGTAAACCCGCTGTGGATAAATGCGCTGGTAAGTTTGGCAGAAAAGGTAAGAAGTCAGACGTCAGACGTGATAAGTGAGATATTATAAAAGAAAAAGGAGTAAGTAAGAATAATTTTTTGTAATTATGTTTCTCGATTTAAAGCACAAGCATCTCGATGTATATAAAGAAGTAAGCTTTTTGGTAAAGGAAGTTTATACTGTTTCTATCTTGCTTCCTGAAGAAGAAAAATTTAATATGGTATCGCAGGTACGCCGGGCAGCTTTGTCGGTAAAATTAAACTTAGCTGAGGGATGCAGCAGGAAGTCTGAGACAGAACGAAAACGCTTTTTTGAAATTGCCCGAGGTTCAATAATAGAAATAGACGCTGCCTTTGAAGTAGCGGTTGATTTGAACTACGTAAAACATCATTCCATAGAACGATTAGGTATATTAGCTAACAAATGCTTTGCGATGCTTACTAATATGATAAAGATGAAAGGAGAACCGTGAACAGAAAAATAAACAATCGCTTACTTTCTATGTCTTTATTTTCGTATGAGAGGCTTCCGGTTTAACCTTTCATTTTTCACTTCTCACCTAATGTACAATTACGTTAAAGCTCTGCACATCATCTTTATTGTTACCTGGTTTGCCGGTATGTTTTACATGCCAAGGCTGTTTATTTACAATACAGAAGCCAATGAGAAAAGCGAAGTGGAAAAAGAAATATTGCACAAACAATTTTCGGTGATGATGAAGCGGCTTTGGTATGGCATTACGGTTCCTTCGGCAGTTCTTACACTCATCTTTGGTCCCTGGATGTGGATCATGTTAGATTATCTTCCCGAATGGTTAGCCATCAAGTTAGTATTCGTGGTTCTTCTTTACTTCTATTTCATCTCGCTGCATCTTATTTTCCGGCAGCAACTCAAGGGCGTTTATAAATATACGTCTCAGCAACTTCGTGTTTGGAACGAAGTGGCAACCATCTTCTTAATTGCCATCGTGATGCTCGCCGTTGTGAAAGAAGCTATCAGTGTTGTCTGGGGTTTGGGCGGATTGATTGTGTTTATTATCATACTCATGTCTGCTATTGCTCTTTATAAAAAAGTGAGAAACAAAAACAAATCAACCTAATAGAAATTAATTACATGGTTGATAATTATTACTTACTACATACTACCTGATGCTTATTACACTTTCTCCTTATTGCTACATTTGCGGCAAATTTTATAAGCCATGAATCTCATTGAAGAATTGCGCTGGCGCGGATTGATACAGGACATTGTTCCGGGAACCGAAGAGCAACTGAACAAAGAAATGACAAGCGGCTATATTGGTTTTGATCCAACGGCAGATAGTCTTCACATCGGTAGTCTGCTTCCTGTTTTATTACTGGTGCATCTGCAAAAAGCCGGGCACAAACCATACGCTTTGGTAGGCGGCGCAACCGGTATGATTGGCGACCCGAGCGGGAAGAGCGAGGAACGGAATTTACTTGATGAAGACACTTTGCAGCGCAATCAAAACGGCATCAGAAAGCAACTGGAACGCTTCCTGAATTTTGATGACGGCAAACCCAATGCTGCCGTGATGGTGAATAACTACAACTGGTTTAAAGAGATGAATTTTCTTTCGTTTATACGCGACGTTGGTAAACATGTCACCGTCAATTATATGATGGCGAAAGAGAGTGTGAAGAAGCGCATGGATGGCGATACAGGCATTTCATTTACCGAATTTACGTATCAGTTAATTCAGGGTTACGATTTTTACTGGCTCTGGCAAAACAAAAATTGTAAGCTGCAAATGGGCGGCAGCGACCAGTGGGGAAACATTACGACCGGCACAGAATTAATCAGACGCAAAGCCGGTGGTGAAGCCTTCGCTTTTACCTGCCCGTTATTAGCCAAAAGCGATGGCGGAAAATTTGGTAAATCGGAGAAAGGAAACGTATGGCTGGATGCAGAAAAAACGTCTCCATATCTGTTTTACCAGTTCTGGCTGAATGCCGCAGATGAGGATGCAAAAAAATGGATTAAAATATTCACTTTTTTATCAAAAGAAGAAATAAAAAAGCTTCTTGAAAAACATGCTGAAAACGAGGCTGCGAGAGGCTTGCAGAAAAAGCTGGCTAAAGAGTTAACCGTATTTGTGCATGGCGAAGCAGCGTATGAAGAAGCGGTTTCTACAACGGAAAAATTGTTTGCCAATGCAACCGCTTCTGCTGAAAGTTTATCCGCAGAAGACCTTGAAAATATGGAAGGCGTAACAAAGTTTTCGATAGATAAAAACAAACTGCAAAGCGGCATTGATGTCGTTTCATTTTTATCTGACATAAGTGTTTTTCCGAGTAAAGGAGAAGCCCGCAAAATGGTGCTGGGCGGTGGCATAAGCATTAACCGGAATAAGGTTGAAAATGCGCAAATGATTGTTGATGCGAGCTTGTTACTGCATAGCAAATACATTTTAATTCAAAAAGGAAAGAAGAATTATTATCTGGTGATTATAGAATAACCTTTGTATCTGCGGGATATAAAACGGCCTGTTGCAATAATGTAAAATTGAATGGCGAAACGGCTGCCGGCACCGCGTTTTATCTCTCTTTTTTGCAACAGGCAGGCATTTGTGTAAAAGCGGTAATTTATAAGTATCAAAATTCAATATCAGGAATGTTTACACTTCCGTTTTGCCGAATCTATTCATTGGTATGGATGGGAACTGAATAATAAAAAATGAAACAATACAATCACAATGTCTTTGAATGACTGTATCACCAAATGTAGTTTTGAGAAACAGAATGAAAGTGCAGACTACGAATTGACTACCGTCATCTTAAAAGCACCCGAATTTTTTTCTGCATAGTCAAGTGCATCATTGATTTCGTCAAGTTTAAATTCGGTAATATCATACAAGTCAAGTGACAGCAATCCGGCTTTTACGAGTGATACGATGCTGTAAGCAGCTTCTCTCGGGTACATCCACTGACCTTTTATGGTAATATTGTTTCGCATAATCCACGGATATGGCAGGTTCAAATCATCTCCGCCCAACATGCCAACGCCACCCATGAGAACGATTCTCCCGGATTCTCTTACCGTCATGATTGCACTGCGTACAACGGATGTGCTAACCGATGGAGGCATTATATCCAATACACAATCAATAGGATTTGGCGATGCCGCCTTCATATTCTCTGTATCGATATTTTCATCGCCGGTAAGCAAAATGGAACGCAGACGATTTCCAAAACGCTGTTCTAATTCAGTAAGAATTTTTTGATTTCTTCCGGGTGCAATTACACATCCTGCTCCCATAGCCAATGCCACAGCAACTGCCGCACTTCCAAAATTACCGGTTGCACCACTAATCAATATCGTTTCACCTGCTTTTAGATTTACCGCCAGCAAACCGCCGTAAGGAACAAGTAATAGCAACAGCGGACACCATTTGGCTGCCTCTTTAAAATCAATATTGCCTATTTTAATGGCGTTTTCAGTAGGTACTAACATCTTTTCTGCGAATGAACCATCACGATAATATTTTTGAAGATGCTGCCCGCCTGCACCTCTGGCACTAAGGCCTTGCAAGGTTATATCGGGCGTAATAGCATTGTCGCGGGAACGCACGGTTGGGTCGCAAAAAACCCAATCTCCAACAACTAGGTTGGTAGCGTCAGGACCAACGGAAAGTACTCTGCCTACCGCTCCGGCTCCGGGCACAACGGGAAGGTTCAAAAGATATTTTCGTTCTCCGCTTAATACTTCACTGGCATAATGCGGAATGGGGGCGGACACAACCTCTATCAATACTTCTCCCGTACCTAAAACCGGGTCTGGTTTTTCTTCTATGGAAAGAGGAGTACCAAACTTTTTTAAAATGGCTGCTTTCATATTTTTACGTTTTGAATGGAAAGCACAAAATTAGAAAGCGTAACTCTGGAGACACTGAACAAATGGTAAGAAATTACTTTGTGCTGCGTCTTATTCTACTCAAAGATTGCGGCGTTATGCCGAGATAGGAAGCAATGTATTGCAAAGGAACCCGTAAAGCAATACTGCTATTGGTTTCTACAAAATAGTCATATTTTTCTTTCGTGTTAGACAGGTTTCTTAAGTGATTTAAGTTTGAATTTTTTTGCAGCAATGTGCTTTTTACAAGTTCATTAAATATGTCAGACCAGACAGGTAAATTGGTAGATAGTTTTTCAAAATCTGTTTTTTCTATTACCAGGAAATTGCATTTTGTTACCGCCTGAATATTTATAAGTGATGGCACATTTTTTAAATAACTTTCAAGATTGCCGATAAATTGATTTTCACTAAAAAAATACGAGGTTTTATCGCTGCCATTATCATCAGTAAAATTGGCTCTGGCTACACCGTTTATTATAAATCCAAAGCAATCAGCAATTTTATCTTTCCTTAAAAAATATCTTCCGGCATCTATAGTTAAAGGATTGAAATGAGCTGCAATCTCTTTGATTTCACCCGTAGGTATTTTGAAATGATTTTGCAAATAAGCTTGAAGAGGTTTATTCATTTTTTTTGATTAAAATTCATTCAACTTTTTTGATACGCCGCAAAAGCTTCAGATACTTTTTTCCGGTTACTGTTAATCAGTTAAACGATTGCCTGAACTTCAAAGGTGAAACATTCGTTTTGGTTTTGAAAGTTTATTGTAAGATTTTGGATGCCCAAAGCTTAATTCGTAGGCAATTTCACCAACAGATAAATCAGTGGTTAAAAACATGACTTCTTCGTTAAAATCATAGTTCTGCTATCCGTATTTGTATTTTACATTTGCTACTATTTTAGTTAAATAGAGTAAAAATTCAACTCAAAACTAATTTTGTTCTTTAGCGGGTGGTTGTGTGGCAGCGTCAGGATGTATCATACAAATTAAAGGATGTTCGGGTTTTGGCAAGGTTTGCAACCGATGGAATTCGCTAATGCTTTTAATTTCACATGGTTTATTGTTTACTATGTTAATCAGATAACTTACTTATAAATATCAACAGCCTAATATTGTTCAGCCTAACTCTTCTCGCATTGGTTTGTTGCAATTTCTTTACCTGGAATTTTGCCACTTGATTTGGCGAAATCTTATCGCTTGAAATCTAACGAATTTCTTTGCCGTCAAAGGCTTTTCAATTTCGGTTTTACTGAATTCTATGTTCCGCTTCCATAAGGTCTGGTTAGTATCTCAAGGCTATGCTTGTCCGGGTTATCAAAATAAAGCGCGCGTCCGCCATCGTTATTGTTTATTTCGCCTGCCCGACGATGAAACGGGTCTGCCCAAAACGGAAGCCCGCGCTCCCGGATGCGTTGGAAAATTTCGTCAAACTCTTTTTCGCTCACCAAAAATGCATAATGCTCTGTCATCATTTCGCCGTCAGCTTCGGCAAAATCCAGCGTAACGTCATTGTCTAAGCGAACCTCCAGAAAAATTCCAAACGAAGTTGGCGCATCGAGTCCGAGAATTTCGGCTAAAAATTTTGCCGAAGCATTTTTGTCCCGCGAGTAAAAAATTGTATGATTGAGGTTAATGCTCATAATTCTATTTAAATTAATGCTTTGTAAACTGTAATCTGGCTTAAAATGTTAGCTGTTGGCGATTGTTACCGGCTGATGCAGATATTGGTCGCTTGAAAGCTGGGTAATCATAAAGGCGGCAAGGTCGGTACGCGTTATTTTATGTGCTTTATCGCCCACTTCAGCATCAAAGACCCGAATGTTTCCTTTGGCCGGGTCATCGGTAAGAATAGCCGGGCGAAGAATGATCCAATCCAGACCGCTCGATTCAACCGCCGATTCCATTGCGGCTTTATCCTTGTTCGCGCCGCGCAGGAAGGTGGCAACCAACAGACGCACGAAAAAAGTTGCATTTGCTTTGCTTTCTTTTACTCCGAGCATAGACGTTACTACGAGACGGCGCACGCCGTTTTTCTGCATGGCTTTAATAATCGTTCTGGCGGCACTCGATTCCAGCGTCGTTTCTTTGTAAGGTGTTTTACCGCCAATGGTGTCGAGAACGGCGTCCTGACCAAGAACTGCCTTCTCTATTTCGGCTTCGGCGGTTGCGTCGCCTTCTATAACGCGAACATTGGCAACATTGTAATCGCCTGCTTTGTGAACAAAAGCCATAACCTCGTGACCGGCTGCCAGAGCTTGTTCCACTACGGCTCTGCCGGTTTTACCGGCGGCTCCCATGACGAGAATTTTCATAGTTTTACTCATATCTGATGTTTGTTGATGTTCTCTTTGTTCTTGCTTAATGGGGTGTTTAATTAAATGATCGCCTGAATTTTAACGGGGAAAGATTGGTCTTTGTTTTGAATAATTTACTGAAGGATTGTGGGTAATCAAAACCCAGTTCGTAGGCAATTTCGCTAACGGATAATTCCGAAGTGGATAGTTTTTCTTTCGCTATATTAACAACCTTCTCGTGGATAAGCTGCTGGGTACTTTGCCCGGTCAACACTTTCAGTAAACTACTTAAATAAGTCGGTGATAAGTGTAACTGATCTGACATATATTTTACAGTTGGTACGCTTCTATTTACTAAATCGTCATTACAGAAATAGTGATTGAGCAATTCCTCAAATCGCTCGAGTATCTGATGGTTGCTTTTGCTGCGTGTAATAAATTGCCGATGATAAAACCTGTCGGCATAGTTGAGCAAAGTTTCAATTTGAGAAACGATTATATTTTGACTGAACTTATCAATGTTGGCGTGATACTCCTGCCGTATGTTTTCAATGATACCCAACATGGCAACTTCTTCTTTTTTTGATAAAAACAGCGCTTCATGAACAATATAATCGAAGTATTCATATTGCTTTATGGATTTGGCTAAAGAAGAATTCCATAAAAAATCAGGATGGACGAGCAGGATCCAACCTGATTTATTGGGTGAGGCATCAGCTTCAGCTTCAATGCCAAACACCTGTCCCGGTGAAATAAAAAACATAACGCCTTCGTCAAAATCATATTCCTGTTGGCCGTATTTAATTTTTCCGTTTAGATTTCTTTTCAGCGAAATTGTATAGAAATCATGAACCCAGCTTACCTGATACTTATCAGCAGGAAGCCGAAGTTCAGCATAATTTACCACGCTGATCAAAGGATGATCAGGTTCAGACAAATCCCGTTTGCGGTGAAATTCACTAATCGTTTTTATTCGTTCCACATTTGCCATTATACCAATGATTAAAAAAATGCTTGAATGTTGTTGACGCTTTCATATAGACTATTATCTTTAGGTGCATCCCTGCTTCCCGCACATACATAGTAAATCCGTTGCCCTATCTGCTTAACACTGTCAAAACCGATGCCTTTGTTGTCTCCTGTAATCAGTACTGTTTTCATATGTAAGGCTTTATTGTGCGTTGTTGTAAGTTAAAGCAATGAAATCAAGGTGATCTCTTTTCTTAAAAGCCGTGATTTCCTTCGCGGCCCAATGTGGCGAATGGGTAGTTGATATTGCCTTCAAAACCTTCGAAACTCTCTATGAGATGAAGATAGGCGAGTTTGCTCTTATTAGGCTGACCGACGAAATACCGGGGGCTTCATGTAGCCCTTCCAAGCGGCGACATGAAGACCGCTTTCAGATATCAGCCGGCCGTCCGAAGCGCGCTTGGCGTAACAGATCGCCGCATTTTCAAACTGTGTATGGTCATCTTAGGCACGGTTGCGCGTAAGCGGGACAAGGATGACACAATTGGGAACCATGAAATTTCCTATCCTGTGGACGAAAACATTTTCTAATTATAATCACCTATAAAAAAGCTTTACGATTACTTAATGAAACGCAGTACCGCCGTCCACCGTCAGAATCTGTCCTGTCATAAAGCCTGCGCCCTCGCTTACCAAAAAAAGACAGGTGCCGACCATGTCCTCAGGCCTTTCCTCGCGTTTTATGCTTCGCACTTCAACGGTGCGCGAAAGCATCTCCTCTGAATAGGCATCGTTGCGCCGAATTCCTTCGGTTATCGTCATGCCCGGCGCAATAGCGTTCACCGTAATCCCGTCATCGCCGAGTTCCTTAGCCAGCGAGCGCGTCATGGCAGCGATTGCGCCCTTGCTGGCGATGTAGTGAAGGTTGAACGGAGTGCCGAGAAAGATCGTAGCCGAGGTGAGGTTGACGATCCGGCCCCATTTCTTCTTGCGCATGTGCGGCACAACGGCCTGGCTACACAGAAATGGCATCATAGTGTTGACAGTGATAATGCGGGTCCATTCCCCGGGAGAAATTTTCTCAAAGGGTTTCGGTGCGATTTCAGAAGCCAGTGCTGCGTTATTGACGAGAATGTCAACACCGCCGTGGTGTTTTTCTATGTCAGAGAAGCATTGTTTGACGTTCCGGGGATCAGAGAGATCGCATTTGATTTGCTCGATCTCAGAAGTTTCATTTTGTGTGCCGGTCGCAATATCTAAACCGACGACATGGGCACCATTTGCAGCAAGCCCTTTTGCCATGGCGGCACCGATACCGGTTGCCGATCCTGTGACAACTGCGATTTTCCCGTCTAATTTCATAATTCTGTCTTTTAAAATTGTTCTGAATAAGTGCCTTTATACGATAATACTTTCTACCCGACCATGTCCGGAAAAAAACCAGGATAAGGCTCAATCATACGTATATCAGCCGTGACGAAACCTTCCTTGATTCCGGGATAATCTGCGATCATTGCTTCCATTTGTTTGCGGGATTCGACATCGAAGAGTCCAATACTTCCTTCGTTGTTCTCAAAAAGCCAGCTTTGTCGAAGATAGCCTTTGGCATACCATTCGCGCGACTTGGCCCATTCCCCTTTCAATACCTCCTGGAGGTCAGTAACCAGCTTGCCGTTATACTCATCAGAAAGTTTTCCAAACACAATAAATTGCATAATAAATCTATTTTAGTTTAAGTACCCTGTCAAAATTATCTACTAATTAACTTTTTTAAAGTTGATGAATAAATTTTTACCGATGGCATGTAAAATAAGCATCGTTGCATAGCAAAGTTGTTCATCGGTTTCATAGTCTTTGGTTTGTATCCATCTGGCTTTCATTTCTTTCCAAAGTCTTTCAATAATATTTAAATGGGGTGAGTAAGGCGGCAGATAAAAAATAAATAATTGCCTTTTTGCCCATACTTTTTGCATGGCTTTCATTGCTTTTGACTGATGAACTTTTGCATTGTCCAATACGATAACCGTGTGCTTTTTTATCTGATAAGAAAACTCATTTATTTTTTCGATGATAAAGTTGGTGGTAATGGTTTCGTAAGTGGTCGCATGCTCGAACTGATTCTCTCTTGTTATGATTCCAAAACAATTGATACGCTTGCCTTTAGCTGACTTTATACTAATGTTTTCATCTGTAAACTGCCAGCCATAAGGCACATAGCCTTCTTCTGATATTTGTACCTCATCGCCATAATACAAATCAATTTCTGACTTGCCATAACGTTGTTCTAATAACTGAAGTTCCTGTAATTTATAGTCATAAAATTCTTTATCACATCCGCCTTTAGGTCGTTTTCTTATTCGCTTGTAACGGCAGTGATGACTTTTAAAAAACGCGTAAGCGTTTCGTTACTCATCTTTTTGCCTGTATTTTCTTCAACAATCTGACGGGCTTGTGATAATCGTTGCCGCTCTTGTTCTATGGCTGCTCTTACTATACTTACATGTTCTTCTG
The DNA here is from genome assembly GCA_965219515.1 of Ilyomonas sp. Lineage (GTDB taxonomy): Bacteria > Bacteroidota > Bacteroidia > Chitinophagales > Chitinophagaceae > Ilyomonas. The sequence continues at coordinate 242,415 of OZ244776.1, forward strand.
CCAATATCGGTTTTCTGCCCTGTCCTGGCTTTGTGCGTAACCCTGTTATGCCATTGCTGTCATAACGGTTCAGCCAATTATAAACACTTGCCATATTGCTGCCTGAAATAACAGCAATGTCTTTAGTCGTGTAGCTTTCTGACTTTAATAAAACCATTTTGCAGCGCTGACGAAAACTGTGGTTTGATTCCGTTTTATACAGATGTTCCAACGCTTGCTTAGCTTCTTTGCTTAGTACTATTTCTTTGATTTTTCTTGACACACTGTTTTAACGTCTTTAATTCTATTTAATTTTGACAGGGTACTTATTTAATAAAGTACGTACTAACGACATTCATGTTGCGGTAAGTAACTCAGCCATTTGCTGCAGTAAATAGACTTTTTGATCCACATCCGGAAGGATATAAAAGTCAGTAAAGCAAACAAAACCAGGTGTGCATGCTACTAATTTTTGTTTTCACGAAGTAAGGCAGCATTCAAAAGAAAGAATTAACCAAATCTGTGGTTTTTATAATCAAATCTGTGATGGCAAATGGAAGAGTAATAAAGTGGCAGGCAACCTTCGGTATTGCTGCAGGCGAGGTGAATACTTTCCGCAATCTGGAACTCAAGTCCATGATTAAGGAAACCAGGAAAAAACATGGAGAAAGACTAGTGCTCAATCAGCATAGTTTTTAAATAGACATAGCTTTGTGGTATAAACTGAGAAGCGATGGGTAAGATAAAGGTACAGTTGAGTGAAGGGGACAAACTTTATTTGAACAGCTATGTAAGCAAAGGAAACCATTCTGCCAGAGCCATACGGCGAGCCCGCATGCTGCTGATGCTGGACAAAGCAGGTAAAAATCAAAAACAAATAGCCCGGGATTGTAGCTGCAGTGAGGGCACGGTAACTAATATTTTAAAACGCTATGAGCAGTGCAAGGGCGTAATAAAGGAGGTGTTGGAAGAAAAGCCCCGTAGTGGTCAGCCTACCATCATCACCCCGCAGCTGGAAGCAAATATTACCGCCCTTGCCTGCTCGGAAGAGGGACCCGATGGACGCAGCAATTGGACATTAGACCTGATAGCAGACAAAATGGTCAGCGATGGTCTTGCCGTGCACTTAAGCTATGAGACGGTGCGCAAGGTTTTAAAAAAAGCAAACTCAAGCCGTGGCTTAAAAAGCAGTGGTGCATCTCTAAAGTAGATGGTCAGTATCTGGCAAACATGGAAGGGGTGTTGCGCCTTTACAGCCAGCAGCAGCAGCAAGGTGTAGTCAGACTTTGTATGGATGAACGTCTCTGCCAGTTGTTAAGCAATGTGATAATGCCGCTGCCGCCAAAGCCAGCAATGCCAAAGCGTATAGATAATGAGTATAAAAGAGAGGGCACCTGCGTAGTGCTGCTGGCTTATGATATAGACAAGGGCATCCGCTACACGGAAGTAAAACAGCAACGAACTAAAAAGGACTATGCTGAATTTATAGACAACATCATCACGGAGCATTACAGCAATGCACACACCATAAAGCTGGTGCAGGATAACTTAAATACGCACACCAAAGGTTCATTTTATGAGCATCTGCCGTTGCAAAGAGCCGGAGAACTGGCTACCATAATTGACTTTGTATATACGCCAAAGCACGGTTCCTGGCTGAATATGGCAGAGATAGAGTTCTCTGCCCTTGCCAGGCAATGTTTGGACAACCGCATTGCCACCATAACACAAATGAACCAATGCGTACAATCCTGGACTGACCACAGAAATCTTCATCACCTGAAAATACACTGGAGCTTTACTGTTGACCATGCCAGAGATAAAATGGCTTCGCAATACCTAAAAGCTAATCACAAAAACTATGCTGATTGAGCACTAGAATAAATAGACCAAAGACGGGCTTGGCACTCGTCCGCCCCACATTCAGGTATGTTACAATACGGAGCCCGAAACTCCAGCGTCACAGTAATAAATTCTAAAGCGTTTTAAGGCTGCCACTTCGCGAAGAAGCGGCAGCCTTTTTGTTTTATGCCAAAATGCTGGCTGACTAAATATGTCTTTCAACTTTGGTTTTTCAATTTAGCTGTAGTTCCAGCAAGACGTTATAAATTTGACTAAATGCAAATCATCAGCTTTTAATTACAAATTGGGCTTTAGTTGCCAAGCTTACACATCGCTATTATCCCGCGGCAATACTTTAATTGGAGTGCTTCATTCGATTATAAAGAGGGCTCTAAAACCTTTATTAATGCTTCTGCCGTCGGTCCGGCTGATAGAGGATTTTGTCCTGTAATCAACAAACCATCTTCTTCTACATGTGATGTATTGGGAATAAGAGCTGAATGAAAATCAGCCCCAAGTTCTATCAGCCGTGTCTCTAATTTATATGGAATATTATTGCTTCTGAACACCAGGGCTTCTTCTGTATTAGTAAAACCGGTTATTTTTTTCCCGTTCAATAAACCTGGCTGAAGTTCTGCAGCTTTAATTAAAGCAGCCGGGCCATGACATACAGCCGCAACCGGTTTATTGCTTGCTAAAAAGTCAAGGATTATTCTACCGCTTCTCTCATTGGTTGCTAAGTCCCAAAGAGGACCGTGTCCACCAGGAAAAAATACTGAATCAAAATCTGCTGCACTAATTTCTTCAAGTTTCAATGTATTATCAAACTTCTGTTGAGTAACTTCATCATCCTGAAATCTGCGGTTAGACGCAGTAATATTTTCCGTTATTTTACTGAGTGGGTCTGTTGGCGGTTTTCCACCTTTAGGACTAACCAAGGTTACGTCGTAACCTTGGTCAATAAATTTATAATAAGGGTCGGTAAACTCACCAAGCCATACTCCTGTTTTGCCGTCAGTATTCTCCATCGTTTCATGTGAGGTCAAAATCATTAAAATCTTTTTCATGGTTTGTCAAATTTGTGTGATGTAATAATTATAAAATTGTTTTTTTACTTTTTTTGTTATCAACTTTTGAATGCTTGTATTATACTGATTTATTCGTACGAAACTAATTCTTCAGCAGGCGTCTCAGGCTGCATATCGTAACAGTCCTGAATTTGAGGATGCCGGATACCAAGATTTTCCCTTGTTTTCTTTGTCCATATTTTCCTTGTTTCGTCTATCATGGACTTTAGGTTCCAGTTTGCGGAAAGTATCTACCTCACCGGCAGCAACAGCTGTTAACGTAGCATACACTGGTTCCGGATCGAATTGTACCTTTGAGAATGCCAGCTTTGAATAGTCAAACAATCGCCCGCTGGCATTATCCTCCCCCGGCTTGTATAAACGTCGAACCTGCGGTCATTAAAACCCGTAAGCATAACGTCTACATCGCTGAGTTTTATAGCTTTTTGCATTTCAACCGAACCATCAACTATAAGAAATTTTAGATTGTCGGGATCACCTGCTTCATCCAAAGTATCCAGATAGGGAGTGTCGCCGGATAAAGAAGCAAAATCTATTTGATACCCTGCTTTGTCAAATAATGCATATGTGCTACCTCCGTTAAAAATGCTCCTGTTCTCCTGTTGTTTGTCCGATTACATTAGCCTTGGAAACGATAATCAGGATTTTCTTTTTCATGTCTTAAAAATTTAACTGTTAATCTTTGTTTTTGAAAATTGATAAGACAAAACTATTGCCATCCTGACTTATAGGAAAGGATCGAAATCACAAATAAGACGTGATTTGAATCACACCACAGCACTGGTCAATTGGCTAAAGACGACTTAGGGTTTCACGGCTCAAACCCAAATATTCTGCAATTAATTTTTTAGGCAGCCTTTGCAATAGATCGGGATATAATTTCGAGAATGCTTCAAAACGTTCCAGGGGAGAACTGGAAAGCAATAGTTCAATTCTCTGTTGTAAGGCTATATATCTGTTCGTTAGCTTAACTCTAAAAAAATGCTCCATTTTATGAAATTCAGATGATAGCTTCTCTCTTGTTTCAAGTGTTGAATACAAAACGTCTCCTGCCTCTATGCATTCCACAAACATGGTGGCTTTACTTTGGTTAAAAAAAGCAGGATAGTCGGTCATCCACCAATTTTCTTTCGCAAACATGATTATGAATTCCTTGCCTTGTTCGTCAACATAAAAGACTTTGTAAATTCCGGATAAAACCAAAAATTCGTATTTGACGTCATTACCCTCCTGAATAAGAAACTGATTTTTTCTTACACGCTTGCGTGTAAAGAAAGATTGGACATAATTAAATTCCTCGTCATTTAAAGGTATGATTTGCCCGATATGGTTTCTTAGTAATTCCAATTATTTTTAAGCGTTATTTTTTGCGATTAAAATTTGATTAGCGTTCTATAAGTTGTCGATTTAGAACAGTCAAATTTTCCCATTTGACAACAATTTAATTATTAGAACTGTCCCTGAAACGTTAGTGTTAGTAATTTTTTTATATCCGAAAAATGTCTTATCCTGAAGTAGGTTAACCATTTTGGGTGATGTAATGATGTTTAAAAATACTTGTTTTCATCTGTTGTATTTCAAATACTTTATCCACTAAACGGCTCTCTTCAATTTTTGAATGATTTCCGCTTCGCTCCCGCTTATTGCGGGATGGATAAAGCTTTGATACTAATATTCATCTTTTGTTCGCTATTCAGCTGTTAGACTGCTTTATTATTACTTTTTTTGTATGACTCATGATAAGTCATGTTGAGGGCAATTGCGGGATGACGAAGCTGCTTTATTATCCGTTTAATTTTGCACGACTACTTACATGTATTATCGCTGGAAAATGATACGATTGTTTAATTTACTTCATTCGAAGTAAATTAAACAATCAGAACTGCAGGTAAAAAAGGAGCGTAACAAGATATTATCATACAGCCATAATGGTTTACTGTAATGACCTACAGGTTACTTTCATTTTCCACTTTAAACTAAATTTTGTTTGTTCAGACTATAAAGAATCCTGATTTCAAAATAAATTTGCCGGCAGTAAAAATAATATTATTTTTGTACTGTAATAGTTTTTGTTACAGTATGAATAACGTACAATTTGCAACTGCAATACATATACTGACATTGATTGCGGTTATGAACGAAGGGTTGTCTTCTTCTTACATAGCCGGTAGCATTAATGTTAATCCCGCCATTGTACGTAAGTTACTTAGCACGCTCAGATCGCATGGATTTATAAATACAAAAGAAGGAAAGGGTGGCGGCTCTTCTCTTGCAAAAGCCGCTGATAAAATATCTCTTTCTGAAATTTATCTGGCAATAACCAATGCACCCCTGTTGGGCAGGTTCAATCAGCCTAACCCGGAGTGCAATACAGGGAGGCAAATCAACGGACATTTAAATAAATTGTATAAACAGATGGATCAAGCGCTTGTAGAAAAATTGAGCAAGATTACGCTTGCAGATTTTTGTAGGAACTTTAAATAATTTTTTTTCATTAATACTGTAACAAATAACATTACAGTATATAAATTTTAAATTAAATAAAATGAAAGTAGCATTAATTGGAGCATCAGGGTTCGTAGGAAAAGCAGTACTAAACGAATTATTGCGGAGGGGACATCAGGTAACAGCCCTCGTTACCAATCCTGCTAAGTTGCAAACTCAGGACGGTTTACGTATCGTTCAGGCTAACGTGATGGAGGTAGATAAACTTGCCTCTACTCTAAAAGAGAACATGGCAGTGATCAGCGCATTCAATGCCGGGTGGACAAATCCGAATCTTTATGCAGATTTTTTAAGCGGCTCTAAAGCGATACAGACCGGCGTCAAACAATCAGGAGTTAAGCGTTTGCTGGTAATTGGCGGTGCCGGAAGTTTATTCATAAACGGGAAACAACTGGTTGACTCACCGGACTTTCCTCCCGAGTGGAAAGCAGGCGCAACGGCAGCCCGTGATTATTTAAATGAACTCAAAAAAGAAACAGAATTAGATTGGACTTTTTTGAGTCCGGCTGTCGAAATGCATCCGGGAACATCAGGCATTCGGAAAGGTGTTTACCGGACAGGAGATGACAACCCGGTATTTGATGAAAATGGCAGAAGCATTATTTCTGTTGAAGATGTTGCAGTAGCGGTTGCAGATGAGATCGAAGAACCTCAACATCACCAAAAAAGGTTTACGGTAGCCTATTAACTTAACTTATTAAAAGGGCAGTGTAAGTCATTGATACAATAAGGAATGTCTACTTGATAATTAATAAAAGAAAATGGCTTTGTTGCATGAATCAATTTATAAGGTTTAAATAACCTATCCTGGAATCGTTAAGCTACTTTTACGCTTATTGGTTTGCTTGTTTTCAATGTTATGTTTAATATTTTGCAACCAATTCTTACTTCTGTGAGTTGATTTTCTTTTCGTCTTGCCAATAACTTATCACCCACAATTGTTTTGTACCTGAACATCGTGGTTTCCGCTTTACTCCGCTGGTGATAACGGGTTTGAATTTTCCATTCTTTTCGTCCTGTTTCCCCTATCGTTTCTATAGCTCTATCCCTTTGTTGTAAACAGGCATCCCCTTTTTTACTCATCACTGCGTTTTTCCTTGGCGGTATAACCTGTTCTATATTGTCTTTTGCCAACCGTTTACGCACCTTCTTTTTATCGTAAGCACCGTCGCCTGTAAAACTTTTTACTTCCTTTTTGATCTGTGTCAATAAGGCATCCACTTCAGTGGCGTCATCAACCGCATTGGTAGTCAGTGTTACCGCTTCCACCTGTTGTGTCTGTTCATCCACTGCCACATGCAGTTTCATCCAGGTGCGGTGCTTGCCCGCTCCATGTTTGCGAACTTTCCATTCCCCTTCTCCATATACCTTCAGACCCGTGCTGTCAACCACTATATCTGTAACCGTTCTGTTGCTCCCTCCTGTCTGCAGCTTCACATCCAAAGCCTTGCTGCGCCTGCAGATTACACTGTAATGGGGCACTTTTACATCTGCTTTTGTCAGTTTGAAAAAACTGCACATAAAGCCTTCCGTTTGCCGCAATGCCAAGTGGTATATCTTACGGATGGTAAGGCATATTTCTATAGCCCTATCACTGTATTGCTTCTGACCCCCACGCCTGTTCCCCTCACGGGGAGCTTTCCAATGATCTGCAATGTCTTTCTCTATCCATAAACACAAAGACCCGCGTTGCTGTAATCCATTATTGTAAGCCGACCAGTTTCTGACTTTGTACTTATCTTTACTCATCAGGTATAGATTGTGTTGTTAATGATGTTGTAACCACTAACTAACTAATCTATGCCTGTTCTTTTTTATAAGTGAATAACTATCGCTCATCTTTATATTTATTCATGCAACAACGCCAAAGAAAATTATGAAAAATGAACAGGTAAAAGTACGCCGTTTGGGTTGGGCGGGCGTAGAGATTGAATACAACAACGAAGTAATCGTAATTGATTACATTCAGGACACCACACCACTGATACAACTTCGGAGCGCGGATGAGCCATTCCCTCAGGTATCACGTATGGGTGATATCGCAGCCGGTCTTCTGACACATCTTCATGCTGACCACGCCGATCCTAAGGCTCTGCAAGCTGCCCTGCGCAATGGTGCACCTGTATTCCGTCCCGAACCTGCAGCAGGTGTTGAAGCGGATATGGCATTGACCTCTTATGCAGAAGAACAGTTTGCAAAAACCCGGCTTCCATTTGAAATCGTGGCTGCATGGGAGCAGCGGAAGATCGGCTCTTTTACAATAAATTCTGCACCGGCAGTGGATGGCTTCGGCGATACTCAGGTGAGTTGGATTGTGGAATGCGGCGGGCGGAAAATCTTTCATACCGGCGACACCCTGTTTCACGGTTTTTGGTGGCGGATCGCACACCGGTTCGGTCCTTTCGATGTTGCGTTTTTACCCATTAATGGTGCGGTGGTCAACTTCCCTCTGTTGCAACCTGCCAGTCCGCTGGAAGCTATCATGACACCCGAACAGGCAGCTATTGCAGCCAGCATTCTGCAAACGAAGTGCGTGGTGCCAATTCACTATAAATCTCTGCACAAGCCACCCATGTATATTGAGACGGCGCATCCCGCAGAGCGTTTGAAAAACAGACTCAAAGAGCTAAATATTCCTTTGATGCTCAAAGAGCCGGGAGATTGGTTTGACCTCGATTAGTGCAGCATCCACATGGTTTTTTAATAAGGATAAATTTTGTTTTTGAATCTGTAAAGATGAAGGAAACGAAAGTGGAGTTAAAAGCAGCCGGCAAAATTTGTTTGATGAGCTATGTAAGCAAAGGCAACCGTTTAACCAGAGCCATACGCCGCGGCTCTGCGCTGCTGAATGAAGGAGGCTACAATCATAAGCAGGTTGCTTATGATTGTAGCTTTAACGAGAATAAAATCAGTAATCTTCGGCATCGCTATAGAGAGAAGGGAATTGACATAAAAAATGCTGGAAGAAAAATCCCGAAGCGGTCAGTCTGCCATTATTACCTCTAAACCGCAAGGTTAATATTAACTGCTCGCGCCCGTCGCCGAAAGCTCGGCTGATTCGCTGTAGTACGGCGTTCCGGCGCATATCAGAAAATGCGAAAATACTGACTGTTGCGGAATTTATTTTCCGTCAAAGAAAGTAAGCAGTTTGTTCATCAGTTCTTCCGGTTGTTCTTCAGCGATAAAATGTCCGCTGTCTTTGATAACTATGCTTTCGATATGTTCCGCCACTAGTTTTAAACTCGCCGCTACGCTTTCACCAAGACTTTTATCGCCGCCGATTGCCAGCACCGGCATTTGCAGTTTATCTGTGAAGTTCTCTTGATTATATTTTACGTCGTCCAGAGCCGTGCGGTAATAATTAAATCCCGCTGTCATTCCGCCCGGCTTCGTGTAACGGCGGATGTATTCATCAATGTCTGCTTGACTAAAAGCGTTTTTGTTAAAAACCAGTTTGCCTTTGAAAGCGAAATCGGTCAAAAACTCACGTTCGCGCCCTTCGGTCAGTTTTTCGGCAAATTCACTCATAAAAAAGCCGAAATGCCACGAACCGCCTTCGGCGACATTCATTGATTTCTCCATGCCGAATCCGGCGATGCTGCTTTCGATAACGACTAATTTAAAGACGATATCGGGATAAGCGTTCGCTAACGAATAAGCGACGCTGCCGCCCCAATCGTGCGAAACAAGAATAAACTTTCTGATGTTAAGACCTTCCAGCAGTTGATGCACATCTTCGGCAATTGTGCGTTTGTCATAACCGGAAAGTGTAATTTCTGATTCGCCTAAACCACGTAAATCTACAGCGATTACCGTATAATTTGCCGCCGCCAGAGCTGGCATTATTTTGCGCCACGAATACCAGGTTTCAGGATAGCCGTGCAGTAATACAACGGCATCGCCCGTACCGCCGGTTACATAATGCAGCTTTATACCATTCGCCTGTGACGTGTGATGGCTGAACGTTTCGTCGAAAATTTTCAAATGATTAGTCATAAATTAACCTGACTGCCGGTGTATCAAACTACATGAAAAACTCTAAGGTACATTGTAAGCAAATGAGCCGACCATTGAAATAACTTAAAGCGCAAAAACCCGTAAGCCCGCCAAAGTTTAACGGACAACCCGACAAGACATTTTTGCTCTTGCCTTTGGTTATTTCGACGGTGACTTTGGGCAAAATCGAGCTCGCTTTAATCTAATCTCAGCGATTAGGATACCGATGTGCTTTCGATTTCCTGATAAGTATGTGCGTCAAATGTGGCAAGTTCCGTAACGGGCTTCATATGCGCCACCGCTTCGGGATTTTTTAGCATCGCTGCATAATCTTCGTTGCTGCGCCATTGACCATAATTCGTCACCCGCACGCCATCTTCGCTCTTATGAAGACTGGCTGAAATGAAGCCGGGCATATTCTTCATCGTTTTTTCCGTCGCTTCAACCAACATATCAAACACCTTTTGCTGATTTTCCGGAGTAACGGTAAAAACGTTGATGAGCGTTATGAGCTTGTTTTCTTTCGAGATTGTAACCATAAAATTTTCCCCTTAGGTTTTTGTTAAGACGTGTCCAAATCAATTTTCACGCCCATCTCATTTGCTATTACTGTGAAGTCGCTTTCGGAAATTTCAAAATGCCCGAAACGAAACTGCTGTCGCGATGTTTTTTATCTTTAGTAAAAGATAGTCTATCAAGCAGAGGCAAAATCGGAATGTCGCGACACGACAAAAAATCAACATCGAGGCAATGCAGCGTAAATCAATTGCTCATATCAAACTGATAAACCTCGCCTGTTTTCACTCGCCCTACAGCGGTAAAATGCTGATAAGACTCACGAGCTTCCAAACTTAGGTGGAGCAAATGATAAACTATCCAATCTCCGGCTCTTATCCTTGTCAAAGGCGCTTTCTTGCCGTAGTTAAGTTGAGCAATACGTGCCGCAACGTGCGCTTTGAAAACCACGCCAACCCAAAACAATTTTTTATAATTTATGTTCTTAATAACTATGCAATGCCTTCAAACAGCGACGATAAGTGTATGGCGAAACTGCCATGTGCAACTCCGGGTTAAAAAGACCTATTGCGGCGGTGTTGCGGTAAAGAACTCAATCAGAGCTGCTGCCGTAAACTCTGGATTCTCATCACTGATCCAGTGACCGGCTTCAGGAATTACTTTTAGTGTAACATTTGTCCCGACCGGTTTCCAGCACTGCGCCAGGAAGGGTCCGATAGACGCCTCACCGCCCATGGCCAGCAATGGTGTTGTCAACGGATGCTGCTGGATAGCTTTATTGTCCTTGGCATCCTGCCACACAGCCGCATAGTATTTGATTCCGGCGATCAGCGCACCAGGCTTTGTAATTTCACGCCAGTATGCTTCAAAGTGATCCGAGCTAATTTTTGCATTTGCCGAGTAAGCGATATGGTAAAACCACCAGGTTAACATCTCGCGCTCTTTGCCGCGAATCAAAAATTCTGCAACATCCGGCAACGTGAAAAGTCCCAGATGCCAGTTCGCGTTGTAGCTCGTCCAGTCGGGCGTAGGATTCATGTGTTCCTCATAACCGAAGCCCGGCAGTACGAACTCAATACAGGCAAGCTTCTCCACCTGGTCAGGGTAATCGCGGGCGAAGGACGTAGCTACACGGACACCCAGATCATAGCCGACTACAAAGGCTCGCTTTACGTCGAGTTTATCCAGCAGTCCCTTCAGGTCGGCAGCCATCGTCGTGCCATCATAGCCGTCGGGCATAATGGAAGAGTTGCCCACTCCACGTTGGTCAGGAGCGATAACAGTAAAGTGTTCGGCAAGGAGGGGGCCAATGATATGCCACATAATGGAGTGCTGTGGAAAGCCGTGCAGCAATACTAAGGTCGGTCCGCTGCCGGCAGTGCGATAAAACATGCTTACCTCACCTACCTGCGCACGCGCACACTTCCAGTGTGCATAAGGAAATTTCTGTTCCATATTATCTATTGTTGGTAAAACTTATTTCCGTGTATGTTCGCTTCACTTGTAGAATGAGCCCCGGCGAAAGATTTGCCGGGAATGTTCGGCTTGCAGAGCGCTAAAGTAGAGGTAGAAGTCTGTTACACAATCAGCCAGGGCGTGCGCCTTTTACAACTTCAGTAGATTTGTAACAACCCTATCGGTTTAGAAAAGGTACAAACCCCATGCTATGTTTATTTTACGTGAGCCGCCAAGTCTTTATTACGATTTTACAAAATCTGATTTCCTATCAGTAATCGATAAAGTGATTTTTAAAAATCTATCCTATCGTAGTTGTTCCGTTTTGTAAATATTTTGGCTTTCTGCTTTTATCAATAGCATTTCTATACCGTTGACGGTATCTCAGATTAGGTGTAATGCTATCTATTTTCAATTCCTGTAATGTTTGTAAGAGAACAGGCAGACACCTCAAATTAGCCGTTCTGTTAAGCAGAACGACCAATACTATCTTTATTTGTCTCTATGTGTTTGTGGATCATGCTTTGTCATCTTAGTATTATTTATAATAAATTAAAAACACATCCTATGGTCAAGTTTTCGATTTTCCTTCGCAAGCATCCCGGTACCAGTCAGGAAGAATTTATTTCCTATCACAAAGATCATCATGCAGCCCTGTTTAGTTCTCTGCCGGAAGTGAAACAAAATGTACGCAAGTATGTTCAGTGTCATGGCATCACCGCATCTATACCCGGTTTACCGCCACCTTATTATGATGGCATCACCGAACTATGGTTTGACGATGTGGAATCAATCGGAAAACTGTTTGGCTCAGAGGACTACCTGAAAATCATTCGCCCCGACGAAGAAAAGTTACTCGACTTAGCTACCTGCGGATTTTTAGTATCTGTCGAAAACCCTGTTATATAATCATCACCGAAGCAGCAGCTTGCCGGCAGGTGGCTGCTTCACTGTAAAGCATACAATTATGAAAATGTTATCTTACCAATCAACCATTCATTTGCCTGTTGAGAAAATTGACCTATATCAATGGTTAACCCATCTGTCGGATAATGAATATCAAGGCTTTGCCAATGGGCACAGAGCCATGGGATTATTTAAAGATAAAAACACAGAAGGAATCATCAATGTCGAAAGCATTGGTGGCAACCTGCTTGTTCAACACTATACCATACTAACGAAGGATAAAGACAAAGTATTTATGCGTTCCAGGCGGTCAGATGCCTATCTTTTTCATCTGATTCGCTGCCATGTTTGGGTAGAATGGAAAATGAATGTTGTTTATAAAGATGAACAGTCTTGTGTGTTTACCTGCGAAATAGGATCTGATTATCCCAATCAACTATTAGCCATTGCAGCAAAATTATCTGCGGTGAACTTTTTTCTTCAAAAACACCTTGATAAAGAAGGTGAAAATTTTGCAAGAGATATAGAAAAGAAGTTTCAGGTTGATAGTCCGTATGAAGATTCTGTTGCGTTTGAAAAGTCCATTCCCAGATAACTTTTTATTTTATTGTTTCGCACACATGGTTTTCGTCACCTACATGGCATTTCAATTGTCCGCAACATCAGCAAAATAAGAAATGATGTTGGTGAAGAGCAGGCTTACCAAGAATTAAGACCCTATCTGAGTAAATAATGGAGAGTAAATGCTGTTTATGCGTTTCTCAACACCTTCAAAATTTTCCCGGTTTGCGTGAAAAACACCAACACCAGCGGAACAAAAGCTCTTTCTACACCTTTAAGTACATGGTCCCCACTTATATTGATAAGAAAGTGTTAGCCATTGATACCGTCTGTCCAAATGGTATTGTATGTTACAGGTTTAAATTCTATAGCAATGGCTGCTGCTTTTTTCATGTGCTTTGTTACTTCAGGCACAGCAAAGAAATTCTGATATTCCTGAAAGGAAGCCCATTGCGCATAGTTGGTTACCGTCTTGCCATCATCACCCATGTGAACATTGGCTGAATGTAGCCAGGCATTTTTCTCAAGATTTTTCACTCGCCTCTTTTAAACTTTCAAATAGTTCTTTTTGTTTTTCAGGCTCAACTGTGAAAACATTTATGAGTGTGCAGATTTTGTTGTTACTGTCAATAGTTGACATAATTGTATGTTTACATTTAATAGATTATCAAATAAGTTGACGTAAAAAGAAAAAGTATTGCCAATGGTGGGTAATTTAAAACCCTTCGCCTGGCAACCGAAGTTCATTATTTATTAAAACATTAAAATTTATTCTGATGTTAAAAGAGTTTCTTCCGCCCGAACCAAAGCGGACAAGCGATATGCTGTTAATTGCTCCAACGTCCAGCCCCACTATTGGCCAATACTCTTGCTATCGGTAGTTTTATTACTCCACAAAAGTTTCTTTAATTATTTACTTTCTGCCATAAAATCTCTATTTCAGTACCATCATCAAGCTTTAATTCTTCAGTCAATTTATCGCCATCAACAGTTTCTGTAATCAAACTTCTGTCTCGGTAAATATCATTCCAGTTAGGAAAGGTGCATGCGATAATATGCTCATTTAGAAAGTCTCCTTCGCTGTCAACTTTGTATGTGCCATAAACACCTAAAGTGCCGGCAATCGCAGCCTTATTTTCTTCGGGTGTTCCCGATAAGCGGTCATTAGATTTAAATTTTGGAATATCCGGGTTAACGATGACATCAGTAAAATAAAAATCTTCCGTAAAAATCAATATCCCTTTTGGATTTGAACCATATAAAGGCTGATTCTTGCCTTTGGGATCCAATTGTGCCGATACCATTAGCCATGTGCCTGCAACTTTATTTTTTTTCATATTCTTAATTAATAATTTAGGGACAAAATTAGTTACTCATCCAAATTTTTTGTGGTGAAAAGTTCAGTTTTTATTAAGTGCCAGTTTATATTGAGATGGTGTTTGACCTGTGTAATGTTTGAAGAACTTTGTAAAATTAGATGGGTCGTAATCAAACATAAAAGCTACGTCAGAGATTTTATATTTTGCATCCTGTAATAATTCTTTAGAAACTTTTATAAGCTCTTCTTCAAAAAAAGAACACGGCGATTTACCTGTAACAGCTTTTATTGTATTACTCAGATGCCTTGCCTGAATGTGCATTTTTTCACTTATATATTTTAATCCAAGAACTTTACTTTTCCCTTCTTTTACCTCCTGTAAATGTTGATACATCAACTTAAAGTAGATGTCCGTTATTTTTTGCCTGCGGTTCGTCATATTAAAAGTTTATCTTGAAAAGGATGCCAAATAAGTCGCCCGAGGTATGGTTTTAAAATTACCACTAACGAAAGTATTGCCGATGGTGGGGTAGTTGAATACCCTCCGCTTGACATCCGAAGTTCATTATTTCTTATCAAGATAATCGGGTGGGTAAACTTTTTGACCGTGCTTTTCCGCAATTTCCGCTATTCTTTTCATCGCTTCGGGATTATCCATTGGCGGCGGTGGAAGAAATTCATCGATAGCTACCGGCTTACCAATTTCCATGAAAAACTCTTTCAGACCAGCAGGTACAACTGTACATAGCAAAACTGCTTTTTGATTCGTCTTGTTTTTGAAATCATGGATAATGCCTCCTTTCGGGATAGTTACGAAAGAACCTTTTTTAGCAATGTAAGTGCCTGCTTCAGAATTCACCTCTACTTCACCTTCAACCACATAAAAAGATTCAAAAAAATCAGCATGAGAATGTGGACCAGGACCACCGTTTGGAGGAATATTAAATTCCATTGTTGAGAAAGCGTTATCTGTTTCTTTTCCAGATATTAGTATGCGATATGTATCGCCAACTACTGAAATATTTTCTCCCTCATCAGCTGATATTACTATTGGGTTTTTTTTCATATTATTCATTTTCTTGTTTTGTGATGAATTTATGTTTATGTCGTAAGCAAAATGTTTTGTTTGCCGCTTGCAACAAATATTTTAGTTGCTGAGAATTTATTGTCTGCTATAATCTTTATGGCAGTTTGGATGACATTACTTTGCTTTCTACATTAGTGATTTTGCTTTTGTCAAAGCCTGCCATATCATCCGCAAATTCTTTGCTTTTCATGTAGCGTTCATCTATTTCTTTAATATTCGCATCGTCTGAAAAAGATATGATAGCTATTACCTGATTTTCGCTTTCAGATGTTTTACCAATCCAAACTCCTTTAACCTGAACACCAAACTTTGGCAGGCTTTCAATGTGTTTAGTCCAATGCTCTGTAACATATTTCTCTGCTGTATTTTTATCTGTAAGCGTATAAATTCTTAATTGTTCCATTGTGTTTATTTTAAAATTGTTTGTTTACAATACTTCTGTACTAATTCATCTAAGTGTCCGTTTTTGATACCTGCTTTGGCAAAAAAAGTAAATACCGGCTCGGCTATTTTTTGAATTCCTACCATTCTTGAATTGCTGAGGTAAACAAATAACACCAGGTCTGAAAATTTCCTGGGTGTTCCTGCATCGTTTGCCAGGCCATCGTTTGCCAGCCCTTTTAAAATGAACATAGCATTTTCAAAGTTTTTATTGCCTGGATTAATGGTTGTGGTTATCACACATTCCTCGTTAGAGACATTGTGATAATAATGTTTTTCGTTCGGTTCAATAGTGGCAATGTCTCCTTGTATCAGATGGAGAATGTCTTTGCCTTTTCCTACTTCTAATGTGCCTTTAAACACCTCAAACGTTTCGGAAAACAAAGCGTGGTAATGCCAGGGAGTTTTTTCGCCCGGAAGAATATTCAACTCAATTGTACTTACTTTTTCAGTGGGAACTGAATGGAGCAGCTTAGCGTATCCTTGTGTTTTCATAACACTTTTTTTTGAGGTTTTGTCGTCAATAAAATTATTCCGAATACAAAGCAAATGATGATAGCCGTGATATGTGGCACAGCTTGCAGAACGCCGTTGTAGCTTTTGCTTAGCACAATAAGCATATCGTTAATGGGGATAATTGCTCCCGCTAATAAGGTTACGCCCAAAGCCCGCCTTTCATTCATCAATACAAAAACGCAGATCAGC
The DNA here is from genome assembly GCA_965219515.1 of Ilyomonas sp. Taxonomy (GTDB): domain Bacteria; phylum Bacteroidota; class Bacteroidia; order Chitinophagales; family Chitinophagaceae; genus Ilyomonas. The sequence continues at coordinate 258,814 of OZ244776.1, forward strand.
AGCCCGGAAAATATATCCCTGATACCTTTTATATATTGAAACGAATAGTCGCCCTGTGCATTAAAATGGATGCCGTAACCGGCTGTTGCTACTTCAGGAGATACAAAAAAGCGAACGCCGAGAAACATCATTCCCAAGCCCGTTATAAACGCTACTACATAAGAAATTTTTGTTGCCATAATATATTTTTATATCAGGACACAAAATTCCTATAGCATTAATTATTATTGATGCACCTCAGTTAATAAATCAAGGTTGAGTTGACATTCTTTTGCGGATGCGGCTTAGTGATTGCGGCTTCACGCCAACAAATGAGGCAATATGATATTGGGAAATTCTTTGTTGCAGGTCAGCATGGGTTTTTAAAAACCTTTCATAACGCAGTTCGGGTGTTTCTGTATAAAATGAACTGACATCTTGAAGCAATTGTAAAAAAACGGCTTCGATGACAATCCTGCCAAACCGTTCTCCTTCACTAACAGTGGCATAAAATATTTGCAGGTCATCATGCGAAATAACCAGAACATCACAGTCTTCCAAAGCCTGAATTATTTTTGAAGACGGACTTTGCGGAAGAAAACTTTCGTAATTACAGACATAGTCATTTTCCTGGGAAAAATCGTATATTTTTTCTTCGCCATTGTGATTTATATAATATCGCAGTAATCCTTTGGCAACAAAGCCAACCTGTTTACAAATTTGTCCTTCTGCTAAAAAAAAGTCTCCCTTTTTGTACCTCTTTTCTTTAAATAAAGATGTTACGATGTCTCTCTCTGCCTGGCTTAGCGTGATGAGATTTTCTATGCTATTAAGTAATCTGTTTATCATTGTTGGAGGTCTCAGTCCTGGCGTTGTCGGAATACCTGAAAACATAAGCAGATAAGTGAAGCACGTATTGCTTTAAAAGTTGAAGATAAAAACAAAAGCTTTACTATCGTAATGTCCTTAAAAAGAAGTTTACAGTATCACTCTTTTCGCAGATAGCACTGTCAGCGGCGCTTTTTGCAATGTTTTTGTAGTACACTTATGCTTTTTTTGTTAATACATTAACTGTTTCAGTTGTTTTAAGAACTTGAAGAACACAATGACTATCATAACAAAATATACAAACAGTAACCATGGTAGCAACCCGTCGTACTGCAACTCAAAATCTGTAAAAAGCAACAACAATACACTAAGCAGTACAAAGATCAATGAAAATATGAACCCATTTAAAGTAAGCTTTTTCTTTTGCTCGTAAAGAATTTGGTTGCGCCTGATGTTGTCGATGTCCAATAATATTTCGGTAGTGTTTTCTATTGAAATATTGGCTTCTATAAACTTTTTCAGCAAATCGGCACCTGCCATAGTACGATCATAAATTTGTTCAACTGCAGAATAATCTTTTCTTTTTATCAGATCCAAGAGTACTTCCTCATTTCCAACCTTTCGTTTTAATACTATATTTTTCAAAAGATTAATTTCTCTTGCGCTATCCTGTAGGCGAAATGTGGAAAAAGCACCGATTAATCCAGTTAAGGTAGCAACAATGGTGGCTATGGTTGCAAATACAAAGTATAGTGCATCGGCGCTAATCATGTGCAATAAAAATAATGAGTTAAAGCAAATTGCCTACTTTATTGTCCATTTATAAAATTTCTTTTGGAGAAGTGGTATTCCCAACCCAAAAGTAGGTACTAGAAGGGTGGTTATAATAGCCGTTCTTAGCAATGGGTGGATTTTTATGATATAGGGACCAAGTATGGCAAAGACTATGCTAACAATAATGTAGGCAAATATCCAGGCAATAATCATTAGCTTCCATATTTTGGGTTTTGTTGTTTGTTGTTTTGTTTCCATAATATTATTTTATAATTTCCCTATTTGTTCTTATGATAAATCATTTCCAAACTCCTTGACACCAGTATGAAACCTGTAAGGAGCATTACAAGCATAACTACATCAACAATTAGTTGGGCAGGTGGCTGACCAGGGTAAGAAAACTCAGGATCAACCAATGCTGTTCCGGGAAATAAGATTGAACCTGACTGCGAAATCCAATACAATCCTGCGAGTATTGATGCCATTCTTAGCTTATATAAAGTATCTATCTTCTGAACCCAAATAATCCAAAGAGACAATAGCCCTATAAATGTACCAAGCAACATGGTTTGTGCATTGTGAAATTTGGCGTGTGGTGGCCAATTCGGATTATAAATATGTGTTATATTCCAGTCAAAAATGTAAGAGCCGAATGCTGACCAAAGTGCAACTATTGTAATTAATATTTTACCGATGGATATCTTTTTCATAATAAAATTTTAAGGTTATAAGAAATTATTTTTATGTTCCCGAACAAACTGTTCAAATTTTCGCGGTTCCTGCCCTGTTATTCGTTTTACTTCTTCTGTTACATCTATTTCGCCGCCATTTGCACCAATCTTATATTGTTCAATCAAAGCATTAATCATCCAGGCAGATAAGCCCGCATTCTGCATTGCTTTACGCATTTCTTCTTCAGTACGTTCAACTGCTCGTACTTCAATACCTAAATGATCAGAAAGAATAGTGGCTACTCTATCAAGCGTTAAAGATTCTGGTCCTGTGAGGTAATAAGTTGCTTTATCATGATTGTTTTCTGTAAGCGCTGCCTTTGCCACCAAAGCAATATCACGATGATCAATATAACTGATCTGACCATTAGCCATCATGTGCGGAAGCATTTCTTTTGCAATCACATGCCGCGACTCAATAAAGTTTTGCATAAATCCGGTTGGGCGTAAAATTGTCCATCCAACTGGTTTGCTTCTTAAGTAGTGATCGATCTCTGCATGAGATTTTGCATACGACAATTTTGCACTCAGGTTTGCATCTGATGCAGAAATCTTTACAATGTGTCTGATGCCGGCTTTAACAGCAAGATCAATTATGCCGCATTCTCTGTTTGTGTGCTGCGCATCGGGTGGCGTTAAAAGAAAAAGCTGGTCGCAGCCTTGCATGGCTTTGCTCAGTAATGCTTTATCATCGAAATTTGCCAATGTTGCTTCAAGCCCTGATGTTTCAAATTGTTGTAGTTGTTCTTCTTTGCGGCACATGGCTCTCGCCGGTATTTTATCTTCAGCTAACAAACGGCACAGTTCAAAACCAATACCGCCGGTTGCTCCTGTAATTAGTATCATAATGTTTTATTTTAAGACTATTGAAACACAAAGTTCGTTATCATATATTCGATAAAATAGTTACTTTAGGGAATAAAATAGTCGTAAAGGTTCATTATGAGTATCCAAATTCAAGTACAGGAAAGCACAGAACTTTTAGCTTCCTTTGCCAAAACGGTAGGCACTTCCGTAAAAGACGGAAGAGTTGAGATTCCGCCGAAATATGGAAGCGGTTATGTGCTGGGCTTTCTGTTTGGCAACGAGTTGATGATGATTGTGCGAAACTATACATTAAAGGAAGAAGTGGTGATAAACAGGCAAATCGACAACCTGCCTAAGAGTATGGTGATGATAGCTTTTCAAAACATACTGAAACCTGCAACAAAAAAAACCAATGATGATTTAATAAGAAAATCTTTGCCTTCGGTTACCATCAGCACACAAGGTTTTGAGCCCGAACTAGCAATTGCAGGCAATACAGAATTTAATCTTATCAAACTTTCGGTTGAAGCTTCTTATCTCAAACAATTGTTAGACATCAATGTGGGGAATGCCATTTTGAAAAGCATTATTGAAAACCGGCAGCCATTTGTGTTTGAACAATTGTTATCTGTAGAACTGCAACAGGTAGCTTCCGAAATTACAAATGCAAAAGCAGCGGCGCCGCTGCACAGGTTTTTTTATAAGCTTAAAGCCGAAGAGTTGATTTATTATTTGTTGATGGAACTGATAAAACGCGAAGATGATAATTTACAGGCAGTTAATGCTACCGATATAAAAGCGGTGTTTGCAGTAAAAGATAAATTGATCAGCAATATAGAAAAAGCCCCTTCAGTAACTGAATTGGCAGCTTTTGCTTTCATGAGTGATTCAAAATTGAAGCGCTTGTTTAAACAGGTATTCGGCAACACAATACACGGATACTACCAAACCATACGTATGAAGGAAGCGGCTTATTTATTAAAAGAAACAAAGCTTTCGGTTTCAGAAGTTGGCTACCAGCTTGGCTTTTCAAACCTAAGCCATTTTGCAAGAATATTTGAAGCGCATATCGGAATCAAGCCGAAAAAGTTTTCAATGCTTTGAACTGTTGCCGGAACGTTTTGAGAGTGCAATCTATTACGGTTCGCATTAGACTGTCCTATCCTAAAATAGGTTGACATTTTTTAATTTAATAGATATTGTTAACTTCTAAAATTGCTTATAATGTAAGAATTTATGTTGACCTTATATTGATTGATAAACAATCATTCTTTCGTCAGCAATCCTATTGTCAAACCAGTTGTGCGTTCGTTTTACATCATTGCGTGTTTGATAATTTCAAAATCCTCTTTGGATATTTCTCTAAACCCGCTGATTAAATAAAAGCCCCACTTCTTTTTATTTTTTATGAAACCAAGCTGTTCAATCAATGGATGTATATCGGCTTCGTTGCAGCTTTTGTAATCAACATTTCTTCTGTAAGGTTTAAAATTACTTTTAGAGTCGGGCTGATAAGGTTCATCATCTGTAATTTGTCCAATAGCTGTAAATTTTTTATATGACTTGCCTTCTTCAAATTTGTCTTTTGATGAATAGTAAATAATCCAATCGCCCTTGGAAAGCTTGCTCATATAATCTTTACGTCCATGCCCAGCCTGGGCAATTCCTTGTTTAACGCCACTGCCAACGTGGTCTTTGGAGGCAACAGCCAGAAAATACTTCGTCATATTATTTTGAATGTGTCCAGATTTCACAATAAGTTAAAGCCTTAAATTTCTTCGCTATTGACGCAGCTTTTTTCATGTGTAATAATACTTCCTCATTTTTCAATGCGTTCTGATAGTCTTAAGGGGTTGCCCATTGTGCATAATTGGTTATCGTTTTTTTATCGTCGCCAAGATGAAGATTTGCGGAAATATATACAGGCAATTTACTCATTACATTTTCAGTGGCAGTCTCTAAGTTCTCAAACAATTCCATTTGTTTTTCAGGTTCAACGGTAAACACATTGATGAGCGTGCAAATTTTGTCAGCAGCATTAATTGTTGCCATTTTATTTTTTGTAAAGGTATTCACAATATACATCCTTACAATTGCCAAATGCCAAAGCTCCTCCATCGGTTTGTGCCTGATGTATCACTCAAATGTATGGAATGTCAAAGTATTTATAACGTTGAAAAAGGTAGCGTACTACATTCAATTATCAGCCGTACGTTTCAATTATAAAATGCTTCGCGGTGCCTGCAATGACGTTTAAAAAGGTTATCTCATTTATAAATGTTATTTCATATCATCTCAACTCCCAATCCAGGTTTTCCGCTCACCGTTACCTTACCAAAATCGTACGTCAAACCGGTGGCAATATCTTCACATAACATCAAAGGTCCATCCATATCTACATAATCTATTTGCGGCAGTAAATGCGCAATGGCAGCCGAGCCAACGGTGCTTTCATTCATGCTACCCACCATTACTTTCAGATTCAATTCTCTTGCTTTTTTTATCATACGCAAAGCAGGCGTTAAGCCGCTGCATTTGGTAAGTTTGATATTAATGCCGTGAAAATAACCGGCGCATATTGCCACATCTTTCTCAAACACGCAGCTTTCATCGGCAATAAGGGGCAACGAAGATTGCTCAAACAAAACTTTCATGCCTTCCCAGTTGTCTTTTGCCAGCGGCTGTTCAATAAATTCAACATTCAAATTTTTTAACAACGGAATTTTTTGCAATGCTTCGTCAAGCGTCCAGCCTGCGTTTGCATCTACACGAAACGGCACATCGGTGTGTTTTCGCAGCGCACTTATAATGTCAATGTCATCCGGCACGCCAAGCTTTATTTTATAAACCGGCCACAGTTTTTCCCGCATTTTAGCTGTCATATTTTCAATCGCATCCAAACCAATGGTATAATCGGTAAGCGGCGTGTTGGCCCATTCTGTTTGCCATAATTTATACAAAGGCTGCTTTTTCATTTTTCCCATCAAATCCCACGCTGCCATATCGAGGGCGCAAACCAGAAACGGATTATCCGGTATCAGGTGATGCAGGTAATGCCAGTATCGTTCCGGTTCGGTCAAAGCAAAGCGTTCAATCATGGTTTTATGCTTTTCCAAATCAGCCATCATCTCTTCTACGGTTATGTTGTAATATGTAATGGCAGGCGCTTCGCCAAATCCGGTAAAATTTCCGAGCGATAATGAGACGAGCAGTGAAGGCTGGTGCGTTTTTGTGCGGCCGCCCGAAATGGTAAACGGATACCGAAACGGCAATTCTATTTTTTTATACTGAACTTTCATAATGGCAACTGATAAAGAGAAGTAAGAAATAAAATGAAAAAGCAAAACATAACTTCTTTTTCATCACAACTTACAACTCATAGTGTACAATGGCGCCTGCGTTTTTATTCTCCTTTACGGTTTGCATTAAATGTATTAAAACGGCGCCAACAATCAATGCAAATCCAATGTAAAAGGTAAATCCGAAATCTTTGTTTTCGTGATAAATCAGGAACGCCAGCAATATGCCGTAAACCGGTTCCAATGTTGTGGTCAGGTTCATGGTAAAGGCGCTTACTTTCTTCAGCGCATCTAAATATAAACCATAGGTAAACACGGTGCAAACCCAGCTTAAAACAAGCAGCCAAAGCCAATCCTGCAATGTAGGCAATAACGATGGTGCCGGAAATAAGGCATTATAAAACGGCATCAGGATGCTAAGAAAAACGAACGCGCCGGTAAGCTGATACAGCGTCATGGTTTGCGGCGCATAACCCGCTACAACGCTTTTGTTCAGAATAGAAACCACCACGATAAAAAAAGAAGCGGCCAGTCCGATGTAAATGCCGGTAGAAAAACTCAGGTTTGATAAATAAATAAGCCCGATGCCGGCCAGCGCCATGATGCCCAATACAATTTCAAACGGGTTGATACGGCGTTTAAAAAAAACGGGTTCTAACAATGCGGTAAATAAGCCTGTGGTTGACAAACAGGTTAGGGCAACAGATACGTTTGCATATTTTATGCTGCCATAAAAACAAAGCCAGTGCAGCGATAATACACCGCCGATGCAGCCGATTTTAAAAGCATCTTTCCAGGCTATCGCGCGGTTGTTTTTATTGATAAAGCTAAGCGCCCAAACGGTGGCAACGGTAATCAGCAAACGCCACCAGACCAATAGTCCTTCATTCAACGTAATCACTCTTCCCAATACCCCGGTAAAACCCCATAAAAAAATGGCAAAGTTGAGTTTGAGCAGCGCAGATTTCATGCGCGAATGTAAAGGGAAATGAGAATTTTGGGTTGTGATTTATAAAGTAAAACATAAATGATAAGAGAGAAATCGTAAATCTGATTATCGTTATTAGAAAAGTGTAAAGTTTGTGGCTAAAAGCTGATAGCTAACAGCTAACAACTGATAGCCGAAAGACAATAACTTTGCGACTTAAAAATATAACTGGCAATGGTTTACAGAGCAATCGGCGTAATGAGCGGTTCTTCACTTGACGGTCTTGATATTGCATTTATTTCTTTTGAAGAAAACCGGGGCGTATGGAGCTATGAAATAGCAGCAGCGGAGACATACGAATACAACGCAGAGTGGCAGCGGAAACTTCAGCAGGCTGCAAATTTGCCGGCTTACGATTATGTAAAGCTTCACAGCGAATACGGAAAATTTATAGGCGAACAAATCAACCTGTTCATACAAGCTTTCAATTTATATCATCAGGTACAACTCATTGCATCGCATGGTCATACGGTATTTCATGCGCCGGAAAATGGCTTTACGGCGCAGCTTGGCTGCGGTGCAACCATTGCCTCCGTTACGGGCGTTAATGTAGTTAGCGATTTGCGTGCAATGGACGTTGCTTTAGGCGGTGAAGGCGCGCCAATTGTGCCGATGGGAGAGAAGCTCTTGTTCGGCAATTACGACTTGTTGCTTAACCTCGGCGGCATTGCTAACATTACCTGCAAAACGGACGATGAATATGTTGCTTTTGATATTTGCCCGGCAAACAAAATTCTCAATCTGCTGGCAGCAAAAGAAGGCAGGCAATACGACGAAAACGGCGCCATGGCTGCGGGCGGTGTAGTGCAGGAAGATTTGTTAACCGTACTAAATAATCTGGATTATTACAAATCATCTTTCCCCAAATCGTTAGACAACAGCTTTGGCGTACAAACCGTTTTTCCCATCATAGAAAGCTATGCACAAATGAATATCTCAGATGCGTTGCGCACTTACGTTGCGCATATCGTTATGCAGATCGAGGCAGCCATCCGGCAACTGCACAATCAATATACAATCGGCAACAGGCAATTGTTTATTACGGGCGGCGGAGCTTACAATACATTTCTCAATGAAACGCTTCGCAAAGCATTGCTGCCATTGGGTTTCAGCATTGTAATTCCGGCTTCTGAAATTGTTAGCTACAAAGAATCTTTAATCATGGCATTGCTTGGCTTACTGCGCTGGCGCGAAGAAAATACCGTTTTGCAAAGTGTAACAGGCGCTGTACGCAGCAGCATCGGAGGCGCCGTGTGGATGGGACAGGAAGCCTGATTTTCTTTTTGTATTTACAAAATCATCAAAATTATTTATTGTTCGGTTCGTTATACAGGCACATTCTTTTTTCATGGCAAATTCAACAACGGTTATGCGAACACTGATAATGATTGTCAGTTGTATTATTCTGTTCACTTCCTGCGGCAGCGATTCTATGAGCGAAAGCGATACGAAAGCTTATACCGAGCAAAAAAACAATCTTGCCGGAGAGGAAAAAAGAAAGCCGCTTGCTTTTTTACGTGTTAGTGCAAGCGATAAAAAAAACTTTTTTGGCAGTACCGTAATCAGAGGTTCCGTTTCAAATTCGGCAACGGTTTGCAGTTATAAAGATGTTCGTTTAAGGTTGTTAAGTTTTGATAAAGATGGTAACAGGCTGGAAGAGCATGAAGACGTAATTCGCAATGTGTTGGCACCAAATACAATTACCGATTTCAGGCTGCGCTACCATTTGCCAAAAAGCGCAGACAGCATTTCGGTTTCTGTAATGAGCGCCGTTGCGGCTGAATAAAACAAACTGATATTGTGTGAATTTTTCTGGATCAATGATGCTTGAACGCCTGAATTTCCTGCTCGTGTTTTTTTGCCGCTTCTCTTGTTGCAAATGTGCCGAGATTGCGTCGCTTATTCGTTTCCGGATTTTTTTTGCGTGAGTAAATGCGGTATTCGCCCGACTTTAATTTCCGTATCATGCTGGTTGTTTTTTTTATGAAAAACAAGTCTTATACTGCAATCTATATTCTGGTAAATTTCATCGTTTTGCCAATAAAGCGAAAGATATAATAACCTCTTACTTCCATGGTTTCGTCATTGCTTAGCTTTACGGTGGCGTCCCAGGTTTTGCCGGAAGAAGAATCATAAATTCTGCCGTTTACCCAGCGATGTTCATCTGCATCGTATTCCAAACCAGACAATACATCCATACCAAGTATCGGTCTTGAACGCAGGTGTTTGTCAGGGTTTTTTATATCTCTCCAGTCTTCGATGGGTGTAAGCGTATCTTTCGTATCGTGAAACCAGACGATTCTGGCTTTAAAATCATCATTCTCTTTATACACATCAACAACCAGATTCTTTTTTTCGTACATCCATTTGCCTACAATCGCATTTTGCTCTTCCTGCGCTTTTCCTGTTATCAGCAACAAGCAAAAGCCACATATTATCATTACATATTTCATAAGTAAAAAAAGAAAACCGCATAAGGGTTCCCTGATACCGTCTGCTGTTTATGATATATCAACGCAAATCACGGGCTGAAGATTGTTGATTTTTTTGTGTTATTGCAACCAATGCTTACAAATCTGAATAATCGGTTGGCTGCAAAAAAACAATATCCGCTTTGGAAACATTGTGCTGATATTCTGGCATGGCAAGCAGTTTTTTAAAAGCCGGATCGTCTCCAAACAATTTCCAGTGCGCTTCCCGGTCGGCCATGTTTTCAAACGTTGTCATATACATCAGGTTGGGCATGTGGCTGCCTGCAATGACTTCTGCATAAAACACCGGATTAAAATTTAATCGCTTGAAAATACCAACTTCATCGCCGGTATTAAACATTTTTACCTTACTGGCATTCAGTTGTTCCGTTGCGCTTTCGTAGCTGCGCAATTCGTAAACCCTGTCTTTAGGCGCAGCCGTTAATTTAGGTTGCATAAGAGAGGACGCCATAGGAAAAGCCTGCAGTAAAATGGTTTCCATTCTTGCATAAGGCGCTTTATCGAAAGATGAAATAAGATAATCATTACCTGCTTTAACGTAAGCCGCATCTGCATTGAGTTTCCCAGCCATATCAGCCGCTTCGTTTAACGATTGTACGGGCATAAAAATGTACATGGTTTTATCGGCAGACGTGTCATTTGCCAACGCTTTAAAAACGCCGACATTTTTAATGTTCATGCGGTGCAGAGCGGGCAGCATTGCATTTTGTAAATAGCCATCAATCAGATTTTGTTGCATCGAATCTTTATAATGATAAACAGTAATCTGATAAAACGATCGCGCTATTTCTTTCTGCGCATTTACCGACAGAAATAAGCAGAAGCAAAAGATGATAAGCAGATAAAGAGTAATGCTGTTTGACAATATTTTTTTCATAGATCGCAAGATAAGTGGTAGCAAACTGGTAAAAATAAATATGTGCCGATATTTACAAACGCAGGATATCGTTATGCAGGTAAGTAAAACTCAAAAGAAAAAAAACAAGCCTTTTTGTCAAAGTATCATCACTTTTCCTTTTTATTTTTGAATTTCTTTCATCATACATTTATAATTACTACCAAATCTCTTACTCATCTGCCGTTATCTCATATGTATTTCCTTTCTGTGCGGAAAAAGAAAGAGTATAGCCAACAACAGATTTTTTGGAGTGAAGATTCATTGCCTTAACCAATACCGGAATAAGCGTTCTGATATTACAAGTATTATCCTCTGTTGAAATGATTGTTGCTTTTGTAAGCTTGTTATCATTCCAGTTCATGGCTGCTTCAAAACCACCGCGCGTGCGTAAACCCTTTATAGTACCGCTTTTCCAGGCATCCGGCAATGCCGGTAACAAAAACAATTCATCATTCTGGCTTTGTAGCAGCATCTCTGCCATGCCAGCCGTTCCGCCGAAGTTGCCATCAATCTGAAACGGCGGATGCGCATCAAACAAATTGGGATAAGCGCCACCGCCGCCGCTGTAATTGGTGTCATTTTCTTTTACCAGACGAAGCAGATTTTTATAAATTTTGTAAGCATGATTGCCATCGAGAAGCCGCGCCCAAAAATTAACCCGCCAGGCAAGCGCCCAACCCGTGCTTTCATCGCCTCTCATCATCAAAGTTTGTTTTGCTGCCTTAGCCAGCTTCGGCGTAGATAACGGCGATATTTCGCTGCCGGGGTACAAGCCATACAAATGCGAGGTGTGGCGGTGATGCGGCTCTACATCCTCATAATCTTTATACCATTCCTGCAGATTTCCTTTTTTGCCAATTTGCAAAGGATACAATTCGCTTTGTTTTTGTTTTAATGAATCGCGGAAAGAAGCATCCGTATGCAAAATCTGTGAAGCTTTTATCAGATGGTCAAACAGATCGCGGATGATGCTCATGTCCATCGTGGTGGCAACGGAAATACCGGACTGTTTTTTATTTCCGTTTTCATCCATGTAGTAATATACGTTTTCCGGTGAAACTGAAGGTGCTGTAACCAGATGACCGCTGCTGTCGGGCACAAGCCAGTCGAAAGTAAAGCGCGCGGCTTCTTTCATCAGCATGTATGCTGTGTCGCGCAAAAATGCAGTGTCCTGCGTAAACAAATAATGCTCCCACAAATCGCGGCTCAGCCAGTTGGCGCCCATGCTCCAGTTGGCCCATTTCGGGTCGCCTTTTCCTTTGTCGCCAACCGGGTTCGACAATGCCCAGATGTCGGAGTTGTGATGCACCACCCAACCCTTCGCGCCATAAAATTCTTTGGCTGTTGCTTGTCCGGTTACATATAATTCTTCAATCAGATTCAGAAGCGGCTGATGCATTTCAGAAAGATTGCATTCTTCAGCCGGCCAATAGTTCATCTGCACATTAATATTGGTTGTATAGTTAGAACTCCACGGCGGGCGAATTTCCTTATTCCATATTCCCTGCAGGTTTGCCGGCGCATCGGGCGTGCGCGAAGAAGAAATTAATAAGTAGCGTCCGTAATTAAAATACAAAACTTCCAATCCGTTGTCTTTGCTCTCCGGCATATTGTAAGCGGCTATTCTTTTGTCGGTTGGTAAAGAAGATGAATTGATTTTGCTATCATTGATGCGAAGCGATAACCGGTTATAAAAATGATGATAGTCGGCCAGATGCTCAGTCATCAGTTGCGTATAGCTTTGCAAGATGGCTTTTGATAAATTATCTGATGCTAAAGCATGTTCGTCCCTGCCATCTTTATCCGGGCATTTATTGTAGCCGTTAAATGAAGTGGCGGCAGAAAAAAATAAGATGATTTCAGAAGCATTGCGGATGTGCATTCCGCTTGTGTCTGTCAGTAACGTTCCGTCTGTAAGCCGGGTTTTTATCTGAAGCTCAAACCGCATTCCGTTGCAACCCGATGAGTCTTCATATACAATCGGTTTTTTATCATTATAATAAGACGGATCGGAATGAGATGGCGCTTTACCGTGCAGAATCAATTCATCATTACCGTCATTATCAGTCTCATAACGAAGTAAACTTTTCAGTCTGATGTCAAGCGTTAGCTGCTTTGCCTTATCAGCCGTAATGCGCATTACCATTACCTGTGCCGGAGCCGACACGAATACTTCTCTTTTGTAACTAACGCCCTTGATGGTAAACTTCGTTACTGCTATTGCATCAGCAATGTTCAAATCTCTGTAATAGGCTGTGGGCGTAGCTTCCGGCAGCGTTTGATGAATGCTTACATCGCCCAGCGGAAGATAATTTTCAGAGTACAATCCCTGCATTTTTTTTGCAAAATATTCTGCGCTGTCAAAATTGTTATTAAACAAGGCGGTGCGTGTTTTTGGCAGGTAATCTTTTGCTTCCGCATTCATGTTGTGCTTTACCGGACCGCCCGACCACAATGTAGCCTCATTTAGTTGCAGCAGCTCGTCCTGAATGCCACCGAAAACCATCGCGCCAAGACGACCGTTTCCAATTGGCAAAGCTTCTGTCCATACCCCAGCCGGTTGCTTATACCATAATTTATCTTCATTTTGCGAATACGAAGAAATGCAATACAGACAACAAAAAGCTGATACGAAAAGCAGGCGCATATTGTTGAAAATTTATGGCTTGAAAGTATGGTTTCTTACTGAATTGCAGAACTAACAAGTAAAAACTCATGTGTGTTGTAAATAAAAAAAGGACACAGTGGAAACTGCATCCGGCTTTATAACACATGAGAAAAATGTAATTATTAAGTTTGTCGTAATATTTTTAATGAATGATAACAAGCCAGATGCTAACGTAGGAGTAATGCAGAAGATAATGTTTGCTTTAAGCAAAAGTGAAGCTGATTTTAGAAGCTGTTGTTTATTAAAAAACCAATATTGAAAAGAATCAGTTTTTACAAGTTTTTAATCTAAACAGGAACATTACGAAAATAAAAAAGAGGTCGTTTTGTTTCAGATAAAGTATTGTTTTAATGTGTGCAAAAACCAATTGTCATCAGCAGGGCTTTAACTCATAGTGTTCCTTGTCAATCAGCCGCATCCTGTAAGCTTGTATTGCCGTAATGCCAAGCTTGTTGATAAGCCTGTAATTTGCTATGGCGCCCACGGCTGCGCCAATAAAAGGAATCAATTGCGCCAGCTTTGCAATGTCAATATAATCGCGGTATTCCTGCTGAAATGTGTGCCAGTCAAAATCGTGAATGTCTTCGGGTAACGTATGCCTTACATTATTCCAATCCTCTATTTTAAGATATACTTTTTTTCTTTCTTCATTTGAAGAAAAAGCAAGTTGAAACACATGCAAAATATAAAGACGTTCGCGGTAATCTTTCACATCAAATCCGTATAGCGAAGCAATATCAAACAGCATTTTTATTTTGATGCCCAGCAACAAAGGAAAATCGGCGAGACTTGTAAAAAATCCGCCTGCACCCGTAACGCCGCCTTCAACGGCTCCTGTTTTTTTATAAGCCTTTATCTTTCCGTTAATTTTTTCTTCTCTTTCTTTCAGCGATGTTTCTGTAAGTGGTTTTGACGTGGTATAAGTGGCGCCGAACAACACGGCTCTTACCATACTTTTAATGGCTGATGTAATGGCGTTCTGCCCTTTATCGGGAATGATATTGTTTAGTTTTTTCTGCACAGCCGCCGCCATTTTTCCGGTTACGGAAGGCTTTTTCAGCATCTTCTTCTGCCAGCTTTTTAATTCCCTGATAATATCGTTTTCATATTGCTCACCCATAGGCTATCTAATGTCAATATTTATACCATCGAAAGGGTTAGGTTCAGGGTGATATTACAGCCGGTTGGTATTGAACAAAAGCACTTTGGCGGATACAGAACTTTGAATGAAAGAAGATAAGTCAAATATCATGGAAGCTCAAAGCTGACTACTGATAGCTGAAAGCTCATACCTGTAAAACCCCTATTTTGCAACACGATGACTATAATGTTACAAGAGCTTGTGCCAATACCATTGAAAGAAACATTCAGAATACGAAAATCTGATGTCTGGCTGTCAAATGTTTTGTTGCATAAAGGCGAATGGATTAAAATAAAAGCGCCCAGCGGAACCGGCAAAACAACATTGATTCATACATTGTATAAGCTGCGTAACGATTATGAAGGAAACCTGATGTGGAACAATGCGAATCTGAAACAAGTGCAGGGCGATGCGCTGGCACAATTGCGGCAGTATGAAGTAAGCATCATTTTTCAGGATTTACGTTTGTTTCCGCATCTTACGGCAAGAGAAAACATAGAACTGAACCGCGTTTTACAAAAGCCGTTTTATGAAGCCGATAAAATTGACGACATGGCTGAACGTGTTGGCATCACTCATATTCTGCAACAAAAAGCTGACCTGTGCAGCTACGGTGAGCAGCAGCGCATTGCCATTATCCGCGCGTTGGTGCAGCCGTTTTCGTGGTTGCTGATGGACGAGCCATTCAGTCATCTCGATATAGAAAACACGGCGAAAGCCGCCGCATTGATTGAAGAAGAATGCAAAAAACGAAACGCCGGGTTTATACTTACCGACCTGGATGAAGACAATCATTTTACTTATACAAAACAGTTAGATTTATAGTGATATATGTTGAACAATCTATTGAAGAAACTGATCAAATCAGGAAGCGGAAGAATTCGTTTTATCATGGCGGTCATCGGTTTGTCTGTCGCTATGATTCTGATTCTTTCAGCCGTACAGTTGCAGGCAGATTATAACGATCTTTTGTATGGTAAAAATAACCGCGACAGCATTGCTAATTTTCTTGTCATACATAAACCTGTTACCGGCAAAAGCATGAATGGCGCAACGATGAGCCATGATGAAATCGGCGATTTAAAAAAACAAGCTTTCACGCAGGCAGCTGGCGTGCTTACGCCAAGCCGGTTTAAGGTTTCGGCAAGCGGCGGAAATACCATTCCATTTTATACAGAGCTGTTTTTTGAAAGTGTGCCCGATGAATTTATTGATGTAAAAAGCAACGACTGGAACTGGGGCGAAAATTCGCAGTTTATACCAATGGTGGTGCCGAATATGTTTTTAGACATGTACAATTTCGGCTTTGCGACTTCGCAAAGCTTGCCGCAGCTTTCGCAGCAATTGGTAATGAGTCTGCCCGTTCAGATAAACATAACTGGTCCGCAGGGTGTGGTTCATTACTATGCAAAAGTGGTTGGCTTTAGCGACCGCATTTCATCGGTGCTGGTGCCGCAGGCTTTTATGGACTGGGCAAATGCAAAATTCGGAACAAAAACAAATGCAGAAGCATCGCGCGTTGTGATTAGAACGGCAGATGCCGGAAACCCGCAGTTGATAAGTTATTTACAGAAACATAACCTGCAAACGGATGCTGATAAAACACGTTTTAGCAAGTACCGGCAAATTGTAGATACGGTAGTGAATATATCGGGTATTACCGGCGCAGTAATGCTATTGTTCGCCCTGCTCATTTTCACCTTATTTATACAACTCACCATTGCATCAAGCAAAGAAGACATCGCTTTGTTAATAACCTTAGGCGCAGCACCAAAACAGCTTTATCAGTTTTTAATGAAGCAATTTTTTCCGGTGAATATTCTGATTGTGTGTGCGGTACTTATTATTGTTGTTATCCTGCAATTAACGTTGCAAAAGATACTGGCTGCGCAAAGCATTTTTATTGCTTCCTATCCATCAATATTTACGTTTGCGGCAGCAGTTATTGTATTGATTGTGTTGTGGCTGGTGAACCGCATAACCATAAAAAAATATATTTCATAGCACAGCTTGTTTTTATATAAATCAGATTTTTTTAGCAGGCAAAATTCTTATCCATGTCAAAATATTTTAATTCGGATGTGCCATTTTCTTCGTCTCAAAAAACAATTGCCATTATCAATATTATCGCCTTTTTACTTATGATTGGCGCTAACTGTTTATCTATTTTTTTACCGCTGAACAACAAGACGCAAATGCAGTTGAGCGGGCAATATCCCAATTTGTTTACGCCCATCGGCTTTACCTTTTCGGTGTGGAGTGTGATTTATGTGTTACTGTTTGGTTTTATTATTTACCAGGCGTATGTTTTGTTTGTTACACAACACAGAGATAAAGCGCGCATCCTGTCAGTTTCTTATTTATTTGTTGGTGTGTGTTTTTGCAATGCAGCCTGGTTGTTTGCCTGGCATTACGAATTAATAACACTTAGCGTTTTAATCATGATGGCTCATCTCTGGCTGCTGGTGCTGATACACGACAGGCTTAGTCTTGCCATTGCCTGGCGACCGTTTGCGCCGAAAATATGGCTCGGCATTCCGTTCAGCATTTACCTTGGCTGGATATGCGTAGCAACCATTGCCAATATTACGGCATGGCTGGTAGCAAAAGGCATCACGCTTTCTTTTTTTATTCCGCAGGTATGGACTATCATTATGCTGTTAGCCGCTTTACTCATTGGTATTTTTTATGTATTTACCCGAAATAATAAATTTCTCGCGTTAACCATTGCCTGGGCATTTTACGGCATTATGAGAAAGCAAACCGAAGCCGGTAATAAGGGCGCGCAAACGGTAACGCTGGCAGCCGGATTGGCGTTGGGCATTTTATTGCTTATTATTCTTTTCAATACATTTCGCAGCCGCGACCCGGAATACCGGCCAAATATGTCGGCATGATTTTTTTCATAAAAACAATATGGAAAATAACAGACAACAAAATACAACGGTGCCAAATAGTAAGTTTACAGAAGACCTTACAGATTCGCCGCGCGATCAGGTGCATTTGCAGCCCGAAAATACAACCATAGACATGCCTGATGTAAGCGATATTCCCGGGCAGGAAAATATTGTGGTGGCTGGTTTGGGCGAAATGGCGGATACTACCATTTCGAGTGGCGATGAGGAAGGCGATGAAATATGGAGTGAAGAGATAGATACGGATGATGATGCGCTGATGCCTGCGGACGCAGATTCTACCGTATCGCAGGAAGAAAAAGATACGTTAAGCCGTACCGAAATGGATGTGCCGAGCGAAGACAATACCAATCTGCGACATGCCGCTTTGGATGCGTATGATGATGAAGGCGAACCCTTAAACGAAGCTGGAGGCGCTACCGACATATCGGGCAAAGACATTGATACAACCATTGTAATGAATGATGATGCCAATGAGGAAATTGGTGAGGAAGACGAGGAAAATAATACATACAGTCTTGGCGGCGATGATAAGAATAACTTAGAAGATTCAAAGAACGGGTAAGAGGCTTTTATTCAAAATCGAAAGCGCATAAAATTTATATTTTATGCGCTTTTCTGTTTTTAAGCCTGAAACAAAAGAATTAGAAAATTTAATTTTTGAGAAAGCAGCGTAGTATTTTGAAACTTGTCTATATTTATGGGGTAAATTATAGCCTACGCATGAGTTATGAAGTGTTGATTTCAGGATGCCTGCAAAACGATCCGGCTGCACAGCGCGAACTGTATAACAGGTTCAGCCCCAAAATGCTGTCGGTTTGTTATCGCTTTGCGCAAAGCAGGGAAGATGCGGAAGATATGCTGCAGGAAGGTTTCATTAAGGTATTTACCCAAATTCACACCTTTGAAAATAAAGGAACGTTTGAAGGGTGGGTGCGACGTATCATTGTTCATACCTGCATTAATTTTTTGAAAAAATACAAAAAATTCAATGAGAATGTTGACATTGCTTACGCCGGCGCATTACAGGTGAAGGAAGAAACCATGCCTTCGGTCATGCAGGCCAAACAAATTATAGAATGTATCAGGTTGCTGCCTGTCGGGTATAGAACCGTTTTGAATTTATATGCCCTGGAAGGTTACAGCCACAGAGAAATTGCGACGATGCTGGACATAGAAGAAAGCACCAGCCGCAGCCAATATACGCGATCCAGAAATATGCTTGAGACCATACTGATAAAAAAACGGATTCTTGAAAAACCAGGAGAGGAAGCCGGATGGCTGGCATCTCTCACAACTACCACAAATTAACGGCAATGACGAACCTGCAGCATAACGACGAATTTGAATCATTTTTATATAAACAGGTGAAAGATCATCGTATGTATCCGGCTGACCAAATCTGGCGGAACATACAAAAAGAAATTCATGGCGAAGGCAGATGGCCCGCGCTTACATACATTTCCATTTTTATCATTACGGCATTGGTCATCAGCACACTCATGGTAAAGCCGGAAGAAAGGCTGCACAAGAATACCATTGTTTATCCGCCGCAGAAAGAAGAAATCAGTTATCAAAAAACAAAGCAGAGCATAAAAGAAGCCGCCGAATCAACACCGGTTCAATATGCTTATACCGACAAAATAACGCAGCGCACATTACAATCTGTAAGTGAAACCATCCTCGCCCGCAATGAGGAACAGAATTATCGTTCTCAGACTGCCATTATCAAAACGTCGCTATTACCGGTTGAAGATAAACTGACGCACGACATCAATCCGGCAATTGTTCTTGCAGCGGTAAAAGTGTCCGACAAAAGCGAAGATTTACAAAGCCATATAAACAATCGTGATCAGAAAGACCAGTCTGCTGAACCGAATTTGCAGGAAGTAAATTCGCCGTATACCATGATAAAACCAGCTTCAAAATATTTTAGCACGCTTGGTTTGCTGAATCCTGCTGATTTGAAAAAGCCGTCTGATAACAATTCCTCTTTTTACAATCCGGACGATTTGTGGAGAAGCTATCCGCTGTTAACCACAACGGATCTGATAAGAAGAAAACTAACCAAATTCAGCTTCCGGTTTTATATTACGCCTTCTGTAAGCTATCGGAGACTGAATGATGCCAACGGCAAAAAGGCAAGATCATACACAGCCATTCCGCGCAGCAATAATTATCAGTTAGATATCAACCATGTGGTAGAACATCGCCCTGCCATTGGCGCTGAAACAGGATTTGCTTTGGGCTATAAGCTTACGAATGCACTTACCGTTACGGGCGGTTTTCAGTTTAATATGCGGCAATACGGCATTAAGGCTTATACGCTTTCCATACCCGACCCGGTACAGGAAATAACTGCCGGACAAGCCATCAGCGACAATCTGCCTGATCAACAGGCTGTGGCCGACAATTCTTATCTCACTTCTGCCGATCATTCTTCTTTCTCCGGACAGTCTGTTGTGCTTAACAACCGTTACTACGAAATTGCTGCCCCCATTGGCATTGACTGGCGGATGGCAGCTTCGAGCAATGGCAGACTTACCATAAATGCAGCGGCTTCTTTACAGCCTACTTACACATTTGATAAAGAGCCGTTTGTGCTAACCACCGATTATAAGAATTATACCGACGGCGCATCTATTATGCGCAACTGGAATCTCAATTCAAATGTGGAAGCTTACATCAGCTACAAGGTAGGTCCGTTACGCTGGCAATTGGGTCCGCAATTCCGGTATCAGCATTTTTCTACTTATTCCAATGCTTATCCCATTCGCGAGCATCTACTTGATTATGGCATTAAACTGGGCTTTACCAAATCGCTTGATTAATGCAGAAAAGGAATCAGTAACCCGTGTCGAAATAGTTGTAAATGAATTTATTTGAATTACGTAACCAGTCTGAATAGTGTTAGCAAAGCTAACCGGCTTCTTACTTTACTATTATTGTAATTACATCTTAATATCCAATTAATACTGTTTGTTGCTGTGATTCTTTACGCTCCATTAAGTATTTCTTTTTTAAGACAAAATATGTAATAAGATAATGGAACTTTATTGCCTTTTTTTTAAAGATAAAAAAGCTTCTTAATTATTAAAAATGCTTCCCGGCAAAATTAAAGTCCATTGGTTGGGTTGCTCGCCGGTTATTTTGTAATCGAGCAAACGGCTGTACCTTATGCCAACCGTTATATTTTGCTGATTCCACCATTTGGTGTCAAGATAAATTTCAGCACCGGCAGATTTCAAATCATATTTAATAAAACCATCGGCGGTATTGCCTTGTATCCGCGTATAATCATAAAACAAATTCGCTCTCAGACGTCTGAAATAAACAATGTTGGCAATCCCGAAATCGGGATAAGCAAGCGGCAAATGATAATTGACGCCGGCTTTGTACATGGTTGGAAAATTGAAAGATGAGTAACCTCTTGCATACGGAAAATTATCGCTTAGCGAATAATTAAAAAGATTAGCTGATGTCTGAAAGGTTTGTGTTTCGTAAGCGCCATCTAACACGATGCTGTGCGAATGCAAAATGCCAGGCAGATATAATGAACCCCGAACCAGAAACTGATCGGCAGCATGACGGCTTGTTAGCTTGCGGTATTGCGCCTGCAGAGTTTGCCCCCAATGCGGATAAATATGCTGCAAAGCTTGTTGCTTCCGGCTTATATACAACATTTGTGTTTGCAGATAACCGTTGGTAAAATTATCGGCAAGCGGTTTCGATTCGCCCGTAAACTGCGGATTATCCAGCCCGTAAGCCGCAGACAGAATGAGATTGCGATATTCTTTGCCGCCGGATACATTCAACGGCAACCGAAGTCCGGCAATTCCGTTCAGTTCGTTATAAGTGAATTTCTGACGTTGCCGGTTATAAATTTTACGTCCGAATGTTTCTGAAACATTTATAAACGGTTGAACATAAGATACGCCGTAGGTAATTTCATAACCAACCTGGTTATAGCTTTCATTGCGATTATAATTGTAATAAATCTGATTTTGAATGGTGCTTAAAATATTTTCTCCATACAGCGTTAACGAAAAAATCGGGTTGGAATAATCTGGTTGCAGGCTGTGAAAATTGAACGGATGGCTAAACAGCGAATAGTTTTCTGTTTCGTATCGTTTTGTTTCAGGGGCATTCGTTAATGTTTCATTCGCGCTGGTATCAAAGGGCTTTGTTACATACAATCCGGTCAGCGTATCTGCCTGTACATTAACCAGTTGCCAATGCGATGTAAAATTTCCCAACCGATAGCCCGAAGATGTAAAGGCAGATGTCGTTACATGGTTACCGGTAACAACAGCGCCATATAAACCGGTCTGATAATTTGCAATGCGGTAGTTTTTTTGTTCAGAAGCCACGTATGCCCAGATTTCATCTTTGCCATTGTTTGAACAGCTATAAACAAGCGTATCGCCCTGCACGGCAGGGAAACCAAGGATGCGGTTGGCAAAAGGCAACAACACCGATATTTGTTTGCCAGACAAATTCCATTGCTGCAGGCTCATTTCGCCATTCGTTTTTCTGATTATAAAATAAACAGCTTTATCATCAGCCGAAAACTTCGGGTACGAATAAATTTCATTATCGCTGTTGGTAAGCGAAATCGTTTTTGTTCCGCCCGAAGTAAAAATGTCTATGGAAGAATGTTGCTGCGGCGAAACCGAAACGGCAGCCACCAGCTTGCCATCGTGCGAAATATCGGGAGAAAAATAGCGGCTTTTAAAAGTAATGCGACGCTCGCGCTTGGTAGCAATATCCAACACTTTAATAACACTGTATTCGCGGTACGCCCACCGGGTGCTTGGCTGATAAGCCGCATACACAATTTTGCCGTTGTTATATGAAAAATAATTATCGTTGGTAAGGCTTTGCAATGCAATTTTTCTCTCGCTGCCGTCTTTTTCAATCCGGTAAAAATGAGGCAGCGTTTTATAGCTTTCTTTTAAAACAATCACACCGCCGTTGCCATCGTTGTACGGATAGCGGTAATGAACCACATTCCTGTTTTTTTCTTTTGTTATCCACGATACATTTTCATTTTTCTGCGTCTGCCATTGCTGCCGGTAAAACGAAAACGCATCGTTTACAAATTGCCTGAAAGGCACGCCGGCAGAGGCTTTCAGGCTTCCCTGCAACGGATAAAACAATGGCCTGAACCGCACCGCATCATCGGTTACCTTTTTCCAGAAACCGTTGCCATACTTTTCCCTGCCATACGCAACCAGCAGGTAGCCGAGCGGATAATGATCGGGCACAAAATTTTTGAAAGAACCGTTGCGCAGCTTCATGTAACTGTAATGCCTGCTATCATAATACAGTGCTTTATAACCATTAAAAAAATCGGGCAGTCTGCCTCTTCCCTGTTCCGACAATAAAGTTTCGTTATACACAGCATCGCCTTCAAAAAACCAGTTGGGAATGGCGGCGTCATTTGCCAGCGCCTGCCCGTTTTGTCCAAATAACACAAAAGCCGTTTTTGATAAACCTTTCCGAAAATTATTGTACTGTTCTGCATGGCGGTATTCATGAATGGAAAGCAAATCGGTAACACTTAACGAGCCTAAATCGAATGCATTCTGCGGCGGCGTAAGATAATATTCGCTGCGAAACGGACCCAGCTGCACATAACCGTTAAAATAGGTAAGCTCGTTGCGAAGCACAACATTTATGCGGTGAACGCCATTGCCAAGCGTGCTGAATTTTTTTTGTTGGTAATGAGCCAGCGCCGCCACGCGTTGCGCCAGCGAATCTTCGCCTTCGGGATAAATAATTCTGGCGGTATCGGTTTTAATTTGTCGCCAGCGAATGTTCGCCGGTGTGCCGCTAAATTGCTGGGCGAAAAGATGAAATGACAATAAAATCAGGGGAATACAACAAAGCAGCTTTCGTCTCATAAAAAAATAAAAATAAGAAAGCCGCGGGATGTGAGGAAAAAAGCTTTTTTAAAAAGAATCAAAGACCATGAATGTCCGATGATGTATGTGTTTCAGAAATTTTTTTTATGATGCGTAATAAGTGGCAATGTTCAAATATTGCGGTAGGTGAAGATTTTATAACGTTCAGCCCGAAAACCAGTGCTTAATTTTGTTGTGCTTTAAAATAAAGAATGAAGTGCGGATGGCTTCGATGATAATTCTCATAAGCAAGCCGTTTGCCTGATACGAAATAACTTTACGCGGTACGCTATGGGTTTCCATTCCACGTTTAATATTGCATCTCTTCCACATAGTTGTTCTGCGACATTTTGATTGACAGGCGATTCATCAACTCCACCGGGTCAGTACCTTGTTGTTTCATTTCTTCGGCTGTTGTTTTAAGCGCAGCCGCCAAAGTTTCCGGGCTTTCCCAGCGTGCCACATTAATGACCTGAAAGGGCGAGTTGTCATCAATGGTTCTATGAATAGTTCCGTCTATAGCGCCGGGCCACTTTATCATAATGGCTTGTATTCTGTGCCAGGTTTTCAGGAATTCAGCCACGTTTTCATTCGGCATTGAGACATGGACAATGGTGGTGATTTTAGGCATAACAATAATTTTTGCCGCAAAGTTTGCCATTTTAAAAAAACCACTGGCAGTAGAAAAAAAGCATCTTTTAGAACATTTCAATCATACTGCGAAAGTTGTTATTATATCAGCCATAGTGAAGAATTTTGATTTCTCAGTTAAACGAATGCCTGAACTCCAATGGTGAAACGTTAGTTTTTGTTTTGAAAAGTTTGCTGAATGACTGCAAATGTTCAAACCCCAATTCGTAAGCAATTTCACTGACAGAAAGGTGGGTAGTTGATAATTTTTCTTTGGCTTTTTCTATTAGTTTATCATGAATGTATTGCTGTGTGTTTTGTCCTGTTAACATTCGTAATAAATTACCCAAATATTTAGGCGAAAGATGTAGTTGTTCAGCAACGGTTTGAACGGTTGGCAGCCCTCTGTTAATTAAATCGTCGCTGTTAAAATAATCACTGACCAATTTTTCCAAACGGTCAAGTATTTGGTGGTTGGTTTTTTCCCGCGTAATGAATTGGCGATGGTAAAACCTGTCGGCATAGCTGAGCAAACTTTCTATTTATGAGATAATGATTTGTTTGCTGAATTTGTCAATATTGGAATGATATTCCTGCAGAATGTTTTGAATGATGTTGTTGATTATTGCTTCTTCTTTATCGGAAAGAAATAAAGCTTCGTGTAAGGAATAACTCCAAAAATCATATTGCTTTATGGTTTTAGCTAAAGGTGTATTCCATAAAAAATCAGGATGAATGTAGATCACCCATCCTGATTGTTTTATTGCTTCATTTTTATTATTAAGCGCAATACTGAAGACCTGGTTAGGCGACATGAAAGACATAATGCCTTCGTTAAAATCAAAAGGTTCTTGCCCATATTTTACTTTTGCATTTGACGTTCTTTTTATGGCGATACTATAAAAATCCAACGCCAAACTCGTGGGCTCATCTTCGTTAAGATGGGTAACCGTACTTACATCTATCAGGCTTAGTAAGGGGTGTTGTGGTTTGGGCAATTGCCTGAACTGATGAAATTCGCTTATCGTTTTTATGTGCTTCATACATTAATCTTCTTTAAGTATTTCCAGTATCAGCTTACCACGAACGTGCCATGTTTCACTTTCTTTATGTGCTTCGGCAACCTGTTCTAAAGGATACACTTTGCTGATGTGAACTTTCACTTTGCCTTCTTCAATCCAGTTCGCCATTTCATTCAGCCAGGTTCTATGATTCGTTTGTGCAGCAACCAATTCGCCCGTTGCGCCCTTTTTTGCAAGCGCTTTTTTAACTGCATCACTAAATGGAAAATCAACATTCACACTTACAAAAATGCCACCGTCTTTTAAAATGCTTATGCTTTTTAATCGCTCGTTCTCATCGCGAAGTGGCGAAGCGTCCAACACAAGGTCCATATCGTGCAGCAACTCCTCAAATTGTTGCGCTTTATAATCAATCACTTCATCAGCTCCAATTTGTTTTAAAAATTCCTGGTTATCTGCCGAAGCGCTTCCAATTACATAAGCACCTTTTGCTTTTGCCATCTGCACAGCAAGACTTCCCACGCCACCCGACGCACCCTGAATAAAAACCCGTTGATTTGCCTGTAATTTTCCAAGTTCAAAAAGTGCATTACACGCCACAAGCCCGACCAAAGGAACGCCGGCTGCTTCATTAAAAGAAATGTTCTTTGGTTTAATGGCAAACTGGCTTGCTTTTGCCGGGCAATATTCAGCATAACTTCCATTGCTGCCGGGAAAATTAGGAACGCCATACACTTCATCACCTTTCTTAAAATCTGTAACCTCGCTGCCTGTTTCTTCCACAATGCCTGCTGCGTCCCAGCCCAATGTCATAGGTAAGGTTAAGTATGGCTTTATAAAATCATTCCCGCCATTACGCACTACCCAATCAACAGGGTTTACACCACTTGCATACAGTTTCACTAAAATTTCATCTGCTGCAGGAGCGGGGCGTTCTATATCTTCTAATTTCATCACTTCCGGTCCGCCAAATTCATGGATTCTTATTGCTTTCATAATAAACTATTTTTCTTTTTGTTGATAAAACAAAGTTCGTCAACAGTTAAAAAACAGATTTAGTGAAAATGCCTTTTGTTTTAGTCAAAATGCCAAAGCGTATTTATCTGTAAATAACTATAAGTCAGAATGACTGTACAATCTTGATAATTATAGCGTGGTAAAAAATAGAATAGCTGTTTATTTTGTAAGAAATAGCCATCATATAATGCCAGACTTCGGTATAAATTCGTTGCGGTTATAACGTAAAACTGCTGTTGGCGTTAGTCGCTTATATTCATCCGGTTTTCGCTAATTAAACGATTGCCTGAATTCCAAAGGCGACAAATTGGTTTTTATTTTGAATAGTTTGCTGAAAGACTGTGGATGCTCAAAGCCCAATTCGTATGCAATTTCACTCATAGATAAATCAGTTGTTGATAATTTTTCTTTTGCCAGATCAATTACCTTTTCCTGTATAAATTGTTTTGTGCTTTGCCCTGTTAATAACTGAAGTAAATGGCTTAGGTAATTGGGTGAAATGTGTAAGTTGTCTGCAATGAATTGAACAGTGGGAATTCCTTTATCAACTAAATCATCTGTGCTAAAATATTCTGAAAGTAATTCTTCCAATTGATTTAGAATTTTATGATTGCTTATTTTTCGGGTAATAAATTGTCGCTGATAAAACCGTTCTGAATAGGTAAGCAATAATTCTATCTGAGCAATGATTACATCCTGGCTTAGGCTATCAATATTGGCGTAATATTCCTGTGCAATATTTTGAATGATGGTTGTAATCATTGCTTCTTCTTTCGCAGAAAGATGCAACGCTTCATTTACCTGGTAGCTGAAATATTTATATTGCTTAATTTTTTTTGAAAGCGGCGTATTCCAAAGAAAATCCGGATGAATAAGCAATAACCATCCCGTGTGTTTGAATTCATCTTTATTTGTTGTTTGAACAGATAAAACCTGTTTGGGCGCCATAAAGTGCATTACCCCTTCATCAAAATCAAAGTCCTGTTGCCCGTATTTCATTTTTGCTGTAAAGTTTTTCTTTAGGGCAATGGAATAAAAATTATGGATAATGCTTTTTGGAGAATTGCCCGGATGTCGTTTTATATCTTCAAATTTTACTACACTAACCAATGGGTGTTCAGGTTTTGGCAATTCCATTAACCGATGATATTCGGCAATTGTTTTTATGTGATGCGGTGATGCCATATTGCGTTTTATTTTTTACCGATAACGCCCAGGTGTGTGTTGGTAAAACTATCATTGTATTTCAAGCCATAGCCAAATGTTCTATCCAATGAAATATGAGCAAACAGGATGGTAGCCGCTAACTTCCAATATTCGTTGCCATAAGCGAGAGCATAAAAAGCTACCAGTGATGCCACCAAACGGTGATGTAACAAGTTATAAGTGAAGGCTCCGGTTTTTGAATTGATGAGGTAACCCAGCATTCCCATATCAGGCAACAGCAAAAGTGCAGGAAACCACCACCAGGCAACCTTTAATTGGCTAAATAAAAAAATACAAAATAGAAATATTGCAACTTCTTCTACTTTTAATAATACGTTCATTTTCATTTGATTCAAATTGTAATTGTCATATTTCGCAGGGTCTTGTAATATGCCGTAAAAAATGTATCTATAAGCCAAACAAAAATTTCAATCCGTCTTTTAAAGATGCTGGTTTGTGTCCTAATATATTTTCCAAATCACTGTGTATATCAGCTTCCTGATTGTGCTTGATGTCCGTAATGAAATCAATAATTTTTTGAATTACTGGTTCTGGAACATTTCTTTGTTTCATCATTTCTGCAAACGCACTTTCATCCACTGGCGTATATTTCACTTCTTTGCCGGAAAGCTCCGTAAGTGCTGCGGCAATGTCATAAAACGAATAAACTTTATCGCCTGTAAAATTGTAAATTTTGTTATTACAGTCTTCGCTCAACAAAACATTTGCCATTGCTTCACCCATTTCACTTCTCAATGCAAAGGCTACTTTGCCATCGTCCGCCGGCAAAAATATACCTCTTTCCAAAGCGCCCTTGCCACCAATAAATTGTGGTATGGCATCCATGTACAATATGTTTCTAAAAAAAGTGTATTTCAACCCGCTGGCTTTAATGTAATCTTCCGTTTCAAAATGTTCCACCATTAATTTGTTGGCTAAAGAACTTCTATCATGCAAACACCGGCTTGTGTAAGCAATACATGTCGCACCCATTTTTTTGGCCGTATCCACCACGTTTTTATGTTCCTGCATACGGTCGCCCTGGTCGCCTGATGAAATCAGTAAAACGGTGTCAACACCTTCCATAGCATTTTCAAGAGAAGCTACATCTTCATAACTACCCAAAAAAGCATTAAATCCTTTTGATTCAAATTCAACTCGTTTTTCTTCTTTTCTTGTGATAACTGAGATTTGATTTGCAGGAATTTTCTTCAGCAATGTTTCAATAACGGCACCACCAAGATGTCCCGTTGCTCCAGTTGCTAATACGTTTTTCATTTTTTAGTTTTTATTTAATGCAAAGCTCTCTAACAATCTGAACCTAAGGGTGTTCAAATCTGTCTTTGTGTAAGTCAAATCTGATATTGTAGTAAGTGATTTATACCCAAGATGCGTGGTAGTGGCGCAATTTTCGATTGCTGCAAGCGGGATGATAGCCTTGTATCAGTGTGGCAACTGAAACCAATTTTGTATGTAAAGGTTAATGATTTTCACGTAGCTAAAGTTATAACGCTGAACTTGAACTACCGGTTATTTAAAAATCAAAAACTAAAAAATACGTTTCATTAATCTGCATTTTGGCAATCCTTATTTTAGTAGCAGAGATTTGCCAGTTTGCTGTTCATTGGTCAAAGGTTTGTCTGAATTCCAATGGTGAAAGGTGAGTTTTTGTTTTAAACAAGCGACTAAAAGACTGTGCATATTCAAAGCCTAATTCGTAAGCGATTTCTGAAACAGACAAATCTGAAGCCGACAATTTATCCTTCGCTTTTTCAATGAGTTTATTATGGATGTGCTGCTGTGCATTTTGACCTGTAAGAGAACGTAGCATATCACTCAGGTAAGTGGGCGACATGTTTAATTGCTCAGACAAATATTGAACTGTTGGAATTCCTTGCTTTAATGGTGTTTCGTTGTTGAAATAATCGTCTAAAATTTCTTCCAGTTTTTGCAACATGTCGTTGTTTGCAGCTTTCCGTGTAATGAATTGCCGCTTGTAAAAACGATTGCTGTAATTCAGCAATGATTCAACTTGTGAAATCACCACATCCTGGGTAAAATCGTCAATGGGTAATTTTAATTCCTGCTCAATGATTTTAAAAATAGAGATGATGGTTGTCTTTTCGGCATCGGAGAGATGCAATACTTCATTGGCCGAATAAGAAAAAAAGCCATACTGCTTTATTTTCCTGGCTAACGGATAGGTCAACAAAAAATTGGGATGAACAAATAAAGTATAACCGGTATGGTCGCCATTATCATCATACGGTGCAATCACCTGATTGGGAGAAATAAAAAATAATCCGCCTTCATCGAAATCGTAAAAATGCTGCCCATATTTTAGTTTCCCGCTAAGGTTGGTACTGTATGATATTTTATAAAAATCCAGGATAAATGCATCGGGAATTTTATGCAAGCCGATTTTATTATCCATATTATCCACCAAGCTTATCAATGGGTGCAATGGCTTCGGTACGCCGAGCACCCGGTGTAAGTCGGATAGAGAATCAAATTTTCGAGGGCTAGTTTTTTCTTTTTTCATCTCGCAGATGTAACGAATTAAAGACGGATGCATGTTTAACTATACATACTTAGGAAGCTTAAGAGGTTGTCCCAGAAACTTACCGGTATCAAGCCACATATAGTCATACGATCGGCTGGTAAAAAACCAGTCTCCGTTTATTTTTTTCATTTTATCGTTAAAAATGCCGTAGTTGCTATAATACTTTTCTCCGGGTCCTTGCGCAACTTCGTGCATCATCCACCTTGCAGTTGCCGTATTGCCTTGATCTTTAATTACGCCTGAATGCACAAACTGAATAAAAAAATCTCTACCATCGCGTAATTGCTTAATCAACGCAATAATATCATCAATTCCTGTTTTGGTGTTAAAGTTTGGCTGGCTGATTGTAAAAACGCCATCCGGTTGCCAAAGCGCTTTCAATCCTTCATAATCGGCAATGGTAGTAGCATCGGCGAACCTGGCGACAAGGTTTCTGATCGCCAGGTCATCTTCAAGGCTCATCAGCCTTTCTTCTATTGTTTGCATAATTTATTTTTTAAAGAGATTAATATGCTAAGTAGCTATTTATAATCTACACGTTTGCTGGTACTTTTATTGATTTTGTGTAGTCATTCCACCAACAATAGAAGTGTAGGGAAATCTTACATTGCTTCTATAAAAGTCTTAGTAAACCTCGTTGATAAATCAGGATAAAGCCATACTACGAACAACTAACGACGGCATAAAGAATATTTAAACCATATAGCTGTGTTGGGTTGCTTAGAAAAAATGAATTAACCTGTTAGCGACCCAATTTGGGTTGTCAGATGCGAATGTATGGCCGCTATCTGGAACAAGTTCCGCTACAATGTTTTCTGCTACCTGGCGTACACAACCTAAGGTCTGGGCTTGGGGAATGCCTTTATCGCCATTCAGAACCAGTACGGGCATTGTGAGTTTAGATTTAAAGGCTGCACGGTTTTCTTTGCCGTCATCAATAAGAGTTGCATAATGCTGAAAGCCGGCACGCATTCCGCCTTTTGCCACATAATGTGGAAGATAAATGGTTTCTGCATCTTCTGCAGCTTCCTTCGATATTGACATCATCTTCATTGTGGGTAATAAATAGTCAGCCTCCTTCCCTGAGGTTAGCATTGTAGCGATATCAACCTGCATTTGGAACCCAAAGTGCCAATAACCGCCAGTTGCCGGATTCATCAGGTCTTCAAGACCAAATCCGGGAATCAAGGACTCAGCCAGCACTAAGCGGCTTACCTCCATTGTGTGAGTTGATGCATACGCGTAAGCGACCATCATTCCTATGTCAGTGCCTACTAAATTTATCTTGTTAAAGCCAAGAAGCTGTACTATTTGGCGTACGTCTTCGGCAATATTAGTTTTTGCATAGCCCTTCTCAGGCTTGTCGGAATCACCAAGGCCTCTGAGATCAGGTGCAATCACAGTAAAACCTGCATTGGCCAGCAAGGGCATTAGTTTTCTCCATATTGCCCATGTAAAAGGCCATCCATGCAGAAGAACGATAGCCGGGCCATCGCCACCTATCACATAGTGTAGCCGGGTGTTGTTCACATTGGCGTAGCGGTGGGTAAAGCCGGTAAAGCCATCCACAGGGCTGTCAGCAACCGGACTAACTAAATGCTTAATCATCTTGTTATTATTTACTGTTTAATTGTTTTCCTCCAGGAAGGCTCTCTTTAATAACTCACAGTAACAAAAAATTGTAAACCTGAAATTTAATATTTGTTGAGATTAAATATCAGCCAGGTTATTTATAACGATTAATTTCAAGAATCAGTTCGTCAAACGGTTCTCCTTTGATTCGATTGTAATTCAATTTAAAAAGCCACACAGCATGCGCCACGTCTTTCGCCGATTCGATGGTACTTGTTACCCAGTCGTCTCCATACATAAATTTTTGTCCCAGTTTATTTTTGATCAGTACGGCAGCTAACTCTTTGCCGGTAGCCAAGTGAATTTCTCCGTCTAAATGGATATGGCCCAATTCATCCTGACCAATATAAAAATCTGCACCATCCGGTTTAGAGCGATTGTACAATTCCCAATGTGTTGCCGCCGTAATATCGTTCCATCTTTGAATTTCTTTTGAAACCTGCTGTGGATATTTACTCAGTTCGGGTGGTGGCATAATTGGTCCTTTTTCTTCTAATGTCATAATGATTGGTTTAAATAATTAAACAAGTAAAAAATCGTTGCACCGTTTTATGTAACTGATCTTTCAATATTTATTTTACCAAGGACTAATCCCTGTTTCCGGTGCGTTGTCATCACTGAAAAACGTTCCTGTCGCGCCGCCGGCATCAATCATGGCGCACTTCACCACACGCTTACCAGCATCTTCAACTGAACCAGGCCCGCTGTGATTATTAAAATCGGTTGCGGTATAGCCGGGGTCAACTACGTTTACCTTAAACGGCGTATCACGCAGTTCGTAAGCCAACGTGATGGTGTACATGTTGAGTGCCGCTTTTGATGAGTTGTAAACGGCAGCTTTTACAGCATAATACTTCCATGTCGGGTCGTTGTGCAGCGTGAGCGAACCTAAACCCGAGGTTAGGTTCACGATGCGGGGTTGCGGCGACTTTTGCAACAAATCCATAAACGCTTGTGTTACCAGTACCACGCCAAATACATTGGTGTCAAACACCTGCCTGAAAACCGCAATATCCGTACCGGTTGCCGTTTGCGGCATGGCACCGCTAATGCCGGCATTATTAATTAGCACATCCAGCAAGTCGGTTTTTTTGCCTATTTCGGCGCGGGCATTTTTTACCGATCCGGCATCACTTACATCTATCTGCACGACTTCTACTTCATTCAACCCTTCGGCTTTGAGCTTCTCTACGGCTTCCTGTCCATTCTCTGCATTTCGGCTGCCGAGATAAACGTAATATCCTTGTTGCAGCAGTTGCCGGGCAGTTTCAAAACCAATACTTTTATTGGCACCTGTAATCAATACTTTTTTCATCTTTCTTAATTTAAATTTTGAAACACAAAGGTCTTTAGATGAAGTTTATTAAAAGTAACCGAATTGAGTAATTGTATAACTAAAATGAGAATGGGCGAATAATGTCTTTTACTTAATTTTCTTTTAGCTAAATTGTTTCGGTTTCAGTTTTTGAGCAGCAAGTCCCGCTATTTCGCTAATTCTTTTTTGCCGGGTCTCGGGTCGTTTGGCAAGTACGAGCCATTGCAACATACTTTTTCTGACAGACTTGCTAAAACTTAAAAAATATTTTTTTGAACCGGGATAGCTTTTAAATTCTTTGGCTAAATCTCGCGGTATTTTTAATTTTTCAACATTGTCTAAAATTGTCCACGAGCCATTTTGTTTTGCGGTTTCAATGCATTTGTAACCTGCGGGTGTGATAAGTCCGGTATCAATTAGCTGCCCGATTTTTTCTTTGTTTATTTTTGACCAGGTTCCGTTGGGTTTTCTCTTTGTAAAAAACTGCATAAACTTTTCGTCGCCAAGTGTTATTCGTTTACTGTCTATCCAGCCAAAGCAAAGCGCTTCGTCAACAGCTTCACGCCAGGTAATTGTTGGCTCGCCGGATTTCATTTTATAATAAACAAGCCAAACAGATTGCGTTGAAAAATGATTTTTTTGTAACCATAGCCGCCACTCACTTTGGCTTGCCGGGCAAAAAGTTTCTATTTGTGTTTCGTGCATCATTTCTTAATTACTTCATTTCAACTAAAATGATGCAAACCACATATCGCCGGGTACAACATAGGCAACAAATGATACTGTAACGTTAACCCAATTTAAATTTGCTGATTGACTAATCATAATGTTATTTTTTTAAATTATAAGTCAAAGCTAAATTGGGGTTACGACAGCCCTATGTCAGGGTAGAAAATAAATTAATAATATTTTTCAAAATATTCCTGTAAAGTCATTTTGTGCGGGGTAAAATTTTCTGAAAGAACTTCAAGTCTGCTGATTCTGTCAAGGCGAAAATACCGGAACTCTTTTCGCAACCGGCACCAGGCTATCAACAGCCAATTCTGCTGTGTGCTTAACAACGCAAAAGGCTCAATCAATCTGCTGTTGCTTTTTTTGGCTTCATTGGTGTAATCAATTTTTGTAACGCGGAAGTTGGTAAGGGCAAATTGCAAATCAGATAGATTATTACTGTTTTTTTCACTGTTGATGTTTTGATGAAACCGGGTTCGTTCGGCAAGCAGGTTGGCTTTGTCTTTTACATTGTGCCTTAAAACAGCTTTGATTTTATCAATGGCTTCTGAATAATCTTTAACAAAAGAAACGTCTTTGTTTTTCAGTACCAATTGTTCTGCAAGAATTAATGCGTTGGCTTCTTTTTCTGTAAACATCACAGGCGGAACTTTGTAACCTTCCATTAAGGTATAGCCTTTGCCGTCTTCCGTTAAAACAGGAACGCCTGCTTGTTCCAATGCCCGTATATCTCTATAAATTGTCCTGACGCTTACCCCAAATTTTTCAGCAAGTGTTGTTGAAGTCAAAACTCTTTTCGTTTGCAACTGAGTTAAAATGGCAGTCAGCCGGGAAAGACGTTTTGTATCATTGTCATTCATTCTTCAAATTTACAGAGCAGGGTTTTTAGTTTGTGGAGGAATTGTATGAAATAGCTAATAACAACCGGATTTTTTGCAAGCGGGCAATTTGAGTTTCATCCTGCCGCAATCGCTTCCGGTTTAGGATATTTTGCTTTGGTTATGAACCAACATTTAGTAATGTTTATTTAATCCGAACAAAAATTTGGATTTGCAAAAATGAAGATTGCACTTTCGTAAGGCTATTCTTTTACAAAGCCTGATGTTGACTGATGGTTTCATGTTGTGGTAGTCAATGTAAAACTATTGTCAGATACTTTGCCCGAAAGTCAATAAATTATTGTCGGGATCAAGCAGCGAAAATTCTTTTTGTCCCCAGGATTTTGCCTGTAAATGTCCCGCCGGATGTATGCTTACTTTCTTATCCAAAAATGATTGATACAGATCTTCAGTATTGTCTGTTCGGATATAAACCTGACCGTAATTTTCTTTTGGTTCAAGCTCTTTATATTCAAAAAAGTGAATTTGTATATTGTCCTTTTCAACCATTAAATATCCGTCATAGTCCGCACTTCCAAACTCTTGAAAGCCCAGCTTTTTCAGGTAAAAATCTCTGGTTGCTGCTTTATTGCGCATCGGCAATTTTGGATTGATGTCTGTCAACATATTTTTTTAAACGTCTTAAAATTTGTTTTGAATCTTTTGATTGGCTTCGTAAAAATTTTCGTTTTATCGTTCGTAAAATCTGAGTCTGTTTGTTGCTTTAGCAGTCTTTAACATTTCAAAGATGATTTGAACGAGCTAATCTAGCCATACTTTTTTTGAAAACATTTTAATTACAAAAGTCAATCATATTTTCAATGTTGTCTCTTTACAATTTTATCAAATATAGATTGCTCAATTTTTTTTATAAAGGGCGGTTAAGCGAAGTCAAATTCAACTCTTTATTCGGTAAGATTAAAAATAATTTTTACATTCTTTAATAATAAAAATGATAGACTTAACTGTTATGGTGTTGGCGGATTTGATTATCACCAACTCTTAAATATACAAACCCGACCATCAACCATTTCAACGATTCTTTAAAACAAGAAACAGAATACCAGTTTTATTTTTTCATCACTTCATCATTCCGTAAAACCGGAAAACAATTTGCTCTTGTCTTTTCATGACTACGCCTTTGATACTAACCGTTACACTCGATCAAACATCGCAATCGTTTTTCAACCAGCAGCGAAAGCAATATTTTCCGGCGCACCTCAATGTTATAGACGCGCATCTTACGTTGTTTCATCACTTGCCCGACAACGATCCTGCCATCATTCAGGCAACTGAAACAATTGCAGCACAGCAACAACCCATTGAGCTTACCATAACAAAACCCGTACACCTGGGTAAAGGCGTGGCTTATAAAATAGAAAGCAAAGTATTGATGGTTATGCACAAAAAGCTGCAAAAAGAATGGCTTTCATTTCTTACGCCGCAAGACAGGCAAGGCTTGTGGCCGCATATCACCATTCAGAATAAAGTGTCTTTGCCCGAAGCAAAACAAACCTTGCGGCAGGTAAATGAGGCGTTTGCCCCGTTTACAGCTTTTGCCATTGGCTTCAGTTTGTGGCGATATCTGAACGGACCATGGCAGTTGTATCGGCAGTTTGTTTTTGATGGCTGAAAGGTTGCACAGGCTCATCATGCGTCAATGCTTTTTCTACACGGTTTGCAATCAGCCGGCTAAACATTTCCGACCCTTTGGTATTCATGTGCACATTATCATAAAACAAAGCCTGTTTTACATAAGCGGTGTCAAACTGATAATCCCACAACGGCACATGATATTTTGCCAGCACTTCTTTCGTTACTTTTATTGATTCGGTTTCGGGATAGCGTTGTAAATAAATGGGCGACATGATGGCGAACAGCGGAATCTGCTTATCGGTAACCGACTTTATAAAAAAGTCGAGTTTTTCCTTCGCATAATCATCTATTTCTGCATTCATGGTTAATGTTGGCGGCACGGCATCTACCTTGCTGCCTTTCAGCGGCTGATAGCCTTGTATATTATCGTTTCCTTTTTTGCTGTAATTGCGGATAATGGAAAGAATCATAGAATTGTAGGGATAGAGCTTCGACACTTTTGCTTTCAATAATTCTTTCGGAAATAAATCTTTTGCCATGGCTTCAAACTGCTTGTTTTTTGCCACATACGGTAGAATCATGCCGGCAAGAATATCGTTGCCGTCTTCGCCGCTGCGCCATGATAGCTCTTTGGGTGTCAGATCAATAATGATAGCTTTTGGCTTGTGGTCGGGTTGGTTTAAAGCAGAAGAAATGATGGCTGAATGGTAAATGATGGTGGAAGCGTTTCGTCCGCAGTTAAAGCAGCTCATGCCGGTGGTTTGCTGAAACACGCGTGGGTCGTATGTGTGCAGTGCGCGTGAGCTGCCATAAACCAGAATGTCTTCTTTCGGGCTTTCGATGGCATGAGAAAAAGCGGCCGCATCGCCCAGCGGCTCCTTCTCAAAAAAATAAGCCATGGCTGCGCCGCCCGTGCGGTCTATCACAAACATGATAGCCAGTAAAATCAACAGCTTGTAGCCGAATTTAATGTATTGATTTTTCATGCCTTTTAAAATTGAAAATAAACAAACTGACTGCCGTTAAACACGCCGATGGTCAGCAGCAGCGTTAACAAACTTACGTAGGCGCTGTACCGAACCGCAACTTTTTTATTTCCTATGAATTTAATATTCGGATAATATTCCTGTATAAATTCAACCAAAAACAACAATGCAACTACCAAAAAGCAATATTGAATAGCCGTAGGCGGCTCGCCTTTATATACATTGCCTCCTTTCCAGGTAAATAAGGCTTTGTAGTAAACAAGCACATCTGCCACACTTTTACAGATAAACCAGGGATTTGCCAAACAAAAAATAAGAAAGGTAGTAATGGTACAAAAGAAAGTGGAAGCTGCACCCAGCATCCGTACAATTTTGCTGGTAACCGGTTTTATTAATCTTTCTATCACCAATACGAGACCTTGGGTAAAACCCCAGATTACAAACGTCCAGCTTGCGCCGTGCCACAAGCCGCTGATGACAAACACAAACAAAAGGTTCAGCATTGATCGCACTGCTCCTTCACGCGTTCCGCCCAATGGAAAAAATAAATAATCTCTGAACCAGGTTGTCAGCGAAATGTGCCAGCGCTGCCACAATTCCTGAAAGCTGCGCGAAAAATAAGGTCTCCTGAAATTGACCATCAGATCGAAACCCATTACCCGCGCCGTACCCAGTGCTATTTCGGAATAGCCCGAAAAATCGCAATACACCTGTATGGCGCCAAATAAGCTGGCAAATGCAATCGAAATGGCGCTGTGATGCTGCAGATTGCCAAACACCGCATTTACATAAATGGCCAGCCGGTCGGCAATCACCACTTTTTTTACCAGTCCCCAAAGCACCATCCGCAGGCCGCTTACCACCCGGTTGTACTCAAAAGAATGTTCTTCGTAAAACTGATGCAATACATTCTGCGGACGCTCGATAGGACCCGCTACCAACTGCGGATAAAACATGACATACAAAGCGTAAATACCAAAGTGTTTTTCCGGTTTCTGATGACCGCGATATACTTCGATGGTATAGCTCATGGCCTGAAACGTATGAAATGACAAGCCGATTGGCAGAATTACGTTTCGTAAAATTGGCAAATCAATGCCGATACCAAGAGAATTGAGATGGCTGTTTACCCAATTGTTCCATACAATGATGCGCGACGACAGCCACAAATCTTTCATAAAGGGCCAGTGTACATGCAGCAGCGAATTGAATGAATCAATTAGAAAGTCGTAATATTTAAAAAAGGAAAGAAAACCGATATTGGCAATCAGACTGGCAACCAAATAGAGCTTTCGCTTTCTCCCTTTCGACTTGGCGATGTAGATACCTGCAAAATAATCTACGATGATGGTGATGAGCAGAATAAGTACATAAACAGGCAGAAATGCCATGTAAAAATAAAAGCTGCCAATGAGAAGAAGCAGCCAGCGAAACCGGTGCGGAAGCGCAAAATATAACGTAGTGATAATAATGAAAAACGCTACAAAATGCAATGAGTTAAAAAGCATCAGGCAGTGGCTTTGGTGTACATTGGGACAATA
This sequence comes from Ilyomonas sp., assembly GCA_965219515.1. GTDB lineage: Bacteria > Bacteroidota > Bacteroidia > Chitinophagales > Chitinophagaceae > Ilyomonas. The sequence goes on from OZ244776.1 coordinate 297,358, forward strand.
TTAATAAAAAGATAGAAGAATTGGCACAGAAGACACAAGTTTAATTATTTCTTCATGCCTTTTGTTTCGTCTTTCCTATTGGTTTGCTTCAATATTCTGCCCGATTGCTTTAACCGGAAATTTCTTTATTCTTAGCTTTTTCAACTATTCAAAGTCGGCATCCGTAACGCCTTCATTCACTTTTATGTCGGTTAACACAATGTCAATAGACTGATTAATGGTTCCGGCAGCAATGCCAAGACTCAATTTATATGGCAGCATCACATCGCCCGCTTTTTTATAATCGCCGTAATCATACGTTGCCGTAACATCCTGCCCGTTGGAGTTTCTGTTCATTACCTGCTTTACCAGCAATTTAGTAGCCACGTCATAATATTCCGTATCCGTTTTGCCGGAAGGCATTGTTACCACCACTTTATAAGCATCCGCATCATTTATTTTTTCGGTTCCTGCTACTGTCATTTTGTAATTATCGCCGGTAAGATAATCAACCTGCGGAACGATAGATGTCTGCGTCTTCATATCCGCCATATCTTCATCGCTCATATCGGTACGGTTGCCCATTTGTTCCTGATAACCTTTTGAGCCGTTAAACACGGTTTTGCCAACCGTATTTCCACTCATGGTTACGGTTTGTACGGTTTTATTCGGCGACATTCGCTTTTGAGTTACGTCAAGCGACATTCCCTGTACCGACAGACTGCCGGTTGCGCTGGTGCTGTTCAGTTTTTTCACCGCATCCATTCCACCAATTGCATTGATGTAATCGGCAACAACGGTTTTGGCATCAGCGTCTGTTGTATCAGACAATAATAAGTGCAGATGGTGTGGGAGAGCTTTTACGGGCGAGGTAAATGCAAAAACAAAACAAAGCGCCGTTACAAAAAACAATACTGCTTTTAACCTATTTTTCATTAAAATTATTTAACAGCAAATCTATCGCGTAATCTGGTTAAGAGCCTTTGTAAAATGTTATTATTTTGTATGTAGAATTAATTTCACAACCGCTTTAAAATAGTATAACATAGCAAAATAGGGCAGGTATTATAAAGAGCAGAAACAAACAAACATTCCTAAATTTTAATGAAGAAAAGTTGTGGCATGATTTTGTAAACGTTTAGTGCATTAACTAAAAAACAAAAATTTATTTTATGGCAACGACAACGGAACAAACAACCTCAGTTGTTAAGGATTTGATTAAGATTAATAACGACCGATATAATGGCTATGTAAAATCGGCTGAGGATGTGGAAGATACTTCACTGAAAGATTTATTTACCAGACTTGGCAAACAAAGCAATGATTTTAAAAATGAACTGATGCCTTTTGCGGCAGGCGTTGATATGGATGACACTGATGATACTTCGGTTGGGAGTAAAATGCACCGCACGTGGATAGACATTAAGCAAGCCATTACCGGTAAAGACAGACACACAATTTTACAATCGTGTGAGTGGGGCGAAGATCAGATTTTACATACTTACAAAGACACATTGGAAAAAGACAGTGATTTGCCTTCTGACTTACGTATGGTGGTACAACGCCAGGAAAGTCAGTTACAGGAATCGCATGATATGATAAAAGCATTGCGCGATAGCAAAATGAATTAGTTCCATTTTCCTGAAGATGGACTATTAAGAGGCTTTTCTTTACAGAGAAGCCTTTTGTACACAAATAGAAGTGCGGCAGAATAAGAATTATAAAATTGAATTCTGAATGCTGGTTTCTTTTGCCATTTTAATTTGTAACAAACAAATGGCATCTAATTTTATCTGTAAAAAAATTACTATGAAAAAGACTTTTTTATGTGCTATGGTAATAGCATCCGCGACATTATTTTCCTGCGGAACGTCAGGCACAAGCAATTCAGACAGCGATTCAAGCATGATGGGTGATACAAGTTCGATGATGAGTTCGGACAATGGTTCAACCATGTCACCAGGCCCGGTTAGCGATGATGACAAACAGTTTATGATGGATGCCGGGGCAGGCGGTAATACAGAAATTGCCGCGTCAAGGCTCGCACTCGACAGGTCTTCAAACGATCGCATTAAGAGCTATGCAAACATGATGATTTCAGACCACACCAAAGCCGGTGATGAACTGAAATCAATCGCTTCGCAAAAAAATGTTACGCTGCCCGATTCGGTAATGGATAAACAGCACGAAGCGCTTGATGATCTGAGAGAAGAATCATCAAAAAACTTTGATAAAGCGTACATGAAAATGATGGATAATGATCATAAAGAAACAATTGATAAGTTTCAGAATGAAGCTGATAAAGGCGATGATGCCGATGTAAAATCTTTTGCTTCTAAAACATTGCCTACCTTAAAAATGCACGAAGACTCGGTAAACGCAATTCAAAAATCTATGTAAGTTGTATTATATCTTACAAAAAAATCCTGCACTTGTTGTGCGGGATTTTTTTGCTTCAGGTGATAACAAAATCAGATTGCATATCTCTTGCAGATAACACAGATTACATAGAAATGTTTTATGAAAATTTATTTCAGGTTTTTTTGTGAGAGATTCTTACTCACGTAAACAAGCATATTTTATAATAAAAATTTAATCGGTCTTTCCATCATCGTATAACTAATTTTTTCTACTTTTCACGCATGAACAAAGTGTTTTTTGGCGTGATTCTGCTTGCTTTATTTCATCAGCCATTACCTGCACAATCCTTTGCCAAAACAGCTTCCAACGCATTTTTGATAACACGCATGGCAGAAAAATTTCATGTACGTCCGCTGCCGGTTGATGATGCCTTTTCACTTTTTGTTTTCAATACAATAATTGGCGAATTAGACGATGAAAAAATTTATTTCACGCAGGAAGATATTAACGCTTTTCAAACGTACAGGCTTGGGATTGATGACGAAATTCTTAGCCAAAAAACAAATTTTCTGCAGGCGGTTACAAACCGGTATGCGATGCGGCTGCATCAGTCTGATTCTTTAATCAGCCTTATTTGCCAAAAGCCTTTTTCTTTTACAGAAGATGAAACCTTAACCGTTGCAGAAGACAGCACTTTTCCTTTCGATGAAACTGACCAGAATACAAAGCTTTATAAGCTGATAAAATATCGTGTGTTGGATGAAATTACAAACGATTCGGACCTGTTGACATTGTCTCAGCCAAAGCAAAAAAAATACGTTGACAGCATCGAGCCTTTTGTTCGTCATAAAGTGCAAACCATTCTTCAGCGAAGTATAAAAATTACTTTGCAAAGTCCGGGTGGCCTACCGCAATATGTGGGCGATGAATATTGCAAAGCCATTGCATTGTGCTACGATCCGCATACAGAATTTTTTCCTGCTACAGAAGAAGAAAATTTTGAAAGCGAGCTTGGCGCAGAACACGTTGTGTTTGGCTTCGGCATGAAAGAAGATAAAAACGAAGGCGTATTAATAGATGAGTTGTTGCCCGGCAGCCCGGCATTTAAATGCGGGCAACTAAATACCGGCGACAAAATACAAACACTGCAATGGGGCAACGCGCAACCGGTAGATGTAAGCGATGCCTTGCCTGAAGAAGTGGAGCAATTGCTAAATGCCAGCAATCATGAGAAATTATTCATGCAGGTAAAGAAAGCGGATGGCTCTGTGCGCACGGTAACGCTGGTAAAAGAAAAGATGGAAACGGCCGAAGATGATGATGGCAAAGTGAAAAGCTTTATATTGAAAGGAAATAAAAACATCGGCTATATTTCTTTGCCGGCATTTTATACCGGCTGGGATGAAAACAACGATGCTAAAGGTTGCGCAAACGACGTGGCGACAGAAGTTATCAAGCTGAAAAAAGAAAACATACAAGGACTTGTATTAGACCTTCGGTATAACGGCGGCGGTTCTGTTCAGGAAGCCGTAGAGTTAAGCGGTATATTTATAGATGCAGGACCGGTAGAGCTGGTAAAAGACAAAGCAGAAAAAATATATACCTTAAAAGACGTCAGTCGCGGCACCATTTACAACGGACCTTTGCTGCTGCTGATAAACGGTTACAGCGCATCGGCTTCCGAAATGGTGGCAGGTACATTACAGGATTATCATCGCGCTGTTATTATGGGTTCGCCAAGCTATGGAAAAGCCACCATGCAACAGATTTTACCGCTCGATACCACCATCGCGGACAACAAACCAAACAATAAAAAAGAATATGATAATTATATCAAAATAACGGATGCGCAGATTTATCGCATCAACGGTGCAACTGCGCAGCTAACCGGCGTCATTCCTGATATTTTGGTTCCGCAGATAGAAGCTTTAAAACCGCAGCGCGAATCGCTGAATCTGCATGCGCTGCCTGTTTCTGCCATTGAGGCAAATAAATATTATCAGCCTTTGCCGCCTGTTGTAAAAGCATCTTTTCAGGCAATGGCAGATTCGTTTGTAGCAGCATCGCCTTATTATCTTAAATTAAAAAAATACAATGCCATAATAGAAAAAGAAAGGGCAAAAAAAGATTTTTCACTACAACTTCAAAATGCTTCGCTGCTGGCGAAAACGGCTTCTTCTTATGACACCGCAACAACCGGCGACAAGCTGCTGCTTTCGCTTTTTACCATACAAAATAATACCTACGAAACAGAAAGATTGCAGACAGATGACCGCAGGCGCGAAGCCAACGATGAATGGAAAAACTATCTGCAGAAAGATGCCGCTTTAAAAATTGCTTATAAGGTGCTGGCGTCGTTTTCCGAATAAATTTATTCTTTTATTTTGCTTGCAAAACAAAACTGCTTTTATGAAACAACTGGTATTTCTCTTCCTTTTCATGTCCGTACTTTTTTCTTTTTCTGCCGCTTATACGCAGGACGATCCAGGCACTTATATTAGCATGATCAGCAATGCGCAAAACGATATGAATGCCAGATACATGGCCTATATGAGTGCGGCGGCGCATGGCAGAAGAGCCAAAAAAATAGAAAAAACACGTCAGCAGGTGCTGGAAAGCGTGCAGAACAGCAAGTTCAAAACGTCTGATCTGCCTTATTATCAGGGCGATAAAACGCTGCGCCAGAGCAGTCTCGATTATATTCAGCTTTGCTACCATGTTTTTAATGAAGACTATGCAAAAATTGTAAACATGGAAGACATTGCAGAGCAGAGTTTTGATGAGATGCAGGCATACATTTTACTGCAGGAAAAAACGGAGGAAAAAATTCATGATGCCGAACAAAAAATGCAGGATGCGCAAACTGCATTTGCCGGTAAATACAATGTAAAGCTGATAGATACGCATAGCGAATTGGGCGACAAAATGACAATGGCTTCCAAACTCAACCGCTATCAGAATAAAGTGTATCTTATTTTTTTTAAATGCAATTGGGAAGATAGTCAGTTAACAAAAGCCTTAAACAGTCATAAACTAAACGATGCCGAGCAGGCACGCAATGCGTTGATTACTTATGCCGATGAAGGGCTGAAAGCATTGGATACATTAAAAAGTTTTGACGGCGATGCGTCTCTTGCGATGACATGCCGGCAGGCGTTGAAGTTTTATAAAAAAACGGCCGAAACCGATTTGCCCAAAATAACCGATTACTACCTGAAAGAAGAAAACTTTGAAAAGATAAAAAAATCGTTTGAAGCCAGGCCGCAAAGCAGTCGCACCAAGGCCGATGTGGATGCTTATAACAAAAGCGTAAATGAAATGAACGCGTCGGTAAATGCTTACAATGCGGTAAACAATAAAATAAACGCTGAAAGAAACGATATGATAAACAGTTGGAACAAAGCGGAAAAAGAGTTTCAGGATTTGCACATGCCACATTACAAATAGATAAATTTTTTTAAAACAAAAAGCCCCGATCGTTTACCTGATCGGGGCTTTTTGTTTTAAAAAATCATTACAACGTCTTCAGCACATCATTCATACTTCGCACCGCATCGGCGCTTTTGTTGAATTTCGTCTGCTCTTCTTCATTCAAATTATAATTTACAATTATTTCCCAGCCATTGCTGCCGATTACTACCGGAACACCAAGGCAAATGTCTGTCTGACCATATTCACCGTCAAGCAATACGCAGCACGGAAACAATTTCTTTTCATCATGCACCACCGAACGCACCAAAGCCGCTACAGCCGCGCCCGGCGCATACCAGGCCGACGTGCCGATCAGTTTGGTAAGCGTGGCTCCGCCAACCATGGTATCGGCAACAATTTTTTGCTGTTGTTCCGGTGATAACTGTGAAGATACCGGCAGGCTGTTCCATGTTGCCATGCGAATTAGTGGTATCATTGTGGTATCGCCATGACCGCCAATTACGGTGGCATTCAAATCCTGCGGCGAACAGTTGAGGGCTTTACTCAGATAAAATTTAAAGCGTGCGCTGTCTAAAATACCGCCCATTCCGATGATGCGGTTCTTTGGCAAACCGCTGCTTTGCAAAGCGAGATAAGTCATGGTATCCATCGGGTTCGATACGAGTATAATTACTGCATCAGGCGAATGCTGCAACACATTTTGCACAACGCTTTTAATGATGCCTGCATTGGTGCCAATCAGTTCTTCGCGCGTCATGCCCGGCTTGCGCGGAAGCCCCGATGTAATTACAACCACCTGGCTGCCGGCCGTTTTTGCATAATCGTTGGTGCTGCCGGTAATGCGCGTATCGTAATGAAGCAGGGCTGCAGTTTGTTGCATGTCCATGGCTTTGCCTTCGGCAAAACCTTCACGGATGTCAAGCAATACCAACTCTTCGCAAAGGGCAGCGCGGGCAATGTTATCTGCGCAGGTTGCGCCAACAGCTCCGGCGCCAATGACTGTAATTTTCATGGTTTATTTTTATTGTAAAGCAATCTTTTATTTCGATTTTTTTAGTAATAACGCAATAGTTTCCGCATCGGTGCCGCCTGTATAAGATTCTAAAAATTTCCCGTTCCTGTCATACACAGCCATGAAAGGCGTAGATGGAATTTTGTAAAACGGAACAAAGAAATAATTGACATCCCTTGCCATAATTACATTATTGAAATGACTTAATCCATAATTATCGGCAAAATCTTTTATCTCCTGCGGCGTATGATAGCTGACCCAAACCAGCTCTACATTTTTCAGCTTGTCTATATCGGTTACAAATTCTTTTGCCGTCATCTGACAATGCCCGCAATCGGGACTGAAATAAATGATAACAACCGGTTTTTTGGCAGGCAGCTGCTGCGTGGTAAGCCAGGTGCTGTCGGGCTGAAGAATTGAAAAATAAGGAATTTTGTTTGTCTTTTTATAAGCCGGAATGGTATCGGCGTCATAACCGTCCTGCGCGAAAACAGAAACGCATCCAACCAGCATCAATGCTATTACAATGGCTTTCTTCATGGTCCGTTTTATTCTTTTGCCAAAGGTGTGATGAAATATTGAAAAACAATGCAAATGTTACGTTGTCATTTCTCTGTACAAAGCAATGATTTCATCTACCTGCTTATGCAGCGAAAAATTGGTTTCTACAAATTGCCTTGATAAGCGGCTTTCATTTTCTAACGTATTGTTGTGTAAATAATCGGCAATCGTTATCGCAATGGCTTTGGCATTAAAGGTTTGATATTTATAACCGAAGCCATCAAAAGCCAATTGGCGAATGCCGCCCACATCGCTCACCACCGGAATGCAGCCGCAGCTCATGGCTTCGAGAAGTGCCAGCGGCAGTCCTTCAAAATCGGATGTCAGCAGAAAAACATCCATACTTTTATACGCCGCAAATGTGTCGGTTTGCTGACCGGGTAATGAAACCACATCGGCAATATTGTATTCCGATATTTTTTCTCTCAGCAATGCATCGCTTGGTCCGTCGCCCACCAATACAAACGTAATTTTATCGGTTAGCTTTGTTATTTCATAAGCCACTTCAGCCCATTTATCAACGCGCTTTTGCGGACGAAACCGAGCAACCAATCCAACCACCAGTTTACTGGTATCACGATTGATTTTGTTTTGGTTATGAAACTTATCCGTATCAATGCCGTTGAGAATGGTAACGCCTTTTTTAACTTTAAAAAAACGACCCCGCTGCGCTTTTTTTATTACTTCGCCCACTTCGTGGGAAACATAAATCACGGCGTCGAAATAACTGTATGTAAACCCGCTTAAGTTATAATTGTACTTGGCATAATGCGTAACCAGGTTGTGTTCGGAATAAATGAATTTCGTTTTTTTATTCGTGAATAATTTGGCTGCAATGCCCATCCAGCCTGCTACCGGAAGGTGCATGTGCACTACATCGTAACTGCCTTTGACAATGGTATGCAGAAAGGAAACATATTCAAATAAAAAGCGAATGGTAGTTATTTTATAATGATACGCCTTGCGCACGTTGCCTTCAACCTGAGGCAGCAAGCCCAGCTTTTTATGATCGAGAATAAAGAGATCGCTTTCTACTTCCTGCTGAAACGTTTTGGAGGCGAATATTTCGCGCAGCAATACTTCCGCGCCGCCGTAGCTGAACACGCGGATAACATGAGCAACTTTTATTTTATTCATGATTCAACTAATTTTTTCGTCATAAAGTGGCAAAGAATAATAAAATGCTTTATATCCCTTTGCACTTGTGCAAAATATTGATGCGGAAACAACTGATACTTGATTTGCATATTAACCCCAAGACAAAAACTGTAATGAAACGAGTAAGAGAAACTTTGTGCCTTTGTGGCATATACTCATGCGGATATAATTTGCAGGATGCGTTGTTTGGTTTCTTCCGAAAAAGGCGTTTTAGCAGATGTTCGGTTGTTGCGATTGGCAACGAAAATATTTTTCATATAATCATCTACATATTTTGATGGCGGTAACTGTATAAACTGCATTAGTTTTTGTATAAACAGTTTCGGGTTTTTTACAAAATCTTCATAGTGAGATTCGTAAACGGTTAAACCTAATTTTTTAATTTCATACGCCGTAGTGTCCATCAGCTTTTTATATTGAAAAGCGGTAATGAAAGCCGGATCATTTTTCAATGTTTCAGCTTCCGCTTCTTCTTCCGGCGTGTAGGCACCTGTCCACCACAGCCGGTTGATGCCTTTGGTTTGCCAGAAGCCCACTTCAAGCCAGGAACGCACGGTGGCAACGGGTTCGCGCACAATGTTTACAAACATAGCATCAGGAAAAATACTGGTTAAATATTCAAGTCGCGCCGGCCCGGTAAACTTCATAATCAACCGCTTGCGCCCCTGAAATTTTACCTGTTTGGCAAGCAGCGAACGGATGTATTTTCTTTCTTCCGGCGTTGCTTTTGTATCCAACAAAAAACCGCGTGAAAAATCAATTCGCTTTCCTGTAATTTTTTCCCAGAAGTTATAACGTTCTATCGGGTTAAAAATGGTAAGATTGAGCAACTGTTTGCTTCTGTTTTGCCTTGTGTTTTTACTTACGCCAACAAAGTTCCAGAACGTTACAAGCCGCCACCATTTGTTATCAAATAATCTTCGCAGGTAGTTAATTTGCGGCAGCAAAGGGAAAATTTCCTGATAATTGCTGTGCCAGGCCAAGTCTTCGTGCTGAAACAAGATTTCTGAAATGATGGTCGTGCCTGAACGGCCGCTGCCGAATAAGATGATGGGTTTCTCAAGCAACGATTCGTATTTTATAATATCAGTCATAAACGGTTATACGATGGCTTTATCGGCTACAATATCAAGAATTTTTTTCTTCTGCTCTTCTGTAAAATAAGACTTGCGGTCTTCGGTTGGTTTTGCATTGCGAATGGTAACGCGGCTGGTCATAAAATCATCAACCAGTTTTGATGGTTGTAAGGCAAGCTTGTTCAGTAAATCAGTAATAAAATTTTTTGGGTCTTTTACAAAATCTTCGTACTGCACTTCGTAAATTTCAGGCTTCATTTTGTCAATTTCATAAACCGTTGTTTCGCTTAATTTTTTATACTGAAACGCCGTAATCAACTCCGGTTCGGCGGCCAATTTTTCTGCCACCGCTTCTTCTTCCGGCGTGTATGCGCCCGTCCACCAAAGCTGTGTTTTTCCTTTGTTTTGCCAGAAGTTAACTTCCAGCCACGAACGCACGGTGGCAATTGGTGCGCGCTGCACATTAACAAACACGGCATCAGGAAAAATACTCATTAAATATTCCATTCGCGATGGACCGGTGGTTTTAAAAGCAAGGCGTTTGCGGTTTTGATATTTCACCATTTTGCCAAACAGGCGGCGCATATATTTTGCATCTTTGTCATTCGCTTTTGTGTTCAATAAAAAGCCGCGCGAAAAGTCAATGTCCGGACCGGTAATTTTTTCCCAGAAGTTGTAACGCTCTATCGGCCGAAAGGCAATCCAGTTAAACACGCTTTTATTATTCTGCGTGTTCATCCCAATCTTTCGCCACCATTTGTTATCAAACAAACGGCGTATATAATTCACCTGCGGAATACGCGGAAACAGTTCCTGAAAATTGTTGTGCCAGGCTAAGTCTTCATGCTGAAAAATAATGTCGGAAATAATGGTGGTGCCGGAGCGGCCGGTGCCAAAGATGATAATTGGTTTGCGAAGATATTCTTCGTATCTCATTTGCGGTTGTTTGGTGATGGTGGTAAAAATAAGGCAAATTGTTTATTGGTTGAAATGACATTGGCAGACTCATGATATAATTTCATAGATGCAACGGGCATATATGATGCAGATAAATATAGATGAAGTAACAAAATTTCCTTTTCTTTCATCCGTTCGCACGTTGCAGACAACTTTCGCCATTTAATTATTTCAGCAAACCCTTAATTTCATTCAGCTTCAGCAAGGCTTCTACCGGCGTTAAGCGGTTAATATCTATTGTTTGCAGTGCCTCTCTGATTTCTTTGAACGTTTCGCTGTGCGCATCAAAAATAGAAAGCTGCAAACGCGAAGCAGACAGTTTTTTTATATTACTTTCCAAACTTCTGACTTTCAAATTCTCCGGCTTTTCATCTTCCCGGCTTTCCGTTTCGCCGGCTTCCCGGTTCTCTTCATTCTTCTCCTCCAGTTGCTTCAAAATTTCATTGGCGCGGTCAATTAATTCAGGCGGCATACCCGCCATTTTCGCCACATGAATGCCGAAGCTATGCGTGCTGCCGCCGGGCGCCAGCTTGCGCAAGAAAATAATGCGGTTGTTAATTTCTTTATTGGTAATGTGATAATTTTTTACGCGGGGCAACTTATTTTCCAGTTCATTCAATTCGTGATAATGTGTGGCGAATAACGTCTTTGGCGCCATGGGCGATTGATGTAGAAACTCTGCAATGCTCCACGCAATTGAGATGCCATCGTAAGTAGATGTGCCTCTGCCGATTTCATCAAGCAAAACCAGGCTTCGCTCAGAAATATTATTGATGATGCTCGCGGTTTCGTTCATCTCAACCATAAACGTACTTTCCCCGCCGCTTACGTTATCGCTTGCGCCAACGCGGGTAAATATTTTATCGGTCAATGGAATCTTCGCTTCGCTTGCCGGTACAAAGCTGCCGATGTGCGCCATCAGCGTTATCAAAGCGGTTTGGCGTAACAATGCACTTTTGCCGCTCATATTCGGACCGGTAAGAATAATAATTTGTTCACCCGCCGGGTCAAGTGTTATATCGTTGGCAATGTATGGCTCGCCGGCAGTCAGGTTGCGCTCGATAACGGGATGGCGGCTTTCCGTTAGCTGCAGTTGCAATCCGTTGTGCACAACCGGTTTTTTGTAATTGTATTGAATGGCATTATTGGCAAAGCAAAGCAGGCAATCAAGCGTTGCCAATACATTTCCGTTTACCTGAAGCGGTGCGATGTAATCCTGCAGTTCCAGCAACAGTTTGTTATACAATTCGGCTTCTATCGTTACTATTTTTTCTTCGGCACCCGTTATACTTTCTTCGTATTCTTTCAGTTCGGGTGTAATGTATCGCTCGGCATTGGCAAGCGTTTGTTTGCGTATCCATTCCGAAGGCACTTTATTTTTATGCGAATTGGTTACCTCCAGATAATAGCCGAACACATTGTTATAGCTTATTTTTAAAGAAGAAATTCCCGTGGTTTCCGCTTCGCGCTGCTGTATATTAATTAAATAATCTTTACCTTTTACAGCAATGTTGCGCAGCCGGTCTAATTCTTCGTTCACGCCTTTATTTATCACGTTGCCTTTGGCAGCTGAAACAGGCGGCTCAGGCGTAATATCATGAATGATTTTTTCAACCATATAGCTGCAATTGTTCAACGCATCGCCAAGCCGTTTTATGTAGCCGTGAGAGGAGGCGCAAAGTTGTTTGATAACAGCCGTATGTTGCAGCCCCCGCGCCAGATGCAGCACTTCGCGCGGGTTAATTTTATGCGATGGAATTTTGCCTGCCAGCCGCTCGATGTCGCCGCATTGTTTAATAAGCGAATGCATTTGTTTTCTTACATCGGTTTCTGTAATAAAATAAACAACCGCTTCAATGCGCTCATTAATCTTGTTCATCTCTTTTAAAGGCATCAGCACCCATCGCCGCAGCAATCTTGCACCCATCGGGCTTGTGGTGTTATCCAATACTTTTAATAAGCTGTTGCCGTTTTCCGTTGCGCCGATAATTTCAAGATTGCGAATGGTAAACCGGTCCATCCAAAGAAAATCATCGCGTTCAATGCGCTGTACCGTGGTAATGTGCTGCAGGTTGGGATGCTCTGTTTCTTTTACATAATGCAGAATGGCGCCTGCGGCAACAATGCCATTGTGCAGGCCTTCAATGCCAAAGCCTTTCAGCGAATGCGTCTGAAAATGTTTCAGTAAAGTTTCGGTGGCAAAAGATTCTTCCCAAAGCCAGCTTTCAAGCGTATAAGTGTACCATTTTACGCCGAATGTTTCCTTAAATTGTTTTTGCAGGTTACGCTGAAAAATAACTTCGGCAGGCTTCAGACTTTGCAACAATTTATCGGCATATTCCACATCGCCTTCGGCAACAAAAAATTCTCCGGTCGAAATATCAAGAAAGGCAATGCCAATGATTTGTTCGTTGAAATGAACGGCGGCCAGAAAGTTGTTGCTGTTGTGTTCTAATAATTTATCGTTGGTTGCTGTGCCGGGCGTTACCATTTCGGTTACGCCGCGCTTTACGATGCCTTTGGCAAGTTTGGGATCTTCAAGCTGATCGCAGATGGCAACGCGGTAACCCGCTTTTACTAGTTTGTGCAGATATGTGTCAAGCGCATGATGCGGAAAGCCGGCCAGCTCGCTCGACGAAGGCGCACTATTGTTGCGTTTGGTAAGCGTAATGCCAAGCACCTGCGAAGCCTTGATGGCGTCTTCGCCAAACGTCTCATAAAAATCACCCACCCGAAACAGCAAAATGGCATCCGGGTATTTCTGCTTGATTGCATTGTGCTGCTGCATTAATGGTGTTTCGATACCTGTTTTTGCCATAGAAGGCAAATATAGTTGATGGGTAGAAGGTATGAGATATGAGGTTTGGGGTTTAAGGTATGAAAGCTTTTTTATAGCGTGTAAACAAAAAAATACAAGGATCTGTTATCTCAGATTGATGATTGCTTGCGAAGCTGTTTGGCGTTTAACGTCGGGTAATTTTCTGCATAAAATGTAACATCCGATGCAGTTTGTTTTATACTTGCTTACACAATCTTACTGCTGATAGCTTTCACTTAATACTTCACCGCTTCTTGGAATAGTATTTGGGCAAGCCGTTACATAAATTACAAAATGGAAAATAAATTACAAGGTCAGGTTGCCATTGTTACCGGCAGCAGCAGCGGTATTGGAACCGGTATTGCAAAAGCCATGGGCGAAGCCGGTGCTTTTGTGGTTGTAAACCATACGCACCATTCTTCTAAAGATGAAGCGGAAGAAGTAAAGGCAGAAATAGAACAAACGGGCAGCAAGGCAATTGTTATCAAAGCTGACGTTAGCAAAGAAGAGGAAGTGCAAATGATGTTTGCCGAAACCATCAGGCAGTTTGGAACGGTTGATATATTGGTGAATAATTCCGGCGTACAAAAAGATGCGGCGTTTCATGAGATGACGCTTGATGAATGGAACACCGTAATCGGCATTAATCTTACCGGGCAGTTTCTTTGCGCCCGTGAAGCCGTTAAAGAATTTTTGCGCAGAGGTGTTGATGAAAAACGCTCAGCCGCCGCCGGTAAAATCATTCACATGAGCAGCGTGCACGAAGTGATACCCTGGGCGGGGCACGCCAATTATGCGGCTTCCAAAGGTGGCATTATGATGCTGATGAAAACCATTGCGCAGGAATACGCACCTCAAAAAATACGCATCAACAGCATTTGCCCCGGCGCCATCAAAACACCCATTAATAAAGCCGCCTGGGAAACAGACAAAGCCCTGAATAGCTTGATGACACTGATTCCTTACAAACGCATTGGTACGCCCGAAGATGTAGGTAAATTGGCCGTATGGCTGGCAAGTGATGACAGCGATTACATTACCGGCGCATCCATTTTTATTGACGGCGGCATGACGTTGTACCCGGGTTTTGAAGATAACGGGTAAGTTTATAATTCTGGCAAGCAGCGGAAAACAGGTACATTAGCTCTTTAAAAAAAGCCTGTTATTATTTTTTAATAACAGGCTTTACAAAAGAATAAAATGCCTGCCAGATTAACTACGCTTTTTATATTGCTATGTCAATTACGTTTCTTTTATTGATGATACCTTGTTTGCTTTATATCATTAAAAAAAGCATCAATTGATTAACAAGAGAATTGTTTTCTTCTCACCAATTCACTACCAACTTAAAATTCGCCAGTCTTGGCGTAAGCCGGTTGGGTAAAGCGAATGTATTGTTTTGATAATCTTTTATCAATAAGAAACTAATTGTATTCGGGCGGTCAATCAGATTAAACACTTCAAACGTAGCCCAGATGCTTTTAAAACTTTTAAACGGAGAATGGCTTCTGCGTTGCTTTTCAGCATCTAACAATAATGCGCTGAAGCCAATGTCAACACGTATGTAAGAGGGAATGGTAAGGCTATTCCGATACCGGGCGTTGCCTGGAATATTGTAAGGCAGGTTACTTCCGTATAAGGTATTCAGATAAACTTTGATGTTCTTGTTCGTACTTAAATAATCCTGAAAAAACATACCAAATGTAATAAGTTTATCCGTTGGTCTTCGCAGCCATCCAACGTTGTTTATGCTGCTGTCTGCAATGGTTTTATCAGCAGAAGCAGAAGAAATAATTTCGCCGGCAGCATTGTAATACGTTGTAAATCTATCGTTGTTCAAATTTTCTTTTGTGCGCATAATGCCAACGCTAATCCAGCTTTCGGCATCTCGTACCACCTCGCCAAACAGCCTGCCTTCAATGCCGTAAGCATAAGCTTTCGCATCGTTATTGCCATAGTAGCGCACACGCACATTGTCAATGTCATACGCATCCACATCCCATAAATTTTTGTAGTAAGCTTCCGTGGTAAAGCGTGCCGGCCGGTCGAAAAGCTTAATGTTATAATCAAAACCCGCCGTTGCCTGCCAGCTTTTCTGCGCTTTCAGGTCTTTGTTCAAACTGCCATCATAACGTCTTAGTTCCCGGTAAAACGGCGGTTGATTGTAAATGCCTGCTGAGCCTTTTAATACTACATCTTTCTGCCAGTTCTTTGGTTTGAAAGAAACGCTGAACCGGGGCGACAAAAGAAACTCTTTGTTCAGCGTATTGTAATTGTATCTCAGCCCGGCCTGTAGCGTAAAATCTGATGAATCTCTGAATTGAATATTGTCCTGCACGTACCCGCTAAATCGTGAAACCGTAAAGTCAGCATCATTTTTTATTACGTCGCTCAGCATCAAATCGCTGTTGGGATGATAAGGCAACGAATAGCCTGCCGAATCGTTATAATGCCATTCATTCTGATGGTCGTTTATCTTTTGCCGTTCAATGCTGTTGCCCCATTGCAAATAATGTTTGCCTGCACTGTAATAGCCTTTATGCTGCGCATTATATACTTGAATGTTCAACGCATTTCTTGCGAAATTCTGATAAACGCCTTGTCCCAGCGGGTTGGTAATATTACCGAAAGAAGCGCTGTTTTCATCAATGTCTCTTTCGCCAAAAATATAAGCGCCGGTTATGTCCTGATTCTCGTTTTCATCATCTTCAAAATAGCTGAGCATCCATTTTAAACGTAGCTTTTTGTTGGTTTGATTTACGGCGCTTACGCCAGCAAAATTTGTGTTGTAGGCATCTTTTTCGCGTCCCGAAAAATTGATATTTACGCCCACATCCTGCGAATACAAAGCAGAGAAAACGCTTGCCGTTAATTTGCTTTCTTCGGGATACAAAGTGAACCTGGTTTGTGAGAAATTGCCCAATGCTTCCAACTGCCATTTGCGCGATAGCTGCCAGGTAAGCAAGCCTTGTATATCGGATGACGACGGAATATAATTGCCTTTTGTTTCCTGGCTGTTTAATAAGTTGCGGTTGCTGCGGTTTCGTACCCCAACCAGATAAGTTACGTTGCTTTTACGCGCCATGCCTTCGAGGTGAAACCCTTGTTCTAACAATCCCACATACGCCGAACCGCCGAATGTTGTTGGTTTTTTATAAGTAATGTCTAATACAGAACTAAGCTTGTCGCCATATTTTGCCTGAAAGCCACCGTTGTAAAATTTTACGCCGCTGGTTAGTCCGGGGTTAATAAAGCTTAGTCCTTCCTGTTGTCCGCTTCTTACGAGATAAGGACGAAACACTTCAAAATCGTTTACATACAACAGGTTTTCATCGTAGCTGCCGCCACGCACGCTATATTGCGATGTAAGCTCGTTGTTGCTGCCCACAAATACTTTTATCAGGCTTTCAATATTGCCCAGCGGTGAAGGATTTACCAATGCCCTTGTCGGGTCAATGTTTATCAGTCCGGGTTGTTCTCTGTTTTTACTGTCGGTTACGGTTACCTGTGTTAATTCACCAACAAACCGTTCAAGCTTAACGGTAATTTTTTCTACTTCGCCGTTGTTCAGGTAAAAGTTTTTTTGTACGCTTTTATAACCCGTGTACGAGAAAATAAGCGCCAGTGGCTTTCCGGCTTCCATCGGGATAGAAAAATAGCCCGAATCGTTACTGGTAACGCCGTTGTTGTTACTCAGTATTTGTACAGAAACATTCGCCAGCGGTTTATCATCTTCGTTCAATATTGTGCCCGAAACGGTGGCGCGTTTTTGCGCCAATAAAGAAAAGCTGATAAAGCAAAAAATGAAAGTGAAATATTTAGCCAAAAGATATTCGTTGGTTCAGTGGGAAAGATACAGAGATTGAAAGAATGTTATAAAGAGAAAAATGTAAGTGATGAATTTGGGGCTGTCATCGGCTGGCATAAGCATCAGCTTCAGTCCGGGCTGTTCGTTTCTACTCCGCCGCAAAGCCAGCACACACAAGATTCAGCGGGGTATCCACTGCCATCCCGCAGCCCATTAGCGTTAGAATATATCCCAACATGTAAAAAGGCAGGCGGTTTATAATATGTACCGACAAATTCTCACATCGCTTTCATTTGCGTAATGGTTCCAATTATATCATCAGAATGAAAGATGCTGCTGCCTGCCACCAGCACATCGGCGCCCGCACCAACAATGGCTTTTGCATTTTGCAAAGAAACGCCGCCATCCACTTCAATCAAAGCATGATAACCTTTGTCATCAATCATATATCTCAGTTCTCTGATTTTATCAAGGCTGTGCTCAATAAATTTCTGACCGCCAAAACCCGGGTTTACGCTCATAATCAGCACCACATCTATGTATTGCAATACATCTTTCAGCAATTCAGCCGGCGTGTGCGGGTTTAAGGCAACGCCGGCCATTATGCCCAGATTTTTTATCTGTTCGATGTTGCGATGTAAGTGTTTGCAGACTTCATAATGCACCGTAATGCTATTGGCGCCGGCTTTCTTGAATGCTTCTGCATAACGTTCCGGTTCTTCTATCATCAGGTGCACATCGCAATGCTTTTTGGTTGCGCTTCTCACCGCTTCGATAATTGGGAAACCAAACGAAATATTAGGTACGAAACGTCCGTCCATCACATCGAGATGGCACCATTCGGCAACACTGTTGTTAACCAGTTCTACCTGTCCGGCAAGATGCAGAAAATCGGACGCTAAAAAAGAAGGTGCAATGATTGGCATGATGATTTGAATTAGGTATTATGTAGTAAGTATTAAGTAGTATGTATTAAGTAGTAAGTATTAAGTAGTATGTATGTAGATAAACAATTTTTTTACTGATAGCTGATGTCTAATTGCTGACGGCTGATAGCTAATAGCTGATAGCTAATTGCTTACGGCTCATACCTGATAGCTATTCCACTCTCTCCAGCGCAGCTTTCGTTTCCGGCGATTCTTTATCCAGTGCCAGTGATTGTTTAAAATAAAAAACCGCGCTGTCTTTTTGGCTCATCATCTCGTAACAGCGACCCATATAGTAATAAGCGTCGGGATACAGATGATTCACATTCGCAGCAAACGAAAATACATCTAACGCCCGCTGGTATTGCCTGTCATCAAAATAGACAAGCCCTTTTTCTATGTAAGCAGGCATGTATGTATAATCGTTGCTGATGCATTCATCAAACAACTTTATCGCGGGCTGCTTACTTCCGGTTCGGGCATTGTAAACACCGGCGATAAAAGCGGCGGAGGCATCGTATTCCCTTCCCAGACTCATGTTTTTTACCCTGTTGCAAATCAGTAAACTTTGTGCGTTTTTTTGTTCTGCATATAAATTGGCAAGACTTAGCAAAGCGTCCGGCGACGGATAAATACGGATGGCAGTTGCATAATCTTTCATGGCATTCATTGTGTCGCCGGCGTGTTCGTTTACCTGACCTACGGTGTACCACAAGCCGTAATTGGCACTGTCTTTTTTTATAAGCGAATCCATTTGTTCCAAGGCAGGTTTAAACATATTCAGACTGTCTAATTCTATGGCTAATTTCAAGCGCAGTCCAATGCTGTCCGGATGCTGCTTTACCTGTTGCTGCAACGCTTCTACCAGTGGTGTCATTTCTTTTTCTTTTTTACCATTGTCTGCTACTTCTTTTTCCTTGTTTTTACACAAACCAAAAACAAGGAGAACAGACAAGAATAAAAAAAAATATTTCTTCATGCTGCAAAAGTATAGTGTGCAGGCTTAGCTTTGATTGATAACGAAATCATTTCAATATGAACGGAGATTTATACAACATTCTGGTGCATGCGCACAGTATCGGACGCTGGATATTGCTGTTGTTGTTGCTGATAGCCATTTTTAACAGCCTTGTAGCCGGACAGCGGCCTTTTATAAAAAGCGATGCCAGAACCGGGTTGATACTCACTATTGTTGCCGATACCATGTTGCTGATTGGTTTGGCGTTATGGTATTGGGGACCAAAAGGCTATAACTTAATTGTAGCCGCCAACGCTATGAAAGACCCGGTTACGCGTTTTTATGGTGTAGAGCATACAACAGGAATGATTATCGCCATCATATTGCTTCATATTGGAAAAGCGCAGGGAAGAAGACGTATCAGCGATAAAGCCAAACACAACCGCACCATGCTGTTTTATTTTCTTGCCTTGGTTATTATATTAATTACCATTCCCTGGCCATTCCGCAATATTGCGGGCGGCTGGTATTAATACAAATAAAAAGCTCCGAAATATTCGGAGCTTCAATTCTTCACAGGATAATGACTTTAAAATTTGGATGAGCGAAAATAATCCCTTTTTGGCTGATTCGGTTTTTTTAATTGTTATTTTCAAATAAAAGATCACAAAAAACCCTATCAAAAATAAAAATTCAATAAGACTTTTTATAATGCATTTTATTGCTTAAACCAGCATTCGCAAAGGCTCTTCCAGCAGGCTTTTAACGGTTTGCAGAAATGCTGCGCCGGTGGCGCCATCCACCACACGATGATCGCAGCTTAAGGTTACTTTCATAATGTTGCCCGGCACTACCATTCCGTCTTTTACAACCGGGGTTTGCGCTATGCCGCCAATGGCAAGAATACAGGCGTCGGGCGGATTGATAATCGCCGTAAATTCATCTATGCCAAACATGCCCAAATTAGAAATGGTGAAGGTGCTTCCTTCCCAGTCGGATGGCTGAAGTTTTTTATCCTTTGCTTTCTGCGCAAATTCTTTTACCTCCTTTGAAATCTGGCTAAGCGGCTTGCTGTCGGCATTGCGAACCACCGGAACCAGTAGTCCTTCTTCTACCGCAACAGCAACGCCGATGTTTACGTTGTGATTCATCCTTATTTTATCGCCCAGCCAGCTGCTGTTTATTTTCGGATGCTGTGTAAGCGCAACGGCAACGGCTTTCAATACAATATCATTAAAACTGATTTTTATTTTGGCCAATTCATTAATGCGGGTGCGCGCCGTAATGGCTGCATCCATATCAATACTCATGGTAATATAAAAATGCGGAGCGGTAAACAGGCTTTCGCTCAGGCGGCGCGCTATGGTTTTGCGCATTTGCGAAACCGGCACTTCTTCAAAAGAAGCTGACGACTGGTTGTTGGTAGCTGCCGGCTGTTGACTCGCTGCCGAAGGCTGATTACTTTCCGCTGACGGTTGACGATTGACGGTTGACGGTTGATAATTTTCAATATCGGTTTTGGTAATTCTGCCGTTGTCGCCGCTGCCTTGCACCAGTTTTAAATCAATGCCTTTTTCCTGCGCTAATTTTTTTGCCAGCGGCGAAGCAAAAACTCTTCCGCCGTTAATCACCTGCTCAGGCATTGCCGCTTTGCCATTTGTTGCCGGCTGAACCTGCGCCGCCGGCTGATTCTGCACTTCCTGATTTTTCGGAGCTGTATCGCCTTCAGCTTTTTGCGTATCGGCTTCTGTTTTAGGAGAACTGTCAAGCGCACCTGCATTGGCATTATTTGCTGCAGGCTGTGAGCCGCCTTGTAAACCGTTTACAATCTCATCTACATTCAAACCTTCTTTGCCAATGATGGCGAGCAAATCATTTACCTGCACTTTATCGCCCTGCTTCGCGCCCTGAAAAAGAAGTTTGCCGTCTTTATAGCTTTCCAGTTCCATGGTGGCTTTGTCGGTTTCAATTTCGGCCAGCACTTCGCCTTTTTTAACGTCCTCTCCCACATTCTTCTGCCACGATGCTATCACGCCTTCGGTCATGGTATCGCTCAGTCGCGGCATCAAAACCACTTCTTCCATTTTGCTATAATCTTTTGGCGGTGATGATGGCTTGCCGTTGGCGGCAGGTTGCGGTGGGGCAGGTGTTTCTTTTTGCGGTTGCGGTGGTTGCGCATTAGCCGCAGGCTGAGGCGCCGTTTCGCCGCCCTTGCCATTGTGCCGGGAAACAATGCCGCTAACATCTTCGCCATCATTGCCAATAACAGCCAGCAAGTCGTTTACCTGAAGTTTGCCGCCATCGCCAGCGCCTACATGCAGCAGTGTGCCGTCTTTGTAGCTTTCCAGTTCCATGGTGGCTTTGTCGGTTTCAATTTCGGCCAGCACTTCGCCTTTTTTTACCGGGTCGCCTACTTTTTTATGCCAGCTCGCTATCACGCCTTCGGTCATGGTATCGCTCAGTCGCGGCATTAAAATCTCTTCAGCCATATCAGTATTTTTTCGCTTTAAAAATTTGTTTGTTTGATGTAAAAATCGTTAGCAAAAAAACAGGTTTCCCCTTTTTTTCTGTTCGTAAAAATGAGCGGTGAAATTACACGAAAAATGATTTGCATGAGAAGTGTTTGTTTTTTATGATTTGGCAGAAGATAGAATTTTGAAGATTGATGAGGAAGAAGCGAGGGCTTTGGTTGATTAAGCCGATAACAGAATTAATAAAAACAATGAACAGAATTTGAAGATTCCGGCAACGAAAGAAGATATTCATTTACTAAAACAAGATATTTTAAAGCTGGACATTAAAATATCAGAAACGAAAACTGATATTATCAAATGGGTTTTGGTTTTTTTAATACACTTGTTTTGATGATTCTTGGTTTATATTTCCGTAAATAATTCATCTACTTATAATCCAGTATATTCAATCGCTCCTGGCAAAAATCGTATTCATTTAAATCGTTGCTGCTAACTACAATCAGCTTCTCTTTGCAGTACGTTTCAATCAAATGATGATACAGCTCAAAACCGGTCGTATCAAGGTTTGTACACGGCTCATCCAACAGTAAAACGGGAACATTGGAAAAAATAGCCTGCGCTAATTTTATACGTTGCTTCATGCCGCTGCTATAATATCTTATTTGTTTGTCAGCCGCTTTTTGCAAACCAACAATGGTAATGATTTGCGCAATGGTAATTTCTGATAGCAAAGGTTTAAACGAAGCATGAAAACCGAGAAACTCCGTTGCCGTCATTTCTTCAATTACTTCAAGATACGGCGCGCAAACAGCAATGTGTTGAAACACATCGTTTTCATGTATTATTTTCCATTCATCCTGTACCAGTTTTTTCCATTCAAGCCGGCCTTCATTCGCCTGCATATTGGCTGCAATTACCTGAAGCAAGGTGCTTTTGCCACTGCCGTTCGGGCCAATTATGGCATACGCAAAACCGGTTTGAAATGTTGCGTTTATCTTTCTAAAAATCCAATCTCTGTTGAAGCGTTTGCCGGCGTCCGAGAGATGAATTTTCATTGGTGAATGGTGAATTGTGAGTGATGAAAAATATGATAGCTGAACGCTGATAGCTCAAACCCTAAACCTCACAGCTACTTATTTTTTCGATCTGTCCTTCAACTGCTGCACTTTTTTTTGCGCTTCCATGGTTTGCTGAAACCGTTCCTGCCACTTGCTTTGCTGCTTTGGTGTTTTGCGTTTTATCTGAATATCGGCAAGTATTTTATCGTGGTTGATAATGTAATTCTGAATCACAAACTGAATGCATAAAGTAATGATATTCGACACCGTGTAATACCAGGTTAACGCCGCAGGCAGCCTGTTGAAAATGAACAGCAATACAAACGGAAATATATAAGGCATATACTTCATGGCAGGATTGCTTTGGTCGGGCGTCATGCTCATGTTGTAAATGGCAATGAGAAAATTGGTTAATACCGCCGTTAAGGTAAACAAGCTAACGTGATCGCCGTAATTGAACGGAACGCTGAACGGCAGCTTCGCAATCACATCGTAAGTAGATAAATCGTTCGCCCATAAAAAGCTTTGTCCGCGCAGTAAAATATTACTACTGAAAAAACTATACAGCGCAAAGAATATGGGTATTTGCAACAATGCCGGGATGCAGCCGCCAAGCGGATTGACACCGGCTTCGCGAAATATTTTCATCTGGTCAACGGCATACGCCTGCTGATCGTCGCCATGTTTCTTTTTTAGTTCGGCCAACTCTGGTCGCATTACTTTCATTTTGGCGCCGCTTAAATAGCTGGTGTACGTGAGCGGAGAAGTAACAAGCCTGATAAATAAGGTAAGAAGCGCAATCACCCAACCGAAGTTGCCGATGAAGCCGGACAGAAAATCGAATACCGGCATAATAATCCACCGGTTGATATATTTTACAAATGAATAAATGCCCGAACCCAGATCCACAATATCTTCCATGTGGTTATCATACTTTTTCATGGTATAATAAGCGTTGGGTCCGTAATACATTTGCAGCGGAACAGTAATTGTAGCCGACGGCGCAACGGCAATCTGCATATTGGCATCAGCCTGATACAACAATGTTGAACTGTCGGGCTGCGAATTCATTTCTGCTTTGCCACTCTTAAATTTATTTTTTGAAATGATGGTAGCATTAAAAAACTGCTGCTTAAACGTAAACCAGTCTGTCGGGTTTTCAAACTCTTTGTTGGCGCCGCCGGTTGCGCGTTCAAAATCGAAGCCGTCTTTATCGTCATAAAAACAGATGCGCGATTGTTCTTTTTCGTAGCTGCCGGAATATTGATGCTGATTGACGGAGATATTCCAACGAAAATTCATCACATTATTGGTAAGCAGTTGATTGGCGCCGGCTAAGCCGATGTTCCAGTCAATCATATAATTATCCGGTCGAATAATATATTGATGCGTGATTTTTTGTCCGCTGGCGGAAGACAAAGTATAGGTAATGATCTGGCTGCCATCTGATTTTTTTGTAATGGCGGAAGGTGTAAAATACAGATTTGCCGTTTCGGTGCTTTGATTGTTACCTGTGTTTACGGTATATCCAATGGCATCGTTTTTACCGCCGCCTAACGTTACCAGCGAGCTGTCTATTGACTTGTAATCCTTTAACCGCACGCTTTTTATTTGTCCGCCCTTGTTGCTGAAAATCACGCGCATCAGGCTATTTTCTACGGCAATGTTCTGTTCGTTGCCAACGCCTGCATTTTCAAAAGCGCCTGCCTGAGATATTCTTGATAATGAGTCATTGCGAACAGAATCCTGATATGCAATTGCCGGATCAGCCGGTTTTACCTGTGCGGCTTTTACCTGGGCAATTGAATCCTGCGCCCTTTCTTCAGCCCCTTTTAAAACCGCCTGCTGCTTATTCGTATACCAGAAATAAACAAAAAATAAAATTCCCAACAGCACAAAACCAACAATGGTATTTTTATCCGCTTTCATCTACGTGAAAAAAATTTTTGAGCGGCAAAGGTAATGTTTGAAGCGGGATTGAAGACGTTAAGTTGGATTGTGATTGGTAGTTGATGGTTGGTAATAATAAAATTATAAAAGTTACCTGTTTCTATTAATTACCAACCATCAGCTACCAACTATCTTTACAGCATGGCAAATAAAATATTGCTGGCAATAACAGGTGCAAGCGGTTCTGTTTATGCAAAGTTGTTATTAGACAAACTGATGCAATTGCAAAATCAATGGCAGGAGGTAAGTGTTGTAATGAGCGCAAATGCAAAAGAAATCTGGAAAACGGAACTGGAAAACGAAGCGTATAATAATTATCCGGTAAGGCATTGGGAAAAATACGATTTCTCAGCGCCTTTTGCATCCGGCTCGGCAAAGTATAATATCATGATTATTGCGCCCTGCAGCATGGGAACATTAGGACGAATAGCAACAGGTGTAAGTGACGATCTGATAACCCGTGCCGCCGACGTAATATTAAAAGAAAAACGGAGATTGATACTGATGTTGCGCGATACGCCGTACAACCTGATTCATATTAGAAATATGGAAACCATAACGCTTGCCGGCGGCATCATTTGCCCTGCAACGCCGTCTTTTTACAGCAAGCCAAAAACGATTGAAGACGTAGCGGCAACCGTTGCAGACAGAATGTTAGATTTAGCTGGTTTGGAAATGAATAGTTACCGTTGGGGAAAGTAAGTGAGGGAGTTGATAGTTGGTTGTTGGCAGCATAAAAAATCAAATACAGGTCTTGCGTTAAGTTTCAAAACAGTTTATGCTGGGTTAGAAAACTTTCAGCAGCATTATTTTTATCGCTGATAAACTTACTGAACGATTGTAATGATTATAAAAAAAATTGCATCGCCGTGTTTGAGAGGCGATGCAATACAATTAAAAAAAGGTAGCAGATTTAAAGAGAACCTTTTTTTGTCATGTCAATCATCAATGAAATTTCTTCCAGCAGTTTATCTGTGCCATTAAAACCAATGCTTGCAAACTGAAGATTGCCATCTTTGTTAATCACAAACTTGGTTGGAATGCCCTGTACATTATAATCGGCAACAGTTTTGTCTTTATCGTCCAGCAATACATTGAAGGAGTAATTGTTTTGTTTGATAAAATCCTGCGCATCGGTCTGCATATCCTTTACTTCTTTACGCTCCCATGTATCCACAAAAAGAAACACAACGTCTTTATCGTCTTTATATTTATTTATTACCTGCTGCATACCGGGGAAAGAAGCTTTGCATGGTCCGCACCAGGTTGCCCAAAAGTCAACCACTACGGTTTTGCCTTTTAACGATGCAAGCGATACCTGCTGACCTTCCAGGTTCTGTAAAGAAAAGTTTTTAGCGCCTCCGCTTTTCATTTTTTCTTTTATCTCTTCTTTCAGTTTCTCCATCCGTGCAGCTTTTGCCTTAGCTATCATATTGTTATAATCGGTATCGCTTAAATTTAATTGCGCATAGATGTTTTTAAGCCGCTGCTCAAGAGCCGGTGTACTCATTCCTTTTGATAATTGTCCTTCAATAAACTGACGCGTGAATTCGTTACCTTTTATTTTTGATGCGTACACTGCATATCGCTCAAATGTTTCGAGATCTGTTGTGTTTGGGATTACAATATCTTCGTAATAAAAAGCAGAATCCGGCTGGTTTAGCTTATACAATATCAGCGCATAAGTATCTATGTAAGTATCATAATTGCTTTTCAGTTGTTTTTTATATTCATCGGTTTCAGCATACGGCGGTTTAGATTTTTCCGGTTCATTCATTTCATTTGCAATAACATCAAATGATTTTTTTGAAATCGTTTTTGCAAATTCCAGATTCTCTCCGGCGTTATCTACTTTTTCGCCAGATAATCTCCACGCTGTATTATTCAGTATTGAGGCAGCTTGATCTTTATTCGTTATTGAATCTACATATAACATGTACTTATTCCAGTTCTTTTCTTTTTCATAATCAGCGGCAAGCATTCCGTAGAGATCGTTGTTATTTGCCTCACCGAATTTAGCTCTGAAATCATTCATTAAGGCGATTTTGTTTTCTGCATTTTCAACCTTGTGAATACTGTCGAGCATAGCATATTTTGCAGCGGAACCTGTGGGATATTTGCTGATGATTTTTTTATTGAGACCGGATACTTCATCATTCATGCTAAGCATCCGGTAAATGGTTAATGCGTTGTACCAGTTTTCTTCTTTATTCATGCCAATCTGCTGTTTGGCATATTGCAACAGTTGCGGTTTTGCGGCATCTTTTTTCGCTTTATACAAAACACTTAAGTAGTTAAGATAAGTTTTATCTTTTTGTTTCGGGTACTGTTTATAATCTGCCTCATACATGGCTGTCAACGCATCGGCAGGCACATTTAAATTTAAATAGTAAGTGCCATAAGAATTGAGTAATTGCGCTACGTTAATTCTTGCGTTTTCGTAATGGAAGCCTTTATCATCATAAAAATAAACTACATACCCATTGTCATTATGTGTATCAACGGGTTTGTTTTTTTTATCTATAATACCTGCAATAAAAGCTTTTGTGGAATCGGGCGAGGTAAAAGAAAATTCATAAGTGCCTGTTCCTTTTATAAGAGGAACTTTTTTTGTTTGTGTCGTACTGCCACTATCGTAAATAATAAATGCTTTTGAACTGTCAGGCAGCATTACG
Source organism: Ilyomonas sp. (assembly GCA_965219515.1). GTDB lineage: Bacteria > Bacteroidota > Bacteroidia > Chitinophagales > Chitinophagaceae > Ilyomonas. Next base: position 324,561 of record OZ244776.1, read on the forward strand.
TTTTGCGGTGGCGTGTAAACGTACCTGTTTTCAGTTCCGGCTTCGGGTTTAGCTTGTTTTGGCTGAAGGCTGCCTGCCGTTTGAGAAAATGTTTCAGAGCATGTGAATGCAAACAGCAGGATAAACAAGTTCTTCATAGCGTGTATTTTTAATGATGATTGTTTAGCAGAATTTCTTAAATTTTTTTAGGAGCTATCCTGGTAAATGATTTTACCAAATGGTAAACAGGTAGCACCATTCCTTTTTTTACTGCTTACTGTTCATTGCTTATGAGTTCAATTTTCAAAGTAACAGCAACCAAAACAGTGATTAATAAAAATCTATCTTATTATAAAAAGGCCCGTATCTGCTAAATGTTTTTCTGTTATCATTCAATCAATCTGAATCAGATTTATTACTATCCAAATTACAGATTTTTTTGTAATTGATGAATATTGTTTAGATAAGTTTTAAATTATCAGCGTATAGCCCAACATGTATGCTGGGGCTATATGCTGATATTAGAGACAATTTGAAATGCACCTCTTTATTTTTTACACTGCTTTATTCGAAGCTTGCGTTACATAAATGATACACAAACAATGCTGCAGATTCTTATAACCTTATTAATGCACTGCCATCGTCATTTCACTTTCTTTAGCGGCTGTCTTTGTATTTTTTTGCCAGATAAAGAAGATGATAAACAGCACGATTAATATCGCTGGAAAACTCATCATTTTTAATAACGATTGTTGTCCGGTAGCCAGTTCCAGTGCATTTCCGGTAAGCCCTTTGGCAGCGTTGGCTGCGCGGGCAGTATCAATCCAGTCACCAATAACAGGTTGAAAGATGGAGGTGGAAAACATGCCAATGCCACCTACGATGGACATACCCAACGCACTGCTGCGCGGCACTCTGTATGCCACCGAACCAATCATTACCGGCCAGAAGTAACAGATGCCAAGGGCATAAACAATGGCTGCCACATAAGCCATTGGGCCTGTTACGGTGCTAAACAAATAAATGCCGGTTGTAGCAAGGATAGCTCCCATCAGCAGCACGCCGGTTTGCCCAAAACGCCCCACTACAGGACCGGCGAAGAACCTGCCCACAGCAGAGATACCGTTTGTTAACGCTAAAATAAGCATACCGTTTGCACCGCTGGCGCCTAACACAATGGTTACCCATTGGCTGGGTCCAAATTCCGAGATGGCTGTAAGCGCCATGCAGCAGAACAGGAAGATGTACACCGGGCTGAGCATCGCCTTGAAATTTTCCGTGAAAGAGGTAGCCTCGGCCACCTGCGCTTTGGGAAACGTTTTGCCAAAAAACAAAACCGCGTACGCGATAGTTGGTATCAAGGTTACCCACATTTGCGTTTGCCAGCTGGCTTCCATATTAGTCATAAAGTAGGAGATAAGCGAGCCTACCAATATGCCGCCGGGAAACCACATGTGAAACCGCCCCAGCATTTTTTGCATGGTTACGCCCGAATACATATCGGCAATCATGGGGTTGCAGGCCGCTTCGGTGCATCCGTTGCCAACACCTATAAAAAGTGTAGAAACCAATAAAGTAGTATAGCTGCCGGCAAAAATGGTTGACAAAATACCAATGGTGTGGCACACAAAGGCAACCGACATAATGGTTTTAGGACCAATTAAATGATAGAACAATCCGCCGAGAATCATAGAAATTGGAAAGCCTAAAAACCACATCGAGTTAATAAACCCAAGCTGTTCTGCCATAAGACCAAAACTTTGCCCCAATTGAGGCAGGATGCCGGCGCGGATAGAAAAAGTAAAAGCTGTGGTGATGAGTGCAAAGCAGCTTCCGTTAAACAAAGCGCTTTTATTAACATGCTCGTTCATTCAAATAAATTTTTAGTTGTTAGCAATCGAAACAGAATTATAAGAAGACTTGGTTTGGTGCAAACTAAAGTAAATTATTTTTTACATGATAATATTACAAAATCGATTTTTTTTTATCTCTCAGCGTCATCTGCGCACTTTTTTCTCTACCAAATACCCAATTCATTTAGCTTGTAAAAGTGTATATGTTTCAACCCTACAGTTTAAGTTCTATCTGAATACACTACTTAAAAAATATAATAAACCAGAAACGCTACCTGCGCAGTTTCTTTATTCATGTATATACCAACTTAATCTTCTTCATATTTTATTCCTGCCTGCCGCCTGATTTCGTCAAGCACCAGCATTTGTGTTAATGTATCTTCAAATGTCATTACGGGGCTTTCCGTTACACCATCACGCAGACAGTTGCAAACATGCTGTGCTTCATATTGATAACCATGGCCGTCGCCACGTTCTACCGGAATGATTTGTTTTGTATCGGGATGACCGGGATAATATTCAATTACGGCATCGGGAGAGTAAAAACGATGCGTAAGCCGGATGCGGCCTTTGGTTCCGCAAATATCAGCTTCAGTGGCAAGGTTGGTAGAAAAGGTAGAAAACAGTTGAGCCAAAGCGCCGTTGTTATACATAAAAACAACGGCGCACTGTTCATCTACACCGCTTGGTGCAGGAGTCATAAAAGCCTTAATGGTATCTGGTTTTCCAAGTACGCTCATTGCCATAAATACATTGTAGATGCCAATGTCAAGCATGGTGCCGCCAGCCAATGCCGGATCAAATAAACGCGGCGGAACGGGTGGCTGCGGGGCAAAGCCAAAATTGATTAATACAGATTTGATATCGCCGATTATATTGTTTGCAAGAAGTTCTTGTATTTTTTTGTAGTTGGGTAAAAATTTGGTCCATACGGCTTCCATCAGAAACACTTTTTTCTCACGGGCTTTATCTATCATGGCTGTCGCCTGCTGATGATTAACGGCAAACGCCTTTTCACACAATACGGCTTTATTGTGTTCTAAACAAAGCATGGTGTTTTTAAAATGTTCACTATGCGGCGTTGCGACATAGATAACATCAACGTTTTCGTTTTGTACCAATTCTTCGTAACTGCCATGCGTATATGTAACCGGAAAATCTTTGGCAAAAGCGTTGGCAGATTCAATGCTGCGGGCGCCGGCAGCAACCAAAATAGCATCATCAACAAGTGTCAGATCGGTGGCAAACTTGCGGGCAATACGTCCGCAACCTAACATGCCCCAGCGTATTTTATCAGGCATAATTTTTTTCTGCAAATGTAAGGTTGAGACAAGTAAGCTGAAAGGGCAATGAGCAATTGGATATGAGATATTAGGTATGAGCTATGAGCGTTCAGATCATTCACCATTTACCATTCACTTCTTCGCCACTCATTCTAACAAAAAAGAACAAAAAAAAGGCCTGCCCTAAAGAGAGCTGGCCGTTGCTAACCTATGAAAAACACCAAGTTAAATCTAAGTCATAAAAACCGTCAGTTTTTTTTGCGCTGCTGCCTCATTTGCTGTAAGGGCTGCCGGTTGTTGTTTGCATTCGGGTGTCGGTTCTTCCATTCGTTTTTTAGTAAGTTTCTAAATTCACCCTCTGCCATAAAAGCCCTGTTTACCCTGTCGTCCGATCCCATCACCCTTTTAAAATCGCCTTTGTATTTTTTTCTGATGTTTACAATTTTTTCCTGCTGAGCCACTATGTCATCCGGATTTTCTTTTCTCGCTTTTCTTATCTCCTGCTGGTAATTATTGTAAATCGGCCAAAACTTTTGCGCTTCCTGCGGCGATAATTTTAACTGATTGGTTATATAAGCTGTTTTAACTGCTTCGATGTCTTTATCGTTATCACTATCGTCTTGCGCAGTACAAAAGTAACCATGTAACAATAACAAAAACAAGATGAATAGAGTTTTGCGCATATTTAATGTGATTTTAAATTCCTTTAATATATTTTTCATCTCCGTTGCTGTTTTCGTTGAGATACTTCTTTATTTCGCCATCGCTAACATTGTTGAGTAATGTTTTAAACAAGTTTTGTCCGTTTGTTACATTGCTTTCATCATCCGGGGTTTGCAGCACATCAATATCCGACATAGTGTTATTTAAGTAATCAGAAATTTCAATATCAGGCACTTTCGATAATGCATGCGTATAATTGTTTGAGTAAATAACGTCGCTGTTATTTTTTCCGGTAAATAAAATAATGCTGATAGCAATTATACCAATTGCAATAGCTGCCGCAGCATACGTAAGCCATGTTGCCGGGCGATGCATTTTTATTACAGTTGCTGTTTTTTGCGCAACAGGTATCTGAACCGTAAACGAATCGAAATAACCTTGCGGAACCTGATATGGGTTTTTCTTTGAAATGCCTTCCAAAAACAAGTCTGCTTCTTCAGCTTCTTGTTGCATTTCACTTTGTAAAAATTCGGTTTTTATTTTTAGTAAAAGGCTGTCTGCCAGGTTATCAAAATAATGCAATGGCGGCGCAGCATAAGGCGTTTCGGAAGAAACAGGCAGATTAATTTTGCTGATAACATCATCTGCCAGATTATCAAAATAATGCACCGGTACATTATATGTAGGTAAGTGCCTGATGTTTGCCAGTTCATCGGGCAATTCATTGTGATTCATATTATATTCTTCTAAATTCAATTTAACAACAATTTACGACACAAATCACAATTTGTGGTTTAATGATTTTTAATATATTCACTTACTTTTTTTGCCGCATGATGATAGCTTGCCTTCAACGCGCCTTCGCTTGTCTCCAATACGCGGCTCATTTCTTCATAAGGCATCTCGTCGTAGTAGCGCAGGTTAAATACAGCACGCTGCTTTTCGGGCAGTGTTTGAATGGCTACCTGCAGCTTCCATTCCAGCCGGTTGGCGTCAAAGCCTTCGTCTGCTTTTATTTTGTTTGATAAACCTGTTTCCACATCGCTGAAACTTACAGAAGATCGCTTTTTTTGCTGCTGCAGAAAGGTGAGCGATTCATTGGTGGCTATGCGGTACAGCCAGGTATAAAGCTGACTGTCTTCTCTGAAATTATCCAACGCATTCCAAACTTTGATAAACATATTTTGCAGCACGTCATTGGCATCTTCGTGCGTAACCACCATGCGCCGGATGTGCCAGTAAAGCTTTTCCTGGTATTTTTTTATAATTGCCGTAAAAGCCTGCTCTTTTGTTTCTGCCTGCCTGAACCGGCGCAATAATTCCTGATCATCTAACTGCATACAGGGGAATTTTAATGGTAAAATAAAAAACCCGCAGGTAAGATGCACGTTTGTTATGAATGTTTAAATACAAAAGCAAAACCGTTGATTTTATAATATTATTAAGGTACATGATTGCTGTGATATTCAGCTTTTTTGTACGGGCAAATGATTAAATGTTGCAAGATAAAGGTTTTGATAAATAACCTGCGATGCACAAGAATCCCCAAGGTTAGAGATTTATAACTAAGTTTGAATTTCAGAAATATGAACAGGACTTTTACAATGCGTAAACTGACAATCGCTTACACGTTATTCTTCGCTTTATTTACTTTTCAAACAAATGCACAGGCACCCGCAACCTATAACAGCGCCGATATTTATCTGGGATTGCAAAAGCTGAAAGTGCTTGGCAGCGTACTTTATATTGCGGCGCATCCCGATGATGAAAACACAAGGCTGCTGGCTTATTTTTCCAAAGAAAAACAGTATCGCACCGGCTACATGAGCCTGACACGCGGCGACGGCGGTCAAAACCTGATAGGCGATGAGCAGGGCATAGAACTGGGTTTAATTCGCACGCAGGAATTGCTATCAGCCCGCCGCATAGATGGCGCAGAACAGTTTTTTGGAACCGCTTATGATTTCGGCTTTAGTAAAAATGCTACGGAAGCTCTTAAAATATGGGATCACGATAAAATGCTGAGCGATGTAGTTTGGGTAATACGAAAGTTTCAGCCGGACGTTATCATTACCCGTTTTCCACCCGACGCGCGCGCGGGGCACGGGCATCACTGGGCATCATCCATTTTAGCTGCCGAAGCTTTTTCTGCGGCAGCCGACAGCACAAAATTTGCAGACCAGTTTCAGCAGGGCGTTAAGCCATGGCAGGCAAAGCGTATTTTTTGGAATACGTATAATTTTGGTGGTAACAATACCACGTCTCCCGACCAGTTAACCATAGACATTGGTAAGTTCAATCCCTTGCTGGGCAAGGGTTACGGCGAAATAGCAGCCGAAAGCCGAAGCCGTCATGAAAGTCAGGGTTTCGGGTCGTTAAAGCAACGCGGACAAAGCACCGAATTTTTTTCTTTCACTAATGGCGCGCCGGCTTCGCAGGACATGATGGACGGGATAAATACAACCTGGCAACGTGTTGACAACAGCGGTATGATTGAAAGCAGAATTGATGGCATTATTGCGCAATACAATTTTGCCAGTCCGCAAAACAGCATTGATAGTCTGGTTGGTTTATACAATGAAATAAACACGTTAAGTGGCAGTTACTGGCGCTATAAAAAAGCGGAGGAAGTAAAAAACCTCATTGCCGAATGCGCGGGATTGTTTATGGAAGCCAATGCCGATAAGCATTACGCCATTACAGGAGATACATTAGCCATTAGTTTTACTGTAAATAAAAGAAATGATGCGAATGTGAAATTAGACAATATTGAACTCGACAGGTTCGATACAACATTGCAAAATTCTTTACTCACCAACACCAATCTTATCATTCATACGCCATTTCAGGTACGGAAAGATAAACCTTTGTATCAGCCATATTGGTTGCGAAATGGTCATTTGCAGGGCAGTTTTATGATAGACAATCAATCGCAGATTGGCATGGCTGAAAACGATCCTGATTATACGGCCGTTTTCAGCGTTGTGATTAACGGAACAACACTCCGGTATCAGAAACCCGTTCAGTACAAATATGCCGATGCTGTAAGAGGAGAAATATACGAGCCTGTACATGTTATTACACCGTTTGCCGTTTCTGCCATGCCCGGTATCGCCCTGCTGAATGTAAAGCCGCAAAGCGGGCAGGCGCCGGAACCGGAACTAAAAATTACTTTCAAATCGAATATTACTGCTGAACATTTACCGGTTGCCATACATGCGATGCAGCAGAAAAAAATCATTTTCTCAAAAGATACCATCATCAATGCGGAAGCGGGGAAAGAGTATCTGTTTACTGCCGGTATAAAAAAAATTGTGTCAGATAAATCAGAAAATAACATTCAGGTATCGGCTGGTGTGAAGCAGAATGGCGTTACTTCTACTTATACCAACTATTTACGCACCATTCATTATGATCATATTCCCGATATCAATTACAATTTTAAAGATAATGTGCGGCTCATTCCCGAAGAAATAAAAACCATCGGGAAAAATATCGGTTACATTACCGGCGCCGGTGACAAAGTGCCGCAGGCATTACAGCAAATGGGATTTATTGTAAAGCTGCTTGGCGAGAATGATGTTACACCTTCTAATCTGGCACAGTTTGATGCGATTATATCCGGCATCCGCGCTTACAATCTTTTCGACTGGCTGCCTGCCAAATATGATATTTTGATGAATTATATAAAATCGGGCGGCAATTATATCGTTCAATACAATCAGCAGGATGTGGTAACCAGAAATATTGGACCGTATCCTTTTATCATCAGCCGTACACGCGTAACAGACGAAACGGCAGATGTTCATATCCTGTTGCCAAACAGCAGTGTTTTCAATTATCCCAACAAAATAACTTCTGCCGATTTTGCTAACTGGATTCAGGAACGCAGTATTTACCAGGCGGAGAATTTTGATTCGCATTACATTGCTCCGATTGGTATGCACGATGCCGGTGAGCCGGAAACAAACGGAAGCTTATTGATTGCGCCGTATGGAAAAGGAAATTTCGTTTATACCGGACTTGTATTTTTTCGGGAATTGCCTGCCGGCGTTGCAGGAGCATACCGGCTAATGGCGAATTTGATTGCTGTGCCAAAAAATAATTGAGCGATGAAGGCTAACAGAAGAGAAATCAGTATTTGGTTGCTTGTGATATTGGCAATTGCCATTGGTTTTATTATCAAAAACGTAAAAATTGGTTTTATCATCGGCGGGCTTATCGGGCTGCTGGCAGGAAGTTTTGCCGGCGGCAGAAGATGATAATTAATAAATTATAAATTGTATTTTTTAGTTTGAATATCCGGTCAGCAATTAACAATATCAAAAACTCCCTAAGAATAGGGATGGCCTCTAACGATTGCTTGCCATATAAAAAAGTTTTATCGCTTTTGTTTCCGCAGGCAGAACAGAAAACAAGCTTTGTTTTATTTCAAAAATTATTGTAGCTGCTTCATCGAATCTTTCATAATCTTCGCTGTTGAATCAATTACTCTTTCGTTTGAATCTGACTTTTGAGCTATCGAATCTTTTGCCAGAGATTTTTGAGAATCAATAACTTCTTTGGTAGAATCCATCGTATCTATAATTGACGATTGATTGTTACATGCCAGCAGATTGAAAAGAACAATTAAGAAAAACAAAGATTGCAACCGGTTGTTGCATATTTTTTTTGCCATTCGATATAAAGATTTAAAAAAGTAACCCAAAAATAAATCAACAGATAAAAAGTAAGATTGAATATTGGAAAAAAAATGAGTGGCGAATCCTAAGTAATAAATCGTAACAACTTCCTTTGAATGGTTTAATGTTCTGATCAATGATTAATAATATCACATAAAAAAGCCCTCCCCAGGAATAGGGACGGCCTCTAACGATTGCTTGCCATATAAAAAAGTATTTACTGTCCGGGGTCAGCAAGCCATTGACCTATTGAACAGCTTCTAAAAATTACATTTTGGTAGAATCACCCATCATCATGCTGGATGTATCGCCCATTCTCATGGTAGAATCACCCATCATAGAAGATGAATCAGGCATTGCTGGAGCTACGCTTGATTCATCCATCATAGAAGTAGAATCTGTAGTAGTTGTGTCGCCGGAACCTGAACCACAGGCAGCAAATGCGCCGATTGCTAAAACCAATAAAAGCTTTTTCATTGTTGTGAATGTTTTGTGTGTAAGTGAATTTCAGGTTTATACCCAAACTGCAAAAAGGTAACCCGCCGCTTCAAATTATTTTAAAAAAAATTTTTCCATTCGATTTGGGTTACTTTTATCGCCCCAACAGTATTAAAATCACATTCAGCGAGTGAAACCTGAAGTTAATGAACAGCTTCTCTTACGCGGGTTAGCAAATAACGATTCGAAAGCCATTGAAACTATTTATAAAGATAATTTTAAAATGGTGCAGGCTTTTATCGTAAATAATAACGGATCGTATGATGATGCCAGAGATGTGTTTCAGGAAGCAATGATTACGCTGTACGATAAAGCGAAAAGCGATTCATTCGTTTTAACCAGCCAGATCAAAACTTATCTATATTCAATTTGCAGGAGGCTTTGGCTAAAGCGTTTACAGCAAATGGGAAAATATGTATCGCAGTCAGATATGTTAGAAGAAACTGTTTTTGTAGAAGATGACATAGAGCTTCATCAGAAAAAAAATGCAGACTTCATTATAATGGACAGAGCTTTAAACAGTCTTGGCGAGCCCTGTAAAAGTTTATTGGAGTCATTTTATATTCAGAAAAAAGGAATGCACGAAATCGCAACCGGCTTTGGCTATACCAACGCCGATAATGCAAAGACACAGAAATATAAATGCCTGATGCGCCTTAAAAAATTATTTTTCGCCCAATATAATATCGGTGAGTAATGGAAGACATGCAATTATTAGATACCATCGAGCGATACCTGAACGGTACAATGCTGCCCGAAGAAAAAAAATACTTTCAACAGCTACGCAAAAATACACCTGAAATTGACCAGATGGTAGTAGAACACCGTTTGTTTCTTCATCAGATGGATATGTTTGTAGAAAAGAAAAATCTGCTGCATACTTTAAATTTTGTTCACGCCGATCTTGTTGCCAAAGGCAGTATTTACGAAGGTGAAGAACTGACGCCCAAGGGGAAAGTGCTTCAGTTGTGGACGAAGTACAGGCGCGTTACCGCCATTGCGGCTTCCATTGCCGGCTTTACGGCACTGGTTATCAGTCTTCTTATGACGCAGCTTTCGCCCGCTACCACCACGAGAAATGATATTCAGGAACTTAGCCGTAAAATAAATGTGTTAGAGAAAAAGACCAATGTTCTGAATGCCGAAATGAAAAAAGACCAGTCTGCCATGCCGGTTCGCACTTTTACCACAGGCGGTACCGGTTTCTTAATTGATGGCAGAGGTTATCTTGTTACCAACGCGCATGTATTAAAAGGAAAAGGCGTTGTGGTGAATAATAACGGCGAAGACCTCACGGCAACCATTGTTTATGTTGACCGGAAAAAAGACTTGGCTTTGCTTAAAATAGATGATAAGCTGTTTAAGCCTGTTTCGTCTTTACCTTATTCTTTTAAGCGTAGTAATTTCAATCTTGGTGCTGACGTTTATACATTGGGTTATCCCCGCGATATAATTGTGTATAATTCAGGTTATATCAGCGCCAATGCCGGGCACGACGGCGACACGGCAAGCCTGCAAATTTCTCTGCCCGCCAACCCCGGTAACTCAGGCGGTCCGGTATTAAATAAAAACGGAGAAGTGGTTGGTATTCTCAGCGCCCGCGAAACCGATGCTGAAGGTGTTGTATTTGCTGTAAAATCAAAAGGCATTTACGATATGCTGGCTGATCTTAAAAAAGAAGATACCTCTTATCAAAGTATTAAAATGCCGGTAACGTCCAACATTAAAAAATTAGATCGTGAACAACAAATCAAGCGCGTTTCCGATTATGTATATCAGATAAAAGTTTACAACTAAACAGGCAATTGGTTAGCAACAATAGGTTTTACCCGCTGTGATGGCGGGTTTTTTTATAAATAAATGATTTGATAAAAAAATAGCTTTTAATAAATTAAAAACAGCAATTACAATAAAAGCATTGTCATAACATCACCATTATCTTTTCGTTTCTTGGCGCAAATTTTATTCTGACTTACTTTTACAACTTATTCTACCAAACGGGTAGACTAATTGGTTTCAAACATGCAGCATCGAAAAGTAATATTTGTTGGCGCCGGTCCCGGCGATCCCGAACTTCTTACCATCAAAGCCGCTCATGCTTTGCAAAAGGCGGAAGTAGTGATAACAGACAGGCTGGTAAGCGAAGAAATTTTAACCGGATATATTCCTTATTCAGCGCAGATAATACCCGTTGGCAAACAGGGCGGAAGCGGGCTGTCAACCTCACAGCATGAAATAAACGAGTTGCTGGTTTCTCATGCGCAAACGTATCAGAATGTTGTACGGTTAAAAGGTGGCGATGTGTCTGTTTTTTCAAATATTCTTGATGAATTGCTGGCTTTACTTAAAGCCGGTATCGGTTACGAATTAATTCCCGGCATCACAGCTTTATCGGGCGCAGCAGCCTACACCGGCGTTCCTCTGACGGCAAGAGGTTACGCCACCGGTATTAGAATTTTAACTTATTACACCAGTACGATTATCACAGACAACGAATGGAGACAAATGGCTGAGATGAAAGATACACTTGTGTTTTACATGTCGGGGCATTCTTTAAACGATGTGATACACAATTTACTGAAAAACAGCGCTGATGCGCAAACTCCTTTTATGGTAATTGAGCAGGCAACAACACCCAATCAGTTTGTTCATTTTTCTACGTTGCAACAGTTTGCCAGCGAACAAAAAACAATCGGTTTCATTAGTCCTTCATTGGTTATCATTGGCAATGTAACTGCATTGTACAGGCAATTCGCCTGGTTGAAAAACAACAATCAGCGATTGCCATATTTTACGCCGCTGGATGGTTTGACAAAACTTTTTAATGAAATAAAAAATGGAGATAATGTTAGCCGGGCCTAAACTAAAATTGTTTCGCGATTTAATAGCAGACACAACCAGAGAAGAACTGATCTGGATCAGCGGTTATATAAGTGCATTGGTTGGCAACAATGAAACGGTTGCCATTGCGGCATCAAAAATAAAAACAGATCAGAGCAGCGTTTTGTCGGGCTGTACGGTTGTGTATGGCACGGAAAGCGGCAATTCAAAAAAAGTTGCCATGGATCTTTCTTCCAAAATAAAAAAGCAGGGCTTACCTGTAAAAACCAAAAATCTTGAGCAATACAAAGCCACCGATCTGGCAAAAGAAAACTGCCTTCTGGTTGTAATGAGCACGCAGGGCGATGGCGAGCCGCCAGCCGGGGCAAAAAAATTCTATGATTATTTACTGGAGAATGATATAAAGCTCGATAAACTGAAATACAGCGTATTGGCGTTGGGCGATTCTTCTTACCCGTTGTTCTGCAAAGCCGGCGAAGATGTGGACGAACGGCTGGCAACCTTGGGTGCGCGCCGGCTGGTTCCGATGAAAAAATGCGATACCGATTTTGAGCCCGAAGCGAATGAATGGATAGACGAATTGCTTGGCTCTGCCATGGAGTCCGCCACTGAATCTCAGGTTGTTGTTGCGAAAGCGAAACCCGTTTCTTCGGGCAAAAAAATTTATAACGGTAATATTGTAACAAGCGTTAATTTAAACGATAGGGATAGCAATAAAGAAACCTTTCACATTGAAATAGCATCAGAAGATGAAATCGTATATGAACCGGGCGATTCAATCGGCATTATTGCAAAAAACGGCGATGCTGCGGTAAGCAAAATTCTGCAATTGCTTGAGATTAGCGAAATGCAGCAATTCGCTTTTAAAAACAGTACTTATATGGCATCCGAATTGTTTAAACATAAAATAAACGTTCAATATTTACCGGAGCGCATCATTCAGCAATATGCAAAATTGTTAGGCAAAGAAATTCCTTCTATCAAAATGGATTTAGCCGACCTGCTGCGCATATATCCGTTCGATCAAAAAAATGATGTTCAGCAGTTTATTAATATTCTCGATCCTGTTTCACCAAGATTGTATTCCATTTCTTCATCGCCGGCATCGCATGATAATAACGAAGTTCACATAACGGTAAGCCGAAGTGCTTTTGAAGTGGATAGTCAGAAGCGGTTTGGTCTGTGCTCCGATTATTTATCCTGTAAAAATGTAGATGATGAGCTGGAATTTTATGTGCAAAAAAACAGTTCCTTTAAATTGCCGTCCGGCGACAATGACATTATTATGATCGGACCTGGAACCGGTATTGCGCCGTTTCGTTCTTTTCTTTTTGAGCGCGATGCGCAGGGTGCACAGGGCAGAAACTGGCTTTTTTTTGGCGACCAGCATTTCGTGTCAGATTTTTTGTATCAGACCGAATTGCTCACCTTTTTTGAAACCGGTACGTTAACGAAACTGAATACGGCATTTTCAAGAGATCAGAAAGAGAAATTGTATGTGCAGCACCGTATGTTGCAGCAGGCAAGCGAATTGTTTGACTGGATAACAAACGGTGCCGTTATTTACATCTGCGGGGCGAAACATCCGATGAGCACCGATGTTGAAAATACATTGCTTCAGATTTTTCAGGAAAAAGGTGGCATGAACGCTGAAGCCGCATCGGATTATTTAACGGCGCTGAGCGATAATGGAAAATATCATAAAGATGTGTATTGAGAAGCGGTTAGCTGTCAGCTTTCGCTATGAGATTTGAGGTGTGAGCCGTACGTTATAAGAAGAAATTATCTCTGTGTTCTTTGTGGCTCTGTGGTTCCATTGCTCAATTGATAACAAGGCGTTGAACGGAGCGTCGCAATAATGCTCAACCGGAGTTACAGACGCTGGTAACATAAAACTGTATTGTATTTTTAAACTGATAGCCGACAGCAAATAGCTCAAGGCTGATACCTAAAAAAAGCTGACGGCTGATGGCTGAAAGCTGAAAGTTGAAAAATGAGTGATTCTCCTTCCGAACGGGTTAAAAAGCAAAGTGAAGGCTTGCGCGGCACGCTGAAAGAAAGCCTGCTCGACGAGCATACGGGCGCCATGCGCGAAGACGATCAGTTGCTGATGAAACATCATGGCATGTATCAGCAGGACGACCGCGACCGCCGCGAAGAGCGCGCCGGGAAGCGGTTAGACAGGCTGTATTCTTTTATGATACGGTTGCGGCTGCCGGGTGGTTTTTTAACCGCCGAACAATGGGAAGCGCTGCATCAGGTAACCGGCGAACATACCACCGGCGTTATAAAGATTACATCGCGGCAAACGGTGCAATTGCATGGTATTTTAAAAAATCATATCAAGCCAACCATTAAAGAATTCAATGCGTTTCATTTAGACAGCATTGCCGCCTGTGGCGACGTAAACCGGAATGTTACGGCAACCGCGCATCCCAACGCATCGCCGGTGCACGAAGAAGTGTTTGGCTATGCTGATAAGCTAAGCCTGTTGCTGCTGCCAAAAACAAGGGCGTATTATGAAATCTGGCTCGATGATGAAAAACTGGTTGAAAAAACTGAAGACGATCCGCTATACCAGGATCGGTATCTGCCCCGAAAATTTAAAATCGCCATTGCCATTCCGCCTTACAACGACGTGGATGTTTTTACCAATGATGCGGGTCTTATTGCCATTATTGAAAACGGCGAATTAACCGGGTTTAATATTTCTGCGGGCGGCGGGCTTGGTGCTACCCATGGCAATACAGAAACCTATCCGAGACTGGGTAATGTAATTGGTTATGTTGACAAGAAAGACGTTGAAAAAGTAGTGTATGAAATTGTAACTGTGCAACGCGATTTCGGGAACCGCAGCGACAGAAAGCTATCGCGCCTGAAATATACGATAGACCGTATGGGGCTTGATGTTTTTATAGCAGAATTAGAAAACCGCATCGGCTTCAAACTCGCTCCGGCAAAGGATTACAGCTTTACGGGCAGAAGTGATGATTTTGGCTGGAAGCAAAACCATGAAGGCAAATGGTATTATACGGCATTCATCGAAAACGGCCGCATTGCCGATGAAAACGAGTTGCTGATTAAAACAGCATGTTTGGAGATCGCTCAAAGCCGTAAAGCCAACTTTCGATTTACCTGCAATCAGAATTTAATAATCAGCGATGTGGCAGGTAATGATAAAGAATTTGTTCATGCCGTCTTAGATAAATACAACGTTGTTTTCAACACACAAAGCGCTTCGCAAACAAGAAAACAATCTATGGCTTGCGTGGCGTTTAATACTTGTCCGCTTGCATTAGCAGAAGGGCAGCGATATATGCCGAAACTATTGGATAAAATTGATGATCTGCAGCGAAAGCATGATATTGCTGACGAGCCGATTGTCATTCGCATGACGGGCTGCCCGAATGGTTGCGCGCGCCCTTATATTTCCGAAATCGGTTTTGTGGGAACGGCTTATGGCAGATATAACCTGATGCTGGGCAGCGATGTAGCCGGCTATCGCTTAAATAAATTATACAAAGAAAATCTGAACGAAGAAGAGATACTAACCGAGCTGGATATGCTCTTTAATCAGTATGCAAACAATCGTTCGGAACATGAGCCGTTTGGCGATTTTGTGATGCGCAAAGCAGTTGTCTGAACCATGATGTTTTTGATGTATGAGATTATTTAAATGAATACAAAAATTTTTTAAGATTCAATTATTCGTTACCAATGAATTCTGAGATAAAAGAAACCAACCGCCTGTTTCCTGTTTTTTTAAAGCTCGAAGAAATGCGTGTGCTGCTCATCGGCGCGGGGAATGTAGGCGTTGAAAAATTAAATTCTATTATCAATAATTCTCCGGCTGCAACGGTGCGTGTTATTGCAAAAGACATAAGCGAAGAGTTTGCAAAACTGGCCGCAAAACATAGCAATGTGCATGTGATGCAAACCGAATACGAACCGTCTTATTTAGAAGACTGCAATATTGTAATTGCAGCGGTAAACGACATTGGGTTAAGCACCGTTATACGCAACGACGCCAAAGCAAAAGGCAAACTGATAAACGTAGCAGACAAGCCGTATTTATGTGATTTTTATCTGGGTTCTGTCGTTACAAAAGGCAATTTAAAAATGGCGATTTCCACCAATGGAAAATCGCCCACGATGGCAAAGCGGCTAAAAGAAATTTTTAATGACATGCTGCCCGAAGAGTTGGATGACGTGATGGATAATTTGCAAGTAATTCGCAACAGCCTGGAAGGTGATTTTCAAAATAAGATAAAAGAGCTTAACAGGATAACGCAGTTGCTTGTGGAAAAGCCATTAAGCGAAGCGGAAAAATATGAGCAATATTGGTTTTTATAACAGATGTTTGAATCTTATAAAAAGCCATTTATGGTTTGTGTCTTTTATATAAATGGTTGGTAAATCAATAATCTGTAAAGCTGCGGCAGATAAAGAGTTTTGCTTTTTGCTGTATAATCTAATTTTTTCCGGTGCTTCTGAAATTTTATGTAAAAAAATTATCATTGCTGCCAATAATACCGCCTGCGCTTATTCAATCTCTGCAACACACAACCGGCTTCAATGAAGAGGCATTTATCAATGTGCATCAGGAACCTGCCGTTACTTCCCTTCGCTTTCAGCCATCCAAATTCTCCGTTTTTTGTCAGCAATATGCAATTGATCATTTACAATTGCCAATAACCAATAATGTTCCGTGGTGCCCGCACGCTTATTATCTGGCCGAGCGTCCTTCGTTCACATTCGATCCGTTGTTTCATGCAGGCTTATATTACGTTCAGGAAGCGAGCAGTATGTTTTTGTGGCAGGTGCTGCTGCAAACAACCGGTAATGATGTAACCGGAAAAAAAGTGCTTGATTTATGCGCCGCGCCAGGTGGCAAAAGCACGCTGCTATCCGCTTTTTTCAAAGATGGATTGGTTGTGTCTAATGAAATTATAAAAAGCCGGGCGGCTGTTTTATCCGAAAATATAACCAAGTGGGGAAACGAAAATGTAGTTGTTACCAATAACGACCCGGCTCATTTTAAAAGAACAGAGTATTTTTTTGATGTTTTATTAATTGATGCGCCATGCAGCGGCAGCGGTTTGTTCAGGAAAGATAAAAATGCGGTTGATGAATGGAGTGAGGAAGCCGTAAATCTTTGCAGCCTGCGTCAGCAAAGGATTGTAGTTGATGCATATTCCTGTTTAAAGAAAGATGGAATTTTAATTTATGCTACCTGTTCTTATTCATCTAAGGAAGATGAAGACATATCCGACTGGATAATGGATAGATTTCATGTTTCATCTCTCGGCCTGGAGGTAAAAACGGAATGGAATATTGTTGAAACGAAATCATCAAAACATAAAGCCAAAGGCTATCGCTTTTATCCCGATAAAGCCAAAGGCGAAGGCTTTTTTATTGCCGCTTTCAAAAAGAATGATGGCAGCAGTTTTGATTCATTATCCAAAAACACAATACCGACACTAACCAAACGCGAAACAGAAAGCTGGCGATCCTGGATTCGGCCGGATAAATCGTTATCTCTGTTAAAGCCAAACAATTTTATAATCGCCGTGCCGGAAATAATGCAACAGCATCTTGCCGTGCTGCAGAAACATTTATACATCAAGCAGGCGGGTATTATATTGGGCGAAATAAAAGGAAAAGATGTTGTGCCGCATCATGCTTTGGCGGTTAGCAATATAGCCAGCCATTCTTTATTTACTGTTCCGCTTAATAAAGAAGAGGCTATTCGTTTTTTACAAAAAAAGGAAATAGAACGCGATGTTTCTTCGTTATCAAAGGGATGGCATCTTGCCACCTATTGTGGAATAGGTTTGGGATGGCTTAAAGTTTTGCCCAATCGTATAAATAACTACTATCCGCCGGAGTGGAGAATTTTAAAAAATTAATTTTACGCCCGGCTACTTACTCAATTTTTTTTCGCTATGAAACTGACTATTTATTGCTGCATTGTATTCTTGTTATCTGTTCTATCTGCAAATGCACAATCGGCTTATAGTATGCACACACTGGCAACCGGCGAAACGCTAAGCATGCTGGCAAAAACATATCACACAACCGTTGGAGATATTATGCGCATGAACGGCATGAATGCGCAAAGCCAGTTGCAGACAGGAGAGCAGATAAAAATACCTGCCGACGGTACGGTGGTAGAAAGAGCCACGCCGCCTGTTACTACACCGGTTGCCGCTGCCGCCAGCATTCCAAAAACGCATACGGTTGCCACAGGCGAAACATTATACCGCATCAGTCAGTTGTATAAAATACCGGTAGAGCAACTAAAAGCAATCAATAATTTGCCGGATAACAATGTGAAAATAGGACAGACGCTTTTATTAAGCGAAAGCGTATCAACACAAAAAATAACACCGGAAACTACCGGCGTTACGCCAAAACAAACAGTTGCCCAATCGCAAACAAAAGAGGTTGTACAACCGCCGGCTCCTGCAAAGCAAAATACTTCTGCCGGTAATACAATACTGGAAGCGCAACCGCAAACAGATAATACCAATGAAACTTCTGCACCGGTAACGACTGACAATGAAATGCCGCAAAATAACAGCCCTTTCAACAATACATATGCTTCAGCAACCACAGCGCCCAAAGAAGGATTTTTTATCAATATGTACGGTAAAAACAACAAACGAAGAGATGAGCAAACGAAGAACGGCGAGGCAATGACATTTAAATCGGCAAGTGGCTGGGCAGATAAAAAATATTATATTTTAATGAATGATGCGCCTGCCGGTTCCATTGTAAAAATAAAAAATGGTAAGAACGAGTTGTATGCAAAAGTGTTGTGGAATTTAGGCGACATGAAAGAAAACAACGGGTTGTCGTTCCGTATCAGCACGGCAACGGCTGCGGCTTTGGGAATCACCGATCAAAAATTTGATTTGCGAGTAAGCTATTACGAATAAATGTTGGCAGCAAAAACGCGAACAATATAAACCAACAATCAGAAACATCTTATTGTAACTATCATCTTCATAAGCTAAGTTTTAAACATAATGCGGCAAAGTTTGGTAAATCAATCGTAATACGTAGATGTGGCAGATGCGAATAAGATTGGATGAAATTCCTCTCATCAGACTTGTAAAACCACAATCATTTTTTATCCGGATTGTGAGCTCTCGGTCTTTACGTCTTTGTTTTTTATAAATAATACGGCCATAAAAGCGCCTGCAAAAGCAAGACCGGCAGAGATGCGCATTATATTTTGATATACATGAATAAAAGCTGACTGGTATGCTTTTTCAATAGCCTCTTTGTTTGTAACAGAAGCAGGCGGTTTAGCGTTGCCGAGATTCACCACCTGTGCCGCAACAAGTCCTTTTTCTTTTGGCGTAAGAGAAATTTTATCTAACTGCTTTTGCAGCGCGCCCGAAAAAAACAGTACGGCGAGTGCGCCAAAAGCAGCGTTGGCAAATACATTGGCAATGCGCGTTGTTGCATTGTTGGTGCCGGATGCAATGCCCGATAAATGATCTGGTACAGAACCCATAACGGTTGTGGTAAGCGGCGCTACCGTTAACGATATGCCTAAGCCAAACACCATAATACCCGGAAAGAAAGTTAACCAATAATCTGAAGCGCCCTTTGTTTCCCCTACCAGCGAAAGCGCAATAAACCCGATGCCCGCAACAGCAGGACCCGTTATTAACAAAAGACGGGGTCCATATTTATCAGCCAGACTACCGGCATAGCGCGCTATCAAAATCATTAACAGGGTAAATGGCAGAAAAGTAAGTCCTGACTGCAACTGGCTGTAACCCTGCGCCTGCACCATATTTAACGATAGAAACAGCATACCTGCACCAAGGCCGGCATATAAAAATAAAGTTAGCAGGTTGGCGCCGGTGAACGTTTTGTTAGCGAATAAATTCAATGGCATCATGGGATGTGTGCTCTTTTTTTCAATAAAAAGAAAGGCAATTAAACAAAATATCCCTGCCGTTAAAGTGATAATAACTTCAGGCGTTTGCAAGCCCGTTTCTGGTATGCGAAGGCAACCAAACGTTACTAAAGCCAACCCAAGCGCAACAGATATGGCACCTGGAAAATCAATGCTGCGATCGCCGTCTTCATCCCTGCTTTCTTTTACTTTGCGCCAAAGAATGATAAGGGCTGCCGTTCCTATCGGCACATTAATAAAAAATATAAAACGCCATAAGCCGGCATCTGCAAAAGCGCCGCCCATAATTGGGCCGCCGATGGTTACGATGGTGGTAACGGCAGACCATGTGCCAATGGCTTTGCCGCGCTCTCTGGCATTGATAGACGAGGAAATAAGCGACAGGCTGCCGGGTATCATTAGAGAGCCTCCCAACCCTTGTATCACTCTGAATATAATTAAAAGATTGATGGTGGGCGAAAAGCCGCAGGCAACAGAGCCGAGCATAAAAATAAAGATGCCCAGCATGAATATTTTTTTGCGTCCCAGTTTATCTCCCAGCGAACCGCCGATGAGCGTTAATGCGGCAATCATTAACAGATAGGCGTTTAGCAACCAGAACAAATCAGTTCCTGTTGCATGAAGACTTTCTTGCAACGCCGGTAATACAACGTTCAATGCCGTTCCATCTATAAAACCCATGGCTGATGCAAGAATGGCAGCAGCCATTATCCACTTGCCTTCAGCACTGCTTAACGCTACGGTAGCCATTGCAATTTTTAAATATGTAAAGTACAATCAATTGATAGGGACGCGGAAAAATAATGTTTCAATCAATGAAAACAAGATTTTGATTTGACCCTTCAAATTAAATTGAATCCATGATTTTTTTATCAAAAAAAATTACACGCTATTTCGCGCCGCGTTAATAATGCCGAATGAGCAACGGATAATCAGCTTTTCATACGTATCTTTTAATGGCAGCGAAGAGCCTTTTTCTTCACTTTCGCGCAACCGGCTCAAACAAAATTGCTGAATCACGGCTAACGGCAGCACAATTCGTTCGCGCATCTGAATAGATAATTGCTCTACCGGATAATCTGCCATCAGATCGGTATTGCCGGAAAGACGAAGAATATATTTTAGCGTCAGTTCATATTCATCAAAAGTCAGCTTCCAAACCTCACCGTATTTTTCATGTTTGGAAAGAAAAGCGGTAAGCGGAAAGAAGCATTTCTTCATCGCCATTTCGCAGTTATCTATCAATGTTTTAAAGAACAATGAATTTTTGTAAAGCTGCTGCACGTCTTTCCATTTTCCCTGCTCTTCCATCATTTTTAATGCCGTGCCTACGCCGTAATAACCCGTTACGTTTTGCTTGGTCTGGCTCCACGCGCCAACATATGGAATGGCGCGCAGACTGTTCAACGACAACTTAGCGGCGCCGCCACGTTTGGACGGGCGGCTGCCGATGTTTGTTTCGGCATAAAAACGCAGCGGACTTACATGACTCAGATAATCTATAAAATACGGATGATTTTTCAATTCAGAATAGGATTGATACCCAATCTCTGAAAGCTGCGCCAGCAGCGATTCTTCCTCTTCCGTCATGGTTGTTTTGCGGTTCGATAAGATATCATTTGAAATGCCGGCATGAATCAGTTGCTCGATGTTGAACTGCGCCGTATCAACGGTTCCAAAGTTGGAGCTTACGGTTTGCCCCTGCACCGTTAACTGTATTTCCTTGTTTGAAATGTTATGACCCATTGAAGCATAGAAGCGATGCGTTTTGCCGCCGCCTCTTGCCGGCGGACCACCGCGGCCATCAAAAAATACAACGCTGATTTCATGTTGTTTGCTAATGGCTGTCAGTTCTTCCTTCGCTTTGTAAATGCTGTAATTCGCCATCAGATAACCGCCGTCTTTTGTGCCGTCGGAAAAACCAAGCATGATGGTTTGCGTATTGTTGCGCTGCAGCAAATGCTGTTTGTAATGCTCATTGTTATATAAACTTTCCATAATGGCGGAAGCGGCTTTTAAATCGTCAATGGTTTCAAACAAAGGAACAATATCTACGGTAAGCTCTTCCCTTTTCCAGCCCGACAATAAAAACAAACCATATACTTCCAGCAGGCTTAATGCGCTTGTTGTATGGCTTATGATGTAGCGGTTGCAGGCTTCTTCGCCATTGGTTTGCTGAATGGCTTTCATTGCCTGCATTGCCAGCAATGTATCCTGCTGCAAAGCATCATCCAATACAGCCGCATCAACCGGTTGCGTAATGTTCAATAATATGGTTGTCTTTTCTTCGTCGGATAAATCATTATAGTTATCAGGCAAAGCATTTGTTTTTTCGGCAATGCTTTGCAATGCTTTTTCGTGCACCGAACTGTCTTGCCGTACATCGAGCGAAGCGAAATACAACCCGAAAATTTCAATTTTGCTGATTAGATTTTGCAAGGCGTGTAGAAATAAACCATTATGCTCGGTAATGATAATCTGCTTTAATCGCCGCAACGTTTCCAGCATTTCATTTTTGTCTAATAAACCCGTTTCTTCCGGTGCAATCAAACTTTTATACAGCTTTTTCTCAAGGTCTTGTATTACATTTTCAACTCCTTTGAAAGTGAGCCGCCGCCTGATTCTTCTAATGTCGAGATAATAGCATTTAATGATGGCTTCCCGCAAAGCCGTAGCCACCTGCCGGGTAATATCAGCCGTTACAAACGGGTTTCCGTCGCGGTCGCCGCCCGGCCAAAATCCCATTCTGATAACCGGGTTTTCTTCACTTACTGCATGAGGAAACAACGCCTTCATAGAAGAGATGATTTTGCCGGAGGCGGCATAAAATACATTCTCCAGATACCAGATCAAACTCATGGCTTCATCAAACGGGGTAGGTTTGTGCTTGCGCAAAAAAGGTGTTTTGCCAAGTTGCTGTAAATACGAGTTAATGAGCGCCGCATTCTCATTCATCAGCGCTTTGGATAAGTCGTGAATGATGCCCAGCACTTCGCCCGGATAAAACTGCGTGGGATGCGCCGTTAATACCAGCCGCACGCCAAAATCTTTCAGCTTCTCTTCCAGCGCTTTTTCTTTGTCTGCGCTGTTGGTGATAGATTGCAGTTGCTTTAACGTTCCGGCTCCGCTCATATCATTCACTTCTGTAAAAGCGGCATCTTCCAGCGCATCAAACAGCACCACCTGGCGTTCGGTATATTGTACAAACCGAAACAATAAATCGAGCCCTTCGGGCTGATTGTACGTAGTGTATTGCAACAAAAAAGAATTAATGATTTCTACCGGGCTCTGGTTTTTTTTAAAGCCTTCCTCGCAATGAATCAGAAACAGCGACAGCAACACGCCGGTTCGCTCGATGCGATGAAACGGCAACGATGTAAACAAGCTGTTGTACAACTGGAACCGGATGGCGACCAAATTTTTAAATTGCTGCAAACTGCTGTTGGCATAAGCGTCCATAGGTATTATCTGTTAATTGGTTTACGGCAGGCAATCTGTCTTACAGGCGTTGAAATTAAGGGAAAGAGATGAAAGATACTAAGTAACCTGCTTATTGATTGCCCAAAACTTGTTTCTTCTTTCTTCATCTCCCGTATCTTCGTCTGCTAAAATTGTAAGCTATGAACCTGCACGAATATCAGGCAAAAGAATTACTCAAAAAATACAATGTTCCTGTTCAGGAAGGCATTGCGGTAGATACGGTGATGGCTGCCGAAGAAGCTTATCGCCAGATAAAAGGACAAACCAATAACAGCTTTGCCGTGGTAAAAGCGCAGATACATGCGGGTGGCAGAGGCAAAGGAAAAATAGCAGGAACCGAACAGCGCGGCGTAGCCGTGGGTAAAAATGTTGATGATATTTCGAACATTGCGAAAAATATACTGGGCGGAACTTTGGTAACGATACAAACCGGACCAGCTGGCAAAAAAGTAAGCAAAGTATTGATTGCGCAGGATGTATATTATAAAGGATTGAACGAAGTAAAAGAGTTTTATTTGTCCATTTTGCTGGATCGCTCGAAGGGGCAAAATGTAATTATGTATAGCACTGAAGGCGGCGTGGACATTGAGCAGGTGGCACACGACACGCCCGACCGCATTTTCAGAGAATGGGTACATCCGTCGGGCGGCCTGCAGGGTTTTCAGGCGCGCAAAATTGCTTTCAATCTTGGTTTAAGCGGCGAAGCATTTAAAAACTGCGTAAAGTTTGTTACCAATTTATACAATGCCTATGTAGGTTTGGATTGCGCCATGCTGGAAATAAATCCGTTATTCAAAACCAGCGATGAAAAAATAATTGCGGTTGACTGTAAAATGAGCATTGACGATAACGCGCTGATGCGCCACAACGACATTGCTTCGCTGCGCGATACTACAGAAGAAGACCCGACCGAAGTAGAAGCCGGTCAATACAATCTAAACTTTGTAAAGCTTGATGGCAATGTAGGTTGCATGGTGAACGGCGCCGGTTTGGCCATGGCAACGATGGATATGATTAAACTTAGTGGCGGCGAGCCTGCCAACTTTTTAGATGTGGGCGGCACGGCTAATGCGCAAACGGTAGAAGCCGGTTTCCGCATCATTATGAAAGACCCGAATGTAAAAGCCATTCTCATTAATATTTTCGGCGGTATTGTGCGTTGCGACCGTGTAGCTGCCGGCGTGATTGATGCATACAATAAATTGGGCAACATCAATATTCCGATTATTGTTCGCCTGCAGGGAACAAATGCGGAAGAAGCGAAAAAACTGATAGACGAAAGCGGCTTAAAAGTAGAATCGGCTATTTTATTAAGCGAAGCGGCAGATCTGGTGAAGAAGGCGGTGGCTTAATTATGAATGATAAGTTATGAATTATAATTTGTGAAGAAGCGCAAAGGGTTTAATGCTCTTCGCGCTTTTTTGTTTTTTGATAAAATAAACAAAATTATTTTCGGAGATACAAACCCACAGTAGCAGCCATTTGCGCGATCCAAAATACAACCATCCATTTGATTAAGTCTACTTTGTCATCCTTTGTTAAAAACACGTCTTGCTTTTGCTTTATTTTTTCTTCGGCCTTGGCTTCAAAATATTCAATTACCAAATTAGCTTCGTCTTCACTGAAACGCTTTTTGAACAGCTCATATACTTTTAAATCCAGAGAAGACATAACTACTTTTTTCAAAAATAAAAAATTCCACCGTTATCTCTTTTTCATTCTCACTTCCACCGCCTTTGCATGTGCATCAAGACCTTCCGCCATCGCCATTTCCCGCACGGTAGCAGCAATATTTTGCAAGCCTGTTTTTGATAATTTCTGATAGGTAATTTTCTTTACAAAACTATCTATGCTTACACCACTGTACATTTTTGCGAAACCATTGGTGGGCAGGGTGTGATTGGTTCCGCTGGCATAATCGCCCGCACTTTCCGGTGAATATTGACCTATAAAAACAGAGCCTGCATTAACAATTTCCTCTGCAATTTCATCTTCATTCCGGCAGGTAACAATTAAGTGTTCGGGCGCATAAGCATTTACCATATCAATCGCATCGGTCAAGTTTTTTACCAATACAAAACGACTGTTTTCCAACGCTAATGCGGCAATGGTTTTGCGTTCCAGCAATTCTAACTGTTTGCCCATTTCAACCGTTACTTTTTGTATTAATTCTTCGCTGGTTGTAACCAAAACCACCTGACTGTCCACGCCGTGTTCTGCCTGTGCCAACAAATCGGCTGCAACAAACGAAGCATCTGCAGTTTCATCTGCCAACACGCATACTTCGCTTGGCCCCGCGGGCATATCAATGGCAATTCCCTCTTGCTGTATCAGTTGCTTGGCGCAGGTTACATACTGGTTTCCCGGACCAAATATTTTATAAACCGCCGGTACCGTTTCGGTTCCGTAAGCCATGGCTGCGATTGCCTGTGCGCCGCCGATTTTATAGACGTTTGTTACGCCTGCTATTTGCGCAGCATACAAAATAGCCGGATGCAACAGACCATCTTTATCGGGCGGCGAACACAAAATAATTTGCTTACAGCCTGCCAGTTTGGCCGGAATGCCGAGCATCAATATGGTTGAAAAAAGCGGCGCCGTTCCGCCAGGAATGTACAAGCCCACTTTCTCAATGCCAACCGATTTGCGCCAGCATCGGACGCCGGGCATAGTTTCGATAAATTCCGGTAGCGTGATTTGTTTTTGATGAAACGCAGTAATATTATTGGCAGCCGTTTGTATCGCTTCCTGTAAAGCTTCGCTAAGTTGTTGTTTCGCGTTCGCTTTTTCATCCTCACCAACAACAAAACGATGCGATGAAACACCATCAAATTTTTTTGTAAACTCTTTTACCGCCGCATCACCTTTTTCTTTTACTTCCTGCAAAATGGCGCTTACTTTTTCATTTAATGAAGCCACATCAATTTGCGGACGCTTCAACAGCACTTCCCATCCGCCGGGCGGCAACGTAGCCAAATCTCTGGCATCAATGATTTGCATTAACTTATTTTTTATTTCTCGCGGATAACACAGATAACACAGAACAATTTAAAAAAAATGAAATCATCGGTGTCATCTGCGCAATCTGTGAGAGCATCAGATAATCATCTTCTCAATCGGAATTACCAAAATTCCCTGCGCACCTTTTTCTTTCAGTTGTTCAATAATATCCCAAAACTCATTTTCGCTTAATACGCTGTGAACACTATGCCAGCCTTTCTCCGCCAAAGGCACAACCGTAGGGCTTTTCATGCCGGGCAGCAAAGCAACAATTTCGGATAATGTTTCGTCGGGCGCATTTAATAAAATGTATTTGTTGTTGCGCGCTTTTTTTACCGACTGAATGCGAAACAACAACCGATTGAGAATCGCTTCTTTTTCTTTACTTATGTTTTTTGTTTTAATTAAAACAGCCTGCGATTGCAATATTACCTGCGCTTCTTTTAACCCGTTCATAAACAATGTAGAGCCGCTGCTTACCAAATCGCAAATGGCATTTGCCAAACCAATGCCCGGCGCTATTTCTACGCTGCCGCTGATTTCGTGGATGTCGGCACTGATATGATGTTCCGATAAAAATTTTTTTACCAAAACCGGATAGCTTGTTGCAATTCGTTTGCCTTCAAGAAAGTGAATGTCTGTATAATCTTCATTCTTATCAATGGCAATAGAAAGCCGGCATTTGCCAAAGCCCAGTTTATCCGTTACTTCTATTTCCTTTTCTTTTTCATACACCACATTTTCGCCAACAAAACCAACATCGGCAACGGCATCTTCCACATATTGCGGAATATCATCGTCGCGCAGAAAAAAAACTTCCAAAGGAAAGTTAGCTGCTTCGCTTTTCAGCTTGTTTACGCCATTGCTGATTTCGATGCCGCATTCTTTCAGCAGGCGAATCGAATCGTCGTGCAGGCGACCCGATTTTTGTATGGCTAATTTTAAAGTAGCACCGTATTGGTTGTTCATTTTTATAAAAATAAAAAAGGCTTACCAACGCAGTAAGCCAGAATGTTATGATGATGCAATGCATAAACACCGGGCTTACGCTGATACAGCGTGAACACGATAATGTATGTGCTGAAAAAATTTCATACCGCAAAAATAGAGCGATGATGCCATCAGCCAAATTATTTATACGTTAATCAATAACGGCGCAAGAAGCGGTGCGGAAGCCAAAGTGCAATCCATTTTATTCATCATACATAAACTTCTTCAAATCAAAACTATTCACAGGATATACACAGCTAAAAATGACTTGTGGAAAAATTAAACCAATTTGCTAATGCTTTTAGTAAATAAAGCTTTCGTAATATTGATTTACAGAAACAGAATTACTATGCCAACAGAATTGAAATGCCCGGGTTGTGGCCATCAGTTTGAACCAAGCGATGCCATACGTGAAGAAGTGCAACGGGAAGCCAACATCAAAGCCAGAGAATGGCAAAAACGCAAAGACAAGGAATTTAGATTGAAGGTAATGGCTTTGCAAAAGCAACTGCAACAAACAGAAGAAGAAGCCGAGCGTAAAATTGAACGCGAAAAAAAAGTATTGCAGGAAAAATTAGAAACATCACTTCGCAAAACCATTGCCGGCGATTACGAAAATCAGCTTCGCCTGCTGCAGGAATCGTGTATGGAAGCGGAAGAGAAATTAAAAACATCGCGCCGCAAAGAGCTTGATTACATGCAGAAAGAACAGGCTTTAAAAAACCGGGAAACTGAGTTGGAGTTGGAACTTCAGCAGCGTTTGGTAAACGAACGCGATAAAATAACAGTTGAAATCAGGCAGATGGAAGACCGGCGCATGCAGCACATGCAGCTTGAGTTTACGCTAAAGCTTGCCGAAAAAGAAAAGCAGCTTGACGACCAAAAACGCCTTGCCGAAGAAATGCGCCGCAAAGCCGAACAGGGCAGCATGCAACTGCAGGGCGAAGTGCAGGAATTGTTGCTGGAAGAAATTTTGCGCAGCTCGTTTGTGTTCGACCGTATTGAGCCGGTTGGCAAAGGCATGCGCGGTGCCGATTGCATTCAAACCGTATGCAACAATTTCGGGCAGGAATGCGGTAAAATTATTTATGAAAGCAAGCGCACACTCAGCTTTGGCGCCGACTGGATAGAGAAACTGAAAGCCGATATGCGCGCTCATGGCGCCGATGTAGCTATCATTGTTACGCAGGTAATGCCAAAAGATATGGACAAGTTCGGCGAGCGCGACGGCGTTTACATCTGTTCTTTCTTAGAAATAAAAAGCCTGGCGGCTGTTATTCGTTCCGGCATTGTAAAAGTGTTTACCGCAGGCAAAAGCCAGGAAAACAAAGGCGAGAAAATGAATATGCTGTACGATTATCTTACCGGTACCGAATTCAGCGAGCAATGGAAAGCGATGCGCGAAGGTTTTATGAGTCTGAAAATGAGCATTCAGAAAGAGCGCGACATGATGGAAAAGCTGTGGAAATCGAGAGAAAAGCAACTGGAAAAAATTATGCTGAATGCGGCACACATCAAAGGCTCGGTAGAAGGCATTGCGGGTAACGATGCGGTAAACTTAACGTTGCTGGAAGATGAAATTCTGGTAGCCATGGATTGATATTTTTATAAGTGTTGAATTGTAAAACGCTTTGCTTCTGCAAGGCGTTTTTAGTTGCTTTTAAAGTAATGAAAGGATTGCGCTGCCAGTTGTTATTTTTGATACTATCAAATGATACTATCAAAATGAAAACTTTTTACCAATACCATGTTTGAAGCGCACGACCATACCAAAGCCGCCATTCGTCCTTCGCGTAAAAAACCGATGTTTCCGGTGAAAGAAAATATGCGGCAGTACCTTGCCAAGTATGGGCGCGAAACTAAACTGCCCATATCGTATCAGGATTTGCTTCGCTTTACATTTTCCATTCCGTTAAAAGATAAGTTTGGAAAAGATACGTTGTGGGAAACCGTAACCTACGATATGCGTGAATGGGAATACCTGCGCAATGCGTTGGTGCAGACATACGCCATTCTAAAAACAGAAGGCGATTTAAGCTTTACCAATCATCTGGATGTAAAGCGGATAGATTTCTGCAGCTTTGGAAACAGTCAGCCGTTCCGCATCCGTATCGTGAATAAATTGAATGACAATTACGATCACTATTATATCAAATTCGCCGATGCCAGCCGTATTTACGGGTTGGAACTGGAACACCTGCTGTCGCCCGACCGCATTACATTTTTTACCAATAACAAAACGTTGGTAGAAGAGCACATTGCCGGTGTGCCGGGCGATGTGTTTTTAGAACAATATCTTACCAACCCGACTACCAATATCGTGCGCCTGGCCAAAGAGTTTGTAAAGTTTAACGAGCGTTGCTTTGTTCGTTTACTTGGCGATATGCGCAGCTATAATTTTATTGTAAACATGACGCCGGATATTGAAGATGTGCAGTATCGCATCCGCGCCATAGATTTTGACCAGCAGAGTTATGAGGGCAGAAAGAATTTGTATTTGCCGCAATTTTTTAAAGAGAATTATCGCTTTGTAGAACTTGCACAAAAGCTGTTAGACGCCAATTCCATCAAACAATATCAAACCGAAGAGCGAACGATGATGACGTTCCGTTTGGTTTCGTCGCGCTATCGGGTAAAAGAATTGCTCGACATTATGACAGAAGATGAAATCTCGAAGAATGAAAAGATCAATCAGTTAAAGAATGAGCTGGCATCTCATTTCAATCAGCCCTTTTACACAAAGTCGAAAACCATGGGACAACTGGTAAAAACGCATTTAAAACAAACCTTGCGTAAAAGCTTATTGCTGGTGCCGAAAACGAAGAGTAAGTTCAGCGATTAATCCGTACTAATGTTATCCAGCTCTTCGGTTAGTTCATCATCCGTTACTTCAATTTTATAATAAGTTATGTGCAGGTTGATGATTTGTAAATAAGGTATGATAAAGAACTGTCCCGGCAGATAATAATACCGCTCATCTTTATCCCTGTTTTGCGGCTGGTTGAATTTATCATCCCGCAAATAGCGGCGCTTTACATCGGTAAGATAAATACGGTCTATGCCGCCATCGTTAGAGAGCACATAATCGGCCAATATGCCGGTATAAATAATAGTGCCTTGATCGCTTTTTACCAGCGCATCAATATAACGGAAAGAAATATCGGCAGCATCGCCGGATACATGCGGATAATCA
The DNA here is from genome assembly GCA_965219515.1 of Ilyomonas sp. GTDB lineage: Bacteria > Bacteroidota > Bacteroidia > Chitinophagales > Chitinophagaceae > Ilyomonas. The sequence goes on from OZ244776.1 coordinate 354,959, forward strand.
AGAATTTCGCCGCTAAAAATATAATGCCATTCGTTCTGAAACCGAAACAGTTTAAACTTCCGATCCAGTTTTAGTTTCCGAACTATGTATTTCGTTCCCAAACCCGATGTGGCAGCCACTATGCTAACGGCGATAAAATAAAGAAGAATTTTGCCGGCATTCGCATAAATGCTTTGAAACGCAGTCGTAACTTTTGCACCATCGCTGGTACCGCTCAGCAACGTACCGATGGTAGCAATATCAAGCGTGTAACGGTGAATGACAAACAAATAATAACCGGCAATGTGAAGTAAGGCACTTGGCAAAACAGCGGCTACCAGTAAGTCGGTAATGGTTTGTTTAAAGTATTCTCTGGAAAATTCTTCCGTGTAATAAAACCGCCTGAAGATGAAACCGGGATAAAGGATAACGAGAAGAAAAAGCGTAGCTAATGCAATATTCATTGAAAGAAGAAGCGGTTATTTTTTGTAAGCGCCCACACGCACCACGGTAATCTTACCATTATCCGACTTGCCGGTATAAGAAACCTCATTGTTGCGTTCTGCCTCTATTGCCTGCAATACATACTTTATTTTACCGGCTTTTGCCAGCTTTAATACGGTATCGCTGATGATGACGGGTGCTGTACTCCACTTCATAAACTCTTGAATTGTGTACGCAAGTTAGCAAATAAATATTTAGTTGTGTTTTATCATGTATAAATGCAACAAATAAGTAAAGAGTATGACAAGAATAACAAAGAATACTTTATATAACTTCTCTTCTTGTAAACTTTATTGTTCCATTTATAAAATAATATAAGCAGTCGCCCAACCTCACAGAAAATACAAAATACGCATTGCTTAGCTTTTCTTTGTCACATGAAAATCAGCCGGCTTTCTATCGTTGTTATTCTTTCTGTTTTGTTGCTGTTTGTCCGCCTTGGCGGTACTTCTGTTTTTCAGGTGGCGGAAGCCCGCAACAGCGAATGCGCGCGGGAGATGATGATGAGTAAAGACAAGATAACGCCTACCTTCAACGGTTACCTAAGAACCGATAAACCGGCATTGGAATATTATGCCATGATAGCCGCCTATTATCTGTTTGGCGTGAACGAAGGCAGCGCACGATTTTTTTCCGCCGTGTGCGGTATGCTGGTGATAGTGTGCACGTTTTTATTTGTAAAAAAACACTACAACACAAGTGCTGCCTGGTGGAGTTCTTTTGTTCTTTTATCGTCCATGCACACCATTGTTCAGTTTCGGTTGGCAACGCCCGACCCTTATCTGATATTTTGCCACGTATTATCGCTCTACTGTTTTTGGGAAGGCTTTACCGGCAGGCGGTTTGCGTGGTATGCTTTCATGTATGTGCTGCTGGGGCTTGGCTTGTTTGCAAAAGGCCCGGTAGGACTGGTGTTGCCGGCGATAACCATCTTTTTATACCTGCTGTTTATAAAACAATGTACCTGGAAAAATATAGCACGGCTGCAACCCTGGACCGGCGTTTTGATAATGGCTGTCATTAGTGTTCCCTGGTATTATCTGGTGCATGTTCATACCAATGGTGTATGGACAAGAGGCTTTTTTTTAGAGCACAATGTGGGACGTTTTGATGAGCCGGTTGACAATCATGGCGGACTTTTCATCATTACTTTTTTATTTGTTATTCTGGGTATGTTTCCGTTCTCGGTGTTTTTTATCAGGGCAGGCAAGTACGTCTGGCAAAACAGAAAAGCGAATCATTTTTTATTGTTCGGTTTTACGGCTTTTTGGTGTGTTACGGGGTTTTATTTTTTTTCCAGCACCCGGCTGCTAAATTATACCACGCCGGCTTACCCTTTTTTTGCTATTATGATCGGTTGCTGGCTGTCAGAAAAAATGCCGGCTCTTTCTTTCAAAACAATAAAACCCGAGCTGCTGGTCATTTTTATTCTTACCATTTTAATGCCTGCCGGTATTTACGTCTGGGCAGCGAATACCAAACCGGTAAACGAAGTAACATGGATTGCTTTTCCGTTACTTATTTTTAGCCTTGGAGGCATAATAGCGTGGCGATATGCAAGGCAAAATATAACGAAGGCTTTGGTTACAATCGGCAGCACGTATATGTGTGCTACCATTCTGGTTTTTACCTGGCTGTTTCCGGTTATGGACAGTCTTACGGCAATGAAAAAACACGAAGAGGCAATTCGTAATTCGCAAAACATTGCTGCCTATAAAAAAATAAATGATGCCTTTGTGTTTTATGCGCGAAAACCCATTCCGGTTTTTCAAACGGAGGCTAAGCTCGCATCCTATATCAGGTTGTATCCCAATGCATTAATTCTCTATAACGGGAAAAAAATCGGACCCTTAGACAGCCTTCCGTATCTTCAGCCATATAGCAAAAACCGGGATTTATTCAGTACAAAGTTTTCGGCTATTTATAAAAAGAAATGATCTCTTTTATAAACTTAATTTTTTGCATACACCAATTATAATTCAAAATTCAGAATTCAAAATCGCCCTTTATATCAATTGAAACAAACTATTGTAACGTTTTCCTAAGTTTGTGCGTTATAAACCGGATTGACTGTTTTTCCTGCTTAATCACCTTAACTATGAGTTTAAAAAAATGTTCGGTGCTGGCTGTTGACGATGATCCTGATGTGTTGATAGCGGTGCGCATGTTGCTGAAAAATGAAGTGCAGAAAATTGTGGTGGAAAAAAATCCGGAAACCATTCCGGCTTTATTAAAAGAAAACAACTTCGATCTGCTGTTGCTTGATATGAATTTTAAATCGAGCATCAACACGGGCAACGAAGGTTTATACTGGCTGAAGCGTGTAAAAACAATAAAGCCTGCGCTGCAGGTAGTTATGATTACGGCGTATGCCGATATTGATCTTGCCGTTCGCTCACTGAAAGAAGGCGCCTTTGATTTCATGGTAAAACCCTGGCACAACGATAAGCTGATAAGCACCATTGAAGATGCGCTTGAAAAAAACAACAAACAACAACGCTCCGAAGCGCGGAATAACAAAGACAGCATTATTGGCACCGAACTGTTGGGCGAAAGCGAAGTGATGCAGGATATTTTTTATAAGATTGCGAAAATTGCACCCACCGACGCCAATATTTTAATTCTCGGGGAGAACGGAACCGGAAAAGATTTGATTGCAAAAGCCATTCATCAGAAATCGCTGCGTGCAAAGCAGCCTTATGTAAAAGTTGATGTTGGCGCACTTACCGACAGCCTGTTTGAAAGCGAATTGTTTGGTCATAAAAAAGGTGCGTTTACCGATGCGCGCGAAGAGCGCGAAGGCAGGTTTGAATCGGCTAACGGCGGCACTTTATTTTTAGATGAAATCGGTAACATTTCGCTTACGCAACAGGCTAAGCTGCTGACCGTTTTGCAAAACAGAATGGTAACAAAATTAGGTACCAACCAGCCAGCGCCGATAGACATACGCCTGGTATGCGCTACCAATGTTACGCTGTCTGATTTATCGAATGAAAACCGCTTTCGTAAAGATTTAATTTATCGTATCAACACCGTTGAAATTACGGTACCGCCGCTGCGTAAACGTAAAGAAGACATTATGATGCTGGCAAAACATTTCGCCGGTATTTATACCGCTAAATACATGAAACCGGACATTCAGTTTGATAAGATGGCGGCAGATAAATTAGAAACGTATCATTATCCCGGCAATGTGCGCGAATTGCAATACACTATAGAGAGGGCTGTTATTATGAGCGAAGGCGAAGTGCTTCAGGGCAGAGATCTTATTTTCTCTCCTATCGAGTCGGTACCTGTAGCTGCACCAGCCGGCGAAGGCGATACCAACCTGAGTCATCTTGAAAAAAGTACCATTTTGCATGTTATTGAAAAGCACGGCGGCAACATTACCAAAGCCGCCAGAGAATTGGGTTTAACGCGCACCGCTCTTTATAGAAGACTCAGCAAATATGACATTTAAAAAATACGAGCTTAGCATTCTTATTCGTGTCGTCATCCTGTTTGCGGTGTTGTGCGCCGAGTCGTATTTTGTAGTAAGCGGGCTGTATTTATATGCTTTTATTCTCGCGCCGGTTGTTATTATACAAGTCATCAATTTTTATCTGTTTCATAAGCGCGCGCAGCGCGAGGTAGAAGAGTTTGTAGAAGCCATTCATTACCGCGATTTTTCACGTCATTTCAACGTAAAGCTTGCGCCTGCCGGGTTGCAGCCGCTGCGCAGCGGCTTTAACGAAATCAACTTTGCCTTTAAACAAATAGCCAGAGAAAAAGAAACGCAATACCAGTATCTGCAAAAGCTGTTAGAGCTGGTAAACACCGGCATTTTATCGTATGATATGGAAGATGGCAAAGTGATCTGGATGAATGAAGCCTTAAAAAATTTACTTGCTGTGCCTTATCTGCGCACCATCGAATCGCTGGACAGGAGAGAAGCGGCGTTAACCTCCCAAATTGCCAACCTGAAACCGGGCGAAACGTTGATCACGGAAGCGCATCCCGATAGAACAACCATCAAAATATTACTGTCTGCCACCGCTTTTGAAACGGAAGGCAGAACTTATAAACTGATTGCTTTTCAAAATATTAATGATGCACTGGATGAAACGGAAAATAATGCGTGGCAAAAGCTGCTGCGGGTGCTTACGCACGAAATTATGAATTCGGTGGCTCCTATTTCATCGCTTGCCGGAATGCTGAAAGACAGGCTTCAGCAATCGTTGCCGCAGCTTACCGACAACGATGGCTCGGTGGATGATTTGCAAACCGGCATTGATACCATTCGTCGCCGAAGCGAAAACTTACTGAAGTTCGTTGATACGTATCGCAACCTGAACAAAATACAAACACTTACGCTTACCACAGCTTATGTAAGAGACATTTTTGAAAACTTATATCAGTTGATGGAACCTACGCTGGAAGCAAGGCACATTGAACTGGACGTGATTTTGAAAGATACTTCGCTGCAATTAGAAGCCGATATTAACCTGGTAGAACAAGTGCTTATAAATCTTGTTATCAATGCGATAGACGCCGTGAAAGAAAAACCGTTTCCCGTTATTTCGCTTGTCGGAACTGCAAACAGCAACAACAAAGTAATTATAAAAGTGTCCGATAACGGAAACGGGATGGACAAAGATGTGCTGGATAAAATTTTTATTCCTTTTTTTACGACCAAGAAATCTGGCAGCGGCATTGGCTTAAGCCTGTGCAAGCAAATTATGCAATTGCATAAAGGCTCGGTTGCGGTGCAAAGCGCTGTGGGCGATGGAACAACGTTTACCCTTCAGTTTTAATGACTTATTACAGTCGTGTTAATACAAATTAAGTTAGAAATATTTACCTGACAGGTTGCAAAAAATTCATTGCCGTTACGTCTTCGTTATAGTTGCTGTGCAGTATTAATAACAATTCATTTTTACATTTACTGCGTAAATGGAAGATTTTTGTGGCATGAGATACGCCAGATTTTTTTTATTTCTGATTGTGATGTATGGCGCCGTTCCGGCTTTCAGCCAATATTATTATAACGACATTATCGCTCTTCAACAATCGCAAAAGCAATACGCATTATTGGTTGCCAATCATGTGTCGCATGTATCTGCCGTAAGTTATAATGGCACACAGCCGGCCGACAATTTTAAGCTGGAGCAGCAGATATCGCCCGATGCCAATAAAATAACCACCACATCAGGCGATCCTTCATCCGGCGATTTATTTACGATAAACACTTACAGCAAAGGCAGGCTTACCGTAACGCGCGACAGCAGCGATCATGTTCTTTCGGTAACACGCTACAATTACGATGCATCGGGTAATATCAGCAGCATCATAACATCGTCCGATGACGCTTTTATGAACAGCCATTCCGAAGAAATCCATCAATGGATTTACAATGGAAATGCGCCCGAAAAAATGCTGCGGATAAAAGATAAAACAGATACCACAATCATAACCTTTACTTACGATGCGGGCAATGTGGCGCAGGAAACCCGGACAAGAAAAGGCCAAACAACAGAAACGTATTACTACTATTACAACACCAAAAATGAGCTTACCGATATCGTGCGTTATAACAGCCGCGTACAAAAAATGCTGCCCGATTTTTTGTTTGAATATAACAATGCCGGAAACATCAGTCAGATGATGCAGGTGCCGGGCGGAAGCAGCGATTATCTGATTTGGAAATACACATACAACGGAAGCGGACTAAAGGAAAGAGAACTGCTATACAACAAACAGCAGGAGCTTATTGGCAGTGTAGTGTATAAATATGAATAAAAATTATGATTTATAATTTCAGAATTTTGAGTGCTTAAAATTTATACGAATTAAAAATCATAACCCAAATATCAAAACCTAAACCGGTGTTTGAGACATAAACAACGCTTTTAGCTCAACTGCTTCATCGGGCTTCATTTTGCCGCCCAATATCAGTCTTACCTGTCTTCTGCGCAGCGCACTTTCATACAATACCTGTTCTTCTTTGGTTTCGGGTATTACAGGCGGCACAGGTCGCGGCTTTCCGTTTTGGTCTAATGCTACAAACGTAAAATAGGCTTCATTGCTTTCATATTGTTGTTCATAATCTTGTCCCCAAACGCGGATATAAATTTCCATCGAAGTGGTAAAAGCCCTCGTCAGCTTGGCTTCTATATGCACCAGGTTGCCAAGCCTGATGGGTGTTTTAAAACTGATGTTATCAACGCTCGCCGTCATGCCCGGACCTTTGCAGTGCTTACCTGCCGCCATGGCGGCGGCAATGTCCATCCAATACATCAGCCGCCCGCCCATCAAGTTGCCATACGTATTGGTATCATTGGGCAGTACAATTTCATTCATTACCGTAAAGCTTTCCGCCGCACGCAAGCCTTCCATATTTTTTTATTTTGCGGGTAAAGATAAGTATCGCCGGCGCCACAGTTTTATAATCGGTTCGTTAATAACCAACAAAGTGTAGCGCAAATTCAAATTTAGCAACGTTACTTTGCCGGTTGTATTCATTTTTCAGGCACAAGCGCAGCTAAAGAAGAATCATACATCGGGTCGTATATCGCTTTGCAATATTGTCTCACATATTCGAGAGGCTATATTAATATCTGCGATTATCTGTGATATCTGTGAGAGTCATTTTTTAAAATTGAGACACCACCAAACATCGTGGTATCCTATGATTTCTTTATAAAAATATCCTGCATTGGCGGCAATAAATAACATAAAAAAACATAAGCTGGCGGTTATCACGCTTGCCTACTGGTTTTTGCTCGTTTACATTCTGGTAGCGCTTGTATTCTGGTATCTTGAGCTACAGCAGCAAAATAGTCAGATGTACGATTACCGCGTTGAGCAATTGAAAAAAGAAGAGTTAGGTTTTGCGCAAAAATTTGCCGAAGCAAACGATGCAAAGCGACGCAAAACATCGCAATACATCGGCGAAGGCGCTACATTTTTATTGCTCATTCTGGTCGGCGCCGTGTTTGTTTATCGCGCTACGCGCAAACAATTGTTGCTGTCGCAGCAGCAGCAAAATTTTATGATGGCCGTTACGCACGAATTTAAAACGCCCATTGCCGTTACGCGCCTCAATTTAGAAACGTTGCAAAAACGGAAATTAGAAGAAGCGCAGCAACAAAAGCTCATCGGCAATACCTTGCAGGAAAACAACCGGCTTAATTTATTAACCAATAATATTTTAATTGCTTCGCAATTAGAAGCCGGCGCGTATCATCTCAGTAAACAGTCGCTTGTGATAAGCGACCTTGCGGCCGAAGTAATAAAAGAATACACCGTTCGGTATCCGCTGCGTAATATTCTAATCCGCATTCAACCCGATATAGAAATGAAAGGCGAACCTTTGTTGCTGCAAATGCTCATCAGCAACCTGTTGGATAACGCCATAAAATATTCAGATAAAGAAAGTCAGATTGAATTTGTATTACAAAAACACAACCCTTACGTTCTCTTATCCGTTTCAGATGAAGGAATTGGCATTGCCGATGCGGAAAAAAAGAAAGTGTTTGATAAATTTTACCGTGTGGGCAGCGAAGAAACGCGCACTGCAAAAGGAACCGGTCTTGGCCTTTACATCTGCCGGCAAATTGTGCAAAGCCTGCAGGGAAAAATAGCCGTTAGCGACAATCAGCCAAAGGGAAGTATTTTTACCGTGCAATTATAAAAAAATTGCCCGCAGGCAACGCAGATTATCGCAGATATTGTATCCGCTTTTTTTGCGACGATCAGCAATATCTGCGGGAAACATCATACATAAAAAAGAAAGTATGCTGAAAGATACAAAAGGCAATATTTTATTGGTGGAGGACGAAGAAAATCTGCACGAAGCCCTGAAGCTAAATCTTGAAATAGAAGGCTATGGCATTACGTCGGCTTACACCGGCTCGCAAGCCTTGAAAGCCATACAGAATGAGTATTTCGACCTTGTTATCATGGACATTATGCTGCCGGAAATAGACGGCATTTCGGTTACCGAAAACATTCGGGTGCAGCATCTTGATGTGCCGGTGCTTATTCTCAGCGCAAAAAATACCGGTGCAGACAGGGTGCTGGGTTTGAAAAAAGGCGCGGATGATTACATGACCAAGCCGTTTAACCTGGAAGAACTGATACTTCGGGTGAATAAGCTAATACAAAAAAACAAACAGCTGCAAACCAAAGAACTGATTGGTGATACGTATGAATTTGCCAGCAACAAAATTGATTTTAAAGCGCAGGAAGCCGTAACGTGGAATGGGCAAAAAACAGAACTGAGCAAGAAAGAAGCGATGCTGCTAAAGCTATTGATTGAAAACAAAGGCGAAGTGGTAACACGCGAAAAAATATTGCAGGTGGTGTGGGGCTATAATGTGTATCCCACCACGCGCACCATTGATAATTTTATACTCAATTTCAGAAAATATTTTGAACCCGACAGCCGCAACCCGGTTCATTTTCATTCGGTAAGAGGCATGGGTTATAAATATACCGACTGATTGTTTTCGAGCCGTTGAATCAGTTCGCTCAATTGTTCAATCAGGGCGGTTCGTATTACCTCATCGGATGAAGGCGCATATAAATTTTCGTTGCAAACGGAAATTATTTTGCGCGCCTTTATGGCTAACGTTTCATCTATACCATACAGCAGATTCAGCAAAATCACTTCATCATCCTGCTTTGGCGAAAGCCTCAGTTGCAAAGCGCTTACCAGCAATGTTTTGGCGTTGGCAAAAAATATTTTATTGTCTTCGGCTTCGTGCAAAGCGGTTAACAGCAATTCGTAATCCGGCTTCGCAACTACTTCGGACTCTTTTGGAACCGTTTGTTTTGGTTCTTCTTTTACGATATCATTTTTTTTATTGCCGCCTTTGTTTTTATTACTGTTAATCAACAGCCAGACGATAACAACAACAATAGCGATGGCAGGAACCAGCCACAGATAATTTTGATTTGATACATCGCCCGGCATCATTGCTGCCGGATTTTTCTTTTTTATTGCCGTCGTTATCAGCAGCGGAATGGCTTTGGTAGTAATGGTTTCATATTTTTTAAGGTCGGTATTAAAGTAAGTAAACGAAATTCCGGGTATAATTGTCGTGCCTTTTCTGGTAACGATAAACGGAAAAATGAACGTTTTATCGCCGCTTTCGGGAAAGTTCAGGCGGTTGATGTGCTGGCTGTCTGTCGGGTCGAAATGTTCGGTATGCCTTGCCCATTTTATGGCGGGTTCGGTAACGGCTTCAATATTGCCCGCGCCGGCTATGGTTACCTGCAGGCGGTTGTTTTCACCGGCGGCAATGGTAGTGCTGTCTGTTTTCGCTTCTATAGTAAATTTTCCCGTTATGCCGCTGAAATTCTCCGGCTGCTTCTCCGGCAATGCGTTTACTGCAATCGGGTAAGGCTCGCTGCTTACCTCTCCCGAATAGCTTTTTTGCAGATACGGATTGTCAGTGGTAGAAAACGAAACTTCGTTGCTTACCGTTGCCGGCGGAATGGTCAGATCGCCGGCTTTCAGCGGTATGATCTGCACTTTTCTTATCAGTTGCACGCGGTAAATAGCGCCTTTCTCTTTTTGTATCTGATCGGGTTCGTCGTCCGTCATTTCTATTACGCTGCAGCCGCTGAATGCCACCTGCTTTATTACTTTGGAATGGCACGAAACCGCCGTATAAAGCTGATAGGTTACCAATACCGGCTCGCCTACAAAACAGGTTTTCTTGCTAACGGATGTTTTTATAAAAATAAGATGACGGATTTTTTCCTGCGGATTTTCGCCGGGCTGTAAAACAGAGTTTTTTATATAATCGCTCTGCCCGTCAGCCCGGTTTAGCAGGGATGGCAACTGCATTGGCTGCGCCATTGTTTTCATGCAAAACAGGCACGGCAGCAGCCAAACAAAAAAGACCCTTTTCTTTCTTTTCTGCATCGAAGCAATTTAGCAGATAAAACCCAATGTTTGATGTTATGAATATGATAATGAAGAGACAAATGCTTATATGAGAAAGGAGGCAGACAAAACCATGCAAAACCGATTTCTGATTGCGCTCAGTATAATGCATCCTGAATTTTGTCTCACAGATATCACAGATTCTGTATGTTTTACAAATTCAAAAGCGATGCTACATCAATATCTGTGATTATCTGCGGCATCTATGCGAGTCATTTTAAAATTTGAGACATTACCCAAAATAACAATATTAGTCTTTTCATTTTTTTTTAATTATCAGTCTTTTCTGGCCTGATTTTCGACAAGCGCGCGCCGACATTTATCATCTTTTTTAATTACATATTAATTAATCTTAATCAGTGCGCAAATTATTTTATCCGTCCTTTGCAATTGTTAGTAGAATCCAATTTTTTTTAACCGATAGCTCCCGCTATCATCATTTTTTAAAATCCAATATCATGAAAAAAGGTTACTTCTTTTTTATGGCTGCTATTGCCATAACCGTAACAAGTTGCCGGAAAGATCTCGTTTCAAACGATTTTCAGGCATCACAATCAGAACGCGGAACAGCCAGTGCCACCGCTTCCGAAGCGCCCGTCACCAAGCTTTCGCTTTCTAAAGCAAGCACCAATTACGGGGCTTTGATCAGTGCTTCATCAAGCTCCGACCCGTACGGTTTTACCAACAGCATTGCTGCTAAATTGGGTCTTTCCTGCATTCGGGACAGAACGATTGTTCCGGGAAATAAAAAAGTAAAAATGCTGACTTCTTCTTACAATGTTTTACTCAATTTTTCGAGTAGTGGTTCCATGCCGATGAAATTCAGAACCGATATAACGGCTTATAAAAATGATCTTGAAAATACGGTAGCCAGCTTAAACAGTATGCCTGCCGTGGCAATTATTGAAAACGAAGAATCGAATAAAAATTATTTCACCGGCTCGGCTTCCGAATATCTCAGCCAGTTAAAAGCAGCCATCGCGGTTATGCACGCTCACGGTATTGCGGTTACCAATGGCGGCATCACGTCAACCGGTCTTAAATATCTTACCTGGCAGGATTATATGAACCGTGGCATGAAGGCGCAAGCCGATGATTATAAAATGCGGATGCACGTTGCCATTAATTCGGCAGATACAAAAGACCGGGCAAATTTTATCAGCACTTTGATTGCGAGTTATGCAACCATGGATATTGATTACGTAAATTTTCACTGGCGCTCTCAAACACCTGGCGATGCTCAGGGGCTGGGCGAAACCATTGATTATTTGAAAAGAGCGTCCGGCAAACCTGTTATAACCACCGAAATAGGGCAGTATGATAAAGAGCCGGTTACTCTTACTTCCACTGTTCAGATGTGTAAAAATTACCGTCTTCCTTTTGTTATCTGGTATAGCAACGAGGCAGATAGACGATCATTTCCGTTACAATATTCAAACGAATTGCTTACTGCTACAGGCTTTGCCTATCAGGCTTTTATTGCATCTAACTGATTTTACATTTCGTTGTACGTTATTAAATTTTAAAACGGGAGAAAATTTTTAAAAATTTTCTCCCGTTTTGCATTGAGGGATATTCAGTTGCCAAACAAAATGCTTTATTCAATTGTTGTTTTATCAATTGTGCATAGAAGCAATGATGTTTTGAAAATTCTTTTTGACATTCTTTTCATAAGGAGTAAGCTGATTGCTTTTCAATGGCTTTCTCTCAAGCGAATCAGTCAAAACATTAAAAAATTTGTTGGCATTGGTAGAATCGTATAATTTGTAGGTAAGATCCTGAACAAAATGTTTGTTTTGTTTTGGAATGGTTAAATCGGGTTTCCAGTAACAGTACGACCAGGTTCTTAAGTCAGATGGCGTGCTGCCTGTCAGATACGGATAAAATGATTTGCTGTCTAACAATCCGGCGGTGGCAAGACTAAAAGAAGGTATGCCAGCGATGTCGGTAAAAGTGGTAAAAAAATCGCTGTAATCTACAATGGCGGGCTGTATTGTGCCCGGCGTAATTGATGAAGGGTTGCTAACAATAAGAGGCACATGCACACCAAATTCGGTTGGCGTTTTTTTACCACCGTCAATCTTTCTTCCCTGAAACTGTGAAGAAATAGCCGGCGGGGTTCCGTTATCACCGCTAAAAACAAAAACGGTATTTTGCGATAAGCCTTCCGCATCTATTTTACCGATAACTTCACCGATTTTTTTATCCATATATTTTACCATGGAAGGAAAATATCTTTTGTTTGACTTGTCTTTCAGCGGATTCCACGAAGCATACTGCGGATCATCGGGCGTAGGGCAAAAAGGCATGTGGCAAAGACTTAGCGGAAAGTAAACAAAAAAAGGCTTGTTTTTATTATCGGTTATGAATTGGCTGATGTAATCAACAAACATATCATCGGCATATTTTCCGTTGGTTTGCGACGCCGGCAGATAATTGCCGTTTTGATAAAGTTTCGGATTTTTATAGCGCTCCGTGCCACCGTTCTCGTCTGCATCGGTAAACGGATCAAACAAAAGATATTTGTCGAATCCCATTTGCGTAGCGCCCACATCACCATGTCCAAACTGCCATTTTCCGGCAACACAGGTTGCATAGCCTGCGTCATGTAAATAATTTACAAATGTTTTTTGCGAAAGATCATAATTGCCCCAATCAATATAGTTTCTAAGGTTGTATTTTCCGCTCAGCAATTCTACCCGTGAAGGACAACAGTTTGGCGTAGCAAAGCAATGGCTAAACTGCATTCCGCCTGCCGCAAGTCTGTCTAAATTTGGTGTTGAATACGACTGACCGCCCGTATAAGTTGGTACTTCATAACCAATATCATCTGCCAGAAACATAATAATATTGGGCCTGGAAGCAGAACCAAAAAGAGTATTGGATATTCGGCTGTCGTTTGCCATTACTTTATTTTCTGTAAAATTTTTTTGACAGGAAGAATAAATAAAAAGAAAACATAATAACAGCAGGCAATGGCAAAATTGTTTTGAAAGGATGTTCATGGAGTAAAAAATTAGTCTGGTTAAAATTTCGGCTAAAATAATATTCTTTTTTAATCTTATATTAATTTGTTTTAAGTTTTTCTTCAGAATTTTCAAACAGAGTTATCAATATAATTTTTGGTTATCATCTTACTTATACGACGCGTAACTATTTTTGATTGCAGATAAGAGCTTATAAATAAAACAAGGTCAATCAGAAATGATTGTGGAAAATATCCGCGGCAGTTGATAAAAATAAAAAAGCAAGCACTTCTATTGGTTTGAAGCGCCTGCTTTTTTTGTAAGCAATAAGTAAAAATCAGTCTCTCACGTATTCATCTCCTTCGATTCTTCGTAGCTTTTAATTTTATTATACAACGTTTTTCTGTCTATTTTTAAAATCTCCGCCGCCTTCGATTTGTTGTTGTTTACCTCTTTCAGCAAATTCATAATGGTATCGTATTCGGCTTTGGCGGCGGCGTCTTTCAAATCTATTTCTTTTGACATGCCTCCGTTAAAAGCCGGCTGCACCGATACGGTTTCGTGCGTTGGCTTTGTAAAAATATTGGTGTTGGTAATTTCCCATGGAAGCGTTTTGGCAGAGATTTTATTGCCGGTTGTCAGCAGCACGGCACGGCGCACCACGTTTCTAAACTCGCGTAGGTTGCCCGGCCAGGAATAATGTAAAAACATGTTCATCACGTCGTCATCAAAACCCTGAATGTTTTTGTTTAGCTCATTGTTTGTTTTTTCAAGAAAAAACTGCGCAAACAACGGAATATCGTTTTTGCGCTGGCGCAACGGGGGAAGGTTGATGGAAAACTCGTTAAAGCGGTGATATAAATCTTCGCGGAACTTTCCTTTGTGATAGGCTTCCTGCAGGTTTTCGTTCGATGCCACAATGATGCGGATGTCAATATCCATTTCTTTGGTGCCGCCTACCCGCTTAAATTTTCGCTCCTGTATTACGCGCAGCAGCGTAGCCTGTATGTCAAGAGAAAGGTTTGCCACTTCATCTAAAAACAAAGTGCCGCCGTTGGCCATTTCAAAATGGCCTTCCTTGTCTGAGAGTGCGCCGGTGAAAGCGCCTTTTACATGTCCGAACATTTCGCTGCCCGCCAGTTCTTTCGACAGCGTGCCGCAATCCATGGCAATAAAAGGATTGTTTTTGCGCTCGCTGTACTGGTGAATGGTTTTGGCAATTACTTCCTTTCCGGTTCCGCTTTCGCCATATAAAATGATGCTGTAATTGGTAGGCGCCACAATTTCTATCTGCCGGTACAAGTCCTGTGTAGATTCAGATTCGCCAACCAGATAATCGCCGCTGGTTTTAAAAGACGCTTTTTTGGAAGAACCGGCCGTGGCGGCAGAAGCGGATGTAGCAGATGATGTTTCGCGCGGGGCGGCAGAGGGCGGATTTTTTAAAGCCGATGACAAAACATTTAATACTTCGGCGGGAATGAGCGGCTTGGTGATATAATCGTAAGCACCCAGTTTAATAACTTCCACAGCCGTTTTAATGTCAGAATAGCCGGTAATGATTAACACAATCGCCTGCGGGTTTACAGATTTTAATTCGGAAAGCACATCGCGCCCTTCTTTATCGCCCAGCCGGTAATCGCAAAGCACAAGATCGAATTTTGCATCTTTAAACTTGGCAATGCCTTTGTTGCCGGTATAAGCTACTTCGGTTTCGTAGCCTTCTTTATTCAAAAAACGGCTAAGCAACGTGCAGATGTCAATGTCATCATCAATAATCAAAATTCTTTTCTTCATAAATCTTGCTGCGTTTTACCGCCTCTTTAGCTGCTTTAATAAATTTCAGGATAAATATAAATGTAATTCACTAAAAACAATGAATAGAAACAGTTGTCTGGATTCGGTATAATGGTTTTATTGGTGTCATCGGTTCTCACAAATGTAAATAACATCTCACGAAACCAATTTAAATTCAAACAATCTTTTATTTTTTATTTATCCGTTGCAAAGAAAAAGAAAGGTGTTAACAACCCTTTCTTAAAATTGAAAAAATTACCTTAAAGTAGCAGCTTGCAAGATAAAAATTAAAGGATGCAGGTGGCATGTTTCAGGAATCTGATTTCCGTTTAACATGCCTTTTATCAATCATCCTGTATCTTCACGCGATGAATTTTAGCGTTCAGAAATTGCTGCGCAACAACATTCGCCATCTTACGCCGTATTCTTCGGCGCGGGCTGAATTTACCGGCGCGGCGCAGGTTTGTTTAGACGCCAATGAAAATAGTCTTGGCTCGCCGCTTATCAAATGGTACAACCGGTATCCCGATCCGCGTCAGAAACAGTTAAAGCAGGCCGTAAGCGATATAAAAAAAGTACCTCCCGAACATATTTTTCTGGGCAATGGCAGCGATGAATGCATAGATATATTGTACCGTTGCTTTTGCGTTCCGGCAACAGATAACGTCATCATTTGTCCGCCAACGTACGGCATGTACGAGGTTAGCGCCAACATCAATGACATTGCCGTTCGCAAAGCGCCGTTGCTGGATGATTTCGGGCTCGACCTGGTTCATATCGAAACGCTGATTGATGAACATACCAAGCTCATCTGGATTTGCTCGCCCAACAATCCTACCGGCAACAGTATGCAGCGCGAAGACATAGAAACGATACTCAATAATTTTAACGGAATTGTGGTGATTGATGAAGCTTACATCAATTTCTCGCGCCGCAAATCATTTCTTCAGGAGTTGCCCGATTATCCGAATCTCGTGGTGCTGCAAACATTCAGCAAAGCATGGGGGCTGGCGGGTTTGCGGCTTGGCATGGCTTTCGCTTCGGCAGAAATTATTGATGTCATGAATAAGGTAAAGCCGCCGTACAACATTAGTCAGGCTACACAGGAACTGGCGTTGCAGGCGTTGCAAAATGTATCGGGCGTAAATGATATGATACAAGAACTGGTAAGCATGCGCCAGGCGTTAAAAGGAGTATTGGAGCAATTGCCTGTTATAGAAAAAGTGTATCCGTCCGATGCCAATTTCTTACTGGTAAAAACAAAAAACGCTACAAAGCTGTATCAATGCCTGCTATCCAGAAGCATTGTGGTAAGAGACAGAAGCAATGTGCTGCTGTGCAGCGGTTGCCTGCGTATTACGGTTGGAACTGAGGACGAAAATACAAAACTGGTAGATGCTTTGCTGGCATATAGCGAAGCAAGCTTAGCGCATCAATAAACACAAAACATAAACATTTTAATCTGACACAACTATGAATTCATCAACAAAAAAAATTCTCTTTTTTCTGGCAGCTATTATCAGCCTGTATCCGGCTTTTGCTGCCTGCAACCGCGATTCGGTAATAGAAAAGACAAGTACCATACAACCCGATGCCGACAATGCTTCGCTGAAGCTGCCCGATGGTTTTTCGGCGCTGGTGGTAGCTTCCAACGTAGGTACGGCACGGCACATTACCGCCACACCGCAGGGCGACCTGTATGTAAAGTTAGATGGCAATGTAAATGGCAAAGGCATTCTGTACCTGCACGATGATAACAAAGACGGCAAAGCGGAAACCATTACGGGCTTTGGCGATTATGGCGGCACCGGCATCCTGATTAAAAACGGCTATCTCTACACTTCGTCAGACAATGATATTTACCGGTATAAATTAGACGAAAACGATAAAGTAGCCAATGGCGCATTGCCCGAAAAAATTGTAACCGGCTTGATCAACCGGCATCATCACAGCTCCAAATCAATAGCCGTAGATAATGATGGCAATTTGTATGTAAACATCGGCGCGCCATCTAATATATGTGCGCAAAAAGGAAACGACAAACTGGGGCAAATGCCTTGCCCGCTTCTTGATTCTACCGGCGGCATCTGGAAGTTTAAGGCAGACAAACTGAACCAGACGTATGGCGACGGCATTCGCTACACCACCGGGCTTCGCAATGTGGTGGGTCTCGACTGGAACGATGTAACCAATTCGTTGTTTGTCATGCAGCACGGGCGAGATAATCTTAGCACCACTTTTCCCGCTTTATATACGCCCGAGCAAAGCGCGGAACTGCCCGCCGAATGTATGTATGAGTTGCATAACGGCGACAATGCCGGATGGCCGTACATGTATTATGACGAGTTTCAGCATAAAAAACTGGTGTGCCCCGAATATGGCGGCGATGGTAAAAAAGAAGCCGACAGCAAATACATCAGCCCGGTGGTAGCGTTTCCCGGCCACATGGCGCCCGACGGCCTGTTGTTTTACACCGGCAATATGTTTCCCGAAAAATATAAGAATGGCGCATTCGTTGCTTTTCACGGCTCGTGGAACCGCGCCCCGGAACCGCAGAAAGGTTATTTTGTTGCCTTTGTTCCTTTTGAAAATGGCAAACCAAGCGGCGACTGGGAAATTTTTGCTGATAACTTTGCCGGCGGACCCGAGTTTATGCAGCCCGGCAATGCCAAGCATCGCCCGTGTGGACTGGCGCAGGGCCCCGACGGCTCTTTATATGTAACCGACGATTCGGGTGGAAACATTTATCGCATCATGTATAGCAAATAGCAGCACCGTTATGAAGAAGTTTTTTTTATCGGTCATATTATCAGCCATTGTTTTGTACGGGTTTGCGCAGACAAAATCACCGGCTGCCGCAGGAAAAGACATTTATACAAAGTATTGTCTTACCTGTCATCAGCAGGATGGCAAAGGCGTTCCTCGTCTTAACCCGCCGCTGCTTCATACCTCTTACGTTACCGGTGATAAAAAAACGCTGATTACCTGGGTGCTGAAAGGCAGCGGCGAAGAAAAAGTGCCGATAGACGGCAACTATTACAACAACAATATGCCGCCGCAGAACTTTTTAAAAGACGACGAAATGGCGAAGGTGCTCACGTACATACGCAGCAGCTTTGGCAACAAAGCCAGTGCCGTTTCTGCTGCCGATGTAAAGGCGGTGCGGGCTGAGGCAAAATAAGCGCCGGTACCATTATTTTTTTAAAACGTGTTTGTATGATTGTCTTATTAAGAAAGCAATGATGCAGGCACGTTTTGTGTTTCTGAATTATGAAATTGTTTGATGTGGTGATGTGGTGATTTTGAAATCCTGAAAGCTAAGATGAGATATTGTTTCAATAACAAGATTGAGGCTGATTTATGATTCAGATGATATAAAATGGCCATTGGTTTGTGTTGTAAAAATCCGGGAAAGGTTGATAGAACGAGGACATTAAAGTTTAAAAAAAAAGTAATTGGCATTGCTGTTCGTTACTGCGAGCCATGCGAAGCAGTCTGTGCTAAGAAAGGAATCCGGTTTTCCATTCACAATCCTGATACAAATCGAACCACAGTATTGCTTCGCTTTGCCCGTAACGACGTTGTTATATTTCTCCTGTCCATTAGGCCGAAAACACCAACTATTCATCTTCAGTTATCATACGTTTGATAACACTACCTGAAAATGAAAACGATACGATCACCCTATCACCAAATCACCCCATCACTGATGCTGCTTTTTCCCGGCGCCTCCATGGTTTTCTTCATTATTTTAAACAACTCTTAAAAAAAACTTTAAAAAAGATTAAAATTTAATGAAAGTCCAATCTGTTTTTTCCTAATTTTACGCCGGCATGTAACCGTTACATGCGTTCAAGAATCCGGTATCAGTTTGGAATTTTTACCAAAACTAATAACAAGCCAACTGATGATTTTGCCAATGTTCCTGTTTGTCATACAGGTTTACATCGGGAAAATTGCCAAAAACCGGATAACAAATGATGACATGTTTACCTGTTTCCAATAACCTGATGCCATGTTTCCGCTTTCGGAATTATGTGGTAAACAGGAAATCCCGCTTTTTGTTTCATCCGTTTATTCAGGAAGCCCTGCGGCAAACCACCAAAATCTGATTGCATTGCTGTTCCCGGCAATAGGTCAGGTTCTCATATATTTTTTATTTATTTAAAATCTGATAACAACCAATTTCAAAAAAACATTTATGAAAAAAATTCTTACACTTTGTTTTTTAATGGCTCTCGTATGCGCAAAAGGCTGGGGGCAGGTAGCAACAGCTACATGGCCATTAACCTCAAATGCCAATGCAACAGTTGCTGGTGGCATTAATGCTTTACCATTTAGCCGTGGAAGCGGATTAAACTTTACTGGTTTTACTTCATCCGGTGCATCGAGTAACGGTTTTAGTAGCATAATTATCAATACAAGTAAATATTATCAATTTGCTGTTACACCTACCTCGACTAATTCTTTTCATGTTTCAACTTTTTCATTTGACGCCCGTGCCACAAACAACACGGGTTCCTTTTTGGGTTTTCTTTTTAATCTTACTTTGAATTATGAAGTAGATTATTTAATTTCTTCAACGGGAACCGGAACAGATAATGATTTTTATTTTAATTCAAATGGTTCTACAACTGGCAGTATATCTGGTAATGGTAGTATATCACTTAATATTGCTGTTGATGATAATATTGCTGAAGGCTCCACTGTATATTTTCGTATTTATCCTTACGGAGGTAGAAACGATAATACAACAAAATTTTTTACCAAAAATGCGGTGATTAACGGCAATACTTTTATTGCTCCGGCAAATGATCTATGTTCAAATGCCACTCCTCTTGTTGTAGGCACTCCTTCAACCGGTACAACAGTTAATGCTACGTTATCGAATTCAAGTTTTTTTTATAGTTCAGATGTCTGGTACAAATTTACAGCTTGCGGCACGGGAACAAACACAACAAGTGTTAGCCTCACAACTTCCAATCAGGATTTGGACATTTTCATTTT
The DNA here is from genome assembly GCA_965219515.1 of Ilyomonas sp. Classification (GTDB taxonomy): domain Bacteria; phylum Bacteroidota; class Bacteroidia; order Chitinophagales; family Chitinophagaceae; genus Ilyomonas. The sequence continues at coordinate 375,143 of OZ244776.1, forward strand.
TGATGGCGGATGTCCTACCAATACAGGAACATATTTTAAATCTGGTATTGGTAGTTCTACTACTTCAGAAACATCAAGTAATTTCAGCATAACAGCAGGACATACTTATTTGGTAAGAGTTGCCAAATCCAGCGGAACGTCTGGTAATTTTACCATCAATCTTAATTCAACCACCATTGCTCCACCAACCTTTATTTTAACTTCCGGCGTAGGTTCAAATATACAAACGATTTGTAGCGGTTCTCCTATAACGCCAATTAAATACACCGTTGGCAATTCTACTACTACTCCAACGGTAACTGGATTACCATCTGGAGTAACAGGTTCTTTAAGCGGAAGTGTTTTTACGATAAGTGGTGCGCCAACAGTAAGCGGTACATTTAATTATACCGTTTCTACATCTAATTCATGCGCCTTGGCAACAGCAACCGGAAAAATAACGGTAAACCCGGCGCCAACCGCTTCGGTTTCCGCTGCTTCACCATCAGCCTGTGCAGGTAGCAGCGTAGCCGTTACGTTTAGCGGTACGCCCGGCGAAACCATTACTTATACGGTAGGCAGCGCAAGCTCATCCGTTACCATTAATGCGGCCGGCGACGCGCAAACCGTAAACACGCCCGCCAACCAGGGCAGTTATACTTATACCATTACCGGCGTAACGCTGCCCGGCTCCACCTGCCCGGCGGTTATTACCGGCAGCCCGGTTACCGTTACCATCAATGCCCTGCCAGCGGTTGCCGCCATCAGCGGACCAGATTATATTGCCGTAGGTGCAACGGGTAATTTTTCTGATGCTACTTCGGGCGGCGTTTGGTCAATAGACAATACCGCTTATGCCACGCTAAACAACCCGGCGGCAAATCCCGTAACGGTTTCCGGCGTAAGCGTAGGCGTACCAACGTTAACATATACATTTACAAACGCCAATGGCTGTAGCAATTCGGTTTCTAAATCTATACAGGTGTTCGATAATACCATCACTTTATATCGCACCGTAGATAGTGGCATCGCAACTAACCCCGCCATCTGGGAAGTGCTTGGCCCCAACGGTTTTACGCCGGCAACCACTGCGCCAAACAACAGCAATAACATCCTGATTCGCCACAACGTAACGCTGCAAAATGCAGATTACAACGGTGCGGCCGGCACATCGCTCGCCATCACCAGCCATGAAGAAAATGGCATTACCGTACCGGGCAGCCTTATCATTGCGCCCAACCATTCGTTTGCCACGGCGGGCGGCGCCGATTTTGGCGGCAACTCCGTTACGTTGCAAAGCAATATAAACAGTACGGCCTCCATCGGGCAAATAACGGGCAGCCTCAGCGGCGCTACCAACGTAACGGCAGAGCGGTTCATAGCAGGCAGGCGTGCGTGGCGTTTTCTGAGCGTGGCGGTGGTGAGCGGTCAGACCATCAACGAGGCATGGCAGGAGGGAGCCGTTCCCAACCCCGACATCCACACGCGCAACAATCCGCGTCCGGGCTACGGCACCCAGATCACCTATGACAACAACACCGCCCACGGCTTTGACGTCAACCGCACCACCGCCCCGTCGCTGAAGACCTGGCTGGCTGCCAGCCGGTCATGGACCACGTCGGCACCCTTCACCAACACGACCAACATCAATGCCTACGGCGCTTACTGCATCTTCATCCGCGGCAGCCGCGCGGTGGACGTTTCCCTTGGCACTTCCGCTCCTGCCGATAACACCATCCTGCGCGCCACCGGCACCCTGCGTGTGGGCGGCTATACGCAGGATTACGTTACCACGGCGGGCAACTCCGTGCTGATCGGCAACCCCTACGCTTCCACAATAGACATCCTCAGCGTAATCAATAACAACGCGGGTGCCTTCACCGCCGACAAGTTCCGCGTGTGGGATCCCGCCATTGCGGGCAAGTACGGCGTGGGCGGCTACATCACTTATACAAACGGCATCTTTGCACCCACCGCCCCTGCCACGCAGGTGAGCTATAGCGGGGGCACCTTTGCCCAGAGCGGTCAGGCGTTCATGCTCGAAGCCACCACCACGGGCAACACCCCGGTAGCCTTTGCGGAGAGCGACAAAGCGGCGGCGCAGGCAAACGTGTTTGGCAGGATGGCGCAGGGGCAGCCCCAGAAAGCCGCTTACCCGGCTGTCTATACCAACCTGATGGCGCAGGAAGACAACCACCTGTCGCTGATAGACGGCGTGGCGGCAGGCTTTGCGGGCAGGTTCTCGGCAAAGGTGGACGCCGGCGATGCCGGCAAGCTGCTCAACTTCAACGAGAACATCATGCTGGTGCGCGACAGCCAGTCGCTGGCCATCGAGCTGCGCCCGCTGCCCGCAGGTAACGATACGCTGTATTACAAGCTGCTGTACCTGGAAGCGCGTCCCTACGTGCTTCAGATCTTCACCGGACGGGTAAGAGAGAACATGCCGGTGCGTGGCTGGCTGACAGACAAATACCTGGGTACACAGACGGAAGTAAACCTGAATGACACCACGCTGTATCATTTTACGGCAGGCAGCGATACGGCAAGCTACCGCAGCCGCTTCATGCTGGTGTTCAGCCGGTCGGCGAAGGCGGGCGTGATCGCCTCGCTGAGCGGCAGTGCGCAGGCGGGCAGCCTGTTGCCGGCGGCGGTGCAGGTGTACCCCAACCCGGTGCGGGGCGGCAGGGTAACGCTGCGGTACGGCGGACTGGCAGCGGGCAGCTACGGGGTGAGCGTGTACAGCAGGGCGGGACAGCCGCTGTATCAAAAACAGATCACGGCAGGTAAGGACGGGGCAGCGCAGAGCGAGACGCTTCGGCTGGGCAGCAGCCTGCCGCAGGGCAGCTACACGCTGACGCTCACCGACAGCAGCGGACGGGTGGTGTTCAGCGACAAGCTGGTGGTGGCAAGGTAAAGAGAGTGTGAGGTGTGGGATACAGCCTGCACCAGGATACAGTGACTGCTCACAGATCTACAATCATAAATAAAAAGAAGCTGTCTCAAACACTGAGACAGCTTCTTTTTATTTATGATAACATGCGGCTGTAATGCCATTGAATACTGAAAGCAGTTTGCCTCGTGTTATTAAAACGCAATGTCAGCTTATTCTCCTTGTCACGCCATTACCGTATGACACCATTACCACATCACGCCATGATACCATCACAATTATTTTTTACCGATTTGCCTGTTTCATTTCGCCAACTTTAATAAAAGAAGGATGCGCTTCATCGTGCAAAACGGTGATTGTTTCTTTTATAAAATCCCCATTCTGCGCCGAAGGTATGTTCATAAACTGTTGCGGATTTCTATCCACCAAAGGAAACCAGCTACTTTGAATTTGTATCATCACTTTATGACCTTTTAAAAACGTATGCGCCACATCGTTCAGTTGCAGCTTTACATTTGTTGGTTTGTTTGGCGTAAAAACCTCCGGTTTTTCAAAGCTGCTGCGAAACTTGCCACGCAATACTTCTGCCCGAACCAACTGCTGTGTGCCATTGCTATCAGGTAAAACGTCAATTACCTTCACAATGAAATCTGCATCCGTACTGCTGAGGCTTACGGACAAATCAGCGGTTATCGGTCCCAATAAAGTCATGTCGTTCTGTAAAGTATCACTTTCATAATACAATACATCGCTGCGTTTGGAAGCAAATGCCTGATCGGCAGCCATGTACTCATTCAGCCGGTCGTCACTGCGTTTATCAATGTAAGGAACCGGATTCGCCGGATCGGAAATGTATTCATCTTTACCTTCTGTTTTTCCTTTTTGCAATAACAGTTGATGGTCTTTGGTCAGCCACCAGGTTGTTTGTTTTATTTCTTTCGGCGGCCATGTGGTAAACGTTTTCCAATCATTGCTGCCGGTAACAAAAATGGTGGCTTCACCTGCGGTAAAATCATTCTTATCTTTCAGGTAATGATTAAAAAAATCAAATTCCATCTGCTGAAATGTTGCATTTAAATCCTGCCCGAATTGATAGCCGGCAAAATGATTCCAGCTTTTTGCTTCCCATGCACCATGCGTCCAGGGCGCCATTACCAAACGATTGTCGTTGGTTTTATTTTGCTCTTCGATGGCTTTATACGTATGCAATGCGCCCCACATATCTTCGGCATCAAACCAGCCGCCGACAACAAGTGTGGCGGGTTTAATATTTTGTAAATGCGGACGAATGTTTCGTGCCTGCCAGAAGCTGTCTTTGGTATTGTGTGCTAAGTATTGATTCCAGATGTTGGCTTTGTTATGAAAGTATGAATCGTTGAAGTTGTGCAAGGCGCCGGTTTGCAGGTAAAAGTCATACACATCTGTAATGCTGATGCTTGAATCTACCTGCGGGTCCTGCTGCCTTGGCTCGTTTCGCGGCGCATCAAAAAAGTTTTCAAAAGAAAAATTATCCATCAGAAAAAAGGCGCCGCGGTGATAGGCATCATCACCTTCAAACTCATCGGTAACGGGCGCCTGCGGCGATACCGCTTTGATGGCCGGATGCGCGTTGGGCAAGGATGCCGTGGCATAAAAACCGGGATATGAAATGCCATAAATACCAACTTTACCGTTGTTGGGTTTTACGTTTTTAAGCAGCCAGTCTATCGTATCGTACGTATCGCTGCTTTCATCGGTTTGCGTATTGTTTTTCTTATTGTCAATGGCAGGCGTCATCTCATGAAACTGTCCTTCGCTTACATGCCTGCCACGCACATCCTGGTAAACAAAAATGTATTTCTCTTTTATAAAAAGATGATTGGGGCCGAGCCTGTGTGCATAATTATCTTCGCCATACGGCGCCACGGAATAAGGTGTTCGTTGTATCAAAAAAGGGTAAGACCGCGTGGTATCTTTTGGATAATAAACAGAAGTAAACAGCTTCACGCCATCGCGCATGGAGATTTGATATTCTTTCTTGGTATAGTTATCTCTGATGTAAGCTGAATCGCTTTGTGAGGGCTGGGAGAAAGAAGTAATTGTAAAAATGATGCAGATGATTGCGAAGACAAGTTTCATGAATTAAAGGTAATTACGAAATACAAAAGGCATGAGACAAATGTTATTTTTATGCCTTTTATAAAACGATTCAAACAACCGATATTTATTTAGTCAATCAATGAATCATCAGCCACAAATACGCCGCCGCAACCGCGCCCGCCACCGGCGCCAGCACCGGAATCCAGCTATACTTCCAGTCGCTGTCGCGCTTGCCTTTGATGGGCAAAACGGCGTGCATGATACGCGGACCCAAGTCTCTCGCCGGGTTAATAGCATAGCCCGTTCCGCCACCTAAACTTAAGCCAATCGCCAGCACCACAAACGCCACCGGCAATGCGTCCAGCGCTCCCAAAATATCGGATGGCGCTACAATGTATAACACGGCAAGTATGAAGATAAACGTGCCAATGAATTCCTGAATAAAATTATGCGCCGCGCTGCGGATGGAAGGCGCTGTGCAAAAGACAGCCAGCTTGGCATCGGCATCGGTTGTTTCATCAAAATGCTGATGATACGCCAGCCACACCAGCCACGACCCGGCCATGGCGCCGAGTAGTTGTACGCCTATGTAAGGCAACACCATGCCCCACGAAAATTTGTGCGCGCATGCCAGTGCAATGGTAACGGCAGGGTTGAGATGTGCGCCGCTGTCTTTGGCAATAAAAACGCCCGTAAACACCGCCATCGCCCAGCCCACCGTAATGGCGATTAAACCACCGTTGAACCCTTTGGTTTTATGCAATACCACATTGGCAACTACGCCATCGCCTAAGGTGATTAAAACCGTAGTGCCGATAAATTCACTTAACAGGGGAGTCATAGTATTTGGTTTATAGTAAGAAATCTAATTGTTGCCATTCATGTGAAAGAATTCGCGCTCAATATTTTTCTCTTCACAGATAGCACGGATGACACGGATATTTTTGAAAGTGTCCAGAATTTTATCTGTGTCATCCGTATTATCTGTGAGAAACACATAATTCCAACGGTAGCAAATATTGCCTCGCCAGACTGCCAAATTCATCTGTCTGTGCTTCTATCCAGGCTTCATCTTTGCCAAGTAAAGTTGCCATTCGCCTGGCTACCGATGGTGCTGCAAGCCTTGCTGCGTCTGCATTCAGAAATAACAATCTTGTTCGTCTTGCCAGTACATCTTCTACCGTTACCGCCATTTCTTCTTTTACAAAATACCGGATGTCATCATCAGAGTATTGCGCATCGGTTTGTAAAAAAGCTTCTTTGTTTTTATAAATCAGCTTGTCGTCTTTACCAATGCGCAACGTTTGCGTGATACATTTTTTTTGTGGCAAACCGGCAACAGCAATCGTTCTGTCAACCACATCTTCCGCAATCTTACGGTAAGTTGTCCATTTGCCGCCGCTCACGGTTATCAATCCCGATTCAGAAATCAGAATCGTATGGTCGCGGCTTAGCACTTTGGTAGAAGAAGCGTCGCCTTTTTTAATTAGCGGACGAAGCCCCGCAAATGTGCTCAGCACATCTTTTTCTGTTATCGTTTTCGATAAATATTGATTCGCATGATGAATGATAAAATGAATTTCTTCCGGCAAAGGTTTTGGCTCAACCGAAACGTGTTTTACCGGCGTATCGGTGGTTCCCAATATCACTTTGTTATGCCAGGGAACGGCAAATAAAACACGACCATCATCCGTTTTTGGAATCATCATTGCCGAATTGCCGGGAAAGAAAGATTTTTCTACCACAATGTGCACGCCCTGGGAAGGCGCAATCAGCTTGTCTTTCGATGGTTTGTCCATCTGCATTACAGCATCGGCAAACACGCCGGTTGCGTTTACCACCACCTTTGCATTTGCGGTATAAACTTTATTGTTAATTGTATTTGTAAACGTTACGCCCGTTATTTTTCCGTTCGTTTTTGCAAGATGCTCCGCCTTCGCATAATTTAAAACCGTTGCACCATGCAAAGCTGCTGTAGCGGCAAGTTCTAAGGCAAGTCTTGTGTCATCAAACTGACCGTCGAAATACAGAATGCCGCCATAGAGTTTTTTTTCGTTGATGCCCGGCAGATATTGCAGCGTCTGCTTCTTATTCAGCCACCTTGTTTTGCCGACTGATAGCTTGCCTGCCAGCAAATCGTACATCTTTAAACCAATGCCGTAAAACATTTTATCGTACCAGCTAAACACCGGCACCACAAATGATGATACCGCAGTTACATGCGGCGCATTGCGCAGCAGATAAGCCCTTTCGCGCAAGGCTTCCATTACCAGTTTTATGTTGCCCTGCGCCAGGTATCGCACGCCGCCATGCACCAGTTTTGTTGACTTGCCCGATGTGCCTTTACCAAAATCATATTGCTCAATCAGCAACGTTTTATAACCTCTGGAAGCCGCATCCACAGCGCTTCCCAGCCCGGTGGCGCCCCCGCCGATAATCACAACGTCCCATTCAGTTGTTTGCTCTGTTTGTGCGAGCATGTGATCTCTGTTCATAACAAGATTTCAATGGCGGTTGATAACAATCGGGTGTTTAAATAATACAAAATACAGTTTTATGAATCCGTCGTCCGACACTCCGTTGAATCGTCTGTTGCGACGCTTCGTTCAGCGTTCTGAAATAAACTGAGCTTTTATCAAAGCGAATGTTGCTAAACCACAAAGACAGGAAAAAGACAGAGCAGCACAGAGAAAATATTTGCTCTGTACTTGTAGTCTCTGTCAACCGTCAACCGACAATTGTCAACTGTCAACCGTCGACTGCAACTGTCAACCGACAACCAACAACTGCCAATCATCAACTGGCAACCAACAATCATCAATCCTTATCATTCGCCCATACCTGCGCGGCATGTACGGCTCTGCGCCAGTCTTTCGATAGCTGCCTGCGTCGCTCGTCATCAATCGAAGGTTCATATGTTTTATCCTTATGCCATTGCTGCTGTATCTCTTCCACATGGCTCCAATATCCAACGGCAAGACCGGCCAGATAAGCTGCGCCCAATGCGGTTGTTTCTGTAATCCTGGGTTTTATAACCGGCAGGTTCAATACATCGCTCTGAAACTGCATCAGCATTTCGTTAACCGTAGCGCCGCCATCTACGCGCAGTTCGGGAATAATGATGCCTGCATCTGCCTGCATGGCATTTAATAAATCCATCGTTTGAAAGGCAATGCTTTCCAGGCAGGCTCTTGCAATATGCGCTGCCGTTGTGCCCCGCGTGATGCCCACCAAAGTACCGCGCGCATGTCCGTTCCAATACGGCGCACCCAATCCGGCAAAAGCGGGAACCATATAAACACCCTCATTGGAAAACACTTGTGCTACAAGGGTTTCCACATCAGAAGAAGAACGGATTATTTGCAGGCCATCTCGCAGCCATTGCACAACTGCGCCGGCAATAAACACGCTACCTTCCAGGGCATACTGTGTTTTTCCGTTAATTTGCCAGGCTATTGTAGTTAACAAATTATTTTTGGAAGCCACCGGTTTGTCGCCCGTGTTCATCAGCATAAAACAACCCGTTCCGTAGGTGTTTTTCACCATCCCTTCTTTCAGGCACATTTGCCCAAACATAGCGGCCTGCTGATCGCCGGCAATGCCTGCCACCGGTATGCTGTGCGAAGTAAGAATGTGTTGTGTATAGCCATAAATTTCGCTGCTGCTTTTTACCTGCGGCAACATGCTTTCAGGTATGGTTAGCAACTGTAGTAAATCTTCATCCCAGCATGAGGTGTGAATATTAAACAGCATGGTGCGGGAGGCATTGGTAACATCGGTAATATGCACACTGCCATCGGTTAGTTTCCACAACAGCCAGCTGTCAATGGTGCCGAAACACAGCCCGCCGTTTTTTGCTTTTTCTCTTGCGCCATCCACATGATCCAATATCCATTTTAATTTTGTTGCCGAGAAATAAGCATCTATGACCAATCCGGTTTTTTGCTGAATCAGTGTTTGATAACCTGCCTCTCGCAGTTCATCACAATCAGAAGCGGTTCGCCTGTCCTGCCATACAATGGCATTATAAACAGGCTGTCCCGTTTTTCTATCCCACACTACCACCGTTTCGCGCTGGTTGGTGATGCCGATGGCGGCAATGTCGCGCACCGTTAAGCCTGCCTTGGTAACGGCTTCTGCTGCCACGCCAATCTGTGTGCTCCAGATTTCATTCGGGTCGTGCTCAACCCAACCGGGCTTAGGAAAAATCTGTGTAAATTCTTTTTGTGCAGTGGCAACAATAGCACCTTGTTTGTTAAACACGATAGCACGCGAACTGGTTGTGCCCTGATCGAAAGCTAATATATATTGTGGCATAGCGGCAGGCAATTAAAGACTGAAAGTAGAACTTTCGGCTGAAATTGATAAGCTTGTTTTTCAGGTTCCATAATAAGCCATAATGGATTTGAAAGAACGATGGTATATAGCGGTTGCTTACAATTTTATTACCCATAAATCAGCAATCAGTGTTATGGCAGATAGAAGAAGTGAAATTACTCTTATAACAATCGGATAGAGAAGATATTTGATATTATGATATTGAAAGTCACGCGATCGTTGCGTTTTGATAACATGATACAGATTGATTTTAATTACGCAAATGGTATCATCATCTGTAAATCTGTAATTGGCGTGTGAGAGATTGAAACATTAAAATCAGTCCTGTTGTTCTTATCATTTTTCATTTGCTAAAGAAATGAATAAAAAAACCGCTTTATCCGAAAAAATATTTCATCGGAAAAAACGGTTTTCTCTTAAAAAAATCAACCAACAATTACCTGTTAGCCGTTATATACTTAGTAGCTGCGGCCTGCATTCATGCGCTGATCCCAGTTTCTGCCGTTCTTTCTGCCTCTTGACCCGAACGGGTTTATGGCTGCGGATGTAATGCTTTCCGTAAAGGCGAAGGGAAGCGGATAAGGATGCTCGCTTTCTACGGGTATTGTTTGCTTTGTTAGCTTATGAATATCTCGCAGAAAGCTTCTTTCTTCCAGATCGCAAAATGATAATGCGATGCCGCTATGACTGGCTCTTCCGGTTCTGCCAATGCGGTGCACGTAGGTTTCCGGCACGTTTGGCAAATCAAAATTAATGACATGCGAAAGTTCGCTTACATCTATGCCGCGTGCTGCAATATCGGTAGCTACCAATACCCGCAAACTTCCGTTTTTAAATAAGCCAAGTGCGCGTTGCCTTGCGTTCTGCGATTTTTCGCCATGTATCGCTTCCGCATGTATGCCGCTTCCTTTCAGGTAGCGGGCTATTTTATCTGCACCATGTTTTGTGCGCGTAAATACCAATGCGTTCTTAATGTTTTTATTCTTCAGGAGATGCACCAGTAAAGGCCGTTTGTTTTCTTTGCTTACATGATAGACCGACTGTTCTATTTTTTCTGCGGTAGAAGACACCGGCGTTACTTCTACCGATACCGGCTCGTGTAATATGGTGTCGGCAAGCGCTTTTATTTCGGGCGGCATTGTGGCTGAAAAAAACAAAGTTTGTTTTTGCCGGGGCAATTTTTGTATCACGCGTTTTACGTCCTGTACAAAACCCATATCAAGCATGCGATCTGCTTCATCTAATACAAACAGACTAATGTGCTGCAGGTTTATGATGCGCTGGTTCATCAGGTCTAACAATCTGCCCGGTGTAGCAATCAGTATGTCTACGCCCCGACGCAATGCCTGCACCTGCGGCACCTGCGATACGCCACCAAACACCACCAAATGGTTAAGCCCGGTGTCTTTGCCATAGGCCGCAAAACTTTCGTCTATCTGTATCGCAAGTTCACGTGTCGGCGTTAATACCAGCGCTTTGATGGCATTATTGCTTTTTTCCGTTTGTTTCTCGTTGTATAAAAGTTGAAGAATGGGTATGGCGAATGCTGCCGTTTTACCTGTACCCGTTTGTGCGCATCCCAGTAAATCTCTGCCTTCTAACACAACGGGGATTGCCTCCTGCTGTATGGGTGTGGGTTGTGTATAGCCTTTGGTTTTGATGGCCGACAAAAGCGGCTGTATCAAATTTAATTGTTCAAATAACAAAATATATAATTTTAAAATAAATAAATGGTAGGTTTCCGGACGGTACGGAAAACCGGTTACATAACCTGCTCATTCAAGCTGACCGGATGAAACTTGTTGGAGAAGAAAGCGTATCGGTCCTGGTAACGAAGAAGTAAATGAATGATGCAAATGTAACACAGTAAAAGCAAATGGTTTGATAAACGTTTAAACAAGTGAATGAAAAATGTAGCATCAGTTCGTGTAATCAATACAAAAAATCAGAGTTTCTCACAAATGACACAGAAAGCACAGATAAACTTCATTGTATTTTAAAATATAGTATTTTCTGTTAGAAAAGGTGTACAGGAACCTTATCGTAAATCAGGATTTTGCTGTAAAATATATAATGTATAACGACAGAAGTTCAAAAGTAAAAATTCAAAAGGAGTGTATTTTGTTTCCAAACCGGAGCAGATAATTTTGACTTTTCACTTTCTTGTGAAACGCAAGCAACATTCATAAACACCATACTATTTTATTGCGTTTGCAAACTTTATTACAAACAAATTTCCGTTCACATCGCCGGGTTGTAAAGAAGACAGATCAATAATGCAATCATTACCGGATTGCCGGCAGGTGATTGGTATTTTGTTGCCTAACAGGGTTGCTTTTGCCGAAGCGGGCGCAACAAAATTGCGGATGCGAACCTGTGGTGCGTAAGCTGGCACAAGGCAATACAGATCCTTGCCTTTTCGGGTAAAGAAACACTCAATATGAGCTTCCTCTTTTTTCGGCTGCACCAGTTTTGAAATGCTGTAACCGGCCATAAAACTTTTATCGCTTTTTTGCGGCTGCCGTCCCTCGCTCCACTGATAAGGTTGTTTCCAGGCGATGGTGCCGTAAATGGCTTCGCCGTTAGCGCTTAGCCAGTTGCCCATGTCGGTAAGCCGTTGCTGCATAATAACCGGAATGCGGCCATCGGCTGTCGGGCCAATGTCAAGCAGTAAATTGCCGCCGCGCGATACTATATCTGCCAGCGTAAGAATTAAATCACGGCTGCTTTTATAATCGTTCAACTGTTCATTCCTGTTATAGCCATACGAATGCCCGATGCCCTGGCTTTCTTCCCACACCATATCGGCATTCATGCCGCTGCCATATTCCGATGTTGTATATAAACAATTGTTGTATTTTCCACGCGTATTGCTGCCCCAGCGATCATTTACCACCACATCATTTTTAACCGGCGACTCATTAAATAACCAGGCTAATAATTCGGGGCTATTCCAGGCAGTATCAGTCATTTCCCATTCGCCGTCAGAAAAAATAATGGCAGGTTTATATTTTGTAACCAAATCTTTAAACTGCGGAAACAGATGTTCCGAAACAAATCGTTTTTTATCTGTCAGCCATAGCGGATTAAACCATTCGTACAACGAATAATAATAACCCATTTTTAAACCTTCGGCGCGAACGGCTTCCGTTAAATCGCCCAGCAAATCGCGCTGCGGCGTACCGGTTACGGCATTCCATGGACGTTGCCAGTCGCGGTCGGCTTCGGCGCTGTTCCACAAGCAATAACCTTCATGATGTTTTGAGGTTAGCACTACGTATTTCGCGCCCGATTTTTTAAACACGTCCGCCCATTGTTTTGGATTAAACATTTCGGCTTTAAACTGTTTTTCAAACTGCGGGTAGGCAAAATCTTTACCGTAAACGCTATTATGAAAGGATGTGAAATTCGTGTCGCCTTTGTTTATGTGATGCCAATACCATTCGGCGTAGCTGTCGCCGCTGTTTTCTATTACCGGCGCATACGACGGCACCGCATAAACGCCCCAGTGAATAAAGATGCCAAACTTATCCTGCTGAAACCAGGCCGGTATGCCGCGTGTGTTTAACGAAGCCCAGTTGGACTGGTATTTTTGAGACATGGCAGTAAAAGTAATGACAATAGCAAAGAAAAGAAAGGTTGCTTTTTTCATAACGGAAGCGCGGTTTTTGTTAGAATGATAGAGGTAAAGCTAACAAAAAAAGTTTTTTTGCAAAAGCAAACAGCGATCGTAATGAAAGAACGAAGCAATAAAATAATACATTGGTTCTTTGCACCAAATATCAATCAACAAAACTCCTGAAATCTTCGCCGGCTTTTATATCATCAATTTCTGCATCGCATTGCAATTCGTCTTCGCATTCTCTAAAAAAAGCATAGCCAGCACCATCTGCTTTCATTCTTTGTACGGTTGCGGTTAAATTATCTTCCGCTGCCAAAAACTGAACGTCCAGAATGTTGCCTTTTTTATTGTTTGCTTGTTTTGCAAACACATAAATGCCGGTACTTTTCGGTTCTTCATTTTCGGAAAGATTGAAGCAATGAATAAAAGTGAATTTCCTGCCCGAGTTTCCCGTTAATTCAATTTTATTGGAAAGATCATCCATAAATTATTGTTTCGTTATAAAAAAATAAAGTGAATGTAAAGAATCAATTTTTTTTCGATTTAGAATTAAAAAGTAAAAATTAAAATTAAAAAGATGTTTAACAGAGTTTGCAAATCGCTGATAATCATTTTGCATTTTTGCTGTCTGCTTTCGCTTTCCACTTCACACAAATCTTTTCAAGGCATGTTTTTGGTTACTATCGCGATATGGATTATAATCAAATGATCGGTCTTGCCGCCGGCGTTTTTACCTCCGTTTCCCTAATTCCCCAACTGATAAAAACCATTCAGGAAAAAGAAGCGAAAAGTTTATCGGTAGGTATGATGATGGTGCTGATAATTGGAATCGGTATGTGGATCTACTATGGATTTTTAAAAAAGGACATTCCAATTCTGGTAACCAATATTTTCTCCGAATTTATAAATGTTACGTTGTTATTTTTTTGCCTTAGGTACAAGAAAAAAGAAGCATAGCCGATGCAATATCAAAACTATGCTTTATAAAAACAGATATCAGCTCTGTTTTTTTTCATCCTCTTTGTTCACCGGATTCTTGCTGTCAAAACTATCGCCTGCACTCTGCATCAATGAGGAAAGCGGACCTTCCATGTGTTCCTGCGGATCGGTGGTGTTCAGCGTTTCCTGATCAGGCTTGATATCCGTTTCCTGATTACCTTTACCTTGCTTGTTCTGCTCTTTTCTTTCGTCTGCCATAATACCCTGTTTTTTAGTCATTAAAAAAGATAAAGAACAAATCATCTGCCACTATTTTTATTATTCATCTTTCACAGGATTATTAACATCTACTGCCATGCATTTCTGATAAAGCGAAGCCAGTTGCCATACATGATGTTGCCAACATCCGATTCGTGATAGCCTCTTTGCAAAAGCATGGCAGGTATTTTTTGCAGATCAGCAATGGTTTCCAGATCGAAAGGACATTGTTCTTTGCCAAATGCGCCATCCAGATCGCTGCCGATCGCCACATGCAACGCATTGCCCGCTACCTGGCAAACATGATCTATGTGGTCAATCATCTTAGCCAGATTACAATTCATATTCTTTGGTGCGGACACGCCGCGAACCCAGTTGGGTACCATCATCCAGGCATCTAATGCCATACCGATAACGGCGCCGCGCGCTGTCAATGCTTTTATCATATCATCGCTTAACTGGCGATTGTGATTTACCAATGCCCGGCAATTGTGATGACTTGCCCAAATATGCCCGCTAAATAAATGCATGGCATCCCAAAAGGCATCATCGCATAAATGCGTGACATCTAAAATCAGGTTCAGCTTTTCCATTTCTTTCAGCAATGCTTTGCCCTGCGCGGTTAAACCGCCTTTTGCATCGGTGCCGTTGGCATATCTGCCGGCCCCGTAATGTGCCGGCCCAATTGCCCGCAAGCCATATTCATAAGCACGCTCTGCATACTGCGGTGTAAGTAACGAATCAGCACCCTCAAGACTTAAAATAATACCGATTGGTTTTGCAGCAGACGGCTCATCGTTCATCCATACATCAATATGATTATCTAACGCATTTGCGTCTATAATCATTACCATTTCTCCTTCCTCTTCCATGGCTTTGTACCAAGCCAGTTGTCCCTGTGTCTGCGCCCAGGCCTGTTCGGCTGAAAGCCAGCCCGGCAAAGGGTTTCCGGGCTTTACACAACGTGCAATTTGCGTAGCCACAACCAGCCCGATATTGCCTTTGCGAAGTTCTGGTAATGATACGGTGGCTTTGCCTCTGCCAGGCTTATCGGTCATGCCTTTTTCTCTCTTGTTCAGGGTTGAAACAGGCTGTCGCAAATCGCGGTTCCATTCCATGGCGTTCATGGCTAAATCGAGGTGGGCATCTATGATAAAAGGAAATGGTTTCACTGCATTTATTTTATTTGCTTTTCCCGGAGATGGGCGCGGATGAATATGACAGCATCTGCATTATATGCGGAAATTTTTTTATTGCTATACTGTAATCATTCTGTTGCGGGCGATCACTTTCCAGCAATCCGTTATGTTGTTATTTTTTACAACATACGCAACATCGTACAAAGCCACTGTCGGGCAAATGTGAACCGGCACGCCATATAAAACATGACCAATTTTATAACTTTTACTGGCAGGTATTTTTAATACAAGGTGTTCTTCGCTTTGCGATAAGGCAATTGCATCCGGCGCATTTAAAAAATGAACGCGCGGCAACGGATTTTCGGCCGCTATGGATTTGTGCCCTAAGTCAACGCAAATAGTTTCATCATCTAATACAGATATAACTCTTGTAATTACCAGTGCTGCATAATCAAACGGTTCATCGGGCAGGGAATGTTTATAACCCCAGTCCCAAAATACAAATGTACTGGGGCTGCATTCCACATAATTCTCCCGTTGTACATGTACCGGAAATGTTGGTGTGCCTCCGGCAATGATTTGTAAACGATGCTGAAACAGCAAAGAAGCTTGCTGCCACAGCGTTTCAACCGGGCGAAAAGCTGCATCGCTTTTTGCCTTGCGAGCTGCAAAATCGCTGTCGTGAATATGACCATCATACGCATGAAAGCCGGCAAGTCGAAGCGAAGGCAATCCTTTTATTTTTTCTGCCAAAGTAAATGCATCATTAGCCTGGATACCGGTTCGGTTCATGCCAATATTGACATCAATAAAAACAGATAGAACGATACCATTTTCTTTGACTAAATAAGCAAGCCGTTGTGCTGTTTCTTCATTATCAAGTAAACAGGAAAGAAGCGTTTGCGGATATGTTTTTATAAGTGAAATGAACCGTTGCTGTTTAGGTCCAACCGGTTGATAAGCGAGCAATACATCGGGCGCACTAATCATAGCCAGCATTTCGGCTTCGGCAATGGTGGCGCATTTGAATTTCGTGATGCCGGCAATCAACATCATTTCACACACTTCAGCTATCTTATTCGTTTTTACATGCGGCCGCAGCCGGGTTTTATCACCAGGCATATCTATTGCCGACTCAATATTTCTGCTAATTCTGTCAGGGTAAATAACCAGCGCGGGCGAATCAATTTCTTCCGTATTATTGATGATAAACCAGTCATTCATAATGTCACTTTTCTTATTCTGCCAACTCAATTATATCAATTGAAACAAAGCCTCAATTTCAACCGGGATGTTATCCGGCAATGAGCCCATTCCCACCGCGCTGCGCACACCGATTCCGTTGTCTTCACCCCAAACGGCAGCAAACAATTCACTGCAGCCGTTGATAATAAAAGGATGTTTTGTAAACTCAGGCGTACAGTTAACCATACCTAATATTTTGATAACACGTTTGATGTTGTTGAGCGAACCAATCTGCGCACGAATGGTAGCCAGCATGGTTAAGCCAACCTGTTTTGCGGCAAGCAATCCATCTTCCATGCTCATGTCTTTGCCAATGCGGCCTATGATAAGGCTTTTATCGTTTTGAACCGGGCCATGACCGGATAAATACAAGTATTTTCCATCCTGTAAACAAGGTTTATAAACGCCAAGCGGCACAGGCGCAGGTGGTAAGGTCAAACCTAAAGCGGCAAATCTTTTTTCGGCATTTGTTTCCTGCATAAACATTTTTTAAGGCGAAGGTAGGTCAGAAGCGTGTTGCCTGTTTAACCGGCATTTTACTATCGTTTACACCTTCTTCCCAACCCGTTTCTTTCAATGCCGGATCATTTTCTTTTTTCAGAAAATCAGCGTCGAATAACGATGCCGCATCCCAGTTTAATATGGCTTCATCGGGTACAACATTTACCGGTGTATGCCATGAAGTTGAGGTTTCGCTATAGGCTAAATTCGATTGCAGACTGTAACATGAAATCAGCGACCAGCGTGGGTTTGCAGATAGATTGGCTTCGGAGCGGTGCAACGTATTGGGATGAAAGAACAAAGCGTCGCCAGCTTCTAATTCAGCATATACCAGTTCCATTGTTTTCAACGCATTGTTCACCATCGTCATATCGGCGCCTACCTGCTCACCGGTAAAACCGTGATTTACCCTGCCCATTTTGTGCGAGTCTTCAATTAACTGCAGGCAACCATTCTCTTTATTGGCAGCCGTTAACGCAATCATTACGCTAATCAGTTCATCGGGAAACATAAATTGATTTTTATACCAATAGCCATAATCCTGGTGCCATTCCCACGCGCCGCCAACGCGTGGCTCTTTCTGCATCAGCTTGGAATGGAAATGGCAGACTTTGGCGCTATTGCCGAGTAACTGCTGCACAGCACTTACCATTTTCCCGCTGCGGGTTAAATAGCCAAACACATCATTGCCCGGCGTAAACCACAATGACAATTTTGTTTTTTTGCCTGACTGATCATTCAAATCCAGCGCATTTTTCTTCATGGCATCATCCTGCAAAGCCGTATTGTACAATTTATCGGTTTCTTGTTTTGTACAAAATTTTTTTACAATTACATAGCCGTGTTTATGATACATAGCCATCTGTTCTTTTGATAAAATTTCTGCTGACATAATGATGTATTTTATACCGTGCAAGTTAGAAGATCGCCGTGCCTTAAACTACATGACTGATGTTTAAAACCGATACTTTTCTAACAATTCCGTTGTGAGATAATTTATTCTGAAGTAATATTGAATGATGAAGCCTGTATTAGAATATTTGCCCCGAAACAGTAATGAGTCTTTTGTTACGCGTTTATTCGATTATCCATATTATCCTACGCCGTGGCATTTTCATCCCGAATATGAACTGGTGCTGGTAACGGAAAGCAAAGGCAATAGATTTATCGGTGATAATATCAGTCGTTTCCAACCCGGCAACCTGGTGTTATTGGGTCCGTATCTGCCTCATTTATATCGCAACGACAATAACTATTACAGAGTAAATTCAAAACGCAGGGCTAAATCCGTCGTTATCCATTTCAAAGAAGATTCGTTTGGCGAAAACGCATTCGCGTTACCGGAAATGAAACCAGTTCTGCATTTGTGTAGGCAATCATTGAGAGGAATTGATGTTGTTGGAAAAACAAATGCTTTAGTCAGCAAGAAATTATTCGATTTGCTGGCGTCTGAAGGTTTATCGCGCTGGCTGAAGCTGTTAGAGATTTTAAATATTTTATCACACAGCAGCGATCTCCGGTACGTTTCTAATAATGTTATAACAGCGAACAATAAAACAGAATCAACCCGAATGAATCAGGTAATAGATTTTGTAATTAAAAACTTCACTTCCGAAATAACCATTAGCCATATAGCTACTATGGTAAATATGGCGCCCAATTCTTTCTCACGTTATTTTAGTCAGCGTACACGCAAGTCTTTTACAGGCTTTGTAAATGAAGTGCGTTTAAATTACGCTTCCAAACTTCTTATTGAAACGCAGGACAGTGTCATTAACATCAGTCTTGATTGCGGTTTCAGCAATCTTTCCAATTTCAACCGGCAATTTCGAAGTATGTATCATGTAAGTCCGCTCCAATTCAGAAGGCAATATCAAAGTATGTAATACCAATTGCATCTGGCAGATATTTGATATTGAGATATTGAAATTTAGGCTGAGATTGCGTTTTGATAACACGATTCAGACCGTTTTCATCATCCAAACGGCATTTTATGCCTTGATTTTTTTATGGATTAGCAAAAACAGATTTCTCACATCATGCAATGGTTAGCCTGTCTTGAAATTTCGGTACCGAAAAAGCAAATGTGCACCCTTTTGCGCTGTTGTTATGTATCATCATTATACCTTTATTGGCTTCAATAAAGTCTTTGCACAAAGTAAGCCCGATGCCAAGTCCTTTTTCACCATGGGTGCCATACGCGCTGGTGTTATTTGTTCCTCTTAGAATCTGATTTTTCAATTCCGCGTTTATGCCATCCCCTTCATCTGTAACGCTTATATAAACATCACGATCGCGAAGGCTGGTATGAAGCGTAACAACAGATCCTGCCGGCGAAAATTTAACGGCGTTTGAAACCAGATTTCGAACAACGGTTTTTAGCATGTCTGCATCTGCATAAGCAATGCTATCAGGGTGCACGTTAAAATTAATTGTGATTTGTTTTTCCTGAATCATTTCCTGTAAATAATCAACGGAAGAATGAATCACGGTTAACAAATCTGTCTGCTTCGGCTGGTAATCAATTCGGTTCATGCGGCTTTGTCCCCAAATCGTAAGTTCAGATAATAAGATCATGGCTTTTTTGGCAGACGTTTTTATGTTGGCAAACAGCTCGATCAAATCTTCTTTCGTCCACAAATCATTATCATCGCCAACCAGGCTTCCCAAGGCATTGATAACGGTAAGCGGTGCACGTAAATCGTGCCCGATTACGGAAAACAATTTGTTTTTAAAAGCGTTCATTTCTTCGAGATGCTTTTGCGATTCAATTTGTTCCGTAATGTCTATTGCCCAGCCGGCAACCATTTTTTTTTCCTGATATTGCAAGGGAAATTTTGTAATGAGATAAGTAACATTACTCTCCTGCGTTCCCTTGCCGTGTTCGATAGCCGTTACCGCTTTCCCGGTTTGTAATACCTGTTTGTTATTTTTGAAATATTCGTCCGCATGAGCTTTGGGAAACAATTGAAAAATGGTTTCACCAATATCAGTTTTAGAAACGGAAATGTCTCTCAGATACGTTGGGTTCATATATTGCATGGCGCCGTCTTCATCTGTTACCCAGGCGGGCAACGGACAATTTTCCATAAAGTTTTCAAACAAAATCCGGCTTTCGCTCAATTGCACTTCCGCTTCTCTTTTCTTTTGTTCAACAAACGCCATTCTTTTTTCATGGGTAAGGTCTTTTATGATGATGGCAACATGCGTAACCTGACCGAAATTATTTTTTACCGGCATATAAGTGATATGCAAATAAATTCTCGCCTCTATCTCATCTTCCGATTCGGTTTCGTGCGAAATGACTTCTCCGCAAAATGCTTTTCTGTAATTTTCAAAAACTTCTTTTCGTTCTTTCCCGGGTATGTATTTCAACGCATGATCACCGGGTTTGTAATCTGAATTATGAAACGCCAAAACATTCTTTTTCGAACTTAAAAACACAACCTTCATACTTGTGTCAACAATCAAAAAACTCTCATCAAGAAAATGCAGTATGGAAGTAAAATTTTGTAATGATTGCTCTGTAAGATATTGCTGCGTAATATCTCTGTTAATGGCAACGTATCCGCAAAAATCACCGTCATCATTCGTTAATACTGTTGCTGAAGACTGCAGGTAAATAATGGTGCCGTCTTTTTTGGTGAATTTTAAAACGCCTTTCCATTTGCCCGATTTTTTTAATTCTTTTACAATTTCGATAAAGCTGCAATTGATGTATTCGTATTGCAGCAATACATTGCGCTTAACGCCAATGGCTTCTTCTGCCGCTATATCGTAAATGCGCCCGGCGGCTTTATTCCAGTGCGTAATATAAAAATTGGCATCAGACGCTACCAATGCATCGTCGATGTTATCAAGCAGATTATCTAATAATAAAAAACTGTGTTTGTGTGTTGTAAACGAAGCTTCTAAAGAAGGCGAAAGCATAATTGGATTTTTTTTAAAACCGATACACAAATCAACACGATATTCTAATGTTTAACCAGGAAAAACGATTAAATAAAAATTGATGCTGATTAAAACTTTATTAAGACATCTTTAAATGTCGATTTGAATTGTATTGTGTTTAATAACACAACCGGAAATATAATAAGAAAGACGTTTTTTCACATCGCTTCTATAAAACATAAAAATTCTTTTACAATTTGTCAGGTACAAATAAAACTGCGTCTGCTATTACGCTGCCATCAGATTGTTCTGATGTTATGGTAACTGATGCGGTTTTGCCTTTTGATAAATGATAAATGCCAATTTGTATCCATTCGCCGTTTGTCTGACCTTCAATTTTTTCGGGTGGCGAAGTCCAGGTTTCTTTCGTTGTATCGCCGGTACGAATGATGATTTTTATACGCTTAGCCATGCCGTCAATTATTGGCATATACACATATAAAGCATATTTGCCCGATACTGCATCGGTTGTTGTAAAAGTAGCCGTTTGTTCTTTGTTTGAAACCGTTGAAAGCAAGTACGATGCACCAAAACCGTCCGAAGTTTTCCGTTGCCAGTTGCCTGTAATTTTTAGATGCAAACTATCTTCGTTATCAATCAATATATCCGGTGCGCTGCCATCAGACAATGGATTATTAAGTAAAGAAGTTTGCAGTTTTTTTATATCAATATTTTGTACAGATTTGTTGTTGTCAATTGCCTGGCATGCCGCCGCCGCACAGGATTGTGCCAATACCATAAATACAGGCTCCATGCGAATGGAACCATAAGCAATATGACTTGCACTGAGGCAAACAGGCACATATAAATTTCTGCAGTCAGATGCCTTTGGTATCAACGCTCTGTACGAAACCGGATACGGGCCGAAGCCGCCTTTCTGCACATCGCCTTCATTTTTTACCATACCATTTACCACAAGCCGTTCGCAGTTGTGAGAATCCATGGTATAGGCTGCCAGTCCAACGCCGTCAGTAACCGTTTCTTTGCTTTCGCAATTCGCCTGCGTCATTACATAGCCGCCAATCATGCGGCGGCTTTCACGTATGTATGGCTGCGGGCTAAAATTTTGATTGTCTGTAAATTCATCCTTCGGATAACCCCACTGCTGCATTTCTTCCCGTAAAGGTTGCGGCACACGGGTATCATTCCCCACACACCAAAGCAGTCCTTTTGTATAAAGCTCATGTTGACTGATAATGATTTTTCTTTCTTCGTAACCGGCTTCGGGGTAATTGTAATTTGCACCGATCATATCAGTTGAAAAACCGCCGCGGTTGTTGATGTCTGTCTTGGCGTTTGGCATCATGCCAAAAAAGAAATAATCGTTTAGTGTTGTTTTATCCGGTTGCGCCTGCATTAATCTGATTAACAGATCATACCAGGTTGAATCATAACCTTCCGGTTTGGTAATAGCTATTTTATTTTTCTGATTGTTTGTAAGGCAAATGCGGTAATTGTAAGCCTGCACCTGTTTGTTGCCACTGCCGTTTGGCAACAGTTTATTCTGACTGATGCCCCATAATAATCCGCTTGTTGAATCGCCGGTTATTTTATACGGATTAATACCGTCGGGAAACTGATGTTTGTCTAATAATTGTACGCCATTCCATGTTTCACCGTATTGATTGTTATCTTCTCTGCCTACGGTATATGATACGCCTGCATACGCCATCAGATCGCCTTCATAACTGCAGTCAATGAACATTTTTGCAGTAATCGTTTTGTTTGTTTCCGCAGACGGATGATCTGCCTTTTCAACGATGATGCTTTTTATAAAACCATCCTGTTTTGTTGCTTTATTTATCCGGTATTGATATATGACTGAGACCTTCGCACCGCTGATGTAGCTATGGAAGATTTCTTCTGCTGCGTGCGGTTCAAAAATCCATTGTTCAAGCTTTCCGTAACGCTTTCCCATTCTTCGGTAAAAATCTTTCGCCAGCCCGGTAATGGCGTATTTATTACCAATATCTGTATAGCCCAATCCGCCGGAAGTAAGACCGCCCAGGTGTTTACCGGGTTCTATCAAAATTACTTTTTTACCAAGCTTTGCAGCCGTATAAGCGGCAATTACACCGGCTGAGGTGCCACCATAAATACATACATCATACTGTGCGAAGAGTTGCGTAGCGGAAAGAAGAATGAGGGAAAGGCAAAAAGTTTTCATAAGCAATAGAAAAAAATAAAACGGTCTGAAATAATTTTATACGCCAAACTGCCTCAGGTGATGGTCTAAGTGCATATACATAAAACGCCGCCATTGCTTTGTGTGCAATGGTCCTAATAAAGGATGGTTTCCATAAATTTCTTCATTGTGATTTGCTATCTGATTCACCGATTCTATCAGATGATTCTGTTCTGTTTCGAAGAGTATCTCATCTTCTTTTGCTTTCAGATATTTGGGATTTGTTTTAATGCCTTTTGGTATTTCTTTCATCAATTGTAAAACGAGTATTTTAAGGAAATGCTGCCTGAGCGTTGGGTTGATATTGGTTTGTTTTCCCTTTATTATTTCGTTATGAATTTTAGCGCAGTGAAACATCATTTCATTTACCGTCATACTTCCCCATTTTGGGGCGCTGCCAGGTTTCAATGCGTTAATACGGTTGAGAATGGCAGAACGGCTTTTCTCGTTTACAACGATGTTCTTCATACACCGAATGTAAGAAAATTACGAAGGAAACCATTGGATAAAATTTATCCGCTACGTTTTGTTTTGTATGAAATATATTCGGACTTCACTAATCATCATTTTAATACTAAAACTTGTCGTATGTCAACACAAAACAATGCTTCTTCACGTCGAAAATTTCTTCATCAAATCGGCGCTACCAGCCTGTTAGCAGCCGTATCGCCGCTTAGCAGCATGGCGGCGAAGCAGAAAGCCGAAGAACGAATGTTATTTTACGAAAAAAAGATTTCATCCGCCGATACCGTAAGGCTGGCAGTCATTGGTTTCGGCGTTCAGGGTCATTTTGATTTAGCTACGGCATTAAAGGTACCTGGCGTAGAACTGGCAGGCATTTGCGACCTCTATACCGGTCGGCTCGAAAATGCGAAGGAGCTGTATGGAAAAGATTTGTACACTACACGTAACTACCAGCAAATACTCGATCGGAAAGATGTGGATGCGGTGATAATTGCCACCACCGATTGCTGGCATGCGCGCATTACCAAAGAAGCGTTGCAAAAAGGCAAAGCCGTCTATTGCGAAAAGCCCATGGTTTATAAAATAAGTGAAGGGAAAGATGTGCTGGATGTGCATAAAAAATCGGGTAAGGTAATGCAGGTTGGCAGTCAGCGCGTGAGCAGCATTGCGTACGCAAAAGCAAAGGAGTTATTGGCGGCTGGAGAAATTGGTAAACTGAATATGGTAAATGCCGTGTACGACAGGCAAAGCGCCATTGGTGCCTGGGAATATACCATACCTGCGGATGCATCGGCCGAAGCGGTTGATTGGGAGAAGTTTATAGCCGTTACGGACAAGATGCCTTACGACCCGAAAAAATTCTTTTGGTGGCGCGCATTTAAAGAAGTGGGCACCGGCGTTGCGGGCGATTTGTTTATTCACCTGCTTAGCGGAACCCATTTTATCACCGGCTCCAAAGGGCCTGAAAAAATATTCAGCAGCGGGCAGCTATGTTACTGGAAAGACGGGCGCAATATGCCGGATGTAATGACGGGCATTATGCAATATGGCGATACGCCCGAACATCCTGCTTTTCAGTTAACACTGCAGGTAAATTTTATCAGTGGAACGGGCGGTGAAGAAAAAACAAGATTCATTGGTTCAGAAGGTGTGATGGAAGTGTCGGACAACGACCTGGTTATACATCATAGCATACTGCCCGAAGCGCCGGGTTTTGGTGGTTATGATTCTGTGTTTACCTTCCCGAAACAGATGCAGGAAGACATGCAGAAAGCTTATAACGCCAAATGGACAAAAGAGCAGCAGACACGCCCCCAAAAAGCTGATGTTACGTTTAAAGCGCCCAACGGTTATAATGATCATTTAGACCACTTTACCAATTTCTTTGACTCGATCAGGATGGGAAAGCCGGTGGTAGAAGATCCTGTTTTTGGCTTCCGCGCGGCGGCGCCGGCCTTATCTTGTAACGAAAGTTATTTTCAAAAGAAAATCATCAACTGGGATCCTGTAAACATGAAGCTGGTATAGTATCAGATCAGCATTATTTTTCAGAATTTACTTTTTAAGATAGTCTCATTGCAAGCATCTGTTTATTTGCCTGCAATGAGATTTTTTATGAATTACCTGTCTTATATAACGCTTTCAATTCTTCAAAACGAAAGATTATCGGGGTTCATTTAAATGCTTTTAATCAGAAATATGATTCATAAGCGCGTTTCCGTTCATCCCTTCATTTAGCCATTCAACCTTATATATTTGCATTCAGCCGCTTATTTTGCCGGTTATCACACATACTTTACCATTTGTGAAAGAAAAAGAACCGTTTGTATTGAATGAAATAGTACAACATTCAGCTACCTATATCTTTACACCATCAAATCAAACAGGGATCATCTCCTACGAATATGAACGCTTTTCTGGAATTTTTGTTTGCACGTTGCCGGCAGCGTGAAAACCCGCCGGAAATCTCCACTCTGTAATCTCTTCACAGTACAAGATTTTACCGTACAATAACAAAGCAACGCATCAGTTGCTTTAACTGGTAATCATCACATTTACTTTCATCAATCAAACAATGAAACGAAAATACAAATGGATGATAGTGATTGCTATGATGGCATTCATTGTCTTCAGTTACTCATACAACAATCGAAAAATATCTGTCAGAAACAAAAACTATTCTGCTCAAAAAGTCAGCGATACAAACAGGTACACACACTTTTCGAGTCCGTTTAAAATCGTACAGATTAAGCTGCATTGATCTTTTGTTTTCTTACCGAAATCAAGGCGGAAATAAAAAGAAAAAACAATAGAAATTATTGTTACGGGTAAAAGTATGCCCGCTCTGCACAGGTTGATTTATTCACAACTTAAAATACAACAAACATGAATTCTTTTGGTAAAACATTTTTATCCGCTTTTATAGAAATAAAACAGCAAGCAAAGGCAGAACAAACAGCAATGCGACAAGCCGTTTCAATTCTTTCTGATAATGATAACCAGCAGCCGGCACAGGCAGGCAATAAGTTTAAAGACCATTTTAATATGTTATTTGCCGAAGCGGATCACAATTGTCCGGGTTACTACGAATTTTCTAAAATGATAACCGCAATGAGCGGTGTTTCTGATGAGAAAAGCCGCTATGGGGCTGCCTTTGCGGGGTTACAGGTGCAAGGTTTGAATAAGCAGAAACTACTGTCATCGGCAGACGGTTATCTGGAGTTATTAAAAAACGATTCGATTGCATTTCAAGCTATCATTCATGAAGCGGCGAATGAAAAAGTGAAAGCTAAGAAAGATGCCGTGGAAAAGGCGGAAGCAATGTTGCAGCAGCTTTCTCAGCAGCTTCAAACGGTACAGGAAAGTATTGCTTCATTAACGGAAGAGATAGCTGACAATGAAAAGAAAATTTACAGTAGCAGCCATGCTTATACAAACACAATGGAAAGCCTGAAACAGGAAATTTTACAGACCATTGAAAAAATACATCAACACATATTATAAACAACAAATCAAATGAATAATTTATTAAACAAACCAACCAAAAGCAGTTGGTTTTCCGATCCGAAAAATCTGGCTACCGCCATCATCGGCAGCTCACTTTTTGCAGGCATTGGCTATGCATTCGTAACCTTCATTTTGCCCTGGCTGATTGGCGTAACCTGGAATTTAATTAACCTCATCATCGGCGGCGTGATACTTGGTTTTTTACTTATGATTTTTATGAATAAGAAGTTCTGGCGCGGACTGGGTTATTTCTCCGAATTCATTGCCAATTATACCATTGGTCTGGCAATCGAATTAAATCCGTTCGCCATTTTAAGCGCCAGGATTGAGCAAGGTTATGCAGACAGAAATACACTGTACAAGCAAGCCGCAAAGCTGAAAGGCAAGCAAAGCGAGCTGGTTGATAAACTATCAAATAAAGAAAAAGAATTGCAACTGAATGTTCAGAAAGTAAAAATTCTGCAAATGGAAAATGGCAAGAACAGGCAGGTGGATTTATATGCGAACAATGTGCTTCGCTGCCGCGAATACATTGATAATATTACGCCTATTGTCGGCGATCTGAACAAACTGATAACCTTTGCCGATGCGGCTTATGAAGAAAGCGGCATCATGCTCGAAGATGCGAAGCTTGACCTTGAAGCGAAAAAGGATTTATACTTTTCTGTTACCACCGGTTTATCGGCTGTAAGCAGCGCCATGAAAGCGTTTAAAGGCGATGATGATTTAAACTGTGATGCCGAAAAGGCACTGGCGATATTGAAAGAACAGATTGGTGAAAAGATAGGTCATATCAAATCCGCCATCAATGTTACCTCACGCTTTATGGATGATAAAGTGCTGGAAGATAAAGCCAAATCTGCGCAGGCAATAGAACTCATCAAGCAGTTTGATGTGCAGTCAGATTTCAATTACACACAGTCTTCATTACAAAAGAACAGTAACAGCGGCAGACTCAAAGATGTGACCGTTAGCGACCGTTACAGAGGCTTGCTGGAGTAGCAGTCAGCAGAAATAACAGCTTATAGAAATAATAAAAAAGACAGATCGCTAAACCTGTGCCTTTACGAAAACAAGATTTAAAAACAAAAATTTAAAACAAACAACTATGACAATCAAATTAAAACCCGCAGGTAAATTATTCATCATTGCTGCGATAGTAACGGTAGCCATCATAAGCGTAAGATGGTATCAGGCCCGCCCGAAGGAAGTGGGCAACTCATTGGAATTGGGTAAGGTAACGTTGCCCGATGCGCCTGAAGCATCGGTAAGCAGTAATGCCGTTCATCTGCCTCTGCCCGGTAATACCGATGCCGTAAACGGCGGCACGCAAATTACCTGGGAGCGCATGGCATGGAACAGCCAGTTCTCTGCTATGTATGCCAATGGCGGCGTGCATACCACAAAAGGTTCGCTCTTTGATAAGGCAAAGCTCGATGTTACCTATATCCGCCAGGATGATTGCAACAAGCAAATGGCCGACCTTGTAAAATTTGCGCAGGAATATAAAAGCAATTCCAACGCAACCGGTGTTCTCATCACATTTATGGGTGACGGTATGCCTGCTTTCATAACATCTTTATCGAAAGAACTGGAAGCATTAGGATCGGAATATCAGCCAATCATTATTCCGGTTACGCATGGCAAATCGTTTGGCGAAGATCAGATTATGGGACCGCAGCAGTGGAAAGAAAATCCGAAAAGCGCGTTAGGGAAATGTGTTGCCGGTGTGCTGCGCGATGGCGACCTAAACATTTTACTGAAATGGGCAGGCGATAACGATTTAATGGTAAACCCCGACGAAACAACGTACGATGCAAACGCCATCAACATCATTGCCGCAGGCGACTTTTTAGATGCGCCTAACAAATATATTGCAGGCTATACCGAAAGCCGTAAGATAGTAATGAATGGAAAGACTACGGGTAAAGACACAACCGTTGGTGTGGATGCCGTTGCTACCTGGACGCCCGGCGATGTGAATGTGGCTACAAAAAAGGGCGGTTTGGTATCCATCGCTAACACAAAACAATATGCTTCGCAGATGTCGAACCAAACCATTGTAATTAAAAAATGGGCTTACGACCACAGAACGGACATTGAGAATATGATTGTTGCATTGGCGCAAGCCGGCGATCAGGTTCGTTCTTTTACGGATGCCAAAGCGTTTGCTTCTGAAGTGAGTGCTGATGTGTATAATGAAAAGGATGCCGCTTACTGGCTGAAATATTACAACGGCGTAGAAGAAACGGACATACAAGGTTTAAAAGTAAACCTTGGCGGTTCCACCGTTTTTAACCTGCAGGACATGGCGAACACGTATGGATTAGGTAATGATAAAGTGGACAGGTACAAAGCGGTTTATAATACTTTTGGCAATCTGATGGTGAAGATGTACCCGGCTATTATGCCAACGTTTTTGCCTTACGAAAAAGCGGTAGATAAATCGTTCTTATTCTCTGTAATTTCCAACCATCCTGAGCTGATGGAAGGCAAGGCAGCCGAAACAAAATATGCTGATAAAATTACTTCAGAAGTGTCTTCTAAATCGTACCGCATTGAGTTTGAAAGCGGCTCGGCCGTTATTACGCCAGCCTCTTATAACATGCTCAACAACATCTTTGAATCTGCTGTGGTAGCAGAAGGTTTAAAGCTGGGAGTATATGGACACACTGATAATGTTGGTTCTGATGCGATAAATGTTCTGTTGTCTCAAAAAAGAGCCGATGCTGTAAAATTGTATCTGAAGAAAATAGGCTTACCTGATAACCGCATTGAAGCGAAAGGCTTTGGTGCAACCAAACCTATAGCTGATAACACTACAGAAGCCGGAAAAAGCCAAAACAGAAGAGTAGAAATAGTTCTTGGCGAATAATGTTTGATTGATGATGAGCCGCCGGTAGAAACCGGCGGCTTTTTTTAACATAATTCTTCTTAGCAAAAAAAATAAAATAAATTCTTTCAAAATTTAAAATTCCTCTTAAGGGGATGGGGCGATATGAAAAAAATGTTTCAGCCGTTTGCAAATGTCAGCAGGCAAACGGTGATGATAATAATAATGCTGCAAGTATTGATAACATTGGTTTTTTGGCATACGTTGTCTGATGGACTAATACCAAAACCGGTACAGGTAGCAAGTGCTTTTCTGCATTTGCTGTCAACGCGTTTGCTGATAGACAATGTGCTGGTAAGTCTTCTTCTTACGGCGCAGGCTATGCTGTATTCTATCATTATTACGCTGGTGTTTGCCTACTTATCCGTAGTGCCGTTTTTCAGAAGCATTGCGCAGTTTATTGTCAAATGCCGTTACCTCACATTGGCGGGTCTTGTCTTTGTATTTACGCTGCTTGCCAAAGACGGAAGCACGTTAAAATTGTGGCTGCTTGTGTTTGGTATCGTGCCGTTTTTTGTTACGTCGTTTTTGTCTGTTATCGTTCATATCAACCGGCAGGAATATGAGTTGTGCAAAACGCTTGGTTACAGCAACTGGCAAACATTGTATGAAGTGATAATTGTTGGCAAAGCCGATCAGGTGTTTGAAATATTGCGCCACAATTTCGCCATTGCCTGGCTGATGATTACGATGGTAGAAGGCTTGAACATGAGCGAAGGTGGCGTTGGCGCATTGCTGATTAAATACAATAAATACAATGATCTGACCAATGTGTTAGCCTTGCAGCTGGTGATTTTTTTATTGGGATTGTTCTTCGATTTTTTATTGGGATTCATCCGTAAATGGCTGTTTCCCTACACTCATTTACAAACAAAATAACATGATAGCGTGTGCAAAAAAGCAAGAGCTTCTGCAAGCTAAAAACGTAAGCTTGTCTTATGATGATAAGCTCGTATTAAGAGATGTTTGTTTCAGCATTAAAGACATTGTGCGCCCGGGTTATACGCAGGGGCAGGTAATATCATTAATCGGGCAAAGCGGCATTGGCAAAACGCAGTTGTTTAAACTATTGTCCGGTTTGCAAAAACCCACTTCTGGCAGCATAATAATCAGCGGGAACAAAGAAGTACAGGCCGGCGATATGGGCGTGGTGTTTCAGAACTATTATCTGTTTGAATGGCGCACCGTTTATCAGTCTTTATTGTTGTCGGCAAAGCAGAATAAGAAGCTGAAAGGAAATGAGAAAAATGCCATTGAAAATTGGGCTGACGAGTTTGGATTGATGGAAATATTGCATCTGTATCCGCAACAGGTTTCCGGTGGTCAGCGGCAACGTGCAAGCATTATTCAGCAATTGTTAAAAGATTCAGATTTTTTATTGCTTGATGAGCCGTTTTCAGGTCTTGATGTGTGCCTGTTAGATAAGGTAACGGAGATGTTGCTGCAGGTATCGCTGAGCGATGAATTAAAAACCTTACTTATTGTGTCGCACGATATCGCTACAAGCGTTGCCATCTCTGATACGGTGTTAATTCTGGGTAAAGAAAAAGGAAAAGAAGGCGCAACCATTAAAAAGGAAATAGACCTGATAGAACGCGACCTTGCCTGGCATAAGAATGTGAAAAAAGAAAAGGCTTTTCTGGATACAATTGAGGAGATAAAAGCATGTTTATAAAAACGCAATCTCTTATCTTCACTTCGCTATGAAGGTTTTCAATATTACATTCACCATTATCTTTATTCTGTTTGCTGCGCTTCAATATAACGATCCCGATCCGTATGTGTGGATGCCGCTTTACTTATATTCGGCGGTGCTTTGCTGGCTTGCGTTTCGCAACAGGTTTTATCCGAAGGCTTATGTGGCAGGAATAATCGTTTACGCGGCTTATGCATTGTATAAAGCGTTTGACACAAACGGTTTGATAGATTGGATAACGATATATCACGAAGAGAATATTGCAGAAACCATGAAAGCAGAGCAGCCGTGGATTGAAGAGACAAGAGAGTTTTTCGGGTTGATGATTTTGATTGCGGTATTGCTGATTAATTTCTTTTATGCAAGAAGAAAAATTCATAACACAAACAACAAATAAATGAAACTGAAAACAGCGTATATTTTACTGATGGTATTGGTAAGTTTTGGAATAATAAGTTGTAAAAACAATTCTGATTCGGAAGATAAAATATCAGATTCGTCTGAAGCAGACACACAAATAATGCCGGGCAATACTATGGGTAAAACTGATGCCATTATAAAAAATAAAAATGAAGTAAATGCAGACTGGCTGCTGGTTCCCGGCATATCTGCCGGGCAAACCCAGCTCAATGAAAATGCCGATAACCTGTTTCAGCGTTTCGGAGCGGCGGATGGCGGCGATGCTGCCATGCAAAAAGCGGTTGCCGTGTGGTATGCGCAACACGATTCTACCAGTTATTCAACCGCTGTTTATACGGCAAGAAATACAGACAGCCCAACTATTGCAAAGGTGTTACAAATCAGGGTAACATCGCCCGTATTTAAAACGACTAATGGTATTCATACAACCTCTTCTTTACCCGATATTCAAAATGAATTTCAGGTAGAAAAAACCGAAACATATCAGGATGCAGGAAATAGTTATTCTGTGTATGATAGTAAAAAGGGAATCGCTTTTGAAATTAATTCTGATGATAAATGTGTTGCCATTATCATTCATAAAGCAGGCGTAACTGGCGAAGGAACCTACCTGAAATTCAGAACTACCAATAAGTTTATAGATCAATAAACCAAACAATTATAACAGGCTTTTTATTTTCTCAATTATCTGGCTGAAATTACTGTTGTCCTGCCCGCCTGCGGTAGCCGATATTTTGTTGCCGCCGCCGCCGCCTTTAATTAAAGGTGTTACCGTTTCTTTAATTATTTTATTCGCGTCAAACCCTTTACTGATCAGGCTTTCAGCTAATGAAACGGCAACAGAAGCTTTGCTGTTGATGTTGGCGCAAAGAACTACAATGCCATTTATTTTTTTTGATAAATCAATGGATAATTTTTTTAAAGAATCAGCACTGTTTAGTTCAACAGTTTCGCCAATAAATGAAATGTTGTTGATAACAATAACATCATCAATCAGTTCTTTTTCCAGGCCGTTGATAAGCTTTGCTTCAAGCGATTCCAATTTCTTTTTTGTTTCGCTTTGCTCAGTCAGCAAATTTTCTATGCTTTTACTTAACTGCTTTGGGTTTTTTAATGCGGCTTTGGCGCTGTTCAGCTCGCTTAGTTGTTCGTCCACATATTTTTCTGCCGGTTTGCCTGTTACGGCTTCTATTCGTCTTACGCCTGCAGCTACCGCCGCTTCATGTTTTATTTTAAAGAAACCCAATTCGCCGGTTGCGCCAATATGTGTTCCGCCGCACAATTCAACTGAATAGTTCGGATCAATGATAACCACTCTTACCACATCGCCATATTTCTCACCAAACAAAGCCATGGCGCCGGTTTGCATAGCATCTTCTTTACTCATCAGCGTTACGGTAACCGGAATATTTTCCCTTATTTTCTCGTTTACCAATGCTTCTATTTTACCCATTTCTTCTTCAGTTACTTTAGCAAAATGAGAGAAGTCGAAACGCAGATAGTCATCATTTACCAATGACCCTTTTTGCGCCACATGCGTTCCTAACACTTTGCGCAAAGCCGCGTGCAGCAAATGCGTGGCGCTATGGTGCAAAGCAATGTTGTGCCGTCTTTCTTTCGGAACGATAGCAATAACTTCTTCGCTTAACTCATCAGGAATATTCTCAGCAACATGGATAATTAAATCGTTCTCTTTTTTCGTGTCAATGATCCTCACCCCTTGCCCCTCTCCATTATTTGAAAGGGGAATAAGCATACCCTGATCGCCAACCTGCCCGCCGCTTTCCGCATAGAATGGCGTTTTGTCTAACACAATCTGATACAGTTCTTTGCCTTTGGCTTTTACTTTTCTGTATTTTAAAATGCTGGCTTTGGTTTCTAAAGTATCATAGCCAACAAATTCAGTTTTTTTGCTTTCGTTTAATACAATCCAGTCTTCCGTATCTAAGGCTGTGGCTGCGCGGGAACGATTTTTTTGTTTTTGAAGTTCGGCTTCAAAGCCAGCTTCATCAATCAATAACTGATTTTCGGTTGCAATCAATCTGGTTAAGTCAATGGGAAAACCGTATGTATCATATAATTCAAAAGCATCTTTTCCTGTAATTGTGCCTTCAGATTTTGAAGAAACGATGTCGCCGATTCTTTTTAACCCTTTCTCCAGCGTTCTCAAAAATGCTTCTTCTTCTTCTTTCACAACACGACTCACAAAATCAACCTGCTGAAACAATTCGGGAAACACATTTTCAAACTGCTTTGCCAACAAAGGCATCAACTGATACAATAAAGGTTGTTTATAATCTAAATAAGAGTAATAATAGCGAACAGCTCTGCGCAAAATTCTTCTGATTACATAACCAGCGCCGGTATTGGAAGGCAATTGTCCATCGGCTATAGTAAAGGCAATCGCTCTAATATGATCGGCTAACACACGGAAAGCAACGTCCTGCTTGGTATCGCTATAACTATATTTTTTTATTGTGATTTTTTCAATCTCACTAATTGTTCCGGTAAAAACATCCGTATCGTAATTGCTTAACTTGCCTTGTATTACGCGCACCAAACGCTCGAAGCCCATTCCGGTGTCCACATGTTTTGCGGGCAAAGGTTCCAGCAATCCGTTTTTCAGCCGGTTAAACTGCATAAATACGATGTTCCAGATTTCAATCACCTGCGGATTGTCGGTATTCACCAAAGCCGCGCCGGGCGTGGCTTTGCGCTCTTCATCACTACGACTGTCGAAATGAATTTCGGTACAGGGGCCGCACGGTCCGGCATCGCCCATTTCCCAAAAATTATCTTTCTTATTTCCTTGTAAAATGCGCTCTTCCGGAATATATTTTTTCCATTCATTATATGCCTCTTCATCTTTCAGCAATCCTTCCTTTTCATCGCCCTGAAAAATGGTTATGTACAACCGGTCTTTGTTTAATTTATACACTTCCGTCAATAATTCCCAGCTCCACGCAATGGCTTCTTTTTTAAAATAATCGCCAAAGCTCCAGTTGCCAAGCATCTCGAACATGGTATGATGATACGTGTCTACACCCACTTCTTCCAGATCGTTGTGTTTGCCGCTTACGCGCAAGCATTTTTGGGTATCGGCCACACGCTTATAGCCGGCTGTTTTATTACCCAGAAAATAATCTTTAAACTGATTCATGCCGGCGTTGGTAAACAAAAGTGTCGGGTCGTTTTTTATCACAATCGGCGCAGAAGGAACAATGATGTGTTCTTTGCCTGCAAAAAAATCAAGAAACTGTTGCCGTATCTCGGAAGATGTCATAGAAAATATATCTTTTAAAATGCCGTTATCTTTGAACGCTTCAAAAACGGGCAGCAAAAGTAGTAATTAGCTGTTAGCCGCCAGCTATCAGCTAACAGCTTTGAGGGATTAATTAAGTAAACAATTTAGTAATTGAAATTTAAGATAAAAAGAAAATCTAAATCAATTTTTATAAGCTGATAGCTGAAAGCTAATTTCTGACAGCTTTATTCTATGAAAAAGATCAAATATTTCTATAACACACATACGTTACGATACGAAAAACTGGTAATGCCGTTGCGCGTAAAGCTGCTTCGTTTGTTCGGGTTTCTAGCCACCGTTGCCGTGTCGGCAGCTATCATTGTCGCCATTGCATTCCGTTATATTGAATCGCCGAAAGAGAAATTGCTGCGGCAGCAAAATGAAGACATGCGCGACGATTATGTGGTGTTACATAAAAAAATGCAGCAATTGCAGCAGCAAATGAACGAATTGGAAAACAGGGACAACAATGTATATCGTTCCATCTTCGAAGCCCAACCGGTACACGATAGCGCACGAATGAAAGAGATGGAAAAATCTAAAGAAATAGAATTGGTGCAGAGTCTTAGCGAAGACGAACTGGTAACAAGCATTACGCAGCAACTCAATCGACTTTCTCTTCTTACATCATACCAGCAAAAAAGCTACACCGAAATAGAAAGCATGGTAAAAAATAAAGAGAAACTATTGGCTGCCATTCCCGCCATACAACCGGTTAGCAACAAAAACTTAACACGCATTGCATCAGGTTTCGGGTATCGGATAGACCCCGTTTATAAAGTGAGAAAATTACACGCCGGGCTCGATTTTGCCGCGCCGGTTGGAACTCCTATCTACGCAACGGCAGATGGTGTGGTTAAAGAAGCCGATTTTAATGAAGGCGGTTATGGCAATCATGTTATTATCAACCATGGTTATGGCTACGAAACGTTGTACGGGCACATGGTGCGCATTAAAACAAGAGTGGGTAGAAAAGTAAAAAGGGGAGAAGTAATTGGCTATGTTGGAAGCACCGGAAAAAGTACCGGCCCGCATTGCCATTATGAGGTTCGTAAAAACGGTGTTCCGGTAGATCCGGTTTACTTTTTTTATAACGATTTAACGCCCGAGCAATACGATCGTCTGTTAAAACTGGCTGCGGCCGGAAATCAGAGTTTTGATTAAAAAACTACTGATGATCGCTTTGCAAAGTAAACATGGGAGTATAACCCCAGTCGTTATCCCGCAGTGTATATTTTACTATATAATATAAAGTAGAAGCCGTTTGATTGTCTTCGGCAGTGTATTGCAGCGTTATATGCGAATCGCTCGTAATGCCGGTTTTATAAATGCTGCACAGCGTTGCGGGCGTAGTACCTCGCAAAATTTCAAGCGATTGTACATCTTTCTGAAACGAAGTGGTAAACCCGACCATAATGCCGTTGTTGGCTGCCTGCGCTTTAAAATTGCTAATTGCAATGTTGTTGCTGGTAAATGATATAGCAGAAGATTGGATAGAAGCCGCCGGCGATAACAGGTTTTCTTTACCACAGGATAAAATGCATACAAACAGGAATGATGATATTATTTTTTTCACGTAACTGAGATTAATATTGAATTAATATTAGATTAAAAACTGCTTAAAATATTCTATAATCATACCAAAATCAGTTTCAATTTTAACGTATTGATATTCAACAGGTTTTTTTGTAATGGTGAAAATTTATGGCGTAATTTTATTCTAATTGTGGGAATCAATCCGGGAATCAGAATATGGATTGCTTTGTTTTATCTTCGCAACCTTTGTCAATAATGACTATGAATAAAATATAAATTAAAAAGAACAGAGAACAATGGATCAAACAGTGTTGATTATTATAGCGGTTGTTATATCATTAATAGCCGGTATCATTTGCGGAAAATTCGTTTTTGCAAAAGATACCCGCAAACAGGTAGAGGAAGCTGAAACAAGGGCGCAAAATATTATAAGGGACGCAGAATTGCGCGAAGAAACCATTAAAAAAGAAAAAGGCGTAGAAGCAAAAGAAAAATTTGTGCAGCTTCAGGCAGATTATGAAAAAGCGGTAAACGACCGAAACCGAAAAATGAACGATGCGGAAAGCCGCATCAAACAAAAAGAAAACAGCATTACCCAAAAGGAAAGCAACCTCGACAAGCAGGTTAAGGAAAACGAAGCCATTAAAGAAAATCTGAACAAGCAGATAGACATTGTAAACAGCAAGCGCACCGAGCTTGAAAAACATCAGGAAGAGCACATCCGCCGTCTTGAAAAAGTAGCCGGGCTAACGGCAGATGAAGCAAAAGCACAGTTGGTTGAAGGCTTAAAAAATGAAGCGCATACGCAGGCGCTTGCGCTTCAGCAGGAAATTATTGAAGATGCAAAACTCAAAGCAAACAAAGAAGCCCGGAAGATTATCATACAATCTATTCAACGTACCGGCGCCGAGCAAACTATCGAAAATACGGTTACCGTTTTTAATCTGGAAAGCGATGAAATAAAAGGGCAGATTATTGGCCGCGAAGGCAGAAACATCAGAGCGATTGAAGCCGCTACCGGCGTAGATTTAATTGTAGATGACACGCCCGAAGCCATCGTGCTTTCTTCTTTCGATCCGCTGCGCCGCGAAATTGCACGCTTATCTCTGCAACGCCTCATTGCCGATGGTCGCATTCATCCTGCCCGCATTGAAGAAGTGGTAGAAAAAACGCGCAAGCAGTTGGAGGAGCAGGTGGTGGAAATTGGCGAGCGAACCGTTATCGAATTAGGCATTCACGGCTTGCACAAAGAATTGGTGCGTATCGTTGGCAAAATGCGGTTTCGTTCGTCCTATGGGCAAAATCTGCTGATGCACAGCCGCGAAGTTGCCAATCTCTGCGGCATTATGGCTGCCGAATTGGGATTGAATCCAAAGCTTGCAAAGCGCGCCGGTTTGTTGCACGACATTGGTAAAGTGCCCGATGAAGAAACGGAATTGAGTCATGCGTTGCTCGGTGCAAAACTGGCAGAAAAGTATGGCGAAAATCCGGCTGTTATTAATGCAATTGGTGCGCACCACGACGAAATGGAAATGCTCTATGTGATTTCGCCGGTGGTGCAGGCCTGCGATGCCATCAGCGGCGCGCGTCCCGGTGCGCGTCGCGAAATTATGCAGCAATATCTGCAACGCATTAAAGATCTGGAAACGCTGGCGGTATCTTATCCGGGTGTTGAAAAAGCCTATGCCATACAAGCTGGTCGCGAGTTGCGTGTAATTGTGGAAGCCGACAAAGTAACCGATGGCGACAGCGACAAACTAAGTTTTGAAATTGCCCAGAAAATTCAGACAGAAATGACTTACCCCGGGCAAATAAAAGTAACGGTGATACGTGAAAAAAGAGCCGTAAACGTAGCACGATAAGGATGTAAATTTTATTTAGAAACGCCCGCAGATGAGTTATTCTCTGCGGGCGTTTTATTTGAAATGAGATTCGTGGTATTGAAACGGGAAATTATAAATTATAAAAGGAGAGATAAAAAGTGAAGTCTGAAAGGTTTAAACATTAATAATCCTCGGCGCAGCGGAAGGATGTAAGCATCAGTTTTGTATTGAGCCAAGGGTTCAATTTCACTTACATCAATTTCAAATCCGCATTTCATGCAGAGGTATTCACTTTCAATCCTTTCAGGATTTTTATCTTAACAATTTTATACATCCCATTTATTCCGGTTCAGACAATAGGGTGAAAAATAAATTTTTCTATCAACTAAATTAATTAGTATTTTGCGTGCTAAATTAATTGGTTATGTCTTACGCAGGCAAAAACTTACGCTATCTCCGCAGATTACGTGGCTGGACCCAGGAAGAATTTGCGAACAAATTGAAAATTAAACGCTCACTCGTTGGCGCTTACGAAGAAGAAAGAGCCGAGCCTCGTCTTGAAGTATTGCGCAGCATCTGTCATATTTTTAAGTTGAGTCTCGACGATTTGTTTTTGAAAGATTTAACCGAAACCAAAGCCAATACATACCTTGATAAGCGCCGCGCTTTAAAAAATTCGGAACACTCTGACGAAAGGCGAATTGAGTTTGTACCCGTAAAAGCCGCCGCCGGTTATCTCACCGGTTATGCCGATCCCGAATTTATAGATGAGTTAAACACTTTTACCTTGCCCATGCTGGCACCGGGTCAGTATCGCGCATTTGAAATTGTAGGCGATAGCATGCTGCCAACGCCAAGCGGCAGTGTGATTGTAGGAGAAAAAATCGAAGACATGGAAGAGGTAAAAAGCAATCAGGCGTATATAGTTATTTCAAAAAACAACGGCATTGTTTATAAGCGCATCAACCGCAACGGAAGGGTAAAAAATAAAGTGATGCTGGTGAGCGATAATCCGCAATACGAGCCGTACCCCATTAATACCGAAGATATTGTGGAAGTCTGGAAAGCGCAGATGATTATCACCAAAGCTACTACGCAGCAGCGTTGGGATGTTGGTCAATTGGCTGGTCTCGTCAATAATCTGCAGGAGCAGGTGTCGAGCATAAAAAAGAAAATGAATTAAAAAAGATTTGTTATACAAAAGATACATTTATAAGTGCCTCATTTCAATGAGGCATTTTACTTTTACAAAAAAATGATGCGTACACTTTTGATATTATTTTTAGCAGGCGTTTACGCCTGCACTACGTCAACCGCCGGAGACGTAAAAGAAAAATCTGATGCGGCAACAAATAGTTCCCGCAAGGTATTGGTAGAACTTTTCACCTCGCAGGGCTGTTCAAGCTGTCCGTCTGCCGACAGGTTAGTAAGTAATTTGGCGCAGTCAGATACCAACCTGATTGTTCTGTCGTTTCATGTTGATTATTGGGACCGATTGGGTTGGAAAGATGTGTTTAGCAATCACGATTACACGGTACGCCAGCAGCAATATGCACAGGTATTACACCCCGAATCGGTTTATACGCCACAGGCGGTTGTGCAGGGTCAGTTTGAAATGGTTGGCAGCAACAAGCCCGGTATTTCCAATGCGCTTGCCAAAGTAAGAGAACAGAGCGATGACATAACCATTACCGCAAATGCAACACTTAACAACAATACCGTTACCGTGAGTCATGACGTAAACAAAATGGGTTCTGATCAACAGCTAATTGTTGCTTTGGTGCAAACACATGCTTCTACTTCCATTGCGCGTGGCGAAAATTCGGGTGTTCAGCTTGCCGGTTATAATGTGGTAAGAGATCTGGTTGTTACACCACTGAACCAAAACAGCACCGATACAAAAGTGAAATTGCCATCCGGCTTACAACCAGACAATACTTCTGTGGTTGTTTTTGTTCAGGATGTCTCTTCAAAAAAAATTATTGCCGCTACGCAGGTAAAAATCTCTTAGTTTTTAAATGACTTTGCTAATTATAAAAATGTAAAAATCGGAAGGATTTGTAAGATCGCTTTATAAAAATTGCAGAAGAAATGGAAACAAATTCTCCGTTCTATTTTTTCTTTTTATACTCACCAACCAATTTCTCTATTTCATCTTTTGTTACCGGCGCTTGTTTGTTATCAAGATTAATAACAATCAGGTAACCGGCTTCATCATCTTGTCTGGCCAAATAAGCATTGATAAAATTAAACTGGTCGCTCGCATTTAATTTACCCGTAAAAATATTCCAGTCTTCCCTGGCGCACAGGCAGCCAAGCGTTGGCGTAAGCGGATAATAGGGCTTGCCTGTAAAATAAACCGGGTCTATGGTAGAGCCATGCGCAATGATTGCTGTTCTGCCCGCCGCACCTGCCAGCAATGCTTCCTGCACCGGCAGATAATGTTGCCAGTCTTCCGGCAGCAGCATCAGATAATTTTGTAGAAAACCGGCTGCTGAGTCGGGCATCGGGTGCCAGTAAAGATTGTTGTTTTCAAACGGCATCAGCAGTTGCAGATTGGGCGTTGGTCCAATTAAATTATTGTGCGAAATGCCCGGACCCTGTACGCTGAAAATGCCCTGCGGCGTATTTCCACTGGTAATGAAATAAGGCAAACCGGAAGCCGAGCGAGCCAGTTGCTGAAATACCAGC
Organism: Ilyomonas sp.; assembly: GCA_965219515.1. Taxonomy (GTDB): domain Bacteria; phylum Bacteroidota; class Bacteroidia; order Chitinophagales; family Chitinophagaceae; genus Ilyomonas. Next base: position 416,103 of record OZ244776.1, read on the forward strand.
AAGCTGCCCCTGCTGTCTTTTGCAAAACTGCCGTCGCCGTTTTGAATGATGGCAAGTCCCGGATAATCGCGGTTCCATCGCTGAAACGAATAAATCATTTGCCTGCCGATTTTTTTTTGATAGGCAAACAGGGAAGAAAGAGACGGTATAGCGGTTTGTTTTTCTGTTATATAATTGGTTACATACGATTGCAGCGCCTGTAAAACGGGAAGGGTATCTATAACCGGAAACCTGCTTTTCAATTGCTTTATCAAATGTTTGGATTGTTGTAACGAAGAATCATTCTGATACAGGTAAACCGCCTGCATAGCAAAAAGCTTTGGGTCTGTTTCTTTGGTAAACAAATCTTGTAGGGCAGAGACGTACTCATTCGGATACAACCCGTATATCGCTTCAAGTAACGCCCTTTTGGTTTCGTGTTCAATGCTGTCGTAATGAAAAAGCAAAGTATCGAAACCGGCTTTTACCAGGCTTGACCGGATCATAAACTGCGAGGCGGCGAGACAGGCAGATTCATATTTCGATTCGGTATTGCTATCGAGCGGTTCGGTAAATGTTTTACCAATCGCGTCATTTCTCAGATATTCGTCAAACCGTTGCCGCTTTTCCCGCAACACCAGGTTTGTTTGTATAAACTCCTGTTTGTATTGAGCGAATAGCTGACCGGACAAACATAAAATCAGAAGTGTGGCTGCAATCTTTATTTTCATAACCAACGGGCTGCAAACATAAACGCAAAGAGGCTTACGGCGTATTAAGAAGATGTGTAAAACCATAAATGATTACATCTAACGACTGTGATAAACAAAACTCAATTTATCGAAAACTGAACACGCAGCTTCATTATCTTGCGAACAATGATACAATGTTATACTTATCAGCGTCTTTTTCGTTTTGTTTTATCGGTTTTTATAAAAATGGGTTGTTCGCAAACGGCGGCTTCCATAGCGGCGTCTGTGCTTTTGTCGGCTGATGCACGCGGCATAGACAGTCATGGTATTTCCCGTTTGTCGGGCTATGTGCGTTTGTGGCAAGCTGGTCGCATCAACACCAACCCTGATATTAAAATTGTTCACCAGACACCCTCTACCGCAACCATTGACGGCGATGCAGGCCTCGGTTTATTGGTGGCGCCTTTCGCCATGCAAACCGCCATCAGCAAAGCCAGAGAAGCAGGCACCGGCTGGGTTAATGTGCGCAACAGCAACCACTTTGGTATTGCCGGTTATCATGCCGCCATGGCATTGCAGCACGATATGATTGGCATTGCCATGACCAATGCCAGTGCCATTGTAGCGCCTACTTTTAGTATTGAAAGAATGTTGGGAACCAACCCGCTGGCAGTTGCTGTTCCGGCTGATAAAGAACCACCTTTTATTGCTGATTTCGCTACTACCACAGCCGCCAATGGTAAACTGGAAATTTTACAGCGTAAAGGAGAGAAGGCGCCTGTCGGCTGGGTGCAGGACAAAGAAGGAAACGCTTCTACGGATGCCGGCGCTTTAAAAACCGGCGGCGCATTATTGCCGTTGGGCAGCGACAGAGAGCATAGCAGCCATAAAGGTTATGCAATGGGCAGCATCGTAGATATTTTATCGGGTGTGTTGGGCGGCGCAAGTTACGGGCCATGGGTGCCGCCTTTCCCGGCATATATTCCAATGCCTGAAAATATGCCGGGTAAAGGGCTGGGACATTTTTTTGGCGCGATGCGAATTGACGCTTTCCGGCCAGCGGAAGAATTTAAACAGCACATGGACAACTGGATTCTGCGCTTTCGCAATGCAAAACCGGCACCGGGTTATGAAAAAGTATTAATTCCAGGCGACCCCGAGCGCGAAACGCAAGCCATTCGAATGAAAGAAGGTATTCCTGTTTTTGACAGCGTTGTAAAAGAACTCGAAGAAACGGGGGCGAAATTCGGTGTGGAGTTGTGAGAAGCGCGTAGTAAAATGTGAGAGCTCAAATATCTAATTGTTTCCGGCTTGGGAAGCCGACAGATGATACATTAAAATAAGTAAAGAGGGTAGCCGTAACGTTTCACTTTTTTCGTTTCGCATCTCGTATAAAATTCCTAACTCTTTAACGAAAAGAACTGCGAAGCCGCCTTGCGCGACGGAAGCCAGGCAGCCAGTAACGATACGATAAAAACGGTGGCGGCTACCAGCAGAAAATCAGTGAAATACATTTTTACCGGGTAATAATTGATAATAAATGTGCCGCCTTCAAGCGGGATAAGTTGAAATCGTATTTGCGCAAGGCAAATAAGAAAAGCGATAAACATGCCGCTGCCGCTGCCAACGCCTGCCAACAAAAAACCTTCACGCAAAAATATTTTTTGAATCAGGTTTTTGCCGGCGCCCATCGCTTTCAATACGGCAATATCTTTTTGTTTTTCCAATACCAGCATAGTAAGCGCGCCAATCATATTAAATGCGGCTATTAATAAGATAAGAGACAAAATGCCGTAAATGACCCATTTCTCCGTTTCCATCACACTAAACAAACTCTGGTTTTGCTGATAGCGTGTTTGCACAGTAAACTCTTTGCCTAACGCTTTCTGCAATTGCTCCTGTATTTTTTCTTCATCAGTTCCCTTTTGCAGTGCAATTTCTGCGCTGCTGTATTGGTTTGATTGCAGATTCAGCATGTATTGAAGAAAGGCAAGACTGGTAAACGCATATTTATTATCGAACTCCTGCTGCACCATAAAAGTGCCCGATACATTGATATTGGCGGAGTTCATCGCGTCGGCACTTTTAAAATTTTTCGCTTCGCGGTTGGGAATGTAAAGCGTTAGCGGGGCAAGACCTCCGTTAGGGTCAGCGCCAACTGCACTTTCAATACCAACACCGATTAACAGAAGCGGATTGTCGGGTGTACCAACATTGTAGTTGCCCCGGTCAATATGATTTTGCAGCTTGTTTACCTGTGTATAATTTTTATCAACGCCTTTTAAATAAATGATGGATTGATAATCGCCGTTTACGAGCATCGCCTTTTCTTCGGCTACCAAGCTTACCTGTTTTACACCGGCAACAGCTTTCATTTTTGAAACCAGTTGCGGTGTAATGGTAATGAATTTTCCCTTTGCCGGCGCCACCCGAACATCCGAATAAAAATCGCTGTAAAGGCTTTTTACGAGGTCTTCAAAACCGTTAAATACGCTAAGCACAATAATTAAGGCAGCCGTACCCACCGCTATGGCAATCATGCTGATTCGGGCGATGATGTTAACCGCATTGGTATTATTTTTTGCTTTGAAATAACGCCAGGCAAAAATGCTGCTTACTCCCGAAGAATAGGAGTTCCCAACCACTGAAGGGAAATTTGCAGCCGGATTTTTATTAGTCAATTTTCTTTTAATAATGAATGATAAAAAGAAGTGTTTTTTAAAATCCCCCTTTAGGGGATAGGGGTTCCTTTGTTAAGAATTAGGGATGTCATTGGGCGGCTTTTCCTCAATCTGCTTAAATAATTCTTCCATTTTAAAAACCTGATCCAGCGTATCATCAACATAAAAATGAAAAACCGGAATGCGGCGCAACTGATTTCTGGCGCGCTCTGCAAACTCTTTCTTGATTTCCCAGGCGCGGTCTTCAATTTTTTTTAGCGTTGCTGCCGCATCAGTTATCTGAAAAAAGCTAAGATAAACCCGCGCCTCCAGCAGGTCGGGCGTTACCTTTACCGACGAAATGGAAACCATGCCGCCATTTATCATGTTCAGGTTCAATCGTCTGAATATATCGTTAAACTCTTCCTGAATAATTCCGGCTACCTGCCGTTGCCGTTTTCCTTCTTGCATACTGTTACCTTTGTTGGCTGTAAAATTACTACGATTTTGCCAGGCCGCAGGAGATTGCTTGCGGCTTCGTATTCAAAATGATGTTGATGAAAAAATATTCGCGCGTTTTTGCTTATTTATCACGCTATAAATTACGGCTGATTCTTTACTTTTTATGTGTTGTATTGTCCATCATTTTTTCTATCGTATCGCTTGGTATGCTGATGCCTTTTTTGGAATTAATTTTTAATGGCGATCAGGCTTCGGGAACAACGTCTTTATTAAGTGCATCATCTAACCCGGTTATTTCATTTATCAGAAAATTATTGCTAAACTCCATCGAAAGCAGCGGCGGATTTTCAACGGAAGGAAAGCTAAAAACATTATTGTATATCTGCATTCTGCTTATCCTGTTTATTCTTTTTAAAAACCTTTTTATTTATCTTTCATCTTATGTGCTTACGCCTGTAAAAAACAGGATAGTAAACAACATGCGCATTGAGCTATACAACAAAGTGCTGCAACTGCCCATTGGTTATTTTACCGAACAGAGAAAAGGCGATTTAATCAGTCGTATCACCAACGATATTACCGAAGTGGAAACTTCGCTGGTAGGCACATTAGAAGGCTGGGTAAGCGATCCGCTCAGCATCATGTTCAACTTTATCATTTTATTTTATTTAAGTCCGCAGCTTACTTTATTTCTGCTTTTCTTTTTACCGGTTATTGGTTTAATTATCGGGAGAATTTCACGCTCGCTTAAGCGGCCGTCCAATGAAGCGGCAATAAAGTATGGCGAGTCGCTTTCGCTGCTCGATGAAACACTAAGCGGTCTGCGTGTTATTAAAGCGTTTAATATTGAAGCCGTTTTGCGAAGCCGTTTTTTTGCCGTGAATAACAGTCTTACACTTGCCAAAAACCGCATCGCTTTTCGCCGGGATCTGGCTTCGCCAACCAGCGAGTTTCTTGGTGTGGCCGTGTTTGCGGCTATTTTATGGTACGGCGGCAGCGGCATTTTAAGCGGTAATATTCCGCTGGAAGGCTCAGCGTTTATCGGGTACCTCGCTTTGTTTTATAATGTAATCAATCCAGCCAAATCGCTGTCCACTTCGTTCAGCAACATGCGGAAAGGTGAAGCCGCCATCGGCAGAATTGAAGAAATTCTGCAGGCGGCAATAACCGTTGAAGACAAGCCGGATGGTAAAATTTTGTCTTCGTTTACCAATGCCATTGAATTTAAAAACGTTACGTTTTCTTACAACAACACCGAGATTTTGAAAGACATTAATCTGACCATCGAAAAGGGAAAAACGGTAGCGCTTGTCGGATCGTCGGGAGCGGGGAAAAGCACTTTGGCCGATCTGGTGCCACGCTTTCATGATGTAACGGGCGGCGAGCTTTTGATAGATGGCATAAACATAGAAGAATATACGCTGCAAAGTCTGCGGAGCCAGATAAGCATTGTAACGCAGGAACCAATTTTGTTTAACGATACCATTGCCAGCAACATTGCTTTGGGGATGGAAACCATTGCCACGCCGGATGCCATTGAGCAGGCAGCCAAAGTAGCAAATGCGCATCGGTTTATTGTTACAAAAGAAAACGGTTTCGATACCAACATCGGCGACCGCGGCAGCAAGCTGAGCGGCGGCGAGCGGCAGCGATTAACCATTGCCAGAGCCGTATTAAAAAATCCGCCGATACTGATTTTGGATGAAGCCACTTCTTCGTTAGACACGGAAAGCGAACGGCTGGTGCAGGATGCCATCAATAACATGATGCAAAACCGCACGTCCATTGTTATTGCGCACCGGCTTTCAACCATTCGTCATGCCGATGAAATAATTGTATTGCAGCACGGCCGCATTGTGCAGCGCGGCACACACACTTTACTGATGCAGGAAGAAGGCTTGTACAAAAAGCTGATTGAGATGCAGGAAGTGAAGTAGTGGGTATTGTATAAGGTATTATGTAGTATGTATGATGAAATGAACCGACAAATGAGTTGATGATTGTTTTGCATTTCACTTCTCTTTGTCAATTGATAATTCATCATTTATAATTCACCAATACAAAAATCACCTCTTCACAAATGGAATATCTTTTGTATTTTGGAATCATCAAAAATCAAATAAACATGATAAATTTTAATGAATTGCAAATTGGAGATTATGTTATTGCAGAATACGAAGGCGTAATGTCGGAAGGTGAAGTCATGAGCCTGAACAACGATGAAAAACAGATTTGCGTGCAAACAGAAGTGCAGGGATTTTATTATGACCCGAAGCATATATATCCGATTGTATTGAATGATGAACAATTGTTACGAATGAACTTTGCAAAAGAAGTGATGGACGACGGCAGCATCAAATACAAGAAAGGTTCTTTTCGCATCGCCATACCGTCGGAAGGAGATTTTTCAAGCATCGAAATGTGGTATCGCGAAGACCGCCGTCATCATCCGAATGTGCATTTCATTCACCAGTTGCAAAATCAGTATCTGCAGATGACCAAAATACATCTGACACGCGAAGTGATGGTATAATTGTTTTACCTGCCAGTCAGTTATAAATTGTTTTATCTCTTAACAATTCTTTCCTTTCTTTGCTTAAACTTTAAAAAAAGTACCACGTCTTTACTGCTTACTTTAAAAAAATGATTATGAAAAAATTTGTCTTGATAGCTTTTGCGGCTATCGCTTTTGCTACGGCTGTTCAGGCTCAGGATTCCGGCGATAAAAAAATGAAACCGGAGCGCCATGCTAAAATGGAGCGCGCCCAGATGTTCGACGATCTGAACCTGACACAGGATCAGAAAGAAAAAATGAAAAAACTGCGCGACGACAACATGAGCAAAATGGAAGAAATAAAAAATAACAGCTCATTGAACGATACTGAAAAGCAGGAGAAAATGAAAGCCCTTCGTATGGAGCAGCGCAAGAATATGGAAGCTATCTTAACCGATGAGCAAAAGTCGAAAATGAAAGACATGCGCAGAGATCACAAAGAAATGAAAATGTCTTCCGATTCCACCATGCGCAGGTAATTGTCCGTTCTGGTTTGTAAAATTCACTACATGCAAAAGCTGACTGTATTACTGTTCATTTTCGGTTCTTTTTTTATCACTTCCTCTTTTGCACAATCGGGTATGCGGTTGGCTAACATGAAGCAACGCCTGATGACAGAACTTGAGATTGATAATATAAAAGCCGATTCGGTAGTAAGCATTGTGCAGGATTTTTATGCTAACGCCCGCGCCATAAAAAGCAATGCCGAACTGAAAGAAGAAGACCGGAAACCGGCTTTGCAAAACAACAGAAAGGCGGAATTGGTTCGGCTTCGCGCACAGCTTAGCAAAGAGCAAATCAGAAAGCTGCAACAGGTAATGGAAGAAGCGAAAGAAGAACGGCAGCATCGCAAAAGCGCAAAAGATTCTGCAACAGCAAACTGACAAAACAAAATTAAATTATCCGTAACGCCGCTTCATTTTACATTGAAGCGGCGTTTTTTTGCTCCGCATTTTCTATTTCTATCCTTGTTTTTGGTAACGAAGCGGGATAGTTTTTTTGTATGAAATTCAGCAGGTTTTCCCTTACATAACACCGCAAATCGAACGACAAAGCCGATGTATTGGCGCTGATGAGGCAGCGAAGCTCTACGGTTCTTTCGTTCAAATTGGTTACCTGCAAACCCGATACGCGCTTATCCCACAACGGACTGTTGTGCACCAATCGTAAAAACTCGGTACGAACCGCTTCTACCGGCACGGTATAATCAAGATAAATCATGGCGGCGCTTAATATCTGCGAGCCGGTGCGCGTCCAGTTCTGAAACGGTTTTTCTATAAAATAATTAATTGGTAAAATCAGCCTGCGTTCATCCCAGATAATTAATACCACGTAGGTAAGCGTAATTTCTTCCACCCTTCCATATTCGCCTTCCACCACCAATACATCATCTAAGCGCAACGGTTGCGTAAATGCAATCTGAAAACCGGCCAATAAATTGGACAACGATTTTTGCGCGGCAAAACCAATGATGATGCCGCTGATGCCAACACCGGTAAGCAGACCGGCGCCTAATTTGCGCAGATTGTCGAAGCTCAGAAAAATGATGCAGAGCGTAATGAGAACAATGATGCCAACCGACAACCGGCGGATAAACTGAAGCTGCGTTCTTATTTTTCTTGATCGCAGGTTATTGGGTTTTTTTAAATCGTAGCGATGATAAACATAATCTTCTGCTACTTTTATAATGCAAATGAGCATGTAAGATACCGCAAGCGTAATAAGGATTTCCAGTGCGCGGTTAAAAAGAAGTTGTTGCGACAATTTCATGCGCATTTCATCCTGAAGAAAATTGAGTATCAATAAAGGCAGAAAATAAGTAACCGGCGGCGCCAGACGCTGAATGATGGAGCGCGTCATCGAAAAATCTTCGTGCCTGGCGGCTCTTTTTACAAAGACGGAAAGAATGGCTTTGATAATTAATCCCATTAAAACGGCAAACGCAACAATCAATAGATTCCAGACGAAATTTGGCAGATGTTGCAGGTAATGAATGATGTTATTCCACATAAAGTGTGTTCAGTTTTTGTAAACGCTTAACGGTTTTATACCAGCAGCGTTTCCATTTTTTTAAATGTTTCTTTCGCCGGTTTGTGTTGCCATAAAATATGATAAATGGCATCAACAACCGGTATATTCGCCATCAACTTTTCGTTCACTTTATAAATGCACTTTGCGGCATTGTATCCTTCGGCAATCATATTCAGTTCCAACTGCGCCGCTTTTACGGAATATCCTTTTCCTATCATGCTGCCAAACATGCGGTTGCGGCTATACAGCGAGTAACAGGTAACCAGCAAATCGCCTAAGTAAACCGATGATGTATATTGAATGCGTTCCTCGTTACAGGGAATGTTATGCTGCTGCACCATCTGCCTTAAAAAGACCGCCATTTCGTTAGCACAATTGGCAATGTAAACGCTTAGAAAATTATCGCCGTACTCTAATCCATGCGCAATGCCCGCACCCAGAGCGTAAATGTTTTTCAGCACGGCGGCATACTGAACGCCGACAATATCATGGTTGATAATTGTGTTTACATAAAGCGTGGAAAAATATTGCGCAATGGTATGCGTCATCGTTTCATCAACGCCCGAAAAGGTAAGATAGGAAAGTTTTTCGGCGGCTATTTCTTCTGCATGGCAAGGACCCAATATGGTAAAATAATTTTCTGTTGATACATTAAATTTATGATGCAAATAATCATTCAGTAAATCGTTGCAATCAGGCAGAATGCCTTTGATGGCAGATACAATTTTTTTATTTTGAAATGCCTTTTTCGGCAATGCTGCAAACGCTTGTTTTACAAAAGCGGAAGGCACGGCTACAATTAAAACATCCGAGCTTTCAATTACCTGCTGCACATTGTTGTTCATGGTCAATAACGATATATCAAAATAAGCCGCCTGCAGATAATGCGGGTTATGATGCCGTTGCCGGATATAATCAATTGTGTCAGCATTTCGAATCCACCAGTTGATGCGGTGATGATTGTCGGTAAGTATTTTGGCAATGGCGGTAGCCCAGCTACCGCTGCCGATAATTCCAAACTGCATACGCTAAGCCATTAAGCGGCAAACATACGCAACAAGCTGTAAGTGATGCGATGCGGGCTTTACGCTTTGATGTGCAAACTGGTCTTGTTCAGCTTTACCTGTAATCGTTATGCTTTTTCCTTTATCTCCGATAACTTTTACCTCGCGGCTCATAGCCGATACTTCGTAATTTGCAGCTTTACTAAAATCTTACGAATGCCCACAGTCATCATTACCGGCGGCACCGGCTTGCTTGGTAAACGCTTATCAGCCATGCTGACAGCAAAAAATTACGATGTCTTTATTTTTAGTCATAGTAAAAAAAGCGGTCGTACAGATTCGGGCGCAATTATAAAACGCTGGGACATTGATACCGGTGAAATTGATAACGATGCCATTGCCAAGGCAGATTATGTTGTGCATCTGGCCGGCGCAAATGTTGCCGAAAAGCGATGGACAAAAAAACGCAAGCAGGAAATTATAGACAGTCGTGTAAAGAGCAGTACCCTGCTGGTAAAAGCCATGCAGCAGGTTCCCAATCAGATACTCGCCGTTGTCAGCGCATCGGCCATCGGTTGGTATGGCGAAGATTCTAAACGTAGCAAAGAGAAAGGATTTACCGAAGATGCGCCTCCGGCTAACGATTTTTTGGGCGAAACCTGCCGTTTGTGGGAAGAAAGCATTGAGCCGGTAACGGCTTTGGGAAAAAGGCTGGTAAAGCTGCGAACGGGTATCGTATTAAGCAATGACGGCGGCGCTTTTGTTGAATTTAAAAAACCGTTGAAAGCAGGCATTGCTTCCATTCTTGGCAGCGGAAGCCAGGTAGTAAGCTGGATACACGAAGAGGACATGTGCCGCATGTACTTGTATGCCATCGAAAACAATCATCTTATGGGTGTATATAATGCCGTTGCGCCTTCGCCTGTTACCAACAAAGAGCTTACGCTGCAACTTGCCAAAGAAATGCGCGGCAAGGCTTTTTTGCCGGTGCATGTGCCTCGATTCGCGCTGCAGCTTTTGCTTGGCGAAATGAGTGAAGAAGTTTTGAAAAGCGCAACCGTAAGCGCAAAAAAAATATTGCAGGGCGACTTTCATTTTTTATATCCCGATTTGAATGCAGCCTTGAAACAGTTGATAGAAAAATAAATTGATATTGCTTTATTAATTTTCAAATATGGCAAGAAATAACGCAGAACCATATTAAAATGATCCTGCAGATTGCTTGTATTTATCCGCGATAATTTGCGTTATCCTGATTCTATCGGGACAAGTGCTGCGTTGGCTTATAACATATTGCCGGCATTATCAAATCATCATTTTCCGGCCTGTTTATTTTGTTTTATATCATCATCCCGTAACATTGCTGTTAATTGAAAATATATGTATCCATCGGTAACGGTTTTCTGTGGTTCGCAAACAGGCAATAATGTTTTATATAAGCAGGAAGCGGAAGCTTTGGGAAAACTATTGGCCGCTAATAACATCAGCCTTGTTTACGGCGGCGGCAATAGCGGATTAATGGGCGTGATTGCCAACACGATGTTGCAACATGGTGGTAGGGTTACGGGTGTAATGCCGCAGTTATTGATACAAAAAGAAAAAGTGCACACCAATCTTACCACGTTGCACCAGGCAGAAGATATGCACGCACGTAAAAAACTATTGTATCAGCTGGCAGACGCGGCCATCGTTCTGCCGGGCGGCATCGGCACACTGGACGAAATGTTTGAAATTGTTACCTGGAATAATCTTTCTATTCACGATAAAAAAATAATCCTGCTGAATACGGCAGGATTTTATGACCATTTGTTACAGCATCTTGACTACATGCAGCACGAAGGTTTTTTATACAACAACTGGCGGCAGATGGTTACAGTATGCGCGCATTCTGATAACGTGATTGAAGCTCTTTTTGCTTGGCAGGACGCAGGTAAAAATTAAAGCCGGCACGCAAAATGGGAAGCTTTCTAAGTTGTCCGTAATCGTTTTGTGTAACATAGGGCGAATATGTGTTGTTGAGAAGATCTAAGCCAAGCATTACATAATAGCTGCCCTGCCCCACCACACGCTCTGTATAACCGATACCTGCAATTAAGCTTGCTGCATTTTCGTTTTGTTTGTATGTATAAATGCCATCTTTGATGGTTACTTTGGTCCAGTTTTCTTCAAACTGTCCCTGCACAAATAAAAAATTTACCGGATAGACTCTAAAAAAAGGACCGCCTCCGTAGTTCCATTGCCGGAGTTTGGTGCTGGTAGGATTGTAATAGGTGTTGGAAGCAACAGAGGTGTAAATAATATTTAACCCGATACCGGCGTCGAGCCATTGTGCAATGGAATAGCCCGCTTCGGGGCTAACGCCAAAACTGAATTGACCAAAGCCTCCGCCTAAACTGGCTCCGCCGCCGAGAAATATATTTTCCTGTTTAAAGCCGCCTTTCAGTTCTCCGTAATCACTTGTTCTTTCATCTCTGTTCTGTTGCCCGAAACCACAAGCAAAAAAGCCGGAAGCGATCAGCAAAAACATTATCTTCTTCATAAAAAAACATTTACAGTCAGCAAACATAAACGCTTATTCCGCATCGAAAATTTTACCCGCATTTAAAATATTGTTAGGATCAAATGCTCTTTTAATATCGCGCATCAGCCGCAGGTTTGTTTGTTCAAACACTATGTCCATATAGCTTTTCTGAATTAAACCGATGCCATGCTCGCCGCTGATGGTTCCGCCAAGGCTGTACACCAATTGAAACAGCGCGCGCAATGCATTGTTCATCTCGTCGTCTCCAAAGCTGTTGGCGGTGCCGTCTTTTTTTATTCGTACATGCAAATTGCCATCGCCCGCATGACCATAACAAACCGCTTTAAAATGATACTGTTTTCCCAGCTCTTTTACGCCATGGATTAGTTTAGGCAGTTCGGCGCGCGGCACTACGGTGTCTTCTTCTATGGTATAGCCTTTCATTTTAACGGCTTCTGCCGTGCGGCGGCGCAGCTTCCACAACTCCGCTTTTTGCTGCGCATCATCGGCAAAAAAAACTTCACCGGCTTCAAACTTCATCAGCAAATTGGCAATGGCTTCCATCTCGCTCATCAGTTGGTCCATGTTATTGCCATCCACTTCCACAATCAAATGCGCCGCCACATCATCATTTACCGGAACAGCGTGGCTGTCAACCATTTCGCTTACTATTTTCAGCGCATCTATTTCAACCAGTTCCAAACCGCTTGGCGTGAAGCCCGCGCGAAAAATGGCGCTCACGGCTTCGCTTGCCTTTTCAAGCGATGCAAAAGGCACCAGCATCAATAAATCGTGCGCCGGATGTGGTATTAATTTCAATACAATTTTGGTAACGATGCCCAGCGTTCCCTCGCTGCCGACCATCAATTGCGTTAGGTTGTAGCCGGTACTGTTTTTCAGCACATTGGCACCTGTCCAGATAATTTCTCCGGTTGGCAATACCACTTCCAAATTCAATACATAATCTTTCACCACGCCATATTTTACCGCTTTTGGTCCGCCGCTGTTTTCGGCAATGTTGCCACCGATAAAGCAACTGCCGCGGCTGCTTGGGTCGGGCGGATAAAACAAGCCTTTTTCTTTTACCGCATTTTGCAACACTTCGGTAATAACGCCCGGTTCGGTTATTACCTGTCCGTTGCGTTCGTCTATTTTCAATATTGAATTCAATCGTTCCATTGAGATAAGAACGCCGCCTTTGTGCGGCAGCGCGCCACCGCTTAAACCCGTGCCTGCGCCACGCGGCGTAACCGGTATCAGGTGCTCGTTGCACATCTTCATCACCTCGCTTATTTCTTTTGCCGTGCGCGGTTTTATAACAACTTCGGGCAAGTAGGTTAAATGCTCCGTTTCATCGTGGCTGTAATGGTGCAGGCTTTCTTCATCGGCAAACACATACTGTTCGCCAAGGAGATCTTTTAACTGTTGCACCTGATCTTCGGTAATAACGCCTTGTTCTGAAACCATATTCATTACTAACAAAATTTTTTCAAAAATAAATGAATTGCAAGAAGAGAAACGGGTTTATTCCATTCGTTGGCAATCTGCCCATTGCAATGAGATTTGCAAAAGCATCGGTTTAATTTTTTACATTCTTGTTTTGTAACGAAATTTCCGAATTGTATCAATCTGGAAAGCATTAAAAAAATATGAATCATCACTCGAAGCGTATTTCGCTATGTTTACCCGGTTTTAAAAAAGGTAAATTATCAGCCATCGGAATTATAATTGCTTTGCAGATTTTTTAATTGACTGTAGAACATTCGCGGAGTGATGGTTTTTATAAATTTGCTTTACCGCTTTTTTTCCATTGCTCTCCGATTTTATGAATAACCTGTTGCGAGTTGCAGGTTTTTATTCGTCATTTGCTTTACTTTACACCTCACTAATAACGATTCGCCATGAAGTTGGTTTCTTTTTTGTTTCAGTTTGTTTCTTTTTGTTTGATTTCTTTTTTATCTGCTGCGCAAAGCACTACAGCCGGTTACGCTTCTTTATTCGACGGCAAAACACTCAACGGCTGGCAAAAGGTGGCTGGCACAGCAGAATATGAAGTTGAAAACGGAATGATCGTTGGCAGAACGGTTCAGTATTCGCCCAATACATTTTTAATTACCGACAAGCCATACGGAGATTTTATACTGGAGCTTGAGGTGAAAATAGAAGATACAACCTCCAACTCGGGTATTCAGTTTCGCAGTCATTACGATTCTGCCGGGCACGAAGGCAAAGGAAAAGTGTATGGATATCAATACGAATTAGATCCGTCTGCGCGCCGGTGGACGGCTGGCATTTATGATGAAGGAAGGCGGGACTGGCTTTATCCGTTATCGCTTCATCCGGCTGCGCAACACGCCTTTAAAATAAATGACTGGAACAAAGTGAAAATAGAATGCATTGGCAATGAAATAAAAACATGGATTAACAATCAGCCGGCGGCTTACATGGTGGATACGGCAGATAAAAACGGCGTTATTGCGCTTCAGGTTCACAGCATTGGCGACAATGAAAAACTGGTGGGAGAAAAGATATACTGGAAAAACATCCGCATTAAAACAAGTGATGTTAAGCCCGCGCCGTTTCCCGAAGATGTGTATGTAGTGAATAACATTCCCAACTATCTCTGCAATTATGAAAAGCAAAGCGGCTGGAAGCTTTTGTTTGACGGCAAAGACAGCAAAGGTTGGCGCGGTGCTTATAAAGATTCGTTTCCTACGGTGGAATGGCAAATAAAAGACGGGTTGATAACCGTGCTTTCTTCCGCCGGTAAAGAAGGCGGTACGGCTGGTGATGTGGTAACAACAGGTGAATATAGCGCGTTCGATTTATCGTTCGATTTCAGGCTAACGCCAGGCGCCAACAGCGGCGTAAAATATTTTGCTACCCTCTCTGAAAACAATACCGGTTCTGCCATTGGTCTGGAATATCAGGTACTGGACGATTCGCTTCATCCTGATGCAAAGCTTGGCAGAAACGGCGACAGAACAATGGCTTCGTTATACGATTTAATTCCGGCGCAAAAAGAAAAGCGTTTCATTCATCAGCCCGGAGGCTGGAACACCGGGCGGATTGTAGTGTATCCGAACAATCATGTTGAGCATTATTTAAACGGCATTAAAGTATTGGAATATGAACGAGGTTCCAAAGCGTTTAAAGACCTTGTTGCCATCAGTAAATACAAAGTGTGGCCAAACTTTGGCGAAGCCAGACAAGGTCATATTCTGTTGCAGGATCATGGCAATGAAGTAAGCTACCGAAGTATCAAAATCAAAGAGCTCAAATAAAATCAGGAATGATGAATTGGGAATTATGAATTTCTAATTTCTAATTCATAACTCATAATTCATAATTCATAATTCACTTTATGCTTAGACGTCAATTTATTAAAAACACATCGCTTGCCGCAACAGGAATTACCATTTTAAATTTTCCCATCTTCGGTAAAAACGCGCCGAGCAATAAAGTGGTGCTTGCCGTTTCGGGCGTTAACAGCCGCGGTTCCTATTTGGCAAAATGTTATTCTCAATTGCCCAATGTAGAAGTGGCATATATCTGCGACGTGGAAGAAGGCGCCATTGCCAATGGATTGGCGGCTTTGAAAGATGCGCCGAGAAAACCAACCGTAGTAAAAGACATTCGCAAACTGGTTGAGCAAAAAGATTACGATGCACTGGTTATTGCCATGCCCGACCACTGGCATACGCCGGCGGCAATACTTGGTGCCGCGCATGACAAGCATGTGTATGTTGAAAAACCATGCGGGCAAAACCCCTACGAAGGCGAATTGATTGTAAAGGCGATGGATAAGTATAAGAAACTGATTCAGATGGGCAACCAGCGGCGCTCGATGCCAACGCTGATACAAGCCGCCAAAGAAGTGCATGAAGGCATTATTGGCAATGCTTATTTTGCAAAAGCCTGGTATGCCAATAATCGAAAAAGCATTGGCTTTGGCAAAAAAATTCCGGTGCCGCCAACGCTTGATTTTGAATTGTGGCAAGGCCCGGCGCCGCGTAAAGATTATGTTGATAATCTTGTGCATTATAACTGGCACTGGCGCTGGCATTGGGGCACGGGCGAAGCCTGCAACAACGGTACGCACGAAATAGATTGCTGCCGCTGGTTTTTAGGCGTTGATTATCCCACCAAAGTTACATCGGCAGGCGGCCGTTATGCGTTTACAGACGACTGGCAAACACCCGATACGCAGGTTGCCGCTTTTGAATTTGGCGATAAAAAAGCCATTACCTGGGAAAGTCGTAGCTGCAATTTATTTCCGGTAGAAGGCGCTGGCAGAGGCTTCATTATTTATGGCGATAAAGGGACTTTGGTAAACGATGGCGGCGGCGATTATAAAGTATTTGATGCGGATAATAAATTGGTGAAAGAAATAAAAAGTGATGTAAAAGCCGATTCGACAAATACCGTAAGCAGCACCGGCAATCTCGATTTTTTTCATTTTCAAAATTTTGTAGATAGTGTACGCGGCGAAGCCAAATTAAATTCGCCGGTTAGCGAGGGAAGCAAAAGTGTATTGCTTTGCCACCTGGCCAACATTGCGCAGCGCACCGGCACTACCTTGTATTGCGATACGAACAACGGTCACATTTTACACAACGACGATGCAATGAAGCTATGGAAACGAGAGTATGAAAAAGGCTGGGAGCCAAAGGTATAATGAGTTATGAAAGTGAATGGTATTACTCGTCTCTGCGAGCGCAGCGAAGCAGTCTATGCTGTATAAAAGAGGTTGCTTGATAACTGTAAATCTGATTCTTACTTACGATTAACTTTATCATACAGTTTATAGATTGCTTCGCTGCGCTCGCAATGACGATGTGAATATACTTTTTACAAAGAGCTTTGTTTCTTAATCACCAATTGATGAACCGTTAATTTTTCTACTTCCAGATCTTTAATTTTTGCCTTTCCAAGTGCCAGTTTCCCAATGGATACTTTGCCGATTGCCAGTGCCCCGATGGCTAAGGCGCCTACTGCAAAAGCGCCAAAGGCAATTGCGCCCAAAGCGAGTGCCGGCTTGCGTTTGCGGAAATGAAATATGCTTTTCATGTTTTAATTTTTTATGATTTTATAAAATATGCAATCTTCATTCCTAAGGTGAACAGGTAAAATTATTTAATTCACTACTCATGATTGACCATTCATAAAAAACCCTCTACAAAAG
This sequence comes from Ilyomonas sp., assembly GCA_965219515.1. GTDB lineage: Bacteria > Bacteroidota > Bacteroidia > Chitinophagales > Chitinophagaceae > Ilyomonas. The sequence continues at coordinate 433,191 of OZ244776.1, forward strand.
AGGGTTTTACTTACACACACATCCAAACATTATAACAATTCCGCCGGTTCTACCACCGGATTAACGCTTTCTGCCAGCCATAAAAATTCGGTTACAAATGTGTCTATACTTTTTTGAAACGTATTGTCTGTCAAGTTGCCTTCCTCATCAAATTTGTTTTGCACCGTTGGCACGATTAGCATGTATGGCGAGCCAATGCCGAATAATGCATTAACAAGTAATTGCATCTGCTGGCTGGCTCTCATGCCGCCCATTACGCCGGGTGAAGCCGTGGCGATTCCGAATGTTTTACGTGTCTGCTTTGGAAAATGATCAAGCAAATTTTTTAATGCGCCGGAATAGCTTCCGTTGTATTCGGGGCTAATCAAAATAAAAGCTTCGGCGGCAAACATTCTTTCTGCCAGCGGCCGCAGTTCTTTGGGCGCTTTATCGGGCGAAGACCATGCCGATTGCAGCATTGCGGGCACATCCCAGTCGCGCACATCTATAATGCCGGCATTGTGCTGTGTGTTTTTTTTAAAATAGTTTTGCAAAAACAAGGCAACCCGAAACGAAACGCTGTCTTTACGCGGGCTGCCGGATATAATTTCTATGTTCATAATTCTTAATTTCCCTCCTCCAGGCTTCAATTTTTAAGCCTGTTTTATCAGTTGCACATTCAGAAGCAGCTTTACTTCATCGCTCAATACTACGCCGCCGGTTTCCAAAGCTGCATTCCATTCCAAGCCAAAATCTTTACGGTGAACGCTGCCGCTGATTTCAAAACCAATTTTCGATTGTCCGTACATATCCGTAGCTGCGCCACCGAGTTCGGCAGAAAACGTTACCGGTTTGGTTACACCATGTGCAGTAAGATCGCCGTTCAACTTATAAATATCATCGGTTTGTTTGTCAAAAGAAGTTGATTTGAACGTAATGTTCGGATATTGCGCCGCATCAAAGAAATCGCCTGATTTTAAATGACCATCGCGTTGTTCGTTGTTTGTATTAATGCTGTTAACGTCAGCTTCAAAATCAATTTCCGCATCGCTGAAATCATCTTTGCCGCTTTCCATTTTACCCGAAAATTTGCCGAAGTTTCCCGTTACATTGGTAATCATCAGATGCTTTACTTTAAATGTAATTTCAGAGTGTAGCGGATCAATGTTGTAAGTTGCCATGTTGTGTGTTTTTAACTGTTTGATGAATGAATGTTTGTGTTTATTTTTTCTAATAATAAATTCAGTTGCTTCGCTTCGCTTTCAGTAAGAGTCAGAATGTTGCCGCTTTGCCCCTTTATTTTTGCGGTAACACTTTCCAGCCATGCCAATCCTTTTACGGTAAGTAAAATGGATGTTTCTCTTTTATCGTGTTCCGACTGAAAGCGTTTTACAAGCTTCTTGGCTACCAGCCTGTCGGCAATGCGCGGCACATTAGAACTGCGTTCTATCATTCTGCCTGCAATGTCTTTAACGCACATGCACTGCGGATGCTTTCCTTTTAAGATGCGCAATACATTGTATTGTTCCTGCGTAATGTCGAACTCTTTCAGCAAACAGCTCATGCGTACTTTTATCTGATAGGCAGAATACAGCAAATGAATCGTCGCTTTTTGAACTTCGCTGCTGAATGTTGTTGATTGTATGGCATCTTCCAGTTTCACAATGCAAATATATGTACATACATGTAATTGAATCGTCAGGGATTTGTAAAAATTTTTATGAAAAAAATTATGAATAATTTGTTCAACTAAATAATTAGTTTAACTTCGACTAAAATTTTAGTTGAATGAAAAACCTCACAAAAGCGGAAGAGCAGATTATGCAGGCTCTCTGGAAAATAAAAAAAGGATTTTTGAAAGATGTGGTAGATGAAATGCCGGAGCCGAAGCCGCACCCTAACACGGTGGCAACGCTGTTAAAAATTTTGGTAGATAAAAATTTTGTAGGAACGGAAGTGCATGGGCGAATGAATGAATACAGGCCATTGATAGGCAAGCAGGCTTATTTTAAAAATACCATGAATGGTTTGGTAAAGGGCTATTTCGACGGCTCTTTTACGCAGGCGGTTTCTTTTCTGGTAGCGGAAAAAAAGCTAAGCGTAGCCGACCTTGAACTGTTGTTAAAGCAATTAAAGAACAAGTAAAAAAAAATTATGCAAACGCTTCTTGTTTATCTTCTGAAAGCAACCGTTTATTCGGGCATTTTGTTCAGCTACTATTATGTTGCGCTTCGCAATAAGCGGTTTCATTATTACAATCGTTTTTATTTATTGATGAGCGTTGCCCTAAGCCTTTTTCTGCCGTTCGTAAATCTGGAAGTATGGACGTGGCGCAGCCAGAATGAACAGGTGATACAAATGATGAATGTAATGCTGGTAAACAGCAGCGAAGTAAGCACGGAAGGCAGCCGTTTTTATTTATCACCCGAAACAATTGTATTCACAGGCGCCTGTTTTGTATCTGTTTGCCTGCTGCTTTTTCTGGCATTTAGCATTATAAAAATATTCCGCTTTAAACGCAACTATCCATCCGAAAAAATAGATGCTATCAACTTCATAACAACCGATTTGCATCAGGCACCATTTTCATTTTTCAATAACCTGTTTTGGAAAAATACGATAGACATTTCCGATATAACCGGCAGGCAAATTTTGCGGCACGAGATGACGCATATTCAGCATAAACACAGTTGCGATAAGGTTTTCATGCGTATTGTTACGGCTGTTTTCTGGTTAAATCCTTTTTATTGGCTGATGCAAAAAGAGCTTTCGATGATACATGAATTTATTGCCGACGAAAAAGCGATTGAGAACAAAGATGCAGAAGCCTTTGCCCTGATGCTGCTGCAATCGCAATACGCCAAAGCCATATTTTCTCCTGCCCAATCCTTTCATTATTCACCCATAAAAAGAAGATTACTTATGCTTACCACATCAAAGAAGCCCAGCTTCAGCTATGCACGGCGGATTTTGGTTTTGCCGCTGCTTGCCGCTACCGTTTTACTGTTTGCATTTAAAATGAGAGAAACGAAAAACATCACTTTATCGCACGTTAATGCACCTTTTGTTTTGGTGGTAGATGCCGGTCATGGCGGCAGCGATAAGGGTGCACCGGGAGCGAATAACGCTCTGGAAAAAAGTATTAGTTTGTCAATTGCGAAAAAGATTCAGCAACTGGCGCCGGAGTATGGAATTACAGTTGCCATGACAAGAACGGATGATGCAACTGTTAGTTTCGAAGACAGGCTGAACTTTATAAAAAGTCGTCAGCCGGATGCTTTTATTTCTATTCATATAAATGCAACAGCCGAGAAGCAAACCAGCAAGAATGAAGTGGAAGTATATATAACAAGAGATGAAGCCAAAAGCAGTTATAATAAAAGCCGCTTGCTTGGTTCTGGTTTGTTGCAGGCGTTACAAAATAATTTTCCTATAATCGATACATTACAACAACGCAAGAATCATGGCATTTTTATAATTGACCAAAACCCTTACCCGGCCGCAATTATTGAATGTGGTTACATGAATAATGCTGAAAGCGTAAAACAACTGACCAATGATAATAAAGTTGAAACCCTTGCACGGGATATTTTACAAGGCGTGGTAAATTTTTCGAACGCCAAACAACAATCTGCCACCGTAACAATAATGGATACCACCGGTAAAACACCTTTGTATTATGTAGATGGTAAGGAAATTTCGGAAGAGGAAATGAAAAAGATTGAGGCGGATAAAATGGAATCAATCGATGTTTTAAAAGATTCTTCAGCTATAAAAAAATATGGAGAAAAAGGTAAGAGCGGCGTGGTGGAAATTAAGATGAAAAAAGCCAATGCTTTGCAAGATGAAACGAACGATCAGTTCTACCGCGAAACGGCTACAAAAAATATTACCCTTTTAAAGGTTGTTAAAAAAAATGATACTGTACCGAAAAACAGTAGCAACAGCGATAAAAGCATTGGGATGAAGCTAAACCCAACCGATTCGTCGTTGATTGTGGTTGATGGCAAAATTATGCCTAACAGGAATGAATTGGACATGCTGCTACCACCGGATGACATTATTTCGATGACTGTCTTAAAAGGAGAATCGGCTTTAAGAAAGTATGGAGAAAAAGGCAGTCACGGCGTTGTTGAAATCACAACAAAACACAATACAAAGGGAAAGCAGCTATTGGTAGTTTTCTCACCACCAAAAATTGTAAAAGACACCGAAATAATAGACAGACCAACCAACAGCAATCTGCCTAAAAAAAACGAAGCCACATTTACCAAAGCTCAAACGCCGCCTTCTTTTCCCGGGGGTAAAGAAGCCTGGGAAAAATATTTGCAAAAGCAACTTAGATTTAATACTCCGGCAGAACATAAAGCGCCAACAGGAAATTATACCGTAATTGTAGAGTTTAAAGTCGATAATAAGGGAAATTTATCTGATTTTAAAGCGCTTACAAATCCTGGGTTTGGCACAGCTGAAGAAGCGATACGCGTGATACAACGCGGACCAAAATGGATTCCTGCAAAGCAAAGCGGATATGACGTAACAGCGATAACAAAACAGGCAATTACATTTATGGTAGTAGAAAATTAGTTTTATTTGTTTTGAGTGATAAAAGCAGCCTGATTCTTCCCGCTGCTTTTTTTTTTAATAAATTAGAATCATTTATATTTGATAACAACAAAGTTTGCAACATGCCGCTTATTGTATCTGACATAAACTATACAGAAGACGAATACCTCGACCTTGAGTTATATTCGGATACAAAACATGAGTTTATCAACGGAAAATTAATTGAAATGCCCGGCGAAAGCGACCTAAACAACGAAATAGCAATGAATATTGCGTTCCTATTGAGACGGCTTTTAAAAAGCAAAGGATACAGCATTTACATGCAAAGCGTAAAAGTGAAAAGTCCAAACGAGCCGAACTATTTTTATCCTGATGTATTTGCAACCAAAGAAACAACAGGCGATACAAAACAATATGTAAAGCATCAGCCGGAAATTATAGTTGAAGTGTTATCGGATGCAACACGCAAATACGATATGGTTGATAAGTTTATTTCTTATCAGAATATACCATCGCTTTTATATTATATACTTGTTGAGCCTGAAAAGGTATTGGTGCAACTGTTCTATAAAGAAAATAACGAATGGGAGATGATCTCATTTACCCATACCGATGAAATACTGAAACTGCCGGCTTTGCAAATTCAATTCAACATTGAAGAAATTTACAATCCGGAATAAGCGAATTTAAAATTCATATCGGATTACTTCTTCACCTGCAATCAGCTCCAGTTCTTTCTTTTCAGACACTTCCGTTCTGCCAATAATTTTTGCCTCGATGTTAAACTCTTTTGCCGCGTCAATCATTTGCAGCGCTGCTTTTTCGCTGGTAAAAATCTCCAGCCGGTGTCCCATGTTAAACACCTGATACATCTCTTTATTATCCGCACCTGAATTTTGCTGAATCAGTCTAAAAACGGGTGGCGGCGTAAACAAATTATCCTTGATGATTTTCATAGCCGAAGGCAAATATTTCATGCACTTGGTTTGTCCGCCGCCGCTGCAATGTATCACGCCGTGCATATCGCTGAAATGCTCTTCCAGCAAGCGTTTCATCAAAGGTGCATACGTGCGTGTGGGACTTAATAAAAGCTTGCCGATGGTGAGTTGTGAATTGTCAGTCGCGAATGGTGAATCTCCTGATTGCTGAAAGCTGATTGCTGAAAGCTGATTGCTCATAGCTGATTGCTGACCGCTGACGGTTGACGGTTGACGGCTGATGGCTGAAAGCTGAAAGCTGTCCGTCATCCTGTTTTTGCCAATGTAAATTACTTTATCAGGCAGTGAAGGCTCGTAGGTTTCCGGATAATGTTCTGCATAATATTTACTCAATACATCGTGCCTGGCACTGGTCAATCCATTGCTTCCCAAACCGCTGTTGTAATCCGTTTCATAAGTGGCTTGCCCAAAGCTGGCAAAGCCGACAATTACATCGCCGGCAGCAATTTTTTCATTCGTAATCATTTTACTTTTTTCCTGTCTGGCCATCATGGTTCCGTTCACGGCAATGGTGCGCACCACATCACCTACATCAGCCGTTTCGCCGCCGAGATATTGAATGTTTACGCCATACGTTTTCAACAGATCAAAAAATGCCTGCGTGCCTTCAATAATCGCTTTTAATACTTCGCCCGGAATGAGTTTTTTATTTCTGTCAATGGTAGAAGAAAACAGAAGATTATCGCACACGCCAACGCATAATAAATCGTCTAAGTTCATGGCAACGGCATCCTGCGCAATGCCTTTCCAAACACTTGTATCGCCGGTTTCTTTCCAATATATATAAGCCAGAATGCTTTTGGTTCCTGCGCCATCGGCGTGCATGATATTGACAAACTTTGTATCGCCGCCAGTAAAGTCGGGATACATTTTACAAAATGCAAACGGATACAAACCAGCGTCTAAATTTTGTATGGCGGCATGAACTTCTTCTTTCTGCGCCGATACGCCGCGCTGCGAATACATGCTGCCCTCGTCCTTTAAAGGGGAGTAAAAAAAAGTATTTAATATATAGTTTGATTTCATCATTGCAAATGTAAGTATAGCCGTTGTTAATGATCGTGTTTCTAAACTCCCCTTTAGGGGATGGGGGCACTTCGCGTTCAGGGAATGGGGCTTCTTTCTTTATCTTTGTTTTGTTTATGCAGGTACACAGAGATTTAAACACCTTGCCCGATTTTAAAAATGCCGTTATCACCATTGGCACGTTCGACGGTGTTCATGCCGGGCATCGGAAAATTATAGAGCAGCTTGCAAAAGAAGCGGCGCAGATAAACGGAGAAACGGTTATTATTACCTTTCATCCGCATCCGAGAAGAGTTGTTCGCGAAGGTCAGTCGGCTGTCCCTATTCTTACCACATTGCCTGAGAAAATTGCCTTGCTCGAATCGCTGAATGTCAATCACCTCGTTGTTATTCCGTTTGATGAAGCGTTTGCATCTCAGACAGCGGAACAATACATTCAGTATTTTTTATTCGGTAAATTTCATCCGCATACCATCATTATTGGTTACGATCACAAGTTTGGGGAAGGCAGAAAGGGCGATTATCATTTGCTTGAAAAATGGGGGGATCAATTAGGTTTTGTTGTAAAAGAAATACCCGAGCATATTCTAAATGAAGTTACCATAAGCTCTACCAAAATCCGGGAAGCCTTACTCACTCATGATATAATAACAGCCAATCAGTTTCTGAGTTATAATTATTTTTTTGAAGGAAATGTGGTAAAAGGAAATCAGCTTGGCAGAACCATTGGTTACCCCACCGCCAACCTTGACGTGGAAGATAAAGAAAAGCTGATTCCCGGCAACGGCATTTATGCGGTAAGAGTAACGGGCGTCAGCGTTCAGCCTTCAGCAATAAGCCATCAGCCATCAGAAAATGCAAATGATGTATTCCCTCGCACCCTACGCCTCACACCTCACACCTTACCTGGTATGATGAGCATTGGAATGAACCCGACCGTGAACGGAACCAAGCGCACAATTGAAGTAAACTTATTTGATTTTAACGAGGATATTTACGGTAACACTCTGCGCGTTGCTGTTATACACTACCTGCGCGTGGAAGAAAAATTTGACAGTCTCGAAGCCTTGCAAAATCAGCTTGCCAAAGACAAAGAATTATCGCTCAAATTTCTCACTTCTCACCTTTAAGTTTTCGCATTGGTCAGCTTATCATTTTCACGGCAAGTTCTTTTATCAGGTCGGCATCTTCTGTTCCGGTGTCATCAATTCCGATGCTTCTTAAATTGTACTGGTGCAGTAAAAGCAATACTTTTTCAATACCTGCATAACCATACAAAGCCGATGTTTGCAATGCCTGTTTGGCGGCATAAAAATTATTGTAAAACAGAGAAGCTACTTTCTTTTCACTCTTGTCTTCCAGCCCGTAAATTGCATACACTTTGCTGAAATAATTGTACAGTGTTGGCAACACAAGTTGAATAGGGCCGGCTTTCGGGTTATGCTGAAAATATTGGATGATGCGTATGGCTTTCGCTATATCTTTTTTAGCTAATGCATCCTGTAATTCAAACGAATTAAACTCTTTACTGATGCCGATATATGTTTCAATATCTTCTTCCGTTATGTTTTTTCTTTCTTTGAGGTTGATAATCAGTTTGTCCGTTTCATTCGCTATACGCGACAGATCGCTGCCGATATTATCTACCAGCATCTGCAAACCTTTATGTGTAACCGTTAAACCCTTTTGCTGAATGTATTCGCTCGTCCAGCCGGGCAATTCATAATCTTTCAGTCTGGCAGCGCTTACCACCACGCCATTCTTCTTAATCAGCCTGGCAAACTTTGTTCGCGCATCTATTTTTTTTTCTTTATAGCTAACTACAAAAACGGTGGAAGCCAGTGGTTTTTCTATATAGCTTTCCAATTTGTCTATGTCGCGCATGTGCTGCGCTTCTTTTAATAAAACAACCTGCCGTTCGGCAAACATCGGATAGCGGCGACAAGCGTTTACAACCGAAGCCCAGTCGGCATCTTTGCCATAAAAAATACTTAAATTAAAGCTCGCTTCGCTCGCGCTCAGGATATGATGCTCAGCGTAATCAACAACTTTATCTATAAAAAAAGATTCATCGCCTTCTAACCAATAAAGGGGTTTGAAAACGCCTTTTTTCCAGTCGGTAATGATATTTTCCGCAGACATGAAGCAAAGGTAAGAGGTTTGGGTATGAGCTTTTAACTTTCAGCTTTCAGCTATTTCTCCATTTGTTCTATCACTTCGGCAGATACGCCGGTGAACGAAAAACCACCGTCGTGAAACAGGTTTTGCATCGTTACCATTTTGGTTAAATCGCTGAATAAAGTAATGCAGTAATTAGCGCATTCTTCTGCGGTTGCATTGCCAAGCGGACTCATTTTTTCGGCATAACCAATAAAGCCTTCAAAACCTTTTACACCACTACCCGCCGTGGTTCTGGTTGGCGATTGGGATAGCGTGTTTATGCGTACTTTACTCTTCTTGGCATAATGGTAGCCAAAGCTGCGCGCAATGCTTTCTAACATTGATTTTGCATCTGCCATTTCGTTATAATCGGGAAAAACGCGCTGTGCGGCAATGTATGTTAGCGCCACCACGCTGCCCCATTCTTTAATGGCATCCATGTTATAACAGAGTTGCAATAAACGGTGCAGGCTCATGGCGGAGATATCCATGGTTTTGTGCGTAAAATCGTAATTGAGCGACGTATAAGAGTTGTTTTTGCGCATGTTCATGCTCATGCCAACGCTGTGAAGAATAAAGTCTATCTGACCGCCAAAATGCTCCATGCTTTTCGTAATCAGGTTTTTCATATCGTCGTTACTGGTAACATCGGCAGCAATTACCGGCGCATCACCGCATTCTTTTGCAAGATTATTTATTTCACCCATACGCATGGCAATGGGCGCATTGGTTAATACAATCTGAGCGCCTTCTTCATAACATTTCTGCGCTATTTTCCAGGCAATTGACTGGTCATTAAGTGCACCGAAAATAATTCCTTTTTTTTCCTGTAATAAGTTATAAGCCATCAGAAGTAGATTTGATAATTGAAAACAAAGAAACGGAATTTGGTAATGCGTAAATTTGAAAGTTTGAAAATGACTTACTTCAATCATTAGCCCATTATTGCATCTTTAGATTATAAAGTTAATTCAGCACCATTTCTCTTGCGTTTTCCAGCGCTGCGGCAGTAGGCTTTTCGCCGCTCAGCATTTGCGCCACGGCCGTAATTCTTTCCTCTTTCGACAGCAGCCTGATATTGGTTTTTATGGCATTGTCTTTTATTTCTTTGTAAACAAAAAAATGGGCATCGGCTCTGCCTGCAATCTGCGGCTGATGCGTAATGGCAATTACCTGTCGCTGTGTGGCCAAACCTTTCATAATAATGCCAACCTGTTTGGCCGCTTCGCCCGAAATGCCGGTATCAATTTCATCAAAAATCATGGTTGGTAAATTGATGGATTGCGCAACAAGCGATTTGATGCAAAGCATTAACCGGCTTAGCTCGCCGCCGCTGGCAACTTTGCGCAACGGCTCGAAACGGTTGCTGTTATTGGCATCGAACAAAAATTCGATGTTATTGTTGCCAAAAATATGCAGCGGCGTTTCTGTTATCTGCACTTTCAAACGTGCATTTGGCATTCCAACCTGCGTTAACAACCGGGTTACCTCTTTTGAAAACGGTTCGCTTTGTTTTCGCCGTGCTTCGTTTAAATTTTTTGCTCCTTCCATCGCTTGTTTAAATAAAGCGCTTACCTGCTTTTCTTTTACCGAAATGGTTTCGTCTATGTTTAAAACGGCCTGCAGTTTTTGTTCTAATTCGCTTTGCAACTGCAATAATTCATTCGTATCAGACAAACCATGTTTCTTTAATAATTTATAACCCAATGCAAGTCGTTCGTTTATCCATTCAATTCGTGCAGCATCAAAATTTACATTGTCGTTTATGTTTTCTACTTCATCTGCAATATCTTGCAATTCTATTTGTGCGCTTTGCAAACGTTGTATCAATGAAGGCAACTGCGGATGAAACGAATGATAATGCTGAAGCTGACCGGCAATTTGTTTTAATATCGCTACAACAGGTTCTTCGCCTTCCTGTAATGAATAATACGTTTTTGAAAGCGCAGTTTTTATTTCCTCGGCATGGCTAAGCAGTTGCAGTTCACTGTCAATTTCTTCCAGTTCATTTTCTTTAAAAGCCGCATCATTCAATTCATTAAAAAGAAAATTATTAAAGTCGAACTCTTTGGTAAAAGAACTTTTTTTCTGTAATAAATTTTCCAGTTCGCGTTGTTCTTTTTGCCAGTTCCGAAATACGTTTTGATAAGCCGGCAACGCATCTTCATTCTTTGCCAGCGCATCAACCACTTCGCGCTGAAAATCGCTGTCGCCAAGTTCCAGCGTATCAAACTGGCGGTGCAGATCAACCAGCAGCGAAGCCAGTTCTTTTAACTGAAACAAAGTAGCCGGCGTATCGTTGATGAAACCCCGCGATTTGCCGCTTGGCAATATTTCACGGCGAATCACAAGCTCGCCTTCGTTTTCTAAGTCATGCGTTTGCAGAAACGTTTTTACTTCCTGTTTGTCGTCTATGGCAAAAATTCCTTCTACAAAACATTTTTTATCGGTAAACATGAGCGCCGCTGTATCGGCGCGCTCGCCAAGAATAAGGCTAAGGGCGCCCATCAAAATACTTTTGCCGGCACCGGTTTCGCCGGTAATAATATTGAGGTTGTGAGAGAAAGTAATTTCTATTTCGTCTATGATGGCATAGTTCTGAATGTGTAAGCGCTGCAACATAATTTGAAGCTGCAAAACTAAGAAAAGATGAAGAAACCCGGTTGTCAGCTTTCAGCGATCAGCAATCAGTTTTCAGCCGTCAGAAAATGCAAACGGTGTATTGCCTCAAACCTTAAACCTTACATCCCAACTTTGTATTATTTTAACGCCTGCTTACCCGCATTTAAATATTGCTGTAATGAAGCCACATAATTTTCAAACGCCCTGATGCCCTGCTTTGTAATTTTACAGCTTGTGTTGGGATAATTGTCTTTAAACTCTTTGGTAACATCAATGTATCCGGCTTCTTTCAGTTTTTGCACCTGTACGCTCAGATTTCCGGCGGTGGCATTTGTTTTTTCTTTGATAAACGTAAATTCGGCTTCCTTTACACTGATGAGAAGACTCATTATGGCAAGACGTAGCTGCGAATGCAATATGGGATCCAGATCGTTAAACATGCTGTTGTCTCTTTGCGTTCAGATATCTGCGTTGTAAAATGATGCCGGGAATAAACCACGCCAGCAACGCTGCGCCCGCTACAAGTAGCAGGGCATAGGGATACGATGTGTAAAGACTAACAACGGCAAACACCCAGCAGGCGATGCCGCCAAATATCATTGGCTTAAACCTTCTTGTGAAGCCGGTAGCAAACGTAGGAATGCCATAAACAATAAGAAAAAGCGCATTCGGACGCAGGCTGCCCACAGGAACGGTTAATGAGTTGAGATAAAAATTGAGCAAAAACATGCTAACGCCAAAGGCGATCCAGATGCCGCCCATCGCATCTTCATGATACGTTTTAAATTTTTTCTTTTTTCTTTCTCTGACAGAGATAATGATTTGCGGAATGACCGCCAGAAACGTAAGCAGCCAAACCAAATCTGCCCAGGGAATAGGATAGTAAAAAGAGGCAAATTCTACAAGCGCGCAAAACGTAACAATGCTGCCCCACATCAGTGCGCTGATGCCGGTTTCAATAAAATCGCTCTTGGCTTTACTGATCATCTGCGTTATCAGCAGCAGGCTTTCTTCTTCGCTGAAAAATACTTCTTCCTGTTCTGTCATAAGAAAAATTTTATGAATCAAATCAATATAAAGTCAGCAACAAAGACAACAAGTGTTTTGCTGTCTTTGTTGCTGCTCTGATTTATTATTGACATTGTGCCAACATTTCATCATTTTGCTCTGCGCCCCAGGTAGGATACAAAGGCTTTTTTTCTTCCGTTTTAAACAAATCGGCAGCCTGTTGAAAGATGGGTTTTGCTTTGGCTTTACCACCGCCAAATTGTTCCGGCGTATTAAACACGCTCATGCCCTGCAGGTAATACAGGCGCGGATTTTTCGGGTCCATCTGCATTCCTTTTTGTAAGGCGGTGGCAGCTTCAGTTCCGTATGTCTGCCAGCGTTCCTGCGGGTTTACCATCATTTGCTGCACGGCCGCCATATCGCGCAGCGCCAGAAATTCTGAATTGCCGTTAATGGCTTCGCCTTTTGCAATGATAGCTTTGGTTTCTTCGGCAAGTTTGTCTTTGTCCACGCTGTTGTCAACCCAGCCAATGCGCACTTTGGCAAGCGATGCCCAGTAATAGGGCAGCCACTGTGTTTTTTCGGCATCGCCAACTCTTTCAAAGGCGGCTGATGCCGCATTCAGATCGGCGGATGTTTTGGCAGAATCGAGCATGGCTAAATTTTTTTCCATCGCCACGGTGTATTTGTCTGACTGAGAGAAGGCGGCAACGCTTGTCAGCATTGCAATTGAAAGAATAAACTGTTTCATGTTTGTTGTATTAAGTATTATGTATTAAGTATTATGTCTCTTGTATTTATCGTACTACAGACTACATACTACATTGTATAATTTAAAGATTTCCGTTAATTGCATCCTGCGATCTGTCTATGCCCCAGCTAAAAAATGCGCCGATAAAATAAAATCGTTTTGCCGGTGGCGTAATAGGTTCTCTGTACAATCCGTTATATGAATAATTGTAATTGTAAATCAGATTATACCCGAAGGTATTGGTTACGCTGGCAAACAAAACGGTATTTGTTTTTGCATTGGTTTTGCCAACCGACGGCACATAATAAATGCTCATCCCAAGCGTATTATAGGCTTTTGTTTTTCCCTGGTCGGCAAGAAAATATTTATTGTTGGCAAAATTATATTGCAGGTTATAATACGGTCTGCCGCTGGCAAAACTATACGTACCGCTGATGCCGGTTTTCCACTTAAGAATAAAGCGTTTTACAACTAAGGACAACGTGTTATTCGCAGCAAAATTCGGTTGCAGTTTGTCGGGAAAATTCAGGTAATTTCGTTTTGTATCCAGATACGAATAACTAATCCAGTAATCTAAATTCTTAATGCTTTTCTTATCTCTGAAAAACAGCTCAACGCCCTGCGCATAACCGGTTCCGCTGTTGTCATATTTTGTTATTTCATAGTTAACAGGAACCGTTTTTACAAGGTCATTGTAATTTTTATAATACGCTTCGAGGCGAAAAATTCTGTCGTTCGACAGCTTCTGATAATTGATGATGTAATGGGCTGCTTTCGTATATCCAAGCGCATATCCGAAATTGATGGCGGAACCAAGCTGATTGTTTTCCGGCTTCTGATAAAAAAGCCCGTATGCCGCCGATACCTGCGCGCCTTCGCCTACTTTGTAAGCCAGCGATACTCGCGGTGCCAGATTTACTTTATGTAAAATGGATGAATTTTCGAAACGCGCGCCCAGCTTAGCTGCCAGGCTGTTGGTAAGAAAAATATCGGTTTCGGCAAACAAAGCTTCATAGTTATCGGTAAGCCGGTAAGCCGTATCGGTAGCAGTGGTTTTAAAATTATATTTACTTAAAGAGTTCCAATATTCGCCGCCAAACCGCACGGCATTGATGCCGGTTAATTTCTTTTCAAACACCGCTTTCATCTGGGTCAGATTATCAATTCTTTCCAAACCGAAGTTTTTATAGAACAGCCAGAATTTGTCCTGGTTAAAATATTGCGGTTCGTTTTTCTGATTTTGCAATTGCTGCGTAATGTTATCCTTGTTGGTGCTGAAACCGCTGCCCAGATTCATTTTCCAGCCTTTGCCTAAGTTTTCGCGCCAGCTAAGATTGTTATACCAGTTGATATTTTTGATACCGAATGCGTCTTTTAAAACCAGGCTGTCAATATCGGGCCGGCGCAGACCAAGATTGCTGGTGCCAAATGTGATATAATATTTTATCATGCCGCCGTGTTTTGTTTTGATGCGAAAATTGGCGTCTCCGTTGTGCAGTTCGGGTATCTTAAAAAAATCGGGTGTCTGCTTTACAACATTGAAATAAGCAATAAGGTTTGTATAACCGTAATTAATGCCCCAAGATGATACTTTTTTCTTATCGAGATATTGAATGCCGCCACCAATAAACAGCGGAGAAACAGATAAGTTGGCAGCCGTTTTTTCGGGTAAATCAATAGATTCAAGAATAACCGCCGCCGACAAAGCCTGCCCATATAAAGCCGAATATCCGCCGGTGCTGAATACCGTGCCTTTAAACAAAAACGGCAGAAATCGCCCGCGGCTGGCAATATCGGGAACGCTGGCGAAATAAGGATTGTTTACCAATGTTCCGTCAATAAACTGCTTGGTTTCGTAGCCCGCGCCGCCTCGCACAAATAAGCCTTCCTGCTCGCCCACCTGTTGCGCGCCGGGAAGCGTTTTAATAGCCGAAGTAATATCAGCATTGCCTCCGCCAACGGTGGCTACATCTATCGAAGTTAAAACCGTAACGGCGCGTTTATTGTCGCCTGCGGCAAACGAACCAGCCGTTACGGTTACGGCTTTCAGTTCGTTAAATTCCTCTTTGATTGAAAAATCTATGGAAAGCGGTGCGCCGGCAAGGGTAATGGTTTCTTCTGCCGGTTTAAAGCCTACGGCAGATGCGATAAGAATATGTGCGCCTGTTTCAGTTGTGATAAATGAATAGCTGCCGCTTGAATCCGATGTTGCGCCATCGTATGTGTCTTTTAAAGTAAGGCTGGCGCCGATTATTTTTTTACCACGCGCATTTTTTACCACGCCGGAAATTTTTACCTGCGATTGCGCCGACAAAATAACGAAGAGCAAAAGCAGCATAAAAAAAATGTGTCTCATAACAATGAATTGATAACGCAAACGTAGAGTAGTTTATAAAATAAACCAAATTATTTTTTAAATTTAATTTAGAAAATTTTATATAGTCGGAGAAATGCCATTTGATTGTAGATTAGGTTTGCGGTCGAAAACTGTATGGTTTTAAACGCGAAAGATTAAATGTGTAGCATGAAAATTGGATATGCGTCGTCCCGTTTCTCAGTAAACAATACAATAAAACGGTGTTAACAAAACAATAGTTCAGATTGAGTTATCATAAATATGCCGCGCCTTTGCTTTTTGATGGTTATCGGTTACGGCGAAACGAGGTTTTAATAACTGATGAAAACGGAACCATTGAAACCATTGCTTCGCGTGAGGAAGCCGGTGATGATGTGCAGGTTTTACAAGGCATTCTTTGCCCAGGTTTTATCAATTGCCATTGTCATTTGGAACTGAGCCACATGCGCGGCTTAATTCCCGAACAAACCGGACTGGTTGATTTTGTTTTTAATGTGGTTACGCAACGGCATTTTTCGGAGGAAATTATTTTTGACACCATTGCCGGCGCGGAAGCGGAAATGATTAAAAGCGGCATCGTTGCTGTCGGCGATATTTGCAACAACTCAGTTACCATTTCGCAGAAAGAAAAAAACAATATCAGCTATTACAATTTTATTGAAGTGAGCGGCTGGCTGCCCGAAGTGGCGCAGGCAAGAATAGAAAATGCGGCAGTTGTTTATGAAGCATTCAGTCAATTGTCATCAGTCAATGGTGAACAATCTTTGGTTCCTCATGCGCCGTATTCAGTATCAGAAAAGTTGTGGTTGCTGCTACAACCTTATTTTCAAAATAAAACCGTCAGCATTCACAACCAGGAAACGAATTTTGAAGATGAATTGTTCATGCAGGGCGGCGGCGATTTTATGCGCATGTACAGCCTGATGAAAATAGATAGTTCTTTTTTTTCGCCTTCGGGAAAAAGCAGTTTGCAGACTTATTTTCCCAAACTTGAAACTGCGCGAAACGTAATGCTGGTGCACAATACATTCACCAGGAAAGCCGATGTATTGTATGCAAGGAAACGGGCTACGGCGAACCGGCAAAACTTGTTCTGGTGTCTTTGCATCAATGCAAATTTGTACATTGAAAGTGCTGTGCCGCCGGTTAATCTGCTGCTTGAAAACGAATGCAATATTGTGTTGGGAACGGATAGCCTGGCAAGCAACCGGAGCCTGAATATGCTGGATGAAATAAAAACACTGAAAAAAAAGTTTCCGCAACTTACCATTGAACAGCTACTTCAGTTTGCAACTTTAAATGGTGCGAAAGCATTGAATATGGAAAACGAGTTTGGAAGTTTTGAACACGGAAAACGACCGGGCGTTTTATTGCTGACTGATGATTTAAGCGAAGTGAAAAGGTTAGCTTAAAAATAAAATTCGTAATCTAAAACAGCCGATTTAAAATGCCCGTCTGCCTGATAAACCAACTGATAAGAATCTTTATGTAATGTATAAGCCAATACGTTTCTGTTTGCAGGATTGATGATAAAATATTCTTTTACGCCGGCACGTTCATAGAGTTGTTTTTTTTGCACCCGATCCCTGCTTTTATCTGACGATAACACTTCGACAATCAAATCGGGTGCACCATAAAAATAGCCATCATCGTGCAGGATGTGCAAGTTTTCGTTAGATACAAACATCACATCCGGCTGAACGGCAGATTTCAGGTCTTCAAAATAAACGTCAACCGGAGAAACAGCCACAATTCCTTTTTTTGATTCTTCTAAAAAATTGGCAATCCGTTGAGCAAATAACAGCACTAATCTCTGATGATTGTACTTTGGTGCAGGCGACATATACAAAACATTATCTATTACTTCACATAAAGTTCCTTCGGGCAATATCCGAAATACATCGAGCGCTGTTTTAGGTACTTGTTCAATTGCTTCCATCACGATTCTTTTTTCAAAAATAAATAATAAATCAACCCAATACTTCCTGCAATATCGATAAACTACGCATCTCGCCAAAATCGGAAATATGCAAGGCCATAAACTGCTGATACGATTGCGTTAGCTGCCGCCTGATATTGCGGTTCAGTTGAATGGTTTCAAGATCATTGTAAAACATAATGTTGATGATGACTGACGTTATCCTTGCCAGCTCGCCGCTGATATAATGCGGATGCAATGGAATTTCATTTACAAAAACGCCTTCCTGCATATCCAGTACCGGCGTTGCCGGGCTGTAATTTCCCTGAATCTGAAAGCCAAGTTCGTTGCTGAGATGAAGCATAAAATACAACGGAAGGTTTGCCGTAAATGTATCGGTTCCTTTATCCAGTTGCTGCAACGAATCTTGTATCAGGTAAAACAATTCGGGATTGGCTTCGGGCTGTTTCAGGCTGTGAAGAAGCAACTCAACCATATACATCGCCACTGAATATTTGATGACATCAAATAATACGTGCTGATACAAAAAGCTCCAGTTATAATCGCGGATAAACTGAAGGTTTTTTAGCTCGTTATGATACACCACCATGTCGAGTATAGCCGCCGGCTGAAAATAGGTTGCCTTGCCCGCACTTTTTTTGCCCGTTTGCCGCACCCCTTTTACAATATAGGTTTGCACGCCAAACAATTCGGTATAAATGGTGGTAACCACGCTGGTTTCGCCATATTTTATCGTTCGCAGTACAATGCCTTTTGTTTTATGCGTCATACTTTATAAATATACATCTTCCTGCTGCCGAAACTGATTTTAACCATACAAAAAAATGTTAGGCTTCGTTGAAACAATTTTTTATTCTGCAACGGGTTTGTTTTCATGTTCAATGGCGCGTTCTACATGCTTATCGGGAATGAGCCAGATAACAGACTGCAGAAAAAAGAATAAGCCCGAAATGGCTGGATTTACATACGCCGCCGGTATGGCAAGCAAATCTAACAAAATAGAAATAACGCTTTTTGTAGTTTGCCTTTGTAATGCTTTCGATAATTCGGATGACTGCACATTGCTTTTTAAAATGCATCGCTGCAACAAAGTATAGGCAATGCCGCACATAAAAGCGATGATGGCATACACAATAACCGTATTCGGCGCAAAATGATTTTCTCCCATCCAGCCGGTGGCTACGGGCACAAGCGACAGCCAGAAAAGCAAATGCAGATTCAACAGCATGATACTGGAATTGATTTTTTTTACCGTGTGCAGTAAATGATGATGATTGCCCCAGTAAATGCCTATAAACAAAAAGCTGATAACATAACTGGTAACCACCGGCAGCAATGGTCGTAACGATGCCCAGTCATCGCCGTGAGGCACTTTTATTTCCAGTACCATGATGGTGATGATAATGGCTATTACACCATCGCTGAATGCTTCCAGTCTGTTTTTATTCATGCTTTTTTATGGTTGAGGAAAGTTATCAAATATCAGAAATGAAATTTGTAAACAGGAAACTTCATTCAGATATTATATCTGCTGTTATTTACGTTACTATTGCACTACCAACAGACTTTACTTCTTGTGAAACGATTGTGTGTTTTTTATATTCTGTTTTTTATTTTCTTCTTGAAAGCAGATTGCCAGTCATATACCGGCTACGATATATCTTCCTACGCAGGTGTTTACGGAACGCTGTTTAATCCGGCGAATATTTTAGATCATCGCGTAAAAGCCGACATCAATTTACTTGGTTTTTCGGCAGGTGTTCAAAACAGTGCGCTCAGTTTGGATCCGGGCGATAAAACCAATTTTACCAGGGTACCATTTCCCATTACAAAAAATGGTCGTGGCGGCGCTTTGGTTGATGTGTTAGGACCCGGTTTTATGGTGCGCCTGAACGACCGGAACGCCCTTGCCGTTACTACGCGGTTCCGCTTTCAGGCAAACGCAGACCGGCTTGATAAAACGCTGCTCAATATTGCTTTGCAGGACGATCCGACTTCCTTTAATCAGTCAGTCATTGACATCAAAGGCGGCGCCATAGAAGCGCACGCCTGGAATGAACTTGCCTTTACTTACAGCAAACAAATCGGCGTTACCGATTTTGGGGTATGGAAAGCAGCCGTTTCGCTAAAAGTATTGGGTGGTCAGGGCGGTGCTTATCTTACGGCAAATCATCTTTCATTTACCTATAATGATTCTGTGAAAATTGACCTCGAACAAATGCTGAAATACGGTGGCGCCGAACATTCAACCGGCAATATCAATATCAATTATTCCGATTTTATAGATGATTGGGAGGATCATTATCAATTTAATTTTTTTCGTAAACCCGGCATCGGCGCAGATATCGGCGTTACCTACGAATACCGCGATGTGATGCAGGTGTATGAAACAGCTTATAACGAAGAAACGCTCAATTACAAATGGAAAGCGGGCGCTTCGCTCAGCGATATAGGAAGCATCCGGTATCGTTCATCATCCAATTCCTATAATACGCATCTCACCGGGCAACAATATATTTTTGATGAGCTGCAGGTGCCCGAAGACAGCAATACGCTGGTAAGCATTGCCAATTTTTACAAAAATAAATTTCCGGGCCGCCCGTCCGATACGCATTTTACCATGAATTTGCCCGCTACTTTACATCTTACGTTCGATTACAGTTTTAATAAATGGTTGTCTGCGGCAGCGCATTTATCGTTTCCCGTTATCACTTCCCAGCCTGCTTATTACATTGGTACGCATACTTTATCGCAGTTTTCGGTTACGCCCCGTGCCGAATTTTCGTGGATAGGTTTATATCTGCCGCTTACTTATCAGTTTGCGGGCGGTTTTCAAAGCGGCATCGCAGGCCGGCTTGGTCCGCTTACCATCGGCTCATCTTCACTCATCAATCTCGGCATTCTCCGCAAGTCTAAAAGTGCGGATGCTTATTTTATTCTGCGCATTCCATTCTTTAAATATCATCCTTACGAAACCGAAGAAACGCCGCAGCACATCAGATTCAACAGACAACAAAGAGGAATTTTTCGTTGCCTGAAATGAACTTGAGAGGTGAATCGTCAACAGTGAATTGTGCACAGACACACGGAATGTTGTGTTATGTTAAACGTGAAAGGTGAGACAAGGAAGTTTAAAATTTCGCGTCCGCTTTTTCAGTTTTCATTATGTGATCCGTTACAACACAGTTATTATGGCAGTGTTTTATATTACTTTGTGTTTTCGGTTCATAAGCATCACGCTTCACTTTATTTTGCAAATAAATAAACGCTTCACATGCCACATTCATTTATCGTAAAAGGCAACCTGGCTGATGTATGGAAAAAAGAAATTTATACCGCTGACATGGAAGTTACGGATGGAAAAATTTCGGCCATCACGCAATGTGCCCAAGACAAAAACCTTCCGTTTATTTTACCGGGTTTTACCGACAGTCATGTGCATATTGAAAGCAGCATGCTGATACCATCCGAGTTTGCAAAGCTGGCTGTTGTGCATGGCACGATTGCTACCGTAAGCGACCCGCACGAAATAGCCAACGTTTGCGGTATGCAGGGTGTGCAGTTTATGATTGACAATGGAAAAAAAACGCCGTTCCGGTTTTATTTCGGTGCGCCAAGCTGTGTGCCGGCTACAACGTTTGAAACCGCAGGCGCATCGCTTAACAGCGATGAAGTAAAACGGTTGTTGCAATCTAAGGAAGTTAAATATCTCAGCGAGATGATGAACTTTCCCGGCGTACTTCATAACGACAATGAGGTGATGAAAAAAATAGCTGCCGCGCACGAGCGTAATAAACCGGTTGATGGTCATGCGCCGGGCTTGCGCGGCGATGCAGCAAAGCGGTATATTGATGCCGGCATCAGCACCGATCACGAATGCGTAACGGCTGAAGAAGCATTGGAAAAATTAAGCTATGGCATGAAGATTATCATTCGCGAAGGCAGCGCCGCGCGCAATTTTGAGGCGCTTATTCCGCTGCTGAACGAGCATTACGAAAACATGATGTTTTGCAGCGATGATAAGCATCCCGACAGCCTGGCGGAAGGTCATATTAATCAGCTTTGCGCAAGAGCCGTTGCCAAAGGCAATGATGTTTTTAAAGTGTTGCAGGCGGCTTGCATCAACCCGGTTCTGCATTATAAATTAGATAACGGCTTGCTTCGCGCCGGCGATGCGGCAGATTTTATTGTGGTAAAAAACCTGACTGATTTTGCCGTTGAAAAAACGTATATCGGCGGTGAACTGATGGCAGATAACGGAACTTCTTTTATCCATAGCGTTGCTGAAAAAGAGCTGAATCATTTTTCATGTAGATACATTACTAAAGAGGATGTATTGCTTGCGCGAAACGAATATCCGCACGACGATTTTCTGATTCCGGTTATCGAAGCGTTAGACGGCGAGCTGATAACCAACAAACTTTATCTGCATGGCGCATTACGCGATGGTTACTGGATAAGCGATACACAAAACGATATTTTAAAAATGATTGTTGTAAACCGATATCAGGATGCGCCGGTTGCAAAATGCTTTATTAAAAATTTCGGGTTGAAAAGCGGCGCTATCGCTTCTTCTGTGGCGCACGACAGTCATAACATCATTGCCGTAGGCGCCGATAATGAAAGCATTGTGAAAGCGGTAAATGCAATCATCAAACACAAAGGCGGCATTAGCTGCGCTTATGAAAATGAAGTTGATGTTTTGCCTTTGCCGATAGCCGGTTTAATGAGCGCAGACGATGGTTATTTCGTGGCAAAGCAATACACGCAGATGAGTAACAAGGCAAAACAACTGGGAAGCGAATTGCGTTCCCCTTTTATGACGCTCAGCTTTATGGCTTTGCTCGTAATTCCGCATGTTAAACTAAGTGATAAAGGCTTGTTCGACGGCGATAGCTTTACGTTTGTTTGATATGTCAGCAATTTGTTCTTTTTTCGTTGTATAAGTTTTGGAAACACGTTGTTTCCATTGCTATTATTGATTCTTATTTCTTTTGATATGCGATTGTTTGTTTGTTTTATCATTACCATTTGTTTTATGAATCATCTTCCGGCACAATCACTTTTTTCGCACGGCAGGCTGCAGGTGAGCAAAGACGGGCACGATCTTCAGTTTGCTGACGGCACGCCTTTTTTCTGGCTGGGCGACACGGGCTGGGAGTTGTTTCACCGGCTGCGTCTCGATGAAATAAAGCAATATCTCGACAATCGTTCTGCCAAAGGCTTTACCGTTATACAAGCCGTAGCCTTAGCCGAATTTGACGGATTGCGCAGACCCAATCAATACGGCGAAGTGCCATTGAAAAATTTAGATCCGGCGCAACCAAACGACAATTATTTTTCGGTAATAGACAGCACCATTCACATGGCGCGGCAGCGCAATTTATTCATTGGATTGTTACCAACCTGGGGCGATAAAGTAACAAAGCTGTGGGGCGAAGGTCCGGTGGTGTTCAACAGCAGCAACGCGTATGTGTATGGCAAATGGATTGGCAACCGGTATAAAGACGAACCCAACATCATTTGGATTTTGGGCGGCGACCGCCCGGCAGTTAATGATAGCAACGACTGGCGGCCTGTTTGGCGTGCCATGGCAAAAGGCATTACCGAGGCTACCTATCATCAATGTCTCATTACCTATCACCCGTCGGGCGGAGAAAATTCTACTTCGCAATGGATACAAAACGAACCCTGGTTAGATGTCAATATGTTTCAATCGGGTCATGGCGGCGGGCATGATGTTGCCTGCTGGGATTTGGTGAAACGAGACCGCGGTTATCTGCCTGTGAAGCCAACATTAGATGGCGAGCCGAACTACGAAGATCATCCGGTAAATCCCTGGCCAAAATGGAATCCTGACAATGGTTATTACCGCGATTACGATGTGCGCAAACAAACGTATCGCTCCGTGTTTGCCGGAGCCTGCGGCGTTACATACGGGCATCATGCGGTGTGGCAGTTTATGAGTGCGCGGGAAGAAACCGTTAATTATCCCGACCGTGGCTGGATCAACGCGATGGATCGTCCCGGCGCTTACCAGGTTGGCTATTTGCGGAAGCTGATTGAATCAAGACCGATGCTAACACGCATTCCCGACAGCACGCTTATCATTGGCGGAACGGGTAAAAAAGGCGAACACATAGAAGCGTTTCGGGCAGGCGATAACAGCTATGCCATGATTTATTTACCCATCGGGAAAAAAATTACGATCAACACATCAGGGCTACCGCAAAAACTGGTTGCGTGGTGGTTTAATCCGAAAGATGGCACGGCAAAACGTTTTGCCGAAGCAGAGAATAAAAAAAGAATGGAATTTACGCCGCCGGTAACGGGTATCGGAAATGACTGGGTATTGGTGCTTGATGATGCCGCAAGGGGTTATGAAGCGCCGGGCAAATAAATTTTTCAAATAAAATAGTGGGCTATGAAACCAAACAAAACAACTGAAAACAACAACGATGTAACAGCGTACCTTTCTGCTATTGCTGATGAAAAAAAGCGGAGTGATTGTTCGGATCTTATCGGTTTAATCAGCCAGGAAACCGGGCTTCAGCCAAAGATGTGGGGAACAGCAATAGTGGGTTTCGGAAGCTATCATTACAAATATGATAGCGGACGCGAAGGTGAAGCGCCGCAAGCGGCGCTTTCTGCCAGAGCCAATGCCATTGCATTTTACCTTTCTTCAGATCCTGAAACGAAAGAAACATTGTTGAAAAAACTGGGTAAGCATAAAACAGGGAAAGGCTGCTTTTATATACAAAAACTGGCAGACATAGATATGAATGTTTTGCTTGAAATGGTACGAAACTCTATCAGATATCATCAAACAAATCATGTTTCATAAATGGTTGTTATTACAATCAGATTCACTGGTAAATATGCGTCAGCTAACTGATTTATTTTAATCAACCGGATATTGAAGATGTTGTGTTATTGGATAGAATGCATTGCATTTTGGTAACAAAGTTCAGACTGATTTGATTTTACAAACGGCTTTATTTATCTAAATAAGAACAGCGTTTTGTTTTCTTAGCCTGGCGCCCAACAAAGAAAATCCTGCCGAGGTGCCTAAACACATAGCTGAAATAAGCCACCACACGGTTGTATAGCCATACGCAGCCGCAATCTGACTGCCTAATACCGGCGCGGCAATCTGTGCAATACTCCAGGCAATTGTGTACATGGCGGCATATTGTCCGCGATTGTTTTCCGTAGTTCGGCTTACCCAAAATGCATTCATAAACGGCATGGATAAAATTTCTCCGAACGTGATAATGATGATAGAAAATACAGCCACCCATGCGGCGGCGGGAAGCAGGTTGATTACTGCGTAAGAAACGCCGATCAGCAACACACCCGCGCGTATAAATATCATTGCCGGTTTTTTGCCTTCTACCGAATATACCAGTATCATTTCTACAAATACAATAAGCAACCCGTTTATCGCCATTAATATGCCAATGAACCGCTCGTTCAGATGCCATTGCGTTTTGTAAAAAACCGGCAGAATGGTAAACAGATGAAAAAAACTATAGCCCAGCAAAACAGTTAGTGCAATGAATACCATATAAACCTGGTCTCTGTAAGCAGGCTTTGTTATAATAGTTTGTATCGTTGTATTGTGCCTGGAACCTCCTGTAACAAAAGGCAGCATTTTTAACAGCAATAAGGCTGCTATAATATTGGTACATCCGTCAACCCAAAACAATAATTTATAGTTGATGGAAGCCAGCAATCCGCCCAACGCACCGCCCACCGCCCAGCCTAAATTTACGGCAAGCCGGTTGAGAGAATAAGAGCGGGTTCTGTTATTTTCCCGGCTATAAAAAGCAATGGCCGTAGCATTGGCAGGCCGAAAAGATTCATTGCAGACACTCAGTATAAACACACCGGTGCAAAGAGAAAAATAGCTATGCAAATAGCCGGTGATGATAAACATGATGCCGCCCGAAAATAACGCAATTACCTGCTGCGGGTAAAAGCCAAATTTATCGGTAATTCTGCCGCCGATAAGTGCGCCTGCAATGGCGCCCAGACCAAACAAACCCATTACAAAACCCGCCTGCGTAATGCTGAAATGAAGTTGTTGCGTGCAATAAATGGTCATGAACGGTATAACCATCGTGCCGCTTCTGTTGATGAGCATAACAAAAGATAAATACCACGTATGGCGCGATAAGCCGGAGTAAGCGTTTTTGTATAACTGGCGTGTGGCGGAAAGCATGATGACTGATGTAAATATAAGGCAGAAAGGTGTGCGCTTTTCTCAACAAACATCAGCCAGATATTAGTTTATGTGTTGTTGATGGCGGCAAACGAATCTTTTAGTTTCGGATACAGCGTTTGAAAAACAGCAAACAAGGAATCGTATTTTTCTTTTGTTGATGCAGTTGGATAATACGTTTTCCGGGCTTTAAAAAAATGCGTTGAATCGGACAACCCGGTCAGGTATTTCATTGCGTATAAACCGATAATGGCCGCGCCCGTAGCAGAAGCATCTGCGCTGTTGTTGATCACAATCTTTTTATTTACAATATCCGCCATTGTCTGCAGCCAGAACTGCGATTGTGTAAATCCCCCGCTTGCAAATATTGTTTTTATATTTCCGTTCGCATCTTCCGTTGCTTCCAATACATCCCGCATGGCAAAACAAATGCCTTCCACCGCAGCACGGGCTATGTGTGCTTCGGTATGATGCTGCGTAATGCCAAACAAAACGCCTTTCGCAGTAGCATCCCACATCGGCGCGCGTTCGCCCAACAGGTACGGAAGAAACAATAAATTATCTGCACCCGCTGGCGCGGTTTCAGCCAGTTGCAGCAACTCGTCAGGCTCCTTTGGCGTATTGTCATGCAGAATTGTTCTGCTCAGCCATTCCAGCGTAACACCGCCGTTGTTGATGGCGCCGCCGCTGATATAACTGTTTTTAGTAAGCAGATAGGTAAACGTACGTTGCTTTTCATCTGTGCGCATTGTTTTCGTAGTCATGCGAACGGCTCCGCTTGTACCTACGGTAAGCGATGCATCGCCCGCATTAATAACGCCGCTTCCTAAATTTGCCAGGCAACCATCGTTTCCGCCAACAACAAACGAAACGGATTGTCCTGAGGTAATGTATTTGTAAAGGGGCAACAGATTTTTTTCAGCGTGAATAACATCAACCGGCTTTGATAATGTATCAGCCAAAATACCGGCTTCCTGCATGGCTTCGCTGCACCAGTCAATCTTTTTTATATCAAACAAACCGGTTGCCGAAGCAATGGAATAATCAATGATGTATTTGCCAAAAAGCTTAAAAAAAATATATTCTTTAATGGAAATAAATTTGTGCGTTTTATCAAAAATATCCGGCATGGTTTCTTTCAGCCAGATGATTTTGCATAATGGCGACATCGGATGAACTGGTGTTCCTGTTTTATGATAAATAATAATTCCTGTTTCGCTTTTTTTTAGTCGCTCTGCTTGTTTTGCGGCTCTTGTATCCGACCAGATGATGGCGTTTGTTATCGGTTTCCCATCTTTGTTTACGGCTATCAGGCTGTGCATGGCAGCGCTAAAGCAAACGGCTTTTATAGTTTGGGTTGATGCAAGCGATTGTTGAATCAGTTGCAGCACAACATCGCATATTTCGTCGGGGTTTTGTTCGCTTTTTCCGTTGTCATCTGTATAAGTGAGATAACCATTTTTAATTGATAAAACCATTTGCCCGTTGCAGTCAAAGGTGATAGCCTTGCAGTTTGTGGTTCCGATATCTATGGCCAGTATATGATCCATTGCACAATGATTTTTTATAAGTAACGGAAGCGTTTTTTATGCGTTTGTCTTTTACAATCTGCCTGCCGGTTTTTCTAAATGCGAAATAATGCCATTTCCTGTCGTCATGTTGTTTCGTTATAAATAAACAGTTGCCACATTGTAAGTATTTATCGTGTAACAAGTTGTAAAGCCGGGATAAAATAGAATTACAAATTGATTTGATAAAACCCTTACTGAATTTATAATTTCACCTAATTTTTAATTTGCCGGTGGCGATTATGCACTACATTTATCGCAACGAAAAACGATTTTTTACATGCCTGATTTAGAGATTAAGAAGAAATCCAAACAATACGATGCCGTTATTATAGGCTCCGGCGCAGGAGGCGGCATGGCAGCTTATACGCTTGCCAATGCAGGGTTAAAAGTGTGCCTGTTGGAAGCCGGTCCAATGTTCGATCCGAAAGTAAATTCATTGCAGCTTAAAAAACCCTGGGATTCTCCGAGGCGCGGCGCAAGCACGAAATTTCGGCCGTTTGGCGATTTCGATGGCTGCTACTGGGGTTGGGAAATTGATGGCGAGCCTTACACACAGACGCCCGGCACGGAATGGGACTGGTGGCGTGCGCGTATGCTGGGCGGCCGCACCAATCACTGGGGCAGAATTTCTTTGCGGTTCGGACCGAAAGATTTTAAAGGTAAAAGCAAAGATGGGCTGGGTGATGACTGGCCGATTGGCTATGATGACGTAAAGCCTTATTACGATAAAATAGACAAGCTGTTAGGCGTATTTGGAACCAACGAAGGTTTGGAAGATAATCCTGACGGAATTTTTTTACCACCGCCAAAGCCGCGTCTTCACGAACTGATGATTAAAAAAGCCGGTACATCGGCTGGTGTTCCGGTAATTCCGTCGCGTTTATCTATTCTTACCAAAGCCATCAATAAGGAAAGAGGCTCGTGTTTTTATTGCGCGCAATGCGGCAGAAGCTGTAAGGTGTATGCCGATTTTTCAGCTTCTTCCTGTCTGGTAATTCCGGCAATGAAAACGGGTAATGTTGATTTGGTTACCATTGCCATGGCAAGAGAAATTCTTACCGATCAGAATACGGGTTTGGCAACGGCGGTATCGTATGTAAGCAAAGACGATATGCAGGAGTATCAGGTATCCGGCCGTACGGTTATTTTAGCTGCCAGCGCCTGCGAATCGGCAAGATTGTTACTCAATTCAAAATCTGCCCGCCATCCCAACGGACTTGCCAACAACAGCAATGTGGTTGGTAAATATCTGCACGACAGTACCGGTGCAGGTATGGGTGGCATCGTACCGGAATTGTTTGACCGCAAGCGATATAACGAAGATGGCGTTGGCGGTATGCACGTATATTCTCCGTGGTGGCTTGATAACAAAAAGCTTGATTTTCCGCGTGGTTATCATATTGAATATGGCGGTGGTATGGGAATGCCGTTGTATGGCTTTAGCTGGGGCATCGAAAACCTGAACGGAAAATATGCCGTTCACGGGATGCAGAAAGAAGGCGGTGGTTATGGCAAATCGCTGAAAGAAGATTACCGGTTTTTCTACGGCGCCGGGGTAGGCATGGCAGGCAGGGGAGAAGCCTTGGCTTTGGAAAGTAATTACTGTGAAATAGACCCTACAACCGTTGATAAATATGGTATTCCGGTATTGCGGTTTAATGTAAAATATTCCGATTATGAAATCAATCAGGCCAAACACATGATGGAGACTTTCTCCGAAATTCTTCATAACATGGGCGCTGTAATTACCTGGGGCGCAAACAATAACAAAGAAAACAACTGGGGACTGGAGCCGCCGGGCAAAATCATCCACGAAGCCGGTACGGTGCGCATGGGAAGCAATCCGAAAAAATCGGCGCTAAACGAATGGAGCCAGGCGCACGATGCCAAAAATGTATTGTGTGTTGACGGCGGTCAGTTTGTATCGCAGGGAGATAAAAATATTACGTGGACGATCCTTGCGCTCTCAATGCGCGCCAGCGAACACCTGGTTGATGAACTAAAGAAAAATAACATTTAATAATGATAGATTATGAGTTATGGATTATGAATAAAACAGCCGTTTTATGGTTTGCAAATCATTCATCATCCATAATTTATAATTCATAATTAGAAAACATGGATAGAAGAAAATCGTTAAAAGCATTACTGGCAGGCAGCATGGCGGCAGGCGTTGTTTTGGAAGCCTGCGATGTAAAAACAGATAATAAAAAAGATGTTCCCTCGCAGAAAGCGGTGGAAACAAAAGGCAACGACTTCGACCGGATGAAAGAGGAAGAAGCCCGTTACAAAGATGTAACAAGCGAAACATTTTTTACCGGTCACGAAATGGCAGCCATTGGTATTTTGTGCGACATCATTATTCCGAAAGATGAAGTAAGCGGTAGTGCAACCGATGCCAAAGTGCCCGACTTTATTGAGTTTATCGTAAAAGATGTTCCCAGCCATCAAACGCCGATGCGCGGCGGATTGCGCTGGCTTGATATGCAATGCCTTACGCGGTACAACAAATCGTTTGCTGATTGTGATGACAAGCAACGTATTGAAATGGTAGATGCCATCGCTTATCCTAAAAAAGCGAAACCCGGTATGGAGCCGGGCGTGTCTTTTTTCAGCCTGATGCGCAACCTGACGGCAAGTGGTTTTTATACATCAGAAATGGGTGTAAAAGACATTGGCTACCAGGGCAACATACCCAACCAGTGGAATGGCATACCGGCTGATGTGCTGAAACAATACAAGATGGCGTATACGGAAAAAGAATTGAAGGAATGTGTGAGTTACGGGTAGTTTATATTGGTAGCAGGTAATAAGTATGAGATAGTAAAATTTGTTTTTATAACTACTAATGCTTCATCGCAAAAAGGTGAAGCATTTTTGTTTTATGTTATTGCATGATTCCTGCTTAGGCTATTGAAAAGATTATATTATTCCAAAAACTTTTCCAATGATAACAGATTAACATGTTAATCTCTCAGATAATGCAGGAGTAGTTTACAGCGTTTGTAAAAATGAATTTATCCCGGACGCAATATCAGAAACGATTATAGGTGAAA
Organism: Ilyomonas sp.; assembly: GCA_965219515.1. Lineage (GTDB taxonomy): Bacteria > Bacteroidota > Bacteroidia > Chitinophagales > Chitinophagaceae > Ilyomonas. The sequence continues at coordinate 463,447 of OZ244776.1, forward strand.
TTCAATATGGAATCTTATCAAGCACCGGCTTATCGTTTTTCCAATGCAGCGTTACCTGAGATAAATACCAGCTTTTCCCTTTGTCGTTGTTACCCTGAAAAAACAAATGATATTTTTCGTTTTGATCTTTAAAAATGCAGGGATGCCCGCTTTCGCTTTCATTCCATGTGCCCGGTTTGCCGCTGGATAAAAACGGTTGCTGAAACAATCGGTTCCATCGTATGCCGTCACTGCTTACGGCTACACCTGTTTGCTGCGGCTCGTTGTTGTAAGCACCTGCGTAAAACATATATAGTTTGTTGTTTATTACGGTGCAGCTTGCGGCTTCAATGCAGTTTTTTTCCCAGGGCAATTCAGGTTTCAAAACAGAAGAATCTGTCAGTTGTTGCCAGTCGTTTTTGCCAAAAGAAGAATGTAACGAAGTAGCCGCCACGCCCTGCTTTTGTATGGTGCCGGAAGAATCGCGGGTGGCAAAAAATAAAAAATACTGATCTTTAAAAAGAACCACTTCAGCATCTATGGCTCTGCCGTTTGTCCAGCCGCCGGCAGCAGGATGAAACACCGGGTTGGAAGCATTTCTTGTAAAATGCAAGCCATCCGTTGAAAACGCATGGCATATCGCGTCGTGGCTGCCATTGCCATACGTTTGATAAAACAGATGCAGTGTATCGTTACGAACAACTGCGCCTGGCGCGCATAAGCCTTTCTTTTCATAATCGCCTTCGGGGTGAATCTCACCATTTTTCGTCCAATGAATCAAATCACGGCTTACTGCCATGCCAATAAACCAGCCCTCATTGCCCGGCACCGAATAATACATACGGTATGCATTTTTATAAAAAACAACAACGGGGTCTTTTGCTATGCGTACGCCGTTGCTGCTGGTATCGCTGTAATACATAGCTGGTGTTTGCGCAAAAACAAACAGCGTAAAAAAGGTAAATGCAAAACTGAAAAGGAATTTATTAATTATCATATTATGGCAATTCTATAAAGTGCTGCAAAGGCAAATCGGAATATGTTCAAAAATATCTTTTTTGTTAGTTGGTTTTTCGCTTTACAAAATGGCTGCTCATTTCTTACTGCCTGCAAGGCAGAAAACTTACATTCTGAGACCTCTTAAAAAATCGGGCGTCAGCATTCTTTTTTTTCCTTCCAATTGTAGATTTGTTACCTGAATAAAACCGTTACGGCAGGCGAACTTTAGAAATGTTTTGCCGTCGGTTATATATTCTCCGGGTTCGATAGCAGGATTGTTATACTCCCTGTGGCTGTCATATATTTTCAGCATTTTGTTTTGAAAAAAAGTAAAGGCAGTTGGGTAAGGCGATAATCCGCGAACGAGATTGTAAATGTCATCAACCGTTTTTGTCCAGTCAATCTTACAAGTTTCGGTAAGAATTTTAGGCGCGTGTTTTTCTTCTGACTGCGACTGACTGATGGCCGACTGCTGCACTTCCTGAACCGACTGATCGGCTAAACCCCGCACGGTTTGCAGCAACAATTTCGCACCGGTTTCTTTCATTTCATCGTGCAGCTCGCCGGCGGTTTCATCACCTCTGATGGCAATGGTTCGCTGCAGTAAAATATTGCCGGTGTCTATCGCATGTTGCAATTTAAAAGTGGTAACGCCGGTTTGCGTTTCGCCCTTGATGATGGCCCAATTGATGGGCGCCGCGCCGCGATAAGCCGGTAGCAGCGAGCCATGTAAATTGATGGTTCCCATCGGCGGCATATTCCAAACTGCTTCGGGCAACATGCGAAAGGCAACCACAATCTGCAAATCCGCCTGAAGACGTTTTAATTTATCTAAAAACACCGGATTTTTTAGTTTATCAGGCTGCATGATAAATAAACCGTGCTCAACCGCATATTTTTTTACCGCGCTTTCATTCATTTTCATGCCCCTGCCCGAAGGTTTATCAGGCGACGTAATAACGCCAACAACATGGCAGTTGTTTTGCACCAATAGTTGTAGTGAGGCAACGGCAAATTCGGGTGTGCCCATGAAAACAATCCGCAAATCCTGGTAATTCATGTGGCAAAGATACTCGCTCGCCTTTATCCGTTTTTTCACGGGTAGAGAAGATTGGTGTGAGCGTTTTTCATTTTCTGAATGAATGAACGTAATAAACTGTCAATAATAAAATTAAATTGCGGTTGGAATCTGATACAACTTTTAATAGAAGCTTTTTCAGAAGAGCAAACGGTTAGTTGACAGTAACGACAGGCCAACGTTATCAATCTTATAAAGCATCCAAATTTGTGGACATTTCGTTTTTAAACAACCCGACCATTTAACTAAATTTAAAGCCAAAGATTTCAGCATTGAAAACTCATCATAAAATATTTAATGGTGACAGTAGAAAGATGATTGAATTGTCTGACAGTTCAGTTCATTTAGCAATTACTTCACCACCTTATTGGCAACTAAAAGATTATGGAAGCGAAAACCAAATCGGCTTTCATGATAGTTACGAAAATTACATCAACAACCTGAATTTAGTTTGGAAAGAGTGTTACCGCAGTCTTCATAACGGTTGCAGATTATGTGTAAATATTGGCGACCAATTCGCAAGAGCAGTTTATTACGGACGATATAAAGTCATTCCCATTCGTGAAGAGATTATCAAATTCTGTGAAAACATTGGATTTGATTATATGGGTGCAATCATTTGGCAAAAGGTTACAACTTCAAACACAACCGGCGGAGGAGTTCAAATGGGCTCATATCCATATCCAAGAAATGGCATTTTGAAACTTGACTACGAATTTATCCTTGTTTTCAAAAAGTTAGGCGAAGCACCCAAACCCACAAAAGAACAAAAGGAACTTTCTAAAATGACTGCCGAAGAATGGAATACAAATTTTGCCGGACATTGGAACTTTGCCGGAGTCAGGCAAAGCGGACACATTGCGATGTTTCCTGAAGAACTTCCAAGGCGATTGATAAAAATGTTTTCATTCGTTAACGAGACAATTTTAGACCCATTTGCAGGAAGCGGCACAACTGCATTAGCGTCTAAAAACCTTGATAGAAATTCAGCAGGCTTTGAAATTAATCCTGATTTTATTCCAATTATAAAAGAAAAATTAGATGTTCACCAGACAGATATAAATGGAACAGTTTATGAATTTGTAAAGCAACAAGAAACCCAAATTAATTTTGAAAAAGAAATTCAAAGGCTGCCGTACATCTTTAAAGATCCTCATGCGCTTGATAAAAAAATTGATATAAAGAAATTGCAGTTCGGTTCTAAAATAGACAAGGACAGTTTTACACAACGAGAAGAATTTTTTACAGTAAAAGAAATTATCAGTCCTGAAAAAATCAGGTTAAACAATGACCTGGTAGTAAGACTTATTGGAATTAAAGAAAATCCGATTATAAATGGTAAAGCAACCGCTTTTCTTGTTGACAAAACTAAAGGCAAAAGAGTTTTCCTGAAATACGATAATGTAAAGCATGACAGTGCGAACAATTTACTTTGCTATCTTTTTTTAGAAAATAAAACATTTATAAATGCACATTTAATTAAAAACGGTTTGGTGCAGGTTGATATCGGAATTGATTTTAAATACAAAGAAAAATTTCAAAATTTATTTAAGGAAGCCTGCCAATAAATTATACGTAACAACAAAAATATGTTTGTTGGCTATTTTAGTAAGTGAAAGGCAAAAATGCAATGATCCTTCGAAGATTTACCAACCTATAAATACAAATAGAGCAATCCTAACTATACAATAATGAATAAAGAATGGATTACCGGAACAGACGGGGAAAATTTAAAATTTAAGCGGGAAACGCTTCTGAATTATGGTTTGAACAGATGGGGGTTAAACAAAGCGCATAGTGTCGGTTCTACTTCCGAACTTATCAGGACTTGCGCCCCAACAAAGTATGAAGAATGGGAAGAGTTTTATTTTGCAAAAGCGAAACAGAAAAAGAAAGACGGGTTACCTATTACAAGAGAATACATCGCCGGACTGGGTCAAACTCTTTACATAAAGCTTTCTGAAGTTGTTCAGAACGAATTGGTTTCAATTACTGAAGACGAATGTATTGATTACGCTTATAATCTTGTTTTAAATAGAACCTATGAAGGTTACAGAACGGAAATTGAAACTATTTATGGGCAATTAGAAGGAGCTGTGGAGCGCAAGATTGAACCAGCACCTGATAATTGGGACAGGAGTTATAATGTTGACTTTTTCATAAAAACAAAAGAAAAATTTATTGGCATTCAAATTAAACCAATAGCATCCGGCCAGGCGTTAAATCAATATCAGTGGATGGAGATGCACATGGTAAATCATCAAAGATTTGAAAGCGATTTTTGCGGAAAAGTATTTTTTGTTTACTCAACAAAAGGTGCAACCGGAAAAAAGAAAATCTGTAACATGGAGGTGATTGAACAAATTTGTGAAGAAATTCAACGCTTAGAAAACTCGTAACAACACCAACAACGCCAAACCAGTTAGCAAAAAGGACGGGAAGAAAAGGCAGTTTCGCTTCGTAAAAGCGTACGTTTTGGCAACGTATGACATAGTATTCCGATAAAACGACGATAACTAAGTTTCATTTCAACAATATTTTGTATCAAAAGCGAAAGCTAAAACATAAAACTGTCAATTATTGTCCGTTACGTTTACCATTCCATTTATTCAAAATCGTCGTACAACAAATATTTCTTCCTGATTTTTTTAAATGCCTCAAGTTGCGGCTGCCAGCTTTTGCGTATGGCTTCTTCTGTGGCTCCGCTTTTCAACTGCCTCATCAGTGCATCGCTTCCCGCCAGTTTGTTGAAGAAATAATTCTCAGGTTTGTCTGTTTTCGGCGCAATAAAAAAACTGTCTTTATCGGGAAACAAATAATAAGCTTGTATCAGCCACTGCAATTGCAAGCGTGGCATGGTTTCCCTACGGGTGATATCCCATCCAAAGCATTGTTTGTTTTTCCATTTTGGTTCCAACGCGCCTTCGCTGGGTTGCGGGGTAAAGGCATATAAGGTGCGGGGCAAAGAAGGATGACCGAAAATGGTAAACGGATGCGCCGTGCCGCGACCCTCGCTAAGCGTTGTGCCTTCAAAAAAACAGGTGGACGGATACCAGTACACCGCAGTCATATCCGGCAGGTTGGGCGAAGGTTTTACCGGCAGCTCATACCGGCTTCGATGCGTATAGTTTTCGCATTTGATAATTAAAAAATGAAACGGCGTATCAACAGAGTTTTCTGCCGGTATTTTAAATTCATCATATTTTTTATTTGCCGCATCAGTTGATAGCCAATGCTCACCGGCAATCATCATGGCATATTCGCCAATGGTCATGCCATATACAACCGGAACGGGCTGCATTCCCACAAAGCTTTGGTAACTACGACTTAGCACAGGTCCGTCAACATAAAAGCCATTCGGGTTCGGGCGATCCAATATCAGCAAAGGCTTGCCGTTTTCAAACGCGGCCTCCATAACATATTGCAGCGAAGCAATATAGGTATAGAAGCGAACGCCGACGTCCTGAATATCAAAAAGCAGCACATCCACATCCCGCAGATCATCTGCGGTGGGCTTATTCTTTTTTCCGTATAAAGAAATAATCGGAATACCGGTTTGTTTGTCTGTATTGTTTCCAATTCCGGCACCTGCATCGGCATTGCCCCGGAAACCATGCTCGGGCGCGAAAATTTTTACTACGTTCACGCCAAGTTTCCGCAAGGTATCTACCAGATGTTCATTCCCGATAACGGAAGTGTGATTGGCAAAAACACCAACCTTTTTATCTTTTAAGAATGGCAAATAAGCAGACAGACGATAAGCGCCGGGCAATACAGGCGTATCTTTTGCCATGATATTTTTTTTCTGCGCCCGGCAGACAAAACAAGCGATACAAAAAAATAATAACATAACAGGCTTCATAGAAAATAGAGGCAATTTATATGGTGAATGTAAATGAATTACCTTTCGCGGCTTAAAAATATAAAACTGAAAGATTATGGCAGTTAAAAACGGCGATACCATTAAAATTCATTATAAAGGAAGATTAGACGATGGTACGGTATTCGACAGCAGCGAAGGACGTGCGCCACTGGAATTTACGGTAGGCGGTGGCATGGTGATTCCCGGTTTTGATGCCGGTGTAAAAGACATGACCATAGGCGATAAAAAAACCATTCATATTCCGGCTGCCGAAGCGTATGGCGAGAAGCAGGACAACCTGGTAATGGAATTTCCGAAAGATCAGTTTCCACCCGATATGAAACCCGAACCGGGCATGCAGTTGAATATGAGCAGCAATACCGGGCAGGTAATGCCCGTGATAATTACCGAAGTAAAAGATGATACTGTTATGCTGGATGCCAATCATCAATTGGCGGGCAAAGATTTGATTTTTGATCTTGAACTGATGGAAATAAACGGCAACGGCAAATCGAAAATCATTATGCCGTAACTGTCTGTTATCTCAGATTAAAAAAAGCCGGATTATATATCATCCGGTTTTTTTGGTGTGTGAAAGAGTTTGATGAATAATGTGAAATGAGTATCATGTCAATCGTGAAATGTAACGGCAAACGAAAAAGCTCACATTTCATTTTTCATGTTTCACCTGAACAGCCGGCATTGTTTAGTTGATGTAACAACACATTTAAAAAAATACATACAAACGTTATAATAAAAGCAACATTATATGGTTGTTGTTCCGCCGGTAACCTGAATGGTTGATGCCGTCATGTAGCTCGAATCCTGCGACGCCAGCAACACATAAGCAGGCGCCAGTTCTACCGGTTGTCCGGCTCTTTTTAAAGGCACATGCTCACCAAATTTTTCTACCTGTTCTGCCGGCATGGTGGAAGGAATCAGGGGCGTCCAAACCGGGCCAGGTGCTACACAATTTACCCGGATTCCTTTTTCCGCCCACAATTGCGCCAGGCTGGCCGTAAAGTTTTGAATGGCTCCTTTGGTAGCTGCGTAGGCAGAAATAATCGGTTTCGGCTGATACGCATTTACCGATGTGGTATTAATTACCGTACTGCCGGGTTTAAGATGAGGCTCAGCCGCTTTGCACAGGTAAAACATGGCGAAAATATTAGTCCGGAAGGTGCGATCCAGTTCTTCAGCAGTTAGTTCCTGCAGCGACTCGTGCGACATCTGAAAAGCGGCATTGTTTACCAGTATATCAACGCCTCCCAATTCATTCACCGCTTTTTCTATTATCATTTTGCAATGTTGCTCATCCTGAATATCACCTGGCACCAGCACCGCTGTTCTACCGGCCTGTTCTATATAAGTTGCCGTTTCCTGCGCGTCTTTTTCCTCGTTGAGATAGGAAATAAGTACGTCGGCGCCTTCACGCGCAAAAGCAATGGCTACCGCCCGCCCAATGCCCGAATCGCCGCCGGTTATGATTGCTTTTCGTCCCGTTAACTTGCCCGACCCTTTGTAAGAAGTTTCTCCGTGATCCGCTTTCGGATTCATGTCTGTCTCATCGCCGGGCGGCGCTTGTTTTTTGGTGTGATAAGGCGGTTTCGGATACTGATCAAGCGGATTTTGCAATATGCTGCCGGGTATGTTTTCTGCGATAGCCATAATATTTTTAATTTATGAAAAGCAGGGGTTCATATATTATGCCATGGTTGTGAATAACTGTTCGATGTTGAGATGGTGTGATAAGGTGATGGAGTGATGGAGGTGCGTGGTTACATAAATATTTTTACACGATAACAATTTTGGATGGTGAACACGCTACAACTGTTTGAGAGACTAATCCTGAAGGGATTTATTATTTATGGTAAAAGATTACATCTCAACAATACGATTCCGCAGAGGTTGAATGCTTGTGTGTAATCTGGGTTCTGAAAACATGCGAACCCGATGGATTTTCTTTTGTTTATTGTATCCATTTAAAACTACTTCCGAATATCTACGATAGCTCTACCAAACAGAATCACAATTTATTTAGGCAATCATGTATGTAGCATGCGTAGATTATCAGTTGCAACAGTCATATTTTGGCAGATGACAAAAAGAAAAAGTCAAAAGTTTCAGTTTAAACTGAACAGTGAAAGGTGATAATTGTAAACAAATTATTAAAAAGAATACAATCGGGATGGTTTCGCCGAAATAAAAAAGCTGTCTCACAATGTGCCAAAAAAGCCCTTGTTAAAACAGAATTCAATCAAGGTTATTTTAATCTCCCTTTCATTTTTTAAGGAGCTCTTAATAATGAAACAGGATGAAAACTGCATTTAACCTCTATATTTGCCGCACCTTTTTGAAAATCATCTGATGTACAAAAACGCAACCGGTTATCCATATTATATCGTCTTTCTATCATTCACATTGTTTTTTGGCTCCTGTGTTACACATAAAGCGGTTCCTTATTTTGCCGATTTTTCCGACACGGCAAAATCAATCAACATGAAAACCGTGGTGTACAAAAGCCCGGTAATTCAGCCGGATGATATATTGTTAATAACCATCGCAACGTTGGATAACGGGTTGGTAGCATCGGTAAACACCACCAACAGCATCAATGCCAGCGCACAGCCCGTCAGCGGGTATAAAGTAGATGCCAACGGGGCGGTAGAATTGCCGTTTGTGGGCAGCATGAAGCTTGGCGGATTAACCACCACAGAAGCGCAGGATACCATTAAAGCGGCCGCCAACAAATTATTCAACAGCCCCATCGTAAGTGTGCGGTATGCCAATTTTAAAATTACGGTGTTAGGCGAAGTGGGCAGACCCGGCAGTTTTGTGATGCCCAATGAGAAAGTTACGTTGTTCGATGCGTTGGGCACGGCCGGCGACCTGACTGATTTTGCCAAAACCAATTCTATTTTATTGGTCAGAGACAGCACCGGCGAAAACAAGCAACTGGTAAGGCTTGACATTAACTCAAAGAGCATCATCAATTCGCCTTACTATTTTTTAAGACCCAACGATATGTTGTACGTCGAACCAACAAAAGATAAACTAATCAATACGGCCGAAGCAAGCGCACAACGACAGCGCATATCGTTGATTACATCCGGTATCGCCGTTCTTTCCACCATCATTGTATTAATCACCCGTTTGTAATTTATGGCAGCCGATTCAGCACCAACATCACTGCGAGCCGCGGAACCGGCGCAAAGCCTGTTTGATTTTAAAAAAATCTTCCGGCGGGCGCTCAAATTCTGGTATCTGTATGTGTTGTCATTATTGATTTGTGTGGGCTACGCCTGGTTTAAAGTGCATTATGCCACTCCGATGTATAAGGTTTATGCACAGGTAATGGTGCAGGACAATAAAAGCTCCGGTGGCGCCCAGGCGCTTAGCGGCAATGGGATGGATTTTAGCGCGTTGTTTGGCAGCAAAATCAACCTGCAAAACGAAATCGCCATTCTGCAGACCAAAGATATTTGCCGGAAAGTGGTTGACGCCCAGCAACTCTATATTTCTTATTACGACCAGGGAGATATCCGCGCCGTAGAATTGTATGACGGCTGTCCGTTTCAGATATTGTATTCTGCCGATAACGATACCATCCGGCCGTTAACCATGCACATTACCTTTGACGGAACCGGTTTAAACGTTATTAAAATTGGCATTGGTAAAAAGACAATACCCTGGCATTTTTTTGATACGCTGCACTACAACCAGGGGTCTTATTACTTTGTAAAAAAGGTGCCTCAGTTAAATCCCAAGGCGAAATACATGGTAATGATTCAAAATCCGGATGCGGCGGCGGGCAATATCTCAGGCAATCTGGGTGCCGGTTTGTTGGGAACACGAAGCAGCATCCTAAGTCTGAGTTACAACACCAATATACCCCGAAAAGGTGAGAATGTATTAGGCGGCATCATTCAAGCGTATGCAAACAGAACCTTAGATAATAAAAACGATGTATCTGACAGTACCATTCAGTTTATCAACCGGCGTATCGCCCTGGTAGGCGATGATCTTACCAGCATCGAAAATACCATTCAGACTTTTAAGGAGCAGAATAAAATCGCCAACCTCAATACGCAATCCGGATTGCTTATTTCTAACGGAAATACCTATTTTCAACAGCTTAACCAGTTAGAAGTACAATTGCAGGTAATGGCCACCATGCTGTCGTACATTCAGGATGACACCAATAACAGCCGCCCCATTCCCGCTTTGCTCAATGGAGACGCAACATTCGGTGGTCTTGTCAGCAGCTACAATACGGCGCAGGTGCAACGGGATAAAATATTGCTGACCCTGAAAAACGACAACCCCATTGTCGCGAACCTGAATATGCAGATAGCCGGGCTGCGCAGCGATATGATCAAAAGCCTGCAAAGCCAGCAAAAAGCATTAACCATCAGTAAGAACGATCTGGTGCGCCAGAACGAACGGGTAAATAGCCTGATTGAAAAAATACCATCGCAGGAGCGGCAGTTTTTAGATTACAGCCGCGAGCAGGATCTGCGGCAGAATTTGTTTTTGTTTTTATTACAGAAACGTGAAGAGATTGCCATTGCCAAAGCTTCCAACGCCTCCAATGCTTCCATTATTTCGGCGCCAAGGGCAAGCGGTGTTCCCTACCAACCAGTAAGCACGACGGCTTATACGGTAAGCATCCTCCTGGGATTGCTATTGCCAACCACTTTTATTGTTGTATCGCTTTTGCTGAACAATAAAATTACAAGCCGCGAAGACATTACTGGCGCCACACCCGCCACACTGCTTTCCGAAATTGGTCATGCCAAGAAAGAAGGCCTGATTGATCTGGCAGAAGAAGGTCGGTCCATGATGGCGGAACAATTTCGCATTTTCAGAACCAACATGGATTTCGCTTTGTCGGGCGCAAAAAATCCGGTCATCCTGGTTACATCCACCATGAGCGGGGAAGGCAAATCTTTTATCGCCGCCAACCTGGGTCAGATTTATGCCATCAGCGGCAAACGGGTGTTGCTGATGGAGCTTGACCTTCGCAAACCTAAGCTTAGTCAGTCGCTCGGTGTTGCAAACGAAAGAGGATTCAGTAATTACATCGTGTCAGACAGTCCGGTAGGTTCGTTTATTCAGCAGGTGCCAACTGTGCCAGACAATCTTTTTATTTTACCAGCCGGTCCTGTGCCGCCCAATCCTGCCGAATTGTTGCTGTCGGATAAAACGACCGGCATGATGGAAGAATTAAAAAAGCTGTTTGATATTATCATCATTGACACCGCCCCCATCGGCGCGGTTACTGATGCGCAGATATTATCGGCTTATGCAACCGTTTCGCTGTACATATTACGGCAAAACTATACCACCAAAAACAGTTTTTCTATCATCAACGACTTATTGCTGAACAATAAAATACAGCCTCTTTATCTGATTATGAACGATATAGCCGGCGGCTCTTCTTACCGGTATGGCTACGGATACGGGTATGGCTATGGTTACAAAAGCTATGGTTACGGATATTACGACAATGAAAAAAGGGAACATAAGTGGTGGCAAAGGAAGAAGTGAGGAAAATTATGAGTTATGAATTATGAATTATGAATGAGGAATACGCTTAAAGCTAATAGCTGAAAGCTGATAGCTTACTGCTGATAGCCGAAAGCTTTAAAACAACAATGAATGAAAATATGAGTCAGGACGCAACGACGGTTAATCAATGGGATACACAGATACGACCCCAAAACAAGCTGTTCGATTTAAGGCTGCGCGATGTATGGAACTACCGCGACCTGATGCTGCTGTTTGTGCGCCGTGATTTTGTGGCGCAGTACAAGCAAACGGTGTTGGGGCCGGTGTGGCATTTTATTCAGCCGCTTCTCACTTCCCTTATGTTTCTGGTGGTATTCAGCAAAATCGCGCGGATTCCGACCGATGGCGTTGACCCCATTGTGTTTTACATGGCGGGCAATATCATCTGGAATTATTTTTCCACCTGCCTTACCAGCACGGCAAATACATTTACGGCCAATGCTTCTATTTTCGGAAAAGTGTATTTTCCCAGACTGGTGATTCCGCTTTCCATTGTGATGTCGAACATGGTGAAATTCGGCATCCAGTTGTTGCTGCTGATCGGCACCATGATTTATTCATATCTCGCGCATGGCTACCCGGTACATATTACCTGGACGTGGCTGTTCATTCCGTTTCTCGTTATCATGATGGCGGGCATTGGGTTGGGTGCGGGCATCATCATTTCCTCGCTCACCACCAAATACCGCGATTTTACGGTGCTCATTACGTTTGCCGTGCAATTGATGATGTACATCACGCCCATCATTTATCCGCTGTCTTTTCTACAGGCAAAGTCGTATGGAAATATTGTAAAGTACAATCCGCTGACGTATGTAGTGGAAGCGTTTAAATACTGCGTATTGGGTCAGGGAACGGTTACGGCAAATGGCATTTTGTACAGCGTTATTTGCATGTTTGTATTGCTGTTTGCCGGCACGCTTATTTTTACCAAGGTGGAAAAAACGTTTATGGATACGGTGTAGGGCTTTAAGAGATCAGCCGTCAGATAGGGGGCGTCAGATAGGGGGCGTGAGGTAAAAGAAGATTTGGTTATTATTATTCGTTTAGATATAATAAAAGTGTTGACAATACATAATTCATCATTTATAATTTAAAAATAACTATGGCGATAGCCATTGAGGTAGAAAATTTATCGAAACAGTACCGGCTGGGCAAAATCGGCACCGGCTCTCTGGCGCACGATGTGAACCGCTGGTGGCATACCGTGCGCGGCAAAGAAGACCCGTATTTAAAAATAGGAGAGGTGAACGACCGTACGCAGGCGGGAACCAGCGAATACGTGTGGTCGTTACGGGATATTAATTTTAAAATAGAGCAGGGCGATGCGGTGGGCATTATCGGCAGGAACGGGGCGGGGAAAAGTACGCTGTTAAAAATTTTGAGCCGGGTTACGGCACCCACCACCGGCTCCATCAATATCAAAGGGCGCGTAGCGAGTTTATTAGAAGTTGGTACTGGCTTTCATCCGGAACTATCCGGCAGAGAAAACATCTTCCTCAATGGCGCGATATTAGGGATGCGCAAAGCGGAAGTGAAGCGAAAGTTTGATGAAATTGTTGATTTCTCAGGTGTAGAACGGTATATTGATACACCTGTAAAACGGTATAGCAGTGGTATGTATGTAAGATTGGCTTTTGCAGTAGCTGCACATTTGGAAAGTGAGATTTTAATTGTAGATGAAGTGTTAGCTGTAGGTGATGCAGAATTTCAGAAGAAATGCTTGGGAAAAATGGATCAGGTAAGTAAAGGAGAAGGTAGAACTCTTTTGTTCGTAAGCCATAATATGGGTTCGATAAAAACACTCTGTGATAAAGGAACGGTTTTACATAACGGGCAGCTTATTTTTAGTGGTTTAATTGAACAAGCGATAGATAATTATATCAGCAATAAAGAAGAACAAACAAATGACGTCTCGGAAGTCTGTTTTGAACAAAGAAACGAAGTTATTAACATAACAAAAGTCCGGATGCTAAATAGTAAACATGAAATTACCAATAAATTTTTATTTGGAGAACCCATTTCCGTTGAACTTACAGTTAAGAGTAAAACAAAAATGAATGGTATTTCCTTAGTAGTAGGAATAGACGATAAAACAAACAATAGAATTTTCACAAGTATCAGTGATGAAATAAATCAGGTTTACAATTTTGAGCAAAATGAAGAAAAAATAATTGTGGTTTCCTATACAGACAACCTTGTGCTAAGTCCAAATACATACAGCCTGATGGTTTCAGTAAGATCTGGTCATTCTTCATTTTATAATAGTTATTCTGATATCATGACGTTGCAAATTTCTGAAATCACATATAATAATATCATACCACACAAACGAAACTTTGGCTATGTAAGAATAAATCCACAATGGAGAGAATTACAAAATTTTAATTGATTTAAAAAAATTAAAAAATAAAATTACCATATCAGATTATTCTACCTTAAACTTTAAGCCATAGATAAAATTGAAATAATCACTTCTATAAATGCGATTAAAAGTAGGTCAGAATAGTGTACTAATTATCTATGATACAATTCATAGGGTATGTTTATGGTTGTTGATTCATTAATATAGTTTGTCTCAAAGTTTTTATGTACAATCTCTTAATATTAGGTTCTGGAAGAAGTGGTACCAGTATGATAACCGGCTCTTTGGCAAATAACGGTTATAATTTTGGTGATGATTTTTCATATTTAGGAAAAAACGTTGCGAATCCTAAAGGCTTTTTCGAAGACTATGAAGTAAATACTATTAATGAAGATATTTTAGCACTACATGTAATTCATATACCAGAGAAACTTAGAAAGGTTTTTTTTCCTTCAACAACATTTTACAGATCGCGTTGGTTAGCGAGAATTTCAAAAAATAAGTCAATTTATAAATCAAGTTTACAAATTGATGAAAAAATTAAAAATCTTCTTTTAAAAACTCCATTTTGTTTTAAAGACCCAAGATTCAGTTACACTTTACCAGTCTGGCTTAGAAATATAAGCTCTGATACCAAATTCGTAGTTGTGTTTCGCGAGCCTGAGAAAACGGCTGAGAGTATTGTGAGAGAATGCAACGAATCAAAGAATTTGTCGCGGTTAAAAATGAACAAAAAAATTGCTTTACAAATCTGGTATTGTATGTATAGTCATATTTTACGCAATTATAAAACCTATCCCGCTAAGGATAAATGGTTTTTTATTCATTATGATCAAATTTTTGATAATCAAATTTTAGAATCGCTGGAGCATTTTACGGGAGCCGTTATCAAAACCGATTTTGCTGAGAAAAGATTAAGCAGAACTAATGAAATGGTATCTCTTTCTCATAAAAAAAGTGCGGCTATATATTCGTCTTTATGCAAATTGGCTTCTTATAAATTGGAAAAATAAATGATGAAAAAATCTGAATCCAAAGGGTTATGAAAGTCCTCTTTATATCGCATGATGCGAATAGAACGGGTGCTACCATCGTTTTAAAGCATCATCTAAATGCGTTACGGAAAAACGGTCTGATAGATTTTGATATCGCTTTTTTAAAAGGCGGTGTGTTGGAAAACGAATTTTCTAAAATAGCAAATATCTTTTTTCTAAAAAAGCCGGAACTTTCCTTTTTGAAACGCGGTTTAAAAAAAATAAAACTCATTTCCAATGCTCCTTATCAATCATTGAACACAACAAAATACAATATTGTTTACGGAAACACAGCTGTTACCTGCGAATATTTAAACTTTGTTAAGCAAAAAAATGAATCCTGTGTAACTATCTGCCATGTTCATGAAATGGATTATAGTATCAAGTATTATATCGGAAAACAAAAGTTTACAAACGCAGCCAAGCGCATTGATTTATTTGTTGCGGCTTCACTACAGGTGAAGGACAACCTGGTACAGAATTACGGCATTCGGAAAGAGAAAATTATTATTCATTACGAATATATTCCGATACAAAATCAGATTCTTACAAACAGCACATTACACCATAATAAATTAAAAATATGTGGTTGCGGTACGGTAGATTGGCGAAAAGGGATTGATGTTTTTATCAGAGCGGCATACCAGTTAAAAAAAAGAGTTAATCCGGATGCCTTTCATTTTTATTGGCTCGGTGCCAATAAATCTACGCTCGACTATGAAAGAGCTTTGTTTGATATTGAAAAGTTAGGGATAAGCGATCAAATATCTTTAATAGAAAACATACCGGCTCCCTTAGAGATAATAAAAGATTGTAACCTGTTTTTTTTATCTTCCCGGGAAGATCCGTTTCCTCTGGTTTGCTTAGAAGCGGCATCGGCAGGACTTCCGATTGTTTGTTTTGAAGGTTCAGGCGGAATGACTGAATTTGTAAACTCTTCAAACGGATGGACGATTCCTTACCTCGACACCGATGTATTTGCTGACTTGTGTATTAACCTGATGCAGTCAACAAACAATGAACTTTATGTAAAGGGACGCAAGGCTGCCGAGGACGTAAAAAACTTTGACATTGAAATTGGTGCTAAAAAGCTGGAACAAATTCTTTTGCAGTATAAAAAACATTGAGAAGCATTTAATTTAAATTAAAAAAATAGAAAGACATCATGCTTTTTTTAAAATTCAGAATTTATCATTATCGTAAAACGAAATTTTTTTTATAAGCATAATGGCAAACAACATCAGATGCATCGCTTACTATCTGCCGCAGTTTCATCCTATACCGGAAAATGATGAATGGTGGGGTAAGGGCTTTACCGAATGGACAAATGTAACGAAGGCTAAACCGATGTTTGCAGGTCATATACAGCCAAAGCTGCCGGCCGATTTAGGATTTTATGATTTAAGATTGCGCGAAACAAGAGAAGCGCAGGCAAATCTGGCAAAGACTTATGGAATAGAGGGATTTTGTTACTGGCATTATTGGATGGGAAACGGAAAACGGATACTCGAACGTCCGTTTAATGAAGTATTGGAAAGCGGGCAACCTGATTTTCCGTTTTGTGTAGCCTGGGCCAACCACGACTGGACCGGCCATTGGTTTGGTAATTTTGCAAAAACTTTGTTGAAACAGGAATACGGCGGAAAAAAAGAATACGCCGAACATTTTTCATGCCTCCACAAAGCATTTTCAGATTCCCGGTATATTACGGTAGATGATAAGCCGTTATTTTACATTTACAGAGCATTCGCTTTGCCAAATCCCACGGAGTTTACCGATTACTTCAGGGAATTGGCGCATCAGCACGGTTATAAAGGATTGTATATGATTACAGAAAGCGCTTCGCCGGAGCAAGTGAAATCGTTTGGGTTAGACGGTGCTGTATTTCCGCGTCATCGTGAAATCGGAATGCAAAAACCGAAGGGAATAAGAAAAGTTTACAAAAGATTCAGCAAAAATCATTTGCAGGTATATGAATATAAAAAAGCGATGAAATTTTTTTTGAAAGATCACTATAATAACGATGAGTTTCCATGTATTATTCCCAACTGGGATTCTACACCAAGATTGGGCAAAAAAGGGCTTGTTCTTAACAATGTATCACCATCTTTGTTTAAAGAACATTTGCTTGAGGTAAAGAAGAAGTTAGAAAGTCATTCGGCTCAGCATCGGATCGCTTTTATAAAATCGTGGAACGAATGGGCAGAAGGAAATTATATGGAACCTGATATAAGGGAAGGACACATTTATCTTCAGACATTACAAGAAACAATCATTAACCAATAGCAATTTGATCTGTTCAATCATCATACGTTCCTATAACGAAGAGCGACACATTGGTCGTTTACTGAAAGGTATAAATTCTTTGCACCTGCCGGAGAACGTATCATTGGAGGTCATCGTGGTTGATTCCGGTTCAACCGATGCAACGGTAGCCATAGCAGAAAAGAGAGGCGCTAAAATTGTTTCCATTCACCCGTCCGAGTTTTCTTTTGGCAGAGCATTAAACCGGGGCTGCGCTGCGGCAAAAGGCGATATTTTGGTATTTGCTTCGGCGCATGTGTATCCGGTTTTTACAGACTGGATCACCAAATTAATGCAGCCATTTGAAAATCATGCCATCGCATTGGTCTATGGAAAGCAAATTGGAAATCATCAAACAAAATTTTCAGAACACCAGGTGTTTAAAAAATGGTTTCCCGCACAATCCAATTACAATCAAAGTACACCGTTTTGCAATAACGCCAATTGCGCCATCCGAAAATCGCTCTGGCAAGCGCAATGTTTTGATGAAACGCTAACCGGGTTGGAAGATTTGGACTGGGCGCAAAAAATAATGAAAAATCGCTATCAGATCGCTTATGAAGCCAATGCACCCATTGTTCATGTTCACGAAGAAACGGCTCAAAAAATAGAGAACAGGTATCAGCGGGAAGCCATTGCATTCAAACAAATTTTTCCGAAAATTCAATTCGGCTATTGGGATTTTATCAAAATGTTTACCGGCAATTCTTTGTCCGATTTTCTAGTGGCGCTAAAACAACGCAAACTGAAAAAGCAATTTAAAAATATTGTCATTTTCAGATACATGCAGTTTTACGGTACTTATCTGGGACACAGGCAAAAAGGAGAATTAACAAAAGAGTTAAGAAGCCGTTTTTATTATCCGAACAAAATTGCCAGCCGGGAAAAGGAAAATATTTTATTACGCAACCAGCATAAAATCATTTATCACAATGAAGAATTATAAAATTGCTGCCATTGTTCCGATGCGGCACTCAAGCGAACGGGTGCCGGGAAAAAATTATCGTGATTTTGCGGGTAAGCCTCTCTTCTTTCATATCGTAGAAAGTCTTTTGAAGTCGAGGCTGGTAACGCAGGTAGTGATAGATACCGATAGCTCTCTGGTAATCGAATTGTGCGGTGCGCATTTTCCTGATGTAATTGTACTGGAAAGACCGAAGCATTTGCGCGATGGCTCAATTCCGATGAACGATGTGTTGCTGAATATTATCAACCAGGTGCCAGCCGATTTTTATTTGCAAACGCATAGCACAAATCCGTTGTTAACAACCGAAACCATACAAAGCGCAATCGAAAAATTTTATGAAATTTACCCGATGCACGATTCTCTTTTTACCGTAACCAGAAGGCAGGTAAGGTATTGGGATGCGCTGGCGCGTCCGATAAACCACAATCAGAACATCTTGTTGCGCACGCAGGATTTGCCACCGGTATTTGAAGAAAATTCATGTATGTATCTGTTTTCAAAAGAAATTATTCAACGCAAACATAACCGCATCGGGGATCGTCCTTATCTATTTGAAATGCCTGAGATGGAAGCGCAGGATATAGATGTGGAATTAAATTTTCTGGTGGCTGAATTTTTATTTAAACAAACGCGGGGTGCAAAATCGTAGTATGAAAGTATTGGTAACCTGTCCTCCCATGAGGAATGCAATAGAAGAATTTAAGCCGGTTTTTCAGGAAAAAAATATTTCGTTGGTGTTGCCTGAAATGGTTCAGGTATTACCTGTTAAAAAATTATTGGAGATTGTTCCAACGGTAGATGCCTGGATTATCGGCGACGACCCTGCCACCGCCGAAGTGTTCGCTGCCGGAAAAGCGGGGCTATTGAAAGCCGCCGTAAAATGGGGCGTAGGAACCGACAATGTTGACTTTGCTGCCGCCAAAAAATCAGGTATTCCTATATCTAACACACCTGCCATGTTTGGCGAAGAAGTGTCTGATATTGCGGTTGCTTACCTGCTTGCGCTGGCCCGGCAAACGCATATAATTGACAAAAAAATTCATGAAGGCATTTGGTTTAAACCGCCGGGCGTTTCGTTGACGGGGAAAAAAGCAGCCGTAATCGGCTATGGCGATATAGGAAAAGCGACCGCGCGTAAACTGAAAGCTTTTAATTTGAATATTTCTGTTTACGACCCTTTTGCCAAAGAAGATAATGATCTTACAAATTATAAATCGGAAGCGCAATTATCTGATGCCGTAAATGAAGCGCATTTTATTATTATAACCTGTGCCTTAACGCCAGATAACAAACACATGATTAATGGGGAAGTGTTAAAAAAACTGGCAGACAAGGCTTATGTAATTAATGTATCGCGCGGACCTTTATTAGACGAAAACGCATTGGTTAAATTTATAAGGTCGGGCAAGATTGCGGGTGCAGGTCTTGATGTATTTGAAGTGGAACCGATACAAAACGATAATCCGCTTTTGCAGTTTGAGCAAATTATTTTAGGTTCTCACAATGGGTCAAATACAATAGAAGCGGTACGCAGGGCAAGCTACAAAGCAATCGAATTGCTGTTTGGTTTTCTCAATGTGTAAAACAAAATGATAAACATGAAAACAGCATTTATTACGGGTATAAAAGGGGGAATCGGGAAACTGCTGGCTAAAGGATTCAAGGATGCCGGCTATTTTGTAATCGGTCAGGATAAGCAGCCGGGAGAATCAGAAAATTGCGATTTGTATTATTCTTTCGACCTGTATGATTTTGCTGAGAAGCAGGATGTTAGAGAACATTATCAGAATATCTGGTTAACCGAAATTCCCAGGCTTGATGTGTTAATCAACAACGCGGCAACGCAGTTGCTGGGAAGTTTAAATGAATATTCATTGGCGTTATGGAACGAAAGCCTGGCTGTGAACCTGACGGTTCCGTTTTTGCTGATTCAAACCTTTTATAATCAACTGGTGGCAAGCCATGGCACGGTAATTAACATTGCCAGCATTCATCATCAGCTTACCAAGCAGCGTTTTTTTGCGTATGCAACTACCAAAAGTGCGTTGATTGGTCTTACCAAATCGCTGGCGGTGGACGTGCAGGGCAAATTCAGAATCAATGCAATAAGCCCGGCTGCCATAGACACGCCCATGCTGCATGACGGCTTTAACAACGACGAAGCCAAAGTGCAACAATTAAACGCCATTCATCCTTCACTAAGAATCGGCAAGCCGCAGGAAGTAGCCAAGCTGGCTTTGCTGCTGGCAGAAGATGAATTGGGATTTATCAATGGCGCCAATCTGCAAATTGATGGCGGCATTAGCAATGTTTTAAAAGATTTGGAATAATTGGCGATATACGTTTACCAAACAAGAACAAAAGAAACATGAGCAATGTAACAACCAATATTGAATGGTGGCTGAAGCATAGAAAAGCCGGCATTCCGTTTCAGTTTAAGAAAGACAACAATTATATTGACTGGCATTATCATCATCGTCCGCAACTAAGTCAATATAAAAATATACATGCCGGAGAAGATTGCTTTATCATTGGCAACGGGCCTTCGCTAAACAAAACCAACCTGAGCTTACTGAACGATTATCATATATTCGGACTCAACAAAATTCACCTGATTTTTGAAAAGCATCCACTCAAATTAAGCTATCATGTTACGGTAAACCCGCTGGTGATAGAGCAGATGCAACAGCAGTTAGAAGACAATACCTACAATTGCCCAAGTTTTCTTGCTTATCATTCATCCAAAGCGTTCACTTACAAAAACAAACAGGTGCATAAGCTGTTTACCAATGGGAGATGGTCGTTTTATCAAAGCCTTCTTCAGCCGATCTGCGAAGGTTATACGGTAACTTATGTAGCCATGCAGATAGCTTACTACATGGGTTTCAAAAATGTCTTCCTGGTTGGTGTTGATCATAATTTTCAGCAGAAAGGCAAACCCAACGAAGAGCAGTCATTTAAAGGAGACGATGTAAATCATTTTCATCCCGATTATTTCAAAGGCATGCAATGGCATTTAGCCGACCTTGAAGGAAATGAAGCTTCCTATGCACTTGCCAGGCATGAGTTTCACACAGACGGAAGAAATATTTACGACGCCACCGTAGATGGCAAGCTGAATATATTTACCAAACTTCCCTTCGACAAAGCTTTGGAGATGGCTAAAAAGAAAAAATAGATTCATAATTATAGATTTTGAATAATGACTTTCAAAAAATGCTATTTTAAATAGTTTTTTCATGAATCAAACAAGATTCCTGCATTGAAACAGAACGCAATGAAGTTTTCTATAATCACTATAAACTATAATAACGCAAAACATTTGGAAAAAACAATTCAAAGCGTTATTAGTCAGACGTCAACTGATTATGAATATATCGTTATTGATGGCGGCTCCACCGATGATAGCGTAGAGATAATTAAAATATTTAACGATAGAATCTCTTATTGGATAAGTGAGCCGGATCGCGGTATTTATCATGCAATGAACAAAGGAATACAGAAAGCAAAAGGCGGGCATCTGTTTTTTTTGAATAGCGGCGATGAGTTTTATAATCAGTCTGTTTTAGCTGATGTTCAAACTTTTGCCTTAGACAGCGATTTTATTTACGGTGATTTAATGTTTATTAAAGACGAAAAACAAACACTGTATGAGTTTCCTGCTACATTGGATTTCAAATTTTTTTTTAGGTCGAACATCGGTCATCAATGCCTGTTTACAAAAAAAACGTGTTTTAATGTAAAAGGCAATTATGATGAGAATTTGAAAATATTATCGGATTGGAAATTTTTAGCTACGGGCGTGTGTTTAGAAAAACTTACCTACAAGTATATCAAATTAACAATAGCGAAGTTTTACGCCGGAGGCGTTAGTTCTGATCCGAAAAATGTATCTGCAATCAAGTTAGAAAAAGAACAGGTTTATAAAGAATGTTTTCCTGCCTTTTATGAATATTATCAATATTCCGATCAACTTAAGTTGTTGAAATACTCCAGACTGTTTAGAATCATTCAAAAAATCGGACTTTTTAAATACATTAAGTTATGATGCCGGTTAACTTTTATTTCTAATTTTAAGTACTCAATTTTAATGCTGCAATTATCCATCATCATCTGTACTCATAATCCAAGGAAAGAGTTTTTACAGCGAACATTAAAGGCGTTACAGGTTCAGACACTTGTCCTTACAGACTGGGAACTGCTTTTAATTGATAATAACAGCCAGAAACCATTATCAGAAACGGTTGATCTTTCCTGGCACCCGAATGCCCGTCATATCAGGGAAGAAAAGTTGGGATTGACGCCTGCCCGCATTTGTGGTATTAAAGAAGCCAACGCCAACCTGCTGCTGTTTGTTGACGATGATAATATTCTCAATAACAATTATCTCACAACAGCGCTTATACACATGCAGCAAAACCCGCTGATTGGTGTGTTGGGTGCAGGAAAAATTATTCCGGAGTTTGAAGCGGAGCCTTCGGCTGAAAAAAAGCCTTACCAGATTATGCTTGCGCTTCGTAACGAAACCAGGGCTTACTATTCCAACGAAATCAGATTTGGTAAGGCAACTCCTTTCGGGGCTGGCATGTGTATTTTAAAATCGGTAGCCGATGCCTATGTTATCTCTTGTCAGAAAAGAGAATTGTCGGCTTCGCTCGACCGCACGGGAAATGCGTTGCTATCGGGTGGCGATGTAGATATGGCTTTACATGCCTGCCAGGCAGGTTATATAGCCGGCGTGCTTCCCGAATTGCAGCTTACTCATATTATTCCAAAATCGAGGTTGGAAACCGATTACCTGATTAAAATTGCGGCCGGTCATGCTTTTTCTCATTACATATTAGGCAGAACATGGGGTTATTTAAAAGACTATCCCGAAAATCCGTTGTTAAAAACAATCAGGTATCAAACCAAACGGTTCAAATCTTCGGGACTGTCTAAACAAATTTTTATGGCGGAACACCAGGCGATCAACGAAGCCCGGCACACATGGAGCAAAATGGTGGCGCAATCAAAAAAAGCTGGTTCATGAAAATAGCTATCGTAAGCCTCGGCGATCCCCGGTCGGTAAAAACATGGTCGGGCATTCCGGCACATATCATACCTGCCTTTGAAAAAAAAGGGCACGAGGTGGTGGCGGTTGCCTTAACCAAACCCGCCGAACCCTGGTATTACAACTGGTGGCGGCGTTTTTATTACCGGTTGGAAAAGAAATGGTTTCTGGCAAGCGTTGAAAAAAAAATACTGCAACGCCTGGGAAACCAACTGGATATCGCAGTTGCCAACCACAATCCGGATGTGGTCTTCATCATTCACGGCGATTTTCTGGCGTATGCCACATTTGCGCAACCGGCCGTTATCATTCACGATACTACCTTCGCATCGCTGATCGGGTATTATCCCGAATTTTCCAGTTTGACAAAGCGCAGTATCCGGGCGGGAAATGAGATGTACCAGCGGGCATTGGATAAAGCATCGGCTGCCGTGTTTTCAGCAGACTGGGCAAGCCGGAGCGCATTGCACGATTATAGGGTAAATCCGCAAAAGGTACACACCATTCCGCTGGGCGCAAACTTAGACAAGGAGCCGGCACAAACAGAAGTGGAAACATGGATAGTAAGTCGTTCAAAAAGTAAGAATTGTAATTTTCTATTTTTAGGGGTAAAATGGCAGCGCAAAGGCGGGCCGGATGCAGTTCGGTTTATAAAGGCGTTGCACAAGGCAGGCATACCGGCCAAACTGATTGTGGCAGGCTGCAAGGCGCAAGTAAACAAGGAAGATGAAATTTATGTAGAACAGGTTGGCTTTTTGCGAAAAAATGTACCCGCCGAAAAACAACGGTTGGAAGAATTGCTGCAAACCTGCCAGGCATTGTTGCTGCCCTCGGTTGCCGAATGCTACGGCTGTGTTTACTGCGAAGCCAATGCGTATGGACTGCCGGCATTGGGCAGAGATACGGGCGGCATACCGGAAATTATAAAAGACGGGCAAAACGGATTGCTGTTAGGCAATGGAGAAACGCCTGAAGCATTTGCCAGGCGTTGGGCAGACGTGTGGAATAATAAAGAAACGTATGCGGCAATGGGTAAAATGGCGAGAAAACATTATGAAGAACGTTTAAATTATGATGCTTTTGCAACGCGTCTTGAAATGATTGTAAATGATATAATAACCGCGAACACAAACAAAATAAATAAACCGGTACCAATTTCATGAATTCAATTGTCTGTACTTTATTTGAAGGTCATTATCATTATGGTGTGGCAGCGTTAATCAATTCGCTGTATGCAAATAATTACCGCGGCAATATTTATGTTGGTTACAGAGGCGAGCTGCCTATATGGTCGCAAAAAGCATCAATCAATACTAATATAGAATGGCAGGGGTGTAAAACTTTACAATTGGCGGAAAACTTATCTGTGCATTTCCTGCCAGTTGATACCAACCGGCATCTTACAAATTACAAATCTTTGTTTATGCTTGAGGTAATGAAATTTACTGATGCCGGATTATTTTATATTGACCCTGACATTATTATAAAATGCAAATGGTGGTATTTTGAAGAATGGATTACTTATGGCGTTGCGGTTGTACAGGAAATGTCTTCTAATATTCTTTCTCCCAATCATCCTAAGAGAGCCAGATGGAAACAGGTTATTGTAAGTAGCGGCAAACAAATAGAAAGGGAACTGCATCATTACTACAATGGCGGATTTTGCGGAGTAAGTAAGCGGAATGA
Source organism: Ilyomonas sp. (assembly GCA_965219515.1). Classification (GTDB taxonomy): domain Bacteria; phylum Bacteroidota; class Bacteroidia; order Chitinophagales; family Chitinophagaceae; genus Ilyomonas. The sequence goes on from OZ244776.1 coordinate 488,345, forward strand.
AGAGTTTCTGGAGACTTGGGAAAAAATTATGCGTGTAGGAATCAGGGATTACGGGATGGATGACAACCATTTTTCAAAGAAAATTAATCAGCTGAGTATGTTTCCTGTGGCAGATCAGGATGCGCTTAATATTGCGGCGATGTGCTCAGCTTCTCCCATCAGCGATTTTGGACCTGAGGGAATGGGATTTACCGGCAGCGGATGGCTGATGATGCATGCCACGGGCAAACCCAAACCATGGAAAGCAAATTTTATAAGTAAGGCCTTTGACGGCAGAAGAATATCAATGGCCGAAAAGCTTTACTGGGATTATGCTAACGGAATTATCACAGCAATGCCGGCCGGAAAAATTACCACAAAAAAACTTTCCATTAAAATTGCTTCCATGGTAAACAGATTTTTTTTACGTTAATTAAATTATGATAAAGCTTTCTGTTGCACTGGTAACAAGAAACCGGCCTGCCGGTTTGAGAGACACATTAGAAAGTGTGCGCAGTCAAACCATGCAGCCTTTTGAAATCATTGTATCTGATGACTCAGACAACGAATCTGCCATGAAAGAAAACAGGGAGATTGCCGAACAGTTGCGATGCCTTTACTTAACCGGTCCAAAAACCGGGCTGTATGCCAATCGTAATTTTGCAGCCAGGCACAGTTCCGGAACACATATCCGTACGATGGATGATGATCATACTTTTCCTCCGAATCATTTTGAAGTCTGTTTGAAAAAAGTTGAAGAAGACCCCGGATCAATCTGGATTATAGGTGAATATTCGCCCAAAAGAGCCTATCATGAAGCCCCGCATCCTTGTCCTGGAGAACTGCATCCCCGCGGATTTGCGGTGCAGCCACAAGACACACAAAATTGCAGAGCAATATCTTGCGGAGCTTCCATTTATCCAAAAGACATTATCAGCAAGGGTATATTGAACAACGAATTTTTCAAGTTCGGAAAATCGTTTTTAGAATATGGCAGCCGCCTCAAATACCTCGGATACCGGATACGACATTTGCAGGAAGCTTATATTTTTCACAAGGACCCAACCAATCGTTCTCATTCAAACGAGAATCTAATTGCCGAAAACAAGATGTTTGGTATGTTAAGTTTATCTTTCTTATATGAAAAAAGCTTGAAAAACAAAGCACTAACTATCATGGAAATCGGACTTATGTTTTTACGAAAACCGGCGCTAACAATCAGTATGTTGGGAAGAAATGTTAAGCGACTGAAAAAAATAAAAGCGCAACTGGCTGATGAAAAGCAACTGTGGCCGAATGTAAATTAATGTATATCAAACGATCACAATAATCCGGTATGATCTATTCGAAAAGAAAAGAATTTTTGTTTATTCATGTGCCTAAAACAGCCGGAACCAGTATTAGAGCCGTATTGGAGCCTTACGGTGGAAAATCGGGGCTGCTTAATTTTATGGCGCGGCAACTGGAAAATTATCCCGGTTTATGCAATTTGTCGGGGCTGAATGCTGCAAGAACTTACGATTCGCATACCACCTACCGGAAAATAAGTCATATTCTTCCGGCAGCTGTTTTGGATAAGGCTTATACATTCGCCTTTGTAAGACATCCGTTTGATCGTTTGTATTCTTTTTATCTGCATACAGCAGAACGAAAGCAACATGTATGGAATGCAAAAATTTTGGGTTACGGTTCTTTTAGCAACATGATTCAGCATTTGAATGAATTGCAGGAACCGTCGCAAAAATCTTATCTGACTGATGATGCCGGAACTGTAAAACCTGATTTCATTGGTCGCTTTGAAAATCTAGAAGAGGATTTTCAGGTTGTTTGCGAACGGTTGGATATACCTTTTAATTTGCCCAAAAAAAATGCACGTAAACATAAGAACTGGAAAGACGCGTTTACAGAAGAAGACAGGCAGGTTGCCTACGATTTTTACAAAGAGGATTTTGATACATTCGATTACAATCCGCATGAAAAATAAACACAATTAAAAGCCATTGTTTTTTGCATATGCTGGCATTTTTTCAAAAAGCAGGATATATTTTCCGGTTTAGAGTTGTTCAGAGAGCAATTGCATTTTTGCGAAAATTATGGTTTGCAAGCTTGGGAATGAAAGTAGGAAAACAAACTTTTTTGCCAAAACTTTTTATAACATGGCCGCATCAGGTAAGCATCGGCAGCCACTGCAACATAGAACACTTGTGTCATTTCAAATACGATGGTTACTGGAAGAAAGGCCCGTCTATTGTCATTGGAAATCGTGTGTTTATCGGGGAGGGTTGTGAATTCAATATCAGGGAGAGCCTGCTAATCGGAGACCGTTGCCTTATTGCTTCGGGATGTCGTTTTATAGATCACGATCATGGAATAGCCGGAAAAGGTCCGATTCGCGGACAGAAGGGAAGAAGAAAAAACATTGCCTTGGAAAATGACGTTTGGCTTGGCTGCAATGTGGTGGTGCTTAAAGGAGTTACCATCGGTGAAGGCGCGGTGATAGCCGCCGGCGCAGTTGTAACAAAACCAGTTCTGCCATTTGAAATTTGGGCAGGCGTTCCGGCAAAAAAAATAGGCGAACGAAAATAAAAAATGATGAGCATCAATTTACCAATGGAGGATTCTCCATACCTGTTGCATGAACACGGACCTGTATTTATATTAGGCTGTCCCAGATCGGGCACAACATTTTTGTCTAAATGTTTGGCCGCCATAAATGGTCTCGAAGAATTTGTTGGCGTTTTAGTGCCGCCACGTCTCATGCACCAGATTGGTAATCCGGAATCAGGTATGGATAATCCTTCTTTGCTGTTATCGGTGCAGGATATTTTCTGGCAGTCTTTCTGGCGAAGACGATATTTTAGAGATCAGCGGCTTCCGCAACTGTTAAAGAGAAATATTTCTGTCGGGCAGTTTTTTGAAACGCCTTCTTTACAGAATACCATTTTTTGTTATAAGGAACCCTTTTTATGCTTTGCGGCTGAGCAATTTGCACGACATTTTACAAAAGCTAAATTTATTCACATTATCAGAGACGGTCGTGATAATGCAGATTCAATGGACAGGTCTTATGCACACGCCCTGTCTGATGAAGTGTTGCAGGATGCTTTCCTTGCCAATAATAAAATTTCGGAGATTGGAATGTGGAGAAAATACAACGGTTATTGCATTCCGTGGTGGGTCGAAAAAAACAAAGAGAATGAGTTCATTGCTTTTTCGAAGTATGAGCGAAATGTGTTGATGTGGAAAGAAATGGTAACCCGCGCACAGGCCGTAAAACAATTTTGCCCGGATCGGTATTATGAAATTAAATATGAAGAGTTTGTTCAAAATCCTTTTGCCGAAGCTACGGGGGTTTTGCAATTTCTGAATGCAGAAATAAATAACCGGACAAAGCAAAAGCTGAAAAAAGCGTTTACATCTTCTGTTGGTATCAGTAAATCAAATATCTCATCAGACAAAATTGAGGCGGCTAACCGGATAGCTGGTTCTTTATTAAGCGCATTGAATTACCAGGTCTGAATTTTACTCAAACTATGAAAATTCTTTTTCTCTGCGGTTCCCTGGAACCCGGCAAAGACGGAGTGGGTGATTATACAACAAGATTGGCCGGCGAACTGGCAAGGCAGGGGCATACCATTTCTATAGCTGCCATGTATGATAAACATCTTGCTGAGCGAAGTGAAAATCGTGAAATTGTTGACGGAAAGGAAATCGTTTTTTTACGGTTGCCTTTTCAAACCAAAAACAAAACGAGATATGAGGTTTTAAAAAAATGGTGCGAATCGTTCAGGCCAGATTTCATTAGCCTGCAATATGTGCCTTATTCTTTTAGTAAAACCGGTGCGCCTTTGTTACTTGGGAAAAGTTTAAAGCAAATTTATCAGGGTACCAAATGGCATGTCATGGTTCATGAGCCTTTTTTAAGCACAAATCAGATAACTTACAAAAACAGAGTCATCAGGCAATTACAAATTTTAAGTTTGCGGCTTATCAAAAATCAATTACATCCGTTGTGGCATACTTCAATTCCTTACTATCAAAAACGTTTGAAAGATGCTGTCTCAATAGACTGCAAAATATTGGGGCTTTTTGGAAACATACCTGTTTTAGAGCATTCAACCTTGCATTCCAAAAATCTTTCGGATGAAAGAACTGTAAAGGCGGTTTTTTTTGGTTCCGTTCCGCCTGCAAAGCATCAGGCAATTTTTATTAAAAAATTTACAGAGCAAATACCGGATGCGTTTACAAATTTTCAATTAATTTTTTGTGGTAAGCAAAGCGAAGAAGCAAACAACTTTATAAACCTTACAAAAAGTAATTTATCAGCCTTTAACTGTACAGTCATTGTTCTTGGTATCTTATCAGAAGAAAAGCTAAGCGAACTGTTTTACAAAGCTGATTTAGGTATTGCCCGCGTGCCGCCTTATTTATTAGGTAAAAGCGGTTGCGCCATAGCAATGTTAGAACATGGGCTTCCTCTTTGGTTGCCAATGGCTGAAAACGACGACGATTGGAACGAAATTGATTTTCGATCTGAATTATGTTTTTCCGGCTTGCAAAAGTTAAAATCTATTTCAAATAAGTATCAATCAATTGATCGTCTTCCGCACATTGCCCAAACAATGATTTCAGACTTTATTATTTTTCCAATAATATAAAAAAGCAAAACGAACTTCAAATTAAATGAATACGGAAACAAAATATTTGCTTATTGGCACTGAAAGGTCGGGTTCGAGTTACATGTCTTCGGTTTTGGCTAATTCCGGAGCCAATTTCGGTTTTAATACCAACAGGCAATGGGATAGAGGTTCGGGAGATTATGAACACGAAATTCTTTTGAAAGCGTATAAGAATTTGAAAAGATTTTTGTTTAGAAAAACATTTTCTGACACATTAGCAGAACGTGAGGCTAAAGCCTTAATTAAACATATACGTCATTTGTACAAACAGGTAGATTTTGCCAAATATCCTCCACTTTGCGAGTATTTGCCTCATTTTATAGATAAAGCCGGTTTTGATTTACGAATAATTATTATTATAAGAAGTTTTTATGATTACGCTTTAAGCCATATCTCAAAGAATGGTGGAGGTGATTATTTGTCTTGTAAAAAAATATATCTGAATATGTATGAAACCAGTTTGATGAATTTGTCTTTATTTGGAGGCTGTATTGTTTTGTACGAAGATCTTATTAACCCCGTTCAAACTGAATGGGCGGAAATCATAAGTAAAGTAACAAATCTTTCTCAAGAGAAACTCATCATGCAAAGAGACCAAACTTCAAAACCAACAAAGCCTGTGAATGATATACTTCAAAAAGAATTTGTAGATGCAGAATGCAACGAAATTTATAATATTTATTTGAAGTATCGCAACCATGTTTTTTTACCGGATATTAAGAAGCAACATAAATAATTATCAAAATTGATTGGTAGTATTTTTTGTTTTAACAATTCGAATGAAAAAAATACTTGTTTTTTCTGAAACTTTTTATCCGGTAGTTGGCGGAATGGAATCAAATACAGAAACCCTTTTGCAGGCTTTGCTTGAATTGGGTCATCAGGCGACGCTGCTAACAGCAAGCAAACTTAACGGCAAGCCTGAGTTGCAGGCTCCATACAAAATTATCAGAGAAAAATCACCGCTTCGCTTTCAAAAAGAACTTAAGAATATTGATTTGCTAATCATTAATGGTGATATTTCCATTCCTGCCTGCCTGATGGCTTTTCTCAATAAGATTCCCTATATTATTATCTATCAGATGGCAGGAAAGATTGTGCCCCGGCAAGCCGGATTGTTACATAACTATTTATACAAACTCCGTTTATTTTTAGGCAGCAAAGCGGTATATCATTTGGGCGTGTCAAACGCATGTATTCAGTCAAAAAATGTATGTAAAAAAGGAGAAGGCGTTTTATACAATCCCATTTCCAAAGAGCTTTTTGGGTATGCAAATAATCTGGCTTTTACAAACTTGCCGAAAGAATATGATTTGTTATTTGCCGGAAGAGTAATTGCCGGAAAAGGAATAGACGTTTTGGCAGATGCTTTGGAAATTCTTGATAATAAAAAATTTGTGTGTACAGTTCTTATAAGCGGGGAAGGCGAAGCGCAAGATCGCTTATACCACAAAACAAGTAAATTCCAAAATGTAAAAGTTGATTTTCAGACTTTTGTAAAAGGAGAAAAACTTGCCGTTACCTATGCTAAATCAAAAATTATGGTTTTACCCAGCACAACGCATCAGGAAGGCAGTCCGCTTTCCATCGTAGAAGCTTTTGCATTCGGGTTGCCGGTGATTGTATCGAATCAAAAAGTTATGATTGAACTCATTGGTGCCGACGCAGGTTTAATTCATGAGTCTGGTAATGCCATTGATCTGAGTAAAACAATAGAAGAAGGGTTAGATAAAAACAGATACTTCGCATTAAGTAAGTCTGCAAAGAAACAGTCAGACAAGTTCACCTATGTAAAGTATGTTAACACACTGAATCGAATATTAAATTTAATGACTATCCATTTGTAATAATGAAGGTAGTTTCGTCACTATGAATCTGCCGACAGGCATGCTTGCAGTGACCATTGCTTCTGATTTCTGCTGACGAATCTTAAATACGCTTACATCCAGACAACAACTAACCGAATGAAAGTTGTATTATTTCATCTTACCGGAAATGCCAATGTCAGGGCAGTGGCTTACGGGCTGGCAAAGGCGAATCTTTTATATGAGTACGACGTTACCATCGCGTCATTTCCCGGCAGTTTTTTAGACAGGCTGGCAAATGTGCCCGCTTTTTCCGAAATAAAAAGACGGCAGTTAGACAGCTTACTGCAACCTTATACGCATACCTTTCCCTGGAAGGAAATGGGGAGAATTATTCTGCCAAAAATTGGGTTATCACAATTTTCTAATCATCGTAAAGCCCCTTTTTTTGTGGATGCCGTAGTGCAGGATATGGATAAAAAAGTAGCCGGCAGGCTGTCAAAAGCTTGTCAAAAAGGTGCAGGTGCCGTATATGGCTATGAAGACACCACGGTGCAGTGTTTCAGGAAAGCAAAACAATTGGGGATGACCTGCCTGTACGATTTGCCCATCGGCTACTGGAAAGCTGCCCGGCGGTTGCTGGAAGCCGAGAGCGAACGCTGGCCCGAATGGGCGTCAACCATCAATATTTTTCATGATGCCGAACAGAAATTGTTGCGCAAGGAAGAAGAACTGGAACTGGCAGACCATATTTTTGTCGCCAGCAGCTTCACCCGGCAAACACTTCAGGATTATGGCGGAAATAAAAAACCCGTGCACGTTATTCCGTATGGTTTTCCGCGGGTTGGCAATGGCAGCCGGTCTGGTTATTATGCGGGAAAAAAGCCATTGAAATTATTGTTTGTAGGCAGCCTTTCCCAGCGAAAAGGAATCGCGGATATATTTGCCGTGGCAGAATATTTTGGAAACCAGGTTGCATTAACCGTAGTGGGGCAGAAAGTGGGTGCGGGCTGCCCGGCATTGGATAAGGCGCTAAGCAGGCATCGCTGGTATCCCAGCTTGCCGCATCAAAACATTTTGAAGCTGATGCGTGAACAGGATGTTCTTGTTTTTCCCTCGCTGTTTGAAGGGTTTGGATTGGTTGTCACGGAAGCCATGTCGCAGGGAACGCCGGTGATAACTACCGATCGCACGGCAGGACCCGATTTGATACGCCATAACGAAAATGGCTGGTTGATTGAGGCGGCATCAACCGCGGCTTTGCAGCAGGCAATTGAGAATTTGCTTGATAATCCGTCGCAGGTTGAACATGCCGGTGCCAAGGCAAAAGAAACCGCCGGGCAGCGCCCTTGGGAGATGTACGAAAAAGAAATGGCCGAAGCGATTGGAAAAATTACCGGCACCGTTTGACAAAACTACAAATCGTAAAACAGTTGCGTAAGATTTTAAAACACGCCGTTGCCAAAACTTGTTTGTATCATTATTTTAATCGCCGTATTTGCAGTCAGGTAATCCGATACACATGAAAGACATCATTTTTATTAACTCTCATCCCATTCAATATTTTGCGCCCATGTATAAATACATGAATGAGCAGGGTATAAAAACCAAAGCCTGGTATTGTTCGGATGAATCGGTAAAAGGCGGATTTGATAACCAGTTTGGTACCCAGGTAAAATGGGATATTCCTTTGCTGGATGGCTATGAATACCGTTTTTTCAAAAATCATTCGCCCAAACCTTCGCATTTTACCGGCTTTTTCGGACTTATGAATTTCGGAATGATAAAAGCGCTTTTTCAGATTCCGAAATCAGTTATTGTGGTTCACGGCTGGCATTATTTCACCCATTTTGCCATACTGATGCTTGCCAAATTCGCCGGTCATACCGTTTGCGTGCGTTCAGAATCGCCGTACAAACAGGAAGCTAAAAAAAAAGGGGGGAAGCAAACCATAAAACGGTTTTATTTGAAGCGTATTCTGTTTCCTCGCATTCATTATTTTTTATATATCGGAACCCAAAATAAGCTGTTCTACAAAGATTATAATTTGCCGGACAAAGAGCTGGTCTTTTGCCCATACTCGGTTGATAACCGGCGCTTCAGAAAAGAAAATGATACCTTGAAAATACAACGCGAAGACATCAGAAGCGGTTTGGGAATTGCTTCGGCGGACAAGATTATTTTATACACCGGTAAATACATAGACAAAAAAAAGCCGTTAGACCTGCTAAGAGCGTATCAGCAATTAAACCATTCTTCCGTATGGTTGATTCTGGTAGGCGAAGGGGAGCTGCGTTCTGAGATGGAACGTTTTATTGATGAGCATGATTTGTCGAAAGTTATTCTTACCGGTTTCGTCAATCAGTCAAAAATTGCGGAATACTATTCTATCAGCGATGTATTTGTTATGTGTTCGGTAAGCGGCGAAACCTGGGGTTTGTCCGTAAATGAAGCATTGAACTTCGGTCTGCCGGTAGTGGTATCCGATCTTACCGGTTGTTCGGAAGATTTGGTGAAGAATGGGCAAAACGGTTTTATTTTTACCGCTTCAAATACCGGCGATCTGAAAAATAAAATAGAACAGACATGGATGATTCATAAAACGTCAGCGGCTGCCGTTTCATTGTCAACGGCAGATATATTCAGCTATCATACGGTGGCAAAAAACCTGTCATCCATTTTGTAAACAGGAATACAATATGCAAAGCGAGTTAGTAAATCATCGAATCGTGCCTTCTGCCATCAACCCGTTTTGGGGGCAAAAAACATTGCAGGATACCGCAACGATCAAACACTTAAAAACCGGTGTCTGGATATATATTTACCTGTTGATTTTTGAAGGCGCATTGCGGAAATGGGTCTTACCTGGCTTAGCCACCCCTTTGCTTGTAGTGAGAGACCCAGTTGCCTTGTGGGCGATTATTACGGCGTTAAATAAAAACCTGATAAAATTAAACGGCTACATTATTACAATTGTGGTTATTGGCTTGTTTAGTTTTACAACGGCAATTACACTCGGGCATGGAAACGTTGTTGTTGCCTTGTTCGGGTTGCGTATTTATGCCATTCATTTTCCTTTCATGTTTGTGATAGCCGGCGTCTTCGACAGAAGCGATGTGATAAAAGCCGGAAAGGTGCTTGTTATCATTTCAATTTTTATGGCGGTTCTCATCGGCTTGCAATTTTTTAGTCCGCAATCTGCCTGGGTAAACAGGGGTATTGGCGGAGATGAAAGCGGAGGCGGCTTTTCTGGTGCGCTTGGTTACCTGCGCCCACCCGGCACTTTTTCTTTTACAAACGGCAACACCGTTTTTTTTAGCCTCGTGAGTGCATACATATTCTATTTCTGGTTAAATATTCAAAAGATTAATAAGCTTATTCTGTTAGCTGCTACGTTTGCATTGGTTGCCGCCATTCCGCTTTCCATCAGCCGGAGTCTTTTATTTACGGTTATTATTACTTCTTTTTTCGCATTGGTAAGCTCGGCCGTAAAGCCGAAGTTGTTCGGGTACATACTGGGCGCAGGTATCGGTATTGTTGTTCTTTTAGCCGTTCTTAGTCAGCTTAGTTTTTTTCAAACGGCTACCGAAGCGTTTACATACCGGCTCGAAACGGCCACCGAATCTGAAGGAGGGTATCAGGGCGTTTTTTTAGACCGGTATCTGGGTGGATTGATCAGAGCTTTTTCCGATGCATACCGTTACCCTTTTTTTGGTTTCGGGATAGGGTTAAGTAGCAATGTAGGTACTCAGGTATTCAGTGGTACGGGTGTGCGTCTTATTGCAGAAGCTGAATGGTCGCGAACGGTAGGAGAGCAGGGTATTTTGTTGGGGCTAATCGTTATTATTGTACGGGTTGCCTTTAGCGCCGACCTGCTGATACAGAGTTACAGGCTTTTGAATAAAGGCAATACGCTTTCCTGGATGCTGATTGGTTTTGGCTTAACCATTATTCCGCAGGGGTTGTGGTCGCAACCTACCGCTTTGGGCTTCAGTACAATTACCGGGGGGTTAATTCTTGCCTCATTTAACGAACCTGCCTAACTTTTAACCATTCGCATTTTGCATCTTATCTTTTTTACGCATCCTGATTTTCTTGCCTCGCAGAGTATGCCGCGCTTTGCCGGTATGTTAACGCAAGGCATGAAGCAGAAAGAACATACCGTGGAAGTTTGGCGTCCGCAGCCAAAATTTTATAACGTACCTGTTCCGGCAGCGGTAAAAAAATGGCTGGGCTATATTGACCAGTATATTTTGTTTCCGAAACAGGTAAGAAAGAAGCGTAAGCAAACACCGCCTGATACGCTTTTTGTTTTTACCGATCAGGCATTGGGTCCCTGGATTCCGCTGGTAAAAAACCGGCCGCATGTGATTCATTGCCACGATTTTTTAGCGCAGCTAAGCGCACTGGGCGAAGTGCCGGAAAACCCGACCGGTAAAACAGGACAACAATACCAGGCTTATATCCGCAACGGTTACCGGCAGGGAAAAAATTTTATTTCTGTATCGCAAAAAACAAGGGAAGATTTACATCGCTTTTTATTTGAGCCGCCGCATATTTCCGAAGTTGTATACAACGGCATGAATCAGGAAATCCGGAAGACAGATATTGCAACGGCACGCGAAATATTAAGTAAGCAAACCGGTATCAATCTGAAAGACGGATTCATTTTGCATGTAGGGGGCAACCAGTGGTATAAAAACCGGACGGGCATGATTGACGTTTATTCTGCCTGGCGAACAAGTAATCCTGATTGCACCCTGCCTTTGTTGTTGATTGGGGCAAGTCCGGCAAAAGCCGTTCAGGAAGCGGCAAACCGGTCGCCTTATAAAAACAGTATTCATTTTATGAATGGAAAATCAAACGAGTTTGTGCAATTAAGTTATTCAGGTGCCAGCGTGTTTTTATATCCTTCTCTGGCAGAAGGCTTCGGCTGGCCCATAGCGGAAGCCATGGCAGCGGGCTGTCTCGTAATTACCACCGGGGAAGCACCGATGACCGAAGTTGGCGGGGCTGCTGCTTTTTACATCAGCAAAATGCCGGTTGAAGAAGCCGGCAAAAAAGCATGGGCTTATCATACGGCGATGCAGTTGCAAACTGTTCTGACATTACCTGAGAAAGACAGAGATATTTCAATTGCAAAAGGTTTGGCTAATGCCAGCCGGTTTGATCCGCAAGCCGCTCTTGAAAAGATAGAAGCCATTTATATGCGGGTTTTACAAGATGCAAGCTAAACTATCAACATCAATCTCTCACTACCATCAGATGAATACCGTACCAGCCTCAAAAATTTCCGTACTCATACTTACATTTAATGAAGAAAACAATATTAAAAGGGTATTGGATAAATTATCGTGGGCAGAGAAAATAATTGTGATAGACAGCTTTAGCACCGATGCTACTTTATCCATCTTGACCGATTATGGCAATGTAACGGTACATCAGCGGAAATTTGATACGCATGCTACGCAGTGGAATTTCGGTTTGAGTTTGTGCAACAGCGAATGGGTGCTGAGTCTGGATGCCGATTATGTATTGCCGGATGCCTTTATAGAAGAAATTAGGCAAAAGATCATGTTAACCGAATATGCCGCTTTTGATGCGCAATTTGAATTTCTGGTATTCGGAAAACCATTGCGGGGCAACAATACGACACCGCGACCGGTATTGTTTCAAAAATCGCTTTGCAGTTATTTTGATGACGGGCATACGCAGCGATTGCAAATTGATGGCAAAACGGGAAACTTTACTCATAAAATTGATCATGATGACCGCAAGCCGCTGAGCCGCTGGCTAAGCAATCAGGCGAATTATTCTTTAAGGGAAAGCAATATGCTAACCAACACGCCAGACAATCAGCTTTCTGCCATTTCAAGAATCAGAAAAAAGAAATTATTCACTCCCTTTCTTATTTTATTTCATTGTCTTTTTATTAAAGGACTGATATTGGATGGCTGGCGTGGCTGGTATTATACCTTGCAACGAACCATTGTAGAAATGCTGTTTGCCTTGCGGTTGATTGAGAAAGATCATTTACCGGAGATAATAAATAATCGAAAAAAAAATTAAGCCCATAGCGGTATTTTAACAAGGCAGGCAAGGTAATTTTGAATCAGCTTACATACTTATCATGAGTTATCCTTTATCCGTTATTATGCCTGTTTATAACCAGGAAAAATATGTGTCGGACACTATAAACAGCGTTCTCAGTCAAAATTTTACCGGTTTTGAATTTTTAATTCTCGACGACGGATCAACCGACGGCTCTGCCGCAATCATAAAGGAATATGCGGCAAAAGATCATCGCATTCAGGCTTATTTTTATCAGAATACGGGCAGATGCAGTGCCACGAATACATTGATAAACCTGGCGGGAGGGAAATTTTGTGCTTTGCTGGATGCCGATGATTTGATGATGCCCGGCAGACTGATGAAACAATATCAGTTTCACCTGAACAATCCGGAGGTTGATGCATCAAGCGCCCATTGCGCCTACATCAACAGCCGCGGTATTACAATGGGCATACAGGATTATCCGTTTCTAAAAAGTATCGGTGAGGCAAAAGAGGCAATCAAAACAAAAGAAATCATTCACTGCGCCATTACGGCGCTCATGATAAAGCGCGATGTTTATATAAAAGCCGGCGGATTAAGAACGCAGTTTTGGCCCTGTGATGATTTGGACTTTGTGAACCGTTTGGTTGAGAATAATAATATCGTTGTTATCATTCAGGATGTATTAATGAAATACCGGGTTCACTCTTCTTCCGCCTCCTCATCGAAACAAAGCCACATGTTTCAGAAGATTGATTATACAAGGTATTGCATCGGTTTACGCAGGACAGGGCAACCCGAAATTTCGTTTCAACAGTATATCAGCCAGGTTCATAAGCCGGATTCCTGGCAAAAAAAATGGCGGAAACAAAGACATCAGTTTGCGATCCTTTATCATAAAAAAGCGGGTTTTTCCAGATACCGGAAAAGGTACATACCATTCCTTTTCTACATTTTTGTAGCAGGGCTTTTAGACACAGGCTATTTTATAGAAAGCTTTAAAAAACGAAAAAAAAGTTTCAGAAACCAAAACAAGGCTGTATCATTTTGAAAATTTTACACATCGTTCCTTCTTACAAACCGGCGTATGTATATGGCGGACCGATAGAATCGGTAGCCAAACTTTGTGAAGGATTGGCAGCTGCCGGGCACACGATACGGGTTTATACCACAACTGCCAACGGCGAAACCGAACTGCCGGTAACACCCAATGAAACCGTTGCTATAGATGGCGTGCCCGTTACGTATTTTAAACGAATTACCAAAGACCATACGCATGTATCGCCCGCGTTGTGGAAAAATTTATATAAAAATTGCCGCCAATACGATGTGGTGCACATTCATAGCTGGTGGAATGTGTTGGTAATTGTGGCGGCTGTTATTTGCCATTGGCGGAAAGTAAAAGTGATTGTCTCGCCGCGCGGCATGTTGAGCCATTATATTATTTCCACAACCAATAGCAAAGCCAAACAACTGATTCATTCCCTGGCAGGTAAACGGGCGCTTGCCAAATCTTATTTTCATGCCACTTCGGAGATCGAATATGAGGAGTGCCAACAATTGATTCCCGGCTGGCAGGGTTTTATGATTCCCAATATTATTACGTTGCCCGACATACCAATTCAAAAAACAAAACACGAACAGTTTACGCTGCTTTTTCTGTCGCGCATTCATCCTAAAAAAGGCATTGAATTTCTACTGGAAGCCCTTAGCCGCAATTCTGATAATATGATATTAAAAATAGCAGGAACGGGCGAAGAACAATATATCAATGAATTAAAGCAACGGGCGAATGCGCTTGGCATTGGAGATAAAGTTGAATGGTTGGGATGGAAAAACCGCGAAGAAAAATTTATCGAACTGATGAACGCCGATTTGTTTGTGCTGATATCTCACAATGAAAACTTTGCCAACGTGGTTATCGAATCGTTGCACGTAGGAACGCCGGTATTGGTGTCGGATAAAGTGGGGCTGGCATCTTTTGTTGACCGGGAAAACATGGGTTGGGTAACGGACTTAAACGCAGATGCGGTGGCAGAACGGCTACAGCATATTTGCCGTCAAAAAGATACGCTGCAATGGATACAGCAACACAGTCCCGCAGTGATTGCCGGCTTATTTTCTCCGCAACGGCTGATTCAACAGTATATACAGTATTACGAACAATTTTTTCATCACCCATAATCAATCTTGTTTGCGCTTTTCATCTTTCACATTTAGTATGCAGAAAAAAAATGTGCAGCAGCTATTTATCATGTATGGCTGCGTTCTTTTTTACATCGTCTTTCTTACGCCAAACCGCTATGAGGGAACAGATTTCAGGGGTAATTTTATTCCTTTGTTGCATACGGCAGAAAGAATACAAAAGCCTGCGGGTGAGCATTTCTGGAAATATTACATAGAGTACTGGGGAAATATTTTTGGCAATGTTATTCTGTTTATGCCATTCGGCTTTTTTATGAAATGGCTTTCTCCGGACGGGAAAAGCAAAATGATTTTATGGTATGCTTTGCTTATCAGCATGGGTATCGAATTGGTGCAATGGTGGTTACAAATCGGCGTTTGCGATATTGATGATGTGATACTAAATGTAAGCGGCACTTATACCGGTATATTTCTATATCAGATAGTAAGAAACAGAATAATCACGTTACTGAAAAAATAAGACTCTCAATGCCAATTAACCGGCTGGTACTGTTACCTGCAGCCATAAATTGTATCCGGAGTTCGGCCGGATTGCGCCAATCGGCACCGGCAGCAAATACGCTGACTTTTGCCGTAGGAAAATTGCCAATCGAAAAACTGATATTTCCCTGTTTTACTTGTATGGCGATGGATAAACTTTTATTGAATGCAGACAGATGGGTTTTAAAATTGTCTTTTGCCACCACGGTTTTGTTTACATATAATAGCGCTTCCGGATATTGGCTAAGAAAATACATCCGTGTTATGATGTTACCTTTTTTATCAAGTAAGTCAAAATAAAATCCATCATTATCTCCGCGGTTTGGCTGATTGCCTGTAAAATTCAAAGCGCCCGTTAATTGCCAGCTATCTACGCTGTGCTGCAAACTGATTGTTCTGCTAATAACCGCATTTTGATTGCGGTTACTGAATTTAATTTTTAAATCGGGTGATTTTAATTGCCGGTTAAGTTTTGGCACGGTGCGGGCGCTCCACCATTGATTGTATTGATTTGTATGATCTTCTTTGGCAGGGCTTCGGCTCCATCCGTATAAGTTGTTTTCTACAATGGTTTCACCGGTAACAGAAAAGCCATCAAGCAAATTGTAGATGTCTAATGAATATGGGTTTGAAGCAGGAATCAGGTTTTGCTTCGCGATGATTTCTTTTGGTTGCTGATTGATGCTCCACGACAAAACCAGATTACCAGCATCGGCAGATTCTATTTTAATGACCTGTAAAACGGCTGTTTCCAGTTTTTGGTTGCAGGTAAACGTATTTTCTGTTTCATTGTTCCATTTATCTATTACCAGATTATCTTGTATCCACAATCGTATTTTTCCGCTACCGGCAACAAAAAAAGTGTAATTCCCTGCCATCTTTGTTTTTATAAACCCTGTCCATCGTGCCGAACCGCGGGGTAAACCGGAAAAATTAATTGAACTATCCTGTACGGAAGAAACAATTCCGAAATTATTCAGTTCGGCATTGTTAAAATAAACGCCAAGCAGTCCCTGTTCGCTATGCGCGAGAGACAAAGGAATAATTTGCTCGTGTAATGTTTCAAAACCCGAAAGCTGCCAGCGATGAATGCCGCCATGCATATTTTCGTCGTTGTGGTAAAGATAAACTTTGCCGTTGGGCGCTTTTATAACGGAAGCAGATAAAACATTGCCTGCCATGCCGGGCGGATAAGTGTGCTTCGGCCATTCCGGTCCGGTTGTTCCAAACTGATTTACAAATAATCCATTATCGTGTACATGGTTCCATTTATTGGTCTGGCTTGCTTTCCAAAATTCTCCATGGTAACCCCAAAAAATATGATTGTCAAACACGATGGCAATTGATCCGGCATTCCGTACGCCATTGCCAATATCGAAAAATCCGTTGGGTGGAAAACTGCCTTTGTAATCTTTGGTTGTGCTTTGGGCGGTTCGCCAAAGCCATTTGTTATCTCCTTTTTTTATGCCGCCCAAATGCCATGCGTCATTTTTTTTACTGGCATCAAACGATACCAAAACACCGGAATCGGTTATTTCTCCTGATTTTAAAGATGGAAGATTGCCTTTAAACAAGGGTTGCTGCGGGCTGTTAGCCGGAGAAACAGCGATTGTTTCCGGCTGCTTCCACATTGGATTGCCTTCTTTGTTAAAACCTAAAAGCGCTTGTATGGAAAATTTCATCTGACTTCCTGTTTTCGACTCTGAAACGGAGCGCAAAGAGCCGTCAGGATACAATTGAGCAGTTACGGGAAGGTTTATATTTGTTTGTCTTAGCTTACCGTTTTTGCCTAATTCTACTACCGTAAACATTTTTGCCTTCGGCTGAAGAAATAAAGCATAGGTCCTGTTGTTTTTTAAAGTAGTTACGCATTTCATTCGCATATAATTACCATCCATTTCTTTTGTAACGGCCGACCCCCAATTTTTAACCAATGTCCACGAACCGTTATTCGACGCCAGGGGTTTTGAGTAATCAATGGCAAATTCCAGGTAATTGGCAAACACTCTTGTTGCGTCATTGCCATCTGCCGCCGAGGAATAAAACGCAGGGATGTACATCACTCTTTCTATAAATGTCTTATCAGCGTTATAATGTTGCATTCTGTAATTGCCGGCATCGCCAATCCAAAACGAATGATCCTTTTCTATACATACAAAGCATTTTCCAGAGGATTTTCTCAGATCGGAAAAATAAAATTTATCATTTGTCACTTCTGCAGAAACGGCGTAACCGCCTTTTTGTCCAAATGTCCAGATTTGTTTTGCCGTGTTAGTGTCCACAGCTATTACCTGCTGCCTGTTGCCGCCGGTACAAATGAGAAGTTGATTGCTTTCGGGCGATGCCGCCATTGCCAGCACATCGGGTAGATTTTCAGTTTTTATATTTTGCGATGTAATTGTTCCGTTTTCTGCAATGCTGAATTTTTCAACACGATTGTTTTGATAACACAGCCACAGATCATCATTTTTATCAACTGTTAATAACGAAGGAAGGCTTGTGCTGATTTTATGCAATAACACGCCGGTTGTTTTGTCCAGCACATGCAGTTGATCTAAACTTTTATGCGATATAAATAAATATTTCCCTTTTTTTTGAACCGCTATGCCGCTTATGGCAGCATTATTTCCTTCTGTTTTATTTATGGCATTGTATGTTCTGCCATATTTTGCCTTCACAGATTCACCTTTTGGAAAGACGATAAAACTATCGTCAGATACTTTTGTTCCAAAAACAAACCATTGCTGAGATACATCGCTGCCCGCCCAATACACAACATTGCCGTCAGTTGCTACAAAATAGCTTGCCTGTCCCGTTTGATTTGGTACAACATCAAATTTCTGTTGCGGGTTACTCAATAAAAACTTTTGCTGACTTGACTTTTGTTCATTGTAACCGCAGGCTAAAAAAGCTGTATTACCGGCAATCACCATACCGTTGCCCGGACTAAAATTATTATAAATGGTGGGTCCTGTACTGTGTTCACTTGTGTTGCCAACCACGCCTTGCCATTCATACATCATATTGTTGCTCAAAACATTGATTGTGTAGTTGCCGCCCGGCGCCAAATTGCCTTCGTCATCGGTACCATCCCATTTTTCGGTATATGTTCCGGCATCATACTTTTTACCGCTCCAAAGTGTTTTCACCAATCGCTTTTCTTCCGAAAAAACACCTGCACTGGTTATACTTTCTTTTTCCAGCTTAAATACAAATGAGTTGCTGCCGGCAGGCGGCGGATTGAGATAATGTTGTTTCTCCGGAGAGTGAATATGCGATAGGATCATTTTTCTTTCATTTAGTAATCATCATAGTCCGGCTATATCAACAATTAAGCTGCCATTCGTAACACGAAATCAGTATCTGTCATCATTTTTTCCAGCTTACATTTTATGCAAAACCGAATCAAACCATATACTTTTCTGTTGGCTTCAGTTGCACTTCTTTTATCTTTCCCATCCGATACAATTTATATCGCTTCGCAAACCAGCCCATCAGCCCGAAGATGGCAATATAGCTCACCACATTAAACGCAAAATGCGGCTCAATTGCCTGAAACGCTTTCCACGAATGATGGTTAGCCAACGCAATCAACGCAATGCGTACGATATTGATTCCCGTAATCAGGGCGATGCCAATGCCAACCCAGGCAAACTTATATTTCCAGCCGGCTTTGTGTGCCGTTACAAAAGCCGTCCAGAAACTCATAACCCCAAAACCAAGACAAGCCCAGATGATGCTGACACCCCGGCTTCCCGGTATGGCAATGGTGTTGAATGTGCGCTGATATACGTCGTAACCGCTTAGCTTTAACATGCCTTTTGCGCCCTGGCAAATAAAATAAGTAAGCCACGCGGGAAAATCGGCATACTGATCCAAAAAAGGACTATACGTTTTACCACCCGGCGACACGATGCCGATGTAGGCATAAAAACCAGCCGAAAGCAGCAGGTAAACAATTAGAAAACGGGGAATGCTGAATGTTTGATTCCGAAACATAGGATTCTATATGCTGTGGCAAATATCTGTTTTTTTGATGTTGCTTCGCAAAGATGCTTTGTCATTGCATCGTTTATAAGAAATCTTTAATTGCGAAAACAGGCTGTCGTTTCCCGTGTACATAAAAAAATTGATTTTACTTTGACGCTCCCGGGTTTATAAATTTTATGAGTGTTCAGCAATTAAATCAGTTTACAATGCCTGCCGGTTTCCGGGGCAAGCCGGGCTGGTACATACAGCTTTGGTGGATTGTGCAGTCGCTTTTTTTTAAGCCTTCGCCTCAGTTTATGTACGGCTGGCGGCGCTTTTTGCTGCGCGGCTTTGGTGCAAAAATTGGCAGGGGCGTTATTCTGCGGCCGGGCGTACATACGCAGTTTCCCTGGAAGCTAACCATCGGCGATGATAGCTGGATTGGCGATGATGTGGTGTTGTATAATCTGGGCGAAATCAGGATCGGCAGCAATGTGGTGGTTTCGCAGAAAAGTTATTTGTGCACCGGCTCGCACGATTATCAGACTATTGATTTTACCATTTTTAGCATTCCGGTTATACTGGAAGATGAATGCTGGCTGGCAACGGATGTGTATGTGGCGCCGGGTGTTACTATCGGGAAAGGAACCGTGGTAGGAGCGCGGTCTTCTGTTTTTAAATCGTTGCCCGCGGGAAAAATATGCATGGGAAGCCCGGCAAAAGTGATAAGAGACAGATAAAATCGGAAGCCCGTGAGCGGTGAATAACAGGTATTGAGTAGTAAGTATGTTGCAACTTAAATAACTTTTAAAATGCTATGCGAAACTTCCGGGCTTCGCATCTATATTTTGTAGCCCCTGGCTACTTCCTTCATCTAAATTTATTCAGGTTACGGTCGGTAATACTGCAGGCGGGATAATAGCATTGTGTCAGCCGATACCAAAGCTGAATTAATGTTTATTGCTGATGTTTACAACAGTTGCTCACCTGCGTTTCGTCACGATGGAACTGAAGCTGAACAGCGTTACTAGTGCTGATGCTGCGCTGTGTCAGCTCCGCTTGCAGCAATACTTTTGTTGGTGGCAGGCTGATTGAACTAAGAGATTTCAATTACATTTTGTAAGTCTTCCTGTTCAAGTCTTCCAAATATTTTTGGAATAAGTTTTTGCAATGTTTTCAACCGATTATTTATTGCGCATAAAATAAATATTGTCAATGAAAGCCGTGTTAAGTTTTGTTGATAAGGTAAGTTATAGTCAACAGTTACAAACAGTTTAAAATTATTGTCAATCATTAAGCGCAATAACTCACTATTTTTCTTTCCTAATCAACCCATATCCCTAACTGTTCGAACTTCATGTTCTTGTCCAATATTATTGCGCAATTTGCGAGGCAAACTTTCATCAAGCAAAATTTTCATGTAAATGTTTTCTGATGTCAATGATTGTTTTGCCATTTCTAAAACTGATAAAGCAGCCTCTTTTGTTACAGAAGGAAAGTCATCCAAAAATTCTGAAAGATCGTCGCCACCTTCTATGTAATCAAATAAATTTTGTATAGGAACTCGTGTGCCAGCAAAAACTGGCGTGCCACTTATGATTTCAGGGTCAATATTAATTTATCCGTAAAGCATATAATAAATAATTTATCAATCGAAGTTACAAAAATGAAAAGCTTAGTTTTCAATTTTAAGTTGTCACGCCAGCTTGCCACCAACATTGTAGTAAATGTAACCGATGTTTAATTTTACCGTTCCGGAAGGTGAATAAATGCGCATCTTTACAACACGTTACAAAAAATTTGAGGGCAGGCTCAGCCTTAAAAATCAATTAAGAATCTCTTTGGTCAGCGCAGAACAAACTTCCTTAAAAAATTTCTGCGTTTCTTTATGAACGGAATTGATTGTTGTACATGGCCGGAAAAAGGTAATTTGTAAAATCTTTTTTGGTATTGGTTTTATCCGCCGATTTTATTCTGTCATCTAACTGCAATTGTTCATTGCATTTTATTTATAAAAAACCGCCATGCGGCATCAAAACCCAATCAGGCAAATCTGCCAATCTCAGGGCAACTTTTGCAGCTTTGCTGTTTATGTTGTTGTTTTTGTTTTTTTTTACCTGCAGCCCCGCACCGGCTATTCGCAGGTAGCAGCCGATTTTACTACCGATACTACAAACGGTTGTGTACCGTTTACCGTTCATTGCACAAGCACCCAAAATGAAGGCGTAACCAGTTGGTACTGGACGGCAGGCAACGGGCAAACCTCCACCGCGCAAAACCCGACTTTTACATTTACCAGACCTGGTAAATATCGCATCAAACTAAAAACCAGCGATAATTCTTCTGCCGATTCTGTGAGCCGCGATGTATTTGCCAATGGTATCTATTCCGGGTTTACCTACCAGTACAATACCATTTGTACAGTGCCTGTTGCGGTTAACTTTACCTCTCACGATACCTCTGCCGACGGCAATTACCACTGGGATTTTGGCGATTCTGCGGTTTCAATAGCGCGTAACCCCGCACATACTTACCGTTCGCAGGGCAGATATATGGTGCGCCTTACCACATACAGCAAAGAAGGTTGTATTGACTCAACCGTAAAAATAATAGAGACAGGGAAGGTTGCGGTAGATTTTACGTCGCCGGATACCGCCTGCAGCAATAGTACCGTAACATTTACGAGCACTTCTTCATCCGTTCCCAAATCGGCCAGATGGACCATCAATGGCGAAGTGGTAAACCGGTCTGTTAACGGGTTTCCCTACACATTCACCACGCCCGGCACTTATACTATACAACTCACAGAAGATTTTGGCGGCTGCAGTTTTGGTAAAGAAAAGAAAATTGTTATTTTACGTAAACCAACCGCTTTGTTTAACCAGTCGGGCACATTGCAAAACTGCCTTTATCCTTCGGTTGTTCAGTTTTCCAATGCCTCTTCCGATGCCGATACCTATATCTGGGATTTTGGTGATGGCTCACCGGCATCCAGCGAGCCGAATCCGATACATCGCTATGAAACGGCGGGCCAATTTTCTCCGGCTCTGATTGCCGCCAATGCCAACGGATGTTCAGACATCATTACAAAACCCAATCTTATTTTATTAGGTCCACCCATCATAACGGGATTGCAGGGTTTGCCCGCTTCACATTGCCTTCCGTATGCCATTCATCCTATGGCCATTGTAAATACACCCGAACCCATTGCCGCTTATGACTGGAATTTCGGTAACGGCGATCATGCCTACGATTCATCGCCTGCCTACACATACCGGCAGCAAGGATATTATGACGTAACACTGATTTTAAAAACGGTAAGCGGTTGCACCGATACTTTTTTTGTTGAACGTGCGGTTTCTGTGGGCGATTCTGTTGTGCCGGATTTTACGGTAGATAAAACCATCGCCTGCGGCTCCGATGTATTTACTTTTACGGCAACCGCTTCGGCGAAACCTGCTTCATGGTCGTGGCGTTTTGGTGACGGAACCACAGGGGGCGGACAAACGATATCGCACCGGTTTCTTACCACCGGCAGCCAAACCGTTTCGGTAGATGCAGCCAATTACGGCTGCCGTGTAAGGAAGGAAAAAAAAGACCTTCTGATTGTAAAACCGCCTATTGCCGGGATTGCCGTGCAATATGATTGCACCAATCAGCTTCAGGTAAAATACAAAGATGCAACGCAGGGTGCGCTTTCCTGGCAATGGGATTTTGGCGATGGCTCGCCGGTCTCATCCGAACAAAATCCACCCCTGCATGTATATTCCTCATCGGGGATTTACAAAGTAAAATTATCCACCGGAAACGAAGCGTGTAAAAGTACAGATTCGGTAACGGTGTCGGTTCTCAACACCAAGCCCGTCTTTACCTACAATCCTGCCAATGGATACGTTTGCAGAAAACAGGGCATTGAAATGGCGGCCACCAATCCCGAGTACATTGCCGATTATTACTGGAATTTTGATGATGGAAAAAGCGCGTTTAGCAATACTTTTATCGTAAAACAATACGATAAGGCAGGCGTATATCATCCTTCGCTGGTGGCAAGGTATAAAAACGGCTGTTACGATACACTTTACAGCCCCGAACCCGTGCACGTAACCGGGCCAACGGCTTCATTTGATGCTGGTGATGGAATCAATTGTCTGAACAATGATGTTGTATTTAAAGATAAAAGCGTTACCGATGATGCGCATAAGATTGTAAGCTGGTGGTGGAACTGCGGCGATGCGTACAGCGAAATCAGAACCACATCTCCGTTCAGCCACACATATGCAAAAAGCGGCAGCTACGCAGCAAGTTTGCTAGTAAAGGACAACAACAATTGCACAGATACGGCTTATTTCACCGTAAAAATCAGCGCTTTGCCAAAGGTGAATGCTGGTAACGACACATTTGTATGCGAAGGCAGCAAGGTGCAGTTGCAGGCAGGCGGCGCCCTTAGCTATGTGTGGAATAAAGATAATACGCTGAACTGCGTTAGCTGCGGATCGCCGGTAGCTTCGCCGCTCAAAGAAGCGCGGTACGTTGTAACCGGCACAGACGGCAATAACTGCTCGGCTTCCGACACGGTGCTGGTACAGGTTGTGAGGCCGTTTAATTTGTCGGTAACTGCACAAAGTTCCGGAATTTGTCAAACTAAAAGTACCAGGTTAACGGCGACCGGCACCGATTTGTATTCGTGGCAACCCGCAGCAGGATTGGATGATGCCTCCGCTGCCAGTCCGCTTGCCTCGCCTGACGTAACAACACAATATTTTGTAACCGGCACAGATAAACATCATTGTTTTTCGCAACGCGGAGAAATAACTGTTAACGTTTACCCCAGACCGCAGGTTAATATTTCAGACAGCTTTATTATAGCTGAAAAAGGAGATGTAAACCTTTTACAAACTACCGGCAGTGATAACATCGCAAGCTGGTTATGGTCGCCGCCGGCAGGATTGAGTTGTAACGATTGCCCGCAGCCGCTTTCTACCGCAAATAAAACCATAACTTATACGGCTGTTGTTTATACCGATCATGGCTGCAGCGATACCGATAAAATTACCATTCAAGTGCTGTGCAATCAGAATAAAATTTTTATACCTACCGGTTTTACGCCGAATCACGATGGCACAAACGATTTCTTTTTTGTAAAAAGCAGTACCGATAATCCTATCCGTTCGTTCAGCATATACAGTCGTAACGGAGAACGCATATTTCTAAAAACCAATACCGTTACCAACAATCCGGCACAGGGATGGGACGGAACGTACAAAAGCATTCCCATATCGGGCGGCGTATATATTTACCGCATAGAAATTTTGTGTAACGATGAAGTAATTCCGTTTACGGGCACCATTACATTATTGCGGTAGCAGGAGAAGCCACTGTTAAGAAGATACCGAAAAAGAACCGGAAATTAATGCAAACTGAAATGTTGAATATTTGTACTTTTACTACGTAACTGTTACCTGTGATTCTTGTTTTATGAAAGACATTTGATTTTCCTGTTTTGTTTTGCTATTAACTGCGATGCCGGTAATTATAAATTCTGTTTCGCAGATTTTTTAAAGCATTACCTTGCCTGCCACTTTTTAAAAAGCATCCTAATCTTTTCATGAAGAAACGTGTTCTTCTTATTAGCGGAAATTATTTTCCTGAACCCACAGGTATCGGGAAGTATAACAAGGAAATGACCGACTGGATGGCTGATAATGGTTTTGATTGCACCGTTATTGCTACCTATCCTTACTATCCATACTGGAAGGTGCAGGAGCCTTATACCAGCAAACATCTGTGGTATAGCAAAGAAATTCTCACGACTGCCAAAGGAAACGCCATCACCGTATATCGCTGTCCGCATTATGTACCTAAAAAGCCAACCGGCAGGCGTCGTATTGCGCTTGAATTTTCTTTTAGTATGTCGGTTTTTTTTCAGATTGTAAAGTTGATGGCTACAAAAAAATTCGACGTGGTGATAACCGTTGTTCCGCCGATGCCGTTGGGTTTGTTATCTGTTTTGTATAAAAAAATGAAGAAGGCTAAGTTTATGTATCATGTGCAGGATTTGCAGATAGAAGCCGCGCGCGATTTACAGCTTATTAAATCCGATAGCGCCATCCGCGCCTTATTCCGCATCGAGAAATTCATTATCAAAAATGCAGATACGGTAAGCAGCATCTCGAAAGGAATGATTTCTAAAATACAGGAAAAATCGGGCAACCGCGAGGTTGTTTTTTTTCCTAACTGGGCTGACCTTAGTTTTTTTTACCCGATGTATAACAAAGCAGAATTAAAACAGGAATTTGGCTTTGCGCCGGACGATATCGTTGTACTTTATTCCGGCTCCATTGGTGAAAAACAGGGTCTGGAAGCTATTCTTACGGCGGCTAAAGAATACCAGGACGGCCATGTTAAATTCCTAATCTGCGGGTCAGGACCCTATAAAGAAAAACTGCACCAAATGTCAGATGACATGGAGTTGAACAACGTAGTATTTTTTCCGTTGCAGCCACTCGAAAAATTCAATCGCTTTCTCAACATGGCAGATGCGCATCTCATCATTCAAAAAGCCAACGCCAGCGATCTGGTGATGCCAAGCAAATTAACAACCATTCTGGCAGTGGGTGGTCTGGCGGTTATCACGGCCAACCCGGATTCTTCCCTGCACGATATGATAAGCGAATACAAGATTGGTATTTTGGCCGAAGCTGAAACAGATGATGCGTTGATAAAAGCGATTTCGGTAGCCATTCATGACGATAACAGCCGCATCAGAAACAATGCCCGCCGTTATGCCGAAGAGTTTTTATCCATAGACAACGTGATGCGCCGCTATGTGGAAGAAATGTAAGGGAGTGCGGTGTAAGGTGTCAGGGATGTGGTTTCGGGTATAAGGTGTGGATTTAAGATATGAGGTGTCAGAAAATGTAGTTGATAGATGGTAGTTAACAATTCTTGACGGGAGCGAAATATAGGGCTTATTAAAAAACACCAATTCAATATTGATAAGGCTTTCTGCGAAATTGATACGTCTCATTTTATTAAACTGTAACTAATGGCAGGAAATGAAAAGTAACGATCTGAAGATATAAAAAGAGAGTAAAGCAAATAGAAAAAAGGTTGATAAATCAAAAATTTATCAACCTTTTATTCATTCTATACAACACGTTGTTTTTTCTTTTTTCACCTCACACTTCTTACCCTACACCTCACTTCAGGTATTTTGCAATTTCGTCGCTTTCCGGTGTTACCTTACTATCGAAATGCGCAATCAATTTGCCGTTTTCATCAATCAAAAACTTATTGAAATTCCAGCTGATGGTTGCATCAAGTACGCCGTTTTCACTCTTGTTGCAGAGATATTTATAAATAGGCGTAACATTATCGCCTTTTACATCTACCCGCGTGGTGAGCGGAAATGTAACGCCGTAATTTTTCTGGCAAAACGAAAAAATATCATCGTCTTTATGATATTCCTGATCGGCGAAATCGGCAGAAGGAAAACCGATAATCACCAGCTTGTCTTTGTTTTGCTGGTACAGCTTTTCAAGTCCTTCATATTGCGGTGTAAAGCCGCATTTGCTGGCTGTGTTTACAATCAAAATCATTTTTCCTTTGTACTTCGAAAAATCAATCACGTCGCCGGTTATTGATTTGATGCTGAAATCGTAAATGGTTTTTACAGCGGTTTCCGATACGGTAGAATCATGAGCCGGTTTTGCAAAAACAGAAGCGCCGGCCAGCAGCATGATTGCGAGATACATTGCTTGTTTCATAATGTAATTTTTTACTTAAGATTATCGTAATTCATAACATCCGATGTCAGGAATTTCGTTGCGCAAGTTACCATCAAAATCAATAGCGACACCCGGTTTTTTACCGGCGTCGATGCAAGGTGAAGAAGCGGTTATATGAAAATCGAATTGTTTGTTTTCTTTATCAATTTTTTTAAACTGCGGATCAACGTTCAATAGGCAATCGCTGTAAGTAACCGACGGGTTTTCTGCCGGGCTTCTGTATAATGTGTTTTGAAGGATTACTGTATAGTCAGCCGCGCTGTTATTTACAACTGCCACTTCATCTGTTACCAAACCTTCATCGCCATAAATGATGCAGTTTTCAAAAACGGCTTGCAAAGCATAAGAAGCTATACCGTTTTCGTTAGTATTGGCAAGCGTTACCGCCGGAAACTGATGAAACAAATACTGGCTGTTATAGGCTGCTATGGTGCAATTTTTAAAATGATAATTGCCGCCCGCCAGGCTATATACATTGTAGCTGCAATTGTCAATCAGGCAATTGGTTGCCGTTACATTGCTGTGATAAGCGATGATGCCTTCGCCGGCGCAGTTGCTTATTCTGCATTCATTTAAAATAACCGAACTGCCTTCATCGGCAGCAATGCCTTGCAAAGCGTTTTTTAGCAAAACAAAATTCAGTACGTTGTTTTTACTTTCCGGCATAAAATAAATGCCCTGCCAGGTGCCGGGTTCATCGCGATACGGCGCATCCAGCCTGTCGTTTTGAAACACAATTTTACCGGTGCTGTCTGCAGTTCCGTTTGCCTGTAACGAACCTTCTATGGTTACCGGCGTATTGGCATGGCAATACACCTGAACGCCTTTGCCGATGGTTAAGGTTGCACCTTTTGATACCGCAAAACTATCCATCAGCACATACGGCAAATCGTTTGTCCATGTTGTATTTTGGGTAATGATTGCGTTGCGTAAAAAACGGGCATTTTGTCCGTACGCACTCAGTTTTATGAATTGTGTGTTGCCGTTATAATCTATGCGAATGCTGTCTTCAATTATAAAAGGAAGATGCTGCTGTGAGGGATTTATGTTAACCGAAATAAAAATATAAAGACTATCGCCTTTGTCCATCTCAATATTGCTGAATTGCGTGCCCGGTGTGCCGCTTACGTTCATTTTAAAAAAAGAATTGGCGCCGCCGGCTAATTCAACATTATCGAGCCGCAACTTTTTTTCATTGATGTTAAAAAGCTTCAGTTGTTTGGTAACGGAACCGACCGACGTAAAAACGGTATCAAAATAAACCGCTGTATCAGACGTAATGAGAAAGGCGTTTTTGCCCGTAACAAACTTATCTTTTGTACACGAAACCACGAGGAAAATAAAACAAACCAGGATAGAAAGCAGTGCCCGCATGAGGCAATAAAAGTAAGGGTTTATACGCAGCCGTTTGTTAAATTGTAAATGCCGCCGTTGCGATGCTCAGCGTTACATCCGGGATAGATAAAATGGCTTCTCCGCAGGCTTCCAGCGTAGCGCCGGTGGTAACTATATCATCTACCAGAAGCAAATGTTTGCCACGCAGCTTTTCTGTATCATGCAAAGCAAAGGTATGCTGCATCGTTTGCCAGCGATCCGTGCGGTCTTTGCCGGTTTGCGTAGCGGTATTAATATTCCTGACAATAATTTTTGTATTTACATCCTTTTGTAATACCGATGCAATGCCCTGCGCTATAACTGCCGACTGATTGTAACCGCGTTGCTGCATTCTGCGCCGGCTTAACGGCATTGGCACAATCGCATCAATGTCTGCAAATCTCATACTACGCTGCAAGGCAAGCCCCGTCTGCTTTCCCACAAACAAACCGGCTTCGGTATTGCCTTTGTATTTGATTTCGTGCATGAGGTTTTGCAGTACCGATTGTTTGGTAAAATAGAAAGCGCTGCCAGCGCTTTCTATTAATATGCGGCCGGCAAACAAACGCTCAACCGGATTGTTGGCATACATAAAATATTCGGTTGCCGGAAGCTCTGAAAAGCATTTAGCGCACAGCGTTTCCTTCTGTTCTATCACATCCGTTCCGCAGCCGATGCACACATGCGGATAAAAGAGATGAATGACATCGTTTGTTGTTTGTTTTAGCTGGTTAATTATATTCATAAACAATTCGTTTTGATTCTCACAGATGGCTTGGTTTTCACAAATGGCACAGATAAACACAGATTTTTTTCTACGGATTCATACTTGTATGAATTTAAATGATTTGATTTTATTTTTCTTCCATTATTTATCTGTGCCGTCTGTGAGAACTAATTTTAAAACAAATACTGGTATACTTCTTCTACTTTACCTAACGACACCACTTCTATATCAAAACTCTTATTGCTTACACTTTTCTTGTTGTATTTCGATACGACAATTTTTTCAAAACCCAGTTTCTCGGCTTCCGCAATGCGTTGTTCAATGCGGTTTACGGCTCTGATTTCACCGTTTAGTCCCACTTCGCCGGCAAAGCAAATCTGTTGCGACAGCGGCACGTCTTCGTATGATGAAAGCAACGCGCATATTACCGCCAAATCTATGGAAGGATCTTCTACTTTCAGTCCGCCGGCAATATTTAAAAACACATCTTTCATCCCGAAATGAAAGCCGCCGCGCTTTTCCAACACGGCTAACAACAATTGCAATCTTCGTAAATCGAAACCGCTTACGGTGCGCTGCGGCGTGCCGTAAACGCTCTGTGTTACCAATGCCTGCACTTCAATTAATAAGGGTCTCATGCCTTCCATGCTTGCCGCAATGGCGCTGCCGCTAAGCTGATCTTCTTTTTGCGTTATCAATATTTCAGACGGATTGGTAACGCCGCGCATGCCATCGTTTGTCATTTCGTAAATGCCCAATTCTGCCGTGCTGCCAAACCGGTTTTTTAAGGTTCTTAAAATACGATAGTTATAATGCCGGTCGCCCTCAAACTGCAGCACCGTATCTACCATGTGTTCTAATATTTTGGGACCCGCAATGCTGCCTTCTTTGGTAATATGACCGATTAAGAAAACAGGCGTGTTTGTTTCCTTGGCAAAACGCTGAAACTCGGCCGCGCTTTCGCGGATTTGTGATACGCTTCCCGGCGATGATTCAATTAAATTGGTCTGTAAAGTTTGTACCGAATCTACAATT
The DNA here is from genome assembly GCA_965219515.1 of Ilyomonas sp. Taxonomy (GTDB): domain Bacteria; phylum Bacteroidota; class Bacteroidia; order Chitinophagales; family Chitinophagaceae; genus Ilyomonas. The sequence continues at coordinate 518,439 of OZ244776.1, forward strand.
ACCAGTTGTGGTTTCAGCTTCTTAATTTCCTGAAAAATGGTTTGCGTTATGGTTTCGGTCAACAAATAAAAGCGCTCATTTTTTATCTTCAGCCTGTCGGCGCGCATTTTAATCTGCTGCTCGCTTTCTTCACCGCTTACATATAGGGTTGTTATTTCGTTCATCTGTAAAGCGTTTTGCAAAAATAAAGTGCTTTTGCCAATGCCCGGCTCGCCCGCAACCAAAACAATGCTGCCTTTAACGATGCCGCCGCCCAGAACACGATTTAATTCACCATCGGTTGACAGCAATCGTTTTTGTTCTTCAGAACTAATATCTGATAAAGAAACGGCTTTTGTAAAAACGGGTTCTGAGCTATAATCTTTCCAGCCGTTGTCGCTTTTGGCAGGCTTAGCTATCAGTTCCTCTACAAACGTATTCCACTGGTTGCATACCGGGCATTTACCTAACCACTTCGCACTTTCGTATCCGCAGTTTCCGCAGAAAAAAGCGGTCTTTACTTTACTCATGCCATAAAGATATTGAATTGCAGTAGTAAGATTTTGTTATTGATGGGGTGTGAGGTTTGGGATATGAGGCATGAGCTTCAGGCAGAGAAATGTAAATTATAAGTAAATACAATTTGATCATTTTTTCTACTCTCATCACTAATACTGCAAACCTCACAATTCATATCCAAAAAAAGTAAAGCCGGTTTTACAACCGGCTACTTACTTACTAACCCTTTAAATTCTGCCACTAAATTAATTAAACAAGGGTAAAATCAAAATTAATTTTTTGTTTTTGGTACAAAATCCTCATTATCAAATTATAAACTCAATGTTATTAAAAATCTTTATACCTCGTGCCGATTGTAAAAATTATGTTTCCACTACCGGAAAACGATGATAAAAAGAGATGTCTGTCTATGTTAGTGGGTAAACGCCAATTAAAGAAAACAACTGATAACTTGTATAAACTGTCTGCGCCTTATGTGAAAATAAATTTTCAAAACAAGTAGTAATAGCTATTCTTTGGCGCGCCAATAAAGCCTTCGGCATATTTTTATACGATCAGAAACAAAAAACAATATGCTCTTAGCGCGCCGCATTCGCCTTAGCCGAATATTAAAAACCACCTGGCAGGTTGATCTTATTATGATTGCTTCCTGCACGGCAGCTTATTTTTTTCATTTTTTTCTGCTTAGCCATCACTTCGATATTCCGACGATTGTGCCAACCGTATTGGGAACCGCCATTGCTTTTTTTATTGGGTTCAATAACAATCAGGCTTACGACAGGTGGTGGGAAGCGAGAAAAGTGTGGGGCGCACTGGTAAACGATTCGCGTTCCTGGGCAAGAAATGTGATGAATTGTATTTCCGGTGCATCGCTTTCCGAAAATGAATTGTATGAGTTAAAAAAGCGAATGATTTTCCGGCATCTCTGTTTTATTTATTTGATGAAAAACCATCTTCGGTCTGTTGAAGAGGATGACTTCAGAAAATATATAACCAACGAAGAGTGGAAGAAAATTTCCAGTCATACCAATCGTCATAATGCAGTATTGCAATTACAATCTGTGCAGATAAACGAAATTTATCGGGCCGATTTGATAGACGGGTATCAGTTTTTGCAATTCGATTCGCTGCTGGTAAAATTTACCGATGAAACGGGCATGAGCGAGCGTATTAAAAATACCATATTCCCTACCACTTATACTTATCTTACCCAATTGTTTATCTGGTTATTTGTAATCGCCATCGAGTTGGTAACGGTGCAAAGTATGGGCGTATGGAGTATTTTTATGAGCTGGCTTATCGGCTTTGTATTTGTTTCTACCCAGATTAACGGGATGAGTCTCGTTAATCCGTTTGAAAATACGCCGTCAGGCATTCCGCTTAATCAGATAGCCAGAACCATAGAAATAAATCTGCTGCAGATGCTCGGCGAAATAAAAGTGCCTGAACCGGTGAAGCCGGTAAATGATGAGTATATTTTGTAAAACAAAGAAGGAAAGTTTTTGATATAAAGAACCGGTTTTACCCAATATTTTGCGTGTACGAAACACATTGAATAAATCACTAAAAGTTCATTTTCTTCATTTCCGTTACGGCATAATCGCACGCTCTGGCGGTTAACGCCATGTAAGTTAAGGATGGATTTACGCAGGAACCCGATGTCATGCACGAACCATCGGTGATAAATACGTTTGGCACTTCGTGCATCTGGTTGTATGCATTCAATACCGAATTTTTCGCTTCCTGTCCCATTCTTGCCGTTCCCATTTCGTGGTTGGCATTACCGGGGAAAGACATTACATTATTTATGGCTATGTTTTTATAGCCGGCAGCTTCCAGCATTTCCGCGGCGGTATTTCCCATGTCTTCATTCATCTTTTTTTCATTGTCTTTAAACTCGCAATCGGTTACAATCAATGGTCTGCCCCATTTGTCTTTTTTATCAGCATGTAGTGTCATGCGGTTTTCTTCATAGGGTAAACATTCGCCAAACGCGTATAGGCTGATGCGCCATGCGCCCGGCTCGCACATGGCTTCTTTTGCCGATGCGCCGATGCCTTCGGGCGATTGCCTGCCGCGATTGCCGCTTACGCCAAAATGATAACCTCTTAGAAAAGCAGCCTCTTTATTATTAATATTTTTAAAACGCGGAATATAAGCTGGCGTTGGTCGGCGCCCGTAATAATATCTGTCATCAAAGCCTTCCATTTCTGCTGCAGCCGAAAGTCCTTTATGATGATCCATCAGATTTCGCCCTACCTGTTCGCTGCCATTTCCCAAACCATTCGGAAAGTGCGGTGAGGTTGAGTTGAGCAGTATGGCTGCCGTTGCCACCGTTGACGCATTTAAAAAAACTACTGAGGCAAAGTATTCTGTTGTTTTACCCGAGACCGTATCTATAACTTCTACGCCGGCCGCTCTTTGTTTTTGCTCGTGATAAAGCACCTTATTCACAAGCGATTGCGTCTGCACTTTCAGGTTTCCGGTGGCATACGCAGCCGGCATTGTACCTGCATTGGTGCTAAAATAGGCACCAAACGGACATCCCCGGTGGCACAGGTCTCTTGCCTGGCATTGTCCTCTTCCCTGTACCGGTTTTGTAAGATTTGCCGTTCTGCCCATAATCATTTGCCGGTCAGTGTATTTTTGGGCAATCTGTTTCTGAAAATGTTTTTCAGCCGCGTTCATCTCAAACGGTGGCAGATAGTCGCCATCCGGCAGTTGCGGTATGCCATCGCGGTTGCCGCTAACACCAATAAATTTTTCTGCATAGCTATACCATGGTGCTATATCGTGGTAGCGTATCGGCCAGTCAATACCATGACCATCTTTTGCATTCGCTTCAAAATCCAGGTCGCTCCACCGGTAACAGGCTCTCGACCATAGCAAAGACCTGCCGCCCAATATATCGCCCCGTATCCAGTCGAACCGCTTGTTTTCCTGATACGGATTTTCAACATCATTAATATAAAAATGCTTGTTATCTTCCCGAAACGACCAATGCCGGCTTTGTACGTAATGCGCTTCTTTATCCTGTAGTGAAAGATGCAGATGGTGCGGAAACTCCCACGGCGCTTTGGTGGCCGTCGGGTATTGCGGGTGCGTTATATTACCGCCGCGCTCGAGCATCAATACTTTTAATCCTTTTTCGCACAATTCTTTGGCTGCCCAGCCACCGCTGATGCCTGAACCAACAATAATGGCGTCGTAAGTGTGTTGTTGTCTGGCTTTGTTGTTAATCAAAAGCGTATCGTCCGGCATACGGTTTTAGTTTGTTTGATTGAAATGCTGATTCATTTTTCCGGAATAATCTGCCAGTGCAATCTCAGGTGCGGCTATTTCGGGATGCCAGAGCTTTTCCCATTCAAAACTGTAATAGCCTTTATAATTACCGGTGTACAACAGATCAATGGCTGCCAAAACGGGTACATCACCTTGTGTGAGCAGTTTATACTGTATCTCGCCACTTATCTTTTTTGCATCTTTAACATGAGTATGAAAAATATAAGGTTTTAAACGGCTATATACCATTTCAGGCGCCTCGCCGGTTTTCGTCCACATGTTTGCAATGTCCCATATTATACCGGTATTCGGATGCGCCGCAGACTGCATTACCTGTAATAAGTCATCAATATAAACAAGATCGCCATGCGATTCTACCAATACTTTTACGTTGCTTCCTTTCGCATGTTCGCCCAGCTCTAACAAGCCTTTGCTTATCAGTTCCATCGAGCTTTCTTTTGTTTGCCCTGTCAGAAAAAGGTTGGGAAACACCCTGATGTAAGGACAGTCAATTGCCTGCGCCAGATCAATGTAACACTTGCCTTCGTCAATATTTTTTCGCCTTTCTTCGCCTTCTGCATAATGCAGTGTGCAGGAAGAGCCGAGATCAGCAAACTTTAGTTGATTGTCCTGCATCAGTAGCAGTGTAGCTTTCCTGTTTTGCGTGCTGAATTCTTTGCATTTGGTGATGTCCATTTCTCTTAACAAACCACGCAGTTCGATGCCCTGATAACCGTTTTGTCTGGCAAAAGAAACAATTTGGCCGAACGTCCAGTCGGGGCAAGCAAGCGTCGAAAACGAAAGCAGGAACGGTAGTTTTTGTTTTATAAAAGAATAGCCGGCAATACCGCCTCCCAGCAGCATGGCAGACTTTTGCAGAAACCGGCGGCGTGTGGTATATGGCATATCAGACAATTTTTTAGAAAGAAGAACCGCAATCAGAATAACCTAACCTGAAATTTTTTCTTTCACAAAGAAACGTTGTTCTTATACAATGTTGAGATGAGAGTAAAGAAATAAAGATAACGGGTTAAGCTGTGATGGTTATTATTACGTAGTTGTTTTTCATTTTTTAAAAATGCAGATTCTGAAGTGACGTTTACCATTAAGTAATGTTCTTTTTCACTATCAGGGGGTAGTGATGAAAGCAAAACGGCTACCTTCGCCGCCATGCCGTCCCTCACATTTCAACTGCAAGCAACAGATACAGCATCCAATGCCCGGGCGGGCAAAATTACCACCGATCACGGCGACATACAAACGCCGATTTTTATGCCGGTTGGCACGGCAGGCAGCGTAAAAGCCGTGAACCAGCAGCAGTTGGAAGCCGACATCCAGGCGCAGATTATTCTTGGCAATACCTATCATCTTTATCTGCGCCCCGGCACAGAAATTCTGGAGCAAGCCGGCGGATTGCATAATTTCATTGGCTGGCAAAAACCCATGCTAACCGACAGCGGCGGCTACCAGGTTTTTTCGCTTGCGGCAAACCGCAAACTAACCGAAGAAGGTGCGCTTTTTCAATCGCATATAGATGGCAGCCGTCATCTTTTTACGCCCGAAAAAGTAATGGATATTCAGCGCAGTATCGGTGCCGATATTATCATGGCATTTGATGAATGTCCGCCTTATCCCAGCGAATACAGCTACGCTAAAAAAAGTATGGATCTTACGCATCGCTGGCTCGACAGGTGTTTTGCACGCTTTGCAGAAATGCCTGATAAATATGGTTATACGCAGAACCTGTTTCCCATTGTGCAGGGCGGCACGTATAAAGACCTGCGTAAAGTTTCCTGCGACTATGTTTCGTTGAAAAAAGCTGCGGGCAATGCCATCGGCGGTCTTTCGGTCGGCGAGCCGGAAGATATGATGTATGAATTTACCGCTTTGTGCACCGAGCATCTTCCATACAACAAACCCCGTTACCTGATGGGGGTAGGCACGCCGTGGAATATACTGGAATGCATCAGCCTTGGCATAGACATGTTCGACTGCGTAATGCCAACGCGAAACGGCAGAAACGGAATGCTGTTTACCACAAACGGCGTTGTCAACATTAAAAACAAAAAATGGGCAACCGATTTCAGTCCGATTGATGAAGGCTTATCCAACATCACCAGCCGGTATTATACAAAAGCGTATCTGCGGCATCTGTTTGTGGCAGGCGAATTTCTGGCGTTGGAATTAGCAAGCGTTCAAAATCTGGCCTTTTATTTATGGCTGGTAAGCGAGGCGCGCCGGCAAATTATCAACGGCACTTTTACAGGCTGGAAAAATGAAATGATTGTAAAAACAAAGCAGCGATTGTAATCACCGGAATGTTGCTTGCAATTCACAATTCACCTTTCACCTTTCACACAAACGCAACAGCTTTTCTTTTATTTTTGATGCGGCATGAAAAAGCTCGACTGGTACATCATTAAAAACTTTCTCGTAACCTTCTTCTTCTCCATTTTTCTGTTTGTGGTGATTTCCGTTGTGGTTGATTTAAGCGAGCACACCGACGATTTTGTGCAGTCGGGCTTAAGCGCCGGACAGATTTTCATGCAATATTACATTGCTTTTATTCCGCACATTATCGCATTATTATTTCCGTTGTTTGTATTTATTGCCGTAATTTTTTTTACGTCGCGGCTGGCAGAAAGAAGTGAATTTATCGCCATTTTAGCCAGCGGCATTACTTATCGCCGCATATTGCTTCCTTATTTCATCGGCGGATTGTTGCTGGCCGGTTTATTGTGGTTTTCCAACGCATACATCATTCCGCGCGCCGAGGTGAAACGACTTACGTTTCAGATCAATTACATTGATAACCATTCTTCGTATAACGATCTGACATCCAATTACCAGCGCAACATTTATTTTCGGATAGATTCTTTTACTTATGCTGGAATCATCAGCTACGATACCAGCCGCAGGCGGGGCGGTCCTTTTTTCATGCACACCATAAAAAACAATCAGCTTGTGTATAACCTGCGGGCGGGTGGTATGCAGTGGGATACGGCAACCCGCAAATGGCAATTGGAAACCGTGTTTGAACGAACTATTAACGGCTTGCACGAAAAAACTGTTTCGGAACCAAAAAAGCTGGTGAATTTTAACTTTAAGCCTTTTGATTTAAGCCGGGACGAACATGCCAAAGATGTGTTGACAAGTCCTGAATTAAGCACCTACATTGGTCGCGAAGAACAGCGCGGCGCAGAAGGCATTAACGAATTAAAAATTGAAAATTACAGGCGTGTGGCTACGCCGGCTGCGGTTATTTTATTAACCCTCATCGGCGCCATGGTAGCCGGCCGAAAAGTGCGTGGCGGAAGCGGCGTGCATCTGGCGTTTGGCTTTGTTACGGCTGCCATATTTATCATTATGGATCGGTTCTCCACCATTTTTTCTACCAAAGGAAATCTGCCTCCGCTGATTGCCGCCTGGATACCAAATCTGGTATTTTTAATTGTTGCTTTTTATATATATCGAAAAGCGCCGAAATAAGCGGGAAAAGCAGAATCAGCCGGCTTTAATTTGTGCCGGATTGCTAATATTCCTTTTTTTGATGTGTTCTGTAAAAATCGTCATATATCTGAATAATCTTGTTTATTATTGGTGGAAAAACTCTTTTTGAATGATTGATGCAGATGGAATTATTATTCTAATTCATTCATTTTTAATTAATAAAAAGATTAATTAATTATATAACGGTTGTGTAAAAGTAGCTTGGTGCGATGGCAGCCAGAATGTTAACTTGCATACGGATATGAGTGAATTTATTGTTTCTGCACGTAAGTATCGCCCGCAAACGTTTGGTACGGTTGTAGGTCAGCAGCACATTACAACCACGCTGAAAAATGCAATTAAAAACCGCCAGCTGGCGCATGCATTTCTTTTCTGTGGTCCGCGTGGGGTTGGCAAAACCACCTGCGCACGCATTCTTGCTAAAACCATCAATTGCGAAAATCTGCAACCCGATGGTGAAGCTTGTAATGTATGCAATTCCTGCCGCAGCTTTAACGAGGGCATTTCGCTAAATATTCATGAACTTGATGCCGCCAGCAACAATTCGGTTGATGACATTCGTTCGCTCGTAGAGCAGGTGCGTTTTGCACCGCAGGCAGGCAAATACAAAGTGTATATTGTAGATGAAGTGCACATGCTGAGCACCGCCGCCTTTAATGCTTTTTTGAAAACGCTGGAAGAACCGCCTCCCTATGCCATTTTTATTCTGGCAACTACAGAAAAACACAAGATACTTCCTACTATTTTATCGCGCTGCCAGATATTCGATTTTAAACGCATTACCATTCGCGATACCGTAGATCATCTGCAGGAAATAGCGGACAAAGAAAACATTAAAACCGAAAAAGCGGCGCTGCATTTAATCGCCCAGAAAAGCGAGGGTTGTATGCGCGATGCATTGTCGGTGTTAGATAAGATCGTTTCTTTTACCAACGCAAATGTTACGTATCAAAATACGCTGGAGCATCTGAATATTTTAGATGAAGATTATTATTTCAAACTGTCAGACTACCTGTTGCAGCAGAATTTGTCATCCGCCATGCTGCTGTATGATGAAATTAACCGGAAAGGTTTTGAGGGCGACGCTGTGCTAAACGGTTTTGCCATGTTTTTGCGTAATGTGCTGGTATGTAAGGACGACGAGGCAGCTTCTTTGCTCGATGTGGCAGAAGGTATGCAGGAACGTTATGTAACAGCTGCTAAAACGGTAAGCGCTTCGTTTCTGGTAAGCGCCTTAAACATTCTGAACGAAGCGGAAATAAACTATAAGATGGCGCGCAATAAACGGCTGCATGTAGAAATGGCCATCATCAAACTTAATTTTTTGCAGCAAGCCTTAGAGTTGTCGGTTGAAAACAATGAAATGATTAAAAAGAAACGGATAGATGCGCCGGTGGCTTACCGTATAAAAAATATTTCTTCTTTACAGCCAACCGGTGCGGAAGTTCAGTCCACAGCCGGTTTACCAAAAAAACATACTTCCCAGCTACAAACAGGCAAAACGGAAAACAACGAACCGGTTGAAACAGAAACGGAAGTCGTTTCGCTGCAAACCGAATCCAAACTTTTTATTCAGCAATCTTTGCCAAAACCTGCCAACGCTGAAAAAGAAGTTTCTGAAAATCCGGCTTATCATGTGTCAGAAACGGGAAATGCCATTGTTATGTCTGAGCCTGCAACGGCAACATTCCTTCAGCCAAAATCAAAACGAAGTCTTCTTTCTGCGCTGCGCGATAAATATGGCGACCAATATAATATTGAGGAAATAAACGAAGCCGAACCGTTGGAAATGGAAAAATTGCGCGCCTGCTGGCATGGTTTTGCCACCAAATTGGAAGAACAGCAAAAACATAGCGCCGCCAATACATTTAAAATGGCAACGCTAACCATACAAAACGAAAACCGCCTGCTGATAACTGTGAATGCGCTGGTGCAACAAAAATTTATAGAGCAGGAAAAAACATTGCTGGCAGATTGTATTCAGCAAACATTTCATAACACTTCCATTCAACTTCAGATTATGGTGGCGGATGATGTGAAAGAAGAAGTATCGCCCTTTCTTACCATGAACAGCCGGGAAAGGTTTCATTACATCGCTTCGCAATACCCGATGGTAAAAGAACTGAAAGACCGCCTGCGTCTGGAAATTGACCCGATTTAATAACTGAATTTTGTTTCGTATCTGATTTACAATAAATTGGTATCTTTTTTATACGTTATCATCCAACAAATAAATAAGATTTCATGTGGTTGTTTTTTGCTATTCTTGCCTCTGCTACGGCTGCCTTGGCGGTTGTTTTTTCTAAAGCCGGTTTAAAAAATATTAATCCCAATGTTGGTTTTGCGCTGCAATCTGTTCTGATTTTGGTTATATCGTGGAGTGCGGTTATGTTTCAGAAAGCTTCGGCAGAGTTTCATAAAATAGATAAGCGCACCTGGATTTTTATAAGCTGTGCCGGTGTTGCCACTTGTCTCTCTTCTCTGTTTCAGTTTAAAGCGCTGAAAGAAGGAAATGCAGGTGTTGTAACTTCTATCGAAAGAAGTTCCCTGGTAATTACCATCATACTTGCTTTTTTCTTTTTAAAAGAAAAAATAACCTGGCAATTGGCCGTTGGCGCTTTGCTGATTGTGGCAGGCGCCATATTAATAGCGGTTGGGCAAACCGAACAAAAATAAGATATGTAAAGCCAAAGGTACTTTCCTGTTACTTTTGCGCCCAATGTCTTACACGTTAAAAAAGTCGTTGGGTCAGCATTTTCTGCACGATGAAGGTATTTGCCAAAACATGATAGCCATCTTACAGAAAGAACGCTTTACCCAATTGCTTGAAGTAGGACCAGGCGCAGGCGCTCTCACGAAATATCTGCTTGCTATTCCTGACATTCATTTTAAAGCCATTGAAATTGACAACGAAAAAGCCGATTACCTCGAGAAAAACTATTCTTCATTAATAGGAAAAATCATAAGGGATGATTTTTTAAAAACAAAAGTTCCGTTTGATGATGAATTTATCGTGATCGGCAATTTTCCTTACAACATCTCATCGCAGATTTTATTTAAAACTTTAGCATGGAAGCAACAGGTTCCGGTTATCATCGGCATGTTTCAAAAAGAGGTCGGGCAGCGTGTGGCAGCGCAACCCGGCAGCAAAGTGTATGGTATTTTGTCGGTGCTGATACAGGCTTTTTATTCGGTGGAATATCTGTTTGACGTGCCGCCACAATCATTTTCGCCGCCACCAAAAGTGATGAGCGGCGTTATCCGCCTGCGCAGAAAAGAAAATGTATTATCGGTAAAAAGTGAGCGTGCCTTCACGGTTTTGGTAAAAACGGCGTTTAACCAACGTAGGAAAACGCTTCGCAATGCCACCAGAAGCTTGTTTGATGACATTGTTTTGCAGGATGATATTTTTAATAAACGCGCCGAGCAATTACGTCTTTCCGATTTTGCGGAGCTAAGTTTTCTGATGAAATAAATGACGCCTGCGAATTCTCAATCGTCATAACTTAAATTCATATCATTTTACGCTTTATTAATTCCTGTTAGCGTAGCCTGCTTATAACTTAACGGAAAGCAGCATAATTTTTCTCCTGCGGGTCATTGCTTATATGAAACGATTTATTTGCCTGCCGGTTGTTTTGCTGATGTCTCATTGCTGCTTTGCGCAACTGAATGACGGACGGATTGAAACCTATGCAGCGATGGGTTTTTTCGCTGCCTCACTTACCAAAGACAGTTTGGTGCCACCAAAAGAAAAAGGCAAATCAAGACTGGGCGATATGTCCTGCTTCGGTTTACAATATGATGTACCAATCGGCAGTCGCATATCGGTAAAGGCCGGAATCGGCTTTTCTACCAGGCACTTTAGCCTGTCAAAATATAATGTCGGCGATTTTATTACGGCGTTTTTTCTGTTTGACAGTCAGTTTCCCAACGATACATTTCCGGTAAGCCGGATAAAATATGAAAATCATTACGTTGATGTGCCGCTTGCTTTTGAAATAAATAAAGGAAGCCGGAAAGCCGCTGTGCAAATAAAATACGGTGCTACGGCGCGTTTGCAATTTTTAATCAAAAGCACGGCTGCCGTTACATTTTCTACAAATACATCAGCAACTACGGCTGCTGATAAAACGGCCGTACAAAAGGCTTATACAAAAGAGATGAATCGCGTTGTTTTTACGCTTGCGCCTTATATGGATATTTCGGTACGCATATATAAAAAGTTGGGTGCCGGTTACAGTTTATCGCCCGTTTCTGTTTACGCTTCATCTTTAAACAGCCAGATTGCGAAACGGCAAACCGAATTTTTAACGGGTGCTGTTACGGTTTGGTATCAGTTATAAAATAAAACTTCTTCCATTTGAATAGCTATTACAAATGTCTCCGTTTCAAAAAAAATGTTGCTCACAGATGCCGCAGATGATACAGTCTCTTTATAAAATCTGTGAAATCTGTTAGACAATACTCAAAGCGATACATGGCTGAATTTTATTTTCCGTAAAATTTGAATAAAAAACCGGCAAAGCACCAACGCTTCGCCGGTTTTTACCAGTACATTTTCTATTTATTCAACTTCGCAACTTGTTCGTCATAATAATTCTTTGTAAGAATCACATCAGGCAGATTATGATACCAGTTCGATTCGTGCTCGATGGACATCATGCCCGAAAAGTTCTGTCGCTTCAGTTCTGCAAAGACCGCCGGAAAATTGATAATGCCTTTAGAAACTACGGTATCGGCAGCCTGCGTATCATTGAATGTTACAATGTCTTTCAGGTGAACGCCAATGATATGACCGTCTAATTTTTTTAATGCTTCAACAGGGTTTATGCCATTGCGTGCCCAATGACCTACATCGGCGCAGGAACCAATATGGCTTCTGCCTTTGATGGCTGCCAATACCGAATCGGGACTCCAGTACATATTGGGTTTCGGATGATCGTGAATGGCGATTGGAATATTGTACGCGCCTGCCATACTATCTACCATATCCCATTGCGATTTTATTGGTTCGCAGGTAATGTAACTGAGACCAAACTCCTTCGCCAGATCAAAGGCTTTTGTCCACTCGGGTTTGTCTTTCGGAACAATTACACCCATCGCTATCATGCTGATGCCTTTATCCTGCAAAAGTTGTTTCAGCTTTGTTCGTGTATCCGCATTCATGTCTGCGCCAAATTCTCCTTTCATTCCGCCACCCAATTTTTGACCCCAGAACGCTTCGATGTTCGTAATGCCTGCGCTGTCTGCTTTGTCTAACGCTTCGGTAAACGTAAACATACGAAAGGTCCACATCTGAATACCCAGCTTAAAGCCGGTGGTGCTGCCGGTAGAGAAAGAATCTATGGGCAATGCCGTGCTGTCTGCCTCGGCTGATGATACCGTGCCGCCGTTGCAGGCAGATAAGATGATACAGAAAAATAAAAAAGCTGACAATTGTTTCATGTTTTTTTGATTTGGTAAATGATTAGCTTGCTAAGATAGTAGATTGCGTTTTTAAATGTCAGTTAGAGAAGATTAAAAAATGCCATGACAAAGGAAATTATGTTTGTGTTGTAAAAAACTACCTGCCTTACAATTGGCTTATATGTTGATGCTTACGAAGCATGAATCAAAAAATAAAAGCTGTCATTACCGGCAGTACCGGCATGGTAGGCGAAGGTGTGTTGCATGTTTGCCTTGCCCATGCTGAAGTAGAAAAAGTGCTGGTAATAAACCGTAAGCCCTGCGGTGTGAAACATCCCCAACTAACAGAAATTTTACACGACAATTTTTATGATTTGTCTTCCGTTGAAGATCAGCTAACCGGCTATAATGCCTGTTTTTTTTGTCTTGGTATATCTTCCGTCGGCATATCAAACGAAAATTATTATAAAACAACACACACACTTACGCTACATGTGGCGAAAACGCTGAACAAAATGAACAATGACATGACTTTTTGTTATATATCAGGCGCCGGAACCAGTGAAAAAGGATGGCAGAACTGGGCAAAAGTAAAAGCTAAAACAGAAAGCGATGTAATGAAGTTGCCTTTTAAAAAGGCATTCGGATTGCGGCCCGGTTTTATCAAACCCATACCTGGCTTGCGACATACGCATTCTTTTTATCAATACATCAACTGGCTGTTTCCAATCGGGCGCAGGTTGTTTCCCAACGGGTTTTGCACCATGAATGAACTTGCGCTTTGCATGATTCACCTGGTGCAAAAAAGTTACGCGAAAAACATTCTGGAAGGAAAAGATATTATAACGGTAGCAAAAGAATAGCGCGAATGGTTTATGTAATACAAACGGCTTCAATTCGCCAAAAATAAAAACTCAACTTGCCGGCCGAGATTGAAAAATGTGCAAAAAAGATTGTGCAAAGCAGTTTTAACCTAAACATAAATCAGCAAACTTATGATCTTAAATACAAAGCAAATATGAGAGGAACAAATACGATAATGCTGCCGAAAAAAATTCGTTTGATAACATTCATTTTATGATCTGCAATGATTGCATCAATGCATAAAAACCATGCAATTACCAAACCTGCTACACCGGCAACTATCACCAGGCTTTTTAAAACGATTCCAGCAAACAAGACGGGCAGGCTAATAAACAACAAGCTGAAAGTTGCCAATTCATTCCTTGTAATACTAAATTTTTTCATAATGAAAATTCAATTTTGCTTTGGTTTTTTATAAAAAATGTGTGCCAAAGATTGCCGGTATTGCAGCAACGAATCGGAGCAGACAAATTTTGTAAAAAAGAAACAACCGGAATATTAAATCAGCATTAAAATATTAGCATAAAAACGAACTGATACTGAATAAATTTACCATTAAATACAGAATGGAGGAAAAACGAATGATGGATGTAATGATCAATCGCGTTTGATCTTAGCAAGCAGACCGGTTGTGGAAAATCCTTCTATGATGGGGTTTATCACTACCCGTCCGCCGTTTGCCATCACTTCCTTTGCACCTGCAATGCTATCAATCGTATAATCCCCGCCTTTCACTAATACATCCGGCAGCAAAGCGCTGATTAGCTGTTGCGGCGTATCTTCTTCAAAAACAATTACCGCATCAACAATAAGCAACGAAGCAAGCAATAACGCACGGCTGTGCTGGTTGTTAACAGGTCGCGCTTCGCCTTTTAATTTTCTTACACCCGCGTCGGCATTGACACCAACAATTAAAAAATCGGCTTCTTTCGCTGCCTGACATAATGAATAAATATGACCTTCGTGAAGCAGATCGAAACATCCGTTTGTAAAAGCGATTGTTTTATTTACAATTCGCCACGCAGCAACGCGATAAATGAGGGAAGGAAGCTCGTAAATTTTATCTTGTATGGCAGCAATATTTTTCATAGTAATCTGTTGCCTTCTTTCGGAAACACAAGCCATGGCTTAAAGGTTTTCGCTTCTTCAAAATCCATCCTTGCATAAGAGATAACGATGATGACATCGCCTACTGCGCCGCGCCTGGCAGCCGGTCCGTTTAAACAAACGGTTCCGCTGCCGCGCCTGCCTTTTATAATGTATGTTTCAATGCGCTCCCCGTTGTTCACATTTACAATCTGAATTTTTTCATTCTCTATTACGTTGGCAGCTTCCATCAGGTCTTCGTCTAAGGTAAGACTGCCCACATACTGCAGATTTGCTTCCGTAATGGTGGCGCGGTGAATCTTCGATTTTAAAACCTCAATTTGCATAGCGGCGCAAAGGTAATTGGTTTTTACATTGATGCAAATGCAGCCGCATGATTGTGATTTGCTTAAGCTAAATAAAGCTGCACAGTTCTTGTTTATTGTTCATAAAACAGATGATTATGAAAAAAATACTTGCGCTTTTCATTATTACCGTATCCATCGCAGCCTGCGGCAACACCAACAGCAACGAAAACACAAGCGGAGCCGATTCGGTTACCACCATTACATCCGGCAACACCGACGCCAGACAGGGACAAAGAATTCCAACGGATTCAGTTGAACTGCTAAGCGACAGCACCGGTAATATTCGCCCCGGCGACACCACAAAAAATTAAAACCATGCTGCCTTTTTGCTGCATCTTTACGCCGTATGCAGCCTATAATTATTACGATAGATGGTTATTCTTCCTGCGGAAAAAGTACGCTGGCTAAAGGATTGGCACATGCCCTGAGTTATATTTTTATAGACAGCGGAGCCATGTACCGGGCTGTTACGTTATATTTTTTGCATAATCAGATTGGCTTGGATAATCAGGCAAAAATTATAGGTGCATTAAAACTCATTCATCTTTCTTTTCTTAGAAATAAAGAAAGCGGCAGCAACGAAATTTTTTTGAATGACGAAAATGTTTCCGCTGCCACTCGTGAGATGATTATCAGCAACCGCGTTAGCGAAGTAGCCGCCATTAAAGAAGTGCGCGAATTTGCCGTTGCGCAGCAGCAAAAAATAGGCGAACACAAAGGATTGGTGATGGATGGTCGTGATATTGGCACAACCGTTTTTCCGCAGGCTGAACTTAAAATTTTTATGACTGCTTCGTTAAATATCCGCGTACAAAGACGATATAACGAACTCATACTTCAAAACCCGGATGTTACATTAGAAGAAGTAAAAGCAAATTTAGAAAAGCGTGATTATATTGACAGTCATCGGGCAATTAGTCCGCTTCGCAAAGCAAATGATGCCATTGTGTTAGACAATACTTATCTTACCATGCAACAACAATTAGATTTGGCATTAGAATGGGTAAAAAAAAGTCAGGCAGGAAGTTAATGTAAGTGATTTTTGCTAACTGCTGTATCCACGTTTTATAGAAATGTATTTCGTCAGGACTTCATTTTTTTTGTTGTTGAAAAGATGTTGTTATACAAACGATTGAAACTAAATAACAAATTCTTTTCAAACCTATTAACTTACCACTTTATCCAGGGTAATGGGCAGACTTCTAATGCGCTTTCCCGTTGCGTTACAGATGGCATTTGCAATGGCAGCCGCCACGCCGGTAATGCCGATCTCGCCAATGCCATGACCACCTAACGGCGAGTGCTCATCAGGAATATCATTATAAATAATATCAATGTGCGGCACATCGGCATTCACAGGAATATGATACTCTGCAAGAGAAGGATTCATAATTCTGCCGTTGCGTTCATCAAAGAAGGTTTCTTCCATCAATGCCATACCAATGCCCATAATAATACCGCCGCGGAATTGGCTGCTTGCTGTTTTGGGATTGATAACCCGACCAGTATCAAAAGATCCGAGCCAGCGTATAATGCGGATTTCGCCGGTTACTTCATTCACTTTCAATTCGCAAAACTGCGCGCCATAGGAACCCATTGAATATTTCAAAAGTTCCAGCGGCATATCGGAGGTGGCTTCTTCTTCCCAAAAGCTTTTTCCAATGAGCTTAAAAATATCCGCATAGCTCATGCCTTTTGTGTTGTCGGCTTTGCTGTACAATCCGCCGTCTCTTGGTTCTACTTCTTCATATTTTAAATCGCGCAGCGGAAAAGCTTTGTTGTCTGATGCTTCTTTAAAAATAGCTTTTAAAAGTTTTTCGGCAGTCGCCATAATACCTGCGGCTACGCTGGCGGTCTGGTTGGAGCCACCTGCGAAAGCTGATTTTGGTAATGTGGAATCGCCGTACTGAAATGACACATTATCCATATCTAATCCCAGCCGGTCAGCCGCATGTTGAAGCTGCACCGTAACCGTTCCCATTCCCATCTCATGCGCGGCAGCTTTTATCACCGCCGTGCCATCGGAAAACAACGCGATTTTAGCGCCTGCCGGAAACCGGTAGTACGGATAATACGCCGTGGCAACACCCTGCCCGATCAGCCATTCGCCTTCCTTGCGCGATTTTGTTTCGCCATATTTCCAGCCCCATTTGTCAGCACCCTTGCGGTAAGCTTCTACAAGGTGGCGTGATGAAAATTCAGTTCCTTTTACCGGGTTTTTTTCCGGCTCGTTCAATATGCGAAGCTCGATGGGATCTTTGCCTATTTTGTGGGCCAGTTCATCCACTGCCGATTCGAGGGCAAACGTGCCGATACTTTCACCGGGGGCGCGCATAAATGTATTGGCAACCATATCGAGATAGCAAACCTTCTGTGAGATGTAAAAACTTTTAGCATCGTATAAATAACGCACCGGAAAGGTAAACTGCTCCGGAAAATTGTTGTGATCTGTAGTTGCCGTTACGCCGCTGTGAATGATGGCAGTGAATTTACCCGTTTCATCGGCACCGATGGCAACCCGCTGTTCACTTGGCGTGCGGCCGCCAACAATGCGAAACACGCCTGCTCTTGACAGGGCAAGTTTAACGGGGCGATCTGTTTGCTTGGCGGCAAGCACGCAAAGCATGGTGTTCATCCATAATGACCCTTTGCTGCCGAAGCCACCGCCCACAAACGGCGATACCGCTTTTACATTATCTGGTTTTATGGAAAACAGATCCGCAATGGTATTTTTGACGCCATACAGGTGCTGCGTGGCATCATACACCACCAGCCTGTCGTCTTCAAGAAATGCGGCAATGGTTGCATGCGGCTCTATGGGATTGTGATTGTATTTTGGCGTTTCGTACAGTTCATCAACGGCATAAGCGGCTGCTTTCAGTTCATCTTCGGCATCTCCTATTTTTAGCTCCGCATCTTCATTCATTACCTTACCGGGCGATTTGGCTCCTGCTTTCTCTTTATCAAAAGAGGTTTTGGCGTCCCCTTCTTCATAATGTACCTTAATGAGGGTGGCTGCCTGCTCGGCATCTTCCTGTGTTTCCGCCACCACAATAGCGATAGGCTGACCGTTCCAATACACATTTTCATCATGCAAAATGGGAATGTCAGAAGCTGCTGAACCACGGCTTTGTCCGCCGGGGCTAAACGTAAGAGGCTTCTTTAACTTCGGTGCATTTTCGTAAGTAATAATACTGATAACACCGGCTGCTTTTTTTGCTTCTTCAAGATGAAAGGATTTTATTTTTCCTTTTGCAATGCTGCTATAATGAAGAGCGGCGTAAGCAATATTTTCCAGTTGATATTCGGCGGTAAACGTTGCTTCTCCTGTTACCTTTAAGCGGCCATCTACCCGGGATATGGGTTGTCCCACATATTTCTTTTCCTGTATCAGCCGGTCTGTTTTTTTATCCGGTACAAGCTGAACGATGCCTTGTGTTATTTTTGAAATGATACTCATATCTGATTTATTTAACTGATAGTTGCTGCAAAACGTTTACAATGGTTCTTTTTGCCAGTCCGATTTTGAAATTGTTATGACCAAATCCTTTTGCATCTTTTAATTCTGCTTCGGCAGCCGCCATAAAATTATCTTCGGTGGCTTCCTTATTCAGCAGTATTTCTTCTGCCGCAAATGCGCGCCAGGGTTTGTGCGCCACGCCTCCTAAAGCAAGTCTTACATTTTTAACCATGCCGTTTTCAACTTCCAGAGCCGCCGCCACGCTTACCAAAGCAAATGCATAACTGGCGCGGTCTCTTACTTTACGATACAAAGAATTTTTTGCAAAAGACAGTGGTGGAAGAATGACTGCCGTTATCAGTTCGTCAGGTTGTAACGTGGTTTCAACATCGGGCGTATTGCCGGGTAACTTATGAAAATCAGTTAATAAAATTTCATGTTGACCTCCTTTTCCTTCCACCAGAATTTTTGCATCCAGGGCAGCCATTGCCACACACATGTCGGAGGGATGCGTGGCGATGCAGGAACCGGACGTGCCGAGAATGGCATGAATGCGGTTAAACCCTTCTACCGCATCGCAGCCGGCGCCGGGCCGGCGTTTATTGCAGCGGGCTGTTTCATCGTAAAAATAGTAGCAGCGGGTACGTTGTAAAAGATTACCGCCTGTTGTTGCCATATTGCGAAGCTGCGCTGAAGCGCCATTCAGTATTGCCTGCGACAATACGGGATAGCGTTGCCGTATAACGTTGTTTGCAGCAAGCAGCGAATTGCGCACCATAGCGCCGATTTTTACACTTCCATCTGACTGTTCTTCCACCTCCGAAAGAGGCAGATGCGTAACATCTATCACTACATCGGGTTGCTCTATTTTTTCCCGCATCAGATCAATCAGATTTGTGCCGCCCCCAATAAATTTTGCTTCTTTTAGATTCGAGATTTCGGCAACTGCATCAGCAGTATCATTTGCCTGTATAAAAGTAAACGGTTTCATCTTGTTTGCTGGTTTCGTTATTGTCGAATGCTTCGCGGATTGCATCTGTAATGCCATTGTAAGCTCCGCACCGGCAGAGGTTTCCACTCATGCGTTCTCTGATTTCATCATCACTAAATTCAAAAGTGTCTGCAGCAATATCCGGTGATACGGCACTTGGCGCCCCATCCTTAAATTCTTCAATCATTGCTGTTGCGCTGCAGATTTGTCCCGGCGTGCAATAGCCGCACTGAAAGCCATCGTGTTCAATAAATGCTGATTGTAAAGTACTTAGCTTATCACCCGTTGCCAAACCTTCAATGGTGGTGATTTGTTTGCCGGAATACTGCACGGCAAGCGTCAGGCAGGCATTGATGCGTTTGCCGTCAACTAATATTGTACATGCGCCGCAGGCGCCCTGATTGCATCCTTTTTTTGTGCCGGTAAGCCCGATGTGTTCGCGTAACGCATCTAATAAAGAAACCCGCGGATCGAGTTGCAAATTGTATGGTTCGCCATTGATATGCAGGGTTACCGCAAAGGTAAGGCCATCTGCTTCTGCCGGAGATGAAGTTGTTTGTTTGAGTATCATAAGTTAGGAAAACAAAATGGCAGCAAATATGTTTCCAATCTTTGGCTTTTTTATAAAATCAGTTTGGTTTTGACTGCAACAATTTTATTTACGGTTCCGGCATTGTTTTTCCTAAAAAAGAATACGGTAATAGCGCTATCGCTTTACAATATTTTGTATAACCAGACAAGACCAAAAGAGAAGGTACGATTTATAAAACTGCAAATTGCTCATTTTTTATTAATCATTCCATCCACGCTGATGCGTCCCGGACCACAAAACAGAATGACAAGAAAAGCGGTTAAATAAAAAATGGCAAGCTCAGAATCCATAAAATCTTTACCGGCATCGGCACCATAAATAACAACCAGCATCGTAAAAATAACGGGAATGCAGGCATAGCGTGTAAACAAGCCCAGTATCACCAGCAGACTACAAAAAATTTCGGCGAACAAGGCGAGTATGAGAGAAAATTTTGGACCAAAACCCATGAAATCGTAGAACATATGCTGCAGTTGCGTAAAAGCCATCACCTTCATAAACCCATGTTTTACCAGTAAGATGGCACCAAAGCTGAAGCGCAGCAAAAGCATGGCGATATTGAAAGCATTGGGGCTGTAATCTACGGAGGTGAAACTAAATCTTTTCATTCAACAGGTTTGCACAAAAATATAGGTTTCTCATTCTTTATCCACAAAGCAGAGGCAATGTTTTTGCACACAAATACCACAATTCATTTAGCCGCTCTTTTGCATATTTATTAAGACCACCGGTAAAATATTTGCTTTTAATTCAACGTTCAACACAATCTATGAAGTTGAAAAAAATACTTTTTAGCATTCCTGTATTGCTACTTGCCCAATGCTGTTTATTTGCGCAGGCAACCAAAATAAATACCGATTCTGACGGCGATTTTAAACTGGCGAAAGAGCTATATCAAAAACAGGAATTTAATCTTGCTTATCCTTTGTTTAAACAACTAAGTACCGGCAACGGATATAGCGAAAGCGCGTTTCCGGTTTCGGTGGCACTGGAAGCGAAATATTATTCCATTGCCTGTCATTTGCAATTGAACGATGAAACCGCCGTAGCGGAAGCCAAAACTTTTATTTTGTCGGAGCACAATGCGCCGCGCACGCAAATGATGAGCTACCAGCTTGCCGAATATTATTACCGCAAAAAAGATTTTATTAATGCCATTGATTATTACGAAAAAGCAGGCATAGACAACCTGAGCAACAGTGAGATTGCCGCCATGAAATTTCATGAAGCGTATGGCTACTTTACAATGAAGCGCTTTGCCGAAGCAAAACCTTTATTTAATGATATTCGTCAAATAGAAAACGACCCCAATTACGTAGATGCCAATTATTATTACGGCTATATTTTATTCGGCGAAAAAAATTATAAAGGCGCACTGGAAGCATTTAAAATTGTGCAGGAAAAGCCAACTTATCAAAGCATTGTGCCGTATTATGTAACCGAGATTTATTACTTCAGCGGCGATCGGGACAAAGCTATTGAATCAGCAGAAAAGGCATTGCAGAAGGGTAACCAATTTTATGCGGTGCAGTTAAAACAATTGCTGGGTCATGCTTATTTTGAAAAAAAGCAATTTGCCAAAGCGCTGCCATATTTTGAAGAATATGTGCAGAGCACCGAAAAAGTAAGACGCGAAGATTTATATGAGCTAAGCTTTTGCTATTATCAGGCAAAGCGCTGGAACGATGCCATTACCGGCTTTAAAGAATTGGGCGGCAAGCAAGATTCTCTGGCGCAAAACAGCATGTATCTGCTTGGTGATTCTTACTTAAAAACAGATCAGAAGCCGAGCGCGCGAAGTGCGTTTTTGTTTTGCGAATTAAACAGCAGCAATGCAACACAAAAAGAGATTTCGCAGTTCCTGTATGCCAAGCTTTCCTACGAGCTTGGATATCGCGATGTAGCGTTAACCGAATTACAAAATTTTAATATCACGTATCTCAAATCAACTTATATTAATGAAGCCAGAGAATTGCTGATAGAAGTGCTTGCCAACACAAACAATTACAAAGATGCGCTTGCCTTAATTCAAAGTCTGCCATCGCAAAGCGAAAGCGCACAGCGTGTGTATCCGCGCGTATTGTATGGCCGTGCCGTTGAGTTGGTAAACGACCAGCAGGTTGATGATGCTGATGCATTGCTGAACCGCATTTTTACTGCGCCTTACAATGAAGCGCAACTGCAGCCGGCATACTTTTGGAGAGGCGAAATTGCGTACCGCAACAACAAGCCTGATTCGGCTGTTTATTATCTTCACAATTATATAGAAAATCCGGTTACCTACGGCGAGGTAAATGCGCAGGATGCACGTTATATATTGGGTTATGCCAACATGAAATTAGAAGATTATAACAGCGCGCTGCCATATTTTGAAGCTGTAACCACAACCATAACAACAGCATCTTCCAATATACAGCAGGATGCTTACCTGCGCAGCGCCGATTGCTATTTTATGCGCAAGAATTATGGCAAGGCTTTGCAGATGTACGAAACATCTGTTGCCCTCAATCTGCCATCGGCCGATTATGCTTCGTATCAGAAAGCCATCATTGCCGGCGCATCTAACAACACTGCTGAGAAACTTGCCCTCCTGCATTCTTTTTTACAAAAATATCCATCATCTGTTCTTGTTTCTGATGCCAATATGGAAACAGCGAATACTTATATGGCGGGCGAAAATTTCAACAATGCCATTGCGCCCTTGAACAATATTCTAAATAATAAAAATGCAGTGAATTATAAGCCTGAAGCTTTGTTGAAATTAGGTGTTTGCTACTTTAATTTAAAGAATGATGAAGAAGCACTGAACCGCTTTACTACCTTAATCTCAAACTATTCAAATGCCGGAGAAAGCAACGATGCTGTGGAATATGTAAGAACCATATTTATCAACAAACAGCAGCCGCAGCAGTTTGTTGCTTTTATGCGGCAGAACGGTAAAAGCATCAGCACATCGGAAGAAGATTCGTTAACCTACGCCTCGGCATTGCTTCGTTATAATAACAACAATAAAGATGCGGCTTTGCAGGGTTTTCAAAGTTATTTAAGCCAGTTTCCCGATGGTTATTACGCCATTGAGGCAGCCTACATAACGGCAAAGATTTATAACGACAGAAAGGATTATAAAAACGCACTCAGTTATTACAGCGGCGTAGCAGATAAAGCGCCGAATAAGTATGCGGAGGAAGCGGTGCTGGCGGCGGCGCGCATCAACTATTTCGAGTTGAAAGACTATGAAAAAGCGGAGCAGTATTTTACACAGCTAAAAACCATTGCTTCCAGCCAGGATGCAAAATTAGAAAGCATGCGCGGCTTACTGCGTTGCCAATATAAGTTATTGCAGTTTGGCGAAGCGGTTTCTAATGCGCAGGATTTATTATCGGAGAAAGGCATTGCCACAGATGATAAAATGATAGCGAATATGGTGATAGCGAAAACGGCGCAAACCAACAATCAAACGTCTGATGCGCTGTCGGCTTACAGCTTGGTGATAAGTCTTGGCAAATCGGAATATGCAGCCGAAGCGCGTTATCATATTGCAGAAATCCATTTTCAGCAAAACGAACTGAAGCTGGCGGAGAAAGCGGGCTTTGATGTGATTAACAAAGCCGGTTCTTACAATTACTGGATTACCAAAGCGTACATTCTGCTTGGCGATGTTTATTTTAAAGAGCAGGATTATTTTAATGCGGAAGCCACGTTGCGCAGCGTTACCGAAAATGCCGAAGATGCGGCTTTACAAAGCGAGGCGCAGCAAAAACTGGACGTCGTAATCGCCGAAAAAGAAAAATACAGCAAAGTAGAACAATAGAAACCAGCTACATGAAACGAGTATTGATTTGTGTTATATTATTTGCCGCAATTGCATTCAGCGCAGATGCGCAGCGAACCAAAAAAAGCAATGCAAAGAAAGCTGACGGCGAGGCTTCGTCAAAACGTAGCAATAACACTGAAAGAACGACTTTTGCCGATACTTTGATTCCCGGCAAAACGGTTATCGTTACCTCTTCCTACAAACCGGTGCTAAAGCCTTCGGCAAAGATTAACTTCAGCGCCGCTACGCCATTGCCCGATTCCACTTTGCCTGCGTTGCAATACAGTGTGCCTGCGCAAAATTTGTTTTTTACCTATCAGCCTGCGGCTCTGAAACCGTTGGCAGAAAACATAGATACCGGCATCATCTGGCAGAATAAAAATTATCTGAAAGCCGGATTTGGCAATTATTCCACTCCGTATCTGCAAACCGGATTGTCGTTCGGCGATGGCGCCGCATCCATTGTGAATGTCCGGGCCAAATATTTGTCTTCCAAAGGCAGTTTGCCTCATCAGCAGTTTAACCGTTTTAATGCAGACGCAACGGGTGTTTTTACAAAAGGTAACAACGAAATTACGGGCAAGGTTTTTTTCGATAACAACTCGCAATACGAATATGGTTTTCAGCCCGATACCTTACAGTTTGACAAGTCTGATCTTCGTCGTCGCTTTACCACATTCGGCACTACATTTGGCTTTCGCAACAAGACTGTTAACAGCATTGGCATTTTCTATAATCCCACTATTTACATAGATGGTTTTACCGATAACATGAACGCGCAGGAGACGAATTTTATATTTGATGCGCCGGTATCAAAAAACATGGGTGATAGATTCGTTTTTAAATTTGGTTTAACGGCAGATCTCACCGGTTATAAAGGCGATACGGTAAGTAAAATCAATAATAACCTGGTGTATTTGTCTCCTGCCGTGCAATATGCAAGTAACAATTTTACAATTGTGGGCGGCATAACGCCTTCGTGGGATAACAGCGATTTTCACATGTTGCCCAACATTACGGCAGAAGTCAAAATAAATGAAGAAAAATTCGTTTTGATGGCTGGCTGGAAGGGGTATTACAACAAAACAAATTATCAGTATCTCGCAGGGTTTAATCCCTGGCTGCAACAGCCAGCTTTTCTGACAAGCACACGGTTTATTGATGAATATGCGGGCTTTAAAGGTTCGGCAGCCAGCCATTTTACTTACAATGCGCAACTAACGCTTCAGCATATTTATAATCAGCCTTTATTTTTGAACGATACGCTAACGGGACGTTCATTTTTTGTTTCCAATGAAAGCGACATGAAAAACGTTAAGCTTCATGGCGAAATTGGTTATACCGTTCAGGAAAAATTTTCCTTGCTGGCCGGCGCCACCATTAATAAATACAATAACCTGACCGACAATGATAAAGCGTGGGGTTTGCTGCCAAACGAAATCAATGGATCATTGCGCTGGCATGTTACCAAAGATTTACTTTTTAAAAGTGATTTATATTTTTGGGACGGTGCGCGATATGTTACAACCAAAGGAAGACAATCAAAACGCTTAGCCGGCGCTTTCGATTTAAATGCCGGCGCAGAATTAAAAATCAATCAATCGTTCAGTGCATGGTTGCAATTCAACAATTTATTCAACAATAAGTACCAGCGGTGGAATCAATATGAGGTGCTGGGTTTTCAGGCGCTGGGTGGCGTGATTTACCATTTTGGCGAATAAAATTTCAAGTGCTTTATTTACTTTCATTTTGTACGATTTAAGTACCCTGTCAAAATTAAATAGAATTAAAGACGTTAAAACAGTGTGTCAAGAAAAATCAAAGAAATAGTACTAAGCAAAGAAGCTAAGCAAGCGTTGGAACATCTATATAAAACGGAATCAAACCACAGTTTTCGTCAGCGCTGCAAAATGGTTCTGTTAAAGTCAGAAGGTTATCCGGCAAAAGATATTGCTGTTATTTCAGGCAGCAATATGGCAAGTGTTTATAATTGGCTGAACCGTTATGACAGCAATGGCATAACAGGGTTACGCACAAAGCCAGGACAGGGCAGAAAACCGATATTGGCAGAAGAACATGTAAGTATAGTAAGAGCAGCCATAGAACAAGAGCGGCAACGATTATCACAAGCCCGTCAGATTGTTGAAGAAAATACAGGCAAAAAGATGAGTAACGAAACGCTTACGCGTTTTTTAAAAGTCATCACTGCCGTTACAAGCGAATAAGAAAACGACCTAAAGGCGGATGTGATAAAGAATTTTATGACTATAAATTACAGGAACTTCAGTTATTAGAACAACGTTATGGCAAGTCAGAAATTGATTTGTATTATGGCGATGAGGTACAAATATCAGAAGAAGGCTATGTGCCTTATGGCTGGCAGTTTACAGATGAAAACATTAGTATAAAGTCAGCTAAAGGCAAGCGTATCAATTGTTTTGGAATCATAACAAGAGAGAATCAGTTTGAGCATGCGACTACTTACGAAACCATTACCACCAACTTTATCATCGAAAAAATAAATGAGTTTTCTTATCAGATAAAAAAGCACACGGTTATCGTATTGGACAATGCAAAAGTTCATCAGTCAAAAGCAATGAAAGCCATGCAAAAAGTATGGGCAAAAAGGCAATTATTTATTTTTTATCTGCCGCCTTACTCACCCCATTTAAATATTATTGAAAGACTTTGGAAAGAAATGAAAGCCAGATGGATACAAACCAAAGACTATGAAACCGATGAACAACTTTGCTATGCAACGATGCTTATTTTACATGCCATCGGTAAAAATTTATTCATCAACTTTAAAAAAGTTAATTAGTAGATAATTTTGACAGGGTACTTATGTAATTAAAGTGGCGAAACTGATTTGGATATAACGCTGAAAAAATGATTTTTTTGAGATAATTAATAGAAATAGCTGAATCAGTTGTACTGCCATTCAGATAATGAAACCGGTCTGAATTATGTTATCGAAACGCAATGTTAGCCTGGCTTTCAATATCACAATATCAAATATCTTCCATATCCAATTGATATTGTTTTATAAAAAGAGGCTGACAAAATCAACCGGAAGCGTTTCGTTTTATAGACACTCGTTCATTCAGAACAATTATTAAAATTCCGGTTCAGACAAATTCTTTATACCAAAACAGCCTTTCTCAAATGAGAAAGGCTGTTTTAAATTTACAGTAATTTATTTTTTATTGCTCTTTTCTGCGGAAACGTTTTACTTTTATCACGCGATCGCTTATTCTTTCTTCCCGTGTTCTTCTTTCGCCAAAATTATAGCTGTACGTTAAGTAAAGAGTGGTGTAAGAATCTTTGTCGTTTCCATCGCTTCTGCGGGCGCCCGGTTTTGGCGGCGTTGCCCGATATCCACGATAATACAATTGTCTGGCAAGCGAAGCATCGCCGGAGGAAAGATATTTATCAAACAAATTGGGATCAATGTATGTTTTACTTACATCATCAAGATAATCAGTGAACGTTTTGCGGAAAGTTGCGCTGAATGCCACCGACGTCTGATCGTTCAAACGATATTTAAAACCGAAAGTAAACGGAATATAGAATTGATACAAGCCATATTTTTTACTATCAGGATATTCCGAAAAACCTTCTCCTTCAAGGCGAAGCGGTTTCAATTCAACCCAGTCGCCGTTTAATTTTGCTTTCGGGTTAAAATGAAAAACCCCTACACCTGCGCCAACAAAAGGTTTTAGCAGCGTTTCGCGTTTAGTTTTGCTCAGAAGCTGCAGCGGATAAATTTCTCCGTTTACAGAAAGCTCTTCTACTCTTGACCGGAAACTTAGGTTGCGCTGATATCTTCCGTAAGACTGATTTATTTTACTTTTAATCACGCTATCTCCACCTGTAATGGTTGTGTAATTAAAAGTCGCCATCACTTTAAGCCAGCTTTCAGGATAATAGCCGTAAGACAAACCAAAATGCGGGCGAAATGTAATACCGTTTAAGTCTTTGGAAAAAGGCTGTCCTTTGCCGCGCGTACCTCCCAAATCGCCAAGAAAAGCAGTAAGACCGGCGTGCGCGCTGATTTCGGTCGTGTTTTTCCAGGAACTGTACACCGGTTTAATTTTTACCCGCCGAAAATTGTTTTGTGAAAACGAAACAGAGCATACTAATAGCAGTAACAGTACAGAGATGGTTTTTTTCATTGTAATTACAATAAGAAGTTGTTTACTTACATCTGATTTGTTCAGATAATCCGGTTGCTGCAAACATACAAATTAACAGAATTGAAACAATAAAGCAAAGTTTGTAATTTGACAGTGGGTACAAAGATTCCTATAAAATGTGATACAAAAAATTAAGAAATTTTAATCTGCTGCTTTTTATTAGCTTTTTTACTCAGTTTTCATGGAAAATTTATCAAATTAAAAAAGCAGTTCCATGTGAATGTGTTCAATGTCATCTTCCAGATACATGTTTCCACACGGCATAAAGCCAAAGCTGGCATACCAGTTTTGCAGGTAAAGTTGCGCACCAATTTGCAAAGAAGCCAGCGGAAACAACTGCCTGCATGTTGCTATGGCTTTTTCCATCAACGTTTTTCCGATGCCGCTGCCCCGAACTGAAAAGGCATTCGCCACACGACCGATAGAAGCTCTGTTTGCGTAAACAATGTCAGGCGCCATAAGACGGCAACAGGCAATCAGTTCATTTTGCTTATAGCAAAACAAATGATGCGATTGTTTGTCTACGCCATCCATGTCCAGAAATACGCATTGCTGTTCCACCACAAATACGGCGCTTCGCAGTTGCATGATATCATAAAGTTCCGAAACAGACAGGTTGTTGAAAGGCTTGCAATGCCAGGTTATATCTTTGTTCATGTTGAATGAATAACAAGGAAGCCGTTAAAGCTGTTTATTTTTTTTCATAAACAAAGTATTGCCAGGGCTGCATTTCAAAAGAAATTTCTTTATCAAACTGATAAGTGAGACCTGAAAAAATGTTTTGAAATGTTCCTGCCAGCTCGTCGTGCGACAGGCTAAAACCAACCCGGTCAGCGTCAGAAAAATTGTATATCAGCAGCGCTTTCTTACTGCCGTCTTTACAGATGTAAGCAACAATATTATGATTGTTGCCGGTATCTAAATAAAGCAGTTCTGCGCCGCAATGAAAAACATCACAGCGTTTTCTCAGCATAAATAAAGTCTTATAAAAATCGTGCAGGGCGGGTTTGGCATCTGTCCATTCAATTTCATCTTTATCAAAAAATTTCAGCCGCTTATAGTTTGGCAATTCCTGGCCGCCATACAAAAGCGGAATGCCGCGCCAGGTGTTGGTAAAAACGGCAAACGCTTTGGCTGCATTGCCATATTTTTCGTATTCGGTACCGTTCCAGCTATTTTCGTCGTGGTTGGTGGTAAACATCAGCTTCTGCGAGTGATCACTGCATTGATTGGCGTATTTCATCAGCACGCTCATCATTTTTTCGGTTGTCATTCTATGTTGCACAACAGCAGTGCTGTCTACCATCCACTCCCAGGCATACGACGCATCAAACACCTGCAGATATTCTTCAGTGTCTGTTTCTGCCAGCCAGTACATTGGTTTCAGCGTATCGCAATCGGTGCGTGCTGCTATCCAAAAATCAAGCGGCACCAAATGCGCCATATCGCAACGGAAACCGTCTATGTCAGCCTCCGTTATCCAATATTTCATGGCGGCTATCATGGCTTTCCGCATGTCTTTATTGTCGTAGTTCAAATCTATCACGTCAACCCAGCCGTTGGCTTCGGTAAAATTGCCGTGTTCGTCGCGCTTGTACCAGTCGGGATATTGTTTTGCCCAGCCGTTATCTTTCCCTGTATGATTGGCAACCCAGTCTATTATCACTTTAAAATTTAGGCTGTGCGCCTGTTTTACAAGATTTTTAAAATCGTCCATCGTTCCGTATTCACGGTTGATGCCTGTGTAATCGGCTACTGCATAGTAGCTGCCAAGGCTGCCCTGTCTGCCTTCCAGACTAATGGGCGTGATAGGCATAAACCATAAAATTTCCACACCCATATTTTTTAATCGCGGCAGATGTTCGGCGAAGGCGGTAAAGGTGCCTTCCTTTGTGTATTGCCTTGTGTTTACTTCATAAATATTGGCGCTGTTTGCCCAGTCTAATTGTTTAAACAATACACTCATCGGAATAAAAATTTTTGACGCAAAGAAACGCTATTATTGTGCCGTTTACTTTATTGGTGTAACATGAATAATGATAATGCGCAATCGAAGCTAAGTTTACTTCAGGCAACCGCCATTAATATGACCGACATGGTTGGCATCGGGCCGTTTGTAGTGCTTAGTACGGTAGCAGGCATTATGAACGGACCTTACTTTTTATATGCCTGGATTGCCGGCGCGCTGCTTTCTTTTACCGATGCGGCTATCTGGAGCGAATTGGGCGCGGCTTACCCGATGGCCGGTGGAAGCTATAATTTTTTAAAGCATGGATTCGGAAAAAAATGGGGCAGGCTGATGAGCTTTTTATTTGTTTGGCAAACCATGATACAGGCTCCGCTTGTTCTTACATCGGCTTCCTTGGGTTTTGCCAAATATTTTTCATTTTTAATGCCGCTCACGCTTGTGGAAAGTAAAATGATCAGCGGCGGTTTAATCATTCTCATTATCTTACTTCTTTACCGGAAGATAGAAACCATTGGTAAAATAACCGTTGCCTTGTGGGCAGGCGTTCTGGCAACCATTGCCATTGTAATTGCCGGCGGCATTGCACACGGTAATTTTCTGCAGCCGATTCAAAATATAAATACCGGGCTAACCATCAATTTCGCTTTTGCGGCAGCGCTTGGCAGCGCCGGTGTGCAAACCGTGTACAGCTATTTGGGATATTACAATGTGTGCCACTTAGGCGGCGATATTAAAAACCCGCAACGAAACATACCGCGCAGCATGTTTATTTCCATTGCCGGAATTTCCGTTTTGTATTTGCTGATGAATATCAGCGTAGCATCCGTATTGCCGTTTGATATAATAAAAGACAGCGCTTTTGTAGTAAGCGATTTTATAAAAACGCTGGCAGGTTCTGCGGCTGCCACCATAGTTACGGTTTTAATTTTATGGGTGGCTTTCGCTTCTGTTTTTTCGGCTACATTGGGTTATAGCCGCATTCCGTATGCCGCTGCAAAAGACGGCGCCTTTTTTTCGCCTTTTGCAAAGCTGCATCCCGAAAAAAACTTTCCTTATGTTTCCTTGCTGGTATTGGGCGGCATTGCCTTTGTCTTCAGTATTTTATTCGATAATTTAAAAGATGTAATTCAGGCAATACTTGCCATGCGGATATTGGTTCAGTTTATAAGCCAAGGGATTGGTTTACTTTTATTAAGTAAAAGAAAAGGTCGTAAATTTTTTCCCTGGAAAATGCCGTTTTACCCTGTTCCTGTGTTGATTGCTATCATTATCTGGATTTGTATTTTTCTTTCTACCGGCATTAAAATGTTTTACGGCATTACGGTGGCGATTCTTGGTATCATTGCTTTTATCATCAAATCTTATGTAAAAAAAGAATGGCCGTTTGTAAATCATAATGATGGAGCAGGCAAATCATTCACTTACAATCCAGACATAGACAGCAACGAGCAGTAACAAGATTTGCATCAGCCAGAGCCAGCCTGTTGTCAGTCGAAAAATCTGTTTCAGCAGAACGTCAAAAAATACAAAGCAAAACAAAGCTGGTGCAAGTGTAAAAATGAGCTGATTTTTTATTTCCTGCGGCTGATGGCTGATGACAGAAATGACAAGCGCAACAAGACAAAGACAAGCCAAAACCGTGAATAAGGTAATTCTCAAAAAATATTTTTTAATCATATCCTCATCTCCGTAATTGATTTTTCTTTTGAATGACAAATGCGTTGTTTGTAACCCATATCAGCTTACTATCAAAGCTGCAACCTAAAAAACAAAATTTACACTGGCACAAAAATTGGCAAACGGCTGTAAACGTTTTATATGAAACTACTTTCGTCTTCAATATGTGCACTCGCTGTTGGTTTATTACTCATTAGCACTTCGTGCAGCAATCTGAACAGAACACAAAAAGGAGCCGCCATTGGTGCGGGCGGTGGCGCAGTGGTGGGTGGCGTTGTCGGAAAAATTTCTGGTAATACGGCATTGGGCGCCATCATTGGTGCTGCCGTTGGCGGTACGGCAGGCGCCGTAATCGGAAAAAATATGGACAAGCAGGCCGACGAAATTAAAAATACCATTCCGTCTGCAAAAGTTGAGCGTGTTGGCGAAGGCATTGAGGTCGAGTTTAACAATAGC
Organism: Ilyomonas sp.; assembly: GCA_965219515.1. Taxonomy (GTDB): domain Bacteria; phylum Bacteroidota; class Bacteroidia; order Chitinophagales; family Chitinophagaceae; genus Ilyomonas. The sequence continues at coordinate 550,611 of OZ244776.1, forward strand.
GTATTGTATGGCTTTAATAGTGCCGAGCTTAATTCGGCGGCTTACTCAGCTTTGACTGATTTAATTACTGTTTTAAACAAATATCCTGATACCAACATAGAAGTACAGGGACATACTGACAGTACCGGAACAATGGAATACAATCAAACCTTGTCTGAAAGAAGAGCTGCTTCCGTGGCAGATTATTTAAAAGCGCATGGCATCAGTTCATCGCGCATTACTACGAGGGGATTTGGTAAAACGGCGCCTAAATACGACAACGGAACCGCAGAAGGCAGGGCGCAAAACCGCCGCGCTGAATTTTTAATTACTGCCAATGAAAAAATGAAAAAAGAAGCGCAGCAGCAGGCTGGACAATAGAAAATTTATTTATAAATATTTATCATGGTCAATGCTTTGTAATTTTCTAATTACAAAGCATTTTCTTTTATGGCTGGGATAAATTACGGAATATAATCATAAAAAAGAGCAGATAAGCATGGTTATTGAAAGATTTTGGGCAGGCGAAATAACTTATTAATCATAATAATCTTAAATTTTTTTGATGGCGCAAACCATTCTTGTTGCTGATGATGAAGAATCTATTGTGGAAGTTGTTTCTCTTTTTCTTCAATACAACGGGTACGAAACTTTAGAAGCGTTTGATGCCAAAACAGCTGTTGACATGGTTACGAAAAACCCCGATTTAATTATACTTGATGTTTGGTTCGGACCAATAGATGGCACAACATTGTGCCGTTATTTTAAAGAACAGGAAGGCACCAGAAATATACCGATACTCATGTTTAGCGCGGCAAGAGATTTAAGAAAATATACGCTGGAAGCCGGTGCAGACGGCTATATAGAAAAACCTTTTAATGTTGGTGATTTGTTATCGCAGGTAAAAATTCTGCTTGCCCCGCAATGATGGTTTGTGTAAAAATTTATCACTTATAATTTTTCTCTTCTACGATTGTTTTATGCAGTTGTTAGCTTTGCAGTCATCCGATAAAGAATGAAGTAAATTTGCCGTTTATCGCTTAAATATATGAAAGCAGGTTTTGTAAACATATTCGGCAAGCCCAATGCGGGTAAAAGCACCTTATTAAATGCACTGTTGGGAGAGAAAATTGCCATCGTTAGCGGCAAAGTGCAAACTACACGTCATCGCATCAAAGGATTTCTTACCAAACCCGGCGAGTACCAGATTGTTTTTTCCGATACACCAGGCATTATTGAACCAAGATACAAATTGCACGAGCGGATGATGCAAAGTGTAAAAAGCGCTTTGGAAGATGCGGATGTTGCCATTTTGCTCGCCGATGCAAAGGTGTCGGCAGAAGAAAATCATTTGCTGTTTTCGTCTTTGCGATTAAAAGTGCCGGCCATTGTTGCCGTTAATAAAACCGATAGCATAAAAGAAAATGAAGTAAAGCGGCTGACAGATTTCTTTTCGCAGCAGCCTTATTGTAAAACGCTGGTTGCCATCTCTGCAAAAAGAGGTGAAAATACAGATGAACTTCTTACTTTGATTCTTTCATTTTTACCCGAAGGCGAAGCTTTTTACAATGAAGATGATATCAGCGATTTACCCACCAAATTTTTTGTAAGCGAGTTGATACGTGAAAAAATATATGATCTTTTTACAGATGAAATTCCATATCAAACCGCCGTCATCATCAATGAATTTAAAGAAAAGCAGACGCTCATTAAAATTCAGGCAGACGTGATTGTGCATCGCGAAACGCAGAAAGCCATTTTGCTTGGCGGAGGCGGCAGTATGATAAAAAAACTCGGAACGCTTGCCCGCACCGATATTGAAGCTTTTCTTCAGCAAAAAGTTTTTCTCGAGCTGTTTGTAAAAGTGCGCCCCAAATGGCGCGATAATGATTTGCAACTGAAAGAATACGGCTATTATTAAGTAATAAGTTGTAAGTCTTACGTTGTAAGTTATGAACTTGTTACTTAAAACGTAAGACTGAAAACGTACAATATTTCTCCTGCTACTTATAACGTACCACTTACAACCTATCACTTACTTTTGCCGCTATGAGCTTCACTCTCGCCATTGTAGGCAGACCAAATGTAGGCAAAAGCACTTTCTTTAATCGAATGCTGGAACAGCGCAAAGCCATTGTAGATGATGTAAGTGGCGTAACGCGCGATCGTCAGTACGGCGTTGCCGACTGGAACGGTAAATCTTTCAACGTAATAGACACCGGCGGTTTTGTGCCCAACACCGATGATATTTTTGAAAAGGAAATTCGCAAACAGGTTCGCATTGCCATAGATGAAGCCGACGCCATTGTTTTTATGACAGATGCCGCAACAGGCATCACCGATTTGGATGAAGCGATGGCAGATTTATTAAGACGAACTACAAAGCCGGTATTTCTTACCGTTAACAAAGTTGATAATAACAACCGGCTTTTGGAAGCCTCCGAATTTTATAGCATGGGCTTTAATAAAGTTTATTTTTTAAGTAGCATGACGGGCAGCGGAACCGGTGAATTGCTGGATGAAGTGGCTTTTTTAATACCCGGCGAAACAGATGAAGAAACTGGTTTGGAAAGCGAGCAAAAACCATTGCCCAAATTTGCCATCATCGGTCAGCCGAATGTTGGTAAATCATCACTGCTGAACGCATTGGTAGGCGAGGAGCGAACCATTGTAAGCAGCATTGCAGGCACCACGCGCGATACCATTCACACATACTACAATATGTTTCAGAAAGAGTTTGTGCTGATTGATACCGCAGGTTTGCGAAAGAAAAATAAGGAGAAAGATGATCTTGAGTTTTATTCTGTTATTCGTGCCATTAAAGCAATGGACGAGGCTGATGTTTGCCTGTTGTTGTTAGATGCGGAAAATGGCATTACGGCGCAGGACGTAAACATTTTTTCGCTGGCGGCACGCAAAGGAAAAGGCATTGTGATTCTGGTAAATAAATGGGATTTGATAACCAAAGAAACCAACAGCGCCCGCGATTACGAAAAGCGTCTGAAAGAAAAAATTGCGCCTTTTACCGATGTGCCTGTCATTTTTATATCAGTATTGGAAAAAACGCGCATTTATAAAGCGATGGAAATGGCTTTGGAAGTGTATGAAAATAAAACGCGCAAAGTGCCAACCAGCAAGTTGAACGAAGTAATGCTGAAAGCGATTGAAGCTTATCACGCGCCGGTTGTTCGAGGCAATTCAATTAAAATAAAATATGTAACGCAATTGCCGACGCACGTGCCTTCATTCGCTTTTTTTTCCAATTATCCTGATGATATCAAATCGCCCTATCGTAATTATCTTGAAAACCAGTTGCGGCAGAAATTTAATTTTAAAGGGGTTCCGATCCGGATTTTTTTTAGGAAGAAATAGTCTGAACCGGGACAGACAGGTTGTTTGGGATTGCTGGAATAGGCTTTTTATTTACCATAGAAATGCAAAGAAATTAATGAAGAAATCATTTGTGTCTTCACGCCTTTGTGGTGAAAAATAGCACTCGCTTACATGCTCAATTATTTTCAGAATGGTGAATGAAGCGTCGCAACAGACGATACATCGAAGCGGTGTCGCTTATTCCAAAAAAAATAAAAAAAGCATTGCTGCTCCAGCGATGCTTTTTTATAAAATACAGAAGATTATTATTTTAATTTCATGTCTGCAATCACAGCCTGAATTCTATCTTCCAGCTTTTTATGAGTGACTTCAAATTCTTCTTCGTTTTCTAAAATGGTATGTACACTAAAATAGAACTTAATTTTCGGTTCGGTTCCCGAAGGACGTGCTGATATTTTTGTTCCGTCGGCAAGAATGAATTGCAGCACATTGCTTTTAGGTAAGGTAATATCCCACTCTTCGCCGGTTATCAGATTTTTACCTTTGCGAACATCATAATCCAAAAGCTGTAATACGGGAGAGCCATTTATTTCTTTAGGCGGATTATCTCGATAGCCCTGCATCATTTCGACAATTTCCTCTTGTCCGCGCATTCCTTTTTTTGTAATGCTGATGAGGCTTTCGAGATAAAAACCATAATGTTTGTAAAGTTCTATCAGCTTATCAAACAAGGTTAAGCCTTTGTTTTTTAAATAAGCCGTCATTTCGCAAAGAAAAGCAACGGCCGATACCGCATCTTTATCGCGAAGCTGATCGCCCACCATCAATCCAAAACTTTCTTCGCCGCCGATGATGTAGTTTTCTTTACCTTCTTTTTCTTTTATCAGCTCGGCTATCCATTTAAAACCGGTAAGCACATTGTAACAGGCAACCCCGTTTTGAGTAGCAATCGCATCAATCAGTTCCGTAGTTACGATGGTTTTAATCACCATATCATTTGGTTTGGCAAGCGCATTGGCTTTTCGCGCTTCAATCATGTAAGCGCAGGCCAGCACGGCGGTTTGATTGCCGTTCATCAATACCCATTTTCCATTATTATCTTTTACACCAATGCCAACGCGGTCCGAATCGGGATCGGTTCCCAGCAAAATATCGGCATCAATTTCCTTTGCTTTTTTCAATGCCAGGCTCATGGCTTCCGCTTCTTCGGGGTTGGGGTAATTGACCGTTGGAAAATTGCCGTCGGGTGTGGCTTGTTCTTCTACAATGGTTACATTATCAAAACCAAATGCTGTTAGCACCTGTGGTACCAGCATAATGCCACTGCCGTGTATAGGCGTGTAAACAATTTTTAAATCGTGCTGTTTTTGTATCACCAGCGGGTTTACGCTCAGGCTTTTCACCATTTTGATGTAGGCGTCATCCATATCTTTACCAATAATGGTAATATTGCTTTCGCCCCCATTCCATTTTACCTCATCAACACTGCTGATGGCATCTACTTCTTTTATCACATTTTTATCGTGCGGCGGCACCAGTTGTCCGCCATCGTTCCAGTAAGCTTTATAGCCATTGTATTCTTTCGGGTTGTGCGAAGCGGTACAGATAACGCCTGCCTGGCATTTGAGATAACGGATGGCGAAAGACAATTCGGGTGTTGGACGCAGGCTTTCAAATAAAAAAACTTTGATGCCGTTTGCCCCAAACACGTTAGCTGTTGTTTCGGCAAAAAAGCGGCTGTTGTTGCGGCTATCGTGCGCAATGGCAACTTTAATTTCTGCATCGCCATACGTTTTTTTTAAATAGTTGGCAAAACCTTGCGTTGCCATGCCAATAGTATATTTATTTACCCGGTTTGTGCCTACACCCATAATGCCGCGCAAACCGCCGGTGCCAAATTCGAGATTGCGGTAAAAGGCTTCCGTAAGTTCATCAGGGTTTTCTTTTTGAAGCTTTTTCAGTTCTTCTTTAGTATGATCGTCATAATTACCGGTAAGCCATGTATTTACTTTCTGTTCAATAGCAGCATCCATAACAATAAAATTATTTGATTTTAGTAAGAAGAGTAACTAACAAATTATGTGCAAGTATAGTAAAAGCAAATGATTTGACTGATGAATGTTCAGCCTGAGCGGATGGTATTGTTGCGCTGAAAACCTTCTTTTTTAAGAAGAAAATTATTGTGATAACTCCTTTTTTAAGCGTAAGATTCTTTTTTTACAGTCAGATAATCAGAAGACAAAACAGATACGAATTCAGTTATTTAAAAAACCAATAATAACAGAAATATTATTTTCGTTTGCATAAACGAAACCGACTTATGTTCACTTCACTCTCAATAGCTACGCGAAACACACTGCAACGCTTGTTTGACACTTGTATTATTACGGAAGATAAGTATGGCGAAATAGACAATTGTCTGAAAAAAATAGTAAAAGCGAAAGATCGGTATACTGCCGTTTCCATAAAATTCAACATTCCCTGGTGTGTAACGGGTATTATGCATTGTACCACCTGCGATTGCAATTTTAAGGTTCATCTTCACAATGGCGACGCGCTTAACGGCAGAACAACCAGCATTCCTGTGGGTTATCCGAAACATGGAAGACCTCCTTTTACGTGGGAGCAAAGTGCGGAAGACGTTTTTCAGTTTTACAGGCTGCACAAATGGAGCGACTGGAGCATTGCCGGCATACTTTATAATCTTGAAATCATTCATCGCGACGAGGCTAACAAGGAAATGAAGATGTCAAAACTGTGGTGCTTCAGCAATCATTGTGAATCGGAAAAAAATATTGCGCAGCAAAAATGCGGTGCCGCCATATTGTTGCGCCGGATGGTTGAAAAACAATTGATACCCGTAGAAACCAGCTACAACAGGCGATTGAGCGATTTAAAAATTTTAGCCAAAGAGATACAGTTTATGCCGCTTAAAAGCCTGCCTAAAGTGTTGGAGTTTCAGCGATTGCTAAATATGAGCGGCGCTTACCTGCGCGAAGACGGACGGGCCGGCATTTTTACGGCCGGCGCTTATCATGCCATTACAAATGAATATCTGCACGGCGATCCAAAAATTACAGCATAAAGGAATTATAACTGCATAGCAACATTTGCTTTCTTACTCACGTGTACATTTTTTTAACAAATCTAACCTCATAATCTGATTCAAAATATAAGATCAGGTTGCTGTTTAAAGATTATGTTTATTGCCGTTGTTTCTTTCTTTTCAGTTGTTTATAAATCTGTTTTCACTGCCATTTTTCTTCTTTAGCTAAAGCCGTTAGCAATGTGTTTTATTTTCGCTTTTTTTCCATAATTGAATGGAATAGCTTTGCAGAATCAACCGCCTTAAAATATATTTACTACCTCAACAAAAGCTGTATTTGATAATTTTTGTAAAGAAAAGAAAGTAAGAAGTATGTATTCATTTGAGCTTTTAGAAAAAGAGTGTTATTATATCGTTCAATTAAAACCAGATGTCGCATTGAGTCTGATACAGGTGAAAGTAGTTACCGATAACTGCATGTTTATTATTAAATATAGCGAAGTAGCAGAAATGAACTGGGTAAAAAAAAACGAGGTCATTTTTGATATTGTTGAATGTTTAAGCGATGAAGCCGCGCAGCAATGGCTTACCGTGTATAACAACAGTGAAGATGCCTCTTATTATGAAGGCGACGAAGAATAGGAAAGTTGTGTTTTTAATTTGCGATGTAAAAAATGTAAAACAAAAACGGAAAAATCTAAAATCTGAGTTCTTCATTTTTGGAAGAAAAACCCGGCTTTTACTTTTGAATCTTACTTCCTGTTTTCTTACATGATGCCATCATACATTTGTAAACATCGCCGAAAATAATTGGTGCTATCGCGCGTTTTACTTACAAAGAAATAGTCTGTTATGCTGAAATACGGTTTTGTTTTAATGCTGCTGCTGGCGGGAAATAGTTTTGGTCAATGCAAAACATTTATGATTGGCGTACACGGCGATACGCTGAATTGTACCGATAACGCAGATATAAAACAGGGAAAATGGGTGATTCAAACGCCCGATTTGCGCGGCGAAAAAGGGTTAGAAGAAGAAGGTGTTTTTAACGACGGTAAGCGTGAAGGCGTATGGCGCAGATATAGTTTACAGGGCGATCTGATGGCGGTAGAGAATTATAAATACGGCTATAAAAATGGCAAAAATCAATATTTTGGCATGGCAGGATTGCTACGCGAAGAAAGCTGGCGCGCCGTAAATCCTGAATATCCCTACGATACGGTGGAAGTATATGATTTGCAGGATCCGAATAAAATTACGCAACGCATTGTAAAAGTAGAAGGCAGCAGCTACCGGCATGGCACGTGGACGTATTATGATCCTTCTACCGGAACCATTTCTAAAACGGAAGATTATGTATTGGACAAATTGCAAAAGCCTTTTAATAAAGGTCTGATTGCAAAGGAAATAACGGGAAAAGACAGCGCAAACGCTAAAAAAATTCCAAAACCTGCCGAGGTGCAGGCTTATGAAAAGAAAAACAGCGGTAAGAAAAAGATAAAGGTGCGCGACGGAAATACGGGTTATAATTAAATGAAAATTGCTTTACAGCAAAACTGCCGGAAACATTGTGTTTCCGGCAGTTTTGCTTTTGTGATTTATGTAGCGATTGTATTACGATTGCTTGTTTGGCGTAATCTGCGGGCGTGGGCGGTTTGGGTCGCGCGGCTGCGGCTTATCATTATTATTCGTTATTCCTTCGGGTTTTGGCATCAGCGCTTTTCTGCTTAGTCTAAACTTACCCGTTTTCGGGTCAACGTCCATTAATTTCACTTTTACTTTATCTCCTTCATTCAGAACGCCCTGCATACTTTCTAATCGTTTCCAGCTTATTTCGCTGATGTGAAGCAGACCTTCTTTCTTAGGTAAGAATTCTACAAAAGCGCCAAAATCTTTGATGCTTTTTACGGTGCCTTCGTATTCTTTTCCTACTTCCGGTACGGCAACAATACCCATAATCCATTCTTTCGCCTGCTCAACGCCTTCCTTCTGTGTACCAAAAATGCTTACTTCTCCTGAATTGCCAACTTCTTCAATATTAATTGTTGTTCCGGTTTCTTTTTGTATTTCCTGAATTACTTTGCCTCCCGGTCCGATAACGGCACCAATATATTCTTTATCAATAATAATTTTTTCCATGCGCGGCGCATGAGCTTTTACATCGGGACGATGTTCGGGCATACATTCGTACATGGCATCAAGAATGTGCAAACGACCTTTGCGAGCTTGCTCCAATGCTTCGCGCATTACATCCATACTCAATCCGTCAACCTTAATATCCATTTGCACACCACAGATTCCTTCGCGCGTACCGGTTACTTTAAAATCCATGTCTCCCAAATGATCTTCATCACCCAAAATATCTGTTAGAATGGCATATTTACCTTCCGGATTGGTAATCAGTCCCATTGCCACGCCGCTTACATGCTTTGGCAGCGGCACGCCGGCATCCATCAGCGCCAGCGAACCGGCGCAAACGGTAGCCATGGAAGAAGAACCGTTCGATTCTAAAATATCACTAACCACGCGCACGGTGTAAGGATAATCATTGCCCGGCATCATTTGCTTCAGGCTGCGCATGGCAAGATTGCCATGACCCACTTCGCGGCGGCTTTGTCCGCGCATCATTTTTACTTCGCCTGTGCTGAACGGAGGAAAGTTATAATGTAAGAAAAACTTGGAATCGCGGGAAACGGCAGCACTTTCTACCAGCAAATCATCCAATGGCGTACCTAAGGTAACCGTTGTTATAGACTGTGTTTCGCCACGTGTGAATAATGCCGAGCCGTGTGGTGTTGGCAGCGGATCGGTTTCCATCGCCAGCGGCCGCACTTCGTCCAGTTTACGTCCGTCGAGGCGCACGCGATCATGCAGAATCATATTGCGAACCACTTCCCATTCCAGATCGCTGAAATATTTTTTCGCTAATTTTTTATGTTCATTTTCGGCTTCTTCGCCAAGGCTGGCAATCAGTTCGTCTTTAATGGCTTTAAAACCTGCCGAGCGTTCGTGCTTGCTTAAGCCGCTTTTTGCAATGTCATATATTTTATCGCTTGCATAAGCCTGAACGGTTGCTTGTAAGGCTTCGTTCTGTTCCGGCACTTTGTATTCTCTTTTGGCGGTAATGCCAACCAAATCTCTCAGTTGCTGCTGCGCTTTTATTTGTACCCGAATGGCATCATGCGCAATATCCAAAGCCTTTACCAAATCTTCTTCACTGCATTCTTTGGCTTCGCCTTCTACCATCATCAAATTTTTCTCGGTAGCTGCGATGATAAATTCCATATCCGCTTTTTCCAGTTCTGTGCGGGAAGGATTTACCAGAAATTGTCCGTCCACTTTGGCAACGCGAACTTCTGAAAGTATTTCTTTGATGGGAATATCTGAAACGGCTAACGCAGCCGAAGCAGCCAAACCGGCCAACGCGTCGGGCATCACCTCTCTATCGCTTGATATGAGATTGATAATTACCTGCACTTCGCAATAATAATCATCGGGAAACAAAGGACGCAAAGCGCGGTCAACCAGCCGGCTGGTTAAAATTTCATAGTCGTTCAACCGGGCTTCCCTTTTGAAAAAGGAGCCGGGAATGCGTCCTGCTGAAGCGAATTTTTCCTGATAGTCAACGCTTAATGGAAAAAAATCCTGCCCTTCTCTCGGTTCTGTATTGGCAACTACGGTGGCAAGAATTATGTTATTTCCCTGTTTAACGGTAACAGATCCGTCGGCCTGACGGGCTAATTTTCCGGTTTCAATCGTTATTTCGCGGCCGTTGCCAGAATCAAATGTTACACTCTTTGGTTGAGTCAGCATAAATTATTTTTATTTTGAAAAAGAAAACGGCGGTGCAAAAAAGGAAGTGAATGATGCCGGTTTCTGCGTGAAAGATAAAATATTGCGACAAGGCTGAGGTTATAATAAAAAAGTATTCCCAAGCCGATGACTGCGGGTTGGGAATCAATAATACTTATAACATAGCGGCTTATTTTCTAAGTCCTAACTTTTCAATCAAAGCGCGGTAGCCCTGCAAATTGTGTTTTTGCGTGTAAGCCAGCAAACGCTTGCGCTTTCCTACCAGTTGCAATAAACCGCGATTGGTTGAAAAATCTTTTTTGTTGGTCTGCAAATGTTTAGAAATGCCGGAAATACGCTCGGTAAGAATCGCTACCTGAGCTTCAATGGAACCTGTGTTTTTAGCATCGCCGCCGAATGTTGAAAAAATTTCTGATTTTCTTTCTGTAGTTAAATAAGACATCTTACTTCTTGAGTTTAATTGATATCCTTTACAGGATATTTTAAAGTGGCGGCAAATGTAGCGTAAAGTTAGAGATTATGGAAACTTAATTTCCCAACAAATCGCTATTTATACATAACCCATTTTTATTGTTGCAACCGTTTTTGCAAAACCGAAATGGCCGCATCGCCATAGCTGATAAAGGTCTCTTTGTTTTGAAAACCGGCTGTTTTCATCAACACTAAACCATTTGGATCTAAATATAAAAAGGTGGGAAAGCCAAATAAGGCATAGCTTTTTCTGATTTCAATGCCATCTTTCTTTAAAGCATCATATCGTACATTAATGAAATTCTGATTATAAAAAACAGCAACTTCTTCGGCTGGAAATACGGTTTGTTCCATTTGCCGGCAGTATGTGCACCAGTTGGTAAACATTTCTATAAACAGCATCTTGTGTTCCTTTTTTGCCTTGCCTAACGCCTGCTGCCATGACAAATTTTCAAAATGAACAGACTGACCGTTGCCTTTTATAAAAAAAAAAGAAGCCAGGCTGATGAAACAAATTTTTTGCATCCTTAAATTTTTGATTTTAGCAGGTGAAGCATACATTTCATTTTCTGAAAAGAGATCAATCCCAAAGTTGCGGAAGAGTTTCTTGCGATGGTTTCAAAAATTTGTATTCTGCACTCACTTTACAACCCATCATTTACAACTCAAAATAAAATGCATAATTATTGCAAAACACAATAACTTTCTTTTAGAGATTTTTTTATTTCAGTTTGTTGTACCTTACACTTCTATGATTGGACACCGTTTTATACAATTTGATCCCAACGAAAAAGGAAAAACCCGCTTTGAACAATTATTGGATTTATTTATGCAAATGCTTATTTATACCAGCGGCGATGTAGCTGAAGCCATGCGATGGATGAGCCAGCTTGATAAGCAATACGGGCTTACGGATGATGAATATGGTATAGGCGATTTTATTGATGAACTGAAAGAAAAAGGCTATTTAACCGAAGACAATGAAAAGGGAAAGATTGAAATTACTGCCAAAAGCGAGCAAAGTATCCGTAAAAAAAGCCTGGAAGAAATTTTTGGTAAACTGAAAAAATCGAAGCAGGGCGATCATCATACCAATAAGCCAGGGCAGGGTGACGAAATTAGTCCTGATTTTCGTCCGTTTCAGTTTGGCGATATGCTGGAGCAGATTGATTTTACAGAAAGCATCCGCAATGCGCAGATAAATCATGGCGTTGACAGCTTTACCATGCGGGAAGATGATCTGCAGATTCACGAAACCGATTTTAAATCTCAGACTTCTACCGTGCTGATGATTGACATTTCTCACTCGATGATTTTGTATGGCGAAGACCGCATTACACCGGCGAAAAAAGTAGCGATGGCGTTGAGTGAACTGATTCAAACCAAATACCCGAAAGACACATTGGACATTGTGGTGTTTGGCAATGATGCGTGGCCAATTGAAGTAAAAGATTTGCCTTATCTGCAGGTAGGTCCATATCATACAAATACCGTTGCGGGTCTTGAACTGGCGATGGATATTTTGCGAAGAAGAAAGAACGCCAACAAACAGATTTTTATGATTACGGATGGCAAGCCAACGTGTTTAAAAGTTGGCAAGCAATATTATAAAAACAGCTTTGGTCTTGACAGGAAAGTGGTCAATCGTTGCATTAACCTGGCTGCACAATGCAAGAAGCTGAAGATACCAATAACAACGTTTATGATTGCTTCCGATCCATATTTGCAAAAGTTTGTAACGGAGTTTACGGAGATGAATCACGGCAAAGCTTTCTTTGCGTCATTAGATAAATTAGGCGCATTTATTTTTAAAGACTTTGAAAGCGGAAAAAGGAAGACGGTGTATTAATATTTGAAAAGAGCAGTTATGATTTGAAAAGAGCAGTTATGAAAATTATAACCATTCAGGTGCCGGACGATTCGGTAGATTTTGTAGAAGAATTTGTGGAACGGATTGGTGGAAATGTGGAGGACAAGGAAGAAGAAAAAGTGAAAGAGAAGAAGCCGGTAAAAAAAGAAGGAAAGAAAAAAGTAGAGGGAAAAATTGACCATACTTATTTGTTTGGCAAATGGAAAGACTTTGACATTGATGCGCGGAAATTAAGGGAAGATACATGGCGGGGAAAGTGAAAGTTATTCTCGACACTGATATTCTCATAAAGGCCTATCGTGGTGGTGAGAACAAGATCAGAAATCTTACGCTGCTAAAAGATCAATATTGCATTTCTCTAATTACTGCTATGGAATTAATTAACGGTGCAAATACGTTTAGACAAATAGCTTCCTTCAACAAAGTTTTAAGAGTTTACGATCTTATTCACATTAGTGAAAACATCTCGCTCCAGGCTTATAAAATTTTCCGTCAATACACAGTTAAGCACCATCTTGGATTCGCTGATTGTTTCATTGCAGCAACAAGTATTAAACACAATCTGCAACTTTATACCGACAACAAAAAAGATTATCATTTCATAGAAAATATTTCTTTCTACGAAGAAAAATAAAGGATACAAACAATCAAATGAACAGACAAAATATAAAGACGTTAGGCGAGCTAAAGAAAAGCGGTTATAAACCGAAGACAGTTAAAGAAGAAATCAGAGACAATCTCATTCAAAAAATCAGGAGCAAAGACAATCCGTTTACCGGTATTATGGGTTATGAAGATACCGTAATTCCAGATACGGAAAGAGCGTTGCTTAGCCGGCACAACATCCTGTTTCTTGGCTTGCGCGGGCAAGCAAAAACGCGTATGGCAAGGCAAATGACAGAATTACTCGATGAATACATTCCCGTTGTTGCCGGCAGCGAAGTGAACGACGATCCGATGAAACCATTAAGTAAATTTGCAAAAGATCAGATTGCGGAATATGATAATGATACGCCAATTGAATGGATTCACAGAAGCGAGCGATATGGCGAAAAACTGGCCACGCCGGATGTTAGCGTAGCCGATTTAATCGGTGATATTGACCCGATTAAAGCGGCCAATCTGCGTCTTTCTTTTGCCGATGAAAGAGTGATTCATTATGGCATTATTCCGCGCAGCAACAGAGGCATTTTTGTAATTAACGAACTGCCCGATTTGCAGGCGCGTATTCAGGTAGCATTATTTAATATTTTGCAGGAAGGCGACATTCAGATTCGCGGTTTTAAACTGCGGATGCCGTTGGATATTTTATTTGTATTTACTGCCAACCCGGAAGATTATACCAATCGCGGCAGCATCGTTACGCCGCTGAAAGACCGCATCGAAAGCCAGATATTAACGCATTATCCGAAAGATTTGGAAACATCACTGGCGATTACCGAACAGGAAGCTGACATATTGGATGAACAAAAGCAAAAAGTAACGGTGAGCGATTTGGCAAAACGCTTAATTGAACAGGTGGCTTTTGAAGCCCGCAACAATGAATATGTAGATAAAAAAAGCGGCGTAAGTGCGCGTCTTACTATCGCAGCATTTGAGAATGCCGTGAGCAGTGCCGAACGCCGCGCCATCATACACAATGAAAAACAGACGCAGGTTTGGATCAGTGATTTAACCGGTATTATCCCCGCGATAACGGGCAAGATAGAACTGGTGTATGAAGGTGAGCAGGAAGGTCCGTATCAGGTTGCCGTAAACTTATTAGAAAAAGCCATTCGCACACAGTTTCTCACTTATTTTCCCAACCCCGAAGCGGCGAAGAAAAAACGTAATTCCGGCAAGCCATCGCAAAGTGTAAAAGCCGAAGAAGAAAGTCCTTATAAAGCCATTACGCGCTGGTTTGATGCCGGCAACCACGTGGATTTATTTGTTGATATGAAGGATGCAGAAAAGATTGCGGTTTTGTATAAAGTAGATGGCTTATATGGCTTCATTAAAAAATATTTTCCAAACGCAAATGAAAAAGAAAACGCTTTGCTGATGGAGTTTGTGCTGCATGGCTTATCTGCTTATTCCATGATAAGCAAGAAAGTGATTGAAGGTAAAATACAGTTTAAAGATTTAATTGGCAGCATGATGAACTTAGGACAGATGAATTTTGAAGAAGATGATTATACGGATGACTACCGATAAAATTATGGATTATGAATTATGAATTATAAATGAAGAAAACAATTCAGTAAATACAGCATTCATAATTCATAATTCATAATTAACCCTCTGGTCTGATAATTGTTTTTATTTATGTAAAATCTTGCATTATGGAAGACAAAAAAACAAATGTCAATCAGCCTACACAGGATGCGATGAAAGGTTACGACCCAACGGAAAGAGACTTTCAGCGTACGGAAGAAGAAACAGATAACATTGATAAATCTGAAATAGAAGCTGACAACGAAAGAACCAAAAAGGCGAATACGGAGCCAAATAAAAGCAACATCAATTAGTAAACAAATTTGTAAACGATAGCTGGTATCTGCAAAGACGCCAGCTATTTTATCTTGATCGTTTATGGAAGAAAAGTTCAATGAATCTACCATCAATCGTCCGGAAGGTGACCGCATCATTAATGCACCTTTTGTTGTGTCTGATCTTCAGGCGCATATTAAACAAATAACGGAAGAAGACGCTTATTTTACCAGCGACCGAAACGCCATTACCTTATTTAAAGCTCATCGTGTAAGTGTTGTGTTGGTTGCATTGCGTAATGGTGCCGAAATGAGTACGCCGGAACCATCGGGAAAAGTGGGCGTGATACAAGTAATGAGCGGTAGCCTGAATATTGAAATTGAAGACGAGACATCATCTGTTAGTCAACAGCAATTGATTTCTTTTCATGGTCATTTGGGATATCATATTCTGGCAACAGAAGATACGATTTTCCTGCTTACTTTTTGCGATTGATCAACGTAAAATCAATCATTCAGCTTTCGTAAATTACTTTCCCGGTAGCGCATATTTCCTCTATAAAAGGATTGG
The DNA here is from genome assembly GCA_965219515.1 of Ilyomonas sp. Taxonomy (GTDB): domain Bacteria; phylum Bacteroidota; class Bacteroidia; order Chitinophagales; family Chitinophagaceae; genus Ilyomonas. The sequence goes on from OZ244776.1 coordinate 566,159, forward strand.
TATCAGCCGTTTCACACACAGAAAATGGATGCAGCTCTATGTTTTTAAACTGCCTCTTTAAAGAAGCCGTTTTTTCAACATTAAAAAAGTAATTATCGGTAAAACAATCGCTCCAGACAGCAAGGTCTATATCGCTGTGTTCATGCGGGTTTCCTTTTGCCATGCTTCCAAAAAGAATGGCTTTTTTCACGATAAAGCCATTGCTGTTAAGTGCGGCCAAAAAACCATGAATCTCATTGTCTATATTTTTTCTTCTAACCATTTTTTTATCGCTTCTACTTTTTGCAATTGATTTTTCACATAGTTTGGTGTTGCCTGGTTATGCAGTGCTTTTGAAAAATTGGGATAGCGTCCGCGAATATTCCAGCTATTTATTACTACCAAAAAATCAAGCTGTTCCGAACTCAATTCTATTTCGCAGTCTTAGAAGCTGTCTAAAATTAGTTTAAATAGTTATTTGATGTGGATAAGTGCCGGTAGAATAAGATAGTTATAAAGAAGCTATCACTTACTTAGGAAGGAGTTGTACTAATTGTGAATCATCACAAACTCAATTAGCATGACAAATTATCCAACGAATGTAAGCGATAGCCAGTGGCAAATTATAGCAAAACATTTAGATACAGACCGAAGCAGGAAATATGATTTAAGGGAAATTGTAAATTCAATTTTATACCTGGTAAAGACAGGTTGTCAATGGCGCATGTTGCCAGGAGATTTTGCACCCTGGAAAATAGTTTACTATTATTTTTCAGTGTGGAAGAAAGAAGAAATTTTTGAAGTAATACATGAAGCATTAGTAGAACAAGTAAGAGTAATACATGGCAAAAAAGAAGAACCTACGGTGGGTATTATCGATGCTCAATCTGTAAAAAATACCCTTGTAACCAGCGAAGACAAAGGGTTTGATGCAGGTAAGAAAATAAAAGGCATCAAGCGACATATAATTGTAGACACCCTGGGACTGGTATTGGCAGTAGTGATACAGAGTGCATCAGTTCAGGACAGGGATGGAGCAGTCGACGTGGTGAACAAATTATGTGAAAGCTGGAAAAAAGTAGTCAAAATATTTGCAGATGGCAGCTACACAGGACAATTGATAAACATCATAAAAGCAAAGTTCAAAATAGAATTGGAAATTATAAAAAGAGATGATCTGCACACTTTTAAAATATTGCCGAAACGATGGATTGTAGAAAGAACCTTTTCATGGATAGATACCAATAGAAGAAACTCAAAAAATTATGAACGACTTAATAATACAAGTGTTGCCATGGTACATTTATCAGCCATAAGAATTATGCTGAACCGTTTTTAGACAGCTTCTTAGGCAAGTTTTATTAAATCATGTGTAAAAGGCGGTGTGTTTGTGATGCTTTCTTTTACCCAAACCGCTTTTAAAATTTTTTCAATAATAAAATGCATTGAAAAAAGACAAAAGCCATAACGTTTTCCATTAAATAAAACTTTTGTCGTTTCCCAATCTTCTTCTGCGCTCTACTTCCAGTAAACAATATGTTGCTCTTTGGTAAGCATCAAACAAAAATAAAGTATTCCTTTTTCTTCTTATCAATTCATCCTTACTTACTTGTTATTACTTTTGCGCTCATGCCAAAAGATAATTCCATTCAATCCGTTCTTATTGTTGGTTCCGGTCCTATCATTATTGGTCAGGCCTGCGAGTTTGATTATTCAGGTTCACAAGCCGCGCGCAGTCTGCGCGAAGAAGGTATAAAAGTATATTTGATAAACAGCAATCCGGCAACCATCATGACCGACCCGATGATGGCCGATAAAGTTTATCTGCTGCCATTAACCGTAGAAAGTATCGAACAAATTTTAGAAGAAAACCAGATAGATGCCGTTCTGCCAACCATGGGCGGACAAACGGCGTTGAACTTGTGTAAAGAAGCCGATGAATTGGGCGTTTGGGAAAAATACAATTGCCGGATGATTGGCGTTGATGTAGCAGCCATTGATACGGCGGAAGACCGTGAAAAGTTCAGGCAGTTGATGGTAAAAATTGGCATTGCCGTAGCGCCGAGCCATATTGCCAATAGTTTTCTGGAAGGAAAAGAATTTGCGCAGCAGATTGGTTTTCCTCTCGTTATTCGCCCTTCTTTTACGTTGGGCGGAACCGGTGGCGGTTTCGTGCATGACAAAAGTGAGTTGGATGATGCGTTGAAACACGGTTTGGAAGCCTCGCCGATACATGAAGTGTTGGTTGAAAAAGCCGTACTTGGCTGGAAAGAATTTGAACTTGAATTGTTGCGGGATAAAAATGATAATGTTGTTATTATCTGCACGGTAGAAAACGTTGACCCGATGGGCATTCATACCGGCGATTCGATAACAGTTGCACCGGCGATGACACTGAGCGATACGGCTTTCCAGGACATGCGCAACAAAGCAATACTGATGATGCGCAGCCTTGGAAATTTTGCCGGCGGCTGTAATGTTCAGTTTGCCTTGAATCCGGAAACGGAAGAATTAATAGCGGTGGAAATCAATCCGCGGGTGAGCCGTTCCTCCGCGTTGGCAAGTAAAGCCACCGGTTACCCGATTGCAAAAATTGCGGCGAAACTGGCAATCGGTTATTCGTTAGATGAATTGAAAAATCAGATTACCCAAACTACTTCTGCCTATTTTGAACCGGCGCTCGATTATGTAATTGTAAAAGTGCCGCGCTGGAATTTCGATAAATTTAAAGGCGCGAATGATACATTGGGCTTGCAGATGAAAAGCGTTGGCGAAGTAATGGCGATCGGCAGAAGTTTTACTGAAGCCATTCAAAAAGCTTGTCAGAGTCTCGAAAACGAAGCCGTTGGTTTGGGTTATTATGGAAAGAGTCTGATGAAGAGCGATGAGATCGTTGACTATATCAAAATACCAAAGTGGGACCGGATTTTTCGCATCAAAGATGCGCTGATGCAGGGCGTAACGGTAAAAACAATTGTACAGGCTACGGGCATTGACAGATGGTTTATTTATCAGATACAAAACATTTGCACCATCGAAAAAAAATTGGGTAAATATTCGTTGGATAATTTACCGGCAGAACTTTTAAAAGAAGCAAAAAAAAACGGCTTTGGCGATGAACAGATTTCACGTATACTTACGCACAGTTGTACCGAAGATGAGGTGTATGAAAAACGAAAAGCGTTGGGCATTACCAGAGTGTATAAAATGGTAGATACCTGTAGTGCCGAGTTTGAAGCGAAGACGCCTTATTTTTATAGTACGTTTGAAGGTTAAATGATAAAATATCAATGCTTGCAGTTAGTAACTACTAATTTTTATTTTTTAAAAACTGTTGCAAAATCAAACTCAACCAAACAGTTGAAAGTAAGTAAAAACTGATTTGTTTCAACACTGCGATAAACATTATCAATTAACTGAAATGTTTCTATAGTTTCTCTGGTGTAATCAATCATCAGGTAATATTTTACTCCGTTTTCCCTGTATAATTCAAACTTTATATTCCTGTCTTTTTTTAAACTGCTTTGCGATAAAATTTCGATAACCAAAACCGGGGGAAACTCTAAGTAATCAGTTTTTATTTCGCCGCAAACAATCATTACATCGGGGCGAACTACAGTTTCGTTGTTTACTTTCCAGTCGAGTTCTGTAAAAACAAAGCAATTGCAAGCATTATGAGTATTGATTCCGGATTTTGCCTGGTAAGCAAGATTTATCTGCACATTATTATGCTGCCACCTTGCCGAAGGCAACAACTGATAAGGATATCCATCGATTAATTCCCAATCTTCTTTCCACTGTGCATAGTCGTCGTAGGTATAGCGGGGCACCGGTATTACGTTGTTCATGCAAGTTCTCTTTTTACAAATATAAACAAGCCTTTTACTTTTATAAATAAAGCCATTATAAGTTTGTTTCCCGGTCTCACTTATCTATAAGCATTTGATGTAAATACATTTACTTTACCGCCAACTATCTTTTTCTATGCTATATTCAATGACAGGTTATGGACGTGCCGAGCAAACAATTAATGATAAAACGTTTCTGGTTGAAATCAGAAGTCTGAACGGAAAGCAGTATGACATCCGGTTAAACATTCCTGCCTTGCTGAAGCCGTATGAATTTGAAGTGCGCAATCTGTTAAACGAAGCCTTGTTGCGTGGCAGCATCGAATGCAATATCAGTATTAAACAAAATGGTTCGGCCAAACCGGTAACTATCAATATTAATCTGGCAAAGTCATACTACGAGCCGGTTTTGCAAATGGCAACTGAATTAAACCTGAGTACCGACAATGTGTTAAGCACATTATTGAAGCTGCCGGATATTGTGGTGCCAAGCACAGAAATATTGCATGAAAATGACTGGAAACAGTTTGAAACAGTTTTAAAGCAGGCAACTGATGAGTTAAACAAACATCGCCATGAAGAAGGTAAATCGCTGGAAGCCGATTTAACCGCCCGCATATCGAATATAGAAGCGCAGGAAAAAAAAATCATCACGCTGGAACCGGAACGCCGGCATCGCATTCGCGAAGGTCTGGTAAGAATACTGGAAGAAAATGTGGGGAAAGATAAATATGATCCCAACCGGATGGAACAGGAACTGATTTATTACATTGAAAAAATAGACATCAGCGAAGAGCAGATTCGCCTGCAAAATCACTGCGATTATTTCCGGCAAATTTTAAAAGAGCCTGATGTTGCCAAAGGCAAAAAGCTATCCTTTATTCTTCAGGAAATAGGACGGGAAATTAATACCACAGGCTCCAAAGCGTATCATGCCGATGTTCAGAAATGCGTGGTGCTGATGAAAGATGAACTGGAAAAAGCCAAAGAACAGATATTGAATGTTTTGTAATCGTGCAATTACATTTGCAAAAAAATTTCCGTTGAAACTTTGTTTTTCCTTTTTGTTGGGTTTATTCTTTTTTGCTTCGTGCAAACAGATTGACGTATATGAAAAAACGGTTCCCTTTACCAAACATAGCTGGAGCAGCTCTCAGCAGCCGGCTTTTATGTTTACCATAACCGATACCACCATTACGTATAATGTATTTGTGGTATTGCGCCACACCGATGCTTATCATTATAATAATATGTGGATCAACATCACCATTATTCCGCCGGGCGATACGGCGCAAACCGTTCGGGCTAATCTGAAATTGGGCGATAACAAGCAGTGGCTCGGCAATAGTATTGATGATATTGTTGAACATCGCATTCTGATAAATACAAATCCGTTACATTTTAAAAAAGGCAATTATAAGTTTATGCTTCAGCAGATTATGCGCGAAGATCCGCTGCCTGATGTATTGAATGCCGGAATCAGAGTGGAGAAGGTTGTGCTGTAAGTACGTCTGGAACAATCGGACATTGGTTAATTACACATTGCCTCAAATAAATTATTTTTTAATCCGTGCAGCAGACAATCTAAACTGCCTGTCATAATTAAGTGTAAAAAAAAACTTTTAACGATTTGTGTTCTTAATACACAAAGCCATTATTTTTACCTTTTAAATCTGCTTGTTTAATTATGAATGTAAAACGATTCGCAAGAGCACTGCTCTTCTGCCCGTTACTACTGCTTTTGTTGCAAACAACTGCCCGGGCCCAAAGTAAAACCGTAACCGGAACTGTTACTGACGACAAAAATGCCCCTGTGCAAGGCGCATCCGTATTGGTAAAAGGATCAACAATCGGTACCGCAACCGATGCCGCCGGAAAATTTTCATTAAATGTACCCACCTCAGCAAAAACTTTAACCGTAGGCTATGTTGGATTTACAACTCAGGAAGTAAGCATTGTAAGTGCCAATGAAGTAAATGTAAGGTTGGCAGTTGAAACACAGTCTACTCTTAATGATGTTGTTGTAATTGGTTATGGAACAACTCGCAAAAGAGATCTTACAGGCTCAGTAGCAACTGTAGGAGCAAAAGATTTCAATAAAGGGCAAATAAATCAGCCTGAACAATTATTGCAAGGTAAAGTAGCTGGTTTGCAAATAACAAACAGTAGCGGTCAGCCCGGCGGTGTTACAATTGTAAAAATCAGAGGTAACAATTCAATACGCTCCGGAAACAATCCTTTGTATGTTGTTGACGGTGTTGAATTAGATGGAAGATCTGCCCGACCTGGTTTTAATGCAGCAGGAATTGGTCAAACACCTGATGGAGATGCTTTAACCTATATCAACCCAAATGATATTGCATCCATTGATGTATTAAAAGACGCTTCTTCTGCTGCTATCTACGGATCGCGTGGTGCAAACGGAGTAGTGCTTATTACTACAAGAAAGGGATCTGTTGGTCCGGCTCATGTAGATGTAGCTACATCTGTTGGTTTCAGTGATGTAATGAGGAAGGTTGATATTTTAGATGCTGACGGTTATAAAGCTGCTATTAGTAAGCTGGGAGTTAGCAATAGCGACTCTGGTGCAAACGTAGATGCATTTGATGCTCTTATTAGAAAGTCTTTTACCCAAAATTATTCTTTTGCATTGAGCGGCGGAACTGATAATGGAAGATACAGAGCTTCTTTTTTTGCAAATAATCAAGATGGCATTATTCTAAAGTCCAATCTAAAAAAATACGTTGCCAGCTTCAATGGTCAATACAAATTCTTTGACAAGAAACTCAGTTTTGATTACAATATTATAGCTGCAAACGTAGGCGAACATATTGCGCCAATTTCAAATGATGCCGGTAGCAACGGAAACATAATTTCAGAGGCATTAAACTGGAATCCTACTTTAGTATTGGTTCGTTCTAACGGAAGATTCAATCAGGAAAACCAAAGTGGTACTGCCAATCCGCTTGCAGTTTCCGATGCTTATAACGATAAAACAAGTATTACAACTATTCTTGCTAGCGGAACAGCAGCTTATAAATTTACTCCTTGGTTGGAATATCGCTTTCTTGGTGGTATAAATTACTCAAATGGTAACAGAGAAGGCGAATTTCAGGGATGGTTGACTGGTCAAGGTACTCCTACAAGAGGCTTAGGTGCTTCTTTAACTAATCAGTTGTCTTCTTCAGTAATTACTCACACATTACAGTTTAATAAAGATTTGTCGAAAGATTTTAATCTGAACGCATTGGTTGGTTATGAGTATTTCAAAAGTGATTACAAAGGAAAAGGTGAAACCGGTACTGATTTCAATTACAACCTTGACCAATTAGCACGTATTCCAATTCATTATTATGACAATTTGCAGGATGCAAAACAAGGAAACTATGGAATTTTTTCATTTAAAAATTCAACAACCGAAATACAAAGTTATTTCGTAAGAGCAGTAGGTAATTATAATGACAAATATTTATTAACTGCTACTTTCCGAAGAGATGGTTCAAGTAAATTCGGTTCAAGTAATAAATACGCTAACTTTCCTTCTGTTGCAGCTGCCTGGAATGTAACCAACGAAGAATTTTTAAAGAATAACGGCATCTTTAGCAATCTTCGCTTAAGAGCAGGTTATGGTGAAACGGGTAATCAGGAGTTTCCGGCGGATGCCTCATTGTATTATCAACAATATACAAGTAATGGAAATATTTCTACCATACATTACGCTTCCGATACTTTGAAGTGGGAAACAGTCAAGTCAGTAGATATAGGAATAGACTTCGGTTTATTAAAAGGCAGAATCTATGGATTTATAGATTATTTTGACAAAAAAACGGAAGATCCTGTTTTTTTAACTGTTATCTCTCAACCTACAGCAGGTGGTGGTTCTGTATATAAAAACATCTCTGGTGCAACTGTTAAAAATACAGGAGTTGAAATATCTGTTGGAGCCGATATTATACAGAATAAAACGTTTAACTGGAGTGTTAATGGAAATGTTACGCTGCTTAAGAACAGATTTAACTATGCAAAAGCAGGAAATGCTCCATTTGCAATTACCGGTGCACTAAACGGACAGGGGCTATCGAGCGCGTACTCACAAGCAATAGCTAATGATCAACCCGTTGATGTGTTTTTCCTCCCTGAGTTTTCAGGTTTCGACAAAGATGGAATTGGTCAGTATTCCGTTGCGCCTTTGTATGTTGGAAACCCGAATCCTACCGCTCTTGTAGGTTTCAGCACTGATATTTCATATAAAAAGATTAGTTTAAACATTGGGGCTCATGGTGCTTTTGGAAACAAAATTTATAATAACACTGCAAACGGTGTTTTAAATATAAACGGTTTAGCGAATGGAAAGAACATTGCTGCCGGTTTGGTTAACTCAGGTGAAAGCCTTGCAAATGCCATTACTCCATCAACTAGATTTTTGGAAAGTGGCAACTACATAAAAGTGCAAAGTGCTACTTTACGTTATACGTTTGGAGATATAGGTAAAATATTTAAGAATTTTGGTGTATATGTCAATGCAAATAATCTGTTTGTTATTACAAAATATAATGGTTTTGATCCGGAAGTAAATGTTGATAAAGCGTTAAACGGGATTCCATCTTTAGGTATAGATTATATAGGTTATCCAACGCAAAGAACTTTCTTATTTGGACTAAACTTTTCGTTGTAGTTTTTTTAGCGTATAAAATTTAAGAAAATGAAAAAAAAATATGTTTCTTTATTAGGATGTTTTATAATTATTAGTGCATTTAGCTGTACTAAATTGGATCAGAGTTTGAAGGATGGATTTACACCAGACCCCTCTAACAATAATGCCATTGACATCACTTCTGTATTGAATGGTGCCTACAATGATATGAATGGGCTATTTACAAGCCAAGATCTTATGTTTTCTATGCAGGAAACAACAACTGATGAAGCCTTAATTCCAACGCGAGGTGGAGATTGGGATGACAATGGAGTTTGGCGGGTATTACATGCACATACATGGACGCCCTTACATTCTCAAATGAAAAATGTGTTCGTTGGTTTAGGCAGACTTGAAAGCGATGCGTTGGCTACGGCTGCGCAAAGCACCAATGCTGAAGTTACGGCTGAAGCATTATTTTTACGTTCAGTTGCCCAGTTCTATTTTTTAGATTTGTTTGGACAAGTTCCATATCGCGAAATTGCTGACTATAACGCGCTAACTCCGGCTCCGGTTTTACAACCGCAAGAAGCAGTTGATATGCTTGTAAATACATTAACTACAATTATTCCGCAGTTGTCTGAGGCAAATTGGCCTTATGGTGCAAGTCCTGATGCAGCTAAGTTTTTGTTAATGAAGGTATTATTAAATAAAGGGGCTTTCATAAACAGAGAAACTCCTACGTTTGATGCTGCTGATATGCAAAAAGTAATTGAATTAGGTAATGAAATAATTGCAAGCAGTCACGGATATAGTCTAACACCAAACTTCTTTGATAATTTTGGTGTTAACAATGTAAATACTTCAAAAGAAAGAATTTTTGCATGGCCAAACAATGGAAGTGCAGAAACCGCAGTCGCAGGTAGAACAAGTGCCGGTATTAATGCAAGATGGATGATGACATTACATTATAATTCTTATGATGAACCATCCATTTATAAAAATGCAGGTTGGAATGGTTTTACTACAGTTGCTGATTTTTATAATTCTTTTGATGCTGCTGATACGCGTATTGGTAATAAACCTTATGCTGGAGTAACTGACATCTCTGGTTTAAAACCAGGCTTTTTAGTTGGACAACAGTATAATGAAGCTGGTCAGATGGAAGTTGATCGTCAGGGAAATCCACTCGCGTTTACACCCGATGTAAATCTAATTGAAAAAGACGCAAAAAGGTTAGAAGTTGCGGGAATTCGGGTAGTAAAATATCCTCCTGATTATAATGCTTACAATGGTGGCATACAGAGAAATCAATTACAACTTTTCCGTTTTGCTGATGTAATGCTTATGGTTGCAGAGGCTAAAATACGTTCTGGCAATGATATGGCAGGTGCTTTGTCTTTAATTAATCAATTGCGAGTTGCACGAGGAGCAACTCCAGTAACTTCTATGCTTTTGGTTAATGAATCAAATGTTGCTGATCCTAATACTCTTCTTGCCGAGAGAGGACGCGAAATGTATTTTGAAAGTTGGAGAAGGCAAGACCTGATTAGATTTGGTGTTTTCTTAAAGCCATGGGCTTTAAAAGAAGCTGACGAAGGAACAACAAACTTATTGTATCCGATAGCTGCGGATCAGTTAATTGCTAATCCGAATTTAGCTCAAAATCCTGGTTACTAATACATAGTATTATATACAAAAGGTCATTCGGGAACGAATGACCTTTTTATTTATACATTTTCAAATACCGATGAAACGTGCTGTTGTTATAATATTTAGCTTACTATTTTCAGTTGGTATAAATGCGCAGTCTTGTGACAGTAATTATTTTTCTATTGTCTATTCCTGCTTAGCTAAAGCAACATATACTAAAGCTTTAACTACTCCGCAAAATGGTGTAGTTACTATTGGCAATCTTTTTTATCCGCGTGGCTGGATGACGAAGATGACGAACCAAGGAAACATTATATGGAGTAACAGCTACAACGCCGATTTTGAAGGTAACGGCGAACACACATTCAACACACTGGAATTAATTGACATAGCCCCTTCATCTACTACTTCTTATATTGTAGGAGGAAGTATTATAAGAGATTGGGATTATATTTTAAATGATCAAAAGATTCCGCCTCCTGTTACCGTTGGAGTAATATCAAATGTAGATCAATCGGGAAATGTAATCTGGAGCCGGGAATTTATTAGTAAATACAGTGTAAATAATGCAGGGCCTTGGATGTTTTGCACTAATGTATTTACGCTTGCTAACGGAGATATTATCGTCTATCTGGCTTTAGATAAATTCACTACCGGAAATAAACGTTCTTATGGTAAAATTGTTTGCTTTACACCGGATGGATCATTTAAGTGGCAAAACAATCTGAACACTGGCGATTATGAAGTAAGCGGGCTAACGAGGTATATGCAACGTGCTTTTATGCAAACCAGAAACGGCAACATCATAGTTGCAGATGGTGTATGTAAACGAGACTTTGATTATCCAGACTCTCTGATATATAAGTCATACGCTATGCATATTTTCTCATTGAATCCTTCAAATGGAAAAATGGTATGGGAAAGAACTTATGAATATCCTAACACAGTACAAAGTGCTTTAACACTATTTAAAGATATTACAGAGTTACCTGACGGGAAATTATCTTTTATCACTGAATTAGGTACCTCACAAAGCGGAGTTCCTCCCTATCAGTATTCTCCTGTAAACATGATTACCGATGAGCAAGGACGGCTAATAAAAACAATTTCTTACAGGATACCTGATGGCATTTGTATATTAAATGATGTGAAAGTTGAGGATGTTTCCGGCACACGTACTTTGCTTTTTACAAATGCTAATAATAATGCTGCAATACTTGTGCATACAGATGATGAAGGAAAGGTGATTTGGAGTAAAGAATATGATAACGCTAGCCAATCAAATGCGCCTAGATGTTTTACCAAAACTAAATATGGATATAATATTTTCTTTAGTGATAACAGTTTTGGTTCTTATCAGACTCAGGTAATTATAACGGACGCTGCTGGCAATGCGGCGTGCGCAGAAACTGAAATACAAGTTACATCAGAGGAAATGAAATGGTCATATATCGCTGATATGGTTCACACAAATGGCAATGATGATTATGATGATTTTGTTATATCGCCATTTGCAATAATCGCTAATAATTTTTTACCTGATAAGACAATAGATTGTCAAAAATTTACACCTTGTTGTGTTGATCACATAGATACGATTACTGTTAAAACGGTTTCAATATGTGAAGGAGATAGTTACCTTTTGCCAGACAACCGGACTATTACAAAAACCGGCCGTTATGATGTTTCTTTTACGACTCCGTATGGATGTGACAGTACTTTTTTCATCAATGCGAAATCTTATAAAAAGCCTTCTGATTTGCTGCCAGTTTCAGATACTTGCTTGGGCAGCAATGATTCTGTTATTATTAATGCAACCAAAGGATTTGACACGTATAAATGGATGAATATCATTTCTGATAAACCTTTTTACAAAGTAACTACCGAAGGAACCTATCACTTACGAATCGATAACTATTGCGGCTCAAAAACAGATACATTTCAAGTATATAAGCAATGCGATTATCCGATTTATATGCCTTCGGCTTTTACACCTAATAACGATCAGTTAAATGATATCTTCAAAGTGCCTGAGCAGAATAAGAATCGTTTTGTATCACTAAAAATTTACAATAGGTTTGGTCAGCTTGTTTTTAGTAGTTTCAACAAAAAAATTGGATGGGACGGCAACATAAACAATTTTCCTGCGGATACCGGCTCTTATATTTATCTTTTAGAAATGAAAGGGATAACCGGCAGGCCAGTTTCACAAAAAGGAAATATTACATTGATCAGATAACTGCAGCAATTTTTTAAATTGATATCAATCTAAAATAGAATTTAAAACATTGTAGGTATGAACACTCAATTTTAAAAAAGAGTTTATGAAATCGCTTATATTGTTAGTTTGTGTGTTGTAAGCGTAAATTCATTTTATAATTTAATAAAAACCTAAAACATCAAATCATAAGATATGATTGCAATAAATTGTAAGCCATTCGCATTTAATTGAACTTCTTAGAAGTTTCGATTATATATCAGACATCACCAATCGTTTTCTTTAGAATGAAATTAAATTATCGAGTTATTATATTCTTATTATCGTTTTTTTTCCTTTCATGCCATAAGAAATCACAAAAAATACTTTTCCAACTAATGGATAATACCGGCATCAACTTCAACAATAAGGTAGAAGACGGAAAATTAGAAAACAGCTTTCTCTTTCGCAACTTTTACAATGGCGGCGGCGTAGCCATTGGTGATATTAATAATGATGGCTTAAGCGATGTTTTTTTTACATCCAACATGGGCGATAATAAGCTGTATCTCAATAAAGGCAACTGGCAGTTTGAAGATATTACAGTCACAACCGGTATGAAGCAGGACAGCATGTGGAGCACCGGCGTTGTGATGGTTGACATTAACCACGATGGCTGGCTTGATATTTATGTTTGCAATTCCGGGCATATGAGCACCGGCAACCGCAGAAACAAACTGTACATCAACAACCATAACCAAACCTTTACCGAAGAAGCCAAACAATACGGGTTAGATATATCGGCATATACCACGCAGGTTTCATTTTTTGATTATGATATGGATGGTGATCTGGATTGTTTTATGATAAATAACAGCCCGATTCCCATCAATCAGCTTGGCTATGCCAACAACCGTGATCTGCCCGAACAGGAATGGCAGGTCGGCAACTTTTTAAAAGGCGGCGGCGATCATTTGTTTCAAAACAACAACGGTCATTTTACCGAAATAACAAAACAGGCTGGCATTCATGGTAGCCTTATCTCTTTTGGTTTGGGTGTGTCGGTTGCCGACATCAATAACGATGGCTTTCCCGATGTGTATGTTTCCAACGATTCTTACGAGCGCGATTATTTGTACATCAATCAAAAAAACGGAACGTTTAAAGACGAGTTTGAGCAATATATAGAACATACCAGTTTTTCGTCTATGGGCGCAGATGTGGCAGACATTAACAACGATGGTTATCCCGATATTTTTACAACTGATATGCTGCCCGATAATGATTACCGGGTAAAAACAACCGGCAGCTTCGACAACTATGATGTATATGACATTAAGCTAAAACAGGGCTTTTATCAGCAATACATGAAGAATTGTTTACAGCTTAATAACCAAAACGGCAAGTTTTGCGAGGTTGGTAATTACAGCGGCATTTCGGCAAGCGACTGGAGTTGGGGCGCGCTCATGTTTGATGCAGACAACGATGGTTACAGCGATATTTATATTTGCAATGGTGTGAATCGTGATGTTACGGATCTGGATTTTATGGATTTTTTTGCCAATGACATCAATCAGAAAATGGTGCTTACCGGTAAAAAGGAAAGCGTGGATAACATTTTAAAAGAAATTCCCCGCACACCTTTACTGAATAAAGCGTTTAAAAATAACGGCAATCTTCGGTTTGAAGATGCCGGAGAAAAATGGGGTTTTACGCAGCCGTCGTGGAGTAATGGTGCAGCGTATGGCGATCTGGATAACGACGGCGATCTCGATCTTGTGATTAACAATGAGAATGGTCCGGCTTTTTTATACCAAAACAATTCGCGGGAGCAAAACCAGAACAATTACATTGCTATTTTATTAAAAGAAGACAGCCTGAACACGTTTGCCGTTGGCAGCACCATAAAGCTGTACATCGGCAAAGAAGTCATTACACGCGAAGTAATACCCAGCCGCGGCTTTCAAAGCTGTATGGATTACAAGCAAACAATCGGCATTGGTAAAGCAAACACCATTGATTCGATGATCATTATCTGGCCCGACAGAACATACAACAAATACAGTCATCCCGCCATTAATAAATTATATACATTATCTAAAAAAGAAACCCAGCCATACTTCTTTCCGCAGAATCCGGCATCCTCAACCGCTTACTTTAATTACGTAAAATCGGATTTCGATAAACATACAGAAGACGATTATGTTGATTTTTATTATGAACGAAATGTTCCGGAAATGCTTTCGCGAAAGGGTCCAAAAGCGGCTACCGGAGATGTAAACGGCGATAAGCTGGATGATATTTACATCGGTGGCGCTAACGGCCAGGGCGGACGGCTTTACCTGCAAACAAACGATGGAAAATTTATAAAAAAAGAAGAGCCGATTTTTAAGCAGTTTACCGATTTTGAAGATGATGCCGTTTTATTGTTTGATGCAGATAAAGACGGCGATCTTGATTTGTTTGTCGGCGCAGGTGGTAACAACAGTTTGCCCGGTGTAAGACAAACACAAAACCGCCTGTATCTGAATGATGGCAAAGGCAATTTCTCGCTGGCTTCGCCCAACATGCCGCCCAATGCTGGTAATATCAGTGTAGCCATTGCCAACGATTTTGACGGCGACGGCGATCTGGATTTGTTTGTTGGCGGTCGCAACGTGCCGCAGAACTATGGACTTACACCCGAAAGTTACATTTACCTGAACGATGGTGCTGGTCATTTTATAGATATTGCCAAAGCAAATCATTCCGATATATCTGATATCGGAATGGTAACCGGAGCGGTGTGGGCAGATGTAACCGGCGACAAACGGAAAGAGCTTGTTGTAACCGGCGAGTGGATGGCGCCGCGCATATTTAGTTACAATGGCAAAAACTTTACGGAACTGAAAACCAATTTGAATGGTTTATATGGTTTGTGGCAAACGGTTGCGGCGGCTGATATAAACGGCGATGGAAAGCAGGATTTGTTGCTTGGCAACATTGGCGAGAACTTTTACCTGCATCCCGATTCTTTGCATCCGGTGAAATTGTTTATCAACGATTTTAATCAAAACGGAAATGTTGATAAAATTCTTACTTATACGGTTGAGGGAAAAGATCTGCCGGTATTTATGAAGCGCGATCTGCAGGATCAGATTCCCGTTATCAAAAAGCAAAACCTGCGGCACGATGCGTATGCGAAAAAAACAATACAGGAGTTGTTTTCGCAAGATTTGATCGGAAAATCTATGATTAAGCAATTTAATTATTGCAGTTCTATCATTGCCATCAATAAAGGAAACGGGCAATTTGAAGTAGAGAAAATGCCTGCCACAACACAACTCTCATCGGTAAATGCCATACATTGTATGGATGTAAACGGCGATGGTTTTACTGATGCTGTTTTAGGCGGCAATCTATATGAATTTTTGCCGCAGTTCGAGCGGCTCGATGCAAGCTACGGCGATGTGTTACTCAACAACGGAAAAGGAAAGCTATCACTTGCTTCGCAGAAAAAAACGGGTTTGCAGGTTCAGGGTGAAGTGCGCGATATTGCTGAACTAAAGGATAAGAACAATAGTAGCAGCCTGCTTTTCTTATTAAATAACGATTTTCCTGTCCTGTATCGTTTGCATCAGTCTTTCGCCAATGCAAAGCCAGTAAAATAAAATGTCTGATTCCCGGGTCATTTTCAAAAACAGCTTACATTACCGGAAAATATAGCTTTGTTACCCACTTGCTCGTATCGCTTTCTTTACTTCTGTCTGTTATCAGGTACATAAAAGGAATGGCCATCGAAGTGCGCCTGTAATCCTGAAAATACTGCTGCATTTCGCCATAAGCGTGGCTTACCGTCGCATTGCCTCCGGTTACTGTGGTTGTTAAAAAACGGCCGGGTATCATTCTTTTATATGTGATATCTCCGCTTTCTTTCAACAGTTTATTTATTGGCAATGCAGTCATTAGCGCGTACTCATTTTTGCCAAGCTCAGTAACATTAAACATGGGAAAACCGGTTTGCGAAGCGTCGTTTTGCCTGGCATATTCTTCCAGTTTGGTTAGAGAAGAGTAAATATCATTTGTTGACGGATAGTTTGTTGTAATTTTTTTTGTGCTTACCAGTAATGTATCGTTTGTAGAAGTTTGCGTAATGGTTAAACCATAAACATTTTCGTCTTTAGCCAAAAAAATTTTTATGCCCTTCAAAACGGATGTCATGTTTTCTTTTAGGTGAACGGCATTCCTATATTGTTGAAATCGGATGAAAGGGTTGTATGATGTTTTGATATCATAACTCCATTGTAAAGCGATCGAATCTTGCCGAAGCGATAAAATCAACAACCTGCTGTTGATTTGATTTTCCCTTTCCGAAATTGATATCAAGAGGCTGTTCTGTAAAAGTTTTGCAACCCGAAATGTATCATTATCATGCAAAAACAAATCATCATTTGTAAAAGCAGGCGTTGGGGTTAAAACAGTTTTTCCCTGCCAGAATTTTTTCCAGTATTTTTTTTCGGTTAATACACGGTTGGTACCTGTCGTCGAGCCTCTGAATACTGCAACATTACTTACAGTAAGATTTGAGGGAATAAATGCATATACACCGGCAATGGCTAAAATCAATAAAAGCAAAGCAACAGCAATCAGTTTTTTCATGAAGACAGAAACAAATTTAAATGGTAAACAGGCAGTATGAAATTTCTATAAAAGACAGCCTTTGCAAACATAGAGATAGCAATCTTAAATGTCCTCATAAAACTTTTTATAAAAAAGAGAGGTTTTGAAGATGATTTTTATAAAGTAGAAAAAATGAATAGCAATAAAAATTATATGAATAAATATTAAAATTTACACAAAAAAATTAATCAAATCTGAATAACTTAATCGGATTATAATTTTTTTCGTCTTTATGTTTTTATAATTTTATTCTGTATCAAACCAAAGTTACCTGTTATGAAAAAATTTATCGTCTCCTTCGGCTACAATGGATTTTCTTTTAATGCAAAAGTGTTTATTCGCAGGCAGGGCAATACCATTGTTTATTCTACACAGCTTGTAGAAGATTATCTGGGTTATATGTTCAACAACAAAGATCTCATCTTTGCCAAAGAAAGCAACGGCTACAAAATGCTTCTCTTTTCAGGCGCTACGCGCAACAACAAGCAAACTTTTACTGTTCTCGACTGGCATATAAAAAGCGAATATGTTGATAAAGCAGAATCGCTCCACGAAAAAACATTCAGCATGTCCTGAACTTAAAAATCAAAACAAAAAATATCATGTTCAGGCGTTAAAAAAGCATTAATCAATACAAAGAAGAAAAACAATTTTCTATCTTTATCGCTCATCAAAAAAAAGGAGGTATTCATGCAATCTACAGATAGTTCATGGACGCCTTCGGTTAGTATCGCCTAACCGGGCTTCTCCAAAAAATAATCTGCCCCGCAACGCGGGGATTGCCACTGCGCTACAATGCAGTGGCTTTTTTTATGATGAGAAATAAGCCAATTCATCGCTAAAATCGAGATGCGGATATTGTTTTTGCAGTTGTTCAGCTTTTGCAGCATGTGAAGACAGAAACTGTTTATGCTGCTGCGAGGCAACGTTGAAAGGCTTATGATTTTTTGCAATTGTTAGCTTTCTTATTTCTTCTGACAATTTTTTTGCCTGCGGCTCTATGCAATATTCAAAAAACTGTTCCAGCACAAACTGCGTTCCGGCGTAGTTTGGATGCGCCATATCAATATCGTAAAAACGATAATCGCGCAACACATCAATCACTATTTCGTAAGATGGGAAATAATACAGTTTTTCAAACTTATTTACCAGGTGATGAACCGCTTCTATCAACCGGGCTTTACTGCGGTTGTTTTCTATCACACCATCCCGCAGATGACGAACAGGGCTTACCGTAAACATAATTTTAAGTTTCGGGTTAAAACGAAACAAACGAAACAAAGTGCCGTCAAGCGCGGTAATGGTTTCTTCAATGGTGCAAAGATGCTTGTGAAAAATTTTTGCCGGCGCTTTATGACAGTTGGTTACATATTTGTTTTCGTCTGCCTGAAGCATATCGTCGCTATACGCAAAACGATAGGCAAACGAAGAACCCAGCGTAATGATAAGCCAGTCGGCAGTTTGTAAAAATAAATGCGCCTGCTGCTGCGATTGATTAATATTTAATAAAACCTTGTTTTTGTCGGGATGAGAAAAACGGCTGTGGTGCTGCCAGCTATGCCAGGCTTCGTTCAGGTAAAGTAAATCATCTTCTTTATATGTTTTGTTTTCAATATAAGAAACGATACTTCTGCAAACGCTCAGCGGATCAAACAAAATCCCATTCGGGTTTTGAAGCACAGAAAATTTTACCTCAGACAAATAATTGCCGATATGTTCTGTAAAGCAGGAACCCATCAGAAGCAGATTATCATAATAGGTAACGGGCGGCTTTATGTGTTGAATTTGTATCGGTATCTGAAACTGCATCTATCCAAAAATTTTTTCTGCTGCCATAATGCTTTGGTTAAGGTTATCGGGATTAACGGGCGCTTGAAAGCCAAGACTTTCCAAGTATGCAATCATCAGTTCGGTTGGCATATTTCCCACCAGTTCATCCTGCGCCATCGGGCAACCGCCAATCCCTTTTATGGCACCGTCAAACCGTCTGCAACCTGCATCCACAGCGGTTTTCAGTTTCTCTTTATAATTTGTCAGCGTTGTATGCAGGTGAGCACCGAATGTGATTTGCGGATAGGTTGGTATTAATGTTGAAAATGCGTTTTCAATTTGTTGCGGCGTGGCTATGCCAACCGTATCCGAAACGGAGAGAATGCTGATTTTTTTTTCTGCCATGATGTTGGCGAAATCAAGTAATATTTCTTCGTTGTATTCATCACCGTATGGATTGCCAAAGCCCATACTCAGATAAAGTACCAGCGTTTTATTATGCCTGATGCAAAGTTCCTGTATGGCATTAACCGTTTGCAAACTATCTGCTATGGTAGCATTTGTATTTCGCAACTGAAAGGTTGGCGAGATGGAAAACGGAAAACCGAGATATGAGATTTGCTTATAGGTAACGGCTTCTGCCGCACCGCGTACATTGGCAACAATCGTAAGCAGCTTTGTGCCTGAATCGTGTAGCGTAAGTCTTGCTAAAACTTCTTTTGTATCGCTCATTTGCGGTATCGCCTTCGGCGAAACAAAACTGCCAAAATCAATGGTGTTAAAACCAACCTGAAGCAATTGATTGATGTAACCGGCTTTTACGTCTGTGGGTATAAAATGCGGCCATCCCTGCATGGCATCGCGCGGGCATTCAATAATTTGCAACGCTTTGGCTTTATCTTTTTTTGTTTCATTTTGCATCTTGTAATTGTCTTTGTTTCATCGCTTCATACAGCACAATGCCTGCCGCCACCGAAACGTTTAACGAATCAAAATTTCCCGACATGGGTATTGTAAATTGTTCATCCGAAATATCGGATAAGCTTTTTCCAATACCTTTTTCTTCATTGCCCATGATAAAGCAACAAGGTGTGGATAAATCTGATTCATAAATTTTTTTCTTTGCTTTCATCTCACTTGCAAAAATTCTGATGCCGTTCAAATGCAGTGTTTCTGCGGCTTTCAACAAATTACTTACGCGGCAAACCTGTATTTTTTCCAAAGCGCCGGCGCTGCTTTTTACGGCTTCTTCGTTTAATGCGCCCACGCCTTTGTCTGCAATGATGATGGCCTGTGCGCCGCAACACACCGCGCTTCTCGCCATCGCGCCGATATTGCGAACATCGGTAATGCCATCGAGCATCAAAAACAAAGGCGTTTCTCCTTCCGAAATTACCCAGTCAATCACCTGTTGCAAATCCTGGTATTGTACACTGGCCTTCAAGGCAATTACACCCTGATGCTGAATGTTGGTTGTAATGTTTAATTTTTCTATCGGTACAAATTGAACAGGAATATTTTGTTCTTTCGCCAGCAACCTGATTTCATTTATCGCTTCGCCCCCGGCGTTTTTAAACAATAAAATTTTATCAATCAATTGTCCTGAGCGTAATGCTTCGATAATGGGGTTTCTGCCCGCTATAATATTTTTTTTTGGCTGATAATTCGGGCTTTTCTGAAATGGTTCTCTTCTCTGCATGTATTGTTTTACGGCATTTTGGCGCCATGTTTTCTTCAACAAAATAAAACAAAAAAGCCCTGCCGCAAGGCAGGACTTTTATATCATTGTCCTGAACCAGCATAAACAGGATTTTCTTGATTCAGCTAACAGAGAGATTTGAAATACTTATTTTGTTTTGTTCAATCAGGCAAATCAAAACAATCTTACAACATCCTGGTCTTTATTCCACCACCAAATTTCCTGTAAACACATTTTTATTGTTTTTACCAGATACGTGCATTGTGTAGATGCCATTTGGTGCGGAAGCAGGAAGCTGAATGTTTTGCGATTGGTTGCCAGTGGTAAGTTCAACAGTTTTGGCAGCTATTTTTTTACCGCTGTTATCAACCACTTCCAAGGTATGCTTGCCCTGTAATGTTCCGTTGAAATATACGGTAACCAGCTTGTTCTTAACAGGATTAGGATACACGCTAACCAATTCATCGCTTTTAATAACAACAGCCGGTGTTGTTTTGGTTAATGAAGTTTTATCGGTTAGTAAAAAATTACCATTGGCAAAATCAGAGGCATTATACATATTATCGGGAGCCGTAACCGGATTGGCTTTCAGCGACTTCATGTTTACACTAAAATAACTGCCTGCATCTGTTGAACTGGCTACGGTTACATTGCCTTCTTTATCAACAGCGGCGGCATTCACGCTGAATGTAGGCGGCAGGTTTTTAATGGTGCCGATAAATTCAGCTTCACGCGTGCCGGTATTAATTTTAAATACATGAGCCGCCACCGTAAACAGATATAACGAACCTGCATCATCCGCTACCAGATCGCCGCCCCAGCTTTCTGCCTTGGTATGAACGCTAACGGTATTGCCGGCTTTGTCTGCCAGGCTTCCTAAATCAGTGATCGCGGCATTTTTATCGGTCGTAAATTTTATTACATGATTGCCATTGTTGGTAATGGCATAACCGTTTCCGTCCCAGCCAAAAACCATACGGGTTATGTTATCTGCTTCGCCTGCCGAAGCTGGAAAGGCTTTCAGATTTTGTGAAGTAACGTGATAGATTTTCAGTTCTTTTTTTGTAAGATCAATATACTGGAGATCGTTGCCAAAGAGCGTGGTAAAGTACAAACGCTGCCTGCGGGCATCAAACGCAGAAGCTGCCGCCAGAGAAGGAGACTGACATGTGCATGGCGTTGCCACTCCTTTTACCAATTTAGCTGACAGCGGATCGTAATTCAATTCTTTACCGGTAGATGCATCTATCTGCGAAGGTTTTTGAATGGCAGGCAAATAAATATTGCGGATGAGCGCACCGGTAGATAAATCAATTTCCCGGATAACAGACCAGTTTACGTTGCCTTTGCTTTCGCCCGTAATGGCGAATGCCGTGGAAGACTGTGCCTTTGCCGTATATATTCCTGCGAAAGCAGCCGTCATTACAAAACAGGAAAGTAAATTTTTTTTCATAAGAACAAGTTTATTTAGTAGCAAATTAGTGCAATTTTTTATCTGAAAACTCTTTCACCAAAGAAAGATAATTTTTTAATTTTAACTGGCTTTGTTGCATGAATCAATTTATAAGGTTTAAATAACCTATCCTGGAATCGTTAAGCTACTTTTACGCTTATTGGTTTGCTTGTTTTCAATGTTATGTTTAATATTTTGCAACCAATTCTTACTTCTGTGAGTTGATTTTCTTTTCGTCTTGCCAATAACTTATCACCCACAATTGTTTTGTACCTGAACATCGTGGTTTCCGCTTTACTCCGCTGGTGATAACGGGTTTGAATTTTCCATTCTTTTCGTCCTGTTTCCCCTATCGTTTCTATAGCTCTATCCCTTTGTTGTAAACAGGCATCCCCTTTTTTACTCATCACTGCGTTTTTCCTTGGCGGTATAACCTGTTCTATATTGTCTTTTGCCAACCGTTTACGCACCTTCTTTTTATCGTAAGCACCGTCGCCTGTAAAACTTTTTACTTCCTTTTTGATCTGTGTCAATAAGGCATCCACTTCAGTGGCGTCATCAACCGCATTGGTAGTCAGTGTTACCGCTTCCACCTGTTGTGTCTGTTCATCCACTGCCACATGCAGTTTCATCCAGGTGCGGTGCTTGCCCGCTCCATGTTTGCGAACTTTCCATTCCCCTTCTCCATATACCTTCAGACCCGTGCTGTCAACCACTATATCTGTAACCGTTCTGTTGCTCCCTCCTGTCTGCAGCTTCACATCCAAAGCCTTGCTGCGCCTGCAGATTACACTGTAATGGGGCACTTTTACATCTGCTTTTGTCAGTTTGAAAAAACTGCACATAAAGCCTTCCGTTTGCCGCAATGCCAAGTGGTATATCTTACGGATGGTAAGGCATATTTCTATAGCCCTATCACTGTATTGCTTCTGACCCCCACGCCTGTTCCCCTCACGGGGAGCTTTCCAATGATCTGCAATGTCTTTCTCTATCCATAAACACAAAGACCCGCGTTGCTGTAATCCATTATTGTAAGCCGACCAGTTTCTGACTTTGTACTTATCTTTACTCATCAGGTATAGATTGTGTTGTTAATGATGTTGTAACCACTAACTAACTAATCTATGCCTGTTCTTTTTTATAAGTGAATAACTATCGCTCATCTTTATATTTATTCATGCAACAACGCCATTATGAATTAATGTAATTGCCCGCACTTACAGCCTTTGCCACACTGCCATATTTTATAAGTAATTCTTTTGCCGCTTCAAAATCGGCTAGTTTCAATTGTTCCATCACCATGCGTGAGCCGCGTACAAGAAGCTTTTCATTGGTAAGCTGCATGTTCACCATCTGGTTGTCCTGCACCCGGCCAAGCTGAATCATCACCGCCGTTGAAATCATATTCAATACCATCTTTTGCGCCGTGCCGCTTTTCATGCGGGTACTGCCGGTTACAAACTCAGGGCCTACCACCACTTCTACGGGGTACAATGCCTCTGCTGCAAGCGGGCTTTCTGCATTACAGGTGATGCCGCCTGTAATAATGTTTCGTTCATTACAGGCTTTTACGGCACCCAGCACATAAGGCGTCGTGCCGCTTGCAGCTATGCCGATAACAACATCATTATCACAAATTTCATATTGCTGTAAATCAAGCCAGGATTGGGTTTCGTCGTCTTCGGCTTTGTCAACCGCCTGCGTAATGGCACGGTGTCCACCGGCAATAATGCCGGTTACAAGGCTTTGCGGCACACCATACGTGGGCGGGCATTCGCTGGCATCTAACACGCCGGTTCTGCCGCTTGCGCCCGCGCCTACATAAAACAATCTTCCGCCTGCCAGCATTTTATCGGCTGTAGCTTTTATGAGTTTTATAATCTGCGGCAGCGCGGCTTCTACGGCAAATGCAACTTTCTTATCTTCTTCGTTAATGTGAGTAACGATTTCTTCAACCGTCATTTTTTCCAGATGCCTGTACGGAGAAGACTGTTCTGTGGTTCTGATAAAATTTTTCATGGTAAATAAATAATTCTTTGTTCTTATTGTTTTTACTGATGATGAAACCGGATTAATCCATCCATCGGGTTTTTAATTACATTGCCCATGTCAAACTCGTAGGCTTTGCATAAGTCTTTCAATACATCCTGAAAGCCAAAGGCAACGCCCCCTGCAAAATGAATGGGCAGTTTCCAGCTTTCTGCAAATTTGCACAAATGCTGAAAAAAAAAGTCATTCAAACCGTCTTCCAGAATATTTTCTATCATGTAATGACCGCGATTGTCTGCCAAAAACCTGGTAAAAGATGCGAGGTAGCGGTTAGGCAACGGCCTGCTGTAAACAGCCTCTAATATTTCTTTCTGCGTTGTTACAAACATGGCATCAAAACGCGCACGCAGGTCTTCATCAAAGGTGTTGTATAAATAGTGTCGTACTACTTTTTTGCCAAGATAAGCGCCGCTGCCTTCATCGCCCAGCACATAACCGATACCAGCTATATTTTTAGCTATTTTTTTCCCATTGTAAAAGCAGGAATTACTTCCCGTTCCAAGTATGCAAACAACGCCTTTTGCCACGCCGCAGAGCGCCCGGGCCGCCCCCAGCATATCTGTTTCTACCTTTAGAACTGCTTTGGGAAAAAGATGTTTTAAAACGGCTCTTATGGCTTTCGCATTCGCTTCATTTCCCAAGCCGGTACCATAAAAAAAAATAGTTTCGGGAGTGGTATTTAATAACGAAGGCAGCAGTTCCTTTTGCAATAAATCCACAATTTGCTGCTGCGATAAAAAGTAAGGATTGATACCGGTGGTTGTAAGAATAATTTTCTTTTCGTTGTCGTTCAATAAGCACCATTCGCATTTGGTAGCTCCACTGTCGGCAAGTAAGCTTACTGCCATAAATAAATTTTTAAAAACCTTTCCCCAAACTATACAGATATTCGCGTTTCGACAGGTTAGGTGTACAAAGAACAACAATTTATGGGAAGTAAAAAATTACAGGTTTGGTTGCCGCTGCTGTTTGCCATCGTAATGGTAGCCGGCATGGCAATCGGGTATAAATTAAAAGAACATACGGCCGGGGCTTCTGCTTTTTTTATCAACAATTCCAACTCATCTGCTCTGCAGGAAATAGTAAAGCTTATCAGCGAAAAATATGTTGATAAGGTAAGAACCGACAGTTTAAAAGATGATGCCATTAATGATATGCTGGCGCACCTCGATCCGCATTCTGTTTATATACCGCCGCAGGACCTGCAAACCGTAAACGAAGATTTGCAGGGTAATTTTGAAGGCATTGGCGTTGAATTTCAAATATTCGGCGATACCGTAAACGTGATGAATGTATTGCAAAATGGCCCCAGCGACAAAGCCGGTGTGGAAGCAGGGGATAAAATGATAGAAATCAACGACAGCATTGTAATGACGGGCAGAAATATTGTGCCGCCGGATGTGCGTCGTTTGCTGCGCGGCGAAGGAGGAAGCAAAGTAAAAATTACCATGCTGCGCGATGAAAAATTAGTGCCGGTAGTTATTATAAGAGGTACCATACCCGTTCCTTCGGTTGACGTAGATTATATCATTGCTCCGCAAACGGGATTTATCCGCATCAACAAATTTGGAGAAACAACGTATTCCGAATTTATTGAAGCGCTGCAAAAGCTTCAGAAACAGGGAATGCAAAAACTGATTTTAGATTTGCGCGGCAATGGCGGCGGCTTTCTTTCGCAGGCGGTAAGCATTGCCGATGAATTTTTGGATGGTGATAAAATGGTGGTTTATACCCAAGGCGCCAAAGAGCCAAGAACCGAATATCATTGCAAAAAACAGGGCTTGTTTGAAACGGGAAAACTGGTTGTGCTGGTAGATGAAACTTCCGCATCGGCAAGCGAAATTGTAAGCGGTGCGCTACAGGATTGGGACAGAGCTACAATTATCGGAAGACGCACATTTGGCAAAGGACTGGTGCAACAGCAGTATAATTTAAGCGATGGCGGCGCCTTGCGACTTACCGTTGCGCGTTATTATACACCGGTTGGCCGCAACATTCAAAAGCCTTATAACAAAGGCAAAGATGCGTATGAAGAAGAATTGATTCAACGGTTTCATAATGGTGAAGTACTGGTTGGCGATACCACAAAACCCACCACCCAGCCTTTCAAAACGCCATCGGGAAAAATTGTTTACGGCGGCGGCGGCATTACACCCGATGTATTTGTACCGTTTGATACAACAACGCAGCCAAAAGCCATAACGGAATTGTTTTATAAAGGCACCATCAGCAACTATATCTATCACTTTTTTATCCGGAATAAAAAAGAATTAAACAACATAAAATCACCGCAGCAGCTTCGTGAAAAATATACCGAAAATAAATTTAGCTGGTCTGATCTTGCCCGGTTTGCTGCACGCGACAATATTGATGTAAGCCAGGTATCGCCAAGAGCGAAAGAAAATGTGCTGGAAAAAATGCCTGCTTACCTTGCCCGTCAAAAGTTTAGAACAGAAGGTTATTTTGAATTGGTAAATTCCGGCGATGCAATGGTAAAGAAGGCATTGGAAACATTGGCGGAGTAAGTAACAATAATAAAGTTTATAAAAAACAGACGTTTCTGAAAAAGCAACTGTTTTTATCATCCGGAATATGAAAAACGGAAGAAAACGGGCAGCAAAAATAATTGGCACCGGCGCATACCTGCCGGGAGATCCCATCACCAATCAGCAACTGAAAGAACGATTTCAACTATCCGGTTTTAATCCGGAACGGCATGAAAAAATTACCGGTATTCATCAGCGTCACTGGGCTGATAAAGGGGTAGCCACAAGCCAGCTTGCCGCAGAAGCCGGCAGACAGGCCTTGCAGCGCGCCGGTCTTTCAGCATCGCAGTTAGACAGAATTATTCTGGCAACGCAAACCGCCGATTATGTAAACGTAGGAGCTTCGCTTGTTGTTCAGCAATTGCTGGGCGCAACATGCCCGGCATCAGATATTACGGCTTCGTGCAGCGGGTTTTTGTATGCGCTTGATGAAGGTATCAGGATGATAGCAATGGGAATGAAATATGTGCTTGTCATTGGCGCCGATATAAAATCGAGACAGATAAGAAAAAACGATGACATTTTTTTGCCGATGTTCAGCGATGGCGCCGGTGCCGTTGTGCTGGCAGATTGTGATTCCGGAAAAGGATTTTTAGATATTCAGTTGTGGGCAGATGGCTCGGGCATAAAACAGTTGTATGTGCCGGCGGGTGGCAGTGTATTGCCGGCTACGCACCAAACGATAGATGAAAATTTGCATGGCACTTTGCTAACCATTGACGGCAAAAAATTTGCGGATTGGGCAGCGCATAAAATGGCGGAATTAACCCGGGAAATCTGCAACCGCAATAAAATATCCATTGATGAAATCAATGTGTTTGTTCCACACCAGGCGAATTTGTTTATCATGAAAAAAACGGTTGCTTTATTAAATCTGCCGATGGAAAAAATGGAAGTGTCTATTGAGAAAGCCGGCAACTGCATTGCCGCAACCATTCCGGTAACATTAAATCAGGCTTTTGAAAAGGGCAAATTGCAACCCGGTAATCTTGTGGTTTTTACCGCGGCAGGCGCCGGTCTTACGGGCGGGGCGGCATTATACAAAGTGCCTTAAAAAGTTCTTAATAAAAAACCTGTGCACGATAACAGTTTGCACAGGTTTTTTATTATTTGACTAATAAAATTATTTCAACTCCCACACCAATGCGCTTGCGCCCAATATCGCCGCATCAGCTTCTTTCAGTTCGCTAAAAATGATCTTCACTTTATTCTGAAAAATGGGCAATAGATTTTCTTCCATCGCTTCTTTGGCAGGCTTCAAAATCAGCTCGCCGGCTTTACACAATCCGCCAAATAAAATGATGGCGGAAGGAGAGGAGAACATCACGAAATTGGCTAATGCTTTGCCTAATATATCACCCGTGTATTTGTATATTTCGTTCGCCATATTATCTCCCTGCATGGCGCAATCAAATACCACACGGCTGTCTATCTGTTCAAGCGGATAATTGCGAAGCAATGTATTTTCTTCCGGATGTTTTTCCATCATTTCCAATGCCGTCATGCGAACGCCGGTGGCAGAAGCATAGGTTTCCAAAGAGCCTTTCGCCTGCGTGCCGGGATGATAACGTCCTTCGGGAATGATAATCGTATGCCCCAGCTCGCCCGCAAAGCCATCATGTCCATACACAACCTGCCCGTTTATAACAATGCCGCTTCCTACGCCGGTACCAAGCGTAATCATAATAAAATCTTTCATGCCTTTGGCGGCGCCATACATCATTTCGCCAACGGCAGCGGCATTGGCATCGTTGGTAAGCGCACAGGGCAAATTAAATTTTTTTGAGATTAAATCGGCAAACGGAATAATGCCTTTCCAAATTAGATTGGGAGCGTATTCAATGGTTCCGGAATAGTAGTTGCCGTTCGGCGCGCCTACGCCGATACCTTTGATAAAATCTCTGCCGCCAACATGGTCTATGGCAGGCTCTACGGCAGCAAGTAATTCGTCCAGATAATCTTCTATCTTTTCGTTTTTGCGGCTCGAGATTGCACCGCGGTATTTTATTTCACCGCGATGATCAACAATACCGAAAACGGTGTTGGTGCCGCCTACGTCTATGCCAATGGCTAATTGCTGAGAAACAGGAATCATGTCTGTCTGAAATTTATTTTATGACAAGTTATTTACTATCAATGAGCCGCAGCAACAGGTATATCGTAATCTATACCCTGCAATCTTAAAATTGATTTTGCGCGGATGGCGAAAAAAGCCAGATAAGCAAAACAGCCAACGCCTACAACATAGCTGTACTGAATGCCAAGCAGATTGTCGGAGGCAAGCCAGCCTTGCAAAGCCGCAATAAAACCGCCGCCCATTATCATCATAATTAAATAGCTGCTTCCCTGGTTTGTAAAACGTCCTAACCCGGCTATGCCTAATGTAAATACGCAGGGCCAAAGCGTGCTGCAAAACAGACCTACGCTGATAAAAGCAAATACGCTTACAAGTCCGTTTGTCAACATGCCGATAATCAATGCCGTGATACCCAACCCTGAAAAGATGAGAAGCATGGTAGCCGGATTGCCTTTGCTAAGCACGTTACCCGCAATCATAATAAGAATCAGAAATGCATAAATATAAAATGTACTGATGTCGTGTTTGGCAATTGTATTTACAATCAGAAAAATAATAAAAGCGATATAAGGCATAATGAAGCTGAGCACTTTTTTTGTGCCTGCGCTCACTTCAAACGCATCGGCCGAGTTAGACCATCTTCCCATCATTAAACTTGCCCAGTAAAGCGATATGAAAGGCGCATTTAAATCATTTGTAAACTCTCTGGCGCCCGCCAGATGCAACGATTTCATTACATAATGCCCGTTAAGCACTTCCAGATGCTGACGCAGATATTCAGGCAAATTGCTGGCGGTAGCTACTTCCACGCCTACATAAATAAAAATACCAATCATGCCTAACACCAGTTGCGGGTATTGCAAAGCGCCGTTGCGTGGCAAATTGCGGGTAATGCTGTCTGCTTTAATGGTTGGCGATTCTTCAATTTCCAGCGCCGGATCGGGTTCGGTATTAATATGGTTTGGTATCGAGGAAAATTTAAAAAAAACGGCTACCAGTATAAAGGCAAGACCTAAAATAAGATAAGGCGTTTTTACCTCGCTGATGCTGGCTTCCGTGTTACCGCTGCTTACCGAGCCGAAAATGGCAAAGCTCACTAATAACGGACCAATGGTAGTGCCAAAATTATTAACGCCGCCTGCCATGCTTAGCCGTTGCGAGCCGGTTTGCGGATCGCCGATAACGATGGCTAACGGATTGGCCGCAATCTGCTGTAAGGAGAAGCCAAGGGCAACGATAAACAAAGCCGTGAGCATTAATGTAAACGAAGCATTATTGGCTGCCGGATAAAAAAGCAGCGTGCCAATGGCAGAGATAATTAAACCAATGGCAATGCCGTTTTTGTAACCGGTTTTGTTAAGCAAATCGCCGCCCAGCGCTTTGGAAATGGCGATATAAATGATAGAGCCAACCGTATAGGCAATGTAAAATGCGAAGGCTACCAACTGGCTTTGCAATTGCGTAAGCGTAAAAGCTTTTTTAAAAACCGGAATCAAAATGTCGTTGCTGGCGGCTACAAAACCCCAGAAAAAGAAAACCGTAATCAACGTTCCAAATTGCGACCAATTTGTTTTTTTATTCATAATAAGTGGTTAGAAATATGGTGAGCAAAAATGTGCGGGTGAAAGTAAAGAGATTTTAGAAGTGAAACAAAGAATGTTTGAAGGAGTTAAAGGTGTAAGCTAAGAAGTATAAGTCGTTATCTACAAGAGATCGGGAAAAATATTTGTATATATAAATTTGCAGCTAACGGCTCATACCTCATACCTCACACCTCAATCTTATCAGATAACGGATTGTTATACACCCAATATATGCCCGGCAGCGAAATGGTAACGGAAATAAGATAAAACAGCAAGCTGATAACAACCGATTCGCTTTGGTTTAAAAAAAACTGATGACTTCCCCAGATAAATACTACTTCTCTTGCGCCCAGACCGCCGATGGTAAAAGGCAACACGGCTACGAGTGAAGATAAAAGGAAGATAAGAATGTATTCGGTGTGATGATGTGCAATATGCAATGCATTCATTAAACAATAAATGGCAACCACCTGCAGGGATTGCACTAACAAACCAAGCCAGAACGTGCTCCAGAAGCTGCGAATGAAAGAAGGAAAAAATTGCTTCACGATAAAATAATAAACCAACAAGACGGGAAACACGGAAGCAAGTAGCCAATACGAATAATTCTCGCCGTTGAACACGCTGAAATAATACAGTGCACTCAGCACACCAATGCCGGCTACGCCACTCACTCTGTCTAATAAAACGGCTGCTGTCAACAGTTTTGCAGGATGATTGTAGGTGCGGTTCAGCATTACCACTTTATATGCATCGCCGCCAATACCGCCGGGCAGAAAGATATTGTAATACATGCCCAGCCAATACAATTTCATATTTACTTTCTGATGAAGTATTGCGCCGATGTTTGTAAAATAAATATTCAGACGAAAAGCGGCAGCTACTTTAGAAGAGATAATTAAAATAACCGCACACAACAGCCAGAACAAATTGCTGCTTTGCACCGTTCGCCACGATGTTTGCCAGTCTATCTTATGAACAACATACCATAAGCAACCGCCGCTGACAATCATTTTTATAACGAGTATCAGCCATTTTTTTAACTGCGGGTTAATAGCCATGCTTATTGCAGAACAGTTGTGTTGTTGAATACTTTGCGCACGCGATATGTTTTTTTGTTGCTGCTTTCATAGTAGGTGCGGATGCTTACTTCGGCAATAATGCCGATGGTGATAAGCTGAATGCCGCCGAATAAAAAGATCATTCCAAGAATAATCAATGGTTTCCCCCAGATGTCTTCGCCCATTAATTTTAATATAAGAAGATACAGGTTGATGAGTATGCCGATGAATAAACTGCTGAAACCCAGTGTGCCGAACAAGTGCATTGGCTTCTGGCTGTATTTGCGGAAAAACACCATCGTTACCAGGTCGCTCATCACGCGGAATGTTCTTCCCAAACCGTATTTTGATTTACCGAATTGCCGCGCGTGGTGCTTTACATCTACCTGCGTTATTCTTGCGCCCTGCATGGCTGCCAGCACCGGTATAAAGCGATGCAATTCACCATATAATCCTAAATCCTCGGCTATTTCATGACGAAAAATTTTTAGCGTACAGCCGTAATCTTTAAAGTAAACTTTGGTCATGCTGCGAATAATGGCGTTGGCTATTTTGCTTGGCAGCTTTCTTAAAAAAGCGCCGTCCTGCCGGTTGGCGCGGTTGCCTGCCACCACATCCCAGTCTTCGGTTATCAGTTTGTTCAGCATGAATGGAATATCGGTGGGGTCGTTTTGCAAATCACCATCCATCAGCGCAATGTATTTCCCCGAAGCATAATCAATGCCAGCAGCCATCGCCGTGCTTTGACCATAGTTTTTACGAAGCTCAACCAATACAATTCGTTCATCTATCACGTCTTTTATGCGCGCCCGCGTGGCATCGGAAGATCCGTCATCTATAAATACCACTTCGTAATCTATACCTTTAAGTGCGCTGCGAATGGCTTTTACCAACGGGTAAATATTGTCTTCTTCATTCATTACGGTGATGACAACGGAGAGTTCGCGCATAACAGGAGATTAAAGCGCAAAGGTAAGCGGTGAGCAGATAAGCGAATGATTAGTAGTGATAGCGGCAGGATATAATAAATATTTCTTTGTCATTAACTTCATAAACAATACGATGCTCCTGGCTGATCCTCCTAGACCATCTGCCTTTTAAATCGTACTTTAATGGTTCAGGTTTGCCGGTTCCTGAAAACGGTGCCGAGGAAATTTCAGGAACAAGCGAAACGATTTTTTATAACATTTTAGAATCTGCATATTTCCATTCTTCCAAATGCTCCAACGCTTCTTGTGTGAATGTTACTTTCTTCACTATTGTCCGTATTTTTCTTTAAACTCTTCAATCGAAAAACTAACAGTCTTGCCTTCTTCAATTTGTTTCAATGACTTCATAAGAGATTCCCGGTTAGCAGGCGAACTCAATAAATATTCCGTTTCATCCATGCTTTCTGATATTACAATATCTACGGTTTTGCCTTTGAACGCTTCTTTGATAGATTGAAAGATGTCGGGTGATAATTCTTTATATACATCTACTGTATATGTTGCTGTCATAACAATTTTTTGTTTCACAGATGTACTCACTTATAATCCTGCCAGCTCCAGGCTTCGCTTCTTAATTTTCTTCAGTTCAATGTCTTCAATAATGCCGTCGGAAGCCAGTATTAAGGAGATGCCGGGCTGCTTCCACCAATCGTTATTTTTTATTTTGGTAAAATGAATCACCCCCATAAACCAGCTTCGTTCCTGACCGCTGTGATATTCTTCAATCCATTCAAACTCATGTTTTGGAATGTTTTTAATATCTGCATAAGAAATGTATATTCTGATATAGAAATCATTCGTTAGTTCGCCCGGCTGGTGATGATATAATTTCTTGTATTCATAACGGTAATCATAGCGTAGCGCAGATATATCGCTCAACACCGCAGAAGCTGTTGGAAAGCTGCCTGCGCCTTTGCCGTAAAAAAACTGTTTGTCGGCAAAACCGCTTTCTATCACCACGCCGTTGTATTCATTTTTCACGAACGATAAATGATCGTCGTCCAGCACCAGTTGCGGCAATACAAAGGCGGCTACTTTACCATTTTTTAACTTCTTTGCCTGTGCAACCAATTTGATGTCGTTGTGTTTTTCTTTGGCTGCCAGTGCATCGCTTAACTGTATGTTTTGTATACCGGTAAATAAAATATTGTTAGGGCTTTCTACAATGCCATACGCATGGGTTAGCAGAAAACTCCATTTGTTTACGGCATCATATCCTTCTATATCTAATTTCGGGTTGCTTTCGGCAAAGCCAAGCTGCTGCGCCAATAACAAAGCATCGGTGAACGGCAGTTTATCTTCAAACATTTTGGTTAAGATAAAATTGGTAGAACCATTGCAAATCGCCTTAATAGAATACAGCAAATCGTTATCATAATATTCTTCCAGGTTTCTGATGACGGGAATAGAAGCGCAGGCGGCCGCTTCGTATAAAAAAGGCATATCGGTTTGCTGTTGCAGTTGTAATAGTTCGGGTAAGTGTTCCGCAATCATTTTTTTGCTGGCGCTTACCACCGCTTTTTTATTTTTCAGGGCGGTAGAAACAATTTCAAACGCGGCATCGGCATCATCAATCACTTCTACAATCACATTGATGTCTTTATCAAACAGCAACGCATCTTTTTGCGTAGTAAATAATTCCGGCGGCGCATCTCGTTTTTTTCCCGCATGTTTGATACAAATCTGTTTAATGCTTGCGTTCAGCGATGGTGTCTGCTGCAATACTTTGTATAAGCCTTCGCCAACAACGCCGAATCCAAACAAGCCGATTTTCAATTCTGTATGCATTCCAATTTGTATTAAGTAGTATGTATTAAGTAGTAAGATAAGAACACGATTGTCTTTAAAACACCCCTTTAGGGGATGGGGGCGGCACAAAATCTTCCAGCAATCTCGTGAGCGCATCGCTTTCCAGTAAAAAACCATCATGCCCGTAATTAGAATCTATGATCGCTACTTGCGCATTCGGAATATAAGCCGCCAAAAATTCCTGCTCCTGTGGCGGAAATAAAAGGTCTGACGAAATGCCGATTGCCAATGTTTTTGCTTTAATAGAATGCAAAGCCGCCTGCACCGATGTTCTGTTTCTGCCCACATTGTGTTTGTCCATTGCATGAGTGAGAAAATAATAACTGTAGGCCGAAAACCGTTTCGCCAACTTTTCTCCCTGATAATGCTGATAGCTTTCCGCTTTTGTGGTTTGCTTATCTAATTCCAATAATTCTGTTTCAGCAGTAAATCCTTGCTGGGTTGAAGTGTACGTTTCATAATGGCGATAAGATAACAGGGCAATCGAGCGAGCTATTTTCATACCTTCTTTACCTGCGTTCTCATCCCAATTTTTCCATGTACAATCATTCTCAATGCACCATCGCTGCGTAGCGTTGAAAGCCATGCCCCACGGCGAGTGCTGTGCGTTTGTTGCAATGGGAATGATATGTTGAAACAAATCCGGTTCTTCAATCGCCCATTCTAAAAGCTGATGTCCGCCCATGCTTCCGCCAATGCCGATGTGTATTTTTTCAATACCTAAAAATTTGCATAACGGCTGATAAACCCGTATCATATCGCGCGTAGTAAATTGCGGAAAGCTGTGGTAGTATGGTTTGTTTGTATTGTTGTCAATATTAACAGCACCAATACTACCATAGCAGCTTCCCGGCATATTTACACACACAATAAAAAACCGTTCGGGATCAAAAAACATTCCTTCGCCAACCATGTTTGGCCACCATTCCACCGGATTGCTGTTAGCCGTTAGCGCATGAAAAATCCACGCCACATTGCTCTTGTCTGCATTCATTTTGCCAAACGTAGTGTAAGCCAGATGATAAGCCGGCAAAACGCTTCCGCTTTCGAGCTGAAATGGCTGATGGTATTGAAATATTTGTTTTTCCAAGTCCTTGTCTGTCAGTTATAATTTTTAATTTTCCGCAGATAAAGCAGAAATCATTATCTGCGAAAACTTGCACAATCTGCGGGCATTAATTCAAAATTTGTTACGAAAACACTTTATCAAATGCCTGCGCAAAATCGGCTTTGATATCTTCAATGTGTTCAATTCCCACGCTTACGCGAATGAGGTTGGGTAAAACGCCGGCTGCTGCCTGTTCCGTTTCTCCCAGTTGCTCATGCGTGGTAGAAGCCGGGTTGATGACCAGCGTTTTTGCATCACCCACATTTGCCAGATGGCTGGCAAGTTTTAATGAATCTATAAAGGCAGACGCTTTAGCTTTATCCCCTTTTACACCAAAATTGAGAACGCCGCCAAAGCCATTGGGTAAATATTTTTTTGCCAGTTCATGGTACGGGCTGCTTTCCAAACCGGGATACCAAACATACTCTACCTGCGGATGCGCTTCCAGCCATTGTGCCAGCGCCAGCGTATTCTGGCAATGCCGTTCTGCCCGTAACGATAACGTTTCCAATCCCTGCAAAAGAAGAAAGGAATTAAACGGACTTAACGCTGAACCATAATCGCGCAAGCCTTCTACCCGGGCGCGAATGACAAATGCGATATTAGGTAAACCAAGCGGATTGCCTTCCCCAAATGTCTCCCAGAATTTTAATCCGTGATAGCCTTCAGATGGTTCGATAAACTGAGAAAATTTACCGTTTCCCCAGTTGTAATTTCCACCATCCACAATAACGCCGCCGATAGATGTGCCATGACCGCCAATCCATTTGGTCGCACTTTCTACCACAATGTTAGCTCCGTGCTCCAACGGGCGAAACACATAACCGCCAGCGCCAAACGTATTATCGACAATTAAAGGCAAATCGTGTTGTTTTGCAATCGCGGAAAATTTTTCAAAATCAGGAATGTTCAGCCTCGGATTGCCAATGGTTTCTACGTAAATAGCTTTGGTTTTATCATCAATAAACGG
This sequence comes from Ilyomonas sp., assembly GCA_965219515.1. GTDB lineage: Bacteria > Bacteroidota > Bacteroidia > Chitinophagales > Chitinophagaceae > Ilyomonas. The sequence goes on from OZ244776.1 coordinate 602,242, forward strand.
TACAAAGCTATCGGCATCATCGCCGTTGGCAAAGCGCACTTCAACGCCAAGTCGCTTAAATGCTACTTTAAACTGGTTGTAGGTTCCACCGTATAAATACGAAGAGGTAACAAAATTATCGCCTGTTTGTAAGATATTGTTTAACGCTAAAAACTGCGCTGCCTGGCCGCTGGCTGTTGCTAAAGCGGCAACACCACCTTCAAGGGCAGCAATGCGTTTTTCAAATACATCGGTCGTCGGGTTCATAATGCGGGTGTAGATGTTGCCGAATTGTTTTAAGCCAAAGAGGTTGGCGGCATGTTCGGCATTCTCGAAGCCGTAAGAGGTAGTTTGATAAATGGGAACCGCGCGACTTTTTGTAGTCGGGTCAATTTCCTGACCGGCATGCAGTTGCAAGGTTTCAAAATGTTGGGCACTCATAAATTTTTGTTTTTAGCCGTGAATAAAAAATAAAAAAACTTCCTGATTGTCGTAAAAAACAACAGGAAAGGAAGCAGGCGAATTTTACCGGGAAAATAGATGGGATAAACATAAAAAAAGCCCGCCTGAGTAAGACGAGCCTGAACCATATATAGCAATTGCTAAAAATAATCAAACTGAAATCTTACTTATCTCTCACGCCGCAAGCGTGATGGAATTGGCACCTTTCACGTAATATGTGGTGGTTGCCAAGGCTTCATCGGGCCATATCCCTCTGCCTTTCTTGATAAGAACCTGTAAAGAACTGCTGCAAAGATAACAGCCGAATTTTTACATCACCAAAATATTTTGGAATAGCCCTTGCAACTAAATTGACTAAATAATAAAAAAAGTATGAAAAAAGTAATTGCAGTTATAGGCGGAATGGCAGGTGCCGCAACCGTAACATTTTTACATCAGGTATTGAAAACAGTTGTTCCATCTGTTGCGCCGCGCCTTGATCTGCTTGGCATGGAAGCCATCAGAAAATTGGGAAACCGCGTTCATATTCCCGTTTCCTCCGATGAAAAATTATATAAGCAAACATTCATTGGCGATATGGTAGCCAACACATTATATTACAGTCTTGCCGGCGGCAATGCCGCCGATTTAAAAGGCACGGTGTTAGGAATTGCAGCCGGTATTGCAGCCGTTCAATTGCCCGAAAAAATGCACCTGACACCTGCGCATAGCAGCCGCACGAAAACAACGGAATATTTAACCATGGGAATATATATAGCTGGCGGACTTGCAGCTGCCGCTACGGTTGGGTCGCTAACGCAATTAACCCATAAGAAGGTAAAAATGCCGAAAATCAGGCCTGTAAAGCTTCGCAGGAAACTGCATTTGTAAGTTTTTTATTGTTTCTAAAAAAATGTTACACATTGCGAAACGTTTCTTCGCATTTTAATTAATGATTAATTTCGCGGCTTTCTGAAAACGAAATCAGTAATTACAGATATATGGCAGATATTTTTGAAAAGCTACTTAAAAACGCAGGTCCTTTAGGTCAGCACCGCGAACGTGCGCACGGCTATTTTGCATTTCCGAAATTAGAAGGCGAAATCGGCAGCCGCATGATGTTTCGGGGAAAAGAAATGATCGTTTGGAGTCTGAATAATTATCTGGGTCTTGCCAATCATCCCGAAGTACGAAAAATAGATACGGAAGCTTCGGCGCAATTTGGTTTGGCGGCTCCTATGGGCGCACGTATGATGAGTGGCAACACCAATTTTCACGAACAATTGGAAGCCGAACTGGCGGCGTTTGAAAATAAAGAAGATGCCATTCTTCTAAATTACGGCTATCAGGGCATTATGAGCACCATAGATGCCTTGTGCGGCCGGCACGATGTAATTGTGTACGATGCTGAAAGTCATGCCTGCATTATAGACGGACTGCGGTTGCATCCCGGTCATCGCTATGTGTTTAAGCATAACGACATTGACGATTTAAAAAAGCAGCTGGAACGTTCAACCGCTTTAATTGAAAAGCAAAACGCGGGTGGTATTCTGGTTATTACAGAAGGTGTGTTCGGCATGGCGGGCGACCAGGGTAAGCTGAAAGAGATTTGCGCTTTAAAAAACGTATATGAATTTCGTTTGCTGGTTGATGATGCGCATGGTTTCGGTACGTTAGGCAATACCGGTGCGGGTGCCGGTGAGGAGCAGGGCTGCCAGGATGAGATTGATTTATATTTTTCCACGTTTGCCAAATCAATGGCTTCTATCGGCGCATTCTTAGCGGGCGACAAAGCAATCATAGATTACATCCGCTATACCATTCGCTCACAAATTTTTGCCAAGAGTTTGCCGATGCCTTTTGTGGTTGGCAATCTGAAACGGCTTGACTTGTTGCGCAGCAAACCCGAATTAAGAGAACAACTTTGGAGCAATGCCATAAAATTGCAAAAAGGATTGAAGGAACGAGGTTTTGATATTGGTAAAACAGACTCGCCGGTTACGCCTGTGTATATGAAGGGCGGGGTGGAAGAAGCAACTGCCATGGTAATGGATTTGCGCGAAAATTACAGTGTCTTCTGTTCTATTGTTTCGTATCCCGTAATACCGAAAGGGCATATTATTTTCCGTATGATTCCAACAGCAATACATACGGATGACGATATTGAACAAACATTGAAAGCCTTTACAGAAACGAAGCTAAAGTTAGATGCCGGAGAATACAAAGTAGAAGCGATTCCGGATATGGCGGACAGCCGGTAAAAGTTTATTTTTTTAATAAACTAAAGCCTTTTCAAACTCTGAAAAGGCTTTAGTTTATCAGGTAAGGAATGTTTTATTTTACTATTTCCATGCTCTTAATCATTCCTTTCTCAAATGTGTATATGTGATGTATGATACCGTCATACAATATATTTTCGTTTAAATCTTTCACAACCTGATGAACTTTCACATCAAATTTGTCTTCATCAATTTTTTTTATTGAAACAGGCGTTACAACAGGATTTATTTCCTTCCATTGCCTCGTCCAGTAGTCTCTTACTTCATCTTGTCCTTTTACGTAACCGCCTTCCCATCCATTCGGCCAACAGACATGTTCTATCATCAATGAAAAAATTGCATCTATATTCCTTTCATTGAACGAATGATAAGCTTGCTTAATAATCTTTTGATAGTTTACCTGTTCCATCAATACGAATATACTTTATAGCCCCATGCAGGCAAGGTTATCGGATCATATTTGTGTATTTCGTCTATTTTATTGGTAAACACATCCTGCATTACCGGTGGCATGGAATAGTTGATGGTAAATGTTTGCGGCTCATTGCTCAGGTTGGTTATCACCATTATTTTTTGATTGTTTTTTTGCCTCACAAATGCATAAATATCAGCATCTTTTGATGTTGTTAATTTGGTAAACGGCGCATCGGCATCCAACGCTGCATTGCTTTTACGAAGCGCTAATAATGTTTTATAGAAAGGCGCGCGTTTATATTTATCAAACATAATCGTGTCTTTGTAAAAGAATGAAATACTGTCTAAAAAAGGTTCTTCCTGCCCGCTGTACACCAATGGCACCGCGTGTTCCAGCGTTTGGGTAAGCACGGCAAACGGCGCATGAACGGCGCCGGGCATGGTGGCGTATTCGGCTTTGTTCCAGCTATTTTCATCGTGGTTGCTGGTGAAATATAATTGAATGGTGTTGGCAGGAAATGTTTTTTCGTCAACTTTTACAATTGAATCCAACGCCAGTGCATTTTTATTGCCTGCGGCAATATTATTCATAATGTGAAATACATCCCAGGGATAAATGGCGTCGAAACCGGCGGTAATGTATTCCGGCGCGTCAACTTCGGCAAGCATAAAAATATTTCTGCCCTTCTTTAGTTCGGCGTTGCATTTTTTCCAAAATTCCAATGTGGGTCCGTCTGCATGATCGCAGCGAAACCCATCTATATCGCTTTCCGTAAGCCAGTATTTCATATCCACAATCATCGTGTCAACCATTTCCGGATTCTGATAATCGAGCTTGCGCGTGTCTGTCCAGTCAAACTCCATTTTCGGTTTTCCGGTGCTATCTTTTACGTACCAGTCTGGATGCATTGTAAGCCAGTAATGATCCGCGCCGGTATGATTGGGCACCCAGTCTATAATTACTTTGAAACCTTTGCTGTGCGCAGTTTTTACCAGATGCTTCCAGTCATTCATATTGCCAAATTCAGGATTGATTTTGGTATAATCAGATACGGCATAGTAGCTTCCCAATTTACCTTTTCTGTCAATCTTACTAATCGGGTTTACCGGCATAAACCAAAGCGTTTGCACACCCATATTTTTGAGTCTGTCAAGGCTTTTTTCAAACGCCGCAAATGTGCCTTCCGGCGTATATTGGCGAACATTTACTTCGTACACATTTCCCTGCATAATCCAGGCAGGATGACCATCTTCAAGAGAATCGTTTTGCGCAGAAAGAGAAATGGAAATCAGGCAGAAAAAAACAAAGGGCAATCGTTTCATAATGACAATTAAAAAGTAAAATATAAAAATGTAAAAATCATAAAAGCGTCTTCAAGATTCCAACCGTTTTATCCACTTCTTCCTTCGTGTTGTGTTTGCTGAACGAAAACCGAACGGCAACTACATCTTTGCCGGGATAAACGGCGGCAATTACATGACTTCCCTGACTGGCGCCGCTGGTGCAGGCGCTGCCGCCCGAAGCGCAGATATGATGAATATCGAGGTTGAACAACAGCATCTCTGTCTTATCAGTGCGGGGCAACGCAATATTTAAAATGGTATAAAGCGTATTGCCAAGCGCATCGCCGTTTAAGGAAACAGCCGGTATCTCTTTTAACAGGCAATCTGCCATGTATAAACGTAAATCACTAATGTTTGTTGAATCTTTTTCATAATTGTCTGATGCTGTTTGCAATGCTTTGGCAAAGCCAGCGATGCCATATACATTTTCGGTTCCGGCGCGCATATTTCGTTCCTGCGAGCCTCCGTTAATAAACGGATGAATCTTTATGTTCTCATTGATGTATAACATGCCAACGCCTTTTGGTCCGTGAAACTTATGCGCCGCGCCGGTTATAAAATCAACCGGCGTATGGCGCAAATCAAAAGGCAAATGTCCAACCGTTTGCACGGTATCGCTGTGAAAAACGGCGTTGTATGTTTTGCACAAATTTCCGATGGCATGAATGTCAGATAAGTTTCCGGTTTCATTGTTTGCGTGCATCAGCGTTACCAGGCATTTTTCGGGTGTTGTTTTGAGCAATTGTTCCAGATGATCCAAATCAATATGTCCGTTCGATAACAGCTTTACATAACTAACGCCAATATTTTTTTCTTTTTGAAGTGCCTGCACCGTATGTAAAGTAGCGTGATGCTCAATCCGGGAAGTAATGATATGCGTGCAGCTTAAATTATTGACGGCAGCGTTGATAGCCGTATTGCTGCTTTCCGTTCCGCCGCTGGTGAAGAATATTTCGGCAGGCCGGGCATTCAGAATTTTGGCAACCGTTTTTCTTGCCTGTTCAATTGCCAGCCGGCTTTCTCTTCCATAACTATAAATGGAAGACGGATTGCCGAAATGCGTGGTTAAATAAGGCATCATTGCTGCAAGCACATCAGCGTCTAATGGTGTGGTAGCTGCATTATCAAAATAAATGCGATCAGTTGTGTTCATTTTCCTGATAATTTTTCTGCCGGTGGCGAATATTTTCATGAAAAGAAAATATAACTGCAAAAATCTTCGCCACCGGCGGGGCATTAATTGTTTGCCTGTTCATTTTACATCTTATGCGGCGCCACATAATCTCTCCACTTCTGAATTACATCGCTCATGTCTTTTGGCAAAGGCGCAACAAAGTTCATCCGCTCGCCTGTTTTCGGATGATCGAAGCCGAGCGTTTGCGCATGAAGCGTAATGCGCGGGCAAATTTCAAAACAGTTATCAACAAATTGTTTGTATCTGGTAAAAATGGTTCCTTTTAAAATTTTATCGCCGCCGTATTCCCAGTCGTTGAACAACGTATGACCAATGTATTTCATGTGTACGCGAATCTGGTGCGTTCTGCCGGTTTCCAACTGGCATTCAATCAGCGTTACGTAGTTAAAGCGTTCCAGCACTTTGTAATGTGTAACGGCATATTTGCCATGATCGCCTTCGGGATAAGCATCAAATACTTTGCGAAACCGCAGATGCCGCGCAATATGTGCGTTAACGGTGCCTTCCTCTTGTTTCATATCGCCCCAAACCAAAGCAATGTATTTTCGGGATGTGGTATGCAAATAAAACTGCTTTGCCAGGTTGGAAGCTGCCGTGTCTGTTTTGGCAACCACCAAAAGTCCCGTTGTATTTTTATCTATGCGATGAACCAGTCCATAGCGAGGAAGTTCATCTTCGCTGAGCGAAGGTTTTTCTCCCTGTAGATAATAGGCGATGCCGTTTAGCAATGTTCCCGTGTAGTTGCCAACGCCGGGGTGAACCACAATACCCGCCGGTTTGTTAATTACCATCAGCGTATCATCTTCATATACAAGATTCAGCGGAATGGGTTCGGGTATAATTTCACCGCTTTCCGGCGCCTGCTCTATCAACACCGTAATTTCGTCGCCGGGCTTTATACGATAATTGCTTTTTATTTCTTTATTGTTAACCGTAACAAAACCACCCTGAATGCCTTTTTGAATTCTGTTTCGTGTTATATTAAACAGACGCGCATGAAGCCATTTATCAATGCGCATCGGCTCCTGACCTTTATCTATCAGATACGTTTGACGCTCATACAATTCGTCCTGTAAATCAACAAAAAAATCTTTCAGCTCAGGCATGTCGCAAAAATAAGTAAGGACAATTATAAATGATATGTTATAACAATGAGTAAAACACGCAAAAAGTTTTGTAATGGCGTGATTCATGTTTGGGATGAATTAAAATAAATACATTGATTTCATCTGTTATCATTTGTTTTTTTCAAACAATAACAGTTGAAGATTTTGTTCCGTTAAATCGTTTACCGCAATTGAATTTCGGAATTATTATTTCACTATCTGCACATACGCTAACCAGCGATTTAGTTTACAATACTTAGTTTTGCGGCTTTACACGTATGATTACAATCATTATCCTTCTGTTTGCCCTTATATTGCTGAATGGCGTGTTTGCCATGAGCGAAATTGCGCTGATCTCAGCGCGCAAAGCGCGACTGGAAAGCCAGGCGATAAAAGGCGATAAAAAGGCAAGAGAAGCGCTTGACCTGGCCAACCATCCGGATTCATTTATCTCTACCGTTCAGTTTGCCATTACATTAATTACGTTCATTACCGGTATTTTTTCGGGCAAGAATATAGAAGATGCTTTTGTTCTTTTCATTAACCGGTTTGATGTGTTGCGTCCTTACAGCGAAAATATTTCAACGGTTTTGGTTATTATTATCATCACTTATTTTTCACTCGTTTTCGGTGAACTTGTGCCGAAGCGAATCGGGTTAAGTAATCCCGAAGGCATTGCAAAAGTGATGGCGCGACCCATGCGTTTTATTACTTATATTACCTATCCGTTTATCTGGCTGTTATCGAAAAGCAGCAACCTGCTGATAAAAGCGCTGCGTATAAAACCGAAAGATTCGCAGGTTACGGAAGATGAAATTAAAGCCATCATTAACGAAGGCACCGAGCATGGCACCATAGAAGAAGCGGAGCAACTGATTATTGAGCGTGTGTTTCATCTTAGCGACCGTAACATTACTTCGCTGATGACACACCGCAGCGATATGGTGTGGCTTGACGTAAACGCAACGGTAGATCAGGTTCGCAATCATTACGATATTCATTCGGTATATCCGCTTTGCAAAGGCTCCATAGATGAAATAAACGGTGTGATTTTTTTGAAAGATTTGTTTGTGGCGGCAACCGATACAAAGCTGGAAAGCATTATGCAGCCTGCTGTATATGTGCCCGAAAACAATTCGGCTTACCAGGTGCTTGAAAAATTTCAAAGCTCTAAAATTCATTATGCTTTTATTGTAGATGAATATGGAACATTGCAGGGAATGATAACGCTGAATGATATACTGGAAGCGATTGTGGGCGATATTGCCGAGCCGCACGAAGAAGACTATGAAATGATAAAACGTGAGGACGGAAGTTTTTTATGCGATGCACAGATTCCGTATTTTAATTTTTTGTCGCAGTTTCGTATCACGCACTGGCTTGATGAAGAAGACAGCGAAACCTTTAACACGTTAGCCGGTTTTATCTTGTATCACTTAGAGCGCATTCCGGTTACAGGCGATGTAATGAATCACCTTGGTTTTTCTTTCGAAATTATGGACATGGATGGTCAGCGGATAGATAAGGTGTTGATTACTTTATCTGATAAAAAGAAATCGGAATACGAGCAAAGCCTGAAGGAAGATTAAGTGGTGTGAGATGTGAGCCTTCAGTTTAAAAAAAATAGTACGCTTATCAAACTGTGTCAATTTAAAAAACAAACTCGGCTTTGCTATCCGGATAATTGAGCTTTGTATTTTGTTCTTTACCGTTTGCCTTAATATGAATCAGATTAATTTGGTTTTCGTTATAATCATGCAGCAATGTGTTGAAAACAATTACCTTTTGTAAAGAAGAAACGCCTTTCACTTCAAAGTATATCCATATACTTTCATTTTCTTTTTCATAACCCGCAAAGCTCATTGCCGCCGGCTTTCCGTTTACCTGAAACGATACGTGCTTTTGAATATAATCGTTTACAAAACCATTCATTTGCGTTTGGCTAGTGGGATGCTCAATATCTATGTTTATTTCGCCATGATTTTTTCGCAGCGTATTTTCAAAATCATCGGTAAAAATGCGAATGCTCACTTCTAATTCGCGGCTGTTATTATTATAATTAACATCTGTCATCGCAATATAAAAAGGATGGAAAACAAAAAGCAGAATCGCTTGAAAAATTAATGTTAACGAGTTCATTCGCCTTTTAGTTTTATAAAGAAACTATGCAAATATAAACCTGCAGCAAACGCCTTGTTCTCTTTGTTGTGCTGATATTCATACAAGGTATTCAATTCAAAGATAGTATCATGTCGGGTTTACCATAAGCCGATAGATGTGCAAAGTAAGATGGGAAATTTTCACTTCTCAAGATTGTCGTTTTACCCGAAACATGATAACAGGTGTACAATCAGGTTCCCGGGAAACAGAAATTTGATAAAATTTTCCAATCAGAATGATTTGCGTGGCTGATTGTTTTTATCCGGTAAATCATTCTTTAAAACATATCGGTTAAAGGTCATATCAGATTTCAATATATATTATCATACGTTTCAATACTTACAATAAATAATTGTTTGTTACAATGGCATGTAATTAGATAAAGCGGATAGAGTCCTGTTAGATAAAGCGGATAGAGTCCTGTCAAATTTCACATTCCCATCAGTATAAATCACCATTGTTTTACCATCAAAGAAAGAATAACAGAAAAACTATGAAACAAACAGTCATCGTTTGTGCCATGGTGCTTGCTTTTGCGGGCACTGCCGTTGCACAAAACAAAGAAGCACAGAAACAAAAAGACAATCAGACCGACACACGTTTGCAGCAGGATGCAAAAGCAAGAGCCGACAAAGCGATGAGCGAAGGAAAAAGCAATGAAAAATTTGCACAACCCAAGCGTGTGGAAGACAGCTATCCATTAACAAGCGATACAGCGCGTGAAAAAATTTCTAAAATAACGCAGCAACTGGTTGTAGATTTACTTGCCTTGTTCAATCAGAATAAAGAAGCGCATTGGAATGTAAATGGTCCACTCTATCTTTCATTGCATGAGTTTTTTCAGCAGCAGGCAGATTTTTATCGTTTGCAAGCCGATATTTTTGCCGAGCGAACGCTACACTTAGGTTACAGCGTTGACGGGCGATACAGCACCATCAGTAAAACAACCAATATTCCCGATTTTCCGGCTGGATATGTTACCGACAATGAATCGATAAAATTATTGGTTGACCGCATAACCGTTTTGCAAAAAGAAGTGTATAAATACATTCGTGAAACCGAAGATGCAGATCCGGTAACCAGCAATAAGCTTCAGGATCTGGCTTATTATGTAGATAAAAATTTATGGCAGCTTAGAATTCATTTGCAAAAGCCCGGTGGCAAAGGAGAAGATTTATTATGGAATGATCAGCAGTCGCGTGATAGAACCAAATAATGCAACAGCATTTTACTTTCAGGTTTCGCTGCATCAGGGTGTGTTTTGAAGGCGAAACCTGTTTGTTTTTATAGTAACGCATCTATGGCTGCCGCCAGCTTTTTGTCTTTTTCGGTAACGATGTTCCCGGCATCATGCGTGTTCAGCGAAATGTCAACCTTATTATACACATTGGTCCAGTTCGGGTGATGATCCATAGTTTCGGATAACAAAGCCACCCTTGTCATAAAAGCAAACGCTTCTGAGAAATCTTTAAATACAAAACTCTGGTGCAAGGCGTTGTTTTTTTTCTCCCACATATGCTAGTAAGTTAATTGTTTAAAAAGTATATTAGTAAGTTCTTTATCAATATCGGGTATAGAAGAATACAAATGTTCAAATGAATCAATTATAAAATATTGCGGCTGCAAGGTATCAATGCGGTAAGGCGTCATCAGCATTTTTTTAATGTTAAAAGCCACTTTTTCAGAATCGTTATTTAATACATGCTCCGTTTCGCCGATAGATGAAATAATCCCCGCGCCATATATCTTATTGCTTCCTTCTTCATTCAGTAATCCAAATTCAATGGTGTACCAATATAAGCGCGCTAAAATGGCAATGGCTTCGGGCGTATCAATCCATTTCATGGCTAGCTCGCCAAAGCGTTGTATAAAGCCTGCATAAGCGGTATTAACCAGCAACGGAACATGCCCGAACACATCATGAAACATATCCGGCTCTTCAATATAATTCAGTTCTTCCATGGTGCGCAGCCAGCAGGTGGCAGGAAAAACTTTGTTGGTAAGCATCTCAAAAAACTCTTTTTGCGGCACCAGTTCGGGAACTACAATAAGCTGCCAGCCGGTATAATGTTGCAGGCGTTCCGTTGTCTTTATAAAATGAGGAATTTCGTTTGCATGAAACCCAATTTTATTAATGGCATCCAGATAAAGCTTACTTGCATTGGCTGCCACCAAAGGCAACTGCCGGTTGAACAGCAATTGCCACACACGAAAATCTTCGGGCGTATAAGTGCTGTAATCCTGTGAAGTGGGTTTGCTTCGTTGCATCGGTAGAAAGTTTTAAAATGAATGATAAATTGTGAATGATGAATAAAAATTTCTTTATGCTTCCTGCGTTACATTTAAATAATAAAAAACCGGACTTCGTAAAAGCACCTGCCACGCATCTTTAACCAAACCGTTGGTCAGCAGTCTGGCGGCCAGCCTGTGCAATTCCGTATTCATTTTTTCTGCATTGCTTTTATACTGTTTCAAAATAAATATCATTGCCATATTATTGAATAAATCATCCCGATCGGGAATCAGTTCAACATTGGCAAGCTGAGCCAACTGATTGCCGGATAAAACGCCGCTGTAAAGAACAGAAGGCGGCAGATTATCAAACCCGATTCCCAGCTTTGTGTTTGGTCTGGTTACTGTAAATATGTTGGTCTCATCTGTTTTGGTGTACCAGTTTCCGCCAAGCTTTGCCGTATGATTAATTTTTATCTGGTCTATCATTGTGCCTTCTTCATTCAAAATGCTGTCGCTGATGTGCATATACAGCACTTCGCAAATTACCAGGTTACCCGCACCGGCTTCGTTGCCCAATGTTTTTACTTCAATTACGTTACATTCTAATTGTACAGGACTTTCTTTTACCAGCGGCGGTTGAATATGAACCGCTTTTACCTGCGTAAAGCCGGCTTTTATAAATTCATCTGTGCCTTTCGGATACTCGCAGCTCGCCAGCGATACCTGCTGCACCATACTATTTGTTACAATGTTGATAGAAGCCTCGGGCACTTCCTGTATATTTTCTAACGTATGCTTGTTGGTATTATCTCTTACTCTACGTGAAGAAGAAAAAATTACGATAGGCGGATTAACGGAAAAAAGATTGAAATAGCTGAACGGAGCAAGGTTTACACTGCCATTTTTATCAACTGTACTTACAAAAGCGATGGGGCGCGGACCAATGGCATGATTCAAAAAATCCTGCCTTTCTTTTATTGATGTGTTTTGTAAGTTAATGACCATGATCTTAATTTTTTATGCAGAGATTGTAAGTACAGCGTAACCTGAATTTCATCACATTTCGGCGGGTAGGGACACATCGCCGGTAGCTGCTACCTGATGATGCCCTCACCATCCGGAATATTCAACTTATTTAGGTTACAAAGTAGTAAGGCACAAAAACTTTATTTCCTGTTGTATAAAATATTTATTCAACACCATTAAATTCTCTTTATAACTTCACAGCTGATTCTTTTTCTTTAATATCGAAAAATCACTTTCATCTTTTACAATCGTGTTTTGTAACACACCTACACCTTCTATTTCCATTTCAATTATATCGCCTTCCGATAACCATTGTTCTTTGTAGTTGGCGTCGCTCAGTTTGCCGGTGCCGTTCAATTCTAAAAAACATCCTGTGCCCACAGTGCCGCTGCCAATGATATCGCCCGGATGAAGCATTACCCCATAACTGCACCGTTCAATAATTTCGGCAAACGTCCAATGCATATCACTCATGTTTCCTTCACTAACCTGTTTGCCGTTGACAGAACAAGTCATTTTTACATTCCAGCTTATGCCGGTATGGTTTTCTTTAGCCGCCACTTCATAAAGTTTCAGCTCATCTAATGTAACCAGACAAGGGCCTACGGTGGTGGCAAAGTCTTTGCCTTTGGCAGGGCCTAAGTTCAGCATCATTTCTTCCCTTTGCAAGGTGCGTGCGCTCAGGTCGTTCATAATCATAAGACCGCCGATATAATTATCGGCTTCTTCCGCTTTTATATTTCTTCCGCTTCGGCAAATCACAATGGCAGCTTCCAGCTCAAAATCAAGCTTCTGAAAATGGTCGGGCATACAAACAACATCTCCTGCGCCTTGTACACTGTTATGGTTGGTAAAATAAAATACCGGATACTGGTCAAATTCGGGAATCATAGCTACGCCGCGATTTTTACGCGCTGCCGCTACGTGCTGACGAAACGCATACCCATCGCGGCAAGATGCCGGAAACGGAACGGGAGATAATAGCTTTACATCATTCAATGTAATATTGTTACCATCACTCAGATTTCCTTCGCGTATGGCTTGCTCGGTTTGCTGCGCAATGGGAAACATATCGTCCCAAAAATTCAGCATCATGCTCATTGTTGAAGGAAGTTCGGGGTTCATTAAATCGCAGTCGAACAAATAACCATCAATCAGAAAAGCAAGCTGCTCGGTATCGTTATGTAAGTATGATACAAATTTCATAAAACGTTATCCTGTCTTTTTTTACGGGTAAAAAAGAAATAGAAAATATTAATGAAGTTGACTTATAAATTTCCTCGCAATGATTGTTCCCTTTCAATAGCTTCAAATAAAGCTTTGAAATTGCCTTTACCAAAGCTTTTTGCGCCTTTGCGCTGAATGATTTCAAAGAATAAAGTCGGTCTGTCTTCCACCGGTTTGGTAAAGATTTGCAACAGGTATCCTTCTTCATCTCTGTCAACCAAAATGCCTAACTCTTTTAAAGGCGCTATGTCTTCATCAATATTTCCTACTCTGTCTGTCAATTCATCGTAATAAGATAACGGAACTTTTAAAAACTCAATGCCCCGGCTTTGCAATGCGGTTACGGTTTCAACAATATTTGCTGTTGCCAATGCCACGTGCTGTACGCCTTCACCGTTATAATATTCTAAATATTCTTCTATCTGCGATTTCTTTTTGCCCTCTGCCGGCTCGTTTATCGGAAACTTTACAAATCCGTTTCCATTGCTCATAACCTTGCTCATCAATGCCGAATATTCGGTAGAAATATCAGTATCATCAAAGGTTAATATATTGCGGAAGCCCATTACTTTTTCATAAAAATTTACCCAGCGGTTCATTTGGTTCCAGCCAACGTTTCCCACACAATGATCAACATACAGCAAACCCGTTCCCGTTGGATTATAATTTGATTTCCATGTAATAAAACCGGGTAAAAAAGCCCCGTCATAATTGGTTCTTTCAATAAAAAGATGAACCGTATCGCCGTAAGTATGAATGCCGCTCATTTTTACTTCGCCGTCTCCATCCTGCAATACCACAGGATCTAAATAAGGTTTTGCACCGCGCAGCGTGGTTTGATGCCATGCATCGGTTGCATTATCTACACGTAAGGCAAGGTGTTTTATGCCGTCGCCGTGCTTTTGCACATGTAATGCTATTTCGTTATCATTTTGCAGAGATGTGGTAAAAACGAAGGTGAGCTTGTTTTGCCTGATGGCGTAGCTCGCCCTGTCTTTCATTCCTGTTTCAGGACCTGCGTAAGCCAGGCTCTGAAAGCCAAAAGCGGTTTTATAAAAGTGCGCCGCCTGTTTGGCATTGCCTACATAAAATTCTACATAATCGGTGCCTTGCAAAGGCAGGAAATCTGTGTACTTATTTTTTTGTTGCGTTCTTTCAGGCGCCTGTATATCGGTAAACATAACTATATAATATTGATGATGGTTAGTTGTTAATTGAATAAAACTGCATGGCAAAATTGTCAATCAAAAAAATGTTTTTACATGATTTGATCTACAATATCAATTAACAAAAACTATCTGTGGCAAGCGCTTCGAGCAGACAGATATATAAATTGCAATCGTTGAAAAAAATTTTATGAGCGTAATCAGGACGCATAAGGCAAAAGTAAAAAACTTATTCAGAAAACTAACAGTTATTAGTTTTTATAAAAATCTTTATTATTTCTTTTTACTTTTATCGTGTAAAACGATGGCAGTTTTTTAAATAATAACATCTGTTGTAAAAGAATTTATTCCAAACCATTCAGTGAATGATTGGGAATTTAAGTAGAACAAATCGTACATCTCACATCTAAAATCTTACATTATTATGGCTCATTATACTTCGCTTGGTTCTTTTCCGCATAAGCGTCATACGCAGTTTCGCAAGCCCGACGGAACATTATATTCCGAACAATTGTTTTCAACGGAAGGTTTTAGCAACGATTCTTCTTTGCTCTATCATTTACATCCGCCAACCGGCATTATTAGAACCGATGCGCCCGTTTCTGTTGCACCGGTTGTCTCTGAAGAAAAAATGCTGAAGCACCGTAGTTTTGAAGGATTTAATGTGCAGCCGCAGAAAGATTATCTGCAAAGCAGGAAAGCGGTATTGGTAAATAGCGATTGCCACATCAGCCTTGCTGCGCCGCAGCAAAGTCTTACCGATTATTTTTATAAGAATGCCGATGCCGATGAACTTATTTTTATACATCAGGGAAGCGGACATTTGAATACGCAATATGGCGAATTATCATTTTCTTATGGGGATTACATTAGTATTCCGCGCGGCACCATTTATCAAATCCGGTTTGAAGAAAATGATAATCGTTTATTGATTGTTGAATCTTTCTCGCCCATCCGTTATCCCAAAAAATACCTAAGTAAATATGGACAATTGTTAGAGCACTCGCCTTATTGTGAGCGTGACATTCGTACACCGCAGAATCTACAAACAATAGAAGAAAAAGGCGATTTTATAATTCAGACAAAAAAGAAAGGCGTGCTATACGGTTTGCATTATGGGCATCATCCCTTTGATGTGATCGGCTGGGATGGATGCTGCTACCCGTTTATCCTTAGCATACACGATTTTGAACCTATAACCGGCCGGGTGCATCAGCCGCCGCCGGCGCATCAGACTTTTGAAGCGAATAACTTTGTCGTATGTTCTTTTGTGCCGCGCCTTTTCGATTATCATCCGCTTTCTATTCCGGCGCCTTACAATCACAGCAACATTGACAGCGATGAAGTACTGTATTATGTAGATGGAGATTTCATGAGCCGTAAAAATGTAACGCGCGGCATGATAACGCTTCATCCGGCAGGCATACCTCATGGCCCGCATCCTGGTTTGGCAGAAAAAAGCATTGGTGCCAAAGAAACCAAAGAATTGGCGGTGATGATAGACACTTTTCATCCGCTAATGCTAACGCAGCAGGCATTGGAGATTGAAAATGACAATTATACAATGAGCTGGATTGAGTGACTGAATTTCATTTTCTTATATGGTTAGTTTGTGTAAATCCGCATGGGACAGGCAAGCATTTGATCATAAAATTCAACTAAAAATTTAGTTTATCAAGCAACAAATGCGCAGCATTTTGAAACTTGCAGAATTTTAGCTTAAAGAAGATGTGTTGTTAAAAAAATAAAAAAAGCCGTAAACCTTTGCAATAATGTTTGCCCGTTTAAAAAGCGTATTTATATTTGCACCCCCGATAAGCAAAAAAGAGAAGTTCTTTTAAAATAAAAGTAAAAGTCAGGCAGAAAGATTTGTTCTGTTTTAGTAATAGTTCCTCTACTTTTTCAGACTGGTTTTCCAGAAGATTTATAAAAAAATCTTCAAAAAAATTTTTAAAGAAAAGTTTGGCTGATAAACGCTGCGACATTACTTTTGCACCCCGCTTTATAAAGTGATTAAGTTCTTTAAAAACGTGAGAAATAAAAAAAAATGAGTTTGCTCTTTATCATTTTTTTACCAGATTTATCAAGAAATAAATTTGGTGGTTTAAAGAAAGATTTTACCTTTGCAACCCCAAACAAAAACATACGGTCTTAAAGACCAACAGTTCTTACAAAATAATTAAATGAGGCATAAGGCCTGAAGGTTCAAAACCTTATCATTTACAGTATCTGATTCAAGTAATTGATGACGATAAAGATCTTTGAAAGATTGGAAACAACAGTACGTAATTTTAGAATTATACATTCTTAACTACGGTAAGTTTTAAACGTAACAACAAAATTAAATCAGACGTTAATTTCATTTAATTTGAGATTATAGTCAGATCAAACATCATTTACAATGGAGAGTTTGATCCTGGCTCAGGATGAACGCTAGCGGCAGGCTTAATACATGCAAGTCGAGGGGTAAATAGTGTAGCAATACATTATGAGACCGGCAAACGGGTGCGGAACACGTACGCAACTTTCCTTTAAGCGGGGAATAGCCCAGAGAAATTTGGATTAATACCCCATAGTATAATGAAGAAGCATTTCTTTATTATTAAAGATTTATCACTTAAAGATGGGCGTGCGGCTGATTAGGTAGTTGGCGGGGTAACGGCCCACCAAGCCTACGATCAGTAGCTGATGTGAGAGCATGATCAGCCACACGGGCACTGAGACACGGGCCCGACTCCTACGGGAGGCAGCAGTAAGGAATATTGGTCAATGGACGAAAGTCTGAACCAGCCATGCCGCGTGGAGGATGAAGGTCCTCTGGATTGTAAACTTCTTTTATTTGGGAAGAAATGTGAAAATTCTTTTTCACTTGACGGTACCAGATGAATAAGCACCGGCTAACTCCGTGCCAGCAGCCGCGGTAATACGGAGGGTGCAAGCGTTATCCGGATTCACTGGGTTTAAAGGGTGCGTAGGCGGGCAGGTAAGTCAGTGGTGAAATCTTCGAGCTTAACTCGGAAACTGCCATTGATACTATCTATCTTGAATATTGTGGAGGTAAGCGGAATATGTCATGTAGCGGTGAAATGCTTAGAGATGACATAGAACACCTATTGCGAAGGCAGCTTACTACGCATATATTGACGCTGAGGCACGAAAGCGTGGGGATCAAACAGGATTAGATACCCTGGTAGTCCACGCCCTAAACGATGATTACTCGACATACGCGATACACTGTGTGTGTCTGAGCGAAAGCATTAAGTAATCCACCTGGGAAGTACGTTCGCAAGAATGAAACTCAAAGGAATTGGCGGGGGTCCGCACAAGCGGTGGAGCATGTGGTTTAATTCGATGATACGCGAGGAACCTTACCTGGGCTAGAATGCGGTTTGACCGCAGGTGAAAGCCTGTTTTGTAGCAATACACAGATCGTAAGGTGCTGCATGGCTGTCGTCAGCTCGTGCCGTGAGGTGTTGGGTTAAGTCCCGCAACGAGCGCAACCCCTATCATTAGTTGCCATCAGGTTATGCTGGGAACTCTAATGAAACTGCCGTCGTAAGACGTGAGGAAGGAGGGGATGATGTCAAGTCATCATGGCCTTTATGCCCAGGGCTACACACGTGCTACAATGGGGGGTACAAAGGGCTGCTACCTGGCAACAGGATGCCAATCTCAAAAAACCTCTCTCAGTTCAGATTGCAGGCTGCAACTCGCCTGCATGAAGCTGGAATCGCTAGTAATCGTAGATCAGCAACGCTACGGTGAATACGTTCCCGGACCTTGCACACACCGCCCGTCAAGCCATGGAAGCTGGGTGTACCTAAAGTCGGTAACCGAAAGGATCTGCCTAAGGTAAAACTAGTGACTGGGGCTAAGTCGTAACAAGGTAGCCGTACCGGAAGGTGCGGCTGGAATACCTCCTTTTTAGAGTACAGTTTACTACTTGTTCTGTTGTTTCCAATTCTTTTAAATTATTATTTAGAAAAAGTTCTTTGCCTTTTTATTATTGACCCGTTTCAGACCCGTAGCTCAGTTGGTTAGAGCGCTACACTGATAATGTAGAGGTCACCAGTTCAACTCTGGTCGGGTCTACTAATAATAAGCTATAAGCTATTAGCTTTTGCCCGCAATTCAAAGTCAAATTATGGGGGATTAGCTCAGCTGATAGAGCACCTGCTTTGCACGCAGGGGGTCAACGGTTTGAATCCGTTATCCTCCACTTATTTAAGTTCTTTGGTTTATGATGTTGACTTCGGGTCTGCAGATTCATTATCTGAACATCAACATAATCTTTTACAATGAAGTAAACAGGTTTTAGTTCTTTGACATATTGGGAAAGCGAATTATAAATTAATAAGCAAATAGTTTAGTGGTGGTAACATCACTACAATTTCAAACTTTTTTAAAGCAACATAAGGGCGCATGGTGGATGCCTTGGGTCTGAGAGGCGACGAAGGACGTGGTAAGCTGCGATAAGCTTGGGAAAGCTGCACACGAGCATTATATCCCAGGATTTCCGAATGAGACAACTCACTATATTGAAGATATAGTATCACGTCACAAGCGTGAAGCCAACCCGGAGAACTGAAACATCTAAGTAACCGGTGGAAAAGAAAATAATAATGATTCCCTGAGTAGTGGCGAGCGAAATGGGAAAAGCCTAAACTTAGGCGGCGTGCCGCTTAAGGGTTGTAGGACTGCATTTAGAAACTGTTATCAAGTTGAATCTTCTGGAAAGTAGAGCCATAGCGGGTGATAGCCCCGTAAGCACAAATTAACAGCGACGAGCAGTATCCTGAGTAGTGCGGGACCGGAGAAATCTTGCATGAATCTGCCAGCACCATCTGGTAAGGCTAAATACTCCTCAGACACCGATAGTGAACCAGTACCGTAAGGGAAAGGTGAAAAGCACCCCGAACAGGGGAGTGAAATAGTACCTGAAACCGTGCGCCTACAAGCGGTCGGAGCCTTAATAGCAATATTACAGGTGACGGCGTGCCTTTTGCATAATGAGCCTACGAGTTACTCCTCACTGGCAAGGTTAAGTTCTTATTTAACGGAGCCGTAGCGAAAGCAAGTCCAAATAGGGCGTTTAGTCAGTGGGGGTAGACGCGAAACTTTGTGATCTATCCATGAGCAGGTTGAAGGTGTGGTAACACATACTGGAGGACCGAACCCATTGACGTTGAAAAGTCTTGGGATGACTTGTGGATAGGGGTGAAAGGCCAATCAAACTGAGAGATAGCTCGTTCTCCCCGAAATGTTTTTAGGAACAGCCTCGTATTTTGAAGTGTGTTAGAGGTAGAGCTACTGATTGGGCTAGGGGGCTTCACCGCCTACCAAACCCTGACAAACTCCGAATGCTAATACATATCTGCGGGAGTGAGGCTGCGGGCGCTAAGGTCCGTGGCCGAGAGGGAAATAACCCAGATTAGCAACTAAGGTCCCTAATAAGTAGTTAAGTTGATCAAACGCGGTGGGATTTCTATAACAGCCAGGATGTTTGCTTGGAAGCAGCCATTCATTTAAAGAGTGCGTAACAGCTCACTGGTCGAGAAATCCTGCACGGAAAATAATCGGGCATCAAACTACTAACCGAAGTTCTAAACTCAAGCTTAAGTGCGCGAGTGGTAGGGGAGCATTGAAACCTGCGTCAAAGCTGTTGGGCGACCAATGGTGCAGCGGTTTCAAAAGAAAATGTAGGCATAAGTAACGATAATTAAAGTGAAAAACTTTAACGCCGAAAGTCTAAGGGTTCCTGATCAACGTTAATCGGATCAGGGTTAGTCTGGTCCTTAGGAAAACCCGAAAGGGGCATCTGATGGAAAGGGGGTTAATATTCCTCCACCTGCTATACATTAAAAGTGACGCAGAATCGTGGTGGCTACGTACTGACGGAATAGTGCGTTGAGCTGAACCTTCGGGGGAGGCGAAGTCATAAAAATTCTGCCGAGAAAAGCGAGTATGGCAGCCAGTACCGCAAACCGACACAGGTAGACGGGATGAGTATTCTAAGGCGCTCGGGTGAGCCGTGGAGAAGGAACTAGGCAAATTGACGCTGTAACTTCGGGATAAAGCGTACCGCAGCGATGCGGTCTCAGTAAATTGGTTCAACCAACTGTTTAACAAAAACACAGGGCCCTGCAAAATCGTAAGATGACGTATAGAGCCTGATACCTGCCCGGTGCTGGAAGGTTAAGGAAGGATGTTCGGCGCAAGCCAAAGCTTCTGACTGAAGCCCCAGTAAACGGCGGCCGTAACTATAACGGTCCTAAGGTAGCGAAATTCCTTGTCGGGTAAGTTCCGACCTGCACGAATGGTCTAATGAGTTGAACACTGTCTCCTCCACGAGCCCGGTGAAATTGTAGTATCGGTGAAGATGCCGGTTACCCGCCACGGGACGGAAAGACCCCGTGAACCTTCACTACAACTTTGCATTGATTTTGAACAACAAATGTGTAGGATAGTTGGGAGACTATGAAGCAGTGTCGCTAGGCATTGTGGAGTCAACGTTGAAATACCAACCTTTTGTTGTTTAGAACCTAATCCCGATTATTCGGGAGACATTGCATGGTGGGTAGTTTGACTGGGGTGGTCGCCTCCTAAAAAGTAACGGAGGCTTGCAAAGGTACCCTCAATACGGTTGGTAATCGTATATAGAGCGCATTAGTATAAGGGTGCTTGACTGTGAGGCAGACAAGCCGAGCAGGTGCGAAAGCAGGCTAAAGTGATCCGGTGGTTCTGTATGGAAGGGCCATCGCTCAAAGGATAAAAGGTACTCCGGGGATAACAGGCTGATCTTACCCAAGAGCTCATATCGACGGTAAGGTTTGGCACCTCGATGTCGGTTCGTCACATCCTGGGGCTGGAGAAGGTCCCAAGGGTTCGGCTGTTCGCCGATTAAAGTGGCACGTGAACTGGGTTCAGAACGTCGCAAGACAGTTCGGTCCCTATCTGTGGTGGGCGCTAGTAAATTGAGAGGACATGACCTTAGTACGAGAGGACCGGGTCGTATGTACCGCTGGTGAATCGGTTGTGGTGCCAACTGCAATGCCGAGTAGCTATGTACAGCCAGGATAAACGCTGAAAGCATCTAAGCGTGAAACCTTCCTCAAGATGAGTTTACTTTTAAGGGTCGTCAGAGACGATGACGTTGATAGGCTATAGGTCTACAGCTGGTAACAGCAAAGCCAAGTAGTACTAATTACCCGTAAGCTTTAATTTTTTATATTTATAATTCGTTCTTTTCCCAATATGACTTTATTACGCTAAGAGTTATGCGGTGGTTTGAGTATGGACAATTTGTTCATATTTCAAAGCCGATAGCTTACAGCCATTTTTTTATGGTGGTTTTGCCGAGGGTGTCCACCTCTTCCCATTCCGAACAGAGAAGTTAAGCCCCTCATGGCCAATGGTACTTGGGTTTTCCTGGGAGAGTAGGTAGCTGCCATATTTATTTAAAAGCCTCAGCGATTTGTTTTGCTGAGGCTTTTTTTATAAAATTGTATAACTTATGCGAATCAAGGGTTAGAATGCGGACAGTATCATCAAAGCGGCAGCGAGTTTTCCATACAGGTGTAATCTAAGTCCGTTTGAAGACCTCACCTTAGAGGCGTTTTGAATTTGAGTGAGTTCATTAATCCAGTTAAATAATGATTCTATTGGTTGCCTCAGGGTTGCCACTGCTTTGTTGAAAAGGTCGTTGAACGCCTGTTCTCTTTGTTTGAAAAGAGCTTCCCATCCTTTTTTATCTTTTAATGGTGTCAGCAACAGGCTGTTGTTTGTAAGCATCTGTTTTGATAATATTGTATCAGCATAGGCTTTATCTAAAATGCAATGGTCAGCCACTGTTTTTTCCAGCGTGTTTCTGAGTGCTGCCAGATCATGAACGCTTGCCGGCGTCACCTCCACATATTGCGGAAAAGGGATGGTGCCGGGTCTTTTCAATCCGAGCATATGCACTTTTACACCATAGTAATGCAGCTTTTTAGTTGCACAAAAACCTTTAGCGGTAAGTTCTGTAGCTACTTTTCCCGTCCGTTTATGAGAGCAGGTGATAACAGGAAAGGAATCGCCCAGCAACACCTTCAACTGATCGTTACAAACAGGCAGGCTGTCAAAAAACTCAATCATCAACACACAAAATGCATCACAGAGCCTGTTCAGTCTTGCATTAAAGGACTGATAAGAAGGAAGAGTGGGAAACCAACTGTGCCAATGGTTTTTAATATGATTATACATTGATTTTATTTTATATTTCTCTTCATAAGCTACACAAAACAGATAAATGGTCATTAACTCTTCATCTGTAATCATTTCAGCAGGCTGGCTGTTGTTACTAAAGCGCTGCACTTCCCAATATAATTGCTCCTTATATTTGCCGCAGACGTGAAAGTAGATTTTAATTAGGTTGTTTATTAGCATAAATACCTAACGAATCTCCTTCACGTCTATTCTTTACTAACCTAACTAACCCTTGATTCGCATAACTTATACGAATCAAGGATTAAGACTGCGACAGCAAGGTTTCCATACAAGTGCAGCTCCAGTCCGTTTGCAGATCTTACTTTAGAAGCCTGCTGAATGTGGCGTCAGTTCATTGATCCAGTTAAACAGAGATTCTATGGGTTGTCTGAGTGTGGAGACTGCTGTGTTAAACAGATCATTGAAAGCCTGTTACCTTTGTTTAAAAACTGCTTCCCACCCTTTTTTATCTTTCCGTGGTGTGAGTAAAACACTACCTTGTCCCAGCATGTGTTTTGCCAGTTTTGCATCACTGTAAGCTTTATACAGAATGCAAAAGTCAGCGGTTGTTTTGCTTAGCGTATCCCGAAATATTGCCAGATCATAGACACTTGCCGGTGTCACTTCTGCATACTGCGGAAAGGGTACGGTTCCCCGCCTTTGTAATCCAGGCATGTGTACTTTGACACCATAAAAATAAAGCTTTTAGTAGCACACAATCCTTTATTAGTCAGTTCTCCGGCTACTTTGCCTGCCCGTTGATGAGAACAGGCAATGACCGGAAAAGAATCTCGGGGCAGCACTTGTAACCTGTCCTCACAAACAGGCGCCTTACTAAAAAGGTCGGTCATCAAAACAGCAAATGCATCACACAATATGTTTAGCCTGGCATTGAAAGCCTGGTAGGATGGCAGCAACGGAAACCAGCTGTGCCAATAATTTTTAATGTGATTGTACATTGATTTTATTTTGTACTTCGCTTCATAAGCAACGCAAAACAGGTAAATGGTTATCAATTCTTCATCCGTAAAGATGCCCGAAGGCTGACTGTTATAACTAAACCGCTGCACGTGCCAACGCAATTGCTCTTTATATTTGTCGCAGACGGGAAAGTAAATCCTGATCAGGTTATTTATTAGCATAACTACCTAACGAATTTTACTTCACGTCTGTTTTGTCGCTTTCTCAACCCTTGATTCGCATAAGTTGTAAAATTGGAATTTTTCTTATTGTCACTTTGCAATTGAAAGATTTGTGGATTGCTTGCAGCAATACATTTGTTGTGTGTAGCTCTTCTTTTTAAACTGTCACTGATTAGGTTTTTGATTTTTTAGTACTGCTGCAGAAGCGTCGGGCAAGGCAGGCTCTTTTGCAGGTTGGCTTTTGTATTATGTAAGAGTTGTGCGCCTGCGAATGTGCCTGACTTGCAGCCCGGCTAAATTGAAAGATATATATTTTATTAATCAATCCGGTTTGCTGATACTTAAGTTTTCGTTCTTATATAAATCAGGATTTTCGATAATCGTCTTAATAAATGTTGCAATGCTTTTTATTGAAATAGCAGTTCCACTCTTCGGTTCGCCTTTGCGCGTTAATATGTAATGAATTTCATTGTCATTAGTAAACCAATCAGGGCGAAGAATAGTGTAATCTAACTTGAACTTTCAATTACATCTGTTAACCTTCTATATGGAACAAGTACTGGTTTTACTGGCTTATCATAAATGCCAATTGAACTAATAGCGATTATTCTTTGCACGTTATTTTCCTGCATGGCTCTCACAATGTTTTTTGTCATTGCTTCAAAATTACCTGCAAGATTTACATACACAATTTCCTGAGCTGCGATTGCTTTCGTCACATTATCATACTTTATAGCATCACCTTGTATTAGGTCACATTCTTCTGAAATCTCTTTTGATAACCTGTTCTTATTTCTTACAAACAAAGTTAGTTGCACATCTTTTACATCTTTGATTGCTTGTATTACATATTCGGCAAGACTGCCTGTAGCACCTATCACAATAACTTTTTTCATATTGCCATATCTTCTTTAAAAACTATTTACGCTTTTGGTGCAAGCTCACCGTAGAAGTAAGATGCTGTAACACCACCATCCATCAGGATGTCGCTACCAGTAATGAAAGAACCTGCGGAAGTCATTAATAATTCTGCAACATTAGCTACTTCATCTGCATTACCTGCACGCCCGACAGGACACAAATCTCTCATGCGGCGATAACCTTCTCCCCGAGGTCCATTCAATTCATCATTTGCTAACGGTGTAATGATAATACCAGGACTAATTGTATTAACTCTTGCGCCACGTTTGCCCCATTTTACGGCTTCTGCCATTACTCTTAAAGCATTGCCACGTTTAGAAAGCTGGTACGCATGAAGTGAATCTTTTACTGTATCTAATTGTAAAAAAGGTAATGATAGCAATTCATCAGCAGGGGTTGTAGCAAGAGCTATGTTCTGCTCTTGTGTTAATGCTCCGAGGCGATGACCTGACATAGAAGCAATAACAACTGCGCTTCCGCCTTCTGCCATTACATTACCAAATTCTTCCAGTATGACGGCTGTTCCATAAAGGTCAACATGCAATATTGTTTCAGGTGAAGCCTGCGAAGGTGATACTCCAGCCGCATGTATTAATCCTGTTACATTGCCTTTGGAAGTTGCACTTTCAATAAGCTGATGAATAGATTCTCTTTTAGAAATATCAACTGTTGCCGTACTTACATCAAAGCCTGCATCAGTAAATGTTTTTGCAACAGCTTCTGCATTTTCTTGTTTTAGGTCTGCAAGAATAATGTGTTTGCCTGAACCTATTCTGCGTGCAATTGCTACACCAATCAAGCCTGTGCCGATTAAAACGATTACGTTTTTATTTTTCTGTTTCATAAAAGCTTATGCTTTATATTGTTCATCACTTACTGGTTCAAGCCAAGTCACCAATCCTTTTTCTGTGTTGATATTAATAGCAATGTGCATCATTGGTTTATCCGGTGAAGCGCTATGCCAGTGCTGAATTCCTGGTAATATATTGATAACACCATCAACAGAAACTTTCTGAATTGGTTTACCTTCTTCCTGGTAAAAACAAACACCTTCTTTTACAAATAAAATCTGGTTGGAAGGATGCATGTGCCAGTTGTTGCGGCAACCTGCTTCAAAGTACACATCGCTTATGTTGCAATTGGTAATTTCATCTTTTGCAACCAATGTTTTTACATACGCTTTACCACTGAAGTATTCTGCCGGTGCAGGTTTGAAGCCTTGTTTTTCAAAATCTTTCCAAACAAAATTATTTATGGTTTTGATTCCAGTGCAATTGGCTGTACATCAGTTAACGTAAGCGACTTCACCACATGTTCAACCGTTGCTTTATATTTTTTAAAATGAGGTGTTTGAGTATGCAACTCGTAAGCTTCTTTGCTTGCATAAGTTTCAAATACGGTAATGTGTGTAGGATTTTTTTCATCATATACAGCATATAAACGCAACACGCCTGTTTCGTTTAGTACCGCTGCATGCATGCCTTCTGATAATGCGGTTTTGTAGCTTTCTAATTGCGAAGAATCAACCACAATATTGGCGATACGCATATAAGTATTATTGCTTTGAGCGCAAGCTGCATCAATCATAATTATCGTAAAAAAACAGATAAGAAATGTTTTCATTTTCATATTAAGAAAGTTGTTTGATATAGCTGAATAATGAACGGGCGCTGAAGTTTGCGACACAACGAAGCTCAATGACTGCAATGCCACCGGCTACACAAAAATTTACTTACCCACTCTTGCAGCCATGCTTGCAAAATAGTGTTCTCCCTTAATATTTATACTATTTAAAGCTTCGTTGATGTTGTTTAAATCATCATCACTTAAATCAATCTTTGCACCGCCAATATTTTCTTCCAGACGATTGATTTTTGTTGTTCCCGGAATAGGTACAATCCAGGGCTTTTGTGCAAGCAGACATGCTAATGCAATTTGTGCAGGTGTGGCATTATGTTCGCCTGCAATTTTTGTTACCAACTCAACGATAGTTTGATTGGCATCACGATTTTCTTTGGTAAAACGGGGAACAATATTTCTGAAGTCATCTTTCGCAAACTCTGTATTGCTATCAATTTTGCCCGTTAAAAAGCCTTTACCTAATGGGCTGAATGGAACAAAGCCAATACTTAATTCTTCCCATGTTGGAAGGATTTCTTTTTCGGGTTCCCGCCAAAACATGTAATATTCGCTTTGTAACGCAGCAACAGGTTGCACTGCATGGGCTTTGCGAATACTTTGCACTCCGGCTTCGCTCATACCAAAGTGTTTTACTTTTCCTTCCTTGATTAAATCTTTAACTGTTCCTGCAACATCTTCTATTGGTGTTTTAGGGTCAACACGATGCTGATAAAAAAGATCTATGTAATCGGTCTTTAATCTTTTAAGAGATGCTTCGGTAACAGCTCTTATATTTTCGGGACGGCTGTCAACGCCTGTTATAGCTCCGTTCTCCAATTTAAAACCAAATTTGGTAGCGATGATAACATCTTTGCGAAATGGCAGCAATGCTTCGCCGACTAATTCTTCATTTATAAATGGACCATAACCTTCTGCGGTATCAAAAAAGGTGATTCCTTTTTCTACAGCGGCTCGAATCACTTGGACACCTGTAATTGTATCAACTGCTTTTCCTGTACCGAAGCTAAGGTTCATACAACCCATACCAAGAGCAGATACTTCTAATCCGCTATTACCAAGTTTACGTTTTTGCATATCTATTTTTTCAGAACACAAAGCTACCATGCGTTAACAGGCTGGCTATTACCCGGATTACGGATTTACCTACCATTATTACAGTTTCATGCTATATGGTAGTTATTGCTTTTTGATATTGGCTATTTTTGAATTATAAATTTAAAATTCAATGAGTGAAATAATAAAACTTGAAAGCGTTACTGCTTACAATGCTATGCGTGGTATTGTAACGTTGCATCCTTTAATCGAAAGAATTCCCCGTCAGCTTGCTGCGGGGTGGCTGTTTGTATTTAGTATTAGATTTGTGTTGTAAGCGAACATATCAATAAGAGTCATAACAAAAGCTTGTTATTGTATCATTTGGTTACCCCGATAAAATACCGGAGAAGTGTTTTGACAGCGGAAGTGGAAAAAAGTCTGGTTGAAGTGTGCAAAGACATTGAAAAAAGATTTGCAATAGATTTTATTGAGATCGGAGCGGATAAGAATCATGTTCATTTTTTGATTCAAAGTGTTCCCATGATGTCTCCGAAACAGAAAGCTCAGGCAGTAAAAAGTATTACAGCGGGAGAACTGTTTCGGTTGCATCCGGAAGTGAAACATCAGCTTTGGGGCGGTCAGTTTTGGAGCGATGGGTATTATATTAATACGGTTGGTCAGTATGCGAATGAAAATGTAATTCAAAAGTATATTCATGAACAAGGGGAAGATAAAAATGAATATAAAAAACTTCATGAGAACCAACTACGAATGTTTTAGTGTATTTTGTATTAGATACCCCGTCAGCTTGCTGCGGGGTAATTCATTAACTAAAAATTTAGTCAAATATAACTAAAAGTTTAGTTGTTAGAATAATTTGATAAAAAAAGATTTACTGACATGAATTGCGAAGTGTCCGATAAAATGGCTACCGTTCGAGGCTTGCCGCAGGGCTGGTATTTTATAATTGTCCGCCCGGCAACTGAAGCCGATTGAAAAACTAATGATGAAATTAACAACTAAAAGCCAAATAGAGTTCGTTCAAGCCCGATATTAGCTGATAGTAGTACAGCAGCCGATTGTTATTCCGTCCGCCAGCCTTTGCGGCAAACCTTTTGTTAGGCATTCCTTGTTTTTCTTCGGCTAAATTTGCCCTTTATAATTGGGGTCAAAATCCACCATCCATTCAATTCCATATTTGTCTCGAAACATACCAAAATATGAACCCCAGGGACTGTCGGCAATAGGCATTTCTATTTGCCCATCTACTGAAAGCCTGTTAAATAATTTGTCTGCTTCCTCCTTACTTTCTGCGGTAATTGATATTTTAGACCTGTTTTCGTTTTCATTTGTTTTTCCCATAAAATCAGGAACGTCATTAGCCATTAAAACGTTTTTGCCAATAGGTAAAGCAATGTGCATAATTTTATTGGCTTCATTTTCTGCTACAGGAAATTCAGGACTTGACAAGTCTTTGAAACGCATAATCTTTGCGAACTCTCCACCAAATACTGATTTGTAAAAATTGAATGCTTCTTCGGCATTTCCGTTGAAGTTAATGTGGGGATTGATAAATGCCATAATTTTTATTTTTAATTGTTACTTTACTTTATGTGATGTCGTTGGTTTAACCAATTTAGAAAGTTTTTTTGATGCAACTTCGCAATATGCTGTCGTAAGGGTCTGCAATTGCTTGAAAAATATCTTGTCTCATTTACTTGTCAATTTATTTAGGAAACTATTTGATTTCATAAATTTATTTTCAATTATTTTTCTGTCGAGCTAAAATACCGAGAAATTTGTCTGTGGTTTCAGGTCGTCATAGGCGGTTTCAAATTTCTATTGCAACGCTGTTGCTAATGTAAGTTAAAAAGGAAACTCTTTTTTTATTTTAAAGAATGATATGTTTTTAACTGATTAAATATTGAATGGGGAGGCTTATAAATAAGCCTCCCGTCATTCTTCAAAAACCTGTTTGTTCGCTGAGGTTTTCAATCATCAGCCACACAGGTAAAAGATTTTATGCAATTTGTTTTAATATTATTTCTTCAAAAACCTGCTTGGGTGTTTTATAATCCAGTACATGTCCTGGGCGTTCATTTAACTGGTGCTGCACTTCTTTTAGTCTTTCTTTTGATATAAAATTAAAATCTGTTCCTGCCGGAAAATAATCTCTCACCAGTCCATTGCTGTTTTCATTTGCCGGGCGTTCCCAGGGTGGCTATGGATGTGTAAAATACACTTGTATTTTAGTGTTCTTTGTAAAGCGTTTATGCTCTGCCATTTCACTGCCATTATCATAAGTGAGCGTTTTTTTCATTTGCTTTGGAATGGTTTTAAATTCTTTTTCAAAAGCTTTGCGAACAGCAGCAGCGTCTTTTGCTTTTAAAGGAACTATAATAATAGTTCTGGTGGTTCTTTCTACCAGTGTGCCTATGGCGCTGGCTCTGTCTTTGCCCATGATTAAATCACCTTCCCAATGCCCCGGAATTTCTCTTCCTTTTACTTCTTCAGGTCGCTCATCTATGCGCACAGGGTCTTTAATAATGGTTCTTTTATCAGTGCCTCTTCTTACATTACTTCTGTATTTTCTTTTCTGCCTGAGCTCACTTATGAGCAGGTTTTTCAGCTCCTTTTTACTGTGCAGATAGATATACATGTATATGGCTTCATGAGAAATTTGCATGGCTTTATTTTCAGGAAATGTAAGTTCTAAACTTTTGTGTATTTGCCAGGGTGACCATCTTAATTCAAGCTTATCAAGCACATATTTTTCCAGTTCCGGGTTCTGTTTGATTTTGTTCTTGCCGCTTCTTCTGTTAGAAACAGAACCTGCTGCAAGCCGTTCTGCTTCCATGGCTTTATACTTATTGCTGCCTTGTTTGACGACCTCTCTTTGAATGCTGCTCTTATTGCGGTTAAGTGCTGCAGCAATATCGGTATAACTCTTTTTATGGCTTAATAATTTTTCAATTTCTATGCGTTCCGCAAAGTGTAAACGCTCATACTTTTTCTCTTTCATACAACGCTTGTTTTTTTTCGTAGCGTTGCGTTAGATTATTGAACCGGCGGTACCATTCCCCGCTAACGAACAGGGCTTTGTGCAGGCAGGGCATTGTTGATTGTTCTGCCCGGAACTGAAGCCCAATAAAGAAATAAAAATACAAGATAACAATTAAAAGCCAAATAGAATTCCGTCAAGCCCGGACTGAAGCCGAATAGCGATATGCTGCCGATTGCTCCAACGTCCAGCCCCGCCTTTAGATTTGTATTCATTATCTCACTAATAAAACTACTACTACTATTACTACCTTTCTTTTTTGCTTCTTTTTTCTTTGTGAATTGGTGTGCAAATGTTGATAAACTACATTTAATAAACCAACCTGCCAGCATAAGCGAATTACAGCCCCGCAAGACTTTAAGGTCTATTGCAAGTTCTAATCTTATGCTGGTTTTTTGAACATGGAATCAAATAGAAAATCGGGAATAGCAGTCCCATTATTAAGGTCTTGATTGGTTCAAAAAATCAGGTTGATTCATTCACATTTTAAATCTTAAAAGCATGAGCAAGTTATTTAAAAATTTTGTTGGAATCGACATTTCCAAAACATGGTTTGATGCAGTATTGATAAAAGCTGACGATTCAAGCGTTATCCTTCACGAACAGTTTAGCCAAAAGCCGGAGGGATTTATAAAAATGCAAACCTGGTTGCAAAAGCAGGATGTATTTCTGGATGAACAAACCCTTTTTTGTATGGAATATACAGGTATCTACAATACAGGATTGGTGCACTACCTGGTAAAAACTAAAGCTTCACTGTGGGTAGAGATGCCCTTGCGGATTAAAAAAGCCGGTGGTTTTGAAAGAGGCACAGATGACAAAGCTGCTGCTGTAAAAATAGCCTGGTATGCCCTGCGCTATAAAGACCAGGTAAAGCTCTGGCAGCCCATTGACAGCAATATTGAATCCATTAAAAACCTGATTGCCCAGCGGGACAGAATAGTAACTGCAATCAATTTGCTTGCTGTTCCGGTCAATGAATTAAAAGACTGTGGCTGTACTGAAGATGCCAAAACTTTAGAGAAACTACAGAAGTCCCCGGTGACAGCTTTGCAAAAATCCAAACTTTCTATTGAAGCCTTAATTACCAAAACAATTCAGCAGGATGAACAATTAAACACGAAGGTAAAACGTGTAGCATCTATCAAAGGAATTGGACAGGTAACATCTGTTGCACTGATGGTATATACCAAAGGGTTTACTGCTTTTGAAAATGGAAAGCAACTGGCCTGTTATTGTGGTGTAGTGCCCTTCACAAAAAGCCCGGGTACAAGTGTACGATATAAATCGACCGTTAGTCCTTTTGCTAATATGAAGCTTAAGAAACTGCTGCATCTGTGCGCTATGTCCGCCATTCAAAATGACGCGGAAATGAAAGCCTATTTTGAACGAAAGGTTGCAGAAGGAAAAAACAAAATGAGTGTTATCAATGCAGTCAGAAACAAGCTTGTTCACCGGGTATTTGCTGTAATAAGAGACGAACGTAACTATGAGGACAACTACATTAGAAACTGTGCATAACCCACAAAAAAATAGTCAAAAAAACGTTTGGTGACATCATAGAAAACTTGCAGCAATATTTGTGTTGTGCGAAGACTTTCTTTCGTCATTAAGTAACTTGTCTAAATAAGCACGTTCTTCTTCAAACGTCATATCTTTTATTTCGTTACTTATTTGGTCACGAATTTTTCGCAAGTCTTTTACTACGTTCTGCTGTGTGTTATAAGTTGTCGTTGTCATCGTTGATAATTTCTTTTGGTGTTCTAATTTCAATTATGTTATGCCCAAGGCGATAATTGATCCCGTTATAACCTCTTATCTTGTCAAGGTTTACAATGTGCTTAAAGTTCCAAGTTGCAAGAACGTCAACTTTTGCTAATGTTGCCATTGCAATATGTTGGCAGTCCGCCCGACTTGTTTGTCCCACCACTTTAGCTAAAATATATTCGTTAGCAAGCTGTGCTGCATCTTGTGTCAGCCGGATATTTTCTATTTGCTTTGTAGGAAGTGTCGACAAGAAATCTTTTACATGCTGCGGCGCTCTCAATAATTCTGCTTCTAATAAGTCTGAAACAATGATTATTAATTGTCCGTTAGCAACAGCATTGAAGAAAGGAATTGTGTCAATCGAAAATTCTTTATCAAACTGTCCGCCAACTACCGATGTGTCTATGTAAACCTTTTTAATCATTACTTCAAAGTTACCGATAAAAGGCCTGCCTTAAAATTAAAACTGTCAAATAAGTTTTCGCACAACGTTCGGGCTTGGCGAAGAACTGGCATTTGAAACTCGTCAGCCCGTAACTGTAGCTCAGTAAAGATAATTAGTCCATTTCTGTTGCTCAATTTATAACGTCCAGCCCGAACTAAAAGCACAACAGCGAACTAAAAGTTAATGCTGCGTATTGTCAGCCAGTTTTTTGCCAAACCTTTTGTTGTGTGTAGTGCTTTTTTAGTCAGGTTTATATTTCTCCCAATACTCTTTAGGCGTTACAATTTTAGTCTGCTTATAAGTTGTCATTGTAAAGTCTGTTGTATTGCCTGTTATAATAAAGTCTGCATCACATTCATCTGCAAGTTCTAAAAAAATATAATCATCCTTATCGGAAATTAGATTTACTGTAATTGTCGGAAAATACTTTTTTGCTTCTGTTTCAATGTCAGCAAGTAAAGCTTCTGCGCGAACAAAAAAGTTTTGAAATTTCTCAAACTTTGGTCTCGCCAATACTTCATAATACTCTGCCATTATTTGGTCTGATACACAAAGGTCAAATTTACCTTCAATAAAAAGGTCATTGACAATTAGATAAGGATAGCTCTTTTGAATAAGAGATGAAACAATAACATTCGTATCAATTACGACCTTTTGCATTTCGTCTAACAGCTTTTACTTCTTCAGATATTTCGTCCATAGTCATTTTTGAAAGTCCATATTTGCCAGCAAGTTCCAAGCACTTATTTAGATTTTCACGCATAAGCTGTCTACGTATAAGAGTAATTAAATTAGTAAAAGTAACTTCGTTTTGCTGTAAACCGAACTGGTTAAATTCAGCATCTGAAATAGAAACGTTCAATGTCCGCATACTCGCTAAGTTTTGTCCAAATTTACGCGCAATTTATGAATTTGAAGCTGTGAAATCGCATTACACACAACGAAGGCGTATTGCTGATGGGCTGGTATTCCGCCCTGTGTCAGCCCGGAACTAAAGCCGATTTTTATTTGTAGTCCAAGATACCAACTAATGTTCAATAGCGCTGTGTCAGCCGGAACTGATGTACAATAGCATTACTACTGCTGAAGTTGCCAACGTCAAGCCAGCCTATTAGCAATACTTTTGTTGGCTGTTGTTTTATCTTACTTACTCTTGCATTCTATTTTTTAAGTCCATTCTTTCATGCAAAATTCTTAAAACTTCAATTTGATTTGTTTTTACGACCTGATAAAATATTATATGCTTACCAACTTTAAATCCTAAAATATTCGTGTCAATTTCATTATAGTTTTTTCCTTTTTCTGGATTTTCAGAAATTTCTTTGCAGGAATCAATGAGTATATCATAATATTTGTCAGCTTGATTTTCAGACCAGACTTCATAAGTATAATCCCAAATTTTTGACAAATCTTCTACAGCTTTATTTGTCAAAAAATATTTAGCCATTTTTTCTTTTGTTAGCTTTTAAAAACTTTAAATGCTTTTGAGGATTGAAGTCTTTAGCAATACCGCTTTCAATTCCTTCTTGAATTGCTTGCTTCAAGGATTTAATTTTATTTTCTTCTTCTTCTAATAAACGTAAACCTGCACGGATAACTTCACTTGCATTTTGATATCTCCCTTCTAAAATTCTGCCATCAACAAAATTTTCAAAATAATTTCCTAATGATACTGATGTATTGCGTCCCATTTTTTTATTTTAAAAACAAAGTTACCAAAAATTGGTAACTTACAAATTAAGTACTTCAAAAAAAATAACAGCCAACGAAGGCGTATTGCTGATGGGCTGGTATTCCGCGCTGTGTCAGCCCGGAACAAAAGCCTGGTTTTGTTTTGCAGCCGCAGATAACTGATAATGTTCAACAGCGCTGTGTCAGCCGGAACTAAAGCTGAATAACGGTTTGCTGCTGAAGCTTACAACGTCAAGCCAGCCTATTAGCAATA
Source organism: Ilyomonas sp. (assembly GCA_965219515.1). Classification (GTDB taxonomy): domain Bacteria; phylum Bacteroidota; class Bacteroidia; order Chitinophagales; family Chitinophagaceae; genus Ilyomonas. The sequence goes on from OZ244776.1 coordinate 637,015, forward strand.
CATTTGTTGGCTGCCGTATTTTTTTGTCAGCGAAAGTTATGTGATGAAAACTACTGCCCAACTGCAAACTTAAAATGCTCAAACCCTTAATTACTGTGCCGTTTTTTTGTCAAAACATTAAATCTATAATTCGCCCATTATCCAAACGAAAAGGTCCTTGTAATAAATTGTCTTCCTTTTTTGTTTCTTCAATTGCTTTAAAGCAATTATCAAAATGCGTTTGAAGAATTGTAATGTCAGCAGTGTCCCAATATTCACCTTCATCATCTATTTTTAAAATCTCAAAATAAGGTTCAACTTTTTTAAGTAAACTGATAACAAGTACATGAACGCTTATGTCCGCGAATTGTGTCTTACAATATTCTTGAATGTACAACTCTTTGTCAAACTCAAAGTTTAGTGGGTCGCAATTTGTATCAACATTAATTACTATGCCTGATGTTAATCCTTGATAATCCCAATTCTGCTCATCTTTTACTCTTTCAAGAAGTTTATTTTCTTCTTTAAATATTTCGTATTTAAAATTGTTTTTTTCAGCAAATTGTTTTGCTATGTCAATCACTTTATAAAAATTGGCTGATGATTTCAGATTGCCTTCAAAATGAATTGTTACACCCATAGCGTGATTTTAATATGGCAGCCAACGGGCAAGTATTGCCGAATTGCAGGCAATAGAATTCCGTCAAGCTCGGCAAACTGAAGTCAAATTAATATTTAAAGTTGAAGATTTTCACTTAGCTAAATTTATAATGTCGAGCTGGAACTACTGCTAAAATGAAAAAATAAAAGTTGAAAGACATGTTCCGTCAGCCTGCATTTTGGCAATACCCATGTTAGCGGCTGCCTTGTCTTGTCAGTAAGCAAGTTTTTTGTTATTCAGTTCTACATTAAAATTCACCTTCGCACCTAAAGCATCAAATACTTTCAAAATGGTTTCAAATCTCGCATTTTTTACGCTGTTTTCAATCTTAGAAATTTGAGCTTTTTGTACTCCTACCAGTTCACCTAATTGTTCTTGTGTCAGATTGCGTTCTTGTCTTGCTTGTTTAATGGCTTGCCCCAATAAGTCAATTCTCAACTCGTTTTCAAAAGCCTCACGTTTCTCAGTCCCACGCTTTCCAATGTGTTTGTCAATCATTGTGTTAAGCGAAACAGTTTTAAATTTGTCTGCCATAATTATTTAGTTTTTTTGTCTTGTTGTTTAAATACTGCTTTCTTATTTCTTCAGCCTTTTTTATTTCTTCCGGTGGCGTTTTCTGCGTCTTTTTCAAAATTCCGTGTGTCGCCATAACCAAAGTTTCTTTCCCATCAATTTTGTCCCAAAACGAAAAAAGTCGATAAGTCTTGCTGTTGTATAAAGTCCGAAACTCCCAAATAAAGTCATTGAGTTTTTTAAAAAGTTCATTGTCGTTTACAAATTGAGATTTTCTGATATTATAGTAAATCTTCTCTCTCGTTTTGTCATCAAGATTTTCTAAAAACTCAATTGCTTCCGGTAATAACTCAACGTCAAAGTTTGACTTCATTGGCAATTTTCGTCAAAAATATTAATTTCCCAATTAGGAAACAAATGTTTTGTCAACTTTTAGATATGTCTCGATGGGGGAGGTCAGCGAAGGTTGCCGCTAACGATAGGTATTGCTGAAGGAAGGGTATTCATTGAATGTCCCGCCCGGACTACCGATGAGTTATAATTTATTGATGAAGGTAACAACAAAAGTTCAATAGAGTTCTGTCAGCTTGAGCTATAGATGATAAGCGAACAAAAAGTTGATGAAATGCACGTCAGCCCTGCTTTTAGCAATACATTTGTTGTGTGCAGAATAATCAAGCATTTGAATTGGTCACTTGTTTGTCAAGTCACTTGCAAAATACAAATTCTGTTTTGTTAGTTCGCTTACCGTCTTCTTATCTCCATTACATCCGTTAAGCGTCTTAACGATTGTCGCGTCATGCTGAAATTGTTCAAGTAAACTGTCGGATATATTTGCATGTTTCAATCTGAGTGCCTGAAGTGCATACAGTCGTACTACTGCATTTTCATTTGAAGAAGCCAAGTCTGTCAACTGCTGTTCTGTTGCTAAGGATAGAAGTTGTTTAAAACGTAAGTACTGTTTTGATACAGTCCCGGCATAGCCAACTGTATAACTAACTTCATAAACATCGCTGTTAGACATTGTCGTTACGACAGCTTTTAAAGAATCATTTTTCTGCTTTTGTCCAAAACAAAACAATGTGGCTACTGAAAATAATGTTAGCAAAATAATAGTCCTTGTAATTGTCTGCATAAAGTATCTTTTAATTGAAGATGCATGTCAAACTATAATTACACAAATGTCTGCAAAATTTGCACACAACGTTCGGGCTTTGCGTTCGGCACGACAGAAAAGATCCGTCAGCCCGTGCCAACCAAAAGCCGAAAGTAGCACAAAAGGTGAAGATAAAAACAGTCGCCCAATTTATAACGTCAGCCGGAACTGAAGATAAAAGAAGGAGTGAAGCGGCTGCTGCGATGCGTCAGCCGTGCTGACACAAAACCCCATGTTATGTGCAGACCTGATTGCGTCACCCGAAGCCTGACTGCCAGAAACCACACCCGAAACAAAAGCTTTGCTTGTTGCAGTCACTTGCCTGGCAGCGTCAACCTGAACCAACTAACCCACACGGAAAAGAGAGCAAAATAATACCGGCAAAGAGAAGTCACAGGTTGCACATAACGTTTCGGTATTGCTTGCAGGCGGGATAATAGCGCCGTGTCAGCCCCGCTTGCAGCAATACTTTTGTTGGTAGCAGTACGTTTATTTTGTTGAAAGTATAAGTTTTCGCCTGTCCTCAAAATATTTTTTTATTTCTTCAAATGTCATGTCTTTTATGTCATTGCTTATTCGGTCTCTTACTTCACGCATAAATTTCACAGCTTTGAAGTCATTGATTGTGGTTTCATTATTCTTCATTTGTAATAATTTCTTTTGGTGAACGAATGTCAATTTGAGAGTAGCCTAATTTTAAGTTTACTGCATTGTATCCACGGATTCTAAAAATATTTACTATATGTCTAAAATTCCAACTTACCAAGATATCAGCTTTATTGATAGTGGCTAAAGCAATATGAAAACAATCTTCTCGACTTGTCTTACCAACTACTCCCTCTATAATATATGTGTCTGCAAGCTTAACTGCTTCCTCTGTCAAGTCAACTCTCTTGATAAGATAATTTGGAATAGCTGTTAATAAATTTCTTACTTGTTCAGGTGCATTTAAAAGTTCATCTTCAGTAACAGATGAATACATAATATCATATTTCTGATTTTCAATATTGTTAAAAAGTATTCTTGTTTCTTTTTCAAATTCTACATCAAAGTATCCGCCGATAACAGAAGTGTCAACATATAATGTTAGCCTTTTACTTTCCATGCAACGAATTTATGAAAAAGTTCTTTCTCGTTGAAGTTTTAAAGAAAGTGGAAGCTCGAATCGTATTGCTACCAACGGTAAGCATTTGCGATGGCATGGCAATAGCGAACTGTCAGCCGGAACAAATGCTTAATTGAAAAACTAAAGTTGAAGATAACAACTAATGATCAACAGTGTAATGTCTGCAGGAACAAAAGATGATAAATGATTTGCAGATGAGTTTATTTCGTCAGCCATGCTATTGCAAATGCACTTGTTGTGCGTTCGCTTTTCGTCACCTCGAAATTTTTATTGTCAGAATTTAATTTTATCTCTGTCACAATAAAACTTTGCTGGTCTTTCTGTACAATCCTCTTGATATGTTCCTTTGTAAAGTGGACTGTAAGTTGTGTCGCCAGAAGTATTAATCCGTCGAACATAAGTTGGATTGTCACCGTATCTTATTTTATAAACTTTGTCTGTCCGCTTGCACTTTGGGCAAATAACTTTTCCTAAAGAATTTGTCTTATATTTTAGAGGAATGTAAAATGTCATTTCAGGTGTGTCACTTTCAAAAGTTGTAACTGATGCAATAAGCATAGTGTCAATACCAACACCGTTGCAATAAAAGTCAAACGATTTTTCTTTATTAGGAGTAAACGTCAAATTAAAGTTGCCTTTGTCATCAGTAACTGCTTTTGCTAAAATCTTATTGTCACCTTTTACAAATACAATAATGTGTTCAATGTAACCGGAAGCGTCTTTTGGATTTTTTCTGATATGTCCATTTATATAAACTTCATTTGTCCATGGTTTAAAGCCAAAGAAAAACGTTGCAACCAAAATAATTACTATGAATTTGAAAGGTCTCATATAAAGTGACGCACAACGTTCGGGCTTTGTGTTCGGCACGACGGATGCAATCCGTCGGCATGGACAAAAGCCAAATAAAGAACCGAAGATACAAACAACCACTGATGACGGGCAGCGTTCTGTCGGGCTGACAACCGAAGCCCAAAAAAGAACTGAAGTTGGTGCTGAGCTGTGTCAGCCGTGCTGACACAAAACCCCATGTTATGTGCAGACCTGATTGCATCACCCGAAGCCTGACTGCCAGAAGCCACACCCGAAATAAAAGCTTTGCTTGTTGCAGTGACTTGCCTGGCAGCGTCAACCTGAACCAACTAACCCACACGGAAAAGAGAGCAAAATAATACCGGCAAAGAGAAGTCATAGGTTGCACATAACGATCAGTATTGCTGCAGGCGGGATAATAGCGCCGTGTCAGCCGATAACCGAAGCTAAATTAATGTTTTATTGTTGATGATTACTACCAATGCTCAATAGCGTTTCGTCACGCTGGAACTGAAGCTGAACAACGTTACTACTGCTGATGCTGCGCAGTGTCTGCCCCGCTTGCAGCAATACTTTTGTTGTATGCTGTGCTTCTTTTTTTAAGTAATCTAAAATCTGGTTTAGATACAAATAAATCGCCGATAAAATTATTAATCTTATTTGTAGTTGCTTTAATGGCTTCGTCAGATTCATCAATTCCTATCCAATGTCTGTTATTTTGATGGGCTGCTTTTAATGTCGTTCCAGAACCGCAAAAACAATCAAGCACAAAACTATTTTCGTGCGAAGAAGTTTTAATTATCACATCCAATAAATCAGCGTTTTTTTCAGTTGGATAAATTGGATATTGAGGGTCTTTGTATTCCCAAATATCTTGTATTCGCTTACCTTCTTGTTCATCAAAAAATATTTTCTTTCTTGGATTTCCATTATCACTCCATTCTATTAAACCTTCTCTGTCTAATTTCTCCAGTTCTTTTACATCACTTCTCCAATGTCTGCCCTTTGGTGGTGTAAGTCCATTAAATAATTGAGAAGTTTTTCCATTTTGAGTTTCCCCCGGAGCATGTAATGGAATAGTCGTGTAATGCCTTCCATCCTTATCAACTTTTGGAAACAATTTTAATTTATCATCGTTTGTATATGCAATTTTTGGTTCGTTCCAAATTAACTTGTCAGTCTTGGAATAAAAAAGAATTAAGTCTTTCATATTTCCATATCCTTTACGACTAAAATTTTTTGGATTACATTTTACTCTTGCTATGTCGTTACGAAAGTTTGTTATTCCAAAAATTTCATCCATAACTACTTTTACATAATGACCAATTTTATAATCAGTATGGAGATAGATAGAACCTTTTTCAGACAATAAGATTTTTAATAGCACTAATCTTTCACGAATAAATTCTATAAAGTCAGCACCTTTTAAATTGTCCTTATATGCAATATTTCCTTTTGAACGGCTGCTGATTGTATTTGCTCTGTCATCTGTTATTGTAAAAATATTGTTTGTTGCAAAAGGCGGGTCAATATAAATCAAATCAATTTTCCCGGTCATATCAAATTTTGTAATAAGTTGCTTTAAAGCAGTTAAGTTGTTTGCCTGAATTAATAAGTTTTTGCTATAGCTTGAATTGCTTTGTTCAAATTCTATATCAGGAATATTTTCAAAAATATCCTGCTCGCTTTTTTTATTTAAGTATTGTAGTTTCATAGGTTTTAAAGTTGATATAAAAATTCACGCAAAACCAAGCTGCTCATTATGTAATAATCTTTATAAGGATTTGTAATAAATTGATGCATCTTAGAATTGCCTTTGATGTAAGCAACCCCATCTAAAATAGCTATCTTAATAGCATTTGCATCTTTAGCTTCTAATGTTGCGAGTGCATCTTCAAAATCAGAGTTCTGTGAGCCGCCCATTGCAGATAAAAATTTGGCTTCTCCAATTACATATTTGCCATTGAACCTGGCAACTAAATCCAATCCTTTATTTCTGTAAAAGTCGAGTTTCGTTTTTGCAAACTTCTTTTTATCGTTATCTGAACCACCAAGAATAGCATTATCGTTATTCGATAAGAATTCATCTAAAGAAACCGGTTCTATTCCTAATGATTTTTTTCTAACCCAATTATTAAACATCGGTCCAATTTGCCGGTTAGTTTCTTTGGGTTCACTGCAACGTTCATAAATTTTATTCAAACCCATTTCATATAAGCGACCGCAAATCCTATTGACAGTTTGAGGATTTCGCTCTATGGATTTCGGGTCTTGTTTTAGATAGGCAACATAACTGTCTTTAATTGGAAACAGTTTGAATTTAAGCAGTTCTTTAATCAAGGTTTCATTATCTTTTTTGTCAAAGGCTTCTTCAACTAATTGCCAACCTTCTTTGTGAACTTCTCTTATTCCTTCCGGGATGGTTGGATAAACCTGGAACAAGTCATCAAGATAACTTCTTTGATTTGCGTAATCTATACTTAATTCAGTCCAGTAATTCATGCACCAAATATAGAGAAAGCTCAAGGTATTTGTTTGTCTGTTGATAAATGTAATGTCACTGGGCGCATAGCATACAACGTTCGGGCTTTGTGTTCGGCACGACGGATGCAATCCGTCGGCATGGACAAAAGCCAAATAAAGAACCGAAGATACAAACAACCACTGATGATCAACAGCGTTCTGTCGGGCTGACAACCGAAGCCCAAAAAAGAACTGAAGTTGGTGCTGAGCTGTGTCAGCCGTGCTGACGCAAAACCCCATGTTATGTGCAGACCTGATTGCGTCACCCGAAGCCTGACTGCCAGAAACCACACCCGAAACAAAAGCTTTGCTTGTTGCAGTCACTTGCCTGGCAGCGTCAACCTGAACCAACTAACCCACACGGAAAAGAGAGCAAAATAATACTGACAAAGAGAAGTCACAGGTTGCACATAACGTTGAAGCATTTGTGAAGGCATGGCAACAGCGATTGGTCAGCCTGTACAAATGCTTAATTAAAAAACTGAAGTTGAAGATAATTACAAATGTTCAATAGCGTAATGTCGGCTTGACCAAAAGAGGATAAGAATTATTGCTGTACAGGTGTTGCTGGTCAAGCCATGCTTTTACAAATGCAACTGTTGTATGCCGTAAAAGTCAACCTTGATGTTTGCACCATTCCAAAATAAAAGGATAAAGTTCCGCTACTTTTAAATCTTTATGCTCTTGTCTGATTTTTATTAATGCCTGGTCAAACTGCTTGAACTTTATGAAATTTCTTTTTTCTACCATTCTCGTTTCTCTTTCGTTAATCACTAAATCAGCAGTTGACTTGTCATAATTGTCAAGTATGTACAAACAAAAAACAGCCCATGTCATATACTCATTAAATACGGCTTGCGAATTTCCGTACCAATCACTGCTGTTTCCCGGTTTTGCCCAAATATCCCGTTTGGAAAAGATACTGTCAATAAGTGCCGCGTACTTACTTGTCACAGGATTAACGTAGTTATGGTCAATTTCAGTAAACACAATACCAGACATCAACCCTTGCTTTTGTATTTCGGATATATTATTCATACTATCCACCCGTTCCGTAGTGGCAATGAACATTGCGCATTCCTTAAACCATCCGGTATCGTTGTAGGTTGAATAATTTTGAGTGCTGTGCGAACCTCCGATTAAAGGAGAAGACACAACTCTATAAGACTGATAATGAGTTTTTGGAAATTCTACTTCTAACCAATTCCACATTTGTTTAACAGGTAAGAGCGCTTTTTCTCTTTCAATTTCTTTGTTATAAAACCCAAGGTTGTTTTTATAAAAAGTTCTGAATTTTGATTCAGCCGCAAAATCTTCAACAAGAGGTTTTAGTTTGCTAAATAAACTGCTGTCTGCTAATTCATCCCCATTAACGTAGTAGTAAGGTCCGTTAAACAACAGCTTGCAGTTAGATGAGCCTTTTGCTGTATCCTGAAAATTAAAGGCAAAACTGTTCTCTCTAAAGCTATAGTATTTATCGGCATATAAACTATCTGGAAAATCAAGTGCTTTAAATATTGGGTGATTAAAAAAAGGTTTGAAATAGGCGACAACTTTTTTATAATAATCTCCAGTTTTGTTTAAATCTGTCGCTCTTTGTCCGCTTGATGATAGCGTCCAGATAATGTTTGCTAATTCGTACACTTCGGGAATGTCGAATTGTACATTGCCCGTGTTTTTATTCATGTACTCCTTAGAGAAGTAGCACATCAAATCATTAAAGTGAAAGCGTAAAGTCGTCTTGCCTTTGGGCGACGTGAAATTTATGTAAGTAATTTGCGCATATGGAAGTTTGTTGTGATAGTTAAGTCGAAAGCTATCACTTCCATAGAAAATAGTTACAAACCCATTTGGAGCGGCATCCGTACCCGGACTGATTTCATTTTTACTTACTACATAATGAAAAATTTTAGGGTTTCGCTCATACCTGATTGCAAAACTGTCGTTAGGACACCAAAAAGTTTTAGGATAAGTTTCTTCAATATCCTGTCCAAACGAATTAAGTGTCAAAATGAAAAGCAATAGAAACAAACAGAATTGTCGAGTAGAAATTTTTGAAGTCATGGGGCGCTCAGAATTTATGGCATACAACGTTCGGGCTTGGCGTTGTTGGGATATTTGAAAAACGTCCGCCGACGACTGTAGCCCAATATTGTTTTAAAAGTTGAAGATAAGAACTAAAGCTAAATTAATAACGTCAAGCCGAAACCGAAGCTGATAGCGAACTACTGCCGATGTTTCAAAGTCAAGCCCCAATAACGCCAAACCCCATGTTAGCGGTTGTTTTTCTTTCTCACGAACTGGTAGCTATTTTTCGTTGGATTATCGCCTATGCCAATTAATGTATCATTATGTAATTTAAAAGCTAGACGGTTAAAATAAACTCGGATTGTATCATGTGGTCCAGGTAAGGCTATAGGTGCTGGCACTTTTGATGGTCTCACATTCTTTGTTTGTTCATTTATTATGTTGCTTTTTGAAGCAGCTTTTCCAATGAAACTTTCATAACTTGTCAGTATGATAGCTTTATCATCCTCAATCCATTTTCCCTCTGTATAGTTTTGTCCATAATGACTTTGGTCGTGGAATTTGAACGTACCATTGTCGCTAAGTGTGAGTTTAGAGTAGAAGAAAGGAAAATTGTATACCCATTCTCCCGTCAATTGATTGTTCTTACTTGTCTGTCTGAAAGGAACTTCCTTCAACTTTTTATTATCTTTCTTACTGTTACAATTTGTCAACAGAAACAGGATTGAAATTACTATTACAAAATTTTGAAGTGTCACCATAAAATAACCGCTAACGATTCAGGCTTGGCGAAGAACTGGTATTTGAAAAACGTCAGCCCCGAACAAATGCAGAGTAAAGATATAATGTTCATTGTTATTTTTTGGCTCAATTTATAATGTTATGCCGGAACAAAAGATAATTAGCGATACAATAGTTGATGCTGCGTACTGTCAGCCAGTTTTTTGCCAAACCCTTTGTTGGTAGCAGTAGTTTTCCTATTTGTATAGATTTCCTCCAACAGATAAGTCAAAATCAATTGAAAGGTTTAAGTTGGCAATTCGCTTAACACTTTCTTTGTCGATAAACGAACCTCCAAGCATCGTATTGCCAATATGAAATTCCTGAGCAACCTGTATCCATGCGTCTGCTTTGTCTGCAAGTTGCTGAACACCTTCTTTGTCAGTTTCCAAAACGTCAAGAAGTTTTTTGAGTTTGTCCTCGAATTCATCTGGTTCTGGATTTGGTTCAAAACAAACTTTGCTATATTTCCAATAGCCACCGCCTCTTTTGTCTCCTTTACTATGTCCTTTAGTAACTTTCAGTTTTGTCATTCCAGATAGTTCTTGAAGACTCAATATTTTTGAAGAAACACCAAGATAAACACTGTTGTAATACTCTGTCCCTAAATGTCTAACCGAGACTTGAGGTAATGTGTCAAGATAAACTGCTAAATAAAACTTTTCGTCTTTGACTGGAAAATAAACAATAGCTGTTCCGTCTTCTTTTTCTGTGTCAACCCTTGCAACTTTTGGTTTGTCGTTTTCATAAACAACTTCGTGAATTTCTAAGAATTGTTCTGTCACACCAAACGTTTTGGCTTCAATTTCTTCTGTCGCTTTTTGAATGATTAAAGTGTCTGTCATACTATTGCGTACAACGTTCAGGCTTGCTGCTGTGCTGGCGGTTTTGATTCGTCAGCCCGGAACTGAAGCCCAATAAAGAAATAAAAGTACAAGTTAACAACTAAAAGCCTAACAGAATTACGTCTGACCGAACCGCTGCTGATAGCGAACAAAAAGATGAGGATTTATTCGTCTGCCAGCATAGCAGCAAACCTCATGTTGTGTGTAGTGCTGTTTCATTACGCTGCTCAAATGTCAATGCTCACTTCACCTTTTGCAATGTCAATGCAAAATTTATGTTCTCTTAAAAAGTTCAGTCCAATTACACCATCATAGTAAGAAGTAATTCCGTGAGCTAAAAAGTCATAAACCTGAACTTCAAAAACAGTCTTTGTAATTCCCAAACATTCGAAATGCTCAACGTCATAAATTTCTACAACTATAATTCCGTTTGAAGTTTCTATTTCTTGTTCCCCTTTGCTGTTTTTTAATTCATAGCCCGAAAAATATAAAACGTTACTGTCAATTGTAGTATGTGTCGCAGCCGTGTCAAGAGCAAGCCGAAATTTGAATTTTCCTTCAATAGAAGCGTTTACAATGATGACATCTTCGTCTGAGGGAAGGTCAAAGGTGAAAATTTTCATATTCTTTTCAGAAGTCCGATTTTACGATGTTGTTTCAAGTCGCCTGCAAATGCAATCGTGACAGTTGAAAAGTTGGCAGTCTTGTCTCTTCCGATATAGCAAACTTCTTTTTTGTCTTTACTGTGGTATAAAACAATGCCACCCAAAACGGATGTGTTTTTCATTTCCGGGTCGCCTAAAAGTATCCATTCGTCTGGGTATAGCTTTTTGAGTTCGTCAAATGCAATATACGAGTTATCCATTGTCGCTTTATTTGGATTACAAATTTACAAAAAACTAATGAGGTTCTAAATGGGTTTTAAAAGTCTTTAAATATTAGTAGGTCGTCAAGGCGCATTATACACAACGTTCGGGCTTTGCGTCCGGCACGGCTTAAGCGTTCCGTCAGCCCGTACCAGCCAAAAGCCGAAAGTAGCACAAAAGCTGAAAGTAAAACCGATCGCTCAATTTATAACGTCAGGCTGGAACCAAAGAAGAAAGAAGGAGTGAAGCGGCGGCTGCGTTGTGTCAGCCGTGCTGACGCAAAACCTCTTGTTGCCTGCTGCTTTATCCGGTCAGCCTGAACAGATAAGCGTTTCTTTCTTAAGTAAGACAGAACAGCTTTGTAAAATGATAAACTTACTTAGCACAAGTCAACCGGAACAGCTTAAAAACAGTGAACTAAGAAGCCTGAACTTGGGCAGCTATTTCAAAGTGGCAGCTAACGTACAGGGCTTGCTGCTGTGCTGGGATTTGGAAAACGTCCAGCCCGGAACTGAAGCCCAATAAAATTACTGATGATGAAGATAATTACAAAAGTTCAATAGAATTACGTCTGACCGAACCGCTGCTGACAGCTAACAAAAAGATGGGAATTTGTTCGTCAGCCAGCATAGCAGCAAACCCCGTGTTGTGTGCAGCCTTTTTCTCACTCGTCATAGCCAACGTATTGCTTTTTGCTAATGTGTCTAATCATCTTTTTTGAAAGGTCGTTATATACGTTTATGGGCTTGGCAATATTTTTTGAAATGCTCATCAATTTGTCAATGTTGAAGTTTGCAATTAACAAGATGTGTCGCTTTACTCTTTGTCTATCAGCTTTATTTCTAATGGCTTTGTTGCATGAATCAATTTATAAGGTTTAAATAACCTATCCTGGAATCGTTAAGCTACTTTTACGCTTATTGGTTTGCTTGTTTTCAATGTTATGTTTAATATTTTGCAACCAATTCTTACTTCTGTGAGTTGATTTTCTTTTCGTCTTGCCAATAACTTATCACCCACAATTGTTTTGTACCTGAACATCGTGGTTTCCGCTTTACTCCGCTGGTGATAACGGGTTTGAATTTTCCATTCTTTTCGTCCTGTTTCCCCTATCGTTTCTATAGCTCTATCCCTTTGTTGTAAACAGGCATCCCCTTTTTTACTCATCACTGCGTTTTTCCTTGGCGGTATAACCTGTTCTATATTGTCTTTTGCCAACCGTTTACGCACCTTCTTTTTATCGTAAGCACCGTCGCCTGTAAAACTTTTTACTTCCTTTTTGATCTGTGTCAATAAGGCATCCACTTCAGTGGCGTCATCAACCGCATTGGTAGTCAGTGTTACCGCTTCCACCTGTTGTGTCTGTTCATCCACTGCCACATGCAGTTTCATCCAGGTGCGGTGCTTGCCCGCTCCATGTTTGCGAACTTTCCATTCCCCTTCTCCATATACCTTCAGACCCGTGCTGTCAACCACTATATCTGTAACCGTTCTGTTGCTCCCTCCTGTCTGCAGCTTCACATCCAAAGCCTTGCTGCGCCTGCAGATTACACTGTAATGGGGCACTTTTACATCTGCTTTTGTCAGTTTGAAAAAACTGCACATAAAGCCTTCCGTTTGCCGCAATGCCAAGTGGTATATCTTACGGATGGTAAGGCATATTTCTATAGCCCTATCACTGTATTGCTTCTGACCCCCACGCCTGTTCCCCTCACGGGGAGCTTTCCAATGATCTGCAATGTCTTTCTCTATCCATAAACACAAAGACCCGCGTTGCTGTAATCCATTATTGTAAGCCGACCAGTTTCTGACTTTGTACTTATCTTTACTCATCAGGTATAGATTGTGTTGTTAATGATGTTGTAACCACTAACTAACTAATCTATGCCTGTTCTTTTTTATAAGTGAATAACTATCGCTCATCTTTATATTTATTCATGCAACAACGCCATTGCAAATTATAAATTTCAGTCTAACCCAAAGCTCTTCATATTTGACAATCAAATTGTACAGATACATGAAGGGTAAAAAGGTTATTGTCAAGATAACTGGCAATAAAAAACTTTTCAAATTGTCAATCGTAAAAATTTCACTGTGTTTTTCAATCGTTTTATAAAACGAAAATAAAAACACAAATATTGAGAAGTATATCAGAAAACTTTTAAACAAATTTTCTACTTGCTTATGCTTTGGGTCAAAAGAAGACGCAGCTTGCAATCCTGCTGATAAAACTATAATTGGAACTAAAATCATTTCTTTAGTCAAGCTGAATGTAAAGAAATTTACAATAAACTCTATTGCAATTGTCCATTTTATTGCGTCAAAAAATATGTTCTTAAAATATTTTGTGTCGTTTACTTTGTTGATGTTCATTAAAGAAACAAAGCCAAAACTTAAGCTCCAAATTATTGTGTCTTTCAGAAGTGCAGCATTCCAAAATTTCAATTTATAAAGAACGAATACATAGAATGCCGTATGTGCAAAGAAGGCTAACAACGAAACTGAAATTTTCCATGCAAACAAAGCTTTAAAAATTCCAATCAATGATTGCCTTATGTTTTTACTAAACAAACAAGCAACAAGAGCAATTAAAATCCAAATTGCAATAGCTAATTCTCTTGTAGAAAAACTGTCCAAAAATTCATTCATTAAATGTTGTCATTGCTTTGTAATTGTCAATTGTAGGGTGTTACGCAAGGTTGCACACAACGTTCGGGCTTTGTGTTCGGCACGACGGATGCAATCCGTCGGCATGGACAAAAGCCAAATAAAGAACCGAAGATACAAACAACCGCTGATGACGGGCAGCGTTCCGTCGGGCTGACAACCGAAGCCCCAAAAAAGAGCTGCAGTAGCGGCTAACGAATGTCAGCCGTGCTGACACAAAACCCCATGTTATGTGCAGACCTGATTGTGTCACCCGAAACCTGACTGCCAGAAGCCACACCCGAAACAAAAGCTTTGCTTGTTGCAGTCACTTGCCTGGCAGCGTCAACCTGAACCAACTAACCAACACGGAAAAGAGAGCAAGATAATACCGGCAAAGAGAAGTCACAGGTTGCACATAACGGCTCCGGCTTTCTGCTGTGCTGGATTCAAAGATTCGTCAGCATGGACAAAAGCCGATTAAAAAACTAAAAGTACAAGTAAAAAGCTAAAGCTGATTAAAGTATGTCAAGCCGGAACAAAAGCCCATAAAAGAAACTGCTGATGAAGTGAAATTCGTCAGCCAGCATAGCAGAAAACCTTTTGTTGTGCGAATTCTTTATCGCCAATCTATTGTTCCATTATAATAGTCGAAAAGCTGGTCTGTTCTTTTTATTACAAGGTCTGAATAATCACTTACACTAATATTAGATTGAATTGTCCCGCCACCTGAATACTTATCATTGTTTGTCAAAACTCCAACTAATTTCATTTCGGCTGTTCTGAATTGCAGCCAAGCTCGTTGAGCATTTATCAATGCCTTTTTATCAGCCGGATCAAGCGTATGCATCAATTTCTCATAATACTTATTCATTAACTTATCGTAACCGTCAGTCATTTCGTCAACGGTAATATTCATTCCAACAGTTGACCAGTCTATATCAATCCTTTTGTCAGCAATATGTTGTAATTTGAATGTGTCAACAGAGTACTCTATGTATTCGTTTGTTATTCCATCTTCTTTCTTCAAAGAGTCTTTAAATCTTAAGGCTTCTTTGTTTACTTCTGCTTTAATTTTTTGAAGTACAGTTAGTGTTATAGCGTCGGGTCCTTGTATTTGTCCAAAAGTATAAATATAGAACAATGAATTGAACGTTAACATCATTATCTTCTTCATCATAAAAGTAAGCTTCAAGTTTCGCACAACGTTCGGGCTTTGTGTTCGGCACGACGGATGCAATCCGTCGGCATGGACAAAAGCCAAATAAAGAACCGAAGATACAAACAACCGCTGATGACCAACCGGGTTCCGTCGGGCTGATGACTGAAGCCCCAAAAAAGAGCTGAAGCAGCGGCTGACGAATGTCAGCCGTGCTGACACAAAACCTCTTGTTATGTGCAGACCTGATTGCGTCACCCGAAGCCTGACTGCCAGAAGCCACACCCGAAACAAAAGCTTTGCTTGTTGCAGTGACTTGCCTGGCAGCGTCAACCTGAACCAACTAACCCAAACGGAAAAGAGAGCAAAATAATACTGACAAAGAGAAGTCACAGGTTGCACATAACGGTTAGGCTTGGCGAAGAACTGGTATTTGAAATTCGTCACGCCCGAACCTAAGCTAAATTTATAAATAAAAGTTTATTGTTTGTTTTGTTGTCAAATTTATATAGTCAAGCCGATAACTGCTGCTGAATAGTGAACCAAAGTTGATGCTGCATATTGTCAGCCAGTTTTTTGCCAAACCACTTGTTGTGCGTTCGTGCTTCAAATTTACAGTCACTTTAATTTCTGAATTATAGGCTTCCAATTGTTTAAATGTTTTTTTAAGTCTCGGAAATTGTCAGCGAATTTGTTTTCGCAAATAAGTTTCATGTCATTATCGTTTAAACCACGAGTTTCAAAAACAGTATCGTGATTTGTTACAGTAATGTAACAATGAATAAGATTTGCAGTTCTATTCATATTGTCAAAAATGTCTAACAATTCTAATGGCTTAAGAATTACAAAATCGTGAGTTTTTCTTTCTAAACTATAAAGTATAAAAATCCAAAAATCAGCTTGTGAGTTTTTTATTTTGTCTCTGTTTAAAGTCCACCAACCTGTACTTTTAATGTCAGGTCTGAAAATCTCTTTTGTATGTGTTGTGCTAAAGTCTTTTGAAAACTTAACTTGTAACGAAGTCGTTTGTGTGTTGTTTTTATTTGTCAATAACAAGTCAATTCCGGTGTCTTTGCTTGGCAGCCAAATATTGTAATTACGAAATTCTTTTTCAATTGTCGCTGCTACTAAATATTCACCAGCATGTATTGTAAAAATTGGTTTCATTAATTGTAATTGTCAATTTCATTTGAGTTTTTGCAGTTAGGTCGCATGACGCACAACGTTCGGGCTTTGTGTTCGGCACGACGGATGCAATCCGTCGGCATGGACAAAAGCCGAATAAAGAGCCGAAGATACAAACCACTAGTGATGACCAACAGAGAAATGTCGGGCTGACAACCGAAGCCCAAAAAAGGAGTGAAGTGGCTGCTGCGTTGTGTCAGCCGTGCTGACGCAAAACCCCATGTTATGTGCAGACCTGATTGCGTCACCCGAAGCCTGACTGCCAGAAACCACACCCGAAACAAAAGCTTTGCTTGTTGCAGTGACTTGCCTGGCAGAGTCAACCTGAACCAACTAACCCACACGGAAAAGAGAGCAAAATAATACCGGTAAAGAGAAGTCACAGGTTGCACATAACGTTCGAGGCTTTGTGCAGTTGGGGAATTAACCAACTGTCCGCCCGGAACTGAAGCTAAATTTATAACTAAAAGCCGAAGTTTAGAACTACTGCCAAACAGAATTACGTCCGCCGAATATGAAGCTTGGATGTGCACTGCCGATGATTGCTGCAACGTCAAGCCCCAATTGCACAAAACCTTTTGTTAGCGGTAGTGCTTTTCTGTCGCACTGAGTAAGTTAGTTGTTTGTAGCAAGTTCTCCCATTGCCATTCTGTTGCAGTTTAATAAAATTTCCTGCAAGTTAGAACCACTGGAACGCAAAGGGTCTATTGCTTTTACAAGTGTTGTCCTGATGTTGTAAAGTTCAACTCGGTCAAACTTTTTAGAGCCTTTCACTAAGTCCAATTTCATTAATGCTTCTTGTTGGTTTTCCTTTGGATTGAACCAACCGTTAAGTTCTGAACATTGATGACAAACTCCGTTCTTGTTTACCAATGCACAACGATTGTCAAAAATATCAATCATTGTTTTTCTTCCGTCTTGCAAAAGATATTTTACAACACCTTCGGTCTTGTCTACTATTTGGCAAATTTCACTAACTGAAAAATCATACACATCTTTCAGCATTAACGCAATTTGATTTTCTATTGGTAGGTTTTTGGAAATGCAAGTAAAGCAAGTATCAATATGCTCTTTCATATCATACTTTGCATCTACCGAAGTTTCGTGAACTTTTATAATTTCATTTCTTAATTTTTCGTTTCCAATTACTAACTTTTTTGCCTGTTCGCTAACATCTGCTGTCCACCGTTTTTGGCGTTTTAAATAATTGTACGAAAGATTTGTTGCAATTTGAAATACCCAAGTTTTTAAAGATGATTCGCCTTTAAATGTTGAAAGTTTATCGTAGGCTTTTATGAAAGTGTCGTGGGTTAAATCTTCGGCATCGTTTCGGTTTGCAGTCAAACGAAATAGGTAAGATTTTAACTGATTTTGAAATACACTAAATAAAATCTGAAATGCGTTGATGTCGCCATCCAAAGCATTTTTTAGTATTTGTTCGTTTGAATTTTCCATTTGCTACAAAGTTAATAATAGAATTTTTCAAGAACCACTTTTTGGTCTTTCACTTCAAAAACTGCAATCTCTTTCCAACCGCCACGTTCTTTGCCTTTGTATGTCAAATCCCAAGTGATGGCAATGCTAAAAAAGTTACCGTTTATTAGTGGCTTTGAAAATTTGATGTCGTGTATTTCTTGAATACCACTGTGCCAATTTTTTTCTTTTTCGTCCATTGCTTTTAAGCCTGTAATTAGTTTATTGTCGGCTTCCATACTAATAGCATTTTCTGCATATAATTCTTTACGGGCTTTGCTAAACTTTTTTTCTTTGCACAATTCAATTAAACTAAGTGCTATTTGTCTTGTTGTCATTTTTTTAGAATTTAATTTGAAAACAAAAAATGCGGGGGCTTCGCACCTGCATTGTTTATGTTATTTTGGTTTTACAACGGGTGGCGTTAATGACGTTGGTCTTTTTTCAGGACTGCACATATCGTTGTCTTGTAGTCGGTTGCCAAAGTATAATTTACCATCTTTGTCTAACGAAAGTAAATCGTTGTCGCCTGGGCATTCTGCCACAGATTTCCAACCGCTACAACCTTTTTCAGAAACGTCTTGCTCTATACCAATGGTCATATTGCAAGGTGCAAAACCAAAAGCTTTGATTAAGTTCTCATCACTTGTTTTTAAGGTCAGCAATTTCTTTTCTTCTGTAAACAAAGCGTTATAAGTGTCGGCAACCTTGCTTGATTTGTCCTGTACTTTGTAAGTTCCAAAAGTTCGAAATTGAAAAACTTGCATTTTTAATTCGGGATCAAGTGCAAGTGTAAAATGAAGTGTCCATTTACCTTTGTCAAATGTGAAAACTCTTTTACCCCAAGCCTTGCCATAATTATACGGCTTTGCATCTGCATAAGTGCCTGATAAATGTTCTAATTTATATTTCAGGTCTTTGTTTGGCTTGCTTTTAAAAGCCACTGAGAATGTTGCTACGGCAACTATTGCTAAAAATATGATTGCTTTTTTCATTGTTTTAATTATTTGTGGTTAATACTACTTTTCCTGTGGTTTGTCTTGCTTCAATTTGTTTGTGGGCTTCCGAAACATCTATTAAAGCAAAAGTTTTAGGTGTTGAAATTTTTAATTGTCCTTGTGCAATTAACCCAATTACAGTTCCTAATGCTTCTTGCCAAACTTGCATTTTTGTAGTAATGTAAAATGCTAAATTGAAGCCTGACTGGCTGATGTTTTCATCAACATAATACTCTGGGTGTACAGTTCCTTGTACGCCACTTGCACAACCATAAACTATTAAATGCCCGCCTTGTGCCAAGGCTTTTACAGTTTCATTGTAAATATCTCCGCCAACCATTTCAAAAGCAATATCAACGCCTTTTCCGTCATTGGCTTGTTTTACTTTTTCACTCCAATTTTCAGTTGAATAATTTACTGTTTCATCTGCTCCGTTTGCCTTCGCAACTTTTAATTTTTCGTCTGAACTGCTGGTAGCAATTACTTTTGCTCCGTTTAACTTTGCCAATTGTACCAACAAAGAGCCAACACCACCTGCTGCTGCATTTACTAAAACAGTTTTGTCTTTAAGTTCTTTTGCAACTTGTGAAATCAATAATTGAGCTGTTGAGCCTTGCACAAAAATTGCAGTTGCAGTTTTTGCGTCAATATTTGGTGGCAGGGGAACACAATATTGAGCAATGGCAGAAACATATTCTGCATAGCCGCCACCAAAAGGAAGAATTGCCAAAACTGTTGCACCAATTACATAAGGCTCGGTTACACCTTCGCCAACTGAAACAATTTTTCCAACCGCTTCCGAACCCAAAACATAAGGCAATGGCGTTGGTTGGAAATACTTGTCCCGTCTGCGTAATGTGTCGGAATAATTTACTCCAATTGCATCAACTTTGATAACGACTTCCCCTGCTTTGGGCTGTGGGATGTCTGTCTCAACCAATTTTAATACGTCAGGTGTGCCGTATTGGGTGAGTTGCACCTGTTTCATTTTCTTTGTCATTTTGTATAAAATTTTAGATTATACAGCTTTGACAAATGAGGAAACAAAAACGGATGATAATTCGGGAAGTTTTTTTAAAACCGTGAAGTTCGTAGGGTGTCACGTAGCATTACCGCTAACGAACCGGTATTTGCGATGGCAAGGCATCGAAGCTCGTCACGCTTGTACCAAAGCTAATTTATTTTTTTGCCGAAGATAACTACAAATGTTCAACAGTGAATTGTCAGCCGATAACTGAAGCCGAACAGAATTACTGCTGTCCAAGTACGTTCCGTCGCCCCCTGCTATTGCAAATACATTTGTTGGCAGAAGTGCTTCTTTTATTTGAGTTTTAAATTTATCTTTATCAAGCAATGAATTTTTACGAAAAATATCCACAGTTACAAGAGAAAGCATTTCTTACACAAATGCTTACTGAAACCGTTTTTACTACTATGTCGTTAGAAGATCAACAAGTCTCTAAAGATAAGGTTGAAGAAATCGTTTTGTCTTTACTTTCCGATGATAAATCAGAAAATATTAAGTTCAACGGAAATCAAATTTCTTAATTGTTCAAAGTTTCCTTTGTCTGCTGCTTTCATTGTATTAATGTAAACTTTCCGACTTTCTCCTTCCCGATAATAAAGAACTAAAGGTTGATAGCCAAACTTCATTGCCACTAAATTCATAAGTATTCTTCCTGTTCTTCCGTTGCCATTGTTAAAAGGATGAATACGGATAAATTCATAATGTGCATAAAGCAAACAGTCAATATGTTCTTCTTTTGTTTTAGCTATTGATATTTTAAAATTCAGATTGTCAATAAACTGATACATTAATTGAATAACTTGATGCGGTTGTGGTGGTTCAAGTTGTCCAACCAGGATATTTGTTGTTCGCCATTGTCCCGCCCACTCATAAAGGTTACCAAAAGCAATTTTGTGAAGTTCAAGAATGAGGCTTGTCGAAATAATAATGTCCGTGTCAAGGTCTAACACACGAAGCTCAGCTAATGCAATTCCTTTCGCTTCCTGTTCATTGATTGCATCTTTATCTACGAGATTAAGAAGATTATCTTCAGCAGAAGGTGTCCAACTTGTGTTGTCTTGCTTTGCTCAAAGATAATTCTTCGAAGTTGAAGCTGTCCGACCGCATTTCTGCCAACGTTACGGCTTTGCGTTCGGCACGACAGAAAAGATTCGTCAGCCCGTGCTAAACGAAAGCCGAAAGTAGTACAAAAGATGAAGCTAAAACCAATGGCTCAATTTATAACGTCAGGCTGGAACCAAAGAAGAAAGAAGGAGTGAAGCGGCGGCTGCGATGCGTCAGCCGTGCTGACGCAAAACCTCTTGTTGCCTGCCGCTTTATCTGGTCAGCCTGAACAGGTAAGCATTTCTTTTTTAGGCAAGACAAAACAGCTTTGTAAAATGGTGCGCTTGCTTAGCACAAGTCAACCGGAACAGCTTAAAAACAGTGAGTGAAGAAGTTGAAACTTTACAAGCATTTTCAAAGTGGCAGGCAACGTCCGGGCTTTGCGTTCGGCACGACAGAAAAGATCCATCAGCCCGTGCCAACCAAAAGCCGAAAGTAGCACAAAAGATGAAGATAAAAACAGTCGCCCAATTTATAACGTCAGCCGGAACTGAAGATAAAAGAAGGAGTGAAGCGGCTGCTGAGTTGTGTCAGCCGTGCTGACGCAAAACCCCATGTTATGTGCAGACCTGATTGCGTCACCCGAAGCCTGACTGCCAGAAGCCACACCCGAAACAAAAGCTTTGCTTGTTGCAGTGACTTGCCTGGCAGTGTCAACCTGAACCAACTAACCCACACGGAAAAGAGAGCAAGATAATACCGGCAAAGAGAAATCACAGGTTGCACATAACGTTGAGGCTTGGCGATGGGCTGGAAATTTATAATGTCAAGCCCGGAACCAAAGCTGAAAATTGTTACTGAAGATGAAGATAACAACTAATAGCTAAATTTATAAAGTCAAGCTGGAACTATTGCTGATATTGATTTGTAGCCGATTGCTCTTCCGTCAGCCAGCCTATTGCCAAACCTATTGTTGTGCGTTCGCTTTTATTCTTTGCTTTGCAATTGCTCCAAATACTTTTCAGCGTCAAGTCTTTTAACAGTATAATATTTTAGTCCATTATTCGGATTTGTCTTATACTCTTTGTCTTTTAGTTCGTCAATTATTGTTTTTAATTCAGTTATTGATAAGTCTGCAAGGTCTTGATATTTTTCTGCATCATTTGGTGTGTCAATTTTGCTGTTCTCAATGTCAGTAAACTTTTTTTTGTCAGTAATAACGATGTCAACGAGTTCGTACTTTTTTGGGTCGAGTATATAGAAGTCTACTAATTTCAAATACTCATCAACAACCTTTTTATCAATCATAATCTTGCCGTTTCCAGACCAATGCCTGTCCTGACCATTTTTCTTAATTCCTGAAATCCAGTAAATCTCTCGTGTCTCGATGTCTGAACAAACACCATGTCCATTTCCTTTTAATGCATGTCCATTAAAATATACAGTCTTGCCAGACTTAGAAAATTCTACTTTTCCAATCCAAGCTGGACCATTGCTTGCAAATCCAGTTTTAAGTTCTATATATTTTAATTCTGATTTCAAGTCTTGTCAATGTAAAGTTGTTGGTCGAAAGTTGCGCACAACGTTCATGGCTTGGCGAAGAACGGGTAGTAGAATTCCGTCAAGCCCGACGTACAGAAGCCAAATTTATAATTTAAAGTGGCGTTGTTGCATGAATAAATATAAAGATGAGCGATAGTTATTCACTTATAAAAAAGAACAGGCATAGATTAGTTAGTTAGTGGTTACAACATCATTAACAACACAATCTATACCTGATGAGTAAAGATAAGTACAAAGTCAGAAACTGGTCGGCTTACAATAATGGATTACAGCAACGCGGGTCTTTGTGTTTATGGATAGAGAAAGACATTGCAGATCATTGGAAAGCTCCCCGTGAGGGGAACAGGCGTGGGGGTCAGAAGCAATACAGTGATAGGGCTATAGAAATATGCCTTACCATCCGTAAGATATACCACTTGGCATTGCGGCAAACGGAAGGCTTTATGTGCAGTTTTTTCAAACTGACAAAAGCAGATGTAAAAGTGCCCCATTACAGTGTAATCTGCAGGCGCAGCAAGGCTTTGGATGTGAAGCTGCAGACAGGAGGGAGCAACAGAACGGTTACAGATATAGTGGTTGACAGCACGGGTCTGAAGGTATATGGAGAAGGGGAATGGAAAGTTCGCAAACATGGAGCGGGCAAGCACCGCACCTGGATGAAACTGCATGTGGCAGTGGATGAACAGACACAACAGGTGGAAGCGGTAACACTGACTACCAATGCGGTTGATGACGCCACTGAAGTGGATGCCTTATTGACACAGATCAAAAAGGAAGTAAAAAGTTTTACAGGCGACGGTGCTTACGATAAAAAGAAGGTGCGTAAACGGTTGGCAAAAGACAATATAGAACAGGTTATACCGCCAAGGAAAAACGCAGTGATGAGTAAAAAAGGGGATGCCTGTTTACAACAAAGGGATAGAGCTATAGAAACGATAGGGGAAACAGGACGAAAAGAATGGAAAATTCAAACCCGTTATCACCAGCGGAGTAAAGCGGAAACCACGATGTTCAGGTACAAAACAATTGTGGGTGATAAGTTATTGGCAAGACGAAAAGAAAATCAACTCACAGAAGTAAGAATTGGTTGCAAAATATTAAACATAACATTGAAAACAAGCAAACCAATAAGCGTAAAAGTAGCTTAACGATTCCAGGATAGGTTATTTAAACCTTATAAATTGATTCATGCAACAAAGCCATTTAAAGTTGATAATTTGCACTTGGCTAAATTTATAACGTCAAGCTGGATATGTGGCTTAATTGAAATACAAAAGTTGAGACACGACTTCCGTCCGCCCGTATTTTGCCAAACCCTTTGTTAGGCGTAGGGCTTCATCACTCTCATTTTTTTTCGTGCTCAATTCTTTCAACAAATTCATGCCACTCTTTCAAGTTCCAAGGTTTGAAAGAATCATGTTGCCATCTCATTTCGATAATTTCAACATTAAGTTTATAAGCATATTGAAGCAAATCATTTTTTTGTCTGTCGTTTGCAAAGCTTGAAACAAAAATAGCTACAACACAATCTGAAATATCAAGCATCATAATTCTGTCAAAAAGGAATTCATCTCGAATTGTCTCGAAGCTGCATTTGTCTTTATCAAAGAAAGTCCCAATTCTATATTCACTTTCGCCAGCATAGTCAATGTGCTTACAAAAAAAAGATTCTATTAATAGTTTCTCAAGTTGTTTCTTATACTTTTCTATTCCAATATTTTCCAAATGATTTCCTTGAATATCACCTATCTTTTTTGACAATAGTTCTTGAAATGTTAGGTATTTTACGTCATTTTCAATTATTTGAAACTTTTTGCGATTCAACGATAGTATTTTTTCTTTTGAAAATGCAATACAAACGCCTGAATATTTATCAGCATATTGGTCCCACATTCTCAACTTTGTAAAACCGAATAGCTCTTCGTGACCTTCAAAATTTGATATGTAATTTTCACTTGCAAAATCTTTACCCATTCGATTTTGACAAAAGCAGATTTGATTAAATTGCTTTTCTATATCATCAACAAAAGCATGCAATTCGTTTACATTTAAGTAATGCTGTTCACTTCTATGTTTGTCTACCGCGGAGTCATAATAAACTGTAGCTCTTTCTGCTTTTCTACTTTCGATTGGGTCAATTGATTTACGAGCTCCATTAAATCGCAATTGGTTGTTATAAAGAATGAAGTCAATTGCTGTTGAAGCTTTAGTATAATGATAGATAATATCATAATTGTAAATGCTTTTAAGGAAATTAATACCAATATTCATATTATGAATTTCTTACCGTTTGTTGGATTTTAGGAACTGCGTTAGCCTTACGCCTAACGTTCCGGTGTTTGCGATGCGGCGGCAATAGCATTCCGTCAGCCCGCAAACTTACCGAAGCTAAATTGAAAAACAGTAGATGAGTATTTAATGTCAAGCCGCCGTATTGCAAACACTTATGTTAGCCGTAGTTATATCTTTTCGCTTATTTTGAAGTGTCAAACAAAAAGCTATGGCTACAACAGATGTAAAGGCTGATTTCTGTATTGAAATTGATTATCAAAAAGACAGTGAAAATCCGTCTCGTGTCTTTGAAAGCATGACAGCAATAATTAAAGCGTTTCAGGACTTTGACTGTGATTTAATAAAAAGTATTGATACAAAATTGGAGCCTGTCCTGCTGTTGGAAGATATTGAAATTGGCTCACTTAGAACATGGCTTGTCAATGTTTTAAAAGGTCTGCCTGATGAAGCAATTAAAGAGTTGGATTGGAAAAAATTTGTTGGTCATTATCTTGTAAAGTCAAAATACATCGTTGTAAAAAGAATGGAAGGTTACACACAACTTACAGATGCAAAAGTGATTGAAGATATACAATATGAACTCATTGAAGAAGCGAAGAAAACTGATGTAAAGCAGTTTCCTAATTATACGCCAATGAACATGCGAAAGTTGGTTGATAACATCAACAAAATCAACACAGCTTTAGAACCATTGTCCAAAAGTGATAAGGCGACTTTTAAAAGTTCTGTCGGTGAAGCGTCTTTTAATCTTGAATTGAACATTACGCCGGAAGAGTTAGAAGACTTGGTTACAAAAGAAAAGATAGAGTCCGACGGAATAATGATTTTAAAGGTTAAGCGTCCGGATTATTTGGGTCATGCAATGTGGGACTTTAAATATAATGGTCGCTTGATACCGGCAAAGATTTTACAAGAATCCTGGCTTAATGATTTTCAGGAAAGAAAGATTGACATCCGTCCTGGAGATTCGCTTAGGGCAAAAGTAAAAACAACAGTCAAATATGGTTATGACTATGAAGTCATAGGAAACCATTATGAAATATTAGAAGTCGTAGAAGTCCTCCAAGGAAAGCCGGACAGTCAAACAAAACTTGATTTTGATGTGTCAGAATAATTACGGCTAACGAACAGGGCTTTGTGCAGGTTGGGAATCAGTATTCCGTCTGCCCATAACCACTGCTGATTGAAAATATAAAGTTGAAGTTAAGTACAAGAGTTCAGCGATGTATGTCCAGCCCGAACAAAAGCAAAATAGAATTACAAAAGCTTATTGTTATTCCGTCCGCCCAACTTGTACAAAACCCAATGTTAGCGGCTGTTTTTATTCGTCAGCAGTTTTATTTTCTTGTTTCGCTTTAAATTTTTCTCTTGCTTTCACTTTCCAAGGTGCGTCAATTTCCCAATCACCTGCCATAATACAACCATATGGCATAATTTCGTCAACAACTTCGCCAAGTCCAAATTCTTTCATTTGTCGTTTTACCATTTCTGCATTTTTGTAAGCACTTGGTAATTCTGAAATATCAATATGGTTTGAGAAAAAGCGAATGTCTAAACCTTGTGTTTCTTCTTGAAATATTTCGTCAATGGTTTTATGAGCATTATTTCTTTTGTGTCGTCCACGACTTATATTTCGTCCTGCTCCGTGAGGTGCAAAACCTAAATTATTTGTAGTCGTGTTCCCTTTTACAATTAATACTGGCTCACTCATATTCAAAGGTATTAACCTTAATCCGTCCTTGCTGTCAGGAACAAATTTGTCGTCCAATGGTGTTGCACCTTTGGCGTGATAAAATAAATCATCTTCTTTGAAAACAAAATTATGTTCGTTCCAAAATCTGTCTAATGGTTCTATGTTAAGTTTTTCAGAAGTAGCATTATGAATTGTGGTGTGGTTCAATTTTGTCCATTCTCTAACCAACTGCAATGCTTCCCAATATGATTTTCCTTCTTCGGTATCATAAGGTATCCAAGCATTTTTTTCTGGTGTTTTTGGCGAAATTTCTTTTCTAAAATATTCGGCTATTTTCATTCCTTGTGAATACAAGTTTGCTCCAAACCCACGACTTCCATGGTGTGTAACCATCATTGTTTCGCCTGTCATTTTTGAAATCCCAACAAATAAAAAGTGGTTTCCATCTCCTTGTGTTCCTAAATGTGTTTTCGCAAAACTTAAACTTCGTTCAGAGTTTAAAAATCTGTTTTGTGAAATCCTATCTTCAAATTCTTTTGGCAAAATAGAATATTCGTCTCGACCACCACCACCAAAATGAGTTATTGAATGTGCCATATCTAAAACATTTTTTGGCGACACCATTCCAAAATTTGTCATCATTACAGAACAACAAATGTCTGCACTGTGCATTGCTGGATGAATTGCGTTTCTAGCAATTACAATTCCACCAACTGGAATTTGTCCTTCGCCTGTTGGACAAGCATCAGGCATCACAGCACCTCCAACCAAAGTTGGTGTTACCATTAGTTTTTGCATGGTTTCAATTACCATTTTCACATTGTCGGCTTCTTCTTCGTTTTCGGCTCTAATATTATGGTAAAAACTAACCGGTTGTAAATGTGGTTCAATATATTTAGGTCGAACACTTTCAATATAACTTTTCAAACTGTCGCCACTTAAACCGTTTTCGTTTGCATATTCAATGACTTCTTTAAACCATTTGTTAGGCTTAAATCCTAATGCAATTATGTCTTGTCCTGTAATCATTGTTTCATTTTTTGTCTGATTTTTATTGTCGTGTAGGGTGTCGGTAAAATAGCCGCTAACGTTGGGTATTGGCGTTTGTGGCGGCATTTGGAAAACGTCAGCCCGAACCGTTGATGAGTAAAAATACAAAAGCTGATGACATGTTCTGTTGCCAAATTGATAATGTCAGGCTGGAACGAAAGATGAAAAGAGAACTGAAGCTGATGCTGCGCCGTGTCAGCCGACATAACGCCAATACTTTTGTTACATGCCTTTTTTTCTTTGTTGCAATGAAGCTCTTTGTGCTTTATAAAACAAATTGTCCATCAAAAGCTGACTGAAAACCTGACCGTACCTTTTAAATTGTAAACTTTATCTGCACTGTGATGCAACAGTGAATGTAAGCAAGCCGTTTTGTCAACAGTTAGCGACCAGTCAACCGCAACAACCCGTAGGTAAACAATTAGAGAAAACAATTTTCAAAAGAACTTTCGATTGAAACAAGCCAGGCTGTCAGCCGCACCATTTTAAAAACAAAAAACAGTTTGCCGCACAACAAAAGTTTGAAGCTGTTTGCAAAGCGAGACAAACCCGAACTGTCCGGCTTAGCGATTACAAAAACAAAAACCAACTTACACAATGACCGAAGTGTAAAGCTGCAACGAAAAATGTAAGCCCAACTGTCAGAGCCAGCAGTTACGGAAGATAAAAACAATGTTACACAATGATTAAAGATTGAAGCTGCTTATATTTTGTAACGCAAGCTGTCGCAGTAAAGCTGAAAGAAAAAAGCTGTAAGCTTACAAAACTTGTCATACTACAACCTGCAAAATAAAATGGCATGTAACGTTCGGGCTTTGTGTTCGGCACGACGGATGCAATCCGTCGGCATGGACAAAAGCCGAATAAAGAACCGAAGATACAAACAACCGCTGATGACCAACCGGGTTCCGTCGGGCTGATGACTGAAGCCCTAAAGAAGAGCTGAAGCAGCGGCTGACGAATGTCAGCCGTGCTGACACAAAACCTCATGTTATGTGCAGACCTGATTGTGTCACCCAAAGCCTGACTGCCAGAAGCCACACCCGAAACAAAAGCTTTGCTTGTTGCAGTCATTTGCCTGGCAGCGTCAACCTGAACCAACTAACCCACACGGAAAAGAGAGCAAAATAATACCGGCAAAGAGAAGTCACAGGTTGCACATAACGTTAGGTATTTGCGAAGGCAGAGCATTTCGTGTTTCGTCTGCCCGAACCAAAGCCGATTTTTATTCTTTTGCCGAAGATAATTACAAAAGTTCAACAGCGAACTGTCAGCCGATGACTGAAACCGAACAGAATTACTGCTGTCCAAGTGCGTTCCGTCACCCCTGCTATTGCAAATACTTTTGTTGGCAGAAGTGCTTCTTTAATTTGAAGTTTAAAATCTACCTTTATCGAGCAATGACTTTTTACGAAAAATATCCGCAATTACAAGAAAAGGCATTTCTCACCCAAATGCTTACTGAAACTGTCTTCACAACAATGTCTTTAGAAGACCAACAAGTGTCTAAAGATAAGGTTGAGGAAATCGTTTTGTCTTTACTTTCAAATGATAACTCAGAAAGCACTAAGTTCATTAGAAATCAGGTTTCGTAATGCTTCAAAGTCGCCTTTGTCTGCTGCTTTCATTGCATCAATGTAAATTTTACGACTTTCTCCTTCACGGTAATAAAGCACCAAAGGTTTATAGCCAAACTTCATAGCCACTAAATTCATAAGTATTCTTCCTGTTCTTCCATTGCCATTGTTGAAAGGATGAATGTAAATGAATTCATAATGAGTATAAAGTAAGCAGTCAATATATTCTTCTTTTGTTTTAGCTATTGATATTTTAAAGTTCAGGTTGTCAATAAACTGATACATTAATTGAACGACTTGGTAAGGTTGCGGCGGTTCAAGCTGTCCAACCAAAATATTTGTTGTTCTCCATTTTCCAGCCCAATCATAAAGGTGACCAAAAGCAGCTTTATGAAGTTCAAGTATAAGGCTTGTAGAAATTGGGATATCTGTGTCAAGGTCTAATACATGAAGTTCAGCTATCGCAATCCCTTTTGCTTCCTGTTCATTGATTGCGTCTTTATCTGTGAGGTTAAGAAGATTGTCTTCGGCAAATGGTGTCCGACTCGTGTTGTCTTGCATTATTTATAGATAATTCATCAAGGTTTGAAGCTGTCAAAACGCATTTCTGCCAACGATAGGTATTGCTGAAGGAAGGGTATTCATTGAATGTCCCGCCCGGACTACCGATGAGTTATAATTTATTGATGAAGGTAACAACAAAAGTTCAATAGAGTTCTGTCAGCTTGAGCTATAGATGATAAGCGAACAAAAAGTTGATGAAATGCACGTCAGCCCTGCTTTTAGCAATACATTTGTTGTGTGCAGAATAATCAAGCATTTGAATTGGTCACTTGTTTGTCAAGTCACTTGCAAAATACAAATTCTGTTTTGTTAGTTCGCTTACCGTCTTCTTATCTCCATTACATCCGTTAAGCGTCTTAACGATTGTCGCGTCATGCTGAAATTGTTCAAGTAAACTGTCGGATATATTTGCATGTTTCAATCTGAGTGCCTGAAGTGCATACAGTCGTACTACTGCATTTTCATTTGAAGAAGCCAAGTCTGTCAACTGCTGTTCTGTTGCTAAGGATAGAAGTTGTTTAAAACGTAAGTACTGTTTTGATACAGTCCCGGCATAGCCAACTGTATAACTAACTTCATAAACATCGCTGTTAGACATTGTCGTTACGACAGCTTTTAAAGAATCATTTTTCTGCTTTTGTCCAAAACAAAACAATGTGGCTACTGAAAATAATGTTAGCAAAATAATAGTCCTTGTAATTGTCTGCATAAAGTATCTTTTAATTGAAGATGCATGTCAAACTATAATTACACAAATGTCTGCAAAATTTGCACACAACGTTCGGGCTTTGCGTTCGGCACGACCGCAAAGATTCGTCAGCCCGTGCTAAACGAAAGCCGAAAGTAGTACAAAAGATGAAGCTAAAACCAATGGCTCAATTTATAACGTCAGGCTGGAACCAAAGAAGAAAGAAGGAGTGAAGCGGCGGCTGCGATGCGTCAGCCGTGCTGACGCAAAACCTCTTGTTGCCTGCCGCTTTATCTGGTCAGCCTGAACAGGTAAGCATTTCTTTTTTAGGCAAAACAAAACAGCTTTGTGCAGTGATAAACTTGCTTAGCACAAGTCAACCGGAACAGCTTAGAAACAGTGAGTAAAGAAGCCGGAACTTGGGCAGCTATTTCAAAGTGGCAGGCAACGAACAGGTATTGCTGCAGTTTGGGAATATGAAACTCGTCACGCCAGAACTGCTGCTGATAGTTGTGCTGTTGATGATGTTTTGTTCAGTAGCCAAATTTATAACGTCAAGCCGGAACTGAAGCTGATTTTTTTTCTGCTGCCGATGCTTACAACGTCCAGCCCAAATTGCAGCAATACCCTTGTTGCCTGCCGTTTATAAGTGGTAGTTATAAATATTTATATAAGTCATTTTTCTAAGCAATACTGGTCATAATTCTCTTTACCTTCTGAATTATTTAATTCAGACGCTTTACTAAAGTCTGCGCAATATCCTTCAATATTGTTTGTCACCTTAGCAGCACCTCGAAGGTTATAAGCCTTGCCATTATTTGAATCATATTCAATTGCCTTGTTTAAATCTTCTATACATAAGCTATATTCTTTTAAATAATAAAAACACTCGCCTCTATAAGCATAAACATCTTTTGAAACAAGATTAAGCCTAATTGCATCATTAAAATCTTTTACAGCTGAATCGTAATTGTCCTGAATGAAATAACAAAATCCCCTGTAGTAATAGCAATCTGGATCTGAGTTTTTTAAATTACAAGCTTTTGAATAATCTGCTATAGCATAATTATAATTCTCTAAAACACGATAACAATTCGCTCGGAAATAATATGTGTTGGCAGACGAGGTATCTAAACTCTCGAGAATATCATAATCTTTTATGGCATTTTTCCAATTACCCAAAAAATAGTTACTGTATGCTCTTACCCAATAAGCTTTTGATTTATCATAATTTAGTTCAATAGCTTTGTCGACTTCTCTAATTGCAGAATCATACTTATTTAATTCATAAGTACCCTGTCAAAATTAAATAGAATTAAAGACGTTAAAACAGTGTGTCAAGAAAAATCAAAGAAATAGTACTAAGCAAAGAAGCTAAGCAAGCGTTGGAACATCTGTATAAAACGGAATCAAACCACAGTTTTCGTCAGCGCTGCAAAATGGTTTTATTAAAGTCAGAAAGCTACACGACTAAAGACATTGCTGTTATTTTAAGCAGCAATGTGGCAAGTGTTTATAATTGGCTGAACCGTTATGACAGCAATGGCATAACAGGGTTACGCACAAAGCCAGGACAGGGCAGAAAACCGATATTGGCAGACGAACATGTAAGTATAGTAAGAGCAGCCATAGAACAAGAGCGGCAACGATTATCACAAGCCCGTCAGATTGTTGAAGAAAATACAGGCAAAAAGATGAGTAACGAAACGCTTACGCGTTTTTTAAAAGTCATCACTGCCGTTACAAGCGAATAAGAAAACGACCTAAAGGCGGATGTGATAAAGAATTTTATGACTATAAACTACAGGAACTTCAGTTATTAGAACAACGTTATGGCAAGTCAGAAATTGATTTGTATTATGGCGATGAGGTACAAATATCGGAAGAAGGCTATGTGCCTTATGGCTGGCAGTTTACAGATGAAAACATTAGTATAAAGTCAGCTAAAGGCAAGCGTATCAATTGTTTTGGAATCATAACAAGAGAGAATCAGTTTGAGCATGCGACCACTTACGAAACCATTACCACCAACTTTATCATCGAAAAAATAAATGAGTTTTCTTATCAGATAAAAAAGCACACGGTTATCGTATTGGACAATGCAAAAGTTCATCAGTCAAAAGCAATGAAAGCCATGCAAAAAGTATGGGCAAAAAGGCAATTATTTATTTTTTATCTGCCGCCTTACTCACCCCATTTAAATATTATTGAAAGACTTTGGAAAGAAATGAAAGCCAGATGGATACAAACCAAAGACTATGAAACCGATGAACAACTTTGCTATGCAACGATGCTTATTTTACATGCCATCGGTAAAAATTTATTCATCAACTTTAAAAAAGTTAATTAGTAGATAATTTTGACAGGGTACTTAATAACAATATCCTTTAAAATAATAAGCTCCTGAAGCTGACGCATTTACCTCAAGAGCTGAATCAAACAAAAGTAAAGCTCTCGAATATTTTTTTTTATCAAATTCTTTTTCACCCAAAAACTGGTATTTCATAGAAGCATCCGAAAACTGAATCTCCTCTTTGTCATGAGAGAATAGTTTTGGTACGAGTAAAAAAATTAATAAAACCAAAATTGAGATACCTAATGTAGTGAAGAGTACTTTGTTTCTTTTAAAAAAGGTTGCATTTTGAAAAACTTCATCTCTTTTTTGGCTTATATAGGAGCCAAGAAATGAAAATACAACCCACAAAAAAGAATACTTGTAATCTTCCAAGTCCATCGTTATTGAACTGAATGTATTTGATCCAAAAAATATATACCAAAGTGTTTCATTGTAAAAATCCAGAATTACACCTATGAGTCCAGCTATAACTATGACACTAAAAGATATTTTTTTGAATGCTCTAGTAGCAATAATACCTGAAAGTAAGTAAGCAATACATTTAGTAGATTGTTCCCAAATAGTATAATGATTAATTAATTTTCCATTAATAGTATAAAAATCTGCCAAATAGGGAGTTGTCGGATGAAATAATAATGGAACTACTCCATCTACCAACTCTATAAAAAGCCGCGTTATTCCGCTAAATAGGAAAGCTATTAGAAGCACTTTCCACCAGCTAAATAATGTACTTACAGTTGTTGAAGTTCCACTAACAGCAGGCGTAGTTTGAAATCTTAAACTTTCAAATTGTTTAAAAATTGCTGTTGCTAAGGCAGTTAAGGCTACTCCAGCGACACCAGCAGCTTCTTTCCCTAATATTTTATTGACAAT
Organism: Ilyomonas sp.; assembly: GCA_965219515.1. GTDB lineage: Bacteria > Bacteroidota > Bacteroidia > Chitinophagales > Chitinophagaceae > Ilyomonas. Next base: position 670,493 of record OZ244776.1, read on the forward strand.
AATAACTATACCTGCATATACAGCAGCAAGTATAACAGCTGTTGTAACAAACTTTTTGTCGAAAATTGAGGTTGTCATATTTTAAAAACAAAATTAAATTCTCAACGTTTCTCACAAATGGCAGGCAACGTTCGGGCTTTGCGTCCGGCACGGCTTAAGCGTTCCGTCAGCCCGTACCAGCCAAAAGCCGAAAGTAGCACAAAAGCTGAAAGTAAAACCGATCGCTCAATTTATAACGTCAGGCTGGAACCAAAGAAGAAAGAAGGAGTGAAGCGGCGGCTGCGTTGTGTCAGCCGTGCTGACGCAAAACCTCTTGTTGCCTGCTGCTTTATCCGGTCAGCCTGAACAGATAAGCGTTTCTTTCTTAAGTAAGACAGAACAGCTTTGTAAAATGATAAACTTACTTAGCACAAGTCAACCGGAACAGCTTAAAAACAGTGAACTAAGAAGCCTGAACTTGGGCAGCTATTTCAAAGTGGCAGGCAACGTTGGGTATTGGCGTTTGTGGCGGCATTTGGAAAACGTCAGCCCGAACCGTTGATGAGTAAAAATACAAAAGCTGATGACATGTTCTGTTGCCAAATTGATAACGTCAGGCTGGAACGAAAGATGAAAAGAGAACTGAAGCTGATGCTGCGCCGTGTCAGCCGACATAACGCCAATACTTTTGTTACATGCCTTTTTTCTTTGTTGCAATAAAGCTCTTTGTGCTTTATAAAACAAATTGTCCATCAAAAGCTGACTGAAAACCTGACCGTACCTTTTAAATTGTAAACTTTATCTGCACTGTGATGCAACAGTGAATGTAAGCAAGCCGTTTTGTCAACAGTTAGCGACCAGTCAACCGCAACAACCCGTAGGTAAACAATTAGAGAAAACAATTTTCAAAAGAACTTTCGATTGAAACAAGCCACGCTGTCAGCCGCACCATTTTAAAAACAAAAAACAGTTTGCCGCACAACAAAAGTTTGAAGCTGTTTGCAAAGCGAGACAAACCCGAACTGTCCGGCTTAGCGATTACGAAAACAAGAAACGACTTACACAATGACCGAAGTGTAAAGCTGCAACGAAAAATGTAAGCCCAACTGTCAGAGCCAGCAGTTATGAAATAAAAAAACAATGTTACACAATGATTAAAGATTGAAGCTGCTTATATTTTGTAACGCAAGCTGTCGCAGTAAAGCTGAAAGAAAAAAGCTGTAAGCTTGCAAGTTTTGTCATACTACAATCTGCAAAACAAAATGGCATGTAACGAACAAGGCTTTGTGCAGGTGTGGCATTCAATGAACGTCAAGCCCGGAACAAAAGCCGATTGAAAAACTAAAGTACTGAATATGATTGATAGCTTAATGGATAACGTCAAGCCGGGAACCGCAGCCGAGTAGCGAACTGCCGCCGAAGCTAACAACGTCCAGCCACACTTGCACAAAACCCCATGTTGGCTGCAGCTTTATTTTGTTATAGTGTAAACCGCATACAAACTTGGTGTTCCTAATAATTCCATTTTCAACTCCGAAAAATAATAACCCATTCCTCTATTTGGTATCCAGTCTTTGTAAATAGTAATAATGTCTCTTGAATAATGTTTAGTGTCAGCGAGGTTTTGAAGTTCTGCATAGTGCCCGCCTTCAAATCGTCTAACAAAAATTGTGTTTAAACAATACATAATTTGGATGTGTTGGTCATCGGTTATATCGGTCAACTTTTTTGTTTTAAGCACGCCGATACAATACTTAATTTCTTTATCAAAGTCAGCTAATGAAACTGTTATTGAACTGTCTCTGCTAAGAATTATTCTGTCAAGGTACACAGTGTCGCTTTGGGACACAGAGTTGAAAGTCATTTGGCTTGTCTTGTAACCAATCTTGTTGAAATATAAAACCAAGTCAGGGCAGCCGCTAATTCCACCAGATGTACTATTGTAATCAAACTGACCTTTGTCGTCGGTATAAACCCTTCTTGAATAAGAATTTGTCATGTCTTCTTTTTCAAACTTTCCTAATGAAACATGTGAAATTGGTTCCAATGTTTTCCTGTCAAGCACAACACCTGTTGCTTGTTGAATACAGTCACATAAAGCGAATGTCAAAGTTGTCAATATGAAAATTGTGAGGTGTCGCATTAAAGTTGCAGCCAACGTTCACGGCTTGGCGATGTGGCGGTATTTGGAAATCGTCAGCCCGTAACCGTTGCTAAATTTATAACTAAAAGTTCATTGTTTATTCTATTGCTTGGCGTTATTCGTCGGCTGGAACTGAAGCCGAATAGCGAACAAAAAGTTGAGAATATATTCGTCGCCCCGCCATATTGCCAAACCGAATGTTATAGGCAGGCATTCCTTTCGTCATTATGTTATTAATTTGTTCTCAGTTATTACTCTTTTCAAGTTGTCACCCCAAAAAGGGAAGCGTTCGTAAAATTTTATACAGTCTGTCAAAGTGTTTGGTTCTTCAAGTCCTGGCAAAATATACTTTTCAAAGTCCAACTTAACCGCCATAATAAATTCTTCTAAATCTGTTTTTTCAGTAATGGAATAACCTTGATTGTCGCCAAATTTTCTATTTTTTCTGTCTGGCAAAAATGTCCCCTCGTCAAGATGGGTTGTTAAGTCGTTATAAGTTACTTTTTTCTTTTGGTCGTCCTTTATAGTCGCTTTTAAAGCAATACCGATATTGAAACGAAAGTCAACACTGTCCTTTGAGTTCCAAGAATAGTTTTGAAGATTTATGACGTTAAAAAAGTCGCCCTTGTCTTTCCACCAAGTTTGTCCCGAAGTCATATAGCCATTTTGTTTGAGAGTCGGTTTTAAAAAGGTCTTGATGAACACGGTCTGTTTTTCTTTTGCAGTCATTATCGTTGTCTATTTACTTGTAGAGTAGCGTACGCTTGCTTGCCTATAACGAAGGCGTATTGCTGATGGGCTGGTATTCAGTGCTGTGTCAGCCCGGAACAAAAGCCCGTTTTTGTTTTGATGCCAAAGATAACTACTAATGTTCAATAGCGCTGTGTCAGCCGGAACTGAAGTTGAATAGCGATTTGGTGCTGAAGTTGCCAACGTCAAGCCAGCCTATTAGCAATACATTTGTTGGGCGTTCGTGCTTCTCTTTTAAAAAGTCAGATAAATTTCCCAAAACTCTTTTGGTGTCACAATTCTTGTCTCTTTAAATTTTTTGAAAGTAAAATCATTTGTGTTGCCAGTGATTAAAAAGGCTGCATTGCATGTTTCGCTTAATTCTAAAAACTTATTATCGTCCAAGTCTTTAATCAAGTCAATCTTTATGTCAGGAAAATACTTTGTTGCTTTTCTTTTAATATTTGTCAACAACAATTGTGCTTTTGAATTGAAGCCTGAAAATTTTTCAAACTTCTTACGATTTAAAACATCATAATATTCTTCAAGAACTTCTTCAGAAATACAAAGTTGAATGTCGTTGTTAGAAAACAATTCTCTTGTTATTAAATAAGGAAAGCCAGGTTGTATAAGAGAAGATACAAAGACGTTTGTATCAATGACGAGTCTTTGCATTTCTTACAGCTTTTACTTCTGCAGTGATTTCATCCATTGTCATTTTGGAAAGTCCGTATTGTTCAGCAAGCTCAACACATTCATCAAGTGTTTGCTTTGCAAGTTCATTGCTTACAATGTCTAAAAACTCTGTAAAAGATAGCTTATCTTCTTTAATGCCAAATTTATTGTATTCAAGGTCTGATATAGATATATTAAGTGTCCGCATTTTAAAGTATTAATAAATCAAATTTATGCTTTTTAAAAATTATTTTGAGCGTCGCCGCAGCATGACGCCCAACGATCAGGCTTGGCGAAGAACTGATATTTGAAAATCGTCTGCCGACAACTGCTGCTAAATTTATAATTAAAAGTTTATGGTTTATTTTATCGCCAAATTTATATCGTCGCGCTGATTACTGAAGCTAAATAGCGAAATCAAAGTTGATGTTGCGCTTCGTCAGCCAGTTTTTTGCCAAACCTTTTGTTGGCGGTAGTTTTAGTCCACAAACGTTTCTTGAATTATATCTTTTACTTTTTCAATTTCTTTGTCGGTCAAAGGCTCAAAACGCTTTACTATTCGCATTCTGTCAATTGTTCGTATCTGGTCAATTGCAATCCAACCTTTAGTTGCTTTATGTTTTACCTCTACTCTTGTCGGATAAGGTTTTGAACTACTTGTCATAGGTGCAATCACGATTGTCTGCAAATATTTGTTCATTTCATTAGGCGACAACACAACACAAGGTCTGGTCTTTTTCATTTCACTTCCAATCGTTGGGTCAAGATTAACCAATACAATGTCATACTGGTTTACTTGTTCCATTCTTCAAAATTTTCATCGTCAAAAACATCGTCCATCAAAAGTTGGTCGTCACCATTTTCGTGCATTTTTTTAAATGCTTTATCCCAACCTTTCCTTGGTTCAGCTTTGGGTTTCAGAATGATATAGCCTTTTTCAAGGATTAGTTCAACTTTGTCACTGATGCCATATTTCTCAAGAATTGTCTTAGAAAGTCTAATTCCTTTTGAGTTCCCAATATTTATAACTGAAAGTTCCATGGCTATTTATTTCGTTATTACAAAGTAATTACGAAAGATGTGAACTTCCAAATTGTTTTCCGAAAATTTTTAAGAGAAGTGTAAGGTACGCCGCAAAATTACCGCCAACGTTAGGGCTTTGCGATGGGCTGGAAATAGAATTCCGTCTGCCCACAACTCTTGCCCAATAAAGTTGCTAAAGATGAAGATAAAACAAAAAGCTGAGTAAAGAACGTCACGCTGGAACTACCGCCGATAGAGAACTGTAGCCCATTGTTACCACGTCAGCCAGCCTATTGCCAAACCCCGTGTTACAGGCAGGCGGACATTCTTAAACTGCTTTGAACCTGTAAAAAAGTAACTCTTTCATTTTAAAAACTTCTTCCGGCAAGAAAAAGATAACTGCGTTTGTACAATGCCGTTACCTACATCGTCCGGGTAAAAACACGGAACTAAAAAACCGTAACCTTGTCCACCCGCAAACTGATGCAGCAAAATATAAAACCTGCGAGCTATGGTATGAAATAAAATTGCTGTAAAGAAAAAAGTACAAACCCACTTTGTCAAACTTAAAAACGTTTCCTGTGCCGGCGTAAAACCTGCAACCTTTGTTACGCAATAAAAAAAGCAAAAAAAAATTACGAGCCGAAGCCTTGCGACAAGAATGAACTTTTTAATTTTTGTCAGAGCCCACAGCCGAAAGGAAAACTTACAAACTAAAAATCTAAAAGAACTCACCGTGTGCGGCAACGAAAAAAACTTGCATTTTAAAACTCTCAACCGGTCAGCCGAAAAGCGATTCCGAAAAAAGTAGAAACCCGGAACTCACAGGTCTTGTCAGTCAAAATTGTGTGATGAAAAGAAAGCTTGCCTGTAACGGCTCAGCATTGCTGAAGGCGTGGTAATAGCGCCTTGTCAGCCGATAACTGAAGCCAAATTGAAATACAAAAGTTGAAGATAAAAATAAATGTTCAATAGCGTTCGGTCAAGCTGGATATACTGCTGATTAGAATTACTGTTGCCGAAGTTTACAATGTCAAGCCACGCTTTTAGCAATGCACTTGTTGTGCGCTGGCATTATACAATGTTACCTAAGGTATTTCCTCAAAATTTCTCCGTTTGGCGTCACATAGCAATAAACATCAAAACCTGAAATTTTAATTTTGCTTTCTAAAACTTCTTCTTCTGACGGTCCATATTTATCCTGATAGTCATAAGGGGAATCATGACTTATTTTAAGTGTCGGCTGCGATAGTCTTATCTCCATTAAGCCATAAGAAACAAGTTCTGAACCACCTCCTTCAGTATTTAATTCATCCCAATCTCCTTGGATGAAATTTATTAATTCTGGAAGTGGTGTTCGTTCAATACAGCTAACGCAAGCTAAAAACTCGTCGTATATTATTTTGTCTTCCAAATAACATTTAAATAAACTGCCAATCATACTCGATTTGTCAAGGTCATCGCATTTGTTTACAATAAACAATAGTTTTTCGCCAACCTTAGTTTTATATTTAGTGTCGTCTTCAATTTTTATTATTTGGCTAATTCGTTTTTCTTGCGAAACTGATTTTAGTTCATACAAAAAGGTCAGAAGTTTTTTTATAAACAATTTGTCTTGAATACTAGTCACAGCATTATATGTCCCAAAAATTGTTGAAAGAAAGGGAATTTCTTTAAAAACACTTTCTGGAAGTTTCGAGTCAATGATGCTTTCAACTATGTCGGTTGAAATTTTTTGAATTTCTTTTTCTTTAATAACTTCTATCAGCTCTTTGCCAGCGTTCATAAAGGAATTGTATTTTTAAAGTCCTTAAACTTTAGAATTGTCACCGTCGCTTGCGCACAACGATCAAGGCTTGGCGAAGAACTGGCATTTGAAACTCGTCAAGCCCGAACTGTTGCTTAAGTAAAGATAAAAAAGTTCATTGTTATTGATGTCGCCAAATTTATAACGTCAAGCCGGAACAAAAGAAAAATAGAATTACAAAAGCTGAACCTGCGCTTTGTCAGCCAGTTTTTTGCCAAACCTGCTGTTGGCAGAAGTTTTATCTTTATTATTTAAATTAGTAATTGATGTCGTAAACATTCATACTATTCATTGATGTTTGTATTCTTGGTGATTTGTTATCTGTATTCACTCCATTTCTACGAACATTCCAAGTAATTTGATAAATTGTCCCTTCCTGTATTTTGCCATATATGATTGAATTAACAATTTTTCCAACCCAATAAGGATTTGTACCATTGTCTGCTGCCGGGTAAGATAAAGGTTGATTCTTAACTCCGAAATTTATAACTGAGTCTATAATATTGTTTTGATAATTAGTGCTGTCTTGAAAAATATATAAACTAACAGCATCATTGCTATCAATCGGATTAACGCTTTTTAAATTGATTTTAAGATAAGCATAATTACGAACATAAAAAGTCAAAGTAGTTGCATTCTTTAAGTCTGAAATTGAATATTCAGTCTTCTGTGGAAATAAGCCTGTGGAATATGAATCATCTTGTTTATAAAACTTCACAACAATATTGGGTTCATTGTTGTATTTTATGTTACAGGATATCTTGCCATTATTGTCACTAATTACGGAAAATGAGTCAATTAAGGTTTCGTAGCTTAATAATCCACTGCCTTGTTTTGACACAACTTTTACATAAAGTCGGGCGTTTGAAATAGGTTGATTAGTCAATTGGCTAACAACTTTTGCGTCTACATTAAAACTATTTAGTGAACTTGTTTTTGTACAGCTTAAGTTTAAAAAAATTACAGATGCGAAAAGTAAACTGAAATATTTCATATTCTTGAGTTTTAGATAGTACAAATTGATTAGATGAGTTATTATTATAGTAACTCTCAAATCAATTAAGGTCTGTCAAAAATTTCTGCCAACGTTGAAGCATTTGCGATGGCATGGCAATAGCGAACTGTCAGCCGGTACAAATGCTAAATTGAAAAACTAAAGTTGAAGGTAACAACAATAGCCAAATTTATAATGTCGTGCCCGAACAAAAGCTGATAAATGATTTGCAGCCGAAGTTTATTCCGTCAGCCATGCTATTGCAAATGCACTTGTTGGCTGCCGTTTTATTTCTCTTGTTGTAAGACTTTATCAGTTAGATATTTTACAAATGCTGCTGCGGTTGTCAAAGCAGGACTTGCTAACGGGTCTTTAAATAATGTTTTGATTGGAGCTTCGCCAAAATAAAGTCCGTCTGAAACAAGAAAGGTTATTCTTGCATTTCCTTTTGTCGGCGGTAGTCTTCTTGCTTTGTCCCATGGTCCAATATTGCTTACAATTGTTTCGCTGTTTTTAAATAATTCTATCGTCAAAGCATTTGATGTTTCATCAGTTGTTTCCCAAACAATTATTTTCCCAGATTGATTAATATATCTTGCTGTTCCGTCTTTGTAAGAAGCCAAAACATCAACTCCTTTGTCAAAGCCAACTTCAACAATTACTCCGAGAAGTTCTTTCTTATTTATTTTTTGTTTTGTTTCAAACAATTTATTGTAAGCAAGAACTTTTACTCTTGCTTCTGCACCGTCATCATTAATTATTTTTTGTAACTCGGTTTCATTAACCGGTTTAGAAAATAAAATATTCCAAGGATAAACTTCAGAATGATTTTTATTAAACAAATCAAGGTTATCGCAAAACAATAATTGGTAAAACTCATTTGTTGAATGGTCGTTGTATGGCTCTGAAGATTTTTTAAATATGTCAAACAACCCCATGTTAAGCGTTATGTTATTTTGAATTTATTGCTGTCGCTGAAAATGGCAGCCAACGTTCGGGCTTTGCGTTCGGCACGACAGAAAAGTTCCGTCAGCCCGTGCCAACCAAAAGTCGAAAGTAGTACAAAAGATGAAGATAAAACCAATGGCTCAATTTATAACGTCAGGCTGGAACCAAAGAAGAAAGAAGGAGTGAAGCGGCGGCTGCGATGTGTCAGCCGTGCTGACGCAAAACCTCTTGTTGCCTGCTGCTTTATCTGGTCAGCCCGAACAGATAAGCGTTTCTTTCTTAAGTAAGACAGAGCAGCTTTGTGCAGTGATAAGCTTGCTTAGCACAAGTCAACCGGAACAGCTTAGAAACAGTGAGTGAAGAAGCCTGAACTTGGGAAGCTATTTCAAAGTGGCAGGCAACGAAGGCGTATTGCTGATGGGCTGGTATTCAGTGCTGTGTCAGCCCGGAACAAAAGCCCGTTTTTGTTTTGATGCCAAAGATAACTACTAATGTTCAATAGCGCTGTGTCAGCCGGAACTGAAGTTGAATAGCGATTTGGTGCTGAAGTTGCCAACGTCAAGCCAGCCTATTAGCAATACATTTGTTGGGCGTTCGTGCTTCTCTTTTAAAAAGTCAGATAAATTTCCCAAAACTCTTTTGGTGTCACAATTCTTGTCTCTTTAAATTTTTTGAAAGTAAAATCATTTGTGTTGCCAGTGATTAAAAAGGCTGCATTGCATGTTTCGCTTAATTCTAAAAACTTATTATCGTCCAAGTCTTTAATCAAGTCAATCTTTATGTCAGGAAAATACTTTGTTGCTTTTCTTTTAATATTTGTCAACAACAATTGTGCTTTTGAATTGAAGCCTGAAAATTTTTCAAACTTCTTACGATTTAAAACATCATAATATTCTTCAAGAACTTCTTCAGAAATACAAAGTTGAATGTCGTTGTTAGAAAACAATTCTCTTGTTATTAAATAAGGAAAGCCAGGTTGTATAAGAGAAGATACAAAGACGTTTGTATCAATGACGAGTCTTTGCATTTCTTACAGCTTTTACTTCTGCAGTGATTTCATCCATTGTCATTTTGGAAAGTCCGTATTGTTCAGCAAGCTCAACACATTCATCAAGTGTTTGCTTTGCAAGTTCATTGCTTACAATGTCTAAAAACTCTGTAAAAGATAGCTTATCTTCTTTAATGCCAAATTTATTGTATTCAAGGTCTGATATAGATATATTAAGTGTCCGCATTTTAAAGTATTAATAAATCAAATTTATGCTTTTTAAAAATTATTTTGAGCGTCGCCGCAGCATGACGCCCAACACAAATATTATACGAACCGCTCATTTTACCAAAAAAATAATCTGTATTGATTCTCAATTGTTTGTCATTCGCTTTTTTGTATTGTCGCGGTTCGCCAATGCACAAATTGTTGCTCAACAAGCATAAATCAGCCGGTTCGCCAATACAACAAATACTGCGTCATTGGCGAACCGTTTCATCAAAAAAATTTCCGGCTATCATTTACCAATGCCCGTTTACATAACACAAGTGTTCCGGCTTTGGCTTTTCCGCTTATCTTCCCCCCAAATTTTATAAATGGACGTTTTAACGGTTCAGAACCTGAGCAAGAATTACGGACAAATCCGCGCGTTAATCAATGTCTCGTTTTCGGTTCCGGCAGGCAGCGTGTTTGGCATTTTAGGCCCAAACGGAAGCGGTAAAACCACGTTGCTTGGTATCGTAATGAATATTCTGAAAGCCACTTCGGGAACCGTTTTGTTTAGCGGGCAAATGCCCGGCGCCGATATGCGAAAACGCATTGGAACGTTGCTGGAAACGCCAAATTTTTACCATTATTTGTCTGCCGAAAGAAATCTGGATATTGCGGCTGAAATCAAACAAAAAGGCAGGACTGAAATCGGCGATGTACTGCAGGCGGTAAATCTGTATGAGCGCCGCAGCAGTAAATTCAGCACGTATTCCCTGGGTATGAAACAGCGTCTTGCCATTGCATCGGCTCTGTTGGGCAGTCCTGACATTCTCATTTTTGACGAGCCTACCAACGGGCTTGATCCGGTTGGCATTGCAGAAATCCGCGAATTGATTTTGCAACTGGCTGCGCAGGGTAAAACCATCATCATGGCAAGCCATCTGTTAGACGAAGTGGAAAAAGTATGTACGCACGTTGCCATTTTAAAAAAAGGCAATTTGATAACCGCCGGTGCGGTAAACGAAGTGCTGGTAAATGAAGACATTGCCGAAATTTCTGCTGCCGATATGGGTGCGCTGCAAAATGTGTTGCAACAAATGAACGGCTACGCAGGCATGAGCAAAACAAACCAGTTGTTTCAACTCAATTATGCTGTTGGCACCGTTAATCTCGAAGCCATAAACAAGTATTGTTTTGATCGGGGCGTCGTTTTAAATCATCTGAGTCTGCGGAAGAAAAGCCTGGAAACCAAATTTTTAGAACTTACCAATCAATAAAAATATCATGCTTCATTTGTTATATATCGAATGGCTGAAACTAAAAAACTACCGGACTTTCTGGATACTCAGTGCCCTTTTCGTCGTAAGTTTATTCGGCGTGAATTATATTGCTTACCGCGTTCAGGTAGATGCTTATGCGCAGGCGCCCATAGCGCAGGCGATGATTGGCATTCCGCCGTTTCAGTTTCCCGAAGTATGGAACACGGTTGCGTGGATCAGCAGCTTCCTGTTGTTTTTTCCGGGTCTTATCATCATCATCTTAATGACCAACGAGTTTTCTTACAAAACGCACCGACAGAATATTATTGACGGGCTTAGCCGCACACAATTTATTCTGGTAAAAATGGTCTTGTGCATCCTGATTGCTTTGTTTTCAACGCTTGTTGTTTTTCTGGTTGCTTTGTTTTTTGGTCTTGCGCAGGCGCACACTGCCATCGGCTTTCAGAATATACAATACATTGGTATGTTTTTTATTGAAACGCTTAGCTATACTTCGCTCGCGCTGTTGATAGCTACCTTGTTCAGGCGGTCGGGCATTGCTATCGGCGTTTATTTTTTATATGCCGAAATTATAGATCAGTTGCTGTCTTTGCTCAGCAGTCATTACCTTAACAATATCGGGCGATACTTTCCGCTGGAAAGCAATGACAATCTCATTCCGCTGCCATTGTTTAAAGATGTGGTTGGTAAAATCATCGAACCTGCTAATGTGTATTATATGCTGATTACCGCTTTTGTTTATCTGGTTATTTATTACATCGTTTGCAGGCGCCGCTTTGAAACGGCAGATTTGTAAGGAAGCATAAAAGATGAATAATGAGTAAAAAAAATAATTATTTTCCCCGCTGCCATTATGTTTCAATCATTGTTTTGATATAATGCCGGTTGGATTGGAAGATATTGTGAGATTTTGATAGTGAAAGCTAAGCTGAGATTGCGTTTTGATAACATGATTGACACCGGTTTCATTATCCGGATGGTATTATAATCAATTATAAAACCTGCAACTTCTGACGTACAACGTACAACCTATAACTTACGACGTACAACATAAAACGTACAACCTGCAACTAAAACCAGCCTTCAATACTGAAAAAAAATCTGCGTTGCGCCGTAACCAAAGCGCGGATCGTACTGGTTAATGAAAGTTTTTACTTCTTTGCGGGTTTTTAAAATTTCGTGCAATTCATCTTTTAGCTTACCGGTTCCAATGCCGTGAATCACAATCAGGTCGGGCTGATGATGCGCAATGGCAAGATCGTACCATTTTTCAAATTCATGAAGCTGAAGGGTTAATATTTCAAAGTTGCTCATCTGCGTCCGGTTGTCGCTTAGCTTTTCAACATGAAGATCTACAATGCTGCGGGCAGGCGGCAAATGCTGCCGCGCCTTTGATGCGTCGTATATTTTAAATCCTTTGGCAGCCAGACTTTCAAGACCCAAATCTTCTGTCTCCGTTTTATCGGGATAAACGGTAAAAAGCGGGTACGACACGGAAGGCAGATTTTTTTCTTTTATTTCTTCAATCTTTTTAAACATTTGCTTCGCCCTCAGCTTTACGGATGTTTCAATAAAACCGGGTTTCTTTTTATCGGGCGAAAGCAATGAAAATTCAAACAAAAAAGAAGGATTATCGTTCAGGCTTTCAAACGAAATATCGTGCAGATAAAAATCTTTACCCGCGCGCACCTCGTTGGTTAAATCGAATTCTGTAGGCCTGCTGTTTGTCTGTTGCCGGTATATAAAATGATAGCCTGTATCTGTGCGGTTAATGAGATAAATTTTAAACAGTTCTACTATTTCATCGTTAAATTCATCTAACCCGAATTTTGGCAGAAATGACAGCCAAACGCCCGGCTCGGCTTTAATGTCGGTTTTCGGCGTTTTTTCTTTCGGCAGTTGATCTACATATTGTTTGGGTTGCTTTTTTTCAGGAGAAACTATATTTTTTTTGGTAAACCGGTGAAAATAAGGAAAATCAATCTGATCCATATAAGCCGGAAATCGTACGCCGCGCACTTCAATCAACACCATTTTATCATTCATAATTTCTATCACCTTTCCTTCTTCATTGCTGTGCAATACAATAATGTCGTCTCCTATCTGATATTTCATGGCGGCAAAGGTAAGTTGATGCAAAAATTAAAAGAGGGTAATATGCAATATAAAAAGACAGCAGATGCAGAAACAAGTAAACATCACAATCGTTTTACGGTTCGATAAACATGACAATCGGAAACACATACTTTTTTGCCTGATAATATAGCATTTGTGCAAATCACCAAACATCTTATATTTGGTAACCTGAATAAAATCAAAAGCCAAAATACGCCACCTCTTTATGCTTACCGTTACATTAGCGCCCCTGCTGCACCGAAACAACTGGCAAATGGCCATCTCATTTGAGCGAAATATAAAAATTGCAAATATTGTAAAGAAAATCAACAGCGCAAGATGGAGCAAAACCTGCCGTTGCTGGTATGTGCCGTTGAGCAAAGAAAACTCGAGGTTCGTTTATACTGCCTTACAGCCGCATTGCCGTTTGGCGGTTGATGCCATGAAAGAATGGTTTGACGGTAAATCACCGGCAGAATCTGCCAATGCAGTGAAGCAGAATCTGAATAAGGAAAGCAGTAAGAGAATCAGATTATTTTCTACGTCTGTAAAATTATTTCAGTTACCGGCCGCGTCGTCTGCAAACACAATTCATAGTACAAATGCACATGTGTTGCATGATGTTTACCGGCATTTGGAACTGAAGGCTTATAGCCCGAACACCATAAAAACTTATCTGAATGAGGTTGCCGCTTTTTTGCATACCATCGGACATTGCCGGGCAGAAAAATTTACCGTAAACCGCATTAAAGATTATTTGCAATATTGCTATCATGCACTGGGATTAAGCGAAAACACATTGCACAGCCGCACCAATGCGCTGAAGTTTTATTACGAGCAGGTGTTAAAATATGACAGATTTTTTTGGGAAATACCCAGACCCAAAAAGCCATTGATGTTACCGAAAGTGTTAGGCGAATCGGAGTTGCGAAGACTTTTCAGCGCGCTGACATGCGTGAAACACAAAGCCATACTGTTTACGGCATATAGCGCCGGTTTGCGGGTGAGTGAAGTGATCAATCTGCAGATGAAACACATAGACCGCAGCCGGATGCAGATGCTGATTGCGAGAAGCAAAGGCAAAAAAGACCGTTATGTAGGGTTAAGCCCGGTTTTGTTAGACATACTGGAGCAATATTATAAACAATGGAAGCCCAGGCCGCTTACTTATCTCTTTGAAGGCACGCAACCCGGCAGTATTTATCAGGTGCGAACTGCCCAAAAAATATTTCAGGTTGCCAAAGCAAAAGCCGGTATTTGCAAAGAAGTAAGCTTTCATTGTTTGCGGCATAGCTTTGCCACGCACTTACTTGAAAAAGGCATTGACATTAAATACATAAAAGACCTGCTGGGGCATTTCGATATTCGCACAACCGAAAGATATTTGCATGTACAAAAAGAAAAACTCATTCACATAGTAAGTCCGTTAGATGATTTGTGGAAAGGCGGTGAGTTAGATTAACATTGAGCTGATTTATTCAAAAGCAAAAAATTACTTTACACGGTTTAATTAATAGTCTCATCCTTCAAGGTATAAATAAGGTACAAAACATATCTGTTTTTGCCGTTGCGCCATGTTGCATCGTGTTGCAACAGTAAACGATAGAAGCCTTTGTGAGGGGCAACTTTCAGATTGAAACTGATCGGGTATAATTTTATTGCAGCCGCTAAAAAACTTATTTTGGGGCTTGCCCATACCATTATTCCGGAAGAAAACAAGTATCTGATAAATCCGGCGCACACACTTTTTAATAAAGTAAAAACAATCTTCATCAGAAATATCCAGATTGATGAAAGATTGGTAAAGAAATAGTTTGAAATTGTTGAATTATTCGAAAATCAATTGATGCGTTTGTTTAATAATTCCCATTACAAATGTGCTTTGCACATGCCCGATATTTTCTGATGCGCTAAGCTTATTTACATGAAAATCGTAGTAAGCATTCATGTCTTCACACATCACTTTCAACATAAAATCAAATTCGCCCGAAATGCTGTAACATTCTATTACTTCGTTCAACTCGTTAATGGTTTTAATAAATTTGATTCCTGCATTTTTACTATGCTGTTTGAGAGACACATAGCAAATGACCATCAACGATTTATTTATTTTTATATGATCAACCAGGGTTACATACTGTTTAATTACGCCACTGGCTTCCATTTTTTTTATACGCTCATGAACCGGCGTGGTGCTTAAATGCGTTTTC
This sequence comes from Ilyomonas sp., assembly GCA_965219515.1. Classification (GTDB taxonomy): domain Bacteria; phylum Bacteroidota; class Bacteroidia; order Chitinophagales; family Chitinophagaceae; genus Ilyomonas. The sequence continues at coordinate 685,594 of OZ244776.1, forward strand.
TCCGAAATTTCTTTAACAGTAATGCGCGCGTTTTGCTGAAGAAGATGAAGGATGGCAAAATCTTTTTTATCAAGCAATAACTCAGCAAAGGGCAGATTTTCTGTTTTAGATAAATCAGACTTCATAAACTACATGTTTATTCTTTTTTTAAAGATACAAAAAGAATTTTATTCCAAATTTTTTAAAGTAATAAGAAATTTATTCTACTAAATTAGTTTTGCGGTCAAATAAAATTTATGTCAACTACATTATCAACATTCATTGATTTAAGTATGCCTTATAAAGTTGCCGATATAAAATTGGCGGAATGGGGCAGAAAAGAAATTCGCTTGGCTGAAGCTGAAATGCCTGGCTTAATGGCATTGCGCACCGAATATGGCGCATCTCAGCCATTAAAAGACGCACGCATTGCCGGTTGTTTACACATGACCATTCAAACCGCCGTGTTAATTGAAACGCTGGTGGCTTTGGGTGCCGAAGTGAGATGGAGTTCCTGCAATATTTTTTCTACGCAGGATCATGCTGCGGCTGCTATTGCAGCGGCTGGTATCGGCGTGTTTGCCTGGAAAGGACAAACCACCGAAGAAGCCGACTGGTGTATAGAACAGACATTGTTTTTTGGCAATACAGATACGCCATTGAATATGATTTTAGATGATGGCGGCGATTTAACCAATATGGTTTTGGATAAATATCCTGAACTTGCCCATCATGTAAAAGGCATTTCTGAAGAAACCACAACCGGCGTTCATCGCTTATACGAAAGAGTAGCCAAAGGCACATTACCGATGCCTGCCATCAATGTAAACGATTCTGTTACCAAGAGCAAGTTCGATAACAAATATGGCTGTAAGGAAAGTCTGGTAGATGCCATTCGCCGCGCTACTGATATTATGCTGGCAGGTAAGGTTGCGGTTGTAGGCGGTTATGGCGATGTTGGTAAAGGTTCTGCGGCTTCTTTGCGCGGCGCCGGTTGCCGTGTGATGGTTACCGAAATAGATCCGATCTGCGCTTTGCAGGCCGCTATGGATGGTTATGAAGTAAAAAAGATGATTGATGCCGTAAAAGAAGCCGACATAATTGTTACGGCAAGCGGCTGCCGCGATTTGATTACGGAAGCGCATTTTCGCGCCATGAAAGACAAAGCCATCGTTTGCAATATCGGGCATTTTGATATTGAGATTGACATGGCGTGGCTGAACGACAATTATGGCAATACAAAAGATACCATTAAGCCGCAGGTAGATTTGTATGAGATTGATGGCAAGGAAGTGATTGTACTGGCAGAAGGTCGTTTGGTAAATCTGGGTTGTGCAACGGGTCATCCTTCTTTCGTAATGAGCAATTCATTTACCAATCAGGTGCTGGCGCAAATTGAATTGTGGACGAATGGCGATGCTTACAAAAACAAAGTGTATGTATTGCCAAAACATCTTGATGAAAAGGTAGCGCATTTGCATCTCTCGAAAATCGGTGTTGTGCTCGATGAGCTTTCTGATGTGCAGGCCGGTTATTTGGGCATTGATAAAAATGGTCCGTTTAAGTCTGATTTGTACCGGTATTAATTTATTGCTTCAGTAAAATACTAAGGTCTCTGAAAATAACTTTGGAGACCTTTTTATTTTATTTTTGATAAAAACTGTGATATGGATACATTAATCAGAATGAAAGCCTTATTGATTTTCTTCGCGCTTCATTCAAGGGAAAAAAAATTGCCGTTCATATTTATGAGGAAGAAGAAATGGATGAAACGGAATACATATTGAGTGATCCGGGAGCTCGAAAAGATATTTTGCAAAGTATAGAAGATGCAAAAAATGGCATTGGCTTAAAAACCTATACTATTGAAGAATTGAAGCAGGAATTTATAAACGAACCGGAGGCATGAGGGAGGTAACCTTAGCAAGGAAAGCAAGAGAGCATATACAATATTTTCTTTTGAATGATCGGAAATTAGTTGTCAAAATTTTTGATTTGCTTAATGCTATGGTTAACAACCCTTTTGAGGGAATCGGAAAACCAGAACCTCTAAAAGGCTATTGGAGCCGCCGCATTAATGATGAACATTGAATCGTTTATGAAATTACGAATGATTCTGTTATCATTATTTCCTGCCGCACACATTATCGGCAATAAATTGTTTTAAATAAAAAAGTTCCGAACTCTGTAAGTTCGGAACTTTTATCTGTATGACCCTTTCTTATATATTACACCGGTTGTTTTGTCTGACCATTCACCGGCTGTCCGTTGCCATTCATTTTCATTAATCCCATCAGTTGCTGCATTGTTTTTTGCATACCATCTGTACTGCCATCAAGAAAAATAACGTTGCCTCTGCCATATTCGGCAAAGTTCTTAATGGCTTCTGTCCACATACTGAATAAAATAACATTGGTATCTAAATTCGCCTGCTTCATCTGTTCGGCTGCCTGGCTCATACCGCGTGCTACTTCTTCTCTGAACAACGCCACGCCCTGACCGCGCAATCTTGCCGCTTCACGTTCAGCTTCGGCCGCAATTTTTATAGAATTGCCTTCTGCTTCGGCGCCTTTGGTTTTGGTAATCAAAAGAGCTTGTCCTTCATTTTCCGCCGCCGCTTTTAAATTGTTGCTGGCAACCACGCGGCTCATGCTGTCCATTACCTGTTTGTCGAATGTGATGTCGTTAATCTGAAGGTCCTGCAAATGATAACCCCATTCTTCCAGGGAATGATCAATCTGATTTTTTACATACTCTACAATTTCTCTGCGCAGCAACAAAATTTCGGCTTGCCGTTTCGTGGCAACAAAGGCACGGATAGAACCTTCCACGGTGCGAATGAGCGCCTGCATTAAATCTTTTTCACTAATGAATTTAAAAGCCACTTTAATAATGGTTTGTTCATTCTGATCAATCACCGAATACAGCAACATGCTTTTAAAATATACATTCGCCTGGTCAACCGTTACTGCCTGAAACTCCAGTTCCACCGAGCGGTTTTGTATGCTGATGCGTCGATAAATCTGTTCTAAAACCGGTATCTTAAAATTCAATCCGGGAAGTAAGATGCGCCGGTATTTGCCAAACAAAGTAACCACCGAAATGGTGCCTTGCTGAACCGTAACCAAACCGCTGAATATGATAAGAAGAACAAGTAACAGCCACCAGTAATCTCTGAAAAATTCCATAGCTCAAATTTTAAGGAAAGGTAGTAAAAGAAAGATAAGACCAATTGTTATATGTTGAACGGAAACATAGGTTAGGTTCAACCTTCAAAAATTTATTAATTTAAAGGAATTCCGAACCAGGTAATTTTCTTTTCATAAAACATGGCTTTGCGTTTCGATTTGCTTTTACTTATATAAACTGTTAGCCAGTCCTGCTGCTCTTTTGCATGAACTTCCGCATCAGCAGTGGCTTTGGTAAGCTGAGATACCAGAGTGGCTGTATTTCTGTCCGGATTTGAAATGCTATCCAATTTTGCTGAGGTCTCGGCGAGTTTTGTATATACCGTGTCTATCATGCGCTGTATATCAGCGTCTTCTTTTTGCGGAATGAACTGATGATTTCGATAATCTATAAAAGCATTTAAACTATTAATGGCTTCGTTATAGCTGACTCCTGCACTATTATATAAGTTTATTTTACCATTTTCAATTTCCATTTTTATGTGCTGCAGCCTGTCAAAGATCATCCCGTTTCTAATACCGTTTGCTTCTATTCGTCTGGCAGATGATACCAGTTTTTCAGTCTGACTTTGCTGTTCATACACTTGTAACGAATCTTTAAAATTGAAAAAAGGCTTTGCTTTGTTTTGAGTAATTATGCCTTCATAAAATTCCTGATTGGTCACAGGATAATTTAGAAACTGCCAGAGATAGTCAAACGGCATGTGTGTTTTGATAATTGTTGATGGGTTGATTTTGTAGTAGGAGTTGTCTATCTTCTTGTAAAACTTACCGTTGTTTATATAACCTGATCCCCAGGTTGGATCGTACAGATACCAGGCCGTATCTATAAAAGCAGCACACCAGGCATGAGGTATATAATCTGTAAAACCGTTTTGTTTTGTATAACCTTCAACAACATACGACCGGATGCCAGACTTAAGGCAAACATCGTTAAACACAGCTGCATAGTTTTCGCAAATGCCTTTGTGCGTAGCTAACGGCTTGTTTATTTTATCTTCTACCTTTTCATAAAAATTAATGGCGAATATATTTTCAATGTCATATTCAAAGTTGGTTGCTACCCAAACAAAGATGGCTCTTGCTTTATCTTTATCGTTTGTAAAATTCGATGAAATATAACGGGCGATACCATCGGTTGTTTTGGCAGATGTATCAGGCAATTGCAATGCTTTTTTATCAATTGAGGCATATAAATTGACGGATGTTTTTTGGGCTAATACGGATTGAATCCATACGATAAGCACAGTAAGAAACAAAGTGCGTTTTATCATCTTTGATCAGTCAGTTTTTGGGAAAAATAAATTGCGATTTCAAAACAGATAAAGATAAACAGTTAAATAGAATCCCGGTTGTTTGTGAGAGTAAAATTACAATCTTTCATTTTACTTCATTGCCTTCACCCGCAACTCATTTACAAAAAGATGCGCCAGCCTTGTTGGTTCAGGAATGCGGTATTTTCTTACACATTGTTTAATGATGTTCAGGCTTTGTTCCATCGAAATCAGATTGCCCGGGGAAACAAAAACCGGCTTGGTATTCTTCTTTGTGCGCAGCACTTTTCCAATCACTTCATTCTTAGAAACCAGGTCAGTTACAGAACCAGCTTCCATAGATGGCTCAACAAATTTTCCGGTCAATAAACTTTTGGCGCAGCCCATTGTTGGCGTATTTATCACTATGCCAAAATGCGCTGCAATGCCCATTCTTCGCGGATGCGCAATGCCATGACCATCGAGTACAAGCACATCCGGTTTTGTACTTAATTTCTCCCACGCTTTCGATAACGCAGGCACCTCGCGAAAGGCAAGCAAACCCGGCACATAAGGAAATGTAGTTTCATCAACAACGCCCGATGTTTCAATCATTTGTAAAGAAGGAAACCGCATTACCACAATGCCTGCATATACAGTTGTTGAATATTTATTGAACGAAATATCAGCACCCGCAATGGTGGTGATTTCTTTTTCCAGTGGTAGTATTTGTAATTGGTTTCTTAGTTGGATTTGCAATTCGATGGCTTGCTGCGGCGTAATATTTTCGTAATTTATGATCATAATAAAACAAAATGACCTTCCGATAAAGAATCGGAAGGTCATTAAAAATAAGATAATAAATTATTGCTGAAGTAATTGATATAGTTCATCCAATTTAGGCGATAGTATAATTTCTGTGCGTCTGTTGTGGGCGCGGCCTTCAGCAGTTGAATTGGTATCAACCGGATCGTAAGAACTATGACCCGAGGCGACAACCCTGGTTGGCGTTACCTGGTAATCGTTTACCAACACACGAACAATAGAAGTGGCGCGTGCAACGCTCAAAGCCCAGTTATCATCGTATCTGCCGCGGATAGGAATGGAATCGGTATGACCTTCAATGTTCACGCTGATGTCGGGATTCACATTTAACACCTGCGCTAACGTTGCCAATGCTTGTTTTCCTTTTGGATTTACCACTGCGCTTCCTGACGGAAACAACAGGTTTTCCTGTAAGCTCACATATACGCGGCCATTCTTTTGCGACACGGTCAGTTCGTTGGAATTAAAGCCGCCCAAGGCATCGGCCATCTTCTTTCTCAGCTCTTCGCTTTTTGCTTTTTGCTGATCTAAGATCGCCTGAAGCTGCTGTAGTCTTTTTTGCTGATCGGCAAGCTGGCTCTGGCTCTGCTGCAGTAAATTTCCTTTGCTGGAAGCATCGGTAGAAACAGCTTTTAATTGGTTTTGCAGGTCGGTATTTTTGCCTTCCAGCGTTGCCATCTGCGCCTGCAACTGATTAATGTTGTTCTGCAATTCATTTACCTTGTTTGCCAACCTGGCACTGTCGCTTTTAGAATAGCGAAGCGCAAGCTGCGCGTCTTTATATTTTTTTGTTGGCACGCAGCTACTGAAAAAAAGAACGGCAAGCAGGAAGGCAGATAAAATGTGAAGTGATGATTTACGCATGTTATTGGTTTAATTTATAAAAAATGCTTCTGATTACAATACAATATTCTGCCTGCAAACGAAAGCTTTATTACTGTATTTCAATTGTTTAAATAATGAAACGAATAAACAACATAAGTGCCAGAAGTTATTTTTTTATCAATACATGTGAACAAAAAGAACGCTTTATTTCTATAAAGCGCTCCTGATATTTTAAATTTTGCCGAATTTTTTTTAAAATAATTCGGGGGCTTTACCGGTGTTGGTGGCAGGCTGTTCCCATTGCGAGAAAATGGCAGTTTTTGTAGCATCCATAAGCTTTGTACCAATTGCTTTCCAACCCATGATGTCAACCAGTTTATCTATTCTGAATTTGGTTGTTCGCGCAGTTTGACCTTTTCCGATCGTTAACAGCAAAACCGGATTTTTTTGTGTGCATGCATTTTCCAGCACATTACCAACTCCTTCTTTTATAAAATAAAAACGGTTGTGCAAAGTGGTAGTTTCTATTTTAAAACGCTTTACGTTGTATTGCTTTTTTTCATTGTCGAGATACACCGCGCTGATGATTTTTTCAGCATCAAACTTTTCAATCACAGCTATTTTATCACTTTCAAAACGCTGTGTTAGTTCAGTATCAGTCAGTTCGTAAAATCCCCCGGAATAAATTACCAGCATTTTTTCATCACCTTCAAAAGAACCTATATACCTTCCTTTTCCGTCTGCATTCAGGCGGTTATAAACATCATCGTACCAAAGCTTTCGGCCTGCCAGAGTAGGTCTTCCTTTCTCTTTAAACTTAACCGAGCGAATGGCTTGTTTGGTAACCTGATTGCCAATGCTGCTTCTGCCTTTGATGTCAATGTTTTCAAAAGAAAAATCAAATTCTTTGTTTCGTGCGTTGCTGTTTGGGCTTAATAAAATTTTCACCGTTTCGGCTTCGCCGTTCGGGTTGGCTGAGAAATACAAAACCTTGCTTTTATCGTTGCCTTTGGTAAGATCGTAATCTTTATCGCGCGTGATGCCGGTAACGTTGAAACGTTTGGCGAACCCAATGCCTGTTTCTCCGTCAACATAAACCAAATTGTATGTTGTGCGATCGTCGTTTTTTTGAAACACGGCGGCATGAAGTATGTCTTTTCCGATAAACGTTTTGTCGGCTACGCGCACCACTTTCATCATACCGCGTTTTGTAAAAACAATTACGTCATCCAGATTAGAGCAATCGCATAAAAATTCATCTTTTTTCAAACCTATGCCGATAAATCCTTCCGCCCGGTTTATGTACAGTTTGCTGTTGGCAATGGCAACCTGCTTTGCCGTAATGGTATCAAATAATTTAATTTCTGTTTTACGCTGTTTGCCTTTGCCATATTTTTTTATCAGTCCTTCAAAGTATGCTATCGAAAATTCGGTAAGATGATCCAAATCGTATTTTACTTTTGCGATTTCTTCATCAATATTTTTAATTTGCGCATTCAATTCATCAATGTCTAATTTGTAAATTCTTCTTACAGGTTTCTCCGTCAGTTTCAACAAATCTTCTCTGGCAACGGATCTTCTCAGTTGTTTTGCAAACGGAACGAACGCTTTGGCAATGGCATCTATTACTTTCTCCCAGCTTTCATGTTTTTTCTCTAATTCTTTATAAATTTTTTCTTCAAAAAATATTTTTTCAAGCGACGTAAAATGCCATTTGTCCTCTAATTCCGCCAGCTTTATTTCAAGCTCTTTTTTTAATAATGTTTTAGTATTTTCTGCCGAATGAGAAAGCAAATCTGTGGCGGTAATAAAATGTGGACGTTGATCAATGATAACACAGGCATTTGGCGAAATAGAGATTTCGCAATCCGTAAACGCATACAATGCATCAATGGTTATATCGGGTGAAACGCCGGGCGCCAGCTCGATGATGATTTCAACATGTTTCGCCGTAGCATCGGTTACTTTTTTTATCTTGATTTTGCCCTGCTCGTTCGCTTTCACAATCGAGTCCATCAGCGAAGAAGTTGTTGTTCCGTAAGGAACGCTTTTAATAAGCAACGTCTTTTTATCTGTTTCTTCAATAATTGCACGCACCCTTATTTTGCCGCCTCGTCTGCCATCGTTGTAATTGGTAACATCCGTTTGCCCGCCGTTATAAAAATCCGGAAACAATTCAAACTTTTTGCCTTTCAAATGCCTGATCGCTGCTTCGCAGATTTCGATAAAATTGTGTGGTAAAATTTTGGTTGATAAACCCACCGCGATGCCATCGGCGCCTTGCGCCAGCAACAGCGGAAACTTCATGGGCAGCGTTACCGGCTCTTGTTTTCTGCCATCATAACTCAATTGCCATTCGGTGGTTTTTGCATTGAAAGCCACGTCCAGCGCGAATTTGGAGAGACGTGCTTCTATGTAGCGCGGCGCCGCAGCATCATCACCGGTACGGGCATCACCCCAATTGCCCTGCGTATCTATGAGCAAATCTTTTTGTCCCATATTTACCAGCGCTTCACCAATGCTGGCATCGCCATGCGGGTGATATTGCATGCTCTGACCAATAATGTTAGCCACTTTGTTATAACGACCATCATCCATTTCTTTCATGGCGTGAAGAATGCGCCGCTGCACAGGTTTCAGTCCGTCTTCCATCGCCGGAACGGCGCGTTCCAGTATCACATAAGAAGCATAATCTAAAAACCAGTTTTTGTACTGACCTTGCACACCGCTTTCGTTGTTTGGGTCAATGGTATTTATAGTCTTAGCCATTATTTTGTATTAAGTAGTAATGTATTAAGTAATATGATTTGGATTGATAATTTGTAGCTTATGATTGATATAATTCTGCCTGCTGGTAAAATGACAATTGAACGGTAATATCTTTCCAGCCTTTGCTCCAGTCGCCGTTAATGAAAATTTTATTTTCTTCTGCCAATGTCCTGATACGCCAGACAATAAAAACATCTCCGGTGTGAATTTTTGTTTTCGTGTAAAAAGAATGCAGATATTTTGTAAGTTTTTGAGGTTCTTTATTTAACATACTGAAGATGGCGTCGTCATAATAAGTTGCTTCTTTACCAACGATTTTTTTACCTCCTTCCAATATTCTTACCATAGTGTTTTCGTTGCATAGCTTTTGCCATTCATTGCTGTCCATTTCAAACTCGCCTGCCGTTACCGGTCTTGCCAGTTTCTTTGCTTTGATAAACTCTTTTGGTTGTATATCAAACAAATTTTCAGGATAAAAAAGCCCGCCTTTTTCATTGATGAAAGGAAGATTGCTGAGGTTGATAACAAACACATTGTTTTGATATTCCATCAACTGGGAAATCAACCAATAGTAGCCGCAGACATCATGCTGATTCGGTGCTACCCAAATCCAAACGGCTTCGTTTTCTTCTAATTTTCTTTTGATGTTATGAACCGTCAGCTTATCATCCGGCATGTTTAAAGTATCTGCATAAGGCGAATATTGCAGCACGTTTTGCCACCAGTTTTTGCGTTGCTCGTAGCCATCTATTTGGTAACTATTTTGGATTGGTCCGACTGCAAATTCATCTTTAATTTGCCAGACATCCCCTTCTAAATTTTTGTCCAGTTCAGTGGCTTTTTCCAGTATTTCGATGTCGTTTGTTTGAAAAACAATGTGCAGCATTTACGATTCTGTTTCTGTTAGTAATTGTATGCCTTCGCCCTGACAAGGAATGATGAAATCGGTATCGTGACTTGCCAACTTTGTTATGTTGTGAATTTTACAAGTAGCGAGAATGATAGCGTCGTTGGGAAGTAGATTGTATTGTGACATGAATTGTGGAACCAACGTCAATGCATTTTCGTTTGCTTCGATAAATTGAAAATCAGTAAGAATCTTTGTTTGATTCTCTTCATTAACTAACACATTTTTTAATTTGTTTGATTGTTGTAAACTTCTTGGTGAATTGCCGCCGCTGAAGCCTATCAAATAATATAAATATTCGCTTATAACGGTGCTGTTGATATAAAGCAGATTATTTGCATCAGATATGAGATTTTGATAAAACTTCTTTTTATTCCCCTTTAACGCCTCAATAAGAATTGAGCTATCTAAAAACACTTTATTGTTCATAAACATCCAATACATTGTTTGATAAATCAGGATGTTTTGCAGTCCCTACAATACTCATCAGTCGTTTCACTTTTTCTGCATGTAGCACCGTATCAATATCGTCCGATTGATGGTTTTTTAATAGCAGAATTACTTCGAGTTCTTGTTCATTAAAAGAAAGAGGTACAGATACTGTTAATTTTCCATTTTTCGCTATACCTTTAGTTTTAATCGCTTCCATAACATTTCGCTTTTTTCAAATTTACAACAACACTTTCATTCCATTGGTCCAAACTCTTTAGCCAGATCCAGTTCTACTTTCAGATTGTTGATAATGAATTCCTGCCTTTCCATCGTATTTTTTCCCATAAAATATTCAAGCAAATGCTGAATGTGATCGCCCTGTTCTACAATTACGGGCTGCAGGCGAATGTCATCGCTGATAAACCTGCCAAATTCTTCCGGCGAAATTTCTCCCAGTCCTTTAAAGCGTGTAATCTCCGGCTTGTTGCCCAGTTTTTTTATGGCTGCCTGTTTTTGCTGTTCGTCATAGCAATAAATGGTTTCCTGCTTATTGCGCACGCGAAACAACGGCGTTTCCAAAATATATACATGATTCTGCTTCACCAGATCAGGAAAAAACTGCAAAAAGAAAGTCATTAACAATAAACGAATGTGCATTCCATCTACATCGGCGTCCGTCGCAATTACGATATTATTGTAGCGCAAATTATCCAGGCCATCTTCTATATTCAGCGCATGTTGCAACAGGTTAAACTCTTCGTTTTCATAAACTATTTTTTTAGTCAGCCCGAAACAATTTAAGGGTTTGCCGCGCAAACTGAACACGGCTTGTGTATCTACATTGCGGCTTTTGGTTATGCTTCCGCTGGCGCTATCTCCCTCCGTTATAAAAATGGTTGTTTTATTGATGTTCGAGCTAAATTCGGGTTTGCCTTTCGCCGGCGGTTCGTCGTTAAAATGCACACGGCAATCGCGTAGTTTTTTATTGTGCAGATTGGCTTTTTTTGCACGCTCGTTCGCCAGTTTTTTTATGCCTGCCAGTTCTTTGCGCTCGCGCTCGCTTTGCTCAATTTTTTTCTTGATGGCATCGGCTGTCTGCGCATTGCGATGCAGATAATTGTCTAATTCTTTTAAGAAAAAATCGGCAATAAAATTGCGCATCGTTGGTCCGCCTTCATAGGTGGTTACCGAACCAAGTTTTGTTTTGGTCTGGCTTTCAAACACAGGTTCCTGCACGCGCACGGCAATGGCGGCTACAATGCCCTGGCGTACATCGGCGGCATCATAATCTTTTTTAAAAAAATCGCGTATGGTTTTTACAAACGCTTCGCGAAACGCCTGCTGATGCGTGCCACCCTGCGTGGTAAACTGACCGTTTACAAACGAAAAAATATCCTCACCGTAATCGTTGTTGTGCGTAATGGCAACTTCAATGTCTTCGCCTTTCAGATGAATAATCGGATAGCGGATTTCATCATCGTTGGTTTTACGTTTCAGCAAATCGAGCAAGCCGTTTTTACTTACATACTTTTTACCATTGAAGAGAAGGGTCAGACCGGCATTCAGGTAGCAATAATTCCAGAGCAGGTTATCTAAATACTCATGGATGTAATGAAAGTTTTTAAAAACCGTGTTATCAGGAATAAAAGTTACAAATGTGCCGTTCAGTTCTTCAGTCGCTTTTTCTCTGTGCTCTTTTAATAAATTTCCTTTATCAAATTCGGCAATTTTTGCCCTGCCTTCGCGATAGCTTTCTACCTTAAAATATTCGCTCAGCGCATTCACCGCTTTCGTTCCCACACCATTTAAGCCTACGCTTTTCTGAAATGCTTTGCTGTCGTATTTGGCGCCTGTATTTATTTTGCTTACCACATCAACCACTTTACCCAACGGAATGCCGCGGCCATAATCGCGCACGGTAACCGTTCTGTCTTCTATGGTCAGTTCTATTTGTTTGCCGTAACCCATCATGTGCTCGTCAATACAGTTATCTATCACTTCTTTAATCAGCACATAAATGCCATCGTCGGGCGCAGAGCCATCACCCAGTTTACCAATGTACATCCCCGGTCGCAGACGGATATGCTCACGCCAGTCAAGACTTCTTATGCTTTCTTCGGTATAATCAAATACTCCGCTTGTTTCAGACATTGTTCCTTTTCTCGGTTTTTGATTGGTTAATGTTACTTTCCTTTCCGTTTTTTGTGCTGTAATCATAATTTGTTTTGCCAAAAATTGCAATGCAATAAGTGCTTTTTTGCTAACAAAATTAGTAAAGTATCGGCACAGTACCGGCAACAAATGTAGGGATTCAGGATTTTTATTTATGAAAACGATGCATTTTTACATTGCAATATGTAGCTACGGAAATCGTAAACAGAAGTAAAAAATTATGGAAAACCAATTGCCATTTTCATCTGTTTTTCATTGCAATTCCATTGACCAAATACTCAACAGTATTTCGTATTCGTTTAATTCAGAGATAATTCAAAATATCAGCGGCTCTTTGTGCCTGCGCCTCGGCCACCATCAGTTTAATGCCTCCGATGGCATTGGTTAATACCGGATCTATGGTTACCGAATATTCGTCCTGAAGCCAGCAGTTAATGTTCTGCTCCTGCAAATTTCCCATTGCCATGTGCGCCTGTATATAATTGTCGAAACTCTTTATTTGTATAAATTTCATACGTGTGCCTGCAAGATAAAACAGACTTGATAAACCGGAATTATAAATGATGTGGTGATTGTTGGAAAATGAAAATTGATTCACATAACAAAAAAGTCCGGAAATTCATATCCGGACTTTTTATTTGTATTTTTTTAAGTAAACATTCTGTTATGAATAAATATAAGTATTGAGATGATTGATGGTTTGCTGCTGCGAAAGAATGGTATCTTTTACCACATCAGACATTGAGATGATGCCTGTCAGTGAATCGCTATCAAATACGGGCAGATAACGTATGTTATTTGACGTCATCAGTTCCATACAATGTTCTATTGTATCGTTCGATGAAACGCGCGGCAGATTTGTCTGCATAATCTCAGATACGATTGTACTTCCCGAATGTTTGTTTTGTAAAATCACTTTTCTCGAATAATCTCTTTCTGTAACAATGCCAAGATATTCATTGTCCTGCATCACAATTACAGAACCGATGTTTTTATCAGCCATGATTTGCAGCGCTTCATAAACAGAAGTTTGCGGCGAAACCGTTACCGGTACAACATTTTTGCGGGATAAAACAGCATTTACGAGATTCATACGAAAGGTTTTATAAAATGAATGTATAGAAACATATTTATAAAATTAAAAATTTCTGTTCACTTTCAACGCTTTTCTGAATTAGATTTTCAAACAATTTCAAACTATCATAAAAATCGTAAGCATTCAGCAGAATATGTTCATGAAACAAGTTTTAAGAAATAACAAACAGCAGCACAGTGAAAAATCAGTTTATTTTACCAGTAATAAATATATTAGTTCTGCTGCGGAGAGATAAAACAAATATGTTGCCTGCCACTTACATACGTTATCAGATTGCTTGTCTGTTATTATTTAATTTAATTGCCGGCTGCCATTCTGCAAAGAAGGAAATGCCCGCAGATACGCTGTTTCACCTGCTTTCTCCTGCACAAACAGGAATTACTTTCCGCAATGATATTGCCGATACAAAAGAGATGAACATCTTTAACTATCACAACTTTTATAATGGTGGTGGCGTGGCAATCGGCGATATAAACAATGATGGAAAACCGGATATTTTTTTCACATCCAACCAGCATAGCAATCAATTGTTCATCAACAACGGCAACTGGCGCTTTACCGATGCAACAGATAGCAGCGGACTAACAAGCTCTCACGAATGGCACACCGGCGCAACTATGGCTGATGTAAACGGTGACGGATGGCTTGATATTTATGTTTGCAATGCCGGTATTATGCCCGGCGACGATAACAGCAATGAGCTTTACATCAACCAGCAAAACGGTACTTTTAAAGAAGAAGCCAGACAGTATGGTTTGGATGATAAAGGCTTATCTACACAAGCCGCTTTTTTTGATTACGATCACGATGGAGATCTTGATTGTTTTATCATCAACAACAGCAATCGTTCGGTAGAAAACTATGGTTATGCTCCTGTTGACCGATCCATTCGTGATCTGAAAAACGGCGATCATCTTTATAAAAATGACAACGGTAAATTTAAAGATGTCAGCAAACAGGCAGGTATCTGGGGCAGCAACATTGGCTTTGGATTGGGCATTGCCGTTGGCGATCTGAACGGAGACGGATGGGATGATGTGTATATTGACAATGACTTTTTTGAGCGCGATTATTTATACATCAATCAGCAAAACGGAACGTTTGCAGATGCAGCCAATTCTGCACTGCAACACATCAGCAACGGCTCAATGGGGGTTGATGTGGCTGATTATAACAATGACGGGAAACCGGACATTTTCACATCGGAAATGTTGCCCGAAAGCGATTACCGATTAAAAACAACCATTCGTTTTGATGACTATGATATTGAATCGGCGAAAGGCAAACTCGACTATCATCATCAGTTTACAACAAACAGTCTGCAATTGAACAACGGCGATAATTCGTTCAGCGAAGTATCGCAATTAGCGGGCGTTGATGCCACCGGCTGGAGCTGGAGCGCTTTGTTTTTCGATATGAACAATGATGGCTGGAAAGATATTTTTGTAAGCAACGGATTATACAAAGACCTGACCGACCAGGATTTTTTAGAATACATCAATCAGCAAAGAGCAAATAACGAAACGCCGCAACCTTCTATCACAATGGAAAGTTTGTTGCAGCAGATTCCCTCGGTTGCCATACCAAATTACGGTTTTATCAACCAGAAAAATTTGCTCTTTGCCAAACAAACGGCCGCTTTGGGATTAGACAGCAGCAGCTTTAGCAGCGGCGCTGCTTATGCCGATCTGGATGGCGACGGCGATCTTGATCTGATAGTGAATAACATAAACGCAGATGCTTTTGTGTATCGGAATATGACAAGCGAAAAACATCATTCGCATTACCTGACCGTTTCCCTCAAAGGCGATGGCGGCAATCGTTTTGGTTTGGGTGCAAAGGTATTTGTGTATGCCAGTCAGAACATGCAGATGCAGGAACAAATGCCTACGCGCGGTTTTCAAAGCAGTATGGAACCGGTGTTACATTTTGGTTTGGATACGGCAACCGCCGCAGACAGTATTGTTGTGGAATGGACGAACGGAAAAAAGCAGTCGCTTGCCAACATAAAAAGTAATACATCTGTTGTGCTGTTTCAAAAAGATGCGATACAGAATGTTATTCATCAAACTCCAAAAAAAAGAACTTTATATACCGATGTAACAGCATCTACTTTGCAGGGCAGCATCACACACCATGAAAATGAGTTTATAGATTTTGATAATGAACGATTAATTCCCAAACTGCTTTCAACGGAAGGTCCGAAGCTGGCAAAAGCCGATATAAACGGCGATGGACGGGAAGATTTTTTTATGGGCAGCGCCTCCGGCGATACGGCAAAATTATTTATTCAGCAGTGGGATGGAACGTTTATAAATAAAAGCCAGCCGGCGTTTATCAAAGACAAATATTACGAAGATGCCGGCGCTGCTTTCTTTGATGCCGACGGCGATGGAGATGCCGATCTGATCATTGCTTCCGGGGGCAACCAAGCGCCGCAAGGCACGTATTATTCGCTTTCGCGACTGTATGTAAATGATGGCAAAGGAAATTTTACAAGAGAAATAAATTCGTTTCCGCAAGTAGCTGTGAACGCTTCCTGCGTTGCGGTTTTTGATGCAAACGGCGATGGCAGAGAAGATATTTTTATTGGCGCAAGAAGCGTTCCCGGCAGCTATGGAAAAACGCCTGCCAGTGCTTTATTAATCAATCATAATAACGGGCATTTTAGTGATGAAACAAAAACACTTGCACCCGATTTGTTGCATCTGGGAATGATAACGGCCGCCCGATGGATGAATAACAAAACTAAGGCTGATAATAAATTAATTGTTGTTGGCGACTGGATGCCGGTTACCATTTTACAATGGAAAAATAATAAGCTTCAGATTACGGATACTATTGCAAACTCCGGCGGCTGGTGGAACTCATTACAGATTGCTGATGTAAATGCAGACGGCTTTCCCGATTTTATTGCCGGTAATTTTGGATTAAACTCGCGTATTAAAGCTTCACCGCAAAAGCCCGCAAAACTATACGTTGGCGATTTTGACAACAACGGGCAAACCGATTGCATTCCTGTTTACTATAAAACAGACGGCAAACCTTATCCTTACAATTTGAAAAGTGATTTGCAGGCGCAGTTGCCATATCTGAAAAAACAGTTTTTGCATTTTCGCGATTACGCATCTAAAAGTATAAATGAAATTTTTTCAAAAGAACAATTACAAACGGCATCGCAACTAACGGTTGCCCAATCTCAGAGCTGCGTTTTTATGAATGATGGAAAAGAAAATTTTCGTATGCAGCCATTGCCTCAAATGGCGCAGCTTTCACCTGTTTTCGGCATACTTGTCACTGACCTGAACGATGATGGCGATACCGATTTGTTTTTAGCAGGTAACTTCTATGGTTATAAGCCGCAATCCGGCAGAATGGATGC
Organism: Ilyomonas sp.; assembly: GCA_965219515.1. GTDB lineage: Bacteria > Bacteroidota > Bacteroidia > Chitinophagales > Chitinophagaceae > Ilyomonas. The sequence continues at coordinate 702,422 of OZ244776.1, forward strand.
AAGCTTTGGCGTTTCGTTTATGCAAAATAAGCAGCATAAGCTTGATTATCTTTCTCCATCGCTAAGCGGTTTGTTTATACATGGCGAAGCAAGAGATATTTTGGAAATCGAAACAGTAAAAAAAAATACTCTTATCATTGTTGCCATGAACAATGCGCCGCTGAAAGTATTTCGAAGAAAATAACCTGAGTTTTACCATTACATTTGAATTTTATAAAACATACTTTTTATGCCGGGCGATTCTTCTCGCGTTTATATCAATACAAAAGGAAAAGAACAACATACCTACGATGCCATTGTTATCGGCAGCGGCATCAGCGGCGGCTGGGCAGCTAAAGAACTTTGCGATCGCGGACTAACCGTGTTGATGATTGAGCGTGGGAGAAATGTTGTTCATCTTAGAGATTATCCTACGGCAACCAAAGCGCCCTGGGAATTTGCGCACCGGGGAGAAATGCCGCTCGCTGTTACAAATGAAAATCCGGTGGTAAGCCGGTGCTATGCTTTTGGCGAAGCCACACAGCATTTTTTTGTAAAAGATACCGAGCATCCGTACATTCAGGAAAAGCCATACGACTGGATCAGAGGCTATCAGGTAGGCGGCAAATCTTTGCTGTGGGCAAGGCAAACACAGCGATGGAGCAAATACGATTTTGAAGGCCCTGCCCGCGACGGCTTTGCGGTTGATTGGCCCATACGTTATGATGATCTTGCGCATTGGTATTCGCACGTAGAAACATTTGCCGGCATCAGCGGAAACCGGGATGGCGTAGATACGTTGCCCGATGGTGAGTTTTTACCTGCCTGGGAGATGAACTCGGTTGAGAAAGACATTACCCAAAAAATAAAATCGAAATACAATGACCGGTATGTGGTGCAGGGGCGTTGCGCTCATCTTACGCAGCCGCAACAGATTCATATTGCGCAGGGACGCAATCAATGCCAGGCAAGAAGCTTGTGTGAGCGCGGCTGCCCGTTCGGCGGCTATTTCAGTTCCAATGCATCAACCATTCCGTGGGCTTTGCAAACGGGCAATCTTACCCTGCAAACCGACAGCGTAGTTCATTCTCTCATTTATGATGATGCAAAAGGAAAAGCAACCGGCGTGCGCGTGATTGATGCAAATACAAATCAACCATCGGAATACTTTGCCTCCGTTATTTTTGTGAATGCCGCTTGTCTTAACACCAATTTAATCTTGCTCAATTCTGTTTCTCCGCGCTTTCCCAACGGGTTTGGCAACGACAATAATTTGTTGGGTAAATATGTGGCGTTTCATAATTACCGCGGCACATTGAATGCGTTTTACGACGGACCGGCAGACAAGTATTATGTAGGCCGACGACCAACCCAGCCCATGATGCCCAACTTTCGCAATGTTCATAAACAGGAAACCGATTTTTTACGGGGTTATATGGTTTTTTTTGGGGCAGGCAGAGGTCGCGCGGCGGCAGACGGCATTGGCGGTGCGTATAAAGATGCCATTGCCGAAGCGGGCGACTGGCATGTAAGCGTTATGATGCAGGGAGAAACCATACCGAAGGAAACAAATCATGTGCGGTTAAGTCCGGATAAAAAAGATGCGTGGGGCATTCCGCAACTGATAGCATCGGTTGACTATGATGACAATGATGTAAAAAGCATGAACGATTTTTTAACCGTTGCCGCTGATATGTTTGATAAGGCAGGTTGTAAAAACATTCTGCAAAACGACAGCAAACAGGCGCCGGGACTGGACATACATGAAATGGGCGGATGCCGGATGGGAAAAGATCCGAAAACTTCTTTACTAAACGCCCATAATCAGTTTCACAATGGCAGGAATGTATTTGTAACCGATGGCGCCTGCATGACAAGCACAGGCACGCAAAATCCGTCTCTTACATTTATGGCGCTAACGGCCCGCGCGGCAAACTATGCAGCAGATGAATTGAAAAAAGGAAATATCTGATCAACGTATTCCAAAACAATCAATGTTTTTTCTTGCCGTTTTGGCTTTGATTAAAACGATACGGATATGGAACCAATTATCAAAAAATGCATCCGTATTTCAAAACGCAAAGCGGTAATTTTAAAATGGCTGTTACGTTTATCTTACCTTCACTCTCAGCACCCAATCGTCTGCCGTAATATACAAAGTATCTTTCGTTGCGCTAAACGAACAATTGGACGTTACCCGGTTATAAATTTTTATCAGTGCGATGCGCCTGCCTGCCGGAGTAATGACATTAATACCATCGGGGCCGGCACCAAACAAGTTGCCATGCTTATCTGTTTTCATGCCGTCCGGTCCCTGCTTTTGCGTTGCAGCTTTTTTTAATGGCAATGCGTTTAACAAAATGCCTCCGCTCATGATATTGCCATTTTTATCAAGCCGGTAAGCATACCAGGCAGGCTTATATTCATCGCTGCTGGCAATGTATAGCGTTGTTTCGTCGGGCGAAAGCGCAATGCCGTTAGGTCGTGGAATCGAATCAATCAGCAACGATAATTTACCGTCTGTATGTATCTTATAAACGCCTTCAAAACGCATGTCCCTTGCCGTATCGTTTTCACCATTTGGCAAACCATACACCGGATCGGTAAAGTAAATATTGTTTTTACTGTCGGTAATTAAATCATTCGGACTATTAAAGCGTTTACCTTGATACGTTGAAGCCAAGGCTGTAAAGTCGGGTTGCGGAGCGTTTGTCGGGGCATTCATTCTGGCTACCTGCCGGTTGCCGGACTGACAAAGCAATAGTGCGTTATTAGTATCCAAAGACAGTCCGTTCGAGCCGATTTCACCCGTTGCGCCTGCTTTACCAGTATAGCCGGAAGGCGTTATATACAAACTTGTTGTATCGCCGTTTTTCCATTGAAAAATTTTATTTTCCGGCACATCGGAAAACAACAATATGTTTTTTTCAGCAATCCATAAAGGACCTTCTGCCCAGTTAAAATTTTTGCCGATTACTTCAATGGCTGCCTGTTTGTCAATTGCTTCTGCGGCGCTGCTATCAAACCATTCTATTGTTCCGATAGTACTGTCTGCCGGCGTTTCTTGTTCATCGGATTCTGAACTGGTTTCAGTATTACAACCGTAAAAAAATACAAACAACAGCAAAAAAAGCAGTAATATTTTCATTGATATTAACTTTTAAGAATAATGATTTAATGATGATGATTGATACCTGTTTTGTCAAAAAATATTATTGCAGCTGCATTTGAAAAAACATTTTACACTGTCCGTTTATCAATGCCTCATCAGCATCTATGCACCTGATTTCGCTTACTTTCAAAACATCCAACGCGTGTTTGTACAAATTTGTGAAAACACCTGTCGCCACAAGTGTTAGAGAGTTATATTTTTTTATCAGAAGCTCTCTTAGTTCACTGCCAATCAGCAGACCGCTCAGATAATGATAATTTTGTTTTGCCGAATGATAATCAAACAGCCGGAATGTTCTTACATGAAAAATGCTGTTCAGCAGATTGCTGTCTGCCGCATCCGTAACGCCCTTTGTAAAATAGTATAAATGTTCTTCTTTGTTAACTTCAACAGAAGACTGCAGTATGCTTTTGGTTGATAATAAATTGAACAATTCACCGGTCAGATATGTTTTGAAATCTGTTGCCCTTCCATCTTTTACAACAATATGTTTTGCATGAGTGCCTGGCATAATAATGAGTTTTTCACCTGGATCGGGCGTAAAGCTGCAACCGATTAGTTTTGTTTCCTCGCCGCGCATTACATCATCATTTGTTTTTACCCCTGATATGAACAGAACAGGATGCGGAAATTCCTGCGTTGCCATTATTTTGTGCGTTAATAAATCAGAGCCATCAATCTGAAAAGGCAGTTGCCTGTATGGTAAATTCATCATGCCAATGCCCGAAGAAGCCATACCGGATATAACAATGCCTGTATTTGCTAAAGAGCGATTGCATTTCTGCTCTAATTTTAATATGCCATCTGCAATAATATTTCTATAAAAAGAAAATCTTTCTGCCGGTTGATTTTTTTTCCATTCATCAAAAACGGCAGCAATGCCCTGCTCCGTTTTGATTTCTCCGAACACAACCTTTGTGTCTGCGTTTATCAAACGCAATCGAAACGCAGAAGTACCCCAGTCGCAACTGATAAAACTAATCATGTAATGTATTCGTTTATTTGTTTGCTGCTGTTTACAACGAATGTTTTGGCATCATATCTCAGTCGGTAACATTTCCTTGGCAACTGTTTCAATCCGTTCTATTTTACCAACCAGAAAGAGGTAACACAATGCGCCCGCCAACCCAATGGCCGCAATTAATGAGATGGCGGGTGCAAAGCTGCCGCCGCTTACCAGGTAGCCAATAATCAACGGCGTAAACACAGCGCTTAACCCGCCGATAAAATTGAACACGCCACCCGTTAAACCCACTAAGTGTTTTGGCGCAAGCGCAGAAACAAACACCCATGTAATAGATGCCAGTCCGTTACCAAAAAAAGAAAGACACATAAAAAAGATTATGAGCGAAGGACTGCTTACATAATTCGCCCCAACTATGGACACACTTAACAGCAAACCAGTAATGACAGGCGTTTTGCGCGCAATGCCGGCGCTAACATTTTTCTTCATCATATAATCTGATAAAAAGCCCGACAACAGAATGCCTGCAAAGGCAGCAAGAAAAGGCGCCGAGGCTAAAAAACCAGATTGCAGAAATGAGATGCCGCGATACTTTACCAGGTAGGTAGGAAACCAGGTAAGAAAAAACCACATGGTTGCATTTACGGCAAACTGACCCAGATAAATGCCCCATAGTTTTTTATGGCGTATCACTTCTAACAGGTTGCGCCATTGAAATGCGCGTTTTTCGTTGCTGTATTCACTTTTGTTAACTATGCCGCCGCCTCTTTCTATGTATAATAACTCAGCTTCATTAACGCGCTTATGAGCTTCGGGATTGCGGTAAAAAAAATACCAGCCGATGCCCCAGAATATGCCAATAATGCCCGTAATCACAAATAATCCTTTCCATCCGGCATAATGCTCAAGCAAGGTTAATACAGGCGCCAGAAAAGCCAGTCCGATGAATTGTCCTGATGTATAAACAGCAATGGCAGTAGCCCTTTCGTTATCGGGAAACCAGTTTGTAACAATCCGGTTGTTGGCAGGGTAAGAAGGCGCTTCAAAAACACCTATTGCCATGCGTAGCCCCAACAGCGCTGCAAAGCCTTTGGCAAAGCCATGCGCTACGGTAACGGCAGACCAGATAATAAGTCCGAATGCATATACAAGGCGGGGTCCGAAATAATCTACCAGAACGCCGCCGGGAATTTGAAGCAATGCATACGTCCATCCAAACGCCGAAAAAATATAACCCAATTGAATAGAAGTGAGATGAAAATCACGGCTTATCATAGGTGCGGCTACGGCAATGTTACTTCTGTCCATATAGTTAATCACTACATTGATGAAGATAGCCGTTAAAATGCCAAACCTTACCCGCGTAGGTTTTTGTGTAAGCGTTGTATTCATATAGTTCAAACAATATTTGGCGTAAGCAAAATATGTAAATTACCATTCCGCCACGCTCCCGTCTTCATGTCGCCAGAGCGGGTTGTGCCAGTTATGTCCGGTTTCCGCCATTTTAATAACCTGTTCTTCATCTATCTCTACACCAAGCCCCGGACCCGATGGTATTTTTACAAAACCATTCTCAAAAGCAAATACGGTTTTATCGGTAAGATAATCAAGTAAATCATTTTCAGTATGATAATGAATGCCAAGACTTTGCTCCTGTATAAACGCATTGTGGCAGGTGGCATCTATCTGCAGGCTGGCGGCCAGCGCGATAGGACCTAACGGACAATGAGGCGCCGCCGCCACATCAAATGCTTCTGCCATGGAGATAATTTTTTTACACTCCGTAATGCCGCCTGCATGAGAAAGATCGGGCTGAATAATATCGGCGTAGCCATCTGTCAGCAGGCTTTTAAATTGCCACCGGCTGTACATTCTTTCTCCCGTGGCAATGGGTATGCAGGTATGCTGCGCAATGTGGCGCAGGGCTTCATTGTTTTCCGGCAGCACCGGTTCTTCAATAAACATCGGGCGAAACGGCTCCAGCTCTTTCGCAAGTATTTTTGCCATCGGTTTGTGCACGCGCCCATGAAAGTCGACACCAATACCCAATTCGCTTCCTGCCGCTTCCCGCACCATCGCCACACGCTGTATTGCCGCATCAATTTTCTCATACGAATCAATGTACTGCAATTCTTCTGTTGCGTTCATCTTCACTGCCCTGAAACCCGCCGCCACAGCCACTTTCGCTGCATTCGCCACATCGGCGGGCCGGTCGCCGCCTATCCAAGAATATACTTTTATGGCATCTCTCACCTTGCCGCCCATCAACTGATAAACGGGCGCATTAAAATATTTTCCCTTTATATCCCACAACGCCTGATCAATACCGGAAATAGCACTCATTAAAACGGGGCCGCCCCGGTAAAAACCGCCCCGATACATTACGTTCCAGTGATCTTCAATGTGCATCGGGTTTTTACCAATAAGATGAACCATCATTTCTTCAACAGCAGTTTTTACCGTAGCCGCTTTGCCCTCAAGTACGGGCTCGCCCCAGCCGCAGATGCCTTCATCTGTTTCTATTTTTAAAAACAACCAGCGTGGCGGCAACAGGTACAACTTATAACTGGTAATTTTCATACTATGATTGCTTATAGTTACTGAATGGCTGCCAAAAAGCGGGCTGCTCTTTCCATTAGTTGATTGAGATAAAGCGGTGTAATTTCTTCGTCATTATTAACAAGCGAACTGCCGATGCCAAAGGCTGCGGCGCCTGCGGTAAGATAATCTTTAATATTGTCTGAATTAACGCCGCCGGTCGGCATCAGTTTAAGATGATTCAGCGGTGCCAGAATGCTTTTTATATAACCGGCATCGGGCGAAGGAAACACTTTGATTATATGGGCGCCGCTGCGATGCGCAAATAAAATCTCGGTGGGCGAATAAGCGCCGGGAATGCTTAGTTTGCCTTTATCCAATGTGGTTTTGATAACATCAGCATCAGTTGAGGGAGAAACGATAAATTCTGCGCCCGCCGATATGGCTTCTGAAGCTTCGTTAGCGGTTAAAACGGTGCCGGCGCCGATGAGCATTTTGCCATGATAAGCATCGGACAGTTTCGCAATTGACCGTAAAGCATCTGGCGAATTAAGCGTTATTTCTATAACGAGGATGCCACCCGCAAATAAAGCCGATGCAACAGCCGCTATGTCTTTTTCCGGCACGCCCCGAACAATGGCAACTATTTTATGATGAAGTAAAAACGATAATGACTCAGGCATAAACTTATAATTATAACCATTGCTTTGATTTGTAAAAATAACGGATCTGTTAACGCTTCGGTTTATAAAATAATGCTCAGGTAAGTTTGCTTTTGTCCCGGATAATTTTATTCTTTGGTTTGATATAAACGGCTGATATTTTCCCGCCATTCCCATTTGTTGCTGTTGATAAAACGGGTTCAAAAATATTGTTTAAAAAAATAAAAAAAACCGTGATAATAAGATACATTGCCTTTCCAAAACCAAACTCACACTTACACATGAAACACGTTAAAAAAATAGCCTTTTTCTCAGCGATTGCCTTGGCCGCTTATTTTTTATATTCTGCCTTTGCAAAACTTCGCAGCAGCATATCTAACGGCGAATTGCTCTTAAACGATACCGGCAACGATGGGGTTGGCAACGCTTTAACCAATGATACAATTAGCGGGCAAGTAAGGTTGGATATACATGAGGGCGTGGGCGGCAGCGATTTTTTTGATGCGGGTGAAGGCTAATAACAAAGTGGTTTATTAGTCCGTATTTCACTGCTATATTCATTAACGCGCTAAGACTTATAAAATTCACTGCCTTCAGCTTGCTATATATGAGCAGGAAAAAAGGCAAACATCAATTGTTTGAACCATTTTTGTTTCGCCATCTCAAACAATTCTTTTTTCTTTTTCTTATCTAAGATACTTTCGCGCATTACATTACCTGCGCAAAACGCTTACCTTATTGGTGCTTTATAACGATTCGCTTCTTTCAACTTGTTTATAATATGTGGTTTCAGTTAGGAAAATTTATTCTCAGATACAGGCTTGTTTTATTGATTGCATTGCTGCTCATTACCTGCGTAATGGGATATTTTGCCAGTCGCGTGCAGTTGAGCTACGAGTTTTCGAAAGCCATTCCTACCAATAACAACAAATACATAGAAAATCAGCAGTTCATCAAACAATTCGGGCAAAGCGGCAATACGATGGTGCTGGGTTTTCAAACAAATAATCTGTTTCAAAAAAAAGTATTTAATGAGGCTGCTATTCTCGGCAATCAACTATCACGCGTGCCTGGCGTAGAAAGCATTCTGAGTGTGCCCGAAGCGGTAAACCTGGTTAAAAACGATTCGTTGGAAACATTAGAAACAAGGCGCATTTTTCGTTCAGCTTACACGGATCAAAACAAGCTTGACAGCAACCGGACGACATTTGAAAACCTGCCGTTTTATCAGCAGCTTCTTTACAACCCTTCTTCACATAGTTATTTGATAGCGGTGCAACTGAATAAAGACAGCGCCAACAGCAAAGCCCGAACCGCCTTAATGAACAACATTGTTGATAAAGTTCATGGCTTTGAAACGAAGACAAATATTGATGTACACATCAGCGGACTGCCATACATACGAACCATTGTTGCCAATAAAATTTCTACTGAGCTGAATTATTTTCTGATCGCTTCATTTGTGCTTTCGGCCATTACATTATTACTGTTTTTCCGTTCTTTTCCCGCCATGCTGATGAGCCTCACGGTTGTTGCTATCGGAGTTGTATGGAGCCTGGCAACGATGGTTTTTTTCGGTTATAAAATCACTTTGCTTACCGCTTTGATTCCGCCTCTGATTGTTGTAATCGGCATACCAAACTGTATTTATTTTCTCAATAAATATCACTCTTCCTTCTTAGAAAAAGAAGATAAGCGCGAAGCATTGATAACAATGGTTGGCAGAATGGGAATTGTTACGTTATTCTGCAATATTGCAGCGGCTATCGGGTTTGCCGTGTTTGCATTAACCAAAAGTGATCTGCTGAAAGAATTTGGTGTGGTCAGCGGAATTAATGTGATGGCTTTGTTTATAATATCGCTCATTTTTATTCCGTCTGTATTAAGCTATCTGCCACCGCCGAAGCCGAAAGAAATTAAATATCTCCATGCCCCTTTTTTAGAAAAAATATTAACCGGCATTCAGTCTGTAACTTTTACAAAAAGCGCCTGGGTTTATGCCATTACAATCGTAGTATTAGCGTTTGCCATTGCAGGCATTTTCAGATTGCGCAGCGAAGGGTTTATAGTAGATGATTTACCCAAAACAGATGTAATTTATACCGATCTGAAATGGTTTGAAAGCAACTTCAACGGCGTGATGCCACTGGAAATTACCGTTGATACCAAACATAAAAAAGGCTTGTTCAGATCGTTGAAGCCAATTGAAAAAATTGATGAATTTTCTTCCTATATCGCTTCGCAGCCGGTTACGGCAAAACCTTTGTCTTTTGTAGAAGGATTAAAATTTGTAAAGCAGGCTTTTTACGATGGCGACAGTTCAAATTATAATCTGCCCACTGAGTTTGATGTTCCGCTTATGGGCGATTATATTAAAGGCGCAGATAAGTCAACGGCTACCGATAAAAAAGGCGGCGTTGCCAATCTTCTTTCCGCATATATTGATTCTAACAAACAGGTTGCCCGCATCAGCATTACCATGAAAGATATTGGCAGCAAACAACTGCCTGTTTTGCTCGACAGCTTTCAGCGGAAAGCGAACCAGATATTTGATACGGCTCATTACAAAGTTACCATTACCGGTTCGGGCGTTACGTTTTTAGAAGGCAGTACGTTTATAATAAACGGATTGAAAGCAAGCATTTTATATGCCTTCGGGCTAATTGCGTTGTGTATGCTGTATCTCTTTAAATCGTTGCGAATTTTGTTATACTCACTAATACCGAATCTTGTGCCGCTGGTGATAACGGCGGGTGTTATGGGTTGGGCAGGCATTGCCCTGAAACCTTCAACGGTATTGGTTTTCAGCGTTGCGCTTGGCATTGCCATAGACGTTACCATTCGATTTTTAATTAATTATAAACAGGAACTGCCGTATTACAATAATCAAATTAATCCTACACTTTCACAAACCATAAAACACACTGGTATCAGTATCATTTATACTTCTCTTGTTTTAATAGCCGGCTTTATTGTTTTTTGTTTCAGCGAGTTTGGCGGAACAAAAAGTTTGGGCTGGCTTACATCGTTAACGCTTGTTGTGGGTACGTTAACCAACCTGATTCTGCTTCCGGTTATGATGAAGAAAAAATAAAACGGTTTTAACGTTTCCGAAAGTTTTCGTATATCAGAAAACATATTACTTTTGAATCTACTAATAATTTCGTACTTTAATAATTTTATTATGAAAAAAATGTTTGCTACATCAGTATTACTGCTGGTTTTATCTTCTCCTTCCGTATTTGCACAAAAAGCCGTTACGCCTTCGGATAAAGAAAAATCTCAAAGTATTACCATCCGCAAAAAAGGCGATGATAAAGAAAAAACAACCATTGTAATTGATGGCGATAAAATTACCGTAAACGGAAAGCCGGTTGAAGATTACAAAGGCAATATTCAAATTACCGGGAATGATGGCGACTTCGATTTTATGGCAACGCCTCCGTTACCGCCGTCGAATCTGATAATGCCGCACGGTGGTGCTAAAATGTTTTCAGAAAACTTCAATCGGTTACATAATGATGCGTTTCTCGGCGTTTTGTCTGCCAATAATAAAGACGGTGCCATGATTGGTTCAGTTACCAAAAATAGTCCGGCAGAAAAAGCAGGCTTGCAAAAAGGCGATGTGATAACAAAACTTGGCACAAGCGTAATAGCAAATGCTGATGATCTGGCAGAAGCCGTTGGTAAATATAAACCTGATGATAAGGTAACAATAACTTATAAACGCGATAACAAACAAAGCACCGTAATGGTTACGCTTGATAAAAACAAGCAGCCTTCTTTTGCATGGAGCGGCGCAGATAATATGATGATGGCGCCTTACATGAAAAACTTTTCATTTGGTTTGAACGACAGACCTCACTTAGGTTTACGCATTCAGGACATAGAAAACGGTTCGGGCGTAAAAGTGCTAAACGTTCAGGATGAAGATTCGCCGGCAGGAAAAGCAGGGATGAAAGAAGATGACGTAATTACGCAAATCAATGGCAAAAATGTTCAGACGGTGAATGATGCAAAAGAAGAACTTGCTAATTTAAAACCCGGCGATGACATTACCATCTCGTACCAGCGAAATTCGCAAACAAAAACGGCAACAATACACATTCCGAAGCCTCTGCAAACATCTGATTTATAAAACATCATTTCTATATCTGATGGATGGTAAAGACCGGTGAAACATGACCGGTCTTTCTTTTTACAATAAGCTTTTGCTTTTATTATTTTGCGTAATACCATTTGAACTATGAAATTAGTCTGACGCATGTTATCGAAACACAATGTTAACTTAGCTTTCCATGTCACAACTTCAAATATCTTCAATAGTACAAGCTCAGCATAGCAAAATTGTTTGGTAAGAAATGAAACGGTCACTTTTACCTCTCTTCTTTCATAAAGATCTAATACAATCCGCTGTAATTGCATATTTCATTTTGTTCTTCAGGCTCCGGCATCGTCTCTTGAAAAGGACGATGCGGTAAAAGATGGAATGGTTCTTTAAAGCGAATCACGCTTTCTATATACTTTGCATCAGCTACATTGCGTTATCAGCTTGGCGATTACAAATAGCTAACCTATTTCATTCGCCGCATCACCCTTTTCAAGAGACGATGCCTGAACCGAATACCGTCATCTGCGGTATTAAACAGATTCCGTAGGTTTGAAATTTGGGTACGATGCACAATCCGGCAAAAAATATTTTACAGGCATGAATATTTTAAAAAAAAGCATAAATGCATTTCGCAGAAATGCAATGCATGTCGTAACTAAAAACATCGGCAAGTCGCACTCCGGCGTAAGGGTAGAACCGATTGTTAACAGTGAAATGAAAAGAATTTTAATTTGCCGGCCCAATAAAAGGTTGGGAAACCTGCTGCTTATTACTCCGCTAATACAGGAAATTGCAAACACTTTTCCCAATTGTAAAATTGATTTGTTTGTAACAGGAAATTTAGCAACGGCTTTATTTAAAAACTACGAAAACATCAGTCGTATAATTCAATTGCCTGAAAATCCTTTTAAGCATTTATTAAAATATATGGGGGGATGGATAGCAATAAAAAAAAATCATTATGATCTGGTTGTAAATGTGGTTGAAAATTCTTCATCCGGAAGGCTATCTACTCAGTTTGCTAATTCAAAATGCAAATTTTTTGGTAACATCAATGTGGATATTCAATTAAGATATAAAGATTATGAGCACATGGCAAAATTTCCTGTTTATGCTTTCAGAATCTATTTGATGAAGATGGGATTTACAGAAAATGACAATCCGGTTCCGACATTAAATCTCAGGTTAAGTGCTTTTGAAATGGCTGAAGGGGAAAAAGAATTAAAAAGGCTGGTTAATAATGAGAAAAAGACTATTTGCCTGTTTACGTACGCAACCGGAGATAAATGCTATTCAGAATCCTGGTGGGAAATTTTTTATGAGAGATTAAAAACTGAATATCAGGATTACAATATTATTGAAGTGTTACCGGTTCAAAATATTTCAAAAATCTCATTTAAAGCTCCAACATTCTGCAACAAAGATGTTCGTGTAGTTGGATCGTTAATAGCAAATACACAGTTGCTTATCTGTGCAGATGGTGGAGTTATGCATTTAAGCAGTTCCGTAGATACGCCTACGGTGGGGCTGTTTTCAGTAACCTGCCCAAACAATTATCAGCCGTATAATAACAATAGTGTGGGAATCAATACCAACAACGGTAATGTTGACGAATGTATGAAAGCAATAAACAATATTCTTTCTAATCGGTCGCCACATTAGGTAATCTTTGAAACTTGATTCTTAAATTTTAGTAAACACAAAATTTTGAAGATTTGAGTTCTTTTGCATGGCCGGTGATTTAAAATTTTGCTTATAGAAGCAAAAATTAAGACTTAATTTTATTAGGGTATAAAACATGTGCATATAATTTCATCCGATACTTTTTACATATACAAATCTTAGCTTGTAATGGGTTTCAATTTTATTTTTTTGCCGGGCAGGTTTGCACAATCTGATATTTATTCTCTTATTAAAAACTTCGATGCTGCTGAGGGAAAACTAATAGGCGATGGAAACAGAAATACAATAAAACTTTTCGGGCTGAATAATGAACCGGTAAATATAAAATCTTTCAAAATTCCGCATTTTTTTAATAGAGTAATATACCGGTATTTCAGAAAGTCTAAGGCGCGGCGTTCATTTGAATATGCACAGATTTTATTAAAAAAAGGGATTGGCACGCCTGAACCGGTTGCTTTTTATGAACAATATTCTGTGTTAGGCCTTCGCAAAAGTTATTACGTAAGCAAACATTTGCACAATGATTTTACTTTTCGTGAATTAATCACTATTCCTGATTTGCCTGACCATGAAAATATGCTACGGCAGTTTACTCATTTCTGCTTTGAACTTCATGAAAAGGGAATTGAATTTTTAGATCATTCGCCAGGTAATACACTTATTAAAAAAACAAGTAAAGGAAAATTCAGGTTTTATCTGGTAGATTTAAATCGCATGCGGTTTCACAAATCACTGAGTTTTGAGCAGCGAATGAAAAACCTTCAGAGGCTGACCGCTAAAAAAGAAATCATTCAGGTAATGAGCAATGAGTATGCAAAATGGTATCATAAACCCGAAGAAATTATTTTTAAAATCTTATGGCATAAAACAACCACGTTTGCAAAAAGATATGCCCGAAAAAAAAGCATTACAAAAAAATTAAAGGCTTACCGTCAATACTTATCTGCGTTCTTTTTTCATAATAGCCAGACCCCTGCGGGAGACTAAGCAGAGACAGAAAAACTAACCCATATTTCAACGCTGGGCATAGTCTCCCGGCTACGTTGCCACGTTAGCAAATCTCCCGATTTGCAATTTCATTTGTTCTTATCTTTCAACCGTGAGCCAGTACTATCAAATTTATGATTAGAATCAACTCTACTTTCTTGCTTTCCAAATTTTGCCGCCGTTGATTGGTGTTATTTACCAACGATAATATTCAGTTGAAAGATTCATTTTAGCCCATGCGCCTTTCCACCCATCCATACTTTTATACTGCAACTATACCTGAATGAAAACCGTTATTGAAATTGGATAAATTTAAAGACATTCTCACCGCCAGCCTTGCGTATCTGGTAAAATAGAAAAGAATTATTGTTGGTAAAGAATATTAGCAACGGCGGAAAGGCACAAGCGGATGATTGCGCAAGAGGTTAGCATTAGTCTTGAACCATTTTTTCTATCTGCGCTATATCTTTCGATACCATTGTAGCCTCAATATCTTCTTCATCAGGATAAAAACTCCAATAACCAGAAAAGTCTTTACGGGTGTAACCTCCTGCATTAGAGTGTTGAGAGGGATGATCACTGTTTTCAATAAACGGACCTATATAGTATTCGCCAAGTGCCAATCCTACACCTGCACCAACCAAACCCGGAGGTGTACGGTTGAAAAACTTCTTCCAATATTTTTCTGAATAAAAAAGTGAACAATAATCGAGACCCAAATATTCATCAATAAAGATGTAGCCTTTATCGGTTAAATTGTTCCAGATATGGCGAATGCAAGTATCCAGGCTCGCTTCATAATCTACATCAAGATAAGCAAGTAAAACCGGTTGTTTTAAAGAAGGAAGCGTATCCTTAAACCAGCCTTTGATAAACTCACAGCACTCGATTGCTCCATATTGGCGAATATTTGCTTTCACTTCTTCAAGTGTGCCGTTGTAATCTCCAGCGGTATAATAAACTGCTTCACGGTCTCCTTCTTCCTTTTCAGGCAAGCCCTCAAAGGAATCGTAAATCAGTAGTTTTCGCCCTGTGATCTTACAAACCAAGGAAAGATTAACGGCGCTTCCTCCTTTCCATGTTCCACATTCTAATAATACACCTTCAACATCTGGCGGCGTTTCAAAAATTTTCAACGCCATTGCCAGATGAGATTTATAGGAAGTTCCTGTTTTAACTCTATGCTTATTGCGAAACATAGTAATGCCAAGCCTTAGTTTTTTAAAAAAAGTAAGCTTATAAGCCGGATGAATTTTTTTTGAATCCAAAATAAAATAGATTGCAAAGGGCAGTGTTAAAACATAATAAACTTTCATTAAAAACCGCGACATATTTTATTGCTTTTATTTTCTTTATTGAGTCAAATTAAAATATTGGGCCAAATATAGGAGTAAGGCGATAAAATGGGAGTAAGACCCGCGCTCGGCGTAGTCGGGAGACTACACCGAGTGGAGGGGTGTGCCGGTTGGCGAAATACCGGTGCAAATAAGGATTCCCATCTTTGGTTGTGTTTTCCGCTTGTAATAATCCTGATTATGCAATAGAAATTGCTTATAGTTTGAATTTTAAATATCCTCAATCATTCAGCAAATTTTCAAGTCAAAAATTAATTTTTACCTTTAAAAATTTAAACAATCAGTCAATTAAAAAACCGGTTATGGGAGAATTTTGGGAATCCAGCTTTATTGAAAAGCAAGAAATGTGGGGCTTTCAGCCATCCAATTCTGCTGTATTGGCAAAGGATTTTTTTGTTGAAAAATCAGTAAAAAATATTCTAATTCCCGAAATCGGTTATGGCAGAAATGCACAGATTTTTATAAATAATGGCATGGCTGTAACAGGGATTGAGATATCAAAAACCGCAATTGAAATGGCAGGAAAACATTACGGTAAAGCTATGACTATACATCATGGTTCTGTAACATATATGCCGTTTGATGATTGCCGGTATGATGGAATATTTTGCTATGCTTTAATTCATTTGTTAGATAGTAATGAAAGAAAGAAATTAATTCGTGACTGTTACAACCAACTGTCTGAAACGGTTACATGATTTTTGCAGCGATATCGAAAGAAGCCCGTACTTATGGCAAAGGAAAACTTATAAGTAAAGACCGATATGAAATATTTGATGGAGTTAAGATGTTTTTCTACGATAAAGAATCCATTCATGCCGAGTTTGGTAAAGCCGGATTGTTTAAAATTGTAGAAATCAACGAAAACTATCCATTTTTTTTGATCAAATGCAGCAAATGCGAAAAGCAAAAACTTATAGCATAAAAACCAATCAAGATTCTACACGATGGCTCAAGCAATCAAAATATACAACAACGAATTATTCCGAATGAATTATGTATATGCTGATTCTGACATAGACAATTTACTTAAAAAAGATTCCCCGCTTGGCGTAGTCTCCTGACTACGTCGAGCGGGGGCATTTGTGAGAGACGGTGCTGGAACCGGAAAAGAATATTTCGTTCAGAACCTGCATGATGTTTGAACAGCAGTAGAGAAAAAAAGCGTATGAAAGAGATGACCCGTGATGTTGTAGGAAGAATCTTCCTGTTTGCCGGAATAACGGCAGCTATGTATTTTGTTCATTTGTTGTCGTGGAAAAAAGAACATGGTCAGGAGCCCTGGTGATAAAAACAACTGAGTAAAAGTTTCTTCCTCGGCTTCAGTATCGTCTCCTGAAAAAGACGATGCGGTATAATGGAAAGGTTTCCGCACCTCAGCGAGGTTTGCAACTTCGCTGGCTTTCTGTTTTAAGTTTGCAACTGCTGTATTATGATATCGCAGACTTCAGAATAGATGCGGCGAAGTTGCAAACATTCGCCGAGCTTCTGTGTAACACTTCGCCGAGTTGGTAAGATTGATTTTATACAAATCATATTTGCAAATCAGGAGATTTGCCTACGATGCAACGTAGTCATGAGACTACGCCGAGCGGGAGTCAAAAATAAATTGTTAGCAAGAGTAATAGCCGTTGTGAATAAACAAGAATTATATGTGAAAAAAGCAGCCTAAAATGGATTTGGTTTTGTCATAGAAATCAAAGGCGGAATTATTTATCTTGTCTGCACGAATTCCATTTATAATGAATGCAGACAAATCATTGTCAACAGTTGCAGAACTCAGGATAAACGCAGAAAGGTTTGCAACTTCACTGAATTTGTCTTTCACGTCTCAAATTCTAAGATGGCAGCGCAGATTTCGTCAGGTGCATTTTCCTGAATAAAGTGCTTTGCTTCAGGTAAAAGGCAAACACGATGTCTGGGAAAAAAATTTGTAAAACGGATTCGGTCCGGCTCTCTGAAAGCACCGTCAGCTTCGCCCCAGATAATAAGAGCCGGTTTTTCTTTTAGCTTCGATAGTCCGGCTTCCACTTCTGTCAAATATTCTTTACTGTTTACAATTTCCTTTGGGAATATCCACGTTGGTAACCGTGAATCCGGTGTGGGAAACGGACCCATATAGGCCGCCAGTTCCTCGGCTGTGAGTTTTCGGTTGGTTCCTGCAGGGATAAGCCATTTGGCGAGGGTATTATAACGCCTGATCAGGAAACGCGCAAGCCGGCTGCCAAAAATTTTGGAAAAAAGAGTCATGCCTTTCGACCGGTCTGCCGGCCAAGCAAACGTATTGCCGATGATAAGCGAATGTATAAGTTCCGGTCGCCGCCCGGCAAAGCCAAGACCAATTGGGCCACCCCAATCCTGCACCATGATGCGCAGGTCAGTAAGACCAAGCCTTTCAACAAGCTTTTCAACAATATCAGAGTGTTCACGCGGGGTAAAATGATAATCGGCTTTCGGAATACTTAATCCAAAGCCGGGATAATCTAAAGCAATGCAACGGAAATGAGATGCCAGTTTCAAGACGATGTGCCGGTATAGAAACGACCATGTCGGGTTGCCGTGCAGTAGCAGCAATACCGGTCCTTTTCCTTCGTCAATATAATGTATGATGTTACCATTAATTTCCAGCTTTTGGCTTGTAAAAGGAAAAAGTTTTTGATCGAGCCAATCCGGATAAAGATTCTTGCCTTGCATAAAAAGATTTTCTTGATGTTCAAAACAAAAGTCAACCACATAAGATGAACGTTGTGAATATAATCTCAGTAATATGCATTCATTGCTTGTGAAAAATTACAATGAGTTAAAGTGAAAGAAGATACCGGAAGCGAAAAGAAACATAGGATGCTATATCAGATTGTATTTATTCTACCTCCATTACTATTTTTCCATTAACACCACCAGCCGAAACCAAATCCTGCGCTTGCGCCGCATCTTCCAGTTTCATCACTTTAGAGATAATGGCTTTTATTTTGCCTTGCTCTAATAACTGAATTCCAAATTTCAGTTTTTCGTACGATGAATTTGCAAGTATAAACTGCGCTGTTACGTTATATTGCTCTGCCAAATCAGTCGGTGGCGGCATGAAGGTACTTAATATCTTTCCGCCTTCTTTTACAACTTTAAAAGACTTTGTTAGTGTGTCTCCACCTACCAGATCAGCTACCAAATCAGCATCTTTTACAAGCGTGGTAAAATCTTGTGTTTTATAATCTATCGCTTCATCGGCTCCCAAATCTTTAATGATGTTAATACCTTCTCCCGATGCGGTTCCAATTATATAAGCACCCAGTGCTTTTGCCATTTGTACCATAATACTTCCAACGGCGCCCGAGGCACCTTGTATCAACACTTTTTGCCCTGCCTGCACTTGCCCGGCTTCAACCAAAACAGCGTAGGCGGTAGCCATGGGAATGGCAAGAGAAGCAGCTTCGTTGAATGAAATCATAGCTGGTTTTAATGCCACCCTGTCTTCACCCACTGCTATATACTCGGCGTAAGAACCTGCGGATGAGGTGGCAAAAACTTCATCGCCTGTTTTAATACGGGTTACTTTATTGCCTGTTGCTTCTACAACACCGGAGGCATCTATACCAGGGATAAAAGGCAATTGAACAGGCATCGTTTTTTGCATGTTCCCCGAACGTATTTTCATATCTAAGGGATTAACCGTTGTAGCCTTTACCCTTATTAAAACTTCATTTTCTTTGATACCGGGTTTGTCAACTTGTTTCAGTTCTAACACATCTGATTCGCTAAATGCTTTGTATTGCATTGCTTTCATGGTTGTCGTTTATTATTTTTAGAAATGTTTTTATGTTCTTATTAATAGTAATGAGATATTTTCCATCGGATATTTTCTTTACATAACAAAAACGGCTCCATTTATCTGCCAGAATGGTTTCGCTGCCGGCACGTATAAATATTCCAACTTTTTTGGGCTCAGACATCACCTCCTGGAAAAAAACGATGCGGCGCATCAAAATATTTAGCCAGCTAAATCCATTGTCTTTTTGACAAATTCAACCTTGATTTTCTTTAATATTTTCTGACAGATTTCAATTATTTTTTAATTCGTTTATCTGCGTTATAAGGCGGGCTTCCTTGTTCTTTGCATAACAAAATCAAAAATTTTTTATGAAGTTTCTTTTTACTTTTTCCTGTATCTGTCTGGCAATGGCAGGCATTTCGCAAAACACTTTTGTTACGCATATTCAGTCAGGCGAAACCCAAAGCTCGTTTAGCAAATGCATACAATTGAATGACAGCAATTATGTAGCAGTTGGCAGTAATGTTGTTAATAACAAAAATGGAATGTTGCTTACCAAAATGGATGCCGCAGGCCATGTACTTGCTTCTAAAACAATATCCGTTTCAAATGCAACCAATTATGCCATTCAATCTTTGGTTAAAACAACAGATGGTGGCTTTGCCATAGCAGGATATGGAAGTCAAAAAACGTTTATAGTAAAATATAAGGCCGATCTTTCAAAGCAATGGGAAAAGCAATACGGCGGCTCAGGCACAAACAATAGCTTGTCAATTATTGGGTTTTATCAAACCAAAGACAGCAGCTACCTGATGACAGGTTTCTATTTTAACTACACAGACAAAAAAAACTCTCCTTGTCTGTTAAAAATTTCAAAGTCAGGAGAAGTGATTTATACAAAAACATATTTGTCTAAATCTTTTTCCTCGCCTGAACCATGGTTTTTTATAGGTGGTATAACAGAAACAAGCGATGGTAATTATGCAATGCTTGCCTCTCAATCTGGTGTCGGCATCGGTACAAAATATACAGACAGCACCATTGTTTGCAAAATAACACCCGATGGTAAACCAATCTGGTCAAAGCTTATAGGCGGCCTGGAGTTTGGAACTACCTGTGGCGCCATTGCTTCTACGAGTAAGAACGATATTGTTGTAACAGGAAGTTCACCTGTTTATTTTAATATTCAGGGAAAATCTTATCCCAGTGCTAAAATATTAATGGCAAGTTTTAGTGAAGACGGAGAAAGTAACTGGATTAAAACAGTCGGTCCTGCTTCCTTCTATTACACCAAAGGTTTATCGGTAATACAAGACAAAGGTGGAAATTATGTTTTTGGCGGGCAAGCCGCCACTTTCGATGCTACTACAGTAAGCACTACTTATTTTAACTATTATATAAGTCTTTCACCGGATGGCGTGCCGGTGTGGACAAGAAAAACAGGAAGTAATACAGACATTTTAAACGAAAATCTTACTGCCCTCACTGCCACCAATGACGGCGGTTATGCAACCTGCGGTTATGACCGCGTTACCATTGGAATATTTAATTTGGGAATCGCGTCTATTCATAAATATGGCAAAGCTTTTCAGAGTTGTACTGAGGTAGCAGACAGCATTGGAGAAATAATAAAAGAAGGCAATTCGCAAACTATTACCATTGGTGTGGATTCTATGATAATTACGGCTGAGGATTTTACGACAACATGGAGCGATTACGGTGATTTTTTTTATCCGTGCAACAGCGTTTTACCCGTTAAGCTTCTTTCTTTTATGGCTGGTAATGCCGGCAACGCGGTAAACATAAGCTGGTCAACCGTTAACGAACAAAATGCCGGCAATTTTACGGTGGAAAGAAGTGCCAACGGAGTTTCTTTTACAGCATTGCAAACGATATCTGCCAAAGGCAATGATGATACAAAGCAGGATTACCTTATAAAAGATGGCAATCCGCTGGCAGGAACTTCGTATTACCGGCTGAAGCAAACTGATAAAAACGGCGCGGTTGTTTATTCTTCCATTGCTACGGTTATCCGTTCCGGCGGCGCGGGTGCCATAGTAAGTCCGAATCCGGTACAAAACACAATTCATTTAGTTTTGCAAAGCGAACAGGCAGATAAAGTTTCGTTGCAAATTACTGATGTTACAGGCAAAATTGTTATGATACAAAGCCACACTCTTGTTGCAGGAACAAATAAAATTGATGTACCGGCAGCGAATCTGGGTAAAGGAATTTACTTTGTAAAAATCGTTCAAAATCATGCAGTGCAAACCTTGCGTGTGATGAAACAATAAACGATTCGATTACTGATTTAATGAACGAACAAATTGATAAAAAATGGTGGATGCCGGGCATTCACCATTTTTTTTTATAAAAGATAAGGTTGTGCTTAGTTAACCGGCAGTAACAAAAGAGAACACATCTGCCTGTTTTATAATTGTGCTTATTAACTTATAACTACTATTTTATCTGTTTAAACTCTTCGTCATTAATCGGATACACAACTTTGTCAGCCATTTGCAATCGTTACTGCCTGATGCAGATACTGATTATCGGAAAGCCGGGCAATGATAAAAGTGGCAAGATCGGCGCGTGTGATTTTGTGCGCTTTCTCACCCGTTCCGGCATCAAAAACCCGAACATTTCCGGTTGCCGCATCGTCGCTAAGAATTGCCGGACGAAGAATTATCCAATCCAGATCGCTCGCTTTAACAGCAGATTCCATTGCAGCTTTGTCTTTATCCGCACCCCGAAGAAAAGTTGCCAGCAACAGGCGTTCATAAAACGAGGTGTTTTCTTTGCTTTCGCCTTCGCCGATCATCGAAATAACGATGAGGCGGCGCACACCTTTCTGTTTCATTGCAGCAATGATTACGCTGGCAGCACTTGATTCGAGCGTGGTTGTTTTATAAGGCGTTTTGCCACCAATCGTGTCTATTACGGCATCCTGACCGGCAACCGCTGTTTCAATAGCGGTACTGTCTGTTGCATCGCCTTCAATAACGCGAACATTAGCAACATCAAATTCGTTTGCCTGATGAACGAAAGCTGTAATTTCATGACCAGCCGTCAAAGCCTGCTCTACAATCGCTCTGCCGGTTTTACCGGCGGCTCCGATAATTAATAGTTTCATATTTTACTGATTTTTATTTTTATGATGTTTGTTTTAACGTCTGCCATTCCGAGGGAATATTGACAGGAAAGGAGAAAAATTGATCGGATTGTACTTGTCTTCCATCCTCTTTGCAGACAATTGCGTTTTGCCTTGTCTAATCAATTATAAATGCAATCTTGTAGTTACATTGCCAATAATACCATGCCATTTGTTCGTTTCAGTTTGCCCGGCATCTACGACGCAGAAGAGACAAGCAAAGAGTAACGATTTTATTTTTACTGATCCTTCGACTTTTCTGCCGGTATGTTCATGTATGACATTAAACGTTCTTTGGGATCAAACTGCTGTCTGAGCTTTTGCAAAGCTTTCCAATTGGTATCCGTAAAAGCGGCTTTCACCCTGTTTATGTCATCGCCATATCCAAGGAAGCTAAGAAAAGTATGTCCCGATGCATATTTTTTGAAACCGGTTAAGAAATCCGTTACATCCGTAACCGCTTTTTTGAAGTCTTTTTCTTCGGTAACAGGTGTTCTGATTTCAAGGCTAAATTGTGTTTCGCGGTGGCTGAAGACGGAAGAATGCGCCGGTTGCGATAACGCCCCATTACCCACATGCCGCAGCTCGAACAAGAGCGTTTGTGCAACCGGATCGTTTACCAGTTTATCTGACCACAGGTTCAGAAAACCGGTTGAGAGTTCATCGAATAATTCCACATGCTGATATTCCTTTTGCGGACCGGGCGGAGCACCGTTAAAATGGGAAAGTTTTTTGGGGCTCATTGCTGTTAGTTCTTCCTTCGCCGGCTTTTTATCTCTTATCGGCTGAAAGAGTCGAAGCCCTTCTTCTTCGCTTCCCAGATAGCATGCTTCTATGGTGAGTGTGTATTTGCCCATGAGCGAGATTGGAATACCGGGCGCATAAGGCAGTTTTCCGATATTGACAACGGTAGTCATTTCTTCCGGCAACCCGGCAGTCCAGCCGGCATAAAATGGTAGTATTGATGGCGCATCTTCGGCAGGAAAATAAAACTTACCCGTATAAACTTTTTCTACCGGAAACAGCCTGATTTCGATAGCGGTAATGATACCCAGCATGATGCCGCCGCCTCCCAAACCGCCAAACAGGTCGGGATGGGAGGCCTGCGTAACATGCAGAATCTCACCTTGCATGGTAACCATATCTACCGACAACAGGCTATCCACAGCCAGTCCATACTTGCGAAGCAGCCAGCCGAAACCGCCGCTGAGAGTATAACCCACCACGCCTACACTTGGCGCAAAGCCAGACAGAGGTGCTAACCCTTGCCGCTGCGCCACACGCACAACATCCGACCACAAAGCACCGGCTTCTATCCGTGCCTTTTTTTCTTCGGCAATTATTATCACTTCATCCATTTCAGACGTGCGAATCAACATTTGACCATCGCAGGGGTAGATAACGCCGTGCCCGGTGGATTGAACAGCTATTCTCAGGTTATGTTCTTCTGCAAATTTCACTGCCTTTACAACATCGGTTGTATTCTCTGCTTCCACAATCAGGGCAGGGTACTGATCAATGGTAAGATTCCAGGCAACGCGGGCTTTGTTGTATCCCCCTGTATATGGTAGCAGCACGCTTCCTTTTATTTCTTTCTTCAGGTGGCTAATACTTTTTTCGCCGATGCCAGACGGCAAGGTAATTGTTTCCATAAGTAGATTTTTTACCAAACAAGGTACAAACCATTAGCCATTCGAGGGTTTTTGCAAAAGAAAGAAGTATACTTAGAGATACCAACATGAAAAAGAAAACCACAAAACTTCGCCATCGTGATGTATCGGATGCCGTTGATTTAGTCAGTGGCAAGTGGCGGGGCGCCATTTTGGCTTCGCTTTGCGAAGAAGGACCAAAACGCTTTTCGCAATTGAAGACAGCTTTGTCGCCCGTTACATCGAAAGTGCTGACCAAGGAATTGCGCTATCTGGAGATGAACCTCATGGTGAAATCCGAGAAAAGTACGCAGGCGAGAAATTCTGTGTTGTATGCCGTAACGGAACATGGACTAAGCATAACGCCGGTTATCCATACCATTCAGGAGTGGTCGCTGATGCATAGAAACCTGGTGCTTCACAAATGGAGAGAGGAATCTGATGACAAAAAATGATATTGTGCAATGAATTAGAAAATTAAATTTATAACAATCCGGTACGGGCAGGCATTACGGAATAGAAAAAACTTTTTTGCCTGGTCACAATTGATTAACCAGTTTCCAAATCATTGGTTATTATACCCCCGCTCGGCGTAGTCTCCCGACTACGTCGCCTCGTCAGCAAATCTCCCGATTTGCAATTTCATATGTTCTTATCTTCAACCATGAGCCAGGGCTATCAAATCTACGATCAAAATCAACTCTACTTTCTTACATTTCAGATTGTAAAGTGGGTAGATGTTTTTACAAGAAATGAATACAAACAAATCATTGTAAACAGTTTCGATTATTGCCGGAAACACAAAGGGCTGGCGTTGTATGGCTATGTGATTATGACCAATCATATTCATCTCGTTGCCCGGGCAAAAGAACCATTTCGCTTGTCGGATATTATGAGGAACTTTAAAAAGTTTACGGCAAACCAATTGCTGCCGCTGCTGCAACAGCCGCAGGAGAGCCGCAGCGATTGGATGATGAAGCGGTTTGAATTTGCGGAGCGGGAGCACCAGCGGAACAGTGTGTTTTAATTGTGGACGCATGAAAATCATGCGATAGAGTTGTTTTCGCCGCAGGTAACGCAGCAAAAGTTGGATTACATTCATAACAATCCTGTCAGGACAGGCATGGTAGAAAAGGCGGAGGATTATTTATACAGCAGCGCAAGAAATTAGGCAGGAATGCGGAGATGGTAGAGATTGATTTTTTGTAGCGTTGATTTGCAAATCGGGAGATTTGCGGACGGAGCGACGTAGTCAGGAGACTACGCCAAGCGGGGGAGACGGTGCTGGAATCATAAGTATTCTTTTTGCGGAATCGCAAAATCAAAAAACACTACTGTGTAAGTTGCGTTTCTTATATCCTTTTGCTGATGTAAATTACCTTTTTTCTTTTTTTGTCATTAATAACAGCGTATGGCGATCAGTACAGAAGAAGTTAGAGATATCATCGTAAACAACATAGGCCTTACAGATGAGCATTGGCAGACATTCCTAAGCCGGGTAAAAATCAGGAGCCTGAAGCGGAAAGAATTTCTTGTAAAAGCCGGAACGGTCTGCAACATCATCGGGCTGGTAAACAGTGGTGTGCTGCGTTCGTTTGTTACCGGCAATGGAGAGGAGCATAACACTGATTTTTATTTTCCGTATTGCTTGGTCAGTGCCTATTCAAGCTTCGTCACCCTTTTACCTTCCGATCACTCCATTCAGGCATTATCAGCCACTGAGGTCTGGTGCCTGGCGCTGCCTGATTATGACGAGCTGGTATCTGCCGATCCCGTTTGGTTAAGGTTTGGAAAATATGCCGCCGATTTTTTCTTAGTCAGAAAATGCAGGCGTGAAATCTCTTTCCTTAAGCAAAGTGCTACAGAACGGTATGCCGGTATGATAAAAGAATATCCTGACATCGAGCAACGGATCCCGCAATATCACATCGCTTCTTATTTAGGCATCAAGCCTGAATCGCTGAGCCGTATTAAGCTCGCAGATTTTACCAAAAGCAAATAAAATAACCCGTATATAAAGAAAGCTTATGCAGATTGAAGTAGCTTAAAAGTCTTGACCTATGTTAAGAAAACGGATAGCCTGATGGCTTACATTTGATACTTGTAAATATTGCTGCCGGAACTTTTCCCGCTTGTCAAATCAGATAACAACATACTATCTATGAAAAATACATTCCTGTTTGCTTTGTCCATGTTTCTTTATGTTTTTTATACCCCGGATGCGGTAGCTCAAACAGATTCTTTCGAAGCGAAACCAACTGTGCCTGTTGAACTATATACGCTTGATGGCGGTCATTTGTACTTTAACAACATGGGCATCTTCTACGATACAGGCGAGCATGAAGGAGAGCGGGGTGAAATGGTGGTTCCCTGCTACCTGATTCATCATGGCAAAGACTGGCTGCTGTGGGATACCGGCAACGGCGACGACATGCATACTCACAAAGATGGAGTAATGAAAATCGGCATCCACTTCACCGTTACCAAAACGTTGAAGGAGCAACTGGCGCAACTGAATCTGATTCCGAATGATATTACTTACGTGGTGCTTTCGCACCTGCATCCTGACCATACCGGAAACATCGGCTTATTTTCCAAGGCAAAGTTCCTGGTGTCGGCAGAGGAACTGAAATGGGCAAATACAACGCCTGCACCGGCGGGTATTATTCCATCTATGCTAACCCCGCTGAAGAGCGCAGATATATCAGCCAGCGACAGTGATATCAACGTGTTCGGAGACGGATCGGTTATGGTGTTCCGCACGCCGGGTCATACACCGGGGCACCGGTCATTACTGGTAAAGCTTCCGAAGTCCGGAAACGTTATGATAACCGGTGACCTGTACCACACCAAAGAAGGCATGGAAAAGAAAATGGTGGATGATGGCAACTTCAACCGTGCTGAGGAACTGGCTTCTTTCGACCGATTTGACCGGATGGTTAAGAATCTGCATGCCAGAATTATTATCCAGCATTCCCCCGAAGATTATGCTGCCATGCCAGCCTTTCCTAAATTTCTGGAATAGGTGTACAAAGTCATGTCATCACAACAACCTTGTGTCTTCATACTTTATCCGCTCCCGCTATGCAAAAGAAAGGACTCCTGTTGCTATCTGCTTGTTTGTTTTATTGTCTTTACGTACAGGCGCAGGATCCCTCATTGCCTTCCGTTAATTTTGGTTTAACCAATCTTGAAGCGGGGAAAACAAGACCACCCGGCTTGTATTATCTTCAGCATCTGCAGATGTACCAGGCACAGACTGTGCTGGATGTAAACGGGAACGTGATGGCAGATGCACCTCGCAGCAACTACACCATCTCCCTGCACCAGATTTTGTTTGTGAGCCACACCCGTTTACTGAAAGGATACGTAGGAGGAAATGCTTTGCTGCCGTTTGCGAGGTTTACCCCTGTTTCAAAAGAGGGGCAACGAATCAATCCAGACCCAATTGGTGATGCGGCTATCGGCGTATTTGTGCAATGGTACGACAGGAAGCTGTGGGGACTTGACCTCTCCTTTCAGGCGGGGCAGAACTTGGTGTTTCCATCCGGCAGTTTTCATGAGCGGTATGATGTAAACCCGGGTACGCATCGCTACCGGTATCTTTCGCATTTTGAGTTTACGCTAGTTCCTTTTAAAAGGTTCGCTGTCAGTGCAAAGAATAACTTGTATTTCTATTCAAAAGGTTCGCTGTCAGTGCAAAGAATAACTTGTATTTCTATTCAAAAGAACTATCCTCACCGAACCGTCTCGGGGCTGCCTACAACCTGAACTATGCTTTGGAATATAAGATTACAAAGAGCTTTACCGCAGAGGCTGCCGGATATTGGTTAGCCCAGCTGGAACAGGATTCGTACCGCGGCGATAAACATTATTACCGCAACCGCTATGGCATTGCAGATACGAAGGAACAGGTGTTTGGAACCGGCGGCGGATTCGGGTTTACCACAGAGCATCAAACGTCCATAGAGCTAAAAGCGATGTGGGAGACTGCAGCTAAAAACCGCACACAAGGATTCAGAGGTACTATGGTATTATCTTTCCCGTTGGACGGGAAGAAATAATACAACGGGCAGTTGTCTGTCTGAAGAGATTAGTATTAGAGAGTTGTCATCGAAGAGTTTATAAGAAACACCGTCTCCTCTGTACCATCTTGTAATAATCCAAAAGAAAGCGTTCCAGCATCGTCTCCTGAAAGTTTAAGTTAACCCACAAAAATTCCGAACAGTTTTTATTCATAATCAATGCATTTGCAAAATATAATAACCATTCCCCCGCTCGGCGTAGTCTCCCGACTACGTTGCATTGTCGGCAAATCTCCCGATGCTCAATGGATTGTTACCACAAATCTGGAACAAAGCACTCAATCATTCGACAATCCTAAACAAGGATTTTTTTCTTCACTTACCCTTATACGCCTAAACTCTGAAACAGGTTTTCTGGATAAAGTGAAAGACTTTGCCTTTGATGGTATTTTACCTGAATCTGCTGTTTTTGATAACACAAGCAGGTTTGTTGCTGTTGCTACTTTTTGACCATTATGATGTCAATAAAAAAGGGGGTTCGATAGATTTTTAGCGACTGACAGGCGATTTTTTCGACCCCACACGAATTGAATTGGTAAGGACAGATTACTCTATCCCTGTAACACGAGGTGTTCATTCGATGGTAATTGTTCGATAACGATTAAGTACCTAAGAGTAATAGAAACTTAGAAAAACGGCACTCAACAAAAGTATTTGCAAAAGCAGGGCTTGACAATGTAACATCAGCTATATGTAAATAATAGCGTTGGTTGAAGCTGACAATTATAAATTTAGCTTTTAATTTTTAACTTCAATTGGCGTTGTTGCATGAATAAATATAAAGATGAGCGATAGTTATTCACTTATAAAAAAGAACAGGCATAGATTAGTTAGTTAGTGGTTACAACATCATTAACAACACAATCTATACCTGATGAGTAAAGATAAGTACAAAGTCAGAAACTGGTCGGCTTACAATAATGGATTACAGCAACGCGGGTCTTTGTGTTTATGGATAGAGAAAGACATTGCAGATCATTGGAAAGCTCCCCGTGAGGGGAACAGGCGTGGGGGTCAGAAGCAATACAGTGATAGGGCTATAGAAATATGCCTTACCATCCGTAAGATATACCACTTGGCATTGCGGCAAACGGAAGGCTTTATGTGCAGTTTTTTCAAACTGACAAAAGCAGATGTAAAAGTGCCCCATTACAGTGTAATCTGCAGGCGCAGCAAGGCTTTGGATGTGAAGCTGCAGACAGGAGGGAGCAACAGAACGGTTACAGATATAGTGGTTGACAGCACGGGTCTGAAGGTATATGGAGAAGGGGAATGGAAAGTTCGCAAACATGGAGCGGGCAAGCACCGCACCTGGATGAAACTGCATGTGGCAGTGGATGAACAGACACAACAGGTGGAAGCGGTAACACTGACTACCAATGCGGTTGATGACGCCACTGAAGTGGATGCCTTATTGACACAGATCAAAAAGGAAGTAAAAAGTTTTACAGGCGACGGTGCTTACGATAAAAAGAAGGTGCGTAAACGGTTGGCAAAAGACAATATAGAACAGGTTATACCGCCAAGGAAAAACGCAGTGATGAGTAAAAAAGGGGATGCCTGTTTACAACAAAGGGATAGAGCTATAGAAACGATAGGGGAAACAGGACGAAAAGAATGGAAAATTCAAACCCGTTATCACCAGCGGAGTAAAGCGGAAACCACGATGTTCAGGTACAAAACAATTGTGGGTGATAAGTTATTGGCAAGACGAAAAGAAAATCAACTCACAGAAGTAAGAATTGGTTGCAAAATATTAAACATAACATTGAAAACAAGCAAACCAATAAGCGTAAAAGTAGCTTAACGATTCCAGGATAGGTTATTTAAACCTTATAAATTGATTCATGCAACAAAGCCACTTCAATTATATATTTTCAATGAGACATTCGTCCCAACCTGGACGAGTAATGAACTCCCTGCCTTGGCAAATACTCCACATTGCGTGCAACCAATGCTCAGCTTTTGTAGGGAACCGTTGCGTATCGCAGCATCACCGCAAGACCTTCTTCTGGATTCAGTCGGCCTTCGGCACTTAGCTTTGCCATCTCGCGGAAATAGTTCACGTAGTAAGCCGGCGTGAAGGTGCTGAAAAACTCAACGGGTGTATCGGATACATTAGCGAAGGTATGCGGGGCGCCAACCGGAACGACAACATAGTCACCAACATTAGCGTCCTTGTAGGTATCGCCAAGGATGAACCGGAGAGTTCCTCTGGTGATGAGAAAAGTCTCGTCGTGCATAAGATGGCAATGCTGAGGAGGCCCCGAGACGCCGGCAGGCAACACTGATGCGACTGCGCCAATCCTGTTGTCAGTTCGTGATCCCTCTTCAAGAACACGGATTTGTGTTGAACCTATTTCAAGTAACTCGCCGCTTCCGGCGGTAATAAGATTTACATCTGTCATAATAAATAATTTTTATTAATGAATTAATTTTTTATTGTTGAATGGTGAGCGTCATCATGTTGGTTAATGTGCCGCCGCCGCAAAGCAGGGCGCCACCTGCAAAATAGGCAACGTCGCCTACCGTTGCAGCGCCAAATGCATGGTGCGCCTGAGGCAGCGGTTTTAAGGTTGTCCAGGTGTTCGTCTTTTCGTTGTATGCAGTTACATCGTCATAAACATTTGTCGTGTATGGCTGGCCACCCGGTTTGCACTCATCGCCGGCGTAGATAATCAGCCCGCGAAGCACTGTATAGGCGCCTGAGGAGCGAGGCCTCGGCAAGGGAGCTGCGGTAGTCCATTGATTGGTTTGGGGATCATAAACATCATGCCTGCCGAGATTGTCAACGACATCAGCGACTCGGCCGCCAAACAAATGAATCTTTCCGTTAAGCACGGCAATGCCCATGTGGTCGCTGGCAGGACCAGGTACCGGTGAGCTTTGTGACCAATTCCCGGTCGGGGGATCGTATATTTCGTGCGTATTCAACGTGCCATAGCCGGAGAGCAACTCTGGAAACTCAGGCGATGGGGGAAGCGTGTCAATTATATTGGAGATGCGCCCGCCAAAGATGTGAAGCTTTCCGCCGACTGCTGCGGCTGCAACAGATCCTCGCGGACTTGAAATTTTAGGCAGTTCAGTCCACTGATTTGTCTTTGGGTTGTAAACGAAGGCCAGGTTCTGCGGACCTATATGCACAGGCTCTGTGAAGCCGCCGATAGCGTAGAGCTTACCGTCCATAGCAGCAACGCTGGCATGACTCAAGGGGTGCGGAAGCAGCGCCTGCTCTTGCCAGGTATTTCGTTCCGGGTCGTACATCATATTCAACGTCGAGGCAAAGTTTGGCGGCGCGTTGCCTTCCTGCTCTGTGCCTCCGATCACGTAAATCTTGCCGTTAAGCTCCGCCACACCTACTTCGGCCATTCCAACCGGAAGTTGCGCCGAATTCGCCCAGGTTCCGCTGCCGGTCGTTACATTGGAGGTTGATTTCTTACAGGCCACGACAAATACGACCACAGACAAGATTACGACTCCTAAAGCTACGTGTGTAACCGAAGGATTAATGTGAAATACTTTTGAAGGTTTTTTTAGATTTGTCATATTATTTTATTTGAAGAAAAAATTATTTATATTGTTTTCGTTGACCACAACCATTATCTGATTGATAGTGCTTGCCAAACGGCATAATAAAGTGAAGAAAAAGACCTAAAGAGACAATAAACTGATTACTGTAAAAGGATGTCTATAGTACCAAGGTTCCTTACGCCGAACAACATCCTGATTGCCGTAGCAGCTACACTTAACGGTAATAATGAAAATAGAACAGGCAGTTACTATCTGCCTTCTATGGCTTCGGCATCGTTTTTACGAATAGGATTGTTTTCAATAACAATCATTAACTGACATAATTCTTTTTATTTACAATACTTCTTTATTGATTAGCGCTAACTGTTCCCGGCGGTAAACCCAATAACCAAGAAGTATAAGGATGACAAATATACCCGATGCAAGCACATTTACGTATATAGGTATGCCTGCAAGGTGTTGTGGTTCTTCGTGGCTTGGAAGCGGGTTTGCTGTTGGAACAATTAAACTAATGTAAAAAAAAGAAGCTCTGTATATTATTGTAATAATAACTGCAATTCGTACTCCCAGCTCAGGCTCTTTGGATTT
The DNA here is from genome assembly GCA_965219515.1 of Ilyomonas sp. Classification (GTDB taxonomy): domain Bacteria; phylum Bacteroidota; class Bacteroidia; order Chitinophagales; family Chitinophagaceae; genus Ilyomonas. The sequence goes on from OZ244776.1 coordinate 734,643, forward strand.
GCGCCACATAAGCCATAAACCAAGTATGGATACTCCACACAAAAGATTTAAAAAGAGAAGACCATGATAAACTGCGTGGCCTGTCCATTCAGGGTTAAATATATGAGTATGATTCCAATCTACAGCCACAGATATTATAGTGCTGCTCACGATTATGAAAGTTATTAAGATTTTCCCTTTGTTTCCTTTGAACATATATTTAAGTTTATTCTATTGGTTATACTAATGATAACAATTACATCAATTCGGATGAATTATAGATTTTTTAGCTCTGCCCCAAACTATGAATATAGCCAAAGCTGCAAAGAAAGCATTAACCCCTGTAAGAGAAGCTTCGCCTCGTGCAATGTGAAATATACTTGCAGCTATCATCAATGCTATTGTTCCCAAACCTGCATAAATGGTAAGTTTTTGAATGCGTAGTAGCGACGGAAATATCAACCCAACCCCCGCCAGTAAATCCAACATACCTGTTAGTTTTACTAATATGTTATTGTTTTTCACCCAGGGCCACATTTTCACCAGATCTTCCGTTGGTACAAATAGCTTCATATACGAACTCCAGAAAAAACTTAATGACAGGATAACCTGAGCTGTCCAAAGGGCAACATTTAATACTTTCATTTTATGATTATTGACAGACAACTACAATCTGTTTTTATGTGTAAAAGGCGTTTTTTGCAGACAGTTTTTCAAAATCAAATAATACATTTTAATGTTATACTGCAGCAGATTATATCCTGAATGGTATATTTTTTCAATTCGTAAAGCAATAGTGCAACATTGGTATCCTATATTCATTCAACCATTTCTCTATCGAATTATCTTTTGCCTTGATTGCACGGTTTGTGCAGTAAAATAACCTAAAGCATTGTTGCTGATATTACCAAGCGGATTGGCGGATGCGGGTGATTGAAACGGATTATTATTTATTATCTGGCTTAGCGTATTTAAATAGTCATAGACATTTTTGTCTGTACAATTGATTTGTACAGTTAAGGTATCTCCGAACTTAATATCCGCGCTATCGTTCCCGATATTATCATTCTCTAATGTATTAACTATGTATCTGCCGTCAGATAAACGGTCTTCAAATACCGACCATCCGCTGCTGTTCTTAAATCTTTTTCCGTTAGCAAATTCAATAAACTGGTAATAATTAACTATACCAGGCGGATCCTGAAAATGCACGACACCGTTTATCTTTTTGTCGTCGTCGAGTTTATAACCCACAGAGTCTAAAGAAACGGGTTGAGGCATCACAGAAGTTGCCGTATAAGTTTGACCCTCGACGGCAACATTTAATGTGTAACTGCCGCCTGGAACGCCCTGAATAAAGTGAGTGATATAAGTGCCCGGAACAGTTTCGGTTAAAGTATCCGTTACGCCGTTAACGGTAATGTATGCGACAGCCCCCGAAACAGGAGGAAAAACATTATCATTGGTATAATTCACCGTTTTTGAAATAGTTACCGTATAAGGCCCGGGAAGATTGTTTACTTCGCCTGTAATAACTATTTGTGATGCAACATTTTTTATGTTAGTATCAATTACCTTTTTACAACTAAGAAAAGGGATAAAAAATAGTAATCCTGCTATTAAATATTTATTTTTAAAGTAACGCATGCTTTTAAAATTTAAAGTTGTAAGTAACAGATGGCACCCATTTGAACAAGGAGTATTGAAGCGCCTGGGTTTTTTGAGGATTAGCAGGGTCATTCTGAAATATGACGAAAAAAGAATTTTGTCTGCCATAAACGTTGTAAACCGAGAATGTCCAGCTTCCGTCGAACTTAGCAGTTTTTTTGCCCTGCAGGGTTGCGCTTATGTCCATGCGGTGATAAGCAGGCATACGATAACCATTTCTGTCATTATAATAAAATACGGTATTCCCGCTCACATCATATTTGCCCGAAGGCCAGGAAACGGCATTTCCGGTATTATAAACAAAGTCGGCAGAAAGTATCCATTTTTCGCTTGCCTTATATATTCCAACTATGCTTACCGCATGCGTTTGATCTTGCTTAGCCGGATACCATAAGTTGTTATTGGCGCCATTTATATTACGTTCGGTACGGGAAAGCGTATAACTGATCCATCCTGTTAAGTCACCGTATTTCTTCTTCATATACAGCTCTAAACCATAGGCTCTTCCTTTTCCATATACAAGCTGCGACTCCACATTTTCATTGGCTATTAGTTGTGCACCGCTTTTGTAATCAATCTGGTTCTGCATTTTTTTATAATAAACTTCTGCAGAAAGCTCATACTTGTTTTTACTCAGGTTTGTATAATAGCCTGCAGATATTTGGTCGGCAATTTCAGGTTTTACGTTGTTGCTGCTTGGTATCCATAAGTCCGTAGGGTTACTGCCTGTAGAGTTGGAGAGCAGGTGCAGATTTTGTACATTGCGTGAATATGATAACTTCACCGAGCTTATATTAGTAAGCTGGTAAGTGGCAGCAGCACGTGGCTGGAGATTGATGTAATTTTTTACAACTTTTTCTGATGCGTAAGTCGCAATATTCATGATTTTTCCATCTTTATCATAGCTTGAAAAACTTCCGGGGCCCATTACGCTGAACGAAGAGAGCCGCAACCCGTAATTGAATTTTATCTTTTCTGAGGCATTCCATTCATTAGAAAGGTAAGCGGCCGCATCGCGCGAATATTTATTCTGAAGCATTAAAGAATTATAACTGGAAGTTTGCGATGTATTGATAATACCGGGCGTAAACGTATGATGCGTTATATCAAAACCAAAATTGACTTTATAATTGCTGCCCGCGTAATATTGAAAATCTTCTTTTAATGAATAATCTCTTATTTTCGAAACCTGTGAAGTATTACTGGTTTGACTGAACTTTATATCATAATTATAGTTGCTGTAAATTAAAGAAGTGTTGGAAAACAATTTATTGCTGAATATATGATTCCAACGAAGTGTCGCTGTGGTGTTCCCCCATTTTAAGCCAAACTGATCGCCAAACCCAAGGTTGTCTTTGCCAAGGTAAGCCGATAAAAAAACTTTGTTCTTACTGCCAAACTGGTAGTTTGCTTTTGCGTTAATATCATAAAAATACAGTGAGCTTTGCTTAACCATACTGTCTTTCGACAGCTTTAAAAATACGTCCGCATACGTTCGTCTTGCGCTGATGATAAAAGAACCTTTATTTTTTACAATAGGCCCTTCCACGTTCAGCCTCGAGGCTATCAAACCCACACCACCGCTTACATGAAATTCTTTGTTATTGCCGTCATTCATTTTTATATCCAGCAAAGACGACAACCTTCCGCCATATTGGGCAGGCATGTCTCCTTTATAAATGGTGACGTCTTTTATGGCATCTGAATTAAACGTTGAGAAAAAGCCAAGCAGGTGAGAGGCATTATACACTGTTGCCTCATCAAGCAAAATCAGGTTCTGGTCTGCGCTGCCGCCACGTACAAAAAACCCTGCTTGTCCCTCGCCACCTGATTTTATACCAGGTAATAACTGGATGGTCTTCAGTACATCTCTTTCACCAAAAAGTACCGGTACGTTTTTAATTTCTTCCATTGACAGCTTTTGCACGCCCGGCAGTGTTCGTGTGATGTTATCGTTTCTTCTTGCGGTTACAATCACTTCCTCAAGCCGGGCATTTTCTGATGCCAAAGCAACAGAGCGGGTAATGTTGTTAGTAAGCGAAAACCTGACCGTATCATTGGCAAATCCGGAAAAACTTATCACTAAGCTATAATTGCCGTCAGGGGCGGTAAGTGAATAAAAACCATAGCTGTTAGTCAAAGCTCCAGTCCCTTTTTGCCCAAGTAAAATAACACTTGCACCTATAAGCGTTTCTCCGCTTTTCTTATCCCTGACAGTGCCGCTGACTGTATGGTTCGATTGTGCGAAGGATGACATTACTCCTGCAGATAAAAAAATAAGTAAGAAAGTTGGTTTAAACATTTGTTCGTATTTTTTTATAAAGCGGTAAATAAGCTTTGTCTTTCGCGTTTGTTTTAGTGATTATACAGGAAATAAATGTTAGTTCCACTTTGGATAATCGAATTATTTCTAATTATTCTTATGCAAAGGACGCTGATAAATAAAGTTCAGAATAGGCTTAGAGATTGAAATGATAGTCCTAATCACGGAATAATCAGAATAAGTTTAAAGATTGGAATAAAAGTCCTGATTACCGGAACTGTTGCCGGAATTGCAATGGAGTGAACGTAGAAACTTTTTTAAACAACTTGCCGAAATACACAGGTTCGTCATAACCCACTTCATAGCCAATCTCCTTTACACTTTTATCAGTAAAATATAATAGCCGTTTGGCTTCAAGAATAGAAACCTGATGAATATGGGCGGAAACAGAAGTACCTGTTTTTGCTTTTATAGTATCGTTTAGATGAGAAACGGTAATGGCAAGTTCCGAAGCATATTGTGCCGGGTTCTTCCAGGTTTTATAATATTTCTTAAGCAATTGCTTAAAAGCTTCTTCAATAATATCACCCCGGTTCTCTTTAGTTTTATTATTTAATGCAGCAGAATAAATGTTACTTGCAATTAAACACAAAAGTGCATTTAATAATGAATGAACAGATTTGCCGGTGTAGTTGTCAGTCGTACCCGATTGCACCTTTTCCATCAAATCAAGCAGAATAACAGCCTGCTCATAAAAAGCAGATGAGTGTTTTAAGAGCACAGGGTCTTTAAACCTATTCTCCAAAAGCAGTTGAAATTCATTGTCAGGCAATAATGGGTCAAAGACAATAACCCATCCTTGCGGCTCTTTCACTTCAAGCACCTGATGCACCTGACTCGGACAAACGCACAGCATTGCCGGTGCAGTAAAAGCTACTTCTTCAAAATCAATGTTAAGTTTGAAACGCCCGTTAGTAGCCATTACCAATAAGAAATGACTATCACGATGTGCTGATGAAATATCGTGTTCGTCTGGTCCTTCCTGATGCTGCATGTTAGTAACAAGAATGCCGGCTTTCGCCGTAGGAGGAAGCCCAAACTGCCTAATTTTATGCTGATCAGTCTTCAATGCCAAAGTTTTAAGTTGTTTGTTGGTGAAACATTTTACTCCGTTTTATGAATATAAACAATCATTAGTCATAGGACCATCTTTAATCGAAAGAATTCCCCGTCAGCTTGCTGCGGGGTGGCTGTTTGTATTTAGTGTTAGATTTGTGTTGTGAGCTAACATATCAATAAGAGTCATAACAAAAGCTTGTTATTGTATCATTTGGTTACCCCGATAAAATACCGGAGAAGTGTTTTGACAGCGGAAGTGGAAAAAAGTCTGGTTGAAGTGTGCAAAGACATTGAAAAAAGATTTGCAATAGATTTTATTGAGATCGGAGCGGATAAGAATCATGTTCATTTTTTGATTCAAAGTGTTCCCATGATGTCTCCGAAACAGAAAGCTCAGGCAGTAAAAAGTATTACAGCGGGAGAACTGTTTCGGTTGCATCCGGAAGTGAAACATCAGCTTTGGGGTGGTCAGTTTTGTAGCGATGGGTATTATATTAATACGGTTGGTCAATATGCGAATGAAAATGTAATTCAAAAGTATATTCATGAACAAGGGGAAGATAAAAATGAATATAAAAAACTTCATGAGAACCAACTACGATTGTTTTAGTGTATTTTGTATTAGATACCCCGTCAGCTTGCTGCGGGGTAATTTATTAAATGTAACTCTGCTAAATTTTACTAAATTCCAATCTGTTAATCCTTGCTCTGGAAAATTTTCTCGTAATAAATCAAAATTTTCAGCAGTTCCGTCTATAGTTCTATTAGGCTTAGAATGAATACATGCCTTATAAATCCTTATTATTTGTTTTAATTGCTTTTAATAATATTCTAACCAGCTCTTCAGGTGTTGCCCCACCTACAAGTAGATTTTCAACATTTTTATTTAGCACTTAAGAAACATCAGGAGGAACATTAGAATATCTGAAAAGCTTCGTCAAGGAGGCTTGATTAGAAAAAGACGAACTTGTCACAATTTTAATTGACGCTTCTAAATTGGTGTCTACTGCAAAGGGCTATGATTTATATGTAATTGGTAAGGACGACAATGACCCAAACACAATTTGGGTTACAGAGATTCGGGAGAGTAAAGAAGACCACGATAATTCTATAAAAGTTGAAGGTGTAAGAGAATTAATTATGAAAGCAATGCCTATGCTTGACGGACAAACTCGTTGAGGATTTTTAGGCCTTTTGCAGCCTCTTTGTTTACATAAATTATAATTTAAGGTAAAATATATCAGATGAAGTACTTCCCAAGGTATGTTTTTGATCCAAAAAAGTATTTTATCGTTTGATAGCCGCACACATCCGCTCCCAATTTGCGTGCGCAATATTATGCCGTTCCTGTTCACTTAGATCAGCTGTTTCCAGGAAATGACGTGATTCACCATTTTCTTTAATTTGATAAGGAAAATCTGTAGCAAACATGATGCGTTCGGAGCCAAATAAATCAATGGTCCAGCTAAGATAACGCGGGCTAAACAATCCACTCGGTGTCACCGATATATTGGTCTTGAAATATTCTGAGACCCGCCGTTGCAGTTTAGCTGCTGACGACATTAGGTCAATACGATCAAGGAAGAACAGAATAATTTCTCCCCAATGCCCAAGGATCAATTGAAGATCCGGAAAGCGGTCAAAAATACCTGATAAAACTAAGCGCAACACCTGTATACCTGATTCGTAATGCCATCCTATCCCGGGCCCCGCAAACAGGTCATCAAATTCAGCGTTGAAGCCACTGTAATAAGCATGGCGAACTGAATTTGCGGGTGTTTGCGGATGGATCGAGATGGGTGAGCGAAATGCCGCAGCAGCTTCGAATATGGGAATAAAATCCGGATGGTCAAGATTTTTTTCGCCCGTACGGCCGTAAAGCATAGCACCATTTAACCCAAGTTTACAAACCGCACGTTCCAGTTCGCGTGACGCTTGTTTAGGCGACGGGGTTGGCAATACTGCAAATCCCTGGAAACGGCCCGGCATCTTCCGGATAGTCTCGGCAAGCAAATCATTGGTTGCCGATGCAAGCATAGTGGCTTTTTCAGGGTCAATGCTTTGAACCCCAGGTGTCCCCGGCGATAATACCTGCATGTCTACTCCGCTTTCCGTCATCAAACGAATACGTTCATCCGCAAGATCGTATAGGCGGCGCTCTATCGCGCCACCTTGTGATTTACCTATAGAAGTATCTTGTTTGTCAAGGGCTAACGCCTTCCATGCAGCCATTATTTCAGGCGTAGCAAAATGTTCTTCCAGAGCTATGATTTTCATAATTCATCAATTTTAAAAGTAATTAATCTGTTTATTTTTAAACATTACAGCCGCTTAATAAGCTGTTTAAATTTCTATCAGAGAAATTCATCATGCTTCTTTTAGGCATATAAATTTTGATTCTGTAATCAATACTATCAAAAAAAAGCATAGGAAATCCTTAATTTCAGGTGATAAAAGAAGCATATAAAAATCTTGATTGGTTTTTAAACAGATTCTACGTATTAAGCAATTCCGGCACAAAAATATCCTCACAGGTAAGCAGCCGTTTTGATAATCCCTGTTCATAATGATAGCGAAGAAAGGTATTCACTGTCTTACGATTTGCCTCAACACCATACGGCCACCAATCTTCACCCATCAGTTCTGCATTGTCGTCTAACAAATTACTAAGCCAAGGTATCATCACATCCAAATTGTTAAAGATCTTTTTAAACTCGTAACCTTTTACAGTGTTAGTTTTTGCATCGCAAAAACCCTTATATATAGCTGTGGCAAGCATGGGATATTGTTTGAGCAAGTTTTTGCGTATGACTACTGTGTGCATAATGGGAAAAATTCCGGTACGTTTAAAATAGTCCTGCTCCACACTCTTTGAGTCGGCAAACAGCCGCGAAACTTTTGGTGAGCGCTGCAAATAGCATTTGGGAATGTCAGCAGAAATTAAAGCGTCAATTTCGCCTGCCTCCAATTTTGCCCCCAGGTCTTCCAGTTGCTGAGGCCAGGTCACCTTTACATTTGCAGGATGCGGATGTGCTACATAATCAGTCGGGCTTAGCGGCCAGTCAAGTTTACCCACCGTCCAGTTGCATTGATCAGGTGTCAGGCCAAATTCGTCAGATAAAATACCTTTTGGCCAAACACCTGCATCATGCCCGTATAAAGCCAGTTCTCCAACTTTTTTTCCGGCCAGGTCTTCCGGCTTCTTGATGCCGCTTGAATTGTTAATGTAAATAGCTGAGTGCCTGAAAGCACGGACAGGGAATACGGGGATTGCAGTGAACGGGCAGTCTTCCAGATCGAAAACACGTAAAAAATAACTCATTCCCATCTCCGATACATCGAATGTCTGGTTCTTAATCATTTTTTCAAATATTTCCGTTATCACCTGGGCAGTTTCAAAACTGGCTTCTACATTGTCAATTTTTACAGTACCATCAACCAAAGGGCGATAGCGGTCATAGTTGCCAAAGCCAAACTTCAGTTTGAGCTTATTTTCATTAACATCATCTGTTGCTTTCATAATTTAAAATTTAAACGAAACGATTTAAAGCAAATGTAGTAATATATTATTACTATTATAGTAACTATTTATTACTGTTTTGGTTTTAACTATTTAAATTTGCAGAATGAAGGAGAATAATGTTGATGAGCAATTACGGGCATTTAAAGAAAAACACTATCATAATTGGCACTACCTGGCTTATAAGCTAAAAAAACACCTGGATAGTTGGGCAACTAAAAATATAAAGAATCCTACCGGACAAATAAAGCAGTCTTATTTGCCGGTAATATTTAATATAGGCGTAGATGGCAGCACTGCTGGCACCATTACCAAGCGGTCAATGGTGATGAAGCAAAATATGAGTCAGACGATTAATGAATTGAAAAAAATAGGAATGATTGTTACCGAAACTGACAGCAAGGATAAAAGAAGCGAACGCCTTGATCTAACACCTGCGGGAAAGCATTTGGTACTTGATACACATGAAAAACTGGATAAGCTGCAGGAAGAGTATGGCCATTTGGTCGGTGAGAAAGAATTAAAGATAGCGGTTGATGTTATACTTAAAATTATTGCTTATCACGAAAATTTAAAGAAAAGTTAGAAATTATTTTTTGCATCGCCTTCCAACAACTACCAGCTGTAGCTACTTTAATAAGTTAAGGCAGGTTAACTTGCTATAGTGAACTTCACTTTATTAGGCTTATAATAGTTTGATTCATTATTTATATGAGGTAAAATGAAATTCAGAATTTGGGGTACATTATAATTGTGAAATCTTGTAGGTGCAATACTTTATTCCCCTTTGATTGAATTGATACAAAGGAAAAACGAAAGGGACTTGTAGTAAACAAAACGAGGGTTTATTTTACTATTTCGGCAACCTTTCAAACTCCCCCGCTCGGCGTAGTCTCCCGACTACGTCGCCCCGTCAGCAAATCTCCCGATTTACAACCATTCCATTTCTCATTCATTTGAAATTGCAACAATCAGTTAATAAAATTTTAATATAAAAATTTAAACCTTAACAATTCCATTCCCTTCAATCTTCCCACTTCATTGCACCAACACCAAAAATTCTGCATACCTTCGCGCACTCAAAATTTAGTAAAAGAAGACCTTTATGGCGGACTTAAAATTTCAACGCAATTTCGGGATTGCAGCGCACATTGATGCGGGCAAAACCACCACCACCGAGCGTATCCTGCGCTACACCGGTATGATTCATAAGATTGGCGAGGTGCACGAAGGTGCGGCTACCACCGACTGGATGGAGCAGGAAAAAGAAAGAGGTATCACCATTACCTCGGCTGCCGTAAGCTGCCAATGGAAATTCCCGACCGTAAAAGGCAAAGACACGGCAGAAACAAAAAGCTACTACTTTAATATCATTGATACACCGGGTCACGTGGACTTTACCATCGAGGTAGAACGTTCCATGCGTGTACTGGATGGCCTGATTGCGCTTTTCTCAGCCGTTGACGGCGTGGAACCGCAATCGGAAACCGTATGGCGCCAGGCAAACCGCTACAAGGTGCCGCGCATTGGCTTCGTAAACAAAATGGACCGCAGCGGTGCCGACTTCCTGATGGTGGTGGCACAGATCAAGGAAATGCTGGGTGCGAAAGCCGTTCCGCTTCAGTTGCCCATCGGCGCTGAAGACGATTTTAAAGGCGTGGTAGATTTGATTAAGATGAAAGGTATCATCTGGCACATGGAAACGGAAGGTATGACCTTCGATGAAATTGAAGTGCCCGCTGATATGCAGGCAGAAGCCGAAGAATGGCGTCAAAATTTAATTGAAGCCGTGGCTGAATACGATGATAAATTATTAGAAAAATTCTTCGACGACCCGAACACAATCAGTGAAGATGAGATTCATGAAGCCATCCGCAAAGCCTGTATTGACCTGAGCATCGTGCCGATGATGTGCGGCTCTTCGTTTAAAAACAAGGGTGTTCAAACGGCGCTTGATGCGGTTTGCCGCTATTTGCCGGGTCCTTTAGATATTGAAGATACCGTGGGTACAAACCCCGACACCGGTAATGAGGAAATTCGTAAAACCGATCCGAAAGCTCCGTTTGCGGCGCTGGCGTTTAAGATTATGACTGACCCGTTTGTAGGTCGCCTGGCGTTCTTCCGTTGTTACAGCGGCCATCTTGATGCGGGTTCTTACGTGTTGAACGTAAGAAGCGGTAAGAAAGAACGCATCAGCCGCATCATGAAAATGTTTGCCAACAAGCAGAACCCGATGGACTTTATTGAAGCGGGTGATATTGCAGCCGCCGTTGGCTTTAAGGAAATTAAAACAGGTGATACGCTCTGTGATGAAGATCACCCGATTGCTTTGGAAAATATGTTTATTCCGGAACCGGTGATCGCGATTGCCGTGGAACCGAAAACACAGGCAGACGTAGATAAAATGGGCATGGCAATTTCCAAATTGGTGGAAGAAGATCCTACACTTCGCGTAAACACCGATGAAGATACCGGTCAGACAATCCTGCGTGGTATGGGCGAGCTTCACCTTGAAATCATCATTGACCGTATGCGTCGTGAGTTTAAGGTGGAAGTGAACCAGGGCGCGCCGCAGGTGGCTTATAAAGAATCGTTTGGCAAAATGATTACGCACCGCGAAATACTGAAGAAGCAGTCGGGTGGTCGTGGTAAGTTTGCCGATATCCAGTTTGATTTTGGTCCTGCTGATGAAGACTGGATGAAGGAAAACGAAGGCAAGCACTTTCAGTTTGTGAACGACCTGTTTGGTGGTTCTATTCCGAAAGAGTTTGTGCCGGCTATCAACAAAGGATTTGAAAATGCGATGAACACAGGTGTATTGGCAGGTTACCCGGTAAATAACATGAAGGTTCGCGTGTTTGATGGTTCTTTCCATGATGTGGATTCTGATGCCATGAGCTTTGAACTTTGTGCCCGCGCGGGTTTCCGCGAAGCAGGACGTAAAGCGAAACCAACCTTGCTGGAACCCATCATGAGAATAGAAGTGATCACGCCTGACCAATATATGGGTGATGTAACGGGTGATTTAAACCGTCGCCGCGGCATGCTCGAAGGCATGGACAGTCGTGGTAACGCGCAGGTGATAAAAGCCAAAGTTCCGCTTAGCGAAATGTTTGGTTATGTAACACAATTGCGTTCGCTGTCATCCGGTCGCGCCACTTCTACCATGGAATTTAGTCATTACTCTCCGGCTCCCAACAACATTGCGGAAGAAGTGGTGGCAAAGAGTAAGGGAAAAGTAAAGATTGAAGATTAGTTTGTAAGTACTATGTAGTAAATAATGAGATAAAAAAGCCCGTTCGTGAGAGCGGGCTTTTTGTTTTAAAACGAATGGCTACATTTGATGATGTATTCTTGTCATTTATTCCGGTACAAAACGTTTGCCTTATTGCTTGCCTGCCAATGCTTGTGGCTAACGACATCAGCGCAGGTTGCCATTGGCAGAATCATAACCGGAAGAAAACTGCAATGGACAGATTTTAAAGGAAACGCAGATACGTCTTCTCCTTATTCCGCCACCACAAACTGGTCGGTCAGTTATAGGGCGCATGTTGATTCTATTCATGCTGATACCGTTTTTCTTTCGTTTCGCGTAATGCCAGTATTTAATAATTATACATCGTGGGTAAAGAAAGAAAAAATTAAAAGGAAGAAAGAATCGGAGGCTTTATTGCAACACGAACAGGGTCATTACGACCTTGCCATCATTTGCGCGGAAACATTGAAGCAAACATTACTAACAACGCCGTTTTTAAAAAATAATTATTCTGCAAAAGCTGATTCGATAGCTGATGCAACCCTAAAATTGTTTACCCGTATAGAAGACGATTATGACCTGCAAACGAACCATATGCTAAACCACGGCGAACAGATGAAATGGAATGAAAATATCAGAAAACTACTTATATTATCTTGTAATTAAAATTGAACTGAAAACGACTGCCAGTCAATTGCAATCATAAGCCTGAAAGACTTCATCATTCAAAACTGTTACGATATGCCGGCGATAAAAGAAGTGAACAAAAGTATCAGTGATAACATAAGTAAGCATTTACTTTTGTAAAAAGGTTATCTGATGAATGGCAATCCGAAAAGAAGACCGGGAAACACCATTGAAACCGTACTTGTTGTATTTCTTTTGCTCGCTTTGCTGGTGGCATTGTATCATGTATTGTATATCTTCTTCGGTGTGCTTACGTTTGCGCTTGTGTTTGCCATTACGTTTGAAAAGTTTTACGAGTGGCTCGTGCTGCGTTTAAAAAACAAACGCAAACTCTCAGCCTTTGTTTATACGTTGCTGCTGATAACCATCATAGCCTTGCCGCTTGGCTTTCTGTTTTCTTCGCTTACACGCAATGTAAAACCGGTAATTGACTGGGTAAATGAGGTAAAGGAAAACGGGCTTCCGTCGCTGCCTTCCACCATTGCCAAAATACCGGTGGCAGGCAATGAAATTGAAAAGCTGTGGAACAGGTATCACGATGATCCGAAACAAATTATCAGCGACCATCAGCAGCAGGTGCAGCAGCTATCACGCAAAGCAATGACAAGCGGGTTCAGCATATTGCAAACCATTCTCGAAGTCATCATCGGCATCATCATTTCTGCCTTATTGCTGGTAAAGAAAAAAAGCATCAAAGCCGGTTTCCAATTGCCCATTGAGCGTCTGTTGGGAAAAGAATCAGGCACTTCGTTACTGGACGCTATTTCCATTGCGGTTCGTGGCGTTTCCATCGGCGTAATCGGCACGGCGCTGATTGCAGCGGTTCTGTCTTTTACAGGTCTTGCCATAGCAGGTGTTCATTTTGCGGTCGGCCTCTCAGCCATTGTTTTTTTCCTGGTGATGATACAAATCGGCCCGCTTCCGTTGTGGATTCCGCTTGCCATCTGGATGGCTGCGCAGGAACATCCCGGCACGGCGGTCTTTATTTTAATCTGGGGCATCGGGCTTTCCATAGTTGACGCCGTTATAAAACCCATTCTCATTGGTAAAAGCGGCGGCAGACTTCCGTTTCTTGTGTTGTTTCTGGGCGTGGTTGGCGGGCTGGCGGCGTGGGGGTTTACCGGCATGTTTAAAGGCGCCATTATTTTAGCCGTTTTTTATACCGTTTACAATTCATGGCTGGGAAACAGGCGGGCAATTGCGGCAGACAAAAGCATGCAAACAGAATAACTTTAGTTTAAAATAAAAAAACGAAAAATAAAAAATGGAAATTGGCATAGACAGTTTTGCAGCAGCAGGCAGCAACGAAGCCGGCATTACCATAAGCGCCGCGCAATCGCTTGCCGAATTATTGGAAAGAATGAAACATGCCGATAACTGTGGGCTGGATGTGTTTGGCATAGGTGAGCATTACCGCAAAGATTTTCTTGATTCCGCACCCACAATGATACTGGCCGCGGCTGCCGCGCAAACAAAAAGCATAAAGCTTACCAGCGCCGTAACGGTATTAAGCACCGCCGACCCGGTAAGGGTGTTTCAAAATTTTGCCACGCTTGATTTAATTTCAAACGGGCGCGCTGAAATGATTGTTGGTCGCGGTTCTTTCACGGAAGCGTACCCGTTGTTTGGTTTCGGCCTGGCGGATTATGACGATCTATTTGCCGAGAAACTGGAACTTCTCCTCGCCATCCGCGACAATGAAATGGTGAACTGGTCGGGCAAATTCCGACCGGCTTTACAAAATCAGGCTATTTATCCGCGGCCACTGCAAAACCCGTTTCCCATATCGCTCGGTGTAGGCGGCACACCGCAATCGTTTGTGCGGGCCGGCGTGCTTGGCTTACCGCTTATGGTAGCCATAATCGGCGGCGAAACGCATCGGTTTCGTCCGTTGATTGATTTGTATAAAGAAGCCGGCATCAAATCCGGTCATGCGGAAGATAAGTTGCAAGTATCGCTGCATTCCATCGGCTTTGTAGCCACCACCACGGAGAAAGCGGCAAATGTGTTTTTTCCGGGTTATGCACAGGTATTTACCAAGATTGGAAGAGAACGCGGCTGGCCGCCTGTAACCCGCGCTGGCTTCGACGCGCAGCGCGCACCCAAAGGCGCTTTGCTGGTGGGCAGCCCCCAAGAAACTGCCGAAAAAATTCTGCGCCACAGCGAAGCGCTTGGCGGCATAAAACGCGTTACGTTTCAAATGGACAATGCGTTGCTTACCCATGCGCAACTTATGAATTCGATAGAATTAATCGGCACGAAAGTGAAGCCGTTGGTGAATAAATAAAAATGACTTTGTGGGTTAAAAAAATATCTCTCACAGATGCCAAAGATGATCGCCGATATAATACAGTCTCAGTATAAAATGTATAAAATCTGTGACAGAATTTGCTTCTGAAACGACTTCCTTTATTCTTCCTGATTAAAAAAATCAGAATAAAAAGTTTATCCGGTTTTTTGCAGCAGGCATTACCTTGCTTTTCTTTGTAACTAACATTACCGGATAGCAAAAAATGATTTCCAAAGAAGAAGCACTTCAAAAAATTGCCTCGCTTGTAGAGCGGTTCAACGAGCAGAAAGAGTTTTACAAACGTTCCGATTATAACGAAACGCTTACGAGACGCGACTTTATTGACCCGTTTTTTAAAGCGTTGGGCTGGGACATAGACAATGAGCAAGGCTATGCAGAAAGCTACCGCGAAGTAATTCATGAAGACAAAATAAAAATCGGCGGAGCTACCAAGGCGCCCGATTATTCGTTCCGGCTGGGCGGCGGCAAGCGTTTGTTTTTTGTGGAAGCTAAAAAGCCAAGCGTTGTAATTAAAGATGAAATTACGCCGGCTTACCAGGTTCGCCGTTATGGCTGGAGCGCCAAACTCCCCATCAGCATCATAACCGATTTTGAAGAATTTGCCATATACGACTGCACCAAAAAACCAAACCTGACCGACAAAGCCAGTCATGGCAGAATCAAGTATTTAACCTACCAGCAATACATCAGCGAATTCGATTTTATCTGGAACACCTTCAGCAAAGAGAAAGTGCTGAAAGGTAGTTTCGACAAATATGTTCAGAGCGATAAGCAAAAGAAAGGTACAAGCACCGTTGACCATGAATTTCTTACTTCGCTTGATACCTGGCGAACTTATCTTGCCAACAACATTGCGCTTCGCAATACAATTGATGAAGATGAACTGAACTTTGTGGTTCAGCACATCATTGACCGCTTAATCTTTTTACGCATTGCAGAAGACAGAAATGTAGAGCATTACGGCAACCTGCAGGAGACAATCAAAAGCGGTGAGTATTATCAGAATCTCTTACAACTGTTTCATACCGCCGACCAGAAATACAATTCCGGGCTGTTTGATTTCAGCAAAGACAAAGTAAGCGGCAACATCGCAATTGATAATAAAATCATCAAAAGTATAATCAGCGATTTGTATTACCCGGAAAGCCCTTACGAGTTCTCGGTTATCTCCGTTGAAATTTTGGGCAGCGCTTACGAGCAGTTTTTGGGCAAAACCATTTCGCTATCCAAAAGCGGCAGGGCCGTTATTGAAGAAAAGCCCGAAGTAAGAAAAGCAGGCGGCGTTTATTACACACCTCAATACATTGTTGAATACATTGTAAAAAACACCGTTGGCAAGCTGATAGAAAACAAAACCCCGAAAGACATTGGCAAAATAAAAATTGTTGACCCCGCCTGCGGCAGCGGCAGCTTCTTAATCGGCGCTTATCAATATCTGCTTCAGTATCATAAAGATTATTATACCAACAACGGCAAGCCGAGCAAAGGCAGCAAAGACAATCCTTTAACGCCGGATGGCAACCTGACAACAGCCGAAAAGAAACGCATTTTGCTCAACAACATTTTTGGCGTTGACCTTGATGCCAATGCAGTAGAAGTAACCAAACTTTCCCTGCTGTTGAAATGTATGGAAGGCGAAACCGAAGCCAGCATTGCCACGCAGCTAAAGCTGTTCCACGAAAGAGTTTTGCCGACTTTGGACAACAACATCAAAGCCGGTAACAGTTTAATTGACATTAATTTTTACAGTTCTGAAATTGACTTTGGTGAAGAAAAGAAGATAAAGCCTTTTAGTTGGAAAAAAGCATTTCCCGAAGTTTTTAAAGGAGGTGGTTTTGATTGTGTAATTGGAAACCCGCCGTATGTTTTTGGACGAGATTGGAAGAGTTTAGGCATTAGTGATGAAGTGAAAAATTACTTGGGGACACACTACAAGAGCTCTCCGTATCAACTCGACTTTTTTTCGATCTTTATGGAAAAAGGTGTTCAACTTGCGAAAGTTGGTGGCTTTTCATCGTTTATTGTTCCTAATGTTTGGTTGACCAATACATATTCTGCATCAACTCGAAAGTTTATTTTTGAAAGCTCAAAAGAATTTAAAATAACGGTACCTGTAAAAAAGGTATTTGAAGGAATTACTGTCGATACTGTAATTTATTTATTGATAAAAGGCACTCCAACACCTAAAAAATTTATTGTTACAAAGCTTTCATATACAGATGAATTATTAATTAGTGAACTTGATTATAAAAGCTATTCAAATGGAGAGAAGCCTATTTCCACTTCCCTTTCTGAAGGTGGAAATTCATTAGTTGAAAAAATTAAGGGCGACAATATCAAACTTGGTGAAATATCTTATATTACTAGAGGAGTTCATCCATATCGTGTTGGAGGATTCGGAAAATCAGCTTTTGGAAATGGGGAACAAATCCAAAAAGATGTAGATGAAAGACCATATCATTCAGTAAAATTTAAGCTAGATTATCGTCCATTCGTCTATGGTAAAGACTTAAAATGCTTTACCAAGGTCAAAGCAAAGGAATATATCAGTTATGGCAAATGGTTAGCTGAACCAAGGGACGCAAAATTCTTTGAAGGCGACAGAATATATTCAAGAAAGATTTTGGGTAAAACACTTGTTGTGACAGTTGAAAAAGAAAATACTGTTGCCGACCAACAGGTCTATATAACGAAACCAAAAAATAACGATATATCAGTTAATAGCCTTGCAGCAATATTGGGTAGTAAGTTGATAAGCTTCTTTATAAGAAATTATTTCGATGAAGTAAACGATGCCTTTCCTCAAATAAAAGTTGGGCAATTGAAGTCATTACCCTTAAAAATTCCATTTGAAAAAATCCAGTCGGAATTAGACAAACTCGTTGACCAACTTTTAAAACTCAACGAAGAAAAACAACACCAAACTCTCCAAACTAAAATAGAACAAATCCAAAACCGCATTGATTATTGCGAGCAGCGCATCAATGAAATTGTATATCAGTTATACGGCTTAACAACAGAAGAAATTGCACTGGTTGAAAACGCATAACGCATTTTTTACTCATCTTACAATTTATCTTCAGCCATTTTATTTTTTACAAAAACATAACAGCAAATCAACCCCGGCTTTTTGCGCAACAACGTATTCGCAACACAAAATCTCCTTATTTTTACGAACGTGCGTTTTTCTACATCATACCGGCTTTTCACCGCAATATTTTGTCTGCTGTTTTGCTTTGTCAAAGCATTTTCGCAAAACGGCACCGGCATTAACGATACCATAAAAGTTGACGCCTGCATAGAAGCCAACGGCGATACCATTCCCTGCTCTTGGCTGCCGCAGGTGTATCTATTTACCAGAACAACGGCAAAAAGCCGCAGAATGGCGGCCGAATGGTCGCGGCTGCGCAATGCCGTTTATGTTACGTATCCGTATGCCATTACAGCCAGCCGCGTAATGAACGAGATTAATGCCAGGCTGGTAAACGTAACCGACAGAAAGAAGCGTAAAGAAATCATCCGCTCGCGCGAAAAAGATTTGAAAAAAGAATTTGCCGATAAGCTAACGCAGCTTTCCGTTTATCAGGGAAAGGTGCTGATGAAACTCATTTACCGCCAAACGGGCAACAACTGCTACGAAATTATAGAAGAATACAAAGGTGGTTTTTCGGCCGGTTTCTGGCAAACCGTTGCCGTGGTGGTAGGCAGCAATTTAAAGCAGTCGTACGATCCTTCCGATAAAGACAGAGCCATGGAAAGCATCGTGCAGGATGTTGAGCGCATGTATGGCGTGCGCCGGCAGGCGATGATAGCGCGTTAATTTTTTCCATCCAATCATTACTATTAATTATAACCCAATTGCCTTTCTTTTACGGGAAGATTAGCAGTGCGCTCTTATTTTTGCGTTCTATGAAAGCTGATATACTTGCCTTTGGCGTTCATCCCGACGATCTGGAACTGGGCTGTGGCGGAACCATTATTGCGGCGGTGGCAGAAGGAAAAAAAGTTGCTGTGGTTGACTTAACGCGGGGAGAACTGGGCACGCGCGGCAATGCAGACATTCGTACGCAGGAAGCCATGAACGCAGCCAACGTATTGGGCGTTGCGGCACGCGAAAATTTAGACATGGCAGACGGTTTTTTTCAGAACAATGAAGAAAATATTCGTAAGGTAATTGTTGCCATCAGAAAATATCGGCCGCAGGTGGTGTTGTGCAGCGCGCCGGAAGACCGGCATCCCGACCATGGCAGAAGCGCAAAACTGATTGCAGATGCCGCTTTTTTATCCGGGTTAAGAAAAATAGAAACTACGGATAACGGTGAGGTGCAGCCAAGCTGGCGGCCAGCCAACGTATTTCATTATATTCAGGACAGGTATTTAAAGCCCGATTTTGTGTATGATATATCGGCTCATTTTGAGCAAAAGCTGAAAGCGGTTCTTTGCTACACCACGCAGTTTAACACGCTTGACACCAGCGAGCCTTCTACTTATATTTCAAATCCCGATTTTATTGACGTCATCCGCGCCCGTGCACTTATGTTTGGTAAGCGCATTGGCGTTACTTTTGCAGAAGGATACATTACGCATAAAATGCTTGGCATTACAAGCTTCGACCATATCATTCAAAATGTAACCTGATGTTTTGTTAACATCATTTATCAGGCACCAACTATATAACAATATTTATAATGACACCAAAGTTTGCAAATACGGCTCCCTCTTTTCATGTTGAATTAAAAAAGCGAATCAATCAGTATTTTGCTGCTACCGGCAAAGAAACAACCGGCGGCTGGCGATTGGTAAGCAAAGCCGTTTTTTTAGTTGTTTCGCTCATTTCTACTTATACTGTTCTGGTATTTTTTACGCCGGATTGGCCTTATGCTTTATTGTTAAGCGCCGTATTGGGTTTTACCACGGCAGCCATTGGGTTTAATATCATGCACGATGGCGGTCATGGCAGTTTTAGCCGTTACAAATGGCTGAATAAAGCAGCTGCTAATATCGCCGAGTTTTTAGGTGCCAGCCAGTTTATGTGGAATATGAAACACAACGTTATTCATCACGCGTATGCCAATATTGACGGGATTGACGATGACATCGATGCCAAACCGATATTGCGCATGGCGCCTACGCAGAAGCGTTATAAAATTCATCGTTTTCAGCATTTATATTTCTGGATTTTTTATGCGTTTCTTCATTTGTACTGGACGATGATGAGCGATTACCGTAAATATTTTACCAAAAAAATCGGTGATATTCCGTTAAAGAAAATGAACACGAAAGATCATATTGCTTTCTGGAGTTTTAAGGTGGCATACTATGGTTTGTTCATTGTTCTGCCCATCATTACCGTTGGTGTTATTGACTGGCTGATTGGCTATACCATTTTTACTGTGTGCGTAGGTTTCACCATCAGTATTGTATTTCAGCTGGCGCATACGGTAGAGCATACCGAATTTCCGGTACCAAACGAAACAACGCATAAATTAGAAGATGAATGGGCGATTCATCAATTAAAAACGACCGCCAATTTCGCTACCCGCAACCGTTTGATTTCCTGGTATGTTGGCGGACTGAACTTTCAGATCGAGCATCATTTGTTTCCCAAAATTTCTCACATTCATTATCCTGCCATCAGCAAAATCATCAAGCAGGCATGTCTTGAACATGGCGTTGTGTATGTTGAATACCGGCGTATGCATCATGCCGTAGCTTCACACATTTCTTTTTTACGCGAGATGGGAAGAGTGTGAGGAGTTATGAATTATGAGTTATGAGTTATATTGAAGGATTGCTATATTTTACAGTCAACCGCCATCTGTCAACCATCAACCATCAACTGCCAACCACCAACTCAAAAAATGCTATTCGTATAATCGGTATTTAGTTGCAATAAGTCCGGCGCGCGAACATAACTGGTATTGTACCGGAAACGGAGGTTAATGGTTGTTTTTATAACATAGGGATTCATGCCCTGAATCTGCCTGGGAAAATAAACAAACCGCAGTTCCATCGTGCCAAAAACAAGGTTTTCATTGCGGGTACGAATGCCGCCGCCCAGACTCCAGTAAAATAACGATTTATCAATTGACCGCTTCTCAGGGGTAAGTATCGAAAGATCGTGAAAAAAGAAAGGAGAAAACTGAAAACCGAAAGCTTTATATTTCAGATAAAAAAATGTTTCGCCGTGCAAACTGATTCTGCGGTCTCCCAAAGCTGAATCAGAACGAAAATAGCGGATGCCAAACGGGTTATTAATCTTCAGCGGGTCTAAACTTACGCGATTGAACTGGCGCGTAAAACTGAGCCGGAAATACTGGCGCATCTTAAAATTACGTAACAGGTAAAGCCTGCTGAATACGCTGGTGCCGAGAAGCACGCCGGCATCCTGAATTTTGCCTTTATTCATGAAACCGCCGCCGCGAAAAAAATACTGAATAAAATGTTCCTTCTGCGAAAAGCGATAAAAATTAGCGTCTATGCCGGCATAAGCGCGCGACAACTGCAATTGCTGATACCAGCCCGACGTTACGGCTACATTATAACCCGTAGGTATATCTTCGGTGGTGCCAAAGCCATACAAATAATTGCTTTTGTAAAACTGTTGCTTGAAAAAAGTAAATTGACCAAGAATACCTCTTTTATCGTTGTAAGACTGATTGAAGTGGTTGCCGATTTGCTTGGGCGACTGGGTAAAATCGTTTCTGAAATACCGAAGGCTCACAAACTTCCGGTCGCGCATGGAATTATCGGTTAAAAACCTTTTTACCCCGAGATTGTAACCAATCCACCCGTCAACAACATTGTATTTATACTGATAAAAAAGACTATCCGGTTCTAAGTAATCGTTGTTCGATTGGTTAGAGCCAATGGTAAAGCCGCCTGCCATACGCCCGTAAGCTGAGGTAAGCGGGCGATCAAGCTGCAACAAAACCGATTTTTCGTTGCGCCGCGTATTGTTGATGTTGTTATCAATCTGGCTGTAAATTAAAGTCGCATTAACAAAGCTGTGGTTAATGCTGTTAATGTTATATAATAAAGAATAGCCAAAGCCTGGGTTGCGCGCCTTCTCATATAAACCCACGCCTTCTACCTTTTGGCCCGTGCCCAGAATATTTTCCTCAGAAATCTTTACCCTCATTTTCTGCGGAGAAAAGCTGCTGACAGAACCTGTGATGCTAAACAAATCTTTGGTAATTACCTGCAAGTCAACAGAATCGGGGCTTCCGGGCACTTCTGTTACCAGTACGCGCGCATCCTGAATATAATCGAGCGAGCGCAGATAACGCTCATTTTCCGATAGCACATACGTATTCAGCGGCGTATTTTCCTGTATAAAAAGGTTGTTTCTTATTTGCCAGGCCCGCGTGTTACGGTGAAGATTGTTAAGTAATCGGGTTCCGAAATATTTGCTTTGTTTTGATGTATCTGTGAACGATTTTCCAAAGCCAAACTCTTTTAAATCAATATGCCGGATAATTTTTCCCTCGTATTCTTTGTAAGGCTGTTCGGCTTTTACAATTAAGGCAGGCGGTATGGGTTGTGAAGAAGTATCGGGATGCTTGCGCGAAATCATGCGGTAAGCCGAATGAAATACATTTTTCTTTTTCTTTATTATAAGACTGTCTTTTTTTACAATTACGGTGTCTTTTTGTGCAAACAAACCATTGCAAACGATTAGCATTACAACGAGAAAAAAAATCCGGTTGAGAGATATATGAATTTTCGTTTTGATAAACGTATTTTCTTTTTTAATTCGTTAAATCAATATTGTGTTTTTCTATCTGAGAAATCGTTTGTTTTTTGCAGCAATCCTATAACTCTGAAAAGAGGCGAATGTTATATGTTGCAATGTAGTGTTTTTAATTTTAACACAACCCCAATTGATTCTTACTGTGCAAAACAGATAGCAACAGACCGTTGAAACGTAACTTTGCAGTCAAATTAAGGGAATACAATGATAGTAATTTCGGATGGCATAGAACGTCTTGTTGACCAGGAAAAAGACAGAGAATTAAAACAAATTGGTTATAAAATTTTAAATCATCAGCGCATTGGTTTTGATGAAGGCGTGCTGCTTTTTGAAAAAGCTTCCCTGCCTTTTACAGGCGCCTTAGCCAATTGGGTAAGAGAAGAAAAACATGGCGATAAAACCTATTTCAACCGGAATTTTCATATTGAGCCTACCAATGTATGCGTGTTTTCATGCGCGTTTTGTGCATACAGCCGTTTGTATGCACACCGCGGGGAAGGCTGGGAACTTAGCACGCAACAAATGCTCGATATAGTAAAAAGTTACGATGGCAAGCCCGTAACGGAAGTGCACATTGTTGGCGGGGTACATCCGAAATTAAACCTGCGTTTTTTTATTGACCTGATGAAACAGATAAAAGCGCATCGGCCCGAGCTGCACATTAAAGGTTATACTGCCGTTGAACTGGATTATATGTTTCGCAAGGCGAAGGTTTCGGTGCCGGAAGGTATGAAGCTGCTTCACGAAGCCGGACTTGATTCTATGCCGGGCGGCGGCGCCGAAATTTTTCATCCCGATATCCGTCAACAGATTTGCAACGATAAAGTTGACGCCGAAGGCTGGCTGAACATTCATCGCGCCGCGCATTTGCTTGGTATGCACAGCAATGCCACCATGCTGTACGGCCACATTGAAAAATACTGGCACCGGATAGATCACATGGAAAAATTGCGCAGTTTACAGGACGAAACGGGTGGTTTTAATACGTTTATTCCTTTAAAATTCAGAAATAAAAATAACGATATGAGCTATGTAAAAGAAGCTGCCGTTGCAGAAGACATGAAGCTGTATGCCATTGCACGACTGTATATGGATAACTTTCCGCATGTGAAAGCATATTGGCCAATGCTAGGCAGGCAAAATGCTCAGTTGTCGTTATCATTTGGTGTAAATGATCTTGATGGCACCATTGATGACACTACGAAAATTTATTCCATGGCAGGCAGCGAAGAGCAAACACCGTCTCTTACAACGGCGCAGCTTGTTACCCTGATTAAACAATCGGGCAGAGAACCGGTTGAGCGCGATACGTTGTATAATGAAATAAAAAATTATGCAAATGAAGATGTTGCGGACATGCAGCAAAATCCGTTTTACAATTAGAAATAACACCAACGGGATAGTAAAGATTTTTGATAGCGTGACATGCAAAGCCAAGCTGAGACTGTGTTTCGCTAACATAATTCATACTCATTTTATTATCCGAATGGTATAACAATGATTGCGTGAAGAAATGAATTGTATTTTTTTGCAACCGGCAATATTTTATTTCATATCTACTAAATTGTTTGAAAGAATTACCCCGCAGCAAGCTGACGGGGAATTCTTTCGATTAAATTTCCGGTCAGGCATTTCCGCTTAAACAAAAGCGCCGTTATTATGCTGAACAATCTCGATGCTTTGGGCAAACCGGAACGCGTGGCAAGCGGAGAATCGGGCATTCAGGCATTGATTCCGCCGATGAAAATCAGAGATTTTATATTTTCATCGCTGACTGATTTGGTGTAAGAAGTTTGTCATTGCATAAACAATGCTGTCTTTACAAAGTGAAGACAGCATTGTTTTAAGCTTATCATACCATTAAATCTCAATCATGTTTTCTGAAACGCCCGATGCGTCTGTGTTACAGCAATTGGTAACCGTAACAATGCCTTTTGGCAAGTATAAAGATGTATTGCTTTGCGATTTACCCGTTTTTTATCTGGAATGGTTTCACCGAAAAGGTTTTCCAAAAGGGAAACTGGGGATGATGCTCGCAACCATGTACGAAATAAAAACCAATGGATTGGCTTATCTGTTAGATCCGTTGAGGAAGTAAGAAACATTTTTCCAAATAACTGACATTTTCTTATGCCTGCGCTGTTGGTCCGCCAAAATTCAGAGGCAGTTCAACCTGTTCAAGGTCTTTAATTTTACCATGTGCCGCTTCGTATCGTTCTACATTTTCCTGCAACGCTTTCATAAATCGCTTGGCGTGCATTGGTGTAAAAATAATACGTGATTTGACGCGGCTCTTTGGCGTTCCCGGCATTACGTTTACAAAATCTATTACAAATTCGGCATGACTGTGTGTGATAATGGCAAGATTGGCGTAAGTGCCTTCGGCTGTTTCTTCCGAAATTTCTATATTTAACTGGTTTTGTTGCGGCTGTTCCGGCATGAATTAATTTTAATGATGAAGCTCAAAAATAGCAGTAATTATAATGAAAAACGGTACTTGCAGTAAACTTGTTTTCTTGCCTTTTATTTTATCCGACCTTTCATTTTTCTTTACTTCATAATTTGTTCAGACAACCAAAAGAACGAAAGAATAAAAATACTTTTGCCGGCTATCGTTTAAAACAGAAATCACTTGCAACCAGCCAGGCAAAATTTTATAGTACAAAAATGGATAACGATTCTCTCTGTCGTATTATTCGCGGCAAAGATGATTGCTTATTTCATTACGCAATCGCTTGCCGTTTTTACCGATGCACTGGAAAGCATCGTAAATGTGGTGGCCGGTTTCGTTGGCTTATTTAGTTTATATATTGCGGCCAAACCCAGAGACATTGAGCATCCTTATGGCCATGGTAAAGCCGAATTTATATCGGCTGCGGTAGAAGGCGGGTTGATTGTTTCGGCAGGTCTGGTTATTCTGTACCAAACCATACAGAATTTTTTTGTCAGCAACCCGATCGGCAAATTAGACGAAGGCTTATTGCTTGTCGGCATTACGGGACTCATCAATTACGTAGCCGGGTATATCTGCATCAGAAAAGGCAGACAGACAAAATCGGTTGCGCTTCAATCGAGCGGCAAACATTTGCAGATTGATACTTATTCTACGCTCGCCGTAATCATTGGGCTGATTATCATTATTTATACAAAACAATACTGGCTCGACAGGGTTATCGCCGTTGCATTAAGCGCCATTATTTTATATAACGGCTATAAAATTATCCGCACTTCGCTTGCCGGAATTATGGATGAGGCAGACATGCAACTGCTATCGCAAATGGTAAATATGCTGAACAGTAACCGTTGCAAAAACTGGGTTGACATTCACAACCTCCGCGTTATAAAATATGGCAGCCTGCTGCATGTAGATTGCCACGTAACGGTGCCTTATTATTTCATGGTAAATGAAGCACACAAAGAAGTGGAGAAGCTGCGCAACTGCATTACAACGGATTTTAAAGATGCGTTTGAGCTGTTTGTGCATACAGATGGCTGCATTCCGCCGTATGGCTGCGCCATTTGTATAAAAGATGATTGCAATGTAAGACAACACGCGTTAGAAAAAAAGCTTACCTGGACATTGGCGAATGTGTTATCGAATGAAAAGCACACAATTGAAACAAGGGATAGTTGGTAGTTAATATAAGCAAAAAATATCTGATAGTTACTATCACCCGCCAACTGTCATTTGTCATCTGCCAACTATTATCCATCAGCTATTACCAATCTCTCAGCTCATTGCCTCAAAGCGCTGTTGGATAAACGGCCAGTTTACCACTTTCCACCATTCGCTGATGTATTCGGGGCGGCGATTTTGATAATGCAGATAGTACGCATGTTCCCACACATCCAAACCAAACACCGGCATCCCCTGCAACGGACTAACATCCATCAACGGATTATCCTGATTTGGCGTTGAACCGATAACCAATTTTTTATCGTTTGTCATTACCAGCCATGCCCATCCGCTGCCAAACCTGGTTTTGGCTGCATCGCTGAATTCATTTTTAAAGGCAGCATAAGAAGAAAAATTGTTGGTAATGGCAGTCATCAGCTTACCGGAAGGCATGGCTGACGATGACGGCGCCTGCATGGTTTTCCAAAACAGTTCGTGGTTATAATGCCCGCCTGCGTTATTACGCATTTTGACGGAATATTTTGAGATATTGGCAAGTAATTTTTCCAGCGATGTCGTTTGCTGATTCACATTTTCTGCCGCGCAGGCCTCGTTCAGATTTTTTGCATACGAAGCGGCATGTTTGGAATAATGTAGTTCCATGGTTTGCGCATCTATAACCGGCTCTAATGCGCTATATGAATATGGCAACGGCGACTGCTGAAAAGGCGTTGCCGCATCCGCTTTTGTAACGGAAATATTTGCCAGAGACGGCAAAACCGTTGCCGATAAACCTGCGGCGATACCTGCTTTGCCGGTTGTCTTCAAAAACTCCCGGCGGCTGTTTGATTCTTTATTCATAATTTATATTTTTTGCTGACCGGTTGCGATTGAAAAAGCTTACTATTTTCTTAAAAGACCGGCTGTAAACTTCCTGATTGAACAACTGCGAATCTTTCATGGCTTTAATGGTTAAAAAAGCGCCAATGGGTATCAGCACCATCGTAGAAAGCCACATGCCCGCAAAAGAAGAAGTAACTCCTTCCTTTGCAAATTTTTCACCAAATGTATTCAGCAGATGAAACAAAACAAAAAACACGATGGCAAAGATAAGCGGTGTGCCCAAACCGCCTTTGCGAACGATGGAACCTAACGGCGCGCCAATCATAAACAACACGATACAGGCAACTGATAAAGTAAATTTGCGATGCCATTCTACCCAATGTTTTCGCAGCGATTTATTCCTGTCAGCATAATCGGAGGCCTGAAGCCGGGAAATGTTCGCCGCCGAATTAACCTGGCTGATGGCTTTGTCAATAACTGTGATGCTACTGCCCAAACCGCTTTGTTTTGCTTTTGTGGTATCTTTTTTTGCCACGTTCGCAGCAAACGAGGCGGGTGCCCAACTGCTGTCTCTGTATTTTAAAAAGGAAAGAGTCGGACGTAATTCGCGCTCCGCACGATTGTAAAAAAAGGGATTGATGTCTTCCAGCGAATCTATGGCTACATTCAATTGGCGAACGCTCAGCATCTTCGGGCTATATCTGAATAAACTATCTTCGGTTTTACTCATTTTAAAAGAAGCCAGATCGAACAGCTTGGTATATTCTTTAAATCCGAGACGTATAAATTCGGTATTTGGATTATAGCGGTTGCCGCGTTCTTCGTATCGCCAGCCATTACGCAATTTAAACTCCATAAAATGCTTGTCTTTGGTAACACGCATGATGCCGCTTTGGGCAATCATTAAGTTGTCCTGCAATCCGTAGTTGCGCTCGTAAATAATTACGTTGTGAATGGTGCTGTCGTCCTTATCTTTTTTACCCAATTTTATTACATATCCTTCCAGCTTATCGTAAAATACGCCTTCCTTAATATCAAAAGCAGGCTTAGTAGCCACCATATCCCACTTCAGGGCATCGAGTTTCAAATTGGCATACGGGATAATATTGTTCTCGAATAAAAAAGCGATGCTGCTGATAAAGATGGCTACAAGTAAAAGCGGGCGCATAAAGCGAAGCAATGAAATGCCGGCAGATTTGATGGCAACCAGCTCGAAGCTTTCGCCCAGATTGCCGAATGTCATAATGGAAGAAAGCAGCAAAGCCAGCGGCAAGGCCAGCGGAACAACCGTTGCTCCCACCGCGCCGATGAGACGCATGATGGTAAAAAAATCGAATCCTTTGCCTACAATATCATCTATATACAGCCAGAAAAACTGCATCACGAGCACAAACAAAGCAATGAGAAATGTGGCTAAAAAAGGTCCCACAAACGCTTTGATAATAAGAATATCGAGTTTCTTTATCAACAAAATATTTGATTGTCGGAAACACAAAAATAAAGCTTACCGTATAACGGTAAGCCGAATAAGAAAATAAAGGACAGAGATTTAACAACGGGAAAAGATAAATATCAGTACAACCGTTTCGGGGCAACCGCTAATTTCCCAACCGATGGAATAGCTCTTTAATCTGAGATTCCCAAAGCCGGCTCTGATCTTTAATGTCAGATTTTTCTGCAAAATCTTTTATCACCAGAATAGTTTGATTGGTAATCTCGGTTTTTTCGATCCGAAACTCAAAATATTCCTCTTTTGGCGCCGTAAGCCAGTGATATTTTACATACTTATCCTGCTCATGCTCTACCTGTTCTGCCTTTTCAACAGAACCATTCCAGCTGAAGATAAATACGCCGTCCCGCTCATCTACTTTATCGGCAAACCATTCGCCCAAACCGGAAGGCGTATATAAAAAGTCGTACAAAATCTGCGGCGAACATCTTACGGGATATTCAAGTGTAAACAGTTGCTTTTTCGCCATTATATAGTTGTTGATAACGTGAAGGCTGCAATACTATGGAATAAATGAATTGAGGGAAAATAAATTTTGAAATTGGTCATCAGATATCAGCAGTCAGCTATCAGAAATAAGAAATCAGAAAGTAATATAACTCATATTGCTGATAACTGACTGCTGATCGCTCACTTACAACTTCTCCATTTCCTGCTTCACAAATTCCATCAGCGACTGAATATGAGCCGGAGATAAATCGAATTGTAAACCGGCGGCTTCATATAGTTGTGGCAACGTCTTTGTGCCGCCGAGACTCAGCGCATTTATGTAATTCTGCAATGCCTGATCAGGATTTTCAATGTATTGCTTCCACAATCCGATGGCACCCAATTGCGCAATGCCGTATTCAATATAATAAAAGGGAACCTCAAACAAGTGTAATTGCCGCTGCCAGCTATTTTCCCTGTATTTGTCCAATCCTGTAAAATCAATGGTATCGGTCGAAAATTCATTCAAAATATTAATCCATGCTTCTGTTCTTTCTGCCGTTGAATGTCCGGGGTGTTCGTAAATCCAATGCTGAAATTTATCTATGGTGGCTATCCAGGGAAAAATGGTAATTACCCGCTCTAACTGATGTTCCTTCGCACGTTTCAAATCTTCCTCATTGTCAAAAAAAGTATCCCAGTGGTTCATGGTAAACAATTCCATGCTCATACTGGCCACTTCTGCTATTTCCATCGGGTATTCTTTAAAAGCGCTAAGCTCAAGATGGTGCGCTAAAAAAGAATGCACGGCATGTCCGCCCTCATGAACCATGGTAGTTACATCGCCCATTTGCCCGGCGGCATTCATAAATATAAACGGTGCGCCACTTTCTGCCAGCGGACAATTATACCCGCCCGGCGCTTTGCCCATGCGACTTTCCAGATCAAGATGCCCCATGTCGTTCATCTTTTTTAAGCAACCGGCAAAAAAAGGATTCAGCGTTGTAAAACATTCTTCTGTTTTATCCAATAATTCTTTACCGGTATCAAACGGATGCAGCGGCTGAACGCCTTTCGGTTCTGCCTCAGTATCCCACGGGCGCAATATATCTACCCCAAGTTTTTGTTTTTTTTGTTGATTGATTTGAGCAACCAAAGGCAATACATGCAGCTTCACGGCTTCGTGAAACCGAAAGCAGTCTTCTTTGGTATAATCGAACCTGCCAAGCTCAACAAATTTGTAATCGCGGTAATTTTCAAAACCTGCGTTACGGGCAACTTCATCGCGCTTGTGAATAAGCTGCGTAAATAATTCGTCTAATTTGTTTTTATCCTGCAATCTTCTTTCCTGTATTTTCCGATATACTTCTTCGCGAAGACCGCGGTCATGATTTTCCAAAAACTTCGCAGCCTGTTGCAAAGTATATTCCTGTCCGTTTACTTCCACCGTCATCGCGCCGGTGATAACACCATACTGCTGTTGCATTACGCTTAGTTCTGCCTGCAACGGAATATTGGCTTCGCGAAACAGTTCGATGCTCTTGCGAACATTGCGCAGGTAAGTAAAATATGTTTGTTTGTTTAATTCTCCGGTAAAGGGAGAAGCAATCAGTTTTTTATTCAGTGCATCTGCGTAAGGCTGCAGCTTCGGCTGAATGTTCATGCAGAAAAAGGTAAACGCTTCTTCCAGCTTTTTATCATTGGTATCGCAGGTCATGCGAATCTGCCGCCAGCAGGCATCTTCACTTACAACGGCTTCCAGTTCGCTGATGTTATGCAGCCATTGCTGTAATTCTTCCCTGCTGTTAATAGTTCTATCGGTTAGTTCTTTAAAATAAGGCTCCAAAGCTTCCCACGTAGTTATTGTAAAATCGGCTGGCAGAAAATGGCGTGGTAATTTTTGTATGTCTGCACTTGGTGTCATAATTGTAAATTTTTAGCGGTCTGTTATCAGCTTTTATTCTTACATCTATTCTCATAATCTGATAGCTAAAACCTCACAGCTCAGCTATGCTTCATCGGAAGATTGAACCGGATCGTTTTCTACTTCTTCACCGCTTTCCTCTTCGGTGCGAAGTTTTATGTCAATATTATTTTTTTGCAAAACGGAAAACCATTTTACCATTTTTTTCATATCGCTGGCGTAAACCCGATCAAAGTCCATGTCCGGATATATTTTTTCAAAGTATGTTTTTACCGCTTTGGCATCTTTTTCCGAAGGCAGCGGTTCTTCGCTTTGCTGCATGGCTTTAAATAAATCGGCAAGGTTTACATTATCGCGGTTCGTATAAACTTCAATGCTTTCTAAGTGTGAAAAATTATGTACGCGGGATGAGATGAATTTTGTTGTTCCGTCGTCAAGCGATTTTACAATGGCGCCATCGGTTTTGCTGCCCGTAAGTTCGTACAAGCCACTTAAGCCGGTAACAGAAATAATTTTACTATAGTCCATAAATCTGATTTTGTGTAAAAGAAGTGCAAAGTAAGAACACTACCGAAAATGATAAGAATCGGGTTGGTTAAAATTTGTGTTTGTTTATGGCATCGTTTTAACGGGGCTCATTAACTAACAAAAAAAGGGGCGCTTAGACAAGCGCCCCGACGTACTATTAACTGAAAGTTTTAAATCATACAATAAACGGATCTACGATGGCAAGCACCTGATCCATAGTCAAAATTTCGTCGAATGCTTCAGTTGCATCGTCCATCGAAACATCATAACCATTTATACCTACGATTTCTATTCCCAATTGGTTTGTATTTTCTTCTCCGGCATAGTTTGCATCAACGGCAGAACCGATACCCGATGTTGAATTACCGGTTATCCAGGGGCGTATACTTTCGTCATTTGCCCGTTTGCTGCGTATTTGCCTGATGTGCGAAGCATGACGCGCTTCTACGGAGTGAATCTGTAACGCAGCCGTTAAAACAGTATCACTTGATTGCAGGTTGCCAGCCTGACCTTTATAAGCTCTTACGCCTGTGTCTTCGAATGTTTGAGATAAGGCAAGAAACGTATCGTAATCGGTAAATACGGTTGGAAATGTGTCGCCTGCCGTATAATCGAAACTTAATCCTGATACGGGTGTTCCGCCAAGCGAGATAATGGTATCGCTAAGAAACTTCACATGCTCGTGCTCGTGCCGGCGAATTTCTCTAAAGCCGATATTCTGCACACCCTGCGGAATTAAATTGCTGGCAGCCAAACCATCGTCGTAAAAGCCAGCTTCCAGATATTCAAGTGTTAATGCAAAATTGAGCACATCTACTATCGAAGGCATTGTGGTGCTGCCTGCATACGCTTTTTTAAACATGCCGCCGAGCATAAAAGGAACTGCTGTTAAGGCGATTTTTCCACCTGTTTTTGCAAATTGGCGCATGGCGCTGCGGCGTGTATCCAGGCGCTCATATACCTCAGGATCTATTTGTTCTATGTTTGTTAATATCTGATTGATGTTCATAAATAAAAATTTTTTAATGATGATTACCAGGGGGCTTTACTTGTATTGAGTTTGTATGGCAGATACGGAAGCAGGTTCGGAATCACCATTTGCGGCGATGCAGCACCATCTAAACCCTGACCGTCAACAACCAATGGGTCGGCAAAAGAATCAGGCCGAAGCATATCTCTTACATAAGCGGCATGGCGCGCTTCTACCGAAACTATTTTACCGGCAACGGTAAGATAATCCGGATTTACAATGTATTTGGCAACACCATTGTAAGCTGATACGCCAAGATCTTCAAACGCGCGCGAAGAGCTCAGAACGCTGAAGCGATTGGAAAAATCAATGGAGCTTAAATCGAATGTAATGGTAGGAATGGCGTAAGTGCCAAGCGCCGTTTTAAAAAACTCGCGGTGAATGATTTCGTGATCGCGGATCTGTGCCAATCTTGTTTTCTGCTCGTCCGTAGCACCGCTATAAAAATTTTCTGTAACGGTAATGTAAAACTGAGCTTCTAATTGCTCGAGGAGGTAAGCATAATTTAAGATGGCATAATCGCCGCTGCCCATGCTGATGGCGCCGGCTTCCAGACCATCAACACCGCCGTTTAAAGAGCCTGCTGAGGCATCTTCAGCACCGGTAAACGATTTGGTACAGGACGCCGCTACCGCGGTGATGGCGGCCGCACCAAACATCTTGGTTAAAAAATTTCTTCGTGGCAAGTTCGTAACAGAGTTGTGTGTTTCTTCCCTTTTGTCGGGAATGTGTTTTGTTTGTAGCATACTTGTTAAAGTTTTAATTTGGAGAATGGAATAATTATCCTATACGAAGTGGAATAGCAAAAAGGTTTCCGGTTTTGAAAAAAAAGTTAAAAAACGTTGAAATGAATGAAAAAATATAATTTCTGAGCAACTGTGGTTCTGTATCCATACTGTTACAAGCCACTAAACAATCACATCTTCGTAATTGCTTTTAATAAAATTTTAATCCGGCTTAAAAATAAATAAGCAGAAAACAGAATAAAAAAAACAAGCTGTATTTATCAGCTTTGAGTTTTATAGATGATATAAACGGCGAAGTTTTATTTTTGAAGAATGTCTGAAAAATTATCGGGCTGGAAAGATACCATTGCAGCACTGGCTACACCGCAGGGAACCGGCGCCATAGCCGTAATCAGAATCAGCGGTGATAAAGCCATCGAAACGGCTGATCGCTTGTTTCCTTCCAAAGATTTATTTGCACAATCGTCTCATACGCTTCATATAGGTTCGCTTTATTATAAAAACAACAAGCTGGATGAAGTGGTTATAGGTTTATATAAAGCGCCGGCATCCTACACCGGTGAAGATGTAGTAGAAATCTCCTGTCATGGCTCTTATTATATCCAAAATCATATTCTTTCTGTTTTAAATGAACTTGGTGTAAGAATGGCAAAGCCCGGCGAATTTACCCAGCGCGCTTTTTTAAACCACAAAATGAATCTTTCGCAGGCAGAAGCCGTGGCAGACTTAATAGCAAGCGACACGGAAGCAAGTCGCAGAACAGCGTTGCAGAACATGCGCGGCGGCTTTACCCAATTACTAAAAAAAATACGCGAAGAGCTTCTTACCTTTTCGGCTTTAATAGAACTGGAACTCGATTTTTCGGAAGAAGACATAGAGTTTGCCGACCGTAAAAAACTGATGCATTTATTAGATGAAGCGGAAGAAAAAGTAAGTGGATTGCTGCAATCTTTTGTATTAGGCAACGTGATTAAAAAAGGCGTGCAGGTTGCCATTGTTGGCAAGCCAAATGCAGGCAAAAGCACCTTGCTGAACGCCTTGCTGAACGAAGACAGAGCTATTGTCAGCGATATTGCAGGCACAACACGCGATACCATAGAAGAAACCCTGAACATCAATGGCATTTTGTTTAAACTGATTGATACAGCCGGTATTCACGGGCATACGAGCGATACGATTGAAACGATGGGAATGCAACGCAGCAAAGAAAAAATGAAAAGCGCCGATGTGGTATTGTACCTGTTTGATGTAAATGAAATGAAGCCCGGTGAATTAAAAAAAATAACAGATGAAATAGAAACTTATCCGGTAAAAATAGTTGTAGTCGGAAACAAGACTGATCGTGATTTTAAAGAAAATAAATTTGACAACGATGTTATTTTTATTTCGGCTTTATACAAGCAAAATATTGACCTTCTTAAAAATAAATTATACAATGCAGTAATAGACAACAAGGTTTCGATGCCCGATGTGATTGTTACCAATGCGCGCCATGTAGCCGCATTACAAAAAATACTCAATTCAATTGAATTTATTAAAGAAGGCTTCGCTAACCGAACGCCTTTAGATTTAATAACATCTGACATCAGAACCTGTTTGCATGCCATTGGCGAAATTACCGGAGAGGTAACCAATGAAGATCAGTTGGATTATATTTTCAGTAAATTCTGTATCGGAAAGTAAAGCAGAGGAAGCCGTATAAAATATGCGTTCCTTTATTGTGCCGGTTGCTTCAATATAAAACAGCCTTATACCGCTTAAATCAGTAATAAAATTGCATCTGCTGATACGATACACTTTCATCAGCCTATTAATACCAGGAGATGCATCAAAAATATTTTTGGTTTCCTAACGCGACATAACACTGCTGCTCATCTATTCTGTAAATCTGCGAGGACTGACCGGCACTTCTTCGCCACGACTATATAATTTGGCAATTTCAATAAGCTTTTCCATTTGCGGCGTATTAAATTTTTTGCGGCTTATAACGCATAGTTATTGTCTTTACATTACGGTCATATGTCCGAAAGTAAACTTTTTTACACCTGAAAAACACCTGTCTTAAAATCCTCAATGTATGCATTGTTATTCGCTGCTGCAATGCCCTCTGAAATAATCATTCGTGTTTGTGCCGGATCAATAATATCATCTACCCAAAGCCTTGCAGCTGCGTAATAGGGCGATGTTTGTTCTGCATACCGGCTTTTAATTTCATTTAGTAAACTCTGTTCATCTTCGGCGCTCACTTCTTTGCCTTTCGATTTCATAGAAGCTACCTGAAGTTGCAGTAGTGTTTTTGCCGCCTGATCGCCGCCCATAACGGCAATTTTGGCTGATGGCCAGGCAAATATCAGTCGCGGATCATACGCTTTGCCGCACATGGCATAATTGCCCGCCCCATAAGAATTGCCTGTCATAATTGTAAATTTCGGAACCACAGAATTTGATACCGCATTTACCATTTTGGCGCCGTCTTTTATAATGCCACTGTGTTCGCTGCGGCTGCCTACCATAAAGCCGGTTACATCCTGCAAAAACACCAGCGGAATTTTTTTTTGATTGCAGTTCATTATAAAACGTGCTGCTTTATCGGCACTGTCATTATAAATTACGCCGCCCATCTGCATTTCTCCTTTGCCATTCTTTACTATCAATCTTTGATTGGCAACAATGCCAACCGCCCAGCCGTCAATCCGTCCGTAACCGCATACAATGGTTTTACCATAATCCTGCTTAAATTCATCAAAGCTGTCAGCATCAATCAAACATTCGATAACATCAGTTACATTGTATGGCTTGGCATTATTTTCCTGCAAAATGTCATAAATGGTTTCTATATTTTTTGACGAAGAAAGGCTTTCTATTCTGCTAAAACCTGCCGTTGGCTGAACACCTAATTTGCTCATCAGTTTTTTGATGTAATCAAGACAGTCGTTTTCGTTTTCAAATTCATAATCGGCAATGCCGCTAATGCTGTTGTGTGTGTGCGAGCCGCCTAATGTTTCGGTATCCGTATTCTCGCCAACGGCTGCTTTTACCAAATACGGACCGGCCAGAAAAATGCTTCCATTGCCTTTTACCATCAATGTTTCATCGCTCATAACCGGCAGGTATGCGCCACCTGCCACACACGCGCCCATAACGGCAGCAATCTGCGTAATGCCCATGGCGCTCATTCTGGCATTGTTGCGAAACATGCGCCCGAAATGTTCTTTATCGGGAAATATTTCATCCTGCATCGGAAGAAAAACACCGGCGCTGTCAACCAGGTAGATAACAGGCAAACGATTTTCGATAGCAATTTCCTGCATTCTTATATTTTTCTTTGCGGTGATGGGAAACCAGGCGCCTGCCTTCACGGTCTGATCGTTAGCAACAACAACGCATTGCCGGTTGCTTACATAACCAATTCCGGCTACGGTTCCGCCGGCAGGGCATCCACCGTATTCTTCATACATATCATAACCTGCAAAAGTTCCGATCTCGATAAACGGCTTGTCATCATCGCACAAATAAGCAATGCGCTCGCGGGCTGTCAGCTTATTTCTTTCATGTTGTTTGTCTATTGATTTTTGTCCGCCACTTATATAGATTTTTTCTTTTTTTAAATCGGCTTCTTCGGTTAACCGCTTCAGCCAGCTCAGGCTGTGATCTGTAAAAACATTCATGCTTACAATTGTTAGTAGGGCAAAGATAGAAGGTGGTAGCCACAAGAGTAAAGAAAGAGAAATTGAAACAGATGATTCAAATACAGTTTAGAAAATTCATGCTTCTTATTTTTCACTTCGGCTTCTTAACAACCCTTTTGATGTATTGAAATATATTTGCTTCGTAATAACAGAAAAAATGGATGAAGGAATTGTTCAGTTGAAAGAAGCGCTGCAGGTTTCGCCGGAAAATATACCGCTGCGCCTGCATCTGGCAGAACTGATGATAAAAGCGAATCATATAGAAGAAGCGGCTGAGCAATACGCAGAAGTGTTAAACCGAAGCTACGGAAACGGTAAAGCGCGTAAAGGATTGGCCAACATTTACTATAAGCAAAAAAAATATTCAGCCGCAATCATCATTTACGAAGCGCTTATAAAAGAAAATTTATTACAGACAGACGACCTGGTTCAGTTTATCCGCTGTTTAATTCGCGAAGAATCGTTGAGCGAAGCGGTAGAAGTGTATAAAAGAGTATTACAGCAAAATGCGTCTTTTAAAGACGAGGAAATAGACAATGCGCTTCGTATGACTTCAACTGGTAATGCAAATGATTTAGAAATAGACGATCTGCCTGATTTTGGAGATGAAGATGATTCTTTCTTTGGTAACCGGCAACAAAAGCAGGAGTTTTTTATGGAAAAACCAGACCTGCGTTTTGAAGATGTTGGCGGCATGGAAAAGATAAAAAAAGAAATCTCGCTGAAAATTATTCAGCCGCTGAAAAATCCTGATTTATACAAAGCGTTTGGTAAAAAAGCAGGTGGCGGCATTTTATTGTATGGTCCGCCGGGTTGTGGTAAAACTTATCTTGCCAAAGCCACTGCCGGAGAAATAGATGCCAAATTTATCAATATCGGGTTGCATGACATTCTGGATATGTGGATGGGCAACAGCGAAAAAAATTTACATGCCGTTTTTCAACAGGCGCGCGACAATGCGCCCTGCGTTCTTTTTTTTGACGAAGTGGACGCCTTGGGTGCCAGCCGCAGCGATTTAAAGCAAAGCAGCATGAGGCATGTCATTAACCAGTTTCTTGCCGAAATGGATGGCGTGCAGCATAGCAATGATGGTGTTTTAATTTTAGCCGCCACCAATGCACCGTGGAGCATTGACAGTGCGTTCAGAAGACCGGGACGATTTGACCGCGTTGTATTTGTTGCGCCGCCCGATGAAGCCGGAAGGCAGCAAATTATCACGCAGCATCTGAAAGATAAACCCGCAGATCAGATTGATGTTTTATCAATTGCAAAGGTTACACCTGACTATTCGGGCGCCGACCTAAAAGCTGTCATTGATATAGCAACTGAAATAAAATTAGAAGAAAGTCTTTTAAAAGGAAGCATTGAAAAGCTGCAAACCAAAGACCTTCAAAAAGCAGCCAGACAACATAAAGCTACCACGCAGGAATGGTTTAGCACGGCGCGCAATTATGCTTTATACGCCAACGAAAGCGGCATGTACGATGATATTCTTCAGTATATGAAACTGAAGAAGTAAAGAGGCGGGTATCAGGTAAAGGGTATGAGGTATCAGGAAAAAACTTAAATTATTATAGCTGAAAGCTGATTGCTTACGGCTTACAGCTACCAATCATGTTTGCAATCAATCAACACATACAACGCGCAAGGC
Organism: Ilyomonas sp.; assembly: GCA_965219515.1. Classification (GTDB taxonomy): domain Bacteria; phylum Bacteroidota; class Bacteroidia; order Chitinophagales; family Chitinophagaceae; genus Ilyomonas. Next base: position 773,165 of record OZ244776.1, read on the forward strand.
TTTTGTTTCAGCAGGGAAGAATAAAAGATGCGGAAAAAGAAATTGGTTATGCGCTGCGCGAAAATCCCGAAGATGCCGAGGCGTTGCTACTGCTGGCGGAATGCAAAACAGACGCAAGGCAATTTGACGAAGCGAAACAATTGTTGCAAAGCTGTATTTCTTTAATGCCTTATTATCATCGCGTTTATTATCTGATGGCATTTTGTTTTTACCAGCAAAGCCATAAAACCGAAGCCGTTGAACAGCTAAAAAAAGCCATCGAACTAAACCCGGAAGCGTCTGCTTATTATGGATTGTACGCGTACATCATGCTCGACATTCATCAATACCAACTGGCTCTGGAAAAGGCGAATGAAGGATTGGCTTTGTATGCCGAAGACCTTACCTGTCTTAATGCGCGTTCGCAGGCTTTAATCCGCTTAAAAAACAAAGAAGAAGCTTACGAAACCATTCGCGAAGCGCTTTCTATAAACCCGGATGACGATTTTACGCATACCAACATTGGATGGATTTTTTTGGAAAAAGGAAAACATACCGATGCAAGGCAGCATTTTCGGGAGGCATTGCGCATCAATCCCAATAATAAGCGTGCAAAACAAGGATATAAAGAATCGCTGAAAGCACGGTTGCTGCCCTATCGCTGGCTGTTGATGTTTTCCTTGTGGCTTTCTGCAAAATCGAAGAAAGCAAGATGGATAACCATCATTGTAATCTGGGTTTCTATACGATTGTTATCGGGTATTTCAAGTTTTGCAGGCGCAAACAGGCTGGCTTATGCCTTGATTGGATTGTACCTGATATTAGTAATTTTTTCCTGGGTTGGCGCTTCCATAGCAAACACCGTTTTACTTTTTACCAAAGAAGGTAAATATGTTCTGTCTTCACAGGAAAAAAGGATTGCCGGTTTTATTGCGCTTCTTTTTTTTATAACAATCGCAACTGCCCTTTTTGGCAGCTATCTGCCAACGGTTGAAAATGGCAATCAATATTTTGCTGCACTTATTTTTTTAACGATGGTGTTGCCCGTTAGCCGCTTTGAATATCTGCACCAGCTACGCCGAAAAAAATTGGTCATTTACTACTCTGCCGCCCTGATTTTAGTAGGATTGATGAGTGCAGTCGGATTGCTTGCCGGAAGCAATGCAATGATAACTGCGATGCTTGTTTATCTTGTCGGGCTGGTTGTTTATACATGGGGGTTTGCCTTTTTGTAACTGATTCAGACCTCGTTTGTTCTTACTTTGTCGGAGGTTTAATTTATTTTTATTTAAGATGATTCAGGTAATGAAAAGTATTTAAATCAGAAAGGAAAAAGACATTCAATCTCAATGAAGTTACCGATGCATTTACAGTCAAAACTTAATGAACGCAAAGCGCAACATGCTTACAGGCAACTCAGTTTACCCGAAACAAATCTGATTGATTTTTGTTCCAACGACTATCTGGGAATTGTAAAAAACCGCGTGTTGATAAATAAAAAACAGCCATCTCTTTCTTCCGGTTCTACGGGTTCCAGATTGCTAACGGGCAATTACGGTTTGATTGAAGAAACAGAACAGCAAATTGCAGCTTTTCATCAGGCAGAAGCCGCGCTGCTATTTAATTCCGGCTATGATGCCAATCTTGGTGTTTTATCATGCATTCCGCAAAAAGGTGATACTATTATTTACGACAGCTTATGTCATGCTTCCATTCGCGACGGCATCCGGCTTTCCTTTGCCAAAGCATTTTCTTTTTTGCACAACGACATAGATGATTTGCAAAAAAAACTAAGGCATGCAACCGGAAACAGATTTATTATAACCGAATCTGTTTTTAGTATGGATGGTGATGTTTGTCCGTTACACGAAATCATTCTGCTATGCAAAGAATACAAGGCATATTTAATTCTGGATGAAGCTCATGCCATTGGCATAATTGGCGATTCGGGTGAAGGTCTTGCCCAATATTTACAACTTCACACCGAAGTATTTTGCCGCATTTATACGTTTGGCAAAGCTTGTGGTTGTCATGGCGCCGTTGCGGTAGGTTCAATGGAATTGAGAAATTATCTCATTAATTTTTCACGTAATTTCATCTACTCAACTGCTATGCCCGAACATTCAGTTTATTTTATACAAAAAAGTTATCAGGTTTTTCCTAAGATGAAACAGGAAAGACAACAATTAAAATTATTGATTGAGCAGTTTGCTCATGAAATGTTACCTCACAGAAAAACAAATCTGCAAACTCCGATACAAACAATTTTGATTGCCGGCAACGAAAACGTAAAAAATGCGGCGAAACTTTTGAAAGAAAATAAACTTGATGTGCGACCGATATTGTATCCAACCGTGCCGAAAGGAAGTGAAAGACTAAGAATAATATTACATGCTTTTAATACAAGCGATGCAGTAAAGCAGCTAACCGGTTTAATAAGAAGTCTGAACTGAAATTAAAACTTTGGGCAGGGAAGTCCTTTGCTGCCCGGCGGTTGCTTGATATAAATTAATGAAATTTCTACGCCGCCGCGACTATTGGAAGCCGTCTTTAACTCGGAAGTATTTACATCGTAAGTTAAACCGATATGAAAATCGCTGAAGTCTAAACCAACATAAGGTATTAAAGCATCTTTAAACCTCGACCATACGCCTAAATAAACGCTAACCGGTTCATCCGTATTGGCATCGCCAACCGGCAGTTGAATGGCGCCGCCGAGCAATGTTTCGTTTGCGCCTGCCTGCTCGCTGTGTATGCCGCTTAAGTGCAATGTATTTCTGTCGCCAATTAAAAAATATCCGCCTGCCTGAAACGTAAAGCGTGGATTTAAAACATAATAGCCGTTTGTGGTAAACTGGGTTTGTGGCCGCGTGATGTGATACATGCTTACGCCTGCATAAAAATTATCATTTTCGGTAACGCTGGAAGTAAACAGTACGCCGGCATTCAAATCAATGTAGCTGTTTTTTAAAACAGAACCGGGAAACACTTCATTGGTTGGCAATGAAAATGTTCCGTCAAAAGCAAGCTGATCTCCAAACGTAAGCTTGGAAGTGTAAATGTTCATATTGGAATAGGTTGTCTGAAAACCAATTCCCAATTGCTTAAAACCGTTTTCATCAAGGCTTTTATGATAAGCGGTTGATAAAGCAGCATAATTAAATTTTACAGCACCTGCCGCACTTTGGTCAGTCAAAGCCAGAATGCCTACACCCCAGGTATCATTTTCAGCTACCCGGTTTTTTAAAATGCCAAAATCAGCAGATACCGTTCCCGTTGTATAAGCTTTATTGATGGTTGGCCACTGGTTGCGATAGTTTCCCGCGATGCGCAAATCGCCGTTGAATTTACCCGTAAAAGCGGGGTTCAGCGTAAGCGGAGACGAATAAAACTGAGAAAAATGAGGATCCTGCGCATACGTAAAACCAACACAAATCAGGCAAAGCAGAAGCAGAATGGTTCGTAACATTGTAAGACAATTACATTGTGAAAATACAATCTATTTTTTACAAACGAAATGCAATCTGTAAAAAGTGTGCAGGCGCGATATTACGATTGATTTTTGCCGCCAAAAGCCAGATCGCCCGCATCGCCAAGACCCGGCACAATGTAACCTTTCGCCGTGATCTCTTCATCAATATCGCCGCACCATATGGTAGCTTTGTCGCCAACTTCGCGCTTTACATATTCAATACCGGTTGTGCAGGCAATTACCGTTACAATATGAATCTCAAATGGCTTTCCTTCGTCCTGTATTCGCTCGATAGCTTTTACCAGAGATGCGCCGGTCGCCAGCATCGGATCGCTGATTATTACAATTCTGTCGTCCACCGATGGTGAACTCATGTATTCGATATGAATATTAAACGTTCCGTCGCGGCGGTGTTTGCGATAGGCGCTGATAAAAGCGTTATCGGCTTTATCAAAAAAATTGAGCAAACCCTGATGCAGCGGCAAACCGGCGCGGAGAATGGTTGCCAATATGGGTTGCTGTTTCAGCACTTTGCCGGTATGAATGCCAAGCGGCGTTTGAACATCAGTTTCTTCCCACGGAAGCTGTTTACTTATTTCATAAGCCGCCACTTCGCCAATCCGCTCCAGATTTCTGCGAAAGCGCATCCGGTCGGTTTGTATGTCGCTGCTGCGCAATTCGCTGATCCAGTTATTTACCAGGCTGTGTTTTTCACTTAGATTGATAACCATAAAAACGAAGGTAGCCGATATGTATAAAAACAGATGGCTGCAAAATGATTTTGATAAAAATGCAGGTTTTTAAACTTGAAAATCATTCCTTTTTTTCCTTTTCAATTTTCAGAACAAGCCGTTTCAAATAACATCAAAACCTAATTCTGATCTGACAGATAATTATAATCTTTCAGCACCGTTTCTAAAAACTCTACCGGCGGCTGGTAGTCATTTATTTGTAATGCGGTTCTTATTTTGGCGCTCGTGCGTTCGGCAAGCTCAACATTTTTTTGTTTCAGGCTGGCATCTAAAATGGTTTTTATGATGTTCATATCCCGGTCGCTTAGCTGCAACACATTTTCGTAACGCGGTTTATAGGTTTCGTCCAAATGAAAGAAAATGGTATCATCAATGTTAGATTTTACGCGGCTTACAATGACAAGTGTGCCTGCAGCAAGATCGCCGAGGCGTTGATGCTTTTTATTGATTAACAAACTCAGTAATACTGGAACAAAAAAGAAAATAGTTTCAAACGGACGAATGAGCCAGCGTAATAAAAACTGGTAAAACGAAGCGCGGTTACCGGTTTCGCTGATGACTTTTATACCCGTTATTTTTTTGCCGATGCTTTGTCCGTTCATGGCAACTTCACTCACAAGATGATATAGCAAAACGGGTGAAAACACCAGGTATTGCCACGCCCGCATGTCGTAAGCATTTGTCGCATCACCGGCTTTAATTTTGCCAAAAGAAAAAAAATACGACAGCATTTGAAATGCGATAATGATATATATAACCTGAATAATTAAATCTATCAGCCAGCCAAAAAAACGCTGCGCTAAATTGGCAAGCTGAAAATCGAGTTCAATATTAAAGCTGGTCGGAATTTTTATTTTATCCATTCTGCAAAAACAATTGGCCGGTTTGTAAAGTAATTAATAATTTTCGGTTTTAAAATTCATGTAGTGAGAGAGGCTTTATTTATTAAACGGAATAAGGAACGCTGGCAAACCATAACGCACGACGCCGACAAACATCCTGATGAACAGGCGGATGATTTTGTGCAGTTGATAGAAGATCTCGGTTACAGCAAAACATTTTATCCGCATAGCCGCATTACACAATATTTAAACGCCGAAGCATCAAAAAAATACCTTCGCATTTACCAGAATCAACGTGAAAGCGGCAGCCGGTTTACGCGTTTTTTTGTATATACATTGCCGTTAACCATTGGCAGACATCATCGCATATTGCTCATTTGCTTTTGTCTTTTCATCATTTTTGTTGCCATTGGTTTTTTTTCAGCTAACAATGAACAAACTTTCGTGAGAGATATTCTCGGAAACAGCTATGTGGATATGACGGAGAAAAATATTCAGGATGGTAAGCCGTTTCAGGTGTATGGCTATGGCAACGAAACGCTAAGCTTTTTTGCGCTGTTCATCAACAACATTACCGTTTCGCTGCGCGAATTTGCAGGCGGCATTCTGCTTGGCTTTCCTACCGTTACAGGTTTGGTGTACAACGCAATTATGGTTGGTACGTTTGAATATTTATTTTATGCGCATGGCCTCATAAGCGATAGCTTGCTTACGATTTTAATTCATGGCACGTTAGAATTGTTTTCGATTGTAGTAGCCGCAACCTCGGGTTTGGTATTGGCAACAAGCTGGCTGTTTCCGGGAAATAAAAGCCGGCACGAAGCGTTACAAAAAGGAGCCAAAGAGGGTTTAATCATTGCGTTATCGGGTTTTCCAACACTATTGATCGCAGCTTTTTTTGAAGGGTTTGTAACCCGCCACACCGATATGCCGCTCTGGTTAAAGCTGTTCATCATCATGTCGTCGCTTACACTTATCATCGCTTATTTTATTGTGTATCCCATCCGGTTAAAAAAGGCTGAAAAGATGGCAATGACTTCCTGATTTTTTGTACGGGCAACCAAATTAAAAATTGCTGTTTCTTTGCAACGTCCATTTTATCAAAACAATTTTTCTAAAAAAAACAGTTTGAAGCGCAGGAAAAAAAGTATCGTTTTTATTGCTTGCCTGTGTCTTTATTTACTGCAATTCAACCCGGTAAAATCGCAGGTAACTACTGATACTTCTTATACTGACAGCCTTGCAGAAAACAACAATAACAACAATGAATTTAATGAAGACGACGACGATACAACCGGTTATTATTTTAACTGGAAAGAATACGTTACCGATGCGTACACAAAAGAAAAACTTGATGTTCGTGCTTCGTCAGATACCACCATACAACGTTTACGTAACGACGATGATTTCTGGTATGTAAAAAGCATTGAAGATTTTAAAAAGCAGAGAAGCCGCATTGTTTACGATAAAAAATATCGCGACAGTCTGACTAAAGAAGGTTTGCTGCCGCCGGATGAGCAGGTTTTTACGCACGAACCCAACAGCAACGAATGGTTTAATCAGCGTTGGGTTTCTCTTACTATCTGGGCAATTATCATTGTCATTTTTATAAGCGCCGTGGTTTATTTTTTATTATCGGATAAAATAAGCTTGTTCACAAAAAAAGCAATCAGCGAAAGCGATGATGAAATTGATCCGGAAGAAAATTTATCAGCCGTTAATTACGATAGATTGCTGGCAAAATATACCGAAGAAAAAAATTACCGGCTTGCCGTGCGTGTATTGTACCTGCAATTATTAAAACGGCTTAGCGATGATGGTCTCATTTTGTTTCAGCCGCAGCTTACCAACACGCATTATTTACGGCAGCTTTATCAATCACCTTTATACAATATTTTTTTTACCGTAACGCGTCATTACGAACATGTTTGGTACGGGGAATTCAGCATTACAGAACCGGTTTTTGAAAAAATAAAAAGCGATTTTGCCAATATAACAAATCAGGTATCGGGTAAATGAAAAGAATATTACCATACTTAGCCGGCGCAATTGTATTGTCAGCTATCAGTCTGCTTGTGATATTTCATAAGCAACCGCGCCGTTTCGATGGCCGCATCACGCTAAACCCCACGCATAAAATACCGTATGGCGCTTATGTATCTTATCAGCTATTGCAACAGCAGTTTCCAGGAGCCAAGCTGCTTATCAGCAACGCTGCGCCTGAAGAATGGAAACTGCCTGCAAAAGACACCACAGGACTTGTTTTGTTTATTCTGATCAATTATTTTAATCCCACATCCGAAGAACTAAACAGCCTTACTTATTTTGCACAAAAAGGAAATACTGTTTTCATCAGCGCGTTGCAAATGAATGAAACGGCGCAGCATTTTTTTAGTGTAAAAGAAGACGATTTGTATGGCAAATACAGCGTTTCGCAAAACAGCGACGCCATAAATATTTCCGATTCGTTCAGCGTTTCTTTAGATACAACCGTATTTACACCGCCTTACAGTTTTAGCTATCCCGGCATTTCCTATCACAACAGGTTCATCAGATACGACAGTATTTACACTTATCCGCTTGGCTACAACAGTAAAACAACATTTGAAAATCTGCTTGCCATTCATACGCTGAAAGGCACGTTTCTGCTGCATTCTGCGCCTATAACATTCAGCAATTTGTTTTTGTTGTACGGCAACAACCATGTTTATTTTGAAAAGCTGATGAGCTTATTGCCTTCAGAAACTAAATATATCTTGTGGGATGAATATTTTATGTACCGCAAATCGGTTGAAAAAGATGATCATGGCAGTGTTTTGCATGTGCTGCTGAAATATGAAAATTTCCGATGGGCGTTTTGGTTAACCATCATTGTTGTCGCATTGTATGTAGTTACGGAAATGAAGCGCAGACAGCGTTTAACACCGGAATATACGAGACCCGCCAACGATACGGTTAATTTTGTTACCACCATTGGCAAGCTCTATTTTGAAAAAGGCGATCATAAAAATCTGGCAGAAAAGCTGAGCGTGTATTTTTTAGATTTTGTAAGAAACAAATACAAGATTCCGACAACGGAAATCAATCCGCAATTTGCAAAAACGCTGGCTGCAAAAAGTAAAGTGCCGGTAGAAGAAATAACTGCCATTACAGATGACCTTATTCAAATCAGAATCAGCGATAGCATAACGCAGCAGCAATTGATGAAATATTATAACAGACTTGAACAATTTTACAGTAACGTATAATGGAAGAAATTTTTGAACAGCGAACCGATATAAGCGAACTAAGCAATGCGGTAATGCGGTTGCAGACTGAAATTAAGAAAGTAATAGTAGGGCAGGATGAGATGGTGCGACTGATGATGGCGGCCATTCTTGCCAATGGTCATGTGCTGATAGAGGGTGTGCCCGGCGTAGCCAAAACATTGACCGCGCGATTGGTTGCCAAAAGCCTGCAAACCGGTTTCAGCCGCATACAATTTACGCCCGACCTGATGCCAAGCGATGTATTGGGAACCAACATATTCAACCCCGGAAACGGCAGCTTTGAATATAAACGAGGACCGGTTTTCAGCAATATTGTGTTGATAGACGAAATAAACCGTGCTCCCGCTAAAACGCAGTCTGCCTTGTTTGAAGTGATGGAAGAGCGACAGGCAACCAGCGATGGCATTACGCATAAAATGGCAGAACCGTTTATGGTTATCGCCACGCAAAACCCGATTGAGCAGGAAGGAACGTATCGCCTGCCGGAAGCGCAGCTCGACAGGTTTTTATTTAAAATCATTGTGCCATATCCCAATGAAGCGGAAGAAGTAAACATATTGCAACGATTCAATAATCTTAGCTCCGCGAATGTTTTGGAAACGGTGCAGGCAGTTGTATCGGGCAGCGACATCATCGAATATCGGCAGATAATAAAAACCGTATTGATAGAAGATAAGCTGCTGCAGTTTATCGCTAAAATTATTGTAAGCACGCGCACCGACAGAGCCGTTTATCTTGGCGCATCTCCGCGCGCTTCCATTGCCGTAATGAATGCTGCCAAAGCTTTTGCCGTAATGAGCGGCCGCGATTTTGTGATTCCCGATGATATTATTATTGCGGTAATTCCGGTGCTTCGGCATCGCATCATTTTAACGCCGGAAAAAGAAATGGAAGGAACCAGAGAAGATGAAGTGATTCAAAAAATTATTAACAGTATCGAAGTGCCAAGGTAAACGCCATCCGTTCAAAGCTGAAAGCTTAAAGCTCAAAGCTGATAGCTCGTTGCTCGTTGCTCATTACTCATTGCTTCTCAACAACACATCATTCAAACACATTATGTTCAGGCGATTTTTTGAACGGGTTTCTTTTTATTTCACACGCCGCTTTTACGCGATTGTCAGTTGCATCATAACCATTTTTATAATCGCTTTTTTTATAGACGCTTTAATAGAGATTGGTATGATTGCGTTGCTGTGTATCGGCATTGCGCTGATCATTGACATGTTTTTGGTCTTTATCAGTCAACATCCGGTTTCGGCTGTCAGAAACTGCGGAGACAGGTTTAGCAACGGCGATGAAAATACGGTTACACTGCATATTGCAAATCATCGTTCTTACGCTGTTGCGGTTGATGTGTCAGACGAATTGCCTTACCAGTTTCAGTCTTTCTCTGCCACGTATCATTTTACATTACTAGCCAATCATTTCATCTCTTTTTTATATCAGGTGAAACCGGTTGAGCGCGGGGAATATCATTTCGGTATCATCAATATATTTTTATACAGTCCGTTGGGATTGGTAATTCGGCATATAAAATCGGGAACAGAAAAAACGGTTGCGGTTTATCCGTCTTTTATACAATTGCGGAGATATCAATTACTTTCCGCTACCAGCCAGTTGGAAGAAAAAGGCTCGCGCCGGCTACGCAAAACCGGTAGCAGTCTTGAGTTTGAGCAGATTAAAGAATATGTTGCGGGCGATGATTACCGAACCATTAACTGGCAGGCAACCGCGCGCCGGAGCGGCCTGATGATAAATACATTTACGGATGAACGCAGTCAGCAGGTGATTTGCATCATTGACAAAGGCAGGAATATGAAAATGCCGTTTGCCGGAATGACAATGCTTGATTATGCCATTAACGCTTCGCTTGTGCTAAGCAATATTGTGCTGTTAAAACAAGACAAAGCCGGCTTATTAACCTATGGAAAAACCGTTGATCAATACATAGCGCCCGATAAAAAGAACGGTCATATTTCTGTATTGCTTGACACATTATACCGCCAGCAAACCAATTTTTCAGACAGCAGCACCGAAGCTTTGTATACCGCAATAAGAAGACAAATTCGCCAGCGTAGTTTGCTGGTTTTGTTCACCAATTTCGAAAGCATGTATGGATTGCAGCGCCAGCTTCCTCAATTAAAAAAAATAGCTTCCTATCACACTCTGCTTATTGTTTTTTTTGAAAATACAGGACTCGTTGAAATGCAGCAGCAACGTGCCGCTACGTTGGAAGACGTTTATACAAAAGCGATTGCGGGTAAGTTTTCTTTTGAAAAAAGGCAAATGGTAAAAGAGCTTCAGAATGCCGGTATCATGGCATTGCTTACGGCACCGCAAAAGCTGACCGCGAACGTAATAAATAAATATATTCAGGTAAAAGCAAGGCAAATGATGTAAGCCGTTGAAATGATAATTTTCGATTACAAGTAAAAAGTAAGAAGTGCGGCAAATAAATTTGTATCAACCCATTCATTTGTCAGTAATTAACGCGGCACAAATTACCTTATATAGCCATAATTTCATAAGGAAGCTGATTATCCTTGACAAAAAATTCACCCTCCATTTTTGAAAAGCTAACAATTGTTAGCTTACTTCGCATTCTTAATTTTTATCATGGATTTTCAATTAACTGAAGAACAGGAATATATAAAGGAAGCCGCCCGCCATTTCGCCAAACAGGAATGTTTGCCCGGCGTAATTGACCGGGATGAACACCAGAGGTTTCCCAAAGAGCAGATCGAAAAATTAGCGTCGCTTGGCTTTATGGGAATGATGGTGTCGCCCGAATATGGCGGCGCCGGGTTAGATAGCGTGAGTTATGTTTTGGCAATGGAAGAAATTAACGGCATAGATGCCAGCGTGGGGGTTATTATGAGCGTAAATAATAGTCTTGTGTGCTATGGCATAGAGGCTTTTGGAACCGAGCAGCAAAAACAACGTTATCTTATTCCGCTGGCGCAGGGCAAAAAAGATCAACAGCTTTATATCGGAGCGTTTCTTCTCAGCGAGCCGGAAGCGGGCAGCGATGCCACGCAGCTAAAAACAACTGCCGAAGACAAAGGTGATTATTACATATTGAACGGCGTGAAAAACTGGATAACAAATGGTTCTACGGCAAGCTGCTATCTGGTAATGGCGCAGACCGATGCAGGCAAAGGTTCGCGCGGCATCATTACATTACTTGTCGAAAGCAATTGGGATGGCGTAAGCGTAGCGGCAAAAGAAAATAAAATGGGCATTCGCGCCAGCGATACGGCAACCATTATGTTTACCGACGTAAAAGTTCCCAAAGAAAACAGGATCGGCGATGAAAGCTTCGGTTTTACGTTCGCCATGAAGACGCTTGCCGGAGGCCGCATCGGTATAGCATCGCAGGCGCTTGGCATCGCCAACGGCGCGTATGAACGTTGTCTGCAATACACCAAAACACGTAAAGCGTTCGGAACCGAAATCAGCAAGCATCAGGCGATACAATTTAAGCTGGCTGATATGGCAACGCGAATTGATGCTGCCCGAATGATGTGCCTGAAAGCGGCATGGTTAAAAGACAAAGGGCTTGATTATGCCACCGCTTCATCGATGGCGAAAGTATTTGCCAGCGAAACCGCCATGTTTACAACCACCGAAGCGGTGCAGATACACGGCGGCAATGGCTATGTAAAAGAATATCATGTTGAAAGAATGATGCGCGATGCCAAGATTACCCAGATTTATGAAGGTACCAGCGAAGTGCAGCGCATTGTTATCAGCCGCAATATTTTGAAATAAAAAGGCTTCTCATTTTCTTTACTTTGCGAAGATTATCATGATGCTTCGTATCGTTATCTTGTTTATCGTGCTGTATTCTGTTTTGTGTTGTAACGCGCAGGACAGCGCTTTCATAAATCAGATTCTGCAACGCATAGCATCGCAGCAGATTGTAAGCGACCGGTATTTTTTAAAAGGAAACATTTCATCATACATTTCAAATAAAAAAACAAATCATCCTAAAAAAAAAGATGATAACATTTTTTTTGCTGCTTTGATAAATGTTACGCTTCGTCAGCAATATAAAAATCTTTCACCTGCCAATCGTTTGCTTGCCGACAGCATACAGGTGAAAAGTGAAATGCTATATATGCATTTTCAAAACAAAAAAGGAAGACTTACTTATAATTTCTGGCGCACCGATACTGCAATTCGCTTTCCCTACACCAACTGGATTCATCTCATCAAAAAAAATACTTCATTGCCCGATGATATGGATGATACGGTGTTAAGCCTTCTGGCGCAGAATGCAGACAGCGCAAGGGCTGCCGAAGCGCATCACATTATGCAGGCGTATGTTAATCACGGCGACGGTAATGCTTCCATAGAAAAAAAATATCGTACCTATAACGCTTATTCGGTTTGGTATGGAAAAAATTTTCCGCCCGTATTTGATGTTTGTGTGCTTAGCAATATTCTTTTTTTTGTTGAGCAGTATCATCTGGCATGGACCGCGGCTGACAGCGCAAGCCTGAGGGTAATTGTAAAAAGCGTAAAAGACAACGATTATATCAATCAGCCGATCTATGTTTCGCCTTATTATGGCAAAACGTCTTTGATTCTCTACCATCTTGCCCGGCTGATGAATGGCACGAACATTCCGGAACTGGAAGCGTTACAATCAAAGCTCATTGCAACGGCTGTTGAACAATACAGCCATACAAATGATTTGCTTGAAAAAATGATTCTTTGCACGGCCATTATGAAATGGGGTTATGTTGCGCCTGAACTGAATCTGAAAGAAAATAAAGAAACACTCTACCATATTGAAACAAGCCATCTTCCTTTTTTTACCGGAAATATTCCATCTTATTTCCCCGTTTTTTACAAGCATGTTTTTACACAACATAAGTGGTTGTTATTTTATCATTATTGCCCTGCCTATAATGATGTTTTACTACTTGAATACCTGTTGTTAAAGAAAAAAATTACAAGTAACGAAAACCGCAATACATAAACCGCACAGGCAAGCCATCTTTATTTTTGCAAAAAATATTACCATTGATTAACCGAGAAGCATATCGTCAGCTTATTCAGCAATTATCTGTAACCAATACCACACTAATTGCCGTCAGCAAAACAAAACCGGTTGAAGACATACAGGCGTTATACAACATCGGGCAGCGGGATTTTGGCGAAAATTATGTGCAGGAACTGGCAGAAAAACAAGCGAAGCTGCCGCACGATATATGCTGGCATTTCATTGGTCATCTGCAAAGCAATAAGGTAAAATACATTGCGCCTTTTGTTTACCTGATACATAGCATAGACAATGAAAAACTGATTGCTGAAGTGAATAAACAGGCAAAAAAAAATAATCGTGTCATCAACTGTTTACTGCAAATTCATATTGCGCAGGAAGAAACAAAATTCGGGATGAGCAATGAAGAAGCGGAGCAACTGATTACCAACAGAAATGCAGAAGGACATGAAAAAAATATTTGCGTGAAAGGCTTGATGGGTATGGCTTCCAACAGTGAAGACAAAACAAAAATAACGGGTGAATTCGAAAGTCTGAAATCGCTGTATCACAAATTGTCCTCTTTGTCAGCCGGCGATTGCAAAATGTCAATCCTGTCTATGGGCATGAGCGGCGATTATCAGATTGCAGTACGGGAAGGCAGCAATATGGTTCGGATCGGCAGTTTGTTGTTTGGAGCAAGAGATTATAAAAAATGAATTTATTGAATGTTACGAGTGCGAAAATTTAATTGAATCAATAACTTTTTTACTGTATTACTGCGAACACCTTTTAATAAATTGTTCCGAAACAGATCGCAGACTTTTATAAAAAAGAAAAAATTTTTTTCCGATTTGCATCTGTTCCGTTGGCAATATATCTTTGCACATGGCAACAAACAATACTCTCACTTCTGTTTCCTCTGATTCCAGAATTTTTACCGAAGGCTTAACGTACGATGATGTGCTGCTGGTGCCTGCCTACAGCGAAGTGCTTCCGCGCGAAGTGAATATTCAGTCGAAGCTTACCAAAACCATTACGCTGAATGTTCCGATGATGTCTGCGGCTATGGACACCGTTACCGAAGTTAATCTTGCCATTGCGCTGGCACGCGAAGGTGGTGTTGGCATTTTGCATAAAAATATGAGCATCGAAAAGCAGGCTGAGCAGGTACGAAAAGTAAAGCGCAGCGAAAGCGGGTTGATATTAGACCCGATTACATTAAGCCCCGATCATACCATTGGCGATGCGATGCGGCTGATGAAAGAAAATAAAATCGGCGGCATTCCTGTCATTGATCAAAATAAAATGCTCGTGGGTATTATTACCAACCGCGATCTGCGTTTTGAGCACGACAAAACGCGTAAAGTAGGAGAGGTGATGACGAAAGAAAACCTGATTATCGCGCCGGAAGGAACCGACTTAAGCAAAGCAGAAAAAATATTACAGCAATACAAAATTGAAAAACTGCCGGTGGTAAGCCATGACGGAAAACTAATCGGTCTCATTACCTATCGCGATATTCTGCAGGTTAGCAATTTTCCAAATGCCGTAAAAGACAATTACGGACGACTGCTGGCGGGAGCGGCGCTTGGCATTACCAGAGATCTGTTAGACAGGGCATATGCCTTGCAACAGGTTGGTGTAGATGTAATGGGTTTAGATAGTGCGCACGGGCATAGCCGCGGCGTTATTGAAGCCTTAAAGCTCTTAAAAAAGAACTTTAAAAATATACAGGTGATTGCCGGAAATGTAGGTACGGCAGCGGGTGCAAAAGCGTTAGCCGACGCCGGTGCCGACGCCGTAAAAGTTGGCATTGGTCCGGGTTCTATTTGCACAACACGAATTGTAGCAGGCGCGGGTATGCCACAGTTGACCGCGGTGATGCAGGCTTCCTCTGAATTGAAAAAAATGAATGTGCCGCTGATTGCGGATGGCGGCATTCGCTACACCGGCGATATGGTAAAAGCACTGGCGGCAGGCGCGAATGTGGTAATGATGGGCAGCGTGTTTGCCGGTGTGGAAGAAAGCCCGGGAGAAACCATCATTTATGAAGGCAGAAAATTTAAACAGTACCGCGGAATGGGCAGTATCAGCGCCATGCAACAAGGCAGCAGCGACAGGTATTTTCAGGATGTGGAAGACGACATAAAGAAGCTGGTGCCGGAAGGCATAGAAGGCCGGGTGGCATACAAAGGATTTTTAAGTGAAGTGGTAGCTCAATATGTAGGCGGTTTACGCGCGGGTATGGGTTATTGCGGCGCAAAAGATATGAATGCTTTGCAGCAGGCAATTTTTGTAAAAATTACCAACGCAGGCATGCGTGAGAGTCATGCCCATGATATTGAAATAACAAAAGAATCACCCAATTACAGCAGGCATTAATCAAACAATTTTTTAAAAAAATTTACCCTTCTGAGATACAAACCGGCAATCCGTTTTTTACCATTTTGCAAGTGCCAGCCCTGCAAAAACAGCCAATAACCCGGCTACAAAACTTGCGAAACTATACAAGGCAAACTGCATAAAATAAGAAGTTTGTAACAGCCTTGCATTTTCAAAAGCAAATGTGGAAAAAGTGGTAAAACCACCGCAGAAACCTGTGGTAAGAAAAAATCTCCATTCGGGTGTTACCCACTGAAACCGCTCGGCCAATCCGTATATCAATCCGATTATAAAACAACCTGCCACATTAACGGCAAACGTTGCGTATGGAAAGGAAGAAGAAATTTTACCGGTAACATAAAGAAACACAAGATACCGGCAAATACTTCCCATCAATCCGCCGGCGCCGATCAACACAATTGTTTTGCCCATTGTTATTAATTGTTTTGTTGCAGGAATATTCAATCACTTGCTGAAAAAAAACCAAAGCATTTTGCCGTAAAAACGAAGATAGCAGTTTGTTTGAAAGAGAATAAAGACCAATTAAAGTTCAAACGTAAAAACTCAGACTTGAGATTAGCAAACATCTGTTGCACAATCTAAACCCTAAAATCTTGAGGTAATATATACGCAACAAAAGAAGTCTGCCGGTTTTAAAAAGGTTCTTCTGTAAAGAAAGTCATTTAATGCTTTATTTTACAAGCGTAAAATCAACTTGTCCGAATGATGACATCAAAAAATAATAAGCATACCATGAAACACAAGCGGGAACCGGTTTTTAATGATGCAAAAGAAGTCGTTTTTATTCTTCTTGGCGTTATAACGGCTGCTTTTGCGTTGAAAGGTTTTTTGGTTCCCAACCAGTTTTTTGACGGCGGCGTCAGCGGTATTTCGTTATTGATACACGAAATTTATCATTACAATTTAGCTTACGTTATTTTGGTTATCAATCTGCCGTTTCTTATTGTAGGCGCTTATGTAGTCAATCGTCAGTTTGCCATAAAAACATTTATCAGCATCGTTTTATTGGGCATTTGCTTAAATTATCTGCCTTACCCGGTTATCACATCCGATAAACTGCTGGTATCTATTTTCGGTGGATTTTTTTTAGGTATCGGCATTGGTTTTACCATGCGTGCCGGCTGCGCGCTCGATGGTATAGAAGTGCTGGGATTATATACCGGCAAACGCTCCAGTTTTACCGTTACCGAAATTATTCTGGCAATTAATGTCATCATTTTTTTAATTGCCGCTTTTAAATTCGGTTTGCCCACTTCGCTATATTCCATGCTTACTTATTTTACGGCATCCAAAACGGTAGATTATGTTGTGGAAGGTATTGAAGCTTATACGGGTGTTACCATCATATCTGCGCAAAGCGAGGAAATAAAAAGCAGGCTGGTAAACGATATGGGCAGGGGCATAACGGTATATAAAGGCGAGCGCGGATACCTGCCGGGAACTTTTGAAATACACAACGACGTGGATATTATTTTTACGGTGGTAACGCGTCTTGAAATGCGAAAGCTGAAAAACTTGGTAAATGATGTGGATGAAAAAGCCTTTGTGTTTGCCGGAACCATAAAAGAAGCGTCGGGCGGCGTTATCAAAAGAAGAAAGCGGCATTAATATTTCTTTCAACATCATTACATATCGATTTGATATTTAAGATGTTTTAATTTTGAAAGCCAGGCTGGCATTGCGTTTCGATAACACCATTTAAAAACATTTCTTGTAAATAGCCTCTTTTTTATTGTCCTGATATCAGAACGTATAAGTTAATACAGGTGTAAGTGTTATTGCCTCAAATGATTGAACTGATAGTAAGTAATAAGCCCGAATTTTGATACCGGCTTCAAATTTTGTATCAATTTTCTTCGCCCATTCTATACCTCCAAATATTCCTCCTTCCTGAAGTCTTGAGTTTTTAAAATTTCTTTCATCAATAACGATTTGATTACTGAAATTTTCGATAGAGATTTCTTGTTGTTCCATTACTGCAAGCACAACACCAACATGATATTTAAAGTTCGGTATTAATTTTTTTAGCTTTCTTTCATATCCAAGTTGGTAAAAGTCATTATTATGTATGATGTTAAAATCGTTTACGAAAATATTGACGCCGTTTATACTACCATTATAATTTTTTTTTCCTTTGTTTGTACTTCGGGAATAGCCTGCCAAAATTGAAGAATAATTATTCAAATGATAACTTAGTTCAACGCCCGCGATTGTTCCAATAAATTTCTTTTTGTATAAATATACTTTGTTGTCAGGTCCTCCGGTTTCATCATATGAACGAACAAAGAAATTGCCATTTAAGCCATAGCTTGCCTGCACAGAAACTTTATTGGAATTTTGGGCTTGCAATTGGAAAGACAATAAAATAAAGAGTAAGCAAACAGGTAATTTCATTTACAAAAATTTAAAATATATGCTGCATGTAAAGCAATTTTAACCGGCTTCAATTAAGAAATAAATTTTAAGAAAAAGCTTCGGCAATTTTGCTTGCCAGATTATCAATCTACCACTTCATACACCGTTACCGGCAGGGCTTTGTTTTTTAATTCAAATTCCCCGATTTTATTGCAGTTAAACGATTCGCGCACTTTCTGATAGCTTGCTTCTGTTATGAGAATCTGCCCCGCTTTGCCAATGCTTTGCAGGCGTTGCGCCGTGTTTACCACATCGCCGATTACGGTATAATCGAGACGGCGCAGCTTGGCAGAACCGATGTTTCCCGAAATCAGTTCACCGCTGTTGATGCCGATAGAAACTTTTGGTGAGAAATCAAAATTGTTAGCTTCCTGCGCCGTTTTTTCCAATTGTATTCTAACGGCAAGTGCGGTTTCAATGGCGCGATCCAAATGATAATCGCCGCGAAAGACGGCCATAATGGCATCGCCGATAAATTTATCAATATGACCATTTTGCGCAATGATTTCTTTTACCATTACATCAAAATATTTATTCAGCAATTTCACCACGCTATCCGCAGGTTGCGCTTCGGCAAGCGATGTAAAGCCGCAGATATCAAAAAAAACAACGGTCGCTTCAATGGTTTCGTTACGCATCAGCGTTGCCTCATATTCTTCTCGGTTCATAAAGCTAAGTACGTTTTCATCTACATACATGCGTAATATATTATTCTCTTTTATCGCCTGCAACGTTTCTTTTATCTGCATAACGTGGCGCATGGTTTTTTGCAGCGTTACTTCCAGATCATCAAAGTTTACGGGTTTGCATACAAAATCGAAAGCGCCGCGGTTCATGGCTGAGCGTATATTGTCCATATCGCCGTAAGCGGATACGATAACTGATTTGATAATGGGGCTTATTTCGGCAAGCTTTTCAAGCAGGGTAAGTCCGTCCATTTCGGGCATATTGATATCGCTAAACACCACCTCAATATCCGGTTCCTGTTTTATTTTATTCAATGCCTCAACGCCGTTTAAAGCAAAAACAAAATTGTATTTGCCTTCGCGGATTTGTCTGCGAAATTTTTGCTTAATCAGGATTTCGAGATCGGTTTCATCATCGGCAACCAAAATTTTCGCCATTAGTTTATTATTTTAAGCCTCTCTTTCAGCAACGAAAAATCGAGCGGTTTGGTTAAAAAATCATCTGCGCCAAGCTTGATTGCGGTGTTATAATTTTCGTCATCGCCGTAAGCCGTAATCATCATCACAACGGGCGGCGGCGCATAATGATGCTGCTTGATTTCTTTAAGCAGATCAAGTCCGCTCATGCCGGGCATATTTATATCTGATAAAATTAATACGGCTTCCTGGTTGTGCATATCAAGATAACTGATGGCTTCTTCACCCGAATAGGCGAACGCAAAACTAACCAGTCCGTTGCGTATTTCTTTGCGAAAGCGCTGCTCAAACAACTGCTGCACATCTTTTTCATCATCCACCACAAGAATTTTTTTCATAGGAAAAATTTATTTTTTCAGATGACCGGAAGCAATATAATAAACGCCGTGCCTTCTTTTTCTTTCGACCGCACTTCAATGGTTCCGTTGTGTTGTTTTGTAATTACATCGTAGCTTAAGCTCAAGCCAAGTCCTGTTCCTTCACCCGTTGGCTTTGTGGTAAAGAAAGGCTGAAAGATTTTATCAATGACGTTTGGCGGAATGCCGCTGCCGTTGTCAGTTACAGTAATCTCAATGCCCCCATCCCCTAAAGGGGAGTTTGCAGCAGCGTTATTATTTGCAACTTTGATTT
The DNA here is from genome assembly GCA_965219515.1 of Ilyomonas sp. Lineage (GTDB taxonomy): Bacteria > Bacteroidota > Bacteroidia > Chitinophagales > Chitinophagaceae > Ilyomonas. The sequence continues at coordinate 793,083 of OZ244776.1, forward strand.
TTTTTGTAGTTACAGTAATGAGCGGTTTGTATTGCTCCCCTTTAAGGGATGGGGGCTTGCTTACCGCATAAAAAGCATTATTAAAAAGATTCAACAGCACTCTTCCCATGTCTTGCGGAACGATATTTATCTTACCAATGCTTTCATCAAAATGGGTTTTAAAATCTGCGTTGAAGCTTTTGTCCTTTGCACGCAAACCATGATAACTCAATCGTAAATATTCATCACACAAAGCATTGATGTCTGTTAGTTCTTTTGTGCCTGATGTTTGCCTTGAATGTTGCAACATTCCTTTTACAATGGCATCGGCGCGTTTGCCATGATGGTTTATCTTTTCTTCGTTAACGATAACATTATTTATCAGATCTTCTTCCAACGCTTCATCTCTTTCTGCTTTGGGCTTTAAGCGTTCCGCTTTCAGTTCTTCCAGCATTTCTTTGCTTACTTCACTAAAATTATTCACGAAGTTTAACGGGTTTTGTATCTCATGCGCAATGCCTGCGGTGAGCTCGCCAAGGCTTGCCATCTTTTCTGATTGAATGAGCTGTGTTTGCGTCATTTTTAGTTGCGATAACGTGCTTTCCACTTCTTTTTTTTGCACATTCACCAGCGATTTTGCATTGCGTTCTCTGTTATAATAAATAAACGAAACGATAAACATAGTTATGAAAACCAGCAGAAAAGCGATTAAAAAAGTTTGCTTGATTTTGTTCTCGTTGTCTTGTCTCTCTTTTTCTGTTTGCTGCGCCTCCTGCTTTTTATCAAACTCATAGTTCATGCTTAGTTCGGTGGCTTTGCGCACATTTTCACGGCTCGAAACGGAGTCGCTTATTTTTGCAGCCAGCTTAAAATCCGTCAGGGCTTTTGCAAAATTGCCGGTCTCCTCATAACATTCGGACAGATTTTTATACGCTTCCATTGTTTCGACAGAATATAGATCGGCATCCTGCATAAAAGCAAAACCTTTTTCATAGAAAACAATTGCTTTCCGGTATTCGCCCTGCAGTTTTTTGATGTAGCCGCCTGCTGCCAGCGTTTGAAATTTATTAAGCGGCTGACCGGTTGAATCGGCTAACAAAATGGCTTCATTGTTTAATTCTTCAGCTTTTGTAAAATGTTTTTCTTCGGAAAGAGCTACAGCCGCTGCGGAAAGAGCGGAAGCCGTGATGGCCGGATCGCCGATCTGTTTGCCGAGATTCACAGCTTTCATGGCATATTCATACGATTTGCCGTTGTTCTTTTCTTTGCTGTAAAGCGATGCCAGGTTGCTGTAAGCATACAATTCCACATTCTTTATGCCGGCAATTTTTGCATATTCAATTCCTTTTAAATAAAGCTGCTTAGGCTTGGTTTTATCATTAAGATTTTCGTAAGTGATAGCCATATTTACCGATAGATAAGCCAGGTTGTTTGTGTCGTGCGCGGCTTCGGAATTTTGCAATGCTTTTGTCTGATAAAAAATTGCCTGTCTGAAATCGGATTGCATCTGATAGCTGATGGCAATATTCTGATAGGAGCGTGTAGCCTGTGTTTTGTCGGGCAACTGTTCGGCGTATGCGAGGCTTTTTTTGTAAAAAAAGATAGAGGAATCGTACTTGCTTTGCATGCCGTAAATCAATCCGTAAGTAGCATACACCTTAGCCATTTCTTCCGGATTCGGGCCAGACTGAAATAGTTTTTCAGCGCGATTCGCTTCTGCTTTGGCGGCAGCAAAATCGCTTTTCCGGCTCAAGCCAACCGCCAGTAAACGGTGTGCTACCGCTTCGCCTTTGGCATAATGAATTTGCTTCGCATTTTCTATAATCCTGTTCAGATAGCGAATGCCGGAATCAATGTCATTTTCCAGAATACTGTTGCAAATAGAATTTTCTAACTTGATTCTTGCCGTATCGGTTGTAGCTTTTTTTAATAGCAGACTAAGACTGTCTATCACTTTGCTTTGACCGAAAGTACTAAGGTGCCAAAACAACAAAACCACGAAGGCAATGTATTTCATAAGCATTGTTTAAGCGGGTAAATAAGTTTTCAAAACCAGTTTTCAATCGCTTTTGTCATCATATCATCATTTGATTTTTTATCAAATCTATCGCTTTGTTTGTAATGTACATTTGTACACTTTATGACACAGTTTCCCGATATACTTAAAACGGTTTTTAAAACAGAAGTTCCGTCATTACCGGAGTTGGTATTTGAAAACACGCAGCTTATTCCCGGTTCGGTTAATTATGCCATTGCCCGTTATTCTTTACAAAAAACCGTCATTGCCGAAGAAGCGGGGCTGCTTACCTATTCAATTAATAAAACAAAACCGGAAGACAGTTTTTTGCAGCTTAGCTTTTGCACCATCAGAACCCGTTTTTCTCAGGAAAAAAAAGGAAATGTTTCAAATGATACGATTGATGTTTTTCATTTCAATTTTACTTCCGTTTTTCTCAATCAGTTTGTGCAAAATGTAAAGCTCAACAATCGCAAAGATGAAGTGCTGGCGTTTCGTTATCCGCAATCGTTTACCAAATTGTTTCCGTTGTGCAGCCGCAAGCGCGCCGTGCTGGAAGCCTTACTGACACACGATTACAAGGGCGCCATGGAAAATGTGTTTGTTAATGCAAAAGTACATGAGCTTTTATTATACAGTATAGATTGTTTGATAGACGAAAAAGAGGAAGGATTTTCCTGCCGGTTTTTAGCCGATGAGAGCGGACGCGAGCGAATTTACCAGGCAAGGGATATTTTGCTGCAGCGCATCGGCGAGCCAATAACCATCAAAGAGCTTAGCCGTAAAGTGGCCACCAATGAATGTTATTTAAAGAAAGGATTCAAAGAAGTGTTTGGCACCACCATTTTTGATTTTTATCAGCAGCAGCGCATGGAACACGCCAAATATTTATTGTATGAAAAAGGATTGAGCGTAACCGATGTATCTGCTTTATTAGGATATTCATCCATTTCGCATTTTTCTGCCGCTTTTAAAAAACACACCGGTTTAAAACCCTGCGATTTGCTTCATTAGTTTTCGATTTCCTTTTATCGTAAATGGGCTTTCCCGTTACCGTAAACACGCGCCTTTCTGCCCTTCTATTTTTGCGGCAATGAAACGATTTTTTTTTGCAACCTTTTTTCTGCTTACCTTATGTTCTTTGCCTGCATTCTCACAGTTTCGCACAAATGCGCAGAAACTGGTTCTTAGCAATGAAGACTCGCTGAACAACGGCATCAACAAAAATAAAACGGTTATCTCAGGCTACGGCAGCGCGTTTTATCAGCGCGATTTTCATCAGCAATATTCACATGCGTCTTTAGAAAGAGTGGTGTTGTTTGTTGGTCATCAGTTCAGCAATAAAATCTCTTTTTTTTCCGAACTGGAATTGGAAAACGCTTTGGTGGCAGGCGCAGGCAGCGACGAAGCAGGAAGTAACGGCAAAGGCGACATTTCGATGGAACAGGCATTCCTGAAATTCAATCTGAATCCGCGCATGTACCTCGTAGCGGGTTTATTTATTCCACGCATCGGAATTTTGAACGAAAATCATTTACCCGTAAATTTTAATGGCGTTGAACGTCCGCTGACAGAGCAACTGGTAATACCTGCCACGTGGCGGGAGCTGGGTGTTGCCTTTTATGGCACCGCCAATCGCCTTCCGCTCAGTTATAGCATTGCAGTTATGAACGGTTTAAACAGCGCCAACATTCAGCACGGCGATGGCATTCGATCGGCCCGGGCGTTGGGCAGCGATGCGCCCGCAAACAATGTTGCCGTAACCGCTTCTCTGCAATATAATATAAATGATTTCAGACTTCAGATGTCCGGCTATGCCGGCGGCACAGTTGGCTTAAGCAAGCGCGGCGCAGATAGTTTATCGTTAAACAGCGGTGGTTTTGGCACGCCGCTTTATCTTGGCGAAGGCAATGTGCAATATGCCCGTAACGGTTTTTCGGGTAAACTTTTGGGCGCTTATATCCGTTATCCCGATGCGTACAAAATTTCTTATACCTACGGAAAAAATATTGCGCGCGGTATGTATGGCGCGTATGCCGAAGCCGGTTACGACTGGCTGTATCATCAAAACAAAACACAGCAGTTTATTACGTTTGCCCGGCTCGAAATGATTGATCTGAATCAAAGTCTTGATGATGCGCAGAAACTGAAATATGATGGTACGGAAAAACAAACGCTTGTGATAGCTGGCTTCACCTATCTGCCGCTTCCGAATGTTGTCGTAAAAGCCGATGTAAGAGTAGTGCATACAGGCAGGCAAAACGCATCGCTTGTCATTAACCCGCCGCCAAATGCGTTGCCTTACAGCCAGAACAATCAATTGCTGAATGTAGGTATCGGTTATTCGTTTTAATAAAAGACAAGAAATAAGAAATGCAGCGAAGAACATTTGTAAAGAATGGATGCCAGGCTTGTTTGTTAAGCGCCGCCGGAATGGTGTTGCCACAACTGATGGCGTGCAGTGCCGCAAAATATAGCGTTTACAAAACGCAGATAAAAAATAAGGGCATTGAAGTGCCACTTACTTTATTTGATACCGCATCATTACAAATTGTGCGGCCGAATGGCTGGTACAGAGACATTGCCGTTCAAAAAAAAGATGATGGTTCTTATACCGCTTTGCTGCTTGCATGTACGCATCAGGAAAATGCGCTCACAATAACAGGAAACGGCTATCACTGTAATCTGCATGGCAGCGAATACGACCGGAACGGAAAGGTAAAAAAAGGTCCGGCAGACGTTTCTTTAACACGTTATCAAATAACATTACAGCCAGATGCACTCATCATTCATGTATAAATGAATCAAATGAAAATACGGTTTCTCCTTTTTGCTTTGCTGCCTGCAGCCGGTTTTATTTCCTGCAATAAATACGATGGCACAGATTCTCCTTTATCTAATATAACAATTATAGAACAACAGATTGTCGAAAACTTTGGACAAAACATTGCATTGGCTACTTATATAGATTTAAAAACGGCGGGTGATAATCTGAATAACAAAATAGAAGCGTTTGTAATAGCACCGGATATATCCGGACTTGAAGCTGCCAGAGATTCATGGCGTTCTATGCGGGCTATATGGGAACAATCGGAAGGTTTTCTGTTTGGTCCGGTTGATGTGCAGGAATATGATCCGAAAACAGATACCTGGCCTACGGATTACGGCGAAATGGATGCGCTGTTAAATAGTTCTCATCCATTAACGCTTCCCGATATACAAACGCTTGATTATTCGCTGCGCGGTTATCATCCGCTGGAATATATGTTATGGGGTAAAAACAGCAATAAAACCCTTGCTGACTTTACTGACAGGCAGCTATTGTACATGAAAAATGTTGCACTCGATCTGCAAAGCCAGGTAACGGATAATTACAACGAATGGCTGTCGGATTACACATTGCAGGTAACATCTGCCGGCGCGGGCAGCACTGAGTTTCCTAAGTATTACGATCTGTTTTATACGCTTACCGAAGGCATGGTTGGCATTTGCAACGAAGTAGGAAAAAGCGATGAAGGCAGCGGTAAAATATGGGAGCCTTTTTCTGCCAATAATATGCAGGGTGATTCTACAATTGTAGAATCACCGTATTCTGAAAATTCAATGACTGATTTCAAAAACAATATTACCGGCGCGTACAATGTGTATATCGGTAAATCCAAAACGCAGCAAAAAGGCGTAAGCGATCTGGTGCAGTTGTATAACAAAAGCCTCGATAATGAAATTAAAACCAAATTCCAAACGGCGATCAGCTCGTTCGATCTGGTGAACGTTTCGTTTGAAAAAGCCATTTTTACACAAAGAGATCAGCTGCAAAGCATCATTGATGCGATAGGCGATGTGAGGGACATTCTGAATGCGAAGCTGCATCCGTTTTTACAGGAACACGTTACAAACTAATGCAATGTTAGTTGCATACCTAAAATCTGTTCGGATTTTATCCTGATTTACAGAATCTCATTATGCAAGTATCTTAAATTTTTTGTGTCTGCTTCATGGCAAGACAATTTTATATTTATTTGCAGGTTAATAAGAGATATGAAAAACTTGTTTACAGGCTGCCATTATATTATTTTACCACTTTCATTTTTATTTACTTTTCAGGCAAACAGCCAGGCTAATATGAAAAGCGATTCTTCAGGAAATCCGGTTTTTAACGGCTGGTATGCCGACCCGGAAGGTATCATTTACAATAATCAATACTGGATTTACCCTACTTACTCGGCACCGTATGAGCAGCAAACGTTTTTAAACGCCTTTTCTTCGCCCGATCTTGTGAATTGGACAAAGCACGAACGCATTGTAGATACATCGGCAATCAAATGGGCGAAACGGGCTATGTGGGCGCCGGCAGTGCTGGAAAAAGATAATAAATATTACTTGTTTTTTGGTGCCAACGATGTGCATCCCGGTGAAGTAGGCGGCATTGGTGTGGCGGTGGCTGATAAGCCGGAAGGTCCGTATAAAGACCTGATAGGAAAGCCTCTGATTAATGAAATAGTAAACGGCGCGCAACCGATAGACCAATATGTATTTAAAGATAAAGATGGCAGCTATTATATGTATTACGGCGGCTGGGGACATTGCAATATGGTAAAACTGAAAAGCGACTTTACCGGTATTGATCCTTTGCCCGATGGAACAATGTATAAAGAAATAACACCCAAAGGTTATGTGGAAGGACCCTACATGTTTTTGAAAAACAACAAATATTATTTTATGTGGAGCGAAGGCGGCTGGACCGGACCGGATTACAAAGTGGCTTATGCCATATCAGACTCTCCGTTTGGACCATTTGAACGTATTGCCACCGTATTGCAGCAAGACCCGAAAGTAGCCAGGGGAGCGGGTCATCATTCCGTTATGCATGATGCCAAAAGCGATACATGGTACATCGTTTATCACCGCCGACCGTTAGGAGAAACCGATGCCAACCACCGTGTTACCTGTATTGATGAAATGCACTTTGATGAAAAAGGATTTATTATGCCGGTAACCATTACCAAAGAAGGTGTGGCGAAGCATTTTGTCGGCGGTAAATAACTAATTACGACTGATGTTGTTTAATCATGCCGCTTATCATATTGGCAGGCACCACGCCGCTTTGGCGCCATTTTACTTTACCGTTTTTAAATAAAATGAGTGTAGGCACACCCTGAATCTGGTAAGCGCCCGCCGCCTGCGGGTTTTTATCAATGTCAATTTTAATGATGGTAACAGCATCGCCAAACGAATCTTTTACCTGTTTTAATATGGGCGCCATCGTTTTGCAGGGACCGCACCATTCGGCAAAAAAATCTACGAGCACCGGTTTGTCAGACTGTATCACCTGTTGAAAAGAACTCATGATGTTTTGTATTGATGATGTTTTCCTGCATAAAAAATCGTGCTAAGCATTTTTATCATCTAAAAATACTTATCTACGCTGATACCAAACGTAAGGAGAAGATTTTCTCTGTTTGAACGGTTGATGCGGTTGTAATTAACGGCTGCCGTAAGATTAAGCCATTGCTTTAGTTTAAAGGAAACATCGTTGTTGAAGTTGAGAATATAATCTTTGACAGATAACAAAGAAGGCTGTACAAAGTCGGCGCCGTTAAATGTAATGATGTCTTTAATTACAAATTTATATTTTACGCGAAACGAGTTGCGAACCGTGCTGTAAATATCATCTTTTGATGAGGCATTCTTCAGTTTGTTGGCTTCGTATAAAAAGCCGTCGCTGATACTGATTCTTGCTTTGGGAGAATCTAAAACAGAAAAGCCGATTCCCACACCCGCCTGCGTTTTGTAATCTATTTTCAACGAATAGCTGGTTTGATAATTTATCAACGCCCAATAGTACAACGCCTGCGTTCCTTTGCCGAAATCAAGATTGGCAAAACTGCTGAAATCATTATTGGTAAGCACTTTATTCTGCTCGCCGTAAATATGATTAAGCGCGGCATCGAAAGCGATTTTTGTTTCGCTGATGTTGAAATTAATGCTGTTGCTTAACAAATACGATTTAGCATCGTTGGTTCTGTTTAGTGCGCCGGTTCCTAAATAACGAAATCTATAATGCGTGCTGTCGTTAAACTGTGCAAAACCGGTAATAAATAATAGCGCAAGGCAGCAAGTGGTTATTACTTTTAACATGATGCAAAAGTGGCATAAAATTAAACAATGCCAAAAGCCTTTATCCGGGAAGTTATTGTAGCGCAATGCAATTAAAAAAGCATTGTATCTTTCGTGTAAACAACGCCTTATGAAGAGAAGTCAGGAAAGGCTTTTATGGTTTCTTGTTCTGCTAAGAATCATTATTCCCTATTTTTTGCAAAACGGCATGTACGAGCCGCACCGCGATGAATTTTTGTATCTCGCCGAAGGCAATCATATTGCCGCAGGCTTTATGGAAGTGCCGCCTTTATTAAGCTGGTTTGCCTGGCTTACACATTTGTTTGGTGATGGCATGTTCTGGCTTAAATTATGGCCATCGCTCTTTGGCGCAGCTACGTTTTATGCAATGGGACGGTTGGTGCTTTTGCTTGGTGGAAAAAGTTTTGCCTTACTGCTGCTGTTTCTTACTTTTCTGCTTAGTGTTTATATGCGTGTGTTCTTTTTGTTTCAACCCAACGCACCCGAAATTTTTTTCTGGACAATGATTGTATTCAGCTTTATCCGTTATGTACAAACGGCTGAAAACAAGTGGCTGTATGTATTTGGCGTATGCGCAGGCTTGGGAATGCTTACCAAATATTCGGTGCTGTTTTACACCGTAAGCGTATTGGGTGGTTTACTTTTGACGTCATACCGCAGGGTATTTGTCAATAAACATTTCTGGCTCTCCTGCGGTATTGCGCTACTTATTTTTTTACCTAATTTTTTGTGGCAATACCAGCACCATTTTCCGGTAGTGCATCACATGAACGAACTTCAGCAAACGCAGTTGCAATACGTAAAACCCGCCGATTTTCTGAAAGATCAGATCATCATGTTTTTACCCTGCGCTTTTATCTGGTTGTGCGGCTTATACAATGTGTTGTTCTCGCGAAGCAATCAAACATTCCGGTTTGTGGGTTATGCTTATCTTTTTGTAGTTGTTATTCTATTAATCGGGCATGGAAAAAATTATTATGCCTTAGGTGCATATCCCGTTTTGCTGGCATTCGGCTCTTATCATTTGGAAAAATTTACCACCACAAAGCGAATCGCTTTACGATATGTGTTCATTGCGTTTACTCTGTTGCTTGGTGTTGTATTCATACCTGTTGGTTTGCCGGTTGCATCTCCTGAAAAGATGGCTGCATTTTACAGCAGATGGCAGTTGGAAAAAACCGGTGCATTAAAGTGGGAAGATCAGCAAAATCATCCGCTGCCGCAGGATTTTTCTGATATGTTGGGTTGGGACGAAATGGCGATGAAAGCAGCAAAAGCCTATCATTCCCTATCACCGCAGGAACAAAAAAACACCTTGATATTCTGCAACAATTACGGCATGGCGGGCGCATTGAATTTTTATAAAACAAAATACAATTTACCTGAAGCGTACAGCGATAATGCAAGCTTTTTATACTGGCTGCCGGAAAACAAGCGCATTGAAAATCTGGTGCTTGTTTGTGAAAATCCTGACGAACTGAAAGCGGCTTACATCAAAGATTTCCGGCTGGCTTATTTTAGCGACAGCGTTACCAATGTATATGCAAGAGAGCGCGGCGACAAAATTCTGGTTGGTAAAGGCGGCAACGATGCGTTCCGGACATTTTTTCGGGATAAAATAAGCAAAGACAAAGCGGAACTGGAAGGTGAAAAGTGAATGTGAGTGATGAATGGTTTGTGAAGCAAAAATTTCTGACAGTATGATATCATTCTGATAGTGAAATCAGTTTGAATCATGTTATTGAACCCCAATTTCAGCTTGGCATTCATTATCATAATATCTTCAATATCCGATTGACTGAGATTGACACGATGAAAAACTTTACAAAAAACAAAGCCTGTTACATTGTTGAACAGGCTTTGTTTAATAAGTGATGCAAAATTATAATTCTCTGATCCAGATATTGCGAAAGCTTAACGGCTCGCTTTTATCGCCATGCGCCTGCAGCTTAATGGGTTCTGCGCCATGCGCTTTCCGATAAGCCGGTGTGCCGATGTATTGTGTAGGTCCTTTCAAAGCCGTATGATTTTGAACCAACACGCCGTTGTGAAAAACCGTTACATAAGCCGGTGTTTGCAGGGTGCTGTCGTCGTTGAAACGAGGTGCCGTCCAAACCACATCGTACGTTTGCCATACATCATCCGGCTTGCTGGCATTCACCAGCGGCGGGGATTGTTTATATACCGAAGCCGCCTGCCCGTTCACATATGTGGCGTTATTGTAAGAATCCAGAATCTGCAGCTCGTAGCCATCATCGCCGGGACCGATGGACGCTAAAAATAAACCGCTGTTGCCGCGAGCCTGCCCGCTGCCGGTTAGCGTTTTCGGCTCTTTCCATTCGATGTGTAACTGGTAATCTAAAAAAGATTTTTTTGTGCGGATATTGCCGGAGTTTTTATCAACCGTAAGAATGCCGTTCGCCACTTTCCAGGGCGCAGGTTTCGTGCTGTCGCTTACCAAAACCCATTCATCTAAATTTTTGCCATCAAATAATACAACGGCGTCAGAAGGCGCATCTGTATTGGTTTTGCCGGATGTTACCACTTTGGGAACCGGTTCGTAAATTTCGGTTTCTTCCGGTTTGGTTTGCGCCTGCAAAGCAGATGTGCAGCCTGTGGCGATAACGATAGCGAGCAGTAATTTGTAATTCATTTTCATAGATTAAACAAGATTGCTTTTGATATATTTATAACTGATTTCAATGGCTTGCGCAGGCGGCTCATCGGCAAAAGCTTCCTGCTCTACAAAAAATGTTTTGTAGCCGGCTTCTTTCTGATGCATAAAAATTTCTTTAAAATTGATGGTGCCTCTGCCAACTTCGGTAGATTCCCTGTTGGCGGCATCAGACATATCTTTTATGTGCCACATTGGAAAACGACCCGGATACTTCTTAAACCATTCGTCCGGCTTTTCGCCTGCATAAACTACCCAATATAAGTCCATCTCAAAGTTTACAAGGTCTTTATCCGTACCTTTTAACAGCACTTCATAACCGCAGGTGCCATCTTGTTTTGCAAATTCAAAATTGTGGTTGTGATAAGCGAATTTTAATCCTGCTTTTTTACACATTTCACCTGCTTTATTAAATTTATCGGTAAGCATTTTAAAGGTATCTAAGCTACGCTTGTTATCGGCCAACCAGGGCATCGTTACATAATCATGATTCATAGTTTTGGCATCTTCAATTACATACTTCAATTCGTCTTCGTTGTTATTAAACAGGTAATCGTTGATGGCGATGTGCGCGCTGGTGCTTCTTAACTTGTATTTATCTAACATGGCTTTGGTTTCCTGAATAGTATGACCAAAATACATGCGTTTGGCGTAGCCAAACAGTTCTACATTGTTATAGCCAACTTCTGAAATGCGCTTAAGCGTGGCATCTAAATCTTTAGCGGCCTCTTCTTTCATTGTCCATAACTGTAAGCCCATAAGCTTGGCGGCGTTGGAAGAGAAAATATGTTTCGGAGACAATAATAAAACGGCTGAAGCAGTGCCAGACTGCTTCAGAAATGCTCTGCGTGATGTGTTCATGTTGTATTTTTTTCAAAATGGTAAAGCAAAGATTAAAAATAGAATATAATTATGAGTTATGAATTATGATTTATGATTTATATTTTGAAGGAAAAATTTTATTATGTAACACAGTTTTCCATTCATAATTCCTCCATCAGCTTTAAAAATTCATCTTCATTAATAATGCGGATTGTGTTTATTTTTTTGGCTTTTTCTAATTTGCTGCCTGCTTCTTCACCTACCACAAGATAATTTAATTTACTGCTGATGCCGCTTAGTATTTTACCGCCCTTTTGTTCAACTATTTCTTCTGCTTTGTTGCGCGTGAGTTGGATGAGACTGCCGGTAAACAAAAAAGTTTGATTTTGCAGCGTATTATTTTCTTTGTCATACCTTTTTTTCTGATTGTTCATCTGTAAGCCCAGCGATTGCAGCTCGTTCAGCATTCCGATGTTTTGCTGGTTAGAAAAAAAATGTTGTATGCTTTTAGAAACCTTGCTACCAATGTCTTCCAGCGATAATAGCTGCTCTTCGCTCATGTTGATAAAATCGAAAATATTGCTTACTGCGTTTGCCAGTGTTTTGGCTGTGGTTTCGCCAACATAACGAATCCCCAACGCATAAATCAGTCGGTATAAAGGTTGTTGTTTTGATGCTTCAATGGATTGTTGCAGGTTTTCGACTGACTTTTTCCCAAACCCTTCCATTTCACCGATTTCAGTAAAGTTGAGTTTGTAAATGCCAGGCACATCGGGCAGTAATCCGAGCCTGTTGAATTTCTGCACGTTGGCTTCGCCGAAATGCTTAATGTCCATCGCATCTTTACTAACGAAATGAATAATGCGTTCCAGCGTTTGCGCCGGGCATTCTATGTTGATGCAACGCCAGACAGCTTCGCCTTCTTCTTTAAACAGTTTGCTGTTGCATACCGGGCAATGTGTTGGATAACTAATATTTTCTTCATTGCCGGTTCTTAATTCGGGCAGTGATTTCACGATTTGCGGTATTACGTCGCCCGCCCTTTCTACCAGAACGGCATCTCCGATTTTTAAGTCTTTGTCTATAATATAATCTTCATTATGAATGGAAATACGGCTTACCGTTACGCCGCCGATATGCACCGGGTCAATTTTGGCAACGGGCGTTACTGCACCGGTTCTGCCTACATTAAATTCAACTTCTTTTAGCCTGCTTGTTGCCTGCCTTGCTTTAAATTTAAAAGCTATCGCCCACCGCGGATGATGCGATGTCATCCCCAGTTTATCCTGCAACTGCAGATCATTTACTTTAATCACCATACCGTCAACCTCATAAGGCATTGCGTCGCGGTTCGCCTCAAATTCATGGCAATAGTTAATTACATCATCAATGCCATATAAAACTTTCTTTTCTTTTACCGGACTTCTGAAACCCAGATTCCACAATAGTTCCAGCGATTGTGAATGCGTGGTAAAGGGCGCGTCTTTGCGTTGCAGATTTTCTTTTGAATGATTTGTTTCATCCGATATTTTAATGCCTTCTGTTGTGGTATAATCGCTGATGTGATACAGGAAGGCTTCCAGGCCGCGTTTAGCCGCTTCTTTTGGGTCTATCATGCGCAACGAGCCGCTTGCCGCATTGCGTGGGTTGGCAAGCAACGGCAGCCCGGCTTCCATACGCTGATCGTTAAACTTTTTAAATTTGTCTCTGGTTATGATCACTTCGCCGCGTATTTCAATTTCATCAATCCCGTATTTTGAAAACGGTGCGGATAATGGAATCGAGCGTATCTGTTTAATGTTTGCCGTAACGTCTTCGCCTTGCACGCCATCGCCGCGCGTAATGCCACGCAACAAATGATTTTGCCGGTAAACGAGCGAAATGCTGGCACCGTCAAACTTTGGTTCAGCGCAATATTCAATCGTTTGCAAGCCTGATGCTTCCCGCGCCTTTCGGTCCCAATCGCGCAAATCTTCCGCATCATAAGAGTTTTCGAGAGACAACATCGGCACCAGATGCTGCACCGTAGGAAACGATTTTGTCATTCCTTTGCCTACACGCTGCGTTGGAGAATCCGGCATTATTAAAGAAGGATCATTTGTTTCCATGTCCGATAAAATCTTATACAATACATCGTACTCATAATCAGAAAGAAGCGGCTCATTCATTACATAATACCGGTATTCGTGAAAGCGCAATACGCTTCTTAACATCGGCAAATCAGTGTCTGTTATTTGTTGCTGATGCTGTAGAAAATAAGCTGTCTGCTGCTGTAATTTTTTGGTTTCGTCTTGAGAATACATATATACAAGTTGGGTCGTAAAAGTAAAAGAGATTTTTGAGAAGTGAATGGCGAAGGGTAGTAGTGAATAGTGAATTTTAAAATCACAATTCATAACCTGTATTTCATAATGCAGGCTTCGTTTGTATCGGAGGCAAACGATTTGTGTTCGGTTGCGTTACAGTTATAAAAATACAAGGGAAGCAATTTTATATGTGTCATTTCTTTTTTCAACCATTCAAAAAAAGCAATCCGCCTTTTATCCTCAATTATCGCCGTTGGTTTTAAAATACAGGTTTTGCCGGCACATTCCGGTACAATCCTGCGACTAATGTGCGCATTAACATTGTAAAACATTTTTCATGAAAAAGCTACTCATATTATTACCGGTTCTTTTTATTGTAACACTTGTATTTTCAAGCAATCTTTCTTTCTTCAATTATACGAAAATGGTACGTAAAGAAATCAGCTTGTCCATCTTTACCAAAAGCGATTATAGCTCAGCGGCCTACGATAATGCGCAAGCTATTGTAGAAGTAACGGTAAGCAAAAAAGATGAAAACAAAACGATTGTCATTGATAAAAAAACCTATAAAGCAATGCAGCTAAAACAGTTTCCGGCTGCCAATAATGCCATTGCCAAAAAGCTGTTTGTGGCAGGCACATTTTCGGGCCATGAAGTTTTGATCATTACTTATACCATCACTTACAATTCTAACGACAGCATCATCAAATTTGAAAACAGCGGGATGAAGGATAAACAAACATCGGAAGATAATATCAATATTTCTATATGATGCAATCGTAAATTCAAACATTCATCTCTTATCAATCATGTATAACAAGCCGCAGCATTTGTTGCGGCTTGTTTATGTAAATGAGTAAACAGGCTTGTGCACAACCGGAAAATTACACGAGCTGGCAATGAAGCAAAGCTTATTGGCCTGATGTTGCAACTGCTGCATCTTCTCTTCTTCAACCATGCCGGCAATTGTTATTTCGGGGTGCAAAATCACTTCCGTAAAATGCCCGCCTCCATCTGGCGTAGTCTGCATGTTGCCGGTGGCTTTGTCGGTGTAAGAAGTAACAACAATATGATTGACGCTGCACAAATGAAGAAACCAAAGCATGTGGCAGGCAGACAAGGAAGCCACCAGCATTTCTTCCGGATTGTAACGCGTTTTATTGCCAAAATAAGAAACCTCGGATGTGCCTGCTATCTCTGGTTTCCCGTTTACTCTGATGATATGATCGCGCTCATACGCTTTGTAATCTTTTGTTCCCTTACCTGAGTTGCCCGTCCACGTAATTTCTACTTGATACTCATGAACTTTCATTATGTGGTTTTGATGTTGTAAAAGTACGTAGCAAAAAAGCCTTACTGGTATTGTATTTCAGCAAGGCTTTTTTCTTTTTATCATCATTTCTTTTATTCCTTCATGAACTTTATTGAATGCACGGCATTATTGGCTGTAAGCATTGTATTTTTTATAGTCAAGTTCGTGTAACTTACTTGGATAAGCCATTGTTGTTTGTTGGATATTGCCCTGTTTATAAATATCTCTGATTACCGCTGATATAATGCCGTTCTGTTTGTTACAAATTTATCTTTTACATTCTCCAATACACAAGCCTGTTATGAAAATAAATATACAACCATTATGGAAATTTTTTAAACACCGTATAGCGCAATATCATTTCTAAAATTAATAAACACAGAGCGGCTGCAAGCCAGGGTGCAAATTTATCGGTGTAGCGGTTGAATGTTGTAACCTGTATCTTCGATTTCTCAAGACTGTTAATGCTGGCATATACTTTTTGCAAGGCGTTTTCATCGGTGGCATGAAAGTATTGTCCGCCGGTATTTTGCGCCAGCATCTGCAATAAACCTTCGTTATATTCAAGTTTCTTTTTTTGTGTCATCGGACCAAAGGGCGAGTCAACCGTTACTTCAATTTCTTTATCGCTGCCAACGCCTATGGTATATACTTTTACGCCATAAGCTTTTGCCATATCGCTTGCGATATCAGGCGAAATGGTGCCGCCGAAATCAACGCCGTCGGTCAGCAAAATCACAATTTTGGTTTTGGTTTTATTGCTGCGCAATCTGTCAACACTGGTAGCCAGGCCGCTGCCGATTGCCGTGCCTTCATCCTGCAGATAACCGCTTTGTATGTTGCCGATTTGGCTTAATACCGCATTGTGATCTACGGTTACCGGGCATAGTGTAAAGCTCAGGTTGCTGAAGATAACAATGCCGATTCTGTCGCCGGAACGCTCCTGTACAAACTGCGCGGCCACTTCTTTGGCGGCTTCGAGACGATTGGGTAAAAAATCTTTTTCCGTCATGCTGCCGCTGATGTCGAAGCACAAAACGATGTCTATGCCTTCGCCGGTGTTTTGTACTTCGGTAAATTTTTCGCGCGGTCGTGCCAGCGCAACTATTAAACATACAATGGCAACGCATCGAAGCATAAAAGGAACATGAAAAAACACATTCTTAAATGTGCGTGGCGGCTGCACAAAATGAGTGGTGGTTACAAGCATGGAGGCTGTATTGCTGCGGCTGCGCAGGATATACTCATATATTAGAACCGGCAAAAGAATGAGCAAGGTAAAAATCCACGAATAGGCGAATTCGATATGTTGAAACCAGTTATGTAGCATGTTGCGCCAGATTGCGTTGCAGGTGATAATATATATGTTGAACGGCTTCTTTCGCCGTGTTTACATCTATCGCTTTTTGCGGTTCTTCGGGCATGTATCGGGCAAATTTTACGGCGCTTACCAGGCGCAGCAACTGATAGAATAAGGTACGCGCTTCCGGCTGCATATATACATGCAACTGAACCATCAGTTCATCGTTTGTTAAGTGCGATGCAAGTATGTGCAACTGATTCTGAAAAAAGTTGCGGCAAATTTCATCAAGCCTGATATAAAACTGAGGCGCAGCCGGATTGTCTTTCAGCAGCTTTTCCAATTGTTCTATGGCGGTTTCAAACAAAGATCTTTCTGCAACAGGCTTTAATGCAGGCATTTTGTTTTTCTTTTTTCTGATAAAGAAATGCCAGATGGCAAAGGCTGCTAACAGAACAGATAAAATAATAGCTGCGATAAGCAGATAATCCGGCGCTGCATCAACATCAACAATGTCTTTCATCTGATGATATTGCTGCATATCGCTTACATCAACCGGTAATACTTCTATCATCAGTTCACCGGTGCGAAGCGTATCTGTTTTGTTTTCTTCTTTTTGCAAAACAACCAGCAGGGGCGGCAGTTGCCAGTTGCCCGAATCGAAAGAAGTAATGGTAATATTTTGTATATATGATATTGTGCCATTAACAGCAATGGTATCTATCGGCAAACGATTTACCACTTCAATATGATTGATGGTATCAGGTAAAGAAAACCAGCTTGCAACCGGCGCCGATTGCGGAACTATATTTCTGATTTTTAATTCCAGCGTAATCTGTTCGCCTAATAAAATTTTGCTTCTGTCAATGGTAGCGGAAACGGACTGGGCGAACAAGGTATGAGGTAAAAGGAATAAGGCAAAAAACAGGAAGAATAAGCGCAAAGCAAAATGTGGAAAGCGCGAAGCCGATGGCTGACAACTGAGGACTGACAACCTTAAACGCAAACCCCAAACCCCATACCTCACAACTTTTTTTCTCATGCCCTGCGAATAAAGAATTGTTGTAACGATTTTACATAATCTTCGCCGGTAGCCAGTTGCAGCAAATCGGCTCCGGCATTGCGAAAGGTGGCTTTGGCATCATCCATAATTTTATGAAACTGCCTGTTGTATTGCAGTCTTACATACGCATCGCTGGTATCGAGCCATAGCATGTTTCCCGTTTCCGCATCGCGCACCTGTAACAGGCCGGCTTTGGGCAGTTGTTCGTCGCGGCGGTCATATACCTGCACGCCAATCACGTCGTGCCGTCGGGAAGCCACGCGCAGCGCGTCTTTGTAACCTGCATCGGCAAAATCGCTGAGTATAAAAACAATGCTTTTGTGCCGCGATACATTGTTTACAAATTGCACCGCTTTTACAATATCAGTTGTGGCTGAATGAGAAGTATAACTGAGCAGCTCGCGAACCATATACAACACATGATCTCTGCCGCCTTTTGCGGGTATGAATTTTTCAACCACATTACTGAAAAAAATCAGTCCTGCTTTATCATTATTGTTAATGGCTGAAAATGCAAGCACCGCGCACATCTCGGTAATTAAATCTTTCTTGGTTTGCTTATAGGTTCCAAACAAGCTGCTGGCACTTACATCAACCAGCAGATATACGCTTAGCTCGCGTTCTTCTTCAAACACTTTGCTGTATGTATGACCCATGCGCGCCGACACATTCCAGTCAATAAAGCGGATATCATCGCCCGGCTGATAGTCGCGCACTTCCTTAAATGCCATGCCTCTGCCTTTAAACGCCGTATGATATTCGCCGGTGAATAAATGATTGGTTAACCGCTTGCTTGTAATTTCCAGTTCGCGTACTTTTTTTACCAGATCGGTGCTGTTCATGGTTGGCGGTTGATGGATGATAGTTGATAGATAAAAGATGATAGTTATTTAAGATCTGCACGCTTTTCAATAGAATTGATAAATCCATTCAAAAGTTTTAATACAATATCACTTAAGTTTATAGTTGCTAAACATTCTTCTTCTACAACTATGTTCGTCATGATGGCAATATGCAAATGAGTTTGTAATTCATAAATTGAACCACGTGCAATATGAAGAAATTGTATCGTATCTTTTTTGTATTGCCTTCCCAAACCTTCCGCAATGTTTGCCGGAACCGAAACCGCTGCACGTTTTGTTTGAGATGTTAAAGTAAACAATTCTTCCTTTGGGTATTTCTTTGTTTGTAAATAAATCGCTTTAACCAACAGCATTGCTTTTTTCCACACTTCAAGGTTTTCATAATTAGCCATAGTTAATATTTTATACGATCAACCATCATCTCCCAACCACCAATTTTAATCTTCCAACCACCAACTGTAATCATGGCACTTTTACAATGCGCATAATATCATCCACAATATTTTCGGCTTTTACATTTTCGGCTTCCGCTTCGTAGGTAAGCCCGATGCGGTGGCGCATTACATCTTTACAAATGGCTTTTACGTCGTCGGGAATTACAAAACCGCGGCCCTGCATATACGCATGAGCTTTGGCTGCCAAAGCCAGGTTGATGCTGGCGCGCGGCGAGCCGCCATAAGAAATGAGGTTCCTCATTTTACCCAAACCAAACTCATCCGGGTATCGCGTGGCAAATACAATATCTATGATATATTTCTCAATTTTTTCATCCATATACACCTGTCTTACCAGACTTCTGCCCGCCATAATCTGCTGTTTGTTTACCACCGCATTTACGGCTGGCAACGCCTCGCCCTGCACCTGTTGCCGGATGATCATTTGCTCCTGCGCACGATCGGGATAACCTACAATTACCTTCAGCATAAACCTGTCAACCTGCGCTTCAGGCAGCGGATACGTGCCTTCCTGCTCCAGCGGATTTTGTGTAGCCAAAACCAAAAACGGCTCTTCTAATTTAAATGTGTTTTCGCCGATGGTAACCTGTTTTTCCTGCATCGCTTCCAACAGTGCGCTTTGCACTTTGGCAGGCGCGCGGTTAATTTCGTCTGCCAGAATAAAATTGGCGAAGATGGGACCTCTGCGTACCACAAATTCGTTGCGCTGCTGGTTGTAAATCATGGTTCCGATTACATCGGCAGGCAATAAATCGGGCGTAAACTGGATGCGGCTGAACTGCACCTGAACAGCCTGCGCCAACGATTTGATGGTTAGCGTTTTCGCCAATCCCGGCACGCCTTCCAGCAACACATGACCATTGCTGAGCAGTCCGATTAACAAACGGTCAATCATATATTGCTGACCAACAATAACTTTATGTAATTCATCGCGAAGCGAATCAATAAATACAGCTTGCGCAGCGATGGCTTCATTCAGCCTGCGAATGTCTTCTCCGGTTTGCATCAATGGTAAAATTCGTAAATATACAAAGTAAGGGGTCGGAGAAATGAAATGAGCATCGGTGTTGTATTTTCTGATTCTTTTGTGAAGAAGGTGCAGGGTTTGAGGTATGAGCTGTTAGCAGTCAGCTTTTGGCATTTTATACTTTCTGCTTTCTGCCGCTAAGCTTTTACTTTTGCCTTTTACATGAATATAGTCATCATAAAATACAATGCAGGTAATATTCAGTCGGTATTATATGCGTTGGAAAGGATAGGAGCTACGGCGGTAGTTACCGATAAGATTGAAGAAATACAAAGCGCCGATAAAGTAATTTTTCCCGGTGTGGGCGAAGCCAGCACGGCCATGAATTATTTAAGGGAAAGAAAGCTGGATAAAGTAATCGCAAATTTGCGGCAGCCATTACTGGGCGTGTGTTTGGGAATGCAGTTAATGTGCGCTTACAGCGAAGAAAATAATACAGAATGCCTTACTATTTTTGATGAAACGGTACGACGTTTTGTTCCGCAAACAACTGATATAAAAGTGCCGCAGATTGGCTGGAACGACATTTATAATTTGCAATCTCCTCTCTTTGAAAACCTGAAAGAAAACAGCTACTGTTATTTTGTGCACAGCTATTACGCCGCATTGGGAAATGACACCATCGCTACTGCAAATTATGTGCAGCCTTACAGCGCTGCGTTGCAGAAAAACAATTTTTATGGTGTGCAGTTTCATCCCGAAAAAAGCGCGGATGCGGGGGAAATGATATTGCGGAATTTTATAGAGAAGGTTTGATTAAGCAGGATGCTATTCAATTAATACTTTCATTGCGACGAAGCTTTGCATTGCTGACACGGTTATAAGAAATATAAAAAGCAATAAATACCGCGATCACTTCTCAAAGTATATAAATTTTCGTGTTAAATTTTTAATCAAAAAATAGCATCTATACCTCACGCGATGGCCATCTTATATTTGTTCTTATAATCAACCGGCGATAAGCCCGTTATTTTTTTAAAAGTTGTACGAAATGCCTTCGTATCAGAATAACCAACTTCGTACATTACTTCGTTGATGTTGCTGCGGCTTGTTTCCAATCTTTTTTTTGCCGCTTCTATCTTTACGCGCTGCATATATTCGATAATGGTGTTGGAAGTGGCTTTCTTGAAGCGCCTTTCAAAATTGCGCCTGCCAATGGCAAACATAGAAGCCAGTTGGTCAACTGAAATTTTATTATCAAAGTTCATCTCGATGTATTCCTGCGCCTTTCTTATTTCTTCATCTTCGTGCTCTTTCTGACCCTGAAAAATAATAAACGGCGACTGGCTTCCACGTTCCATTTCGATGGCAAAAACTTTTGCATTCATAATTGCCATTTCTCTGCCTGCATATTTTTCTATCAGGTACAAGATAAGGTTGAGATAACTGTAAGCGCCGCCGCTCGAGTAAATACCCGCTTCATCGGTAACCACTTTATCCGGTATCAGGTGTACCAGCGGAAACATCTTTTTAAATTCATTAGCCGCCAGCCAGTGCGTAGCGCATTTTTTTCCGTTCAGCAAACCCGTTGAAGCCAGCAGAAATGCGCCCATACAAAGACTTGCTACTTCCGCACCATCGTTGTATTGTTTTGTAATCCAGGGAATAAATGCGGCATTATTTTTCAACGCTTCGATTATGTCTCCGTCAACCGCAGGCACCACAATCAAATCTGTTGCGTGAACGTCTTTTAGCAATTTATCTGCATTGATGGTAACCAGCCCGCCGCAGAGCTTTGTTTCTTTTTGCAAGCCTACAAACTGCAATTTAAACATGGGCGATTCGCCTCTCATGTGCAGGAACTGATTTACCTGCGTAAACAATTGACGCGGACCTTCGATGCTGCCCAAAATGGCACCTTTCGGAATTAAGATGGAAATGTGTTTCATGCAATAAAAGTAAAGAGAATTTTTGTCGCAATCAACCTCTTACATTGACGTTTTTACACCGCAATTATTTGTACAGACATGAATACGTTTGCATCAGTAAATGAATTGTATGAAACAGAAAATTAATAATCAGTGCCGGGAAATCAATCAGCAGTTGATACAACTGTTTTCTGCTTTCGATGATGCGCATATCAATCAGGTGCCGTTTGCCGGAAGCTGGACGCCGGCGCAGGTAGCAGCGCATGTTATAAAATCGGAAACATTCATATTAAAATCCATGAGCGTACCGGGAAAACCGGTTGACAGATTGCCGGATGAAAGAGTACCGGAACTGAAAGGAATTTTTTTAAACTTTACAACCAAATTTCAATCGCCGGATTTTATTGTTCCTGAACAAAAGACTTATGAAAAAAAAGAATTGATTGCACAACTGACAACAGTTAGCGGACAATTATATGAAAAAACAGATGCGATAAATGTAAGTGAAGCCGTCATTGATCCGGCACTTGGCGAACTCACAAAGCTTGAAATGATTCACTTTGTCGCCTATCATACACAGCGACACATTCATCAACTAAAACATATTTTTCAAACCATCAATAAACATGAAATCATGATAACAACCAACGAAGCGATTGTACGCAAGGTGAATGAAGCATTTAATATGAATGATATGCAGGTATTCTTATCTTACTGCACAGACGATATAGAATGGAATATGGTTGGCAATTCCGCTACGCAGGGCAAAGAAGCAATTCTTGCTATGATGACTGCAATGCCCGCTGACTCTCCTGATGTTACAATAACAGACATCTTTTCTAACGGTGATAAAACCGCCTGTACCGGTACATTTACGATGACTAAAAAGACGGGAGAAAAAGAATATTTCAGCTTCTGCGATATTTATAAATTCAGGGAAGAAAAAATACAGGTTCTCGATTCTTACGTGGTAGAAATAAAACAGTAATCAATCCTTTCAACACTCTTTATAATGCTACGGGTTTTAAAACCTGACGGCATTGAATAAACCAGCAAATTCATCAGTAAATAAATAAACAATTATGGCAGCACAGTTTAAAAAAATCATTCCGCATTTGTGGTTTGATACAGAAGCCAAAGAAGCGGCAGAATATTACGTTTCTATTTTTCCCGATTCAAAAATCACGAATGTTACCGTTATCGAAAACACGTCTTCGGGCGATGCGATGACGGTTTCGTTTGAACTATCAGGCAATCCGTTTATGGCCATCAGCGCCGGTCCTTTGTTTACCTTTAATGAATCTGTTTCGTTTATTGTGCAATGCGATACGCAGGACGAAATAGATTATTACTGGAGCAAGCTTACCAAAGGCGGCGACCCGAAGGCGCAGCAATGCGGATGGCTGAAAGATAAATACGGACTTTCGTGGCAGGTTGTTCCGGCGGCAATGAACGACATGATGCAGAATGGAACCAAAGCGCAGATCGCGAATGTTACGCAGGCATTCCTGAAAATGAAAAAGTTTGATATTGCCACTTTGCAAGAGGCTTATGAAAAAAATTAAGCGAAAAAAGAAAATTTATTCATCATAAAATAAAATAAAAATGACAGCACAAATAAATGCTTACATCGGCTTCAATGGCAAATGCAAAGAGGCCATGACTTTTTATCAACAATGCCTTGGCGGATCGCTTTCGTTAACAAGCGTTGGGGAATCGCCGATGGCAGACCAAATATCAATGCCGAAAGACAAAATTATGCATGCTGTATTACTGCGTGAAGGTGTTGTGATGCTAATGGCTTCCGATATGTCGGGACAGCAAATTGTACACGGCAACAACATTAATTTAATGCTTAACTGCAGCAGCGAAGAAGAAATCAACAGTTTTTATTCCAAACTATCCGAAGGCGGTCAGGTTACGCATCCCGTAAAAGAAGAATCATGGGGCGCATTGTTCGGTCATTTTACAGATAAATTCGGCATCAACTGGATGCTGAACTTTCAAAAGAACGCAGCAATGTAAAAGCATTTATAAAATCATTCTTTCATAATTAAATCAAACAACTATGGCAGCAGCGTTTAATCCGTACTTAAATTTTAATGGTAACACCGAAGAGGCTTTCAATTTTTATAAGTCTGTCTTAGGCGGCGAGTTTGCCGTACTGCAACGTTTTAAAGAAATACCCGGCAACGACAAAATTTCTGCCGAAGAAGCTAACAAAATCATGCACATCGCTTTGCCCATCGGCAACGGCAATATGCTAATGGGAACCGATGTCAGCAGCAACATGCCGCCGGCAACTTTCGGTACCAATTTTTCTATCAGTATCTCGCCTGAAACGGATGAAGAAGCGCACAAAATATTCAATGGCTTATCTGCGGGCGGGCAAGTAATGATGCCACTTGAAAAAATGTTTTGGGGCGATACATTTGGTATGTTGAAAGATAAATTTAATGTGCAGTGGATGATGAATTACAGCGAGAAAAAATAACCTCATCCCAACCCTTCTCCACCCGTGGAGAAGGGCAGAAAACAGCCGCTTTTTTAAAACTACAAAGGCATTGAGAAAACAGAGAAGTAAAAAGTAATCTTTGTAAACGCTGGTTTTCTCCGTGCCTCCGTGGTTTAATTTTTTATCAGTTTAATATCATCTGATCAGAAGTTTATTTCGCATCAAACCAAACCGGCGTTTTATCATCCGGTGCGGCGTTGTAATTAATGGTTAGCTCTTCGCCTTTTTTTATGGCTTTCACGGTTTTTATCGTCATGGTCATTTCATCAAAATCCATTTCATACACACAGTTAGACGAATAACTGTGATTATACATAGAGATATAGCCCAGCGCCATGCCCGCTTTACGCCGCGTATCGCCCCATTCAAACACATAATGATACAAAAGTGTTGTTTCTAACGTCTTTCGTTCTTTGGGTTTTAAAACCAAAACAGGCGAAATTTCTATAACCGTATCAACGGCAATGGACTTGCTGGTAAATACGCCTCTGCCTTTGCTGCCAGCAGCTTTTACATCAATGTAAGGAACAATCATAATGGTTGGTTGGTATAAAAAAGCCGAAAATAAACAAAACAATCATACAGCAATTGGTTGATGCAAATGGTTTATAATTAAATTGCGCGCATGATTACAGAATCGGAATTGCCTTCCATCAACGAGCAGTTTGAGGAGCTTATCAGCGCTGAAGACAGACAACCGCTCTATGAATTTGTGAATCAACTGAACATCAGCGATGTAGCAGAACTGATGTATGAGTATGAAGATTATGCATCGGAGATTATTGCGAACATGCCGGTGCATCGTGCGGCCGGGGTATTTAAAATATTAGACATCGGCGTACAAAAGCTGATAATTAAAGAACTGCCTTCGCACAAAACGGCAGAGCTGCTAAACGAACTGCCCGCGGATGACCGTACCGATTTTATGGAGGAACTGCCCAAAGCGGCCATCCGCGATTTGATTAAGCTGCTGAATATAGATGAACGTAAGATTACGCTTTCCATGCTCGGATATCCCGAAGACAGCGTTGGCAGATTGATGACGCCGGATTATGTGTATGTCTATAAATACAACACCGTAGAGCAGGCTTTCAATACCATTCGCAAAGTGGGCAAAAACAGCGAAACCATTGATGTAATTTATGTGATTAACGAAAAAGGCGAACTGATAGATGACCTTAGAATACGCGATCTGATATTGGCGTCGCCAACCAGGCGCATTGATGAAATTATTGACGGCCGCATCATCGCTTTAAATGTGCACGACGATCAGGAACAGGCAAGCCAAATATTTAAGATGAACAACCGCGTGGCACTGCCCGTTACGGATGATAACAATATTCTGCTCGGCATTGTAACCATAGACGATATGCTTTGGGTTGCCAACGAAGAATATAGCGAAGACATGCAGAAAATTGGCGGTACCGAAGCGTTGGAAGAACCGTATCTCGACATTTCTTTTTTTAAATTAATTAAAAAGCGCATTGGCTGGCTCATTGTATTGTTTATCGGCGAGTTGCTTACCGCAAGCGCAATGGGATATTTTAACGAAGAACTCGAAAAAGCAACCGTGTTGTCATTGTTTGTTCCTTTGATTATCAGCAGCGGCGGCAACAGTGGCTCGCAGGCTTCTACTTTAATTATTCAGGCGATGGCGGTAGGTGAAATTGCCATTGCCGACTGGTGGCGCGTGATGCGGCGCGAAATATTAAGCGGGCTTATTCTCGGCTCCATTCTCGGGCTGATTGGCTTTTTGCGAATTTGTCTCTGGCATTATTTAATGAGCCATAATATTCTTACCGATCTGTATGGCGAGCACTGGCTGCTAATTGCTTTCACGGTTGGCTTTTCGCTTATCGGGATTGTGTTATGGGGAACGCTCGCCGGTTCTATGCTGCCGATTATTCTTAAAAAATTAGGCGCCGATCCGGCGGCATCTTCCGCACCGTTTGTGGCAACGCTGGTAGATGTAACCGGTATTATTATTTATTTAAGTGTTGGCTATATCTTTCTTCGCGGTGTTTTGCTGTAACTCTGCCATCTGATTTCTGATAACGTATTATAAAAAAAACGGTAGAAGCAACAGATATAGAATTTAAGTTTGTTGTTCTTTTAATCCAATCATCTGCACGATTACCGTTACCTTGTTATTCATAAAGAAATAATGTTGCTGTAAGTTTTACACCGTTATCTTGTTGGTATCAAGCGTATCTTTCACTTTTATTTTTTTATTAAAAACATCTTATGAAAAACGTATTTCTTGTTTTAATGGCAGCCTTTTTCATTTTTGCACAGCCAAAGTTAAAAGATAACAATGCACCCGCAGACGAGTGGATTTCTTTATTCGACGGCAAATCGTTAGACAACTGGAAGGTGGGAGACAATGCAGAAACTTTTAGCGTAAAAGACGGAATGATAATGGTTCACGGCAAAACGGCGCATCTGTTTTATAACGGCGATGTGCAGAATCATGATTTCAAAAATTTTGAGTTCAGCGCACAGGTGATGACGATGCCCGGCGCCAATTCGGGCATTTATTTTCATACGGAATATCAGCCCGGCGGATGGCCGTCAAAAGGCTACGAAGTACAGGTAAATAATTCGCATACCGACTGGCGCAGAACCGGCAGCCTGTATGCCATAGAAGATGTAAAAGAAAAGCTGGTGCCCGACAGCACCTGGTTTACCGAAAAAATAAAAGTGGTGGGAAAGCATGTGCAGATTTGGGTAAACGATACCATGACGGTTGATTACACCGAGCCCGATGATGCCAACAGAGATGAAAACATGAAAGGGCGCACGATATCTGACGGCACGTTTGCTTTGCAGGGGCACGACCCGAACAGCGTTGTATATTTTAAAGACATAAAAGTTAGACCAATGGCAAATTAACCGGCTTATATGCTACAAATTATTCATGCCTATGCGTTATCATATTTTAGCTTCTGATTACGATGGCACCATTGCGCACCATGAAAAAGTGTCTGGTGAAACCGTAGAAAAATTAAAGCAGTTAAAAGCATCAAATCGTAAAATCGCCCTGGTAACCGGCAGAGAAATGCCTGATCTGGAACGCGCATTTCCTGAATTTAAAGTGTTTGATTATATCGTAGCGGAAAACGGCGCTTTACTTTATACCACCGCCACCGGTATGGAAGAACTGTTGGGACCCGCACCGGAAGCGGCTTTTACAGATGAGCTTATAAAACGTGGCGTATCGCCGATCTCCATTGGAAAAGTAATTGTTGCCACCTGGGAGCCGCATCAGAATACGGTGCTTGACGTCATTAAAGAATTTGGTATCGAACGTCAGATTATTTTTAACAAAGGCGCCGTAATGATATTGCCGCCGGGTGTTAATAAAGCTACCGGTCTACAGACATTGTTAGAAAAATTATGCTTGTCAGAACATAATGTGGTAGCGGTTGGAGACGCAGAAAACGATAGCGCCATGTTTACCGTTGCCGAATGTGCGGTTGCCGTTAGGAATGCTTTACCAACGTTAAAAGAATCAGTTGACTGGGTTACGAAATCCGATCATGGAAATGGCGTTGGCGAATTGATAGATGCGCTGATTGCAAATGATTTGTCTGAACTGAACCATACCATGACAAGACATTTTTTACAGTTAGGCACTTTACGCAATCAGAAGCCCTTTTTACTCAATCCGTACCGGTCGGGCATTTTGTTATCCGGCGTTTCCGGCGGCGGAAAATCTACATTTACGGTTGCCGTTACAGAAAGCCTTTCCAAGAAGAATTACCGGTTTTGTCTGATTGATCCCGAAGGCGATTATACCGAACTTCCTGACGCCGTTATTATCGGTAATGAAAAATCGTTACCATCAATCGAAGAAATAATCGGGTTATTAAAAAATCCAAAGCAAAGCGTTGTTATTTCATTGTTATCGGTAGCGATGGACGATCGGCCGGCTTTTTTTACCCGGCTATTAACTTCCATTGCAAGTCTTCGCAAAGAGTTTGGTCTTCCGCATTGGCTGCTGATAGATGAAGCGCATCATCTGTTGCCGCCGGGTGTGGACAGCAGTTTATTTTCACATCTGAATAATTTTTTACTTATCAGTTATTCGCCCGATGTGATGTGTTCTGACATTTTGGAAAAAGTAGGTATGGTAATAACAGTGGGTGAAAACGCTGCGTATCCGATAGATCACTTTTGTAAAATAAGAAAGATTGAGCCTCCGAAAAAGACGCCCGTGTTGAAAAAAGGCGAAGCCTGCATTTATGATCTGGAAGCAAAAAAAACAACGCCTTATGTAGTGAAAATGAATGAACCGAAGCAGTTGCAACAAAGGCACAAACGCAAATATGCCACCGGTGATATGGGCGATAACAGCTTTGTATTTACCGGAAAAAACAACACATTACAGCTAAAAGCAAACAATCTTATCATGTTTGCGCACATTGCAGAAGGCATTGACGATAAAACCTGGAATTATCATCTTGCCAAAGGCGATTACACCAATTGGTTTCGCGATACGGTTCACGACGACGAACTGTCTGACATAAGCAGCGAAGCGGAGAAAGAAAAAAATGCCGAAGTATCAAAGAAAAAAATACTGGCTTATATCAATCAGAAATATACTGCCTGATTTGGAGAAATATAGAATATAAAAAGCCGGTAATAAAATACCGGCTTTTTATATTCTATTCCGCCGTTGATATTTTTAAAATGTTGGTAGGAAGATGTAAATGTATAGGTGTACTACCAGTGTTTATTACCGTATCGCCGGTTTTTAAAAACCCCCGTTCTTTTAAAATTTCTATCTGGTCGGTTACAATTTCATCAAGACTATTCTCTTCATCGTAATAAAAAGCGCGTACGCCCCAGCTAAGGCTTAGCTGATTAACCAGATATCTTTTTTTGGTAAAAATAAACAGTGGCGCCAGCGGGCGATAGCTGCTCAACACAAAAGCCGTGTAGCCGCTTTGCGTCATGCCGATTAAGGCTTCGGCATTT
Organism: Ilyomonas sp.; assembly: GCA_965219515.1. GTDB lineage: Bacteria > Bacteroidota > Bacteroidia > Chitinophagales > Chitinophagaceae > Ilyomonas. The sequence goes on from OZ244776.1 coordinate 822,402, forward strand.
ACATCGCGCGCTATTTTGCAGGCATTGTAACAGATGGCATCACTTAAAAAGGTTGGCGAATGAGAAAGCGGTTTTAAATCTTCTTCGCGGTTATAGCGATATTCGGTTTTTTCTACTTCTAAAATAATTTTTCGCATGGTTTCTACCACTAGTTCGGGATAATTGCCGGTTGCCGTTTCGGCGCTTAACATTACGGCATCTGTACCTTCCAGAACTGCATTGGCAACGTCGGTAATTTCGCTCCGGTTGGGTTTGGTTCGGTCTATCATGCTTTCCATCATTTGCGTAGCCACAATTACGGGTTTGCCGCGATGAATGCACTTGCGGATGATTTCGCGTTGCGCCATCGGCACTTTTTCTACCGGAAGTTCAACGCCCAAATCGCCGCGCGCCACCATTACGCCATCACTTACATTGATGATGTTTTTAAGGTCGGCCATAGCCGATGGCATTTCAATTTTTGCCATCGCCTTGGTAGTGCTGCCCCGCTCGGCAAGTCGTTGCTTCAGATCAATAATATCTTCGGCTTTTCTTACAAACGAAAGAGCTATCCAGTCGCACTGCTGTTTTACAATAAATTCAAAATCTTCAATGTCTTTTTCCGTCATGGCGGGCAGCGATATTTCCGTATCAGGTAAATTCACGCCTTTTTTAGGCAAAATTCTTCCGCCGTACGAAACAGCAACTCGAACGTTGCCTTCTTTTGTAATTTCAATTACAATCACTTCCAGTTTGCCATCGTCAATCAAAATTTTATTTCCTACTTTAACATCGTTATGAAGGTTGGGATAAGACACATAAATTTTATCTTTGTTGCCTACCACTTTTTCCGTTGATGTAAACGTAAGTATGTCGCCGGCAGATACATCTAAACCACCGTTTTCCATTTCGCCAACCCGAAGTTTGGGTCCCTGCAGATCGGCAAGTATCGAAATATTATACGGTTCTTTAGCATTCAATTCTCTGATATATCCGATAATTTTTTCTTTGTTTTCGTGTGTTCCATGCGAGAAATTTAATCGAAATACATTCACACCGGCTTTTACCAGTGCCAATAGTTTTTCGTAGGTATCGCAGGCAGGACCTACGGTGGCAACAATTTTTGTACGATGAAATGTGTGTTCTATTCCGGCTTGCTTATCCATAGTCGTATGAAAATATTTTTCTGCTGTTGGCATCAGTCGTTGTTTTAAAAATTAAATGTTCACTTAGCTGTTCAAAATCTTTACCAGCCGCAGCAGGTCGGGGCTGACAGATTGTTTTTCGCGGATGGCGATTTCCAAAGGTGTATAAGCCATTTCATTGTTCACAACTCCCACCATCACGTTAAAGCGTCCTTCCATCAGGCTTTCAATGGCATGATAACCCATGCGGCTTGCAATCAGCCGGTCTATGGCACTTGGCGAGCCGCCGCGCTGGATGTGACCCAAAATAGAAACCCGCGTGTCTAAATGGGGCAATCTTTCCTTAACCACTTTTGCTATCTGGTTTGCGCCGCCAAATTCGTCGCCTTCGGCTACCACGATAAGATTAACTAATTTCTTTCGTTTTTCTTTTTCGGTCAATGAATCTATTAATTCATCAATATTGGTTTCGGCTTCCGGTATCATAATATTTTCGGCGCCGGTGGCAATGCCGCTGTGCAAAGCGATATATCCTGCATGGCGACCCATCACTTCCACAATAAAAAGACGGTCGTGCGCATCTGCCGTATCGCGTATTTTATCTATGGCATCAATGGCGGTGTTCACGGCGGTATCGAAACCAATGGTAAAATCGGTACCGAATAAATCTTTATCAATAGTGCCTGGCAAGCCGATAACAGGGAAATCGAATTCGGTGCTTAATTTCAATGCGCCTGTAAAACTGCCGTCGCCGCCGATAACTACCAGGGCGTTAATACCTCTTTTTTCAAGATTGGCAACCGCTTTTTGTCTGCCATCATACGTAAAAAATTCTTTGCAGCGTGCCGATTTTAGAACCGTGCCGCCACGTTGAATAATATTGGCCACGGAACGGGAGTCCATTTGAAAAATATCGTCTTCCACCATACCACTAAACCCTCTTACCACCCCAAATACTTCCATTCCGTAATATATCCCTGTTCTTACAACGGCGCGTATGGCTGCGTTCATTCCCGGCGAGTCTCCACCAGATGTTAATACTGCAATCCTGGATATTTGCTTCGACATTTTTTTAATAATCTGGTTGGCTTAAAACAGATCAGACAGGAGAATTTTCTATTATGTTAGCCCGCTTATACGCTGCCAAAAATAGGGATTAATCTATAAAACGAACAGGTGATTGAAATTCATAAACAAAATTGAATCTCTCCCTATTTTACAGGCTTTGTTTTCCCTGTTTGTTTTAGCAGGTAAAGATTAATTTATACTGTATTTCTTAAGTTGCAGTGTTGATAACGGGATGAGAATATTTGCGAAACAAAGAATGTTTAGCAAGGTTTTGTAACACTTGTATGTTACTTTTGTAAATCGTAATTTTTAAGTAAAAAGGAGATTCTTATGCCACGTCCGGTACGTTTTAACATACATCCCAAACAACCCGATATTCACGATAACATTGCCATTGCCGAGGCGCCGGAAGGCAGCGACGGCGAAGGTTTTTTTGCTACAAAATTTGAAAGTATCGTAGGATTAGCCCGAAAAAATTCTATTTGGCCGCTGCCTTTTGCTACTTCGTGCTGCGGCATTGAATTTATGTCCACCATGGCGTCTAATTATGATTTAGCCCGCTTTGGTTCTGAACGTTTGGGTTTTACGCCGCGCCAGTGCGATTTGCTGATGGTAATGGGAACAATTTCTAAAAAAATGGGACCCGTTTTGCGGCAGGTTTATTTGCAAATGGCAGAGCCGAGATGGGTGTTAGCCATGGGCGCCTGCGCCTGCTCGGGCGGTATTTTTGATACCTATTCTGTATTGCAGGGCATTGACCAGATTATCCCGGTGGATGTATATATTCCGGGCTGCCCACCGCGGCCGGAAGCGGTGATTGATGGCATTCTTCGCATACAGGATTTGGTGGGCAACGAAAGCCTGCGCCGCAGAAATGGCGAAGAATACAAAGCCTTGATGAACAGTTATGGAATTCAGTAAATAAATAACAATGCAACTGACCAACGAAACAATACAGCAAAGCTTGGCAGACAAATTTGGCGAAACCGTTTCCGGTTTTCACGAGCCTTACGGAATGCTCACCTTTGAAGCGCCGAAAGAGCAAAACTTAAAAGTGCTTCAGTTTTTGTATGATGATTTAGGATTTCGGTTTCTTACTTCTGTTACTGCCGTTCATTATCCTGATAGCAAAGGCGCCGAACTTGCTGTTGTATATCATTTGCATAATATGCAGAATAATATACGCATCCGCTTTAAGGTATTCACAAATATTCAGAAACCCGATGTGTTTACCGCTACCAAATTATTTGAAGCTGCCAATTGGATGGAGCGCGAAACCTATGATTTTTACGGCGTTAACTTTGTGGGGCATCCGAATTTAAAACGCATTGTAAACGTAGACGAAATGGATTATTTTCCGCAACGCAAAGAATACCCGCTGGAAGACCAGACGCGCAGAGATAAAGACGATGAAATGTTTGGCAGAGGCGGAACAAAGGCTTTTTTAAACACACTATAACATAAATGGATAAAATTCTTCAGCCGATATTGCAATCGCCTAACCTCCCCGATTATGTGGAAGAATTACAGCGTGTGCTGGTGGAAGAAGAAATTAAGAGAAAAGAATTTTATGAATGGCTGGATGAAGACAAGCGAGCCGAATTTATTGCCGGTGAAATTGTTGTTCATTCTCCTGCCAGGCTTTTACATGTCATTGTTTTAAAAAGAATTGCGAAACTTGTTGATGATTTTGTGGAAATCAATAAAGCTGGTGTTGTATTAACGGAGCAAGCTTTGGTAAGACTAAAACGCAGTGATGTGATGCCTGATTTGGCTTTCTGGAAAAATCAGGCATTTGAAAATGAAACAAAAGTTTTTCCGGTTCCCGATTTCATTATTGAAGTGTTAAGCAAAAGCACGGAACAGATTGACAGGAAAAGGAAAAAGGAAGAATATGCTTTGAATGGCATAACAGAATACTGGATCGTAGATGCTGATTTAAAAACAATTGAACAATATATTTTAGATAATAAAAAGTATAAGCTGAAAGAAAAGCTTTTTCATGGTACTGTTCAAGCCTTGGTTTTACATGGATTGGAGATTGAATTAAGCAGAATATTCGGATAAATCTGAAGTCAGTTAAGACATGTATATCACATGAATAATTTAGAAGTTCAACACCATATTAAGCTGCCCGAAGGTTCTATCGGCAAGCAAACTACAACATTAAATTTAGGACCCACGCATCCGGCAACGCACGGCGTATTTCAGAATATTCTGGAGTTGGACGGCGAGCGGATCGTGTCGTCCGAGCAAACGGTTGGCTACATTCACCGTGCCTTCGAAAAGCTTTCCGAGCGCAGACCTTTGTATCAGATTACCACGCTTACCGACCGCATGAATTATTGCAGCAGCCCCATCAATAACATGGGCTGGCACATGACGTGCGAAAAGCTGCTGCGTATCAAGCTTCCCAAGCGTGTAGATTACATGCGCATCATCATCATGGAGCTGGCGCGCATTACCGATCATCTCATTTGTAACTCTGTTGTTGGGGTTGATGCGGGTGCGTTTACGGCTTTTTTGTATGTTATGCAATACCGCGAGCTGGTGTATGAAATTTACGAAGAAATCTGCGGCTCACGGCTTACTACTAACATTGGACGCATCGGCGGTTTCGAGCGCAACTTTAATAATACGGCATGGACCAAACTGGAAAAATTTTTACGCGAATACCCGGCTGTATTGCAGGAATTTGAAAACTTATTAACGCGTAACCGCATTTTTATGGAGCGCCTGATTGGAGCAGGACCCATTGGTGCAGAGCGCGCTTTAAATTATGGGTTTACCGGACCAAACCTGCGTGCTGCCGGCGTGGATTACGACGTTCGGGTTCATTCTCCTTACAGCAGTTATGAAGATTTTGATTTTATCATTCCGGTTGGCAATACCGGCGACTGCTACGATCGCTTTTTGGTGCGTAACGAAGAAATGAAGCAATCGCTCAGCATCATTAATCAGGCTTATAAAAAAGTGCAGGAATTTAAAGGCGCTGAAGCAGAAGTGTTTCATGCCGATATTCCGGAGTATTATCTGCCAAAGAAAGAAGATGTATATACCAAAATGGAAGCCTTAATCTGGCATTTCAAAATTGTAATGGGCGAAACTGAAATTCCGCCCGGCGAAGTATATCACAGTGTGGAAGGCGGCAACGGCGAGCTCGGTTTTTATTTAATCAGCGATGGTGGCAGAACGCCGTATCGTTTGCATTTCCGGCGTCCTTGTTTTATTTATTATCAGGCTTATTCTGAGTTAACTAAAGGCGCAATGTTGAGTGATGCCATCATCACCATGAGTTCATTAAATCTGATTGCCGGAGAACTGGATGGATGATGGAAAAAATAAACAAAATAGAACCGGTTGGTAGAAAAGTGAATCAGCAGCAAGCTGATGAAGATGATCTTTTTTACTGGGCTGATAAAACGTGGCAGGAACGCATTATTGAAGCAGAAAGGTTGCGTAGAAAGATTTGGGGTTATCGTTTCGGTAAATTTCCCGAAGCATTTGAAAAAGTGGGCAGGAAAGTATTAAAATCAGAATTAGATCATGACGATTTTTGATCCTCTTTTTCTTGAGTTTATACAATTATTAAATCGGAATAATGCAAAATATATTTTAATTGGAGGTTATGCAGTGATTTTAAACGGCGTCAACCGAACGACAGGAGACATGGATATTTTTATTGAGAATACGGTAAGTAACGCTGAAAAGGTTTTAAAAACAATTGACGATTTTGGATTAGGAAGCATAGGCTTTTCAATTGAAGATTTAACAGAAGAGAATAGTGTTGTTCAAATGGGTAGAATACCATATCGTATCGATATTTTGAATAGTATTCCAGGGGTTAGCTTTGAGGATGCTTTTTCTAAAAGTGATATTTTTATTGAAGATAATATTGAAGTGAGGTGTATTCACATCGATCACCTTATCGACAATAAAATGGCTGTTAAAAGGGATAAAGATTTATCTGATGCCAAAGCATTAAAAAAAATTTTAAACAGGCGTAAGTAAGTATGCAGTTTTCACAAGACAAACTTAGTAAGGTTCAGGAAATCATTGCCCGTTATCCGGAAGGCAAACACAAAAGCGCGTTGCTGCCGTTGCTTCATATGGCGCAGGAAGAAGGAAACGGATGGCTAAGTGTTGATGCGATGGATTACGTAGCTTCCCTATTGCAGCTTGAGCCGATTGAGGTTTACGAAGTGGCTACTTTTTACAGCATGTACAATACAAAGCCGGTTGGCAAATATGTGTTTGAAGTTTGCCAGACGGGTCCCTGCATGTTGCGAGGCTGCGATGATATCATTGCCTACATTCAGCAAAAGCTTAATATCAAAGTTGGCGAAACAACGGCTGATGGTTTGTTTACTTTAAAAACAGTAGAATGCTTAGGCGCCTGCGGCTATGCGCCAATGATGCAACTTGGCAAATTTTATCGCGAGCATTTAACCAAAGAAAAAATAGATGCCATTATAGAAGAATGTGTGATGAACGCAACTGCAAACAATTAAAACAAAAAGCTCATAGCTTAAAGCTTATACTTTATAAATATGGCAACAAAATTATTAATAGATAAAGCTAACATCGAAGGCATCCGCTATTACGACACGTGGCGAAAAAACGGCGGTTATACAGCCGTTGAAAAAGCATTGAAAACATCGCCTGAAGCCATTGTAGAGGAAGTAAAGAAAAGCGGGTTGCGCGGTCGGGGCGGTGCCGGTTTTCCTACCGGTTTAAAATGGAGTTTTATTGCAAAACCCGAAGGTGTGCCACGTCATTTGGTTTGCAATGCAGATGAAAGTGAACCCGGTACCTTCAAAGACCGCTATCTGATGGAATTTCTTCCGCATCTTTTAATTGAAGGATTGATCATCAGTTCATTCGCATTAGGCAGCCACACAACATATATTTATATACGTGGCGAATATGCATGGATTCCCGATATTTTGGAACAGGCGATTGCAGAAGCCAAAGCAGCAGGCTTTCTGGGTAAAAATATTTTAGGCACCGGTTTCGATTGTGAGGTCTACGTGCATCGCGGCGCGGGCGCTTATATCTGCGGCGAAGAAACCGCGTTGATAGAAAGTCTTGAAGGCAAGCGCGGCAATCCGCGTATCAAACCGCCATTTCCTGCTATTAAAGGCGCATGGGAACGTCCAACCGTGGTGAACAACGTGGAGACTTTGGCAGCTGTGGTTCCCATCATCAATATGGGCGGCGAAGAGTACGCAAAGATTGGCGTTGGTAAATCAACCGGTACCAAACTTATTTCCGCCTGTGGCAATATCAATAAACCGGGCATTTACGAAATAGACATGACCATTTCGGTAGAAGAATTTATTTACAGCGACGAATATTGCGGTGGCATTCCAAATGGCAAGCGTTTAAAAGCGTGCATTCCCGGCGGTTCTTCCGTTCCCATTTTACCGGCGAATTTATTATTGAAAACGGCCAAAGGCGAAACCCGGATGATGAATTATGAAAGCCTCAGCGATGGCGGTTTTGTTAGCGGCAGCATGATGGGAAGCGGCGGTTTTGTTGTGTTGGATGAAGATCAGTGTGTTGTGCGGAATACCTTGACATTCGCCCGCTTTTATCGTCACGAAAGCTGCGGGCAATGCTCGCCCTGTCGTGAAGGCACCGGCTGGATGGAGAAAATTTTGAAGAATATTGAAAATGGCAAGGGAAAATTAAGCGATATAGAGTTACTGTGGGATATTCAGCGAAAAATTGAAGGCAATACCATTTGTCCGTTGGGCGATGCAGCTGCTTGGCCGGTTGCAGCGGCTATTCGTCATTTCAGAGATGAGTTTGAATGGCATGTGCTGAATCCGGAAGAGTGTTTGATCCATAATTACGGGCTTTCGCATTATGCCGATGAACGTGAAGTGATGGCATAGTCTGGATTGGAATTTCAGGATGAAAGGAATATTTTGAAGAGATAAACAGATTGCAAATTATAATCAACAACTTCCTTTCTTCTGAAGAAGATTGGAGTTAAAGTCTAACTATAATTTTTTTAATAAGAGTAAAGAGCACAGTATTTTACTTCGGATAAATTTTTACAATGACAGAACAACAAACACCTTTATTCAAAGTAACCATAGATAATATTACCGTAGAAGTTTCTGCCGGAACTTCTATACTGGAAGCGGCGCGCAAAATTGGCGGAGATGTGGCGCCGCCTGCCATGTGTTATTACAGCAAATTGAAGGGCAGCGGCGGCAAGTGTCGCACCTGTTTGGTAGAAGTGAGCAAAGGCTCGGAAAAAGATCCGCGCCCGATGCCAAAGCTGGTGGCAAGCTGCCGCACTACGGTAATGGATGGTATGGAAGTAAAAAACCTCACCAGCGAGAAAGTGATTGATGCGCGTGCCGGTGTGGTTGAATTTTTATTAATCAATCATCCGCTCGATTGCCCGATCTGCGACCAGGCGGGTGAATGTCATCTGCAGGATTTAAGTTACGAGCATGGCAAAGAAGGTACTCGTTATGAGTTTCAACGGCGCACCTTTGCGAAGCATAGTTTAGGTCCGTATATACAGTTGCACATGACACGTTGTATTCTTTGCTATAGGTGTGTTTATACAGCCGACCAGCTTACGAATAAACGGTATCACGGTATCTTAGATCGAGGCGATCATTCTGAAATCGCTACTTATATCGAGAAGAGTTTGGAAAACGATTTCATCGGAAACGTAATTGATGTTTGCCCGGTAGGAGCCTTAACCGACAGAACGTTCCGGTTTAAAAACCGCGTTTGGTTTTTAAAACCAATGAATGCCCACAGAGATTGCCCTACCTGTTGCGGTAAGGTAACGCTATGGAACCGGGGTGATGAAGTGTTTCGCGTAACGGCACGCAAAGATGAATGGGGCGAAGCGGAAGAATGGATTTGCAACGAATGCCGGTTTGAAAAAAAGAAAACGGGCGATTGGATCATTGAAGGTCCGCGCAAGATTGACAGGCATTCTGTTATTTCGCAGGGACATTATGTTGATGCCATCGAACCACCCGAATTTTTACCCGAAGTGATGAATGGCAGACAACCGCGCCTGATGCTTGACATTCGTAATGTAAGCAAGATAAACGAGCCGCAAAACGATTTAAGCTTGCTGGAAGGTCCGGCGCATTCGGAAGATTTTAAAGATTAAATGAATTCATCAGAAATCATATTACAAGACATTAAAAAGGCGGTTTTATCAGTAGATAAATCGGCTGATGTATTACTGTTTGGTTCCCGTGCCCGGGGTGATTTTCAAGAAGAGAGCGATTGGGATATTTTGATATTAACGAATGAAGAAATAACAGGGGCTTTGCGCTTTCAATTTTATAGTTCTGTTTTTGATGTACAACTTAAACATTCTGTGAGCGTTGGCTTAATTATTAAAACGAGAGTTGAATGGTATAGTTCATTGAATACAGACCTTTATATTAATGTCCATGAAGATGGAATTGTATTATGACAGACGATCGTGATAAAGTTAATCAGCGAATTAAAAAGTCTAAGAAGCATTAAATTATTCTCTCTTGCTTATGGATTCTGAAAGGTATTTAGCTGCTGTGAATAGATTGTATTACGCAGCTTTTTATGTTGTCTCCGCTTATTTTGCGAGCCAAAATGTATTGGTGAAAAGTCACAAAGGAATGAATGTGAAATTGTATGATGAGCTTGTATTGAAACAGTTAATCAATAAGACAGACGGACAAACTTTTGAAAAACTTCTTAAGTTGAGAGGCGAAGCGGATTATGCAGATTTTGTAGTTATTTCCACCTGTATAATGAAAGAGATATTTAGAGATACTGTTGCATTTATCAATAAAATCGAATCACTAATTAACACCAATGAATAACATTTCCGCCATACTTCTTGCATTCGACTGGTCTTTTGTAATACAAAAACTGATTCTTATTGTTATCATCGTGTCGGTATCGCTGGTAATAGCCATGTACGAAACGTATTTTGAGCGTAAAATTGCTGCCTGGTTTCAGGACAGAAGAGGACCAAGCCGCGCCGGGCCGTTTGGTATTTTACAACCGCTGGCAGATGGTACGAAGCTGTTTTTTAAAGAAGAAATTATTCCCAATACCTCAAACAAAGTTTTGTTTGTATTAGGACCTGCCCTGGCAATGCTGGCGTCATTAATGACGTGCGCTGTTATTCCCTGGGGCAGTCATTTGCAGTTGGGCGATACGGCAGTACCATTACAAATTGCAGATGTAAACATTGGAATTTTGTATGTGTTTGGCGTGGTTAGTCTGGGCGTATATGGCATTATGATTGGCGGTTGGGCAAGCAACAATAAATTTTCACTGCTTGCCGCTTTACGTGGCGCTTCGCAGGCAATCAGCTACGAGCTGGCAATGGGTATCTCTTTAATAGCCTTGCTGTTTCTTACAGGTTCGCTAAGCATGAAAACCATCGTAGAAGAACAAATGAAAAGCGGCATCTGGAACATTGTTTATCAGCCGCTTGGTTTTCTTATTTTTTTAGTGTGCGCATTTGCCGAATGCAACCGTACGCCGTTCGATTTGCCTGAAGCGGAGAGCGAGCTGAACATGGGTTATCATCAGGAATATTCCAGCATGAAGCTTGGCTTTTATTTATTTTCAGAATACATCAATATGTTTATCAGCAGCGCCATTATGGCAACGCTTTTTTTTGGTGGTTACGATATTCCTTTTCTTGACGAAAGCAAATTAGACCCTAACCTCGCAGCAATCTTAGGTTTGGTAGCCTTGCTTATTAAAATCGTATTTTTTATCTTTTTGTTTATGTGGGTGAGATGGACAATTCCACGTTTTAGATACGATCAGTTAATGAACCTCGGCTGGAAAAAATTATTGCCGCTCGCTTTGATAAACATGCTTGTTACTGCGGCCGTAATTTTATGGATAAACACATAAGCGACCTGGCATCCAAGTACAGTTTTAAAAGATAAACTTGGAGACAAACATTCATACGAATACTTTTGTAACAAAAAGCCGGATGCTGAAAGCTGATGGCCGACAGCTTAACAATATGCAGGCACTAACCAATAGAAGTAAAGCGGTAGATCGTAAGCCAATGACCTTTTTGGAGCGCATTTACCTGTGGAATATTGCAAAAGGAATGCTGATAACTTTGAAGCATTTATTCAGAAAAAAAGTTACCCTGAATTATCCCGAACAAAAACGCCCGTTTAGTCCGGTGTTTCGCGGGTTGCATGTACTGAACCGCGACGAAGAAGGACGAGAACGATGCACGGCCTGCGGTTTGTGCGCGGTAGCCTGCCCGGCCGAAGCCATTACCATGGAAGCGGCTGAAAGAGAAATAGGCGAAGAAAATTTGTACCGGGAAGAAAAATATGCAGCGCGTTACGAAATAAATATGTTGCGCTGTATTTTTTGCGGATTGTGCGAGGAAGCCTGCCCGAAAGATGCCATTTACCTGAGTGAAACAGTTACACCAAGCGATTTTGCGCGAAAGAAATTTATATATGGCAAAGAAGATTTACTGATACCGAACCCGGTAACAGAGCCGGAAGCGTTTGCAAAAGCCAAAGGATTGAACGAGCCAACAACAGCAGGCTGATTTCTAAATGAAATTCGGTTGATCTGTTTGCCAATTACCAACTTGTACAATGAGCATTACTGAAATTATTTTCTGGTTTTTAAGCGGGCTGGCTTTGTTAAGCGCCATTATGGTGCTGGTAAGTAAAAACCCGGTGCATAGCGTGTTGTGGCTTATTGTTACATTCTTTGCCATCTCCGGGCATTATATTTTACTCAATGCGCAGTTTCTGGCAATTGTAAATATCATTGTGTATGCGGGCGCGGTAATGGTGTTGTTTCTATTTGTGATTATGCTGATGAATTTGGAAGCAGCCATCGAACCAAAACGCAGCGTATGGATGAAATTTGCCGGTGTAATAAGCGGCGGCTTGTTACTGGCTGTGTTGATTTCTGTAATTCGCACGGCAACTGAATTAAACGGAAAGTCTGCGTTGCTAACAACCGGAGACATTGGTTTGATTAGCAACTTAGGAAAAGTATTATTTACCAGTTATGCGGTGCCGTTTGAAATTAGCAGTGTGTTGTTTTTAAGCGCAATGGTAGGTGCCGTGGTAATTGGGAAAAAAAATTAGCCCCCAACCCATAAAGGGAAGAAAGGGTAATTTTTTGTATAAAATTTTTTAAACATTGCAGGTTGTCAACTCCCCTTTAGGGGGTGGGGGCTTCTTTAAAAATTCCCTTTTGGGGTCAGGGGCTTATGCCAATACAATATTATATCGCTTTATCGGCTGCCTTGTTTTGCATCGGCATTGTAGGTGTGCTAACGCGGCGTAATGCCATCATTATTTTTATGTGCATTGAGCTGATGCTGAATGCGGTAAATTTATTATTGGTTGCTTTTTCAAAAACGCCTCATGCCGTTTCTGAAAGTGGTGTTACGGCTGCGCAGGCAGGTATAGACGGGCAGATATTTGTTTTCTTTATTATGGTTGTAGCGGCTGCAGAAGTGAGTGTAGGATTGGCCATTATTGTAATGATGTATCGAAATACGCATTCGGTAGATGTAAATTTTCTAAACCGGTTAAAGAATTAGAAGCCCCGGCCCCTGAAAGGGAGGTAGGGCAATAGTATAATAGGTTCTAAAACTTCCCTTTAGGGGCTGAGGGCTTTTCTCTATGGCTTATTTAATACCACTTTTTCCTTTGCTCGGTTTTCTTATCAGCGGACTGCTTCGCAATTCGTTGTCAAAACCGGTTACCGGTATTATCGGATGCGGTTCGGTGCTGGCTTCGTTCATTGTAAGCCTGATACTTTTTTTTCAGGTAAAATCGGGCGGCGCACTGCAGGTTGAGCCATTATACACATTTATAAACACAGGTTCGTTCAAAATAGATTTTGCTTTTCAGGTAGACCAGTTATCGTCTCTCTTTTTATTAATCATCACTGGTGTAGGTTTCTTAATTCATCTGTACTCCACATCGTACATGCGCGATGAAGAACCGCCACATTTTGCGAGATATTTCGCTTACCTCAATCTCTTTGTTTTTTCCATGCTGCTGCTGGTGTTAGGAGCGAATTACGTTATCATGTTCATTGGCTGGGAAGGCGTGGGATTATGTTCGTATTTATTAATCGGTTTCTGGTTTACCGTTGATAATTATAATGCAGCCGCGAAAAAGGCGTTTATTATGAACCGCATTGGCGACCTTGGTTTTCTGCTCGCCGTTTTTTGGATATTGAATAAATTGGGTACGGTAAATTATGCCGATGTATTTGCCAATTACAATAAGCTTTCTTCGTCAGACATTACTGCCATAACATTATTATTGTTTGTTGGTGCCACCGGCAAAAGCGCGCAGATTCCTTTATACACCTGGCTTCCCGATGCAATGGCAGGTCCAACACCTGTATCGGCATTAATTCATGCTGCAACAATGGTAACGGCAGGCATATATATGATTGCCCGCAGTAATATTTTATACACGCTTGCTCCGTTAACGGAAAGTATTGTAGCTATTATTGGTTTGGCAACCGCAATAGTGGCAGCGAGTATTGCGCTTAAGCAAAACGATATTAAGAAAGTGCTGGCTTATTCTACGGTTAGTCAGTTGGGATATATGTTTCTGGGTCTGGGCGTTGGCGCTTATACCGGCGCCGTGTTTCACGTCATCACACACGCTTTTTTTAAAGCCTGTCTGTTTTTAGGTGCAGGTTCTGTTATTCATGCTATGAGTGGCGAACAGGATATGCGAAATATGGGCGCACTCAAAAAAAAGATGCCGCTTACAAACATCACATTCCTTTTGTCCTGCTTTGCCATTGCGGGCGTACCGCCTTTCTCCGGCTTTTTTAGTAAAGATGAAATTTTAGCCGCCGCAGAACTGCAAAATCCAATTCTATACTACATTGGCGTAGCCGGCGCACTGATGACGGCTTTTTATATGTTCCGCTTGTATGCTATGACGTTTCTTGGCACATTTCGCGGCACGCACGAGCAGGAGCATCACCTTCACGAAAGTCCGCCTGCCATGACTATTCCGTTGATTGTTCTTGCCATACTGGCTGTCATTGGCGGGTTTATCGGCATACCCGAAGTGTTTGCACCGGATGCGCATTGGCTGGAACATTTTCTGTCGCCCGTTTTTGCCCGATCGAAAGCTTTGCAGCCGGAACATCTGGGCGATTCTGCACACGAATTATTAATGATGGCAATTGCAACGGTTCTGATTATTGCAACCATTGTTTGGGCATGGACAAAATATAGCAAATACCAAACAACAACCGAAGAAGCAACCGGATTGAATCGTGTACTGGAACATAAATGGTATGTAGATGAAATATATGATGCCGCGATTGTAAAACCAGTAAGTACCGTAGCCGGATTTTTCAAAACTGTAATTGAAAAATCAGGAATAGACGGTTTTGTAAATGGTACGGGACGCTTTGTTCAATATTCATCCCGGCAGTTGCGGTTGCTGCAAAGCGGACAGGTTGGCAATTACATTATGTTTATGGTGTTAAGCATCGTAGTGTTGTTTATCGTGTTTTGGAATCAGGCGGTAATTATCGCTTTTGTTGAAAAGATATTTTAAAAAGTTTCTCACGGATGACAAAGATTTGCACAGAAAATTAATTATAAAAATCTGCGATTATCTGTGCTATCCGGGAGCGCCAAACAAAAAAAATGATTGCACTTTTATTAATTATCATTCCTTTAATTGCCGGTACTTCTTCTTTATTCATAAAAAACGAAGCGACTGCAAAATTCCTGACATTAATTGCTTCGCTGGCAACGCTGGCAATCGCACTTTTCGGTGTGTACTCGGTTTCTAACAATCAGCTTTACTGGGATAGCGCCTGGCTTTCTGAAATGGGTAGCCGCTTTACCCTATCGTTAGACGGTATGAGCAAAATGCTTTGCTTATTAAATGCCATTGCTTTACCACTTGTTTTTATCTCTACGTATAAAAATGCATATGCCGGCGCAGGCAGCTTTTATGGTTTGCTGCTTTTGATGCAGGCCGGAATGATGGGCGTTTTTCTGGCGGCTGATTGTCTTGTTTTCTACTTCTTTTGGGAACTGGCTTTGATACCCGCTTATTTTCTTTGTTCCATCTGGGGCGGCGAAAAGCGAATACACGTTACATTCAAATTTTTCATTTACACATTTCTAGGTTCTTTGTTAATGCTCGTTGGTATCTTATATCTATACTTTCAAACGCCTGGCGTTCACTCCTTCGCCCTACAATCTTTCTATCATCTGAAACTTACACAAACGCAGCAATATCTTGGCTTCTGGCTGTTTTTTATCGCCTTCGCCATTAAAATGCCCATTTTTCCTTTTCACACCTGGCAACCCGATACTTACGAACAATCGCCAACTGCTGTTACCATGATGCTTAGCGGCGTGATGGTTAAAATGGGCATCTACGGCGTTATCCGCTGGGTGCTTCCGGTATTTCCGATGGCAGTTGCCAGGTTCGACGATATTGTTATTATACTTAGCATTACCGGAATTATTTACGCTTCGCTGATTGCCATCCGGCAGGATGATATAAAGCGATTGATCGCTTATTCTTCCATTGCGCATATCGGCTTGATGAGTGCAGCCATTTTTTCGGGTAAATCATCCGGCTTGCAGGGTGTGATGGTGCAAATGTTCAACCATGGCATTAACGTAATCGGATTGTGGATAGTTGCTGATGCAATAGAACAACAATTGGGCACAAGGAAATTCAGCGAGCTGGGCGGACTTGCTAAAAAAGCGCCTTCACTGGCTATTTTGTTTTTAATAATGGCATTTGCCAACGTATCGCTTCCGCTTACCAATTCTTTCATCGGCGAATTTTTAATGTTTAATGGCTTGTTTCAATATAATATTATTGCAGCGGCGGTAGCGGCCGTAAGTATTATTCTGGCAGCCGTTTATACCTTGAACATGACGCAGAAAATGTGGTATGGAAATACATCTCAGTTGGTGAGTAATGCGGTTGACAGCAACAGCGCTACTAATGTAGCATTGGTTGTTCTGGTTATTCTAATACTTATTTTCGGGGTTTACCCGCAACCGATCATACAGTTAACGAATGATACCGCGAAAGCGGTCATTGCAACGATTCGCATATAACAGAAAAATTGTGTTTGACTATTATAAAGTTTCGCGCAAGAGTTGATTTTTTGCAGATCAGCGATGAAATTGTGATCTGCAAATTTGCAACAAACTATAAAACCTAACTCAGGCAAAGAATTATGAATGCTATTTTACTTTCGGTTATTCTTGGTATCGTTATGATGTTCAGCAGCATTTTTGTTGCTAATAAAAACCTGTATCGTCATATTGCTTCTGTTGGTTTAGTCATTCTGCTTGCCGGCTGCATTGCCGATGCCAATGGTTTTGTAATTTGGAATATTGATACCAAAGGCATGTTGCTCTTCGATAATTTCGGTACATTCTTCAATATCATCGCTGTTGTATGTACGCTGGTTTATGTATTGCTCACCGGCGCCGAAATACAAAAGACGGGTAATTACGTTGCCGAATATTTTGTACTGATATTTTTTGTGCTCTGCGGCATCTTTTTATTGTCTTCGTATAACAATTTGCTGATGCTGTTTCTTGGCATCGAAATATTATCCATTCCGCTTTATATACTCACCGGTTCGGATAAGCGTAATATGAGAAGCAACGAAGCGGCACTCAAATATTTTTTGATGGGTTCTTTTTCAACCGGCTTACTGCTGATGGGAATTGCCCTGATTTATGGCGCAACCGGCTCGTTTGCATTAGAGCCGCTTCATGCTGCATCCGCAAATCCGGCTCTGTCAGATTCAACCGTTTCCATACTGGAAGTGTTCGGCATGTTGCTGCTCATGATTTCCATCGGGTTTAAAGTGTCTGCCGCGCCGTTTCATTTCTGGACACCCGATGTTTATGACGGCGCACCGGCGGTCTTCACCTCTTTTATGGCTACCATTGTAAAAGCGGCGGGCTTCATTGCCTTTATTAAACTTTTTGACGCACGCATGTTAGAAACCAGTGTCGAAAAAAATAAAATCATCGGCATTGACTGGAAGCTTTTGTTTGCCATCATTATCGTATGCACACTTCTTATCGGCAATGTTACCGCCGTATTTCAGCAAAGTGTAAAGCGTATGTTAGCTTATTCAAGCATTGCACAGGCGGGTTTTATGCTTTTTGCCTTGTTCAGCTTAAACGACGTTGCCAAAGAAGGTATTCTGATGTATTCTGTTGCTTACAGTTTGGCTACCATCGGCATCTTCGCTATTCTGGTTAAGCTTAAAGATTTTACTTTCGACGGGTACAACGGTTTGGCAAAAACGCAGCCTGTACTAGCTTTTGCAAATACCGTTTTTCTGTTATCACTGGCAGGCATTCCGTTAACCGCCGGTTTCTTCGCTAAGTTTTTTATGCTGGAATCGGTTATCAAAACCGGCACTTATTTGTGGCTGGTCATCGCTGCCGTTATCTTTGCTGCCATCAGTGTCTATTATTATTTCCGGGTTATTCAGGCAATGTATTTTAAAATGCCTGATGGTGAAGTCATTGAAGCACCGGCTTTCGCTTTTAAAACCGGAATTGTTCTGCTTGCCATTGCCATCATTTATCTTGGCATCTTTCCGCAAACCCTGTTCGGCTGGTTTTATTTTTAAAAGGTAATAAACCATTTATCAAATAAAATCTGTTCTCAAAACAGGTTGTTTTACTTTTATGCCATTGTGAAAGGTGCGGTAGTAATACCCATTGGATATTGTATAATTCGATATTGTGATATTGAAATTTAGGGTGAGATTTTTTTTCGACAATATGATTCAGATCGTTTTCATTATCCGAATGGTATAAAAGGTAAGCAGTGAATAATAAATACGCGTTTTAAATCGCAGCAATATAAGAACATACCGTTTTACAAACAATATTGGTGTACAGAAAAAGCATTGAATAAATCGCTAAGCATCAAACATTCACAAATCATAACTCATAATTTAAAACATGGTTTTATCAGATGTTTTTAGGCAGGCATACAAAACGGTAGCCAGCAACAAGCTGCGAACCGGTATTACCATATCTATCATCGCTTTTGGCATCATGGCGCTCATCGGCATCATTACCGCCATAGAAGCCATGAACAGCAGCGTTACCAACAATTTTGCGACCATGGGCGCCAACGGCTTTACCATCTCTTTTAAAGACCGCATTCGCTTCGGCAATCAAAACAATGATGTAAGCAAATCAACTCGCGGAAAAAAACAAAAGAAATCAAACTTAGATAAGCCGATTACGTTAGCGCAGGCAGAAGCCTTTAAGCAGGAATATCATTTTCCGGCCATCGTAAGCATTGCTTTAAACGGAAGATGGAGTTACGAAATTCATTACGGCGACAAAAAAACAAATCCCAATGTGCGCATCAACGGCGGCGATGAAAACTATGTGGAAGTAAATGGCTTCAGCATTGCCTATGGCAGAAATTTTACGCCGCGCGATGTAGAAAGCGGCCGCCGCGTTTGCCTCCTGGGCAGCGATGTGGCAGATAAACTTTTTAATAACAAACCCGAAAAAGCCGTCGACAAAGTGGTGCGCATCGGCACGGCGCCTTATGTTGTAATTGGTGTGCTCAAAGCCAAAGGCTCAAGCTCGCTGCTACGCGCCGATAACGTAATTATTACCACTTATAACAGCGTGCGCACATTAAGCAATGCAGCCAGTTCGTTTACCCTTGGCGTAACGGCAAACAGCATCCTGGAAGTAAATGCTGCTGTTGGCGAAGCAGCATCTGAGTTTCGTTCCATACGCCGGTTACAACCTACCGAAGATGAGAATTTCTCCATAGAAAAAAGCGATAAAGTAGCTTCCACGGTTCTCAATTTATTAAGCAGTATTTCCGGCGCATCGGGCGTTATCGGTATCATTACTTTAATTAGTGCAGCTATTGCTTTAATGAATATTATGCTGGTAGCCGTAAACGAGCGCACTCGCGAAATTGGTTTGATAAAAGCAATTGGTGGTAAAAAGAAAAATATCCGCCAGCAGTTTTTATTTGAATCAATTATTATCAGCGTGGCAGGCGCTGTGTTTGGTATTATATTAGGCGTATTGGTAGGCAACATATTCGCACTGTTTTTAGATACCGGTTTTGTGGTTCCCTGGGGCTGGATTGTTACCGGTATTTCTATCTGCGCATTGTTTGGATTATTGGCGGGTTTGTGGCCGGCCATCAAAGCTTCAAAACTTAATCCGATTAATGCGCTTCGATATGAGTGATTGAGTATTGAAAAATTATATTTCCCCCGCAAATGACGCAGGCAAACGCAGAACTATCTGCACCAACCGGCGTTATCTGCGGGAACTTTATTTTGTAAATGTTATTAATAAGGAAGATAAATCGCTGCTATATTTTTCCTTTCTGCTTTTGATTTTTTACTTTGCGGATTATGGCTTCAATATTAGACCTGATAGGAAATACACCGATGGTGAAACTGGAAAATGTAACGGAGAATGAGAACGTAACCATTTTTGCAAAATTGGAGGGCAACAACCCCGGCGGCAGCGTGAAAGACAGGGCAGCGTACGGCATGATAAAAGGCGCCTATGAGCGTGGCGAATTAAAACCAGGCACAAAACTGATAGAAGCCACCAGCGGCAACACCGGAATTGCCCTTGCCATGATTGCTTCTTTGTACAATGTAGAAATAGAAATTGTAATGCCCGAAGATGCCACGCGGGAGCGGGTGTTAACCATGCAGGCATTCGGCGCAAAAGTGATTCTGACGCCGAAAGAACATTCGATGGAAGGCGCAATAGATTATGTAAATCAACAGTTGCAAAATGGCGGTTACATTAACTTAAACCAATTTGCCAATCCCGACAATTACCTGATGCATTATCATACCACCGGGCCGGAAATCTGGCGCGATACAAATGGAGAAGTTACGCATTTTGTTTCTGCGATGGGAACAACGGGCACCATCATGGGCGTTTCTAAGTTTTTAAAAGAAAAAAATTCTGCCATACAGATTGTAGGCTGCGAGCCAACCGACGGCTCGCACATTCCGGGTATCCGAAAATGGCCGGAAGCTTATCTACCTAAAATATTCGACAAAAGCCGGATTGACAAAACGATTGAAGTAGATGAAAAAGATGCAAGAATGATAGCCCGCCGCCTGGTGAAAGAAGAAGCTATCTTTAGTGGCATGAGTAGTGGCGGTGCCGTTTATGCCTCGTTACAATTGGCAAAAAGATTACGCAAAGGTGTTATTGTTTGCATCATCTGCGACCGGGGCGACCGCTATTTGTCTTCTGATTTATTTGATTAGCTTTGTTTGCAGATACTTTTTATAAGTGTTTATAAATGTAATGCTATGGAAAAAAGAATAACGATTATTAAAAAAAATCAGTCTGCAGCCAGTCCGCAGAATTTGAACGAACATGTGCAGGATGCTTACAAGGAGGCGGGAAAAGATATTTCAAAAGACGCCGACCTCAGCATTCACAGCCCGAACGATGATTTGGATGAAGGTGAACTTGCCCATTTGGGCGGAGATAAAAATGACCTTGTATAAATGAAGAGGCAGCTTTAAAAGCTGCCTCTTTTGCTTCATAATTTTTTTGAAAATGAGTCTTGACATATTAATCGTTATTCCGCAAATGCTTTCAACACAATAACCGAATGATACTCAATATAAGCGCTTTATACGCAATCTGATATTTGCACACAATTGAAATAGGTTAATGTTTTTTTTCTTGCATAAAAACAAGTCATGCAATATGGTGACACAATTTATAGGGTAACGTAGTCAAAAATAGTTAATGATTTTGTTGATTTCGGTTTAGAATCTTGCATGATCAATACTAAGAGGAAGCAGGCTTTGCAGGAGAGCAACAAGCCAGCAATTACGTTGATGATTATACCATCTTTGCCGATGGCACCTTCAGATGTGAGACCTCGTTTGACAGAAATAAAATCATCAAGAATGCTCAAAAGTTATGATTTTATTAGCCTTAATAAACTATCGACTTAATTTTAAACAGTCTTTAAATTTATTATGTATTAGTTGGAGGCTACAAGGCAATATTCTTGCTTTAATGATAAAAAATAAGCCCTGTAGAAACAGGGCTACGATCACATCTAGAGAATAAAAAATTTGTCAGTTTTATTTTGCATTAAATACAAACACAGCTGTAAGACTTAATCTTTTTGCAATTTCATTGTTTGTCTGAGCCATATCATGATCAGTAGCAAAGCGGTTCATCCCTTTGGTAACGGTAACCGTTACGTAGCCATCCCGGTCTGTTTTCGGACCTTGCTCATTGCTGTTGTTTTCTACCATCTGATTTGCCAAAGGTTTGCCATCAAGCAATAATTGCAGTCGAAGTCGAGCACCAGCTTTGGGTATTTCAGTAACATCAACCGGTATAAATTCAATGCGCTGTCCTTGCGGCTGAGACATCCATGATTGCCAGCTTATCATCGTTTTGGAAAATTTTATAGCATGTAATGGGTCAGAACCGGCGGGAATTTGTGCTTTGGAAATGTTGTGGCTTTCAGCTCCCGACTTTACCCAATAGCCATTGTCGAAGTCAAGAACGAAGAGGGCTGGCTTGCCGCTGATAACTTTTACACTTACACCTTCTTTTGTTACTATGCGATTGTATGAAACAGATTTTTGATTCGCATCCAATACTTTCAAAACGGTGATTTTATCTGCGCTATACGCTTCGGGAATTTTGTGACCATATAGTATTTGATAAACAGGTCCGGCTCCCGGCACTACCCAGGCATCATGAGCAAACACACTCAGTGCCATGCAAACAATGAATAATACACTTGACAATTTTAAAAACTGATTTGAAGATTTCATATGATTTGTTTTGATGATTATAATAATCAGAATGGAATTCTTACTCCTCCATTAAAAGTAAAAGGTGCCTGTGGTGCGGTAACAAGCAAAACACCCCTGGAAAGAAAACTGACTTCGTCCAGAGCGCTATGTCCCGGATAGTAAGTGGCTTCAGCAAAGAGTTTAAAATTACCCCAGTTTGTTCTGTAGAAGGTAAACTTACCTGATAGCCGCTGGTATGGATTGCTCGTAACGCTGCCATCAGTTTTTAGATTTTTTTTACCTATAAACTGGCTGTAAACCGACAATAAAAAGCGATTGTTGGTATAGTTTGAAGCCTGAAAATTAAAGTCTAAACCAACTGTGGCTGCATAATCCGGAGTGTTGGTAACATAGGTATTGCCATCTTCGCCATTTCTTATTTTAGCCAATACATTTGTATAGTTAGCAAAAAGGCTGACACCACCTTTTATAGCGAGCGGTGCGCGTATTTCGGCTTCAATGCCGGTGCGGCGTGTCTTTCCGAAATTTGTAAATTCTCCTAACGGATTTTCACCAACTTCTTTTGTCTGGTCGGATAGGTAGGCAGAAACCAATCCATGAAATAAACCGGTTTTATCGTCTCCTCCAACACCAATTTCATAACTGGTAAGTTTTGAAACACCCAAATCTGAATTGATAACATATTCATCGTTGCCACTGGGCGCTTTAAACCCTTGCGCAGCATTTATGAATACGTTTATGCCTTTTGCAAGGCTGACAGCCACGCCAACTTTAGGGCTGAAGGCATCGGTATGCGGTTTGCTTTTCAGATTTGGAAAATCTTCATCTTTACTGCTGGTGCGTATGTCGTAATACAAAAGATCGTACCTGGCACCCAACGTAAATTTTATAATTTTTGCCGGTTGAAGCTGTAATTCCGCATACGCTGCAGGTGTATAAGTATTAATTGTTTTATCACCAATTTCAGTACTGCGAGCACCATTATCGGCAGCAAAAGTGGTATTAACAATGGCATCCATTCTGAAATAAACACCGGTAGCAAATAAGACATTCGTACCACCCCAATAGGTAATATTGGTGTGCCTGATATCGAAACCGCTCCACAACCTGTTATCCCTTTCCTGGTATTGTTTACCACTTATAGTACCTGTACTGATGCGTACAAAATCGTGATGCTGCACATAGGCGGTTATACCAAAATAACTGGATGTATCTGATCCTTTGTAATTAAAAACAACGTTTTGCTGCCTCGTGGTTCCACCATCGGTGGGACTTATATAGCTTGTCTTACTTATTTTAGCCGAATCTACTTTACCGCGATTCAGGTAGCCGGCTGAACCAAAGTCTGAGCTGTATGCCTGCGCTCTTATGGAAGCCATCCCCCTTCCAAGCGAAAATGTGTACTTTGCAAGACCGTTCAGATGTTTTTCTTTGTTATTTCCCCGATAATCATCATTTCTTCCTGCATCTAATGATACATAGCCGGTATTAATCTTTTTACCAAAACCAACAATGGCTGTTCCATCTATCAAACCATAGGAGCCGCCTTTAATAGTTAGGCTGGAAGGAAGTTTGTCCATTGTCTCAAAGGCAATGACGCCACCTAAAGCATGGTCGCCGTAAAACGGACTAAAAGGACCTCGTATCACCTGAAAGCGGCGGATGTCTTCGGGGATGAGCATCCGCAGGTCAACATACCCGTTGGTTTGAATAGAAGATCCCTGATTTTGAGGAACGCCATCAATAAAAAAAGCGATGTCACGCGCATGGTCTAATACGCCATAACCGCGCATCTGGATGCCATATCCAACACCGCCCAAATTATAATTGCTAACATACACGCCTGTCAGCGGGCGTAAAAAATCACCGTAAGAACTAATTGCCTGCTTTGCAATGTAATCGCGACCTAAAAGAGAAACAGACGCGGGACTGGCAGTGGCTTCTGTTGATATATTTGTTTTGTTTACAGGACGTAATGTGCTTTTGATTTCTACCTCCTGTAAAGATTTGCCTTCTAATCTATCAGTTGTTGGTTGGGTGTTTTGGGAGATAGTAACGCATGAAAAGAACAGTCCACTTACAATAAGTGAAAGTTTGAACATAAAATGTTTGAGTTAATTGATAATAATATTGGCTGGCAACTGCCATTCATCATCAGCAAACGCGCTGATGCGAATGACATTGTCATCCTTGTTGAATCAGTTGAACAATAACGCCGGAAGTAATGATCAAGCTAGTAACAGAGACTGTTTACCTCGTAGATGATAAATATTGCCAACAAAGGTGTATGACACATGTAAATGCCAAACATGTTTGGAATGGTATCAAAATGTAAACAGTATGTACAAGGATTCTACGCTCGATATTTAGGTGGCGGTGATACAACAGGAAGCAAAACCTTTGACAGGCGGGATGGTGTAAAAATTAAAAAAAGCTTACTTATTTGTTTAGTGAAAACCTGGCAGTTATTCTCTCCTCCCAACAAGTGAAAAGGAATTTGATCTTCTGTTTTTTGTGTGCCTGACGATTTGGAATTGTCTTTGTCAGAAGTGGCTGCTATCTCCTTTTGTATGTGGTTATCACCATACAGAGCATGAATAGTAGCAATGTGCTCCATAAAATTGAACTGGTGAGATAGCTTATCACCAATCATCGGTATCACCGGTTTAATAATGGCAATAGAATAAAGTATCAGCAGGTAATATGATATAGTAAATTTCAAAAGCTTGTAATCCTACAATAGATTCTAATACACTGCAAAAATAAGTAAATTAGATAATCAAAGTTTTACTTTATTTAACTTTTAGAAGAGTTTATCCTTTAAGATATTGAGTAGTAGTCGCGAACTATTACTCGACTTCCTGCTTAATTAACTAAGAGGCTGTTTACTTTTAATTTATTGAAAATGAATTTCGGGGGAAGGTGTACTTACACATTTTAAGTGTCTGACACCTTTCATTCTGATTCAACAATATTAAAAACAAAAATGAAAATTTTAAACAGCCTCTAAATAAATTTGTTACTGGTTAAGGTTTTCATGTAGCTTAGATTTTGTTTTCTTAAAAGCTGTTTAAATTTTTCAGTCGTAGGAATCAAGAAAACAGAAAGGAAGTTACAGAAGGAGGCCTTAATGTTCTTATTACAAATTCGTTTACTCGGTGCTTTTGCCGATGTATTGGGAAGAGTTGTGATTCAAACAATTAAGTTGTAACAGCTTCTGATAACTTTATTATGCAGTCATCACATTCCACGCAAAGCCGCCCCGGCAAAACTGAGTTAATTAAAATGATTGTGTTGGCGGTATTTTGGAAATGGCGACCGCAACCTGCCGCTCGTTCAGCATAAAATTATTTCTGAAAATATCACGAAGCTGCCATTTTCTTCTGTAAAATTTCCTGTAACTGCCTTTGATACGTATAGCTTACCGGTATTGTTTTATCGTCTAAGGTCAGCGAATTTTTATTCCACTTATCAATCTTTTCAATGGGCACGATGTAAGAGCGATGCACGCGGGTAAACATGGTTGCCGGCAGCTTTTCCGATACGGCTTTCATACTCATGTGAATGAGATACGATTTGCCTGGCGTATAAATTTTTATATAATCGTCTAACGCTTCAATTAAATCCACGTCTTTAAATAAAATTTTACACCATTGATAATTGTATTTTACAAATAAATGCCCTTCATTCACTTCTTTGTTCTGGCGATATTCGATGAATTCTTTCGCTTTGGTAACGGCTTTTACAAAGCGCTCCAGATCGAATGGCTTCACCAAATAATCTATCGCTTCCAAATCAAAACCCTGCGCTGCATAATGACTGAAGGCGGTTGTAAAAATAACCGGCGGCTTGTTTGTAAGGACAGAATAAAACTGCATTCCGTTTACATCCGGCATTTGTATATCTAAAAATAAAAAATCGAAATTGTTACCGCCGTTTATAAAACTGGAAGCGCAAACCGGGTCGGTAAAAGTTTCCATCATTTCTACCCAGCCGGTTTGCAAGGCATAGTTTTCAAGCAATTGCAAAGCCAGCGGTTCATCGTCTAATGCGATACATTTCATATTAATTCAAATTTATGGTTAGCGATACGGAAAACTGGTTGTCGTTAGAAATAATGTTCAGCTCATGCTTTTTGTAATATAACAATTCCAGTCTTCTGCGTGTATTGCTGATGCCCATGCCGGTGCTTTCGTACTTGTGAACAGAGTTTGCCAGATAATCGTTAGTGCAGGTAAAAGTAATTACATTTTGCTCCGCTTTTACGCAGGCGTTAATGGTAGAAGTGCGGTGCGTGCTGACGCCATATTTGAATGCGTTTTCGATAAACGGGATTAACACAAAAGGAGCGATGCGCGCCGTGCCGATGTCGCCTTTTGTAGTAAAGCAAATTGAATTGTTGTTTGTTAATCTCAGCTTTTGCAATTCGATATAGCTGTTGATAAAGTCTATTTCCTGCTGTAGGTCAACATCATTTCCCCGGCAATCTTCAAGCGTATATCGCATGATGCGCGACAGCTTGATAACGGCATCGGCAGTTTTTTGATTGTTGGCAATGGCAAGCGAATAAATGCTGTTTAACGTGTTGAATAAAAAATGAGGGTTCACCTGTGTTTTCAGCAGGTTCAATTCCGTTTCCAACTGTTGTTTTGTAATTTCTTCTTTTATTTCTTCTGCCGAAAACCATTGCCTGATAACCTTGCCGCCGGTGCTTACCACAAATGAGATTAAAAATAAAGTGATTGGCCCGGACGAAAAGAAATAAGGTCGTTTATAGCCCAGACTTTTTGCGGCAGCACTTTGAAAAAAACGCAATGTTTCGGGCGAGTTAATCATAATAAGATAAATAGCCGTGAGATACATAAAAAAAAAGGCTACAACAAAGGATGCATAAAGAAGTGTTTTTTTTAACGCTAAAAATCGGGGAATAAGAAGACGGGTGTTGAGGTAATAAAAGCCGACCAAAAATAAATTAGATACCGTAAAGAGTTGAATGAAACGCGGACTTGTTAACGGAGATTTCGATTTATCGTAAGGAAAAAATTGAAACGGCAATAAAAAAAAGCATAGCCAGGCAGCTATCAGAATACTTACCTGCAACATGATATTTCGCTCTTTTGCCGCCATACTTTTGTTTTAGCCATGAAATATAACAAACATTCGCTTTGGGTAAGCGCATATATTAGACAAAACCGCATATTTTTTCGGCTAATACGATTCGCTTTCGTTGGGGAAAGTTTCCTGCTTTACGTCTATAATGTACTGCTGAACGGCCGTTGTGATCTGTTCGCTGAGGTTGGCATATTGCCGTAAAAAGCGCGGTTTAAATTCGGTGTTTATGCCAAGCATATCGTGCATTACCAAAACCTGCCCGTCGCAATGCGAACCTGCACCGATGCCGATGGTAGGAATGTGCAAAGTCGCTGATACTTCTTTGGCTAACAAAGCGGGAATTTTTTCCAATACGATGGCAAAGCAGCCGGTACGCTGCAGCAAAGCCGCGTCTGTCTTTAATTTTTCGGCTTCGGCTTCCTGTTTTGCGCGAACATTGTAGGTGCCGAATTTGTAGATGCTTTGTGGCGTTAACCCCAAATGCCCCATTACCGGAATGCCTGCGGAAACAATGTTTCTGATGCTGTTGATTACTTCTTCGCCGCCTTCTAATTTTACGGCATGAGCACCCGTTTCTTTCATAATGCGAATGGAGGACGCCAGCGCAATTTCGGCATTGCTTTGATAAGAGCCAAAGGGTAAATCAACCACAACCAGAGAACGCTTTACGGCACGTATTACGGAAGAGGCGTGGTAGATCATTTGATCTAATGTGATTGGCAATGTGGTTTCGTGTCCGGCCATAACGTTGCTGGCGCTGTCGCCCACCAGTATTACATCAATACCGGCATTATCAAACAACTGCGCAAACGAAAAATCATAAGCCGTAAGCATAGAAATTTTTTCGCCGTTGGCTTTCATTTTCTGCAATGTGTTTGTTGTAATCTTGCGTACTTCTTTTGTAACAGACATGAGGTGATGAATGAAAGACAAAGCTATTGACAGGAGTTGGATTTTACAGAGCCAATTTTTTGCGGTATCGCATCTGAATATTTTTAGAAGACGATACGAAATTCTTTGAAAGTACGGAG
Source organism: Ilyomonas sp. (assembly GCA_965219515.1). Lineage (GTDB taxonomy): Bacteria > Bacteroidota > Bacteroidia > Chitinophagales > Chitinophagaceae > Ilyomonas. The sequence continues at coordinate 850,588 of OZ244776.1, forward strand.
ATGTTTTCCTGATCGGGCGGTGTGATAGGCTGATATAAAAAATTTCAAGCCTGATTGAATTGCCTGATTTTATTTTTTGTAAAATATATAATCTGTTACAATCGGTTCAATTTCACTTTGCCTGAACTCTGCAGCTATTTGCCCTTTGTGATATGTAGAGTGGTTGATAATATGAAATAAAATATCGCTTATCTTTTTGCTGAAACATTGCCCTTTACCGTTTTTATAGTCAGCATTTTGGTTCATATTATATTTTTCCAGAATCAGCAACGAATGTTCATGGTTCATTTTATCTATGCGTATAAAGTTTTGCGCGGGATGAATGTCCCAGACACCAAACAAATTTTGGTCAGGCTCAATCCTGCCATTCCAGATTTGATGGGCATTCAGGATGTGATTAAATAATTTAACCGACCTGTCCGATGCTTTGTCCAGGTTTAATAAAAACAGATCAGCCAATTTTTGATTGTAATGACAATTGTATTCAAATAATTCTGTAAAAAAATCTTTCATTCACTTATCTGTATTTACAAATTTTCTTTCTTTTTAATTGCGTTTTGGTTAGATGTTTACCTGAAATTTAAGGCGAAAAATCAGCTTTCACCTTCAACCATTTACCAACCGGTTGCGGATGCTCAAAGCCAGGCTGATAAACAACTCATAACACCGTAAAATTAGCGGCAGATCATAATACTTTGGCTTTTTCAATCAGTTTGTTGTGATTACGCTGCCGGGCATTTTGTCTGGTTAATTTATGCGAGCCTCTTAAATAATGGAAGATATATTTTAACCCCCCGAAAATATGCAGCACGCTTTGCAAGCCTGTTTACGCTATTGCACTGATAGTCAAACTATGCTGATTGTTACAGCATGTTCGCCATTTTCAATCTTTGCCGCATTTGTAAAATATATCTGAAACCGGCAAAAAACCGGCGCCCGTTTATAGGAACGCCGGTTAGCCGTAAGGGAAAGATTGAAAAAATTTGTTTATGAAAGATTTGTAAAGCAAAGCTATCTTTTTGCAAAAGCGCAACGCAGGTGAAAACTGCGGATTTTTATACGGGAATTTTCCCGCTACAAAATGGTGCAAAATGCGGTGTAAGCGTATTTGGGAATATTGTGAGATTTGTAATTATTCAATCAGTAAAAAAAAGCTATGTACCAGGACCTGAATTTAAAAAGAAGACCGTGCGGCCGAATGATTATAGATCATGCAAAAGGCAAATTGCTGGAAGATCATTTTAAAATTAAATATCCTGACTTTAAGAATTATGTTCAATACAATCCAATCAAATTTAGTCTGATGGAATTTATTAATCTTTTAAAAATGTTAAAAGACCATCAGAAAGATGTTGATGGATTTCGCATTTATCTGGGTAAATACTTTGAGAGTTTGTGTTTTATTTTTACCCCCGTAAAAAAAAATAAGGATGTAGAGCAATACATTCTTTTGTATTTTGATGATGCTGCCAAAAAAACCAAATTTGTTAAGCTGCCAACCAAGCAGGATGCAATTGATATTGTTGCGAATTACGGAAATGATGTTTTACATTATACAGACAAAATTGTAGCCGGTAACACACGTTCTTATTTGTTTGGCGATGGTTTAATAGATGATTTTTGTATTGAACTCAAAGTACATACAAGTGCTTCCCCAATTAAGCAAATGTCTATCAAACTTGGTGCTTATCCTGATAACGATCATTCAGGATATAAAAATCGAATCATGATTGGTTTTTCATTCTTACAAAAAGATGGTTCCGAAATCGGACCCGAGGAAATAAGCGATGACGAATTTGGTTGCATTATCGCAAGACCTAAAGAATTTATAAGTGCAGATACCGGCATTCCTTGTCCTCCCGGAAAAGATTGTGGTTCTTTATTATTTTAAACCATTGTTTTGCTTCTTAAAAACTTATATATCATTTCTATTGCTATCGCCTTTGGTTGTAGCATTATTAATTTCAAACGGCATTTCATACAATTCAAAATAGTATCGTTGATTATTGGATTTGATCTGCTTGGAGAACTAACCGGCATATATTTATATGGCTTAATTAAAACCAACTTACCCGTTTACAATTTTATATTGTTGATTGAATTTGTAGGATACGCTTATTTTTTTCACACAATTGCAAAATCAGATTGGGCTAAGAAGGTTACAATTTGGTTTGTTTTTTTATTTCCTGTTTTTTGGTTTGTAACAGTATTTTTAATCTTTGGCCTTTTGAAATGGAACAGTTATGTATTTATAACCGGCAGCTTACTAATTATATTTTTGTGCTTTTTTTATTATTATGATTTGATAAAAGATTCTGAAATAAAAGAATTAAGTAAAACACCCGAATTTTGGATTGTAACAGGACTACTTATATTTTATTCAGTTAATCTTCCGTTCCTGGGAATGTACAATTATTTAATAACTTATCATTCTAATTTAGCTGAGAACTTGAGTATTGTTTTACAAATTCTTAATATTATAATGTACTCGTTATTCGCTTACGCCTATCTATGCCAGTCGAAGATAAATTCAATGAATATTTTATAGTTATTACTGCAGGCATTATCATTTTTTCTGTGTTTGCCGTAATTGTCATCTTCGTCCTGTTCTTTTATCAACGCAGACGATTTCAATTTAAAGAGGAATTATTACACATGCAACAGCAATACAACGAAGCCTTACTCCAATCTCAACTCGAAACGCATGAAGCAACACTGCACCAGATAAGCGAAGAAATACACGATAACATCGGGCAATTGTTAAGCAGCACAAAAATGTTGCTCGGCATTACCGAAAGAAATTTAGACAGCATTCCCGATACCTTAAAAACGGCCGAACAAACATTGGGCAAAGCCATTCAGGATTTGCGCTCGCTGTCTAAATCGCTGAATAAAGAATGGCTGCACCAGTTTAATATAACCGAGAATTTAAAAACGGAAGTGGAACGCATCAATGCATCGCACGCCATACAGGCCGAATATTTTACGTCAACCTCTTTTTTGCCGTTGCAGGCCGAAGCGCAGGTAATGTTGTTTCGCATTGTGCAGGAAGCATTGCAGAACAGCATTAAACATGCAAATGCGCAACACATAGTTGTTCGCACCTTGTTTAGCCACGAACAGATTACCGTAACAATAGACGACAATGGCACAGGCATGAAAGAAACCGAACAATCATTATCCGGCGTTGGCATGATGAACATGCAGCATCGCACCCGGCTTCTTGGCGGTACCATTGTCTGGCATCCGCTGCCGCAGGGCACACAGGTGTTTATTACCTTACCCGTTCAACCGCAACATGTATGAAACCTGTTACGCTTGCCATTGCCGACGATCATCAGTTGTTTTTAAAATCGCTCAGCCTTTTAATCAGCAGTTTTCAATCGTTTGCCATCGTTGCCGAAGCGCTCAACGGAAAAGATTTGTTGGATAAAATAAAAGCCCTGCCGCAGCAGCCGGATATCATATTGCTCGATGTAACCATGCCGGTGATGGGCGGCATAGAAACAGCGCAACATCTGCTCGATTATTATCCTGCCATAAAAGTGGTCGCGTTATCCATGAAAGACGACGACAAAACCATCATCAGTATGCTGAAAGCGGGCGCCTGCGCTTATTTGCTGAAAGACATTCATCCCGACGAACTGGAAAAAGCGCTGCTCGAAATTGCAGGTAAAGGATATTATAACGCCGATAATCTCAACATTCATTACCGCCGGATATTGATACAGCAAAGCGCCGAAAAACCTCTGAAGCTATCTGAAAAAGAAGGCATCTTTTTACACCTTGCCTGCAGCGATTTAACATACAAACAAATTGCTGCAAAAATGTATCTCTCCGAGCGCACCATTGACGGCTACCGCGAAGCGCTGTTTGAAAAGCTTAGTGTGCAAAGCCGCACCGGTATGGCGTTAGAAGCTATCCGGAGAAACTTAGTGTCGTTATAAGCTGTGAGTAATCAGCAATCAGTTATCCGGTTCAGGCATAATAACAGCCGTTTTAAAAAAGCGATCATTAAACCGTATGCCTTTCGCCTTTTACCTTATTGATTATAGCCTGTATCTTGTTTTTCCGTTTTACTTTTGCGGTTTTTCACAAGCAACAGGCACCATGTATTTTCCATCAGCAACGTATCGGGTTCAGTTAAATAATTCTTTTCCTTTTTCGCAGCTATCAACTATCATAGAATACTTACATAAGCTTGGCATTTCTGCCATTTATGCTTCGCCGGTTACTTCTGCCATGCAGGGCAGCACGCATGGCTATGATGTATGCAATCCCGATACATTGAACAAAGAAATCGGAACGATGCAGGAATTGGAAACAATAGCGCAAATCTTATCGGAAAAAAATATGGGCTGGCTGCAGGATATTGTGCCCAATCACATGGCGTTTCTGGTTACAAACGATCGGATTTATGATGTAATGGAACGCGGACCTAAATCGCCGTATTATCAATATTTCGACATCAACTGGAATCATTTTGATCCGGTTTATAACGGTAAGCTGATGGTTCCGTTTATTGGTAAAGATTTGGATGAAGCGATTGATAATGGTGAAATACAATTATTGTTTGATGAAACCGGTTTTCATATCGCTTATTTCGATAACAAATATCCGGTTGCGGCTGAGAGCATTCCTTTCATTTTATCTTTTACTAACGATAAAAATATAAATGATGAAACAAGTGTTTTGCTAAGTAAGGCAGATACGGATTCGCAATCGTGGATAACATCAAAAAAAATCTGGCTGAAACAGGTAGAATCCGGTAATGAAACGATTCAGCAATCGGTGCTGAAAATCAATGCAGACAAGGGTTTGCTTCGTCAGTTGCTCAACAGGCAATTCTATATATTAACCTGGTATAAAGTAACGGAGCAGGAGATTGATTTCAGAAGATTTTTTACCGTTAACCAGTTGATTTGTCTGCGCATGGAAGATGAATTTGTTTTTGCCGATTATCATCGGTTTATTCATCAGTTATACAAAAAAAACTTATTGCAGGGCTTGCGGATTGATCACATTGACGGCTTATATCATCCACAGCAATATATAGCCCGTTTGCGGCAATTATTCGGCGATGAATGTTATATTATTGCTGAAAAAATATTAGAATACAATGAAGACATTGCCCGCGACTGGCATTTGCAGGGAACAAGTGGCTATGAATTTTTATCATTTACCAACCGATTGCTTACAGATAACGAAGGCGCGCAAAAACTACTCACTTTTTATAAAGAACTGGTGCCACAAACGGTTTCGTATGAAGATCTGGTGTTTGATAAAAAGCATTCGTTTCTGTATGCTCAAATGGGCGGTGAGCTGGATAATCTGGTGCATCTGGCGGAAGAATTAAACATTTTTCCCAACGCTGATTTTGACGGCAATAAGCTTAAAAAAGCATTGGGCGTTTTGATGGCTTCATTTCCGGTGTATCGCATTTATCCCGACAATTATCCGTTGCATCCTGACGCCTTGAAAATTGTGAAAACTGCGTTTGACAAAGCGAACGAAAAAGCAGATGATGCTGTAGCAGAACTCGGATTATTGAAAACGGTTTTCGATGCTGATGGCGCAAAGCCGCAGGATGCGAACAGGCTTTTGTTTTTAATGAGGTTGATGCAGTTTACCGGACCATTGGCAGCGAAAGGCGTGGAAGACACCACATTTTATATTTACAACCCTTTGATTTCTCATAACGAAGTCGGCGATTCTCCTTCTCAATTAAGCATTACGATTGAAGAATTTCACCAAAAAATGATGAGTCGCCAAAAGAACAATCCGTATTCGTTAAACGCAACCTCAACGCATGATACAAAGCGGGGAGAAGATGGCAGAATGCGTATCAATGCACTGGCTGCCATGCCCGACGAATGGATTCTGGCCGTAAACACATGGCGGCAAATGAATACGCCTTTTGTAAAATTAACTGACGGAAAACCCGCGCCAACTACCAATGATGAATATTTTATTTACCAGTCGCTCATCGGCGCTTTTCCCGAAGACAGCCAGGTAACGCAAACATTTAAAGAGCGAACATTTTCGTTTGTAGAAAAAGCGTTGCGGGAAGCCAAAACTGAAACCAGTTACAATGAACCGAATATCGCTTATGAAGAAGCCTGTAAAAATTTTATAGCTTCTGTTTTGGACGAACAACATTCATTTCTGCCGCATTTTCTTTCTTTTTTTGAAAAAGTCGTTGACGTTGCAACGTTATATTCTCTGGCGCAAACAGTGATTAAAATAACCGCGCCGGGCATACCCGACATTTATCAGGGTTGCGAATTGTGGGATGTGAGCTATGTTGACCCCGACAACCGAAGACCCATAGATTATGATTGCCGGAAAAATAATCTTGACGAAATCATCGAATTGGAAAAGCAAGGCGCAGATGCGGTGCTGCGTTTTATTCATCAATATAAAAAAGAAGGCAGGGAAAAATTGTATGCTACCTATAAAACGTTACAGCTTCGTAGCGCGCAGCCTGACGTTTTTTTGGAAGGTAACTACATGGCGTTAGAAACCAGTCATTCGCAGGTGATGGCGTATGCCAGAAAAAAAGATGATTCATGGATTGCCGTTATCGTTCCTTTTTCCGAAGAAATTGTAAAGAATGAGAAAAACATAGCTGTCTTTTTGCCGGTGAATACGCCCTGCAAATGGAAAAATATTTTTACGGAAGAAATTATAGATGCGAATGAAAAAATGCAGATATCCGCTCAGTTAAAAAAATTTCCGGTTGCTGTGTTAACGTCAGCTATGTAACATGCACTTCATAAAATAATAACTGAAAAACAAAAGCTTCTGCGCCTCATCTTTGCAACCATTCATGAAGCAGCCAACACCATCAGCGCCATTGTTACTTGTTGTTATTGCCTTTGCCATTGTTTACATCGTTTGGGGTTCTACGTATTTTTTTATTCAAAGCTCAGAACGCGGTTTTCCGCCTTTTTTATTAGGCGCAACACGCTTTTCTGCATCGGGTATCTTATTGCTGGTTTGGTGCGCCATCAGAAAAAAAGAGTTGTTCAATCTACACCAAATCTTTCATTCATTCATCATCGGCAATCTGTTGTTGTTTATCGCCAATGGTTCTATTATTTGGGCAGAAGAACTATTGCCCAGTTCATTTGTAGCGGTACTTGTGTCGGCCGTGCCGCTCTGGTTTGTTTTGCTCGATGGCAAAAACCGAAAAGCCAATTTTAGCAACGTAAAAATTATCGCAGGCATTTTTATTGGATTTGCAGGCGTTGTGCTTTTATTTGGTCAGAAAATGATGTCTGGTCTTTCCAACAGCAACAGCGGTTTTATTATGATTAATATGTTGGTAGTTATCGCGGGAAACGTTTGCTGGGCAATCGGTTCGCTATATTCAAAAAACCATGCGGAAGGTAATATTATGGTAGGTGCTGCCTGGCAAATGATAGCGGCAGCAGTTTCTTTTTTTATCCTTACCACTGCCACCGGCGAGTTTGCGCGTTTCAATATTCAGCAGGTGCCGCTAAACGCCTGGCTTTCGGTGTTATATCTGGTAACAATGGGTTCGCTGGCGGGTTATAGCGCGTATATTTGGTTATTGAGCGTTAGACCGGCAACTCAGGTAAGCACTAACGCATATGTAAACCCGGTGGTAGCAGTTTTACTTGGTGTTTTTTTTGCCGGTGAAATTATAACAACTACACAACTGCTTGCATTGGCAATTATTTTATCAAGCGTTTTTATTATTAATTCGGATAAGTATAAGAAGAAGAAAACGCCTGGCAATTAGGTCAGACAACCATTTTTAATTAGTTCTTTAGCTTCTTTCCGCTTTTTACTTGTTCAGCTTTTCTTCCGCTTCATACACTTCATCCACAAATAATATTTTTCCATCTGCCGCAGACGTAGCCAGTTCATCGCAGCGATTGTTGTAAACATTAGTGGCATGACCTTTTACCCACTGAAAGATGATGGAATAATCGCGCGACAGCGCATAAAATTTCAACCACAAATCTTTATTCTTTTTTCCGCCTTTGAAATTTGTTTTTATCCAGGTATCAAGCCACCGTTTTGTAATAGCATTCACTATGTATTGACTGTCGGTATAAATGGTAAGCGACAGGTTTTTTTTCTTCAACGCTTCCAGTGCCGCAATAACGGCCATCAGTTCCATGCGGTTGTTAGTAGTGTGTCGATAACCGGCAGACAGTTCTTTTTTCTTATTGCCGAACATCATAACAACGCCATAACCGCCGCGCCCCGGATTGCCGCGCGCGGCACCATCAGTATAAATAACAAGTTGATTGATCAATGAAAACGCAATGAAATTATTCCGTAAAAAACGTTCCTGTTAAATAAGTAACGGCATCGCCGCGCATTAATACGCGATCTCCTTTCAGTTGGCAATCCAGATAACCTCTGCGTTGCGAAAGCTGAATACTTTGCAACTGATTTTTACCCAAAACTTCTGCCCAGTAAGGAACCAGAATGGTATGTGCCGAACCCGTTACCGGGTCTTCGGTAACGCCGGTTTGCGGATAAAAACAACGCGCTACCATATCGCTGTTATCACCTTTTGCGGTGCAAATAACACCCCGCGCTTTGATGGTTGCCAGCGAAGCAAAATCCGGTTTTAATTGTTCCACATCCTTTTGCGATGGCAACACCACCATCATATCAAAAGAACTGTTGAAAACCGGTGAAGCCGCAATGTGCAATGAAGAAAACAGTTCGGCCGGGATATCGGTTACCGGATGTGGCTTATTTGCCGGAAAATCAAGCTGAATACGGTTTTCAGATGCGCGCGTTACAAGCAATTCGCCGCTTAGCGAATAAAATATAATTTGTTCTTTATCATAATTTAATTCGGTAAACAGAATGTGCGCTGTTGCCAGCGTAGCATGGCCGCACAGCTTTACTTCGGTAGTGGGTGTAAACCAGCGCAAACGAAAACCATTTTCTTCAGGAACAAAAAAAGCCGTTTCGCTCAGGTTGTTTTCGGCCGCCAGTTGCTGCATCTTTCTATCAGGCAGCCATTCAGTTAGCGGGCAAACCGCAGCCGGATTGCCGCCGAATAATTCCCGCGTAAACGCATGAACAATATAGATTGGCAAACGCATAAATCTTGTTTTAAAAGCGCAATGTAAGCATGAGTTTTAAATGGCTGCAAAACAATTGTTGTGAATGCCACTTTCTTTCTTTTTTTATATAATCGTCTTACTGTTTTTTTGGTAATATTTGCTGGCAGTTGAATTCCCATGTTGTACATTTAAAACACAGAATCATTATTTATGAGAAGTAAAAAGCATAGAAAAAATGATTTTATCAGCCTTTATTAACACACCAAAACGAAAAGATATTTTATCTTTAAAATTCATGGTTTTCTATGACTCACGATACTAAAAACCTCATGTTTTCGATGGCTGCCGACTTTGTGAATTACAGCAGCCATCCTGTTTTTCTAACCGGCAAGGCGGGTACCGGAAAAACAACATTTTTAAAATATATTAAAGAGCACACCAACAAGCAAACGGCGGTGGTGGCGCCAACCGGCGTTGCTGCCATTAATGCAGGCGGCGTTACCATTCATTCTTTTTTTCAGCTTCCGTTTACGCCTTATATTCCGGCATTGCAGGGCTTTGCTTCCGGCGATGACATGATGGACAAACATCATCTGTTAGGCCGCATTAAAGTAAACCGCGACAGGAGAGAGGTGTTTCAAAAATTAGAGCTTCTTATCATTGATGAAATCAGTATGGTGCGTTGCGATGTAATTGATGCCATTGATGTTGTTTTACGCAGCTTCCGCAACCGCAGCAGCGAGCCGTTTGGTGGCGTGCAGGTGTTGTATATCGGCGATATGTTTCAGCTTCCGCCGGTGGCAAAAGATTTGGAATGGAACATTTTATCCCGATACTATAAAAGCCCTTTTTTCTTCGACAGCAAGATAGTAAACGAGCAGCCGCCGGTGCATATTGAACTGGATAAAATTTACCGGCAGAACGAGCAAAACTTTATTGATGTTCTGAATAAGGTTCGCAACAACGAAATGGATTTTGAAAGCTTTGAAACGCTTAACGACCATTACGATCCCGATTTTATCATTCCGAAAAATGAAAGCTATATTGTTCTTACCACGCACAATCATAAAGCCGATGCCATCAATGCAAATGAACTGAACAATGTAAAAGGCGAAAGCCGTATTTATGAAGCAGAAATAGAAGGTGATTTTACCGATAAAAATTATCCTGTTGATCCTTCGCTGATTTTAAAAGCCGGCGCGCAGGTAATGTTTGTAAAGAACGATGCGGAAAAGCGTTTTTTTAACGGAAAAATAGGAGAGGTAACCCGTATGGAAGACACTTCGGTTTTTGTAAAGTGCGAAGACATGGAAGGCGAAATAGAAGTGAAGCCGGAGAAATGGAACAATATACGTTATACACTGAATGATGAATCGGTTGATGAAGATATAATTGGTTCTTTCAAACAAATTCCATTGCGTTACGCCTGGGCAATTACCATTCATAAAAGCCAGGGACTTACGTTTGAAAAAGCGGTAATAGATGCAGGTTCTTCATTTGCCTCCGGCCAGGTGTATGTTGCGCTCAGCCGTTGCACCTCGCTAAAAGGCATCGTTTTAAAAAGCAGGCTTACGCAATATAACATGCAAACGGATGAACGCATTGTTCGGTTTGCGCAGCAAAAGCATAACATAGATGCGCTTACGCAGCAGCTTGAGCAAAGCAAATTTAATTACCAGAAAGAAAGCATTCTGAAGCTGTTCGACTTTTCTTCCATCCTGTATCAGTCGGGCAGGTTAATGAAAGTTTTTTACGATCATACAAGTTCGTTTAACGGCGAAACAAAAGACTGGCTGGAAGCCTTGCATGCTTCCGTTGAGAACCAGCAAAACATTGCAAAAAAATTTGAAGTTCAGTTGCAATTGCTATTGCAAAGAGATATGTTGCCGGAAGAAAATGAAACGGCGCAGAAGCGAATTGTTTCTGCAGTGGTACATTTTACAAAAGAATGGGAAACGATATATCAAACCATTCCGCAATCGCCTGCCATTACCGATAGCAAAATGGTTGCGTTAGCTTACAATAACGAAATGCGGGCTTTGTTTCACGCCATTGCCTTGCGTCTCGCATTGCTAAAAAGCTGTTCCGGCGGTTTTAATACCGAAGCCTACAACAAAGCCAAAAAAGAATTTTCTACCGGCAATGTTTCAATCAATGCTTATGCGGGCGCGGGTGATAAAAAAACAGAAAGCGCGCATCCCGAATTGTATCGATTGCTGCGCCAGGTGCGGGATACGATTTGCGCTGAACTTGAAGTACCGATTTATATGGTTTGCGGCAGCGCGGCATTGGACGAAATGAGCAGCTATTTGCCATGCACACCGGCTCAACTTGTGCAGATAACGGGTTTTGGTAAGGTAAAGGTTCATCAATTCGGGGAACGGTTTTTACGCATCATTAACCGGTACGCCGATGAGCACAATTTATCTTCTACCATTGCCGAAAAAAAGAACAAACGGCAGCGAAAAGAAAAAGAAAAAAAGGAAGATGAGAAAACAGCTTTGCAATCAAAACCTGATACCAAAAAAGAAACATTTGCACTATATCAGCAAGGCAAAACGGTTAAAGAAATAGCAGAGCAAAGAAATTTTACCATACAAACCATTGAAGGACATCTCGCTCATTTTGTTCAGCAAGGATTATTATCCGTCAGCGATCTGGTAAGCCGGGAAAAAATGGTGCTGATAGAACCTGCTTTGGAAGATTATGACGGCAAATCAGTTGCACCCGTTAAAGCAAAGCTTGGCGATGAAATCAGTTACGGAGAAATCAGGCTGGTATTAGCCTGGAAAGAATTTTTGAAAAATAAGTCCGGTGAAACGGAAAACTGATTTATCAATGCTCTATCTCTTTAAAAACATTGTAATTTAAAAATTTTACATAAGGCATTATTGTACTTTTTTGTGCCGCTTTATGTTTAAGGAAACCGGTTGCGCTTCTGCTAAAACAATTCAACACTCCACTGCCGTTCAAAAACTTCATTGGGCTGCAACACATTGATGCCCTCTTTTATTGTAATATCGCCCTCTGCATTTACGCTGTCGGCAATACCGCACCATGGCTCGATACACAAAAAATCTGCGTCTTTTTTATTCCAGATACCGAGATACGGAAAACCCGCCGTATAAATGGTAAGTCCGTGATCAATGTTATCGCTTTTCAAAGTGATGCTGTTGCTTTGCATGTCTTTAAAAACAAGCGCATCATTGTAAAACAAATCTCTGCGTAGCGGCAGTGTTTCGGCATTTATAAAGAAATCTACCGGTGTTGTTTCAATCAAGCCTTCATTTGAAAGCGGATAACGCTTTGCATTTTCTACCTGGCTGAAAGACAGATAATAATCATCAAAGCTGGTGTTATCGGTAAGCGGCACCCTGAAAGCCGGATGTCCGCCGACAGAAAAATAAAGACATTCTTCGTCCGTATTTTTTACTTTATAAATAACATACAGCCTATTTTTATCAATGGTGTATTGTATTGAAAAGTGAAAGTGAAACGGATAAATGGAAAGTGTTTGCGGTGTGTCGGTTATCGTTAAGGTAACAGAATGGTCGCTATGATCTGTAATAACAAACGGCATATTGCGGGCAAAACCATGACGACTTACATGATAACTCTTACCCCGATATTTGTAAGAATGATTTTTTAACTCGCCGACGATGGGAAACAAAACCGGGCTATGCTTAGGCCAATATTGCGGATCGGCGTTCCACAGATAATCCAGTTTCAATTGCTGGTGATATATGCGTTGCAGTTCGGCGCCATGAGCGCTGATTTCTACCAGTATAACGTCGTTGCGTAATGTTGGCATAAACATGATTTATGAGGTAATAAAATATTGTATGACAGCTCATCAGTCAATCATTGTTCCGAAAATGCAGGATAAGCAAATAAAAAAAGCCGTTTTTTTAAAACAGCTTTTGTAAAATAACTTTATCTGAATATTTTAATATTCGTCTTCATTAAACATGAAGTCTTCCTGGCTTGGATAATCCGGCCAAATGTCTTCAATGCTTTCATACACTTCGCCCTCATCTTCCAGTTCCTGCAGGTTCTCTACCACCTCAATGGGAGCGCCGGAGCGGATTGCATAATCAATCAATTCATCTTTGGTTGCGGGCCAGGGCGCATCTTCAAGATAGCTGGCTAATTCAAGAGTCCAAAACATAACAGCCTTTGAAATTTTTTGCAAATGTAGCAGTTAGCGTTGAAAAACCAAATTCGGGATTCGTGTGTGTTTAAAATATTCATTTACGTTTGCAAAATATGCTCAAGGCAAATGATATTTTTAAATCGTATGGTCTGATTAAAGTTGTAAAAGGCGTTAGTTTATCTGTTGTAAAAGGCGAAATTGTTTCCATTACAGGTTCTTCCGGTGCTGGTAAAAGTACGCTGCTGCATATTCTGGGAACGCTGGATACGCCTGATAGCGGAGACATTTTTTTAAATGATCATTCGCTTACTCATATAAAGGAAAAATCACTGGCCTTGTTTCGCAACCGGCAACTGGGTTTTATTTTCCAGTTTCATCATTTGCTTCCCGAATTTACGGCACTCGAAAACGTTTGTATTCCCGGCTGGATTGCCGGAAAGAAAAAACGGGAAGTAGAAGATCATGCCCGAAACCTATTGTCGACTTTACAAATTGAACACCGGTTGAATAACAAACCGCAGGAATTAAGCGGCGGCGAACAGCAGCGCATAGCGGTTGCAAGAGCATTGATTAACAACCCGGCAATTGTATTTGCCGATGAGCCAACGGGCAATCTCGACAGTAAAAATGCAAAAGAACTGCATCGGCTGTTTGTTGATTTACGAAATCAGTTTCAACAGACTTTTTTAATTGTAACGCACAACGAAGAATTGGCTATGAACAGCGACCGGATATTGCATATGAAAGACGGGCTGTTGCAAAATTAGATGACAATCAAACCTTTGCCCGGTTCAAATTATCTTTTCGTTTAGAGCTTTCCGTTTATTTTGCACACTTGTATTTGCCGGAAGCATGTTTAAAAAATTTGTATTCATTTTCATATCAGTATGGTTGGTTTCGCTAAGCCTTTTTTCGCAGGACATTAACCGGCTGAAAAACCGGCTCAACGGTTTAAACAGCGCATCGGCAAATAAAGGAAAAGATTCATTGATACATCGGGATCCCAATGAAGATTCCATCACCATTTCGTATCGTTATTTCGATTCGACAAGAGTTCGCAAAATTGATTCTTCGATCACCGATTGGTACAGTCGTTTTCCGGTGCCGGCTTCGTATGATTATCTCGGCAATCTCGGGCAGGCTTCTCACTCATTGCTTTTCAATCTCAATATGAAGCCGGGTTTTGATGCCGGGTTTCATTCTTACGATGTTTACAGATATACAATTGCAGGCACCCGTTTTTTTCAAACCACCCGGCCATATAGCGAACTGGCTTATGTAATTGGCAGCAAGGCAGAACAATTGGTAAATGTACTGCACACGCAAAACCGAAAAAACAATTTGAATTTTTCGCTTGAATATCGCTTCATCGGCTCGCCTGGCGCTTTTAAAAATCAAAATACCAGCCATAACAATCTTCGGCTAAGCAGTTTTTATCAAAGCAAAAACAAACGCTACGGGTTGTATTTTATTTACCTGAACAATAAACTAAAAGCATCTGAAAACGGTGGTTTGGTAAGAGATACGCAATTGCAGAATCTTTCGTTAAACAATCCGGTTGAAGCGGATGTAAGATTATTGAGCGATAGTAATAACACTTTTAGAAATGCAAACGTTTTTAATACCAACGTTATCAACGGAACTTATTATCGTGAAAGCATACTTTATGTAAGACAGTATTACGATTTTGGTCAAAAAGATTCAATTGTTCACGATTCTACAATTACGCGTTTGTTTTATCCGAGACTGCGGCTGCAACATTCGGTTTCGTATTCGTCGAACATTTATGAATATCACGATCAGAAACCCAATTCCGCAGATTATATTGATTATTTTAAATATTATGGCGCCAACAATGTTGATTCGCTGTTTTTTCGCGACAAATGGCGCGATCTGACAAATGAGTTCAGCATCATCACTTTTCCTGATAAAAAAAATGTTGCGCAATTTTTTCGGGTAAGCGCCGATCTGCAACTTTTAAATGCCACGTTTAGCGACAGCGCTTCAAAAAATTATACGAATGTATCTGCCACCGCAGAATATAGAAACCGTACAAAAAACCAGAAATGGGATATTGAAGCGTTGGGACAATTGTACCTTACCGGAAATTTTATCGGGGATTATACGGCATATATCAGCCTGCAACGGCAAATGACAAAAAAAATGGGTTCGCTGCAGATCGGCTTTCAAAATACAAACAAAAGCCCTTCGCAAATCAGTCAGAATATTACTTCTTTTCCGGTTATACCAAATGGTTCGTTTAATAAAACCAACATCGCAAAAGTGTTTGCAAACGTTTTTTTGCCTGAAGCGGGTTTGCATTTGTATGGAAACTATTACGCCGTAACCAATTATATTTATTTTGACGATTTTTATACTTTGCAACAACGGCCGGCTCTTTTTAATTATATAAATGCGGGGTTAGAGAAAAAATTCCGCCTGGCGCGTCATATTAACTGGTACACCGAAGTTGCGTTTCAACAACCTGCAGGTAACGCGCCGGTGCATTTGCCAACCGTTTATACACGAAACAGGGTTGCGTTTGAAGGCAATTTTTTTAAAAATCTTTTTCTTTCAACCGGCATTGAAATCAGGTATTTTACGCCTTACAAAGCGGATGGCTATTCGCCGCTGAACGGGCAATTTTATTATCAGGACGATTCTACCTTGCACAATCGCCCCGACGTAAATGTTTATCTGAACTTCAGAATTAAGAGCTTTAAAACTTTTGTTCGGATAGAAAACCTGAATACATTTGATAAATATGGCGACAGTTTTGGGTTTTTGAATCATAATTTCTCTGCGCCTCATTACCCGCAAAACGCTTTGTGGCTGCATTTTGGCATTTGGTGGAATTTTGTGAATTAAAGAACCGAAAACTGTAACCAATATGCCGGTAGGCCGCCCGCCGCAATAAATAATAATATTATGTAAAGACTCTATTTGTAATTTGCATTACGTTTAGTACGTTGATATTGATTAGTATATAAAAATATGAAAGCAAATTTGATGGTTTACAAATGTATTTTTCTGATTTTATGTTTCCAAAGTATGCATCTTCATGTTTTATCTCAGCAGGCGAGTAAAAAAGTGGCTGATAAAATAACATTACCGGATGTAAATGAACATAACATTAGCCTTACCTCCCTGAAAGGGAAAGTGGTGCTAATAGATTTTTGGGCAAGCTGGTGTCGCCCTTGCCGGCAGACTGTTCCCGGATTGAAAAAGCTATATGGTTTATATCACGATAAAGGATTTGAAATTTACGGCATCTCGCTGGACGAAGATAAAATTGCCTGGAAAACAGCCATACAAGAAGATCAATCTACATGGATACATGTTAATGATAAAACCGGAAACGTGGCTAATCAATGGCAGATTTCTGTTATACCAACATCCTTTCTTTTAAATAAAGACGGAAAAATTGTTGCGGTTGATGAAGATGCAAAATCGCTCAGCAAACTCATACCTAAGCTTTTGTAATAATGTTTTTTATGTTAAGTATAATATAGATTTCCAAAATAACGGAAGCTGTAAAAGCAAGCCATTTTGAAAAAGCACTTTTTTTTCAATTAAATTCTGAGTAACTTAATCATGTCTAAATAAAATTGATCAGGGAAATTTTTCCTTTTAAAGATTTACATCTGTTATGTATCCAAATTTCAATTTTTTAATAATTCATTATCCAAATTGATTTTATTTCCATCAGTCAGACGCATTATTTATTTTTATAAATGGTTACTGCAACCTTTCCCAGACTTTAATTTGTTATATAACAAACATGCGCCTGCAAATAATAACTCCCTGTTTCTAAAAATTGTTTTTATAGATAACAAAACCTGATTGTTGCAGGAAAACTTTTCTAAAGAGATAATAAGAAGAAGTTACGAAAATGGAATTGAACCTGCTTAGGTTCATTGTGTGAAATGTTGTTTTACCGTTGAATATAGAAGAAGGAATTATTAGGTTTATCATTATACAATGAGAACAGTAATTGTGTTTACTGTTTACTACTGCATATTTTACTAAATCTTGTCTGATAAATATATTTCATTGCTGTATTACCAACCCATGGCCTGATAAACAATTTCTTCCCAAATAAGGTATCATAAAGCTTAAAACTTTCATGCGTAATAATTTTTCATTTTTACCAGTAAAACTGACAATCTACTTGTTCGCATTTTAAAAAAATACCAATTTTTTTAGTATCTATATAGAAAAATTTTTACATTTTGCACATAAAATTTACTATCTAAAGTAGTATTTGTTTTTTGCATAAAATATTGATTTATAACAATTTGTAATAATTGTTTGAATATTAATAATAAATTTAAAAACTTTATTAAAGCTATATTTTCATGATAATAATTACATTTTTTAATATTAACACTAAAATATTGATAGTAAACAGCTTGTAATATTTGTATTGATATTAAAATTAACAAAAAACTAATTTCAAAAAAATTGATACCAAAAGGGTACTTACAAGCATTTACCCTTTTAATGAAACAAAAAGAAGTCTATTTTAAATCGTTTGAAGTAAAACTTAACGGCAAAAGCAGGGAAGATTCAGGAATAATAAAAACGGGTCCGCTACTTCCGCAGATAAGTAAGCGAATGGGTTGCTTTACGCGCCTTTCAAATTCAACCAGCACCTGACGGCAAAATCCACATGGTGTGGCCGGATATTTACTGTCGCCCTTGATATTGATGTAAGAAATTGCCATTGTTTTGATAGGAACATCAGGGAAAGTTTGGGCGGCATTTGCCAATAGAGATCTTTCAGCGCACATACCGGAAGGGTAGCTTGCATTTTCCTGATTGCTGCCAGCGACTATTAAACCATTGTTTAAAATGGCAGCGGCGCCAACTTTAAATTGCGAATAAGGTGCATAGGCAAAGGAAGCGGCTTCACGGGCTTTGAGCAACAACGAATAATCGTCGCCCGGTAATTCGTTTTCGGAATCTAAAATGGTATATGTGAAAGCAACCTGTAATTCTTTCAAATGAATCAGTGTATTAATGTATAGGTTTGAAAAAACGGTTCCAGCGTGGTCCTTTATCCCAGCTAAACCAGATTAAAGAGGCTCTGCCTACAATGTTGGTTTCAGGTACATAACCCCAGTAACGGCTATCCTGACTGTGATGACGGTTGTCGCCCATCATCCAGTAATAATTGTATCGAAAGGTGTATTGGGTAGCTGGTTTGCCATTGATTATAAAAGCTCCGTTATTTTCTTCGAGCTTATTGTGCTCATAAGTAGCGATAACACGACGATAAAGTGCAATATTCTGTGGCGTTAATTGTACCGTTACGCCTTTTTTGGGTATTGTTATCGGCCCATAATTATCCCGACCCCAGGGAAAATGGGTGATATCGTACGGAAAAACGCCGGAATCAACCATTTTATCTGTATAAAGTGAAATATTTTTAAAATTAGGTTGCTTTTTTATCAGATTTTCATATTCCGCATTAAGCGTTAGCAAATATTTTGATCCGGGCAATTCACGGTAGTTTCCATCTTTTTCATACGTGTATTGCCGTTCAGATTGCGGATCGGTTTCGGTTACAAAATGAAAATGAAGGTCGTTTTCTAAAAAATCCTGAGAAAAAGGAGTACCGTTTGTTTCTACTATGTATTCGTTCTGAGATCCTGGCGGCACAAACGCCTTGCTGTTATTAATGTATAAAATGCCGTCTTTTAACTGAAGTACATCGCCCGCAATAGCCACACAACGCTTAATATAATTATCTGTCTTATCCATCGGATGCACCAAAACATCATGCTCGGCTCTAAGCGCATCGCGGTTGTTTCTGTAATCGTTTCTTAGTACATCGTAATACAGAACCTCGCTAAAATAGCCCGGCTCATTGATGATGGTATCACCGGCAGGAAAATTAAATACAACTACATCATTACGCTGCACAGTGGTAAAACCAGGCAGGCGTGTATAAGGAACCTGAATCCATGTAAAATAAGAAGGCGTTGTTTGCGAGAAAGGCATGGTGTTATGAACAAATGGAAAGCTAAGCGGCGTTTGCGGAATGCGTGCGCCATAACTCATTTTGCTAACGAACAAAAAATCGTTTACCAATAGCGTTTTTTCCATACTGGGCGTGGGAATGGTGTATGCTTCAAAAATAAAGCTGCGAATGATGGTAGCGGCAACAACGGCAAACACGGCAGCATCTATCCATTCGCGCGAAGCCGGTTTTTTGTAAAGTTTCATAACCTGCTCGCCTTTGTACCTTTCCTGTTTGGAAAATCCGAGATAAGGAAAATAAATAAACGGAAGAAATACGGTAGCAGCGTGTTGAAAAATGTTGAATTTGCCAAAGTGCATCACAAAAATAATGGTGATCCAGATGGTAATGAACTGACCGGCAATGGGAATGAGCTGAAGCCAGAACCAGATTTTAGGCAAATTGCATTTTTCTACAATGCACCAGGTATTGTAAAACGGAACAAAAGCTTTCCAGGGAGCGATGCCGGCTTTTTTGAACATGCCATACATCCCGATATGCCAGCCAATAACACCGATTAGAAAGATAGCCCAACCCATAACTTATTTTTAGAAAGAAACAAAAATACCATTCTGCCGCAGCACACAAAATGCAGAAGTAAAAACTTTTCTTAAACTGTTAGTTAATGATAGTTAGAATTTTTTATCAAACCGATTCCAAAATCATGGCGCTTGCCCCGCCGCCGCCATTGCAAATTGCGGCGGCGCCAATACGGGCGTTGTATTGTTTCAGCACATGAATGAGCGTAACCAGAATGCGCGCTCCGCTGCAGCCAAGCGGATGCCCGAGCGAAACAGTGCCACCGTGAACATTCACCTTTCCAGTATCCAACTTCATATTTTGCATATTTGCAAGGCTAACAACGGAAAACGCCTCATTGATTTCAAAATAATCTACATTATGTAAAGTTAAGTTTGCTTTTTGCAATGCTTTCGGCAAAGCCAGCGAGGGAGAAGTGGTAAACCATTCAGGCGCCTGTTCAGCGTCGGCAAAGCTAAGTATGGTTGCTATTGGCTTGATCCCAAGTTCTTTTGCTTTGTCTTCACTCATTAAAACCAAAGCAGCTGCACCATCATTAATGGTGCTGGCATTCGCAGCTGTTACCGTTCCGCCGGCAACAAAAGCAGGTTTCAATTCCGGAATTTTATCAAATTTTACATTAAAAGGCTCTTCATCCTTGTCAATTGTTAATACATCGCCACGTTTTTGCGGAACGGAAACTGCTACAATTTCATTGGTAAACCAACCGTTTTCTATCGCTTTCTGACTGCGCTTATAGCTTTCTACTGCATATTCGTCCTGTTCTTTCCGGCTGATGTTGCATGTTTGCGCGCAGAGTTCGGCAGCATTTCCCATCGGGTAATCTTTATAAACGTCTGTTAATCCGTCTTTTGCCAGACCGTCAATCAGATTAACGTTACCGAATTTATTTCCCCATCTCTGTTTTGCTGCGTAATAGGGAACATTTGACATACTTTCCATGCCGCCGGCGACTATTATATCGGCATCGCCAAGCTGTATGCTTTGCGCGGCTAACGCAACCGCCTTCATGCCGCTTGCGCACACTTTGTTTATGGTGGTAGAAATTACATTGTCGGGTAAACCTGCCATCATACTTGCCTGTCTGGCGGGAGCTTGTCCCAGATTAGCCTGCAATACACAACCCATCATAACTTCATCAATATTTTGGGGTTGAATACCTGCTTTTTCAACGGCAGCTTTTATGGCAATGGCGCCTAGCTGCGGAGCCGTAAAATCTTTTAATTGTCCGCCGAAACTTCCGATGGGTGTACGAACAGCGGAAGCAATTACAACTTTTTTATACATGACAAAGCAATTTTCAATGACAACAAAGATAGGAGCGACAAAGAATTTGAAAGTTAAAACAACGATATGTGTCTCGATAAAGGATTATTCTAAATGATTTATCTAATGAAGTTTTTTCGGAAAAAGAAAACCACAATCAACCGATTGTGGTTTTTTTGTTAACTAACAAAAACAAATTTGTTAACTAAGATTCGCTTTTTCAGGCTTTACTTTTTGGTCGTTGCTGTTGAAGAAGACATATTGCCTGTGTTGTTTTTGTCTTCAATTATACTTGTTTTTGTATTGGCTTTATCAGAATCGCCTGTTGCTATATAATCTGACATATTGTTTTGCAAATTGATTTCCTGTTGCTGACCTACCCGAAGATGATTCTGCACGTTTGTAACACCAAAATTACATCTGCGCGCCGCTTTTCGGTTTTAGAATTTACTTGTCCGCGCATAGAACATGCATTTCTATTTCAGAAAAATTGGCAGGTTATGATGAATACAAAAGGCAGGAAGATGAAACTGAAAAAGAGGAAGGAATAGCTAAAGCACAACAAATTGTGAATTCGATAATTGAGCATTATTTTACTCCACAAATCGTTGCAAAAAAACTACAAACCTCATAAGCCGGATTCTGTTTCTACGCTGTCATTTATCTGCTTTTTGCATTGCTGCAAAAATGTAGCTGCCTACCCAGATTCATCGGGCGAGCCGCCCTCAACCGAACCCATATGCGGCATTACAGCACCTAAGGTTTACCCGCAATGCACATTGCTGCACATTGCCGTAAGCTTTTACCTTACGTTTTCACCGTTACCGCTTTTGCGGAAGTTATTTTCTGTGGCACTTTCTCTTCCTTTAAAAAAGGAGCCGGCTGTTAACCGGTAGGCTGCTCTGTGCTGTCCGGACTTTCCTTGACGCCATAAAACGCCACGATAGCGCGGGTTTGTAGCGTTGTAAAAATAATAAGTCATGTTGATATAGCATTTTAAAATAATCATTGTCGGTTTGCTTATTTACATTTTTTGTACAAAATATATGTTCGATTGTGTTACGAATGACAGGCATTAACCAGAAAGCGATTCAATGAGTATAAATATTTATCTCCTGTAAATTGTTTTGTTTAACCGTAATAGTGTTGTTCATGCTGATTATTGTACTGACTGTCATTTCTCATAACTGATATTTCAATCCGCTTTGAAAAAATTTCCCTCACATTTGTTGTTCATTCATTTTATTTGTCTATGTCGTCTGCCTTATTGCTGTCTCTTGTTATCATTTATTTTTTAGTATTGCTTGTGGTAGCCTGGTACACAAGCCGCAATGCCAATAACGAATCTTTTTTTATCGGCAACCGCAACAGCAACTGGATGCTGGTTGCATTCGGCATGATAGGCACTTCGCTGAGCGGCGTTACGTTTGTAAGCGTGCCGGGAACGGTAGGTGCCAACGGCTTCGGATATTTTCAGGTGGTAATCGGGTATTTCTTAGGCTACTTTATTGTGGCTTTTGTTTTACTGCCTTTGTATTACCGGCTTCAGCTTACTTCCATTTACAATTATCTGTTGCACCGCTTTGGTGTTACGGCATACAAAACCGGCGCATTATTTTTTATCATTTCACGCACATTGGGCGCAACAGCACGGCTTTATCTGGTGATTAATGTATTGCAGATTTTCATCCTGAATAATATGAATGTTCCATTCTGGGCAACCACATTAATTATTCTCTTTATGATATTGATGTACACCTTTAAAGGCGGTGTAAAAACCATCGTGTTTACCGATACGCTGCAAACCACATTCATGCTGCTTGGCCTCATCGTCTGCATAATCTTTATCATGCAGAACCTGCATCTTTCTTTGCCATCTGCCATCACTTCGTTACAGGAAAAAGGTTATACAAAAACGATCAATACCGATGTAAAAAGCGCAGCATTCTGGCTGAAGCAAATCATCGGCGGCGCGTTTATCACCGTTGGCATGACGGGGCTTGATCAGGAAATGATGCAGAAAAACATCAGCGTGCGCACGCTGAAAGATTCGCAAAAAAACATGATGACTTTCAGCAGCATCATGATAGTTGTAAATCTTTTGTTTTTGTTATTGGGCGGTTTATTGTATTTGTTCGCTGCGCAAAATAATATTTCGATAACCGGCGACGATTTGTTTCCTGCCATTGCATTAAGCACCGGTTCTGCCATGCCTTATTTTCCTGCAATCGTTGCGGTTATTTTTATTATCGGGTTAATATCGGCATTATTTCCCAGCGCAGATGGCGCCATCACGGCGCTTACCTCTTCTTTTTGCATTGATATATTAGGCATAAAACGACAAAAAAATTTATCGGAACGGCAACAGAAAAACATACGTCTTATCACACATCTTTCTTTTACGGTTCTGTTTTTTTTATGCGTACTTATCTTTAAGCAAATCAATAGCAAATCCATTATTTATTATATTATGGATATTGCTGGATATACGTATGGTCCTTTATTGGGCTTGTTTCTTTTCGGCATCTTTACCAAGCGGCTAATTTCCAATCGCGCGTTAACGGTTATCGTTTGTCTTGCTTCGCCGGTTCTATGCTATTTTTTTAAATCATATTCTCCCAACTGGTTCAATGGCTATAAAATAGGAATTGAGTTATTAATCATCAATGGTATCGTAACATTTTTAGGTTTATATGCCATCTCTTTTAAAAATAAAGATGAAATTGTTACAACCGAACCAAATTTTTCATCCGGGGAAATGCAATTGTAATTTATCTGATTTATTATTAAACAATCATGCAGCTTATCAATCCGCTGGCAGAGCAATATGCCGAACACTTTACCACACCGCACGATGACGTGTTGCATCAGATTCATGTTCAAAGCCGCCGGCACCAACATGCGCAGATGCTTAGCACCGAAACGCAGGGTCAGTTTCTTTCTTTCCTCAGTCAATTAGTTAAGCCAAAATACATTTTAGAAATCGGCACATTTACCGGTTACAGCGCCTTGTGTTTGTGTAAAGGTTTGCAGCCCGGCGGCGAGTTACACACAATTGAATTGCGTGAGGCTGATGTGGAAAAGTCTTCAGCCAATTTTAAGTTAGCCGGTAAAGAGAAACAAATACATTTGTACAACGGTAATGCTGCAGAGATAATCCCGACACTTGACTATGAATGGGATTTGGTTTTTATAGATGCCGATAAAACAAATTACATTACATACTACGAACTGACGATTGAGCGTTTACAAAAACACGGATTGATGATAGCCGATAATGTTTTGTTTCACGGGCAGGTTCTGGAAGAAGAAATCAAAGGAAAAAATGCAAAGGCGATTCACGAATTTAACCGCCATGTTTACAACGATGTGCGTACAGAACAGATTTTTTTAACGGTACGCGACGGCTTATTACTAATATGTAAAGGTTAGATCATTTTCGACCAATATCTCCACCAACTAAAAACAACTTGACGACTGATGAAAAAAGTTTTTTTGATTGCCGCTTTTTCAATCATTTTCATTTCATCTTACTCGCAGCGCGAAACGGTAATCAACGATTATATCAATACATATAAAGAGATTGCCATTCGCGAAGAAATCCGCACCGGCGTACCGGCTGCCATCACGCTTGCGCAGGGCATTTTGGAAACCAATGCCGGGCAATGCGACCTGGTAAAATCGTCAAATAATCATTTCGGAATCAAATGCAAATCTGACTGGACAGGCAATGTTGTGTATCATGATGATGATGCCAAAGGCGAATGTTTCCGCAGTTACGATAATGCGGAAGACTCTTACCGCGATCACTCGGATTTTTTGACAACAAGACCCAATTATGCTTTTCTTTTTACCATCGATCCTACCGATTTCGAAGGTTGGGCAAAAGGATTAAAGAAAGCAGGCTACGCCACCAACCCGGCGTATGCTTCCATCCTGATTAAATATATTGTTAGCAATCATCTGCAGGATTATACATTGCTTGCGTTGCAACGCAAGCAGGGAAACGAATCGTTGATGGCGGTAAATACAAACGCTGCTGCGCTGAATTATACAAATAGTTTGGTAGGTAACGACGAGGACATAACACCAAAACAAACCCCGATTACGGCAAAGGTTGCGCAAACCACCATTACCGCGCCAACAGCTTTGTATCCGTCAGGCGTTTTCTCCATCAATGGCACCAAAGTAATGTATGTGCAGGAAGGAACTTCGTTGTTTGCCTTAGCCGGAAAGTTCAATATTTCTTATAGCAGGCTTTTAGAATTTAATGATTTATCCGGTGAATCGCAGGATAAAAATCAACTGATTTATCTTACTAAAAAATCAAAAAAGGGAAATAAAACTTTTCATGTGGTTTCGGTGGGAGAAACCATGCATGACATTGCACAGATTGAAGGCGTGAGATTGCAAAGCCTGGAAGATTTTAATAGCCTTTCTGCCAATACAACGCTTCATATCGGGCAAAAAATTTATTTGCAGGATACGCCGCCTTACATGGAAAAATAAGAAACAGCCGGATTATAATTATCATTGCCGCAAAATTGAATGATGCAGCTAATAAAGGTTCGTGATAAGCATTTTGCACCTTATTTATCAGAAGAAACAATTGCGGAAAAAGTAAGCGACTTAGCTGAACAAATCAATACCGATTATAAAAATAAAAATCCTTTATTTATAGCCGTTTTAAACGGCTCTTTTATTTTTGCGGCCGATTTGTTTAAGAAGATTACCATCGAAGCAGAAATATCTTTTATTAAGCTCGCGTCTTACCAGGGAACCAAATCTTCCGGCAAAGTTATTACCGCCATTGGTCTTGATGTGAGCATATCCAACCGCGATATTATTATAATCGAAGACATCATAGACACCGGCAAAACATTACACCAGTTTCTGCCACAGTTGGTAAGTTATCAACCGCTTTCCATCAAAATTGCCGTGCTTTTGCATAAGCCCGAAGCTACCATTCACCCGATCCAGATTCATTATACCTGTTTTTCTATCCCAGATAAATTTGTGGTGGGCTATGGATTGGATTATGATGGATTTGGCAGAAACCTGCCCGCCATTTACCAGTTGCACGAAGAAGCATTGTAAGATGGTGCGGCATCGCAATCCGGCTAACACAAAAAGCCGCGTTAAACAAAAATGAAGCGAGCCTAAATCAATTATTTTTGCGCCGTTTATGAAGACACGCACATTAACAAAAGACAAAGTAAACATCATCACGCTGGGCTGCAGTAAAAATCTGGTGGACAGCGAAGTATTGAGCGGGCAGCTTAAAGCAAACAACATTGATGTTTTACACGAAAATAATAAGCTCGATCACAATATTGTGGTGGTAAATACCTGCGGTTTTATAGACAAAGCCAAAGAAGAAAGCATCAACACCATTCTGGATCAGGTGAATTTAAAAAAAAGCGGCAGACTTGATAAAGTATATGTTACCGGTTGCCTCAGCGAGCGTTACCGCAACGATCTGGAAACTGAAATACCCGAAGTAGATGCGTGGTTCGGAACATTTGAACTGCCGCTTTTACTTAAACAATTCAACGCCGATTATAAAAAAGAATTGCTGGGAGAGCGCCTGTTAAGCACGCCAAAACATTATGCCTATCTTAAAATCAGCGAAGGCTGCAACCGCACCTGCTCGTTTTGCGCCATTCCGCTGATGCGTGGCAAACACATCAGCAAAACCATTGAAGAAATAATTTTTGAAGCGGAGTCTCTCGTTAAACAAGGCGTAAAAGAAATTATGCTCATCGCGCAGGAACTAACCTATTATGGACTGGATATTTATAAAAAAAGAATGTTAGCCGGTTTGCTCAATCATCTTGCCGATGTGCCAGGCATTGAATGGATACGGCTGCATTACGCTTATCCCAATAAATTTCCAATGGATGTGCTTGATGTGATGCGTAGCAGAGAAAATATTTGTAAGTATTTAGATATGCCGTTGCAGCATGCCAGTAACAACATGCTTCAGGCCATGCGCAGGCAAAGCACAAGACAGGAAATGGAAGATACCATCGGAGCCATTCGCAACGCCGTTCCCGGAATTTGTTTGCGAACAACACTGATAGCTGGTTTTCCCGGAGAAACGGAAGATGATGTGAACGAAGTAAAAGAATTTTTGCAGCAGCAACGCTTTGATCGGGTTGGTATTTTTACGTATAGCCATGAAGAAGACACGTCTGCGTTTGCATTGGAAGACAATATTTCTGCAGAAGAAAAGCAGCGCCGGGCGCAGGAAATTATGGAAGTGCAACAGGAAATAAGCTATGAAAAAAACCTGGAAAAAACCGGCAATATTTATAAAGTGATGGTTGATAAAAAAGAAGCCGGCCGCTACATTGGCAGAACCGAGTTTGACAGCGTGGAAGTGGATAACGAGGTAGTGATTCATTCAAATTACAAACTGCAGCCGGGCAGTTTTGTAAACGTAGAAATCACAAAAGCGTACGATTACGATCTGGAAGGCATTGTTGTTTAATTGTCATAGTTGCTAAACAAATTTCTGTCTGTTTATCTTCGCAGTTCAGACGTTATTTATGAAAGAACAACAAACGGTTTCTGATGTGCAAACAAGCTGCACCAATATTCCTTATCAGCAAACCAGTTTTTTTTCCAAAACCATTCTCGATTATTTAGACGGTAAAGAAACATTGCGTCCTTTTTATCAGCACGATGTTTCTCTGGAAGGAATAAAAGCTGCCATTGAAGAAAGAAAACGTTTTTCTCAAAACCGGGAAGTGCTGGTAAATGTACTGCGGCAACAACATCAGAATCTTAAAATATCAGGCGAAGTTCAGTCAAATATTCAACGTCTTATTCAACCCGATACGTTTACCATTACAACGGCGCATCAGCCCGTTATTTTTACTGGTCCACTGTATTTTATCTACAAAATTCTGCATACCGTAAAACTCTCCCGTTATCTTTCGCAGCATTTACCCGAATATCATTTTGTTCCTGTCTTTTTTATGGGCAGCGAAGATGCAGATTTGGACGAACTGGGAACCATAAACGTAGATGGAAAAGAATATAAATGGAATACAAAGCAAACCGGCGCCGTTGGCAGAATGAAGGTTGACAAAGCATTTATTGATTTGATTCAGCAGCTTCAAAATCAGATTTCCGTATTGGCAAACGGCGATGAACTGATTGATATTTTTAGACGATGTTACCGCCTGAATACAACCATTCAACAAGCCACTTTGGAAGTGATCAATGAATTATTTGGTAATTACGGCGTCGTTGTTTTTATACCCGATCATCCCGATTTGAAACGCTTGCTGCAACCCGTTTTTACAAAAGAAATTGAAGAACAGTTTTCTCATCATAAAGTAGAAGAAACATTGGCCGAACTTTCTGTACTTTACAAAGTGCAGGCAGGCGGAAGAGAACTGAACCTGTTTTATTTAATTGACGATAGCCGCGAGCGGATTGAAATAAAAGACAACAGATTTATCGTTAAAAATAAAAATCTGCGCTTTACAAAAGAAGAATTGATACAGGAATTAACGCAGTATCCTGAGCGTTTTAGCCCCAATGTAATCTTGCGTGGCGTGATGCAGGAAAGTGCATTGCCGAACATCGCCTTTATCGGTGGTGGCGGCGAACTCTCGTACTGGTTAGAATTAAAAAAAGTGTTTCATGCGGCGCAGGTTCCTTATCCGGTGTTGGTGCTTCGTAATTCGTTTCTTTTTGTAACAGTCAGGCAATCTGAAAAGATGAAAGAGTTACATTTTACAGCGGAAGATTTTTTCAGGGAAACATTGTCGTTACTGAATGATCTGACAATTCAGACTTCTGATAATAAAATTGTAATTGACGATGAAATAAAAGAAGCGAAAGAACTGTTTACGCATCTGCAATCGCTGGCTGCAAAAGCGGATGAGTCGCTGCGCGATCATGTAATGGCATTATCTGTCTCAACAGAAAAAAAACTAATCGCTCTGCAAAAAAAAATATTGCGCCGGGAAAGAAGAAAATTTGATGTGCAGCACAAGCAAATTGAAGCCCTAAAAAAACAACTGTTTCCGCATCAGAATTTGCAGGAAAGGGTAGAAAATATAAGCGGATGGTATGCGCGTTACGGCAAATTTTTTATAGATGTTATTTATAAAAACTCACCAACGCTCGAACTAAAATTTACATTGATAACGTTATGAAATTCTGGTAACAGTAACTTTATTTGTGATGTTTTTATCAAAATTCAAACGGCATATACAAAAGCTCATATTTCAATTCTCACATTTGACTAAGCATCAAAATCGTTTTTAAAGCGATCTTTCAGTTGCTCAGCTTTCTGTATCACTTCCTGTTTCATCGTCTCCTTATATTTAGATAATGCTTCGGCTATTTTTATGTCCGTAGTTCCAATAATCTGCGCAGCCAGAATGCCCGCATTTTTTGCCGCGTTCAAAGCTACCGTGGCAACAGGCACGCCATTCGGCATTTGCAAAATAGACAATACAGAATCCCATCCGTCTATAGAATTGGACGATTTTACCGGTACTCCAATTACAGGTAATGTGGTAATGGCTGCAATCATACCGGGCAAATGCGCCGCGCCGCCTGCACCTGCAATAATCACCTGCAAGCCCCGCCCCTTTGCGGTTTCTGCATACTGCATCATCCGTAACGGAGTTCGGTGTGCCGACACGATGGTTAACTCAAACGCAATGTTAAAATGTTTAAGTATATCGGCAGCGGCCTGCATCACTGCGAGATCGCTGTCGCTTCCCATTATAATTCCTACCAATGGCATAGGTATTTATTTTTATTTTTTGAATTGACGGTTTATCTTTTAAAACGATGTGCGCAAAGTAAATATAAAACATACAGTTGCTTCTTCCTTTCTCTTCAAGATGTAAATCAGTTAGATTTGCATCTTTCCCATACGATATTTTCTTTATGCGTTCTACACTCAAGAGTTTATTCGACAGGATAAAAAACCAACAGCTCAGGTACAATTTATTGCAGGCTCTGCCTTTCTGGATTGCTTCTACCATTACCGGCTTATTGGCGGTGGGTTATACCAATCTTTTTAATATGGCAGAGAGGCTTTCGCGTTATATCATTGCCGAATACAAATGGTGGTTGCTGCTGGTAGCTCCGCTTTGTTTTGCCGCCGCTTTTTTTGTGGTGGAAAAGTTTTCGACGTATGCTAGAGGAAGCGGCATTCCTCAGGTAATGGCTGCGCTTGAATTACCTGCAAATACATCAAAAAAAACATTGAATAAACTGGTAGGCTTAAAAGTAATTTTTATTAAAATCATATCAAGCTTATTCATGATTCTTGGTGGCGGCGCGGTAGGCAGAGAAGGTCCTACCATACAAATCGCCGGTTCGGTATTTCGAAAAATCAATCAGTGGATACCCGAAAGCTGGCCTAAAATCTCGAAGCGCACCATGATAATGACAGGAGCGGCGGCTGGATTGGCGGCGGCTTTTAACACACCTCTTGGCGGAATTGTATTTGCCGTTGAAGAATTAACCAGTACGCATATCCGGTTTTACCGAACCGCCATTTTTTCGGCGGTTATCATCGCGGGTCTCACGGCGCAGGGTTTGCTTGGGCCATATCTATATCTTGGCTATCCGAAAGTAACCGACCCCAGCATTTATATTTTCGGCGGTATTGCCGTTGTAGCCGCCATCTCTGGTTTGGGTGGCAGCTATATGTGCAGTATCATGCTTCGTTTGTTTGCCTGGCGCAAAACGTTTACTTTAAAACAACAATATCTGTATGTTGTTGCCTGCGCTTTGCTGATGGCCTTGCTGGCGCTTCTTGTTAATACCGAAGTGCTATGGTCGGGTAAAGAACTGATGAATGGTTTGCTGTTTAATTTAGATAAGCATCAACCGTGGTATATGCCGTTGCTACGCATTTTTGGGCCAATTGTTTCGTTTACCACCGGCGCGTCGGGCGGTGTGTTTGCGCCGGCTTTAAGCGCCGGCGCCAGCGTAGGTGCGCTCGTTTCGCAATGGTTTCATCTGACTTCTGTTAATACCAATCTGCTGATTTTGTCGGGTATGGTGGGTTTTCTTACCGGCGTTACGCGTTCGCCTTTTACATCAGCCATTCTTGTATTGGAAATGACTGACCGGCATAGTGTTATTTTTCACCTGATGTTGGCCTCAATGGTAGCCAGTTTGTTTTCGTTACTGGTAGATAAGCATTCCTTTTACGATCATTTAAAGCACCAGTACATTCATTCGCTGAAAGAGGAAGATGAAGCGGAAAAAACAGAGAAAGAAGTGGTGTTAGAGTAAAAATGTTGCCTGACCTGGGTTCGAACCAAGACCATCAGATCCAGAATCTGAGATACTACCATTATACTATCAGGCAATGGGAGTGCAAATGTAGTAGAATCGGGTTAAGAATGCAAAGGAACAGAATAAATTCAGATAGGAAATCTGCATAAGTAAAACACCGGTAACAGCTTTTAAAAACAGATGATGAAACCGGTAAAACAAGCCCGGATGCGAAAACAATTGTTTTCGCATCCGGGCTTAATAATAAAACAGTACATTACTTATTTATTCGTATCTGCCGGCAAAGTTAGCGGCGTACCTGAGGGAGCTTGCTGCGTAGCAGGTGCCGTAGTTGGCAAATCTCTCAATAATTTATTGTCGTTGACTGTTGTTGTGCTGCTAAAAAACAAAACAGAAACGATGCACAATGCGCCAATCAGAGAAGCGATAATCCAGGTTCCTTTTTCCAGTACATCAGTTGTTTGTTTAACACCCATAAACTGATTGTTTAACCCGCCGAAAGTGCCGGATAATCCGCCGCCTTTTGAGTTTTGCACCAAAACAAAAAACGATAGCGCAACGCATAAAATAACAATCAGTATAAAAAACAAAAGAGTCATCTTCTAATATTTAATTCGTGAATTTTGGCGGCAAAATAAGCGTTTTTATCAGGATACAGCAAACCTAATTTTTGATATACCTCAATCGCCTTTTCTTTTTTATCTTGTTTTAACAGCACTTCTGCCATAGATTCGGTAATTATATCTTTCGTAAAGTTTGAGGTTGCCGCAGTATTTACAACGTAATTTTCTTCTTCCATATCCGTTCCCAGATCAACCGGGTGCGGGTTGATGCGTTTCATCTGCCGCAGCCAGTCGGTAAACGTAAGCACCTTTTTATCAAACGAAGTTTCTTCTTTTTTCGCTTCTAACCGAATGCCCTGCGAAGCAAAATAATCCACGGCATGAAACGGCTCTGCCGCAATCGGCAGCCCTTCATCCTGATCAACGGGTTTGTGAAATACCTCAGCCTGTTCCTGGAGAATATTGGCAATCTTCTGATTCGATTCTTCTATCGGCAAAGGTTCTGACTGCTGATGCAGTTCTTCATCATCAAGCGGCGCTTCCTCCGGCTCATCGTGCATGTTACCCGACTCAAAAAGCAGATCTGCAATTTCTGCAGCGGGCAGCGTAATTAAGTTATTGTCTTCGATTTCATCTGGCTTTATGTATGGTTGATTGCCTTCGGTTATTGCAGTATTTATTTCCTCCGTATCTAAGGCTTCATCTGCATCTAATAAAGCAGAAACATTAACATTACCAGATGTATCTGACTCTTGTTCGGCTTCAGAATCTGATTGAGTTGCGGCTTCATTTTTTTTTTCAACAGCTTCTGCCAACAAATAACGAAGCCATTGTTCGTCGGGAAAATAAAGCGCCGTTTTATAAAGCTGTTTTTGCAAGCCGGAATCATTGATCTGCATCATTTTTTTCGATAACAGCAGTTGCGCGGCCGAAAAATAAGGATGTCGGGTTGCAAGCCGCTCTAACTCTTCAACCGAAATTTCACTGAGATCAGCTTTTCCGGATAGTAGCTCTATGGCAATCGTTTCTTCCCTGTTCATGCGCTGAAAATACTATACGGTTACCAGTTTGAAAAAATATGATTAAAAATTTCGTCGCTTACGTTTTTCACCACCTGCGTTTGTAAACTGCCCTCCGCTTGAGTTAGCGTTAAGGAAGCGGAGAAAGGAAAATCGCGGCTTACCTGAAAATTATCTGTTTTTCCGGTTAACTTATCTAAAAACACAATATCAACGCCTACGGTTAAATTGTTCTGTGTTGTCTGCGAACCGGATATGGCGGAAAATGATACCGAATAATTGGTAATGGTTCCGCTGATTTGCCAGTTTGCATCTTCGCTGGTGGTACGGGTTAGTTTTGTCTGGTTTGATATTTTTTGTGTAAGCGCATCGGTTAGCTGCGGACTAAGCTGAGGATTTACATAACGCGCTTTGTTTTCGAAATAACTTATTTTGATGGTTTTTACACTATCGGGAATGGTTGTGTCTTTAAATCTGTAAACGCCGCATGATGAAAAACTAGTAAGCAGCACGAAGCAAATAACAAATGACAAGCATAAATAAAAAATCATTTTAATTTGCTTGTCTTCTGAGTTCTGATCTTTGACCTCTGACTTAACAGAGCTATTCGTTAATATCATATTCTTTCAGCTTTCTGTATAACGTTCTTTCACTAATGCCAAGATCGGATGCCGCATCTTTGCGCTTGCCTTTGTGCTTTTTCAAAGCTTTTACAATCAGTTCTTTCTCTTTATCAACAATATTTAACGTTTCTTCTACTTCTTCATGCTCATCAATATTATTACCCGATAGTATAACCGGATGACCATTGCTTTGTCCGTTTGAGGGCAGGGCAGAAGGCTGTCCGTAATTTTGCCTTTTAAAATCTTCGCCTTGGTGCGTTTCGTCAAAATCATGCAACAACGATTCGCGGGTAAAATCCATTGCCCTGCCTGAGTTAGACGGGTTTTGCAGAATTTCAAAAAACATCTTTTTTAGTTCTGTAACATCTTTTTTCATATCGAAAAACAGCTTGTACAGAATTTCTCTTTCATTGGCAAATTCGCCATTGTTTTTTGCCGCGGCAGAAGCCAGTACCGGCAGGCGGTTCATCATTTTTTCGGGTAAAAACCGGCGTAATGTTTCAGCATTTACATTCGGATCGGTTGACAGCACCGAAATTTGTTCTGCAATATTCTTCAATTCCCGCACGTTGCCGGGCCAGCCATAGTTAATTAATAAACTTTTAGCTTCATCGTCTAACTGAACGGGTGTGGTTTTATAGCGATCGGCAAAATCGGTAACAAATTTTCTGAAGAGAAGGCTGATGTCTTCTTTACGATCGCGTAAGGAAGGAACGCGAATGGGAACCGTGCTCAGGCGATAATATAAATCTTCCCGAAACCTTCCGCTTTGTGTTGATTCATACAAATCGCGGTTTGTGGCGGCAATGATACGAACATCTGTTTTTTGCACTTTGGAAGATCCCACGCGAATAAACTCGCCGGTTTCCAAAACACGCAACAGTCGCGCCTGCGTGCCGATGGGCATTTCGCCTATTTCATCCAAAAAAATGGTTCCGCCGCTTACCGTTTCAAAATAACCTTTTCGGCTGTCAACCGCGCCGGTAAACGAACCTTTTTCGTGCCCGAATAATTCTGAGTCAATGGTTCCTTCGGGAATAGCGCCGCAGTTAACGGCGATAAACGAATTGTGCTTACGCGAAGACAAAGCATGTATGATGTGCGAGAAGGCTTCTTTTCCTACGCCGCTTTCTCCCACAATTAAAACGCTGAGTTCGGTAGCTGCCACCTGTACAGCAACGTTTAGCGCATGAT
This sequence comes from Ilyomonas sp., assembly GCA_965219515.1. GTDB lineage: Bacteria > Bacteroidota > Bacteroidia > Chitinophagales > Chitinophagaceae > Ilyomonas. Next base: position 885,314 of record OZ244776.1, read on the forward strand.
TGAGCGCCAACGAATTGCCTATGATGGAAAAGCGGTTTTTTATAGATTGTATATCCATTAATTATTATTTAACAAACCCTGCACTTCTGTTTTAAGTATAGGGAGATGATTGAATATAATACTCCAGATTGTAGAATAATCTATTAAATCATACTCGTGAATTAAGATGTGCCTTAAACCAATAATTTTGGATTTATTGGTAATTGAAATTGTTTTTTCTCTTTTATTAATCTGGTTCAATGCTTCGCCTATGATTGCTAATCTTCTTTCCACAGCATCTTTTACAGTAAGATTATTTTCATAATCAGTTAAAGAAACAACTTCTCTTACATGAAATTCGATGGCATTAATTGAAAGAAGAATGTCTTCCAGATGTTTATGAATAGCATTCATAAATTTGAATCTTATCTTTTTGAACCTCTTTCAAAAAATATTTATTTCTAATCATTCTTTCTGCTACCAAATCAATCTTTTTTCCTGTTATCGTTTCAAGTTTAAACAAAAAATCAAAGTAGTCATAATAAGGTGGTAATAAATGCCCGTCATCATCTGTTTGAAAACTGTATAAGAAATCAAGATCACTTTTCTCGGCAAAATTTATTGCTCTTGCTCCAGAACCGAATAGATACAAAGATTGAATATGCATTTCCTGACAAGCTTTTCTTATTTCATTCAGTTGATCTGTAACAATGGTAATCATAAAAATTACTTAACCAATTTTCCTAATAATGTTGCCTGCGTGCAATCCGTAACCTGTACGTTTGCAAAGTCGCCTTTTTGCAAAGAGGCGTTGCCTTTGGCAAATACGATGACTTTGTTTTGCGAACTGCGCCCCATCCAGTCATCTGTGCTGCGCTTGCTTTCGCCTTCAATTAAAACCTGAAACGTTTTACCAATGTCGCGCTGATTGCTTTCCAGAGACAATTTATTTTGCAACGCAACAATTTCCTGCAAGCGCCTTTTTTTTACCGGTTCTGCAATATCGTCGGTATAACGTTTCGCCGCTAATGTGCCCGGTCGTTCGCTATAAAAAAACATATAGCTCATATCATATTTGCTATGCGCCATGATGGAAAGCGTATCCTGATGTTCTTCTTCCGTTTCGGTGCAAAATCCCGCAATTACATCGCTGCTGATGCCGCAACCGGGAAGAATGGTTTTAATCTGATCAACTTTTGCCAGGTACCATTCACGCGTGTAAGTGCGGTTCATCAACTGTAAAATTCTGGTGTTTCCGCTTTGCACAGGAAGATGAATGTATTTACAGATGTTTTCGTATTTAGCCATCGTATGTAAGACTTCTTCCGTAATGTCTTTCGGATGCGATGTGCTGAAGCGAACCCGCAACTGCGGACTGATAAGCGCTACCATTTCAAGCAGCTTTGCAAACGTTACCGCTTGGTTCAAGGTATCATCTACCCAATAATAACTATCAACATTTTGTCCCAGTAATGTTACTTCCTTGTAACCACAATTCCATAACTCCTGCGCTTCATTCACAATGGAATGCGCGTTGCGGCTGCGTTCTCTGCCTCGCGTAAACGGCACCACGCAAAAGCTGCACATATTATTACAGCCACGCATAATAGAAACAAACGCCGTAACACCGTTTGTATTTAACCTCACCGGCGAAATATCGGCATACGTTTCTTCGCGGCTAAGCAAAACATTTACGCCTTTCTGACCCGTTTCCGCTTCTTCAATCAGCGAAGGCAGGCTTCTGTATGCATCCGGACCAACAACTATATCAACCAGCTTTTCTTCTTCTAACAATTTCGATTTTAAACGTTCTGCCATACAACCAAGAATGCCAATCAACAAGCCGGGCCGGGTTTCTTTTGCCTTCCGGAATTCAGTTAATCTTTTTCTTATTGTTTGCTCCGCCTTTTCACGTATCGAGCAGGTATTTAATAAAATGACATCTGCTTCTGCGGCATTGCGCGTGGCACCAAAACCTTCGCTGTTTAAAATGGAAGCAACAATTTCGCTATCGCTGAAGTTCATCTGGCAGCCATAGCTTTCTATATAAAACTTTTTATCGTAGTGAGTTATATCAGACGAAAAAGGAGCATAAGCTTCGCCCTGTCTTTTTTCATCGTGCACATTTGTAGTAAGCGTCATTGTTTCCATAAAAAAGAAGTTGGCAAAAATAACAAAAAACAAGAACGGTGTCAGATTGACAGAATGTTAACAATGGATTTTTTTAACATCGAAAGTATATTTGCCCGCTCATGCACAAAGGCAAAGCGTATGATGAGATTTTTTGGAATTATTTTATTGGTTAGCTGGGCATTTTCAATTTCATCAAACGCACAGGATATTCCGGTAAGAACATTACCAAACGAAATATTCCGATCGGTAAAAAAAGATCCGGGCGATACAACAAAATGGAAGTGGAAGCGCGGTGGTTTGGTTAATGTCAATCTTGCACAAGGCACGCTCAGCAATTGGTCGGCAGGCGGCGATGATTTTTCTTTATCGCTTAATTCGCATGTGAATTACACGGTTTTTTATCGTAAAACGGTTCATACCTGGGACAATAGTTTCGATTTTAATTTCGGCTATGTGCAAACCACATCGTTAGGCAGCCGGAAAAATGATGATCGTATAGATTTTTTATCGAAATACGGAAGAAGAATAGACACGTCCAACAAGCTGTTTGCTTCTGTGCTTTTCAATTTCAGATCGCAGCTATTTGATGGAAGAAGCTATTCTTCAAAAGATAAAAGCCAGCTTACCTCAACTTTATTTTCGCCTGCGTATTTTATTCTTTCAATCGGATTTGATTATAAACCGAAGCCTACTTTTTCTATTTTCTTTTCTCCGCTAACCAACAGAACCACGCTTGTAACAAGCAGCAAGTTAGCCGCAAAAGGCTCTTATGGCGTTGACAGCGGAAAGCATACTTACAATGAAGTAGGTGCGTTTGCTTCCGTTAATTATTTTTTGAACCTGAAAAAGTACATTACTTATAAAGGAAGGATGGATTTATTCAGCAACTACGTAAATCATCCGAAGAATGTAGATGTATATATGACAAATATATTTTCTTTTAAAATCAATAAATTTCTTTCCGCCACATACAGTCTCGATGCCATTTATGATGATGATGTAAAACTTTTTGGCACGAATAACAATGGTCCGAGGTTACAGTTAAAAAGCCTTGTCGGTATCGGATTTACGATGCCTTTTGCTATGGAGAAGCGATGAAGTGAAATAGCTTTTAAAAGCGAAGTTTCAAAAAACGCAATTGATAATTCTTACTATAAAACAATCATTTTTACTTTCTTAATTTTCTTTTTCCGCATGTATCAGCTTTTTGGAAAGCCAGCTTTCTTTTACAGGAATAATCCATTTGGAAAGCAGTTCTTCTTTGATAGTAACAAGGTTATTAAAATATAAAGTATCCGGCGTAATGAAAGCATTTTGCATGGCATATTTCGCCTGCGTAAAAGGTAATAACTGAATGTTGTCTTTGACATAAAAAGCAAGCATTTGCCTGTCAAACAGATTCACTTTATATAATTCTTCAATCTTCTTAATCAATCGAACCGAACTATCGGTGCTGCAACCGCTTATGCCTGTTGCGGTTTCATCTGCCATGATGATAATAAATTGTCCGAATAACAGGTTGGCAAATCCTTTTACCGGTATGCCATGACTATTCCAGTTTTTTACAAAATCTGTCAGCAGGTTTTCCATAGACAGCGCTTCCGAGATAAAAAACCGGCGGCTGCTTTGATAAATCCACACGCGGGACGATGCGTTAAATTCTGCCGGTATAAATTGTTCGTATTCCAAATTCATGTTTGTTATTTTAATTCACTTACTCATTCCATACTCATGGCAATCAGCTCAGCTACATCAAGCACTTTTACCTCAGCTTCTTTTTCTGCATTTTTCACACCATCTGTCATCATGGTATTGCAAAACGGACAGGCGGCGGCTATTACCGAAGCGCCGGTTTGCAAGGCTTCTTCGGTTCGCTCGATGTTTATTCTTTTATCGCCAGGTTCATCTTCTTTAAAATATTGCGCGCCGCCCGCACCACAGCATAAACCTTTGCTGCGGCAGCGCTTCATTTCTACCAGATCGGCATCCAACGCTTCCAATACTTTACGCGGCGCATTATAAATATCATTGGCTCTGCCGAGGTAGCAGCTATCATGAAATGTAATACGCTTTCCTTTAAAAGCACCTTCTTCTTTCATTTTTATTTTGCCTTCATCTATCAGTTGCTGAAGAAAAGTGGTATGATGAATCACTTCGTAATTGCCGCCCAATTCGGGATATTCATTTTTAAAAATATTGAAGCAATGCGGGCATGCCGTTACTATTTTTTTTATGCCATAGCTATTCAGAACCTGAATGTTGTTGTATGCCATCATCTGAAACAAAAACTCATTGCCTGCGCGCCTTGCCGGGTCGCCGGTGCAGGCCTCTTCCTTGCCAAGAATGGCATAACTAATATTCAGCTTGTTAAGAATGGCGGCAAAAGCACGCGTTATTTTTTGCGCCCGCTGATCGTAACTTCCCGCGCAACCAACCCAAAATAATATGTCGGGCGTTTCTCCTTTACTTACCAATTCTGCCATAGCGGGTACATTCATCTATGCTGCTGTTTTATTTGCTGTAAAAATAGTAAGGAAAAGATACAAGTAGCAGTTTTAGAATACGGGTATTTTGAAACAGGATGCAGGTTGTAAATGCTTCCCTGCGCCTTGAGATTTGTCTCCCGCAGCTTCCTGATTTCTTTACTTTTTGGTTTCAAATGTTTCTTTACCACAGGCAAGCCAGGAAAGATATTCTTTTGGATCTGGCGTGTAGCCAACCGGATAATTAACCAACTGTTGATCCGTATTTATAATGGCATACAAAGGCTGTGATGTCTGCGCAAAATTTTCCGATTCAAATGTTGCCCATTTATCGCCGTTAGTAACAATATCTGTTTCTGCGCCATTTGCTTTTTTGTAAGTTGTACGTTGCAATACCGGCAGTTTTTCCCTATCGTCAACGTATAGCGAAACAAGTATAAAATTGTCTTGCATATATTTTGAAACTTCAGGTTTGCTCCACACATTTTCTTCCATACGCCGGCAGTTTGTGCAAGCCCATCCCGTAAAATCTATCAGCAAGGGTTTGTGTTGTGCACGTGCCAACGCCATCGCTCTGTCAAAATCGTTTATTACATTGGCTTCCACCGTTTTTCCCTTTACATTGTCTTTACCATAAATGCTATACGACAACGGAGGGAGAATACCGCTCACCAGGTTAAGATTGGCAGACTTACTTTGCGTAACACCGGGAATGAGGTAGATGGTAAACAGCAGCGCCACAACACCCATTATTTTTCTTCCGGTACTTATTTTTTGTCCTTTATAATCGTGAGGCAAACGCAAAACGCCAAATAAATACAGCGATAAACCCAGCCCGGTTACAATCCAGATGCCGATAAACACTTCCCGTTTTAACAATCCCCAGTGCATCACCAGGTCGGCGCTGGAAAGAAACTTAAAAGCCAGCGCGATTTCTACAAAAGCCAGCACTTTTTTCACGGTGTCTAACCAGCCGCCCGATTTTGGCAATGAAGCCAGCAAAGAAGGAAAAATGGCAAACAAAGCGAACGGCAAACCCAAAGCAATGCCAAAACCGGCAAGCCCGTAGGTAAGCGGCCAGGCACCATTGCTTACTTCGCCAACCAGCAGCGAACCAAGGATAACGCCCGTACAGGAAAATGAAACGATGGTAAGCGTTAACGCCATAAAAAAGATGCCGCCGATGCTTGTTACATTGCTTTTTTCATCTGCTTTGTTGGCAATATTATTTGGTAAGGAAATTTCGAAAAAACCAAAGAAAGAAATAGCAAAAACAATAAATACAATAAAGAAAATGGTATTAAGCCAGGCGTTGGTGGCAATGGTATTAAAAATCTGCGCATTTACATTGCCTGCAATATGAAACGGAATGCTGACGGCCACATAAATAAGAAAAATAAATAACCCGTATAAAATACCGTTTCTGATGGCTATTTTTCGGTGGGGCGAACGTTTGGTAAAAAAAGAAACCGTTACGGGTATTAATGGAAAAACGCAAGGTGTTAACAGGGCAATCAATCCGCCGGCAAAGCCAAGAAAAAAAATGGTAAGCAAACTTTCGGAAGCTGTGTTTCGCTGACCGCAATCGGCCAAAGGCTTATTGATATCAAGGGAAGATAATTTAATCGGAGAGATATTGGTTTCCGCTTTATCAGCACCTTCTACCGTTACCGTAAACGGCTGCTCAACAGCATAAAATTCAGTGCCTTTTGCCACGTTGATGCCTGCCGTTCCCTTTAGCTGAGGCGGTTTTGCACCCTGAATGATAAGCGGCTGATAAAACACAACATCCTTTGTGTATGCAGTTACGTTTTGTTGCCAGATGGCATCATGCAATGTTGCAGGTTTGTTCTGATAAGCCACTTCGCCTGCCGGCTTTACGTTTTCATAATCAAACACAAAAGAAGCCGGCGATAAGCCGTCTATTAATTTGTTTACGCCATACGCATACCAATCATTTGGCAGCTTTGCCGTAGCCTGAATTGTATAAGCCGAATCATTAGTTTTTTGTAATTGAAAAGACCAGTTTATATCGGGTTGACAGTAAGCTGAAAGAAAGAAAAAAAAAGAAAGAACCAAAAGAAAATTATACTTCATTCCAAAATGCTTATTGAAGTTTTACGTCAAAATTTTGCTTGGTTGGCGGCAGGCATTTTTCATCGTTACAAATCATGTATTCAATGGTTCCGCTCACATTGGTTGTAGCAGGTGTTTTTAACTTTACAAGCTGCACAAAATCTACTTTGTCATTATAATATTTCACATCCAGATCAAACACCGGATCGTGAGTTACTTTTAGCGCGCCTGTTTCTTTTGCCTTGCCGTTTATCATTATAAGCGGGTTAGTTTTAAAAACAATCTTTGTAGGCACAGGCCCGCCTGTAGGCGTTGACTGAGAGTAAATATGCCACGTTTTTGGCAGCATTGCTGTTGCAACAACCTCGTAGGTTTTTGCATCCATTTTTTTAGTAGCAAAAGACCATTTTACCAAACTTTCCGATTGTGCCTGCGATGCTATTGAAACCATTACGAGCATAACGGCGAACAAACAATATTTTACTTTCATTTTATTACATTAGTTTAAACCGAGAATTGAAAAAACTTTAATGCCGTCAGTATTACTAAGCAAAGAAGAGGTGGCTCTTTCGGGATGCGGCATCATGCCAAACACATTTCCCTCTTTGTTTTTTATACCTGCAATATTACGAATGGCGCCATTGGGATTGTATGCCAGATCAATATCATTTATATCACCAATGTCTCCTTTTTTGTTGCAGTAGCGAAACAAAATCTGTTCATTTTTTTCCAGTTCGTTTAATATGGCATCATCTGCATAATATCTGCCATCGCCATGCGCAACCGGAATTTTTAATGCTTCGCTTTGTTTGTTTTTGATAAACACGTTTTTGCATACAAACTGACGATGTCCGTTGCCCAATAACGCACCGGGAAGCAAACCCGCTTCGCATAAAATCTGAAACCCGTTACAAATGCCTAACACCTTTCCGCCTTTATTGGCAAACTCAATTACACTTTGCATCATCGGGCTGAAACGCGCAATGGCGCCGCATCTCAGGTAATCGCCATACGAAAAGCCACCCGGCAACACAACACAATCGTCATTAGAAAATGCACTAAGATCTTTATCTTTATGCCAGAGCATCACTACTTCTTTATTCAGGTCGTTCAGCAAAGCATCCTGCATATCACGGTCGCAGTTAGAGCCGGGAAAAACAACTACACCAAATTTCATATTGCGAAAATTGAATAGCAAAATTAAACGGCTGTGAGTTAAGAGCGCGTTTAAGTTTTCAACCAATACCAGTTGTTAAAAACGACAACGATAATCAGCAGCCAAAAAAATATTACCTGTATCGTTTCATTTTTTGAATACACAAAAAAGTTGCTTGCCAGTGCCGCCGCTGGTATCATACTCAGCAAAAGAGCCGTAGTATATTCTCCCTGTAAAACAAATACGGGCGGTATGCTTAACAGGAAAAACCAAAACAGCAAGCTCCAGCAGCGGCGCGTTTGAATAATCATTCTGCCGGTATTCGTTTGCCAGGCAATGATGCCGGAAAGAATGAGAAGACTACCGGCAATACATGCAATAAGTAACGGAATCTGATTTTGGATGGAAAGAAAATGCAGGTTGAAGCGCGGCAAGAAGGTAAGAAACCGGCTGATATCATCGTTCAGAAATAAAACGGAAGCCAGCAAATAAGCCGGCGTTATTATACCGAGCGTTAAAATGATCCATTCATTAAAGCGAAAAGCGCGCAGCAAAGCAATGGCAAAAAAAGAAACCGGTATTAAAAACAAAGCCGGTGCATACAATAATGTAAGAAAGCCTGTAAGAAAACCGATATTATAAATCAGCGGTTTGCTTTGCGGTGAACTATACATTCTTGCCATCAGCGAACACAGCCAGATGATAAAAAAATTGATGAGCAAAGCCGGTGTAATGTTATTCCAGAGCGGGTAAAGAGAGATGAGCAGGAGGTAACATAAAGCAGGTATAAAATAAGTGTTGGGAAACATGCGAAAATGATTGAGCACAATGCTGAGGCGCAACGCCTGTACAATAACAATCGCATGATACAGAAGAATAAGAAGCACAGGAGGCAAATTGGCCAGCGGCTTTATTATTGCCTGCACCCATCCATCTTCACTGCTTACCAGAACCTGAGGCGGCGAAATAATAAACTGGCTGTGAATGACAATGCTTAATGCAATTAACCAAAATACGCTAACGGCAGATTTTTCCCGAAAAATAGATACCACTGGCTTTTATTGAAAATCAACTTTTGCAAAGCAAATATAATTTCTGTAAGTACAGGGAATAATCATTTGTTTTGCTGCCACCTGTTTGCCGAGGCGTGGCATGAACTGATAGCCGCGATCTAAATTTTTTAAAGTAGGCGTGCGTTCTACCTTGCCGCCGGGCGTTATTTTCTGATCGGACAGCAGAATGTTTTTACGCTCGGTTTCGTTATACAAAAAATGAACTTCATTACCCGTATTCATGGTTGTATAGCCAATGAAATCGTCGGTATTATCGTCGTACTGCGACTTGTTGATGATATTCGACCAGTCGAGACTCGCCGTAGAATCGAAAGACAGAATGGCGATATTATCGGCAAAATACCGGGTATTCTGATAGCCGAAACCGCTGCGATACCACGGATAATATCCGTATAATCCATACGAGTTAAGCGGACTGTAATAATAAGGTGAGTTTAAAGAACCATAACTGTAATTGTTCAGATAATCCCAGCGGTTATATTGGTTGCCGCGTGAGGATGAATAAACCGATTCTGCCGCTATCACGTATCCGCCGTCTTTGCGCATCACAATGTTTTGCAGAAAAAAATCATTAAAAGCATATTTGGGGTTGCCCTGATTTTTTGCTTCTGTTCTCAAATCGTCATTAAACGTTGTATAAGTGGCAGAAACAATGCTGTCGGCGCCTTTGCTAAACAAAGAGGCAAACAAACCATCTACATTCCCACGCTTGCTTTTGCTGTAAAAAGAAGCCAGGAGATAGTTTTTATTTGCGTTGTCAACCTTTAACCGAATATCATCCAGATAAGCATGTTCAGACAAAACATTGTGCAGTTCCGGGTGCGATTCGCCACTTTTTTTTGTGATTAAGGTTATATCAGAAATATTGTCTTTCCGTGCATTGCCGGCAGCCCGCAGAAAAGCCAGATCGCCATCATTATCCAGATCAAATTCAGTAAGAAAATTATTGCGGTCCGGCATGTCAATATTTATGACAGATTTACTAACCAGATTCAAATCGTTGTTTAACAATATAGTTGTTACCTGATTGTATGTTTGCTCTTTCGTATTAATTTTTACAAAAGCGATTTTCTGTTTGTCTTCACTGTAAACAAGCGAATAAACTTTGTTGTTCATGAACACATTAATGATGGTTGTATCTAATTCCTGCGGTTCGCCAATTATTTTACCATCAGAATCCATTTTCGCAGCCATGCAGTACACAATATTTCTTCTTTGATACTGATAAAAAAGATAAAAAAAATTACGGTATGCCAGCAAATCGGTATTGATTACTCTGTTCGGCAGAAAATCTAATTTTTCGTTATCTGTTTGTTTCATGGCGTCATCATATACCGAAACACTGTAACTGTTGTGATTATTTTTAAAAATAAGATAGTGATTTTCCAGTTTGCCTATGATCTCAAAATCCAGGTTTCGCACATCATTTCTATCCGGTTCTGAATAGGCAATGGTTTGGCTTTTGGATGAAAAAATAAACAGGCAAAAGGCAAGAATCGAAACAAGTTTATGATACATTTTGAGCGTAAAATTTGGCTAACAAAATTAGTTTATCAACGGCTTTTAAATTGCGGTGAATACAACCGATTTGTTAATCTTTCGGTTGCAATCTCAAATTTGTGTTGGTGTTATTAATTAAAAAAATCAGGCAGCCGACATGAATTGTTTTACAAATTGTTCTGATTCATCAGGCGAAATGATGATTTTTTTATCGTTGTTCATTTCTATCAGCACTACTGCATTCTCACGATGCGTTGCATACCACGTCATACAGCCGATTTCTTTATTTAAAAACTGTCCGAAATAACCAAACATGCCGCCAACGCCAAACGTTCTGACGGCGCCTTTAAGCTTTTGCGAACTTATGACTTCAATGTGCCTGATGTCGCTTTGCAATAAAGTTATATCCGAAACCGGACGATGAACCACAATGCTTTTGTTTCTTATAAAATAAGACTTGGGACTGTATAAATATGTAATGAGGTAAATAAGAAACAGCAATAAAATAATAACTAAGGAAGACCAGCTTCTGTGATTGATAAAAAGAAAAACCTGTACGATAACCAGAACAGACAGCAGTACGGTAATGCAAACGGTAACAATTCGGGCGCTTTTATCAAGCGAGGCGTTATACTTCATGAGATAGCTTACTTTGCTTCGCATAAAGATAATTGATTTGTGTGGTAACAAAAACCAATAAAATTACAGATTGCCGGTTCAGCCCGCCGCCGGCACGTCCTATGCAACAGCAGAATTACTGCTGCTCATGGCATCGTGTTTCATACGTTCAGCCACTTCTTTTCCCAGATAAGCATCAATCTTATTTTCTGCAAAATAAATAAGCGGCGTAAGCAGAATAGCAACCAGAGATTTGTAAGAATAATTGAGAATGCCTACTGCTATTACTTGTGCCCATGTCCATGTGCTGCCAAATTTAAAGGCGATAATCAGCACGATAAAACTGTCAATAAGTTGGGAAACCAATGTAGAGCCGGTTGCGCGCAGCCAGATGTACTTGTGCCCGGTAATTTTTTTGATGCGGTGAAAAACCGTAACATCAATAATCTGGCTCACGAGAAATGCCGTAAGACTGCCTGCAATAATCCATAAACCCTGACCAAAAATTACATCGTAAGCCGTTTGCATATTGCTGATGCCGCTATCTGATTTGGAGGGAATCCAGAAGTCTGCGGCCGGCAAATGAATGCTCAGATAAAACATCAAAAATGCATACCCGATTAATGCAACGGCCGTATAGGAAATGCGCCTGACGGCGCGAATGCCATAGTATTCATTTACAACATCAGTAATGATGAATTCAAGCGGCCACAGCAGCACGCCGCAGGTAAGATTGAACGACAATCCGCTTTGCCCGAACAAGGTGAGGTTTGCCGGTGCAGCGCCGAATAATTTTTCAAGAGAAAAAATTTTTGCGCCTACACATTCTGCGATGAGTGCATTGGAAACAAAAAAAGCGGTGATGGCTACAAACAGTTTTGCCTGTTTATCTTTATAAATACTGAGCATTTCCTAAAATAAAAAAATGAGCAATCTGCAGTGAAAAGATTACAAAATTGAAGGCACGCAGCCAAAGCATCACAGGCGATGGTTTGCGCATGGCTGCCAGAATTATTTCTGCCATATTTACCATGCTATTAATAAGAAAAGACAATATAAAGCCTAAAATAATGATAACACCTTTAAGCATTTCGCCGGGAATAAAATTTTTGGTTACCGAAATAATAAGGCAAAGCAGAAAGGCGATATTGCAGATAAAAGCGGCTTTTGCCATAACAACCAACCAGCGCATCAAATTATATTATAAGTAAAAATTCAAAAATAGAATGTAAAAAACGAAATGCAGTAATCATAATATTGAATGATGGTAAACAATACATACAGAAATGCAGCCGCTGCTTTTAATTTTGTTTATGAAAAACCGATTTTTATGCTGAATTTATGGTTATGATGGAATCAAATCTGCTTATTGTATTGTCTTTGCTGCTGGCGGTTTCTCTGTTATCCATGATAAGCAATAAGGTAGGTATCGCTTATCCCATTTTTCTTGTGGTAGCCGGTTTAATAATCGGGTTGGTGCCGGATATTCCCAATATAACGCTTGATCCGGATATCGTATTTGTCATCTTTTTGCCACCGCTTTTATATTCTGCCGCGCTCAATACCTCGTGGCGCGATTTCCGGGCAAATGTGCGCCCGATCGGGCTGCTTGCCATTGGCCTTGTTATTTTTACATCCTGCGTTATAGCAGTCATCGCTCATGCCATGATTCCCGATTTTTCGCTGTCGCTTGGCTTTTTGCTTGGCGGCATTATTTCCCCGCCGGATGCAGTTGCCGCCACCAGTGTCATCAGCAAATTAAAAGTGCCTAAGCGTGTTGTTACCATTTTAGAAGGTGAAAGTCTGGTAAACGATGCGTCGAGCCTGATTGTATTTCGCTTCGCGCTCATTGCCATTCTTACGGGTCAGTTTGTTTTGTGGAAGGCAAGCCTTGCTTTTATGGTAGTAGCCGGCGTAGGAATTTTCATCGGGCTTGCCATTGCGGCCATCATCTATCTCATTCACCGTTTTTTGCCAACCGATTCGGTCATAGATACCGCTATATCGCTCATTTCTCCCTATATCATTTATCTCACCGCAGAGCATTTTGAATGTTCCGGCGTACTGGCTGTGGTGAGCGGCGGTTTGTTTTTAAGCAATTATTCGCATCATTATCTCAATTATGAATCTCGGCTACAGTTGCAAAGCGTTTGGAATACTGCCATCTTTTTGCTGAACGGAACGGTATTTATTTTAATCGGAATGCAAATACCATTTATCATTCAGGGCATGGAAAGCTATTCCACTTCCCAAGCGCTTGGTTATGCATTTGTTATAAGCATAGCATCTGTATTAATCAGACTTTTGTGGGTGTATCCGGTAACTTACCTGCCAAGAATCCTGAACCGGAAAATCAGAAAGAAAGAACGACGCCCCGATTCAAAATCTGTATTTATTATAGCCTGGAGCGGTATGCGTGGCGTGGTATCGTTAGCCTCGGCACTTACCATACCCCTGGCATTGTCTAATCAGGAAATTTTTCCGCACCGCAATCTTATATTGTTTATCACTTTCTCTGTTATTCTGTTTACGCTTGTCGGGCAGGGAATTACACTTCCTTATCTCATCAGAATATTAAAGATAGATTCGGATGATGGTGAAATACAACACAGATTTACAACGCTGAATATAGATCTGGCGCAGGTTGTTATTACTCATCTTGATACCAATTATATCCGTGAATTGCAGACAAATGATACGCATAAGCGACTTCGCGAGCGTTATGAGCGACTGAAAGATGAAGCGGAAAGAAACATAGTAAGCGGCGAAAAAAATGCGGTAACCAAGCACAACATCCGGCGAATGCGCGTTTTAATGCTTGAGATGATAAAAATTCAGCGTAAGCAGTTAGAAGATTTTCGGTTGGCTGATAAATATTCCGATGAATTGCTGCGGAGTAAGGAAAATGAATTAGACCTTGAAGAAGCGCGAATCAGAAAAATAAATGCCTGATGAAACTCTCATGTTTATAAACTATACTTTTACTATTATTAATGGGCAGATTGTGATTGGAAGTTGAAGATTTTAAGTTATGAAATTGAGTTGAATTTTTTTTTAAATGTAATGATTCTGCTTTCGCTTTACTGTCATGCTATCAAATATGTCAGGTATTCCAATCAACAAAAAAGAGAGCCGGTAAAACAATTTTTACCGGCTCTCTTTTTTTAAAAAATTTATTTTTTTGAATTAAATTTTTGGCGGATAATATTTAAGGCAGCACCCGCTTTAAACCATTCAATCTGCTGTTCATTGTACGTATGATTTACTTCAAAGTTATCTTCCGTGCCATCGTTGTGATGAAGAACGATAGTCAACGGTTCGCCGGGAACAAAATGCGTTAAACCGTTAATATCAATCACATCGTTTTCACATATTTTGTCATAATCATCTTTGTTGGCAAATGTAAGCCCCAACATTCCTTGTTTTTTAAGATTGGTTTCATGAATACGTGCGAAAGATTTTACCAAAATGGCCCGAACGCCCAAATGTCTTGGCTCCATGGCTGCATGTTCTCTTGACGATCCTTCACCATAGTTTTCATCGCCAACCACAATTGTTCCAACACCGGCAGCTTTATAAGCTCTTTGCGTGGTTGGAACGCCACCCCATTCACCGGTAAGCTGGTTTCTTACCGTATCGGTTTTTTCATTAAAAAAATTTAATGCTCCGATCAACAGGTTATTGGAAATATTATCTAAATGTCCGCGATAATTAAGCCATGGACCTGCCATTGAAATATGATCGGTCGTGCATTTTCCTTTTGCCTTAATCAGCAGGCGCAAACCTTTTAAATCCGTTCCTTCCCACGCCGGAAACACTTCCAAAAGCTGCAACCGGTCGCTGTCGGGCGAAACTTTTACTTCAATGTCTTTCCCGTTTGCTGCGGGCGACTCATAGCCGGGATCGTCCACTTCAAAGCCATGTGGCGGCAACTCGTAACCCTGTGGTTCATCGAGCATCACATCTTCGCCTTTTATATTTTTAAGTGTGTCTTTTAGCGGGTTAAATGTCAGGTTGCCGGCAATAGCGAATGCAGTTACTATTTCGGGAGAAGCAACAAACGCATGTGTATTGGAATTGCCGTCGTTGCGCTTGGCAAAATTGCGGTTGAACGAAGTGATGATGGAGTTTTTCCGGCTCGGGTCTTCCATGTGCCGCGCCCATTGCCCAATGCAGGGACCGCAGGCATTAGCCAGCACCACGCCGCCGATTTCATCAAAGGTTTCCAGCAGTCCGTCGCGTTCTATGGTGTAT
The DNA here is from genome assembly GCA_965219515.1 of Ilyomonas sp. Lineage (GTDB taxonomy): Bacteria > Bacteroidota > Bacteroidia > Chitinophagales > Chitinophagaceae > Ilyomonas. The sequence continues at coordinate 900,586 of OZ244776.1, forward strand.
CTTACCTGTTCCGAACCGGGTGTAATGGTAAACTCGGCCTGAGCCTGCAAGTGTTTGTCGGCCGCCTGTCTTGCCAGAGAGGCGGAGCGTGTAATATCTTCATAAGACGAATTGGTACAGGATCCTATTAGAGCCACTTCTAATTTTTCAGGCCAATTGTGTTCTTTAACCGCCTCGGCAAATTTGCTTATTGGCCAGGCAAGATCCGGCGTAAACGGTCCGTTTACATGCGGCTCTAATTCATCTAAATTAATTTCTATTACCTGATCATAATATGTATCCGGATTCAGATATACATCATCGTCCGGGCGCAGATGCTCTTTAATGCCATCCGCTAATCCGGCAATATCGGCGCGGGATGTATTTTGTAAATAGGCGGCCATCTTTTCGTCATAAGCAAACAAGGAACACGTTGCACCAATTTCGGCGCCCATATTACAAATGGTTCCTTTGCCGGTTGCGCTCAGACTATCGGCACCTTCGCCAAAATATTCAACAATAGCACCGGTTCCGCCTTTAACGGTAAGAATACCGGCTACTTTTAATATTACATCTTTGGCACTTGTCCAGCCGCTTAATTTACCGGTTAGTTTAATGCCGATGAGCTTCGGCCATTTCAGTTCCCACGCAAGACCGGCCATTACATCGCAGGCATCGGCGCCGCCAACGCCAATGGCTATCATACCCAATCCGCCCGCGTTTGGCGTATGGCTGTCGGTTCCTATCATCATACCGCCGGGAAATGCATAATTTTCTAATACTACCTGATGAATAATGCCCGCACCCGCCTTCCAGAAACCGATGCCATATTTATTAGAAACGGAAGAAAGAAAATCATATACTTCTTTGTTCTTAGACAAGGCGATATCCAGATCTTCTCTTGCACCAACCTTTGCCTGTATCAGGTGATCGCAGTGAACGGTAGAAGGTACGGCAACGGTGGGTCTTCCAGCCTGCATAAACTGAAGCAATGCCATTTGAGCGGTTGCATCCTGCATGGCAACACGGTCGGGCGAAAAATCTACGTAGTTTTTACCCCGGTCAAAAGTCTGCAATGTTTGTTCAGAATGAAGATGAGAATAGAGAATTTTTTCGGCAAGCGTAAGTGGTCGTCCAACGGTATTGCGGGCGGCTTCAATTTTACCAGGCAATCCGTTATAAACCTTTTTTATCATTTCAATGTCAAAAGCCATGTTGATGATTTTTTAATAATAATTTTGTTTTTGAGGCGTTGCAAATCTACAAGAAAACAAGGCTTTTATATAATCTCCTGTTTTCATTTATAAAAACTTACTAAATTGCGGTTATGAATAAGGTGAAACAATTTATCGAATGGCAGGTGTTTGGCGTTTGTTCCGCGCTTGGCGATAAATTGGGCATAGCAACATCGCGTATCCGCACCTGGTTTATTTATATTTCTTTTCTTACGATGGGCTCGCCAGTTGTTATTTATATGATTATGGCGTTCTGGCTAAATATTAAAAAATACATTCTTTCCGCCCGTAGAAATCCGCTGAAATACTTATAGGCTTTTTTTAGAAACGCCACCCATTACGTAGAAACTATAAATTCTTCATTATTATTTCTGTTAGAAATGAACAATCAGTCTGCCGAATACTGGATGGAAGGAGCATTGCCAGGCATCATTAATTTGCTTCAGCCTGTGGCTCATGCGCTTCTACAGGCGCGAAGGGAAGCTGAAGAAATGATGAAAAATTTTCCCAATGAGCTTTTATGGAAAACGCCCGCCGGTATTGCGTCTCCGGCATTTCATCTGCAGCATATAACCGGTGTGATTGACAGATTGTTTACCTATGCTGATAACAAGAGCCTTACATTGCAGCAACTGAATTATTTATCGGAAGAAGGAAAATATAGCGATACGATTAAAGTTGAATTGCTGCTTCAATGTTTGCGGAAACAAATTGATAATGCCATCGCATTTTTAAAACAAACAAAACCCGATACACTTACAGAAACAAGATACATTGGTCGAAAAAAAATTGCAACCACCCAAATGGGTTTGCTATTTCACGCCGCGGAACATACCATGCGGCATACGGGTCAGTTGATGATAACGGTTAAAGTAATTGTAAGCGGAACGGATAGAACGCGTTAGTTTTCTGCCAGTGCATTCATACTGATAGCATAATGGCTTTCGTCATAAATACAACCGCCATTTTTAATAAGAAGAATTTGCGGAGATTCGTGAGATACATGAAACATATCAGATACTTTATTCGAAATATTCCTGTTTTTTATCAGGTCTAAAAAATAAAAATCCATTGTATCTGGCGCGCCTTCGCGTTCCAGTCTTCTTAACACCATGCTGCTGATGCTGCAACGCGTACTGTGTTTAAAAATTACCTGCGGCTTCTGGTAAGATTCCTGTTCAATCTGCTGCAGTTGGTTTATATCGTTTAGTGTAATCCAGTTCATAATTGCGACCGTTCAAATTATATGCCTTATTAGCGTCTGAAATAATTTTTATCGTGCGAAGGGCAATTGCCAACTCTTGTGCCATGCGAAGAAGCGCACGACGTAAATAAGCCTGCCAGCAAAGAGATAAATAGTAAGCTTGTAATAATTTGTTTCATATATAAGCGTAAATGCCGATGTTTTTTCTGCCCGCTAAATTAATTTCTTTATAATGATGAAGAATTTAAAAAATGATTAATATTCTGTTTACTGCATCAATAAAAAAAAGCTATTTACGAAATGAATAATGAAAGGGATTCAAAATCTGAACAGATGATTTGTAAAGCAACGGTTGTCTTTTTATTCCGAACATTTTTTAATTATGGCGTTAAATAATAATAAAAGAGCATAATCATCATCAATTATACTCTTTTATTATTGAAGAGAATTTCGATTTACATCTCAAATATTAATTGCTCATCCCGTTCTTCAACGGGTATCTGGCGAATAAAATTATCATATCCTCCTTCATCATCGTGCGATGAATACATGCCATACGCATCCATACTATAACCGATAAGTCCGTCATTTGCTTCAATCAGATAAATGATGCTGGAATCGCTCGGGTCGGAATCACCTTCAAAACGATATGTTTTAATAATTTTTAAATTTTCTGGCTGGTAAAATTTGCCTTTACCGGCCGTGAATCCCTTATCGGTCCAGTTAAATTCGTTGTCCATTTTTTTCAGACGCAGCTTTTCGAGTATTACCGAAGAACTTGTCATTTCGCCAGGCTTGAACATAAGTTTACAATTTAGATGTATGCAATTTCAAATTTTATACCTACAAATTGACTATTCATTTTAAAACGAAAAGGAAGTACAAAATTTAATTGTTTATTATCAAATTAGTATTAAATTTGGTGCAGATTTAGTTGTATAAAATTCTTTCGCTTTCCGCTACGTTCATAGCTTTTATCTCAATATTATGTAAGTCTGATTAACAGGATATAGATTATTTTTTTGCGGAACCTCTAACATTGCAAAACACTTAAAACCGTATATATCATGAATCCACTTATCCAGTCTAAAAAGACAAATAGACAAACTTCAGTAGTTGTAGGTAAAATTCGCAATTTGGTTGTAACACTGCAAAATGCAAACAAAGCCTTCAAATTACTGGCAGGGCGATGCGGCGACAGAAAGGCGCAAATGCTGGTCTTTGGAATGGCAACCGAATCGTTTCAGTTTTACAAAGAATTGTCGCTTCACATGCAGGTATTGAAAGGAGAACCGGAATTTAATGAAACCATTTTTACAGAATATCAATACGATAACGACAATTCGGAAGATGCAAAACGCGGAAGCATGGATAAAATGCTGGAAGATTGCGTAAGTATTGAAAAGGGTCTCATCAGCGAATTTAGAAAATTGTTGAATGACCATTTAATTGCAGGCGATCTTCGTAAAATGCTGCAGCAACAACTTAACGGTTTCTTATATGCCTTTGCCAAAATAAAAATGTTGAGCAACCTTCATGTAAGTTCTGATAATTATGTAAATATCTGGTAGAATAAATTATATATCAACAACGCCGGAACATTGTTTGTTCCGGCGTTTTTATTTCCCTTCATTCACACAAACCGCTGCTTTATACTTATGACAGACTGTTTCTTACCTTGCAGACTTTTAAAAAAATGCCATGTCAGATTATCTTCAACAATTAAACATACAACAACGTAATAAAGGAAATTCTACCGGCAGCGAATGGTGTAACGGAAAAGATAACATTGATTCTTATTCACCGGTTGACGGAATGAAAATCGGCAGCGTAGAAACGGCTGATGAAAATACGTATCAGAAAATCGTAGAGACAGCGCAGAAAGCATTTTTAGAATGGCGTGCTTTTCCTGCGCCAAAACGCGGAGACATAATAAGACAGATTGGCGAAGCATTGCGAAAAAACAAAGATGATCTTGGTAAACTGGTAAGCTACGAAATGGGTAAAAGTTTGCAGGAAGGGTTAGGCGAAGTGCAGGAAATGATAGACATCTGCGATTTTGCCGTCGGGCTTTCGAGGCAGCTTTACGGACTTTCTATGCACAGCGAACGCGCGCATCATCGTTTGTACGAGCAATGGCATCCGCTTGGCATTGTTGGTATTATATCGGCCTTTAATTTTCCTGTTGCCGTGTGGAGCTGGAATGCTGCGCTGGCGTGGGTTTGCGGCAATGTTTGCATTTGGAAGCCAAGCGAAAAAACACCTTTGTGCTCGGTTGCCTGTCAACAGATTGTAGCGGATGTATTTCGCAGAAACAATGTACCGGAAGGAGTAAGCTGTTTGTTGCAGGGTGATAAAACCATTGGTGAATGGTTGTGCAGCGATGTTCGCATTGCTTTAATTTCAGCTACGGGTTCTACCAGAATGGGCAAAGCCGTTGGTGCTTCGGTAGCGGCACGGTTGGGTAAAACCATTTTGGAACTCGGCGGTAACAATGCCGTTATCATTTCCGAACATGCAGATCTGAATATGTCGTTAATCGGCTGTGTGTTTGGCGCGGTGGGTACAGCAGGGCAGCGATGTACAACCACAAGGCGGCTTATTATTCATTCTTCTCAATATAACAGCTTTACAGAAAAACTGGTAAAGGCATACAGGCAGTTAAGAATAGGAAATCCGTTACATAGCGAAAATCATGTAGGACCACTGATAGACAAACACGCGGTAAGTCATTATTTATCTGCCATAGAACAATGCAGGCAACAGGGCGGTCATTTTGTGGTGGAAGGCGGCGTGTTGAAAGGTAAAGAATATGAAAGCGGATGTTATGTAAAACCCTGCATTGCCGAAGTAAAGAACGATTGGCCGATTGTTCAGCACGAAACGTTTGCACCGATTTTATATCTTTTACAATACGATACCATAGAAGAAGCCATCGCTTTGCAAAACGGCGTTCCGCAGGGGTTAAGCTCTGCGATGATGACGCTGAATCTGCGCGAAGCCGAACAATTTTTATCTTATCGCGGCAGCGATTGCGGAATTGCCAATGTAAATGTAGGAACCAGCGGTGCGGAAATCGGTGGCGCATTTGGCGGTGAAAAAGAAACCGGCGGCGGCAGGGAAAGCGGCTCCGATGCCTGGAAAGCGTATATGCGAAGACAAACCAACACTATCAACTGGGGCGCTGATCTGCCGCTGGCGCAAGGCATTCAGTTTCATTTGTAATAAGAAAGATTTAGCTGAGCAGAAAATCATTTTGCGTTGACTCTTTACTCCGTTAGTTGCCGCTTATACATCTGTATGGCGTTTTCAAAACCAAGATAAAGAGCATCGCTAATCAGCGCATGACCAATCGAAACTTCATCGAGCCAGGGAATCTGCTGTTTAAAATATTTCAGGTTTTGTAAATCGAGATCATGACCTGCGTTTACACCCAAACCCAATTCCCTGGCTTTGCCTGCCGCCGAAATATATGGCGCAACGGCATCTTTTTTATTTACTTCAAATCCGGTTGCGTAACCTTCCGTATAAAGTTCTATCCGATCTGTTCCTGTTGCAGCCGCGCCTTCTATCATTTCTGTTACCGGATCAACAAAAATGCTTACCCGAATGCCTGCCTCTTTGAATACGGCAATCATTCCGGTTAAATAATCTTTATTTTCAATCGTGTTCCAGCCATGATTGCTGGTGATCTGACCGGAAGCATCGGGCACCAATGTTACCTGCTGCGGCTTTACTTCCAACACAAGATCTACAAAACGCGGTTCTCTGCAATTGCCTTCAATATTTAATTCGGTTTTTATAATTTGTTTCATGGCTCTCACGTCGTTGTAGCGAATGTGTCTTTCGTCGGGCCGCGGATGAACGGTTATGCCATCGGCGCCAAACAGTTGCGCATCAATGGCAGCTTTTACCACATCAGGATTATTTCCGCCGCGACTGTTGCGAAGCGTTGCTATTTTATTAATGTTTACGCTGAGTTTTGTCATAATACAAATGGCTGCAAAAATGATACAACTATAATTGTTTTACAATGATGTTATAATTCGTAACGTAGTATCATCCGTTACTCCGTTAAAAAACTTTCTCAAAACATCTTCAAATACCGGATCGGCATCAGGCAGCGATGCAAAAAGCGTCATGCAAGATTTTAGTTTCATGTCATCCGGGCTTCCGAAAATTGCATTGGCATTATCATTCTCAAGTTGAAGCAATTGTTTACAAATTGCAATGAGCCGGCTGCCCAGGAGCGGGTGTTGCATAAAAACCATCGCTTCTTCTTTATTTTTAATTGCATAAAAATTTGATGTCCGGCTAAAGCCAAGCCCGTGTATTTGCGGAAAAATATACCACATCCAATGACTGCGCTTTCTGCCTGCTTTTATTTCTGACAATGCTATGGCGTAATCTTTTTTCTGCGCATCGAGAAACCGTTTCAAATCATTTTCCTTATTCATGCTTCAAATTTCATTTATAAATGCAAAAACAGCTTTTTATTCTTAGCATTTTAAAAAATGATGAATCGTTTAGCATCTGTCTCTTTTTTAAATGATTGAAAAACAAAAACATACAACTCGTAATAATGTTTATGGCATGTTTTTTAACCGGTTCAATACAAAACCATTTTAAAAAGTATGAATCAAAAAGCAAAAAGCTTTCGCTTAACCAAAACCTGGAAAATTGTTGCCGCAGTTGTGCTGCTTCTTATCATTTTCCGGCTGTTCTTACCCTACCTCGTATTACGCTATTGCAACAAATCGCTCGCCGAAATGAAAGGATATTATGGTCATATTCAGGATGTAGATATTTCGTTGTACCGCGGCGCTTACCAGATAAATGATATGTATATAAATAAAGCAGATTCCGCATCGGATAAACAAACGCCTTTTTTCAAGGTTGATAATGTGGATTTGTCTGTGGAATGGAAAGCCTTGCTGCACGGCGCGTTGGATGGCGAACTGATACTTCGGTCTCCAAAACTGATTTTTACCAAAGACAAAACGGAAATTGGTGATGTAAAAAAAGACACCGGCGATTTTCGTAAAGTAATTAAAGACTTTATGCCGTTGAAAATAAATCGCTTTGAAATTGATAATGGCAGCATTCATTATGTAGATGCAGGCGCAATGCCAAAGGTGGATATATCTCTTGAAAATACGTATGTGCTGGCGCAAAATTTAAAGAATGTGGAAGATAACAAAACGGCGCTTCCTTCGCCTGTTATTGCAAGAGCCAATGTGTATGGCGGCACATTGTCTTTAAATATGAAAATGGATGCGCTGGCAAAACAAACCAAGTTTGATTTGAATGCAGAAATAAAAAATATAAACCTCGTAAAGCTGAACAGCTTTTTACAAGCCTACGGAGGCTTTGATGTAAATAAGGGAACATTCGGACTTTATACTGAGTTTGCGGCAAAAGACGGAAGCTATAAAGGCTATGTAAAACCCATTATTAAAGATCTTGACGTTGTTGGACCAGAAGACAGACACGATAAATTTTTTCAGAAAGTATGGGAAGTGATTGTTGGCGGCGCGGGCACCATTTTAAAAAATCCGAAAAAAGATCAGATTGCATCCAAAGTTCCCATTCAGGGTGAATTTGGCAAGTCGAGCACCAATGTGATTGAAGCCGTTTGGGAAGTTCTTAAAAACGCTTTTATACAAGCTCTTATTCCAAGCGTGGATAATCAGATTAACTTAAACTCCGTTGACAAAGATGATGGCGATCATAAAACATTATTGCAAAAAGTGTTTGGCGGCGGAAAGAAAAAAAAGAAAAAATAAAATAGTTTCACAAAAATGATTTCAAACCTAACGATTCAGAAGATTTTTATAAACCAATGTATCTAAAAATGATTTTTGAATCTTTGGTTCTTTATCAGTTTTTAGTTTCTGTTACCAAAAATTTAATCAGACTTCTTCGTTTTTGATTTTTATACCTGATGACAGGAAAACTTCTTTACCAACAATTGTTTTCAGAAAATTAGTATTCTTGACTGCAAATTATAAACTCATGAAAATCTTGCTTATTCTTTTATTTTTTTTTTGGACAATATCAACGTTTGGACAAACCAATTTAACAAGACAAAAAGGAAATTATTTTAAAACAACTTCCGGTGATTATTTTAAAAAAGTAATTAAGCCGTGGAAATACCAATACACTCAGACACAGATCAACAATGCAGGCGATTCTGTAAAAAAATCGGACAAATTATTTTCTGGAGAAGTGAAGCGATTTATGACGAAGTTTCAAAAGAATATTGGAAGCCTGACATTAGCTATGACATTTATTTTGCCTCAGACTCTACATATGTAATTGCCTTAGCTAATAAAATAAAGTTAGTTTCAAGTTGCGACTCGATAAACACTGGCGGAGACATTTTGTTGATAGGACACTTTATTTTAATCAGTCCATCTTTTTGTGTCAATTGTGCTTCTTCATCGAATGTTGACTACTGCAGAAAAATTATCAAACGTGTATTCGAATCTGTTTCCAATAAGGATACTTATGACTGGAATATAATTCTCAGGCAGTTAAAAATTGACAAAGCCGATTTAAAGAATTAATCGGCAGCCAACAAGTGGTTTTCAGTTATACCGGCTGACTTTTCTTACTTGATCAGTAATTCTCTTATCAGTTTTTTTTCGGCTTGATGTTATGAATCCGGCGACAGTTCTCATCTTCATATTTTAATTTATCAATCGCTTTTGATTCGTCTAACATAACAAGAAACTTATTCAAAGCAGAAAACTAACATACTTATTTCTGCACCATATTGCTTTCTGTCATCAGATATTTATCAAACCATGTAAAATACCGTTCATATCTGTCCTTAATAAAGCCCGGCTGCGTAAAGCCATGAAACTGGTTGGGATAAATAAGCAGTTCGGTAGGCACGTCAAGTGTGCGCAAAGCCTGATACATTTGCTCACTGCCGGCGGCAGGCACATTAAAGTCTTTCTCACCCACCATAAATTGCGTGGGCGTAGCAATGCGGTCGGCGTGTAAAAAAGGGTAGGAGAGTTTCAGATATTTATCAATCGTACTGTCTTTCCATGGCAATCCTATTTCATTTACATATTGATTGATATACTGATCTACGCCAAACAGCGACAGCGGCGCAGCCACGCCCGCACCGCTGCTGGCGGCTTTAAAACGTTTGGTAGAAGCAATTACATAATCGGTTAAGATGCCGCCATAACTCCAGCCTGACATAGCCATTCGCCCGGAATCTATAATGCCTTTGGAGATTAAATAATCTGCCGCACCTAAAATGTCTGTTACTTCTTTGTTGCCCCAGTCTCCCGAAATAGCTCTTGAATAAGCAATGCCTTTTCCGTTGCTGCCACGGTAATTTACACCAACAACGGCGTAGCCATGCGCCGCAAACATTTGTCTTGTCATATCCCAGCCCAACTCATCCTGCGAGGTAGGACCGCCATGAATGTAAAAGATAACGGGCAGAGGCATGGTGTCTTTACCCGGCGGATAATAAATAATGCCGGACACTTTTGTTCCGTCATTGCTGGTTGAAATAAATTTTTCTCCCTGTGCGATAGAAAGCGAATCGGTAAACTTGTTTTGTATGGTTGTCAACCGCTGCACATTGCCTTTTTCTATCGTGTACAATTCAGTTGGCAACTGCATGGTGCTCATAGCAGCCAGCCAGTTGCCGTCTTTTACCGGCTCTAAATAGGTGAACGATTTATCTCCGCCTGCCAGTTTTGTCATAGCGCCTGTAGCAGGATTAAACAAAGCGATATAGCGTTGCATATCATCTGAAACAAGAGCAGCGACACTTTTCCCGTCTTCACTCCAATGTTGACCTGAAACCGGTCTGTCTAAAGCAGCCGACAACAGTTTCGGTTCGCCGCCGCCGGCCGGAATTACACACAAACCGCTTTCATCATACATTTCATACACGGCATCAGAGGTTGTTCGCAGATAAGAAATCCATTTACCGTCGGGGCTCCATTCGGGATTATTATCGCTGCCTGTCCAGGTAGTTAATTGTCTTGGCACGGAACCTTCGGCTGTATCAACAATCCAGATATCGCTGTTCTCGTTGCGGTCAACTTCTTTGGTATGATTGCTCACAAAAGCAATCTGCGCACCATTGGGATTCCATGCAAAATCGCTTTCTTCATAAATGCCGGCTGTAAGCGGGTGCATCGTTTTAGAAGCAATGTTAAAAAGGTATAAATGCGTGCGCGACGTATCGTATTGATAGCCGCTTACATCTTTCTTAAACGTAAACCGGTTGATGATGTATGGTTTCGGCGGTTTGTTCTTCGCCGTATCTTCAGCGTCCTGCATGGCAAGGCAAAGCTTATTGCCGTCAGGGCTCCATTCGTAGCCCTCCAGACTGCCTTTCGTATGAGTTAACTGTATGCCTTCGCCACCTCTTCGGTCAAGCAAAAAAACCTGGCTTTTACTGCCGTTGCGGTTTGCCATAAAGGATATGTATTTGCCATCCGGACTCCAGCGCGGCGAGCTTTCGTTATCCGGACTATTGGTAAGCTGTACGTTTTCTTTGCCGTCGCGGCTTGTCATCCAGATGTCGCTGTTGCGTTTGTCTTTTGCCGAATCAATAGTTGTAATGGTATAAACAATCCATTTGCCATCGGGCGAAACATGAGCATCGTTTATTGACTGCAAACGATATATATCGCCGGGTTTCATGGCGCGTTTCACGGGCTGGGCAATGGCAGATAAAAACAGGCATAAGAAAATTAAAAGCAGGTGAAGTTTTTTCATGGTTGTGAATGTGATTGCTTTATGATTTTAAAAAACACAATTTGCAATGTAACCGCTTTGCATGATTCTAATTGGTTTATTCTGAAAATTCTCTCTGTTTATTTTTTATCCTTTAACCGGATTCATTGTATTGTTCTCAATGTCGTTTTTGTAAAATTATAAAAAAGGATTTTGGTTATTAAGCCGTAATACCACCGTACAATAGTTGTACGATAACGAACACCTGATAAAGTAAGAATCGCTACAACCTTCTCTGGCAGAAGCTTTCAGCCGTTGGCATATCCGTTGATAATTCGTAACCTGGTATGGTTAATAAAATAATACTGACCACTTACCAAATCACGACTCAAACATCATCATTATGCTTAAGAGTTATCTTACCATTGCCTGGCGCAATCTGAAAAGAAACAAAGTTTTTTCTTTTATTAATATTGCCGGTTTGTCTGCCGGCATTGCCGCAAGTATGCTGCTTTTTATTATTGTTCGATATGAAACCAGCTACGAAAAATTTCAGAAAAATTATAGTCGTATCTACCATATTGTAACAGCCATAGATTTCTCCGATGGCATAAGCTATAATCCGGGTATTGCTTATCCTGCGCTTTCTGCTTTGCGGGCAGACATGCCTGATGTAACATTCGCAGCAATAAATGCCACTTACGGTAGTCAGGTAACGGTACCGCAAGCAAATACGGAAAACAGCAAAAAATTTATTGAAACCAAAGGAATCTTTTTTTGTGAGCCGCAACTTTTTAGTGTATTTAGCAGCTATCAATGGCTTGCCGGTAAGGCAGATGTATTGAATGAACCCAACAGCATTGTGCTGAATAAAACAGAAGCCGTAAAATATTTTGGCAACTGGAAAAAGGCAATCGGAAAAACCGTTGTTATAGACAATACCATCACCGCAAAAGTAAACGGCATAATAGAAGATGTGCCGCAAAACACAGATTTGCCTTTGTGTGTTCTGATTTCATTTTCCACATTAAAAAGATATGGCAGCCTCTACAACTATACCGACGATTGGGGCAACACGAGCAGCAATCACCAGATATATGCTTTATCGCCGACAAATGTTTCTGCTGATAACATAAATAACCGGTTGATAAAGTTTAGCCGGGAACATTACGAGGACCGGAATAATAAAAAAACAAACTCTCTGCAGCCTTTATCCGATATGCATTACGACACGCGTTTCGAACTGTTTGGTGTGCCTGGCATGAGCCGCGCAACATTATGGACTCTCACTTTGATTGGCATCGTAATCATTGTAATGGCTTGCATCAATTTCATCAATTTATCTACCGCGCAGGCTGTAAACAGAAGTCGCGAAGTAGGTATCCGCAAGGTATTGGGCGGCAACCGCAAAAGCCTTTTCCGGCAGATGATGGGCGAAACGGCTGTGCTGGTTGGTATTGCAGTTGTCATCGCCACGGGCATTGTATATCTGTCATTGCCATATCTTAAGCATATTGCATCCATTGAAGAAGAGCTAAGTTTGTTTACGCCGCAATCACTTATTATGTTGCTTTCTATCGGCGTGGCTGTTACCACATTGGCCGGTTTATACCCTGCTTTTGTACTATCCGGTTTTAACCCGATTACGGCTTTACGAAACAAAATCAACATGACAAAAAGCGGCGGCATCACTTTGCGAAGAGGATTGGTGATTACGCAGTTTGCCATATCTCAGGTATTAATTATTGCAACCATTGTCGCCATCAGCCAAATGGATTTTATCAACAAAGCGCCACTTGGATTTAATAAAGATGCGGTGCTGGTATTGTATGACAATGCCGATAGTGCAATCGTAGCCAGACAAGCTTCATTTAAGCAACAATTACTTTCGCTGCCCGGTGTGCAAAACGTTTCGCTGAACAGCGATATGCCTTCATCGGATAACGGCTGGTCAACCAATTTTTCTTATAACCATCAGCCCGATGAAAAATACCAGTTGTATTTAAAATTCGGTGATAAAGATTATTTGAACACGTATGGACTGCAATTGCTGGCAGGACGAAATTATACGCAAAGCGATACACTGAATGAAGTATTGGTAAATGAAGAATTAGCCAACCGTTTAAGTCCTGAAAAACCGCAAGCTGTTGTCGGTAAAATGATAAAGCCCGGCGGCGGGCAATGGCACACGATTGTAGGCGTGGTAAAAGATTTTAAAACCACTTCTTTACGCGAACAAACCCGACCGTTATTAATCGGCACCAGCAACGATAGTTATTACAACATAGCCGTTAAACTGCACACAAATAATCTTACGGCGGCGCAGGCAGATATTGAGCGTGCGTGGAATAAGACTTACCCCGAGTATGCCTATAACGCGCAGTTTTTTGAAGATAGCATCAACGATTTTTATAAGCAGGAAAATCAACTGTCGCTGCTATATAAAATTTTTGCCGGGCTTGCTATTTTCATTTCCTGTCTCGGCTTGTATGGTTTGGTTTCTTTTATGGCGGTTCAAAAAACAAAAGAAGTTGGCATCCGTAAAGTGCTGGGCGCGGGCATTGGCAACATCATATATATTTTTTCAAAGGAATTTACGGTGCTTATCGTGGTTGCATTTATCATTGCCGCACCCGTTGCCTGGTTTATCAGTAACAACTGGCTTCAGAATTTTGCATATAAAATCAATATCGGCATCTGGATTTTTATTGTTGCCATTGCAGTTTCTGTTATCATCGCATGGATAACGGTAGGTTACAAAGCGATACAGGCTGCCGTTGCCAACCCGGTGAAAAGTTTACGAAGCGAATAATTTTGAGTAGAGTTGAAGAAGAAATGCGATTGATGATTTAATAGATGCGCTTTATTGTCTTGCAGTTTTCAAAGTGATGTTTTGATTACAATTTTGGATTAAACCAAACTCAATTCATCCGGTTTATGATACTTCAGCTGTTGAAATTTTTTTGCCACATTTTCGATACGATGCTTATTAAATATAACGGCGGCCTGCCCGGGTTTCGATACGCCGTTGATGCCGGCAAGCCCTTGTATCGTCCATTTAAAATTCTGATTATTTTGCCGGTACCAGTTGTCGCGAAACAATTTATAAGGTGGAAAAATATAATAACTGCTGTCTTTAATCAGATAATAGCTGCATGCTACATCGGTAACTTTTTCTGCCCATACCGATATATGTTCCAATAATGGCGAAGTAGCCGGGTCAATAATGTAAAATGCCGTTTCGCCGTTTTCTGTTACCGGCAATGCGGCTGCTACATGATAGTTCCACAAATTCATCAGACTGCCTTCCTGCCGCTTTAAATAGGCGCCGCCAAATACCCATCCTTTATAATTTGGAATGTTCCACTCCGTTAACAAAACACATATTGCGTTCGCCCTGTCTTCGCAATCATTGTTGGCATCGCTCCACCGAAAAAGAGAATTGTTTTTAAAATAATCAAATAACTTCTCAGCCTCAGTTTTTGTTATGGTTCGGGTATCTAACACAATGTCTGATAACATGGGTTCGTAAATGGTTTTCTGACCGTTCATTATATGTTGCAAATATGATGGCGGCAAATGCAAGAATACAGCCAAATGAATTTGTAAACGATTTGTTGATGCAAGTTTGCGACATGAACCAATATCATTTATTATTTTGATTGAGATATGCAATTGATGCTGTCAAAGCTTCGTTGCCATTTTAAATTTTCTTTATCTTACCTCCGTTATGACCCGAATAGTTTTACTGTCTGATACGGCTTTGTTGCATGAATCAATTTATAAGGTTTAAATAACCTATCCTGGAATCGTTAAGCTACTTTTACGCTTATTGGTTTGCTTGTTTTCAATGTTATGTTTAATATTTTGCAACCAATTCTTACTTCTGTGAGTTGATTTTCTTTTCGTCTTGCCAATAACTTATCACCCACAATTGTTTTGTACCTGAACATCGTGGTTTCCGCTTTACTCCGCTGGTGATAACGGGTTTGAATTTTCCATTCTTTTCGTCCTGTTTCCCCTATCGTTTCTATAGCTCTATCCCTTTGTTGTAAACAGGCATCCCCTTTTTTACTCATCACTGCGTTTTTCCTTGGCGGTATAACCTGTTCTATATTGTCTTTTGCCAACCGTTTACGCACCTTCTTTTTATCGTAAGCACCGTCGCCTGTAAAACTTTTTACTTCCTTTTTGATCTGTGTCAATAAGGCATCCACTTCAGTGGCGTCATCAACCGCATTGGTAGTCAGTGTTACCGCTTCCACCTGTTGTGTCTGTTCATCCACTGCCACATGCAGTTTCATCCAGGTGCGGTGCTTGCCCGCTCCATGTTTGCGAACTTTCCATTCCCCTTCTCCATATACCTTCAGACCCGTGCTGTCAACCACTATATCTGTAACCGTTCTGTTGCTCCCTCCTGTCTGCAGCTTCACATCCAAAGCCTTGCTGCGCCTGCAGATTACACTGTAATGGGGCACTTTTACATCTGCTTTTGTCAGTTTGAAAAAACTGCACATAAAGCCTTCCGTTTGCCGCAATGCCAAGTGGTATATCTTACGGATGGTAAGGCATATTTCTATAGCCCTATCACTGTATTGCTTCTGACCCCCACGCCTGTTCCCCTCACGGGGAGCTTTCCAATGATCTGCAATGTCTTTCTCTATCCATAAACACAAAGACCCGCGTTGCTGTAATCCATTATTGTAAGCCGACCAATTTCTGACTTTGTACTTATCTTTACTCATCAGGTATAGATTGTGTTGTTAATGATGTTGTAACCACTAACTAACTAATCTATGCCTGTTCTTTTTTATAAGTGAATAACTATCGCTCATCTTTATATTTATTCATGCAACAACGCCGTCTGATACGCATAATTATCTCGACGAAGCCGTCTTTCAATACTTTCAAAACTGCGATGAAATATGGCATGGCGGAGATTTTGGAACCATTGATATTGCAAACAGGTTACGGGCTTTTAAGCCGGTGAAAGGCGTATATGGAAATATTGACGGCTACGATGTAAGAAGTGAATTTCCTGAGCAGCTTATATTTTATTGCGAGGAAGTAAAAATAGTTATGAAACACATTGGCGGCTATCCCGGCCGGTATGCACCGGGCGTAAAACATGTAATAACCAAAGAGCATCCGCTTTTATTTATAAGCGGACATTCGCACATACTAAAAATCATGTACGATGATAAGCTGCATTGCCTGCACATGAATCCGGGTGCGGCAGGCAATCATGGCTGGCATAAAGTGAGAACATTAATCCGTTTTGTGATAGATGGCAAAGAAATCAGAAACTGCGAAGTAATTGAGTTGGGAAGTAAAACGGGAAAAAGTTGAGTTGATGTTTTGAGTCAAAAAAAAGTCTGGGAATAATAACGAAAAAATTTAAATTAGATCAACAATACAAAACTTTCAGGCTGTTTACATTTTTTGAATAAACAAATATCACGATTCAAAGGAAAAAAAAGTACACAAAATCTGATTGAGCAAACGGCATTTTAAATATTTTGTAAGCTAAGTTGCTTAAAATTATTATTTTTCATCCATGAAAAAAACAGTTTATTGTCTTTTTTTCGGTCTTCTTGTAAGGTCGGTTGTTTGCGCGCAATGCAAACCAATTGATCTTGCCACATTTAAAAATTATGTTACGGCAGCTAATATTACAAAAGAAGCATTGTTTACAAAAGCGGGCTTTAAAAAAAGCATAGATGTATATGATGCTGAAGCGGGACTCGCTCACAATTATACCGCCTGCTGGGTTGTTTATAAAGATGGGTACGCCAGATTTGCGCAGCAGATTATCTGGTATCCTGAGTACCGGCTTATTAGTGTAAATATGCTTGATAAAACCAATTTCGATAATGTAAAAGCTGCCATTGTCAAAACCGCCAAATACAATGGTATGGAGGCAGATAAAACCGAATCGTATCAGGATGAATCTTTTTTCTATTCGTTTCAGATCGTTGATGACAAAGAGCCGTTGCAAAAAAAACATCCTGCTTATGTTATTGCAATTGCACTAAGAAAATAACCACATCAGCCCGATATCAATGCTTAGCTTTCGCAGGCTGAATTGGTTACT
The DNA here is from genome assembly GCA_965219515.1 of Ilyomonas sp. GTDB lineage: Bacteria > Bacteroidota > Bacteroidia > Chitinophagales > Chitinophagaceae > Ilyomonas. The sequence goes on from OZ244776.1 coordinate 917,816, forward strand.
GTGTGTGAAACAAAGCTTTCGCAGAAAAAATCAACAGCAAACAAATTTTCAAAACAACCCTTTTCTTTTCTTCCCTGTCTCACTCAAACGTCATTTTTATACTTCATTTTATTAATTGAATTACTGGTGACAAAGCATCTCTGTTAAAAATCCCGCCTTAAAAAATCAAAACAATTTCGGCCATTTATTTGAACCACTTCATTCATTTCATAAAATCTTGCAGCCGTGTATTGTGGCTCACCTGAAGCAAAGTTTCTTCTGAAACAAACAAAAAAAACGTGCCCGCTTACATTCTATCAAAAAAAGCATTGATTTAGTGTAGAAAAATATCCACTTTCTATTTTTTGGAACGGTTATTGGAAAGTGCATCGCGCCAAAATTTAGATAAAAAAATTGTATACAGAGTACCAAAATGTGGGTTAACCGTTGCTGAAATAACTGATCATTTTTTAATTCTAAAATTTTTGAGCGAAGAAAAGTGATACTCGATTTTTCGAGTCATCTGATATCAAATAAAAAGTCAAAGCAGTAAAAGCAAAGCAAATTTTTAAAGCAATCTGGTGTATTGTAAACCGGTTTTATATCCATTTATACTTATTGGGTAAGGGATAGAAGCATGCTTTTGCCATTCATTTCAGATTCTGGCAACAACAACAAAAAAGTAATTTTTTAAATAATATAACATCTATGAGAAAATTTATTCTACCCATTTTGCTTCTTCATTTTGCCGTTGCCGTAAATGCAGCTACGTACTATTTTTGTGTAAGCTCTGGCGATGATTCGCGATCCTCTTCGCAGGCGCAAAATTCGGCAACGCCATGGAAAACCATTAACAAGCTGAATTCCATCATGTCAATTCTACGACCTGGCGACCAGGTGCTTTTTAAAAGAGGCGAAACTTTTTCCGGCGCCTTTACGGTTACCGTTTCGGGTTCAGGTAGCCAGCCCATTACTTTCGGGGCTTATGGTTCGGGCAATAAGCCGGTCATTTCGGGTTTTGCCAACTTATCTGGCTGGACGCAGGTGCGAAGCAATGTTTGGGAGGCAGATTTTTCGCCTGCCGCCGGAAAAACAAATATGGTGGTGATGAAAAATAAAGTGCAGAAAATAGGCAGATATCCAAACTTCAATACAAAGAACAAAGGATACCTTACCATAGATTCTCATTCAGGTTCTACGCAGCTTACCAGCAGCCAGCTTTCGTCTTCGCCAAACTGGGCAGGCGGCGAGGTGGTTATTCGAAAGACTCGCTGGGTTATAGATAGAAGCCGGATTAATTATCATTCGGGAAATACCATGGGGTTTGATGCGGCTTCTATCTATAACCTCACCGATAAGTATGGTTTCTTTATTCAAAATCACACCAACACACTTGACCAGAACGGCGAATGGTATTACGACAACAACCGCAGAAAACTGCAGATGTATTTCAATAATAATCCCGGCTCACAAAAAGTAAAAGGCAGCGTAATAGAAACGTTGGTAACCATCAGTTTTCAAAACTATATCAAGTTCGATAACCTGCAGTTTACCGGCGCCAATTCTTATGTGTTTAATCTCACCAATTCAAACAACATTACCGTAAATGCATGTGCAATAAACTTTACAGGAAATACGGCTGTATTAGGATTAAGCTCATATAATTTTACACTAAGCAATTCAAGTATTAACAATACAAATAACAATGCAATTTCTTTATATTGGAATTGTTCAAATGCTTCGATAACAAACAATGTAATAAAAAATACTGCTTTGATTCCTGGTATGGGTCAAAATAGCACTGGTACCAATCAGGGAATAAACATTTTAGGTAACAATAATTTAATACAGTACAACGAAGTGGATAGCAGTGGTGCTAACGGTATCCACTTTGAAGGCGACTATAGTACAGTTCAATATAATTTTGTGAACACTTTTGGGTTGACGGTTGATGATTGCGGTGGCATTTATACCGGTCAGGGTTTAGGAGATAATACACAACACAATAGCAAATCAATTCTCAACAATATTGTATTAAATGGTATAGGAGCCGTGGAAGGAACAGACGATTATACTTATGTGCCAGCTAACGGAATTTATTTAGATGATAATAGTAATCATATAACTGTAATGAATAATACAGTAGCAAATTGTGCTCATGCTGGTATTTTCAATCACAACTCAACTTATACAAACATTACCAATAATACAATTTATAACAACAATAAAGAACAGTTTCTTGGAGTTCGTTCTTTTAACCCGGTAAGCAATGTAACCCTGACAGGAAATATTATGTTTTCTAAAACCGTTACACAATTTGTAAATAAAATTGAGAGTTATTACGGATCTAATAATTTGTCTCAGTTCGGTAATTTTAATAATAATTACTATTGTCGTCCTATTGACAACAGTTATATATTTTATGATGTATATACATCCGGCGGCAGGTATTATACATCTTATGAAACCTTAGACACCTGGCGATCGAAATTTGGTTTCGACGGCAATTCAAAAGGCGCGCCGGGCACCATTCCGTCTTTTACCTACAGCTCATCCAAAGGCGTAAACATATATCCCAACGGAGGTTATCACCAGGATATAAATTATGTTTCCAAATACTCAACCATCAACGATGTTTCTACGGTATGGAACCCCAATAAGCTTGATGCCGGCACGCTACAGGTAACAGCAAATAATTACTCGTCTTCTAATAATTTTTATTTAACGCTGCCCACGAATAATACTGTTCAGGCAGGCAAAACTTATCTGCTTACGTTCAGCCTTCAGGGGGGTGCAAATGGTCGTCCCATGACCGTTTATCTAAGACAACAGGATTATCCGAATAGCGACCTAACATCGCGAACCATGATTCCGATACCAAACAACCGGAATGACTTTCAGTTTGGGTTTACAGCCAACAGCACATCGCGTGTGTCCATTGAGTTAGACGTTGCGGAACCCAATTCGGCTACCTGGATAGATAATGTTATGCTGCAGGAAGCAACGGTTAAACAGACCAATCCGAATGATTACATCGTGTTTCAATACAATGCGGGCACTTCTGCCAAAAGCTTTACCTTAAACAACGGTACTTATTACGATGCAAAAGGAGCTACCTATAGCGGAAAAGTTACGCTGCAACCTTATACCTCTTTGGTATTGTTTAAGAAAACATCTCAAAGCCAGTTTAAAGTATCATCCGACGAATCGTTACAGGCAATAAACCTGCAGGGTAATCTGACCGATGCTTCCGTAAACGCATCTTCGATGTCTTCATCAAATTTAAATTGGCAGGTAGATAATCAAAATGAAGATGCATCTGTTTATGAAATAGAAAGATCGTCTGATGGCGTAAATTTTTTATCGGTTGGAAATGCAAGTGCAAAAAAAGCAGGTGACGAAACGGTAAATTATCAGTTTACGGATGGGAAGCCAAATAGCGGAAAGAATTATTACCGCATCAGGCAGCAGGATGAAAAAGGAACATTGGCTTTTAGTAAAGTGGTATTGATAAACAATATCAGTTTCAGGCTGAATCCGAATCCTGCCCGCGATGTTGTGCATCTGATGTTCGATCAGCCAATAAAAGAAGCGGATCATCTTGATAAAAACATTATCATTCGCAATGCAAACGGCGTTGTTGTAAAAACAATATTATTTCCGTTATCTCAAAATTTGAATCAGGTTGATATTGATGTATCATCCTTACAACAAGGCATGTATATCCTTAGCATTACATCAGAAGAAAAATCTTTCAGCAGGAAATTTTTGAAACAATAAAAAATTAATTTCACTATGATGACCGGTAAAAGGCAGTTGAGAAACATTGCCTTTTACCGGTCTTTTTGTTTATTAAAAACGTTTTTCTTTTTTCTTTTTTTCTTTACCAGTATTTCAATCATTCTTTAAGACATAACAAAACAAAATACGTTTTTTATTGCCTCATCATGTTTTACATTTTATAGCGAAATGTTTGCTCCATTAAATGAATTCCAATATTGAAATCTTTCTGAAAGCCTTTACTGCAAAGCATTTCATTAAAATAATTTTGCTTTCTGATTAAAGAATTTTAAGACGAATCATTGTTTCATATTGTGATGGTTTTATCGCAATTAAAGAGCAATAAAAAAGCAATTAAAGTTCGATTAATACTAAGGAGAATAGATAATCACAACAAAAGTTGACTATACATTTGTACTGCATTCAATATCAAAAAGAATATTTTTATTGTTGCCGTTTTATAAGCAGACATCCAATATCATCTTCTGCTTATCCAAATATCAAAATGGCAACCGATAAATAACATTGTATTTAATCAGTAAGGCATTAAAACCAATCTGAAAGGCTTTAGGTCCGTTCGGAAAGGCCAACTTTTTTCAAAATTCAGTAACCAATATCAGTAGCCGCCAGGCTACATCATCCAAAACAATATCTATTATGAAAAAGGTTCTATTTTCTATCCTGCTGCTTCATCTTGCGATGATTGTAAATGCGGCTACGTACTATTTTTCTACCTCTTCAGGAGACGATGCAAGAACATCAGAACAGGCACAAAACTCGGCCACACCCTGGAAGACAATTGGAAAACTGAACGTCATCATGTACACGCTAAAACCCGGTGATAAAGTTTGTTTTAAACGTGGCGAGACATTCGATGGAACCATCAATATCACGGTGTCAGGCTCAGGCGATTCACCCATTGTTTTTGCCGGTTACGGAAACGGGGAACGCCCTGTTATCAATGGTTTCGCAACGCTTACCAATTGGGTTCAGTCGCGTAGTAATGTGTGGGAAGCCAATTTCTCGCCGGCTCCGGGGTCAACCAATATGGTTGTCATGAACAACCAGCAGCAGGCGATTGGTCGTTATCCAAACCGGAATACGGGCAATGAAGGCTATTTATCAATCAACTCTGTGTATGGTTCTTCGCAAATTTCAAGCAACCAGCTTTCGTCTTCACCAAACTGGACAGGCGGCGAAGTGGTAATTAGAAAAGTTCGTTGGGTTATAGATAGGAACACAATTACGGCTCATAACGGAAACACGCTTACTTTTATTTCGGGATCGGGTTTCACCTCGTCCGTTGATTACGGATTTTTTATTCAAAACCACACCAACACACTTGATCAGAACGGCGAATGGTACTATGACAACAACCGTAAGAAGCTGCAAATGTATTTCAGTACCAATAATCCATCAGCTTACTCTATCAAAGGTAGCGTAACAGCTACCTTGGTTTCAGCCATCAATCAAAGCAATATCAATTTTAGAAATCTGGCTTTTATAGGTGCCAATGCCAACACATTTTATTTCAGCGGTTGTAGTAACATTTTAATTAATAATTGCGATATTAATTACTCCGGCGGAAATGCTATAATGGCTATTAATTCTCCTTATTTAACTTTTACTAACTCAGCTATCAGCAATACTAACAATAATGCCGTTTACCTGCAAAGCAATTGCAACAATGCGTTGATTAAAAACAATGTAATAAGAAACACATCTGTAATAGCGGGTATGGGTCAAAGTGATGCAGATACCTATCAGGCTATTATTGTAAGAGGTGATTATGGTTTGGTTGAGTACAATAAAATTGATAGCTCAGGTTTTAACCCCATTCAATTTCGGGGTGATTACACAACGATAAAAAACAATTATATCAATACATTTAATTATATAAAAGATGATGGTGCGGGTATTTATAACGGGTTAGGCGGATTAGATAAAACGGTGTATCACAGCGGGTTGATTACAGGAAACATCATCTTAAACGGAATTGGTGCTACGGCAGGCACAAAGGAGGTTTTATTGCCGCAGAGCGCTGGTATTTATTTGGATGATAACTCCAACCACATTACCGTTACCGGAAATACCATAGCCGGTTGTGCATTTGCAGGCATCAACAATCACAACGGTCATGAGCTTACCATCACCGGTAATACCATGTACAACAACAGGCTTTCTCAATTTCGTGAAACACGTGATTACATTTCACCGAATCCGGTCAGAAATTGTACGGTTACTAACAATATCATGTTTTCAAAAGACGCCTCGCAACTTGCAAGCAGTGTAAACAGTATTGAAAATGATATTTCGCAGTTCGGAAGATTCGACAGCAATCATTACTGCCGCCCGATAGATGACAATTTTGTCATGTATTATTCTTATATATTGAATGGTTCATGGGTTTCTAATTATACAAATCTCGCCGGCTGGAAAGCAAGGTTTGGTGTCGACGCCAAATCAACCGGGGCACCCGTTATTGTGCCGGCTTCCATCATCAATTCTATTAGCGGCATTAATAAATATGCCAATGGATATTATACCAAAGATGTATCAAATGTGTATGGCTATTCAACAGTCAGCGATATTGCAACCACATGGAATGCAGGTAAATTAGATGCAGGCACGCTTGAAGTATCTGCCAGAAATTATGCAGCAAGCAGTAATAATTTTCTCCTGAATCTTCCCGTTGGCGCTGTAACTGCCGGCAAAAGCTACATGCTTTCGTTTACCGTGCTTGGCGCGAACAGCGACAGAACGTTGGATGTTTATTTAAGAAAAATCGGCTCACCTTACACTGAGCTAACGCAAAGAACAAAAATTGCAATTACGCCCAATCGTACCAATTATCAGTTTGGTCTGGTGCCAACAAACGGTGATGACGCTTCTTGCGTTTTGCTGGAATATAGCCAGGTTAATGGTCCGATGTGGATAGACAATGTAGAACTGCAGGAAGCCAGTGTAACTAAAACCAATCCGGATGATTACATCGTGTTTCAATATAATGCTACAAAAAAGGTTATGAAATTTAACCTCACTGGTACTTACTACGATGCAAAAGGAGCTATCTATACAGGTAAAGTTTCTTTGCAGCCATTTACCTCAGTTGTATTAACGAAGCAAACTGCTAACAGCCAGTTTAAAATCAGCAGCGATGCCTCGCTTCAGGCGATTGGTTTACAGGGTAATCTGATAAATGCTTCAGCCGGCGCTTCCGCTTCAACATCAGCCAGTCTTAACTGGCAGGTAGAAAACCAAAAAATAAATACATCGCGTTATGAAGTGGAAAGATCATCAGATGCGGTTCATTTTACATCGGTTGGAAACGCTTCCGTTAAAGAAAATGTTTCTTCTGTAAATTATGAATTTACTGATCTGAAGCCTGCAGCCGGAAAGAATTATTATCGCATCCGCCAGTACGATGAAAAAGGAACATACGCTTTTAGTAAAGTGGTGATGATTAACAATATAAGCTTTAAAATAAACCCCAACCCGGCTCATGATGTTGTGCATGTAATGTTTGATCAGATGATAACGGCAGATGATCATCTCGCCAAAGAAATCGTTATCCGCAGTGCAACAGGCGTTGTTGTAAAAACCATACAATTGGCTTCTACCGATAATCTGAATAAGGTTGACATCAATGTATCGTCTCTTACGAATGGCATGTATTCGCTAAGCCTGACATCGGAAGGACAAAGCTTCAGCAAACCGTTCTTAAAACAATAGTTGTTGTTTATTACATATAAAAAACTCCGGCGCTGTTTAATACAACAGCGCCGGAGTTTTTTGTCTTGCCACCCAAAATTGACTAACAAAGATTTATAAATACTTTATCATAAACCAGATAAAAAAAAGAATGATTTATTTCAAAATCATTCTTTTTTCATTCTTTACGCAGGTTGCTTTTTCAGCCCGAACATCATCAAAGCGAGATGCCGGAAAAACAGCATCTGATTACCGATATTACGTTTGAATATTTCCGGTCGCAAAAAGATTCTTATCAGCCATGCCATCCTGATTTTAAAATAAAACGGATGAATTTCTTTTTGTGTTCCGGCATACCAGTCAAACACGTTTCCAATGCTAACAATTAAACCGGAGTTAAGTTTGTCTTTATGTGCAAATGACCATTTTTCCTGTTTTGGAGCTGTCATTCCAATAAAAACAACATCAGGCTTACAGGCATTAATGGCATCAACCATTTTTTGATTGTCTGCCTCCGAAAACTCTGATTTAAACGGCGGCGAATAGGTTATAACCGTAAGGTTAGGATACTCTTTTGCAGCTCGGTCAGTTATCTTTTGCAGAACGCTTTCTGAGGAGCCAAGAAAAAATATTTTTCCTGACGTCTCATTCAATCTAGACATGAAATGCTTAAAAACGTCCGGTCCCTGGTTTTTTTGTATGTTTTTTCCCTTCAGAAAAATGGACGCAAGGGCAAAATAAACACCATCAAGCACCAGAAAATCCGTATTCTTTAAAACATTTTTAAATTCCGGATCTTTGGTAGCGAGTCCATAATTGTTGGGGCTGATGCTGCAATTGATGGCTCTGCATGTTTCTGCCTGTACCGGAATTTTAAACAATGTATCTGAAAAAACTTTGTATCCTAAAACGGAAACAGAGTTATAATCATGGGTCATCATTTCAAATTTTTATCAATAAATGCAATTATTTGGTTTAGTCGGCCATTGCAAAGTCTGCCTCAGGCACCATGGTACTAATCCATTCGTATGTTTTGGCAAGACCATCTATCAACGGCGCAGATACTTCCCATCCGAGTTTGCTCTTAAAAAGCCTGTTGTCAGACCTTCTTCCTCTTACGCCCAACGGGCATTTAAAGCCATATTTTTGAATAAATTCTTCGCCATAAATATTTTTTACAAAAACATTTTTGCCCGAAATATCAATGGCCATCTGCGCAAGCTGATTAATGGTAACCATTTCTTCCGAACCAATATTTACCGGTCCGGTAAAGTCAGATTTCATTAAAGCAAGCACCGCTTTTACACATTCGTCAATGTATAAAAAAGAACGCGTTTGCAATCCGTCGCCCCACACTTCAAACGCATCTCCATCGGGCGTTTCAGCCGCTTTACGAAGCATGGCGGCAGGCGCTTTTTCTTTACCGCCCTTCCAGGTTCCCTGCGGCCCGAATATGTTGTGAAATCTGGCAATACGCACATCCAATCCAAAATTTCGCTGAAAGGCAAGAAACAGTCTTTCGCTGAACAATTTTTCCCAGCCGTATTCTGAATCGGGATTAGCAGGATAAGCCGAACTTTCTTCACAGTTGGGGTTGTTTGGATCCATCTGATTGTTTTCGGGATACATGCACGCGGAAGAAGAATAAAACAATTTTTTTATACCCTTTGCAACCGACTCTTTGGCTACATTCAGGTTGATGATGGCAGAGTTATGCATCACGTTCGCATCGTTTTGACCTGTAAAAATATAACCTGCGCCACCCATATCGGCAGCCAGTTGATATACTTCTTCGTACCCTTCCCCGATAACAACTTCAACTATCTTCGGGTCTGTAAGATCGCCAAGAATAAATTCGTTGCATATTTCTTTGTGATCGAAATATTCATGATTTTTAATATCGCAGACTCTCACATAGCAGCCATCCTGTTTTAACTTTTTAGCCAGATGGCCGCCGATAAAACCGCCACCGCCTAATACAATTACTTTTTTCATTCTTGTTTGGTTTGTTGTAAATAATTAGAATTTGAATTATGAAATGGATTTTAAAAGAAACTATTTTAATGGTTGTATTGGCTTATTCCCAGATCCAAAAAACATCTGTGTTTTGGTTTTGTTCCTTCGTCGGAAAATCAAATAAGATGTTATCAAACTTCTAACCAAAATATCGTTTTTATAAATTATTTGATTGTTAATGCCGTTTCGTTTACATTTTTCTTATTCGTTTTCTCAAATATGGTCTTTAGCCTTTTTTCAATTTCACTGATATTAACAATCAGGTTTAGCTTTTCACCCTGTTTGAAATTTTTTGCCCGGGCATCAGATTTACAAATCAGATAATCGTAATGAAGACCCACTTTATTCGCCAGGTCGTTAAAGAATGGTTGCGTAAAATCTTTTGCCATCAATTCAATCACATTTGTGTTTTCTCTGGCAAACACAAGATTCGCCTGCCCTGCACCGATGGTAGCGATAATAATTTTTGCATTTGCAAACAAACTTACTTTTTCGGTAAAAGAGAGTTTCGACAATTCAAACGATTGAAAGTCATATTTAGTAAGCATTTTAAACAGTTCGGGTTCGTTTAAGACGCGCCGTTTAGCCGAGTCGTTCCGGCTGATGTACACATAGGGACAATTGTATTTTTGTATGCTGTTTTGCAAAAATTCCTGCCGCAAAAAGTTGCAGCACCAAGATGGGATATGCTCATAATGCCGCACATAAGTAGTTGCAAACAAAGTATCTGCCTGAACATGATTGTTCACATCGCCTGCTATGATTTTACTTTTATCAATGCCCAGTTCATGCAAAATATCGCGATGAAAATCGTATTTCTGGCTTGGCACCAGAAACCAGTCAATTTTTTCGTACCAGCCGACTTTTTTAAGCATGGCAATCCGGGAAACCGAATCAATCAGAAAATGAGAATAATTTACGATGCCGCCTTCGCCAATGAGCATGCTGAAAACATTGCCATCATATTTTTTTGGAATATTAAAGGCGTTTTGCCTGAAAATGCTATTTTTTGAAGGATCGCTGCTTTGCAGATCATACGAAAGCTCGCCGATTAAACGATTGTCGCCGCCGATGATGGCAATGCTGAAATTATTGTCGGTATGCGCACGCCCGTTGGGTATGGCAACCACTTTAGCCGCCGGAATTTGCGCTACAATGGTTGTATCAACATAACCGATAAACCGGCTTTTAAACTCTTCCTCTACGTTAAGATAAGAAGTATAAGGCGCAAAAGCTACTTCGCAAGCGGCGTTGCTGTTGGCATCCAGATAGTCCTGTATTGTTTGATAAGCGGCTTTGGGTTTGTAACGTTTATTGCGGATAAGAATACGGGTAAGCATTTTTTTAATCCGTCTGATAACTTTGCGTATAATCATACAGAAAGGTTTGATTGTGAAGGGAAATTAGATAATTGGTTTAGAAGAAGCAAAATAAGGTTTTAAAATCGTTTTACTAATTTATTACAGGTTGATGAATTCTGTCGTACTTATGAATCAGCGACACCGTTTCTTCAATATTATTTTTTGATGAGGCGCCAAATAAAATAGATTCAATATTCGGCAGGCTGCATACATATTCAATCGCTTCTTTTGCCGGTATGGCGCCTGCCGCGAGCACCTGCATGGCAATTACCCTTACATTTCGGGTCGCCAGCGTTTCCTCGTAAAGTTCTCTGCCGCCCGACATTCTGAAATTCACTTTATTGATGGAAGCGCAAATCACCGGATTTTCTATGCCCGTTTCTTCCAGCATATTCAGGAGTTTGGGAAGATTCATGGTAATAAAGCCGGCTTCTGCGTTGTATCGGTCGCGTATATAGTCGTAATATGCTTTTAAAACATCTTTCATACCTAAGCCAAGCAAAAGATCCGTTACAACGTTTTGCAGGAATATAACAGGTGTTTGTATTCCTTTAAACATTTTCATCTCCGAATCAATCATCAGTTGCATAATGGAAAAATAATCCTTCGAAAGATAAGCTACCCCGCCTTTCAACAGCGTGCCGAAAAAATTTCCCGGCACATACTGCTTAATGGTGCCCATCACACCAAGTTCGGTAACCGCATTGGCATATTTATGAGCATACGGCATACAGGGATAAATTTTATAATCTGCATATTTTTCAGAGTTTTCTTTTATATGATCGCAGATGCTTGCAATTCTATCGTGCGTAGTGCACATAAATGTATTAACGCCGGCATCCATGGCATAATCTAATGTTTTAATGATGGCGCTGTCATTTTTAAATTTGATAGATTGTGCCCGCGATTTTTCATCCGATATATGGTTTACCGCAAAAAATTGATTGTCGCCAAAAATGATTCGCTCCATAGCAGTTATTTTACATTGTTTTTTAGTAAAGATATTACCTTATCGGTATGCCAGGCACTTTGAAAGGTATTAATGGTATTCGGCACTTTTCGCTGAACCGCCTTTATAAAATAATCTACCTGAGCAGAGTATTCTTCGCCGCGAAGATAGAATTCAACCGGTTCAGTCAGGTCGGTAATGTATTTTACATTCCATCCTTTCGTATAGCCCTGGGGAAGATAGCCGGTTTTAAAATATACTTTTAATTCGTTGGCGTCGCAAATAATCTTTCCCTTGCTGCCCAGAATGGTTAGGGAGGTTGACATTTTCCGATACGTTTCATCACTCCAGTTTACAGATAAAGTACCGCTTATTTTAGACGATAATTCCAGCACGGAAAAAACAGAATCTTCTACATTTTTGGAATAGAACGATTTTAAAACAGTGCCTTTGACCTTCTCTACCGGGCTTATGGTGTAATTAATCAGGTCTATCACATGAGATGCATAATCCATCAGGCATCCGCCGCCTTCTTCAGGGTCTGACCGCCAGGTATCTTGTTTTGGTTTTATCACAACCGGCCCGTACGATTCACCCGTAAAATGAAATAAGTCGCCAATATAACCACCATCAAGTATCCGTTTTACTTCCTGAAAAGTACCGATAAATTTATTATGATAGCCAACCTGGTTTACCAGTTTTTTTCGTTCGGCAATGTCAACGAGTTCTTTACCTTCTTCCGGCGTAAGACATAACGGCTTTTCGGCAAATACGTGTTTTCCGTTTTCCAGTATTTTCTTTACCATTCTTGCATGAAGTTTGGTAGGAACCGCTACGAATACCGCATCTGCTTTCGATTCTTTCAGCATGTCTTCATAATCGGAAAAAACGGGGAAAGATGTGTATTTTTTGAATACATCAAGCGTCATTTTAGAAGTATCGCTTACGCCAACCACTTCTACATCGGGATGAGCGCCTAAAATAGAAAGATGCGAAACGCCCATTTTACCCGCACCAATCAAACCTACTTTTACCATAAACATGTATTTTTTAAGGAAAAAATTATACCTGGATAATTTCTAACATTTATTTGGTTTTTAATTAAGTTCATCCTTTGTATTTAATCAGTATATCATTGAGTTATTATCCAAAATTGATATTTTCAGAAATAAACTACGAGAATTTCTGATTGTGAGATTAGTTTTGATTTATATTTTGCTTTAAAATGCGGGACATGTTTTTTTCAAATTTATCTAAGGTAAACAATTCAAAAAACCGCTTTTTTCCCGCTTCACCCATGTTTAACCGTAGCACCGGATTATTTATAAGTAACGCCAGTTTTTCTGTTAATGCTGTCACATTTTGTTGGGGAATCAGAAAGCCGGTTTCGCCATCAATAACAATATCCCGGATGCCTCCTTCCGGCGTTGACACAACCGGCAATCCGTTTTGCATCGCTTCCAGGTTTACCAACCCGAATGTATCGTAACATGTAGGAAAGGCAAACACATCCGACTGTTCGTAAAACTTTTGTTTTTCTTCGTTGTATTTAGGACCGTGCGCAAACACTATATCAGTCAGTTTTTTATTCTTTATCGCATTTCTAAATTCTTCTTCCGGAACATCAGACCAGCCTCCCACAAAATGACATTCAAAGCATAGTTCCTTTGCTTTCAGTTTCTCACAAGCATCAAGTAATATAAAAATGCCTTTTTCGCGAATCATGTTTGAAAGAAAAAGCAGTTGGCAGGGTTTATTGTCATCTTTAACAAATAAATTGGTTGGTTTAATGTTTATTGTATTTACCGGAATCCCAAACATACAATAAAAAACATTTTTTTCGTCAACATATTTTTTAATATCATAATACAAATATCGTGATGCCAATATGCTTTTCGTATTTTTAAATATATATTTATAAAGCGAATCAGTCAGCCGGCTTTTCGTATGGCTGACACCTTTATTATGAAAATGATAAATGATGTTTTTGTTGCGTCTTTTTATAAGTGATACAAGAAAGGCATCTTTATAAAAACCAGCACCCGAAGCCGTTAGCGTCATATAACACAAGTCATATTTTTTTCGGCGTATTGCTTTTAGCGTCCTGCTTACAATCTGCGAGAAGGTTACAATTTTTTTAAAACTGCCTTTGCCAGATTCGTTTAAAACCCTGTTGGTAGCCAGATCAATGTAATCGGTATCAAATTCGGAATTGATAACGTCGCTTTGTTTAATATATCTGCCCGCCATGGCAGCGCCATGCATGGGAGGCGGAAGATGTAAAATAAAAAGCACGCTTGGTTTCTTCATTCCCCTATAAAATTTATTTTGAAAGATTTAGTGAAGTGATGTATGTTTTGGTTTACAAAATTGGTTTTAATTGACAGAAAAGCACAATAATTTTGCCATTTATGATAAAGCAAATTGCACCGATTCTAAAATTCCCTCAGCCGCTTGTTGATGGTTGTAAGGCTGAACCATCTGAACTGCATTGGCTGAGAATGCCGATAACAAATCTCTGTTGCTAAGTACACGAAATGTATAATCTGTCCAAACATCGGTTTCAAGCGGCAATATGAATCCGTTTTTGTTATGAATAATTAAATCGTGGGCAACGCCTGCATTTTCGCAGGTTATCACCGGTGTTCCGGCTGCACAAGCTTCATTGCCAACCACGCCCCAGGGATCGTTAAGCGAAGGAAACAAAAACAGTTTTGCTTTTGAATAAAAAGAAGGCAAGGTTTTTTGATCGAGATAACCTGCGTAATGATAATCAACTTTGTTTTTGTCAAGCTCTTCCAGCATCTGCCTGCGCTGACTGCCTTCACCAACAATTAAGGCTTTAAAACCAGGAATTTTTTTATGCAGCTTTTTTGCGATTTCAACAAAAAACATAGGCATTTTTCTTTCCACAATCTGCCCTGAAAACATGATATGAAACTCTCTGCTTTCAACAGGCAGCGGCGTGAATCTGGAATTGTCTATACACAAACAGCTTTTAAACATTTTGCTTTCATCCACGCCATAGCTTTTATACAAATCGAAGCCGCCTTTACCGGGTGCGGCAAAAGCATTTGTTCTTTTAAAAACCAGCTTTCGGAGCAGCTTTTGCACAATAGAAAAATCATGCTCAGAAATATAAGTGCCATCGTTATAAACAACTAATTTTTTATGCTTGCTCATGCACCATATTACGCCATAAAGCATTGTAGGTTTAAAAGCCGTAATGATTAAAACATCGGGGTTTAATTTGTTCAGCAGTTTCCAAACTTCGGGGTTGTTTGGGCGAAAATGGTCAATGGTATCAGACAGAAAATATTGTTCATAATTTCCATGCTCTATTTTCCAGATTCTGTCAGGTTCAAGTTTGGCGCAATAGATAACGGAATAATTTGAATTTTGTTCGTAAATCAGTTCATGCATCCGTTCGCGGTAAGGCCCGGGAACCTGCGTTAAATACACAACACGAGGCGATTTTTTTGTCATTGCTACGTCAGATTTTAAATCAAGCATCATCTTTTCAGCTTATCCCACAAAAAAGGAAATAATGTTTTCAGCCACAACTTGCCAAACGATTCTGCATAATGAGACGGAAAATGTTTTTTTATAAAATGCAGGTACTCTTTATATGCCAGTCCTTTCGGGCTATGCAGATATGCAATACGCTCTTTCAAACTGGTATTCTGCGGCTTCCAGCTATTCCCATGATCGTCGAGGCAGGTGCCGAGAATACCCGGTGCAACCACAACAGCAAATCCGTTTTTCTTCGCCGTAAGCGTGTAATCGTAATCAGCAATGCCATGCGTATATTCGTCAGATAATATCCCTATTTTGTTTACAACATTGTGCGGCACCAACATAATATTTGCGTTACCCAAATCGCATTCAGTAATGCTTTCATTATTTTCTATCAGGTAAGAATGTATTTTTTTATCCGAAAAAAGTTTTCTGCCACCATAGCTTGTTTTATTGGTAACATTATCTTTTGTGCTTCCGATGCAAATGGCAGGTTTAGAAAATTGATAAACAGCCGTTTTATAAGCCGATAGTAAAACGCTTAGCGCATCGGTTGTAAGCAACGTATCATCGTTTATCAACAAATAAAAATCGGGATCGGCTTTCTTCGCTTCCTGCCATGATTTTCGCATGCCGCCGGCCCAATACAGAGAGCCGCTGCCATGATAAATATGAATGTGAGGAAAAGCTTCCGCTACCGCTTTCGGAGTGCCGTCTTTTGAGCCGTCATCCGTGAGGTAAAAACTCAGTTCGGTATCATCTGGTAATTGTTGCTTATGTAACTGCGCCAGACAGCTAAGCGTTTTTTCTTTTCGGTTGAAAGTTGTTATCAGAATGGCTATTTGCATAATTAAAATCGAAAAATCAGGATCAGTTTAGTTTGGTAAATCATTCGTTTCTGTTGCCGTTTCAGCTTGCCGCAGCATCCAGGTCAGAGAAATATAAAAAGCCAGCAGCAACATAATCAGCGTGAAATAATTAATATCACGTATGAGTTGTATTTTAAACTGATTGACTAACAAAAATGAAAAAAGCAGGTTGCATCCTAATAAAATATCAGTGGTGTAATGATTTTTTCTACGAATTTTCCAGTACGTTTTCCAGCCGGTTACCAGTGAGTAAACAAACAGATACATCATACAAAAAAAACCGATGGGTCCCCACATTACAAAGCTGCTCATATAAAGATTATGATAATCGGCAATGTTATCGGGCATATCGCCTTTTTTAAAATGCGCAAGCCGGTATTCATCCGGCGAAACAAAATATCCCCTGCCGATAATGCTGTTTGTTTTTTTTACCTGCTGCATGGCATACGGAAACAAGCCGCCCCGGTTCATCTGATCTCCGTTTAATAAACCTTCAAGCGTAAAATGATCCATATCAACAGAACCTTCGCTTCTTTCTTCGAACACGCCAAGGTCTATAAATTCATAAGCATTATTCAGAAAAAACAGGCCGGTAACAACAATTGCAAAAGAAACAATCAGTTTGGCATTTAATCGCTTGCCAAGTGCAAGGCAGGCAAATACAACTACCGCCGGCAACAGGAGCATGGAAGAGCGTGTGCCGGAATAGACCATTGCCATAGAAGAAAGAAGAATAGTTAGAATGCTGAAATAATAGAAAAATTTACTTTTTCGCAAAGAGCTTCCGCTAAGGATACCCGGCAAAAGCAAAGCGATAATCGACACGCAAAACTCGGCAAACGCTTCAAAATTGTTGAATGTAGAAACGCTTCTTACAATGCCAAGCTCAAATTCTATTGTATCGTCTGTTTTAGGGAAAAAAGCAAACGGAGAATCGTACAGCTCATATTTCTGGTTAAATGCCACCAGAAATTCGTAGCATGAAAAAACAGAAAGCGCAATCACAAATTTATAAACGTCATTTTCGGTGAAGGTAATTTTGGATACAAAAAAGAACAAAAACATCATCATGCAAAAAGCAAAATAATTTTGCAGTTCAACAAACAGCGGAAAATAATTACCGCCCGTTACACTTAGCAAGTCAATAACGCACCAGACATAAAATGCCGTTTTTATCGAACCATCTAATACAGAAGCACGCAGAAAAGTTGTTTTTCCATTAATAATTACATACAATACTACTGAGGCAAAAGCAGCAATGTTGCAGTTTCCGCCCAGTTTATTTCCAAATACAAAAAAATTACCAATACAAAGCTGAATAAAAAATGAAACCGGGTCTTGCCGATGAAGGCTATAATAAAATAAGCCCGCCATGATGCCCAAAGCCGCCGCATTCACAGGCGGCGAATAAGTGGAATACGTAAACGAGCCGCAAACAATAAAAGCGCTTACGCTAAAAAACAGTTGCCAGGCCGACGTCTTTTGTTCTTCTTTTTCTTCCGTAATATCAGCAGATATGGTATTGGCTAAAGATTGCATTCTGTTTGTAAAAATAAAGTACGGGTTTTATATTTATTCTATTAATAGCGTGCTTTCATGCTCCGGTTGCAGGCATTTTTTATACAAATGTAAAAATGCCGGTACCTGTGTTTCGGTTGAATATTTCCGGTGCGCTTCTGCCGCAATGGTTTTATTATCTAATATATCTATATTTTCAATGCAGGTAAGCAGGGCGTTTGCCAGTCCGGTTGCAGAAACCTCCTTAGACAAATATCCGTTTTTACCATTGCTGATTGTTTCGGTAAGACCACCGATGGCAAAGCCAACGACCGGCGTTCCGCAACAAAGACTTTCGATCATTGAATTGGGCAGATTGTCTTCGCGGCTTGGAAGTAAAAAAATATCCGCTTCGTTATATAAATCACTCATTTTTTGCTCGCCGTCAATGTTACCAATATAGGTAATCTGTGGTATTTGTGACGATTTTCGCACATATCCCACCGCTATAAAATTACATTTTTCGAGGATAGCCGCGTTATGCAATATATCAAGAACAAAATCAAAACCTTTTCGGTAATTATGTAAACTTTCAGATACAAAAAGTATGTTGGTTTTTTTCTTGTGTTTGATTGCTTTATTCAGATTTAAAAATTTAAAAATTTTTGCATCAACGCCGTTTGGAATACAGTCATGCTGAAACCTGCCGAGAAGATCGGATTCTTTCGATAATTGCTTCAGCCAATTCGATGGCGTTACAATACAAAGTCGCTCAGAACTAATATTGCCCAACGCATTTTTTTTAATTCTGATTTGCTCTTTATTTAAGTCAGACAAACTTTTTACGAAACGGTTTTCATCTCCTTTATAATGAAAGCCGCCCTGAAACGCGTTCATATCATGCAACGTCCAAACGACAGGTTTGTTTATATTTTTAAAAAAACTTTGGTAATCAAGAAAATTAGATATCCAGTGAAGGTGAATAATATCGGCACTTTTTACCAGATGATGTTCGTGCAATTGTACATATTTCGTATTGGCAAAAGAAAACATTTCAAACTGATACTTATATTTTCTGATGGCATAATCATTTTTTTGCTCCAGCGTAAGCGGTAGTCCCATTTTCTTCAAAATCCGAAGAAAGAGTTGCCATAAATAAAATGATTTTCGGTATCTGATTACGTTATCTGACGGAATGCCTCGGTCGAGAAACAAAAATTTACTTTCGTGCCCCTGCCTTAGGAGTGCAGTATGGAGCCGCGTTGCTGCAATTCCCGCCCCGCCGCCCTGAAGCGTAGCAATATGTAAAATTTTTAATTTGGTCATGTTTAAAACGCTATATGCCGATGATCATCCAGTATTTGTGATATTCTGTTTTTTGCGGTTATCTGTAAATATGCTTTGTTTACTTTGCTTATCAGAAATTATCAAAACAATTTAATGTTATTTTAAAACAAGAAAACCTTATTTGTTTTGATTCTTTTCAATACATTCAGCTTTAATTGTACTTTATATTCAGTCGTAAATTTTTTTGTTGACAGATTCTTTTTTCAATGTGGCGACTCATTTTAAAATTTACATTTTTATTTTTTAAGAAAGGGAATTTTGTCTTCAATCCGATCATATAAAATTTTAAGATCGCTGCGGTCCTGTAAAAAAAACTTTCTGCCATGATAAGCATCAAAACCATACTCCGGGTATAAGAATAACGGCACGCGAAGCGGACTTTGCAACTCGTGCCGCTCACGATTGTGGTTTGTAGTTTCTTCCTGAGTGTGCATTCCATCTGTTCCTATATTAGTAACCAAATTTTTTACGACATTGATGCTAAGTCCGTTATTTTTAAACATGGCATACTGCCATTGATAGTCCCATGTATGTTTTTTTTGTGCCTGATAAATATTATTAAAAAATAAAGTCCACCGTTTTATTAAGGCAGCATCATCGCAAAAAATTATATTCAGAATTTTTTTCTCCTGAAACTGCTGCCAGTCTTTCATCGTAAAGTCATAAAGTTGCCAGGCGCGTTTCCATGTAGCCCAACCCCAGATATGACCATAAATGGTATAGAAAAAATCAGAATCATTGATCGGAAATTCTTCATTCCACCGCGTTCCGGCAATGTGCATGATGCGCGGATTGCTGGCGTATCTGTTAAGCATTTCGTTGCAAAAGCCGAAAAATGATGATGAAGGCAGGCAGTCATCTTCTAAAATAATAAGCTTTTCCTCTGTTTCAAAAGCCCAGCTAATAGCTCCCGACACACCGGCTCCGCAACCTTGGTTTTCATCCATAAAACGCGTTTCTAACCGGCAATCCCAATCAACTTGTTCCGTCAGCTTTCTGTTTTCCAAAATTTTTATCCGGTCATCTTCAAAATTTTTTTCCCGGGCGCCGTCTGAAAAAAAATAAAACTTTTTCGGCTTTGCTTTTTTAATGGTTTCAAACACCACGCGTGTGGTATCAGTACGATTAAAAGTGATAAATAAAATGGCTGCTTCCTTTTGTTCCATACAATCACAAGATGGTTTGATTTTCTGCCTCTTTTTTAAATTTACGGATCACAAAAAAAGCCTGCAGACAAATAAGAAAAAAATAGGTAAGAACCGTAGCATAGGCTACGCCGGTTTGTTCATAAAATTTTGCGGCTCCTGTATAAACCGCAATGCAGAAAACAGCAGAGATGGCATTGATTAACAGGCTTTTTTTTGTTTCGTGCAACGCATTTATAACCGCATCAAAAACCGAGAACACAATCATCAGGCAACTGGTAACGGCAATAATATTGGAATACTTTAATGCGCCGTTGTATTTGCCCGCCGTAAGATAATTAATAAGCATAGGAGAGAAGAGCCAGAAACCAACCAGACTTATAACAATAATCATAAGCAGCAGAAAGCTGATTTTTTTTAAGGCTTTCATGTTTTTAAGAACAGCGTTTTTGTATATATCCGGCTCAAAGGTTTGATAGAAAGGAAACAAAGCGGTATATAAATAAGTTGCAATGCCTTTGCCAATATTATATAAACCCATTTCGCCGGGCTGGTGCAACCGTTCCAGCACGATATTATCGTAGCTTAACAACGGCAGGTAAAGAAAAGAAGCCGGAAATAATGGTAACACTAATCTAAACGCTTTTCTTATTATCTCTTTTCTTATCACCAGCGTTTGATCTTTAAAAATGTGAATTAAAGAGACGACGAAAAATAATATTTCTGTAATCAGGATGCCTATCATTCTGCCATACAAACCCATTTTGGCATACACCACAAAATAGAGAGAAACAAATATTGTTAACACACGATAGCCTGTCACAAAAATAAAATATAAAAACGCCTTTTGTCCCAGACGATAATTAGCCTGTACAAAGCCTTTATACGTTGCTAAAGCAGCCGCACCAAACGTAACGATAGCAAATGGAAAAAAAGGAACATTTGAATTGGAATAATTCATGTACAAATAAACGCCTACACAGGAAACCGGATAGAAAATAAGATTCCATAATAAATTAAATAAAACCAAAGATGTTAAAACACTTTTTCTTTCCTTTTCATCTACCTTAAAAAAAACTGACATGTGGTACGTCTGAAAAAGTAACCCATAAAAACAGGTAAGAAACGTTGCTACGGAATTGTAATAACCAAAATATCCGAATTCTTCCTGCGTTAAGTAACGGGCGAAAATAGGAGAAGTAAAAACCGATATTCCAAAGCTAATAATTGGAACCAGTAAGTAAAGACCGGTGTTCTTGATTTTACCAATGAAATCTTCCCGTTTAAGTGAAAATTTTTTTAGTATTTTTTGATTTAATTCAACAATCTGCATAAGCGGTTTGTAAGCGTCGGTTGTTCATAACACGTTTATTATCCTGATACAATCTGCAAAGGTATGTTTCCAATTATGGCAGCCCTTTCAGAAAAGCTGCTTCTGTAAGAACCAAAAATGATTTTGCATTGGCTTAGGCAACATAAATCCGTGAGAGCAGATATGATCCCTTCTTTTGAATCTCTTTCGCGTACCGAAACGCCTGTGATAATTTTTTCTTTAAATATATCTCTTAATTGATGTACTACCTCTTCCGAATCGGTTGACAAATAAAACTTATTGGAAGGCGATATTTCTATACACGTTTTTATTTGTTCAACAAACTTTTCAATAGGAGAGTTTTGTATTGAATCTGTATTATCGGTTCGTCTGATGTGAATGCCAATGATAGAAGAATACTGCTTCAACAATTTTACTGCTTTCTTCTGAATATATTCCTGTATGGTAAGTTTGTGCGAGAAGGTATTGGAATAAAACGCAAAACAAGTTTCAATATAAATCCCTTTATTTAATCCGGAAAGTTCGTTAAAGAAAGAATTGCTTTGTTCATTAGCCTGCTCATTGATAAGTATGGATTCTATTTCGGAGTCATATAAGTTTTTTTTAGCAAAAAAAGATACAGCCAGCCAACCAGCAATATCAAAAAATTTTCGTTTGATTTTGGAAACGACGGAAAAGCCATTATAATCTGTTTCAATTATTTTTACACCATTAACTGCAACGAAACATTCGGAAAATCTGGCGTTTAAAAAGCCGTTTCTTTCCCAAATAATAAATAATCGCGCTTCAAAGCTTTTTGCATAGCTGTAAGCAGATTCTACTACCCTAATCCGGTTTGCCAGTCCGCCAACAGGTTTAACTATTAAATATTTCACGTGAGCCGTAATACTGAATTTTACAAATTATGAAAAGAAATGCGTGTCTGACGCATCACAAATCATCTCTATTTTTTGTCCTCGATTACTTTTACCTGATACGTCTTATCGTCATACTGGTAACGGTTGCCATATCCATATCCGCGTCCGTAACCTTTTTTGAAAAAACCTCTTCCTTTCACCGAATTAAACACGATAAGTGGATTTTTTAAATCTTTTATTTTGCCGCTTTCTTCCAGCGATTGAATCATAGCTTTCGGCGTATAGCCATGTCTTACCACAAACAATGTCATATCGCAATATTCAGACAACAGGTAAGCATCTGCTACCGGGTCAACAGGTGCGGTATCAACAATAATATAATCAAATTCTTTTTCCAGGTGAAGAAACAGATCATTTAGCTTTTCGTCAAGCAAAAGCTCGGTTGGATCGGTTGAACCCACACCAACCGGAATGACAGAAAGATTTTTGTAACTCGTTTCGTTTACAATAGATTCTATGGCGCACTCGCCTTCCAAAAAATTGATGGTTCCTATTTTGCCATTGACATTAAAAATGTGTGTTGATTTGGGATTTCGTAAATCTAAATCTACCATTACCACTTTTTTTCTTGTGGCGGCAAGGCTTACCGCAAGATTGCTGCTGACAAAGCTTTTTCCTTCGCCTGTAATGCTTGATGTTACCAGAATTTTCTTTTGCAGTTTGCTTCGGTTACTGAACAATCCGATAGAAGCTCTCAGATGCCTGAATTGTTCTGTAATATAATAATTATCGGGTGTGCTGATGGCAATCGGGTCTTTGGTTTTTACATTGGTAAGCTCTGCCACAACCGGTAACTGAAAATTGTCTTCAATATCGTTACGAAACAATATTTTACTGCTGAAGAGATCTTTGGCGCTTATAAAGACAGCGCCCAAACCCAATGCAGCTACCAAAGCTGCGAGATAAGCAAAAGATTTTTTAGGGCTTTCAGGAAACTCGTCTGCCTGTGCGGTATCTACAACACGGCTATCTGCCACGGCTGAGGCTAAGGTAAGCGCTGTTTCTTCTCTTTTTTGAAGCAGAAAAGAGTAAACGCTGCTTTTAATGGCTTGCTGCCGGCTTATTTCAAGTAATTCTTTTTCTTTCTGTGGGATAGCCTGTAATGTTGAATTATAATTGCCATTTGTAGCGGCAATGTTCTTACGGCTTGCCTGTAAGCTGCTGCGCTGGCTTTGAATATTTTGAAGAATACTGGGTTTTATTTTTTCAACACGATCGCGGAGGCTTAAAACAATCGGGTTGTTATCGCCGGTTGTTTTTCGCATTTTATCGTATTCAAGCTCGCTGGTATAAAGGTCTTCTACCAGTTTGCCTAATGCAGGGTCGTCAAGTCCTGCGGTTGAAGGTACAATGCCTTCCTGTGTATTGCTTTTTTTAGCGAAATTTTCCACCTGATCCAATACTGCCATCTGCATACCGATATCAGCAGACTTCTGATCGTTTTGTCCAACATTTTCCAGATACAATCTTCCCTGCTCACTTAAATCTACCACGCCTTTCTGCGCTTTAAATTGCTGTATTTTGGTCTCAATACCGCTCAGCTCGTCCGATACCTGTTGCAACCTGTCATCCAAAAATTTAAGCGTAGTTCCGGCAAGTACATTTTTCTCTTTTATTGAAGCCTTGTTATAAGTGATAATCAGGTTATTTAAAACATCTTCGCCTCTTTTCGGAACTTCATCTTTAAATGTTAAGTCCATAATGGTAGAAGCTTTGCTGGATGTGCTTACTTCTAACCCCAATACAAGATCATTAGCAACCTTTTCAACATTGTTTAGCGAGAAAAACAAACTGTCTTTCGCCTGGCTGGTTTGATTTTTATTTTTTTCAAACTTCAGAATGCCATAAGGTGTTTTTATCCATTGATTGATGGGATATACTGATTTGCCAATGTGAACCTGACCACCTGCCGATTTGCTGTAAAGGAAATAAATGTTATCAGTTGGGGTAAGTTTATCCGGGTTTTGAGCTTCTATGGTTACGGGCGACGTGGTATAAGCCGATGCTACTCTGAAACGCCCTTTTTCTGAAACCGGTGCGTAGAGATACAGGTTTCGTACAACCTCGCGCATCAGTGTTTTGGAATGAAGTACTTCGGTTTCGTTCTCAACGATGGTTTTTTCGTTGTAAACGTTTAACGATTCCATGAGCTTTGAATCTTCTACGCCCTTGCGCTCGTCTTTAACAGACATGGTTGCCGACACATTGTAAACAGGCGGTGTAATGTTTACGTAAACAAATGCACAGGCAACGCATATAATAAGTAAAATGGCAAATAACGGCCAATATGGTAAATACCTGAATTTTAAAGTGCTGATAAAGCTGTTTTGAGTTTTTTGCATGTCAGTTCATGTTTTGTATGAGTTTGCAGGGAATTGGTTTTGTACCCAAAAATGCGTAAGACTATTTTCTTGTTGAATAACAAAGTAACGATTTGAAAGCTACTTCCATTTTTTTATTTTTTATAAGCAGATTTTGTAAAATACAATCTATCGAATTTCGCAAAAGTATAGTTTAAGCTAATATCCAAATTGCAAAGTAAACTAAAGCTATACGATCATTGTTTGCCTTGAGATTATAATATAATTATAAAATATTAAATCTGCCCGGAATGAGCAAATAAAAGACCGCTTTTGAAAATCAGGTTGTAAAAGGTTCATTTAAGAAAACATATCAGCTTTAAAAGAATGATTTTGTGGATAAATATTATAAAAGTTGATCAATGGTGTTTGTAAAGATTACATAGATTATTTTGTTTTGATCTAAAAAAAATCATTTCATGAGTTTCGTCTTAAAACGAGAAACGTAAAAATGCGGTTTTACGGCGAAAAGATTTAATACGAAATACGCTCGGTAAAGGAGTTTTTCCGGTAAAAATCTCAGTATTTAAAAAAGCTCTTACAGATATCGCAGATTAAAGCAGACATTAATATGCCATTTCTGTCGAGTCTCTGACATAATATTTAGTGATACATGACTGTTTTTTTAAATTATTTCAGCCATTCCTAATAAAATTGCAGTTTTATATAATACAAATTTCAGGAAAGCAGTTGCAAACTATGTTTGATGCGCTTAATTGTTTCTTCCTTGCCTATCAATTCTGCAATTTCAAAAACTGCCGGTCCCCGTTTTTCGCCAACCAGCATAATGCGAAACGGTAACATCAGTTCGCCGGGCTTTAAAACATGTACCGATACAATTTCTTTAAACGTGTTTTCCAGATCGGTTTGTTGCCAGTTTTGCAGCAAATCGTAATTGCGGATTAATTCTGAAAAAAATAAAGCTTTCTGCTCATTCCATTTCGGCTTGATTGAGCTAATGTCTATCTTCATCGGCTGTTGAAAAAAGTAAGACGCTTCGTATATAAAATCGGGCAGCAAAGTGCATCGTTCTTTCACCAGGTTCAGCACTTTATGAAAAGTTTTTTCATCCGGCAAATCAATATTTTTCTGTTCAAACAGAACTCTAACTTCTTTGCCGTAATGTTCCGCGGGCAGGCGTTTTATCCATTCGTGGTTGAACCATTTTGCTTTATCATAATCGAATTTGGCACCTGCTTTATGAACACGCTCAATAGAAAATTCTGTAATCAGTTCATCAATGCTAAATATTTCCTGATCGGTTTTATCGGCCCATCCCAATAAAGCCAGCATGTTTATAAATGCTTCGGGCAAAAATCCGGTTTCTTTAAAGCCGGGCGTAATCTCACCCGTATTCGGGTCAGTCCAGTTTTTTGCATATACGGGAAAGCCGAATCTGGCACCGTCCCGCTTACTAAGTTTGCCTTGTCCGTTTGGTTTCAGAATCAGAGGAAAATGCGCCCATTGCGGCATGTTATCTTCGCCGAATAAATATCGCCAAAGCAGAATATGAACCGGCGCGCTCGGCAACCATTCCTCGCCACGAAACGCATGGGTAATCTGCATTAAATAATCGTCTGCCACAACAGCCAGATGATAAGTGGGCATTCCGTCGCCTTTCAACAGCACTTTGTCATCGGTTGTTGCTGTATTAAACTTCACTTCGCCACGTATCAGATCGGTAAATACAATATCTTCCGGCTGTTCCGGCATTTTAATCCGAATCACATAAGGAATGTTTTCGGCAAGCAATCGCTCAGTTTCAGCTTTATCTATCATAAGTGAGTTTCGCATGAAATTTCTCGTTGCAACATTGTATTGCGCTGTGGCATGTTCCTGCTTATAGGCGTTGCGCATTGCTTCCAGTTCTTCCGGCGTATCAAAAGCATAATAAGCATGTCCATTATTTATCAGTTGTTGTGCATATTGCCGGTAAATTTCTTTGCGCTCGCTTTGTCTGTATGGTCCAAAACCACCATTTTGCATTGCGCTTTCATCGGGCTGCAAACCGCACCAGGCAAGGGTTTCAAAAATATATTCTTCTGCCCCGGTTACAAAGCGGTTCTGGTCTGTATCCTCTGTTCGTACAATAAAAATGCCGCCGTGTTGCTTCGCAAATAAATAATTAAACAATGCCGTTCTCACGCCGCCCAGATGCAAACCGCCGGTTGGCGATGGTGCAAAACGCACCCGCACATTTGATGTTTTCATATCGCAAAAATAAACCGGGATTGATGATATAAAATTTCGGATTGATGTTTTATCAATTTCATTGGCTGTTAGGGCATCAAAATCTTTTTATAATTTTTTGATATTGACGATTAAAACTGGCGGGATAAAAGCCTGATCGTTTTCGGGGCGATTGTAAATGATATTAACGACGTTCATTCCTTTTACCACCCTGCCAAAAGCGGCATAGCCCTGCCCGTCAGCATTATTTTCTCCGTCAAAATCAAATCCGGGCTGCTTGCCGATACAAATAAAAAATTCCGGGTTGGCGGTGCCGGGTTCAAGTCTTGCCAAAGACAACGTGCCGTTCAGATGCAGGATACCGGTTTGTTTTGTGGTTTCGTGCGGAATGCCGGGTAATGAGACTGCTTTTTTGTAATCTGTTTGCCAGATGCCGCCTTGTATCAGATGGCTTTTGGAAGCGTTTGAAGGCTGATTGTCGTTGTTTAAAATGCGGTAAAAAGAACTGTGCTTATATAGACCCGCTTCTGCATTTTTAAGAAACGCGTTTGCAGTTAACGGAGCTTTATCAATGTAAATTTCGGCTTCTATATCGCCCGCTTCTGTTTCAATTAATACATGCGGATACTTGTATGTTTGCGAACTGCAGCCCGCATATAAATAAACAATGATTGCAAGTAAACCTGTTATTTTCATATCGTCAGCTTTTTTTCAAAGTCAGTTTTACAAGAAACCGATCCCATTTATCTTCTCCCAAAACTGTCATTTGCCAGCCTGTTTCGTTTGCCGATTCAGCAAGCAAATTTCTGTCTGTGTATAACCAGGTAAACCAGTCAGTCTTTTGCTTTTTATATTCATACTGATAGGAGATTTCGCCGTAATATGTTTCGCTTTCCGGTGGCTTATAATCGTACAGATACGCCACGTCGGATGAATCGAAAAGCAACTGACCTTCCGGATGTATCAGTATTTTAGCGTGTTCTAAAAACAAGGCGAGTTTTTGTGCGTTACCGGTAAAACCAATGCCGTTCATCATAAACAGCAGGGTATCAAACTTCGCTTTGTTATAACCAAATACATCGCCTGTCTCAACTTTTTTTACGCCGCGGTGATGCATTATTTCTGCCGCTTTCAGCGATATATCAATAGCGGTTACATCTATGCCGGCGTGTTGCAATTCCAGTGTATGACTGCCCGCGCCGGCGCCTACATCCAGCACTTTTCCTTTGCATAGCTGAAGTGCCATCCGCTCTAATTTTGGCATATTTTCCTTACTTCTGAAATATGTTTTTACCGGCATATTTTCCGATTCGCCATACGTATTATGTATCCATAGTTTTTTTGGATCGTTATCAAAATAAAAATCGTGCATGGCGCTGCCTAAAACATCTTTCATTTTTATTAAAATATCAAAGTTGAACAAACCATTCAGAAAATAAAAACGGAAGTTTTTATTCTTACCAAAAAGCAATGTAGCTAAAGCATGTCATTTATTTTTGTCATATTGCCGGCGCAAATTATGTGCTATACAGTACCGATCATTTAAAAAAATTATCAGAAATCATCTGTTAATTGCTGCAATTCAGTTACTTGTCTAATCAACAGACGAAGACAATGCTTTACATTTGTTTTTGCTATTAACAAATTTTAATCACACTTCTCAAATCTTTCAATTTTCATGTATATGAAACAAATTATAAAAGATTTTTTAAAGAAGCAGTCGTTGCTGATGAAATTATTCAGAACAGTTAAAACCGGCTCGGCTTTTAAACCCGCTTACAGCAAAACAATAAAAGGCACAAACAACAAACTGAATTTTCATTCATCCGCTCTTTTTATTGATTGTAAAATTAATATTACCGGAAACAACAATGAAATTGTGGTGAAGGATACAACGCTGCTGACAAACGTAATTTTCTATATTCATGGCAACAACAACAGAATTGAGATTTCCAATAATGTTTTGTTTAACCAATCCTGCACGTTATGGATGTAAGACGACAATGGCGAAATATTTATAAACGAACATACATCGCTTGAAGCTACCGATATTGCCGTTACTGAAAAAGGTACAAAAGTTACCATTGGTAAAGATTGCATGTTGTCTTATGATGTTGACATCAGAACCGGAGAGGCCCATTCAATAATAGATCTTTCAACAAACAAGCGCATCAATTATGCAAAAAATATTACCATCGGCAATCATGTTTGGGTAGCCGCTCATGTGTCTATTTTAAAAGGCTCACAGATTCCATCCAACTCGGTAGTTGCAACAAGGGCGCTGGTAACCAAAAAGTTTGAAAAAGAAAATGTGCTGATCGGCGGTTCCCCGGCGGTCATCATAAAAGAAAACATTAACTGGCTGAGAGAACGCATTTATGAAAATCAAAAAGTATTGCTGTTTGTTATTGGAACCGGCATCTTAAAATGCATATTTGAATCTTATTGTTCGCTTCTTTAGGTAATATTCAACACATTTGCATTTCTTACAAAAAGTTTGTAAATGATGATAAAATATGTTTGCATCGCTGCGGTACTCATTTCTTTTTCGGCCTGCACGCCAAACAATGTAATTGTTGACGATTCTCTAAAAAAATATTTTGATGCGAATAACGTAACCGGCACTTTCGGTTTATTTGACAACGGGCAGGGCAATTTTACCGTTTACAATCTTTCGCGCTACCGCGATTCGGCTTACCTGCCGGCTTCTACTTTTAAAATTGTGAACTCGTTAATTGGTTTGCAAACCGGCAGAATTTCAAACGAAAAAATGGTTATTAAATGGGATGGCGTGGTTCGTCAGATTCCGCAATGGAATAAAGACCTCACCATGGCAGAAGCTTTCAAATTATCGGCAGTTCCTTATTATCAGGAAGTAGCACGAAGGATAGGCAAAGATACCATGCAATTGTGGCTCGATAGCCTGCATTACGGAACACAAAAAATAAAAAGCCGCGTTGATACTTTCTGGCTTGACAATTCGCTGAAAATAAAACCCGATGAACAGTTAGGCCTGGTTAAGAAATTATATTTTCAGCAGCTTCCTTTTGATAAGCGACCGCAGACCATTGTAAAAAAAATAATGCTGCAGGAAAGCAATGCCAACTACCAGCTAAGCTACAAAACCGGACTTGGCGTTGATGAAAAAGGCAATGGCATCGGCTGGATTGTTGGCTGGATAGAAGAAAACCAGCATCCCTATTTTTTTGTTTTAAATGTTGAAGGTTCGCCTGCTACCGATATGACTGAAATGCGTATTACTATCTTAAAAAGCATCTTACAACAACTTGGCTTTTTTAAAGGGAAAAAATAAAAATGTAAAAGTTAATTGTAGCAGCCGCTTCTTGTCATTCCCATTTTACTTTTTATTTTTAATTTTTTACATGCTTTCTTTTGAAAACAATACATTTCTCTTCGGATTAATTATTTTAATTCCCCTCACATTGCTTTTTGTAGCGGTTCTTCGCTGGAAACGTAACGTGCGTAAAGCATTAGGCGATTTCTATTTAATAAATAAACTAACCGCCAATTACTCGCCGGCACTTTACAGAGCCAAATTCATTGCGGTTCTTGTTACTATCGCGCTTGGTATTTTTGCCCTGGCAAATTTGCGCAAACCCGCAAAAACCGATGGCGAAAAACGCGCGGGCATAGATGTTATGATTGCGCTTGACGTTAGCAAAAGTATGCTGAGCGAAGATGTAAAACCTTCGCGTCTTGATAAAGCAAAACAGTGCGTAAGCCTGTTGTTAGATAAGCTTGGCAATAACCGTCTTGGCATTGTTGTATTTGCCGGTCAGGCGTTTTTGCAAATGCCATTGACTTCCGATGTTGCAGCTACCAGATTGTATCTCAGCAATGCCACGCCCGATGCGGTTTCATTGCAGGGAACTGACATCAGCAGCGCCTTGCAGCTTTGCGCCGCTTCGTTAGACACGAAAGAAAAAAAATATAAAGCCGTGGTACTCATTTCTGACGGTGAAGACCACGATCCGAAAACAAAAAACACATTGCAACATCTTTTCGATGATGGTGTTATTGTATATACCATTGGCATTGGCACCGCAGAAGGTTCGCCGATTGTTGAAGCCGGCAATGTTTATAAAACAGACATTAACGGACAAACGGTAATTTCGAAACTGAATGCAGAAGAATTAAAATTGATTTCTGAAAAAACGGGCGGCTCTTATTTTCATCTGGAGAACTCGGAAACAACGGCAGATGAATTGGCTTCGCAATTAAATAACAGAGAAAAAAAAATAATTAATGATACCGGCGGCAGTCATCAATACACTTCCTTTTATCCTTTGTTCACCGCATTGATGATATTGATTCTGATTGCCGAAGTTTTTATTCCTGAAATAAAAAGAAAAGCGCATGAGCAGACATAAGTCATCAGTCATAAGCCATCAGCCGTCAGCCGTCGGTTATAAAGTATCAGATAAGAAAAGATGGCTGTTTATAATAATGATACTTATTGCTTACAACTTATTATTTACAACCTCCTCTGCCATTGCTCAAAAGGCGAATTCGTCCATCAAACAAGGTAACGAAGCCTACCGGAAAAATAAGTTTGCAACAGCTATAAAAGATTACGCTAAAGCGCTGCAAAGCGATGAAAAAAATGTTACTGCCAGGTTTAATATGGCAAATGCCCAGCAGCGAAACGGCAACGAAGAAGCGTCTGCGGCTAATTATGATGATGTGATAAAAACAACAACTGATGCTGACATGCAGGCAAAAGCACACTATAATAAAGCGCTGGCTATGCTGCAACAGAAAAACGTAGGTGCTGCGGTAGATGCTTTTAAACAATCGCTGCGCCTTTCGCCGAATGACAATGAGGCACGTGAAAACCTGCAAAAAGCTTTAAACGAGCAAAAAAAACAGCAGGAGCAAAATCAAAAGCAAAACCCGGATCAAAAGCAGCAACAGCAGCAGCAAAAAAAGGAACAAAAGCAACAGCCGAAGATGAACCGGGAGATGATGGAACAAAAATTTAAAGAGCTTCAGGAACAGGAAAAAAAACTGCAGAAAGATTTGCAGAAACAAAAAACAAATCAGCAGGAGCAGGAAAAAGACTGGTAGCGTTCCGGAAAAGATGCGTTTATTTTTGCGGACTTTGATGATGTAAATTCAAAAGAAAATAACCTGTTTCATGATACATATAACCGGACAAACAAGTTTGCAATACGATGAAAGTATTTCTCTTTGTAAAGAAATATTTGATAAAAAAACCATTGACTACGGCACTTCCTGGCGCGTGTTGCGTACCATATCTGTTGTGGATCAGATTTTTATCAAAGCGCTGCGTATACGCAATCTTCAGGAAATAAAAGAGCAAATGATAAGTGATGATATTCCGGGAGAGTTCAAAGGCATCTTAAATTATGCGGTTATCGGTTTGATACAATTGCAATTGCCTTCCGCCATCGAAGATTTATCAATTGAAACGGCATCCGGGTATTATCAGCAGCAAGTAAAAATCGCCAGGCAAACGATGATGGCGAAAAACCACGATTATGGTGAAGCCTGGCGCGATATGAGTCAGCAAAGCTTTGTTGATTTAATTCTAATGAAGCTCTTGCGCATCAAACAAATTTTACTGAACGAAGGCAGAACCTTAATCAGCGAAGGCATTGATGCCAATTATATTGATATCATTAATTATGCGGCATTTGCGTTAATATTGATAACCGAAGAAAAGCAATAAGAGATTACATGAAAAGGAATTCCGTATTGCTCATTATCCGCTGGATTGTGGGTATTTTATTTATTTTTTCCGGGCTGATAAAAGCCAATGATCCGTTGGGTCTTAGTTATAAAATGCAGGAGTTTTTTGAAGCCTGGCACATCACTTATCTCAACAGTTTCGCTTTACCGCTATCATTGGTAATGAATGTATTTGAAGTATTGGCCGGCATTGCCATCATTGCCGGCTGGCGGATGAAAGTAGTGAGTTGGCTGCTGCTTTTACTCATTGTTTTTTTTACGTTTCTTACCGGTTACGCAATGCTATCCGGCAGGTTTAAAAGCTGCGGCTGCTTTGGCGATTGTATTCCGCTTACACCTTCACAATCATTTATTAAAGATGTAGTTCTGCTTTTATTAATCATCGTTCTTGTCTTTCAACGTAAGCATATTATACAGCGTTTGCTTGTTCGGCGGTTATCTTTTATTATTCTTTTATTCACCCTTGCCGGCGTCTCTCTTTTTGAAAGCTACGTACTTACTTATTTGCCGGTATTAGATTGTTTGCCATACAAAGAAGGCAATGATATTTTACAGCAAATGAAAGTGCCCGATGGCGCCGTTAGCGATAGTTTTGCCATGACATTTACCTACAAAAAAAACGGCAGAGAAACAGAATTTGATGCCGAACATTTTCCTGACGATTTCGACAGCACGTATGAATTTGTTGGCAGATATGATAAATTGGTAAGGAAAGGCACTGCATCACCGCCGATTACCGATTTTGCTTTGCAAACAATTGGTGGAAATGATACCACTTCTGCCATTCTGAATCAGCCAAAATATGTGATGGCTTTTGTTCAGAATTTTGATAACTGGCAAAAACAATCAGATCAGTTTCAGATGATAGATGCATTTTGCAAAGCAAATCAGTTTCCGTTATTCGTGGTAACGCCTGTACCGCAGCAGGCAAGGCAAACTTTACCTGATATGTCTGATAAATATATTTTGCGTAGCGATGCCACCGTGCTGAAAACCGCAGCCCGCGTGAATGCTACTTACTTTGTTATGGAAAAAGCGCTAATTAAAAAGAAGGAAAGCTATGCCAATAAAAATGATATTGTAAAGTATCTCAACAGCAAAAAATAATTTTCGGTTCATTGAATTACAACCGCAGTAATTATATTTTCACCCAACGCTTCATTTACGCGTTCTATAATTTTTTCTTTCTGGTACAGCAATTCATTTTTTAGCGGGCCAACAGACGTATTAATAAAAAGTGTGCTGTTGATAATCTGAATTTTATCGGTATGCCGGGCAATGGTATTTCCCATAATTTGCTGCCATACTTCTTCAATCTGAACCGAGCGGATGCCGTTTTTTATATTGCTTTTGTTAATGAAATTTTTAAGTGCGCTGCCAATGTGATATTCGCTCATGTGATTCATGTATTAAAATGAGAAATTCTGATGAATGTTGAAGAGTTTTTAAAACTTACAATCGAAAAAAAATAAATCAATTGTTGCCATGCTGTTTACCAGAAGTTGCAAAAGCCGGCAACGTAAATTTGTTTTCTGCATTTTTAATCATAACTCAACATTCTTAATTAAGGTAAGTTATATTTTAAGATAATTCATCAGCAGATCATAATTTTCGCGAAGCTCATTTTCATACGCTTCTTCGCCAAAAAAATAGCGGATTATATAATCGTATCGCTGCAAGGTAGAAAGAACGTCAGACACTTCGGTTTTATTTAATTTTAGGGTAACGATAAACAAACCTGTGCCTGCTTCCGTATAGGTGTTCAACTGAACAATGCTGGCATTATTAGTTTCTACAAGCCTCGACAACTCGCCGATTGCATACTGATTCCGTTCCATTTCAAGAACAATGATGGCACCCGATTCTTCCACATTCTGAAAAGCGGCGGCGGCATGTATAATTTCTGTTGCGCTGATAACACCCTGCAACTGTGTGTCTGTATTTATAACGGGCAACAGGCTTAGCTCGTTGGCAGAGATTGTTTTTAAAGCCGATAAAAAATGTTCGCCCGGCTGAACCGAAACTTTTATCAGCATTGGATGCAATGCGCCAATGCTGATTGATTCATCTTCATCAAGCAAATCTGTTTTTGATATGATGCCGGTATATAATTCCTCTTCCGTTACCGGAAGATGCTGCACATCATAATCGTCCATAAACTGCAGGGCAAGCGATATGGTGTCGGAAAGGTGAACTATCGGATAGTTCACAATCGGAAGCTGGCTTACTAACATTGCACGTTTTTATAGTGAGACAAAAAAAATCACGCCATAGTTGCAGCAGGCTGTTTTAATTTTTTTAAGAACACTTCTAAAATGTTATTGAATTCATCGGGTACTTCCATCATAGGAGCGTGCCCGCACTTATCTATAAAATGCAATTCGCTGTTGGGTAATAGCTTGTTAAACTCCTCGGCCACAAAAGGCGGCGTAATGGTATCATTCTTTCCCCAGATAAGCAGCGTTGGCTGAATAATCTGGTTCAGTTCCTCGCCTAAATTATTGCGGATGGCGCTTTTGGCAAGCGAAATAATTTTTATCACTTTCAGCCGGTTGTTGGTAATCTCGAATACTTCGTTTACCAGGTCATCCGTTGCTAAGTTGGGATCGTAAAATGTAAGCTGCGTTTTTGTACGGATGTAATCCATATTACCGCGCTTGGGATAACTGTCGCCCATGCCACTTTCAAACAAACCCGAACTGCCCGTGAGCGTAAGCGATTTGATGCGCTCGGGATGTTTTAGTATGTGCACAAGCGCTACATGACCGCCAAGCGAATTGCCCAATAAATGAATGTTATTGTAATTGCGAACCTCTATAAATTTATGAACAAACTTTTCAAATCCGCCAACCGTGGTATGAAAAATATCAAGTTCAAAAAGCGGTAGGAGCGGAACGATAACGAGGTATTGCTTCTTAAAATGCTCAATCAAATCCTGAAAATTACTCAACGCGCCAAATAATCCATGCAGCAGCAGTAACGGTTCGCCGCTGCCTTCTTCTATAAATTTAAACTTATCCTGCTGTTTTATTTGATATGCCATGTAAGCTTGTTATAAATAAACCTTATTCTCAAAAATAACCAAGTCCTGCTAAAATACTGGTTTTGCCTGTAAGTATCTCATTTGCTTTTTTGAATGGTTTTGTCAAAAAAATCTTCCAGTTGCAAAAACATGTTTTTAAACCAGGGAATCACATCGCTGAAAACGCTGATGGCTTTTGGTCCCCACGGTTGTATGAAATTATATAAATGAGAAGCGGAAATGGTTTCGCTGTTTATCAAATTAATTTTACCGGCATAAAATAACCCGATGCTGAATACAATGGTATAAAGAATAAGATACAGTAAAATGCCTGCTATTTTATTGATGAAGCCAAGCATGGCAAACTGCAGCGTTTTTTCTATTAAAACGGCTGCCATTCTTGTAATGATGGCAACGCCGACTAAAACAATAACGAAAGCCAGTACGGGTAACAAACGCTCGCCGAGGTTTGTGGTTCTGCCCAGCCAAACAGCTATGGTTGCCGATAATTTCAGCGCCGCGGCGAGACCGATAAAAATGGCAAAAAAAGAAAATATGGCAACAACAAATCCCTGGCTGAACCCTTTAAAAACAGCAAGTGCAAGAACCAGAAGATATATAATATCAATAATCAAGTGTCAGCCGGGATTTAATATCAGATACAATTCTAAATTATCAATTGCATGTCTTTTACTTCGCCAATAAATCTTTAACCATTGCCGAAATTGTTTTACCGTCTGCCTTGCCCGCAAGTTGTCTGGAAGCAACGCCCATTACTTTACCCATATCGGCAGGCGACGAAGCGCCGGTGTCAGCAATAATTTTTTGTATTGCTTCGCTTAGTTCTTCGTTGCTTAACTGGGCAGGCATAAACTTTTCAATCACGGCAAGTTCTTCCTGCTCTTTCTGCGCAAGATCGGGACGGTTTTGCTGAGTGAAAATTTCGAGAGAATCTTTTCTTTGTTTGATAATACGCTGCAGAAGCTTCAACTCGCCGTCTTCCGAAACCTGCCCGTTAGCGCCAGGTTCTGTTTTCGCTTTGATGATTTCAGCTTTAATAGCGCGAAGTCCGCGCAATGCCGCTTCATCTCTGGCTTTCATGGCATCTTTCAATTCAATCATCACTTTTGTTTCCAGGCTCATATTGTTTCATTTTTTTACGTTAAAAAGCAAGTTCATTTACTTCGCTTCTTCCGCCTGCAAAGCGCGAAATTTATTCATAAACTCTTTGGCAAAAGATTTAATATCGCCGGAAAGCTGCTGATAATTTGTAGCGCGCTGATATGTATCGGCCATCGTAACAAAAGTCTGATAAAAAAAATCGGTCATTTCATCTACCATCATATCTTTTGTCCAAAGGTCAATGCGCAGGGCGGTTTTTTCTGCATTGTCCCAGAAGGACAGCATCAGCGCCTTTGCTTTTTGCAGATCTTCCATCGAGCTGTCGGTTGCATTCCAGTTTATTTCGCTTACCAGTTTGTTTTCATCTCTGCTTACATCTATGGTTATCCTGGAGTTGTACATTGTTGTTTACTGATTAAGCGGCAAAAGTAGCAACTATATTTTTTTATATGACAACGCTTTTGGTATAACATCTTGCAATTGAGAAGATGCCTCTGCTTTGGTATATTGTTTTGCTTTTTCAAAACCCGATTCTATCAGTTTGCTGCGCAGTGTTTCATCTTTATACAGTAAAATCATTTTGTTTTTTAGTTCATCATAATTACCGGTTGCTACCAAGACAACAACCTCTTCAAAATATTCTTTTATGTTTTCTGTTGTAAATGAAATGGCAGGCGCGCCGCACTGAATCGCCTGTAAAAGGGGCATCAAATCGTTATTCTGATCAGGCGTATGTACAAACGCATAAGCAGCCGCTAAAACGGAGGCATATTGCCGGCTTGTAAGCGCGTTTAAAAAAACAATATCATCACGATATTTATAGGTGTTTATTTTTTCTTGCCATTCTTCCTGCCCGGCAAATAAAACGGTTCCTGCCACAATCAGTTTCATGCTGCTATGCTGCCATTTTTTAAAGCCGGAGAATGCTTTTAAAAGCAAAAGCAGGGAAACCAATGTTTTGTGTTCTGCTGTTATTAAAAAATACTCTCTTCCCTGGGCATGCTGCATCTTTACCGACTGTTGCTCACTCCACGAAACGGGTTGAAAAACGTCATCGGCTGCTGCCTGTATTACCTGAGTATTGTTTGTTAATAACTGATATTTTTCAATCAGATTTTGCTTTTCACTCTGCGAACAGACAGCCATGTTAGCCGAAGAAGAAAGTTTTTTTTTATTGCTGAAAGTATTAGTATCTAACGGAATAATCAGTTGCGGTATTTCCGATAGTAATTTCGGTTGATCGGCCATCGTAACAAGCCATTTTATGTTGTGTTTTCTTACGAAAAACGAAATGCGGATTTTTTGTAACAGCGAAAGAGTTTTTCTGTTGAGTCTTACAACAACCATCACGTTTTCACCGCTTAGTCTTTGATTCGCTTTTGAAAAACCGGTTGCTTCATGAATTTGATAATTCTGGCTGGCAAAAAGATCAATCACAAGCTGAAACAAAAATTCTGCGTAGCTGTTTCGCTTTATGTTGCGTGGAATTACAATTAATATTCGCATGAGAAATGAGATAGAAAACTATGCAAAGAGAGATTCTGCTATGATGATACTATCGGGTTTGCCAACATCAACAAACAGATAATCATCGTGCGAAAAAGCTTGCACCGACTGCGTTGCAGCAAGTTGAAGATAAACATCTATGATAGAAAACTTCCCCGAAAAAGAGTTCATAAGGTCAAATATTTTATGATTGATTACATGAATGCCGCTAAACGCTTTTTCTGTATAATGTTCCGATTGTCTCACAATTTTTACTTCGCCGGTTTTTACATTGCGCCAGCCGCACAATTCATTTTGATTGGTAAATAATAAATAACGCGAGGTGTTTCTTTCGCTTACGGCAAGCGTTGCCAGCGGCTTGTTTTCAAGATGTTGCTCTATCATGTTATGTAAAGGCAGATTGGTAAGAATATCGGCATTTATTAAAACAAAATTCTCATCCGTTTTCAAGTATTGCGAAGCAAATAGCAAGCCGCCACCGGTTTCCAAAACATCTTTTTCATAAGAAATGATTACATCGCTTCCCCAGCCATGATTGGCAGCAACCGCTTCTTTTATTTGTTCGGCAAAATGGTGCGTGTTTACTATCACATGGTGAATGTGATATTGTTGTAAAAATTCAATATTGCGTTGCAGTAATGTCTTTTTATTTACCAATGCCAAAGCTTTGGGATGCTTATCTGTAAAGGGTTTTAGCCGCGTTCCCAGACCCGCAGCTAAAATCATGGCATTTTTTATTTTATCATTCGGTTGCTTATAAAATTGACCGTAATTTTTCATTTATTTCGCTGGCGTTTATTCTGTTACTGACAAAGCCGGTTGTGAAATAAATTGTGTTACCCAGTTGTCTTTATTGCAATGAGACACTCCTGTTTTTACATTGTATTTATTTCGTAAATGCCTCGCTGTTTGTTCGGCGGCATACACGCTTCTGTGCTGACCTCCGGTGCATCCAAATGAAACAGAAAGATGCGTAAAGCCGCGTTTTATATAGTCTTCCACCGATATATCAATCAGGTTATAAACACTGTTTAAAAATTCGTTTATTCTGGTTCTTTCTTCCAAAAATTTCTGTACGTTTTTGTCTAAACCGGTGCTGCCTTTGTATTCATCGTATCGGCCGGGATTCAACATGCCGCGGCAATCGAATACAAAGCCGCCGCCATTGCCCGACTCATCTTTCGGCAGTCCGTGCCTGTAAGAAAAACTGTTGATGCTAACAACCAGGGGTGTGTTTTCGTTGGCCTGTATTGTTTCAAACCGACTGATGATGTCGTCGCTGGTAATACATTCTAAAATACGCGCAAATTCACTCGTTTTTGTATTGATGCCGGAATGTTGTTGTAGAAAGCTTTTCAGGTTTTGTAATGCCAGCGGAATACTCGTTAAAAAATGAGCTTTGCGCTCGAACAAACCTCTGAACCCATAAGCGCCCAACACCTGCAAAAGCCGTAGCAACACATAACCGTTGTATTGTTCTGTAAACAATGCGCGGTTCAGCGGCTGAGGCAATAACCGGTCGGCTTCATCCATATAATAAAGCAGCAAATTATTCTTCCATTCATTGCTCAGTTCCGCCTTTGCCTGCCACAATAAAGAAGCAACATCATACTGCAATGCGCCGCGCATTCCGCCCTGATAATCTATAAAGCAAAGTTTGTCATTGTTAATAATGATGTTGCGGCTTTGAAAATCGCGAAACATAAAATACTGATCATCGCCTTTTACCAGAAATTCGCTGATATTTTCAAACTCTGCATACAGCCTTTGTTTGTCGTAAGGCAGCTTTAGCGTGTCTAAAAAATAATATTTAAAATACAACAAATCGCTCAAGATTGCCTGTTTGCCAAACTCTTTTGCCGTAAGGCATACATCGTAATCTAAGCCTTCATTGCCAAGTATCTGCAATCTTGCCAGTTGCCGCAGGCTGCTTTGAAATAAGCCATATACATATTCATTGTAACCATGCTCAGTCAGCTTATCCAATAATGATTCTGTGCCGGCATCTTCCTGAATGTACAATGTATTGTCTTCATTTACCGCAGATACAACTGGAACGGATAAGTTTTTTTGCTTAAAATGTTGTGTGAACAACAGGAAAGTTTTATTCTC
Organism: Ilyomonas sp.; assembly: GCA_965219515.1. Taxonomy (GTDB): domain Bacteria; phylum Bacteroidota; class Bacteroidia; order Chitinophagales; family Chitinophagaceae; genus Ilyomonas. Next base: position 958,281 of record OZ244776.1, read on the forward strand.
CTGAATATTGTTGTTATACGTAGCGATGTACGTTTTACAGGTTGTAAAAATGCGGTAATACGTTCTGTCGCTTCCGCTTTGCGGCAGCTTATTAATTTGCTCAATGGCTTCACTGCTTATGGTGGCAAACAGCACTGCGATTTTTGATTCTACGGTAATCATAGAAAAGTTTTACAGGACGGTAAAAATAGAATAGTTTTTTGTTGTATGATATTGAAAAATGAAATTCATTTTTTGCCGTTAAAACTTTGATTGATGTTTTATCTCTCGTCGTAACTCCGATTATCTTTGCGCCGGCATTTTGTTCCGCCTGCAACGGAATTCTTATTGATAATGGAACATGAGATTGAAATACATCTGATGTCTGAAATGACAAACTTATGGCAGTTTTACACAACCGGATAAACGGCGAAGAATTGAAGCAGCGTATGCTTCACGAAACGGAAAAGCGCATCACCGTTAGCTTTTACCGGTATTTTGAAATTCAGAATCCTTGGGAATTTCGAAATTTTCTCTATAAAAATTTAGATGAATTGCATGTCTTTGGCCGCATTTATATTGCGAAAGAAGGCATTAACGCGCAGGTAAGCGTACCCGAAAACAGCTTTGCGCATTTTAAATATTTTTTACAATCCATTGAAAGCCTGCAAAACCTTCGGTTAAATACTGCGGTTGATGATGACGGCAAATCGTTCTGGGTTTTAAAAATAAAGGTGCGCGATAAGATTGTGGCAGATGGAATAAGCGATGAATCGTTTAGCATGAACAACAAAGGCAGCTATGTAAATGCCGGACAGATGAATGATTACCTGCAAAAGCCTGACACGATTGTGATTGATATGCGCAATCATTACGAATTTGAAGTCGGGCATTTTGAAAATGCGCTTGAAGTACCGTCAGATACATTCAGAGAACAGTTGCCAATGGCGGTTGATATGCTGAAAGGAAAGGAAGATAAAAACATCATCATGTATTGCACGGGTGGCATCCGTTGCGAAAAGGCGAGTGCTTATTTACTGCACAAGGGCTTTACCAATGTATTTCATCTTGAAGGCGGCATTATCAGTTATGCGCAGAGCGTAAAAGAACAAAATCTGAAAAGTCGTTTTATAGGTAAAAACTTTGTGTTTGACAACCGTCTTGGCGAGCGCGTTACCGAAGATGTAATTGCTCATTGCCATCAATGCGGAAAGCCTTGCGATACGCATACCAATTGCAAAAACAATGGCTGCCATTTGCTGTTTATTCAATGCGATGAATGCGCTGCAAAATATGACGGCTGTTGCAGTTCAGAATGTAAACATACCATTCATCTGCCGTTAGAGCGGCAAGCCGAATTAAGGAAAGGCTTTGATAAAGGCAGGAATATTTTTAATAAATCGAAAGTGAGGCTGAGACCGAGGCTGTCTGAGAAGTGATTCTATGTATGATGTATTATATAATATTGCTTTGTTTTCTAACATCATATATCTCTCATCTAATATCGTACATCAAAAGCCATTCTTCCACTTTTTCATATACTTTTTCATCACTTATATCAACGGGCTTGAATATTTTGCCGGTAATATTTTCGTATAATTCAATATAACGTTTGCTGATCACATCAATCCATTCTTCCGGCATGGCGGGAACGGTTTGTCCTTCTTTTCCCATAAAATTATTTTCAATCAGCCATTCGCGTACAAACTCTTTGCTCAGTTGCTTTTGGCGTTCGCCTTTTTCCTGTCGCTCCGCAAATCCGCCGGCATAAAAATAACGCGATGAATCGGGCGTATGCACTTCATCCATCAAGTAAATCGCATTGCCGATTTTTCCAAACTCGTACTTCGTATCCACCAGAATTAAACCTTGTGCGGCAGCAATTTCTTTACCTCGCGCAAACAATTGTAATGCATAGTGTTCAAGCACATTCCATTCTTCCTCTTTTGCCAGTCCGGCAGTTATAATTTCTTCTTTTGAAATGTCTTCATCATGCCCTTCTGCGGCTTTGGTAGAAGGTGTGATAATGGGTGTAGAAAAATAATCATTTTCTTTCATTCCTTCCGGCATGGCAACGCCGCACAACTCGCGCTTGCCGCTGTGGTAAGTGCGCCACGCATGACCGGTAAGATTGCCACGCACCACCATTTCTATTTTAAAAGGAACACATTTTTTACCGATTGCCGCCACCGGCGCAGGTGTTGCCAGCAACCAGTTTGGACATATATCTTTGGTAGCAGTCAGCATAAAGGCGGCTACCTGGTTTAAAACCTGCCCTTTGTAAGGAATTGGTTTTGGAAGTATCACATCAAAGGCGGAAATGCGGTTGCTGGCAATCATAATTATGGTATCATCACCTATGGTATAAACATCTCTTACTTTGCCTTTGTAAAACGATGTCTGGTTTGGAAATTTATACGGTATCATAATGGCAAAAATAGAAGAACAACAGATTATATTGTGCTTTAACTAAAATTCATATATTTACTTTCAAATTTTTTTATTGAATCACAAATTTCTTTTCATTTTTAAAAAAAGACGGTCTTTTATGAATCCATGCGGTTAAGAAATTTTATACGATCCCGACTGCAAATGTTTTACAATTTGTGTTCATATATCAGATAAAACAACCGCAACAGGCTGAAAATTCATTTACCACTAAAAATTGTTGCCATTTTTTTCTTGTTATTTATACTAACTGCTTTTTTTATTTACACTTAATACGGCTTTTCTATGAGAACTGTCTTTGCCTGCCTGTTTATTTTTTTATGCGCTGCAAACATTGATGCGCAAAACACCACTGTTCTTACCGGAACGATAACAAACAACGCTATGCAAAACCCTGTTGTGGCTGCTTCTGTTACGGTAAAGGGAAACTCCGTTGCCGGCACCTTCACCGACGAAAAGGGTTATTTTAAACTATCGGTAAAACAACCGCTGCCGCTTACGCTGGTAATCAGCTCGGTAGGATTTGCTGAAAAAGAAGTAAGCGTTGCCACAGAAAATGAAGCCATCAACGTAAGCCTGGAAGCATCATACGCGTTAGGGCAGGAGGTGGTTGTATCTGCCAGCCGCACACCGGAGCGTATTTTGGAATCGCCGGTTACCATCCAACGGGTTAATACTGCCGCCATCGCTGCGTCGCCCGCTTCTTCTTATTATGATGTGATCGGAAATTTAAATGGCGTAGATTTAACTACATCGAGCCTTACGTTTAAAACGCCAAGTACGCGTGGTTTTAACGCAAGCGGCAATACGCGGTTCAACCAGATTGTAGATGGCATGGACAATCAGGCGCCGGGTTTGAATTTTTCGGTTGGCTCTTTGGTTGGCCCTACGGAACTGGATATTGATAACCTGGAATTATTAAACGGCGCTTCTTCTGCACTATATGGTCCCGGTGGCATGAACGGAACCTTATTGATAAACAGCAAAAACCCGTTCCGGTATCAGGGGCTTAGCGTTCAGGTAAAAGGCGGCGTCAACCATGTCAACGATTACAGCCGGGATGCTTCGCCTTATTACGATGTATCGCTTCGCTTCGCAAAAAAACTATCCGACAAATTTGCCTTTAAAATATCCGGAGAAATTTTGCAGGCCAAAGACTGGATTGGAAGTGATACCGCCGATTATCTGAGAAGTTCAACTTCTGTTAGCAAAGTTGTTCCCGGCACCCGACTAACCGATGCCAATTATGACGGGGTAAATGTATATGGCGACGAAACAACGCTCGATATTCGCAGCTCATCAACCAATTTTTTAGGTGGTGTTATTCAGGCAAACCCTTCGCTTTATCCCATTTTGCTTCCTTATCTCAGTTCTCCGCTCAAAGTATCGCGTACCGGATACAAGGAAAGAGAAGTATTAGACCCTACCACCCGCAACATTAAAGCCAGCGGCGGTTTGTATTATCAAATTTCACCTGCCGTAGAATTGTCTTTTCTTACCAATCTTGGTTTTGGCAATTCGGTTTATACAGGCAGCGACCGCTATTCGCTTAAAAACTTGATGATATCGCAATACAAGCTGGAAGCCCGTAGCAAAAACTGGTTTCTGCGGGCTTATACCACGCAGGAAGATGCAGGCGAGTCGTTCAATGCAGCCGTTACCATGCAATTGTTCAACGAAGCCTGGAAGCCAAGCTACAACCCGGCAAATCCTTCTGCAAGCTGGTATCCGCAATTTGCCGGCGCTTTTGCGCAGGGAGCGGCTGGCGTGTATGGCCAGGTGTATGCAGCAGAAATTGCAGCCGGCGTGCCGGCCGATAAAGCTACAGCCGATGCCCAGGCAACCATGCTTGCCAATACGCAGGCTTTTCTAAACGGGGCGCGTGATTATGCTGATATCGGAAAACCAGTTGCAGGTTCTTCTACTTTTAAAACCATTTTCGATACGGTGCGGCTAAAGCCCATTCCCAGAGGCGGTTTGTTTGTTGACCACACCGCTTTGTATATGATTGAAGGCCAATATAACCTGACGGATTTACTAAAGATAGATTCGGTTAACAGGCGTACAGACTTATTGATTGGCGGTAATTATAAGCAATACAGATTGAATTCAGACGGAACGTTGTTTGCCGATTCTGACGGCCCAATTCCCATCAATGAATATGGCGGATATTTGCAGGTATCGCAAAAGTTCCTGGATAATCTTATAAAATTAACCGCATCGGCGCGATACGATAAAAATGAAAATTTCAAGGGGAAATTTACCCCGCGCGTGTCTGCCGTTATCAGCGTTGCCAAAAATCAAAACATCAGGCTGTCTTATCAAACGGCTTATCGTTTTCCTACCACACAACAGCAATGGATTGACCTGAATGTAGGCGGCGGCACAAGATTAATTGGCGGTTTGCCATATTTCAGAAACAAATACAGTTTTGATGCGAATCCGATTTATACGCTGGCAAGCTACGGACAATTTGCAGCCACCGGCGACCCTACAAAACTGATGATACAGCAGTTTGGCGATTTTAAACCCGAAACCTGTTCTTCCTACGAAATAGGCTATAAAGGTTTAATTGCCAGTAAGCTGCTGATTGATGTCTATGGCTATTATTCAGAGTATAAGGATTTTTTGGGTAGAATCATCACGCTGCAATCTTCCACCGTTCCGTTTGATTCCGTCGGGCTTTCTGCACCCAATAAATATTCGGTTGTGGTAAACAGTTCCGGCAAAGTAAAAACGCAAGGCTGGGGACTGTCTCTTCAATACCTGTTGCCTCGTAATTTTAATATCAACGCCAATGTTTTTTCAGACGAATTGAAAGGCAGTTCCACCAATTTTCTTACCGGGTTCAACACGCCGAAATACCGCGCTAACATCGGCTTTGGCAACAATGGTTTTTTAGGTAAAAACGCTTTCGGGTTTAATGTTGTTTATCGCTGGCAGGATCAATTTTATTATGAAGGAGACTTTACTTCGGGCAACGTAAAAGCGTTTGGAACGCTTGATGCGCAGGCTAACTATAAAGTGTCTAAAAACAATGTCATTTTCAAACTGGGCGCTACCAATTTATTGAATCATTATTACATTAATGCGTATGGCAATCCGTCTATCGGCGCTTTGTATTATTTGAGCGTTACGCTGAATGTTTTATAAATATTTACCAGCTTATATTACAATGCTCTTTTCAAAATACGAAAAGAGCATTTTTTTATTACGATCAGCCTTGTATTAAAAATCAATAGAATATAAATTAAAATGACTATCCGCTTGTAGCAACCTGCGTGGTAATGGTATCGTCACTGCGAGGCACGAAGCAGTCTGTAGATTTTACTGTAAAGCTGTTTATAAAAACGTAACTAACTCTCAGTGCATAGCACAGACTGCTTCGTGCCTCACAGTAACGGCTTAGCTACCTGCTGTATCAACAAGGTTATTACATGCGGATAGTCACTTAAATTAATTTATGAGGCAACCGCAAATTATGTTTTGTCTTAATTTACTACATTGCCCGAAAATATTTTCATGCTTTTTAAAAAGGTGTTTTATTTATTGCTGCTGGGTTTTCTTGCCGCATCGTGCAACAACAAACAGCAATCGTCAAAGCCGGATGTACTTGCCTCCAACATTGATTCAAGCGTAAACCCGGCAGACGATTTTTTTGATTATGCCAACGGCAACTGGATAAAGAAAAACCCGATTCCGGCAGATGAAAGCGCGTGGGGTTTGTTTCAGGTTATTCCCGACGAAACACTAAAGCGTTTGCGCGATATAAATCTGGAAGTTTCTAAAACATCTGATGCCGTGGGAACGGCTGAACAAAAAATAGGCAATTTCTGGCAGGCGGCGAACGATACCACAAAAACTGAGCAGCTTGGCATTAGTCCGCTCAAGCCTTATCTCGCAAAAATTGATTCAATACACGATGCTGCTTCTCTGCAAACCACAATGGCTCAGCTTGATGTGATGGGCGTTGGCGGCGCGATTGCCTTTTATGTTGGTCAGGATGCAAAAAACAGCACACGCGAAGTGTTGCAAATGTGGCAAACAGGTTTGGGTTTACCCGAAAGAGAATTTTATTTTAAAACCGATAAAACATCGGTTGACATTCGCAATGCCTATGTAAAAAACATAACAAAAATCTTAACGCTGCTTGATGAAGATTCTTCAAAAGCCAATGCCTCTGCCAATAAAATTCTGATCCTGGAAACGGCACTTGCAAAATCGAGTAAGAAACTGGAAGACCTGCGCGATCCGTACAAAAATTATCACAAATACGCCGTAACAGAGTTAAGCCGGGTATCGCCGCAAATCGAATGGAACAATTACATGTCGGTTTTTGGTGTAACCAATGCCGATTCGGTTATCATTGGTCAACCTGAATATTACAAAGAAGCCGGACAAATGCTTCATACCGCTTCGTTAGAAGTATGGAAAGATTATTTGCGCTACCGTCTTGCCAATGCTTTTACGCCCGCGCTTCCCGATGTTTTCAACCGGACGGAATTTGAGTTTAATAAGCTTTTTTCCGGTGCGGCCGAACGAAGACCGCGATGGAAAAGAACCATACGAAGCGAACAAAATGTAATGGGTGAATTGCTGGGTAAGATTTACGTAAAAAAATATTTTGACGACAGCGCAAAAGCTCGTTATACAAAACTGGTTGAAAACGTTCGCACCGCGCTGCAAAACAGAATTGAGCACCTTGACTGGATGAGCGACAGCACCAAGCAAAAAGCATTGGCGAAACTGGCCGTGGTAAACAAAAAGGTTGGCTATCCCGACAAATGGAAAGATTTTTCTTCGTTGGAAATATTGCCCGATAATTATTTTCAGAATCTTGTAAACGCAAATATTTTCTGGCACAATTACAACATTAATAAATTGGGCAAGCCGGTAGATAAAACAGAATGGAATATGTATCCGCAAACCTACAATGCGTATTACGATCCTTCTAACAACGAAATTGTTTTGCCTGCTGCCGCTTTTATTGTTCCCGGTTATTCCGATGCGGAATTAGACGATGCCGTTGTTTACGGCTACATGGCGGCTTCAACCATCGGGCATGAAATAACGCATGGTTTTGATGATGAAGGAAGGCAATATGACGAAAACGGAAATTTAAAAGAATGGTGGACATCTCAGGATTCAGCCGGTTTTGCAAAACGGGCAAAAGTATTGTCTGATCAATATAGTAATTATGTTGCCATTGATACGTTTAAAATAAACGGCAGAGCTACGCTTGGCGAGAACATTGCCGATCTTGGCGGCGTATTGCTGGGATACGATGCGTTTAAGCTGACCGATCAATACAAAAAAGGAGAGAAGATAGCCGGCTATACACCATCGCAGCGTTTTTTTCTTGGTTACGCGCTTGGCTGGCTTGAAAATGAACGACCCGAAGAGTTGCGTACACAAGTTTTGACAGATGTGCATTCGCCTGCCAAATACCGGGTATTGGGTCCGCTTACCAATGTTGATGCATTTTATAAAGCCTTCGATATAAAGCCGGGCAGCAAAATGTACACGCCGGACAGTTTGCGGGCAAGAATCTGGTAACAGAGCAGAACATCACATCAAAACATTTTCAAAAGTAATGGCCCTAAAGCTGTTACTTTTTCTTTTTGACAGCCATTGCTTTTTCTTTTTCCTGCGCAACGCGGAAGGCGGCAATCTGGCTGATTAAAGCCAGTGGCATCGGCTTGTCAACCGGAAATTGCACCGAGCCTTTGGCGCTTTTATAAACGGCTAATTCTTTTGCAAAAGCTGCTATGCCATCGGGGGTGGGATAGAAGCCGATGTGATGTTTATAAGCACCGAAATGAAGAAGATTTTTCCCTAACGTAAAAGTCGGGACGCCGTAACTGATTGTTTCCTGCGCTTCGGGGGCCGCTTGTTTTATGGCTTGGCGAATCTGTTGTAAAATGGCTTGCGTTTCCAACGAAAATTCCCCGATATAATCATCAATGTTGCTATAATTTTTCATATTGCTAAATATTTTGAATAAAAAAAATTGTTTATCCTATACATAACAGCGTATTACAAAATAAATTTTTTTTTATGAATCAATAAAAAAAGTCGGGTATCAGTTTTGATTTATTTCCCTAAAAAATTTATGGATAGCATTAACAAGCAACAGCCGGAAGACAACTTGAAAGACCTGCATGGCGAAGAAGCAAAGAAAAAAATAAAAGACTTAACCGACAGTGCAAAAACCTGTTTCTTTTGTACGGATATTACGGCAGGAAAACCGTTTGCAACGCGACCAATGTCGGTACAAAAATTTGATGACGAAGGTAATTTCTGGTTTCTCAGCGCCAACGACAGTCATAAAAATGCAGAACTGTTATCAGATCAATCGGTGCAATTGTTATTTCAGGGTTCTTCTTATTCCGAGTTTTTAAATATTTATGGCACGGCTACGGTAAGCGAAGACAAAGAGAAAATTAAAGAATTGTGGGAACCGGTTTTAAAAACCTGGTTTACCGGAGGTGTGGATGATCCGCGTATTTCGGTAATAAAGGTTGAACCAACCGAGGGATATTATTGGGATAACAAACATGGACAGGCAGTTGCGTTTGTAAAACAATTGGTTGGTGCCGCCATTGGCAAAACCATTGATGATTCGGTTGAAGGCGGGTTAAATGTATAACTGTTTTGACACTGATATTATTGAATTTTAAATCGTAAAATGACCAATACGCTCTGTTTGCGATGCCAGCAGATTTAGATTAGAAATTTCATAAATTTATTTTTCTATTAAATCGGCTTCGCATAGATGATTACTTTTAGCCCTTTAAGCATCACTGCGAAATGGGCATCATCCGCAAACAGAGCATTTTTTCTTCTTTCTTTTCTTATGTTGGTTTTGCCATCGGAGCGGTAAACAAGCTGCTTATATTTCCGGTTTTTTTTTCCAGCAAGCAAATTGGTCTTACTACTTTATTGGTTGATATTGGTTTGGTATTTTCTACCGTTGCCATGCTTGGCGCAAACTCAATTACCTATAAATTTTTTCCTTTCTACAAAGCTTATTTACCCAAGAAAAAAAATGATTTGCCTGCTTTTACGCTGCTGATTTGTGCAGGCGGATGTTTAATGGCGCTAACGGCATTATTTATTTTTGAAAGCTTCATCGTTAGAAAATTCGGCGCACAATCTCCTTTATTTGTTAGTCATTACAATTTATTGTATCCGCTTGTCATTTCCATCGCTTTATTTAGCTTATTCGAATCGTATGCGTGGAGCATTCGCAAAACGGTTGTGTCTAATTTCTTACGTGAAGTCGCTTTCCGGCTTTTTGTATTTGTTTTACTGATTTTATACATCTACAAAACCATTTCGCTTGAAACGTTTTTCACGTTGTATTCTTTTATTTATGTGCCTTCCGCTCTTATCCTTCTCATTTATCTGATACGAAGCGGCAATTTTCCCATTAACTTTTCAATCAGTACGGTTACGCGTCGTTTGTATAAAAGAATTGCCGCTTTTGGGGCGCTCATTTTTTCCAGTTCATTACTCAACGTCATATCGCGCGCCATAGATGTTATCTTTCTGGCAAGCCAGAGTGCGGGCGGGTTAAGCGATGCCAATGTGTTTTCTTACGGTTCTTATATGATCAGCATTATGGAAGTGCCGCAACGAAGCATCAACGCTATTGCTATACCGGTAATTGCGCAGGCATGGAAAGACAAAGACAAAACGGCGATTGAAAGTTTGTATCATAAAACATCTTTGAATTTGCTGATTGTGGGGCTTGCCATCTGGGGTTTGATATATCTGAATCTCGATAGCGCCATTCAATATCTGGGTCAGGAATATGCGCCGATGAAAACCGTTTTTATAATTATGGGAATAGCAAAACTGATTGACCTTGGCACCGGCGCCAATTCGCAGATTTTGTTGTTGAGCAAATACTGGCGGTTCGATTTTTTTACCAATATGATTTACGTATTGTTATCGCTGCCGCTGAATTATGTTTTGATTCATAAATATAATATTTATGGTCCTGCCTGGGCGAACCTGATAGCCATGACCATTTTTAATTCGGTTCGCTTTCTGTACATCTGGCGGTTTTTTCGCATTCAGCCGTTTACGGTTTATACCATATATGCACTACTGATTGCGGTTGTTTGCATCATATCCATTCATTTCGTTCCAATGATCGGCAATATATATTCCGATGTTGTTGTGCGTTCGGCTATGTTTGCCGGTGCTTTTGCGGTAAGCATTCTGGTATTTAGAATTTCACCCGATATTACCGGGTTGTACCAGCATACCTGGCAGCGATTACAAAAAAAATAGTTCTTATCTTCATTGTATTACAAAACCAACACGACATTCTATCTGCATGGAGCGATTTCAGGGTCTCAGCGGCATCGTATTAATTTTAGGCATTGCTTTTTTATTTTCAAATAACAGAAAGCTGATTAATTACAGATTGGTTGTAAGCGGCATTGCCCTCCAGATTCTGATTGCATTTCTGGTATTTAAAGTTACGCCGGTTGCCAATTTTTTTCAATGGTTGGGTCATGGTATGCAACTGATAGAAAACTTCGCTTTTCAGGGAGCGGCTTTTGTATATGGCGGCATTGGTGTTCCGAAAGGCGATGGCAGCGTAATGGATTATGCAGCCGGCGGTTTTGTATTCGCTTTTAATGTAACGGCAACCATTATTCTGGTGTGCGCACTGGTTGCTGTTTTTTATCATTATGGCATTATGCAACGCATTGTTTCGGTTATTGCAAAGGCGATGAATGTCATTATGCGTGTCAGCGGCGCCGAAGCGTTAAGCAATGTAGCCAGCGCTTTTGTAGGGCAGGTGGAAGCACAGGTTATGATTCGTCCTTACTTAAAAGGAATGACGCGAAGTGAGCTTCTTGCCAGCATGAGCGGAAGCCTGGCGTGCATTGCCGGCGGCATTCTGGTTGTGTATGCGAATATGGGTGCACAGGCTGGTTTAGATTTGGCGCCCAAATTAATTACCGCAAGCCTCATGGCAGCGCCGGGTGCATTGGTAATTTCAAAAATCGTATTTCCCGAAACGGAAGTCAGCCAGACGTTTGGCAAAGTAAGGCTGGAAGTAAAAAGCACTTACACAAATGTTATTGATGCCATTTCTCATGGCGCCAGCGACGGCTTTAAAATATCCATGAATGTCATTGCCATGCTGATTGGCTTTATTGCCGTAATTTCTTGTCTGGATTATATTTTAATCCGCATCGGTCATCTTTTCAATCCTGATTTTACGTTGTCGCTCAATTTTATATTTGGCAAATTGTTTTACCCGTTTGCCTGGGCAATGGGTGTGCCGCAACAGGATGTAAGCAGCGCGGCAACGTTACTTGGGCAAAAGCTAACCATCAACGAATTTGTAGCTTTCAAGAGCTTAACTACTAAATCGGTACCGGTATTGACAGATAAAGGTTTGCTGATTATCAGCATAGCCATTTGCGGTTTTGCCAATTTTAGCAGCGTAGGTATGCAAATCGGCGGCATTGGCGAGCTTGCGCCGGAACGAAGATCAGATTTGGCTAAACTCGGTTTAAAAGCATTGTTGTGCGGCACGCTGGCAAGCTATCTCAGCGCAACCATTGCCGGCATATTAATGTAAGGTAGATTATGCAGGTTAAATAACAATGTCAGATTCAATATGACTAAAAGAATCGCTTTTTTCATCAAATGATATATCGCCGCTATGATAGGGTTCTTTTTTAGAGGAAGTGATATAATGAAAAACATAAAAGCCGGTTAGTATCAACATGAGGTACAACATACACAATTCCGTTTTCTGTTATTAAAGTTCTTCTGATAGTCATAAAGAGAATCAGGTTTAATAACAATATTGAAAACTTTATGCCAATTGGCAAATCAAACGCGACATGTATAGGTTAAAATAATTATTTCGCAGGAAGCACCCCGGTTTCCATCAGATAGCCATCAATGCCACCTTTTAAATTGTATAAATTACTATAACCGAAGTTATCTTCCAGTTCGCGGATGGCTTTTGCGCTTCTCATTCCGCTCTTGCAATGCACAATTACTTTTTTACCATGCGAAATCTGGCTTGCCTTTTCAGCAACGTCTGCCAGCGGAATAAGTTGCGCACCAATATTGGAAATGGCATATTCTTCCGGCTCGCGCACATCTATTACCTGAATGTCTTCACCGGTTTGCAGCCAGTCGTAAAGTTGTTGGGCCGTTATTTCTTTCACCGGTTTTTCTGCTGCTTTTACACCGCAGAATTGCTCGTAATCTATTAATTTAAAAATAGTTGGGTTTGTGCCGGAAATCGGGTTAGCGGAATTGTGTTTGAAAGTAAACGTTCGCGATTCAAAGCTTAACGCATCGAAAATATAAAACCGTCCGCTTAACGGCTCGCCAATGCCGGTTATTACTTTAATGACTTCCAATGCCTGAAGGCTTCCGATGATGCCGGGTAATACGCCAAGCACACCGCCTTCTGCACAGCTTGGCACAAGACCGGGCGGCGGCGGGGCAGGGTAAAGGTCGCGGTAATTGGGCCCGGTAACGCCATCTTTATTTGTATAATTAAATACAGATACCTGACCTTCAAACTGAAAGATAGAAGCATATACATTTGGTTTGCCGCTAAGTACGCAGGCATCGTTTACCAGATAGCGCGTTGGAAAATTATCGGTGCCGTCTGCCACCACATCATAATCCTGTATCAGTTGCATCGCATTTGCCGATGTAAGCTGCGTATTGTAAACATTGATTTGTATATATGGATTTAACGACAGCAATCTTTCTTTTGCCGCTTCGGCTTTCGGTTTGCCTACTTCGTGCACACCAAACAAAACCTGACGGTGCAGGTTGCTATCGTCCACCACATCAAAATCTACAATGCCGATGGTGCCAACGCCAGCGGCTGCCAGATACAACAAAGCCGGACTTCCCAAACCGCCCGACCCAACAACCAATACTTTTGCGGCTTTCAGCTTTTGCTGACCTTCCAATCCAAAATCGGGCATTATGATATGCCGGTTATATCTGTTGAGTTCTTCTGTGGAAAACTGAATCTTTTCTGTTGCCATTCTGATAATTATAGAGTGTGAGAGCCGCCCGCAATAGCAGGAACGATGCTGATGGTTGTTGCATTGGTTATGGCTGTGTTTTGTTGCTGCAGATTGCGAATATCATCTTCACCAACAAAAATGTTGATGAACGGGCGAACTTTATCTTCGGTATCGAATAAATGTTTTTTTAAATCGGGAAACTTTTCAGTCAGATGCTGCAACGCTTCCTGAACATCGGCTGCCGCCACATTCACTTTTGAAGAATTGCCCGTAAACTTACGTAATGGTGTGGGTATAATAATTGTTGCCATCGGTTATTTTATTAATAGAAATATTATTTTTTACAATGCTGATTGCTTCTTCTTTTAGTGAAGAATCATTTTGCAATCGCCAGCTTTTTATGGAAGTAACTTCTCCATTAAAAAAAGAAACGATAAGATAGGAAAATACATGTAAAGCTGCCTGCACATCTTTTTTTGACGGCATCGCTTCACAATCGGGATGCGAATGGTAAACACCAAGCAGATTTAAATTGTTTTCATCGGCAAATTGTTCGGCGTTCATATAATCTTCCGGTGAAATTAAAAATGATTTATGCTTTGCTATTGCTGCGTTGCTGCAAATAAAAATATCAATAACTGTGCGATGATGATTTGCTTCATTGCCAAACAAAAAACCACAACATTCCTGCGGATAACAGGCTTGTGCATGGCTGAAAATTGCATCAAGCGGTGTTTGTAAAATGTTTAGCATCAGATTATTTATTAAGTAGCTAAGAAACACGTGCTGCGTTCAGTTCTCCTGCCATCAATTCTTCAATTTGATTGTACCATTTTGTATCTGCCAGGCTATCTGCCAGCAACGGCACCGTTAAACCATAATCTTCAATGGTAGCATGTTCTAAAAGGAGATACTTTTTTTGCAAGCCCCAGTTTAAAATATTCATTGTATCCTGTTTATCTACATGGATAAGCGATTCTTTTACCAATGTTATCAAATACCTGGTGAGGCTTTGTTTTAATTCGGTATCAGACGTAATATGTTTCATGTGGCTTATCGCATTCAATAAAGTTGTTTTTTCTACCGGGCAAATATGCGAAATGAGTATATCGCCGTCAGCGTTTAACCGTTTGTGTTTGTATTCATACACATTAATCAGCAGGTTTAAATCATCAGGATGAGACCAGTCTAACTGGCCTCTGAAAAATTTTTCGCTGTAACCCGGCGGATTCCCTTTAAAAATAACAGGTATATCGCGGTTTGATAACTGAATATAGTACAACGCTACCTCAAGATTTTCTACCGGCCATTCCAGGTTTTTTACAATCATAAAATTGCTATGCCCTTTTTCCGACTGCATAATGCCGTTTAACAACAAAGCAGCGGCTTCTTTTGCATTCTGTGCAGTTACATATTTGCCGGGCGAATGAATGGCGATGTAATTGCTAAGCCGGCTGTCTGCCTCCAGCTCATCGTTCATTAAACTGTTATCAATAATGTGTGTAAACCTCGCCATCGAATACAACGCTCGACCGGTTCGGGCATACGTGTCAAAAATGTATTCGCAGTATTTTTTTGTTTGCGCATACACTTCATTGGTAAAATAACGACTGGCTTTTCCGGTAGAAGAAAAGATGCACTGCTTAACGCTCTTTGTCTGCTCGCACGCATTTACAACATTCAATGTGCCGATAACATTGGTTTGAAACGCATCATACGCATTTCTTTCCGCATAACCGGGACTTCGCTGCGCTGCGGTATGAAACACAAAGCGAGGCTGATAAACAGAAAACGCATTTATTACTTCTTCTTCGTTTCTGATATCGCACGCAACATATTGAATGCGGCTGTCTGAAGCCGGAACAGCAAACGCGCAATTGATGTCGAGGACAACAATTTTTATAACATCAAATTTCAGGAGTTCATTTATCAGATTGGCGCCCACGCATCCCAAACCACCGGTAACAACACAAACGCCGTCTTTTAGTTGCTCATTTATTCTTGCAAAAGGCAAACTTAATGTTCTGCCGAGCGAAGGTTCAAACGGATTATTTTCGAGTCTGCCCTGCGCATGATATACTTGTATTAATCTTTTTGTAAGTTGAACAAGTTCGGAGTAGGCTTCCGGTTGTTTCACATTTTCCGATAGCTGCCAGATACGTTTATAAACCTCTTCAGTCATGTTTGTTGGTTATCAATATCAGATTAAAATAATAAACCGGTTTACCTTTTGTGTGTTACCAAGGCAATATTTTTTTACAAAGCAGCGAAGTGAAGTCAGGAAAAACAATTTTTAATTTTTATAAAAACGATACTATCTGCACTTTGGTTTTAAAATCAACATCGCAATCATTTCTTCTGATTTTTTGTTTTGCAAATTAAGGCATTTTAAAATTGTCAGTAAAAATGGTATGTTTTTAAGTTATAAAATATAGGATTGTGGCTTGATAATAAGAAGAGTATAAAAAATATTATTATATACAATTTAACTGAAATTATCAAAAAAAATTGTGTGTTGCAATAAGAAACGGGTAATTATAAACAGCTTATCTATGCTTAGATGCACTTTAGAAATGATTCGTTTTTGTAAGTTTGTAGATTCGCATATATCAACAGAGTTTTTCTTTATGAAGCAAAGCGTTTACCTCATTTTCTTTTTACTTGTATTGGCAACGGGTTGTACAGATAAATCAATTTCACAAAACGAGAGGAAAGAAGCGATACAGGAAATCAGCGAAGCGGAAAAAAAATTTGCCGGCTTGTGTATAAAGAAAGGTGTTGAAAAAGCATTCGCATTTTATGCAGATGACAGTGCGCGCATTCGCTCGGCGGATAGTTTAATCTCGGGCAAAAAAGCAATACAGAAATATTATGCCCAGCCATTTTTTAAAAAAGTTACGTTGCAATGGAGTCCCGATTTTGTGGATGCCGCAGCAAGTGGCGACATTGGTTATACCTTCGGGCGATATACCTTGATAATTACAGACAGAAAAGGAAAGAAAAACATTACCAAAGGCATTTTTCATACCGTTTGGAAAAAGAAGAACGGCGCCTGGAAATTTGTTTGGGATAGCTGAAGAATTTTGAAATTCGTTTTTTAAATTTTTATAACTTCTATGAATGTTCAAACGCTGTATCAACAGGCGCTTGCTTTTGCGGCCCAAAAACACGAAGCTTCGCAACAAAAAGTAAAAGGTACCAATTTGCCATACCTTGTGCATGTAGTTGATGTTGCGATGGAAATTTTAATTGCCGCGCCGCAATCGGGCGATTTTGATTTGCCGTTAGCCGTTCAAACCGCTTTACTGCACGATACGGTGGAAGACACCGATACAAGTATTGAAGAAATAAATCAGTTATTCGGGCATCAGATTGCCGTTGGCGTTAAGGCGTTAACCAAAGATGAAAGCCTGCCAAAAGATGACCAGATAAAGGATAGCGTTAGCCGCATCAGGCAACTGCAAAAAGAAATCTGGGCGGTAAAATTGGCCGACCGGATTGCCAACCTGATGCCGCCGCCCGCAGACTGGAACAACGAAAAAATAAAGCATTATATCAGCGATTCAAATATGATTTTAGAAGCGTTGAAAGAAGGGAATATTTATCTGGCAAACCGCCTGTCGGAAAAAATAAAAGAATATAAGCAATACTTATAAAAGGTTCTTAGTCAAAGATTTTATAATCATCAATGAATAAATCGCTATTTTTCCAACGCTAATACAAAAAAACCAATCGAAAAATTAATTATCCATTCTTATGAGTCTTTTCACAAAGAAGTCTTTGTCGGTATTAATGTCTGAAGCCGCTGAAAGCGAAAAAGGGTTAAAGCGCACATTGACCGCCGGTTCATTAATCGCATTAGGCATCGGTGCCATTATAGGCGCAGGTTTGTTTGTAAGAACGGCTGCTGCCGCCGCACAGAATGCCGGACCATCGGTTACCATCGGGTTTATTGTGGCTGCTATTGGCTGTGCCCTGGCAGGTTTGTGTTATGCCGAGTTGTCTTCATCCATTCCCATTGCAGGCAGCGCCTATACATATAGTTATGCAACGATGGGAGAGCTGGTTGCCTGGATCATAGGTTGGGATTTAATACTGGAATATGCCGTAGGCGCAGCCACAGTAGGCATAGCCTGGAGCGAATATCTGAATAATTTACTGGTTAATGTAATCGGCTGGAAAGCCATTCCATATGAGTGGTGTCATTCGCCGTTTGAAAAATTATATGATCCCAACACACATGCTATGCTGGCGCACGGCATTGTAAATATTCCGGCGTTAGCTATTGTTTCGCTGCTCACACTTTTACTAATCCGTGGCACGCAGGAATCGGCTGTGGTAAACGGCATTATCGTAATCACTAAAGTCGCCATCGTTATTTTATTTATCATTATTGGCTGGCAGTTTATCAATCCGGTGAATCACAATCCTTACATTCCGCCTTCTTCAACATATACCGATCACGAAGGATTGCCGCATAATTTTGGCGGCTTTTGGGGAATCATCGGTGCGGCTGGCGTTGTGTTTTTTGCATTTATCGGTTTCGATGCGGTAAGCACGGCCGCACAGGAAGCTAAAAATCCGAAGCGCGATATGCCCATTGGTATTTTGGGTTCATTGGTTATTTGCACCGTGCTGTATATTTTGTTTGCTCACGTGCTCACAGGTGTTGCCACTACCGAAGATTTCAGAACGTCGGGAAAAGAAGCGTCTGTTGCGTTTGCCATTCAAAAATATATGATTGGCTATAACTGGCTTGCCCAGCTTGTTACCATTGCTATTCTTGCCGGTTTTTCATCCGTTATTCTTGTTATGCTGCTCGGTCAGTCGAGGGTATTTTATTCCATGAGTAAAGATGGATTGTTGCCAAGAACATTCAGCGATATTCACCCGAAATACAAAACGCCTTACAAAGCCAGCTTGTTTATTCTCATCATCGTTGGCTTTTTTGCCGGTTTTATACCCGGTGATATTGTTGGCGATATGACGAGCATCGGAACATTATTCGCTTTTATGCTGGTATGTGCGGCGGTAATTGTGTTGCGAAAAACGGATCCTGATTTGCCACGACAATTTAAAACGCCTTTTGTTCCTTTTGTGCCGATATTGGGAATAGTTGTTTGCGGATTAATGATTTTAGGATTGGGTTGGCCCAACTGGCTTCGGTTGATCGCCTGGCTGCTGATTGGCTTTGTGGTATATTTCGGATATGGCAAAAAGCATAGCCTGGTTCAAAAAGGAATCACTGAATTTCCTGCCGATCCACCGGGCGATGCTTTGCACTAAATCATAATTGATTTACGAATTAATATATTGCAGCCGCTATCAAAAGCGGCTGTTTTTCTTATTGTTTGCCTGCCTTGCTTGCTTTACATTTGCAGCCGTTATTTTGTAATTTATCATTCATATTTATCACTCTTTATTCATCTAAAGATATGGGACGCATATTTGAAGTAAGAAAAGCCACCATGTTTGCCCGCTGGGACAAAATGGCAAAACAGTTTACCCGCATCGGTAAAGAAATAGCCATAGCTGTAAAAGCCGGTGGTCCCGACCCGGCTACCAATTCGGCATTGCGCCGCTGCATACAGAACGCCAAAGGCGTAAATATGCCAAAAGACAGGGTAGAAGCGGCTATTAAACGTGCGCAGGGCAAAGAAATGGACAACTATGAAGAAGTTGTTTATGAAGGTTACGCACCGCACGGCATTGCCATAATGGTAGAAACGGCGACCGATAACCACACCAGAACCGTAGCCAATCTCCGCAATATTTTTAAAAAAGGCGACGGTGTATTGGGAAACAGCGGTTCGGTAAGTTTTTTATTTAACCGGATGGGCGAATTTAAAGTGGCTAAAGAAGGATTGGATCCTGAAGAACTGGAACTTGATTTAATAGATTTCGGACTGGAAGAAATAGGTGAAGATGAGGAAGGAAATATCATCATCAGAACGCCTTATGAAGAATTCGGGCACATGAGCAAAGCGCTGGAAGATAAAGGCATAGACCCGATAAGCGCAGAGCTTACACGCCTGCCTGCTACAACCACACATTTAGATGAGGAACAGTCGAAAGAGGTATGGGAACTGGTTGATAAACTGGAGCAGGACGAAGACGTGCAAAAAGTATATTATAATCTGAGTTAACCTCACCCGTCCAATTCCTCTCCACAAGTGGAGAGGTGTAATAAAAACAAATGCTAAGATGGTTTGTTTTTATTTATTCTTTTCCCGCAACAACAATTACAATTTCGCCTTTTACCTCTTTCTGCAAAAAATAATCGTGAACATGTTGTAAAGAACCTTGCTTATTTTCTTCAAACATCTTTGTTAGCTCACGGCTGATGCTGCATTGCCTGTCGGCCCCAAAATATTGAATCAGTTCTTTTAGCGTTTTTACCAATCGCATCGGGCTTTCATAAAAAACCATTGTGCGTTCTTCATCTGATAATTTAGTCAGCAGCTTATGTCTGCCTTTTTTTAACGGTAAAAATCCCTCGAATGTAAACCGGTTAAGTGGCAAACCGCTGTTAACAAGCGCCGGAACAAAAGCCGTTGCACCGGGCAGGCATTCAACTTTAATATTGTTTTTATGGCATTCTCTCACCAATAAAAAAGCAGGATCAGAAATGCCGGGTGTTCCCGCATCTGTAATCAATGCCATGTTTTTACCAGCAAGTAACTGGTCAATAATGTGCTGTAAAATTTTATGCTCGTTGTGCTGATGATACGATGATAACGGCTTCCGGATATTGTAATGCAGCAGCAGTTTGGATGAGTTGCGCGTGTCTTCGCAAAGAATAACATCTGCGGCTTGCAATACTTCTAACGCACGCAACGTGATGTCTTTTAAATTACCGATTGGTGTAGGAACCAGGTGAAGCATAAATTCAATTTGAAAATTTGAGAATGTGTCTATTTGAACAATTGTATTACGGGAATCTTCAAATTTTCAAATCAATACATTTTCAAATTAATTAATTCACCATTTCTATTTCATACCATTCCATCACCGGGTTGGCAAGTAATTTTTTGGCGGCTTCTTCCGCTAAATTCCGTGCGGCTTCTTCGCTGTCAGCCTCAATCTGCATGGTGATATGTTTGCCGATGCGGACATCCGTTATGCCATGAAGATTGAGATTTTGCAAACCGCCTAACACCGCTTTTCCCTGCGGGTCTAACAAATCTTTTAACGGCATTACTTTTATCTGAACATTATACATTTTGAATGATAGTTACTGGTTTAAAAATCAAAGATAAAATGACGTAGGCAATAAATGCAACCGGAACAGCAAACCATCCCGCAACAAAAGCGGTAACAAGAGCAATTACGGCTACAATAATAAATGGCAGAAAGGTTTTCAGCGAAGCGTTTTTAAATTTCAATGCCAGCATTGGTAAAGTAGAAACCATGAGATAACCAACGATTAAAATGATGGCATACCAAAACCATTGATTTAAAAACAAAGTATAAACAAAAGAACTGTTTGTATAAAAATAAATCAACGGAAACGATGCGATGAGCAAGCCTGCCGCCGGTATAGGGACGCCTTTGAAGCCATAGCTTTCTTGTGTATCAATATTAAATCTTCCCAACCGGTATGCACCGGCGCAGGGGATGATAAATGCCGGTAAAAGCCACGCTGTGCTGATGTTTAAGCCATCGGGAAACTGCGAAAAACTGTAACGTAAAAACGTGTAAATTATAAAGCCCGGCGCTACACCAAAACTCACCACATCACTTAACGAATCTAACTGCGCACCCAATAAAGAAGAAGATTTGAATAACCGGGCAACAAAGCCATCCAGAAAATCTATAATGGCTGCGCAGCCGATAAAAACAGAACCCCAAACCATTTGTTCGGGTAAAATAACTAAACTATTGCCTGTTTCGTCTGTTGTGTACGTAAGTCCGGGTTGAAGGACAGAGACGATAGCCAAACAACCAAAAACGAGATTGAGCAACGTAAGAATATTAGGGATAGCAGACAACGGTCTATGGTCAGCAGTATCTGCAATTGATGAGTTGTTCATTCTGACAAAGATTTAATCAAAGATTGTATCATAATAATCAGTTTCTCATACTTATTATATTTATCTGCAAACATTGTTTCATTAATATAAGATCTTTGTTAAGCAAGATATAAACAACCGATAACCTCTAATCCTGAACGATTTGCTATTATTAAAAATCTTCTGAACTCGGCATTTGTATGAAGCGTTGAGCCTTCCGTAATATTTAGTAAAATAGAATCGGCAGCGCGTTTTATTTGCGATGTCAGAATAAATAATTCATCCTTTGGAAATGTTTTAACCATATCAGCAACTTCGCCGGATAGACATAAAGCAGTCTGCCAGATTTTTAAATTCTCAAATTTAAAAGACATATTTATGATTATGGCTTTACTGTTTACCGTTGATCGTTGACTGTTGACTTTTCATTAATTCCTCAATCTCTTCCACCGTTACCGGAATATTTTTCATCAAGTCAATATTGCCGTCTTCGGTAATCCACACATTGTTTTCAATGCGGATACCCATTTGTTCTTCTTCTATATAAATGCCCGGTTCAACGGTTAGCAACATGCCCGCCTGCAACGGAATGGCTTTACTTCCCAAATCGTGCACATCAATGCCCAGATGATGCGAAATACCATGATATAAATACTTGCGGTATGCGCGGTTGTCTTTGTCTTCGTTTGTAACATCTTCCGCCGTAAGCAGACCGATTTTTATAAATACCTGAGTAGCTTCATCGCCTGTTTTCTGTTCATAATCATTCAATGTAATGCCCGGTTTCAAAAGGGTTTTGCAGTAGTTATGAAGATGCAAACAGGCGTTATAAACTTCTTTTTGCCGTTCAGAAAAAATACCGTTTACCGGAACAGTTCGGGTTAAATCTGCCGCGTAACCGCCGTACAACGCGCCAAAATCCATCAGTATCAATTCGCCGTCTTTGCATTCTTCATTATTGGAAATGTAATGCAATGTTCTGGCTCTGTCGCCGCCGGCAATGATGCTGCTGTAAGCCTCGCGGGTAGCGCGGTTGCGAAGAAACTCGTGCCATATTTCGGCTTCAATTTCATATTCCATAATGCCGGGTTTGATAAACTGCAACAGGCGCCGAAATGCTGTCTCGGTAATGTTAATCGCCTGTTGCGTTACGGCAACTTCTTCTTTCGATTTTATCTGGCGCAGCTTTTTTAAAATCCTTGCGCTTCGCTCATACCGGTGCAGCGGATATTGTTCTTTTATCTCGTCTATATAACGATAGTCGCGGGTTTTATAAAACGGTCCTTTGCGATCATTTTCATTGGTATTTAAATAAATGGTTTCCGCCGTGTGCATCCAAAGCTGCAAAAGCGGTGGCAAAGCATCTAACCAAATCACCGTTTCAAAACCTGAGATTTGTTTGGCTTCGTCGGCGCGCAATCGTTTGCCATCCCATTTTTCCTTTAGTTCATTCGGTTTCACCAATACCAACACTTCTCTGTGTTTTGTATCAGGGTTATCGGGATATAAAATCACCTTCGTATCTTCCTGTTCGATGCCCGAAAGCCAATACAGATCGCTGTTTTGGGTAAATTTGTACAGCGCATCGCCATTCATCGGCATTTCATCGTTGCTGTTGAAAACGGCAATGCTGCCGGGCTTCATTTCTTCGATATACCGCTTTCTGTTTTTTGTAAACAAAGCATTATCCAATGGCAGATTTTTCATGACGCAAAGATGTGGGTAAATTGGTTTGTATTACAACCAATCAGCTTTTTTCTGGTTTCACAAATGATGTTTACCGGCAGAATCTTGTATCGCTCTTCGCAAATTTTTGAAATGATGTCTTAAAAACTCAGTTACTTTGCAACACTGTGGCAAAAATTTGTAATGCTTCCTGTTTGTTTCGGAAACTCACCGGCATTTTTTTGATTGGTGTTTTTGCGTTTGGCGTTACGCCGGTTTTTTTGTTGCACGATTTGGTGGCAGGTCATCAGGATGTTTGTTATCATCATTTTCAACAGCAGGAAAACCAAATCACCAAAGCCGACATCAATTGTCATTGTATCAGTTTTGTAGCCGAAGCGCAGTTTGTTAATCATTATCAACCTTTTCGTTTTCTTTCTTATCAGGCAATTTCTTTTTGCCACAATCAATTTTACAAAGAAGATTTTTATTCCTGTCATCATTTCTTTGCCGAGCTGCGCGGCCCGCCTGTATTCCTGTAAGTTCAGATGTTTTTAAAAAATATTTCGCCGTTTGCCTTGCTATCATCACATAAATCATGATAGTAACAGGCAAATATTATCATCTTACAAACAAGAATACGATTATGTTTTTAAAATATATTACCCTGTTATCGGTTGTGTGTTTCTTTTCTGTTCCATTATCTGCGCAACGAATATTAACTGGTAAAGTTGTCTCTGCCAAAACCGGAGAGCCGTTAGAAGCTGCCAGCGTTTACATCAGCGATTTACGCCTGGGAAGCATTACCGATTCGCTCGGCAATTATCATTTTTCCAATTTGCCTTCAGGAAACTTTGTGGTAGAAGCCCGCTCGCTCAATCATAAAGCCGTAACGCACGCCGTTACATTTACAACCTCCACCCGGCTAAATTTTTCGCTGCCTGAAAACATTGTAGAAGAAAGCGAGGTGGTTGTAACGGGTTTATCGAAAGCCGGGCAAATACGCAAAAGTTCCATACCCATCGTTTCCATCAGTCATGCTTACATCACTTCCAACATCAACAACAATATTATTGATGCCATTACCAAAGTGCCGGGCATTACTGCCGTAACAACAGGACCGAATATTTCAAAGCCTTACATAAGAGGATTGGGATTCAACCGCATTCTTACGTTATACGACGGCGTTCGGCAGGAAGGGCAGCAGTGGGGCGACGAACACGGAATTGAGGTTGACCAATACAGCATAGACAGGATAGAAGTGGTGAAAGGCCCGGCCAGTCTGAGCTACGGCTCCGATGCGCTTGCCGGCGTGGTAAATTTAATACCTACGCAGCCGGCTCATGAAGGTCAGATTATCGGCGATCTTGTTACTGAATATCACACCAACAACGGGCAATTCGGTGGTACGGCCATGCTGAGCGGAACAAAAAACGGATGGGAATGGCTTGGCAGATTATCTGATAAAGAAGCTACCAATTACCGGAACAAAACAGACGGACGCGTATATGGCACCTCGTTTAAAGAACGCGATGCAACGGCTTATTTAGGCAAGCATGGAAGCTGGGGCTATTCGCATCTCAGCTTTTCGTATTTTGATGACAAACAAAAAATACCCGATGGCAGCCGTGATGAGGCAACCGGCCAATTTACCAAACAGATAACCGAAGAAGACGAGTTTCGACCGGTGGTATCGGCTGATGAATTAAAATCTTACGACATTACAGGCACCTTTCAGCGCGTGAGAAATGTTCGCCTGTATAGCAATAACAGCTTTACCGTTGGCAACAGCCGGCTTGGGGTAAACATTGCCTATCAGCACAATCACCGGCAGGAGTTTTCGCATCCCGAACGGCTTGATATTGCCGGGCTTAACCTGCGTTTGAACACGTACAATTATGATGTGAAATATTATTTTCCCGAACAAAACAACTGGAACATTTCGGCAGGTATAAACGGCATGTATCAGGTAAACGATGTGGCAAAAGGAACCGATTTTATCATTCCTTCATACAATCAATTTGATATTGGTCCTTTTGTTTATGTAAAGAAAACGATCAGCAACTGGGATTTTTCGGGCGGTTTACGCTACGATGTACGCAATTTTAAAAACGATGCTTTGTTTGTCATTACCGATCCGGCAACCGGTTTTGATGTTGTAAACAAAGGTACGATTGCGCCAACAGATATGCCTGCATTTTCGGCTTACAGGCATACGTATTCAGGTGTTTCGGGCAGCGCAGGATTTACTTACAACGCCAACGATCACATAACCTTCAAAGCCAATATAGCACGCGGTTTCAGAGCGCCGAACATTTCAGAAATCTCAGCCGACGGCGTTCATCCCGGTACAAATATTTACCAGATCGGAAGCACCTCTTTTAAACCCGAATTCAGTTTGCAGGAAGACATCGGGTTTATCTATTCTTCGCTTTTTGTGGTGGTAAATGCGAGCTTGTTTAACAACGACATCAGTCATTATATTTTTAACCAGAAACTGCTGACAGCAACCGGCGCCGATTCAATCATAGTTGACGGCAATCAAACATTTAAATTTCAGCAAGGCAAGGCACAGTTGTACGGCGGTGAAATGAACATAGATTTTCACATCATCAAACCACTGCATTTTGAAAACAGCCTGTCAACCGTTTTTGGTAAAAACAAAGCGACCGGCGATATAAAAATTAATGACAGCTCTCAATATTTACCGCTTATTCCGCCGTTTCACGGTGTATCGGAACTGCGTTACGATTTTGCTTCCAAAGCGCATCATGTTGTAAACGGATTTGTAAAAGCGCAGCTTGTTTATTATACAAAACAAAACCGCGTTTATTTAACCGATGATACCGAAACGCCAACCGCAGGTTATACTTTGTTTAATGCAGGCGCAGGCTGCGGTTTTACCAACAAAAAAGGGAAAACCATGTTTAATGTTTATGTTATGGCAGACAATCTTTTTGATGTTTCGTATTATGATCATTTAAGCCGTTTGAAGTATTTTACTTCAGATTACAATCCCAATCTTGGCATTCATAACATGGGCAGAAACTTCAGCTTTAAGCTTGATATTCCTCTGGCGTTTGAAATAAAATAATATTTTGCACGGTGAAGATTAATTATCCGTTGCAATTTGATAAATCTTAAACAAATCAATCTTCACCGTGCCAGTCAATGGTTTCGCCGCTGGTAAGATTGTTGCTTTTTTATTCAGTTATGAAAAAGCCTTATGATCTTGATAAAATGTTGCAGCTTATTGAAACAGCTGTAGCTTCTTACCCTAAAGCTGCGATGTTTCAATTGTATGAAGAAGGTTTTACTTCGCTGTTCGAGCAACTGATTTCGTGCGTCATTTCAATTCGTACGCTGGATGAAACAACCATTCCCGTTTCAAGGCGATTGTTTGCCAAAGCAGGAAACGCAAAACAAATGGCTGCCTTGCACAAAGATGAACTGATGCAACTGATTAACGGAACTACCTTCGCTTATCAAAAAGTAAATACCATACTTGCCATCGCGAAGAAAGCGGAGAAAGAATACGATGGAAGTTTGCCTGCCGATTATACGGTTTTAACCAGCTTTTCGGGCGTTGGTCCCAAGTGCGCCAATCTTGCATTGGGTGTAGCAACAAAATCTGCCGCCATCAGTGTAGATATTCATGTGCATAGAGTTGTGAACCGTTGGGGTTTTATTGAAACCACGCAACCCGAACAAACCATGTTGGCGCTGGAGAAAAAAACGAACAAGAAGAAATGGATTGATATAAACCGGTTGCTGATGCCGTTTGGCAAACACATCTGTACAGGCAAAGCGCCACATTGTTCAACTTGCCCGGTGTTAGATTATTGCAGGCAAAAAGGTGTTACCACTCACAGATAAATTAGCTGCCGAATAGCTCTTCGCGGCTTTTTGGACGCTTGTTTTCCTGCCAGGTAAAACCACGTAACTTCAGTTCTTCATGATCTACCTGTTGCATGGGATAAAACGTTCCTTTCAGATTGCTGATACGGGAAACACGTTCGGGCTTCCTGTCTTTGAAATATGTTTCAATTACATCGCAGCTCGATTTATCTACCCCTATAAATTTTTTATCATCGTCCTGCGTATAATAAACCGCTTCGGCGTTGCCTTGCGTGCGTATGAAATTAATTTGCCCGTCTTCAAAATAACCATTGATAACGCGCCCTTTAACCTGATTAAAAAAAGGCGTACTGTCAACATCACTTACGGCAAGCGCGTTTTCAAAAACAGAAACCCGTTCCGGCTTTTTATTTTTGGTATAGAGATAAATGGTATCGCCCGTTATCTGGCTGGTGTTCGCCCAAACAACCGGGTCTTTCAATAAACGAAACACCGAATCGGCGGCCGAATAAAACAGGCTGTCAGCCGTTGCCTGTAACGAATCGGAATAAATGCGAACATGATAATACGCCTCAATATATCTGTCCTTAGAACTGTCTTTTCCGGAGAAAAGCAAACTATCGGGCGGCGGCATTGAATCTCTTATGGAAGGCACGGATCTTATGCCTTGTAAAGAAGATAACTTGGCCGTAAACAAGGTGTCGGCAGCGATAAATAAAGAGTCGCTTTTTTGTTTAATCATCATTACCGGGTGCTCGGTTGCCAATACAACGCTGGTTTTTTTATTGCCTTTGATATTGTTGGCAAACAACGCATAACCCTGCGCCGTATCACGGTAAATGGCATTTCCCCGGGCTTCAAAACTTCCGGTAGAATCTTCGCTTGCCGTTTCATCGGCAATTAAAAAAGAAGTGCTGTCCTGTATCACCGGGCGATTGCCAAAATAAGATTGTTTGGTTGACAGGTTGTAATAACCATTTGTTGTATTGATGATTTTTTTACCGCTAACAATTTTTGTAGGAACGGTAAAAGTGGCAATATTGCTGTATGTATTATAGAGCAACGTATCGGTTGTAACCCGATAATCGGGATTGATAAGAACCACGTTTTTTTTAAATGTTGCGTCGCGGGTTTCGCCATAATAAAAACCTTCCGCGCTGGTTAACGTGGTAGCGCCGTTTACCAGCGTTCCACCGTTGCGGTAAATACCGATTTTAGTTTGCGTGTTATAATCAAGCTCGGGTGTGGTAAGCGTTCCTCTGCCATCGGTAAGCCGAACATTTCGGCGAAGAAAAGCCGTTTTATCGTTGCCAATATAGCGCAGATAATCTGCATACGTGTTTACGCTGTCTGCATTGTTGATGTGAACATGACCAAAAGCTTCCAGCGTATTGATGCGTTCGTTCAGCAGCGCACTGTCGCAGTAAAATATCGTATTCTGCTGTTGTACAATTACATGACCGGAAAGAATTTTATAATTGGTACTATCATTTGCTTTTCTGAACGATAGCGTATCGGCGCTTAGCACATTAATAACCTTGCTGTTCGGGTCATTACTGTTTTGGGCAGATACAAAACCGCATTTGCAAAAAAGAAATAGCAGTAAAAAAGATAAATATTTTGTTAAGTTAACATTACGCATTGTTTATCGCGGTTGTATAACAAGAATGGTATCCTGCGAAGCGATAAGCGTATCCGGTTTGGTTTGTTCGTTCATTGGTTTTGTAATGTAATTGCCTTTGTCTTTTTTACCAAAAACCGAAATGTTCACATATCGCCTGGGATGCACGCGAAGATCATCCGTTAATGTAT
Organism: Ilyomonas sp.; assembly: GCA_965219515.1. GTDB lineage: Bacteria > Bacteroidota > Bacteroidia > Chitinophagales > Chitinophagaceae > Ilyomonas. The sequence goes on from OZ244776.1 coordinate 987,091, forward strand.
GCAAACTAACGATGGTACTGTTTAAGTTGTTATAAATTCCGCGATCGTAAAGCAACGCGCCAACCGAACCATTGGTGGAGTTTAACGCCGTCATGGCACTGTCTAATTTTGATGTGGCAGATTTTACCTGCAGCATAACGCTGTCAAGATCAACCCGTGCCAGATTGCCGGTTAATGTATCTACATGGTTTAATGTGCGGGTAAGCGTAGCATTACTGCCGGCAAGATTAGCGGTAAAGCTATCAAGATTGGTAATAACACCGGATAATGATCCGGTTTGTGTGTTCAGGAGTTTGTTAAGGTAGCCGGCAGATGTTACCAGAGAAGCAGTTGCGCTGTTAAGGTTTCCGATTACAGACTGCAGATTGCCACGCGTATTTGGGTCGAGGACAGAGTTGAAATTCCGCAATAAAGAATCTAACGAATGCAGCGTAAGCGTTACCTGATCTGCTACGGGTGAAAGTTTATCAGTCAGGGTTCCCAACAATCCAGGATTATTGGTCGTTCGTATGGTGTCATCGTTTTTGTAATAATCACGGCTATCGCCTAAATTTATTTCTATGCTTGGCGAGCCAAGCGGATTAGAATTGATGGTAGCTACCGAGTTGTTTGGAATATCGAAGTTTTCCTTTAGTTTGATGGTAACCACAATTTCGGTTACGGTTTTATTTGCCGATTCAACTTCCGAAACATTGCCAATTTCAAAACCATTTATGTAAACACTGTTTGATGGCGCCAAACCCTTCAGATCGGCGTATTTGGCATATAAATAATTACCGCTTTTAAACAGACTTTTTCCTTTCAAAAAATTAAATCCGAGAATTAAAAGGGCAACGGCAATTATAGTTAATGCGCCGATTTTGGTCTCATTCGATATTTTCATCAGAGTGATTTTATATTCAGTTGCTTTTCGCGCAAACCTAATCTTATAATTTCATGCCAACTATAAATAAGCTATTTTAAGATTGCTTTCGGTTTTGCGAACAGCAAAAATAGACCGAAACAGGTTAGATAAAAAAGCAGCCATTAAAACAGGTGTTTTGGAGAATAAATATTGGCAGAAAATAAAATTCTAAAACTGACACCGGACATGATTATATTATTGAAAACGCATGACAACGCAAAACAGATTGAAAAAGGAAGTGCAAAAGAGAAATTTAATAAAGGAAAATTTGGCAATCAATTAATTCAATGACATCTGCATTTTAATTTAATAGTTGTTAGCGGTTGTCATTTATTTGTTTACCGAATCTAACCTGTTGGAAGCCACGGTTTGTACCGGAGGCAGATTGCCGTTTTCTATGCTTTCCTTATATCGCAGCACGCCGCGCATAACGGCGTAGGCAATTTCGTTTTGATCTTTCTCATTGCTTAAATAACCTTCTTCCTCGCGGTTGCAGATGTATCCCGTTTCTACCAAAATGCTCGGCATGGCGGTTGCCTGCAATACCCAGATACCTTTGTTATTTCGTTGCAGAACGCCCCTGTTTACGCGTCCCTGTTTTTCAAACTCTTCCTGCACATATTCTGCCACCATGCGGCTGTTGTTAAAGAACTTTTTGGTAAGAATCGAAGCTCTGATTTTCGCTTCGGGCGAGTCGAAAAGCAGAGCGCTCGAATCGGCGTCGGCATCTTCGCTCATTTCTTCGCCGGCACCAACAAATTCTTTTTTCTGATCGGCTTTTCCAACCGCCCAAATGTACACTTCCGTGCCCTCGGCTTCGCAACCAAGATGATACGTTTTGTAAACCGGAACGCTGCGTTTGTGCGCTGTCTTTTTTCTGCTTTTTCCTCTGCCGCTGTATGTATAATAGGTTTGGGAAGTATGCCCTACCACTTCTCTTTTGATTCTGTCTGCTGCGGAATTCAGGTGAATGCTGATAAATAAATCGCCGTGATTTTCATTTGCAATTTTTGCTCTGCGTTTAAGCGATTCGTTGATGCTGGTTAAATGATCGGGAAGATATTGATCGGTACGCGTAAAAATGATTTTTGTATCGGGCAGATTTTGTCTTAGCAATTCGCCGAGCTTCAGGGCAATGTCCAACGCATTTTCGGCTTCGGTGCTATAAGCGCCCCGAGCGCCGGGATCGGGCAAACCGTGTCCCGGATCAATGATAATTGTCTTGAGCGCATTTTTTTGCTTCGCGGTAAAGCTGGTGTCTGGCACCTGAAAAGAAGAAAAGAAAATGAAAGAAAGAAAAAAGAAAATGATTTTACCGGATAATTTATACATAATTCACGTATCGTTAAGTTATCTGTTTACCGATTCGGTTATTTTTGTTTTAACTGTATGAGCAAACGTAGTAAAATTAGCAGAAAAAATTTCCTCGCTTTGGTTGCATCGCTTCTTTTGCTTTTTTTTATCAGTCATATTCACGCAACGGATTACCACAACTTTTCTTATACAGAAAATTCCAATGATACCATCATAACGGATTCTGCGCTTATAAAATTACGTAACGATACGGGTGCTTTTCCAAAAAATGATACGCTTCCCCAAAAGAATGGCATCATAAACGCGCCCGACAGTCTTTTTTATAAAGACACCGCTAATGCAGACTCCACCAAAAGACAGCGCATAGATTCTTTATTGATTTCGAAAGATTCCCTTGAGTCGCCGATTGAATATTCTGCCGAAGATTCGGGTGTTTTAATTATGGATTCGCAAAAATTTTATTTGTATGGCAAAGCCAACGCAAAGAATAAAGATGTTGATTTAACGGCGAATAATATTGAATACGACCAGATGAACCAGGTAGTAAAAGCTTTTGGCGGTATTGATACATCAAATAATCCGCTTAGTAAGCCAACGCTTGTTCAGAGCGATCAGACATCTATCAGCGATACCATACTTTTCAATTTAAAAACACAGCGCGGGTTATCGAAAAATTCTTATTACAACGAAGGTGAAATTTATGTAAATGCAGAGCGCATTAAAAAAACGGAAAAAGATGTTGCCTTCGCTTATCGCAGCCGCTTTACCACCTGCAATCTCGATACGCCGCACTTTGCTTTTATAGCAAAAAAAATGAAGCTGATCAATAATAAAATCGGCGTTTCAGGTCCTGTTCACCCCGAGTTTGAAGGGGTGCCAATTCCCATTTATGTGCCCTTTGGCATTTTTCCGTTAAACCGTGGCAGACACTCCGGTTTGCTGCCCGTTCAGTTTGCTACAAACAGCGGCTATGGCTTAGGCGTGGAAGGACTGGGATATTATAAAGTGATAAACGACAACTGGGACGTTACCACGCGTGCCAATATTTATTCGTACGGCGGATGGACGCTTACCGTAACGCCGGAATATTATAAGCGTTATAAATACCGGGGTACGATGAATATTGAAATTCAGCATACCAAAGTATTAAACACTTCTTCGTATGGCTTTGCGAAAGAGGAATTTACCAAAAGCCAGAGTTTTGCCATTCGCTGGACGCATTCGCAGGATACAAAAGCGCATCCGGGAACTTCTTTCCAGGCAAGCGTGAATGCAGGCAGCACAAAGTTCAATCAATACATTCCAAACAATCCCATCCGCAATTATCAGAATTTATTAACGTCGTCCATTACATATTCAAAAACGTGGGATCAGGGAAAGTATAACATGACGATCAGCGCCAATCACAATCAAAACAACAATCTGCGTCTTCAGAATGTTCAGTTTCCAACGGTAAGCTTTACCGCAAATACACTTTATCCGTTTGAAAAAAAGGAACAAATTGGTGCGCCGAAATGGTATGAAAAACTTGGTATTTCCTACAACGGGCAATTGCTGAATCAATTTTCTTTTTACGATACGGCGTTCGATTTCAAACACATTTTAGATACGGCGCAATGGGGCATTCAGCACAGCATTCCCATCAGTTTGGCGTTGCCCGCGTTGGGTCCGTTCATTCTATCGCCTTTTGTCAGTTACGGCGAGCGTTGGTTTGGTCAGCAGTCAGAAATTTTTTACAGCAGTACGGATAAAAAAGTAGATACCATTCAGCACAAAGGATTTTATGCCGCGCGCGAAGTAAGCTTTGGCGCATCGTTAAACACGCGCATTTTCGGTACGGTAAATTTTCCCAAATCAAAAGGTATTGTAGCCATCCGCCATCAGATAACGCCAACCGTAAGCTTCAGTTATAAGCCCGATCTGGTAAGTCAGTTTTACAAAAATATAATTGTTCCGGTTTCAGATACTGCTAAAGACGGAACGGTAAATCAATCTCAGCTTCTTCAACGGGTTTCCCTGCTGGGCGGCAATATATTAAGTCCGTTTTCGCCAGGCAGATTTGGTGGACTTTCATTTGGTCTTGATAATTTGTTAGAGATGAAAGTGAAGAATAAAAATGATTCGACCGGCGAAAATCCCACACGCAAAGTGAAGCTGATAGACGGGCTGAACTTTAATACCAGTTATAATTTTCTTGCCGACAGGCTGAAGTGGTCATACATCACGGCGGCTTACCGCAGCACCTTGTTTAAAAAAGTAAACATTACCGGAAGTGCCGTTCTTGATCCATATGAAACAGACCAGTATGGCCGCGATAAAGATACCTTGTTGTGGAAACGGGGTAAAATAGGGCGGCTTACCAATGCGAGCTTTGCCGTTTCTACCTCAATACAAAGCAAAAAGAAAGACGGTAAAACAGACGACCAGCGGGTGAATGAACTTGATGAAACGCTGACACCGGACGAACAGGCGGCTGCGCTGGCTTATGTGCGCGCTAACCCTGCCGATTTTGTTGACTTTGATATTCCCTGGTCGTTAAACCTTTCTTTTACCACGAGTTTCACCAGGATACTACGACCCAATTACAGTGGTTATTACACGCAGATTTCATCGAGCCTGAACGTAAATGGCGATTTTAGCCTGACGCCAAAATGGAAAATCGGTGGCAGTACCTATCTAAATGTGCGCGAACTGGATATTAGTTTGCTTACTATGTACATTACCCGCGAAATGCACTGCTGGCAATTGTCTATCAATCTCACACCTGTGGGCAGAACGCGTTCTTTCAGCATCACCATCAATCCAAAATCAAGCCTGCTGCGCGATCTGAAAATCAATCGCACCCGCAGCTTTACCGATTTTTAAATCTCTCTCCGTATTACGGCGCGTAATAAAATCAGGTAGCCGCTGCGTTTATCAACCTTCTTTTTACCCGGCTGATAATTCATTTATCTTAGCCACAAATATTGGCGTATTGTTTAAGGAAATCATTATTTCTGTTCAGTCGTATGGTCAGGCGCATCGCTTCATCAGGCAACATAAACTTTGGAAATGGATTGTCATTCCAGGTATTGTGTATGCATTGCTGTTCGCTGTCAGCATGTTCTTTTTCGGCAAAAGCGTTAGTCAGTTTATACAATGGATATTTACCGTTACGCATATCAATGGATGGGTGCAAAATCATCCCGGCGGAATCCTGAATTTTATTTTTGCATTCGCCACATTCATTTTATGGCTTATACTGATGCTGTTGTATTTTTCTTTTTTCAAGTATCTCTGGCTCATTATCGGGTCGCCGCTATTTGCGTATCTCAGCGAAAAAACAGAAGCGATTATAGAGAACCGGCATTATCCGTTTAGCTTTAAACAACTTGCCGCCGACATAGCGCGCGGCATCTCTATCGCGCTTCGCAATGCGCTTTGGCAAACGGTTTATATTATTTCTTTATTGCTGCTTTCTTTCATCCCTGTATTTGGCTGGATAACGCCCGTAATTGCTTTACTTGTGGAAGCTTATTATTATGGCTTCAGTATGATTGACTACTGTTTTGAGCGGCGCAATTTATCGGTGCAGCAAAGCATTTATTTTATCGGTAAGCACCGCGGTTTGGCCATTGGCAACGGAATTGTGTTTTATTGTATGCACCTCGTTCCGGTTATCGGGTGGATTTTTGCGCCTGCCTATGCCGTAATTGCAGCTACGCTAAGCGTTATTAAAATAACCGGAAGCAATAATAAATCTGTCTTCATTGGCAATGAATAATACACAATTATCAATGGCAGATGGTGGAAAAAATACCAAAATCTTTAGCTTTTTAATGGCTACTTTGTGCTTCGTTTTCCGATTGAAAAAATAGACTTCACTATAAGGTTATGCAGTTTTCTCATTTACACGTTCATACACAATATTCATTGCTCGACGGTGCCGCCAACATCGGCAGTTTGTATAAAAAAGCTGCCAAACACAACATGCCTGCACTTGCTATTACCGATCACGGCAATATGTTCGGCGTTTTCGATTTTGTAAACCAGGCATGGAAAAATACGAAGGTTGTTGGTAAGAATGAACAAGGAAAAGATATTCTGGAACCGGTTATAAAACCCGTTGTTGGCTGCGAGTTTTACGTGGTTGAGGATATGACGAAGCGGGCGTTTACCAAAGAGCAAAAAGACCAGCGATTTCATCAGGTATTGCTGGCGAAAAATAAAACCGGCTATCACAATCTTGTTAAGCTTACCTCGTATGGCTACAGCGAAGGCATGTATAGCAAATATCCGCGCGTAGATAAAAAGCTGATAGAAAAATACAGGGAAGGGCTGATTGCCACCACCTGCTGCATCGGTGCGTATGTGCCCCAAAGCATTCTGCACAAAACGGAAGCGGAAGCGGAAACAGAGTTTAAATGGTGGCTTGAAATGTTTGGCGAAGATTATTACATCGAAATTCAAAGACATAAAATAGAAGAGCAGGAAAAAATAAATGCCACGCTTTTAAAATGGGCTAAAAAACATCAGGTGAAAGTGATTGCCACCAATGACAGTCATTATACCGACCAGGAAGATTATAACGCGCACGATATTTTACTTTGCATCAATACCGGTGAAAAGCAGGCTACGCCCGGGCTTGACGATTTTGTAAATGATGACGCGGCCGTAAAAAACCGCCGCTTTAAATTTCCAAACAATGAGTTTTACTTTAAGTCAACCGACGAAATGAGTAAGCTGTTTAACGATGTTCCCGAAAGCATCGACAATACAAATGAAATTGTTGATAAAATTGAAATACTCAACTTAAAGAAAGATATCCTTCTGCCCGCATTTCCCATTCCGAAAGAGTTTCAGGCTTCTTCAGACAATAATTTAAATCAATGGACTTATTTGCATCACCTCACTTACGAAGGTGCAAAAGCACGTTACAGTGAAATAACGGAAGAGATTCGCGAACGTCTCGATTTTGAATTGTTTACCATTAAAACAATGGGCTTTGCCGGTTATTTTTTAATTGTAAGCGACTTTATTAAAGTAGGTCGCGAGCGTGGTGTGTTTATTGGTCCGGGGCGCGGTTCGGCTGCCGGCAGCGTGGTGGCATATTGCATCGGTATTACCAACATTGACCCGATAAAATATGATTTGCTGTTTGAACGATTCCTCAATCCCGATAGAAAATCAATGCCGGATATTGATACCGATTTTGACGACGAAGGCAGGCAAAAAGTAATAGATTATGTAGTTGAGAAATACGGCAAAAACCAGGTAGCGCAAATTATTACCTATGGCACGATGGCGGCGCGAAGCAGCATTAAAGATGTGGCGCGCGTAATGGATTTGCCTTTGTTTGAAGCCAACAATCTGGTTAAAATGGTTCCCGAAAAAGTGGGCACTACATTGGGGCGCGTTCTTACTGCCCCGCTAACCGCAAAAGAAGGAGAAAAATCGCTGGAAGAAAAAGAGCAGTACGGCTCAGAAGACATTGAAAATATTAAAAAGCTTCGCGAAATATATGGCGGCACCGATATTAAAGCACAGGTTTTAAAAGAAGCTGAGCGTTTGGAAGGCTCGGTGCGCAATACCGGCATTCACGCCGCGGGCATCATCATTGCACCGAGAGATTTAACCGAACTGATACCGGTTGCTACCGCTAAAGATTCCGATTTGTGGGTAACTCAGATCGGTGGCAGTTCTATTGAAGATGCGGGTGTTTTAAAAATGGATTTCCTGGGTTTAAAAACATTATCTATTCTTAAAACGGCGTTGGAATTAATTAAGCAAAATCACAATACTGATGTTGATTTAGATAACATTCCGCTTGACGATGAAGCAACATACAAGCTGTATCAAAACGGCGAAACCAATGCTACTTTTCAGTTTGAAAGTACGGGAATGCAAAAATACCTGCGCGAACTGAAGCCGGATAAATTTGCCGATCTCATTGCCATGAATGCTTTGTATCGTCCCGGTCCCATGGCATACATTCCCCAATATGTTGCCCGCAAACACGGCAGAGAAGAAGTGAATTTCGATTTGTCCGAAATGCGTGAATATCTCGAAGAAACGTATGGCATTACCGTGTACCAGGAACAGGTGATGCTGCTTTCGCAAAAACTGGCCGGCTTTAGCAAAGGTGATGCTGATGTTTTGCGCAAGGCGATGGGAAAAAAGCAAAAATCGGTGCTTGATAAAATGAAGGCGCAATTCATTAAAGGCGCAACAGATAAAGGTCATCCGAAACCCGTTCTCGAAAAAATATGGGTTGACTGGGAAGCATTTGCGCAATACGCTTTTAATAAATCTCATTCCACATGCTATGCTTTTGTAGCTTATCAAACGGCGTGGCTGAAAGCACATTATCCCGGTGAATATATGGCTGCCGTTCTCAATCATGCCGGCAGCATCGAAAAGATGACTTTCTTTATGGAAGAATGCAAACGCATGTCGCACCGTGTGCTGGGGCCGGATATTAATGAATCGCTGAAAGGCTTTGCCGTAAACGAAAAAGGAGAAATACGTTTCGGTCTCGGCGGTTTGAAAGGCGTAGGCGAAGCGGCAGTGCAAAGTATTATTGAAGAGCGGTCTGCCAACGGCAATTTTAAAAATATATGGGATTTTATCAGGCGTATCAATCAACGCACGGTAAACAAAAAATCCATCGAAAGCTTAGCCTATTCCGGCGCATTTGATAGTTTTACCGAGCTGCATCGCGCACAGTATTTTTTTACGCCGCCCGGCGAAATGTCGGGCATGCTGGAGCGCATCATCCGGTATGGCAATATTTACCAGACCAGCAAAACCCAAAGCAGCAACAGTTTGTTTGGCGAAAATATAATGCCCGAAATAGCACCGCCAAAAATTCTTCCCGCGCCCGAATGGACATTAACAGAACTGCTCGATCATGAAAAAGAAGTAACCGGTATGTTTATGAGTGGTCATCCGCTCAACCATTTTCGTTTCGAGCTAAAATATTATGGCATCATGCCGTTATCAGAATTTAATGAAGCAAACGATTCTGCGGGTTCTGTTGCCGGTAACCTGAACAAAACGTTTCGCATTGCAGGGCTGGTAACCGATGCGCAGCATCGTATTACCCGAACGGGAAAAAACTTTGGCTCCATTTCGATAGAAGACTTTACCGCCAAAACCGAAATTATGCTGTGGAGCGACGATTATATGCGCTTTAAACATTACGTGGAAACCGGGAAAAATTTATTGATAACGGGTTATTTCAGATCGCGTTATAACAGCGATCAGTATGAGTTTAAAGTAAATAATATTTGCCTGCTGGAAACGGCAAAACAAACGTTAACCCGGCAAATAGACATCAACCTGAATCCGTCGATCCTGACGAGCGATTTTGTAAATTTTGTGGAAACCAATGTAAAAAGCAATCCCGGCAAATCGAGTATTCGTTTTAATATTTATGAGCCATTACACAATTTGAAAGTAACCATGCACACGATGGACAGAGGCTTTACCATGAATGAAGAAATGGCCGGGTTTTTATTAGATAACCCTGACGTAGATATTAACGTTGAAATTATGAACGGGTAATAGATAAAACGCAGCTATACAAAAAACTTATTCTCCACTCCGAAAGATCAGCAAACAAATAAAACTGCCGGCAGATTTTATAACTGCCGGCATTTTTTATTTATTTCTTCATTCAACTTATTGTTTAATCAATATTGTATGATAGATCAGTTTATTTTTTTGCCAAACCTGTATTAAATATGTGCCGCGCTGTAAGGCTTGTCCCACTTGCATGGCAGCAGCGGAAGTTGTTTTGGAAAACAATATTTTACCTGCCATGTCAGTAATCTTTATTGTGCTTGTAACCGATGTTTTTGATGCAGGCAACTGCACCGTTACCGCGCTTGTAAACGGATTTGGATAGGCAGATATTTTTGTGGCTGATGTTATTGCCGGCAAATATCCGGCTGAAAAATTACCGTTTTCATCATTGCCTTTATGCCATTGCTTACCGGTGAGAGCATAAGGCAGCGAAACACCTGTTCCGCAATCATTGGTAATGTACAAAACATAATTTCCGGGCCTGGCGGCATAAATAAAAGATGTACTGATGCCGGAAAGAAGCCTGCCGTTATATTCCCATTGATAGTGTAAACCGGAAGACTGGTTTGCACTGAACAACTTTGTTACGGTTATGTTTTTTATTTGTTTTTCATCTTTCTCTATAACAGCCAAAGGTGCAACGATAGAATACCTGCCTTCGCGGGTAAACGATTCGGGCGCATTGTCATTGTTCAAATCAACCAGGCGAAAAGGCATTCCATAATCAAAAACCGGCACATCATCAGCAGGTACGCTATAAACAGGCAATTGAGCGGGTCCGTTGTTTTTCAGAAAGCTGTACGTGTTTTGAAAATCGTCATACTTAATGTAATCCGGCAATCCATCATTGTTCCAGTCATAATACGTGCGTTCACGCTTAAAATCGTGCGGATGATCGTTGGTAAAAAGTGTAAAAACCGGCGTTTGCGGTGCTCCGTTATTGAGATAGGTATATTGATCGAAATCACTTAGCGTTGTATTATAAAAACCGGTATAATAAAAATCGGCGTCGCCGTCTTTGTCAATATCTGCAAAAGTAAATTGCACATAATTATTACCGCTGCGGGCAAACGAAACAGGATTGTTATCTTCATCTTCCATAAACTGCGGATGTGTTTTGTCGCCAATATTTCTGTAAAAACGAATGCCCGTAACGGGACGGGAAACGTTGCTTATTTCAGTGATAAAACAATCGTAATCGCCATCGCCGTCTATATCTGTAAACTGAATGACCGGCGAGCCATCGGGCGTAACTGTATTTTCAAATCCTGATGTTGCGCTTTTTTCAAAAACCGGATCATTTTTATCTCCCGTGTTGCGATATAAAACCGGTAAACCATGAGGCGGAACTAAAAAACAATCTTTGTCTCCGTCATTATCAATATCCGCAAAATCAAGACTGGTGTAGGTTTGCCCGTTTTCAAAAGCCGCTTTTAAGGGATTGGCTTCATCAGCATTTTCAAATGTATTGCATTGCATTTGCGCATAACTGTTTGCCGATAAAAACAGGAGCATAGCAATAACGAAATGTTTTGCAGGAACTGAAGAAAAAAGAGATGTGATTCGGTTTGATACCAGGCTTGTAATGTTTTTGGTTTGGCTCGTTGGATTTAAATAAATTACGGAAAAATTCATAGTAGTTTTGGCAATGTTGCCTTTTGCAACATTGCCAAGCGGTAGTTTTAGCATGTTTTGTTTTTTATTGCGATAACAATTAAAGTTGGCGCAATTTAAGGTTTTTTTAATGCGGCAATAAAAAACTTGTTAATAATTATTAACAAGTTTTTGTTACTAATAATTTAAAGAAAAAAGCAATTGTAACGTATGAAAAAAGCACTTTCAAATTCGTTGTTTGATAACAAAATTGTTTGAAATAAAACAATTATAAATACAAAATATATTCTGGCTTTGTCAAATAGAAAAAGTATAATTTCTTACTCCGTTGCAGCCGATATATTACATCATTTAGGTTTATCTTAAGCGACTGTTTTTTCTTCCGTATAAAAAATATATAGACAAACCAATACCCATCCATACAAAAAACCAAAGCCAGCTTATGGCAGGAATTTCTATCATCAGATAAAGACAACACAAGGCGCCGGCAACAGGAATAAAGGAGTAACTTTTTATAAAGCTGTAAACAGCAATTACGATGCTGATGATAATAAAAACGATGAGCAAAATTTCCTGATAGCTTTCCCCGGTAAAATTTTCAAAAGCGCTCATCAGCCTGGTGCGAAGAAATAAAATGAGTAAAAAAACAAGTGTGGGAATAACAAATTTTCCATTGATGTAAGGTATTCTGAAACGACCTGCCGTAGCATTTATTTTAGGTAAAATCAACACACCCAAACACACCAGCACAAAGGCAAAAAGAGTTCCGATACTCGTTAAATCGGTAACGATACCGCCTGGAATAAACAGCGATGGAACTGCTACGAGAACGCCGGTAACGATGGTAGCGAATGATGGCGTTTTATATTTCGGATGCACGGTGGCAAAGCGTTTTGGCAACAATCCGTCGCGGCTCATACTCATCCAGATGCGCGGCTGACCAAGCTGAAAAACAAGTATCACGCTTGTGGTGGCAATAACGGCACTGATAGAAATAATATAACCAAGCGTATTCAAATTAAGCTTGGCAAAAACATACGCCAGCGGATCGGGCACTTTCAATTCGGAAAAATTAACCATGCCAGTTAATACCAAAGCGATGAGAATATACAAAACGGTGCAGATGATAAGCGAATAAATCATGCCGCGCGGCAAATCGCGTTGCGGATTTTTGCATTCTTCCGCCGTTGTAGAAATGGCATCAAAGCCAATGTAGGCGTAGAATACAGCCGATACGCCTGCCAGCACGCCGCCAAAGCCATTTGGCATAAAAGGTTTCCAGTTTGCCGTATCAACATAAAAACTGCCGACAATGATAACCATCACAATAACAACAATCTTAAAGATTACCATGAAGTTTGTTGTACGCTTACTTTCCTGTATGCCCCGGTATGCCAGCATGGTAATTAAAACAATAATTACAAAGGCAGGCAGATCAATAAAAAAATGCCAGTTACCGATAACGGGCGAAGCGTTATAAGCTACAATCGCAGCATCGGTTGCCGGCTTACCTGCTGCCACCGCCGCTTCATAATTTTCTTTCGCGGTAAAAGGATCGCCAAGCAGCCAGGCAGGAAGATGAATGCCGAAGCCTTCCAGCAAATTATTAAAATAACCGCTCCAGCTAATGGCAACTACAATATTGCCGATGGCATATTCAAGTATTAAAGCCCAGCCGATAATCCAGGCTACCACTTCGCCAAACGAAACATAAGCGTACGTATATGCGCTACCCGCAATGGGAACCCGGCTGGCAAACTCGGCATAGCACAAGGCGCTGAAGCCACACGTAACAGCCGTAATTAAAAAGAGATAAACGATACCCGGACCGCCGTTAAAAGCTGCCGTTCCAATGGTTGAAAAAATACCTGCGCCCACCACGGCTGCTATGCCCATAAAAGTAAGATCGCGAACGCCCAGCACTTTATTCAGTTTAACATGATGCCCGTCTGACATACCACTATTGGCATCAGCAACAATTTTGTCAATCGATTTTTTGCGAAATAAAGAGTTAGCCATGGTATTGTTTGGTAGGTTACGAAGAACAGCAGTAAATGTATTTAATAAAACAAACAGACACGAAAAGAAATCAAATCAAACATCTTAAAACTCGCGGCTCACAAGGTATTCAGCCAGTTCAAGCAATGGCTTTTTGCGAACCGAAACAACGGCAATATCTTCCAGATGCTGAAACGCAGCAGCCAGATATTTCTTCTTTAATTCTTTTGCCCATTTATCCGTTTCACAAGCTTTATAAATGGCTAACATACGATCTACTTTATCTGTTGCATCGTTTTTCAGCAATTCATTAATTTCAATGCGTTGTTGTTCGTTCGCCACCTGAATTGCCTGCAGAAGTAAAAACGTTTTTTTATTCTGACGAATGTCTCCGCCAATATCTTTCCCAAATTTTTCAGGGTCGCCAAAGGCATCAAGATAGTCGTCCTGAATTTGAAAAGCGATGCCAAGATTCCGCCCGAACTGATACAAATGATTGCAGTTGTGGGCGCTTGCCCCGCCAATCATGGCGCCCATCTGCAGACTGGCAGCCAGCAGAACAGACGTTTTAAGCTCAATCATCATTAAATAATCGTCCAGTATTACAGAATTCGTTTTTTCAAAATCCATGTCTAACTGCTGACCCTCGCAAACCTGTTTGGCCGTTTGATTAAACAGATGAATAATACGCTGCGAGTAAGAAGTATTAATTTTATTGATGTATTCATAAGCCACAATCAGCATGACATCGCCGGATAGTAAAGCCGTGCTTTCGCCATATTTATAATGCACCGTTTGCATGCCGCGCCGCAACGAAGCTTTGTCCATGATGTCGTCATGTATCAGCGTAAAGTTGTGAAAGAGTTCAATGGCAGTTGCCACTTTCCAGGCGTCGGGTTTTATTTCATCAAACAACTCATTGCCCATCAGACACAAAACAGGACGGATGCGCTTGCCGCCGATGTTTAAAAAATAACGTCCCGGTTCATAAAGCGAAGCCGGTTGCAAGGGAAAATGTTCCGTATGAAAATACGTTTTAAATGCTGCACTAAGTTGCTGAAACGATTGCATGATGAATGATATGAAACTTGCAAAATAAGGTACAGGACGTTACAGAAAAAATGAATTGATTTAGCGAAGCCGCTTATACGTTGAAAATACAAAATGTAAAAATGATAAGCTCATTTTTTCGCCATTCTGTTTTTATGTCTGATCGGCTGGTTAGTAATTCTTGCCTTTGAGCATGGGCACGAAAGAAAAATTATCGAACGTTTCTGTTTCCAGTTCTTTTTCCTGTTTTGTAATGCGCAGCATTCGCTGGTTGTGTTTGCCATCATCTACGGGCACAACCATAATACCGCCGATGCGTAGCTGTTGCACAAGCTTTGGCGGTACAAACGGTGCGGCGGCGGTAATAATAATTTTATCGAATGGCGCAAACGAAGGCAAGCCTTCAAAGCCGTCGCCATAAAAGAATTTGATATTGGGATAGGTGTGTTTGAATAAATAATTTCTTTGCTGATAGTCGTACAGTTTTTTTTGCCGTTCGATGGTAAAAACACGTGCACCCATTTCGGCTAATATCGTTGCCTGATAAGTACTGCCGGTTCCTATTTCCAATACTTTATCATTGCGATTGATTTGTAAAAGCTGTGTTTGATAAGCCACGGTATAAGGCTGGGAAATGGTTTGCCCTTCCCCAATGGGAAAAGCGCGGTCTTCGTAAGCGATTTTATTAAAAGCGGAATCTAAAAACCAATGACGCGGAACGGCATTCATGGCATCGAGCACGCGCTCATCCTGAATTCCTTTTTCCTGAAGTAAACTGATAAGCTGCCTTCTCAGCCCTTTGTGCATATATGTATCATCGCCTTTCTTCATTGTGTAGCGCAAGATAATAAGGGTGAATCTGTATAAATAAATTTTTGTTTTCTTATTTTTCAACTTTGTTTTACGGCATAATAATCAGTAATTGCTACATTGCGCAGCAATTTATAAAATGCCATACTAAAAATTACAACACATGAAAATCAGCACACGATTGCAACTGTCTCTGATGATGTTTCTTGAATTTTTTATCTGGGGAAGCTGGTTTGTAACCATGGGCACTTTCCTGAGCAAGAGCTTGCTGGCAAGCGATGTGCAAAACGGTCTGGCGTATGGCACGCAGTCGTTAGGCGCCATCATCGCGCCGTTTATAGTAGGGTTGATAGCAGATAAATTCTTTGCGGCGCAACGTATTCTCGGCGTGCTGCATCTTGCCGGCGGCGTGCTCTTGTATTTACTTTCCCGCCAAACTGATTTCAACGGTTTTTATCCTTTGATTCTTTCCTATATGATTCTTTATATGCCAACGCTGGCACTGGTAAATTCAGTTGCCTTTAAGCAGTTGACCGATTCGGAAAAACAGTTTGCCACGCTTCGTGTCTGGGGAACCATCGGCTGGATTGTGGCCGGTCTTATCATAGCAGGCTTTTCGTGGGAAGCCTCAAATTCGCTGGCCGATACCTTTGCCATGGCCGCCATTGCCTCTGCCATATTGGGCGTATTCAGTTTCTTTCTGCCCGATACGCCGCCGGCTTCCAAAGGCAAAAAAGTTACGTTTGCCGATATTATCGGTTTAGATGCATTGAGGCTTCTGAAAGACAAAAGCTTTCTGATTTTCTTTTTGGGTTCATTGTTCATTTGCATTCCGCTTGCCTTTTATTATCAGGAAGCCAATGTATTTTTAAATGAAGCGAATCTGGCAGATGCTGCCGGTAAAATGACGCTGGGACAAGTAAGTGAGTTTCTTTTTCTGGTCGCCATGCCATTGTTTTTTCGCCGGTTTGGTATCAAAACCATGTTGCTGATTGCCATGGCAGCCTGGGGTTTTCGTTATGTTTGTTTTGCGTATGGCAATGCCGATAACCTGGTTTCGCTTTTATATCTGGGTATTATTCTTCATGGCGTTTGTTATGATTTCTTTTTTGTAACGGGACAAATTTATACCGATAAAAGAGCAGGCGAAGGCATTAAATCGGCAGCGCAGGGCATGATTACCCTTGCCACGTATGGTTTCGGCATGTTGATAGGCTTTGCCGTTGCCGGAAAAGTTACCGACGCTTATAAACTAACCGACGGCCACAATTGGCAAAGTATCTGGCTCATTCCGGCGGCCATTGCCGCTTTTGTATTTATTTTATTCCTTCTTTTCTTTAAAGATAACAGCCGGGCTGTTGTAAAACAGGAACCCGTGGCCATGGTATGATCTATTATGAATTTGCGGCTGCGTTCACTTTGTTTTGTAGCATTGTACTTGGTGAAAAGTGAAACGGCAAATGCGAAATACTTATTTGCGCATCTCACATTTAACTCAACACTATAATAATCAACAATATGAAAATAGCGATGCTTGGTTCCGGTTTTATCGGTCGTTTTTATGCCGATGCCATTATTAGCAACCGGAGTAAAGACACAATTGTAAGTGTCTATTCGCGACGCGACGAAAGCGCTCAGAAATTTGCGGTAGATTATAAAGTGCCGCATGTTACAACCAATATGGAAGATGCCATTTCTAACCAAGAAACGGAAGTGGTTTGCATCGCTTTGCCAAATAATCTTCACGAAGAAGCCGTCATGCTTTGCTGCAAGCACAACAAAGCTGTGATCACCACAAAGCCGTTAGGCAGAAATGCGGCAGAAGCCAGACGCATGTTGGAGGAAGTTGAAAGAGCCGGTATTTTTAACGGATATCTGGAAGATCTGGTTTATACGCCTAAGTTTTTAAAGGCGATAGAAAGCGTAAAGAATGGTGCACTCGGCAGAATATTATGGGCGAAATCCCGCGAAACGCATCCCGGTCCGCACAGCGAATGGTTCTGGAATATCGAACAGGCTGGCGGCGGCTGCATTTTAGATTTGGGCTGCCACTGCGTGGAAATTACGCGCAGTTATATTGGCAAAGACGTTAAACCGGTGGAAGTAATGTGCTGGGCAGATACGCAGGTGAAACCGATTGATGCCGAAGACCATGCGATTGGCTTAATCAAATATGAAAACGGCGCCATTGCACAGTTTGAAGTAAGCTGGACGTTTCGCGGCGGGCTTGATCTGCGTGATGAAGTGATGGGAACCGAAGGGACAATCTGGATCAACAGTTTTTTGCGTACCGGTTTTGAAATGTTTACCACGGGCAAAAGCGGAGATTATATTGCCGAAAAAGCAGAAAGCAACAGCGGCTGGCTGTTCCCGGTGGGCGATGAGATCAACGAACTTGGCTACAACCACATGTTTGCCGATATGTTCAGCAGCATTGAAAAAGGAACGGAGCCAAAAGAAACATTTTACGATGGCTACGTGGTAAATGCCGTGCTGGATGCAGCTTATAAAAGTGCCAAAACCAAATTGTGGGAACCGGTGAAGCTGGACATCTGGCGTGGGCAGGAAGGGTTAAGCAAACCGAGCAATTATAGTGATTACGATGCCGAATATTTTTTAATAAAAGAAGAGATGACGCATTACGGGGCGAAAAAGCTCATTTTAAAAAATAAAAAAACCGGTAAAATCGAAGAGCGGGTTGAAGTGTAGGCGCTTACTCTGTTTCTAAGTAACCAATCAAAATTATCAATTGCATTAATTTTTAAATGCTTTTACAATTAAGTGATTGGAAACCGTTATGCACCGTCATTTTTCTCTCCAGTGCTCGGGATTGAAATGACGGTGCAAATAGTTTAAAATTTAAACTGCTTTTTACAAAAGCTACAGGCAAAAGCTTTTTTATTTATTGCTTTTATAAACGCATGGTATCCGCAAGCTTATTTACTTATGCCATTTATAAAAGCATATTATCTTGAAGATTGACTGCCTTACTCTAACGTTACACATATATATGAACGCTCAATGTTTATGATAATCTTTATGAAAACAGCTATAATCATTTCTTTTTGCTGCTTGCTTTTTATTACTTCTTTTTCACAAAAAAATCTGAGAGAGGGATTTGTTGTTCTAAACAACAACGATACGTTAACTGGCTTTATTGATTACCGGGAGTGGTACAGAAATCCAAATAGCATTTTGTTCAGTCAATCTAAAGAATCAGGCAGGCAATGGTACAGCGGTAAAGATATAAAATGCTTTGCTGTTAATGTCGGGGAGATGTATGAGCGATTCTATGTTAGAATTAGTATGGACAGGCAATCATTAAATAATATTGACGAAAAGGATACCGCAAGTAAGACAGATACTGTTTTTTTGAAAGTATTACAAACAGGTAAAAACATCACATTGTTTTCATATTCAGATGATATAAAACGACGATTGTATATCCTGCCGGCAAATGAAACTACTCCTGTTGAATTGCAAAACAGTGAATATATATCAAACGGAAATGTAATAAACGAGATGGAATACCGATCTGTCTTATTGGATATTGCACGGAGGTTTGTACCTGAATACGCAGACATTCAGGCTTTAATTGATAATCAAACTTTTTCCGAAAAGAATATTATGGATATCGGTTACAAAATCAATGGCATAAATGGGGAAATTGCTATACAGAAGGAAAAAAACAAGCTGTCACGCGTTGCTTTTTTTGCAGGCATCGGCGTCAACAGAGGGCTTATTACATTTACCGGTGATAATCGTTATGCAGGCAAAACCACAGGTGCAAACTATTCACCGGTAGTAAGTGGCGGCGCAGACATTTTTGTAAACCCTGCTATTGGCAGGCTGTTTCTTAGAAGTCAATTATCTTTTTCCAGTTATAAAACAGAAGCTTATACGTTTACAAATTATTTTGAAGCAAAAGAAAATTATTACCTGAAATTCAAGCAAAAAAATATAGCCTTGCACGAACAACTGAATTATAATATTTACAACGGGTTGCATCTGAAATGGTTTGCGGGAGCCGGCGCCGGGTTCAATTTTTCTGCCTACCCGCAAAATGAAGAGAAATTTATACGCGAAGGATTGTCTGAAACAACTATTACTACCAATGATAATTATTTATCTGTAATTAGGAAATTCTGGTTAAATGCCGCTTTCAGATCGGGCCTTACACTATACAATTTCGATATAGCAGTGGAGTATTATCCCAAAAGTTCCATCTCGCAGTATGCCAATTTTTCGGTGTTAAATTCTTCCTTTCAGTTAAAATTAAATTATCTGTTCGGCAGGTAATAACATGTTTTTGCTTACCTATTTCTTCTGCGGCTATATGGCTAAAAATAAGCTTCGCAAAACGCCGTTAAAAAACCATTGTTTTTATTGTAATTCATTGATGAAAAACTACTTTTACAGCTAAATATTTTTATACATCAGCTTGCTGCAAGCGTTTAATATAATTCATGGAAGACAATCAGATTACGCCTCCCCAAACCAATGACAACGATCGCATTATTCAGGTAAATATCGAAGAGCAAATGAAAACATCATACATTGATTATTCAATGTCTGTGATTGTTGGTCGTGCGCTGCCCGATGCCCGGGATGGCTTTAAGCCCGTGCACCGCCGCGTTTTATATGCAATGAACGAATTAGGCAATAACAGCAACAAAGCGTATAAAAAATCTGCCCGCATAGTAGGCGAAGTGATGGGAAAATATCATCCGCATGGCGATGCATCTATCTACGATACGCTGGTGCGTATGGCGCAGGAGTGGACAATGCGCTACATGATGGTGGACGGACAGGGAAATTTTGGAAACCAGGATGGCGACCCGCCCGCGGCTATGCGTTATACCGAAGTGCGCCTGCAGCGCGTTGCCGAAAGCATGCTGGAAGACATTGATAAAGAAACGGTTGATTTTCAGTTAAATTTTGATGATTCGTTAGATGAGCCGACTGTTCTTCCTACGCGCGTTCCGCAATTGCTTGTGAATGGCAGCAGCGGTATTGCTGTGGGTATGGCAACCAACATGATGCCTCACAACCTGAGCGAAGTGGTTGACGGCTGTATAGCTTACATAGAGAACAAAGAAATTTCAATAGAAGAATTAATTGGTTTTGTAAAAGCACCCGATTTCCCAACCGGCGGAGTTATTTACGGAATGGAAGGTGTAAAACAAGGTTTTCTTACCGGTCGCGGCAGGGTAGTGGTTCGGGGTAAATTTAATATTGAAACAAAACCAAGCGGCAGGGAACAAATCATTATTACCGAAGTTCCTTATCAGGTAAACCGGGATACATTAACAGACAGGATTGGTCAATTGGTAAATGAAAAAATTATTGAGGGCATCGCGCATGTAAACAACGAAAGCAATAAGCGCGAAGGAACCCGCATTGTAATAGATCTAAAACGCGATGCCGTTGCCAGCGTTGTAGGCAACCATTTATTTAAGCATACGGAATTGCAGACAAGCTATGGCATTAATAATGTTGCCATCAGTAAGGGGCGTCCTAAGATAATGAATCTTAAAAATCTCATTGCTGAATTTGTAGATTTCCGTATGGAAGTTGTGATTCGCAGAACAGCTTTCGAACTTCGGAAAGCAAAAGAAAGAGCGCATATTTTAGAAGGTTATCTCAAAGCATTAGATCATTTAGACGAAGTGATCTCTTTAATCCGCAAAAGCCGCACGCCCGACGACGCCTTAAAAAGCCTGACTGCAAAAAGCAGGGAAGAAAACTGGTATCTGAATCCTTCAATTTTTGCCGACATTACCCAAAGTGTTTATAATCAGGAAGCCGGCTTAAGCGATGTGCAGGCAAAAGCCATTTTAGAATTGCGCCTTCAGCGTTTGACCGGGCTGGAAAGAGATAAAATTTTAGACGAGTTTAATGAACTCATGCGCACCATCGCAAAACTAACTTCGTTTTTGGGCGATGAAAATCTGCGTTTTGATATTATTAAAACTGAATTGTTAGAAATCAAAACAAAATTTGGCGATGCCCGCAAAAGCGAAATTCAATATCTGGCCGACGAAATGCGCATTGAAGATTTGATTGAAGATGAAAATGTAGTAATTACCATTTCGCATCTTGGCTACATCAAACGCACATCTGCTACTGAATACCGGCAGCAGCGCCGCGGCGGACGAGGTGCGGTTGGAAGCAAAACAAGGCAGGAAGATTTTGTAGAACATCTTTTTGTAGCTTCTACGCATCATACCATGATGTTTTTTACGGAAAAAGGGCGCGCTTTCTGGCTTAAAGTGTATGAAATACCTGAAGGTGAGAAGCAGAGCAAAGGAAGGGCAATTCAAAATCTGATACAAATACCGCCGGACGATAAAGTAAGAGCGATTCTGGATGTAAAAAAATTAGACAATAAAGAGTTTGTTGAAAGCCATTACATCATTTTGTGTACAAAAAAAGGCATCATTAAAAAAACACCGCTGGAAGATTTTAGCCGTCCGCGCACAAACGGCGTAAATGCCATAACCATTGTGGAAGGCGATGAGTTGCTGAAAGCCAAATTAACAACCGGAAGCAACGAAATTATGATGGCGGTACGCAGCGGTCGTGCCATTCGTTTTCCCGAAACAAAAGTTCGCCCTACAGGTCGCGGCGCCATTGGCGTTCAGGGAATTGATACGGAAAACGGCAAAGATGAAGCGATAGGTATGATTTGTGTTAATAGAGAAGATTCGGAAAAAACGATTCTTGTTGTAAGCGAAAAAGGATTTGGGAAAAGAACACCATTATTGTCGGAAGGCGAAGATGTATATCGTATTACGAATCGTGGCGGAAAAGGTGTAAAAACCATAAATGTTACAGAAAAAACGGGAAAACTGGTTGCCATTTTAAACGTTAGCGAAAAAGAAGATCTTATCATAACCTGTAAATCGGGCATCACACTGCGAACACCTGTTGTAAATATTAAAGAAGCCGGCAGAAATACGCAGGGCGTTATACTGATTCGTTTGGATAACGGCGATGAAATTGCCGCCGTTTCGCAGATTGAAGAAGAGGAAACAATTATAGACGACATTGAAAAAGCTGAAGAAACATCTGAAGACATTCAAGATTCTGATACGGCTGAAAATAATACCGAAAATCCGGATGCTGATAACGATAATATTGATTCATCAAATGATGTTATTGATTCATCAAATTAAATAAACAACAAAAATTAAATGATATGAAAAAAATAATGTTATTCCTTTTGTTTGCATCGGCGGGCACACTGGCGATGGCACAGGATTATACAAAAGTCTCTACGTTATATACGCTAAAAAAATATGAAGATGCCAAAAAGGAGCTTGATAAAATAGCGGAGTCGGATAAAGGCAAAGACAAGCCCGAAACCTATATGTGGGAGGCAGCCATAAACAGTGAATTGTATAAAGACAGTTCGCTAAGCGATAAATATCCCGATGCCGGCAATCAGGCTTATACGGCTTTAACCACTTATGAAAACAAAGACACATCGCTGAAAGCGATGAAAGAAAGCGGTACGCTAAACAGCATTGCTTATTTATATACCAACTCGTTTAATACCGGAAAAAAGTATTTTGGAGAAAGCAATTGGCCGGAAGCCTACAAAAATTTTAAAATGGCTTCCGAAATGGGGGAATTTATCAATAAGCATGGCTTTAATTCTAACCAGTCTGCCATTGATACATTCACGGTTTTATATACCGGCTATGCAGCACAAAACGCCGGCAAACCCGAAGAAGCCGTTGTTTATTACAAGAAGCTGGCAGATTTAAAAACAGGTGGCAAAGACCTGCAGCCAATGTACCAGTATCTGCTGGATGATTTATCTAAAATGAACAAACCTGATGAGTTTAATAAATATCTTCCGGTTGCCAAAGAACTTTATCCCGATCAGGCGGCTTTGTGGACACAAATAGAAATGGGAAATATGACCGGCGGCTCTTCCATTAATGAACTGATGGACAAATATAAAGCCGATGCAAATAATAACCTGACCGAAGATCAATTGGTGGCTTACGCAGAAGCGCTTAACGATCCTGAAAAAATAAAAGGATTAGACAGCACAAAGGATGTTGAAATTAAGATGTTATCTGCCGACATTTATAAAAAATTGTTTGCCGTTGCGCCAAAAGGTATTTATGCTTTCAATGCAGGTGTGCTTAATTATAACGTATTTAATATGTTAGATGATCGGTTTTATGCGCTACGCGGCGAAAGTGCTACCTTGAAAACACAGCGAACTGCCATTCAAAAAGAACAGCAGGGATATGCCGATACGGCAATTGCCTGGCTGGAAAAAGGATATGGTATTTTGAAAGAGAAATCTGACCGCGACAAAAATGAATCTAATTCATTAAACCGGTCTGTTGATTTTCTGGCTAATTTATATCAGTGGAAAAGAGAAAGATCAAAAGGCGTTGCGCCAAAAGATTACGATAAATACGATGCTAAATTCAATCAGTTTTCCGACGAGCACGACAAGTATAAAGGAATGTAATAAACATTTTGTAAAAAACAAAAAGGCAATCTGAAAAAAACGATTGTCTTTTTGTTTTTATGCCAATTGAGTAATGAAATCAATCTGAATTATATTATCTAAACCTAAAGTTGGTTTTCGATATTGCAATATTCAATATTCAAATAGTATTAAACAAATATTTAATTATAAAAGAATAAAATACAACTTAACATAATATAAATTATCGGAAAAAATTATCATAATTAAAAATCCGGCTTTTAAAACCGGATTTTCAAATTGCCTTTACAAAATTTTTTATCGCTTAAGCTGGAACATTTACTTCAGGTTCACTTTGCTTAACTGAAGCAGCTGGCTGCAGTGATTGATTTGTGTTTTGAACTGACTGATTAACAGGTCGTTTCCCGCTGATATCCAAGCCATTAAATATCAGGCGCAGGTTTTGATCGAAGGTGAAATATTTATAAATCCAGTTAATAAAAATCTGAATCTTATTTTTCACACCCAGAATCAAAAACAGATGAACGCTCATCCACATAAACCAAGCTATGAAACCTCCGAAATGGAGTTTAGGCTTTGGAATGTCAACAACCGCGCGGTTTCTGCCAACCGTAGCCATGTTGCCTTTATCGTGATATTCAAATTGTTTGAGTGGTTCCCGGCTATTGTTATTTAATTTTATCAGATTTTTGGCTAATAATTTACCCTGCGATATAGCCACATTTGCCAATTGCGGATGCCCGGATGCATATTTCGGCGTTACCATGCTGGCAATATCACCAACGGCATAAACGTTGGAAAAACCAATAACTTTATTGTAGCGGTCAACTTTTAACCGGTTGCCTTTTACAAGTAAAGAACCATCAAAACCAGTTGGAATATTTCCTATTACGCCCGCCGCCCAAATTACCGTTTTTGTGTTAATGGTATCTCCGTTAGACAGCATTACTTTTTCGCCATCAAATTGTTTTACCATCGTATTGGTTCTTACTTCAACCCCCAGTTGCTTTAAATACTCACGGCTTTGGTCACTGCTTTTTTCGCTCATGGTACCTAATGTTTTAGGTCCGCCTTCCAGCAAATAAATTTTCATTTGAGCAAAATCCATATCAGGATAATCTTTAGGCAAAATCTTATTTCGCATTTCAGATATGGCGCCGCTAAGTTCAACACCGGTAGGACCACCACCGACAACCACGATACATAGTTGCTGCATTAGTTTTTCGCGATCATTTTTTACAAGTTCTGCATCTTCAAACATCTGTATAAGATGATGGCGCAAACGCAACGCTTCAACCGTAGATTTCATGGGAAAAGCCAGACTTTGCATTTGTTTATTGCCAAAAAAGTTGGTATCGCACCCCGTTGCCAGCACCAGCGTATCGTAATAAACATCGCCGGTATCTGTTATAACTTTGTTTTCCTCAGTCTTAATTTCTGTAACGGTAGCCAGGTGAAAATCGAAATTTTTACATTCCTGAAATACTTTTCGCAAAGGAAACGAGATATTGCTGGCATCTAAAGAGGCCGTTGCCACCTGGTAAAATAATGGCTGAAACTGATGATAATTATATTTATCTATTAAGGTAATCTCTATGTCCTTTTTATTAACCAGCTTATGCGCAAGCTTTAAGCCTGCAAAGCCACCTCCGATAATCACAACTCTCATGTTGTATAATTTTTGATTATCAGGTGAACAAAAAAGATGCTAATAAAATGCTTATCTGTTTATATGGTGTTTTAATGATGTGCAGAACATTTTTATAACAGATAATATTATTTAAAAATTTTTTTGGTAAGCCAGTAACTGATCAGCGCGCTACCTGTTCCAATGCCGGCACCTGCAAGCACATCTGTTGTGAAATGTTCGCCAAGGTACAATCTTGAAAAACCGCTGCCGGCAGCCCAGGCATAAGCGGGAACGGCAACGTACCATTTTTTATATTGCAGGGTAAGAATAGTTGCCGTTGCAAACGCAATGGTTGTATGACCTGAAGGAAATGATTGGCCTTTCTCAAAACGATAAGGATAAATGTCTGTATATTTCTCGTAAGGTCTCTTCCTGTCAATTGCTTTTTTTAATCCTTCGGCAACAACAGCACCAATAACAACGGCGCCCGCTTCTTCATAAGATAAAATTCTAATTTTTTTGTCTTTCTTAATTTCACCGATAATACATGTGCCTACCGGTAAAGCAATGCCAGCCGGATATACAGAAGCGCTTAGTCCTTTAAAAACAAACGAATTGGGTGAGGTCGGGTTTACCGATTTTACAAAGTCAACATCCCGGTTCTGCGGAAAGATTGGCTGGGTAAAACCAAAACATCCTGCAAGCAGCAGAATGATATAGAAAAAGATATGCTTCATACTATAAATTTGCCAGGCTTTCTTCCAGCGATTTAATGCGGGTTTCAACATCTGCCTGTTTTTTTCTTTCCAAAGCAACAACTTCGGATTTTGCGTTTTGTAAAAAGCGTTCGTTCGATAGTTTTTTGATAACGCTGTTTAAAAAACCAAGTTGATAATCCAGTTCCTTTTGTAAATCGGCTTTTATTTTATCCGCATCTATTGCAACATTTGCCTGCATATATATTTTATCATTACCTGCGCTTACAATAACAGAATTTGCAACCGGTTCCTGTACATAAAAAACAGATTCCGATGAAGTTTGTTTTACCAATATTGATTTAAACCTTTCATACGATTCTTTTTCTTTTGTTGAAACGGATAATATAACGCTTTCCTTCGGCTTTATGCCGTTTTTGTTTTTCGCGTCGCGAACGCCGGTAATAATTTGCTGTAAAAGTAAACCCTGCTGCAAAGCCGCATCATCAGCTTCGGTAATTCCTTTGAATTGTTTTACACATAAATCGTCTTCCCGGTTCTGAAGCAAATAATAGATTTCTTCGGTAATAAAAGGCATGAACGGATGAAGCAATTGGAGAATCGCTTCAAAAAATATTACTGTTTTCGCATAAACGTCTGCTTCTGTTTTTTCATCAAAGCCGGGTTTTATCCATTCCAGATACCAACTGCAGAAATCGCCCCAGATTAAAGAATAAATTGTTTTCAAAGCCTCGCTCAGCTTAAACTCCGACATTAGGTATTCCACTTCTCCCCTTACTTTTCGCAGCCGGTTTTCAAACCAGTCAACGGCAAAATTTTCTCGCGAAATCTGACTTCCCGCTTCCAGCTTTTCTTCCCACAACTTCACCAATTTCAGAGCATTCCAAAGTTTATTGTTGAAATTTCGTCCCTGTTCCAACGACGATTCATCAAACAACAAATCGTTGCCCGCAGGTGAAGAAATCATGATACCGAAACGAACGGCATCGGCGCCGTATTTGTCTATCAGTTGCAACAAATCAGGCGAATTGCCTAACTGTTTGCTCATTTTTCGCCCCAGCTTATCGCGTACCATGCCGGTAAAATATACATCGCTGAAGGGTTTTTGATTTTTAAACTCCATGCCTGCCATTATCATTCTTGCAACCCAAAAAAAGATAATGTCCTGGCCGGTTACCAAAACAGAAGTCGGATAATAATAATTAATGTCTGTGTTGTTCGGCTCCGTGATACCTTTGAATACTTCTATCGGCCACAGCCACGAAGAAAACCAGGTATCCAGCACATCGTTGTCTCTTGTTATTTTGTCTTTTAAATCCTGATTGCCAAATTGCTCTCTTGCTTCTTCTTCGTTTTTGGCAACCACAAAATTTCCTTGTTCATCGTACCAGGCAGGAATTTGCTGCCCCCACCAAAGCTGCCGACTAATGCACCAGTCTTTTACATTTTCTAACCAGTATTTGTATGTGGCAAGAAATTTATCGCCGGGATGAATGCGGATATCTCCGTTAGTAACAGCGTTCAGAGCCGGTTGCGCAAGTTTTTTCATATTTACAAACCATTGTGTGGAGATTTTCGGCTCAACTACAACATTGGTTCGCTGCGAAAAACCGAGTCGGGTTGTATAATCTTCTTCTTTCAATAACAAACCATCGGCTTTCAATTTTTCTATGGCAAGTTTGCGGGCTTCAAAACGGTCTTTGCCAACAAATATTTGTCCGGCTTCGCTTATTTTTCCGTCTTCCGTTAAGGTATCAATTACCGGCAAATTGTGTTTTATTCCAATGTTGTAATCGTTGATGTCGTGCGCCGGTGTAATTTTTAAAACGCCGGTTCCGAAAGCCGGATCAACGTAGTCGTCATAAATTACCGGGACTGCTTTGTTAATCAGCGGTACAATTACCTGTTTGCCGCGAAATTGCCGGTAACGTTCATCGTTCGGGTTGGCGCAAACCGCCACATCACCCATAATGGTTTCCGGACGTTGCGTGGCAACAAGAACATAGTTGGTGGTTGGTGGTTGGTGGTTGATAGTTTCTTTTTCATTATTGACAATTGACTGTTCAACATCATCAACTAACATATACTTTACGTAGTATAACCTGCCTTCAACGTCTTTGTATTCTACTTCTTCATCGCTGAGTGCGGTTTGTGCCGCCACATCCCAGTGAATCATGCGCGCGCCGCGGTAAATGAGACCTTTGTTGTACAGGTTAACAAAAACGTCAATCACGGCTTTGTAATAATGATCATCCATCGTAAAACTTACCCGACTCCAGTCAACGCTGCAACCAAGTTTTGCTATCTGGTTGTAAATGATGCTGCCATATTTTTCTTTCCATTCAAACGCATATTGTAAAAACTGTGTTCTGGTAAGATCATTTTTGTCAATGCCGCGCTCTTTCAGCATGGCAACCACTTTTGCTTCCGTAGCAATAGAAGCATGATCGCTGCCGGGAACCCAACAGGCATTAAAGCCACTCATCCTGGCTTTGCGTACCAAAATATCCTGCACCGTTTCGTTTAATGTATGCCCCATGTGCAGTACGCCGGTAACATTGGGCGGTGGAATAACCACCGTAAATGGTTTTCGCTCATCGGGTGTGCTATTAAAATAACCTTTGCTTAGCCAATGTTTATACCATTTGTCTTCTGTAATGGCAGGCACATAATTTTTGCTTAATTCCATAGTTCTGTTGGCGATAAAAATGTGTGCAAATGTAATTGAAATGAAGCAGCAAGACGGTAACAGAAAGATACAAAACAGACGATAAACCGCTTGTTTGAATTTAGATAAATCTACTTTTTATTAAGAGAATCCATTTTGAAAAATGAATACTTTTACCGGGCGTTTGTTAGTTTTGTAAAGACAGGCAAAAACCTGAGAACCGCAGCAAAGGAAATTATTTATGTACGCGATAGTAGATATTGAAACGACGGGAAGCCATGCACACAGCAACGGAATTACAGAAATAGCCATCGTATTACACAACGGTAAAGAAATAGAAGGCAGATATTCATCGCTTGTTAACCCGGGTTATCCCATTCCACGTTTTGTAGCCGCTCTTACCGGTATTACCAATAACATGGTAACCGAAGCGCCCGATTTTTCAGTGATTGCAGAAACCGTTTTCAATCATCTTTCCGGACGCATATTTATTGCACACAATGTAAATTTTGATTATTCGTTTATCAAGTATCATTTAAAAGAAGCCGGTTACGAGTTTAATGCCCGCAAACTGTGCACGGTTCGGCTTAGCCGCACCGCTTTTCCCGGGTTTCGTAAATACGGTCTCGATTCACTTTGCCAGGAACTGAATATTTTAAACGGTGAGCGCCACCGCGCTACCGGCGATGCAGAAGCCACCGCTATTTTGTTCGACATGATTATCCGCAACAGCGGAACAAAACTGATAAAGGAATATCTGAAAAAAGACAACCGCGAACAGATACTTCCGCCCAATTTACCTAAAGAACATATTGCCAATTTACCCTATGTGCCGGGTGTTTATTATTTTCATGATGCGAAGGGAAAAGTGATTTATGTAGGAAAAGCCAAAAGTATAAAACAACGGGTGGTAAGCCATTTTACCGGCTTCGATCCGGGTAGTAAGCGCCAGAATTTTTTAAAACTCATTCATTCAGTCAGCTGCAAAGAAACGCTTACCGAATTTACCGCGTATTTATTAGAAAGCATAGAAATCAAACGCTTGTGGCCGCAATTTAATTACAGCCAGAAAAAACCTGAACTTCATTATGGTATTTACATGTACGAAGACAACCGGGGTTATTTGCGCCTGGCGATGGATAAGAAAAGAAAATATCTGCAACCGCTTCTTTGCTTTAATACCAAAACAGAAGGACACCGCATACTTTGGAAACTGGTAAAAGATTTTGGCTTACATGCCGGTTTATGTTATTTAGACACGACCTGCACAGACATTGACGAAGCTGTTGAAAATTACAATGTGAAAGTAAACGAGGCAATAAAATGGATTGGTGAATGTAAGGAAACCTATATCATAAAAGAAGAATGCCGCAATCTTACGAGTTGTGTTCTGGTTGACAAAGGCAAATTTTATGGTATGGGTATTTTGAACGAAGAACCCATATTTTCTGTTGACCAACTAAAGGAAAAGCTTATACCCTACCCTGAAAACGAATGTATCCGAAGCATGATAAACACCTATATAAATAAATATCCGGACAAAGTACAGCGGTTTGAAGAAAAGAAAATGTCAGAAATGTAAAATGATATGTTTTGTTTCGCAGCGCATTAAAAATGCATCTTGTAAGAACAAAGGATTTGAGCTGCAAAAGTTTTTAATAGAAGAAAAAAGCTGTAGGGGTAGGATTCGAACCTACACGAGGCAGTTAGCTAAAACACAAAGACTTGGTGGTCAACCCCGGTCGGCCGAACGCGAGTTTGGTCGGCTCTATGTTTAAATTTATCCTGTTGTTCCTCACCCCCGAGACGAGAGGGTATGTCTGCCAAAATTTCATCACCCCACAATGTATAAGAGCTCCTTGCAGAGGCAATATTAGTACTTTACACCGAAACTAAAATAATTTTTCAATAAAAAATTTAAAAGTTTAGATATTACTCAAGTAAGTTTGCATAATCTTGAATTTTTTCTAATTAAAACAAAAAGATGAGCACTAAAATAACCCTTGATAAACTGGATTTACAAATTATGCAGGAAATGATGGCGGATGCCGGTATTTCGTATGCCGACCTTGGTAAAAAGCTGTTTGTTTCGGGCGGCACCATTCATGTCCGCATTAAAAAGCTGGAGGAGGCCGGTATTGCAAAAGGCACAAAGCTGAATGTGAATATGAAACAACTTGGCTATGATGTAATTGCCTTTATTGGAATCTACCTTGAAAAAAGCTCGCTGTACGATACCGTTGCAAAAGAACTAAAGAAGATTCCCGAAATTGTTCGGCTGAATTATACAACCGGCAATTATAGCATGTTTGCCGAAATTATATGCAAAAACATTCAGCAGTTACGCTTTGTACTGCATGATGAACTGCAAAAAATAAAAGGCATCGAGCGCACCGAAACATTCATTTCGCTGGAAGAAAGTTTTCTGCGTAATGTTCAGGTAAACAAAGCTGATAATTGACAGTTGACAATCAGCCGCCGATTGCCAACTGTCGTCTGTTAACTATCAATCTCCCCTTACCTTTGCATTTCTAATATGAGTGAAGAAACGAAGAAAAAGAGTTTCAATTACGGAGCCTTGCGTCGCATATTCGGCTTTGTTCGTCCCTACCGGCTGCCATTTTACAGCAGTATTGTAATGGCAATTGTGCTGGCGGTTTTTGCGCCTGTTCGCCCCTATTTAATACAGTTAACAATTGACAAAGCCACCGGAAAAACGGTTCATACGCCCGGCTGGCTGCAACCGTTTTTATTTAATACCAACCTCAGTAATATTGAGCAGTTTATTGTTGCTGTTACCATTTTTCAGGTCGTTTTTATTTTTTTAGAAACCACCATCCGGTTTTTGTTTTCATTTGCCACATCGTGGTTGGGGCAAAGCGTGGTAAAAGACATGCGGATTTCGGTTTATAAAAAAATTGTCAATCTCAATTTGCGTCAGTTCGATACTACGCCGATTGGTACATTAACCACACGAACCATCAACGATATTGAAAGCATCAATGATATTTTTTCTGACGGATTGATTCCTATTATATCAGATTTGCTTTCCATTATCATTACGCTGGCAACGATGCTTTGGATAAACTGGAAGCTGACGCTGGTAAGTCTTATCCCCTTCCCCATTCTTATTATCGCCACCTATTATTTTAAAGAAAGCGTAAACAAAAGCTTTATAAAAGTGCGCAATGCCGTAGCAGCTTTAAACGCATTTGTGCAGGAACATCTTACCGGCATGGCCATTGTGCAGGCATTTGCGGCCGAAAACCGCGAATACCGGAAATTCAATGCTATCAACAAAGAACATCGCAATGCCAATATCAAAGCCATTTTTGCCTACTCGGTATTTTTTCCGGTCGTAGAAATTGTTCTTGCCGTAAGCATCGGCATTCTTGTTTGGTGGATTGCCGACCGCAAATTAGATTCCGGTTTATTGGTTTCTTTCATTCTTTATCTCAACCAGATTTTCAGACCGCTGCGCGTTATCGCCGATAAATTTAATGTAATACAAATGGGTGTCATTGCCTCGCAACGTGTATTTACGGTGCTTGATAATGACGATTATATTCATGACCAGGGAAGTTTTGCACCAAAAGAAACCCCGGGAAAAGTAAGTTTTCAGCACGTTTGGTTTGCGTACATAAAAGACCACTATGTTTTAAAAGACATCAGTTTTACCATACAACCCGGCGAAACCATTGCGCTGGTAGGCCACACCGGCAGCGGAAAAACTTCCATCATCAGCTTGCTGAACCGGTTATATCATATTCAAAAAGGCAGCATCACCTTAGACGATGTGGATATAAATAATTACCAGTTAGATTCGTTGCGCAGCAAAATCGGCGTTGTATTGCAGGATGTATTTTTGTTTTCGGGATCAATCTTAGAAAATGTTACGCTTCGCAATCCCGATATAAAACGAGAAGATGTAATTGAAGCAGCAAAGCTGATAGGTGTTCACGATTTTATTATGCAATTGCCTGGCAATTACGATTATAATGTGATGGAACGCGGCAGCACACTGAGTTTGGGGCAGCGCCAGTTGCTCTCTTTTATTCGCGCTTTGCTTTACAATCCGTCCATTCTTATTTTAGATGAAGCCACATCATCGGTTGATACGGAAAGCGAAATGCTCATTCAGCAGGCAATAGACAAGCTGGTAACGGGAAGAACGTCTGTCGTAATTGCGCATCGTTTGTCAACCATTCGCAAAGCCGACAAAATTATGGTGCTCGACAAGGGCGAGATCAAAGAAACTGGAACCCACGATGAGTTGCTGGCATTGGGCGGCTGGTACAGCAGGCTGCACAATATGCAGTTTGAAAAAAGCAAAAAAGCAATACAAGCATTATAACAATGCGCAACCAACAGGTTGTAAAGAAAAGAAGTTTCACAATGTTTTTTGTAAGATTCATTACGCCGCTTTAGCCTCCGGCTTTTTGACGGTTCAAATCAATACTTTTAAAAGCTGCGATATAACAGCACAAATCTTCATTCATAAATAAAACCAAAAATCATTCATGGCATTGCTCTCTGTAAAGCAACTGAACCCGGCTTCCAAAAGCAACAACGATACCGGTTTTGGCACCAATGCCAGCAGCTATGGCGGGCGTTTTATTAACAAAGACGGATCGTACAATGTTCGCAAAGACGGCATCAATATCTGGGACCGGTTCAGCATTTATCATAGCATGTTAGAAATGCCGGGCTGGAAGTTTTTCCTTGCCATCGTTATCTTTTATGTGTCTATTAATATTGTATTTACCGTAATTTATGTTTTGATAGGTGCAGACAATTTTCAGGGCTTTATTGCCGGTACGGGATGGGGTAAAATAAAGGAGTTGTATTTCTTTAGTACCGAAACATTTACCACGGTAGGTTACGGGCGGGTAAACCCCATCAGCGATGCGGCTAATGTGGTGGCATCTTTCGAAGCGATGCTGGGTTTTCTTTCCTTTGCGTTGGCCACGGGTCTTATTTACGGACGTTTTTCCCGTCCGCGTGCCCATATCATTTTTAGCCGGCTTGCGCTGATATCGCCTTATAAAAATATTACGGCCCTTATGTTCCGGATGGTGCCTTACAAAGATGGTCATACCAT
Organism: Ilyomonas sp.; assembly: GCA_965219515.1. Classification (GTDB taxonomy): domain Bacteria; phylum Bacteroidota; class Bacteroidia; order Chitinophagales; family Chitinophagaceae; genus Ilyomonas. Next base: position 1,020,938 of record OZ244776.1, read on the forward strand.
GACGGATGTAGATATAAAACTGAATTGTGGGTTTCAGGTAGAAGAAAACGGCGAAGCCACTTTTAAATTTTACAGTCTTCCTTTAGAACGCAGCCATGTTGACAGTCTGATGATGAACTGGACGGTAGTGCATCCGATAGATGAAAACAGCCCGCTATCCGGCTTTACGTCTGAAGACATGAAAAACGCCGATCTGGAAATTTATGTTTTAATTCGCGGTTTCGACGATGTTTATTCCAACACGGTATTAGCACGTACGTCTTATACCTACGATGAAGTAGTTCATAAAGCGAAATTCAGCCCGATGTATCACGAAAGTGAAGATGGAAAAACAACCATCCTGGAAATAGATAAGATACATGAGTTTTTGCAACTCTGAACTGTGGGATTGTTCGTGTATACATGATGAAAATTCATCTCTGCCGTTATTTAATCAAAAGATTGACTAAACTGCGATGGAGAAAGATTGGTTTTTGTTTTAAACAAACGGCTAACCGACTGAGAATAATCAAAACCCAACTCATAAGCAATTTCTGAAACGGATAAACCGGAAGCCGACAATTCATCTTTTGCTTTTTCAATCAGTTTTTATAAATGTGTTGTTGTGTATTTTACCCGGCGGGAGAACGCAGCATATGGCTCAAATAACCGGCCGACAGATTTACGTGTTTTGAAAGATACTGAACGATAGCAATTCTCTGCATCAACAATTTTTTGTTGCTGAAACAATCGTCTGACAATGCTTCCAATTACTGCCACATGTTACTGTTTATTGTTTTTCGTAACCATAAGGGTCTTCAAGTGGAGGTTGTTAGGGGCAACCTGATTACGAAATTTTATAACTACAAAAAAAATCAACTGCTGTAAAAGGCAAATTTGGAGGTTGATAATGGAGGAACCGTGCTTCTTGTTTTATTCTGAAATGGCTTTTCGGTTCGCCAATGACGCAGTATTTGTTGTATTGGCGAACCGGCTGATTTATGTTCGTTGAGCAGCAATTTGTGCATTGGCGAACCGCGACAATACAAAAAAGCGAATGAAAAACAATTGAGAATCAATACAGATTATTTTTTTGGTAAAATGAGCGGTTCGTATAATATTTGTGTTAGCGGTAATTTTATATGACCATCACCAACGACAAAGAACTATATTCTAAACAGTTCAAAAACAAGGACAAACTTATTGGACAGACAATAAGAGAAATTGTTTTTTATCTTGAAGAAACAGATAAAAATTTTACAGAACAACCAAACGAATTCGGCAAGAGCCTTTTAAATGGTATTGACATTAAAACAAACAATGAAGTTTTTTCAATTGGTAATAGATATATAAATTTAGGGTATGGACTTTCAATTGAACTTGGGCAGACAAATAAGTTTGAATATTTTGACAATGAAAAAAAGCCAACATCATTTCACACAAACATTGTTGGACAGACTATAAAAAATGTTGACATATTTTGGATGAAAATTCCGTTAGAAAGAGCAACAGGGTTTTATCCGCAAGAAATTGAAATTTTATCTGACGAAAAGTATTTACTAATTTCTTCAATTGAAATAAACAATGGACAAGTAAATACAGAGTTTACTAACGAGCTTTTAATCATTAATAATAAGGACACAGCAAGACAACTTAAGCTTGGACAATTTGGTGTTGCTGACAATGAAAGAAAATATTTCAACAATTTGGAAACATTGATTAAACACGAAGAAAAAAACTACCGCTAACAATAGGTTTGGCAATAGGCTGGCTGACGGAATAACAATCAGCTACAAATCAATATCAGCAATAGTTCCAGCTTGACTTTATAAATTTAGCTATTAGTTGTTATCTTCATCTTCAGTAACAATTTTCAGCTTTGGTTCCGGGCTTGACATTATAAATTTCCAGCCCATCGCCAAGCCTCAACGTTGGCAGAAATTTTTCAGACACTTCATGTAACAAATTTTTCACTCAAACGTATTGTAACAAACTTCACTATGAAAAAAACGCTGATTGTTTTTTTTGCCTTGCTTTATTTCTCCTTTTTTGCTCAGGCTCAACAAAAAATAAATTTTAATACCGATTATAAAAATATCAAGCTGGCTAATTCCTCTATTCTAACTTATCAGTTATCGCTCGTAAAAGATGGTATTTATCAGTTTTCTATTTTGCAACAAGGCATTGCTGTTTACTACATTCTTACGTCCTCTGACAATGATAAAGTTTATGAAAGTAATTATCCGGACGACATAACCGGCTATGAAAAGTTTGAATACATTCCGAGCCGTTCGGGTGATTTTATACTTACTATAAAACGTTTTCAAGACCCAGAAAATCCTAATTCAGGACAGATTAGTCTTATGGTAAAAAGCCTTTCAAAAAATGAAATAGCTGTTAGAAAGCAAATCAAAAAGGAATTAGAACCTGAAAATGCGAAACATGTAACTACGATTGACGTTGACCATTTTTGGAGTGCATTTGACAACTTGAGAAATTGCAGAACTTATGCCGATAGTGTTGATGTTATCCAAAAACAATATTTAGACAAAGCGACAAACGGACTACTGGATTTTATACAAGTAAGAGATTTATCTGCAGACAAGTTTGTTGATGCAATTTCAAAGAATGCATCTTACTATGAATCTATTCGCAGTAACACTTATCAGGCTAAGAAAGCTGAGCCGGTAATTGAAGAAGTGTTTACGAAATTTAAAGAAATCTATGCTGACTTTAAACCGTTTAAAGTTTGCTTTGCAATTGGAATTAAAAATACGGGCGGCACAATTTCTAATCAGTTTGTTTTGATTGGTACGGAAATTACTACGTCAACTGACAAAGCTGACTCTTCTAACAGCGATTACATTATTCAGAAAATTAAAGGAATAGTAGCACATGAATGTGTGCATACACAGCAAAAGCCACACGCAGATTCTGATGCGATACAATGTCCTTTGTTATATCAATCTATAAGAGAAGGCTCATGTGATTTAATTGCAGAACTCATTACTGGTAAGCCGCGAAATAATGAATATGGAGAAAAAAATGAAAATAAACTTTGGACAGAATTCAAAAATGAACTTTGCAATCAAAATATTGGTAATTGGCTATATAATGGAAACATAGCAAAAGACAAACCAGGAGACTTAGGTTACTTTATTGGTTACGAGATAGCTAAAGAATACTATAACAATGCAAAAGATAAAAAACAGGCAATTGTTGATATTATTAGCATGTCAGACCCGATTCATTTTTTAGAACAAAGCAAGTATGACCAAAAGAAAAAACAATAAAACTTCTGCCAACAAAAGTATTGCTGCTATGGCGGCTGACCCAACGCAGCATCAGCAGCAATTCATTATTCATCAGCAGTTCCGGCTTGACGGAACGCTATTGAGCAACAGAATATGTTTTGTATTTTAGTTCTTTATTTGGCTTCAGTTGTAGACTGACAAATTTTAAATACCGCCACATCAGCAATACCGAGCCGTTGCCTGTAATGCCGGGTGACACATTCTACTTCTTCAAAATTGTTATCTTTACTCGACTGAAAATTTTACAAATGACACGACAAGCAATCATTGAGCGGACAATAAAAGCTATCAATCATTTGCCAGAAGAAAAAGCAGAAGAAATTTCTGACTTTGCAGATTTTGTTAGCAAACGTTATGAAGAACACTTATTGACACAAGGCATTCAACAACTGACGACTTACAGCAAGGCTTTTGGTTTTTTAAACAATGAAGAAGACCTTTATTTTGTTGACGACTTAAAAGAAGTATACAATGGCTAAAGGCGACATTGTACTCATTACTTTTCCCTTTACAGACCTAAGCAGCAGTAAACTTCGTCCGGCAGTTGTTCTTGCGGACACCAATCTTGATATTACGGCTTGCTTTATTACGACACAAATTGGCTGGCAAGAACCTACAGACGTTCTTCTTTCACCAACTATAACAAATGGACTTAAAAAACAATCATTGATACGGACAAGTAAAATTGCATCGTTGGACAAAGCATTAGCGAAAGGACTGTTAGGCAGACTTGAACCAACGGAATTAGCAGAACTAAATGATAAACTCAAAATTTTATTTCAGTTACCTTGACGAAAGGAACATACAGGCAACAAGGGGTTTTGCGTCAGCACGGCTGACACAACGCAGCAGCCACTTCACTCCTTTTTTTAAGCTTTTGTTCCAGCCTGACGTTATAAATTGAGCCATTGGTTTTAGCTTCATCTTTTGTACTACTTTCGGCTTTCGTTTAGCACGGGCTGACGGATCTTTTCTGTCGTGCCGAACGCAAAGCCCGAACGTTATGTGCAACCTGTGACTTCTCTTTGCCGGTATTATTTTGCTCTCTTTTCCGTGTGGGTTAGTGCTTTCAGGTTGACTCTGCCAGGCAAGTCACTGCAACAAGCAAAGCTTTTGTTTCGGGTGTGGCTTCTGGCAGTCAGGCTTCGGGTGACGCAATCAGGTCTGCACATAACAAGAGGTTTTGCGTCAGCACGGCTGACGCATCGCAGCAGCCGCTTCACTCCTTTTTTCATCTTTGGTTCCAGCCTGACGTTATAAATTGAGCCATTGGTTTTATCTTCATCTTTTGTGCTACTTTCGGCTTTTGGTTGGCACGGGCTGACGGAACTTTTCTGTCGTGCCGGACGCAAAGCCCTAACGTTGGCGGTAATTTTGCGGCGTACCTTACACTTCTCTTAAAAATTTTCGGAAAACAATTTGGAAGTTCACATCTTTCGTAATTACTTTGTAATAACGAAATAAATAGCCATGGAACTTTCAGTTATAAATATTGGGAACTCAAAAGGAATTAGACTTTCTAAGACAATTCTTGAGAAATATAGCATCAGTGACAAAGTTGAACTAATCCTTGAAAAAGGCTATATCATTCTGAAACCCAAAGCTGAACCAAGGAAAGGTTGGGATAAAGCATTTAAAAAAATGCACGAAAATGGTGACGACCAACTTTTGATGGACGATGTTTTTGACGATGAAAATTTTGAAGAATGGAACAAGTAAACCAGTATGACATTGTATTGGTTAATCTTGACCCAACGATTGGAAGTGAAATGAAAAAGACCAGACCTTGTGTTGTGTTGTCGCCTAATGAAATGAACAAATATTTGCAGACAATCGTGATTGCACCTATGACAAGTAGTTCAAAACCTTATCCGACAAGAGTAGAGGTAAAACATAAAGCAACTAAAGGTTGGATTGCAATTGACCAGATACGAACAATTGACAGAATGCGAATAGTAAAGCGTTTTGAGCCTTTGACCGACAAAGAAATTGAAAAAGTAAAAGATATAATTCAAGAAACGTTTGTGGACTAAAACTACCGCCAACAAAAGGTTTGGCAAAAAACTGGCTGACGAAGCGCAACATCAACTTTGATTTCGCTATTTAGCTTCAGTAATCAGCGCGACGATATAAATTTGGCGATAAAATAAACCATAAACTTTTAATTATAAATTTAGCAGCAGTTGTCGGCAGACGATTTTCAAATATCAGTTCTTCGCCAAGCCTGATCGTTGCCTGCCACTTTGAAAATGCTTGTAAAGTTTCAACTTCTTCACTCACTGTTTTTAAGCTGTTCCGGTTGACTTGTGCTAAGCAAGCGCACCATTTTACAAAGCTGTTTTGTCTTGCCTAAAAAAGAAATGCTTATCTGTTCAGGCTGACCAGATAAAGCGGCAGGCAACAAGAGGTTTTGCGTCAGCACGGCTGACGCATCGCAGCCGCCGCTTCACTCCTTCTTTCTTCTTTGGTTCCAGCCTGACGTTATAAATTGAGCCATTGGTTTTAGCTTCATCTTTTGTACTACTTTCGGCTTTCGTTTAGCACGGGCTGACGAATCTTTGCGGTCGTGCCGAACGCAAAGCCCGAACGTTGGTGGCAACCCTATTTTGACACATCATGCAAATTCAAAAACAATATGAAATTTTAGAAGGACTTCCACCTTATGGACCGATGTATATTCCAATTTCTGAAAGTGGAAAAGCATTTTATAATGAAGGTTTTGTTGTTCGCTTTTTTAAAAAAGATGGAAGTAATTGGGTTGCAAATTTTAAAACAGGTTGGACAGATTTCAATGATGTTTTTGAATTATCTGGCACAAACAAAATAGTTGTTATTGCAAATGGACAGGGTTACATTATGACAACTGAAGATGAAAAACCAATTGCAACTTTTGGACTTGGAATAACTCAACTCATTAAAGCAAATGACAACAGATATATTGCTGCTGAACAAACAGACTTAGTAGTAATTGAACATGATGGCTCGATTTGGCGAACAGAAAGAATTTCTTGGGACGGTATAAAAGATTTAATACTTGAAAACAATATCGTTAATGGACTTTCATTTGACCCAATGAATGAAGCAGACGAGTGGGTTAAGTTTTCAGTAAATCTTGACACTAAAGAAGTGACAGGCGGAAGTTATAATCGTTATGAATTTAAAGAAGTAAAAAAGCCGTTCTGGAAATTTTGGTAGCACTCGTTGACAAAGAAGGGCAGCCGCTAACAAATGTATTGCTAATAGGCTGGCTTGACGTTGGCAACTTCGGCAGCAAATCGCTACTCAGCTTCAGTACCGGCTGACAGAGCGCTATTGAACATTAGTAGTTATCTTCGGCTGCAAAACAAAACCAGGCTTTTGTTCGGGCTGACACAGCGCAGAATACCAGCCCATCAGCAATACGCCTTCGTTGCCTGCAATTTTATGACAATCTATCCAACAACTTACATTGACAATTTTGGCAAAGAGGAAACTTCTTTTGTGAGTAATGGCATGTCATTAAAAATTCAAATTCGCAATCATAATTTCGTTGGACAAAGCTTTGAATCAATGGAGTTACAATCCTCGGAATTAGGGTCATCTGAAAATAATTTTTCTTTAAATGAATACAATTCTCTTACTGACTGCTCTTTCCAAGTAAAAATTCCTCTCAAACTCAAAGACACTCAAAAATGTTTTGAATCTATCTTGAATGTTGAAGTTTTACTTAAGGGTTCCGAACATCCCAAGACAAAAGTTTTTACTTTGCCAATTGACAAAGAAAATTATGAATTACAAAAAAATGAAGAAAGCGGAATGTGGTTTGAAACACAAATGATAAAATTACAAAACCTGTTGCCTAAAACCGTAAAAATAAATTCATGTATTTTTTGTGCATACTCAAATTATTTGGTAGCGGGTTCTGACAGCTTCGGGTCATTAATTTGTTACAAAGACATTAAGGACAAAATTGTAGGTGTAAAAAATAAAAGTGAATATATTGACGTAGCTCAAAATAATGGAGTTTCAACACAAGAGACATTTTGGTGTTGTGAATTTAAAGAGATAGCGAAAGATCAATGGCAATACAAAGACCCAACGTAAAACTGCAGGCAACAAAAGGTTTGGCAAAAAACTGGCTGACGTAACGCAATTTCAACTTTTATTTTTCTATTTAGCTTCAGTAATCAGCTGGACATTATAAATTTAGCTAAGTGCAAATCATCAACTTTTTAATTATAAATTTGGCTTCGGTTCGGGCTGACGTTTTCCAAATGCCACCACAAACGCCAATACTGAACGTTGGCAGAAATTTTCTGACAGCACGAAATTCGTAAAGTACTCCTCTATATTTGTAATAAAATGAATGAAATTACCACGCTATGAATACTCAACGGAAAGTGAGGCTGAATTATTCAAGTTTGTAAGCGAAGGTGTAAAAGGCAACATTAAAAAGTTGGTTGTTTATACGCGAATGATTCCGGACGATGTTTACAATCTTGCATTTGGTGATTATGATGAAGAAACAGAATCTATTGACGACACAATTGTAACAAACAATAATGACAGCCAAAAAGTGTTAGCAACTGTTGCATCTACTTTATATGTTTTCACAGACAAACATCCAAGCGTTTGGGTTTATGCAAAAGGTAGTAATCATGTAAGGACAAGACTTTACAGAATGGGAATTACTACAAGTCTTGAAGAAGTCAGTCAAGACTTTGAAGTTTATGGTTTAATTGAAGAAGATTGGGAAAAGTTTGAAAAAGGTAAAAATTATGAGGCGTTTTTAGTAAAACGAAAATTATTTTAAATTTGCAGTATGACAACAATTGAAAAATTGAATAATAGTAAAACTCCAATCGTGAAGATTGATAAATCTCTTGAGAAGTTAAGAGGTAAAAATTTATTTCCGAAAAAACTTGCAGAAGCAAACAAAGTAATTGCAAGAGTTGGACTTCCTAAAAAATAAAAACTTCTGCCAACAAAAGTATTGCTAATAGGCTGGCTTGACGTTGGCAACTTCAGCAGCAAATCGTTACTCAGCTTTAGTTCCGGCTGACACAGCGCTATTGAACATTAGTAGTTATCTTCGGCTGCAAAAATAGAAATCGGCTTTTGTTCCGGGCTGACACAGCATTGAATACCAGCCCATCAGCAATACCGAACGTTGGCTGCCATTTTCAGCGACAGCAATAAATTCAAAATAACATAACGCTTAACATGGGGTTGTTTGACATATTTAAAAAATCTTCAGAGCCATACAACGACCATTCAACAAATGAGTTTTACCAATTATTGTTTTGCGATAACCTTGATTTGTTTAATAAAAATCATTCTGAAGTTTATCCTTGGAATATTTTATTTTCTAAACCGGTTAATGAAACCGAGTTACAAAAAATAATTAATGATGACGGTGCAGAAGCAAGAGTAAAAGTTCTTGCTTACAATAAATTGTTTGAAACAAAACAAAAAATAAATAAGAAAGAACTTCTCGGAGTAATTGTTGAAGTTGGCTTTGACAAAGGAGTTGATGTTTTGGCTTCTTACAAAGACGGAACAGCAAGATATATTAATCAATCTGGGAAAATAATTGTTTGGGAAACAACTGATGAAACATCAAATGCTTTGACGATAGAATTATTTAAAAACAGCGAAACAATTGTAAGCAATATTGGACCATGGGACAAAGCAAGAAGACTACCGCCGACAAAAGGAAATGCAAGAATAACCTTTCTTGTTTCAGACGGACTTTATTTTGGCGAAGCTCCAATCAAAACATTATTTAAAGACCCGTTAGCAAGTCCTGCTTTGACAACCGCAGCAGCATTTGTAAAATATCTAACTGATAAAGTCTTACAACAAGAGAAATAAAACGGCAGCCAACAAGTGCATTTGCAATAGCATGGCTGACGGAATAAACTTCGGCTGCAAATCATTTATCAGCTTTTGTTCGGGCACGACATTATAAATTTGGCTATTGTTGTTACCTTCAACTTTAGTTTTTCAATTTAGCATTTGTACCGGCTGACAGTTCGCTATTGCCATGCCATCGCAAATGCTTCAACGTTATGTGCAACCTGTGACTTCTCTTTGCCGGTATTATCTTGCTCTCTTTTCCGTGTGGGTTAGTTGGTTCAGGTTGACGCTGCCAGGCAAGTGACTGCAACAAGCAAAGCTTTTGTTTCGGGTGTGGCTTCTGGCAGTCAGGCTTCGGGTGACGCAATCAGGTCTGCACATAACATGGGGTTTTGTGTCAGCACGGCTGACGCATCGCAGCCGCCGCTTCACTCCTTCTTTAGGGCTTCGGTCATCAGCCCGACGGAACCCGGTTGGTCATCAGCGGTTGTTTGTATCTTCGGTTCTTTATTCGGCTTTTGTCCATGCCGACGGATTGCATCCGTCGTGCCGAACACAAAGCCCGAACGTTGGTAGCAATTTCAAAATGACACAGCAATCATCAATTATAAAGTTCAATGGATTACAAAGGGACAAAGTTCTAAGTGAACTTGCTTCGATTGACAAAGAACTTAGTGACTATTTTAAAAAATATCTGCATGAAGAATATAAAGGTGATAAGACTAAGCGACTCGATTATGTTGACATTGGAATAATTGCACGTTTTATTATTGACAAATTGCAAGCTGGACAAACTGAAATATTTAAACCGTTTTTTGACAACATTGAGACTGTTCTTAATAACTGTGACACTTATATTGACAATTTAATTGTTGTCGGACTTTTTGAAAGCATTCAAAATATTTGTGGGACAAGTGCAGACTATCACTATGTTTTTAATCCTTGGCTCGGACAATTATCAAAAACAAAATGGGACAATTTGATTGACAACTGGGAAGGAGTAGAATGGAGAGAAAAATATAAGAATATTTCGCAGGCAGGTCTTGGTTGACAAAACAAAACTGCTACCAACAAAAGGTTTGGCAAAAAACTGGCTGACGTAACGCAGCATCAACTTTTGTTGCGCTATTGAACTTTAGTTATCAGCTTGACATTATAAATTTGGCAACAGTAATGACAATGAACAATTAATTATAAATTTAGCAGCAGTTAGGGCTGACGATTTTCAAATACCAGTTCTTCGCCAAGCCTTGTTCGTTGTACGCCATTTTCGTGGACATCCTAAAAATTCAAATGTTTCTATTTAACGAAACTTTCTTTATCTTTGTCCAGACTTAAAATGAATGGACAGAATTTTCGACATCGTATTTCTGGAAGAAGCTTTTACTTTTTTAAGTAAACTTGACAGAAAACACTATGAGAAAATATTGTACAACATTCGTAAATCTCAGACCGAACACGACCCTGAACTTTTCAAAAAACTTACAAATGAAATTTGGGAATTCAGAACGCTTTATCAAGGTTTAAAATATCGCTTACTTGCTTTTTGGGATAAGACGAACACAGAAAATACTTTGGTAATTTCGACACACGGGTTTATAAAAAAACGTAGCAAAGTTCCAGACAATGAAATCCTTAAAGCAAAGCAACTAAGGATAAAATATTTTGAAGACAAGGACAAACAACTTAAAAAGAAAAAGAAATGAAAACATATTCGTTAGACCAGGTTCAAGACAAATTAATTGGCAAAGTTGGTACAGCTGACAGAGATAAATTTGAGTACGAACTTCAAATGGATTTAATTGGCAAAGCAATTAAACAGACACGACAAGAACGCCATTTGACACAAGAAGAATTGGGCAAACTTATCGGTGTCCAAAAAGCACAAATTTCAAGACTTGAAAGCAATGCCAGCAACGCAACTATGGACACCTTATTGAGAGTGTTTACTGCGTTAAAAGCGAAAGTAAAGTTGCAGGTAGAATTGCCAAACTTGAACATCAGCGTAGGATAATAAAACGGCGTACAACATGGGTTTGCTGCTATGCTGGCTGACGAATAAGTTCTCATCTTTTTGTTCGCTATCAGCAGCAGTTCAAACCGACGTTTTTCAATTTGACTTTTAGTTGTCAATTTCATCTTTAGTAATTTTAATGGGCTGCAGTTCCGGGCTTGACAAGCAACGAATACCAGCACAGCAGCAAGCCGGTGGGCGTTATGTGCAACCTGTGACTTCTCTTTGCCGGTATTATTTTGCTCTCTTTTCCGTGTGGGTTAGTGCTTTCAGGTTGACTCTGCCAGGCAAGTCACTGCAACAAGCAAAGCTTTTGTTTCGGGTGTGGCTTCTGGCAGTCAGGCTTCGGGTGACGCAATCAGGTCTGCACATAACAAGAGGTTTTGCGTCAGCACGGCTGACATTCGTCAGCCGCTGCTTCAGCTCTTTTTTAGGGCTTCAGTCATCAGCCCGACGGAACCCGGTTGGTCATCAGCGGTTGTTTGTATCTTCGGTTTTTTATTTGGCTTTTGTCCATGCCGACGGATTGCATCCGTCGTGCCGAACACAAAGCCCGAACGTTACATGCCATTTTTTTGCAGTTTTTATTTCCATGTTGCAGTAGGACAAAAGACAAAAGTTCAAAACTATTTTTAGCAGTTTCATTACGACAGGACTTACGAGAAACTTTTACTTTTTCAAACAGGTTTACGCCGACAGTTTACGCTACTAATCTCAGCAGCTTGGAACTTTTACCATTATGTAAGTTGCTTTTATATTTTGTAGTTGTTGTGGCTGACGGTTCGGGTTCATTACTCTTGGCAATCAACTTCAAACGTTTACCATTCTGCAAGTTGCTTCCTTGTTTGTAAAATTGTTTTGGTGGACGCTGCGGCTTCTTTCCAATCAAAAGTTCTTAAGCAATTCTCAGTTGTTGCTTGTTTAAGTTCGGGTTGTTGCGGCTGACAAGTTGCTCACGGCTGGACACAACGGCTTTGTTAAGTTCATAAGTACACTACGACAGCGCAGCAGTAATAAATGCAAGGTGTACGTTACTTTTACAATCAGGTTATTGGCGGACTTTTTACGTTATACAACTTCAGCTTGCTTTAGGTGGACAGAGAAAAACGGCATGTAACACCTGGTTTGCTGCCATAGCGGCTGACGGAACTCGGCTGAATAGCAGGAATTCTATTGAACAATATAACTATACTTGGGCTGACGTACAAGAAATGCCGCTACAGCAGCAAGCCTTGTTCGTTAGGCGTCATGCGGACTTACTCACAACTTTCCTGTTTTTCCTGTAATTTGCTAATTTTGACAAAACGAATTGAATGAATACTTCATCTCAACATATCGACCTTGCTGATTATTATTTTGGATTTTTAAAAAATCTTAATACAGACAGTAAGCTTGACCTTATTTCCAAGCTATCACAATCTTTAAAAAAAAATGACGAAGTTTCTGACACATCATTGCAATCGCTCTTTGGAGCATATCAATCAGAAGAAACTGCTGACGACATAATTGCCGAACTCAGAGCCTCAAGAGTGTTTAACCGTAATATTGAACCACTTTGAAAAAGTACCTGCTTAACACGAACATTTGTATTTACTTCATAAAAGGACAATTTGGACTAAACAAAAAAATAGCAGAAGTAGGTGAACAAAATTGTTTTATTTCGGAGATGACTGTTGCTGAATTGAAATATGGAGTTGAAAACAGTAAGACAGTTGAAGCAATGAGAAAAATTGTGGAGGCGTTTATCCCAAAATTCTTTGTTATTCCTATTTATAATTCATTAGACATTTACGCTAAGGAAAAAGCCAAGCTAAGAAAACAAGGGTTGCTGATTGATGATTTTGATATTTTAATTGGTGCAACTGCTGTTACCAATGACATGATAATGGTGACAAATAATGTTGCTCATCTAAGAAGACTTGATAATATAATAATTGAGGACTGGACAGCACTCGCTACAAAATAGCACGAACGCACAACAAAAGGTTTGGCAAAAAACTGGCTGACAACACGCAACATCAACTTTTGTTTGGCTATTCAGCTTTTGTATCAGCACGACATTATATATCTGGCGACATCAATAACAATGAACTTTTAATTATAAATTTGGCAGCAGTTCGGGCTTGACGGTTTCAAATACCAGTTCTTCGCCAAGCCAAAATCGTTGTACGCCATAATATTAGACCCCAATGCCACCAAGAAAAAAGAAAGAGCTTCCAGACGAAAGATTACGAATAGAAAATTTCTACAAAAGATGGAACATTGAACTCTCGGACAAAGATAGATGGACAAATTTTCGTAGCAGAGTTTTAAACGCATATTCAAGTGAACTTGGTTATGAAATTTTGGAGAACTCAAAAAGTGAAGATGAATTTTTCAAACTCATTGGTGTACACACAAGGCGAGTAAAAGGAATGTTTGACATAGACATTTCGTTTGACAAAAAACTTATTGAAAGTCCTACCTACAATTATTTCCTTGAAGAAGGCGACATAAAGAAATTTATACTTGGACTTGAAGTTATTTTTTGGATGACATCTCTTGAATGGAAATATAAGTCTGATTTTTTAGAAAGCATTCAAGACGCAATTGTTATGACTGGAGTTCCACTTGTCGCAAAGGACACAGATGAAGATGTAATATTTTTTCCAGCGGGAGCAAAACTGCTTGACCAGGCACTTGTTAATGATAATCTTGATTGGCTTGCAGACTATCCAGAAAGTTACGACACTTTCAAAAACGCTTTAACCGAAATTGGAACAAAAGGTAAAGAGCGGCATATTGTTGACAACCTACGATTATCGCTTGAGTTATTATTTAAAGCAGTTCTTAGCAGTTCTTAAAAACACAAAAAGTTTAGAAAATCAAAAAGAGTTTATAGGTAAATACTTAAAGACAAGAAACACAAGTGCGGAAATTTCAAACTTATTTTGGACAGTCCTTGACTATTATAGCAAATACCAAAACGATAAAATAAAACATGCCGACAATGCAAAGGTTGACGAAGTAGAATTTTTATTGTACCTCACAGGGACAGTAATGCGTTTCATGTTGACGAAGTAATTACGGCGTACAACATGGGGTTTGCTGCAAGTGTGGCAGGACGTTGGCAGCTTCATCAGCATTTCTGCACTGTGCTGCAGTTCCGGGCTTGACGGAATGCTATTTGGCTTTTAGTTTTTAACTTGTACTTTTAGTTTATCATTGAGCAGCGGTTCTTGGCAGACGGAATTCTATTTCCACACCGGCAGCAAGCCTCAAACGTTACATGCCATTTTATTTTGCAGATTGTAGTATGACAAGTTTTGTAAGCTTACAGCTTTTTTCTTTCAGCTTTACTGCGACAGCTTGCGTTACAAAATATAAGCAGCTTCAATCTTTAATCATTGTGTAACATTGTTTTTTTATTTCATAACTGCTGGCTCTGACAGTTGGGCTTACATTTTTCGTTGCAGCTTTACACTTCGGTCATTGTGTAAGTCGTTTCTTGTTTTCGTAATCTCTAAGCCGGACAGTTCGGGTTTGTCTCGCTTTGCAAACAGCTTCAAACTTTTGTTGTGCGGCAAACTGTTTTTTGTTTTTAAAATGGTGCGGCTGACAGCCTGGCTTGTCTCAATCGAAAGTTCTTTTGAAAATTGTTTTCTCTAATTGTTTACCTACGGGTTGTTGCGGTTGACTGGTCGCTAACTGTTGACAAAACGGCTTGCTTACATTCACTGTTGCATCACAGTGCAGATAAAGTTTACAATTTAAAAGGTACGGTCAGGTTTTCAGTCAGCTTTTGATGGACAATTTGTTTTATAAAGCACAAAGAGCTTTATTGCAACAAAGAAAAAAGGCATGTAACAAAAGTATTGGCGTTATGTCGGCTGACACGGCGCAGCATCAGCTTCAGTTCTCTTTTCATCTTTCGTTCCAGCCTGACATTATCAATTTGGCAACAGAACATGTCATCAGCTTTTGTATTTTTACTCATCAACAGTTCGGGCTGACGTTTTCCAAATGCCGCCACAAACGCCAATACCCAACGTTGGCGGCAACCTTCGCTGACCTCCCCCATCGAGACATATCTAAAAGTTGACAAAACATTTGTTTCCTAATTGGGAAATTAATATTTTTGACGAAAATTGCCAATGAAGTCAAACTTTGACGTTGAGTTATTACCGGAAGCAATTGAGTTTTTAGAAAATCTTGATGACAAAACGAGAGAGAAGATTTACTATAATATCAGAAAATCTCAATTTGTAAACGACAATGAACTTTTTAAAAAACTCAATGACTTTATTTGGGAGTTTCGGACTTTATACAACAGCAAGACTTATCGACTTTTTTCGTTTTGGGACAAAATTGATGGGAAAGAAACTTTGGTTATGGCGACACACGGAATTTTGAAAAAGACGCAGAAAACGCCACCGGAAGAAATAAAAAAGGCTGAAGAAATAAGAAAGCAGTATTTAAACAACAAGACAAAAAAACTAAATAATTATGGCAGACAAATTTAAAACTGTTTCGCTTAACACAATGATTGACAAACACATTGGAAAGCGTGGGACTGAGAAACGTGAGGCTTTTGAAAACGAGTTGAGAATTGACTTATTGGGGCAAGCCATTAAACAAGCAAGACAAGAACGCAATCTGACACAAGAACAATTAGGTGAACTGGTAGGAGTACAAAAAGCTCAAATTTCTAAGATTGAAAACAGCGTAAAAAATGCGAGATTTGAAACCATTTTGAAAGTATTTGATGCTTTAGGTGCGAAGGTGAATTTTAATGTAGAACTGAATAACAAAAAACTTGCTTACTGACAAGACAAGGCAGCCGCTAACATGGGTATTGCCAAAATGCAGGCTGACGGAACATGTCTTTCAACTTTTATTTTTTCATTTTAGCAGTAGTTCCAGCTCGACATTATAAATTTAGCTAAGTGAAAATCTTCAACTTTAAATATTAATTTGACTTCAGTTTGCCGAGCTTGACGGAATTCTATTGCCTGCAATTCGGCAATACTTGCCCGTAAGCTGCAATTTTTTTTGTGCAGATCGTTTCTGTGCGGCAGGACAAAATGCAAGAGCTTAAAATTATTTTTCATCAGCTTTCATTTCAAACCAATTTTCTAAAAGCATTATTTTTTCCGGCAGCTTTAGTGCGACAGTTTACGTTACAAATTTCAACCAGCTTTTGGCGGACAGTTTACGTTACAAAATTTATCAGCATAAAATTTTTGTTAGGCGGCAAGTTGCTTTTCTATTTTAGAATTTTTGGTTTGGCAAGTTCGGGTTTTTATTTGTTTTCAGGCTGCTTAAAACTTAAACCATTTTGCAAGTGCTTTATTGTTTCGCAAAACTTTTGGTTGACAGTTCGGCTTGCTGTAATCAAAAAAGTTTTTTAAAAATGTTGTTTTAAAATATTCTTAGTTTGGGTTGTTGCGGTTGACAAGTTTTAAGCTTTTGGCACAACGGCAACAAAAATTTTTAATTGCATCACGACAGCAATTTCAGCTTCAATGTTTAAGTTTACGTTCAAGTTTATAACAGTTTTTAATTCCAAGTTTACGTTACAAAATTTAAGCAGCATTAATTTCAAAAGATAAAACTGCAGCTTACATGAGGTTTGGCAAAAAACTGGCAGACGAAACGCAGCATCAACTTTTGTTTCGCTGTTGTACTTTGGTTCCGGGCTTGACGTTATAAATTTGGCGACATCAATAACAATGAACTTTTAATTATAAATTTAGCACCAGTTCGGGCTGGACGAATTTCAAATGCCAGTTCTTCGCCAAGCCCGAACGTTGTGCGTCATGCGATTTGACACTTCCTTATTGACAAAGAAAAAAAGTTTTTAACTAACAACGACTGAAACAATGGTTGACATTGACCAAAGAATTAAGGACGAATGGCGTGAACTTGGTTTTTACTACGACCTTGAAGAAAGCGCTTATAAAAGTGAATGGAAGTTTTATGGAAGCAAACTTGGACTACAGAATTTTATAAAACTTCTTGAAGACTACACAAATAAATCGGCTAACGATTTTCTTTCAGAACACGACCATTATGGACCTTATAGTTATTTAAAGATTATGACGTGGGACAAGGCTGTAATAACAGGAAATTATATTGCTGGAACAATTAAAGACTTGAAGAATTTTAAAAACATAATTGTAGACAATTTAGAAAAAACTCAAGCTGGACAAAGCTTTACGATTGACAAAGAATACGGTGTGGACAATACAGCGAGTGCAACGTTTTTTATAATAAAAGATGGCTTTGACCCTGTTTCGATGGACAAAAACTATTCTTAACATCAATAAAAAAACGTTTAAAGAATAGAAGCACGAACGCACAACAAAAGGTTTGGCAAAAAAATGGCTGACGTAACGCAACATCAACTTTTGTTTCGCTATTCGGCTTTAGTAATCAGCTCGACGTTATAAATTTGGCAACAACAATAACAATGAACTTTTAATTATAAATTTATCAGCAGTTCGGGCTGGACGAATTTCAAATACCAGTTCTTCGCCAAGCCTGAACGTTATGTGCAACCTGTGACTTCTCTTTGCCGGTATTATTTTGCTCTCTTTTCCGTGTGGGTTAGTTGGTTCAGGTTGACGCTGCCAGGCAAGTCACTGCAACAAGCAAAGCTTTTGTTTCGGGTGTGGCTTCTGGCAGTCAGGCTTCGGGTGACGCAATCAGGTCTGCACATAACAAGGGGTTTTGCGTCAGCACGGCTGACACAACTCAGCCACCGCTTCACTCCTTCTTTCTTCTTTGGTTCCAGCCTGACGTTATAAATTGAGCCATTGGTTTTACTTTCATCTTTTGTGTTACTTTCGGCTTTTGGCTGGCACGGGCTGACGGAACTTTTCTGTCGTGCCGAACGCAAAGCCCGAACGTTGCCTGCCACTTTGAAATAGCTGCCCAAGTTCAGGCTTCTTAGTTTACTGTTTTTAAGCTGTTCCGGTTGACTTGTGCTAAGCAAGTTTATCACTTTACAAAGCTGTTTTGTCTTACTTAAGAAAGAAACGCTTATCTGTTCAGGCTGACCAGAGAAAGCGGCAGGCAACAAGGGGTTTTGCGTCAGCACGGCTGACACAACTCAGCAGCCGCTTCACTCCTTCTTTTATCTTTGGTTCCAGCCTGACGTTATAAATTGGGCGATTGGTTTTAGCTTCATCTTTTGTGCTACTTTCGGCTTTTGGTTGGCACGGACTGACGGAACTTTTCTGTCGTGCCGAACGCAAAGCCCGGACGTTGCCTGCCACTTTGAAATAGCTGCCCAAGTTCCGGCTTCTTTACTCACTGTTTTTTAAGCTGTTCGCGTTGACTTGTGCTAAGCAAGTTTATCACTTTATAAAGCTGTTCTGTCTTACTTAAGAAAGAAACGCTTATCTGTTCAGGCTGACCAGAGAAAGCGGCAGGCAATAAGAGGTTTTGCGTCAGCACGGCTGACACAACGCAGCAGCCACTTCACCCCTTTTTTTAAGCTTTTGTTCCAGCCTGACGTTATAAATTGAGCCATTGGTTTTAGCTTCATCTTTTGTGCTACTTTCGACTTTTGGTTGGCACGGGCTGTCGGATCTTTTCTGTCGTGCCGAACGCAAAGCCTGAACGTTAGCGGCTATTTTGTAGCAGACCCTAAAATTCTAAAAAATATATTCTTCTTAAATGACAAAAAAGGCAAAGAAAACTACACAATTTCCAGATTACATTCTTAAAGACTGGGAAGCAAGTGATGGAGTAAATTTTGCTGTTGCATTAAGCAGAATTACTGGTTGGTTATTGCACGTTGACTGGTGGACACCTACAGACAACAAAGAGGTTGTTGAGAATATGAAATCTTTGCGTGTATATGTAGGCAACAACTCTAATCAAATCTATGACTTACGAGGCAAGCAAACTATAGCAACTTTTTCAAACAATATCGTTAGACCAATAGCACAAAAAAGAGGAGATAATTATGGTGGAGTTGCAACAAAATATTATAGTGAAAGTAAATTATTCACTTTGCCATTAAGAGTAAGACCAGATGAAGGCAGAATAAAAGCTGCACAAAAAATAATTATTGCAAACACAGATTTTTTGGACAAAATTCAAAAGCGACAAGCACCAAATGTTCCTGCACATATAGCAGCGGATTTTACTTATGGACAATGTAATCCTTTTGCAACTGCTTTAAGTGACCTGAAAAATTACAAGCCAGTTTCTTTAATTGCTAAAGAGTATAATAAGCTATTCAGTTTAAGTAAAATTGGTTATGTTCATAGTTTTGCTTTAGACAACGATGGAAATGCTATTGACATCTGGGGTAAGGACGCGATAGAAAATATTGCACAAAGGTTTGGAATGACAAAGTATGAATTAGACGAAGCTGAACATTGGAAGGTTAGTCAAAAACTAAAAACTAACTCACCAGAAAAATATAAAGAAATTTACGAAAAGTCAGTAGCAATTATTAATGAATACTTTGTTTAGCTGGACAAAAAAACAGCCGCTAACAAATGTATTGCTAATAGGCTGGCTTGACGTTGTAAGCATCAGCAGCGCATCGCTATGCAGCTTCAGTTCCGGCTGACACAGCGCTGTTGAACATTATCAGTTATCTTCGGCTGCAAAACAAAACCAGGCTTTTGTTCCGGGCTGACACAGCGCGGAATACCAGCCCATCAGCAATACGCCTTCGTTGTGCGAAAATGACTAAACACTTATGTGGAGACTTTTTTTACTTATTTCATTCTTTTTCTCTGGTTGCATAATTCCAGCAGAAGTGTTCTTCCGTAATTTTTCTAATCAAAATGTTCGACTTCAAGCATCACTGATTGACCGACGTCGATTTGATAAACTTCCTAACAAAGTATCCTTTTACGACACGACGGTAAAGAAACGTAAGTATTATGGAGATTGGCGACAGGATAGTTTGGTCACATGGGTTGACGCCACAACTTTTTATATTGATATACCTGCATTTACCGTTATAAATATAGCAGATGTGTCAAACGGGTTGACCTTAGGTTCCAGACAACCGGAGGTATTATTACTTATGATTGCCGACAACAAAACAGATACACTTACAACGGGCGACTATGCGTCTTTGGCTGACAAATTCAAATCGAAAGGATATAACCCATTTGGAACTGCTATCTATTACTACGACTTTCGCTGACAGACAATTCGCACAACAGGTGGTTTGCTGCCATAGCGGCTTGACGGAAGCCATTCAGCAACAGTAATTCTAATCATCTTTTCAGCTATATTTGGGCTGACGAATCAATGAATGCCGCTCCGGCAGCAAGCCCTGTTCGTTGTGCGTCACTTTGGACTCACACATCGTAAATAATATAACTTTTGACTATGGACAATCAATTTAAAAAACATGAAATAGTATTTTATTATAATGGTAATAGCAAAAACTCTGTTTATGAAATAATGCTCTCAAAGTCAGATACCAAAATTGTAGACTCGAACTTTATTTTTGGCTGGGACAATCACGGAAATCCAATGGGTAGTTTTTATGGAAAATTTGATTTTATCCTTGCTGAATATGACAAAAATGGGCAATTTATTAAAAACATTGCTTGTTTAAAAGAAGAAGTTAGTAAGGACGGGATTTTCAATATTGACAAAGAAGAACCAACAAAACTTCAATAATCATAATAAAATTTTATGGGAGATAGTTGGTTAATCTTAGTTGGAATTTTAGGAATCGTATTATTAGGAGCCATGCCCACTATAATTGCTACTATAACCGGACGGCGAGTTCAAGTTAGAACGAGAACTGGGTCAATCATTGCAGAACCTTATAAAACAAAAAAGCAAATACAGAAAGAAGATGAACAGGACAAGATTGTAAAAGAGTTAAATGAATTTTGTAAAATAGCAAATCTTGCCAAATCTCTTATAAAAAAAAATGACAACCCTTTTGGTATAGATACAAGTCGTTTTGACATGTGGACTACTAATTGGGAACTTGAATTACCGGATGCAAATGGAAGACCAATGCTAACCAATAGTGCATCTTCAATAGTAGAAAAGGGAAATGTTTCAAGAGCTTTAATTGGATATAGAGATTTAAAGAAAAAAATGGAACTTGAAAATATTACTAACGAAGAATTTAATCAAGAAATATTAACGTTATATAATGCATGTACTTAAAAGCGAACGCACAACAAAAGCATTTGCAATAGCAGGGGGCGACGTGCAAGTCCTCGTCTGTAGTTCGCTATCAGCAGCAGTTCCAGCGTGACGTTAGTAATTTAGCTTTTGTTCATATCTTCATCTTTTGTTTTTCAATCAGCGGTAGTTTGGGCTGACGTTTTTCGAATGCCCTGCCATCGCAAATACCGAACGTTATGTGCAACCTGTGACTTCTCTTTGCCGGTATTATCTTGCTCTCTTTTCCGTGTGGGTTAGTTGGTTCAGGTTGACGCTGCCAGGCAAGTGACTGCAACAAGCAAAGCTTTTGTTTCGGGTGTGGCTTCTGGCAGTCAGGCTTCGGGTGACGCAATCAGGTCTGCACATAACATGGGGTTTTGTGTCAGCACGGCTGACGCATCGCAGTCGCCGCTTCACTCCTTCTTTAGGGCTTCGGTCATCAGCCCGACGGAACCCGGTTGGTCATCAGCGGTTGTTTGTATCTTCGGTTCTTTATTTGGCTTTTGTCCATGCCGACGGATTGCATCCGTCGTGCCGAACACAAAGCCCGAACGTTATGTGCAACCTGTGACTTCTCTTTGCCGGTATTATTTTGCTCTCTTTTCCGTGTTGGTTCGTTCGTTCAGGTTGACGCTGCCAGGCAAGTCACTGCAACAAGCAAAGCTTTTGTTTCGGGTGTGGTTTCTGGCAGTCAGGCTTCGGGTGACGCAATCAGGTCTGCACATAACAAGAGGTTTTGCGTCAGCACGGCTGACGCATCGCAGCAGCCGCTTCACTCCTTCTTTTATCTTCAGTTCCGGCTGACGTTATAAATTGGGCGACTGTTTTTATCTTCATCTTTTGTGCTACTTTCGGCTTTTGGTTGGCACGGGCTGACGGATCTTTTCTGTCGTGCCGAACGCAAAGCCCGAACGTTGTATGCCATTTTATAGCGACACCCAACAAAACAAACTGTAACGATTGAACATGAGATACGTTCCAAATTTAATTCCTGACAGTTCAAAGGTTTTACCAGACTATTTCAAAGGAGACATTTACACAGCGACAAAGAAAAATCCTTTGGTGGACACATTACTTTGGATAATTGGTGTTTTCTTTCTGATAGGTGCTTTGGTATCTATTGGTCATCCAGCTATGACTTTAATCTTCGGATTGATTGGTTTTATTCTCATTCCACCAGGACACAGATTTATTGAACGAAAATTACAATTCAGACTTACACCAAAAATTAAAGCCATTACTACGGCGGCATTATTTATTGGTGCCATGCCATTGACAAGTCATTATGCAGACATTGACAAGCAAATTGCTTATCAACAAAAATTATCTGATGAAAAAGCTGCAAAAGAAAAAGCGATTGCAGACCAAAAAGAACAAGCCCGAAAAGATAGTTTAGCCTTCTATATTCAACAAAGTGAGCAGTTAGCAAAAAACCATAAACTTGATGAAGCAAACAAGCAGCTTCAACATGCAGTAGCTTTTGCTTCTTTGCCCACAGACAACGAACAAATAGAGATGGAAAAAATCGGAATTGCTTCTATTAAAACGTTTGATTTAGTTAAGACAGGAAAATATCAAGCTGCTTTACCTGAAATAAATAATCTTCTGTATTCTGACCCTTCAAATTCAGAACTGCTTTACAACAGGGCTGTTTGTTACAGTAAAACTGGAAAAATACAGGAAGCAGTAAGTGACCTTAAACCACTAATACAAGCAGGAAACTCCGAAGCAGAAAAATTGAATGATAAAATAAATCCTCTTCGCAAAAGAGTGGCATATCATGTTACAAGATGTTGTGACGGAACTACTTCAAGTGCTGCGGGCAGAGGCGCATGTTCCCATCACGGAGGCGTATGCAATTGGAATGACCCAGTTTATGAAGAATACAGAAAATATGAATAAGAAATGAACGGAAATTTATTTCAAACAAGGCAACTATCTAACACAAGTTTTTTTCAAAAGCTGTTTAAACAGTTTCCGCAAGAAAATGCTGTCGTTGAGCTAAACAATCTTTTAGCTTTAAAACCGCTTTTAAACATTTCTCATAATGACATTGAAGAAATAGAAAACAGGTACAAACTTAGCTTAAGCAAAGAGTTCAAACTGAACCTTGAAGAATTCTATGCTGTTTACCTAAACTATTGCCTTGCTGATAAAATTCTTAATGACGAGGAACTTAATGAGCTTAATCATTTAAAACGCATTCTGAACTTAGACGATAAAACTATTGACAAACTGCATGTAAAAATTGGCGAAACTATTTATAAAAAATCTTTTCAGGAGGCAGTTTCGGATGGGCGCTTAACAAAGAATGAAGAAGATTTCCTAAACAAACTTGAAAGCACTCTACGACTGCCTAAAGAGCTTGCACAGAAGATTTCTTCCGAAATAAGGATTGCCTTCATTGAAAACTATGTTGCTCAAATTGTCTCTGACCAAAGATTATCGCCAGCCGAAGAACAAGAGTTGCAAGCAATTGCCAGTAGTCTAAATGTCAACATCCAACTGAACGAACAAACCAAAGAGCAATTACGAAAACTAAAACTTTATTGGGCTTTGGAAAATTTGGATTTGCCAATTATCCAGCCTGATATAGTAATTCAAAAATCGGAAGTCTGTCATATGAAAATCACCAATGTTAATTGGTAAGTACCCTGTCAAAATTATCTACTAATTAACTTTTTTAAAGTTGATGAATAAATTTTTACCGATGGCATGTAAAATAAGCATCGTTGCATAGCAAAGTTGTTCATCGGTTTCATAGTCTTTGGTTTGTATCCATCTGGCTTTCATTTCTTTCCAAAGTCTTTCAATAATATTTAAATGGGGTGAGTAAGGCGGCAGATAAAAAATAAATAATTGCCTTTTTGCCCATACTTTTTGCATGGCTTTCATTGCTTTTGACTGATGAACTTTTGCATTGTCCAATACGATAACCGTGTGCTTTTTTATCTGATAAGAAAACTCATTTATTTTTTCGATGATAAAGTTGGTGGTAATGGTTTCGTAAGTGGTCGCATGCTCAAACTGATTCTCTCTTGTTATGATTCCAAAACAATTGATACGCTTGCCTTTAGCTGACTTTATACTAATGTTTTCATCTGTAAACTGCCAGCCATAAGGCACATAGCCTTCTTCCGATATTTGTACCTCATCGCCATAATACAAATCAATTTCTGACTTGCCATAACGTTGTTCTAATAACTGAAGTTCCTGTAGTTTATAGTCATAAAATTCTTTATCACATCCGCCTTTAGGTCGTTTTCTTATTCGCTTGTAACGGCAGTGATGACTTTTAAAAAACGCGTAAGCGTTTCGTTACTCATCTTTTTGCCTGTATTTTCTTCAACAATCTGACGGGCTTGTGATAATCGTTGCCGCTCTTGTTCTATGGCTGCTCTTACTATACTTACATGTTCTTCTGCCAATATCGGTTTTCTGCCCTGTCCTGGCTTTGTGCGTAACCCTGTTATGCCATTGCTGTCATAACGGTTCAGCCAATTATAAACACTTGCCATATTGCTGCCTGAAATAACAGCAATATCTTTTGCCGGATAACCTTCTGACTTTAATAAAACCATTTTGCAGCGCTGACGAAAACTGTGGTTTGATTCCGTTTTATATAGATGTTCCAACGCTTGCTTAGCTTCTTTGCTTAGTACTATTTCTTTGATTTTTCTTGACACACTGTTTTAACGTCTTTAATTCTATTTAATTTTGACAGGGTACTTATGAGCTTCGTAGTGTGAGACAACGAGTGAGCTACAGTGGCTATTCAACAAGTTTTCGTGTTGCGAAGGGATTTTATTTGCGTTCAGGAAGTTACAGACCACAAAGCTACAGTGTGGACACAATGAAACTAATTGATACGGGAACATTATATCTGACAAACAAGCGTATCATTTTTACAGGAACAAAGAAAAATTCAAACATTCGTATTGACAAAGTATTAGACTTCACGCCTTACACGGACGGAGTGGAAATTGGTAAAGACACAGGCAAAAGTCCGACATTACAAATGACTCAAAATGCGGACATTTTCTGCATGATATTGGAACGACTGCTAAACGAAAGGTGACAAAAAACGGCATACAACAAGGGTATTGCTGCAATTTAGGCTGGACGTTATAAGCATCAGCAGCAGTAAAAAAATCATCTTCAGTTCCGGCTTGACGTTATAAATTTGACTATTGAACAAAACATCAGCAACAGTACAGCTATCAGCAGCAGTCCCAGCGTGACGTATTTCAAATGCCCAAACTGCAGCAATACCTGACCGTTGGCAGAAATGCGGTCGGACAGCTTCAACTTCGAAGAATTATCTTTGAGCAAAGCAAGACAACACAAGTTGGACACCTTCTGCTGAAGATAATCTTCTTAATCTCGTAGATAAAGATGCAATCAATGAACAGGAAGCGAAAGGAATTGCATTAGCTGAGCTTCGTGTGTTAGACCTTGACACGGACATTATTATTTCGACAAGCCTCATTCTTGAACTTCACAAAATTGCTTTTGGTAACCTTTATGAGTGGGCGGGACAATGGCGAACAACAAATATCCTGGTTGGACAACTTGAACCACCACAACCGCATCAAGTTATTCAATTAATGTATCAGTTTATTGACAATCTGAATTTTAAAATATCAATAGCTAAAACAAAAGAAGAACATATTGACTGTTTGCTTTATGCACATTATGAATTTATCCGTATTCATCCTTTTAACAATGGCAACGGAAGAACAGGAAGAATACTTATGAATTTAGTGGCAATGAAGTTTGGCTATCAACCTTTAGTTCTTTATTATCGGGAAGGAGAAAGTCGGAAAGTTTACATTAATACAATGAAAGCAGCAGACAAAGGAAACTTTGAACAATTAAGAAATTTGATTTCCGTTGAACTTAATATTTTCTGATTTATCATCGGAAAGTAAAGACAAAACGATTTCTTCAACCTTATCTTTAGAGACTTGTTGATCTTCTAACGACATAGTAGTAAAAACGGTTTCAGTAAGCATTTGTGTAAGAAATGCTTTCTCTTGTAACTGTGGATATTTTTCGTAAAAATTCATTGCTTGATAAAGATAAATTTAAAACTCAAATAAAAGAAGCACTTCTGCCAACAAATGTATTTGCAATAGCAGGGGGCGACGGAACGTACTTGGACAGCAGTAATTCTGTTCGGCTTCAGTTATCGGCTGACAATTCACTGTTGAACATTTGTAGTTATCTTCGGCAAAAAAATAAATTAGCTTTGGTACAAGCGTGACGAGCTTCGATGCCTTGCCATCGCAAATACCTAACGTTATGTGCAACCTGTGACTTCTCTTTGTCAGTATTATTTTGCTCTCTTTTCCGTGTTGGTTCGTTCGTTCAGGTTGACGCTGCCAGGCAAGTCACTGCAACAAGCAAAGCTTTTGTTTCGGGTGTGGCTTCTGGCAGTCAGGCTTCGGGTGACGCAATCAGGTCTGCACATAACATGGGGTTTTGTGTCAGCACGGCTGACACAGCTCAGCACCAACTTCAGTTCTTTTTTGGGCTTCGGTTGTCAGCCCGACAGAACGCTGTTGATCATCAGTGGTTGTTTGTATCTTCGGTTCTTTATTTGGCTTTTGTCCATGCCGACGGATTGCATCCGTCGTGCCGAACACAAAGCCCGAACGTTGTATGCAACTTGTGCGAGACAGACTTTTAATAAAACTATGACAAAACAAAACACAATAATTATGAAAAAACTTTTTTTGGGTTCTATTGCTTTAACCGTATTTTCAATTGCTATGCTTATTTTTCAGATTAGTTGCCAAAAGACTGTTGATGCACAGCAAGGCGCAAACAACTATGTTCTTCCTCCTGCAACAACAACAAATTTAGGTGGCGTTATTGTTGGACAGGGGCTAACCGTAAGTACTAACGGTACACTATCTGTCAATACGACTTCCTCAACTACCGGACTTCAACAGTTGAATAAGATTGTTTATCGGAAACAAGACGGTTCTGTTGATGAAATATGGACGGCAAATTATGATGGCACAAATCAGACAAAAATAAATATTATACTTCCGACAGGGATTGTATTCGGCGAAAGCATGCGTCCTTTTCTTTCTCCTGACGGAAAGATGGTATTTTTTACTGCAGGAGCAAATATTGCAGATGCAAGTATTTATTCGGCGAATATTGATGGCACTAATGTTACAAAAGTTTTAGACGCAGGAGGTAGTCAAGGCTCAAGAGTTGTTATTGGAGGTGCTTATTAAAAAAGCTGCATACAACACGAGCATTTGTAAAAGAATGGCTTGACCAGCAACACTTGTACAGCACTAATTCTTATCATCTTTTGCTCAAGCCGACATTTTGCTATTGAACATTTGTAATTATCTTCAACATCAGTTTTTGAATTAAGCATTTGTACCCGGCTGACAATTCGCTATTGCCATGCCTTCACAAATGCTTTAACGTTGGCAGTAATTGAATTAGACATTGTACTTGTTTGAGACAGGTGCTTCATTACGACACTTTAACAAGACTAATTATGGGAAGTATGTTTACAGATCGACTTGGACAATTTTTCAATGACAATGACGCAAATTCAGAAGGTGTACCAAAATACAGACTCTATTTGATGCGAGTTCTCTTTGTCATAACTTTTCTTTTTTTGGGAAAAGATGCTTGGACAGATTTGATTACACACGAGGGTGTTTGGAATAGTATAGAAGGAGTTGCTTACAGTTTTTGGGCAGCCTACTCTGTTTTGATGATATTAGGATTGCGACGACCATTGAAAATGACACCATTGTTGTTGCTACAATTCTTTTACAAGTTAGTTTGGTTGATCGGCGTTGCTTTTCCGCTATGGCGGAACAATCATTTTGACGGCGCCAAAGGACTGACAGTTATTTTTTTTGTAGGCATTGTGTTAGACCTTCTTGTTATTCCTTGGACGTATGTTTTTAGAACATATTTTTCAAAGGCTTCAACCTGAAGACAACTACTGCCAACATGGGGTTTGCTGCTATGGTGGGGCGACGGAAGTAACTTCGGCTATGTATAGGCATTAGCAGCAGTTCAAGTGTGACGAGTAACGCCAAGCAATAAATCTTATCTTCAACCATAAAACAAAACCGAACTGCGGTTCCGGGCTTGACGTCCAATGAATACCGCCACAGCAGCAAGCCCGATCGTTATGTGCAACCTGTGACTTCTCTTTGTCAGTATTATTTTGCTCTCTTTTCCGTGTGGGTTAGTTGGTTCAGGTTGACGCTGCCAGGCAAGTGACTGCAACAAGCAAAGCTTTTGTTTCGGGTGTGGCTTCTGGCAGTCAGGCTTCGGGTGACACAATCAGGTCTGCACATAACATGGGGTTTTGTGTCAGCACGGCTGACACAGCTCAGCACCAACTTCAGTTCTTTTTTGGGCTTCGGTTGTCAGCCCGACAGAACGCTGCCCGTCATCAGTGGTTGTTTGTATCTTCGGTTCTTTATTCGGCTTTTGTCCATGCCGACGGATTGCATCCGTCGTGCCGAACACAAAGCCCGAACGTTGTACGCCATTTTAAAGCGACCTTTTAAAAGATATGAATAGACATTTTCTATTAAGCTTGTTTTATCTGATACTGACAAATATTTCAGTTGCTCAATCAGCAATTGAACAAAAAGTTTTTACAAAGGACATTGACAATTTTTGGATTGCGTATGATAGTGTTAAATCCACAACTGACAGTGTAAAACAAGTTCATTTTATTCAAACACTCTATGTTGACAAAGGTACGCTTGGACTCAAAGCTTTTATGAAAGCAAGAAATTACTCAACGGAACTTTACGTTAAGCTGATTAATGAATATCCTAAATTTTGGAATTCAATTCGACCAAATACATTATCAGTAAAAAACAAAAGAAGAGAAATTGAAGCAAGCATTCTTAAACTTAAAAATCTTTACCCTGAATTGAAAGACGCTAAAATGTACTTTACTATTGGTGGACTTCGCTCTGGTGGAACGACAACAGACAGCATGGTGCTTGTAGGTGCAGAGATTGCAACAGGAAACTCAGCAACCAACGTATCAGAATTTTCTAAAAAATGGTTAGCTGGAGTATTCAAGGAACAAAGCTCGGACAACCTTGTTTCCTTAAATGTTCATGAATATATTCATACACAACAAAATGGAGAAAGCGATAATTTGTTAGCACAGGCAATAACAGAAGGGTCTTGTGATTTTATAGCTGAATTAGTAATTGGAAAACCGCTACAACGGAATTATATAACGTATGGACAGCAACATAAACAAGAATTGAAAGAAGAATTTAAGAAGGACATGTTCACTACTGCTTATAATAAGTGGTTATATAATGGAAATGATACTAAAACTGTTGCTGACTTAGGCTATTTTATTGGATACGATATATGTAAGTCATATTATACCAATGCTAAAAATAAAAAGCAAGCCATAAAAGCAATTATAGAACTAAATTATTCAGACACATTAGCAGTAGAAGCATTCTTAAAGAAATCAAAGTATTATATAGAACCAATTGATAAGGAACAATTAATGCAATCTTTTCGTGAAAAGCAACCACAATTAGTAGATATAGAGCCATTTAATAATGGCGACACATTAGTTGAAGCTTCACTAAAACAAATAACAGTTGAATTTTCAAAATCTATGAGTGAAGGTTATTCAATTAATTACGGTGACAGTGGAAAAGATTTTTACCCGATAATAGGAGTAACTGGTTTTTCAGATGATAAAACAAAGTTTAGTGTCAATGTTGATTTAAAACCAAATCACGAATATGAATTTGTAATAACAAATAGAGGCTTTAATTCATCTGAAGGCTATCCTCTTTTAAAAGACTATTCAATAAAATTTAAAACCAAACCATGACAAAAAACGGCGTACAACAAAAGTATTGCTGCAAGCGGGGCTGACACAGCGCAGCATCAGCAGTAGTAATGCTGTTCAGCTTTAGTTCCAGCGCGACGGAACGCAGGTGAGCGGTTGGTTGTAAACATCAGCAATTAATCATTAATTTAGCTTCGGTTACCGGCTGACACGGCGCTATTGCCCCGCCTGCAAGCAATACCGAGCCGTTATGTGCAACCTGTGACTTCTCTTTGTCAGTATTATTTTGCTCTCTTTTCCGTTTGGGTTAGTGCTTTCAGGTTGACTCTGCCAGGCAAGTGACTGCAACAAGCAAAGCTTTTGTTTCGGGTGTGGCTTCTGGCAGTCAGGCTTCGGGTGACACAATCAGGTCTGCACATAACATGAGGTTTTGCGTCAGCACGGCTGACGCATCGCAGCAGCCACTTCGCTCCTTCTTTCTTCTTTGGTTCCAGCCTGACGTTATAAACTGAGCGACTTGTTGTTACCTTCAGCTTTTGTGCTACTTTCGGCTTTTGGTTGGCACGGGCTGATAAATCTTTTTTGTCGTGCCGAACGCAAAGCCCGACCGTTACATGCCATTTTGTTTTGCAGATTGTAGTATGACAAAACTTGCAAGCTTACAGCTTTTTTCTTTCAGCTTTACTGCGACAGCTTGCGTTACAAAATATAAGCAGCTTCAATCTTTAATCATTGTGTAACATTGTTTTTTTATTTCATAACTGCTGGCTCTGACAGTTGGGCTTACATTTTTCGTTGCAGCTTTACACTTCGGTCATTGTGTAAGTCGTTTCTTGTTTTCGTAATCGCTAAGCCGGACAGTTCGGGTTTGTCTCGCTTTGCAAACAGCTTCAAACTTTTGTTGTGCGGCAAACTGTTTTTTGTTTTTAAAATGGTGCGGCTGACAGCGTGGCTTGTTTCAATCGAAAGTTCTTTTGAAAATTGTTTTCTCTAATTGTTTACCTACGGGTTGTTGCGGTTGACTGGTCGCTAACTGTTGACAAAACGGCTTGCTTACATTCACTGTTGCATCACAGTGCAGATAAAGTTTACAATTTAAAAGGTACGGTCAGGTTTTCAGTCAGCTTTTGATGGACAATTTGTTTTATAAAGCACAAAGAGCTTTATTGCAACAAAGAAAAAAGGCATGTAACAAAAGTATTGGCGTTATGTCGGCTGACACGGCGCAGCATCAGCTTCAGCTTTCTGTCAGCTTTCGTTCCAGCCTGACGTTATCAATTTGGCAGCAGAACATGTCATCAGCTTTTGTATTTTTACTCATCAACGGTTCGGGCTGACGTTTTCCAAATGCCGCCACAAACGCCAATACCCAACGTTGGCAGAAATACAATGAGACAGTTCGCTACTATAATTATTTTAACATTAACCTTAAACTGCTTTGGGCAATATGACTATGACAAAACAAAGATTTCCAAACGGACACAACAAGTCATTAAGAAAATTGAAAAAGTCAATGAGCTAATGAGTAGTGCTGTTTACGAAAGTGGAATAAGACCAGCGCAATTCGATAACTTCATTGAACTACAAAAGAAAGCAACCAAAGACGAACTTATAGAATTGACAAATCATCCAAACGGCGTGGTTCGCTGCTATGTATTTTGGGCTTTATCTTATGACACATCTGCAAATTTGTTTCCTATAGTTTTAAATCATATCAGCGACACGACATTTGTAAACACGCAGTTTGGATGTATTAGAAGCAAAGAAAAAGTTGGTGACTTTTTTATAAATGTTGTTACGCCTGAATACATTGACGTGAACTCACAAAAACTTACTCCTGCACAATATGAATATTTAGATAGTGTTCTTATTTACATACCGAATAGTTTGTACGCAAAAGAAAATGCAATCAACAAAGCCAAACTAACAGAAGCATTTTATGAAAGGGTTAGAGAACTTGTGTTGAAAGAAAAAAATCAATCAGCTTTAGTCATGTTAGCTAAGTTCAAAAGAGAACAAGATATTCCTCTAATCCTGAATAACAGACAGAAAGAAGAACGTTACGACCAACTTTTTTTCACATACAGAGCGATAAGTGAATTTCCTCATCCTGCTTTTTTACCATTATTAAAAAAGTCCTTGTATGAAGCAATTGATGAAGGAGCTTGGAGTACAGAATGGAGAGAATTGTATAAAGCTATTGCAAGTTTTAAAAATGATATGGCGCTTCAACTTTTGAAAGTTCCTTTCACTCAAACAAAACATCAAAACATAAAACAATATCACATTGACTTTATTTTCGGAGCAGTACAAGAATTCTATACACCTATTTATGACGAGCTTCTTTGGAAAATGTGGGAAAACGAAAAAAAGATAAACGCCGAAGTGTTTAATTTACTTTATTCAAAAAATCCAACAAAAGCTTTTGAGCTAACAAAAAAGACAATCCAAAACGCTGATGATTTTTATTATCTCAACACAGGAAGTTATAGCGAAAATAAAAAAACTTCTGTAAACCTGTTGGACGTAATGCTTGATACAATTTTAGTAAGAGATAAACCTTATGCCATTGAACTAATAAACAAAAACATTAGAGAAATTAATGTTCATCAATTTCCAACGTTTGCAGACAAAGCATTGAAATTAAAGGATACTTCTTTTGTTACATCACTGTTTGACAGACTTGAAACAGAAGACAACGCATATATCTATCTTAAAGCAACAGAAGTTTTGATTGCCTTTAATGACGAAGACATCAATAAACGAATAATTGAAGTTGCAAAAAGAAATCCAAGCCTGCACAAAAATTGGGGAGGACAAGACTTTTCTAAATTATTAAAAGAAAATGGCATCAAATGACAATGTACTTCTGCCAACAAAAGTATTGCTAATAGGCTGGCTTGACGTTGGCAACTTCGGCTGCATCACGCTATTGTACTTCAGTTCCGGCTGACACAGCGCTATTGAGCATTAGTAGTTATCTTCGGCTGCAAAATAAAAATCGGCTTTTGTTCCCGGCTGACACAGCACAGAATACCAGCCCATCAGCAATACGCCTTCGTTGGTTGCTATTTTTCACAGACCTTGTTTTTCATGGGACAAGACAAGAAAGGTTATTATTCTTTTTCAGCTGCTTTTTATGACACTATGGTTTGGGGACAATTTTACTTTTTTAAGTTGTTTTATTACGACTGTCTTCTTTGTAAAATTTAATCAACTTTTGGTTGACACATTATGTTCATTGACAAAACTCGACTGCAAACAAGCGTCTATCAAATGTTAGTATTGACCATTATTTTTAAGCTGTTTTTAGGTTGACAGGTTACGTTTTGTT
Source organism: Ilyomonas sp. (assembly GCA_965219515.1). Lineage (GTDB taxonomy): Bacteria > Bacteroidota > Bacteroidia > Chitinophagales > Chitinophagaceae > Ilyomonas. The sequence goes on from OZ244776.1 coordinate 1,054,396, forward strand.
TAAAAAGCTTTCCAGGCGACACATTACAAAACCTGACAGTTGACAAGAGCAAATTGTTTATTTTTTGCTCCACTTTTTTGCTGACAATAAATGTTCACTTCTAAAAGATTGACAGTTTTAAAAACGTTTTGTCTTTTCCAACGCTTTTTCATTCAAAAGACAAAACAGCAACCAACAAAAGTATTTGCGTTATGTCGGCGGACAGAATGCAGGTCATCAGCTTTTAATTATTTATTTATCTTTAGTTCCAACTTGACGTGATTTATTTAGCAACAGAATATTCAATGAACAGTTGTACTTTTATTCAACATTTGTACAAGCTGAGGTTTTCAAATTCCGCCACTAACGCAAATACTAAAACGTTGTACGCAATTCAAAGTGTTCATTAGATTTTAAAAATATAAATCTTTTCCGATTGTTTATGAGATCGATAATATGTCTAATTTTTACAATTCTTATATTTTCAACTTCCTCAAAATCGCAACAAAAATTATCTTATCGACAAAGAAAATTATCTGCTTTCATAAAAAGATATCAGGACGATATAGAAAAGGCGCCTGACAATGCATCTAAAACAAAAATTTACACCGAAATGTGGAGGAAACATATAATTTTTATTCAGGACTCTTTAAAATTTTCTACATATCCAATCTACACTCTTGACACATTTTATTTTGAAAAAGCATTTGTTAAGCAGATGTCTACGAATAAAAAGTACATTGAAGTTTTACTAGAAAATGAAAATTATACAGCGTCGGTAGTTTTTGATTTCACAAATAGTTCAGACTTACAAAGCATACCCATCTATAAAATGCTGACTAATCTAAAACAAGACTCACCAGTTTTAGCTGTTATACATTTACAGGACTTTACTCTCAGCAATAAGGACATAGAAGAAGGAAGTAAAAAACTAAAGTTGGCGGCAGACTTAAGAGCAATCTACAATGCTAAGTAGACGCTAAGCTGCGTACAACACGTGGTTTGCTGCCATAGCGGCTTGACGAACATGTGCTAAACAATAGAATATCATTAAACAACATATCTTTATCCAAGCTGACGAACCGCCATTGCCGCTCCGGCAGCAAGCCTGGAACGTTAGCCGTAATTATTCTGACACATCAAAATCAAGTTTTGTTTGACTGTCCGGCTTTCCTTGGAGGACTTCTACGACTTCTAATATTTCATAATGGTTTCCTATGACTTCATAGTCATAACCATATTTGACTGTTGTTTTTACTTTTGCCCTAAGCGAATCTCCAGGACGGATGTCAATCTTTCTTTCCTGAAAATCATTAAGCCAGGATTCTTGTAAAATCTTTGCCGGTATCAAGCGACCATTATATTTAAAGTCCCACATTGCATGACCCAAATAATCCGGACGCTTAACCTTTAAAATCATTATTCCGTCGGACTCTATCTTTTCTTTTGTAACCAAGTCTTCTAACTCTTCCGGCGTAATGTTCAATTCAAGATTAAAAGACGCTTCACCGACAGAACTTTTAAAAGTCGCCTTATCACTTTTGGACAATGGTTCTAAAGCTGTGTTGATTTTGTTGATGTTATCAACCAACTTTCGCATGTTCATTGGCGTATAATTAGGAAACTGCTTTACATCAGTTTTCTTCGCTTCTTCAATGAGTTCATATTGTATATCTTCAATCACTTTTGCATCTGTAAGTTGTGTGTAACCTTCCATTCTTTTTACAACGATGTATTTTGACTTTACAAGATAATGACCAACAAATTTTTTCCAATCCAACTCTTTAATTGCTTCATCAGGCAGACCTTTTAAAACATTGACAAGCCATGTTCTAAGTGAGCCAATTTCAATATCTTCCAACAGCAGGACAGGCTCCAATTTTGTATCAATACTTTTTATTAAATCACAGTCAAAGTCCTGAAACGCTTTAATTATTGCTGTCATGCTTTCAAAGACACGAGACGGATTTTCACTGTCTTTTTGATAATCAATTTCAATACAGAAATCAGCCTTTACATCTGTTGTAGCCATAGCTTTTTGTTTGACACTTCAAAATAAGCGAAAAGATATAACTACGGCTAACATAAGTGTTTGCAATACGGCGGCTTGACATTAAATACTCATCTACTGTTTTTCAATTTAGCTTCGGTAAGTTTGCGGGCTGACGGAATGCTATTGCCGCCGCATCGCAAACACCGGAACGTTAGGCGTCATGCGGACTTACTCACAACTTTCCTGTTTTTCCTGTAATTTGCTAATTTTGACAAAACGAATTGAATGAATACTTCATCTCAACATATCGACCTTGCTGATTATTATTTTGGATTTTTAAAAAATCTTAATACAGACAGTAAGCTTGACCTTATTTCCAAGCTATCACAATCTTTAAAAAAAAATGACGAAGTTTCTGACACATCATTGCAATCGCTCTTTGGAGCATATCAATCAGAAGAAACTGCTGACGACATAATTGCCGAACTCAGAGCCTCAAGAGTGTTTAACCGTAATATTGAACCACTTTGAAAAAGTACCTGCTTAACACGAACATTTGTATTTACTTCATAAAAGGACAATTTGGACTAAACAAAAAAATAGCAGAAGTAGGTGAACAAAATTGTTTTATTTCGGAGATGACTGTTGCTGAATTGAAATATGGAGTTGAAAACAGTAAGACAGTTGAAGCAATGAGAAAAATTGTGGAGGCGTTTATCCCAAAATTCTTTGTTATTCCTATTTATAATTCATTAGACATTTACGCTAAGGAAAAAGCCAAGCTAAGAAAACAAGGGTTGCTGATTGATGATTTTGATATTTTAATTGGTGCAACTGCTGTTACCAATGACATGATAATGGTGACAAATAATGTTGCTCATCTAAGAAGACTTGATAATATAATAATTGAGGACTGGACAGCACTCGCTACAAAATAGCACGAACGCACAACAAAAGGTTTGGCAAAAAACTGGCTGACAACACGCAACATCGACTTTAGTTTCGCTATTCAGCTTCAGTAATCAGCTTGACTTTATAAATTTGGCAACAGAAAGAACAATGAACTTTTTAGGGCTTTGTTGCATGAATCAATTTATAAGGTTTAAATAACCTATCCTGGAATCGTTAAGCTACTTTTACGCTTATTGGTTTGCTTGTTTTCAATGTTATGTTTAATATTTTGCAACCAATTCTTACTTCTGTGAGTTGATTTTCTTTTCGTCTTGCCAATAACTTATCACCCACAATTGTTTTGTACCTGAACATCGTGGTTTCCGCTTTACTCCGCTGGTGATAACGGGTTTGAATTTTCCATTCTTTTCGTCCTGTTTCCCCTATCGTTTCTATAGCTCTATCCCTTTGTTGTAAACAGGCATCCCCTTTTTTACTCATCACTGCGTTTTTCCTTGGCGGTATAACCTGTTCTATATTGTCTTTTGCCAACCGTTTACGCACCTTCTTTTTATCGTAAGCACCGTCGCCTGTAAAACTTTTTACTTCCTTTTTGATCTGTGTCAATAAGGCATCCACTTCAGTGGCGTCATCAACCGCATTGGTAGTCAGTGTTACCGCTTCCACCTGTTGTGTCTGTTCATCCACTGCCACATGCAGTTTCATCCAGGTGCGGTGCTTGCCCGCTCCATGTTTGCGAACTTTCCATTCCCCTTCTCCATATACCTTCAGACCCGTGCTGTCAACCACTATATCTGTAACCGTTCTGTTGCTCCCTCCTGTCTGCAGCTTCACATCCAAAGCCTTGCTGCGCCTGCAGATTACACTGTAATGGGGCACTTTTACATCTGCTTTTGTCAGTTTGAAAAAACTGCACATAAAGCCTTCCGTTTGCCGCAATGCCAAGTGGTATATCTTACGGATGGTAAGGCATATTTCTATAGCCCTATCACTGTATTGCTTCTGACCCCCACGCCTGTTCCCCTCACGGGGAGCTTTCCAATGATCTGCAATGTCTTTCTCTATCCATAAACACAAAGACCCGCGTTGCTGTAATCCACTATTGTAAGCCGACCAGTTTCTGACTTTGTACTTATCTTTACTCATCAGGTATAGATTGTGTTGTTAATGATGTTGTAACCACTAACTAACTAATCTATGCCTGTTCTTTTTTATAAGTGAATAACTATCGCTCATCTTTATATTTATTCATGCAACAACGCCACTTTTAATTATAAATTTGGCAGCAGTTCGGGCTTGACGGTTTCAAATACCAGTTCTTCGCCAAGCCAAAATCGTTGGCTGCTATATTTTCGGGCACCTTACAATATGAAAAGAATTATTATTACAATATTGACAATAATTAATGTTGCGACAACTCGAGCTCAAAGCATAGAAGCCTTTGCAGACAGTGTAGCGAAGGTTAATAATATTCCAGAATTAGTTTTTTGTATCATTTCACCAGATAGTATTATAAACATTAAAGTGTTGGGTTATCATCGGGCAGACCTTAAAAATGAACTGACAAAAGCCAAGCTTACTGATTACTTTCATTTGGGTTCTGACACGAAAGCTATCACAGGTTTTGCAGCAGCTTATCTTGTTGAACATAACAAAATAAAATGGACAACGAAATTTTTTGATTTGTTTCCCGATTGGAAAAAAGAAAGCAATTCTGCGTATTACAATGTGACTTTGGCTGACCTATTATCGCACCGGGCAAAAATTCAACCATATACAAGCGAACTGGAATATGAAGAATTGCCAGAATTTAAAGGAGATAAATCAGAAGAGCGAAAACAATTTGCAAGGTATTTATTAAAAGAAAAACCTGTAAAAGATACAATTGAAATTTATCATTATTCAAATGTTGACTACACTATTGCGGCTTTAATGCTTGAGAAAGTATTAGGTAAAACTTGGGAAAGTTTAATCATAGATATAATGACAATGAAGTTGGGTTTATCAATCGTATTTGGTTTTCCCAACAGGCATAATATTAATGAACCTTACGGACATTGGATAGAAGATGATACGCTTAGAGCATTGCCGCCTGATATAGATTATAATCTTACACTTGCAGAACCAGCCGGCGATATTAGTATGACTCTACCTGATTATGCAAAGTTCATTCAACTGAATTTACAAGGTATTGAAGGCAAGAACAATCTTTTAACGGCTGACACTTATAACTATCTTCATTTTGGTTTTCCCAAGTATGCTATCGGTTGGGGAAACTATAGTAAAGATGGTAAGCAATTCTCACAACATTCCGGTTCGGCTGGCACTTTTTATTGTTATACACTGCTTGACAAAACAAATAAACGAGCTTATATAATAATAGCAAACAGCGGAACAGATGAGACAGCAAAGGCGATTTCAAAACTGTCTAAATTTATGCAGACAAATACAGCAGCCAACAAAAGTATTGCTGCAAGCGGGGCAGACACGGCGCAGCATCAGCAGTAGTAATACTATTCAGCTTCAGTTCCGGCAGACATTACGCTATTGAACATTAGTAAATAAACATCAGCAATAAACGGTAATTTAGCTTCGGTTTTTGGCTGACACGGCGCTATTATCCTGCCTGCAAGCAATACCGAGCCGTTAGCTGCAATGCGATTTGAACTTCTTAATTATTATAAAGCAAAACTTAAACTATTATCTTCATGCCGACATATAAAGTAACATGAAGGTTGAAAAATATCATTTAAAATCAGATAATACTCTTACTTATTTTGAATTTATAAGTGTTGGTTCAAAAGGTGCAATAAGAAAGATAATTGAATTTCAAGCCACTTCATCATCAGGTCTTTATAATCTTGCTTTCGGTGACAAAAATCCAGAGACAGGTGAACTTGATGATTTAGCAATCAGTAATAACGGTGACACACAAAAAGTGCTTGGAACTGTAGTTGCTGCTTTATATGCTTTTTTTGACAGAAACCCAAAAGCGATTGTTTATGCGACAGGCAGTACACCAGTCAGAACAAGACTTTATAGAATGGGAATAACTAAGTTTTATGATGAAATACAAAACGACTTTTACTTATATGGGCGAATCGGTGACAAACTTTATGTTTTTGAAACAGGAATAGAATATGAAGGTTTTATAGCACAAAGAAAATTTGAGTAACTTGCAATTATGAAAGCAGAATTAGAAAAGAAAATAGAAGAACTGAATAGTAGCAAAGTACCAATCGTAGCTATTGACCCTGCTTTAAATAAATACCAGGGAAAAATTTTGTTTCCCCAAAAATTAGCCTTGGCAGAAGAACAACTCAAAGGAGTGAAATTACCTAAAATTAAGAAGCACAGCAGCTAACAAATGTATTGCTAATAGGCTGGCTTGACGTTGGCAACTTCAGCAGCATCACGCTATGCAGCTTCAGTTCCGGCTGACACAGCACTATTAAACATTAGTAGTTATTTTCGGCTGCAGAATAAAACTCGGCTTTTGTTCCGGGCTGACACAGCGCGGAGTACCAGCCCATCAGCAATACGCCTTCGTTGGCTGCAAGCTAACGAGACAATTATCAAGAGCTAAAAAATGAGTTATGAAAATGACGACAATTTTTACAGTGTTGTACTTTTTAATTTCGATGAGGTTATTCGGACAAAAAGAACGCCTTGTTTATCAACCGCGATTACTTAGTACCAGCATTAGAGTCGGTTTAGTCAATAGCAGTCTGAATTTAGAATACCGCTTAAATCCAAAAACAGTATCTTCCATTGATTTCGGCATAGGAATCGTCCATTTACAATCCAACTACTACAATAAATACAACGAAAATTACAGCGAATACAATGAGCATTTTGAAGATGCGCTAAACTTTTGGCGTGAATGGTGGAGCCCTTATACATCCATTCAAGCAAAACGGATTATTAGTAGCCGCAGCAGCACAAAGTATGGATCGTTTCCTTATGCAAATACTTTTACATACTATGGACTTCAATTAAAATATAACGGACACGGACTGAGAGATTGGATAGATAATGACCCCAAGTTCCCTTTCAGAGAAACATATCAATTTGCAGCTTTGTTAGGCAGGCAAGTAGAATTGGGGAAACACAGCAACTTCCTTTGCGACATTTATATGGGTATTGGTGGTATCAGCAACTACAAACTAACCGCAGTTGACCCTAAAATTCTTGTCGGTTCAAGAATAGGTCTTAATTTATGGAAGCTTAATAAATAGTTTAATGCCAACAAACCAAATCAAAAAAAGGGGAACTTCTTTGTATAAACAGTTGAAGAAGAATTGATAAACAAAGTCGAGCTGAATAATCATCTAGTCTTTCACACCGGACGAGCCTGCAGCCAACAAAAGTATTGCTGCAAGCGGGGCAGACACGGCGCAGCATCAACAGTAGTAATGCTATTAAGCTTTAGTTCCAGCGCGACGGAACGCAGGTGAGCATTAGTAAGTAAACATCAACAATTAATCATTAATTTAGCTTCGGTTACCGGCTGACACGGCGCTATTATCCCGCCTGCAAGCAATACCGAAACGTTGGCTGCTATAGAAAAGCAGCGTTTATGCTCAAACATTTATCTAATTCTAAAGCTTCTCATATGCAAAAAATCCTGACCATACTTCTTTGCTGCTTTATTTTGACACAAAGTTTCGCACAGACGGAAAGAAAAGTTTCAACTTATTTGTTGACGCAATATAATTATACAATTTACGACTACACATTAGGTAATAACCCTTGGGGTATTGGACTTGGACTCCAAACATTTTTCAACAACAAATCAAAGTTTAAACCTACAATAGAGTTGACAGGTGATATTTATTTAGAAGATGATAAGGTTTTTCGGTCAAATCCAGACGGCAGTTTTCCGAAAGATGGCAATGATGTTGGTAGCATGATAAATTTATTTGCTGGCTCATCATTTCAGCCGACAAAAAGTATTTATTTATCGTTTTTAGCTGGACCAAGCTTCATCAGCGGGCAAACTTTATTAGGTATAAAACCTTCTGTTGGTTTTTATTTTTCTCCAAGGCAAAGGTGGACAGGAAAAATTTCTTATATTAATATTTTTAATCGTACAAAAATTATAAATGAAGATTTTGGTTCATTAAGTTTTGCGATTGGACTAAAACTTTTTTGACAATGTACAGCAGCCAACAAGTGCATTTGCAATAGCATGGCTGACGGAATAACATCGGCTGCAAATCATCTATCAGCTTTTGTTCCGGCAGACATTTCGCTATTAAGCATTTGTTGTTATCTTAAACTTTAGTTTTTCAATTAAGCATTTGTTCCGGCTGACAGTTCGCTATTGCCATGCCATCGCAAATGCTTACCGTTATGTGCCATACAGACCGACCATTTACAGCAGTGGACAGTTGACAGACCAAACGCATTGTATCATTTATAAGAGTTGAGCGACTGCCCAACCCAATTGCTGTTCTTTGTGGACACAACGCTGTTTGCAGGCTTTACTTTATTTCAGGTTGGACAATCGCTCAACTCTTTATAGGTGGACAGAACGCAGTTAGATTTATCAGCCTTTCACGGCAGACAATTGCCAATCTGTACGGACACATAACTTTTCTGTAAAAAACATTTGCGGCTATCAGCAGCAGGCGGATACAAGACTTTAGTTTTATATTGGTTTGCATTCGGACACTTACTTTTATAGATAGACAATGTGTTGCAAGTTCCTTTGCTTTTGCAACTTTGTTCCGGGCGACACATTCGCTGCTCTTTACAATTCAAAGTTGTTATGACAAAGCTTTAGTGCGACACTCACAAGACAGAAAGCTGACCGTATTTGTTTGCTTGACAATACAACGGGCAAGTTGCGCAAGGTGGACACAGATTAAACGGCACATAACATTCGGTTTGCCACCATGCGGGCAGACGAACAAGTGCTGAACATTAGTTTTTCAATCAAACTATTGTGCTATATTCGGCTGACGAAATGCTATTTCCCGCACAGCGGCAAGCCGGCACTCGTTATGTGCAACCTGTGACTTCTCTTTGCCGGTATTATTTTGCTCTCTTTTCCGTGTTGGTTCGTTCGTTCAGGTTGACGCTGCCAGGCAAGTGACTGCAACAAGCAAAGCTTTTGTTTCGGGTGTGGCTTCTGGCAGTCAGGTTTCGGGTGACGCAATCAGGTCTGCACATAACATGAGGTTTTGCGTCAGCACGGCTGACATTCGTCAGCCGCTGCTTCAGCTCTTTTTTGGGGCTTCAGTCATCAGCCCGACGGAACCCGGTTGGTCATCAGCGGTTGTTTGTATCTTCGGTTTTTTATTTGGCTTTTGTCCATGCCGACGGATTGCATCCGTCGTGCCGAACACAAAGCCCGAACGTTAGCTGCCACTTTATGAAGTCTTTAATATTCATATCATTCTTTACAATTTTGACAACCTATGTTTTTTCACAGACTAAGGAGACTAAGTATTATGACAATGGTAAAATAAGACTTCAAGGGTTTGTAAAAGATAATACTTACGACAGCACATTTATTTCATACTATGAGAACGGAAATAAAAAAGCGGAAGGTGTTTTTAAAAAATGTAATTATAAGACAAGCTCTGTATCAATCGTACAAATGACTTGTGGTGTGGGCAGAGACACGACTGAACCTAATTTTGGTATAAAAAATGGACAATGGAAATACTATTATCAAAGTGGACAGATTAAAAATATTGAAAACTATTTTTGCAATATCAACGTTGGACAATGGCTTTTCTACGACTCAACAGGAAAGCTTTTGGAAAATGAATTTTATAATGCAGGTAATTTAATTCAACGACAAGAATATTCCACAACAGGCAATCTTGAGAAATTCATTACAAGGACTTATCAATCATTCAAAGAAAATAAAAAAGATAAAAGCTATAAAACAATTTACAAAGACAACATTTTAGAATATTACGAAACAGGCGAACTTAAATGTATAAAGACAGTTAACGAAGACGATGAGCCAACAGGTAAATACATTGAATATTGGCAAAATGGATTTGTAAAAATTGAAGGCGAATATAAAGATGGAGTAAAGAATGGCATTTTCAAAGAGTACTATGAAAATGGAAATACAAAGTTTGAAGGAATAATAAAAAATGATATTCCGCAAGACAAACAATATTTTTCAAACGACAAAGGAAAAAATATTAAAATTGAGACGTGGAAGAAAGGGAAACTCATAAAGACCGAGGAGAAAAGCGGCAGCTAACATGGGGTTTTGTGCAAGCAGGGCTTGACGTTCAAACTTCGGCATTTTGCATCGCTGTACTTTAGTTCGGGCTTGACGGAATTCTGTTGGGCTTTTAGTTGTTATCTTGTACTTTTATTTCTTTATTGGGCTTCAGTTCCGGGCTGGACAAACAACAATGCCCTGCCTGCACAAAGCCCTGTTCGTTGTGCGAAACTCAGAAGCATACTTTTATGATGAAGAAGGTAATGATGTTAACGTTCTATTCATTATTCTGTATCTATTCTTTTGGACAAATAAAAGGACCCGACGCTATAACACCCGCTGTACTTCAAAAAATTAAAGCAGAAGTAAACAAAGAAGCTATAAGATTTAAAGACTCTTTGAAGAAAGAAGATGGAATAACAAACGAATACATAGAGTACTCTGTTGATACCTTCAAATTACAACATATTGCTGACAAAAGGATTGATATAGACTGGTCAACTGTTGGAATGAATATTACCGTTGACGAAATGACCGATGGTTACGATAAGTTGATGAATAAGTATTATCAGAAATTGATGCATACGCTAGATCCGGATGATAAAAAGGCATTGGTAAATGCTCAACGTGCTTGGCTGCAATTCAGAACAGCCGAAATGAAATTAGTTGGAGTTTTGACAAACAATGATAAGTATTCAGGCGGCGGGACAATTCAATCTAATATTAGTGTAAGTGATTATTCAGACCTTGTAATAAAAAGAACAGACCAGCTTTTTGACTATTATAATGGAACAATAGATTGGCGATAAAGAATTCGCACAACAAAAGGTTTTCTGCTATGCCGGCTGACTGTTCGCTGCAGCAACTTTAGTTCTCTTGTCATCTTTTGTTCCGGCTTGACGTTATCAATCGAACTGTTGTTCTTACCTTCATCTTTAATCAACAATCGGCTTTTGTTATCGGCTGACGGAACATAGAATGCCAGCACACCAGAAAGCCTCGAACGTTGTGCGGTTATTTTAAGACAATGAATCACACATTTAACGACTATAAAATTTGCATTGGTAATTCCAATAATTATCCAGACAAGTATGTTGCTTATATTGAAGAATTATATAACGTCATTACAATTATTGACAACAAAGACCAAGCTGCCGATAAATTAAGACCACTTTTTGACAAAGAAATAGAGCGTTTAAAAGATGAACAGCAAATCATTCCTAATCCTGGTAGTGGAAAAGCGAAAGTGACATTTGCAGCAAATGACAAGATTGAAAAATTGAGACCGTTTATAGATAATTTTTGGAATAAAGTTTTAAAAACATCTTTCGGGACTTCATTCGTTTTTAATGAAAGTTTTTTTAGAGATTGGGAACATTATTTAAGCAACGGTAGGCAAGAACTAATTGACACAGTAAAAAAAGAATATGCGTACGACATTACAGAAATCTATGACAAGCCTATTTATATAATATTGACAGAATTAAGAAAGTATCAGACATTTACTGGTACTTGGTAAGTATGAAACAAAACAACCGCTAACAAATGGTTTGGCAAAAAATTGGCTGACAACACGCAACATCGACTTTAGTTTCGCTATTCAGCTTCAGTAATCAGCTTGACTTTATAAATTTGGCAACAGAAAGAACAATGAACTTTTTAGGGCTTTGTTGCATGAATCAATTTATAAGGTTTAAATAACCTATCCTGGAATCGTTAAGCTACTTTTACGCTTATTGGTTTGCTTGTTTTCAATGTTATGTTTAATATTTTGCAACCAATTCTTACTTCTGTGAGTTGATTTTCTTTTCGTCTTGCCAATAACTTATCACCCACAATTGTTTTGTACCTGAACATCGTGGTTTCCGCTTTACTCCGCTGGTGATAACGGGTTTGAATTTTCCATTCTTTTCGTCCTGTTTCCCCTATCGTTTCTATAGCTCTATCCCTTTGTTGTAAACAGGCATCCCCTTTTTTACTCATCACTGCGTTTTTCCTTGGCGGTATAACCTGTTCTATATTGTCTTTTGCCAACCGTTTACGCACCTTCTTTTTATCGTAAGCACCGTCGCCTGTAAAACTTTTTACTTCCTTTTTGATCTGTGTCAATAAGGCATCCACTTCAGTGGCGTCATCAACCGCATTGGTAGTCAGTGTTACCGCTTCCACCTGTTGTGTCTGTTCATCCACTGCCACATGCAGTTTCATCCAGGTGCGGTGCTTGCCCGCTCCATGTTTGCGAACTTTCCATTCCCCTTCTCCATATACCTTCAGACCCGTGCTGTCAACCACTATATCTGTAACCGTTCTGTTGCTCCCTCCTGTCTGCAGCTTCACATCCAAAGCCTTGCTGCGCCTGCAGATTACACTGTAATGGGGCACTTTTACATCTGCTTTTGTCAGTTTGAAAAAACTGCACATAAAGCCTTCCGTTTGCCGCAATGCCAAGTGGTATATCTTACGGATGGTAAGGCATATTTCTATAGCCCTATCACTGTATTGCTTCTGACCCCCACGCCTGTTCCCCTCACGGGGAGCTTTCCAATGATCTGCAATGTCTTTCTCTATCCATAAACACAAAGACCCGCGTTGCTGTAATCCATTATTGTAAGCCGACCAGTTTCTGACTTTGTACTTATCTTTACTCATCAGGTATAGATTGTGTTGTTAATGATGTTGTAACCACTAACTAACTAATCTATGCCTGTTCTTTTTTATAAGTGAATAACTATCGCTCATCTTTATATTTATTCATGCAACAACGCCACTTGACGTTATAAATTTAACTTCGGTTCTGGGCTGACGAGTTTCAAATACCAGTTCTTCGCCAAGCCCAACCGTTGGCTGTAATGTGTTCAGACGACTTCTAAACTTTAAAGAGTAACGATTGACACCATAAAGAGGTTTACTGTTCGACATGACTCCAGCAATAATTTATCGGCTGACAACAGAAATTTGCCATAATTATTGCATATTGACTAAGTTTTGAAAACTTAGCTTGACAATTTGAATTTAAGATAATCAACCGCCAATTTAAAAGAGCAATCTGACACACATTAAATGAAGACAAAAACTTTAGCATTGGCTTTTTTCATTTTTCATTTAGCTATACTCTTATTTATCTGTGTGACTTGGTATAACTACAATAATAGCGTTTTTGATTATGGTGAAACGACAGGAGGATTTTTTGCTATTGCCTTGTCAATCGCTACTTTTTACTACTTTGGTTTGACCGTATGGACTTATACAATATACAAAAAGACACAACAAAATCAAGCCAGCGTAAAGTTGCAACTTGCAATCATTTTCACTTTAAGCATCTTAACAACGATATTCCTTTTTTATAAAATCTATTATTAAAAATAATTTTTGACAGCATGAGAAAATCACACTACAGCCAACAAGTGCATTTGCAATAGCATGGCTGACGGAATAAACTCATCTGCAAATCATTTATCAGCAATAGTTTCGGCAGACATTACGCTATTGAACATTAGTTGTTATCTTCAACTTCAGTTTTTCAATTTAGCATTTCTTCCGGCTGACAGTTCGCTATTGCCATGCCATCGCAAATGCTTACCGTTGGCAGAAAGCTTATTTTAACGACGCGAAGTTCATAAGTTCATATCAATTTGTTGTAAGTTTGAACATGAAATTTTATGTTGACACATCAGTTTGGGGCGGACATGAAGATGAAGAATTTGAAGAATGGACTGTTCCTTTTTTTGAACAAGCACGACAAGGAAAATTTACAATAGTCATTTCTGATGTAACGGTACGAGAGTTAGTTCCTGCACCATCACGAGTTCGAGAGTTGACTGACTCAATTCCTGATGAATATTTAGAATTAGTTTCATTGACAAAGGAACAAGACAATCTTGCTCAACAATATATTAAGGAAGGTGCGTTAACACCAAAATACGAATCCGATGCTCAACACATTGCAATCGCAACAGTTCTAAAAGTTGAAAGTTTAGTAAGCTGGAATTTCAAACACATGGTAAACTTTTTCCGTATTAGACAGTATAACTCAATTAACCTTAAATTTGGATATTCAATTATTGATATTAGAACTCCAAAAGAAATAATTTATGGAAACGACGATTGAAGGTTTTAAAGCAGTTGACTTTATGCGTAAAGTGCGAGAAGAAATGAGCAACCTTTACAACACAGACAAAGAAAAATATTTTGAAGAGATACATAAGGCAATGGCAGATTTTAAAGCTCGCAGACAAAAGCCTTCTGCCAACAAACGTATTGCTGCAAGCGGGGCTGACTCAGCGCAGCATCAGCAGTAGTAATTCTGTTCAGCTTTAGTTCCAGCATGACGGAACGCTATTGAGCAATAGTAATAAACATCAACAATTAATCATTACTTAGCTTCGATTATCGGCTGACACGGCTCTGTTATCCCGCCTGCAAGCAATACGGAACGTTAGCGGCTATTTTGTAGCAGACCCTAAAATTCTAAAAAATATATTCTTCTTAAATGACAAAAAAGGCAAAGAAAACTACACAATTTCCAGATTACATTCTTAAAGACTGGGAAGCAAGTGATGGAGTAAATTTTGCTGTTGCATTAAGCAGAATTACTGGTTGGTTATTGCACGTTGACTGGTGGACACCTACAGACAACAAAGAGGTTGTTGAGAATATGAAATCTTTGCGTGTATATGTAGGCAACAACTCTAATCAAATCTATGACTTACGAGGCAAGCAAACTATAGCAACTTTTTCAAACAATATCGTTAGACCAATAGCACAAAAAAGAGGAGATAATTATGGTGGAGTTGCAACAAAATATTATAGTGAAAGTAAATTATTCACTTTGCCATTAAGAGTAAGACCAGATGAAGGCAGAATAAAAGCTGCACAAAAAATAATTATTGCAAACACAGATTTTTTGGACAAAATTCAAAAGCGACAAGCACCAAATGTTCCTGCACATATAGCAGCGGATTTTACTTATGGACAATGTAATCCTTTTGCAACTGCTTTAAGTGACCTGAAAAATTACAAGCCAGTTTCTTTAATTGCTAAAGAGTATAATAAGCTATTCAGTTTAAGTAAAATTGGTTATGTTCATAGTTTTGCTTTAGACAACGATGGAAATGCTATTGACATCTGGGGTAAGGACGCGATAGAAAATATTGCACAAAGGTTTGGAATGACAAAGTATGAATTAGACGAAGCTGAACATTGGAAGGTTAGTCAAAAACTAAAAACTAACTCACCAGAAAAATATAAAGAAATTTACGAAAAGTCAGTAGCAATTATTAATGAATACTTTGTTTAGCTGGACAAAAAAACAGCCGCTAACAAATGTATTGCTAATAGGCTGGCTTGACGTTGTAAGCATCAGCAGCGCATCGCTATGCAGCTTCAGTTCCGGCTGACACAGCGCTGTTGAACATTATCAGTTATCTTCGGCTGCAAAACAAAACCAGGCTTTTGTTCCGGGCTGACACAGCGCGGAATACCAGCCCATCAGCAATACGCCTTCGTTATGCGTCATTTTAAAGTGACATCCTACTAATGGACAAAATAGTTAAGACACAGACTGCATATAATTTTAGAAACACTTGCCATAAATGTTTTAACGACATTGAATTTCCGCTTTTGGGTGACTTTGCTTACGGCGAAATGATTTTTCAAACAAAAGATGCTAAGGACTTTTATATTGCTGTTTTAATTGACAACAAAACCTTTGACTTTATTACAGAAGTCTTACAACACAATAAAGACTTCAAAAGCAAAAAAGCTGACCCACAAAAAGTATTGGCATTAATTGCAGACAAAGTAGACAACAAGGAATTCACTACTGACTATCCAATTTGCCCAATTTGCAAAAGCAGACAAAGAAGTTTTGGCGACAACATTCGGACAACTAAAATTGAATTAGGTTTTGCAACGTGGACAGACTTTGAAAGTTTATCTCAAGAAAGTAAATTAACCAAACTTCAAGAGGTTATTAATTTGTAAACAATATTTAATTGATATTGCTTGACAACATAAACTCGTTTTCGTCGTGTGACAAAAACGAACGCACAACAGGCGGTTTGGCAATATGGCGGGGCGACAAATATATTCTCAGCTTTTTATTCTCTAATCGGCTTCAGTTCCAGCCGACGAATAACGCCGAACAATAGAATAAACAATGAACTTTTAGTTATAAATTTAGCAGCGATTACGGGCTGACGATTTTCAAATACCGCCACATCGCCAAGCCGTGTTCGTTATGTGCAACCTGTGACTTCTCTTTGCCGGTATTATTTTGCTCTCTTTTCCGTTTGGGTTAGTGCTTTCAGGTTGACTCTGCTAAGCAAGTGACTGCTATAACAAAGCGGTTGCGTTTTGGTAGGTTTTGGCAGTCAGGTTTCGGGTGACGCAATCAGGTCTGCACATAACATGGGGTTTTGTGTCAGCACGGCTGACACAGCTCAGCACCAACTTCAGTTCTTTTTTGGGCTTCGGTTGTCAGCCCGACAGAACGCTGCCCGTCATCAGTGGTTGTTTGTATCTTCGGTTCTTTATTTGGCTTTTGTCCATGCCGACGGATTGCATCCGTCGTGCCGAACACAAAGCCCGAACGTTATGTGCAACCTGTGACTTCTCTTTGCCGGTATTATTTTGCTCTCTTTTCCGTTTGGGTTAGTGCTTTCAGGTTGACTCTGCTAAGCAAGTGACTGCTATAACAAAGCGGTTGCGTTTTGGTAGGTTTTGGCAGTCAGGCTTCGGGTGACACAATCAGGTCTGCACATAACATGAGGTTTTGTGTCAGCACGGCTGACACAACGCAGCAGCCACTTCACTCCTTTTTTCATCTTTCGTTCCAGCCTGACGTTATAAACTGAGCGACTTGTTGTTACCTTCAGCTTTTGTGCTACTTTCGGCTTTTGGTTGGCACGGGCTGATGAATCTTTGCGGTCGTGCCGAACGCAAAGCCCGGACGTTGTAAGCCATTTTATTTGACACTTCAAAATTTTAAAGTTCTTATGACTTCTTTTAAATCAGACAAATTACTTTTTGACAAAGACAACTTATCGTTCATTGTAAACAGGAATGAATCAAAAAATTATAGAACTCTTTCTGTGCCGACATTTCCTAAAAAATTTAATATAGATCTTTTGGAAATTACGGGTATTGAAAATCCTTCAGACATAACAATTGAAGTGCTGGTAAATTCTTATAAACAACGGCTCTTAAAACTGTATGAATTTAGAACCAGCTTTATTTTTCAAAATGGTTATTTTATTCTTGATACCATAGACAAAAAACAATTTCAATTTGAAATGCCTAATCCAAGAGAACCTGAGTTTGACTTTTCAATAAAAGTAATTTCTAATCAAGACTTCAAAATGACAATGTATTATTCTACTGACCAGGAACAAAGTCAATATCACTATGAAGCTTTATAAAAATTTTCTTTTCTAAATTTTCATTTGTAAAAAAGAGAGACATCTTATAAAGCAAATGATTTTTAAAGTCTTTAATCATTTCTTCAATTGCCAATTCATAATCGTTAATTGCATATTTATATCCTTGTTTCGGAGACAAATCAGCGAACGGTTCACTATACGGTTCTTTCAATTCTAAACAACTTTTGCCAGACATTACTTGCAATATTTTTTTATGTCGCTCTTTATTTTCGGCGGACGAAAAACGGCTTACAACAAGAGGTTTTGCAATAGGCTGGCTGACGGAATTGCCATCAGCATTTGTAGTTTCTTCAACATTAGTTTCAACTGACATAACTTTATTCAGCAGCACATTGTTATTTTTACTTTTTATCGTTGTTCAGCTTCGGTCTCGGCTGAGGTGCCGCTTTTCCCAGCCCATCGCAAAGCCCGAACGTTGGCTGCAAGCATATTTGGTCGCTGCTGCTAATTCAGGCATTTATTTTTAATTTACTCTTTCTAATTTAATTTTTTAAGGGCATCCCGTTAACTTTTTTCAATGCATTTCCTGAAAGAATTATACCTGCACTATCAGCTATGTTCAATTGCAATTTTTGAACTTGGAAATGTCCAATGTCAAGTATCGAATAGTCTTTCACATTTGCAGTAACTGAGTTTATACTCATGCTTTCGGTAAAATCGTTTTGCCGTGTTGGATACACTGTTTTAATGCCTTCTTCGTTATGCAATTCTACTTTTTCCTTCGGTTCACTTTCTGAAGATGACTTTCTATAATCAGGAGACATTTCAAAAACCACTGAGGTTGAATCCTGCTGCGTAACGTTTATTGAATCCATTGAAGGATACAAGCTTTCCACCTCAAACTTCGATTTGCCGGACATGTTAACGGTGATGCTTTTCTGTTTCAGTTTGTCCATTTCAAACCTGGTATTGACTCCGGTTACCGATAAAAGCTGCGGCGAAAAAATTCTTACAGGAACAGTGCCCTCAAGCCAGAATTTCTCAAAAGAATTTGCGGGGATAAAATCGAAAGTGATGTATAACGTATCATTTTTAATTTCAAATTTTATATGCCCGCCATGATAATGCACCCATTCATGCAAAAGCCGCACAGATGGTTTTTTACTTTGTTCATAAATAATATTAGTTCCGTTTCCGCCTGTTATTTTTAAATGGCTGAACGGCTGCTGCAGTATCTTATCATAGTTCCAGTAAATATCACTTTTATCAAGCTTATCATACTGTTTTTTTAAGATGGTGTTTGATGTAAATGCGCCTGCTATCAGCAGTAAACAAGTTACCAGTAATATTCTTGATGATAGTTTCATACTCTATTTTTTAAAATTGTCTTTTACAAATTGGTCGTACATTGTTTTGATCTCTTTAAAATCCATTTTCAGTAAATAAATATTGCGCATAAAAACAGGCAGTTCATTTTCAATAAACTGTTCCCGCCTGAAATTCAATATGCGCTCCATAGCATCATTTTCAGTAAAATACCCGATGCCTCTTTTATTGGTGATGATGTTTTGCTGCTGCAATAAATCGTAAGCACGCTGCACGGTGTTAGGGTTTACTTCTATCTGAACAGCCAGTTCTCTTATGCTAATAATTTTATCGCCCAGCTTCCATTTCTTTAATAAAATCTGTTCACATACATATTCTGCTATCTGTATGTATATTGCTGGGTTTTCTTTAAACTCCATCCACCTAATTTAAAATTCTTTTTCCCTTAGTCTTATCAAAGGAATAAACCACAGTAAAGCTGGGATCACAAAGAAAATAGCATTGTGAAAAAATGTTTCAATGCCCGAAGGCAATAATATGATCCCTTCTGATTTGCCGACAGCCAGTGTTACATGATCAAATAAGCCGGCATCATTAATATCACCAAAAAACATTTCTGCAAACAGCCAGTTAACTCCTATCATAATCATAAACACAAGGCAACCAGCAATAGCCGTTTTAATAAGAGCCGCTTTATTAAAAAATAATGCGCCGGTCAACATGCCTCCGGTTCCTAACAAAAACATCTGGTAAACTTTCCAGGCAATGATGCCGTTTAAATTAAACGTGTACACCGCGTCATAGTCTTGCTTATAAAATAGTGAAGATGAATCGAGACTGTTATGATAGGCAGATACAAAACTTGCATCC
This sequence comes from Ilyomonas sp., assembly GCA_965219515.1. Lineage (GTDB taxonomy): Bacteria > Bacteroidota > Bacteroidia > Chitinophagales > Chitinophagaceae > Ilyomonas. The sequence continues at coordinate 1,074,050 of OZ244776.1, forward strand.
ACCAAATAAAAAAACGGTAAAAAGAGAAGCGGATAGATAATTCCCGTAATGACAATACCGCATAACCATTTTTCAAAAAAAGAAGCAGGCAGGGTAAGATAAGATGAGCCGCTTGCATTGCTGCCGAAATATCCAAACACAAACGAGGAAAGAAAAATATTGCCGCCGACAAGTCCCCACACGAATGTTAGATTTTGCGCTGCGCCGAAACCAGCCAATGCTTTTGCCGCAGCATACAATATGAGTGATAAGACAAGCAATAAGCCTATCATTCCAGCTGTTTGTATGGGTCTTTCTGCAATGGTCTTTTTTAATAAAAGCGCAAATCTTTTAAAGCTGAAGAAATTGTTCATAGCTATTATTTGGTGTTGAAGATTAATTTAGATTTTGATGGATTACCTGTTATAGCATTAAATAAGTATTCCAGATTTACTTTCGATTCTTCACAGGTTGTATTTTGAACAACAACCGAATATCCTTTTAATGAGGGTTCACTATACAGCACTTCATTATCATCCATAATTGCATCAACTATTTTAAACGATAATTTGTTCTCTATTTCTGAAAGCGATGCCTGCAACAGTAATTCACCGTTATCAACAATAATTACGTTATCAATCAGATTGTCAAGATCACGAATCTGATGCGTTGAAATAAAGATCATTTTATCTTCAGTAAAAACTGATGAGATCAATTTTCTAAACTTTATTTTAGAAGGGATATCCAAACCATTTGTAGGCTCATCTAACAAAAGAATTTTAGTATTACAAGCAAGCGCAAAAGCAATAATGAATTTTTTCTGCTGCCCGAATGATAAAGTATTAAGCTTGCCTGTATCATTCACATCAAGCAAACGGAGATAACTATAAAATTGTTCTTCATTGAATAAAGGATAAAAAGGAGCAAACAATTTTTTATAACCATCAATAGTTAACGATGGTACATATACTTCTTCAGGAATAAAATAGATTGTTTGCAGAAAACAAGGCAATCTTTCTTTTGGCATAAAACCATTTACAAGCACCTCACCATTTGTTGGGAACAATAAACCTATAAAATTTTTGAGTAATGTTGATTTACCTGCACCATTTTTCCCGAGCAAACCATAGATGCTTCCAACCGGTAAATTCAGAGTTAAATTTTTATACAAAGGCTTTCTTTTTTTGTAACCAAAAGATAAGTTTTTTATTTGTATCATTAGTGTATTAGTTTAGTAGTACACCACAAAAATATAAAGTTCTATTGATTCTCAAAATTTTTTTTAATAAATAATTCAAAATGCTTGCAGCCAACAAAAGTATTGCTAATAGGCTGGCTTGACGTTGGCAACTCAACAGCAAATCGTTACTCAGCTTCAGTTCCGGCTGACACAGCGCTATTGAACATTAGTAGTTATCATCGGCTGCAAAATAAAACCAGGCTTTTGTTCCGGGCTGACACAGCACAGAATACCAGCCCATCAGCAATACGTGTTCGTTAGTGGCAACCCTAAAACAGTATTCCGATTACAATGGGAATTTTAGACTTTTTTAAACGCAATAAAAAATCAAAGACTGAAACGGTTAAGACAAGCAAGCCTTCGCCTGAACAGACTTTTTTTGCTGAAACCGTTTTGGAAATTATTAGCCCAACAGTTGAGACGTTTGGTTTTAAAAGACACAGAACAGAAATCGAAAAGCATTTTACGACAATTATTTTTCGAAAGGACAAACAATACATTAAAATTAGCGGTTCGACTTATCCAACTGACTATCCTTATTCTTACAATGTAATTTTAGGCGAAGGCGACAGCGAAGATTTTTCTGAATGGGACTGGAATTCTATCGCATTGTGGCGACTAAAAACAAAAATAGACCCAAAAGCTAAAGCAAAGGAGTATGAATTTCCGTATGGTGACAAAGTGAAATTCAGTGTTTCAAATGCAAATAATGAACTCTTAAAATATGCTGACACATTTTTGCATGGCGACATGACTTTGTTTTACGAAACCCGTTCTGAGCAGAATAAAAACAGAGAGCCTTACAAAATTCATACGCCTAACAAAGACGGAAATTACAAAACAACTGACGAGCCTCTCAGCGTTGAGCAAAATAAAAAGTATAGTTGACGAGACAGGGTATGCCACTAACATTGGGTTTGCCAAAATGGGGGCAGACGGAAGCCGTGTTTCAACTTTTGTTTTTCAATTTGGCTTCATATCCAGCTTGACGTTAGTAATTTAGCTTTAGAATATGTCATCAACATTTTATCTTTATTCAGTAGCAGTTAGCCGGGGCGGACGGAATTCTATTGCCCCCACTTCGGCAAGCCCTGCCCGTTATGTGCAACCTGTGACTTCTCTTTGCCGGTATTATCTTGCTCTCTTTTCCGTGTGGGTTAGTTGGTTCAGGTTGACGCTGCCAGGCAAGTGACTGCAACAAGCAAAGCTTTTGTTTCGGGTGTGGCTTCTGGCAGTCAGGCTTCGGGTGACGCAATCAGGTCTGCACATAACATGGGGTTTTGCGTCAGCACGGCTGACACAACGCAGCAGCCACTTCACTCCTTTTTTCATCTTTCGTTCCAGCCTGACGTTATAAATTGAGCCATTGGTTTTATCTTCATCTTTTGTGCTACTTTCGACTTTTAGTTGGCACGGGCTGACGGAAGTTTTCTGTCGTGCCGAACGCAAAGCCCGAACGTTGGCAGAAATGCGGTTTGACAGTTTACATTTGAAAATGCGTTTTATTGGCTGACAATTTTCATATCTTTGACAACATGGAAACAGCAGATATAAATACAACTCTTGTTGACGGTTATCTACAAATGCTTGACAATTTAAGCCCGAGCAATAAGCTCGACCTTATATCAAAACTTACAGCTTCTGTTAAGTTGGACATAACAAATAAAAAATCTTCTTTCAAAGAAGCTTTTGGAGCATTTGAGTCAGAAAAAAGTGCTGACGAAATAATCAACGAAATTCGCAGCAGCAGAACCTTTACCAGACAAATTGAAGAGTTTTGAAACAATATCTGATTGACACGAATATTGCCATCTTTTACATGAAAGGCAAATTCAATCTTGATGAAAGATTTGACCAAGCCACAAACAATTGTTTTATTTCAGAAATAACACTTGCTGAATTAAAGTTTGGAGTTGAAAACAGTGAAAGACCAGACAAAAATCTTCAGGCGTTAAATAAATTTTTAACAGGCGTCAAAATTCTTCCAATTTTTCATTCACTTGACTTATATGCAAAAGAAAAAGCAAGATTAAGAAAAGCAGGAACGCCAATTGACGACTTCGACCTTTTGATTGGCGTAACATCTGTTACTCATTATTTGACAATGGTAACAAACAACACGGACCACTTTAAAAGAATAAACGGAATTGATTTAGAAGATTGGACGAAGTAAAACGAAAGCACTTCTGCCAACAAAAGGTTTGGCAAAAAACTAGCTGACGGAACAGAACATCAAAAGCAGTAATTCTTTTGAGCTTTTGTTTGGGCTGGACGTTATAAATTCAGCAGCAGAATAAATGATGAACTCTTTATCTTTACTCAGCAGCAGTTCGAGCTGACGAGTTTCAAATACCAGCCCATCGCCAAGCCTTGAACGTTGGCAGAAATGCTTCGTAAAAACTCTAAAGCTTACATAAGACATTTAAAGTTTGTAAATTTGCAGTTTATTTTAAACAAACAAAATGACTCAGCTATTAAACATTACAGATATAAAAAAACTCTATCCAGATGAATGGGTTTTACTTGGTAATCCGATAATGGATGATACTAAAATAGATGTGCTTTCAGGTATTCCTCTTTTTCATAGCAAAGACAAAAAAGAAGTTTGCTATATCGGTCGGGATAAAACTTCAAACTTTGACAAAATAACTTTGATTTATACCGGCTCTTTCAGACCAATAAGAAAAATTACAGGCATTTTTAACCGAGTTCAAAAATGACTTATAAGTTTAAAAGAGAACCAGAAAGCGGATTAATACTTGTAAACGTAGAAATAGATAATAAGTATGAACTTAAGATGATTTTAGATACCGGAGCTACAAATACTACAATTGACAGCAACTCTTTATATCTTCTTGGATACGATTTGAAAGACAACATCGGAATTGTAGAAATTGAAACTGCAAATGGAATTATTGAAACTGAAATTTTTGAGATTGATAACTTTTCATCTCTTGGACTAACAAAAGAAAAATTTCAAATTCAAGTTTATGATTTTTTAGCTCATGGTATCTTTTCAGATTACAACGGTTTGCTTGGACTTGATTTTTTAGAAGGAACAAGTTTTACAGTCGACATGAAAAGTAATACAATCACGCTTATATAAAATAGCACATCTGCCAACAAAAGTATTGCTGCTAGCGGGGCAGACACGGCGCAGCATCAGCAGCAGTAATGCTATTGTGCTTCAGTTCCAGCGTGACGGAACGCAGGTGAGCAGTTGGTAAGTAAACATCAGCAATAAAACATTAATTTAGCTCCGGTTATCGGCTGACACGGCGCTATTTTCCCGCCTGCAAGCAATACGCCTTCGTTGGCTGTTATTTTTGTTGACAACACTAAATTCACAAAGACAAGTACCTTTGAGCAAATTTTATAATGACAACGAAAGAAAATATACTCGCCACTTTAAAAACAAACAAATGTGAATTATCAAAATTTGGTGTTATAAACATTGGATTGTTCGGTTCGTATTTAAGGAATGAGCAATCAGACAAGAGTGATATTGATTTATTGATTGACTTTGAACCAGGCAAAGAAAACTTTGATAATTATATGGCAGTATATGACATCTTTGAAAGCCTTTTCAAAAATCAAAAAGTTGAAGTTGTAACTAAAAATGGTTTAAGCAAATACATCGGACCAAAAATTTTAAACGATGTGATGTATGTCTAAAGAACCGATTGATTATTTAAAACACATTGCTGACGAATGCGCTTATATAATATCTATAAGCAGTGACTTAACAAAAGATGAACTTTTAGATGACGAAACTCTGAAACGTGCAGTTGTAAGAAGTATAGAAATAATCGGCGAAGCAACAAAGAAAATTCCCGCTGACTTTAAAGTGAAATGGAGTTCAATTCAATGGAAGAACATGGCTGGAATGAGAGACCGATTAGTTCATGACTATATTGGAATAAACTATTCAATTGTTTGGGATGTTGTTAAAAATAAAATACCAGAATTGAATACTCAAATTCAAGAGCTACTTAATAATAACAATTAAAACAACAGCCAACAAAAGTATTGCTAATAGGCTGGCTTGACGTTGGCAACTTCAGCAGTAGTAATGCTATTGTACATCAGTTCCGGCTGACACAGCGCTATTGAACATTAGTTGGTATCTTGGACTACAAATAAAAATCGGCTTTAGTTCCGGGCTGACACAGGGCGGAATACCAGCCCATCAGCAATACGCCTTCGTTGGGCGCAATTTATTAGACTGCCAAGCCCTAAAATAGGTTGACTAAAAATTAAACAATTTTAGCAATACTATGACACAGAACAAAAAGACAGACTGCCGAAAAAATGAGTATCAAAAGCTAAGCTTCAATTTCAAACTTTCCGTCATTGACAAAATCATCAATGGGCAGATTTCCATCAATCATGCCAGCGAGGTGTATAATGTTTCCCAAAGCACAATTACTTACTGGATGGAAAAATTATCTTCCTTTGAACAAAACAAAAAAGGAATGAGTAAAAACGAGGAGATAAAAAACTAAAAGAGCGCATTGAAGAACTGGAGTTTATTAAAGAGCTTCAACAGGATATTATTGTTGATTTTGAAAAAGTAACCGGAGAACAATTGTCAAAAAAGTTCTTGCCCGAAACATTAGCCAACGAGATACAGAGAAAGAAAAAAAGTCTTACAAAATAAAGTGGCTTTACGAATGTTTCGGGATTTCAAAACAGGCATATTACAAACGCATTAAAACCAATGAAAGAAAAGAAATGGAAACAGTAACAATTAAAAAATTAATAGAACCTATCCGCAAAAAAATGCCGCGCTATGGCACAGAAAAGCTGCATCTTGATAGTAAAGATGATTAAAAAAAAACAACATTAAAATGGGCAGAGATGCTTTTTTAAGGTTCGCACGGCATCACCGTTTACTGGTGTCCAGAACCAAAAGATATTTTATTACTACCGATTCAAAACACTTTTATTACAAGTCACCCAATCGTATTAAAAACCTTGTTCCCACTCACTCTGAGCAGGTATTTGTAAACGATATTACTTACATTAAACTGCAGGATAAATATGCTTACCTGGCTTTGGTTACTGATCTGTATTCAAAGAAAATTATGGGGTATAAATTAGACGATAATATGAAAGTTGGTTTAGTAAAAGAGGCTTTGGAAATGGCTTTTAAAAACAGGGAAATGAAACATGAAACGATCATTCATCACAGCGACAGGGGATTGCAATATTGCTGCCCGGATTATTCAGAATTTGCTGTAAGCAAAGGAATGAAATTGAGCACTACAGAAAAATATGATCCTTACGAGAATGCAGTTGCAGAACGCATGAACGAAACTTTAAAGTATGAGTTCGGGCTTTTGAAAACTATACCCTCTTTAGACATTGCAAACAAAATGCTTAAAGAATCTGTAGAAGTTTACAACAACGAAAGAAGACATTGTTCACTGCAAATGCAAACACCTGCCGTTGCGCATACACATCAAAAACATCAATATAAATCATACCAAAAAAAGAAATCGTTGCCCAAAGGGCAACAACAGGAATGTTGAATTATTAGTTTTATTCAACACTATTTTATAACAAAAAATGGTCAACCTATTTCAGGACGAGACAACAACGCTCAGCAAGATGGCAAACATTCTGATACTGGACTTCTCAATACAATAACTTTGGACTTTACAAGAAAGCTGACTGACTTTTTTATGTTGAACTTTGCAGCATAAAAAATTTAGAAAATGGAAAATTCAGAAACAGTTTTAGTAACAGGTGGAACAGGCTTTGTTGGTCTGCAAATCATTCTTCAATTATTACAAAAAGGGTACAAGATAAAAACCACAGTTCGCTCGTTAAAAAGTAAGGACAAAGTAATTGAAACGCTGAAAGCAAATGGAATAACATCGTTTGATAATCTTTCATTTGTTGAAGCAGAATTGACAAAGGACGACAATTGGGATGAAGCAATGAAAGATTGCAAATATGTATTAAGCGTTGCTTCACCTGTATTTTTCGAAATACCAAAAGATGAAAATGAAGCTATGCGACCCGCAATTGAAGGCATACTTCGGATATTGAAATTTTCACTAAGTGCGGACGTAAAACGTGTGGTAATGACATCAAGTTTTGGTGCATTAGGATTTAGCCATATCAACAAAAACACAGAAACAACAGAAGCAGATTGGACAGACCCAAATTTAAAAGGCTTATCAGCCTATGAAAAATCAAAAGGATTGTCAGAACGTGCCGCTTGGGATTTTATCAAAAAAGAAGGTGGGAATTTAGAATTTACAACTATCAACCCTGTTGCCATTTTAGGACCTTCCTTAAATGCACATATTTCAGGCAGTTTTGATATTCTTAAACATTTGTTAGACGGTTCCATAAAAGCAGTTCCTAATATCCCTTTAAATATTGTTGATGTAAGAGATGTGGCTGATTTGCATATTCGTGCTATGACAAATCCTAATGCAAATGGACAACGCTTTATTGCATCGGCAGATGGGCAAATTTCAATGCCCGAAATTGCTAAGCTATTGAAAAATAAAATCCCCAATGTCGCAAAAAAAGTGTCTTTGAAAACAGTACCCGATTGGATTATTCGCTTTGCTGCATTATTTAACACACAAGCAAAAATGGGTTCAATGTTTTTAAAAGTTAACCGCAATTTGAGCAATGCCAAAGCTAAAGAATTATTAGGCTGGACACCGATTGCAAATAATGAAGAGGCTATTCTTGCTTCGATGGGAAGTATTATTAAATACGGAATTATAAAATGATAGACACAAGTAAAGAACCTGAAACAGAAATCTTAACAGAGCAGTTTATTCCTGACCATGTTTTTGTTTACGTGGCGACAGGAACAATACACTGTTATGATGGTAACAAAAACTATACTTTCAAATCGGGTGAATATTTCTTAGCCTAAAAAAATCGTTTAGCAAAATATAGCATTGAAAATGCAATAGAAGAATTTGAGCCAATAATTGTTTGTTTAAATGAAGCATTTCTTAAAAGGTTTCAGGAAAAGCATAAAACTAAAGTAACAAATTTCAATTCGGGAGATACGTTTGTAAAAATGAATAAGAATAAATTAATTCCAGATTTTATTCGTTCGTTAAAGCCTTATTACGATAGAATAGATAAGATTGACGAAGCATTCGAAGATGTAAAAAATGAAGAATTATTGATTATTCTTTTAAAAAGTCAACCCGAGATTGCAGGTATACTTTTTAACTATACAATGCCTGCAAAAATAGACCTTGAACAGTTTATGAACCGAAATTATAAATTTAATGTAAGTCTTCAACGATTGTCATTTTTAACGGGACGAAGTTTATCGGCTTTCAAACGGGATTTCAAAACAATCTTTAACGAAACACCTAATCGCTGGCTGTTACAAAAACGTTTGCAGGAAGCATACTTTCTTATTGACAAGAAAAACGAAAAACCCTCTGACATTTATCTTGACTTAGGCTTTGAAGCCTTATCGCACTTTTCATTCGCATTTAAAAAAATGTTTGGACATACGCCGACAGAGCTGAACGAGAAGAAAAAGACCTGCACCTAACAAGGAGTTTGGCTTTATTGGGGCAGGACGTTGTTAGCTTCGGCTGTACACTATCAACTTCAGTTTCGGCAGGACGTTAATAATTTGGCTTTAGTTCATATCTTCATCTTTGGTTATAAATCAGCGATAGTTTTGGTTGACGTTTTTCAAATATCCCAACAACGCCAAGCCCAAACCGTTGTGCGTCATACTACAAAAACCCTACTAACAAAAATTGCTGCCCTTTGACAGACAGCATAAGCTTTCAGATTAAATGTTTTACAAGCGGATAGAACGAAATCTTATCCAATTCAACATTTATCTCGCTTGTAATTTGCTTATTGTTTGACGTTGCTTTTTTTGCTTGAATTAAATATGAAAACCGTAATAGAGAAATAGCAAAGGGTATATGTTCCTCACGTAAGACCTGAAAAGTGACCGCAGCACTTGGCACATATTTATGTTGTTGAACTAAATTATGTTTCAGTAATTCGTCTGTCAGTGGTTTATCAAACAAAATATCCAAATCCCCGTTCCAATGTATGTGCCCGATTTCCTTTTTACAATACAGAAATTCCTTGCCGCCCATATTATGTCTTTTAGCCGTTACTTCATCCCACAACGATATGATACGCTCAATTTGAGTAATTAAACTTTGAATGTTTACGTCCATGTTTTCAATTTTGATTGACAGAGCAATATTGCGTTATGTTTTACAAAGACATGCCGCCTGACGCTTCAATGCGCTGACCTGTTATCCATTTTGCATCATCTGTACACAGGAACGCCACAACACCGCCTATGTCATCTGGTTGCCCAATCCGCGGAATGGCAGTAATGGATTTGAGGTATCCCTGCACTTGTGCATTGTCTCTTGTATAGCCACCACCAAAATCAGTAGCTATTGCCCCGGGGGCAACAACATTAACTCTGATATTTCTGCCGCCTAACTCTTTGGCTATGTATCTTGTAAGTGTTTCAACAGCAGCTTTCATGCTTGCATAAGCACCACGACCTGGAGACGCAACGCGGGTTAAGCCAGAAGAAATGTTGACGATACTGCCGCCATCTGCCAAAATGGGCAACATTTTTTGGGTCAAAAAGAAAACCCCTTTAAAGGATACATTCAGTAGCTGGTCAAACTGCTCTTCAGTAGTTTCTGCAAATGATGGACTGTTTACGGCTAATCCAGCATTGTTAATGAGGAAGTCAAGGTTTGCTGTGTCAAACTTGGATTTCAGTAATTTTTGCAGTTCTAACACGAAAGCATCAAAACCAGTTACATCTTCCATATTGAGCCTTAGCATCGCTGCTCTTTGCCCCATTGCCTGAATTTCTTGCAATACCTCATCAGCAGCACTTTGGTTGCTGTTATATGTCAAGACAACATCCATCCCTTTTTTAGCGAGGCTTAAAGCCGTATCTTTTCCAAGACCACGACCACCACCGGTAACTAAAGCAATCTTATTCTGCGTCATTTTTGTTTGTTTTTTGTTTCTGTTGCAAAACTATACCGTATCCGGTGTACTTTTGATACCGATATACAAAAGGATACCACATGTCACAGGAACACATGACCGAAAAGATTAAAAGTCTGCAAGACTTCTACACGGCTATAAATGGAAAATGGAAGTTGCAAATTCTGGTTTCAGTAAATCATGGCAAAAGCCGGTTTAAGGACATTCAAAACAACATTCCTAAAATCACAAGTCGGGTTTTATCAAAGGAGTTGAAAGACTTAGAGGCAAACCATATGATTACAAGAACCGTTTACGACACTATTCCTGTCACAATTGAGTATAAAGCGACTGAATATTCGCTAACGATAAAACCGATAATTGAAATGATGGCAGAATGGGGCAAGAAACACAGAAAAGAAGTAACAGGAAAGCCGGCGTAAAAAGTACGAACGCACAACAAGGGGTTTGGCGTTATTGGGGCTGGACGTTGAAACATGGGCTGTAGGTTGTTTTCAGCTTCAGCTCGACGTTAATAATTTGGCTTTAGTTCATATCTTCAACTTTTAAAAAAAATATTGGGCTTCAGTTGTGGGCTGACGTTTTTCAATATCCCACAAACGCCAATACTGAACGTTAGCGGTAATTTTCATAAAACTCTTAATTCATAACTTGAACAAATGATAAAACAATTTCTAATAACTCTTTTTATAATTATTTATTTAAGCTGTTTTCTTTTTGCAAAATTTACGCCCAGACAACACAATTAAGTCCAGAATATTTTCCAACAAAAGGTCATAAAGACGTAACAATATTAACTAGAACAGATGTTAACGCAGACACATTGAAAACGCTTTTAATAGTACCCAACACTAGTTCATGGATTGAAATAGGAAAGAAAATAAATTATTTTAAAGAGGTTATGACTGTTTATGAATTACAGAAAGATATAATCGCAAAAGGACTAGCAGATAAAATTCCAAGCATTTCAGACAAGATAAGTTTGTATAATGCTTGTATAAGTTATAAACCATTCGTAATGCTAATTCCGTCGAGTGAAGATTTAAAGACTCAAGGTTTTAGGTCACGGTTAAGTTTATATGACCCATTGCAGTCTGACATGATTTTTAAAAATGAAGTTCGGTTGAACTTGATGTGGGAAGGTTATTCAGACCAAAAAGTTTTATATCCACTTTTAAATTCATTAATAGATTATCTTAATGAACAAAAATAGACCTCAATTCAAGGACAAAAAAACTACCGCCAACATGGGGCTTGCTGCAAGTGTGGCTGGACGCTGACAGCTTAGGCAGCAGATCGCTGTTCAGCTTTGGTTCGGTCGGAAGAAACTCTGTTGAGCATTAGAATATATTTTTAATCTTTGAATAAACAATGAACTTCGGTTGCTATGCGGACGTTTTTCAATTCCCCCACCATCGGCAATACTTGTTCGTTGCCTGCAATACGTAAAAAATACTACACTCAAACAATTTAAGTAATTTGCACTTCATGAATTCGAGTATTGACATAGAAAACAAATTGCGAGGTATAAAACCTGTTTTAGTTGATAAATTTCAAGTGAGCAAAATTGGCTATTTCGGTTCACACGCAATTGGAAAACAGACTGATAATAGCGACTTAGACTTGCTAGTGGAATTTTCAAAGCCTATTGGCTGGAAATTTTTTACTCTTGAAAAATTTCTTGAACAAACATTAGGGATTCCTATAGACCTTGTAACAAAAAATGCTTTGAAAGAACGAATGAAAGAACTAGTTCTTAACCAAGTTATATACATTTGAAACCAAGCGAAAGAGATAGCATTTTATATCTTGAAGACATTGTTCTATCAATGCAACGAGTGCAAGAATATATAACTGAACTTGATTTCCAGCATTTTAAATGGGATTATAAAACTGTTGACGCTGTTATTAGAAACTTTGAAATTATTGGAGAAGCATCAAAGAATTTACCTGATACAATTAAAGACAGATATATTAATGTGCCTTGGGAAGAAATGTATCGTTTGAGAAATAGAATTACACATGAGTATTTTGGAATAGATTATGAAATTATCTGGGATATAGCTACTAAAGAACTTCCTTCTAACTGTAAGGATGTTTGTGCAATTTTGGAAATAGAAAAAACCTCAAGGAAATAGTACTGCAGCCAACAAATGTATTGCTAATAGGCTAGCTTGACGTTGGCAACTTCGGCAGCGTCACGCTACTCAACTTCAGGTCCGGCTGATACAGCATTATTGAACATTAGTAGTTATCTTCTGCTGCAAAACAAAGCCCGGCTTTTGTTCCGGGCTGACATAGCGTTGAATACCAACCCATCAGCAATACCGAACGTTATGTGCAAGCATTTTGACAGACCATGAAATTTGAAGAAGTAGACTTTGACCTTGAAGAAAAAAATTTATTTTTAGTTGACGATTTAAAGTTGAAAGCTGAGGCTATAATGTAAGTACCCCTAAAAAGCAGACAGTTTAGGATTAGAGAAAGAGTTATAATTTTAAACTGCAAACGATGAAAAGTTCAAGATTCACAGAGACACAGATTGTAGCTATTTTAAAGCAACAGGAAGCGGGCAGAGCCACGAAGTAACTCTGCCGCGAGCACAGTATCAGCGAAGCCACGTTTTACAACTGGAAAAGCAAATATGGCGGTATGGAAGCCTCGGATGTAAAACGATTGAAAGACCTGGAAGAAGAAAACAGCAGGCTGAAGAAAATGTATGCCGGGTTAAGCCTGGATCATTCCATTCTCAAAGATGTGATCTCAAAAAAAGGCTGGGGCTCTCTGGCAAAAGGCAACTGACCGAAGAGATGGTCAAAGGTTATCAGTTGCCTGTTCAGAGAGCCTGTAAACTCACCGGTTTACCTCGTTCACAATATTACTACCGCAGCAAAAAAGATGACACAGAAATTAGCGGAGCCTTGCAGGAACCCGCTTTTAAACATCCCTGTTATGGGTTTAGAAAGTTGTTTGCTTACCTGAAAAGAGACGGCAAAGGCTGGAACCACAAGAAGGTGTACCGGGTATACAAACTGCTGAAGCTGAACAAAACAAGAAAGCATAAGCGAAGATTGCCGGCAAGGGTCAAGCGTCCGTTGGTAAAGGAAACAGCCATCAACCAAACCTGGCGTATGGACTTCATGAGTGACAGTATGGCCGGCGGAAGAAAGTTCAGAACGCTCAACATCATTGATGACTGCACAAGAGAAGCACTGGCTATTGAAATTGACACATCTCTGTCAGCCAAAAGAGTCACCAGGGTGCTAAACAAGGTTATGGCTGAGCGAGGTAAACCGGTAAGGATAAGAAGTGGATAACGGACCGGAGTTTACCTCGCATGAGCTTACAACGTGGGCAGAACAGAACCACATTTGTATTCAATACACGCAGCCGGGCAGACCGGTGCAGAACGGTTTTATTGAGCGCTTCAACAGAGTGTACCGGGAAGCTGTATTGGATGCTTATCTCTTCTTTGAACTGTATGAAGTCAGACTTTTAACTAAAAAATGGATGGAGGAATATAACCTGAATAGACCACACGAAGCACTAAATAATCTCACGCCGGCTGACTATAAAAACAAAGCTGACGAAAAGAAAAAACATCAGCCAATTACTGTCTGATTTATGGGGTACTTACAAGTAGAATTATTGATAAGACCGTTGCTTTTTATACTTCACTGAAACCAGACAATTTCCAAATGTCGGCTGCATATCGCTTGTCAGCTTTAGTTCGGGCGGAAGGAACTCTTTTGAACATTAAAATAAATTGTTCATCTTTAAATACATAATGAACTGCAGTTTGCCTGGCGGAGGTTTTTCAACTACCCCACAAACGCCAATACCGAACGTTGCAGGCAATCATTTTTGACACACCAAACAATTTAAAAAGCCTACGCACGACAAAATAGATTATGATATATAAAAAATAATTATCGATAGTGGTTCATGCAGACGGAAAATGTTATTTTCAACCGGCAAACCTAAAAGCTGTAATAAGCAATCTTTCGTTGACATTTTAAAATTTATACAATGGTTGACAGAAAAAATTTCAATACTACAAAAGCTCCGAGAATGAGCGAGTTCTTTCCGCAATCAGTAATTGCAGGAGATTATATTTTTCTTTCCGGAACACCAGGTATAACTCTTGAATCTGGTAAAATAATAAGTGACGACTTTGAAGAACAAACAAGACAATGCTTTGTAAATATCAAAACAATTTTAGAAGAAACCGGCAGCAATATGTCAAAGGTAATTAAGACAACAATTTTCATGGTTGCCGGTAACGATTTTAGCATTATAAATAAAGTATACTCCGAATTTTTCCCGAAAAATTCACCTGCTCGCAGTGTGCCTCAAGTATTGGCCTTTCCTGCTGGAATTCTTATTTCAATAGAATGTATAGCACTTGTATAATATGACTTTGGCTGCCTGCAACATGCGGTTTGGCGTTATGGCGGGACGACGGAAAAGCCATCGGTATTTATTCTTTATTCTTCTTTTGTTCCGGCTGACATTACGCTATTGAGCATGAGTTGTTATCTTCAATTTTAGTTCTTTATTTAGATTCAGTTATCGGCTGACAGAATGCAAAATGCCACCACAACGCAAAGCCCGAACGTTGTGCGATATGCGGTCGCCGGTTCAATAATTTAACGCAACGCCTGGGCGTTATTTGGCTATCAGCAGGTTGAATGACTATTTTGATCCAAGACCCTCTTAACAACCTGGATGCGAAGGTGTCGGGGTAAAATAGGAACGGAAAAATCAGGATAAATGTTTACTTTCAATTGTTTAATTGTTGCGTTAGAACATTGAAACCGCTTTTCGGACACTCTGCTACTTTGAAGGTTATAACCCAAACAAACGGATTGTCATTCCAATTGCCATTTATTTTTTGCCACAAAGACTTAAAGCTATCTTTTGCTCTAATCCATCTATAACCAACCTTATCATAATTTTCATATAAATCATCGCCGGCAAGCTCTGGATTGATGCCTTCGTTAATTTCATCTTTTTCTGAAATGCTGTTTAGTTTTTCAACTGTTATATCTTCAATTTGAATAAATAAACGACAGGCTTTTTTAGGCATAAATAACGAAGGTCTTTTATGCCATCCACTTTCATTTGTTCTGCCTGTTTTAATTCTTCGTGGTTTGCAATCTTCATATTTATAATGAAAGTCGTTGTCCCTCAATAATGTAAAATCTGTAAACTTATATTTTTGCTTGCTTTTTTTGGTTTTGCCATTTTTAATCCATCTGCCGTAGGCATAAAATGTTTCTCTTACCCAACGTATATCTTGAATATGATATTTACATTTTACGGGATTTCCATCTTCATCGCAAAAGCCGCCATAACCGTTTAAAACTATTGGCTGCCACTGAATATTTCTTGTATCAGTTTTTATAATTCTCCTGGTTTGCGTTTTTCTTCCTTGCAGTATAGCTTTCACCATTTCAGACGAAAAAAAGATAGGCTTAAACTGGCTTCTGCTAACAGTAGTATTTGCGATACTGTGGCTTGACGTTGTGTTATCTATCATCGGCACCGCTTTTATCAAAAGTAGTTTCAGCAGATATTTCGCTATTGTTCATCTGTGGTTTATTTTAGCTTTTTATTCAAAATCAAAAGAAGAATTCTTTATTTTTAATGGTGGCTTAGCCAAATTTTTACTTTTATATTATAGTTCAAAGAAACTGTTGTTATACGATTGAAACCCAATCAATACAGCTTCTTTTTTACGTCAGCATCCTGTCTAAATGCGTATATCCGCCATCGGGAAAAACAATCTGACCGGTGGTATGAGAAGACCGCTCGCTTAGCAAAAATAAAATGGTATCGGCTATTTCTTCCGGTTTGGTAAATCGGTTGCCTAAAGGAATATGCGAGGTAATGCGTTGTAATCTTTCTTCGGCATCAGGCTGCGTTTGCAGCCAGCTTGCATATTGTGGTGTATCTACTTCGGCAGGCAGCACCGCATTTACACGAATGTTATAGGGCAATAATTCAACCGCCCATTCTCTTGTTAAGGCATTAATGCCGCCTTTGCTTGCCGCGTATCCTGATGCGCCACCCTGCCCCGTTATGGACACTTTTGAACCCGTATTTACGATAACGCCTTTTGTCTTTTTTAAATAGGGCAACGCATAATGAGCCATAGCGTAATAATGCACCAGGTTTATGCGCAAGGATTGCTGAAAACGTTGCACCGTGCCGCTTTCAAGCCCTACATTATCGCTTATTCCGGCATTGTTTACAAGTCCGTCAATGCGACCGCATTTTGTAATGACGAGTTCAATCAGTTGTCTGCAATTTTCTTCATCTGTAAGTTCAGTCTGCATGGCAAAAGCACGCTGCTGACGGCTTGTTATCGCCTCTGCCAGCGCATCGCTTTTTTCTTTACTTCTGTCGGCGATTATTACTATGCCGCCTTCTTCTGCCAGTGCTTTGCACACAGCCGCTCCAATGCCGCTTGCGCCGCCTGTTACGATATATACTTTATCCCGTAAGTTCAGGTTCATGTTTTTTCTTTATTCAGGTAAAAAATATGAGACATCAATATCCATTTTTCGCCTGGTTTTGCAAATGGTAAAGCCTGCTGATACTTCCACATCAGTTCTTCCCATTGCTGCACGCGTTTGTTGTTTTTATCACTTTCTTCTTTTTGCGAAAACGAAAAAGAATCGTCGGTTTCCATAATCATAAACATACGATTGCCGGCACGGTAAATATCCATCGAAGTGATGCCGCTTTGTATGATGCTGTCAGTGATTTCGATTGGCACATGGCGATGATGCTCTTCGTATTCCTGTATCAATTGCTCATTATCTTTTAAATCGAGCGCAAAGCAATATCGTTGCATGTGTTTATTTTGTAAATAAGTTTTATCAGCTTTCAGCGTTCAGCTTTTAGCGCAAAGAATACGCCTTCGTTGTTTGCCTCGCAGAACCTAACCCGTCAATGCCAAGCTCAATTATATCGCCGGGCTTTAGGTAAACCGGTTCCGGCTTCATGCCAAGTCCCACGCCGGCGGGCGTTCCGGTTGTAATGATGTCGCCGGGCAGCAGCGTCATAAACTGACTGACATAAGAAACCAGGTAAGGCACTTTAAAAATCATATTGGCCGTATTTCCGTTTTGCCTCATTTCTCCATTCACCTTTAGCCACAGGCGAAGATTGTTGATGTCGGTAAATTCATCAGGCGTTGCCACCCACGGACCGAGCGGCGCAAATGTATCGCAGCTTTTTCCTTTTACCCATTGCCCGCCCCGCTCCAGCTGAAACTGCCGTTCGCTGTAATCGTTATGCAATACATAACCGGCTATATAATTGTCCGCTTCCGTTTCTTCAATGTAAGAAGCGCGCCTTCCGATTACGATTGCCAGTTCCACTTCCCAATCCGTTTTGGTACTGTTTTTCGGAATCATCAAGTCATCATCCGGACCAACTATCGCCGTAGCAGATTTAAAAAACAAAATCGGTTCATCAGGCACTTTCATATTGCCTTCTTCCGCATGATCTATATAGTTAAGCCCGATACAAACTATCTTGGAAGGCTTTGCCACGGGCGGTCCCAGCCGTACCGTTCCGTTTACAAAAGCGCATTCGTTTTCATATTCTGTCAGCCACTGCTGCAATCGTAGGATGCCATCGGTTGCAAAAAAATCTTCTGTATAGTCTTCGCCGAAAGCCGACACATCGAGGCGGCTTCCTTTCACCTGAACGCCGGGTTTTTCACTACCGGCTTCTCCAAATCGGATTAGTTTCATAAGTATTTAAAAATAAAATGATAATATGATATTCTTTAGGTAACGATCCGGGGCTGTTATCGTTTGTCTCTTTGCTCAACTCCGGTTCGGGCTATCCGCTGCTATTCCGCCACGCCCCTGACCCCTAAAGGGGAACCGCTTTCGCACAACGCCTTCAGCGGGGTATCCGCTTCTATCCCGCAGCCCATCAGCAACAGAACATATCTCAGCATTCAAAACATAGTATGCGCAACAAATTGCTTTTACAGCGATACGCCCCGAAACCAGGGAATAAAATCGTCCTGGTTCAGTTGCACGGCTTTTGGAATTACTTCTCCGCTTGCCGCTTTAATGCAGTATTCCAATATTTCTTCACCCGCCTGCCGTATCGTTTGCTCACCTTCAATAATGCCGCCGGTATTAATGTCAATAATATCTTTCATGCGTTTGGCAAGAGACGTATTGGTTGCTATTTTTATTACCGGGCACACCGGATTTCCCGTTGGCGTTCCCAGTCCTGTTGTAAACAAAATGAGCGTTGCGCCTGCGGCGGCCTTTCCTGTTGTAGCTTCCACGTCGTTGCCTGGTGTGCACACCAAATTCAATCCCGGCTTTGTAGCAGGTTCCGTATAGTTCAGCACATCTGCCACCGGCGATGTACCACCTTTTTTTGCCGCACCGGCCGATTTTATGGCGTCTGTTATCAGTCCGTCCTTAATGTTGCCCGGCGATGGGTTCATATAAAACCCCGATCCGGCGGCATGCGCTTTGGCATCGTATTCTTTCATTAAATGAATAAATTTGTCAGCGGTTTCTTCGCTTTCGCAACGGTCTATCAGGTTTTGCTCGGCTCCGCACAATTCAGGAAACTCGGCAAGCAATATTTTTCCGCCCAAAGCTACCACCATATCGGCGCAATATCCAACCGCCGGGTTTGCCGAAATGCCGCTGAAACCATCACTGCCACCGCATTTCACGCCGATTGTAAGTTCGCTTAACGGCGCCGGCCGGCGCTGAATTTTATTTAATTCAACAAGACCTAAAAACGTTTGATAAATAGCCTGCTGAACTAAAGCTTCTTCACTTTGCATTGCCTGCTGCTCAAAGAAAAGAAGCGGTTTATCAAACGATGGATTGCGCCGGTAAATATCTTCTTTTAACTGCTGCAACTGCAGGTGCTGACAGCCTAAGCTTAACACCGTGATGCCGCCCACATTCGGATGATCGGCATAAGCCGCTAATAATTTGGAAAGTATATCCGATTCCTGTCTTGTTGTGCCGCAGCCGCCCTGGTGATTTAAAAATTTAATGCCATCAACATTTTCAAACAACCTTGCATTTTGATTTGATGAAGCAACCGTGAAATCGTCCGGTGATAACACATTGCCTTCTTCGTAAGACTCAACCAACTGTTTGGCAAACGATTTATATTTTGATGTAACCGAATAACCGAGTTCGTTATGCAGCGCTTCACGAATTACATCAAGATTGCGGTTCTCGCAGAAAACGGTGGGCAGAAAAAGCCAGTAATTAGCCGTTCCTACTTTGCCATCGCTGCGATGATAACCATTGAACGTTTTGTTTGTGAAACGACTTACATCAGGCGGCATCCAGTGATACTGATAATTACGAAACGCATAATCGCCTGCGGCATGTTTGGTGTTTTCCGTTGTCATGCGCGATCCTTTTTCTACATTGCATTGCACTTTACCAACAAGAACGCCATACATCATCACTTCATCGCCGGCAAGCATGTCGTTCATAAAGAATTTATGCTTGGCAGGAATGTCTTCAATTAAAAAATATTCTTCCTTATTCAAGACAACAATCTCATGCTTTTTTAAATTATCAAGCGCTACCAGCACATTGTCGTTCGGATGAATGTGAAGAATGCGTTGTTTCATTTTTACAATATAAAAATTTGATGACCGGAATGGCTGTCAACTAATTATTTAGTTTAATAAACCCGCCGTCAATCGGGTAATCGTTACCGGTAATAAAAGACGCTTCATCGCTGCACAAATACAAAATAAGATGCGCAATTTCGTCGGGCTTCGCCATGCGGCCAATCGGTTGGGTTTTGGATAATTTTTCAAACATTTCGGCTTCTCTGCCGGGGTACGTTTTACTGATAAACCCATCCACAAAGGGCGTATGCACACGCGCCGGCGAAACGCAGTTGCAACGAATATTATGTTTCAGATAATCTCTGGCAACCGATATTGTCATTGCCGCAACCGCGCCTTTGGTCATGCTGTAAGCAAACCTGTCCGGCAAACCCACATTGTTCGCAATGGAAGCCAGGTTAAGAATGGCGCCACCGTTTTCTTTCATTAACGGCAAGGCTTCGTGAAGACAATTATAAACTCCTTTTACATTCACATTATACAACCTGTCAAAATCTTCTTCGGAAGTATCTTCTGCCTTTCCGATGTGCGAGATACCAGCACTGTTTACCAAAATATCAATGTGGCCAAGCGCGGCAAAAGCGTTTTTCACTTCAGTTTGCTTTGCCACGTTGCAAATCAGGCTCTTTGCATTTGCCTGATTAGAAATAATTTCATTAACCGTTGCATTTGCCTGTTCTGCATTAATATCAGCCACATAAACAACAGCGCCCTGCTTTGCAAAAAGCAAGGCAACCGCTTTACCAATGCCGCTTCCTGCGCCGGTAATAACGGCTGTTTTATTAAGCAGACTGAACATGTAATTAATTTTTGGTGTTTGTAAAATGATTCAAACGTTGCTTTCTTACACCTCATACCTTATACCTCAAACCTTTCTTTAATGCTGATAATATTGCCCTTCGGGAATTTTATAAACAACGCTTCGCAAATACGTTTGCCATTCTTTTATTTCTGATGAATGATTGCTGACCCAAAACTGATAAGCGCTGCTGCTGGCCGACGCGCCGAACAACCATTGGTTATAAGCGTCAAACATACCTTGCTGCAACAGCAATTGCTGATGATTGAACAACCGGAAAACATAAGGCGGCTGCCCGTTTTTATACCAGTCTAAAATAAAGCGGGCGCGAATGGCGGTAAGCTGTTCGGGCGCAAGATTATCGTTATACATACTGCTGTAATTGCTGTATGTACCGGCAATCGCTTTTTCAAAAGCGGTACCATTTTGCGATAGCTCATTTAAAGCTGTTGTTGTAAGCAGCCTGCGATAGTTGCTTAACAGTATGTCCTTAATTTCAATGGTACGCTGGGTAAGACTTTCGATATTCACGAATGTTTCGCTGTACAATACCGCCCATAAAGCTTTGTTTTTTTGCGAATAATAACGCGCTGCATAATAATAGTTGCCGCTGTTGTTCGGGTCGATCTGAATACCTTTTTCCCATAGTTTGATGGCTTCATCAGGTTTGTTTTGCTGAGCGAGAAGATCGCCATAATCGCTGTACAATGCGCCGCTGTTGGGATTTTGCTTAATGGCTTTTTTATAAAGCTTTTCGCAGTTGCTATAATCGGCAACCGCTTTGTAGGCCAGACCAAGCACCTGATAGCTTTGCACATCGGCATCGGAACGGCTTGTAATTTTTTTACCTGTTTCAATGGCTTTGGCAAAGTTTCTTTCCAGGTAATATACATACGCCTGATCTTTCAAAACGTCAATGTTATTGGCATCCATTTCGGCAGCATGATTCAATACCAGTAAAGCATTGTCGTAATCGCCGTGAATCATAAACGCCTGCGCCCGGGAGCGAAGCGTATCTATGTTTGCCTGCGCGCCGGCAACGGACGAAATAATAATGAGAGATAAAATAAAAAGAAGTTGTTTCGTCATAGTTCGTAAATAAGATGTGTTAATAAGCCGTCCCGCAATTTCGGCTCGAACCAGGTGCTTTTCGGAGGCATTACATTACCGCTGTCAGCCACCGAAAATAATTGTTCTATACTAACGGGAAACAGGCTGAAAGCGATTTTCATTTCGCCGCTGTTCACCCTTTTTTCGAGTTCTTTCAATCCTCTGATACCGCCTGCAAAATCTATCCGGCTATCGGTACGCGCATCTTTTATGCCAAGCCATTTATCAAGAATATTATTTTGCAGAATGCTTACATCCAATGCGCTGACGGCATCTGTTGCATACGTGTTTTCCTTTGCCGTAAGCAAATACCAGCAGCCATCGAGATACATGCCAAACTGATGCAGTTTGCCAGGCTGAACAGGTGCGTCGCCTTTGTTTTCTATGATAAAACCTTCTTCTATTTTGTGTAAAAATTCTTCACTTGTAAAGCCATTCATATCTTTTGCCAAACGGTTGTAATCCAGAATGGTTAACTGCGAAGCCGGAAACAATGTGGTAAGAAAATAATCTGCCGCTTCGGTTGCTTTACTGCCCAATGCCAGTCTTACTTTAGCTGCAGAAGCCGCACGATGATGACCATCGGCAATATAAGTGGCAGGCACTTCTTTATTAAACAGACCAGTTAGCCTGGGAACGTTTACATTGTCGCCGATAATCCAGATGCTGTGAGCGATGCCGTCGTCTGCCACAAAATGATACACCGGATCTTTTTTGGTCAACTGTTCAATCAGTTCGTTTACTTCATTTACATCGCGGTACGCCACAAATACATTACCGGTTTGCGCGCCGGTTATTGTAATGTGGCTGATACGATCCTGCTCTTTTTGCGGTCGCGTATATTCGTGTTTTTTAATGATATCGTTTTCGTAATCATCAATCGAGCTTACACATACCAAACCCGTCTGGCTTTTGCCATTCATGGTAAGCCTGTACAAATAATAACATTCTTTGCTTTCGAGAAACAACACATCCCGCTTGATAAACGCAGTTAGATTTTCCTTCGCTTTTTCATACACTTCATGCGAATAAACATCCATGCTTTCGGGTAAGCTTATTTCGCTTTTGGTAATGTGAAGAAACGAACAGGGATTGCCCTGCGCTTCTACTTTTGCTTCTTTGCTGCTTAATACATCGTACGGACGCGCAGCCACCTGCTTTGCCAACTGAGCCTGCGGACGTAATGCTTTAAAAGGTTTTATAATTGCCATTCTTTTATTTGATTGCTTCTAATTTGTCTTGATAAATATTAACTAAAATATGATTGCTAATGAGAGATTCTACATCACTCCAACAAAAAGTAAGTATCTGAAAAAACGCTTTCATGTTTACATTACCAAACCGGATATGAATCACTTTAGGAGGTGCTCCATTAACCATTTATATGATTGAAAATCTTTATCTTTTGTTGTGATGATTAGATTATTTTCTTTTGCATGTTGCCATATCAAATTATCACTCCATTCATCATTAATATCTTTCTGATGAATAAAATCCGGTGTGTTCCATAGTGAGAAATAATAAGGCAGATTTGCGTCAATCAGATACTTTGGCATCTACACGAATTAACTTTATATGGTAATGAAGCCCAGAAACTTTTGCAGCATATTGCAAACAAGCATCAATATCTTCTTCTTCAAGAGAAGGATACTGGTATAAAATTTCTTCACGAGTTGTACCGGCACCTAAAAATTCAAGAACCGTTTGTACCGAAATTCTTTTACCACGAATACAAGGTTTGCCATCCAACACGTCATTATTAATAGTTATTCTTTTCAGTGTCATATTTATAAATTTTTTTATAAAAATAAATTATTGCTGATTCTGAAATGATCGCATCAACTCTACAATCGCTTTCACGCTGCTTAGTGGCATGGCATTGTACATACTCACGCGCAAGCCACCCACGCTGCGATGCCCTTTCAGGCCAACCATTCCGTTTTCCCTGCACAAATCAAGAAACCGCTTTTCCTTTTCGGCATCTTTAATTGTAAAAGTAGCGTTCATTACACTGCGGTCTTCTTTGGCTACAATGGGTGTAAAGACAGATAACGAATCTAACGCGTTATAAAACAAATCAGCGCGCTCTTTTGCACGGCGTTCCATTTCCGGCAAGCCGCCTTCATCTTTTATCCAGCGAAGCGTAAGCATCGAAACATACACGGCAAATACCGGCGGTGTGTTTAATAAAGAACCGGCTTCTATATGCTGCCGGTAATCCATAATGGTTGGAATAGGGCGTTTTATTTTACCTAGGATTTCCTTTTTAATTACCACCATATTCACGCCTGCCGCACCGGCATTTTTTTGCGCACCGGCATAGATGAGACTGAATTTATTCCATGCCTCCGGCTTGCTGAAAATATCACTGCTCATGTCGGCAATTAACGGAACCTGAGCATCAGGTATTTCGTGCCACTGCGTGCCTTCTACGGTATTGTTTGTTGTATAATGCAAATACACGGCATCATCAGGAACGGTAAAGTGTTTGGCAATGTAAGAGTGATTTTTATCTTTTGTGGAAGACACTTCAGCTACGTTGCCAAACAGTTTTGCTTCTTTAATGGCTTTGGTTCCCCAGATACCGTTGTTAATGTAAGCCGCCGTTTTACCTTCTTCCAGCAAATTCATAGGCACCTGCATAAACTGTGTGGAAGCGCCGCCATGAAGAAACAATACGGCATACTCATCATTCAGTTGCATCAGTTCTTTTACCAGCGACTGCGCTTCTTCCATTACTTCCTGAAACCACGAAGTGCGATGCCCGATTTCTAAAATGGATAACCCGATTCCTTTGAAATCATGTATGGCATCCGTTGCCTGCTGCAATACTTTTTTTGGTAAAATAGAAGGTCCGGAATTAAAATTATGCATTGTCATCGCCCGTTCTGTTAAGGCTGCAAAGTAAATTGATTTGCCGCAAAGCGATGTTATAATCACCACAGGTTGCTTTCGCTGTCAACAGTTTATTCACATCATAAAACATAAAAATCATGGCATAACTATTAGCTTTTATCTTTACTAATAATATTAGCAATAATATTGCGAATTAAAATTGCAGGTATACAGTATTATGTAATGGTTCAGGCTGGCAACAGGTTTGAAACAACAATTACTCGCTGCCGGCTTTACACTTACTAAGATTTATAACTAAAAACAAAACGCATGATTGCTATTGTTGATTGCAACAGCTTTTATTGCTCGTGCGAACGGGTATTTCGCCCCGATCTTACTGATAAACCAGTTGTTGTATTAAGCAACAATGATGGCTGCGTGGTATCACGCACCGACGAAGCCGTAACGATCGGCGTAACGATGGCGGTTCCCTATTTTCAGGTAAAGAACCTGGCAGAGCAACATAAGATGGAAGTCTTTTCTTCCAACTACAATTTGTATGGCGATATGAGCCGCCGCGTGATGGACACTTTGCGTATGCTTGCCGGAGTGCACAATGTAGAAGTGTATTCGGTTGATGAAGCTTTTGTAAACCTCGGCGATATAAAAAATGTTCGTGCCATCTGCCAATCTTTTAAGCAAACCATTGAGCAATGGACCGGTGTGAAAGTAAGCGTGGGCGCGGCTTCAACCAAAGTGCTGGCGAAACTGGCAAACCGCATTGCGAAAAAAAACAAGCAAAAAACGGGTTGCATTACCGTACTGGAAACACCGGAAGAAACGGCGACGGCTTTGCAAAAAACATCCGTGCATGACATTTGGGGAATCGGACGCCGGTACGCAGTAAAACTTGAGGCGCATGGTATTTATACAGCGTATGATTTATGTCTGATGAACGAGCACTGGGCAAATAAATCGTTAGGCGGCGTGGTGGGTTTGCGATTGCTGAAAGAATTGAAAGGCGAATCCTGCATCGCAATGCGCGACCCTTTAACCAATAAAAAAAACATTGCCACCACACGCATGTTTGGCACTCCGGTAAACAGTCTGCAGGACATTAAAGAAGCCATTGCAACTTATGTTTCTCTTGCCGCCGGAAAGCTGCGCAGGCAGCAAAGCGCGGCAAAAACCATCAGTGTTTTTATCGTTAAAAAAACACCGCGCGATGATACAGGTTTTCATCATGGCGAAACGGTAAGCAACTACTGTACATTACCTCATGCCACATCATGCACAAATGAATTAATTAAAACGGCGCTCCAATTGGTTGAGTCAATTTATAAATCTGGATTTTTATATAAAAAAGCAGGCGTCATGCTGAGCGGTCTGGTGCCGGATGTTTCAATACAATCCAATTTGTTTGTGGCGCCTTCTGTAAATAACAACCGGATGCTGATGAATGCCATTGACAATATAAACAGTTCGATGCGGGATGATAAAATAAAATTTGCGGCAGCCGGCGTTGCCAAAAACTGGAAGATGCGGCAGGAAATGCATAGCCCGCGTTACACTACCAGATGGAACGAAATCCGGGAAGTGAGTTGATTGTGTTCGCTCGCCTTTGCCAACTTTTTTACAACCTAAAAATATACATTTGTTTTTTATAAGCTAACCAGGCATAAAACAGATTGCCATGAAAATCTCTGTCGGCATACAAAGCAAACGGAACCATCAGAAAATTCTGTTACAAACAAACGAATTTGTGAAAGAACTTCAGATTAGTCCGAAAGCGTCAGGCTTTGGCTCGTCTGTAAATGGCGGCGAACTATTGCTTCTTTCGTTGGCAACCTGCTTTTGCAACGACATTTATCGAGAAGCGGCAAAAAGAAATATTGCAATCACAAATGTAGTGGTTGAAGTTACCGGCGATTTCGGAGCGGAAGGCGAACCTGGCTCAAATTTTAATTATACGGCGAATATTACGTCTGATGCACCTGTGTCTGAGATAGACGAGTTAATACGTTACACAGACGAAATTGCCGAAGTTCATAATACCTTACGACAAGGATTAGCTGTTACATTGGTTAAATGACTACACTTGTGCAAAAAACTGTATATTCATTCTTCTATACTATACTTCTTATTCAATAAAACGATTTGCCATGCTTCAACGTCGAAAATTTATTCAGCAATCCTCTGCTTTAGTTGGCAGCAGCGTACTGGCTTCTGCTCTTGGTAACAACGCCTTTTCGATGTTTAAAAAAGTATCTGCCAGCGATCAGGTAAACATTGCCGCCATTGGTATCAATGGCATGGGCTGGGCAGACTTAACCGCTGCTTCCAAAGTGCCGGGCGTGAACATTGTTGCGCTTTGCGATGTAGATAAGAATGTGCTGAGCAAGCGCATGAATGATTTAAAAGGATTGAACGTTGATGCTTCGAAAGTGAAGACGTATGATGACTATCGAAAGCTGCTGGAGCAGAAAGACATTGACGCCGTTATCATTGGTACGCCCGACCATTGGCATGCCCTGATTATGATGGATGCCTGCGCCGCAGGCAAAGATGTGTATTGCGAGAAACCGGTGGGCAATTCGATAGAAGAATGCCGTGCCATGCAAAGAGCGCAACAAAAATATAATCGCGTTGTGCAGGTAGGTCAATGGCAACGCAGTCAGCAACATTTTAAGAATGCGGTTGATTTTGTGCGGAGTGGAAAATTAGGAAACATTCGAACCGTAAAAGTGTGGTGCTATCAGGATTGGATGAAGCCCGGACCTGTGGTTCCTGATACAGCACCGCCGGCAGGCGTTGATTATGCCATGTGGCTGGGACCCGCGCCCACAAAAGCTTTTAACAGTAGTCGCTTTCATTTTAATTTTCGCTGGTTCTGGGATTATGCCGGCGGCTTAATGACCGACTGGGGCGTTCATCTGCTTGATTATGGTTTATTGGGAATGAATGTAAGCACTCCCAAATCGGTATCGGCTTTGGGCGGCAGGTTTGCCTATCCTGACTTGTATGAAGAAACACCGGACACGCTGACAACCTTGTATGAGTTTGACAACTTCAACATGGTGTGGGATTCGGCAATGGGCATTGGCAACGGTTCTTACGGCAGAGATCATGGCATTGCTTACATTGGCAACAACGGAACGCTAATATTAAATCGTGGCGGATGGGAAGTGATAGAAGAAAAAGCAAGCGGCAACAAAGTAAGTATGCCGTTTGAGAAGTCAATGGACAATGGCGTGCAACTGCACGTGCAGAATTTTATAGATGTCGTTCGCAGCAAAAAAATGAATGACCTGCATTGCCCGGTTAGCGAAGCCGTACACATTGCATCGGTGGCGCAAATGGGAAACATCGCCTATCGCAGCGGAAAAAAATTAGAATGGAGCGTAGAAAAAGATCAGTTTACCGATGATGCCATCAACAGGCAATATTTTATGAAGGAATATCACAACGGGTATAAATTGCCAAAGGTGTGAGTGGCAAGATCGTTAGAAATAAAACCTGCCAGGTTTGCGAACCTGGCAGGCTAAATACGATCAAAGCAATTTATAGACTACCGGCTTACTTTTACTGTGATGGGCAATTCGTTTTCTACTTTTAGTAAATACATACCTGCAGTATAGCCGCTTACATTCAGGCTGAAGGAAGCTGAACTGATCCGCACCGTTTGCAAAATCTTTCCATCAATGCTGGTAAGTGTTGCTGTTTTGTTCAGCAGGTTATTGCTAACCGTTACCTTTATGCGATCGTGGGCAGGATTGGGATAAACAATTATTTTATTCTGGCTGCCGGCCGTTACAAGCACCGTGCTGCTGTATATACTCTTACCATCAATATCAGCTTGTTTGATACGATACCAGGCAGTAGCCGTCAGTTTCCCCTTTTCGGTAAACACATAAGTATTTTCGCCGTTGCCTTTGCTGGTAAGTGTGGCAAGCGGGCTGTAATGAGTGCCATCGGTGCTTTTTTCTATTCTGTAATTCAATACATTTTCTTCTGCTACTTTCCAGGTTATCTGTGCATTGTTTGTGCTGTTAAGAGTGCCATTGACGCTTAACCAGTGCAAAGGAAGCAACCCCAATGTACCGGATGTCATCACGCGGTTGCCGGTTCCGGTGTAAGAGACAACCACAAACAAACCATTGCCATAAGTAATACCCAACCAAGAGTTATTGGCTACCTGAGTACTGCCCGTCCAGGTAATACCGTCAGGGCTGGTCATTACGAGGTTGCCGGTTCCCCTGGGCGCTACTGCCACAAACAAACCATTGCCGTAAGTAATACCAGCCCAGCTATTAGCGGCCGCCTGAGTACGCCCGGTCCAGGTAATACCGTCGGGGCTGGTCATTACGAGTTTGCCGGTTCCGCTGACAGCTACCGCCACATACAAACCATTGCCATAAGTAATACCAGCCCAAGTATTATCGACTGCCGAAGCACGACTTGTCCAGGTGATGCCGTCAGGGCTGGTCATTACGCGGTTGCCGGTTCCATTTTCAGCTACCGCCACAAATAAACCATTGCCATAAGTAATACCAGCCCAAGTATTATCGACTGCCGAAGCACGACTTGTCCAGGTGATGCCGTCAGGGCTGGTCATTACGCGGTTGCCGGTTCCACTGGCAGCGACTGCTACAAACAAACCATTGCCGTAAGTAACATCATACCATTGGTTATCGGCTGCCGAAGTACGGCTTGTCCACGTAATGCCATCAGGGCTCGTCATTACACGGTTGCCAGTTCCACTGGAAGCTACTGCCACAAACAAACCATTGCCGTAAGTAACAGCAAACCAAGAGTTATTGGTTGCCGAAGTACGGCTTGTCCAGGTAATGCCGTCAGGGCTCGTCATTACGCCGTTGCTGGTTCCACTGTAGGAGGAGACAGCCACAAATAAACCATTGCCGTAAGTAACATCATACCAAAAATTATCGGCTGCTGAAGCTTGGCTTGTCCAGGTAAGGCCGGCCTGTGCAGAAACGTTTTCATGAGAGAAAAAAAGCAATGATAAAAGACTGAAGAAAGAAAGTGTAATTCTTTTCATGTTTATTTGATTTTGGATAGATTTTATAATATTTAAATTTGAAAATGACAGAGATGAATGTAATGATATTGCGTTACTGGAAACAGTTTCAAAAGTAGAAAGCAGCTCATCAGCACCGGCTTAAATTTGAATTAAAAAATGTACTTAAGATTGTTTGCCTGGCGGGTTGAAGGTGTATGTTGTGGTTGCCGTTTTTGTTGTAAAAATGTTGAACGTTGTAAAGTGGACTGACGTGTTGTTTCTGCCAATGCAACTGGTATATGAATTCAATTTGTACCAGTAACAGGCAATATTTCATGAAGGAATATCACAATGGGTATAAATTACCGAAGGTGTAAAAAACGAAGACAGATGGCTGAAAAACTAACCGGAGCGCATAAGTTTGTTATAATCTTTGGTTGACAGGTATTCTAAAATATCGCCCGGCTGGCATTTTAAAACTTTGCAAATGGCGTCCAATGTTGAGAAGCGGATGGCTTTTGCCTTACCGCTTTTTAAAACGCTGACGTTTGCAATGGTGATGCCGAGTTTTTCACTAAGCTCCGTTAGTGTCATTTTTCTTTTTGCCAGCATCACATCCAGGTTAACAACAATCGGCATAGCTTATACAGTTAAATCAGCATCGTATTGCAGCACAACACCTTTTTTATAAATTTTGATGAAACGAAGTAAAACCAGAAGAATCCAGAACTCCGGTGACCCTAAGGGAGAAGGCTTCTCGAAGGTAAACTGACCATTGGTTAATTGCTCCACTTGTTCACTAAACCAATCATATCTAAAGAAGTTCGCCACATAGAAAATGATTAAGAGTGCACAGCCTGCCTGCAAGCCAAAAAGAACTTTTTTTGTAAAAGGCTTTTTTCAAGAGAAGTCTCTGAAAAACACAACGATGATGACAGCACTTAAAAAGAAAAATAAAGCATAAACGGGATCCATATGAGGACGCGGAGCTAAGTATTTTATTTTCAGCGAAGCGCTTTGTACACTTATTTTTCCGGCAGATATAACAATAGCATCCGGAAAGGTTTGCAGCGTATCTGTTTTTTTATCAGTTCTGTTTATTTCAGCCTGTATGTATGGATTGGTTTCCCTTAATTCTGAAACAAGAACAATGGATGTTAAAACAAGCCAACCTGCACTATATAAGAATATTGAAAATTTTTTATACCAAGGTTTACTACTTAAATTCATACAAGCTCAAATTTTTCACAAACATATAATATATATCGAAAAACAGTAAATATTAATTACAAAACAAAATAAATTTAAAATAATAGTAGCGCATTAGATTGAATGATATTTTATTTGTTTCAGCTATAAGAGAACGTAATAAATATTTAGCCAAACTCTTTTTTGCTCAGCCATCCGGCAAGTTTAATAATCAATAACAAAGACTTCGCAAAACAAATAAAATCAGTACATTATTCCTTTGGTAATTACAGAAAATGTAAGCCTGTAATCTAATATAGCTAACACAGAAGATAAGCGATCACATAACAAACCAAAATGTTGATTGCTGACATCTTACTGATGATAAATCAATCTTTTTTGTGATTATCATCAGTAAGTAAATAAGGCAAGAAATTATTTAAGTTTTCGAACATTAAGAAGCTCTAAAACCAAAGGAGAGAAATTACAAGAAGTGTCTTTTATTATTCCTGATAACAGTTTATGTCGTCTCTGATTTTGTGTTCAAACAATTATTATTACACAGCCACTTAGTATAGAACAACAAAGCCTTCTTATCGAAGGCTTTCAACTTATTGCATCGTAAATGTATCAAGGAATTTTGTCGTAAAATTTCCTCTCCGGAAATCTTCATTTTGCATCAGTTGCAAATGAAACGGAATGGTTGTTTTTACGCCTTCGATTACATATTCGCTCAATGCCCGGTACATGGTATCAATGGCTTCTTCGCGTGTGCGGGCTTTTGCAATCAGCTTACCAATCATCGAATCGTAATACGGAGGAATGGAATAGCCGGTATAAACATGGCTGTCAACACGCACGCCATGACCGCCGGGCGTATGAAGCACGGTTATTTTTCCGGGCGATGGGCGAAAATCATTATACGGGTCTTCGGCGTTGATGCGGCATTCAATTGCGTGCATTTCCGGTTCGTAGTTTTGTCCGGAAATTTTTTCGCCATACGCAATTTTAATTTGCTCTTTCACCAAATCGAAATTTACCACTTCTTCCGTTACGCAATGTTCAACCTGAATGCGCGTATTCATTTCCATAAAGTAAAAATTGCGGTGCTTGTCAACCAGAAACTCAATGGTGCCAACACTTTCATAGGCAATGGCACTGGCAGCCTTAAGGGCCGCTTCTCCCATTTTTTGACGCAGTTCCGGTGTCATAAAAGGCGACGGACTTTCTTCTACCAGCTTCTGATGGCGACGCTGAATAGAACAATCTCGTTCGCTAAGATGACATATATTTCCATACTGATCGCCGGCAATCTGTATTTCAATGTGGCGCGGTTCTTCTACAAATTTTTCCATGTACACGCCATCATTTTTGAAAGCCGCGCCCGCTTCTGCTTTGGCTGTATTGTAAGCACGCTCCATTTCGCTGTCGTCCCAAACCACACGCATTCCTTTACCGCCGCCGCCGGCAGTCGCTTTTAAAATAACCGGATAGCCAACCTCTTTCGCCACTAATTTTGCATGTTCTACACTTTCCAGCAGACCTTGCCCGCCGGGAACAACAGGGACACCAGCTTTTATCATGGTTTCTTTAGCCGTAATTTTATCGCCCATGCTGTTAATCATGTCAGATGTTGGTCCGATAAACTTGATGCCATGATCGTTACAAATTTTTGAAAACTTGGCGTTTTCTGCCAGAAACCCATAGCCCGGATGAATGGCATCTGCATTCGTAATTTCGGCGGCTGCCATGATATGTGGAATATTCAGGTAAGAATCGCCGCTTTGCGGCTTGCCAATACATACCGCTTCGTCGGCAAATTTTACGTGCAGGCTCTCTTTATCGGCAGTGGAGTAAACGGCTACGGTTTTAATACCCATCTCGCGACAGGTGCGAATTACACGCAAGGCAATTTCGCCACGATTGGCTATCAGAACTTTTTTAAACACAGGAAATCAATTTGAAGATGAATTAATTTGAAAATTTGAAAATGAGAGAAACAAAAAAGCAATTAAAAAATCTGAGAAGCTTTATAACATTCTCATATTTTCAAATTGCATCAATCTCAAATTTTATGCAGGTTCTACCACAAACAAAGGCTGATCGTATTCAACGGGGCTGGCATTTTCTACCAGCACTTTCACTACTTTTCCACTCACTTCGCTTTCAATTTCATTAAACAGTTTCATGGCTTCAATAATGCAAACCACTTTACCCGGCGCAATCTCATCTCCTACTTCTATTAAGGATGGCTTATCCGGCGACGCTTTGCGATAAAAGGTACCAATCATCGGGCTTTTGATGGTAATTAAGTTGTCTGTTTTTGCAGCCGCAGCAGATACATCGGATGTTGCCAGAGCAACGGTTGGAGCCGCCTGCTGCGCCGCCGTAAGTGATGGTTGCGAAGAAGCAACGGTTACAACCGGCGTAGTAACAACCTGCTGCGTTTGTTCTTTTTTCTGTTTGATGGTAATTTTAAAATCTTTATCCTCAATACTCAGCTCACCAATATTACTTCTGTTAACAGTTTTAATCAGTTCCTGAATTTGTTTATAATCCATAAGAGAAATAAATTAAACGGGTAAGCAAATTTTTATCTGTGAAAGAATGGCAAAGTAATCAATTTTGGTGAACTTGTCCGAGCGCGAAGCCGGGAAGAATACAGCGAGCTACCGATATAAATAAAAGTGATGCTGCCTTTAAGTGCCATCAGGTATCTCTTAAATTTTATAGAATCGTTTATTCTTTTACACGCTCTACATAATCTCCGGTTTTAGTGTTGATGCGTATCAGTTCGTTCTCATCTACAAACAGCGGAACCTGAACCGTGGCGCCGGTTTCAACAGTTGCGGCTTTTAAAGCGCGGGTTGCAGTATCGCCACGCAAACCCGGTTCGCAGTACGTAATTTTTAGCACTATTTTTTCCGGCAATTCGGCTCCGATCGGCTGATCGGTTTCTGTATTGATAAATACAAATACTTCGGCGCCTTCTTTTAAAAATTGCGGCGCATCTATCATGCTTTCGGCTAAGGCAATCTGCTCGAAAGTTTCATTGTCCATAAAGTTGTAACCCGATTCGTCTTTATAGAGATATTGATATGTCTTTTTTTCTACCCGAACCGGAAAAACCGTTTCGCCGCTGTTCCAGGTTTTTTCGATGGTGCGGTTGTTATCCACGCCCTTCAATTTCGCCCACACTTTAGCGGCTGCCCGGGCCGTTTTGTTTTCCCCAAAATCTACAATTGAATACAAACTCCCGTCAAGTTTTAAAATCATGCCCCGGCTAATATCCGACGTTGTTGCCATTGATGTATATTTTATATGGCCGGCAAATGTAAGACGTGCATGCAAGAAAAAAAAGGCAGGGAAAGATTTACAAAAAAGTATCTTAATAATATTTTAAAAAAAATTGGTTGAACAAATTAATTTACTTTTCTTCGTAAGGCGATAATCAGTATACAAGTTTCCTGAACATCATAATAAATTGTTTGTGTTTTTGGGTTCACTATTTCAAAGTCATTATAATTTTTATTTTTTAAACAAATGAACATCTACGTTGGAAACCTTAACTGGGGTATGACCAGTGATGATTTGTACAATCTTTTTGCAACTTATGGCGAAGTAGTATCGGCAAAAATTGTTACTGACAAATTTAACAACAACCGCAGCAAGGGATTTGGTTTTGTAGAGATGAGTGATGACGAAGCGGCGCGAACAGCCATCAGCAGCCTGAACGAAACAGAAGTGCTGAACCGTAAAATTATAGTAAACGAATCTGCCCCGAAAGCAGCCGGTGAAGGCGGCGGTGGCGGCGGATATAAGAAAAAGCCTTATGGCGGCGGCGGCTCTGGTGGCGGAGGTTATCGCGGCGGTTCCGGCGGCGGCGGTTACCGGGGTAGTTCCGGTGGTGGCGGTTACAAAGGCAGCCGCGGTAGTGAAGGCGGTGGTTATAATAGCCGGTATTGAATTTTTGAGGATTGAATAATTGAAGTGAAGTCCGGCTTGCGCCGGACTTTTTTTGAATTCTTACTTAGTGTTGTTTAAATTGTAAAACCTAAGACTGTAAGAAGCTCACATTTCACTTTTTACGTCTCGTCTGAATATATTGCATTATTTAATTGACGTGATAGTAAAATACAAACTTTGTTTTAATCCATCATTATCCAACGTCATTATTTTTATTCTGTTTTTATTTAATGTGCATTACCAGATACAAAAACGATTGGGCAATTGATGATAATGCCCCGTCCATACACCGCGCCGGCGGCATTCAATCCTCCCAAAGATGCATTGCGTACACCCTGACCTCCTGCCACTAAAAAACCGTCAGCATACAGCTCAATAATAGTAATGGGAGCAATCTCTTCGTGTTTATCGGTTGTAACCCTTATTTTGGCTCCTGCGGCAATGGCTTCCTCTGTCCACATTCTTCAAAAACCGTCTGTAAGGAAGTTATTTGTTTACGAGATGTAAAAAAATGATTCTGGCAGCAATCAACCGGGAAATAAATTTCATGGCATTGATATCAAGTAAATACACGTATCAATTATACAAGGCAAACTTAATTTATAAGGTGCAGGAGGTATCATAAAAGGGTATCGTTTGTATGTTACTAAATGTTTACTTACCGACAAAAGATATATCATCAATAGAGTCATCTTTGGTTAATTTATGCAGGATTCTTGGTTTTGCATTTTGTTTCTAATCTCATTACATTTTACCATCAGGGAAATTGTTCCTGTTGAAATAAATGATACGAGAAAAAGGGAAAGTATTTCAGAGGGACAAATCAATTGTATTGTCAATGAAAGAAATCAAAAACAAATCAAAATCAACTGTCAGTTCTCTGTCCCAACCGCCGGAATCAAACTGAACAACCGCTATACGGCTGTCAATCGGGCTAATCAAAAATTTAAAATAACTTAACTGACAATGTACTCAGTAGCAATATGATTGGAAAGCGATGGGTAAATAATATAAGCTGAAAGCTGATTGCTGATTGCTAAAATCTAACCGTTCTTTTTTCTATTCTTTTTTCATAATTCGTTCCCTGATAAATGCGATGCACATAAACGCCGGCAACATGCACATCATCCGGATCAATTTGTCCGGGTTCTACCAGCTCTTCCACTTCGGCAATGGTAACGGTACCGGCTTTCGCCATGGCAACCGAAAAGTTGCGCGTGGTTTTGCGAAATACAAGATTGCCTATCGTATCTCCCCGCCACGCTTTTACCAAAGCAAAATCCGCGTGAAGCGCATACTCCATTAAATACTGCTTTCCGTTAAAATCTCTTTCTTCTTTGCCAATGGCTATTTCTGTTCCATAACCGGCGGGTGTATAAAAAGCAGGAATGCCAAGCGCTGCCATGTGAATGCGTGTGGCGAGCGTACCTTGCGGCGTTAGCTCTACTTCCAACTCGCCGGATAGCAGTTGCCGTTCAAATTCTGCATTCTCGCCAACATAGCTGCTAATCATTTTTTTTATCTGATGGTTTTGTAACAACAAACCCAAACCAAAATTATCTACCCCTGCATTATTTGAAATG
The DNA here is from genome assembly GCA_965219515.1 of Ilyomonas sp. Classification (GTDB taxonomy): domain Bacteria; phylum Bacteroidota; class Bacteroidia; order Chitinophagales; family Chitinophagaceae; genus Ilyomonas. The sequence goes on from OZ244776.1 coordinate 1,110,431, forward strand.
CAGGTAAGGTTTTTTATTCCTTTTTTTTGAATGGCTGCAATGCTATTTTCGGGAATACCGCACAAGCCGAAGCCGCCAAGCATCAGCGTGGCGCCATCTTCAATATCGGTGATGGCAGAGGCGGCATCTGTAAATACTTTATTCATATTACGACAAGCAAACCATTACAAAATTACAGAACACTTATAACACGGACTTCATGTATTGATTGATAAGATTTTTAAACAAGAAAAATGATAATTAGCCGTTGGACAAAACCAAATTTTTACTCTTCAATTTTACTTATTAGATTCGAAACATCCGTTCATAAAGTTCGTGTAATCTGTATTCTGTTTATTCGCCCAGTTTTGCTTTTAAATTTTTATCCAATTCATCCAAAAATTCTTCGGTATAAAGATAATCTACACCATGCTGCACTTTCGGTTTTATGGTAATGGCAAGGTCTTTTGTCATTTTACCGCTTTCTACCGTTTCAATGCAAACCTGTTCTAATGCAAGACAGAAATCAATCAGTTCTTGGTTGCCATCAAGCCTGCCGCGAAACTCCAGTCCGCGCGTCCAGGCAAAAATTGAAGCGATGGGATTGGTAGAGGTTGGGTTGCCTTTTTGATATTCGCGATAATGACGGGTAACTGTGCCGTGCGCGGCTTCAGCTTCCATCACGGTGCCGTCGGGCGTTACTAAAGTTGACGTCATCAAACCTAAGCTGCCAAAGCCCTGCGCTACGGTATCGCTTTGCACGTCGCCGTCATAATTTTTACAGGCCCACACGAAATTGCCGTTCCATTTAAGTGCGCTGGCAACCATGTCATCAATCAAACGATGCTCATACGTGATACCGGCTTCATCAAACTTGTTTTTAAATTCAGTATTAAAAATATCTTCAAATATATCTTTGAAACGCCCGTCATATTTTTTTAAAATGGTATTCTTGGTAGAAAGATACAACGGCCATTTTTTGGTTAGCGCCTGATTGAAGCAGGCACGCGCAAAACCGCTGATGCTTTCATCGGTGTTATACATGGCAAGCGCAACGCCGTCGCCTTTAAAATTATACACTTCAAATTCCTGCGTGGTACCGTCTTCGCCTTCAAATTTTACCGTTAATTTTCCTTTGCCTCTGGTAACAAAATCGGTAGCGCGATACTGGTCTCCGAAAGCATGACGACCGATGCAGATGGGCGCCGTCCAGTTGGGAACCAATCGCGGCACATTGCTGCACACAATAGGCTCGCGAAACACCGTTCCGTCAAGAATATTGCGGATGGTTCCATTGGGGCTTTTCCACATTTGCTTCAGGTTAAATTCTTTTACGCGGGCTTCGTCCGGTGTTATGGTAGCGCACTTTATGCCAACCCCGTATTGCCTGATGGCATTGGCGGCGTCAACCGTTACCTGGTCATTGGTTTCATCGCGGTATTCAACACCAAGATCAAAATATTTTATCTCTACATCGATGTAAGGCAGTATCAGTTTATCTTTAATAAACTTCCAGATGATGCGTGTCATTTCATCGCCGTCGAGCTCTACGACAGGATTGGCAACTTTAATTTTTTCGGCCATTGGTTTCTTTTTTTAAATCAATAAAAACGGGCAGCAAATGTAACGATTCAGTAGCAGGAAAAGAGGAAATGTATGGGTATGTTTTTATTAATGTAGCGATATACGAAACCAATTTTTTATATTTGTTCGTAGATACAATGCCGAAACATGTTTGAGGTGATTATAAATAAAATCCAAAAATCAATTCTTATGCTTATCAACCAACAACAAACTCATTCCTTACCGATCATGTGCCTTTTGTGTGTTTTTTTATGCTCTATTAATAAAACGGAAGCTAAACCGCATGCTTACTTTTGGGATGATGAAACAGCCGTACATGACACAACCATTGCAACTACAACAACCGGAACAATAAAAACCTACCTGGCTTTGGGAGATTCTTACACCATCGGGCAATCGGTTGATTCATCGGAACGGTTTCCGGCGCAAACTGCCGCCATATTAAAGCATCGCGGTTTTATTATTCCTTCCATAGATTATATTGCTACCACAGGCTGGAAAACCGTTAACCTGCAATGGGCCATTGAAGCAATGCGAATAAAAAAAACCTATGATGTAGTAACATTATTAATTGGTGTAAACGATCAGTATTTAAAGCGCGATACAACCGGCTACCGCGAACATTTTACCAATCTTCTTCAAAAAGCAATTGCATTTGCCAACAACAACAACAGGCATGTATTTGTACTTTCCCTTCCCGATTACAGCGTAACGCCGTTTGGCAGCAATATGAAAAAAGCAAGCCGGCAACTAGATCAGTTCAATGCCATTAACAGCCAGGTTTCAAAATCGTTTGGGGTAAATTATACCGACATAACGGGCATCAGCCGCTACGATGCCATTGATACCACAACGCTGGCATGGGATGATATGCATCCTTCGGGAAAACAATATGCACAGTGGGCATCGGCGTTAGCCAATAAAATGCTTAATGTGTTACAATAAATCAGTTTACTATTAAAACGGGTATAGTTAATTTATGCCGTACCTGATCTACCGTTGCGCCGTACACATAATCTTTAATACCGGTATGGCGGTGCGCACCCATGATAATCATATCGGCATTCTCAGTTTTTATAATGCGAAGTATTTCCGTAATCCTGTTTTCATAGCCTAATGCAATAACGATGTGATAGCCAAGATTTTTTAATTGCATCGCATAATCTTCCAGCCTTTCATGATCGCTGCGGGTTTCAAAATCATCAGCCGCATCGCCAAAGTATTTGGCAGAAGCCGTTTCTACCACATGCATCAAAATATAAGTTGCTTCTTTTTTGCCCTGGTTTAATGCATAAGCAATGAGCTTTTCGTCAAGATAGCTGAAATCCAGCGCCACCGCAATTCTTTGGGTAGCCGGAACCATAAGATTGCGCAGCGATTTTTCTTCGCCGTGAAGCCGGATACTCTTACGTGCTTTTTGTTTATTCATAACTGGCAAAACGGTCATCATTATAAAAAGCCACACAAAAATAAGCGCGCCGGCAGCGGTTAGTATTTTTAAAAACATCCCGCCCTCATCTGTAAATACGCCAATGACGGTTTCGGCTACTAATTTCACATTCAGATATACCAGCACAACAGCCACAAGCCAGGCAAGAATTTTTGTATATGGCTTAATGACATAAGCACCCATTGTTTTTTTATCGCTGACAAAATGAATTAACGGAATAACGGCAAAGCTTAGCTGGAGACTAAGAATTACCTGGCTCAGCACCAGCAGATCGTTCACTTTATCTTCACCCGCAATAATAACAACAAGCAAAGCGGGAATGATGGCAAGCATACGGGTAATGATACGGCGAAGCAAAGGATTAATGCGCAGTTTCAGATACCCTTCCATTACAATCTGCCCGGCAAGCGTACCCGTAACGGTAGAACTTTGCCCGGCAGCTATTAAGGCAACGGCGAATAAAACAGGCGCCAGCTTAGTGCCCAATAAACCTTGCAGCAACTGGTGCGCATCCTGAATGGTGGCTACGTTTTGATGACCGGAATTAAAGAAAGTGGAAGCAGCCAGAATAAGGATACAGGCATTTACAACAAATGCGATGTTAAGTGCAACGACACTGTCAATCGTATTAAATTTCAATGCACGCTTTATGCTGGCATCATCCGATTTTACCTTACGGGTTTGCACCAAAGCCGAATGCAGGTATAAATTATGCGGCATTACCGTGGCGCCTATAATACCAACAGCTATATACAATGCCTGCGCATTCAACGCCGATGGCTTAAAACCTTTTACCACTTCACCCCATTGCGGTTTGGCGAAAAATATTTCTGCAAAAAAAGAAAGGCCGATAATGATAATTAAAGCGATGATAAAAGCTTCTAATTTTCTCATGCCCAATTTCTGCAGCCAGAATAGAAGAAACGTATCTAAAATAGTTACGGAAACGCCCCATATCAATGGCAGACCGGTAAGAAGCTGAATGCCGATTGCCATACCAATTACTTCTGCCAGATCGCACGCGGCTATGGCAAGCTCGGCAAGGATATACAAACAAAAATTGACGATTTGCGGATACACTTCGCGATTCGCCTGAGCCAGATCTCTACGTCTTACAATACCAAGCCTTGCACTTAAATTTTGAAGCAGCAACGCCATCAGGTTGCTCATCAGCAATACCCAGATCAAACGATAACCAAACTGTGCGCCCCCCTGCAAATCGGTTGCCCAGTTACCGGGATCCATATAGCCAACGCTAACCATATACGCTGGTCCTACAAATGCCAGAAAACGGCTCCATTTTTTGCTCTTTGTAGTATCAACCGATTCGTGCACTTCGCCTAACGAAAGCTCGTGTATGTTTGCCTGCTCTGCTGTTGTTTTCACGGGTTAAAATTCTGAATTTATTTTGTATCTGCGGTAGAATCTGTATTTTATCACGCTCTTTTGTAAGTTACGAAGAAAAGGTAAAAAATAAGACGGCATGTACTAAGAAAATTATTCTGATGATTTTGTTGTACGAAATTTGCGTAACGTTACCGCCTCATTGCGTATAAAAGAACACCCTGCGAATGAACAAGTATTGTTTCCTGATTTTACTATTTTTTATTTTGTCGTGCCATGAAAAAAAAGCGGCTGCGCTTATAGATAAACCGGCGGACGCGATGAATTTTTTTGGCATGTTTTCAAAACTGAAATTACCTTATCATACGTCTGATACCAGCCTTACCGGTGTGGCAGATACAACCAGCATCAGCTATTCTTTTTTACATCAGTTCGTGCCCGATTCTGCTTTACATTTTCCGTCAAAAAAAAATATAGCGCAAACCGTATTTCGTCCGTTGGGAAAGATAGAAAATCAAAATGAACTGTATGTGTTGATGACAGCAACAACGGGTAAACAAACAAGACTGTTTACTGTATTGTTCGATAACAAACAATACATCAGTTCTCTTTCGCTTTTATCCGGTGCAAACAATAACGGTTATGTCTATAACATTGACATCAATACCGAACCGACATTTACCATTACAAAAACCAAAACATTAAATGATGAATATCATTATACAAAAAATGGCTTTGCCTATAACAGCGAAGCAAAAGGTTTTATAGAAGTAATAAATGAAACCAATGAAGAAAATAAAAAAAACAAAGACATATTAAACCCGGTTGATACGCTGGCAAAGACATTTAAGTATAGCGGCGATTTTACAAAAGACAAAAAAAATTTTATCTCAATACGGGACGGAAACATAGCTGGCAGATATATTTTCTTTCTTCACTTTGAAAAAAATAAAGGCGAATGCACCGGCGAACTAAAGGGCAGTTTAAAAATGGTAGCCGTTAATAAAGCTGTGTTTCAGGATAGCGGCGACCCCTGCGTAATTGATTTTACATTTGTCAAAAACACGGTGAAGGTAAAAGAGCGCGGCAGTTGCGGCAATCACCGTGGCATTACCTGTATGTTTGATGATACCTATAAAAAGAAAGAAAGCAGCCGCCGTCCCCTGAAAGGGATTAAAAAAAAGTAACATTATTCACCATGTATGTCTCCGAAACTACAACACGCGTGCGTTATGCAGAAACCGATCAGATGGGTATTGTATATTATGGAAATTATGCACAGTATTTTGAAATTGGCCGCGTGGAAAGCATTCGCCAATTGGGTTATTCATATAAGCAAATGGAAGATGACGGCGTAATGCTGCCCGTTACTGAACTGAATATTAAATTTCTCCGCTCGGCCGTGTATGATGATTTGATAACAATAAGAACTACGTTACAAGAATTACCAGATGATCACAAAATTACATTTCATCAGGAAGTGTTTAACGAAAAAGGAAAGCTGCTGACATCGGGGATTGTGGCGCTTTATTTTCTTGATACAACAACAAAGAAAAAAACAAATATGCCGGATAAAATGAAAGAATTATTGGCGCCTTATTTTGAACGAACAGAATAAGTTTTATAAACCAGGCTCTTTGCAATTCTTTTAAATTTAATATAACAGACAAAGCAGTTGATGAATTTTCAGCAATGTGTGTATTGCACTGCTATAATTGGGAATCGCATTATAAAAACAGAACGCCGGTTCTGGTTCTATATTATCAAAAATATTCAATTGACAAAAAATAAGAAATTCGCATAAACGAAACTCATTTTTGTTCTTTTCATCAATTAATAAAAAGGCTGCCCAAAATATTTGGGCAGCCTTTTTATTTACCGAATGTTTTCATTGCGCCTTAAAGTCATTGCTTTTTGTAAATGAAGATTTTTTATTCATATACAATTGCATTAATTCAAACACAAAAACAGTAATTTAATCAGTAACCCGGATTTTGTGGTGTCAGGTTCGGATTGTTTTGCATTTCTGTTGTCGGCAAAGGAAAAAGCAGATGCTTTTCTGCCAATACCGCGCCGCTGCTTGGAAGCGCATGGCCTACAAAATTGTCAAAACCATTGGTGGCTTCATTGTATGCTTTACGCAGGCGAATCATATCAAACCAGGTAATCTGCTCGTAACACAGCTCATGCCAGCGCTCTTTCAGCACTGCATCCCGAAAGGTAGTCTGCGTAAACGTTCCCAATGCAGGCGTCGTAAGTTTGGCGCGCGTACGAATGGCATTCAACGCATCCCAGGCCGCCTGATTGGGCGCGCCGGTTTCGTTTTGGGCTTCGGCATACGTCAACAAAACCTGAGCGTAACGAATGTTCATCCAGTTAAGGCTGCTGGTTGCAGTGCCTTTCACACCTTCTGTACCATTGGCAATCACATCAAAATTTTTATAAATGTAAGGTGCCGATAAATCTTTCAAAGCACCATTACCGGCGTCGTAATAATGCGTGTAAAAAAATCCCTGGCGGTCAACAGCGCGCAAGTCGCCTGCCTCAAAAGAATTGTAAAATTGCGGCGTGGGAACATTAGAACCGATTTCGGTGCCATACGCCGATACCTCTTTAAAATTTGGCAATAAAATTCCCTGGTTTGGATTATCAGCTACGCCAGACAAATACTGCAGTTCAAATATCTGCTCGCCTTTGTTTTCCTGCGCCGTATTATGCAAATCAAAATAATTGGTAAATAATGAAAAGTTACCGCTTGTGATAATTTCATACGCCTTGTCTGCCGCCAGCTTATAATACGCCGCGCCTTTATTTAACGGATTGCCCGCCATAGTGAGATACACTTCGGCAAGCTCAGCTTTTACTGCGCCAAGCGAAGCCCTGCCGGTAGCATCCGTCCAGGCCAGACCCGAGCTTTCCGCAGAAGTAAGGTCGCTTACAATTTGTGCATAAACCGAATCTACCGAAGAGCGTACCGGCAATAAATTGGGCGAAGTGGCGTCTACCGGTTCGGTAATGAGGGGTACGGCACCATACAAACGCACCAGATAAAAGTAAGACCAGGCGCGCAAAAAACGGGCTTCACCCAATATGCGTTGTTTTTGCGCTTCATCCATTGGCGTAATACCCGGCACTTTTTGCAGCACCAGGTTGGCCTGCGCAATTACGCTGTAAGATCCGTTCCACCAATTGGCTACAAACACATTGTCGCCGTTATAGGAAAGCCCCAGCAAATTGTTCAAATCGGTATTTTGCCCTGTTTCGGTTTTCGCCGTACCCGTTACCATTTCTACCATAGAAAAATTATTAGCAAATATGCCCGCGCCACCATTGATAAAGCGGGTTTGCGCATAAGCTGCGGCAATGGCCGCTTCGGCATGGGCAGGCAATGTATAATAGGTATCAGGCGAAAGATTGGATGGATCAACATCTTTTTCTTCTAACCATTTTGTGCAGCCTGCTCCCGAAATCAGAAACGCAAGCAGGAGTAAAAAAGATGTATATTTTTTTATGGTGAAATTCATAATTCTACTTTTTAATTGATAAAAATTATAAGCCTACATTAATGCCGAAGCGATACGTGGTTGGTTTCGGATAATCGAAAAAGGTTTGTCCCTGAGCAAAAGCATTTCCATAAGTAGTTACTTCCGGATCGTTGCCTGTGTAGTTGGTAACCAGGAAAAAGTTTTGAACAGAAGCGTAAATTCTAAGCCGGCTCAGCCGCATTTTATCGGTTAAAGACGAAGGAAAGCTATAGCTCAGCAGCAGATTTTTACCCCGTAAAAACGAACCGTCTTCTACCCAGTGGCTGTCAACATTGGTTACGTAACCCGCTCTGGTATCACGAATTGTGGCAATCATCGTATTGTCGTTGCCTTTGGCAGGGTCATAGGCGTTTAGCACGGTATTAAAGCTGTTGGCAATTCCGGTACGGTCTTCCCCGGAGTGGCGAGTTTGGTTCAGTACATCATTGCCGTACATATATTGCAATTCCACGGTTAAATCAAATTGCAGATAACGAAAACTGTTTAAAAAGCTGCCCCAGCCGTCAGGGTTTCCGTGCCCGATAATAACGCGGTCGGCATCATTAATCGCATAATCACCGTTTACGTCAAGATATTTTAAATCGCCGGGTAAAATCGGTTTACCACCGCGGTAACTGGTATATTTAGCAGCTTCTTTTCTTTCCGCTTCCGTCCATACGCCAAGCCGAACCAAACCATAAAAAGAACCTACCGGCTCGCCAACTTTTATGATGCCTGTATTAGACAGAAAGTTGGGATTGCCTGAATAAATTGGGGCAGGCGTGGCGAGGGAAAGCACCTTATTCCGGTTCATGGAAATATTGAAAGTGGTATTCCAGGAAAAGTTTTTGGTACTGAGGTTAACCGTGTTTATGGTTAACTCAAGCCCTTTGTTTTCCATGCTGCCGATATTTTTTCTGATGGAACCATAACCGCTTGAACGAGGTACCGGCGCATCCAGCAACATATTGGTTGTTTTCCGATAATACACATCCGCTTCTAACGATACACGATTGTTGAGCAGACCCAGTTCCAGACCGGCATCATACTGAGTTGTTTTTTCCCATTGCAAATTGGGGTTTGGCAGTCTGTTAGTACCAACGCCGGTTACACGCGTATCATTAAGAACAGCGGTGTAAGAACCTAATAGCGCATCAGACTGATAAGGCGGTATTTCTGAATTGCCCGTAAGACCAACACTCGCGCGCAGCTTTAAATTGGAAATGGTTTTGCTTCCTTTCAGAAATTTTTCTTCCGACAATCTCCAGCCAAGCGCGGCAGAAGGGAAAAAAGAATAATTGTGATTTGACCCGAATTTGGAAGAGCCATCGGCACGACCCGTAATGGTTACCAGGTATTTCTGATCGTAGGTATAATTAATTCTGCCAAAATAAGAGTTGAAGGCAAAACCGCTTCGGTTGGAATTGCCTGCGTTTTGCTGAGCGCCGGCACCGATGTTGTTGAACTGGTAATAATCGGTGGAAAAATTTTGCGACGACACGCCTATATTAAAATAATTGGTTCCCTGCCAGGAAAGACCCAGCAAACCGGTAACATCGTGTTTGCCTCCGAAACGGTTATTGTAGGTCAGATAATTTTCGGTTGACCAATATGTTTCGCGGCTGTTGGATACATTGGCAAAGCCGCTCTGGTCTCTCGAAATCTGATCGAGCGTACGACCGTTGTATTCTCTTAACCCGCGCTCAACCACGCTTACGCCTTCCTGCGTTTTCAGCTCCAGTCCTTTTGCCAGCGTAATGGTTGCATAAAAATCGCCCAGCGTCGTTTGCGTATTTACAATATACTTGCGGTCGGTAAGAATGTGTACCGGATTTGAGCCGCCTTCCGCGCCGGGATACTGATAGTTTTCGGCGTATGTGCCATCAGGATATCTTACGGGTAAAAAAGGGAAACCTTCCGTAATCATACGCACCGAATTTAATCCGCCGGTTCCCTGATCTACAATATTTTCTTCCTGATTGTTGTAGCTTAAGCTGCCGCCCACACGCAGGTAATCGGTTACTTTACTGTCTAATGTAAACCTTGCCGAATAACGTTTGAGATATGAGTTAAGCAGCAATCCGTTTTCGTCTCTGTATCCTAAGTAAACGCCGTAAGTGGTATTATCGCTTCCGCCGCTCACGCCCAACTGGTGATTCTGCGACAAATCATGCTGTTCCACTTCCTTCACCCAGTCTGTATTATATAATGGCTGACCGTTTGAATCGAAAAGCAGCGGCAGGTTTTTTCTTTTCTCACGTGGGTCAATCACGGATGAATAATTTCCGGCTGCCCAGCCGGCAGAATCATAAATTTTGATATTATCGTAAGCCAAATTTTCCGTGGCAATATATTCCTGCGCATTCAGCATGTGCACGCGTTGCGGCCCGATGGTATTCACAAAAATATCACCATCGTAAGAGATTCTTGGCTTGCCTGTTTTGCCGCGTTTTGTAGTAATCAGCACAACGCCGTTTGCGCCGCGCGCGCCGTAAATAGCGGTGGCGGATGCATCTTTTAAAATTTCGATGGAAGCAATATCGCTGGGATTGATAAAATCAATGGAATTGCTGTTTTGCGTTTGTGTTCCGGTGGGCAGAAACACACCGTCAATCACATACAACGGATTATTTGATGAACTGATGGAGCTAAACCCGCGAATGCGGATATTGGTCTGTCCGCCCGGGCGTCCGGAATTGGTATTTACCTGCACACCGGCGATACGACCCGATAATTGCTCATTCAGAGATGCAGACGGGCGTTCCTGAAGCTGAGCCGCCTTCACGGTTCCTACCGCACCCGTAAGATCGGATTTGCGTTGCGTACCATAACCAATAACCACCACTTCATCTAATGTGTTGGCAGAAGCCTGCAGTTGCACGTTCACTTCGCTTTGTGATCCGACGATAATTTCCTGGTTTTGATATCCGGTATAACTGAATACCAATACCGCATCGCTGTTTGGCACACTGATGGAAAAATTACCGCTGTTATCGGTTGTGGTGCCGGTATTGGTTCCTTTTAGCTGAACCGAAACGCCGGCTAAAGCAGCTTTGTCTGTTACCGTTGTAACGTTTCCGCTGATTGTTTTTGTCTGAGAAAAAGAAGCCAGTGAAATAAGCAAACAGATGAATGTTTGCAAACCGGCTCTTGCTGAAAAGAAGTACCTGTTTTTCATACGCATGTGATTTTTTGTTGATAATGAAAGAAGTTTATAATTTATGATAGCAACGTGTTAGCCTGCTGTTACAGGTAAAGACAGATCAATGATACAGATTACATACAAGCAGCCTCAGATTCCGCTACATAATGCTACTTAAACAGTTTTCCGGTGATTAATGGTTAACAATGCGTTTTAGATTAGCAATAACACATCGAAAGTAGAAAACAAAATGATATGGACAATCATTAACTTTTTCTTGTGCAAAGATAGGATTCACATTTGGAAATCAATTTTGATAATGATTCTTGTAAAAATATCAATACAATATTTATTTCCGATTAGAATCAGGAAATGCATTTCGATACTGCAATATAAGTAAGTGATAAAAAGATGGCAGATTTTAAATTTTTTCAAAAATATAATGCGCAAAAAACAAAATCAGACATGGCAATTTGTTATTGTTATCGGTTAAAAAAATACCAGTATCTTGAGATGATTACTTCTACATAAGCGGGGTAAAACCAATGACATTTTTTGAAAAAGAATACAACTCCGGCTTTTATTTCAATTTAATCACTATTCCTTCATCTCCTTCCAGGCTAATTTTGTTTTCAACCAAAGTACCTTCGGTTTCAGGCGACGTAGCTACCATTACTTCGCCGGTAAAAGAAAATGATACCGGCGTAAAATAACCCGGGCGATGAGACAGGTTTAGTACAACTAAAAACGAATCTGCACCTTCTGCTTTGCGTGTATAAGCCAGCAGTTGCGTATTGGAATAAACGGGCGTATAACTGCCAACGTGCAAAGCCGGTTCTGCACAACGCAAATCAATCAGCTTTTTATATAAAGCATACATCGAATATGGATTTTCCATTTCTATATCTGCGTTTTGCCTTTTGAAGCTTTTATGCAAACGCAGCCACGGCCTGCCGTTTGTAAAGCCTGCATTATCAGTATTGTTCCATTGCATGGGCGTACGCGCCGGATCGCGGCTCAGATTTTTATCAGGCATATTTAAACCCTGCGGATCTTTTATTTCCTCAAAGGGAATGGCTACATCGCTCATGCCTATTTCATCGCCATAATAAATGGTTGGCGTACCGCGCAGCGTAAGCAGCAGCATAGCTGCAATGCGTGCCTGTTGTAAGCCAACCCGGCTTGCTATGCGCGGCTGATCGTGATTGCCGAGCACCCAGTTTGGCCAGCCTTTTTGCGGCAAAGCGCCTTCGTATTCATCTATGGCGGCCGCAATTGTTTGCGCCTGCCATGGCAGCGATAAGAGAAGAAAATTAAAGGGCAGGTTGGCTCCTTTATTATCTGTTCCGTAATACGCTACCAGTTTGTGTATGGGTAAATAAATCTCTCCAATCATCATGCGCTCATCGTATTCGTCCAGCACGCTGCGCATCATTTTTACAATGTCCAGCACCTCCGGCTGATCGGTGGAATAAACGTGAAGCAATTGATTGTAGGTTGCCATGTGCGGTTGATAATCCGGATTGGCAGGCTCATCCCGCAATTGCGCATCTTTAATCATGTGCCACATTACATCTACCCGAAAGCCATCAACGCCTTTGTTAAGCCAGAAACGCATCACATCAAACATAGCCTGCTGCACCTGCGGGTTGCGCCAGTTAAGATCGGGCTGCTCCTTTAAAAAAGCGTGATAGTAATATTGTTTTGTTGTCTCGCTCCACTCCCATGCCGTGCCGCCGAATGATGCCAGCCAGTTGTTTGGTTCGCTGCCGTCTTCTTTGGCATCGTGCCATATATACCAGTCGCGTTTCGGATTTTCTTTTGATGAAGACGATTCGATAAACCACGGATGCTGATCGGACGTGTGATTGGGCACCAGATCGAGTATAAGCTTCATGTTGCGCTCATGAACTTTCTGCAGCAATTCATCAAAATCATTCATGTTGCCAAATAAGGAATGAATGTTTGTATAATCTGAAATATCGTAACCAAAATCTGCCATCGGCGACGGATAAACGGGCGAGAGCCACACAGCATTGATGCCAAGCTGCCGAACATAACCAAGCCGGGAAATAATGCCTTTTAAATCGCCTACGCCATCATTGTTACTATCCTGAAACGATCGCGGATAAATCTGATAAATAACGCCGGTCTGCCACCACTGATATTGTTCGTTCATGTGTTGTTTTTTTTGGATGAAATAGAGTGAGGAAAGAACATGCCAGAATAATGAACTGATAATACGCAATATTTTTTATCAAAGACGATGGCTTATCAGGCTTATAATTTTGCTATTTCTCTCACCATTCTTTTCTCTTTGTAAAACATCATTCCACGGAACAAATAAAAAATACTACCTTCCACGAAAATGTTTTTATGACAAATGAGCAAATAGAAAACTTTCTGACACCTGAATCGTTTTCTAAAATTGTAACCATCAGCTTTAAAACGCGCAATACGCTTCGTGGTATGTTTTTGAATACCGGCGATTTCAATGATTTGAAAACTAAAAATTTCTGGCGCATTCTGCCGGAAAGCAGAATCGAGGAATGGAAGAAAACAAAAGATTCCGGACTTGCCCGTATTTATAACGGAACAGAATTTACCAGACTTACGTTAAAGCAGCCCGCCGAAGTAAGCAATTGATAAAATATAATTAACCGGTTAACTTTTGGTAACGCACAAACAAATGTTTGTGCGTTACTTTTTTTGTAATGTTGAATTGTATGTTGCAACGTTGCAAAAACAAATATTTCACTTCTTACTTCTCCGCTTTTACGTAAAGATTGTTTTTCTTTTCAAAACCAATGGTTGTTGTTTGCCCATGCCCGGCATAAACAATGGTTTCATCCGGCAAAGTATAAAGCTGAGTGCGGATACTGCTAAAAAGCTGGGCCGCACTGCTGCCGGGAAAATCGGTTCTGCCAACGCTTTCTTTAAATAATACGTCGCCGGAGATAACAAAATGCTGCGCTTCGCAATACAGGCTGATGCTGCCGGGCGAATGGCCGGGCGTATCTGATATTTTCAAATTATTTTCGCCAAAACGTATTACATCACCGCCTTTTAAATAATGCAGTTGCCCGTTGTAATTATCGGAAAACGAAAGCCCGAACTGTTGGGCAAACAGGGGCTGCAAACGAAGCACGGCCTCCTCCAGCGGGTGAATGTAAAGAGGAAGATTGTACTTTTTTGAAATGAAGGAATTGCCAAAGACATGATCCAGATGGCAATGCGTATTGATAAGATAAACCGGCGTAAAACTGCCTTTTGCCAAATAATTTTGTAAAGTTTCTTCTTCTGCCGTAAAGTAGCAGCCGGGATCAATAATAACCGCTTCCCGTTTTTCGTTGGTGAGGATGTAAGTGTTTTCCTGAAGCGGATTGAATATGAATGCTTCTACATGAATCATAGAATCTTATTTTTACAACCTGATTTGAATTGTGCTAACTTTAAATTTTAAAGACCGGATATGCAATGTAATCGCTTATTGAGTAGCGTTTTAATTTTTCTCACTGCCTGCTTCCCCTTTTTTTTATCTGCTCAGGTAAATACCGTTGACTATGGTAAGAACAGAATACAGTATAAAAAATTCGAATGGAAATATTATCAGACCGAAAACTTTAATACCTACAGCAACCAGGGCGGGCTTGAGCTTGGAAAGTTTGTAGCGCAGGTAGCCGAGGAAGAGCTTCGGTCTATTGAAGATGCTACCGAGTATTCGCTGCAGCGTAAAGCCAACATCGTTGTGTATAACACGTATGACGATTATAAAAGCAGCAACATTGGTTTGGGTATTGACTGGCAAAATTCGGGCGGTCTTACCAAACTGGTAAATAATAAAATGGTGTTGTATTACAACGGCGATCACGAAAATCTCAGAATGCAGATCCGCCAGGGCATTGCGCGTATCTTAACGGATAATATTCTGTTTGGCGATGACATTGGTGAAGTTGCATCTAACGCGGCTTTGCTCGATTTACCTAAATGGCTTACCGACGGCTATGTGTCTTTTATCGCCGAAAACTGGAGCACTAAGTTTGACGATCAGCTAAAGAGCGCCATGCTAAGCGGCACATATACCAAATTTTACCAGTTCGCTTTTAAGCAGCCCGATCTTGCCGGTCATGCTTTCTGGTATTACATCTCCGAAAAGTACAAGAAGGAAAACGTTACTTATTTTCTTTATCTCGCAAGATTATACAAAAACCTAAATACGGCTTCGCAGCGCATTTGCAAAAAGAAATTCAAAAATGTGCTGGACGATTTTATGCAGTATGAAGCCGATAAATATTATAAAGACATCAGAGGCCGCCGCAATGCGCCGAAAGGCAAACTAAGCGTAGTGGAAGAAACCACCAAAAGCGATTACTTCCGCTTTAACGGCAACCCTAACCCGCGAAACAATTCGTATGCGGTGGTAGAATTTACCAAAGGCATTTATCAGGTAAAATACGTTGATAACCTGTATGACGAACACATCATTTTAAAATATGGCGTAAAGACGCAGCAAGGTGATATTAACCCGAATTATCCCATTCTGGCATGGGATGGCAAAGGTTCGCGCCTGCTGGTCATTTACTGGAAAGATGGTAAAATCAATTTATTTGTTTACGATGCCATTGCCAATTTTAAAAGGTTTAAGCAACAGGTAAATGCGTTCGACCAGATTTTAGATGCGGGTTTCTTTCTTGACGCCGGCACCTTGCTGTTAAGCGCTGTAAAAAACGGGCATTCAGATATTTATACCTATAAAGTAGAAACCGGTCGGGTAAAGCAAATAACCAACGATGTATTTGATGATCTGAACCCGACCGTGGCGGCATTTCCAAACCGCGTGGGCATTCTTTTTTCATCTAACCGGCCGGGACCGCTTGCCGTAAGCAGCGATACGGCGATACCGAGCCGCAATCATTTCAATGTATTTCTGGTTGACATCAATAATAACAGCGAGCTGAAGCAAATCAGCCAGTTGACCAACGTAAAATTCGGCGATGCTAAGTTTCCGATGCAATACAACGTCAATCATTTTACGTATGTAAACGATGAAAACGGAATTGCCAATCGCTGGGCAGGATTTTTTTCCACGCAAAGAAACGGGCTTGACACCTTATGGTATGTCGGCGACCAGATATTACGCAACCCCGGCGGTAAAGAACTGGATTCTACGCTCACGGCCTGGCAGAAAGACCGTCCTGACAGCGTGAGCTATTTTCAGGTGTATAAAGATTCAACCTACACATTCCCGATTACCAATTACCAGAGCAGTTTGTTAGAAACACGTATTTCGGGAAACAACGGACAGGTAAGTGAAATAAGAAGGGAAGGCGATTACAAATTTCTTTATAAATTAAAACCCGATTCCATTGCGCTGCGCCGGAGAAACGTGAACCCGCGCCCGACCGATTACATAAAAAATTTATTAATTCAGGAACGGTTGGCCAAAGGTGCTTCCACCATTAGTCAGCCTGCCGACTCTTCGCAAAACAGCAAACCGACTGATCTTTTTCAAAACGAATTTGAATCGGAAAAAAAAGACAGAGATACGGCAACTGCTGTAACACAACCCGCAGCCGTTATGCCCGAAAAGAAAGGCGTTCTTGCCAAAGCAGGCTTGTTTAACTATGGTTTAAAATTCAGCGCAGATTATGTATTGGCTGGTTTTACAAATAATGTTATCATCAACCGTTATCAGCCGTATGCGGGCGGCAACGGACCGATTCAATTAAATAATGGTCAGGATGTAAGCTGGATGTTTCGCGTGGGCGTAAGCGATGTGATGGAAGATGTAAAGCTGATTGGCGGCTTCCGCTTTGGCACAAGCATCAGGGATAAAGATGCATTTCTTTCCTTTCAAAACTACCGCAAGCGTCTCGACTGGGGCGTAACGTATTATCGCAGTAATGTCAATAATTTTCAGGGTTTTTACAAGCAGGGACAGATAGATTCCACCGGCTTCGACAAGAGTTTTTTGTCAACCAACCTCATTACAAATCTATACCAGGCAAACGTTTCTTATCCGATTGACGAGGTGAGAAGCGTAAGATTAACCGCAGGCGTTAGAACAGACAGAGGTGTATTGAAACCGTTTCCTTATCCGGGCGCATTGCATTTGAAAGACTCCGTTGCAAAAACGCTGATTACGCGTCTTGAATACGTATATGACAATACCATTGCGCCGGCTCAAAACATCTGGGACGGACTTCGCTGGAAAGTGTATGGCGATTTTTGGGCGCCGCTTGGCAAAACATCTTTAAAGGGTAAACATATTATAAATGTAGGTGCCGATGCCCGTTATTATGTGCCTATTTACCGCAACTTCATCTGGGCCGGCCGCGCGGCCGCCGATTTTTCGCTTGGCGATGCTAAAGTTATTTATTATTTAGGCGGTGTAGATGGCTGGTTATTTAACCCGAAGTTTAATAACAACCCGCCCGACCCGACGGTGCCTTACGCGTATCAAACGCTTGCCGTGAATATGCGTGGCTACCGGCAAAACCTGGCCAATGGAAACAATGATGTTGTCATCAACAGCGAGTTTCGGTTGCCGGTTTTCACCACGTTTTTCGATAAACCCATCAACAACGCGTTCATCCGCAATTTTCAGTTGGTTCAATTTATAGATCTGGGTACGGCGTGGGATGGCACAGTGAAAAATATAGCCCGCCCGACGGAGAATTACAGTGATCCGACAACAACACCGGTTTCGGTGCGCATTCGTGCCGGTGGTATCGGTCCGTTGGCCGGCGGTTACGGGTTTGGGGCAAGAAGCACATTGCTGGGTTATTTTGTAAAGTTTGATGTGGGTTGGCCGATGAAAGGATTTTTTTCCGGAAAGCCGGCTGCTTACGTCGCATTAGGACTTGATTTTTAAATCATACAATTTTATTGTTATAAAGCTCCGCTTGCCGGAGCTTTTTTATTTGGATTAAAAGTATCCGGCGCAATCATTTTTTGTTATCATTGCCATACCAAATAAACTGATATGCCGGAACATGAAATAGCCAAACACACAAAATTTATTTATAAAGCCTGGCAAAACCCTGACCATAGCTGGAAACACAAGCTGAGCGAAATTCTGATTGAAATTCTGATTATTGTTTTTGCTATCACTTTGTCGCTGCTGGTTGAGCGGTGGCGTGAAAATGCACACGAACGAACAATTGAAAAACAATTTTTGTTAGGATTGAAAAAAGACTTGCAAAAAGATTTGCAGCAGCAGGCTGAGGATAGCCTTAGCTATGCCAATTTAATGAACGGATGGAGCTATTATTATAATGCAGGCAGAGGAAGCCAGCCGATACAAAAAGATAGTATTGCCTATTATCAATGGACACTCCTGAACAACACTTCTTTTTCGCCCAACAGCAGCCGCTTTGAGGCTTTGAAAAGCAGCGGCAATTTTGGTGTAATTGAAGACGATTCATTACAAAACCTGATTTTAGATTTATATCAAAACCAGATTCCATCTCTGAACCTTAGCACCGGCATGTTTTCTAACATTAAAAACAATCAGCTTGTGCCTTACCTGTTTACGAATATGCGATATAACAACGACAATACCAATAACATGGCTAACATTATAAAACAACCTGTTTTTCAAAACTACATGAGCTATCGTTTCAGCGCCGATGAAGTGTTGCAACGCTATCAACTGACAATGGAGCAAAGCCGTGCCATCATCAGTATGATTAATATACAGTATGATTTGGAATAAAACTTAGTTGTCTTTCTTTACAAATACCAACTGATTTCTGTCGGCTTTATAAATGGCATCATAAAAGGCAACTAAGTCATTATAATCGGAAGCGGGAAAAGTGGCTGCCGATCGTTCATCCGTTCTGATCATCTCAATAATGTTGTCTTTTATTCTATAACCAATCGAGTAGGTTCCAAACTTAGTGTTTAGAGACAGGTCTTTGGGTATCGCTTCTAAAGAATAACCAGGCGGCAAGGTGATAAAAACAGAATCTACATCTCGGTATGCCGATGTAAAACAAATGTCGTATAACCGAATGCTGTCTTTTGATAATTTTCGATTGGACTTATTAAAAATATCAGGTTTGATAAATAATCTTTTGCCGGTAAGGGAAGCATAATTGGGCGACGTAATGTGAAGGTCTTCATTTACCATCGGAATCTTCTTTTTTAATTCTGCATAATTGCTTTTTTCAACGGTATAAGTGGGCAGGTTAATTGCCTGATTTAAATAACGTTTTCTCAATTCCTTGTTCGCATCGTAAATAAGAGAATGCGCCAGTTCTCCCTGAATGCCCGAAAAGGTGGTACGAACCAATGCATCCATATTTCCTTCTGCGTCAATTATTGCCTGCACGCTTCGTAGCTGTACATTATCACCGGCTTTGTAAAACGGAGTGCTTACCACATGCCCGCCGTCATCATCTATTAATAATGCTTTACGATTGCCGGTAAATGAACCCATAAAACCCGCAGCCTGCGTTTGACTTGTGCATTCGAGCCAGATAGAATCTTTACCGTTAGGCACACAACAAACGATGTGATTAAAATAATCTGCCGGAAAATCTTCCATCATATAATCTGAAGCTACATCTCTGCCACCCCTGATTTCAACATAATTTGCTTTGATGCCCGCTTCTTTCAGAAGAGCCACCATATAATTAGACAAGGCTTTACAATCTCCGTATTTTTTTTCTGCTACAAATTTTGTATCGAACGGCTGAAAGCCACCAATACCAAGCTGAATACTTACATAACGCGAGTTGTTTTGCAGATACTGATATAACGCATTTACCTTTTCTTCTTTTGTAAGCAGATTGTCGGTAAGCAGATGTATATCTTTTTTTATGTTTTCCGGAATCTGATCGCGGTTTTTGTTTAAGTCAAGCTGAAACTTACCCAGATCGTTCCAGGTTTGCATATTTCCCCGATAACCTTCGTAAAAAAACTCAGCAGGCGCAACCCATACTGATGGCGTAAGCTTGCTCAACGGGGGATGAAAAATTTCGTAGTTTACCGCTTTCAGATTACTGATGCCCCAATGTAAAATTTTTGTTTTTCCACCGGCAGCTTGTGGTTCCTCCATATAATTTACCAGCTTGTACCGAAGCTTAAAACCCTGCGGCATTTCGATGGAATAATTGCTGTTCTGCACCGCACAGTTCATGTCTTTCACCGGGTGCCAGGAGGGTATGGCATACGTTTCATCCAACGTTTTTTCGTCTTCATATTCAATTGTGTACGGATAATTCTTCCAGTAAAAATTATGCGATTTGATACGCGCATCCGTCATCAGGCTAAAGCCATCATCCATTGCTTCATCCTGAATGTCTTTGCGTTTTACATTCTTCAGTTTTTTACCAGAAGCATCATACAAATTGCCATCTATGTCTCTTAAAGGTTCATGGTTATTATAGCTGTTATGATATTCAGCAAACTCATCGCCGTTTTCATTTAAAATGGTGATGGCATATTTGTGTCTGATAACTACTTCTTCCAATGATTTTATTACAATATCGTATTCTTCATTTCTGATCACGGCATTTGCATTGCCCTTTAATGAATCTGGTATCAGCATCACATTATAGTTTTGCGCTTTCGCTGCGCTGACTGCGCTTATGAATATCAATACAATAAGCTTTTTCATTACATTTAATTTACTTTATTTTTTTAAACACAATCTGCTCCGCCTCTTTCTTCACGATATAGCCAAAAAAGTCGCGCAGCGTCTGATAATCTTCAGGTTCATAAATGGCTTTTTCCAGTTTTACGCGTGTGCGAAGCTGAATATTACCTCCGTTTTTGGCAATGATGTATTCAAACGTGCCCTCGTCTTCGTTTAGTTTCACTTTTGCAGATTTGGGCAGTTCATCTACCTCATAACCTTTTGGCACTTCCATATTCAGCACATAGATTTCATCAACACAATAAGGCATCTCGACGGGATAATATCTTTCGGCAGCACCAAACGGATTTTCTTTTTGCTGTTCGCCAAGTAAAGGATTAAAATAGATAAGGTCTTCATCATTGTTTTCTATCTGAAGATCATAAGACACCTTAACCGGCATATCAAACAGTTGCAGGCTGTCAATGCTTTCATTCTGCACTTTAATATTATCCGTATAAGCCTTTTGTATGGTCTTAAAAAATTCGGTTTGTCCACTTTTTGCTATCTGTTTGCGCAACGACAGAGATTCTTCGTTGCCTTTTAAGCTGTTTACGGATGCATTCATTTTATGATCGTCTTCATTAGCGATAAAAACACTGGTAAGGTTGCGTTCTTTTAAAGAATCAGCAGATAGTTCGATGAGTTGAGGCAATTCCGGATTAATTACACGCATATAACCGTTGTAGCAGTCTGCATCAAGATGATTAAAGCCCAGCTTACTGTTGGCGGCATCCAGCAAATATTGATTGTTATCAATTGTAAGCTGGCAAATCACATAATTGTATTTAGAAAGCACCGGATAAATGGCGTATGCTTTACCATGATCTGATATACTGAGAAGAACCGGATGCGCTTCCATTCCCTGACTGATAAACATGGCAGTAAGCAATAAATTGATATCGGCTACATTTCCTTTTTTTGTTCCGTAGGTTTTCTTTATCGGCTGCGACAGATACTTAGCGTCGAAGTCGGTGCAGAAAAAATGATCTCTTACATATTCATAAATCATTTTGGCTTTTTCTGCCTTTGTTTTTGCACCGGCGGTGGCGGCTTTTATATCATCATCAAAAAAATTGTTGGGTCGGGCAAGTATAGCTCCAAAGTCTTCATCTTTCATTAAATCAGTGCTCACATCAGTCCATGAACGCATTATCATTTTTGGCGGTTGCTCGGGATAGCGAATCGAAGACAACTGAAAATCTATTTTGGCTACATAATTATCCAAAGCAGTAATGTAGCTTTCGCGCTTTAAGGCAGGAATATTCTTCATCGCCCAAAGATTATTAACTGTACTTGCAGATGCCGATATGTGCTGAGAAGCTGAAACGCCTGCTCCGCCATCAACAATATTATAGCTGTTGTGAGATATTTTTACGGTATCTATGGCGTAGGCAACATAACCCTGCTTCAGCATCACATAATCGTAATATTCCGGCACTTCAGTTTCGTATTCACTCCACAGTCGCGGATAATTGCCCTGAAACCGCCAGCCCGTCAAATGCAAACCAGGCGTATGTATGGTATATGAATATTCGATAATAGAGCCTTCTTTCAGGTTAGGAAAGGTGAACTTTGTATTTGTAAAATCACCATTTTTTTCTTTGAAAAGAGAGCCTTTGTCAACTTTGGTAGCAACTATCTGCCCGTTATCAATATTGTAAGTAGCAGCCTGAAGGTCAGAAAGTTTTTGTTCATCCGCACTTGTAGCTGTATAAAGAGCAATCTCTACTTTACTTAGATCATCAAACGAATTTTTCTTTAGCAGCCTGATGCGTTCGTGAACCGTAAATACGACATCGAAAAAGCCGTTCGAATTTCCCTGAAATTTAGATGTGCCGCCATCAAACAGATACACCGCTTCGGCAGAAGAATCTATTTCATAAACGGCTGGCGCAAAGTCTTCAGGTTTTACATCGCCGAATGTGCAGGTAACGCGGTTGGCAATTCCGCCTTTCTTTTTTTTCTGGGCAAATAAACAAATGCTAAATAACAGGCTTAACGTGGCAAGCAATACCAGCTTAGGTTTCATAACAGTAGTTTTGCAATTAATTTGGCGAAGCAATTATAGAGCATTTTTATTTTGAAAAATCAAACCGCACATTCAAATTTCATTAAAATTACGGCCCGCAGTTTAGGCTTCGATTATTGCGGCATTGCCAAAGCAGAAGAATTGTCGGAAGATGCCCGGCGCCTGGAGAAATGGCTGACCAAAGGCATGCACGGCACCATGCATTATATGGAAAAATATTTCGATCTGCGCATCAACCCAACGAAACTGGTGCCCGGCGCCAAATCGGTTATCTGCCTGTTGCTTAATTATTTTCCTGAACAGCAACAGCAGCCGGAGGCGCCGCGTGTTTCGAAATATGCATACGGAAACGATTATCACGAAGTGATTAAAGAAAAGCTGAATCATTTTTTGTTTTTATTGAAAGAAGAAATCGGCGACATCAATGGCCGCGGTTTTATAGATTCGGCGCCCGTTTTGGAACGTGCCTGGGCGCAGCGAAGCGGACTTGGCTGGATTGGTAAAAACGGCAATATGATAAGCAGGCAAGCCGGTTCGTTTTTCTTTATTGCTACGCTGATTGTTGATGTGGAACTTCAGCCGGATGATCCTTACGCTAAAGACTTTTGCGGTAGCTGCACCCGTTGCATAGATGCCTGCCCTACGGAAGCGATATTGCCAGACAAAGTGATTGATGGCAGCCGCTGCATTTCCTATTTCACCATTGAATTGAAAGAAATGCTGATACCAGCCGAAATGAAAGATAAATTTCAGAACTGGATGTTTGGCTGCGATGCATGCCAGGATGTATGCCCGTGGAATCGTTTTAGCAAGCCGGCAACGGAAACAGCTTTTTCGCCCCTGCCGGAGATTTTACATTTATCGCTGGGCGAATGGCAGAACATGAGCGAGGAAGCTTTTAAGAAAACATTTGCGCACTCGCCGCTAAAGCGAGCCAACTACAAAGGCATACAACGTAATCTTACTTTTATTGCAGGTGAATAAGCTATGTCTTTCAGATTGTTCTGATTTTTATAATACAAGGTGAATGATGGCATTAAATTTTTCTTTTAAAACAACAAACCTGTTATGGTAAAAGAAACAGAATTAATTTGCAGTGTGTATGAATAGGAAGCGATTATGTCTTTTATTGGCAATCTGCTTTTTTTGCCTTGTCGCTTACTCTCAGACTACCGACATAACCGGCGTTATTACAGATAAGCAAAGCGATGAACCCATTCCGTTTGCCTCTGTGTTTTTTAAAAAAGATGGTCGCGGCACATTAACCGATTCGCTCGGCCGGTTTTCGCTTTATAAAGTTGGCGTTGCAGCAAACGATTCTTTAATCATAAGCAGTGTCGGTTATAAAATAATCGCTTATGCATTCAGCAGCCTGAAAGATTCATTTTCCTTATCTGTACAATTGGTTGTGCTGCCACCGGGCAATGAAGCTGTTGTGCGCAGCAAATACAACAGGGCATTGTGGTTCTGGCACAAAGTGATTGATCACAAAGACAAAAATGACATTCGGCAATTCGACAATTATTCTTATGAAGTGTATAACAAGCTGGAGCTTGATTTAGACAACGTTGATAAAGACAAGCTCGGAAATATTCCTGTATTAAAAAAACTCAATTTTGTTTTAGATTATGTTGATTCTACTTCGGAAGACAAACCGTATCTGCCAGTTTATCTTACCGAAACCTTGTCTGATTTTTATAAGCAAAAACAACCTTACCGCACACGCGAAGTGATAAAAGCTACCATCACCAACGGGTTGGATAATGAAAGCCTCATCAGAAATTTAGGGAACACATATCAGAATGTAGATGTGTACGATAACATCATTCCTGTTTTCGACAAATCGTTCACCAGTCCGTTCAGCAATAACGGCGATTTGTATTATAATTTTAAACTACAGGACACGCAATACCTGAATAAGAAACGGCTGGTGCATTTTCTCTTTACACCCAAGCATCCCGGCGCTACTTTTTTTTCGGGAGATTGCTGGGTTAACGATACGTCGTTCGCCATTCAGAAAATTACGCTGCGCCCGTCTGCCGATGCCAATATCAATTTTATTACCGGGCTTACCATCATTCAGGAATATAAATTTATTAAAGACAGCATCTGGTTTTTATATAAAGATAAATTCGTAGCCGATGTTTCGCCGCTGGGAAAAAAGCACGTAAGCTTCAAAGGCAGAAAAACCGCTACTTACAAAAATGTTGTTATTAACGACACTTCGGTTACAAACGAACTTGCCAAAAGCAAGCCCAGCGAAGACATTGTGCTGTTGCCCGATGTTCAGAACAAGCCTGATTCTTTCTGGCAGCAGCACCGGCACGAGCCGTTGAACAGCAACGAAAAAACGGTTTACGCCGTGTTGGATACGTTAGAAAAAAATCCGGCTTACAACAGGTATCGCCACATCCTTGGCTTCATTACAACCGGCACAAAAGACTTTGGCGATATTCGTATCGGACCTTATTATTACTGGTACACCAGCAACCGGTGGGAAGGCAGCCGTGTGCGATTCGATGTATCTACCAACCGTAAATTCAGCGATCATTTGTACCTGCATGGCTATCTGGCATACGGCTTTCAGGATGCCGCATGGAAAGGTCAGGCAGAGGCGATGTATATGTTTAACAGGGCGCCGCGCACGTTCATTCGGTTTTCCTATAAAAAAGATCTTGATAATGGTCAGGTATATTACGATCAGCTTGGCAGCGATAATATTTTTGCTGCGTTTCTCCGCAAACCGAATATTCCCAGTAAATATCAGACAATAGAAGACAGGCGCGTTGAATATTATACCGAAACACATAACGGACTTGGCATTGGCTTAAGGGCATTTAACCGTCAGTTTACGCCGTTGCTCAATTTGCCGCCAAAAGAATTATTTCCGGTAAAAACCGGCGAACCGCTTAACAGTTCGGCGGCGCAGCTTCATCTGCGTTATGCGTATCAGGAACGCACATATGAAGACAATTTCGACCGTTTTACATTGGGCAGCGCATACCCGATAGCCGACCTTACTTTTACGCATGGATTTAAAAATATTTTCAGCAGCAGCTATCAGTATGACCGGCTCGATTTTACGGTACACGATTATCTGAAATTGCCGCCTTACGGCGAACTGTATTATAATTTCTTTGCGGGGAAAGTATGGGGCACGCTTCCCTATCAGTTGCTTGCCATACAGCCGGGCAATGAATGGTATTATTACAGCCGCAATTCGTTTAATTTAATGCGCCGTTTTGAATACATTACAGACAGGTATGCAGGCTTTAATTTAGAACATAACATCGGCAGTGGCATATTTCGCTATACAAAACTTACCCGCAAGCTGAAGCTACGCCAGTTTTGGGAAGTAAAAGGCGTGGCAGGCAGCCTGAACAATGCAAATAAGCAACTGAATTTTGTTGGCGATTATCCCTTTAAATCGCTTGACGGAAAATTGTACATGGAAGTGGGAACCGGCATTGATAATATCTTTAAATTTTTTAGAATAGACGCCATCTGGCGCGTGCTGCCCACGCCCCTGCCGGAGAAAAAAACGGATCGCTTCGGCGTGTTTTTCGGGTTTCGGGTAAGTTTGTAGAAAAGGGTTTGAGGTTTAAAGTTTGAGGTGTTTTGTAATATGTATTACGTATTGAAATTATCTTACAGAATTAATTACAACTGACAACTGACAACTGACAACCGACAACTGACCATTTTCATCTACCTTTATTTTCTGCAAATGATTACGCCGCAAACCATACAGCAGATTACCAGTCGCATAGATATTATTGATGTGGTTGGCGAATTTGTAAAACTAAAAAAACGGGGCGCCAACTATCTTGGTTTGTGTCCGTTTCACAACGAAAAATCACCTTCCTTCACTGTTTCGCCGGCCAAAGAAATCTATAAATGTTTTGGCTGCGGCAAAAGCGGCAATACCATCACCTTTTTGATGGAGCATGAAAAATACAGCTATGTAGAATCGCTGAAATGGTTGGCCGCCCGTTATAACGTAGAGGTTGAAGAAACAGAAGTAAGCGACGAAAAACGGCAGCAGCTACAGGTTGCAGAAAGCTTATACATTATCAATGGATTTGCAAAGAAATTTTTTGCCGAACAATTAATGCAAACGGAAGACGGGCAAGCCATTGCGCTAAGCTACTTAACCGAACAACGGGGCTTCAGCAAAGAAATCATTGAAAAATTCGGATTGGGATACAATCCTTCTGCCCGTAGTTCTTTTGCCAAAGCCGCATTGGAAAATCAATACAATCCCGATCTGCTGGTAAGAACGGGACTGGTTGTTAACCGCGATGATGAACTGGTTGACAATTATCGCAACCGCATTATTTTTCCGGTACATAACAATACGGGAAAAGTAATTGGCTTTGGCGCGCGTGTCATTGGCAAAGCTGAAAAAGCGCCGAAATATATTAACACGCCGGAAAATGAATTGTATGTAAAAAGCCGCATTTTATATGGTTCCTATTTTGCCAGGCAGGCGATTGACAAGCAAAACGAATGTTTGCTGGTAGAAGGTTATACCGATGTTATCAGCCTGCATCAGGCTGGTATAGAAAATGCGGTGTCGAGCGGCGGCACATCATTAACCAAAGACCAGCTTCGCTTAATAAAAAAATTTACCGCCAACCTTACCATTATTTATGATGGCGATGCAGCCGGCGTAAAAGCTGCGCTGCGCGGGCTTGATATGGCCCTGGAAGAAAGCCTGAATGTGAAGCTGGTGCTGATTCCTGATGGTGAAGACCCGGATAGTTTCATCAGAAAAAAAGGCAGAAATGATTTTGTTGATTTTATAGCAACTCATAAAAAAGACTTTATTCTTTTTCAAGTGGAAGTTTTGCTGCGCGATGCCGGCAACGACATCGGTAAAAAAAATGAGGTGGTAAACCAGATAGCAGAAACGCTGAGTAAGATTGACAGAGCCGAAGATTTTACCAAGCAGCAGGAATACATCCGCCAATGTTCCGGTCTTTTACATATTGATGAAACGGGTTTAACAACATTAGTCAACAAGTATAAAAGAGACCGCGTAAGCAAAGAAGAAAAGCGGCTGCCGTTTGAGAATGTTGAACCTTCTGCCCTGCCCGCTGCATTGGTGCAGGATAATATTGAACTTGTGATTCATGGCGATGACCTGCAGGAGCGCAGCGTGCTTCGCGTATTGCTTGAATACGGATTGAACGAATGGGGAAAACATCAGACAACGGCGCAGTATATTTTTACAGAACTAGAAGGCTTTGAATTTGAGAATCCTGAGCTGAACCGTTTATACGAAACCTATATAAACCAATACAGCCGCGGGCTGCAGCCAACCGTAAAAACAATGCTGTACAACGAAGATGCGCTGCTGCGCGAGCTTGTTGTTTCTATTACCATGTTCCCTTTCGAGCTAAGCCAGCGATGGAACGAATATGTTGATAACAAAAACATTGTGAACGTAGATAACAGCCGTGATGATGTTTTTAAAAGTATTATCAATCTTAAGCAACATAAACTGATAAGATTGATAAAAGAGAACCAGGATGACATGGAAAAAAGCACCTCGCTGGAAGAGCAGATGCAGCTTATTCGCGTGCACAAAGAGTTAAAGGCGATGCAGGAAGAAATCACCAGAAAATTTGGCACCGTTGTCTTTAAATAATGATTTGAACTACGAAGACCTTAAGTAAAAGACTTACTAATTTTTTATTGATAAGTAATGTACTAACAAGAGTTGATGATGTTTTCCTTTTATACTTCACATTTCGTGATCAACTTAAAAGAAAGGGAATATCTATTTACAATTGTTTTTATCAATTTTATTTAAGATAAGTAGTTTTATTCTGTCCTCAAATTTCTTACTGGGTTAACCATAATAGCTGCTTTGACAGAAAGAAATATTGTTGTTAAAATAGTAAGCATTAGAATAATAACAATTGAAAAAATAAATATCCAAATATTTATTGGCGTACGAAACGCAAAACCTTTTAGCCAGTTGTACATAAAAAGCCATGCTATTGGTATACCAATAACGCCAGCAATTAATACTGGCTCAATAAAGTCCTGAATTAGAAGGTAAACTACACTCTTTACAGAAGCACCTAATGCTCTTCTTATTCCGATTTCTTTTTTTCTTTGTTCAGCAGAAAATGATGCCAATCCAAATGATCCTAAAAGAGCCATAGATATAGTAATCATTGTGAAAATATTTATAATATAAGCAAGTTTATCTTCGGCTTTGTACATTGATTGGTATGCATCATCTAAAAAACTAAATTCGAATGAACTGCTCTGATCGTATTTATTGTAAATATTTTTAATTGAATTTATGAGTAAGGGAATAGATACGTTATGATAAAATTTTACATATAAACATCCATCCCTTTCACTACCCCAAGCATTAATTGAATCTGGTTTCACAAAAATTGCAAGCGCATCTATTTTTGAAGTTAAAGAAGTATAATTAAAGTCTTTCAATACACCCTTAACTTGAAATTCTTCTCCATCGATTTCAATGCTTTGATCGATTGGATTTGCATTGAGGTTCAATTTATCGATAGCTGTTTCGTTAATTATAATTTCATTTTTGAAAAAAACAGAATCGTTTTTAGGCTGCATTTCCCAATTTAGTTTCAAAAGAGCAATAAATCTATTATCTACTGTAAAAACCGGAAGAGATATATTACTTCCGGTCTTTTTTTGGCTTACTGTTAGTGTAGCAAATGCTTGATATAAAGGAAAGCGAGAAGTAGCCACATCTGAAACACCAGATAGGTTTTTTACATCTTCTTTAAAAACATTATAATTATCATGTAAAGTAGTCTTGAAAGGGACAATTAAAATATTGCTTCTTTCCACGCCTGTATCCGTTTTATTGATAAAACTTAGCTGACGAGTAATTATTATACTGCAAGTTATTATACCTATAGCAATTGAAAATTGAAAAACTGAAAGCAATTTTCTGGTTCCAACCCCACCACTTTTATTTAATTTATTGGAGAGGATTTGATTCGGTTTATAAACTGCAAAAATATAAATTGGATAAGCCGACGAAAAAACAATTGAAAAGACAAATATCCCTGTGAAAATGCATAAAACATGCAGATTGTACGCATAGGCATTGTCAACAGTGATCTTTAAAAGATCAAAAAAAAAGCCTTTTGTTACAAAAAAGAAAATGATTCCGCCAAGAAAAGCTGTTGTAATGTAGACTATAGATTCAATTAAAAATTGCTGTATAATTTTTTTTCTCCCTGCTCCAATTACTTTACGTATAGCTATTTCTTTTGCTCTTACAATAGTTTTTGCTGAAGTGAGATTTATATAATTAATTAATGCGATCATTAATATTAAGAAGGCTACGTAAGGAAATATTTGTAAATATTTTGTATTTGAGACATCACCAAATTTTGTATGCAGATGCATTTTTAAAAGTGGTATAACATATTGTACGCTTTTTATGTCCGAAATAGACTGCTTTTCCGAAGCTATTCGTCTTATATTTGATTCAAAATTATTTGCTTCTTCTGGTTTACTTAAAAGAAAAAAAGTCTGAATATCTCCATAAGAAATACCATGCTGAGCTAAAATTAAATCATTTCCTTTCATGACTAGTCTACTTGACAATGAGGCAATAAATTCAAACTTAAAGTTAGAATTAGAGGGAGGATTATCTGCAATACCAGTTATTTCGAAATTGTAAGCACTGTCATATTTTACGATTTTGCCAATAGGGTTTATGTTTCCGAAATATTTTTTTGCAGCTTCCTGAGTAATAACTACTGAGAAAGGCTCTTTTAAAACCGAGCTTGGATTTCCATACAATAAATGAAAGGAGAAAAAACTAAAAAAATTACTATCTGCAAAGAAAAAACTGCTTTCATTGAATCTTATGTTTGATGAGTTTGGATTCTGAATGACTACATCCTGAAAAGGATGATAAACTCTTATATAGCTTTTTACTGCTGGTGAGCTATAAGTTATTGTTGAACCTGCTGTATAATTTGTTAGTGGGAATTCAATAGTATCATTACCAAGTTTTATACGTGAGTAAATAGAGTAAATTTTGGCAGAATTATTTAAAAAGTTATCATAGTTATTTTCATGATCATAGTACAAGGTGATAATAAGACAGATGGCTATTGCTAATGAAAGTCCGCTTATATTAATAATATTGTAGAGCTTGTTTTTTTTTAAAATTCGCCAGGCAACAAGCAGATAATTTTTTACCATTCTCAGCTTTAAATTATTTATTTGTTAGTTGTACTCTGGCCCTTATTAGAAATAAGACCCGATTCTCGTTCACCGAACTATTATTGACATATATACTCTGTTGTATGAGACCATCTTGTGCCGGAGTAATGATAAAATTTATATAAGCGGTATCCCCAGGTAAAATTTTTGAATGTAGCATGGCAGGAACAGTGCAAGAGCAGTCAGCAGTTACATCTGATATTTTTAGCGCTTCATCTCCGCTGTTTTTTATTAATATTTTTCCACTATAAGCTTTTTCAAACACAATGTTACCAAGATTAATAATTTTACTATCATAATAAATAATGGCACCTCTTTTTGGTGAGCAACATAACATTGTAAGCACAGACAGGACTATAATAATTAGTTTATGCACTTATTGATTTTTCAGATGAGCTGTGAATAAATAAAAGTTTGATAGGCTATCTGCATCTTTAATATGATCTTTAATTTCTTTAGGAATTTTATTATATAATAATGGCTGTTTTTGTTTGAGATTGAGAATATCTTCTGATGATATAGCAAAAGTTAAATTGTTGCTACTATCTAAATATACCAGATTATAAGAAAGACTTACAAATGGATCATCTGAATTTTTAGATGACAATAAGTACAGGGCTTTTCTGTTTACGTCGTAAATAGCTATTTTTATTCTTCTTTCTGATTGATAACTAAATGTTATATAATTTTTATTTACAAAAAATTGATTTTTTAGAAAGTTACTAGTGCTCAATCAGCATAGTTTTTGTGATTAGCTTTTAGGTATTGCGAAGCCATTTTATCTCTGGCATGGTCAACAGTAAAGCTCCAGTGTATTTTCAGGTGATGAAGATTTCTGTGGTCAGTCCAGGATTGTACGCATTGGTTCATTTGTGTTATGGTGGCAATGCGGTTGTCCAAACATTGCCTGGCAAGGGCAGAGAACTCTATCTCTGCCATATTCAGCCAGGAACCGTGCTTTGGCGTATATACAAAGTCAATTATGGTAGCCAGTTCTCCGGCTCTTTGCAACGGCAGATGCTCATAAAATGAACCTTTGGTGTGCGTATTTAAGTTATCCTGCACCAGCTTTATGGTGTGTGCATTGCTGTAATGCTCCGTGATGATGTTGTCTATAAATTCAGCATAGTCCTTTTTAGTTCGTTGCTGTTTTACTTCCGTGTAGCGGATGCCCTTGTCTATATCATAAGCCAGCAGCACTACGCAGGTGCCCTCTCTTTTATACTCATTATCTATACGCTTTGGCATTGCTGGCTTTGGCGGCAGCGGCATTATCACATTGCTTAACAACTGGCAGAGACGTTCATCCATACAAAGTCTGACTACACCTTGCTGCTGCTGCTGGCTGTAAAGGCGCAACACCCCTTCCATGTTTGCCAGATACTGACCATCTACTTTAGAGATGCACCACTGCTTTTTAAGCCACGGCTTGAGTTTGCTTTTTTTAAAACCTTGCGCACCGTCTCATAGCTTAAGTGCACGGCAAGACCATCGCTGACCATTTTGTCTGCTATCAGGTCTAATGTCCAATTGCTGCGTCCATCGGGTCCCTCTTCCGAGCAGGCAAGGGCGGTAATATTTGCTTCCAGCTGCGGGGTGATGATGGTAGGCTGACCACTACGGGGCTTTTCTTCCAACACCTCCTTTATTACGCCCTTGCACTGCTCATAGCGTTTTAAAATATTAGTTACCGTGCCCTCACTGCAGCTACAATCCCGGGCTATTTGTTTTTGATTTTTACCTGCTTTGTCCAGCATCAGCAGCATGCGGGCTCGCCGTATGGCTCTGGCAGAATGGTTTCCTTTGCTTACATAGCTGTTCAAATAAAGTTTGTCCCCTTCACTCAACTGTACCTTTATCTTACCCATCGCTTCTCAGTTTATACCACAAAGCTATGTCTATTTAAAAACTATGCTGATTGAGCACTAGAAGAATCTATAGTAATACCAGAATAAAATAATTTTTGGTGGTTAATTCTATTCGTTTGGATAGAATCACTATTAATATCGATAAAGGCAAATAAAGATATTTTATTATTATTGTAGGAATATATAGAATCACTAAACGCATCAGAAAAAAATACTTGACTATCGGATCTATTTAAAAAGCCAGTTGTTAATGCCCATCCTATTGTAGAAAGATTTGCATTAAACGGCAAACTTCTATATATAATTTGTCCGGCACTATCAGTAATTAATACATTATACCCAGGCATTTTCTCGTTGGTTTTATAATCAATATAAAAAATTAAGCGATTGAAAGGTAGAACGCTAAACGAGTGTGCATAAACACCAACATAATTTTTTTTGTGGAAAATTCCTTTATCAAGTGAGTAATAATATAGAATACGATTTTCATTAGAAAAAATAACAAGTTGATTTGTTGAATAATCTATATCGAAATCTTGTATTTTTTGGTAATCATTACCACTTAAACCTATCTTACCATACTGTAATAAGAAATTGCCATTTTCATCAAAACACGACACATTAGAAAATTTTTTGTCAAGAATGTATATTCTTTTTTTATAAATTATTATTTTACTAATTGAAGCAATTAGCAAGCTATCAGGCGTTCGTAAAGAAATAATTTTTTCTTGATCAAAGAGTGAATCAAATGTTCTAATGCTAATAAAATTATTTTTCTTTAATTCAATATAATGTTGAGGTTTATTTGATGGATATAAATCTATGTTCTTATTGTTGCAGGATAATATTGCTAAAAGTTTAAAAATCAAAAGGATACGTAGATTTATAGTTTTAAATAAACCACTGAAAAAATTTAAGTAAAACATTATATTGCCGTTAACGGTTATTTTGGAATCTACGAAAAACATGAATTAAAGAAAAAGAGGCCATTTGGATTTTTGAAATAGCCTCTTTTAAAAACTAGTTACAGGGATTTGGAGTGCAACCATCTCCACCACTATCACAAGTATCGCCAATCTTTGTTATAACGCCACCACTTTGGACGCTGCAAGCTTTTAACTGCTGTCTAGCGGCAGCCACTGCATTAGCTTTTTGGGAAAAAAATAATGAACAAGTTCCTAACAAAAAAGTCCCAAATATTAGACTCATTGTAGTTTTTTTTGTTTTCATAATAATAAATTTAAAAATGAATAATTTAAATACACAGTAAAATTAGTGTGTATGTTAAAACATGGTTATTTTTATCACTTAATAAAATTAACCCTATTGATAAATAAAGTAAGTTAAAGTATGAAAGCAAATGAACAAATAGGATTGAATATAAAGCGTTGGCGAGAATTTAAAGAAGTGAAACAAGAAGAGTTAGCAAAAAGTTTGAAGATTACGCCTGCTGCATTAAGCCATTTAGAAAATGGTAAAACCGATATTTCTGTAGGTAGAATTGAGCAAATTGCGGAAATATTGAAAGTAGATTTTTCTCTTTTTTTATCAAGCCCTCAACAGGTGATAAACATAAGTAATAGTCCTAATAGCCATAATGGTGTTTTTAATACTCAAAACAATATATATAATCAAGATTTGATTGCGGTATTGAAATCAGAACTTCAAATAAAAAATGAACAAATAACTTTTTTGCAAAATTTAAAGAATCAAAAATGATAGTCAATATCACCATGAATATAGTATAAGCTTTTTTATGCTTTTGTTGTTCAATTTCAGTTCATATCCGAAGCCGCAAATCTTCCCGACAAAAAATAGGGCAGGCTTTTGTGAAATTGTTCCGATGACTTTGTTAATGAAGATGAGGTAGTGCTGGCAAGGCATGTAATGAGTAACGTGCGCAACCAAACGGCTTGCGAAAGCTGCTTCATGATATTGAATTTTAAATGTAAAAATATATTGGTTTATAAAAAAAACGGATTAAATACAGCTTAAAAATCGCTTCTGAATTAACGCTGCTTTGTTATATTATTTGGATAATGAAAACGGTCTGAATCGTGTTATCGAAACGTAATCTCAGTCTAAGTTTCAATGTTACTATATCGAAAATCTTCTATGTGGATTTAATATTATTTCCTTGATTGAAAATTAAAAATTTTGACGTAAAGTTTTTATCCGTACTTTCTACCTTTCACTTTATTAATGGCACTATTATTTTAGCGTACTGTTTTGTAAGAAGTCTTTATAAAAAAGCTGTTTCAGAAAAAAGTTTGCGAAATTTGCGAGTCCGATTTTTAAAAGAATGATTTCTATTTTTTGAATGAAAATATATCCCGGTTCCGCCATTGTTCAATTAGAGTTTGACAAGATAAAAACATTGCTGACTGCTCATTGCAAAACAGAGTTTGCGCATAACAAAGCCGATAACCTCAGAATTCATACGCAAAAGCAATATATTGATATTGAATTGCAGCAAAGCCATGAGTTTAAGATGTTGGTTATGCAAAGCCAATATTTTCCGATAGACTTTACCATTAATATACACCGCGATATAAAATTGTTAGGCATAGCAGGCAGTATGCTCGCCGGCGAACAGTTTTTACAGGTAAAAAAACTTGCAGAAAACGCTGAAAATATTTTTCGCTGGTTCGATGCCGACCATCGCACCGCTTATCCGGCTTTGTATAAAATTGTGGAAGATAAACATTACGAAAAAGCCATCATCGTTTTAATAGATGAGGTGCTTGACGAAGGAGGAAACGTAAAAGACAATGCTTCGGAGGCGCTGCATAAAATTCGCATGAATTTGTATAAAAAACGCAATGAGCAACGCCGCATGTTTGAGCGCGTGATTGCCAAACTTTCGAAGAGCGGCTATACCGCCGATATTGACGAAAGCTTTAGCAACGGCAGGCGCGTGGTTGCCGTGTTCAGCGAATATAAAAGACAGGTAAAAGGCATTCTTCATGGTGAAAGCGACAGCCGGAAAACGGCTTACATAGAACCGGAAGAAACCATAGAATTAAACAACGAAGTATTCTCATTGGAAAATGATGAGCGCAAAGAAGTAGTGCGCATTCTGCGCGAACTTACCAGCCGGTTATCGGTATATTCTGCGCTGCTGCAAACATACCTTGAAATAATTGGTGAGTTTGATTTTATAAAAGCCAAAGCAAAGCTTGCCATTGATGTAAACGGCAATTATCCGAATGTAGTTGATAAAGCGATTGTTGATTTGAAAGATGCGTACCATCCGTTGCTTTATTTATATAATAAAAAAGCCGGAAAGCCAACCATTCCGGTAAACATTACGCTGGAAGATAAGCAGCGCATTCTTATCATCAGCGGGCCGAATGCAGGCGGCAAAACGGTTACCATGAAAACCATCGGCCTCAATCAGATGATGTTGCAAAGCGGCTTGCTTGTGCCGGTGCATCCGGCTTCGCAAATGGGTATTTTCAGGCAATTGTTTATTCATATCGGCGATACGCAAAATCTTGAATTTGAATTAAGCACATATTCTTCTCATTTGTTGCACATGAAGCATTTTATAGAAAATGCCAATGGAAAAACATTATTTTTTATTGATGAACTGGGCAGCGGCAGCGACCCGAATCTGGGCGGCGCATTTGCCGAAGTGATATTGGAAGAGCTGGCAAGAAGACATTCGGTTGGCATCGTTACCACGCATTATCTTAATTTAAAAGTAATGGCCAATCATACGCAGGGTATCATTAATGGTGCAATGGCTTTTGATGAAGTGAATTTAAGACCGATGTATAAATTGATTGTCGGCAAACCCGGCAGCAGCTATACATTTTCTATTGCTGAACGCATTGGCTTGCCGCAACATTTGATAAACCGCGCAAAAAAACTGGTAGAGGAAGACCATTTCCGGCTGGACAAACTATTGAACAGAACAGAACAGGATTTGCAATACATAGATAAAGAAAAGAAAGAGTTGAATCATTTGCTTACAGAAAATGCCCGCCTGCAAAAAGAGATGGAAACCGTGATGGATAAAGAAAGACACCGGCAGCAGGTTGAAATTCTGAAGCAGCAAAACCGCATTACCGAAGAACGCATTGCCGACATGAAGGAAACTGAGCGCAAACTGAAACAAATTGTGTTGGAATGGCGAAAAGCCGAAAATAAAGAAGATGTTCAGAAACAAATTCAAAATTTGTTATTTAAAAAGAACGAGCAAACGGTAAACAATAAGCTGGCAAAGAAAGCGGATAAGAAATATAAGGAAACAGGCGATGAAATAAAGACGGGCAGCAAAGTAAAAATGAAAAAAAACCATCAGGTTGGCGAAGTAAAAGAAATACGCGGCAAACGGGCGATTGTGCAAATCGGGTTGTTGCCCATGAACGTAGAAATTTCAGATTTGGTTGCGGTTCAGGAAAAAGAACCTGCTTAAAATAAAAAGCTGCCTTTAGAAAAAGGCGGCTTCTATCCAAAATCCAACGCTTAATAGTTCATGCACCTACATTGCTGTACGCACAGTAAACTACCTCCTGTTTAAGCGAAGTCGTTTATCCATATACAAAACATCCATGCAATCTCACATCTGAGAATACATTTTTCTTATTACTCACAATTATTTTTGATGATTCCGGTTGTATCAGAAAGCATTATCAGTATAATGGTTTTTTGATATTGGATGTAAAACCGGAATGACTGGCTTTGATTCTTTTGTAACGATACAAAAGTAGAAAGCGATGCCGAACCGCTGCATTAAAATCGCATTTAGTTGAATTAAAAAAAAATGATAAATCTTAATGTATTCAAGCCATATTTTATCTGCTGACATCAATTACTCTTTGAATATTTTACCTACGGGACGCAATACTTTTTGCAATTTTGGCCCCGGAAAAAGACGTCTTGCGATTATCACGCGATAGTTGCCGGTTTGCAAAGCGTATTTACTTTCCGAATCGTATCCCCGAAAAGGCAAATCGTCTGCAATCCAGTTTGCGCTTACATTCCACACTCTTCCATTATAGCCCGCCGCAACACGAAACCGTGTAACCGGACTTACTGAAAAATGATTTTTATTCCTGTTTTCAATATTTTCTTTTGTAACATAAGCATTCAGATTTGCAGTTAGAGATCCGGTAACAAACAGATGCTGAAAAGCAACCAGCGTATAGGCATAGCCGGCACCCGGACCAATGCCAAAATAATTGATTTTGTTTAACCCGTTTTGCGTATAGCCATCAGCAATAGCCTGCGGCACCCAATTGCTGTCTGCATTTATAATTCCATAATAAATTTCGCCACCCAACAATATGGTTCCGGCAGATTTTTTTTGCCATTCGTTTTGTATTAACGCGGCGCGATACGAAAACCGTTTGCTGTTAAAGACATGATATAACGAAAGCCCGAATAAATTGACTCTTGCATCATGACGATAGTAATAATCATTGCCGGTTTTTGCGGCCAAACCGTCAGCCAGATGATACCCTTTATATAATTGGCCATAAAAATCTATTACCGTTTGCGGCGTATAAAAATGCCCCTGCAAATCCAGATATTTTGTATCGCCTTTGTTTTCATCCTGATTTAAAAATTGAAACCCATACGCCAGGTTCAGCGAAAAATTGTGATACGTTGCACCAACTCCTAAATTAAAAGTGGTATTGGGCAGGTATCGCAAATCCTTTGCATCTTTACTTTTTAATGTAAAATCAGTATATTTTTGAGACACATATAATCTTGTTGTAACGCTTCCGGGAAAGTATTCGTAATAGCTTGTATCATTGCCGCGGTCGGATTGCGCCATGCTTAATTGGTAAAAAAACAACAGGAAAAAGGTAAACAGTACGCTGGTTAAAAAATTTTTATTTAAGTTCATAATCATAATATCAGCACAAGCTTATGCCAAAAGTCAGCCAAACATTTATGGTGCGCAAATCATCAATACCAAATATCTTTTCTGTTATGAAATACGGTTTTTTCTTTGTCTGTATTTTTGTTTTACTTATTTCCTTTCATGCCGGTGCGCAAAGCAGAAGGCCTGCTTTTACAGTAATTCCGCTGGGTACGGAAGGCGGATTAAATGAAAGCAATTTATCTGCTTACATGGTTGCGCCTTTTGCTTCTGACTGCTTTATCTGTGTTGATGCAGGAACGTTGTATGACGGTATAGTAAAAGCAAATTCGTATCACGTTTTCAAATCATCTCCTGTAACGGTTATCAGGCATAACATAAAAGCGTATTGCATATCGCATCCGCATCTCGATCATGTTGCCGGACTCATTATCAATTCGCCTGCCGATACTGCCAAAAATATTTACGGAACGAAGTTTTGCTTAGACAGAATTTCGCAGCATTATTTTTCGTGGCAAACCTGGGCGAATTTTGGAGACGAAGGCGAGAAACCGATGCTTAACAAGTATCATTATAAAACAATAACCGAAGACGAGGAAGTTGCAGTTGAAGGAACAGAAATGCAGATAACCGCTTTTAAGCTCAGCCATGCCGCGCCTTATGAAAGCACCGCATTTTTACTTAGAAAAGACAGCAGCTATGTATTGTATTTTGGCGATACCGGCGCTGACAGCATTGAGCATTCGCATTGTCTGCAACACGTCTGGCAGCTTATTTCGCCGATGATAAAAAGAAATGCAATGAGAGGAATAATGATAGAAGTTTCTTACCCGGACGAGCAGAAGAAAACGCAGTTGTTCGGTCATCTTACGCCTAAGCTTTTGATGGATGAACTGAACAATCTTGCTACATTTTGCGGCGCAGAACCGTTGAAAAATTTACCATTGATTATTACGCACATGAAACCCGAAGGCGATAACGAAAATAAAATCAGGCAACAGGTAAAAGCGTCAAATTCGTTGGGTTTTCACATCATTTTTCCGATGCAGGGCAAACAAATTAATTTGTAAAATACAGCGATTGCTGTTTTAACAAAATAAAGCTGCCGGATTAATTCCAACAGCTTTACGCATTCTTCATAGGTTAACACCAAAATGGGGTTAAGGTATTCTTCCAATCAAAACTGTGCCATTAAATCACATAACATCGTATTGCATTTATAAAAGGATTGATGCAGATATTAATGCCGGAAAAAATTTATTTTTTGTGAATGATTCTGCGCATTGTATTGAAAATAAAAAAAATGCCTCACCCGCTGTTGAAGCATTTTGTATAAGTTCATTAATTATACAATTATAGATCATAAAATCAGTCTGAACCGTGTTATTGAAACGCAATGTCAGCCTAAGTTTCTATATTATAATATTAAATACCTTTCATATCAAATTTGTACGATTTACACATCTTTACCATGACATTGCTTGTATTTTTTTCCGCTTCCGCATGGGCAGGGATCATTCCGGCCAATCTTCGGACCTACTTTTATCGGCTCTTGTTTTACGGTCTGCGCCGGATCGTAATAATCATTTTCATTTGCCGCATAATCGTTACCGGCGGTTTCAACCTGCGCCTTGTTTGAACGCATTTTACTCATATCGGTTTTTTGCTCGCGCGCTTCGCGCGGCGGTGCTGTTTGTTGCTCTACCGGTATTTCGGAATGACAGAGAAAGTTTACAATATTTTTATTAACCATACCGTCCATCTGCCGGAAAAGCAAAAAGGCTTCCTGTTTGTAAATAACCAGCGGATCTTTCTGTTCGTAATGAGCTGTTTGCACGCTTTGTTTCAAATCATCCATCGCACGCAAATGCTCTTTCCAGGCGTCATCAATGAAGCCAAGCGTTACTGTTTTTTCCAATGACTGAACCAGTTCGAGACCATTGGTAGTAATCGCTTTGCTTAAATTGGCTAATACCTGAATCATGCGTCGGCCATCGGTAAACGGCACCACGATATTTTCGATGTGTGCGCCCTGCGTCTTTCTGATGTTGGCAAACACAGGAGAAGACTGCTGCATTATTTCGGTGCGGTGTGCCTGATAATTGGCAAATGTTTCGGTATATAATTTATCGGTTAAGCTTTGTACCGTTTCGCCTGAAAATTCTTCCTGCGTAATGGCTGTATCCAATCCGAAATTCACAATCACTTCCAGCTTAAAACCTTCCCAGTCATTGCTTTCTTTAAAACCAGTAACCAGCGATTCGGCAACATCATAAAAAGCGTTATCCAAATCGAGCGATAAGCGATCGCCAAATAAAGCGTGATTGCGTTTGGTATAAATCACCGTGCGCTGCTTGTTCATCACATCGTCGTATTCAAGCAAACGCTTGCGGATACCGAAATTATTTTCTTCAACTTTTTTCTGCGCGCGCTCAATGCTTTTTGTTACCATACTGTGCTGAATCACCTCGCCTTCCTTATAGCCCGCAAAGTCCATTACTTTGGCAATGCGCTCGCTGCCGAACATCCGCATCAGATCATCTTCGAGCGATACAAAAAACTGCGTAGAACCCGGATCGCCCTGCCTGCCGGAACGACCGCGAAGCTGCCTGTCCACACGACGGCTTTCGTGCCGCTCCGTACCTACAATGGCTAAACCGCCGGCTTCTTTTACATTAGGCCCGAGCTTAATGTCGGTACCGCGACCAGCCATATTGGTAGCGATGGTAATGGCGCCAGACAATCCGGCTTCTGCTACCACCTGCGCTTCGCGTGCGTGTTGCTTTGCGTTCAACACATTGTGCGCAACCTGCTTTTGGCGAAGCATGCGCGATAACAGTTCACTTACTTCAACCGAAGTAGTGCCTACCAGAACCGGACGACCGGCATTGCGCAGCTCTTCAATTTTTTCGATGACGGCGGTATATTTTTCGCGGCGCGTTTTATAAACCAGATCCTGCTCATCGGTACGAATTACTTTTACGTTGGTAGGAATATTTACAACGTCAAGCTTATAGATATCCCACAGTTCTGATGCTTCCGTTTCTGCTGTGCCTGTCATACCCGCCAGTTTATGATACATGCGGAAATAGTTCTGCAGCGTAACCGTTGCATACGTTTGTGTTGAGGCTTCAATCTTTACATTTTCCTTGGCTTCGATTGCCTGGTGCAAGCCATCGCTGTAACGGCGGCCATCCAGAATACGACCGGTTTGTTCATCAACAATTTTTACGGCGGCATCCATCACCACATATTCAATATCTTTATCGAATAATGTGTAAGCTTTCAGCAATTGCTGAACCGTATGAATGCGATCTGCTTTAGTGGCATAATCGGTTAAAATCGCTTCTTTTTTATGGCGCTTTTCCTCTGTATCAATGTTGGTATCGTTATCAACCATGGCAAGGTCAACTCCAATATCGGGCAGCACAAAAAAGCTCGGGTCTTCGCCCGATTTGGTAATCATCTGAATGCCTTTATCGGTAAGCTCTACCGAATTGTTTTTTTCGTCAATATAGAAATACAATTCTTCGTCTGCCTTCGGCATTTCGCGCTGCTGATCGGCGAGATAATAGTTTTCCGATTTCTGCAGTTTTACCCGAATGCCGGGCTCGCTCAGATATTTAATCAGCGCACTGTTCTTTGGCAATCCGCGCTGCGCTCTGAACAAAGCCAGACCGCCGTCTTTCGAATCATCGTTCCCTTCGCTGATTTTCTTTTTGGCTTCGTTTAAAAACGCATTGGCAGCTCGTTTCTGCGCTTCTACAAGGCGTTCTACACGAGGTTTTAAATCGAAGAACTGCTGCGTGTTATCACTATGCCCAACGGGCCCCGAAATTATTAATGGCGTGCGCGCATCATCAATTAATACGCTGTCCACTTCATCTACCATGGAATAATGATGCTTGCGTTGCACCATTTCGGCAGGGTTATGCACCATGTTATCGCGCAGATAATCGAAGCCGAATTCGTTGTTGGTGCCATAGGTAATATCTGCTAAATAGGCATTGCGCCGCGCCATGGTGTTTGGCTGATGTTTGTCAATGCAATCAACGCGCAATCCAAGCCACTCAAACAAAGTGCCGTTCCATTCGCTGTCGCGGCGCGCGAGATAATCATTCACCGTTACGATATGAACGCCTTCGCCCGCCAGCGCGTTAAGATAAGCCGGTAGCGTTGATACCAGCGTTTTACCTTCACCGGTTGCCATTTCTGCAATCTTTCCCTGATGCAAAACAACGCCGCCGATTAGCTGCACATCATAATGAACCATGTTCCAGGTTATGAGGCTTCCGGCAGCATTCCATGAATTTTTATAAACAGCACTATCGCCCTCTATGCGGATATATTCTTTTGTTATGCTCAGTTCGCGATCTAAATCGGTGGCAGCAGAAACAATTTCAGGATTGTCTTTAAAACGCCGGGCAGATTCTTTTACTACGGCAAACGCTTCGGGTAAAATATCATTCAGAATTTCTTCTATCTTTTTGTCGCGTTCTTTTTTTATGGTATCAATATCTTTATAGATCGCATCTTTATTCTGAATATCATTTTCTTCCAGCTTTTCCGCCTGCGATTGCAAACCGGAAATTTCGTCATCAGATGGTCTAAGATATGCTGCTATGCGCTGACGAAACTCAACTGTCTTCTGGCGTAATTCGTCATTCGAAATGTCCTGATATTGCTGATTCCATTCATTAATCTGCGCTACCATCGGCTGTAATTTATTTACATCTTTTTCCGATTTATTGCCACCTAAAAGCTTGTTTAAAAAACCTAACATATTAATAAAGTTCGTTGTTAAAATATGACTGTTGCTTTGCTCAAAAACAGTGCAATATGAGTTGTAAGAGCCAGATTGTCATTCTGCTGTTTACATAAACGGACGAAGTTAGTAATTTTGAAACGGAGATATAAACGGTGCATTGTAAAGCGTAGTTAAAGCTATCAGCGTTCAGCTATCAGCTATGAATTTTGAGAAAAATAAGCAGAGAGAAAAAATATACAACAGTTGATTATCCAATATTTAATAATTATTTTTTATAGCAGAAAGCTGAAAACCAATAGCTGATACTTTACCTTATACCTCACAGCTCAAACCTGCTTCCTGTACCTTTCTACCAGCTTCCGCTGGCGCCGCCACCGCCGCTGCTGCCGCCACCGAAACCACCAAAGCCGCCACCGCTGCTTCCGCCACCCCAGCTTCCGCCGCCGCCGCTCCATCCGCCGCGATTG
Source organism: Ilyomonas sp. (assembly GCA_965219515.1). Classification (GTDB taxonomy): domain Bacteria; phylum Bacteroidota; class Bacteroidia; order Chitinophagales; family Chitinophagaceae; genus Ilyomonas. The sequence continues at coordinate 1,154,312 of OZ244776.1, forward strand.
CCATTGCCAAGTGCATTACCCAATAAACTTCCCCAGATAAATGGTCCTAATCCGCCATAACCTCTGCGGCTCATCATACCACCGCCTCTGCCGCCACGCCCACCGCGACTAATGAGAAAAATGACGATGAATATAATAATGATAATACCCAGAAGTGAGCCGCCTCCACCTTTATCATCATTTTTTTGTTGACGCTGCACCTGATATTCGCCGGATGCGGCTTTGCCTATATCGTCTGTTGCAGCATTGAGACCTCTGTAATAATTTTGTTCCCTGAAAGCCGGAACAATATCGTTTTCTATGATGCTGTTCGCCGTAATATCCGGTATTGCTCCTTCTAAACCATAGCCAACTTCGATGCGGATTTTATGATCGTCAATGGCAGCAATAATCAGCACGCCGTTGTTGTTTTTTTTATTACCGATGCCCCAGCCTCGAAAAAGCTTTACGGCATAATCTTCAATCGGGTAATCGGCAAGCGTTTTTATTAAAACAATGGAAACCTGATTGCTGGTACTATCGTCTAAGGCAACTAATTTCTGCTCCAGAATAGCTTTTTGCTCGCCCGATAAAACGCCTGCAAAATCATTCACCAGTCGTGGCGGATTTGGCTTTGCCGGAATGTTCTGAGAGTAAACAGAAGCGCTGATGACCATTACCACCATCAGCAAAAAGCACTGTTTTATGAAAGAAAATTTTGTCAAGATGAGATGAATTTTATAAAAGCTTGCACCCGATTTTACCTGCCGAAAACGATATCATCCGGCAGCTCATTTTTATCTGTTGCTTTATCGTAAGGAAAATGGTGCTGCAAAGCTTCGCCTATGTGCAGAATTGTTTTGACGATACCGTCAACAATCTGATATTGTTTAAAATATGCCAGCATTGACTCAACCGTATTTTCCCAGTATGGCTGACCCGTTTTTGCATGAATGCCTTCATCGGCAAAAACGGCAACCTGCTTATCTTTTACGGCAACATAAACAAGCACTGCATTACGCAGTGCCGTCTTGTCCATTTTTAAATTAAGAAATATTTCATTCGCTCTATCCAAAGCATCCATATAGCTACACTTGCTTTCTACAAAAACACGCACTTCACCGCTTGTTTGCTGCTCGGCTTGCTGTATGGCATTCACAATATGGCTTTGCTGCTCAGTGTTGAAAAAAGATTTGTGTTTTTGCCAGGGAAATAGTTTCAAAGCAAATGATGTTTACTTGTTATCAAAGTTTACAGAAGGCGCTTTGGAAGCACCGGGATCAGCTGCAAAAGGTTGTTTGGGAGTAAAGCCAAACCAGCCGGCATATACATTATTGGGAAATGTGCGGATGGTTGTATTAAAATCCTGAACAGACGTATTGTAATCGTTTCTGGCAACGGCGATGCGGTTTTCCGTGCCTTCCAACTGCGCCTGCAAGCCGCGAAACGCATCGTTGGCGCGCAGGTTCGGGTAATTTTCCGTTACCACCAATAATCTTCCCAAGGCTTGCGACAACTCGCCTTGCGCCTGCTGAAACTGCTGCACTTTTTCGGGCGTTAAATTATCGGGATCAACTTTTATCTGTGTAGCAGAAGCTCGTGCCTTGATTACATTTTCTAAAGTAGAAGATTCAAAATTGGCTTCGCCTTTTACGGTGCTTACGAGGTTTGGAATCAGATCGCTGCGGCGCTGATACTGCGTTTCTACACCCGACCATTTTGCCTTTACGTTTTCATCTAAGGCAACACCACGTTTCTGAAACGATATGGAACCGCAACCTACACAACCGCCAATCAAAACTATTACAGCCAGAATAACAATTAAAGCGAGGTTTCTTGTTTTCATATTTTATGATTTTGTATTGATTAGCAAATGGTAAACCAAGATTAAAAGGCTGACATTATTGCTGTTTGAACCGGGATGAAGGGAAGCATTAGGATTTGCGGGATAAAATATCATCTTATGTATCGCCCCAAAGATTTGCGTTTAGATTTTTAAAAGCTACACCATTTCTCCCGGCAATTCCGCAAATCCCAGTTCATATCATTCATTAATCGCCGCAATGCCCGGCAATTCTTTTCCTTCAAAATATTCAAGCATGGCGCCGCCGCCGGTAGATACAAAACTTACTTTATCGGCAAAGCCAAACTGATTTACGGCAGCCACGCTATCGCCGCCGCCCACCAGCGAGAACGCACCTTTTTCGGTGGCTTCGGCTACAGCTGCAGCTATGGTTTTTGTTCCATGCTGAAAGCATTCCATTTCAAACACGCCCATAGGTCCGTTCCATAAAATCGTCTTTGAATTATGAATAACTTTTGAAAAATTATCGCACGCCATCATACCAATGTCAAGCCCCATCCAGCCATCCGGAATGTTGGTGCTTAACGAGCTTGAAATGTTGGCATCGCCGGCGAATTTATCAGCAATAACCGAATCAGCCGGCAGATGAATGCAAACACCTTTTTCATCGGCTTTTTTTAGCAACCCATTCGCCGTATCAAGCCGGTCATCTTCGCATAAAGAAGAGCCGATTTTTCCGCCTTTCGCTTTCATAAAGGTATAAGCCATCGCGCCGCCGATGATAATATCGTTCGCTTTCTCCAACAGGTTTTCTATAATTAATATTTTATCAGACACTTTGGCTCCGCCGAGAATAGCAAGAAAAGGTTTTTGCGAATCGTGTAATACTTTTTCCGCATTGTTAATCTCACTTTCCATCAGCAAGCCAAACATCTTTTTATCTGCCGGAAAAAATTGCGCAATCACCGCCGTGGAAGCATGGGCACGGTGCGCCGTTCCGAAGGCATCGTTTACATAGACATCACCCAATTTGCTTAGTTTTTCGGCAAACCCTTTGTCTCCTTTTTCTTCTTCTTTATAAAACCGGAGATTTTCGAGTAATAAGACTTCGCCGGGTTGTAAACCGTGTGCCATTTGGTTTGCCTGTTCGCTGATGCAATCGTCGGCAAATTTTACCGGAGTGTTGTTTAACAATTCGGTGAGATGCGGCACCAAATGTTTCAATGAAAATTTATCTGTTGGTCCGTCTTTCGGGCGACCGAGATGGCTCATTAATACCACGCTGCCGCCATCGCTCAAGACCTTTTTGATGGTAGGAATAGCCGCACGCATACGCGTATCGTCGGTAATTTCAAATGTATCGTTTAAAGGCACGTTGAAATCAACGCGGATTAAAGCTGTTTTGCCTGCGAAGTTGTAATCGGTGAATTTGCTCATGGTTATTTTTTTAGTCGGTGATTTTTATATCTACAATATCTTTATCAAAATCAATCAACAATCGTAATGTTCTTTCTAAGTGTTTTGTCAATACCAAAAATAGAATCCGGTTGTCGCAGTTGCCAAATCTGAGATTGATTAACTTAGGCGGAGCGCCGTGCGTAGTAATAATCTCTTCTAAATCTGAGTCCTTTGTGATAATAATGACATTGCCATATTGCTTAGCCCGTTTATAAAATTCAAAGTCACTGATTGTATAAGACTGTAAAGTATAAGCAGACTTAACTTGCATATCAAACTTCTCTTTTAACCACTTTGCAATAATGGAAGAGATATGATTGTCAAGCCATAATTCCCAATCCGGCAGCATCAATGATGATTGTGGTTTTTAAATTTGCGGCGGCATATAATAATACAGCTTTAATGTCTTCCATCTCTAAGCTCGGATGCTGTTCAATTATCTCACCATTCGTCATGCCACTTGCAAGCATTTCTAATATATCTTTCACCGGAAACCTCATTCCTCTTATGGTTGGCTTTCCTCCCATTAATCCCGGAATTACGGTGATTCGCTTTAATAATTCTGCCTGCATAAAATAAATTTTATCAAAAATAAAAAAAACCGCAGCGTAAGACAACTGCGGTTTATGTTCACGTAGTATTCTTATTTGCTGATTAAATCGGCCATGTATTTTACTGTGCGAACAAGCTGGCTTACATAGCTCATTTCGTTATCGTACCAGCTTACCACTTTTACCAGTTGTTTATCGCCAACCGTTATCACTTTGGTTTGCGTAGCATCGAATAAAGAACCGAAATGAATGCCGATAACATCGGTGCTTACAATTTCATCTTCGTTGTAGCCAAAGCTTTCGTTGGCGGCAGCTTTCATAGTTGCATTTACTTCTTCCAATGTGGTTTTCTTGCTGCAAACTGCGGTTAATTCTGTAACCGAACCTGTGATAACAGGAACACGCTGCGCACCGCCGTCGAGTTTGCCTTTTAATTCCGGCAACACAAGACCAATGGCTTTGGCTGCACCGGTGCTGTTGGGAACAATATTCGCCGCCGCGGCGCGTGCGCGCCTGAGATCGCCTTTGGCGTGAGGCGCATCCAATGTATTCTGATCGTTGGTATAGGCGTGAATGGTTGTCATGCTTCCCACTTCAATGGTAAGGGCATCGTTCAGCGCTTTTGCCATTGGCGCAAGACAATTGGTGGTGCAGGATGCGCAACTGATAATGGTTTCGCTGCCATCGAGAATATTGTGGTTTACATTGAACACGATGGTTTTTAAATCGCCGGTAGCAGGCGCAGAAATTACTACTCGTTTGGCACCGGCTTTCAAATGCGCTTCTGCTTTTGTTTTATCAGTAAAAAACCCCGTACTCTCAATTACAACATCAACTTCATGATTGCTCCATGGAATTTGAGACGGATCTTTCTGGGCATATATTTTTACTTCTTCATCATTTACTACAATCGAATTATCTGTGCTGGTTACTGTTCCATCAAAACGGCCGTGCGCGCTATCGTATTTTAATAAATGGGCTAATACTTTCGGGGTAGTTAAATCGTTGATGGCAACTACATCTATGCCTTCTATGTTATAAATCTGGCGATAGACAAGGCGACCGATGCGCCCGAAACCATTGATGGCAACTTTTACTGTGCTCATTGCTTGTAATTATTTATGTGTTTTTAAAAAGCACCGCAAAGTTAGAATTATTGAAAAGAATATAGAAACTAATTTCTCTTTCCGCCATCAGCTTCTTATAAATTGCTTTAAGGCAGTAACGAACATACATACCTTTGCATCGGGATACATAAATCTGTACTTTCCGTTACTTTCATGCAAATCATTCCACTTTCAGAAGGTGCTTTTACCATAGATAAAACAAAAGTTTTTATTCCGTTTAACACAGATGAAGATAATCTGCAAAGCCGCGCCATTGGCAGTTTGCTGGTTGAAGTGCAGCCATTTGTTGTTGTTACAGAAAAAGATATTTTGCTGTTGGATACCGGACTTGGTTTTTATAAAAACAGAGAACTGCAACTGCATCAAAACCTGCGCGCAAACGGCATTGAGCCTGATAGTATTACCAAAGTATTAATGAGTCATCTTCATAAAGATCATGCAGGCGGCGTAAGCAAAAGAGATACGTTAGGCAATTACGCACTCTCGTTTCCGGATGCAGCTTATTATATACAAAAGAAAGAGCTGGAATATGCGCTGGACGTGGGTTTTCCATCTTACATGGCAGAAGAGCTGTCTGTTTTATACAATCATCCGCAGGTTGTGCAATTAGATGGCAACGGCATCATTGATGATTATGTTGATTATGAAATTACGGCTGGGCATACTCCTTATCATCAGGTATTCTGGATAAAGGAAAACGATGAGATTGTTTTTTTTGGCGGTGATGATGCGCCGCAACTGCAGCAGATGAGAAACAGGTTTGTTGCCAAGTACGATTTTGACGGAAAAAAATGTATGCAGCTTCGTCAGCAATGGTGGCAGCAAGGCAAAGAAAACAACTGGACTTTTTTATTTTATCACGATGTAAAATCGCCGGTGGTAAAAACTTCTGCTGAGTAAAAAATATATTTCGCAAATTGCGCTGATTTACGCTGAAAGAGAATAAAATCTGCTTTTATTTACGAAATCTGCGGGAAAAAAACTCAAACGAATAATTAACGCAAACCATTTATCACTAAATAAAAAATAGATTAGATTTGCGACTTATAATTTTATGGAATATAATACAGTAAGAAACTACCTGAGCATGCGTGAGTATGGACGGCATATTCAGAAAATGGTTGAACATCTCTTAACAATCTCCGACCGCGAAGAACGCCAGCAGCAAACAAAATCCGTAATTGAGCTGATGGGTATTTTAAACCCGCACTTAAAAAATGTAGAAGATTTCAGGCACATGCTCTGGGATCATCTTTTTTTCATCAGCGATTTTAAACTGGATGTGGACAGTCCCTATCCCATCCCGCAAAAAGAGACTTACAAAGCCAAACCCGAACCAATGGGTTACCCCAAGCGGCATCCCAAATACTCTCATCTTGGTAAGAATTTAGAAATCATCATAGACAAAGCATTAGCCGAACAAAACCCGGAAAAGAAAGCTGGTTTTGCCAATGCCATCGCCTATTACATGAAACTTTCTTACAGCAACTGGCACAAAGAGTTAGTGCATGATGATGCCATCAGAGGCGAGCTGACCGCTATGACAAAAGGCGAGCTCGATTTTAGCAATACGCCTTATATAAAACATCGTGTACCGGCGTTTGAAAGCGATGATTACCGCCCTGCGGCAAAAAAAGTTTATTCGGGGCGCACAAACAATATCGGGAATCGTCAGAGCAACGGCAACAGAAGCGATGGAAACCGTAGAGACAGCTACAATGTTTCTTCGCCGCAAGGCAATAACAACCGCAATAACAATAACAGAAACAATAACAACAGAAACAACAACAATAGAAATCAAAACAACTTCAAGAAACGTTTTTAGCAGTTGCGTTTATTTTATTTTTGAAAAGCCGGCGTAATGCAGGCTTTTTTTATTTTCGTTTCAAACAGGGTTTTATATGGGTTCATTTAAAGTAAAAGGCGGTGTAAAGCTGCAGGGTAACATTGTTCCGCAAGGCGCAAAAAACGAAGCGTTGCAAATAATATCTGCGGTTTTATTAACCGGAGAAAAAGTAACGGTAAGAAACATACCCGATATTATCGATGTAAACCTGCAGATAGAATTAATGGCTGATATCGGAGTAAAAACCGAACGCATCAGCCGCGACATTTGCACCTTTGAAGCTGATAATATTGATCCCGATTATTTGGGATCTGAAGCATTTAGAAAAAAGAGCGGACGCCTGCGCGGTTCTGTTATGATCGCGGGTCCCATGTTAGCCCGCTTTAAAAAAGCTTATATACCAAAACCTGGCGGCGATAAAATAGGCAGGCGAAGATTAGATACGCACATCGTTGGTTTTCAAAAGCTTGGCGCCATATTTACTTACGACGATAGTAATAATCTGATGCAATTAACGGCGCCGCATTTAACCGGCACTTACATGCTGCTGGACGAACCTTCGGTAACCGGAACCGCCAATATTGTAATGGCGGCCGTAATGGCGGAAGGCACAACAACCATTTACAACGCAGCCTGCGAGCCATATCTGCAGCAGCTTTGCGCTATGCTGAACAGAATGGGCGCCAGTATCAGCGGCACAGGCAGCAACCTGCTTACCATTAAGGGCGTAAAAGAATTGCACGGAACAGAACATACCATGCTGCCTGATATGATTGAAGTGGGCAGCTTTATTGGGCTGGCAGCCATGACGCAAAGCGAATTAACCATAAAAAACGCAGGCATTCAACACCTGGGAATCATTCCCGATAAATTTAAACAGCTTGGTATTGAACTGGAATATCAGAACGATGACATTTTCATTCCGGCGCAGGAAGCGTATGAGATTCAGCCTTTTTTAGACGGCAGCATCTTAACTATTTCCGATCATCCCTGGCCAGGATTAACGCCGGATTTACTAAGTATTTTACTGGTAACGGCAACGCAGGCAATCGGTTCGGTTCTTATACATCAAAAAATGTTTGAAAGCCGCTTGTTTTTTGTAGATAAATTAGCCGAAATGGGTGCGCAAATTATTCTGTGCGATCCGCACCGCGCAACTGTTGTGGGTCTGGGAAGAAAGCATCTGCTGCATGGCATTACCATGAGCAGTCCTGACATCCGCGCGGGTGTTGCATTACTTATTGCTGCCATGAGTGCCGATGGCAGCAGCGTTATTCAAAATATAGAGCAGATCGACAGAGGGTATCAGAATATTGATACGAGATTAAACAATCTGGGTGCAGAAATTGTTCGCATTAACTAATGCAGTTACATGGCAAAAAAAAGCGCTGGTCTTGTTGTTTATTATTTTGATGAAAAGAATGTTTTAAAAATATTGCTTGTGCATCCCGGTGGTCCGTTTTTTATTAAAAAAGACAATGGCGTCTGGTCAATCCCGAAAGGCGAATACAACGACGATGAAGATGCGCTAACTGTTGCCAAACGTGAGTTTGAAGAAGAAACCGGTAACCGGATTACCATTGAAAAGTTTATTCCCTTAACAACCGTAAAACTAAAAAGCGGGAAACGGATAACCGCCTGGGCAGTAAATGAGTATTTTGAAATTCCTTTTTTACAATCCAATTTATTTGAGATGGAATGGCCGCCGAAATCGGGTAAGATGCAATCGTTTGCCGAAACGGACAATGCCGGCTGGTTTACGGTTGAAGAAGCCAAAATAAAAATGTATGAAAGTCAGCATCCTTTTATTGATGCGCTGATAAAGATTTTTTATTAGTGTCATGTCAATGGTGAAATACAAGACTTTAAGAAAACAACTTTTCACTTGCACATGAAACATTATTTGGTTGATGTAACATGACACAGATTACTGCTTTTGCTCTTCCGCCTCTTCAATTCTTTTTTCTTTGGCATCCTTTAAAAATTCCGAGGCGAAAATAAATTCGTTCAACCGTTTATTTTTACTATAAATAATGTCATCTTTTGTTCCTTCCCATTGCTTCGTTCCTTCCGTCATGTAAACAATATTATCACCTATCGTCATTACGCTGTTCATGTCATGCGTATTTATGATGGTTGTCATGTTGTATTCCCGGGTAATATCATGAATCAGTTCATCTATCAAACCCGAGGTTTGCGGATCGAGACCAGAATTAGGTTCATCACAAAACAAATATTTCGGGTTTAAAACAATAGATCTTGCAATACCAACACGCTTCATCATACCGCCGCTTATTTCGGCCGGATATTTTTTATTCGCATCTTTCAGATTCACTTTTTCCAATACTTCATTCACTCTTTTCTTTCGGTCATTCATATTCATGTTGGTAAACATTTCCAACGGAAACATAATGTTATCCTCCACATTTTTTGAATCGAACAAAGCCGAACCCTGAAACAGCATCCCGATTTGCTGGCGCAATTCTTTACGTCCTTCAAAATCTAATGTAACCATGTCGTGATCGTCATAGCAAATCTCACCCGAGTCGGGTTCAAATAAACCGATCATCACTTTCATCAGTACCGTTTTACCGCTTCCGCTCGAACCGATAACCAGATTGCATTTGCCGGTTTGCATGGTAAGATTTACGTCGGTCAATATCGTTTTATCGCCAAAACTTTTGCTTACATTTTTTAATGAGATCATAATGCCTGGTTTTATTTTCTTTTATCAAATTTTTAAACTGCTGTTTTTTTTATTCGCACAATTATCGTCTGGTTTTTACATTATTTCAATCTGATTTTTCAACAAATCTTCAAACTCATCCCGCTTTCTTATCAGTTTTGCGTCGCGGTTCGTTACTAACACTTCAGCCGGTTTTAATCTTGAATTAAAATTGCTGCTCATTTCAAAACCATAAGCGCCGGCGTTGTAAAAAACCAGAAAATCGCCTTCCCGAACTTCATTAATTTTTCTGTCCCATGCAAATGTGTCTGTCTCGCAAATATTACCGACAACCGTATAAATCCTTTCCGCGCCGTTTGGATTACTGATGTTTTCAATGCGATGAAATGCATCATAAAACATGGGTCGTATCAAATGATTAAACCCCGAATTAATGCCAACAAAAACGGTTGCCGTTGTTTGTTTTACTACGTTGGCTTTTACCACAAAATAACCGGCTTCGCTAACCAGATATTTGCCGGGCTCAAACCACACTTCCAATTTCCTGCCGCTTTCTTTTTCGTAACTGCAAAACGCCCCGGCTACTTTCGCGCCAAGCTCGCGCACGTCCGTTGCCACATCGTTTTCCTGATAAGGCACTTTAAAACCGCTTCCCAAATCTATAAATTCCAGATCGGGAAAATGAGTTGCCATATCAAACATCACTTCTAACCCCTGCAAAAAAACATTGATGTCTTTTATCTCGCTGCCGGTGTGCATGTGAAGCCCGGTTACGTGCAGATTGGTTGTTTTTACCGTGCGTTCTATGTGCCGCATCTGATGAATGGAAATACCGAATTTGCTGTCAATATGCCCGGTTGAAATTTTGTAATTGCCGCCTGCCATAATATGCGGATTCAACCGTATGCAAACCGGATAGCTGCTGCCATATCGGTTGCCAAACTGCTCGAGAATGGATATGTTGTCAATATTAAGATTAACGCCAAAGTTTTTTCCTTCTTCAATCTCGGCAAAATCTACACAATTAGGGGTAAACAAAATACGCTTTGGAGAGAAGCCGGCATGTAAGGCCAGCTTTACCTCGTTGATGCTAACGCAATCTACATTAGCACCAAGCTTGTTAATGAGTTTTAAAATATTAATATTTGTAAGCGCCTTACAGGCATAAAAAAATTTCGTGTTGCAGTTTTCAAATGCCTGCCGAAGCTCGGTCAACTGCTGCTCTATTTTCTCAGCGTGATAAACATACACAGGCGTTCCGAATTCATTTGCAATATCAATGAGTTGCGAATGAGACAAAGTTTCCAACATAGCCGCGAAGATAAGTAGTAAAAAAGCAGCGATTTTAAAATTGGAGATGGCAGCAAAAGCCGGTGTTAATATTCGTTTTCCGCAATATCATTTCCCGATATTTGTAACCAAATTATTTAGCAATCGCACCACTGGTTTCCATATTGCAGTCTCCTATCGAATATCTGAAAGGCGTGGGTCCTGTGCGTGGCGATATGCTTCGCAAAGACCTTATCATATTTACTTTTCGCGATCTGCTGGAGCATTACCCGATTCGCCATATTGACAAAACAAAAATCAGCCTCATTTCATCCATTGCTCCTGAAACAGATTTTACGCAAATCAACGGCAGACTTTTATCGTTTGAAATTATCGGGGAAAAAAGAGCGCGCCGGTTAACGGCTCAGGTAAAAGACAGCACCGGAACGCTTGAACTAACGTGGTTTCAGGGAATAAGCTGGGTTGAGAAATTATTAAAAGAAGGCGAACATTACCTTGTGTATGGAAAGCCCTCTTTTTTTAACGGAAAACCGCAGATGTCGCATCCTGAAATTGAATTGATCAGTGATATAAAAGCGGAAGGAAAGCCTTTTCTGGAACCTGTTTATTCCACCACGGAAAAATTAAAAGCACGTGGATTAAATGCAAGGCAGATCGGGAAGCTGACTTACTCGCTCATCTCACAGCTTACTGAAAAAGATTTGCCCGAAATACTGCCGGATTTTATAATGAAAAGTTTACGCCTGTTATCGCGGTTAACAGCGTTTCAGCAAATTCATTTCCCCAAATCTGTTCAGCAGTATGGCGAAGCATTGCAAAGATTAAAATTTGAAGAACTGTTTCTGGCGCAGGTTCGTTTGCAACTGATTCGCATCAACCGCAACCGAAGCAGCAGAGGAATCGTATTTGAAAAGGTAGGCGATTTTTTTAACGGCTTTTACAGCAATCATCTTCCCTTTGAACTCACAGGCGCACAAAAGCGCGTACTGCGCGAAATAAGAAACGATACCGCGCAGGGGCATCAGATGAACCGGCTGCTGCAGGGTGATGTGGGAAGCGGTAAAACCATTGTGGCTTTGCTCAGCATGTTGCTTGCCGCCGATAACGGGTATCAAAGCTGTCTGATGGCGCCGACAGAAATTCTGGCAAAGCAACACTTTGACGGTTTGTCGTATCTTTTGCAGGACCTGCCGGTGAAAATTGGTTTGCTTACCGGCAGCACGAAAACAAAGCAGAGAAGAGAAATTTTACAAAGCCTGGCAGATGGTTCAATGCACATCATCATCGGAACACATGCCATAATTGAAGACAGCGTAGTCTTTAAAAACTTCGGGTTGGCTATCATAGATGAGCAGCATCGGTTTGGCGTGGCCCAACGAGCGAAACTGTGGAACAAGGCAACCATTCATCCGCATGTGCTGGTAATGACAGCAACGCCCATTCCCCGAACGTTGGCAATGACGGCTTACGGCGATCTGGATTACAGTGTGATTGATGAACTGCCGCCGGGGCGCAAACCCGTTACTACCGTGCATCGCAACGAAATGCACCGCGCGAATATCATGGGCTTCATCAGGAATGAAATTGACAAAGGCAGGCAGGCTTACATCATTTATCCGTTAATAGAAGAAAGCGAAAAGCTGAGCTATGAAGATTTAATGCAAGGCTATGAACAGGTGAAAAGTTTTTTTCCGGAACCGAAATGGTATATCAGCATGGTGCATGGCAGACTGCCTGCGGAACAAAAGGAACTAAACATGCAGCGCTTTGTAACCGGCGATACCAATATTATGGTAAGTACAACGGTAATTGAAGTTGGGGTAAATGTACCTAACGCTACAGTGATGGTGATAGAAAGCGCTGAGAAATTCGGCTTATCGCAGCTTCATCAGTTGCGGGGACGCGTAGGCAGAGGAAGCGAGCAAAGTTTTTGCATACTTTTAACCGGCTCAAAAACCGGAAACGATGCGCGGGAACGTATTACTATCATGTGCGGCACCAATGATGGTTTTAAAATAGCGGAGAAAGACCTGGCGTTGCGGGGACCAGGAGAAATTGAAGGCACAAGACAAAGCGGAGCGGTTAATTTTAAGCTGGCAAGCCTGGTAGATGACAGGCAGCTTTTAGAAACGGCAAGAATGTATGCCGAAAAAATAATTGCCGAAGATCCGCATCTTGAAAGGGAAACTCACAGAGCCTTACAAATGCACTTGCAGATGGGGCAGGGTAAGACGGCATGGAGCAAAATTTCCTGACTGAAATATTCTTTCGTACAAATGCGCGAATGTGTATCTTTAAAGACGATTGCGCTTAAACAAAAGCAGAATAAAATTCCGATGCTTCAGAAAGATAAGTGTCATTCGCATTTCAACGGATTAATTGCCTGCCAAAACTTCTCTGACCGGCTTTTGATAAACGCATTCTGTATTTTGGCTACCGGTATTATTTTTTTAGTAAGTTCTTTTAATTAAATTTTTTATGAAGCCGGCTTTTGCAGTTGTTCAGTACAAAATTTGCATTGAAAACAACAGACCGGTGATTTTGATTTGATAGTGAATATTTGAATCTACAGAAGAATTTTAAAATTTTTGCCTTGAAGATCAATGTGTGTTTTTTCATTCTCTTTTCCTTGTTTTTTACTACCGCTTCACAGGCGCAGTACATACAGTTTATAGAAAATAAAGGCCAGTGGGACAGCCGTGTAAATTATGCCGGCGAAATTAACGGCGGCGGTTTTTTTCTTGAAAAGAATGGATACCGCGTATTGCTTACCAATGGCGATGACTGGCAGAAAATAGCAAATTATTACGGCGGCCATCATCACACCGATTCTGTTCCTGTTCTTACAAGCAATGGAACTTCATGGCAGGTTAACGGCAATAAAACTTCGGACGGCAAACCACAAAACCTTCAGTTCCAGCTTCATTCTCATGCATACGAAGTAACTTTTTTAAATGCTGCTGAAAAACCTGAACTGGTGCCTGACAAGCCTTTGGAGACATATAACAATTATTATATTGGCAACGACAAAAGCAAATGGGCATCGGGTTGCAAAATCTATCAGGCTGTCGTTTACAAAAATATGTATCCGAATATTGATGTGAGATACTACACATACAACAGTCAGTTGAAATATGATATCATCATTCATCCCGGCGGAGACATAAATAAAATAGCGCTGCAATTTGAAGGCGCAAACGGTTTGAGCGTGAAAAAAGGCAATCTGATAGTAAAAACTTCATTGGGCGATATTACTGAACTTTCTCCCCTGTCCTACCAAACATCTGACGTTACAAAAACTCCGGTTGCAATGAGCTACGCTGTAAACGGCAATACGGTAAGATTCAAATCCGGCACCTTCGACAAAAACAGTACGTTGATTATAGACCCGCAAATTGTTTTTTGTTCGTTCTCTGGCAGTACGGCAGACAATTGGGGTTACACAGCCACTGATGACGGACTGGGTAATTTTTATGCCGGCGGTATTGTTTTTGCCAACGGGTTTCCTACCACGCTCGGTGCTTATAGCCGCACATTTGTAACGGGAAGCAACAACGCAGAAGGTACCGGCCCCATTGATGTAGGCGTTTTAAAATTTGATAAAAAAGGACAAAGCATCTTATTCGGCACTTATCTCGGAGGGTTTGGCGATGAACAACCGCATAGCATGATTGTAGATAAAGATGGAAACCTGTTGATTGGCGGCAGAACTTCGTCTAAAGATTATCCGGCTACCGAAAATAAATACGGACCTGAAGGACCGGAAAAAGACATTGATATTTTTCTTACCAAGCTAAACAGCAAAGGCGCGCTTGTTGCATCGCGGCGCATCGGCGGCACAAAAGATGACGGCGTAAATATTAGTCCGAAAGAACTGAAATCGGGTATTGCCAGCATCAGAAAAAATTATGGCGATGATGCCAGAAGTGAAGTTTTGGTGGATGATGGCAATACTGTTTACTTAGCTTCCTGCACACAATCTGCCGATTATCCGGTTACACCAAATGCGTTTCAGAAAATAATTGGTAAAACGGGAGATGCCGTTACGCAGGATGGCGTTATTATCAAAGCATCACCGGATTTAAAAACGATTATATTATCAACTTTTTTAGGGGGTTCGGGCAATGATGCCAGCTTTGTGCTTGCGCTTAACCCAACCAACAATAACATTTATACAGCAGGTGCAACAGAGAGTTCTGATTTACCCGGAATAAACAATAGCAGCGCAGCGTTTAACAGCTTTAATGGCGATTGCGATGGCTTTATTTCCATCATTGATAACAACACGTATCAATTGGTTAAAACGGCGTATGTAGGAACCAAAGCGGCTGATTTGATTTACGGTATTCAGTTCGATAAATTCAGCTTTCCCTATATCATGGGAACCACAACCGGAACATGGCCGGTAATCAACGCCGCCTGGAGCCAGGCAAACGGCAAACAATTTATTGCAAAACTCAAAACCGATCTTAGCGATTGGGTGTATTCAACCACTTTTGGCAAAGGCACTTCTGTTCCCGATATATCACCCGTTGCGTTTCTGGTTGACAGGTGCGAGAATGTATATGTATCGGGTTGGTCGGGCGGTATCAATGATACCTATCAGAAAGGTCAGAGTTCAATCGGACTATATGTATCTGCAAACGCGCCCGTTGATTACAGAACCACCGATGGCGAAGACTTTTACTTTTTTGTATTGCAGCGCGATGCGTCTGCTCCTTTGTATGCGCAGTTCTTCGGGCAGAAAGGCGGGTTTGGCGATCATGTTGACGGTGGCACCAGCCGCTTCGATAAGCAAGGCGTTATTTACCAGGCGGTTTGCGCCAACTGTGTTGACCATAGTGTAAGATTTCCCACCACACTTGGCGTGGTAGCGCATAACAACAATGCTGCAACCGGTGCAAAATGCAACCTGGCAGCTGTAAAGCTGGCGTTTGAGCTGGCCGGCATCGGAAACGGCGTTCGCGCAAGCATTGACGGCAGAAATTATGATACAACGGGTTGTGTGCCTTTAACCGTTGATTTCATTGATACGTTAAACCTCGGAAAACAATTTGTATGGAATTTCGGAGACGGCTCTCCGGAAATAACAACTACCATAGATTCTATCTCGCATACATTTACCCAAATCGGAGATTATACCGTTCGTCTGGTTTCAGTAGATTCTTCTGCCTGTAATGTTTCCGACACGGCTTATACTACCATTCATGCGCGCAGAGACAAAGCGATTTTATCTCTTGATGCCATTAAGCTTCCGCCCTGTACTTCTCTGGCGTATCAGTTTAATAATACATCAACGCCTCCGTCGGGCAAACCGTTTAACAACCGGTCTTTTGCATGGGAGTTTGGGGATGGCTCGGTAGATACAACCATACAGCCGCCCGCGCATACTTATGCCGCAGAGGGTACTTATATTGTAAAATTGTATCTAATTGATACCAACTATTGCAATGCACCTGATTTACTGGTAGATACGGTTCGCATTGCTGCCAATGTAAAAGCGCAGTTTGAAACGCCGCCGTTTGGTTGCGCGCCTTATACGGCTGTGTTTGATAATACATCGCTGGCAGGACAAACCTTTCTCTGGAATTTCGGTGATGGCACAACTTCTATCGAAGAATATCCGGAACATTTATACGAGCAGCCCGGAAATTATACAGTTACCTTAACCGTTTCTGATGACGCAACCTGTAATAAGCAGGATGTTTCCCAGCCGTTTACCATCATCGTTAGTCCAAATCCTATGGCAGACTTTACATTTAGCCCCATACAGGCATTAAACAACACGCCGACTACTTTCTTTAATATATCTGCCGGTGCAACTTCTTACAAGTGGATTTTTGACGATGGCGATGAATTGACAACCACAAAAATTGATTCCACAATCAAACATCTTTACAACCGTACCGATACGTTTAATGTAAGACTCATTGCTTACAACCAGTACGGATGTACCGATACGGCTTCGCATGTGGTATCATCTCTTATTACTCCTTTGGTAGATGTGCCGAATGCGCTTTCGCCAACGGGCGTGAACCGTCGGATTACCGTAAAAGGATTTGGTATTGCAAAAATGGACTGGCGCATATATAACCGGTGGGGTGCAATGGTTTTTAATGGCACCAGTCAGAAGACAGGTTGGGACGGCACTTATAAAGGCGTATTGCAGCCAATGGAAGTTTATACCTATGTGCTGAATGTAGAATTTTCGGATGGAACAAAATTTCAAAAGACAGGAGACATTACTTTGATTCGTTAACAAGGAAACTATGAAACACCGCAACGTTATTTTTAAATATGTCATTTTTGCAGCAGGTTTTTTGGGTCTGCAAAATGCGCAATCGCAGGATCTTCATTTTTCCCAGTATTTTAATACGCCGCTGTTGGTGAACCCTGCCAACACCGGTTTTGCGCCCGATGTGGACTGGCGTTTGGGAGTAAATTATAGAAATCAATATGCCAGCCTTACGGCAAACCCATATAAAACCATGAGCGTTTGGGGCGATGCGCAACTGTTTAATAACCGTTTTGATAACGGCTGGCTGGGTGTTGGCGGCGCCATATTGAAAGATGCGGCAGGCGCGGGCAGCCTTACTTCTACCCGGGCGTATGGGTCTGTGGCCTATCATCAGTTGCTTGGCTTATCGAGCCTGCTGAGCGTAGGTTTCAGTGGCGGTTACGTAGGTAAAAAAGTAGATTTCACCAAGCTTACTTTTGACAATCAGTGGAATGATGAAGGTCAGTTTTTTGATGTGACTATTCCTTCCGGAGAAAATTTTGCGTACAGCCAGGTTGGTTATTTCGATTTGCAGACCGGCGTTAATTATGCGTGGTTTCCCAATAGCGCCACTTACATAAACGCAGGTTTCAGCGCCTCTCACATCAACCGTCCGAAAGAGAGTTTTTTTTCCGATAAAAGCAATATAGATGCGCGGCTGGCCGTAAGATATACTGCGTTTTTAAATGCAGCTTATAAAGTAAACAACCAATGGATTGTAAATCCCAATGCATACGTTAGCAAAGTTGGAAATGCCTACGAAGTGGTAGGCGGAATGAATGCCAATTACAACCTCAGTGGCGACGGCAATACGCAGGTAATCGGAGGTTTATATTATCGGTATCAGGATGCTTTTGTTCCGATGGTTGGCTTTCAGCTAAATGCTTTTAAATTAACCGCAAGCTACGATGCTACTACCTCCTCGTTAGGAACATATAACAACCGTTACGGCGCATACGAAATTTCTTTGATAAAAACAGGAACATACAGCAGCGGCGGTAAAGAATTAAAATGTCCGGTTTTGCGTTTTTGATTATGCAGCTTATCAAAAAAAAACATAGAAATACAGGCAACAATCACATGAGTTTCATCTTTTTTTATGGTTGCCTCTTGTCTGTGTCAAAAGGTTTATACTATTCTGTTTTAAGCGATCCGCGTTTGCAGATATTGGCAAATTCAAAACAATTCTCCGCATTTTTCTGTCAAAGCACCACGTCCGGTAATATCTGTAAGTTTGCCTTATGTTTTCTTTATTCAGCAAAAAAGTAGATCCCGATCTTTCTTTTCTGGGTGCCGATATGCACTCGCATCTTTTGCCTGCTTTGGACGACGGTTTACGAACGATGGATGAAACAATAGAATACGTTCAGAAATTGTATCAGCTTGGTTACAGCAAGCTCATTTGTACGCCGCATATCATTTCCGATCTTCACCCCAATTCGCCTGATACCATTTTGCCACGATTAGCCGAAGTGCAGCAACAAATTAAAGAACACAATATTCCGGTTGAAATAGAAGCCGCCGCCGAGTATATGGTAGATTTGGAATTTGAAGAAACAATCAGGAATGATGAGCCACTGCTTTCGTTTGGCAACAATTATATACTGATCGAAATGAGTTTTATTGCGCCTTCACCCAATATCG
Organism: Ilyomonas sp.; assembly: GCA_965219515.1. GTDB lineage: Bacteria > Bacteroidota > Bacteroidia > Chitinophagales > Chitinophagaceae > Ilyomonas. The sequence goes on from OZ244776.1 coordinate 1,172,974, forward strand.
AATCCGTAATATTTGAGCTTTGCATAAAAGGTTTGCAGCCGATTATCGCACACCCCGAGCGATATATTTATTACCATGATTCATTGGATAAATATCAGCGGCTGATAGACCTTGGCTGTGTGCTACAAATAAATCTTTTATCGCTATCGGGTTATTACGGCGGCAATGTAAAAAAAGCAGCCGAAAAGCTTTTGAAGAATAAAATGGTTCAGTTTGCCGGAACCGACATGCACCACGACAGGCACATGGAAGCGTTGCTGAATCTATCTGCAAAAAAAGAATTTTACGATTTGCTTTTGAATGCAGATTTAAAAAACAAATCATTGCTTTAAGCTCCATCAAAACAAACCTTCTTCATGCTGCCTTACAAAAATTTACAGCACCTTTCGCTACGCCTTTTCTGTTAGCTTTGTCCGCATAATAACAATTTTCATTATGCGACCCATACAGATGGTAGATTTAAAAACCCAGTATCAAAAAATAAAACCGGAGATTGATAAGGCAGTGATTGATGTACTGGAAAGCTGTGCTTTTATCAATGGCAAGCCTGTTCAGCAGTTTACGGAAGCATTGTCTGACTATCTTGATGTAAAGCACGTAATACCATGCGCAAACGGAACAGATGCCTTGCAAATCAGCATGATGGCGCTTGGCTTGCAGCCCGGCGATGAAGTGATTACGCCGTCGTTTACCTATATTGCTACAACAGAAGTAGTTGCATTGTTACGACTGAAACCTGTTTTTGCCGAAGTAGATAAAAAAACATTTTGCATTGATATTGAGTCGTTGCGCAGCTTAATTACACCCAAAACAAAAGCCATTGTTCCGGTGCATTTATACGGGCAGGCAGCTAATATGGAGGCTATTATGCAAGTGGCAAATGAAAACGGCATCCCGGTGATTGAAGATAATGCGCAGGCGATTGGCAGCGATTTTACATTCAGCAACGGCACAACAAAAAAAACCGGAACCATCGGAAATATAAGTTGCACTTCTTTTTTCCCTTCCAAAAACTTAGGCGCCTACGGCGATGGCGGCGCCATGTGTACCAACGATGATGAGCTTGCCGAAAAGCTGAAAATGATTGCCAATCACGGCCAGCAAAAAAGATATTATCATGAAATAGTTGGCTGCAATTCGCGGCTCGATACGCTACAGGCGGCGGTTTTAAATATCAAGCTGAGAGAATTGGATCATTTCATTGCGGCACGAAGAAAAGCGGCGGATTATTATGACGCCGCTTTTGCAAATCATCCCAACATCTCAATACCTTACCGTGCTGCGTATTCTCATCATGTATTTCATCAATACACCTTGTTATTAGAAAAAGTAAGCAGAGACGGACTGAACGAGTATCTGGCTTCCAAAAACATTCCTTCTATGATTTATTATCCCGTGCCGGGACATCGTCAGAATATGTTCGCCGCTTTCAACAGTGCATCGGTAAATCTTGAGACAACAGACTGGCTTACGCAGCGTGTTATTTCTCTTCCGGTTCATACAGAATTAGATGAAGAGCAATTAAACTATATCACTTCATCGGTACTCGAATTTGTAAATAAATAATTGTATAGATTATTATGGCAAAACCAATTATCGCGGTTAGCGGAAAGAACGGACAAGTAGGAAGCGAATTGCAGGATTTAGCGGCTTTATTTACGGGCTTCCAATTTATTTTTTCGGATAAAGATGAATTGGATATCGCTTCCCAATCTTCATTGAATGCTTTTTTTGAAGCCAATCAGCCTGATTTCTTTATTAACTGCGCGGCTTATACGGCGGTTGATAAAGCGGAGACCGATAAAGAAAATTCTTACCTGATTAATGCAACGGCGGTTAAGAACATTGCTTCGTTATGTCAACAATACAATACGACGCTGATACATGTTTCAACGGATTATGTATTTAATGGGGTGGGTCATATTCCTTATGCCGAAGACGACGCTACCGATCCGCTGAACCATTATGGTTATACAAAACTGGCGGGCGAACAATTTGCTTTGCAGAATAATCTTCATACCATCATCATTCGTACATCGTGGGTATATAGTTGTTACGGAAAAAACTTTGTAAAAACCATGTTACGGCTGATGAACGAAAAACAAGAAATAAACGTGGTAAACGATCAGCATGGCTCGCCAACCTATGCGTTAGACCTGGCAGAAGCTATTCTGGCTGTGGTAAGGTATTGCGTTGACAATCCGGTTCCATCCGGCATTTATCATTACAGCAACGAAGCAAATATTTCCTGGCACGAGTTTGCCATGGCGATTAAAGAATTATCAGGCTTAGCATGTCGTGTACACGCAGTGCCAACCGAACAATATCCAACCCCGGCAAAGCGACCCACATTTACGGTGTTAGACAAACAAAAAATTCAATCTGTATTTATGATTAAACCCAAAAACTGGCGGGAAAGTTTACAAAAGTGTTTGGATAAAATGAACGCGGCGGGATAACAAATTGTAAATAAAAAATTCTTAAGTATAAAGAAGAGAAATTACACAACGCATTTTCTATCGCTCGTTGCAAAAGATAATTTTTTAAACGCTTTACGATTCAAATTATTATCTTAATCGGCAACAAGATACAGCGTTTTCTGGTCTGCGCTAACCAACGATACTTTGTATTTGATTGAATTTGATTTATCGCTGTCGGGCACTCTTACTTCAACGTTGTTGCCGCCGTCAATGTTTTTTATATACATCGTTTCGCCTTTTTGAAATTTTCCTTTGACATCAAAATACTGAATGTTTATCACAGCCAGATCAATGGGAAAATCACTAACGTTATTCACCTGAAGGCGAACATTCTGAACGCCGTTAGCCGAGCCACCGATTTTTTTTACGGAAATATAATCATCAATTTTTTTTTGCATATACGGCTTTGCTACCGGTTGTATTGCAACCGTATTGGCTGGTGTTGTTTTTGATGCCGATGTTTGTGGCTGAACAGAAGTTTTGTCCTGATTTATTTTATCCGTTTCAGTTTTGCCTGGCGCAACCGTTTTTTCATTTGGTTTGTTTATCGCAATTGTATTACCAGATGTTTTTATCTGATCGTTATTGATAGGTTTCTTACTGCTGTTTACATAATTTTCATTGGTTTTTATTGCCTTGCTATTTTTTTCAGAATTGGTTTGCGGCTGAACATCAGGATCATTTTTTTCTGCTGCGCCATTTGTAACATTGTTATCATTTTCAGCTTGCAACGCCAAAGAATTATCTGTAGTAATGTCTGCTTTCTCCATGGCATGTTTACTATCTGTTACACTTGTGCTTTTTTGTTTCAGCGTGTAGCCTACGTATCCGCCAACGGCAAGCACAATTATGGCAGCGGCAGCCATCATATTTTGTTTTACCGACGCAGAAAAAACAAAAGATGTTTTTCCGCCGTTTTCATTCAAAACCTTTTCTGCGTACCGCTTTTTCAAATTGTCGAGCGATTCGGTATATTTGGTTTCTACTTCAACCGGCGCTTCTTTGTTTACCACTTTTTTTTGCGGTTGCTGCCATTCGGCATACACATTCTGCCAGTCGGGCGTAGCCGGAATTTTTTCATCTGCAACAGCAGTTTCTTTTTGCAAACGAGCCACAGGCGTTTGCAGAATGCTGCCATTTGTGGCAACTTCCATGTTACCAGCTTCTACCATAATAATTTTGTCGCCGGAGATGCGAAAGCGTGGCTTTGTTTTTTTTGGAGCTACCGCTACTTCCTGCACCGTTTCCATCGCTTCTTTGCGTTTGAAAAAACGGTCAAACGGCTGTTCCTCAACAACCGGTGCAAAATCTTTTAGTTCTGTGATTTCGGAAGCATATTGCCAGGCGGCGCCTCTGCCTTCTGTCCAAAGCAAATCGAAGGGTTTTAACCCCATTTCCTTTAACTGCAAAGCGGTGTAAGGACCACTTTCTTTATTGTTGCGAAGTAAGCGGTAGAGCATATAAGTAGTTTTTAGTCAGCAGCAAAATCCTGCACAACTTGATACATTTATTCTGAATAAAAAATAGTTAACTGATAAAGTGTGAAATTATTTTATAAGACGACTTTTTTCAACATGGGTTTGAAGAAAAATATTTTTTTTGTGATTCTGCTTTAAAATCTGATTAAAAAATTTCAGATGGTAAAAGAAGCGATGCGTTTCTATATCATTGTTACATAAATACGCTCTGTAATTTAATATAATGATGAAAGCGATTTTAAAACGGAAAGAACAAAGCAAAAATAATTGCCTTTATTTCTCTTTTGCGTTTTTCAACAAGTCTTTGAAATCAAATTGCATCTGTAAGCCATATTTAAAATATTACAACGGTTGTGTAAAAAGTAAATTGTAAGAATATGTAAAACAACGTAAACATGGACAAACATTCCCCATCTTCCCATCTTTTTCAAATGATAATTTTTTAGACTATTATCAGTAAATCAAGCGGTAACAGCAACGGCATAATTTTCCAATATTCAATTATATGTTAGACGAAAAATTATTTTCACATTCAATTGGTCAGGCTGATGAAACGCTTACAGGTATTACAATACCGGTAATTGAAGAAAAAGTTTCAATTGAGAAAAAAATAATTGAAACCGGAATTGTAAAAGTTGTAAAAGAAGTACAGCAAAAAGAAGAAACAATAAATATTGATCTGATAAGTGAGGAATATTTTGTTGAACATATTGAAAAAGATGAGTTTGTAGATGACAATATTCCGGCGACAAGACAGGAAGGCGATGTTCTGATTATACCAGTTTTGAAAGAAGTAATGGTAAAAAGAGTATTGCTCACGGAAGAAATCAGAGTTACAAAAAAAATAGCACAACAAAGCGAGCCGCAAAATGTAACGCTTCGTAAAGAAACAGTTACAATTAAGCATTTATCAGTAAACAACAAAGACGTGAAATAATTTTTTTCCAAATACAAAACAAAACACCATGAAACAAACAGTAGTAGGCTTATTTAATAAGTCAAGCGATGCACAGGATGCTGTGCAAAAATTAACCAATAACGGTTTTAACAGCAATGACGTAGATTTATCAATTGGAAGTATGAGCAACGATACGACTTCAGACAACACAAATTTCGGATTAGACAAAAATGAAGACCACGAAAGCGGCATTAGCCGTTTCTTTAAAAATTTGTTTGGCGACAGCGATGACGAAACGGTAAACCGTTATAGCAATTTTGCAGTGCGCGGAAATTCGATTGTTACGGTACATGCCCAATCATCAGAGGAAGCTGAAAAAGCTGCTGACATTCTGGATGACTGTGGCGCCGTTAATGTTGATGAAGATGCTAACGACAACGATAGTTATAACACAAATGCCGGTGCAGCACCGGTAGGCGTTTTTAATGAAACGGCAGGCGCATCGGCAAGTATGGCTGACATGGATACCACAACAGGAACATTTGATATGGCTGATAGAAATGTTTCTGCAAACAACAATAATGATATTACCGGCAAAACATCGGTGCCTGTTATTGAAGAAGAAATGCAGGTGGGCAAGCGAACAGTTGAAACCGGTGGTATGCGATTGAGAAGTCGTATTGTAGAACGCCCGGTAGAAGAAGATTTACGCCTGAGAGAAGAACGGGTATATGTAAAACGCAATGCAGTAAACAGAGCAGCAACGGATGCTGACTTAAATATATTTAAAGAAGGCGAAATAGAAATGCACGAACATTCTGAAGTGCCCGTTGTTTCTAAAGAAGCGCGTGTAGTTGAAGAAGTTACTTTAAATAAAGAAACCAACGAACGCAACGAAACCGTTCGCGATACGGTTAGAAAAACAGAAGTGGATGTTGAAGATATTGCCGGCGATACAACAACTTCTGCGGATAAAGGTTTCAGAACAAATAATTAAAGTGAATTCGTTTTTAAGAAATTAAACATCATCATAAAAGAGGCTGTCTCCTAAGTTTTAGACAGCCTCTTTTTATTTTATTACAACGGCTTGACGAAGTGTTGAAGATTGTTACGTTTACTCATTTAAGGCAATCAATTGTTTTTGAGTTGGCAGTGGGATAAATAACAATCTTATAAAATTTTTTAAGGCATGAAACCAGTTAGAAAAATTACGGATTCGATATGGCGACTGATCTATAAAACTTTTAACAATGGTTTCGAAATTTTCCGGCTCTCTGCCAGTTAGTTTTTTTACAACACCTGTTGGCGCACCGTCGGCAAATCTGTTTTTGCGAAGTTCCTGCATATAAAAAGCGGTTTGCACGGCTATAAAAGCGTTATAGCCAAACTCATCAGCGGCAGCTAAAACCGCTTTCATAAATAGCTTGTCCGATACAGGCATCACTTTCACTTTTCTACCAACTACTTTTGCATAAATCTCCGCCATTTCTTTCGCATCAATTGATATGGGTCCTGTAGGATGAATTTTTTGACCAATAAAAGGATCCGGATTTTTCAGCAGTGCAACAATTTATCTGCTCATATCGCCGGTAGATATCCAGGGACATTTGCCCTCACCAAATGGCGAAGGCATTTGTCTTAATTGTACAATACTTTCTGTTAGCGCCAGCAGGTTATCAGCAAAAAAGCCGGGGTTAAAATAGATGACGTTCAAGCCGGATTTTTGCAATAGCGAATATGCCTTTTTTATATCGTTGGTCATGAGACTTTTTTGATTGTCAAACTCTGCCAGCCACTGCCCCATAAATACCACAGTCTCTATGCTGGCATCTTTTGCTGCCTTTATAAAAATATCAACACAATGAATCATTCCTTTGGCAATGGGATAATTAAAATACACGCGTTTTACATCAGTCAGTGCATTTTGTATGTCTTCATCATTATCAAAATTACCGATAGCAATCTCCGCTCCCATTCGTTCTAATCCGAGGGCTTTTGTATTTCTTGAACGAACAAATATTTTTACAGGATAGCCTTCCTGCAACAATTGAACAGTTGCTGCATAACCGGTTCTGCCGGTGGCTAATGTGATTAAGATTTTGTCTTTCATTTCTTATATTTTTATTTATGCAGCCGCGTTATTTTTTTGCTTCAAATACCAATGCCAGCATAGGTGCATGTAAGGGATTCGTACCAAAATTTTCTTCCATTTTTTTTGATAATGCTTTATGAATCTGATTGTATAAATCAGGCGCTTTTTCCATTACCGGAGACGTCATTAAAAATGATTCGGCCGCTACATCTGCCGTGCTGATATCTGAAATTTTACGAACTTCTTCAGCCACAACATCGGTAAAACCAGCTTCTCGCATCATTGTGCAAACAGGCTCTTTTTCAATCAGCGCAAACGGACCTGCATCTTTGGCAAAAGGAAGACTTCCAAGAAAAGAGTAAAGGGTTGCAAAACTCATTTTCCACACCGGGTTTTCATCCAAATCGCCCCAAGTATTGAACAATAGCTGGCCGCCGGTTTTCAAAACACGATACATCTCGCTAAGCGCTTTCGGCTTGTCTGGCACGAACATTAAACCAAACTGGCAAACAATAATATCGAACTGTTCTGCCTCGCAGGGTATGTTTGCCATGTCAGCAATTGCCCAGCTTACATTAGCAGCGGTTACATTTTCCTGTGCAATGGCAAGCATACCGGCACTAATATCGGTAGCAAGAAGATGCGATGTGTCTGGTAAAACTGCCACCATTTCTTTGGTCACTCGTCCCGTGCCGGCAGCGAGTTCCAGAATCTTCATGCCATTAAACATGTTCATCCGTGCAGTTATATCCAAAGCATACGGCGTGAAAAGAACAGGACCCATGTAATTATCGTAGTTGTGCGGAATGGAGCCTGCAAAAAAATTGGGCGGGTGGCTTTCGTTTTTTGTTTTGCTGTTGTCTGTTGTTTTCATTGTTATCAATTTTTGATAGTACAAAGAAAGACACTGGAAACAAAAAATCGCTTGTCATAAGACAAGATCGGACTTGTCAATTGGCAAGAAAAAACAACATTATTTTTTGGCAAACTCCCGCCTGATGCGGCTTAGCGATGTATCGGTGATGCCCAGAAAAGAAGCGATGTGTTTGAGTTGTGCATACCGAAAGATTTCTTGTTGGTGATGCATCAAACTTCTGTAACGTTCTTCCGCTGTTTTGTTAATCATGGCTAACGAATGCTGCTTGTAAGCTACAAACTCTTTTACCAGCATTGCTCTTCCAAACTCCCTGAATTCGGGCACGGAATGAAACAGCACATTAAGTTTTTCAAACGTTGTGTAATAACCTTTGCAATCTGTTATGGCTTGTATATTTTCGGCAGAAGAGGTATGTAAAAAGAACGAAGCGGCTTCGAATACGATTGTGTTTTTTGTATAGAAATACGTGGTTCTTTCATAACCATTCGTGTCAAATGTAAAAGCACGCATAAAACCTTCCGACAAGTAATAATAGCCGCTGATTTTTCCTTCTTTCAACAGGTATTCGCTCTTAGCAAAATCCATATCTTCAAAATGGCTGACAATGGTTTCGATTGCTTCTTTATTTACCGTGATGTTAGGCGTATTGTGTTGTATGAAGTTAATCAACGGCTGCTTGTTCATTTTTATAAGTTGTCGTGGCTTTGTTGCATGAATCAATTTATAAGGTTTAAATAACCTATCCTGGAATCGTTAAGCTACTTTTACGCTTATTGGTTTGCTTGTTTTCAATGTTATGTTTAATATTTTGCAACCAATTCTTACTTCTGTGAGTTGATTTTCTTTTCGTCTTGCCAATAACTTATCACCCACAATTGTTTTGTACCTGAACATCGTGGTTTCCGCTTTACTCCGCTGGTGATAACGGGTTTGAATTTTCCATTCTTTTCGTCCTGTTTCCCCTATCGTTTCTATAGCTCTATCCCTTTGTTGTAAACAGGCATCCCCTTTTTTACTCATCACTGCGTTTTTCCTTGGCGGTATAACCTGTTCTATATTGTCTTTTGCCAACCGTTTACGCACCTTCTTTTTATCGTAAGCACCGTCGCCTGTAAAACTTTTTACTTCCTTTTTGATCTGTGTCAATAAGGCATCCACTTCAGTGGCGTCATCAACCGCATTGGTAGTCAGTGTTACCGCTTCCACCTGTTGTGTCTGTTCATCCACTGCCACATGCAGTTTCATCCAGGTGCGGTGCTTGCCCGCTCCATGTTTGCGAACTTTCCATTCCCCTTCTCCATATACCTTCAGACCCGTGCTGTCAACCACTATATCTGTAACCGTTCTGTTGCTCCCTCCTGTCTGCAGCTTCACATCCAAAGCCTTGCTGCGCCTGCAGATTACACTGTAATGGGGCACTTTTACATCTGCTTTTGTCAGTTTGAAAAAACTGCACATAAAGCCTTCCGTTTGCCGCAATGCCAAGTGGTATATCTTACGGATGGTAAGGCATATTTCTATAGCCCTATCACTGTATTGCTTCTGACCCCCACGCCTGTTCCCCTCACGGGGAGCTTTCCAATGATCTGCAATGTCTTTCTCTATCCATAAACACAAAGACCCGCGTTGCTGTAATCCATTATTGTAAGCCGACCAGTTTCTGACTTTGTACTTATCTTTACTCATCAGGTATAGATTGTGTTGTTAATGATGTTGTAACCACTAACTAACTAATCTATGCCTGTTCTTTTTTATAAGTGAATAACTATCGCTCATCTTTATATTTATTCATGCAACAACGCCAGTTGTCGTTGCAAAATTAATTCGTAACAGTATTGTTTGCAACGAATACAAATTAGCAAAGGTTGACAAAACACATTAAAGATGCAACGCTATTTTTTTCAAATTATAAAACTAATGAGTAAAATTCTCTTTGTGATATATATCAGCAAAAGGCTTTGCCTGTTGTTTGATTGTAAAGATGATATTTCATATTGCATAAAAAAATAAGGCTCCCCGAAGAAGAGCCTTATATAAACCCAAACCATGACCAACTAATAATTGCCTAATTTTTTTGTTCCTGTATCAGCTTGGCTAAATCTTCTTTGGCTGTTAAGCCAACAACACGTCCTTTCAATTCACCATTCTTAAAAAACAACATCGCCGGAATGGCATCTATGTTATATTCTCTTGTTTTATTGGCATTGTCGTCAATATCAACACTTCCGAAAATTGTGTTCCCTGCATAAGTTTCTGATAAATCATTTAGTACCGGCGCCATCTTTTTACATGTAGGGCACCATTTTGCGTTGAATTCAACTATTACCAGTTTGTCTTTTGTGTTGATGAACTCATTAAAATTTTGTTCATCTACTTTCGTAAGATGTGTTTTTGACATAAAATCATCATCTTTTGCAAAGCCGAAATAAGCAACCGATGCAATGAGAAGTGCAAGAACAGAAAGATTTAGCTTAATATGTTTTTGAAAATATTTTTTCATTATAAATATTTTAGATAATAACGTAATGTTGTTTGCCATCCTTACAAAAATATACGAATAAAGTTTTGCAGAATGTTATTTGTCTGCCATGATAACATTTAAAAAGATATATGCCTGCCAACAGGCATAACTAACCGGCAAGCGTATAAACCATTTGATTTTTTTACTTACATTGAAGCCAAAACAATAAGCTTTGCAAACCGATCCTTTGTATCTGGTTTTAATTCTCCTGTTACTGGTTGTGTTCTCCGAATGGCTTGGGCAAAAAAAGTATTTTCATTATTTAGGTTCATCATTAATTGTCATTATTACGGCGGCAATACTGGCCAACCTGCACATTATTCCTTCGTCTCAAAATGCGCCGCCTTTATACGAAGCCATTTTTACTTATGTTGCGCCGCTTGCTATTTTTTATTTGTTGCTCGAAGTAAAGTTGTCCAGTATCAGGCAAGCCGGCCTGCCAATGCTCGTTATGTTTCTGACAGGTTCCGTTGCTACAATAACGGGCGTAGCAGCCGGTTATTATTTGTTGATTGCCCATCAGCATGCTATACCCGATGTATTTGCCGTTGCCGGCATGTACACGGGCACTTATATCGGCGGCAGCGCCAACCTGAATGCGGTGGCTTTGCAATACGGGATGTTTAAAAACGGAACTTTATTTGCCGCCATCAATGCGGCTGACAACATCATTACAACCATCTGGATGATTGTTTCTCTTGCCTTACCGGCTATACTGCAAAAATGGTTACCGGTAAAAAAGACACAAAGCCATGTTTTGCAAAATGAAAAACCTGTTTTAAACACCGATACTGAAAAATAAAACATCACGCTTATTGGATTTTCGATATTGCTAACATTGGGTGCAGGCACGTTGTATGTATCAGGTTTAATCAGTGAGTATATTCCGCAGGTTCCTTCTATCCTCATTCTTACTACCATCGCTTTACTTCTTGCACAAATAAAATTTTTGCATCGTATAAAAGGAGGTAACCTCATTGGTTATTTATTCGTGTTGCTTTTTCTGGCCGTTGTTGGCGCATACTGCGATATGGAAGCACTGATACAAAACAAAACAACGGCAGTGTTGCTGTTAGAATGGGTAACAATAATTGTGTTTACGCATGGTATATTGCTTTTTACAATTGGCGGTTTGCTGAAGCAGGACTGGTATTTGATTTCTATTGCATCAAACGCCAATATCGGCGGGGCCACTACTGCGGCAGCGTTAGCTACCGGTTTAAACCGGAGCGATCTTCGGTTGCCCGGCATCTTAGCCGGTTCATTAGGTACTGCTTTAGGAACCTATTCGGGAATTGTGGTAGCAGAGTTGCTAAAATAAATACCGTTACTCTTTGCTTCACTTACAAGGTTACTATCAAAAATCTGTAAGGCAGGTTTCGTATTATGATGACTTTCGCCAAAGTATAACGGCATTATAATTGGTCGCTACCTTCGCATTGTAATCTTTTTTACCAATCGCATCGTATGAGTAAGCACATTGTAATTATTGGTGGCGGATTTGCGGGCATCAACCTGGCAGAAAAAATAGGAAAAAACAAAAATTTTGAAGTAACGCTGATAGACAAAAATAATTACAATTTTTTTCCTCCTCTCTTATATCAGGTAGCTACCGGATTTTTAGAACCGTCAAACATTAGCTACCCTTTTCGCAAATTGCTGCGCAAACTGCCTAACGCAAGACTTCGCATGGCAACTTTATTGAAAGTAGTGCCCGAAGAAAATAAAGTAGTATTGGATAACGGCGAGATGCAGTATGATTTTCTTGTATTTGCCACAGGAACAGAAACCAATTTTTTCGGAATGGAAAACATTAAGAAAAACGCCATTCCGATGAAGACGCTAAACGATGCCATTAACATGCGCAACATGCTGCTGCAACGGCTGGAACAAGCATCGCTGATGCCGGGCGAAGCGGAACAAATAAAATACAGCAACATTGTAATTGCAGGCGGCGGACCCACGGGCGTCGAGGTGTCGGGCATGTTTGCAGAAATGCGCAATTGTATTATCTCTAAAGATTATCCTGAATTGAAAGACAACATTGCTAAATCTAATATTTATCTTGTAGATGGCGGCGATGCGGTATTAAGCCCGATGAGCAAAGCCTCTCAGGAAGACACTTTCAAGGCCCTTACCAAGATGGGCGTAACCATAAAACTGCACCTGCATGTGAATGATTTTATAAACGATGAAGTAATGCTGTCTAACGGCGAAACCATACCCACCAAAACATTAATATGGGCAGCCGGCGTTACGGCGCATGTGTTTGAGGGCATTCCGAAAGAAAGCTACGGGCGTGGCAAAAGAATGCTGGTAGATGAATACAACAAAGTGGTGAATACAACAAATATTTATGCGATTGGTGATACTTGTTTACAAACCTCAGATGCAGGTTTTCAGGAGGGTCATCCGCAGGTGGCGCAGGTGGCTATACAGCAGGGAAAACATTTAGCGAAAAATTTTATTGCAATGACAAAAGGCAAACCTATTAAGCCTTTTGATTATTACGACAAAGGCTCGCTGGCTATTATTGGTCGCAACAAAGCGGTGGCAGATTTACCCAAACCGAAACTGCATCTCAAAGGTTTTATTGCCTGGTTAGCCTGGCTGTTTATTCATGTGTTGTATCTGATAAGTTACCGCAACCGGCTTTCTACCATGGCAAACTGGATGGTAACTTATTTTAGCAGAGATCAATCGTTGAGAATGATTATACGACCAGCAAAAACATCCGAAGCATCCTGAAAAAGGCAAGTTTTTAGCTGATTCTAAAGCAGCAGATGTTACATTTTAAATAAAAGAATGCAAACAACGCATTCTTTTACCATTAACGTTTCTATATCTCAAATCATTATTGTAAGTATTCATTAGTTACAATTTCTCTTTCCGCAAAATTAAGATTTAGACAGATGGCATGATTTTCAAAGCGTTTTTAAAAAATTACAATGATGAAAAAATGGATTGTAGCTATCCTGTTTATTTCTTTTGTTGCGGGCGAAACAAGTTGCGTTGTTCGGGTAAGGGAACGCCGTCGTCGCGTACCGAGTCCGCCAAAGCATGGGATAGTGGTTTATTAAACCAAAAAGTTTTTGTGATCTGTTTATTTTTAAAATTTTTAAAAACATGGATAAATTGGTATTTTAAAAATTATGGCAGACTGTGCTTAATAAATGTAAAGTGCAATCGTTTAAACAATGATAAAATTTAAAATTATTTAATCAAATATCAATGATTTTGCAAAACAGATTGATTATCAAACAACAAAACAGCATTTTGATTTGGCATGTTAAGAAATAGCTCTATTTTTAACGACCGTTTTGCGAAAAAAAGAACATCGCATTTACGTAACTGGCCTCTTCGATTGCTATGAACATAATAAAAACTCCATCAGTCAGCGATGGAGTTTTTTGTTTTTTAAATGTATGCCGCTAAAGAAACCAATTATTTATCAGCAATCCCATACATTTTCATAAGTTTCAAGAGAACGCCGTTTGTCCAGCCAAAGCCATCCTGAGAAGCATATTCGCCACCGCCGGCTTCTAATTTTGTATCTACCACATTGTATTTTTCCATCATTTTACCGGTGCTGTGAAACACTTTGATATTTAAAGCTGTCCATCGTCTGGCCGCTTCCTCAGCCAACTTATGCCCGCCATAATTTTCCAATCCTTTTATACTTATCCATTGCAAAGGCGCCCAGCCATTGGGCGAATCCCACTGCTGACCGGTATTTGTAAGCGTGGTAACAAAACCACCATCTTTCAATAGCTTTTCTTTTGCCACCAAAGCAGCCGCCTTTGCCTGCGTATCAGAGGCAACCTGAAAAAACAGCGGTGAAATACCAAGTATCGTAATCTCGGCGCTTCTCTTTTTTTGTGTAATATCATAATCGTAATACCAATGGTTTACCGCATCCCAGCAATATTTGTTAATGGCATTTTTTCGCCGCAAGGCAAGTCCGTTATAATATCTGGCTTTCATTAAATTACCGGTTTCCGTAAAAGATTTGGCAAGTGTAAGTTCAAGATGATACAAAAGACCGTTTAAATCTACGGCAATCATATCGGTAACCTGTACGGTTGAAAGATGCTCGCCATCGGCAAACCAGCGACTGCTGAAATCTATTCCGCTTTCTGCACCCGAACGAAGATTTTTATACAACATGGCTAGGCTTCCCTGATAACCGATGCCGAGAGTAGAATCCTGCACAAACGATTCCTGCCGGGGTCTTGTATCGGCGTCCCAATACCGGTTTAAAATACTGCCGTCTGGCATTTTAACAACATGCTTTGTAGCTGCTGTTTTATCCATAAAATAATCGTATTCTTTCAGCAGCGCATTTTGATAAATGGCATATACCTGATTTCCTTTCTGCGCTGCCAGCAAATCGAGCATCATGGAAAAATAGGGCGGCTGCGAACGGCTGAGATAATACGTGCGGTTTCCGTTGGGAATATGTCCGTATTTATTAATCATGTAAGCGAAATTCTGAATCATATTTTCCATGATTTCATACTCACGGCTTTCCTGAAGGCCCAGCATGGTAAAATAAGAATCCCAGTAATAAATTTCGCGAAACCTGCCGCCGGGAACGATATATGAGTAAGGCAGCGATAACAGAGAACTACCGTCAACCTGCTTATCGGGGTTGCGTTTCAATACATTCCACAATTGATTGATATGTGCTACAACACTGCCGTTTTTATCTGACTGATATGTGCTGGCAGGACTAACCGGAATTTCAAAATTATTTTCTACAAATCGAAGAAGCGAAAATGATGCGCCGGAGTCAGCTTTTATTTTTATATAATCAGAAACAATGGTTTTCGGGTTTCTTTTGGGTATGCAATCAACAAAGGTTTTATTGTCGGGAAACACTTTATTCATTTGCACATCAACAAACAATTGTCCGTAAACTTTATCTGGTGTTGGTGGAAACTGGGAAAAGGAAGCATAAATAAAAAGGCTGAAAGAGAACAGTAAAACCCATTTTTTCATACGGCTGTGTTTGTTTACTGTAAAGTAAAACAAATTTTCGGGACGCGGATAAGACCATTTGGCATAAGAAAAAATATATACCGGCTGATTCCGCAAAAACAAAAATGAATCTAAAAAAAAACCAGCCGTTGAGGCTGGCTAAGGAATTAGAGGTGCTTATAAAAAATTGCCTTTGATGGCGATTTGATTGTATAGATTGATTGTATGACAAAACTAAAAAGGATTGCTTCTTTTTTGAGGGGTATTTTTACCCCTTCCATTTTAGTTTTTTTACCGGATAACAATCAAAGACATAACAAATGGCAACGATGTTGTATTACAACCAAACAATTTTGCATGACAAAGCCGCCCGTTAGTATTGCGGTTGTAGATGATCACTCTCTTTTCAGGGCGGGCATCATAAAGCTGCTGAACGAAAACGATGATATATCTATTTTGTTCGGGGCAATAAACGGCAAAGACCTTCAAACGAAAATTCAGCAATACGGACTTCCCGAAGTGGTTTTAATGGATGTAAATATGCCGGTGATGGATGGCTGTGAAGCTACCAAATGGTTGAAAAAAGAATTTCCGCAGGCGCATGTGCTGGCGTTGAGCATGGACGAACAGGAAAACAAAGTGATTAAGATGATAAAATTTGGCGCAGGCGGATACCTGCTGAAAGACTCAACAACCGATGAAGTGGTACGTGGCATTCTCACCATTGCAAAAAACGGCAGTTATCTGAACGAATATGTTTCCGGCAGATTGATAAACAACCTTCGCAACGACAGCAATTCCCGGATTAATACCGATAATTTTACCAGTCGCGAAAAAGAATTTATTTTTTATTGCTGTTCAGAAATGACTTATAAAGAAATTGCCGTAAAAATGAATATCTCGGTAAAAACGGTAAACAATTACCGGGAAGACATTTTTGAAAAATTAAATCTTAGAAACCGCGTGGGTTTAGTTTTATATGCCATAAAAAAAGGCATCGTAAAAGTAGAAGACATTCCGGAATAAAGAGCTTTTAGATTTTGCCAAACAAGCTACTACACTACCAGAAACTGGCTGTGCACATAATCAACCACATCTTTCATATCTTGTCTTTGATTAAAAACGGCTAACTGCCGGTCGGCTCCCGTTCCGTTTTCTATCATTTTATGAATGTAATTCATGGCGCTGCGGCTGCCAAGCTGGTCAACTACGTCGTCTACAAAATCGAGCAGCTCATAAATCAGCACACGTGTATTAATTTCCTGCTCTTTGCCAAAATCTATCAGCGTTCCGTCTATGCCGTATCTGCCGGCCCGCCATTTGTTTTCGTTAATTAAGGTACGGTGATACATTATAAAATTCATATTCTGGCTTCTTAGCTTGTAAAGTTTGGCACAAATAGCCTGAAACAAAGCAGCAATGGCAATGGTTTCATCTATGGTCATCGGAACATCGCAGATGCGAAACTCAACGGTATTAAAAAATGGATGCACACGCAAATCCCACCAGATTTTTTTTGCATTGTCTATGCAATTGGTTTTAATAAGCAGATTTACGTAGCTGTCATACGCTTCGATGCTTTCAAAAAAATCGGGAATGCCGGTACGGGGAAATTTATCGAATACTTTTGTACGGAACGATTTATAGCCGGTTTGCCTGCCTTCCCAAAAAGGCGAATTGGTGCTTAACGCATACACATGCGGTAAAAAATAACGCGCCGAGTTGGCAATATGAACGGCCATTTTACGGTCTTCCATGCCCACATGCACATGCAACCCGAAAATAAGATTGCTGCGGGCGGCTTCCTGAAGTTCATTTACAATCTGGTTGTACCGGGCATGATCGGTAATGAGCTGGCTTTGCCAGTTGCTGAACGGATGCGTGCCGGAAGCCGCCACCCAAAAGCCGAGGTCTTCCGCAATGGAAGAAATGGTGTTGCGCAGCGTAAACACATCGCGATAGGCTTCTTCAATATTTTCGCAGATATCCGTTCCTACTTCTACAACCGCCTGGTGCATCTCAGCCTTTACTTTGTCTTTTAAAACTTTATGACCTTCGGTAACAATTTTTTGTTCATGACTTATTAGCTCACGCGTGTCTGGATTTACAACCATATATTCTTCTTCTACGCCTAACGTAAAATGCTTAAAGCTCAGGTGCGCCATTTTATTATTGTTTAAAAATGTCTGTGGTATTTAAAATCAGACCGGGAAGTAAGGAGGTCGTAATTTCCTGATCGGTTGCAAAAGGCTTGCTTGTTTTGTATTTTCCGTTTTCAAGATACCAGATGTTTATAAACTCTTCGGCAGGCGCCACAATCCAATATTCTGACACACCAGCTTCTTCATACAGTTGAAATTTATGTTGCAATTCCCGCCTGCTGTTTCCCGGCGATAAAATTTCTATAATAATGTCCGGCGCGCCGCAGCAGCCGCGTTCATCTATTTTATTTTCGTCGCACACAATACACAAATCCGGTTGTACAACGGTAGTAATTTCGTTGTCTTTTTTCTTGTTTTTTACAGGTAATCTTACGTCAAAAGGCGCAATAAATACTTTGCAGGATTCACGCACTAAAAAAGTTCGGAATTGAAGATAAAAGTTGCCCGAAACTATTTGATGCCTAGTGTTTGGCGCAGACATGCGCATAATGATGCCTTTTACAAGCTCAACCCGTTCTTCCCATTTCCATTTCAGATAATCAGCATATGTATATAAGTAATCTGCCGAAGGTTCTTCTACCGTTTGTAAATTACCGTTATTATCATATTGCGTGTACATAAAAAAATATCAATGATAAAAATAAAAGGTATTTTATTTTGGCTGCGCCGTTTCTTGTTTGCCGGTTAAGCGTTACATAAATATCAGGGATACAACTTCTTTTTTCCGGCGCTGCGCTTTACAAATTCGCCCCAGGTAAGATTGTCTTTTCCGGCTTTCCAGCTTTTGGCTTTTTCTATGGCATACGTAGCGGCCGTTTCTACCACCCACTCAAAATTTTCTTCTCCCACATTGCTTCGCTCGGCATCGGGCGCCGGGTTGCAAAAATCTATGGCATACGCCGTATCGCCGCGCAGTGCCAATTCTACCGTGTTAAAGTCGTAACCCAAAAATTTATTCAGTCTAAGCACAATATCTTCCAGATATTTTACTCTTTCTTCCGATGGCGAAAAGCCGGCCGAATAACGAAGATGATATGGGTTGCGCGGCTCGTAAGGCATTATCCGAACATACTTGCCGCCAATGCAGTAGCAACGGTAATACTCTTCAAACACAATTTCTTCCTGCAGCAGCATTACAAGCTGGCCGGTTTCTTTGTGGCGTTCATAAAACTCATTCATGTCGTGCAGCTTATACACATTTTTCCATCCGCCGCCGGCAAAGGGCTTCATATAAGCGGGGAAGCCTACATAATTAAAAATGCCTTCCCAATCCATCGGGTACGCGAGGTTGCTGAAGCTTTCTCCATTCGTATCGTCGGGCAACTGGTACGAGGGAAGAATCACCGTTTTTGGAACCGGAACGTCTATATTAACGGCCAAAGCGTTATTAAAAAATTTTTCATCGGCGCTCCACCAGAATGGGTTGTTGATAACTGCTGCTCCACCAATGGCTTCATTTTTTAGAAACGCGCGGTAAAAGGGAACATCCTGACTGATGCGATCAATAATTACGGCATAACCGGAAGCGGCGCCCTGAACCACCTTATCTATTTTTACCGGCTCGGCAGTAATATCTTTTACTTTTTTGCTGTTAACACGGTCAATAAAGGCTTCCGGAAAACTTCTTTCTTTTCCGAAAAGTATCCCGATTTTTTTCATAAGTTGTATTTTTTCAAAATTGATAAATGAAGAACCGATGAGTGCCAAAGTAATAAAACAAATTTCAAACTCATCCAATCTTTTCAGCAAAACCCATTGCATTCATTTCGCTATTTTTGAGTTTGTATGATAAACGAAGCAAGAACCGGTTTTTTACTTTCCGTAAAAAACGAAACGCTGTTTTCCCGTTATTTAAACCGCGATGTGCTGATTGATGCATACCTGCCAAACACAGAATCTGATTTTAATAATCTCAGCCTGTTATTACTGAATGACGGACAAGATTTGCCGGTGATGCCGTTTGCCGATATATTATCAGATCTGTACAACACCAACGCCATAGAACCAATCATCTGTATCGGCATTCACTGCGGCACCGACCGGAAAAATGAATACGGAACTGCCGGGCAACTGAATCACAAAGCGCAGGGCGCAAAAGCGGAGTTATATACAAACTTTATTTTGCAGGAGCTATTGCCTTTTGTACAAAAAACATTTGCAATACATACGTTTAAAGACAAATCGTTTGCAGGCTTTTCGCTGGGCGGATTAAGTGCACTGGATATTGTTTTCAATCATCCGCACGAGTTTGTAAATGCAGCCTCATTCAGCGGATCGCTGTGGTGGAGAAGCCGCGCTTATGGCAGGTCTTACAACGATGAAACGGATCGCATTATGCACGCACTGGTGCGCCGGCTGCCCTGTTATAAATGGCTGAGCTTCTTTCTTGAATGCGGTGCTTTGGATGAGCTTGCCGACCGGAACAACAACGGCATTATAGATTCGGTTGAAGATACGCTCGATTTAATTACAGAATTGAAAGCGAAAGGATACGCCACTAATGCCATTAAATATGTTGAACTGCCCGATGGTATGCACAATGTAGCAACCTGGGCGCTAGCGCTTCCCAACTATCTGCAATGGCGATGGGGGAAATAATCGGGCTATTTTTGATTGCCATTGGTTAATTGCAACAGCAAGTTAATCATCGACAATAACCAGGTAACAATAACAATGGATTATATACACATCGGGAGAATTGCAGCTACGTTCGGCGTGAAAGGCGAAGTGATTATTAAGCATGGATTGGAGAAAAAAACGGCATTTACAAACGTAGAAGCCATATTTGTTGAAGAAACAAAAGACAATCTGCTTCCCTATTTTATTCATAGTGCAAAAGCAAAAGACAGCTCGGAAAGCCTTGTTTTATTAGAAGGAATATTATCAAAAGAAGTGGCGCATCGTCTGATACGAAAATCTGTCTGGCTGTTGCAGAAAGACTTTGAAAAGCTGGCAGGTAAAGCATCCGCAATCGGGTTAATTGGTTTTGCCGTTTTTGACAATAAAACGCAGATTGGTATGGTTGAAGAAGTGATAGAACAGCCGCATCAGATTTTGCTTCGCATTATGTATCGCAACAAAGAAGCTTATATTCCGTTGCACGAAGAAACGATTGATAAAATTGACCGCAGAAAAAAAGAAATTTATGTAACGCTGCCAGACGGCTTGCTGGAAGTTTACGTGTAAAAAAGATTCTGCTGTTATGGTAAATCCGAAAAGTGGGAAACGGATGATTCTCGCATCATCCGTTTCACTTCTCATTTTATAATGCAGGAAATACAAGGCAACGCTCCGTTACAATACAGTGTACAATCGCAATGTATTTTTCAATTGATTCATTTCATTATGCATCATCTCTATGCGAGAAAGCAAATGAGATATGGCTTCTATGCCTTCAAAATTGATATCAAGATCATAATGCAGCCGCGCATATTTTTCCAGTAACGGCAACTGATGCGAAGGAATGCAGGGCGATTCTTTTTCAAATACAATTTCTATCAAACCAAACTCACGAAGCTGATTGATGAAATGCATATCTGTGTGCGATTGCTTTGCGTATTCTTCTGTTGGTATCATCTCATTCTGCTGCATGGCATTACAGTTTTGATAATTGGGTGAATAATTCTTTTTGCTGATCGGTAAGATTTGTTGGAATCTGAATATGATAAGTAACAATCAGGTCGCCAGACTCACCTTCTTTTTTATATACCGGAAAGCCTTTGCCTTTCAATCTTGTTTTGGTACCGTTTTGCGTTTCGGGCTTCACTTTCAGCTTCACTTTTCCGCTCAATGTCTCAATGGTAACATCGCCTCCTAAAACAGCCGTGTATAAATCAAGCGGTATGGTTGTATAAAGATCGTTATCCAGCCGTTGAAACCGGGCATCCTGTTCAATAATAAATGTAATGTACAAATCGCCCGGCGGACCGCCGTTTACCCCCGGCGCGCCATAACCTTTCAGTTTAATGGTTTGCCCGTCTGCCATACCCGCCGGTATGGTAATGCGTACCTGCTTGCCGTTTACGGTAAGCGTTTGCTGATGCGTGGCAGAAGCCTGCAGCAGAGTAAGATGCAGTTCGGCATTAAAATCCTGACCTCTGAAAGCGCTTTGTTTTCTGCCGCCACCCGTGCGATTGCCAAACAACGATTCAAAGAAATCGGAAAAATTACCCTCATCCGCTCCTGAAAAAGACTGATTAAAATCCTGACCGGATGGCTGACCGCCACCGTCATAATATTGTTGGTCGCCGCTGCCTTGCTGTTGACGGCGCGCATTTTCAAACTGATCGGCATGTTGCCAGTTTTCGCCATAGGCATCATATTTCTTACGCTTCTCCGGGTCGCTCAGCACTTCGTTCGCTTCATTAATTTCCTGAAATTTTTTATTCGCTTCTTTATTATTCGGGTTCAGATCGGGATGATGTTTTCGCGCCAGTTTGCGATACGCTTTTTTAATCTCCCCCTCCGAAGCTTTTTTATCAATGCCCAATACATTATAATAATCTATAAAAGCCATAATAAAATTAAAGTCTGCTGATTGTGTGCCAAATATAACAGCGTCTGAATTAGCAGATGGTTTCTTTTATTATTCAACAGGTGAAGTACGATAATACCTGATGATAATATGACTCTTCTTCTTCATGAATCAGCCGGTTCGCCAATGACGCAGTATTTGTTGTATTGGCGAACCGGCTGATTTATGCTTGTTGAGCAACAATTTGTGCATTGGCGAACCGCGACAATACAAAAAAGCGAATGAAAAACAATTGAGAATCAATACAGATTATTTTTTTGGTAAAATGAGCGGTTCGTATAATATTTGTGTTACATGCCATTTTATTTTGCAGGTTGTAGTATGACAAGTTTTGTAAGCTTACAGCTTTTTTCTTTCAGCTTTACTGCGACAGCTTGCGTTACAAAATATAAGCAGCTTCAATCTTTAATCATTGTGTAACATTGTTTTTATCTTCCGTAACTGCTGGCTCTGACAGTTGGGCTTACATTTTTCGTTGCAGCTTTACACTTCGGTCATTGTGTAAGTTGGTTTTTGTTTTTGTAATCGCTAAGCCGGACAGTTCGGGTTTGTCTCGCTTTGCAAACAGCTTCAAACTTTTGTTGTGCGGCAAACTGTTTTTTGTTTTTAAAATGGTGCGGCTGACAGCCTGGCTTGTTTCAATCGAAAGTTCTTTTGAAAATTGTTTTCTCTAATTGTTTACCTACGGGTTGTTGCGGTTGACTGGTCGCTAACTGTTGACAAAACGGCTTGCTTACATTCACTGTTGCATCACAGTGCAGATAAAGTTTACAATTTAAAAGGTACGGTCAGGTTTTCAGTCAGCTTTTGATGGACAATTTGTTTTATAAAGCACAAAGAGCTTCATTGCAACAAAGAAAAAAAGGCATGTAACAAAAGTATTGGCGTTATGTCGGCTGACACGGCGCAGCATCAGCTTCAGTTCTCTTTTCATCTTTCGTTCCAGCCTGACATTATCAATTTGGCAACAGAACATGTCATCAGCTTTTGTATTTTTACTCATCAACGGTTCGGGCTGACGTTTTCCAAATGCCGCCACAAACGCCAATACCCAACGTAAGCTGCAATTTTTTTTTAAGTTCATAAGTGTCGTTTCTGTTTTGGCACGTTAGACAAAACGCTGAAGTTCACAACTATTTTTCAGCAGCTTTCATTTCAAACCAATTTTCTAAAACCATTCTTTTTTTCAGCAGCTTTATTGCGACAGTTTACGTTACAAAATTCAGTCAGCTTTTGGCGGACAGTTTACGTTAAAAAATTTAAAACACTAAAGCTTTTGTTATGCGGCAAGTTGTTTTTTATTTTTTATAGTTTTTGGTTTGGCAAGTGCGGGTTTTTAATTGTTTGCAGGCAGCTTAAAACTTAAACCATTTTGCAAGTGCTTCATTGTTTCGCAAAACTTCCGGGCGACAGTTGGGCTTGTTGCAAAACAAAAGTTTTTTAAAAAGGTTGCTCTAAAATATTGCTGGTTCGGGTTCTTGCGGTTGACAAGTTTTAAGCTTTTGGTGAGAGCGGCAGCAAACATTTTTAAGTTTCATCACGACAGTAATTACAGCTTCAAGGTTTAAGTTTACGGTCTTGTTTTCAGTCAGTTTTTAACTCAAAAGTTTACGTTACAAAATTTAAGCAGCATCAAATTCAAAAGATAAAACTGCAGCTTACATGAGGTTTGGCAAAAAACTGGCTGACAATACGCAGCATCAACTTTTATTTTTCTATTCAGCTTTAGTTATCAGCTTGACGTTATAAATTTGGCGACAGAATTAACAATGAACTTTTAATTATAAATTTGGCTTCGGTTCCGGCTGGACGAGTTTCAAATACCAGTTCTTCGCCAAGCCTGAGCCGTTGGTGGCAATTTTATTCGGACACACCAAAATGCTTTTTTAAACCTTTGAAAGTAGACCTTTTGTAATAAAAACGGACACTGCTTGTATCAAAAACGCACTCTTTATTCAACGGCATTCTCAATATTTCATTGATAATCAAAAAATAACAAAAACGGCATTCCGATAGCTTGTTCTGTATTAAAACCGATTTGCTATGTTTAAAAATTATTTTAAAACTGCTTGGCGAAATCTTGTAAAGACTAAATTTTACAGCAGTATTAATATGATGGGACTTGCTGTTGGACTTGCCGGTTTTATTATTATCCTATTATACATGAATTATGAATTGAGTTATGATTCATGGAATGCTTCTTTACAACAAGTATACAAAGTATCGGAACAAAAGGATGATGATATTTTGCAACAGACACCAGCACCATTGGCTGCATTTTTAAAACAACAACTGCCGGAAATAGATGCTGCCACCAAGATGTATGCTTTAGGTGACTACGAAGCCTTATTGAGTAATGGAGATAAAAAAATCTATCAAAAAGGTTCCGTGGAAGCAGATTCATCTTTTTTTAAAGTTTTCCCTTATAAAATAATTGAAGGAGACGCTGCAACTGTTTTAGACAAACCAAATGCGATTGTTATAAGTCGTGAGGTAGCTACAAAATTATTCGGCAACACAAACCCTTTGGGAAAGCCGGTCAAAATCTTCAATTTTATTGATTGTGAGGTAACAGGTATCATGCAGGAACCGGCGACGCCGTCGCATCTGAATGTGCAGTTTGTTTTTCGCAGTCCATGGGAAAAACAAAATTCCTTTTGGGAAAATTATTCTTATAATACTTATGTAAAAGTAAACTCATCAATAACAAGCAATCAGCTTGAGGATGATGTCAACCGTGTCTTTTATAATGAGCGTTTAAAAAAAGACAATCAATCATTGACCGGTTTTCGCAGAGCTGGTCATCATGCAGGTTTGTTTGTTGATGAAATAACGAGTATTCACAACTTTCCAAAACATGGAAGCAGCAATTTTACAACTGTTTCTATATTGCTGTTACTTGCTGCATTGCTATTATTAGCCGGTGCTATTAACTTCAGCAATCTTTCCATTGCAGCATCTATCCGTCGCGCAAAAGAGGTTGGTGTAAGAAAAGTATTGGGTTCAACCCGCAAACAACTCTTGCTGCAAATAATCGGTGAGATAGCGCTGCAATGTTTAATCAGCTTGTGTTTGGCGGTTTTATTGGTCGTTATTATCCTGCCTTACTTCAATAACAGGTTTAATATAAAGCTTAGTTTTTTTAATAACGATAACATTGTTTCAGTATTCACACAAATTAGTTTGTGCCTGTTGGCAGTTATACTGCTTTCAGGCTTGTACCCCGCAGTTTTTCTTTCGCGTTATAACATCACCAAAGTTTTAAAAGGTGATTATTCTACAGGTAAAAAAGGAATTGCATTTCGTAATGCATTAATTGTTGTTCAATTTACAGTATCTGCATTTTTTATTATAACTACGATGGTAATAAGTAATCAAATGCATTACATGCAGACAAAAGATAAGGGTTTTTCAGATGAACAGGTCATGCGTTTGGAAGCTTCGCAAAATGTAAGAGATGATAATTTTGATATTACACGCAGTACACTGTTGGCTATTCCCGGTGTACAATATGTTTCCAAAACAACTACCGTTCCAGGTGATGCAAGTGTAGACACATCAACCATTGGTTATAAATGCAATGGCAAAGAATACAGAATGTCGTCAGTAAAAGTGAGTGATGATTATTTTAAAACGCTAAACATTTCGTTGTTAGACGGAAGATTGTTTAACGGGAGTTTTTCCGATGAGAATACACGCACTGCCATCATTAATGAAGCCGCTGCACAGAAATTAAATTTGAAAAATCCAATCGGATCAACAATCACATTTCCCAATTGCGATACAGTGCCTGTACAAATTGTTGGTGTGGTAAAAAACTTCAATGTATCAGGATTTGAAACTGCTGTAAAGCCGGTAGTATATACGATTGGTAATAAAGCATGCGTGTGGCAATCCGGAGGCGGAATTTTAGTTAAGATGAGCGGTAGTAACCTAAGTGGAACCGTTACATCAATACAAAAGACATGGAAAAAGATTGACCCTGATTTTCCTATCCGCTATTCATTTCTTAACGATAATTTTCAAAAGCTGTTTGCATCGTATACGCAACTTCAAATCATCATCAATTTCTTTGCCTTTACTGCCATCTTTATTTCTGTTATCGGCTTGTTTGCGTTAACTGCATTTTTAATTGGACGGCGCGCAAAAGAAATTGGTATTCGCAAAATACTCGGAGCGAATGTGGGGCATCTTGGTGTATTGTTAGGAAAAGATTTTGTACGTCTTGTAGTTATTGCGGTGATTATAGCAATGCCACTCGGCTGGTGGGCAGCTAATGCATGGTTACAAAGCTTTGCTTATCGCATATCCATTAATTGGATTACATTTTTATCGGCTGCATTCATCATTATTATCATTGC
The DNA here is from genome assembly GCA_965219515.1 of Ilyomonas sp. Classification (GTDB taxonomy): domain Bacteria; phylum Bacteroidota; class Bacteroidia; order Chitinophagales; family Chitinophagaceae; genus Ilyomonas. The sequence continues at coordinate 1,199,357 of OZ244776.1, forward strand.
AATACTCACAATGAGTATTCAAACAATAAAAGCAGCTATAACAAACCCAGTAAAGAGTTTGCGGACAGAGTGATAATATTTATCCAAGAAAAAACTGCCACCAACAAAAGGTTTGGCAAAATACTGGCTGACAATACGCAGCTTCAACTTTTGTTTTGCTATTCAGCTTCAGCAATCAGCTTGACATTATAAATTTGGCAACAGAAATAACAATGAACTTTGATTATAAATTTAGCTTCGGTTCGGGCTTGACGAGTTTCAAATGCCAGTTCTTCGCCAAGCCTCAACGTTAGCGGTAACCCTTTCAGATACTCTAAGTTTCTTTTCGATATACTTAATTTCGCATTTTTCATACATGAACCAGATACAATCTGTTATTGATTTAGAGCTGCAATATTTTAATACATATTTTAGAAATTCTCTCAAAAGCGAAGTTCCCCTTCTTGACAGAATATTCACCTATATTAGTCAAAGTAAAGGCAAGCAGGTAAGACCAATGTTTGTTATATTATGTGCACGTTTAGGAGGTAATATAACAGATGCGACATACCGAGCTGCTTTATTTGTTGAAATGATTCATGCATCTTCTTTAATACATGACGATATTGTTGATGACGCATCCATGCGTCGGGGTTTGTTTTCTGTAAATGCCTTGTGGAAAAGTAAAGTAGCTGTTTTGACAGGTGATAATTTGTTCACAAAGAGTGTCCTTTTATTACTGGAGAACGGAGACTACAAAATATTAAAAATTCTTTCAGATTCAATCGAAAAGGTTGTTGAAGGTGAATTGATGCAATTGGACAAAAGCCGAAAATTGAATCTTAGTGAAGAAGTATATTTTGAAATAATTAAAAGTAAGACAGCAGCTCTATTGGCATCTGCTTGTGCTGCCGGAGCCACATCAACTTTTAATAACCAAAAATCGGTTGACATTCTCTATAAATTTGGGCTTTATGCTGGCATTGCTTTTCAAATTAAGGACGACTTATTTGACTATGGAAATTCAGCCATTGGTAAACCTACTGGAATGATATAAAGGAAAAGAAAGTAACCTTACCCTTATTGTATGCTTTGAACAATTGTTCATCATATCTAAAAAGAAAGCTTATCAAAATAGTGAAATATAAAAATTCTGACAAAACAAGCATTGACTTTTTGATAAATGAAGTGAAGAATATCGGAGGTTTTCAATATGCAGAAAATAAAATGGAGTTTTATAGAAATAAAGCTCTTGAACAACTTGATTTTTTCCCGTATTCAGAAACTCGTTCTTCATTAGCAAGTTTAGTTAGTTTTTTAACCGAAAGAGTAAATTAACTTTGACATAGGGTATACCGCTAACAAAAGGCTTGGCAAAAAACTGGCTGACGGAACGCAACATCAACTTTTGTTTGGCTATTGTGCTGTAGTTATCGGCTGGACATTATAAATTTGGCGACATCAATAACAATGAACTTTTATTTATAAATTTAGCAGCAGTTCGGGCTGACGTTTTTCAAATACCAGTTCTTCGCCAAGCCCTATCGTTATGTGCAACCTGTGACTTCTCTTTGCCGGTATTATTTTGCTCTCTTTTCCGTGTGGGTTAGTTGGTTCAGGTTGACGCTGCCAGGCAAGTCACTGCAACAAGCAAAGCTTTTGTTTCGGGTGTGGCTTCTGGCAGTCAGGCTTCGGGTGACGCAATCAGGTCTGCACATAACAAGGGGTTTTGCGTCAGCACGGCTGACACAACTCAGCCACCGCTTCACTCCTTCTTTCTTCTTTGGTTCCAGCCTGACGTTATAAATTGAGCCATTGGTTTTACTTTCATCTTTTGTGTTACTTTCGGCTTTTGGCTGGCACGGGCTGACGGAACTTTTCTGTCGTGCCGAACGCAAAGCCCGAACGTTGGCAGAAATTTTTTGTGACAGCGTTTAAGTCCGAGCGATTACTTTATTTAGCTTAATTTTATTTGATAAAAGCAAAAGAACATGTTGATAGAAAGAACATCAAGCGAAGTTATTATTCATATTCCTGCATCAGTTGACACAGTAGGATTGCAAAGGCTTGTTGACTATTTAACTTATAAAGAAGCCACAGCAAATTCAAAAGCGACACAAGAACAAGTTGACCAACTTGCAAATGATGTAAAAAAAGGATGGTGGAAAAAGAACCGTAAACGTTTTATTAAATGAAGAAAGTAATTGTTGACACAAACATTATTTTCTCTTGTCTTTTAAATTCTCAAGGAACGATAGGCGATTTGATTTTTAATTATGAAGCAGTCTTTGATTTTTACAGCAATGAATATATGCTTTATGAGATTCGGAAACATTGGGAAAGGCTTAAAAAAATTTCTAAACTAACCGACTTTGAACTACAGACTTCTTACGACAAATTACTTACGAAATTGACCTTTATAAACGAACAATTAATTCCTGAAAATATTTGGCAAACATCAGAAGCTTTAGTTACTGACATTGATATAGATGACACAGATTTTGTTGCTCTTACAAAATATTTAAAAGGCATTCTTTGGACGGGTGACAAACCTTTATATAATGGACTAAAAGCAAAGCGTTTTCGTTCTGTTTATAATACAGTTGACTTAATTAAATTACACGACAAACTGCTCAAAGAATAAAACTTCTGCCAACAAATGTATTGCTAATAGGCTGGCTTGACGTTGGCAACTTCAGCAGCATCACGCTATTCAGCTTCAGTTCCGGCTGACACAGCGCTATTGAACATTAGTAGTTATCTTCGGCTGCAAAACAAAACTAGGCTTTTGTTCGGGCTGACACAGCGCAGAATGCCAGCCCATCAGCAATGCGCCTTCGTTACATGCCATTTTGTTTTGCAGATTGTAGTATGACAAAATTTGTAAGCTTACAGCTTTTTTCTTTCAGCTTTACTGCGACAGCTTGCGTTACAAAATATAAGCAGCTTCAATCTTTAATCATTGTGTAACATTGTTTTTATCTTCCGTAACTGCTGGCTCTGACAGTTGGGCTTACATTTTTCGTTGCAGCTTTACACTTCGGTCATTGTGTAAGTTGGTTTTTGTTTTTGTAATCGCTAAGCCGGACAGTTCGGGTTTGTCTCGCTTTGCAAACAGCTTCAAACTTTTGTTGTGCGGCAAACTGTTTTTTGTTTTTAAAATGGTGCGGCTGACAGCCTGGCTTGTCTCAATCGAAAGTTCTTTTGAAAATTGTTTTCTCTAATTGTTTACCTACGGGTTGTTGCGGTTGACTGGTCGCTAACTGTTGACAAAACGGCTTGCTTACATTCACTGTTGCATCACAGTGCAGATAAAGTTTACAATTTAAAACGCACGGTCAGGTTTTCAGTCAGCTTTTGATGGACAATTTTTTTATAAAGCACAAAGAGCTTCATTGCAACAAAGAAAAAAAGGCATGTAACAAAAGTATTGGCGTTATGTCGGCTGACACGGCGCAGCATCAGCTTCAGTTCTCTTTTCATCTTTCGTTCCAGCCTGACGTTATCAATTTGGCAACAGAACATGTCATCAGCTTTTGTATTTTTACTCATCAACGGTTCGGGCTGACGTTTTCCAAATGCCGCCACAAACGCCAATACCCAACGTTGGCAGAAATGCGTTTTGACAGCTTCAAACTTTGAGGAACTATCTTTGAGCAATGCAAGACAACACAAGTTGGACACCTTCTGCTGAAGATAATCTTCTTAATCTCACAGATAAAAATTTAATCAATGAACAAGAAGCAAAAGGAATTGCTTTAGCCGAACTTCATGTGTTAGACCTTGAGATTGATGCGCCTGTTTCTTCAACTTTTATTCTCGAACTTCACAAAATTGCTTTTGGTCATCTTTACGATTGGGCGGGAAAATGGAGAACAACAAACATATTGGTTGGACAACTTGAACCACCACAACCTTATCAAATTGTTCAATTAATGTATCAGTTTGTTGATAACCTTAACTTCAAAATATCAATAGCTAAAACAAAAGAAGAACACGTTGACTGTTTGCTTTATGCTCATTATGAATTTATCCGGGTTCATCCTTTCAATAATGGCAACGGAAGAACAGGACGAATACTTATGAATTTAGTGGCAATGAAATTTGGTTACAAACCTTTGGTAATTTACTATCGTGAAGGAGAAAGTCGTAAAGTTTATATAAATGCAATGAAAGCCGCAGACAAAGGCGATTTTGAACAATTAAGAAATTTGATTTCCATTGAACTTAATACTTTCTAATTTATCATCAGAAAGCAAAGACAAAACAATTTCTTTAACCTTATCTTTAGGAACTTGTTGGTCTTCTAAAGACATTGTTGTAAAAACAGTTTCGGTAAGCATTTGTGTGAGAAATGCCTTCTCCTGTAATTGCGGATATTTTTCGTAAAAAGTCATTGCTTGACAAAGATAATTTTTAAACTTCAAACTAAAGAAGCACATCTGCCAACAAAAGTATTGCTAATAGGCTGGCTTGACGTTGGCAACTTCAGCAGCAAACCGTTATTCAGCTTTAGTTCCGGCTGACACAGCGCTATTGAACATTAGTCGTTATCTTCGGCTGCAAAACAAATTCAGGCTTTTGTTCCGGGCTGACACAGCGCAGAATACCAGCCCATCAGCAATACGCCTTCGTTATGTGCAACCTGTGACTTCTCTTTGCCGGTATTATTTTGCTCTCTTTTCCGTGTGGGTTAGTTGGTTCAGGTTGACGCTGCCAGGCAAGTGACTGCAACAAGCAAAGCTTTTGTTTCGGGTGTGGTTTCTGGCAGTCAGGCTTCGGGTGACGCAATCAGGTCTGCACATAACAAGAGGTTTTGCGTCAGCACGGCTGACATTCGTCAGCCGCTGCTTCAGCTCTTCTTTCATCTTTCGTTCCGGCTCGACGTTATAAATTGAGCCATTGGTTTTACTTTCATCTTTTGTACTACTTTCGGCTTTCGTTTAGCACGGGCTGACGAAACGCTTAAGCCGTGCCGAACGCAAAGCCCGGACGTTATGTGCAACCTGTGACTTCTCTTTGCCGGTATTATTTTGCTCTCTTTTCCGTGTGGGTTAGTTGGTTCAGGTTGACGCTGCCAGGCAAGTCACTGCAACAAGCAAAGCTTTTGTTTCGGGTGTGGCTTCTGGCAGTCAGGCTTCGGGTGACGCAATCAGGTCTGCACATAACAAGAGGTTTTGCGTCAGCACGGCTGACACAACTCAGCCACCGCTTCACTCCTTCTTTCTTCTTTGGTTCCAGCCTGACGTTATAAATTGAGCCATTGGTTTTACTTTCATCTTTTGTGTTACTTTCGGCTTTTGGCTGGCACGGGCTGACGGAACTTTTCTGTCGTGCCGAACGCAAAGCCCGAACGTTGGTTGCTATTTTGACGGAACAGCGTTTCGGTGCAAGTGGACAAGACGCAAGAGTTCAAAGCAGTTTTTTAGCAGCATTTACAGTGACAAAACTTTTAAAATTCTTCTTCTATTTCAAATGGCTTTATTACGACAATTTATCTCACGAAAATTTAAATTAATAACGAACGCAGTTTTTGTTTGACAAATATGAGAGACACAAATGAAGAAATGATTGAATTGCTTGACACTTCAAACAAAGACAATGTTTATTCTGCACTTATAAAACATAAAATTGCTGACGAAGATTTAAAATTAAGATTTGCAATTGAGCAAGCTGACTACGGACGGTTAAAACGAATTTTAGAATTTCGACCATTTGAGAATACTGGTGTTGCATCTTACAGATATTTTTTTGTTTTGTCTTATAGCAAGGACAATAACAATAAAGACTTAGCACAGACTTTAATTAGAATTGAGCAATTAGATAGACATAAGCAATATCAGTTTGACATTTCTCGAAAGTTTATTTCAAATATTCTTTGGTTCAATTCCTTAAAAGACAAAAAAGAAATTGAACAAATGATTGAAAAATAAAAACAGCAACCAACAAAAGGCTTGGCAAAAAACTGGCTGACAAAGCGCAACATCAACTTTTGTTTCGCTATTCAGCTTCAGTATTCAGCTTGACTTTATAAATGTGGCGACATCAATAACAATGAACTTTTATCTATAAATTTAGCAGCAGTTCGGGCTGGACGAATTTCAAATACCAGTTCTTCGCCAAGCCTCGGAACGTAAGCTGCAATTTTTTTTGTGCAGATCGTTTCTGTGCGGCAGGACAAAATGCAAGAGCTTAAAATTATTTTTCATCAGCTTTCATTTCAAACCAATTTTCTAAAAGCATTATTTTTTCCGGCAGCTTTAGTGCGACAGTTTACGTTACAAATTTCAACCAGCTTTTGGCGGACAGTTTACGTTACAAAATTTATCAGCATAAAATTTTTGTTAGGCGGCAAGTTGCTTTTCTATTTTAGAATTTTTGGTTTGGCAAGTTCGGGTTTTTATTTGTTTTCAGGCTGCTTAAAACTCAAACCATTTTGCAAGTGCTTTATTGTTTCGCAAAACTTTTGGTTGACAGTTCGGCTTGCTGTAATCAAAAAAGTTTTTTAAAAATGTTGTTTTAAAATATTCTTAGTTTGGGTTGTTGCGGTTGACAAGTTTTAAGCTTTTGGCACAACGGCAACAAAAATTTTTAATTGCCTCACGACAGCAATTTCAGCTTCAATGTTTAAATTTACGTTCAAGTTTATAACAGTTTTTAATTCCAAGTTTACGTTACAAAATTTAAGCAGCATTAATTTCAAAAGATAAAACTGCAGCTTACATGAGGTTTGGCAAAAAACTGGCAGACGAAACGCAGCATCAACTTTTGTTTCGCTGTTGTACTTTGGTTCCGGGCTTGACGTTATAAATTTGGCGACATCAATAACAATGAACTTTTAATTATAAATTTAGCACCAGTTCGGGCTGGACGAATTTCAAATGCCAGTTCTTCGCCAAGCCCGAACGTTACATGCCATTTTATTTTGCAGATTGTAGTATGACAAGTTTTGTAAGCTTACAGCTTTTTTCTTTCAGCTTTACTGCGACAGCTTGCGTTACAAAATATAAGCAGCTTCAATCTTTAATCATTGTGTAACATTGTTTTTTTATTTCATAACTGCTGGCTCTGACAGTTGGGCTTACATTTTTCGTTGCAGCTTTACACTTCGGTCATTGTGTAAGTCGTTTCTTGTTTTCGTAATCGCTAAGCCGGACAGTTCGGGTTTGTCTCGCTTTGCAAACAGCTTCAAACTTTTGTTGTGCGGCAAACTGTTTTTTGTTTTTAAAATGGTGCGGCTGACAGCGTGGCTTGTCTCAATCGAAAGTTCTTTTGAAAATTGTTTTCTCTAATTGTTTACCTACGGGTTGTTGCGGTTGACTGGTCGCTAACTGTTGACAAAACGGCTTGCTTACATTCACTGTTGCATCACAGTGCAGATAAAGTTTACAATTTAAAACGTACGGTCAGGTTTTCAGTCAGCTTTTGATGGACAATTTTTTTATAAAGCACAAAGAGCTTCATTGCAACAAAGAAAAAAAGGCATGTAACAAAAGTATTGGCGTTATGGCGGCTGACACGGCGCAGCATCAGCTTCAGTTCTCTTTTCATCTTTCGTTCCAGCCTGACGTTATCAATTTGGCAACAGAACATGTCATCAGCTTTTGTATTTTTACTCATCAACAGTTCGGGCTGACGTTTTCCAAATGCCGCCACAAACGCCAATACCCAACGTTGGCTGCAACTTTAATGCGACACCTCACAATTTTCATATTGACAACTTTGACATTCGCTTTATGTGACTGTATTCAACAAGCAACAGGTGTTGTGCTTGACAGGAAAACATTGGAACCAATTTCACATGTTTCATTAGGAAAGTTTGAAAAAGAAGACATGACAAATTCTTATTCAAGAAGGGTTTATACCGACGACAAAGGTCAGTTTGATTACAATAGTACATCTGGTGGAATTAGCGGCTGCCCTGACTTGGTTTTATATTTCAACAAGATTGGTTACAAGACAAGCCAAATGACTTTCAACTCTGTGTCCCAAAGCGACACTGTGTACCTTGACAGAATAATTCTTAGCAGAGACAGTTCAATAACAGTTTCATTAGCTGACTTTGATAAAGAAATTAAGTATTGTATCGGCGTGCTTAAAACAAAAAAGTTGACCGATATAACCGATGACCAACACATCCAAATTATGTATTGTTTAAACACAATTTTTGTTAGACGATTTGAAGGCGGGCACTATGCAGAACTTCAAAACCTCGCTGACACTAAACATTATTCAAGAGACATTATTACTATTTACAAAGACTGGATACCAAATAGAGGAATGGGTTATTATTTTTCGGAGTTGAAAATGGAATTATTAGGAACACCAAGTTTGTATGCGGTTTACACTATAACAAAATAAAGCTGCAGCCAACATGGGGTTTTGTGCAAGTGTGGCTGGACGTTGTTAGCTTCGGCGGCAGTTCGCTACTCGGCTGCGGTTCCCGGCTTGACGTTATCCATTAAGCTATCAATCATATTCAGTACTTTAGTTTTTCAATCGGCTTTTGTTCCGGGCTTGATGTTCATTGAATGCCACACCTGCACAAAGCCTTGTTCGTTGTGCGTCACCTTTTTTGACCTCTTACTGTTGGACAAAACTTCTTACTTTTACTTGTTTAAATAGGACGACAATGGAAGGACGAGTTATAAATATTGACCCTGAAATTTTAGGTGGTACTCTTGTTTTTTATGGGACACGTGTTCCTATTAAAAATCTATTTGACTATTTGGAAACAGGCGACACAATAGAAACATTTCTTGATGACTTTGACGCAGTAAAAAAAGAACAAGTACTCAAAGTTTTAGAAATGTCACAAAAACTAATAGAAACATCAACAGGAATACTGAATGAAAATTTTGCTTGACGAATGCGTAACGAAAAGACTAAAGCCTTATTTGACAGAGTTTGAAGTTTTCACAGTTTCCGAGATGAAATGGAATGGAATTAAAAATGGCAAATTAATGACTTTGTGTGTTGACAATAATTTTGACCTGCTTTTGACGATTGACAAAAACCTGATGTTTCAGCAAAACCTTGACAAATACAAATTGACAATTGCAGTATTGAATTCATCTACAAGCAAAATTGAAGAACTCGTGTTATTCATGCCTTCGTTTAAAGCGCAGGTTGACAAACTTGAAAAAAGCAAGGCTTACATTATAGAAAAGTAAGGCGAACGCACAACACAAGGCTTGGCAAAAAACTGGCTGACGGAACAGAACATCAACAACAGTAATTCTGTTCAGCATTTGTTCGGGCTTGACGTCATAAATTGAGCAACAGAATAAGCGATGAACTGTTTATTTTTACTCAGCAACAGTTTCGGCTGACGTATTTCAAATACCAGCTCTTCGCCAAGCCCTGTTCGTAAGCTGCAATGCCATGAGACATCTCCTAACGATAATATTTTTTTTCCCGTTCGTGACATTTGGACAAAAGACTTTCAGACTTCCTGACTCCTCAAAACTTGACACAATAAAATACCGGAACTATAAAATATTTTATGTTCATCCAAATATTGATTACAAAGTTTCACCAACTCAGACTCAGCTTTTTAATATTGACACAGGTATTTATAAGGAAGTTGAAAAAGCAATTACTGACCAATATGTTTCTGCCAATTCCAAATACCTTGACCTTGAAGAAGCTGAAAACCCTTATCCACATCAATCCATGGACACAACTAAATTGACTACTGAAGATCTAAAAAAAATACGACGAAAGAATATTCTTGCCGCTTCACAAAAAACTGTTGACAAAGACATTTTCAAGTATGACAGGTATTACTTTGGTTTTATTAATCAAACGGGCGACAAATGGATTTACATAATGTTTGACCCACATAAGATTAAATATTTCAACATGGGTGGTGAAAGACATATTTCAAATCTTAGTCCTTTAGTTTATAATCTTACAACAAAAGAACTTTACTTAGCAGGCTGGACAGGACGTGGAGAATAAGCACATGCAGCTTACATGGGGTTTGGCAATAGGCGGGCAGACGGAAGTACAATCGGCTGTAGTTCTCTATCAGCAACAGTTCCAGCGTGACTTTCATTGCTCAGCTTTTTATTATATCTTCATCTTTCGTAACTTTTTTGGGCAACAGTTGTGGGCTGACGAACATTGAATTCCCGCCCATCGCCAAGCCCTATCGTTATGTGCAATGCTACAAGACGGCTAAGACTAGAAACAAAAAATTGGAATACATGAAGTGGCTGTCTACTGATACAATCTACGATGAATTTCCTTTGTACTTAAGACATCCGGACTATGAAGATATTTGGTCACATCAGCATAACTTTCCTAACCTACTTTGTATTACTCACAAACTTGAAAAAGTTAGAAAGAACGGCTTGCCAGAATCTGAATATAATTTATCACTAGATGACTTCGATCATGAATTAGTTAGCTTATTTGATTATAATAAAGATGGACTGATAATACTTGTTGAAACATTTTGTGGAAATAGAAACTATTGGTATTACATTTCTTCTGACACTGATTATAATACCATCATTGCTGACATTAACAAAAAATTTCCATCTAATATTATAACTATTGACTGTAATGCTGACACCGACTGGGGTTTTATAGAAACATATCCAATAAAATTATATGTCTAAAATAAGCACTGCACATAACATTGGTTTGGCAAAAAACTGGCTAAGGGATTAAACATCAACTTTTGTTTTACATTTTGCTTCAGTTTCAGCAGACGGAACAAAAATTTAGCTGATAAAAGAAGCATTGACATTTGAATATTAATTTAACTTTGGTTTTGGCTGACGGGTTTCAAATTCCAGTTCTTCGCCAAGCCCTGAGCGTTGTGCGAGATACTATTTTGACAGCTTCAAATTCATAGTTACTTATTGAATTCTATTATTTTTGCCAATGGCTAAACATACAGCGTTAGATATTGAAATTGATAAACTGACACGCTCAATTGAAAACGCTATAACAGGCGACAGTTTTAAAACTCAAGTTCTTGAGCTAACACCAAAAGACATCAAATCATTAAAGAAATCAGAATGGCTTTTTGATTGGAAAGCTGAAGCCAAACAATCAGATAAAACAGTTTACAAACTCGTTATCTTTGACAATCCAACAATCATTCAAGGACTTATCAGCTTGCAAGACCGTAGTGACCATATCTTCATGCCACTTATTGAAAGCAACAAGTTTAATAAAGGTGCAAAGAAAGTATATCTCGGAGTGCCAGCAAATCTTGTAGCTTTTGCTTGTAAACTTTCTTTTGACAAAGGCTATGGCGGTTATGTATCATTTGAAAGTAAAACAAAGCTCATCGGACACTATAAAAAGTCATTAGGCGCTCATGTGCTTTTCGGTAACATCCTGGCAATTGACACAAAAGCCGCAAACAAACTAATTGAACAATATTTTCCTGAAACATTGTAACTTACAATCATGATTAAAGAAGAAAAAAGTATAGATTTTTATACAACAGGCAGACAACCGTCTGAACAAGAGTTCGCAAAAATTAGCGAATGGATTGAAAAAGATAAAGCGAAGAAAGGTTTACGCAAAACAAGAACATCACGAAAAGAAAGTACCTCGCACAACAAGGGGTTTGGCGTTATTGGGGCAGGACGTTGTTAGCTTCGGCTTTAGTTCGCAATCAGCTTTAGTTTCGGCTTGACGTTAATAATTTAGCTTTAGTTCATATCTTCAACTTTTTAAAACCATACTGGGCTTCAGTTGTCGGCTGACGTTTTTCAAATCGCCCAACAACGCCAAGCCTTGTCCGTTGGCTGCCATTTTCCTCAATAGGTTTAACCTTCTCAAACATGACACAAAGTGAATTAGTTAATAGAATATTTAATGACAATGCTGAATTAATAAATCAAAGAATTGAGAAGTCTAAATTCCCAATGACTTTTAAACTTTTAAATCGGTTTGATAAAAAATCAAAGTCATTTTTAAATTCAATACAAGAAGCTGCACGACAAGATAATTTTTATGTTAGTCAAATTTTAACAAGAGTTGTCATTGAACATTTTTTAGTAGCATATTATGTGTGGACAAAAGCAAGAAAAGATGAAGATGATGAATGTGCTACTGAATATTATTCATTTTATGGCTTACAGGAATTAATGAAGCAGGATAATTACAACTCAAAACTTGACAAAACCTACGACAACAAGAAAACGCCCTTACAAAATGCGGCTTCAAATGACTCAGAAACATTTGGAGGAATTACAGAAGAAGACATCTTAGACTTAAATCAAAGAGCCAATAAGTTTGATATAAGAAAAATTCTCGTTTACCTAAAAGACGAATTAGACATTGATGATGAATTTAAAGACTTACATCCAATCATTCTTGATTTTTGTAAAAAGTACAACCGACTTTCATCATTTGTTCATGGTGGACCAATTTCAGAGTTTCAAACGTACGAGAACAGACCTAAAACTGATTATAACAAAGTTATTCAATCAAACATTGACAATGCAGACCTGATTAATTTTGAAATAAAGACTTTTGTTATGTTGCTTTTGATGTTGGAAAATACAGACTACTTTGACATTTACAAACCTATTTTTGAATTCGTGGAAAATAAAACGGCAGCCAACAAAAGTATTGTTGCAAGCGGGGCTGACACAGCGCAGCATCAGCAGCAGTAATACTAATCAGCTTCAGTTCCATCGTGACGGAACGCAGGCGAACATTAGTAGTAAACATCAACAATAAAACATTAATTTAGCTTCGGTATCGGCTGACTCAGCGCTATTATCCCGCCTACAGCAATACCTACCGTTGGGCGTCATTTAATTCGACAGCTCAAAATTCATAACTTGTTCTTCAAAAAAAATGTCGTCTTACAGCCATAAACATTGGAAAGACTTTAGTAAAAGTGTAATTGAATTAGATGGACACAAATGTTCACGCTGTGGCAAAACTTCTGACGAAACAATCTTACAAGTTCATCACAAAAAATATATTAAAGGACTTGAACCTTGGGAATATCCATTGAGTGATTGTGAGACAGTTTGCAAAGGTTGCCATGCTTCAATTCATGGTAAAATAAGACCCAACTTCGGTTGGGAATTTTTTGGTGACGAGGATTTAGGAGACCTAATTGGAACTTGCGAATATTGTGGAGCATCTATTCGTTATGTCTTTACAATTCATCATGAAAATTGGGGAACATTAGAAGTTGGAACAGTTTGTTGCGACAATCTAACTGATTCTAACACTGCTTCAAATCTTATGGAATCAAATACAAAATATGTTGGACGTCGAAACAGATTTTTAAGCTCTGTAAGATGGAAACTTGATGAAGGTATTTATAAAATAAAACAAGGCAACTTTCAAATAAATGTTATTCAAAAGATGAATGGTTTTTATTTGAAAATTCATGGACACCAAAGCAACAAAAAATATGATAGCTTGCCTGACGCAAAGACCAAAGCTTTTGATGTGATTGAAAACGGTGAGTTAGTAAGATATTTTAAAGAAAAGAACATTACGATTGATGAACCAAAAAAGAAAAAATAAACGAACGCCCAACAAAAGTATTGCTGCAAGCGGGGCTGACACAGCGCAGCATCAGCAGTAGTTTTGCTGTTCAGCTTCAGTTCCAGCGCGACGGAACGCAGGTGAGCAGCAGTAGTAAACATCAGCAATTAATCATTAATTTAGCTTTGGTTACCGGCTGACAGGCGCTATTATCCCGCCTGCAAGCAATACCGAGCCGTTATGTGCAACCTGTGACTTCTCTTTGCCGGTATTATTTTGCTCTCTTTTCCGTTTGGGTTAGTGCTTTCAGGTTGACGCTACCAGGCAAGTGACTGCAACAAGCAAAGCTTTTGTTTCGGGTGTGGCTTCTGGCAGTCAGGTTTCGGGTGACACAATCAGGTCTGCACATAACAAGGGGTTTTGTGTCAGCACGGCTGACATTCGTTAGCCGCTACTGCAGCTCTTTTTTGGGGCTTCGGTTGTCAGCCCGACGGAACGCTGCCCGTCATCAGCGGTTGTTTGTATCTTCGGTTCTTTATTTGGCTTTTGTCCATGCCGACGGATTGCATCCGTCGTGCCGAACACAAAGCCCGAACGTTACATGCCATTTTATTTTGCAGGTTGTAGTATGACAAAGTTTGTAAGCTTACAGCTTTTTTCTTTCAGCTTTACTGCGACAGCTTGCGTTACAAAATATAAGCAGCTTCAATCTTTAATCATTGTGTAACATTGTTTTTATCTTCCGTAACTGCTGGCTCTGACAGTTGGGCTTACATTTTTCGTTGCAGCTTTACACTTCGGTCATTGTGTAAGTTGGTTTTTGTTTTTGTAATCGCTAAGCCGGACAGTTCGGGTTTGTCTCGCTTTGCAAACAGCTTCAAACTTTTGTTGTGCGGCAAACTGTTTTTTGTTTTTAAAATGGTGCGGCTGACAGCCTGGCTTGTTTCAATCGAAAGTTCTTTTGAAAATTGTTTTCTCTAATTGTTTACCTACGGGTTGTTGCGGTTGACTGGTCGCTAACTGTTGACAAAACGGCTTGCTTACATTCACTGTTGCATCACAGTGCAGATAAAGTTTACAATTTAAAACGTACGGTCAGGTTTTCAGTCAGCTTTTGATGGACAATTTGTTTTATAAAGCACAAAGAGCTTTATTGCAACAAAGAAAAAAAGGCATGTAACAAAAGTATTGGCGTTATGTCGGCTGACACGGCGCAGCATCAGCTTCAGTTCTCTTTTCATCTTTCGTTCCAGCCTGACGTTATCAATTTGGCAACAGAACATGTCATCAGCTTTTGTATTTTTACTCATCAACGGTTCGGGCTGACGTTTTCCAAATGCCGCCACAAACGCCAATACCCAACGTTATGTGCAACCTGTGACTTCTCTTTGCCGGTATTATTTTGCCCTCTTTTCCGTGTTGGTTAGTTGGTTCAGGTTGACGCTGCCAGGCAAGTCACTGCAACAAGCAAAGCTTTTGTTTCGGGTGTGGTTTCTGGCAGTCAGGCTTCGGGTGACGCAATCAGGTCTGCACATAACATGGGGTTTTGCGTCAGCACGGCTGACACAACGCAGCAGCCACTTCACTCCTTTTTTCATCTTTCGTTCCAGCCTGACGTTATAAACTGAGTGACTTGTTGTTACCTTCAGCTTTTGTGCTACTTTCGGCTTTTGGTTGGCACGGGCTGACGAAACGCTTAAGCCGTGCCGAACGCAAAGCCTGAACGTTGGCTGCAAGCAATGACAGACATGATGTATAGACTTTTACTTTTATTATTGTTGACCAATACTATGACACTTACTTCAAGTGGACAGACTTCAAAAGAGACTAACTTTGCAAAGAAGATTATTGACGTTTTTAAATCAAAAAACTTTGACAATTACAAACAGTTAACTCCTACTAAAACTGATTTTGAGGAACTCTACAATGACAAAGGAATTACTCGTGGCTTAGGAATAGACAACGACGAGAAATATAAAAAAGCGCTGGAAACATACGAAAAAAGTGCAGACTCGAACTACAGAGTCGAATATAACCGACTGCTTAAAAATGGAGAAAAAGCAGGCATTGACTGGACACAAATAACTTTCCTGAAATTTATTTTTCACAAAGACAAACCTAAAGACTCTGACAAGACCTTTTTAGACGGACATATCAATTTCAAGTACAAAGACACGGTTTATGTACTATTTGGTTTGGAGGCAATGGAAATAAACGGAGACTACAAAATCAGTATAATTAGAACAGTACAAAAAGGTGGAGTGGGACATTATGTTGACCCTGATTTGTTGGACGATGACGATTTATAGTTTGCCAGCAGCCAACAGGTGTATTGCCAAAATGCAGGCTGACGAATATGTGCTGTTCATTTGTTTTTCAAAAGTGCTTTTGTATTATATTCGGCTGACGGAATTCTATTGCCTGCAATTCGGCAATACTTATTCGTTGCCTGCCACTTTGAAAATGCTTGTAAAGTTTCAACTTCTTCACTCACTGTTTTTAAGCTGTTCCGGTTGACTTGTGCTAAGCAAGCGCACCATTTTACAAAGCTGTTTTGTCTTGCCTAAAAAAGAAATGCTTACCTGTTCAGGCTGACCAGATAAAGCGGCAGGCAACAAGAGGTTTTGCGTCAGCACGGCTGACGCATCGCAGCCGCCGCTTCACTCCTTCTTTCTTCTTTGGTTCCAGCCTGACGTTATAAATTGAGCCATTGGTTTTAGCTTCATCTTTTGTACTACTTTCGGCTTTCGTTTAGCACGGGCTGACGAATCTTTGCGGTCGTGCCGAACGCAAAGCCGTAACGTTACATGCCATTTTTTTGCAGTTTTTATTTCCATGTTGCAGTAGGACAAAAGACAAAAGTTCAAAACTATTTTTAGCAGTTTCATTACGACAGGACTTACGAGAAACTTTTACTTTTTCAAACAGGTTTACGCCGACAGTTTACGCTACTAATCTCAGCAGCTTGGAACTTTTACCATTATGTAAGTTGCTTTTATATTTTGTAGTTGTTGTGGCTGACGGTTCGGGTTCATTACTCTTGGCAATCAACTTCAAACGTTTACCATTCTGCAAGTTGCTTCCTTGTTTGTAAAATTGTTTTGGTGGACGCTGCGGCTTCTTTCCAATCAAAAGTTCTTAAGCAATTCTCAGTTGTTGCTTGTTTAAGTTCGGGTTGTTGCGGCTGACAAGTTGCTCACGGCTGGACACAACGGCTTTGTTAAGTTCATAAGTACACTACGACAGCGCAGCAGTAATAAATGCAAGGTGTACGTTACTTTTACAATCAGGTTATTGGCGGACTTTTTACGTTATACAACTTCAGCTTGCTTTAGGTGGACAGAGAAAAACGGCATGTAACACCTGGTTTGCTGCCATAGCGGCTGACGGAACTCGGCTGAACAGCAGTAATTCTATTGAACAATATAGCTATATTTGGGGCTGACGGAACACAGAATACCGCTCCGGCAGCAAGCCTTGTTCGTTGGCTGCAAGCTAACGAGACAATTATCAAGAGCTAAAAAATGAGTTATGAAAATGACGACAATTTTTACAGTGTTGTACTTTTTAATTTCGATGAGGTTATTCGGACAAAAAGAACGCCTTGTTTATCAACCGCGATTACTTAGTACCAGCATTAGAGTCGGTTTAGTCAATAGCAGTCTGAATTTAGAATACCGCTTAAATCCAAAAACAGTATCTTCCATTGATTTCGGCATAGGAATCGTCCATTTACAATCCAACTACTACAATAAATACAACGAAAATTACAGCGAATACAATGAGCATTTTGAAGATGCGCTAAACTTTTGGCGTGAATGGTGGAGCCCTTATACATCCATTCAAGCAAAACGGATTATTAGTAGCCGCAGCAGCACAAAGTATGGATCGTTTCCTTATGCAAATACTTTTACATACTATGGACTTCAATTAAAATATAACGGACACGGACTGAGAGATTGGATAGATAATGACCCCAAGTTCCCTTTCAGAGAAACATATCAATTTGCAGCTTTGTTAGGCAGGCAAGTAGAATTGGGGAAACACAGCAACTTCCTTTGCGACATTTATATGGGTATTGGTGGTATCAGCAACTACAAACTAACCGCAGTTGACCCTAAAATTCTTGTCGGTTCAAGAATAGGTCTTAATTTATGGAAGCTTAATAAATAGTTTAATGCCAACAAACCAAATCAAAAAAAGGGGAACTTCTTTGTATAAACAGTTGAAGAAGAATTGATAAACAAAGTCGAGCTGAATAATCATCTAGTCTTTCACACCGGACGAGCCTGCAGCCAACAAAAGTATTGCTGCAAGCGGGGCAGACACGGCGCAGCATCAACAGTAGTAATGCTATTAAGCTTTAGTTCCAGCGCGACGGAACGCAGGTGAGCATTAGTAAGTAAACATCAACAATTAATCATTAATTTAGCTTCGGTTACCGGCTGACACGGCGCTATTATCCCGCCTGCAAGCAATACCGAAACGTTGGCAGAAATTTTAAAGATTCAATTTGATTGACGAAGCTTATTCAGGACAATTTAAATGAATGATGTAACAATTTATCATATTAATCGTAAATCGTAGAACTTAAAACTTATATTTATGAAATACTGTTTTTTAGTACTGATAACGCTTGCTCTTTTAAGTGCAATAAGTTGTACCAAGGACAACTCGACACATAGCTTTAATATCAATGCAAAAATTGTAAGTGAGTTAACAAAACAAAGCATTGCTGATGCTAAAGTTCATGTTGAGGTAGCATCGGAAAAAGCCAGTGGTTCATATGTTTACGATGTTTTGATAGACTCTTTTACAATACGAAGCGATGCAAATGGCAATTTATCCTGTAACATCAAACACAACAATGACCCGAATATATTTGTCAAATTTGAAAAGATAGATGATGCTTATTCTACAGGTTTTATTCCTCAGAAAACAGCGTTTACCCTATCGGAGTTAAAGAATTCTGCTCAATTGAATTTTTATGTTCGAAAATATGCCTCTCTTGTAATCAATGTAAAAAATAATCACCCCTTTGACGACAAGGATGCCATTGGAGTAGATATTATTCAAGACGGTACTAACTATATTAACAGTGGTATTGAATCAATTCAAAATGTTGGAATAAACAATCAACCTTGGGATTATCCGGCTACAGACGATGGTAGAAACCCTTACTGGACAGGTAAGAACGTTAACTCAACGATTTATGGGAAAGTGCAGGAAGGGACAACTTATCAAATCACATGGAACGTTAGGAAGAACGGAATTAATACTGACTATAAGTCAGAAAGGTTTACAACATCACTTAATAGCTTAAACTCATACGACATCTTTTACTAAATTGACAAAGCTGAATACAACTTCTGCCAACAGTTGGTTTGGCAAAAAATTGGCTGAAGAAACAAAGCATCAACTTTTGTTCGTTATTGTGCTGTAGTTCGGGCTGGATGTTATAAATTGAGCGACAGAATATGTTCTCAACTCTTTATCTTTATTCCTCTGTAGTTCTGGGCTGACGAGTTTCAAATGCCAGTTCTTCGCCAAGCCCAAACGTTAGCGGTAATTTTATTTGACCCAAACTAATAGACCAGACACTAGTGCTCAATCAGCATAGTTTTTAAATAGACATAGCTTTGTGGTATAAACTGAGAAGCGATGGGTAAGATAAAGGTACAGTTGAGTGAAGGGGACAAACTTTATTTGAACAGCTATGTAAGCAAAGGAAACCATTCTGCCAGAGCCATACGGCGAGCCCGCATGCTGCTGATGCTGGACAAAGCAGGTAAAAATCAAAAACAAATAGCCCGGGATTGTAGCTGCAGTGAGGGCACGGTAACTAATATTTTAAAACGCTATGAGCAGTGCAAGGGCGTAATAAAGGAGGTGTTGGAAGAAAAGCCCCGTAGTGGTCAGCCTACCATCATCACCCCGCAGCTGGAAGCAAATATTACCGCCCTTGCCTGCTCGGAAGAGGGACCCGATGGACGCAGCAATTGGACATTAGACCTGATAGCAGACAAAATGGTCAGCGATGGTCTTGCCGTGCACTTAAGCTATGAGACGGTGCGCAAGGTTTTAAAAAAAGCAAACTCAAGCCGTGGCTTAAAAAGCAGTGGTGCATCTCTAAAGTAGATGGTCAGTATCTGGCAAACATGGAAGGGGTGTTGCGCCTTTACAGCCAGCAGCAGCAGCAAGGTGTAGTCAGACTTTGTATGGATGAACGTCTCTGCCAGTTGTTAAGCAATGTGATAATGCCGCTGCCGCCAAAGCCAGCAATGCCAAAGCGTATAGATAATGAGTATAAAAGAGAGGGCACCTGCGTAGTGCTGCTGGCTTATGATATAGACAAGGGCATCCGCTACACGGAAGTAAAACAGCAACGAACTAAAAAGGACTATGCTGAATTTATAGACAACATCATCACGGAGCATTACAGCAATGCACACACCATAAAGCTGGTGCAGGATAACTTAAATACGCACACCAAAGGTTCATTTTATGAGCATCTGCCGTTGCAAAGAGCCGGAGAACTGGCTACCATAATTGACTTTGTATATACGCCAAAGCACGGTTCCTGGCTGAATATGGCAGAGATAGAGTTCTCTGCCCTTGCCAGGCAATGTTTGGACAACCGCATTGCCACCATAACACAAATGAACCAATGCGTACAATCCTGGACTGACCACAGAAATCTTCATCACCTGAAAATACACTGGAGCTTTACTGTTGACCATGCCAGAGATAAAATGGCTTCGCAATACCTAAAAGCTAATCACAAAAACTATGCTGATTGAGCACTAGTTCCAAATGATTATACCTAAAGTGACACTGAATAAAAGGATAGTAATTCTTTGTCTGACAAGTTTGACATGGATTATACTTTACAAATTTATTTTTCTAGGAAAAGAGGAACTTTTTCCAAAAGCATCTGAAACCGCAGAAATTACTTTCAATCTTCTAAGTTCAGTAATAGCCTCTGGAATTTTCTACTACTTTGTTGTTTATTTAGAGCAAAGGCGTATTGCAAAAATTATAAATCCGACATTAAAAAGACGAATTCAGACATTAGGGGTTGGACTATTACTTATAAAAAATGACATCTATAAAATAAAGGGACTAACGCCGCCGGAAGAGATTCCAGAATTAGAAATGTTTAAACAAGATTGTGAAGGAATTATACTAAGTTCTAGTGCACCTGAAATAAGTGGTAATCCAAGTTTTTACCCTACTAATTGGTTTGAATATTTTGACTACTTCTTCCAATCAGACAAGTTTCTTTCTATGCAACTTTATGCTCATGTAGGATTTTTGACACCAAATATTTTGAGACTTTTGGACGAAATTCAGTATAGCGATTTTCAAAGAACTTTGGACATGTATAGGACTCACCATTATAGTGATAAACTTTCGGATACCGCCGGACCGTTTTGGCTGTATCTCAATAATTTGAAAGAATTGTGCTTGGTTGCAGAAAAGGAACTTACATAAAAAAACAACCGCTAACATTCGGTTTTGCGTTATGGCGGCTTGACGAACATGTGCTGAACAATAGTTTTTCAATCATTCTTTTGTGCTATTTTCGGCTGACGAAACACGGATGCTCGCCACAAACGCAAAGCCGGCACTCGTTATGTGCAACCTGTGACTTCTCTTTGCCGGTATTATTTTGCTCTCTTTTCCGTGTGGGTTAGTTGGTTCAGGTTGACGCTGCCAGGCAAGTGACTGCAACAAGCAAAGCTTTTGTTTCGGGTGTGGCTTCTGGCAGTCAGGCTTCGGGTGACGCAATCAGGTCTGCACATAACATGGGGTTTTGTGTCAGCACGGCTGACATTCGTCAGCCGCTGCTTCAGCTCTTTTTTGGGGCTTCAGTCATCAGCCCGACGGAACCCGGTTGGTCATCAGCGGTTGTTTGTATCTTCGGTTTTTTATTTGGCTTTTGTCCATGCCGACGGATTGCATCCGTCGTGCCGAACACAAAGCCCGAACGTTGCCTGCTATATTAGGACAACCCCATGTGAGAGGCTGCCTAATTATAGAGGACTTAGTGTGACACATTCTGACAGTAACAAAGCTCTTTGACCACACTTAAGATGCTAAAGTAGGACCGAGACACTTAAAACCCTCGGACGATCAGAGTATGGAAACATACTTTATCAAAAATGGACAGTGCTACAAGCTACTGTTCAGGAAATGTTATATACACCATCTTACCAAAGAGCGTGTATGTGTAAAGAAGCCGAAGAAAGCTTTTCCAATTCCTGTTCCGGTGGACTGTTCATTCTGCAACAATTGCAGTTAACTTCAGCATGACCAACGTTCCTTGTGCAACGTTGGTTTCTTATATTTTAAAAGAACTTAGTTTTGATAGACATAATAAATAACCGTTAACCATGAGACAAATGCCAGAGAGCTCAGGAATTATCATTTTACTATTGGTCAGTCCTTTTATGATTATTGGAGGTTTGGTGATGGGTGAAGTATCAATAGCTGGTGTTGGTGCATTGTTATTGGTAGTTGCTTTATTGAGAATGTCACAAATAAAAAATAGAAGATAAATATGAGAATGCCAAGGTTTTTTCCAGGTACAGTTGTGCATTTGAAATCAGGTAGTAAGGACATGACCGTAAAGGAGCCGGTGCTATCTGATAAGAAATCTGACGAACAACAAGAGCCATATGACGGCAAATTGATTCTTATTTGGGAAGAGAATGGCGAGTTCATTGAAAAGGAGTTTCATGAAGACTTGTTAGAAAAATCAGACAAGCAGAGCTAGTAATTTTTTGTAAGTTTTTTCTACAGATTCAACACGACAATTGCCAACGGACTTTGTTATTTCAAAAGCCATTTTCAGGACTTCAATTTTTTCAGACATCTTCATGGTGACAAAATAATACAGCAGGCAACATTGTATTGCTGAAATTGGGGCTGATGCTGCTGTGGTTGAACAATTGGTTATTAATTTAGCTTTTGAATCTGTATTGAACTGAAGGAATACTAATTCCCCAACTTCAGCAATACTGGTTCGTTGTGGGCAATACGCACAAACTTCTTTAGACTTACATAAAGACTGTAAATTGCAGTCATATGATTGACGACCGTTATGATGTAAGAACTTCACCAGATGTTGAAGCATTTGAATTTGACAGTATCGGACCGAGAGGAACTGTCAGAAAAGTAGTTCGCTATACTGAAATCAACATCAAAAACTTTTATAATCTTGGTTTTGGCGACAAAGACCCACACACGGGCTTTATAAGTGACTTATCAGTTACCAACAACAACGACAGTAAAAAAGTGCTTGCAACAGTAGCAGCAACTTTATACGCCTTTACTGACAGTCATCCCGGAGCGACCATTATCGCAACAGGCAGTACCGAAGCCAGAACTCGCTTATACAGAATAGGTATTTCCAATAACCTGACCGCAATTGAGGCGGACTTTATTATTTTAGGGTTGACAGAAACTGATTGGGAACCTTTTCGCAAAAACGTAACTTATGGTGCATTCATTGTTCGTAGAAAATTGTAAATTTGAACTTATGAAGACAAAGAAATCAGAGGCTAAAAAGCCGAAATTGCCTAAAGGTTTTACAGTTGACCCTAAGTTGACAGGAAAATATGATGACCAGCCACTATTCAAAGACAAGGTGGATAGAGCAAACCACATACTCAAAACTGTAGGACTTCCCAAATTTGAGCAGCCTGATTAAGCCAGTACTGCCCACAACAAGTGCATTTGCAATAGCATGGCTGACGGAATAAACTTCGGCAGTAAATCGTTTATCAGCTTTTATTCCAGCAGACATTACGCTGTTGATCATTAGTTGTTATCTTCAACTTCAGTTTTTCAATTAAGCATTTGTTCCGTCTGACAATTCGCTATTGCCATGCCGAACGCAAAGCCCGGACGTTGTAGGCTATTAAGACAAAGCCTTCAAAACTGCTTTAATTGACAAACCAAATGGACTTTTTATTTAATCGTAGTTATAAGTATGTTGTTAACGGCTCTGTTGACGGTGTTCGCGGCAACCTGACACGAATAACTGGTAAACGCTGGTATGACTTTTCCGAGAACATCACAGGTAGACTCAAAGATGATAACAGTTTTAAATTGACACATCAATGGACGTTTGGTTACATCAGGTGGATTGAAAACAGCTTTGCTTATTTGACAGGCACAATCAGACAAGAAGGCGACAAAACAGTTATTGACACGACTTTACGACCTAATTCGGGTTTAGTTCTGGTCTTTTACATTTTAGTTGTTCTTTTCTTGTGTGAGCTATTCGGTATTCAGACAATGCTCAGAGGACCTAAAACTTATATTTTATTGTTTATTCCTTTCTTTGATTTGGTTTTAGTTGGACTCATGCTCTTCTTGACAAATGGACTCCGAAACAGATTTGAAAGAATAATTCAACTTAAAAGAGATGAATAACAGCCTACAACAAAAGGTTTGCTGCCATAGCGGCTGACGAATCTCGGCTGAACAGCAGGAATGCTGTTGTTCTTTTGTTCTATATTTGGGGCTGACCTGCACGGAGTGCCGCTCCGGCAGCAAGCCCGAACGTTGCCTGCCACTTTGAAAATGCTTGTAAAGTTTCAACTTCCTCACTCACTGTTTTTAAGCTGTTCCGGTTGACTTGTGCTAAGCAAGCGCACCATTTTACAAAGCTGTTTTGTCTTGCCTAAAAAAGAAATGCTTACCTGTTCAGGCTGACCAGATAAAGCGGCAGGCAACAAGAGGTTTTGCGTCAGCACGGCTGACGCATCGCAGCAGCCGCTTCACTCCTTCTTTCTTCTTTGGTTCCAGCCTGACGTTATAAATTGAGCCATTGGTTTTATCTTCATCTTTTGTGCTACTTTCGGCTTTTGGTTGGCACGGGCTGACGGAACTTTTCTGTCGTGCCGGACGCAAAGCCCGAACGTTATGTGCAACCTGTGACTTCTCTTTGCCGGTATTATTTTGCTCTCTTTTCCGTGTGGGTTAGTTGGTTCAGGTTGACGCTGCCAGGCAAGTGACTGCAACAAGCAAAGCTTTTGTTTCGGGTGTGGTTTCTGGCAGTCAGGCTTCGGGTGACGCAATCAGGTCTGCACATAACAAGAGGTTTTGCGTCAGCACGGCTGACATTCGTCAGCCGCTGCTTCAGCTCTTCTTTCATCTTTCGTTCCGGCTCGACGTTATAAATTGAGCCATTGGTTTTACTTTCATCTTTTGTACTACTTTCGGCTTTCATTTAGCACGGGCTGACGAAACGCTTAAGCCGTGCCGAACGCAAAGCCCGGACGTTAGCGGCAATGCGTTTTGACAGCTAAATTTTCCCAGAGTAAATCTTAAATTATTATCTTCATGCCGACATAGAAACAGCATGAAACTTGACCGATACGAATTTAAGTCTGGCGATACATTTTCAACTTATGAATTTTTAAGCGAAGGACCGAAAGGGAAAATTGAAAAGGTAATTCAATTTACACTTATTAATCAAGCTAATTTATTCTTCAACCTTGCATTTGGTGACAAAAATCTGGAAACTGGCGAAATTGATGATATGATTATTACTGATAATGGTGACAGTGAAAAAGTTCTTGCAACAGTGGTTTCGGCTGTATATGCTTTTTGTGACAAATTTCCGAAAGCATGGATTTATGCAACTGGAAGTTCAGCAGCAAGAACCAGACTTTATAAAATGGGAATCAACAAATATTTCGACATTGTTGAAGATGATTTTGAAATTTTCGGACTAACAGAAAACGAATGGAAACGTTTTATAAAAGGTAAAAATTATCAGGCATTTGCTGTACAAAGAAAAGAATCTTAAATTTGAAACATGAAGAATATACTTGAATTGAATGAAAAGAAAGTTCCTGTTGTTCGTATTGACAAATCATTAAATAAATACGACAACGTTGTACTCTTTCCCGAAAAAGTAAATAAAGCGAAAGAAGCTTTTGAAAAGTTCGGAGTTCCTGACTTAAAGAAGCACAGCCGCTAACAAGTGCATTTGCAATAGCATGGCTGACGGAATAAACTTCGGCTACAAATCAATATCAGCAGTAGTTTCAGCTTGACGTTATAAGTTTAGCTATTAGTTGTTATCTTCAACTTTAGTTTTTCAAATTGGCATTTGTTCCGGCTGACGTTTCGTTATTGCCATGCCATCGCAAATGCTTCAACGTTGCCTGCCACTTTGAAATAGCTGCCCAAGTTCAGGCTTCTTAGTTCACTGTTTTTAAGCTGTTCCGGTTGACTTGTGCTAAGTAAGTTTATCATTTTACAAAGCTGTTCTGTCTTACTTAAGAAAGAAACGCTTATCTGTTCAGGCTGACCGGATAAAGCAGCAGGCAACAAGAGGTTTTGCGTCAGCACGGCTGACACAACGCAGCCGCCGCTTCACTCCTTCTTTCTTCTTTGGTTCCAGCCTGACGTTATAAATTGAGCGATCGGTTTTACTTTCAGCTTTTGTGCTACTTTCGGCTTTTGGCTGGTACGGGCTGACGGAACGCTTAAGCCGTGCCGGACGCAAAGCCCGAGCCGTTGCCTGTAATGCCGGGTGACACATTCTACTTCTTCAAAATTGTTATCTTTACTCGACTGAAAATTTTACAAATGACACGACAAGCAATCATTGAGCGGACAATAAAAGCTATCAATCATTTGCCAGAAGAAAAAGCAGAAGAAATTTCTGACTTTGCAGATTTTGTTAGCAAACGTTATGAAGAACACTTATTGACACAAGGCATTCAACAACTGACGACTTACAGCAAGGCTTTTGGTTTTTTAAACAATGAAGAAGACCTTTATTTTGTTGACGACTTAAAAGAAGTATACAATGGCTAAAGGCGACATTGTACTCATTACTTTTCCCTTTACAGACCTAAGCAGCAGTAAACTTCGTCCGGCAGTTGTTCTTGCGGACACCAATCTTGATATTACGGCTTGCTTTATTACGACACAAATTGGCTGGCAAGAACCTACAGACGTTCTTCTTTCACCAACTATAACAAATGGACTTAAAAAACAATCATTGATACGGACAAGTAAAATTGCATCGTTGGACAAAGCATTAGCGAAAGGACTGTTAGGCAGACTTGAACCAACGGAATTAGCAGAACTAAATGATAAACTCAAAATTTTATTTCAGTTACCTTGACGAAAGGAACATACAGGCAACAAGGGGTTTTGCGTCAGCACGGCTGACACAACGCAGCAGCCACTTCACTCCTTTTTTTAAGCTTTTGTTCCAGCCTGACGTTATAAATTGAGCCATTGGTTTTAGCTTCATCTTTTGTACTACTTTCGGCTTTCGTTTAGCACGGGCTGACGGATCTTTTCTGTCGTGCCGAACGCAAAGCCCGAACGTTGCACGCCATAACATGACAGCATCTAAATTCACAGTTCTATTTTTACTTGTATTTAGTGCCTGCACGACAAACCAAACACGAATGAATCATTCTTTTACTCAAAATGACATACTTAACGACTTAGAACGGTATGATCAAGAAACTTGTCATTTCTTTATTGACCTTAAACATCCATATTTTCATACAGCAGGCTCAAGACTGACACTATTTGCAGACGAAAAAAGGTGGGCAATTGTTTTTGAAAAGTCAGGCTATTCAAACAGTGGTTACAGAGGCGAAATAGAGTTGGCTTATTTTGGTAACTGTTTAATCAATCTTCAATCAGAAGGAAGTTCAGAAGGCTATACTTCTAACATGAAGACTATTGTTCTGATTGGCAATGAGGAAATGGACAGAATTGAAAACGACACGGACGAATTAGTCGCTAAAAACATCAAACAAGTAAAAGTAAGGGACACTATGTTGGACATTGAGCAGGACAAAGCAGTTTACATACAAAAAAATATTACAGACTCAGTCTATGACAATCCTGAAAATCTCATTGACATTCCTTCATTAATCCGTTACTTAGACGAACAGCATCCCAAGCTATTCAGAGCGACAGATAACGAATTAAGAAAGTGTCTGCCTGCTGACCTGCCGAAACTCATGCAAATTGACCAGTGGCATCATGAAGCTTATTATGAAGGACAAGGAACCAGACCAAGTGATTATGAGACCTTCAGAATGATTGCAGATATTCTTGTTTCAAAAGACACAACTAAATGGAAACCTACATTAAGACCTAATAACGATTGGAGAGACTGGAGAAAGGCTGGTTACATGTAGACAAGTAACGGCGTGCAACATAAGGTTTGCTGCCATAGCGGCTGACGGAACTCGGCTGAACATCAGTAATTCTAATGAACTATATAATTATATTTGGGCTGACGTACCGCTATTGACGCTACAGGCAGAAAGCCTGACCGTTATGTGCAACCTGTGACTTCTCTTTGCCGGTATTATTTTGCTCTCTTTTCCATATCGGTTAGTGCTTTCAGGTTGACTCTGCCAGGCAAGTCACTGCAACAAGCAAAGCTTTTGTTTCGGGTGTGGTTTCTGGCAGTCAGGCTTCGGGTGACGCAATCAGGTCTGCACATAACATGGGGTTTTGCGTCAGCACGGCTGACACAACGCAGCAGCCACTTCACTCCTTTTTTGGGCTTCGGTTGTCAGCCCGACATTTCTCTGTTGGTCATCACTAGTGGTTTGTATCTTCGGCTCTTTATTCGGCTTTTGTCCATGCCGACGGATTGCATCCGTCGTGCCGAACACAAAGCCCGAACGTTGTGCGTCATGCGACCTAACTGCAAAAACTCAAATGAAATTGACAATTACAATTAATGAAACCAATTTTTACAATACATGCTGGTGAATATTTAGTAGCAGCGACAATTGAAAAAGAATTTCGTAATTACAATATTTGGCTGCCAAGCAAAGACACCGGAATTGACTTGTTATTGACAAATAAAAACAACACACAAACGACTTCGTTACAAGTTAAGTTTTCAAAAGACTTTAGCACAACACATACAAAAGAGATTTTCAGACCTGACATTAAAAGTACAGGTTGGTGGACTTTAAACAGAGACAAAATAAAAAACTCACAAGCTGATTTTTGGATTTTTATACTTTATAGTTTAGAAAGAAAAACTCACGATTTTGTAATTCTTAAGCCATTAGAATTGTTAGACATTTTTGACAATATGAATAGAACTGCAAATCTTATTCATTGTTACATTACTGTAACAAATCACGATACTGTTTTTGAAACTCGTGGTTTAAACGATAATGACATGAAACTTATTTGCGAAAACAAATTCGCTGACAATTTCCGAGACTTAAAAAAACATTTAAACAATTGGAAGCCTATAATTCAGAAATTAAAGTGACTGTAAATTTGAAGCACGAACGCACAACAAGTGGTTTGGCAAAAAACTGGCTGACAATATGCAGCATCAACTTTGGTTCACTATTCAGCAGCAGTTATCGGCTTGACTATATAAATTTGACAACAAAACAAACAATAAACTTTTATTTATAAATTTAGCTTAGGTTCGGGCGTGACGAATTTCAAATACCAGTTCTTCGCCAAGCCTAACCGTTATGTGCAACCTGTGACTTCTCTTTGTCAGTATTATTTTGCTCTCTTTTCCGTTTGGGTTAGTTGGTTCAGGTTGACGCTGCCAGGCAAGTCACTGCAACAAGCAAAGCTTTTGTTTCGGGTGTGGCTTCTGGCAGTCAGGCTTCGGGTGACGCAATCAGGTCTGCACATAACAAGAGGTTTTGTGTCAGCACGGCTGACATTCGTCAGCCGCTGCTTCAGCTCTTTTTTGGGGCTTCAGTCATCAGCCCGACGGAACCCGGTTGGTCATCAGCGGTTGTTTGTATCTTCGGCTCTTTATTCGGCTTTTGTCCATGCCGACGGATTGCATCCGTCGTGCCGAACGCAAAGCCCGAACGTTGTGCGTCACCTTTCACGACCAGCTTTTAAAATTAATAGCTTAAAATAAAGTTTCTAATTTTGGAAACTTGCATTATCTTTGCAAAAACATTTTTGATTGCAATACTTTCAAACACGTTTTTTAGAAGAAGCAGACAAATTCATTGCAGGACTTGACTCTAAAGCTGCAAGGAAGGTGTTTTATAACATTGATCTTGCCGAGCAAAGTAATGACCCGAAACTTTTCAAGAAACTTCAAAAAGATATTTGGGAGTTTAGAACAAAGTTCGGCGGTGTGCAAATTAGACTACTTGCATTTTGGGACAAAGACAAAGAAACCGAAACATTGGTTTTTGCAACACACGGTTTCATTAAAAAGGTTGACAAGGTTCCAGCAAACGAAATTGAAAGAGCAATTAACATTCGGAAAAAATATTTTGAACGCAAACTTAAAAAATAACATTATGGCAAAGACAGCAATGAAATCATACTCACTTGCCGAAATGAAAGATAAATACATCGGTAAGAAAGGTACAAAAGACCGAGACCAATATGAATACGAACTTCGCATGGACGTTTTAGGGCGAATGATTAAAACTGCGAGGCAGCAACGTAAATTAACGCAAGAACAATTAGGTGAACTTATTGGCGTACAAAAAGCACAAATCTCAAAATTAGAAAGCAGCGCAAACAGTGCAACAATTGACACAGTATTAAAAGTTTTCAAAGCATTGAAAGCAGACATTCACTTTAATGTGACACTTGAAAAAAAATATTTACAACTCGCTTGACAATAAGGCGAACGCACAACAAATGTATTGCTAATAGGCTGGCTTGACGTTGTCAACTTCAGCAGCATCACGCTACTCAACTTCAGTTCCGGCTGACACAGCGCTATTGAGCATTAGTAGTTATCTTGGGCCGCAAAACAAAAATCGGCTTTTGTTCCGGGCTGACACAGCGCAGAATACCAGCCCATCAGCAATACGCCTTCGTTGTGTGCTATTATAGCATTTACTCTCAAATTTTGAAATAATAAATGCAAATATGAAAACGACGCTGTTGATACTAATAAATTTTCTATTTTCAACCATTACCAATGGACAAATCTTAAAAAGTGTTTTAGAAGCATTTAAGCTTCCTAATAATATTGAATTCAACACAAAAGGAGTTGCTAATGAAGTAAAAGTTAAGGACGGCTATTTTAATGTGTATAATCTTCATTATGACGAATTAAACGAGTTGCGTGCAATTACACTCACTGAAATAACAGATAAAAAATTGAAGAAAAATAAGGAAGTAATTATTGAATCATTAAGAGGTTTATTGGGTCAGGAATATAAAACAGAGGATAACAAATATGGGACTGATTACTTATTTGAAAAAGACGGGTTAACTGTAAAATTTGAGGTATCTACAGTGTTTCCTATACTGAGAATATACCCCACTAATAATATAAAAACGATTGAAAAATATGATGAGTTTAATAAAACCACTACAATCAAAGCAATTAATTACTATCCTTATGTCAGCAAAAATGGTGTAGACTACGCAATATTTTTCGTATCTATTAAGGAAACTAAAAATGTTTTTATGAGTATAGTTTCAACTTCGGTTGATTGGAGCTTTATTACTAAAATAAAAATATTATTACAAGATGGTGAGGTTATTGAAAAAGAACTTACTACATCCCGTGATATTGTAAATGGATATTTCGGAGTAGGAACTAAAGAAATAGGAGTCGCAGATTTAGAAAACAAACTAATAGAATTAATGTTATTATCATCGCCTGTAAAAATTAGAATAGAAGGAAAGTCCATTGCTGACTTTGTATTGCCGACAGACATATTGGGAGCTTTGAAAGCAGTATATCAAAAGACAAACAAAGGGTAATTTTTCAAAAAAAGTTTTTTTATGAAACATGGTTATGCTAGGGAAAAAATGGGAGGCGCAGTTTATTCATTAGCTACAGGTACAGGAAACTTAAAAGAAAGGCTATGGTATGCTTACTTGTCTTTTAGCAACCTTGAAGAAAAAGATTTTCCTGATGAACTAAAAATTGAATGGAATTTTATTCATACTACATTAATAAACGAGCCACCTTCTTATAATGCAAGCGGTGAAGTTACAAATGGACGAGTTCAAAATACACTGGAGCTATTAGACGAAGACACCTGCGCAACTATTGCAAAGAGTATTTACGAATTAAATGCGAAGTTGCGACGAGGAGATTAACAGCACACAACATCGGTTTGGCGTTATGGCGGCTGACTGAATGCAGCATCAGCTTTAAGGTTCGCTATTGTGCTGCATATTCAGCTTGACCGAACACAGATGGGCATTTGAAAATGTTTTGTACTTTGGTATTTCATGCGGCTTCAGTTGTCGGCTGACGGAACACCGAATGCCGCCACAACGCAAAGCCGTTCAACGTTACAGGCAAGCTTTCTTTTCATCACACAATTTTGACTGACAAGACCTGTGAGTTCCGGGTTTCTACTTTTTTCGGAATCGCTTTTCGGCTGACCGGTTGAGAGTTTTAAAATGCAAGTTTTTTTCGTTGCCGCACACGGTGAGTTCTTTTAGATTTTTAGTTTGTAAGTTTTCCTTTCGGCTGTGGGCTCTGACAAAAATTAAAAAGTTCATTCTTGTCGCAAGGCTTCGGCTCGTAATTTTTTTTTGCTTTTTTTATTGCGTAACAAAGGTTGCAGGTTTTACGCCGGCACAGGAAACGTTTTTAAGTTTGACAAAGTGGGTTTGTACTTTTTTCTTTACAGCAATTTTATTTCATACCATAGCTCGCAGGTTTTATATTTTGCTGCATCAGTTTGCGGGTGGACAAGGTTACGGTTTTTTAGTTCCGTGTTTTTACCCGGACGATGTAGGTAACGGCATTGTACAAACGCAGTTATCTTTTTCTTGCCGGAAGAAGTTTTTAAAATGAAAGAGTTACTTTTTTACAGGTTCAAAGCAGTTTAAGAATGTCCGCCTGCCTGTAACACGGGGTTTGGCAATAGGCTGGCTGACGTGGTAACAATGGGCTACAGTTCTCTATCGGCGGTAGTTCCAGCGTGACGTTCTTTACTCAGCTTTTTGTTTTATCTTCATCTTTAGCAACTTTATTGGGCAAGAGTTGTGGGCAGACGGAATTCTATTTCCAGCCCATCGCCAAGCCCTAACGTTGGGCGTCATGCTGCGGCGACGCTCAAAATAATTTAAAAAGCATAAATTTGATTTATTAATACTTTAAAATGCGGACACTTAATATATCTATATCAGACCTTGAATACAATAAATTTGGCATTAAAGAAGATAAGCTATCTTTTACAGAGTTTTTAGACATTGTAAGCAATGAACTTGCAAAGCAAACACTTGATGAATGTGTTGAGCTTGCTGAACAATACGGACTTTCCAAAATGACAATGGATGAAATCACTGCAGAAGTAAAAGCTGTAAGAAATGCAAAGACTCGTCATTGATACAAACGTCTTTGTATCTTCTCTTATACAACCTGGCTTTCCTTATTTAATAACAAGAGAATTGTTTTCTAACAACGACATTCAACTTTGTATTTCTGAAGAAGTTCTTGAAGAATATTATGATGTTTTAAATCGTAAGAAGTTTGAAAAATTTTCAGGCTTCAATTCAAAAGCACAATTGTTGTTGACAAATATTAAAAGAAAAGCAACAAAGTATTTTCCTGACATAAAGATTGACTTGATTAAAGACTTGGACGATAATAAGTTTTTAGAATTAAGCGAAACATGCAATGCAGCCTTTTTAATCACTGGCAACACAAATGATTTTACTTTCAAAAAATTTAAAGAGACAAGAATTGTGACACCAAAAGAGTTTTGGGAAATTTATCTGACTTTTTAAAAGAGAAGCACGAACGCCCAACAAATGTATTGCTAATAGGCTGGCTTGACGTTGGCAACTTCAGCACCAAATCGCTATTCAACTTCAGTTCCGGCTGACACAGCGCTATTGAACATTAGTAGTTATCTTTGGCATCAAAACAAAAACGGGCTTTTGTTCCGGGCTGACACAGCACTGAATACCAGCCCATCAGCAATACGCCTTCGTTGGCGGTAATTTTGCGGCGTACCTTACACTTCTCTTAAAAATTTTCGGAAAACAATTTGGAAGTTCACATCTTTCGTAATTACTTTGTAATAACGAAATAAATAGCCATGGAACTTTCAGTTATAAATATTGGGAACTCAAAAGGAATTAGACTTTCTAAGACAATTCTTGAGAAATATAGCATCAGTGACAAAGTTGAACTAATCCTTGAAAAAGGCTATATCATTCTGAAACCCAAAGCTGAACCAAGGAAAGGTTGGGATAAAGCATTTAAAAAAATGCACGAAAATGGTGACGACCAACTTTTGATGGACGATGTTTTTGACGATGAAAATTTTGAAGAATGGAACAAGTAAACCAGTATGACATTGTATTGGTTAATCTTGACCCAACGATTGGAAGTGAAATGAAAAAGACCAGACCTTGTGTTGTGTTGTCGCCTAATGAAATGAACAAATATTTGCAGACAATCGTGATTGCACCTATGACAAGTAGTTCAAAACCTTATCCGACAAGAGTAGAGGTAAAACATAAAGCAACTAAAGGTTGGATTGCAATTGACCAGATACGAACAATTGACAGAATGCGAATAGTAAAGCGTTTTGAGCCTTTGACCGACAAAGAAATTGAAAAAGTAAAAGATATAATTCAAGAAACGTTTGTGGACTAAAACTACCGCCAACAAAAGGTTTGGCAAAAAACTGGCTGACGAAGCGCAACATCAACTTTGATTTCGCTATTTAGCTTCAGTAATCAGCGCGACGATATAAATTTGGCGATAAAATAAACCATAAACTTTTAATTATAAATTTAGCAGCAGTTGTCGGCAGACGATTTTCAAATATCAGTTCTTCGCCAAGCCTGATCGTTATGTGCAACCTGTGACTTCTCTTTGCCGGTATTATTTTGCTCTCTTTTCCGTGTTGGTTCGTTCGTTCAGGTTGACGCTGCCAGGCAAGTGACTGCAACAAGCAAAGCTTTTGTTTCGGGTGTGGCTTCTGGCAGTCAGGCTTCGGGTGACGCAATCAGGTCTGCACATAACATGGGGTTTTGTGTCAGCACGGCTGACATTCGTCAGCCGCTGCTTCAGCTCTTCTTTAGGGCTTCAGTCATCAGCCCGACGGAACCCGGTTGGTTATCAGCGGTTGTTTGTATCTTCGGTTCTTTATTCGGCTTTTGTCCATGCCGACGGATTGCATCCGTCGTGCCGAACACAAAGCCTGATCGTTACCAGCAATACGATTATGACACCTCTTGGAAATTTGCAGTATGACAATGATTCGTTTGACTTCGAGGAGACAAACATTTATGGTATTTATGAACCTCATGGTTACATGACTTGGCACATTGAAATGTTTCCAACTGGCGAGGACAATTACATCATGTTTAATTCGCTTGTGTTTGACAATATTTTTTCACCGCAACAACTTAGTGACACAACGTTTAAAGAAAATTCTGAAACGGGCGACTTATATGAACATACTGTTCGAGTAAATGGAGAGGACAGATTTTTAAAATCCGTTGACATGGCTTTTAGCAAGTGGAACACAGAGAACCAATCAATAAAATTAACTGGACACGGAACTATTGACGCTGACGATAATTTGCCTGACGTAGTTTATAAATTCAATGCGGTTTTAATGTTTAAAGAGTTAGACATTTTTGAAACAACAAAAGAGGCGACACAAAAATTTGTTGACACATATTTACGAGACAGTAAAGACAAACTGGAAATTAATTTTGAGAATGCGGCAAGTGGACTTCAAGCAATAATTTCAGGTCGCTTTTAAGGAAGTACTGCTGGTAACAATAGGTTTGGCAATAGGCTGGCTGACGGAAGAATAATCGGCTGTAAATCAATATCAGCAATAGTTCCAGCTTGACTTCATCTATTTAGCTTTTAGTTGTTATCTTCATCTTCAGTAATAATATTCGGCTTCGGTTCCGGGCTTGACAAGCAATGAATACCAGCCCATCGCCAAGTCTTAATCGTAATGCGGCATTTTAAAACGACATCACGAATATGAATGACTTCTATAAACAACCAAAAATATTGCAATGGATTGAAGCTATTTTATTGCTGATATTCGGTTTTTTGCCAGCGCTTTCAATTATTGAGAGAGGAGCTTATCAGCCAATATTTTATTTATTGTTCATAATTTATGTTCCTATTGGACAATTTGTCTTTACACCCTTTTTTAGGCTTATCGGTGTATATAAGTATTATTCCCCAATGTTACTTGGTTATATGGCAAACAACCTTCAAATAGATTTGCACAGCGGTGGTAGTTTTGACTACCTATTTGTAATGAGAAAGTGCAAGGCGGGATTTGAAATAAGAAATAGGCTGTTGATTTATCAGTTAGAAGGATTAATAAACATAATTCAATTAATAGAGAATAAAAACATTCCTGAAACAGTAAATATTGTAGGGACATCATATTTCTTCAACAACAGGACAGTACATAAAATGGGTTTTGAGATTACAAGTCCATCTCTGTTTTATAGGACAAACATATTCATAAATTTTATAGATTTAATTTGGATGTATTCTCTATCAAAAGGAAAGTTTTCAATTCCCAAGTTATGGAACGCAAAAAAAGCAAGTACAACAGGAGCTAAATTAATTGAAAGTAAGAAGCAGTTAGAAGAGCTTTATAATAAAATAAAAACAAAAACGACCGCATAACATGGGGTTTTGTGCAAGCAGGGCTTGACGTTCAAACTTCGGCTGTTTGCATCGCTGTACTTTGGTTCAGGCTGGACGAAATTCTGTTGGGCTTTTAGTTATTAACTTGTACTTTTATTTCTTTATTGGGCTTCAGTTCCGGGCTGGACAATCAACAATGCCCTGCCTGCACAAAGCCCTGTTCGTTAGCGGTCATTGTACAGCGACACCTTACAATTAATAAACCCGAAAAGAAGAAGAAACTAATATCGCAAAACACCCTTAGAAAGGCAAAATCACACCCCATAAAATTTTATTTAGCAATCTATTTTCGTTTAAAATTAAAATGACAATGAAAAAAGTAAAATTACAAATGCAAATGACCATTAACGGATATGTTGCACAACCAAATGGAAAAAATGATTGGATGACTTGGAATCCAGATGACGAACTTACAGCGTTTATGGGTTCTCTGCTTGATACCTCTGACACTCTTTTACTTGGCAGAAAAACGGCAGAAGGCATTATAAAATATTGGGAGGATACAGCTATTGAAAATCCAACTCATCCATTTGCAAAAAAAATAGCTGATATTCCAAAAATTGTTTTCACCAAAACACTCGACAAATCAACTTGGAACAACACCACATTAGCAAAAGGAAATCTTGCAGAAGAAATTGCCAACTTAAAAAAACAAAACGGTAAAGACATTCTTGTTTTTGGCGGTGCAGGTTTTGTTTCATCGCTAATAAAAGAAGAACTCATTGACGAGTATCATCTTATTGTAAATCCAACAGCTATTAGTAACGGTATGACTATTTTTAATTCACTTGACAGCGTGCTGAAATTTACTCCTACACAAGCAAAGTTATATCCAGGTGAAAAAATTGTTTTGAGTTACAAACCAAAAAATGATTAGCGGAACAATACAATTGACGACAACAACGGAAAAGAAAGACAAAACAACGAACCGCTAACAGGTGCATTTGTAAAAGCATGGCTGACAAACCGCACTTGTACAGCAGTAATTCTTATCATCTTTTGTTCAAGCCGACATTTCGCTATTGAGCATTTGTAATTATCTTCAACATTAGTTTTTCAATTAAGCATTTGTACCAGGCTGACCAATCGCTATTGCCATGCCTTCACAAATGCTTAAACGTTGCCTGCCATTTTTGACGACCAGCATTACAACTTGATATGAAATTTAATTTATTCAACAGACATAAAGCAAACGACAAGACAACTTCTGTTGAAGCTGTCATTGACAGTTCGGACTATTCAACGAATGACAATGATTATAGATTAGTTTTCAACGACATGGCAAATGCTAACATAGATTACCAAGTAATTTCTTTTGGCGATTTGACAAAATCAAAGCAGTCGGACAGGTTAACAATTTATAAAACCAAGAACCCATTAACTACACTTGACTTTCGATATTCTTATTCTTGTTTTTACAAAAAAGAAGCATTAAAATTCTACAGATTCGTTGCGGTTGGACTAAGTGGCTTTTTATATTTGTATGACTTATCAACAAAAAGCGTTGTGCTTTTTATAGACTTTAATGGTTACTTTGACGGATTTACAATTTCAGAAGAGCATTTATTTATTGCTTACAATTCAGGCATTTATTGTTTGACAAAGTATGGACAAATAAAATGGCATAACGGCAACATTGGACTTGATGTAATAATTATTAATAAAGTTGAGAATGGAAAAATATATGGAAGCGAACAAATAGACCCGCCAGACGGTTGGACAGACTTTATTCTTGATATTGACACAGGTAACAGCTCGAAATAAAACGGCAGGCAACAATAGGTTTTGTGTCAGCACGGCTGACCCAGCTTAGCAGCAACTTTGCTCCTTTTTTCATCTTTTGTTCTCATCCGGACGGAACTCAGTTGAACAGTTACTTTTGTTTGTATCTTTCGTTTTTCATTCGGCTTTTGTCCATGCCGACGGATTGCATCCGTCGTGCCGAACACAAAGCCCGAACGTTGCCTGCCACTTTGAAATGGCTGCCCAAGTTCAGGCTTCTTCACTCACTGTTTCTAAGCTGTTCCGGTTGACTTGTGCCAGGCAAGTTTATCACTGCACAAAGCTGTTTTGTCTTGCCTAAAAAAGAAATGCTTATCTGTTTATGCTGACCAGATAAAGCAGCAGGCAACAAGAGGTTTTACGTCAGCACGGCTGACACAACGCAGCAGCCACTTCGCTCCTTCTTTTATCTTTGGTTCCAGCCTGACGTTATAAACTGAGCGTCTTGTTGTTACCTTCAGCTTTTGTGCTACTTTCGGCTTTTGGTTGGCATGGGCTGACGAAACTTTGCGGTCGTGCCGAACGCAAAGCCCGAACGTTGTGCGTCACCTTTGTGACACTTTATTATTTGACAAAAGTTTATAAATTTGCCATTATGCAAGTACAGGTAGACATAGACTATGACCAGTTAGTAAATATGGTAAAACAGCTTCCTAAAAATCAATGGACGAAACTCAAAAGCGACATTGAAGCACAAGATGCTGAAGTTGACTCAAAATCAGATATGCTTACTTTTCTTTTAAACGGACCGACGTTTAGCAAAAAACAAATAACTGAAATTGAAAAGGCACGTAAAGAAATTAATCAATGGCGGACAAAATAGCTCTTGTAGATACTTCCGTGCTGATTGACTATTTCCGTAAAACCGAAAAGTCAAACTCATATCTTGTTACATTAGTAGAACAAGGCTACGATTATTGCATCTCTTCTGTAACTGAATACGAAATTTACCGTGGTGCATCACTGCGACAAGTGCCTTTCTGGGACAGCTTACTATCGAAAATTCAGGTTTTATCGTTCGACAAATTAGCATCAAGAATAGCTGTTGATATTAATACAGCATTGAAAAGCAAGAGGAAGCAAATAGAAATCGCAGACTTATTCATTGCAGCAACAGCAATTGCTAACAATCTACCATTTGCGACTTTGAACAAAAAGCACTTTGACCGCATTGACAGCCTGAATATTGTAGAATAAGGCGAACGCACAACAAGCGGTTTGGCAAAAAACTGGCTGACGGAACAGAACATCAACTTTAGTTCGCTGTTGAGCTTCAGTTCGGACTGGACGTTATAAATTCAGCAGCAGAATAAATGGTGAACTCTTTATCTTTATTCAACAGCAGTTCGGGCTGACAGTTCGCTATTGCCCTGCCATCGCAAATACCTACCGTTGTGCGTCATGCTTCTTGACAGTTTGCGGTTTGACAGCCACACTGAATATTCGGTTCTTTTTATTAAATTTGACACATGAACACAATGCGAATTGACATATTGAACCCAAAAGCTGCAAGACTCTTGAAGGATTTAGCAGACTTGAACCTTATCGCTATTCAAAACACTTCAAAAAATGGTTTTGCAAGCATTCTAAAAAAGTTACGTTCAAAAGCAAAATCAGCACCAACATTGGATGAAATAACCAAAGAAGTAGAATTGGTAAGAAGCAAACGTTATGCAAAATAAAGTTAGCAGAATTATCATCGACACCAACCTTTGGATTAGCTTTTTAATCACCAAGGACTTTACAAAGCTCGACAAAATTATTTTTTCAGGAAACGGCATTTTGGTTTTCAGCCAAGAATTGCTTGACGAATTTTTAGAAGTTGCGAGACGACCGAAATTCAGACGTTTTTTTTCTGTGGCTAACATAGAAGAGATACTTGAAACCATTGATGAATATGCTGACTTTGTAAAGGTTCAAACCCAAATCGAAATTTGCAGAGACCCGAAAGACAATTTTTTACTTTCATTATCTGTTGACGGAAATGCAGATTTCTTGTTGACAGGCGACAAAGATTTATTAGACCTGACTAAATTTGGAGAAACTAAAATCATAACGATTTCGGACTTCCTGCAAGACAAATAGCACGAACGCACAACATTGGGTTTTGCGTCAGCACGGCTGACACAACGCAGCAGCCACTTCACTCCTTCTTTCTTCTTTTGTTCCAGCCTGACGTTATAAATTGAGCCATTGGTTTTATCTTCATCTTTTGTGCTACTTTCGGCTTTTGGTTTGTACGGGCTGACGGATCTTTTCTGTCGTGCCGAACGCAAAGCCTGAACGTTATGTGCAACCTGTGACTTCTCTTTGCCGGTATTATTTTGCTCTCTTTTCCGTGTGGGTTAGTTGGTTCAGGTTGACGCTGCCAGGCAAGTCACTGCAACAGCAAAGCTTTTGTTTCGGGTGTGGCTTCTGGCAGTCAGGCTTCGGGTGACGCAATCAGGTCTGCACATAATATGGGGTTTTGTGTCAGCACGGCTGACATTCGTCAGCCGCTGCTTCAGCTCTTCTTTAGGGCTTCAGTCATCAGCCCGACGGAACCCGGTTGGTCATCAACGGTTGTTTGTATCTTCGGTTCTTTATTTGGCTTTTGTCCATGCCGACGGATTGCATCCGTCGTGCCGAACACAAAGCCTTGTTCGTTGTGTGTAATGCGATTTGACAGTCTTAAAGTAAAAGGTAATTTCGGTTCGCTTGTTTATTATAAATTTGTTACTGTGACAATACTTAACAGACATATTGACGACATAAATAAACTGTGCTTGACATATAAGGTTAAGCAATTATTTGCATTTGGTTCTGTATTAACAGACAAGTTCAATAATGAAAGTGATATTGATTTAATCGTAGATTTTGAACCCATTGACATTGCTCAATATGCTGACAATTACTACGACTTCAAATTTTCTCTGGAAGATGTACTGCAAAAGCAGGTTGACTTGCTGGAAGATAAAGCTATAAAAAATCCATATTTTCGGCAAGTTGTTGACAAACAGCGACAACTTATTTATGGACATTGAAATTAAAACCTGGCTTTACGATATTTTAAATGCAATAAACGAGATTGAAAACTTTTTTGCTGACAGAAGAAAAGATTTTACTGTTTATCAGAATGACTTACGGACAAAACGGGCTGTTGAGCGTAACATTGAAATTATCGGGGAAGCCATGAACCGCATTTTAAATAAAAACACAACGATTGACTTTTCAAACGCAAGAAAAATAGTAGATACGCGAAATAGAATAATTCATGGCTATGACACAGTATCAGACGACATTATTTGGAGCATTGTAA
Source organism: Ilyomonas sp. (assembly GCA_965219515.1). GTDB lineage: Bacteria > Bacteroidota > Bacteroidia > Chitinophagales > Chitinophagaceae > Ilyomonas. The sequence goes on from OZ244776.1 coordinate 1,240,543, forward strand.
TAAAGCATGTTCCAATTCTAAAAGCTGAAATTCAAAAAATGCTAAATGAATAAGAAGCACTACACACAACAAAAGGTTTGGCAAAAAACTGGCTGACAGTTCGCAACATCAACTTTTGTTTGGCTATTCAGCTTTTGTATCAGCACGACATTATATATCTGGCGATAGAACAAACAATATACTTTCATTTATAAATTCAGCTTCGGTTCGGGCTAACGAATTTCAAATACCGCCACATCGCAAAGCCGTGTCCGTTGTGCGTCATTTTAAAGCAACACATTAATGACAGAGAAACAGATAGAAAATGGATTTTGGTATAGAGACCAAAAGAATAATTTTCCGCCAGAACCAATAACTTATCCATCACAATACGAGGGACAGAAAAACGTAAATATTGCTTGTACCCAGATATCAAAAATCACCCCTGTTGAACAAAAAAAGTTAGTAAAAAATTGGGTGGAGTTTCTCCCGAGCTGCAGAGAAGTTGAAATGTTGTGGTTTGCTACTCACACAACACAACCATTATTTGACAGCGCATGTAAATTGACAAATCTCGTTGGACTTAACATCAAATGGAGCAACGTAAAGACCCTTGACAACATAAATAATCTGAAACATTTAAAATATCTAAGAATCGGCAGTTTAGCTCAAATTGAAAGCATTGCGCCATTAATCGGTTTGACAAATTTAGAAGTTCTCGTAATAGAAAACTTTAAGAAAATTTCGCACTTTTCATTATTATCAAGCTTGACGAACTTGAGGTTTCTTACTATCGAGGGGGGCATGTATACCAAACAAAAAGTTGACAGCTTTGAACCCATTAGCGACTTGACCGACCTCATTTATTTCAGTTCATTAATGACCACTTGCAAAGACAAAAGAATTGACCCAATTCTAAAATTGAAGAATTTAAGGACGCTGAATTGGGGTTTCGACCTTTCGAAGGGAGATATGGTTCGTTTAAAAAAGGAATTACCCAAACTGAAATATTATCCCCACCGACATGTGCAGAGTAACTTAGAAAAAATAAAGTCCTTGTTCAAGTGAGAGAAGAAAAACGAACGCACAACAAGAGTATTGCCAATAGTGGGGCTGGACGTTGGAACAATCGGCAGCAGTTCGCTATTTGGCTTTGGTTCCGGCTGGACGTTATCTATTTGGCTTTTAGTTATTATCTTCATCATCCGCCGCGGCGGACAATTTGGCTTCGGTTGTCCAGGCTGGAGGTTTTCCAAATGCCGCCACAAACGCCAATACCCAACGTTGGTTGCTATTTTGACACAAGCAGCTTTAACTTTAAAGCAGACAAAACGCATAAGTTTTTTGAATAACTATTATTGACAGGTAATAGAATTATGAAATTGCACAATTACCCAATTACCGTTGCGCTTTTCCAAAACACCAGTATATCGCTGATTTAGTATTTGCATAGGATGTCCACTATACAATAAATTCATATCACACAATTCTGAGTACCATGCAACATTACCGGAAGGGTTAACATTAATTACCTGGTTTCTAACGTCCATTTTTTTCATTTCCATCAAAGACCACATTTTCGCAATCGAATCTTTTAATGCATTCCATCCGACAAAAACGAGGTTGGAATTAATACCATAATTAACCATATCGCTATCGTGCACTACAATTTTTGATAACCTAGTCATGTCTTTAGTTTCCCAGATTTTTGTAAACTCATTTACTACCAATGTAACTTTTGCCTTTTCAGCATTCATGTCAGCTTTTTGTGCAGAAGCTATTGTTATACTGCATAAAGCAATACCAAAAAAGATAAATAGAAATTTGTGTTGCATAGCTTTTAATTTTTGCTTTTAGTATTTATACATTATGAAAGTATAGACGGCTTATTCTGCTAAAAAATCTATTTGATACTTATCATATTATACTACATAACAAGACCAGTTCACATGATAACCAGTAATAGAAAATCAAGTTGGTTTTTAAGCAGAAACCTATATGGTATATTTACCTTGTAATCATAGTAACAGGCAATGTTTTTAAAGCGCTATATATTTTACATATTATTCCTGATAGCTTACGCAGGTGCTTTAATACTTGAAAAGCCGGGCTATTCCGTTAATGGAAGCTGGCTTTCATACCTGCCTACGTTTTTCGTGCATTTTTTTTTGTTGGTATTTGTTATATTGGTCAATAACGAATTTTTATTATCCCGGTTACTTAAAAAAAAACGATATGCTTTCTATATTGTTGGCGTTATTATATTAATTGCTTTATACGCTTTTATAGCAGGCTGGTATAATCAATATATTCAGCGCATTCTTTTTAATACTGATAGCAATGGAAATGGAACAAACTTTAGAGACAACATTATTTATGCTGTTTGTTTTATTATTGTTGCATCAATGCTTTATGTTACTCAAAAGTGGTCGGAGCAACGTGACGAGGTAAAAAATATTCAAATAAATCACCTGCAAACAGAATTAAAATATCTGCGTTCGCAAATCAATCCCCATTTTTTATTTAATAGCTTACATACTATTTACGGTTCTATTAGCGAGAACAACGAAGATGCAAGAAATATGATAGTGCAATTTTCTGATTTACTGCGGTATAATTTATATGATGCAGATGTTGACCGTATTGAACTAAAGAAAGAAACAACATATTTGGAAAATTATGTGGCGTTGCAAAAAGCAAGAAGCAATGATAATGTGCAGATAACATTAAACATAAACTATAAAAATAGTGATGCTAAAATTGCGCCGCTCATTTTTATGGCTTTTGCAGAGAATGCTTTTAAATATGTGTCGAGAGGTGATGATGCCGACAACTGCATCAGCATTATGTTGAAGGAGGAAGATGGAAAAATTGATTTTATCTGCGAGAATACTTATGATGAAGCCGAGGCTGCTGAGAAAGGTATTGGTCTTAATAATGCAAAGAGAAGATTAGAACTTTTATATAAAGACCACCACCAGCTTACGATTACAAAAGAACAACATATTTATCATGTTCATTTAATGCTTTTGCCATGAAAAAACTTAGCTGTATTATCGTTGACGATGAGCCTGTTGCCCGTAAAATATTAAACGAATTTGCAGACCAAATACCCTATCTCATTTTGCAGGGCAAATTTGAAAATGCAATAAAGGCAGAAGCATTTCTTAAAGAAAACATCATTGATATCATGTTTTTAGACATCGAGATGCCGAAGGTTTCAGGGCTACAATTATTGCAACAAATGGACACTAAACCTTTGGTGATATTAACAACTGCTTTCCCTAATTACGCTTTGGAAGGATATGAACTGGATATTATTGATTATCTCTTAAAACCTTTTGCTTTCAGCAGATTTTTAAAGGCGGTGCAAAAAGCGAAAGACTATTATCAGATGAAGAATGCCGCAGTAGGAACAGCGCAGCCTTCTTACATTTTCATTAAAAGCGACAAGCGAATTGAAAAGATTGAGTTGAACGATATTCTTTACGCCGAAAGCATTGGTAATTATGTAAGTATCTATACTGAAGATAAAAGGTTCATTACTTACCTTACGATGAAAAGTTTAGAAGCACAATTGCCATCTGATAATTTTATTAAGATTCACCAATCTTATCTTGTAAACGGTTCAAGAATAAATACCATAGAAGGGAATGAAATTAAGATTGGTGACAAGTCTTTGCCGATAAGCCGTAATTATAAAGACAGTATAATGAAGGTTGTGCAGCAGCGATTGTTAAGAAGGTGATTTAATTTTTTATTGACAACTTCAAACTCCGATAAAAAACAGCAACCAACAAAAGTATTTGCAATACCAGGGGGCGACAGAACGCAGGCTCAACTTTTGTAATTCTATTGTGCTGTAGTTTCGGGGTGACGAACAAAGCCAAGCAAAAGTTCTTAACTTCGGCAAACAGAAAATAAATCAACTTCGGTTCGGGTGTGACGAGCAATGAATGCCCTGCCATCGCAAATACTGAACGTTACATGCCATTTTATTTTGCAGGTTGTAGTATGACAAGTTTTGTAAGCTTACAGCTTTTTTCTTTCAGCTTTACTGCGACAGCTTGCTTTACAAAATATAAGCAGCTTCAACCCTTTATCATTGTGTAACATTGTTTTTTTTATTTCATAGCTGCTGGCTCTGACAGTTGGGCTTACATTTTTCGTTGCAGCTTTACACTTCGGTCATTGTGTAAGTCGTTTCTTGTTTTCGTAATCGCTAAGCCGGACAGTTCGAGTTTGTCTCGCTTTGCAAACAGCTTCAAACTTTTGTTGTGCGGCAAACTGTTTTTTGTTTTTAAAATGGTGCGGTTGACAGCGTGGCTTGTTTCAATCGAAAGTTCTTTTGAAAATTGTTTTCTCTAATTGTTTACCTACGGGTTGTTGCGGTTGACAGGTCGCTAACTGTTGACAAAACGGCTTGCTTACATTCACTGTTGCATCACAGTGCAGATAAAGTTTACAATTTAAAAGGTACGGTCAGGTTTTCAGTCTGCTTTTGATGGACAATTTGTTTTATAAAGCACAAAGAGCTTCATTGCAACAAAGAAAAAAGGCATGTAACAAAAGTATTGGCGTTATGTGCAACCTGTGACTTCTTTTTGTCAGTATTGTTTGCTCTCTTTTCCGTTTGGGTTCGTTGGCTTAGGTTGACACGGCTAAGCAGGTTACTGCGACAGCAAAGCGGTTGTGTTTCGGTAGGTTTTGGCAGTCAGGTTCCGGGTGACACAATCAGGTCTGCACATAACATGGGGTTTTGTGTCAGCACGGCTGACATTCGTCAGCCGCTACTGCAGCTCTTTTTTGGGGCTTTGGTTGTCAGTCCGACGGAACGCTGCCCGTCATCAGCGGTTGTTTGTATCTTCGGTTCTTTATTTGGCTTTTGTCCATGCCGACGGATTGCATCCGTCGTGCCGAACGCAAAGCCCGAACGTTGTACGTCACCCTAAACGACATCCTACACATATTTAAAGATCCCTGACTTTACTGACGAGTTATTAGTCTAATTTAGCTAAACTATAACTGTGTAAAATTATGTTTGACACTTTCCGAAAATATTTAGAAGATAACATTGCTTTAACCAACCAAGACTTTGAGTTGATTGAATCGGTTTCATCATTCAAAAAACTTCGGAAACGACAATATCTTTTACAGGAAGGAGATGTTTGCCGCTTTAATGCATTTGTATGCAGGGGTTTTCTGCGCTATTATTACGTGGACGAAAAAGGGCAGGAACACATTATGCAGTTTGCCCCGGAAAATTATTGGACAGGCGATAGAGAAAGTATGGATTCTGGTTTGCCTTCAAAATATAATATTGATGCCATTGAGGATAGTGAAATTTTATTGCTACAGAAAGAAGACTTTGAAATGATTCGCAAGACAGTTCCCGCCTTTAATGATTTTGTAAATGAAACACTTAAAAACAATGTTGTTGTTTTACAGGAGCGGATTCATATCAGCTTATCTCTTTCTACAGAAGAAAAATACAGCAACTTTATTTCAAAATATCCTTCCATCAGCAATCGTGTACCACTACACATGGTTGCATCTTACCTCGGGGTATCTGCTGAAACTTTAAGCAGGATAAGAAGTCAATTCATAAAAAAATAATTAATTTTTATTGACTGCTCATGACAAATGTCAAGAGTTTTTTCCTTCAAATGTCATTGGAGAGGGGTTCTTCATGCCTGCATCTTTGCGTCAGTAAATAAATACAAAATGAAAAAGACAATAGGAATTATCGGAGCAGGCAATATAGGTAAAACAATTGCTGCACACTTGTTGAAAAACAGCTACGTTGTAAACATCAGTAACAGCAAACTGCCTGAGTCATTAAAAGAAACGGTTGCGCTATTAGGAGAAGGAGCAACAGCAGTTACTGCTGCTGAAGCCGCCGAAGCAGACATTGTAATTTTAGCCATTCCCTGGCTTCAGGCTAAAACATTAACCAACCTTACCGATTGGAAAAACAAAATTGTAATTGACGCTTCCAATCATTACATAAGTCCAGATTTTCAAATGGCAGATTTGGGAAACCGTGCTTCAAGCGAAATTGTACAGGAGCATCTTCCAGGCTCGCGTCTGGTAAAGGCTTTTAACACGCTTTACTTTAAAATATTAGCCGGAAATCCGGTTGAAGCAAATGGGCATCGTGTGCTTTTTATTTCCGGAGATGACAATGAAGCCAAAGAACAGGTGAGTGAAATGATAAAGAGTATTGGCTTTGCTCCGGTTGACCTTGGTTCCTTATCTGCCGGTAAACTTCAACAGGCAAAAGGTGCTTTAGCACTTCAAAATTTTATAAAACTATAATTCTAAAACAACTAAAAATAAACAAAATGAAAAAGAATAAAATTATCTATTGGATTGCCACAGGTATACTTGCAGCCATGATGCTTTTCAGTGCCTTTGGGTATTTAACGAATGAAGAAATGAAGGGTGCTTTTGTGCATCTGGGATTTCCAAATTACTTCAGAGTTGAATTGGCAATAGCAAAAATTATAGGGGTTCTTGTTTTATTAATTCCATCTATTCCGAAAGAAATAAAAGACATGGCTTATGTGGGATTTGCAATCACATTTATCTCAGCATTTATTGCACACACATCAAGTGGCGACCCGTTATCAGTCGCCATAATGCCATTGATATTTCTGGGTATCCTTGCAGTGTCATTTATTTATAGCAAGAAATTAATAAAAAAAAACTATGAGCACAGCAACCAAACCACAATGGCCCGAATTAATCTTTGAAAATCTAAAGGATACGTTGGCGACAGTTCATTTATGGACGCAAATTGCCGGGAAGATAAGGCTAAGAAAAACTCCCTGGATCAATCATCAATGGCACGTGACATTGGATATTTCACCGCTTGGTTTCACCACGGGCAGCATACCATACAAAGATGGAATGTTCCAGATTGAATTTGATTTTATCAACGATCTTTTAATAATTACCGCAAGTTCCGGCAAGATTGAAAAGATGAGCTTACAGCCAACGTCGGTGGCAAGCTTTTATACAGAACTTTTTGAAAGGTTGGATTCAATGGATATTGACGCTGTAATATATGCGTCGCCGAATGAGATAGAACCCGCAATACCTTTTAAGGAGGATGAACAGCATCATTCTTATGACCATGAGCAAATGAAAATGCTTTGGAAGGCATTTGTTTTAGTCAACAATATTTTCGTAAAGTTTAGAGCCGGGTTCATAGGCAAATGCAGCCCTGTTCACCTGTTTTGGGGAGCCTTTGATCTTGCCGTAACAAGATTCTCAGGAAGAACAGCGCCAAAGTACCCGGGTGGCATACCGAATATGCCGCTTGATGTGATGCAGGAAGCATATTCCCACGAGGTAAGCAGTTGTGGCTTTTGGATGGGTAACGAACAGTTTTCGCAGCCGGTATTCTATTCCTATTGTTATCCTGTGCCGGCTGATTTTGGAGAGCAACAAGTGGCGCCAAAGGAAGCATTTTTTAATAAGGAGATGGGAGAGTTTATGCTTACTTATGATGCGGTAAGGGGCTCGCCCGATCCTGAAAAGATGCTGTTACAATTTCTACAATCAACTTATGAAGCCGCAGCCAAAACCGGGAGTTGGAATAGAGAAGCGCTTGAGTTTGATTTTTCGCCGTTTGAAAAAAAAGCACATGCTGATTGATATGTCCGGGTATGCTTGTAGTGTCATTTATTTATAGCAGGAAATATGTGGCAATTAGAAATGTTAGTAGTAAAAATCCCTCTAAAGAATTTTTTAATTTTAAATAAAAAACAATGAATACAATAGCTCAAAGAAACATAAAAAGAACCTGGAAGGTTCAACTGAAAAAAAGCAGTGAGATACATTCAGCAGGTTTAGTATTACCGTTTGGAAACTGGGAAGAATTTGATCCTTTTTTAGTAATGGCAGAAGATAAATTTCAAACAGGTGCTTTTGACTCTCATCCACATCGTGGCATGGAAACAGTAACCTACATTATTGATGGAGCATTAGAACACTCGGATAATAAAGGCGGAAGCGGCATTTTAAAACCGGGAGATGCACAATGGATGACAGCAGGAAGTGGCATTATGCATTTGGAAGAACCACCTGAAAATGTTACCGTACATTCCCTTCAGTTATGGGTTAATTTACCAAAAGCCAACAAGATGGCAAAGCCTCGTTACCAGGATATTTTAAGTGATAAAGTGCCTCTGCGAAAGGAAGACGGAGTTACTTACCGTGTATTTTCCGGTAACTCCGGGGATGTGGTATCACTAACAAAAAATTATGCTTCGGTTACCTATGTAGAAATAATTATTGAAGCCGGACGTACAGCCAGCCAGGACTTGCCTTCCGATTATAATGGCTTTATGTATATTTTGGAAGGCTCCGGCATGTTTGGTACCAATGATGTAAAAGCGGAAAAAGGAGAAGTCCTGTTGTTGGACAGTGTAAAAGAAAATGCAAATACAAGCGAAGTAATTATTAAAGCCAATGAAAAATTGAGGCTAATTTTTATCGCAGGAAAACCATTAAACGAACCTGTTGTAGCACGAGGTCCTTTTGTTATGAATACAGAAGAAGAAATTACGCAGGCATATGCTGATTTCAGAAATGGTAAATTTTAAGTTGTAAAAAATAAAGAACCGATGTAGGCGATTTGCAAATTGTCATAGGCTTCGGGACACACTCTAACTAATAGTAGACAATATGCAGGTTATCTCACCATGACGAAGAGCGAACTGCTAACAAGGGGTTTGGCGTTATTTGGGCAGGACGTTGAAACTTCGACTGTAGTTCGCTATCAGCTTTAGCTCGACGTTAGTAATTTAGCTTTAGTTCTTACCTTCAACTTTTAAAACAATATTGGGCTTCAGTTTGTGGGCTGACGTTTTTCAAATCGCCCAACAACGCCAAGCCCTGTTCGTTGGCTGCAATGCGGGCAGATGCCAAGCCCTAAAATAGGTTGACTAAAAATTAAACAATTTTAGCAATACTATGACACAGAACAAAAAGACAGACTGCCGAAAAAATGAGTATCAAAAGCTAAGCTTCAATTTCAAACTTTCCGTCATTGACAAAATCATCAATGGGCAGATTTCCATCAATCATGCCAGCGAGGTGTATAATGTTTCCCAAAGCACAATTACTTACTGGATGGAAAAATTATCTTCCTTTGAACAAAACAAAAAAGGAATGAGTAAAAACGAGGAGATAAAAAACTAAAAGAGCGCATTGAAGAACTGGAGTTTATTAAAGAGCTTCAACAGGATATTATTGTTGATTTTGAAAAAGTAACCGGAGAACAATTGTCAAAAAAGTTCTTGCCCGAAACATTAGCCAACGAGATACAGAGAAAGAAAAAAAGCCTTACAAAATAAAGTGGCTTTACGAATGTTTCGGGATTTCAAAACAGGCATATTACAAACGCATTAAAACCAATGAAAGAAAAGAAATGGAAACAGTAACAATTAAAAAATTAATAGAACCTATCCGCAAAAAAATGCCGCGCTATGGCACAGAAAAGCTGCATCTTGATAGTAAAGATGATTTAAAAAAAAACAACATTAAAATGGGCAGAGATGCTTTTTTAAGGTTCGCACGGCATCACCGTTTACTGGTGTCCAGAACCAAAAGATATTTTATTACTACCGATTCAAAACACTTTTATTACAAGTCACCCAATCGTATTAAAAACCTTGTTCCCACTCACTCTGAGCAGGTATTTGTAAACGATATTACTTACATTAAACTGCAGGATAAATATGCTTACCTGGCTTTGGTTACTGATCTGTATTCAAAGAAAATTATGGGGTATAAATTAGACGATAATATGAAAGTTGGTTTAGTAAAAGAGGCTTTGGAAATGGCTTTTAAAAACAGGGAAATGAAACATGAAACGATCATTCATCACAGCGACAGGGGATTGCAATATTGCTGCCCGGATTATTCAGAATTTGCTGTAAGCAAAGGAATGAAATTGAGCACTACAGAAAAATATGATCCTTACGAGAATGCAGTTGCAGAACGCATGAACGAAACTTTAAAGTATGAGTTCGGGCTTTTGAAAACTATACCCTCTTTAGACATTGCAAACAAAATGCTTAAAGAATCTGTAGAAGTTTACAACAACGAAAGAAGACATTGTTCACTGCAAATGCAAACACCTGCCGTTGCGCATACACATCAAAAACATCAATATAAATCATACCAAAAAAAGAAATCGTTGCCCAAAGGGCAACAACAGGAATGTTGATAAGTTTTTTTTAACCGAAGGATTAAATTAAAAAAAACTTATCAATATTCCTGTTGAATTATTAGTTTTATTCAACACTATTTTATAACAAAAAATGGTCAACCTATTTCAGGGTAAGACTGTCCGTTCTATAAAAAACAATATAAATGTAGCAGCAGTTTCTAAGATCAGGTCGGGCATTGGCAAGCAGGTAACGGAATTTTATACCGCCAAAGACTTTCCTGTTTATTACAGCTATACACCGATTGACCAATCATCTGAATTAAGATCGCATGTGCCAAATATTCCAGCGTTTATATATAATTATGCTTTCGACAGCCGTGCACTTTCGCAAGGATTTATTGTGGCAATTAATGATATGCATGGAAAAATCAAATCACAGATTTCCTATGCTGAAAATGATGAAAGTTCTCCTGTTAATGATACAAAATATTTTTATCGGAATACCGGTGTCAATGGTTTAAATGAGAAGTTTGATTTTGCAGACGCTTCTCAGGGAGGGATAATTACGCAGGGAAATCTGGGAATAGATATTGAATTAATGAATGACCTGCGTGAGTTTCGGGTTAAGACAGACAGTTATGAATTGCAAGGCAATCTGGATTTATTCCCGTTTATTATTCCAGCATGGATTCCCTCCTTTTGGCCTGTCATCGGTAATACAGAAAACGTTTACAGGGCTGTTACAACCACTAAAGTTATTAATTATTACAGTATTGTTGATAGTGTTGTAGTTATTGACAAAGGAAGTGTAATATCAACAAAGAATTTAGTGTATGATGGTGAAACGGGTAATGTAATTGTTACGCGCACGAACAACGAATTTGATCAGCCGATATATAATACCACGTATCCTGCCTGGTGGGCATATAGTGGCATGGGACCCGCTTATAAAAATATAGGTGACACTTATACTGTAAATATCAACAATGGTAAAATCGCATCTCAGTTTGACCAAAGTATTTTTGAAAGCGGCGACGAGTTGTATCTTATCAACCCCGGTATGACACCGGTTGATGCCTGTGCTTCACAGTTAGGTGGCGATGCAGTCAATTTAATATGGGCTTATGATAAAAACAAAGATCAAGAATCACTCACTACAACACCGGATTTTGTTTTCCTTGATGAAAAGGGTAATTTATATAATCGCGATAATGTACAATTCCGAATCCTCCGGAGTGGAAAAAGGAATCTTTTAGAGGCCAATTTGTCAAATACCACAACCATGGTTACCCCTATAAACACAGTGGGAAATATTTCAAGACTATCTATCAGTAGCAATAGTAAAGTAATTAATGCAAGCGCTGTTGAATACAAAGAGAAATGGCAAACTGATGATGGCGTTATTGGTAAATATAATACTGTTTTTGATCCGAACAGTTGCTCAAGAAGTGAGATTGAAGATTGCAATGGCGACCACTTTGAAAAAGCAATTAATCCATATCGGAAAGGACTGATCGGAAATTTTAGAAGTTGGCGATCACTTTTGTTCTATGAAGAGAGGATAGAAAGCAATCCTTCGTCAATAACCAATATACCACAAAATGGATTTTTAGATAATTTTTCGCTATACTGGAATTTTAATAGTGCTGCAAAACTTGTAAGTGATATAACCAATTTAAAATGGGTATGGAATAAGCAAATCAATCGTACGAATGCAAAAGGAATGGAACTGGAAACTAAAGATGCAATGGGAATCTATACAGCGGGTCAATATGGTTATAAAAAGAATTTACCCATTGCTATTACTAATAATGCTCAGTATAATGAAGCTGCTTATGAAGGTTTCGAAGATGAAAATTTTACAAATAGCTTAAATAATTCATATAACTTTAATTGCCGTAATGATAAGCATATTAATTTCTCATTTGATCCGCTTAAGGGTTCTGTAAAATCTTCGCAAACTGAAAATGTAATAGCGCATACCGGTAAATATTTTTTGAGGATAGAAGGTAACGAGACTGCATTAAAAAGTTTTCCAGTTGTATCAAATCGAGCAACAAATTTTGACTTACCCTTTGGTATTGATGAAACTCTGACTTTAAATGATCCTGGAATTAATGCAACTATTGGTTATGTGAACCCTACCGATTGTTTAGAAGAAGGTAACAAGGTTGAATATTTTTCTGAGATTACACCAAATTACACCAAATCAAATTTAAAAATCAGTGATCCTAGGAATAGCATTACATCTAATGCTAATTCTAATTCAAGTACTTATAATTACTTCCATAAATACGATTGTGACTGGAATTCATACGTATTCCTTTCGGAAAGTAAGGTGTACAATTTTACTCTCCATTTGCAATCCAACTATAATTCCTCGGGTTTTAGTTCGGTATCAACTTATGGAAATACTCTATATTTTAGTATAGAAGATGTCAATAGAATAGTTCAATATTCTAATAGTACAGGTTATTATACTAACAGTTCGGGTTTCCCATCACCCCAAAGCAGCAACAAAGATTTTTCAATATTTCTTTGTAAAGGGATATATAAAATAAATGCAAGTTGTAACGAGTTGTTTTCGGTAAATATTCTTCCTTCTAATGATGGTGCCCAATACACTAATACCAATTATAGTTGGGAATGCAGCAACTGCAATTCTCCCCTTTATAAATCTCTAAGTACACAAAACGGATGTAACTACACTATACCTATCGCCGGTAATAATCAAATGCTCAATTCGGTTTTTGCGCTCACTCCAAACAAAAAGATGTTAGTAAGTGCATGGGTTCACGAAATATGCGGAGATGCGGCAAATGGCATGCCTTGCAAACTAACCACTTTTGCTAATAATAAAATTCAGTTAACAGACCAAAATAATCTTGTATTTAAAGAATTAATTCCATCTGGACCTATTATAGATGGCTGGCAGCGATACGAGGGAGATTTTACCACACCGATTGGCACTCAGGAAGTTAAATTAAATTTTATTAATACAAGCAGTAATCCGATCTATTTTGATGACATCCGCATTCATCCTTACAATGCTAATATGAAAAGCTATGTGTATGATGACATCAACCAGCGCTTAGTTGCTGAGCTGGACGAAAACAATTATGCTAAGTTTTATGAGTATGACGAAGAAGGAACTCTTATTCGAACGAAAGCAGAAACCAGGGAAGGCATTAAAACGCTCACAGAAACCAGAAGCGCTTTAGCAAATAATCTTGCTTTAAAGGACTATGCGGCTGCTAAATTCCGGAGCACCAAAGACGGGAATTTTTCATCTCCGGAAATATGGGAACTCTATGCAGGAAATTCCTGGATTTCAGCTACAACCGAACCGTCAGGCAATAGCGACATTGAGATAAGGAACAATATAACGCTCGATCAGGGCTTAACCATAGCAGAAAATGGAAATTTAGTAATAAGTTCCGGTCAGCTTTCAATAAGTGCCGGAGTTACACTAAGCATAGCAGGTAGTGCCGACTTCAATAATTTACCCGTTATTCTTCACTCCGATCCAAGTGGAACAGCCGCCATTGGTGTCATAACAGGAACATTAGCCAATGCGACAAATGTGACGGCAGAACAATATTGCATACCCAAAAGATCATGGCATCTTATTACAGCACCAATAACAGGTCAAACTATCAATGCGGCCTGGCAGGAAGGCTCTGTCTGGAATGGCAGTGGAGCGCCGCCTGCTTCTACAGGATACGGAACATTGATAAATTATTTTCAAACGGTTTCGGCTTCAGAGGCCAATCAAAATGGTTTTGATTGGTTCAGCAAAGAAAATAAACCTTCCATCGAAAAATTTGACTACTCGGTGCGTGGTCTTGTTCCAATCACAAACACCCTAACGGACATCCATACCGAGCAAACATATTTTGTGTTTGTGAGAGGAGACAGAAGCGTGCTTGGTAAACCACAATTTGGAAGTACGGTTCTCCGGTCAAAGGGTACTTTAATACAAGGTGATAAAACAGTTTCCATATCCAATTCTCTTAACGATAATAATTTCATTGGTAATCCATATCCCAGTTCTATTGATTTTACAAAGTTGTATTCGTATAAGAATAACAGTGATAATATTCAAAATAAATTTGTTGTGTGGGATCCTTCTCTCACAGGTAGTTATGGCGACGGGGCTTACATTACTTATACTTACAATGGAAACGGTTACGACGTAACGCCGGCTACAAGCAATCATGAGCCAAAGATCGAATGCGGAAACGGATTTAGGATTTATCCGAAAACAAGTAACGGAACGTTGGAGTTTGGTGAAAGTGTTAAGTCAAGCCCTGGAAATAGGCAAGCATTGCGGATGTTGTCACTAACATCTTCAAGTTCTCAAGTGAAAAAATTACATGTTGACTTACTGATTGACATGCAAGATTCAACATTTGTTTTGGATGGTGTTCTTGCTAAATTCGATACCTCCGTTACTACACAGATTATAAGCGATTATAGTACAGGCAAATTGCCCAACTTCGGTGAGAACCTGGCAATCCTGGATAATTATAAAGAATATAGTGTATTTGCAAAGCATGATTTAGATTCATTAAGCAGAGATACTACTTACCTGAGGCTGTGGAATACCGAAACAGGGCACTACCAATTCTTAATCAGCGCTGAAAACTTCGAAAACAGTGGACTTCAAGCTGTGTTAGTTGATAAATACATGCACACGGAAAATCCAATCAGTCTTACAGGCGAGGAAACTATTATCCGGTTTTCTGTGTCTACCGACACCGCCGCTTCTGTGGATACCGGTCGCTTTTACATTGTCTTTAAACCAGTTACCAGTGTTTCAAAAGTAGAAAATAAATTTGGTAAAACGGTGGCTTGGCATAGTAGCAGCGACTCTAAAAGTTTATGTTATATCGACATTCAACGCAAAAAATTTAAGCTGTAAATTAAATATCAATAAAGTATTTATGAGATTTAAAAAAGAAAAGCTAAGTATCATTTTTTGGGTCGGATATTTATTAATCTCTTTTAATGGAATAAGCCAAACGCATACTGACACAGTAAAGCTGTTTCAACATTTTAATGCTATTTGTTCACAATATCAAAAACTGCCCTTGCAGCTTTCTTTTGAAGTAACAAATAATTCCAATATGATACTGGCTGAAAAAGATTCACTGAGCATCAAAGGGCTGTTTGACTTTCAGAATAGCGGTGGCTATATACGAATTGGCAATCAGGAAGAATTGATTGATGATACCTCTTTATTGGTAGCCGACTATCAGGCAAAGCGTTTTATTCTTTCCCTTCAAAACAGTTTTTCTGTGACTGAACAATTTAAACAATTGAATCGGTCGCTTTTAAACGATTCTTCCGCTCAGATTTTAAGTTCGGAGTTTAGAATAGACTGTTCTGTCAGGGAAGAAAATAATGCGAGCATTGTAATGTATTCAAAAGATTGTTTGCCGCTTTCAAAATTATCCGTAAAAGAATATTTTCTTGAGTACAACCCGCAGTCAGTCGAACCTAAAGTACTCACAATTATTAAACGCCGACTCTATCCAATTAACCACACGATTTACGATAGTTTATTTAGAATTACATATCTAAGGCAGTACTTAATCAAATCAGAAATTGAGGACGCTCTTTACGTGATAAAGGAAGATAAAAACACTACCCGTTTCAATCATATTGGCCACAAGCATCAGCCTGTTTTCAAAACATCGAAAGATTATCTTATAAAAGAAAACAACAGTTACACAGCCAAACAGCCATATAAAGATTATAATATCACCATACTCAACCAATCTTTTTAAAGTTCACCAAATCTTTGTTAGGATGATACCGATAGATAATTCAACCCTGAGAACAAAACCGCTGATGCGCTGTTCAGTGTTACGATTACGCAGATTCTTCTGCCTGCTTTTTATTTGTTTTTCATGTTTATTCTCTTTTGCACAAGGAGACGGCGGCATCACAAAAACTATCGGAAAAAAAAAGGAAGGAAGTGAAATCACTTCAAATAGCTATGTTCCCGCCGTAATCTATGTGTCGGAGCCCAATGAGATTGTAAACGCTGCTAAGATTGTTAACAACATAACCCTGGAGATAAATGAAAATTTGGCTGGTCTTGACAATTTCACTGCAGTCGTAACGGTGATTGTGCAATATGGAGACGATGTAAATTCAACTACTGAAATGTCTCAACAGAATTTAACCGTTAATTATGCTAAAGGTGTTGGTGTTAAATACAATGCACAAAACCGAATAACTTTTGAAGGTGCAAAATTTGTAAGGATTGGTATTGCTAATGTATCCGTCAGTTCAAATACAGCATCAGCAGCAACCATAATCTCGAAATTGATTCTGTTAAACGAAATGACGATTACCCGGTATTATGATTTAAGTGATAACAATGTACCGGCTCCTGAGTTTAAATTAGCGCAGGCAGAAGTTAATGGTGAGCTTCCCGTAATATGGAAAATAAATGTAACCCCTGGAAATAACGGAACACAATTGGAATGGACATGGCTTTCTGATGAAATGGCATCTGTTTATGCCCAAGATGGAACAGTTAATACAGATCTTTTGTTTATTAATAACGCAACACGTGTTGATTTGTCGCCTGATGTAAACCTTTATAATATTCCTCTGCTTTATGAGGGCATAGGCAAAGTATATTACCGTGTCCGCTTTGTAAACAACAAGGCAAATGGCAGCCGTAGTGACGGACCTTGGAGTGAAATTAGAAATTATAGTTTTATTGGTCATCAGAATAATCTTAACTGGCAGGCAACAACATCTTTTGCAGAGGGCGGCAAGCGAAAATCTGTTGTTCAATATTATGATGGAAGCCTGCGACAAAGGCAAACGGTAACAAAAAATAATACAGATAATACAGTCGTGGTTGCTGAAACTTTGTATGATCAGCAAGGCAGGCCAGCCATTCAAATATTGCCTTCGCCTGAAATGTCAAATACCATTGCCTACATCAATGACCTTAACTTATTTAACGGGCAAACCGGAAGTCAGCAAAATCCAGCCGAACTTTTTGATCTGCAAAGCGCTGTTACGCCCCCTGCATTGCAACCATACAGCGGAGCGGCAAGCTATTACAGCCCTACTAACCCCACTGTGAGCGATTCGGCAAACCCGAATTTTTCACTGGCAAAAAAGATACCCGATGCGCAGGGATATCCTTATACCCTTACCCGGTACACACCGGATGTAACCGGTCGGATTCTAAGTCAGAGCGGTGTGGGAGAGACTTTTAAAGCAGGTGGAGGACATGATACCAAGTATTTTTACGGGTCTCCTTCACAGGAAGAACTCGATGGCTTGTTTGGAACCGAAGCAGGCAATGCGGCTCATTATTTTAAAAACATGGTGCAGGATGCCAATGGCCAAATGAGCATTAGTTATGTGGATATGCATGGCAGAACTGTTGCTACTGCCTTGGCCGGGGATGCACCCCCGGGTATGACTTCTCTTTTGCCCGACGCTGCCAGTTATCCGAATCAGGACAAGCAAACACTTACAAAAAACTTATTAAAACCAGGCTCTAATCTGGTAAAAGACAACAATAGAATCGAATCTGTAAACACACTATTGGTTCCTTACGCTACTTCTCATACATTCAATTACCAGTTAACGCCCTCTTCATTTCAGACATACAATTGCGACAATACCACCACTGCCTGCTATGATTGTTTATACAACTTAGAAATAAGCATAACAGATGAATCCGGAGAAAGTAGTCCAACAATTTATACATTCAGCAATATTAGCCTGGCGCCTGATAACGACTGTAGTACGGCACCCCTCCTCTTGACTAAAACTGATAATACAAGCGAAGCCTCCGTTAGCGGGAATACCATTACCATTACTAAAACATTATCGGCCGGCTCCTATACAATACGAAAAACACTTACAGTTAGTGATGCAGGACGGGAGCAGCAGAAGCAGGCATTTTTAACCAAAGCTCTTTGTAAAACGGAGCAGGATATTATTGACTCTATTTACCTTGTAGAAAAAGGAATCACAGGTTGCGAGCTGACGCCAACTCCTGTTTCGGATTGCCCGGGCAACCTCTGTAATCCTCAGGTATCCCATACGCTTGAATCCATTAAACAGCAAATGCTGGCAGACATGATTCCCTATAGCGGGCAGTATGCATTGGCAGCTATCGGGGAAACTTCTACAAACTCTTCCCTTTTCAGCCAGTATAATATTTTTGCCAGTAATGCTTTCCGCAATCCATGGAACAGCAATAATACCGCTGATTATTACCTAAGCGGGGATGGGGTTCCGGACCCGGTTTTATACCCGGCCGGAACCACAACTTCAGCTCTGCCAGTTTCAATCAGCAAAGAGTTCTTCGAAAGTCATTTTTCCTTTTCCTGGGCAGACGCCCTGTTGCCGCATCATCCGGAATATGCAAGATATAAATATGCAGTTGCCAATCTTACTCCCAGCTATGACTGGATAAACGGATTTATCAATACTGCTGCTTATGCTGATGCGAATGCAACAGGCTTTGTGTATCAGGCAGGAAGCAGCACAACTACGCCTTACAATGATCCCTATCATACTTTAGCTGGTGCCGGAGATAGAACGACTATGGAAAACTGGGTAAAAAAACCTGGTGCAGGCAACACCGGTTACCTTTCTTCCGGATTTTCAATATGGCAGATAGCTTCTGGTAACGTTACAGGATGCAAATTGAAAACCGATGCCAATACACGAAACAGTTGTTATGTTACCACACCGGTACCGGGCGATGCGGCATTTAATAATCTTACTACAACAGAAAAAGATGCCATTTGGGAAAACTTTAAAAATTTATATGCCAATGAGCGGAATAACCTGGTAAACACTTATATTACTTCCAGTGTGCCATTTCCAGATGCGCCGGCATTGGTCAATGATAAATACAATCTTTATTTCACCAGCAGCAGGCAGCAAGCTGCACAGGTAATGAACTGGCAGGGGTATCCGGCAACTGACGGGGCGGCACCCTCCCTACCAGCCGGACAGGATGATGCTGCTGATGTTTATTCAGGCAGATGTTCGGGATATATTGCAGTATGGAAGACAAAGCTGCTGCAATGCAAGGCGCTGGCTTCGCGTGTTGATGTAGAGGAAGTGCTAAATGAAATTACATCCCGTATGCAGGCTGTGTGTATGAATGGCAGCAATGAAGCCAATCCGTTTGGTTCAAGTACGGTTGCACCCTCAACTCCCGCTTATGTAACGGACCGGAGTTTTGAAGATGTAATCCAGAATGTTTTTATTGAAAAAGGAATTATAGGAAGCAATGGGATTTATACCGATGGTTATTGCAACCCCTTTGTAATTGATTATCCAAAGCCTTTTAATAAGGCAGAACAGGTGATTCCGGAAGTAACGGGCACCGTTGACACGTGTAATTGCCGGTTGTTTCAAAATATAAAAACAGAAGCAGGCAATGCCGGTTATGACCCGGGTGATTTTACTTCATTGAACCAATACCTGCAGCTTGTTTACAAAGAGACAATTACAAAACCCCTCTTTGACGTTTTAAGCAGTTGTTCGGTGAGCGGAACGCAATCGTGCACCACCACGTATGACACTTCTTTTGTTCATTACAATTGCGATGATCCTGCACCTGTCTGCGGCGGATCCAGTTTTAGTAGAACCAGCCAATCTGCGGGGTCTGACCAAAATACCCCAACCACAAATCTCCAGCCGGGAGAATGTATTAAGATACTGGCTTGCCCTACCAGTACGTGTAATACCATAACAGTCTATGCCCTGCCGACACCACAGCCGCTTCCCCGCTTCCTGCAATGCGGCTATATGGCTCAATCGTTATGTCATACCTGCGGAGAACTGCAACAACTGACGGCTCAATTCAAAGCGGCTTTTGCTGCTCCTTTCAATAATGCTCCTAAATTCCAAAATGATTCTATACTTACTGATTATAACATTGATTACAATTTAGCCTGGGAGCGGTTTGTAAACTATCGCACCGGCATGCAGGAAACCTGGCAAACTTACGCAGCAAAAGCTCTTGCAAACAATTGTACCGTTTATAATTCCGGCTCAACCAGTACGGCATCTGTTATTTGCGCGCGAAGCCTGCCTTTGAATGACACCACAGGCATCTTTGTTAAAGCAGCCCCATGTGCCCATACATTCGCCATGGCAGTGGATATGGGCCAGAATATATATGCAGCCCGCAAAGCGCAATTGCTGGCAGATTTTGATGCTTCCTACCGCAGTAAATGCCTGTCCTCCGTTAGTGATGAAGTGTTTACGGTTACCTATCAGCAAAGTGAATATCACTATACCCTATACTATTACGACCAGGCGGGAAATCTGGTAAAAACAGTTCCACCCAACGGAGTGCGTCCCGATTTCAGCACCGCTTTCCTGAACGCTGTAAAAAGCGCAAGAACCTCCGGTGCCGAGCAGCCCCGGCCGCATCTGCTGACGACACGTTATTGTTATAATTCTTTAAATGCGGTTACTGCGCAAAGTTCGCCGGATGGAGGAATCAGCAACTTCTGGTACGACAGGCTGGGCAGATTGACCGTAAGCCGGAATGCAAAACAGGCGGCTGCGGGCAAGTGGAGTTATACAATATACGACAACTTGGGAAGGATAAATGAAGTGGGACAAAAGCCGCAGGCAACAGCCATGACGCAAGCCATCAGCCAGGATACGGCATCATTGTCATCATGGTTGAATGGCACCGGCACCAGAGAGCAGATAACTTACACAATTTATGACAGCCCTTACCTTGCTGATGCCACCTCTTTGTCAACCTACATCCGGCTTCAGCAGAACCTTCGTAACCGGGTAAGCTATACGATGGTTAAAAATTCAGAAACAGATGCGCAACAATATGCAGCTACCTTTTATACATACGATATACACGGAAATGTAGATACGCTCTTACAGGATTTTGCCGGTGTTGCCGCCATGAGCAGCACAGGCAATCGCTTCAAACGCATTACGTACGATTATGACCTGATCAGCGGAAAGGTAAATGCGGTAGATTACCAGCCACCGTTACTAAATACTGCTGGTACGTACGATGCGCAGGCGGACGCCTTTTACCACCGTTATACCTATGATGCGGAAAACAGGCTGACGGAAGTAGAAACCAGCCGCGATAAGCTGGTATGGGAAACCGATGCTGCCTATAGTTATTACCGGCACGGACCTTTGGCAAGAGTGGTAACCGGCGCTTTGCAGGTGCAGGGCAGCGACTACACTTACACACTGCAGGGGTGGCTGAAGGGTGTAAACGGCAGTACGGATGAAGACGGAGCACCGGGCAGCCCGGTAGCGAGAGATGCTTATAGTTACCAGTTGAATTATTACAGCGGCGATTACAAAGGCATAGACGGTACCAATCCTTCCGCTGCCATGCTGCAAGGACTTGGCAGCGCATTCAAACCCCTGTACAATGGCAATATAGCCGCAATGGGCGTTAACATTACAAAGCTGAGCCAGCCTGCGATGGTGTACAATTACGGTTACGACCAACTGAACCGGTTGCGTACGATGGATGCCCTTACCGCTGCCACCAACGGCTTCGGCAGCCTTACTGCGGTGCAGGCATACAAAGAAGCCATCACCTACGACCCGAACGGGAACATTATAACCTACCTTCGCAATGGGGCTAACCTGACCAATATGCCTTTGCAGATGGATAACCTGACTTATACTTACAAACCCGGCACCAACCAGCTAACCAGCATCGCCGATGTCGGTTCTTATGCCAACAACTATGGCACCTCCAAAAATGGCGTGAATGACATAGACAACCAGGCAGCCAACAACTACCGGTACGATGAGATTGGCAACATGACCAGTGACGTAAAGGAAGGCGTAACCGGCATTAGCTGGAATGTGTATGGCAAGATACTCAACATTAACAGGAGCAGCGGATCTATCGCTTACACTTACGATGCATCGGGCAACCGCATCAGCAAGACATCGGGCAGTACGGTAACAACGTACGTAAGGGATGCGCAGGGCAATGTGATGGCAGTGTATCAGAAAGCAGGCGCTGCCGCCCTGAAAAAGACAGAGAGCCACATTTACGGCAGCAGCCGTTTGGGCATTGCGGACGGGGAAACGGTAGCGCCGGTTGATGTATTGAACAGCAGTAACCAGGTGGCGGGAAGGCGCATTACCTTTACCCGGGGAGAGAAGGCTTATGAGCTGACCAACCACTTAGGCAATGTGCTGGTAAGCATCTCTGATAAGAGGCTGGTTACGGTGAGCAATGGCAGCATCACTTCGTACACGCCGGATGTAGTGAGTGCCAGCGATTATTATCCATTCGGTATGCAGATGCCAGGGAGAACACTTACGGCTGCTAATTACCGCTATGGGTTTAATGGGAAGGAGAATGATAATGAGGTGAAGGGAGATGGTAATCAGATTGATTACGGTTTTAGAATTTATGACCCCAGAGGGGGTAGATTCTTGAGTGTCGACCCTCTGATAGGGCAATATCCTCAATTAACTCCCTATCAATATGCGAGTAACAGACCTATTGATGGAATTGACATTGATGGATTAGAATGGGGACCACCTCATGGCGCTAATGGTAAAATTGATGATGATGCTGCTCTTCAAATGATGCATGCTAATAGTGAAATGGCAATAGGTTTTTATGAATCTGGCAAGGGAACTATAGTAGGAGCTTTAAGCGCATTAAAACATCCTGTAAGAACTATTAATGGAATAGCTAATGCTATTGCTCACCCTATTAATACCTTTAATGCAGTTAAAAATCAGTATGTACAAGAATTCGACGACAATGCGGCAAAAGCTAGTGGGAAAATAGGAGGTGATATCTTTCAATTGTTATTTGGGGGTGAGTTTATTAAAGGTGTTTCTCAAAATCTGAAATGGAGTGCAGAGGTATCTAAAGGAGCTAAGTTAGCAGGGTTTTTAGATACTAAAGCATTAGTGGAAACAGTTACTAAAATTTTTAAGAACGGGAAGGAGGTGATAGAGCCCGCTTATAAGATTGGTAAATATGGTTTTGAAAACACAAAAGAATTTAAGACTATAGTAAATGCGATGCAGTCAAGTAAAGGAACTAATTTTATAGTGAGTTCGCAAGAAGAAGCCTTAAAGTTTTTAAACAAAGCTTTCCCGGGTATCAAGCAAGAAGCAACAGGTGAAGCTTCAAAATTTGGATATAGATTAGATGTTGAAGAAACTGCAAGCGGAAGTTTAAAACAAGGACACCAAGGAACTCATGTAAATTATTACGATAAAGAAAACAAAATATGGGGTAACATTGAAATAAAAGCAAAATGATTCTTATGAAAGCAATTAAAGAAAAATACGGATTTAAGGAAGTAATTGCTATAGGTGAACTAGTGAATAATAAAAAACAAGGTAGATGGAAATTTTATTTAGGTAATGGAATGCTTTGGAGAGAAGTTGAATTTAAAAATGGTATTGAAAACGGTAGTTGGAAAATGTGGCATGAAGAAACTGGGAAGATTTATATTGACCAGTATCTGATAGATGGAAAATCAAATGGTTACTGGCGTGAATATTATGAAAACGGTCAGATAAAAGAAGAAGGTGGATATATGAAAGGTAAGTATTCGCCAATTAATTTTTGGGATGAGAATGGTAATCAGCTAATGAAAGAAGGAACAGGAATCAAGATAGATAGACGGGGGATATCAGGATTGGCTGTGTATCATTGGTTTTATGACCGAGGAAAGTTTGTAAGAGAAGAGCAAATAGAAGGATATACTATATTGCGATAGCCACAGTAAACCACCAATCAGATTGGCAAGACGGTGGGCAACACGGTAACCACCTATGTAAGGGATGCACAGGGCAATGTACTGGCAGTGTATCAGCAGGCAGGCAGCAGGGCGTTGCAGAAGATAGAAAGCCACATCTATGGCTCAAGCCGCCTTGGCATTGCAGGAAAGGAAACCACCGCAGCTGTGGAAAAACCACTGACCGGAGGCTACCAACCGGCAAGACTGATTACCTTTACCAGAGGAGAGAAGGCGTATGAGTTAACCAACCACTTGGGCAATGTGCTGGTAACCATCAGTGATAAGCGGCTGGCTGCTGTAAGTAACGGCACTATCACCGCTTACAATGCAGATGTGATAAGTGCCAGCGATTATTATCCTTTCGGTATGCAGATGCCAGGGAGAACGCTTACTGCTTCCAATTATAGGTATGGGTTTAACGGGAAGGAAAATGATAATGAAGTGAAAGGTGATGGCAACCAGCAGGACTACGGAGAAAGAGTATATGATCCCCGTACCGGAAGATTTTATTCTGTTGACCCTTTGGCACATAAGTTTACATCATGGTCTCCATACAATGCGATGGCAGACAACCCAATTTCTAATACTGACCCAACAGGTGCAGCAGTAGCTCCTATTTATGACCGAGAAGGTGCGTTTTTAGGAACAGATGACCAAGGTTTGCAGGGCAACGCCATAGTGTTGGATAAGAAAAATTTTACACAGGGCATGAAGCATGATGATGCTGTAAAAAAAGATTTAGGTGTTAAGGCATTGGCGACACCAGAAGCAAAGGCGAAATACGCAAATAGTTATTATGAGTTACCAAGCCGACCGGATTATGATGGCTTTGTTACCATCCAGGAAGGGATTGATTGGGCAAAATCTCATGTCGGAGCATTAAATAATCCTACGCCTGAAAACATGCTTTACTTAGATGCTTCCAAACTTGATTTTGGAAATATCACTGCAATTGACTTTAAAAATGGAGTAGGCAAGTCGTCACCTATTCAGCTTAACACTCTTGGCAATTTCCTTGAATCTTCGACCAACGCAACATTAAGGGCTACTGTATACGCATTGGGACGTGTTGATATGACATTATTAGATAACAACGGAAGTGTTTCTATTGTAAATGATTTTAATAAGTCGTTTAATAGAGCAACAGATTATGACTGGAACAGAGGTGGCGGCTTTCCGAGAAGCCAATTAATAGATTATGAAAGAAGGAGAGCCGGGCTTAACGACACGCATGGTTTTAGAACGTTTTATTATGGAACAGGTAAATTAAGACCAGTGCTCGAGCTTCCACAACCCGGAACCTTAGAGTTTGAAATGGTGAGGTAATCCGTTCAATTAAATTAATTCTGTAATGCAAAAAAAATCTCACCATATTATTTACAATATTTTTTTTCTACTTGTACTTTCCAGTGCATCTTGCAACGAATGGTACAATCATCCTTTAGGTAATCATCTTTCTTTATGGGATGGTGATGGAGATAAAGATAGAATTATCGTTTATTGTGAAGGGAACTGTCACGGTGGAATACGAGTTCTTCCTACTTATGAAAGAAGTACAAATAATGGCGAATATGTAGAAAGCGCCACTTCCAATAAGAAATGGGTAATAGCAAAAACATTGCAGGTAAAGGACAACAAAGAGAACTATTACATTATCAACATCAGCAAAGACTTCGATATCGAGAACGTAGATTGCGCAAAGGTGAATTGTGATAGCATTCTTCAAAGCCATGTGACGGGACCTTTGAGTTTACCCGAGTTTAAGAATAAAGTACAAGCTCTGAATATAGATTTGGATTTTAAATAACCTTTTTTATAGCAGATAAAATCAAGAAGCCGCAGTGATGCGGCTTTGTTGCTTTATAGCGCTGCTACATTTTTTTGAAAGAAGTCTTTGAATTTTGATTTAGTAAGCATACCATCAATGATACGATAGACAGCTTGTTTATCTTCATCCTCTAATTGTTCAATGAGGCGAAGTTTTTCATTAGTGGTTTTATCTTCAATCTTTACATCCTTTGGCACTTTACCTTCAAAGTGAATTATCTCATCCACCTTCATACCAAAGAGCTTTGCAATTTTATCTAATGCCTCAATAGAAGGTTCACGTTCACCTTTTTCAATTTTAGAATAGTTAGAAGCATGTATGCCCGAAGCCGTAGCTACTTCTTTTTGCAGCAGCTTTTATTTGTGAGTTCATAGTGTTTTAGAAAAAAGCGCCACTCTATCGTACTACACAGCAGATGTAAAGAGTGCCAGCGATTATTATCCAGGCGGTATGGACATGCCGGGAAGAACGATTACGGCTTCTAATTACCGGTACGGCTTTAATGGCAAGGAGAATGATAATGAAGTAAATGGTGATGGCAACCAGCAGGATTATGGGATGCGCATCTATGATCCTAGGGTGGGAAAGTTTTATTCTGTTGACCCCATGGCAAGCAAGTTACCATCATGGAGCCCATACGTTTATGGACTTGATAATCCTATTTCTGTTACTGACCCTGACGGAGCATTTCCAATTTACTTCATGATTAGAAGATATGAATCAAGTTCTTACTTTGCCTTCCCTATGTTAAGTAAAGGAGATGGGAGACAAACTTCAGCTAATGTAAATGCAATAGCAAGAATGCATCATTATATTGGTGTTGAAACAAATACTACATGGACAGCTGCAAATCCGGTTACCAATGATTATGCGATAAGTTCCCCAACCCGGCAATATATCTGGCCCGGGCGAGGAATTGAAAAGCCAAGTCATTATGCTTCTGGAGACGTAGTAGCTCAGGATGACCATATTTCTGCATTCAATTTTCAATTTCAAAATTCAGCAGAAAACCCAGTACCTAAACGAACTTTTGGTAGTGGCTTAGTTCCAGCTATTGATACTAAAGGAAGTATTGGCGTGAATGTTTTTAAGGATAAGAACGAAGTGCAAATCTTTGGTAGCGTTAGTAGTGATAATTTTCCTGATGCGGAAGGATTTTTCTATGACGCCAAAGGCAATGGTGTTAGTCTTGGAGATTATCAACATGCGTGGTATGGTAGCCCGATGTGGAGTTTACAAGGAGAAGGCAACGACCAGTTATTAAAGTTTGACATAACCGTTAAAATTAATAAAGATGGCACTTTCAAATCCGCCTATTTTATGAAAGATGGAAAACAGGTAGATTTAAAAATATATAATCAGAAGGAAACCAATTTTGACCCTAAAAAAATACCAGCCAGCAACTAAAATGAAAAAAGTATTTAAATGGATATTATTCATATTCTTAGGCTTTTTTGCACTTTACGTGATAGGCTCATACATTATGGGTAAAAGAGAAACCTTTTTAATACCGGAAGGATATGAAGGAGCTTTAATAATTATTGCAAACCAACCAGATGGTATAGAAATAAATTCGAAGCATGCAATCTATGATTTTACAAAAAGCAATGTGATAAAAATAAAGGGAAATTTAATTACCGGTTTTTCACCTTGGGGATATTTAAATTATTATGCAGTAAGCCCTACGGGTGAGAAGCGAAAAATAAAAATATTGGATGATGATAAAGAACATGCCAGTGTAAACAATAACCAGATATACGTTTGGGATTATTATTTTCAATTAGGCGACTATGGAGTTAAAGGGCATCAAAATATAAATTATGAAGCCTTAATTATAGGCAAAGCTTCTTCTGTAGATTTCATAATACAAAAAAGAAACGACTTGCTAAATGAATTTGCATATAAAGCAAAGCCTCGTCAATAAGGGGTTTTTGCTTTGCAGAGATACAGGTCTTTTCTTCTCCGCATTCTATCTTAACTACCAAATAAAAATTAATAAGAATCAGCTGATGGCTTTAAATGTATTGACAAAAGGAGAGTTTCGATGGATGACGGCAAAAGCAGTGGTAGTATCGCTTACACTTACGATGCATCGGGCAACCGCATCAACAAGACATCGGGCAGTACGGTAACAACTTATGTAAGGGATGCGCAGGGCAATGTGATGGCAGTGTATCAGAAAGCAGGCGCTGCCGCCCTGAAAAAGACAGAGAGCCACATTTATGGCAGCAGCCGTTTGGGCATTGCGGGCGGGGAAACGGTAGCGCCGGTTGATGTATTGAACAGCAGTAACCAGGTGGCGGGAAGGCGCATTACCTTTACCCGGGGAGAGAAGGCTTATGAACTGACCAACCACTTAGGCAATGTTGCTGGTAAGCATCTCTGATAAGAGGCTGGTTACGGCGAGTAATGGCAGCATTACTTCGTACACGCCGGATGTAGTGAGTGCCAGCGATTATTATCCATTCGGAATGCAAATGCCGGGAAGAACTTTTACAACCTCATCTTCCAATTATCGCTATGGCTTTAACGGGCAGGAAAAGTCAACAGAAATTAACAGCGATGGAAATTTGTATAATGCTGAATACTGGGAATATGACAGCAGGATAGTCAGAAGATGGAACTTAGACCCTGTATTAAAGCCATGGCAAAGCGGATATTCTGTTTTGAGTAATAGTCCTATTTGGAAAATGGATCCAAATGGGGATGATGATTTTTTTAATGCCAATGGAACATTTGCATATCGAACAAAAACAGGAACCAACATCAGAATAATTACAAAAACAGGAACTTACTTATTATCTCAATTTCAACCGAATTCACCCGCTAATATAAAAGGGTTGGTAAAAATTATTAATTATTATCGTCCTCAAACCGGAATACCCAACAATGTTCAACTGGGTATTAGTCCTACTACGCCAAATAGAGGCGCAAGCGACGATGGCTCACTTGCTTTTACAAATAGGCAAGGCATAAGCGTAAGTGCTAAAAATGGAATAAGTGCGAGCTTAAACAATTATGATAATTTAATAAACACTTTAGTTCATGAAGAAAAGCATCGTGAAGCAGGTGATCCGGAAAAAGAAAATTACAAGTTTATTGATCATGCTTCCATATTTGAAAAACAAGTAGATGATAAGACTTTTAAAAGCACTGATAACCCTTATAAAACTCAAGTTGCTACAAAATATGTCCGTTATCTTTTAGGAGCATTACAATCTGATGAAATCGACGATAAAGAATTTGATAGCAGGGTGAATAACATCAATAAGAAGCTACAACCATACGGCGTAAATATTTCTTATAATCATTCCTCAGCTGAACTCCCTGCTGTATTAGTTTATGGAAAGGATAATAACGGTGGAAAAATTGGAACTCCAGATTTTGTTAAACCAGCAGTAAAACCTGAATAATGAATAAGCCATATATTTATCTTCTTCTGCTTTGTTTATTCTTTTTAGCTTGTTCTGATTCCCAAAAAAAATTAAGAAGTAATTTAACTAATAATAATTTTAAATATTGGTATCGTTACAATAAAGATTCATTAAAACCATACCCATTAGGCTATTGTTTTTTTTCTAATGGCACTTTTATCAGATATTATAATCCTGATTATAATAAGAGTATTCGGAGAGTTAATGATATGCCGCCAGTTTATTCCAAGCCTATATGGAAACTAATTGATGATACAACTATTATGATTGGAGAAAAGAATTACTTTAAAATTATTTTTTTAAATGCAGATAGTATTATATTAAAAAGTTCCGAATCGAATGACTATTTAAGACTTCATAGAGATAAAGATCAAACTACCAAGCCGGTTAAGCAATAATATTTTATAATTATTTACCCTTGCAGTTGTTTTTGCAAATCAGATTTAAAAATAAAAGCATCAAGAAAACTCTTTCACGAGTTTCTTTTTGTTTGTAGGCAGATAAATTATTTTTTATTGTTCATCAGCTTCTCAATGAGTTGATTTTTTTCTTTAAGCATACGTTCGTAGAGTTCAACAACTTTATCAATAGGATTAAAGGTTGGGTTATAAAAAACAGAACCTGCATTATCATGCAATGTGCTTGATATAATATTAATAGCCGTTTGTTCACTAAAGTTCTTAATGAAGTTAGAGCTAACGCCAAGAACTTTAGCTATCTCATTTAATCGCTCATCATCCATTTGTTCAGTTCGTTCTATTTTAGAAACAGCTTGCTTTGAAATGCCTAAAGCCTCACCTAAATCAGATTGCGTTATTCCACGAAAGCGGCGTACTGCTTCAATCTTTCTTCCTATGGTCAGGGCATCAACTTCCATCTTTATAAGTTTTGTTACTTCTTCATCAGCTTTTCAATGAGTGCATCTTTTTCTTTAATCATGCGCTCATAGAGTTCAACAATTTTATCAATTCGGTATGCAGATGCCCGGCAGAACACTTACAGCTGCTAATTACCGGTACGGCTTTAACGGGCAGGAAAAGGATAATGAGATTAGTGGGGAAGGGAATGCTTATACAGCAGAGTTTTGGGAGTATGATAGTCGTATCGGAAGACGGTGGAATGTTGATCCCGTAGTGAAACCTTGGGAAAGTCCTTATGTCGCTTTCAACAACAATCCAAACATAATGATAGATCCAGATGGTAGAGACGGAACTCCATATAAGATTAAGAAAGGAAATAATTTAAGTAAAATTGCAAAGAGGGCAGGAACTACTGTCAAAGAATTACAAGCTATTAACGATATCAAAAATCCTAACAAAATCAAGACAGGAGACATTATTCAGTTGTTTAACAATCCCTCCGCCATGGAGACGGAAATGTTTGGCAATCCAGAACAGGATTTTAAAGACAACCCATTAACTGGATATAACAATCCTGATAACGGTAAATATGCATATAGTGTAACGGCGAGTACGAAAGAATTAGGTGATGACTTTGTATCAAATATTGGAAAAGTATCTACCTTTCAAAACACTGTAATTATGGGAGGCCCATTACTAAATGAAGTTCAAAATTTACCGAGTGTTCAAAATCTAATCAGGAAGGGTATAGAAAATCTTGAGACAAAAAAGTTTCAGCCAGGAGAATTTTTTAAGTCATCTTATACGATGAGTAGTATCTCAGAAACAGATGGCAGGCGCATTTACAAACATGTGTTTGGTGATATTGTTACAAAACAATTAAGCGATAACTACTTTTTTTCAGCAGAAAACTTTTTAGGTTCTTATGGATTTAGTATGAGAGTCACAGGTGATGGTAAACAAATAGCAATAGCGGTTTACGACTCAAAATCAATACGGTCTCTCTCAGATCATAGAGGTTGGTTAGAGAAAAGGTTGCCCGATATAGCTCCAACTTACCAACGTTACTTATGATTTGTTCCTGTTACTAAAAAGTAAAGCATATGAAGAAGGTTTTGGTTATTGCTTTAATATTTTGGGGTTTTAATGCGTGCGATATGTTCTATACAGATGATGATCGTCTCGTAGGTAATATAGTATTAATCAATCCACATAATCAGGATGTACATGGTTATCGGATGGTAATATACGAAGGAGACATAAATTCTAACGTTTTGGAGGAAGATATAGTGAAAGTAGATGGCAATGACACTATTTTAGTTGTTATTGGCAGAAATGAGAATGGCGAATCCGATTATTATAACATTAAGCACTTAGCCGGCAAGAAGATTATCAGTACAAAAACTCTTACATCTGAGGAATACTTAAAAATTTTAAGTTTGATAAAAATAAAGTATAGCTTCTCGGCTGAATAATTTGCAATTAATATTTTCCTTGTTTGCTGTAGCACGTTGAGTGAGGGTGTTAATTTTGTTGGACAGACAAGTTGTTTAGTTGCTGTAAAAATCTAGTTCTCTGACAAGAGAACCAAAAGCATCACTTCCTACAATGCCGATGTGGTAAGTGCCAGCGATTATTATCCTTTCGGTATGCAGATGCCAGGGAGAACGCTTACTGAGGTGTATTGATTTTGGCGGACAGTAAAGTTGCTTAGGTGATGTAAAAATAATAGTTGTTTTCAAAGTTGTTGGGACATTCGTAATTCAGGGATGAATGCTTTCGTTTTGTGTTGTAGTACATTTCTATATACTCAAAGATTTCTGTTTGGGCATCCTGCAAATTATCAAAAGCACCGTCCTGCAGCAGTTCAGCTTTAAAGCGGCTGAAGCACGATTCCATAAAAGCATTGTAATTCGTTGATAATTATTTTTATTTGTCTCATTGAGGCTTCGCGTTCGTAGGGGTTATCTGCCCGGTTCATGCTCTGCTGCATCTGGCGGGAGGCAATCAGTTTTCTAAACTGATTGCCGGCATACTGACCGCCGCGATCAGAGTGAACAACTAATCCTTTTGCAGTTGTACGGCTCACCAGTGCTTTTCTGAAGGCGGTTACAATCAGCTCTTCTTTCATGTGATTAGCCAGGTGCCAGCCAATGATCTTTCTGGAATACAGGTCCATCCATACCGCCAGATACAGAAAACTGCCGTTTGCCATCGGTATGTAAGTCATGTCGCCTACCCATACTTCATCCGGTCTCATTGGTAAACTACGTTCCAGAAGCAGGTTTGGACTAATTGGATAAGGATGACGGCTCTGCGTGGTTCTGGGAACAAAGCTGCGGGGCTGAAGGGCTTTCAACCCGTGCTCCTTCAGCACTTTACGAACCCGATACCTGCTTGTCCTTACCTCTGCCGCTTTCAGTTCCGCCACTATCCTGCGGGTGCCGTAACGCCTGCGATGCTCTTGAAAAATATCAACAATATGTTGCTCCATTTCTTTTTTCTTTTGGTCAGCAAGGCTGCTTCTTTTCTGCTGCTTCCAGTCGTAGTAAGCGCTGCGGCTTACCTGAAGCACCCGGCATAGCATCTGTGCCTTGTATTGCCCCGCTTGTGTCTCAATAAACCGGTAGCGCTCCCTCAGGTCTGACGACTGAAAATGAGCAAGGCTTTTTTTAAAATATCACGCTCCTGCTCCAACTCTTTGATTCGTTTGAGTAAGGAAAGCTGATCTTCACCCGCAGCCGGGCTGTTCTCCTTACCAACGGTATTTGGCTGTTGGATACTGCCGGCGCCGCCACGGCTGCGGCTTTTCCACCGGTAAATGATGTTCTCACCAATGCCTAAGCTTCGCGCGACCTCACTGACCGGGCGACCATTGCTGATCATTTGTAACACTTCTTCCTTAAAAGACACATCGTACTTGCGGCGCTTCATACCGCTGCTGTTCTCTTTCATTCCTGTTGCTAATTTATAGCAACTCTACTGTCCGGTTTTATTAGACCATCTCATACGCCATCCAACCCATATCCTGTACCGTTTCCGGTCAGTCATTCACTTCAGTAGCTCCGCATCCCTAAGCTGCCTATAACGACACTCGCCTCCTCTCTAATAAGGCTTCATGATGATGGAAGCATATAACAAAACTTAAGCTGAAAGACTTGAAAAAAACGATGATGTAAAAAATTAAAACCCTCTCCTTTCCGAAAAGTAAAACCATTAATAAGTTTAGGAATGAACAGCAATTCCATTCAGACTGCTCGTAATCATAAAAAAGATTGCTTTCAATACTCCATTTTATAAAAGCAAACAGATAAAAAGGGCGCAAAGCTGTGCAGGCTGCCATTACATCAACCTCTTTAAATGCTGCCAAAAGACTACGGCATAAACCTTCCTGAAATCTTTACTCACACTAATTATTTTATTCCGTTTCCTTTTGGCTTTGTGTAGCAGCCTGCTCTTTAAACAGCTTTCTTTTTTTCTGTTTTTTCTTTTACAAAATGGTTTTTATGGTTTACCTGATTCACTTCAACGAAAAGCTTCACCACGCACAGCACTACATCGGTTTTGTAGAAAAGAATTTAAAACAACGCATTAAAAAGCACAAGAGCAACAAAGGCGCAAAACTCTTAATTGCAGTGAACGCAAAGGGGATTCAGTGGGAGGTTGTCAAGGTGTGGGAAGAAGGCGACCGCAGTTTGGAGAGGCAGCTAAAAAACAAGAAAAAGGCACGCTGCTTTTGCCCAGCATGTCGGAAACATCATTGATTGTCCATTGGTAAAAAATATAGTATGCAATCACAACACTTATCACGCCTCATGCGCCTGTCGTGGGAGATACAAAGAAAGAAAAAATGCAATCGTTCAAAATCCCTGCAATCGGCATGGGCAATTGTGCTGAACGAGGACATTACCATTTACTATTTGGTGAAAAAGCATTGTCATACACGCTACCCAAATAAGGCAGGGAATGGAGACCTAACCCTATTCAGCCATTAATAAACAAATCAGTATTTGTTCATCATTTAAAATAAACAGTTATGGAACTCACAGGAAGAGTAACCGGCGATGCAATTATTAAGACATTGCCGGACGAAAGACAGGTGGTTAATTTCAGCATCGCCATCAATGATTATGTAAAACCAAAAGATGCAGCAGAAGGCAAAGAATATACGCTCTATGTGTCGTGCAGCTTTTGGAAAAGTACTGGCGTTGCGGCAAAACTTGTAAAAGGTGCGATAGTAGAGCTATCAGGCAGGTTATATATCAGA
This sequence comes from Ilyomonas sp., assembly GCA_965219515.1. Taxonomy (GTDB): domain Bacteria; phylum Bacteroidota; class Bacteroidia; order Chitinophagales; family Chitinophagaceae; genus Ilyomonas. The sequence continues at coordinate 1,274,884 of OZ244776.1, forward strand.
GCATACACTGGTGCGGACAACGAGCCGAAAGCCTCTCTGAATCTTCATTGCAACAACATCAAAGCACATGGCAAAACAGCCAGGAAAGATGTGGAAAATGAAGATATTATAAAAGAAAAATCGCCCATTGAGAACATTGCTGCTATCACCGAACCAATGGAAGATACGCCGTTCTGATTTTCTTTCTTTTCACCAGCCCAACACCCTTTTAAAACACTTTTTATTTATCTCAATTTTCAACAGACAAAACCGCAGTAGGACCGCCTGCGGGATACAAGTAAAAGCTTGGCAATTGTAACATGGCACACAACATTCATTTTAACGAACAAACAAATCAGCACAGCTTTTTTTCCGTTCAGCAAAAGCCTTGGCACGGCTTGGGGCAAATGGTAACAGATTATCCAAACAGTAAAAAGGCTTTGGAATATGCAGGCTTGGATTTCAGGGTGGAAAAGCGAACACTGTTTACCTCAAAAAAATCTTTCATTCCAGGTAGCGAGCGCTTACTCATTGATGACTATGTGGCTACCGTAAGAACCGACACAGAAACGGTATTAGGTGTGGTGGGCAGTGGATATGAAACGGTACAAAACAGAGATGCGTTTACCTTCTTTGATACCATCGTAAAAGGGGAAGGCATTCTTTATGAAACTGCCGGTGCATTAGGCAGAGGAGAGCGTATTTTTATTACGGCAAAACTGCCTTCATATATCAAGGTGGGCAGAGAAGATTTAATAGGGCAATATCTTTTCCTTACTACTTCCCATGATGGTTCCGGCAGCATCACCGCAGCCTTTACACCCATCCGCATTGTGTGTAACAATACGCTCAATGTCGCGCTAAAAAACATGAGTAATGTTATTAAGATACGGCACACCAATAATGCAAAACAAAAACTGGAGCAAGCGCATTATTTAATGGGCATTACCAATACCTTGTCCGCACAATTGGAGGAGATATTTAACAACTGGTCAAAGGTGCGCATTACTGATAAGGAAGTGTATAAGCTGATACAGCTTGCGCTTGTACCAAACAAGGAAGTATTATGCGACATCCGCAGAGGAAAAGAGGATGAACTTTCTACTCAATTTCTCAACATGTGCAAAGACGCATACCAGTATGCGATGAGCAACGAAACGCAGCAATTGGACACCACCAGAGGTACCTTATTTGGTGCTTACAATGGCGTTACCGGCTACTTCCAGAACGTGCGCAATTATAAAACAGATGAAGCCAAACTAAAATCTCTTTTGTATGGCGGGACAAGTCAGCAACGCACGCAAAAGGCGTTTGATTTATGTGTTGATTTCTCGCGTTTTGGAGACAACGCTTTTCTACTCAATTAAACATAAACGAAGGGCATGCAATAAGCGCTTACCCTTTCTTTCCAACTAACATTTAACGAATTAAAAGTAAAAGCTATGACAGTAAATATTATTGATAAGGAAAAACAGCCGGTTACCCTAAATGACATCTACGAGACATGGTACAAACTAAAGACAAGATACAGAGATGCCATTGTGCTACTAAGAAGCGGCGATAACTATTTTTCTTTTGAAGAAGACGCCGGTTTGATAACACGATTGATGCAGATGGAACATGTACCATTATGGAAAGAAAGGGAGCTCTGTATAATGCCTCATTACAATACAGATGCGTTTTTAAGTCGGGTAGTAAAAGCGGGTTACCGTGCAGCCATCTGCGAATCTTTATTTTTTAATTTTTCCCGCTGATACAAATGGAGGTGGCTCTTGCTAAAAGAGCCGCTTTCTTTTACGAAAAGAAAGCGGACAAAGAAAACAGGAAGCCGGAAGACAACCGCTGGTTGAATGGTTTGGTTTTTTCATGAAAAAGACACTGCAAGGAAAATCATATTTCTTTCATTTATTCCTCTACGAAGTTAGCCAGCGGCGCTGCTGAAGCGGCAAGGGAATTTCCGGCATAAACCGCTAAAAACCTTTTCCTACACTCCCGATTTTATTCCGTTCCTCCCTTGCCTTGATTGCGCCGGGGCTGCCTGTGTATCAAATAAATTTTAAAACTATGAAAAAGATGATGACAGATGCAGCTTACATTGAAGTAGACGGAATGAAAGTGTGTGAGGTAGAAATTATTTATAAGAGCCAGGTAAAACCGTCGCAACGACCCAAAATAACAGGCTCAAAAGAAGTGTATGAACTGCTGAAAAGAAATTGGGATGAATCGAAAATCGAATTGGTAGAACAGTTCAAGATTTTATTACTCAACAGAGCCGGCAAAGTATTAGGTATTTGTGAACTGTCTACAGGTGGAGTAACGGGAGCGATTGCCGACCCGAAAATGATTTTTGTGGCTGCTTTGAAAGCGAATGCCTGTAATATTATTTTAGCTCACAACCACCCATCAGGAAATGTAAAACCAAGCAGAGCAGATATTGAGTTGAGTAAAAAAATTAAAGAAGGGGGCAGACTGCTTGACATCGAAGTATTTGATCACTTAATAATAACAAGTGAAGGATTTTATTCTTTGGCTGATGAAGGACTGATGTAAACAAAAGCAGCCAGCTTTAATTAATTGTTTAGAGCTGGCTGCTTTATTCTTGTTTTCAAACAATAGAAGTCTATTGTTTCGTGGACAAAGCAGCCAGTTTGCTGTTCATCTCCTGCAAGCCAGCTTTGTTCAATAATTCATCCGATAAAGTGCTTAACTCTGTTAGCGTTTCTTTCTTTGCGATACCAATGATACTTTGCTCGCCGGTTGCTTCTTGATTTGCCAAGCCAAGTTCAATCACCTTCGTTAATAACAGCACATTCTTTCTGGATAAGTTCAAAACAATCTTAACCGGCTCATTCATACCCGGAGAAAGTAGCAACGTTTCATATACAATACCGATGTCTTTTGTTGATAGCATAATCTTAATTTTTAATACTCAAAATCATTTTCACGCCGATAAAAATATAGTGGAATAACATGCTTATCCTATTCAATTTTTGAATAGGATGTTGTGCTTCCTCTCTTCTACTTTCACACCTGTTATTCTGATTCGTGAACAAGAAAAAGTAAAGTATGAACATCAGCAGCAAAGTGCTTTCCTATGAGGAAGCAAAGAACATTGACATCGTAGATTATTTAAAAGAATTGGGTTTTGAACCGGCAAGAATCAGCCGGCAGCATTACTGGTATTTATCGCCACTGCGCAACGAGCGAACGGCTTCTTTTAAAGTTAATAAAGACATGAACCGATGGTACGATTTCGGAGAAGGAAGGGGAGGCAACTTAATTGACTTTGGCGTTCTGTGCTTCAAGTGCTCAACAGGTGAATTTTTACAGAAGTTGTGGGTCAAGAATTCCATTAATAAACCCCTTACAAAAATTGAATCAAAGAAAGAAAATGGAGAAGAATCAATCCGAATAATAGGAGTGAAAAGCATTAATTCGCTCTTGTTAATTTCTTACTTAAAAAGGAGAAAAATCGATATTGATATTGCCCGCAAATGGTGCAAAGAAATCGCCTTCACGCTGCACCAAAAAAGGTATTATGCAATCGGCTTTGTAAACGATTCTGGCGGCTATGAATTACGTAATGAATTTTTTAAGGGAAGCAGCCAGCCAAAGAACATCACAACCATTGATAACAAGAGCGAAACATTATCCATTTTTGAAGGCTTTTTTGACTTTCTTTCCTTTCAAACCATTTGCAGGGATTCAAAAGAAGCATCTCAAAATTTTGTCATCCTTAACTCACTTTCATTTCTTCAAAAAATCGAATCTCATATAACCAATTACAAGGAAGTAAATCTGTTTCTTGACCGTGATACAAAAGGACAAAAAGGCACCTGCAGCCTGCTTTCTTTGGGAAGCCATGTTATAGACAAAAGCTACCTGTATCAACACTATAAAGATTTCAATGATTGGCTGACGCACTTTGGGTTGTCCCATTCATCATTAATTAAAGGCAATTGCTATAACCAGTAGTAAAGCCTATAAAGCAAAATCAGGCTTCTTATACGCTAATGAAGAGTTTACGAGCGATTGTATACAACGTATATAAAAGACGGTTCAAAGAGCGCAAGATTACCTCGTTTCCACGCAATCTGCCAGAAGTACGGTTGTATCACGCAACCGGATTTAAGCCCGCCTTACACTTCGAAGTCGTCAGGCGTATAAACACTTAAAGATTCGATAGACCACAAAAAGAAAAGTTATGAATGAGGTAAAAAAGAATCATTCCAAATGGCTGCATATACGGCTTACCGAAGAAGAGTATGACAATATTCATAAGAAGTTTAAAACTTCTACCTGCCGCAAACTAAGCGAATATGCAAGGCGTGTATTGCTGGATAAAAGGATAACCATCAACACGCGGAATCAGTCGCTTGACGACTTTATGGCAGAGATGATTCGATTAAGAAATGAACTGAATAGTATCGGTAACAACATCAATGAGGCAGTAAAAAAGCTTAACACATTACAAAAAATAGATGAATTTAAAACATGGCTGATACTGCTTGAAACAACAAGAAAAACACTGCTTGAAAAAATCGATAACATCAAACAAAAAATATCTCAAATTTCAGACAAATGGTTGCAATAGTTCATAACAGCGGAAGCCTTAGAAATGCGCTCCATTACAATGAAAACAAAGTGAAACAAAAAGTTGCTGAATGCATCCATTCGGCGAACTATCTAAAGGACACAGAATTGCTTTCTTTAATAGACAAAATAACCCGTATGGAAAAGCTTACAATGCTCAATCAACAAACGAAAATAAACAGTGTTCACATCTCGCTAAATTTTGATCCTGCAGAGAAATTAAGCAAGGATGTTTTAAAAGAAATAGCAGAAGTATATATGCAAAAAATTGGCTTCGGCGAACAGCCTTATTTGGTATATCAGCATCACGATGCCGGGCACCCGCATTTACATATTGTTACTACGAACATTAAGGAAAACGGAAAACGTATTGAACTGCACAACTTAGGACAGAACCAATCTATGAAAGCCAGTAAGGAAATAGAGAAAGAATTCAATTTAGTGAAGGCACTCAGCAAGTCACGTTTGCAGTATGAATTGAAGCCGGTGGATGCGCAAAAAGTACAATATGGCAAAAGCGAAACTAAACGGGCGATTACAAATGTATTGGATGCTGTACTGCCTCATTATAAATACACCTCCCTTGCGGAATTAAATGCAATACTAAGACAGTACAATGTAGTGGCAGACAGAGGAAGTGAACAGTCAAGAATTTATAAGAATGAAGGATTGGTTTACCGCATACTGAATGAACGTGGTGAAAAGATTGGAGTACCCATCAAAGCAAGTCTCATATATAACAAGCCAACGCTCCAATCCATTCAGGCAAGATTCGCACAAAATGAGGCAGCGAGACAACGGCACAAGCAAAGAGCAAAGAATGCGGTTGATCTTTCATTTGCAAAGCATCCATTACAAAATATAAACAGTCTGCAACAATCGTTAATAAAGGAAAGAATTCAACTTATTCTCAGACAAAATGACAAAGGCATTATCTATGGATTGACCTATATAGACAATCACACTAAATGTGTCTTTAATGGCAGTGATTTAGGCAAACAATATAGTGCCAACGCCATCCAACTAAGATGTAATGGGGAGGTTGTAGCTATTGAGCAACTCAAGCAATCATTACAGGCGTATCAGCAAGTTTTAAATTCACCCAATGCTATTCCCATTTCAACAAAACCGGTATCGGATATTTTACAAGCTTTAATAGAAAATGAAAATCAGTCGGTTGCTTACGAATTAAAGCAAGATCAAAAACGCAAACGGAAGAAACAAAATCAAAATTGATTATTCAATAAATAGTATAGTAATGTCAATGAACACAGGTGAGAATGAACAGGGATTGAGGAAGGTAATTGATTTAACGAGGATGATCAGTATAATGTTGCTCCTACTGCATTGCTACTTTTATTGCTATACCGCATTCAGGCAGTGGAATTTTACGGCACCTTTTGCAGACAGAATATTGGGAAATTTTGCTCAAACGGGGTTGTTTACTTCCTTCCATAAGTCAAAGTGGATTGCAGCAGCTTTCTTACTCCTTTCACTTATTGGGGTAAAAGGTCGCAAGAGTGAAAAAATGAGCTATAAAAAAGCTTTTATTTGCTTTATTACAGGCGTTATAATCTATACGTTCAGCGCACTTTGTTTTACGCTATTTAGCTCCACTACCACCCAGGCAATTACATATATTACTACTACTGCTATTGGCTATATTCTGATGCTTACCGGTGGCGGTTTACTCACAAGAATCATCAAAGTAAAATTATCAACGGATGTCTTCAACAAATTAAATGAAACCTTCCCTCAGGAGGAGCGGCAAATAAAGAATGAATACTCTATTAACCTGCCGGCGATATATAATTTGAAAGGAAAAAAACGCAATAGTTGGATCAACTTCATCAACCCAATGCGTGGCTTGCTAATCATGGGTTCACCTGGTTCCGGCAAATCTTATTTTATCATCCATAACATTATCCGGCAGCACATAGAAAAAGGCTTTAGTATGTTCATCTACGACTTTAAATATGATGACCTTACACGCATTGCTTACAACCACTTCTTAAGGCATAGAAAGGTTTATAGTATAGAACCTAAGTTTTACATTATCAACTTTGATGATCTCAGCCGCTGCCATCGCTGTAATCCGCTACATCCAGCAGGCATGAAAGATATTACGGATGCAGTAGAATCGGCGCGTACTATTCTTTTGGGGTTAAACCGTTCCTGGATGAAGAAACAGGGTGAGTTTTTTATTGAATCACCCATCAATTTTGTTACAGCCATCATCTGGTATCTTCGCAGATACAGAAACGGCGAATACTGCACCCTTCCGCATGTGATTGAACTGATGCAGACAGACCATGATAAACTGTTTACAATACTCAGAACAGAGCTGGAGATAGAAGCCTATATCAATCCATTTATCTCGGCTTATTTAAGTAATTCCATGGAGCAGTTGGAAGGTCAGATTGATGCTGCTAAAATCGGTATGGCACGGCTCGCTTCGCCTGTTTTGTACTATGTGATGACGGGCAATGATTTTACATTAGACATCAATAATTCTGCAGCCCCAAAGATTGTTTGCCTGGCTAATAATCCTCAGAAGCAGGAAGTATATGGTGCCGTGCTTTCGCTCTATATTTCCCGCATGACAAAACTGGTAAATCAACGGGACAAATTAAAGAGCAGTCTTGTATTTGATGAGTTTCCGACCATCTTTTTCAAGGGCATTGATAATCTGATTGCTACTGCCCGCTCTAACAAGGTGGCTACTACTATTGCCGTCCAAGATTACAGTCAACTGAAAAATGAATATTCCCGCGAACAGGCAGAAGTGATTATGAATATTATGGGAAATGTAATTTCCGGACAGGTAAGTGGCGACACAGCTAAGTTTTTATCTGAAAAATTTGGGCGCATTCTTCAGGATAAAGAAAGTATTTCTATTAACGCGAGTGATACTTCTGTAAGCCGTTCCAAACAATTAGAACAGGCAGTGCCTCCTTCTGTTATTTCAGGGTTATCGAGTGGAGAGTTTGTTGGCATTGTTGCAGATAATCCAGATACCGTTATTGAATTAAAAGCTTTTCATTGCAAGGTGGTGAACGACCATAAAGCATTAGGAAAAGAAGCGGCTGCTTATCAGCCAATACCAGCTTTTAAGCACGTGGATGATGCAGTTGTACAACGCAATTATCAGCAGATAAAACAAGATGTGCAGGATATTGTAGAGAGTGAAATGGAAAGCATTTTGAATGATCCAACGAAAAGCCATTTGATAATATCTAAATAACCTTCATAAATTTACAATTCAACAATTCTTTAATGATAGCTTCTTTGAATCAATACACCTGAGATATTTAAACGATAGTTTACCATTTCAATGCTGGCATTATAATAATCTGATATTTGCTGTTCGATAAAATTCCTTTTTAAAGCCCATTGCAGTCCAGGTCTTGTTATTTGCAAGCATCCACCGAAATATTTTGCTTCTTGCTCTTGTTCTTTATTAAAATAATGCAATCCGGTTAAAAAACAAAGTCTTGCAGCTTCTCCAGAAATTTCATGCCGTAATATTACATGTGCAAGTTCATGCATTAAATTGCTTTGTTGCCTTTTTGTAGAATGACAGTTATTACGAATAATAAATTTGTCATTGTCTTCGTTTGCCATCCACATTGCAGAGAACTTAGAAGTGTCACGAAGAGTTGTCAGGAAACTATCTGGCAAATCATTTTCAAAATCATCTACTGCCGCTATAGGTATATCAAGATGCTTTGCCAAATCAAATGCATCTAAAGGACTAAATTTAGAGATATTTAATTCCTCTCTATATTGTTCTGCTAACTTCTCAGCTTTTGCTTTAAAACCATATTTAAAAACAAAATTACTTGGCATCTTTTTTAAATTTCGTAAAGGCAACGTTCACCATTGCAATCATGGCATTGATCGTTTCTAAATCAAGTTCTTGACTTGACCGAAGCTGATAAACAATTTTATCTTTTTCTGACAAATCAGATGAATGTATTTTTTTTCCTGCAATAAATGTATCGGTTGAGACTCCCAACCATTTACATACTTTGATAAATGTTTCAACGTCTGGTAAGTTACCTTGTTCTATTCTTGATAAAGTAGCAGAGCTTACACCACCGATTTCCGTTGCGGTTTCCCGTAGTCCTTTGTTTCCCCTTTTTGTCTTGATGGCACTCCCTAATAAATCAACATTTAATGTGGATGACATGTTGATAAGTTTTATTAATGTAACAGCGTTTAGTTTGTAATACAATTACTAATTTTGGATCATAAGACAGTGTCTTATTACTAATACAATGCTAAGGCAAAATTTTAATATACACAATAACATTTTCAACCCTGCGGGCTTGCTGTGAATAGTAAGCTTAAGGATTTAGTTTATAATGGAAGAAGCAAGTAAAAAATTCAATATCCTTTCCATTGATGGTGGTGGACTACGAGGAATAATACCGGCAAAAGTCCTATCAGAGTTAGAACAGGAAATGCAACGCATTAATCCTGATAAAAAACTGTATGAATACTTTGACTTAATCTGTGGTACTTCTACAGGTGCAATACTCGCCATTGCTATTGCACTTGGAATTCCTGCTGCCGACTTGGTTAAATTCTATAAGGAACATGCAAAGCTGATTTTTCCAAAATGGTATTTAAAGGTTTTGCCCAGTAGTAGCCGGGCAGTTGTAACTTCTATTTATAGCAATAAGCAACTACGTAAGAAGTTAGAAGAGACTTATTCTGCCGCAAACGGCGGCATGCCGCCAACACTTAATGATTTAAAAGCAAATGTATGTATACCTACATTTAATGGCGTTGATGGCAAAATCAATGTGCTAAAAACTCGCCATAATGAAGAATATGTACGTGATTATAAATTACCGGCTCATGAAGTAGCTTTATCCAGCGCTTCTGCTCCTATCTACTTTCCGCCACACACATTTTCCTTTTCAAACGGACATGGTTCTGGCTCAAATGTAAACATGATAGACGGTGGAGTGTTTGCCAATAATCCTTCATTAATCGGCATTCTTGAAGCAACGGATAAATTAGGTCATAACTTCTCTGACATTCGCTTATTATCACTGGGAACAGGCAAAGGGAAACATGTCATTAAAACTGGCTGGAAGCCAAAGGATATGTGATATTGGCTATTCCCAAAACCACGGCTATTAGATATCATCTTAGACAGCCAGGCACAAATTACTGAGCAATACATTTCTTTTCTTAAAAGATTGGTAGCAAAGCAGGATAATGGTTTTGATTACTTGCGAATACAATATGACTTAGGTGGCGATACAATCAATCTGAATACTTCAGACAACAAAGACTTACAAAGACTTGAAGCAATCGGAGATGAGTTATCTAAAAATCACCTTCAAAATATTCTTAAATTTTTAAAACAGAAATAACATGGCTAATTGTCACGAATTGTTCCAACAGTATCACAGTAAAATTTGTATAGGTGGTAAGAAAAAGGAACGAATGATTAACTCTAAAAGTGGATTAAGAGATAGAATCCGTAAATGGTTTAAAGATAACCACCCGGACTATGTACCTAAATTCTACATTCAAGGTTCGCATAAGATGAAAAATGGTATTCGTACTGGGGAGGATATTTGCGATTTAGATGATGGTATTTATTTTTTTAGGGAACCAGATGTTACTGCTACAACGCTACAGGGCTGGGTGTGGGAGGCAGTTAATGGTTATACCGATACAACACCGGAGCATAGAAAAAAGTGCATTCGTTCAATATTTGCATGTGATTATGAAGTAGATCATCCGGTTTATTATAAAATAGATGGTCAGTGTTATAAAATTGCGATTAAGAATACCGGCTTTGAAAACAGTGACCCTAAAGCAATGGTTGATTGGTTCAACAAAAAGAAAGATAAGGATGGCAAACTTGTAAGACATACCATGTATTTAAAAGGATGGTGTGATAACCATGACAGGAAAATGCCCCCTGGCTTAGCAATGACAATTTTGGCATCCAATGCGAAAGAAAAAATTGTACTCAACGACAGGGATGACATTACTATCAGAGACATTCTAAAAGAGATAAAAAAAGCATTGGATATTAAATTTGAGTGTATCGTTCCGGCTGCACCTAATGATGATTTATTTGCAAATTATGACGAGGAACGGAAAAACAACTTTCTTGCCGCATTGCAGGAGTTTATTGAGGATGCGGAGAAAGCATTAAAAGAAGAAAATCAGCTTAAAGCCTGTAAGCTGTGGCAAAACCACTTAGGTAGCAGATTTCCAGACGGAGAAGACAAAAAGGAGCAAACAGATTCAAAGATTTATACAACTGTAGCCACTGGTGCAAGCACATCAAAACCTTGGGCTAATGAATAAGGGTTTTGCAAATTTTAAAGCGGAAGCTTTAAATATCCATCAACAATATCCTAAATTAACATATTCAGAAAGCGAAGATGGCGTACCATATATCTTTGGAGCATTAGAACTGAATGATGAAGAAGGTGGGCTAATAGATAGCTATTTCATACGAATTCAGCCGACACCTGATTATCCACTTCGCTTTCCGTATGTGTTTGAAACCAACGGAAGAATACCAGTAAACGTTGATTGGCATGTATTTCCGGATGAGCACTGCTGCATTAAAGCCATTCCTGAAGAAATAATTATCTGCAAACATGGCATCACTTTACTTCAGTTTATTGCAAAGCAAGTTGTACCCTATTTTTTCAATCAGAAATACCGAGAACTTCATGGCTATTTTTTAAACGAGCGGTCACACGGCGTACAAGGCAGTATTGAATTTTTTAAGGACGCATTTAAAACAGATGATTTAAAAACAATCGCCAAAGGCTTACTGTTCATCAAAAGTCGCAATGAACCAATCCGAACAGCCAAATGTTTTTGTGGTAGTGAAGAAAAATATCGCAAATGTCACAGAGAGACATTTAGGCTCTTAAACTTATTCAATAATGAAGAATTGAATCTATACATACAAATGATTATTTCTGCAATCCCCAAAATCTAAAATCCCTTTTACTCAATCTTCTCTTTCAAAAGTTTAAGTGAAATCATTGAAAATCACTCTCACTATTACAATTTCCTTGCTTACTACCCTATCCTATATTCCACATAAACAACATATTATTTTTTCTTTCTCCTCTCTCCAAATTTTCTTTAGTTTGCTCTCCAGAAATAACCGAATCCATGACTGCTGAGCAATTGAAACATTTAGAGAAAAACTTATGGCAGGCTGCCGATAAACTACGGGTTGACAGTGGCTTAAAAGCAAGCGAGTATTCAACCCCTATTTTGGGCATTATTTTTCTTCGCTTTGCTTCAATTCGCTACAACAAGGTAAAACCCGAAATTGAGGCTGTATTAGCGGCACAGCAAGGCTCCAGGCTTCAACAAACAGAAGCTGATATTGCCATTATCAAATGTGGCTTTTACCTACCCGAAGAAGCACAATATAATTATTTACTAACCCTGCCTGAACAAGAAAATATTGCCTGGCAATTAAGAAGGCAATGGAACTGATTGAACAATACAAACCTGAACTGGTAGATAGCCTGCCCAAAGATGAATACTTTAAACTGGTAAAGTCGGATGATAACAGCCTGCCAAAATCACTCTTAAAAACCTTTGCCGATATACCGGAAGATGCCACCGGAGATGTGTTTGGTAAAGTGTATGAATATTTCCTTGCCGAATTTGCTTTGGCTGAAGGGCAGGGCGGCGGAGAATTTTTCACGCCTACCAGTGTAGTAAAGCTAATGGTAGAAATGATTGAGCCATAAAAGGGAACCATTTTTGATCCTGCCTGTGGCTCGGGAGGTATGTTTGTACAAAGCTCTTATTTCGTTGACCGCCGGAGAAACGAACTGCACGATACAGACACCAAAGATTTAATGGTTTATGGCACAGAACGAACGCCTGAAACGGTGAAGCTGGCAAGAATGAACCTTGCTGTAAACGGACTTCGCGGCGAAATAACACCGGCTAACAGTTATTACGAAGACCCGTATAATAGCTATGAGAAGTTTGATTATGTGATGGCAAATCCCCCGTTTAATGTGGATGATGTGAATCTGGATAAAGTGAAGGCGCAGCAGCGATTTAATGAATATGGAATACCAAAAAACAAAACAAAAAATACGGGTAAGAAAAAAGACAATCCTGATACGGTGCCTAATGCAAACTATCTCTGGATAAACTTATTTGCCACATCGCTGAAGCCTAATGGAAGAGCAGCGCTGGTGATGGCTAACAGCGCCAGCGATGCACGCAACAGCGAAGCCGATATACGCAGGAACCTGATTGAAAATGGCGTAATTGATTGTATGCTTACGCTGCCAAAGAATATGTTTTATACCGTTACATTGCCGGCAACACTTTGGTTTTTTGATAAATCGAAAGCGGGCGGCGAACCAAAAATTTTATTCATTGATGCACGTAATATTTTCAGGCAGGTTACCAGAGCTTTGAGAGAATTTACAGAAGAACACATTCAAAACATAGCCACCATCATTCGCTTATTTCGGGGAGAAACAGACTGGTTTGCCGAATTGGTTGAAAAATACAAAACACTGGCAGCAGACTATGAGTTAACCGCATTGGCGATTGAACAGCGCGGGTATGAATTGGAAAACGAGTTTCCTGATTTTGATTTTGTAAATGAGGCAGGAAATATTGTAAATGGTTTAAAACTTTCTACTGAAATGTTGCCCGACAAATTGTTCGGCAAAGCGCAAAAGGCACAGCACAAACAATTCCTGAAAAGAAAAAATGAATTAGAGATTGAGTATACAAACGCTTGCAGGCAAAAGGATTATTATAACAATCAGGTGAAATGGTTGCAGGAACGCTTTCCAAATGGTGTTTACGAGGATGTAACCGGCTTGTGTAAAGCCGCTACATTAGAAGATATTCAAGAGCAGGATTACAGCCTGAATCCAGGACGTTATGTGGGCGTGGTGATTGAGGAAGATGGATTGACGGAAGAGGGGTTTTTGACTGAGATGAAAGAAAGGCATGATGCTTTACATAATTTAAATATTAAGGCGATAGAGATAGGTAAAACAATTGAGGAAAATATAATGATGTTTGATGGAAAACTGGAAGCTTTATAAATTCGAAGATGCTGTTCAATGTAATCCTTCTATATTATTGAAAAAAGGTGAGATAGTTGAAAACTGTGAGATGGAAGACATCAATCCCAGTTATCGTTTTCTTTATCCTCGGGAGGGAAAGCTTTATAACGGGAGCAACTCAAAATTTCAAAATGGAGATACTGTGTTTGCCCGAATAACACCTTGTTTAGAAAATGGAATAAGTGATAACGACTTTGTATTTCACCTCTGCAAAACAAATCTTATTAGAGATACAGCCGTTAATAGCATGACAGGTGCTTCGGGCAGACAAAGGGCAGATATAAAAGCAGTTAAAAACATTGATTTATTGTTGCCGCCTCTTTCTACGCAATAACGCATTGCCTCTATTTTAAATGTTTACGACGACTTAATAGAAGCAAATACAGAACGCATTAAATTACTGGAAGAAACAGCCAGCCAGTTGTATAAAGAATGGTTTGTAAGAATGCGGTTTCCGGATTATCGAAATACAAAGTCTGGGAAGGGAATACCGGAAGGATGGAAAATAAAAAAAGTTGGGAATGCATTTAGTGTATTAGGTGGTGGGACACCGTCAACTGAAATTGAAGATTATTGGAATGGAAACATTAATTGGTTTACTCCAACAGATGTTACGGGTTCAGATAGTATATTTTTATCCGAAGGAACTGATAAAATCACAGAAAAGGGGTAAAAAAAAAGTTCAGCTAGCTTGTTCCCACCTTATTCAATTATGATGACAAGCAGAGCTACAATAGGTGCAGTTGGCATAAACACTGCTTATAGTTGCACCAATCAAGGATTTATCACATGTCTTCCAAACGAGGAATTACCCTACACTTATTTGTATCATTGGATTTGCTCCAATAAAGAGACCTTTGAAATGTTTGCATCCGGTTCTACTTTTTTGGAAATTACAAAAGGTAGTTTTAAAAAAATTCCTATTTTAATTCCCGAAAAGGATATAATAAATAAGTACCATAAAATCGTTGACCCATTATTCAACCAAATAAGTATTCTTCAACAACAAAACACTCAACTCCGCCAAATACGTGATAGATTGTTACCGCGGTTAATCAGCGGGAAGTTGCAAGTACCAATGGAAGCAAAGGGAAAAGTTATTTCAATGACTGCTAAACCAGAGCTAAACATTGTGGCTGACGAAAAAGCAGCATATAAAAAATCAAATCCTTACTTCAAAAGAAGAGTGTTAGCAGCATACATTATTGACACATTAAAGGACCACTCTACATTTGGGCATGTAAAGCTGATGAAGCTAATGTTCTTATGTGAATACTTGGTAAAAATTAAAATAGCAAGTAATTATCATCGGGATGCCGCAGGACCGTATGATAATAAAATGATGAGGTCAATTGATGTACAGCTTAAGAAAAGCAATTGGTTTGAGGCAATCAAAATGCAAAGAGAAAACCATACTTACTATTTATATAAACCATTAGCCAAGTGCGATGAATATAAAGAGTGGTTTGAGAAATATTATGCCGATAAGAAGAATCTGATTGATGAATTGATAGCAATGTTTGGAACACAAAAAACACAAAAGGTAGAAATGGTTGCTACGCTGTATAAGGCGTGGTTAGACTTGTCAAAAGAGCAAGATTATGTTTCTGAAGATGAGCTTGTGTATGAAGTTTTAAACAATTGGCATGATAGCAAAAAACAAATTGATGAAAGCCGGTGGAGAAAATGTATTGTTTGGATGAATAACAAACAATGGATAACCACATAATTATTACCTATATCAGTCATGCCTAACATTATCACAGAGAATCAGATTGAGAGAGCCATCATTGATGTCTTTGTAAATAATTTAGGGTATCACCACATCAATTGTTTTGAAAAGGACACGACCGGGCGAAGTGGCGAACGTGAAGTAGTTATAAAATTTCTATTAAAGCAATGCCTAACAAGACTGAACAAACACTTACCATCGCTCGCTATTGAACAGGCTCTGGAGCAACTTTGTCAAAGCCGTTTAGATAAAAGTGATTTTACAGCCAACCGTGAGATTCACGGATTAATAAAAAATGGAGTTCCCATGTTCATCACTAATGAGAAAGGGAAAGACGAACCAGCAACCGTACAGGTGATAGACTTTAACGAGAAATCTAATAATGACTACTTGGTAGTTTCACAGCTTTGGATTGAAGGGAAAGTTTACCGCAGGCGCCCCGATTTAATTGTGTATGTAAATGGCTTACCGTTATTTTTTATTGAACTAAAAAACAGCAACATCGGTTTGCGCAATGCGTATGATGATAACTTAACTAACTATCGCAAGGATATTCCGCTGCTCTTTCATTATAATGCATTGTGCATACTTAGCAACGGACTTGAAACAAAATGCGGTTCTTTTAATGCCGGCTATGAATATTTCTTTCATTGGTTGCGTCCTACCGATGAAAAGCAGGTGCCAGATAAAGAACGTATCCGGCAATTCGGCGTTAGCTTAGATTATGCCGTGTTGGGCTTATGCGAAAAGAAACGACTGTTGGATTATGTAGAGAATTTCATTCTGTTTTATAAAGGCGCTCAAAAAATATCAGCGAAGAACCACCAATTTTTAGGTGTTAATAATACGGTTCAAAATTTTGCTTCGCGCCTGCAGCACGACAGGGAAGGAACCGATAAAGCCAATAAAGGAAAGCTGGGCGTATTCTGGCATACACAAGGCAGCGGTAAAAGTTTCAGCATGATATTTTTTGCCTTTAAAATATTCAGAAAATTTAGTGGCAATTTTACCTTCCTCATTGTTACTGACCGCGATGATTTAGACGGTCAGATTTATCGCAATTTTTTACATGCTGGTGCTTTCAGTGAAGCAACCAAATGTCAACCAAAAGACAGTGAAGATTTAAGAAGCATGTTGCAAACCAACACCCGTTACATCTTTACACTGATACATAAATTTCGTTACGATAAGGGCAGACAATATCCGGTATTATCTTCCCGAAACAATATTGTTGTGATCATAGATGAAGCTCACAGGACACAGTATAAAGAACTTGCCGAAAACATGCGTGATGGCTTGCCCAATGCGCAGTACATAGCTTTTACCGGCACACCTTTGTTGGGCAGTAAAAAGCAAACCAATGAATGGTTTGGCAAAACCGTGTCGGAATACAACTTCAAACAAAGCATTGAAGATGGAGCTACCGTTCCTCTTTTCTACCATAAGCGGGTGCCGGAAGTGTTGCTGCAAAACGATGACATTAACGATGACCTGGCAGATATTGTAAGCGATGAAAACATTACAGAAGAAGGGCAGCAACGTTTAGAGCGGGAGTTTGCACAGGAAATGAGCATTTTAAAACGTGACAGTCGCCTTGAACGAATTGCCGAAGATATTGTTTATCATTTTCCGCGCCGCGGTTATCTAGGCAAAGGCATGGTCGTAATCGTTGATAAGTTCACGGCGGTAAAGATGTATGATAAAGTAAAAAGGCTTTGGGAAGAAGAAAAGCGAACCATCAGGAAGCAAATAAATAAAAGCACCAATGGCAAAGAAAAAGAAGAATTAGGTGCAATGCTGGAATGGATGCGCAAAACAGATATGGCAGTAGTGATAAGTGAAGAAGCTGGTGAAGAGGAAAAATTCAGAAAACAAGGTTTAGATATAAAGCCTCACCGCGAGCGGATGCAGGCAACAGATGAAAACGGAAAAGAACTGGAAGATAAATTTAAAGATGAAAACGATTCTTTACAACTGGTGTTTGTATGCAGTATGTGGCTCACCGGTTTTGATGCGCCTACTGTTTCCACCTTGTATTTAGATAAACCAATGAAAGACCATACCCTGATGCAAACCATTGCAAGGGCAAACAGGGTTACTGATTTTACCATTTACAACAAACCGAAAACTAGTGGGTTGATTGTAGATTATTACAATGTTTTCCGCAACTTGAAAAAAGCATTTGCTTCTTATGGAGGCGGTTCTATAAGTGGTGAGGAAGCAGCTAAAGAAGAAGCCCCTGTGCAGGAGAAAGACAACTTGTATGTGTTGCTGCAAGACGCAATTAAGGAATGTGAAGATTTCTGCCAAACCATTGATGTGGACCTGAAAAAAATTGCTGAAGCAGATGTTGTGTTCAGTAAACTGAGTTTGTTTGATGAATATGCAGATAAGATAGTAGCGAAGGACGAACAGAAAAAACAATTCTTTGTTTATAGCAATACGATTGATGCCTTGTACGAGGCTTGCAAACCTGAGATTTTGAGCAGGCGAAAAGAATTCTTACTGGTTGCCGTTATCCGTTATTTAAGAGAAGTGATAGAAGGTAAAGCTGAAAGAAAAGACTTGGACAGTGCAAAACGAAAAATCAGCCTGTTGCTGGATGAGAGTATTGTTGCAGATTCAGCTTTTACTGACAGGCAGCGACTGGATGAAAGTGAAGGTAAGTATGGTATTAAAGCATGGAAGCAAATTGATCTAAGCAAGTTGGATATAGATAAATTAAGAGAAGAATATAAGCAAGCTCCTTATAAAAACATTGAGATCTCGGATTTGCGAGCCTTTATCACAGATAAACTGCATCAGATGATGGAAGAAAACACAACCCGCGGCAGTTTTGCGCAGAGGCTTCAGGAAATTATTAACTGGTATAACGCAGGCAATTCTACGAATGAAGATTATTTCAATGATTTGATCGAATTTGTACAAAAAATGAAAGAAGAAGAAGTGCGGGCATCTCGCGAGGGTTTGTCGGAAAGCGAACTGGAATTGTTTGATCTATTAAAAAAAGAAAATCTTACCAAAGACGAAGAGCAAAAGGTAAAACTGGCAGCCAAAGATCTATTGCACCGATTGCAGGAAGAAAAGCCAACTATTTTAATTAACGACTGGTACAGAGATACGCAAACCAAACTACAAGTACAAGCAACAATTAAGAAGATATTGAACGATACATTGCCTGAATCATATAATTGGAAAATTTACAGCACTAAATGCGATGTTGTCTTCAACCATTTCTTTATGATGGCACAGAATGGAAATGGTCTGTTTGCATGATATGGTAGAGGATTGTATATTTAAGCTACCGGTTGATGGGCATACCATTCTTTCACTTCTTTTACTATTTCACTTAATGAATTATCATCTAATTTGTGCATATTCGCTTTGTTGTCAAAAAGCAAACGACCGCCCTTTTGAGGTTGTTTAATCCAAGTAAAATACCCCTTGTCTGTTTTATTATCAAATCCTACAAGCAATAAAGGAAAAGAGATATTCTTATATTGTTCAGCAACAGATTTGACATTAATGGGGGTTCCGTTTAAAGCCTTCACTTCAACACCAAATAATCTTCCGGTTTGCTTTTGGCTTTCGCCTATGTCTATTAAATAATCAAAGAAAGAATTATTATCATCTGCTTCTTTGATGATTAATTCATTAAGCCGGGAAAAATAAACATAACCCAATTTCTCAGCCCGCCACTCATTAAAATCTTTTTTATTATCCATTGCTCCGTTCATTGAAGTGTGATACAAATTTCGTGATTTCTCTGGTATTGTTCCAATAATTAGCAACTTCATTCCAAAGTAGATTGATGTTTAAAGAACTTATAGGAAATTTTGTTAGAATGCCATTTAGATTCTTGGTTGCATTCAATTGATTTGCGCATACAAAATAACCAGTTTCATTGTTTTCATCAATTCCAAACAAGTAAGTAGGAATCTTATATTTTGTTAGCTCAGCAACTTCGGCTGCATCTATGGTAATTCTGAGTTGCGAATTGTCTGAATTATAGCCAAGGGTTGTTGTCTTAACACTGGCAAAAAAGAAAGCTTTTATATCATTCTTTGATAAAAGATGCACATAAAAGTCTATAGTAGGAAACTTTTCTCCTAAGAAGGTTGGGTCTAATAAAAACCCTTTTAGATCAACATATCTGCTGATAATGGTAGAGAAAATACTTTCGCCTCTTTTTCCAATGACATTACTCATGTGCAACGAATTACTATAACTGGTTAGTGCCGGTGTATAAATAATAGCAATCTGGCACAATCAGTTTGCTCTATTCCTTTCAAACTAAAGTGCAAACGTAAATTCTTTGTTTAATAGAGAAGATTGCTATTTCACAACTTTTTCAATGAATACATATATAACATGAAACACATAGGAGTATAAAAATTGAGAAGTTGAATACTAAACAATAACAAGTTTTAATAAAGAATTTCAGCTAAGCTGTTAGAAAATTATCATTTAACACCAACTTGTGGTTTTAAAAAGGTTTTAAAAAAGAAAAAGCCGTTACAATAATAATTATAACGGCTTGAAAGTCAGGTGGAGAATAGCGGGTTCGAACCGCTGACCTCTTGCATGCCATGCAAGCGCTCTACCAGCTGAGCTAATTCCCCAATTCGGCCGGCAAAAATAGAAGGATAACAAATGACACCAAAAACATTTATGATTTGATTTCTTCAAAATCAATGTATTCGCTGTCGGTTGGCGCGCTTTTCTTCTTTTTGTCGGGTTGTGCAGACGAGTAAGAATTACTTTTAAACTGCCTATCCGGCTGGTCGTTTTGTGCACTTCGAACCTGATCCCGAACCGAAGTTGCAGCCTTAGCCACCGGAAGTATAAAGCTGAATATCAGCTTGTATAAAATATACAAAGCGATAATCAAATATATTAAATCTACAATTGCCATAAGCATGCAAAGATAGTAATGACTGATTCTTATCTGTAAAAAAGCGTTTTGTTTTTTACAAACGGTTAACACGTTTATGATTTGCATACGTTGCAATATTTTTTTATATTTGCACCGGAAAAAGAATCGGAAGGGAACGCAAAACGTTCCCTTCTTGTTTATCAAAATATGACCACAGCAGAACATTTGCAGGAAATTGAATCGTTGGTAAACAGTCTGATCGCAGAAGAACCTGAGCTTTTTTTGGTTTCGTTGCGCAGCAAGCCCACCAACAATATAAAAGTCTATCTGGACGGAGATAATGGATTGCCCATCGAAAAATGTGTTTATTTAAATAGAAGATTATACAAGTTGATTGAAGAAAAACACATGTTTCCGGAAGATGATTTTTCGCTGGAAGTTTCTTCGCCCGGCGTGGATGAACCCTTAAAGTCATTGCGCCAGTATAAAAAGAATATCGGCAGAATAGTTGAGATTGTTTTTTTAGATGATATAAAAAAAACCGGTCAGCTTACCAAGGTGGCAGACGGCGATATTATAATTGAAGAAACCACGGGCAAAGGAAAAAAAGCGGTAACTGAGCAAATTGTTATTCCGGTCAGCAATATAAAAACAGCAACAGTTCAGATAAATTTTAAAACGTAAGAATACAATTTTGTATCGTACGTCTTACATCATAAATTTTTCATTCCTATGGCAAGTATTAACCTGATTGATGCATTTCAGGAATTTAAAGATGCAGAAAATATTGACCGCCCTACTATGATGAAAGTAGTTGAAGACGTGTTTAAAACATTGCTTCGTAAAAAATATGGAAGCGATGATAATTTTGACGTGATTGTGAATGCGGAAAAAGGCGATCTGGAAATTTTTCGACGTCGCATGATTGTAGAAGATGGTGAAGTGATGGATCCGCTTGCGGAAGTGGAATACAGCGAAGCCGTAAAAATAGAGCCCGATTTTGAAGTTGGCGAAGAGCTGTTTCAGGAAATGGAAATTCTCGATTTCGGTCGCCGCGCCATTCTGGCCGCCAAACAAACACTTGCCAGCCGCATTTCCGATTTAAAAAAGAATGTTCTGGTAAAAAAATACGGCGACCGGATTAATGAAATCATTACCGCAGAAGTGTATCAGGTGTGGAAAAAAGAAGTGTTGCTGTTAGACGAAGAAGGCAATGAATTAATTTTACCAAAATCGGAGCAGATACCTCAGGATTTCTTTAAAAAAGGGGAAAATATTCGTGCCATCGTGCGTCGTGTTGATTTAAAAAATAGTTCTCCGGTTATCATAGTAAGCCGCACCGCGCCTGAGTTTCTTGCCAAATTATTAGAAATAGAAGTACCGGAAATTTTTGACGGGCTGATAACCATTCGTAAAATTGTTCGCGAGCCGGGCGAACGTGCAAAAGTTGCCGTAGAAAGCTTCGATGATCGCATTGATCCGGTGGGTGCTTGCGTAGGCATGAAAGGCAGTCGTATTCACGGCATTGTTCGCGAATTAAAGAATGAAAACATAGATGTAATTAATTTTACGGCAAATGTGCAGTTGCTTATTCAACGCTCGCTTACGCCGGCTAAAATCAGTTACATGAACTTAGACACCGAGCAAAAGCAGGCTGATGTATATCTGAAGGCAGATCAGGTTTCATTAGCCATCGGAAGACGAGGTGTAAACATCAAACTGGCGCAGGAAATTACTGGTTTCGATATTGATGTATTTCGTGAAAATGAGGGTCAGGAAGAAGAATTTGATATTGATCTCGATGAATTTTCAGATGAAATTGAACCCTGGATTATAGATGAACTGAAACGCGTTGGCTGCGATACAGGACGCAGCGTGTTAGACCTGAGTGCTGAGGAATTGGAACGTCGCACCGATTTGGAAAAGGAAACAATTGCAGACGTTATCAACGTTTTGCAGGCAGAATTTGACAAAGGTTAATCTGCTTGTTATCTGGCAAGGCGATTGTTATAATGCAACATATTTACCTTACTTGTTGTCTATGCCGGTTAAGGCAAAAACGCTTTTGGTTTATTAAAAATGTATTTTGAAATGTCATTCGGAAAAAATCTTGTATTATAAATAAGGAATAAGCTTTTGGAATAGTATAAATTTGCATATCATTTTATTATACCCGATAAAAAGGAATCGTGTTACACAGATAGCAAAATATAATTTGCTATCTTGTTTTTTAGATATAAACTTTACAAACTAAAAAGCTGTTTACTAAAATAAATAAACAGCACGGACAAATAAAAACACTGAATGTCAGAACTCAAGTTACCAAGATTATTAGCCGCAGCAAAAGAATTTAATATCGGGCAGGACACCCTTTTAAATTTTCTTGCCGGAAAAGGTTTCAACCGCGATGACCTTAAACCCACCGCAAAGCTGAATGAAGGGATGTATCGTGCCCTGCAACAGGAATTTCATAGCGACAAAACAGCAAAAAACAAGGCTGATCTTGTAGAAATTCCCAAAACGCAAACTGAACGCAGACGCAGGGAAGACGAAGACATCAGTATTAAAAGAGATGAAAGAAAACCAGCGATAAAGGAAAAAGAAATAATACCCCAACAGCCGGTGGCAGGAGAACCCGAGCCGCCGCAAATTGAAGTGGCAGAGCCGGAAAAACACGAACCTGAAATTGCATTACCGGAAGAAACGGAAGAAGCGATAAGCCATGTGGAAGACGATGTAATAACGCCATTGCCTGAACCTGAAACAATGCGAATTGAAGCGCCTGAGCTGGAAGGACCCAGGATTTTAGACAAGATAGATTTATCTGTCATAGATTCATCTACTCGCCCACGCAAACCTTCCGTTGCGGTTGAAGAACCGCCGATAGAAGAGGTTTTTCAGCCCGAAGAATTGCAGCCTGCAAATGTGCAGGAACAAACCATTATTGACCCGGAAGTGGAAGAAGAAATGCAGCCTGTGGAGCTGGAGGTAACAGAAGAAGAGCCTGCTCAGGTGGTAGAAAATATAAAAGCAGAAAAACTGGAAGGTCCGAGAATTCTGGGTAAAATAGAACTTCCCACAGATAGCGATACACGTCCGAAAAGCGGTGGCCGCGATGAAAAAAGAAAGCGCAAGCGCATACCTGTGGATAAGAAGGGCGAGCACGTTGCGCAGGGACAAACCGGTTTTAATCCACAGGCAAGAAGCAATGCCGGCAGCACTGGCCGGTCGTCTAACGGAGAAAGAAATATTACGCCACAGCGTGGCACCAGTAACACGGGAACAAGCCAGCAAGGAAATAATCGTCCGGCCTTTCAGGCAAAAAGCGGTGGAAACCGTATTCAGATTAACCGAAACCCGGGTGGCAGCAACCGTAGTGGTCAAAGTAGTCCCGGGCATGGCAGAAATGACAGATTTCAACGCCTTGATGATAAAGAAATTGATCAGAAACAAATTCAGGATAAAATACGCGAGACGCAGGCTAAGCTTTCGGGACAGAGTGGGCGTGGTAAAAGTCTCAAAGCCCGTTATCGCCGCGAAAAACGCCAGGAAGCTGCAGAAGCCATGGGCGGTGTGGGTGAAGATAACAAACTTCAGGTAACCGAATTTGTTACGGTAAGCGAGCTAGCCAACCTGATGGATGTGAATTTTACCGATATCATCAGCAAGTGTATGAGCCTGGGTATCATGGTTTCTATCAACCAGCGTTTAGATGCGGAAGTAATAGAACTTGTTGCCGGAGAGTTTGGCTACGAAGTAGAATTTCTGGGATTGGATGATATGGATGAAGACATGGATGAGGACGAAGAAGAGGTAGATGCTGATTTGCAGAAACGCGCTCCCATCGTTACTATCATGGGGCATGTTGACCATGGTAAAACATCACTTCTCGATTACATACGAAATGCAAATGTGGTTGCCGGTGAAGCGGGCGGCATCACCCAACATATCGGTGCATACGAAGTAACGTTGCCAACCGAAGATCACATTACGTTTTTAGATACGCCGGGCCACGAAGCTTTTACAGCCATGCGCGCACGTGGTGCCAAGGTTACAGATATTGCTGTTATTGTAGTAGCCGCCGACGATGCCGTTATGCCTCAGACCAAAGAAGCCATCAGCCATGCGCAGGCTGCCGGCGTTCCAATGATATTCGCGGTAAACAAGATTGATAAAGACGGCGCCAATCCCCAAAAAATATATGAACAGCTTTCGCAAATGAATATTCTCGTAGAAGAATGGGGCGGCAAATTTCAAAGTCAGGAATTATCTGCCAAAAAAGGAATGAATGTAGATGCCTTACTCGAAAAAATATTGCTGGAAGCCGAAATATTAGACCTGAAAGCCAACCCGGACCGCGAAGCAACAGGCAGCATTATTGAAGCTTCGTTAGACAAAGGGCGCGGATATGTTGCCACTGTTCTGGTTCAAAATGGCTCTTTAAAACTTGGCGATATCATGGTATCCGGTCAGAATTATGGCCGAATTAAAGCTATGTTTAATGAGCGCAATCAGCGCGTAAATGAAGCGCCGCCATCAACACCCGTTCAGATTTTAGGATTAAACGGCGCACCACAGGCAGGCGAAAAGTTTAAGGTGTACATTGATGAAGCCGAGGCAAAAGATGTAGCAACCAAGCGAGCTCAGATTTCCAGGGAGCAGGGCTTACGGGCCAAGAAACACATTACGCTTGACGAAATTGGTCGTCGTCTTGCCTTGGGCAATTTTAAAGAACTGAATGTCATTATCAAAGGCGATGTGGATGGCTCTGTGGAAGCGTTGAGCGATTCTCTTCAAAAATTATCTACCGAAGAAATTGCGGTAAATGTGGTTCACAAAGCGGTTGGACAAATTTCGGAAAGCGATGTACTGCTTGCAACCGCTTCCGATGCCATTCTGATTGGTTTTAATGTTCGCCCGAGCATCCAGGCAAACAGGCTGGCAGACACGGAAGGTGTTCAGATTAAAATGTATTCAATCATTTACAATGCCATCGAGGAAGTGAAAAGCGCCATGGAAGGCTTATTGGAACCAAAAATTCAGGAAAAAGAAGTGGCTACCGTTGACATTCGCGAAGTTTACAAGTTTGATAAAGCCACTGTTGCCGGATGTTATATTACCGATGGAAAAATCCGGCGGGATAGCAAGATTCGCTTGTTCCGCGATGGTATTCTCATTTATCCCCGCACGGAAGGCAGTTTTGCCGAATTTGGCAGTCTGAAACGCTTTAAAGATGATGTAAAAGAAGTGGCGGCAGGTTACGAATGCGGATTGACAGTTAAAAATTTCGCAGACATACAGGTTGGCGATAATATCATTGCCTTTGAAGAAGAAGAAATCAAGCGTACCTTATAATTCATAAAACAGTAAACAGAAACGCCGCTTTGCAATTTGCAAAGCGGCGTTTTATCTTGGTATATTGCGCCACTGACAATTATTTATTTATAAAATCTGTATGAATTTTGATACCGAAACGCACATCTCAGCTTCAATATCAAATATCTTCAATACTTGATTGGTGTAATTTATTTTTTGTTTCATTATTATTATTAGAAAAAATCAGGCGATGTAATTCCTGTTACAGGAGAATATATTTTAACCAGCCGGCAGCTATGTAACGTTATAAAATCAATGCTGCGCCATTGTTGTTTCGCCCAAAGCCTGAATATCGGCTAATGTAGGAAAAGCATTTAAAGATGGCCAATCAAACCGTGCATTTAGAATGGATGATTTGTGCGCATAACCGGCATCCGGAGTATAAATATAAAAACAAGTGCCATCTTTAATGGTATTAATAATCTCTGCGCTTTCAGTATTGGCAACGGCAGGACATCCCCAGCTTCTGCCCATCATTGTTCCGTTCTTTGCGCGTTCTGCGCAAACATAATTGCTTCCATGCATTACGACGTCGCGCGAACGTACATTATCATTAATTCCTCGCTCCATTCCATCAAAGCGAAGACTGTAGCCGTTATGCCCAACATATGTTTCGGCGGTTACTAAAAAACCCTGCGAACTTTTATTGGAATTGGTGAAATTGGAAAAACTATTAGCCATATCGGTGCCGGAATTATGCCCGTGTGCTACATAGGTGCGATAAACAATCCGCTTGTTTTTCAAATCAAGTATATACAAACGCTTATGATTGCTGGGCTGAGAATAATCGCAAACAGATAGAATATCCGGGTTCGCTATTTTTCCCTGCTGTAACAGATATTGATAGCCTTTATAAGCATTAAAAAAAGCCTGCCTGCTTAAACCGGATTCCGCTAACCTGAGATTACCGTACATCGAATCTACCAACTGGATAGCAGCCGGCGAAACGCTGTTACCGGATAGTAAACCAGGAAGGTTTTTGACATCTTTCGGATCGGTATTGATATCGGTTTTTGTAGTAAAAGCGCATAAGAAAATAAAGCTTAGTAAGGCTATTCTTCGCATCAGGACTTAATTTTTATTGTTGTAAAGCGTTTTTGTATAAATGCTACATACAACGAAATTATTGTTGGGTTAGCGAAGTTAGCCTGATTAAAATTAGCTGAAAAGCCTAAGCATGATGATTAACGTTTGCTTGACTTGGTGTTAAATTCATTGTCGTAAATTTGTATCAGCAGTAAAAACAATGAAATAAGAATGGGACCGAAAATAATGCCGATAAATCCAAACAGACTTATGCCCATTATTACGCCTAAAATGGTAATGAGCGGATGCACATCACCTAACTTTTTTTGAAGTATAAATCGCGCCACGTTATCTGTTGCTCCCACAATCAAAAGACCATAACCTAGTATCACAAAACCTTTCCAGGCAGGACCTTGGGCAAACAATAAAATGCTGAGCGGAATGTATCCGACCGAAGCGCCAACCACAGGAAGCATCGCGCCAAAAGCAGTAACGGCAAACCAGAACAGCGCATCAGGCACGCCAAAAACAAGATACCCGATTAAAGCCACAATTCCCTGCATCAGCGCAATCAGAGGAACACCAATCGCATTATTAAGAATCAGATCGTGCATTTCAGAACCTAATCTGATAATATTTTCGTCGCGCAAAGGGATTGACTTTAACAGCCACGCCTCCATTTCCTTGCTTTGGGCAAGCATGAAATAGAGTATGAAATAGAGCATTAATAGTACCGTGAGCGTATTAAATGTGGCGCCGAGTATTTTTGGAATAGAGTTCGCAATGGCGCCGCTTGCTGCATTGATATTCTCCTTAGACAGAATTTCAATATCATATTTTGCCTGAATATTATCGGCAAATTTGTTCACCGCGGCCAGCACTTCATTTGAGCGATGCACTACCGAAATTATTCTGCCGCCAATCATATTGCCAACAAGATAAACCGGTAATAAAACGATGATAATTGACAATACAATTAACAAAGAGGCAGCCGTGCCTTTTTTAAATTTTCGCTTCAAAACAAGGTTGTTATTCCACTTTCTCAGAATGACATAAAAAGTAACGGCGCCTAAAAAGGAAGACAGGAAAACGGTTAGATAATTAAACAGCAGATAACCCAACGCTATCAGTAAAATAAAAAAAGAAATTTGTCGCAGGTGAAGTGATGGTGCGGAATCGGTATTGTTCTGACGCATATTGCGGAAGGTTTATAAATTGATGTTTACACTTTCAAAAAGAATGCCTTAGTATTGGTTGACAAGGTATGCCGGAACAACAACTCAGCATCAGGCAAAATAATCATCACAATGCAATATCGCTATATTTGTTGCCATTAATTTTATTGGGATGAGCGAAGAGAAATCGTTGAATTTTATTGAAGAAATTGTGGAAGAAGATTTGAAAAACGGAAAGTATAATAATATACTAACCAGGTTTCCGCCGGAACCGAATGGCTATCTGCACATGGGTCATGCAAAAAGCATTTGCCTAAATTTTGGCTTGGCTGATAAATACGGTGGCGCAACCAATTTGCGTTTCGATGATACAAACCCGGCTACAGAAGAAACCGAATATGTAGAAAGTATTAAAGCCGATGTAAGATGGCTGGGTTTTAACTGGGCGAAAGAGTTGTATGCTTCCGATTATTTTGAGCAGTTGTACCGGTTTGCCGAAGAATTAATAAGAAAAAATCTGGCGTATGTAGATGACAGCACCAGCGAGGAAATCGCGGAAGCCAAAGGAACGCCAACACAGCCTGGATTACCAACGGCTTACAGAAACAGAAGCGTAGATGAAAATCTGGCGATTTTTGCCGGTATGCGTTCGGGAAAGTTTGCAGACGGCGAAAAAGTATTGCGCGCCAAAGGCGATCTGGCTTCGCCAAACATGCACATGCGCGACCCGATTATGTATCGTATTAAACATGCGCATCATCACCGCACGGGAAACGAATGGTGCATTTATCCGATGTATGATTTTGCGCACGGACAAAGCGACAGCATTGAACATATTACGCATTCTATCTGCACACTTGAATTTATTCCGCATCGCCCTTTGTACGACTGGTTTATAGAAAAGTTAGACATCTTTCCCTCGCATCAATATGAATTTGCGCGTCTTAATGTTACTTATACAATCATGAGTAAACGCAAGCTGCTGCAACTGGTGAATGAAAAGTTTGTAACCGGTTGGGACGACCCGCGTATGCCAACCATCAGCGGTATGAGAAGGCGCGGCTTTACCCCGGAAAGCATCAGGGAATTTTGCGATAAAATCGGCGTTGCCAAACGCGAAAACCTGATTGATTACGGATTGCTCGAGTTTTGCGTGCGCGAACACCTGAACAAAATTGCGATGCGGCGTATGGTTGTGCTCAACCCGCTAAAAATCGTCATTACAAATTATCCCGAACATCAGGTTGAAACGATGCAAAGCGAAAACAATCCGGAAGCGGAAATCGTAACGTATCGCAATGTTCCATTCAGCCGTGAGCTATACATTGAAAAAGAAGATTTTTTAGAACATGCGCCTAAGAAGTTTTTCAGGCTTGCGCCGGGACAAATGGTACGTTTAAAAAGCGCATACATCATTAGATGCGATGAGGTAATAAAAGACGAAGCCGAAAACATAACAGCATTGCATTGTACCTATTTTCCCGAAAGTAAAAGCGGGTCAGAAGGCGCTAACATAAAAGTGAAAGGCACATTGCACTGGGTAAGCATTGCTCACGCCATACAGGCGGAAGTTCGTTTGTACGATCGTTTGTTTACCGAAGAAAATGTAGATGAAGCGCCCGGCGATTTTAAAGATTATCTTAATAGCGATTCGTTACGCATTGTAACAAACGCGTATGCTGAACCGGAATTACAAAAAGCGAAATCCGACGCGCGTTATCAGTTTATGCGCATTGGTTATTTTACATTAGATGCCGAAACAAGCGAAGATAAATTAGTGTTTAACCGCACGGTTACTTTAAAAGATACCTG
The DNA here is from genome assembly GCA_965219515.1 of Ilyomonas sp. Classification (GTDB taxonomy): domain Bacteria; phylum Bacteroidota; class Bacteroidia; order Chitinophagales; family Chitinophagaceae; genus Ilyomonas. Next base: position 1,304,569 of record OZ244776.1, read on the forward strand.
GGCGAAAGAGCAAAAGAAAGCCTGAACAAATTGCCTTAATTCACAATCTTCTTTTAAAAAAACCTGCTGTTAAGTTAATCGTGAATTGTGAATGTAAAGTTGTGATTTTCTTGATATAAGATGCCTGTATTTATTTGCAATTCGCTATTCACAATACGGCGATGTATAACTCGTAACATAGATCTACTTATCAATATAATCAGCATTTACGAGATTAAAGTGTTCATCAAACTGATACAAACGAGGAACGCCGGTAGGAATGTCAACCTGTGAGATGGCGTCTTCGCTAATGTTTTCAATCATCATCATCAGCGAGCGAAGACTGTTGCCATGTGCGACTACCATGCAGTTTTTTTGTTGTTTCAGCAGCGGCTCAATGTTCTTTTCATAGTACGGCAAAACGCGGTCCTGGGTATTTTTCAAACTTTCGCCACCGGGTGGCGCCACGTTAAAGCTGCGGCGCCAGGCATGTACCTGATCAGCACCATATTTTTCAGCCACTTCGCCTTTGTTTAACCCTTGCAATTCTCCGTAGCTGCGCTCGTTTAAAGCGGCATCGCGGTATATTTTTATGTCGGGCTCCTCTATTTCTTTCAGGATGATTTGCAGTGTTTCTTCCGCCCGTTTTAAAACAGACGTAAAAGCAGAGTCGAAAAAAATCGCTTTATTTTTCAGCTTATCACCTGTTAGTTTAGCTTCTGCCCTGCCCTGTTCGGTAAGGTCAACATCTACATTGCCGGTAAAGCGATTTTCTAAATTCCATAGCGATTGTCCGTGACGGATTAAAACAAGATAGCTCATTGGTTGATTTAACTATTGTGAATCAGAACAACACAAAGAAAATAAATTACACAAAGTCTTTATGATTTATCGTGTTCGCTGTGTATTTGTGTTTTAATTTTTTCTGCAATCTTTTTACTTAATTACAACGCCTGCCAAGGCAGGCAAATGCAATTGCAAAGAATATTTGTCCGTTTCTTTGTCTTCCAAGGTTGATTGTATATCCGGATTAAATACATCGCCGGTACCCCAGAAATCTTTGTTATCACTGTTAAAAATTTCCTTCCATTTTTCTTTGCCATATACAGTTATTCGCCAATTATGGCGCACCACCGGCGTCATATTTAAAATAACAAGTACATCATTTTCGGGGTTAACTCCTTTGCGCTTAAATACAATCACGGCTTCGCTCCGGTGATTCAGATCAACCCATTCAAAGCCTTCCGGTTTAAATTGAAGTTCGTACAAAGCCGGTTCGGTTTTATATAACTCATTTAGTTTTTGCACACATAATTTCATGCCGCTATGACTTTGGTGTTGCAACAATCCCCAGTTTAATTCAGATTTATAATTCCATTCGGTGGTTTGCGCAAATTCGTTGCCCATAAACAAAAGCTTAGAACCCGGATGCGTAAACATGTAAGTGTATAGCAAACGCAGGTTGGCAAATTTTTGCCAGTCGTCGCCGGGCATTTTATAAATCATCGGGCTTTTGCCATGCACCACTTCATCGTGGCTGAGCGGAAGCATAAAGTTTTCATCGTAGAAATACATCATGCTGAATGTGAATTTGTTTTGCATGGCGCCGCGATACAACGGATCAATCTTAAAATAATCCAGCGTATCGTGCATCCAGCCCATCATCCATTTCATACCAAACCCAAGGCCGCCTGTAAATGTGGGGCGGCTGATGCCAGGCCAATCTGTTGCTTCTTCTGCAATGGTTTGTATATCTTTAAAATCGCGGTAGAGCATTTCATTCAAATGGGTAATAAACTTGATGGCTTCCATATTACCATTGCCGCCGTATTCGTTGGGTTCCCACTGACCGGCTTTACGGCTGTAATCTAAGCGCAGCATCGAAGACACGGCATCTACGCGCAAGCCGTCGGCATGAAACACATCGCACCAGAAGCGACCGCTGCTGATGAGAAAACTTTTTACCTCGCCGCGTGCATAATTAAAAATATACGAATTCCAGTCGGGATGATATCCTTTGCGCATATCGGCATATTCATAAGTATGTGTGCCGTCGAACATAAACAAGCCGTGCGAATCGTATGGGAAATGCGATGGCACCCAATCGAGCAAAACACCAATGCCCGCCTGATGCAGACAATCAACCAGCCACATAAAATCCTGCGGGTTTCCAAAACGGCTGGTAGGCGCAAAAAAGCCGGTGCCCTGGTAGCCCCAGCTACCATCGAACGGATGCTCCATAACCGGCATAAACTCCACATGCGTAAAGCCAGTTTCTCTCAAATATGGCACAAGACGCTCGGCAATTTGCCCATATGTGTTGTAACGTTCTTCATCATTTTTATCGGGTCGCATCCAGCTTGCCAAATGCACTTCATAAACTGAAAACGGCGCGTTTAAGGCGTTTTTAGCTTCTCTTATTTTCATCCACTCTGCGTCGCTCCAGTTGTAATCAAGATGCCAGGTAATAGACGCCGTAAGCGGACGCTGTTCCCAGAAATTGGCAAATGGGTCACCTTTATCAAGCACCACACCTTCAAAACCATGAATGTGATATTTATAGACCTCGCCTTTTAATATATCCGGTATAAAGCCTTCCCAAATGCCGCTATGGTCAAGCCGCACAAACAAAGGATGCGTATGCGTTTGCCAGTCGTTAAAGTTTCCCTTTACAAATACTTTGGTAGCGTTAGGCGCCCAAACGGCGAAGTAAGTTCCCGGCCTTCCGTTCACTTCCATCTGCTTATTGCCAAATAATTTATATAAGCTGTAATGCGTTCCGTTTTGAAAATTGGTAACGTCTTCTTCTGTAAATAAAGAGTAGTTCCAAACCGGTTTAGCGCTGTCAACAAAATGGATGTCTTCGTATTTTTTCATAGCAGGTATTGATGAAACGTTTGCAATTATGGAAAAAAATAAAAAAATCTGATGCGGTTTTATGGAAAATGAAACGTTTTTGCATCAGAAAAGATTCGTTTCATTTTTTCTGTTCAAAGATAAAGCCGTTCATACTCATTAACTTTTTTTTATACAGAGATAAGTTTTCTATTAGCAAAGCTGTCAGGATATTGCGATTCATTATCATCAATCAACTTGCACGCTATGAAAAACCTTTACTTTTTTGCGATTGCATTGCTGTTTCATTTTTCAGTATCGGCGCAAAAAGCGCAGGTTTCAGGTACCATAAACGACACCATCAACAAACAAAAACTTCAAAATTCTTCTGTTCTTCTGCTTCATGCAAAAGACTCGGTTCTGTATCGGTTTACCCGAAGCGATGACAAGGGAAATTTTATGTTTCACGCAGCCGATACAGGAAAATACATTCTGCTCGTTACCCAAAATGCCTACGTTGATTATATAGATACGGTTACAGTAAAAGACAATTCGCCTGTTCAACTCGGCACAATTGCCATGACGCTAACTGCCAATATTTTGCAGGAAGTAATTGTGCAGCAAAAAATAGCCGCCATAAGAATGCGCGGAGATACCACGGAATTTACCGCTGACAGCTTTAAGGTGAGACCCGGCGCATCGGTGGAAGAAATGCTGCGCATACTGCCGGGCCTGCAGGTTGACAAAGATGGAAAAATAACCGCGCAGGGAGAAACGGTGCAGAAAGTATTGGTTGACGGTGAGGAATTTTTTGGCGATGACCCGACGCTGGCTACCCGAAACATTCAGGCAGATGCGATAGATAAAGTGCAGGTGTTTGATAAAAAAAGCGATCAGGCAACGTTTACCGGCATTGATGACGGCGAAAAAACAAAAACCATTAACCTGAAACTAAAAGCCGATAAGAAAAAAGGTTATTTCGGCAAGCTCGACCTGGCATCCGATTTTAAAGACCGGTGGAGCAACAGCGCCATGATAAACAGCTTTAAGAAAAAATATAAAATTTCGGCTTATGGCATAATGAGCAATACCGGAACAACCGGCCTGAGCTGGGACGATCAGAATAAATACGGCGGCGGCGGTGGCGGAGAATATGACGAAGACCTTGGTGGCTACATCATTTATAACGATGATGATTTTGGAGGTGGCACTTATTACGGAGAAGGTTTGCCAAAAAGCTGGAGCGGCGGTTTAAACTACGGCAATAAATGGAACGATGACAAACAAAATTTCAACGGCAGTTACCGGTACAACAAACTGAACACGGAAGGTTCGGGTTCAACCATATCGCAATCGTTGCTGCCCGGCGATAACTTTTTTATCAACCGCGAAAATTCTAACGATTATAACTCACGCGAGAGGCACACAGCCAACGGCATTTATGAATGGCAGTTAGACAGCTCGACTTCTACAAAAATTACGGCGAGCGGTTACACGGGCACTTCGTTTTCGCGAAGCAATTACGCCAGCGCAAATACCAATGCAGCCGGGTTTGATGTAAACAGATCAACACGCATAACATCATCTGACGGCGATAACCGGAATCTGAATGTGAATGCCATCTTTAAAAAGAAATTCAAAAAAATCGGGCGCACATTTTCTTTAAATCTGAATGAAAGATTCAATAAAAGTGCATCAAAAGGTTTGCTGAAAGCCGACATTCAATATTTCGATCCGAAAAACGGCAATTTTATCAGAGATAGCATTACCAACCAGTTAAAACAAAACGATAATTCAGCAAATAATTTTGCGGCAAAGGCGGTTTATACGGAACCGATTACATCAAAACTTTTTGTGTCTGTCAATTATGGCATCAGAAGCACCATAAGCGAGTCGAAACGATTGTCGTTCGACAGTACAGAAAACGGAAAGTATGAAACATTAAATGCGTTATACAGCAACGATTATCAGTTTAATAACTTCACGCATACAACCGGCGCAGCGCTTGCTTATAACAGTAAGAAATTAACGGCATCTGCGGGCACAGACATTGGGTTTACAAACTTTTACCAGAAAGATAAATTTCTCGATACAACTTATTCGAGAGATTATACCAACTTTTTCCCCAAAGCCAATATCACATATAAATTTTCAACGAACATGCGGTTAAATATCCGGTATAACGGCAGCACACAACAACCAACCATTACGCAAATACAACCGGTAAAAGACAATACAAATCCGTTATTTGAAACCGTAGGCAATTCTGGTTTAAAGCAGGCTTTCCGGCACAGTGTAAACGGCAATTTTAGCATCTGGAACGCTTTTAAGCAACGCAGCATTGGCCTGTACGGATATGCCTCTACCGTATCTCATGCCATTGTTACCAACCAGACATTAGATACATTAACCGGTAAAACCACGCTTCAATACATTAACGCAAACGGCAATTATAATTTTTATTCCAACCTGTATATATACAGTAAAGTAAAAAAACCCGACATGAATGTAAACGGCGGTATCGGTTTTTCGGGATCGAAATACAGCAATACCGTGAACGAAAAAGAGAATGTAACTACAAACAATACGCCTTCCGTTAATATCGGTTTTAATAAATACAAAGAAAAAAAATACAGTATCTGGTACAGATATCGGTTCAATTATAATTTTTCAAAGTCAACGGTACAATCCGCCTATACAACCAATTACTGGACGCAGAATCATAATTTTGGTTTTAACGTAACGCTGCCCGGAAAGTTTGAAATTAATTCGGACGTTGATTATGACCTGCGCCAGAAAACAAATGTGTTTACAACAAACAACAACGTGTTTTTATGGAATGCTTACATTGGAAGACATTTGTTGAAAAATGATAAAGCCATCATCAAAATAACCGGCAACGATTTGCTGAATCAAAACAAAGGTTACGATCGCAACATTAGCAGCAGCACATTAACCGAAAGAAATTATCAAACCATCCGCCGCTATTTTACGCTTGCTTTTACCTGGAATTTTTCCAAATCTGCCGCCGGCGCACCCGCAACATCAAATCAGTAAAATATGAAACAGCTTATCATTGTCTTATTTGCCTCTCTTGTATGTGTTTCGCTTTCAGCGCAGCAAATATTTATTACGAAAGGAAAAATTGAGTTTGAAAAAAAAGAAAATATTTATAAAGCCATTGAAATGAATGTGTCTGATTGGGGCGACGACGAGCAGGATCAGGAAATATGGATTGAGAGAATTAAGAAAAACATGCCTCAGTTTGCCATTAATTATTTCGATTTGTATTTTGATGAAACAAAAAGTCTTTTCAAGCCCGGGCGCGAAACGCCGGGGCAAAAAAGCGATCTCTGGTTTCAAAGCCCGGCGAATGAAAATGTGGTTTCTACCAATCTGGAAAATGGCGGTTTTACAGCACAAAAAAACATTTTTGGTAAGTTGTTTTTAATACAGGACAGCGCCCGAAAAGTGGAATGGCGCATTACGAGTGAAACGCGCGAAATTGCAGGCTTTAATTGCCGCAAAGCGGTAGGCAGAACATTAGATAGTATTTACGTTGTGGCTTTTTATACTGATCAGATTTTGGCAACCGGCGGACCGGAATCTTTCAACGGTTTGCCGGGTATGATTTTAGGCCTGGCAATTCCGCGCTTAAACACCACCTGGTTTGCTACCAAATTAGAAGTTGCACCAGTTAAAGACGCCGACATGAATGCGCCTTCTAAAGGGAAAAAAGAAACCGAAACCAGCTTTACCAAAACGCTTCAGGATTTGATGAAGGATTGGGGAAAATCGGGCAAGCGAAGAATGATTCAGGCTATCATTTAAAATATGTTATTTCTTTAATTCATTCAGAACATCATACATTTTATCTATCACTCTTACGGTAGAGCCGTCGTAGTTATTTACGATGATGGAAAACACATATTCTTTGCCGTTTGATGCTTTCTGATAACCGGAAAATGCTTTTACGCCTGATATGGTTCCTGTTTTCATGTGCATATTATTCACAACCGGCAACGCATCATAAAAGGCCGAAAACCACGAACGGCTTCTTGCGTACAAAAGTGCTTTTACCAATGCGTCTGTGGTTACTCTTGTTTCTGCCGATAAGCCGCTGCCGTCTTTTATCTTCAGCGCGCTGCTTTCGATGCCTTTATTTGTCCAGAAAGTTTTTATCAGTTTTGCGCCATCGTCTGTGGAGCCAAGACCTGTTTTTTGCAACGCTATTGTTTTAATAAAATCTTCGCCGTATAAGTTGATGCTTTTCTTCATAAAGAAATAAATCATGCTATCAAGCGAAGGCGAATAAATGTAATCAATCAGGCTATCGTAATGTGTAACGGATTTGTTTTGCAACGCAAAATCTGCAGACGTCTGAAAACCACCTTCGTGAACAATTCCATTATCAGTGAACCCTTTTTGTAGAGCCGTTATCAGTGATGTATAAGGTTCGGGTAAAGAACCGGAAACGGTGAACAATCCGCCTGCCGGGATGCTGCCTTCAATAATGCCGACCTGATTATTCGGCGGTAAATAAATAAGACTGTTATCACCGCTGCCTCTTGCCGCCGTTGTTAAATTATTAATGAATGTTGTATACTCCGTTTTAGGTTCCGTTTTCACAATTTCGGGCTTATCGCCAATGCGTTTCCCTGGTTTTAGCTGCATATCGTACTGGTTTTCATGCCAATTTAATCCCCACGCGCCCGCGCCGTAATAATTTCCCATATCCTCCCAGCTCCAGCCGCCGGGTATGGCATTCGGACTAAAATGCGAACCATCTAAGATAATCTGTCCGGTAATTGTACTGATGCCTTTTTTGCGAAGCAAACCGCACAGTTCTTTCAACAAACTGTCAGGTTGCGTTTGCGCATAACGCCAGCTACCGGTAGTTGGGTCGCCGTTGCCAACAATATATAAATCGCCATCCAAAACGCTGTCATTAATATTGCCTGTAAAACCGATTTCTGTTTTGTACCGAAAATCTTCGCCAAGCAAATCGAAAGCGGCAATGCTGGTAAACACTTTCATATTGCTGGCAGGCGCCAGACCATATTCGTCGTTCAGATGATAAATAATTTTACCGGTAATATCTGCCACGGTGAGGCTTGCAATGGCGTGTTTCAGTTGCGCATCGTTAGTAAAACGCTTCATTGCCAACGGCAATCTTTTTTCTAATGTTTGCGACTGTGCATTGACGAAAGAGAATAATGCAATGATAAAAATAAGATTGTTGCGCATGACCCGAAAATAAGGAAGCATTTGTAAACACAAATTCTAAAACCAACCCGGTAAAAAACTTTTCTTTTCAAAACAAATTTTTCCATTTGATTCTGATGAACGAAACAAAATACTTTTGCCGTTTAATTTTTTTTCCCTATGAATCAGGTTACGGCTTCTGTTATTACTATCGGAGATGAATTGTTAATCGGGCAGGTGATAGATACCAATAGTGCATGGATAGCGCAGGAGCTAAATAAAATCGGCGTCTGGCTGAAACATCGTGTGGCTGTGGGTGATGTGCGAAACGAAATATGGCAGGCATTGGACAGCGAAGCTGAAAATGCTGACATTATTCTGATTACCGGCGGACTTGGCCCAACGGCAGACGACATTACCAAACCATTACTGAACGAATATTTTGGCGGTACAATGATGGTTGATGAAGCCGCGCTTGCAAATGTGAAAAATATTTTTGAACGAATCTTTAAGCGCCCGATGCTGGAAGCGAACCTGAAACAGGCCGAAGTGCCGGATATATGCACACCAATACCAAACACGCGCGGCACCGCGCCGGGCATGTGGTTTGAAAAAAACAATAAGATATTCGTAAGCATGCCCGGCGTTCCGTTCGAGATGAAAGAGATGATGACAAGCTTTGTGCTTCCCCGGTTGCTGCAACATTTTTCCATGCCGGTTATCAGCCACAGAACTTTTATCACTTTTGGCATGGGCGAATCGTTTTTATCGGAAAAAATAAAACCTGTCGAGTCGGCATTGCCTTCTTACATTAAGCTCGCTTATTTGCCAAACTTAGGCATGGTGCGGCTTCGCTTTACCGCACAAGGAGATGATAAAACAGCAGTCGAACATGATTTGAACAACATTGAGCATAAGCTATTACCTTATATTAACGATATTCTGGTGGCAAAAGAAGACATCAGCATGGAAACCGTAATTGCCAGATTACTCAACAAAAATAAGCAAACCGTAGGGGCAGCGGAAAGCTGTACCGGCGGCTATATTTCTCACCTGCTTACCGCCAATGCCAATTCATCTTCTTATTTTACCGGAAGCATTGTTTGTTATGATAAAAAAATAAAAGAAGAAATATTGCAGGTAAATAAAAAACTGCTCAGCGAAAAAGGAACGGTTGATAAAGAGGTGGTTGAACAAATGATAACCGGAACGCTAACAGTTTTACAAAGCGATTACGCCATTGCCGTTACCGGATTGATGGGTCCCGGTAATGGTGAGGAAAACAAACCGGTTGGCACAACCTGGATAGCGGTTGGCAACAAAGACAAAACAACATCCAGAGAATTTCATTTTCGATTCGACCGCAAGCGAAACATAGAACTTACCACCATGAATGCGCTGAATATGCTTCGTTTATTTATTATCGAAAACACACAAGAAAACGACTAACGTTTATTATTCTTCAAACCTTTATTTTTGATTGATGCAAAGCTTGCCGCAATCGCTTTTTTCAGTAATGATGCGAAATGCTTTCGGCAGGTTGCAATCTGTTTATTTAAATATATTTTATGGCAATAGTTGATATCGTGATGCCAAAGCTGGGCGAAAGTATTATGGAAGCCACCATTTTGAAATGGCACAAACAGCCCGGCGACAGCGTTGCAAACGATGAAACCATACTTGACATTGCTACCGATAAAGTGGACAGCGAAGTGCCATCTACCACGGCCGGCGTACTTACCGAATTGCTATATAAAGAAAATGATGTTGTGTCCATCGGGACTGCCATCGCTCGTATCAACACAAATGGCGAAGCCGCTACCGAAATCATTTTACATACAGAACCCGAAGAAACAGAAGAGATACAAATTCCGTATGCGCCACAGCCAAAACCATCGCTGCCAAAGACAAACAACCCGATCAATCGTTTTTATTCGCCGCTGGTGCTTACCATTGCCAACAGCGAAGGCATAAGCATGACGGAACTGGAAAACATTCCCGGAACCGGCAGCGACAGCCGTGTTACAAAAAACGACATTCTCACTTATCTGGAAAGCAGGAAAAACGGAAATGCGCAAACACAAAACAAAGTGGCAAAACCGGAAGCGCAGGAAACGCAACCAAAAGCGCAGCCGGTTGAAACCAAACCAGAAACACAGACCATAAAAAACTATGACGGCAATGTAGAAATTGTGGAGATGGACAGAATGCGCAAGCTGATTGCCAGACACATGGTGGAAAGCAGGCAAACCAGTGCGCACGTTACTTCTTTTTCTGAAGCCGATGTTACCAACATGGTGTTGTGGCGCAATAAATTGAAAAATGAATTTGAGAAAAAGGAAGGTGCCAAGCTTACGTTTACACCTTTGTTTATTGAATGTATAATTAAAGCGATTAAAAAATATCCGATTGTAAATAGTTCGGTTGACGGCGACAACATCATTTTAAAAAAAGACATCAACATCGGCATGGCAACGGCTTTGCCGAATGGGAACCTGATTGTTCCCGTCATTCGCAACGCCGATTATATGAATCTGGTTGGTTTAACAAAATCGGTAAATAGTTTGGCAAATAATGCCCGCAACAACAAACTAAAACCGGATGATACCAAAGACGGCACCTTTACATTTACAAATGTTGGCACTTTTGGCAGCCTGATGGGAACGCCGATTATTAACCAGCCACAAGTGGCCATTTTATCTGTCGGCATTATAAAAAAACGCCCCGTGGTAATTGAGACTGAGCAAGGCGACACACTCGGCATCAGGCACATGATGTATTTATCGCTAAGCTATGATCACCGGATTGTAGATGGCAGCGTCGGATCTTCTTTTTTAGCGGAAGTAGCGAAAGAAATGGAAAACTGGGATGAAAAGAAAAGCTTATAATAATGCTTTTCGGAAGTTGACGATAAAGCATACAACTTTTAGAAAATTGATGAATTAAGAAATGAATATCTTTTCACTGCCGGCTTTTTCGGTGAATAAAATGCCATGCAAATAAGCAATTGATGATGCAACTCATCGGAACCGAACTATAACAATATCAATATTTTGCAAAATATTGATTGAATATTATATAATATTCAACGGTATTCTCTTACCTTCGCCGCCCGAAATTTAATTATTAATCAAACAAAACAGGGTAATGAACAATTATGAATTGATGGTGATTTTTACCCCTGTGCTTTCTGAAGACGAGTTTAAAGCGGTTCAGAAAAAGTACACCGATTTCATTACAGAAAACGGTGGCGAACTGATGCACAGCAATCCCTGGGGTTTAAAATCGCTGGCGTATCCTATACAGAAAAAAACGACCGGAATTTACTGGGTTGTTGAGTATAGTGCGCCATCCAGCTTCAATGAGAAGTTAAAGATCCAGATTCTGCGCGACGAGCAGATCATGCGCTTTATGTACACGGTACTCGACAAATATGCTGTTGAGTACAATACAAAAAAAAGAAACGGTATTTCTAAAACTGAAAACGCGGAGGTAGCAAATGGCTAAAACAAATGAAATTAAATACCTGACCGCCATCAAACAGGAGAAGCCGAAAAAAAAATTCAGCCGCTTTGAAAAGTACGGTATTAAGTACATTGATTACAAAGACATCGAGTTTTTAAAGAAGTTCATTAACGAGCAGGGCAAAATATTGCCCCGCCGGCTTTCGGGCAATTCTTTAAAATATCAGCGTAAAGTTTCGGATGCCATTAAGAAAGCGCGCCAGATGGCGTTGCTGCCTTATGTAACCGATTTATTAAAATAATTTTTGAAGCTGTCAGAAATCAGCTTTCAGCTTTCAGCTTTTTGGCTTTTTACTGATGGCTGACAGCTCATACGTAAAAACAGTAATCATGCAGGTAATATTAGTTCAGGATGTAGATAATTTGGGCGGCGCCAACGAAATGGCAACCGTAAAAAGCGGTTATGCGCGCAACTATCTCATTCCTAAAAAACTGGCTATAGAAGCCAATGGCGCAAATCTGAAACAGCTTGAAGAAAAACAAAAAGTAAAAGCTAAGAAAGAAGCTTCCATGCTTGCTGAAATAAACAAGGTAATTTCAGTATTAAAAGAATCGCCTGTTAAAGTAACTGCCAAAACGGGCACCAGCGGAAAAATATTTGGTAGCATTACTTCGTTACAATTAGCACGGGCAATTCGAGAACAAAAAGGTTACGAAATAGACCGCAAACGCATTCATATTACAGATGAAGTAAAAGAACTTGGCACCTACAAAGCTTCAGTAGATTTTGGCAATGGCAATACCACCGAAATTGAATTTGAAGTATCAGGTGAATAATTTGTTACACTACTTATATCAAATGGCCTGCATCATTCCTGATGCGGGCTTTTTTTCTGAACTGGGATATGTGAGATGTCTGGAATCAGTAAAATTCTGAGGATGAAGACGGCTGATTAAATCTTATGTATCTAAGGCAATTGCAATCCATATCCCATAAATCCCAACTATCTTATTCATCTCAGTTCTGATAATTACCTTCGCTCTTTTTCAAACAATAGATTTCATGACAATTTCTTATAAATGGCTGCATGATTATTTACCCCAAGCCATTGCACCGGATGAATTATCCCGCATTCTTACTTCCATTGGTTTAGAAGTAGAAAGTGTAGAACATTACCAAACTATAAAAGGAAATCTGGAAGGCCTGGTTGTTGGCCAGGTTATTACCAGCCATCCGCATCCGAACGCAGATAAGCTAAAAATAACAACGGTAAACACCGGGAAAGATAACGCGCTTTCTATTGTTTGCGGCGCGCCAAACGTGGCAACCGGCCAAAAAGTGATTGTTGCTCCGGTTGGCAGCACAATTTATCCGGCGGGCAGAGAACCGATGACAATGAAGACAGCTAAAATTCGTGGTGAAATAAGTGAAGGAATGATTTGTGCCGAAGATGAAATCGGGGTTGGCACCAGCCACGCAGGCATTGTGGTTTTGCCGGATGATGTTGCTATCGGATCGCCGGCGGCAAATTATTTTATGCCGTATGAAGATTATGTTTATGAAATTGGCTTAACGCCCAACCGGATGGATGCTATGAGCCATTTGGGTGTTGCAAAAGATGTGTGCGCTTATCTGTCGCATCATCAAAATAAAGCAGTAAAAGCAAAGCTACCTTATGCAGAAACGTTCGTTGCAGACAATACCAATTCTTCTATAAAAGTTACGGTTGAAAATACCATTGCGTGTTTGCGTTATTCAGGAATCAGCATTAGCAACATAGCGGTAAAGCCATCGCCCGGCTGGTTACAAAACAAGTTAAAAGCAATTGGTTTGCGCCCCATTAATAATATTGTTGACATCACAAATTTTATTCTTCACGAAACCGGGCAGCCACTTCATGCTTTTGATGCCGATGCCATTAGCGGCAACCGCATTGTTGTAAAAAATTTACCTGAAGGCACGCTGTTTACAACGCTTGATGGCAAACAAAGAAAACTGCATGATTACGATTTAATGATTTGCAATAAGCGTGAAGGCATGTGCATTGCGGGTGTTTTTGGCGGTGCGGAAAGTGGTGTAAAAGACAGCACAAAAAATATTTTTTTAGAAAGCGCGTGCTTTCAGTCAACCGCTGTTCGCAAAACGTCGGTAGCTCATAATTTGCGTACCGATGCGGCTGCCCGTTTTGAAAAAGGGGTTGATATTTCGCAAACGGTTACCGTTTTGCAACGTGCGGCTTTGCTGATAAAAGAAATAGCCGGCGGCCAAATAAGCAGTGAAATAGTTGACGTGTATCCTAATCCGCTTTCTAAAAAAGAAGTAACGCTTTCCTATACTTTTTTACAAAAGCTGAGCGGAAAAAAATATTCCATAAAAACTGTAAAAAATATCTTGCAAAGTCTTCAATTCAGCATTACCAATGAAACGCCGGAACAAATTACGGTTGCCGTTCCTTACAGTAAAACAGACATCGGTTTGCCTGCCGATATTGTAGAAGAAATTGTGCGCATAGATGGATTAGACAACATTGAAATTCCGGCCGCTATCACCATTTCGCCGGCAACGGAAACGCTTGGTTTCAAAGAATCTCTGAAAGAAAAGCTGTCGCAGCAACTGGCGGGTTTGGGTTTCTATGAGATAATTACCAATTCCATCACCAACAGCAGGTTTTATTCTGATGAGGTGCTGGAAACTTCGGTGAAGATGATTAACAACTTAAGCGCCGATTTGGATGTGATGCGACCATCTATGCTGGAAACCGGGCTGGAAGCGATTGTTTATAATATCAACCGGAAAAATGTAAATCTCCGGCTATTTGAATGGGGCAAAACATATCATAAAATAGAAACGGGCAGTTATAAGGAAGAAGAACATTTGTGTTTATATCTCACCGGAAACAACCATGAAGATTACTGGAATGAGAAAGCGGAACCGATGAATTTATTTTCTGCTAAAGGTTATATTCACGCTATTGCGGCAACCGCAGCGTTACCAAATCTTTCTTTTAAAAAAGACGATTCGCAGGAAGAAAGGCTGACCGTTTTTTCCGGTAACATGATGTTGGGAAAACTAAAAAAAGTAAATGCTGGAGAAGCAAAACAAATTGACATAAAACAACCGGTTTATTTTGCCGATTTATATGTTGATGCGATGCTTTCGGTTGCCCGCAATACAAAAATCGTATATAGCGAAGTGCCTCGTTTTCCTGCCGTGCAGCGCGATCTGGCAATGGTGGTAAATAAATCTGTTGGCTACGCCGAAATCGAAGAAACAATCAGCAAACAAAAATTAACAAAGCTGTCCGACATTCGTTTGTTTGACAGGTTTGAAAGTGAAAAAATAGGTAAGGATAAAATATCGCTGGCTATTAATTTTACATTTACAGATGCCGAAAAAACGCTTACCGATAAGGAAACAGATAGTATGATGAATCGCATTATGCAAAGTCTTGAAAACGGCCTTGGTGCAGAAATAAGAAAGTAAAAACCAATACATTTTTCATTGTCGCAGTCAGATGTAAACATACAGTTGGAAACGGTGCAGCAAAAGCTAAGACTGTTGCTGGATAAACATCTGGCACTACAAAAAGAAAATGCAGTTTTAACTGTTGAAAAAAACAATCTGCAAAAAGCAATGGAAGATAAAGACAAGCAGATAAAACAGTTGAAACAACAGAACGATGTATTGAAATCAGGCATTCAGAAATGGCATCCGGAACAAAAAAAGCTGTTTGTAAAACGCATTGATTCTTATCTGAAAGAAATAGAAAAATGCCTCGCGCTTATTAATGAATAACAATGGCAATCATTATTAAAATTTTATTGATTTGGAAGAATTAATCGCGATAAATGTTGTTGTGGCAGACAGAACCTATCGCCTGAAAACAAGACCGCAGGATGAAGAAACCATTCGCAAAACTGCGAAGCTGATCAACGAAAAAATTACTGAATACAAAACTGCTTTTGCAGGCAAAGACCTGCAGGACTATATTTCGATGGTGTTGCTTTGGTTTGCCGTTGAAAGCTCGCAACCCGTTAACACAGTTGTAGCAGAAACAGACGCCGCCAAAACGCTGGAACAAATGAATTCATCGCTCGATAAAGTTCTTTCTCCGGAATAAATTTTTTTCTTCGTTTATGTAATTACTTGCCCGTGGCTGCGTTGTTATAATAAATTGTGCGGCATGAAAATTTGCGTGAGTGTGTGCCTGTTGCTCACTCTTTTTATTGTAACAACTTCTTTTCACAATAAGAACGCTTACACGTTTCCCAACTTTCGTATTGTGATTACAAAGCATAGTTACGAGTTAAGTGTTTATGATACAAAAGGCTGGCTGGTAACGTATCCGGTTGTTTTTGGCAATAAAGACCTGCGCGACAAATTGATGGAAGGCGACCGCGAAACACCGGAGGGAAATTTTAAAATACGAAGCAAATGCGTGCATCAGAAATGGTGTCGGATGCTGATGCTTGATTATCCGAACCAGGAAAGCGTTGAAAAGTTTACTGTTCGTAAACAACAGGGAATGATTCCTGCGTATGCTAAAATTGGCGGTGGGGTTGGCATTCACGGCACTTGGCCGCATGAAGATTATGCCATAGACAAATATGAAAACTGGACGCAAGGCTGCATTAGCATGAAAAATGAAGATGTAAAAGAACTGTTTAATATGATTCCCGTTGGAACTGAAGTTGCCATCAGAAAATAAGTGTTGCCTTTCTTAAATGAATAATATAGTCAACTTAAAATTTATCGGAGAGGTATAATAAAAAAGTGAAGAATATATCTCCTTCACTTTTACAATTTTCATCTTTTGCTTTTCACATTTCACTTCTCTTTTTTATAAATGCAGCTTTTCTTTTTTGCCCAGCAATTCATCAACCGTTTCTCTGTACATTTCATCGGGCACGCAGCAATCAACCGGGCAAACCGCGGCGCATTGTGGCTCTTCGTGAAAACCCTGGCATTCGGTGCATTTATTAGGCGAAATATAATATACATCTACGCTGACGGGCGAGAATCGCTCATCGGCATTTACGGTTTCTCCGTCCATTAAGGTAAAACTGCCGGTTACGCTGGTGCCATCTTTAATAGCCCATTCCACGCCGCCTTCATAAATGGCGTTGTTCGGGCATTCCGGCTCGCAGGCGCCGCAATTAATGCATTCATCGGTTATTTTGATTGCCATATCATCTTCTGTTTATCGAGGTTTACAAACTACTTTTGATGCCCAAAAATAAGACTGAAAAATGAATGTGCAACAACGAATCAATTTATTGGTGATGCTGGGCAATTATATGCAAACCGACAGCGAAGATTGGAAAAGCGCCAAAGAGAAAGCCTACATAAAAAATCAGTGGTTTATTCCTGAATTTATTGAATTGGCGGTAAAAAATATCTGCGATGAATTTTTACAAAAGAAAATACTGCAAAAATTAGTTACCGATTATAATATAACAGATCCGGAAATGATAAAAACGGCAGGCATTGTAATGGCGGGAAACATTCCTTTGGTTGGGTTTCACGATTTTTTGTGTGTCTTTATCAGCGGTCATAAAGCCATGATAAAACTGTCTGCTAAAGATGATGTGCTGCTGCCTTTTTTACTTCAGAAAATGAATGAATGGAACGAAGCAGTAAAAGATCATGTAGTGATTGCTGAAATGCTTAAAAACTGTGATGCTTACATTGCAACCGGCAGCAACACATCGGGAAAATATTTTGATTATTATTTTGGAAAGCAGCCGCATATCATTCGTAAAAACAAAACATCGGTAGCGTTGCTCGACGGCAGCGAGACATACGAAGAACTTAGTTTGCTGGCAGATGATGTTTCTCTTTACTTCGGTTTGGGCTGCCGCAACGTAACAAAACTGTTTGTGCCGGAAGGTTATAATTTTATTCCCTTGCTGGAGGCTTTAAAAAAATATGGTTTTTTTATAAATTACAACAAGTATAAAAACAATTACGATTATAGTTTTGCCTTGTTAATTATGAGTAACAAGTTTTACATGAACAATGGTTCTGTTTTATTAGTAGAAAACACGTCTGCTTTTGCGCCGGTGGCGCAGTTGAATTTCAGCTATTATAACTCGTTTAAAGAAACCGTTTCGGTATTACAAAACAATCAGGATATACAGAGCATTGCCGGTCATCATTATACAGCATTTGGTGCAGCGCAAAAGCCATGTATAACCCAATTTGCCGACGGCAGCGATACCCTGCAATTTCTATTGCAGATTTAGATATAGTAATGCTTTTTTCCGGCATAATTTTAGAAAGATATATTTATTATAACAACTCATAAAAAATTGAAAACGATGGACAAATTAGAATTAAAAGGTAAGTGGAATGAAATAAAAGGCAAAGTAAAACAAGCCCATGGCGATCTTACCGATGACGACCTTAAATATGAAGAAGGAAAAGACGATGAATTTTTAGGAAACCTTCAGCAAAAAACCGGAAGAGCAAAAGATGATCTGGTAAAATGGCTGAGAAGTCTTGGTTGATTTCCGTGTGAGCCTATATAATTTTTCTCCTGTTTCTTAAAAAACCGGAGATTTTTTTTATAATCATGCTTTTTTATGGAATTTGGAAAAACCGACATAAAAAATCTATCGGATGTAAACTTTGCTTTACCGACCAAACCATCAGATAATTATATTTTGTTGGGTAATAAACTGTTTGGCAATCCCCGGGTTTTCGTTGGCTGCGCGCGTTGGGGAACGAAAGAATGGCTTGGTCATTTTTATCCCCGGCTTACTAAAGAAAAGGATTTTCTTTATCATTATGCAAAGCTTTTTAATTGCGTAGAACTTAACACAACCTATTACCGCATTCCATCACAACTTCAGGTAACGCATTGGAAAAATCAGGTGAATGACGACTTCCGTTTTTGCCCCAAGTTTCCGCAACACATTACGCATGTTATGCGTCTGCAGAATTGCAGCAAAGAAGTAAGCGAGTTTGTACAAAGCATCTCTCTTTTTGAAAATAATTTAGGCCCGGTTTTTCTTATGCCGCATCCGCAAATGGGTGTCGCCGATTTGCCTGTTATAAAAAGATTTATTGAACGGCTTCCGGCATCGCTTAACGTATTTCTTGAACTTCGCCATCCGGATTGGTTTGCAAACGGATTATACAAGCCGCTTTACGATTTTGCGGTTGATTATAAAATAGGGTTGGTAATAACCGATACCGCTGCCAGGCGCGACTGTGTGCACATGCACCTTAGCCGAAAAGAAGCCTTCATCCGTTTTGTTGGCAATGATTTGCATCAGACAGATTATACGCGTATTCAGGACTGGGCAAACAGAATAAGCCTTTGGTTGAAAGAAGGTATGGAAAGCATTTATTTTTTTACGCATCAGCACAATGAGCTGAATGCGGCATTACTGAATAAATATGTGATAGAACAGCTTAACGCTTTACCGGATGTTCATTTACATCAACCGCAAATAATTCGTCCGCAGGCAACTTTATTCGATTGATTTATTACATAACAACGGTAGCTTTTGTTTCATCCAGTTCCTTTTCCCATTTCGATATAATGAGTGTTGCAACAGCATTTCCAATGATGTTTGTAATGGCTCTCGCTTCGCTCATAAAACGGTCAATGCCAAGTATTAACGTTAAGCCTGCAACCGGCACATGACCCACCGTTGGCAAGGTAGCCGCCAGCGTAATAAAGCCGCTTCCGGTAACGCCTGCCGCTCCTTTGGAAGTAAGAATTAGAACAGCAAGCAATGTTATTTCCTGCGAAAAAGAAAGCGGCGTATCTGTTGCCTGCGCTATAAAAACGGCAGCCATGGTTAAATAAATAGATGTTCCGTCAAGGTTGAATGAATAGCCCGCCGGAATAACCAATCCTACAACTGGTTTCGAGCAACCGGCATCTTCCAGTTTCTTCATCAAAGGCGGCAATGCCGATTCGGATGAAGAGGTTCCCAAAACAATCAGCAGTTCATTTTTAATGTAGGATAGCAGACGGAAAATACTGAATCCGAAAATTTTTAATACACCACCCAAAACAACAATGATAAATAATGCGCAGGTAAGATAAAACGTGCCCATCAACCCGGCCAACGGCTTCAACTGAGCTATGCCGTAAGCGCCTATCGTATAGCTCATGGCACCCAAAGCACCTACAGGCGCGGCTTTCATGATGATATTGATGATAGAAAACAATGCTGAGGAAAAAGATTGTAAAGCTGTTAGTACCGGTTTTCCTCTATCGCCGGTTTTAGATAACCCAAAGCCGAAAAGAACAGAAATAAACAAAACGGGCAGCAAATCGTTTTGGGTAAAAGCGCCTACAATGGTTTCGGGAATGATGTGCAGTAAAAAATCAACTGTTCCGGTATGTTCGGTTTGCTTAACAGAAACAGAAGCCGCGTTTAATGCGGCCGCATTAATGTGCATGCCCGTGCCGGGATGAAACAAATGAATGAGCAACAAGCCGATGAATAAAGCAATTGTTGTCATCACTTCAAAATAAATAATGGCCGTTAAGCCAACCCGCCCTACTTTTTTCATATCATCCATACCAGCAATACCGGTTACGATGGTGCAGAAAATTACGGGCGCAATCATCATCTTAATCAGACGAATGAACGCATCGCCAAGCGGCTTTAGCTGCTTGGCAAAATCAGGAAAGAAATATCCGAGCAGAACACCGGTAATAATTGCCAGCAGAACATAGAAATAAAGCGATTTTGTAAATGACTTCATCTGCAATTTTACATGATCTCGCTCAGTTGAAGCCAGCGCATTTCTTTGGCTGATATTGCCAGGCTGATATTGCCGATGCGGTTGCTCCAGATGTTGATCTGCTCATACGAAGCGTTGCCGTTGCCAAGTTGCGATTCAAGCTGTTGCTTTTCCGTTTCCAAACCGGCAATTTCCGTTTCCAGCATTTCAAATTCCCGCTTTTCTTTATAGCCCGGTTTCCGTTTGCTGTCAACAGCCGTTGGCAGGTTGTTGCCGGCAGTTTCTTGCGTTGCAGGCTTTGTTTCGGGCAATTCCTTTTGTTGTTCCGCAGCTTTTTCTTCAATGCGGTATTGCGTATAGTTGCCGGGAAAATCGGTTATCTTTCCATCTCCCTCAAATACAAACAAATGATCTACCAGCCTGTCCATAAAATACCTGTCGTGCGATACTATGAGTATGCAACCAGGATAATCAGCTAAAAAATTTTCAAGCACGCCCAATGTTGGCAAATCGAGGTCGTTGGTAGGTTCGTCTAAAATTAAAAAGTTTGGATTGCGGAATAATATGGTAAGAAGCTGCAGTCGTTTTTTTTCGCCGCCACTTAACGAATTGAGGTAAGTAAACTGCTTTTCGGGCGGAAATAAAAACAATTCTAAAAACTGCGCGGCGCTTAGGCTTCCGCCTTTTGCCAGCGGAAAGCTTTCGGCAAATGTTTTTACATATTCTATTACACGAAGATTATCTTTTATCACAAGCCCCTGCTGCGAAAAATTGCCGAAGATCACCGTATCGCCCACATTTATTTTACCACTGTCTGCCGGTTCGGCGTCTTGCAGAATGTTTAAAAAAGTTGATTTTCCAACACCGTTTTTACCAATGATTCCTACGCGTTCGCCCTTGCTAAAGGTATAATCAAAGCCTTTCAAAATGGCTTTGTCGCCATAGCTTTTATACACTTTTTTCATTTCCACAATCTTTCCGCCAAGCCGGCTCATTTTTACCTGCAACTGAAGCTGATTGTCTTCAATTTTCTGTTTGGCTTTCGCTTCTACTTCGTAAAAATTATCCTGCCTCGATTTGCTTTTTGTGGTGCGCGCTTTGGGTTGTTTGCGCATCCATTCCAGCTCTTTCCGGTATTCATTTTTTGCTTTGTCTATGCTCGCATGATCGCTTTCCAGCCGGGCGGCTTTTTTATCCAAATAATTTTCATAATCGCCTTTGTACACATACATATCGCTTCGCTCCAACTCCCATATTTCGGTGGTAACGGCGTCTAAAAAATACCGGTCGTGCGTTACCAGCAACAGCGTTATATTTTCTCCGCTTAAGTAATGTTCCAGCCATTCAATCATTTCAACATCAAGATGGTTGGTAGGTTCGTCCATCATCAGCAAGGTATGCTTATGCTCAAAGCCAATATATATCAGCGTTGTGGCAAGCGCTACCCGCTTGCGTTGCCCGCCACTCAACTCGCTTACTTTCTGCTGAAGATGATGAATATTAAGTCTGCCCAGAATTTGCTTCACTTTCGATTCAAATTCCCAGGCATTCATATCATCCATCGCCGTAATGGCTTCCGTTATTTGATTTGCATCGCCGCTTTCTTCGGCTTCCTCATAATTTTGGATGGCTTTCATAACCGGGTGCGATACATGAAAAATATTTTCGAGCACCGTTTTATTTTCATCGAGTTTGGGGTCTTGTTCAAACAAGGCAACGGTTACATCTTTATGAATCCAAAGCTTGCCATCGTCGGGTGTTTCGCTGCCGGATAAGATGCGAAGTAGCGTACTTTTTCCAACGCCGTTGCGGGCTACCAGCGCAATTTTATCGCCTTCGCTGATATGAAATGAAATGTTATTGAATAGTGGCGTAATGCCATAACTTTTTGTAAGATTTTCCGCAGACACATAATGCATATTGCGAAGATACGGGCCTGACGGGTTGGGTGTTTTCTTATAACAATTCGCATTTTTGAATCAAACAGATACATTAAACAAAATGTCCGGATCGTATGTAAATACCACCCGGACAATTATTAATTTATAAGTTTTGGTTTATTACAAATCAACCTGCATTTACTCATTCATCTGTTTCGCCGTCATGGTAATTACGATATTTACTTTCTGAACCAGTTCGGGCAGGTGGGTAAGCTGTTTTTTTTGCCTTGCATTCGATTCAATGAGCCGGATGTCGTCTTTGATGGATTTGATTTTCAGAATGTCGATGCTCGACTTTAGTTTGTGAGCCAGGAAGGAAACCTGCGACCAGTCGCCGGCATTACAGGCATTCAGCATTTTGTTGGCATCGGACGGCGTGTGATTAATAAACGCATCTTTGATGATGCGTATAAACGATTCATCATCCTGATGAATCTCTTTTAAACCGGACAGATCATACAATTTTTCTAACTGATACATATAAACATTGGATTTAAAAACATCAATAAACTTTTTCGGGAACGGTAAGCTCCTTATTTTTTATGAGACGATACAAGGTTGATTTGCCGACATTCAGCACCTGCGCCACTTTCAGCACATCGTACTCATATTTTTCCAGATAATCCTGCAGCAACTGCAATGTATATCGCCGCAATGTAACCGGCTCGTTCAGCGATGACAACGATGATGGCGATGAAGCTGTCATGCGCTGCATGTGCGTAAGTTCTATTTCTTCACCGTCGCTCATCACGCAACTTAAATCTATAATTGATTTCAGCTCGCGTATGTTGCCGGGAAACTCATAATTCAACAATTGCTTTTTTGCATCCAGCGATAAATATTTCTTCGCAAAATTATTCTCTTCGCAAAACTCATCTATAAAAAACCTGGCTATCAGCAGAATATCGTTATCGCGGCTTCTCAAAGGCGGAAGATGAATAGGCAACCCAAGCAACCGGTAATATAAATCTTCCCGAAACGTGCCTTTCTTTACTTCTGCCAGCAAATTGCGGTGCGTAGCTACAATAATGCGAACATCCACAGCTATTATTTTGTTGCTGCCAACGCGCATCACTTCTTTTTCCTGCAACACGCGCAACAGCTTCGCCTGCAGGTTTACATCCATTTCGCCTATTTCATCTAAAAACAAAGTGCCTTTGTGGGCTTCTTCAAATTTACCGATGCGTTGCGTAATGGCGCCGGTGAACGCTCCTTTTTCATGGCCAAACAATTCGCTTTCCATCAATTCGGAAGGAATGGCCGCAATATTTACCGGCACAAAAGGTTTTGCTTTGCGCAGCGAATTGTAATGAATGGCTTTTGCAACAAGGTCTTTGCCCGTGCCGGTTTCGCCGGTTACGGATACGGTGATATTGGTTTGCGCCGCTTTTTCTATCATGCCAAACACCTGCTTCATTGGCGCACTGTTGCCGATGATGGCTTTTTGAAAATCGTATTTTTTAGATACTTCTTTCTGCAGCGTGGCAATTTCTTTTTTTAATATTACTTTCTCTTTACAGTTTTTAACGGCAATCCACAGCCTGTCCTGCGTGTCGCTGTCTTTTACAATATAATCATCCGCACCTTTTTTCAGCAAATCAATCGCCGTTTTAATGTCCTGTTGCGCCGATACAATAATAACCCGAACATCCGGCAAGGTTTCTTTAATGTGTTTCAGCATCTGATCGGCAGTGCCGTCGGGCAGCGAATAATCAAGCGTAACCAAGTCGGGTTTTTCATATAACGATTTTAAAAACGATGCCGCCGTTGAAAATGATTTCACTTCGTGCTCCGGGTTCATGCTTAGCAAATGCGACAGAACCGAATTATAAAGCTTATCGTCTTCCAGTATGTGTATTAAAAAGTTTTTTTCTTTCATAAGATATTGGTACCGTTATTAGAAATATAAATATCGGACTAAAATTTCAATTTGGGAAAAATTGAGTAATTAAACCTCGTTTAAAAAAAAATGAAAAAAAGCTGATGTCATTAAAATTCAAAACGGCAAATCTTTTGAAATGCTTTGTGGCAGGTGTTTTCATGCGGATTGTTTGATTAAAGAAAAGAAAAAAATCAGGATATGCCGGTGATATTTTATAAAATTCTGATGTCTGCCGGCATGATTTTACATCGCCCTTTTATGCTTTGGTAATATTGTTGTTATTGAGTGATGTTATGTTTGGTGTTACAATTTTGGGAAATAATTCTGCCCTGCCGGCTTACAACAGGCATCTGACCGCACAAATTGTTACCCTGAACAACAGGCTTTTTCTGATAGATTGCGGCGAAGGCACACAGATGCAGATGAATCGTTATAAAATAAGACGAAGCCGCATCAATCATATTTTTATTTCGCACCTGCACGGTGACCATTATTTCGGCTTGGCCGGATTGCTTACATCGTTGAGCTTAGGCGACCGCAAAGCGCCGATACATCTTTTTGGACCTGATGGTTTGGAAACCATCATCAGATTGCAGGTGATGGCTTCCGATTCGCAATTGTCGTTTCCGCTTCATTTTCACACCATACAGAAAGAGGGCATTTTGGTTGATGAACCGCAATTCAGCGTGAGCTGTTTTAAAGTATTTCACCGGATAGATGCCTGGGGTTTTTTGATACAGGAAAAGAAAAAGCCAAGAAAAATAAATGGTGAAAAATTAAAGACATATAAAAATTTTCCGGCTGGTTTTTATGATCGGTTACAAAACGGAGAAGATATTACCATGCCCGATGGCAGTACAATGGCAAATGAAGAAGTAACCATTGCCAATAAACCTCCCAGAAGCTACGCGTATAGCGCCGATACCAGTTATTCGCCATCCATCGTTCAATATTTTTGCGGCGCAACCATGCTGTATCACGAAACCACTTACTTAAAAGACCAGACGGAAAGAGCTGCCCGCCGCAATCATTCAACCGCCGAACAGGCAGCCCTGATTGCAAAACAAGCCGGCATCAAACATCTTCTCATCGGGCATTTCAGCAGTCAGTATGATAACGATAAACTTTATTTGTTTGAAGAAGAAGCCAAAGCCATTTTTCCTCATGTGCAGCTTGCGCTGGAAGGCGTTACTTATAAAATATAATTTGATCTGGTGATCTGGTGATTTATGCAATACCAAATCTGACATTATAAACCGGTCAGGTATTCTTTTACTTTTTTTTGTAATGCTTCGCTTAACGGAACAAGCGGCAAACGAAGATAATTTTCAATAAGTTTTTGTTCGGCTAAAAACGCTTTAACGCCTGCCGGATTGTTTTCAGTAAATAACAAGGAATACGCCGGCAGCAAAGGATCGTTCAACTGTTTCGCTGTTTTAAAATCGAAATCCAAACCTGCTCTTACCATGTTAGAAAATTGTTTTGGAAAACAATTGGCCGCCACGCTGATAACGCCGTCTATGCCGCAGGCAAGCTGAGGCAGCACAAGATCATCATCACCGCTAACTACCAGAAAATCATTGGG
Organism: Ilyomonas sp.; assembly: GCA_965219515.1. Lineage (GTDB taxonomy): Bacteria > Bacteroidota > Bacteroidia > Chitinophagales > Chitinophagaceae > Ilyomonas. The sequence goes on from OZ244776.1 coordinate 1,330,169, forward strand.
GCATTTGCTTAGTATTTGCATGATTTGCACCATGTGGTTGGCGGCTTCTTTTATGCCGGCAATATTTTCTACTTCGTTAGCCAAACGAAGCGTAGTGTCTGCTTCCATGTTTCTGCCGGTGCGTCCGGGAACATTATACAGAATAATGGGCTTTGGCGAAGCGGCTGCCAACGCTTTGTAATGCTGATAAATGCCTTCCTGCGATGGCTTGTTGTAATAAGGTGATGCGCTTAATATTGCAGCCGCATTTTCTAACGGAAACGTTTCCAGGTCGTGAATTAAATCTCTTGTATTGTTACCGCCGATCCCAACTACCACAGGAACGCGATGATTGACTTTTTCAAACGTAAAAGAAACAATATCTTTCTTTTCTTCTTTGGAAAGCGTAGGCGTTTCGCCCGTTGTGCCTAACATTATTACATATTCAACACCGTTTGATACAACTGAATTGATTACCGTTTCCAGCGCATCAAAATCTATATCGCCTTTCGCTGTAAACGGCGTTACCAAAGCCACACCCGTGCCACGCAGTTTTGTTTTTAAGTCAGACATTATTATACAATTTTAAGAGGTGCAGAATTACGAAATTTTGTGGTGTTGCTTATGTTTGGTTTTATTAAACAGGAAAAAACTATTGCTATGCTAATGCTTGTTACAATTTATTTTGTTGCATTGTGTTTGGTGAGAAGTGAAAAGTAAATTTTTCAATCATATCTTCCTTTTTCACGGTTTATATAACGCAACATATTGTACTTACTGAATTTCTCATTCTGCTTCAACCTTTTTGTTTTTGTTTCGTCTGTCAGGTTGTGTTTGCATCTTTTTGAAAAAAGCTTAACAGGTTTTTCATCACATCAGTTCGGGTTTCGCCGTTCCATATTTCTTTTAACAAACATCTCTTATGAAAAAATGTCTTGTCGTTGCTGCGCTTTGCGTTTGCATCAGCCATCTGTCCGCACAATCGTCTATAAATTATGATCGTGCAATCGGCATAAAAATACCGGTTGGCTTTGCGGTAACATATAAGCAGTTTCTTCAGGATGATCAAAATATAGAAGGCGTTGTTACGTTTCGGGATCATTCGTTTGTTGCAACCGGATTGTACGAATTTAACTGGATAATTCCCGGCATTGATGGCTTATGCTGGTTTGCGGGTGCGGGCGCACATATCGGGTTTCGGGATAAAAACTATAGCAAAAGCAGCAACAACAGCAAAGCGGGACTTGGTATTGACGGCGTAATTGGTCTCGATTATAAAGTAGCCGGTTTGCCGTTAAACATCAGTCTCGACTGGCAACCAGCCGTTGACCTCATCGGCTCGTCCGGCAATGGTGCTGCCTATGGCGGAATCGGCGTCAGATATACGTTTTGAAAGCTAAAAGCTAAAAGCTGAAAGCCGAAAGCTATGAGCCTTTCAAATAAACATTGAACGTATTAAAACCAATCATTGTTACCTTGTACGATTGCAGTTAATGACAAAGAGAAATATAATTTTTTCTTTAAAAAAACCAATAGCTAACTACTGATAGCTGACGGCTGATAGCTCATTACTCGTTGCCGGTGCCTAATAATTTCTATCTTGCGCGCATGGCGAAAACGGCAAGAAAGAAAGCGAAGCAAAAGGAGAAAGAGGAAAAAATTATATTAATAACCAACGACGATGGCATTACATCGCCGGGTATTGCCGCACTGGTAAAAGCGGTTGCGGGACTTGGGAAAATTGTGGTGGTGGCGCCGGACAAGCCGCAAAGCGGAATGGGACATGCCATTACCATCGGCTTTCCGTTGCGAATGGTAAAAGTGAAATTGTTTGATGAGGCAGAAGCCTGGAGCTGCAGCGGAACACCGGTTGATTGTGTGAAGCTTGCGGTAGATAAAGTGCTGCACCGCAAGCCTGATATGTGTTTAAGCGGCATCAATCACGGCGCCAATCATTCTATCAATGTCATTTATTCCGGTACCATGTCGGCGGCTCTCGAAGCTTCGATAGAAGGTATTCCGAGCGTAGGTTTTAGTTTGCTCGATTATAGTCTGGAAGCCGATTTTAGCGGTGCACAATATTATGCAAGGCATCTCGTTGAACAAATATTGGGTAAGCAAACGGATAAGCATCTGTGCCTGAATGTAAACATTCCGGCGGTTCCGAAAGATTTTTTAAAAGGATTGAAAGTATGCCGTCAGGCGTATGCGAAATACGAAGAAGAATTTACAGAAAGAAAAGATCCGGGCGGCAAAAATTATTATTGGCTTACCGGCGAATTTGTAAATTTTGACACCGGAACTGATACCGATGTATGGGCATTGGAAAATAATTTTATTAGCGTTGTTCCGGTACAGTTTGATCTTACGAATTATGAATTAAAAAACAAACTCGAAAAAAGTCTGACACCTTGATACTGCAAAAAGATAATTTACGTTTGGGACTCATACTGGGCATCATTGCGCCCTTTTTCGGAATGCTTGTTTATTACTTCTGGAAGTTCTACCCCACTTATTCTATTGGCGATTTTTTTCACGTGTTAAGCATTCAAAAAACGCTCATTACGGCGCTCATCAGTTTTTCATTGTTTGCCAACGCTGTTATTTTTACTTTGTATATCAATACCCGCCGCGATCGCACGGCAAGAGGTATTTTTATCATTACCTGCGTGTATGCCGTGGCTGCCATTATTTTAAAAATGGTTTTGCGTTAAAGCGATTGTTACAAAGATTCAGATTATTGGTTTTCCTGTTCTTTCACAAATGTGTACGGATCATACTCTAAAAAATCATTCACTTTTATATCAGTTGCTATTACTTTCTTATCTTTTATTAAAAAACGTAACGGGAAAATACCGTAGGCAATGGTATTGTAACTAAGCAGCCACTCGCCGTTATCCATATATTGCAAACCTGCCGTCAGATTTTTATGATTGTCAAAACCGATCTCCAAATTATTTCCTTTTGCGCTGATGTAAATTTTACCAAATAATTCATTGTTGTAAATTCCGGCATAGCTGCTCAAAGGCAAATCTGGCGCATTGCCTTTCACTCTTCGCTTTAATGTATTGATGTTACCGGTTATTTTATTTTGCTCCGCCTTAAAACCGGGCAATGATTCCTTGCTGTAATTTTTATAAGGCATGTTGAGATAAGCAGCCAGAATCTGGTAACGAAGCAGCTCGAAAAATTCCTGGTTGTCGTTGTTGGTAAGAATGGTGATGCCTAATTTTTCTTCCGGCACAAAACATACATTCGTTACAAAACCATCGGCGCCGCCGGTATGATCGTACACCTGCCTTCCATTCATATCTCTGATAAAAACACCCAAACCATACGAAACAAAATGCCCCTGCAATTCATCATTTCGTTTTGTACTTAGCAACGTGTTTACGCCGCGTGTCTGCTGCACCACTTTCCAGGGCAAAACCTGTTTGTTATTGTATTTACCGCTATCTAACTGCATCATAATCCAATGACTTAAATCGTTTACACAACTCACCATGCTTCCAGCGGGCGCCAGGTTGTCAACATTATCATAAGGCAATTTTATCAGCGTTCCGGTAAACGCATTTGTATAAGGCGTTGCAGCACCGGGCATATTAATCATTCCATTGCCAAGCGCGTGTGTGTTTGTCATATTGAGCGGTGCGAGAATACTGTCGTAAATATATACTTCCCACGGTATGCCGGTTGCCTGGTGCAATACCTGCCCTGCCGTTAAAAAGCAACTGTTGCAATAACCATACGAAGCGCGAAACGATAACGGCGGTTTCACATACCGCATCTTATACATTACTGAATCTCTTGACAAGGTTGAATTCCAGAATGTAAAATCGCCTTCGAATGTTTTTGTACCAAGATGATGCCCAAGCATGTCTTTGATGGTTACGAGTTTGGTAGTTGTTGAATCATATACGCGAAACCAGGGAAAATGTTTGGTAATCTTATCATCAAGCGATAGCTTATGATCATAATCCAGCTGCGCCAAAGCCGTGCCCGTAAAGAGTTTGCTGTTACTGGCAATCATAAACAGCGTGTTCTCATCAACAGGTTCTTTGGTGTCAATATCTCTTACGCCAAAGCCTTTCATCATTACAATGCTGTCGTTCTTAACAATGGCAATGGCAAGACCCGGAATGTTCCAGTCTTTCATGCCTTGCGTAATATAATTTTCAAGACTGTCTTTTATAAATGATGGCTGCGCAAAGCCCGGTTGCAAAAAGATAAAAACTGAAATAACGGTGAAAAGTTTTTTCATATAAAGATTTTGAACCGGAACCATAAGCGATGAAAGGTATTGTAGTTTGTTTACAGTGAATTTGCCTGCAATATCTTATTTAATTCTTCAATCATGGCCGGGCGTCGCGGCTTTACCGAAAAATGTTCTTTTATCTCCTGCGCTAACGCCAAAATTTTTTCTTTTCCCAAAGGAATATCTTTTATAATAAGCTGCATCTTTTTTACCAGATCGACGTACTGGCTGCGCGTATCTGCCTGCATAGCGGCGGCTTTCAGCATCGGCAGGTAAAGGGCAAGCATTTCTTTTGGATATACTTTCGACAGATATTTGTGAAATGTCAGTACCGTATCTATCCGTGTCTGCTGTTGCACTAAGGGCAATAATCTGTCCCACATCTTTTCATGCATATAAACGGGTGCTAAATAATACAGAAACTCAGGCTGAGACGGCTTCCCGTACCGTTCTTTTTTCCATTCGGCTATTGTTTTTTGTTTTAGTTCTTCAATCAGATTTTCAAAAACTGCATTCCAATCTGATGACGTAAATGTTTCTTTCCATTGCCTGTAATATTCCGGGGAAAAACCATTGTCAAAAGCAAAATATTTAGCGTACTGCCTGACGGAAGCCATATCTTTTTCGTGTCCTGCAATATTCAATAAAGCTCTTTTCCATTCATCTACCGTTCCCAAATGCGCTTTTTTTTCCGCTATTTTAATGCCATCAGCAATAAGCTGTTTCGCGGTTGCATAATCTTTTTTTTGAATCGCTTTATTTACTTCCTCTGCTCTTACCTCTACAATATCAAGGCTTTGCTGTGTAAGTGTTTCAGCTTCTTTTACAAAACCTGTCGCCTGCAAAAATTCGATCTTTTTTTTCTTAAAAAATTCTTTGCGGTAATTTTCATATTCGCCGGTACGTTTTGCTAATTGTGCATCCACAAACTGAAGAAAAGAATCGTTGTTTTGCAACATTACCGCCAGAGATTGAAATATGTTGAACATCTCATAGCCAAAGTCACCATAATCAAAATAAATCTTGTCATTTAGTTCAGTTTCTAAAAACTTAAACAACTGCTCTTTCATATCAATGGCAGCATCGCTGTCTGCAATATTTTCAAGTAATGTTATGGCTTCACTGATTGATCCGCCCAATGAGCCGTTGGAATCATCGGCTTCGGTAATCGCCTCCATCATAGGTTTTAAAACCGCTTTGGCTAAATGAAACCCGTTTTTATAATTATGACTGATGAGATAGTTGGAACCGGTTGCAATCAGTTTGTCTATTTCTCTTGCCAATACCGAAGACGCACGATAATCAATAAAGCCTCTATCGCTGTGTTTTTTTATTAGTTTATTTACTAAATCCGTGTATTTTTTTTCTACATCTATACGACTGTCTTTATCGGCAAAAAACAATTCAAACTCTGTCTTAAAGTTCTTGTTTTTCACAGAATAAGAACGAATAAAATCCTGAACTTCTGTAAGCGAAATGCCCTGCAACAAGCTTTCAAACACATCTTTTTTACGCGTATTTTTCGGGCTGTTTTTCTTTTTATCAACTTCATTTCGCAATGCGAAAAAAACAGATGCAGCATGTTTGCATGTGCCATCGTCGTAAGGACAGTCGCAAAAAAAATCGGTTATTTCATTACTGTTTTTCAGCGTTACTTCTACCGAATACATGTCAGACCCTTCCACCTCTGCCAGCCAGGTGTCAGCATTGGTTTCTTCCAGACTAAGAACCTGACCGTTTTTAAAATAACTTTTTCCTCTCTGTAGAATAGCCGGAGAAATCTGCGTTTCAAAATTATCTAACGTTAGCATAATTCATTTTTAGGTTATCAAATCAACGTTTCAATTTGTTCACAATTTGTGTGAGGAAGCAATGCCAGGCTAAAAAGACAGTTGTATAAACCGGTTGTATCATTCTTTGCAACGTTTTTTTGCAATGAGATATATCGTTGTATAAATCATACTTTTTAAAAAGCATTTTATGCAATCTCTACATAAATCGGGCAATGATCGCTATGCTTAATGTGCGGCAATATCTGCGCATCTTTAATTTTTTCATTCAGATTGTTTGTAACGCTGATGTAATCTATACGCCAGCCTTTATTTTGCAAACGCACCGATGGAAAACGCTGGCTCCACCATGAATAATGATCTTTTTTTTCGGGATGAAGATGTCGGAACGTATCAATATAACCGCTGCCGAAAAACTGCGTCAGCCAATCTCTTTCTTCCGGTAAAAAGCCGGATGAATTTTTATTGCCCTTCGGGTCGTGAATATCAATTTCGGTATGTGCAATATTATAATCTCCGCAAATGATAAGCTGGTGTTTTGCTGCGCGCAATGTTTGCAGATATTGCTGAAATTCTTTCAGCCACTGATACTTATAAGTCTGGCGTTCATCGCCGCTTGTGCCGGATGGAAAATAAGCGCTGAAAATACTGATGTCTCCAAAGTCGGCGCGAATAACTCTGCCTTCATAATCGCTTTGTTCAAGGCTGCTGCCATACACAATATTATCCGGTGTTATTTTCGTAAAAACGGCAACGCCGCTATATCCTTTTTTCTGTGCAGAATACCAATACGTTTCATAACCAAGCGCTTCTATTTTGGCAACATCAACATTTTCTTTGTTTGCTTTTATTTCCTGCAAACAAATAACATCTGCCGGATCGGTTTGCAACCAATCTAAAAAACCTTTGTTGATAGCTGAGCGAATGCCGTTTACGTTGTAAGAAATGATGCGCATAAGATTTGATTTTGAGTTGGCTAAAATATATCAATCGGCAGCGTTGAACAAAGAGTGGTTTTTATTTTAGGTAAAATGCCGAAATTTGAATGATGGAGATGAGCAAAGAAGACATATTGGCAGCTATAAAAGAAAAAATTATAAGCGTTGTGCCTGATGCAAATGTGGTGCTGTTTGGCAGCCGCGCGCGCGGAGACTGGCACGAGGAAAGCGATTGGGATATTCTGGTGTTAACAAACGAGGAAGTGTCTTACGAATTGGATGATCAACTTTTTGATGTTTTATACCCGATTATTTTGGAAATTTTTAATCCAATCAATATCATTCTTGTTAATCAAACTGAATGGTTGACAAATCCTGCATACCAAACTTTACTGATTGAAACAAAAGATGAAAAAGTATTGCTATGAGCGATAATCAATCTATCATAAAACTAAGATTAATCAAAGCAAAGGCAACATTTTCTGAAGTAGAATTATTAATGCTAAATAAATTATACAATGCTGCACTTAACCGGCTTAATTATTCTTGTTTTTATGCAACAACGGCTTTATTATTATTTTATAATTTAAAACCTAAAACACACAGCAGTACTTCTGCGTTATTGCATCATTATTTGGTTAAGCAAGATAATTTTGATCCCGTTAAATCATCTTTTTACACGAGGCTTATGCAACAAAGAGAACGTGATGATTATAATGATTTTTTGATTGTAAATAAAGATCTTGTTGAAAATATATTCAGCCTGCTAAAAAATATATTGAATACGTAATCACGCTTATTTCACTACCCTGAAAACCGGATAACGCAGATAATCCGGCTCAATAAAAGGCGAATGGCGAAACACAAAATCCAGTTGCGCTTTTGAACTGTTTGCCAACGAAGTATCGGTTTTTCTTTTTTCAACCAGCATCGCATTTACGTCGGGATGCAATTGCAAATATTTCGCTGCCGTTTCTTCAAATACATAATCAGAAAATCCTTCTTTCTGCCCGAGTATTGCATCAAAAAAATCCCATGCAAAATAGCTGTCTTCCGCTGTTGGCTCTAATGTTTCGATTATGAAACGATTGGCCGGCTGATTCATGGCAATATAATAATCGCCTTTGCGAAAATGAATGCTGTCTGAATGCTTTGATGTTACAACATTTCCATTAGGATGATGCCCTTCAAACGGGCGCGGCGAAGATTTATAATCTTCTATTCTATACCATTCTGCACGCAACGTTGTGTCGTTGGAAAGTCTTGTCATTTGCACATCATTTACCTGCAATCTTTCAATCACTTTCCACCATCCCTGCGGTATGATATACGCTTTTGGCTTGCCTATAAAAACATCTGCATTAAATTGATTGTAAAAAGAAATTGTTTTGGCAAACGGCTTTGTTTCATCGTAAAATAAAACAGGTAATTGAGAAACATCGCTGCTTCTTTTTCCGGCTTCGTATCCTTTAAAAATAATTTTTGATGGCTTTGTGCTGTCCACTTTCCAATGCAATGAAAACTGTGTTTGCGCTACAACTTTTTTCTTCGCCTGCATTCTTAATTCTATAATGGTTTTATTGTTAACCGCCGTAAATTCAATAAAGCTTTTCATCAAAGCAATATCCGCTTCTACACGTTGTTTGTAAGGCTTTAGCATGTGCGTTTCGGGCATAAAAGCAAACGTATTCCAGAGCGCCGCAAAACCACTGCTGTAGCGCGGACTATCCCAAAATTCTGTCCAGCCAACGTCTGGTGTATTGTCTCCAAAATGATTCACATACGGCACCAGATCATATCCTTTTTCTTTCATCAGTTGATAAATGGCAGGCTCCATTTTTTTATTCAGGTAATCGCCCAAATCACCGCCCAATTTGTTATGCTGAGAAGACAACAAAGTAATAATGTGCTGATAATCGGCGCCGTTGCTTACGTGATTGTCTATCTGAATATCGGGATCAAGCAGGTGAAAAATTTTTGTAAATGCCAGCGCATTTTTTGAATCACATTTAATAAAATCCCGGTTCAGATCAAGGTTCTGCGCATTGCCGCGAAAACCAAAAGCTTCCGGTCCGTTTTGATCTACGCGATAGTTTTCGCTTCTGTTTAAACAACCGCCGATATTATAAACCGGAATAATTGCTAACACAACATGATCGGGCAGTTTATATTTATTTTCCGCAATATCTCTTGCCAGAATCATACTGGCGTCTATGCCATCCGGCTCGCCGGGATGAATGCCATTGTTTATAAAAATGATGTTCTTCTTTTTATTTTTTATGGATGATATATTGAAATCTTTATCACCGCTTATCAACACCAGATGCAAAGGAAAACCGGCATCGGTTGTGTCCATGGCTTTGATGCTGATGATGGAAGAAGCTTCGTCTAATTTTTTCCACCAATCAATAATCTGAAAGTAAGTTGGTGTTTGTGTGCCGTTGCTTTTTTCGAAAAGCGTTGTCTGATGTTGTGCATGTGAACAAGTAAAAAACAAGATGAAAAACAACGTAACAGAATAGCGCATTTGAATTGTTTGCGTAAAAGTAAAGCGGGCGGTTTTACTTATAACAAATATTGCGCATTGTAGTTTTTATGTTTGCCTTATTTAAGTGCAAATATGATGACAGAATCCGAACGCATTATTCCTGCCAAAGAACACGTGTATTTAGATGGTCCGCACAGTCGCGGTTACGAGTTTGTCTTTCTTCTGAAAGTGATGTGGCAGTTCTTTACGGGCATCCGCAAACTGCATTTTGAAAACCCTTGTATTACCGTGTTTGGCTCGGCGCGTTTTAAAGAAGACGACAACTATTATAAAGCAGCCCGCGAATTTGGCAAACGCATAGCTGCATTGGGTTTCAGCACCCTAACGGGTGGCGGTCCCGGCATTATGGAAGCAGCCAATCGCGGCGCTTTTGAAAACGGCGGCACCAGCATCGGATGCAACATTATGCTGCCGCACGAGCAAAAAGAAAACCCTTATCTGCACAAATCTATCACCTTCGATTATTTTTTTGTGCGCAAAACATTGCTCATAAAATATTCCTACGCTTTCATTATTTTGCCGGGCGGCTTTGGAACGATGGACGAGTTTTTTGAAACCCTTACCTTAATTCAAACCAAAACGCTTACGCAGTTTCCGATTGTGTTGTATGGAAAAGAATATTATAAAGAACTGATGGAAACGATTGCTGATATGGTGAAGCGCGGAACCATTTCTCCCGCCGATTTGAACCTGGTTTTGCTTACCGATGATATTGACGAAGCGATGCAACATATTTATACATACATCACCACCAATTATAAAATTATTACGCGCAAACGTTTCCGTTGGCTCTTTGAAAAAAGAAGAAGCGTTGTAAAATGAGCGTTGATGCAATACGCGTTTTTATCAAATCTGTTGCATCAGTCAGACATTCAAAGCGATATACCATCGAAACAAAATTTCAATCCTAAGTAATACACGCTAACCTTTACTTTTGCCATCTTTATTTTTATATGATGACACTAAACAGGAAAAAAGCGCCGCTTATTCATCAGCCGGTTGAGTTTGATGTTACGCTCACGCCATATCAATGCGATACGCTGGACAATAAAACACCGGTATATGCCATTACTGCCGGTGCGCAGGAAGTGATTCAGATGGAGCTGGTTTTTTTTGCCGGCAACTGGTACGAAGAGCAAAACATTGTGGCGGCAACAACGAATTTTTTGTTGAAAAACGGAACAAAACAACGCAGCGCCTTCGACATAAATGAGCATTTTGATTACTACGGCGCGCATCTAAACCGTGCCTGCGGCAACGAAACGGCTTCCCTTTCGCTGCATTGCCTCAGCAAGCACATTCAGGAACTGCTTCCGGTAATAAGCGAATTGCTTACCGAAAGTATTTTTCCGGAAGAAGAGTTGGATATCTACCGGCAAAACCAAAAGCAAAGACTGGAAGTTAATTTGCAAAAATGCGATTTCGTTGCCAACCGCCTGATAGATGAAAAGCTTTTTGGGTTCGATCATCCCTATGGCAGATACACAACCGCAGAAGCATATGATAACATAAACAGAGATCAGCTATTGCCTTTTTACAAGCGATATTATACCGAAGGAAAATGCCTGATTTTTGTTGCCGGCAATCTTCCCGAAAACATGATGAGTCTGCTCAATCTGCATTTTGGCTCGCTGCCTTTTAACAGCAAAACATTGCCAGAAAAAATTCATGTTCCAACGCCGTCAGAAGATACGCTGTACAATATATCGAACGACACAGATGGCGTGCAGGCTGCCATACGCATTGCGCAACCTTTTCCCAACCGGCATCACGAAGATTTTCTTAAAATGCAGGTGCTGAATAATATTTTCGGCGGTTACTTCGGGTCGCGTTTAATGAGCAACATACGGGAAGATAAAGGTTATACATACGGTATTCACAGCTATTTGGAAAATCACATGCAGACATCGGCTTTATCCATCACCACAGAAGCCGGAAGAAAAGTGGCGGAAGCCACCATAAAAGAAATATATCATGAAATGGAACGCCTGCGAAACGAACCGATAGCGGAAGAAGAGCTTAATCTGGTTCGGAATTATATGATTGGAACTATATTAGGGCATATAGACGGACCGTTTCAAATTATCAATCGCTGGAAACTTTATATTTTGCAGGAGCTGCCGGTTGATTATTTTCAGAACAGCCTCGCTACAATTAAAAATATTTCAGCCGCAGAATTGCAATTGCTGGCAAATAAATATTTTCAACCCGAAAATTTTTATCAGCTTACCGTAATATAGCAATATGAAGTTTATAGGTAAAATATTGGTAACGGCGCTGGCTGCCATAGTTGCCGCCAATCTTATAACCGGTGTTAGCATCAACGGCGGTTTTACAGCTATCGTAGTTGCGCTTGTGCTGGCATTGCTTAATATGGTTGTAAAACCGGTGCTTGTAATACTAACCATACCGGTAACGGTGTTTACATTAGGGTTGTTTCTCCTGGTTATAAATACCCTGATTATAAAATGGGCTTCCCTTATGGTAACAGGTTTTACGGTACGCACCTGGTGGTCGGCTTTCTGGTTTGGCATCCTGTTATCTGTTGTTGCATATGCCATAGAAGCCCTCATCGGAAACAATAGAAAGAAAGCGGACAACTGATTTTTAAATTATAAATTTTTCATTTTCTCTTGAAGAAATTCATAGCCGGTTTTTTTTATTCTCTGCCAGTGCAGTTATTTTTTCTGCACTTCCGCCGCTATCAGCTTCTGCTTCTTTTCTGGGTCATTTTATTTGCCACCGTTGCCGGCCATTTTCTACAGGTATATGGTTCCGAAACATTATTTCTGGCGCCGGAATATTGGGGTAAGGTTACGCCTGTAAGCACCGGTTTTGTTGGTTTTGCAATCGGCATTTTTGTAATGAGCTGGAACATTACCACTTTTATTCTTCATACCAAGCACATTCGCTTTTTGGCCACAACATCGCAGCCTTTTTTAAAGTATTGCATCAACAATGCAATATTGCCTCTCATCTTTCTTGTTTTTTATTTTGTTAATGCCATCGAATATGATTTATATGAAGAACTGATTGCAGTAAGCAACATTATTTTACTCACAAGCAGCTTTTTATTTGGCTTCATCATCGCCGTATTTATTGCCTTCGGATATTTTTACGGTGCCGATAAAACCATTTACCGCCGCATGAAGGCAATTATCAGCAAAGCCAATGAGAACTATTCTACCGCCATTGTAAAAAATCCGTTGCCGGTTTATAAAGGTGAAATCCGCGTAGATTTTTTTTTGAGCGCCAACTTAGGACTGCGTAAACCGCGCGATGTGCGCCATTACAGCGACGACTTGCTGCAAACGATTTTTAAACGTCATCACCTGGCTGCCGTGCTTGCCGTTCTGATTGCTTTTCTCTTTTTAATTCTTGTTGGTTACCTGAGCGACAGCACGTTGTTTCAGATTCCGGCGGCTGCCAGCGCCACTATTTTCTTCGCTATTTTAATCGGCATTGCGGGCGCTTTTTCCTTGTTTTTAAAAACATGGAGCATACCCGTACTCGTACTCATTTACATCATTATCAATTGGCTGACAAACATCAATGTGATTGATTTTCGCAACCGTGCCTACGGCTTAAATTACGATAAAAAAATTCCGCCTTCGCCCTATACGCAGCAATCGCTTGAAGCATTGGCATCGCCGGAAAATATTCAGGCTGATAAAGACAGTTTTTTGCTTACGCTAAATAAATGGAAAGCGCGCCAGAAAGAAGAAAAGCCTGTTATGTTTTTGCTTGATGTAAGCGGTGGCGGCAACCGCAGCGCGGCATTTGTAATGAATGTTTTGCAACATCTTGACAGCGTTACCAACGGCGGTTTAATGCCGCATACGATGCTGATTAACGGAGCTTCCGGCGGCATGATGGGAGCTACTTATTTCAGAGCTTTGTACTGGCAAAAAATACAAGGCGGTCATATAAATTTACAGGATGATCGATATGCCAACAATATCTCGCGCGATTTGTTAAACCCGTTATTTTCTTCCATGATAACGCGCGACGTGATGGGACCGGCAACCCGTTTTACGGCAAATGGTTACAGTTATGTAAAAGATCGCGCGTATGCGTTTGAACAAAAACTGGATTTTAATACGCAAGGCATACTGAATAAAAAACTGGGCGATTATTCTAAGCCGGAAGCCGACGCGCAGATACCGAGCCTGATATGGAATGCCGTTGTAAGCAGAGACGGGAGGCAAATGATCATCAGCCCGAACCCAAAACGATGGCTGATGCAAACCGGTTTCGATACCGTGCGCATTCCTGCCAAAGAAGTGGATGCGGTTGATTTTGTTTCTTTTTTTCAGGATAAAAATCCTTTGAATGTAAGCGTTTTATCTGCGCTTCGGATGAACGCAACTTTTCCGTATGTTTTGCCGAATGTATGGTTGCCAAGCACGCCGGTAATTGATGTTCTTGATGCGGGTCTTCGCGATAATTTCGGACAGGAAACCACGTTTCGCTTTATCAATACTTTTAAAACCTGGCTGCAGCAAAACACAAGTAAAATCATCATTATACAAATTCGGGACAGGCAGGCCGGCGACTGGGACAGACCGCTGGAAACCGACAATGTACTTGGCTTTTTAACCAAACCCTTTCTCGTACTGCAATACAACTGGTTTCGGTTGCAAACCTATTATCAGCTTGATCAGCTTGATTATTTAACCGATAGCTACGGACCTGATTTATATCGTCTTTCATTTCAGTATATTCCTTCTAAAAAAGAACAGATGGCTTCCATTTCGTTTCACCTGACGGCAACCGAAAAAAAAGACATTGCCACTTCTTTAAACAGCAGCATCAATCAGGATGCGTTTAGCAAACTGGTTGCTTTATATAAGAATACACAACAACATAAATAAATTTTCATATCGCGTTCAACCTCCGAATCTTCGTAAGATACAAGTAAGCTTAGCCTTTTCGGCTATATTGCGCCTGCCGTAAAAAAGCTTTATAATTTATCTGCATGAACAATAAACTTACAATTTATATTATTGTCGCCATGATACTCGGCATTGCGCTTGGCTATTGGATTTATCTGTCCGCTTCGCCCGAATCTGCACAAACAATTTCCAATAATCTGAACCTGCTGACCAAAATCTTTCTCAGTCTTGTACAAATGATTATCGCGCCACTTGTGTTTAGCACACTCGTTACTGGCATTGCCAAACTTGGCGATCTGAAAGCCGTAGGAAGAGTGGGCGGCAAAGCTCTGCTTTGGTTTATTTCGGCATCGCTGGTAAGCCTGTTGTTAGGTTTGGTACTGGTTAATTTTTTTAAGCCCGGCGAAGGCATTGATTTATCGAACGCCGATACAACCGGCGCAGCCGATCTGGTGGGGAAAACGGAGGCATTCAGCCTTTCAAATTTTGCCGATCATTTGTTTCCCAAAAGCATTGTTAACGCCATGGCAGACAATCAGGTGTTGCAAATTGTAGTGTTTTCAATTTTCTTTGGCGTAGCAACGGCAGCCATCGGCGAGAAAGGAAAAGTGGTAATCAAAGCGCTGGATGCCGTTGCGCATGTCATTTTAAAAATGGTTGGTTATGTGATGAATTTTGCGCCGCTTGGCGTGTTTGGCGCCATTGCCGCAGTCATCGCAACAAAAGGTCCGTCAATCTTCCTGTTTTACGGTAAATATTTTTTGTACTTCACCATTGGCATCGCATTACTTTGGATTGTTTTACTATCTGTCGGATACCTGATCTTAAAAAACAAGATACCTGCCTTATTAAGACGAATTACACAACCCGTTATTATCGCGTTCAGCACAACCAGCAGCGAAGCGGTGTTTCCCAAACTAACAGAAGAACTGGAGCGTTTTGGCTGCAACAATAAAATTGTTTCTTTCGTATTACCGCTTGGTTATTCGTTCAATTTAGATGGCAGCATGATGTATATGACGTTTGCTTCTCTTGCCATTGCGCAGGCTTACCAGGTACATCTTGATATCGGTACGCAATTAACCATGCTGCTTGTGCTGATGCTTACCAGCAAAGGCATTGCAGGCGTGCCGCGCGCTTCGCTTGTGGTAGTAACCGCAACCTGCGCCATGTTTAAAATTCCACCTGAAGGAATTGCCTTAATATTGCCGATAGATCATTTCTGCGATATGTTTAGAACCGCTACCAACGTGCTTGGTAATGCACTGGCAACAAGCGTGGTAAGCAAATGGGAAGGCGAACTGGAAACCGTTGCGGGCTGAATGATACCATTAAGAATCTGTATGTGAAGCACTTTTATTCAAACGAAATGTACTCATGCTGAACAATTTAATAGACTGGATTATAGAACATGGCGGCTTATATGCCATGCTGTTTATCATCTTCGCTGAAACAGGATTGCTGCTTGGCTTTTTTCTTCCCGGCGACAGCCTGCTGTTTGCCGCAGGCATCTATGTAGGTAAACTCTCGCAAAGCTTTTATAATGTGCATTACAGCGTTATCATCATTCTCATCATTATCGCATCTGTATTGGGAAACATGGCAGGTTACTGGTTTGGCAATAAAACCGGACCATTGCTTTATGAAAGAAAAGAATCGTTTTTCTTCCGGCGAAAACACCTGATGCAGGCGCATGCCTTCTACGAAAAATATGGCAAAGCCACCGTCTTTTTATCTAAATTTTTACCCATCGTGCGCACGTTCGCCCCCATCGTTGCCGGTATTGTAAAAATGCCCAAAGCCTCTTTTACATTTTACAATATTACGGGCAGCATCGTATGGGTTTCTACCATGGTGTTGGGCGGACATTTTTTAGAAAGCTGGGTAAAAGAAAGATACGATTTCAGCCTGAAAGAACACATTGAACTCATTGCTGTTGGCATTATTGTAATCACAACATTGCCCGTAATCATAAAATTATTTTTTGGCAAAAAACCTGTTATAGATGTTAATTCCTGAAACGGAATTTTATCTTATTAAATAAAAAAGCTGCTATCTTTTGCTGTCATGACTATCAACAAGCAAACCATAATAACCATACCTGTGCTGGTGGCAGCGCTTGGTTATTTTGTTGACATTTACGATTTGCTTCTTTTTAGCATCATCCGTGTTCCCAGCCTGAAAAGTTTGGGTCTTACCGATTTGCAAATCACATCCGAAGGCGAACACATTCTCAGTGTTCAAATGATCGGGCTTTTGCTCGGAGGTATTTTATGGGGCGTTATTGGCGATAAAAAAGGAAGACTGAGCGTTTTATTCGGCTCTATACTTTTGTACTCAGTTGCCAATATAGCCAATGGCTTTGTGCAGAATGCAGACCAATATGCCTGGATTCGATTTATTGCCGGGCTTGGTTTGGCCGGAGAACTTGGCGCGGGAATAACGCTTGTATCAGAACTGGTGTCGAAAGAAAAGCGCGGCATTGCCACGTCGCTTGTAGCAGGCATCGGGCTGCTGGGGGCAATCGCCGCATTTATCGTAAAGCAACTGTTTATAAAGGCAGACAACAGCGGATGGCAAACCTGCTATTTCGTTGGCGGCGGTTTGGGTTTTCTGTTGTTGCTGCTTCGTATCTCCGTATTTGAATCAGGCATGTTTCAACGGATGAAAGAAACCAATGTGAAACGAGGAAATTTCTTTATGCTCATCACAAACCGGGAGCGGCGTAAGCGTTATTTGTTAAGCATTCTCATTGGCTTGCCAACCTGGTATGTAATTGGAATTTTAATAACATTTTCAAAAGAATTTGGCGCGGCAATGCACATTCAGCAACCGATAGATGCAGGCAAGGCCGTCATGTTTGCGTATGCCGGCATTTCTATCGGCGATATTTCTATCGGACTCATTAGCCAGCAACTCAGAAGCCGCAAAAAAGCATTGTATATTTTTTATGCCTTAGCCGTTGTTTTCATTATATTATTTTTCACCAGTCAATACAATGGATCGGCGCAAATGATGTATGCCATCTGCGCGCTGCTTGGTTTCAGCATGGGTTATTGGGCCATTTTCGTTACCATCGGCGCCGAGCAGTTCGGAACCAATTTGCGTGCTACGGCAGCCACCACCATTCCTAATTTTGTAAGAGGCGCTTTGCCATTGATTATCCTGCTGTTTCAATATTTGCGAAGCCTGTTATCGCAACATTCTTTTACAACCGAAAGCAGTTATATTACGGGCGCCTGGCTTACCGGCGTTATTATATTTATTATTGGCTTTGTGGCTGTTTATTTGTTGCAGGAAACCTTTGGAAAAGACCTCAATTTTACCGAACATTAATTATTGAAAGCGGCATAATACATTTGCTTTATGACAAGCGAAAAATGTATACAAATCTTTCAGCAATGTATCGCCGATTATCATATAACAGATGATGTAAATGCTGTGATGGTTCTGCCTTATCAAAGCGGTTCTGTTGAAGCTTTGCTTTATAATAAATGCCGGACAGATACGGTGCAGTGGCATCTGGAAGACATGATTCGCAATCCTGTTATCAGCCCGGAGGAAGCCTTGCAGATAAAAAGAAAAATAGATGTGCTGAATCAGCAGCGCACCAATCTGGTTGAGCAGACTGATGATTGGTTTTTACAGAAATTCAATGATATTGCTACGCAACCAAATGCTGCCATCAATACAGAAACGCCTGCCTGGGCCATAGACCGGCTTTCCATACTGGAATTGAAAATTTATCACATGGACATCGAAACGCAAAGGCCGGAAGCTTCTGTTGAGCACCGGCAGCGTTGTTATGATAAGCTAATGATTTTACGGGAGCAGCGGGATGACTTATCGCTTTCTGTCAATCAGCTTCTGGACGATCTTTCCGCCGGTATGAAAAAAATGAAAGTGTACCGGCAAATGAAAATGTATAACGACAATTCATTAAATCCGGTTTTATACAATCAAAAAAACAACCCGGATTGAAGCCGCCGGAACACATACTCGTATTACGGTTTTCTTCGCTCGGCGATATTGCCATGACCGTTCCCGTTATCAGATTGTTGCTGCTGCAGCATCCGCAACTGCGCGTAACATTCGTTTCGGTAGCTTTTGTAAAACCATTGTTTGTCAACATCGAACGCCTGCAATTTGTGGAAGCAGACATCAGGGGAAAGCACAAAGGCGTTGCGGGCTTACTTCGTTTGTACAAGCAATTGAATAATGAGTTTTTTTTTGATGCCGTTGCCGACCTGCACAATGTGTTGCGAACGCAAATAATGCGCATTTTTTTTACCGGAAAAAACATCGCCGTTGTAGATAAAGGCAGACAAGAAAAAAGAATGCTCACCCGGCAGCGTAACAAAATTCTGAAACCATTGCCATCAGTGTTTCAGCGTTACGCCAATGTATTTGCAAAGCTAAAGCTGCCTGTTGTTCTTGATGTTCAAAATGGCATCAGCAGAATAGATAAAACTGAAATTCAGGATAATATTTTTAAAGCAACCAACAATACAATGATTGGCATCGCGCCGTTTGCGCAATACTTAGAAAAAACATATCCCATTGAAAAAATGCAACAGGTGATTGAATTGTTATTGAAAAACAACAGAATCAAAATAGTTCTGTTTGGCGGCAAAGCTGATGCGGCTTCATTAGAGCAACTGGCTGGTATTAATAAAAATCGGATTGAAAATATGGCTGGTAAAATAAGTTTTACAAAAGAACTCTATCTTATTTCCCTATTGGATGCGATGATTAGTATGGATTCTGCCAACATGCACCTCGCTTCGCTTTTCGGCATTCCGGTAGTTTCAATCTGGGGCGGCACACATCCATTTCTCGGTTTTCTTGGCTGGGGACAGTCATTACACAATTGCGTTCAGATAGAGTTATCATGTCGCCCTTCTTCCGTATTTGGCAATAAATCCTGCCCCAATCATCTGGCTTGTATGAACGGAATTGCACCTTTGCAAATCGTTGATAAAGTATTTGATATCATAGCGTAGCTCATCATAAAAAATTTACCTCTTTTCAATGTCCGTATCTTGTTGCATCAATCTTGTTTTTTAATTTCTACATTTGTTTGTTATGCATTTATCGCGTTACATTGATCATACGATTTTAAAGCCCACCACAACCATAGCAGACATTGAAAAGCTTTGTAAAGAAGCGGTGCAATTTGAGTTTGCTGCGGTGTGTGTACCTCCGCTATTTGTGAAAAAAGCCAGGGAATTAACGAAGAATACAATTGTAAAAACGGCAACCGTTATCGGGTTTCCGTTTGGTTATTCGGCTGTGGAAGCTAAGATTGCCGAAACGCTTCTTGCCATGGTTGACGGTGCAGACGAGTTGGATATTGTGATTAATATCATTGCATTAAAAAACGGTGACTGGCAATATTTGGCCAATGAAATCAATCATCTGGCGCCATTGATAAAACAAAAAGAAAAAACGGTAAAAATCATTATTGAAAGCGGTGTATTAACCGAAGATGAAATAAAAAAATGTTGCGAATTATATGGCGCTTCCGGCATTGATTACCTGAAAACATCTACCGGCTATGCGGAGATTGGCGCAACGGTAGAAGCAGTAACACTGATGCGCCGGTATTTGCCGAAAGGCGTGCAGATAAAAGCATCCGGCGGCATCCGCACGTATCAGTTTGCAAAAGAGCTGGTTGATGCCGGTGCAACGCGTTTGGGCTGCAGCGCAAGTGTTGCCATTATAAACGGCGGACCTTCTGGTAGCGATAATTATTAAATTAACACAAACGTATATTCGCAAATATGCAATGTTATTGTTCGGGTAAATACACGATAAACATTTAAAAGTGAATTTGTAAAGTGTAAACAAAATCATTCACTTTTTTACTTTTAAATTTTTACTTTTTACTTTTTAATTATTCTCATCTTTTATTCATCAACGTTACCTGAATTGTATTATGAAAACGCTGTTTTGCATTTTATTTTGCAGCTGTATTTTTTACAGTTACGCGCAAACCGGAGATTCAATTGTTGTCAGGAAAGACGGCCGGTTAGATATGCTGACTTCAATAGAAATAAAGCTGAATAAAAAGGCGGCCAGAATGACGTATAACGGCTTGTATCATGGTTACCGGTTACAGGTTCTCAGTACGCAAAGCCGCGAAAAAGCGTTTGATCTCAAGGCAAATTTATTACAACGTTTCCCCGGACAAAAAGCTTATACCATTTATCAGTCGCCGTATTTTAAAGTGCGGTTTGGCAATTTTATAGAGCGCGATGACGCAGAACGATACAAGCGGATGCTTTCTTCGGTTTATCCGCAAACAATTTATGTGGTGAACGATAATATAGAATATACGCCAAAAGACGAAGACATCACTTCAGAATAAATATTATGCTGAAAGAAAAAATTCAACTGATAGCGAAGGAAACCGCAGATGATTTTGTTCAGATACGCAGGCATCTTCATGCGCATCCCGAACTTAGTTATCAGGAACACAACACATCAGAATTTATAAAAGAGAAATTAAATCAATGGCAGGTTCCGTTTATCAGAATGGCAGAAACCGGCGTTGTGGCTTTACTTGAAGGCAACAACCCGCACAGCCGCGTGATGGCTTTGCGTGCAGATATGGACGCATTACCCATTACAGAGCAAAATGATATTTCTTATAAATCGGAAAACGTTGGTGTTATGCACGCCTGCGGTCATGATGTGCATACTACTTGTCTGCTTGGCGCGGCTTATATTTTACAGCAAACAAGGCAGCACTGGAACGGAACCATAAAGCTTATTTTTCAGCCGGGCGAAGAACGAAATCCGGGCGGTGCGAGCATCATGATAAAAGAAGGTGTGCTAACAAACCCAGCTCCGCAAGGCATTGTGGCTTTGCACGTGCATCCGGGATTGGCCGTTGGCAAGGTAAGCTTTCGCAAAGGCAGGGTGATGGCAAGCGCAGATGAAATATTTATCACCATAAAAAGTCCCGGTGGTCATGCCGCCGCGCCGCATGTAACGGCAGATACCATTCTCATCGCTTCACAAATTATAGTTGCTTTACAGCAAATTATCAGTCGCAATAACAATCCCACCTCGCCGTCTGTTTTATCCATTTGCTCTATTCAGGGCGGCCATACAACCAATGTAATTCCGAGCGAAGTGAAACTGATGGGAACATTTCGCGCGATGGATGAAAGCTGGCGCAAAAAAGCGCATCAACTGATTATAAAACAAGTAAAAGGGATAGCGGAAGCCATGGGTGCTGAAGCTGATGTATTGATAGATGTGGGCTACCCGACGGTTGATAATGATCCGCTGTTTACGGAAGAAGCCTGGCAATTAGCAAAAGACTATATGACTGAAGACAATGTGCAGGAAACCGAATTGCGTATGGGCGCCGAAGACTTTGGTTATTATACGCAGCATGTGCCTGGCTGCTTTTTCAGACTGGGAGTAAGAAACGAAGCAAAAGGCATAATTCATAACGTTCATACACCCTTATTTAATATTGATGAGCAAGCCATTGAAACCGGAATGGGATTGATGGCATGGTTAGGCATTAACGTGCCGGGAACGAAAAAAACTTAGCATTAAATTTAAGCATGACATACTTATTTAATACCTATCTTCACTTTTTCAGCGAGATTTATATTACATGAATAATGAATTAAAGAAACGAGTGCTTATTTGTGATGACGATGCCGATATACTTTTTATCTGCAGCTATATTTTTGAAAAACAAGGCATTGAGGTAGTAACACGCACGCATTGCAACAACATTGTAGAAACCGTGAAAGATGTGCAGCCCGATGTAATTCTGATGGACAACTGGATACCTGAAAGCGGCGGCATTATCGCTTCGCGCACCATTAAGGAAAACTTGGATCTCAACCACATTCCCATCGTTTATTTTTCTGCTAACAACGACATTCAGGCACTCGCGCTGGAAGCCGGCGCCGATGCTTTTCTCGCCAAGCCTTTTGACCTGGAAGATTTGAAAAAAATTACCGTAAGCCTGTTGGGATAACGACCTTTACTTTACAACGCTTTCGTTGCATGTCTCAATAAATTTCAGAATTTCTTCTTTCCCTCTTTTATCTGTTGCGCTGCTTATGAAATGCTGCGGCAAAAACTGCCAGGTACTACGCATGGTATCCAAAAACGCCTGCGCATTTCGCTCAACGGCAAGTGGTTTTTCTTTGTCGGCTTTTGTAAAAATCAAGCTAAACGGAACCTGCCACCGGTCTAATTGATTTACAAAATCAAGGTCTATCGTCTGAGGCTTTAACCTTACATCTATCAGCGCAAAAACATTGATGATATTTTCGCGTTTACGCAAATAATTTTCGATCATTTGCTCCCAGCGCCTGCGACTGCTTTGCGACACTTTGGCGAATCCATATCCAGGTAAATCAACCAGATACCATTTCACAACCGGCGCTTTTTCTTTTGCCGCGCTTTCCATTTCAAAATGATTGATAAGCTGTGTTTTGCCCGGTGCTGCCGATGTTTTCGCCAGCTTCTGATTGTTACAAAGCATGTTGATTAAAGACGATTTGCCTACATTGCTTCTGCCTATAAAAGCATATTCCGGACGGTCGGCTTTCGGGCATTGTTCATACGTTGCGCTCGACACCAGGTAAGCCGCTTTTTTGATTATCATTGTTTGTAAAGTTGCAAAAAATAGAAATACGGATCCGTAATTTTTATAATGCATTTACATTAATACGTTACCTGCTATCTTAGTAAAAGCAATTTTTAAAAAATGTCAATGACAATCGCTTTACCACATAAAAGAGCGGAATGAATATTTAGAAAGATTCATTCCGCAGTACTGTCATGTCAACCGTAATATGTCAGACGACAAACGTAAAACTCATATTTTACTTTTCCCGTTCTGCCTCAATATGAGTCATTATATAGTTGACTTAACACTACAATTATTTTATTTATAACAGCTTAATACCAACACCCAACTGTAATTGCTGATTTTTCCATTTATTTGAATTGTCAATGTCGCTGATGTCGGCCAATCCAATGTTATAACGTCCATAAATTCTTAGCTTGCTGATATTGATCTGCGCGCCTAATACGGCTGCAAAATCGCCGGATTTGAATGCCTGCTTGCCATTGGAAATCAAATTCTCGTCATCGTTTACCAGAATGCTGAACTGCGGACCAACATGAAACGTAAGCAGTTTGCCGGCGTTAATACGAAGCAAAATGGGAATATTGAGATAATTTAATTTTACGTCTCTTTGTATCAGCTGACCCGGTAAATTTTCATACGTAGCTCTGAAACCCGAATCAACTTTTGAACTGGTTTGGCTGAATAAAACTTCCGGCTGAATGCCGAGGCTTTTGGTAAAATCTATTTCTCCGAAAAAGCCAAGTTGATAATTCAGCTCGTAACCGTCTTTAAACTTTACACCATCAATTTTAGTGAGATTTGCACTTACTTTTCCACCAAAATCTAATCGCTGCGCGTGAGCGATGGTAATGCAAAATACAACAGCTAAGAGGCTGACAATTCGTTTCTTCATAATCGTTTTTGTTTAAGTAATTGCCCGCTACGACAAGTAATTATTCATAACGTTTAATAAACGCATTTTGTTACGTTGCACATCATTACAAAAAAGAAACAAATGGCAATCACACAAATTCAAACACCGTGATTTCGGGTAAAATACCTACGCGGCCGGGATAGCCGATAAAACCATAACCCCTGTTTACATACAGGTATTGGCTGCCTTGTTTGTATAAGCCTGCCCATTGCTTATATACCCATTGCACCGGGCTCCATTTAAACCATGGCGTTTCTACGCCAAACTGCATTCCGTGCGTATGACCGGATAAGGTTAAATCAATATCGCCGTATTTTGGTCTTACTTCAGCATCCCAATGGCTGGGGTCGTGGCTCATCAATAATTTAAAAGAATACTTTTCCGTTCCGGGATAGGCCAAATCCATTCTGCCGTATTTTGGGAAACCGGCTTTTGCGCCCCAGTTTTCAATGCCGATTAAGGCAAATGCTTCTCCGTCTTTTTCGATGGCTGTGTGCTCGTTCATCATCAGCCGCCAGCCAAGTTGTTTATGCGTATCAAGAACGAGCTGGTGGTTTTTTTGTTTTTCTGCCAGCGCCTCCCCTGTTGGGTTTGAGCCCCATTTGTAATCGCCGTAATCGTGGTTTCCCAATGTGCTGAATACGCCGTATGGTGCATTTATTTTTTTAAACACATCAATGTAATTTCGCATTTCTATGGCTTCATCGTTTACAATATCACCCGTAAAAAGAATGAGATCAGCTTTCTGTTGCAGCACCATATCAACGCCGTGCTCTACCGCTTTTTTATTTTGAAAACTGCCGCTGTGTATATCGCTGATCTGCACGATGCGAAAGCCTTTAAACGCAGCCGGCAAATTGGAAAATGAAAGCTTTATTTTTTTTACCTTGTATTTGTATTTATTAGAAAAGCCATATAGCAGCGAGCCAAATAAGGTAGTGCCTGCCGCAAAGCCAAGCCAGTTTAAAAATACCGAGCGTTTGATGACCGGATTCTCCTGCACAAAATCGGCGCCGGTCCGGTGAAAAAGCCGGCTCATCAGCCACATGGCGCCGCGCCGGATATCATCTACCAGAAAGAAAACGGTGGCAACCAGTTTGGCAAATACAAGTCCTAAAATAACGGCGAAAATATAATCGCGTATTTCCCGCATTGCGGGTTGATTGCGCCAGTAGGGAAACGTAAGCAAAAATAAAACGGCTGTTAGGCTAAGCAACCAGTAAGCTGCATAAATGCCGATGCGAAGCTTATCGTTGCTGTGCTGCACAAGAGATTTCAAAACAATAAAAACATAGGTATCTAACAATAACATTATAATGGCGATGATCCATAATCCGCTTGTGCTTCTCATTCTAAATTCAATATTTATTTAAAGATAAACAGGATGGCAGGATGAAGTAAAAAATTAAATGTTTACCCAGTAAAAGAACTTTGTTCATTACTAAAGTTTCAATTTCTCCTTTGCTTCATTCAATGTTATCATACCGCCGGTTCGCATCATATCTTCCATTTGATTGCTTTCTATGTCGCGGTTCATAGAAGCGACTGCCATTACTTTATCATCTGTTACATAAAACGCCAGAAATTTTTGTTTCTCAATATCGCCGTCAACAACTATATCATCCCAGTCTTCGGCATGACCCACATAAGACAAGCGCTTTTCATACTGATTCGTCCAGAAAAAAGGCACAATTTCTTTTACAGAATGATTTTTTTCCAGCATATTCAGAGCCGCAAGACGCCCGTGCTGTTGCGCTACCCGCCAGTGTTCAATACGAATGTCCGCGCCGGTTTTAGCATCGGGAAAACGGGCAATATCACCGGCAACAAACAGGTGTGGCGCAGCCAGAAGATGGTCATCAACCATCACGCTTTTGTCTTTTTCATGTAAGGTAAGACCTTGCAAAAAATCTGTTTTCGGATGCACGCCAATTCCCATGATTACCAGGTCTGTTTCAATTTCTACACCGCTTTTTAATATGACCGTTTCTGCTTTGCCGGTACCTGATATTTTTTCTAATTCAGCTTCTGTTTTTATGGTAACGCCTTTTTTTGTGTGCATATCAAAAAATATCTTTCCGATGTCGTAACCAAAATTACTTTCAAACGGCATTTTTTCTTTAGCCACGACGGTAACGGATAAACCAAGCGTGGTTAAGCTTGCGGCGGTTTCCATACCAATAAAGCTGGCACCGATGATACAAGCTTTTTTTGCATTTTTCGCCGTCCTTAAAATATGTTCAGCATTCGTGGCGGAACGCAGGGTAAACACGTTATTAAAATTCGCTCCTTCAACAGATAAGGTATCCGGCTCGCCGCCGGTAGCTACCAGCAAAGCATCGTAAGACAAAGAACTGCCATCATCAAAAACAATTGTTTTTTTATCTGCCTCAACATTCGTTACCGCTTTTTGTTTTGCAATTTCAATCTGATGTTGTTTAAAAAAATCTTCATCCCGAAGCGGTAATTCATCAGGTTGCTTCTTTCCGCTCATGTATTTTTTACTCAATGCCGTGCGATCGTAAGGCAGTTTGTCTTCTTTCGTTATCATCACAACCTTACCTTTAAAACCATTACTGCGCAATGTTTCGGCTGCCATGCAACCGGCCGCACCACCGCCAATAATAACAAATGTTCTATCATCTGAACCATAGGTTGTTTTACTTTCCGGCACTTCATTTTTTACAGGCATCGCAATAAAAATATTGTCATTTTCTACCCGAACATTATATCGTGGCAAGCCATCCAATGCCGGAGGCTCAAGCAGATTTCCATTTGTTATATCAAAGCTTGAATGATGCCACGGGCAGTACAATCTTGTGCCGCATAAAGCGCCTTTTGCAAGCGGCGCTTTATAATGCGGGCAAACGCCGCCAACAGCATAATATTCATCGTCAATTCTGGCTAATACAATCTTTGTTTCATTCCATTGCACTTCTTTCATTTCACCATTGTTCAGTTCATTTGCCGTTGCAGCAAAAAATTCATTTTCGTTCATGGCATTCATGTTTTGAAAATGATGTTCAAAAAATAAGCCCGGTTAAACAAAATCCGATTTTAGCGAAAAGGAAAATAAAATGAATAAAGAGTAAAAAGATTATGGGAGATAAAAAAATGAAGTGCAAATCAGATTTATATTGGTTCAATGTAAACCGTCTTGTAATGAAAGAAACATTGCTTACTTCACTTCTGTTACGCAACGAAAACCCAGATTGTTGCTTGCGCTGTTGGTTTCGCCTTTGCCGCGGCTGCCGGCTTTATAACGAATGCAATAATCGTCGCTGCAAAGAAACGAACCGCCGCGCTGCACATGCTTTTCCGCATCGGGCTCGTCGGGATCGTAACTGTCTTTTGGGCCTTGCGGATTAACAGAAACGCCATTGGCATACGAATCGGGACGATAAAAATCGCTGCACCATTCCCATACATTACCTTCCATATCGTACAAGCCAAAAGCATTGGCAGGAAAAGATTTCACAGGCGCTAAGCCAACATATCCATCACCAACCGTATTCTTCCACGGAAAATTTCCCTGAAAGATGTTTGCCATCCATTTGCCATTTGGCTTCAGTTCTTTTCCCCAGTAATAATCGGCAAACTGCCTGCCGCCGCGTGCCGCAAATTCCCACTCGGCTTCTGTTGGCAATCGCTTTCCAGCCCATTTGGCATAAGCAACTACATCGGTATAGCAAATCTGCACCACCGGCTCGTTGTCTTTTCCGGCAATATTGCTTTCTGGTCCTTGCGGATGCTTCCAGTCGGCACCGTTCTGATACGTCCACCATTGCAGCGGATTGTTTAGCGACACGGCGTGAGAAGGCGGCGCAAACACGGCAGAACCTGGTACCAATTTATCGGCAGGCACACCCGGATAATCGGCCGGATCTAAAGGTTGTTCCGACACCGTAATGTAACCCGTTGCTTTTACAAATTTGGCAAACTGCGCGTTGGTAACTTCATGTTCATCCATATAAAAGCTGCTGACCGAAACGCTGTGCACCGGTCTGCTGTCAGGATAATCGTTTGAACCCATTTGATATGTACCACCGTTAATCAGTATCATTTCTGATAAATCAGCCGCAGCAGAATTTGCATTTTGGTTTTGAAATGAAGCGGTGATAAGCGATTTTCTTGAAGAAGGCGATTTACAGGAAAGGCAGGAATCTTTTTGCATGGAAGCTGCATCAACGGTTGCATTATTATGGCAGCCTGCCAAAAGAAAAACGGAACATAAAAATAAAACAGCGGCTTTACCTATCATCAATGCGGCAATTTATAAATTGACAATATTACTTTATTTCGTGTGATTTAAAAAGAAGATACGCTATCATCAATTTTCAATAATGCATGGATTTATAAAACGGAAATCTTGTTTTATAAAAAAAATATTTATAGCATGATGATGGCAAACTTGTTTGATTTTTTTCCTGATACAACTTGAAGATGTATCTGTTTGCCATAAATAACATAACGATGATATGAAAGAATGCGTTACTGTTCTATTTTTATCGCATGAAAATTATATAAATAATGATTACAAAAATGGCAAAATATTTATTCTTTGTTATCGCTTTTTATATGCCTCTTCATTGCCTTGCATGGGGAACGGAAGGACACCGGATTTGCGGTGAAATTGCAGCGAGGCATTTGAATAAAAAAGCAAGACGCGCCATAGCGTCAATTCTTGGCGATGAAAGCATTGCGATAGCCAGCAACTGGGCAGATTTTATTAAATCGGATTCTGCCTATAAATACATTGACGAATGGCATTATATTGACCTGCCTGATAGCTTGCCGCATAATGAATTGCAATCGTATCTGCAGGCCGATACGTCGGCTGACGCTTTTACCAGAATCAATTTTCTTGCCTCGCAATTAAAAAGCAAACAACTTACACGCGATAAGAAAGTGATGTATCTGAAATTGCTGATTCATATTGTAGAAGACATACATCAGCCGATGCATACCATTGAAACGGCAAGAGGCGGCAATGATATTAAAATAATGTGGTTTAACGAAGGCTCAAACCTGCACCGGCTGTGGGATTCAGACTTAATCTTATTTCAGCAGCTAAGCTACACCGAGTATGCAGATGCCATTGATTACAGCACGAAAACACAAAGAAAAACATGGCAGCAGCAACCTCTGAGCCAATGGATTTTTGATTCTTATACAATAGGCGAACGACTCGTAAAAGAAATACAACCCAATCAAAAGCTGAGCTACCGTTATAATTACGATCATGTGGCTACATTAAACGAACAATTGCTGAAAGGCGGTATTGATTTGGCTAAAGTATTGAACGATATTTTTGGCTGATGATACTGAGGCAAAACTATTTGCTTTTCGCAAAAAAATTGTGCATGAACAGCATCTGAAAGCCAACCGAATTTGACCAGTACTCCCACGAGTGCGCTCCGGGGCGACTGATAAAATCGTGAGGTATATGGTTTTCAATCAGCTTGTCGTGCAGCTTTTTATTTACCGGATAAAAAAAATCTTCCGTGCCGCAATCAAATAATAACGGATAATTTTTGTTTTGAATAAGATAGGTAAGATTGATGACCGAATTGTTTTTCCATTCGATCGGATGCTCGGCGTAAGAGCCTAATTTTTGAGCGATTTCCCAGTTGGCCGGAAACGGCTGAAGGTCAACGCCGCCGCTCATACTTCCCGCCGCACCAAACACATCCTGATGCCGAAAGGCAAGATATAATGCGCCATGACCGCCCATGCTTAAACCCGTTATGGCTCTGCCGGATGATTTTTTTATGGTTGCATAGCTGCTATCTATATAGCTCACCAACTCTTTGGCAATGTATGTTTCATAATGTTTTGTGCTGTCAACCGGGCTATTAAAATACCAACTGTTATAATCACCGTCGGGGCAAACAATAATAATATGATACATATCGGAATACGATGTTATGGCAGGCACTTTTGTAATCCAGTCGGCATAATTTCCGCTATAGCCATGAAGCAAATACACAACAGGATAATGATTGCTTTTTTCATAGCCATCCGGTGTAATCACAACCGTTTTTATATCTTTCTGCATCGAAGCGCTGTGCGTAAGCACCGTATCTACCGTTGCCGCATTGGCTATCATTATAAAAACAGAAAATAAAAGGAGTAAAATAAATTTCATCGCTATTTTTTTATCTTAAAATTTCAAGTTCAGTGTAATGCCGGTTGTGCGTGGATTGCCAAGATGAACCGCGCCAAAATCGTACGCATACGCTATGAATTTTTTATCCGTTATATTTTTAATCCACACATACAAACCAAACGTTTTAAAATCTGCACCGGCGCGCGCATGAAACAGCGCGTAACTTTTTTGCTCTATGGCATTGGCAAAATCAAAATACATGTTGCCTTTGTATTGCCATTCGCCGCGTATTGACAATCTTGTTTGCCTTGCTATAAAAAGGCTGTATTGCGCAGCCAGCAGAGAAGTAGCAGACGGCGTATAAATTTGTTTTTTCCCTTTCAGATTTACTTCTGTTCCGCCCTGCGATACCTTTAGCGATTTATACTCTGTATGAATAATGCCTGCGTTGTAATCTAACCGTAAACCTTTTAACGGCGTGGCAGATATGTCGGCTTCCAATCCGCGCGTTTGCAGTTTGCCCGTATTTTTTATGATGGTGATTGCATCGGGCAACACCAGCGTTGGTACCTGTGCGTTATTAATAAAAGTAACAAACGCGGCAATATTAATTTTCAGTTTATGATCGAAAAAAACATTCTTGCTTCCGGCTTCGTAGTTGTCGCTGTTTTCGGGACGATAGGACGACAACGCAACCGGTCCGGACGGGTCGGCAGGAACCGGCGATAAGCCGCCCACGCGATAGCCACGTGTATAGGTAGCATATACATTGTTGTTTTTAGAAACCAGGTATTGAAAGCTGACTTTAGGTGAAACCGCATGAAACGAAGTTTTGGCAGACGTATCGGGCAAGGTTACAAAACCGAAACTCTCTTTTTGATATTCGCTTTCAACGGATAATTTCCGGTGCTCATAATCATACCGGATTCCGGCGGTGAGTTTTAGTTTCGCCGCAAGCGCATATTGTATTTGCCCGTAAAGTGCAATACCCGTTCCAACAGATTTTGATGTATTGACAATGGTAAATAACGAGTCACCGATGTTGTAAGCGGCATTAGCAAATGCGCCGTAAAACGTTCCCTGCTTTACCGGATTGTTCTGATAAAAGAAATAAGCGCCCGTAGTGTATTGCAGCTTCTTTGTTTCATCGGCAGATACCGCGCGAATTTCCTGGGTAAACACTTTTACGTTGTTATATTTTTTTCCATAATCATTAATGATTGACACAACATCGGCCGGTGAAAAGTCGCCATCTAACGGCGCATTATACGTTCGTGAATTGGACTGATAAGAACTCACGGAACTAAGATTTATTTTACCGCCTGCATGATTCACAACCAACGATCCGTTAAACAGATTATCAATCATTTTTGCCGTTGCATCCTGACTTAAATGAAACGGGTTTGCAAACGATTCATCAACGCCGTTCACCAGAGGAAATGCACCATTGTTTCTGTTTTCTTCATGCTTGGCATTGGCCGTAATTGTCCATTGTTTGCCGGGTAAATATGTCAGATAATAATTTCCATATAAAGAATGTTGTTTATCAAAGCTGGTATTCGTGAAGTCGTTATCATAGTAACCATCCCGTTTCGTGTATAACAAAGAGGCGCCGGCAAACAATTTATTCTTTATCAAAGCGGTTCTGATGCCGGCGTTGTAGCGTTGCAAATTGTAATTGCCAACATTTATTTCGGCAAAACCTTCCGTTTTATTTTCCGGTTGTTTTGTAATGATATTAACTACGCCGCCCATCGCATTTCTGCCATACAATGTGCCTTGCGGCCCGCGCAATACTTCAATGCGCTCTACATCGGACAGCGTTCCAATGTAAGTATCTAAAGAAAACTGGTTAACGCCATCTATGTAAGTTGCCACAGCCGGATCGTAGGATGTGGTTACGATGCCGCGAATGGAAGTAATGTTGCGACCATCGCCGGGATTATCGGAATACAAATCGGGTATAACGGCGGTTAGCTGACTGATATTCCAGAGCCGGTAATTTGCAATTTGTTTTGCGGTAAGTGCAGAAATGCTTACCGGCAATTGCTGCAAACCGGTTTCTCTTTTTTCGGCGGTAACAGTTACGTCATCAAGCTGCTGAATATCGCTTTGCAATTGAATGTTGATAACGGTATCGGCACTTGCTATATCGAAATTTATTTGAATGCTTGCATAATTTACCAAAGAAACAGACAACGTATTCGTTCCTTTCTGCAAACCTGGTATTACAAAAGAACCGTCGTTATGCGATTCTGTAGTAAGACTTGTATTCAAAATATGAATCGCTGCATGTTGAAGCGGTTTGTTGTTTTCACCCGTTACTTTTCCCCTTATGGATATGTTCTGGCCTAAGCCGTAAAAGTTTATCACCGCCATAAAAAAAAGCAGCCATCCGTTTCGTAAAATCATACACAAAAATATGGATGCAATGATAACAGACTTCGCTTATATGAGGCAATGCTTTTTTTATCCAAAATTTTTTATCATGTTATCGTTGTCTTCACTTTATTTTTATGCAAATATTTGTTGTCTTTTATGAAGAGATTCTTGTCATTTGCCGTTGTTACTGCTATTCTTTGTTTTGCTGTTGCAAGCTGCCATTTGTTTTCTTCCAAACCAAAAGTTCTGGTGTTTACCAAAACCGCAGGTTATGTGCACGATTGCATTCCGGTTGCTGCAGAAGCGGTAATGAAACTGGGCAATCAAAACAATTTTGATGTAGATACCACAAGCGATGCGGGCTGGTTTACCGATGATACGCTGAAGAAATATGCGGCCGTTATTTTCCTCAGTAATACCGATCCAGATGATTCGCTGTTTACCATCAGTCAGAAAACAGATTTTCAGCGATACATAGAAGCGGGCGGCAATTTTGTTGGCGTTCATGCCGCAACGGATGCCGGCTATCACTGGGGCTGGTATCACCGGCTGGTTGGTGCAACATTCGACAGTCATCCTGCACAGCAACAGGCTACCATCACTGTTGCGGATGCAGATAATAAATCAACCAGTCATCTGCCTGCCAAATGGTCGCGGTTTGACGAGTGGTATAATTTTAAAAACATGGACAGCAATCTTCATGTTCTTCTTGCCATTGATGAAAACAGCTACAAAGGCGGCAATATGAACGGCAAACACCCGATGGCATGGTACCACGAATACGATGGCGGCAGAGCCTGGTACACAGAACTGGGTCATACCAAAGAATCGTACAGCGATCCGGCTTATCTGATGCACTTGTTGGGCGGCATTCAATATGCAATCGGCGATAATGAATCGTTGAATTATGCCAAAGTAAAAACAGAACGCACACCCGATGCAGACCGGTTTACCAGAACCCAACTGGTGCAGGGCACTTTTTTTGAGCCGACAGAACTAACCGTATTGCCCAATCTGGATGTGCTTGTTGCGCAACGGCGCGGCGAGATTATGCTATATAAAGACAAAGATCATTCTGTGAAACAGGCAGGTTTTTTAAACGTGTACTGGAAAACGCTGCAAACGCCCAATGTAAATGCGGAAGAAGGTTTGCTTGGCATTCAGAAAGATCCGGATTTTGCAAAAAATCATTACATCTATATTTATTACAGTCCGGCAGATACATCGGTAAACCGCTTGTCGCGCTTTACTTTCGAGAACGATACGTTAGACAACAACAGCGAAAAAATTATTCTGCAACTGTATTCGCAACGCGAAATCTGCTGTCATACCGGCGGCTCCCTTGCCTTTGGCAAAGACCGGACTTTATTTCTTTCTACCGGCGATAACTCTACGCCTTTTGATGAACCGAATCAAAAATTTGTAAGTCATGGTTTTGCCCCGTTGAACGACGCACCCGGCCACACGCAGTACGATGCCAGAAGAAGCGCAGGAAACACCAATGATCTGCGGGGAAAAATTCTTCGCATTGTAGTAAAGGAAGACGGAACTTATACCATACCCAAAGGCAATTTGTTCGCCGAAGGCACAGATAAAACAAGACCCGAAATTTACGTGATGGGCGACCGCAATCCGTACCGCATATCGGTTGATCAGAAAAACGGATTTTTATATTGGGGAGAAGTTGGGCCGGATTCTAATGTAGATAGTTTGAACACAAGAGGACCCAGAGGATACGATGAAATGAACCAGGCGCGAAAAGCCGGTTATTTTGGATGGCCGTTATTTATCGGCAACAATTATCCGTATGTTTCTTATAATTATATTACCGGCGAAACGGGCAAGCCCTTTGATGCGGCGCATCCAAAAAATTTATCGCAAAACAATACCGGCTTAACCGATTTGCCGCCTGCGCAACCGGCATTTATCTGGTATCCGTACGGCACATCAAAAGAATTTCCGCAGTTTGGAAGCGGCGGCAGAACGGCGATGACAGGGCCGGTTTATTACACCGATCTATATCCCGAAAAAACAAGGCTGCCCGATTATTACAACGGAAAACTCTTTGTGTATGAATGGATGCGCGGCTGGATAAAAGTGGTAACCATGCAACCAAACGGCGACTTAGACAACATTGAGCCGTTTATGGCAGATACGAAATTCAATAATCCGTCTGATATGGAAGTTGGACCAGACGGTAAATTATACATCGTTGAATATGGCAGCGGCTGGTTTGCCAAAAACGCGGATGCGGGTTTGGTAAGAATTGATTTTAATAACGGCAACCGCGCACCAAAAATTACCGGCATACAGGTAAACAAAACATCGGGTTCGCTTCCGCTTTCCATTGAAGCAACCGTAGGTGCAAGAGACCCCGATAACGACAAACTGAGTTATATATGGCATGTAGGCGGCAAAACGGTGGAAACCAAAGAACCCAAGCTGCAAACAACGCTAAGCACGGCGGGCGATTATGCCATTTATGCAGAAGTGAAAGACGATAAAAATGCCGTTTCCAAAAGCAATATTCTTAGCGTATATGCCGGTAACGAGGCGCCTGTGGTGAGCATCAGTCTGAAAGGAAATAAAACATTTTATTTTCCAAATACGCCGGTAAAATATGACGTTGTTGTATCGGATAAAGAAGATGGAAAAATGGTTGATACCAGCCGCATGATGATAACGGCAGATTACAGGGAAGGCAATGACAAAGCGAGTGTAGCGGAAGGTCATCAAATTGTATCGGAAGCCATGCAGGGCAAAAACCTGATGGAGTCGTTAGACTGTAAAGCCTGTCATAAAGTAAACGAAAAATCGGTGGGGCCGGCATTCGCTGCCGTTTCGGAACGGTATAAAAAAGAGGCCGGAGCAACAGTTTATCTCGCTAACAAAATCATCAAAGGTGGCGGCGGCGTTTGGGGCGATGCCGTTATGGCGGCACATCCCAATTTATCTGAAAGCGATGCGAAGCAAATTGTATTTTGGGTATTGTCTCTGGCAAACGAGCAACAGCAAAAATCGTTGCCCGTTGCCGGAACGGTTTCGCCAACCCTGCACAAACCCGCACTTGCAAACGGCATCTTGTATCTGACGGCTACCTATACCGATGAAGGCGGTGGTGCTATCAAACCCTTAACGGGCACGGGTTACGCCACGCTACATAGCCCCACTGTATCGTTACAAAATATAACGCATGTAAATGAGGCCTCGCCGATGTCTTATAACGGTATGGCTTTGCTCATACTGTCTTCACCGGATAGCTGGTTTGCGTTAGATAGCATAGACCTGAGCGGCATTGCAAAAGCAACAATCAGTGCCGGTTGGCAAGGCATTTTATCCGGCGTCAATGCTCTCGAGTTTCGCTTAGATACTCCGAACGGAAAGTTATTGGGACAATCAGTCATTCAAAGCAATGCGCCTGACGATAAAATGCCGGTTACGCAAAGAATAATCAACGTTTCTCTCGCCCCGGTAAACGATGGCAAAATGCATACTTTATACGTCGTTAAAAAATCATCAGGCGACAAAACCATGCAGTCGGTTGCGGTATCCGGACTTACTTTTTCTTTTTAATAAAAACAGGAGGAAAACAGGAAGGAAAGAGAAGCTCCTTCCTGTTTTATTTTATCATACATGAAAGCAAATCTTTCTTTTGCCCTTATCGGTTGCGGTAAAATCGGCAGCCGCCATGCGGCGCATATGAATCGTTTGGGGAGGCTGGTTGCCGTATGCGATATTGATACCGGTAAAGCAAAAAATCTGGCCGATGATTTTACTGCCGGATGTTTTACTTCGATAGATGAATTATTATATAAAACCAAACCCGATGTTGTTGCAGTATGTACGCCAAACGCACTTCATGCAGCGCATACCATAGCATCGCTACAAAGCGGCTGTCATGTGATTTGCGAGAAACCGATGGCCATTTCTTCCCTTGATTGTTTACAGATGATACAGGAAGCGGAAAAAGCGAACAAGCGTTTATTCATCGTAAAGCAAAACCGCTTTAATGAAGCGGTTACCGAAGTAAAAAAACTACTCAATGTAAAAGCGTTAGGAACCATTTACAGCTTTCAGATAAACGGATTCTGGAACCGGAACGATGATTATTACATCAATAGCTGGCATGGAAAAAAAGAGATGGATGGCGGAACGTTGTTTACACAATTCAGCCATTTTATAGACATTTTATATTGGTATCTGGGAGATGTTGCTGCTGTAAAATCTTACATTACCAATGCGGCGCACTCGTCAGTAATTCAAACGGAAGATACCGGAACAGCCATTATTAAAATGCAAAATGGCGCAATCGGAACGCTGAATTATACGGTAAACAGCTTTGCCGAAAATATGGAAGGTTCCATTACATTGTTTGGAGAAAAAGGCACCGTAAAAATTGGCGGACAATATTTGAATACCATCGCTTACCAACGTATTGAAGGAACAATTATTGGTGAAGTAAAACAGACATCAGCCAACAATTACGGCAGTTACAAAGGCAGCATGAGTAACCATGATAAAGTATATGAAAACGTGATAGAAGTTTTGTGCCATGATGGCATAATCAGCACAAACGCTACCGAAGGCTTAAAAACGGTAGAAATTATTGAAAAAATATATGCGGCAAATGAATTAAAAATCAGCGAATAGAATAGTAGGAAACGGCAAATGTTTCTTGTTTTTTTAATCCGAAAAAACAGGGTAATACATCCGATTATTTTTAATCTTTTTTCAATTCCCGTTTCACGGCAACAAATTAGATTTGCTCTTATATTCATTACACATAACCAACCTGTTCATTACGTGAATGTAAAAGACATCCGGTTTGACTTTTTTCTTCAAACGGCGCCACCGACCATTGTGCTAACACCGAATGCACCATCATTTACTATTATTACGGCTAATGAAGCTTTTTTAACTGCTACCGAAACTAAACTTGCCAACATAACAGGCATGGATTTTTTACACGTTTTTCCGCAAAATCCTTTACAACCCAAGGATAGCAACGAACAAAACCTACTCAACAGTCTAATAAAAGCGATACAAAGCAAACAAAAAACAACACTTGAAGGTCATCGTTACGATATACGAATTCGTGAAACGAAGAATTGGGAAATCCGTTATTGGACTGCCACCAATTCGCCGATTGTAAATGATGCCGGGGAAGTAGAGTGCCTTATTCATATTACTCAGGATATTACAGCCGCTTACAGCCTGGCAAAAAAAGAAAGAATCGCTTTAGACGTAGCCGAAGCGCAACGCAAACAATTACACGAAGCGTATCAGCAGGCACCGGTTGGCATCGGCTTACTAAGGGGCAGAGAATTAAAAATTGAGTTTGGCAACGACAGCATTTTGCAGGTATTGGGAAAAAAGGAAGAAATTATCGGAAAGACCGTCGCCAGTGCGATTCCCGAACTGGAAAATCAACCTTTTCTTGAAATTTTAGACAAAGTATTTACGAGTGGCAAAACGTATTATGGTAATGCCATGCCAGCTTTGTTTGAGCAAAATGAAAAGCTTCAGCAAGGCTTCTATAATTTTATTTATCATCCTTTAAAAAACGCAGATGGCGAAACTACCGGTATCATGGTTATCGGCATAAACGTTACGAAAGAAATAATTACACGAAAAGAGTTAGAACAAAGCATAGAGCAAAAAAGCAGGGTTGAGGAAGCACTGCGCAGCAATCAGGCCCGCCTGCAGGGAATTTTAGATACAATGGCGGAAGGCGTAGCCATATCGGATGCGGAAGGAAATTTTGTTTATACCAACCCTACTGCGGAACGCATGATTGGCATCAGCAAAAAAGATTTAAAATCCCGGGTTTATAACGATGAAAAATGGCTCAATCTAAGGCTTGATGGTTCTTTGCTTCCGATAGAAGAACACCCGCTTACGATGGTGCTAACCAAACAAAAACCTGTTTGCGATTGTGAAATCGGTATTCAGTTAGCCCAAAACAAACGCATTTTCATTTCGATAAATGCGGCGCCCATGTTTAATGCAGAAGGTGAACTTACCGGTTGTATTTCAACGTTTACCGATGTTACGCACCGCCGAAAACTTATAAACCGTTTGGCAGAAAGCGAAAGCTTTTTTCGTGGCATGTTCGAGCAGGCGCCATTGGGCATGTGTTTGCTGAGAGGAAAAGAACAGATTATTGAAGCGGTGAACGATAACATATTGAAAATATGGGGGTATAAAAAAGAAGAAGTGATTGGTTTGCCTCAGCGAACGGCTCGTCCCGAACTAATGGATCAGGGCGTATTGGAATGGCTTGATGAGGTATTTGTAACAGGCAAAACACGCCGGAATAATGAACTGAAAGTAAAGCTTCGTAACCGGGCTGGCGGCATCAGGGAAGCTGTGGTAAATTCAGTATATCAACCTATTACCGATGGCAATGGCGAAGTGATTGGCGTATTGATGATAACCGATGAGATTACAGAAAAGTATTTTGAAAAACAACAGGCATTGCACACACAGGAAATGTTTAAGCTGGCGGTAGAATCCGCTGCTTTAGGCACCTGGTATTATGATATTGAGTCGGGCGATTTTGTACCTTCTGTTCGGCTAAAAGAAATATACGGTTTTGGAGCGGATGAAGAAATGTCTTACAATAATGTCGTTTTGCAAATATGTGAAGAGTATAAAGGCAATGTAATGAAAGTGGTGCGTAACGCCTACGAAAGCGGAGAAGCTTATGATCTCGAATATCCTGTTTATACGCATCGCGAAAAACTAATACGATGGGTAAAATCTACGGGCAAAATTTATCCGGCACAAGATGGCAAACCTGCCCGGTTTTCAGGCACTTTTTTAGACATTACCGAGCGTAAAACGGACGACATCCGCAAGAACGATTTTATTGCTATGGTGAGCCATGAGCTTAAGACACCGTTAACGTCAATGAAAGCTTTTTTGCAGGTAGTGCAACTGATGGAGAAAGAACAGACCGGAGATAGCAAAAACCTGATGGAAAAGGCAGATCAGCAAATTAACAAAATGACCAATCTGATCAATAGTTTTCTCAATATATCGCGGTTGGATGCCGGAAAAATTCAATTGGACAAAAGCCGGTTTACAATGGATAAACTAATTAAAAATATAACTGATGATATGTCTTTTGCCATAAAGGAACATCACATTATGTATCAGTCATGCCATGCCGGATTCGTGTTTGCCGATTATGAAAAAATGGGTCAGGTATTAAACAATTTCATTAGCAACGCAGCAAAATATTCAAGCCGGGGAACGGTTATTACAATTGAATGCCATGAAAAAAACAACTTTGTACAGGTTTGCGTAAAAGATAACGGCAGAGGCATTGCCGCGCATCATAGAGAACATTTGTTCGACCGGTTTTACCACGTACAAAACAAAGATAATTCAACTGTTTCCGGCTTTGGTATCGGACTTTATTTGTGTGCGGAAATTGTGCACCGGCACGATGGCAAAATTTGGGTAGAAAGCGATGAAGGCAAAGGTAGCACCTTCTTTTTTGAAATACCTGTTGAAATAAATGCACCTTAAAAACAAAAATTAAAAATCTTTGCTTTATGGCAGTTGCGCTATGCAATTGTTATGCAACCTGTTTGTTTATCTAAGGAATTACAAAGCTCAAAACCGGCAAAAGAGTAATCGTCATTTACACTTTCCTCTTCTTTGCTTTTTTTCATCTTCGCAAGCATCATCATGCTTATCACATTCAGAATAAACAATGAGGCAATAACGATAACAAATACAGGGAATACAAGGCTGTAGGTAACAATCGTTTTCATAAAAATGGATTTTAAAATTTGATATTGTTTTTTTCTGTCTGATAGTAAGACGCATTTACATTTCAAGCATAATGCCGATAAAATGAGGTTGAAAATGAACAAGTTAAAGAAAAGCGAATAAAATTCAGTTTCATTTTCGGAAAAAAAGGGTGAGAGCGGGAAGTCAATAATGCCTTTTTTTATAAAAAAAGCGTTACGAAAAATCGTAACGCTTTAGTTTTCCGGTGGAGCTGAGGGGAGTCGAACCCCTGTCCAAACATCTTTGCCATAAGCTTTCTACATGCTTAGCTTATTATTACTTGTCGGGATAAAACAGGAAACAAACCAACCGATTATATCCGTAGCTGTATGTTTCTTTTGCAACCGTCACAGCCTTCGGTTACAGCAGTCTGTGTTTGAGTTTGTGTCGGCGGCGGAGCGAGGTAACAGACCAACCATGCCCAACGCGGCCCTAATGACTATCTAATCACTGATTAGGCAGCCATGGCATACGAAGTATTGCCATTTAATGTTTGAACCTTCAGATTAAAGTGCTAATGATACAACGCACTGCATGCTTACACCTACCGCAACGTATGCTGTCAAAACCAGTACAGCCCCATTCTATGTTAGTTGAATGATATACGATGTTAGATTGGGACTGCAAATTTATATAATCTTGCAATCAATTGGGGTTTTACACACAAAAACTCACGCTAAAATTTATTTTACCAGATGAAAAATGAAAAAGCGCCGGACGTATTTTACACAAAACAAATTGAAGATTTAAAAGCTAAGTTGCGCATGATAAATCAAAAAAGGCAGCGTATAGCATGGCAAAGGTTGTTTACTGTTTTGCTTTGCTTTTTTGTTGTGTATGGCACATGGAATGTTGCGGCGGTTTGGATAATTGTTGCTGAAATTGTAATTGGACTAACAGTTTTTTTATTGATTGTTTCGAAAGATGCGGACGCAAAAAACGAAATGACCAACTCTCAGCAGTTGATAACCATAAATGAAAAGGAAATAAATATTCTCAATCATAATTATCAACAGTACGAAACCGGCGAGGCGTTTTTGCCCGATCATCACATTTATGCAGAAGATCTGGATATTTTTGGCAAAGCTTCTTTGTATCAATATGTAAACCGCTGCACCACGCAACAGGGAAAGCAATTGCTTGCCAGCCGCTTGCTGTATCCGTTATCAAAACAGCAAATTGAAAGCGAGCAGCAAGCCATTGAAGAAATAAAAAACAAAACCGGTTTTCTTCAGCAGTTACAGGCTTATGGTTTAGCCAATCCGCTTTTTTTATCTACCGAAAAAAAAATAAACGAATGGCTTCAATCTCCTTTGTTGTTTACAAATAAAAAATGGTCGTGGCTGGCTGCCTTTTTTCCTTTTTTTACAATCGCTTTTTTGTTTTTGTACATGATTGATATTGTTCCCGCCGGTTTGTTTTACCTCGTTCTTTTCGGTTGCTATCTGTTTTCATTTTTTATCAGCAGCAAAATAAACAGCACGTATGAGCTGCTGTCTCATTCCGCAAGACAAACGGAAACGCTTCAAAAACAGCTTTCTCTCATCGAAAACGAAAGTTTTACCTCCGAAAAAATGCTTCGTTTGCAACAACAGCTTGTAAGCGGACTTGGCAGCCAAACCTCGGCTGAAATAAAAAAGCTGTATAAAGTTTTAAACCGCTTCGACATCCGGCTTAATCATTTCGCTTTCTTTTTTTTAAATACCTTATTTCTGTGGGATTTGCAACAGTTGTTGTCGCTAAACAAATGGCGGCGGCAAAACAGTAAAAATGTAGCAAGCTGGTTTTCGGTTATGGCAGAAACAGAAGTGAGCAGCAGCTTCGGCGTACTGGCGTTTAACAAACCCGGCTGGTGCATGCCCGTTGTTACAAATGAGTTTTTTAGATGTAATGGAGAAAATCTCGGCCATCCGTTGTTACCGGAAGAAAAACGGGTTGACAATTCCTTTTCTTTAAATGGAAAAGGAAAAATCGGCATCATTACCGGATCGAACATGGGAGGGAAAAGCACTTTTTTAAGAAGCCTGGGGATTAATATTGTACTGGCATTTGCGGGCGCGCCGGTTTGCGCAGAAAGTTTTTCCGTTACGGTTGTAAAATTGATGAGCAGCATGAGAATTGCCGATAATCTTGCGGAAAGCACATCAACTTTTTATGCAGAACTGAAAAAACTGAAAGCCATTATAAAAGCGGTAAATAACAACGAAAATGCATTCATCTTATTAGATGAAATTTTGCGGGGAACCAACTCGTTAGACCGACATGCTGGCTCCGTAGCTTTGCTAAAACAGTTGATTCAAAAAGAAGCCGTGGCGCTCATTGCCACACACGATATAGAACTGGCAAAACTTGAGTTGGAATACCCGAAAGCCATTCACAACTATCATTTTGATGTGCAGGCAGAAGGCAGTGAATTGTATTTTGATTATAAATTAAAAACGGGTATTTGCCGCAGCATGAACGCCTCTATTCTGATGAAAAATATTGGTATTGAATTAGATTAAACCGGTTATGGATTCAAAACCATTTGCGCATTAAACAATGTACTATGCAAATCTGCTTTTTTGCAAACGCCGTTTACATAATAATATGTGTTGAAACCACCTTCCGGCAAATCAATTCCGTAACTATGATTTTGCAGTTTTTGAATATTAATTTTCTTCTGGTAATAATTTGAATATACTTCTGCTACATCAAGCGGTTCTTTAAAATACAGCATCGAAAAATCGTAATGTATAAATTTTTCTATTAGCTTTCCTTCTTTTTTGTCATCTGTAACAATATAAAAACCATCGCCGGCTTTTGTTTGTTTATTCGCCCGCGGCTTATCGTTTACAAAACGTTTTGATGATGATGCAACAAGATTTCCATTGTGATAATGCGCTTCTTCCAGCACTTTTACTTTTATATTCATTAGCATACGCGTTTCTATCACCGATGAAACAGCATAATAAATATCCTCCTTTGCATTACGCCGGCTAATTTGCATTTGCCCGATGGTGTCGCCCTTATTAATAATATTATAGCTTACAACTTTTTGCTGCGCAAACAAAAGCGAACCCAACAGCCAGTTAAAAATGAAAGATAAAAAAATCACTTTGCTTTTATATTTTACAGAGATGAATTGCATAATAGTAAAAATGATAATGTTGGTTAAAAGTTGCGATGCCTGCTTATCAGAGGCGCAAAGAACACCAATCGCTGCACCAATGGTATCCTGTTTTTATGCAAAAAACAAGTGCTTAAAAAAATTTTACATTTCATTCTTTTTTACTTTCAGGTTCCCAAACTTACTGTTTTAGGGCAATGCAGAAATATTACGGATAAAATAAGAATCTCTCTTATCCACATTTTAAACACCACATTTCGCTTGTGTGCAAATTATCGTAGGTTTGTATGACCTCCGCATATAAGTAAGACCACAGGAATCTAAAAATTCCGGTCAGTGCAACCGGTCACCGAAAGTTCTCTTTTCAGAAATTTTACAACAGTTTTTACCACAAAAATGATCTGAATAAAACCATAATTTATGGCTAAATATATTTTTGTTACCGGGGGCGTAACCAGCAGTTTGGGAAAAGGCATTATTGCGGCATCGCTGGCAAAACTGTTGCAGTCGCGCGGTTTCCGCGTTACCATTCAAAAATTTGACCCGTATATTAACATTGATCCTGGTACTCTTAATCCGTATGAACACGGTGAAT
This sequence comes from Ilyomonas sp., assembly GCA_965219515.1. Classification (GTDB taxonomy): domain Bacteria; phylum Bacteroidota; class Bacteroidia; order Chitinophagales; family Chitinophagaceae; genus Ilyomonas. The sequence goes on from OZ244776.1 coordinate 1,374,117, forward strand.
GTTATGTAACCGAAGACGGCGCCGAAACCGATCTTGATCTGGGGCATTATGAGCGATTTTTAAACATCTTCACTTCGCAGGCAAACAATGTTACCACCGGCCGCATCTACCAAACGGTCATCAACCGCGAAAGAGAAGGCGCTTTTCTGGGTAAAACGGTACAGGTAATTCCGCATATTACCGATGAAATCAAGCGCCGCATGTTGTTGCTGGGCAATGACGGCAGGTTTGATATTGTGATTACCGAAATTGGCGGCACCGTTGGCGATATTGAAAGTCTTCCCTTCATTGAAGCGGTGCGGCAAATTCAGTGGGAACTGCCCGATGATGATGTGGTTGTCATTCACCTTACACTCATTCCTTACCTGAAAGCGGCAAAAGAATTAAAGACAAAACCAACGCAGCACAGTGTAAAAATGCTGAGTGAAACCGGCGTTCATCCTGATATTATCGTATGCAGAACGGAAGAACCGCTGGGAATAGAAATCAGGAGAAAAATTGCTTTGTTCTGTAATGTAAAAATTGATGCCGTAATAGAAGCGATGGATGCTTCTACCATTTATGAAGTACCGTTGCTGATGCTGCGCGAAAAATTAGATGTGTATTGTTTAAAAAAACTGGGCATTTCTATTTTTCCCGAACCGCAGTTAGACAAATGGAAAAGTTTTTTAGACCGCCTGAAATATCCGAAAAGTAAAATCACAATCGGGCTTATCGGCAAATACATTGAGCTTCAGGATGCATATAAATCTATCCTGGAAAGTTTTATTCATGCAGGTTCGGTGAACGAAGTAAAGGTGCAGGTAGTTGATGTGCACAGCGAATACATTAACAAAGATAATGTAGCTGAAAAACTGCATGGTTTGGATGGCTTGCTGGTTGCGCCGGGGTTTGGCAACCGCGGTATTGAAGGTAAAATAACAGCGGTGCAATATGCCCGTGAGCATGGCTTGCCTTTCTTTGGCATTTGTCTGGGTATGCAAATGGCGGTAATAGAATTTGCGCGTAATGTTTTGGGGCTTCGCAAAGCGCACTCAACCGAAATGGACGTTGCCACCGCCGACCCGGTAATTAATATGATGGAGATGCAGAAAAAAATTAAGATGATGGGTGGCACCATGCGTTTGGGCGCGTATCCGTGCGTGATAAAACCAGGCACATTGGCTGAAAAAATTTACAAGGAATCGCGCATTACAGAACGGCATCGTCATCGTTACGAATTCAACAGCGATTACCTGGAACAATTTGAAGAGAAAGGCATGATCGCAAGCGGCATTAACCCCGATACGAATTTGGTTGAAATTATGGAAATTCAGGAACACCCGTTTTTTATCGGCGTGCAATATCACCCCGAATTAAAAAGCACGGTTGAAAGACCGGCGCCTTTGTTTGTAGATTTTGTTGCCGCTGCCAAAAAATACAATGAGGAACGTTTTTCGGTTAAGATGCCTTCGTTACAAACGGAAGCCGTTAACTGAATTTAAATCTTACAAACATTATCATAACAGAAGCCGGCGATTTTATTCGTTGGCTTCTTTTTTGTTTTTATATTAACATTGATTATCAATAAAATTGAAATGTATGAAAACGAATAACGGTGTAAAACAAACGACAAGCAAGGCAACCACGCATCAGAACAGAGCGGAAAACAAAGACAATCTCGACAGCCGCAAAAACGAGGAGTTTATCATTAAAGGCGACGACATAACGCACAACAAAAAAAAACACGAAAGCGAGAATAAAAAGAAAGGTAATTAATTGTTGCATCTGCGATTGATGTGGCAGATAATTTGAGTGATTTTTGTACATTATTTACCAATCATTCAACTTATATTATGGCAAATTATTCTAAAAAAGCAAGCGAAAAAGTGCAGGAAGAAATGCACGAAATGAAAGAAGGAAAACTGAAAATCGGCAATAGCAATAAAAAGGTAACCAATCCGAAACAGGCAATCGCCATCGGTTTATCGGAAGCCCGTAAGGAAGGCGCCAAAGTGCCGAAACCACCTAAAAAAGTGGCAGCAAAAAAAGCCGTCGCTAAAAAGGCATCGCCAAAGAAATCAGCTAAAAAAAGCAGTTGATTTTTTTCTTTGCAGAATAATAACATAACACAAAGCCCTTCTTTACAGCAGTAAGAAGGGCTTTTTATTTTAAAAAACGAAAGAAGATTTATGTTACAAATTATAAACGATGTTCCCAATAACGCAGTTGCAGCAAAAGCAAAAAGCACCATAAAAAAGGATAATTATGACAGCTTACTAATGCCAGGACTTAACGCATAAGCTGCCAAAGCAAATACGCTTAATTTTTTAATGCTGTTAGAAACCGATGGCAGCAATTTTACCATCGGCACGTGGTGGGACGATATAAAAGCCGGATTAAAAAATATCGGCAGATGGCACCGTATCGCCATTGTTACCAACCAAAAAGCGGTGCGTACCTTTACCGATGCTTTCAGCAAAATATTTCCCGGCGAGTTTAAAGGTTTGTCATTATCAGAACTGGATGAAGCGAAATTATGGGTTAGCAGCAAATAATGTTTTATCATACAAAAATTGATTTTTTAAAAGCAGAATCGCCTTGCAAATGCAGAGCGATTCTGCTTTTACTTTTCAATCACAACGAAAAAGTTGTTACGCTTCTTTTTTAGGCGCCGTTCCTCTGAAAGCATCAATCTTATCTATCCGTTCCAGGTCAACCTGTTTTCCTTCTTTTGCGCTTTGGTAAATGGCTTCCATAATTTTCTGATCCTGCAAACCTTCCTCGCCCGGTGTGTAAGGCGTTTGATTGTTAATGATGCAATCGGCAAAATGATCCATCTGCGGCGCAAACTGATCTTTATCAGGAATAGCCGGATGATGCTTAAACAAATTATTTCCCTCCGCGTATTCACCTTCAATCATCAGTCCTTTGTAGCGAAACGCCGGATCTAAACCCATAGCTGCGCCTTTATCGGTAGCGCATCTGTAACGTCTTGTTTCGTGCACGCCATAAGAAGTTGAACAATTTGCCAGCGCCCCACTTGGGAAACCCATTTGCCAAAGCACGGCTTCTTCTACTTCTTTAAACCGCGGATCGTTTGGCGTGCTGTATGTTGTGGCTTTTACCCACAATGGTTCTTCGCCCAGCAAATAGCGCGTTGTGTTAAGGCAATACAAACCGATATCGGGCAGAGAACCGCCACCGGCCAGTTTTTTGTTCAGCCGCCATTGCGTTGGGTCGCCAATGTTTTGGGTGTTTACCATTTCTATCAGCTTCGTATTTCCTTTTTCTTTATTGCGCACCCAGTCTTTTACAAAACCATTTTTCGGTTCGTATTGTATGCGATAGGCAATCATCAGTTTTACACTGGCTTTCTGGCAGGCATCAATCATATTCTGCGCTTCTTTCGACGAATTCGCCATTGGTTTTTCGCAGAGTACATGTTTTCCTGCTTTGGCAGAGCGCATTACATATTCTTCGTGCATGCCGTTTGGTAAAACAATATAAACAGCCTGCACTTCCTTATTATCTTTAATGCTGTCGTAATTCTGATAATTGTAAATGTTTTTCGGATTCAAACCATATTGCGCAGCCACGTTTGCCGCTTTATCTGCCTCGCCGCTTACAAGCGCCACCAGTTTCGATTTTTTGCATTGCGTAATGGCAGGAAGTATCTGGTTTAACGTTAAATGACCCAAACCGATTATGGCATAGCCAATTCTGTTATCCGGCTTCATATAGGTTGGCACCGGCGGTTTTTCCTGCTCGGAAGGATCGTCTAAAGATGGAAGTTTAATTTGGGTGGGTTCGGGCAGCGGAGAATTTTTGCTTGTTTGCGCTTCTGAAGAGTTGGCATACAAAATTCCGCCTGCTATACCCGTTGCTATCATTCCTTTCCCGGCGCTGCTGATAAACGATCTTCTGTCCCAGCCTTTCATTGGCACGGGCATACAATCGCCGCTTACATTCATTTGTTTCATAGGTTATTTTCTTTGCGAAGTATTGTGTTAAAAATTATACCACAGTTTTTATGTAAGATGTGAGATATGCCATGAACGATGTTTATTTATCCTGCACCGGCAAAACCTATCTTTCATCTTACACCTTTCGTCTTACATCTTACATTTGCCCTGATGAGCTATTTCAGTGCATTTAAAAATGTTTGGAAAGAAATCAGGCAGCAGAAGCGATTCAACAAATCGTTTCTGATTCCGTATCTGAACGAACTGGAACTGAAATACAACGGCGCTTTTGAACCCGAACAAAAAAATAAAATCATCCATTACTACGGCTTGTTCATTACTTCGTTTTTATGCAGCAGCTACAAGCGATTGTATGGCGAAACATTAAGTGAGGAAGAAAGAAAGCGCGCTACATTGTTTGGCATCTTAACACCGGTTGGCGATGATTTGTTTGACATTGATAAATTAGACATTGAAAGCATTTATCACATTACGTTTCAACCCGAAACATTTTCGGCTACCACATTTTCTGCTTATGTTGCCAAAGAAATTCAAACCTATTTACTTTATAACACGCCGCATACAAACGAATATCTGCTTGCATCGGCCGATGTGCTGAATATTCAGGCGGAAACCGGTAAGCAAACCGACAAAAACATTTCCCCAAACGAGCTGAGACGCATCACTTATACCAAAGGCGCCGTATCGGTTGTTATTTATCATCAATGTCTTGATAAAACCGCTTCGGAGCCAATGCTTGATGCTTTATTTTATATCGGGAGCCTTTACCAGTTGGGAAACGATTTGTTTGATTTGTATAAAGACGTGCGCGATAATATTTATACCTTGATAAACACCTGCACCAATTATAAGCTTTTTAAACAGCAGTTTATAAAGCGCGTACGCACACAGAATGAAAAGATTATGGCGTTGCCTTATGACGAAAAGAACAAGAGAGAATTTTGCATTGTAATCAACACAATCAATGCGCGCAGCATGGTTGCCATCAATCAGTTTATACGAATGCAGAAAAAAACGGTGCAGCCCGTTAACTGGTGGAAGCGGCAACGAAAAGAGATGATTGTTGACATGGAAAATCCTTTAAATATCATTCGCTGGCTGTATTATATTTATACATTGCCAAAACTGTCTAAGGCAAAAGACAAATGATGCGAAAACACATTACCTTCTGTTTCTTGTTTTTCGGTTTATATGTCTCTGTTACGGCGCAGCAAACCGATACGGCGCTTATATCTCAACTTATCAATGATATTGCCGGTATTCAAACCGATAAAAACGGAAAAGACTTTTACGCAGGCATGTTTCCCTCCTATCGCGAATGCGGCGGAAGTCCGCACAATTATCAGCCCGATAATAATATTTTTTATACTGCGGTATCGGTTTTTGCGCTAAAAAATATGTTGCCTGATGTAAGCAGTGAAAATCAAAAAAAAATAAATGACATCATTACAAAAGCGGTTTCATGTTATCATTTATACCGTAACAAAAATGGTTTTCCATTTTACAGCTTTTGGGCCAATCAGGATGTAATTATGCCGCATACGCTCATTTTTCAATATCTGAAAACCGTGTTCGGGCAAAGCGAAGATGCCGATGACAGCGTAATGGCATTGATGGGATTGGATAATAGCGACAGCGATAACATTACACTAAAAAAAAGAATGATTGAAACGGCAAACGGTTCCCGGAAAAAAATTATTTCAACATTCAGAAAATATAGAAATCTGCCCGCTTATTCTACCTGGGTTGGCTATCGCATGCCGGTAGATTTTGATTTGGGCGTGCATTGCAATGAACTGTATTTTATGCTGGAAAAAAAATTGCCATTGGTAAAACAGGACAGCGCAACTATAACCGTTATAAAACAAATGATTGCCGGCCGTTATTACATAACAGCTCCCGTTTATGTTTCGCCTTATTATGTAAAGTCTTCCGTTTTATTGTATCACATTGCAAGGCTGATGGGACAATTTTCAATTGTAGAATTAGATGCTCACAAACCGCAGTTGATACGGGATATCAAACAGCAGTTGTTGGTGTCTGATAATATAATGGATCAGATTATTTTACGAACCTCGTTGTTGCGCCTTGGCGATACCGCTCCGCAACTGCCGGTGTTTACCATACCGGAATTTGAAAAAAGCAATCAAAGCGATTTTGTTTTTTTTCAGGCGCGCGCCGCCTTCTCCTATCCTACTCCGCTGAAGCAGATATTTCTTCACTGGAGCTATATTTACTATTATTTTTATTGCCCGGCGTATTACAAAATTCTGTGGCTTGAATACCTGATCGAAAAACAAAAACGCATCAAAAAATAATTTTTGCAACATGGCAGAAGACTTAACAATTGCCACCGGCACCAAAGAAGAGCAATACAAGGCATTGCTTCCGCAGATAAAGGCGCTGATAGAAGGCGAAACAGATTTAATTGCAAACCTGGCTAACATTTGCGCAGCATTAAAAGAACAGTTTAACTGGCTGTGGGTTGGCTTTTATCTGGTAAAACAAAACGAACTTGTATTAGCGCCGTTTCAAGGTCCGGTAGCTTGTACGCGAATCAAAAAAGGTCGTGGTGTGTGCGGGGTAAGCTGGCAGCAGCAGCAAACACTGATGGTGGCTGATGTAGAGCAATTTCCGGGGCACATTGCCTGCAGCAGCGCATCGCGTTCTGAAATTGTTGTGCCTGTTATTCGAAACGGCGAAGTGCTTGGTGTACTTGATGTTGACAGCGAATATCTGAATCATTTTGATGATACTGACAGGCAATATCTGGAAGCCATTGTAGCGATGATCTCTGTTACTCAACATGCGTAATGCCACCTGATAAAATAAATTTCATTGCCTCGGCAGAAGCGATGTTGTCTAATTTTTTAATTCTTTCTTTCGGTACAATATACGTAATGCCCGAAACCGCGTAAGAGTGTGGCACATACACCACGGCGTGGTCGGGCAAATCTAAATTGGCTGCGGTATCTTCGGTTATGAAGCCCATCCGCCATACATCAGACGCATCAACATTTACCAGCACCGGCTTATCAAATTTTTTCTTATTGCCCGTAAAAGCCTCAAAAAAATCTTTCACCGGGGTATAAATGAATTTTATAACGGGCGTTCGTTCCAGCAAATATTCAAATACCGAAACAATGCGCTCTACAAAAAACAGGGACGATAACCAGCCGATGATAATAAACGAGAAAATAATGAGCAGAAAATTAAAGCCAGGAATGGTAATGATCTTTTGTTCAATTTCGGGATTGTTGGGAAAAATATTGTGTATGATATTCGGCAGAATATGATCTATCGAGATAAACAGCCAGACCAATACATAGATTGTGATTACAACAGGCGCTATTACAACAAGACCCTGCAAAAAATACTGCAGGGTCTTGTTGGCGATAGCGGTTATGGTTATTTTCCTTTTTCTTTTCATCACGTTATTAAGTTGTGAATGGAAGTAAATAAAAACACGGAAAACCTAACACAAATTTTATTTCTGCTTCAGCAAACCAATCACAATATATAATACCTAATCGCCCCAAATTTCATCTTTACCTTCCAGCCAAAGCTTTACGGCTGCTGTTGTTACCGATTTCGGGCGTTCGAGCGGAAAGCCCAACGCTCTGTCCCAGCACAAATTTGCTAAAACTCCTAATGCGCGGCTTACGGCAAACAGCACCGTGTAAAATTCGTATTCCACCAATCCGTAATGCACCAGCAATGCGCCGCTGTGCGCATCAACATTCGGCCATGGATTTTTAATTTTTCCAAGCGATTGCAATACGGGCGGAACCGTTTCATAAATGTTCCATACAGTTTTCACCAGCGGATCATCGGGCATGTGCTTTTTACCAAACTCCATCTGGGCAGTAAAACGCGGATCGGTTTTGCGAAGCACAGCATGACCATAGCCCGGCACAACCTTGCCCGAAGTGAGTGTTTCTTTTACATAAACTTCTATCTGCTCTTTTGTTGGCAAATCTGTGTTCAGATGATCGCGCATTTCAAATATCCACTTTATCACTTCCTGGTTGGCAAGCCCGTGAAGCGGACCCGCCAGTCCGTTCATGCCGGCGGCAAAACTTAAATATGGGTCGCTTAAAGCAGACCCTACCAGATGCGTGGTATGAGCGCTTACATTGCCCCCTTCATGGTCGGCATGAATTGTCATATACAACCGCATCAATTCCATAAAGCTATGCTCTTCAAAACCCATCATGTGAGCCAGATTGCCCGCCCAGTCTAATTCGCCGTCGGGTTCAATGTGCTTATTTTTTTTATACTTACGCCGGTAAATGTAGGCAGCGAGACGGGGCAGCCTTGCTATGAGGTTTAAGGTATCTTCAACAGCAGGTTCCCAATAATCTTTTTTATTAATTCCTTTGGCGTATTCCCTGGCAAAAATACTTTCGGTTTGCAAAGCCATTACGCCTGCCACAAACATCGTCATCGGGTGAGCGCTTACGGGCAAAGCATCTATTACAGCAAATACATGCGTAGGCACATTGCTTCGCCTCTGTAAAACCGACGTTACATAATGAACATCGTCTTCCGAAGGCAGATCTCCTACCAGCATCAGGTAAAACAATCCTTCCGGTAACGGCTCGTCTCCGTCGTGCGCTCTGGGCAATTTACTCTGTAATTCGGGTATGGTGTAACCCCGAAACCGAATGCCTTCCTGCGCATCAAGCAGACTGGTTTCGGAAACCAGACCGGTAATTCCCCTCATACCGGAATAAATTTGCGATAATACGACTTCGCCTATTTTTTTTGCCCCGTGTTCTTTTAATAAATCTTTGATTTCAGCATTATCGGCATCTGCTTTTGCCTTAAAACGGTCTTTTAATAATCCCATGACAAGTAATTTATCAGATTGAAACCGGAGGTGTTTTTACTCCGCAGGTATGCGGGTAAAGGTAAAGAAGAAATATGAAGCGCGTGTTACCAAATGATGTTTATCGTATTGGTTTCTATTTGCTAACTCGAAAAATCAAAACCCGAAATGTTCTTTTTTACAATCAGGTAACGGCTTTTTCCAATGTATGATGAATGGTTTTTTGTAAAGAAACCGCAGGCAATGCGGGAAGCTGATATTGAAATTGCTGAGCGAGCTGCAGATGATGAAGCAAATTGTCGTGCTGCAAACAGGAATAGCACCAGTGCTGCTTCATAAGGTGTCTGGCTAAATATTCCTGCTCGGTTTGTCCGGGTGTTGGCAATAACACCGCTTTTTTTTGCGCAGCCATAATTTCCATTATGGTGGTATAACCCGAGCGGCTGATGATGTATTCGCTTTGCGAAAATGCAGCCTGCATGTCTTTGGTACCGAGATGATTAAATACGGTACAATGTTGCGGAACGTTTAACTGCGTTTCGGCATCTGGCAGGCCGCGTACCAGTAAAACAGTTCCTGATATAAAAGGCACATTTTGTAAAATCAGATTTTCAAATACAGTCCGTTGTGGTTCAGGTCCTGATATTAAAATGAGCCACCTGTATTTTATCTCGCCGGTTTTATTAAAAAGCCTTGCCAGCGGTCCAATGTAAGTTGTTGAAATAGAAGGCAATTTTTTCGGATGCGATAGTTTGCCTGCAATGTTTACATTTTCCCGGTAATCTGGCACCCAGCATTCGGCAAAGCGATTGATAAAGCGATAGTTAATATACCGAACCAGATGCGTTAACCCGCGAAATGGTGTTTGAACGTATAGCTGATGCGTAATAAAAACAGAATGAATGTTTTTGTGAAACATGCCGTAACGATTATCAGAAATAACCAGATCAATCTGATGCTCCGCCACAATTTTGTTCAGCCATTTGTGTTCGCGGCGGATAGCGAGAATAATTTTGGGAATCTGTTGTAAAATTTTAAAAGCGAACCATCGTTTAAACGAAGCATAGCGGATGCTGTAACCTTCAAGGTGCAAAAAATGAAGGTTGGTAAATTCTTTCTGCAACAATTTTTTGGCTGTTGCGTGGCAGGCCACAAAAACGGTGCAATCTGCCTGCAGCAAGGCTTTAATAACGGGAATGCACCGTGTTGTATGCCCCAAACCCCAGTCGAGCGGAGATATAAGAACATGCCTGACAGATTTTTTTTCAAATTCAAGATTCATCTTTTATTGTATAAACCTATTTACGCTTACATTTATCACTTATGGCAAAAAAATTATTCCGGGTTGTTGCTTTGCTGTTCACTATCAGTATCTTACTTAGCGCTTGTAGTCCGCGTAGTTATACGTTTAACGGAAAAAAAAGTAAAAACTGCGGGTGTCCTTCTCACCGGGGAATCATTGGATAAGCATTTATACAGTATATTTGTAAACAGTAAATACATCATAAGTTATGAGAACGCCATATCACGACTTATTGGTACTTACAGGGAATAAAACGATGAATCAGGATGAACTTGCCACGCAGGTTCGTTTTCTTAACGGTTTGCTTTATCATGTAGAACAACTGAGTGTTTTTTGCGTTGCTAACGAAATTATTGATGTAAACAAGTGTAGGATCATTCAGAAAAAGCACCTTATACAGCAGATTATCAGCCACGAAACGTTGCCTCCTTTTGTATTTATCAATAACAAAAATTAGCACCGCCTGCAGGCAAAATCAAAGATTGCATCGCGTAAAATGAATTTCTAAAACTCCTCTGCTGCAAGAGAGGAGTTTTTTATTTTAGCTTAGTTAACGCTTTCTCCAGCTTTTCAAACATCTCATTTATTTCTTCTACATGGCAGGTTCCTACGCTTAGCCGGTACCACGGTGATTCTTTGGCGGCACCGAAGGCATAAAAAGGAACGAGGGCAAGTTTGGCTTCGCTCAATATATAACCGGTAACATCAGATTGGTTGATTAATGTTTCGCCATCACTTGTTTTTTTACCCGTAAGATTCAACATTACCGTGAGATAAATGGCAGCCTGTGGCGCAACCGCATCTACGGGGAAACCCTTTTGCCGTAAGCTGATGAAGCCCTGATATATCTTTTGTAAACGTGCTTCCAACGCTTTTTTAAAATGAGAAAGATGCTCGTCAACAGCTTGTTTATTACTTAAAAATGAAGCTGTTGCAACTTGCTCTGCCATGGGTGCCCAGCCGCCGATATGACTTAAAAACGCTTTCATCTTTTGAATCACAGTTTTTGGTCCCAACGACCAGCCGACACGAACTCCGGTAGCGGCAAAAGCTTTGGAAATGCCATCAATAAAAATGGTATAATCTTTCATGGCAGGCTGCAACGACACCGGATTGTAATGCTCTGTATCGCCATAAGTAAGCATCCAATACATCTGATCGAACATCAGATATAGCTTTTTTTCGCCATCGCCGCGCCGCTTGTTTTCTTCTGTTATCAATAAACATATTTTATTAAGCTCTTCTTCATTTAATGTAGTGCCGGTGGGGTTTTGCGGTGTGCAGAGGCACAGCAAAACGGCGTCTGTTACATGCGGAGCTATATCATTTGCCGCAGGCATAAAATCATTTTCAGGCCTGGTTTCTATCAGCACATGCTTTCCCCGATTCAGATTAATGTAGTGGTTGTTATTCCACGAAGGCGCCGCATATATTACTTTGTCTCCGGCATCTATCAATGTTTGAAACAAAGTATAAATCAGAGGTCTGCCGCCGCAGGCAATCTGTATTTCGTCCGCTTCATAATGCAACCCTTCTCTATCTTCAACAAAACCGGTAACCGCGTTTCGTAAAGAAAGCAAACCTTCAGCTGGCGGATAGCTGGTATGATGTTCCTGGTAGGCTTCAATAATGAGAGATTGCAACAGGGATGGAATGGGAAATATGACAGGATCGAAATCTCCGATGGTATAATTATAAATCTTTTCTCCGTTGCGGATACGCTCACTAATCTGATTACCAAGTTTTACAATTTCGGAGCCGGTCATGCTGTTTGCCAGCGCACTTAATGTATTCATACGTAAATAGGCAAAAATAACAGAAGGCACGCTTATAAACCGAATAATAAAACCAATCGTTTTTTTAAATCAGTTTTATAGAAAAGATTAAACATTACAGACCTCCCTGCAATTGACTAAAACAATAAAATGGCTGTAGATAAACTGCGCAATATTGACAGAAAAATTTATATTTTTTGTTTAATATTGCTTGTTCAGTACGACTAATAAGAATGTACTTTTCAAAATAAATTTTATAAACTTTGAAAACCGAAACATTATTTATTGCAGAAAGATTTATTCGCTATAACAATATCATACAATTGCACTGAATATCCATTGCATCAACTACCGATAATTTTCAATTTTATAAAATTCTGGGATGGAAAAAAATAAGGTTGTCATTATTATTCCCGTTTATCAGCCGGAACCCACAGAAGCCGAAAAAATTTCGCTGGCGCAAACGCTGTCTGTTTTACACAATTATCCGTTTGTTTTTATGGCGCCCGCATCGTTAGATGTAAGCTGGTATGCAACATTTTGCAACACAAAGAAAGATGTTCGCATAGAACGGTTTGACTGGTTGGGGCACGATGCATACAGCACCTTGCAAACCAAGCCCTTTTTTTACAGCCGTTTTTTGGGTTATGAGTTTATGCTTACCTGCCATCTGGATGCTTTTGTATTTCGGGACGATTTGCTAAAATGGTGCGACATGGATTTTGATTATATCGGGTCGGTTATTTACAATACCAACTTCATTATGAAAGATACCATGTTTAAAATCATTACTACTTACACCAATCCCGAATACTTTGGCAACGGCGGTTTTGCGTTGAAAAAAGTAAAAACATTTTATCGTATTACATCGCGGTATAAAGCGTATATAGAATTTTATCACTGGCAAAGAAAACTACGCAAACGCGGATTCTACGACGACCTGTTTCATTCGTTGCATTATCCGAAATTATTTCCTCATTTTAAGATGGCACCAAAACATCTGGCCCAGCAGTTCGGGGCCGATTTTGTAAAATTCAATGAAGCCGAATTACCTTTTTCCAACCAGGATTTTAACAGCCTTCCGTTTGGCATTCACGGCTGGATAAAAAATCAGCGCGAATACTGGAAACCCTGCATACAGCAATATGGTTATGAAATTTAAACTGCGGTAGATTTCGCATCATAAATGCCTTCCGTTTTCCCGATAGTTTGTTGTATGCAAAATGAGGTAAGCTGCCATCTGTCCCCATCTTATCAACAATAAAAAAATCCAAATCAGTTTAGGTACAATGGTTGTAAAAATAATATAAACACTATGTATGGCAACTACAAAAAAAGCGGCTGCAAAAAAGACAGCCACAAAGAAAGCAGCACCAAAGAAAGCGGCAGCGAAAAAAACAGCTCCCAAAAAAACGGCCAAAAAAGCCGCTCCAAAAAAAGCAGCCAAAAAAGCGTCTACGAAAACAAATAAGTTAGGCGTAAAAAATTCGTTGGTCAACAACATTAATGCAAAGAAAAAAGCAGGAACGTCAAAACCAAAAAAGAAAAGCACGGTATCGAAAAAAAATTATAAAGACATGGAAAACGACTGGGGCAAGAAATAGACAGCTGTCTTCTGTTGTTTCAATTTATATTTTCTTTTCTTTTTGTTGTGATGAACATAAGCAATAAATGCTGGCTTATCGTTTGACTGATAATAACAAATGTGTATTATGAAAAAATATTATTTTCCTGATGAAAAAGATGCAAAATCTAATCAAAGCGGCACGTCAGAAGATCCGCCGAACGATGTAGCAAAGCAGAATAATCCAGGCGACGATGAAAAGAAAAAAGAGGAAATAAAAGTGCCGGAGAAAGCATTGGAACATTACAAGGAAAGCGCAGAAGATACAGAAGAATAAAAAGTACAAAGTGCAAAATAATAAGCCTGCTGATTCGCACCGGCAGGCTTATTATTTTATAATTACTACCCAATCAATTTCTGATAAGCTTCCGCACTTAGCAAACTATCCATATCAACAGCGTCATTCAGTTTTACACGCACCATCCAGCCTTTGCCATACGGATCGCTGTTTACCAGTTCAGGCTCGTTCGCCAATGCCGCATTCACTTCTTCTATGGTTGCTGCAACAGGCAAATACAAATCGCTCACCGTTTTTACCGCTTCTACGGTACCGAAAACCGTTTCTGCTTCCAGCGATTCACCAACGGTATTAATATCAACATATACAATATCGCCAAGTTCGCCCTGAGCAAAATCGGTAATGCCAATGTAGGCATGCACATCGTCAATCATCTTAATCCATTCATGGTCTTTTGTGTATTTTACATCTTCAATGATAGTCATGTTTTTTGTATTATGTATTTTGTATTACGATTTTATTTTGAAATATGTATTTGCAGCAATTAAAAGTCATAATACTTACTACATAATACATTGTACAATGTATATTCAATTCAACATCTTCATTTTCATAGTTACGTTTTGCAGCGGCCGATCATTGCCATCACGAGGCAGCGCGGCAATTTTATCTATTATATCCATGCCTTTTATCACTTCGCCGAATACGGTATAATTCTGATCGAGAAACGGCGTTCCGCCAAGCGTATTATAAACTTTGCGTTGTGCATCGGTATAGCTAAATATCGGTTTTTCGTTTCTGATCTGGCATTCAATTAAATTCAAATCGGTATCGCTCATTGGTTTTCCCTGCACAATATAAAACTGGCAATTGCTGCTTGCCTTTTCCGGATTGTCATCTCTGGCGGCAGCCAGCGCACCTTTTTTATGAAAATAATTCAGGTTAAACTCGGCCGGAATGCGATCGCCGGGCGCTCCGCCGGAACCCAACTGAACAGAATCGGGCGCATCTTTACTTGCCGGGTCGCCGCCCTGAATCATAAAGCCATCAATCACGCGGTGAAACAAAAGACTATCGTAAAATCCTTCTTTTACCAATGTTATAAAATTATCCCTGTGCAGCGGCGTGCTGTCGTACAGCTTTACCACAATGTCTCCCAACGACGTATTGATGCTTACAAGCCGTGATGTAGTTACAGTTTTTTTTATAACCGTTGAGTTCGCTTTTTTAAGGGGTGCTTTAGTTTGCGAAAATCCGTTTATGGAAAAAGAAATAAGGCAGAAAGCGAATACAATTTGTTTCATTCTTTTCAATTAAAATCCTTGTTGATCGAAGTAAAGTAAAATATGATCTTTTAAAAAATTTTCCTGCTCGTGTAAAGATAATACGGGCAAATCTTTCAATTGTGTAAAATGCGGCCAGCCGTCGTCGTCATATTCCCTGAGTTCGTAATAGCTGCTGTTGCTCAGCACTGTGCAAATGGCAACGTGCATTAAATCCTGTTTCTGCTCTTTTGTAATTTTTCCCCGGATGAAACCCGTTTCCTGCATACCAATTAAAAAAAGCGTGGTTTCAAGATCGGGTTTTCTGCCAAAACGCTCTGTCAGCTTCGCTTCCAGCGTCCACCAGCGTTGCTGCAAATCATCCGTAACATTCATCATCCGGCAAAGATAAGGTTTGATGGCAAAGGTTATATTTGCCGCCAAAATATGAAAATATGCTACAGGTACAGTTGCTGAAACAAAGACCTGACTGGGTAAAGGAAAGGCTGGCGGCAAGAAATTTTAAACAGCCTGAACTGGTAGATGAAATCATTGCGCTGGACGAAGAAAGGCGTTCTCTGCAAACGGCTTATGACAATGCGCAGGCTAAAACAAACAGCGCTTCAAAAGAAATAGGCAGGCTGATGGCGCAGAAAAAAAATGAAGAAGCTGAGGCGTTAAAAAATGAGGTTACAGAAAACAAGAAGCAGGTTGCAGAATTAAACGAACGGGTAATTCAGCTTGAAAAAGAACTGCAAAGCAAACTTGTACAATTACCCAATCTTCCATCCGAAAAAGTGCCGCCGGGAAAAACGCCGGACGATAACATTGTGGTAAGAGAAAGCGATAACAAACCAAAACTGTATAATGGAGCAGTTCCGCATTGGGATTTAATAAAACAATACGACCTGATTGATTTTGAAACCGGCGCAAAAATTACGGGCAGCGGCTTTCCGCTTTATAAAGGCAAGGGTGCAAAACTACAGCGTTGTTTAATACAATATTTTTTAGACTACAATACGGAACGTGGATATACCGAATATTTACCGCCGTTTATGGTGAATGAAGCTTCGGCGTATAGCACCGGGCAATTGCCCGATAAGGAAGGTCAGATGTATGTAACGCAGGATGAGCTTTATCTGATTCCAACGGCAGAAGTTCCCATTACCAATATTTACCGCGATACAATTATTAAAGAAACCGTATTACCTATAAAAATGACGGCTTATTCGCCATGCTTCCGCCGCGAAGCGGGCAGTTTTGGCAAAGAGGTAAGAGGCTTGAACCGCGTTCACCAGTTTGAAAAAGTAGAAATTATTCAGCTTGTTCATCCCGATAACAGTTACGATGTGCTGGAAGAAATGGTGGCGCATGTGGAAGGTTTGCTACAAACGCTGGCATTGCCATACCGCATATTGAAACTATGCGGTGGCGATATGGGTTTTACCAGTGCGCTTACGTATGATTTTGAAGTGTTTAGCGCGGCGCAGCAAAGATGGCTGGAAGTAAGCAGTGTTTCTAATTTTGAAAGCTTTCAAACCAATCGCATGAAATGCCGTTTTAAAGATCAAACCGGAAAAATGCAGTTTGCGCACAGCTTAAACGGCAGCTCGCTTGCGTTACCAAGAATTGTGGCGGCCTTACTCGAAAACAATCAAACGGAAAATGGCATTCAATTACCTCAGATTTTGCATGCTTACTTCGGGTCTTCACATATATAAAAATGATTCGAAATTTCAATATGGCATAATTCTGTTTCGTTTCTTCAAACGCCTATCTTTAACGCTTTAAAAAGTGCAGCAAAAAACCGCTTTGTAATTTTTCTGGTCTTGATTCACAAAAAAAAACTATTCTTTATCATCAACCGGCTGGTGCTGGGCGGACACTCGGCAGATGTGGTTTCGCTGGCGCATCATCTGACAGGCAAATACGAGATTACCATTTTGTACGGCGAAAAAGAAACCGAAGAGCTTGAAATAAGCGCCATTACCGGCAATCCCGATATTGCATTTATCAAAATTCCTTCCCTGCACAGGTCGTTACATCCGTGGCAGGATACAGTTGCATTCAGACAAATATTATTACTACTCAAAAAAAACAATCCTTCCCTTGTTCACACGCATGGTTTTAAAAGCGGTTTATTAGGCAGACTCGCTGCCAAAAAAGCCGGTATTCCTGTTATCATTCACACTTACCACGGACACTTGTTTCACTCCTATTACAACCGTTTTATTTCTTCGGTTATATGCAATGTAGAACGATGGCTTGCCACCATGTCAACTTACATCATTGCCATCAGCCTGCAGCAGGCTCATGAATTGAGCCAGATGTATCGCATTGCCCCGACAGAAAAAATAAAGATTATATTCATCGGCATAGACAAAGAAAATTATGAGTCATCCGATAATAACAACGATAGTTTACGAAAAAAATATTCCATACCAAATGAAGTGGTTATCGTTGCCATTATCGGCAGATTGGTGCCCATAAAAAATCATTCCTTTTTTGTTGATATCGCACAGCGCATTTTACAATCTGAAAAACAGGTTTGCTTTTTTGTTATCGGCGACGGCAATCAAAAATCATTGATACAAAAGAAACTGACCGAGCGGTATTTGCCGTGGCAGGAAACGACAGAAAAAAACACAGACACGCTTATTTATTTCACTTCATGGGTTACTGATATTGCATCTGCGCTTGTTGATATAGACATCGTATTGTTAACGTCTCTGAACGAAGGAACGCCTGTGTCTTTAATAGAAGCGCAATTATTCGGCAAACCAGTGGTAGCAACAAACGCCGGCGGCGTAAGAGATACAATAATTGATAACGAAACCGGCTTTTTAATTGATAGGTTTGATGTAGATGATTTTGTAAAAAAACTCCGGCGGTTGATTCATGATAAAGAGTTGCGGGATAAAATGGGAAACAAAGGAAAAGTATTTGCCGCACAACGTTTTTCCAAAGAGAAAGAAGTGGCAGCCATTGATTTATTATACACAAACTGCCTGCAACACAAAAGCGAAACCGTATGAAAATATTAGTTACCGGCACCGCAGGTTTTATTGGTTTTCACGTTGCCAATCGTCTCATTGCCGAAGGTCATGACGTTACGGGCACCGATAGCATTAATGCGTATTATGATGCGCATTTAAAATACGATCGTCTCGCTTTCGCCGGCATCGCCTCGCACGAAATACAATACAATCAGCTTATACAAAGCGCAAAGCATCACAATTATGCGTTTTATCAATTGCGACTCGAAGACAAATACCGCGTAGAATCTCTGTTTGAAAAGCATAAATTTGATGTGGTCATACATCTTGCCGCGCAGGCAGGCGTCAGATACAGCCTCACCCATCCTGATGCTTATATCGACAGCAACATTGTATCATTTGTAAACATACTGGAATGCTGCCGTTATCATCATATCAGTCATCTCGTATTTGCCAGCAGCAGCAGCGTTTACGGTTTAAATGATGAGATTCCTTTTTCGGTAAACCAAAATACCGATCATCCGATTTCATTGTATGCCGCCAGCAAAAAAAGCAACGAGCTGATGGCGCATGTGTACAGCCATTTGTTTAATATGCCCTGCACCGGCTTGCGGTTTTTTACGGTGTACGGACCATGGGGGCGACCGGATATGGCATTGTATATTTTTACAAAAGC
This sequence comes from Ilyomonas sp., assembly GCA_965219515.1. GTDB lineage: Bacteria > Bacteroidota > Bacteroidia > Chitinophagales > Chitinophagaceae > Ilyomonas. The sequence goes on from OZ244776.1 coordinate 1,392,787, forward strand.
AATATTGGAAAACAAGCCGATTCAGGTATTTAATAACGGAGAAATGATGCGCGATTTTACTTACATAGATGATATTGTGGAAGGCGTTATAAAGGTGATGAACCTGCCACCGCAGCCCGACGAAACCTGGAAGCTTGGCAGCGGCAAAATATCTGCTTCCAGCGCGCCGTATAAAATTTACAACATCGGCAATAATGCGCCCGTAAAGCTTACCGATTTTATAAAAGCGATAGAAAATGAAATCGGAAAAAAAGCCATTTACAATATGCTGCCGTTGCAACCCGGCGACGTGCCGTCCACGTATGCCGATGTAAGCGATTTCATGAAAGATACGGGCTTTAAACCCGCTACCGGCATTGCTTTCGGCGTAAAAAAATTTATTGAATGGTATAAGGACTATTATAAGTTTTAGCCCGTTAAGAAGCCGTAGCTTTCGATTCATTTTCTTCGGTATCAAACCGCTCAACCGCCTGAATGCCATGCAGCTTTTTTAAATTTTCCACCAGTTCATCCAGCTCTTCTTTATCGTGCACAAACACTTTTACGGTTCCCTCAAACAAACCTTCGCCCGATTCTATGGTAAGCGCCGCAATATTAATGCGCATGTCTCCACTAATAATATTCGTAATTTTATTGATGACACCTACGTCATCCATGCCAACGATTTTCAACCCCGTTAAAAAAGAAATTTCCTTATTTTTTGCCCACTTTGTTTTCACAACGCGATGTCCGTAATTCGCCATCATCTGCGTAGCATTCGGGCAATTGGTACGATGAATAATGAGTCCTTTGCCCGTACTTACAAAGCCAAAAACATCATCGCCGGGAATGGGGTTGCAACACTTGGCAAGCGTGTACATGATGCGGTCGCTGCTTTCGCCGAAAATAATAAGCTCCGAATCTTTTTTGTGCGCCGCCGTTCTGTTGTCGCCTTCTGTTTTTACCTCAGCCGGTTGCTTTTGCGGCTTAGGCGCTTCCAGGCGGTCACCAAGAACCTGAAATTCCTTTAGTTCTTTTAAATCAATGTGTTTAACGGCAATGTTATAAAACAGGTCAAGCTGCGAATTCACTTTATAAAAAGAAACCAGTTCGTCTATATTTCCCTGACTGAAAACCGCACCGATGGCGTCAAGTTTCCGTTGGGCAAATGCTTTTCCATCTTCCGCTATGGTGCGTTTTTCTTCTTTCAGCGCATCTTTTATTTTATTTTTCGCTTTGGCAGTTATCACAAAACTCAACCAGTCTTCGGTAGGTTTTTGCTTGCTGCTGGTAATAATTTCTATCTGATCGCCGCTGTGTAGTTTATGGCTGATGGAAACAAGCTTATGATTTACCTTGGCGCCGATACATTTGCTGCCCACCGCCGAATGAATGGAGAAAGCGAAGTCGAGCGCGGTGCAGCCGACAGGCAACATTTTTACATCGCCTTTGGGCGTATAAACATAAATTTCCTCGGCAAGAAAGCTGATTTTAAAATCCTGCAAAAAATCTACCCCGTCGGTGTCCTGGCTTGTAATGGCTTCGCGTATTTGTGTAAACCAGGTATCAAACCTGTCTTCGTCGTTACTGCCTTCTTTGTATTTATAATGCGCCGCCAGTCCTTTCTCCGCAATTTCATTCATACGCTGCGTGCGAATCTGTACTTCCACCCATTTCCCCTGCGGACCCATAACCGTTGTATGCAACGCTTCGTAACCATTGCTTTTCGGGTTGCTCAGCCAGTCGCGCAACCGTTCCGGCGAAGGCTTGTATTCGTTGGTAATGAGAGAATACACTTTCCAGCAATCTTCTTTTTCTAATTCGGGCGGCGAATTCAGAATGACGCGAATGGCGAACAGGTCATACACTTCTTCAAATTCAACGCCTTTCTTTTTTATTTTATTCCAGATGGAATGAATGCTTTTCGGGCGGCCATAAATTTCAAAATTGAAACCCGACGCCACCAGTTTTTCTTTTATGGGTCTGATAAATTCATTGATGTATCGTGTACGTTCGCGCTTGGTTTCCGCTAATTTGGTAGCGATGTTTTTATATTCCTGAGGTTCAAGATATTTCATGCTCAGGTCTTCCAGTTCCGTTTTGATATTGTACAAACCCATCCGGTGCGCCAGCGGAGCATATACCCAAACGGTTTCGCTGGCTATCTTCAACTGCTTTTCGCGCTTCATATAATCGAGCGTGCGCATATTGTGAAGCCTGTCCGCAAGTTTTATGAGAATAACTCGTGGGTCATCAGTAAGCGTAAGCAGTATCTTTTTAAAATTTTCAGCCTGCTGGCTGCTGCTGGCATCTATTACACCCGATATTTTGGTTAGTCCGTTTACAATGCGCGCAATCTCACTGCCAAATTCGCGTTCTACATCTTCCAACGAAAGATCGGTGTCTTCTACCGTATCGTGCAATAAAGAGCAAATGGTGCTTCGCACACCCAGGCCAATTTCTTCCACACAAATCATAGCAACCGCCATCGGATGCAAAATGTAAGGCTCCCCGCTTTTGCGGCGCATGGTTTTGTGTGCTTCGGCTGCCATTTCAAAAGCGTGCCGCACCATTTCTTTATCCCCGCGCTTCAGCTTGCTGCGAAGGCTTCGCAGCAAGGCGCGGTAATGCCTCAGAATCTCATTTTTTTCCTGATCTTCAGACAAAGTATATTTTGGTAAAACCAAATCTGTTACCGTTGCTTGCTCATTGCTCATCTGATTACGAATTTACAAAAAAGGATTTGCTTTTACATGACCGGAAAGACAATTAACATGCTGCGTTGGAAAAGAAAGCGTGTTTTGGCTTTCAGCCATCAGCAGTCAGCTATGAGGTGTGAGAAATGGGGTACGAAACGGCCTGTGTAGCAGATTGAAAATTGGCAACGCGAATCCATTAATAATATTTGCATGAAAACAATAGCCGCTGTCAATGTTTAAAATGCCGCATACCCGTCATTACCATTGCCAGGTTATGTTGCAGGCAATAATCAATGCTGTCTTTATCCCGCACCGAACCGCCGGGTTGTATAAACGCCGTAATGCCCGCTTCATGCGCCATTTGCACACAATCGTTAAACGGGAAAAACGCATCGGAAGCCAGCACCGCACCATCAAGACTAAAACTGAATTGCCTTGCTTTGTCAATACTCTGCCGAAGCGCATCTATCCGGCTGGTTTGCCCGCAGCCTTTGCCCACCAACTGCTTATTTTTTATAAGTGCAATGGCATTGCTTTTCAAATGTTTGCAAACCAAATTGGCAAAGGACAGATTCTCTTTTTCATCAGCCGTTGTTTCTCTGCCGCCAACTTCTTTCCATTCTGCATAATTTCCTTCATCCATATCCTGCAGCAACATGCCGTTGAGCAGCGACTTGTATTGCTCCCGCTTCAAAAGCGGAACATCATGCAACTGCAATAAAATGCGGTTTTTTTTACTTCGTAAAACGACAAGCGCATCATCGTTAAAATGAGGCGCAATCAGCACTTCAAAAAAAAGTTCATTGATGGCTTCTGCCGTAATTTTATCAATGCTTCCGTTGCAAATAAGCACACCGCCAAATGCACTTTCGTTATCACCGGCAAGCGCTGCATCCCAGCTATCTTTCACCGTGCTGCGCTGTGCAATGCCGCATACATTGGTGTGTTTAAAAACGGCGAACGTATATAAAGAATCATGCTGCGGAAACTCCCGGATTAACTGAATGGCGGCATCAACATCAACCAGATTATTGTATGATAATTCTTTACCGTTTACCTGATCAAAAACTTCTGTTAAGTCGCCGGCAAATACAGCTTTCTGATGCGGATTTTCGCCATAGCGAAGCGACTGTTTTGCACTTGCTGTTTCGGTATGATTAAAATAATCTGAGATGGCAATGTCGTAGTTCATTACCACTTCAAACGCTTTCGCAGCAAAGCTTCTACGCTGTTCGGAAGAAGTAAACCCGTCTTTGGTTTGTAATAGTTGCTCAAGGTTTTTATAATCTTCCCTGGCGGCAATTACAACAAGGTCTTTATAATTTTTAGCTGCAGCGCGAATCAGGGAAGGTCCGCCGATGTCTATCTTTTCAATGATTGATTTTTCGTCCGTTGTAGTTTGCAATGTTTCTTCAAACGGATACAGATCCACAATCACAAGGTCTATTTCGGGAATGTTGTATTGCTTCATTTCTTCCCTGTCCTGCACAACATCCCGCCTGCCCAAAATACCGCCAAATACAGTGGGATGAAGCGTTTTTACACGCCCGCCAAGTATGGAAGGATATGTGGTAAGATTTTCTACCGCAACACAGTTAAAACCCGCATCTTCAATAAATTTTTGTGTGCCGCCGGTTGAATACATAGTGATGCCAAGGCGGTTTAACTCTTTAATAACCGGCTCTAACCCATCTTTATAAAACACTGAAATGAGCGCAGACTGTATTTTTTTTTCCATGAAAAAGATTGAGATAACAAACAACAGATTCGGAATGCAATAGTATTTCATTTGCACCTTGCAAACAACTGCCTGCGGCAATTGCAACATAGCTGAAAAAGATAAGGCTGATTAAAGCAGATTTTACTTTACATGCTTTGTAAGTTCTATCATCGCGTTTAAAATGTAAATGCTTCCGGAGAGCATAAGCACGGCAATAGAATAAGGAATAATATCCAGGTAATGAAATTCCTGAAACAATTTCAGTTTTGCTTTTCCGGATTTTTGAATCGGATAATCCATTGCTGAGATTTTTATGTAAAATGATATTACCAAAGTAAAGCATTTGCATACCAAAAAAGAAATGTGTTTTACAAGCGGCGTTTCATCTTTTAAAGACTTCTTTTAATTGGATATGTTTACGGCTTCGCCGCCATTTTCGATTTTACATAATCTGCCAGTTGTGTTTCTCCGGCGGCTCTTTTTTTATCTTCAACCGATTGCAAAGATTTATTTATGAGCGGCATGATAAAAAAATGATATTGCTCCGGTGTTTGCTCAATTACCGCTGCAATCAGATCAATGCCTTTTTTAAAATGATCTTCCTTTTTTACATGACTTAAAAATGCGGCATACGGCGAAAGCATCTGTATTTTTTCCTGACCAAACCCTAACGCGGCAAATTGCGCCGTAACAGATTCAAACCGGCTTTCATCAGCATATTTAATCAATGCGAATTGCAAATCTCCTTTGGCTGGCTTACTTCCTAATGCTGCCGCTTCCTTAACGGCGGCCATGCTGTCAATTTTTCCCAATGCTTCAAGCGAAGCGCCGGCAACGGAATAAGACGAATCGGTAATATTTTTTGTAAACAGCGGTTTATAATCTCCGTTCTTTTCATCGCCAAGCAACTCAATTGCCTTTGCTCTTACCAGTGTAGAAGAATCGTTGCCGGCTAATTGTAACACATCAGATTCCAACGTTTTTTTTACGGTATCGCTTTTCATGTGTAAGCCGTTTAACGTAAGCAACCGCAACCGATAATATCGGTCGTGCAATGCCGATTTCAAAAAGCTGACTGCCGTTGCATCCGTTTGTTTTGTTAAAGCAAAAACAATGGCTTCTCTTCTGTCGGTATATAAACCCGCGTTTTTGTACTGGTAAATATATTGGTCAAGCGTTTTATCATCTTTCTTTTCGCAAAGCAGAATTTTATCACCATCCACATTTACCAGATCGGGCTTTGTTGCCACCGGAAATGTATAAGTAGCCGTTGTGTCTTTCATCCATACCGGGTAGCGTTTTCTATTTCCGCTGGCATAAACATCTATGGCGAATGGCAGCGTAAAAATTTGTCCTTTCTGCGTTTGCTTTATCATTACCATTATATTTTTATTCGCTTCATCGTATTTGTAACTGATGTCGAGTTTCGGATTACCGCTTCCGTAATACCATTCGTTCCAAAACCAGTTTAAATCCTGCCCTGTTACCTGTTCAAACACAAGCCGAAGTTGCTGCGCTTCCGCATTACCAAATTTATACGTTGTGAGATATAAGTTTAATGCTTTAAAAAAAGCGCTGTCGCCAACATAGTTGTGCAGCATGTGCAGAATGCAGCCACCTTTCGGATAGCTTACATCGTCAAACACATCTTCTTTGTTGACGTAGTGAAAACGAACCAGATTTTTTGATGCCGCCGTCGGATCGGAAAGATATTGCCTGAGATCACCGTTTATCTGCGCATCGCCGTCATCTTTACCATGTTTGTAAGTTGCCCACAACGTTTCGCTGTAATCGGCAAACGATTCGTTCAACGTAATGTTGCTCCAGCTTTCGGTGGTTACATAGTCGCCAAACCATTGATGAAACAATTCGTGCGCGATGGTGCTTTCCCAAACATTACCGTCTTTTAACTGGCGCGCATCCTGTTGCGCTCCTTCGCCGTGCAGGGTTGACGTTGTGTTTTCCATGGCGCCGCTTACATAATCTCTTCCCACCATCTGGTCGTATTTTGGCCAAGGATAATCAACGCCGGTGATCTTTGAATAAAACGCAATCATTTGTGGTGTGTAGCCGAAAATTTTTCGGGCAACGGGTGCATATTCTTTCTCTACATAATAGGCCACTTCTTTGCTTTTATATTTGTCTCTGATAATGGAAAAATCGCCAACGCCCATAAAAAAAAGATAAGGCGAATGCGGCAAATTCATTTTCCAGACATCGGTTCTTGTGCCATCGGCATTTTTCTTTGTACTGATCAGTAAACCATTGGAGAGCGTAACATATTTAGCCGGAACAGTCATGGTAATTTGTTCCGTTGTTTTCTGATCCGGCTTATCTATGGTGGGAAACCAAACTGAGTTTGATTCAGTTTCTCCCTGCGTCCATATTTGTGTTGGCTTTGTTTTGTCTTCTCCTTTCGGATTGATGAAATAAAGTCCTTTGTTATCGGTAATAGCCGCACTGCCATTGGATTTTACCATCTCAGGCCGCGATACATAATTTATGTAAATGGTATAATTCTCGTTGCGTTTATATGCTTTGTCCAATGTGATAAACAAATAGCTGCTGTCGTAACTATATTTCAGCGGCGTTTTTTTACCGGCTTTCCAAATCGCCACTTCATTTATCGCCATGCTTTTTGCATCAAGCTGTAGGGAATCGGTGGGGTAAAAGTGTGGATGCAGCGTAACCCATTCTTTCCCATACATCCACGATTTATCGTAATCGAATGTTACGTCCAGTTTTGTATCAACAAGATCGTTGATTTTTGTTGCCGTGGCGCGGTATATTTTCATCAGAGAATCGGTCTCTGTACCGTTATCTTCAGGTTGAGAATAACCCTTTGCGGCGCAAAAAACAAACAGAAGCAAAAACAATTTTTTCATAGTACTCATTCCATTAAAAAAGAAAGCGGCTAATGTACAACCGCTTCTCTTGTTTCCCGTTACCATTATTGTTAATGGTGATCTATCTGTAAAAGAATTAAGTTCTTAAACAAGGCGCATTATTGGTTTATATATTCACTTGCTTTGTTCAATAAATTCAACGCTTCTTTATCGAGAGATAATTCCGTAGCATCGGTAAGCGATTTTAATTGCTGCTTACTTGTTGCGCTTGCAATTGGCGCAACAACCGAAGGCTGATCCATGAGCCATGCCAGCGAAACCGTTGCCGGCGTTGAGTTGCAGCGTTTTGCTACTTCATCAAGCGCGTCTAAAATGGCGAATCCGCGTGGGTTCATGAATTTTTTTACGCCATCCCCGCGCTGACTTTTATTTAAATCGGCTTCGCTGCGGTATTTGCCCGTTAAAAAACCACTTGCCAGAGAAAAATAAGTGATAACGCCGATGTTGTGATCGGAACAAATCTTTTGATATTTGTCTTCAAATTCCTTGCGTTCATACAAATTGTATTCGGGCTGCAATGTCTGATAAACGGGAAAGCCATTTTTTTCACTTGCCGAAAGAGATTGCAGCAACCTTTCCGGTTTCATATTCGATGCGCCGATCCACCTGATTTTCCCCGCTTTTGTTAATTGCTCATACGCTTCCAGCGCTTCATCAACCGGTAAGGTTTCATCGTCAAAATGTGTTTGGTACAGATCAATATAATCTGTTTGCAACCGCTGTAACGATGCATCCGCTTCTTTCAGAATATACGCTTTGCGAAGCGTTTTGCCATCGCCATTTCCCATATCGCTGCCTACTTTTGTTGCGATAATTACTTTTTCTCTGCCGCCGTTTTTTTTCAGCCAGTTACCAATGATCGTTTCGCTTTCGCCGCCTTTGTTTCCGGCAGCCCAACGACTATATACATCTGCCGTATCAATAAAATTGCAGCCAGCTTCCATAAAGGCGTTTAACAGTTCAAACGAAGTTTTTTCATCTATTGTCCATCCGAAAACGTTGCCACCGAAGCAGATTGGCGATACGTATAAATCTGAATTTCCCAATTGTTTTTTGTTCATATCATTTCAATTTGAACAGAATCATCAGAAAATTTGATTCCAAAAAAATACAACGCGTTTTTTTAAACTGCGGCAAGCACGTAGCAAAGCCATAAATTTTCTTTCTTTACATGATGAAAAAATATGCGCTGATTGTTGCAGGCGGTTCAGGATTGCGAATGGGAAATGAAATACCCAAGCAATTTTTGATGTTGCATGGCAAACCGCTATTATGGTATAGCATTCAAACTTTTCAAAAAGCGTATCAGAACATAAACATCATACTGGTTGTACCGCAGGCTTATCTGCAGAATGATTTACTGCAAAGCCTGGCATTACAAAACACAATTATCATAGCTGGTGGCGAAACGCGGTTTCAATCGGTAAAAAACGGATTGAAAAATGTGCCGGATGATGCCGTTGTTTTTGTACATGATGGTGTGCGATGTCTTCTTTCCATACAATTAATTCAACGATGTTACGAACAAACCATTGTAAAAGAAAGTGCCATTCCGGTTGTACCTGCTACGGATAGTCTGCGCATCAGCAAACAAGATTCGCATTACGTGATTGAACGCGAACACATCAGACTTGTGCAAACCCCGCAAACCTTTATCAGTCATCATTTGAAAGCGGCTTTTTCGCAGCCTTACAACGAGACGTTTACCGACGAAGCAACAGTAATGGAAGCGTTTGGAAAAGAAGTGTTTTTAATTGAAGGAGAATATGAAAATATTAAAATTACACGACCGGTTGATTTGATAGTAGCAGAAAAGATATTGGCAGAACGATTACTTTTTCAACCATCGTAAGGGGAAAAAAAGTTCGTTGTAATGATGATGAAAATATGGCTGACTGATGGCGCCGAATGACTGGTAAAATGTCTTGATGCCTGTAATATCAGAACCTTCAAAGTCAAGCAGCAAGCGGCTTTCAGCAAATTTCCGAATTAAACAATCCAGTAAAAAGTGCATGGCATTCAGCTTTCTTCCTTCCGTTGTTGTGGCAGGCAGTATATTATAAATGCGCTTTTCATCTTTAAAAAATAATGCCGCTGCAAGCAGGTTGTTTTTATCATCGTACGAATTGCAAACAAAACATTGCTGCAAATTTTTATAATATTCAGCCGCCGCTTTAAGTCTTTCAAAACCGGCAGGTTTGATCTGCGGCAATCGTTTTGCGTAAATGGCTTCAAATAAATCAATGGCTTCCGCAGTGTTATCATTCATGGAAAAAGAAAGACCATTTCGGTTCGCCTGTTTCAGCTTTTTTTTTAACTGATGATTGTAACCACAATAAAGCTGAGTGTAAGAAGAATGCAAAGGCAAAATATAGTTTGCCGCTGTTGTTACGGCGTTTAAAAAAGCAGTTGCCTCATTCTGAAAATTGAAAAATAAATCGCCGTAACGAATGCGTTTTTTTACGGTTGAAATAACGTTATAAAGAATCTCGTTATCGCAATTTCCAAATAAGCCAAGCTGTTGAATGAACGGAACATCATAGCTGTATAAAATGCCTGCTTTTTTTCTATATGGCAGCGGCATCACGGCTTCGTAATCGTTAACCACAACCGCCATCCAGTTTTCGGTCATGCATTGCAAATACTCATATTGCGCGTAAATAATTCCATTTTCCGAACCGTTTATCACTGCGTTCCATTTCTCTTTATCAATTTTTTCTGATGAAAGAATGGCAATCGAATATGGTGAGGATACACTCATTATAAAGGCAGGTTGCGGATGAGTTTATTTGGTTGCAACTGACTGAGATCAAAGCCGAAAGCAATGGTATGGGAAAAGCGTTTATCGGGATAAAATGATTTATAATAATCGCGATACACTTTGCTGTAAATGATGGGCAGATACACGCTGAAAGCCGATTTCAATATAGAAATTTTTATGCCCGCATCATACAAAAACCGGCTGTTGCCGTTCTCGTCTTTCCATGCATCGCTGTACGTTCCCACATCAACAAATAATTGTATGGGTAATTTAAACGGCAATACGTTCAATGGATTGATTTCGTCAGGAATATCGCCGCTGAGATTTACTGCCAGCAGCCAGTTGTCTGTCTTGCCAACCGGTTGGCCTAAAAAGGGCGTACTGAGCTTTAGAAAACCATCGCGCTGCATGATTTGCTGACTTAGTCCGCCATCAAATTCGTTGCGCCCGATGAAGTAATCACTGTAAGTAAAATCCTCATTGCCTTTTGGTCCGGATAACGTTAGCAGATAGCGGTCGTTATCGCTTTTAGACAGCAATGTTTTTTGCTGCAGATAAAAAAATTTGCCCGCAAAAAAACGTGCCTGAATGCCTTCATTTTTTTTGGCATAATTAAAATAATAGTTGCCGGTAAAGCCGGCGCGTAAAAATGTTTTCCCCTGGTCTAAAACAAGACCGGCATCATAAGGATACAGTTTCCGGTTATCGCTTATGGAAGCGCTTACTTCATTTACATACCGGTTGCTTTTTTTCTTTCCGGCAACAAAAAACGTGTCCGGTGAAACTACAACAGTTTTAAAATCGCCAAAACTTTCTTCCCCAATCAAAAATGTTTTTGCTTTAAATGTCCATCGTTGTGTTGAGCGCAGGTCTTTGTTGTACAATCTATATTTTACCGAAGGCACAATACGCACCATTCTAAAATACAAGTTGCTATTGTCGTACTGGGTAAACGAATTGATATGATTCGTAATTCCGCTGAGTGAAAACTCAAGCCAGCTGCGTTTAGCAAACGTGCTGACACTCAGTCTGGAAGCACCATTCAACGTATTGCTGCCGGTAGCGTACAACGGCGCGATAAGAAAATTAAACCGGTTGAGCGGAAGCTGATAATTGTGAATCAATCCACCGATCATAAATTTGTCATAATCGTTGTAACCAATGGCAGGCGAAAAGGACAAATAGTTGTATTTGCGTGTATCAGTTTCATTAAAAAAAAGCGTTGGTTTAATGGTTCTTTTTGGGGAAGGAAACAAAGAACCTGTTGTCGTAAGCTTTGCAAATTGATTGTCCAAAGATTGATGGCTCGTACTTTCGAGGCTTTGCCGGAAATCCAATGGCTGCGGATGTTTAAATTTCCATTGCCGGTAATAATTGCGCATACAACTATCAAACAAAGACGTTCCCAATTGCTGCTCTATCTGCTTTAGCCACATGGCGGTTTTGGCATACACAATCAGGTTATAGTTAGCGGCGGTAAAACTGTCCGACGTCATTTGTATCGGCTGATCTTTACGCAGCTTTATCAGCGTTTCCATCAAAAGCGTATCAACGTTTACAGGAAATTTATCAACCGGAAATCCGGCTGTTTTTTTTATTTCATAGCGCCCGCTGATGTACCTGTTTTCATAATAAGAATTGATGCCTTCATCCATCCAAGCATCATCTCTTTCATTGTTTGCCAGAATGCCATACAGCCAGTTGTGGCCAACTTCGTGCGCGATGGTTGCATCAAGCTCTTTGGCGCTATCGCTCATTTCTATTAACGTAACGGTCGGGTATTCCATACCGCCGCTTTCTTTGTACGCATCGCCAAGCACCGCGCTAACTTCATTATAGGGATATTCGCCGAGTTGATCCGAATAAAAATGCACCGCACTTTTTACATAACGCATACTGTTTTGCCAGTTGCTTTTGTACTGCGGATTATAGTAACTGAATGCATCAACGGTATGTGTTGAAAGTTGTATGGTATCGTATTGAACCAGAAAAGATTTGCTGGCAAACCAGGCAAAATCGTGCGCGTTGCGAAGCGTGTATCTCAATGTTTTTAAAGTTGAAGATGAAGCAGACGTTAATGTTGTAAATCGTTTTTTTACTGGGGATATCCGGTCTGTTTGGTTAGCTGTCCATGCTATGAAATTTTGCTGTTTTTCTACCGGCTGGCTGCCTGTTTTTTTCAACAAATTCAGTTCATCTTCATTCTGCAAATCACCCGAAGCGATGGTTATGTAATTCTGTGGCAATGAAATGGAAACATCAAAATTTCCGAACTCGCTGTAAAATTCTCCCTGATCTACATACGGCATCTGGTGCCATCCTTTTTTATCATATACCGCAGGCTTCGGATACCATTGTGTAATCTGGTAGTTCTGACCTTCATAACCGCTACGCGAAACATTGTAAGGCAGCTTTACATGAAAAGGTGTACTAATGATGACAGAATCATTTGGCAGCAATGGTTTTGGCAATACCAGCTTTGCAATATCAATATAATTGCTGTCCTGCAGCAGCAAAGCAACCGTATCATTCACCGTAAAACGAAGTTGGTTGATATAACCGCGCTGGCTTTCATCAGAAAAATAAAAGCTTGTATTGTTGTTGCGAAGCAGTTGCTCACTAAAAGCTGTTTTATCGTTTTTATACGCGTTCATCCACAAATGAAACCAGATAAAAGACAGCGTGTCCGGCGAATGATTAATGTAAGTAATTTTTTCATCGGCATCCAATGTATTATCGTTATCGTTCAGCGTAACATGAATGGTATAATTTACCTGTTGCTGCCAGTAATTATTTTGCGCAAAAACAAAGCTTTTGCTGCAGGTTAATATTAAAATAAATAGACAGATTTTCAAAAAATATTGCACGTTATAATGGTATCGTTTTGATGGTTTTATGTTTAATAAAACTGTAAACTGATTTTACTGTTCCCGGGTATTTCTGCGTTTTGTTTTTACATGCCAATATCATTTTCCTTTTCCCAGCATAATGATGCGAATGGTATAAAGCATGATACGAAAATCAAGCAATAAAGAAATGTTTTTGATGTACAATAAATCATATTGCATGCGTGCCAGCATATCTTTTACCGATGAAGCGTAACCAAATTGTATCATTCCCCACGAAGTAAGGCCAGGCTTCACTTTCAGCAGATATTTATAATACGGATTGTGCTGCATAATCTGATCAATATAATACCTGCGTTCGGGTCTTGGTCCTATCAAACTCATTTCGCCGGTTATGATATTCCACAATTGCGGCAGTTCATCAAGTCGCCATTTGCGCATCGTTTTTCCCCAATCGGTAATGCGCGAATCGGTATCAGAAGACAGTTGCGGCATACCGGTTTCTTCAGCGTTCATGTACATCGAGCGAAATTTATAAATGACAAACGGTTTCCCCTTATACCCGATGCGTTCCTGCATATAAAAAACATCGCCGGGCGAAGACCGTTTTGTGCGGATAAAAACATACAGTAAAACCGGGCTTAACACAATAAAGGCAATGATACTGCAACAAACATCAATGGCGCGCTTCACGTTTTCCTGCCAGGCAGGCATCAGGCTGGTACTAATGTCTATGAGCGTGGCGCCCATTACATTTTTTGTTTTTACAGATCCGGCAAGAATGTCAAAGTTGTCGGGCACTATTTTAATGGCGATGTCTTTTTCGCTCAGCCGCGCCAGCAAATTTTGCTGCGATTTTAATTCAGCATTGTCTAACGCTACAATCACCTGTTCTATCTGCTGCGCATCTATAATGGTTTCTACTTCGCTAAACGACCCGAGTTTGGGAATATAATGGCTTAACCCATTTCCGCTAAATCCATCGGCGCACACAAAACCCAAAGGAGAAATATTAGAAATTTGATTTTTCGCTTTCAGCGTTTTATAAATGTCTGTTGCTTTATGACCGTTGCCAACAAACAACGTTTTGATGGTAAACCATCCGTTTGCAAGCTGTTTTTTTACAATGGTAAGCAACAGCAGGCGTCCGGCAAAAACCGCAAAGATTTGAAACAGCAGATATACAAAAAACACTTTGTAATAGTAAAAAATATCAGCCGCATAATCGTTGAGAAAGATGATAAAAAATATAACCGAGCACCCGATTAAGCATTCGACTATGGTTTTAGATAACTCGGCAAGCCTCGATTTTGTGTATAACGAATATTTGTAAGAGCCGGTAATGGTAAAAAATAAAACCCAGAATACAGGAAATGATAAAAACGATTTGATAAAGAAATGATTGTTATAGGTAAGCAGTTCCTGAAACGAAAACGTCTGATGAATCAATTGCTGACGATATAAATTAATGCAGATCCATACAACACACGATGCAATGCCATCCATCACAACATACCAGGTTATAGAAATTGCATGTCTGTTAAAGCGCATTTGTTTTGTTATGCTTAGGCGTTAATTTTTGTATTGCTTATTTTGTCTAAAATACCATGCGCCACTTCCATGGCGGCAAAGCCATCTATTTCGCTTACAACTACCGGTTTGTTGTTTACAACTGCATTCACAAATGAAGTAAGCTCGTCTTTAATGGCATTGGTGGCAGGGATGGCAGGGCTTGCTACCGAAATTGTTTTTACGCCATGCGGCGTATTGATATCGAACGAAAACGAAGTGGTATCATCTTCTTCCTTAAGCCGTATCACTTCGGTTTTTTTGTCTAAAAAATCAATGCCGATGTAGGCGTCCTTTTGAAACAAACGCATCTTGCGCATTTTTTTCATGCTGATGCGGCTGCTGGTAAGATTGGCTACGCAGCCATTATAAAATTCGATGCGCACATTGGCAATATCGGGCGTATCGGAAAGCACCGCCACGCCGCTTGCCGAAATGTTTTTTACATCGCTTTTTACGATGCTTAAAATTATATCAATGTCATGAATCATGAGGTCTAAAATTACGCTAACCTCCGTACCGCGCACATTAAATTGCGCCAGCCGGTGCACTTCAATAAACAATGGCTTCAGCTTCATGTCTTTTATAGATACGAAAGCCGGGTTAAAACGTTCTACATGACCCACCTGAACTTTTACATTCGCTTCGCGCGCCATCTTTACAATCTCTTTGCCTTCGGCGATGGTATTTGCCAGTGGTTTCTCTACAAACACATGTTTGCCGCGGCGTATTGCCATTTCACAAAGATCAAAGTGATGATTGGTAGGCGCTACAACATCGGCGGCGTCTATTTCATTCATTAGCGCTTCCGGTGTCGGATATCTTAGTATTCCGTACTGCTGCTCTACGGCATCTGCCGTTGCATCGTCGGGATCATAAAAGCCCGCAATTGTTACATCATTGATTTCTTTCCAGTTGTTAAGATGAAATTTTCCAAGATGACCTGTACCAAACACACCCACTTTCAGCATTGATAATCCATTTTAAAGGTTACAAATATAGAGAAATGAAAAGGTTGCCGGAATATGGTTTCGGATGGCTGCAAAAGAAAAAGCCGTTCAAGAAAATTGAACGGCTTTATAATTTTTTGAATACTTTTTTTAATTAAACAAATATCGAATACCAAACTGCATCTGCCAGCGGGAAAGAATGCCGGTATCATCTTTATAAGAGCTTGTGAGCGGTGTTTTGCTGCTGGTGCTCAGGTAAGGAAAAGAAAACTTAGGACGATTATCCGGCGTTAATCCTTCATATTTTAAGAAAGAAGAACTGAACGTGCCGCCGGTAGAAAAAACTTTATACGTGCCCCAGTTTTTATTAATCAGATTGCCCGCATTTACAAGGTCAACCGACAAGCGCAGCGTATGCCTGTTGTTCGCTTTTTTGTTCACGATATAAAAATCCTGCGTTACATTAAGGTCAATTCGGTTGTACCAGGGAAGAACAACGGCATTGCGCTTGGCAACTTCGCCGCGGTGGTTTTTCAGATATTTATCCTGATTGATGAAAGCCTCTAACTGTTGCCCCATTTGAGCGGGTGTACGCGAAGAATCAACGTTTTTTCCTGTGCCAGAGTTTACATAATCCAATACAATATCGTTTTGATCTTTTGGTATGTAAATCAAATCATTGTTACCACCGGTTCCATCATTGTTTACATCGCCGTTATATGTGTAAGAACCAACGCCACCTGGTGCGGCTTCAAAGAACAAGCCAACCGATGTGGCAAAATGCTTCGCATATTCTTTACGATACGAAGCAGAGGCTACAAAACGATGCGGCAACCAGTAATTGGAAAAGCTTAATTCTTCCGCATTCGGGTTGCCGGTTACGTATCGGTCTCTCCAGGTGCTGGCGGCAATAGAACCGCCATCGTTCAAACTTTTTGAACGACTGTATGTATAAGCCGCATTAAAATATAAATTGCGCAGTGTTTTTTGTACCTGCAACGTTACATAATAAGAAGATCCCTTGTTGGAATTGGTCATCAGAATAGCACTGCTGATATTTGGGTTTGTTGGCGTATTGATACTTAATTTTGGATTTGAAGGATCGGGTATATTATTGTAAATTCTGGAACTGTCATACCTAACACGCGGATCGCTTCCAGCAAATGTAATACCATTCAAAGGCAGATTTACATTTTTAAAATATACCGAATGCACATCTTTATTGTAGCTGGCTTCAAGCGTTACAATCACGTTACCGGGCAGTTTTTGGTCTACGGCAAGACTTGTTTTCATTACTTGCGGATACTTAAAGTCTTTATCCGTAAAAACCAGATTATAGGAAGCATTGTTAGCTACGGTAGTCGGCTTATTTCCGTTGACATCGGGATTAAATAAATAAGGCACATAAGGATTCTCAGCACTTCCCTGCGAAAAAACAGAACCCAATTGAACCCCGTTGTTACTTGCCTGATTGCTGATCCATACAAACGGTGGAGGACCGGAGAACAAACCAATACCGCCACGAACCTGTGTTTTCTGATTTCCGTTTACATTCCAGTTAAAGCCTACACGAGGAGAAATCAGGATATTAGTTGACGGCTTTTCGCCGGTATTATAATGCTTGCCGTCTTCAAAAGTAAGAGATGGTACATATTGATTCGATAGAAAAGCATTTTTAAATATCGGCGCATCTAAGCGGGCACCATAAGTAAGCGTAAATGTGTTTTTAATTCTCCATTTATCCTGTAAAAAAACACCAAGCTCATACGCTCCGATGTTGGCAAACGGAAAAGAGCCATCAGGCAATAACGAAAAACTTGTCTGGAATTGCGAAACCGTTGCCGCGCCATTATTTGCCGCATCGTAAAAATCGGTTAGCGTGTTAAAGCGATAAGCGCCAGCGTAATTGGGCGCAAAACCGTTTTTGAATTTCTTGTAATAATTCTGCGTGCCGATGGTAATTTCATGAGCGCCTCTATATAAGGTAAAGAAGTCTGACAACTGATAAATATCGGTATTCAGAAGATTATTAAAAGTAAATGGTTCGTACCCGAAAGCGGTATAAGAATTTCCCTGTCCGTCAAGAATATCAACCAGAGGAAAATTAGCGCCCGATAAGCTGGCTCTGAAATCGCGCAGTGCGGTATAACCTACCTGCAATTTGTTGGAAGAACGATTGCCGAAACGCGAATTTAATTCAGCAATAAAAATATTAAAATTGTTGTTGATGCGGTAACCGCTGCCGCTAAACGGCAGGCTAAATGTGCCAGGCTGTCTGCCACTGCCCGGCGCACCGCTGTTGCTGGCAGAAATATCACGGTACGATTTCAGGTAGTTGTATTTCAGCGTCAGCGTATTTTGCTTGCTGATGTTCCAATCTAATTTCGCCGTTATTTTATCGCTGTACGTGTCATACGAATAATTCTGATAATCGCCGGGGTTGTAATTGTATTTGTCAATCAAAAAAGTTTTCAGCATATCCAGCGTATCCGAATTGGCATTCGATACATTGGCACCGCCGGTTGGCGTAGAAGCGTTGGAAGCTTTGTAGCTGGTAGCCGGTGTGGTTACTCGTTCAGATTCGCCGTTGATAAAAAAGAATAATTTGTTTTTGACGATTGGTCCACCAATGGCAAAGCCGCGCAGATTGTAAGTGAAATCCTGTTTGGTTAGTTTGGTATCGCCAACTTTATAACCCTGCGTTCCGGGGCCTTTTAAATAGGTGTAAACCGTTCCCTTAAATTGATTGGTTCCGCTTCTGGTAACCGTGTTAATCCCCGTTCCCGAAAAATTTCCCTGTCTTACATCGTACGGAGAAATGTTTACCTGAATTTGCTCAATGGCGTCCAGACTAATCGGCTGCGAATTGGTTTGTCCGCCCAACACAGACGATAATCCGAACGCGTTATTAAAATTGGCTCCGTCAACCGTAACATTGTTGTATAAATTGTTTCTGCCGCCAAAATTCAATCCGTTCGCCGTTGGCGTCAGCTTGGTAAAATCCTGCAGAGAGCGATTGATGGTAGGCAATCGTTCAATCTGGCTGCGGCCAATGATTTCCTGAGAGCCCGTTCTGTTATTGTTGATGACTTTGCTTTGCCGCGTTGTTGCCACCACCACATCAGCAAGCGTTTCCTGAGCCGATGACAACGCCGCATCTGCCACAAAAGCCTGACCCAATGATAAATTCACATTGTCAAACTTTTTATCCTCATAACCTACGTAGCTGATGGTTATGCTATACGGTCCGCCAACACGCAGATTGGCAAGGTTATAATGACCATCGCTGCGCGATGTGGTGGCATATTGCGAAGCGGTTGGCTGATGTATTGCCGTAATGGTTGCACCTGCCAGACCTTTGCCGTTTGCATCGGTTACAATACCCTGAATTTCAGAGGTTGTTTCCTGCGAATAGAGATTGGAGACAGCGAAAAAAGAAATGAAAAAAACAAAAATGTGTAGAATTTTCCTGATTATCATGAAATGAAGTTTAAAAACAGGCAGTTTCGAAATGTTTTTCAGGCCGCAAAGGAAATAAATTATTGTTAACCGCCTTTCATTTTGTGTTAAGAAAATATTATCAACTGTTTGTAATTGAATGCTGGTCTGATTTGCAATGAGAAACACGAATGTCAGAAATGTAATATCTTTTTCACCCGGCAAGTCCGGCGCACGATGCTAAGCAGCAATTCCCTATTACCTTTGTGTTTTATTTTTTTAAGTATGCTGAACAGTATAGAAAGTGCGATAGAAGACATAAAAAAAGGCAAGCTGGTAATTGTGGTAGATGATGAAGACCGCGAAAACGAAGGCGATTTTATTACGGCTGCCCGAAACGTAACTCCCGAAATCATCAATTTTATGAGTCGGGAAGGGCGCGGTTTAATCTGCGCGCCACTCACCGAAGAACGTGCCGATGAACTTGAACTGCCCCTGATGGTAAACAACAACACCGCGCTGCACGGAACGCCTTTTACCGTAAGCATAGATTTATTGGGAAACGGTTGCACAACGGGCATCAGCGCACATGACAGGGCGGCTACGGTGCAGGCGTTGATTAACCCAAATACAAGACCCTTCGATCTGGGCCGCCCCGGGCATATTTTTCCACTGCGCGCCAAAAGCAGCGGTGTTTTGCGTCGCACTGGTCATACCGAGGCCACTACCGACCTGGCTAAGCTGGCTGGTTTTGAACCCGTTGGCGTTTTGGTAGAAATTATGAACGAAGACGGCTCGATGGCGCGCCTGCCCGAACTGAGAAAGATTGCAGATAAATTTAATTTAAAAATCATTTCGATTAAAGACCTGATCGCTTACCGTTTACAATACGATTCGCTGATTGAAGAAGTTGTTCGCGTTGATATGCCAACCAGATGGGGCATGTTTAAGCTGGCGGCTTTCAGAGAAAAGAAAACCGGCGCCGAGCATCTGGCTTTGATGAAAGGTGAATGGCAAAAAGGCGAGCCTGTATTAACCCGCGTTCATTCAAGCTGCTTTACCGGCGATATTCTGGGCAGTATGCGCTGCGATTGCGGCGAGCAGCTTCACAAAGCCATGCAAATGGTGGAAGATGAAGGTAAAGGCATTGTTTTGTATATGAATCAGGAAGGCAGAGGCATTGGTTTGTTGAATAAACTAAAGGCTTACAAATTGCAGGAAGAAGGCATGGATACCGTAGAAGCGAATATTAAACTCGGCTTTGGCATGGACGAGCGCGATTATGGCATTGGGGCGCAAATACTCCGGCATCTTGGCGTTACCAAACTAAAGCTGATGAGCAACAATCCGCGCAAGCGCGCCGGACTGAAAGGCTATGGTTTGGAAATTGTTGACATCGTTCCTATAGAAGTGCCGCCAAACCGGCACAATCACAAGTATCTGCAAACAAAGCGCGACAAATTGGGACACGAAATATTAACCGAAAAAAACGAAGCGCTTTGAACCACAGAGACACAGAGAACACCAAGGATTTACAAAGAAATTTTTTTATAAAAAGCTGTAAGCGACAGAGGCATAAAGAATATAGAAAAGCGTAAAAATGGTTTTTAAAAATCCACTCTGTAATGCTGTGGTCTCTTTGCCTCTGCGGTTCAAAAAAAATCACAAATCATAAATCTACCGATGGCTAACAGAGAAGATAACTTTCAGTCGCCCGATTATTATTTGACTGACGACTTGCTTACCGATGAACAAAAACTGATTCGCGACACCATAAGAAATTATGTAAAGCGCAGCATCTCTCCCATTATTGAAGACTATGCGCAACGCGCCGAGTTTCCAAAGCAGATCGTAAAAGAACTGGGCGATTTGGGTTGCTTCGGGCCCACCATTCCGCAACAGTACGGTGGCGGAGGTTTAGATTATATTTCTTATGGTTTAATGATGCAGGAGTTGGAGCGCGGCGATAGTAGCATTCGTTCTACCGCAAGTGTGCAAGGCAGCCTGGTGATGTTTCCGATTTATGCGTATGGCAGCGAAGAGCAACGCAATAAATATTTGCCGAAACTTGCTTCGGGCGAATGGCTGGGCTGTTTTGGGTTAACAGAACCGAACCACGGCAGCGACCCCGGCGGTATGTTGAGCCATTTTGCCGATGCCGGCGATCATGTGATTTTAAACGGTGCTAAAATGTGGATCAGCAATGCGCCGTTTGCTGATGTGACTGTTGTGTGGGCGAAAGATGAAGAAAATTATGTTCGCGGATTGATTCTGGAGCGTGGCATGGAAGGTTTTACCACACCGGCTACGCACAACAAATGGAGCCTTCGCGCCAGTGCTACCGGCGAGCTTGTTTTTAATCATGTTACCGTTCCGAAAGAAAATATTTTACCTAATGTCAAAGGCTTAAAAGGTCCGCTGGGTTGCTTAACCAAAGCGCGTTACGGCATTGCGTGGGGCGCATTGGGCGCGGCGATGGATTGTTACGATACGGCACTGCAATACAGTAAAGAAAGAGTTCAATTTGAACGGCCCATCGGTGGTTTTCAGTTGCAGCAAAAAAAGCTGGCAGAAATGATTACCGAAATTACCAAGGCGCAACTGCTTGTCTGGCGTTTAGGAACGTTGATGAATAAAAATAAGGCTACGCCGCAACAGGTAAGTATGGCAAAGCGAAACAGTTGTGAAATTGCCGTAAACATTGCAAGAGACGCGCGGCAGATATTAGGCGGCATGGGCATTACCGGCGAATATAGCATCATGCGCCACATGATGAATCTTGAAAGCGTAATTACGTACGAAGGCACACACGATATTCATTTGCTTGTAACCGGCATGGATATTACCGGGATAAATGCGTTTAAGTAAGATTCCCCATCTCTGCCGCGGCGGAGAGTTTTAAAAGACGACCACATTAAAAGATTTTGATTACGTGGAAAATGACAAATATGTAAATGTTGTTTCAAATTCCCCTTTAGGGGATAGGGGTAACGCCCCTTCCGGGGATAGGGGCGGACGTTCTCTCGTTTTTCTTATCGGTTTAATGGGGTCGGGTAAAACATATTGGGCGCAGCGGCTGGCAACTTTGTTGCGTTGCGACTGGATAGACCTTGACCAGCAAATAGAAAAAGCAACGGAGATGACCATCAAAGAAATATTTACCACCGAAGGCGAAGCGTTTTTCAGGGCGAAAGAAAGAGATACATTACGACAGTTTTCTTCTATTCATAATCTTATCATTGCCTGTGGCGGCGGCACGCCGTGCTATCATGATAATATGAAATGGATGAATGAAAACGGCATTACCATCTGGCTGCAGCCTGATATAGATGAATTGGTTACCCGATTGAAACGCGGCAAACACAAACGACCATTAATTTCTCATCTTGATGATGGAGAATTGAAAGATTTCGTCGTCAATAAGCTGGAAGAACGCAAACCGTTTTATTCGCAGGCGAAACATCATATCTGCGAAACCAATATTTCTTCAGACACATTTACCCAAATTTTTCAACATGCATAAAGGCTTTTTATTAACGGCTTCCCTGCTTGGCGCATTGTCGGTTATCATGGGTGCGTTTGGCGCTCACGCTTTAAAAAAAATGGTTTCAGAAGATGCGCTGCAAATTTTTGAAACAGGCGTTCGCTACCAGTTTTACCACGTGTTTGCATTGGCACTGGCAGGCGTTTTATACAATCGGTTTAGCAATGGTTATGTTAGCTGGGCAGGCATTTGTTTTATTGCCGGTATTTTCTTTTTTTCCGGCTCTTTATATGTGCTCACGTATGCCAAAGCAATTGGTTCTTCTTCCTTTTCGTGGGCAGGTCCTATTACGCCGTTAGGCGGCTTGTTTTTAATTGCCGGATGGGTTTTGCTCGCCATCGGCATTTTTAAATAATTTCATCGTAAAAAATTTATCATGATTCGCTTTACGGCAGTCATACAAAAGTTTGAAGACAAAGGCGAAAAAACCGGCTGGCGCTATATTGAAATTCCGCCAGACATGGCAGAAGCGTTAAAGCCGGATACAAAAATTTCTTTTTTGGTAAAGGGAAAATTAGATGATGTTGTTATCAAAAATTTTAGCCTGCTGCCGATGGGCGGCGGTAGTTTTATTATGCCATTGAAAGCAGAATTGAGAAAAAAGCTGCGCAAAAATGAAGGCGCCATACTTCGGGTGCTGTTAGCAGCCGATGAAATTGCGTATGCCATCAATCATGATTTTATGGAATGCCTGAAAGATAGTCCGGTTGCGGCTTTCAACTTTAGCAGGCTACCCGGCTCGCATCAAAAATATTTCAGCAAATGGATTGAAAGCGCCAAAACATATGTTACCAAAGCCAAACGCATTGCGCAGGCAGTAGAAGCCATGCAATACAATTTGTCTTACGCAGAAATGATAAGAAAAAACAAAGAAAATAAGATGATATAAACACATCTTCACATGATTTGCCTGTCATCGGATGGCGGCGGCTATTGCGGCTTATTACTTTTCCAACCGCACTTATCAACCCATTGCCTTAATAAAATCACTCACCAAAAAGTTGATTATTTTGCCGGCTTCTTTTATCTTATAATTTTCCATGGTTCTGTTGAACGGCTCGGCAATGTGCAGATAAGCCGGTTGAGAGTAAGTGGCTGCCAGGTGTGCAAACTGACGGGCATGTAACAACGAAATGCCTGCCGGTGAAATACCCGTTTGCAATACATTTTCAAGATCAATTTCTACACCGCACAATGTATCGCCGGTAAAGCTGATGGCATGATGAACGGCTTCTGCAAAGCTTTGTTTGCCATGAATAAAAATGTCTTCATACGTTACAAAATCAAAGAACGGATTGTTGGCAATGTCGAGCCAGGCATTTTGCGGCAATTCGTTTTCGTGCAGCCCGATTACGCAATATTTTTGCAGATAGCCATCTTCATCGGCATACCGAAGCGCATTGCCGCTATGTCTTCCTTCCATAGGTTTATATCCCGCATGAGCATCTAAATTCATTACGTTTATTTGTGCAATGGGCAATTCGCCCGCTTTATGCCATCCTTTCGATGCGCCTTTAATACAGCCATACGCATTGTTGTGTCCGCCGCTTATAACAACAGGAATTTTACGGTGCGAAGCAATCATCTTCACTATGCTTTCCAACGCGTCGTCAACGGCGGTTACGCTATGCCGGTACGCTTCCAACCGTTCTTCTTTGCTGCCTGCATTGCTTTCTATTACTTCTGCAATGCCGGCAAAGTTTAAGTGACCCAGCAAAAGCATGTTGCTACCTTCAAAAAAGTCGTTGCTCTGTATATTCAAAAAAGACGTTAGAAAAGAATGCCACGCGCTGCCATTAGCACCGCCTGCCTGATTGGCTTTGATACCAATTTCCTCGGGCACGCCGACCAATACAAAATTTGCATCACTTTGTTGCAACGATTGCTCAACATCATTCGCATCTGAAATGGTCTGAATCACTTCACCAATCTTTGTTTCATACTTTCTGAGATTTGTATATGTAAAAACCTGCTCGCGATTATAGACTTTTATATTTTGGCTGAACATAAATGTATAAGTATATTTTTTTAGATATAAGAAAAGCTTTTTGCATCGGAGCAGTAAAATAATGATGTTGAGTAAATAAGAATGAGATAATAAACGAAGATACAGGAAACCATATATCAGAAAGATTGAACCCATGTTTGATGATGAATAATTAAGCCATGATCATAGAATATAAAAAAAATGGCAAAGAGGTTGATATGTATGCAACAGTTTTTATGAATTATGATGTTGTTCTAACAATTGTATTAGAAGATAGCTCAAAATGGTTAGCTTTAGCCTTTGAATGTACCCGGCATTGCTTAGCAGACAAACCTTCATTTTTTTTAAAAAACAATCAACACAGTACTTTTATGGAATCCGTTCTCATGCACTCTGATATAAAAATATCAGGTAACCTTTATTCAGACAGCAACCTGTTATTCACTGATATTTTTAATTTATTTCCCGACTCTTTTCAACACGTCGTCGCGCATTTTGAAAAAGATTATCGCATTTTATCTTATGCCGATTCCGGATTTACCGGTAAAAACGAAAAAAGAAAACTGCGCCACCAGTCGCTGAGCGGGTATGCCGACGATCTCATTAACTATCTGCAGGTCAATCATATCAACAATATCATTTATTTAGCCCATTCGGTAAATGGGTTGCTGGCATTTATTGCAGCAAGCCGGGCGCCGCATTTATTTGATAAAATTATATTGACATGCGCTGCGCCTTCTTTAGTTTATAATCCTCAGATGCAGTATTTCTGCGGGTTTCAGCCGCATACACTTGACGAATTATTTGCTGCGCTTACTCATAAGCCGGAGCAAAACAATTTGAAATTGAGTTATCAAAATACCGTTCAGCTAACCGACATATTAGCAACGGCTTTTTCTAACATGGAAATAAACGAAGCGCAATCTGTTTTTAATCTGTTATGCACTACCGATTGCTGCGCTTACCTGACTGATTTCAGCGTTCCTGCCATGATTTTGCAGGTAAGCGGCGATAAAATTTCTACCAATGAAGCCGGTTATTTTATGTATAGAACCATACCCGATAGTCAGCTCGTCAGAATCAGGGCGAAAGGGCATCTGCCGCAGCTTGAAGCACCGGAAGAAATTATTCAGGCGATAAATTTTTTTATCAATACTACCGTTTGCTGATGTTTTGATTGCCTTTGTACATCACCCGTTTGTTCATTATCCTCTACCGGTTCAACCGTTTCAATTTTTCAATGTGTATAATTTAATCATTTAAGGTTAATACAGTGCTGCCGCCGGATAAAAAACAAAGCTTTATTCCGTTTCACATAGTATTCCGTACTTATTATATTTGCCGTTGCAAATAATAATTATGAATACTGCTGTCAGAAACGATTGGACATTAGAAGAAATTTATGCCGTTTATGAATTGCCGTTGCTTGAGCTCATTTATAAAGCATCCAAAACGCATCATAACCATAACGATACAGCCGAAGTGCAGGTGTGCACCTTACTTAGTATTAAAACCGGCGGCTGTGCCGAAGATTGCGCTTATTGCCCGCAGGCGGCGCGCTATCATACCGGAGTAAAAGTTCATGCTCTGATGCAAAAAGAAGAAGTGCTGGGTTATGCACGCAAAGCCAAAGAAGCCGGCAGCACACGTTTTTGCATGGGCGCAGCCTGGCGCGAAGTGCGCGATAACCGCGACTTTGACCGCGTTTTGGAAATGGTACGGGGCGTAAACGAATTGGGTATGGAAGTATGCTGTACGCTTGGTATGCTTAGCGCGCATCAGGCTGAAAGGCTTGCCGGTGCAGGATTACACGCATACAATCACAACCTTGATACGTCATCCGATTATTACAGCGAAATTATTACCACCCGCACTTATGACGACAGGCTCCAAACATTAAACAATGTTCGCAAAGCCGGCGTTACGGTTTGCTGCGGCGGCATAATCGGCCTGGGCGAAACGCATGATGACCGTATTAAAATGCTGCACACGCTTTGCACGTTGGAAGCGCATCCGGATAGTGTTCCCATCAACGCATTGGTTAGAGTAAAAGGAACGCCGTTGGAAAACAATCCGAAAGTTGACATCTGGGATATGGTTCGTATGATAGCAACGGCAAGAATATTGATGCCTGAGACAATGGTTCGGTTAAGCGCCGGCCGTACCGAAATGAGCGTAGCCGAGCAGGCATTGTGTTTTATGGCAGGCGCCAATTCTATTTTTGCGGGAGATAAATTGTTAACTACGCCAAACCCGTCTTTTGATGAAGACAATCTGATGTTTCAATTGCTGGGATTAAAACCACGCATCGCTTTTAAAGATGAAAAACTGAAGCCGGCTAAGCATGCAGAAGCACTATAGTGTGATGCATAACGTCAAAAACCGGAATTGAGAAATGAAAAGTTTGTGTCTGCTTAATATACTGTTATAATATAACGCATATTGAAATTGTTGTGCATAATTTGGAAAACACAGACATTCTGAATATGAAGATTTTCAAACGTGTTTATTTTATTTTACTGTTTGCTTCAGGACTTTTCAGCCATGCCTTTTCTCAAAAACAAATGTTGGCAGGATTAAATATCAACGGTGAAATTTACTCAGGCGGTTTTATACCTGCTATTGGTTTGACCTTCGAGAAACAATTGACAAGACATAGTGGATTAGAAACCGGACTTTTTTATCGGACGTGGAAATCGAGCGGAGTTATTACTTATATGGACGCATCTGGCTTCTTCATTTATTCATTAGTAGTCTCACAAAGACATCTTAGTATTCCGGTGTTATATAAATATTATTCCAACTCAATAAATTTTTCAGCAGGACCAACTCTGGATTTTTATGTTGGATGGAAACAAAAAAACAGGGGATCAACAGTTTACATAAAGGATTTTAGTATTAGCCCAAAAGTAACAGCAGGTTTTCTTGGCAAGGTGAGCAAAGCCTTTACTTTAAGAAAGCGATTGATTTTAGAGCCGGAAATCCGGCTTGAATTCATTCGTACATTAAACAATGCCGGATACGGAGTTGGTATTGCAGGTAAGTATAAATTGTAATTATGGCTGTTGATCAAAAATTCAAAAAAAAGCAGAAGACGAGTTTTTACTTTCAACTTAAGAAAGCGTACTCCATTTTTAAACTTTTGCTTTTACTTCCTTGCTTAACACAATCGTACATTTGTAAATATCTCCCATAATCTTACAGAATCTTGAATTATAAAAGAATTACAGAATGGCGGTATTAAAATTTAGAATTTATCTGGAAGAAGACGATGCCGTATATCGCGATGTTTTATTGAAACATACGCAATCATTTGCCGATTTGCAGGATTTCATTTTAAAGAGCTTTGAATTTGACAGCAAACACCAAAGCACATTTTATAGGAGCAACGATCAGTGGCAGCGGGGCAGAGAGATTAGCCGGGAGCGGTACAATAAATCGTATCAGGCAGAACCTCTGTTTATGTCGGAAACAACGGTGGGCAGTGAAATACGCGATACCAATCAGAAATTTGTTTACCAATATGATTTTATAAAAAACTGGACGTTTCTGGTTGAATTGATTCATGTAAGCAAAGAAGCAGGCAGCAAAACCGTTTATCCAAGCATTGTAAGAACAGAAGGCATCGGCCCGCAACAGTATGGCACAAAAAGCTTATTGGGCAATAAGTTTGTTGACATTGAAGAAAAATACGATTTGCCGAACGATTCGGAAGGTTTCGGACAGGAAGGAGACAATGCAGAAACATCATCTGAAGAAGACGAAGCTACCGGTTCGGAAGAAGAGCTTTAAACGATGTGCTTTGTAATTCTTTTTTGTTGTTTTGTTTTTTACTCAGAAGTGAAACGTCAGATGTGAGTTACTCATTAGTCGGATTCCGCATTTCCAGTTTATCTTAACTCCAAATAATTCATCAATTCGTTTTTACCATTCAAATCTCCGCTTGTCCATACTATTTTAAACCTGACAAACATTTCCTCGCGATACCAGTTTTCGGTTCTTGTTTTTTGTATAACCTGCCGGTGCTGTTGCATTTTATATGCGTAAGCCTTCATGTCTTTTTTGCTTTTCCATACACTGAAGGTGGCTTGTTTTATCCATGGCACTTCGCCAATGCCGAAAGAGGTGATAAAACCCGGCGCATCTGCAACCGCAATGGCGGCTGCACTTACATTTTGCCAAAACAATTTTGCTTTGCCAATGCGTAAAGTTGCTCTTGTTAATACCGCTGTCAGCCCTTCATGTTCCGAAGTTTTGGGTAGCTTGCCAAAGCATTCTTTCTTATCCCATTTTCCGTGGCCTTCTATCGGTTGCAAAGCCATTGTCAAAATATGGCATCGAAATTTTTTCCACCAGTTTGCAATCGCTTTACCAAACAAAGCTTCGTTTGAAACCGGCGAAGAAATATCATTTTTACAAACAACCAGTAATGCCCATTGTTGCAAATCGGGCGTTATGTCGAAGGTGCCGTTTTTGCCGCTGCCCATCAGCTTATAAAAAGCGATGTCTTTGTTTCTGCGTAAAAAAATATGAAAAACAACCATTGACAAAAAACCAAAAACAGCAAACCGCTTCGGGTACCGAACAATGGTAAGAACTGCATTCATAAGTAAAATATTGTAACTGCCAGCTACATGAGATAGATAAGAAAACAAATGACAAACGTAATAATCAGCACCAGCCAGAATTTGTATTTCTGCCAGAAGTAATCGGATCTTTTTTGCTTGATTGCCTGCTGAACTGAGTTGCGCATAATGGCATCGTTACCTGCCAGCCTGTACAATCTTGGTGTAATCATATTGAAATAATTTTGCGGCAGAGGTTTGCAACTTATCAGTATTTCATGCAACACCTGGGCATTAACAACGCGCTTGTTTTCGTACAAAAGAATATGCAAATGAGCATCAGACAAGATGCTTTCAATTTTGGTAAGCAATCCATCGGCATTGATGGCAAACGGATTTGATTTTTGCACGATGTTTCGCAAATGAATGCTATGAAATAAAATGGTCTTTCCGGTTACCGGCTGCCGTTGGCGGAACGACTGGCCTGCTCCCGATGAACTGCTTTGCGTTTGTGTTGCGGTTGCAGTAGATCGCTGTGTGTTTCGTAACGTGTTGTAATCATCTCTTTTTTGCGGATTTGATAACACGCCGTAAGCCTCATTAATTTCTTTAAACAACGCTTCTGTATGAGCATTTCCACCGTTTCTGTCGGGGTGATATTGTAAAGCCAGATTGCGATATGCCACTTTAATTTCTGCGGGTGATGCCTGCGGCTGCACATTCAGTACAACATAATAATCTCTGGACGGCATCGAACGCATACAAAAAGGTAGATAAGATGGTTGAATTAATTTTCGGCAACAAGCGATTGCTGTTTTTCTGCCAGCCATTTGTTTTTGCCATAACCTGGCAATACATGCTTTTCGCTATGATACGAAGAGCGAACCAGCGGACCGCTTTCTACGTAATCAAACCCAAGCTGGTAGCCGATTTCACGAAGTTCGGCAAATTCATCGGGATGCACAAACCGCTGCACCGGAAGATGTTTTGCCGAGGGTTGTAAGTATTGTCCCAATGTTATTACGTCAACCTTTACGGCAGCCAGATCTTTTAATGTTTGTATCACTTCTTCCTTCTTCTCTCCCAGCCCAAGCATGATGCCCGTTTTTGTTCGGGCACCGCAATCTTTCAGCATGTTAAGCACCTGCATGCTGCGGCGATATTTTGCCTGAATTCTCACTTGTTTAGAGAGCCGCTCAACGGTTTCTATATTATGGCTTACCACATCAGGAGCCGCTTCTGCAATGCGTTCGATGCACAATAAATCGCCTTTAAAATCAGGTATCAGGGTTTCTAACGTTGTATCAGGATTCAGTGATTTTACCGCTCTAATCGTATTCTGCCAGACTATGGAGCCGCCGTCTTTCAGTTCATCTCGGTCCACACTTGTTATAACGGCATGTTTTACTTTCATCAAATGAATGGCTTCGGCTACGCGCTGCGGTTCGTCCCAGTCAACAGGCAACGGTCTGCCGGTTGCCACCGCGCAGAAGCCACAACTACGCGTACAAATATTACCTAAAATCATAAAGGTTGCCGTGCCTGCGCTCCAGCATTCGCCCATATTCGGGCAATTGCCGCTTTCGCAAATGGTATGCAGTTTATGCGTATCAACCAGGCTACGTAACTGCTTATAATTTTCTCCAATTGGCAGCTTAACACGAAGCCAGTTTGGTTTTTTTATTTTGGGCTCTTCTTTTGTAGCTGAAACAACGGGTAATTCCTGCATATCATTCAAATTTTCAACTCAGCTTATCATCTTTTGCAACTGATATGAACTATGGCAGACAATTGAAACATCTGCAATATTTGCGTCTTTTACTTACTTTATTATGCAAGCAAAAATAACTCACTTTCGTTTACCAAAAACGATGGCAACGTAAGCATTAAAGTAGAACTTTTTACCCGGCTGATCTATTATCATTTGCACGTCTTTGGTATAATACTGCGCGGTTACGCCAGCTTCGATGGCCGAGAGCAATTCGTTATAATGACCGTAGTCAAACCGAAGGGCGACACGGGCAAACACACCGGGATCGAATTTAATTTCATTAAATCCTTTTCCAAAATTGCTTCCTCCGTTTATGGGTCCGTTACGAAACACATCTTGCGTTTCGGCAGAATATTTTATATCGCGCGTGCCGCCAAGGCTGTCGGTTGTATTGATGTAATAAGGCTTCTTGAGCCCGGCGCTGATGCCGCCACCATAAATAGCCGAAACCGCCACACCGTTTTTTATGTCTTTTCCACCAATCAAACGCTGCTGCCCGATGCCTATTTTTAACTGGTAAAAATTATTGATTTTGCCATATACAAACGGATTACCAATTTGAAAAAAACCGTCCGTGTTGGTTACCCTGTCTTCTTTCGGGTCTTTGCGTTCGTCAAGACTAACCCACCAGAGATTGGTAAGCGAAAGCTTTTTGTATTTTCCATGTTCGTAAAATATGCCGTAGCCATCTGTGTTTAACCTGACGGCAAAAGCGCTTTGCTTGGTAAAGATGATGGCGTTTTCATCTTCCTGGTTTTTTAACTGTTCAAGTTTTTCGGCACGTTCTCTTCTCATTTCTTCTTTGGTTTTCACCTGTGCCTGCAATGCAAAATATGACGATGATAAAACCATCATCAGCAAAAATTTCTTCACGTACATTTGTTTGTTACCTGTAAATTTATGTAAAAATAGAGCAATGACTTCACAAATAGTTTATAAAGGAAACTTAAGAACCGAGGCCACTCACCTGCAAAGCAACAGCACAATTGAAACTGATGCGCCGGTTGACAACAATGGTAAAGGAGAACGCTTTTCACCTACCGATATTGTGGCAACGGCGTTGGGTAGCTGCATGTTAACAATCATGGGCATTAAGGCCGGCAGCATGAATATTGATCTGACAGACACAAAACTCGACGTTCAAAAAATCATGTCTGCTAATCCAAGAAGAATCAGCGGCATAGAAATTCAGTTTCACTTTCCCAACTCGCTCCATCTGTCAGAAAAAGAACAATCCGTTTTAGAAACCGCCGCACTTACCTGCCCCGTAGCCAAAAGCATTCATCCGGATATTACCGTTGAAGTATTGTTTGGCTGGAAACAGGAAGCTTTATAATTGCGCGTTTTTTATAACATTCACTCCGATTCTGTTTTATTCATGGCATGTTTTTTATCGCTTTCTGTTTAACTATTTTTCCAAAAAAATTTTACACCTATGACAACAGAACAGCAAGCCGTAAAACAAAATTTTTATTTCAATGTAGCACCGAATGTCTGGGGATTGAAAGACATCTTCGTAAACATCTACATAGTAAAGGATGCTGATAACAATAAGTGGGTGCTGATTGATACAGGCTTAAAATCTACCGGCAAAAAAATAAAAAAAATGGCGGCCGCGTTGTTTGATGACAACAACCAAAAACCAAAAGCCATCATTCTTACACACGGGCATTTCGATCATGTGAGCAGTGTACATTCACTGGCAGAAGAATGGCATGTTCCTGTTTTCGCGCATTACCTGGAAATGCCTTACCTAACGGGAAAATCATCTTATCCACCCTGCGACCCGACCGTTGGCGGTGGTTTGGTTTCAGACCTGTCTTTTTTATACTCTATGAAACCGATTGACATCAGCAGTTTTGTAACCGCTTTGCCCGAAGACAATACAGTTCCTTTCCTGCCAAACTGGAAATGGATACACACACCCGGACATACACCCGGACATATCAGTTTGTTTAGAGAAGAAGATAAAACATTAATTGTAGGCGATGCTTTCATCACTACAAAAGGCGAATCAGCATTCAATACATTGCTGCAGATAAAAAAAGTAAGCCGCCCGCCCGCTTATGGTACTACCGATTGGTTTGCCGCTTATGAGTCAGTAAAAAAATTATTGCTTTTGCAGCCCGAAGTGGTAGCTACGGGTCATGGCAAACCGATGTATGGAAGGGAAATGTTACAGCAATTGTTAGATCTTGTTGAAAATTTTGCCGATGCTTTGCCGCCAAAAGGGCGTTATGTTGGCGATCCTGTCGTTCAGGACGTAAATGGAATAGAATACCTGCCGCCAACCCTTGAAAATCCATACAAAAAATTGATTTATACCGCAAGCGCTTTGCTGTTTGCGTCAGCAGTCATATTGGCTTCTTCAAAAATAAAAAAGAAGAAAAAGCTCTTTTGAGATAACAGATAGTTTTGAATCTGTAACGCATTTAGAGCTATCGGTTTTCACTTTTGTAATTCTATGATCCACATGCGTTGTGCCGGCATCATAAATTCGGGCAGAACTTTTTGTTTTGTCAGCACATTCATGCCTGTTGTAAATCCGTTTGTTCTTTCTGCATAATCGATAAAATGAACGGGCATTTCTTTATCGCTTGTGTTCATAACACACATTATTGTTTGAGAACCGGTGTACCGGAAATAAACATACAATCCGTCAGCCGGAATGTATTGCATCAGTTTGCCTTTGCTTAGCGCGGGCGATTTTTTACGAAAATTAGCCAGAGTCTTTATCAACGTCTGAACACTTTTTGCCGAATCGCTTAAACCCGCGCCGGTAAAGGCATTCAGCATATCACCGCTCCAGCCGCCGGGAAAATCGAGACGCACATAACCATCCGGATTGGTAACGCCTTTCATAAGCACTTCGTCTCCGTAATACATCTGCGGAATGCCGCGCGAAGTGAGCAGCCATTCAAAGCCAATCTTATCTTTTTCAATATCTTCATTTACTACCGAAAACCAGCGGCTTAAATCGTGATTGTCTAAAAATATGCAGTTGCGCCACGCGTCGCTATATAAAAAATCATTGCTTAGTGTTTCATACAGTTTCATAACGCCGTCTGTCCAGCCGAATGGCTGCAGCAGCGCAGGCTGAATGCCGTAGAACAGCATTTGAAAATCGGTA
The DNA here is from genome assembly GCA_965219515.1 of Ilyomonas sp. Lineage (GTDB taxonomy): Bacteria > Bacteroidota > Bacteroidia > Chitinophagales > Chitinophagaceae > Ilyomonas. Next base: position 1,426,652 of record OZ244776.1, read on the forward strand.
ACGCCCTGTAAGTTGCTTTTGCAATTTGTATTGATATTATTTTCTGCAAAATAAGCTTCGTTTGCCGTGCCGTGCACCCATGCTTCGCCAAACATTGTTATGTCAGGAAACTCAGCGGTTAATGCTTTATTGCAACGATTCATAAAAGGCAAATCGTTATAGATATAAGTGTCAATGCGCCAGCCGTCAACGCCAAACATTTCAACGCACCAAATGGCATGTTGAATTAAAAAACTGGTAACAAAAGGATTGTCTTGATTGAGATCAGGCATTTGCTGCGTAAACCATCCGTCCTGCATTTTTCTGTCATCGCTTTGCGCGCCGTGCGGATCGAAAACGGGCTGTTCGCGGTAATTGGTTTGGGTAAACGTGGGCCATTGATGCAGCCAATTGCGCATCGGTGGATCCTGCACCGTAAAATGATACAAGCCAATATGATTGTACACGGCATCCTGAATCAGCTTCATACCTCGCCTGTGCACTTCATCGCTTAATCTCAGGTAAGCCGTATCACCGCCGAAGCGAGGCTCTATTTTATAATGATTGGTAAAGGCATAACCGTGTTCGGTTCTGTCGGGCATATCGTTTTCCAAAACCGGTGTCATCCATAATGTTGTTACGCCTAAATTTTTCAGATAATCCAAATGATTGATAATACCCTGAAAATCGCCGCCGTGACGAAGAAAAATGGAGTCGCGGTTTAACGACTGATCTCGCATGCCGGCAATTCTATCATTGCTTGTATCGCCATTGCTAAAGCGGTCGGGCATTAAAAGATAAACAAAGTCAGTGTTGTTCACACCCCGTGCAAAGGCAGAGCCATTGCCGCTTCTGCGCTTTTTTAATTCGTAGGGAATGGTAAAGCTGCTATCTTTTTTTTTAATATTGATTTTACAGATTCCCGGTTTAGCTGATGATGAGATAGTTATATCAAGAAACAAATAATTATCGCTTTCTACTTTATTGGTTTTTATCAACTGAACGCCGGGATAGGAAAGACTTACCGAAGCTCCGGTTGCAATATCAAAATGATGAATCATCAGTTGCAGCTTTGTATTTTTCATACCGGCAAACCAGTTGGTTGGATACACATCAACCGTTGACTGAGAATTTGAAAATAAATGGCAGGAAACCAGCAGCAAAAGAAGCACGTATTTTTTCATTGATAATAAGGATTTGTGTTTAGAATACATAGCCGCAAAAACACAAAACCCGCACATAAATTATTAATCGTTTGCGGCTTCGCGACTTAAAATTTATAACTGTACAGGATTTGCCAGCCGTTCAATATCTCCCGTTATTTCTTTGGCCGACTCGTTATAATTTTCGTTCACAATCACATTTAAAAGTCCGGCGATTATCATCGAAATGCCGCCTACCAGCAACGCATAAATGCTTTCATCATTAAAAATGTGTTTTATAAAAAAACCCAAAATTGCTGCCGCCAATATTTGTGGAATCACGATAAAAAAATTAAAAACACCCATATAAAATCCCATTTTATTGGCAGGCAATGCGCCGGCAAGAATGGCATACGGCATCGTTAAGGTAGAAGCCCATCCCAAACCAACCAAAGCCATAGAAAACAGCAATGTTATATTGTCTTTAATAAAAAAAATAGAAAGTAAGCCGATGCCTCCTAAAATGAGGCAGATCATGTGTGTATAACGCCGGCTGATTTTTGCCGCCAGCACAGGCAACAAAAAAGCGGCTAATGCTGAGACGCCGTTATACACCATAAACATCACGCCTACCCAGTCGCCCGCATCCTGAAAAGCTTTCGATGTGGTATCGGTAGTGCCATATACGCTTTGCGCAACGCCCGCGGTAGTATATATCCACATGGAAAAAAAGGCAAGCCACGTAAAAAACTGTACCACCGCCAACTGAAGCATGGTGCGTGGCATAGAACCGATGCCCTGAATGATTTCGGCGAAAATATGACCAATGCCTTTGCCTTTCTTTTTTTCCTCTTCCCAGGCATTCATATCATCGGGCGGATATTCTTTTGACGTGAAAACCGTCCACAATACGGCAGCCAGAAAAACAAAACCGCCGATGTAAAAAGAATATTTTACCGAATTTGGAACAATGCCTGCTGCTGCCGTGTTTGGAATATGAAAAACATTTGTAAAAATATAAGGCAGCAACGATGCAATTACCGCACCCAAGCCAATAAAAAACGTTTGCATGGCAAAGCCGGTGGTGCGCTGTGAAGCGGGCAATTTATCGCCTACAAATGCACGAAATGGTTCCATTGAAATATTAATAGATGCATCCAGCACCCACAACAGCGTAGCCGCCATCCAAAGCAGGGAAGAGTTGGGCATGAGAAACAAAGCAAGAGATGCCAGTATAGCACCGATAAAGAAAAACGGTCTTCGTCTGCCCCAGAACGGATGCCAGGTTCTATCGCTGATATAACCAATAATCGGCTGGATAATCAATCCTGTAAACGGAGCCGCTATCCATAAAATTGCGATCTTATCAAGGTCGGCGCCGAGTGTTTGAAAAATGCGGCTTACGTTGGCGTTTTGTAATGCAAATCCAAACTGGATTCCAAAAAATCCGAAGCTCATATTAAATAGTTGTGCCATGCTGAGCCGAGGTTTTTCAACGGGCGAAAAACCGGCAGTAGAATCAGAAGCAGCCATAGATGCAATCGTTTAATTTACAAATATGAACAAAAAACCGGTAAGCTGTTTTGCTTCTTCCATTATTATTACCATCAAGCCCTTACTTTTGTTCCTCTTAAAATGTAACTCATGTCTGTTTTGGTAAATAATAATTCTAAAGTTATCGTGCAGGGTTTCACCGGTACGGAAGGCACATTTCATGCCTCGCAAATGATTGAATACGGAACGAATGTGGTAGGCGGTGTAACGCCGGGCAAAGGTGGCAGTACACATCTTGATCGTCCCGTATTTAACACCGTTGCCGATGCCGTTGAAAAAACCGGCGCCAACGTGAGCATCATCTTTGTGCCGCCTGCTTTTGCGGCTGACGCCATTATGGAATCTGCAGACGCGGACATCGCTTTGATTGTCTGTATAACCGAAGGCATTCCTACGCAGGACATGGTGAAAGTGAAAAATTATTTGACGGGAACCAGCAGCCGTTTGATTGGTCCGAATTGCCCGGGTGTTATTACAGCAGGTGAAGCGAAAGTGGGCATCATGCCGGGCTTTATATTTAAACCGGGAAAAATAGGCATCGTATCAAAAAGCGGAACCTTAACCTACGAAGCTGCCGATCAGGTAGTAAAAGCAGGATTGGGAATCAGCACTGCCATTGGTATTGGCGGCGACCCGATTATTGGTACGCCAACCAAAGAAGCCGTAGAATTGCTGATGAATGATCCTGATACTGAAGGTATTATTATGATTGGCGAAATAGGCGGCAGCATGGAAGCGGAAGCGGCTACCTGGATAAAAGAAAACAGCATTAAGCCGGTGGTTGGTTTTATTGCGGGGCAAACCGCGCCTCCTGGTCGCCGTATGGGACATGCCGGTGCCATTGTTGGCGGTGCCGATGATACGGCAGCTGCAAAAATGCGAATTATGGAAGAATGCGGCATTCATGTGGTGGCAAGCCCGGCGGACATTGGGAAGACGATGGCAGAAGCGTTGAGAAAGTAAGATTGTTTTGAAATAGTAAACAATCATTAATCAAATACATTGTAACTTAAATAAGTTTTGAAATGCTGTGCGAAGCCTCCGGGCTTCGCATCTTTATTTTGTAGCCTTTTACTGTCCGATTCATCTAACTTAATTCAGGTTATAAAAATGCAATAAAGCACTTGTAAACTTACTTCCAAGTGAAATCTTACACCCAATCTCTCGGATGCAGGCAGGCTTGTAACAATTTATCTTCTTCGCTGCCGGGCACAGGTTGAAAATCATATTCAAACCGAACAGTTGGCGGCAGGCTCATCAAAATACTTTCCGTTCGGCCGTTTGTTTTTAATCCGAACAGGGTACCGCGATCATGCACCAGATTAAACTCCACATATCTGCCTCTGCGTATCTCCTGCCAATGCTTCTGCCTCTCTGTAAAAGGGAAATCTTTTCTTTTGTTTACAACAGGAAGATAAGCATCCATAAACGCATAGCCGCATGCTTTGGCAAGGTTCATCCAAAAAAGAACATTGTGTTGTTCACTTGCTTTTTGATAATCATAAAAAATACCGCCGATGCCGCGCCGTTCATTGCTGCGATGTGTATTGACAAAGTAATTGTCGCACTGCTTTTTAAAATCGGGATAAAAGCCCGCATCAAAAGCATCCAGCGCATTTTTGTAAGTCTGATGAAAGTGAACCGCGTCTTCATCAAATAAATAAAATGGTGTTAAGTCGGTACCGCCACCCCACCATCTGTCAATCAGTTCGTGTTGTTTATCATACAGCTCGAACATGCGGTAGTTGGCATGAACCGTTGGTACGAAAGGATTTACCGGATGAATCACCAGACTTATTCCGCAGGCAAACCAGGTATCGCCGTTTATGTGCAATTGCTTTTGCATAGCTTCAGTAACGGTTCCAAATACAACGGAGGTATTTACGCCGCCTTTTTCAAACACATTTCCATTGACTATAATTCTGGTTTTGCCACCTCCGCCTTCCGGTCGTTGCCATGCGTCTTCGGTAAAGCGGGCTTTGCCGTCGCAGGCTTCTATGGCTGCGCAAATATCATTCTGTAAGGTATGAATGAATTGAATCCAACTTTCTTTAACCAAAAATTTAAATGATTTTTATTAAGCCATCCGGTTGTGAAACAGAAAATTTTTGATACGTAAAGTTTGTATCGGGAATATATATGAAGAGATCTGACGATTGTTCAAGCCGGAAAAAATTCAAATATATGATCGGTTCGCTAACATTACATCCTACTTTTTGCCTGTTACATTCTGAAAAATGTTCTTTGTACTCAGGCATTTTCATTAATTACAGGTGTTGTTACTACCGTTGCATTATCCGCAGCATCAAATTCTTTTTTTGGAAAAAACTTTTTTTGCCATAACAAAATGGCAATGACACCAATGGAAATAGAGGCATCGGCAAGGTTGAATACCGGGCTGAAAAACTCAAATTCCTGTCCGCCCCAAACGGGAAACCACGAAGGAAAATGCGAATTGATAAGAGGAAAATACAGCATGTCAACCACCTGACCATGAAGAAAACCGGCATAACCACCCGCTTTAGGAAACAATACGGCAACATTGCGCATAAAATAATCGCTGTTGTTGAATATCATACCATAAAACATACTGTCAATCAGGTTGCCGGCAGCGCCCGCAAAGATGAGCGAGGCACAAAGAATATAGCCGGGATGATATTTTTTTTTGATGATGCTGTGCAAATAAAACACGCCGAGAATAACCGCTACCAAACGAAACAGCGTAAGAATGATTTTGCCCCAGTCGCCGCCAAACTTCCAGCCCCATGCCATGCCGGGATTTTCTACGAAATGGAGCCGGAAAAAATGACCAAGCACGTTATGCTCTTCGCCAAGATAATAATGTGTTTTGATGTAAATTTTTAATGCCTGATCGGCCAATAGTATCAATATGATAAATAAAGCGACACGCCATCCTTGTTTCATGAAAACAGTATAAGCGGCGAAGATAAAATTTTTAGATAAAGCGCCTTATCGCAGCCAATACGTTGAATGTTAAATCTTGCTGTTGCCGCATTATCAGTTAAACCAAAAAACCGATGGCACGTTTCATGCTTTGTAAAAAACATCGGTATGAAAAAGCTTTTTTACGTCGTCATGTCTATAATGGTAATTGCATCTGCACCAGGTTGCTATTCCGGTCATTATGTATCAGCTCGCCCGGATGCCGTAATTGTTTCGCGACCAGCGCGACCGGGCAACAACTATATCTGGACAGACGGAAACTATTACTGGCGCAACGGCAGGTATGTTTACCGAAATGGTTACTGGGCACATCCGAGAGCTGGCAGAACCTGGCGCTCAGGCGTTTGGCAGCATGGCAGAAGAGGCTATTACTGGCATCGCGGCGGGTGGCACTGATTGTTATCCGCATCTTAATTTTCTACTAAAGATTCATCAATCAAATAAACTTCAGTTTCCGAAACAGAAGCCGGAGCATCTGATTCATCTATTACAATTGCTATTGTCTTTACTTTTACATCCGGGAATGTAAGAATGCGCTTTTTGCCAATTGTGGTGCCTTCCATTTGTGTGATATTGTTGTTCATATCATCATAAAAAGAAACATGAAAACGCGCAATATTCTGGCCTTGCAAAAGATATTCCTTCAGCAAAAGACAATTGATCAAAACCGGTTTTATAAATGAAATTTTTATTGAATCCTGTTGCTGCAGCGTAACAAAAGTTAAGTCATTATCATCCGTGAGATTTCTGCTGTTCTGTTCGTTTGAAACACTTACCTGCGCCTTCTTACAATAATCATTTTTAAAGCTTTCCTCTCTCAGTTTTTTAAATTGCAATAAAGCGGCGGAGTCGTATCTGGTAAATAAACCTCTTCTGTCGGGCGGAACGTTCAACAACAAAGACGCGCCTCTGCCGGCCGATTTCAGATAAATTTCAAAAAGTTCCCGCGGTAATTTTACCAGCGTGTCTTCCGCAGCATGATAAAACCAGCCGGGACGAATGCTTACATCGCATTCTGCGGGCAACCATGCCGCTCCATAACGGTTGCCGGTGTTAAGCGTATCCTGCGGCGGCGCGCCTGCCCCGCGCGTAAAGCCGGCCGTGTCTAAGGTATTCCAGTTTGTAATTCCGGCAATGCCATGCTCATTTCCTGCCCAGCGAATGTCCGGGCCAATATCGCTGAAAACCGCCGTTGCAGGCGCAATATTTCTGATGGTGCTTTCAAATTCATTCCAGTTGTATATCTGTTTTTTTCCATTTGGTCCTTCGCCGTTTGCACCATCCCACCAAAATTCAAAGAACGGCCCATAACGGCTTACCACTTCTTTCATCATATTTATAAACACGTTATTGTATTCATCGGTACCGTATTTCGGATGATTTCTGTCCCACGGCGATAAATACACGCCCATCTTTAATCCGTATTCTTTACAGGCATCAGATAATTCCTGCAACACATCGCCGTTGCCGTTTCTCCATTTGCTTTCCTTTACCGTATGCGTACTGTATTTACTCGGCCATAAACAAAAACCATCATGGTGTTTGGCTGTGATAATAATGCCTTTTGCGCCCGCTACTTTTGCAATGCGGCACCACTGCCTGCAATCGAGTTGTGTTGGGTTAAATACTTCTTCTTTCTCGGTTCCTTTGCCCCATTCCAGATCGGTAAATGTGTTCGGACCAAAATGAACAAACAGGTAATATTCCATCTCCGACCATTGCTGTTGTCTTGCTGATGGCTTCGGATAAATATTCGTTTGAGAAAATACTGTTGAAGCAGTTAACATCAACGTCATCCATAAAAAAATACGCCTGGTAAAAAAGGGTGTCATTATTTTAATTTTATTCTTCAATATAAATTCGTTTTACGCGTCGGCTGATGCCGGTAAGAATTTCGTAGGCAATGGTGCCACATTGCTCTGCCACCTGCTGAACCGTTATGTTATTTCCAAATATTTCTACCTCATCGCCTTCCTTCACACCTTCGATACCAGTTACATCAACCATCGTCATGTCCATACAAACATTGCCCGCCACCGGCGCTTTTTTTCCTTTTATAAAAACGACACCATTACCATTGCTCAGCCTGCGGCTAAAGCCATCTGCGTAGCCGATACGAAGTGTGGCAATAACAGAGTTTCTCTTTAATAAACCTTTCCGGTTGTAGCCAATGGTATCGCCCGCTTTTACATTGCGCAGTTGTGCGATGGTTGTTTTTAGTATGCATACGGTTTGCAGATCGAGCTGGTGTTCGCCGGCGCTGTCAACGCCATACATGCCGATTCCGAGCCGAACCATATCAAGCTGTATGTGCGGATGCCTGAAGATAGCGGCCGAGTTGGCGATATGTCTTATAAAATTGTATTGCAACGCTTCCCGTAACCGGTTGCAGCAACGATTAAAAACCTCATACTGATGTCTTGTAAATTCGTCTTCTTCCTGCGATTCGCCTGCTGCCAGATGACTTAACACTGATTTCACGGCAAGACGATTTGTGCTTTGTAAAAATGAAATTAAGTCAGGCAAATCAGGCTCTTCAAAACCAAGCCGGTGCATTCCTGTATCCAGTTTTATATGAACCGGGTATTTCTGAATGCCCTGCTGCAACAGGTAACGATCGAAAGCGCGGATGATGTGAAAGGAAAACAATTCTGGTTCCAGATTATATTCAGCAATCACTTCAAAAGCAGCTTCATCTACATTCAAAACCAATACCGGCAGGCTGATGCCCGATTTGCGCAGCTCGGTTCCTTCATCGGCATAGGCAACGGCAAGGTAATCTACTTTATGAAACTGCAGCACATTGGCCACTTCGGCGCTGCCACTGCCATAGCCGCCGGCTTTTATCATTGCCATCAGTTTGGTGCCGGGCTGCAACCGTTGCTGGTATTGCTTTACATTATGTGCCAATGCGGTAAGGTTAATTTCCATTACGGTGCTATGCACTTTATCTTCCAGTTCGGAAACAATGGTTTCAAAGGCAAAACGGCGTGCACCTTTGAGCAAAATGGCTTCATTGCGAAAATGATTGCTGCTGATATGATCTTGTAAAGACAAGGTGGTAAGAAAATGACTGGTACAACTGATTTTATTCTTCAGCAAATGTTGCAAACGATACCAGTTTTCGCCGACCGTAATAACCTGATTGATTTTTTTTGCCTGTAAAATATCTGCGATTTGTTTATAAAATATATCATCTACCTGAGTGGCGAAGTCAGACACGATAACGGTTTTAACAGCAAACTGATGTTGCTGCAACAGAAAATCAAGTGCGATAATAAACGAATTGATATCAAAGCTGTAACTGTCGTTGATAAGCGAACAACCGTTTACTGCATTTACCAGTTGCAATCGCATATTCAACGGCTGCAAATGGATAAACCGTTGCTGAATGGTTTCATCAGGCAACAAAAAATAAAGGCACAGGCACCAGCAAATAATGGCATTTTCCACCGATGCATCATCGGTAAAAGGTATAGTGATAGCAATCTTTTCATTTTTATATAATGCGAAAACTTCCTTATTCTGCAACAAATTATTTACCGATAAAATAATAAGATCGTTACAGCTGTCTTTCCCCCACGAAAAAAATTTTGGTTTTTGCAATTGCTGTATTTCTTTTTTTATAACCGGATTATCAGCGTTATAAAAAACAATATCAGCATTGATGAACAATTTGATTTTCTCTTTTGCTTTCTGTTCGGCATTGATAAAATTTTCGCGGTGCGCCTCACCAAGATTCGTGATGATGCCAATGGCAGGACGAATGATATTTTGTAAAGGCATCATCTCGCCAGGCATTGAGATGCCGGCTTCAAAAATGGCAAGATTATAACCAGCTGTCATTTGCCATACGCTTAACGGAACACCGATTTGTGAATTGTAACTGCGCGGGCTGCGGATAATATTGAAGTCTGGAGAAAGCAACTGAGCAAGCCACTCTTTTACTATCGTTTTTCCGTTGCTGCCCGTAATACCAATAACAGGATAGGTAAAATGATTTCTATGCCACGCCGCAAGCTGTTGTAAAGCAGATAACGTATCATCAACAAATAAAAAATTGGCTTCGGGATATAAGGTACAATCAAATTGTTTTTTTACAACAAAATTTCTTACGCCCTGATGATACAATTCTTTAATAAACCCGTGCCCGTTGCGGCGCGGAGAAGACAAAGCAAAAAATAAAGAAGTGCGGGGAAACGCAATGCGGCGGCTATCGGTAAGCAAATGTTCTATTACTAATGAAGCATTGTTGATGGTCGCTTCCCGGCTTATTACTTCTCCAATTACAGTTATGCTATACAATTATTTTTTTCACAAAATAAACTGTAATTTTTATGTAGCATAAACCCGCTCTTCGTTAACAACTGCCGGGCGTTTATCAAAATAAAAAAGCGGCAGAACCAATCATGCTCTGCCGCTTTTTCTATTTTAGAACGTATTATTTCACTACCGAAAATTTACCGGATTCAATGATGTTGCCACCTTTATCGCGAAGCTGAAATACATACACGCCACGATAATAATCGGTTAAGGTAACAACCATTTTACTGTTGCTTACCGAAAGTTCTGTCATCTTTTTACCAACAAAGCTATAAACCAAAAGCGTGTTGGTCTTATCTATATTCTTTGGAAACTCAAAATTGATGAATGAAGTAGCGGGGTTGGGATAACACTTAACAACCTGTACGGTTGGCGCAGCCGGATCATGCGAATCGAAACTGACACCCAATGTACAAAAACCAGCTATCAAAAGTAAGAAGCTGATTTTTTTTAATAAAGTAAAAGTATTATGTATAATTTTTTCCATCGTTGACCGCTAAATTAAGCTGAAACCAATATTCTGCCAAAACAACAATATTGAAATTACATTAAATTATCAGAAATGAGGACATAAAACTGCATTTCGGGTAGAATTATCTCTGTCTAAGAATCCGAGATAAGCAATTGACAGTTCAAAACCGCCGCGCGACTGGCTTGCCGTTTTTAGTTCTGATGTGTTCATGTCATAACTTAACGCGACGGAAAACGGGTTATAGTCAAGCTTTACAACCGGTATAAAAGCATCTTTATAACGCATGTATCCGCCAAAATGAATGGTGTAAAGCGGATTTTCATAATCGTCTCCAATTTTACGCGAATACATCAGTCCGCCAATCATTTCTGTGTTTGCGGATTGTTTGGTATAATCCGCTTCCAGTGTGAGATACGAGGTTTCATCAACCGGAAATTTAATGCCACCTGAAGCTACCCATTTGGCCGCAACCGGCAATGTATAATCCTGATAAAAAGATGATTTCGGCTTATTGAAATGATGATAGGCAAGCCCTATAAAATATGTGGTTTGTCCGTCCAGCCCAAGAGTGGAATTGAAAGACATGCCTGCGCTGCCATCGAGATAGCCATACTTAGAAGCCTCAAAGGTTTCGCCATCCGAACCGTGCGTATAAGTATTGTCTGTTGTAATTTTAGAACGGTCAATGCTGCGTTGCACATAGCCGCCCATAAAGCCCATTGACAGGTAAGTAGATTTATCTGCGCTTAACGCTTTATGATAATTTAATGCAGGATATAAATTGGTAGTGGTTAAGGCTGTTGTGCCCGCTTTATCGTGCAGTATTTGCATACCCATCGTAACAAAATCGTTGCTGCTGCCCACCGGCAATTTGTACTCCGCATTAATTGATTGCGTTACGTAAGGCACGGTTATGCTTTGCCATTGCGTGCGGTAAACGGCCTGCACCCTTACATCGCCTGCAAAAATGCCTGCCAGCGACGGATTGCGCAGCAAAGGCGTTTCAAAAAATTGTGAGAAATGAACATCCTGTGCAAAGGAAGCGACGGCGAATGTCATAACAGACATTACAGCAAAGAGTAAATTTTTTTTCATTTTGATATTGGATAATGTGCGAATGAGATTCGCTGTGAATACCTGGTAATTAGCCGGGCATCTGATGTTGAATTACTCCGTAAAAATAAAAATTGTTTTATAAATCTATCCTTATAAAACGATTAAGAAAACCGGAACGAACGTTAATTCTTTTTAAGCCGTAACGCCTTATTTCAATGATAAAAAAGAATAACAAAAATGAACTATCGTTTCATTTTATTACTATGGTAATGTCAATCATAAAATGTCAGATGGCACACGTAAAAACTTCACCTTTCACTTTCCACATTTCGCTTGAGCTTGCGGCATTATATGTTTGCCTTATTATTATACAGCAATCAATTTTTATAGTGTGTTAATCATGCAACAGAAAACAGAAAGTCAGACATGGATTCTTTAGTTCTCATGCCCGACTTTTTACATTTAACCTGATACAAAAATGTATTACCGAAGCAGCGTTACATTGCCTTTGAAAGGAATGACTGAATTGTTTTCGCAAATAATTTCCAGCATATACACATACACATCAGACTCCAGCGGCTGACCTTTAAAACTGCCGTCCCATCCGTCGCTTTCAACATTCGGAAGAAAATTGTTTTTTTCGTACACCACTTGTCCCCAGCGATTAAAAATGCGTAACGATTTGATATTGAAAACACCCGTTCCATGCGGAAAAAATTTGTCATTCACGCCATTGTGGTTTGGAGAAAAAGTATTGGGCACAAAGAGATTGGCGCCGTTGCACATAACATGCACCGTAACCTGGTCGCGGGCAAAGCATGAGCCGCCATTGGTAGCTACGCAATTGTAAGTAATGGTTTGCGTAGGCGAAGCAACCGGGCTTTGTACGCGTGCATCGCTTAAAAAATTTTGCGGCTCCCAGCGCCATTGCGTAACATCGGCAGAACTTTTTGTAGTAAGCGGCACTGATAAGCCAACATTCAGATCAATATCTTTTTGCGCAATTTCGATGTGGGGAATCGGATACACTTTTACGGCAAGCGTTTTTGTATCGGAGAAACATTTTTTTCTGTCGGTGCCCGTTACCGAATACACAATGGTTGTGTCTTTTGCCGCCTGAAACTGCGGATTTGCCGAAGTGGTACTGCTCAGATATATAGCCGGCGACCACGAATACAAATCGGCGCCTGATGCCTGAAGTGTTATTTTTTCACCGAGGCAAAGCGTGTCGTTTGTTACCGTTATTGTCTGCGGTTTAACAACTTCTATCGCAATGGTATCAGCCGCCTTGCAGCCAAACTTATTGGTGCCCGTTACAGAATAGGATGTATTGGAAACCGGTGCCGCAATGGGTGTTGTACAACTTGTGCAACTAAGCGTATTGTCGTTTGTCCAGTTGTAAGTATCAGCTCCCGTTGGCATTAGCATCACGGTGCTTCCCTCACAAACAAACGAATCTAAACCGAGCGACACGGTTGGTAAAGCTACCACATTCATCAGACGGGAAGCGGTATCGGCGCAATCGCCCGGCGTGGTTACGATAACATTTACCAGGTAAGAACCGCCGGCGACAAACGTATGTTGAGTTTGACCACTGTTGTTGTCCGTTGTATTATCGGCAAAGTTCCATTGCCACCGGCTGCCCGATTCGTTGAGCTTATCAGTAGCCGAAAAAAGTGCCGGGGACTGTGCGCAGATTGAATCTACCGCGGTAATGCTGACATCCGGTGTTTTATGAACAATTACATCAATGGGATATTCCACGGAATCCTGACAGCCCGATTTGGTAATAACAGACAACATTGCCCGGTACGTGCCGGAAGCTGAATAAAAATGCTCAGGATTTTGGCGGGTGGAAGTAAAGCCATCACCAAAGTTCCATTGATAACTTTTTACTTCGTCGTAATACGGAACCGTTGTCTGAACAAATACTGCCAGCGAAGAGTCGCATGAAGCCTGCGATGTAGCGATATAATCTGCTTTGGCACCGCTAATAAAAATGGTGTCTAAATTTTCCAATCCCACAAAGCATCCGTCTTTGTCGGTCATCAGCAGTTTAGGTAAATATTTGCCGTTGTTTTTATAGACATGCGTTGCCGTATGACTTACATTATCTTCTTCCACAATGCCATCATTAAAATCCCAGGTTACTTTAACCGCATCTCTGGTTTCGCAAACAAATGAAACCGAAGACGGATTGCAATGCACCAACGGATTGTAACTAAATTTACCGGAAGGTCCTTTCAATTTAACCAGCTGATGCGCTGTATCGTAACATTCGCCAAAACCTTTCGCTACCAGCATCAGATCGTAACTGCCGCCCTGCGTATAGTTGTGCGACGGCGAATCAAGCATCGAAATACTTCCGTCGCCAAAGCTCCATGATAGTGATGTTGTATTGAGAGACGCGCTCACAGGCTTTACCAGCAGTGGCGGACAAGTTGTTTCAACAGGTCCGTTAATCACCATGACAGCTTTCGGATCGGAAATGGTAATTGCTTTTTTCTGAACGGAATCTGCCCTGCACTGAAATTTATCGGTAACAGAAAGTGAAATGGTATAAACACCTTCTTTTTGATATGAATGCGTTATGGCTGAAGCCGATTCGGATGAAGTTGTGCCGTCGCCGAAATTCCATGTATAGCGCAATTTTTCACCAACAGAAGCATTGGTTATGCTCAGATTATTTTTTGTACACTTCATAGAATCCGTTACCGAAAAAACGGCTTTCGGATTCGTAACCTGCACAGCTTTTGTTTTTATCAGCGAGTCTTTGCATCCATACGAGTCATACACAGCAAGCTTTATATCGTAAAATCCTGCTTTGGAGTACAGATGCTGATATGAGACAACAGACGTATAGGTTTGAACCACATTCGGCTCGTATGTCCATTCCCGTTTTTTTATGTCATGTGTTCCGTCGGTTACGGTAAAATCATAAAACATAGCCGTCGAATTAATACAGATACCGGTATCATTGCCAAACGAAGCCTTAGGACCATAAACAGTAGCATTCAGGTTACTGATGACCGTATCGGTACAACCCAAAACATCTTTGGTAATCAATTGCGGGGTAAATGTGCCTGCTGTTGTGTATTTGTGGTTTATAGTTGTTTTATTTTTTACAAAGCCGGATGATGTATTATCGCCATATATCCAGTTGTAAGTACTGATGTTAGCGGGATTAATATTGGTTGCCGTAAACACAACCGCATCGTTGCGGCAGGATGCTTTTGTCTCGCTGTCGAAAGTAAATGCCGGGTGCTCGTCAACCACCTGCATTTTTACCTGCAATGTGTCAAAGCACTCGTCGTTGGTTACTTTTAGTTTTACAAGATATATCCCGGGTTTAGGAAAGGTATGCACCGGGTTTTGTGTGCTGCTGCCGGTTCCGTCGCCAAAATCCCACTGCCAGGTATCTGCACCAATTGACTTGTCGGTAAACGTTCTTTCGTAGGGCTTACTGCAATTGAATGAAGAATTGTATCTGGCAACCGGCGGTTTAATATATACGTATTTGTTTCTCACCATTGTATCCGTGCATCCGTTGTTGTAGGCAATGAGCGTTACCGAAAACCAGCCCGTATCCAAATAATGATGCGATGTATTTTGCAGATTCGATTCGCCGCCATCACCAAATTTCCATAACCAGTTGGTAACAGTTCCATTGGTTGAATCAGTAAAACTTACCGACGTGCGCGCACAGGTATTCAGCGGATCGGCACCGAAATTGGCTTGCGGTGCAATGCCGATTTCAATTGGTTTTTTGGTAACGAACGTATCGCTGCAACCGCTGGCAGTGAACGCAACAAGCGAAACGGTGAAAGCGCCGGTTTTGGTAAATGTATGATGCGGTGTTTCTTCTTTGGAGGAGCCGCCATCGCCGAAATTCCATTTATAAGATACAATTGGTTCTGCGGTTTTAATAAACGGAACCGGGTTTATTTCCTGCGGCACGCAACCGCCGCCAATGAGGTTTTGCACCGAATCAATAACAGGAGGTCCCAGCGTAACGGCGTTTTTGATAACGCTTGTATCAGAGCAACTGTTGCCTGCCGTTGCAATCAGCATTACATCAAAAAAACCGGCTTCCGAGTAAGCATGAGATGGATTTTTATTGGTTGCCGTTTTGCTGTCGCCAAACAGCCACTGATATGTGTCGGCGCCGGAAGACTTATTGGTAAAATTTACCGTAAAAGGCAGTTTACAAACGCCCGAAGATGATGCGCTAAAAGCGGCATCAGGGCGATTGACAATGGTAATTTTTTTTGTAACCGAACCATTACAGCTACCGAAATTCGCCTGTAACGTAACCGTATAATCTCCCGGTGAAGTATAAATATGTTTGGGAGAAATTTCTTTTGATACGGCGCCATCTCCAAAATCCCATGCCGATGAAACAGGTACACCCGAAGATGCGTCTGTAAACTGCACGGCACTGTTGGCGCAGGTGTTTGAATAAGTAAAATCGGCACCCGCTTTTTTTACCGTTATATTTTGCAAAATGGTATCGGAACAACCTTTTGTATTCTTAGAAATAAGTTGCACCGGATATGTGCCGGTATTTTGAAAAGTATGTGCCGGTGATTCAGCAGCAGATTGCTGACCATCGCCAAAATTCCAGTGATAACTGTTTATGGGCGTTGCCGATTGTGAAGTGTTTGAAAATTCTACCGGAGACGGCGACTGGCAGATGTTGCTGAGACGATAATCGAATGCCGCATGTACTGTATCAAGCACATGAACCGATGTTTCCCCATCGCTGGTTTGTTTGCAACCGAAGCTGTTAACTACGGAAAGCGTAACGGTATATGTGTTTGAATAATGGTATGTTGTAGTCGGGTTTTGTTTGTCAGACAATTCGCCTTCACCAAAATCCCACAGCCAGCTTTTGATGGTTCCGGAACCGGCTTTTGTGGCATCGGTAAACTTCACATTCAACGGCGGACAGCCTTGTTTGGTATTTGCCGTAAACGAAACTTTCGGGTTGGCATAAACGGTGATGTAATTTTTCTTAATTACCGAATCGCTGCCAACGCTGCTTTTAATTACTAATTTAATGGTATAGGTAACACTTCCGGTACCCGGATTTAAGAACAGGGCGGATGGATTTTTTTCCCGTGATGGCGTGCTGCCATTTCCCAGATCCCAGTGATAATCGGTGTTATCATCTGTGCCCTGCGAATCGTTTTGAAAATTAACCAACAACGGCGAGCAGCCACTGGCGACATCACTTGAAAACGCTGCTTTAAGCTGAGCCTTTGCCTGCGTTGTAAACAGGAAAGCAATTGCCGGAACAATGAATCGGGAGGTGCGAAAAATGGATTTCAAAATACTGATATTGGATAATAAAAAATAGGTTTCTGTCGTATCGATGCAAAATCAATTGCCTAACAAAATTGTGTATAAAAAAGGAACAATATTATGGCGGTTTGCATTTTTAATGAAGAAATAAAGTATTTCAGCTTTCTTTAATAAGAAAGACAATGAGAAGGTGTTGGTTTAATCTTTTTTTAAGAAAAGTAAAGGCAGTACAATCAGTCTTGATACATTGGTTCAGGCTGGTTTAAAATGTTGAAATAACAAATGTTATAAGAAACACGAAAGGTAAGAAATGAAAGATGAGATTTTTTTGTTGCCATTTCACTTATTTCCAAATGATACAACACAACCGGGCATATTTTGTAGTAAGAAAACATTACATATTTGTAACAATTTTTTTGTAACTTGTTACCAGGCCTTTTATCAGCGAAGAACTAAAACCCTGGTGTTCCATTTCATTCAAACCCGCAATGGTGCAGCCTTTTGGCGTGGTTACTTTATCTATTTCCTGTTCGGGGTGCGTATGTTTGGTAAGTAATAGCTGCGCTGCACCTTTCACAGTTTGGGCGGCAATTAACGAAGCGGTTGCTGCATCGAAACCAATTTCAATTCCACCTTGTATATTGGCGCGGATATAACGCATGGCATACGCCGTTCCACATGCGCCCAAAACCGTTGCGGCATCCATTAGTTTTTCTTCTATAAAAACGGTTTTGCCAAGCTGATTGAACAAACTGAAAATGTATTGCTCATCTTCATTAGCGGCATTGTATTTACAAATGCAGGTAATGCTTTCGCGAATGGCAATGGCAGTGTTTGGCATGGCGCGAAATAAGGTAAAACCGGTGCCAATAATTTCCTGCACATCTTTTATCCAGATGCCGGTAATAACGCTGACGAGCCTGTGTTTTTCTACTTGTAAAAAAGGTTTTACCTGTTGCAGAATGTCTTTAATCTGAAACGGCTTTACGGCAAGGACAATCCATTCCGCCTGCTGCACCGCTTCGGTATTATCGCTTGTAATGGTTACTCCTTTTTGCTGCAACGGTTCCAGCGTAGCAATGTTTCGTTTGGTAATGATGATATTTTCGGCATTGATAAAACCGCTGCTGATTAAGCCTTCTGCAATGGCCGAACCTAAATTGCCGCCACCGATGATTGCTATTTTGTTATTGCTCATACGTTAGATTAATTGTGTATTGTGCCGAAGCCAGAGAACAATATCTTCAAAAGACAGCTCACTTGTTGAAACCATAATCACAAAATTATAGGTATCATTTTCTGAAGAAGAGACTTCCAAACTATCTTCTGCCAATAATATTTCGCATAACAAAAAACCGGTTCTTTTATTGCCGTCAACAAAAGGGTGATTAATAATTACACTTTGTAAAACGGCTGCAGCTTTTTCGTAAAGAGAAGGATATAAATCTTCGCCATCAAACGTTTGAAACGGACGGTTTAAAGCTGAATCTAATAAATTACTATCTCTTGTACCTGAAGCGCCTCCATACTGTTTTAGAATAGCGTTATGTAATTCTAAAACTGTATTTAAATCAAATGTCATGATAATCTTTTTAAAAGTCCGTCATGCTTTTGAAAGAGCTTATCAATACGCTTGGTGGCATCAATTTTCTTTTCGCTTTCAACTTTTACATTTAATACTTTCATTACCTGCTGCAAAACCATTTCATCATCAAGCTGATTAACTTTGTCAACAATCTGTTCTTTCATTTCTGCAATGCTCATAACATCAATTTTTTCAAATTTACCAAATTGTATCCTTGCACAGATAATTGGCTACATAATCCTGCACACCGTCTTCCAGACTGTAAAATTTTTCGGTATAGCCCGCGTTGCGCAGTTTCTCCATATCAGCTTCGGTGAAATACTGATACTTATCGCGAATGTCTTCGGGCATATCAACATACTTAATGTGCTGTTCTACATTTATACCTTTGAATGTGTTTTTCACAAGATCATTAAAAGAACGCGCCTTGCCGGTGCCAACGTTATAAATGCCGTTTTTATCCTTCTGCCATTCGGTACCGTTTATTGCGTTCATAACCCATAAAATAATTTTTACAACGTCTTTTACATAAATAAAATCGCGTATCTGCTCACCGTCTTTATATGTGTCTTTATAGCTGCGAAACAGCTTTACAAAACCGCATTTTTTTATCTGATAAAATGCATGAAGCACAACGCTTGCCATTCTGTCTTTGTGATATTCGTTCGGTCCGTACACATTAAAAAATTTTAGTCCTGCCCAGCAGGGCGGATGATTTTCTTCGTGCAATGCCCACTTGTCAAATTCGTTTTTGCTGATGCCATAGGGGTTAAGCGGATGAAGCGTATCGCTTACTTCGTTGTTGTCGTAGTATCCACGTTCACCTGCGCCATAAGTGGCGGCAGAAGAGGCATAGATAAGCGGTATGCTATTTTGTGTGCACCAGTTCCAGACATCCTTTGAATAATTCAGATTCAGCGCTTCGTGTACGGTATAATCGTATTCTGTGGTATCGGTTCTTGCACCAAGATGAATGATGAGTTCGGGCTTAGGCTTATTATCATTCAGCCACCTGATGAAGCCTTCCCGTTCTACCGTTTGCGTAAACTTTTTTCCTTCCCAGTTCCGGCGCTTTTCTTCCACGCCAAAATTGTCAACCAGAATCAGATTTTCATAGCCCTGCTCATTAAGAAACTGAACCATGCAGCTACCGATAAAACCGGCAGCACCGGTTACTACAATGCTTTTCTGATTGTCGTTATTGCCATTTTGATTTTCCATAATATCCTGTTTTTTATAGATCCGTAATTCGTGAAATACAATTTAAAAGGTCTTTCCTGAATTATAAATCCAAAATTTAAAAATTTATACTTCTTCAATCAGCTTTTCAATTGCCGTATCGTATTCATATTTCCAGTCTTCTACCTTGTTCCAATTATGATTATTTACCAAAATATTGCCACTTGTTACTTTACCCAGTTCGTCAATTTCTATATCCAGGCTTTCTGCCAATGTAAGAAAGCTTTGCATTTGTTCATCGGCGACAGATACAATTACCCTTCCCTGCGCTTCGCCAAACCAGAACGCATCGTTGCGCATATCAGTTTCTTCAAGATACAAAGCATTAAAAGAAACATCAAAACCAAAACCGCGCGGAAACGAACTTTCAAGCAATGCGATCATCACACCGCCTTCGCTTATGTCGTGTGCGCTTTGTAAACAAGATTGGTTTATGAATGATGCGATGGCTTCATGCAACTGCTTTTCTTCTGCCATATCAAAATAAGGAGCCGGTGAAAATCCGATGCCTTTTATCTTATGTAAATACTCGGATGAATTGATACAGTTTTTCGCCTTTCCTACCAATAAAATGGTATCGCCTTCCCGTTTAAAATCAAGCGTCATTCGCTTATTCAAATCGTCTATCACGCCTACCATGCCAATGGTTGGTGTCGGGTAAACCGGACCTTCGGGGTTTTGGTTATAAAAAGAAACATTGCCACCCGTAACCGGCGTATTAAAAGCGCGGCAGGCTTCGCCCATACCTGTTACCGCTTTTACAAACTGGTAATACACTTCGGGAATGTACGGGTTGCCAAAATTAAGACAGTTGGTAACGCCAATGGGCTCGCCGCCGGTGCAAACAATGTTTCGTGCGGCTTCTGCCACGGCAATGGCAGCGCCTTGCTGCGGGTCGGCAAATACATATTTGCTGTTGCAGTCAACGCTCATGGCGATGGCTTTACCTGTTCCTTTTGCCAGCACCACAGCCGCATCGCCCGGCGCATTGGTTCCCGCATTGGCAGCCCCCACCATGCTGTCGTATTGCACGCTTACCCATCGCTTGTTTGCGATATTTGGCATTTTTATTAATTGATGCGCAATCCTTTTCAGTTCTTCATTGCTTCTGACGTCTTCAATTGTATTAACATCGAATGCTTTTATTTTTTGTAAATATTCCGGCTCTTTGTATTCTCTGTCATACTGCGGCGCACCGCCGCCAAGCACCAGTTCATGGGCAGGCACTTCAGCTTCCATTTCGCCGTTCATGTAAAATTTCAGTAAGCCATCTCCGGTTACTTCACCAATATTGCTGCATGGCAAATCCCATTTTTCAAACACTTGTAACACCGCTTCTTCTTTACCTTTTTCAACACAAACCAACATGCGTTCCTGGCTTTCGCTGAGCAATAGTTCCCAGGCTTTCATGCCTTGTTGCCGCGTAGGTACTTTATCTAAATCAATATGCATTCCCACGCCTCCTTTGGCACTCATTTCAGCCGTAGAACAAATGATGCCCGCCGCGCCCATATCCTGCATACCAACAACAGCTCCTGTTTCAATCACTTCCAGACAAGCTTCCAGTAATTTCTTTTCCTGAAACGGATCGCCAACCTGCACGGCGGGCAGTTCTTCCACACTTTCTTCCGTAATGTTTGCGCTGGCGAATGATGCGCCGCCGATACCGTCTTTACCCGTTGCGCTGCCGACAAAAAAGATGGGATTGCCGATGCCTTCTGCTGTTGCGCTTACGGTTTTATCAGTTTTTACAATACCAACACTCATGGCATTCACCAGTGGATTGGTATGATAGCAATCTTCAAAATATACTTCGCCGCCAACGGTAGGAACGCCAAAACAATTGCCGTAATGACCAATGCCATGTACTACGCCAGCAAGCAGGCGTTTGGTTTTTTTATCTTTCAGATTTCCGAATCGTAAACTATTTAATGAAGCAATGGGTCTTGCGCCCATAGTGAAGATGTCGCGGTGAATGCCGCCTACGCCGGTAGCCGCGCCCTGAAAGGGTTCCAGCGCGCTGGGATGGTTGTGGCTTTCTATTTTAAACACCACACCATAGCCGTTACCGATGTCCATTAAACCTGCGTTTTCTTCACCCGCTGCTACCAGCATTCTGCCACCTTCGCGTGGCAGTGTTTTGAGCCATTTGATTGAATTTTTATAGCTGCAATGTTCGCTCCACATGGCGCTGAAGGTGCATAGCTCGGTGAAGTTGGGCGTACGCCCGAGTTTTTGTTTGATCAGTTCAAATTCGTCTGCGGTAAGTCGTAACTGTTCTGCGGTTTGCGCGGTTATTTCCATTACGTTATACGTTGTAGGTTATACGTTGTAAGTGAAGTGCGAAGGTAAGAAAGGATGTGATGAATGAGATGAATAACAATCACCTGCATCCGGCATCGCCGTAATAATTTTTTTGCTAATCCGGAGCAAGCGCCTGTACTGTAATTATTTCGATACATGCATGTTGATTGTAAAAAACAAATGAGCTGAACATCTTATTTCAAATGTTGTATTGTTGCACAAAAGCAACATAAAGATTTAATGGACTGGTACGAAGAAGATGTAAAACAGGCAATCAAAAAAAGAGAGGCTGTTTCTTATTTGCCGCAAACTGTTTTTTATGGCAGCTCTTCCATCCGCTTATGGGAGAGTTTATACGAAGATTTTAAAGATTATTTACCGGTAAACTTAGGCTTTGGCGGCTCTACTTTGGAAGCCTGCAATTATTTTTTTGAACGCATTGTTGCACCGGTGCAAAGCGCAAAAAAACTCATTGTGTATGCCGGCGATAATGATCTTGGCGATGGCAAATCACCTGATGAAGTGTTTCTGTTTTTTAAGCAATCAGAAATTTTACTGCAAGAATATTTTTCTTCTGCCCAATGTTATTATATTTCTATCAAACCCAGTATCAGCCGATGGAATATTAATGATAACATCAGGCGGACAAACGATTTAATAAGGGAAGAAATTGAAGCGGCAAACCGCAACATGACATTCATAAACGTATATGATGCTATGCTTGGCGAGCACGATTTTCCTGATGCAGATTATTATGAAGAAGACGGGCTGCATCTGAGCTGCAAAGGCTATGAAGTGTGGAAAGACATTTTACTGCCACAGGTTTCTGAACAAACAAGCGATGGCTTGATTGTAACATCAACAAAACATGTATGAAAAGAGAATACCACAGGTGGCACAGCAAATATTTAAACCGTGAGCTTGAGATTTTGGTGTTCGGTCATGCCGGTGCGCCGGTGCTGTTTTTTCCTACGCGCACCGCGCGTTTTTATGATTACGAAAACTGGAATATTATTGAAGCGATGAAGGAAAAGATTGAAGCCGGCTATCTTCAGGTTTATTGTATGGACAGTACCGATGCGGATAGCTTTTACAATGCCAACATTCATCCGGCAGAAAGAATAATCCGATACACGCATTACGAAAAATACATCGTAAAAGAAGTATTGCCGTTTATTAAAAAGCAGAACAAAAACAAATATTGCATAACCGCAGGATGCAGCCTCGGCGCGTATCACGCCATGAACATCGGACTAAAGCACCCGAAGCAGTTTAATAAAATTGTTGGCATGAGCGGTCGTTACGATTTAGGCAGGCAAATACAAAACTTCAGAGATTTGTTTGATGGTTATAAAGATGAAAACATTTACTACAACATGCCCGAACTGTTTGTTCCGAACCTGAAAGATGAAAAAATAATCAGAGCGCTAAAAAAATTGAAAATCGTATTTGTCATCGGCAAAGAAGATCCGTTTTTTGAAAGTAATGTTATCCTCAGCAATGCACTTTCAGAAAAAGGTATATGCAATACGCTTTTTGTATGGAACGAAGAAGCCCATCGCCCGCGACACTGGCGCGCAATGGTGCAGATGTACATATAATTTTTTTAGAAAAATCCTTATCAGCAATGACCCAACGCCCAATACAAAACAATAAATAATAAAACGGTACCAAGGCAGCCACCGCCCCAGCGATAAGCACCATAACCTGCCAGTAAAGTTCGCAACCAGTCGCGCATAAGATTATATTTTGTTAGTCATAAAGATAACGGCAAAGCATATAGCAAAGACTGCGCTACATTTTTTGCATTTTTCCGGTTGTTTTTTATTTTTTATTCATCCGGCTTTTTCTGCTCCGCTTCCTTTATAATTTTTGCTTTGTTTTTGGGCTTTTCTTCTATCTCTTCACCTAACAATAAACCCCAGGGTTTTAAGGTTTCAATGCGATCGAAAATAATTTTGACAATTGCAATAACAGGTATGGAAAGAAACATGCCTGAGATACCCCATAACATTTCCCCGGCTATAATTCCCAGCACCGTAATGAGTGCATTGATGCGAACTTTGGAGCCTACAATCATTGGCAATAACACATTGCTGTCTATCAGATGTACGCATATATAAATAACAGCCACAAGCGATACTTTGGTGGCAGCCGCGCCCGTAGCGAACGTAACAAATGTGCCTAATAAAAGCGAAGTAAAAATGCCGATATAAGGCACGAGATTAAAGATGCCTGTTATAATGCCAAGCAGCACCGCATACTTAACGCCGAGAATTAAAAAGGCAATGCAGCAAATGGCTGATACAATCAGCATTTCGAGCAGTAATCCGAGAATGTATTTACGAACAATGTATTGAACCTGTTCGGCAATATCGTAAACGGTAACGGAGTTTTCTTCTTTAAAAACGGCAATCAGAAACTTAAGAAGATGATGACGGTAAAAGAGAAGAAAAAAAGTATAAATCATGGTAAATACCATAAACAACAATATGGAGGAAAGAGAAGATACCGTTGCGCTGATTACGCTTGAACCTGAGCTGAGAACTTCCGTTTTGGCTTTGTTTACATAGCTCATTTGCTGGCTCAGATTGATGTTCATTTTATCGTCAATCCACTGATGCAGATTGGTTATGGTTGCGTTTATCTGTTCCTGAAATTGCGGCCAGTCATCAGCCAGCCGGTTAATGCGCGAGCCTAAAAAATAAAATAAAAAAAACATGCAAAACAGCAGAAGCAAAACTGCGAAACCGGCTGCCATGCCACCAGGAAATTTCAGTCTGCGTTCCAAAAAGTTTACCAGCGGCAGCAGCGCAACCGAAATCATCAGTGAAAAAATCAACGGCGACAATACTTCTTTCGCTTCAATGGCAATAAAACATAAAGCGATTACTGATAACAATATCAGCGCTAACTTTATATAAAAAGGCATTGCTCGTGATAAAGATGTTTTCATGTATTAGTGTAAATTATGGCTCTGTAAATAAATGAGTGGCATTCAGCTTAGCAATGTACATTCATTTTGTAAAAAAAATGAATGTACATTTTTTCTTTACAATCATTATTTTTCTATAACCGGTATCACATCGTTTAAAAAAGAAATGATTGATTTTTATCAATGATCCGAACTTCGCTTTAGAAAAAAATAATTATGCAGAACAAGATTCCTGTTACCGTTTTGTCACGAAAAAACGAGATAACAAATGAGTTTCTCAAATTAACCGATCAACACATTAACGATCTCCTGCAAAGCCGTGTGCACCGCAGGTTTCATGCTACCGATTTTGGCGCTTTGCTGTTTATTCATCCGCGGCATTTAAGCAATACCATCAAACTTACCACAGGCAAATCGCCCTGCGATATTATGGAAGAAAAAATCGTTTCGGCTGCCAAACATTTACTACTGCAAACCAATCTCTCAATTGCCGACATTGCTTCTCAGTTCGGCTATAAAGATGCTACCAATTTTATTAAATTTTTTAAAGGCATGACCG
The DNA here is from genome assembly GCA_965219515.1 of Ilyomonas sp. GTDB lineage: Bacteria > Bacteroidota > Bacteroidia > Chitinophagales > Chitinophagaceae > Ilyomonas. The sequence continues at coordinate 1,452,068 of OZ244776.1, forward strand.
GCATAACGCCGTTGCAATACCGGAAAGCCAACGCCTGAAATACTGAAGAGTACATCATTTTTATTGCGGAAGTCCATTCTAACTTTGCGTTCTAAATACATTTTTATGGCAAACACAAACGGAATTGTTCTTGTAACCGGCGGCAGCCGCGGATTGGGCAAAAACATGGCGATTAGCATTGCAAAAAAAGGACTGGATGTTATCATTACCTATAACACTAAAAAAGAAGAAGCCGAAGCAGTGGTAAACGAAATAAAAGAAAGCGGAAGAAAAGCTGCTGCCCTACAGTTAAACGTAGAACACCCGGACACTTTCGATGGTTTTATTGACGAACTCAAAAAGGTGTTACAGAACACATTTGATTCCGACACGATTCATTACATTGTAAACAACGCAGGCATTGGTATCAATGTGGCTTTTGCTGAAACGTCTGAACAACAGTTCGATCAGTTAATGAATATTCACCTGAAGGCGCCGTTTTTTCTTACGCAGAAAGTATTGCCTTTCATGGCAGATGGCGGCGGCATCATCAACATCTCATCCGGCTTGGCCCGTTTTTGTTTTCCCGGTTATTCACTTTACGGAACCATGAAAGGCGCTATTGAGACATTAACAAGATACCAGGCGAAAGAACTTGGCAGCAGAGGTATTCGTTCCAACGTGGTGGCGCCTGGCGCCATAGAAACAGATTTTGGCGGCGGCGCTGTTCGCGATAATAAGGAATTTAACAAACAGGTTGCCTCTATTACCGCATTGGGACGGGCCGGCTTACCCGAAGATATTGGTGGCGTGGTTGCTTTCTTATGCACCGAAGATGCCAGGTGGATTACGGCACAACGCATTGAAGTATCAGGCGGAACGCTATTGTAAAATTTACATCTTACTTTTGAGAGCAGCCTTTCGCAGGCTGCTTTTTTTGTTATTTATTTTTCTTTATTCCGACATCAATCTTTTTTTGGCAATGGCGGATATTTCATATTCAAAGTCTCTAAAACATCTGACAATTTTTGAGCTATTATGTATGCCTTGCACCAGTTTTTATCAGCCGGCACAATCGTCCATGGAACAATGTTACAGTGTTTAAATACATCTTCATACATGATTATGTATTCATCCCGCAAAGCGATTTCTGTATAATCATTTACATCATATTTCCAATGTTTTTCTGGTGTATCAACGCGTTCCTGAATTCGTTTTTCCTGCTCTTTTTTTGAAACATGCAGATAAAATTTTAGTATGTGCGTGTCGTTGTCTTCTTTCAATAACTGTTCAAAATTATTGATGGCGGTCATACGCTGTTTCGCTTTTGCATCGCTGCAATGCTTGTGCACGCGGGTTGTTAATACATCTTCATAATAAGATCGGTTAAATATCTGCAACATACCTTTTGCGGGCGTATGCGCATGTGCCCGCCATAAAAAATCGTGCGCCGCTTCTTCTTCTGTCGGCACATCAAACGAATGCACTTTCAGATTGCGCGGGTTAAAATGACTGAACACTTTCTTAAGCACGCCGTCTTTTCCGCTGGCGTCCATGCCTTGCAAAACAATTAATACAGAATGCTTTTTTTCAGCGTATAACAGGTTTAGCAGACCGCTGAGTTTATCAATACAAGCCTTTGTTTTCTTTTTAATTTCTTTTTTTTGCCAGTCTTCCGGCGGCTTCGTATCTAAGTCATGAAGGGAAACTTTCATATTTATATAGAATGCGAAAACAAAGCCAATGTATCAGCATCAGAATAATTAAATCAGGCAAAAACATTTGGCTTTATAATTTTGCCTGACTAAACTGATGCGAATGCAAAAGCTTTTTATGATGATATTAGGCGCCACGCCAAAAGGAAGATACATTGAACAACATGATATTTTTTTTGGAATTGCCGATTCGGTAAAAGAATTAATACCAGACATTTTTGCTCATTGGCCGGAAGCCAATGGAAAAGTACATATTGATGCCTGGCGCGAAGTAACTTGTACGGATGGCTTTGATATTCATGTCGTATTAAAAAACGAAGAACAGACGAATGATATTCATCAAAATAAAAAACTTTTCTTTCTGAATCTCGGCGGCTACAAACCGGATGAGTTTGAAGAATATCATTATAAAATGATTGTTGCATGCGATAGCAAAGCGGATGCAATAAAACAGGCAAGGCAAACCGCTTTTTATAAACATACCGGTTTCAAAGGAGCTACATCGCATATTGACGATAAATACGGAGTGGATGTAGATGACATTTATGAAATCACCGATATTCTTCCGCGGTATCTGAAAGAAAAATATGCCATTACACTAACAGCATCAAACGTTACGAAAGAAGACAATCTGAACATTGGTTATTACAAGCTAAGCAAGCTGTAATGCCTGTTATAACTAACTTATGTTTATTCAAAACAATCTTCGGTTATTTCTTTTCTATGATGTTTGTCTGCACACCGGTAACACCTTTTATTTTCTTTACCCTTTCTACCACATCTGCCGTGCAACCGCCGCCGACACACTCACCCGAAATGGTAGCAACGCCGTTATCTACCGTTGCGTTTAAGGCTGCGCCGGCAAGATCTTTTTTAAATAGATCATTGACATTTTGTTGAATGTCTGCATCTGCCGGGTTGCTGTTGCAGGCGCTGAAAAAAGTGGTGAGAACCGTGATAAAAAACAGAAAACGCAAACATTTCATAATTGCATAATTTTTATGATGACCCAAACATAAAGCAAAATACTTACCTGTTTTAAAGAGGCATCTTTTGTCCTTCTGCATTCTCTTATTTCGTTTCTATAAAACACGTTTGAAATATTATGATGCAGCGTGATAGTTTGGCTTATTTTGCAGCGTGTATTTCTTACGCAAAACAATTTTTTAAACAAGAATACAACGTTTGCTATGTCATTCAAACCGCGCCTTACGTTTTGGCAAATTATCAATATGAATGTGGGTTTTTTTGGCATTCAGTATAGTTTTGGCTTGCAGCAAACGGCTATCAATCCGCTCTATACATTTCTGAAAGCCAACCCCGAACAATTGCCATTGTTGAACCTTGCCGGGCCAATGACGGGTTTGCTGATTCAGCCGATTATCGGCGCAATGAGCGACAATACATGGTCGCCGCGATGGGGACGACGCAAGCCTTTTTTCTTAACCGGCGCCATTTTTTGCAGCCTGTGTCTGTTTTTGTTTCCGTTCAGTATGGCTTTGTGGATGGCGGTTACACTGCTTTGGGTATTGGATGCCGCAAACAATACAGCAATGGAACCGTATCGTGCATTCGTGGCAGATAAGCTGCCGGAAAGCCAGCACCCGACCGGTTTTCTGACGCAAAGTTTTTTTACCGGTTTAGGTATTACGCTGGCAAATGTGTCGCTGTTTATTTTCGGACAACTGATAACGGGCGAAACAAAAGCCGGTATTCCCTATTGGGTATTCGGGTCGTTTTTTGTCGGCGCCATTTGTTCCATTTCATCGGTGGCATGGAGCGTAAGCAAAACGCCCGAAATACCGCCCACGAACGAAGAACTTGCTGAAATACGTGCCAGCCGCAAAGGCATTTTTACGCCGTTTGTTGAAATTGCAGGCGCCATTAAAGACATGCCGAAAGTAATGAAGCAACTGGGTTTGGTGTATTTGTTTCAATGGTACGCCATGTTTTGCTACTGGCAATACATTTCGCACAGTATAGCAGCTTCGGTATATCACACTACATCCGAACAAAACAAAGCGTTGTACGAAAAGGCTGCGGAATGGACAGGTTTGGTAAACGGCTTCTATAATATTATTACATTTCTGTCGGCATTCGCATTGGTTTGGCTGGCAAAAAAATACAGCGCCAAATGGGTTCATGCCGTTTGTTTATTAGCCGCTGCCGTTTCCTTATTCATTCTTCCGCACATAGAAAACAAATACTTTTTGTTTGCACCGATGATAGGTTTTGGCGTAGCATGGGCCAGCATGATGGGCGTGCCTTACATCATGGTCATCAGCAGCATACCCAAAAAACGTTACGGCGTTTACATGGGCATAATTAACATGATGATAGTAATACCCATGATTTTACAAACACTGACTTTCGGTTTTATATACAAGCATTTTTTAAGCAGCAACCCGCAAATGGCAATTACGTTCGCCGGTGCTTTGTTACTTGCCGCTTCGGTATGCACAACGTTTATGCAGTATCGCAAGCCAACCAATGAAGGTTTTAATATGGCGGTTGCGCCGCAGGCACAGCAACAAGGAATATGATACGCCGATGAACATTCATGAAACTTATACCAGCCTTGTATTTCAGTTAGCGGAAAAGAAAATTTTACCCAACGGAAAACATGATGATTTTTATCGCCGCTTTCTGTTGCATGCAACCAATCTCACCCATTTATACAATGGCATTTATCATTCTCACCCGCAAAGAGACGACGCCTTTAAACAACTAATCAATGTAATTATTGATGCCTATTTATCACGTTCAAAAAGTTTAAAGGATAGGGACACAACCAAACCGAAAGGCTGGTTTTTAAGCAACAAATTAGCCGGCATGAGTCTGTATGTTGACAGGTTTTGCGGCTCGTTAAAAAACTTGCCGGATCATATTTCGTACGTAAAAAATCTGGGTGTAAATACGCTTCACCTGATGCCTGTTTTTAAAAGCCCGCCTGCGGAAAGTGACGGCGGCTATGCCGTATCAGATTTCAGAAAAGTAGATGAGCGTTTTGGTACATTGAAAGATCTGCAGCAGGTTCAGAAATTATTGCAGAAAGAAGATATGTATCTCATGCTCGACATTGTATTGAATCATACATCGCGGCAGCACGAATGGGCTAAAAAAGCGCGCGAAGGCGATGCATACTACCAGGATTTCTATTATTTTTTTTCCGGCCGCCGCGAGCCTGATATGTACGAGCGCACCATGCCCGACATCTTTCCCGAAAGCTCGCCGGGCAGCTTTAGTTATGTGGAAGAATCAGACAAATGGGTAATGACGGTATTTCATCATTACCAGTGGGATTTGAATTATCGCAACCCGCTTGTTCTGGCAGCGATGACGGATACAATTTTCTGGTACGCCAATCGCGGCGTTGATATTCTGCGCATAGATGCGCCGGCTTTTATATGGAAAGAGTCAGGCACAACCTGCCAGAATCTGCCGCAGGCGCATACAATGCTGCAACTGATAAAACAATGCGTAATGATTGCTGCACCTGGTATGGCAATATTGGGTGAAGCCATTGTAGCTCCGCATGAAATTGTGAAATATTTCGGCACGGGAGATTTTGCAGGTAAAGAATGCGATTTTGCATACAACGCAACAGATATGGCTTTGCAATGGGACGCGCTTGCAACAGGCGATGTGCGCATTTTGCTTGCCGCACAGCATGAAGTGTTGAGAAAACCGTTTGGCGCATCCTGGATAACGTACACAAGATGCCACGATGATATTGGTCTTGGCTTTGATGATTATATGATAGCGGAAGCCGGTTTTCAGCCTTATGAGCACCGCCGCTATCTGACAGATTATTATGCAGGAAAATATGATAATTCGCCTGCCCGCGGCGCTTTGTTTTCGGTAAATGAAAAAACCGGCGATGCCCGTATAAGCGGATCGCTGGCTTCGCTTTGCGGTTTGGAAAAAGCAATAACTGAGCGTGATGAATCTGCCATTGAGAAATCTATTAATAAAATTATTTTGATGCAGGCGCATAGCTTTTTTATCGGCGGACTGCCCATGATTTTTTATGGCGATGAAGCAGCTTATCTCAATGATTACAGCTATTTGGATGATGCCGGTAAAAGCTACGATAACCGATGGATGCACCGGCCCATTATTGACTGGCAGAAGAATGCAAAAACAGAGCAGGAAGGCACGTTGGAATATGCCGTTTTTTCGGCTACGCAAAAACTGCTCTCAATCAGAAAAAAACTTGATATTATCGCCGATAAAAACAATCTCACATGGCTTGTGCCGCACAACATTCATGTAAGCGGCTATCTGCGCGCCTGGGATAAAAAGCGCGTGTATTGCCTGTTCAATTTCAGCAACACGGTAGCGTATCTAACCTGGTATACGTTTAAAGAACATGGCATGGTTCCTTCCAGCCTATACGATCACTTTACCGAAACCAATTTTATAGTTGGCAATGATGATGAATATCTCATTTTGCAGCCATACCAATTTTTTATATTAGAAGTTGTATAGCGATTTGAGACAGCTAAACACAAGGTGGCAAAGAGTGATTTTACCTACGGCTTTGCTGTATTTGCCGTAAACTTATTCCCCCGTATAATCAATGGAAATCTTGGCATTGTTGGTGAAATCGGACGACACTTCAAGCTCAAATTTTTGCGTTCCCGCCATAATGCGCATGAGTGCCGTATTTGGCGGAATGAGACCTAAGTTTTCGGCAACCAATATAAATTCGTGATGACTGTTTTGCAGAGAAGCATCAATTGCAAATGAAATGGCTTTGTGTGTGAGCGACTGATGATCTACAATCAATTTTTCATTATAAAAAACCGAAACCACATCGCCATCAATTTCGGCATTATCATAAAGCTGTATAAAAATATGCGGCGAACGAACACGAAATGTATTTATGAGACTGGTTGTTCTTTCGGTTAGCGGGTTTAAGGTATCTTTTTTTATTATGTCAGGTTTAACCGTTGCATCTTTTATAGATTCATTTTTTAAAACATCAGCTCTTGTAACCGTATCCGCTTTTATCGGTTGAAGAGCCGTTTTTACCGAATCTTTTCTCATCGTTCCCCCGATAAAAGCGCTATCGTTTTTTTTTAATGAAACCGTATCTTTTGATATTGCATCAATAACATTGCTATCACTTTTTCGTGATGATTTTACGGCTTCTTCATTCGCCGGCAATCCAAGCCACTCAGCCAATTGTGTCTTCTGATTTGAATCGAAATCGCTGGTATCTCTGCTGAAAATCGTTTCACCGTTACAAATATCGCCGCAATTGATTGTGGTTATTTTTATTTCTACTTTGTCCTTGTTGATGCTAAAGCCAGATTGGGTTGGACAACTTGTGCAATCGTACCAGAAATTCTGCGTGCGCGGGTCACGGATATAGGTTTGCTCACTTCTTATAACAACAAAGCTTTTGTTTTCTATAATTCCAGTTATTTCCCTTTCTAATCTAACCGTCGTATCGTTTGGGTAAAGATTTGTCAGCGTTGCCGTAAAGCTGCTGCCCGACACATTCGTAACAGTCAGTGTAATAACAATTCGCTTTGTAACCGGCGCATCCGGAAAATAAGTTTCGCCCTGCCATGTTCCATAAAACCACGATGTGTTTTGCGATTTTGCATCGCAAACAAACAACAGCAAGAAAAACGGCAGCATGGTAAGCAGCTTCATAATAAATACAGAATTGGCTGCGGTAAAATACAGAATTTCCGTCAGATAAAAGATGCAATCTGATGCTTTGGTATGATATGTTTTGTAACCTTAACAGAAAAAAGCGCAAGATTACAATAGCTGAGACAAATTCTTTTCATTCTGGGTTAACGAAACAATTCCATCTTGCTTTATTCATAAATTCGCTAAACTTATAAGTTAAACTTATTAAACTAAAAAGCTGTTTGCTTTTATTACATATTCTGCTGCCATATGCTGTCTAATTTGTCTATCTGCAATGTTTTAATTGTAACATCATCTGGCGAAGCGATATGAATTTGATTCAATATTGTTTTTGGGAAAAAAATATCTGTCATTACGGTTAAGCCGTCGTCGGCAAACATTTCGATGGAAGCTTTATCTACAACTATCGTTAAGCTGAGATTGTTTTTATCCGTAAGCCGCGGTGCGAAATGCTTTGCGGCAAAATCTTTATTAAAATCCGATTCTCCTGCTTTGGTTCGGTCAATAAAATATTGATTTATGCTTTTATCATAACCCGCTATAAGCTTTTCTCCGTCTGCATTTGAGAAGGTGAAAGACAGATTTGAAAGCGCATCGGCTGTAAGCGTAATGCGATAAGCTGTTTTTATTTCTTTTGTTTCTTCAATGTTGTAATCACCAGCTTTTATGTTGGATAATGTTTTAAAAGGTACGGCAATGGTGTTTAATTCTTTTACCGGCATCGAAGTAAGATAAAGTGCGCCGTTTTCTTCTTTCAGCGCCAATTCTCTGGGCAAAGTATTGGCGCTTCGCCAGGTTATGGTCGGCACTTTGGTAGCATAATTCCAGTTGCTCATCCAGCCTAAAGAAATGTGGCGATGATCGGGCGTATTGTTCCAGGTAACGCCTGCATAATTATCGGTTCCATAATCCATCCACCTGGTTGTTGTATCATTTGGCGTGAATGTTTTGCCGTCAAAATTTCCGGTAAAGTATTGCGTTCCCGAACCGCCGTTCGGCGCGCCCGGATTGATGCTGACCGTTGCTACCCATATTTCTTTTCCGTTATTTTGCAACGAAAACAAATCGGGGCATTCCCACACACCGCCATGCGCACCAAGCTCCTTGCCAAAGCTGCTTTCGCGCATCCATGTTTTTAAATCGGGCGAAGAATAAAATGTTACGTGATCTTTCTCAGCCAATATCATCACCCATTTCTTTCCTTTCTCATACCAGCTAACTTTAGGATCGCGAAAATCGCGGATTCCGGCATTGGGTATTACCGGGTTGCCGTTATACTTTATCCAGGTTTTTCCATCATCCAAACTATAAGCAATCGCCTGCCGTTCAAAGTCTTCCCTGCCCGCTTTTTCTGCTTCCATATTATGGCTTGTATATATAGCTACCAGCGGCGCTTTGCCATCTTTTCCAAAGCCTGATGTATTGTTTTTATCAACCACGGCACTACCTGAAAAAATCAAACCCAAACTATCGGGAAACAAAGCAACCGGCTGATGCGCCCAGTGAATCAAATCGTTACTTGTGGCATGTCCCCAGTGCATGGGACCCCAAACGCTGCTGCCGGGGTAATACTGATAAAATAAATGGTATGTACCATTGCTGTACACCATGCCGTTGGGGTCGTTCATCCAGTGCGCAGCAGGCGAAAAATGTATCTGCGGGCGATACGATTCGTTATAAAGATTGCTCTGCGGTTTGCTTGTAACAGCTACCATAAATAACAGACAGGCAAGACTTAGTTTTTTCATTGTAATTTTTTAATAAAGCAATTGATTCAACATTTATTGAAGTGCGGCAATCTCTTTCGATACCGCTTCGGGGTCGGTAACAAAAGGTACTGTTTTTACCAGTTTCATTTGCTTGTTGTACATGGCTACAAACGGAAACCGCTGCACGCCGTAATATTTCTGCACAATGAATGTATATCCTTCCGTACCGATTTTAAAGTTGGGTTTTGATGAAACATGAAACTCCGAATCAAACTTTTTCATTTCCTGAACCGGCTCATACCCTACCATTATAATCTGCTTGTCCGCCAATTCTTTCTGATACTGCAACAGAACTTTTGTAAACTCTTTGCAATGATCGCAGGTAGGCGAAAAATAGATTAAAACGGTTGGTGTATTTTTCTTAATTTCTTTATAGCTGTAAGTCTTCCCGCTGACCAATGTTAGTTTAAATGGCGCGATGCCTGTTTTACCGGTTTGCTGAGCAAAAACCAAAACACACAAAAAGGAAGCAAGTGCCGTACTAATTAATTTTCTGTATATCATAATGCTGTTGTTACAATCTGTTTCGTTTGCAATAGTATTGCGTTTTTTATTGGCAAAGAACAGAATGCAACAGAGATAATCAGGTTTGCCGATGGTTTAACACAACCTGCGTTTTTTATAATTATAAGATTATGGATGATTGTTCATTTCGTGATAAATTAAATTTCAAATAAACTACCCCGCAGCAAGCTGATGGGGTATTAAAGGCAACTCATAATAAAAGCTTTGCTTGGCGTGAATGTAAACGATTATATCCTGAATGTGCGCCTGCAAAAAGCGAAGTATTTGCTATCGAACGAAGACCTTACCATTGCCAAGTTGCCTACAAAGTAGGCTTTGCCTCGCAGGCTTATTTTGCCACCGTTTTTAAATCAAAGCTATCCGTAACGCCGTCAGAATTTAAAGAGAAAGCGAAGGGTTGAATCTACTCTTAATTTTTACCTGTTATATGTAAAGCCAATCCGTTTTTTTATATAACCATCACATCCTGATATTTGTGTTCCAATTTTTTATGATGACAAAAAAGCAACGCCAGCTCATTTTTGAAAAATACAACAGGCATTGCGCTTACTGCGGATGCGAATTGAAACAAGGCTGGCATATTGACCATCTGAAGCCGATAAGACGACACATGCGCAAAGAAGGTTGCCGCCACCCGAAGCGCGATTGCATTGAGAATTGTATGCCTGCCTGCGCAAGCTGCAACATCAACAAACACAGCATGAGCCTTGAAGATTTCAGAAAACTGGTGGGCGGTTTTATAAAATCGTTAAACAGAGATTCAACACAATATAAAATTGCAAAGCGCTATGGCTTTGTGGTGGAAGTGGAAAAGCCGGTTGTGTTTTATTTTGAATTGCCTGAAGCTCAACAAAAGGAACCGGATGCAAACATTCCAAAAACAAAAGTTGCATCCGGCTAAATAGTAAACGCTGATGTTGTGTGAAAATAATTGACAACCCTGCGAATCAATTTATTTTATCAAATTGGAAAAAAAATAAAGTTTAATTAAAAAATTTGCTTCGTGAGATTTGTGTTCAATTCTGTTTTTTGCGATAAATATTATTGCTTCCTGTTCTCTGGACTGCAAATCGCAATAAAATTTAACGCCTGAAAAAAGCAGGAACAAAAATGGTTTTTTCAAAAAAGAGATGAATCTTTGTGTATTCTTTACACATTCATTTTAAACGATTGCAGCGTATGAAATTTTCTTTTACACTCTTGTGCGTGTTGCTGTTTTGCGCGGCACACAGCCAGTTGCTTACTTCGTCTCCCAACTTCATTACAGAGCAAACGTCTGACGCCGTTGTTACTGCCAATGCCACTTTAGGCAACCAGGGTTTGCTGAACCATTCCGCTAATGATGTGTATGTGCATATTGGCGTCATCACAAACAAAAGCGATGGAAAGTGGACTCATGTTCAGTCAACATGGGCTACAACGCCCGACAGCATTCATGCCGTACCGGCTGGCAGCAACAAATGGACGTACACCATAAAAGGAAGCATCCGCTCTTTTTTTAAGTTGACAGATGCTACGGAAACAATTTTAAAGATTGGTATTCTGTTTCGCAGTGGCGACGGCAATTTGAAACTGGCGAATAAAGACGGCAGCGATATGTATGTGCCGGTTTATGAAGCAGGGTTGCAAACACGAGTTACGCAACCTTACACCCAACCAACTTTTACGCCGATACCCGAGCCCGTAACCTACAACACAGGAGACGCCGTGAGTGTCGCCGGCAAATCTAGCGCTGTTGCAAATTTGCAATTGCAATACAACGGAACGGTTGTGGCAACGGCTGTTGATTCTGCTATTTCAGCAACGGCAACCGCCGTAAGCGGCAACAACCAGATTATTGTATCTGCCACGGCAGATGCCATTACAAAATACGATACACTTAACTTCTTTATCAATACGCCGGTTATTACGCAAGATTTGCCTGGCGGTGTAAGAGACGGCATTAATTATGGCAGCGACGGCACATCGGTAACGCTTGTATTGTATGCGCCTTTTAAAACACGTGCCGCCGTTATCGGCGAATTCAACAACTGGCTTCAGACCGATACATACCAGATGTTCAGAACGCCGGACGAAAACCGTTACTGGATAACGCTTACGGGCTTAACGCCGGGTAAGGAATATGCATATCAATACCTTGTTGACGGCACCATAAAAGTAGCTGATATGTTTGCGGAAAAAGTATTGGATAAGGACAATGATCCTTACATTGATGATGAAACGTATCCGGATCTCAAAGTATACCCGGCAGGGCAAAGCGGTATTGTAAGCGTGTTGCAAACATCGAAACCGGCTTATAGCTGGCAGGTAACCGATTTTGTAAAGCCGGATAAACGCAACCTCATGATTTATGAATTATTGGTTCGCGATTTTGTAGCGAAGCATAACTGGCAAACGGTTCAGGATACGCTTTCTTATCTGAAACGTTTGGGTATTAATGCCATTGAAGTGATGCCGTTTAATGAGTTTGAAGGCAATATCAGCTGGGGTTATAATCCCGATTTCTTTTTTGCGCCGGATAAATATTATGGCACCGATGCCGCCCTGAAACAATTTATTGATGAATGTCATAAGCAAGGCATCGCGGTGATTATGGATCTGGTGATGAACCATGCTTTCGGCTCTTCGCCAACGGTACAATTGTATTTTGATGCGGCAAATAACCGGCCCGCAGCCAACAATCCCTGGCACAATGTAACGGCAACGCATCCGTACAGCGTGGGCTACGATTTTAATCATGAAAGCGCGGCCACGCAGGAACTGGTGGAGCGCGTGGCAGAACACTGGCTGCTCGATTATAAAATAGATGGATTCCGGTGGGATTTATCGAAAGGATTTACGCAAAAAAATTCCGGTGATGATGTATCAGCCTGGGGGCATTACGATACCAGCCGCATTACAACCTGGAAGCGCATTTACGATACGATGCAAAACATTGTTCCCGGCTCGTATTGTATTCTGGAACACTTTGCCGATAACGACGAAGAAATAGAGTTAAGCAATTACGGCATGATGCTGTGGGGCAACCTGAATTATAATTACAACCAGGCAACCATGGGTTATGACAATACCGATTTAAGCTACGGCGTTTATACAAACAGAGGCTGGGCAAATGCCAATTTAGTTACCTATATGGAAAGCCATGACGAGGAAAGGCTGATGTTTAAAAATGAACAATATGGCAATCATAATGCCGACAGCGCTTCTTATACGGTAAAAAATATTGCTACCGCTTTGCAGCGAAACGAAATGGCAACAGCGTTTTGGGCTATGCAGCCCGCACCAAAAATGATCTGGCAGTTTGGCGAATTGGGATATGATTATTCTATCAATACCTGCGAAGATGGCATTACGATTGACAATGGATGCCGGACAAGTCCGAAACCCATTCGTTGGGATTATCAGAATGATGCCGGCCGTGAAGCCTTGTACAATATATATGCACGATTGTTTGCGCTGCGCAATTATGCACCCTTTCTGCCAGCTTTTACAGCGCCGAAAGACAGCATTACCCTTAGTTTACAAAACGATTTTAAATGGGAAAGAATCAATTCGGCGCCGCTCGATATTGTGGTGATGGGGAATTTCGGCGTGGGCGATGCTTTAACTTCAACCGTACCATTTTCGCATACCGGCATCTGGTACGATTACCTGAACGGAACCACAATTACCGTTGCCGACATCAACCAGAGTTTTACATTGCAGCATGGTGAATATCATGTATTTACCGATCAGAATGCAGGCAGCGTTCTTCCCCTGCAACTGCTGTCTTTTAACGGCGACAGAATTGCAAGTGCCATTAATCTGAACTGGACAACAGCAAACGAAAAAAATGTAAGCACATATACGGTAGAGCGTTCTTTTGATGGCAGAAATTTCAGCCTCGCAGGTTCTGTTATTGCTGCAAACACAACGCAGCATACCTATGCCTTTACCGATGCCGATGCTTCGGTTGTCAACGCTTCGGGCTATGTTTATTACCGGCTGAAAACAACGGAAAGAGACGGCGGCGTTTCGTATTCCGCCATCGTTCGTATTGAACCGATGACAGGCGAAAGCAAAATTGTCTTATATCCCAACCCGGTGCGAAACGGCATTGCATATTTTACATTAAGTAATAATAGTACAGGCAAATGGCAGATTACCGTTACGGACGCGGGCGGCAGAATTTGTGTAAATCAAACAGTGCAGGCAACCGGTAATAACGACAACATACCGGTACATGTTTCATCGCTTGCCAATGGTGTTTATCATGTAATAATTTCTGATGGAAACAGCCGGTTATTCAGGCAGAAACTTATAATTCAGCAACAGTAATACCAATTGGATATAGAAGATAGTAGGATATTGAAAGCCAAGCTGACACTGAGTTTCTATAATATAGTGAGATTAATTTTATTACCCAATTAGAATAAATTTTATATCATTTATAAAAAAAGCTGCCCGTGTAAGGCAGCTTTTTTTATAAGAAATAAGAAAGAATTTTTTACGCATTCCGGTTCATGCAATTCAAATCGCCGAAAGCTTCTTCCAGTCGCTTCACAAAACTTTCTTCCGCCTTGCGCAGCCACACACGCGGGTCGTAATATTTTTTGTTTGGCTTTGTTTCTCCTTCGGGGTTGCCAAGCTGCGTCTGCAGATAACCTTCGTTTTTCTGATAATAATTTTTTACGCCATCCCAGAACGACCATTGCATGTCGGTATCCAGGTTCATTTTAATTACGCCGTAATCCAGCGTTTCTTCTATCTGATTTTTAGGCGAGCCGCTGCCACCATGAAACACAAAATAAACAGGTTTATCATCAGCGTTTCTTCCCAATTTATCGGCAATATAAACCTGGCTGTTTTTAAGAATATCGGGACGCAATTCCACATTACCCGGGCTATAAACGCCGTGTACATTGCCAAAGGCAGCAGCCACCGTAAAGAGGTTGCCGATCTGTATCAGTTCTTCGTACGCCTGATATACATCCTCGGGCTGCGTATATAATTTAGAATTTTCTACACCGCTGTTATCCACGCCGTCTTCTTCGCCGCCGGTTACGCCAAGTTCAATTTCTATGCTCATCTGAAGCTTATTCATGCGCTTAAAAAAATCAACCGAAGTGGCGATGTTTTCGTGCAGTTCTTCCTCACTTAAATCAAGCATGTGCGAAGAGAAAAGGGGCTGTCCGTTTTTTGCCATATAATCTTCCCCGGCAGTTAACAAACCATCAATCCAGGGCAGCCATTTTTTGGCGGCATGATCGGTATGCAATACAACCGGAACGCCGTAATATCTGGCTACGTTGTGAATGTGTAAAGCGCCGCTTACGGCACCTGAAATATTTGCCTGCAACTTATCATTCGGCATTCCTTTACCGGCAAAAAACTGCGCGCCGCCATTACTGAACTGAATGATAACGGGCGAGTTTACTTTCATAGCCGTTTCAAGCACCGCATTTACGGTATTGCTGTTGGTTACATTTACGGCAGGCATTGCAAACTTGTTTTGTTTCGCGTCTTCGTATAAAGCGTGAAGTTCATCGCCAAACAGAACACCGGCGCGGTATTTAGCCATATTGATTTGTTTTTTTGTGTGATTAAAAAGCGCGGCGAATATAGGATTTTTGAATTGAAGGAATAAGGAAGCGGAAAGATGATTGGTGTTTGATTTTTAAAAATAGCCAGGCTTGCATATAACGCAGACTATCGCAGATAAATGCAAAATATCTGCAGAAATCAGCGGGATCTGCGGGATGAATTTCAAAGCAATACTACCAAAAAATGAATGGTTTTCTGTCAGGCAGAAACCCTCACGTGTAATAAAGTGGCAAAACAAAGTTGCTAAAGTTTCCGCATCTTAAAAGCTGTAAAAAGTAAGACAAGTGTTTACGTATAAACGCAGCTTTTGTATGGCAGTTTTCGTTTTAAATTTTTTAAAAAGCTCTTGCTTCGTAACTCTTAAACTTCCCGATATTCCTTCTCTCCCACTTCTTCCTTTCATCGTTCCAGCATTTCAATATGCAGCGCGCTGAAGTTTTGCAAAGACGATAGTTTTAAATCGGCGGCGGCCCAGCGTTCTTCTTTATATTGTTTATATTCCGGTACAACAATGCACTTCATGCGGGCGGCTTTGGCGGCAATCATTCCGTAAAAAGAATCTTCAAAAGCAATGCAGTCCGAAGGCAAAGATTGCAATGCTTCCGCGCAGTTCAGATATACCTGCGGATGCGGCTTTCCGTATGGCAGAAGCTGACCCGATGCTGTGCCCTGAACATATTCTTTTATACCGCATTTTTCCATAACAAGCTGAATGAGCGAATCGGGCGAGGAAGAAGCGATGCCGATTTTAAAATGAAGCGAATGAAACAGATTGAAAACATGCGATACGCCCGGCATCAACCTGTAATTTTCTTCAATGAGCTGCAACACGCGATCAATAATGCGATCTTCTGCCAACTGCTCCTCATTTTGATGAATGCCAAATTTCTGAAACCACCAGTGCACAAACTCTCTTGTACGCAAACCCGTTGTGGTAATGTGCTGCTCCGGCGAAAGCCGGAAACCGTAATGTTCAAACACATCGTTGGCAGCTATGCCCCACAACGGCTCGCTGTCTATCAGCAATCCATCCATATCAAAAATAACGGTGTTTAATTTCATATTTGCTTCTCTAAAAACGGCAAAGATAACAAAGCGCAAAAGCGAAGAAGTTTTATAAAAAAAGCGGCTGACAAAATTGTTATCAGCCGCTTTATCATAACGTTTTATTTTACCGCTTTATCAAGTTCAGATTTTTGATAAATTCATTTTGCTTAATCTGTACAATGTAAGCGCCGGGTGTTAAGCCGGCTACCGAAAATTTGTATTGGTTGTTTTGCGAAAAACGAAACTGCTTCAACGGACGATTGGCTTTATCAAAAATCGTTATCATAACTATTCCACTTGCCGGATTATGTTTATTATCTGGTGATGTATCTGTATCTGTTACCGTTACGTAACCGTTCGCCGGATTAGGCGACAGATGTATAACTCTGCATCCGGGGCGGGTGAATGAACTGCTTGATGAATAGCTGCCGCAATTGTTATTTGCGGTAAGCATTACGGTATGATAGCCGCAGTTTGAGCCGCCATCTACTGTTGTTATGGCAGGCGGATAACCCACATCGCTCCGGGTGCCGCCGCCATTGGAAACACTGATTGACCAGGAAGTTACAACTTGCGAATTGCCAGATGAACTTGTGTAGACGTCTACCTGGGGAGGACTGGGATAAACATAAATGTTACTGATATAATAATTATCGGGAGCACTTGACAGAGTAACAATTCTATTTAATCTAAGAGCACTTTGTAAACAGTTCGGTTCAGTAATATTTGCAGTTAAAGTAACGGTTCCATTTTGTAATCTGTTAATTGTAATCACATTTGACGTAGGATTGGTTATCGTTACGATACCCGAAGGAGAAGCCGTCCAGCTGTAGGTTGCGCCGGTGATAAAAGGAACATTGTAAGTGGCACTGTTACAAACCAAATCCTGATCGCTGCCGGATATAATTAACCCGCAAAAAGCAGAACAGTTTGTGCGTACAGTAATATTCCCGTTCATTTCTTCGGCAAGCCAGTTTGCACTTCGGATAAATAGATTTTCGTGCGGCTGATTATTAAGCCTTCGAAGATTGCGGTTATCAAAAGCCCATTGGCTGCCATCCTGATTAAAGGATGTGGTAAAATTAGCAAACGGCGTGTTGAATGGAGCAGCCGGAGGTGTAGCTCCTATATATCTTGCCGTATAATTTGCATTGGTAAGTGTAGTATTACCCCTGCCAATATCTAAAGCTGACGTAGTAGGAATGAAAGAAAATCTTCTTTGTATATAAAAACTATTATTGTAAGTAAACATCCAGTCTTGCGATGCACTTCCAGGTTGATTATCTAAAGTAACCGTATAAAAACCGCCGGGATAAGTGTCGAATGGCAATATACCTGTTGGAGCGTTGTAAGATCTATTGGCAATATTGATGCTTACAGGTACCAGCCACAATACTTTTTTTGTGAGTTTGATATTACCATAATATACCCGGTTGCCTCCACCATTGACAATCGCTTTTATATCAAGCGTTAATTCAAATTTGTTGCTGCCTGGTATAATTAAAGGAATGGTAATGATTCCCGGTGCACCCAGATATTCTAACCCTGCGCCGGCTACCATAAAAATCAAATCGCCGATAAACCTTGTTTTTGTACTCCGGTAATGATAAAGCAAACTGGACCCTGGTGCAAATTCCTGGTCAACGGCACATTCGCTGCCATCACTGATGGCAACATTGCGGATGTTGGCAGGATATGCCCATTGTGTTCTGAGTTCCTGCAGAAACTGCTGGTTGGTGGTGTTCGACTGGTTGTAAAAAAAATCGATACGGTTGGTAAGCAACTGTTTTGCGGCCGGCTGGTCGGCAAGAAAAAGCGCCTGCAACGGGCTTACTCCATTGCGAATAAACTGCACAGTTTCTGCGAGCAAGGCCAGCGGTCCGGTACTAATATAAATTCGCGCGCCGTGCCTTGCCAGTGCCTGATAGCCCAAAGGTACATTGGCGCCCTGGTGGGGTGCGTCTAAACTAACATATAGGCGGGTTTGGTGGGCGGCAAAACCACCGGTGCCGTTTCGTGTGCCGCCGCCTCTGTCCATACGCCCGAGTGCCATGCGGGCAATAACGCCACCCATGCTGGTGCCCAACACTACGTTAGGTTGTCTTACGCCAGCCAGCGGCTGTTTATTGGCGTTTATCCAGCGTATTACTTCCTCTAATACCAATTCATTACGCTGCAAAAAATCGGTGCCGTTTCGCCAGTTCACATAAACCAAATCATATTGGCTGGGATCATCAGAGATAAGTGCTCTTAAATTATTACTATTGCTTCGACGTATTGTACCTACAAACCCATCAAACGTACTTTCTCCTTCCGGCTCTTCGGGACTGAGAATCCAGCCGGGATCAAATCCTTCCGCCACAATCAGGGGGCGGCGCAACACCCTGTCGCCAGCATTGCGATAGCTGATAATAATATCGGCTACGCCAAATGCGCCGTTATAAGATTCGGTAGCTGTGATGGTTCTTCTTGCATCAGGCACACCCCTTGACCCGGCACCGCCACTGCCGGCAATATTGCTGGTATTGGCAAAGTGAACTTTACTGTGCGAGTAAAGCAGTTGCCCGCTGGTAAGCGTTATCTTAAACATCCAGTGCTTCCAGCCGGTATCTGCGTAGTTCAGGCTTAGCGACGTATTGTATGGCAAGGCCCGGTAACCCAGCCCGTCATCGGCGTTAAACTGTATCGAGCTGATCTGGCTGCTGATATTGCTGAGAAACAAATTAGACGGCAGCACTACACTGCAATAGGTAAGGTTGTAGGTAATGGTGCTGGGGCTGATGGCAACGGTTTTCAATTGCTGATAAGGATTCTGCCACACACCGTTCACATACTTGTCTTTCAGTTGTCCGTTCACGGTTTGCATTTTGCCGTTTGCCTGCGCATTAGGGTCAATGGCATTGTATTGAAACAACAAACCGCTCAGGGTGATCACTTCTTTCTGGCGGGCTATGTAGCAAAGGCTGTCCTGCACCGATGGGTGGCGTAATGAGCCGGCAGTGGTGTTAAACTTACTGGTGAAAATAGTCTTATACAAGTCTGAATAAATACCCTGCTCCATCAGCGTACTGTCCACCAGTACAGAGCCGTTGTAAATTTTCGGATCGGTAAAATCAAACCCATAATCAGCCAGTAAACCCGTTGATACACGGTTAGCTTCAAGCGCGCCAAACACCTGGTTTACATAGGTGCGGTAGTTGTTGTCCACATCAGCAAACGAAGGTGGTGTGAAGGTTTGAGAAATAGCTTGCAAGGTTACCAATATGGCAAGCACTGTTTGTAATAGCTGTTTCATAATTGTTGGTTTTATATGGTGAGATTAATAACGAATATCAAAGCGACCATCGGTAACTTCTACTTTCTCTCCGGTAGAAGCATTAGTACCAGTGAAGAAGAAGGTGCCAGAAAGGATGCGATTGGTCTGGTCAAATCTGGTGATTTTCAGCTCGCCACTATTATCAGTTGAATTATATTCTAAACCATTTTGATAGAAAGCAGAGGCAGAACCTTTTTGTTGAGTTTTAAATGTGTAAGTAGCACCTTCTTCAACAAGTAAACTATCCGTTCCAACATTCACACCCTCAGGTGGATTCGGTTTCCAATCTGTTGCCGGAATATTTAAATACCAACCACCTCCTTCGCCAGTACCCAAATTCACATATTGGCAAATCAGTCCCGGCTTGCCGCGTCCATCTTTTGGCACAAACACTTTCCCGTTAATTTTGCACCCGAAGGTCATGGCTCCTGTGGTGGTAACAGGAGGCAGTTGCGGTTCTTCCGTTTTCTTTTTACACTGGCTGTTGGTAAGTAGCAGAAGTAACATAAGGGCAGTAACGCTGTGTTTTATGTGCTTCATAATTGTTGGTTTTATATGGTGAGATTAATAACGAATATCAAAGCGACCATCGGTAACTTCTACTTTCTCTCCGGTAAAAGCATTAGTACCAGTGAAGAAGAAGGTGCCGGAAAGGATGCGATTGGCTTGGTCGAATCTGGTGATTTTTAATTCTCCTGAATCATTGTCTGTTTTAGGATACTCTACAGTTTTATAGTAAAATCCTTGAGCATTACCTTTGTTATTTTTAAATTGATAAGTCATTCCCTCTTGGACTAAAAGGCTGTCAGTTGTTATGCTTACTCCCTCGTTAGGTCGAATTCGCAAGTTAACAGCAGGAATATTCAAATACCATCCCCCCCCTTCACCACTACCTAAGTTCACGTATTGACAATAAAGGCCAGGCTTTCCATTACCATCTTTTGGCATAAACACTTTTCCATTCACTTTGCACCCAAAAGTCATCGCGCCCGTATTGGTTTCAGGTGGCAGTTGTGGTTCTTCATTGTGTTTTTTACATTGGCTGTTGGTAAGTAGCAGAAGTAACATAAGGGCAGTAATGCTGTGTTTTATGTGCTTCATAATTGTTGGTTTTATATGGTGAGATTAATAACGAATATCAAAGCGACCATCGGTAACTTCTACTTTCTCTCCGGTAAAAGCATTAGTACCAGTGAAGAAGAAAGTACCGGAAACGATGCGATTGGTCTGGTCAAATCTGGTGATTTTTAATTTTCCAGAATTATTATTTACAGCGGGAAAAACTTCGCCTTTATCATAGAAGGCTTGTGGACTTCCTTTTGTTTGTTTGAATTCATAACTTCTACCTTCTTCTACAAGCAAACTGTCAGTTTCTATATTCACACCTTCAGGTGGATTTGGTTTCCAATCTGTTGCCGGAATATTTAAATACCAACCACCCCCTTCGCCAGTGCCTAAGTTTACATACTGGCAAATCAGTCCCGGCTTGCCGCGTCCATCTTTTGGTACAAACACTTTCCCGTTTATTTTACAGCCAAAGGTCATAGCTCCTGTGGTGGTAAGGGGTGGCAGTTGTGGTTCTTCATTGTGTTTTTTACATTGGCTGTTGGTAAGTAGCAGAAGTAACATCAGAGTAGTAACGCTGTGTTTTATGTGCTTCATAAACCTGTTTTTAAGATGTAATTGATTTTTGTGTCTGATATTGATAAACTCTCTGAAAAAACATGCAACCCGTTTTTGTCTTTTAGGTTATTCGTGTTCTTTATGCAGGAGGAAGGCTTTGGAAAGCAATTGGAAGCAGTCGTAACGTTTTCATAAGGAAGAGATATGGTTTGGTAAATCTACACTTGCTTGTAACAAACAACATTAATTTATTTTATGTAATTATGCATGTCTACGTAGCTATATTGGTTATATGTAAAAAAATGTAGCTGTACAGTTTATCAATGGTAGAGGTGTCTGGTGTTTGCGCATTACTAACACGACCAAATAATAGCGCAGCGAGGAGTAACAAAGTAAATTTGCAGGTTTTCATATAGCAAGATTTATAGTGGTGAATAAAAGCTAAAACAAAACATCGAAGCGACCATCGGTTATTCGGATGGTATCGGTATGCGGAGAAGCCATCGTTATAGTAAACGTTCCAGATATAATATGATTTGTTAGATCAAACTTAGTAAGTGTCATTGAACCCGAACAATATGTAGTATCGTCCGTAGAATATAGTTCGACTTTTTTTATAACAGATGAGTAATAGACATTAAATAGACTTGAATGGCTTAATGTATATATTTTGGGTGTTTTTACAAAATTCATACTATCAGTAACTCCAAAATTGAAAAATTCTTGATCTGTTTCTGAAAAAATGCGATAAGCTGTAATACTCATTACACCTTTATTGTACAAAGGATCATAATCATCAGTCAACCTTGGCGAACCGTTGTTTCCGGCAGGCACCCACGGTTCACCATTTAATAAAAAGCCAAGCGTATGTGCGCCGGTTTGTGTAGCAGCGGGCAAACCATTTTTATCAGTTGGGTGGTTGTTATGCTTTTTGCAGGCAGTAATAAAAAATAAAGAGGAAAAGAGGAGAGAAAGCAATCGTAATGTTTTCATAAGGAAGATATATGGTTTAGTAAACCTACACTTAATTAGTAACAAACAATTTCAATTTACCTTATGTAATAGCAGGGTCTCATGCCGCCGCCCGCTGCCAAGTAGAAATAACGGTGTTTAATTTTATAACGCATTGTATGAACAAAACGGCAAAGATAACAAAGCGCAAAAGCGAAATCTTTGTTATCAGCAATAAAAAATCTGCTGATAAAATACATCAGCAGATTTCATTTGTTTTATTTTTTACAGCAATATAAACACCACTGTTGCTTCGTATTCTATTTTCATTTTTTTAAAATCAACATCCAGTGCCGGTTCTTCATTTTCATCAGCCACAGCTTTTGAACGCATCGCCATTGCATAATAAGGTCTGGGATTTTCGCCCACTTCGTTCGGCTCGTTTATGGTAAGTGCAACGCCCACTTTTTCGTTTATGGCACCTGCCAAAGCAATGGCTTTTTCGCGCGCCGCTTTTATGGCATCCTGCTTCATTTTCAGTTCTGTTTCTTCGCGCCTGCTATAATCGGTTTTGGCAATGTAAAAATTTTGTGTGGCTTCATCATCCAGCTTATCAACCAGGTCATCCATTTTTTTTAAATTGCTCAATTTTACCCAATAGTTAATGCCTGCTTTTAAATCGGGATTTTCTTTTTTCTTTTTTTTATATTGATACATGGTTCCATCGTAACCTGAATAGCTTTGCACAACCACATCCGTATCAGTCAGACCGATGCTTTTGCAGGCAGCTAAAAACTTATTCTTTATAGTTTCAATGTCAATTTTACCACCGCCTTTTTTATCGTATTCCCGCAGGTTTACGGCGACGTATATTTCATCGGGAATTACTTCTATTTTAGCCGTTCCGGTTGCCGAAATGGTTCGGGTTGCCTGCATGTTGTTTTGTGCGTTTACCGAAAGAAAAGAACCTGCCGTTATCAAAAGCAGGAAAGCCATTTTACTCATTGATTTGTTTACTTTTTTCATACGATTGAATTTATAATGTCTGGTGAAAGATGCAGATCAGAGTTTTATTACGCGGCAATGTTACGCCGAAGATGCTATCTTAACAGCTTATTGGGAAGCCGGTTTTTATGATGCTTAAAAAATGTGGAACGGCTGATTGAATAAAAGAATCAATATTTATACAGGCGAAGCATTTGCAAAAACCTTTTCTTCGTTAATTTGATGATGGAATTTTTTACCGATAAAAACTCAATTGTACGCAAAATCTGGGGCAGCGGCGACACCATTTTGTTCATCTTCGCCGGGGCGGCGGCAGAGTTTGCGTTAAACAAAGCGGTTGACTGGCTTTACTTTACGGGCAGGCTTCCGGCCGATCCGCTGGGCAGGCTTTTTTCAACCGTAGCTTACGCACGACTTATTGTTTTTTCTGAACAGGAAAAAGCGTATCAGACAATAGACAAAATGGCTTACATACACGCCGCCGTAGAACAAAACCGCAACGCAAAAATACCCGACTGGGCTTACCGTGATGTTTTGTTTATGCTGATAGATTATTCAATCCGCTCCTTTGAAGTACTGGAAAGAAAACTGAGTTTGCCGGAAAAAGAAGAGGTATTTTCCACTTTTAACAAAGTGGGTTTGCGCATGGGTCTGAAAGATTTACCAGATACATTTACCAAATGGCAGGTAATGCGCGGGAAACATTTGGATAATGATATGATATACAGCCATTATACGGCAGATTTATTTAAGCAATACCGAAAACAGTTGGGCTGGTTTCGCTATTTTTTATTGAAAGAAGGCCAAATTCTGGTGGCGCCGAAACAGGTGAACCATCTATTGCATCTTGGCAGGTTGTCTTTTCTAACACCGGCTGTGTTTTTCTACAAATTCTTTCGTCTTATTAAATTGGACTGGTTTTTAAAAAGCCTCATTTTACCGGCAGAATACAAGGCGCAGATTAAAGCGTTAGACATTGCCACAGCATAATCCTTTTATATATATTTATGCAATCGTTACATAGCAAGCTGCCCGAGGCAGGCACTTCGATATTTACCACAATAAGCCAGTTGGCGCAGCAACACAACGCCATCAATCTTGGTCAGGGTTTTCCCGATTTTCCCATGTCTGATATATTGATACATGCCGTAACCGAAGCGATGCGCAACGGTAATAATCAATATGCGCATAGCAACGGATTGCCATTGCTGCGCAAAAGAATAAGCGACAAAATGAACAGGCATTATCATTCATCCATAAACCCGGAAACGCAGATTACCATAACACCCGGCGCCACGTATGCCATTTACACCGCCCTGACCTCAGTGTTACAGAAAGGTGACGAAGTAATTGTGTTTGAGCCCGCTTACGACAGCTACGTTCCGAATATCATTATCAATGGCGGTGTTCCGGTTTTTATTCCGTTGCAACATCCCGGTTACAGCATTGACTGGGCGGAGGTGAAAAAGAAAATCAACAAAAAAACCAAAGCGATTATTATCAATTCGCCGCATAACCCAACCGGCAGCGTGCTTACCAAAACAGACATGCTGCAGCTTGCTGACATTACGCAGGATTCTGACATTATTGTTTTAAGCGATGAAGTATATGAACATCTTATTTACGATGGCAAACAACACGAAAGCATTACCAAATATCCCGAGCTGATACAACGCGGCTTTGCCTGTTTTTCGTTTGGCAAAACCTATCACTGCACGGGATGGAAAACCGGTTACTGTATTGCCGGAGAAAAGCTGACGAAAGAATTTAGAAAAGCGCATCAGTTTAATGCGTTCAGTGTAAATACGCCTGTACAGGCGGGTTTGGCTGCTATTTTAGAATGTGAAGAATTATACTGTTCTTTAGGCTGCTTTATGCAGCAAAAAAGAGATTACTTTTCTTTGTTAATGAAGGAGACGCCTTTTAAAGCTTTGCCTTCTTACGGCAGCTATTTTCAATGTTACGAATATGCGGATATCAGCAAAGAGCCGGATAAGGAATTTGCCGTCAGATTGATAAAGGAATACGGCGTGGCTGCCATTCCTTTGTCTGCCTTTTACCAGAATGCAACGGACCATAAAATACTCCGTTTTTGCTTTGCCAAAAAAGAAGAAACCCTAAAACTGGCAGCCGAAAAACTACAGCGGATTGCCGGTGATTATTAGATTTGGCGTGGCAACAACTTTCTTATGTTCCTGTTAAAGTACATAAAATAAAATATCTTTACCCGCTATAAATTCGTACATACTGATTCTGATGAATAGCTTTAACGGCTGGCGTTGCTGATTGCATGATGACAGAAAGTAAATAAATACGAGATTCTTATTCCGACAAAATAACCTGCATATTTTGCTCTATTAACATTTATGAAATACATTTTTTTTACTCTTTTCTTTTTTCTTTTTTCTTTTGTGGTTCGCTCGCAGGAGCTTACCATAAGTGTTGACAGTTTTACCGGCGACTCTACCATCAGCACGGGCTTCGATACATTGCGCGCCTCGCAGCCTGGAGAAAACAACGGCATTCCCGATCGTGTGGTTGGCGTAAGAACGGTTCACAAAGGAGAAAGCAAATTCTGGCTTTTCTTTTATTTTTCTACCTCAGATATTACCAGCAAACCGGTTAAAATCAGCAAAAAAAATTATGCTTATTTTGTTAAAACAGACAACGAATATCTGCGTGTTCCTTACACCGGAAGAGCCAGCACCTATTCGGGTAAAGACAATGCAGGTTTTTTTATAGATATAACTGATTATCTGGACAGATTGCAGATTGCCAGTGTAAAAATTATACGGTTTGAAACGTCTCAGTTATATCATGAAATTCTGGTTCCGCAAAAAAATCAAAATACAATTGCCGACATTGTGAACAAGCTGATATTTTAGGCAAACTTTTTTAAACACTGTTATATCATTCACACAAAAAACCCAATTGAAAGTTTTTGCAAAAAAAATGTAACCATGTCTGACATGCGTTTCTTTTTCATTTTAATTTCTTCATTCAACATTAAATTAATCTTATAATTTTTTGCTTTGTTCTTCAATCAAAGGAAGAAATACATTACAATTTCTATTAAAATAATCTGCTTTTGAATATTTTCCTACTTTTGCAAAACAGAAATACCAATATTTTAACCTAAAACTGACCTTCAATTATGGGAAACAAAAAATTTTATTTACTAAGGCTGTTCCTTCTCCTTAGTGATTTTATTATCATCAACGTGCCCTTTCTTACCATCAATTTAATTACCCCGTTACAACTTCATTTTTCAAACAAGTATTTTACATTCTTCGCGCTCATTATTTTTAATGCTTCGTGGTTGCTTTTCTCCAAATTATTTAAGCTTTATACACATGCTGCTTTGGCTGTAAATGAATTTACTTATCGCAGCACCTGGCGAACCTTAGCGGCGCATATTGTTTTTTTTACGTTGCTCTGTTATTTTGCAAGCCCGAACAACTTTAATGCTAAGTTCATAACCGGCACTTTTGCAGTCATGTCCGGCTTACTCACAATCAGCCGTTTTCTGCTTACCTACATTACAGAATTTGTTTTTAAAACCATCATTACGCAAAAGAAAATAGCCATTATCGGTTATAACGAAGAAGCCGTACATCTTGCCGAATATTTTAATAACAATAAATCGTTTTACAAATTAGCGGGCATCTTCGGCACCAGCAATCAGCTATTGGTAGATAACGACGGCAACCTGATTGGAAACATTGAAGATTGCCTTGGTTTTGCGCTGGAAAACGACATTACCGAAATTTATTCTACCATTTTACCGAACGAAAACATGCTGGTGAGAGAACTGGCGGAAACAGCGGAAGACAAATGCTTGCGGGTAAAATTTGTAACATCAAAACAAGTAGATAACTCTTTGTATTATAATGTAGATGTAATTAGCCGGATGCCGGTCATCAGCCTGCGCTCAGAGCCTTTACAAAAAACGCGGAATAGTCTGCGAAAACGAATCTTCGATCTTATCATTTCTTCTGCTGCTATTATTTTTGTTCTTTCATGGCTTACGCCCATATTGGCATTGCTTATTAAAATGTCTTCCCGGGGTCCGGTTTTTTTTAAGCAGGAACGGACGGGCAAAGACAATAAAACCTTTTGGTGCTACAAATTCAGAAGTATGGCGGTGAATAAAAACAGTCATGCCATGCAGGCAACCAGGAATGACAATCGCATTACGCCAATCGGCGCCATGATGCGAAAGACAAGCATAGACGAATTGCCTCAGTTTTTTAACGTATTCATTGGCGAGATGAGCATTGCCGGACCGCGCCCTCACATGCTGCTTCACACCGAACAGTACAGTGCGATCATAAAAAAATATATGGTTCGTCAGTTTTTAAAACCCGGCATTACAGGCTGGGCGCAGGTGAATGGTTCCCGCGGCGAAACGGCTGACCCGGCTTTGATGGAAAAGCGCGTTGAATATGACATCTGGTATATGGAAAACTGGAGCCTGATGCTCGATATTAAAATTTTGTTTATGACTGTCATCAATATTTTTAAAGGTGATGCTAAAGCATACTAACCTTACAAGAATTTAGAAGTACAGTTCGCAACACAATCATCATTTTTCTTTAAATAAAGTTTGCTTACAACACATAAGTACACTTGCTTCTGCCTGTTTTTTCCAAAAAATTACTTCACCATTATCTTATTAAACAAAACCGTATCGCCGTTAAACACATTAAAATCTGTGTGATAAGAAATTCCGTTTACGGTACCATGCTCGTTAAACTGCCAAAACAACCAATCACGCTTTATACGTGGCTGTCTTTGCTGAACATAATGTGCAATCCAAAGCGGGTAATTGTCGAAGTCTTTGCCCAGATATTTTTCGTAAAAGCTTACGTAGGTATAAATAACCGGCTTCACACCATAATGCGTTTCAATCATATTCAGCCACAACTTTAATTCTATCCGCATCGCTTCGGGTTTAATTTTGTAAAGCTGTTCAATATCTACAACCGGCGGCAAATCGCCTGGTTGCAGCTTCACCGTTTTCATAAAATGAATTGCCTGCGCAGCACCGCTTTTATTTGGCAGATAAAAATGATATGCGCCATGCGGAATGTGAAACGACCGGCTTGTATTCCAGTTGCGTTTGTAAAACGCATCAACTTTGGTTAGCCCTTCAGTAGCTTTGATATAAGCGAAATCAAGTTTTACATCTTCCACCTGCATGGCTTTTACGGCGTTCCATGAAATATTTCCCTGGTGCCGGCTGATGTCTATTCCGTGGATCGTATAACCCATGGGAATGTCTATATTAAAGCCCTGGTAGCGAACAAAAGTTTTCTGATACGAAAGGTAAATTTCAAAAAGCTGATATGAAATGTAGCCGGCAACGACGGTTAATAAAATAATAATGAAATAAAGCCATTGTTTTCGTTTCTTCTTCCTCCGCTTCGCCATATTCTTTTTCTGGAAAAAACTTTATTGCTTAATAAATTTCCGCTTTATTATATTCCCGTTTTCGCTTTGCAGAAAAACGAAATAAACACCCTTCGATAAGTGCGAAACAGGCACTTTCATTGGATTATCGCCGTTGCGGAAATTTGTTCTTTTATAAACAATTTTACCCGAAACATCGCTGATGCTTATTATTTTATAATCTGCCGGATCATCTGCCGGAAAACGGATGTACAGAATGTCATTTGCGGGATTTGGATAAACAACCAAAGTATTACTTCCCTGGCTGTCATCAATTACCAATAAATTACTATCGTTTTGTGAAATATTATTTTTACTGATTACATATTGCGAAGGATCAATAAGTATGGTATCGGGTTCAAAAGAAATTGGTACAGACAGATTTGTAATATTTTGCCCAATGTGAATCACCACATCTTTCTCCTCAGAACCGTTTTTAAATTTCAATTGCAATGGCATGGCAAAACATTTAACGGACGCATGGCTGGTAGTTTCGGTAATTTGCAACTGCATGTTATTGTTCTTCCGGTTCCACTTCACAAAAAAAGACGGGTAGCCTTTTCCATAAAACCATTGCGTAAAAAAATCGTTGAGCGGGTTGCCGTAAACTGTCTCTAAATGGCTTTGTAAATCTTTGGTGCGTGCAAAGCCGTATTGCAAAGCGGAATCTTGGAGGTACTGATTGATGCCTGAAAAAAAAACCGGATCGCCCAATGTCCAGCGCAACATCCGCAAGAGCATCGCTCCTTTTTTATAAGACAGGTTAAAGTTGAAAATTCTGTTTACATCGGTTGTATCATCAACCCAAACGGAGCCGTCCGGCTCGGCGGTTGCATAGTTCATGCTCTGCGATACGATGGCAGCCAGATTTTCGGGATGCAAATGCTCGGTATAAAAAATGTCTGCGAGATAAGTTGCGAAACCTTCATTTAGCCAGATGTCCTGCCAACTTGCCAGCGTTATTTTATCGCCAAACCACTGATGTGCCAGTTCGTGCGCCATCAGATATTCATCTGCATTTTTAATGAACGAATTGCTCTGATGTTCAATGCCACCGCTCCAGTCAAATTGCGTTTGCCCGTAACGCTCTTTCAAAAAAGGATAATCGCCGAAATAACGGTCGTAAAGCGTAAGCGCATTATAAACATCCGGCGTATAAGTTTGAAAATAATCGATAAATTCGGGATAAACTGTGGTAACAACCGGAAGCATTCCATGCTGCAGAGGTATTTGCTTGGTAAAGGAAACATAATTGGTTACGGCTATGCCAACCAGATAGGTAGCAATCGGGTAGCGATGCCTGAAGTGACTGGTAACATAGTTTTCACTTACAATTGTATCGGCAAGAACGCCGTTTGCCGAAGCCGCAAATTCAGATGGATGCGTAATGTAAATGTCCATGCTGTCAATTTTATCATCCAAACCATTGCGGCATGGCCACCAGCCGCGTGCGCCATACGGCTCGCTAAGCGTCCATATAACAGGCACATTATTGTTATGCGTGCTTTGGGTAAAACTTCCAGAACCATTGTTGGCAGGCGCGCCATGATAATAAATGGCAAGCGAATCTTTTTGTCCGGCAGCTAGTGTTTGGGTAAAAAAAATCGTTAGCGTTTTATTGCTGTCCTGATTGAAACCAACCATTTCCCCGTGCATGGTTACGCTGTCAACAACCAATGAATTATCAAGATCAAAAACAATTTTACCGGCTTGTTTTGTTAGCGTAATATAATATAAAACCGAACCACTGATGTAGTAATAAGCCGGATTAATATTCCAGTGAAAACGCGCATAATCAGTTATAAAATCGCCGGAAGCCAATGTAGAGAAAACACCATTGCCTGATTCAGCGGTAATGTTGCCTTTCTTTTCAATTTCTGCAATCCGAAAAGATGGCTGCGTTTGCTGGGCAAAAGAAGTCGCAAATGCAAAAAATGAAAGAATAACAAAAAACAGCTTCATACAGAACCTTTACTTCTGATAAAGATATTGAACCTTTCAGGCGAAAAGCAGCCGGGGATAATAAAGTAAGATTAAATATTATACGGCTACAGGTATAGAATGAATGGCATTGCTCATTTCTTTTATCAGGCCCGGATCTTTTTCAATGGCATTTCCAACAACAATAACATCAGCGCCGGCTTTACAATTGCGATACGCTTTTTCCGGATCGCTGATGCCGCCGCCAACTATGAGTGGCGCTTCTATGTGCTTTGCCACTTTTTCTATCATCATTTCGCCGATGGCCCGCTTGGCGCCGCTGCCTGCATCCATGTAAATCAGCTTCATGCCAAGCATTTCGCCTGCCATTGCCGTGCACATGGCAATCTCGTTTTTATCTGCCGGAATGGGCGAGGCATTGGAAATATATGACACGGTAGTGGGCGCACCGCCGTCAATTACCATATAACCCGTTGGCATAATTTCAAGACCGCTTCCTTTTACAAACGGCGCGCTGATAACGTGCTGACCAATTAACAACTCGGGATTGCGACCTGATATTAAAGACAGATACAACAGCGCATCGGCATATTTACTGATTTGCGACGGTGAGCCGGGAAAAAGAACCACCGGAATAATGCATAACGCTTTTATTCTTTTGATACATTCATCAAGATGATTTGAAATAACAAGACTGCCGCCAACAAAAAGATAATCTACATGCGCATCCAGAGCAAGCGTAATAAGCTGATCGGTTTTTTCCACGTCAACTTTATCCGGATCAATTAACACAGCAAATGATTTATGTCCTGATTTTTTCCTTTCCCGAAACTGTTGGTATAGTTGATTCTTCATGCAGATTGATAAAGATAGCTGCAAAAATGCAAAAACTTTTTTACATCGGGCTTCATTACCTGCTTCTCCGTCACTTAACTCATAGCTTACTGCCATTTATAGTAATTTTTGCCCACTTACAAACAAATATTGTCCTGTTTTATGCCACATGTGTTTTATTTTCCCGTTTGCCTCAATTTTCCGGTTATTGCATAAATATTTAAAAATCAATACTATTTATTTTTTAATATTTTATTTTTCCTTACAAATGATTTTCCGGCAAAAAATGGCACAATTATATTTATGAGTTTATCGTAATTAAAAAATCAAAATCATGACACAACTAACCATAGATACTTCTGTCAATCGCGCTAACGTGCTTATGTCTATACCAACACTTCCGAATTTTGACAAAAAAATCTTTACCAGAAAAAACCTTGTTACATACACAACCGCCCCCAAAACCTGGTATCGCAAGTCTGCAATCAGATTATCATCTGTTGACTGGGACATGAATATGAATGAATTAGAATTTGAGTAACCCAAGTTTATTGCATTCATACGCAAAATGCTTTTCTTTTCCCATCTTATATTATTGCGAAGCGGCAAATTATCTTTGTCCCGATGCAAATACCTTGTACGGAAAAAGAACTGTTTGTCTTTAAAAAGATAGCTGCTGCTGCACACGAGCTTTATTATCCTGTTTATATTACCGGGGGTTTTGTACGCGACAAAATAATTGGTCGTTCGTCTAAAGATGCTGACATCGTTTGCATGGGCGATGGCATTTTGCTGGCGCAAAAAGTTGCCGAACGCTTTCATCCCAAACCTGCCGTTGCTTTTTTTAAAAATTTCGGAACAGCTCAGATTAAAATCGACAGTTTTGAAATTGAGTTTGTTGGCGCAAGAAAAGAAAGTTACCGTTCAGCAAGCCGCAATCCTTCAATAACCGAAGGAACTCTGGAAGATGATCAGAACCGCAGAGATTTTACAATTAATGCGTTGGGTGTAAGTTTAAATGAAAAAGATTATGGCAAGTTGATTGATCCATTTAACGGAATAAGAGATATTGAATTAAAAATTATCAGAACACCGCTTGACCCGGTTGTTACCTTTTCCGATGATCCGCTTCGTATGATGCGCGCCATTCGTTTTGCTTCGCAACTGAATTTTGTGATTGAAGAAAAAACCTTCGCTGCCATTTGCGAAAATGCACACCGCATCAGCATCATTTCTCAGGAACGCATCACCGAAGAGATAAACAAAATCATGCTTAGCAAGCAACCATCTGTCGGGTTGCATTTATTATTTCAAACCGGATTGCTGCATCTTATTTTTCCGCAGATGCAGGATTTGCAGGGCGCTGAAAATATTGATGGCATGGGGCATAAAGACAATTTTTATCACACTTTACAGGTAATAGATAATGTGGCAGCCAAAAGTAATGATTTGTGGCTGCGCTGGGCAGCGCTGATGCACGACATGGGAAAGCCCGCCACCAAAGGATTTGAGGAAGGTCATGGCTTTACATTTCACGGGCACGAAGTGGTTGGCGCACGCTTGGTTCCCAAATTGTTTGCAAAGCTGAAGCTGCCGCTTGGTGATACGATGAAATTTGTGCAAAAGCTGGTGCTGCTGCATTTGCGTCCGATTAGTCTGACAAAAGAAAACATTACCGACAGCGCTTTGCGCCGTTTATTATATGATGCCGGTGAAGACATAGATAAACTGATGATACTTTGCGAGGCAGACATTACAACAAAAAATAAATACAAAGCAAAACGTTATCTGCAAAATTTTGAAATGGTTCGCCGCCGTTTGGTTGAAGTTGAAGAAAACGATGCCATTCGCAACTGGCAACCGCCAATAACCGGCGAAACCATTATGCAAACTTTTTTATTAAAGCCAGGCAGAGAAGTAGGCATTATAAAAGATGCGATACGCGAGGCGATTCTTGACGGCGTAATTCCAAATCGCTACGAAGCAGCCTTTCAGTTTATGTTGCAAAAAGGCGCCGAATTGCATCTGCAACCTGTAACAAATTGATTTTTTGATGTTTAAAGCAAGGACAAACGGCATCTGAAATTAGGGAAAATTGAATTGTTAGTTTTAGGAACTTAATCCTGTTGTAACCATTTCGCCCTTCAATTTTTGTAAATGATATTCCCCTATTTTTGCTATCCTCAAAAAATTTTATTACTTGTATGTCAGTTATTCAGCGAATTCGTGATAAAGGTGCGTGGATTGTTTTTGGCATTATTGCGCTTGCCCTTGTAGCATTTATCCTTCAGGATTCTTCATTGCGGCGGGGAAATATGTTTTCTAATACCACAACTATTGGAAGTGTAAACGGTGAAAAACTTGAGCGTACCGATTTTCAAAGCAATATCAATTTCTTCGACAACCTGAGCAAGCAACGCGGTCAGCAAATGCAGCCCGGCATTTTAAACGGTCAGGTTTGGAATTATATGGTGCAACAGGCTTTGCTGAAACAGGAACTGAGCAAGCTTGGCATTGCCTTCACGGCAAAAGAATTAGCGGATGTTTTGTTTGGCGATAACCCGCCGCAATGGATGCAGCAGCAATTTACTGACCCCAAAACCGGCGTATTTGATGCCAATGCCGCCCGCCAGCAGTTTGCCCAGATAAAGAAAAATGCAAACGACCCGCGCGTTCAGGAAATTCAGAAACAGTTTATTGATCCTACCACGCAACAGGCATTGTTTACCAAATATTCGGTTTTATTAAGCGGAGCGACTTATATTCCGAAATGGATGGCTGAAAAAACCAATGCTGATAACAATTCGGTGGCAAAAGCTTCTTACGTTTTTGTACCTTATAGCTCCGTTAGCGACAGTGCTGTTACGGTAAGTGATGATGATATTACAGCTTATTTAAAAAAGCATGAGGATTTATACAAGCGTGATGACGAAACGCGTACGGTTCAATACGTTACTTTTAGCGAAACACCTACGGCTGCTGATTCCGCGGCTGTCAGAGATCAGTTATCATCATTAAAACCTGGCTTCGCTGCAACAAGTGAAGTATCTTCTTTTGTAGTTTCTAAAAACAGCGACATTCCTTACAATGAAACTTATACATTGCGAAGCGATTTCAGAGATGCTGCCAGCGACAGCATTTTGCAACTGGCAACCGGCGAAGTGTTCGGACCTTATGTAAGTAACGGCTCATATGCGCTGGCAAAATTAGTTGGCAAGCGCATGGTTCCGGACTCTGCCAAAGTGCGCCATATTCTTATTAAAACGCAGGATCAGGGTAAAGATGTTCTGGCAGACAGCACGGCGAAAATGAGAATAGACAGCATTGCCGCGGCAATTAAGAGCGGTGCTAATTTCGATTCGATGGTTCAGAAATATAGCGATGACCCCGGCAGCAAAACCACAAACGGCGAGTATGATTTTCCCTTTTCGCAGTTTAGCGGTATCAGCAAAGAATTTGCTGAAACGGCATTTTACGAACCCGCAGGAACCAAAAAAGTTGTAAAAGTATCCAACAGTCAGTATGCTGGTTATCATTACATAGAAGTGCTGAACCAGAAAAACATGCAGGAAGCGTACAACGTAGCCTACATAGCGAAACCGATTAATGCCAGCACCGAAACCATTAATAACGCCAGTGCGGCAGCTTCTCAGTTTGCATCAAACAGCAAAGACCAGAAAACTTTTGATGCGGCTGCTAAAAAAAGCAGCCTGACACCGGCAGCTTCACAGGAAATAAAAAAAGAAGATTATTCAATTCTCATTGGTGGCGGAGAAAACCGTGAATTTATTAAATGGGTTTTTAATAATGACGTGGGCGATGTTTCTGATCCTTACGAATTGGGCGATCAGTATGTAGTGGCGCTGATTACGTCGGTACAAAAGGCCGGACTTGTTTCTGCCCACACCGCGCGTCCGCAGGTGGAAAGTATGGTGAGAAACGAAAAGAAAGCAAAAACCATTATCAGCAACAAAATAAAAGGCAGCACATTAGAAGCCGTTGCAAAAAATGCAGGCGTATCTGTACAGGAAGCTGATAGCCTGTCTTTTCAATCGCCCGCCATACCTGATTTAGGTTTTGAGCCGAAGGTTTTAGGAGCTGCATTTGATAAAAACATAGTTTCCAAAATCAGCGACCCGATTGCCGGGAATGCAGGTGTATTTGTTATGAAAAGCAATGGTGTTGCGGCATTGCCTTCGCCCGGCATATCTGTAGAACAGGTGCAGGAAAGCATGAAACAAAGATTGCTGCAACAGCAGAATAGCGGCAATGGCGGTGTTTTCGAGGCGTTGCGTAAGAATGCTTCTATTTCCGATTACCGGTCTAACTTTTATTGATGATACACAAAAAACCGAACCGCAGAACATTTATAACGGCTGCTGCAACAATAAGTGCAGCAGCCGTTACTCCTTCTTTTGCGTTTGCAAAAAACATTACCATGAAGCAACCATTGATTCATCATGCCTTATTCTGGTTAAAACATCCTGCCTCTCTGCAAGACAGAGACAAACTGGTAGAAGGCGTAAAAACGCTGGAACACATCAAACAAATTAAAAACCTGTATGTAGGCATTGTTGCCGATACCGAAAAGCGTGATGTGGTAGATGCTTCCTGGGGCGTATCTGAAATTATGTTTTTCGATAACTTAGATGACCAGAAATCGTATCAGGACGACGCCATTCACCAGGCGTTCATTAAGAATTACAGCCACCTTTGGGAAAAAGTTGTGATTTATGATGCGATAACCATGTAAAAATGAATGGTGAAGGCAAGTTGTAAGTGGTGAATGATATTAAATCCTGGCAGATAGTTTAACCGCTGATAGCTCTCAGCTAATTACAATTTTTGCATATTCCGTTGGCTAACATATCAATTCCGTTTACCATAAAACCCGTTGGCAGCTTCACTTGCGGCACAACAATATTTTGCAGGCAATACGTTACGCCGCAGTTATCGCATACAAAATGCACATGATTGTCGTGATGATGTCCTTCTTTGCATTCGTCCTGACATAAGGCGTATCGCACAATATTATCGGTAGAAGGAATGGTATGAATGATGCCGCTTTTTTGAAATGTTTGCAGCGTTCTGTAAATGGTTACGCGGTCAAACTGCTCTTTGGTTTTCTTCTCAATTAATGCATGTTCAAGTGCGCCATCGTTTTCTAAAAACAATTGTAAAATAGCTTTGCGACTTTCCGTATTGCTTAACCCGTTTTGTTTTAAAATATCCTGAATCACAACTAAATAATTAATTGGTGGAATGGGTAAAATTACTGCCCGAAAAATCGGTAACGGTTTCGTTCAACAAAATGTTGATGTCCTCTTCCAATTGCTTTAATTCACTTTGTTTTAATCCGTCATAAATCTGTCCGCGCAAATTTCCGTTTTTATCTATCAGCGCCAGAAACTGTGTGTGCAAAAACTGGTCGTTTATATTTACCACGGCATTCTTCTTATCATCTAACAAATAACTGTTACGCGCCTGTTTGTAAAGACTGTCTTTTCTGCCGGTAAGAAAAATCCATTTATCCGTATCTACTTTCATTCGCTTTGCATACGCTTTCAGCGTAGCGGCAGAATCTGTTTCGGGGTCGGATGTATGAGAAACAATTAAAAAATCCGGATTGTCTTTAAACTTGTCATACACCTGTTTCAGATTTCCGTTCATACGTGGACAAATGCCTTTGCAGGTAGTAAAAAAATAATTCACCACGCAAACCTTTCCCTGCATGTCTTTTTGGGTAAAAGCTGTATTGTTTTCGGTAGTGAACGCAAATGGCTGAACCGTTGCCGATAGCTGCGGCAGTTTTGTTTTCCAGTTATCCGTTCCCCAGAAAACAAAAAATAAATACAGAATAGCAAGCCCGATAAAAAACCCGCCGTACACCAGCCATTTCTTTTTCATCCGGCAAATTTACAACATCAAAACCCGGTACAAAACAATCTAACATTCTGTTATAAAATTTTGCAACAAAGTTGCATTTCTAAAAATTCCATTTATTTTTGCTTTTTATGCGTACAAAAATTAATTGGGACGGGCTTGGCATTACGGCTTCTGTAGCCTGCGCCATCCATTGCGCTTTATTGCCGCTGTTTCTTACCAGCCTGCCGTTTTTTGGCATTGAGCTGTTAAACAATAATTATTTTGAACTGATAATGATAGCCATTGCATTTGCCATTGGCTTTTACTCTTTATTTCACGGATATAAAAAACACCATCATCAAAAAATACCATTGCTGATTTTCAGCATTGGCATTTGCTTTTTGTTTGCCAAACAAATATGGCACGATAGACAATTATGGCTTTTACCGCCGGCCGTGATTTTAATTGTTACAGCACATTATTTCAATTACAAGCTTTGTAAAAAAGCGGCGCATTGTCATACCGATGACTGTGTGCATTAACTTGTTTTCATAGAAAAAACTGATGCCGAACCTTTATTTTCAGTTTAAAAAATTTATTGTTTACCAGGACAAATGCGCCATGAAAGTTTGTACCGATTCGTGCCTGTTTGGCGCGTGGGCGTCAGACGTATTATATAAAAGAAAAACTGCCGTTCGTTCCATTCTCGATATTGGCGCAGGAACAGGATTGTTAAGTTTACTCGTTGCGCAAAAACTTTGTAAAGCCAGCATTGATGCCATAGAAGCGGAAGAAATGTCGGCACGACAGGCAAATGAAAACTTTTCAGGATCGCCGTGGAAAGACAGGCTTCATATTTATAATTGCCGGATACAGGATTTTATTCCTGATAAAGAATATGAATGCATCATCAGCAATCCACCGTTTTACGAAAATGATTTACTTAGTCAAAACCACGAAAAAAACCAGGCGCATCACAATACAGGATTGACTTTGCAAAAATTATTACAGTCAATCAAAAGAATGTTATCGAACGATGGCATTTTTTTCGTTTTATTACCTTTTCGCCGCACAAAAGAATTTCAAAAAATAGCTGCCGAATCGGGCTTTTTTTCAAATGAGCAGGTATTGGTGAAACAAACTGAGAAACATCCGCCTTTCAGAAGCCTGACTATGTTTTCGGGGAAAAATATTTTGTTTGAACCAACTGAAATCATCATCAAAAACAATCGCGATCAATACACGTCATCATTTACTCATTTACTGAAAGATTACTATTTGCATTTGTAAACATCGTTTTACCGGGACGCGTATTCGCTTAAATAATTGTATCGTGCCGTTAGCTTACCATTTTCTAAAATGGTAGCGCGCCGAATGGTTTCGCTTCCACCTGTAATTAAATCATGCAATACATATTTTATTAACTGATCACCAAAATAACCGCTGGCATCGCAGGGCAATTCGTTTGGCAGGTTGCCAACGGCCATCATGTCTATGCTATCAGAAAGATACGGTTTTGTTTTTTGGCTTGTTGTCTTATTCACTCCGTAAACCGGGTCTTCTATTGTGGCATCGCCTATATTGCAGGGAATGCTTCCGAACGAATCATCGGTAATGTCGGCAATGGTTTGAATGGCGAAATCGGTTTGCCGCAACATATCCGGCTCAAACAAGCGCGGCATGGTTTCATTCCAGTAAATTCCGTTTATAAGTATATCTGTTACGCTACAATAAGAAGCGAACAAACATTCATACTCCTCAGCATGCGCGTGAAAATCATCGCGGCTGTATGTGCGCTTATCTTTATGCGTGTATAAACCGGCGCCTTTCAAATGCACATACACCGGATAGCTGAATTGTTTTGCCAGATAACTTTCCGGATCTGTTTCCTGAATGTCCATCAGGTTCATAATTTCAAGTACGCCATGCGCTACCCTGCCGCTACCCGTAACCGCCACTTTCAGGTTGGGCAGTTTTAATCCGAAATAGCTTTTTATCAGTTGCCGGTAATCGTTGCTTTTATATACGCGCGGCAACGAATAAGCACCCGTTCGTTCACCAAACGCCATTATGCCGTTATGAGCACCTACCACACCGGCAAAAAAGCCAAACCCGATGATACGCTGACCATCTTCGTATTCCAGGCATTCATAATCAATCAGTGTAATGCGCCTGTCAATCATGGCTTGCATCAATTCCCGGTTTTGTGGCTGCGCTTTTTTGGTGTGCGAAAAAAAAAGGTACGTTTTCTCTGCTACCAAGTCGCTTACCGGAACTTCCTTAATGCCCAATAAAACATCACATTCCGTAAGATTGTCAGAAATAATGGCTCCGCTTTTTTCGTATAACCCATTACTGAAGCATCGCTTGTTTGAAGGTTGCACAACAATGCTGCAATTGTAATTTTTTATCAGCCGCCGGCAATGAGAAGGTGTTAACGCAACACGGTTGTCTTCCGGTATCTTGCCTTCCCTGATGATCCCTATGGTAAACATCGGATGTTTTTGCGGCAAGATAATATTTCAAAACAAAAAGGAAAGGCTTGCTTTTGCCTGTTGTAAATTTAGTGTTGCTTTTGCGCATTCACATAATAGCTTTGCCATAACATGAATTATTATGAATTGTTTGAAATGCCTGTTTCATTACAACAGGACGAAAAAGAAGTAAAGAAAAAATTCTACGAGCTCAGCCGCAAATATCATCCTGATTTTTACACCGGCTCAACACCGGAAGAGCAGGCGAATGCATTGGAATTGTCCTCGCATGTAAATAAAGCGTATAAAATTTTTAGAAACAGAGATGAAACCATTAAATATGTTTTACAGCAAAAAGGATTGCTGGCTGAAGAAGAAAAATATGAATTGCCCACCGGTTTTTTGATGGAAATGCTTGAGCTGAGCGAACAAATGACGGATGCGAAACGGGAAGAAAATGAAGAAGCCACCTCCGCAGTTCAGCAAGCGGTGAACAACATACAAACAGAAATTTATGAGCCTGTTAAAAAAATTATTGAACATTACGAAGAAGGTGTTACTACCGAAAAAGAGTTGTTGCAGGTAAAAGAATATTATTACAAGAAAAAATACCTGACCCGTATTTTGGCAGGTATAAACTGATGTGGTAATATTGCAGCCCTTTAAAAAAGCGATTGCCCGGATGGCGGAATTGGTAGACGCGCCAGACTCAAAATCTGGTTTTCGCAAGAGAGTGCAGGTTCGATTCCTGTTCCGGGCACCAGTAAATTAATTATTTGTAAAGACCTGTTTTCACAGGTCTTTTTTGTTTGCAGACAAGTTGAGGAAAGATATAATTTCAATTATCGAACAGAATTGGTCTGATTAACAGACCTGAAACCCTTACCAGATAAAGATTTGGCGGAATGATTTGGACTATTCTCGTTACATTAATGGTACAACAGGTTGCAAA
The DNA here is from genome assembly GCA_965219515.1 of Ilyomonas sp. Classification (GTDB taxonomy): domain Bacteria; phylum Bacteroidota; class Bacteroidia; order Chitinophagales; family Chitinophagaceae; genus Ilyomonas. The sequence continues at coordinate 1,492,768 of OZ244776.1, forward strand.
TATGAAATAATTGTGATTCAGACGCCATAAATTTTGTTTTATAAAAGAAGGCTATACATAATTCAATATCCATTGAACGCCTATGCCTGCTGCAATGGTAATTAGCAAAGCAATTTTCCAGACAAGAGAAATGTCCGATACTGGCTTTGCGCTTTCTGCCTCTTTTGCATACATTGAGATGATAATGCGCAGGTAAACGGCAAGCGATATAACGCTGTTGATGATAGCTGCTATGGCAAGCCAGGCGAATCCATTATTTATAGCTACGCTAAACAACAACAATTTTCCGGCAAAGCCTGCCAACGGCGGAATACCAACCAGTGAAAACAAAAAAAATAACATCGCGATGGACGATATCGGATGCGCTTTGCCCAAGCCGTTCAGGTCATCAATACTTTTTCCTGCCCATTGCACAATGGCAAAGGCTCCGATATTCATGGCAGCATAAGCCAATGCAAAAACGATGATGGCAGGCGTAGCAAGTGTATCGGTTTTAAAAACCGCAAGAGCAAGTAAAAAATATCCTGCCTGCGCAATGGTTGAGTAAGCGAGCAACCGCACCACGTTTTTTTGCCACAGTGCAACGATGTTTCCATACGTCATGGTTAGCACACTGATTATTGCTATAATCGTAAAAATACCGGCATTGGCAGGTATATCTTTTGTTACCTGTGCCAGCGCAAACAGAGCCCCGATTTTTGGTATTACGGAAAGATGAGCGGCAATGGATATGGGCGCCCCTTCAAAGGTATCGGGTGTCCAGAAATGGAAGGGAAACAACGAAGCGGCATATCCTAATCCTGCCAGCAGTGCTATAAAACCGATGATTAAAATATAGGGTGAAGTCTGTAAACTTTGCAGAGATGATAACAAGGTACTACCGGTGATACCAACCCAATACGTTACACCGAATATCATAATGGCGCCTGATACAGAACCGTATATAAAATATTTTACAGCGCCTTCGGTAGAAGCATCGGTTTTAAGATAAGCCGCTAATGCAAACCCGCTCAGGCTGCTGATGAGCAGCCCTAATACAAGAAACATAAGATCGCCGCTGCCGGCAAGCAGCAAAGACCCCAATGCGGAAAAAGCTATAAGGCAGTAAACCGTGCCTTCGCGGGGCGTATCTTTTAGTTCGTCTCTTGCCAGCCAACATATAAGTACTACCGACGGGCAAACAATTAGCACCGCCCACTGACTAAGCGCATCTATGCGAAAGGTTTCGGAAAAAGCAGTGGTGTATTGTTTCATTCTTGCGATGGCTAACACGGTTGCCGCCAGCATTCCGATGATTACCGTCCACAAGCTGCCGCGATGTTTGAACCGCATTGTAAAGACCAGTGCCGCTGCTGCGGTTATCAAAACAATAATCTGTGGTAATACCAGCTGTATGTCTTTTCCCATATCATTCATGCACCGAATAATTTTGTTGTTTGGTGAATAACAGATAAAAGAATATTGGGAAACAAACCTATCACAATGATTAAAACAATGAGTGGTACAATCGCCCACAATTCAACGCTGCTAAGGTCGTTGCCGGATTGTATAACGTCATCATCCGGAGTGCCCATAAACGACATTTGTATGGCGCGCAAATAAAACCCTGCGGTTATAATTAAGCCGATTAACAAACAACCTACCGCCCACGGATATACGCTGTAGCCGCCTAAAAAAATTTGAAATTCGGCGGGAAAATGCGCCAGTCCCGGTAAGCCGAGCGAAGCAAATGAGGCAATGATGAACAATGCACTCAAAACGGGAAACGTTCTTAATAATCCGTGTATCCCAGGCATTTCCCTGGTGCGCAAACGTTTCTGCAAACTGCCCACAAGAAGAAACAAACAGCCCGTAACGATACCATGACTGAACATTTGAAGCGTTGCGCCGTCCAATGCTTCCGTGCGCGCATCCGTTTGTGCAACGGCGGCAACAGCAACGCCAAACACAAGATAGCCCATGTGGTTAATGCTTGTATAGGCAACCATGCGTTTTATATTGGTCTGCGCCATGGCTACAAACGCGCCATACAAAGCAGAAAAAACCGATATTATTACCACAGATACAGCGTATTGCTGAAACGTATCGGGCATCATTTGCAAAGCGAAACGGAGAAAGCCATACGCCCCAAGCTTTAGCAAAATGCCGGCAAGTATGGCGCTGCCGGTGGCAGGCGCTTCGGTATGCGCCAACGGCAACCAGGTATGAAACGGGAATAACGGCGTTTTGATGGCGAAGGCTATAAACAAGCCCCAGAAAGTAAGCGACGCAACAGAACCTGTTACAGAATGCCGGGCAATCAGCACCCTTATATCAAATGTACGGGGCGTGGTATTGAGGTAAAGAGAAAGCAGCGCCAGCAGCAACACCAGGCTGCCAATGAGCGTATAGATAAAAAAAATGATGGCGGCTTTCTTCCGGTTTTCGTGTCCCCAGCCGGCAATTAAAAAATACATGCCTACCAGCGTTACTTCAAAAAATACATAGAACAACAATATGTCGAGCGACAAAAAAACACCGAGACAAGCGGTTTGCAATAGCAGCATCAGCGCAAAATAACCGGGGATACTTTTTTTAATTTCTGACGAAAAAACAATAACCGCAAAAAACAATATTGTTGTCAGCAAAACCATCGGGTAGCTGATGCCATCTACGCCCAAACGATAAGCGGCTCCCAACGATGGTATCCAGCTTATTTCTTCGATGTGCGAAAAATTGCCGGTTATTCCTGACGCGCCAAACCAGATAGTTAGCAGAAGCGCCACGCCGGAAACGATTATGCCAACCGGATAAGCCGCTTTCGGATATTTTGTTCTGGTCAACAAAATCAACAACAGCCCAACGACTGGCAGAAACAGAATGATGGTGAGAAACGGAATATTATTTTGCATATTAATAGTTTAGTAAAATGGGACATATCAATTTCTCTGAAAGCCTTACCAATATTGGATATGTTTTTTTAATAAACCCTATACCTCGCTCCCATTAATAACTGATCATTGCGATGAATATAAAAATCAACACAAGCATACCTGCAACGGTTATTACAAGCTCCTGATGAACCAGCCCGGTTTGTAGTTTTCTACTTAATTGACCGCTTTCTTTCACAGATTTCGAGATACCGTAAACGCCGGCTTCCACGCTTTCATCAATTGTTTTTGAAACGCTGCTCACCTGTAATCCGGCTTTACCCATAGCAATCATCCATTCATTTAAACTGCTGTCTGCTGTTCTTGCAAACCGGGCAATGCGCAAAAAGAAATATCCGGCTTGCTGTATTAAAGAAAGAAGCAGCAAGTCAATTTTATAAACAAAGCGGGCCAGTTGCAAAACCGGTTCTGCAATCAGTTTTTGATAACCGCCCGCGAATGAATAATTGTCCCTGATTGTATTCCAAACTCTGCCCGCAAACCAGCTTTCCGGCAACAGCCAACCCGATGCAAGTCCGGCAACGGCTACCAAAATACCTGCAATCGTGCTTGTATTGTCTGATGGAAGTGCATAGCCCGCAAAGCTTACCATTGGTTTCAAAAAAAATCCGCCCGCAACAATCAGCGCAAGCAAACCAAACAGCCCCGCTATCATTTGTTTTGGCGCCGGCTGTATGGCAGTTTTATTGTCTCCATGCCATAGCCGGCTAATTGCTTTGCCCATATAGACGGCTGTTAAAAAAGCGCCGGCAACCGCAAGTAAAAAAAAGAGAGCGTGGTAATGCGATAGACCGGCAGCCGCCAGAATACCGTCTTTTGACCAATAGCCAATCAGCGGTGGAATACCGGATGAACTAACGGCGGCTATGGCGAATGCAATAAAAGTTGTTTTTAATTTTTTTCCAGCACCGTAGATGTCCGAAAACGAAGTGCTTTTATACACATGCTGAAAAATGCCTGCACTCAAAAACAGGCTGCTTTTCATAAAAGCATGGGCAATCCAATGACCAAAAGCTGCACCGGGGCTGCCTGCACCAATTGCCAGCAGCATAAATCCAAGCTGGCTTGACGTTGACGCAGCCAACAGTTGCTTTACATCGTGCGAAGCAATAGCGGTTATGCCGGCTAATAAAATGGCGATGCCGCCTATGGCACCGGTTATAAACAGCACGTTTTCATTCAGCAGCGGATACACCCTGAAAAGCAAGATAGCTCCCGCCCCCACCATGGTTGCCGAATGAAGTAAGGCCGAAGCCGGCGTAGGGCCAGCCATGGCGCCGGAAAGCCAGCTTTGAAACGGAACCTGCGCCGATTTTCCCATGACGGCAATCAATAAAAAAATGCCGCCGGTTGCAGATAGCTGTTGTTTTGTTTCCTGTGCAATGTTGCTATTTCTGAAAGTAAAAATCATTACAAAAACACCGGCGTATAAAAACAGGTCGGTAAAACGGGTTAGCATAAATGCTTTCACGGCGCCCTGCCGCGCTTCTGCTTTCTCATGCCAGGTAGCAATGAGTAAAAAAGAAGCGGCGCCCATTATTTCCCAGGCCGTAATTAACAAAATCCAGTCGCCGGCAAATACCAGCAGGAACATAGCCGATAAAAATAAAGAGATGCCTCCCCAAAACCAGGTTTTGCCATTTTCGTGCTGCATATAAGGAACAGCATAAATAAAAATACAAAGCGCGGTTACTGACACAACCGTTGCGAGTACCAGCGATCCGGCATTTGCATAGAGATGAAAAGACTGATTTACAAATCCGGCAAAATGATAGTGAAAAGAAAAAGCCGGCTTGGTAGAAATAAGTAAAAACACAGACGCCAGAAGTGATACAATGGATGCGCCAATGGTTATCCATCCATGCGTAACACGAAACAAATAAGTAAGCGCAGAGGCTGCCAAAGGCGCCAGAATAATTGTAAACAGCAGTGCTTCCATAGATGTTAGAGAATCTCTTTTTTTAGGTCTTTCTCTTGTCAGATAAATCGCCGTATGCGTAAGAAAAATAATGCGGAGGGGAAACGATTCGCAAAACGTAAGTTGTTTTACAAACTTTTATTCTTTTAAATCTGCCGCTTCTTCCACTTCCACCGAACCTTTACTGCGAAAACGCTGCGTAGCAATGCCAAAACCCACGGCCGCTTCCAGCGCCATTACCGTCATTACCACCAGTACAAACATTTGTATTGAAAACGTGTGAGGATGCAGGTAAAACCAGAACGCAACAAGGTTGAGCATGGCTGCACCCAGCATCAGTTCGATGCCCATCATGATCATCACCAGATTGGTTTGGCTGAGCACACCATACACACCCAGCCCAAACAAAACGGCTGCAACAAGTAAAACAATCATTAATTCTGTCATCATTTATCAATCGTTTTAAAAGATAATGCCGTAGCCGTTGCCGCAATCATTGCCACCAGAATAGAAACACCTGCCGTTTCAAAAATCATCATGGAACGCTGCATTAACTCAATGCCCAGATCGTGATTTTGTTGCGCCGGCGCAGGCACCGCTTCATCTGTTATGTGCCAGTTAGAAAAAAAAGCAATGAAGACAAAACAAGCGCCGGTTAACAATGCAAACCCGATGGCAGTTTTTTTCTGATGACTCATATCCATTTCGCCCATGCCGCCAGGATCCATCATAAACATCATCATAAAAATCGCCATGATGGTCATCTCTGTAGCCATCATCATCAGATTCAGAACAGCCAGAAATTCGGCCTGCATAACAAAAAACATCAGGCTTACGGCTACCATCGAAGCCAGGAGCGACAAAGCGGAACGGATCATGGATTTTGTCATAAACACCCGCCAGCCAAACCAGATGGCGGTTAATCCGAACACCAGCAAAAAAAAGATTCTTTCCATGGTTATAACAATAGTAAAATTCCTACCCAAAGAATATTAAACAGCGCGGCGGGCGTTAGTATTTTCCAGCTCCAGGCCAGCATATCATCCTGCTGCACGCGCGGCATCAATTGCCCGCATAAGAAAAAAGAGATGGCTACCCCAACCGTTTTTACAAATGTCCATACCAAATCCGGCAATAACGGGCCATTCCATCCGCCCAGAAACAACACCGTTACCGACAGGGACAGCGATAAAATCAACATCAATCTACCCAACCGGAATACCAATAACCGAACGCCGGTAAATTCAGCCCAAACGCCGTCTGCCAGCTCACCGGGTGCAAGCGGCAAATCGAAAGGCGGCAAAAAGGTTAATGCCAAAGCAGCCGTATAAAACAGCGCAAACCCAACCGGCTGGTAAATGATATTCCATACATGCGATTGCGATTGAATGATATCGCTCATGCTCATGGATTGCGCCCGCATAACGGTGGCGGTAATTGCCATTACGATGGGCATGGAATAAGCGATTAATTGCGCCAAAAAACGCCAGCCGCCAATCATGCCAAATACGCCGTTTGACGCCCAGCCTGCCATAACCATGGCGACCATAATGTAGGCAAACGCTGCGTTAATAAACAATGCGCCGGTAGAAAACCCGGTAACGGCAAAGCCTTTTGCAAACGGCAATACACCGATAACCAGTAAAGCCGCAGCAATGAATAAAACGGGTGCGGTTTCGTAAAAAACCTTATCGCGCTGATGCGGCTTTACATCTTCCTGAACCAGCAAACAGGCAAGCGAAGAAAAAGGAGCGGCAAAATTCCATTTTTTATAAACCACACGCCGTTCGATAACAGCTAACAGATAAACTGCCACAACGTATAAAACAACAATAAGCAACCATGTCATTCTTTTAATTTTTATACAGAACTGAACAGGAAATAAAACAATGGGCAGTTAATTTTCAGCGTTCGCTTTCGCGCATCGCTCAACACTGCAAATCCGTTCCCAAGGCGACAGGTTTAAGGCAGCAATGCCAACCAAAGCATCTGCCATTTCTTTTCCTTTTGTAATTTCCGGCACAAGTGATGCCAATGCCAGGTTAGCCGTATGCAACGAAAAGCTCTTTATTTTTCCTTCCGTTACTTCAATTTGTAAATTCAGTTTCCCGTTTGGCGATTCCAGTGTTGCTTCGCCTTTTTTACTTTCTTTATCATCAATGCTTTCGATTTCGGGCAACGCATATTTTCTTTTCAAATTTTCCTCACCAATCAGTCCGATGCTTTGTTCTGTTTCTGCGAGCCTTACCAGCAACTGGCCCCAGGCATTGTTTTCATACATAACCACCGGTTTAAAATTTTTTTGCTGATAAGCAGGAACAGACAACCGGATATCTTTTCCGATTCCTGCCGCCTTTGCCACAGGTCCGCTAATCTGTTGCAGAAATTCACCCGGTATTTGGCCGATGCTGCTCAATCGCTTTTTTAGATAAAGTGTCTTTCTTACCTTTTTGGTTAATTTCAGAACTTCACCTTGTTCCGCTTTGTTTTCGTACAGGGCAAAGGTTAAACCAACAGCGGCATAATGCAAGTCATCACTTCCAATGGTTTTACTGAATATACTTAGCCAGTTCAGGTGATTTAGAATACGGTCTTTTTCAAGAATGATTATTTCATCAGCGAACTCTTTCTTACCTGCGGCATTTGCCAACGCTTTATGCACCAGCATTTTATATGTTTGATGCTGTAACGGATTGCCGTTTGCCAGATGTTGCAAAAACTTATCGGGCTCTATGGGAAGCTGCTGCGAAAAAGGTTGTGATGAAGCACCTTTTTCAATAGCTGCGTGCATTACCGTATCGCCATCGAGCTTCATTTTTACCACCAAACCTCCCGGCAAGCCGGGATGAAAAGGACCAAAACAAACATCATTCATTTCCATTGCCAAACCGTCTTTGCTGCGGGGCATGTCTTTGGTCATTTTCACCATTGACATAAAACCTCCTTCCATGTCTTTCATGTCGCCCATGTTGTGCCCTTTCATGTCGTGCTCTTCCTGTCCGCCATCTTTCTTTTCGTCATTGTGTTCTTCGTGTTCGTGCTGATGTTTATTGTGTTCGTGATTCTTTTTTTGATTGTGATGCTGATGCGAGGCATCATTTTTTTGCCGGGATTCAGTCTGCCTTTCTGCCTCTTTCTTTACCAGCGCCATTCCGCATTTCGGGCAATTGCCCGGCGTGTTGCTCTTTACTTCCGGGTGCATGGGGCAGGTATAAATATTTTCTTTTTCGTTTGTAGCAGCAGGCACATAAGGCATTGCTTTTTCATTCCAGAATTCAGGAAAAGAAATGCTTTGATGAAGCAGATTGATTTCATTTAACGACAATATAAAGTCCGGAGAAGGCAGTGATGATATGCTGTTCATTTCAATAAAAACCAGCAAGCGGGGCCGCGGCATTTGTGCATACGCGATGGCTGCCTGATGCGCCTGCTTTTCGGGTAAAGGAGAAGTTGCCAGCAACACGTTTGCACAACGGGGCGTGGCAGCCATGCTAACTCCTTTTTGATGCGGGTTAAATCCTTTGGCCAATAAAACATCCAACCCCGGTATCGGAAACAGGCGCAGCTCACGAGCAGCAAAGGAAGAAATTATCCGCCGCCATATCGTTTGCTTTCCTTTTCTTAGTCCGTACATTAGCGTTTCCTCATTCATTCTATTGTCGTTTTAATCCGCCCTGGCTCCAGGTATAAAGCAGCCCTAAAAAAAGTATTGACAGAAAAACGCCCATATCGAGCAGTGCCGTGATGCCCAGTTCTTTATATACAACTGCCCAGGGATACATGTAAGCCATTTCCATATCGAAGGCTAAAAACAATAAGGCAAAACCATAGTAATGGATGTGGTATCTTACCCACGCCGGTTTTTGCGGAAGGCTTCCCGATTCGGCAGGCGTATCTTTCGGCGGCTCTTTTATTGTTTTTCCCATGCTCTGTTTAAGAAGATACAAACAGCCGGTTAAACAGATGGTTGCAACGAGCATGGCAAATAAAATAAGATAACTGGTATAAGACATGCGTATGGTTTACTTCATTCTTTGCAATATCGCTTTCATTTGTGCAATTTCTTCTTCCTGCGATCTGATAATTTCTTCTGATAATTTTTTCACTTCCGGGTCCTGAATATTTGCGTGTTTACTTACCATAATTGCCGATGAATGATGCGGTATCATGGCTTTCATGTATTGCATATCGCCAACGGGCGTTTGTGTGCGCAAGGCTGCGAAAACAACACCGAAAAGAACGATTGCACCGCCGATTATATAAGTATTCACTTTTTTATCCGGGTACATTCTGCCCATCATCGCCATCCTCACAACCGCCATCGGCGATATCATAAGCAACGCCATATAAATTCGTGTTTCGCTTATATAAATATGATTAAGTTCATCAACATTTAAGAACATTACACTATACATAATGACGAATGAAATGACCATCATCAGAATAAATTTATTATAGCTCATCCTTTTCATGGGCTGCATTTGCTGTTTGTTGTCCATTGTTTTTATTTTTATAAATCGGGCTTCTTTAATGCAAATTTTTATACGAACTGTTTCTAATCATGCTCCTGTTCCAGCTTTTGTCCTTCCGCGCCGATGCCCTGCTTATACACCATCGAAGAACCGTAATGACCGGCAATGGTAACGGTAATGCCTGAGCCAAGCAGAAAGAGAAAGGCTACGGTTTCTATCCATTTTTTATAGGTGAACAAACCGGCTATTTTACACAGTGAAGCGATGCCGCTAAGCCAGAGCGTGATGGTAGCTAACTGCGCATGTTTTTGAAACAAGGCTTTTGCCGTGGCATTGATGTTGTGCGCCGGATGCGCGTGAAGCAAGGTGGTAGCCAGCAAAGCGGTAATAAATCCCACAACGGCTGCAGCCGTTACTGCATAATTATACAAACGGTTTTGTTTGAACAAGACAACAATCTGCAACAGAGCTGCCGCTGCCAGCAGCACCAAAGGAAAATGCACAATCAACGGATGATAATTGGGAAAATCGGATATGCCTGAATCGCTATTACCGGCTGCTGAAAAGTCTGTCTGAGCCAGAGCCGTTGCACATAAAAAAACCGATAACAAAAGCATGTAGCAGATACGCTTCATAGAATGAATTTTTAGTTTATCAGATAAACAAACAGGAACGAGCTTACGCAACTTTAATCGCTGTTATAATTTTCAGAAAAGGCAACATTTATTAGTAACACACAATTCAAGCCTGTTTCCATAAGATGATGATAAGCAGAAAAATCATCTGCTTACAATGATCTCTGAAATCCAAAATTGAAGCGGTACTTTGCTGCCCTGCGCTTCCTGCACCAGTTTAATAATCTGCGCCAATATCGTATCACCGCCTACCTTATCTGCGCGAAACTGAAAGCTGCCTTTTTGATTGATGGTGCCGGCAAAGACCACATCATTTTTTGTTTTTTCAAGCGGTATGGGCTCGCCGCTAATCATGCTTTCATCTACAAATGAATTGCCTTCCATCACGGTTCCGTCAACGGCAATCTTTTCACCTGGTTTTACCAGTATGGTATCGCCAATTTTTACACTGGCAATGGGCATTTCCATCTGGTGCCCGCCTGCATGAACAACAGTTACCATTTTCGGTTGCAAGCCCATCAGTTTTTTTATGGCGGATGAGGTATTGCCTTTTGCTTTTTCTTCCAGCATTTTACCCAGCAAAATGAAAGCGATAACCGCCGAAGCCGCTTCAAAATATACATGCGCTTCCAGGCCTTTGCTGTGCCAGTAAGCGGGAAATAAAGTATTGAAGACGCTGAATAAATAAGCAACGCCGGTACTCAGCGCCACGAGCGTATCCATGTTGGCAGAACGATGTTTGGTTTGCTTATAGGCGCCTACAAAAAACTGCTTTCCGAAGATGAAAATCACCGGCGTAGCCAGCGCCCACATAATGTAACTGGCATATGGAATATTCATAAAAAAAATTCCAATGAAAACTATCGGAACCGATAAAATAATCGAGCCGACCGTTTTCTTCTCCAGCGTTTCAAACTTTTGCTGATACAGTTCTTCCAGTTCTTTTTTGGCTTCTGTGCTTTCATCAATCATCAAATCATAACCTACGCTTTGTAAAGCCGACCTGAGGATTGAAGGATTGGTTATGGTTGATATGTATTCGATTTGCGCGCTGGCGTTGGCATAGTTCACTGCCACATTTACCACGCCGGGTTGATGTTCTAAAATACTTTGCGAACTGCTGGCGCAGGAAGCGCAGCTCATGTTCAATACCGGAAAACTTTTCTTTATCGTATTTACATCATAACCCAGATCGCGGATGGCTTTCACGGCTTTTGGCAGCACTTCAACATCGTCGGTTGTATGTATAACAGCACGGTTGTTATTCAGTTCTACTTTATGATTGGTTATGCCTTCTACCTTACTCAATCCTTTATCTACATCCAGGGCACAATACTCGCTATCAAGACCTTCCATCGGCAGGTACAGAGCGCTATCACTATTGTTTGCCATATCTTGTTATTTTGATATGGCAAAGCTACAATGGGTAGATACGGAAGATGTTATACAATTACAGATAAGATTTACAGAATGTTTGGAAATGGCAATTTTATTAAACAATGAAAATGAAAGAATTATAAGCGAATCACGCTACTTCTTATCAAATTATCATCCTGCCAAACGCAGACAATCGCGTCATTGCTTACAGGCTTCAACAGCGGTAAACTTCCTTTGCCAATTATTTTATTTTTTCCATCTGGCAAGCGGCAAATAACTTCTCCGTTTTCATTTGTCCAGGCATATATATTCTTGTTGTTTACTGTGGCAATAGAACATCCTTTTCCTTCGCCAATTTCTATTTCCGATTTGTTCAATTGGGCAGCATAAATTTTGTTTTCCCTTCGCCAAACGGTTTGCACACCCGTTTTTTCATTCACATCCAAACCGCCGCCATCCATCGGGCAACCATCTAATTTCCAACTGCCATTGCCAAGCTTTTCAGCTTTGCCAAAACTATTTCCGCCATCATCCGATTGTATCATATACAAATCGCGGTTACCATGCAGCCAGTTACGAAACATCACATACACATTGTTTCCATTCATTGCTACGGACGGCTTGCAACATTCGCATATCGTACTGTCCGGCGAGGCATATACCAGGCTATTTTTGCTCCATGTTTGTCCACCATCATTTGATTGCGCCCCGAATATTTTATTGTGTTTATCATTGCGTAAATCTGTCCAGATGGCAAAGAGATGATTGCCGTTGCTACTCAGCCCCGAAAAGCCTTCCTTGTCAACATCCGGTTCATCATTTATCCTTTTGGTTCTCGTCCATTTGTTACCGGTTTGCCTGCTAAAAGAATAGATATTGCCTGATTTATTGACTGCGATAACAGCCACTCCATTTGTTGTAATTGCAATTTGCGGTCCGCGGGTAGCACCTGCTACCAAGTCTGTTAAGGTATCAATGAGTTCTGGTGCAGAAAATGTTTTTCCCTCATCAGCAGAATGAACATACAAGATGCTGTCGCCGCTACCAAATACAACATAAATGCTGTTTTTATCTGCCGCAAGCTCAGGCATTTTACCGGCAGAGATTGTATTGATTTGATCCCGTTGTTTTGTTTGCTTGCAATTTGCAAAAGCGAAAACAATGATTACAAAAAACAGTGATGGGTATAATTTAATAAAGATCATAAGTAAGCAATATTAATCTTTTGTCAGAATCATATTGTATTTCAATCTGCGCCTTGCATTATGAATACTTGTTTAGACGGGAGATTTTTTAATTTATTTATTTTTAAATGACTATCCGCTTGTAGTAACGGTCAGATGAATACAACCTGTCAGGTTTGCTCATTCTTTCTTATCACTACTCTTATTTAACCTGACAGGTTATTAAAAGCGGATAGTTGTTTTTTTTATTTTGACTGATATCAAAAAAAATGAAATAAAAGATGGCGATTCAATTGTTGCAATTATATTTTCATACCACTCATATCCATACCTGCCATCGGGTTTGAACCATTTTGAAAAATATATTCGCTGTTGAGTAAATAAGCGCCGCTTGTTACTACCAAATCTCCCACATGAATGCCTGATATTATTTCTATGGCATTATTTTCGGCAATGCCTGTTTTTACCATGCGTATTTCATAAACGCCTGGTTCTGTTTGCACCCAAACCGTTGCTCCTTCGCTGTCTTTTAACACAGCGTCGGCGGGAAGCGTAATTGAGTTGTGTTGCTGTTTATCAATAGTAATATACACGGGCATACCCGGATGCAACCGGTTGTTTTTATTTGGTATAATAACCCGTATTAGATTGATTCTTGTACCAGCATTGATTTGCGGATTTATAAAATCAATCGTTCCCACAATTGTTTCATTCAGGTCTGGAATTTGTACCGACACATTCTCGTTTCTATTTATAAAAGACATCTGTGTAGTATATACCTGCGCTTCCGCCCATAATGTAGAAAGGTTGGCAAGCTGCACAACAGCACCACCTTCCATTACATATTCGCCTTCGTTTACGTTGATGGCGGTAATATATCCGGCTTCCGTGCTGTAAAATGTAGTAACAGGCGATGACTGTTTGCTTTGCGCAAGCTGCTTTAATTGTTCATTAGTCAACCCCACAGCAATAACCTGTTTCATGCGCTTTCTATCAGTACATCATAATTAATTAAAGAGTTACCAAGGATATTTTTTTGTTCAAGCGCATTAAGATATTCCTGTTTGGCGTTGTTGAGTTGTTCGCTGTATAAATCGTACAGTTTTGTGCCTTTGGCAACATAGTCGCCTACGTTTTTGAAATACAATCTTTCTATTCTTCCCTCAACCCGTGCGCTGACAGATGCAAGTTTATCCTGGTTAAAATTTAGCGTACCCGTCAACACGTTACTATTCCCGATGCTTCCTTTACCAATGGTACCTGCCTTAATATTTCCCAAAGCAATTTGCTCCGCGCTCAAATGAATTTGCGTGGCAGCCGCGTTTGTTTTGGCTTTCGTTACCGCAATCAGCTTCATGCCACAAATGGGGCAGTTTCCCTGATGGTCTTCATGTATCTGCGGGTGCATGCTGCAGGTATAATACACACCTGTATTTGTGGCTGCAACGGCTTCTTTTTTTTACTCTTTGCAAGATGATAAAAGAAGCAATAAGCAACTCGCAACGGATTCTTCACTATCCACTGCAACTGATCTATAATCAAAAGTCCTTTTTTAAAGTGCCACATCGTTACAATTTTTTTAATTCATCAGATATTTTTTCATCCGTTTCCCATTCCCTTATTGCCAATTACCTTTTGCCTTTTGCTCCACTGCCTACTCATTCGCCTCTATAAGACTTTCGCTATCCACCAAATACTGCGCGTTGGCTGCAACCGTATCGGTAACATGTAAGCCGGCGATTATCTGCACCTTGTTACCGGTGCGAATGCCGGTAGTTACCTTATGCGCTGCAAAGCCGCCATCCGATTTAAGAAATGCAACCTGATTTTGCCCCAGCGAAAGCACGGCTGTTTGCGGCACCCATAAGCCTTTTTGCGTGTCGGTAGAAATATTTGCCGTTACCTGGCTGCCGATGGTAAGCATATTCATGTTGTGAAAATATACCCGCGCTGTAAGTGTTTTACTATTACCTCTGAAAAAAGGTTCAATAAAATCAATTGCTCCGTTTATAATAGCGGTGGTATCTGTTTCAGGAATGATTGTTACAGCATCACTCTTTTTTATAACCGATTGTTGATTGGGAAAAATCTGTAATGCCACCCATGCTTTTTGATGGTTCATTATCATAAATAACGTTTGTTCTTTAGTTACATACATGCCTTCTTTTAATGACAATTCCTGTGTAACCGCTGTAGCATTTTCCATTGCCTTTTTATTCATGCCTGCATTTACGCTATTGGTCATATCCGCATCATGTACAAGCCCACTGTAATTGCTGTAAATGCTTACACTATATAAAGGCTTGCCGCTGGCAATCACCTTATGTAATTCCGTTGCACTCATACCAAGCAACAACAACTTTTGTCTGGCTGCGTTGATAAAGGAAACATTCTGCGCATCATTCTTTAGCAGGAACAAGAGATTTTCCTGCGCGGTAAGTAACTCCGGTGAATATATCTCAGCTATTTTCTGCCCTGCTTCTGTTTTTTGAAACCGGTAACGCAAATACAATTTTTCAATTCTGCCCGAAACCCTGGCTGAAATACTACCGGCGGCTCTTGTATCTGCCTCAATAGTGCCATACACTTTTACCGGAATATTGATGTTGCTTTCCTGTGGTGTGATAACGGGCAGCGATGCTACAACAAATGTATTTGTTGGCTTCAGCAATGCGTTCAGTTTAATAGTGCTGATTGCTACCGGCGTTGTATTTTTTTTTATCAGTTTCATGCCGCAGATAGGGCAATCGCCCGGATGATTTTCCAGCACCTGCGGATGCATGGAACAAGTGTATAGGTCGGTTGATGCTTGTTGCTTTTTATTTTGATAATTGCATGAATGAATAATAAGCAACAAGCAACTGGCAATAAGCAATTTTTTAACCACTTGCCAATTGCCCATTGCCTATTGCCACTTGCTCATCGCCAATTCCCTCAATGCTTCATTTCCGCTACTTCAATCTTTCCCAATTTTTTCAATTCATATTCTTTGCTCATTAAAAAAATGAGTGGCGTTACCAACAGAATATAAATGGCGGAAGTGATTACACCGCCAACCATTGGCAGTACAATCGGTTTCATTACATCGCTGCCTGCACCGGTGCTCCAAAGGATTGGCACAAGTGCAAAAAGTGAAACACTTACCGTCATAATTTTTGGACGCAATCTTTTTGCCGCTCCCCAAATGGTATATTCTTTCAGATCATCTTTTGTAATGGTTTCTCTTGAGTTGCCTTTTTTAGCAATGAGTTGCTGCATGGCATCATTCAAATAAATAACCATTACAATATTGGTTTCTACGGCAAGACCAAATAAGGCAATAAAGCCAACGGCGACAGCTACCGATAAATTAACGCCCCAGAAATAAATCATAAAAGCGCCGCCAATCAGTGCAAATGGCAGGGAAATCAAGCTTAGTAAAGCTTCTCTGGCCGATTGAAAGGCAAAATACATACTGATAAAAATGATAATAAGCACGACCGGCATTATCAGTTTCAATGTTCTTTCGCTGCGGATCAGATTTTCGTATTGCCCGCTCCAGTTAATAAAAAAACCTTTGGGCATTTTGCCTATAGCAGTGTTCAGTTTTTGCTGCGCTTCCTGCACCGTGCTGCCCAAATCCCGTTCTCTTACATTGAATAAAACAGTGCCGCGCAACAACGCATTTTCGGAGTTAATCATCGGCGCACCTTCGGTAATTTTTATAGCCGCCAATGCCTCTAAAGGCACCGGACCAAAATTCATTGTTTGCACTTGTAAATTTTTCAGTGCTTCTATGTTATTACGATAATCCTGACCGAATCTTGCATTCACAGAAAATCGCTGCCTGCCTTCAACCGTGGTGGTTATTTGTGCGCCGCCCAACGCACTTTCTATCACGGCGTTTACATCATCTACACTTAAGTTGTAACGGGCAATCTGTTCACGATTAATACTGATGTCAATATACCTGCCGCCTGTTACCGGTTCCACATACAAATCCTTCACGCCGGGTATGCCTTGCAATTCATTTTTTATTACCTGTGCAAAAGCATAAATGCTATCTAAGTTTTGCCCATATACTTTTACGCCTACATCTGTCCTGATGCCGGTGGAAAGCATGTTGATGCGGTTAATGATAGGTTGTGTCCATCCGTTTGTAACGCCGGGTATTTGCAGCTTGCTGTTTAACTCATTAATGATACTGTCTTTTGTAATTCCACTGCGCCACTCGCTTCTCGGCTTCAGCATTACAATCGTTTCTATCATGCTGATGGGAGAATTATCGGTAGCGGTGTTAGCTCTTCCGGCTTTGCCCAAAACAGATGAAACTTCTGGCTGTGATGCCAAAATTTTATCCTGCACCTGCAGTATTCTTTTACTTCGGCATTAGAAGCATCGGGCAAAGCAACCGGCATAAAAAGCACACTGCCTTCATCAAGCGGCGGCATAAATTCGGTGCCCAGACTCATCACCATCGGCACACTGATAAGTACTGCAATAAGCATTACGCCAATGGTTGTTTTGCGCCATTTAATGCAGGCGCGTATCATGGGTTCATACATCCTTTCCAAAAAGCGATTGACCGGATTTGCGCTTTCCGGACGAAACCTGCCGCGCATAAAAAAAGATATAAGTACCGGTGCCAGCGTTACTATCAAAACAGCATCCACAATCATGATGAATGTTTTGGTGTATGCCAATGGATGAAACAACTTTCCTGCTTGTCCTGTTAATAAAAAAACCGGCAGGAACGAAGTGATGATGATAATGGTTGAAAAAAACACACCACGCGACACCTGTTTGCAGGCACGCTCAATTATGCTTATCCTTTCTGTTTCCGGGATTTTGCCCCGATCCCCTGAAGGGGCTTTGAAAGAAAAATACTTTTTCAAACCTGCCATACTGATTTTTATTTTTTTACCTGCCAAACCAACCAAGTTGCCTCTACTTTTAAAGCTAAGTATATTACTCCCCTTTAGGGGACGGGGGCTTCCATTCCGACAAACTCCTGTACGCATTCTCACTCATGATGATGCCGTTATCTACAATTACACCGATAGCTAATGCAACACCTGTTAACGACATAATGTTGGAGGATAAACCAAATGCATTTAGCAAAATGAAACTGGCGGCTATGGTAACAGGAATTTGAATGATGATGCTTAAGGCACTACGCCAATCCAGTAAAAACACAATAACGATAATGCACACGATGCTTATTTCTTCTATCAGCTTGTCTTTAATGTTATCAATCGCGGCTTCAATCAACTGGCTGCGGTCGTAATCAATTTTAAACGTTACACCTTGCGGCAAACCTTTCTGCACATCCTCCATTTTTTTCGTTACATCCTGAATAACTTTATCTGCATTTTCGCCATAGCGCATTACTACTATGCCGCCAACCGCTTCGCCCGTTCCGTTTACATCAAAAATACCCTGGCGTATATCACCGCCTATCTGCACCGTGCCAATGTCGCGTACCCTTACGGGAATGCCATTGTTGTTGCTCAATGCAATGTTTTCTATGTCTGCCTTGTTTTTTATATATCCTAAACCGCGAATAATATACCCCATGCCTGCCATGTCTAATTTTCTGCCGCCAACATCATTGTTATTCGCTCTTACATTATTCATCACGTCCATCATAGAGATGTTGTAAAACTGTAGTTTTACCGGATCAATCACCAACTGGTATTGCTTTTCAAAACCGCCGAAAGAAGCTACTTCGGCAACGCCAGGCACCGTTTGCAACGCCAGTTTTACATACCAGTCCTGCAGGGCATGTTGCTCGCCTAAATCCAGGTTTGGTGCATTTAAATGATACCAGAAAACATGCCCTACACCGGTGCCGTCAGGTCCGAGAGAAGGTGTTACGCCTTTAGGTAATAAGCGCTGTGCATAGTTTAGTTTTTCCAAAACTCTTGTTCTTGCCCAATAAATATCAACACCATCTTCAAACACCACATATACAAAACTTATCCCGAACATAGAAGTTCCTCTTATGTCTTTTACTTTCGGCACTCCCTGCAGGTTGCTCACCAATGGGTACGTTACCTGGTCTTCCATTATCTGCGGACTTTGACCCGTCCATTCTGTAAAAACAATTACCTGGTTCTCACTTAGGTCAGGAATTGCATCAACAGGATTGCGTTGTATGTTATAGATACCCCATACAAACAGTATTATTGCAAGTAGTACTACGATAAGCCTGTTACGAAGAGACAGTTCGATTAATTTGTTAACCATAACCTATTAATGAAATTTTCAAGGTCGCTTGTGCTCAGTATTTTAAAAAATTGATAAGCGAACGGCAACAAAGAAGAGATACTAACCACTCAGGTTAGAAATGAAAAATTACGGAACAACAGAAATATCGCCCGTAAAACAGGAAAGAAAATCAGATTTTGAAAACGCAGTTAGATAAATAAAGGGGAACGTTACTAATTAACGGCGGCGCATGACAGCCATTGATAACACTTATCGGTTGAGGCAAAAAAGGAATTGACTGATGAAAATTAAGAACAGCAGTTGCTTCCGTAAGAAGATGGTTTATTGAGGTTATCGTTTCCGAAGCAAAGTGATTGTCTTTTACTTTGCAGAAAGTATATATCGTTTTACAGCAATCGCCCTTATTATCGCCTTTTATACAATTGTCTTTGCTTTCTTTGGAAAAAGCAAACGTTACAGATTCTAATTTTCCGCAGCAATAAAAGCCTGTAAACCCAACACCAAGAGAAGACAACGCGTAGAGGCTAATCAGTAATATGAGGGTGATTTTTTTCATTCGCCGTTTGCAAAAATAAATAACAGCACTGCACTTTCATGCTGAGGCAAGATTAAGATTTACAGAATGTTTAATATGCAGAAAATGATAAAAATAATGTTATTCATTTATCTGCGGTATCAAAAAAATCTGCTTCATTGTTAGTAAGCCAGCCTTCGTTCAGGCAATTACTTTTGTTAATGAATGGGCTTTTATTGAATAGTCTATAAATGCAGAATAAAGACATACACAAACATAGTTTTGGTAGATTTTTATGGTTACACTTTATCTAATGACTTGCGGCGTATGCCACCTAATTTTTTAAAATGACTTGGCGTAAGTCCGGTTGTTTTTTTAAACTGCGCAGAGAGATGCGCTACACTGCTATATCCCAACTTATAGGCAATCTCACTTACGTTTAGCTCATCATAAACCAAGAGTTCTTTTATTTTTTCAATCTTTTGACTGATGATGTATTTTTCAATGGTTGTGCTTTCAACATCAGAAAACAAAGTACTTAGATAACTATAATCTTTGTGCAGCTTTCGGGATAGAATGTCGGAAAAATTGTGTTTGTTATCCGCATCGCCGTGATGGATTTCCTGAATGATAATCGCCTTTATTTTTTCAATGAGTTTTATTTTGCCATCATCCAGCAATGCAAAACCAACAAGAGAAAGATTAGTTTTTAACTGATCTAATTGCTCTTTGGCTATTTCCTTGTCTGTTTCTACTTCTCCCAATGTAATGGCAGCCGGCAGAAGCTGCAGTTTGTCCAGTTCCTGTTTTACGACTAAGATGCAACGGTCGCAAACCATGTTTTTTATAAATAGGCGCATGACACAAAGTTAGCTTATGTTTTTTCCCGCCTCTTTACGCGGCATAAATTTTAAAAGGGGAAAGCGAGTAAGCAAAGCAGAATCTGTCCCACGTGCAAAAAATATTTTGGTGTTATCATTTTTTACCGATTATAACCGGAGCATAAATAATATGTGATAATAGCATAAATAAAAGCGGCGGATTTCTCAAATTTTGAAATTCTATTATTATCTGTATTTTCTGAAACACAATACCAGCAATGGTTTTAGCATGCGGTAATTTTCTCTTCCGGGCACCAGGTTTACCTTCTTTGGAAAAATCCGAAAAGCGGGTCTTTCTTTTATAGGCTTATAAAAAAACTTGTTGCATAATACCGTATTAAACTTCAATTTTGTTTCGATGGCTTGCAAACTGATTACCGCTTACTTTCAGCTTTGCTTTGCCTGAAATCATTTATTATATTTTTATTTATTTACTAATTTATTTACTTACTAAAACAAAAACATCATGAACGTTCTGTTAGGCGACAAAGAGTATTTTAAAGGCATTTCTCAGATAAAGTTTGAAGGACAGCAAAGCGACAATCCGCTTGCGTTTCGCTGGTACGATGAAAACAAAGTGGTTGCCGGCAAAACTTTGAAAGATCATTTTCGTTTTGCCTGCGCTTACTGGCATTCCTTTGTAAATGAAGGCTCTGACCCTTTTGGCGGCGGCACCCATATTTTTGAATGGAATAAAAAAGAAGATGCCATAGCACGCGCCAAAGACAAGATGGATGCGGCTTTTGAATTCATTACCAAAATGAATATTCCGTTTTATTGCTTTCATGATGTGGACGTTGTTGATTACGGTAATGATGTAGCTGAAAACGACAGACGGTTGCAGGCAATGGTAGATTATGCCAATCAAAAACAGCAGGAAAGCGGCGTAAAATTATTGTGGGGAACCGCCAATGTTTTTTCGCATCGCAGATATATGAACGGCGCTTCTACCAATCCCGATTTTCATGTGTTGAGTCATGCTGCGGCACAGGTAAAAGGCGCCATTGATGCTACCATTGCCTTAGGCGGCGAAGGCTATGTTTTCTGGGGCGGGCGCGAAGGTTATATGACTTTGCTGAACACCAATATGAAACGCGAAAAAGAGCACTTTGCGCGCTTTCTGCATACGGCAAAAGACTATGCAAGAAGAAACGGTTTTACAGGAACATTTTTAATTGAACCAAAACCGATGGAACCTACCAAGCATCAATACGATTATGACTGCGAAACGGTAATCGGCTTTTTATGCCAGTATGATTTGCTGGACGATTTTAAAATCAATATTGAAGTAAATCATGCCACGCTTGCCGGACATACGTTTCAGCACGAACTGCAGGTTGCCGCAGATGCCGGCGCACTGGGTTCGCTGGATGCCAACCGGGGCGATTATCAGAACGGCTGGGATACTGATCAGTTTCCCAATAATCTCAACGAACTTACCGAAGCCATGCTTGTTTTTTTAGAAGCAGGTGGCTTACAGGGCGGCGGTGTTAATTTCGATGCCAAAATCAGAAGAAGCTCTACCGATGCAGCCGACCTTTTTTACGCGCATATCGGCGGTATGGATACCTTCGCCAGAGCTTTGATTACTGCGGATGCCATTCTCAATCAATCAGATTATAAACAGTTTCGTAAAGATCGCTACGCTTCTTTCGACAGCGGCAAAGGCAAAGATTTTGAAAGCGGAAAATTATCGTTGGAAGACCTGCGCGCTTATGCCATAGAAAAGGGAGAACCGGAAGCAAGAAGCGGCAGGCAGGAATACATGGAAAATATTATCAACCGGTTTATTTGATAAATACAAACGACACGGATTGCATTCTGGGATCAGCAAGATCAGATATTGAATATTGATAATAGTAAAATATTGTAATTATCAATTGATGTAAACAAATATTCAATATCAAATCGTAAACATCTGTGCACAAAGTCAGCGTTTATCCGTGTCTTATAAAATCAAAACAATCATGCTACTACTCGGTATTGACGTTGGTACATCATCAATAAAAGTTTCGGTTGCAGACGGCAAAACACAACAAACGATTGCAACGGCGCAACATCCCGAAACAGAAAGAGAAATCATTTCATTACAATCCGGCTGGGCAGAGCAATCGCCGGAGCAATGGTGGCATGATGTAAAACAGGCCATCAAAAAAGTAAACAGTTCGGGCAGCTTTAATCCGAAAGATATAGGCGCCATCGGCATCTCTTATCAGATGCATGGTTTGGTTTTGCTTGATGAAGATGGCAATGTATTGCGCGATAGCATTATCTGGTGCGATAGCCGTGCTGTACCTTTTGGCAAGGCAGCTTTTGAAAGTATCGGCGAAGAAAACTGTTTGCGCCATTTACTAAATTCGCCCGGCAATTTCACGGCCGCCAAACTTGCCTGGGTAAAGGAAAACGAACCGCGCATTTTTGAACAGATTGATAAAATGATGCTGCCCGGCGATTTTATTGCGCAGCGATTAACCAACACCATCACCACCACGACTTCTGCCCTTTCGGAAGGCATTTTCTGGGATTTTAAAACCAATGATTTATCTGATGAAGTAATGAGCTATTTCGGCTTTGATAAAACACTCATTCCCCAGATAAAAAATGTGTTTGCAGAACATGGAAAACTGAGCCGGAAAATTGCCGGAGAACTATCGTTGCGGGAAGGCATTCCGGTAACATATAAAGCCGGTGATCAGCCAAACAATGCGTTATCGTTAAACGTATTGCAGCCGGGCGAAGTAGCGGCAACGGCCGGCACTTCGGGTGTTATTTATGGCGTGAGCGATGCGCTGACTTACGACAGGCAATCGCGGATTAACAGCTTTGCTCACGTAAATCACAACGAAGAGCAAAAAAGAATCGGCGTATTGCTTTGCATCAACGGTACCGGCATCTTAAACAAATGGGTAAAAACTGTTACCGGAAACGCAATGTCTTATCCGCAAATGAATGAGGCTGCGGCTTTGGTAAAACCCGGCAGCGAAAAATTGCTTGTATTGCCGTTTGGCAACGGCGCAGAGAGAATGTTGAATAATCAATTTTCCGGCGCGCATTTTCACAATATGGATTTCAACAAACATACACCGGCTCATATTTACCGGGCTTCGCAGGAAGGCATTGCGTTTGCGTTTCGCTACGGGTTAGATATTATGCGAGAAAACGGAATGTCGCCTGCTATTATTCGCGCCGGTAAAGCCAATATGTTTTTAAGTCATGTTTTTTGCGATGCGTTTGTAAACGCAACGGGCGTTGCGGTTGAATTGCATAATGCCGATGGCAGCATCGGCGCGGCCTTAGGCGCAGGCATTGGAGCCGGGTATTTTGGTAATGCGGCTGACGCGTTTGCCAATCGCGAAGTGTTAACCATTATTCAACCTACACAAACATCTTTGTATGATGATTTATATGGCGAATGGAAAAAAGTTCTGCAAAAACAAATGAATGAGTAAACGAAACCGATTGTCGTGTAAAACACAGAAAATAAGAGGCGGAAAATGAAAATTTCATGCCTGGGGTTTCAGGTTTGCTTACAACGCATTAACTGTTTTTCGTAGAGAAGATTCATATACATGCAATTCGGTTTTCATCTGAACGGTTTTAAATTCTTTTACCGGTTGCTTGCTTTCAATCAGATCAATCAATAACTCTACGGCAAGTTGCCCCATATCAAAAGTGGGCTGGCAGACGGATGTTAACGCGGGATTTAAAAAAGGACTTAACGGATTATCGGAAAAACCTACCAGTGCCACATCGTTTGGCACATGCAGTTGCAGCTCCCGCAATACTTTCAGGCAGGCAACAGACAATCGTTCTACGGAAGCAAGCACCGCATCAGGATGCTTTGCACCGCCGAATAATTTTCTGATTTCTTTTTCAACAGCCTGCATATTAAAATCGCAATACAGAATCCATTCTTTTTTTACCGGTAACCGATGCGCTTCCAACGCATCTGTGTAACCTTTCAGCCTGTTTTGGGTAATCAGTAAATGCTTTGAAATGGTTACATGCGCAATATTCTGATAACCCTGTTCTATCAGGTGGCTGGTAGCATCAAACGCTCCCTGATAATCGTCAACCACTACTTTGTGGGTAGCAATGTTATCACTAACCCTGTCGAACATAACTACCGGGATGCCTTTATCAATCAACTCTGTGAGATGGTCTGTTTGCCGGGTTTCGTTTGATAACGTAATAATCAATCCGTCTATACGTCTCGATGCCAGCAAACGGGTATTCTGCACTTCGGTATCGTACTTTTCGTGGCTTTGCGAAATGATTACCTGATAACCCATCTGGCAGGCGCAGTTTTCTATGCCTGCAATCACCGCCGAGCAGTAATTGTTAGCTATTTCCTGCACCATAACGCCGATTACTTTTGTTTTTTTATCTTTTAAGGAAAGCGCTATCGGGTTCGGGCTGTATCGCAGTTCTTCTGCCAGCGCCACAACCTGTTTCGATGTTTCCACGTTAATTTCTGTGCTTCCCTTTAATGCTCTCGATACCGTTGATACCGATAGCTTCAGCTTTTGCGCAATATCTTTTAAAGTTATCTGGTGCTGCGTGTTCATGTTACGATTCGTAAATTCAGTGTCCTGTTTTTTTGGATAAAATCTTTTGCAAAAAAACCATTTGCCGATGTTGCAATAAGTCAGTTTTGTTTCTTCTGATTCGCGTAGCCTTTTGCCGGTTTTTTATTATGCCGGCTCTGTCATTTAGCTACCTGCGCAATTACACAAATACTAATGTTACAAGATATCTTTTAAATGATTTCTAAATTATTTACGAATATAGTCATTTACATTTTACGCAAACGTTACCGGTAACGTTTGCGATGACGGTCAGGTAAATACCCGCATCAGGGCTTTTGGAAAGCAGCCGGCATCTGCCTACTTTTATAAATCAGGAAACTGCCTGTAACGATTGTAAGCTTATGATGAAACCGATTGCTTTGTTTTTCGCCTGCCTTCTGTTGCTTTGCAGCAAAAGCTTATCCGCGCAGGTAATAGCTACGTTTACCCTTTCCGCTGATAACAAAATGGCAACCCCGGTTAGTATTGACCTTGATCCCATCACTTACGTTGCCGATTCATCTTTATCGGTTTTTGAAATTACCAATGGCAGAAACAAGCCGGTGCTTTTTCAGTTTGAGCATGGCTATCACCGGTTTTTATGGTGGATCATCAATAGTGAAAATGAAAGTAAGGAAAGAAAATTTCAGTTGATAAAAAAACAATCGCCCGTTCCCGAAACGTATGCCGTTACGTTGGTTGATGACAGCAGCACCTTACTGATAAAAGCGAATGGCAAAAATGTGTTGCAGTATAATTACGAAACGCATTATCCGCCCGAAGGCGTTGATTCGGTGTTTAAGCGCAGCGGTTTTATTCATCCCGTTTGGTCGCCTGCCGGCAATGTATTAACGCAGATCAACCCGCCCGATCACCGGCATCACATGGGCATCTGGAATCCCTGGACGGATGTTATGTTTCAGGGAAAAATGGTTGACTTCTGGAACCTCGGCGATAAAAAAGGAACCGTTCGGTTCGATCATTTTATTGCCAGGGAATCCGGCGCGGTGTACGCCGGTTTTAAAGCGTTGCAGGAACACATTGTGCTGCCCGACTCATCGTCTTTCACCGAAAAAACTGCGATGAATGAAATATGGGATATACGGGTGTATAATATTGGCAGCAATATGTGGTTGTGGGATTTTACATCAACGCTCAATTGCGCCACCGCCGATAGCGTATTGCTGAAAGAATATCGTTATGGCGGCTTTGGTTTCAGGGCAACATCCGACTGGAACAATCAAAATAGCACAGTGCTTACATCCGAAGGTAAAACGCGCAAAGAAGCCGATGCCGGTACGGCAAGATGGTGCATGATAGACGGTGATATGAAAACCGGGCATTCCGGTATTTTATTCATGAGTTACCCGGCCAATTATAATTTCCCCGAACCGATGCGTGTGTGGCCGGAAGATATGAATGGTCGCGGAGACGTTTTTTTCAGTTTTAGCCCAACCCGCAATACCGACTGGCCATTGGCACCGGGTAAAGATTATGTATTAAAATACCGGATGCTGGTTTACGACAATACCATTACGCCACAACAGGCAGAAGAGGTATGGCAAAACTTTGCGCATACGCCGGAAATAAAAGTTTCTGTAATAAAAAATTCAAATTAAAATGCCATAAGCGAAACCAATATGTATGAGAAAGAACGGGCTTATCATTATTATTATCTGTGCTGTTTTGTCTGGCTGCTCAGGTGGAAAGCAATTGGCAGATAGCGAAAAATTTAGCTGGAAAAATATACGTGTGCTGGTTTATACAAAGAACGGCAAAGGCTACGTGCACGATAACATTGCCGCCGCTTCAGCCGCCATTCAATCGCTGGGAAAACAACATGGCTTTGCCGTAACAGTATCTGATAATCCCGACGATTTTACCGAAGCCAGTTTAAAACAATACAATTGTTTAATTTTTAATAATACCAACAATGAGGTATTTACTTCCGATGCGCAAAAGGTTGCTTTGATGCGATATGTGGAAGCGGGCGGTGGGTTTGTGGGTTTGCATTCCGCCACCGGTACAGAAAGAAGCTGGCCGTGGTTTAAGCGGTTAATGGGTGCTACCTTTTTGCGACATGCAAAACATCAGCCGTTTACAGAAATCATCATTGATAAAACCAACGAGTCCACGGCGTTTTTACCAGCCGAATGGCAGGCAGATGACGAATGTTATTTTTTTAAGGAAATGAACCCCGATTTGCATGTATTGATTGTACATGATTTAAGCAGCGTAACCGATAGCGACAAGCCCGTTTTTTATAGCGGCGTTTCCTCACCTTCTGTCTGGTGCCACCAATGGGATGGCGGCCGGCAGTGGTACACCTCGCTGGGGCACGACAGCAACACGTATAAAAAACCTGAGTTTCAGAAACATATTTTAGGTGGCATCCGATGGGCAATCGGGCAAAACAAACCGCTGGATTATGCAAAAGCGCACGCAAAAACGCCCGATGATCCGATGCCGTATTAATTTTTCCGTTCACCAATTTGAATTTTTGCTTTATGAAGTATACATCAGAAACATCATCTTCCCGCAGAAAGTTTATACAAACAACGCTGAAAGGAGCCATTGGCGCTTCTTTACTTTCTCAATTTCCTTTTATTGTTCCGGCACGGGTAATGGGTAAAAATGCGCCTTCCAACAAAATAAATATCGGTGTTATCGGCAACGGGCGCATTGCGCGCGAATGGGATATGCCAGGCACATTAAAGCAGGAACAGGCGCAGATTGTAGCCGTTTGCGATCTGGATAAAAACCGGCTGGCCCTTGGGAAGAAATTTGTAGATGATTTTTATACCGCCAAAAACAATTCGGCTTACAACGGAACCAAAATGTTTGATGATTATCAGCAATTGCTTGCCGATAAAGACATTGATGCCGTTATCATTTGCACGCCCGACCACTGGCACGTAATACCGGCTGTTCATGCGGTGCGCGCCGGCAAGCATGTGTATATGGAAAAACCGGCATCGCTTACCATTCCCGAAGGCAGAATGCTGAGCGACGAAGCCTATAAAGCCGGCGTTGTGTTTCAAATCGGAAGTCAGCAACGATCGATGCCGCAATTCAAAAAAGCCTGCGAACTGGTTCGCAACGGCCGTTTGGGAAAACTACATACCATTTACGTTGGTTTACCGGTAGATAACCCGGCAGAAAGTACAACAGAACAGGAAATGCCTGTTCCGGCAAACCTCAATTTTGAAAAATGGCTCGGGCAAACGCCTTATGTGCCTTATACAGAAAAACTGGTGCATCCGCAAACGGGTTTTACAAGACCAGGCTGGCTGCGCTGCGAACAGTTTGGCGCCGGCATGATCACCGGCTGGGGCGCTCATCATTTTGATATTGCCAATTGGGGCATGGGAACGGAACACACCGGACCAATTGAAATTTCAGGTACGGCCGACTGGCCGCCCAAAGAGGCGTTGTGGGATGTGCACGGCAATTTTAAAACGGAAAGTTTATATGCCAACGGCGTAAAAGTTTTGGCAAGTAACGAATATCCAAACGGGGTAAAATTTATGGGCGACGACGGATGGATTTTTGTTACGCGAGGTAATTATTCGGTTACCTCAACCGACCCGATAGAAAAAGGAAAAAACAGCAAAGCCCTCGATGCAAGCGATCCGAAGATTCTTACCTCAGAAATTAAACCCGGCGAAATTCACCTGATAGAAAGTAAAGAGCATCATTTAAACTGGCTCGAAAGTATCATAACACGCCAGCCAAATATTGCGCCTATCGAAGCGGGGCATCGCGCCTGTTCGGTTTGTTTGCTGAATCATACGGTAATGAAGCTGAAAAGAAAATTATACTGGAACCCGGAAAAAGAAATATTTATCAACGATGCCGAAGCCAATGCCATGCTTTCGCGTCCGCAAAGATGGCCGTATCAGGCAAATAAGGAATACAATGTAGAAACGGTTTTGTAGCAAGCTGGCAAAAAAGCATAGCATCATTGTTAACTCTAACTATTCTGGAAATTCATCAGTAAGACAGATATGAAAAGGCAGCATCATTTTTTTCTTTCATTCCTAATAATATTTGCTATGGCACAGCAAAGCTGCCAGTCTGCCGGTGATAATAATGCGAAAGCAGAAGATAGCGCAACGGTAAAACTGATAACGTTAGATCCCGGGCATTTTCATGCCGCGCTGGTACAAAAAAGCATGTATCCGCAAATTGATTCTGATGTTCATGTATATGCGCCCAACGGCAATGAGCTGCAGTCTCACCTGACTTTGATAAAACAATACAACGAAAGAGCTGAGAATCCCACGCACTGGAATGAAATTGTTTATACCGGAAACGATTTTTTTCAAAAAATGCTGGCTGAGAAAAAAGGAAACGTAGTAGTGTTGGCCGGCAACAACAAATTAAAAACCGAATACATCATACAATCGGTAAGCGCGGGTTTTAATATATTGGGCGATAAGCCGATGGCAATCAACGGTAAAGATTTTGCCCTGCTGGAAAACGCATTTGCGGAAGCGAAAAAAAACAATGTACTGCTGTATGATATTATGACCGAGCGCTCTGAAATTACCAATATTCTGCAAAAAGAACTGGCACATACGCCGGCAGTTTTTGGAACACTGATAAACGGAACGGAAAACAACCCGGCCGTAACCATAGAAAGCGTTCATTATTTCTATAAATATGTATCGGGTAATGTACTGACAAGACCCGACTGGTTTTTTGATCCTGAACAGCAGGGCGAAGCTATTGCCGATGTTGGGACGCATTTGATCGACCTTGTGCAATGGAGCCTGTTTCCCGATTCCATCATCCATTATAAAAAAGATATTGACATAACTGCCGCGAAAATTTGGTCAACGCCGGTAACGTTGTCGCAGTTTTCTGCCGTTACAAAAAAAGATTCTTTTCCGGCCTTCTTGCAAAAATATGTTACACGCGATTCCATTCTGCAAACGCACGCGAATGGTGAAATCAAGTATGCGCTGAAAGGCATTCATGTGAGGCTTACCGCCCGATGGGATTACAAAGCACCGGAAGGCGGCGATACGCATTATTGCCTGTTAAAAGGCACCAAAGCAAACCTGGAAATCAGGCAGGGAAAGGCAGAAAATTATAAGCCTGCTTTGTATATTATTCCGGTTACCGGCACAAAACAATATGAAACTGACGTCGAAAATGCCATTCAAAAACTAAGTAAAATTTATTCAGGCGTTGCATTAGAAAAAAGCGTAAACGGCTGGCAGGTAATGATTCCTGACAAATATAAAGTAGGCCACGAAGCGCATTTTGCGCAGGTGATGCAGCGATACCTGCAATACCTTAAAGAACAAAAGCTGCCGGATTGGGAAATACCGGATATGATTGCCAAATATTACACATCTACAAAAGCACTGGACATAGCGATACAGGGAAAAAAATGAATTGAAAAGTATAGAAAAGCAGAAAGCAAAAGCTGATTGCTGATAGCTAATTGCTGACAACATCAATACTTATACATGGTTTACATCAACAAATTTTTACAATCACAAAAATTGTCGCCTTATGAGAAAGAAAAAAATCAGTAACTACTTGCTGTTGTCTTTTGTGCTGCTGGTTATTCGGCTTGCAGCATCGGCTCAGTCTGCCATTACGGTAGAAGGTACGGTAAGTTCTGCCGACAGCAACAGCGTTATACAAAGCGCCTCTGTAACGGTAAAAGGAGCCAACAAAGGCATCAGCACAGATGCAAACGGGCACTTCAGGCTAAGCAATGTATCTCCTTCCGCTACGCTTGTTTTTTCAGCCATTGGTTTCAAAAACCTGTCCGTACAGATAAACGGCAAAACGCAGATTGATGTGTCTCTCGAAACTGCCGAAGCTACTACGTTAGATCAGGTTGTGGTAGTAGGATATGGAACGCAGCAGAAAAAAGACCTTACGGGTGCGGTAGCCCAGGTAAAAGTAACGCAGTTGGAAAACGAAAATCCCAATACGGTTCAGGATGCGCTGCGGGGAAATGTGTCGGGCTTAAACATTTCGCAGGTTAATGCGGCCTCAGCAAAAGGCGGCGGCGATTTACAGATACGGGGACGGTCATCCATAAATGCCGGCACTTCGCCGTTAATTGTTGTTGACGGCGTCATTTATTACGGTGCGCTTAGCGATATTAACCCGAACGACATTAACACCATTGATGTGTTGAAAGATGCCAGCTCGGCTGCGGTGTTCGGTGCCAAAGCGGCAAGCGGCGTTATCCTCATTACCACCAAGCACGGAACCCGTGCCAAACCAACCATTACTCTCAATTCAAATGTTGGCTATGGCGAACTTGCCATGAACCAGCCATTGTACGACGGAACCGGTTTTGTTGCCTGGCGTACCGATGTGCTAAACAGCATCAACATCAATCACAAGCCTTACCAGTTTGACGACCCGCGAACGCTGCCTTTAGACATTAGTATTGACGACTGGAAAGCATACGACAACTCGCAGGGCGACCCGATAGACATCTGGCTGAACCGGCTGAAAATGTATCCGGTAGAAATTGCCAATTACAAAGCCGGCAAACAAACCGACTGGTACAATATGATGTTTCACAAAGGTTTCCGGCAGGATCATACCGTTAGCGTTTCAGGTAAAAAAGATGAATTGTCTTATTATATGTCTGCCGGCTATACCGATAATACCGGTATTATTCTGGGCGATGATTATCAGGTATTTCGTACGCGCGTAAATCTGGAAGGTAAAATAGCCAGCTATGTAACGGTAGGGTTAAATGCACAGTTTGCCGCCCGCGATGAAAGCCAGGTGCCGGTAAACTGGCCGCAAATGGTAAACGCATCGCCGTATGGTGAAAAATACAAAGCCGACAGCATCTCGCTTCGGGACAGCCCGAACGATGATGTTGGTAACAACATCAATCCGTTTCTCGATTACACCTATACCAACCGGCTTCAGCAAACCAACACGCTGTTTGCTTCCCTGTATGTAAAAGGGTCTCTGCCATTCGGTTTTTCGTATCAGGTAAACTTTACGCCCAATTTTGAATTTTACCGCTATTTCAACGGTATTTCCGCGCAGGATTTTCAATATGCGGCACGTAAAGGCGTAGCCACCAGGGTTGATCAGACTTCCTATTACTGGCAGGTGGACAATTTGCTGAAATGGAACAAAAGCTTCGGCAGGCACGACATTGATTTTACATTTCTGCTGAATGCAGAAAAGTTCAAATCATGGCGCGACCAGATGGACAATGAAGGATTTGATCCCAACGATAATTTAAGTTATCACAACATCGGGGCAGGCATCAAGCCGGTTATCAGCAGCGACGACCAGTATAGTACCGGCGATGCATTGATGGGAAGACTAAATTACACATACGATGATAAATATTTGCTAACCGCTTCCTTCCGAAGAGATGGCTATTCGGCATTCGGGCAGGAAAATCCCCGCGCCGATTTTCCTTCCATCGCTTTGGGCTGGATATTTACCCAGGAAAACTTCATAAAAGCCAAATGGCTGAACTACGGCAAACTACGGGCTTCGTGGGGCAAAAACGGCAACCGCGACATTGGCCGCTATGTAGCCTTGTCTAACTTAAACACCGGAAAATATCAGTATATCAAACCTGATGGTTCTGTTGTGCTGGTATCTCAGTTATACGTAAACCAGTTGGGCAATCCCAGTCTGAAATGGGAAAAAACAACCTCCTTTGATATCGGTTTCGACTTTTCGGTGTTGAACAACAGGCTCGGCGGAACGGTGGATGTTTATAAGAAAGAAACAAAAGACCTGCTCATTCTTCGCGCCCTGCCCGATGTTACCGGATTTTCAAATGTATGGGATAATATCGGCGAAGTAGATAACAAAGGAATTGAACTTAGCCTTAACAGTACCAATATTAAAACGCAGAATTTTGCCTGGAAATCTGTGGCTACTTTTTCACTCAACAGAAATGAGATTGTTCATCTGTATGGTCCGGTAGATGTTATTGATCCCGTTACCGGAAAAGTAACCGGACAAATAGAAAGAGACGATGTAGCCAACCGCCGGTTTATTGGTCATGATATAGATGAAATCTGGGATTTGAAGGTGCTTGGCATCTGGCAGGAAAAAGAAGTGGATGATGCTGCCAAATATGGCGTGCGTCCCGGCGATTTTAAAGTTGAGGATGTAAACGGTGATGGCAAATATTCTGATGCCGACAGGCAGTTTTTAGGTTACAGAACGCCAAGATTTCAATGGTCGCTGAGAAACGAATTCAGCTACCGGAATTTCGATTTTTCTTTCCTGCTGTATTCAAACTGGGGACAAAAGGATAATTTCAACCAGGCAAAAAACAACAACGGTTTTATTGACCGTTCAAACTCGTATATTTTTCCGTACTGGACGCCCGATAACCCGCGCGACGATTACGCCCGGTTGTTCTCAAGCAATGGCAGTGCGGCTTTCAGCGTATATCGCAAAACATCTTTTATCCGTCTCAGCACCGTGGCGTTGGCTTATACGCTGCCAACAACATTGGTTGACAAAGCTAAAATACAAAGCGTAAAAATATTCGCCAACGTGACCAATGCCGCCCTTTATGCGCCCGACTGGAACTTCTGGGATCCTGAATACCGCAACAGAGATGGCAACGGCAATATTTCTACCGGCATTCCTCCGCGCTATTATTCATTGGGCATTAATGTTACGTTTTAATCAAGGCTAAAAGATTTCAATATGAAAAATCAATCAAAAAAATCAATACTTGCGATTATCAATTGTTTGATCCTGCTTGGGTTAAGCAATTGCTCGAAAGACAGGCTGAAACCCAAACCGCTTTCCTTTTACGAACCGTCGGAAACTTATGTGGATGCTGCGGCCATGCGGGCTGCGCTGGTTTCATGCGCCAGAAATTTGCGGAATGAATATTACGGAGATAATCCGCCGATATTAACCGAAATGGTATTTTCGGAAGTTACGGTAGAAGGCACAACCGATAAATCGGGCCCGGCGCAGGATTTAAATCTGGTGATTACGCCCGATCAGGCAATTTACAATGATGCGGATCATGCCCGCATTTATTATTACTGGAGCGAAGGTTACAGAGGCATTAAATACGCCAATACGGTTATCTCCCGCATTGATGATGCTGCCTATTCTTCGCCCGAAGAACGCAATGCCATTTTAGGCTCCGCTTATTTTCATCGCGCCATGCGGTATTATCGTTTAACCAATCAGTTTGGCGATGTACCAGCCGTTATGACCGAAATTACAGAACCTCAACTTGATTTTTTTACCACCAAACGCGAAGTGATTCTGGAAAAAATGAAAACAGATCTTGATTCGGCCAAGTTGTGGGTATCTGATAATGTAAACCGCGGCGAAGTAACCAAAGGCGCGGTGCTTCATTTATTAACCAAAATAAATCTGGCTCTCGGCAAATTTGATGATGCCATTCAGTCGGCTTCGGAAATCATCAACGGCGGAAACTATGCTTTAATGCGGCAGCCTTTTGGTGCCACCAAGAAAAATGTAATCTGGGATCTGCACCGGCCGGAAAATAAATCGTTGGGCGAAAACAAAGAAGGGTTGTATATGATTATAGACAGGTTTGGCGACGGCGGTTATGATGGCGGTATGCGAATCATGCGCCAGGCGGTGCCTTATTGGGGTACGAATATCACCACACCTTCCGGTAAAAAAGGAACCAACGACGGCGTATCTGTTTCCTTTGTGCAATCTTCCCTATATGGTCGGGGTATCGGCAGATGCCGCCCAACCAATTACAGCCAGTGGGACATCTGGACCGACACAAGCGATCTTCGCCATGCAAAAGGCAACTGGGTAAAGATGGAAGATTTACTTTACAACAACGACGGCGCTTTAAAAAACAGCGACGGAACAACAGATGCTTATTACCTGAAAAATCTGCAGGAATACAATAGTTCAGGCGGTTTGCTTTGCGTAGATACCATCCGAAGCTGGTTTGGCTGGCCGCAATACAAGGTATTTATTCCTGATAATGAAAATACTCCCATGCAGGGCGGACATACCGACTGGTACATATTCAGGCTGGCGGAAACATACCTGCTGAGAGCGGAAGCGTATTTCTGGAAAGGCGATCTGCAAAGCGCCGCAAACGATATTAATGAAGTAAGAACACGCGCAGGCTGTGCGCCCATAACACCCGATAAAGTAAACATGGGTTTTATTTTAGACGAAAGAGCAAGAGAATTATTTTATGAAGAACCGCGCAAAACGGAGCTTACCCGTATCGCATATCTTTTTGCAATGACCGGCACACCTGCCGAAAACGGCAAGTCGTATTCATTGGAAAATTTTTCTGACAACAATTATTTCTACGATCGAATCATCGCCAAAAATAATTTTTACCGGGACGGCAACATCACCAATCACGGCGATAAATACACCATCAGTCCGTATCACGTATTGTGGCCGGTACCCACGGTTTCTATACAAGGCAGCACGTATGGTCATATCAATCAAAATAAAGGTTACGTAGGTTATGAAACCAATGTGCCGCCACTGACAGAAATTCCGTAAAAAAATTTAAGAAAGCAGAAAGTAAATTAAAGTAAGCCTGTTTTACTTTCTCAATTTCGTTTTTTAATGGTATATTTTATCAGGTGTTAAGCAGTCAATCAAAACTAACCGGAGGAAAAGACGTTTAGTGTTACGGGTGGCAGGGAAATGAAAACGTGAGTATTAAAACCGCCGGAGGAAAGAAGTTTAATTGATTTGCAATAATAACCGGAAACAATGACTTTGAGTTCAAAACAACGTATGATATCATTGACATCGCCTTTATTGTAAAACAACCCAACAACTTTTCATACACCCTTAAAAAGCACACAGTTATTGTTCCTGACAATGCAGGCTTCTTTACAACAGGTAGAAAAGCTAACAGGCAGTGCGCCGCGTACTGCATCGGCAGACAGAGGTTACAGAGGCATTACCCAAATTGGAGAAACGCAAATACAGATAATACCTAAACCTTTCAATGATAAAATACAAAGCAAATACAGGCAGCGTAAACTCAAAAAATTGTTTAAAAGAAGATCAGCTATAGAGCCGGTTATCGGTCATCTGAAAGTTAACCATCGCTTAAGCCGCAATTTTTATAAAGGAATATTCGGAGATAATATTAATGTAATGCTTAGTGCAACAGCTTTTAACTTTAAAAGAATGATGAATATGTGGAAGCAGATATTTTTGTCTCTTTTGCAGCGCATTTTTTTTGCACTGCAAAAAGTATTTTTTTCTTACCATAATTTTTTAACTCAAGCTGAAACCACTTCTTAAGGGCTGACTATTTATTAATAATTAAAGTGTTAGTGAAATGCAGTTATAAAAAAAATTATTCAATTTTAATTAAATCTTCGTTACAGATACTGTTTTATCAATAATAATTTCTACCGGAATATCTCTACCCATAACTTGCATTTCACCTTTTAAATTTGTTTTAGACTTCTCGTTGGTTATCATACCCGAACTGATTGCTAAGTGATAATCAGTATAACTTTTGCCTTGCAGGTTAGCTGTTACTTGAGTTCCCATTATAAGAGTGTTTTTTTTGCTATTGCTTATTAGCCGAGCCGAAGCACTAATCTTAGCCCGATTGTTATCTGTATTTTCCAGCTTGTACTGAGTAATTGCGGAAACAAAAATTGGCATTGATTGAGTTGTATTCTTAGTCCAGGTATCTCCAGTTTGAAGAATTGAAGAAGGAAGCATGTTTTCCTCTTGCGTCAAATTATCCTTAACAAAATTTTCTCCAAACATACCGTTTAACTGATTTTCAAGTTGTTGTTTCTGAGCTTCATCAGATATCTGAAGCTGCGAAATGATTTGGTTTGTCAGTTCTCTATAGCCATTTATGGTAATTAGTTCTCCTTTCTTATTGATGATAATAAAAAATGATCGGTCTTTCAGGGCGGATAAGAGCTTTTCACTGGCATTAAATGAGTATTTATTGTCAGCATCCATTTCCTGCGTTACATCTCCTTTTTTTATTAACGTATGCATTTTTTTGTAAATAACCTGTATAACATATTTATCGGCTGTATCTGATATCACTTTATATACTAATCCAATTTCTGAAGCATTACTATTATCAACTTTTTTTCCTTGAAATTCAACATTTATATGCATATATGTATTGATATTATAATAATATTTATCTCCTGAGTTCAGATGAAATCGAAAATGATATTTTGTTTCTCCCTCGTCTTTTGACATAATATTTCGCAAACTTGCAGAATTTTCAGTAGTAACTTTATTAGTAGTATTGGTTACTTGTTTGCATGCAATCAACAAAAATGAAATTAAAACTATAGATAGTAAATTTTGAGTTGCCAAAAAAATTCTCATGTAATTAATTTTGATCAAATGTAAAAACCGATTATAAAACAATTTTTAGTTATGATTAAATTATAATTAAACTTTTAGCAACTGTTGACCATGGCGGATTAATTCTAAATTCAATCCCCTATTACCGGGCTTTACGCTGCTGATGCTGGCTATCTTCAGCCCGTAAGCGTAGTAGTGGTTTTCTTCAATGATGTTGCCTGCTGCACCTGCACCCGGAAGTTGTCAAAGTACACGTTCCCGTCGCTGCGGTTGCTTAGGTACGCATATACGTAGCCGTTCTTCGGTGCTTTTACCGGGGCGATCGTAATTGAGCTGCCATTGGCAGCCGTTGTCCCTGTTATCTGTTGTGAATACGCTCCGCGATCAGCAGCCGAAACAAAGTTGAACCGCTCATCAAAAAGGGGATTTCAGTATAATCATAAATGGCAAGTATTAGATTACATACCTTCAT
Organism: Ilyomonas sp.; assembly: GCA_965219515.1. Taxonomy (GTDB): domain Bacteria; phylum Bacteroidota; class Bacteroidia; order Chitinophagales; family Chitinophagaceae; genus Ilyomonas. The sequence continues at coordinate 1,530,247 of OZ244776.1, forward strand.
ATATACCAAGACACGCTAAGACATAATAACAATAACTATCATAAATTATGGGTTCTTTTAAGAATGAATTTAGTATCATAAGTTGAGATTCACTAATTTTATAAGGATCGTATAACAATGGATCCCCGCTCTCATTAGGTTTAAATATCGTGAGGAGCTGTTCCAGTGAAATATGATCAATATTAAAGGCAGCTATTTCTTTATTGTTCTCTCTATCAAAGACTTCGATTTCTCTTTCGACTCTGAGAAGTTTATTAGGTATCATGTTTTTATTATAGTTATAATAGTAATAAAATAGCTAAGACTTCGACGATTTCGGCAGTTGTTATACCACTTGTAACAATAGCTCCTGTAGCAACACCAGCAGTCGCACCTACTGCTATAGCTTTTGGATAAAGTTTAGGAGAAAATTTATAAGTCCACCTCTTCGGTTTAGCCGGAGATCTTGGATTCGGTTTTCCCGTTTTAGGATCAAAACCACCCCAATGTGAACCAGGTGCTCCGCCTTTGTCATATTTTTCAACTTCCCCTTTTTCTTTATCCCATTCTAATATTTTACCATCTTCGTCATACCATCTCCACCTATCACTTTCAGGATGATATACAGCAGGACCAGTTCCCGGAAAACCGGGTAAGCCCTTCTTTTTATATTCCTTTGGGACGGGTGTATAATTTTTAATAGGATCCTTGATAGATTTGGACTTTGGAAAATAACCTAGTGCTCAATCAGCATAGTTTTTAAATAGACATAGCTTTGTGGTATAAACTGAGAAGCGATGGGTAAGATAAAGGTACAGTTGAGTGAAGGGGACAAACTTTATTTGAACAGCTATGTAAGCAAAGGAAACCATTCTGCCAGAGCCATACGGCGAGCCCGCATGCTGCTGATGCTGGACAAAGCAGGTAAAAATCAAAAACAAATAGCCCGGGATTGTAGCTGCAGTGAGGGCACGGTAACTAATATTTTAAAACGCTATGAGCAGTGCAAGGGCGTAATAAAGGAGGTGTTGGAAGAAAAGCCCCGTAGTGGTCAGCCTACCATCATCACCCCGCAGCTGGAAGCAAATATTACCGCCCTTGCCTGCTCGGAAGAGGGACCCGATGGACGCAGCAATTGGACATTAGACCTGATAGCAGACAAAATGGTCAGCGATGGTCTTGCCGTGCACTTAAGCTATGAGACGGTGCGCAAGGTTTTAAAAAAAGCAAACTCAAGCCGTGGCTTAAAAAGCAGTGGTGCATCTCTAAAGTAGATGGTCAGTATCTGGCAAACATGGAAGGGGTGTTGCGCCTTTACAGCCAGCAGCAGCAGCAAGGTGTAGTCAGACTTTGTATGGATGAACGTCCCTGCCAGTTGTTAAGCAATGTGATAATGCCGCTGCCGCCAAAGCCAGCAATGCCAAAGCGTATAGATAATGAGTATAAAAGAGAGGGCACCTGCGTAGTGCTGCTGGCTTATGATATAGACAAGGGCATCCGCTACACGGAAGTAAAACAGCAACGAACTAAAAAGGACTATGCTGAATTTATAGACAACATCATCACGGAGCATTACAGCAATGCACACACCATAAAGCTGGTGCAGGATAACTTAAATACGCACACCAAAGGTTCATTTTATGAGCATCTGCCGTTGCAAAGAGCCGGAGAACTGGCTACCATAATTGACTTTGTATATACGCCAAAGCACGGTTCCTGGCTGAATATGGCAGAGATAGAGTTCTCTGCCCTTGCCAGGCAATGTTTGGACAACCGCATTGCCACCATAACACAAATGAACCAATGCGTACAATCCTGGACTGACCACAGAAATCTTCATCACCTGAAAATACACTGGAGCTTTACTGTTGACCATGCCAGAGATAAAATGGCTTCGCAATACCTAAAAGCTAATCACAAAAACTATGCTGATTGAGCACTAGATTAGAACTTTTTATGGCTTTGTTGCATGAATCAATTTATAAGGTTTAAATAACCTATCCTGGAATCGTTAAGCTACTTTTACGCTTATTGGTTTGCTTGTTTTCAATGTTATGTTTAATATTTTGCAACCAATTCTTACTTCTGTGAGTTGATTTTCTTTTCGTCTTGCCAATAACTTATCACCCACAATTGTTTTGTACCTGAACATCGTGGTTTCCGCTTTACTCCGCTGGTGATAACGGGTTTGAATTTTCCATTCTTTTCGTCCTGTTTCCCCTATCGTTTCTATAGCTCTATCCCTTTGTTGTAAACAGGCATCCCCTTTTTTACTCATCACTGCGTTTTTCCTTGGCGGTATAACCTGTTCTATATTGTCTTTTGCCAACCGTTTACGCACCTTCTTTTTATCGTAAGCACCGTCGCCTGTAAAACTTTTTACTTCCTTTTTGATCTGTGTCAATAAGGCATCCACTTCAGTGGCGTCATCAACCGCATTGGTAGTCAGTGTTACCGCTTCCACCTGTTGTGTCTGTTCATCCACTGCCACATGCAGTTTCATCCAGGTGCGGTGCTTGCCCGCTCCATGTTTGCGAACTTTCCATTCCCCTTCTCCATATACCTTCAGACCCGTGCTGTCAACCACTATATCTGTAACCGTTCTGTTGCTCCCTCCTGTCTGCAGCTTCACATCCAAAGCCTTGCTGCGCCTGCAGATTACACTGTAATGGGGCACTTTTACATCTGCTTTTGTCAGTTTGAAAAAACTGCACATAAAGCCTTCCGTTTGCCGCAATGCCAAGTGGTATATCTTACGGATGGTAAGGCATATTTCTATAGCCCTATCACTGTATTGCTTCTGACCCCCACGCCTGTTCCCCTCACGGGGAGCTTTCCAATGATCTGCAATGTCTTTCTCTATCCATAAACACAAAGACCCGCGTTGCTGTAATCCATTATTGTAAGCCGACCAGTTTCTGACTTTGTACTTATCTTTACTCATCAGGTATAGATTGTGTTGTTAATGATGTTGTAACCACTAACTAACTAATCTATGCCTGTTCTTTTTTATAAGTGAATAACTATCGCTCATCTTTATATTTATTCATGCAACAACGCCTTTTCTTAGTGTATTACCAATTTGCTTAGTGGTAGCATTTTTATTTATTATATCTGTTGTCGTATTAACAGTATGTACAATAAGGCTTACCTTACTAGCAACCTTCAATACTGCCCCTGCATCTTTTGCAACTGATACTGCACTCTTAACAACTGAAAGAGCGCCACTGGCTTTCGCAGCTAACATTTCTGCGTCTGTAACAAGTGTTACATGACTGATAGCAGAACCAACGTCCCCAACAGAGTTAAGTAGCTCTAATCCATCTCTGTCAACATTTGTTATTGGTTCATCACTGGCATATTGGTAAGGTGTCAACTCAGGATATTCATCCGTCAAGGGATCAAGCTGCGGGAAGCGTCCGATCTGCGGGTCATAGTTCCTGAAGCCGTAGTCGTACCAGTTCAGGTCAGCATCGTCAATGAGTTCCTTGTCGTTGTAGAGGTTGTTGTTCTTCAGCCCACCTTCGCCGCCATCACCCAACTTTACGCTGCTGATGCTGGCTATCTTCAGCCCATACGCGTAGTAGTGGTTTTCTTCAATGAGGTTGCCCACTGCTACCTTTACCTTGAGGTTGTCAAAGTGCACACTCTGATCGCTTCTGTTGCTGATGTACACATATGCATAGCCGTTCTTAGGGATTTTGTTTTTTTAATTTTATCCTAGTGCTCAATCAGCATAGTTTTTGTGATTAGCTTTTAGGTATTGCGAAGCCATTTTATCTCTGGCATGGTCAACAGTAAAGCTCCAGTGTATTTTCAGGTGATGAAGATTTCTGTGGTCAGTCCAGGATTGTACGCATTGGTTCATTTGTGTTATGGTGGCAATGCGGTTGTCCAAACATTGCCTGGCAAGGGCAGAGAACTCTATCTCTGCCATATTCAGCCAGGAACCGTGCTTTGGCGTATATACAAAGTCAATTATGGTAGCCAGTTCTCCGGCTCTTTGCAACGGCAGATGCTCATAAAATGAACCTTTGGTGTGCGTATTTAAGTTATCCTGCACCAGCTTTATGGTGTGTGCATTGCTGTAATGCTCCGTGATGATGTTGTCTATAAATTCAGCATAGTCCTTTTTAGTTCGTTGCTGTTTTACTTCCGTGTAGCGGATGCCCTTGTCTATATCATAAGCCAGCAGCACTACGCAGGTGCCCTCTCTTTTATACTCATTATCTATACGCTTTGGCATTGCTGGCTTTGGCGGCAGCGGCATTATCACATTGCTTAACAACTGGCAGAGACGTTCATCCATACAAAGTCTGACTACACCTTGCTGCTGCTGCTGGCTGTAAAGGCGCAACACCCCTTCCATGTTTGCCAGATACTGACCATCTACTTTAGAGATGCACCACTGCTTTTTAAGCCACGGCTTGAGTTTGCTTTTTTTAAAACCTTGCGCACCGTCTCATAGCTTAAGTGCACGGCAAGACCATCGCTGACCATTTTGTCTGCTATCAGGTCTAATGTCCAATTGCTGCGTCCATCGGGTCCCTCTTCCGAGCAGGCAAGGGCGGTAATATTTGCTTCCAGCTGCGGGGTGATGATGGTAGGCTGACCACTACGGGGCTTTTCTTCCAACACCTCCTTTATTACGCCCTTGCACTGCTCATAGCGTTTTAAAATATTAGTTACCGTGCCCTCACTGCAGCTACAATCCCGGGCTATTTGTTTTTGATTTTTACCTGCTTTGTCCAGCATCAGCAGCATGCGGGCTCGCCGTATGGCTCTGGCAGAATGGTTTCCTTTGCTTACATAGCTGTTCAAATAAAGTTTGTCCCCTTCACTCAACTGTACCTTTATCTTACCCATCGCTTCTCAGTTTATACCACAAAGCTATGTCTATTTAAAAACTATGCTGATTGAGCACTAGGTTCCATACTACTTAATGGCTGAGTTGTGTCATAATTAACTATTTGCCACAGCAATGAGGTATCTTTTAGGTTGAATGTTAATTCAAGATTCATCAACTCGCCATCGTCAGTATTAGTTATTATTGTTTTCGCAGTAGAACCAGTTAGCAACGCCGACTTGCTAATATCACCTAATATTTTTCCACTATCTCCTGCTAAATAATCCGAATAACCAACCATATAATTAATATTTAATGTATCGCGTGTTTTATTGGTCAGATACAAAGTGAAATCAAAGTTTTTAGGAGAATCGCATTGCCAGTCACCTTCCAGCTTATAATCATTCTGAGGTATCTGGTATGTATCTGTTGACTTTCGCATTACTGTATCAGATATTGTTCTTTTAATTTCTGACTTTCGATTGTTACAAGAAAGCAGTAACAATAAGGAAATTATAATTACATTTTTCATAGTGTTTTGTTTATTATTGCTCGGTCTTTATCCACTCTATTCTGCCATCCTCGCCCGTTGGCTTTACTTTTTTTCGCTTTTAATTTTGCTTGTATCTTGTCTAAAAGTTCATTTCCGAACTTCCTTGGATCAACAGTATTGATGGCATCAATTTCCTCTTGGGTCAAAGGCTTGGGATCATTTGGATTATTCTTAAATTTGTTACCATTATCATTCAAAACCTCTCTTATTGTTGTTAGTACTCTATTTGGTCCTAACACTGATTGGTCTGCGATAACCAAAGCTACAGCTTCATTGGTAATTTTGTCTATTCCAATAGCCTTAATTCGTGTTTCTTCGTAGTACATATCTGCCTGTGACTTTGTTATATTCTTCAGATTTTCTTGAGTAGGCTGAATACCAAACATCTTTGCTGCAGCTTTCCATTCAGCTCTGTTATAAGCAATACCATAATTCGTTAATCCGCCTTTATCTGTACTTTGATCTATCCAAGTATGAGATGCACCTTTATTTGGAAGTTCGTGTTCATAGATCATATCCAGTGCTTGTCTTCCCCTTGCAGATATCTGCGTTCCTACTTGCTGTACAGTTGTATGATTATTCAATACATCAATTAGAGTAGCAGAACTTCTGAGAATAATCATCAAAATAGGGCTAACTATTTGAGTGGTTTTTATAACAGTTGATGCAGCAGTTACACTGTGCTGAATTGGTACTATGAAATCCGCAAGCGAAGAAACCGTTTTGTAAGAATAGCTAAAATCATGGACTGCTTGTGAAACTGAATTACCAACCGAACCACCAACAGAAACACCACCTTCTAAACCATCAATATCTATGTTAGTAATTGGGTCATTGCTGGCATATTGATAAGGTGTAAGAAAAGGATATTCGTCCGTCAAGGGGTCAAGCTGCATAAACCTGCCTGTCTGCGGGTCGTAGTTTCTAAAGCCGTAGTCATACCAATTTAAATCAGCATCATCAATCAGTTCTTTATCGTTGTAGAGGTGGTTGTTTTGCAGTCCGCCTTCCGCGCCATCGCCGAGCTTTACGCTGCTGATGGCGGCTATCTTCAGTCCATAAGCGTAGTAGTGGTTTTCTTCAATGATGTTGCCTGCTGCTACCTGCACTTTGAAGTTGTCAAAATAAACGCTTTGGTCGCTGCAGTTGCTCAGGTACACATACGCATAGCCATTCTTTGGTGCTTTAAACTTTGAATCAATTTATCTTCCAGTACTCAGAATTTTTATTCATTTTTCGGGATAAAATATAATATTGATCTATGTCAATATTTAACCATTCATCAGCTTTATTATACTTGAATATTCCTTCTTCGTATGCCTTGATTGTTGTTTCGATCATTGCAAAAAGAGAGTCATAATAACTTATTGGATTGTCTATAAAAAACAAGGGTACTGAATATAAATGTATTTTACCATAATCCTCATTCATTATATTGTATAACATTGAATCTCCACTACCGTTTGTTGTTAGAGGAACAAAAACGATTTCTTTCCTAACATTGAACTCTGGCTCCGTTTCATTTTTTAAGTACAAGCTGATGTGTTCGAGTGACATCATCGCACCAAAATAGAATATTTGAAAGCTTGAATCTTCCCCATCAGAAAAATCAAATCCGTTTTTCCAACTAAACAACGATTTTAAATTCTCATCATTTGTAAGTCCAAAATTATTCAAGTATTTGTCTATTTCTTCTTCTGGCAATGGAGGTTGCAGCCTTGTATAATTAACAGGATTGCATTTCTGAAGTGTGTAATCAAATTTTTGTAACAATGAATTAAATGAATTATCGGAATGTGCCATCTGAAAAATTGTTGTTAAGTAGTTCACTCAAAAATAATAGTCAATAGGGATTCTGTCTAAGCAAGTATAACTTTTAAAATAATAATATCCAACCCCACTCGGGAAAAGTAGCAACAGCACCCTCGATACCTTCTTCAATAATTGGTATAAGTAATGGCGTAATATCAGGATGTGGTACTTTTTTTATAGCAGGAGCAGGTTGTGGCTGCGGTTGCTTTTTATTTCTTAATAAAGGAACCAAAAACATATCACGATACTTCAGATTATAATGATTATAAAAAGCATTAAGTGCCGAACCATGAGTTTGGTTTTGTGTTGCAGAAGCTAAGCGACTATAAGCCTTTGCTCCTCCTTCTATTGTAGAAGCATATGGAACTTCATGTCTATTTAACATTTTTCCGTTTGGATTTTTTGTGTAATGATCAGAATTTTTATACGTTGTCTCAGAAGCACTTCTATTTTTATCTCCTAACAGGCTATTGTCAAGGTAATGAAAGACCAAGAAAACGTAATCTCCTCCTATATCAAGTTTTTGTTCTGGTAGAGCGAAATGATCGTAATAGTCTTTATCCACATCTTCAATGTCAGGGAAAAGTTCTTCATCCCAAAAGATCGGAATTTCTTTATTCGGACTGCTGGCATTTAATTGGGGTTGATTATTAGGTTTACCTCCTACTTGTTGAGAAGCAATTGAAGTATTAATTTGATCAGAAACATTAATCGCATTAATAACATTTACCGTTGTACTTGCGACATGGACACTCATGCTGACGATACTTTCAACATGAGATATTGATTTTATAGCATTGCCTATGAATTCACCTGCTTTCTCAACAAAAATTGTTAGACCAGATGTGCCAGGACATGGGATACCTATTAAACCAGCTTTATCAATATTATTTATAGGATCATCGAATCCATAATGGTATAAGGAGTATGAAGGAATCATTCCCGATATTGGATCTTGTTCAATAAATCTGCCGATCTGCGGGTCGTAGTTGCGGAAGCCATAGTCATACCAGTTGAGGTCGGCATCGTCTATGAGTTCCTTATCGTTGTAGAGGTTGTTGTTCTTCAGCCCGCCTTCGGCTTCATCGCCCAGTTTTACGCTGCTGATGGCGGCTATCTTTAAGCCATAGGCGTAGTAGTGGTTTTCTTCGATCAGGTTGCCTGCTGCTACCTGCACCTTGAAGTTGTCAAAATAAACGTCCGCGTTGCTGCGGTTGCTGATGTACGCGTAGGCATAACCGTTCTTAGGCGCTTTAATGTTTGCCAGGGTAAGAGAACTTCCGCCTGCGCCTGTCGTGCCGGTGATTTGTAAAGAAGCCGCTCCGCCATCGGCAGCCGAAATGAAGTTAAACCGCTCGTCAAAAAAGAGGATGGTCAGGTATGCCTTCGGTATGGTGCCGGTAGTGTTGGTGGGCTGCACATAACCGATGGTAATAGATCAACTTTCTATGTCTTGAATCTTTTCATATTCCTGGATGTCTATTTCCAATGGAAGCATGTTATACTTATTTTTTATAGCAGTATTAGCGCCACATTTTAAAAGAAAATTTTCCATTTCGATGTGCTCATACATATGAGCAAAATGCAAAGGTGTATTTCCATTTTTGTCCATTTCATTTACATTAGGTTCTATATTAATTATTGCTTCTGCTATCTCTATTCTATTCCAAGCAGCAGCATTATGTAATAACGTACCACTTGAAAAATCGCCAATTAATGCGTTTGCTTTCATCAAAACATCAAAAATTTCTAGTCTTCCTTCACCAACGGCAATTCGTAAAGGAGTAAATCCATGACTTTCAAGAACATTCACTAAAGCACCTTGATTAATCAGCCTTTCTACAATAACCAAATGACCTTCTTGACAAGCCCAATGCAGAGGTGTGTATCCGCCATCATCTATTGTGTTTACATTAGAGAAATATGAGATTAATATATCAAATATTACTGCGCTTCCATAAGCAGCAACTGAGTGTAGGGGAGTATATCCATTACGATTAAAAAAAGTTACGTTATGATCTAATAATGTATTTACAATATCTAGTTCACTAAAATTAATTGCAATTTCAAAAGGACTTACTGCATCTAAATTTAGAACATTAATATCACAACCCGTTTTTATCAGATAATTTACTACTGGTAGGTTTCCTTTGATAACCGCCCAATGCAAAATGGAATTGTTGTCTTCATCTCTTTGGTTGATATCCGCACCTGTAATCACTGCCTCTTTAAAAGTATCTAAACTGACATTTTTTTTTACTAATTCTATTAAGTTTTCTTTCATAAAATAATTATCTGTGTTTACCACCATAATAATAATGATCATGGTTTAAAGGTTTACCCTTGCCATCACCAGGATGGTAGTGCGGGCCATGTTCTCCATCCGTATGATGAACTACATCGCCTTCCACACCTGCTTTTTCTGCGGCTTTTTTGGCTTCCTTTTTTCCATTAAATTTATATCGTTTCCCTATAGGCTTTTCATATGAACGAGGCTTAGGTTTTATTATATTATCACACGGCCCGTTATTGTGCACAAGTACCTGTTGGTGCGATACATAGTAAGTGTGATAATCGGCTACCTCAAAGTTATGTACCGTTGTCCTTTTGGCAACGATATCAATGGCAGCAATGGCTATCTTGTTGCCATGATAGGTGGTTACACTATCACCTACATGCAGCTTCGCTACCCGCAGCCATCTGCCGCCTACAAAGAACGGATGGTCGCTCGTGGTGTGGATCACTTCCGTGCCAATGTGCAACTGGTACACCGTATCCCTTACGTGCTCAAATACCCGCACTACCTTCTTCCTGTCAAAGGTATGCGTCGTATCGTTATACGCCCACACCTTATCGCCCGGCTTTATCTTTTCTATCGGCCGGTAGCCGCTATCCGTCAGCACCAGCGTTCCGGCAAGAAAGCAGCCGCATGGCAACTTGCCTGCTCCTTCCTCTACTCGCTGCAAGCCTTTTTTCTCAACCAGTTGCTTGGTTTCGCTTTTCACTACCTGCTCGGCTTCTTCTTTTACAATCTGCTCGGCGCCATTCTTCACCAGTTGTTCCGCTCCTTCCTTTGCCACTGTTCGTATCGTTCCTGTTACCAGTTCGTCTGCACCTAAGGTAAAAATGTCTAAGGCAATGCTTCCTGCTCCTGCAGCCACCTGCCACCAGTTGCCACTCTTTGCACCTTGATAGATGTCCTTCGCCCCACTGACTACAGGTATGAAATTGGAAATAACATCCGCTGCCTTGCCAGCAATGCTCAGCATTTTAGAAGTTGTCGAGACCGTTTTAACTGTTGCCTGAACCGTTACGCGGGTAGCAGTAACCACCACAGGTGTTAAATCAGTACCAATCAATCTGGCAGCATCGGCAGCAGCATCGGCGGCTGCCTGTGTGGCTCCGGTAAACACGGAAACGCCTCCTTCCAGTCCATCAATATCTATGTTTGTGATCGGGTCATTGCTGGCGTACTGGTAAGGAGTTAACTCAGGATATTCATCTGTCAAAGGATCAAGCTGTGTAAACCTTCCAATCTGAGGATCGTAGTTTCTAAATCCGTAGTCGTACCAGTTGAGGTCGGCATCGTCTATGAGTTCTTTATCGTTGTAGAGGTTGTTGTTCTTCAGTCCGCCTTCCCCTCCATCGCCGAGCTTTACGCTGCTGAGGGCGGCTATCTTGAGCCCGAAGGCATAGTAGTGGTTTTCTTCAATGATATTCCCTGCCTGTACCTGCACTTTGAAGTTGTCAAAGTACACATCCTGGTTGCTGCGGTTGCTTACATACGCATAAGCATAACCGTTCTTAGGCGCTTTAATGTTTGCAAGAGTAAGGGAAGAGCCGTTTGCACCAGTGGTGCCTGCTATTTGAATACTTGCCGCTCCACCATCCGCAGCGGAGATGAAGTTGAACCGCTCGTCAAAAAACAGGATGGTGAGATATGCCTGAGGTATGGTGCCGGTTGTGTTGGATGGCTGCACATAACCGGTGAAAGCTCCGTTGCCGCCCAACTGCGTGGTTACCGCACCGGCATTGCCTTTTACCGCACCCGTAGCCCCGCCGCCGCCGCCCGCCAGCACACCCAGCAGGTTGCTTACAATGGTGTTGGCTAAGGTATTGTTGGGAGAGCCGCTGGTAGCCGCCGGGCAGTAATACAGCACCGTAGCGCTCAGCGCATCACCTGCCATTACTTTTTGCAGCGTGTTGGGTCCCAGCGTTTTTCCAAACGTATTGCCCAGCCGGCATACGGAGGCACCGGCGGCAGCGTTTGTCCAGCCCGCAGGTTTGGCTACCCTTGTGGCTTCTACCTCGTTACCTGCACCCGGCTGCCCAAACACGCCGTCTTCATACGTTTGCTGCGCCGTTTCCATGGTGGCGGTGCTGTAAGCGGTGTGTGTTTCTTCGGTGAGTATCATGCGCACGTTCTGCTGGTAGTCCATCACAAAATAATCCCATGCGCCGCGCCGCCCGCCCGGCAGGTCAATATTGCCGTCTTCTATCAGCGCGTTATTGGCATCGCCCTGCGAGACTGCCTGCATCACCCGCACCCGTCCTTCTTCAAAACTCATATATTGCAGACTATCGCCCCCGCCGCTGCTCTTCTTCTGATACACAAACTGGCTGATGTAGCTCGTGGTAACCGTTACCCCCGTACTTTCGGGTGTAAACACGCGCTGCAGTTTGTCTCCATCGGCGCTATAAATTATTTGCACCGTTCCCTTGCCCACAATGCGTATCTTTTCCGGCTTGTCTAAAAAATTGTACGAAATGCCCGGTGTGCCGGCAGCACCGTTATTGAGGCTTTGTACGTTCTTGTTCAGGTCAATGATCACATTGCCATTGGCATCATATACATAGTCGGGATTGCTGCCGTTAGCGCCGTCTTTAAAGTCGCCGTTGAGCCCGTTCTGCGAAGTGGCGGTCATGGCATCGGTAACGCTTTGCAGCTTGTTGCTTTGCGCGGCGTAGCTATAGCGCAGGTCGTCTATCGTAATGGGAGCGGCGGCACCCGGCTGTATGCCCTTCTGAAGCATCGCCAGCAGGTTGCCGTTGAGGTCGTAGGTAATCTGCCCGCTCGTTCCCGTTACGGAGAAATCCATCTTCGCGTTGCTGAAACCATCGCCCGGATGCTGTTGTTCAGTGAAGGCAGCATTGATGAGTCTGCCTGCGTTATCATACCTGAAATCATATTTGCGCTGCGCGTCATCGCCCTGCGTATTCCACAATACGCCGGTAACCTGCCCGTTCAGTTCGGCTTTAGTAAAGAAGCCGTCCGTTTTATCGAAGCCTAAGTACATGCCGAAGAAGTGCCCCCACTTGTTGTAAGCGCCTGCCGTCTTTTTTGCGTAGTCTTTATTAATGCCTGTGATCTGGTTGTGGATGTTGAAGCTATAATTCAGCGATTCCAACTCTGCGTTGCCACCTGCTGTATAGGTTGGGTCTAAGTGCTTGGTCTTTACCCTGCCCATATCATCATAATCGTAGGAGGAAACCGTTTTGAGCGGGTTATTGGCGCCTACGCTTTTTTGAATGGAAGTAACCCTGCCTATCTTATCATAAATATTTTTCGTAAGGGTAACGAAGCGGATATAATCGGTGCCCGGCGCCGTATGGTTGTGGCACGTGCTCAGCAGCCGCCCGTCCCAATGATATTGCAGGGTAGTAGCATCAGTGCCTCCTTTCACATTCTCTTCCTGCGACTGGATATGCCTTCCTTTTTCGTCGTAATAATCCGTAGCCGCCAAAAAAGTGGTGGTGCCCAGCACGCGTGTCAGGCTGCTTGTGGGATAGCTCAACGTCCGTTTCGAGGCGGCAACCGGTATCACATTCGGATCGCTGGTGGCATAGGCGCTGGTATTAGTAAACGTGTTATCAAACGACTTTGCATTACCGAACGAATAGTCGTCATAGAACAAATATTTCAGAATGATGCACACCGAGGCATTGCCCAGATTGGCAGACGTAATCGGGTTATTATACGTGGTGGAAGTTACGGTGCCCGGCGTGGTTGCTGCCGTAGCGCTGATTTGCGCCGTAAAAGCATCGTTGGTACCGCTGCTGAATCCGTCCGCCAGTGTAATGCTGTTTTGTGCACTGTAAGTGGAGATGCTCGCGTCGCGGTTGCTCACCACCAGATTAGAAACCGGGTTGGAGGGCGGTGTAGTGCTTACCGTTGTCGTAGTGGTAGCTGCAGATATGTCTGCCTGCAGCTGCAATACTGTTTCTGTGGTATTGTATAGAGTGGTAAGCGTTGGTCTGTCTAAGTCATCGTATAAATTGGCTGTCCACTGCGGGGTAGAAAGGGCAGCCTGGTTGCCATCCTGTGTAAAAACCATGCGGTCCCTGGCATCATACATCATCTGCAATGGCTGAGCGCCGGGTGCTTTTTTCCAAATGGTTCTGCCTTTGTCGTCATAGTCATATTGAAAACATAACTCGTTTAGTACCTGTGCTGTAAATACCCAACCATTGGCATCTAAATATTTTACCGCTTCGGGTTGCAACTGGTAGCGCAGCAGCCCGAAATCATCATACACGAAATAGGTGCAGATCCATCCGCTGTGGCTTACAGAAGGGGAAGCGATTGCCTGTACTTTCTTTAAAATCAGCTTGCCCGCGTTGTCGGAGTATTCAATCACCTGGTTTCCGTCCACATCGGTATATTTGTTTCGCAACAACGTATTGTCAGGATATGCGCCCGCAGTGGCGGGAAAACCGCCACGTGAATAGTTTACATACCAAATCTGCACATTCTCCGCCGCCGTGTTCAGGTCGTACAGAACACTGTTTCCATTGCTCGCAGCCCAGTTGATACCGGATTCTTTTACATTCGTCACCCGGTTTAACGGGCTGTTGTCGTAGGTAAGGCTATTATAGGGAGAACTCTCGCTATACTTGGTTGTAAAGTATTGTGTTTGTTCGGTGGGTGCAGTAGTTTTATACTTGCCCGGCTGCATAGTAGTAGTATAAGGCAGGAACTGCTTTGGTTGCCTGCCGTACACATCATATTGCGAGAACTGCACTATATCGCCCCAGGTGCCGCTTGTTGCCGTTGCTGTTTCCCGGCTCACTTTCTCTACGGAGCGTCCCAGACCGTCTAAGTAGGTGGTCGTCTGCAGTTTCTGCCCGATGGTCAGCGCGTCCACCTGCGCAAAGGTGGTGATACCGGTGGTCAGAATATCATGCTCTCGTATGTAATTAATATCCTCCCAGTTGGCAGAGACAATGCTGATCTTGATGATATTGGAATAAATAAATCCCCAGCCTGATTTTGTTACCTTCCTTCTGAAATAGGTAGTCTGGCTGAGCGCACGCGTAAAGCTATAGCTGGTGCCGGTGGACGTGCCAGTTGCATTGGAATAAGTGGTAAATAATGGAGAGCTGCTTTGTTCCCACTGGTAAGTACAGCCGGTTTCGCTGGGCTGGATGGCTGGGTAAATATAAACCAACTGGCTGGGCGTCTGCGCAGACGAAAAGTTGTACACGCCATCCACCGTTCCTATCTTATAGTTTGGACTCCAGTTAATTTGCGCTTGGGCAACGCCAACAACAAGGGCAAATGCTGCAAACAGCAGGTATTGCACAGTTGCCTGCCGGGCGTTTTTAAATCTGAAAATTTTTGTTTTCATAACCGTTTCTTTCTATTTGGGTTTAGTGCACCGTAATACTTCCACTGCCGGCACTACCCGCCCCGGCGCTACTTGAAACTGATAGAGTATAACTAACGGTTCCTGCTGAAGGCATAACAAACGTAAATGTAGAAGAACCGCTGCCACTGTTATTGGCAGTCGTACTGCCTGAAGCAATTGAAACACCCGCTACATAAATAGTTGCAGTAATAGCGCCTGCCGGCGTGCCGCTGGCAGTTATTGTACCGGTAACCGTATAACCCGCCGGTGCGGTGATCTTACCGCTGCCGGAAGACTGTCCCAGGGTAACTGATGTACTTCCTGACAAGCTGGCGCCAACCGGACAGGCATCCTGCGGCGTACCAATATCTACCCACAGCGTTTGCCCATAAGAAGAGCTGTTCGGGTTTTCGTCTTTCATTAATACAAACTCATGTGTTGAACCACTTACAGCCTGGCACTTTATCGGGTCACCATCATAGTAAGTCCAATCAGGCGCTGTTGTAATTGTACATGCCTGATGTTCTACGGAATTTGCATACGCCTGTGCGTTGGCTGCTATGTCTTCGGCTGCCTGACGGTCGGCATCAGCCTGATTAATAATAGAGCTATAAGTTTTGGCAGGCACCGTATAGGTAACCAACCCTCCTTTCTGACCTGCATCACAGGACTGAGTTGTATCCGTTTCGGATACTGCGGTATTATAATAAATTAACCGGCAGGCACCCTGCGCGTTGGCATAATTCTGACCGTTTGTTAATATGTAATTCTCTACCTGTGCATCGGCATCTGCCTGGCTGATTGACGAAGTATAGGTTCCGGCAGCCACCGTAAAGACAGTGCTGTCAGGAAGATAACCTGTACTGCAAGTGGCTTTCATAAACACTTCTGAAATGGCATGATTGGAATAGGTAGCAGGGCAACCGTTTTGTTTAGCTGCCGAGATATTATTGTATTCATACATCTTCAGCGCATTTTTTGCCTCGTCCTTTACAAACTGTAATCTACCCAAGTTATCATACTCATAATAGATGATCCTGTTGTTCTCATCACATTCAGATGTTTTGCCAATGAGCGGGTCATAGGTGGTTGTGCGCATACGGGCATTTGCCGGATACAATCGCAATTCATCAATAGCAACTGTTCCTACAATAGTAACAGTTGCAGTTCCCTGCGGTATTATGTATTCGTAATATGTAAAGCCGTTGTAGGTTGGGGCGCTTTTTGCAAGAGTGCCGCCGGTAACGGCAATACCACTGCTTTTTGCCCAAAAACTAAGTAGATAGGCTTCGGCAGTGTTTGAAGACACGGATAATTTACTTCCTGCTGTTAAGGTATAGGAACGGCTTCCGGTAATGGCACTTGCTGAATTGTAATTGCCGCTTCCTGTCAGCGTCCAGCTTCCGAAGCCGGTTGTTTCGAAACTGGTATAAGCGCATTTATCCGCTACCGGATCAGCATTTATTACAGAAGCGGTTATATACTTGTCATTGTAATCGTAAAGATTTGTAACAAGGTGTTTACCTTCATCCTGAAGCCCCGTTAAATTACCGTTTGCATCGTAAGTAAATGATTGGGTTGTTTTATAAGTAGAGGAAGGTGAGGATGGATTATAATAAACGATTGAACCTGGCCTGGTAAATCTTTCTTCCAAAACACGGGCGGGTTTTATATCTCCGTTGGACTGTAGCAGGTATTCGGTAATTTTATGGGTAAGGCTTCCCTGTAGTCCACCTCCTAAGCCATTTGTTAAGTTAGAACCGGAAGTTGTATCGGTTTTAATACTGGTTTGAGCATTTGCCTTGAAACCTGAACCGCCGGGGTCACCAGCAGTGCTGGCTCTGTATATATTGGTAATGGTTTCAACAGGAAGAGCGATATTGTTAACCGAAGCAAGGGTTGCATACACTCCCGTACCGTAATTATTACTATAGTTGAAATACTTTCTAATGATATCGCCATTGCTCTGGAGGGTAAAAGACTGAGCCACTTCATAATTACCCACATTGTAATAATATCCGGTAGCAGTTTCATCATAAAGCGTGGTGGAATTTTGTTTGTACACTCTTTCGTAGGTCGTATCCAATAAGGCCCGTCCTGTATACATTGTGTAATTGTCAACACTTACCTCGGGATGAGCAGGTGTAGATGATGAAATATAATTGGAAACGTTATTATATCTGGATGGATCGGTCCATTGGTCACTGCGCTGCGAAATGCTCTTATTCACTGTACATTTACAGGAATTTAGGTTTAAGGAAACCTGCATCAGTCCCGTATAATTATTCGAGCCGAAATTGTATACATTTTTTGTTTGCCTTACAATGTTATTATTAGCATCATAAACTGTAACAAGTTTGGGCAGACCATAAGCCCAGGATGCAAAACGTTGCTGTGTAGAAAAATGAGGATTTGAAGACAGCCACAATGGGTAATCATCCGAACTGGTAAAATCGTATACCGTTTTTCCTATGGTTCCCGGGTTTTCGACGACTTCCACCCGTTTGAATTGTGTAGGCAAAGGACTTACATCATTTAGATTGTAATTGTTGTAAATGATTTGCGGATTGTCTTTTGAATGCGCGTTACAGCTTACAAGAAAATCAATAATAGCTGAAATCATATCAACTACAACAGCTATTACAATAAGAGGGGTTGGTTGCAAACAGATTAGATTAACGACATCAACAATAGTACCTATGGTACTTAATACACCCAAAGCCGGACCTATAGTAATCATAATTTGTTGAATAGTGGTCAGATCAACAGCTTCATTCATGGACAGAAGACCAGGATAAGTGAATCCCCAGGTGCACGACCAGGGAGCATACCACTTCCGCTTCTTCTGTTCCTGTTCATAATGGCTGTCTATGTTGAGGGAGTTATCAGGGCTTTCCGCTCCCCATAGCGATGAGTTTGTGCTTCCCGCTAAAATATAATTATATCTCGTGATTATGGGATTAGCACAGGTAGCCGAATATCCTCCGTCTGTTGAGCTTGTTTGTGAAACTTGAACACCACCTAAATCCTGCTCTATACCTGTACCGATCGCTACGCCTCTGTTCTGAACATATTGATAGGTGAGAGTCCCGCCTGTAGGATAAATAATTTGTTTCAGTAAACCGTTTTTTGCATACCCAGGTTTTGCAATAAACAATGATGGAGAATTGTTTCTTAAAAAACACAGACCTTTATATTGCGCATAGCTTAACTGGGCTAAATTTAAATTTAAAGGAATGGGTGTACCGTCGGAGGTTTGACTTTTATTTCCATTATAATAACCCCATGCATCTTTAGCATAAAAAAAAGGCGGCGGCACAAAGTCATCGGCAACGTCGGAACCTTTATAATAGTCAAACAGATATGGCGGCGTGTCTTCCTTCAGGTCTACCCCAATCTTTTGCACCGACCGTAGGCAAAGACGGGCAACACTCCGCTGATACGCAAATACAGGTGTACCATACCGGTTTAAAATAAAATAAGTTGTATTAAGAAGGTATTTCGATAAATATCTTCCCTGATACATTACATCAATGGATCCGACTGCCATTTCACCATTTAAATCGGCTCTCGGATTGCCATTATTGAAAGATACGGTATGCCCGTCGGGATAAGCGATAGAAGCAATGTCCTGCGTTTGTACGATTGAGGTCTTAAAGGATGCCATAGTGTAGTCACTATAGTTATAAAAGGAAATATCAGTTCCTGCCGTATTGGTGATGGTTCTGGAATAATATGTGAATGTAACTTTTCGTTGCGTAAGGGAATCTGAAATCTCTGATAAATACCAATTTCCTACAATCCACGGGTTTATAATGGTTGGATCATCATAGCTTGCTTGATAATAACTGCGTCCGTTTTTGAACTTTGGCTGATCTCGGGGTAATAGATCCGAATTACAGTACCGGGTACGAAGCACTTTTGCTTTTCCTAATACAGCAAATTTGTAAGTAAGTCCATCCACGTCTTTTATAGTAAAGGATGTTATAGTTGTCCGGGTATTGCTAATTGTTCCTTTCTGAAATGAGATTTTCATTTTTGTATCTCCTAAAGGTTGTCCAATACCTTTAACCGGGTCTAATACAAACATGCCGGTTTTGCCATTAAACTGAAAAGAAAAATAATCAAGTTGCCTATCCGAGTTGGTGCTGTTGTGCTGAGCATAAACCTGATTCATGGCTTTATAAATTGGGTATCTTGCTAAAGCCAAAGGGCATCCCAGTGTAACAGGCGCTGTTGCATACAAGAGTCCCGGCGGGTATTTGTTTATATTTCGATCATTTCCATCATCGTTACCATAAGGCATCTGATCATCCGGCTCGCCTACCTGCATCCGGGTTATCATGCCTCCGGCTATCAAATTCCATCCTTGCCCAACATTGGAAGCTACATCATTCACTTTTAGGCCGCTACCTGAATTATAACTTAAAGCAACAACGGAGTTTAACCGGCTTTTATCGTCCTGCCAGTTAAAAACAGGAAGGCTAAAAACAGCACTTCCGGTTTGTAAATTTACCTGAGCAGCCAGTTTAGTAACAATAAAGAATATAAAAAGTATAAAAATGAACTTTTTCATGGCGATTTCTTATGCTTAGTTTTACTTTTTTGTTTATTTTATAATTTGATCTGTTAATTTATTTTGGTGCGCTTTGGCCTGAATAACTAAATCTTTTTGTTGGCTTAAAAGAATTTGAATTGTTTCTTGCTGATCATTGAGTTTTTTATTTTGTTCAATTAAATACAGCGTCAACTCTTCTATTTTTTGGAGCAGAATCTTTTGGTTGTTGCCCAAATCATTTCCTTTTTCCTCAATATTTTTTGCAGAGGGCACATCCGGCAAGTGCTTGTTAGTTTTTACAAACTGTTCTACGTCAGACAGAGATTTTAAGTTGTAAGAAGAATCGAACACATAATCCGCCCAGCCAGTTTGTGTAACGACGACTTTCTGTGCGGTTACAGTTCCTTTTACAGCAAGAAGAGATTGAGGATTTAAAGTACCTATCCCTACATTCCCGTTGTTCAGTATCATCATTCTTGGCTGGTTACCGGTAAATACTTTAATACCGCCCCACCCGCTGAACCAAGTGGTCAGCGCTCCGGTTTGAGAATCATTCTGCCAGCTTAAACCATATGAATAGTTTGTTTTTCCGTCATAGGTAAAATTGTCCAGATGAAAGGGAGTTAAAACGGTACTTACCGTTCTTTCTAAGCGACAATCCCCTCGTACATCAAGCATCATTATTGGATCATTGGTACCCATTCCTAAACGGCCATTCTTGAGTGTCATTTCTTCTGTAAGTGTTGTTCCATTGAACGATGAAAATGAAAGGCGTGGCTTTCCGCCCAATCCCTTGCCATAAGATATAACGGATTCCCCATCTCCGCTCGATGGATTCCAGGCCATTGCCAGACCATAGTTCGCACTTGCATTTGGCTTAGGCATTAGTCCTACATTGTTTCGAAAGATGATCCAGTTTGACATATTAACGTCAAGAATGCCTAGCGGACTGGATGTGCCAACACCTATATTATTATTTGTATAAACAGTGTTAGAACCGGTTGACCATTGCGCCTGTAATGATCCACTTACAAGTAGAATAATCGTTAATGCAGTTAAGGTTTTCATTTTTTTGTATAAATTTTAATTGTTGCTTTACTCATAATTTCACCCCCACCCTAACCTTCAGGGCAGGTGTTCTGGGTATTTGTTGATAGCTCAGGAAGTCCCACAGCAGTTGCAGGTTGTTTTCTTTCTTTCCCACCTTGTACTTCTTCGTCAGCCCTACAAGCCCGCTGCGCTGCCAGCCGCTCAGGTCTTTTAGTTGCTGATATTTCTGAAACGACTGCATGTAGTTCATCTCATAGCCGCCCGTGAGCCAGATGTTTCCCTTCGCCCTGATATCGACATAGCTTCTCAGCCCCACGCCTTCGTTTGTAAGGGTAATGTGCCGGATGCCTTCCCTGCCCCAGCCCATCCGGCAAGAAACGCCTAATCCAATCGTACTCTTATCATTTAACTTGTATCCTGCTGTAAAGGCTAAATCCGTTGTGGCGGGAATAATGGAATGGCTTTTCTCACTCTGCACGTTCATGCCGTACTCTATCCGTTGCAAAAAGCTTTTGGTATGCTGTGTATTGGGCTTAAAGTCCGGCAGCGTCATGTCGCTGCTGCCACCACTAACGCCAAGCCTGCTCATCCTGTCTTTTAACTGGCTTAATTGCGTTTGTGCCGCCTGCATCTGCTGCTGCAGGTAACTGTTTGCTCCGCCACCTTCCAACGCCTCAGGGCTTGACGCAGGCAATGCGCCAAACCGCTGCTGCAATCCCTGCTGCACCGCGGCTCTGGTCTGCAAACCCGCCAGTGCTTCGGGCGTGCCGTAGTTTGCCGGTGCGGGAAACAGTTTTGCCAGGCAGCTGTTCCGCTTCATGAAAGATTGAAAAAGAGGCGATTCCCTCACAGCACCCAGCAGCTTTTGCTCCGTCTTCTCTTTGTTGCTGAGCATCTCTTTGTATTCCCTTACCCGCTGACTGTAATAAAACGCTTCTTTATTGATGCTCCTGAGCTGCCTGGTAAAAGGACTGCCCTGCAGCTGCTCTTTCAGCTGCCGCTCTCTTTGCTTTACAAACGCTTCGATGTCGTTTGCCTTTTGCAGCCTGTCCTGCAATCCTTTCAGTTCATCCCCTGCTTTTGTTATCGCCGCAAGCTTGCCGGCGGGCAGCGTTGCGCCGGCTGACGTTAAAAAGCGCAGAGCCGTCTGCAGGCTGTCAACACCGGGCAGGTATTCGGTGAGCGGAAAGCCTTGGGTGGAATCATAAGGGGCGGAAAGCTTTGCTTGCAGTTGCTTATACCTGTCATCCGAACCGGCAAAGAGTGGCTGCGCCGCTGCGCTGTCTTTGCGTTCAAGCTGTTTTTGGAGTTTGGCTTCTTTCCTGCGCATCCGCACGAGCATTTTCTGACTCTGCTTTTCCACGGTGGCATTCATTTTTTCGTACTTCTGTTGTAAAAAATGCAATGATTTACCGGAAACTGATTTCACCCCGTCGGTGGCTTTCTCTGGCAGACCGGTTGCCTGAACGGCTTGTGAAAACAGCGGGTTCTGGCAATAGGCTGACAAACCCGCGCAAACGAGCAGCAGCAGCAATATGGCGGGTCGCATGAAAAATTGGTTTATAAACGTTTCGGTAACAAGGTTTAAATCAGGACAGACATCAGTTACACAATTCCTGAACAATCACGCAGTGAAAATAAATGTTTTGTTAATACCTTTCGGCCTTTACCATGTTTTAATAAAATTTTAATGTGAACCATTATTCATAACTTAACTTCTATCTGCCATTGTTTGATAGTAAACATCTATGAAATCTTAAGCCGCGGCTGCTTACTTGTTATTAAGTAGTCAATCAAAACTAAACGGAGGAAAAGACGTTTAGTGTTACGGGTGGCAGGGAAATGAAAACGTGAGTATTAAAACCGCCGGAGGAAAGAAGTTTAATTGATTTGCAATGATAACCGGAAACAACGCCACTTTGAGTTCAAAACAACGTATGATATCATTGACATCGCCTTTATTATAAAACAACCCAACAACTTTTCATACACCCTTAAAAAGCACACAGTTATTGTTCCTGACAATGCAAAAGTTCATCAGTCAAAAGCAATGAAAGCAATGCAGAACGTTTGCGCTAAGAGATAATTGTTCATCTTTTATTTACCTCCTTATTCACCACAACTGAACATGATTGAAAGGGTGTGGAAAGAACTAAGAGAAAGATAGATAAAAGTAAAAGACTAGATAAGCACTGATAACCTGTTTTATAACACAAAAATGATACTCTGTAAAATTGGTAAAAAATTAAATCTCACTTTCAGTAAAATATCATTCGCTTAATTTTGTATGACTTCTTAAATATATGAACAGAAAAAAATTTATCAATTATGCTGCGTTAGCAATAGCCGGCTCAATTAGCGCTCCGATGTTTGGCAAAGCTGCAACAGCAACCGTTTCACCGGAAAAAAAAGAAGCTAATCTTACAATTGGCATCGCAGGTTATACATTCGCGCGTTTCAATGTAGATAAAGCTCTTGAAATGATAAAGCGGCTTGATGTGCATTTTTTCTCCGTTAAAGATTTTCAACTGCCTTTAAACAGCGATGAAGAAACGATAAAATCAGTTCTTGGAAAATTTGCCGGTGCCGGTTGCCAGGTGTATGCGGCAGGCGTGATTTACATGAAAACGCAGAACGAAGTTGATAATGCTTTTGCTTATGCAAAACGCATTGGCGTACCAATGATCGTTGGTGTGCCAGTGTATGAACTGCTTGATTATACGGAGCAGAAAGTGAAATCGTCCGGCATAAAAATCGCCATACACAATCATGGTCCGGAAGATAAATTATATCCGGCGCCGCAAAATGTTTATGACCATATAAAAAACCGGGATGACCGCATGGGTCTTTGTCTTGATATTGGTCATGCCGTAAGAGCCGGTGCCAACCTGAGCAAAGTGATTAACGATTATAAAAATCGCCTTTTTGATATGCACATTAAAGACGTTACAGGCGCTTTTAAAGAAGCGAAAGCCATAGAAATCGGGCGGGGTGTTATTGATTTTCCATCGCTTGTAAAAACGCTGAACGAAATTAATTATAAAGGCGTTTGCAGCATCGAGTACGAAAAAGACATGACCGACCCGTTGCCGGGCATTGCCGAATCGCTGGGCTTTTTTAAAGGCGTAATTTCGTCTGTTTAATGATCCATTTTTTTATATTCTTTAGCCGAAGGAGATTATTATGAAGAGAAGTAAAAAGTATATGCATTTTATTGCCGGTTGTTGTGCTTTTATTGCGATAGCAAATACAAGCTGCAAAAATGAAGTGCATGAAAACAAGCAACCGGATTCGCTGGCCATACGCAGAAGCATTGCAGAAGCGCCGCAATTATCGCCGGAAGAATCTATGAAAAAAATGCACGTTGAAGACGGTTTTATGGTAAAACTGGTTGCCGCCGAACCGTTGATAAAAGCGCCCGTTGCCATGAGTTTTGATGAAGCGGGGCGCATTTGGGTAGTGGACATGCAGGACTATATGCCCGACACTTCGGGAACGGGCGAAGATGAGCCCAGCGGTAAAATTGTAATTCTTACCGATACCAACGGCGATGGTGCAATGGACGAGAGCAAAGTGTTTTTAGATTCGCTGGTTTTGCCCCGCGCCATCTGTTTGATAGAAGATGGAATCTTAGTTGCCGAGCCGCCAAAACTCTGGCATTATGATATTGAAAACGACAAACCTGTTCATAAAAAGCTGATTGACTCTGCCTATGCCGAAGGCGGCAATGTTGAGCATCAGCCAAATGGTTTGCTGCGCGCGATGGACAACTGGATTTATAGTGCCAAATCTGATAAGCGATATCGGAAAAAAGGCAACCGCTGGGTAATGGAACGAACTCATTTTCGCGGTCAGTGGGGCATTACGCAGGACGATTACGGCAGACTGTTTTACAATACCAATTCGGAAAATTTATTAGGCGATTATTTTTCACCCGGGCTTGGCGCCGAAAATGAAAACCAGAAAAACGTTGCCGGTTTTGTAAAAAAGATTGTGGACGATAACAGCGTTTACCCGGCGCTGCCAACACCCGGTGTAAACCGCGGTTATATGGAAGGCATTTTAGATGATAGTTTGCGGCTTGTCAACTTTACCGCAGCCTGTGGTCCGGTTATTTATCAGGGCAATACATTTGGTGAAGATTATCAGGGAAACGCTTTCGTAGCCGAACCAGCCGGCAATTTAATTAAGCGTAATGTTTTAACCGACAAAGGATATATTACAGAAGGTACGGAAGCATATAAAAACAAAGAATTTTTGGCCAGCGAAGATGAACGTTTTCGCCCGGTAAATTTGAGCAATGGCCCCGATGGCGCGCTGTATGTGGTTGATATGTATCGCGGCATCATTCAGCACAAAACCTACTTAACGCCTTACCTGAAAAACGAAATTAAAGAGCGGGCATTAACCAGACCTCTTAACTGCGGACGCATCTATAAAATTGTTCCTAAAAACACCAGTGAAAAAGCGGTTCAATTTACCAATGATAACAATAAACTTATACAGTTATTACAAAATAAAAACGGTTGGGTGCGAAGCAAAGCGCAGCAATTGTTGATTGATAAAAAAGACAAACAGGTAACGCCTGCCTTGCGGCAATTGCTGCAGGATACCGGCAAGCCGCTACCTCTGATTCATGCCTTGTGGACGATGGAAGGCCTGGGCGGATTACAAGATGATGATGTACTGGCTTTACTGAAACAAAACAACTGGACGATACGGATGCAGGCGTTAAACGTATTGCCGTCTGTTCTTACGCAAAGCAATTACAAACAATTCGCGGCTGTATTGCAGCAAATGGCATCCGGCAATGATACGCTTGCTGCGCCTTATACCGCTTTTCTCGCTCATTACATTCAGCCTTATGATAACACCGATGCCAGACAACTTTTGATAACATTAACCAAAAAATATCCCGATAATATGTATGTAGCTGATGCCGTTATCAGCAATCTGCAAAACAAGGAAGCAAAATTTTACGCAGAAGCACTGCAAATTCAGGCGGATACAAATTTATCTATTAACAAAAGGCTAAATAAAGTAATCAGCGATATGGCCAAAGCGAAAAATAACAGCAATGCAGAAAAACTGGCAAAACTATATCCGAAAGGCGCTACCATTTTTCATTCGCTTTGTCAAACCTGTCATGGTTCCGATGGCAATGGCGTAACGGCTCTGGCGCCGCCATTAAACGGCTCCGACTGGGTTCAGGGCGATAAAAATAAATTGATACCGATTGTTTTGTATGGCTTAACCGGTCCGGTAAAAGTAGCAGGCAAGCTATACAAAGCGCCCGAAGTAAACGGCGATATGCCCGGTATCGGCGCCAACAAAGATTTTACCGATGAAGCTATTGCCCAGGTGCTAAGCTATGTTCGCAATTCGTGGAATAACAAGGCTGAAAAAATTTCGGCTGACGACATAGATAAAATGCGAAATAAATACAGCGACCGCCAAAAAACATTTACGATGGAAGAATTGAACGGAGCGAAAAATGAAGTGGCGAGAAGTGAAAAATAAGTGACGAAAATAGAAAAGGCTCTATCGAAAGCAGGAATATAAATCACATTTTTTTGATGGATAAAAAAACATTACGTGCAGGCATTATCGGTTCCGGCTTTGCCGCCAGATTTCATTACGATGCTTTGCAGCGCGTTTACAACACCAAAGTAGAAATAGCAGGTGCATATTCACTTACATCACAGAAGCTGACTGATTTTACTTCATCAAAACATATTTCTGCCTTTACAAATCTGGAAGAACTGATAGCAGCATCCGACTTGTTGCACGTATGTACGCCGCCGGTAACGCACGAGCCAATCGTAATATCTGTTTTACAACAAAATAAATTTGCTATTGTAGAAAAGCCGTTGACCGGCTATTTCGGCGATGGAACAGATACTTTTAACGGCGATACATTTTCTAAAAAAGAAGGATTGGCGGAGGCAATGAAAAGCGTAGGCAACATGCTTGAAGCCGAAAAAAACAGCGCCGGCAAAATTATGTATGCCGAAAACTGGGTGTATGCGCCTGCCGTTCAAAAAGAAAAAGAACTGCTGCAAAAAACCGGCGCGCAAATCATCTGGATGCACGGCGAACAATCGCATTCCGGCTCTCATTCTTCCACTTATGGCCAATGGAAATTTTCGGGCGGCGGCTCCATGATGGGCAAAGGCTGTCATCCGCTGTCGGCGGCTCTTTATTTAAAACAGGTAGAAGGTATGGCACGAGATGGCAAACCCATACGACCGGCAACCATTTCTGCCCGCACTCATGCCATTACAAGAATGCCGGCATTTAAAGACGAAGGTTATTTGCGGACTACTTATAAAGACACGGAAGATTTTGCTATGCAGCACATCGTATTTGAAGATGGCACCATTGCCGATCTGTTTGCCAGCGAACTGGTATTGGGCGGTGTGCACAACTGGATTGAAGTAAACACAAGCAATCACAGAACCGTTTGTAATATCAATCCGAATACTTCGATGGTGGCTTATACACCGGCGCAAAAGCATTTTAAAGACGTATATGTGGTAGAAAAAACGGAAACCAAACAAGGCTGGTCGTTTATCTCGCCGGATGAAGGCTGGTTTGCCGGTTATCAGCACGAAATGGATGCGTTTTACAAATCGGCAGCGTATGGCGATCCAATAGAAAGCAACAGCCGTTTGGCGGCGGATGTTATCGCTACCATTTATGCAGGTTACGTTTCCGCCGAACGAAAAGGGGAAGAAGTTGCCATTACCATTTTATAAAGTTTATCTTGTTGTCCGGTTTTTCCCGTTGAGATAAAATCGTAATATTCCATTTTGTTTTTTATCCGTTATAATCTACAACATGCTTGCAACACAACCAATCGCAAATAAAAAAAACAGCATCACAAAAATCGGCAAGTATCGCTGGACAATCTGTTCACTGGTTTTCTATGCCACCACCATCAATTATCTCGACAGGCAGGTAATTAGTCTTTTAAAACCGACTTTGGAAAAAGAATTTAGCTGGAGCGAAACGGATTATTCAAACATTGTTGTTGCCTTTCAGTTTGCCTACGCCATCGGAATGATTTTCGCCGGCAGAATCATAGATAAAATCGGAACCAAATTAGGTTATGCCATTACCCTTACGCTTTGGAGCATTGCTTCGGTATTGCACGCTTTTGCCACCGGCGCGCTCAGCTTTGCCATTTACCGTAGTTTTTTAGGTGTAACCGAAGCCGGAAACTTTCCCGCCGCTTTTAAAACCACAGCCGAATGGTTTCCGCGTAGAGAGCGCGCTTATGCAGCCGGTATTTTTAATTCGGGTACGAATGTGGGCGCCATTTTAGCGCCGCTTTTGGTGCCGTATATCGCCATCAATTATAGCTGGCGACTTGCGTTTATTGCCATTGGTGCCATTGGTTTTATATGGCTTATTTTCTGGTTTATTTTTTACGATGTTCCGGCAAAGCAAAAACGACTCACACAGGCTGAATTTTATTATATCAACAGCGATGCCAGCGAACCGGCTGCCGCAAAAGGCGTTGAACAGGAACCGAAGATTTCATGGGGCAAATTGCTGGTTTATAAACAAACCTGGGCTTTTATCGCGGGCAAGTTTTTAACCGATGGCATCTGGTGGTTTCTGCTGTTTTGGCTGCCTGCTTTTTTAAATGCGCAATACGGTCTGGAAGGGATGCAGGTAAGTTTGCCCATAGCCTTTGTATATACGCTTGCCGGCATAGCCAGCATATTTGGCGGATGGCTCCCGATGTGGCTGGTAAAAAACAAAGGCTGGAATATAATCCGCGCGCGTAAAACATCCATGCTTATTTATGCCGTGTTTCCGTTACTCATTATGGTTTCACAGGCGGCAGGCAGCTATCACATGTGGTATGCCATTGTTATCATCGGCATCGCCGCTTCGGCGCATCAGGCCTGGTCGGCAAATTTGTTTACCACCGTATCCGATATGTTTCCCAAAAACTCAATCGCATCGGTTATCGGGATCGGTGGTATGGCGGGCGGATTTGGCGGTATGGCAATAGCTACGTTAGCCGGGTTGTTATTTGATTATTATAAAAAAGCAGGCAGCATTGAAACCGGCTACTACATTATGTTTTTATATTGTGGATTGGGCTATCTTCTTGCCTGGCTGATTATGTTTAAAATATTGGTTCCGAAGATGGAACCGATTGATGGGGAAAGTATTCGCAGAAGAGAACCATAGGTAATAAATTGGGCGATTGTTCTATACTTTGGTAAAATTGAAAACTGTCGTTTTTTATACTGCAAAATCAACTTTATTCTTGTTCAGGCAGACTTCGTGCAATTCCCATTTCCAGTCCGCGCAGTTCGGCAAGCCCTTTTAATCTCCCGATGGCTGAATAGCCCGGATAGGTTTTTTTATCCAGATCATCCAGCATCTGATGCCCGTGATCGGGGCGCATCGGGATAGATATGTTGCGACGCTTCATCAGCAGCACAATTTCTTTTACAACATCATACATATCGGTATCGCCGTCTAAGTGATTGGCTTCATAAAAATTTCCTTCTCCATCGCGCGTTGTATTTCGCAGATGAAGAAAATGTATGTGATCGCCCAAACGTTTTATCATACCCGTAAGATCATTGTCTTTTCTCACACCATAAGAGCCTGTACAAAAGCACAAGCCATTGGCTGGCGAAGGCACGGCATCAACTACTTCTTTTGCGTCCTGCTCAGTGCTTACAATACGCGGTAATCCCAATATGTTATAAGGCGGATCGTCGGGATGAATCGCCATTTTCAAACCTGCTTCTTCCGCCACCGGAACAACCTGTTGCAAAAAATAAAACAAATGCTTCTTTATTGTTTTTGCATCAATGTTTTTATATGTTTCGAGTGCGGCTAATATTTGTTCTTTGGTAAATTTTTCCTCGCTGCCGGGCAAGCCAAGTAACGCATTCTGATAAAGTATTTCTTTTTCTGTATCCGTCATGATGCTTAGCCTTTGTTTCGCTTTTTCTATTTCGTCTTTTGTATAATCCTGTTCTGCACCGGGACGCATTAATAAAAATAAATCGAACGCAATAAAGGCGGTTTTATTGAAATACAAAGCGGTGCTGCCATCGGGTAAGGGATGAGAAATATGAGTGCGCATCCAGTCTAATACCGGCATAAAGTTGTACGTTACCACTTTCAGTCCGCAAGCGGATACATTGCGAAGACTTTGCTTATAATTTTCAATGTATTGTTTATAATTTCCGGTTTGCTTTTTTATGTCTTCATGCACCGGCAAACTTTCAATTACCGTCCATAATAAGCCGGCTTCTTCCACTTCTTTTTTTCGTTTGTTTATCTCAGTTACTTCCCAAATGTCTCCAACGGCAATGTGGTGCAAAGCGGTTACCACGCCGGCGCATCCGGCTTGTTTTATGTGTTGTAATGTTACCGCATCATTCGGTCCAAACCATCGCATCGTATGTTCTGTTAGCATCGTTTCAATTCTGTTGTTTAAAAAAAACTGGCATCGGGCTGTATATAAATATCATAAACAAATATCAGCATTAAAAGGCAGAAGCATATCAGAAATGCAGCTTTGTTAATCATGCTGTTTTATCTATAAAATAATTTGTTTCAGAAGTAACAAAAAATATTTGCAAACAATATTTTGCTTTGAATTAATTCGACTCTGATGTTGATGAATGCAAAACTTTATTGTGCATCAGATGTATGCATTTGCGTATTTATTAGTAATATAGCCAAACATTTGAATGATGCACTAACTTTAGTCTGTCGCGTTATTTTACATGAGAAGTAAAACGGCAGACATAAAATACTTATCTCCTGTTTCTCACATTCATTGTTTAGCGTAACACTATAATTTTATTCAAAAACCAATGCAAACAAAACAAAACAATACAGCCATTGTTACCGGCGGCGGTTCGGGCATCGGGCTGGCAATTGCCACATCATTTATCAACCATGGCATTACAACTATTGTTGCAGGGCGGGACGAAAAAAAACTGAACGATGCTAAAACCACATTGGGCAATTTATGCATACCAATGCGCTGCGATTTGAACGATTTAGCCGCCATCCCTCATTTTGTAAAACAGGTTACAGATAAATTCGGAACCATTGATATTTTGGTAAACAATGCAGGCATTAACCAGAAAAAAGAATTTGTTGACGTAACCGATGAAGAATTTCAACGC
Organism: Ilyomonas sp.; assembly: GCA_965219515.1. Lineage (GTDB taxonomy): Bacteria > Bacteroidota > Bacteroidia > Chitinophagales > Chitinophagaceae > Ilyomonas. The sequence continues at coordinate 1,560,851 of OZ244776.1, forward strand.
ATTTTATTAACGAATGTAACGGCTGTGTTTGCTTTGTCGCGCGAAGTTGTAAAATGTATGCTGAAACAACATAGCGGCAGCATTATCAATATCAGCTCGATGGCTTCGCAATACGGTTTGCCAAAGGTAATTGCCTATACCGCTTCAAAATCTGCCATAGAAGGCATGACCCGTGCGATGGCAACAGAATTATCGCCCGAAGGCATTCGGGTTAATTGCATCGCGCCGGGTTTTATTGCAACCGACATGTCTGCCAAAGCATTAAATAACGATATGGAAAGAAAAAATAAAGTGTTGGGACGAACACCAATGGGTGTTTTGGGCGATCCGTCAGACATTGGTGAGGCAGCTTTGTTCCTGGCTACCAATGCTTCTAAATACATAACCGGAACCATCATTCGGGTTGATGGCGGTAATGCAATCGGTTTTTAAGAGCGGTTGATTGTTGTGTTATGCTTGTTGAAATTTTTTTTATAACTATTGATACAATCAGATATTAGTGATGTTGTGAGATTGAAAGCTAAGCTGAGATTGCGTTTCGTTAACCTGATTCTGACAGATTTGATTATTACAATGATATCATTTGCAAATCAACTGATCACTTCCTTTCTGCCTGCTTTCCTTTTATTAGTAACTAAAATTCCTTCATTTATCCATGACAACTTTACCTGCAACACAAACAAAACAAAGCCACCGGATTGCATCCATTGATATTCTTCGCGGCATAGTTATGGTGATAATGGCGCTTGACCATACCAGAGAATTTTTTCATCAGGATGCGCTTGCCGGCAACGACCCGATGGATTTTAAAACAACCTGGCCATTTCTTTTTTTTACCAGATGGATCACCCATTATTGCGCGCCGGTATTTGTGTTTCTTTCCGGTTTGTCGGTTTTTTTGTATGCGCAAAAAGGCTATACAAAAAAACAGGTGGCTTCTTTTTTATTTACCCGCGGCTTATGGCTTGTGTTTGCTGAAATATTTATTATCAATGGCTTATGGCAATTCAGCTACTCACATTTTCTGTTGTTACAGGTGTTCTGGGCAATTGGAATATCAATGATTTTTCTATCGGTGATACAGCTTCTTCCCTACCGGATTGTATTATCAATCAGCTTGTTAATTGTCTTTTGTCATAATTTATTAGACGGCATTCAGATTACCCAACCCAAAGCCGCGGTGTTTATCTGGTCGCTTATTCACTCTCTCAATTTGTTTCAGCCTTCGCCGGATTTTGTTGTGCTTGTGGGCTATCCGTTTCTTCCCTGGCTCGGATTAATGATCTGCGGTTATTGTCTTGGAAAAATTTACACGGCAAACACCGATAAAAGCTATCGGAAAAAATTCCTGCTCATTACCGGAGTAAGTATGATTTGTCTTTTTATCGCACTTCGTTTTTTAAAAATGTATGGCGACAGAAATGAATGGGAAACGCAGTCAACCGCATTAAATACAGTTCTTGATTTTGTAAATACAACCAAATATCCGCCATCGCTACAATACATGCTGATGACCATCGGGCCCGCGCTGATTGCCTTATCGTTTCTTGAAAATATTGCCAACACGTTTACCCGAATCATGACCGTTTATGGAAAAGTTCCGTTTGTTTATTACATACTTCATATTTTTCTTTTGCATTCGCTTGCGCGGTTCATCGTGTTGTTTTCGGGCCGCGGATCGGGCGACGTTATTTTTCCAGGAATCGCGGTTGTTTCAGGTTCCGGTTATCCGTTGTGGACGGTTTATCTGATATGGATTGTTGTTGTTGTCATTTTATATTTTCCTTGTCGCTGGTATGGCAGATACAGAGCCAGTCATCCTGAAAAAAAATGGCTGACTTATTTGTAAAAACAATACCTGTTGGAAGCAATCACTAATTTATTTCCGCTTACTGCCAGCCGCCGCCCAAAGCCCGGTACAATTCAATTTTTGCGCTTAACCTGCGCCTTTGAATGGTTGCCAGGTTCAGTTCGGCATTTAATAAATTGCTTTGCGCCGTTATCACTTCAAGGTAATCGGCAAGCCCGCTTCTGAACAACAATTCCGCATTAAAAATAGCTTTGTGCAACGTATCAACCTGCTGCGATGCTATTTGCTGTTGGGTATATAATTTATCAACTTGCACAAGCGCATTAGATACTTCGCCGGTGGCATTCAATACCGACTGGCGAAAAATAATCACCGCTTCGTCGCGCCGTACTTTTGCCACTTCAAAATTTGTTTTTATCTGGCGATGCTGCAAAACAGGCTGCGCAATGGCCGCGATGCCGGTTCCAAACAAAGAGGCTGGCATGGTAAACCATTTACTTGCCTGAAAAGCGTTTAAACCGCCGGTTGCGCTTACCGTAAAAGACGGATAAAAATCTGCCTGCGCCACGCCCACATTCGCATTGGCTGCCACCAAAGCCATTTCGGCAGCGCGTACATCAGGCCGGTGGCTGAGGATGGCTGCGGGCAAACCCACAGGAAGATCTTCCTGCAAAACAATATCATCTAAACTATCAGACCGGTTGATTGATGACGGCAACTGACCGCATAAAATGCGAATCTCATTTTCCTGAATTGTTATTTGTTGTTCTAATTCAGGTACCAGCAACGCTGCCGTCTGCCTTTGCACATCGGTTTGCTCAACGGCAAGCTGCGTTGCCTGTCCGGCCGCTTTTTGCAAAACCATCATGCGCACCAATGTATCGCTCAACTGCAAATTTCTTTTTGTAATGTCTAACTGCTGATCGAGCATCAGCAAATTAAAATAACCGCCTGCCAGATCGGCGATCAGGGTTGTTTGTACGGTTCTCGCACCTTCATACGATTCTAATATGTTGGCAATAGCGGCTTCTTTTTGCCTTTTTATTTTACCCCAGACATCGGCTTCCCACGAGGCGGCAACGCTTAGTGTATAATCTTCCAGATGCTTTTTGCCGATAAAGCTTTCAAGACTTTTTCCATTTAAACTATTCTTTGACGGAATGCTGCTCGAGGCACTTGCCTGCGCTGTAATCACCGGCAAATAATTGGCCCTTGCCTGTTTTACATAAGCTTCGGCTTCATCAATGCGTTTCAATGCCAGTTGTAAATCGTAATTGCCGGTTAGCGCGCTGTCAATCAGAGTAAGCAAAGTTGTGTCTTTAAAAAACTGTCGCCATTGCATGGTGGCGATGCTACTGTCGGAAGGCGCCGTTTTATCAAACTGACCCGGCAATTCTACGGTTGGGCGCTCATAGTTTTTTCCGGCCACGCAGGCGCTGAAAAAAAAGAGTATGATAAGGTATATATGAAATGAATGTTTCATTCTGTTGTAATTTATTAATTATAAAGTAGTTTGGTTGTTCAGGCAGTTGCATTATTTATTCGCTTAATTCCGGTGCTTTCAATTTGGGCGCACCCGTTACTTTCTCCTGCAAATACTGAAAAATGACATACAGAACCGGGATGATAAATACACCTAAAACAACTCCTGTAAGCATACCGCCGACCGCGCCTGTGCCAATGGAACGATTGCCCAATGCCGATGCGCCGGTAGCCGTTACCAGTGGTAAGAGACCAACAATAAAAGCGAGTGAAGTCATTAATATGGGTCTCAGGCGCAATTGCGATGCTTCCAGTGCCGCTTCTACAATAGACTTGCCTGCCCGCCTTCTCTGAACAGCATATTCTACAATTAAAATCGCGTTTTTAGATAATAAACCCACAAGCATAATTAAACCAACCTGAACATAAATATTGCTTTCGATACCGGCAATATCAATAAAAAGATAAACACCTAACAACCCGGCAGGAATGGTTAGCAGCACGGCAAACGGAAGAATATAACTTTCGTATTGCGCCGATAATAAAAAATATACGAACACAATACTGAGCAGAAACACGAGCAGCGTTTGATTGCCGGTTGCAATTTCTTCTCTTGTCATGCCCGTCCATTCGTAAGAGTAGCCGCGGGGCAATACTTTTTCCGCCGTTTCTTCAATGGCTTTAATGGCATCGCCGGTGCTGTATCCCGGCTTCGGAATGCCATTGATGGTAACCGAATTAAAGAGGTTGTTACGGGTTACAGTCTCGGGTCCGTACACCCGTTTTAATTTCACCAGTGTATTTATTGGAACCATTTGGCCGGCGGTATTTTTTACAAAAACATTATTGAGCGAAGAGGCGTCTTCGCGATACGGAATATCGGCCTGCGCCATCACGCGGTAATACTTTCCAAAGCGGTTAAAATCGGATACAAAAGAGCTTCCGTAATAAATCTGCATCGTTTGCAACAGATCGCTAACAGACACGCCCAACTGCTTTGCTTTGGCATCATCCACTTCAATGGAATACTGCGGATTATTAGTTGAAAAGGTCGAAAACGCAAATGCAATTTCAGGGCGTTGCATGAGTGCGCCGGTAAATGCGTAAGCCGTATTTCCCAGTTTATCCAAAGCGCCGTTGGTACGATCCTGCAACATAAACTCGAAGCCGCTTATGTTACCAAAACCCTGTATGGTAGGAAATGTAAAAAAGAAAGTATTGGCATCTTTTACGGTGCCGCCCACTTTCTGCGTCATGGTATTGATGATCTGATTTAAATCTTTTACCTCACCCCTGTCTTTATAATCTTTCATGCGCACAAAACCTGCGGCATACGGCGAGGCATTGGCATTGGAAAGAAAGTTTAACCCGTCAATGGTGTAGCGTTTGTCTGCCATGGGTTCTTTCTTCATAATGCTGTCAATCTCACTTGTTGCTTTATGCGTTCTGTCGAGCGAGCTGCCCGGCGGCGTGGTTACGGCATACAATAAAAATCCCTGATCTTCGGTAGGAATGAAACCGGTGGGCGTAGTTTGTATTAAAAAGTATGTGCTTAGCGATATAATAACTAAACCTGCAATGGGAACCCATTTGTATCGGATTAAAAACCCGATGCTTCTTTTGTATTTGTTTGTAAGCGCGTTGAAACCATTGTTGAAAGCGAAAAAGAAACGCCTGACAAATCCTTTTTTAGCTGTGCTGCCAGCTTCATTTTCAGGATGCTGGTTTTTTAAAAACAAAGCGCATAAAGCAGGACTTAAGGTTAATGCGTTAACGGCCGAAATAAGAATTGCCGTTGCCAGCGTAAAAGCAAATTGCCGGTAAAATACGCCTGACGGACCCTGCATAAAACCAACCGGAACAAACACGGCCGCCATTACCAGCGTAATGGCTATGATGGCGCCCGATATTTCGCTCATAGATTCAATGGTCGCCTGCCGTGGCGACAGTTTGGTGCGTTCCAGTTTCGTGTGAACGGCTTCTACCACTACAATCGCATCATCTACCACAATGCCAATAGCAAGCACCAGCGCAAATAAAGTAAGCAGATTGATGGTAAAACCAAACAACTGCATAAAGAAAAAAGTGCCTATGATAGCTACCGGAACGGCAATGGCGGGAACCAGCGTAGAGCGGAAATCCTGCAGAAAAATATAAACGACAATAAACACCAATATAAAGGCAATAAGCAGCGTTTCTCTAACCTGCCCGATAGAGGCATCAAGAAAATCTTTTGAGTTATACATGATGCTTGTTTCGATGCCTTTGGGAAGTGTTTTAGAAAATTCTTTGATCTGTCTTTCCGCTTCCGTTAGTATATCGTTGGCATTGGAGCCTGCCGTTTGAAAGATGGCGAAACCGGAGGTAGGATTGCCATTCAGCCGGCTGTTTGCCGAGTAGGTAAATGAACCGAATTCTACCCGTGCTACATCTTTCAGTTTTATAAAAGAGCCGTCTGCATTGGCTTTAATGATGATGTTTTCATAATCATCATTCCGGTTGAGTTTTCCTTTGTATTTTAAAACATACTCAAACGTTTGCGTACTGCTTTGACCGAATCTGCCGGGCGCCGCTTCTAAATTCTGATCGCGGATGGCATTGGTAATATCCTGCGGCGTTAAATTGTTTGCGGTTAAACGGTCGGGCTTCAGCCAGATGCGCATCGAATAATCTTTCGCGCCGAATACCTGTGCGTCGCCAACGCCGGGAATGCGTTGAATCTGAGGAATCAGATTGATCTTGGTATAATTCTGCAAAAAAGTTTCATCGTAGCTGCTGTCTTTGCTTGAAACCGCCACAAACATGATAATGCTGTTCTGCTGCTTTTGCGTTGAAATACCTGACTGCGTTACTTCCGATGGAATCTGGCTTACAGCTTTTGATACGCGGTTCTGAACATTTACCGAAGCAATATCGGGGTTGGTGCCTTGCGTAAAATAAACGGTCAGTGTCATGCTGCCATCGTTGCTGGAGTTAGATGTCATGTAAGTCATGTTCTCTACTCCGTTAATGGCTTCTTCCAGAGGCGTAGCTACAGAACGTGCTACAACTTCGGCATTTGCGCCGGGATAAGAAGCTGTTACCACTACGCTGGGCGGCGCTATATCGGGAAACAATGTAATGGGCAAGGTAAACAAAGACAAGATGCCCAACAATAGCAACAACACGGATATGACGGTTGACAATACCGGTCGTTCGATGAATTTTTTTAGCATAAAATGTATTTTTATAACCGGTAAAAGAGATTTTTTTTACCAACTAATATTCTGTTTGAATCAAAGAAATATCAAACGGATTCAATCACATAAAACGGCGTCAAACAGCCAGGTTGCTTTGCGGTTTTGTTACTGCACCGGTCTTGCTTTTAATAAGCTGTCTGCCGACATTGGCAGCGGATCAATTGCCATTCCGTCCCTTAAATTTGCCGTTCCGGCAAACACAATTTTATCGCCCGGCGCTATGCCTTTATCAACGAAGTAATAATTGTCTGTTTTACCTGACACCACAATGGGTTTGCCCGTAACTTTATTGCTGTCGCCCACAGCAAATACAAACACCTTATCTTGTATATCATACGTAGCTTCCTGCGGCACAACCAGTGTTGATTTATACAAAGTCGGGATTCGTATTTTTCCTGTATTGCCCGAACGCAAAATACCGTTGGTGTTGGGGAAAGAAGCGCGAAAACTAATGGCGCCCATCGAAGCGTTAAACTGTCCTTCCACCACGCCTATCTTACCTTTTTGATGATATATACTGTCATCAGCCAGAATCAGTTCAACCGGCGGCACCTGTTTTATTTTTTCTTCCATCGTATTGCCGCCAAACTTGTTTCTGAACAGAATAAAATCAGGCTCGCTCATAGAAAAATAAGCATATATTTCACTAACATCAGACAGCAGCGTAAGCGGCTCCGTTTCGCCCTTTGTTACAAGACTTCCCTGCTTGAACGGCAATCTTCCGATATAGCCGCTGGCCGGCGCTTTCACCAGGGTATATCCCACATTAATCTGTGCATTGTTCATCATTGCCCGCGATTGTTCAACGGCGGCTTTGGCCGCATCATAAGAAGCTTTGGCTGTTTTTAACTGTACATCAGATATAACATTGTTTTCAACCAACGGCGATAATCTGTCCACCTCCACCCCGGCACGCTGCATGTTTGCCTGCGCCGCCTGCATACTGGAACGCGCATTGTTTAATTCCTGTTCATACGACCGGGCATCAATTTTAAACAAAGGCTGACCGGCTTTTACATACGCGCCTTCATCTACATAAATTTTTTGCAGATAACCATCTACCTGTGGTCGTATTTCTATGTTTACTTTTCCTTCCAGCGAAGCAGAAAATTCCTGGTACGTGGTGGCCGGCGCAGTTGTAACTTCTATAACGGGAACCTGTGGCGGAGGCGGTGCAGCCATGTTATTGTTTTCTGCGGATGATGAGCCGCAGCCGCATTGAAAAATGGCTATGATACCGATAACAGGTATGATTAGCTGACTGTGTAACAGTTTGTTGAATAGAGATACCATTGATAATATTTTATGATCAATAAATGAAGCAATTCAATCGAAAGAAGATAGCAGTGCAGATGTTGTTGTAGCCAAAGCCAAACCGGATACGTGCATTGCGGTGCAGAAAACCAATCTTACAGGTTAGTGATGAAGATAGTTTCTGACTGAAAGAAGGTGAATTATAATTTCTTGCTCATGCCTGCAAAGGTAGAACGGGCAATATTCATCGTTGCTAACCAAATTCGGGGATTCATTGCACTTTTAAAGGATATTTTTTTGAAACAAAGCCGGTGTCTTTCCCGTATGCTTTTTAAAGAACCGGTTAAAGTAGGCATCGTCTTCAAAATTGAGATGCGCAGCAATTTCTTTTGCCGAATATTCGCCCCAATACAACAGGCGCTTGGCTTCAGTCATTCTTCTTTCGTCTATCATTTGCTTCGCCGTTTTTCCGGTAATGGCTTTAATGGTATCGTTAAGATGACCCGCCGTTATATAAATCAAATCGGCATAATCGGCAACGTGGGTTTTGATTATGTAATGATCTTCTAACAGCAACCTGAACTGCTGCATAATTTTATTTTGCGAAACATTGATGTTTGTGAGTTTGGTTTTGCAAGTTCCCAGCCGCGCCGCCGCTACCATAAAAGCGTTTAACAGGTTTCTGATTACCAGGTCTTTTTGTTGTCGCAACTCTACAAACTCCTGCTGCATCAATTTTATATAAATGTTTAATTCCTGAAAATCTTTTTCCTGCACAACGGGTATAACAGTCTGGCTAAACATACATTCCCAACAGGAAAGCGTGCTTCTGACATCATTGATGAGGTAATCTTTACTGAACGAAATATGTATCATCTTATGATTGGCATAACCGGTAATTTGGCTTACCTGCTCAGGCGATGAAAACAAAACGGCAGGTGCTTTTGCGTTAAATTTCTTAAAGTCGGAATACCCGCTTATTTTTCCTTCGGTTAACAACACAATTTTATATCCGTTGTTGCGATGAGGCGATCTCATGCGCGCAGGAATATTGGTATCATCAATTATTTTTATAATGAAGTCCGAATCGGGCATGTATTCATTCCAGTCAAGTACCGGTATTGCTGATAATTGTTTCATGAGCCTGCTTTTGAATTAGTAAATATAGTTCCAATTTTATCGTTTATCAAACAAGTGTTTAATTTTTATTTAAGCGACAAGCCTGCATCTGCTGGTATACTAAAGGTGAAAAGCGGAAAGCGGGAGATAAAAATTTCACTTGTGCCGCTTTATTTGTCATCTAACAAAGCATTATAAATGGGATAACAAGCAGTATAATAAATAATATTATTTCTATGTGCGGTTATCACAAAATTCCTTCGTCGGCAAAGCTGTAATGCCCGTCGCTGCTTACAATAATGTGATCTAACACCGTCATGTCAAACAGCATGGCGGCTTCTTTAATTTTCCGGGTTAGCTCCTGATCGGCACGGCTTGGTTTTATGCTTCCGCTCGGATGGTTGTGGCATAAAATAATATTCACCGCATCGTGCGATAATGCCTTGCGCAAAATGATTCTCGGGTCAGCAATGGTTCCGGTAATGCCGCCTTCGCTCAGCACTTCGTAATGCATAACTTTGTTTGCCTGGTTTAAAAATAAAACCGCAAACACTTCATGTTTTTTATATTGCAGCTTGGCTCTTAAAAAATCGGCCACTTCATTGCTTTGCGTTATCACATCGCGCTTCTTGCCGGCCGCATCTCTGCGCACACCAAGTTCTAAGGCGGCGGCAATACAAATCGCTTTTGCCTCGCCAATACCTTTTGTTTTCAGCTTTATTATTTCTTGTACTGACAAACCGGCAAGCCGGTGTAAATCGTTATTTACCTTTGACAACAAATCTTTACAAACATCAACGGCACTTCTGTCGCGCGTTCCGTTATTTATCAGGATAGCAAGCAGTTCGGCATTGCTTAATGTTTCTGCGCCTTTCAGCATCATTTTCTCGCGCGGGCGGTCGTCTTCCGCCCAGTTTTTAATGGATGAGTTGGTCATGGATTTTCTAATTAAAAATTAAAAGTAAAAATTAATAAAGATGATTTCGCCGGAAAGAATCTTTAACGTATGAATTTTTATTTTTTACTTACAACGAACCTTAAAATACAAATTTGTTTTCTGATTCTAATATTATCTTCGCCGCCTCATTTACCTGCGTATGAATCCGTCTGTAAAAATATTTTCCGGCACCGGTTCGCAAGAGCTTGCCAAAAAAATCGCCCAGCGTTTTGGTGCGCCCTTAGGTAAAATAAATATCCAGAAGTTTAGCGACGGTGAGTTTCAGCCAATCTTTTTAGAAAGTATCCGCGGCGATTATGTATTTCTGATACAAAGCACATTTGCCCCAACCGACAATTTAATGGAACTGCTGCTGATGATTGATGCCGCCAAGCGCGCCAGCGCATACAAAATTATTGCGGTAATGCCGTACTACGGCTTTTCGCGGCAGGACAGAAAAGATAAACCGCGCGTTGCCATCGGTGCCAAATTGGTTGCTACTTTGGTGGAAGCCGCCGGTGCAAACAGAGTAATTACGATGGATTTACATGCGCCGCAGATTCAGGCTTTTTTTGATATTCCGGTTGACCATCTCGACAGTTCGGCCATATTCATCCCTTATATTGAGCAATTAAAACTTGAAAACCTTACCTTTGCCGCCCCCGACGTGGGAAGTACCAATCGTGTCAGGGAAATTGCTTCTTATTTTAATACTGATATGGTAATTTGCGATAAGCATCGCAAGCGCGCCAATGAGATAGCAAGCATGGTAGTGATTGGCGATGTTACCGGCAGAGATATTGTTTTGATAGATGATATCTGCGATACCGGCGGAACACTGGCAAAAGCCGCCAATCTGTTGATACAAAAGGGCGCTACAAGTGTAAGAGCATTGTGTACGCATCCGATATTAAGCGGCAAGGCTTATGAAACAATAGACAACAGTTTGCTGGAAGAACTGGTGGTTTGCGATACCATTCCGGCACATCGGGAAAGCAGCAAAATAAAAGTGATTTCTGTAGCCGATTTATTTGCCATCGCCATCAGAAACGCGTATGAAAACAAAAGCATAACAAGCCTTTTTATTCATTCGCAGCTAAGAGGAATCAGGTAAAAGAGTTGTACGTTGTAAGTTATATGTTATAAGTAAAAGCATCAATGAAATTTCATTGTACTTACAACGTAATACTTATCACATACAACGTAAGAAGAATTTTTTAATCAATCATAATTATGAAAACAATTACAATCGAAGGTCACCTGAGGACCGAAAGCGGCAAAAAAGCCACCCGCCAGCTCCGCTCTCAGGACAACGTGCCAGGTGTAATTTACGGTGGTGCCAAAGAAGTGAACTTTTACGCTTCGGCAAAGGCTCTTAAGCCACTTGTTTACACAGGAGAATTTCAGTTAGCGCAGGTAGATGTTGACGGCGGAAGCTATACCTGCATTTTAAAAGATCTGCAATTTGATAAAGTATCAGACAATCTGAACCATGTAGATTTATTGGAATTGGTAGGCGACAAAGCAATCGTTGCTACCATCCCCATAAAATTTGTAGGCACTTCAGTTGGTGTAAAAGCCGGCGGTAAGCTTGTTACAAAAATCAATGCGCTAAAGGTAAAATCGCTTCCAAAAGATCTGAAAGAAAACATCGAAGTAGATATTACCAATCTTGATCTGAACGGAAACATTCGCGTGGAAGATGTAAAAGAACCAAATCTGGAAATTTTAAATTCGCCACGTATTCCAATTGCATCTGTTGTTCTTACCCGTCAGTTAAAGCAGGAAGAATCTGCCGCTGTGAAGGAAGAAAAGAAAAAATAAAATTATCATTTTTACAATCAAAGCCCTGCCTCATGCGGGGCTTTGTTATGTTTACAAAACATTATTTCTGTATTTAGTTGTTATGAATAAATTTCTGATTGTCGGGTTAGGTAATATTGGTGCAGAATATAGCGGAACCCGCCACAACATTGGCTTCGACGTGGTACAGGCATTTGTTGTAAAGCACGGCGGCTTTTTTAAACCGGATCGTCTGGCGGAAGTTTCGGAAGTGAAATGGAAAGGAAAAATATTCATTTGCATCAAACCCACAACCTTTATGAACCTAAGCGGCAAAGCCTTTAAATACTGGATGGATAAAGAAAAGATTGCCATAGAAAATACTTTAACCATTGCGGATGATCTTGCACTGCCACTGAATAAATTGCGACTTCGTGCAGTCGGCAGTGCCGCGGGTCATAACGGCTTGCGCGATATTGAGCAAACGCTGGGCACAGACAAATATCCGCGTCTTCGCTTCGGCATCGGCAATCAATACCCAAAAGGAATGCAGGTAGAATTTGTGTTGGGTAAATGGTTTACACAAGACATTTCTCTTGTTACTAAAAAAGTAGCAGCTTCGGTAGAAATGATTGAAAGCGTCGCCTTTACCGGAATTGAAAACACAATGAATATTTATAATAAACAAGATTTTAATTAACCGCTTAAGAATAATTACATGAAAATTTTTTGTGTCGGAAGAAATTATGTTGATCATGCAAAAGAATTAAATAATGAAGTGCCTGAAAATCCGGTGATTTTTATGAAACCCGAACCGGCTTTACTTGCTGATCCGGCAAAATTTGCTTATCCTGAATTTACCAAAGAATTGCATTATGAAGCGGAGCTTGTATTTCGTATCTGTAAAGACGGACGATACATTTCGCAAAACAAGGCATTTGAATATGTAGATGCTGTAACGGTAGGCATAGATTTTACAGCGCGGGATATTCAGGCTGAATTGAAAAAGAAAGGCTTGCCATGGGAGATTGCCAAAGCCTGGGATCATTCGGCGGTTGTGGGAACATGGCAAACGTTCGATGCAGATGAGTTAGAAAAAGGCATTTCGTTTTCCATGCAGAAAGATAGCAAAACGGTGCAGCAAGGCAATTCTGCACAGATGATATTTCCGGTTCAAAAAATCATCGCTTTTTTGTCGCAATATTTTTCAATAAATACCGGCGATTTATTATTTACCGGCACACCCGCCGGTGTGGGAGAATGCAAAACCGGCGAGAATCTGACAGGTTTTTTGAAAGAAGATAAGGTGTTTGAAACGCGCATCAATTAACAGAAAAAACAGATTTTAAAAAAGCCTTTGCATATAGCAAAGGCTTTTTTGTTTGCCTGTAGCGAGGAAGGGAGTTGAACCCTTGACCTCAGGGTTATGAATCCTGCGCTCTAACCGCCTGAGCTACCTCGCCAAATGGGGTGCAAATATATATGGTTGCAGATGAAATAAGAAATGAAAACCGGGCTATTGAATTGTTATAAAGAAAAAACCCATTGTAGAAACAACGGGTGTCTTCGATTGCTTGCCATATGAAAATCTTACAATATTCTATTAATAAAAATTCTGTTTTTTATTTTAATGAAGTAACAGGTACAAATATAAACCCAAAAAAGAAAACAACACAAATTTTTAAAATCTTAATTTAATTATTATAAATACGCAACGCCTCGTGTAAACAAAGCATTGCATTTCTAATATCTTCGTTGTTAATTACATACGCCAATCTTATCTCATTTTTACCCAAATTTATATTGCTGTAAAAACCGCTTGCCGGTGCAATCATTACAGTTTTATTATCGTATGAAAATTTTTCTAATAACCATTGACAGAATTTATCCGCATCTGTAACCGGCAATTTTACCATTGCATAAAACGCACCCCCGGGATTGGGGCAAAAAACGCCCGGTATCTCGTTCAGCAATTGAACGAGCAGATCTCGGCGGCTTCTGTAAATTTCTTTTGTCTCGTTAAAATAATCAGCAGATAAATCTACGGCGGCTTCGCCCATCATTTGCGCCATAGAAGGCGGGCTTAGCCTTGCCTGCGCAAACTTTAGAGCAGCTTCGGTAAGCCTGGCATTTTTTGTTACAAATGCTCCTATCCTGCCGCCACATGCGCTGTACCTTTTACTAATGGTATCTACCACAATTATATTATCGTCCACATCCTGTAACTGTAAGGCGCTGAAATGATCGCCGTCATAACAAAATTCGCGGTAAGCTTCGTCGGAAATAAGATAAAGATGATGCCTTTTGGCAATGTCTTTCAACGTTTCCAGTTCTTCTTTGCTGTATAAATAACCCGTTGGGTTGTTAGGATTACAAATTAAAATGGCCTTCGTTCGCGCTGTTATTTTCTCTTCGAAATCCTGAATCGGAGGCAGCGCAAAACCCGATTCAATATAGGAAGTTACAGGCGTAATTGTAATGCCGGCTTCCACCGCAAAACCATTGTAGTTAGCATAAAACGGCTCGGGAATAATAATCTCGTCGCCCGCATCGAGGCAGCACATGAAAGCGAAAAAAATGGCTTCGGAACCGCCGGTTGTAATTAATATATCACCAACATTTACCTGAATATGATAACGGCTGTAATATTCCACAAGCTTGCGGCGATAACTTTCGTTTCCCGCACTGTGGCTGTATTCAAGTATCTTAAAATCGGAATGGCGAACGGCATCTAATATGGGTTTCGGTGTTTCTATATCGGGTTGACCAATATTCAGATGATACACGTGAACACCTCTTTTTTTTGCAGCTTCGGCATAAGGCACCAGCTTGCGGATAGGCGATGGCGGCATTGTATGTGCACGATGACTGATGGCAAGTCCGTTCATGCTGCAAACGTACAACGTCAATTTTTTTTGCGTTCGTTAATTTTTTGTAACGAGTTTGAAAAGCATGTAGGTTTGGCTGATTATGAGAATTTTATGCATTGACTATGGCGCTAAGCGAACGGGCATTGCGGTAACAGATCCGCTTCAGATTATCGCCTCTGCGTTAACGACAATTGAAACAAAAAATATTTTCGATTTTTTAAAAAATTACACTAAAACCGAAAGCGTTGAACTGATTCTTGTTGGCGCACCTCTCAACCTCAACAATTCTGACACCCACGCCACGCCTTTGGTTCGGCAGTTCATCAACCGGTTGCAAAAAGAAATACCAGGCATTCCGGTTAAAACATTTGATGAGCGTTATACTTCAAAAATGGCGGTAAGAGCCATGGTTGAAATGGGAATGAAAAAGAAAGACCGGCGCAAAAAAGAAAACATAGACCAGATAGCCGCCACCATGATGCTTCAGGAATATCTGCAGCAAAATCAGTTTTAATAGTTAAGATAGTTTTTGTTCATCATTGATAATTTACATTTGCGGTTTGATAAAAGAACAACAAACATGATTTTACCGATAATGGCTTACGGCGCTTCGGTTCTCAGAAAAAAAGCCGTTGATATAACACCCGGCTATCCACAGCTTGACAAGCTGGTTTCGGATATGTGGGAAACGATGTATGTCAGTAACGGCGTGGGTTTGGCGGCTCCGCAGATAAACAGAGACATTCGCCTTTTTGTAATTGACAGCACCACCATTTTCGAAAATCTCGACGAAGAAGAAAAAGGAAAATATCCCGATGAGCCTGGTGTAAAAAAAGTCTTTATCAATGCACGGTTACAGGAACTTGCCGGCAGCGAATGGAGCTATAACGAAGGCTGCCTGAGCATACCTAAAATACGCGAAGACATTACGCGGCCGCAGGAAGTAACGCTTACTTATTTAGACGAAGAATTCAACCCGCATACAGAAACATTTACCGGTATTACCAGTCGTGTTATTCAGCACGAATACGATCATACGGAAGGCAAATTGTTTATAGATTATATGAAGCCGCTTCGCAGAAAATTATTGATGGGTAAATTAAACGACATCAGCAAAGGAAAAATCAAAACAGATTATAAAATGTCGTTTGCGAAATGAAGCTGTTGATTGCGATTGGTTTTCTTTTTTTTCATCTCGTTTGTTTTTCTCAGGATACAACGGTTGTTGTAGAAAATAAATATTATACGCTGCCCGAAGTATTTGTTCGCTCGGGCAGCGACTATACCGATATATTGCGCCGCATTCAGCACGATACTACCTTTTATAAGGCTTTCCGCACTTTGCACACCATCGATTTTTCGGCTTATAACACCATCAATATGCTGAACAAAGATGGCAGCATAGAGGCATCTTATAACAGCAAAACGGTGCAGCAGGTAAGCAACGGATGCCGCACCATGAAAGAAGAAGAACGCAAAACAACCGGTAATTTTTACGATAAAAAAGGCGACTATAATTACATGACGGCGCAGATGTACGCGTCGCTTTTTTTTACGCAGGGCAAGGTTTGCGGCGAAACCAATGTGGTTGGTGACATGACATTTAACCCTGAAAATAAAACCGGTATGGAAAAGCATAAAGAACAACTGAAAATGCTGTTCTTTAATCCCGGCGAAAAAATATCCGGCGTTCCGTTTATCGGTAATAAATTAGACTTGTATAACGATCATGCCCATGAGCTTTATAACTACCGGTTGGATTATGTTTCCTACAAAGGCAGCTATGCATATCTTTTTTCCATAAAACCCAAGCCTGATGCACCTTCCGGCGATATTGTGATTGATGAAATGACAACCTGGTTCGACCCGAAAACGATGGAAGTGCTTGGCAGAAACTACCGCCTTAGCTATAAAGCCGGTGTGTATGATTTTAGTGTGAATATGGAAGTAGAATTAACCAGAATCGGAACTATGCTCATTCCGCAAACGCTTCGGTATAAAGGCAATTTTCACGCGCTTTTTTACAACCGGGAGCGCGGAGAATTTACGGCTACGCTTTTTGATTTTAAACAGTAATCAAAGTACAGGGATATTGCGAAAAAACAACCATCTGACAATAGAAAAAGGTTTATGAAGTAAGCAATCTAATTTTATACCTCACGAAATTTATTCGCCAACAATAGATCTATTATGAATTTTGAAAGGCTTGCTGTCATTGGTCTCGGATATGTTGGTTTGCCTCTGGCGGTTGAATTTGCAAAAAAATATCCCGTTTCCGGTTTTGATATTTATAAAGATCGCGTAACGGAGTTGAATAATGGTTACGATGCAACATTAGAAATAGAAAGCATTGAGCTGAAAACTGTATTGAAGAAGAACAATGATTTTCAAAGTGGCTTGCACATAACGGATGATGAAAGCGTTTTACAGAAGGCAAACATTTATATTATTACTGTTCCCACTCCGGTTGATAAATATCACCGCCCAGACCTGAGTGCATTAATACATGCCAGCGAAACGGTAAGCCGGTATTTAAAAAGCGGCAACATTGTTATCTATGAATCTACCGTTTATCCCGGCGCAACCGAAGATGTTTGTGTTCCCGTTTTAGAGAAAGGCTCAGGACTTGTTTTTAATGCTGATTTCTTTGTCGGTTACTCGCCCGAACGCATCAACCCCGGCGATAAAGAACATACTTTAACCAAAATAAAAAAAATAGTTTCCGGCTCTACGCCTGCCGCGACTAAAACCATAAATCAGTTATATAAAAGCATTATAACGGCAGGAACGCATATTGCTTCTTCCATTCAGGTTGCGGAGGCAGCAAAGGTGATAGAGAATGCACAGCGCGACATAAATATTGCTTTTATAAACGAATTATCTAAAATATTCCGACACCTGAATCTTGACACGACAGAAATATTAGATGCGGCGGCTACCAAATGGAATTTTTTGTCGTTTAAGCCGGGTCTTGTAGGCGGACACTGTATTGGTGTTGATCCTTATTACCTGGCGCAAAAAGCGATGGAAGCCGGCTATCATCCGGAAATTATCCTGGCCGGCAGAAAGTTAAACGATGGCATGGGCGCTTATGTAGCAGGAGAAGTGGTAAAGCTGATGATAAAAAAACAAATTGCGCTTGCCGGCAGTAAAGCGCTGGTAATGGGAATTACGTTTAAAGAAAATTGCCCCGATGTGCGCAACACAAAAGTGATTGATATTATTACGCATTTGCAAAGCTATCATGTTCAGGTAGATGTATTTGATCCCTTGGCAAAACCGGAAACGGTACTGGAAGAATATGGTATTATTTCAATGAAAGAACTTTCTCCGAATATTTTTTACGATGCTGTTATCATTGCCGTTGCGCACAAACAATTTACTTACGAAATGATTGCAAAAATTTGCTGTAAAAACTGTGTTCTGTTTGATGTAAAAGGTTTGTTAGATAAAAATCAGGCTGATGGCAGATTGTAAATACAAGCGATTTATATTCGCTTATATTTTAATTATCAGTTAAATCTCGTACTGTTTTGCCCGATAAATTCTGCTGGTATTTCCCTACGTAGCTTTTTACACATTTTTCTTTTAAAAAATATTTTATAACGGGAAAATGCTACAACTATTCCGGGAAAGATTAAATTTTTCTTATATGCAGCCTTAATAAGTGAAATAATATTAAAACCACTATCTTTAATTTTATTAAACCACGCTTGTAAGACAAGGAAAACCAAACTTCAATATACCTTAAGATAACAATTCATGCGTAGCCAATTTCTTTTTTTTATTACCATATTAAACCATACCAAACATTTACTATGACATGCAGATTTTGCAAATCAGAATTAACTGATGTATTTATTGACCTTATCAACTCGCCGGCTTCTAATTCATTTTTAAGTGAAGAACAACTAAACGAACCTGAAACTTATTACCCCTTAAAAGTATTTACCTGCCGCAACTGCTTTCTGGTGCAGGTAGATGAATACAAAAAATCTGATGCCATTTTTAATAACGAGTATGTTTATTACTCTTCTTTTTCAACAACGGCTTTGCAACATGCAAAAAATTATGTTGAAAAAATGATTGATCGCTTTGGGTTTAATGAGAAAAACCAGGTAATTGAAATCGCTTCCAACGATGGTTATTTGCTGCAATATTTTAAGGAAAAAAAGGTGCCCGTTCTTGGCATTGAGCCAACCGGAAATACGGCAGAAGTTTCGCGTAGTAAAGGCATCGAAAACATCAGTGAATTTTTTGGAACCGAACTCGCCGCAAAGTTGGTTGCGCAAAACCGCAAAGCCGATTTGCTACTTGGAAACAATGTGCTGGCGCATGTGCCCGATATCGTAGATTTTGTAAAAGGCATGGAGATGGTATTAAAAGATGACGGCGTTATCACCATGGAATTTCCGCATCTCATGCAGTTGGTAGATAACAATCAGTTCGATACCATTTATCACGAACATTTCTCTTATTTATCTTTTTATACCGTTAAGCAGATTTTTAAAGCGCAGGGCTTAGAGATGTTTGATGTGGAAGAAGTGCCCGTACACGGCGGTTCGCTTCGCATTTATGCAAAACATGAAACCGACGAATCGAAACCTGTTTCGGAAAACGTGCAAAAGCTGCTTGACAAAGAAAAAGAGAAAGGAATGACAACGTTGGATTATTACAATAATTTTCAGAGAGCCTCCTTTGCCATCAAGCTTGATTTTACCGATTTTCTGATACAACAAAAACGCGACGGCAAAAAAGTAGCCGGCTATGGCGCGGCAGCAAAAGGAAATACGCTGCTAAACTATTGCGGCATTAAAAACGACCTGATTGATTATGTGGTGGATGCCAATCCTTATAAGCAAAATAAGTGGTTGCCGGGCAGTCATATTGCCGTGGTAAACGAGGAGCATCTTAAGAAAAACAAACCCGATTTTGTTGTTATATTTCCCTGGAATATTAAAGAAGAAGTAATGAAGCAACTAAGTTATATTTCAGAATGGAATGGCAAATTTGTAATTCCGATTCCTTACGTTCATGTTGCAGATAACAATTAAGAATGAATTTTTTTTAAATTATAAACTAAACAATTGCTTATGAAAGCGGTAATACTTGCAGGCGGCTTCGGCACACGCATTAGTGAAGAAAGCGGCATACGCCCCAAACCGATGGTTGAAATTGGTGGCAAACCCATTCTCTGGCACATCATGAAAATCTATTCTGCTCACGGCATCAACGATTTTGTTATTTGTTGCGGCTACAAAGGAGATTATATCAAAGAGTATTTTTCCAACTATTGTTTAAATAATTCCGATGTAACGTTCGACATGCGGAAAGGCAGCATGGAAACTCATAGAAACCATACGGAAGAATGGAAAGTTACGCTGGTAAATACCGGTTATCATTCCATGACCGGCGGCCGAATGCTTCGGGTATCAGAATACATTGGCAATGAAACATTTTGCCTGACGTATGGCGATGGCGTTAGCGATATAGATATTACAGCTTCCATCAGGTTTCACCGCGAGCAGGGCAAATTGGCTACGCTCACCGCCGTTCAGCAGCCGGGAAGATTTGGCGTGTTTAATCTTGCACCCGACGACACAACCATCAAAACCTTTCAGGAGAAACCGGAAGCGCATACCGAGATGCCCTGGATAAACGGCGGTTTTTTTGTGTTAGAGCCGCAGGTATTAGATTACATTGATGACGAATCTATGGTTTGGGAACGCGAACCGCTTGAAAATTTGTCCCGCGACGGACAATTGTCTGCCTTCAGACATACGGGTTTTTGGCAGCCGATGGATACGTTGCGCGACAGAAACGTACTGGAAGAATTGTGGCAGAAAGGTGAAGCGCCCTGGTATGTATGGAACAAACAACTTGCCGCAGCTTTTTAAAAAACAACGCTTTAAATTTTTAAACATAAACTTCGCATCGCTTTTATAAACATTTTCCAACAATCATATTTCATTTCTTATGACGATTTTAATAACAGGTAACATGGGCTATGTGGGCCCGGTATTGGTAAACCATTTGCGCAATGTGTTTCCTTCCGCAACACTCATTGGTTACGACATGGGTTATTTTGCCGCCAATCTTACCAACGCCTCTACCCTGCCGGAAAGTAAATTAGACAACCAATTGTTTGGAGATATACGCACCATAAAAGAAGATGTGTTTCGTAATGTTGATGCCGTAGTGCAACTGGCGGCTATTTCAAATGATCCGATGGGGCATCGTTTTGAAGAAGTAACGATGGACATCAATTACCGTTCTTGTGTACACATTGGACAAATGGCAAAAAACGCCGGTGTGAAGTCTTTGATTTTTGCTTCGAGCTGTAGTATTTACGGTGCGGCAGACGATGCACCAAAAACAGAAAAATCAACGTTAAACCCGCTTACGGCTTATGCCCGTTCTAAAGTTTCTACCGAAAAAGAACTGGAAAAGCTGGCAGATGAAAACTTTACGGTAACCTGTCTTCGCTTTGCAACAGCCTGTGGCATGAGTCCGCGCTTGCGTCTTGACCTGGTATTGAACGATTTTGTTGCCAGCGCGGTTGTAAGTGGAAAAATAAATATTTTAAGCGATGGCAGTCCGTGGCGTCCTTTGATTCATGTAAAAGATATGGCACGCGCTATCGAATGGGCTTTGCTTCGCACTTCTGAAACCGGTGGAATATTTTTGGCTGTAAATGCAGGAACCAAATCGTGGAATTACCAGGTAAGTCAGCTTGCGAAAACGGTAGCCGATGTAATTACCGGAATTGAAGTAAGCATTAACAAAGAGGCAGTTCCGGATAAACGTTCTTATAAAGTTGACTTCTCTTTATTCGCCTCGCTTGCGCCCGATCATCAGCCGCAGGTAACATTAACTGATGCGGTAAATGAACTTCAGGAAAATCTTGTGAATATGAATTTTGCCGACGCCAATTTCAGAGCTTCCTATCTCATGCGACTGAAAGTGCTTACCAGTCTGCAGGAAAATAACGAGTTGAACGATTTGCTTCAATGGACTTACGACTCGAAAAAAAAAGTTGATGCAGAAACTGAAATGATGGCAACATTATAAAAAACATCTGACTAATGTAAAAATTATAGTCAGTTAGCCTGCATTTTTATGCTTGGTGAGTAATTTACAAAGAAGCGCAAATGATTTTTACGGAAACAAAATTAAAAGATGCTTTCATTCTTGTAATTGAAAAAAAAGAAGATGAACGCGGTTTTTTTGCCAGAACCTTTTGCGAACGCGAATTTGAAGCAAAGGGTATTCAGTTTGCCATCAGACAATCAAATATCAGCTTTAACAAAAAGCGTGGCACGCTACGCGGTATGCACATGCAAAAATCGCCTCACAAAGAAGCCAAGCTGGTGCAGTGCGTAAGCGGCGGCATTTATGATGTTATTGTTGATATGCGACAAGATTCTATCACCAAATATGAATGGATAGGCACAGAATTATCATCAAAAAATGATCTAATTCTTTACATACCGGAAGGGTTTGCGCATGGTTTTATCACATTGGAAAATGATACAAAAGTTTTGTATCAGATGTCAGAGTTCTACAAACCCGGCGCCGAACAACCACTTCTGTGGAACGATCCTTTTTTCAATATAAACTGGCCGATGCAACCGGAAGTAATGTCTGAAAAAGATAAGATGAATCCTTTGTTTAATCCTGCTTTAGTTTAAATACAATCTTTTTACTAACGAGATAGACTTATATGATTATCATTGATACGCTTTTGCAAAAACGCGCCGAAGAAAACAACCCGATTAAAGTTGGCATTATCGGCGCAGGTTTTATGGGCGCCGCCATCGTTATGCAAATCTGTAAATACAAACCGGGCATTAAAGCTGTTGCGGTGTTTAACCGTCATATCGAAAAAGCAAGAGACGCCTATATAAAAGCCGGCGTTACCGAATTTGAAGAACCTGCCACCGTAGCGCAGTTGGAACAAAATATTACCGAAGGCAAATACAGCGTTGTAGATGATGCCAATCTCATCAGCGATGCGGAAGGCATAGAAGCGGTTGTAGAAGTAACCGGCGCCATTGAATTTGGCGCAAAGATTATCTGGCGCGCCATTCATAATAAAAAGCATATTATTATGATGAACGCTGAACTTGATTGCACCATTGGTCCGTTGTTAAAAGTGTATGCCGATAAAATGGGCGTCATTTATACCAATGTTGACGGCGATCAGCCCGTTGTGATTATGAATGTTTACCGGATGGTAAAAGGAATGGGCTTAAAACCGGTATTGTGCGGTAACATTAAAGGTTTGCAAGACCCGTATCGTAACCCAACCACGCAGCAATCTTTTGCAAAGCAATGGAATCAAAAACCTGAAATGGTAGCCTCATTTGCCGATGGCAGCAAAATGTCTTACGAGCAGGCCATCGTTGCCAACGGAACTGCCATGCGGGTTGCCAAACGCGGGATGCACGGGCCAACCGTTCCGCCCAATACCACCATAAAAGAAGTGGTAAATTTGTACCCCTTGGAAGATGTGCTGAATGGTAACGGAATTGTTGATTATGTGGTGGGCATCAGCGAGCCGGCGCCGGGCGTGTTTGTACTGGCAACAACAGATGACCCTGCCCAGCAACAATTTCTAAAGTTGTATAAGTTGGGTGACGGACCGTTGTATCTGTTTTATGAACCGTATCATCTGTGTCATTTTCTGGCAGCCAATACCATTGCACGCGCCGTTCTTCTTGGCGATGTTGCGCTGGCTCCTTTGGGAAAACCTTATGTAGAAGTAGTTGCCACCGCCAAAAGAGATTTAAAAGCAGGCGAAGTAATTGACGGTATCGGCTGGTATATGACGTATGGCGAATGCGAGAATGCCGACATCAGGGAGAAGGAACGACTGCTGCCGCTTGGTTTGGCAGAAGGCTGCATTTTGAAAAGAGACATTGCCAGAGATACAACGCTTTCTTTCGATGATGTGATTGTACCCGAAGGCAGATTTGCCGATCAGTTGTATAAAGAACAGGAGGAATATTTCAGAGACAAATAGTAACGGTTAGCAGCGAAAATATGTTTAAAACCAGATTACGAAATCCTGTTTCTCTTTATTTTCTTTTCTGAAAAACACAATGCCGATAAAAAATAAATCAATAGAAAGCGTAACATTATTATTTGATATAATTTCCTTCCAGGCTTCTTCCATTTCATGGCTCCAGTGTATATCATCAAATATAAAAACAGATTGCTCGTTCTTTTTTGCGAGCAACTGTTCAAAGTATAACAACGTTGGCTGCTTGCGATGGTTGCCATCTATAAAAGCGAAATCAATAACAGATACATTTTTCAACACCTTAGCTAATGTATTGTCGAAATTGCCGGTAATGAGCTCTATATTTTGTAAGTGAAGATGTTTAAAATTTTGCCTGGCAACGGCGGCCACAGCTTTTGCGCCTTCCATCGTAATAACCGTTGCATCGGCTTTTGCACAGGATAAATAAGAAGAAGTAATACCTAACGAAGTACCCAATTCGAGAATGGTTTGCGGCTGATAATAGTTTACCATTCTAAATAATAGCTGACTAAATTTTTTTGTTTTGAGCGCAGAGGCTGCAATGGAAGCGATGCTGCGTTGCTGATATTGTTTTGTATGAGAGCCCGCACCAAAATCTTCAATGGAAAGCATCCTTTTGTTTTGCTTTAATTCTTGCCTGAGTTTTTCTATTGTTTCGTAACAATAAAAATTTCGTTTGTCGTTCAAAACATTCTGTACAAAATTGAACACAAACGGAGAATGAATGCCATGTCCTTTTCCATTCGAGGCACATAACCGGTATTGCAAATATTTGAGAGCGAGTTGTGGCTTACTGTACATAAGCGCAATGTTAGCAGATTCGTTGGGAATGAAGAATGATGTGCAAGAAATGAACGAAATAAAAATCAGCCGTGTATCACTATGAATACTGTCTCACAGATTTCACAGATATTATATAGAGAATGTATTATTTCTGCGATCATCTGCGGCATCTGTGAGCGTTAATTTTTGAAATTGAGACATTACCAAAAATCAGTTGCCGTTATTTTAATTTCCTGTTCCATACTTCAAAGCTATATCCATATTGATGTTTGTCATCGGCAACAAAATTCTGCAGACTGTTTCGCTGCCATCGCTTTTCGTCTATCGAAGGAAAGAAAGCGTCTGCATCGGTAAAGCTTTGATGTATGCGGGTGAGATAAATTTTATCGGCATTTGGCATCATCAGGTTATAAATTTCTCCGCCGCCAATGACCATCAGTTCTTTAAAATCATTTTCTGTTACAAAGAAAAAGGCGTCTTCCAATTTATTCACAACTACGGTTCCTGCGGGATGATAGTTTTTTTTTCGGGTGAGGATGATATTCGCTCTGCCCGGCAATGGCTTGCCGCCGCCAAATGAATCGAATGTTTTTCTGCCCATCAGCACAGGCATTCCCCAGGTAATATTTTTAAAATATTTTAAATCGTGCGGCAAATGCCATAGCATGTTATTGTCTTTGCCAATGGCGTTGTTTTCGGCGGCGGCAACAATGAGAGAAATGAGCATTATTGTATATATTATGTAGTAGGTAGTAAGTAGTATGTAATAAGTAACGCAGTAGTAAAATTCATTCATCATAATACATACTACCTTATACTTAATACAAATTCTCACACCGCTACCGGCGCTTTAATATGCGGATGAAACTGATAATTTTCCAATTGAAAATCGTCGAATGCAAAACCAAAAATATCCTTCACCGCCGGGTTTATTTTCATCGTTGGCAACGGATACGGCGTGCGTGTTAATTGCAGCTTTGCCTGCTCAAGATGATTGCTGTATAAATGCACGTCGCCAAACGTATGCACAAAATCGCCGCACGCCAGATCGCAAACCTGCGCCATCATCATCGTTAATAATGCATACGAGGCAATGTTAAAAGGCACGCCGAGAAACGCATCTGCACTTCGCTGATATAACTGGCAGGATAATTTGCTTTTCTGTTCTCCATTCAGCTCATTAGCGGGTGATACGTAAAACTGAAACAAGGCATGACATGGCATCAAAGCCATCTGTGGCAATTCGGCAACATTCCAGGCACTTACCATAATGCGGCGGCTGTCGGGCGTTTGCTTAATCATTCTTACAGCTTCGCTAATCTGATCAATCGTTGTTCCGTCTGCTCCCTGCCAGCTACGCCACTGCTTTCCGTAAACAGGTCCCAAATCGCCGTTTTCATCTGCCCATTCATTCCAGATATTTACATTATGATCGGTTAGGTATTTGATGTTGGTATTGCCTTGTAAAAACCAAAGCAGCTCGTAAATAATACTTTTCAGATGCAGTTTTTTTGTTGTAACAAGCGGAAAGCCTTTGCTTAAATCAAAACGCATCTGATAACCGAAGCAGCTAATAGTTCCGGTTCCGGTGCGGTCGGTTTTTTCAGCACCATTGTCTAATATATGTTGAAGTAACTGTTGGTATTGTTGCATGACCGAAGTAAAAATGTAAAAGTAAAAATTCAAAAAAGAGAACCATAAAAACCTCAGCCGTCAGTTTTTCTTCTCTTCAATTCTTTGTTGATTAAAGTAAGTTCTCTGCTGGTTTGCCCGTTCATGCTGCTGTTTTCCTGTGCGCGGCGCATAAGATAAGGAATTACATCGCGGATGGGACCAAACGGCACATATTTACTGACCGAATAACCGGCTTTGGCAAGATTGAAGGTAATGTTATCGCTCATGCCAAACAATTGCGAAAAATGAACATGCGGATGATCGTGCGGAATGCCTTTGCTGTCCATCAGCTCGGCAGCGCGCAGATTGCTGTATTCGTTATGAGTTGCAATAACGGCCGCAATGGTATCAATGTGATTGATGCAATAATCAATGGCTGCGTTATAATCGCCGTCGGCAAACGATTTATCCTGTTGTATCGGCGAAGGATATTTTTTTTGTCCGGCCCTTGTCCTTTCTTTTTCCATATACGCGCCGCGCACCAGCTTGACGCCTAACATAAAGTTTTTTTGCCTCGCAATGCGATGAGACAATTTCATAAAATCAAGCCGGTCGTGCCGGTACAATTGAATGGTATTATAAACAATGGCTCTTTCTTTATTGAACAACTCCATCATTTCAATCGTCAGCCTGTCCACCGGATCCTGAATCCAGCTTTCTTCTGCATCAACCAACACGCCAATGCCTTTGGCAGCAGCTTCCTGGCATATACGTTGCATACGGACGCGGACGCGCGACCATTCTTCATGTTCTGCTTCATGATCGTGAACACCGCTTCGCAAACGCGGCGCTTCATTTAAGGTTTCCAACAAACCAAAACGGGCGAAGCCGGTAACTTTTACGCTGATAAACGGAATGTTTTTTTGCGAAGCGGCATACTCTATCACATCAATAAACTGCTTTGTTGCCGCTTCAAAATTGTCTTCTCCTTCCTTGCCTTCCACGCCATAATCCAATATCACTTTTACATGATATTCATCCAACCGCTTTGCAATTCCAGCAGTTTGCACCAGCGTTTCTCCTCCCACAAATTGCCGGAAAATGGTGTTGCGGATAAGGCCATGAACCGGCAAACCCGTTTTCATTAAAAAAGGCGTTAACCGCACGCCGATAGCCGAAAATATCGGATAGTTCATGGTATTGAAAAGAAAGCGCCCGGCTTTCAATTCCTTGCTTTTTTTATACGCAAACGCTACTTTGGTATTGTCGAAAGATAAATCCATAGCTGCACAGGTTCTAACTGCGAATATCGGTAACACTTAGGGAAGAAAAAACATCAGCAGCGGATATTATGATACAATATGATAACAGATGTGGATAAGTAAAAAAAGCGGAACAAAAAGAAGATAATACTTCAGAATTTTAAATTGTAATGGCTTGTTTCTTGCCTCATTCAATTTGTTTTCCGTCATCTTTTTTCATCTGTTATTGAATTTTCTTATGCAATCTGTAATTCTTGTATTTCCGCATCAGTTGTTTCAAAATCATCCGGCGTTAGAAAAAGCCGGCGAAGTAATATTGGTTGAAGAGCGATTGTTTTTTACAGAGTTGGATTTTCATAAGCAAAAATTGATTTTGCATCGTGCTTCCATGCAATTTTATAAAGCATGGCTCGAACAAAAAAAATACAAGGTAACTTATGTGGAAGCCGGTGAACTACACGCTGATGTAAGAAAACTGATTCCCTGGCTGAAAGAAAAAAATTGTCATAGCCTTCGCATTGCCAATGTAACGGACGACTGGCTGAAACGCAGACTGTACGCTGCCTGCAAAACATCGAATATAGAAATTAATGAATGCGCCACGCCTATGTTTTTAAATGATGTTGCAGACTGGAATGATTATTTTGATAAAAAAGGCTATCATCAGACTGACTTTTACATACAACAGCGCAAACAAAGAAATGTATTGATGATGGCGAATAATAAGCCTGAAGGCGGCAAGTGGAGCTTTGATGCGGCTAACCGGAAACGCTTTCCGAAAAACGGTTTGCTGCCACAGTATCATTTTCCCGAAGAAAATAAATACACGAAAGAAGCGAAGCAATACATTGAAAAAAAATTTTCAGGCAACTATGGTAATGTTGATTGTACGATGCAGCACCGGCAGGCAAACTATCCAACAACTTTTACCGAAGCGGAAAAATGGCTGGATGATTTTTTGCAAAACCGCTTTTCGCATTTTGGTGTCTATGAAGATGCCATTGTAAAAAACGAAAATATTTTATTTCATAGCCTGCTTTCTCCCCTGCTGAATATTGGTTTGCTTACGCCGGATGTCGTATTGAAAAAAGCGTTGCAGGCGTCTGCCGGTTATCAAATTCAAATCAATGCGCTTGAAGGTTTTGTAAGGCAACTGATAGGCTGGCGCGAATATATTCATCTTGTTTATGAGCGTGAGGGCAGGCGGCAGCGCACGCAAAACTTCTGGGGATTTACCCGAAAAATTCCGGTTACTTTCTGGACGGGAGAAACCGGCATAGAACCGGTTGACAACGTGATTAAAAAGCTGTTGCAATGTGGCTACACGCATCACATAGAACGACTGATGATAATGGGTAATTTTATGCTGCTGTGCGAGTTTGACCCCGATGAAGTATATAAATGGTTTATGGAAATGTACATTGACAGCTACGATTGGGTAATGGTTCCTAACACATACGGCATGACGCAATTTTCTGACGGCGGGCTTATGATGACCAAGCCTTACATAAGCGGCAGCAACTATCTTATGAAAATGGGCGATTATAAAAAGGGTGAATGGCAACAGATCTGGGACGGTTTGTTCTGGCGGTTTATGCATACGCAACGGCATTTTTTTGAAAGCAATCCAAGGCTCAGTTTTCTATTGCGTATGTGGGATAAAATGCCTGCCGAAAAAAGAAAACTGCACCTGGCAAATGCGAATTCATTTTTGCATGAATTGGACAAATACATTGAGGAAAAGCCAGCTGATACAAAAAGTACGAAAGCAATAAAGCAACAGAAAAAGGTTTTGGCTAATGAAAAATAATATTGCTTGTTGTGTCGTAAATACATCAGCAAATTTTTTTCTGTGTTAACCGGCGCGTTAGATTATATGGCAAACAACCGCTACGATTATTTTGTTTTATTTTGAAGCAAAAGAGAAATTACATGGATTTGTAACTCCAGAATACAACGGCATTGATTACCGGTTCTACCGCAGGTATCAGTTTTACAACGCACCCTGAAAGAAATTCAGGTAAATAAAATTATTTTCTGCTCTTTGTAACTTTTCTTTTTTTACTGCGTACCATTATCACATCACTGTTTTTAAGCCACTGTTTATGACGGCATCTGAATATAATGAATGTGTAAACCGATATGCTGACAATGTGTTCCGGTTTATTGTAAAAAATCTCAGGCATGAAGAAGATGCGCGCGACATTGTGCAAACGGCATTTGAAAAAATGTGGCGGAACAGAGATGCAATTGATACGGCTAAAAGCAAATCGTATTTGTTTACGGTGGCTTACAATCAAATGATAGATCACATCCGCAAAACAAAACGCGTGCAGTTGAAAGATGAGTTTACCGAAGAAAGCAAAGTGCAAACGACCGGCATTAACAATGCAAAACAAATTTTACATGACGCCTTGAACCGGTTAAGCGATATACAAAGAAGTCTGGTGATGCTGAAAGATTATGAAGGGTACAGCTACGTAGAAATCGGGCAGATTATGAGTTTGAATGAAAGCCAGGTAAAAGTATATCTGCACCGTGCGAGGCTAACGTTGAAAAGCTACCTGGTAAGTCGTGAAAATGTGATGTAAAAAACGAAAGAATATGATGATTACAGAAAATAATTGCGAAGAATATTTTTTACTTTATGTTGATAATGAGTTGAGCGAAGCAGAGCGCAACATTGTTGAAACTTTCATACAGCAGCATCCGAAATATGCCGGTACGTTAGACATGCTGCTTCAGACAAAGCTTTCCGGCAACGAAACCATACCTTTTACCAACAAAACTTCTTTATTTAAAAAGGCAGGCAGCGAAATAGATATTACAAATTATGAAAATTATTTTCTTTTCTACACAGACAATGAGCTTACGGCAGAAGACAAAAGCGGTACGGAGCGTTTTGTATTGCAGCACCCGCAGCTTCAGCATGAATTTACATTGTTGCAACAAACAAAGCTGCCACGCGATATCATAAAATTTACTGATAAGCAAAAATTGCTGAAAACCGAAACACGCCGAAGAGTTTTACCCATGTATCTAACAAGATTGTCGGTAGCGGCTGCCATTTTTCTCGCCATTGCGTTATCGTGGCTGTTATTGCCCGGCAACAAAAACACAGATTCCATTTCAGTTGTTGCCATAAAAAACTCAACAATATCTGACAAACAAATTGTAAAACCGTTACAAAAAAACTTGTTGCCTGATAATAATAAAACCATTACACAACAAACAATTGCGCAGAAAATAATAAGCCACAAAACGGATGATAAAAAATTATTTACAACTAAAAAAATAGTTGAGAAAAAACATTTGCAGAATGATATTGTAATCTCGTTACCCGAATCGCCTGATAAGCCGGTTGCACCGCCGACTGAAAAAAACGAGTTAAAAGAATTAATACAACGTGCAAAAACAGAATCAACGAAAACAGTTGCTGCATTGAAACCATTGGAAGAAGTAAGCCTTGAAGAAATGAATGCGCAAACAACGTTGTCCTTATCCGATGATGAGAATGCTGCCCAACCGGCTGTTTATAAAGAATTAAATACAGATGAAGACAATCATACTTTATATGTCGGCTCTTTTCAGCTTAACAAAGCAAAAGTGAACGGTATTTTAAAAAGCGCTTCGCGTTTGCTGGGCAGCAAACAAAAACAAAACGCAGAATAAATTTTGCGCTACAAATTTTAAATTCCTATAAACTCAGCAGGTTAAACCAGATAATTATGAAAAAGGTTATGTTATTGATGACAGCCTCATGGCTTTTCATAACGGCTTTTGCTCAACAGGACAGCAGTAGAGCAATGCAAGACACAACGACAAAGCCAATGTACGATACCGTAACCGTACATGAACCCGATACCATTCGCGTAGGAAATTTTGTTATCATAAAACAGAATAAAAACGGGGAGCAGAAAAACGAAAAGGGCAGAACATTTACTGTTATCATCAGGTCGCGCGCTCATGCGTATGATACGGTTGTATCCACGCATCAATCTGCCTTCAGCACCAACTGGTTTATTTTTGATCTGGGCTTTGCCAATTACAACGACAGAACAAACTACGGCAACGTAACCGGCGATACTTACCTGCGGGTAAACGCGGGCGAAATGCCATTTGTAAAAAGCAATTTAAAGTTGCTTACCAAGTCTTCCAATGTAAACATCTGGCTGTTTATGCAAAAGCTAAACATCGCCAAACGCGCGCTGAATGTAAAATACGGTTTAGGGTTGGAGATGTTTAATTTCCGGTACGATAACGACATTAGCTACAACAAAACGCCGGCTTATATTTTCAGAGACAGCATTCGTTTTTCCAAGGATAAATTATACGCAGGTTATGCTACTGTTCCAATGATGATTAACATAAACCCATGGCCGGATAAAAAGCGCATCAGCCTTAGCTTTGGCGCAAGCGCCGGTTATTTAATCGGCAGTCATACCAAGCAAAAAAGCGATGAGCGTGGAAAAGATAAAGTGCGCGGCGATTTTGACCTGAACAGATGGCGGTTTGCTTATGTAGGCGAACTGGCATTGGGGCCGGTAAGATTATATGGTTCTTACAGCATTCGCCCGTTGCACGATCATACCTTAAAACAATATCCTTATACTATCGGCGTCCGGTTCAGCAACTGGTAAAAATAAAAAAGGATTCACCCACAAGATGAATCCTTTTTTTATAAACCACTTTTTAAAACTAATTGCTGCAGCTTTGAATAATGATTTGCTCTAAGTCTTTTGGTTTGAATGGCTTGGTAATGAAATCGTTAATGCCTGCCTGCAAAAACGTTTCTTTGGCTTCCAGCGCGTTTGAAGTAAGCGCTATGATAATGGGCCGATGCGTTTTAAGATAAAATTCGCGAATGCGGCGCGTAGCTTCCAACCCGTCCATTTCCGGCATAAACATATCCATAAAAATGAGATCGTACTCGCTTTCAATGGCTTTGTTTACCGCTTCGGAGCCATTTTGCACCACTTCGCAGTCGTAACCCATTTTTAAAAGCATCGAAGAAAGTACCATCTGGCTGATTTCGTTGTCGTCGGCGGCCAGGATGCGTAAAGGAAATTTTTTGAACAGCTCTTTGTCAATTTTATCAGGCGTTAGTCCCGGATTATTACTCATATTAATTTTATCAGTTATTTTTTTCACTTTAATTGTAAATGTAAATACGGTGCCGCTTGCCGATGTACTTTCTACTTTAATGGCGCCGCCCATTAAGGCAACAAGCCGGGCAGCTACCGATAGGCCAAGACCCGTATAGTGAGATACGTAAGGCAATGAAGCTACGCCATCAGAGGTAATTCTTATTTCATCAGTTCTTTTACCTACATCCGAAATCTTGAACTGAAGAATTAAGGTTTCGTCCTTCTCATTTATCAATTCGGCAAACAGCTTTAATTTTCCGGTATCGTTTATTTGTATGGCATTTCCTATCAGGTTCATCAATACTTGTCTGATGCGCGCCAGATCGCCATTTATGTATTGCGGTATTTTTGAATCAATTTCATAGCTGATATCTGTTTGCCGCGTTTCCAAAACAAGAATTTGCAAAACCTCTTCCACTACAAGCTGCAGAACAAAAGAATTACTTTCGATTTCTAATTTCCCGCTTTCAATTTTAAAAAAATCGATACTGTCGTTGATGATAGACAATAGTGTAATGCCATCGCGGTGAATGTGATCTGCCTGAATCTTTTGTTGTTCACTTAATGTTGTTTGCATCAACGAAGAGGCATTGCTTAACACACGGTTCAAAGGCGTTCGCAGTTCATTCGTCATGGTAGAAAGAAACTGCACTTTTGAATGCTTGGCATCCTCTGCCACGTTTTTCGCCTCTACAAAGTGATGATTGGCATTCTTTTTTATTTCTTTATTTTTTTGTAGCAGGTAAATAATAACTCCGAATGCAGCCAGCAAAACGACTAAGCTGGCTATCATTACATAAATCGTATTTTTAGCTATGATTAATTCTTCGCCGCTAACCGGTGTATTTACCGTAAAGAAGCTATATATATTGCGGACAACAAAAAACAATATACATACGGTTATTAAACCCGATGCGGCAATCCATAACAGATTTTTTTTATTATAATTCCGATATCGTAACTGAACTTTTTTAATGATGGATACAATTAATAATCATTGCAAATAAAGATATACATGGCACAAATGCAATTAAGATTCCCTTAAAGAGCAACCGCTATGCCATTTAAAAATGGCGGAAATGTGAATTACTTTATTAAAAGCTTAAAGTTAAATTCTTTACTGATACGTGAAATGCTTTCCTGCAATGATTTATAACGAAAATCGGGAAAAGTGCGAAGAAATTTTTGATTGTTGAAAAATACCTTCGCCTGCGCGCTGGCGGCCGTTTCTTTCGTTACCAATGGATGGCTTCCCGTACACAAAGACCGGATGGCATCTGCACGCCAGATTAAACCAGCAAGAAAAGGCGATACTTTGCGATAAGGCTTCTTTTTTTTAAAACTATCCGCTATCAGATCAAATAAATATTTGTACCTGACATTTTCGGCATTTAGTATAAACCGTTCCGCATTGATATGGCTGTTCATCAGCATCGTCATCGCCTTTACCACATCAAGCACATCTACAAAACCGGTAACGCCATCTGTGTACCAGGGAAACTCTTCAAAAGCCGTTTTAAAAATCTGCGACGATCCTTCGTTCCAGTTGCCCGCTCCCAAAATAATGGATGGATTTACAATAACGGTTTGCAAACCTTCTCCCGTACCCCGCCAGACTTCCAGTTCGGCCAGGTATTTTGTTTTGCCATAGACACTGTAATTTCCTGTTTCCGACCAATGCGCTGTTTCATCCATTTCCGCATCTCTGTTCAGCCTGCCTAAAGCTGCCACAGAACTTACATACAGCAGCTTCTTCACACCCGCATTCAAACAGGCATTTACAATGTTCGATGTGCCTTCTACATTTGTTTTATACAACTCACCCGCACGTTTTGGATTAAACGATACGATGGCGGCGCAATGATATACCTGCTGAACATTTTTCAAAACGGCTTCCAGCAAAGGCATATCGAGAATATCGCCTTGTATCCACTGCACTTTGTCGCTATTTTTAAAATGCGGAATAGCCGACCGATACAAAGCTGTTACGTGCTGTTGGTCGTTCAGCAATGTTTGTATCAAATGCGAGCCAAGCAAGCCGGTTGCTCCGGTTACGAATATCATGGTGCTAAAAAATTCACAAACATACATTGCAATTGATTGCATTGAAGATAATAAAAGCTGCAATCATCAAATCTGTATGATGTAATAAAAATCAGTTATTGAAAACAATTTGCATAACAAACATAAGCCAATTATAAAACCATAACGGCTATCAGCTGAGAAATGATGCCAATAAATAATCCGCCGTACACTTCGCCGTTAGAATGCGTTTGCAATAGAAATCTTGACGTACAAACCAATCCGGTTAAAAGTGTTATCGTACAAATGTCAACGCCTAAAAAAGTTTGACTTAAAAAGCAAACCAGCTGCACAAACATAAATGCGCCAGCCATACCCATGGCGTGCATACTTATTTTAACAAACGTGTTAATAATAAGCCCAAATACGGTAGTTAAAAAAATGCCGAAATAAAAATATTGCAGTGCCGGCGGCTGATCGGTAAAGTTGCGGCTCAAATACCACATCCACCAATAAAAAATCATGGTAATGATGTAAGGCACAATGCGTTCTTTCTGCGTTTTCAGGTGAATGTTATCAATCAGTTTCAACCGCCATAACAGAAAGACGGAAAAAGCCGGAAAAAAAGCCGTAATCCAAAATACATTGAACTCACGAAAAAAAAGAAGTTGTGGCGTAATGCCCGTAAACTGAAATGGAAAGCGGCTTACCAGCCAGAAAAATATATACGTCGGAATAAACAACGGATGCAGAATATAGGAAACAACTTTTGCCGGAATGCGAAAATAAGACTGCGGATAAAGCGTAACTTCTGATAACATGTTTTTGATTATGAATTATAAATTTCAATTGAATACTCGAAAAAGGAAATTCTTTTATTATCAATCCATATTCTATCATTCATAACTCATAATTTCTACAACTCTTTCCGCAACCTTGCTACCGGAATATTCAGTTGTTCGCGATATTTGGCAACGGTTCTGCGTGCAATGTTATAGCCTTTTTCCTGCAGCAATTCGGTAAGGCGTTCATCGCTCAACGGCTTGTGCTTGTCTTCGCCTTCAATCAGGTTGCTAAGAATTTTTTTCACTTCACGGGTGCTTACTTCTTCGCCGCTGTCGGTGCTTAGCGATTCGCTGAAGAAAAATTTAAGACGATACGTGCCAAATTCCGTTTGCACAAATTTGCTGTTTGCCACACGGCTTACGGTAGAAATATCAAGTCCGGTTACTTCGGCAATATCTTTTAAAATCATTGGCTTCAGCGCGGTTTCGTCGCCGGTAAGAAAGAATTCTTTCTGATAATTCATGATGGCATCCATAGTGCTCAAAAGCGTATGCTGGCGCTGTTTTATCATATCTATAAACCATTTGGCGCTATCTATTTTCTGCTTGATAAATAAAACCGCTTCTTTCTGCCGCTTGTCTTTCTTCGAGCCTTTGTCGTACTCTTTCATCATATCGCGATAGCCTTCACTGATGTGCAGATCAGGTGCATTTTTAGCATTCAGCGTCAATTCTAATTTTCCGGCATTATTCAGTATAAAAAAATCGGGAACAATGTAGCTTTCGGCTTTGTTAATTTCGCCCACATTGCCTCCGGGCTTTGGATTTAGTTTAATAATGGCATTGATAACATCTTTCAGATCTTCATCGCTTAATCCAAGTCCGCGCTGAATTTTTTCATAATGTTTTTTGGTAAACTCCTCAAAGTATTTATCTAAAACAGAAATGGCGAGATAAACATCTTTGCCTTCTGCCAACTGACGGTTAAGCTGCAACAGCAAACATTCCTGCAGATTGCGCGCGCAAATGCCCGGCGGATCGAACAACTGAATTTTTTTTATGAGCGATTCTATTTCGTCTTCGCCTGCAAAAATATTTTGCCTGAATGCCAGATCATCACTCATCGAAGACAGATCGCGGCGCAAATATCCATCGTCGTCTATACTGCCAACAATATGCTCTGCCAGCTTTCTGTCTTTTTCGTTCAGCGATAACATGCCAAGCTGATCTAAAAGTGTTTCGTGAAAACTGCTTTCAATTTTAAAGGGAATGGTTTTTTTGTCATCGGCTTCAGGATAGTTGTCGTCCCGCAATTTATAATCGCCAACTTCATCGTCGCCGTCAGAAACATATTCGCTCAGGTCAAGGTTGTCATATTCATCGGCACTGCCTTCCTTGTCATATTCTTCCTCTTCTGCCGAAGCAAACTCGTCGGGCATATCTTCGCCCATTTCATCGTGCTGCTCATCGTTGCTCACTTCAAGCGCCGGGTTTTCTTCCAACTCTTCTTTAATACGTTCTTCCAGGTTTGCCGTAGGTATCTGTAGCAGCTTCATCAACTGAATCTGCTGTGGCGATAATTTTTGTAAAAGCTTTTGCTGTAAGGTTTGACTTAGTGCCATTTCTGATTTTAAAAACTTATCTTAAAAAGATAGTACGATTTTTGCAAAGCTAAAGGCTCGCTGTTAATTTTACAATTGTAATCTTTCGTAATGTTAAAAACTTTTGCAGCTATATTTTTATCATTCGTTGCTGTTGCCGTTCATGCGCAGTCGTCTTTGTATGATAGTCTTCAGTTTAAAAAGCAAATTCTCTTTCAGCAATCTGCCGCTTTGATAAACCTGCACACAACCGTTATACCGCAAGGCTTTTACACTAAAAATCTGCCTTTCTTTTGCGATAAAGAATATAAGCTGGAAAAGCTTACCAAAATACCATTTCGCTTTCGGCTCGGCTCGGTTGAATATTGCGATAAAATGGAAGGAAAAAACAAGTAGCGTTGTTAAAGCCGCCCTGTTTTTATCATTCGAAAAAACAAGTTTCATTTTCATTTCCCCTTCATAGTTTCGCCTCATGCAGTTTTCCGATGTCATTGGTCAGGATGAAACAAAGCGGCATCTTACAGATATGCTGCTGCAAAACAGGTTAAGCCATGCCCTGTTATTTGTTGGGAAAGAGGGCGTCGGCAGCCTGCCTCTTGCCTTGGCGTTTGCCCAATATGTAACCTGCGAAAACAGGCAGGAAGCCATCAGTCATCAGCCTTCAGCCTTCAGCCTTCAGCTATCGGTCCACCAACCACCCATTACCAACTACCAAACCCCAACTGATTCCTGCGGCATATGCGCTTCGTGCATAAAAGCAGCGCAATATGCGCATCCTGACATTCATTATTCTTATCCGGTAATTCCGAAAAAAAGCGGCGACAAACCCGTTAGCACCGATTATATAAAAGACTGGCGCGGGTTTTTGCAAACCTATCCGTATGGCAACGTGTTTGACTGGCTGCAGCACATTGGTGCAGAAAACAAACAGGGAAATATTACGGCAGAAGAATGCAACGATATTATTCGAAAGCTGAGTTTAAAAAGCTTTGAAAGCAAATACAAAATACTCATTTTGTGGATGCCGGAATATCTTGGCAAAGAAGGCAATAAATTATTGAAGCTGATAGAGGAACCGCCGCCAGACACGCTTTTTATTCTTGTTACAGAAAAAGAAGAAGCAATACTGCCAACCATTCTTAGCCGTTGCCAGTTGGTAAAAGTTCCGGCACCCGATGATGCTTTCGTTCGCGAAGCATTGCATACAAAAAGCCATGTGCCGCTGGCAAAAGCTCAGCAGGTAGCCGCTATTGTACAGGGCAATTATCGCGAGGCTTTACAACAGTTGCAGCACGCGGAAGAAGACTGGCAAAGCTTTTTAAGCGACTGGCTGAAATTTATTATTCGCCGCATGTTGCCAGAACAGTTGAAATGGCTGGATGAAGTGAGCAAATTAGGCAGGGAAAAACAAAAACAATTTCTTCGTTATTTTAATCACCTCATTGCGCAAAGCATTCGTATAAAAGTGCTGGGAACGGATGGCATTGCGATGCCTGATAATGAAAAAGATTTTGCACAGCGCCTTGGTAAAATTGCAGGCGTAAGCCAGCAACATGCCATAATAGAAGAATTAGACAAAGCCGTTTATTATATTGAGCGCAATGCCAACGCCCGTATGTTGTTTCATGCGCTTACCATCAGGCTCTATCACATTATTCAGGACAAAGCCCTAATTTTGACCGATTAGGGAAGAGTTATCTGAGCGTAATATTTGATTGTAACAGGTTAATAAACATAAAGTAATAACAGATTCAGAATGACCATTAGCGCGCATTCACAATCATGTTTGAACATCGTTTTTCGTTTATAATATCCGCTATAAATTATATCAGTTTTCAATTACAATCTTCATTATTTGTCATTTACTCTTCCCACTATTTTTTTACTAACAGATAAAATTTTTTTATAAAGAATGGGATGCGGAACATGTGGCACAGGTACGCCAAAAGGGTGCAAAAGCAACGGCGATTGCGGCACCGGCAGTTGTAACCGGATGAATGTTTACGATTGGCTGAAAAATATGCCCTTTGCCGACTTAGACAATAGCTGCAAAGTTGTGGAAGTGAGTTTTAAGCAGGGAAGCCGAAAAGATTTTTTCAGAAACGTAACCCTTCAGCAATTTGAAAAAGGCGAGATGGTAACGCTGGAAGGTGTTAGCGGTTATGATGTTGGTGAAATAAGTCTGACGGGCGAGTTGGTGCGGCTACAGATGAAAAAGCGCAGCGTTGATGAACTGAACCCCGACATGAAAAAAGTAATCCGGCGCAGTACGGAAAAAGATCTGCAGGCATTCGGGCAGCAAAAGGCGCGCGAACCGGAAGCGTTGATGCGCAGCCGCGCTATCTCACGTCAACTGAATCTGCAGATGAAACTGAGCGAGATAGAATTTCAGGCCGATGGCAAAAAAGCTACTTTCTTTTACACAGCCGACGACCGGGTTGATTTCAGGGAACTGATAAGAATTTATGCTTCGGAGTTTAAGGTGAAAGTAGAAATGCGGCAGATCGGCATCCGGCAGGATGCAGGCAAAGTGGGCGGCATCGGCAGTTGCGGCAGAGAGCTTTGCTGCTCTACCTGGCTTACCGATTTTAAAAGCGTAACTACAACGGCGGCGCGTTATCAAAATTTATCCATCAATCAAACAAAATTGAGCGGTCAATGCGGAAGATTAAAGTGCTGTCTCAATTACGAACTGGACACTTACTTAGATGCGTTGCAGGGTTTTCCTAACAATGCCGATTTATTACAAACCGCAAAAGGCACGGCTTCATTAATTAAAAAAGATATTTTTAAAAACCTGATGTGGTACATGTTGCCAGACAGCGGCAAACAATATCCGCTTACCATTACAAGGGTAAAAGAAATTGTGCGCATGAATGTAAAAGGCGAGCGACCCGACGACCTGGAAGCGATAGAAATTACAAACCAAAAGTTAAAGGAATCAGAGCCGACTTTTGTAGATGTGGTAGGGCAAATCAGTTTGCGCAGTTTAGAACGCAACAGTAAAAAAAGAAAAGACAAAGAGCAGGATAACAGGCATCACCGGCAGGATGCAACGCAGCAAAAAAGCAAAACAACGTCTATTTCAATTACAAAAAAAGATGAGCAGCCGCAGCAGCACCGGCAACCGCAACGAAACAGTCAGAAGCCACAGCAACAGCCGCAACGTTCTCAGCAAAAAAATAATGCGCCGCAGCAGAAACAAAATAAGCCGCAAAACCAAAAGACGCAGGCGAAACCACAATCTCCGCCAAAGAAACCTGATGATAATGTTGAATAACAAATACCAGGGTTGCCATAGCGCAACCTTTTTTATCAGGAAATGAGATTTCAGTTTACACTTATCGGCAGGAATAAAATCAATTTATATTGCTGTATCTATGATGGAAACAAAGCAAAAACTAAAAATTTAAAAAGAGAACCAATGACACTCCGGTTATCAGATCCGCTTTTTTACGTCTGAATTTTTAGTTTTCCCCTGCTTATCTAACGTCATCATACATTTGCAAGCATCATCGAAAAATGAATCTGCTATGAACATAAATAAGCTCATACATCAGATAGAACAAAAGCAAAGTTATTTATGCGTGGGTCTTGATACCGACATCAATAAACTTCCGCTTCATATAAAGGGAAGAACAAATGCCGTTATCGAATTTAATCATGCCATCATTGATGCCACAAAAGACTTTTGCGTATCGTATAAAATCAATACGGCGTTTTACGAATCGCAGGGGATGAAAGGCTGGCAGGCAATGGAAGAAACTCTGCATTACATTCCGGACACTCATTTTACAATTGCAGATGCCAAGCGCGGCGACATTGGTAACACGTCTGCGCATTATGCAAAAACGTTTTTTGAAGTGCTGCCCTTTGATGCCGTTACGGTAAATCCTTATATGGGCGAAGACAGTGTGCGGCCCTTTCTTGAATACGAAGATAAAATAACCATTCTGTTAGGCTTAACGTCTAATAAAGGCGCGGAAGATTTTGAACTGCAACCCGTTGCCGCATCTTCAAAAAGGAAAAATGTATCTCAGCCGGAAACAAATGATGAAACTATTTTGCCAGACGAACCGGTACATTATCTGTATGAAACGGTGTTAGAAAAAGCGGCATCGTGGGGAACAGCTGAGAATATCATGTTTGTGGCGGGCGCTACGCAAACCAGGCAACTGGCTGCTATCCGCCGTATCGTTCCCGATCATTTTCTGCTTGTTCCCGGCATTGGCGCGCAGGGCGGCAGCCTGGCAGATGTTTCAACAAATGCAATGAATAAAAATTACGGACTGCTTGTAAATGTAAGCCGTGCTGTTATTTATGCCGGATTGAACAAAGACTTTGGCGAAAAAGCAGGTGAAGCGGCACAAGAGTTCCAGTTACAAATGAAGACGTTACTAAAAACGAAATAAACTTTATTTTGTATATTCTTTTTTTGAAACCTGCATTATTGTTGCTGAAATGGATATGAAAAATGAAACATCAGTTTTATTGATAAAAGATTCACTGTCCCGATTACAAAACGAACGATTGTAACCACACTTTATCACTTCATAAAATTCTGATAACGCCTTGATAGATAAATTACATAAAGTAAACACAGAAGAACGCGCTGTTTTGATCGGACTGATACAAAAAGATGAAACGGAAGAACAGGTTCAGGAATATATGGATGAGCTTGCTTTTCTGGCAGAAACCGCCGGCGCCTTAACCGTAAAACGGTTTACGCAAAAAATGCAGCATCCCGATAGCCGAACCTTCGTTGGCAGCGGCAAATTAGAGGAAATAAAAAACTATGTGCAAAACAAAGCCATAGACATCGCCATTTTTGACGATGAACTCACTGGCTCGCAAATCACCAATATTGAAAAAGAGCTTGGTATCAAAACCATTGACCGAAGCGATTTAATCCTTGATATTTTTGCCCGCCGCGCCCGCACCGCGCAGGCGAAAGTGCAGGTAGAGCTGGCGCAATACCAATATCTGTTACCCCGGTTAAAAGGCATGTGGAAACATCTGGAACGGCAGGGCGGCGGCATTGGTTCGCGCGGACCGGGAGAAACGGAAATTGAAACGGACAGACGTATTGTAAACAATAAAATTTCGGTGCTTCGCAAGCGATTGGCGGAGATAGACAAGCAGTCGTTTACCCAGCGAAAAGAACGCGGCGAACTGGTTCGGGTATCGCTGGTAGGTTATACAAATGTGGGCAAAAGCACCATTATGAACCTCCTGAGTAAAAGCGACGTGTTTGCCGAGAATAAGCTGTTTGCAACCCTTGATACCACCACGCGAAAAGTAGTGTTTGAAAGCACGCCTTTTTTGCTGAGCGATACGGTTGGTTTTATCCGCAAGCTGCCACATCATTTGGTTGAAAGTTTTAAAAGCACACTGGACGAAGTGCGCGAAGCCGATATTTTATTGCATGTGGTAGATATATCGCATCCGCAGTACGAAGAACAAGTTGGCACCGTAAACAAAACATTACAGGAACTTAACGCATTTGACAAGCCGGTACTGATGATTTTTAATAAGATGGATCTGTACGAAGACACAACCTTCGACGAATGGCTGCAGGATGACGTAAAGCAGGAATTGCTGCGCGACTTAAAAAAACGCATGGAGCGCGAAACGAATGGCAACTGCATTTTTATTTCTGCTACGGAAAAACAGAATATAGATGCGCTGCGCGAATTTGTTTTGAATAAAGTAAAAGAGATATACGGCATTCGTTATCCATACAGGCAGGTATTTCATTAATAAAAAAGACGGAAAGAAATTTAAAAACGATTTGGATAAAAACGATTTTCTCCTATTTTTGCAACCCCTTACAAAAAGAAAAATTCCCGAATAGCTCAGTTGGTTAGAGCATCTGACTGTTAATCAGAGGGTCTCTGGTTCAAGTCCAGATTCGGGAGCTAAAGAGTAAAGCGTTTGTAACAAAAAAATTACAAACGCTTTTTATTTGCACCACATATTTGTAAATAGGACAAATAAATTTCTTGTGGCCCGGAAACTTGTTTGTCAAATAATGATCAGCATTACAATAAGCATTCCCTGCCTGGTGAGCCATGCCAGAACCGGAAGATAGGTGCTGTATCCAGTGCGGACATTGCCCGATGCGTTCATCAGATTTTTTTACCCCACTTACTCGATTTATTAATAATTTTTTTGCTGCACTAATAACGTTGAGAACAATATGCTTATAATTCCCTTAAAAAGGAAGCGATTTGAGCAATAGCCGATAATGGATAATACATTTGAAATTATTTTGTGAAACAGATAAGCCATTGGTTCAACATTTGTGAAAAATTCATGAGAATTTCATTATACCAAGACGTGATATTCAATATTGCACTTCCAATTTTAGCAGGCAATTGTATTTATCTGACATGCAAACCATTTGGATTTCAGAAAATAGTAAACAGCTATTTGCCAGATGGTTTATGGGCTTATGCATTAATGTCAACAATACTTATCATCTGGAATAGAGTAATCAACGTTTTTTGGATTATTACGTCATTTATTATTTTCCCTGTATTTGAAGCACTTCAATATTTTCATATAATTCCAGGTAGAGGTGATTTTTGGGACATTCTCATTTATTTCATTTTTAGTTTCATTGCATTAGTTACTAATAAATATTTTATTTCCATCAAACAATAATTAGTTACGCATGGTACATTCATTTAAAAATCTGCTTTCAACAATTGCGTTAGCATTTTTCATTCTTCTGGCTGTTGCAAGTTCCCAGGCAAAAAAAATGAGTTTTACTTCTGCGGGCGGACAAGTTCCGCCAGAATTCAATACATTCAAAGACACGCTTTTAGTCATAATTCATCCTGAGCAATTAGCTTATGATCATTATTTGAGAAAAAATTTTAGAGAAAATTATACAGGTATTTATAAGCTTATCAGCAAAAAAGATATTGAAAATTATTCTGCAGATAAATACAGGTATGTGTTTGACAATCATGTGAACTATATATCAACTACAACGTTTACATCTACTCCTGTAACCGCCGGAGGTCGTATAAGAAACGGATCTTCTATTATAACTTCCGATACTTCACCCGATGCATCATCAGGCTCATACGCTATAAGAGATAGAAAACTTAAAAAGGACTATGCAACTCCAAGTTCACCAAAATACTCCGAATTGATGCGGGCGTACATTAAAGCATTAGACGAATATAGAAAAAATTAATCTTAATATTCCTATAGTTGCATGTATTTCTGTAATGATGTTAACTCGTAAATATAAAACTATTGAATCTCAGGAAATCGGAAATTCATTATGTGTAAGTCTGCTTGCAGTTTCCAAAAGGGACAATGGTTGCGATACAAGATATAGCTGCAACTAAAAAAACTGAATCTAACAAGGTAATATATGAGCTATGCAGTGAAAGCTTAGCTGCAACGGAGCAGGAGCGTAATTTGATTTCGTTTATAACAGATACTTGTATTAAGTAGTCATGTAAAATTAAATGGATAAAAGGCTCTATTTTAGCTTTTTTCAATCAACAGGTTTATAACAAACCGCTTGTGGCAGTAAGTTTAAAAAAGGCATTATTTTATCTAAGCGTTCCAGCGATTCATAATAATTCACGCCAACGTTTAAACCGTTGTAATAG
Source organism: Ilyomonas sp. (assembly GCA_965219515.1). GTDB lineage: Bacteria > Bacteroidota > Bacteroidia > Chitinophagales > Chitinophagaceae > Ilyomonas. The sequence continues at coordinate 1,605,238 of OZ244776.1, forward strand.
GCTTGCCGGTTATCGTAGTAGTATTTTTCTGTGGGTATTCCCCAAACGGCATTGCCCAGCACACTTGCCAGAAACCATTTTTCCAGCAGCCTTGCCGCCCTGCCGTTGCCATCGGCAAACGGATGAATTTTGGCAAATAAAAAATGGATGCAACCTGCATAATACAGCGTTTGTTTCAAGGTCAGGGTTTCATTCAGTAACACATCAATATCATTAAACAGTTTATCCATTTCAGCTTGCACAAATTCCGGCTCTACTGCCAGATACACCAAGCCACTCCATGCGCGTATGCCTACTCTGTTTTGCCGGTATTTACCTTTCTGATTTTTTGTAATATTGGTAAATGTTGCCGATAAAGTTTTATGGCATTTCAATACACCTTTTTGAGATAGCAGATAACGCTTTGCATACTGGTAGGCTTTCAGCAGATTTTCTATTTCAGCCACTTCTTTAGCGTTGGTTTTGTTTTCCTTGCTTTGATAAAAACTATTCAGATCAAGCGTGCTGCCTTCAATCTGTGAAGAAGCCACCGCACCGGCAACCATGTAGTTTGTAAAATCCTGCACGGTAAATTCCTTTTCTGTCAATTCCTGAAAACAGTTTTTTACCGATGCTTTCACGCCCCGCTCAAATGACTTTAATAATATGTTAGGAAGCAATTGTAACGTTTGCACCATTGTTATTTTAAAGTTCTATGGAAGGTAATTTATCCATTGCCGCTTGTTTCAAACTTTCTACTTCATGCACATACCGTTGTGTGTACATCAGTGTTTTATGACCTGATAATTTGCTTGCCGTGCTTACATCGGTTTCACCATGCAGGATAATGTTTGTTCCAAAGGAATGACGTGCGCAATGCCATGTAATGTTTTTGTTAATGCCAGCGCGGGCACATCATTTTTTTAAATCTTTTGTTGCACCGGCATGAGAAGGTAAAACAAACACCGCTTCATGTGGTTTGCCAACTTTACCCAAAATGTGCAAAGCCATTGGATGCAGTTTATTATCATTCGGGTATTTGGTTTTATCCTGCACCATCTTCACCCTATCGCCTTGTATGTTTTGCCAGGTAAGCGCGTTTACATCAACCCAACGTAAGCCGGTATATAGAGAAAACAAAAAGGCTTTTTTTACTTCACTGTTTGGGCAAGCTGCTTTGGCAAGCAAAGCGATTTCTGTAAAGTTTGAAATCTCTTTTTCTGGTATGCCTTTTTTACAAATAACATCTTGTAGAATGTCTTTAATAATGAGGTCGCTTTTATGTGCTGATTTTACAATCTTTTTAAAAAGCCGGAAATAGGTTTCATCCGTTTCACCCTTAAAGTTTTTTTCAAGGTAAGCTAAGAATTTCTCACAAAGTTTTATAGTTAATTCTCAGCAAACCATATTATCAGATAAACCATTTGATTCTAAAAATTTACAAAAGTGAAGTGTGGTTGCCCTTACGTTTTTCTTATTCAGTTTGGTATATTCATTCAGAAAAGGAGTGTAATAATCTTTAAAAAAATTTCCTGTTTATCCTGCAAAACCACATCGTGTTGTGTGGTTAATAATTCCGATTCCTGTTTATTTTTGATTTGTTCTGCAAGATTCAACCTGTTTTTATTTTCTGTTCTATTTTTTGGATTGCTTGCTTTCAGCAATTTACAGGCATCCAGAAACTCTTATTTCCTTCTGGTTATTCTTTTACCGTTACTGCTTTTAAAATAAGTATAAATGTCTAATTACAAAGTAATTGTTACATCTGCGTTTTTCCGTTTCCCTAATTTTACACTTACCATTTTCCTTTTGTTTTTTTTTGGTTAGATAATGATTAGCAAACCTAACCATAAAGTAACAGTGGAGTAATAATAGAGTAATAAAAAATGGGAAATTATAAGAAAATAAGAGAAAACAAGAATTCTGCACAAATGCTAAAATATAATACTGGCAAGGATTTTACCTGTTTTTGTTTTCAGTTGTTTTACTGGCTCAAGTCCAGTTTCGGGAGCCTGCTAATCAAGCACTTACAGCGTTTATAGTTGTAAGTGCTTGTTATTTACACCAGAATTTACACCAAATGTTTTTAAACATATGAAAAATAAATAGGGTTTAAAAAGCAAGATGCTAGTGCTCAAATAAGTGTGTCATTGGTTTTCATTCTGTCGTTGAAGGTCAGGGCAAATTCATGTCTGATGGCATTCCTCTTTTACAAAAGCTTCAAAATCAAAATTCTTCTCTTCCATTTGTTGTCAATCTATAGCTTTTTTTAAATTGACACACTTTATTGAACACTCTCTAAGTTCATTGAAATCATTCAAGAATGAAATTCTGATCGCTGTTCGGACCTTCTTTGTGATGATCTAAATAATTCTCAATCATTTCATTCCTAATATTCCCTGAACTCCAGGCAACATAACCTATCCCCATAAATGCCGTCCCCAATAACGTTTCTTCAGTTCTGCAAATTCATCCGGCAGCAATCCTGCACTTCTGCCTTTTAAACGCTTTACCCAATCACTTACAGATACCTTTGGCGGAGAACTTACATGAAGATGAACATGATCTTTGCTTACCACGCCTTGTAAAACCCGAACATACATACTATCACATATCTGACGTATCAAATCCCTGCACCTTAACTGCACTTCTCCTTTTAATACCGAATATCTGTATTTCGTACTCCATACAATATGAACATGAAGTTGATGAATATGATGACTGCCTTTTCCTGAATTGTTCATCCTACAAACTTATTAGATTTGCAGAAACCGAAGTCTTGCTCTAAAGTGCATCGCTTGAGCTAACGTTTTGTGACCAGTCAATAGGTTTCGGTACTGATGGGTTTTAACATTACATGATTATTCTTCCAAAAAAGCTTTCTATTCGTTCACTGTTCGCAAGAAAATCATTGGGTTTATTTACGTCATGTATAGTCAGAATTGTGATACCTAAAATCATTCTGTATATATTTCGTAACATAGTTTTGTTTTACCTGCTTTTATTAAAAGCAACATAACTATACACTATACTTCTACTTTGTTCGTTAAAAGAACAGGTTGCAACAAAAGATTTGAACTGTACACAAATATTACGTTCTCACAATTAACTGCCCGTGGCAACGTAATTCAATTATTTTCAACACTATGGCACTTACTGTTAAGCGAAGCGATATAAAACTCTGCCCTGATTATCGAAAAGTAATTCCCCGTTTTTTCAATACCGGCAACGAACGTTCGCTGCTGCTTATCAGCAAAGTAATGGAGATGAAGGATGAGACGGCGGAAGCATTGCTGAATGATATTGATGCCGGATTTTCAAGCCGTTACCGGGACATTCAAATCATTTTTTTAAAACATTTTGCGCTTATTTCATATTTGCTAACCGACGATGACACAAACTCGTTATCAGAAGACAAAAAGCTACTGATTGGTGCTTATTTCACCATGGAATACTCGATTGAGGCAGCCGCTTTATTCAATCCTTCTATTGTAGAAGCGCCCGATCAAAGTGGTACAGAAGAGGAACAAACAAAAGTAGTGGTCAGCTTTCGGGCTACCGGCGAAAGCCACAAATCTTCCATTGTATTTAAGCAGGGAACACTGCAAAAAAACGGTACCATTGATTTTGAACCGCCGGGTAAATTCATGCGGGAAGGAATTGTTCTGCAAAAGGAAAAAGACAACAAAGTAACCTTTGGAAGGGTACTGACACAAATGGGTTTGCCGGAAGAGATTTGTATTAATATTTTAAATCAGTTGCACGATTCGTTTTCGTATAAAGAAATAGAAGTGGCGTTAAAAAACGCACTGCCGGCAATGGAAGATGTTGCAAAAGAAAGAAAGCTCAAACACCAGATTCTTAGTGCTGCCAATACAAGCTACGAGTTGCAGTTTTCTTCTGATTCATCGCTGTCCGAGCGTGTTATTTTTCCCGTAACACGTGTTGAAAAAAATGGCATCGAAGACGCACGGTTTGTGAAGTTTGCAGAAGACGATGGCACGTTTACTTACATAGCCACGTACACGGCTTATGATGGTGATGCCATTTCGCCACAACTGATTCTCACAACCGATTTTCTTCATTTTAAAATTGCGCCGTTGCATGGCAAAGCTGCTATCAATAAAAACATGGCTTTGTTTCCCAGAAAGATTAACGGGCAATATGTGATGCTGTCGCGTATTGACAATATCAACAATTACATCATGTTCTCCGACGATATTTTTGCGTGGGAAGAAGCCTTTTTATTACAGCAGCCGAAATACTCATGGGAGTTGGTACAAATAGGAAATGCAGGCTCGCCCATTGAAACAGAACGCGGCTGGCTGGTGATCACGCATGGCGTGGGTGCAATGCGCAAATATTGTTTGGGCGCCAGTTTATTTGATTTAGAAAATCCAACCATAGAGTTAGGTCGTTTAGAGCAACCGTTGCTGATGCCCAATGAAGAGGAAAGAGATGGATACGTGCCCAACGTGGTGTATTCGTGCGGCTCTATCGTTCATGGCGATGAGTTGATTATTCCGTATGCCATATCCGATTATGCTTCCTCGTTTGCTTCCGTTCAGCTTACCGATCTATTGGATGAAATCATGCAGTCAAAGGCTGTTTTTGCTTCGCACGATTTGCTTGTATAATTTAATATAATTCATTGCCATAACGCCGCTGCTGAATTTACTCAAAGCATGTTGGCGGCAATTACAGCGGCAAATATTTTTAATGTTCTCAACCGCCGCAACAGCTTGTTCAATCGTGTGTACCAAACAACCGGTTTTGCCATCAACAATCAGCTCTTTCATCGAGCCGCGGGTAAAGGCAATCACAGGCGTGCCGCACATCATGGCTTCGGCAACGCTTAAGCCGAAAGGTTCTTCAAAACTAATCGGATGCAAAAGCGCAACGGCATTGCCCAACAATTGGTTGCGTTGCTGCGGGTTTGCATTGCCGAGATAAACAACAGACGAATCGTTCAGATACGGCGCTACTTTTTCTTCAAAATAAATTTGGTCTTGTATCAGCCCGCAAAGGATGATTTTTTTGCCCGATTGCATGGCAATTTGTATCGCTTCGTAAGCGCCTTTGTGCGGATGAATTCTTCCGAAATACAACAGGTAATCGCAGCGTCCCTCTCCGAAAGAAAACTGTTGCTCATCCAGTCCATTGTAAACGGTATCTAAGTAGGTTAAGTCGGAATGTCTATCGCTGTGGCTAATAGAAACATAGTACGAATGCGCATTGTATTTTTTAAATACGGGAACAATCTGCTCTGACGAAAACCCGTGTATGGTAGTGATAACAGGTGTACGAATGAGACCTGAATACGTGAGCGGAAGAAAGTCGAAATGATTGTGTATTATATCAAAACCGGATGCCTTTTCCATCAGGTTAGAGATGTGCAGGCATTCCGCCACTTTTGCGTCAGCCGGGTATTCGCCTAACGGTTTTTCCCATACGGATTCGAGCTTGGCTGCAGTAACAGAATCGCCTGTGGCAAACAAGGTTACATCCATTCCTTCTTTCACCAAAGCTTCGGTTAATACGGAAGCAACTTGCTCCCACGGTCCGTAATTCCTGGGCGGTGTGCGCCAGGTAATGGGTGCTAAAACGGCTACTTTCATGCTTGTAATTCGGATGCCACAATCAGGTGCGATATCCAGTAGGCTAAGGTGCTTTCCGCACCCTGGTTTAAGTTCACTTCTTTTTTGTGCAGTCCATCGGCGCAGCCGCCTGTTGAAGGATCGTATAATGGCAAGCCAAGATCGTTCTTTCCTAAAAACCACTGATGGCTGATGTACATACGTTGCAGGTGCGTTTCATCGCCTGTAATGCGATACGCCTGCTGGTAAAACAAAATCATTGCCATGGCATCTATTCCCTGCTGGTCAAACTTTGCCCACGTCTTCTTTCCTTTTATGCACCAGCCTCTGTTACCGATGGGGCTTAACATATCATCGTGAAAGACTTTTGATTCTAAAAACGTCATCGCTTCAAAGGCAACAGCGAGGTACGATTCATCGCTTGTAATCTCGTAAGCGTTTAATAACGCAAGCGGCAATATGGCGTTATCATAAGCCAGAATGGGTTCAAACCAATGCCAGTTGTCGCCTTTGTATTCTTCATACAAGGCCATCATTTTGTTGGTAAGTTTTATTACCAGTTCGCGTTTAATATCATCGGGGTAATTGTATTTCACAAACTGGCAAAGCCCGATAATAGAATTGGCAATGCCGCGTATCGAAACCAGGTTATCAATATGAGGGTATGCTTTGGTAAAAATGCCTGCCGCCGTTTTGCTAAGCAGGTACGACGGTCCTTCATTCATCAGAAAGCCAAGCGCCATCAGCGTTCTGCCAAACGAGTCTTCCGAGCCGCGCTCTTCGGTAGCTTCTTTGCTATAGCTCATGAAATTTTTAAACTCACCATTGGCGGTTTGCATGTAGTGAATAAAGCTCAGATAAACCGGCAGCGGCGGCATTTCCGCGGTCTCAACTTTATTTTTATGAGCCAGTACCGACAGCAATAAAGCACGCGCATTGTCATCTATGCAATAGCCTTCTTTGCGGTTGGGTATATTGAAAATGGCATGTTGTATCATGCCGGTATCATCGGTTAAATTCCTGACATGAAATAAGTTGACCCCGGGCAAATCTGTAAACGCAAATGCCTTTTTTTTCGCCGGGCGTTTTGCCATAGCTGTTTCCATAATTTATGTTGTTATTAATTGATGTACACAGCAGGTAATTCTGGTGTGAGTGCCGTGGTTCCTAAAATATCGCTGAATAAATCAGCATGACTCTGACCTATTTTTTTCCAGGTTGTGTTCCTCGTTTTCAGCAGCGCATTCTTCCTCATTTCTTTTTCCAGTTGCGGATTCTGTAAAATGCGGATGGCGTGTTCTGCCAGCTCGCTTTCTTTATTGCCGGTAAGAATAACGCCCGTTTGTTCGTCCAGCATTTCTTTCGCCAGCACAAATGAATTGGAAATGATGGGGCAGCCGGCGCTCATGGCATACAGGAACGTGCCGCTTACAGCCTGCTCCGGATCTTTCGATGTAAACAGATAAATATCTGTCAGCGCTAAATATTCCATCAGCTTTTTGGTAGGCACATATTCGTTTATCAGCCTTACGTTTTCCTGCAAGCCATTCTCTTCTATTAACTGCTGTAAATAATCGCGGTATTTTTCGCCTTCCTGTTCTAATAAATTAGGATGCGTTTGACCCAAAACAACATACATGGCATCGGGAAAAGCGAGACTGATTTCTTTCATTGCCAGGATGCCTTTTTCAATGCCTTTGTTCGGGCTTAGCAAGCCGAATGTAGTGAGCACCTGCTTATTGCGGAGGTTGTATTTTATTTTTAAAACAGCAGCGTCTATCGGGCTGCTGGCGTGTGTGCCATGCAGAATGATAACAATTTTATCTGCGCTTACACCGTAATCATTTTTTATAATGCGGGCAGAGTTTTTTGTCATTACAATTACCTTTTCGGCGAGTAGTGAAATTGCCTGAACGATGCTTAACATTTTGGATGCCGGGTGCGGCAGCACGGTATGAAAACGAATGATAAAAGGCTTTTCGAGCATGGATAAAAAGCCAAGCAAATACTCGCCGAACTCGCCGCCGTACAAACCAAATTCGTGTTCGATACATACGAGTTTTACATCGGGATTTTTATTTATGACGATTGCTGTTTCTGTGCATATTCCAGACTGGCATCCATCCATCACCGTGCTGACCGGATATTTATAAAGTCCCGCATTTTTATTTTTGTCCAATGCACAAACCTCAATCTCAATCTCTTTTGTTACTTCGGGTTTGATGGCATTGATTAAATCCTGCGTAAAGCTGGCAATGCCGCATTTTTTAGGCGGGAATGTGCTGAGAAATAAAATCTTTGATTGGCTAACAGATGTTTTCATAATTTGATTTCTTATGCATATAGCTATTCAGGTTGTCATTTATTACTTTTTGTAAATACGATTTTATAAATAGCGTAACCTATTCGAAAGAATGAAGAAGGAATGTATAAGTAATGCGCGACAATGGGCAGAGATAACAGCTTTATAAGAAGATGTTAGCAAAGCTGACTGCCTATAAAGATAAAATTTATTACAATAACGCGTATAAAGAATTTGAGTGAAATACGTGACGGGTTTCTTTTCTTTAAAAAAAGAAACCATTGAATAATAAATGTAAAATAGAATAACAATTGCCCGAGACACGGGTAAATATAATGAAATACAGCCAGCAGAATAGTTAATAGTTATATCGCAGGTACTTGAACGATGGTAGTACGGGTTGTAAAATAAAACAGTCACATTAATATTGCGACAGGAATGAGAAAACAAGAAGATGGCTAACCAGCATAGCAGCTTAGAATGGACTAAAGCACAACTAAGCTCTTTTCATACTGCCAAAGCTAATCCAATTATAAAATGATAATCTTCATCTGCAATTACTCCATAACAGTAATTAGTTACAACAGAAGTTTCTTTTGCAAATACTTCAATAGAATTTAATGTAGAGTTTTTCAAAATCATCTGATACAATAATTCAGGTAATCAAATTTCCAAAAATATATCAGACCTAATACACCATAAAGTAATTCAGACGCACTCTTTTAATTCTCCATTTTATAAAAACAAACAGATAGAAAGGGCGCAAAGTTGAGCAGGCTGCCATTTTTCAGACAACTGCAAAGGCTGCCAAAAGACTATGGCATAAATCACTTGAAATCCTTTTCCACATTCTTGATTTTATTCCGTTTCTCCCTTTCCTTGGTTGCGCCGGGGCTGACGATGTACCATTAAAAGTTGAGAATCACAGAGATGAATTTAATGATACTTAACATTACCCAATAGAATCAATTATACTTCTTCCGGGTCGGTAAATACTCTTTTCAGCGGCACACCCGACACCGGTGAAACAATCAAGGGAAATTTTTCAACTTTTACATAACTCGGGTCAAGACCAAACCCGCGTTCTTCACTCAGACTGATTTCTTTAATCCAGAAATGCAGCCGCATAATCAGCTTTTCAAAAAAAGGCAGCTCGTTATCGTTCGATAAAAATTTTTCCATCACAATAAATTCAAAATCGCCGACAATATTGTTTCGTTCCAGACTTTCGTAACGGCTGTAAATATTCACTTCCTTATTCTTTACAAGGTCTTCCACTACTTTTCTGAACATCAGGCTCAGCTTCTGTTCTACACGAAAACCCAACCGAAATTCAATGCGGATAATATCGTTGGGAATAATATGATCAACCGAAAATTCGCAGGTATAAGGATCATCTAAAATATCAACATGAATAAACCAATAGATATCAGCGCGTTTTGGTTTGCGGTTCAGAATGGAATAAATGATTTTGTGTTCAATTTCTCGTGGGCTGTCGGCACTTGTCAGATATACCAGATGTGTAGCATATTTGGGAACCGTTTTATCGTTGCTAAGTTCCTGTATCATGGGAATATAATGCTCCAGCCGCACAAATTCAATGTATCGGTTTCTGATGCGCCGGCTTCTGAACCACACATACATCACCGTAAAAATGCCGCCGCCTACAATGAGCGTTACAAAGCCGCCGTGCGGAAACTTTTCTAAATTGGCAATTAAGAAAGAAATTTCGATGGTTAAATAAACAATGAGGTACAAATAAATCCAGCCTTTGGCAGCGCGCTTTCCAATGAGATAATTGGCAAATAAAATAGATGTACTGATCATGCACAGGGTGATAGCCAAACCGTACGCTGCTTCCATGCGCGTGGCAGTCTGAAAATAAAGCGTGATTGCTGAGCAGCCTACAAACAAAAGCGTATTGATACCGGGAATAAACAACTGGCCCTTTTCTTCCGATGGATAAACCAGCTTCATTTTAGGCCATAAATTCAGCCGCAACGCTTCGCTTACCAGCGTAAACGAGCCGCTGATTAATGCCTGGCTGGCAATAATGGCGGCCGCCGTAGCAATGCCTATACCTACATATAAAAAGCTTTCGGGCATGATAGAATAAAAAACGCTTTTCAGCTCAATGGCATTCGGATACTGATCTATGACATCTTTGGTGGCATATAATTTACCAGCCTGCGTAAGCAGCCAGGCGCCCTGCCCGAAGTAATTTAATATCAGGCAGATTTTTACAAATATCCAGCTTATGCGTATGTTATCTCTGCCAACATGACCGAGGTCGGAGTACAATGCTTCGGCACCCGTGGTACATAAAAAAACGGCGCCAAGCAGCCAGAAACCTTTGGGATACTGAGTTAATAATTCGATGGCGTAATGCGGGGAGAATGCTCTGAAAATGCTCCAGTCGTCGCTCAGATGAAGCAATCCCAGCACGGCTAACATAATGAACCAGATGAGCATGATGGGTCCGAAAAGCTTGCCGATAGAAGAGGTGCCGAACTGCTGTAAAAAAAATAAGGCAACCAGAATACTCAGCACGATGATAACTATGGTGCTTTGCGAAATATTTTCGAAGCGGGGAATAATTTTTAAGCCTTCGATAGCCGATGTTACCGAAATGGGCGGCGTTATCATGCCATCCGCCAGCAAAGCCGCACCGCCAATCATGGCAGGCAATACCAGCCATCTTTTTTGCCGCCGCACCAGGGCATATAAACTAAAAATACCACCTTCCCCTTTGTTATCTGCTTTTAAGGTAAGCGTAACGTATTTAATGGTTGTTTGTAAGGTAAGCGTCCAGAAGATACAGGACAAAGAACCGAGAATCAAAAGCTCATCAATAACCCGCCCGTTAATGATTGCATTTAGAACATAAAGAGGTGAAGTTCCGATATCGCCGTAGATAATTCCCAATGCCACAACTAAACCGCCTACAGTAACTTTGCTGATATGCTTGCTCACAAATGTGTTATTGATCAAAAAACAAAGGTATAGGGAAATAATCTGTTTAAGTCAAAACCCACATCATTCAGACGGGTATATTGTAAGATCAACACTTATTTATAAAATCCCTCTGCCATTTCAATAACTGATAAGTAAACTGACAATGATTTTGTAAAAATTAAAAGCAAAAAAAATTCTCCTGCAACATTCAGCTATTTTTATATCTCTTTCAGAATATGTATGCCAGACAGACAATACTAACTGCCCTTGTTTTTTTGATAAGCCGTATGCTTATATACGGACAAAATTGCACTACAGCGGGTCAAACGCCGGCAACGGCATTTCCGGTTTGCGGCACTTCCGATTTTAAACAGGAAACCGTTCCGCTGTGCAGCACGCATACAATAGAAGTGCCCGGCTGCGACGATAACGGCTATATGGATTATGATCCTTTCTGGTACCGGTTTACCTGCTTTGAATCCGGCACGCTTGGTTTTACCATTACACCTAACGATCTGGGCGATGATTACGACTGGCAGTTATACGATATAACCGGCCATAATCCCGATGATGTATTTACCAATGTTTCGCTTGTAATTACCGGCAACTGGGCAGGCACTTACGGACTTACCGGTACAAGCGTCCGGGGATCGAAACAAATTGAATGCGGGTCAGACCCTTCGGCAGGCAGAAACACGTTCGCCCAGATGCCCCTTCTTATAAAAGATCATGTTTATCTGCTGCTTGTCAGCCATTTTACGCCAACACAAAGCGGCTACACACTTTCATTTTCGGGCGGCACGGCAAGCATTACCGACCCAAGCATACCGGCCTTGCAAAACATAAGCTCGAATTGCGAGGGAAATGAAATTATTTTACGATTGAATAAAAAAATGAAGTGCGCTTCACTGGCATCCAATGGCAGCGATTTTTCCATTGATGCGCCTGGTATTGCCATCACTTCAGCCGCCGCCGCAAACTGCGCCACCGGGTTCGATATGGAGTTGCTTACCCTTACCTTAAGCAAGGCATTGCCACCGGGCGATTATTCAATTTCTGTAAAAGCGGGCAGCGACGGAAACACGCTCCTCGACAACTGCAACAATGCTTTGGACGAAGGCGCTGTGCTTTCCATTTCTATTTTGCCAAAACAACCAACGCCTTTCGATAGCATTGCGCCGGTAAGCTGCGCACCCCAAACGATAGAATTGGTGTTTAATAAACCCATCCGCTGCAGCTCATTATCAGAATACGGCAGCGATTTTTCTGTTACCGGCAGCCAACCGGTTGTTATTGATGCGGCTTACGGCAATTGTGAAAACGGTGTTAGTTCTTCCGTTTTTCTTCATTTCACTCAGCCTATAACACAGCAAGGCACTTATACCATTGCAACAAAAAACGGCCTTGATGGCAATACGATTGTAGATGAATGCGGCGAAATAACACCGGCTTTGCAAAGCGTTACCTTTTCAGTTGATGATACCGTTTCAGCACTGTTTGATGCAAAACTTTTATATGGTTGTAAAGAAGACACCATCACTGTTTCTCATGATGGAAGCCACAACGTAAATAGCTGGCAATGGACGTTTCCCGATAACGTTACCCGCACAAAACAAAACAACCGGCTTATCTACAATTCGTATGGCGCAAAAACAATATCGCTTGTTGTAAACAACGGTTTTTGCAGCGATACCTCATCCATTGTTATGAATCTTGATAATGAACTGAAGGCGAACTTTGTTATGACGGATCTGGCTTGTCCGAATGACCCCGTTCCGGTTACAGATACAAGCATTGGCAATATAGTTTCGTATCGCTGGGATTTTGGAAACGGCAGCGTTTCGTATGATAAAAATCCGCAGCCGCAAACGTTTCTGCAGGCTGCCACCGAAAAACAATATCCTGTGCAACTGATTGTAGAAAACAATTTGCATTGCACCGATACACTCTCCAAACAACTTAAAGTAGTTTATACCTGCTTCATCGCCGTGCCTTCTGCTTTTACGCCAAACGGCGACGGGGTTAACGATTATTTGTATCCGCTCAATGCCTATAAAGCCGATCAGCTTGTGTTTACCGTTTACAACCGGCTTGGCCAGGTTGTTTTTCAAACCAAAGACCGGACAAAAAAATGGAATGGGCGTTTTAACGGGCAAATTCAGCTAAGCGGAACGTATGTGTGGACGCTGCAATACACCAACCGGGATACAAAACAATTTGTTTCCCTGCACGGAACAACGGTGCTTATCAGGTAAAAAAAACGGCACAAAAAAGCCGGCGATTGCTGCCGGCTTTATATATACAAAATCTTACAAACTGCTAAATCAAATCATCGTCTTCGTCATCTTCGTCCTCGTCTTCATCAAGATCATCTAAATCTTCGGTAACTGCATCGTCGTCTTCAAAGTCGGCATCATCTGCCTCTTCCGCCTTAGTGTCATCCACTTCTACATCATCCACTTCTACATCATCATCGTCAGCCTCTATCATTTCATCATCATCTATTTCATCATCCATATCTTCCAGATCATCGTCTTCGTCCACATCATCCTCATCTTCATCGTAAGCTGTAATGGTAGGAGCATAATTGGGGTTGGTGCCGTAACTAAAACCATTAAAAAAATTTTCTGTCTGCAGACTTGTAAGTAACATGGTAGTGCTTTTTTAAAAAAGCATCAATTACTAAGCCAACGTAAGAATACAAAAGTAAAATTTTGATTGCCATTATTTTACATTGTTGTTCCCGGCAAATTTGCCGATGAAACCGGTTATGGATGTATTGGTATTTACAAAATGATAAATAGCTAAAATACGGTGTAGATTATTTTCCAATACAACCCAAAACATCAGAATAAAAAACGATAATCAGATTGATTGATTTAATTGATGAAAAAAAATTAAGCTAACAGCGAAAGCAAATGCCCATGCGGAATTGAAAAATCGGGTTCTTTCGTCCAGTCTGTTACGCTGTGAAGTTTGGAATCAAGCGGCGACCATCGTTGCGGCTCGCCGTCCATGCTGATAATGACACTTGGCGTTTTGGTTGCCGAAGCAATATGCGAAACGCCGGTACAATTTGCAATAAGACAACGGGCATGTTTTATGAGCAAAGCAAGCGATCCCAGACTTGTTTTACCGGTTGCATCAATGGCATCGCAGGTCATTTCCTTCATTACTTTTTTTGTAACATCAGCTTCCTGCGGCACGCCGGTTACCACAACGATTAAACCTTTTTCAACGCAAACATCTGCCAGCCTGGCAAAATATTTTGGCGGCCATTGCCGCCATTCGCCGCGCGAACCGGGATGCACGCAAACATAATTTTTTAGAGAAAGCTGTTGCTTAAGATCTTGCCATTCTTCTTCATCTTTTCCGGTTACCGGAAATTCAAGATCATCGTCCCGAAGCGGAATACCAAGATGCTGCATCAGCAACAAATGACGATAAATTTCCGAACCATAATCCGGATACTCCAAAAACAAGTTAGAATCAACCAGGCTTTGTCTGTTATGAAAGCCGGCAGTATGCTTTGCTCTCCATTTCAAAATCATATCATTTACAATCGTTCCGTTGCCCTGCATTTGCAGTACAAAGTCAAATTGTTCAGCAATCATTTGTTGTAAAAACAATTCATACAAAGCTTCAGTAAAAGGCTGTTCGGGCAAACCCGGAAATCCCGGAAAATGAATGAAGCGATCAAAGTAGCAATGAAACCGCTCCGTAAAAGAAGCCGCCCAGGGCAATCCTACCAGGGCGATTTCCGCTTTAGGATAAGCCATTCGCAAAGAGCGGATGGCAGGTATGACATTCAGCATATCGCCCAACTGCAACGCCCGGAAAACTGCAATTTTTTTTATAGATTGACAAGGCAGTTTCATAAGAAAAATACTCTGAATTTAATGGCGCCGTACAACGTCCAGAAGACAGATAAAAATGGTATGAGCAAAGAAGTAACAATCATCTCGCAAACATGAGAAAACGAATGCGAAGTGTTGCGCAATCGCTTAATCGAAAAAACGGTAATCAGTGTAAGAGCGAATACTGCACTTACAGATGCAATTGTGTAAAAACCTGCTATGAATAAACACAGGCTGAGGAAAAAAGAAACGATGATTCCATAGTAATTCCACAACGGCGAAGCCATGATTTTGCTGCGAAACAATTGCGGATGTTTTTTATACAACAGAGCATTAAACAATGTTTTCTTCTGTTCTTTTAAACTTACGCCCCAGCCTGCTTTTCGCACCGGGTGCAACACCCAGGCATCCGGCGCTTTTATAACCTGTATGCCTGCCCGCAACAGCTTAAACAGCAGATCACTGTCTTCGCGCCATGCCATGGCAAAATTTTCATCAAAGCCATTCACTTTTTGTAAAGCATCTTTGGTGCAGGCGCAGTTGGCGGTAACAAAATCCGCCGTTTCCAAACCTGATGTATTACGTTCGTAATCGGTAGGCTTTTTTGATAACGGAACAATAAGTTTACCCGAGAAAGCCACGTCTTCAATCCCGTTTTTTTTATACATATTCCAGTAGCTTTGAAGCCATTTCGGAGAAGGTTGCGTATCATCATCCGTAAAAACAATCAACCCGCCTGATGCCATCCGCCATCCCAAATTACGTGCGGCTGCCGGTCCGCTTTTTTCATTCAGTGATGAATAAACAAAAGACGCGTTTTTATTACTTGTAATATGGGTCAGTAATTCAGCCGTTGCATTGTCTTTGCCATCAGACACAACAATTACTTCATACAAACCGTCGAACTGCTGGTTTTGTAAGGCAAGAAGGCATTGTTGTAACAAATCAGCACGTTTGTAAGTTGGTATCACTACGGAAACATCTGCTTTCATATGACACAATCAGTTTCAATCATTGTGAAAGTAAAGTTGTTTGTGCGTGATAGCTTTTATCATCCGCCATTTCATCATCGCTGTCAGGCGCGAAGTTTCGGTTGATTGGCTGTTTTTCCAATAAAAAAGAACCGATAATCAATGCATCAAAAGGAGACGTCCAGAAACACTCTATCGCATCGCGCGGTGTACAAACAATGGGTTCGCCTCTTGTATTAAAAGATGTATTTACCAGAACCGGAACGCCGGTTAGTTTTTTAAACTCGCAAAGCAGTTCGTGATATAACGGATGCTGTTCTTTATTGATGGTTTGTATCCGCGCGGTTCCGTCAACATGACTAACGGCGGGTATTGCTTCTTTTTTTTCGGGTTTTACATCATAAACAAATAGCATAAACGGTGAGTAATGCGCGCCTTCAAACCAGTCCGGCGCATCTTCCTCAAGCACCACCGGCGCAACCGGCCGAAAATCTTCCCTGTCTTTAATTTCGTTTAGCCGGGATTGCATATTTCGGCTGATCGGCGAAGCCAGAATAGACCGGCTTCCCAAAGCGCGCGGACCAAACTCCATTCTGCCCTGATGCCATCCGATAATTTTATCCTGCGCTAACAATCCGGCGGTTTCTTTTGCCACGTCATCCATTTTGCGGTAAGGCACTTTTGTCCATTTTAAAAATTTCTCTATTTCGTCATCCCTGTATTCCGGACCCCAGTAACAATCATTCATCACGAATGTTTTTTCATTGCTTTTTCTTTCTTCTTTATCAACCCACAATGCCGCGCCCAATGCGCTGCCATCATCGCCGGAAGCAGGCTGAACCCAGATGTTTGTAAATCCCGATTTATTTCTGATGACGGCATTGGCAACGCAATTCAACGCTACGCCGCCGGCAAGACAGAGGTTTTCTTCGCCGGTAAATTTGTGCAGCCACGCTGATAGCTGCAACACCGACTCTTCCAGCACTTTTTGCAATGAATGCGCTATATTAAAATGCTTTTCGCCAAACGCTTCATTACGCATTCGCTTAGGCCCAAAACGTTCTTTCAGACGGTATTCCTCTATGGTATAAACGCCATCGTTTTTTATATGAATCATCGAGCGAAATTCATCCAGATAAACAGGCTTGCCGTAAGAAGCCAGCGCCATCACTTTATATTCGTCCGAAGAATGGAGAAAGCCGAGATACGTGGTAACGGCTTCGTACAGCAAACCCAGTGAATGCGGAATCATTACCTCTCCTATTTTGTTAAGCTCATTGTTTTTACCGGCATAATAAGACGTGCTTACTTCTTCGCCCCTGCCGTCAATTGTCATAACGGCGGCAGACGAGTAAGGCGAACATAAAAAAGCACTGGCGGCATGAGCCAGATGATGGTTTATAAAATGCCATTTTTCCGGTTGCGCCGTTGCACCGTCAAATCTTTTTTGCAGATGGTGCGGATAACCGTCAGCGAGCATAAAAGGCGCTTGATTGATATAAGAAGCAAACAAATTATCCCATTCGCCATAAACGGCGGTGCCTTCGTTTTTGTTAATCAACGCGGGATCGAATGAATAAGCGAAATGATCTGCATCAGATAAATGAATGCCAGCTACGCTAAGGCAATAATCTATGGCGTGGTAAGGAAGCTCCCAGGCAGAAAAAGGCACAGGGCGCTTGCCGTGCTTGATATGCGTAAAACGCTCTTCTTCCGCCGCCGCCAGCAGCATTCCGTCTTTTATAAGGCAGGCGGCGCTGTCGTGAAAAACAGCATTGATACCAATTGTGTACATGATGATAATTTTTTAGAAGGCGTTTTTGCAGAAATAAAAAAGACAGATACTGATATTCCAGCCTTATATCGTTCTGAAGTGTTCCGGTAACTTTTTATATCAAAAAATCTCTGTTTACAAATAGCAATCCACAGATGCCGTCTTTTATAAAAAAAGACATGTGCAACTTCTTTGTCTTGTGTTTGCCGTTGGTAAACATTTAGATAAACACGATGTTCATTATGAAGATTGATTTATGTTATATCTTTTTATTTTGATGTTCATGTAGAAGCGATTCTACACAATTTTACCTGTAAAATGATAAGTGCCTGAAACGGTTACATTTACTGTTCTGGCACCATTTTCAATATCCTTCATGCGCATTGCGAAAGCAATAATTACCTATGAAAAAAAGCCGGCTCAGCATCTTTACCTGGCACATCCATGGCACATATTTATACTATTTGTCTCAGGGCAATTATGATATTTTTATTCCGGTAAACGATGCAAAAAACGAAGGCTATTATGGCAAGGGAGAAACCTTTCCTTTTGGCAGTAATGTGATTGAAATAAAAGCAGAAGATGTAAAAAACACGGTCTTCGATTGCATCCTTTTTCAAACGAATAAAAATTTTCTGGTTGATCAGTATGATATTTTATCTGAACAGCAACGCAGGCTGCCGCGCGTGTTTGTAGAACACAATGCGCCCGACAAACAGCCCGCCGAAACAAAGCACGCCATGAACGATCCTGATGTGCTGATGGTGCATGTTACCAACTTCAACAAACTGATGTGGAACAACAATGAAAGCGGTATCATCAGGGTGATAGATCATGGTGTTATACTGCCTTTGCATACGTATTACGGTAACGTAAAAAAAGGAATTGTCATCGTAAATCATTTGCATCAGCGCGGACGAAAATTAGGCGCCGATATTTTTGAAAAAGTAAGTCGTTCTGTTCCCCTCGATCTCATTGGCATGGGCACCGAAGAATATGGCGGGCTTGGTGAAGTGATGCATCCGCAAATGCCTGACTTCATCGCTCAGTACCGCTTTTGCTTTAACCCCATACGATGGACAAGTTTGGGATTGGCCGTATTGGAAGCCATGGGTGCCGGGCTGCCTGTTGTTGCGCTTGCCGCTACGGAATATGTTACCGTAATTAAGGATGGCGTTAATGGCTTTATTCATACGGATATTGACTATCTGATAGAAAAAATGAACCTGTTATTGCACAATCAAAACCTGGCTCGCAGCATGGGCATGGAAGCCAGAAAAACGATTGCCGAACGATTCAATATACAACGGTTTATTACCGAATGGAAACAGCTTTTTGAGCTTGCCATCCAAAACAATACGCTAACCTATGAAACAGAAAATAGCATTTATAAGTGAACATGCTTCGCCTCTTGCTACGTTAGGCGGTGTTGACAGCGGCGGGCAAAATGTATATGTAGCCGAATTACCCAAACATCTGGCTAAGCTTGGTTATGAGATAGATATTTTTACCCGTAAAGAAAGCAGCAGTAACGAAGTAATAAACTGGCTGCCCGGCATTCGCGTAATTCATGTTAAAGCGGGACCGGAACGGGTAATTGCAAAAGAAGATTTGCTTGCCTGTATGGACGAATTTACCGAAAACATGGCGCGGTTTATTGTGACAGAAAACATTTGTTATCAACTGATTCATGCCAATTTTTTTATGTCGGCTCTGGTAGCATCAAACCTGAAAAAGAAGTTTCAGATTCCGTATGCCGTTACGTTTCATGCACTGGGTCTGGTAAGGCAGATTCATCAGAAAGAAATGGACAAATTTCCGGCAAGCCGCATTAGCATTGAAAAAGAAATAGTGCAGGATGCCGACGCGCTGATTGCCGAATGCCCGCAGGATGAGCAGGATTTAATACATCATTACGGTGCTGATGCAAATAAAATTACCATTATTCCCTGCGGCTTTAGCAGTAAAGAATTTTATCCGGTAGAAAAAAGCGTAGCGCGCAGCATCCTGCAACTTCCGCAAAACGAAATCATTTTGTTGCAGCTTGGCAGAATGGTTCCGCGCAAAGGCGTTGACAATGTAATAAAAGCCATTGGTAAAATGAAGCAATCGCGCCAGCCTGTTCGTGTCATTATTGTTGGCGGCGAAACGGATGCGCCCGATTATAAACAAACTCCCGAAATTGTGCGACTGACTGAAACGGCGAAACAGGCAGGCGTTCATACTCAGGTAACCTTTGCCGGCAGAAAAAGCAGAGACGTTTTAAAATACTATTACTCCGCCGCAGATTTGTTTATCACAACGCCGTGGTATGAACCGTTTGGCATCACGCCTCTTGAAGCCATGGCTTGCGGAACACCCGTTATCGGCGCCAATGTTGGTGGCATTAAATTCAGCGTTGCCGATGGCAAAACCGGCTTTTTGGTGCCACCCGATAATCCGCAGGCGCTGGCAGAAAAAATTGAAAAGGCGCTTAGCTGCCGGCAAACATTGGCAGAAATGGGACGAAACTGCATCCTTCGCGTCAACAAACTGTTTACCTGGCAGCAGGTTGCCACGCATTGCGATCATCTGTATAAAACAATGCTTGCAAAAAAACAACCCGGCAAACCTTTGTTGCAACACCTTATAAACGGCGATTATTTTGGCCTGCGAAATACAACGCCGATGGTTCACGAGCCGTTGTTTGCTACTTTTGCCACTGATTAAAACCGAATGAAGAAAGCCATATTTTTAGATAAAGACGGCACGCTGATTCCTGATATTCCCTACAATGTAAATCCGGATTTGATTACGCTAAGCGAGACGGCAATTCCGGCGCTTCGCCTACTAAAAAATGAAAACTATCTGCTGATCGTTATATCCAACCAAAGCGGTGTGGCGCGCGGTTATTTTACGGAGAAAGATCTTGAGCCGGTAAGTAAAAAAATTTCGGATTTATTAGCCAAAAACGATATTCTGATTGACGGATTTTATTATTGCCCGCACCACGAAAAAGGAAGCGTAACAGAATACAGCATTACCTGCGATTGCCGCAAACCATTACCGGGATTGATTTTGAAAGCAGCCAAAGATTTTTCTGCCAATCTTTCGAAATCGTGGATGATTGGCGATATCCTGAATGATGTGGAAGCCGGTAAAGCGGCAGGCTGTCGAACGGTTTTAATTGATAACGGCAATGAAACGGAATGGATACGAAACGAAAAACGCGAACCCGATTTTATGGCGTATAACCTGCTGGAAGCAGCGAACCTGATTTTGGAACATACATGACAGAGGCAAACCCAATTTCTTTACGGAACGTGCTGTGCATCCGCGCCGATAATATGGGCGATTTGCTCATGTCAACACCTGCCATCCGCGCTATAAAAGAAACTTTCGATTGTAAAGTAACGCTTCTTACGTCTGCCATGGGCAACCTCATTGCTCCTTTTATTAAAGAAATTGACGACACAATTGTTGCCGATGTTCCCTGGATAAAGACAAATCATCCCATTGATGAAATTTCTTTTGTACATCTCATTCAAAAGCTTACGACGCGCGCATTTGATGCGGCCGTTATTTTCACCGTTTACAGTCAGAATCCTTTGCCGGCTGCCATGCTGGCTTTTTTGTGCGGCATACCGGTGAGAGCAGCTTACTGCCGCGAAAATCCGTATCAGCTTCTTACGCATTGGTTACCGGACGAAGAGCCTTATACTTTTATTCAGCATCAGGCAGAAAGAGATCTGCGCCTCGCAGCTTCCATAAATGCGTTCGCTTCCTCAAAAAAATTATCCGTTTTTTTTAGCGATGCAGCCAAAAAAATTGCTTCGCAAAAGCTGCAAACGCTTGGTGTGCGGACAAATGAACCGTTCCTTATTTTTCATCCCGGTGTAAGTGAAGAAAAACGCAGTTATCCAACCCGTTTATGGATAGAAACCGCACATATCTGTTTGCAAAACGGCATACGGCAAATTGTGATTACCGGCGCGGCATCAGAAAAAACGCTCGCAGATAACATACAACGCGCCGCTAATAAAAACTGCTTTTCAACAGCGGGTTTGTTTTCGGTTGAAGAATTAATTGCGGTGATTCATTTATCTCAGATAGTAGTTTCGGTAAACACGGGAACCGTTCATATTGCAGCCGCTTTGGGCAAGCCGGTTGTTGTGTTATATGCGCTTACCAATCCGCAGCATACGCCCTGGCAAACGCCTTCGCGCGTTCTGTATTTTTCTGTAAAAAAAGAGCTGCGTAGTAAAAACCAGGTTGTGCATTTTGTAAGTGAAAACAAGATGCAGAAAAATAGGGATTATCCTGCACCGGCAGAGGTTTTCCAGGCTGTTCAATCGTTACAGAAAGAAGAAAATTTAACTTAGTAAGTAAGCTCTTCGTAAGCGCTTTGCAGCTCGTTATAAGTATGAGTTTCATTGGCTGCCTTAGCCGCTTTCATTCCTTTTTCATACCATTCGATAGCGGCATCCGTTTCTTCATTTCGCTCAAATAATTTCGCCAGGTGATAATACGAGCCGATATAATCCGGCGATTCGGTTAATATGGATAAAAACAATCGCTTCGCTTCCTCATCTCTGCCTTCTTTTATCCATTCCAGCGCAAGCGCGTGTTGCAGAAAATTATCTTTTGGCGATGCTGCCAGCATTTCCTGTATTCTGTCAATGCGATTCATTGCATAAAAGTAATGCGGTAATGTCAGCAATTGTAAAAGCTGTTTTTTTGTAGCATTTTATTTGTAAATAATTGCGGTAAAGCAGAAAGCAATGGCATTTAAAAAATGTAATCTTCTTCGGTGAGGAAATAGAAAGATGAACCGTTCTGTCTGAATAACATAAATTTTTAATGTTTAATTTCTCATTCTGCATTTTACTGCCAATAACAAAAGCGTATGAAATTATTTTTTGTCATAGTAATCAACTTCGTTTTTCTGTTTCACGTGATGGCGCAAAAAGGCAATGCGGAACAGATAGAAGCCATTGAAAAACTGCACTGGATGACGGGCAGTTGGTCGGGAACAAGTCTTGTGAATGCCGACAACCAGCAAAATCTTACTAACATCAGGGAAACGGTACAGCCTGCTTTGGACGGAACCATTTTACTGATAAACGTTTGGGCAACGGATAAAGACACAAACACGAATCGCCAATCGCTTGCCTACACCGCTTTTTCTGTGATTTCATACGATTTAAAAAATAAAAAATACAAATGGACAACCTGGCGCAACAGCGGCAATGCGTACGATCAGCACGATTTTAAAGTGGGCGACAATTCGTTTGAATATACGACCGATGAAAATGGCGGTAAAACACGCTATCGCGCCAGCTTCAGCAACGGGGAGTTTTTTGAAACGGGAGAATTTTCTAAAAACGGCGACAACTGGACGCAATTTATTACCATGAAGCTTCAAAAAAGAAAATCATAAACCGGTTTTACGGAAATTTCCGTTTTAGCGAACGCCCTTTTTGCAGCAGCGGATTTCCGTATTTGCTTTTTACCGAATCTATGGCTTTGTACAAGCTGTGTTTCTTATCGGCATCATCGAATAAATTTCCCTGCATCGCCTGAGAAGACAAATCGCTGAGCCGCACGCCAATCAACCGCACCAGCCGTTTCTCATTGTATAAAAGAGAAAATAATTGCCTGGCAACGGGTATCAGCGCATCATCCTGAAAGGTATTGCTGATGGTTGTTTGTTTCGATATGGTTTCAAAATTATTATACCTGATTTTTACGGCGATGCAACCGGTCAGCTTTTCGTCCTGCCGAAGCTCAAACGCTACTTTTTCTGTCATGCGAACAATTTCGCTCAGCAAAAATTCCTGGTTATCTGTAAACTCGTGAAAGGTATTTTCGGTAGAAATAGATTTTGCTTCCCGGTCTGTATGCACTTCACCGTCATAAATGCCCTGCGCTTTGTACCATAAATCAGCGCCGTATTTACCTAATTTTTCTTCCAGGTTTTCGGGCGAAAACTGCAGAATATCGCGAATGTACTGAATGCCCATTTTTTGCAATTGCAGATGCGTTTGCCGGCCTACGCCCGGAATTTTATTCACGGGTAAGGCTGCCAGGAAATCTTTCTCTAAACCGGGCTGAATAAACAAATATCCGTTTGGTTTGGCTTCGTCGGTGGCAATTTTGGCTACCAGTTTATTGGAAGCCAGTCCGAAAGAAATAGGCAAATGGGTGGTATCAATAATTTCCTGCCGCAGCCTGATTGTCCATTGATACACATCAAAAAAAGCATCCATGCCTGTAAGATCAATATAAAATTCGTCAACCGATGCTTTTTGATATAACGGGGCGCGGGCGGCAATAATATCTGTTACCATTTTGGAATAGCGGCTGTATTCTCCGTATGTTCCTTTTACCACAATCGCCTGCGGGCAAAGCTGCATTGCCTTACCCATTGGCATGGCGCTGTGAATGCCGTATTTCCGGGCTTCGTAGGAAGCGGCCGATACCACGCCCCGCTCGCGGCTGCCGCCAACAATAACCGGCTTTCCTTTCAGCGAAGGATTGTTCAGCACCTCTACGCTTACAAAAAAAGAATCAAGATCAAAATGCGCTATGTATCGTTGTTGTGCAGGCATTTTATAAATGGAAAATATCAGTGAGCAAAATACAACTGTTATGGCAAACTATTCTTCTTTCTAACGATTGGGTTGCTTTGCTGCCTTGTTTCGGTTCTTCTTTTTCCTGCCAATTTTTCCTTTCCGGTTCATTGGCAATAATTTTGACCTTTAGCAATAACCAATTAAATAAAGATGACAGACGAAAAAAATATAGAGCAAAACGGCGCCGAAACAGCAGAAGCGGCAGATTTTAATATTAATACTGACGAAAATGCAGCCGGAACCACGCATTTGAACGAGCCGGTAGAAAATGAAGGCGAACTGGAAGCGATTACAGAACAGTTGGCTGAACAGAAAGACAAATACATTCGCCTGATGGCGGAATTTGAAAACTACAAACGCCGCACTTCCAAAGAAAGACTTGAGCTGATTCAGACGGCCGGCAAAGATATCATTGTATCGCTGCTTGACGTACTGGACGACAGCGACCGTGCAGAAAAGCAAATGAAGACAAGCAAGGACACCGAACAGATAAAGCAAGGTGTTCAGCTTGTGTTTAATAAGCTGCGCAACATAATGCAGGCAAAGGGTTTAAAGGCAATGGACAGCGTGCAAACCGATTTTGATGTTGAAAAACACGAAGCCATAACCGAAATACCGGCACCCGCAAAAAATCAGGTAGGAAAAGTATTGGACGAAGTGCAGAAAGGATATTACCTGAACGATAAAATCATCCGCTTCGCAAAGGTTGTGGTGGGAAAATAAAAGGCTGCCCCCATCCTCTGAAGGGGGTTTATTAAAGGTTTATTATTAACGACGCCACATAATGGCAGGACAGAAT
Organism: Ilyomonas sp.; assembly: GCA_965219515.1. Taxonomy (GTDB): domain Bacteria; phylum Bacteroidota; class Bacteroidia; order Chitinophagales; family Chitinophagaceae; genus Ilyomonas. The sequence goes on from OZ244776.1 coordinate 1,630,086, forward strand.
TAAAAATTGAATTTACTTACATGGCTCAAAACTCCCCTTTAGGGGCCGGGGGCTTCATTTATTATGGCAAAACGAGATTATTACGAAGTATTGGGTGTTGGCAAATCGGCATCGGGCGATGAGATAAAAAAAGCGTATCGCAAAGTAGCCATGCAATATCACCCCGACAGAAATCCCGGCGATAAATCGGCCGAAGAAAAATTTAAAGAAGCCGCCGAAGCTTATGAAATACTAAGCGATCAGGATAAAAAAGCAAAATACGACCGGTTTGGTCATCAGGCGTTTTCGCCCGGCATGGGTGGCGGCGGCGGATTTGGCGGCGGCGGCATGAACATGGAAGACATCTTCAGCCAGTTTGGAGATATTTTCGGCGAAGGCATGTTTGGCGGTATGTTTGGCGGTGGTGGTGGCGGAGGCAGAGCCGGTCGGGGCAGAGGTGCACGCGGCAGCAATCTCCGGGTAAAAATCAAGCTTACCTACGAAGAAATGGCGAAGGGCGTTACCAAAAACATCAAAGTAAAAAAATATGTTTCCTGCCCGGTTTGTAATGGAACCGGCGCCAAAGACAAAAGCAGCATACAAACCTGTCCTACCTGCCATGGCAGCGGCCAGGTAAAGAAAATATCAAATACATTTCTGGGACAGATGCAAACGGTAAGCACCTGCCCTACCTGCAACGGCGAAGGTTCTACCGTAACGGCAAAATGCGGCAACTGCAAAGGCGAAGGCCGCGTGTATAATGAAGAAACCATCAGCATAGACATTCCCGCCGGCGTGCAGGAAGGCATGCAGCTAAGCATGAGTGGCAAAGGCAACGCAGGCGAGCGCGGCGGCGCACCCGGCGATTTGCTGATTTTGATTGAAGAAGAAGCGCACAAAGACCTGCACCGCGACGGACTAAATGTGGCTTACGAACTGCACATTACGTTTCCCGAAGCGGCTTTCGGAACCAATGCTGAAGTGCCAACCATAGACGGACGCGCGAAAATAAAAGTTCCACCCGGCACACAAAGCGGAAAAATATTCCGGCTGAAAGGCAAAGGCTTCCCCGAAGTGCAGGGCTATCAGCGGGGCGACCAGTTGATTCATGTAAATGTGTGGACGCCGCAAATTCTGACATCGGATGAAAAAAATATGCTGGAAAAATTAAACGACAGCCCGAATTTTAAACCGCAGCCCGGCAAAAGCGAGAAAAACTTCTTCGATAAAATTAAGGAAGTGTTTAGCTAAGACGACGTAAATAAAAAACCGGCGAAAAGCAATAAACAATGTTCCGCAAAAGTCTCCGTAATGCGTTACCGCATCAAGTGTTACGGAGGTTTTTGTTTGTGTAATACCAGTAGAATAATGCAACCGGTCTGAATCGTTTTATCAAAACCAACTGTCAAACATTATTCACCCCATCACAACATCACATCTCATAAGCCGGTTTTTTAAAAAGAGACTTGCTTTTTCCGGCACACAAGCACAAACCGGCTGACCAGCAAAACCCTGCTTTTCCTTATTTTACAGCCCTGAAATTTTTTTGATAACACTACACTAATGCCGACACTACACTGGATTGGAAAAGATAAAGTCATCAACCACCACATTGACGTGCCTTTTAGGGTATTGCAACATACGTATGGTTTTGAAAATGGTACGCAAACCGAACGGGAAACAAAAAGCGGGAATAAAATAATACACGGTGACAACCTGGAAGCCCTGAAAGCCCTGCTGCCCGAATATGAAGGAAAAATAAAGTGCATTTACATAGACCCGCCTTATAATACCGGCAATGAAGGCTGGGTATATAACGACAATGTAAACGACCCGAAAATAAAAAAATGGCTGGGGCAGGTTGTTGGCAAAGAAGCCGAAGACCTTACAAGGCACGACAAATGGCTTTGCATGATGTACCCGCGATTGAAACTATTGCATAAATTATTAGCTGACGACGGCGCCATTTTTATTTCGATTGATGACAATGAGCAGGCAAATCTGAAATTGATTTGCGATGAAATTTTTGGAGGTGGAAATTTTATTGCAAACATAACGTGGCAAAAAAAATATGGTCCTGCAAACGATGCAAAATATTTATCTGAAACACATGAGTATATTATAAGCTATACGAAATCAAAACCTAATTGGAAACCTCACTTGGTACAAAGGGACGAACAACAATTAACAGCTTTTAAAAATCCTGATAGCGATAAAAGGGGTAAATGGAGAGCAAGTGATTTATCTGCAAGAACTTATTCAGCAAACACAGATTACCCAATAGAATCTCCATCTGGAAATATTTTTTACCCACCAAAAAGCCGTTCCTGGATCGTTAAAAAAGAGAGGTATTTAGAATTGTTGAATGATCACAGAATAACTTTTGGAGCAAATGGAAAAGGACGGCCGATGCAAAAGAAATTTCTTTCCGAAATCAAACAAGGCATTACAGCTCAAACTTGGTGGGATCGAGACTTTGCCGGTGATAATAAGATAGCACGATATGAATTAAAAGAATTGTTTCCTGAGAATCCATTTGATACACCAAAACCAAGCAAATTGCTTTATCGAATATTTCAAATTGCAACTGACTCAAACTCCATTATCCTCGACTCTTTTTCCGGTTCCGGCACTACTGCTCATGCCGTTTTAAATCTTAACAAACAAGATGGCGGCAACAGAAAATTTATTTGTATTGAAATGGAAGATTATGCCGAAACCATCACCGCCGAAAGAGTAAAACGGGTAATGAAAGGCTATGGCGCTACCGAAGGCACGGGCGGCAGTTTTGATTTTTATGAACTGGGACAGCCGTTGTTTCTGGAAGATGGCAATCTGAATGAAATGGCAGGCATAGAAAAAATCAGGAATTATATTTACTATACCGAAACAAAGCAACCGTTGTCTGAAGCAGGATTTTCGGAATTAGAGAATGAACAGAATTTTGCAAATCCTAACATTTTAAAAAATTCTGATTCAGATTATTTTTTAAGTAAACACAATAACACGGCTTACTATTTTTATTACGAACAGGACGGAATAACCACATTAGACCGCGAATTTTTAAGCTGCCTGAAAACAAAAGCGGAGCAGTATGTTATATACGCCGACAATTGTTTGCTTACCAAAGCCTATATGACAAAGCAACGCATCATTTTTAAAAAAATACCAAGAGAGATTACAAAATTTTGATCAGAATTTGCAAAATGAAAGAATGAACAGAATTTAAAAATGAAATGAAAGAATGAACAGAATTTAAAAATGAAATGAATGGAAAAAGATGAACTGACATATAAAGTAATCGGGTGTGCCATGAAGGTGCATAACACTTTGGGCAATGGCTTTCAGGAAGTGATTTATCAACGCTGCCTTGCTATTGAAATGGAAAGGGCGGGTTTATTATTTGGAAGAGAGGTTGACCAGATTATTTATTACGAAAGAATAGAAGTAGGAACAAGACGAGCCGATTTTGTAGTAGAAAACAAGATAATAGTTGAGTTAAAAGCAGTAATCAATTTAGAAGATGTGCATTTGGCACAAGCCAAAAATTATGTTGTGGCTTACAATTTTAAGAGGGGTTTGCTAATAAATTTTGGTGCCAACAGTTTACAATACAAGCTGGTATTTAACCCAAAATACAACACGGTTCAAAATTCAGCCAGTTCTAACATTCAATAAATCCTAATTCAGACAAGCAATGGAATTAAAGCCATACCAGCAGCAGGTTATCAACGATATTTCTTTGTTTTTAGAGCATGTTCAGGAAACCAAAGATGTAAAAGAAGCCTTTTATGATTTTTGGACCAGGCATCCGGCAACACCGCTGATTCCGTTTGCCGGAACGGCGATAGAACCCTATAAAAACAATGTGCCGCGCGTGGCAAATATCTGTGTGAAAGTGCCAACGGCAGGCGGCAAAACGTTCATTGCCTGTAATGCCATCAAAACCATTTTTGACGCGTTTGATTACGATAAACCAAAAGCGGTTGTCTGGCTGGTGCCATCCATCACCATTTTAGAACAAACCATCAAAAACCTCAAAGATCCTTCGCATCCGTACCGGCAAAAAATCAGTTCGCATTTCGGCAACCGCGTTGAGGTTTTTGACAAAGCAGCTTTATTGCAGGGCAGCGGATTTACTGCCACCACTATCAAGGAGCAATTAAACATTATGATCTTCAGCTTCGATAGTTTGCGGGCAAAAAATAAAGAAGACAGAAAAGTGTTTCAGGAAAACGGCAACCTGCAATCTTTTGAACATCTGTTGGGCAAAGACGCAGATATTACGTTAGGCGCTGTTATCAGATATCTGAATCCTTTAGTGGTGGTTGACGAAAGCCACAATGCCGAAAGCGATTTAAGCGTGGACATGCTGAAAGAACTGAACCCCTGTTTTATTTTAGACCTCACCGCCACGCCAAGAAACAACAGCAACATCATCAGCTTTATTGATGCGCTGGAACTGAAGAAAGAAAACATGGTGAAACTGCCTGTGATTGTTTACAATCATCAGGACAAAACGGAAGTAATCAACTCAGCGTTGCAACTGCAAAAGCGATTGGAACAGCAGGCGAAAGAAGAAGAAAAAAAAGGCGGCAGATACATTCGGCCGATTGTATTGTTTCAGGCGCAGCCAAAAAACGGGAAAGAGTTTTTACATGCAGAAGAAGAAAAATCGAATGTTCAGAAACTGAAAGAAAAATTAGCTGAATTAAAAATTCCGGAAGCGCAGATAAAAATAAAAACGGCAGCCATCAATGAAATAAAAGGCATTGATTTAATGAGCAAGGATTGTGAAGTGCGATATATTATTACCATTAATGCACTGAAAGAAGGATGGGATTGTCCGTTTGCCTACATCCTGGCTTCGCTGGCAGACAAGAATTCGGCGGTTGATGTTGAACAAATTCTTGGCAGAGTTTTGCGTCAGCCTTATGTAAGGAAGCACAATTTTCCATTGCTGAATCTGAGTTATGTATTAACGGCTTCGTCTAAGTTTTTAGACACGTTAGACAATATTGTAAAAGGGCTGAACAAAGCCGGCTTTAGTGAGAAAGATTATAAATTGGCAGACACGCAAATGTCTGAAGAGAAGTCTGAATTTGGAGTCGTTAGCTTCAATGATTCTGGGGATTTGTTTTCGAAGCCAATACCCGAAAGTACAAACCTGAATGCTGCTGATGATATTGATACAAGTCGCCTTGTAAACTGGCAGGAAACCCAACAATCCCATCACCCGGAAAATCCGGATTCAGACAGTGTTTCTGTCATTGAAAAATCTGCCCTGAAACAAAATGAAGCCTTTGCAAAAACCGTTTCTCAGATGGAAGCGAACAACACAACGGCATTGCCAAACGAATTACAACAGCTTGTGAGAACATACAGCATAAAAGAAATATTTAAAGAACAGGCAGAGAAGATAAAGCTTCCCCAGTTTTTTTTAAAAATACCTGCTTCGCAATTCAATTTTGGCGATGAGTATAGCGACGAGCCTTTGGAAAAAGAAGACTTATTAAAAGGTTTTGAATTAAGCAAATCGGACACAAACATTGCCTTTGACAGCATTACATCAGAACTGTATAAGGTAGATTTAGACAATACCAAAAAAGAACATACGCCAACTTTTGTGCGGCTCGACGGAGAAATAAAAGAAGGCATCATGGCTTATATGCTTGACCCGGCAAGAAAAGACAGCCGGATAAAAAATTTTACCAGGCGTATCATGGACATAATCGGCAATATGTATCCCATAGCCGACAAGCAAATTGAAAAGTACATCAGCAGAATACTGGAAGATTTTAAGGATGAGCAGTTTTCAGATTTCGCCAACAATGAATACACTTATACCGATAAAATAAAACAGAAAATAAAAGCCCATTCGGAAGCTTTTGCCGAAAAAAAGTTCAAAGACTTTCTGGATACGGACAAAGTATTTATCAAATCTTCATTTGCGCTTCCGCAAAGCATTGCGCCGGGCAATATTGCCAAAGACATCACCAAATCGCTCTACGAGAAGGAAGCCGGCATAAACACGTATGAAGAACGCGTTATCAATGAAATCGGAAATATGCCAACGATTGCATTCTGGACACGGAATATGGAAAGAAAAGGTTTTAGAATTAACGGCTTCATTAACCATTATCCCGACTTTATCATTCAGACCAAAAGTGGTAAAACCATTGTATTGGAAACAAAAGGCGACCATTTGGATGCGGAACAAAAAATAAGACTTGGCAGTTTATGGGCAGGCAAAGCCGGTAACAATTACCGTTACTTTATGGTTTATGAACGGCGGACGGTTGACGGAGCTTATACATGGGAAGATTTTATAAATATCATCAAAGCAATTTAGCCGGCGTATAAAATATCTTATAAAAGAAATGATTTTTTGCAAAGTGAAATCCGGCTTCTCCCGAACCGCTATCCGATGCGCTTTTATCCGATGTAAGCTGAACGCTTTTTTAAATAAAAATGGGTCTGTCTCAATATAAAAACGAGGATTTCTCTTCTTAGATTTATCTTCTACTTAATACTTTCTACTTCTCGTCATAATACAATTAGTAAAACTGCCATTCTCCGATATTGTAATCATTCACTCATAACCGGCTCACTTGTCTGTTTTGCTTCAACCTGTTTTGTTTTATGTTTTCCGGACAAATAAGTATAAACCGCCGGTATAACAAACAAAGTAAGAAGTAAGGAAAATAAAAGTCCGCCAACCACCACAATGCCAAGCGGGATGCGGCTTGTAGAAGCCGCGCCAAGGCTTAACGCGATGGGTAACGCGCCCAAAGAAGTTGCCAGGCTTGTCATTAAAATGGGGCGTAACCGCTGCGTGGCGGCTTCGGTAACGGCTTCCAATTTATCCAGTCCCTGTTCGCGTTTCTGGTTCGCAAATTCAACAATCAAAATCCCGTTTTTCGTTACCAGACCAATGAGCATAATCATCCCGATTTCCGAAAAAATATTCAGCGTTTGCCCGAATATCCACAAGCTTAGCAATGCGCCGGCCAATGCCAGCGGAACGGTGAGCATAATGGCAAGCGGATCTATAAAACTCTCGAATTGCGCAGCCAGCAACAGGTAAATAAGAATTAAGGCTAAGCCAAAAGCGAACAGGATATTTGATGAGCTTTCCGCATAATCGCGCGAAGGACCGGTAAGCGTTGTTTGAAAAGTAGCGTCAAGCTGTTTATCGGCAATCGCCTGCATAGCTTTGATGCCGTCGCCGATGGTATAGCCTTCATTCAGCGATGCCGAAATGGTAGCTGCTTTATACCGGTTGAAATGGTACAGCGTAGCCGGGCTTGTGCTCTCGGAAAGATGCACCACGGCGATTAACGGTATGTCTTGCCCGCTGTTGTTTTTTACATAAATATTATTAATGTCGGCAGGCGCATTTCGTTTGCTTCTTTCTACCTGCGCAATCACCTGATATTGGTAGCCGTTCATGATAAAATATGCCAGCCTGCCGCCGCTAAAAGCGCTTTGCATGGCCGCAACCACATCGGCCGTGCTCAATCCCAGATCACGTACTTTAATCCGGTCAACGGTAATCTGTAATTCGGGGCGGTTGAATTTTAAATTTACATCTACGTTGGCGAATGCCGGATTTTGACGCGCGGCATCCAAAAAATCGGGAATCACCGTTTTTAGTTTGTTTAAATCCTGGTTTTGCAGAATGAACTGCACGGGCAAGCCGCCGCGCGAGCCGGAACCCACCGCAATCGTTTGCTCCTGTATGGCAAAGACGCGAACATCGTTAAAACGACTCATTTTCTTTTGCAGATCATTGGCAATTTCCTGCTGGCTGCGGCTGCGTTCGTTCGGGTTTACCAGTGCAATGCGCGGCTGTGAAGAATTGTTGGCGCCGCCCGCCGGTGTGCGTGTAAATACAAAGTCGCGCTCGGGCACCGAATCGTATAAATAATTGGTGATGTTGTCCGCCACATTTTGCATGTATGTATAGCTGGTTCCCTCTGGTCCCGTTACGGCAAACCGCACGCTGCTCCTGTCTTCCAGCGGTGCCAGCTCGCTTTTTAAAGAGCCGGAAATCAGCCAGATTAATACGCCGCAAACGGCAATGATTACCCATGCCATCCATCTTACATTCAAAAATCTTCGCAGCGCATTGTGATAGCCGTCTTCCATGCCGACAAAAAACGGTTCTGTTTTTTCGTAAAATCTGCCATGACCTGCTTTTTTACCAGTGAGTAAAATATTTAAAACAGGTGTTATGGTTAGCGAAACAAAAGCGGAAATCAACACCGCCGCAGCCAGCACCACGCCAAATTCGCGAAACAATCTGCCGACAAACCCTTCCAAAAAAATAACGGGCAGGAAAACAACCGCCAGCGTAAGCGAGGTGGAGATAACGGCAAAGAAAATTTCCTTGCTGCCTTCCAGTGCCGCCTGCCGGATGGGCATTCCCTGTTCGAATTTCCGGTAAATGTTTTCGGTTACCACAATGCCGTCATCAACCACCAAACCCGTTGCCAATACAATTCCCAACAGTGTAAGTACATTAATGGAAAAACCGGCGATGTACATAACGAAAAAAGTAGCTACCAGCGAAATGGGAATGTCTATCAGCGGGCGAATGGCAGTAAGCCAGTTGCGGAAAAATGCAAAGATCACCAGCACCACCAGCGCAAACGAAATGATGAGCGTTTCTTCTACTTCGCTCAACGAGTTACGGATGTTTTTTGTGTTATCTATCAGCGTATGAAATTCAATGTCTGTTTTATTGCCGGCGCGGATGGTTTCGAGACGTTTGTTAAATTCATTGGCGATGGAAATATTATTTGCGCCCGGTTGCGGTATGATGGCGATGCCTACCGCATTCACGCCGTTGTATTTCCAGCTTTGCTCCAGTTCTTCCGGGCCTAACTCTACGCGGGCAATGTCGTTCAGTCTTACCATGCCTGCGCTGTCTTCACGGATAATTAAATCTCTGAATTGCTTTTCTGTTGTCAATCTGCCCAATGCGTGTATGGTAAGCTCGGTGTTATTACCGTAAATTTTTCCCGGTGGCAGTTCAATATTTTCGTTATTGATTGCGGTGCGCATATCGCTGAACGAAACATTGTAAGCATTCATCTTATCGGGATCGAGCCACAACCGCATGGCATACCTTTTTTCCCCGAAAATATACACCGCGCTTACCTGGCTGATGGTTTGAAACTGCTGCTGCAACACGTTTTCGGCGTACTCGCTTAGTTCAAGCAGGCTTTTGGTGCGGCTTTGCACGGCAAGTATCAAAATGAAGTCGCTGTTGGCATCGGCTTTTGTTACTACCGGCGCGGCATCTATGTCCTGCGGCAGACCACGTTGCGCCTGGCTTACCTTGTCGCGCACATCGCTGGCGGCGGCTTCGAGGTCTTCGCCGAGGTTAAACTCAACGGTAACATTACTGCTGCCCAGTGAACTTGATGAAGTGATAGTGCGAATGCCCGGAATGCCATTGATCTGTTTTTCTATCGGTTCTGTAATCTGGCTTTCGATGATGTCGGCATTGGCGCCGGTATAATTGGTTCTGACAGAAATGATAGGCGGGTCAATGGCAGGGTAATCGCGCACGGCGAGATACGTGAAGCCAACCACGCCAAAGAGAATGATAATGAGATTCATTACCGTTGCCAGCACCGGGCGATTGATTGCTAATTCGGAGATGTTCATGTGTATTTTTAAGCTGTCAGCTATCAGTCATCAGCCGTCAGTTTTTTATTTAATGTATTTTAATACAATCCTCATTATCATATTTATTGAATGCTGATTTCTGATAGCTATTAGTTTACAGCTTATTGCATTCCCTTTTCCGTAAATTGTTCCAGTGTTTGCAGGCTGCGCACTTTCAGGTCGCTGTTTGGCCGGGCAAACAAAACGCCGGTTACCACCACGGTATCGCCTTGTTTGATGCCGCTTGTTATTTCTGCCGTGCCTGCCTGCCGCACACCGGTTTTTACATCTGTCATTTTCGCTTTGCCGCCTTTAATTAAAATAACCTGATTGCTCTGATCGCCGGGAATGATGGCGTTTGTAGGAATGAGAATGGCTTTTTTATCATTGCCCGCCGGCACATATACTTTCGCAAATCCGCCGGCGTAGCTGCTGCTTTCATCAAGCAGGGCGCGCACCACAAGATTGCGCGTTTGCTGATTGATCTGCGGCTCAACAGCAATGATGGTAGCGGTAGTTTTTATGTTCTTCGCTTTATCAATATCTATGGCTATTTTTTTTCCGGTTGTAACTATGTTGCCGTATTCTTCCGGCAAGGTAAAATCTATTTTGGTGCGGCTCGTTTGCTGCAAGGTAGCAATGACGGTGTTTTCGGTAACAAACGCGCCGGGGCTCACCTGCCGCAAACCCAGCGTGCCGCTAAACGGGGCGCGAACAACGGTTTTGTCAATCAACGCATTTGTATAAGCAATATCGGCTTTCAGGCTGCCCACCTGATTCAGAACGGCGTCGTAATCTGCCTGGTTCACACCTTGTATGCCCAGCAATTTATTCAGTCGTTGCTCATTGGCTTCGGCAAGCGCCAACTGCACTTTCGATTTTTGAATCTGCGCACGCAGATCCGCATCATAAACACGGGCTAATACGGTGCCCTGCTGCACTTTTTTGCCTTCAGGAATATTTAAATAAATGAGGCGACCTGTTACCTGCGGATGAAGCGAGACCGTTTCGTTGGCAATGATGGTTCCGTTTGCTTCAATCGTATCGTGAATAACACTTGGCTGCGCTATCATGGCATCAACAATGGTTGGCTGCTTATCAATGGCGGCATCTTTCTGATTCACGTCTTTTTTATCGCCACAGGCATAGCTTGTTATTGAAACAAGAAAACTTAATGATATGATTGTTTTGAGATAACGAAAATCAGGAGGGCGGTGCATTCAATTTTTTGTTTGATGAACTGTATAAAAAATAAAGATAGCGGTATTGCAAAGCAAAGAAAATGCAAAAGACAAGTGTTACGGTAAATACCGGAAAATTGAAGGTGAGCCGAACGAATATGTGATGCCGGCTGATGAATTGAGTGATTAACCGTAGCATTTTGATTGCGCGAGGCAAACATGCAGTTGCAAACCATTTGGCAACGACATTTACAAAAAACCGGTTTACATCTGTTTCATTTCCCGCAATTATTCTTTCATCATCTTTTGCACCGCTTCAATAATGTCCTCCGTGTTCGGCTTGCTGAAATAATCGCCATCGCTGCCATACGCCGGCCGATGCGCTTTTGACGTAAGCGTTCTGGGAGCTGCATCAAGATGCAGATAACCATTTTGTTTTTCCATCACTTCGTTATACATATAAGCGCTGGCGCCGCCCGGCACGTCTTCATCCACAAATAAAATGCGATTTGTTTTTTGCAAAGAGCCCACAATACGGTGATGAATATCAAACGGCAGCAACGTTTGTGCATCTATAATCTCACAACTGATGCCCGATGTTTGCAACCGCTCTGCTGCTTCAGCGATAATGCGCAAAACCGAACCGTAAGATACAATGGTTACATCACTGCCTTCCCGTATAATGTCGGGCACGCCAAGCGGAACGGTAAACTCGTATAAATTGGATGGCATTTTTTCTTTTAACCGGTAACCGTTCAGGCTTTCAATCACCAGACCGGGATCGTTACCGCGTAGTAAGGTGTTGTACATACCGGCAGCCTGCGTCATATTTCGCGGTACACAAACATACATGCCACGCAAAGCGTTTATTATCATGCCCAGCGGCGATCCGCTATGCCAAACTCCTTCCAACCGATGACCGCGTGTGCGAACGATGAGCGGACAACTTTGCCGGCCGGCCGTGCGGTAATGCAGACTTGCCACGTCGTCGGTTAAAGTATTTAATGTATAAACGAGATAATCTAAATATTGAATTTCGGCAATGGGTCGCAAGCCGCGAAACGCAAGACCGTAGCCTTGCCCGATGATGGTATTTTCGCGAATTCCGGTATCAAAAATGCGATGCTCGCCATATTTTTCCTGCAATCCCGCGAAGCCCTGATTTACGTCGCCTATTTTACCGACATCTTCACCAAAAGCATATACTTTATCATTCTTTTCAAAGAGAGCATCAAAATAAGCGTTCAGCAGTTCGTAGCCGTTTACCATTTTTGAATCATCATGCAGCACAGCTTTTACTTCGGCAACAGCCAAAGCGCTTTTTGCACTTTCATTATACAAATAACTGTGATAACGCTTTTCATTTTCTTCTTTCAACCGGTGGTAATACTGTACAATATCTGCTTTGGTATCATCATTGGAAATCAGTTCTGTTGCCTGCGCCAGTGTTTGCAAAATATCTTTTCGTACCGGCTCGCGGTTGCGTTCCAAACGGTTTGCCAGTTGACCCATTAGCCGGTCTGTAATTTCATTGGAAGATGTAACAGACTTTAGCAAGCCTGCCGCCGTTTCAACTTCCCTTTTTATCGGAGAAAGAAAGTTTTTCCAGGCATTGTCCCGCGCTTCTTTTACTTCATTACGCGCCTGCACGCGAATGGTGTCTAATTCTTTTTCATCGGCAATGCCGTTTTCCAGAATCCATTCTTTAAATTTCTTTACATCATCCCATTCACGTTCCCAGTCGAGCCGTTCCGTTGACTTATACCTTTCATGGCTGCCCGAGGTAGAATGACCCTGCGGCTGCGTAAGCTCTTCGACATGAAACACGGCAGGAATATGGGTTTCGCGTATTTTTTTCAAGCCATCTTCAAACACTTCGCAAAGCTGCGCATAATCCCAACCTTTCACCCTGTAAATATCAATTCCGTTGGTATTATCTTTCTTTTGAAAACCTTTCAACGCGGCAGAAACAGAGCCTTTGGTAGTTTGATATTTTACCGGAACGGAAATGCCGTAACCATCATCCCACACAAATACGGCAAGCGGCACCTGCAGAACGCCGGCGGCGTTGATGGTTTCCCAGAATACGCCTTCAGAAGTAGAAGAATCGCCAATGGTGCAAAAGCAGATTTCGTTGCCATTGTCAGATAAATGAGAATATGCCTGCAGCAAAGGGCTTTGGCGAAAAACCCTGGAGGCGAAAGCGAATCCTAAAGCACGCGGCATTTGCCCTGCCGTAGGCGACATATCTGCCGACACATTTTTTGTGTCGGTTAACGAAAGCCAGTTTCCTTCGTTATCAACATTCGGCGTTGAAAAGTGCCCAACCATTTGCCTGCCTGCTCCGCAAGGCTCGTGGGTTATATCGGCATCTGCATAAAGCTGAGCAAAAAACTGTTCCAGCGTGGTTAAGCCCGAAGAAAGCATAAATGTTTGATCGCGATAATAACCCGCCCGAAAATCGCCGGGCAGAAAAAACTTTGCCATCGCCGTTTGCGCCACTTCTTTACCATCGCTGAATACACCAAACTTAGCTTTGCCGGTCAGCACTTCACGCCTGCCCATCAGGCTGGCTTCGCGACTGATGATACACCTGGTGTAATCGCTTATCACTTCGTTTCTAAAAGCTTCATAAGATAGCATGGCTTCCTGCTCGGCAGCAACAGTCATAGTATTGTCCATGTGGTAAAAGTATTTGTTTGCAGACAAACGCTTGTTTGTAGAAATCGTCAGGCAATAAAGATAAAGATCATTCTTTTACAAAGCAATAACGGTAGCGTTTTAAAAAACATAAGATGGATTCTGCTTTAAATTATATAAAAAAACATTATTGAATGATTGCCATTTACATTTGTTGGAGATTAAAATGTGATCAGTAACATGTCCATCATGAAATGTAAGACCACGAGAAATTCATATTTCACTTATCATTGTTAATGCAGTAACGGATGATAAAACAAAAATACAATTGGCCGACGGAAATGGCAGGGCGAATATGGGCAGCATGGGCACTGCTGCTGTTTGTGGCAACGTTGCTTATTGCCATGCTTTTTTACTGGGTATGCTATCTGTTACAAGAGCCGCGCGCTGCGCGGTGGCATCGCGCCGTTTCTAACGTATGGATGACATTTTACCTAACGCTAATTGGCTGTCCGTTGCGCGTTAGCGGAAAAGAGAATTTTAAAAAAGGAAAAAATTATGTGGTGGTTTGCAATCACAACAGTCTGATGGATGTGCCTGTTACAACGCCTTTTATGCCCAATGCCAATAAGACAATCGGCAAAAAAGAATTTGCTTACACACCATTGTTTGGCTGGATTTATAGTTTGGGAAGTGTTTTGGTGGACAGAAAAAGCGCCGAAAGCCGGAAAAATAGTTTTTTAAAAATGAAAAAGGTTTTGCAACTGGGTTTAGATATGGTGATTTATCCCGAAGGCATGCGAAACAAAACCGTTCAACCGCTTGCCCCGTTTCAAAACGGCGCATTTCAACTGGCTAAAGACTGTAACAAATCAATTATACCAGCCTTGCTATTTAACACCGGCAAAGTGATGCCCGCTGAAAAATCGTTTTTTTTATTGCCTCACCGGTTATACATGCACTTTTTGCCGCCGGTATCGCCGGGAGGTTTATCGGTAAGCGAATTGAGAGAACATGTATTTGAAGTGATGTGGAAATATTATGAAGAAAATGAAAGCGATACAAGAAAGCTAAATATAAAAAGCTGAGGCATGTAAATACTTTTTTATTTCATTAATTTATCATTGTAGTAACCTTGTAACTCTGATGTTCTGTGTTTTAATAAATCAATTTCGCGCTGCACTTTTGCAATTCCCCACATGGTGCCTTTTATATTCGTATACAGACTAACAGAAAATGTGTTTTCGCTGTTTCTAAATACAAGCCAGTTTCTTTGCGAAGTTCTCAGCTTTTCTTTATCGTCTTTTGATAACAATGTCATAAGTAAGTTATAATACTTATTCAATTGCTTATCCCAGGCATCTCTTGCCTTCACCATACATTGACTCATTCCATACGTTGTTTCATTCTGAGATGAATCAAGGCATTGCTGTAATTGTACATCAATCAGATTGGAGTCGTTTGCACTTTGCCCGAAAACATGACCACAAAAGAACATTATGAATGCAGCAAAAAATATGAGTAACGATTTATTCATTGTCTTATATTTTATGCCATAAAGCTTCAAACTCTAAATTATTATTTACGACTTATAACTTATCAGGCATAGTATTAGAACTTCATTTCGGGCACTTCATCAGGTGCAATTAATTTACCCGCAGTTTTTGCTTTTATTTCTTCCAGACTCACGCCAGGCGCACGTTCCAGCAAGAGAAAGCCGGAGTTGGTAATTTGTAATACAGCCAGATTGGTAACAACTTTTTTAACGCATCCAATACCGGTTAACGGCAATGTGCAACGCGGCAATAGTTTACTTTCGCCTTTTGGGTTGGTATGCTGCATGGCAACAATTATATTTTTTGCGCTGGCTACCAAATCCATTGCGCCGCCCATGCCTTTTACCATTTTACCGGGAATTTTCCAGTTGGCAATATCGCCGGTTTCGCTTACTTCCATCGCACCTAAAACCGTCAAATCTATTTTACCGGCGCGTATCATTCCAAAACTTTCAGCACTATCAAAAAAAGCCGCACCCGGCAATACGGTTACGGTTTCTTTTCCGGCGTTGATTAAGTCGGCATCCATTTCATTTTCCAACGGATAAGCGCCGGTGCCAAGTATCCCGTTTTCGCTTTGCAAAATAACTGTCATACCCTGCGGAATATAGTTGGCAACAAGCGTTGGTATGCCAATGCCTAGATTCACATACATGCCATCTTCCAATTCCTGCGCAATTCGTTTTGCAATGCCGTATTTGTCAAGAGACATTTTTGCTTGTATTATGTAGTAAGTATTATGTAGAAAGTAGCGAGACGAAATTAGATATAAGAAATGACGTTATAAGGAAGTGGGAAGAAAAAGTATGCAGATTGAGCTTTGAGATGAAGAGATAAAAAATCTGGAGCGTGGCGATAAGATATGTGAGAATCATTGCTTTTGGCAGCGGTGCAAGATGATTCTTTTAAAGGCGGCAGACGGAAGAATTATTACAAGAATCAGAGGTTTAACACAAAACAAATATGGGCAACCGGTGAGTGGCTTCCCTCCCTTTTTGATCTTCTATTCCAGATTCACGTCTTACGTTTGACTAACCGAACATGTGATCCATTTTTTACCTTCAATATGCCTCAGTTTGGATAAACCGATTTCAATTGCCGGTTCTTCGCAAGGCTTGAAAAGTAATACATGACACTATTGGCGCACGCTGTCATTTATTTTAGATAGCAGCCTTTTGTTTCAATAATCACTTTCCTTATTTCATCCTCGCTTCAATAAAAGCAGTTGCTTTTGCATTGGCATCTTCGGTTGCTTCTTTATTATAAACCGGGTTGCTTGGATTGGCGAAAGCATGATTGGCATCATATTCATACGCTGTCAGCTTTTTACCGGCTTCCTTCATATTGTCTTCAAATGCTTTAACTACTTCCGGGTTTATCCACTGGTCTTTTTCAGCAAAAAAACCAATCACATCGCAGTTCAGTGTTTTTAGCTTATTCACATCTTTTTCGGGCATGCCGTAATACATCACACAACCTTGCACTTGTTTGCCGCCAACCAATGCCGTTTGCAGACTCCATCCGCCGCCAAAACACCAGCCCACCGTAAACACTTTGGCATCGTTACCGGCGTAATTAAAAGCGCCTTTAATAATGCTCATCGCCCTGTCGTTTTGTACAGCCTGCATCAATTTGCCGGCTTCTTCGCGGTCGGCAGTTACTTTGTTATCATACAGATCCAAAGCCAGCACATTTACGCTTAACTCTTTTGATAAACGCTCCGATTGTTGTTTTACATAATCATTCAATCCCCAGAATTCATGAATTACAAACAAATAGTACGGCGTAGGCTTGTCGGCTTTAATTTCAAAAGCGTGAGCCATTGTGCCATCCGGCGTTTTAAAATTTATATTTTTTCCGTTGGCACTTTCATATACAAACGGAAGCGGCTCGTCGTGCGCATTGGTAAATTTTTTGTCTTTGGCAAGTGCGGCAAACTGATCGGTGGCTTTTACACAACATGACATCTGCGCCTGCACCAGAGAAACGCTCATAAGCAAAATGATTGTAAGTAAGGTGAATTTCATAAGTGTATCAATATTTTAAGATTAAAGACAAGCCGCGAAAAGAAACCATGTACAAGTGTTATATCAACTAAATAATATTGCATGATTAGGTGAAAAATAAAACATGGAATAAGATTTTATCACGATTGCCATCTGCCGTTTTACGTTCCATTATATGCAATAAGACGATGTAAAGTTAGCAAAGCGCTATTTTAATCCCTTCAATATTTCTTCCGTTTTTTTCTGCTTTTAAACTTCCCGGTTTTGTAATTGTTATGCTTCCGCCGCATCCGGTTTTATAAAAGCTCCTTTTATTTCTCCATCTTCAATTTCTACCTGAATATAATCTTTTACCGTGGTAGCAACCGACACGCCCACATAATCTGGCTTGATGGGAAACTGCTTGTGCATCCGCTCTACCAGCACCAGCATCTGCACCCGGTTGGGATGATAGTTGAGCAAAGGCTTCAGCGCATACATCAGCGTGCGGCCGCTGTTACTTACGTCATCAATCAGAATTACATTTTTATCATTGAAGTTCATTTCTTCGCTTATGGTTATCTCCGCCGGTTGATGCTTATCCAGCAGTACCGATAACAACCGTACATCCGCTTTCATATAATGTTGTAAAAAAGTGCTGATTTGCCTGGCTATTATCATACCGCTTTGCCTGATGCCAATCAGTATCAGCGGCGCATCTTCTTCGCTGATGTCTTCTGCAATCTGCAACGCCATGCGATGCAGTTTTTCCAATGCCGCTTCTTTGGTAAGTACATAATTTTTTTCAGCCATCGTGGTTGGTTTACCGCTCAAATGTAACAACAATAGCGCATCTTCATTTATCTTGCAACTCAACTTTCTATTATGCACATTGTTTCTCAAATTGCCTTTGTTGTGTTGGTTGCGGTCTCTTTGTTTTTATTTTATATGAAAGCGAAACAGATAAGAGCAAATATTTTTTTGGGACGAGAAGAAGCTATATCTGACGAACCCGGCAGACGCTGGAAAAATGTGCTGCTGCTGGCGCTTGGGCAAAAGAAAATGTTCAGGAATCCGCTTGTTGCGGTGCTGCATCTCATCATTTACGCAGGCTTTATCATCATCAATATTGAAGTGCTGGAGATTGCATTGGATGGCTTGTTTGGCAGGCATCGCTTGTTTGCCGGCCCGATGGGCAGCTTCTATCCTTTTTTTATTGATTCTTTCGAGATACTTGCCTTGCTTGTTTTGTTGTCCTGTATTGTTTTTCTGGCAAGAAGAAATGCGGTTGTCATCAAACGCCTGCGCAGCAAAGAGTTGATTGGCTGGCCAAAAAGCGATGCAAACTATATCCTGATTACCGAAATTGTTTTAATGACACTTTTTCTTACCATGAACGCCGCCGACACGGTGTTACAGCAAC
Source organism: Ilyomonas sp. (assembly GCA_965219515.1). Classification (GTDB taxonomy): domain Bacteria; phylum Bacteroidota; class Bacteroidia; order Chitinophagales; family Chitinophagaceae; genus Ilyomonas. Next base: position 1,648,528 of record OZ244776.1, read on the forward strand.
GCGGCTATGGCGAATATGGCATTGCCAGAACGGGTAATTTCCTGGTATCGTCTTTCCTGCAACCTTTGTTTTCAAATGTAAGCAATCAGTCGCTTGCAGTCATAGAAAGAACGTGCTGGTGGCTTCACATTACCGGCATTTTCGCATTCTTAAATTATCTGCCTTATTCAAAGCATTTACATATTATTCTTGCTTTTCCCAACACTTATTACGGCAGATTATTCCCGCAGGGAAAAATGCAGAATATGCCGGAAATTCAAAACGAAGTTTTGTATGCGATGCAACCCGAACTGGCGCCAACCGGCGAAACTGCTGCCGAACCAAAAAAGTTTGGCGCCAAAGATATTTTTGATCTCAGCCGCCGCAATTTGATGGAAGCGTATAGCTGCACGGAATGCGGACGTTGCACGGCTGCCTGCCCGGCGAATATGACCGGAAAAAAATTAAGTCCGCGCAAGATTATGATGGACACGCGCGACCGCATGGAAGAAGTGAGAAGCAATATAAAAACGAATGCAACCTTTACCAACGATAATAAATCGTTGCTTCACAACTACATTACCGAAGAAGAATTGCGCGCCTGCACTACCTGCCAGGCTTGTGTGCAGGAATGCCCGATCAGCATTAGTCCGCTCGATATTATTGTACAGTTACGACGGTATCTCATCATGGAAGAAAGCAATGCGCCGCAGGAATGGAACGGCATGTTCAACAGCACGGAAAATAATTTTGCGCCCTGGAAATTTTCGCCCGAAGACCGTGATAAATGGGCGGAAGCATAGGAGTTGGGAAGTTGAAAACTAAGAAGAAGTATTGGTAATATGGTCTGGATATTATTTTCCTTTCACCATCGGTTTAATAACCACGTTATAAAATTGTATCAGCGCTGTAAGAATAAATACCGCACCCATAAATTTATTGACGGAAGACTGGCCGGCTTTCAGCTTTTTAATCAGCCATTTACCGGCATATATATAAACCGCAAGTCCGGTGATGGTACCTAAGCCAGCGCCGGTGGTAAACGCATTATACGAAGCGTTGGTAGTGGTTAGCGTACCGGATTTTATCAACGCCACACTCCATGTAAACCAAAACGGAATTTGTATCGGATTAATGGCGCTCATGGTTACGCCCAGCACAAAACGGTTCAGCTTGTTATTTAACAGCAACGCTTTCTTTTTTTCTTTATGTTTATTAGCCGAAACAAGGCTGACAATGCCCAAAGCAAGAAAGAGAAAAATGGTAAGCCAGTTTAATACGGTAAAGAACGTTTGATGCGCTACCACCCAATTCATTCCCGACAAGGCAACACGCAGATAAATGACTTCAATTAAAGCAACGCCAATGCTAAAGAGCCAGGCTTTTTTTATGCTCTCTTCAACGCCGATCTGCGTGGCGGTAATGCTTGTGTTTCCCAATGGCAACTGACCCAAAAAACTAACCAGCCAGCCCATGACGGCGGTTATTAAAATGCTCATAACAATTGTAATAATAAGGCAAAGAAAAAAGCCATTGACATATCTAATTTCAAGTCGTCGCTGCGCAGTTTTTTGTAAAACCGGTTGGTTTTGCGCATGTGCTTTCTTCCCTGCCTAAAGCTCCAGTACGGTACACCTTTTTTATAATTGATTCTGCCAATGCAATACAAATCTTTCCAATGCTGCTGTATAATTTTCAATGCGGTAAAATAGTTCATGCCGCAATCATAAATATGATTTGGTTCGGCACCGGCGCCGTTATATTCCAGCATCTGAATGTTTGTTCCGTTTTTTAAATCAGCAAGGGAAGTGCATTTTAAATCGTACCTGCCGTAATGAAAGTAAGGAACTGCATGGCTTATTTTGTTGAATGTATTGCTAAGCTGTTCATCTATTTCTTGATGCAGATTGATGAACCTGGCTCCGCGGTTGTGATTGCCGGCAATGCTGAGATAATATTTTTCTCCTGCCGGAATAATATCAGCCAAATGCAATTTGTGCTTTTGAAACATTTCGTCCCGCCTGTATTTCGCTTTGCCGTTGTTTGCAATCAGTTCGGATAAAGAAGATGTTCCGTTTCCCGTTACAGAAAGGTATTCTTTTAATACCAATCCCGTTATTTTTCCCTTTGTTTCGCCAGGATATCGAATGTAAAAAACACTGTATTCTTCGGGCAAATCTACAAACGATTGTACTACATAATCGGCGCCGATGTAAGAATGATAATGGATCAGTTCATTCAGGTTGTTTATTTTTCTAAACATCAGCCCTTGCGTGCCCACATCTGGTTTTACGATAAACGGAAACCGGATTCCGGATTCCGTTAACCGGTAGCTCACATACATCATCTCTTCATTTGCCGATACAAAAACCGTTGGCGGATATAGATCTGGCGGCAACTGCGCATACATTTCCTTTTTCCTTTCGCCTTCAAAACCCCCAAACGTAAGCGTAGGATTGGCATTGGAAAAGAACCAGAACGCCTTTGCTTTTACAACATAATACATCCATACAAAACCTAAGGGCGCATAAATAAGCGTGAATGGCCAAAGCTCCCAGTTAAGCCATCGGCTGATGTAGCGTTTCAATAAAAAATAAAATTAAGTGGGCAAACATAAACAAGTTTACCAAACATTGAGGGTTGGCTAAGGCTGACTTATGCGTTCGCTTGTTGATAACCAACGCAGCTTTATAAATAAAACATCGGTAACCGTTTGTTTTTTCATAACAAATTAAGCGTTTGCCGTTTTCGTTATACCAATTACTTTTGCGGCTTCAAAAAAACGAAGAGGAAATAAGAATGCTAAGTGCGAAAAATATAACACTGTCGTTCGGAAAAAGAGTATTGTTTGATGAAGTGAACATCAATTTTACCAAAGGAAATTGTTATGGTGTAATTGGGGCAAACGGTGCCGGTAAATCTACTTTTCTGAAAATTTTAAGCGGCGATATCGAACCCAACAAAGGCAATGTAGAAATATCGAGCGGCGAGCGGATGGCGGTGCTGAAACAAAACCAGTTTGAATTTGACCAGCAAACGGTTTTGAACACCGTATTGATGGGTCATCAGAAAATGTGGAATATCATGCACGAGCGCGAAGCCATTTACTCGAAAGAAGATTTTAGCGAGGAAGATGGTATGCGCGCCGGAGAACTGGAAGCGGAATTTGGCGAAATGGGCGGATACGAAGCAGAAAGCAATGCAGGCACTTTGCTTAGCAGCCTTGGCGTTACCGAAAATTATCACCAAAGCCTGACGAAAGACATTCCGGCAACCTACAAATTGCGCGTTTTGCTTGCGCAGGCGTTGTTTGGAAACCCGGATATTTTACTGCTCGACGAGCCGACCAACGGGCTGGATATTGAAACCATCGGATGGCTCGAAAACTTTCTTGCCGATTACGAAAATATCGTTTTGGTGGTAAGCCACGACCGCCATTTTTTAGATCAGGTTTGCACCCATGTGTCTGATGTTGACCGAAGCAAGATTAAAACATTTTCCGGCAACTATTCTTTCTGGTACGAAAGCAGCCAGCTGATGGCGCGGCAAATTAACGATAAGAATAAAAAAATGGAAGACAAGCGCGCTGCGCTGCTCGACTTTATTGCGCGCTTCAGTGCAAACGCTTCCAAAAGCAAACAGGCAACATCGCGCAAAAAAGCGCTGGAAAAATTAACCATCGAAGAAATTGAACCCTCAAACCGAAAATATCCCGGCATCATTTTTCAGCCGCAACGTGACGTAGGCAACCAGATTTTAAACGTAGAAAACCTGAGCAGCAACAGTGCCGATGGCCGCAAGCTGTTTGATAAGGTTATGTTCAGCATTAACAAAGGCGAGAAAATTGCTTTTTTAAGTAAAGATTCGCTGGCAATAACCAATTTCTTTGAAATTATTACCGGAAATCTGCAACCCCAATCGGGTAAATATGAATGGGGAACCACCATTACCAAAGCTTATTTGCCGGTAGAAAACAACGAATTTTTTGAAGAAGGATTAACGCTGTTAGACTGGCTCCGGCAGTTTGTGCCGCCCAATGTTACGGATGCGGATGAACCTTTTTTGCGCGGTTTTTTGGGTAAGATGTTGTTTAGCGGAGACGACATTATGAAAAAGACCAACGTGCTGAGTGGCGGCGAAAAAGTGCGTTGTATGATTAGCCGCATGATGCTTCAGAATCCGAACCTGATTATACTGGATCAGCCGACAAACCATCTTGACCTCGAAAGCATACAGAGCTTTAATGAAGGCTGCCAGACGTTTCCCGGCATCGTTTTAATTACCAGCCAGGATCATACTTTCATTCAAACCGTTGCCAACCGCATTATTGAACTTACACCAAAAGGCATCATTGACCGCCTGATGACGTATGATGAATACATGTCGGATGCAAGAGTAATGGGATTAAGAGAGGAAATGTATAAATGATTAAAGCTGTTTTGCAACAGCTTGCCGGTTCATATAAAATATATACGTTCTGACCGGATAAATTAGCAGCTATAATTTATTGTGACAAATTAAAGTAAAAATTATTTTAATCCAGCTTCAGCACTGCCAGAAACGCTTCCTGCGGCACTTCAACATTTCCGATTTGCCGCATGCGCTTCTTGCCTTCTTTCTGCTTTTCCAGCAGCTTTCGTTTGCGGCTTATGTCGCCGCCATAGCACTTGGCCGTTACATCTTTACGCATGGCGCTGATGTTTTCGCGGGCAATTACCTTTGCACCGATGGCTGCCTGTATGGCAATCTGAAATTGCTGGCGCGGCAACAATTCTTTTAGTTTTTCGCAGAGTTTACGGCCAAAGTCCTGTGAGCGGCTGCGATGAATCAGAGCGCTTAACGCATCTACTTTTTCATTATTTAGCAGAATGTCCATTCTTACAATATCGCTTTCGCGATAGTCGATGGGTGTATAATCAAAAGAGGCATAACCACGTGTCTGGCTTTTCAGTTTATCGTAAAAATCGAACACGATTTCGGTAAGCGGCATTTCAAAAATCAGTTCAACACGCGTTGTGGTCAGATAGCTTTGGTTTAGTAAAATACCTCGCTTGCCCAAACACAGCGTCATAATATTGCCGATATAATCGGGCAAGGTTATAATCTGAGCCCGGATAAATGGTTCTTCCAGCCGGTCAATCCTGGTAGATTCCGGCATCTGCGCCGGATTGTTCACCACCAGTTTTTCGCCGCGCGTAGTATAGGCATGAAAGCTAACGTTGGGAACGGTGGTGATTACAGTTTGATTAAACTCGCGCTCGAGGCGTTCCTGTATAATCTCCATGTGCAGCAAGCCAAGAAAACCGCAGCGAAAGCCAAAACCCAATGCCTGCGAAGTTTCCAGCTCATACGTTAAGGAAGCATCATTTAGCTGCAGCTTATCCATACAATCGCGCAGTTCCCCAAAATCTTCCGTTACCACAGGAAAAATGCCCGCAAATACCATTGGTTTTACTTCTTCAAACCCCCTTATCATTTCGCCGGGCTGCGACGCCAGCGTAATGGTATCGCCCACTTTTACTTCCTTTGCATTTTTTATTCCGGTAACAATATAGCCTACGTCGCCTGCGCTTATTTCATTCAAAGGTTGTAAACCCAATTTCAAAACGCCAACTTCGTCGGCATTGTATTCCTGCCCGGTGGCAACAAGCTTAATGCGGCTGCCTTTTTTTAATGTACCGTTAAATACCCTGAAATAAGAAATGATGCCCCGGAAACTATTGAACACGCTGTCGAAAATCAGCGCCTGCAGCGGAGCATTTACATCGCCCACAGGCGCAGGAATCCGTTTTACAATGGCTGCCAAAATTTCTTCGAGACCGATGCCGTTTTTTGCGCTGGCCAATAAAATATCACTTTCCTTACAACCGATTAAATCTATCATCTGATCCTGCACTTCGGCTATCATGGCGCCGTCCATGTCTATTTTATTGATAACAGGAATGATTTCCAGGTCGTTGTCTATGGCAAGATAAAGGTTGGATATGGTTTGCGCCTGTATGCCCTGCGTGGCGTCTACCAAAAGAAGCACACCTTCGCAGGCAGCCAGTGCGCGGCTTACTTCATAGCTGAAATCAACATGCCCGGGCGTATCTATTAAATTGAATGTATAAGTTTCGTCTTCAAATACATATTGCATCTGAATGGCGTGGCTTTTTATGGTGATGCCTTTCTCGCGCTCAAGATCCATATCATCCAGCACCTGGTTCATCATATCGCGCGCGCCTATTGTATGGGTATGTTCTAACAGGCGGTCGGCAAGCGTGCTTTTTCCATGATCTATATGGGCAATGATGCAAAAATTACGAATGTGCTTCATAAGCGGCCAAAGATAGGAAAGCGAACGGGAGAAAGTGTTTCGCGCTTACGCGCAGAAAATAATTATAAGAACAATTTACAGGTTGACGGTAAAACAACAACGCTATCGTTTTCGGTAACTGAAGTGGCAAAACAAACACAAATTAAATTGACAGTTTGCGGGCTACTTTCCCAATGGTTAATCCCTGAACAACAATAGAAAAAATAACAATGATGTAGGTAATGGCAACAAAACGGTTCCGATACATATCGTTGTCTAACGATAGCGCCATGGCTACCGATAAGCCGCCCCGAAGTCCGCCCCATGTAAGAATAGAAATTACATTTTTTTCAAACGCAATTATTCTTTTAAAAAGAAGCACCGAGATGCCAACTGATATATATCTTGACAACAGCACGACAACAATCGCAATCAGCCCGATCCAGACAATGATTATATCTATCGGAACAATCAGCATTTCCATGCCAATCAGCATAAATAAAATCACGTTGAGAATTTCATCAATCAGCCCCCAGAATTTTTCGAGATAATCACGCGTTATGTCAGACATGGCTTTTTGTTTTACCCTGTTTCCGGTTATGATGCCTGCCACTACCATGGCTAACGGACCGGAAATATGCAGGTAAGAAGCCAGTTCGTAACCACCCATCACGATGGCAACCGTAATAAGCACTTCTACGCTGTAATTGTTGATAGACATGTTTAAATAATAGCCGGCATAACCAAGCGCAATACCGAATAAAATGCCGCCACCCGCTTCTTTCAAAAACAAAAGAAGCACATTCCCTGCTGTAACGTGTTCGGCACCGGACACAGCCACTTCATAGATAAGTGTAAAAATAACAAGCGCCACGCCATCGTTAAACAGCGATTCGCCTGTGATTTTCATTTCCAGCGTGGTAGGAATTTTCGCCTGCTTCAAAATGCCAAGTACCGCAATGGGATCGGTTGGCGAAATAAGAGAACCGAACAACAAACAATAAATAAACGGAACCGGATGATGAAAAAAAATGAATAAATAATAAATAAATGTGCTTACCAGGATGGTTGATATAACTGTGCCGACAGATGCCAGCGCTACAATGGGAAGACTTTGCTTTTTTAAATCGCTTGCATTTACGTGGATGGCACCTGCAAACAGCAGAAATCCAAGCATTTTGTTCAACAACAGATCGTGAAAATCCAGCGCCGCAACCGCCGTTTTTATATTCTCAATATATACCGAATAAGACACCCGATTCAGGATAATCATGACTACTGAAACCAGCAGGGTGAGCATTACAACTCCGATGGTCGTAGGCAGCTTTGTGTATTTCGCTATCAGGTATGCAAACATGGCCGCCAGACAAATAACGATGCTGATTAAAGTATATAATGTCATATCAGTTGCCGGTTAAAGTTTTATTTTTTTGTTTCCTTTATTGGTTGCCTGCAAGAAAGAAATCAAGCCGTTCATATACGTTGCCTGATCGTCGTACATGCTCATGTGGCTGCCATTTGCGCAATACAAATAGCTGCCGTTTTTTACCTGCGTGCTCATCCATTTCATATAATCAGGATCCATGGTATCGTATCTGGCGCCAATCACTAAGGTTGGAACTGTAATCTGCGGAAGCTGTTTTGACACATCCCAGTTTGTCAGTTTGCCGGAGATGCCAAATTCGCTCGGTCCCTGCATGGTTACATATAGCGATTGATTCATTTTGGCAAAAGAACGGTTTACCGGTTCGGGCCATTGGTCGGGCGGAATGCGGCAAATATGCGCGGCATAAAAATTTGGAATCAGCAGGTTCATGTATTCCGGGTTATCAAAATCTCCTCTGGCTTCCATACTTTTAATGGAATCTAAAACGGCAGGGTTCAATTGTTTTGCCAACACTTCATCGGCATATTTTCCATACGCCGGGCAACTGCTCATCATGTTGGAAATGACCAAACCTTTCAGATGATTCTGATATTTTAAAGCATATTGCATGGCAAGAATACCGCCCCACGAATGACCAAGCAGATAAAAATTGGTAGTGTCGAGATGCAATGCACGACGCACCTGTTCCACCTCTTCTACATATCGCGCCAAATCCCACATCGAAGTGTCTTTCGGGTCGTCGGAATTGCCGCAGCCAAGCTGATCGTAATAAATAAATTCAATTCCCTGCTGCGGAAGAAAATTTTCCATGCACTCAAAATATTCATGCGTGGCGCCGGGACCGCCGTTCAGCAAAAGCAGTTTGATGGTTGGGTTGTTGCCGAATTGTTTTGTCCACACACGAAAACTGCCTTTCGGCGTTTCAATGGATACCATTTTTACGTTGCCATCCTGCACGCCGGTATCTGTTTGCATAAAATATGAAGGCGGTATTTTTTGATTTTGGGCAACGCTTGGCAGGCTGATTGAGATAGCTAAAATGATGATGATAATCTGCCTCATAAAGTAAGTTTTTTTAAATTGATAATAATATAAAAAAATGATTGGAGAGAAAACAGTGTGAAGAATAAATGATAATGTAAGCAAATTTTATCTTCGGATTTTTAGTGATTTAATCCCTGATAAAAAAATACATCTTCTTTTAGTTTTGCCTTTATTGTATTCACCAGTTTTGTAAAGTCGTCCAATTCCTGTTTCTGTTGAATGATGAAACTGTTATCATCTAATTTACCCAGCACTTCTTCCATTTCTCTCTCGTTTTCGTAAGTCATTTTCCGGAAAGGATTGCTGTAATCTTTTGCCCGCGACGAATAAATGGCATCCATCATCATTTTTTTTATAGCGATGGCTTCATCAAGCCATTTTTCTACATCTCCAACAGATAAATCTGACAGGTTCATCTGCCTGATTTCTGCCAGCGATGCCAGCGCATGTTCTCTTTTTTGCTGCTGATAAACTTCGCCCTGCAAACGATAAAAATGATGCACCGACTGCCAGCTATTGATTATATTTTCTTTTATTTCTGTTTTCAACTGATGAACAACTTCTTCAGGCATCAGTTGCCCGCCTGCATTCAGCCAGTTGCCTCGCTGTTTTTTCGGCAAACATAATTTCCAATCCGCATTCTCACTCAAACATTGTTGCCACAATACGATAAACTGATTGATGCCATAGTAAAAAATCATGTTTTTAGATGCATCATACGCTTTTTGAATTTTAATTAAAACCGTTTTGCGCTTTGCATTTTCAAAACCGGGAACGCTAATTTCCAACTGGTTAATCAGTTCATTTTTTTCATTCAATAATTCTTTGCCTTTCAATCTGCATGCTTCGTCAGTAGCCAAAACTTCGTTCTCAATTTGCTCGTAATAGGCCGCCCCGGTTGCCGTTTCAAATAAAACCAGTGAGGAAAACATTTCGTTCACGCTGTCGGGAGCCAGATAATCCGTTTCCAGATGCTGTATTTTTTCGCCACGCTTATCGCGGTCGGCATATTTGCGGCTGTTGCGCACAAGCGCATACATATTGTATAAAAACCAGTATGCCGGCATTACAACCAGCCTGTCTTTGGCGGCATCAACACTTACCAGCGAAAAAGGAACCGGAATATTCATTTCATACGCATAATCGCCTTTGGCAAGAATGGTAAAACCGGCCAGTTTTGTATTGTGTTTGATGCTTACGCACAAGCCCGGCCAAAAGCCGCGACCCGCTACGAACTCGCCATCGGCGCCACGGGAATTGTGATTGGAGCCAATGGTGGCACCGGCAGGTATATTGCTTTGTCCCATTATTACAGCGGCGCATAAAAAGGAATTGTTATGATGCTGCTCGTGCGTAGGAAAAATAAGCGAGTTCAGCACTTCGCAGCAGGAAATGGTGGCGTTATTTCCCAGATAAGAATTAATGAGCCGCGCGCCGTATTTTAACTGCGAATGCGAAGCCATGATAAAACGTACCGCTTTTACGCCGTAAAAAATGCGGCAGCCATAACCGATAATGCCGTTTACCAGCTCGCAGCCTTCGCCTATTTGCGTTCTTCCTTCTTCACCGGAATTAATGGTAAGGTTTTTTAATTTATTAGCCCCTTTAATGTATGCATCCTCTCCTATGCAAACGTCTTTAATAATGTTGCTGTTTTTAACAATGCTTCTGTTGCCAATGGTACCGTAATAACCGCGTGTTGAAGCAAATTCTTTTTCGGTAAAACGCGCCAGGCAATTCATCAGCAGTTCATCTTCGCGGTAGCGGCTCCACAGCCACGCATCGCCGGGTTGCATGCCATTGAACGGCAGCACGCTGCGGTTGCCGTTTTCGTTTGCGATTTCCAGCCTGATGCGAACGCCATCCGGCTCGCCGTCTTTTATAATGCCGTTGCCAAACTTAGCATGATTGGTGGTTACCAGTTCATCTACATTGGTTATCATTACCTCGCTGCCGATAATGTAATGCGATAAATAATGAACATTTTCGATGGCTATATTGTCTCCGAAATCGCAACTGATAATGGTAGAATTATAGAGGCCGACAGGCAACTTTAAATCGCTGAAGCTAAGAACAATTTGTTCCAGCTTGCCGATGCGCACCAAACCGTAAAATTTACAGTTTTTTACCAGTTCGGGATTGAATGCGTCGGATACCAAAACGTGATTCCAGTTGTCGCTGGTATTTCGGTTTCGTACCAAAGCTTCTGTTTCGGAAGCCGTTAAACTGTGGTATGCAATGCCACTGCGGTTTTGCCGGTTGCGAAGGTAATATTCGTCTTCGCCGGGCGGCAAATGGTTTGCAGAAATAAAACCATACCCGATTGAGGGCAAACTGCTTTTTACAATTGTATTTTTAGCCATTGCTTATTTAATTTAAGAAGCAGGCGAATGTAGAAATTCCGCATTTACCATTGCTTATTAACAGCAGAACTGCGATAGTGCTTTTATATCATCTTTATAACAGGCTGATAAAGAAAGAGAAACATTTCCGGTTTTATTTTTGGTGTAATAAGTGAATATTATCTTTTTCGGGTTGTGATTTTTTAATCGGGTAATGTTCTATTTTCATGTTGAAAAACGAGACCAACTTTATGGAAAGCAATCAAAACGCCGTGCTAACCGCAAGCGCATCCGGCAGTAAAAAATCTTTTCTTACACCACGCGAATTGATTAAATACCACATCGAAAATCCGGAGGAGCCGATTACGGAAGAAGACATCCGCAATCTGAATCTGGTAAAACAAAGAGTGGTAAGCTTTGTGGCAAACGATTTTTCAAGGTCGGCTGACTAACATCAGATTTGCGAAAAGTTTGCCGGCACTAAAAAACTGATGTTATTCTGGAAACGATTTTTGCATCGGCATAATCGGGAATGGCTTTCAGTTTTGCCCATCCGGCACTATTCACAAATGTTTTCCATTCGGCATCATGCGCCGCCATATCATCAAACTGAAGCATGTAAGTAAGATTGGGACGCGCATTGCCAATTAAGCTTTCTCCAAAAAATACAGGGTGAAAATCGGCCTGCAAAAACACATCAATCTCGCCGCCTTCATTAAACATCTCTATCTTTTTTTTACCTGCCATTTCGCCCGAGCTTTCATAGCGGCGCAATTCAAACATGCGCGTTTTATCGTTCATCGTTTTTAGCTGCGGATAAAGAGGAAACGCATAAAGCAAAGCGCTTTCAATGCGCTCGTAAGCCGGTGCCGTGACAGGCGCATTCAGATACGCATCAGCCTCCTTTAAGTAACCGGCGTTTTTTAATAAGCGATCGTTGCTTGTTACAAATTCTTCCAATGACTGATATGGTATTAAAATGTAAACTTTGGTTTGACCTTCCGGCTTCATTTCGGTGAAAACGCCGATATGATTGCTGCCGATTTTGTTATACGCCGGTATGGCTGCATTCTTAAAATACGCTTCCACAATTTGTTGCTGCGTTTCATTTTTTAAAACATAAGTGCGCAGCTCATAATACTGGCGGTTTTCGGCTTTATCAGAAGTCATTGTTGTTGCATTTGCAGTTGATTGTATCAGCGTAGGTATTGAACCGGCAAGCATGGATGATTTTACAAACGAACGTCGTTTCATAAAGTATAATTTGTATTAAAAATAAGCGGAAATTATTCGTACTGATACAATGAAAATGATGAACACGAAGTATATTTTCTTTACGGTATATTTTTAATCTAAAAACTTTCCCGTATAACTCTCTCCAATTTTTTTTATGCCCGAAGGAATGCCTGCGTAAACCAATTTCCCGCCTTCATCGCCCGCTTCAGGACCTAAATCTATCAGCCAGTCGGCATTGCGAATCACATCCGTATTGTGCTCAATCACAATCAGAGAATGGCCTTGTTCTATCAATGCATAAAATGAAGTAAGCAGTTTATTAATGTCGTGAAAATGCAAACCCGTTGTTGGCTCGTCAAAAATAAACAACACTTTGCCTGCCGATTTTCCTTTACCAAGAAAAGAAGCCAGCTTTACACGCTGCGCCTCGCCGCCGCTTAACGTATCGCTGCTCTGACCGAGTTTAATATATCCCAAACCCACATCCTGCAAGGGTTGCAGCGCTTTTGCCAAAGCTTTCTCATCTTTAAAAAAAGCAATGGCATCATCAACACTCATGTCTAACACATCCGAAATATTTTTGCCATTGTATTGCACTTCCAGCACTTCTTCTTTAAAACGCTTGCCGCCGCATACTTCGCAGGTTAAATGCACATCTGCCAGAAACTGCATTTCTACCACCTGTTCCCCTTCGCCTTTGCACGTATCGCACCTGCCGCCATCTACATTAAAAGAGAAGTGTTTGGTTTGAAAGCCACGCATTTTAGACAAAGGTTGCCGCGCATATAAATCTCTTATTTCATCGTATGCCTTGATGTACGTAACCGGATTGCTGCGGGATGATTTTCCAATCGGATTCTGGTCTATCAGTTCAATTTGCGCGATGTCATCAACATTGCCTGTTATCGCTTTATGAAAACCGACTTTGTCTGCAAATTCACCTTTTATTTTTCGCAAGGCAGGATACAGTATCTGTTTCACCAACGTTGTTTTTCCGCTGCCGCTTACGCCGCTAACCACGCACAATATGTTCAGTGGAAACTGCACGGTGATGTTCTTTAAATTGTTGTGACGCGCATCTTCTACGGTTATGCTTTTTGTCCATTTGCGCGGCTTTTTATTCAGATCAATTCCGAGTTCGCCGGTTAAATATTTACCGGTTAAACTTTCGGGGTTGGCAACAATTTCATCATAGTTTCCGGTTGCAATTACTTCACCGCCCAAATGCGAAGCAAGCGGTCCCATATCAATAATGTAATCGGCTTCCCGCATCATCATTTCATCATGTTCCACCACCACAACGGTGTTGTTTAAATCGCGCAATTCTTTTAATACTTTGATCAGTTTTTCCGTATCGCGCGAATGCAGTCCGATGGAAGGTTCATCGAGAATATACAAAGAATTAGTAAGATTACTGCCGAGGCTGCGTGTAAGCTGAATGCGCTGACTTTCGCCGCCGCTTAGCGTATTGGCCAAACGATTTAAGGTAAGATAGCCCAAACCCACGTCCACCAATGTTTGCAGCCGTTGCTTTATCTCAATCAAAATGCGTTTGGCTATCTGTTGCTGATGATGGGATAACGAAAGATGCAAAAACCACTGCTGCAAATCTTTTATCGGCAGAATGCAAAGCTGACCAATTTGTTTCTCATCAATTTTTACGTACAAGGCTTCCGGCCGCAGGCGATAGCCTTTGCAGGTTGGACATACCGTTTTACCGCGAAAACGGCTTAGCATAACACGGTACTGAACTTTATATAAATTCGATTCTACTTCCGCAAAAAAATCATCAATGCCCTGCACCGTTGCATTGCCCCGCCAGAGCAGTTCATATTGCTGTTCGGTAAGATCGCAAACCGCCGTATGAACCGGAAAATCATACGTGCGCGAAGCTTTGATGAAACGGTCGCGCCACTGCCCCATTTTCTCACCTTTCCATGGCGTTACGGCGCCTTCGTAAACGCTTAGCTTCTTATCGGGAATCACCAGATCGGGATCAATGCCAAGCACCATTCCAAAGCCTTCGCATTCAGGGCACGCGCCATAAGGATTGTTGAACGAAAACAGGTTGGGAACCGGCTCTTCAAACTGAATGCCATCCATTTCAAATTTATTGCTGAAATGAATGAGCTTACTGTCAATGTCGAGATACATTTCGCCTTCACCTTCATAGAAAGCGGTATTAACCGAATCGGAAATGCGGTGAATATCATCTTCATCGAAGTCTTTCGTTACAATTCTATCAACTAAAATATAAATTGATGGCTGATGGTTGGTAGTTAATTGTACTGTTTTTAGTAAATCTTCTTCGTTTGATTCGAGCAGCGCTTCAATTCTCATCGGCTGATTATTTATATACATTCTGGAAAATCCTTTCTGCACAAGTATATTGAGTTCTTCACGCGGTTCTCTGTTTGCATGTTGCCTGAAGCGAACAATGATGACAACTTTGCTTCCGTGCGGTAAAGCTTTTATCGCATGAACCACATCGGTTACATCATCTTTTTTCACTTCTCTGCCACTAACAGGCGAGATGGTTTTACCAATACGCGCATACATCAAACGGAGATAATCATAAATCTCCGTCATGCTGCCAACGGTGCTGCGCGGCGTGCGTGTAATAACTTTTTGTTCGATGGCGATGGCGGGACATAAGCCTTTGATGTAATCAACATCTGGTTTGTTCATTCTTGCCATAAACTGGCGTGCATAAGCGCTAAGGCTTTCTGCGTATCTGCGCTGGCCTTCGGCGAACAATGTATCTATGGTAAGTGAAGATTTTCCGCTTCCCGAAACGCCGGTTACCACAATCAGCTTGTTTCGCGGAAACGTAACATCAACGTTTTTTAAATTGTGAGTGCGGGCGCCTTTTATTTCAATGTCTCTTTCGGTTAGTTTTTCCTTCTTTTTTTTAACAGAAACCTTACTCTCTTTTAACATCTTTATTCGTGATTAAAAAAACATTTATAGCGAATTAAATTATCCTTTTATTTGCATTAATTTTACAATTGTAGTGCAATAACAGTAAAAAAACTTGTTATTTTCACAACCAGAATAAAAAGCATTTTTGCCTATACAAAACTTCTACCTCATTCATTTTCCGAATTGTTTTTTTTAACGTTATCATTTTTTTAAAATTCAGTTTTACCTGTATGAGGCTGTATAATTCCATGACCGATACCCAGTTAGTGCTTTCGTTTCAGGAAGGCAACATGTGCGCATTCGAATCGCTGATTGAACGCTACCAGGACAAGCTTTATTCTTCTATTCTGTTTTTAGTAAAGGATAAATATCTTGCCGAAGATATGTTTCAGGAAACGTTTATCCGCATTATTGATACGCTTCGCAACAAGCGCTATAATGAGGAAGGAAAGTTTTTGCCCTGGGCGCTGCGCATTGCACACAATCTTTGCGTAGATCATTTTAGAAAAGTAAAAAGAACGCCATCCATCTTAACAGGCGACAACCAGGATATTTTTGAAGTGATAAACGTGGTGGAAGAAACGGCCGAACAAAAGATGATGCGCCGCCAGAGCCACGACACCATGTATGCCATGCTTGACAAACTGCCCGAGGAACAGCGTGAAGTGATTGTGCTGCGCCACTTTGGCGATATGAGCTTTAAAGATATTGCGCGGCTTACCAATTGCAGTATTAACACAGCATTGGGTAGAATGCGTTACGGATTAATCAATCTTCGCAAAATGATGATGGAAAAACAAATTGCCTTATAGGTAAATGTATGTCATCCGTTATTATTTTGTGATTACTAACGGTTTGCCGATTGTCATACATTACAAGATAGTATTCGGATGACAGCCAAATTTGAAAGGTTTGTTCAGCAATTGCTGAGCAAACCTTTTTTATTGTTTGAACCCGCATTAATAAGATGTTTGAGATGAATGGGATTTATGCTCTACCATCCAAAAATATTCTAAACTTATAACCTGATAATTTAGATTCCAGCATCGTCTCCTGAATAGGACGATGCGGTGAAAGAGAATGATGTTTTCTGCACTGCACCGTCCACTTTGAGAGACGGTGCTGGAACCGGAGCGAGTTGAGATATTTTGTATACCTTAAAAAATTACCGTTTAAGAGCTTTTGATTTAATTATTAAGTAGAAACATCTAAACACAAAAAGTGTTAGTGCTACTACTACGCCTTCTGTAACGATTTGGGTAATAGTTCGGTTTCTAAAATCAAAGATGTCAAACTTTCTGAAAACAATACCGATAATTATAAAGCATAAAAAAGCAATAACTGTATAAATGAATATCTCAAAATAAATTTTCTTATTTCGCATATGAATATTAGTTAGTAAAGTGATCCCATATTTGTTTAGCCGCACCATAACCCGAACAACCTAAACCCCAATCAACAACATTCGTTACTATAAGAGTTGCAGCCGTAGTCTATCTTTTTTTAAAAAAGCTTTTTGTTACCAGCAAAAGAATACTTGCAATCAAACTTACATAGATTATTTTACTGGCAGATAATTGGCCCATTTGAAACAAATCAAAATATCTAAAAACAAAAACTGTAATCAATGTAAATACAAAATACAAAAAGCTGTCAATTATCTGGATGTATGAAAACTTATATTTCATAAAAATTAATGATTATAGTGATTAGCTATTTGATATGCTGCATCTGAGACAGAACCTGCTACAGCACTTGTAAGTGCAGCAATTCCCACCGTGCCCTCCGCTCGGCATAGTCTCCCGACTACGTCGTACTGTCAGCAAATTTTCTGATTTGTAAATTCCATTTTTAAATTTTAGCATCGTCTCCTGAATAGGACGATGCGGTGAAAGAGAACGATGCTTTCTGCACTGCATCGTCCCTTTTGAGAATGGTGCTGGAACCGGAAATGTTGGTATTCATATTGTAAAGACGCAAAACTGTTACTTACTTTCCGCCATAACCTAACCCCATATTATATAATAAGAAAGCCCACTTGTCTGCCTGTTCCTGTATAATTTTTGAAGTTGGCTTTCCCGCGCCATGCCCCGCTTTGGTTTCAATATTCATGAGTATCGGGTTGTTACAACTTTGCGCCGCCTGCAGCGCCGAACCAAACTTGAAAGAATGCGCCGGTACAACCCTGTCGTCATGGTCGGCGGTGCTTACCATTGTTGCCGGATAACAAGTGCCTTTCTTTACATTATGAACCGGCGAATAATTATATAAATAATCGAACATTTCCTTGCTGTCGTCTGCCGTTCCGTAATCATACGCCCAGCCCGCACCAGCCGTGAATGTATGATAACGAAGCATATCAAGCACGCCAACGGCAGGAAAGCAAACGCGGAACAAGTCAGGTCGCTGCGTCATACAGGCGCCCACCAGCAAACCACCATTCGAGCCCCCGGAAATGGCAAGATAACCGGTCGAAGTATAATTTTCTTTGATCAGATATTCTGCCGCTGCAATAAAATCGTCAAACACATTCTGCTTTTGCATTTTTGTGCCTGCTTTGTGCCAGGCATCGCCATATTCGCCGCCGCCGCGCAGATTTGGTACGGCATACACGCCGCCATTCTCCAGAAACACAATATTGCTTACGCTAAAAGCCGGTGTAAGACTGATATTGAAGCCGCCGTATCCATACAACATCAGCGGGTTTTTTCCATTTAATTGAATGCCTTTTTTATGAGTGATAATCATCGGTATTTTTGTACCGTCTTTCGATGTGTAAAACACCTGTTTGCTTTCATAATCAGCCGTATTGAATTTGATACCGGGCTTCTTATAAACTGTTGATGTGCCCGATGGAATATCGTATCTGAAAATGGTAGAAGGATACACATAAGATGTAAACGAATAATACACTTCATTTTCTTCTTTTTTGCCACCAAAACCGCTTGCTGTGCCCAGCCCCGGCAGCTTGATTGTTTGCTCTAACTTACCATCTAAATTATACTGTTTTACTTCCGAAACGGCATCTTTCAGATATTGCGCAAACAGCTTTGCGCCGCCGGTAGAAACGCTAAGCGGAAACTTCGTTTCAGGTATCAGATCTTTCCAGTTTTCTGGTGTTGGCGTTGTGGCATCAACAATCACAAGCTTACGATTGGGCGCGTTGCGGTTGGTTTCTATAAAGAGTTTATCGCCATTGCTGTACACGATGTTTTGCTCATCGTTAAAGCCGGTAACAACGGGAACAATCGGCGCATCGGAACGGGTTAAATCCTGCAGGTACAATTCATTGCCATACGTAGCATTGGCAGCCGAAATAACAAGCCAGTGCTCATCTTCGGTAACACCCGCACCAATGTATCTTCTCGGCGTTTGCTCACCGCCAAAAACAAGCTTGTCATCACTTTGTTTTGTACCCAACTTATGATAATACAATTTGTGAATCTGCGTTTTGCCGGAAAGCTGGCTGCCTTCTTTCGGCTTATCGTAGCTGCTGTAATAAAAGCCGTCGTTTTTGTTCCAGGCAATACCGCTGAATTTTACATCCGTAAGGGTATCATCCAATTGCTTAGGAATTGATGTATTCAACACAATTACTTTACGCCAGTCGCTGCCGCCTTCCGATATCTGATAAGCCGCCAGCGAACCGTCTTTGGTAAAATCTATACCGGCTAAAGAAGTAGTGCCATCTGTCGAAAACTTGTTTGGGTCTAAAAAAACCTCCGGCTTGCCGGCTTCTTTTTCCCGGTATAAAACAGACTGGTTTTGCAAACCGTCATTTTTATAGAAATAATTATAAGCGCCTTCTTTAAAAGGTGCAGAAAATTTTTCATAATTCCATATTTCGGTCAGTCGTTTTTTTATTGCATCGCGAAAAGGAATTTTATTTAAATAGGCGCTGGTAACAGCAACCTGCTGTTGTACCCATTCTTTGGTATCGGCAGCGGTATCATTTTCTAACCAGCGGTACGGATCGCTTACTGTCGTACCAAAAAAATCGTCTGTTTGTTCTACCGTTTTTGTTGTTGGATATGTGCCGGAAAATGCGCCGGTCTTTTGCTGTGCTGTTGAAATCATAGTAATGCTTAGTGCAGGTATGAAGAAGAATATTTGCTTCATGGATGGCATATTATATTAGATATTATGTAGTAAGTATTATGTACATTAATGAGAAATTTTGCAAAGCAAGTTTTTATATAGTCGTACTACCAAATGTTGTTGTAACAAAAGATACATCAGGTCATCAAAAGCAGCGGCAATCATAATACCTGATATTTATTACATTATGCAATATACAATCAGCATCATTGGTGATTTTTCTTATACACCCGCAAAAAATTTTCACCCAATATTTTCTTTACCTCTTTCGCGTTATAACCGCGCTTCAGCAATTCATTTGCAATCAGCGGAAAATCGGTAATATCATCAATTTGTTTCGGCGTAGTTGAAATGCCGTCTAAATCTGACCCGATGCCAACGTGATCAATGCCGGCCAGCTTTACAAGATAATCAATATGATCTATCAACATGCTTAATGGCGGCCGCAATGCCTGCACTTCGTCTTTGTATTTGTTTGCCAGATAATCGCTGGCATAATAGGTTTCGGGATTGATTTTTAATAGTGAATCACGTTCCTGTTTATGTTTTGCATTGAATATTGAGTCTCTTGTTTCATATAAGCTGTCAACAAAGCCAGGATAAAAATTCACATCAATCACACCGCCGTTTTTTGCAATGGCGATAATCTGGCTGTCTTTTAAATTGCGAGGCACCGGGCAAAGATGATATGCATCGCTGTGAGAAGCGATGACGGGTTTCGTTGTTATTTGCATTACATCCCAAAAAGTCTGCTCGCCGATATGACTTACGTCTATCATCATACCCAGATCATTCATCTTTTTTATAACCTGTTTCCCAAAATCAGTTAAACCCTTTGGCTGATGCAATAACGATGGATTCGATTCTTCTTTTGCGCTGGTAGCCCATGAGGTAGAGTTGTTCCATGTCAATGTCATGTAGCAAACACCACGATTGTGAAAGCTGTCTAAGTAAGCCAGATTGTCTTCCATCATGTGTCCGCCTTCCACGCCCGTCATGGCAGCTAACTGATGGTTTTGTAAAGCCTGTTCCAAATCTTCCGCGTTCTTTACAATGCGCATGGCCGCTGGGTTTCGCGCAGCGGCGGCATACAATGTATCTATCTCGCGAATGGCTCTTGCATAAGCCGCTCCTTTGCCATAAGACCCGTCGCACCAGACAGAAAATACCTGCACATCCACGCCGCCTTCTTTCATGCGTTGCAGGTCGGAATGTGTTTTACCTGCCAGGTTCTGATCAAACGCATACCCTTTTTCAAGACAGGCAGAGAGAATATCGTTGTGCGTATCGGCAACAATAGCGTCCTTGTAAATTTTTTGGTATGCCTGCGCAAAAACAGAAGAAGAAAGCCAAATGCACAAAACGAGGAAACCGTATTTCATTCGCTAAATAGTTAAGCAGGTAAGATATGAAATTCAACTAACCGGAAAACCATCGCCGTTTATTTTTCCATTTGTTATCAAAAATCAAAAGCAGGAATGTTATTTGTTGCTTGTTTTGCTCATTTTCTCAATAAAATTACCTATGAAAAGAATCATTACACTTTTTTCTTTATTGTTTTTTGTATGTTCCGCGCAGTCGCAAATGGTTTATTTTAAAGCTGTATTGCAAAGCGCGCAGCAGGTGCCGCCAAACACTTCTACTGCCGGAGGCGTTGTTGTTGTTACATACGATACCACAAGCAATGTGCTTACGTTGTGGGGCAATTACAAAGGACTTAGTACAACCATCAATGCATCTCACATTCATTCGCCTGCCGCAGCTGGCAGTAATGCTGATGTTCGTTTTCCTTTAGCAAATACGGGTGATACCACCGGCACATTATCCGGTGTTGATACGCTTACACAGGCAGACGAAGCCAACCTGATGGGTGGTTTGATGTATGTAAACGTTCACAGCACCATGTATCCGATGGGAGAAATCAGAGGTCAGCTAAGTATGATTACCAGCGGACAAGCCGCCTATTTTGATGGTCGCCTGCAAGGCGCACAGGAAGCACCGCCAAATAGCTCTCCAGGCATGGGAAGCGTGCATGTGTTGATTGACAAAAGCACCGATTCGGTATTTCTGACAGGCAATTTTTATGGTCTTACCGAACCTGCTACAATGGCGCATATACATAAGAATGGCTTGCCTGGCTTTAGCGGTCCCATTTTTCAGAATCTTATTTTTAGTGCTGATACATCGGGCACGTTGCATGTTGCCGATACCATTTCGGCAGCGAATATCACCGAAATGATGAATGGTCTTACTTATGTGAACATTCACAACTCCGTTCATCCGGCCGGCGCCATACGCGCGCAGCTTGGCATGTCTTCGGAAACATATTATCTGAAAGCTCTTTTACAGGGCAGTCAGCAGGTGCCGCCAAACGCATCAACGGCTAAAGGAACCGTTATTGTAAAATACAATTCAGTTACCAATATACTGGATTTAACAGGCGATTACCAGAATATCACAGATACCATTACCGGTTCGCACATTCACTCCGCGGCACTGCCGGGGGCGAATGCAGATATTTTGTTTTTCCTCAACAATACCGGTGGCACATCGGGTGTATTATCAGGTAGCGATACGCTTACAGATGCACAGGAAGACACATTGCTTAGCGGTATGATGTATGTAAACGTTCATAACAACAGTTTTCCCGATGGCGAAATCAGAGGTCAGCTTACCGTTACCTCTGGTGAAGGTTTTTATTTAAGAGGCGATTTACAGGGTGCACAACAGGTACCGGTAAATGGTTCAAAGGGAACCGGCACCGTTACTGTATTGTTGGATAGAGGAACTGACAGCCTGTATGTTACCGGCAATTACAGCGGCTTATCCGATACCGTTATCCTGGGTCATGTTCACAGAGGACAGGCGGGTATCAGTGGTCCGGTGGTAGTGCCGCTAAGCGTAAATTTCAATACCTATGGCACCGTTACGGGCGCCGGTTTGGTAACGCCTGCCTTTGCCGATTCGATTGTGATGGGTTATTCGTATGTAAATATTCATACGAAAACATATCCAACTGGTGAAATACGCGCGCAGCTTGGCAATTTAGTTCTTCCTGTAAAACTGGTTTACTTCAATGGCAGCAAAGATGGAAGCAATATCAATCTGGTGTGGCAAACCGCACAGGAAGTTAACCTGCGCAGCTTTGAAGTAGAGCAGCAGGATGCTTCGGGCAATTGGATAAAGAAAGCTAAGGTAGCAGCTTCCGGCAACAGCAACGGCGCAAAATATCAGGTTAAAGACATACCTGTAAGCGGCAGAAACGGCGTGATGTTATACCGCCTGAAAATGATTGATGCTGACGGCACGTTTGCTTATTCGCCTGTGATCAGCATTGTTTTTACCGGCTCAAAAGTGGTGCTGAGCATTGTACCCAACCCGGTAGTAAACGGCGTATTGTTGTACACCATTACCGGTTTAACATCCGATACAAAAGCAAATGTAAAAATCATTGATTTTAGTGGTAAAACAATGGCTACGGCTACCGTTTCTACATTGCAAAACAACCGGTTTTACATAAGCAATCTGCCCGTTGGTTTATATAAACTCGTGGTAAATATCAATGGAAGCATGATGCAAAAAACGTTCAGCAAACAGTAAGATTTTTTTTATTCAGAATAAAAAGAGCTGCTTTATAAGGCAGCTCTTTTATTTTAATCCAACATAATATCAAAATATCCTACACATACCGCTCTTTCAGCAGCTTCATCATCTTTACATTGATGTCCCACTGACTGGCAATCGGTTGCAGCGTACCGGGTAAATAAAGCATGTAAGGAAAAGCGCCGAACTCAGGCGTAATTGTAATCGTCTCAGTGTTTTCTTTACTTTTCCGGGCCACAACCGCATCCCACCAACACAAGTGCGCATTCAAAGATGACTTCCATTCCGGTGCAAAAGGGTCGGTTACCTGCGCGCCTTCCGTATAACCTATTCTTGCATGAATGTGTTGCGTGCGGGTTGCAGCAAGTTGCATAGCTTCGGATTGATCTTCCAGTAAAGAAGAAGCAACGCAAACCCAATGCGACATGTCGAGCGTAATCTGCAAGGCAGGCATCGCTTTCAAATATGTTTTTGCAACATGCGCAGCAAACAAACATTTATTGCGGTGCGTTTCGTGATACACGGAAATGCCGGTCTGTTTTGTATAATCGTCTGCAACGGAAAAAACACGTTGGTTTTCTTCCATCGTAAAAAAGTCTTTTCCCGTTTGCGAGTTCACAAACAATGGCTTGTATGGTTTTATTTTTTCAAACCAATCTCCAAACGCCCGGCAGTGCTCGTTTACATTAGATTCTGACGTATCATATTGCTGTGCAATTACCAGTAATTGATGCCGGGCTGCAACGGCAAATATTTCTTCCAACTCAAACCGGGCAACTGTTCTGGCAATGCCAACTTCCATACCATCGTAACCGGCATTTTTTACCTGCCAGGCAAACGCGTTCCAGTCGAGATGCTCGCTTCCCCAGCGCGGACAAAAGAACAAAGGCTGTCTGCTCATTAAAACATTTATTTTCTTTTATTTTCAGCAATATGCTGTTGTATAACACAAATATCGGTTTGCCGTAAAAATGCGATCATATAAAATTAACATCAGAATAAAAGTTTTAATCTAAAAAGAACATTACAATCGCTTAAAAATCTCACGTCAGCCTTTTGAAATAGAATACACCGTCCCGTTATCAGGCTTTGTTTGCCGGTCATTAACCTGAGTTAATCAATATCTTCGCGGCCAAATTTTTTACATGAGCTTTTTTGGAAAACTGTTTGGCAGGAAAGAAAAAGAATCGCTGGACGAAGGCCTGCAAAAAACAAAAACGAATTTCTTAGAAAAAATAACCAAGGCCGTTGCCGGCAAAAGCACCGTAGATGAAGAAGTGCTTGACAACCTGGAAGAAGCGCTGATGACGGCTGATGTAGGTGTAGAAACGTCCATTGAAATTATCGGGCGCATTGAGAATCGGGTTGCCAGGGATAAATATGTTGGTACGGGTGAACTGAATCAATTGCTGCAGGATGAAATTGAAGCGATGCTGGTTGATTCTCCGGATCAGGCGCATAAAGATTTTACGGTTCCTCACAAGCCTTATATCATGCTTGTGGTTGGCGTAAACGGTGTTGGAAAAACCACCACCATCGGCAAGCTGGCTTATAATTATAAGAAAGCCGGCAACGAGGTAATACTTGGCGCTGCCGATACCTTTCGCGCCGCAGCCGTTGAACAGCTTACCATCTGGAGCGATCGTGTGGACGTGCCGATTGTAAAGCAGGCAATGGGCAGCGACCCGGCAAGCGTGGCATTTGATACGGTGCAAAGTGCGCTGGCGCGCAATGTTGATATTGCCATTATTGATACCGCCGGAAGACTGCATAACAAGCTGCATTTAATGGAAGAACTGACCAAAATCAAACGCGTAATTGGCAAGGTAATTCCCGGCGCGCCGCATGAAGTATTATTGGTGCTCGATGGTTCAACCGGACAAAACGCGGTAGAACAGGCAAAGCAATTTATGCAGGCAACCGAAGTATCTTCCATAGCTGTTACTAAGCTGGATGGAACAGCAAAAGGCGGTGTTGTGTTGGCCATAGCCAACCAGCTAAAAATACCCGTAAAGTTTATTGGCGTCGGAGAAAAAATGACTGATCTGCTCATCTTTGATAAACACGAATTTGTAGATAGTTTGTTTTCTTTGGAGAAGTAAGATATAACACGGATGATAGGGACTCTGTGCACGGATGTTTTGGATTGTGTTATAATAATTTTCTTAGGGGATACTTCTTTTTTCCAAAAAAAATATAATAAAAATATCTGTTAGCAAAAATTCTCAACTAAAAAACTTTGTCAGCGGTCATAGTAAAGCGACATCAACAATATTTTTTAATTAATTTAAATGGGAGACAGAAATTTTAAACCATTTCCAGATTTGAAAACAGAAAGGCTGACATTGAGACAACTTGTAAGCAGTGATGCCAATGAAATATTTGCTTTGAGCTCAAACGACAAAGTAAACAAATATCTTGACAGGAAGCCAAGCAAATCAATTGATGACGCAAAGACTTTTATTCAGACTATTAATAAAAACATCCAAAGCAACCATTCAATTTATTGGGCAATCACATTAAACGGTACTGACAAACTGATTGGAACAATCTGTTTATTTGACTTTTCGTTCGACAATTTGAAGGCAGAAATTGGATATGAATTATTACCGGATTTTCAGGGAAAAGGAATAATGCAAGAAGCGACTTTAAAAGTAATAGACTTCGGAATTCAACATATCGGACTAAATTCAATAGAAGCATATACTCATTCTGAAAATCAAAATTCAATAAGACTTTTGGAGAAATTTAATTTTAAAAAGAATGACACTTGTGAAGGAAATTTTATCATGTTCAAATTGATCTCTAAAGACTAAGAAAAACAATGAACCGCTAACACGTAGTTGCTGCCATAGCGGCTGGACGAATAAATGCCGAGCAGCAGAAATTCTGTTGAACTATATAGCAATATTTGGTCTGGCGTACCGTTATGGCCGCACCGGTAGAAAGCCCTGTTTGATATAATCAAAAGTTATTTTCAGAGAAACTGAAACAATCATCATTACCGTTATCTTTTTTGCGTTACACTTCTTATAATGATTGTTGTAATCACATATACAGTTTGCAAAAAAAATCAAATCATTAATAGCTCCTGGCTTTCCACTTCTTCTTTTTCCAATTCAGTTATTTGTTCTACATGCTTACTGATGTTTAAAAATCTTACAATAAACCAGGCTAACGCAAGTAAAACGGCAAACAGGCAAAAGGTAATCTGCCAGCTAAACGTTTCTTTCACAGGTCCGATGAGTGTGGCTCCCACCATGGAACCAACCGCTCCGATGGTCATATAAAAGGTGAACTGGCTGGCCGAAACTATTTTTGAGCAACATTCCATCGCTACGGCATAAACCCCAATCTTTGCAAACGCATTTAACCACCTGTACGTAATAATAAATCCGTAAATGAAAGGGCTGCTTGTCCAGTATGGTTGTAAAGCGGCCAGCCCGGTGGTAATGAGAATAATGAGAAGAAAATAAATACCGATCATGCGCTTTTTACCGAAGCGTTCAATCAGAAGCCCGCCTAAAAATATTCCTCCGATTCCTCCGATTAAATCAGCCGTTGCAAAAGCCCGTGAGTAGGAAACATTTGTCCATCCCGTAACCTTAATGGTAAAGAGTGGCAGTAAGGTTTCAAAATAGTTATAGGCACCCATTGAAACAAACAGCAGGAGAGATACGAGCAGCGAATTTTTCAGGGAAAAAAGGTTATATAATGAGCTAAAGATGGCAGACCAACTCGTTATCTGCTTTCTTTTGGCTTCTGTTGAAATTGTACCCGATGTCCACGGAAACAGCTTTTCAACTTTTTGTTCCCGCAAACAAATGGGAACCAGCGTTATCAGTCCGATTACCGAAGCAAGTGTAATGGTTGCCACGGTGAAATTATACTTGTTCAACAACCAGCTACTGATTGCCAGTGAAATAGAACTGCCGATCATTCTTGCGCCTCCCATAAACGCGTTCGTACGGGCTTGCTCACTAACGGGAACAATGCCAACAGCCATCCCGTCTGTTGCGCCATCCTGAATGGCCCCAAACATAGAAACCAGGAAAGTACCTCCCATTAATGCGTTCAGATTTGTTAATGGCTCCGGTATATAAGCCAATATGATCAGACTTGCCGCCAAACCTATCTGGGCAAAAATTACCCAGGGTCTTTTGCGGCCCATCGGCAGATATGTGTAACGGTCCATTAATGGCGCCACAATAAATTTAAATGTCCATGGCAATGAACAGGCAATAGCCACGCCCCCTATTTCGCCCGGCGTCTTGTTGTTCACAGCCATCCAGGCAGGAATGCCAACGAACAATAACCCCATCTGAAGTCCTTCGGCAAAATACAAAGCCGTAAAATTGAAATACCGGAAGAAAGAACTTTCGGAAAGAGCTGGCAATTGCGTAGTGATCTTCATTAAATGTGTTTGGGTAATTTATTGGTTGATGAAAAGCGCTGACTGAATGATAACTACTATCTGTATTTTTCTTCGCAGCCTGAGACTATTACCTTTCGGCTGCAAAGAAATTGCCAAACGACCTAACAAGGTTTTCAAACCTGATTGGTGATAGCGTATAAACGCTTTAATCAACATATACATTTATTGAAAAATGGGAATTTTAGTAAATTGATCCGGCAGGGGCGTTGGCACGTTCGGATTCGTGTTTACCTCATCCTGCGGGTAGATAAACCGTTGCGGTTTTTGCGTACCAGTGTAAAGTGGGATGGGCAACTGTACTACCGGCATTGCTTTCTCTAAGCGACGATAATCGGTAAACGCTTCGTATTGCATGAGAAACACAAGGTAGCGTTGGCTGATTATCTCAAATAGCAATGCGGTTTGCGTAGTCGTTAACCGGGTTGGGTTGGCCAAACCGATTGGACTGAAATCGTCAAGTATATAAGCGTCATATTTTCGTCCCGTAGCTGAGATAATTTGCCCGTTGATATAACCCGTTGCAAGTCCGTCCCGAACAGTATTCAGTGCCGCAAGGCCTTTAGCAGCATCGCCCAGCCTGGCCTGCGCTTCGGCGATGATCAATTGATTCTCATAATACGTGAGAATGGGATGAGGCGAATTTGCTGTAAAAGCTCCGTCGGTAGTGTTCGGGTCTAAACTGCCTGTGGCCGTGATGCCTGCTTTGATATAATGATTGTAGAGTGCTGTTTCGTCCGTTTTGCTATTTGCAGATCCGATTCGGGATTGCAGCAGGATTGGCAGATAAGCACCTTCGAACCCGGTATCGCCTGCCCGGCTGACCCTAAAAAAATCATAGTTCTGGTTGACGTCAACGCCAAGGCTTGTACCATGCGGAATGAGCATATCGCCGGATGTGCTGCTGATGCCTGAAGTGCTACTTGCGACTGCCTGGGCGTACTCACCGGTGTGAAGGTACAGCCGCGCTTTCAGGGTATTGGCAGCCGCCTTCCATTTCGTTACGTCGCCTTTATACAAAAAATCCTGTGCGGAAAACGCCAGCCCGGTTGGGGCAGACAGATTTATAATAGCACTGTCTAATGTAGCCTGAAGCGCTGCATACACGTCTGTCTGTTTATCAAAAATGGGTGTAGGGTAAGTTGCTTCGTTAAAAGCCTGGCTGTACGGTACGTCGCCGTATAGGTCGGTTGCTTTGGCGATGACAAGGGCTTCCAGAACCTGACCAACGCCTTTTGTCCACTTATCGCCCAGAGCATCGGCTTTAATTTGAATAAGCCTTGCCTGGCTGGCGACCGGGTACAACGTTTTCCAACTGAAGCTTTGAGACGAAACAATGTATTGGGCAAAACCTAAATGCGCACGCGATAATCCATTCAACTCGCCAGCCCATATTGATGCAATACGCGCATCAGTATCTTCATGAAGCAGCGATACACCGAGAAACGTACCAGCCAGCAATGTGTTGATGTCCACGTTGGTAACCGCATTGGGGTTGCTCTGAATATCAGGTTCATCAAACACATGCCGGCAACTGCCCAGGAGATTGAAAGCCAGTAAGGCAATACATATTTTACAGGTAACTACTTGTTTCATCATTCGTTTTTATCTGTTTAATAGAACCGTTCTTTTAATAGGTAATGAGCACTGAAAAAAGTATGGATTTTGTGTTGGGATTGGTAAACCAATCCTGTCCTCTTGACAAGCCGGCGCCCGTAATGTTCACTTCAGGATCAGTTCCTGTGTATTTCGTCCATAGCACCAGGTTTCTTCCGGTCAGGCTAAAGTCAATGTTGGAAAGGTGAGTAGCCCGCCTGACTTTAGGGCTTTGCAGGCTGTAGCTTACGGTTATTTCACGCAACCGGGACACGCTGGCATCTTCCACAAACTGTTTGTAAGATGCCGTATTTGATGCCGAGCCGCGGCCCTGCCACCATGCCTGATTGATTGCAACCTGTCCGGCTCCAAAATCCTTAATTTGTCCCTGGAAGGATGTACCTGCTGCAATTGTGTTTCCGTTCACGTCTTTCAATCCTCCTGCAGGTGCCACCACCGTATATCCCTGATCGCCATGAACCCCGAAACTATACAAGGAACCCCGCGTTCCATTAAAAAAATCGTTGCCCGCTACTCGGTCGAACAAGACATACAAAGACAAATTTTTGTAGGAAAAATTACTGCCCAAACCGCCCCGCCATTTTGGATTGGGGTTGCCGATGATTTCGTTGCTGATACCGCCCTGCGGAAAACCGTTTTCATCCAAAAGATATTTTCCCGATTTGTCTTTTTGAAAATCGGTCGAGTAAAAAATACCAAACGGTTGCCCCGGTATCAGCGAAGAATTTTGCATGTAGCTGTCTGGCAGAATATACACGGAAGCACCGGCCAGCGAGACAACCTCATTGCGGTTCGCAGAGAAATTGGCGGACAGGTTCCAACGAAAATTACCTTTCGGAAATACATCAGCACCGGCTTCCAGTTCAAGCCCCTTATTCGACAGTTTGGCCGCGTTGCTGTTGCGAATTGTGTATCCGGTTCCGCTCGGTACGTTCAGAGACAAAATAACATCCTTTGTTTTATTGGTATAAGCCGTTGCCGACACGCTGAACCGGTTCCTGAGAAAACGCAGGTCTATACCAAGTTCCGATTCCGTTTTGCGCTCCGGGCGCAGATGGTCGTTGCCCTCCGTGGTGCTACGAACATAACCGCCGCTGTACAATGCACTGGCCGACGATAAGCCACGCGTAAATACATCTCCAAACACTGCCGGACCGAAAGTTGTAAAATTCAGGTATGGCTGCGGCTGAATGCCCACCTGCCCCCAGGTTAATCGAAGTTTGCCAAAGCTGATAACAGAATTGTTTTGCAGACCTTTTAACTTACTAAACTGCCAGGCCAAAGCTGCCGAGGGAAAGAAGAAACTGCTGCTGGCCTGATCACCAAAGGTAGAGGCGCTTTCATTCCGACCAGTCAAAGTAAGAAACAACATGTTATACGCCTGTATCTCCGCCTGCGCATAATATGCATACGTGCGAATCAGCGAGTTGTAGTTGCCCGCCGTCAGGTTTGAATTGAGCGCATTGGTAAGAATATCCGGGGCAGTTGGTACAATCAGGTTGGTAATCGCATCCTGCAGGGTGGCACGCCGGCGGCTATTGTAATTAACACCCAGTAATAGTGATCCATGAAAATCATTGCTGAATCTTTTATTGGCGGTAGCAAATACATCAGTATTAAACTGCTTCTCTGTAATCCAGTTTTTCGACAGGTAGCCGTTCAACTGAAAAGCCGAATTGCGGGCAAATCGCTCCAGGCGATCATCGGTAAAATTATCAATGCCTGTGCGTCCGGTAATATTCAGCCACGATACCGGCGTAATGTCAAGCTGCAGATCGCCTATCAGTCGGTCCACGTCGCTCGTATTACGGTTATTATTGATGTTCCAGATCGGGTTTGAATAAATAGTGCTTAAATCTTTGCCCAGCGGATTGCGGTACGATACATGAGCATCGTTGAATATCTGACCCGCGGCATTGGTGTAGGTGCCGGTATAATAGGCATTATCGAAATCGGGCGGAGTGCGCAGACTACCCAACATAACTCCGTCAACATTGTCACCTTCCTGAACACGGGATGAAGAAATTTTGGTATATCCCACGTTCGCTGATGCCCGTAACCAATCGGTAAACTGACTGGCTACATTTACCCTTACAGTATTGCGCTCATATTCGCTATAGGCTTTAATAACGCCATCCTGTTTCAGATTGCCATAGCTAATCAAAAAGTTTGACCGGCTGTTGCCGCCGCTGATGGCAATGGCATTATCAGTGAAATGACCCGTTTGAAACGCATCTTTGGTATGGTCGTATGTCTCACGGGCGTTCTTACCACCATGAAGGTTATCTGCCGTGCCGGGCGCGATGGCATATCGCTTTGTGCCGTCGGGAAACGTAAGATAACCCTGATAGCCCGGCGCTACCGGATCGGTGATGTAGTTGTCTGAGCCACCCGTCCGGTCTGCAATCAGGTCGCCGAAAGTGTTTCTGTTACCCTGTAAGTAAAAACCACCCGACCCTTGCCCGTAGGTATTTTGCAAATGCGGCATTTTGTTCACACGGTCAAAAGAGACCGTAGATTTAAGGCTGATGTTGACTTTGCCATCGGTATTTTTTCCCTTTTTTGTCGTAATTATAATTACGCCGTTAGCGGCTCGCGTTCCCCATAAAGCTGCTGCAGAAGCCCCTTTCAGCACTTCCATACGTTCGATATCTTCAGGATTGATATCATTGATGCGCGATTGTTGTACAATGCCATTTCCCACCGCCGTACCGATATTGTCGCTGGAGTTGCTAACCGGCATACCATCTACAATGAACAGCGGCTGAATGTTTCCGTTGATCGTGTTTTGCCCTCTTATCTGTATGTAGGCTCCCGCACCCGGATCTCCCCCGTTGCGGGTAATCAACACGCCGGACGCTTTGCCGCTTAAGCCGGTCAACAGGCTTGTTTCGCCTGTTTTGGCAATCGCTTTGCCTTGCACGGTGGTAACGGATGACGCAAATTTGTCACGCTCTGCCTTCATCCCTAACGCGGTGATAATAATTTCGTTTAACTGGTTAGCGCTGGTTTTAAACTGAACATTAACCGTGGTTCGCCCGCCGATAACCTCCTCAATGGTTTGCATGCCTACCGCTGAAAAAACCAGGGTGGTAGCCGCAGAAGGCACAGATATACGGTAATTACCTTTTACATCTGTTATGGTGCCAATCGTTGTTCCTTTTACCAATACCGCAGCGCCTGAAAAAGCACCTGCTTCCTCTTCGGCGCTTACCGTACCGCTTACGCTACAATCCTGTGCACATAACCGAGGGGCATTTATGAATATAATCAATAAACCAAATAGTAGTGTTTTGTTCATACGTTTAATTGTAAAATGTTGCATTCCGAAGGCCTTTAAATAAATTCGGACTTTCAATTATATTGTTTGGATAAAGCGATGTTTGGTGCTCTTCCAGATACATTGAGAAAGACTGACTGCACGAAAATTATTTAGATCCATTTAAATAAAGCGAAAGTATCTTTTCATGCCGGCTATCAATTTTGCAGTTCTTACCTGCTATAGGTTCAGGCATCATCCGTCCCTAAACCTGAAATTAATGTAATAGGTATGAACCCATGTCCCGCAAAATGGCGCCCCCGAAAAGGTATAGATGAAAATCCGGTCGAACCGTCTGCCCGGCCTCTGATATTTTTGATGAATGCTGCACGGGTAGTGAAACTGACGCCAACAAGCAATAAATATCGCTATCTATCCTGAGGTAATACAAATTGTTTCGGTTTGGCCGCATGGTCGGTAAGTCGCCAGTGAATAACCGAACCAATTGACTCATTCTCCGCTTATGAGTATTGCTTCTTTGCGCAATTTATGTGTGTGTTCAGCTTGTGTTCGAAGGAGCGTAAAAGGTTTGATGTATAAATAGATAATTGGTAGGATACATCATGCAGTTCGAAATTGCTACCTCCGCTATCCATCGCAAGTAGCGTTCGTTTGGCAGACATACCATTCCTTTTGCAACTTCAATTTTCCCCTTTCTTAATTTCTTCATTATTTCCATTCAATTTTTTCTGTCTTTTGCAGAAATATTTCATTTTTAGTTACATCAGCTCTACTATAATTCATTCCAGATGATTTTTAAGCGTTTTGTAATCCACGCTGCTATGCCTGGGTTATTCCATTCGGGACTTTTTCGTAATACTTTTAAATGAATTTTTTAGTAGATGGCAAGCGCTTTATCCGGCTTTCTTCGTTGCTTTATCTTTTGACATTAATCTGGTGTTTGAAGATTATCGATTTTACAAATATTGTACCTTAAGTTAAAAATTGATTATAACTTATTAAATTTAATTGAAAGAATTCCCCGCAACTTGCTGCCGGGTGGCTGTTTGTATTTTGTATGGTACTTATATCGTGAGCGTACAGATTTACAAGCGGTATAATGAAAGTTTATTATTGTATCATTTGGTTTGTTTGACAAAAGATCAGAAAAGTGTTTTGTCTAAAGATGTTGAAAAGAGTTTGGCGGATGTGTGCAAAGATATTGAGCGCAGATTTGAGATACATTTTTGGGAGATCGGGGGCAGATGATAATCATGTTCATTTTTTGATGCAAAGCATTCCGGTGATGTCTCCAAAAACGATAGTTCAAGTGGTTAAAAGTATTATTGCCAGAGAACTTTTTGCTTTTTCCGGTACAGGTTATTTTATAAAATAAGC
Source organism: Ilyomonas sp. (assembly GCA_965219515.1). Taxonomy (GTDB): domain Bacteria; phylum Bacteroidota; class Bacteroidia; order Chitinophagales; family Chitinophagaceae; genus Ilyomonas. The sequence continues at coordinate 1,682,143 of OZ244776.1, forward strand.
AGACTGCGGGAAAGAATTAAAATTTTCCCGTTGCTTACTAAGTTAAGCACTTACAAAAAAATCACAAATGATTTTTTTGTAAGTGCGTTGGGTAATGCAGCTATCGACTTCATAAAGGTTTTGTTGCAGCAATAAGATTGAGGCAGAGAGAACAGACACGCACAAGGGAAATAAGTATGATATATAACTCTAAAAAACACGCATTTCTAAATGAGTCTCATTTGACATCTGATTAAAATTTAAATCTAAATTATAGCGGTAATAATCCATATACCATTTGACAAATTTCGGAATTCCCTCATTTAGCAATATTTTATTATAAGTACCCTGTCAAAATTATCTACTAATTAACTTTTTTAAAGTTGATGAATAAATTTTTACCGATGGCATGTAAAATAAGCATCGTTGCATAGCAAAGTTGTTCATCGGTTTCATAGTCTTTGGTTTGTATCCATCTGGCTTTCATTTCTTTCCAAAGTCTTTCAATAATATTTAAATGGGGTGAGTAAGGCGGCAGATAAAAAATAAATAATTGCCTTTTTGCCCATACTTTTTGCATGGCTTTCATTGCTTTTGACTGATGAACTTTTGCATTGTCCAATACGATAACCGTGTGCTTTTTTATCTGATAAGAAAACTCATTTATTTTTTCGATGATAAAGTTGGTGGTAATGGTTTCGTAAGTGGTCGCATGCTCAAACTGATTCTCTCTTGTTATGATTCCAAAACAATTGATACGCTTGCCTTTAGCTGACTTTATACTAATGTTTTCATCTGTAAACTGCCAGCCATAAGGCACATAGCCTTCTTCCGATATTTGTACCTCATCGCCATAATACAAATCAATTTCTGACTTGCCATAACGTTGTTCTAATAACTGAAGTTCCTGTAGTTTATAGTCATAAAATTCTTTATCACATCCGCCTTTAGGTCGTTTTCTTATTCGCTTGTAACGGCAGTGATGACTTTTAAAAAACGCGTAAGCGTTTCGTTACTCATCTTTTTGCCTGTATTTTCTTCAACAATCTGACGGGCTTGTGATAATCGTTGCCGCTCTTGTTCTATGGCTGCTCTTACTATACTTACATGTTCGTCTGCCAATATCGGTTTTCTGCCCTGTCCTGGCTTTGTGCGTAACCCTGTTATGCCATTGCTGTCATAACGGTTCAGCCAATTATAAACACTTGCCACATTGCTGCTTAAAATAACAGCAATGTCTTTAGTCGTGTAGCTTTCTGACTTTAATAAAACCATTTTGCAGCGCTGACGAAAACTGTGGTTTGATTCCGTTTTATACAGATGTTCCAACGCTTGCTTAGCTTCTTTGCTTAGTACTATTTCTTTGATTTTTCTTGACACACTGTTTTAACGTCTTTAATTCTATTTAATTTTGACAGGGTACTTAACTATTTATTGCTCTCTTTAATTTACTAACATCTGCATACGTAACCGGTACATCTCCGGGTTGCATAGGAAGATATTTTAAGTTTGCCTGTTTTCCGGTTGCGTTTTCAATTTCTTTTATGAAATCCATTAATCTTACCGGACTATTAGCGCCAATATTAAATATAGTGCAGGGTGCTGAAGAACTACAGGATTGTTTATCTGGTGCATCTGCTTCAGGAATGACATCCAATAACTTTATAATTGAGTCTGTGATATCATCTATATAAGTAAAGTCTCTCATCATATTACCATTGTTAAATACCTCAATACTTTTCTCGTCTAAAATAGCCTTAACAAAAATAAAATAAGCCATGTCAGGTCTTCCCCATGGACCGTAAACTGTAAAAAAACGCAGTCCCGTACACGGTATTTTGAACAAATGAGAATATGTATAGGCAAAAAGCTCATCGGCCTTTTTTGTAGCAGCATACAATGAAACCGGATTGTCAACCGCATCATTTTCGCAAAAAGGTATTTTCTTATTGGCGCCGTACACAGAGCTTGAAGAAGCATAGATAAAATGCTTTACAGGATATTTGCGACAAGCTTCAAGTATATTCATAAAGCCACAAATATTGCTGTCTATGTAAGCATCCGGATTGGAAAGGGAGTAACGAACGCCTGCCTGTGCAGCTAAATTAATAACGTAATCAAATCTCTTCTTTTTAAACAGATTGAGAATTTGAGACTTGTCGTTTAGCTCCAGTTTTATGAAATGGTAATGATCAAATATTTTACTTTCAATTAATTCATTATAAACTTCTGCCTCTTCTATTCCGGTTTGCTTCAAACGGTCCTGCTTTAATTTTACGTCATAATAATCATTCATATTGTCAAGACCCACTACTTCTAAGCTGGCTTTCAGCAACTCAACAACTACATGAAAGCCAATAAACCCGGCGGCACCGGTTACCAGAACCTTCTTCATTTAATTATTTTTATGTGTTAAGAAATTAATACGCATTCTCTTCACCTTTTATAATATTGCAGAGAGTGAAAATCATAATTTTTATATCGAACCAGACAGACCACGTCTCCATATATTCAATATCATAGTTCACCCTTTTTTCCATCATCATTACGTTTACTGTTTCACCCCGGTAACCATTTACCTGCGCCCAGCCGGTAATGCCAGGCTTTAGATAAAGGCGGCTCATATAATGTTTTATCTGTTTGCTATATTCTTCGGTATGACGCAGCATGTGGGGCCGAGGACCTACAATACTCATTTCGCCCTTAAATACATTTATAAATTGCGGAAACTCATCAAGGCTTGTTTGCCGGAGAAAAGCGCCGATTTTAGTAATCCTGCTGTCTTTATGCGTAGCTTGCTTACTATCGCTTTCTTCATTTACCATCATGCTGCGAAATTTGAGACATATAAAAGAACGGTTATCTCTGCCGGAGCGTAGCTGCCTGAAGAAAACAGGACCTTTGCTTTCTGTTTTTATTACTATGCCTATCAGCGGTATAAGCCATGACAAGACAAAGAGAATAACAAGGCTACTGATAAAAAAATCCATTACCCGCTTAGATACATGATTGATGGTACGGAGCAATGGCTCATTGTATTGCTGCCATACAGGCATACCATAAACGTATTTTTTGTGGCAGGATGGATGTTCAGACGAAGTATCCAAGTCTATAAAATTAATACGTACACAATGCCTGTTTGCTTCCTGAAAAAAATCACCTTCATCGCTTGAATATTCGGAAGCGGAACTCACATACAGTTCTTTTCTTCCCTTTTCTTTTGTAAAATCGGCAAATGAATAAACTGACTTCTCTCTATCACCGTTTCCGCTCTTAATTTCACTATTATCAAAATGCTTTACCAACGAAAATCTTTTTCTGTAACGTAAGCGGTTGGCCATCAGTAAACTCTTTTCGTTAATTCCAACTATGCCAACATTGTGGTGACTACCAAATATTTTATGAAGTAATGCTGTTGATTCGTCACTAAATATTTGCAGGCACATAAACAGAACTGACCACACATAAAAGATCAATAAAAAAGTAAATGGTGAAATCAGATGTGCCATCAACAGGCAAGAGAGTGAGATTAATCCTGAGCAAAATGTGGCTGTAAGAATTTTTTTTCGCCCGATGACCTTGCGAAATTTTTTTGTACTTTTTTTTAAAATATTTACAGCACTAAAGAAGGAAAATGTGTTGAATAGCAACAGTAAAAGAATTATAAAAGAAAAGTTGTACGCAGGCAATAAAAAGCAGAGTATTTGCCAGGCACTTATAAGAGAAAAATTTACAATTATAAGTTTACGTAAAAAGGTGCATGTTCTCATGAGGTCTTTCATGAAAATTATTAATCAGGGGTAATGGAAATTGTAATACCTGGACTATTAAAAGTAAGAACAATACATGTAATTATACAATTAAAATTTATGAAATATTTTTTTGAATTAATATTTCTTTATAATTTGGTGGCTTAATAAGAAGGGTTTTTTTAAAAAAAATATTTAGTTTTTCACACCTCGGAAATTTGTTTTTTTTGAAATGGCTTTATCTTCTTTACCTACTAAAAAGCACAAAACAAAAGAATTTTACAAAAAATAATAACAGATAAAAGCAGGATTCATTTTTTACCAATCACTGTTCTCTTTTTTTCCTGTTTTGTTTCCTGATTCACAAGATTGTAAATAGTTTCATCAATTTAGGTTAAGTAACATTTATTAAGTTAAAAGTCGTATCGTAAAGGAATCCTTTACGGTATTGCAATTCATTCGTTGTTTTACAGAAAGTCGTATTCTTCATTACCCAATTTCATAACTCCAACCTATGGAAGTGCCGTCGAAAGTTGCTATCGTAACCAATATTGCCTGGAATATTTATAACTTCAGACGAGGATTGGCTAATGCCATAAAAGCGGCAGGCTATGAACCCGTATTAATGGCTTCTCCTGATAAGTACGCAGCAAAACTTGAACACGAGGGCTGGCATTTTATTCCATTGAATAATATGGAACGCGCAGGAATAAGCCCGGTTGCAGACATAAAATTATTTTTTGATCTGGTAAAAATTTATAAAAATCATTCTATCAAATGCGCATTGCATTACAACTCTAAGCCTCTGGTGTATGCCAGTTTGTGCGCTACCTTTTTAAACATTCCATATATCCCTACCATTACAGGTTTGGCCGGACCTTTTTCCGGCAACAGATCAGTAATCAGCAAAGTAGTTACTCTGTTATATAAATTTTCATTGAAGAACAGTAGCAAGGTTTTATTTCAAAACGATGAAGACCTGAATTATTTTTTGGACAAAAAAATTACACAGTCAGGAAAAACGATGATAGTGCCAGGTTCAGGCGTAAATCTGGAAGAGTACCGGTCAGAATTATTTAGTAAGCCGCCGAATGAAAAAATTATATTTTTAATGTTAGCCAGACTTTCAAAGGCAAAGGGTGTAGAATACTATGTTGACACAGCAAGAGAAATTAAAAAGCGATATCCGAATACTGTGTTCAGATTAGCGGGTCCATTTGAATGTGATGAGCTTGCAATTAGTGAACAGGAAGTAGAAAGATGGCATCAGGAAGGCGTAATCGAATACAGAGGGCCGATTGATACCGTAAGAAAAGAAATAAGCGAGGCTCATGTTATTGTATATCCTTCCTATTATCGCGAGGGAATTCCAAAAGCTCTTATCGAATCAGCAGCTATGTCTCGCCCCATTATCACAACTGATAATGTGGGATGCAGGGAAGTTGTGCAGCATGAAGTAAATGGTTACCTGGTTCCTATAAAAAACACACCGGCGTTAATAGAGGCATGTGAACGTTTTATCTTATTAAGTGAAGAAGAGAAAAATAAGTTAGGTATGGCATCAAGGCAAATCTCACATAAGTTTGATGAGCAAAAAGTGATTCCAAATTATATATCACTTATAAATGACTGCTTACTTACAGATAAGAAAAGACCAAAGCTTACAAACTATCAAAAAATGGCTATCAACTAATAGCCTAACTTCTTTTGCAGTCTTCCTGCAATTATATTAAAATACAACCTGTTATAAAAAGAAAGATCAATTTTCCTTGCATTATTCGATTGAATGAATTTTATTTCCTTTTCTAATCGCAGCCTGTTTCCACCAACGTTATGTTGCGGATGAAAAGGAGATTGTTTTTTTATTAAATCAATCACCTCAGACAAATCTTCTTCGATAAAGTTTCCAATTGTTTGTAAAGTACTTTCCGGGTGTTTTGTAAGGTCTTCATATTTAATTTGAATAAAGCGGTTTGCAGGCATTTTCATTCCTAAATTTTGCGTGATGGAGTTTGCTAAAAACCAACCCAAAGAAGATCGCGCAGCCAAAAACCTGTCGTTTTTTGCATATCCTTCCAATGCCCAGTTACGACCTTTTTTCACAAATGATTCAACCACACTCAAACCGTTTTTAAGTAAGTGAATTACATACACTTCAAAGTCTGTGTATTGATGTAACGCATAAAAACGGCCCGCCATATCACCGGAAGATTTAGATGAATCTATTACGATGTTTTTACCAGACGTTTTATAAATATAATTATACAAAGCCGACTGGATCAGAGCATATTTTTCAATCCTATCTAAAGAAATTTTTTTATGCTGCAACGCAGAAATAAATTTTCGGTTTTCAACATCGCTGACAATTTCCTTTGCCTGTTGCAAAGAAATGGCGTTAGGAAGTTTTAGATCTTTCCAAAAAGAACATGTTTCGTAAATTTCTCCGCAAGTGCAGGCACGCGTACCTGTTAACCAGTCTTCAAAGAGGTAGAACAATTCGCCGGTACCAAATATGTTTTTATGACTGCCTAACATGATATCTAAAATGGTAGAGCCACTTCTGCTATACCCGGCTATGTAAATGATTTTCTTTTTCATAACTGTTTACTTTTAGGTATTGATCAATATATAGTTTGGCTGTATTTTCTATATCAAACAGTTCGGCAGCTCGTTTAAAACTTTTTTCTTTTAAGACATTAATCGCAGCATCATCAAATGCAGCAAATTGTAAAATGGCATTCGTAACTTCTGTTTCAGATTCAGGATGCAAAAAATACCCTGCTTCCTCACCCACAACTTCGCGAAGTGTAATAATATCAGAACATATAACCGGGCATTTGGCTACCATAGCTTCAACAATGGCATTACAGAATCCTTCCCATAAAGAAAGCATGATATAAAAATCTGCCGCATTCATTAATTTATACACTTCTTCACGCGGTAATATTTTTAGAAACTGAATTTTATTTAATGTATCATACTGTTGTTTTAAAGCTAATAAACTATCATATAAATGTCCTGAGCCTGCTATTAGCAGGCGTATGTTTTGGTTTGCATAAGTAGCATTGGCAAAGCCTTTTATAAGTATTTTAAAATTTTTCTGTTCAATCAACCGGGCAGCGCAAACAAATAATTTTTCGTTTGAAGCAATGCCATATTTTTCTCGTATCTGCCGGCGATTTTCAGCAGTCGCGTACCATAAAATTTTATTTATATTGATTCCATTATAAATGGGAACGGTCTTCTTTGCAGCCAATAATCTCTCTGCTTTATTGAATGAATTTTTTGTACTAACGGAGTTGCATATCACAACATCAGCTAAAAACAGAATTGGTATGTTGAAGATTTTTTGATGCCATTTCATAAAGCGATGATCGTTATGTTCTGTCTTAACTAAAAGCGATACTTTGTTAAACCTGGCAGCCAGTAAAGAAATAAGCGCAGATAAATTATGATGCACATGAATAACATCAGGTTTTATTTCTTTGATTAGTTTATTTACTTTACTAAATCCTTCTTTAATATTTGACTGATGAACATTAAGATTGATAATGTCTTTAGCAGAGCTTAGAGGCTCGTCTGGTACAGCTCCGTAAAACGATACAATGTGCAAGTAAATTTTGTCGCTTTTACGCATATAGGTAGCTAATTCCAAAGGAATAGATGTTGTAGTATTTTCGCTGGTTATAAACAAAATTGTAGGCTTATCTTTCATACAACAGGGGTAATATTGTTAGACAAATAACTAAGTAAAAATGACCTACCCGGTTACTAAAGTTGATACTGCTTCATCATTTTCTGCATTAAACGCAAACGCCATTCTTTTTCTTAGTCCTGCCTCTTTCGTTATTCCTATAAATACACCACATGGTATGAGAAAATACATCCACGTAAGTGCCTTACTCGCCAAAAAGCAGTTAACAACGGCTCCTAAAAGAAATAAGGCAACCATACATCGGGCAGCAAATGCTATATGAGGTATCTTATTACGAGTTCGCTTTAATAAAAACCAGAAAAGAGTAACATTAAAAATGATTAACAATGCCAGACCAACAAGCCCCTCTTCATCTAATATTTTGAGATAAAAATTGTGTGCATCGTGTCTGTACAATCCACGCGTTGCATGACTGATAGAAACAGGAAACTGTTCGATACCAATTCCAAATATTGGGTTTTTATGAAAAAGCATAATCCCATAATTGAACATGTAAATGCGCTCATCATCACTTTTGGTATCGCTGATATTGTCAGATGATGTAAGACGATCTAAAACAGTAGATACTGAAGATATCTGCTTATCGAAATAATGAAACCTGGTATTGCCCAACAAAAGCAATGAGGATACAATTCCAATGATTATTACAACCGTAGCAAACCTTACAATGGCTTTTATATTTTTCTTGCTGTCGCTTGACCTGAGTTGAAGAAAAACAAAATAGCTGCCACCAACCAACAAACCAGCCCATCCCTTACGCTCGCCGGAAAGCAATGCCATAAACAGCGCCAACAGCACTACAAAGAGATAAAATCCTTTGCGCTTATTATGGCTGAAATAATTGATGATAGCAAACAAGGCGAAGTAGGCAAAGCTGTGTTTGGGTGAATCTAAATCTTTAAAGCCGGAATATATACCTCTGGACACATGATATGCCACACAAAATATGGCAACGGCACCAGTACCCCAAAAAATTACGTTCAGAAACTGCTTCCTGATTAGCGGATCAACCGTTACGTTTGCAATCAGATGCATCAGAAACAGATACTCTATGATTTGGATAGATTCTTTTACAAGCGTTACGAACGGTACTTTGGCAAAACTGTTAAGTATAATAAAAAGAATGAAAACATAAAAACTTACACAAACAAAATGATTGATGATTCTGAGATGTTTTTGGCTAAACAATATAAAGCAGAAAACAACTGCCAGAAAAATATCTAACGGTCTTATTTTAAAATTAGCTATCGTATAGTCAAAATCAAGAAATAAGGTGACTATAAAAAAAGCGAGAATGTAGTGAAACTTAATTTTCATAAGATCAGGTACTTGTCTGGTTAATTAAAAGGTGAATGAAGAATCATCCTGTAACGCTCGTTTTTTCTTCAACAACTATAATTTTATTCTTCCTTCTTAAAGAAATATTACTTCCAAAATTCTCATATCGAATTCTTACTTTTTGCAAGTGACGTTCGATTAAAAGATAACTTAAAAGAGAAAGAAAAGAAGCCGCGAACAAAAAAACATAAAACTGAACATTTCTGTTTATATGAAGCTTTGAGAGTTCAACAATTTTAAGAACCGGAATATGAAACAGGTACATACTAAAACTAATTACACCTAAAAATCTCAATGCCTTTACTTCGAACATTTTTTTTAGGATTCGAAATTTGCCATACTTAGATGCCAGTAAAACCAAACTCCACAACAACGCATAAGGAAGATAAAAAATGGGGTTATGAAAATACCAACTCTTAATATTTAGCTGGAAAACAAAATTAAAAAGAGAAGGTATGGTTATAATGATTAATAATCCGGCAAGCATACCGCTTATTTCTATCAGATTATTTTTCTTATATTCCATCGCTTGTTTTCTCAGATAAATTACCTCGAATATGGAAAGAAAAGTGCCGGTTAAAAAGAAAGGCATGTACCGTAAAACGGATATTTCGTTTAAATCATAAGCATTTTCGTAATACACAGAGCCAATAACCAGCACACTTAAAAACAAAGACACTTTGATAAAGTTCCAGTCTAAAACATAGTTACAGAAAGCCATAAGTAAAGGCGACAAAAAATAGTATTTAAACTCAACAACAATAGACCAAAAAATACCATCTCCTTTTAGCAACAAAACATGGTCTGATATATCCTGAAGGCTTTTTATTGGTGAAGTACCGGAAAATTTAGAAGCCGCAAAAAATACAAACAAGGCAGCAATGTATAAAGGATAGATTCTTAAAAATCTGCGTAAAAAATAATTTGCCCAAAATCTGTAATTGGCTTTGTTTGAAACGAAACCAATTATGATTTGCCTGTCAAGTAAATAAGCACTTAATATAAAAAATAAAAAGACTCCAATCTTGCCTATGTTTTCAAAGCTCAGCATGGGTAAAACATAAAGCTTATCTAAACTTGTATGACTTAATATAACAAAAAGAACAGCCAGTCCCCGTAAACCATCCAAGGCTTTAAAATGATCTTTTTTATGATCGTTGGGAAATAAAAGATGATTGAAAGAAGGGTAGCGAATCATAACGTATCATATTTAATTTAGTCCGAAACGCGGACTAATACTTAAAGATTCTTCCTAAAATTTTTCCATGTTCATCAACAGCAGTAATATTATCAACCATGAATTTGTTTGTGTTGTTCTCATTATCCTTTTTGTCTGCCAAAGAACGCTGCGGTTTGTACGCAACATTTAAAAATGTACACTTTTTTAATACGGTATTAATCCGGGAGTTTCCGATAGCCATATCTCCGTTACGAAAGGTACATTCATTTGCCCATTCTGCACCATTTAATGCAACTCCGAAATCTGCAAAATCACACTTACTTGCATATCTTGTTTTTACCTGCTCAGCTTGGGTTTTACCCTTACATTTACAGTTACACACATAAGTTGCATTTTGTATAAACTTATTTACCAGGGCAGAATCTCCCGGCAGTTGGGTAGAAGAGAAAATGCAGTTTTGAACAACGCCGATTTTAAGTGCGGAAGCATTTCGAAAATCAACCCGCCCGTTTGTGAAAGAAGAATTATTTATTGACACTATTTCTGCAGCATTACTTATGTGGATGTCGCCGTGATAAAATGAGTAATTGTCTCCGGATATCAATACATTATTTATAAATATTTTTCTGCAAAGTTCAAAATGAAGTGCGTCTTGTGCCTGATTATACAATTTGCAATTTGTTATCACCGCTAAACTGCTGTCGTTAACAGGCTTTGAAGAATAATGAATGCCAATAGAACCGCCTTTGCAAATGAGATTGATAAAATAAGCCGTCTGGCTACCTTTTCGTGTTACTTTAAAATATGTTGACTGTCTGCCTTTGTCAAAGCTTGTTCTAACTTTTGAATATTGAAACGGAACACCATTTTCGGCTTTGCTATCAGCCAATACACCCAATTTACATTCAAATAATTCTATACCATCATAAACGGTATTTATTAGTGAAACATCTTTTACAAGAGCAAATTCTGCCCTTCTGATTGTTAACAAGCCATAATTAGCTTGTGTTACTACCCATTTATTATTTCCCGTAGGTGAACCAGGCCATGCCTGTTGATTTTTGTTCCCGTCAAACAGCCCGCCCAGCCACAATAACTGATTGTTATACCCATTGTTGCTGCCTTCAAAAGCGATGGCATTATAACCTGTGTTAGGCGCCATTTTAAATACGGCGCCATACGCATATACAGTGATGTTTTTTGTAAGCGGTATATAAATGAGATGTTGAATAAGAAAGATTTTTCCTTTGGGAAACAAAACGCCGCTACCATCTTTACAAGCAGCAAAAGCGTTGCTTATTGCATCATCATCTGCAGAAAGTCCGTTGCCGAACGCGTGATAATCCATTACGTTTATAAAAGAACCTGTATTAATATGACGAAACTTTTCCGGCATTAAAACCGGGTAAGGTGTGGTATCATTTGTTGTCAGATATTCATTCAATGGGAATATAACTTTGTAACCGGAAGTTTCGCTATTTTGAGAAATACATGCTGCTAACAACAACCATGAAGCGGCAAATAACAACAAGCTTTTTCGCTGAGAATTCATCTGCAAAAAATTTATCATTGTTTGAATTGAAAGGGAATTTCGCGGTTCAATAAACAAGACAGCTGCATTAGATCTTCCTTGTAATAATTCTGCAACGTTACAGTATCACTATCGCTTATTTTTTGGTAAGGCTTCTCTACCGTATTCAACTTTTTAACGCGATCTGAAAAGCCTTTCCGCTTAAACCAGTTAAGCATATGGCTGAATGATTTGTTTTTTCTCATTTCGTGCACCAGATCATTTAGCTTATTGAGCAAAAAAGCGCTTTTGTAGGCAGAAGATTCAAATACTTTTTCTCTTATTGAAGTATCGTTCTGATAAAATGAATGATTGATCTCTAAAAACCGGCAAACCTGCGAAAGCCAGTACTCCGGATTTTCAAATACTTCATCATAAAAGAGTACCATTATTTTGTTCGGATCAAATAACCTGTAATACACTTTCAGTTGCCTGTAGTATAATCCTCTTTCGATAAAACGGGGTTCTTTTTGTTCAATCACTTCTTTAAAAGACAACTTTATATGGTTTTTATTTTTTGCCATCCAATAGTGTGAATAAGCGCGTTGCACGGGGTTGCGCAACATGGCAATACACTTCACGCCAGGCAAGGTAGCTTTAATACGAAAAGGCGCTTCAGCATCGCAAATATACATGGGTGTAACATCGCCAATGGCAGTTTGCCCCTGGTATTCTTTATAAAAATTTAAGTACCAGTTTATCCCGTATTTGAAGTAGTCGTGCGCAATAAAATTAGAGTTGTATTTATTGAAAAAGTGCAGCTCTTTTGTATGAGGCAAAAATATATCGGGATGTTTTTTCAGTTGCGCATGCAGCCATGTTGTACCGCCTTTTTCAGCTCCGATAATCAGGAAATTTGGTAAAGCAGGAATTGACATTTTGCTAAGGTTATAGAATGACTAATAAAATTCAAATACTAAGAACTATTCTTATTCCCAGCACTTTTCTTGCAATAATGGCAAGCCATAACACATACGCTTTATACAATTTAAAATCACTTTTTAAAGACTTTTTTGCCTGAGATACGGCTTCTGTATTATTGCCTTGTTTATAAAAATACAATCCGACTTTATAATGTATTAAAGCATCTCTTTTTCGCCTGTATGGTGCAATAGAAGGTTCTGATAATTGCATTTTATCCAATGCAGCTTTATATCCTTTTGCGTTTTCGTAAGTGTTTTCCCCCAGGCTGTTTTTCAATTGCCTTTTTTTTATCAGGTATCCTTGCACATGCTGAAAAGAATAGTTTCTTGCTATCCTCAGCCACATGTCAATATCTTCACCACCTTTTTTAAAACTGGTATCAAACAAGCCTTCGGTTTGAAAGCAAATCTTTTTAACCAAAACAGTTGATGGTATTACCGGTGCGCCTTTGGCTACGAATTTAAACAACAAGTTCTTTTCATTATGGTGATAAGAAATCACTTTTACCGGACTCATTTTCTTTTGCTTATAACCAAATTGAAACAGGTCTGAATAAAAAAGTCCGGTATCCGGATATTTTTCCAAAGCCTCACATTGTGTTTTAATTTTTTCAGGCATCCATAAATCATCGGCATCCAGGAAAGCTATATAATCTCCCTCTGCGTTTTCTATACCTGTATTTCGGGCAGAAGAGACACCAGAATTATGCTGATATAAATATCTGATTATAGCGAACAATGAAGCCTTTTCTTTAATTAATGCAGCCGAACTGTCCGTAGAGCCATCATCAATAACAATAATTTCCTTTATTCCTTTTGTATGAGTTTGATTCAATACACTATCCAACGCTTCCGAGATGAAAGATTCTTTATTGTAACAAGGTATTATAACAGAAATAAATTTTTCTTCTGCTCCCATTTTGTTGGTTATAAAATATAGCTACACAATAAGCATTTGATTATATAAGTCGAGATATTTTCTGGCGATAAAGCCTATCTCATAATTTTCTTTTATCTTTTTAAAAGACATATTTCTGTATTTGTGAACAAGCTGCGGCGTAAGATTGCCTGCACTTATTATGGCTTCGCATAGTGATTCTTTAGAACCAATTTCTGTAAGAAAACCATTACAGCCAGTTGTTATTAAATCTTTACTTCCGCTAACGTTAGAGGAAATAGGTATTACACCTACGCTCATAGCTTCCAGCAAGGCATTCGAAAGACCTTCTGCTTTGGTTGGCAGAACAAAAAAGTCAACAGCGAGTAAATAATTTAAAATGTTTTTCTGGTAGCCTCGTAACGAAATCACGCTATTCAATTGTCTGGCATTAATCTTTTTTTCGGCTTCTTTTTTCAATTCTCCCTCACCTAATAATACAAGAAAGTATTGATTTTTAACCGGCTCGGCATCTGCAAAGCTGTCAACAAGCACTAGAATGTCTTTTTGTTTTTCGAGGCGGCCTGCAAACAGAAAAATTTTACTCCCAATTGGGAGATTTAACTGCTTTCTTACTTGTTTTTTTTCTTCTTCCTGTATAAGATCAGCAAGTTTAACTTCCACGCCGTTTGGTAAAAAGATGATCTTGTGAAGAGAAATTTTTTCTGCCAGCAATTCACTTTTTATATCCTGGCTTATGGCAACAGCTACATCAATATGTTTCACAACATAGCGATGCAATACGTTACCTACAAAAGCTTTTCGTTTTAACGTCAACAGGTCGAATCCATTACCGGAATTACCAATTTTCACCAGTGACCGCTTTTGCAGAAAGCGACTGGCAAATAAGCCGGTAAAGGCATTGAATTTTGCCTGATGCATGTGAATAATATCGTATTGATTTTTATTTTTTTTAAGCCAGAAGAAACATTTAAAAAACCATATAACAGAAGCGTGCAGGTATCGGAATGATAATAACTGGGGAGATCCATAACTTAATAATCGAACTACTTTAACAGAGTCCATATCTTCATGCGCAGGTATTTTTTTATTCCTTCTGCTCGTCAGAATCGTTACGGTGCATCCATACTGATTTAATTGTTGCGAAAGCTTTAAACACTGCATCTCGGCACCTCCGTTTGCTTCGGGTAAAAACTGGGCAGTCAGCATTATAATTCTAAAATTTTTCATTCGCAATAATCTTCGTTTACAATGCCATCAGAAATTACAGGAGCGTTTTTAAATAACTGATTTGTCAGCAATCTTTTTTGATAAATTGTGGTCATCCTATTCCTCATAGCAAAGTCTTCTTATGTTTAAGAGATTACGGTTACAAAAACGCATTCTGTAGTAAATTTTTACATTCATTTTGGGGCATTTAGATTTGTTTATGAAAGATGTATGGTGTATCAAAAAAGATTTTAACAGAGAAAGTAAAACGGTATCAAATAATATTAAAAAAAGAAAGGTAACTATTGCTGTAAGAGACTTTATAAAGCCTGACTGATTTTACTGAATGTCGGAAATATTTTTAGAATAGCCAAACAATTCGAAGTCTTTCTTATAGGTTGAAATTACTTTATTTACTACAGCTTCATTTGCATAATACTCTTTCACAGATTGTTTTTGTGTATGCGTGATATTTAGTTTTTGCAGCGGTTTTCCAACCCTAATCTTATGCCTTATGAATTCGTAATTTTCATCAATCGTTTCAAATCGCCCTACATAATCAATCAATATTTTATTAGCTGAATCGCAGACGAATTGATGCTGCGATCTGAAATAACGATTCGACTTTGTTGTTGAAGGTGTTAAATAATTCAATACAAAATCTTCCAGGCTTGTGCTATGAATAACTGCCTGACAATTTGTAACGTCAGATGCGCCACCACCTCCTGTTTTCAGGTATTCATAGGCAGATATAAGACGGGTAAAAGGATTTCGGACAAAGGAAAATTTAAAGTAACTGGCAAAGTCCTTTTTGCCAAACAAGACCTGATCATATAAAGCTGACATGTTACCGATGCTTTTTCCCAACAACGAAACGGAAACAGAAATGCCTGCCGTTTTTGGGATATGCACAAAAATACATTTGTGTTTATCCATTTGTGTAAACCAATCCATTTCTTTTTTGGTATTTATAACACGTTTTTTGACTATTCTTTTGAGATAGTACACACATTCATCTTTCAGATTCATAGATACATTTTAAATATCAACAATTCAAAAATTATATCATTATTAAGTATTAGTCATTTCATAATTGCCAGGAATCTTTATCATAAAATAAATTTGAAACGTCAGAAGTTATATCATAAATCGTCTTCACCTGTTCTTCTGTAACCATTTGTTTCCAATACTCTTTTAAGGCATTGCTATCTCTTTTAAAATCGTGTCTGGTATTTCCTTGCGCAAGAATTTTTCCTTTATTAAAACTTGTGTCAACAACAAAGGTTTCCATTTTCTTATTGAATTGAATTTGAAGTCTGTCACAAAGTGTCTGAAAAAACTTTACAGGTGAATTAGAAATGTCTTCATGCAATACTACAAACCAGCCATCTTTTCCCCGATGCTTATTACCAATTGCGGTAAGCACCTTATAAATGCACTTCCAAAGAAGCGCAATCCTTTCTTCATACTGCAAATCGTTTGCCCTTTTCATTAATTCAACCTCGTCATTCAGGTACTCATTGATCAGCTCCTTTTGATCTAAAAAATTTCCAAAATCAAAGTCAGATTTTTTTTGTTTCAGGGAGTAATAAAAAGCCATGGGATGCCTTACTACTATTATTACCTTGGCATAACCTTTACTAAAAATATAATCGCTGAGAAAGGATGCGATTGGATCTTTTAAGAGTAATTTTCTGGAGGATGTTTTGCCCTGAAAATATTTTCTGTAATTAATCTGGTCTCTGTTTCCAAGCAGCTTTTTTAGATAAAATTCCCAATTTTTATTTTCATCATGTTTCTTAATTATGAATTTTGCTTTTCCATTAAAAAATTCGTCAACTATTTTTGCATAATTGAAACTTTGTGTAAAAGGAAATCTATGATTGATTCCCTGAATGCCGTGATTATCTCTGAAAGGCTCATGAAAATACATATAGTTACTTGCCTTTTCAAGCACTTTTCCGATATACGTTGTTCCACTCCGCGGTGCGCCGGTAATGAGAATGTTTCTTTCTGTACTCATTTTACATATATTCTAATAGTTCCATGCTGTGTTTAGCATATTTTAAAAACAACTGTTTGTCTTTACGATGCATTCTCATAATTTGATTCTCATTGATGTCTGGATTTACAAACTCAAAAAAATTATTTATATCCACCCAATATTTGCTCCCTTCTTCAAAGATTGTATCATGTTTTCCATTAGCGTTAATAAATTTTTTTGCTTTTAATCTTACACTGATATCATCATTATAACTTAGCCCTGCCTTACCATACAAATCTTTTATAAAATTCTTCGGGTCAGTAAGCAGATTTTCAAACTTAAGAAGATGAAAATTGGGATATATAGATTCGTATTCTACAAGTCTGGTAACAATTCTGTTATACAGCACGCCAAACTTTCCGGCTTCTTTAAATGTCTTTCGTCGCAAGCGGCTTTCGCACAATGCCAATCCATTTCTCACCAAACCAAAATGAATACTATTGGGATACATTTCAATTAAAGCAGGTATCAGAAAGACTAAACCATTAACATGTTTGGCAACAACGCGGGTGCGTTTGAGTTCCTCCAGCGTATAGAGTTCGCCCTGTGTTTTATATTTATTGAAAGGATGATTGAGGTTCTTTAACTTCCAGTTGTACAACAAATTGTCAAGATAGTTTCTTGCGAATTTGTTTAAGTGCCGTTCTTCGTAATTATTGGCATGAAACAGCCCATAATTATACATCCAATATCCGCTTTCTTTTTGTAAATGCGGAAAGGGATAACCACCAAGAACAGAAAGCCAGATATTGACGGCGCTTTTCCATTTACCAGCTTCCTGCCAGATTATTTTATCCGTCTCTTCGATGGGCGAACATACGTCGGGATGACTTTGCAAAATTTCCCATACAATATTACTTCCTCCCCGCGCGAAAGTATTTACGAAGATTGGCTGGCTATTACGCATTGTATTTGTTTATAAAGAAATAAATTTTTGCCATCAGTTTTATATTAGCAACGTTCTGTCATGCTTGCATAAATCCCGGACTGATGTTTTATATTTTTACTGCCAACTCTCATTGATGACACTTTAAAATTACGCAGGCAAATTGCTGTTTATATTTCCTGTAAGGCAACCATTCGTTTAAACCGTTGCGAAAACTCCAACATATCATCAAATGTACCCGAGGCGGTAATTTTGCCCTTTTCAAGTAAATATATTTTGTCGGCATTTTTGATGGTTGATAACCTGTGGGCAATGATGATGATTGTGTAATTTCCGTGAAGTTTGTCAATATTGGTTCTGACAAATTTTTCTGTTTCAGAATCCAAAGCTGAGGTTGCTTCATCCAGAATTAATATTTCTGCTTTTTTATACAATTCCCGGGCAATTGATATTCTTTGCCGCTGGCCGCCGGATATTAATATTCCATTATCGCCTAATGGCGTAAGCTCTTTTTCAGGTAAGCCTTGTATGTATTCGGTAAGCGATACCAGCTCTACAATATCGGTGAAAAGCTTTAAGTTATCCGGCGTTGGTTCATCCCAAAAAGTAATATTATTAAAGATATTGTCATTGAAGATGACTGACTCTTGTGATATATATCCAATCTTATTGCGATAGCTGTCCAGGTTGTACTCGTACAGAGAAATACCATCGGCTAATATCTGACCGGCATCAGGAGCAATTAAAGAGGCAATAATATTAGCAAGCGTGGTTTTACCAGATCCGCTTTCCCCAACCATAGCAATGGTTTGATTCTTAGGTATTCTAATATCAATATCATTGAGCACTTTATGATGTCCGTAAGAAAATACCACATTTTTAATATGCAACTCTTCCTGTAACGTTTTGAAAGGAATGGAAGTCTGCACTTCCCGTTGAATTTCCATTTCTTCAGATAGGCTGGATACCGCATCTATAGCTCCGACATTATTAATAAATTGCTGCCAGTTGTTTTGCAGATCTACTAACAAACTCAACGCCCTGTAAAAAAGCAGCAGGCTTAGTAAAATAGAACTAAGGGAGGCGCCCATTATGGTTAATTGCAGTTTTATCACAATCAAAACGATGACAATAATGCTGGGCTCTTTTAAACTTTTGGTGATAGAATTATAAAAACCAATCTTTTTGTTTAAGGTTTCTGTTTCTATTATCACCTCGCGTAACTTCTTTGCGTACAATTCAAAATAATTGGTTGACTTCAGATATTTAAAATGGGTAATGGCCTGTATAAGGAAACTATTAAATTTATTTCCTTTCCTCGATAATTCAACCGAAGCCCGCTTTGTAGCAATATAAACTCGTCTGTAAAAAAAATTAGACAAGGCTGCACCTGTACCTACAAGTATGGCAAATTGATAATTGGCTAAAAATGCCAAAATAATATAGGTAATTAGCATAACGACTGCCTGAGCGGAGTTGAAATAAAAAAATATGCTTTGATAAAGCCGCTGCATTTCAGTTGTGAAGATGTTCTGTATCTTCCCGGAGTCCAGTTTTAAAAAGCCTTTGTATCTAAGCTGGCGCAATTGTTTGGCTAAATTAAACCGAAGCTTTTTTATAAAACTTTGGCGTAAATTAACCTGATAGTTCAGTTGTGCAAATTTAATGAGTCCTTTTAGCAGGAACATAAAGAACAGGATGAACAAAACCGTATCAATATTTAGTTCCAACCCTAAATTCCCGATAGCATCTGTCAGGTAGTGTAATTGCCCGATGGAATTGTTTTTCACAGGTCCGTCGCCAACGGCTTGCAGTAATGGCATAAACATAGCGAGCCCCATGCCATCAAAAAAGCTTACTGCAATACACAGCAGGAAGTTCACAAACAGTTTGTATCCGGTACCTCTGTAAAAGAAAAGGAAGTAACCTGAAAAATTATTTTTAAAAGCGATTTTCATACAGTTAAATTGTAGTACATATACTAAAGCATAGTTCTTTGAATTGCCAATTTATTATACAAACAAAGAGTTGACAGAATACAAAACTTCGAACATCATTGTATGCCTTTCCAATACATAGCGATAACAAAGACGGTTGCAAATTCACCAAATGAATAACGTCATTTTTCTATTGCATTTGTAAGCGGTTTCAGTTCTAACCACGCCGATAAATCCATTCCTGTCAAATTCTGCATCTCAAGAATTTCCAGCTCCAGCATGTTTACAATTACACGTTGCAGCTTTTCAGAAAGAACTGGTTTTTCTGAAAAATGCCTGCGCGTTGGCACATACATTTTCCGCCACATGGCAGGAGAAATTTTTTTAACCAGTTTTGGAAACAACTTGCCTTTATACTTGCTCTGCGGTCGTTCTATCCGGCCGGCGTAAGTTTTATTTGTATGAACCGGCTCTATATTGTCTGGCATATTGTTGTCAATGCCAAGAAAAGAAACAACATCGCTTACAATACGTTCCTGATTTTTGATAAATTCTTCGAAAGAAAGTATTAAAACATTCTCTCTGCCAAACCTTCTTATATAGGGTATAATTTGAGTATAATACCGGCTAAAATTTATCAGATCGGGATTTTTAAGAACCGCATCTTCTAACGATATATTAATTTGACCAAGCTGATAAATGTGGGCGTAATGAGAGATGGTCCTGGCAATTGGATTTCTGATTACATAAAGAAATTTCATGTCATGGTTGTATTCAAATATATCATCCCATATATTTAAATTACCGGACGGATATTTTGTATAGCTGGTAGATCCCTCACCGTAGATGATGCCTTTCTTCGGAAAATAAGAATGGTACTCATTCAAATTTTGTTTCCAGTTATTTGTACGGCTAAAAAAATGTGGCTCTTTCGGCTTACTGAAAGAGATATCAGGATGTAAAGACAGAATGGTTGCCAGGCTTGACGTACCGCATTTCATTGCACCCAAAATGATAAAATCAACTTTCATAAAAGAACATATTACATTGAAGCGCTATTGATAGCTAAAGGCAGCACTAATTTCCTGCTATACCGGTAAATTTTTTCTTCTTATTAATGTATTTATTTCCAGAATCCTTATTGTAGTAGTATTTTTTCCCGTTGCTAAAGCCGTATTTTTTTTGAGACTTAACATCATTGAAAAGAATGTACAAATTTTTGATCTTTTCATTTTCATAAATGTCCTCAACTATAGACAAATGGCTTTTTAGCGTAACCTTCTGCCTTGCTACGTATAAAGTAACATCAGCATATTTCGATAATATCTGGGCATCACTCATTACACCTATGGGAGCGGAATCAATGATTATACAGTCAAAATTATTTTTCGCAAAAGCAAACAGATCATCCATCTTCGGATGTAAAAGCAATTCATTGGGATTTTGAGAAATGGCGCCAGCGCCAGCTACATATAAGTTTGGATGAATGCCGGAATTCTTAATTATTTTTTCCACATCTGTTTCTGATAAAAGATAATTGGTAACACCTTCATTATCCGGCAACTGCAAATACTGATGAATGTTGGGGTTTCGCAGGTCAAAATCAATCAAAAGAACCTTTTTATTGGCTAAAGCAAAAACGTTGGCAAGGTTGAGAGATACAAAAGATTTTCCTTCGTTGCTCATGCCAGAGGTAATCATTATTACACTTTGGTTTTTATTGCGTAAAACAGATTGCAGATTGGTTCGCAAAGTTTTAAATTGTTCAGAAATTTCTGAGCGGGATGTATTGGTTACCATCAGATTATTCCCGGAAACATGACCTATTTCTGCCAACACAGCAATTTGTGTTTTTTTATTTATATCTTCTTTCGTAAGAACTTTTGTATTTAAAACAGAACGGATATAAAATACAATGGCAGGAATAAGAAGTCCGGCTATAAGAAAGGCGATATAAATAATGAGCTTATTGGGTGCGACAGGTTCGGCAAGAGCTTTAGGCTCATCAATAACGGTGGCTTTAGCCATATTTGATGAACGCGAGATGGCAACCTCTTCACGTCTTTGGATCAAAAAAAGATAAAGGGCTTCTTTAATCTTTTGTTCTCTGGCAAGTTCCAGATAGCCCTTTTCAACGTTTGGCGCTACAAAAATTCTGGCGTTTAAAGAACGGTCGTCACTTGTGAGATGTTTTTTTGTTTCGATGATATTGTTTTGTGAGCTTGATAAATTACTAATCATGTCCTTCCTCAAATTAGAGAGCTGCATATCAATATTCTGGAGCAACGGATTGGTATCCGGATAGTTTAGGCTTACTCTGTCTCTTTCTATCATAAGCGTGTTATACTTGGCAACAATCTGGGTAAAGTTCGGATCGGCAGTTGCAAGATTAGAAGGAACAATTCTTTTGTTATTGCTTTCATCCCCGATATAATTTTTTAAACTGTGAATAATATCCAGCTGTAAATCCAGTTGCGAGTTTTGCTTGAAATTATCGCTGGAAGTATTAGCGAGTAATTGTGCTTGTGCATCGGGACTGATAATCTTATTGTTGCCTTTGTACAAAGCAATCTGATTTTCTATATTACTTAATTCTCCGGTTACTAAACTGAGACGGGTATTTATAAAGCTAAGAGTGCTATCTGCTATTTGGTTGCGTTGCTCTAAACTGGAGCGCAAGTAGCGTTGAATGAAGTAATTTAATACAAATTCTCCCTTCGATGGCACCTGAGATGTGATAGATATATCAATAGCATTTGCTTTATCGCTTGGTACCGTTATCGCCAGGTTTTTTTGATATGCCGCAGTAGTATTATCATACGATGTAACCTGAAAATAAAATTTATTTGCATCTTCCTTGCTAATTTTAATATTGCGGTTTCTATCTATAGAAAAGCTGCAGTTTTTATATGTTACAGTACTTCCATAATTAGCAGTCAATACCTTTTTATCTTTGGAATCGTACACGTCGTACGACGCAGAATTTACTTCTTTCCAATGCAAGACAAATGGCTTTACTGTATTTTTTATCTCAACAAGATGTACCTGATAAGGTGTTTTTTCAAATGTTTCAATCTTTCTGATTTGTTCTTTCTTGTAATAAGTAACATTAAGCTGCAAATCTTTTACTACACTATACATTAAACTACGCGCTTTCAACATTTCTTCTTCATTCTCAACCGTGCTGCTCAAATTAAATGCACCTCCAAGATCTTTAAAAAGCCCTGAGCCTTGCGACAGAGAAGATCCGGAGCTACTTCCGTTTTGTTCTTCAACCATCATTTCTGTATTAATCTCGTAAACAGGGTTGGAATATCGGATTACTAAAAATGCAAGCAGAAGGGATAATATCGTTCCGAAAATGAAGTAATACCACTTGTCCATAATATTTCCGAATACCTTTTTAATATCAAAAGTTTCCGAGTCATCTTCGTATAAAACTGACTTGTAAGCGCTTCGGTTATTTTCTATTTTCATACAGTAAATTTTTATAGAACTTTAGATCGGAACAGTACAACGAGAACAAACGAAAGTGTAGTAGCGTAAATGGCTAAATTTCTTGTTCTGTATGCGTCCGTACTTGCCAGTTTTGCTTTGCTTGGTTCTACATATATCAAATCGTTTTCTTTTAAATAATAATAAGGGGATTGTAAAATGTTTTCAGAATTTAAATCCAGCCTGACTAAATGCTTTTTATTATTTGATGAATCTCTTAACAGAAGCACATTGTCTTTCTTTCCGAAAACGGTTATGTCTCCCGCTAAACTTAAAGCATCAAAAATGGAAACCTGATCTGTTTGAATCGTGAAACTGCCAGGTTTTGCTACTTCGCCTAATATTGTAATTTTATGATTCAGAAAGTTGAGGTTGAGAGTAAAACTCTTATAAAAAACAGCGTATTTCCCGCGCAGCACTTCTTTAGCTTCATCAATGGTTAAATTAACCAGTTGCACTTCACCTATTAATGGAGCTTCAATGGTTCCGTTTTTGTTTATGGTGTATCCGCTGCCGCTTACAGGAGGGCTGATCTGTAAGTTTTGTGTTGAATACGAAACAGTTCCCGATACAGGTGACTGATAAATATTGCTCAATTGATCAATTGGAACAACGTTTAAAGATAAGATGTCGCCGGTTTTAATTTTCGGCACATTGTAAGGTGCAACAATGTTTACAACCGTATCAACCGACCCGGGGACATCCATAAAATATGAAGGCTTATAAGCGGTAGCACAGGAACAATAAACTTGTAATGTCATCGCTATAAAAATAAAAATCTCAATTCGCTTCAGATGATGGTAAGTAGTTTTTCGCATTAGCAATTATTAAAGAGTGAAATTAATTCTAGCATTATGTTGCGCAACATTTTTTTTACCCAAAAAAATTTATGACTTCCAGAACGAATTATTTCATTTGTAAAATCTGCATCTGTTGAACCTGTTTCACGGCCAAAAAATCGCTTTGAACCGGGCAAAATAAAAATACTTATACAATCTTTAAAAGGATGCCTGTACGAGTTTTATATCCGAATCTATTTCCTGATCACTCGCTATCTGAAGTATGTAGTTGTCATTAATCTTAATCTTTTTTGTAAACCAGATAGTCTCTTCTAATTTTGCTGTGTTTTTCTTAATAGCAACTTGCCGCAAACAAAAAAACAATCCTCTTCCATCGGCTTTTAGTACTGCCTCTTTTGCTGTCCAGTAGTAATAAAAGCAATCATTTAAATTGCCTGATTTTATGATGCTGTTCCATTCTTCATCCAAAAATTGCTCTTTAAAATCGTCAATGGTAACAGGCTTTATTTCTTCTACATCAACCCCGATTTTACTATGCAGAGAAAACGCACAAACTGCAATAAAACCAGAATGCGATATACTGAAATCCGGTGCTTGTTCAATGTAGGGACGACCATGGCGAGTGTATTTTAAATTCATCAGATTGTATTCTAAACCAAAATCTTTCAATGCTTTTCTCAATAAAAGTTTACCATGCAAACTTGCCTGTTGATCTTCCCATTTACGAAAGCGCGTTACTTTTTGCATTAGCCCGGGTGGTAACAGATTCAAACACCTTGCAAAATCAAAATCGCTTAATTTTCTGTCATAGTATGAAACATAAATTACAATCATCCATAATTGATACTTAGTATAAAAATTATCCGCATAAAAACTTATGCAACAAGTGCTGTTTAATTCTGGCTTTACAAGCTTGCTGAAAATGTGTTTGCCATCAGGCTTTCCGCAATTTGAACAACGCCCGGTTCGTGAAACATCGTTTTATGATCTCCTTCAATTGTATATGCGTGAATCTTTCCCGTAAAATAGCTGCTCCATCCCATGAATGGATCATCACTCACTTTTGCAGTTCTGATCTTCGATCTGAACAACAGAACAGTTCCGTTATAAGGCTTAGCCGCGTATAAGTTTTTTCCTATTAAATAACCAGTTGTTTCGGGTAAGTTTTTAATTTTTTGGTTTATCATTTTTGAAGTTCTTCGTTTTACTTTTTTCAGCTTTCGTTGCAGGAATTCATAAAGCAAAGACGCCTTTTCTTTTATGGAAATGATCTTTAATTCATTATAGTAATACGAAAGTCTTTGCTTATATTCAACGGTCTTGAAAGCGGTAGGAAAATAGAACTCAAAAAGTGCTAAAAACATAACCTTCTCTCCTTGTGCATTAAGTTGCTGAGCCGCTTCTAAGGCAACTTCTCCAAAGCCGCAATAACCGCCAAGACAGTAAGGCCCGTGAGGTTGCATTTTTTTTAATTCTTCAATATAATAAGCAGCAATTTGTTCTACGCTTTTGTATGGTTGGGGTATAAAAAAATTAACCGGTTGATCGTAACCCAAAGTAATAATCAGCTTATTATAAACAGAAAAGCCGGGCGACATAAAAAAGAAAGGGACTTTTTTTCCTTTATCGTTAAAAGGAATTATCGTTATCTTTTTTTGATAAAGGTTTTTTGTATAATGTTTGTGTTTCGTTGTACGGGTAAGCAAACGCTCGCTTATTAAACCAGCCAGCGCTTCAATATCCTGATGAATAAAAAAATCTGAGGGTTGAAGGTTATATCCGGCACGTCTCGCCTGATTAACCATCTGTATAGATAAGATTGAACTTCCTCCCAAATCAAAAAAATTATCTCTTATCCCAAGTAGTTTAATGTGAAAAACATTCTGCCATATTGCAACAAGCTTTTTTTCTACTTCCGTTCGTGGTGCTGTGTATGTATTCAATACCTCAGTCATATCAGGTTCGGGTAAAGCCTTTTTATCTATTTTGCCATTAGAAGTTGTTGGAAAACGCTCCAGTTTTACCCATGTAGAAGGAATCATAAACTCTGGCAGCACTTCTTTTACATAAGCAACGATATCTTTTTTGTTATAAAAATCTTTTGGTATTACGTAGGCTACAAGCCTTGTAATGCCTGCCGCATCTTCTTTTGCTGCTACTACGGCTTGCTTTATAAGATTGCATTGATTAAGAACTTTCTCTATTTCTCCCGGCTCAATCCTATATCCCCTGATCTTTATCTGATCATCTGTTCTTCCTAAAAATTCAATATTGCCATCAGCACACCACCTGCCCAAATCTCCCGTTTTATACATCCGGTCAGCTTCTTCATTTGTGAAGGGATTTGCAACAAATTTTTCTGCCGTAAGATCTGCCCGATTTAAATATCCTCGTGCTACCTGAACACCTGCTACGCATATTTCGCCGGTAATACCTGCGGGACATAAATGACCTGCCTTGTTTAAAATAAACACCGTAACGTTAGAGATTGGCTTGCCTATTACAATTACATGATTGTCCTTTACCGGATCATCAGACATGGTTACGCAAACCGTATTTTCGGTAGGTCCATACGCATTAATCAAACGAACGCCTTTCGATTGCAGGTATCTACCAATGGTGCTGTTCAAAGGCTCTCCGGCTGATATAATCGTTTTTATGGTTCCCAGCGAATCTTTGATAACAGATTGATAAGAAGGCGGGAGGGTTACAACTTCTACCTTATGTGTATTAATTAATGTTTCAAATTCTTCTGCTGATAACAGATCTTTTTTTTGTGGTAAAACCAGACAACCGCCACTTATCAGCGTTGTAAAAATCTCCGAACAGGAAGCATCAAATCCGAAAGAAGCAAACTGAAGCACTTTTGTACCAGGTTTCAACCCGAATTCCAGAGCCTGTGTTACAGCCAGATTTAATAGCCCTTTATGCTCAATCATAACACCTTTTGGTTTGCCGGTAGAACCCGAGGTATAGATAATGTAAGCCAAATGATGGCTTGTACTTCTATGTTCTAAATTGGTTTTAGGTTGCTGCCGAATCATTGCCAGTCCTTCGTCCAGTTCAATAACATCAAGGTTTTTTGCATACGGCAGTTTTGATCTGCTTGTGTCGCTACTTATAGCAACACAGGCATCCGTATCCGTTAACATAAATCGGATCCTCTCTGCCGGATAATCAACTTCAATGGGGATATAGGCAGCCCCCGCTTTTAAGATGCCTAATACACTTATAATCATCAGACAAGATCGCTCAAGAAAAACAGGTATAAGCATTTCCTTTCTTACGCCTTTCATTACTAAGTAATGAGCCAATTGATTGGAATAACCGTTGATTTCTTTATAGGAATATTGTTTCTCCTTAAAGGTAAGGGCTATTGCCTGTGGAGTTAGTTCTGCCTGCTTTTCAAACAAATCAATCACAGTTGTATCGGAAGAAAAATAAATATCTGCCTGCTTAGAAAGTTTCGCAGAAGTGTAATTGTCTACCTTTCCCGGCTCAGGGTATGCCATAAGGGATTGATTGATAAACAAATCGTTCATGGGTAGGTGCTTTTATGAAGGTAATTTAAAATCTCAATTGCAAAATTGGAAACAATCCGAGATTATATTAAGATTAAACGTGTTTAGATTTTGATGTATTCTTTTCTTTTCTCTATAACTATTTTTATTCTGTTATTGTTTATGTCTGGTCTAATATTTATACTAAATTATAACTTTTTTGATTACTTAATTTTTTTAACTCTCTTAAGTTTTAAAAATCAGTTTTTTACTGTGTTTTCAGATGTATGCTGACTAAACTATTATGGTCATTATGTTACTTTAATAGTCGGGAAGAAATATTAAAAAGGTAATAATGGTCTTTATTACGAGCTGCGCGAAACAGTCATTGTGTTAACGAAAAAATCTGGTTTTCCATTCGTAATCCCGATGTAAGTCAGCCCACATATTGCTTCGCATGGCTTGCAATCACTTTGTTACCCTCTCTTCACACCAACCAATGGCCTATTTATCTTACATCCGATAATTAACCGGCCTTTTAGTTTGTTTCCTCCATCATAGTTTTTTTCGATAAAAGTTTACTTACAATAAGGGTTACGCTTATGCTTAATAAGAATATTTATCCATTAATAAATTTTCTTCAAAAAAATATTTTCCATTTTATTAAGACTAAAATTTAGAATTACAATAATTAATATATAATAAAATAATATTTTTTTATACAGGGCAGATTTATTTAATTTATATTTATAGCTTTGCATTTGTTTTATTGTATCCTGTACCATACCCGCAGATATACAATGCTGCAAATTTGTTTCTCCACCACCCTTCAATAGTAATCTATGAAAATTATCAAAACTCCGCTTCTGTTAGCTTTTATGCTAATTACAATAACCACCCTTATATCATGGAATTATTTTGCAAACTCTAACCAAAGCGCTAAAAACCTTCTGTCGCGTTCCGGCGACAACATACTTACCGATGAGGAAATAAATGCTTTAATTGCTGAAACGGGAGAATCGCCCAGTACAACTCAAACGCCGGTTGCCGAAGATGTTTTGATTCAAAGAATTCCGGGCGATAACAGCCATTTGTTGCTCATGGCTTTTTATTCAAAAGAAAATTATTCCGGCAAATTTGTAACAATCGAAAACGGATTTACAATCTCGCTAAGAGACGACGGAAAAGAATATGATAAAAAAGCAGGAGATGGTTTGTTTACCACAAAAATACCGGTTGATATAAAACAGTTTAGAAGGCAGGCGGTAAACATGGTGCGGCAAATGAAAGAAACGGGCTTTAAACCGATGCGTTACTTTCATCGCGAAATGGTATTGGATCCTGATGCTTCAGAAAGTTTTGAAATAAAGAATTTTGATGCAAATGAGCCTGTATCCGTTTCAGGATTAACAGATGCTTTATCTGCAGATATTTCTCCTGCCGAAACGTTAACAGACAATACCGCCAAAACAGTTCGTGTGATAGGACCGACGACGCTTGATTCAATTAAAAAAAACAGCACTTTTATTACAAACCTCGCGGTTGTTGAAGATTCAACCCGTACATGGAACTCGTGTAACCAGACAGGAAATATAAATGGCTGCTGGACCTTTGGAACATTAATGCAACAACTTGCATCAAAAGATACCGCACACATCGCAACTGATGCAGAGGTTTCTACATTTGTAAAAAACTGGTTAAGCACATGGGCAAACACGCAGATAATTAACAGTGATACCGTCAGTTCCCGTACTGCCATAAATGCTCAGATATTAAACCCTTGGCTGTCTAAAAGTAAAAATGCAGGATCTCCCACAGGTCAACTGGATATGAAGTTTGCACCCTTTAAACTTACAGCCATTCTAAACAGATTTGATTTGAGAAATGGATCAAAATTTGGAATTCCGGGAAGTCCTTGTGGGGAAGGCAGATTTGTTTTCTGCCTGATAAAAAACGACTGTACAAGTTCTTCGCAGATGACCGTAATTTTTGAATACGGAATTAATAAACCCAATACCTGTGAAGAAGAAAAAGCATGGGCGCAACAATGGGTTAATCTGAAAAATTTTAATCTTGGCGATAGCAATTATAACAGGGCTCTTCAGAATATTACAGACCAGTTTACTTTGTGCGGTACTGATTCTTCGAAACACAATCAAAGTTCACTTAACCAGTTGCGCACAAATGAAGTAACCTTATCGGCAGCGCCAAAGACCTGGGAGTTTAGAGAATTTGCATTAGACAGCATTGGCAATCTTGCCGAAATAACCGTAGCGCAAAACCCGGCAGATAAGTTTAATGCAAAAGTGGCAAATGCAGATGTAAAAGTTATGGTATCGTATGTAAATACCAACAGAAAAAACATTAAGGCAGGTAAAGATATTACGCCTCTGACATGGAAAGGTGTTCCTTTCTTAGGCGCCAAAGCTCATATCATCGGGTCTCCAACAGGCGATCCGCCCAATGTTTTTCACTGGAATGGCACTGACAGTACAAACAAGCCCACATATATTGTAGATAATGATGCGAGATCTAATTTTTCGCTGGAAACATGCGCCGGTTGTCATGCTGGAGAAACACAAACAGGTTTCACACATGTAGATCCTGCCTTTTTTGGAACGGAAGCACATTTGTCCGGGTTTCTGACAGGAAAGGCTGGAAGCGGAGGCGCCATCGATTTTGACAACGATTCTAACAATAATAAAATGACGATAAGAGATCCTGCGCTAAGACCATCGGCAACCACTCCCAAAACAAGAACTTTTAATGATATTAGTGCCCGGGCAAGCGGTCTCAACAACTTTGTAAGCACAACTTGTGGTAGTGTACTTTCAATCAGTTCGCAATTAATGTTTCAGCCTGTTAATATGGTTCACTAAAAGTTGACTAATTACAAACAATTCTTTTTTGTCTACCCCTTGAATTTTATGCTATGAAATATTATAAAATATATCGGATCAAAAACTGCCAGATTACAAAAAGCAATTTATTTGCTCTTGTTTTGCCGGTAATGATACTCCTTAATTGCCCTGTCATGGCGCAGCAAAATTCTTTCACCGTTTCGCAGGCCAATCCAATGAAAGATTTTTCTGTTCTGTCAAAACATGAAAGTCATCCTTTTTTTGCAGATATTGACGGAGACGGCGATTTGGATTGTTTTAGCGGAGAATATGCCAATCATCAGGCTTCAACAATTTACTTTTACCGCAATGATGGCACTACCAAAATTCCTGTTTTTAAAGCTATCACGGGTCCTGGCAATCCTCTTAACCAGATAGAATCTAATACGCTTTCCATTCCCTATCTGATAGATATTGACAATGATGGAGATTATGATTGCTTCATTGGAGAAGGAACTACAGGCGCTGTTATTTATTATAAGAACATTGGTAGCCGAACGGCACCCGATTTTCAAAAGCAGTCTGCGGCTTTTAACTCATTAAGCCTGGTAAAATTTACAACTTCAGGTGTTGCAAATCTGGCTTTTACAGATATTGATAATGATGGTGATTATGATTGCCTTGTAGCAGATGAAGCTGGTTTTATAAACTATTTTAAAAATAGCGGCACGGCAGAAAATCCGGTTTTTGAACACGTAACAGATGCAGAAAATCCTTTTGCTTTCTTGTCTGCCGCAGACAAAAGTGTTTACAATATTTCCTTTGAAGACTGGAACAAAGATGGCTTGGTTGATTTGTTTATCAATTCTACTTATTATAAAAATATTGGTACAAAACAAAGACCACAGTTCAGTTTAAATAATGAAGACAAACCACTATTCCAGCATGTTTCAAAGTATCAGTTTACTTATACACCGCTTCGCTGGATTGATCTGAATAACGATGGCATAACAGAAGTATTTCAGGGTAATTCAAATGGTGATTTTATTTATCAAACCTTGCCTTTAATTCCCCATGCCGATACAATAGCAAGTCGTTTGTTCGTAAATCTGTTTCCCAACCCAAGCAAAGACGAATTTACAATAAGTAATTTGCCAATTGCTTTTTCAATACTTCGCGTGGCAGATGCGCAGGGCAAACTATTGATAACACAGAACATAAATAATGGTACTTTAAAATTTGGTAAAACTTTTAAACCAGGTACTTACTTTGTAGAAATTTCACAAAAAAACAAAGTGATATATAGTAAAAAAGTAATTAAGGAATAAAATAATTTCTTATAAAAACTAAAACAGTTTCTCTGTTTGATGATCAAAAAAAATTTAAATGCGATTTTTTATTTCTTACCTGTTAGTTACAAAATTGAATATTCATATAAATTAGTACGTAATTTTCTGTACAGATCTGTCTTACTTAATAATTAGAGTTCGATACCTTCAGATTTCTGATTTTACAATAATTTCTATAAAAGAGAAGTATTTGGAATGCCAATACTTCTCTTTCTTTTTAAGCTGGAACCCGGCATAATATTTGCCAATTGCGCGACCGATTAAAAGAGAGAAAAGTGATGCAATCAAGGAAGTATTAATGAGCAGAATTCCAATGTCCTGCTTTAGAACAATGCTATGTCTAATAGAATCATTCAAACTTTTTAGCTTGTTTCATTACTCTTCGTTGCTCCAGTGTAAGTTTTACTATTTATAAACCTGATTCAATTAAATGTTGAAAGACAATGTATGTAGTTATGGAGAAATGTTACATGCCATTTTTTGCCTGTTATAAACATGCCATTTCAGAAAACAAATCATCAGAAAAAAACTATCATTGCAATTATCATTATCTATTAAAGCTTTGTTACTCAATTTATTCAGCAATTTCTTTTTTACCGGGTCGGCTTATTATGCCGTTGATGCTTTGTTTGAACTGTTTTTTTTATGTAAACGCGCAAACACAGGTTACCAATAAAACTATTTTTCCATTAAATGAATATTTAACCACAGAAAACAGCAGTCCGTATCCTGTTTTGGTTAAGTCGAAGGTTGATAACATAGACACATCAAAGTTTGTGAATGTAATGGATTATGGTGCAAAAGGTGACGGAAAAACCTGGGATGATGAAGCCATTGAGAAAGCATTCAACAATGCCGGTTATGGAGTAATATTTCCCGCCGGCAAAACTTTTCTTGTACATAAAACTACAACAATACACCTGGATAGAGACATGACAGTTTATGCTTATGATGCTACAATAAGAATGGATGATTTTAGCAGATATAGTTTTTTATCTCTGGAATATGATGCCGGAAGTTATGGCAATACTGTTATTTGGCTGGGAGGCACGCTTAATGGAAATAAAGGCAAGCAATCGTGGCCTGGTTCTCCATCGGGCATTGACACCTGGGAAGAAGATCATGGAAGATTTTTGGGGATATGTTTTGCCGGGTTTGCCCTCGTTAAAGATGTAACCGTTAAAAATATTGTAGTTGACGGAATAGGATTGGAAGCTTGTAAGTTAGCCGTAATAGCGGATAGTAAAGCAAGCAAGGGAGCTTCCTTACGATATTCCGAGGTTGGCGAACAAGGAACATATTTTAAATGTACCCGTTCCGGAAGCCAGGCGTTTTATTGCATAAATCTGGATTGTGATGGCGGCTCAATCGGCGTTCATTATTCAACAAAAGCTGTTGAAGACAATAGCCTGACTGTTGTTAACAACTGCACTTTTAATAACCAGGCGCAGGATGCACTTCATTTTGAGGACTGTCAAAAAGTATTTATCTACAAGAGTTCGATAGCAATTGACCCCTCACGAAACTATTCGGCTGATGTACATTTATCTAACAGCACTCAAATAGCATCAATTAAAGATTGCCAGTTTAAAAATGCAAAAGTTGATTTTAGAAATGCAAGTAACTTAGAAATTGGTATTATAGATAATTGCCAGTTTATCTCTGAATTTACGGGTAGCGATATTTCAAATTTAGAATCTTTTCTGGTAGGCGCCACACATTGTATCAACAGTTCATTTTCGGGAAAAACAAATGCAGAACAAGCATGGGCGGATAATGTTCAAAATTGCGATTTTACCAACTTTAGCGATCTTGCATTACGCGGTCCGCATGTTACAAATACCTCTCATTTTGAAAATGGCAATCAGTCAATTTCACCTGCCAGAGACGGTATTGTAACTAACTGCACATTCAGGAATGTTGATAATGCCAGTTACAGGCAACCAAACAATAGCGATTGGCAAAAACCATTTTCGAGTTACATAGACATTTACAGCGACAAAAATAAATATCTTGGGCAAATTACTTGCGGTGGTACTGAAGATAACGGAACCAACCTGGTTTCAAACGCTGTGGCAACCTCATTAAAAAATACATTTTCCGATAATGGTTTTGAACAAACTCATTTGATAAAACTATATCCGAATCCAGCCTCAGATATATTGAATATTACATTAAACGAAAAAATTTCAGGTAAAACTTCGTTGAGCATTTACGATGATCAGGGGCGACAGTTACAAACAAAAACGGTTGACAAAAGCATTTCTGTGTTAACAGAATCATTTCTTATAAAAAATCTTGCATCAGGATCTTATATTTTAAAGATAACAACTGATAAAGTTACATCTTCATTCAGGTTTATTATTGCAAAATAGGATGTGAATTTTTATATGCTCTTTTGAAAGAAGCTATTAAAAGAAGAAAGTTTGTACAGTTACTTTATCATACAAACTTTCTTCTTTTGCTTTTTGAGACTTTAGTTATCAATTATTGATAACATAAAAATTAATTATCAGGCCAAATATTCTTCGTCTTATTTAATACTATCTTAAGTCCGGTTATACTTTATTTAATGTGCTTTTTTAACAATTTTTAGTGTCAGAAACTAAATTTGCTATATGCACAAATCCAATATCATTGTAAGAAAAGCTTGCTATTTTTTAGAAGTTTACAAGCGTTTGATTCGCTTTCCAATATCAACTTCTGCAAGTACTTCATCTTGTCTTGAAAAATTAAAAAAAACCAGATGGTTGGCGTTAGTTTGTACTTTGTTGCTATTTTTCTTTTCCCTATTTAGCACACAAGGAAAAGCGCAAAGCATAAATACAGCAGTATTCCCTTTAAACGACTATCTGTACACAAGTACCGGTAGCCCATATCCGTTGATAGATAGCAGCAAACTCAATGCAATAGACAAATCGAAATTTGTAAATGTTATGGATTTTGGTGCAAAAGGTGATGGCAAAACCTTAGACGACAATGCAATATCGCAGGCTTTCAAAGCAGCTCAATATGGCGTGATTTTTCCTTCAGGAAAGACTTTTATGGTGAGTAAAATGACGCAGATTACGTTAACTCACGATCTTACGGTATATGCTTATGGAGCAACCATTAAAATGGCTGCGTTTTCTAAATATAGTTTTTTGTCTCTCGAATATCAGCCAGGCAGCTATCATAATAATGTGATTTGGCTGGGCGGTGTAATTGATGGAAATAAGAACAATCAATCATGGCCAGGCTCACCAACAGGCAATAGTAGTTGGGCAGAGCAGCATGGCAGGTTTGTGGGTGTGAGTTATGCCGAGTTTGCTTTGTTTAAAGACATTACTCTCGTAAACATAGTGATGGATGGAATAGGATTAGAGGAAAACAGAATTGCGGTGATTGCAGATTGTAAGGCGAGTGGAGGTGTGCCGATACAATACTCTCAGGTTCAGAAACAGGGAACGTATTTTAAATGTACCCGTGCCAACAGCCATGCTTTTTATTGTATGAATTTAACCTGTGATGGCGGTTCTATCGGCGTTCATTATTCTACATCCAATGGTACAGCATCCGATAGCAGCTTAGCCGTTATTAACAATTGTAATTTTTACAATCAATCGCAGGATGCACTTCACTTTGAAGATTGTAAACAAATATTTGTTTATAACAGCACAATTGGGAGAGATGCCAAAGACGGATACAATGCTGATATGCATGTATCTAACAGTACCGTATTGGCCTCTATTAAAAGTTGCCGGTTTAAGAATGCAAGAGTTGATTTTAATAACTCAAGCAGCTTACAGTTAGGCATTATAGATAGCTGCCAGTTTGTTTCAGAATTTAAAAACATCACTTCGGGCATTCCTACCTTCATAGTTGGCAGACCAACCGTTTGTATAAACAGTACATTCTCTGGCAAAACAACATTACAATATCAGGGAGCATTAAAAAATGTAAGAAAATGCACATTCACAAATTTTGACGCTCTCGCGGTTTCGGGTGGCTATTCTATTGATAGTTGCACATTTGTAAGTGGAATAAAACCAGCTTCGTTAAGCAAAGGTGGATTCGTAGTCAACAGTACATTTTCAAACGTTCAAAACACTACCTATAAGAGTAAGCCGGCAAATGATGATTGGAAGAAGATTTATATGAGTTATATTAATATTGTTAGTAACAAAAATGACTACCTGGGGCGAATAACGTGTGGCGGATATATGACTGATGCAAGCAAAATAGTTTACAACGATTCATACAATTTGAAAACTAAGGAAATTGACAATGGCATTCTAAAAACTCAAAGTATAAAAGTATATCCCAATCCAACTACTAACGTTTTGTATATAACATTAAATGAAAAAATATCGGGCAAAACACTCTTGACTATTTTTGATGAACAAGGTCGGGTTATGCAAACGAAAACCATTACAAAAAATACTTCTGTCTTGTCAGAGTCTGTCGTTGTAAAAAATCTTTCTCAGGGAATCTATAGTTTACAAATTCAAAATGAGTTTGAAAACTATTCTTATAGGTTTTTGGTGATAAAATAAGTGTATTACATAGGGTCGTAAGTTGATTTTTAAATTGATGCGTCAGATCAGTTTAAACAAATAAGAAGAGGCAGATTAAAAACCTGCCTCTTCTTATTTAAAATGAAATAAAATATTTATGTAGTTAGCGATGGCTAAATACCTGCTACTTCTTTAAAAAATTTTACAATGTATGGCGGAACGGTAAATGGATACGAGTGACCGCCATTGTATTGCAATAAAACAACCGGATCGTTAATAGAAGAGGAATAATGGGTTCCTAACAATCCGTTAGTACCGGTAGCCCACCTGGTACCTGTAGAAGAACATTTATCCAATGTGCGAACCGATTGTACACTTTGTTGCTGGTTGCTAAAATGTATATTCGGGTCAGATGTTCCAGCTACATGTATTACCGGCAACGGTTTTTTTCCGCTTGTTGTGCCCAATGTCGCAGATGCCGGAGATAAAGCAGCCAATTTATCGGCACGGGCAGACCAAAGTACATCATAAACAAATTCGCCCCCGTTAGACCAGCCATGAGCAAAAACCTGGTTCATGTTTGCATTATAATTATTCTGGAAAGTAGATAACATGGCGTCAAAGAACTTTAGATCCTGATCTGAATTGCTTGTTTTGTTATTAACTTCTCCTACAGAATGCTGCCAACCTGTATTACTGCCTTGCTTGTCTGAACGGCTTACCGTAGGCAAGCCCTGCGGATAAACAACGATTGCTTCCGGCCAGCTCATTTCAAATCCCCTTTGTGCAAAACCAATGTCCGTTCCGCCATGACCATGAAAAGCAAAGATGACCGGAGCTTTTCCGGAACCTCCGGTAGCAGGATGAACCAATGCTTCACGGGTAACACCGCCAACATTCCATGTTTTTTTCTCCAGAACGGTAACAAAAGTGGAATCAAGTTTCGAGTTTCCCTTACTATCTGTTGCCGTAAGGGTGAAAGTGTACAAACCGGGTTTGAGATTGCTTACATTGGTAATAGCCAGTTTTGGCTGAGCTAAAGAAGCCGTTGAATTACCGCGAACCTGTTTCCACAAATATGTAACCGATCCGGAAACAGATGATCCGCTACCGGAAAGTTTTGCTGAAGTGGATGTCGGATAAACAATACGACTTGTAGAACCGGCGTCAACACTAACTATAGATTCTTTAGAAGACCGCGAGGATGACGAGGCATCTAATGAAGTGTCAGAAGATACCGGATATTGTAACTCTTGTTTTTGACAACTGCTGAATAATAGAAATGCAGGAACAATAATCAGGAACTGATAAAAATTACTGGCATTTGCTTTCTTAAACGTAGGTAATTTTAAAGCAGATCCAGTAACCTGCCACTTAGAAAATTTTCCTTTTTTTTGAATTTTGACATTGAAAGAATTTTTTGCCCCATTAACCACTTGCTCACATAGATACTTTTGGAATCTTACCATAACACTTCAAATTACTATTAGATTTTTTTTAAATAATTTGCGTGCCCCAAGCAATATCTGTACCCTTATTTCATAAACTATCACAAAAAAACAGAAAGAGATAAAAACTATCATTTTAATTAGAAAAACACGGCAAAAGAGACTGTAACAAGTTTTTTAAGATATAGTTTTTTTACAGAGAAAAGGAAGTTTGACGTTGGTTTAACGACTTGAATTTGCTTACACATTCATCACCTTACATGCTAACTTTATTATCATTGTCATATTTTATGTGTCGCTCGCTGCTAAGCTTATCAGCAAGTTTAGTTACCATCTGTTTGGTAATCGGGTTCAATTCAAAGCCTGCAAGATTAATTGAATGGCAAAGAAAGGTTAGCACAAGTAAGGAATGAAGTGATCCTTGACTTGTAAACTTTATCCTGGCTCAGGCTTACTTTATTTAAAAAATACCTCTTGTTATAGTACATGTATAAATAAATTATTTTTAGATTAAAAAATAATCAGTTGTATAAATATTGTCTTTCTGTTTTTAATATTGCCTCTGAAAAATAAAACATCTCATTTGCATCTGAATTGAAAAAAAAATCGTATTTTTTTCAGCCAATATAAATTTCTTTTGTTTTCCATCTGTCTGATTGCACTAAAAAATGACGTTAGTAATCGTCCTTGAATTATGTAACGTTAATATATAAAAACATATTGGTTAGATATTATGTGATGCTTCAATTTGTAAAAGGAGATTGGGCAAATACATTAAAAATGCTGCTATTTAATAAACACTATTAGAAAGGTCATAATTTTTTGATTTATATTTTAAGAACAAAGTTGATGAAACGCCTGTATATCTTTTTCACTTCTACATTGCTGATACTTTTTCACTACCTTAATAAAATGTTTGAGAAAGAAAAAAAAATCAATCAGAAAAACGGCGTTTCGTACCTGGCAGAAAATGAGAATGAAGAATGGGATTGAATGAGCGTTGTCCTTGTATAAATAGTGTATCGTAGTTATCTCAGCCTTGTAGCTAAAAATAATCTTTAACACACTTTATTTTCCTGCCCGTTTGGTAATACCTTTCCTACAATGCCTCATCCGCCGTTACATCGTATAAACAACAACGCCAAAGGGTCGCAGTTTCAATTCTTCATTACCAGTCAGTTCCGGTTGCGGCGCAGCTTCTTCATCCCACATCCATTGCTTTTCTTTAGAATCCAACAGCTTCTGCCATTGCGTAGTGTAAGGCGGCAGCGTGTAAGTAATTTCTTTACCGCTAAAATTAAAACAACAAAATAAGTGCACTCTGCCATCATCGGTTTGGCGGTGCACAACAAGACCTTCTTCACCTAACGGAAATGCCACTACATTTGATTTATTAAAATTGTGAAGCACATTATTTGTTCGTCTTACTGCAATCAGTAGTTTATTCCATTCAAGCATGATGTTATACTTACCTTCTTTCCGTTTATTCCATTGCAGCTTACAAGCGTTAAATGTTTCATCAGCCGCCGGGTCGGGAAAGTTCTCGCCTTCTTTTAAACCGAATTTTTCAAATTCCTTTCTTCGTCCTTCCTGTACGCCTTTTACCGCCTCTTTGTTATGGTGACTGATAAAAAAGTAAAAAGGCGTGTCTTCTCCATATTCTTCACCCATAAACAGAAGCGGTATATAAGGTGAAAGCATAAGCGCAGCGGCGGCGAGTTTTTGTTTTTCAAAACTTACCAACATGCTTAGCCGCTCACCTTTTATGCGATTGCCAACCTGATCGTGATTCATGTTAAACACGATAAAATTATAGCCCGGCACACCAGCAGAAGA
The DNA here is from genome assembly GCA_965219515.1 of Ilyomonas sp. Lineage (GTDB taxonomy): Bacteria > Bacteroidota > Bacteroidia > Chitinophagales > Chitinophagaceae > Ilyomonas. Next base: position 1,721,335 of record OZ244776.1, read on the forward strand.
AGCACCGTGGGCGCGCTTTCTAAAGCCCACATATTCGCCGCTATGTACAAAGCCATCGGCATATACTTTAGCCAGTTGTTCCATCGTGCTATAATCGCCGTACCGGTTTTTGCCCTTTGGGTCAATGATCACATAGAGAATATGATGAAAGTCGTCGAGCCATTGCGCATCGAAGCCCATGCCGCCGCCATCGGGATGTTTGGTTACACGCGGACTGTTGAAATCACTTTCTGCGGTCATATACAAACGTCGCCCGGCTTTTTGTTCATGCAACCGTATTTTTTCGTACATCACCTGCCAGATATTGATGGCGTTGCGGTCGTACATTTCATGCACGGCATCTACCCGTAATCCGTCAATGTGATATTGCTCAAACCAGAAAACCGGATTGTCAGAAAAATATTCTTTCACACCATCACTGTATTCACCGTCAAAATTGATGGCTGTGCCCCACGGAGCTTTGTATCTGTCGGTAAAATAAGGCGCAAATTCTGCAAAGTTGTTGCCTTCCGGCCCAACGTGATTGTACACCACATCGAGAAACACGGCGATGCCGCGCTGATGGCAGGCATCCACAAACTTTTTCAAGCCTTGCGGACCGCCATAAGACAAATGAACTGCATACGGATAAGTGCCATCGTAGCCCCAGTTTCTGCTGCCCGAAAACTGGCAGACCGGCATCAGTTCAATGGCGTTGATGCCTGTTGCAATAATATCGTCGAGATACGGAATAATGGCTTCAAATGTGCTCTCGTCGGTGAATGTTCCCACATGAATTTCATAGAACACCATATCCTGCAACGGCACGCCTTTCCAATGCGCATCATTCCACCGAAACGCAGCGTGGTCAAAGATTTCAGAAGGGCCTAATGTATCTTCCGGTTGGTAATAAGAGGCAACATCCGCTACATCCTTTTCGTCGTTGGGACGGTAATAATAACGCCAGCCCGCCTTTGCCTCTTTTACTTCAACCGTAAAATATCCTTTTTCATCTTTTATCATTTCTATTTTCCGGTCTTCGGGATGTATAATGTGCAGAAACATCGTTTCTTTTTCCGGTGCCCAAATGGTAAAATGTGTTGTGTTGTTTGCATAAAAAGCACCAAGCATATAAAAAATGTTATTGCGGTATTATATAAAAAAGTACCAGCTTTTATAAAATACAAAGATGAGCCTGAAAAACTATCTTCCGGTTGTTCTGATTAGCCACGTCAATATTTTTGTTTTTTTTAAAACAATAAGACGCTAAAAAATAATTGTTCTTTATAAATTTATTTTACAACAACTTGGCGGTTATTGTTGCTGTATTATCCGTAGTCTGTGTAAAACGTTTTATCCGATTCTGTATCGTTTGAATCCAGCATAAAACAATCTTCAATTTAAAAAAACGTTATATCGAAGAATTAAAAAGGAGGAATAATTCAATGAAAGTTTTTGCAAAAAAAAAATCGATCTGAAACTTTGAAAACGTTATTCAGACCGATTTAAAAAAAATTTACAGCTAATTAATCTCTGTCGATAATCTCAGAAGAAGATCAAAAAAGAGTTGGTTGTTTACTTGCTCGAAGGTGCCATGTTGCCTTTAGCGCTGCACGGCTTGTAAATAGCATGTGTAGCAAAATCAATGGCAACGGACGGAACAAATAATAAAATATCAGCAATCAGTGCGCCTACTCTTACTTGTCTCTGCGGCTCGCCGTTCTGTGGTTTGGTTCGTTGGCATTCATCTACATGGCCGCCAAAAACAGTTGCACAGGAACTAAGTGAAAGAGAAATAATGAAAACAATGATTACACTTTTTTAAAAGTTTCATAATTAAAATTTTTGCGTAAAATAAAGGAAATTTCTATTCGCTGATAACTGAAATAAAAAAATAATAATCTCCCCATTCAATGATAATTTACTGCTTACAAGCTATTTTATTTTTTCTCATTCATTTTCTCCATTATTAAATATTGTTCTCTGTTTTGTTCTGTTATTTGCTTTGTATCGACATCAATCAACATTACTTTCGCCGGCTTGTTTTTTTCTACCGGCTGCCATAGGGGAACACCCAACCCGTTCGGATTTCCTTTGGTAATAAAATTCGCAAAAAATTGCTGCATCACCTGCGACACTTCTTCATCCTGCGGCTGCCAGTCGTATACGCGGTTGGTTGCCAGATTACCCAACGCATATTCTATTTCGGCCGAATGTGAAGCACCTGCAGCGGCGGGTTGGGTTTTGTTGTTTTTGTCTTGCCTCGTTTGCGGGCGCGGGCGTGCGTACAAATACCGGTAAACAGGCTGATGGCTGGTCATGCTTTGCACATTGCTCCAGCGCCAGGTACTGAAACCAATAAAGCGATCGCTGGCTAATTTTGTTGCCACATTTTGTACTTCGGAATCGCTGTTTGCATGATAAGCAATGAGTATATCGTTCGCCTGATTGCCATACATTTTCTGAACGGCTTTGGTATAATTTTCCACCGTTGGCGCATCATTTTCCAAAATGCCCTGATATCCCGATTCCTGCGAGTTCCAGCCTACCAGCAAAGGCACCTGTGCCTGTTGGCCGGCTTCATAAATGGCAAGCGGTTGTTTGGGGAAAAAATATCCATCCACCGCTACGGGAAATCTGGCAAAACCCGGACTGGACGTGGCTTTCAGCAAGTCTTCGGCAGACATGGCGCGCAAAGCTGATAGTGATTTTGCGTCCACGCTATCAGCAAACTGAACGCCTGCTTTTTCTGCATCCGCCAATGATAATGCCTGTGAAAATCCTAATAAAGAACCGCTTTCGCCAATGGCGCCCGCAAACAGATTTTTTGATAACGGCGAAGCCATCTGCGCACTTACGGCGTAAGAACCGGCAGACTCGCCGGCAATGGTTACCCGTTTCGGATCGCCGCCAAACGCGGCAATATTTTTTTGCACCCATTGCAATGCTGCATATTGATCTAATAAGCCCTGGTTTCCTGACGCGTGATGCGGTGATTCTTTCGTTAATCCGGGATGAGAGAAAAAGCCAAACAAGCCAAGACGGTAATTGACCGTTATGGCTACAATGCCTCTTCGCGCCATGCTTTCACCATCGTAACGATACTCACTGCCATCGCCTGCCACGAAGCCGCCGCCATAGAAATAAACCAGCACCGGCAAATGCTCGTTGCCCGTTTTTGCAGGTGTCCATACATTCAGATACAAACAGTCTTCACTTACGCCATCGGAACGAAACTGCATATCGCTGAACAAAGGCAACTGCATGGCACGCGGCCCAAAATGATCGGCTTTGCGAATGCCAGCCCAGTTCTGCGCCGGTTGCGGCTCGCGCCATCGCAGATCGCCGGTTGGCGGCGCGGCATAAGGCACACCTTTGAAAGTGCGGATGCCGGAGACATTTATTCCTTGCAACATGCCGTTGGCAACGGAGACGCGCGGCGGTACAGAATCGCTGCTGAGTTGTGCGTTTGTAATGATAAACAATAACAATGATGTTAAGAAGAGAACCGGCTTTTTCATGGCTATAAAATTAGAAGTAACAAAGTAAGGGAATACCGTGGAAAGGCGAAAGGTTTGCCTGCAAAACAAAAGAACAAATTACACAAACCTTAAAATTGTTTTTATAATTATATTTTAATTCTACATTTGTAGAACAATATATACATTTGTAGAAATGAATTTATCAAAATCGGAAGAGCAGTTAATGGAAATTATATGGAAACAGAAGAAGGCATTTATGAAAGATATTCTTAACGATTATAATGATCCGAAGCCGGCCAATACCACAATTGCAACTTTGCTGAAACGAATGCAGGACAAAGGCTTTGTCGGTTATACCTTATTCGGCAATTCGCGGCAGTATTACCCATTGATTAAGAAGCCGGATTATTTTTCCAGACACGTAAAAGGAATTGTAAAGAATTATTTTGGCAATTCAACCTTGCAGTTCGCTTCTTTTTTTACAACCACCAGCAATCTTACAACGGACGAACTGGAAGAATTAAAAAAAATAATAGACATCCAGATTCAAAAGAAAAAGAAATGACAGTTTATTTTATTAAAACGATTGTTTGCTCTGCCATACTGCTTGGCATCTACCATTTGCTTTTATCGAAAGAAAAAATGTACCGGTTCAACAGAATTTATCTGCTGCTGAGTATTATCATTCCTTTTCTGTTACCTGTTTTTGTCATTCACCTGCCCGAACACCGCAGCAGCACTGCATTTCAGCTTATCGAACCCATGAATTTATCTTTTATTTCAGACATGGCTCCGCAACCTTTGCAATCAACATCCATATATGATGGTTTTGACCGGTATTCCGTTTTTCTATTTTCATACCTGAGTGTTTCCGGCATGTTATTCTATCGGTTTTGCAAGAACATTGTTTCCATTTCACGCAGCATCCGCTTCAATAAACAAATCGTTTATAAAGGTGCGAAGATTGTATTATTACATCAAAACCAAACTCCTCACAGCTTTTTGCACTATATTTTTTTACACAAAGAAAGTTATGAAAAAGGGTTGTATAAAACGCAGATTACCACCCACGAACTAACCCATGTGAAAGAAAAGCATACGCTTGATATCTTGTTTTACGAACTCGTTTTGTTAGCCGCGTGGTGGAATCCTTTTTTGCCTTTGTACAAAAAAGCTATCCGGCTGAATCACGAGTTTTTAGCCGACGACACGGTAATTCATAAACATAAAGATGTATTTGGTTACCAGCGTTTATTATTACAAAAAGCCGCTCAAACAAATCAACTTTCTCTTCTTAGTCAATTCAATTTTTCAATTACAAAAAAGCGTTTTCTTATGATGACGAAACACACAACACGCACCGTTGCTGCGCTGAAACAGTTAGCCGTGCTGCTTTTACTTACAGTCTTTGCATTGATTTTTAGCAATAAAATTGTAGCCCAGACTGAAAAAGATAGCACGGCTGTTGATGAACAAAAAATTACCAGTGGTTCCGGCGCTTCACAGGAATTATTACATGAATACGATTCGACCATCAGAAATATGCATTCAATACGAACCTTGCAAAATGGAAAACAAGTGGATGTCGTTGATATGCGCAAGGGAGACATCAACCGATTGGCTTTTATTTACCATTTAATGAATAACAGCCAGCGGGAAGAAAGAGTGAAAAAGACGGGTCTGACAATAGATTCAATAACACCTCCAAAACCAAACATGCCAACCGAAGAACAACTGCACAGATGGACAGATGCTAAAATTTATGGCGTTTGGATAGATGGAAAAAGAATAACCAACAGTAGTCTTAACCGATACAAACCAATTGACTTTGTATTGTATTCGCCAAGCAGATTAGAAAAAAATGCGGTAAAAAATGATCACTTTTTATATCAGATTAATTTGATGACCCCTAATTATTATCATGAGATTTGGGAAAGTGGAACGCATTATATTGTTGACATGTAAAGAGACTTGCTATCAAATCCTGAAAAATAATATTGATCAATACCAACCAAATTCATAGTCAGAAAAATTCAGCTGATGCGTCTATAATCTCAGTTTTATCCATGTTCCCTATTATTTAGATTCCCAGTCTCATCTATACCCCATCGCCTGCAACTGAAACAATTCGGCGTATCTGCCGTTTTTTGCCAGCAGTTCTTCGTGCGAGCCAATCTCCAGCAACTGCCCTTTTTCCAAAACCAAAATTCTATCTGCCATGCGCACGGTAGAAAAGCGGTGCGAAATAAGAACGGCAGATTTTCCTTTGGTTAAATCGGCAAAGCGTTGAAACACTTCGTACTCGGCGCGGGCATCCAAAGCAGCCGTTGGCTCGTCTAAAATTAATAGCTGCGCATCTTTCATGTATGCTCTTGCCAATGCAATTTTCTGCCATTCGCCGCCCGACAATTCCACACCTTCATTAAAGCGCCTGCCCAGTGCCTGATCGTATTGCAGCGGCAGATTTTCTATCACCGGGTGCGCTAAGCTTTGCTCTGCCGAAGCCACAATCAACGGTCTGTCTTCCTGCTGCTGAATGTAACCCACCGCAATATTCTGCGCCACGCTCATCTGATAGCGGATAAAATCCTGAAAAATAACGCCAACATTCATTCTTAGCTCATTTAAATCATAATCGCGAAGGTCAACGCCATCTAAAAGAATACGCCCTTCCGCGGGGTCGTATAAACGCGCCAGCAGTTTTACCAGCGTGGTTTTTCCGGCACCATTCTCTCCTACCAAAGCCAGTTTTTCCCCGGCCTGCAAAGTGAACGACAAATGCCGGTTTGCCCATTTGTTGCTGTTGCTGTATTTAAAACCCACATTATCAAACACAAACCCCCGCTGAATCATTTTCGGAAACGGAACCGGTTTTTCCGGTTGCACAATATTGGGTTGTATATTAAAAAAATCGAAGAAATCGGTGAGATAAACCGCGCCCTGCGATACGCTGGTAAAGCGAATTAAAATGCCTTCGAGTAAACTTCTTAGCTGGCGAAACGAACCGGCTAAAAACGTAAGCGTACCAATGGTGATGGAGCCGCTGATGGCCTGCAAAATGATAAAAATATAGGCGCCATAATAGCCCGCGCTGCCAAGCATGGAAAGCAACGTTCCCCAGGAAGAGCGGCTGATGGCGAGTTTTTTATTATCATCATAAAACTTATTGGCTAATGTTTGAAAACGCTGTATTAAAAAATCTGACAAACCAAACAGCTTTACCTCTTTCGCCGTTTCATCGCTGGCGCCAAGAAAGCGCATGTAATCGAGTTCGCGGCGTTGCGGCGTTTGTCTTCTTGACAGCGCATACGAACGATCGTTAAAATACGATTCGCCTAAAAAAGCAGGAATAATGGCAACAATTAACAACAGAATAAGCCACGCATTAAATGCCAGCAAACCGGCGGCGAGAAAGCCCATGGTGATTAAATCCTGCACCTGACTTAGTATTTGCGAAAGCAAAATGGTTCGCCCGGTTGTTTGCTGCCGCGCCCGTTCCAGCTTATCATAAAATTCCGAGTTTTCAAACTGATCTAAATCAAGCGAAGCTGCATGTCTCATGATTTTTACCGAGGTATAATTAGAGAACAAATCGCCAAGCAGGCTGTCCATCAACGTAACGGCGCGGCTTAGGGCATCAGATAAAATCGCCAGCCCGAATTCGGCTGCCACCAGCATCCACAAATGCGTGAGAGAATCGTTTCCTTTTGTTTGGCTGATGAAGATAATTTCATCTATGATTAATTTACCAACATATAAAATAGCAACCGGCGTTGCCGAGCGCACGATACGCAATAAACCGTTGGCAATAAAAAACCATTTGTTGGTTTGCCAAACGAGCTTAAAAAAGCGCGGCAGATTTCGTAAGGAAGATAATTTATCGGTAAAGGTTAATTGTTCTGCCGTTTTTCGTTTCGCCTGCTTATCGCGAAACTGCTGATTTTCCAAAGCCATTGGGTGAATGTAGGAAAAAAAAGAATTGAACAATAACAGACAGGATATGATATTGATGCCGGCTTCATCGGGCGGTGAACAGGTAATTTATCCTGTTACCGTTCAATTAAAGCACGCAGCTTTCAATTGTCATGGGACAGCATCTTGTCATGCCCTGTTTTCATCTATCATATCCAATATTTCAGCGTCGTGTTCTATGTCGAATTTACGGGCGAATAAAGCACGGGAAGAAGCGATATTATCCATATCGGAACGTAATAAAATTTCGGGATGACCGTCATCAAGATTCGGCCAGTTTACATACAACAAATTGTTATTCACAATGCCCGAACGCAAGGTATCGTCTTCGGCATTCAACAGTATGTTATGAAAAAAAAGCTCATCCGGCGCAAATGTATGTTGATGATATGCTGTATAAGCGGCATTGTTTTCTACAAAGTTTAAAACGTATGTAAGCGTATCATTGTCCATCGTCCACCATTGCGAACCGGCATACGGCTTCATTGTTTGCGGAAATTCTCTTTTCAAAAGATGAAGACGCGAAGAGATAAAATTCAGCGCCTTTGCACCATAACGCTCATAACCGCGTAAGCCCAGAAAATATTTGTCTATTCGATAAAGCCCGCCGCGAACTTTCCAGCGGTGATAGTTGGGTATATGGCTGTACTCAAGAAAAACACGATGACGTGTAGTGCGCAAAAAATCGCTGATGTGCTCATTGCTTTTTATAGGGTAATGCTGCCCGCTTATCAGCGAAATAAAATCGAACTGCTTCGGATAATCTTTTACCGCTTTCATACCGTTTAGTGTAGCTTTTACCAACCCGAAGCCGCCCCACTTTGTATGTACATTGGGCACAGCAATTACTTTACTACGATGTTGCTGCAACGCTTTAAATTGAGAAACATTCACTTTTTTATCAAGATGTACAAAAAAGGTGGAATGATTGTCGTCAAGCGAATTGATGAGACGCATTAACTGCTCAGGCTGCTTGTGCGCCAGAATTATATAAGCTTTATTCAAGAATGATGTGTTATAATGTAGCGTTTACCATACAGGCAAATACCGTTCTCTTATTGTTGAAACACCTTTAAAAGACAGATAAATTTCTTTTTGTGTTCAAAAAATTAATTTTCAATACATAAGTTGCAATTGATAGAAACGAAATTTTTCTGCTTCCCGGTTTTTATATGATGCTGTATTTTATAAAAGAGAGTAAAATTAATACTGCAATTGTGGCGCATTCAACTTATAAAGTATTATTTCACCGGGCAGATGATATTTCAAATGGTTGTTTTGGTTAGTCTTTTCTATTTGTTTTTGCCAAAATTCTATCCGGTTTTCGCACTTAGGCAAACGCATGTTATCTTCACTCTTTTACCGTTACGGCTGCTTATCTGTTTATGCAAAAATTATCTTCCGACCGTGTACAGGTTATTGATGTGCTGCGCGGCTTTGCACTGATGTGTATTTTATTCATTCATTCGGCTGATGAATTTGCCGGATGGAGTAGTATTTATATCAGTCCTGTTGGTGCAGATTCGCTGTCAACCTCGCTGATAGACAGTGCTGTCAATTTTTTTCTCAACTTATTCCTCGTAGGCAAAGCGCGCACTTTATTCGCCTTCCTGTTTGGCGTAGGTTTTTATTTTCAGTTAAGCAAAGCCGGCCGCAATGGCTATCGCATCGAAGGTAAGTTTGCAAAACGGATGCTGATGTTGTTTTTGATTGGCGTTTTGCACGCTTATTTAATCTGGTCGGGCGATATACTTCGCATGTATGCGGTATGCGGATTGTTGCTGCTGCTTGTGTACAAATGGAAACCAAAGCAACTGTTTATTGCGGCTATTGTTTGTTCGGTTGTTGTTCCCGCGGTATTTACCGCACTTCATTATTATTTTCCTTACGGCGTTCTTAGCAACGAAATGAAAGCGCAGATGTACAACGGTTATGCGGGCGATGACTATAGCGGTTTGCTGCATGCCAACCTGCTTCGCGATGAAGCCATTAATTTAGATCCATATTCGCTGGGGGCTTACCTGCTGCCGGTTTTGGGAAATTTTATATTTGGCTACTGGGCTGCGCAAAAAAAACTGATTGAGAAATTGATTGGCAACAAAACATGGCTTGTAAAATGTATGATGGTTAGTGGTATTACCGGCGTTCTTTGCAGTAACAATGCGGTTAGACTTGCCGCCCGGCTTTTTCATTCCGACGAAAGCCATATTCCTGTTTACGGACGCAGCCTACTGGCTCTTCCTGCCATTTACAGCATCGAAGCCATCGCTTTTTTCTTATTGTGCCTCATTGTTTATTTGTACGAATTTACCCGATTGAAACGAATGCTTTTTTTTATAACATTTGCTGGTCGCATGACACTTACCAATTATATTCTGCAGTCTGTTTTTGCCGTGGTAGTATTCTTTGGTTTTGGGTTTGGGTTAATCAGTCATTACGGTTCTTTTGTCTCGCTTTGTTTCGGGCTGGTCTTTTTTGCAATGCAATTAATTTACAGCTATGTATGGCTGCAATATTTTACCATGGGTCCGGTTGAATTTCTCTGGCGTTCCATGATTGACGGAAAATGGCTGAAAATCAGGCATCCGGAATCAATAAAAGAAATGGTATAAAATATCAGCCTTTTCACTTGCTTATTATTATCCGCATTTTATTTGTTATTTCGGTTGGTATGGCATAGTTATTAATAGATTTCTGAAACACCATTTTTAAAACTTGATCTATGAAGAGACCGAACCGTGTAAATAAGGGCATTTTATTGCCTAACCCGAACCTGTTTTTTTCGTTTTTGTTGAGCATGTCGTTACTGCTGATTGTTATGTCATGCAATAAAGATGGTAATAATAACAACGATTCTACAGCCGTAATTATGCCCAAAGGTGCAAAACCTGCCTGGGGGCCAACGCTGACACCGCAGATGCAAACTGTGGTTGAAAAATTAGAACAGTTAACCGATACCACTCCCATTCATGCGCTTACTGTTGCGCAGGCGCGAAGCGGACCTTCTGCTGCCGATGCTGCCATGGCAGTACAAAACGATTATGGCATTCCTACACCCGCTTCTGCTGTTGATACATCTGGTGTGGAAATACCTGTAACGGGTGGCTCGATACATGCGCGTATATATACACCGAGAACCGGCAAAAGCGCTTATCCGGTAATTGTATATTATCATGGCGAAGGCTTTGTAATTGCTACCATAAATACATACAATTCTTCTGCGCAGGCTTTTGCCGAAAAGGTAGATGCAGTTGTTGTATCAGTAGAATATCGCAAAGCACCGGAATTTCCTTTTCCTACGGCGCATGACGATGCTTACGCCGCTTATTTGTGGGTTTTAAATAACGGCGCTTCTATCAAAGCAGATACTTCCAAAATTGCAGTTGCCGGCGAAAGTGCAGGCGGCAGTTTAGCGGCTGCTACCAGCATGAAAGCAGCCTTATCAGGTATAAAAGTGCCGCTTTATCAGGTATTGGTTTATCCGGTTGCAAATAATGATACCACTACGGCTTCAGCTACCCAATATAAAGATGCCATTCCGCTCGGCAGAACGGATCTTACCTGGTTCTACGAAAAATATACGCCTGTTGCAAGCCAGGGTGATGATCCGCGTATTTCATTGGTTGATATGGCCAACTTATCTGTTATGCCACCAACCACCATTATTGCAGCACAAATAGACCCGCTGCAAACGGAAGGTAAATTATTAGCAGATAACATGACGGCTGCCGGTGTAACGGTAGATTATCAATTATACATTGGTGTAACACATGAATTTTTTGGAATGAATACCGTATTGCCGGAGGCAAAAGCGGCAGAAGATCATGCGTCTTCCAAATTAAAAGACGCTTTAAAATAAGATGCACGAATTGAAAAGAGCCTGTACAGAAATTATTCTGTACAGGCTCTTATTATGATGTGAGATCAATCAGACAATAATTTATGTAATTGTATTTAGCAACTGCTCTGTTACTCTTTTAATTTAAAGGTGTTCCAATATCCAGTTTTCAAATTCCGAAACCGTGGTAAACAAAGCATCCGGCTTTTCTTTTTTCAACTCTCCGGCATTCGCTGTTTCTGCCCAGGCTGCCGCCACCACAAAAACGCCCGCTTCGCGGCTTTCTTTTATATCGGCAGCCGAATCGCCCACATACAGGGTTTCTTCTTTGCTGATATTGGAAAATGAGTTGATAATCTGCTGAATGGATTCAATTTTTCGTGAGCCTTCCGGCGAGCCGTTTTCAATCACTTCAAAATAATCCGTTAACCCGAAACGCTCCAGTGAAAGCTGAGAAGTAAATTTTGCTTTCCCGGTGGCGATAGCAAGACGAACGCCTTTTGTTTTTAGCTTTTGCAGCAATGCCGCAATGCCGTCAAATGCATCCGGACACATATCATGCAACGCCGCATAATGGCGCAAAAAATCGCTGGTGCCTTTTTTATAATCGTCCGGTGCAAACGCCTTCACGGCGCCTTCTTCGTCCGGTCCGAATGATGATGTGATTTCCTTATCGGAAAGCGAACGATTGATAAGCGGCTCTACCGAAAGCCGGAACGCCTGAATGCAAAGCGGAACCGTATTGGCCAGCGTTCCGTCTATGTCGAAAATAATAGCTTTAATGGTTTGCATTGGTGTTTTTATTCTTTTTCTTTCTTTTTAAAATATCTTCTTAATAAAAAATTATGTTGCACGGCTTCCAGATCTTCATCAAGTTTCTGACTGCTGCTTTGCAAATTAAAAATGGTTTGTTTCAGCGAAGCGGCGGCTTCTTTATCGTTCAGCAATACGCCCGGCACATTGGAAGTATCGTTGAGTTTGTCGGTGGCAGCTTTTAAATTATCTGTCATTTGTCCTGCGGTGATGGCAACATCGCGCAACTGCGTTATGGTTCCTTTCAGTATGGTAAACAAAGTTGTATCTGTACTGAGCTTATCGGCAAGCGAGCCTTCGGTATTCAATTTTTCGGTAAAGTCCTCGAGATTGGCAAGAACGGCTTTGCTGCGCAATGAGGCTGACTGAAAATTGCTCATGGTAGATTGCAGACTGTTTACCGACGCATTCACTTTTTGCGATGTGGCTTCATCGTTCAGCAAAGTGCCGATTAAACCCTTGCCGCTGTCTATCTTGCGGCTGATACGACTAAACGAACCGGTTATCTCTAATAAATTTTTGTTGTTTGCCTGCAGTGTTACCAGCATATCTTCGGTACTGACTGCTTTTTGGGCAGATAAAAATTCACCGTCTTTCACTTCGGGCATAGATTGACTACCATCAAAAATGACCACGATTTTATTGCCAATCAAACCATCGGAACTGATTTTTGTTCTGGAATTTTTCCTGATATTTTGTTGTAATGATCTTTGCAAAACCATCGTTACCTGCACCTGCGAATTGGGCAAAAAAGCTATCTTTTTTACGGTTCCTACCTTCACACCGGAAAGCCACACATTATTGCCAGGCTGCAACCCGTTTACATCATCGAAAATGGTGTTTACCGTAAAGCCTTTTACAAAGGTTCTTTTTTGTCCGCCAAGCGTAAATACGGCAAGTATTAAGATGGCAATGCCAATGATAATAAAAAGTCCTACCACCACCGGGCGATTATTTTTTACAGATTTCATATCATTTAATTCTATATTAAAAAACAGTTTTATTAATGCACACTTACAACGTAAAACGTAAAACTTACAACGTAAAACTTATTACTTATGCTCATTTTCGTTACCGGTAAAATTGTAATCATAAAAGCTTTGTACACGCGGCTCACCATCAGCAAACACTTCTTCAAAAGTACCCTGCGCTAAAAATTTTCCATCAAGCAGCATCGCCACCCGGTTGCCAACTGATCTGGCGCAGGTAAGATCGTGCGTGATGATGATGGCGCTCGTATTGTATTGCTGCTGCACTTCGTTAATCAGATTATTAATGTCAACGCTGGTAATGGGATCTAAACCGGCGGTTGGCTCATCATACATCATAATATCAGGCTTTAAAATCAGGGTTCGCGCAATGCCGATACGCTTTCGCTGACCGCCCGATAATTCTGACGGCATCTGATTGATGGTCTGCGATAATCCCACACCGGCAAGCACTTCTTCCACCGCATCATCAATCTCTTTCCGGGTGAGGTTTCGCTTGTTTCTGACCAGTGGAAATTCCAGGTTTTCTCGCACCGTCATGCTATCATATAAGGCGCTGTTCTGAAACGAAAAACCAACACGCAAACGCAGCGCATTCCAGCCCCGCGCCGATAGCGTATTTACATCTTCGCTTAACACTTCCACAATGCCGCTATCGGATTTTAAAAGACCGGAAATGATTTTTATCAATACCGATTTTCCGGTACCTGACCGTCCCAGCACGGCAACATTTTCGCCTTCAAAAACATCCAGATCAATTCCGTTTAGCACCGTAAGCGAGCCAAATGATTTGCGCAGATCGCGAATGTGAATGACCGCATTGTCATAATTAATTGTTGCCATTTTATCTCGTTTATCATCTGTTAGTAATCAGCCGTCAGCTATCAGCTTTGAGGTATGAGCCAATAATCATCTCTCATTTGTCATCTGGCATCCCTCAACTACCGGATGGCATTTACAAACTGTACCACAATCATTTCTTCCACAAACACCAAAAACATAGAAACCACCACCGCCGTATTGGCTGCCTTGCCTACGCCCTGCGTTCCGTTGCTTGCATGATAGCCCTGATAGCAACCAGTGATACCAATGGTAAAACCATAGAGCAACGATTTTATAACAGATGAAAAAATATCTAAAAATGAAATGGTGGTAAATGCATTTTCAAAAAAAGCCGTGAAGCTTGTCTGCTCGTTGGCATACACGTTAAGGAAAGAACCCATCATGCCTACAAATCCTGAATAAAGCATCAGTACCGGCTGCATCAGCATGGTAGCCAGCACACGCGTTACTACAAGATATTTGAAAGGATTGGTGGCAGATACTTCCATTGCGTCTATCTGTTCGGTTACTTTCATCGAGCCCAACTCTGCGCCAATGTTTGAGCCAACCTTACCAGCGGTAATCAATGCCGTAACCAGCGGTGCCAGCGCCCGGATAATGGCAATGGAAATAAGCGAAGGCAGCCACGAACTGGCGCCGAATGTTGCCAGCGAAGGACGCGATTGTTTGGTAAATACAATGCCTGTAATAAAACCCGTAAGCGTAATTAACGGCAATGAACGATAACCTACTTCATAACACTGACGGATGATTTCTTTCCCCTCAAATGGCGCGCTGAAAACAGCTTTGATAAAGCGGGCAATAAATTTATAAACGCTATAAATATCCCTGAAAAACTCGTCTGCCTTTTTTGAAATAACATATTTCTTAGCCGGCAACGATTGCATCTCTTCTGACTCTGTATTCATAATAAGCTACTGGTTAATCAATTAGAGGCATCGTATCAGAACTAATTTAATGCCACCTTATTACTTTCGATGAAACGCTTCGGAAGCCCGGGAATCAGAGAAAAAGAAATAATTGGTTTTTAGTGCTTGCCTTATCTTTTTTAATGTGTTATTGCTAAACCGCATTTATAAAATAGCATGACAGTGATATAAAAGAATAACCGTTACTTTTATCCGGTTACAACAAAACATGATGGCTTCTGTACAGCAACGGCAAACACCAAAAAAACGGCTTGTATCTCTTGATTTTTTTCGTGGTGTAACGGTCGCCGGAATGATACTGGTTAACAATCCCGGCGATTGGGCGCATATTTATGCCCCGTTCGAACATTCAAAATGGAATGGCTGCACACCAACTGATCTGGTATTTCCTTCCTTTCTGTTTATAGTGGGCGTTTCTATCACGTATGCCATCGGGGCAAAAAAAGAAAGCAATGCGCCAAATGGCAAAATATTGTTAGCTGCCGCCAAACGCTCGCTTATTTTATACATCATTTTTGCCTTGCTTGGTCTGGCTTCCCGCTTTCCGAATTTCGACTTTGCGCATTTCCGCATTCTTGGTGTGTTGCCGCGCATTGCCATCGTATTTTTTATCTCCGTGGTTGTATTTTTAAAAACGAATTTTAAAACACAACTGTGGATTTTCTTTTCGATATTATTCATTTATTACCTGCTGATGAATTTTGTGGTTGTTCCCGGCGCCGCACCTTTCGATCTGGAACCGGGCACAAATTTCGGCGCCTGGTTAGACAGAGCCGTTCTTACCGAAAATCACATGTGGCGCGGCTCTAAAATTTACGATCCGGAAGGTATTTTAAGCACACTGCCATCTGTGGCTACCTGCCTGCTTGGCATTCTTACCGGCACCTGGCTGCGGCGTAAAGACAGGAGCGATTATGAAAAAGTGGCGTGGTTGTTTACCATGGGTATTTTCGCGATGCTTGCCGGTGCTGTATGGAACAGTTTTTTCCCGATTAATAAAGCGTTATGGACAAGTTCTTTTGTGTTATATGCTGGCGGAATCGGCATTCTTGCGCTTACCGTTTCTTACTGGCTGATTGATGTGCAGCACCGCAGCAAATACATTCAGCCGTTTCTCGCCTTTGGTGCCAATGCCATAACCGCTTATGTGGCAGCCGATGTGGTATTGATACTGCTTGATCTGATTCACGTAAACCTGAACGGCGAGCGCATAGGCGCACAGCAATATTTGTATCAAACCTTTTTTACCCCATATTTATCTCCGCTTAACGCATCGCTTGCCGGCGCCATCACTTATGTTTTGCTGTTATTGATTCCAATGTGGATTTTGTATAAAAAGAAAATTTTTATTAAAGTGTAGTTGCTGCTTTAAGGTGTGAGTTATGAAGTGTAAGGTGTAAAATTTACGTGGCTCATAGCTGATCACTGACTTCTCACACCCGCACCTCGTGGCATATCGTTTGCAAACTGTGGTTATAAATTGAATATTTATGGAAAAAAGAATTTTGGGTATTGTACTTACTTTGTTAGGTCTTGGCGGACTCATCTATGCTGCCGTTTCCATTACGCAAAGCAGCTCAACATTTAAAAACATTGCAGTATATGGCGTTCTCGGTTTGATTTTTTTCTTTGCGGGCATTGGTTTAATCCGCAGTACAAAAGACAAAGCGAGCTAACTACGTTTGCCAGAAAATCAAAACGTTTCATTTCATTTTTTTCATACCGATATGAAACGCTTTTGCATAAATCAATACCTTATCTCCCCTCTTTATTCCGGCAATTTCTTCCATTGTTGCTGTTACTTTAATGATATTTGTGGCAACCAGCAATTTAACTATGCATATAATATCATTGTGAATAATGCTGAGCACTTCGGCGGTAAGCTGCAGTTTGCTGCTCAGATGCGATGAATTGAACAATTGTTGCGGCGTTCCCTCAAAAATAATTTCGCCCTGCTTTAGCTGAATGATATGTTTCGCTAACATAAAAACTTCCCCAACATCATGGCTTACCAGCAATGCCGTAAAACATAATTGCTGCTGCAATAATTGCAACGCTTCGTGCAGGCTGCGTCTTAATTCATTATCCAAAGCGGCCAAAGGTTCGTCTAACAATAAAAGCTGCGGTTTGCGAACCAGCGCCCGGATCAATGCCACGCGTTGCTGCTGGCCGCCGGATAGTTTTGATGGTTTGGTATAAAGAAACGGTTGTAAAGAAACAAGTTCAACAAGATGTTGAATAAAAACGTCATCGCGCTTTTTGCCGGCTGCATAATGCAGGTTTTGCAGTACCGTCATGTTTGGAAACAAAGCATAATCCTGAAATACAAAACCGATGCTCCGTTGCTGCGATGTCAGGTTGATATTGCGTTTGGCATCAAGCCATACGGCATCATTTACCTTAATAAACCCGGTTTCAGGCTTACTGAGTCCGGCTACAATTTTTAAAAGCGTCGTTTTGCCCGCGCCGCTATCGCCGTATAAAGCGGTGATGGTTTGTTCGGGTAAATTCGTCTTAACAGACAATGACTTTTCAGCGTCAGAAAAATGCAGTTTTTTACTGATGTCAATTTCAATCATACGCCTGCCATGCTGCCACGCAGTCTTTTATTTGTGCTGTAAACAATCAACAGAATAACGAAGGAAATCAGGAGAAGCAGTGCCGCATAAACATGAGCCGTATGATAGTTGAGCGATTCCACTTCATCGTAAATGGCAATGGATGCGGTTTGCGTTTGCCCGGGAATGTTTCCACCGATCATCAGCACAAGTCCAAACTCGCCGATGGTATGCGCAAACGACAATACAACGCCGCTTAACAAGGCCGGTTTTATATTGGGCAGCAACACTTGTAACAGCGTTTGCAGCCGCGATTTTCCCATGGTAAAAGACGCCTGGCGCAGATTATTTGGCAACGATTGCAAACCGGCCTGCACCGGTTGCACCATAAAGGGCAGACTATAAATAACGGAAGCGAAAACCAATCCCGGGAACGAAAACAATAACCTTATATTCAGCCACGATTGAAGCCGGTAGCCAATAGCGCCCGTTGGGCTAAACAGCAGCAATAAATAAAAGCCAAGCACCGAAGGCGGCAGCACCAAAGGCAAACTGATAACGGCTTCCAGCGCAGGTTTGAAACGAAAGGAGGTAAAGGCAAGAAAAGCAGCCAGCGGAAGGCTGATGACAAACAAAATAATCGTAGTAACCGCAGCCAGTTGAAACGTAAGCCAGAAAGGTTGCCAGGTAACAGGCATTGCATTTTATTGAATGATGAACGGAAGAAAACAAATTTACGAGTCAGGCTGCTGAAGCGAAATATCGGTTGTTTTAATCATCGCTTCCACATAATCGCCGGTCTGAAGATTGAGTTCTTTTACGGCATGTGTGGTAATAACGGAAGTAAAGGTATGCCCTTTGCAATCGAGCGATACAACAGACAAAACATTGCCCGTTTGCAAGTTTGATACGGAACACGGGATGCGGTTGCGGATACTAATCAACCCGTTTGTGTCTTTGGCGAGCGATACGGCGTTTTCTTTAAATAATAATGTTACTGCCTTGCCGGGTTGAATATAATCATGCGCATCCGTATCGTCAATCATGAGCGCATACCAGTCAATGCCGGCTGCCTGCGCAACAATAAGTGAAATATGATCTTCGGTATCCACCGATTTTATGACGGCATTCAGTTGGTTCATGTTTTACAATTTACTTTTTATTTTTGGCTCACGATAACCGTATTTGTCAAAAATAGCTTTTGCTTTTTTACCGGATAAAAACTGTTGCCATTTTCGTGCAGCTTTTATCCGTCCGCTGTCAGAAGATTTTATAATAACCACGCCCTGCGCGATTGGCTTGTATAAATTTTTATTTATTTCTATCCAACTTCCTTTGCCTGACATTGCCGAATCTAACACCACAGATTTTGCTGTAAAGGCAATATCGGCGGCTCCGCTTAGCAGATATTGATTTACGCCCGAAATGCTTTCGCCATACACAATTTTACGCTTCGTTTTTTGCAATAGATTTTCTTTGGTTAATGCCTCAATGGCAGCTTCTCCGTAGGGCGCAAGTTTGGGGTTGGCAACCGCAATTTTTTGAACGTCGCTGTGTAAAACAGTTGCCAGACCTTTAGATAAATCGCGCTTTTGCAGGCTCCACATTACCAGCGTGCCATACGCATAAACGGCTGGTTTACCGGTTGTAAAACCTTTGTCAAACAATTCCTGCGGATACTTCATATCGGCAGACATAAATACATCGAATGGCGCACCCTGCTCGATTTGTGCCGTCAATTTACCGGATGAACTAACCGTTAGCTCTGCCTCTATGCCGGTTTCATCTGTAAACGCTTCTTTCAGTTTTACGCTCACAAACTGCGCGTTTGCTGCCACAGCAATCCGCAACGGCTGCGCATTTGCAAGAGCACATAAAAAAAAGCACACCAGCAAAACAAAAAGATGTTTCATCATAAAACGACGACCCTATAAAATGTAAATATAAATGAGAAGCGGGTGTTTATGATGATACTGATTACTTTGAATTTCGTTCCGACAATTTCTTTTGCCATTGTTCATAGTCGTGCATTGTATCTATATCAATTTCGCCCAAAGGAAAGTCTATCGCCGCCACATCATTGCCATTCATCATAATCATTTTTTTCGCCCCTTCGCTGCCGGTTAAGGAAAGCAATTGATGGAAATATTTTTTATCGAACAAAGCGGGAACGCCCGCTGTATTTTTATACACGCAGGCAACAATTCCCTTACCGGATGATTGTTTTGCCTCTGTTATTTCATTTAATAACTGAGACGTTACAAAAGGCTGATCGCAAAGCATAATGATAACTGATGACAGTTGCGGATCATCAGCAAGCAAAGCTGAAAGCCCCGCCTGCATTGAGGTTGCCATGCCTTGCTGCCAGTTGTTATTATAAATATTTTTTACAAAAGAAAAATTGATGCGCGAAAGAATGTCTTTGTGATAGGCGCCGGTTACAACTATAATGTTAGTTGCGTTTGATGCGGTTGCTTCATCAATGGTGTGTTGCAACAACGTTTTGTTTTGATAAGGCAATAATTGCTTGGCTTTACCCAGCCGGGAAGAATTTCCGGCTGCCAGAATGATGATTCCACAATCAGTGGTTTGCATGAATGGTAGTTTGCTTTTTTCGCAGCGATTTGCCGTTTGTGCCGCTGATTACTGTTTTTATTTCAGACAAAACAGACAAGGCGATTTCTTCTGCCGTTTCTGCCCCGATGTCCAAACCGGTTGGCCCATAAATACATTGCCGCTGATTGTCTGTAATTGAAATGCCTTTTTGTGTTAGCTCATTCATCATGCGCTGCAGTTTTGTTTTAGGACCGAGCGTGCCTATATATGGCAAACGCAATGGCAGCAACTGTTGCAGCATGGCAATATCGTAGTTGTAATTGTGTGTCATCAACACAACGGCCGTTTTATCATCAACAGCAATTTGATTCATTACCTCACCCGGTTTTGCAACAACGATTTGTTGCGCCTGCGGAAAACGTTTTCGCGTAGCATAGTTTGATCTGCCATCAATTACCGTTATCTGCCAGCCCAACACAGAAGCCATTTGCACCATTGGAACGGCGTCGTTGCCTGCGCCAAAAATAATGAGCGATAATGACGGCGGCACATATTCTATCAATACGGTTTTGTTTCCGTATTCTTTTTCGGCTGAACATTTTTGTTCCAATACGTTTTGCATATCAAAAATCAGTTCCTCCGGCAATGCTTTGTAGCAAGAGCTTTTATCGGTAAGCAATGCATACGTACCTGCGTGTTCCTCATTTTTATCGGATAATGAAAACAAAGTAGCAATTACGGCATTCTGCCTTTTCGCGGCTATTATCTTCAGCAGGTCTATGGCATTTTCCGGTTCATTTTTTACAGGTTCTATCAGAATATGCACAATGCCGTTGCAGCCAAGCTGAATACCGATTTTGGCATCGTCTTCATCGGTGGTGTCGTAGGTTGCCAGCTTCGGCTGTTGCTGTTGCATCACCAGCAATGCGCGTCGCAGGGCATCGCCCTCCAGACATCCGCCGCTGATGGCGCCGGTTAGCTGTCCGTCTTCGGTTATCAGCATCCGCGCGCCCGGTCGGCGATACGATGAACCTTCCACTTTTACAACGGTTGCCAACGCGCTTTGCAACCCTTTTTCTACGGCTGCATCGAAGGCTTTTATAATCTCAAAAATTTCTTTCATGGTAAAATGATTGCTGCGTTAGCTGTTGTGTTAGCTTTATTATTGATGTAAAAATTTAAAGACAGAATCCTGAATGGAATCATACCAGTTATCTGCAACTAATTACTTCAAATACTTCGCCTTTTTTATAATGATTTTTTTCGGCAGGCAATGAAATAATTCCATCAGCCTGAATTAATGCAGCAATATCGCCGGAATTAGATACCGCAATGGGTTCGGCAAAACAACAACCGTTTTCGTATTGTATTGCAACCAGAATATGATGGGTAATGGAAGCGGAAACAGGAACATCGGAAGACAATACTGCCGTAATTTTTTTTGTTGTATGATGAATGCATTGCCGGAGCCAGTATTTATAAAATATGTGATAACAAACAAATGCAGAAAGCGGATTTCCCGGAAAGCCGAACACCATTTTGTTGTTTATTTCACCAAGTAAAAATGGCTTACCGGGACGTTGTTTAACGGTATGAAAAATGGTTTGCATTCCCAGTTCCGACAGCACTTCCGGCAAATAGTCAAATCTGCCTTTCGATACGGCGCCCGATAACATAACAACATCATGATCTTGCAGAATAAAATGAAGTTGTTGCTTCATGTTGTGTTTGTCGTCGGGCAAATGATACAAGCTTGCCTGACCATTTTGCTGCTGAATATCTGCCAAAAGAAAGTACACATTCGATTGCCTGATCTGATGTGGCAACGGAGTTTCCTCAACCGCAATCAATTCATCGCCGGTAGAACAAACGGCAACGGAAGGCAACTTATATACTTCTGGTTCAGAAACGCCAACTGTTGCCATCACGCTGATATAAGCCGGTGTAATGAGCTTGTTTTTTTCTAACATAACGGCGCCTTTTTTTTCATCCGTTCCCTGCTGATGTACGTTTTGATATGCCTTTATTTCATTAGTATTCACCTCTGCCCTGCCCTCTTTTATAATGCAATTTTCATACGGAATTACAGCATCTGCCTGTACCGGCAAAACAGCACCTGTCATGATTTCAATACAATTTTCCACATTGTATAAAGTTTGAAGAAATGCGCCCGCCGCGGTTATTTTTTCTATAAAAAAACGTCTTTTTCCTGCCTGAAAAGAAGCGCTGTTAACAGCGATGCCATCCATCATAACGCGATCATAAGGCGGAAAATCTCTGTCTGCCAAAACAGGTGTGGCAAGCGTTCTGTTGCAGGATTGAAGAAGGCTGATTTTTTCAGTACCGAAATCTTTTTTACAGGCGTTTATCAGTTTGTATGCTTCTTCAACCGAAATCATAAAAAATATTTTGCCAGGAAGGCACGAAGAAAAAAGTAAAAAATTGTTGAGCGAAGATATTGCGGTTGTTTGTTGACTAAAGTCAACCGCCTAAAACCGACATCGAATCGTGAACCGTTTTATGATTTGATTGTTCAGCCGCAAAGCCATCTTTCACTCGTCCCTGCACTGCATTCATAATGATGTTTTTCAACTCTTCTTCGCCGGCGCCGTTTCTGAGTTCGTCTCTCAGATTTGCTGCGGGCGCGCCGTACAGACAGGTTCTAAATTCGCCGGTGGCGGAAAGGCGAATGCGGTTGCAGGTGCCGCAAAACGTGCGGCTAAAAGAAGGAATAATGCCGAAACTGCCTTTGTAGCCGGGTATTTTATAATTAAGCGAGGTGGAGTTTTCTTCGTTTGCCAACGTTATTACTTCGTCATAATGCCGGCTGATATGTTGATAAATGTCTTTGTAATTCCAGTTCACAGCATCGAATGTGTTACCACCGTTGAAAGGCATTTCTTCGAGGAAGCGCACCGATATATTATTATGTTTGGTTAGCTCTATAAAAGGTAAAATATCAGCCACATTTTTGGTGGCTGAAAGCACGCAGTTTAACTTAATAGTAAAGCCTTCATTTAGTAACGTAAAGATGGTTTGATATACCTGATCAAACACGTCGCGTCGCGTTATATGGTAAAAGCGATGCCGGTCTAATGAATCGAGACTGATGTTTAATTTTATTATGCCTGTTGCCTTTAGCTCTGCTATGTATTGATGAGTTAATGTGGCATTGGTAGTAATATTAATTTCACGTAAATCTTGTAATAAACTGATGTGTTGAAGGAACAGCATAATGCCATTTCTGACAAACGGCTCGCCGCCGGTAATTCTGATTTTTGAAACGCCAAGCGAGGTAAAAACGGAAGTCAAAAAATACATTTCTTCCCAGCTTAACAAATCTTTTCGCTGCGCAAACTGCATACCTTTTTCCGGCATACAATAATAGCAACGCAGGTTGCAACGATCCGTTACCGATAAGCGCAGATAAGTCAGTTGCCGCCCATATTTATCTATCAAAACATTATGCATTCTTTTGTAAATCTTTTAATCAGCCGGATATAGTTGGCCGCTATTCAAACCTGTCATCTCTCTACTAATATCTGTCAACTGTTTACTGTCAACCGCTTATGGATGCGCATTTACCCATTCGCTGCCATCTTCATACCATTCATGCTTCCATATCGGGACCGATTTCTTCAATTCATTGATTAAAAACTCACACGCTTTAAAAGAAGCTTCGCGGTGCGCACAGGAAACGCCCGTTATTACCACCGCTTCACCCGGACGTTTTTCGCCGGTTGCATGTAAGATAACTACTTTATCCAACGACCATTTTTCAGATGCAGAAACGGCAATTTTCTCAAGTTCTTTTATCGCCATCGTTTCATACGCTTCAAACACCAGCTTTATCACCTTTTTATTATCCGAATGATTGCGAACCGTGCCCACAAACAAATTGACGGCGCCCGACAAAGGCGATTGCAGATAAATATAAGCTTCATTCAGATCAATATGTTTTACCAGTTTTACCAACATTATATTAACCTCCGCTTACCGGTGGTATTAATGCAATCTCACTGTTTGTTTGAATGCTTTTTGCGTCATCTGCATATTCATTATCTACGGCTATCGCCCACGATTTTAATTCTGCCAAAGCCGGATACTTTTGCGACAGCCATTGCTTTAAATCGCCAACCGTTAATACGTTTTCCAACGCATCCAGCCACATCTTGTTGTTACCAACAATCTCTTTTGCAATACCGAACAATTTTATGGTCATCGTGTAAAATAAAGGCAATAATTACACCCGCTTCTTTTTCTTTTCATTTATAACAGATATGTAAGAATAATGTAACCTCACAGATGGAAGAACCCGAAATTCACTCATTACTTATTACATAATACTTACTACTCGTCTCACAATAATTTATCCGGCGTGATCGGCAACTCCCTGATGCGCTTTCCTGTTGCATTAAAAATAGCATTTGCAATGGCGGGCGCTACCGCAATGATGGCGATTTCTCCAATTCCTTTTGAGCCAACCGGGTCAACGAGCAAATCAGGTTTGTCAACAAAATGCACTTCAACACGCGGCACATCGGCATGAACCGGAATGTGATAATTGGCAAAATCTTTCGACATGTATCTGCCGTAACGCGTATCCACTGCCGGGTCTTCTTCCAAAGCCATCCCGATGCCACCGGTGGTGCCGCCAATCATCTGGTTGCCTGCCGTTTTTTTGTTAATGATTGTACCGGCATCGGTGCAGGAAGCCATTTTTCTCACTTTAATTTGTCCTGTTACGGAATGAACCTGTACTTCGGCAAAATGTGCCGCAAACGAATACATAGCATATTCGCTACGTTCTTCTCCCGGCTTTGCCCCTTCAATTACGTCAATGTCTTTAACACCCGCATCTTTTAAAATGTCTTCATAAGAAACGCTGACCGATTTGTCTTTAGTTGATAATTTACCATCTTCAAATACCAGATCCAAAGGCTTTTTATCCTTAAATTCATCTTTCTTTTTAGCAGC
Source organism: Ilyomonas sp. (assembly GCA_965219515.1). GTDB lineage: Bacteria > Bacteroidota > Bacteroidia > Chitinophagales > Chitinophagaceae > Ilyomonas. The sequence goes on from OZ244776.1 coordinate 1,746,271, forward strand.
CATGTCCACCAGTTTTTGTTTCACCGCAAGGCAGGCTGCTACCACAGCAGGACCAACGCTGTTAACGGTTGACGAACCGCCTTCGTTACCCATTTCCGGAAAATCAGAATTACCCCATTGAAACATAATTTTATCGGCCGGCAACCCGATATTATCCATCGCAATCTGTGTCATCGCCGTGCCTGTTCCGGGACCAATATCCGTAACGGCGCATTGCATCAGCAGCGAGCCATCTGCATACAGTTTACCACGCACTTTGGCTGCCTGCCGGTTTGCACCGAAAATGCCTGTTGCCATACCGTAGCCAATCTGCCAGTCGCCATCGCGCAACGAATCTGGTTTCTGTTGACGCTTGCTCCAGCCAATCGCTTCTGCGCCGGTAGCCCAACATTCTCTTACATAATTGGTGCTCCAGGGTTTTCCGGTATCGGGGTCTTTTTCTGGATAATTTTTCAATCGGAACGTCAGCGGGTCAAGATTGAGCGCATGGGCCATTTCGTCCATCGCGCACTCCAGTGCCCATGCGCCGGTAGATTCGCCGGGACCGCGCATCGGCGCCGGCGTACTTACGTCAAGCGGCAATATGCGGTAGCGTGTACTCACATTCGGAAAATCGTACAGCGTGCGGCTTTGCTGCAATGTGCCTTCGGTAAATTGTTCGTACGAAGAGGTTTGCCCAATCGCGCTGTGCGTGATGCCAACCAGTTTGCCATCTGTTGTTGCACCTAAGTTTATCTTTTGCCATGTGTGCGGGCGATAGCCAACCAACCCAAACATCTGCTCGCGCGTAAGCATCAGCTTCACTGGTTTTTTTACCATTTTAGCCGCAATGATGGCAGCCGTTTCGTGCGGCCAGTTGCGTAAGCCGTTACCAAAAGCGCCGCCCACAAATGTTGCAATCACTTTTATGTTTTCAGGCGGCAGCTTCCATTCTTTAGCAAAATTCTGCTGCGTTACCTGTGTGCCCTGCACTTTATCATACAAAAGCAATTTGTCTTCCCCTTCCCAAACGGCTGTAATGCTTTGCAATTCCATTGGGCTATGAAAATCGGATGGCTGTGTATATTCGGCTTCAATCTTTACCGGTGCCGAAGCATAGCCGTCGGGTGTGCCGCGATCGTAATCTGCCGTGGCGGCTTTTGGATTTTTTTTCGCCTGCTCCGGTACTACGCCGTTGTCTTTGTTTTTAAGAAAACTTGTCTCTGCCGTTTGCTCATTGCTGTATTTTATTTTCACCAGAGACGCCGCGTATTGCGCTCTTTGCAGCGTACCTGCCACCACCATCGCAACCGGCTGACCGTTGAAGTACACCTTCTCATCATAAAAAACGCGTAACGGGCGACCGGAAGGCTTCGGCTGTCCTGGCTCACCGCTTTGCCCCTGATAACCCGGTACTTTTATGGAATTGAGATGAGAAATAACAGCCAATACGCCCGGCGCATTTGTGGCAGCTTTGGCATCAATGGAGGCGATGCTGCCTTTGGCAATGGTGCTGCCGATTAATACGGCATATACCGTATCTGCCAGCTTGTATTCCGCCGAATAAGTTGCCGCGCCGGTAACTTTTAATTTACCATCTATACGGTTCATCGGTTCGCCGATTACTTTGATATTTTGTGTACTCATGTTTTATACGTTTTTAAGTTATCAGCAGTTAGCTATCAGCTATCAGCTTTGAGCTTATATAGTTCATTTACCAAATCAAAATTTGAATTTGTGCCGAAGGCAATTATCGAATAACGCACAACTGCATGTTTCATTCATAACTCATAACTCATAATTTATAATTCAAATCAGCTTATCCGGCGTTATCGGCAATTCTCTTACCCTGATTCCGGTGGCATGATATACTGCGTTGGCAATGGCGCCTGCCAGTCCGACAATCGGAATTTCGCCTAACCCTTTCGCTCCTATCGGTGTGATAATATCGTCCGGTTTATCAATAAAAATAACTTCGATCTCAGGTATATCAGCGTGAACCGGAACGTGATAATCGGCAAGGTCTTTAATCATCCATCTGCCGTACCGGTTGTCAATCACGCTTTCCTCGCTTACCGCCATACCCATTCCCCAGGTAAGCGCACCATATACCTGGCTTCTCCCGGTTTTTGTATTGATAATTTTTCCGGCATCTATGGCAGACACAATGCGATGCACTTTTACCTGCTTCGTCATGGTATGAACATGCACTTCCACAAACGTGGCGTTATAGGCGTAGCTGCTATATTTATCGGCTTCGCCGTTTCCTTTTGAATCTACTCTTACTTCAATAAAAGGTAAATTTTGATTTTGAAGCAGGTTGCTGTACGAAATTGTGATGTTATCTTTTTTTGTGCGGATGCTTTCATTTTCAAAAATAAAATCAGCGTACAGGAATTGGTTCCAGGAAAGCTGTTGCTGTTTCGCCATGTCGAGCAGCTTTTGCTTCATAGCGGTGCATACATCATACACGGCAGAGCCAACCGATGTGGTGGTCATCGAGCCAAACTGACCAACCGCAGGCGGATACAGCGAATCGCCTAATTCAAACCTTATTTTTTCGATGGGAACGCCGCTGTTATCGGCTGCAATCTGCGACATGATGGTTGCCGTGCCCGGTCCTACGTCAGCCGTTGCGCTTTGAATGACCAGCGTACCATCGCTTTGTAAAACCGCTTTTGCGGAAGAAGGCGCGCGCCCGGCACCATAAATTCCCGAGCACATACCCATACCCACAAGCCATTCTCCGTTCCGCATGGTGGCAGGTTTCGGATTCCGTTTTTCCCAGCCGAATTGTTCCGCGCCCTTCTCATAACATTCATTTAAAAATTTACTGCTCCAGGGCATTTTCGTTTCCGGATCGGCTGACGCGTAATTTTTTTTACGCAGCTCCAGCGGATCTATCTGTAACACATAAGACAATTCATCCATTGCCGATTCAAGCGCGAACACACCGCTCGATTCCCCGGGACCGCGCGTCCATGTTGGTGTACTTACATCTAAAGGAACTACTTTATAAGTCGTATTTACATTATCGCAATCATATAAAGCTCTTGTGGCATCTGTCATGCGCTCCACAAAATTTTCGTAAGACGATGTGGAGCCGAATGCCTGATGTTTAATTGCGGTGAGTTTACCGTCTTTGGTTGCCGCCAGACTTACTTTTTGTATTGACATGGGGCGATAGCCAACCATATTAAACAACTGATCTCTGGTAAACACCACTTTTAACGGGCGACCAATTTTTTTAGCGCCAATGGTTGCCGCCATTTCTTCGGGCCATACTCGCGAGGCGCCGCCAAATGCGCCGCCCACAAATTTGGAAATGATATGTACGTTTTCTTTTGGCAGCATCCAGGCTTTCATAATATCCTGCTGCGCCAGTGGAGAAGATTGTGTTTTATTGTACACCGTTATTTTATCTTTCCCTTCCCACACCGCGATGGCGGCGTGAGGCTCCATCGGATTATGAACCTGTAATGACGTGCGATACTCGTTCTCTGTTTTATACTCCGCATTCTCAAACGTATTTTCATTACCCCGGTTGTAACCCGGTTTTTCCGCTTTGCCCGGAACCACGGCTTTAGAAAGATTTGCCTGCATATCGGTTTGATGCGGTTGCTTTTCGTATTGCACCGTAATGAGCGAAGCTGCGTAAGTAGCGCGTTCAAATGTGTCGGCAATGGCTAAGGCAACGGGCTGCCCATTGTAGTAAACAGTATCGTCATAAAACACCCGATAAGCCTGTCCTTCAACACGCTTATTGTTCACTTTTTCGTCAAACCCCGGCGGCTTTGGCGCGTTCAGATGCGTTATAATTGCAATAACGCCGGGCGCATTTTCGGCTTCTTTGGTATCAATATTTTTTATTCTGCCTTTGGCAATTGTTCCAGAGGTAAGCACACCATAAGCCAGATTGGACAACTGATATTCTGCGGCATATTTTGCAGTGCCTGTTACTTTTTGCCTGCCATCAACCCGGCTAAGCGGCTCGCCTATACTTTTATCTGACAAATTCATTATTTTGCTTTTCTATGCCTTTTTTAAACCGGATGCTACGCTCAATGCCTGCATAATCGTATTCGGCGCCATTTTTAATTTGAATTGATTGAATTCGTAGGCTTTTGCACCCTTCATTGCCAAATCTGCCGCTTGTTTGAAATTTTCTTCCGAAGCATTTTTTCCTTTTAAATAATTTTCCGCTTCCGTTAAACGCCAGGGCTTGTGCGCAACGCCGCCCATCGCAAGCCGCGCATGCCTGATTGTATTGCCATCCATATCCAACGCGGCTGCAACCGATACCAGTGCAAAAGCATAGGAATTTCTGTCGCGCACTTTCAGGTAATAGGAATTTTTACTAAAGGAATTATCAGGTATCGTTACAGATGTAATCAATTCATTCTTTTCAAGTGTGGTATCTTTTTCCGGCATATCGCCGGGCAACCGGTGAAAATCTGCCAAGGGTATCAAACGCTCACCTTTTGCACCGCTTACTATCACCGTTGCCTCTAAGGCAGCCAATGCTACGTTCATATCGCTTGGATTTACGGCAATACATTTATCGCTGGCGCCAAAAATGGCGTGCATCCGGTTGTAACCTTCCAAAGCATCGCAACCGCTTCCCGGCTCGCGCTTGTTGCAGCGCATCGCAGTATCGTAAAAATAAGGGCAGCGCGTGCGTTGCAAAAGGTTGCCGCCCATCGTTGCCATATTTCTGATCTGGGCAGAAGCGCCCGCGTTAATTGCCATAGCAAGCAACGGATGTTTTTGAAGTATGGTTTTATCTTCTGCTACGGTGCTGTTTAGTGCCAGTGCGCCAATGCGTGTTTTGTTCCCTTCGGTTGCAATCTGTTTCAAGGAAAGTCTGGTAATGTCAACCAGCTTATCCGGCGCCATTACGTCGCGTTTCATTAAGTCTAACAGGTTGGTGCCGCCAGCAAGAAATTTTGCCGTTGGCTCCGTAGCAATGGCAGTAACGGCAGCTTTTGGCTCTGAGGTGCGAACATATTGAAACAGTTTCATCTGTATTATTTTATAATGTTATTATTGCATTGAACCACTAAAGCCCAAAGAAAAAAAGCTGCAAACTGCAGCTTAGAAAAGCTTATACTTTTACGCCGCTTTTCTGCACTTCTTCAATGGCATCTACGATGTTGGGATAGGCGCCGCACCTGCAAATATTGCCACTCATAAACTCACGTATGTCGTCGCGGTCATTGGCATGACCTTCCCGGATGCAGGCAACAGCGCTCATAATTTGCCCTGGCGTGCAATAACCGCACTGAAAGCCGTCGTGATTTACAAATGCCGTTTGCATCGGGTGCAGTTCTTCGCCGTTTGCCAGTCCTTCTATCGTAGTTACTTTACTGCCATCGGTGGTAGCCGCAAGCGTAAGACACGAAAGCACGCGTTCACCATTTATATGCACAGTACATGCACCGCATTGGCCATAATCGCAGCCCTTTTTGGTGCCGGTCATGTGCAGATTTTCGCGAAGCAGATCAAGCAGCGTGGTGCGCGGATCAATATCCATAGAATGCAAGCTGCCATTGATTTCCAGGCTGAGCGGCACATTTTCAATCATGCTGGCCACTTTATCGTCCCACTGATTGTTGGCGGCATTAATGGCGGCAGCCGGTGTTAATGCTATGGCGGTAATGACACCGGATTTTTTTAGAAAGCTTCGCCGTGATTCGTTGGGAATAAGTAACTCTTTTTCTTTCATACTACAGTTGCAATTTTTGTATGACGAGGAATGGTGTTTTTATAACAAAAAATAAAACTTTTAGTCAGACAGCACTTTATTGAACAGACAAAATCGTGAGCAAAAAATCTAACAATAATTATGCTTATTATTCAATATCAGCAATGCTTTTTTATATTCTTCTGCGGTATTGATGTTTTTAAAGGCGGATGCGTCGGGAGCGTGCAATAACTCAATATCAGAATTGATTAACACTTTGCGCGGACAACCGTAACCCTGACTTAAAAACTGCAGCAAAACCGGATACGCTTTCGGTTCCCAGATGGTAATCAGCGGTTCGGGAAATTTTTCTTTGGCATCCATAAAAGCCGTTGCCATTTTGGACGAATTGCGGTGACGGATTAAAAACTGAATGGCATCTGAGGGTAAGAAAGGCAGATCGCAGGCAACGGTTAGCCAGGCTGCGTTTGGATTGTGCCGGAATGCAGACAGGATGCCGCCGGCAGGACCTAAATCTAAAAAAAGGTCTTCAATCACAGGCATGTTGTGGATGGATGCTGCCTGTTGATGATTGCAGGATATGAAAGTTTCGGTGCAATGTTGCGACAGTAAATTATATACGTGCTGTCGCTGGCTTTTTTTAAAATAATGTATATCGCCTTTGTCTCTGCCCATGCGAATGCTTTTTCCGCCCGATAAAACAAGTCCGTTGATACCGGGTGTTTGATGTTGAATGAATTGTCTGATATGATTGATAATGGCATCTGTATCAGCAAAAGAAAACACCGGAACCGATTGTATATCGGGTATGCGATTGATAAGATAATCCGGTATCGGCGCAGATAAATCTTTCAATAATATAAGCCGGACATTCGTGAGCTTATCTAACTTTTTTTCTAACGGCTTAGCGGCATCAATTACAACGATTTGATTGTTTGCGGTAAAATGATTTCCGTTTACCAATATCAAATCGCAATCATTCAGCAACATTCGTTTTTTAAATGCATTTTGTTGTGTATTGATAGTAAGCTGCGTAAATGAAATCTTGTTTACATATTCGGCATACGCACCGGCAGCAATGGCTGAAACGCTTTGCCCATCTGTATCTGCGCTTTTGTGATCGGCATCGGCATACGCAATTTTATACGATGGCAATTGCTGAATGATGGTATAAGCGAGTTGCTTTATCCAATCGCATGTAGTTCCCAAAATCGCCAGTTCAATGCGTCCGAATTCACCGGTTGCCGCGCGCAAAAGCGTTGCGTGTTTCTGATGTTTGTTATCCATTGGTGTAATCGCTTTTGCCACCGGTTTTAGAAATAAGCTTTGTTTCTTTTATTATGATGGCATGGCTCATTGCCTTGCACATATCATAAATGGTTAAGGCAGCTATGGATGCACCGGTTAAGGCTTCCATTTCCACGCCGGTCTTAGACGTGATGGTAGTGGTGCATTGTATCACCACTTCTTGCATTTCATTAACGTTGATATTTATTTTACAATTTTCCAATGCCAGCGGATGGCAAAGCGGAATTAAATCTGAGGTTTTTTTAGCTGCCATCGTTCCGGCAATCATTGCCGTTTGAAACACAGGTCCCTTTCTCGTCTGAATGTCGTTACCTGTTAGTTGCTTCATAATATCATCACCCAAGACTACAACGCTTTGCGCAATGGCCGTGCGCTTTGTAATTTGCTTGTGGCTTACGTCAACCATGGCCGCATGGTTATTAGAATCAATATGCGAAAGCGTATCTTCTTTCATAGTTATCTTTTCTTTTGGCAAAGTGAAGATAAGCAAGTAATAATGCAGTGCAGATAACAGTCGGAATATTATAACAGGGTTATGCCGTCCCGTTCCAGTTTTTTATATTTTTGTTCATCAAAAACAAAGTAGAAACTTCCTTTTTTTGACGTGCCTTTCTCTTTTTCGGCTAATTTTTTTAAGATGCCAAGGTCAAGAATACGACGTGTAAAATTTCGTTTGTCCAATTCCGTTTCATTGATAGCTTCATACAGGGTTTGCAATTGACGCAGGGTAAACTTCGGCGGCAGCAGCGCAAAGCCAATGGGGTGGTTGGCCACTTTTTGCTTCAGCCGTTCTTTTGCCCGCATCACCATATTATTGTGGTCGAAAATCAGGGTGGGAATATGATGCAGGTCAAACCATTTGGCATTGTGTTCTTTCATTAATTCTTCGCTGTAACCGGCAATATTAATCAGGGCAAAATAGGCCACCGATATTACCCGCCCGCCGGGGTCGCGGTGCAGATCGCCAAAGCAGTGCAGCTGTTCCATATAAATGTTAGACAACCCGGTTAGCATATTCAGGATGCGTGAAGCCGCTTCTTCCACCCCTTCATTCGCCTGTACAAAACCGCCCATCAGCGACCATTTGTTTATGCCCGGGTTAAAGGCTCGTTTGATAGCCAACGCCTTGAGGCTTTTGCCATCAAAACCAAAAATGATACAATCTACGGCAAGTAAAAATTTAGTGTACTGAGTATATTCTGCTATGCTTGCCGTTTGAACTTCTTTGGTTTCGCTCATAAAAAGGATGAGAATTTCCTGCAAAATTATCTTTCAAACAGTATTGCCTTCAAAATAATATCAAACAAAGAAAATATTTTTTGAAAAGCAGATTCGTGATAGCAGATTACCAGAACCGCACATATAACAGAGAAATCACCAGGAGCGTAATAACAATCATCGCCAGAATGCCGGGACTTACTTTAAACATGTCTTTGTCTATCACAAACGCTTTTGGATTAATCTTAGGACCGGCAAGACTCATGACAACCATTAAGGCGATGGTAAAGCCAAATGCCAGACCCATACATATATGAAACGGGATTTCGTAAACACCTGCGCTGTTTTTATAAGCGGTGTAGAAAAACGTATCGTTGCCAAACAATTCAGGTGCATACACATTAAATAAAACCGAAAGTAAAAAACCGACAATCACGCCTGCCACCGCAGCAGCTCCGGTTGTGCGTTTCCAGAAAAAGCCAAGAATAAAAATGGCGAATACACCGGGACTAATAAAGCCCGTATATTTTTGAATGAATGTAAAGCCGCCTTCGCCACCAATGCCCAAAGCATCTTTCCAGGTAAAAATGATAGATATTACCAAAGCTGCTAAAATTGTAATGCGCCCCGTCCATACCAGTTTCGTTTCAGGTGCATCCTTACTGATGTATTTTTTATAAATATCCAGCGTAAAAATGGTAGATATGCTATTTGCCTTGCCGGCAAGGGAAGCTACAATAGCCGCCGTTAAAGCAGCCAGCGATAAACCGATTAATCCGTTGGGCAGGTAACCGAGTATGGATGAATACGCATTGTCCGACACTACTTCGCCATTCTTACTGTTTGCCAGCATTTCCGGTTGCAGCATACCTTTCTGATGCAGCACATAAGCCGCGATACCCGGAAGCATTACAATAACGGGCATCAGCAATTTTAAAAAACCGGCGAACAAAATACCTTTTCTGGCCGTTTGCAAATCCGCGCCCAGCGCACGTTGCGTAATATATTGGTTGCAGCCCCAGTAATTGAGGTTTACAATCCAGATGCCTGCCACATACGACAAAATACCGGGTATGGTAAGATAATTATCAACCTCGTGCTGTGTAGAGTTGGCATCGGGCTTGGCGAATATCATGTGAAAATGATCAGGTGCATTTGAAAGCATAGCTTTAAAACCGGCAATGGCATCTTCGCCGTAGCCGAACTCTTTGCTTACCACCGTTAACGCTACATAGGTGGTTGCCAGCCCGCCGATAATTAAAACGCTCACTTGTATCACATCGGTAAAGCCGATTACCTTCATACCGCCCAGCGTAATAAAAACGGCAAAGACAGATAACGCGATTACAATTAAATGAAACTGGCTTTCATCGCCGCCGGTGAGGTTGTTAATTGCAACGGCGCCCAAAAATAAAATGGACGTCAGATTAACAAAGATGTAAAGAAACAGCCAGAAGATAGCCATGATAAGGCTTACCGATTTGTTGTACCGCGTTTCGAGAAACTGCGGCATGGTGAATATCTTATTTTTCAGATAAACCGGAATAAACCAGACAGCAACAATAATGAGCGCGATTGCCGCAATCCATTCATAGGCTGCCACCGCAATCCCAATGCTATAGCCTTGTCCGCTCATTCCGATAAACTGCTCGGCAGAAATATTGGACGCAATAAGCGAAGCACCGATTGCCCACCAGGTAAGCGAGCCTTCCGCCAAAAAAAAGTCGTGCGTATCCATCACCGCTTTTTTCTTTCTCCGGTAGATATAATATCCGTAACCCGAAACAATAATAAAATAGATAATAAAGATCAGCTTGTCCTGTAAGAGAAGTTTATTCATAAAAGTCAATCGTGAATTTACAAAATATTATGGCTGTTGATAGCTGGTAATGCGGTTCAAAGTAAACGATTCGGAATCAGAAACAATCATTACAATTCAATTTATTTAAAATGTTTTCAAATCATACATTTCAATCACTTTCAATCATCCTGTAAAAGCGCAACGTTAGAAATAAGAGGTCTGTTTTATTTGTTCAACTGATAATACACTTCGCTCCACCGTAGTTCATTTTTAAGCTGATATAATTTTGTATTCTTATCAATCAAAACATATTCAATCTTCGCCATATCCGCAAAGTCTTCCAGATGTTCAGCCGTAAGATTCTGACTGTAACAGGTATGATGAGCGCCGCCTGCCAGTATCCAGGCTGCACAGCCTGTATTCATATCCGGTTGTGGCTTCCAGAGAACACGGGCGACCGGCAGCTTAGGCAAATCATAGGTTGGTTCTACCGCTTCCACTTCGTTTACCAATAACCGAAACCGGTTGCCCATATCAACCATGGAAGCGTTTATTGCCGCACCGGCGTTTACATCAAACACCAGCCGCACCGGGTCTTCCTTGCCGCCGATACCCAATGGATGAATTTCGCAGGAAGGTTTTGCACTGGCAATGCTCGGGCAAATTTCCAGCATGTGGCTGCCCAATACCATATTGTTGCCAGGCTCAAAATGATAGGTATAATCTTCCATAAACGAATTGCCGCCCGCTAAGCCGCTTCCCATTACTTTCATCGCTCGCACCAATGCCGAAGTTTTCCAGTCGCCTTCGCCGCCAAAACCATAGCCGTCATTCATCAGACGCTGTGTGGCAATACCCGGCAACTGCTTCAGACCGTGCAGGTCTTCAAACGTATCGGTAAATCCTTTGTAATTGCCATCTGCAAGAAACCAGCGCATACCCGTTTCTATCTTTGCGGCATCGCGCAGAGACTGGTATTTTTCTCCGCCTTTTCTGAGGTTTTCGGTTAAATTATATTCTTCGTTGTATGTTTGAATGAGCGAATCAATATCAGCATCAGTTACTTCATCAATCACCTTTACCAGATCGCCGATGCCATACGTGTTTACAGAAAATCCAAACTGCATTTCGGCTTCTACTTTATCGCCTTCCGTTACGGCAACATATCGCATGTTATCGCCAAAGCGAACAAACTTTGCGCCCTGCCAGTCGCTCCATCCGGCGGCGGCGCGCGACCATATTTCAATGCTTTGCAAAACCGCTTTATCCTGCCAGTGCCCGACCACTACTTTTCTTCGTAACCTCATGCGGCTCATGATAAATCCGAACTCACGATCGCCGTGCGCGCTTTGATTCAGGTTCATAAAATCCATGTCTATATCGCTCCAGGGAATATCGCGGTTGAACTGCGTATGTAAATGCAACAGCGGCTTCTGCAAAATTTTTAAGCCGCCAATCCACATTTTTGCGGGCGAAAACGTGTGCATCCATGCTACGATGCCAATGCAGTTTTTATTTGCATTGGCATCGGCGCAAACGGCATAAATTTCTTCGGTGCTTTTTACCGTTGGCTTATAAACAACCGTTACCGGAATGTTTGCGGCTTCGTTGATGCTTTCTGCAATCTGCCGCGAATGCTGCGCCACCTGCCGTAATGTTTCATCGCCATATAAATGCTGGCTGCCGGTTACAAACCAGACTTCAAATTCTTTTAGATCAATCATGGTCTTTTGTAGTATGTATTGTGTAGTAAGTATTATGAATCGTGAATTATAGAAGTTGGCAGATTATATCACAAACACAATGGCTGACAACTCACTGACCGTAATAGCTGTTTGCACCGTGTTTGCGTTGGTAATGTTTTTTAATTAACGCATCTTTTAACCGCAAGGCGTCTGCCTTTATGGTTTCGGTAATGAAAGCCATTTGCGCAATCTGCTCTAACACGGCACTGTTATACACCGCTTTATCCGCAGTTTTTCCCCATGTAAAAGGAGCATGATTGCCCACGAGAACCATTTCGGTTTCTTCGTAGGATAAATTTCTTTCCGAAAAACAGTTCATAATCTGAAAGCCGGTTTCATACTCATAGTTTCCCCCGATCCTGTCATCGTTCATTGGCGGCGCACAAGGTATGTCAACGGTGTTATGATCGGCGTGCGTGGTGCCATAAATCGGTATATCACGTAACGATTGCGCCCACGCTGTTGCATAGGTAGAATGCGTATGCGCAATGCCGTTGATATGCTTCCAATGTTTGTACAATACAGCGTGAGTAAGCGTGTCGGAAGACGGACGCAGCTTACCTGATACAACTTTGCCATCAAAATCTGCAATCACCATTTTTTCGGGTGATAATTCATGATAAGGAACACCGCTTGGCTTGATGGCAAATACACCTGAATGTCTGTCGGCTGCGCTTACATTGCCAAAGGTAAATAACACCAATCCCAGCTTTGGAAGTTGCATATTGGCTTCGTAAGCTTCCTCTTGTATGTGCGTATATGACATGCTTTTAATTATGGGTTATGAATTATAAATTATAAGTTATATTCAATAATGCTTGCTGATAATTTTAAATCATTCGTTTATTATATAGAATTCATAACTCATAATTGCTCAACACAGCTTCCCAGTTGTTTGTATTTTTTATAGCGTTTTTCATAATAAGGAACGTTATTTTTTTCGGGAAAAAATTCTGCATCAAACCCCTGTCCCATTGCCTGCATCGCATCTTCCACTTTGTTATAAAAACCGGCGGCGGTGGCGGCAAACATGGCGGCACCGGCAGCGCAGGTTTGTTCGCTTTTGTGTATGCGGATGGGCATGTTCATCACATCTGCCATCATTTGCATAATGTAAGGCGATTTTTTTGCAACGCCGCCAACGCCAATCAATCCGTTTACCGGTATTCCCTCTTCGCGAAAACGTTCTGCAATGGCTTTTGCGCCAAAGCAGGTTGCTTCGGCAATGGCTTTAAAAATGTGCGGTGCGGTTGTACCTAAGTTCAGCCCGTTTACAACGCCTTTTAATAACTGGTTGGCGTCGGGTGTTCTTCTTCCGTTAAACCAGTCAATGGCAAGTTCATCATCTTCCAGCAAAGGCAATGCTGCGGCGGCTTTTGAGAGTTCGGCAATCAGTTGATCGTTTATTTCTTTTTGTAATAAAACAGCCGTTTCCGCATCAATAATTTTTGATTGCTGAAGCAATGAATTGGTTGCCCACCCCGCAATGCTTTTAAACCACGCATACGCATCGCCAAATGCACTCTGACCAGCTTCCATGCCCAGCATACCGGGAATGATGGAACTGTTTACCTGACCGCAAATTCCTTTTACCAATGTATCGCCAACATCGTTAACCGGCGCCACCAGCATATCGCAGGTAGAAGTGCCCATAACTTTACTGAGATAATACGGCTCAATTTGCCCGCCTACGGCACCCATGTGCGCATCAAACGCACCTACGCCAATAATTACATCGGTTGGCAATCCCAATCGTTCTGCCCATTCGTTTGAAATAATACCCGCAGCTTTATCTGAAGTATATGTTTCGGTAAACAAACGCGATGTATAACAATTAAGCAACGGATCTAACGTAGCAAAAAAATCGTTTGGCGGCAAGCCGTTAAAATGCTCCGACCACAATGCTTTATGACCGGCAGCGCAAACGCTGCGTTTCATCTGATGAACATCAGTGCCGCCGGTTAATAAAAACGGTATCCAGTCGCAATGCTCTACCCACGAATAACAGGCGTTGCACACCGTTTCATCTACTCGCAGAATGTGCAATAGTTTTGCCCAGAACCATTCGGAAGAATAAACGCCGCCAACATATTGCAGATAGTTCACATCAAACCGGATGGCATGTTCGTTTATCTCAGCCGCTTCTTTAATTGCCGTATGATCTTTCCATAACACAAACATCGCATTCGGATTATGCGAAAATTCTGGAAGCAAAGCCAATGGCGTTCCTATTTTATCTACGGCTACCGGTGTGGAACCAGTTGTATCTACGGATATGGCTTTGATATTGGTAGAAACATCTGCACCTGCTTTTTGCAGGCAACTTTTTATTGTGTGTTCAAGCCCTTCTATGTAATCTAACGGATGCTGGCGAAACTGATTCTCCAATGCAGAACAATACAAACCATCTTTCCAGCGGGGATAATAAAAAACGGAAGAAGCAACTTCAAAGCCATCATTCACATCTACGATAACAGAACGTACAGAATCGGTTCCATAATCTACTCCCATTACGTAAGCATTTTCGGTATTCATACACAAACATTAAAAGATAGCAAGGTAAAAGTATTCTTAGTTAAGTGTAAATTTTATCATTCTGTTTTTATAACAATCCAACCACTACGAGTATTAAAAATGTATTGCCACCTGCTTTTTATCACATCATTTTTACTCTGACAATTGTAAAGGAATACGGTTTTAGTGTAAGGCTCATTTGCTTTCCCTTTATTGACATGTCTTCTTCCTTTGGCGCCACATTCACCGGGTTTTCAAAGCTGTTGATTGCTTTTAGATCATCGCTTTGCAGGGTAATCAGCTTGCCTGAAGAAGACAACTTTTTACCATTCACATCTATCTGTTTTTTTTGCGGCTGAGCCGAGGCGTTTACTAATTTTATAATCAGTTCCTTCGTGTTTTTATCAATGGCAGCGGCGGCATACAAACTGTCTTTCCCGGCAAGCACCTCACCGTTTTGCAGAATGCTCACTTCATTGGTTCCTTTATACAAAGAATATAATTTCTGCACCTGGTAATCGGTGGTTCCGTACGATTGCAGGTTGTTTATCCATATCAAATCGGGCGTCCATTGCCAGGCATCTATATTGGCAAATAAGGGTGCATAAGAAGCCATATAAACCACGTCTGCATTTCGTTCGAGCCCGGTCATAAAGGCGGCTTCGCTCAACGCGGTAAGCCAGTTATTTTTGTTGTCAACACTTACGGTATGGTCGCTTTGCGCCGCATATTCACCGGCAAATATTTTAGCGCTATGCCTGTCGTAATCATCATACCGCTTTGCGTTTTGAAAAAACCATTCAGGCTTGCGGTAATAATGCTCGTCAATGATATCTGCATGGCGACTGCGCAGGGAATCATTCAACAGATTAAAGCGATCGCCATCAGGATCGGTTCCCGAGCTATTCACGATTTTAAAATCAGGATATTTCGATTTAATGGCTTTGGTTACAATTGTCAGTCGTTCCAGATATTGCGGCCCCCAGTTTTCATTGCCTACGCCCATCATAGTAAGATGAAACGGCGTGGGATGACCCATATCTGCACGCACTTTACCCCATTTTGTATTGCCATCGCCGTTGGCAAATTCAATTAAGTCAAGCGCATCCTGAACGTACGGATCAAGCTCGTCCAGCGGCACTAATTCTGCAGTGTTAAACTGGCATGCCATGCCAACATTCAAAATGGGCAAGGGTACTGCGCCAATGTCTTCCGCCAGTTGAAAATATTCGTAAAAGCCAAGCCCGAAACTCTGGTAATAATCAGGTGTAAGGCGATGCGCAAACTCGGTGTTCCACCGGTTGATGCCGGTTTGCCTGTCTTTTATATCGCCAATGGTTTTTTTCCACTGATAACGCGTTGCCAGCTCATGACCTTCCACAATGCAGCCACCGGGAAAACGAATGAAGCCGGGCTTCATATCAGCCAGAAGCTGCACCATATCTGCCCGCAAGCCGCCTTTTCTGCCTTTCCAGGTATCGGATGGAAACAGGGAAATAAAATCAAGATTGATGACACCACTACCTTCAAACCAGATTTTCATTTTGGCTTTAGGAACGGTAGCATTTGCAGTAAAACCGGCTTCTGTTTTATGCCAGTCATCGCCGTTTTCTGATGGCGAAACAACGGTTCCGCCTAACATTTTGCCGGTGGAATCTTCCAGTTCAACATGCAGCTTTACACCGGTGTTTGCCTGATTGTACATCATTGAAAAATTGTAGCGCAAACCTTGCTTAATGCCCATTCCCCTGAAGCCTTCATTTGTAATGCTCATATCTGAAGCATCGCCTGCATCGTGTACATTCACATGCAGATATCGCGGGTTAATGCTGTCTGCGGCTTTACGGTTTAGCACCAGAAAATCGCCTTCTTTCACGCTTTTACCTTTTACTTTCCATCCCATCAGCGGCATACCAAATTCAAAGGAACGGTTCTTTACCAGTTCGGCATACAGCCCGCCGTCTGCACCCATATTGATATCTTCAAAAAATATTCCCCACATGGTGGGTTGTATATCGGCTGTAATCTTAGATGCATCAACGGTTATTGTATTTTTCTGTGCAACCGAATACAAAGTAAATAAACAGCTTAACACCAGTATTGACAGTAATTTAGTAATCATGTCTGCTTTATTATTGTTTATGCATGTTATCTAAAAAATTCATTTGTAATCTACCACGATTGTTGTTACAGATCTTGGCAGAAGATTGATATTCTCTATTGATTGCACATCCTGCTTCTTCATGTTGTAATCGCTATCAGCGGTTGTAATATATTGTTTTGCTGCTTTTATTTTTCCGATGCCATGCAATGAAATTTTTTTATTTTCTACGGTATAATTAATGGCTGCAACAACCAAACGCTTATCGCTTCCGAATGCAGACAGCATAATTGTTTCAGCGGCCTGCACATCGGTCAGGTTATCGCTTCTTCTTGTAATGATACGCTTCATGCCAGGACGAATGAAGCGGCTGTAATTGCCCAGTGCCCAAAGATTTTTTGTTATGGCAAACCCGCCTTTTGCGCTATCGGCAATGTTTTGTAATGCCAGCAGATAATATCTTGTGTCCCATTCAGCGCTGCCGGGTTCCCAGGCATTCCAAAAGTGCCATGCCGAAGCATTGGCAACCGCTAAATCGTTATGCATTATTTTGGCTAAAAACAAAGCACAATCTATAGCCGCAATTTTGCCTTTTTTTCCTTCTTTATAACCATCTCCCAGCATACTATATTCCGATTGCCAGAAAGACACATCGTAAGCTGCCGCCGAATCTTTTATTTTTTTGCGGATGTTTACGATACTGCTATCGCCTTTATCGGTAAAATAACTATGCCCTTCAATAACCGGTTTCAGATGTTGCAAATTGCCAAGATAAAGCGGACTGTTTTTTGAAAAAAATTGCTGAATCTGCCGGGCTGCCTGTCCATTGCCATCATACAAAGCGGTAAGAATGGCAGCTTCAGGAATGATGATTTTGGAAGACAAATGTCTGGCACTTAAAACGCTGTCGAGTGAAACGGTAATGTTATAAATATCCTCATTGCGCCAGGGCGAACCTTCCTGGTTCATTTTTCCAAACGGAGCCGACCAATCCCATTGCGGCTCATTAACGGGGCTGATGCAGCAAAAGTGTATGTTTTCTTTATCAAAATGCGCTGCCACCTCTGCCAAGAAGTTTGCATAATCTGCATATTTATCTGCACGCAGATTTGTTGTGTAATCTTTCTCCGTCTTAAAACCCAAACCGTTTTTGGTAAATTGAACCGGAGGCGTATTACTAAAAGCAATCAGGTTTTCAACACCATAGTCTTTGGCTTTTTTTACAAACCAGATGTAGCCGCTTTGTTTGTTCCAATCATAACTTCCATCGGGAGATAAAAAGCATTCCACGCGCTTAACAGAGCCGGCAATGCCACTGCTGTCGCCCTGTTCGGCGCTGCCGCCGCCGATATTAAAACGCCAGGCAGAAAGCCCGATGCCGAGCGGGTTACCCGATTGGTCAAACGCTTTGCTGAAGAGCAATTCAGCCATTTTATTTTTTGTGGTATCAGCCCAATATTTGCCTGCGACTTCTGAAAACCACGCACCCGAAGCACCAATATTTTCAATGGTTTGCGCCGTATTGCTTTTGTCAATAGTAAAGATTATCGTTTGCCCGAAAGTGGAGGCGAATACCAGTAACAAGCCTGATAAAACAAACAGCTTTTGCTTCATTCTTTACGATTCAACTATTTATTTCAGAAGCGGTTCACATAAAAACAGGAAAGCGGTTGCCGCCATTATTTTAATTCTAACACCACCACAGAAAACGGCGGCATCTTTACGGTTACCGTATTTCCTTGTAAAGCCGCGCCGGCAAAGGCTTTGGGCATTATCTTTTCAGGATTATCAAACGTATTATCATCCTGCAATCTGGCAGAAGACAGAATACGTCCTTTTATGCTGCCGTATTTTGCGCCATAAATATTTAACGTAATGGATTGCGCATTTTTTGAATCAATATTCACCAGCGAAACATGTGTTAACCCCAATGAATCCTTTGATGCAGAACATGATACCGCAGGCAGTTTTTCTTTGCCGAAAGTATAATCATTTGTCTGCACACCTACGGGCAGCATTTTCGCATCCTGATGCACATTGTACATCTCCATTACATGATAGGTTGGCGTAAGAATCATTTTTTCTTTATCGGTTAAAATAACTGCCTGCAACACATTTACGCATTGGGCAAGACAAGCCATGCGAACCCGATCGCTGTGATTATTAAAAATATTAAGCGTAACGCCGGCAATCATGGCATCGCGCATGGTGTTTTGCTGATACAAAAAGCCGGGATTTGTGCCGGGTTCCACATCGTACCAGCCGCCCCATTCATCAACCACCAGCGCCACTTTTTTTTGCGGATCATATTTATCCATAATGGCAGAATGCTTCATAACCAATGTATCCATAAATAAAGCGTTCTTCATAATGTGGAAATACTGATCTTCATTAAAATCTACCGCAGAGCCTTTGTGATTCCAGTCTAACACCGAGTAATGATGCAAAGCAAGACCGCCAACCATATTAACAGACAGATTTTTCATCAGCGTTTCCGTCCAGTTATAATCAGATGAATTGGCGCCTGAAGCTATCTTCATCATGTCGTGGTCGTAGTCTGTCATAAACACGGCGTATTTGCGGTATTCGTTCGCATAATAGTCGGGCCGCATATCGCCACCGCAGCCCCAGGCTTCGTTGCCAACGCCCCAATACTTTACATGCCAGGGTTTATCCTGTCCATTTTGCCGTCTTAAATTGCTCATCGGGCTTTTGCCGTCGAAATTTACATATTGCACCCAATCGGCAAGTTCCTGCACGGTGCCGCTGCCGATATTGCCGGCGAGATAAGGTTCGGCGCCTAATAACTGACACATGTTTAAAAAATCGTGCGTGCCGAAGCTGTTGTCCTCGGTAACGCCGCCCCACCATTTGTTCACCATCGTAGGCCGCTTGTCTTTCGGGCCAATGCCGTCTTTCCAGTGATACGTGTCGGCAAAGCAGCCACCCGGCCAGCGAAGGTTGGGAATTTTAAGCTTGCGCAAAGCCGCAATGATGTCGTTGCGAACGCCGTTGGTATTGGGAATATCGCTGGTATCGCCTACATAAAAACCGCCATAAATACAATGGCCTAAATGCTCGGCAAAATGCCCGTAAATATTTTTACTGATGGTTTGCTTTGCCGAATCGGCATGAAGCGTAATGGTGGTTTGCTGACCGTAAGAAAAATTGACAATCATAATGGCTGCAAGAAAGCATGGCAAGCGTGAATATTCCATAAAGCGCAGAAAGATTTTATTTGTAGATCAGAAATAAATGAGCGATTAAAAATAAGTGTAATTTTTACAATTATGAAAAAATAAAAAATTACTGGTTCGGCAATCTCATAAAAAATGACGTCTGCGGATGTTACAGATCATCGCAATTTTATTTTATAAAACAAACCAAATCCAGACGTAACTTGTTATTTAACACCTTTTACCCGCATCTGCAAGGTGTAAACAGATTTGGATGCCGTAATAAACAACACATCGCGCTCTTTTCCGCCAAAGCACAGATTGCCAACCCAATCTTCGGGCACCGCAATATGTTCTGTCTTCATTCCTGTTTTATCAAAAACGGTTATGCCTTTACCGCTTATATACAGATTGCCTTCATTGTCTATGGTCATACCATCTGAACCCTGCGATACAAAAAGCTGCCGCTTGCTTAGTGTTCCATCATTGTTGATTTCGTATTTATAAGTTTTGCTGTCGCCTATATCGGCAACAAATAAAAACTTCCCGTCCGGCGTGCCCACAATGCCGTTTGGTTGCACGAGCAAACTATCTGCTACGAAGGCTTTGTGTTCTCCTTCCGGTAAATAATAAACAAACTGACCTTCCAAATCCGGTTTTTTTCGTTCCCAGTAATCGCGCTGATAATACGGATCGGTGAAATAAATACCACCTTTTTTATCAATCCACAAATCGTTTGGTCCGTTAAATTTATGTCCGTCAAAACCGTTCAGCAATACATCCGTTTTACCATTCATGCCGATCGCCAATAGCTGATTATTTTCATCGGCACAAGCAATGAGCTTGCCGTTGTTATCAAAATACATTCCGTTGGAACGACCTGTTTTATTCATAAAAACAGACAATTTTCCGCTTGTATCATATATCCATATTTTATCGTTTGGCTGATCGGTAAAATAGATGTCTCCGTTTTTATCAACTGCCGGACCTTCCGTAAAAGCGAACTGATCTGATATTAATTGTAACGCTGCGCCCTGCTTTACCACACCGGTAGCATTGAAAGACTGTCCTTGCAAAAATGCGGAATGTAACATTGTAATGAAAAAGAGGATTACAAAAAGAGCAAATGATTTCATTGGTATAAATATCCAATCTTTATTCAAAAGCCAGCATTTATTTTACAATCGTTATTTGTAAAGATGTAATACCATTCGGATAAATGGCAGCATTATAAAACAAATATTTATTGGCGGAATAGCTGTTGATATAGATAATATTCTAATGCACTTTTTTCTTTTTATAATAAAAATAATAGCCCGTTAAAAGAAGTAATATAAGAAAACCAATGCCTGCCATCCAAAGGGAAACAGACCGATGCGTCGACAATAGTGTAACGGGCTGGGAACTGCCGATAAGAACCATGTTGGCCCAATAAAAAGGCAACCCGTTTTCGTTATCACTGTTATTTTGCAGATACCACATCTTGGCTTTTTGCAAAGCTTCGGCTTTATTAAAACCTTTGGAAAGATATTCGTTAAACTTAATTGAGATTTGATATACGGCGCCTTCATCGGCTTTCCATAACGTAGCTGATACGGACGGAATGCCTGCAGAAGCAAAGCCGCGCGCGAGGCTGTAAATACCTTCACCGGTTTCATTCTTACCAATGTTTGTCTGGCAGGCGCTTAACAAAACAAACTGAACGGAAGGATTCATCAGGCGTTGCAGATCAGACAAATGAACCAAAGAATCCTGCATGTATAACACCGGTTCGGTACCGGTTGTGTCTGCCTGCGCATGAGAGAAAACGGTAACGACAGAATAACGCGAAGCTTCGTTGATAAAATTACTTCGCGTGGCTTGCTGCTGCGTAAACAACGTATTACTGCTGTAAAAATCCGCCACATTCTGAAGTGCAGATGCTGACTGTTTTAAGTCGAAAACACCCAGCGCAGAAGAGAACGATACCGGCGCAAAGCCAATGAAATTGCCTGCCGGCGGGCTGTGCGTAAACGTTTTTAATAAAGCGCGGGCTGAGTAAACATAGCTGACATTATAATCGTACAACAAATAGTTTTTGCCCTTATCATCGCTGCACAATGCTTCAAACGGAATAAAGAAATTATCGGTGCAGATGGCTACATTACCTTTTGGAATATGAAGCGGCTGAAAGATTTTTTTATAAATGATGTGCGATAATGAAACATAAGCCGCATAATGATTCATCTGGTCTTTTTTATTGCTGCACATGCGAATAAAATCTGACAACAGACGACAATCAAAATCGGTTACCGGAATTTTTTTAAAATCGGTTTTGTTTTTTGTAATGCCCAACGCATACAGCAATGTATCAGTCATGTAATAATATACAAAGCTCTGATTGCTTTTAGCTAAATACTGTTGTAGCTGTGGAAGAGGAAAAACGTTATCGGCATACTTGCTTTGGTAGTAAGTGGGATATTTTTTTTCGATAAATTTGATAAAATGCTGGAAAGAATCTTCGGTAAGATGAAGATTATTTTCTGCTTCCCTCTCGTTGCTTACGTCTGCATCGAAAGAAATCTTTTGGTTTTGCTGTATGATTTTCGTTTCTAAATATTGCTGCTTTTCAGCCACTTCTTTTGGTAAATGAATATTGGCATTTAATTCATTCCATTTATCGTTTAATAAAACGGCCCTGCTTTTTTCAATAAAGTAAAAAGCGCTTTTTACATCTTTCAAAAGATAACAGGCTTCAATGGCATTATTAAAAAAATCTCTTGATTCATTTCGCCAGTACAGTTTGCTTTTTTCTTCAATATTCTGATGGCGGGTACGCGTTACAAACGAGTCTGTGAGCAAAGCTGTTTTCAGACAGGCATCAAGATATTCTGATTTTTTAGTTTTTTTATAAAGTTGAAGAAGGAGTTCTGTTTTGTTGTTTAATAAAACAAAAATCGGATCGTTATATTCGATTACTCCCAGATTATTTAATGAAGGATTGTTGAAAAGAAAGTTTGAAGATTTAAA
This sequence comes from Ilyomonas sp., assembly GCA_965219515.1. Taxonomy (GTDB): domain Bacteria; phylum Bacteroidota; class Bacteroidia; order Chitinophagales; family Chitinophagaceae; genus Ilyomonas. The sequence goes on from OZ244776.1 coordinate 1,768,826, forward strand.
ATTTATTTGCTCAAATGCCTTTTTATAACAGTCAAGCGTTTTGGAAGTTTTATTACATTTATAGTAGAGGTCGCCTAAGTTTTCGTAAGCAATCAGCAAATACAATCGTCTTACAGACGGCGTACATTTATTTGCATACGCAAGTGTTTTCAAATAGTTTTCTTCGGCTCTTTTAAAATCTTTTACATTATTCAGGTAAAACCGTCCCAACTCATTATAATCAATTGCAATTCTTTCGTAAAATGTTGGCAGGCGCGGACGAACTTCCAATGCTTTTTTAAAATAAAATTCTGCTTTCTGATTTTGCTTCTGATTTTTATAGATGATTGCCTTGTCCTGGTACGAATTGGCAAGCCAGTATTGATTACCGGTTTTTTCTTCCAGCAAAATGGCTTTTTCAAGGTCAGTAAAAGCTTTATCAAAATCATTTATATAAGTAAGCGCTTCTGCACGCAGATTCAGAAAAGAAATCAGATACAACGAGTCGTTTTGATTAGTGGCTTCATAAATTCCCGAAGTGCAATCATCTATTTGCTTTTGATAATCGCCCAGGGCAGAATACAAAGACGATTTTCTATACATGCTTTCCAGCAGGTAATTATCCGGGTCAAACTGTTTGCAGAGTAAGATAACGGTATCGTAATACGCGATGGCTTTGGTTTGCTGCAATAAAAGATTGTAGTAAGCTGCGAGGTTATAATAGCAATTAACAAGAATGTTATGGGAAACCGGTTTTTTTAATAACGCATTGGCCTGCATAGCATTCAAGGAATATCGAATGGCGAGATTCTTATCGTTATGTAATATCCATTCATATTTGGCAAGTTTGATGCATGTGATGATATAATCGGAATCGTTTCCGTTTCCGAACGTTTCGTTTATTTTATATAAGGCATTTAGTTTTTTTTGATCGGAAAGCAATGTATCGCTGTCTATTGAAACTACCTTTTTAAAATTACTTTCAACAGGATTGGTCTGACCAAAAACCAATGCTGTTGAAAGTAATGCAACCATAACAGCGTACATACATTTTACAAAAGCAATATTGCAACATTCGCTTTTCATTTTAACATGACAGTGCTGTTTGATGGTCGTATTTGTAAACTTAGCGCGAATTGATTTTTACATTATTCAATCGCTTCTCCAATTTCGCAACCTGGATGATTAAATAGGCTAAACCAAACAGCGTTGCCAGTTGTACAAACGCAATCAGCCTTGGCTGAGGTGGTGGAATGGGATGAATGGTAGTGCTTTTAGACATTGTTTTTACATTAACAGGTTAGTGAATGTAGGTAAAACAGATTTTAAAAAAACTGTCGGTTGTTACTCAGCAAAGCCGGATGCTGTATTCGCCCCGCTGTCTTCTGACGGTTCTTTTATAACTCCTTGTTCTCCTGTTGCTTCTGCCATTGTGCCTTTTGGCTGAGGCGGTGGAATAGGATTGGCGGTTCCACTTTTACTTTTTGTTTTAATGATTCGTTTAGACATGGTTTTCGTTTTTAATGTTAAGTAATGAAGAGATAGTTAGCTTATTGTTATGGAAAGTTATAAAGAATAAATATGTATGATTAATTTTTTTCTAAAGAACCGGCATATATCACTTATCCAGCATTTCTTTTGCCTTATTACTTCCCTCTTCGTTTTCGCTCACCACTTTTTGCAGCAAAGCTTTCGCTGCTTCTTTATCGCCCGGCGCATTCCGCTGTAATAAGGTGCTGGCTTGCAGCATATCGCCTGCGTTGTAAGCCACTTTCATGGCAGACAGCTCTTTAAACCGCTCCAACGCTTTGTCGTAGTTTTTCAGTTGCAGGTAAGCAAGACCTGCATATTTTTTTGCATCGCTGTTTTCGCTGTCATTCTTACCCACCCATTCAAACAACGCCAATGCACGCTGATACTCCTTATTGTTGTAGGCTGCAATGCCAGATTGTATGCTGTCTCTTGACGCATCCATACTTTGACGCAGAGAAGAATAATTGTCCTGTACATAATTTGCCGCCAACCGTTGCTGCGACTGCGATTGGAATAGAAAATAAAACGCAATTGCGAAAACCAAACAGGCTGCCGCTGCATAAGGCACCAGGCGTAGCACAATTGATTTTTTTACCGGCTTTTTCTGTTGCGCTATGTCAGATTGCCATTGCTGTTGCTTTTGTTTCAAAAGTTCTTCGCGTGCCGCCTGTCTTGCGCTGATATAAAAAGCCACTTCCTCCGCAAAGCTTTCATCCAAGCTGCACCGCGCCTCAAATTCCTTTTGGTCACTGCCTTCTAACTCCTGGTTAAAATAAGCATCTATATACCCTAATGTATCGCTCATACAATCTATAGTTTAATAAACCGTTACAAATCTTTTGCTCTGTATTGCCAATTATAAAAACGAATGCGCTTTTACTTTTTCTCTCAGTTTTTCGAGACAACGAAGCCTTGTGGTTTTTACAACGGCGGCGTTGCTATAGTTTAACTGGCCGGCTATTTCTTTATCGGTATAGCCATCTTCAAACATCAGCAAAAGTTGTTTGCATTTATCGCCAATTTTACCCAGCGATTCCTGCACTGCCATCTTTTTTTCCCGGTTCAATATTCTTTCAACCACGTTCTTTGCACCGTCCGGCAACCGGTTCATCAGTTCAGGCATTTCCATTGTTTTAAATACCTGGTGTTTGTTAGTCGTATTTTTTCTAACAAGGTCAATACATTTATTGGAAAATATTTGAAACAGGTATGTTTTAATGGAAGAACGACCATCGAACCGGCCGGACACGATGTTTACTGTTGCGGAAAGAAACGCATCGCTATAAGCGCTGAAGCTGTCTTCGTGAGTAAGCTTGTATTTGCGGCAACCTTCATTTATAAAGTAGAAGTATTCTTCATACAGCATTTTTTCCTGCCTGCTGCGTTCTATATGGCTGGCTGTGAGCCTTTCAATAATGTTGCTATCAGATGTAGTCAAGAAGGTTAGTTTGAAACAAAACTAAGATTTTCTGTTATATATCAATTTTTGATGCTTTTTGTTTTGCTTATCTGTTCTCAGGTAAACGTCTCTGTGTTTTCTTTCAAAAAAATTTATCCGGAATTTGTTTCTTTCTTTTCTGCAATTGCGATTCATTTATCGTAGCCTCATTAATTACCTGAAAAAATAAATAAACCTGAAAAACATGAAAAAACTCATTTTGATAACTGCTATAATGCTTGCCATGGCGCTTATCTCTTTTGGAAAACCGGTTCATAAAAACAATGATCTGGTACAACATCTGACTGCCGTTTTAAAAAGCACGAAAGCAAGCGCTGTATCCACAAATGGAAATGTAAAAAAAACAATTTTTGATTTTAGTGGCAAAGCGGTAAAGGCATATTATGACATGGAAACGGATGAGTTGATTGGGTTTGCCATTCCGATTACCATAAGTGAACTGCCGAAAGGAACAACAGACGACATAAAAAAGAAATTCAGCGATTATGCAATTGATGAAATGATAATGTTTGTTTACAAAAGCGGCAGCTTTGAATTTTACGCTTCCCTTTCGCGCCTGAAGAAAAAAGATATTATCATCAGCGTTAACATAAATGGTAAAACCAGCTACTACTGCAAAATGTAAACAGCAAACTAACACCCGCACAATCCTACCCCGCTTTTACTGAAAGCCACGTTCACGTGGCTTTTCTTCATTGTGTTCTTACGCTACTTTTACTTTTATCGTATCTTTTTTGCGCTTCCGGCACATCAAAAAATTACCGGGAACGGTTGCCGGTTTTTAATTCTGACAAACGAATTTATAAATACAAAAACGGGATCAATGTTGATCCCGTTTTGCTTCTCACACCTGTCAATATACTTCTTAGAATTTTGTAATGGTGCCGCCTTTGTTTACTTTTTTTATAACGGTTGCGTTGCCGGTGTAATAAATGGTGCCTTGCCCTTTATTGGTAAGACTGATTTTTTTACTTGCTTTTACAAACACATCTCCAAACGCATACATGCTGGTAGCTTTGTTTACCACCACCAGTTGTTCGGCATCTAAGCTGGCATTGCCAAAACGACCGCCGATGGTATGATAAAAGCCGTCGAATGTGCCATAGCCATAACGCGTAAGATTTACTTTTTTAATGGTTGATTTATAGAAATAAACCGTGCTGATGCCATCGCTGAAATTATTAATCAGTCCGCCGCTTACAGAGGCAACCATAGATGGAGCTACCACGCTAAAAATACCTTTCTCTTTACCCGTAGTAAACCAGTCGAAAGTAAAAGCAGGCAATTGCAATGTGTTGGCAGTAGAAATATCACCAACACTGCCGCTGCCGATGTGCCGGATGTAATCAACCGATTTCAGCGTTATGTGAATGACAAATGTAGTAAATGGTCCGGGCGAGCCTGCGCCGGGCGCCTGCTTTACAATCAGTGTATCACCGCTGTTTTCCACGGCTACCAAACCCAAGAGACGGTCGTTATCGGCTTCTACCGAAACAGATTCGGTATTTCCCTGCGTAATTTCTACATTGCCGGCAGACAATAGTTTGAGTTTGCTGAAAGAAGTAACGGGAAACGTTTTTGTTACCGTAGCGGCTGACAGTGAAGTAATGTTGGATTGATCGGACAACTTGTTATTCTCAGCGGAAGTGGCAGGTTCTACATTGTTTTTTGAGCATGACGAAAGCAGAACAACTCCGGCCGTAACTAAACTAAGCATTGATTTTCGGAACATAAACTTTTGTTTTAATATTTATTGTAAGTACCCTGTCAAAATTATCTACTAATTAACTTTTTTAAAGTTGATGAATAAATTTTTACCGATGGCATGTAAAATAAGCATCGTTGCATAGCAAAGTTGTTCATCGGTTTCATAGTCTTTGGTTTGTATCCATCTGGCTTTCATTTCTTTCCAAAGTCTTTCAATAATATTTAAATGGGGTGAGTAAGGCGGCAGATAAAAAATAAATAATTGCCTTTTTGCCCATACTTTTTGCATGGCTTTCATTGCTTTTGACTGATGAACTTTTGCATTGTCCAATACGATAACCGTGTGCTTTTTTATCTGATAAGAAAACTCATTTATTTTTTCGATGATAAAGTTGGTGGTAATGGTTTCGTAAGTAGTCGCATGCTCAAACTGATTCTCTCTTGTTATGATTCCAAAACAATTGATACGCTTGCCTATAGCTGACTTTATACTAATGTTTTCATCTGTAAACTGCCAGCCATAAGGCACATAGCCTTCTTCTGATATTTGTACCTCATCGCCATAATACAAATCAATTTCTGACTTGCCATAACGTTGTTCTAATAACTGAAGTTCCTGTAGTTTATAGTCATAAAATTCTTTATCACATCCGCCTTTAGGTCGTTTTCTTATTCGCTTGTAACGGCAGTGATGACTTTTAAAAAACGCGTCAGCGTTTCGTTACTCATCTTTTTGCCTGTATTTTCTTCAACAATCTGACGGGCTTGTGATAATCGTTGCCGCTCTTGTTCTATGGCTGCTCTTACTATACTTACATGTTCGTCTGCCAATATCGGTTTTCTGCCCTGTCCTGGCTTTGTGCGTAACCCTGTTATGCCATTGCTGTCATAACGGTTCAGCCAATTATAAACACTTGCCACATTGCTGCTTAAAATAACAGCAATGTCTTTAGTCGTGTAGCTTTCTGACTTTAATAAAACCATTTTGCAGCGCTGACGAAAACTGTGGTTTGATTCCGTTTTATACAGATGTTCCAACGCTTGCTTAGCTTCTTTGCTTAGTACTATTTCTTTGATTTTTCTTGACACACTGTTTTAACGTCTTTAATTCTATTTAATTTTGACAGGGTACTTAAGAAATTTTAAAAAAGATTCGAGATAACTACATGTTATTCTAAGGAACTGCAACCGTCAGATTATCCAAACGCAAGCTTGTAGCGTTGCCCGTATTTGTACCAATATAAATTTTATTATTTCCCGGTTTTAGATTGGCATTTGTATAAACCAGGTTATTACTATGGTCGTTGGCAGTTGGCGGAAACGACAGCGGATATTGATTGCCATTCACAACCACAAAAAGCGTCTCCGTCGGCTGATTGGTTGACGTGCGCCAGGCGTAACGGAATTCAAGAATGTTTTCGCCTGCCCGATTTGGCTTCACATTGAACAGCACATAGCTTCGTTTAGCTTTTTGATATTCGGCAAACGCCTGGTTAGAAAAAAACGCCTGTGAGAAAACGTCTGTCTGTTTGGCAACTACACCTTTTAACACGGCATTTTCCGCTTCAAAAAACTGCAATGGCGGGCGCGTATCGCTTTTGGATCGCGGCGTAATCAATAACACAGCCGGATCACTAAGAGCAAAGTTTGGCAACGTGGCATAAATACTTTCAACAATACTGTCCCTGAAAGGAATGGTATGAAGCAACACAGCTCCCTGCGTCTGTCCGGCTGGTATCAAAAAAGTGACCGGCAAATCTACAACGGGACCGGCAGACCGGGTTTTATTAAGAGTAACTATAAGACCGCCTGTTGGCGCGGGTTGAGAAAGTTTTACAAGCACTTTTACGCTGTCGCCGGCGATCACCGGGTTTGGAGTAAAGCCGACAATCGAAGGCGACTGGAAAGCCGCATTGGAGAAAGAGCCTGAAGATTTATCCAAAACATTACTGTCGGTTGTAGTCAGGTTTTTTTCGCAGGATACCAATCCGAATGTGGATAAGCCAAGCACAAAAAAAAGAATGTAAATGCTGATATTTTTCATAAAATTAAATTTATAAGCCGGGCTATTTATCTTCATCAAAATAACCCGGCTTTTTTTTTAATTTAATTAATAGCAAGCCAAACCAGTTGCATACGGAGGCAGATTTTCAACGGTTCCAACGTCTTCCAGGGTTCCTAAAAGACCTCTTTTAAATTCGCCAATGGTATAGGATTTTGAATTGAGGCTGTAAAAAAACTTGTTATTGGCACTCACAATAATATCTATCGGCGCTTCGCCGGATGGTTTTGTTGCAAACGGTATCAGATACAATCTGCCGCCCTGCGAAACATAATAAACAGAAATGGTATTGCCCGCCGTATTGCTGGTATAAGCGTATCTGCCATGATAAGTGGGGGCTATCCAGCACGGTGCAGATTCATTATCGTTTACCGCGCCGTTTACATCATAAATATCGCCGGTTGCCGTAGTGGTATAAGATGTGCAGGAACCGGCATCAGCCGCACCGCCGGCAGCATTGGAAACAATTAAAAAATTCTTTTCGCGTGCAAATTCAAAGCCGAACGGTGTTGCGCCTACCGAATTGGAAAATACCGGTGCATTGGCTGCGCCATCTCCGTTCAACGTAAACGAAGCAATCTTATTTGTATTTTTTTCGGTAACGAATAACAAATATCCTTCGGGATGAAATTTGATTTCTGCCGGACCGGAACCAACACCGCTAAGCGATTGCACAGAACCTTTGATATAACTAAGCAACCCATTACTGCCAATGTAAAAACCTGCAATATTATCGCTGCCGGAATTTACTACATAAAGCAAATTACCATACACCGTAACACTGATTGGCGTTGTGCCTTCCGAGCCAACGGTGTGCGCAAGCGTAAGGCTGCCGTCGCTGTGAATCCAAAAAGATGAAATGGAATTATCGCCGGCGTTTACGGCATATAAATACTTATGCGCCGCATCAATAATAACGGCACCCTGCGAACCGAGCCCGGCATCATTGCCTTTTCCACCGGATGCAACGGAAGATTCATAGCTTAACTTTCCGTCCGGTTGTTGCTTGTAAATGAGAATACTGTTTTGCATCGCATCATTGCTTTCGGTATAAACGTAGCCATAATCGTCAACTACTTTTGCGCCGGCATCTGATAATGAAATATCATCCGGATTGGTTCCGTTTTCCGAAACCATGTTTCTGAAAGCAGCGTCTGAGGATAAACTAACATCTGAAATTTTTGCTTCTTTGCGGCAGGAAGCGCCTGCGATAACAACAGCAACCATGGCTGTCATCATTAAACGACTGTTGATTTTTGTGAGCATAATCATTGTATTTATTGTGTTTTAGAAATGACGGATCCGTTTGCCGTTTTTAAGCGACATTACTTTGAAATAAAAATTAATGTGTCTTATAAATAAATTAATGAACCGGCAACGTAGCAACCACGTGAACGCCTGCGCTCATTACCCGCATATTGCCGATTCCGATGCCTTTTACCGGCAGGTTTACATAAGGCTCAAGTCGCAAATTTGTGTTTTTGTGTAATGTTTGTTCATAACCAAAACCAAGATGAAAAGACGAGGCAAGCCCCGTTGAAATATTTTTATACAATCCCTTCATCTTTTGTTGCGCGCCGTTTATCTGTACAATATAATCGTTGTTTTCTTTTGTTAATATGTAAGAAGAAACACCTGCCGTAACAAAAGCAGCAGCTTTCTTTGTCTTTACTAAATCGTATTTGGCAACCACCGGAATTTCAAAAACGTTACTGCATCCTTTCAGGTTTATTACTTTCATATTTGCCGGCATTTTGTCCATATTAAAATACTTGCCATCGCTGTAGTAATATTTTGAGGCGTAGAGGACCGTGGCTTCCACAGAAAGCTTTTTATTTAGTTTATAACCAGCCAGCAAGCCAATGTCGAATCCTGCTTTTTTATAACCCTGTTGCTGAACCTGATTAAAGGAAGTGCCTGCCAGAACGCCTAAATAAAATTTCTTTTCTTTGGACTGTAGGATATTCTTGCCAGACAATTTGTTTTCAGTGCTATCGGCTTGTAAAACCTGTTTTTTCGTAACTGAATTTTCAGGATGATAAGCACTTGTGATATCTGGTAAATCTTTTAATTCAAAGTTCCCTTTTACCTGCGGTAAATTAATCTCAGCAAGCATTTCAGGATTGTGAATCGCCGGTAACAATTTATTTTGCATCATTATGGTCTGAGTTAAAAATGCCGAATTTGCAACGCTGTTTTTCTTATTATGAATCTGATTGTTATGCTCTTTTGAAACAGATACATGTTCTGTTGTGGCATTACTATTTTTGATACCCGTTGTGCCAGATATTCCGCTTATTTTTTTTGCATGTAACACATCAGGATGCTGATAAAAATAACCGGTAATGAGAAACGCAAATAAAAGCAGCAATGCAGCGATTTTCTTATAACTGCGCTTTTTAACGGGTGTTGCAGCCGTAACAGAAGAAGCAGAAAGCCGCGTTGCCATAGAAGCCCAGCCGCTGTCGGGAAGTTCGGGTTCATAAAGGTCTGACGCCTTCCGAAACAAATCATCCATATTGTTATCTAAATTCTGCATGTTTGTACGCCTCTTTATTTATAATTTTTTTTTGCAGCAAGGTTCTCGCCCTTAATAAGTTAGACCGGGATGTACTGATGGGAATGTTGATCATCTCCGAAATTTCAACATGCGAATACCCGTCTATAACATGCAGATTAAACACAAGGCGATACGCCACCGGCAACTCTTTTACCTGTCTGATTAAATCGTTGTAAAACATAATGTCATCTGCCTTTTCCGATTTGTCTGGCAATTGCTGAAACGACTCGGAAAGACTATCCGCTTCATTGTGTTTTTCTCTGCGAAGCTGATCAATTGAAATATTAATCATAATTCTTTTCAGCCATCCCATGAAAAGCTTTTCATCGTTCACATTTTCTTTTTTCGCAAACTTATCAATGTTATTCAGCAGTTTCACAAAGCCGTCATTCACGGCATCTGCAGCAGCATCGTGATGATAGATATACCGAAAAACAATTTTAAAGGCATAGCCGCGATAATGCTCATAAATTATCCGCTGATATTTATGATTCCCCGCTATACAACCGTTTATAATTTCCGCAAAATTTTTCAAAATTAGCTATAACGTTTTTGCATCAACATGTGTGCTGACGGCCGGTTCAACACTTTATTTAAGCAAAGAAACCTTTACTTTTTCCAAATGCAATCTGTTGCTTACTTCCCATTCTTTAATCCGAAATGTAAATCCTTCGTATACATACGCTTCAAAAAAATAAAACGTTGCAGGCGTTTTATATTTTTCAAAAAAAAGTTTGTGCTACCTGTTCAGCAATCATTGGCGCCATGGCAACGCCCATGCCGTTACAGATTATAACAGCAATAACATTGTCTGACAACTGTTTAAGAACCGGCAGTTTATCTTCGGTAAAACCCATAATACCGCTCCACCGGTATTCAATTGTGATCTCCTGTTCCGGCAAAATATGAATGCTTAGAAACTGTTCCAATGTTTGCTGAATGGCAGATGTTGTGGTTAACAGTGTTGTGGCTTGTTCTTCAAACGCTGTATTTCTTGCGCCGCCCAACAGTATTCTGTTTCCTATATTTCTGAAATAATAAAATCCTTTATCAAAATGAAAAGTGCCGCGAAGTGTAAGATTGTCAACAGGCGCCGTTACCAGAATTTGTCCGCGCGCCGGTGTGATATGGATGTCGGGCAATAAATGATTGCTCAGCGCATTGGTACATAACAAAAGCCTGGAAGTTTCTATGGTGATACTGGTATTTGCAAAAACGGTTACGCCGTTACCGTTTTCCTGCCATTTTTCTATGTGCAGGCCTTGTAAAATTTGTCCGCCGAGCGAGCGAACTTTTTTTTGCAGCTCCATCACCAGCTTTCCGCTGTGCAGGCTGCCTTCCAGCCTGTTTTCAATCAAAGCATCAAAGCCCCGAAGTCCGAATGCAGTAAGCTTATCGTCAGCCAGAGCAAACGTGGTTTCGCTTCCGGTAACAGCTTTCATTGCTTTATTCAACCAATCTAATTTTTCAGCAACATCTTCAATGCAACTGATGTTTTTTTGGAGGCATTCGTAACCACCGCAATTATCATAATCGATTGCCTCATCACCCAAAATGCGCCTTATTTTTTCGATGCCTTTGAATCTCATTTCGGCCAATTGCAACATGCCTTCTTCTCCTATCATGCCGGCATCGTGAATCAATTCTGTCGGGCTGCCAAAACAGGCAAAACCTGCATTCCGCGTACTTGCACCTGAGGGAATCATTCCGCTGTCTAAAATTAGTAATTGAAGTGCAGGATTTTGACACAACAACTCATAAGCACACCACAAGCCGGCAATGCCGCCGCCAATAATAATTACATCCTGACGGGCGTAAAAACTCTCCTTTTCCCAGATGGAAATGTTCATGGTAAGCTGTCAGAGATCAGCTATCAGCCGTCAGCTTTTAGCCGCAATTTTTTTGTATGAATATGAATCATTACAGATTGAATCGAAAGTTGTTGCCGGCTTTTACTTCATTGCTTTTAAAGCTGATTGCAGAAAGCTGACTTCTGATAGCTATCAGCTAAACAAATATTCAATATCTTCTCTGCTAAGGCTCTTAACAAACGTTGAATCATCAGAAATAAGATCGTTTGCCAATGCGCGTTTCTTTTCCTGCAATAAAAGTATTTTATCTTCAACGGTGTCTTTGCAAATCATGCGGTAAGCGAAAATATTTTTTGTTTGCCCGATGCGGTGCGTGCGATCAATGGCCTGCTGTTCAACGGCAGGATTCCACCACGGGTCAACGATGTAAACATAATCGGCCGCAGTAAGATTTAAACCAACGCCGCCCGCTTTTAACGAGATCAGAAATACACGGCATTCATCGTCATTCTGAAAACGGTTGATTGCTTTTTCTCTGTCAGGCGCAGACGTGCTGCCATCAAAATATTCAAATGGTATATCGAGTTCTTTCAGCTTTTCCCGAATTAAACCCAACATGCCAAGAAACTGAGAAAAAACGAGGGCTTTGTGATTGCCGATGTTTTCGGTAATTTCTCTTGTCAGCTCTTCCAGTTTTACAGATACATTTGGAAACTGGTCTTCATTTTTCATAATGGCGGGGCTATCGCAAATCTGCCTCAGCTTCATCAAACCCTGCAGAATGGAAAGCTGCGATTTTTGTATGCCCTGCTCTTCCACAACACCAAGAATTTTATCGTGGAAATCGTTGCGGTAGGCATCGTAAATCTGGCGTTGCTCGTCTCCCATTTCGCACATCAGAATCATCTCCTGTTTGGCAGGTAAATCTTTTGCCACCTGCTCTTTGGTGCGGCGCAAAATAAACGGGTACAATAGTTTGCGCAGATGCTCTTTCTGTTCTTTTTCGCCAAACTTATCAATGGGTACAGCGAATTCATTTTTAAAATTATCCATACTGCCCAACATGCCGGGATTCAAAAAATTCATCTGCGCATAAATGTCGAATGTGTTGTTCTGCAAAGGCGTTCCACTTAGGCAAAGCCGGCTTTTTGTATTCAGCAAACAAACCGCTTTGGTTACTTTGCTCGACGGATTTTTAATCGCCTGGCTTTCATCTAAAATGGTATAATCAAACGGCATTTCTACAAGCTGCCTGATGTCGCTGCGCAACGTTCCATAAGTAGTGATGATGATATCTGACGTAATTTTCATCAGACTGTCTTTCATGCGAAGATTGCCGTGATGAACATAATAAGTAAGACCTGGCGTAAATTTTTTTATTTCATTTTCCCAGTTAAACATCAACGTTGTCGGGCATACAACCAACGATTTTAACCGACCGTTTTTTTCTTTCAGATAATGAAGAAACGTAAGCGCCTGCAGGGTTTTTCCCAAACCCATATCATCGGCAAGAATGCCACCCCATTTAATTTCGTCTAAATAATTCAGCCATTGAAACCCGGATGTCTGATAAGGGCGCAAAACAGAAGTGAGATGTTCCGGGGCAGCAATGGCTTCTATGGAATAATGGTTTTTTAAATTCTCGTATTTGCTTTCAAGCTGAAACACAAGCTCTTCATCGTCCCGCTGCATGTACAGTTCTTCTATCACGCCAAAATGATATTTGCTAAGCTTTATATCATCCGTTTTACCATCGCCGACACGAAACAAAAGTGAATATTTTTTAATCCATTCTTCGGGCAAAATGCCAAGCGTTCCGTCTTTTAACTGCACAAACTGCTGCTTGTTCAGCAGTGCTTTTTTTACATCATCAACCGTTACTTTTTGCTCGCCGAAATGAATATCAATTTTTGCATCGAACCAGTCGGTGTGGCTGCTGATATATATTTTTGTAGATGGCTTTGCCGTATTAAAACGAAAATTCTTTAACGCCTCAAACCCATACACCGGAACGTTCATGTCGCGCACCGCATCAATGAATAAAAAAAACCAGTTGTTTTTTAAAACCTCGGCGCCTTTTAAAGCAAGCGTGCTTGTGTTTTCGGCAATATTGATGAAGTTGGAATGAAGATTTTTCAGCTTATCTGTAAATGCGTTTTCAAGCTGCATATTGCGGTGAATGACGAGCAGCTTATTTGCCTGCGGCAATAAAATATTTTCTTTATCAGATGGTTTTGTGTCATAGCCAAGATAGGTGAAAACCGGCTGAAACAAAAGATAATCGCCTTTCTCTTTCAGAAACACTTTTATCTCAGGCTTCACATCGCGCACTTCTTCTTTCTGAATGTTATTGAAGGTAACGTGATATTCTTTTGTAAGCGGCAAAATAAAATCCTGCAACATGCGGTTCCAGTCGTTTTCATGGATCAGCATTTTGCCCGACGGCAGAAACTTTTCTACCAGTAAAACATCTTCGGGTCGCTGCCAGATGAAAAACTGATCTTCCTGCTGAAACAGTAACGAAGAAGAAATTTCATTTTCATTTACATTGCTTACCCGCACCGGCGTTCTTACATGGCAGCTTATTTCGTATTCGCCTCCGGCAAAAGAAATAGTGAGCTCAGGAGAAATAAAATTGATGGAACAATTGGCTTCCTGCAGATTGTTTGCATTAAAAGTTTTTTGACGGGGCAGGTAAAAGGTAAAATTGCTTTCCGCCACATCGGTAAAAAGCTTTTTATATTTCGGATGAAGATATTCAACAATCAGCTGCCGCGTTTCTTCGGGTAATTCATCATCGTGTTGCTGCACTATATTTTCCCAGATGCCGCTGAACGGCGAATTGCGGTTGAGATAACGGCTTACTTCGGGATTCAGCAGCTTGCGAATGTTTTGCAGCAGCAGCTTATCATTTTCATTAAAAACTTCTGCGTTCACAAACCTTGCTATGTCTATCTTTTCAATCTTACCATTATAGCCGGTGCTCTCTTCGTTCGGCTCGCCCTGTATGGCATCTATTTGTATGTATGGATAGTTATGCGGATTATAACTGATAACAATGCCTAATGTAAGACATTTATTTTCTAAAGGTTCTTCTTCCGCAACAACCGATGTTTGAAGCACAGGCCTTAGCGGCGGCGATGCCGGCTGAGCTACCCGTTTGATAGATGTATCGAGCACACGCAGAAAAGGTTTGCCTTCCTTATAAACGAACTCAAACTTATTTTTTATATCATCGCTGAGCGAGTAACCATACAACGAAAGCAGCTTATTTTTTTCTTTATCCCAGTTGCGGATGCTGTCGAAATAATTGGCGCCGCAGGTGCGGTATAAATGAAGGAAAACAATTGTTTTATGCACACAAAGCGGATGCTTTATTTCTGTATTGCAATGGCAGCTTGTGTCGAGATTACGCTCTTCATTTTTCTGAATGACCACGGAATAAGTGGCATTATTTATAACAACATCGGCTACAACTCTTTCATTTTTAGCTTCGGTGAGAACAGGCTTTTCTTCGCTTAAAAACTGATCTGCTTTAGTATAACTTTCGTTTGACGAGAGTAGCTTTATCATTCTTGCATCAAGCTGTTTCATTTTTACAACCGTATGCTTTTGATCGTAGGTAAGGTCTTTTTCTCCCAATAAATTTTTATCCAATGAATCCTGCAACTGAAATAAGGAGGCGGCTTCGTGGCGACAGATTTCGCCTAAGTTATACGGGCAGCCGCAACGAACAGATACGTTTTTTTCATCCTTGAATTTATTGATGTGCACTTTGTAATACGTGCTGTAACTATCGTCTTTAACGCGAAAAACAACGGTGCCAAGCAAATCGTCAAAATCAATCAGCTCAACGTTTCCAAGTGAATATATTTTTTTTCCGCGTCTGATAACTTCGTCAGTACCGTTGTTATAAATGTATTTAGTCAAATAAGGTAATGCCACTGCTTTTATTTATCGTCAATAATTTTTTACGGAGATGTGTTTACAAAAAAGCCAACAGCAAATATAAAAAATATAAAAAAGATTGAAAACCCATTCATTGTAAACTAATGAAAATGTTTGTTAACAATCCCGCTTCATATATCATTCACGAAGCTGTTTTTTTGATGGATGATACAAGAAAAAAGATAACCAGACCAAACATAGAAATGATGCCGAACGACCATTGCAAACCGGCCTGCTGGGAAATGAAGCCAACCGAAGGAGGCACAATTAAAAATCCAAAATAACCAATGGTAGATACCGATGCCAGCGCCGCGCCGCTGCTGGTTGTGGCCGATTTTCCGGCCAGGCTGAACACAAGCGGAATGATGCATGAAACACCAAAGCCCGTCATAACAAAACCGGCTAAAGCAGTAAACTGATATGGCAGTAATACTGCGATTAACAGACCGCCGGCAATGAATAAGCCACTGTATTTTAAAATCGGGATGATGCCGAACTTATTGACCACTTTATCGCCCGTAAGCCGCCCGGTTGTCATGGCAATCATGTAAATAACGAAAGCGGCTGTTGCAGCGCCTTTGGCAGCGCCAATCACTTTTTGAAAATAAATACCGCTCCAGTCATACATCACATTTTCGCACGCCATGGAAGCAAAAGCGATGAGTGAAAATTTCAGAAGACGCTTATCAGGTAAGGAAAACAAAAACTTCCGTGGCTGCGCTTCGTGCCGCTTGTAATACATATACGGATAACAGATAAGAGACATTGCCATCAACAAAATGCTGACCGTTAAAAAATGATAGTAAACGGAAATTTTTGTGGAAGTGATTAATGTAGTAAAAAAATAACCAACCGCAGCGCCCGCAAAACCTGCCAGGCTCCATAACGCATGAAAAGAAGTGATGATAGATTTATTGTACAACCGCTGAATTTCTACAGCCTGTGCATTCATAGACAGGTTTAACAGATTGCGGGATGAGCCGAATAAAAATAAAAAGATTCCCAATTGCCAGGTCTGCGTTACAAACGCAAGCATACCAAGAATGATATTATAAAAAAAGGCGCCAAAGAACACAATGCTTTTACTGCTATAAATATTTAATAATTTACCTGTAAATGGCAGTGTAATTAAAATGCCAACAGGCGAAGCCAAAAGAAGCGTACCCAGCTCAGCATCGCTCAAATGCAATTGTTGCTGAAAGGCAGGTATGCGCGATGCCCAGGTAGAATGTCCGAAACCCGAAATGAAAAAAAAGATAGTCGTCGCAATGCGGTAAGTGCGTGGCGTTGCTGCGGTAGCCGGCAGGTTCATGGCTGCAAAAATATCATTCTCATGGCATCGGTTAAGATAAAATTCTGACTGAGAAGAATTACTTTGAAAAATTTTGAATGCTCTCGCTTAATTGCCGATAAAGATTTTGCAACCCGGGATAAGATTGCAGCAATTGTATATGATGTTCCATTGTTTTACCATCATGCCGTATTGCCGGTCCGGTCTGCATTTGCGCTGCCGGAAACCAGGCAACACGTTCCGCCGTTTCCGTAATCAACGGCATCAGGCTCTGAAAACTGATTTGTTCTTTTTCGCAAAAATTTTGCGTAAGCGCATATAAATGATTGGTAAAATTAGAACACAACACCGCGGCAAGATGCAGTTTTAACCGCGCTTCATCGCCGGCTATGGCTACTTCGTTATTTGTTGAAGAAGCCAGTTGGTGCAACGCTTCCAAATTGGTTTTTGTGTTGGCATCAATAAAAAAAGGGACCGGTGGAATTGTATGTATCTCTTTACGAAGACTTTGCAACGGATACAAAACACCAGAATTTGTGAAGCGGTTTAATATATCTTTTGAAGTAGCGCCGCTTGTGTGCGCAACCAGCATATCGCCTGCCTTTATTTGTTGGGCTACCTCTGCTATGGCATTATCCGAAACGGCTATCAGGCACACATCTGCCTCACTATTTATTTCGGTCAGGTTTAGTTTGGGTTGTGCACCGGTTGTACGCGCAATCTGTTGCAACATGGTTTCATTTCGCCCATGTATTTCCATTATACAATGTCCGGCATCTGTAAACAGCTTACCAAGCACCGCAGCCACATTTCCGGTTCCTACCAAAATAATATTCATGCACATCAATTGATTTGTGAAAGTAAAGCATGCAATGTATGATTCATAAAAAAGACCGCCTTTGCTGGCAGTCTTTTTATCTTATCCATTCATCTTATCGTCTCCATCCGTTATCGAATTTCTCGTGCGGCGCATACACCAGTTCAGGACGGCGATTTGCGTAACGCCTGTATTGCGCTACATGAAAATGATTGTCGTTCCATACATCAAAACCGTAATGATTTACAATAACACGAGGCTCATTTTTTAAACGGATGTAACGCGGCAGTCTTTGTGAAACAATCCAGCCGTTTCTTCCGGAATAAATGTATTTGTTCTGGTTACAACTGTAATACACATTGCTTTGCGGATAATAGTAAAACGATTGTTGCTTAGCATAGTGTTGCCGGTTTTTGTAAGGTTGATGATGTTGGGCAAATGCATTTGTATGCATAAAAATTGAAGCTGCGGCAACAGCGAATAAGTAAAAAATTGTTTTCATAACTAATATATTTAATTACTTCTGTTGACATGCAGACATTGCTTTGGTAAAATGCCTGCATTGGGTTTAACATTTTTACAGTTAATTTCTGTTGCTTTAATATTGCATGAATATGCCGGATTATTTTTCAGGTAAAACAAAGAGAAATTCCGGCTTTTTATTCAGTTAGATCGCATGCGTTTGCATGGCAGGCAACCAGCTGCGATTCATTGGAAAATTATTTACAAAAGAAAACGGGAAAGTAAAAAATAAGTATAAAGTTTATTTACCTGCATCCGTCTTACAGCATTGTTTAGTATATTTAAGAGGACTAATAAAATATTGATTACGCACCAGATGGCAAAAAATTTACTGATAGTAGAATCACCGGCAAAGGCTAAAACCATAGAAAAAATTTTAGGAGAAGATTTCGAGGTAAAAAGCTGTTATGGTCATATACGCGATCTTGAAAAAGATGATATGGGCATTGATCTGAAACACAATTATAAACCAAGATATATTGTGCCGGACGATAAGCAAAAAGTGGTAAAAGAATTAAAGCAGATTGCCAAAAAATCGGGTGAGGTTTGGCTGGCAACGGATGAAGACCGTGAAGGGGAAGCCATTAGCTGGCATCTTTGCGAAGTGCTTGGCTTAGACCCTTCGGTTACCAAACGCATCGTGTTTCACGAAATCACCAAACCCGCCATTAAAAAAGCGGTGGCGCAACCACGATTGCTTGATATGAACCTGGTAAATGCACAGCAGGCAAGGCGGGTATTAGACAGAATTGTTGGCTTTGAATTAAGCCCCGTTTTGTGGCGCAAAATCAGTATGCGCAATTCGTTAAGCGCAGGCCGGGTGCAGAGTGTTGCCGTTCGTTTGATTGCAGAGCGGGAACGCGAAATCAATGCCTTTAAAACCCTCAGCAGCTTTAGAATAGAAGCCTTTTTTTCTGCGCCTGATGCAAATGGAAAGCCGGTAACATTTAAAGCTGAAGGCGCAAAACAAAAAACACAACAGGATGCGGAAGCTTTTTTGCAAAGCTGTACAGGCGCAGTTTATACGGTAAAAGACGTGCAAATAAAGCCGGTGAAAAAATCGCCTGCCGCTCCTTTTACAACTTCAACATTGCAACAGGAAGCCAGCCGCAAGCTGGGCTATGGCGTTAGCAAAACCATGCTGCTTGCCCAAAAATTGTATGAGAACGGGCATATCACTTATATGCGTACGGATAGCGTGAGTCTTAGCGATACAGCCAGGCAGGATATTGAAGAAAAAATCGGAAGCCAGTACGGTAAAAATTATGTGCAGCATCGTACTTACAAAAATAAAAATGAAAGCGCACAGGAAGCGCACGAAGCCATTCGCCCCACTTATACGAACAACGTAACGGTAAGCGATGCGGATACGAAACGCCTGTATGAACTGATCTGGAAACGTACCATGGCTTCGCAGATGGCAGATGCGCAACTGGAAAGAACGATTGCAAAAATCAACGTTTCTACTAACAATGCGGAGTTAACGGCCGAAGGCGAGGTACTGAAGTTTGATGGCTTTTTAAAAGTATATCTCGAAGGCAGAGATGAAGAAGATGTAAATGATGATGATGAAACCGCAGAAGGCATTCTTCCTCCTTTAAAAAAAGACATGAAATTATCTTTCAGAGAAATGAAAGCTACGGAACGTTTTACACGTGCTGCCCCCAGATATACAGAAGCGTCGCTTGTAAAAAAACTGGAAGAATTGGGTATCGGGCGACCTTCTACTTATGCGCCTACCATATCAACCATCTTAAAAAGAAATTATGTAGAAAAACGCGATAAAGAAGGAATAAAAAGAGAATATCGTGTGCTTTCACTTAAAAACAATCAGGTATATAAAACAAGCGAACAGGAGAATACGGGCGCAGAAAAATCAAAGCTGTTTCCAACCGATCTGGGACTGGTGGTAACTGATTTTTTAAACCAGTATTTTGATGACATTATGGATTATGGCTTTACCGCCAAAATAGAAAGCGGGTTTGACGAAATTGCCAACGGCAGAGAGAAGTGGACAAAAATGGTTGATGATTTTTATCGGCCGTTTAAAACTGATATAGACAATACGTTAGAAACGGCGCAGCGGGTGAAGGGCGAACGCGAATTAGGCGTAGCTGCAGATAGTGGAAAGAAGGTAATTGCGCGTATGGGACGCTACGGCCCGATGGTACAGATCGGGGAAACGGATGAAGAAGAAAAGCCAAGGTTTGCAAAGCTGAAAACCTCGCAAAGCATTGAAACCATTACGTTGGAAGAAGCGATGGAACTTTTCAGGCTGCCGCGTCATCTGGGTTTGTTTGAAGGCAGCGAAGTAACGGTAAGTATCGGTCGCTTTGGCCCATACATTGCACATGATAAAAAGTTCTATTCGCTGAATAAAGAGTTCGATCCATACAGCATTACTTTGGAAGAAGCGGCGCCCATTATCGAAGAAAAGCGAAGGGTGAAAGATGACCGTACCATACAGGTTTTTACAAAAGAAAAAATTCAGGTTTTAAAAGGACCGTACGGACCTTATATAAAGCAGGGACTGCGCAATTATAAGCTCACAAAAGAGCAGCAGGAGCGCGCCGCCTCGTTAACCATTGAAGAAGTAAAAGCAGTTATTGAACATCTCAAAGCAAATCCGCCAAAAAAATCATCCAAAAACAGAAGTAAAAAGAGCGCCTGATTTTTATAAAAACCATCTCAGGCATTTTGTAAAAATTAAAATCTTTATCAGGCTTTTCTTATTCACAATAACTGCATAACTTTCTTGCAGATTCGTAAAATATTGAACGTTGTTTGTATGCGAAGATTAATGCAGGAAACCAAAGAAATAACAGCGCTGTTTACATTGATTGACGATCCTGATGAAGAAGTATTTTTTTCCGTATCGGAGCGTATAACAGATTACGGCGCCAACATCATTCCAAACCTTGAATCGTTATGGGAAAATACGCTACGCGAAGAAGTGCAGGAACGCATTGAGATACTCATTCATAAACTGCATTACAAAGATCTTGTTTACGATCTTGAACAATGGAGAGGCAGCGCTTATAATGATCTGCTTTTCGGAACGTTGCTGGTTGCAAAATTTCAATACCCCGATTTGCAAACGACGCCTGTTTTGCAGGAAATTGAAAAAATACGCCGCAACATCTGGCTGGAACTGAACAGCTTTCTTACCCCACTTGAACAGGCAAATGTATTAAGCAGCATTGTTTACAATTATTACAACCTGAAAGGCATTGAAATAGCATACACAAATCCGGATGATTTTTTACTTCATAAAGTGCTGCAAAGCAAGCGCGGCAATGCTTTATCCAATGGCTTGCTGTATCTTGTATTGGCTGCCCTTCTCGACATTCCGGTAAAAGCCATTAACATACCAAAGCATTTTGTGCTGGCTTTTTTTAAGCCCGATTACGACGACGCGATTCACAAAAGCAATGCGCAAAAAAATATTTTGTTTTATGTTGACGCCACAAGCGGCCAGGTATTTTCTCATAAAGAAATAGAATTGTATTTTAAACGTATTTCCGTGCCGCCCACGCCCTTCTTTTTTCGACCTTTGTCTAACAAGCGCATTATTCAAATGCTGATAGAAGAACTTGCCAAATGCTTTACCGATGCGCATGTTATTTATAAGCGGGATGAGCTGATGAAACTGGCAGCATTATTGGATTAACTACCGAAATTTTATACATTATGGATTCTATTGTTGCTAACATCGGCATGACAGAAGAGCAAAAATCGGCTTCTGCTCTGATACTGCAGAAAATGCTGGCCAACCAATATCTGCTTTATACAAAAACAAGAAATTATCACTGGAATGTAGAAGGTCCTCAGTTTTTACAAATGCACGAGTTTTACGAGCGGCTTTATACCGAACTGGAAGAAGGCTTTGATGAAGTGGCAGAACGAATCAGGCAGCTTGGACATTATTCTGAAGGCCGACTGAAAGATTTTTTAAGCATAACAGATTTGCTTGAGCAGGATTATCCAATTCATCAGAAAGAGCAGATTACCAATCTGCTGAACGACCACGAAACCATCATTCGCTTGTTACGAAACGATGTAGATAAGCTGACAGATGAAATTAAAGATACCGGTAATGCAGATTTTGTAACGGGCATGATGGAAAAGCACGAACAGTGGGCGTGGTTTTTACGCAGCTACCTGAGATAATATATTATCGTTACTTACCAATTGTTAATTTAATAAAAAGCACGGTTATATAATGGTGCTTTTATTATTTGGATGCGGAAATACAAAATACAGTTTTATGGTGTTACCGTCCACCGCTCCAGTATATCGCCTGTTGCAATCAGGGATTTGTTCTTTTTCTCTTTTAAGTAAAGAGAAAAAAGAATCCCCGTTCAACGTTCCGGGCGATATTTGGGCTTTATGCAACGAGTTCATAAATCATAAAATCATTTCTTTATCGCCTTATAAAGAACATCGCTTTTCTTATCCCTTCGCATACCCTTAGCTTTGCAACTTCATTATGCAGTCGTCACCGTCGCCTTTTATTTCTATTTGCATTCCGGCATATAAACGCACACACTATTTGAAGCGTTTATTGCAAAGCATTGCCGGGCAAACGTTTACAGACTTTGAAGTAATTATTTCTGATGACAGTGATGATGATTCAGTAGAATTATTGGCAAAGCAATATGACGGCAAGTTTTTACTTCAATATTATAAAAACCAGCCTGTTTTAGGAATGCCCGCAAACTGGAATTACGGCATCAGTAAAGTGAGCGGCGAATGGATTAAACTGATGCATGATGATGATTGGTTTGCCAGTCCCGCTTCTTTACAGGAATTTGCTAATGCAGCCACAATAGGAAAGAAATTTATATTTTCGGCTTACGTAAATTTTTTTGAGGCCACTGCCGCTACAGAAACAGTCCGGCTTACCGCTTTCTGGAAAGAGAAAATTAAAACGCAACCTGCTGTCTTAATTGCAAAAAACGTAATTGGTCCACCCAGCGTAACACTGCTTCACCGCTCTGTGAAAGAAAGTTATGATGAGCGTTTGAAATGGCGCGTTGATACCGATTTCTATGGACGGGTGTTACGACACGAAAAAAATTATCATTACATAAATAAGCCTCTTATCCGGGTCGGTATCAGTGAATGGCAGGTTACGCAATCCTGTCTTTACAAACCGGAAGTTGAATTGCCCGAAGGGTTACTATTGCTTCAGAAATATGGCGTGTCTTCCCTGAAAAATATACTGGTATATGATGCGTGGTGGCGGTTGTTCAGAAACATGAATATCACCAGCAAAGACCAGCTTTTTCATTACACAAAAGAAGAATGGCCGGCTGTCATTATCAGCATGCTCACTGATCTATCTCATGCGCCTTTACGGCTTCTGAGGACAGGAATTATATCCAAACTGCTGATGAGTTATTCGTATATAAAAAACTTAAAAAAATTATAAGTTCTTGTTGCTTTCCATCATTATAGTGAATTATAAATCGGCGGCTCTTATCAACAATTGTATAACTTCTTTGGTTGTGAACAGCGGGGACTTGCCATACGAATTGCTTCTTGTTGATAACGCTTCTGAAGACGAAAGCTGTGAAATATTGTCAAAGAAATTTCCCTTTATTCATTGGGTTCAGATGAATTATAACTCCGGTTTTGCCCGCGCTAATAATGAAGGTATCCGCAGGGCAAAAGGAGACGCTGTTTTGCTGTTAAATCCGGATACTTTGTGCACAGACACATCTTTGCGGGATTGTTATTTCGGGTTCAAAGACAGCACTTATGTTGCCTGCGGCGTACAACTGTTGAATGAAGATGGAACACCGCAGATTTCGGGCAATTATGCCATGAAAGGCGGATTGAATTACTTGCTTCCCCTGCCCTATCTCGGAGCCTTGATTAAGGCAGTTGCAACCTTGTGTAGAGTTAAAAAACCGAATGTCCCGGACACGCATACAACAACAGAAGTAGATTGGATCAATGGCGCCTTTCTGATGGTAAAGAAAGCCGTTATTGAAAAGGCCGGGCTGCTTGACGAAGACTTCTTTTTATATGCCGAAGAAGCTGAATGGTGCAGCCGTTTGAAGAAATATGGAAAGCTCTGCATTTATGGACAATATTCTGTCATACATCTCCAGGGCGAAGTGTCGAATGATGCTTTCAATACAAGCGGCAAAGGATATTATAACCTTTATGATAAAAGAGGCTTACAAATCATGCTGTCGAATCTGGTTCGCATTCGCAAACAGTTTGGCGTGGGCTGGTTTGTACTAATTCTTCTTGCCTACACGTTTGAAATTCCCTTCTTTCTTGCAGCCGGCATTATTCATCAGACGTTGCGTTTACAACATTCGATTCATCTGTTTAAAAGATGGTTCGGCTTTACAAAAAATGTTTTTTATGTATGGAGCAAATGCTTTGTCATTATATCGAATCAACCTTACTTCTACAAAGTTTTGTAGTCGCTGCCGGCAATCGTTCTGATTACGGAATCAGTAATGTTTTCGATATAAAAATGCTGATAGAACAGAGAACCCGTTTCATCCCTGTTTCGGCTTGCTTCATAAATCGCGCTGGCAAACGACCGGTAATCGCCATCCGCCGTAATGATCAGCTTTCCATTACAAAAAGAAGGATTAATACCAGCTGCTCCGCTCTCTGCCGACACCGCGTTGGCGCCAGCCGCCAGCGCTTCAACCAATTTTGTTTTGATGCCGCCGCCCTCGGTTACCGGATTTACAAACACATCGGCTGCCAGGTTGTAAAGAAAAATATCGTCAACATAATCTAAAAAGATGACGTGCTCTGTTCCTTCGTTTTTATATAATTGCGGAATGTTTCTGCCGCAAACAATAAGCGTAAATAAAAATGAACGGCGATTCAATTCCGGCAAAATACTCCGGAGCAACACACCAAGCGCGTCTCTGTTAGGCTGATAATCGAAGCTGCCATTAAAGAAAAGCAAGGTGTTATAATCACCTATCTGCAATACTTCACAAATTTTTTGTTTGGCTGCCTGTTTTTCCTGAAAAGAGGGCGGTTGCTGTATTTCTGTACCATAAGGCGCAACAAAAGCTTTTTGCGGCAGCAGGCGATAGTTATTGATAGCATACCGGCGATCTTCTTCTGTCATAAAGAAAAGGAAGTCGGCAGACTGATAAACATATTTTTCATAATACCATAGCAGTTTCCACCACCACTTATTTAAACTTTTGAAACGAATGCTTTCAATATTATGCGAGTGAACAACTAATGGAATGCGATGCTTTGTTTTTAAATAAATACCCATCCAGCCCATGTAGGGATGCTCGATAAACAAATGAGTGGTTGCCGACTCACAAATGATCCGGCTGATTTTTTTCAGGTAAAAAGGATTGCCGTATCTCACACCACTGTTGCTGAAAATCGGCTTCAATAAAAAATGCCGCGCGGCAGATATATCGTTGTGTAAGGTTGATACAACCGTAACGGGCAATTTCTTTCCGAGCGAGCGATACAATTGCTCAATAGCTTTTTGACCACCAATGCGGACAGGCAGAAATTGATATGGCACAATGCCAAGAATAATCATGTGTGCAGTTTCCTTTATCAGACCGTAAAAGTAGAGTACGGCTTATGAACAAGATGCATCAAAATAAAAAAACCGCTTACAGGGAGCGGTTTTTGAAAAATTTTCATAAACAATTATTTATATTTTACATAAAGAGTAGGCCGGTCGCGTGGCGCTGCTGCCTCAGAAGAATAAAAACCAAATGAATTATAAGGATACTCATTTTTCAACACAAAAGAGAAGCCATAGCTTTCTGCCGGTTTGTTTACCATATCATTCACTAAGGTGGTTACATCTATCACCAGATCATCATTCCATTGTTTTCTCGATGCCCTTGTTGTTACTTCATTTTCGTTTGTAACGGTGGGCTGAGTTGCCCAGTTTACGCTATCCTCAAACCAGGAACTTGTAACGCGCCGAATGAGAAATTGATTATGACCTTCGCCATAAGGCGAACCGGGATAGCAGGAATTTCCTGTTGGCAGAATAACGGGACTCGATCTTACGCCTGACAAGTAGAGCTTAGCAACTGTAACCGTTTTACCGGCAGGAATCTTAGCAAGGTCATCAAAGCGAACCAGGGAACGGCAATAGACGGGCGTACCATTAATGGTCCAGGCCTGAACTTTGATCTCGCCCAATAAGCCAGACACACCATAGAGATACAGCGGATCGCCACCTTCCAGATAGTTATTCCATGTATCCTGTCCCGTTAGCAAACCGGGACGCAGAATCAATTTGGAATAACCGGCTGCATCGGTCAAAGCTACCGTTTCGTCTGTACTTTTTAATGCTGCAATGTCGCCATCCGCCGTTGATGCCGTTACCTGCTGTGCCGGGCTTTTTAAGACGGCTTCCTTTTTACAACTGAAGAAAAAAATACTTGCCGCTATAAAGGCAAGCGATGTTAGTTTTTGTATCATTTTCATAAAAGAGTTTGAAAGCCGAAATAAACCAAATTCCGGCAAAAAATTAAAAAAGTTGCATGATATTTTAATTACAGAGATGTGGCTTTCTGCATTTGTAATTACAGTTGTTTACAAAGCAACCGGCTGATCTTTTGTTCGCCAGTAATAAAATGCCGCGATAAATAAAGTTATCAGCAATAAAGCGAAAGCTATATAATTAAAAATTTGACCCTTATAATACATTGCCGGCTCAAACCTAAATTCTATGGTGTGGTTTCCGGCCGGAATCTGCATTCCTCTCAGCACATAATTGGTTTTACAATAGTCAGCTTTGTGATTATCAATGTAAGCGTTCCAGCCTGCCGGATAATAAATTTCACTGAATACGGCAAAGCGATTACCGGATGACCGGGATGAATATTTGATATCATCGTTATCATAAGACAGAACCTTTATGGAAGCCGAAGAATCGCTGTTACCAGGATTTCCTGCAATGGTTTTAAAACTGTTATCAACAACAGCCGTTTGCGCCGGGTTAATATCGTTCAAAGCGTTCATTTCCTCTACCGGTCCGTTCACAAATTTTATATTATTCACAAACCAGCAGGCACCCATTGCGCTGTCATTGCGCTGTACCATGAATTCGTTTTGTTGCTTTTGCGTGGGTGTCAGTACATACTTTGCATCAAGCATATTCAACACGCGTGTATTAATTTTTTCTACCAGTTGATTTTCAAGTAAATCCTGGTAAATGCGCAGCTTGGCAGGATTGTAACCCCCAATACAACGAAAGGTATAAGCAGTGATAGATTCGTTTGTCCAGTCGGGCGAAAGATTCATAACGCGGAAATGCGGGTCTTTATCAGCCTGCAGTTGTGCAGCAGCCGAAGGATAGTTGGGTTGAGGCTGTAAGCTGAGATTAAAGTTGGCGTCGTAGTCATCCGCAGTAATATAATTGTCAGCACTTAAATAATGAGTATCAAAAGCCAGCAGGTCTATCGAATTGACCAACAGCAATGCAAAAACAATAACAACCGGCTTCAGCTTATCTTTTGTGTACAGGTAAATACAAAGCAGTATCAGGGCAGCAAAAATCATCGCCCGCATCAACTGACCAATGAACATGGCTTTCCTTTCTTCCATCAGCGCATTTACAATCACTCTTCCTAAATCGCCGCCCGATTGCGGATTGCTATACGCCTGCAGAATCTGAGCATCTATCAGGCTGCTATAATCATTGGCTAAATAAATGACAAGGATAACAACGAACACACCGCCCACTGCGTATAATATCTTTTTGAACGGAATGACGGACGACGATTTTTTATCTGTAAAAAATAATGTTTGCACACACAATACGGCTAACAAAGGAAACAACAATTGCGGGATCACGAGCGACATAGACGGCGCCCGGAACTTGTCGTATAACGGTAAGTGATGAAATAAAAAGCTATTGAAATCCGGCAAGTATTTGCCACAGGCCATTAATACGGACAGCAGACAGGCAGACAATATCCACCAGCGATGCTCATCGGGCACGACTACCATCCCGATGATGAAAAGGATACAAATAACAGCTCCTGAATATACAGGTCCGGCGGTGGAAAGAACGCCGCCCCAGTATTTAGGCAGGCTCTGAACAAGCTGCTGGGCATTGCTTTCGGGTACGCCTTTCCCAATAAGCGTACTGGTGATTTTACTATCCTCGTCAAATGTTTCGCTGCTGCTGCCGCCAAACGCTTTGGGCATCATTAGCATTAAGAACTCACTTTTGCCAATGCTATATTGAAATGCATAGTCTTCGTCAAGACCGGTTGTGCTTACCTGTTGAAGTTTCCCGTTCGTATTGTCCAACGTTTTACCGCCACGCATGGTATATTTGGAATATTCCGACGTGACTAAAAGACTCACAGCAGAATTGCCAATGCCTATCAAGCCGCCCAGCAAAGCAAGGCTTAATGCAATCGCAATATGTTTCCATTCTTTGTTTTTAATCCATATAATCAGGTAGGAAAGGGTTAGAAAAAACGCGGAAATAAACAGATAATAATTGATCTGCGGATGATTAGCCACAATCTCAAGGCTGGCGAATAAAGCTGTCACCGCTAATCCTATTGCATATCTTTTTTTGTACAATAATACCAGCCCTGCCAGTACGCCGGGCATATAAGCGATGGCAAGCATTTGCGTATTATGACCTACGGATACAATCACCGCATCGAAACTGCAATACGCATAAGCTAAGCTTCCGAATATACCCACCAGATAATGGCTGCGATATACCATGCAGAGAATGTAAAAACAAACGCAGGCAATAAAAAAGAAGTTGACAGGCATGGGCAACCCGAGCGAAAAAATATAATTAAAATAAACCGCTTGTGTCTTGCCGTCCATCGCAACAACATAGTTGGGCATACCGCTAAACAGATGCGTATTCCATAAAGGGAAATGACCGTTTTTTTCCATGTAAGTCAGCGCATCCTGCGCCATGCCGCGCCAGTGAATCACATCGGATTGCTGCAATACTTCGC
Organism: Ilyomonas sp.; assembly: GCA_965219515.1. Lineage (GTDB taxonomy): Bacteria > Bacteroidota > Bacteroidia > Chitinophagales > Chitinophagaceae > Ilyomonas. The sequence goes on from OZ244776.1 coordinate 1,797,485, forward strand.
CCTGTAGCGCAGGCTTGCAATAAATGATGGCAACAAGCAGAAATACAACAATAGCAATGACGTGTGGAAGTATTTTTTTCCCTAAATTGTTCATATCGTTTTTTATGCTTTTGGCAAACCTAAAGCAAGTACAACAGATGTCAAAAGATTATAAAGCCATTCGCATTTTTTTGGAAGGTTTAACGCCAGAACGCCAGAGAGATTGTAAATGATAAAGCCAAACAAATGAAATGCTTTTACAAAACGCGGGTAAAATTATTTCGCGCACAAATTCATCTTCCCTTATTTTTGCGTCGCACATGAAAACATACATTCGTACTACAAAGCGCATCAATAAGTTTCTTTTTCGGGGAAGGTGATTGCGCTTAGGTATGATTCAAGATAAGCAAAGCCTTCCTCAAACCGGAAGGCTTTTTTAATTTTTCATTCAAAACAAATCGTTATGAAAGTAGCCGTAGTAGGCGCAACCGGGCTGGTAGGTACAAAAATGTTACAGATATTACGCGAACGAAATTTTCCGGTAACAGAATTGTTTCCGGTGGCATCGGAACGATCGGTTGGAAAAGAAATTGATTTTAACGGAAAACAATATAAGGTTGTTTCCATGACAGATGCCATCAGCGCAAAGCCTGATGTAGCCTTGTTTTCAGCCGGCGGCAGCACATCGCTGGAGTGGGCGCCAAAGTTTGCCGAAGCGGGTATTACGGTGATAGACAACAGCAGCGCCTGGCGCATGGATACAACTAAAAAATTAGTGGTTCCCGAAGTAAATGCGCATGTGTTAACGGCTGATGATAAAATTATTGCCAATCCCAATTGCTCTACCATTCAAATGGTGGTAGCACTTCAGCCATTGCATAAAAAATACAGGATTCAAAGAATTGTTGTAAGCACCTACCAAAGCGTAACCGGAACCGGCAAGAAAGCGGTTGACCAGTTGTTTAATGAACGCAGCGGCACAGAAGGCGATATGGCTTATAAATACCGGATTGATCTTAATGCCATTCCGCAAATTGATGTGTTTTTGCAAAACGGTTACACCAAAGAAGAAATGAAAATGGTGAATGAAACAAAAAAAATTATGGGTGATGACAGCATCCGGCTAACGGCTACCACCGTTCGCATTCCGGTAATTGGCGGGCACAGCGAAAGCGTGAATGTTGAGTTTGAAAATGATTTTAACCTGGACGAATTGAAACAGCTATTGGCTGATGCGCAGGGCATTGTGGTGCAGGATGATATAGAAAACGCACTGTACCCGATGCCAATATGGGCGCATGACAGAGATGAAGTATTTGTTGGCCGGTTGCGCCGCGACGAAACACAGCCTAATACATTAAATATGTGGATTGTGAGCGATAACCTTCGCAAAGGAGCGGCAACAAATGCAATTCAGATTGCAGAGTATTTGCAGAGTAAAAACTTATTGTAAATCAATAACAGAATACAATGATTTCTCACAAATTGCACAGAAATGCACAGATAAAACAGCGGTCATATCGGCAAAAGTTTGATGTCGTTAAGCAACAGAATAAAATAACATTTGGATAATGAAAACGATTTAAATCATGTTATTGAAACGCAATCTCAGCTTATCATTCTCAACATCGCAATATCAAATACCCTCACTATTCATTGGGCATAAAATACACTACCAATATCAATTGGTCATTTAAAAAATCTGTGCTTATCTGTGTTATCTGTGAGAGAATTTTATTTGTAATTCAGATTATTATAAAACACATTTGCCATCAATATAAATAACAAAGATGAAGCTTGAAAACTTCATCTTTGTTTGTGCGGAAGAGGAGATTCGAACTCCCACGCCCGTTACAGGCGCTACCACCTCAAAGTAGTGCGTCTACCAGTTTCGCCACCTCCGCAACTTCGGGGGGCAAATGTAGTGGTTTCTGTTTAACAGAATGCGGGATGCCTTGGACTTCTTACACGGACATCCGGAATGGAATATCGGTTTAAACTAAGATTTCATTCTATCAGGCAATAACTGCCATCATCAATATTTCAATATCTTATTATCCAAAATATTCCACTCCTTTCACCAGGCTCAGTTCAGGCTGTTTCCCTTTTCAATTCAATGCGAAAGGTTGTGCCTTTTCCCGGCTCGCTGTGTTTTATAAAAATGCTGCCATGATGATACTGTTCAACTATTCGTTTTGTTAGCGTAAGACCCAAACCCCAGCCACGCTTTTTTGTGGTAAAGCCCGGCTTAAAAACTTTGCTGATATTCGCCCTGGTAATGCCTTTACCGGTATCCGAAATTTCCAAGATGTTGTGCGTGGCAGTGGTTGTTATCAGTACGATAATTGCACCTTTTCCATCCATTGCATCTAACCCGTTTTTTAACAGATTTTCAATTACCCAATCGAAAAGAGGAGGCGAAATAAGCGCATTGATAACATCTTTTCCGTTTGTGTCAATAAAAAATTTCACCTTGCCGCCGGCTCTTTTTCGCATATAATCTGTCATTGCCGTTACCTGTTCCACCAGATTGTGCTCTTCTAATTTAGGACGGCTTCCTATTTTACCAAAGCGGTCTGTTATCAGCAGCAAGCGATTGACATCTTTCTCAATTTCGGGCGCCATGTTTTTGGCTCCTTCCGTTTCTTTCAGCATTTCTACCCATCCCTGCAAACTGGTTACAGGTGTGCCAAGCTGATGCGCGGTTTCTTTTGCCAGACCCGCCCACAACTGGTTTTGCGTGCTTCGGTAGCTGCTGCGCTGCGCAATAATAACCACGGCTATAAAAAACCCTACGATAATCAATTGCACAATCGGGTAATATCTTACTTCCTGCTGCAGGCGGCTTTCACCATAATAATAACGGTTGGCAATGTAAGGCTGGCGGGAAAGAACAAGTACAATGGGTTGATGCTGGGTTTTAAACAATAAAAGCTCTTTGTACAAATAATTTTTACCGGTCGCTTTTATGCTGTCTATATTCCGATAATTGGTAATGCTGTCGTGTTCGTTGGTTTCAATAATGGGGATGTCTGTATTTTCCTGACTGATGGTTGAAGCAAGGGTAAGGCTTTGCTGTTCGCTCGTATTCATTACGGTACGCTGCGCTTCTACCCAGATTCTTATTTTCCCGGTTTCGTCATCAGCAATTTTACGAGCCAGATATTGCGAATAAATAATGCTGCCTGATACTATTAAAATAGCAACCCCGGCCAGTGCATTTCGCCAGTTGATCCATTGAATCATAATTCTAAAATAAGAAGTTTTGCCGGGACAACTATTTATGAAGACTGATAAGCTTTTCTTTATCAGATTATGATTCTTTGTAAAGCGGAATGTCAACCATAAAGGTGCTGCCTTTACCCTGAATGCTTTCAACTTTTATTTTGCCATGATGCGCATCTACCACCGACTTTACATAGCTCATGCCCAAACCAAAACCTTTTACATTGTGAAGGTTGCCTGTGTGCGCACGATAAAACTTTTCGAAAATGCGCTTCACCGTTTCTTTGCTCATGCCGATACCATTGTCCTGAACCTGTATAACCAGATATTTGCTGGTGCAATGCGTGGTAATGGTAATGTGAAGATGTTCTTCAGAATATTTTACGGCATTGTCAACAAGGTTATTAATCAGGTTGGTAAAATGAGTTTCGTCGGCGCTGATTACATCATTTTTTGCATTCAGATGCAGATCGGCTGTTCCCGATTTTTCGTTCAACTGAAGCGCAAATGTGTTTATTACTTTTTTAATAATGTCGTGCGCATGAAGCGGAACCAACGTAAGCCGCATGTCCTGTTTGTCCATTAAAGCCGCCTGCAATATGGTTTCCACGTGCTTGTTCATCCGTTTGTTTTCCTGCCGGATGATGCCGCTGAAATAATTGCTTTTTTCGGCATTGCCTATTACTTTATCGTTTTGCAACGCATCAACGGCAAGAGAGATGGTAGCCAGCGGCGTCTTTAGCTCGTGCGTCATGTTGTTTACAAAATCGTTTTTTATCTTACTCAGCTTGCGCTGGTCGAGAATGGTTTTAATGGTAAGAAAAAAAGCGGTTAGAATAACGATGGTAAAAACAGCAGAAGCCATCATTTGCCAGAAAAGGGAATTACGAACGGTGGGATAAAAATTGGTAAGTGTGATATACATGTTTTCATTCGCCGCCACCAACGGCAGCTCCGAAGATTCGGGCAAGATGGGAATGGATATATTCTTGTTGTTGTTTGTATCTATGGAAGCCATAAGAAAATTTTTCGACTGCAGTTCAATCGTCATTTCACCGGCATGATTGTATGTGATGCCAAACTCAAACGTAACATCTTTCAATCCCTGATCGTTCAGCTCTTTTCTGATTTTATTTCCTATTTCAACGGCGGTAAACCGGCTTGATACCGAAGGTCTTGAAATAACAAAAGGTTCAATGTCTAGCGGCAGCCAGTGGCTGATTCTGGCAGCGCGGGGAGAGCTGCCCATCATTTGCCGCCCGATGTCTTCTTTAACATTGTACGCCGCATTACCGGCTTTTTCTATATAGCGTTCCTGTTGAATGGTAAATTGATTTTTCATCCAGGAAATCTGAAGAATAATCACTCCCAGCACCGACAGAGCTATGAGCACGACAATAACAGGGAATATTTTTTTCAACATATTGCAAAAATAAAAAAGGTGATGTGTTGCAAGAATTTGTTTGTTGTGTTTATCAGCAATTTAACGAGAAATATTTGATGTAAGAGGCAATATAATGTACGATGTGCGATGGGGCGTAAGGTATGAGGTTGAAGGTGTGGGCTGATTGCAACCGATTTTATTTTCGTTTCTGATTTCTGATAGCTAAAGGCTGACAGCTGACATCTTATACCTTTCACCTCATACCTCCTTTATTGTATTTTTGCCCGAAAATAAAAACAGATGAACACAGGCTATTTCAATTATCCTTTGCCCGCTAACGAAGTAGTACACCAATATGCGCCCGGCTCACCCGAAAAAAAAGCCTTAAAGAATGCCTTGGCAGATTTGAAAAATAAAGAAACCGATGTGCCGATGTTTATCAATGGCGAAGAAGTAAGAACAGATAAAAAGATCGCCATTCATCCGCCGCACGAAATACAACATACCTTAGGTTATTTTCATGAAGGCAATGAGCAGCACGTGAACGATGCTATTGAAGCTGCCTTGCGCGCCAAAGAAGCCTGGGAAAATATGCCGTGGGAAGACCGTGCCCATATTTTTTTGAAAGCCGCCGATCTTGTCGCCGGTAAATACCGGAGTTATATGAATGGCACAACCATGCTCGGACAGAGTAAAAATGCGTATCAGGCAGAAATTGACAGCGCGTGCGAACTGGCAGATTTTTTACGTTTTAATGTTCATTATCTAAGCGAAATTTATAAACAGCAGCCGCTAAATGCAAGCGGCATTCACAACCGCATGGAATGGCGACCGCTGGAAGGTTTTGTTCTCGCCATAACGCCATTTAATTTTACGGCCATCGGCGGCAATTTGCCAACGGCACCCGCTTTATGTGGCAATACCGTTGTATGGAAACCTGCTTACACGCAGATTTTCAGCGCGCAAATGTTTATGCGCATCTTAACCGAAGCTGGTTTGCCCGCCGGTGTCATCAATCTCATTTATGTTGATGGTCCGGTGCTTGGCAAAATATGCTTTGCGCATCCGGATTTTGCGGGACTGCATTTTACCGGTTCTACGAGTGCATTTAATACGATGTACAAAACAATCGGGCAAAACATTGGAACTTATAAAAGCTATCCGCGTATTGTGGGCGAAACGGGTGGTAAAGATTTTGTGCTCATCCATAAAAGTGCTGATGTAAATATTTCTGCCGTTGCACTGGCGCGTGGCGCATTTGAATTTCAGGGACAAAAATGCTCGGCTGCTTCACGGGCTTATCTGCCGTCTAATCTTTCGGATGCTATAAAAGAGAAGCTGGTAAATCATGTAAAATCTATGAAGATGGGAACGGTAGAAGATTTTACCAACTTTATAAACGCTGTTATAGACGAGCGCAGCTTTGATAAAATAAGCCGCTATATTGATGCGGCAAAAAATCACGCTGATGCAAAAGTTATTGCCGGAGGCAATTACGATAAATCAACCGGCTACTTTATAGAACCAACCATTATCGAAACTACCAATCCATATTATGCAAGCATGTGCGAAGAAATTTTCGGACCCGTGCTTACCCTTTACGTTTATGATGAAAACGAATTTGATAAGATGATCGACATTGTTAATGCAACTTCACCGTATGCACTAACGGGTTCTGTTATATCGCAGAACCGGACTGCCATTGCACATGCCACCCACAAGCTGCGCAATGCAGCCGGTAATTTTTATGTGAACGACAAACCTACCGGCGCCGTAGTAGGTCAGCAACCATTTGGCGGCGCACGGGCAAGCGGCACAAACGATAAAGCGGGCAGTATGCTGAACCTGTATCGCTGGTTAAGCGCCCGAACCATTAAAGAAACATTCGATCCGCCACCCGATTACACGTATGCTTTTCTGCAGGAGTCATAAATCATGCTTTCTTATCGCCTGTTTAATTGCTATGCAAAACATTTCTTTCTTTGAAAAATGCCATATTCCGGCTTAATTCATTTATCAAAAAAAATTATTGGTATAAAACAAGGAATGCGCTGCTTATTTTTTATCATCGTTATAAATTTTTAAGAACAGCTATAACCAATTTTTAATCTGAGTAAAAACATTCGCAAAGGCATCCGATGGTTTTAACCGAATAACAATGAGCTTGTAAAAAAAGCTGCGATTAAAATATCGGGATATGTATTTTATTCTTTTTGAATCCTTTAATATTGTATTTCCGATATTCTATGCGATTATGGAAACGTCCGCTTTGCAGATACCCGTTGAAAAACTTTTCAGTCTCTTGTGCAGCAATGCGAATATTGGTTACTGGGCAATAGACTTTGCAAACAACAAACCATGGTGGTCTGATACCTGCTATGAAATGCTGGGTATTGAAGACAAAAATGAGAAACAAACCATTGAAGTTTTTTTAGAGCAAACGGTGCATCCCGAAGACCGTCATCTTGTAACGGCTGCCATCAAAAATTATCTTCATCAAAATGCAGTATCAAATAAAACGGATGTAAGATTACGAAACAGAAAAGGAGGTTTTAACTGGTATCATTTGTTCAGCCAGGCACAATATGACGAAAACGGCAAACTGCTTTACATTTTTGGCGGCATTAGTAATATTGACGAAAAGAAACAGAAAGAAGAAGAATCGGAAAAACTGAAATTCTTTGTTGATGTTGCCGAGGAAATGATGGGCATCGGTACGTTTGAAACCAATTTTATTACGGGTGAAAGATATTGGTCGAAAACGGTTTATGACATTGTTGAACTGCCTTACGATACAAAACTTCACAATTTGCTGCGCGAAGATTTTTTAGACGAAAAAGATTTAAAAAATATGACAAATTGTATAGAGGAACTTCGCACGGATAAAAAGCCCGTTGATTTAGAATTGCGATTGAATACGGCAAAAGAAAATTCATTATGGGTTCGCATAATGGCAAAGCCGCTGTTTGACGAAAACCGGCAGGTTACCGGTATGCGTGGCACCGTTCAGAAAATTGAAAAACAAAAACTGAAAGAGAATTTTTTAATAGATATCAGAAACAAAATTAAAGAGCAGAATTTTTTTCTTGACGAAACGTCTTCGATGTCTAACGTTGGCGGATGGGAGCTGAACCTGGAAACCAACAAATTGTACTGGTCAACGCAAACAAAACTGATACATGAAGTAGATGAAAATTATGAACCTGCATTTGATAGTGCCATCGCTTTTTATACGCCTTCGTCAAGAGAAATTTTGACAGAACATTTCAGCAAACTGTTAGAAACCGAAAAGCCATTCGATCTTGAACTGGAAATGACAACGGCGGGCAACAACAAAATATGGGTTCGCAAGCTGGGCAAGCCGGTTATTAATTTATCGGGAAAAATGATAACGGCAAGAGGAGTAATTCAAAATATTACCGAGCAAAAAAGAAAAGAAATAGAACTGAACCTTTCTTTATCTATCATTAACGATCAAAACAGCAAGCTGAAAGATTTTACTTATATCGTTTCGCATAATTTGCGTTCTCATGCCGGCAATCTGAAAATGATAACCGATATGGTAGAATTAGAAACAGATGTAGAGGTAAAGCTGGAATGGATAAATCTCATAAAAAACGTGTCTGCCTCGCTGAGCGAAACGGTAAACAATCTAAACGGTCTGGTAAGCCTGAACACAGAAATCAAAAAAGAAATTTCTTTTGTTGAAACATTTGGAAACATTCAAAAAATATTGTCTTATAAACTGATGAATGAGGAAGTGCAAATTGTTACCGATTTTTCGGAATGCGAACGAATTAATTATGTGCCGGCTTATCTGGAAAGCATTATGCTAAACCTGATTACAAATGCCATAAAATATAAGCACCCTGAAAGAAATGCTGTAATATCTTTGTTTACAAGTCGTCATAACAACAGACCCTTTTTAAAAGTAAGTGATAACGGAATCGGAATAGATTTAGAAAAATTTAGCAGCCGTCTTTTTAAAATGAATCAAACCTTTCATCAAAACTCCGATGCACGCGGGATTGGTTTGTACATAACAAAAAATCAGGTAGAAAATATGGGCGGTTCTATTGAGGTGGAAAGTAATGTAGATGAAGGCACCACTTTCACAATACATTTTTAAACGTAAATATTTCGCTTTGATAATTACATTTATTATAGACGATGATAAGCTTTACCAATTTGGAATGAAGCGCATGCTACATCATCTGAGCGTTGATACCGAAGTGGTGCAATTTTATAACGGATTTCAGGCAATAGAATATCTGAAAGAAAATAAAGACAAAGTAAAATATCTCCCGGATGTTATTTTTCTCGACATAAACATGCCTGTGATGAACGGATGGCAGTTTCTCGATTCGTTTGTTAACCTGGCTCTTCATCCCGATAAAAGAATTACTGTTTACATGGTAACATCATCGGTTGACAATGCAGAAATTTTAAAAGCCGCGTCTTATAAAGAAATTAAAAATTATATCATTAAGCCAATATCCATAGAAAGCCTGAAGGAAGTATTTAAAAATCTGCAAGGCGAATAATTATACTCATCCGATAAAACTTTTTTTACAAATACATAAATCATACTGCTGTTCAACATCCATGAAACAGGTAAAAAAACAACACCTTCCATATAAAATTTGCGCAACCTGCAAACGCCCGTTTTCGTGGCGAAAAAAATGGGAAAAAGTTTGGGATGAGGTTATCTATTGCAGCGATAAATGCCGACGAAATAAATTTGCCCGGTCGCTTACATAAGACAGAAATTCCGGATTATTTCAGCATTAAAAACAACTGTCTCAACATAAAATCAATGCAGAGAATTGTGCATTAATCTTCCCAGGTGAGCGCACCTTTTTTCAAAATATAAAAGAAGCCAATCAGAAAAAAAGCCACAAACAAAACCACTTCGCCAAAGCCCTGCCAGCCAAGCTCCTTAAAATTTACGGCATAAGGATAAAAGAAAATTACTTCCACATCAAACAATACAAATAAAATGGCAACCAGAAAATATTTGATTGCCATTGGCTGCCGGGCCGTGCCATGTGTTTCGATGCCGCTGGAAAAGTTTTCAAGTTTGTCCGATGTTTTTCTTTTAGGTCCCAAAAAATTAGACGCCACCATCATAACCGTTACAAAGCCCACAGCAAACAGCAATTGAATACCAATGGAAAAATAATCTGTCGCTGTGCCCGATGCCGCGGTTGTTTGTAAAAGAACAGAACTCAAAAACATAAAAAGAGATTGTGGAGAGCAAAAGTAAGTAAGCCTGATAAATAAAAAGCCCTTCTGGTAAAGGAAGAGCTTTTTATTTTAGTTATTACTGTTGTCTTATTTCGTTCCTGATTTCGGTTTTGTTGCTGCAGATTTTGCAGGCGCCGACTTCTGGTTCTGTTTCTTTTGTGCGTTTTCAAGTATGGTTAAATATTGCTGATACTGAGCCTGTTCCGGATCGAAACGTACCGCCTGCTGAAACTCATACACCGCGCTGTCAATATCTTTTGCGGTATTGGTATAATATCCTCCCTGCAAAGCATGGTAGTAAGCAATGGTTTGTGCATTTTTAGCGGTATCCTGCATCATAAAACCAATGTATTCATTAATGGGAGTTACCGCCGCCGCACCCGTGGTATCCATTGTCTGCGCATATTTTACGGCAAAGGTGTACGGATAAACCTGGTCGGGAAATTTGGCTTTGTAAGCTGTAATGATGGTATCGGCAAAAGTGGTGTCGTTGGCGGCTATGGCGGCATCAGTAAGATCATAAAAATCGCGGCTTGATGTGTCTTTATTCAGCACGAAGCTTTTTCTTCTCCACTCCAATCTTTTAACCGGCTGGTTTGATCTTTTATACACGTAAGCAATCGAATCCATGTATTTCTGCTTGTTCTTTGCCACGGTATCAGCATCCATCGCTTTTACGAGATAATTAACGGCAGTATCTTCCAAACCCGGAAATTTTGAATACACTTTGGAAGCCAGCACATAATAATCCGGATTAATTTCTGAACCGACAGATTTTGATGCAAAATATTTATCCAGATAAGTTTTTGCATTGGCAGAATCGCCCAATCTGTCATAGTTATAAGCATACAGAATGTTCAGGCGTGGATAATCTTTACAACTTCCGGCAGCCATAGCATCGGCTGCTGCTTTGGATTCATCATATTTACCGGCACGAAACAGATAATCGGCTTTGAAATAATCCGTAGTGCAATCCTGATCGGCATATTTTACATAATTGTTCAAATAATCCTGGGCCGCATTTATATCGCGGTTTTGGTAATAATCAAACCAATAAAAATAAACCGGAGCAAAAGCAGGATCGGCGGCAACGGCTTTGTTATACCATTCTTCCATGGCAACTTTGTTGTCCTGGCTTTTATATACATTTCCAATGCGCGCAAAACCGGCTGCATATTTCGGATCGCGAACGGTGGCATCCTGGAAAGCGGTTACGGCTTCGCCACCTTTGTCGCTGCCCATTTTTAAATAATTGATGCCAAGATTAATGTCAATATCAGGATTCTTCGGGTCTAACTCCTGTGCCCTTTTCAATTTTTCAACGGCATAAGCAGGATCTCCTATTTTATTGCCGCCATAAGCGTTGGCGCGACCAATGGCATTCAAAATATCAGGATTCTCCTTTCCTTTTTTGTTCTTTGACATGGTAATCGCCTGCTCGAATTTTTGTTTGGCAGCATTCGTATCATTGCTTTCAATCAGGTCAAGTTCGCCCATGCCAACTAAAATATACGCATCGTTTACACCATTGTTCAAAGCATTCTGATACAACATTTTTGCGCTGTCAACATCATCATTGCCTTCAGATAGCAAAGCTTGACCCAGCCAGTAAATAGCGCGTCCGTCTTTCGGATTTTTATCTACTACTTTTTGTAACGTCTCTTTAGCAGTTTTATCCTTGCCATAGTATAAAGAACTGATACCATCCTCTACGGATTGCGCCATCGTAATGGTTGCTGCAAGAACAATACATGCAATGGATAAGATTGTTTTCTTCATGTTTGTTTTTTTATAATAGTTATTAATTGTTTGCTTATCAATAATTTGTTTATCAATTAAAAATTACCTCTTCTAAAACTGAAATCCATTTTCGCAGGCACCAGATAAGACCTTCTGAATATTAACTGACCTCTTTCAAGGGTCAGAAAGTTGACAAATCCTGTACCAAGACCGGTATTATTCTCTCTGATTATGTAATACAAAGGACGTACCATCGGATATTGATCATCAACAATGGTTTGCTGAGATGGCTTGGCAAAATAGCCTTTGCCACAGCTTCTGCATTCAACAAGTGCCTGCTTTATTTTTTTTGACTGGGCAACCTGTTCCGGGTCTTCGTCGTTGCCAACCCAGCTTGAACCTACAAAACCAACAGCGTCTTTATTATTCGATACATAATCTATCACGGCTTTGCTGCCATCAGCCGCTTTTACATTCGCACTAAATGATTTTCCTTTCAACACCGTATCCAGCAAATACCTGACGGTGCTGGTTGCATGATTGCCGTCAACTGCTATATCTGCCGTTGCATTGCTATCGCTTAACATGCTCTGCAGCTTTTTTATGGTAAATACAGAATCGCTTGTTTCTCTGTTGACGATAACGCTTACCGCATCGTAAGCCACAATATCCCAGTTTGGGCGAAAGCCCCAGGCCTTTTCTAAATCTTTACCCTGCTGATCGGTTAATCCCTGCGCGGTAATAATCATCCGCACGCTGTCATTCTGCAAATCTTTAAAACAATCCGCCTCCGATTTATATTCAGCCAGAATATGCGCATTGGGGTAAGAAGACTGATATACTTTTATTTCTTCGCTGATAACGGGTTTAAAACTTTCATCTACACTAATGTGTATGGTGCCCTGCGTTGGCGAATCGTATTGCGTAGCATCCGGTTTATTTTTGCAGGAAAAACAAAACAATAATACAACACAAACGCCGGCATTGTATAGCAGTGAATGGTTCTTCATCAATATTCTTTTTTTATTCCGCGATACAATCTGAAAATTCCGTAAATAAGGCAAATTGCACCAAACATATAACGCAGAAGCGGATCTAAATAACCCAGATAATTGTTTAATGTATCGTTGTTTATTTTATTTAAAAAAATCATTACAAATCCTACAGCTAAAACAATGATGCCAAAACTAATGTTGTAAATGGTTCTTGCAACTTCAACACTTCGCCTTTGTTTTTCTTTATAATCATTTATCACAAATCAAACTTTGTAATTTACAAATCGGTTACCTGCGCAATTTACAAATCTGCAGCAAAAGGCAATGATAGTAAAATGAAAACAGATTGTTAGATTTAATCTGCGCAAGCAATTATAAATAAACGATTTATCAGGATGCAAAAACCATTGTTTTCCATAACCGGAATTGTTATTTATCAGTATATTATCATTTTAAATGGTTTGCATCTTTTCAAAAAAAACCCGGTTGCATTTTCTGTTGATTCTTACCTTTTTTTATAAATCAGCTTGCTTGCCGGTTGTTGTTTCTTACACTTTGATTCTTTACCCCGAAACCGTTAGTTTTGCAGCAATTTTTAAAAAAATAATTTACTAAAAAAACAGGAATGCCGGCTCAGTTAAAAGAGGTTCGCAATCGCATAAAATCGGTGCAAAGCACGCAACAGATTACGAAAGCTATGAAAATGGTGAGCGCTGCCAAGCTCAGGCGGGCGCAGGATCATATTGTGCAGATGCGCCCTTACGCCCAAAAGCTGCAGGAAATGCTAAGCAATATTGTAAGCAATGTTGACAGCAGCGAAATAAATATTAAACTGGCTACCGAACGACCTGTTGAAAAAGTATTGCTGATTGTAATAACAAGCGACCGCGGACTTGCCGGCGCGTACAATTCAAACATAATAAAAGCCGCAAAAGCCACCATTGCAGATAAATATCCGGCGCAACTGGCAAAAGGCAACATTACCATTTGGAACATTGGCAAAAAAGGTTATGAATCGCTTACTAAAGCGGGTTATAAAACCAATGCCGATTACAAAGACATTTTCTTGAGCCTGCAGTTTGAAAATGTTCAGAAAGCTTCCGTAGCCGCTATGAATGCTTTTGAAAACGGCGAGTTTGATGCCGTAGAAATTGTTTACAGCGAATTTCAGAATGCGGCTTCGCAAATTTTTAAGACAGAAACTTTTTTACCGATACCGAAGATTCAAAAAAAAGAAAACAGCAGAAAAGCCGATTTTATTTTTGAACCGGATAAAGGACAGCTTATTGCCGAGCTGATGCCCAAAATTTTAAACACGCAGCTATATAAAGCGGTACTTGATGCCAACGCAAGCGAACATGGCGCCCGCATGACGGCGATGGACAAAGCAAGCGAGAATGCAAATGAATTGCTGCGCAGCCTGAAAATTTCTTATAACCGCGCCCGCCAGGCAGCCATTACCACCGAGCTTACCGAAATTGTAAGCGGCGCCGCAGCCTTGCAGGGTTAATTACCATCAATTTCTAAAATGGAATTATCTGATATAGCGCTTCATACAGAGGCGCTTATTTTTGCCTCAGAAAAACCACTGTCGCTTCCCGAAATTACCGACCTCATCAATCAGGCTTTCGGTTTTCTGGAAGAAACTTTTTCGCAGGATCAGATTCACGGTTTGGTACAGGAGATTTCATCGAAATACGACGCACCCGGTTTTGCTTTCGGCATTACCGAAACCGGCGGTGGCTGGCAGTTTCTAACCAAGCCGGATTTTCATAAAACCATTGCACAGCTGCACGGCGAAAAAATAGTAAAACGTTTATCCGTTGCCGCAACAGAAACGCTTGCCATTATAGCTTACAGGCAACCCGTAACCAAAGGTGAAATTGAAAACATTCGCGGCGTAAACAGCGATTACAGCATTCAGAAATTGCTGGAAAAAGAACTGATTGTGATTTCGGGAAGAAGCGAAGATTTGCCCGGCAAACCATTGCTCTACATTACGTCGCGAACGTTTATGGATTATTTCGGGATAAATGAAGTGAGCGATCTGCCAAAAATAAAAGAAGTGCTGAGCGAACAATCTACCATGCCAACAAAACTGAACGAAGAAGCGCCGCCAGATGATTCTGAAGAATTGCTGTTGGGAAACGGAACAGGCGATTTTGTTATAACGCAGGAAAATAAAACGGATATAGAAAAACAAGAGAATTTTTTTGATAGCTGATTGTTAGTAAGGTTTCTTAATTTTCCATTCGTTTTACCTTTGCTTACCAATGAATTTATCCATCATCGCCCAGGCTTTATTTTATTTCTTTTGCACTGTAACCGCCATACAACTGTTTTATTATTTGTTTTTCTTTATCAGGCTTGCGTTTTATAAGCCACCGGTAAAGCAACAATCGCAGGAATACCCGGTTTCAGTTATCGTTTGCGCGCGCGATGAAGCTCATCAGTTAGCCATCAATTTGCCTGGCGTTTTGCTTCAGCAATACAAAACAACGCACGAAGTAATTGTAGTAAATGATAACTCGGAAGACGACACCAAATATGTACTGGAAGAATTTAAAAAAACATTCAAAGAGCTTGTCATCATTCCGCTTACGCAGGAAGCTTTGATGATTACCGGCAAAAAATTCCCGTTGTCTATCGGCATCAAAAGCACACGCTACGAAGTAATGTTGCTAACAGATGCCGATTGCATACCGGCAAGCGAATTCTGGATACAGAAAATGCAGGATGCCTTTACGCCGGCGATTGAGATGGTGCTTGGCTACGGCGCCTATAAAAAGAAAAAAGGCTTTTTGAATAAAATGATTCGTTTTGAAACGTTTCAAACGGCAATGCAATATTTTTCTTTTGCGCTTGCCGGTTTGCCATACATGGGCGTTGGCAGAAATCTCAGCTACAAGCGCAGCCTGTTTTTAAAAAACAAAGGATTTGCTTCCATCAACCATATTCCCGGCGGCGATGATGATTTGTTTGTAAATAAAGTAGCCAACAAACGCAACACGGCTATTGTTCTTGATGCTGATGCGCATACGCTGAGCGAACCAAAAACTACCTGGAGCGCGTGGATCAGGCAAAAAAGCAGGCATTATACAACGGCAAAACATTATAAACCCAAAAATAAGTTTCTGCTTGGCCTGTATTCCCTGTCTAATTTTTTTATTTATCCGGTTACCATTTTATCCGCCGTTTTTTTTAACTGGTGGCTTACGCTAATCATCTTTTCTGTAAGGCTGTTACTGGTTGCTTTTACCTGGAAAAAAATAATGACAAAACTAAATGAAGCCGATTTGTTTCCGTTCTTTCTTTTGTTCGATGTCTGGATGTTTTTTTACTATCTTGTTTTTGCACCCGCTTTGCTAAAGCGCCCTGCAAAAAAATGGAAATAAGCAATTTGCTTGTACTCGTAAAACATTCACTGAAGAAATTAAATTGCCGGCTGCTTCAGAATCTTATTTCCAACGGCGCAATCAAGACATTTTTTTACGTCGCAATAATGCTTTTTTAATTCTAATAATGCTTGTGTCTGCAAGGCATTATCACTGGTAACGCCAAATGATTGCCATTTTTTTATAATGTTGTTTTGCTCGGCTTTTGTTTGCAGCAGCCATTCAACGGCTTTGTCTTTGTGCAACTGGCTGCCATGAAACATGCCATAAGCAAACACAACCGGAATTACCGTATTAATCAAAATGTTTTCAGCCATTTGCACACCCAACACTTTCGGCTTATAATCCGAAACCGTTTCTAACCGGTAATGGTAATGCCAGAAATCATTCGCCGTTACGTTCAAAAAATGCACAACATCGTGGCTTGTTTCAGCTTCAAGCATTTTGGAAAACAAATGCTCTGATTTATTTATCAGCATGGCTAACTGTGCAAGCCTGACGGTTGGAAAGTTTGCCGGGCGCATTCGTAAAAAAACCGGTTTTATGGCAGCTTGCAACAGCTTGTATTTGGTTGTAAGAAACCGATATTCCCTTTGCAAAAGCAAATTGTATTCGTCTTCACCTTCATTATTCAGTAAACCTGCCTGCCCCAGCAACAAAGCCTCTAACTGGTGAATCTGATTTTTATGTTTTGCCAGAACGGATAAAGAAATGCTTTGCGCTAAGCTCTCAAACGCATCTGCGTTTACCGTAATTCCAAAGTTGCGCGCCAGTTGCTGCCAAAACATTTCTTCCCAATGATTGCCATTGTTATTCAGCTTCTGAAATACAATGGCAGCGCGCTTTTCAAGCCTTTCAATCAGCAACCGTTCCTGCCAGCTTTGCCAGCCGATCTGAGATAAAACAGGTAAATAAATCTGGCAGGGCACAAAATCTTCCGATTGCATCAGCGTTTGATAATGCCCGAGCATAATGGCAGATACCAAAGGTTCTAACAAAAGCGTTGGTATTTTATTTCCGTTTGATTGTGTGACGGGTGCATCATAGTGCCAGACTACATGAAGAATTACATTTTTGTATTGCTTATCCGTTTCGTGCTTGTGTAAAAGCCAGTCTGATGCATTGATGTGAATTTCGATATTACCCGCCCAGATTGTATTGCCGATTTTAATTTTTGCCCCGGAAAAATCGGGTCCCTGATTGGTGTTATAAGTGCCGGGATGAATGATTTGCAAACATTCGTCATCGGTAGTAACAAGTTGCTGGCGGTTATAATATTGAAATTGCCAGATGAACTGAAGCAGTCGTTCGCTATACACAGGATTGCGGTTTGTTTGCCAGACAAAATAAAAAAAATCGCAGAATACAAACCGAAAATATTTAAGACTTATATTGCTGTATCCTTATTTTTTTGTTTTTTACTTCCGGCAATTTTATTTCCTGCCTTTTTCCCACATATTTGGCAACACTTATCAGCGTACCGATAACCATTACCATTATGCCGATCCAAAGAATATTGATAAAAGGAAATTCAAGCACCTTCAGCGTAAGCAGATCGGTAAGCTCGCCGCTTTCTTTTACACCAATTTCAAATGTGCCGTTTTTGGCATCTGCAATACGGTTGAAGCGAAGCACTAAGTTTTGTGCCACCACCGTATCGGGCAGGCTACGCATGTTGCTGTCGCTTTGTATGGCAATGGCAGGAAACGCTCCGTAGCGGCTGCCGTTTTTACCAATTACCTGGATGTTCAGCGACATGGTGGTTTCGCCGGGCATGGCGCCTTTAACATCGGGCTTGTTTATTTCAATGTTATTAAAAATGATGATGCCGTTTGAATAGAAAGTTGTATCACCAGGTTTAATAGTAAGTTTTTTAAAGGAAGCGGTATCTTCTTTGTTGCCGGGAAGAAAAGAGGTAACGTAAACAAAAATGTCTTTGTTTGCATAATGCTTTGAATCGGGATTGGGAGCAAAACCTTCCTGACCTTTTGTATTATGTAAAACATCGGGATAAATATTAAAGTTCTCGTTACCGGTTTTGCTTTTAAAATTGACTTCAAAATATTGTTTATGATTCGCTTCGTTTATGGTATCGCGCATATAGGTAACGGTATATTTACCCATATCGGTAGCAATTCCTTTAAACAGAGTAGAATTTTCGGCGGGTTTCTCTTTGCCATCGCCCGGTAATATAGAAATACCGGTTCTGTTCCAGCTCAGAATTTCTTTTTTGCTCGATGAAATCAGGATTCCCAATAATACAAGACCGAAGCCCACATGCGCAATGGCAGCGCCGGCTTTTTTTATTTTGCCATTCGCACCAAGCCAGATATAAGATCCGTTGGCAATAACAGAATACACAGCCGCAAAAACGGCAACGTAAATAGCCCCTAAAAAGCCGGCTCCTTTTTTATCGTAATCAATATTTCCGAATACGCCAATCAATATACTTATTACGAGTGCAATGAGCGTTGGCAGCCATATTTTTTTTGTAAAAAATTGTTTTGATGTGTTCTTGTATTTCAAATATTGTACTACCGCCGTAAGAACACCAATGATGATGGCGATAAATACCTGGATTTTATTATAGGAAAATTCGGAATCTTCCGATTCGGCCATTTTTTTATCAAACACTTTATTGATAACCGGCAGTGATGTTTGGCTGATAATTAAGACGGCCGACAAAAAGAAAACCAGCGAGCCGATAAACATCCAGAATTCGCGGCTGTATGTACTTTCTTCTTTTTTTATTGTTGGGATAGATTGATCATAACTCAACTGTACGCCAAACGCAACCACAAATCCGAATAATGAAAACAGCCACAATCCGGCAACAAAATTTTCGGGTAAAAAAACGGATAAGGCAAGAATAACGGCTATCAATCCTGCAATTATTATTCTGCCTTTTTTTCCGGCTTCAACAAAAGGCGGCAGCCATACAAACACACTTAAAAAAAGAAGCAGTTGCTGGTTCATACCTGCGCTGGTAAATGCGTGTACCGATGTATCGCCGAGTATGCCGCTGCGGGTAAGAAACGTAGAATATAAAACGAGCAAAAAAGAAAGTGTAAAAAAGAGATACGTGCTTTTTAACGAATAGCCGCTATGCCTGTAAATCAAAGCCGTGTGAACGCCTGCCACCAACACCAGCCAGGGAACAAGAGAAGCGTTTTCTACCGGATCCCACGCCCAATAGCCGCCAAAAGTCAGACTTTCATAAGCCCAGGCGGCGCCCATCATAATACCGGTTGCCAGTATTGCCATGGAAAACAAAGCCCACGGCATGGCTGCTTTTACCCAGCTTTGATCTTTTGTTACCAATCCGGCGTAGGCAAACGCAAACGGAACCACCGTAGATGCAAAACCTAAGAACAAGATGGGCGGATGAATGACCATCCAGTAATTTTGCAATAAAGCATTCAGTCCCGAACCATCTTTTAGTACGGTAAGATAATCGGCGCGGATGGCGCCTGTACTGATGTCTTTAAAAAAAGGCGCATTGTCTAACAAGCCTTCATTGCGCAGCAATACAAACGGACTATTGCCAACCTTGATATTAAAAATATAAATGCCAAGCAGCATGGTAGCCAGGCAAAACTGTGTAAACGAAATAACCGTCATTACCGGCGCTTGCCATTTTTTTACCCGCCAGATAACAAGCCAGCCCAGCACGCAATGCCAGAACGTCCAAAGAAGAAAACTACCCTCCTGCCCTTCCCACAGGCAGCTAAAAACATATTGTATCTGCAATGTTTTATCGCTATGCTCCCAGGCATATTTATATTCAAAAAGATGATTGGCAAGTATGTAATAAATGCAACTGATAACAGAAATAACGCAGATGGTTTCAATTAAAAAAGCGGCGCGTGCAATGGTCAGCCAGCTTTTCTGCTGCTGCAATTCTTTTGTTTTACCGGTAAAATAAAATGCAAGTGTGGCAACCAGCGAAGCAGAGAGCGAAAGCACCGCGAAAAAATGACCAAGCTGCCCCGGCAAAAGATGTTCTCCAATATAATTCATCAGCAAGAAATATTTTAATTCATTGCCTGCTGGTTCAGGCTTTTTTGCGCGGCATTCGGGTCATCTTTATATTTGGAAGGGCATTTAATTAAAATTCCTTTCTGGTCGTGTATTTCAAATACGCCGTTTTCCATTTTGCCTTTCAGCACCACGCGTTCGCTTTTTTCCATATCGTAAGGCTTTTCATAATAATATGCTACTTTCATTCTCTCACCCAATGTATCGGTAGCTTCAAACGTAAGATAATTTGGGTTTATAGCCGGGTCATACAAAAGCGTTGTCTTATCTAATTTTGCAATTACGGTAACGGTTTTTCCTTTTTTCTGCTTCGCCGAAGCAATGGTTTCATAACCCGTTACATCAGTTATCATGCTGATTAAAACGCCGATTGTTATGCTGATAAGTACAAGTGCAGCGATGTGAGATTTTTTCATTTATTAGCCCTGCTTTTCACCGGCAAAAATATAGCAAAAATTACCTCACGCCCCACCTTGTTTTTTGTAATGGATGCAGCCTTTTGTTAAATCTGCCAGGCGCGACATAAAACACTTTTATAGCCTGGAGGCTTAAATTTGATTTTTTAAGTCTGGAGGCTTAATTTTTGATTTTTAATAGTTGAAAAAAGCAACACCAAAAAAAAGCACAGAGAACGCGAATTTTATATCGGTTACTCTGTGCCTGTAAAATATTTTTCCTGTTCTGTTTTTTTATCGTCCGCTTGCGCTAATGCTGTTTTTTAGTTCGTTATTAAAATCCTCGGCTTTCATCAGATCTTCCAGTTTGATATGCATTCTGTATCGCCAGTAATAATCTGGAATTGCCGGCACGTTTATGCGTTCGTCATTTGGATTTTGCCTGCGCAAATCACCATCAATGCCTAATAAATCCTGCAACTGAAAAATGCTCCACATGGCAGGCGAATACAAATGCTGCTCAACAATTTGCCTGTTGATCCATGGCTCGCAATATTTCGGCGCATTGCCCCAATGACCAAGCAGGTTATTATAAAAATTCTGCGTTGTATTTCTATCTTCTTCCCACCAGCCGCGCACCGTGCTCATATCGTGCGTGGAAGGTGTTACCACACTTAAATAAGGCGCCGTTTCCAAATTGGTAAAGGTTAGTTTTTCATCTTTTGGCATACGCTGCACTTCAAGACTTAGCAAGCCCAATTCATGCATTACGCGCGGAACGCTGGCCGGCACCATTCCCAAATCTTCACCGCAAATCAACATATCCGTTACCTGCTTTAAAGCGGGTAGTTTTTGCATGGCTTCGTTGCGCCAGAATTCATTCTGCCTTTCGTAAAAATAGTTGATTGACAAATAATACAACTGCTTCTTTGTATAATCGTCCAGATACTGATAAGACAGCGTTGCTTCCATACCATAACGGAAATGAAATTGCTGCCCGTTCGATCCTTTTTCCTCAAACAGAATAACATTGCTGATAATGTTGAACAAAATTGATTTCAGCCATTCGTTATGCGCATTTTTGTTATGAATGGCAAAATAAGTTTCCACCCTTTTTTGTGTTTCTACTTCCGGCCGCAAATAATAGGTGCCGTCTTTATCTGCAACCAAAAATGTGTCTTTTACATACCATTGCTGGTCGCCAAACAAATCATTTAATATCTGGTCGTTAATAAACGGCTTGCAATATCTTTTGTAATCAAAGTATGTATTCCACTGATAAAATTCATTGATCTGAACCGGCAATGCAGGAACAAAATGACCCATAATTCCTTCCACAGAATCTGTGGGTATGCTCCAGATGCGGAAAAAGCCAAGAATATGATCTATACGGAATGCATCGAAATAGTTGCTCATCTGAGAAAAACGTTGCTTCCACCAGGCAAAACCGTCTTCTCTCATTTTTTTCCAGTTGTAAGTGGGGAAACCCCAGTTTTGTCCTTTTACGGCAAAGGAGTCCGGCGGCGCGCCGGCCTGCATATCCATATTAAATAATTGCGGCTGCTGCCAGGCATCGGCACTGTTGCAGGAAATGCCAATGGGAATATCGCCTTTTATTACTATGCCGTTTTCATGCGCATAAGCGGCTGCCTCTTTCAACTGCAGATGCAAATGATATTGTACAAAATAATACATGCCCGCGCGGTCTTTCTGCTCATCCGATTGAAATAGTTTTGAAATGATTTCGGTATCGAATGTTTTGTACTCGTTCCATTTATTGAAATCCGCCGTATTAAAATTGTCTCTCAGGCAGCAGAAGGCAGCATAAGGAACAAGCCAATGCTGATTGTTTTCAAAAAAGCTTTTATAATCTGCCGAATTGAATGTCGCTTCTTTTTGCATCGGATAAATTTCATGAATGATTTTCCATTTCATATCATTTACCGCTTCATAATCTACTTCGGGCAATTGGTTTAAACGCCGCGCTTCTTCGCGGTATTTCTCTGTTATATGCTTGTTTTCATCAGCCGTCATTACATTGGCATTCAGATACATGGCGTGCAGCGCAAAAGCGGAAATGGCGGCATACGGGTACGAATCGCGCCAGGTTTTGGTAGCAGTGGTATCGTTTACCGGCAATATCTGAATCAGCTTTAATCCAACGGTTTTAGTCCAGTCAGCTAGTTTTTTTATATCGGTAAATTCACCGCAGCCAAAACTGGTTTCCGTGCGCAGGCTAAATACCGGAATGGCTACACCTGCTCCTTTCCAGGTATTGTCGGATGTTCGTATAAAGCCGTCATTTACAATTGTTTTGCTATTGTTTGTAAAAGTTTCGCTTAGCACCCTGTTTTCGCCGTTCTCTAGTTGAATGGTTTCTTTCTTATTTACATCGTAAATACCGTATTTATAGTTTACCGGAAAATCGGAATCGGATAAATTCAGTTTGATTTGCCAGAAATCTTCTTCCTTTTTTTTGTGCAGTAACAAAGGTTCGTCTCTGTTCCAGTTTGTAAGCGACTTTGAACTTCCGGTTAAGCAGGCCACCTGACCCGGCGCCAGCAGCGGCGCTTTTATTGTAAAAAGATGCGTGAATGCCGTAATGTCTTCATTTGCACCGGAAGAAAACGCATTGTTAAGCAATACATTCTTAAACGGCTCGGTGAAAAAAGCGTTATCGTAATAACCCTCAAAATCCCAGGCATCTAAAAATATAACGGAACCACCGGTAAGCAGGGAGGCAGATAATTTTTTTTCTTTGCCGCCATCATATACCACACTGCCATCTTCTTCCTTTAAAAAATAATGATAGACAATATCTTCATTAAGATCATTTTTTTGGATGGTGATATCTGCTTTCCAGTGCTGCGAATCCAAAAATTGCATGGGCACCGCTTCTGCCGTATTTCCGTTCCCGAATAAAGGATGCGCCGCCGTGATAAACAAAGCCTGCCCGGGGTTAGTATAATAATTTACAATAAATGTAATTGTTGTATCGGCCGGGTTTGTTTGTTCGGAAGCAGATACATTGTGATGTTCCGCTGCGACAGATAGTTTGTGAACCACGGATTCGTTTTTCTTTTCCGGTACGGTTACCGGTTCAATGTGTTCTATGGTTTTTGTTGCATCTTCGGTAAATGTAACCGGTTCTGTTATCGCTTCGGGTTCCCTTGTTATCTCTTTTTTGATTGAAGATTTGCGCGCAGCCGATTTCTTTACCGGCTTTGCCTCTTCTGCGGTTGTAGTTTCCGTTGCTGCGGTTGTTTCGGGTAAGGATTCCGAAATCTCTTTCGTTTTTTTTGCCGCTTTTTTTGGCGTTTTTTTGGTTGGCTGCTCTTCCGGGGCAACGTCTTCCAAAACCTTTTTTTGCCTGGCTTTTGCCTTTTTCAAAGGCGGTTGTATATCTTCAGAAACGGTTGTTGCCGGTTCTGTTTTTTCTTTTTTGTTTCCGGTTTTCTTTTTTTCAACCGGCGGGATGTTTTCTGTATTCAGGTTTTCTGTTACTTGCGGGTCAGCTTTTTTTCTTGCCATCAGGTAATTTTTTTGAAGCTGCGAAAATAGGAAAATACAAACTATACTTGCAGACACACGGTTTTACTAACGCGAGAACTGATTTTTTGCTCTTTTAAACAAAAGGAATTGTCAACTTATCGAATGATGTTATGAAACAAAACAAGCAGGCTGCCTTAGGCTTTATTTTCATCACGTTGCTGATAGATGTTACCGGTTGGGGCATTATTATTCCGGTGATGCCAAAGCTGATTGAGCAGTTGATACACGGCGATGTAAGCACCGCGGCGCGCTATGGCGGCTGGCTGAATATGAGCTACGCCGTTATGCAGTTGCTGTTTGCCCCGGTGTTGGGCAACCTGAGCGATAAATATGGCAGACGTCCCGTGTTGCTTTTTTCTTTATTCGGCTTCACCATAGATTATTTATTTCTTTCCGTTGCCCCAACCATATTCTGGCTGTTTGTCGGCAGATGTATTTCAGGCATTACGGGTGCCAGTTTTACAACGGCGGCGGCTTACATCGCCGACATCAGCAATGAAGAAAACAGGGCAAAAAACTTCGGTATGATCGGCGCCGCATTTGGTCTTGGCTTTATCATTGGTCCGGTTATCGGCGGACTGCTGGGGCAGTTTGGTGCGCGCGTTCCTTTTTTTGCAGCCGCAGGTTTGTGCATGATCAACTGGCTGTACGGTTATTTTGTTTTGCCCGAATCGTTAGACATAAAGCACCGCCGTCCTTTTAGCTGGAAGCGGGCTAATCCGATTGGCTCATTTAAATTACTCACCAGATATTCCTCACTCAGCGGGCTTATTGCCTCACTTACCTTAATTTATATTGCCGCACATGCTGTACAAAGCAACTGGAGTTTTTTTACCATCTATCAGTTTCACTGGACCGAAAAACTTATCGGCATATCGCTTGGCGTAATCGGAGCTTTGATTGCCATTGTTCAGGGCTGGCTCATCCGGTTTATAAATCCGAAACTGGGTAATGAAAAAAGCGTTTACGTAGGTCTGTGTTTATATGCGCTGGGGATGATCTTGTTCGCCTTTGCCTCGCAATCGTGGATGATGTTCGCCTTTTGCGTGCCATACTGTTTGGGTGGCATAGCCGGTCCGGCATTGCAGTCTATCATTTCCGGGCGTGTGCCGCCAAACGAGCAGGGCGAACTGCAGGGCGCATTAACAAGCCTCATGAGCGCAACTTCCATCGTCGGCCCGGTGCTGATGACATCGCTGTTTTATTATTTTACCAATAAAAACTCTCCGGTGCAATTTGCGGGCGCTCCTTTTTTATTGGGCGCCATATTATTACTTATCAGCACTTTGCTGGCTAAACGCAGCTTAAGTCCGGCGGTTAAGTAAAGCTTTCCTTTCTCATTTCAATTACATAGCACAAATCTTGTCAATTCCTTTTGTTTGAAAACAAATGACAGATCGTTATGAAAATACCTGATGTAAAACAAATGCGCGATTGGGATGCATTTACCATAAAAAAGGAAAAGATTTCATCTTTGGAATTGATGGAACGTGCGGCAGAACAATGCACCAACCGGATTGCAAAGCAATATCGGCAACAAAAACAAATACATATTTTTTGTGGCAAAGGAAACAATGGCGGCGATGGATTGGCTATGGCAAGGCAGTTGAAAGAAAAAAATTTTGAACCAACTGTTTACATTGCTGATTTTGATGAGAAAGAAAGTGATGACTTCGTAAAAAATTTAGATCGCTTACAGAAAACAGGTATCGATATCGTCTTTCTTAAAACAGAGCAGCAGTTTCCGCAATTGCAAAATGACAGCCTTGTTATAGAAGCTTTATTGGGGTTCGGGTTAAACAGGAAAGCGGAAGGAAATTTCGCCTTGCTAATCAATCACATTAACAATCAGCAGGCGAACATTATTTCGATTGACGTTCCTGCCGGCATGTTTACCGATAAAAGCTCGAAAGGAAATGTAATGATACAAGCAACCGAAACGCTTACATTTCAAACCATGAAGCTGTGTTTTTTAATGGCTGAGAATGCAGCGTTTTTTGGTGATGTTCACATTCTGCCAATCGGATTAGATAAAGAATACGAACAATCGCTCAACACAAAATTTGTTTTTATGGATGAGTTATTGGCTGCTTCTTTTTACAAACCACGGCAAAAATTCTCGCACAAAGGCACTTATGGTCATGCTTTGCTGATAGCGGGCAACGAGGGTAAAATGGGCGCCGCCGTTATGTGCGCAACTTCGTGTTTGCGTTCAGGGGTTGGATTGCTTACCTGTTCGATACCTAAAAACGACTTTTCTATTCTTCATATCAGCATACCGGAAGCAATGATTATTGAACGCGGTAAAGAAAAAGACATAGATCACTTTACCGTTGTTGGCTTAGGACCGGGTTTGGGTAAAGAAGAAGCCACAGCATTACTCATACATTCCGTATTGCAACAATATAAAAAGCCAATGGTTATTGATGCTGACGGTCTGAATATTTTATCTCAATATAAAGACTGGCTGAACGATTTGCCCGAAAACTCTGTGCTAACGCCGCATCCGAAAGAGTTTGAGCGATTGTTTGGCGAATGCGATAATGATTTTGAGCGAATGAATAAAGCCATTGAAATGGCGGGTAAGCACAAAGTGATAATTGTTTTAAAAGGCACCTTCACATTAATAACTGATGGCAAGAGAAACTATTACAACAGCACGGGAAATAATGGCATGGCAACCGGCGGCTCGGGCGATATTCTTACCGGCATTGTAACGGGTTTGCTGGCACAACAATACAAACCGTTTGAAGCTGCTGTTACTGCCGTTTATATACATGGACTGGCTGCTGATTTGTGTTTGGATGAGCAATCATTTGAAAGTTTGCTGCCGATGGATATTGTGTCGCATTTTGGCAAGGCATTTCTACAACTGCAAAAAAATAAAGGGGCCTAAGACTAAGCCCCTTTGTACCCTTCATAAACAATCCATACCCCTATGGAAAGAATTTTATAATCGAACGATTGTTTGTAAATTTCAACCCAGCCACACAAAACCTAAAGGAGCGGCTACGATTCGACAAAAGTAGGGGTTTTTCAGGTAAACGATTGCATCCAAAACCAATTTTAGCAGAAATTAATTAACGCCTATATTTGTCAGATTCATTAACAATTTTTTATTTTCTGTTATTATTTGCGTATGGAAAATTCGCTGTTTTATGCTGTACCTGCCATGGGTGCAATTGGCCTTATCTACACTTTCATCAAATTTAACTGGGTATCAAAGCAGGATGCCGGCGATAGCAAAATGCAACAGATCAGCACATATATCGCTGAAGGCGCAATGGCATTTCTACGTTCCGAGTGGAAGATTCTCAGCTACTTTGTTATTGTAGTATCTATTTTGTTAGGACTTATGGCACTCAGCAATCCAGGTTCTCACTGGTCAATCGCCCTTTCGTTTATCATTGGCGCCGTCAGCAGTGCGCTGGCAGGCTTTATCGGGATGCGGGTTGCCACAAAAGCCAATGTTCGTACGGCACAGGCAGCCAAAACAAGTTTATCAAAAGCCTTGTCTGTTTCTTTTACCGGCGGTTCGGTAATGGGTATTGGTGTTGCCGGTCTTGCCGTTTTGGGTTTAGGCAGTTTGTATTTGGTACTAAAACATTTTTTTGCTCCCGGTGCCGAAGCCAATTCTGAAGAAATGGTACGCACCATAGAAGTGCTTACCGGCTTTTCACTTGGTGCAGAATCTATTGCTTTATTCGCCCGTGTAGGCGGCGGCATCTACACAAAAGCAGCCGATGTGGGCGCCGATCTGGTAGGAAAAGTAGAGAAAGATATTCCCGAAGATGATCCGCGCAATCCGGCTACCATAGCGGATAATGTTGGTGATAACGTTGGCGATGTTGCGGGTATGGGCGCTGACTTATTTGGTTCGTATGTGGCAACGGTTCTGGCTACAATGGTGCTTGGGCAGGAAGCCGTTTCTACCGATAATTTCGGTGGCTACGCTCCCATTCTTTTGCCGATGACTATTGCAGGCGTTGGCATATTGTTTTCTATTGTAGGAACTTTCTTTGTAAAAATCAGTGATAGCTCCGGCATTAGCACCGCTCCGGTTCAGCGTGCATTAAACATGGGCAACTGGGGTTCTATTATTTTAACCGCCATTGCCAGCGCATTTTTGGTTTATTATATCCTGCCAGACACGCCGGTTTACCTGCAAAGAGATTATATAAAGAACAATCCGAGTCAGTTAATTGAAGGCGCTACCGCCATTACGCGCGGCGGGGTTTTGGGTGCCATTTTAACCGGTCTTGCCGTAGGAACGCTGATGAGTATGATTACGGAATACTATACCGCCATGGGTAAACGCCCGGTTATGAGCATTATACGCCAGTCCGGTACCGGTCATGCCACCAATATTATCGGCGGCCTGGCAGTTGGTATGGAATCTACTTTTTTACCCATTCTTGTACTGGCAGCCGGCATTTACGGCTCCTATTCATTTGCGGGTTTGTATGGCGTTGCCATAGCCGCAGCCGGTATGATGGCTACCACCGCCATGCAGCTTGCCATAGATGCTTTCGGGCCCATTGCCGATAATGCGGGCGGCATTGCAGAAATGAGTGAATTGCCCAAAGAAGTGCGCGAAAAAACAGATGTGCTCGATGCAGTCGGAAATACCACAGCCGCTACGGGTAAAGGTTTTGCCATTGCCTCAGCCGCCTTAACAGCACTGGCTTTGTTTGCTGCTTACGTTGGCGTTATCAATCATAACGGGTACGAAATGATTGGCATTGATATTTATAAGGCGCGTGTTCTTTCTTCCCTTTTTGTTGGCGCTATGATTCCTTTTATTTTTTCTTCTCTTGCCATACGCGCCGTTGGGGAAGCCGCCATGGCGATGGTGCAGGAAGTGCGCCGCCAGTTTCATACCATTCCCGGTATTATGGAAGGCACCGGCAAACCCGAATATGATAAATGCGTAGCAATATCTACCGATGCTTCCATTAAAAAAATGATGCTTCCCGGCGCAATTACCATTATCGCTCCTCTTTTGATTGGTTTTTTATTAGGACCTGAGGCATTGGGTGGCTTTCTTGCCGGTGCAACGGTAAGCGGCGTTTTGATGGGTATTTTTCAAAACAATGCCGGCGGTGCCTGGGACAATGCAAAAAAGAGCTTTGAAAAAGGCGTTGAAATAAACGGCGAAATGTTTTATAAAAAATCTGAGCCGCATAAAGCTTCCATAACCGGCGACACCGTTGGCGATCCTTTTAAAGACACATCCGGGCCTTCAATGAACATATTGATTAAGCTGATGTCAATTGTTTCGCTTGTGGTAGCGCCTACCCTGGCGCATGTATGGAGTAATAAAACATCGCCTGATGTAACAGAAATAAAAAAAGAAATCCGGTTGAATAAAGAAGAAGCAAAAGTGAAATATTTAAATTCCACTTTGTACAAATTATACAAATAAAATAATCTTGTTCTTAAAAATCCCATTCTTAATTTGAGTGGGATTTTTTTTGTGCGTCATCTGCTATACCGGTTGGATATTGAAGATACACGATAGCGTGATATTAAAAGCTAAGCTGAAACTTCATTTCGATGACATGATTCAGACAAATTTCCTTATTCTAAATGATCTTATTCAATAAAAAAAGAAAGCCCGGAAAACCGGGCTTTTTAAAATGGTAAGAAACCTGTTGACTATTGTCCCGCATCTCCGGGATCGGTCATTAAACCCGATGAATCTCCGCCGATAGTACCGTTTTCGGGCACAGCCGGCATTTTACCATCATACATCTTTTGCATCTGATCCATCGTTTGCAATAAGTTTTGCGCTTGCTGCAGGTCATAAGCCATATTTTCGGCATCCGTTCCGGTAAGGCTATTGTAATATTTTACCTGCTGCTGCAAATCTGTCTTTATACTTTTTGAAACTTTCGCCGCCAGCGCTTTATCTTCCGCCCGATAACATGCTTCTAAAAACATCAGCGAAATCCGGTTTTGCTCATTGTTGCGCGATACCATGCCATACGGAAAATTGCTTTGCAGCATCATGTTATCCGTTTTATCAAGCACTTTACGCGCGTCTTCTTTCCTGTTTTTAAATGCCAAATCCAGCGCCAGTTCCGCATCTGCCCGACGAATGATGTTCAGATGCCTGCGGTTTTCTTCGTCATAATAAACATTGAAAATGTTGGCGTTGCCAAACCCGAACTTATTCATCACCTTGTCAAACATCCAGTCTGTGTTCACATTGGAATTTTCTACCGGCACCAACCGATAGCTTAAACCATCCCGGCGCAGATAACTGCCAAAACCAAGCTCGCCATACGGCATGGTAAAATAAACAGGACGCTGCCATTTATTGGCTGCTATAATATTCAGCATGGCAAGATCGCCTTTATACAAAGCATTTTTGGGTATTTCAAAATTAACGGCGGTTACCACGCTGTCATCTTTATTTACCGTGCCATTGGCTCTTACCTCGTTCGTATTTACTGGTACAGACACTTTTTTGGCGGGGTACAATGTATAACCCCGGTCGTCTTTATTTGCATCATTGCCAACATAATTCTTCATCATGTCGTACAAATTATAATACTGATTGTCGGGATAACCCGGCGCGGCGCGATAAACGGAAATATCGCGGTTTCTGCCTTCGATTTGGGAAGCCGATAGGATTATATCTATCGGCTCGCTCTGATTTACCTTGTAACGAAGCTGATTGATATACCAGTCAATGCCTAATAAACTTGTATTGATAACCCGGATATCGGTGCGTATGCCTTCAACCTCCTGCGCATACCAAAGCGGGTAAGTATCATTATCGCCAAACGTAAATAAAATGGCATTGGGCGCGCAGCTAACCAGGTAATCTTTCGCCACATCGCGGGCTATTTGCTTGCGGCTTCTGTCGTGATCGTTCCACTCCTGCTGCGCCATTACAACAGGCACCGCCAGCAGGCAAACAACGGTAGCAACAATAGCAGCCGTATTTTGTGAAGCCTTTTTGCTCAGCCATTCCTGCACCTGAAGCACACCTAAACCAATCCAGATAGCGAAGGCGTAAAAAGAGCCAACGTAGGCATAATCACGCTCGCGCGGCTGAAAACCAGCCTGGTTCAGGTAAATAACAATGGCAAAACCGGTAAAAAAGAAAAGCAGTAAGGTTATAAAAGCATCGTCGCCGCGCCGTTTGAAATGATAAAATAATCCGATTAAACCCAAAATCAGCGGCAGTGCAAACAGCGTGTTGTGCGCCTTGTTATTTTTCAGGCTGTCAGGCAATTTGCTTTGATCGCCATAAATCATATTATCTATCAGGGAGATACCCGTTATCCAGTTACCGTCTCTTTTATTACCCAGAAACAATCCTTCCAAATCGTCCTGCTTACCGGCAAAATTCCAGAGAAAATAACGCAGATACATAAAATAGTTCTGATAAGCGATATAAAATTTTATATTATCGCCCCAGTTCGGCGCACGTTCATACGTACCGTCTTTCATTTTGGCAATGTTGGCAAACAAGGCGTAATAATCAGCGTGGTTTTGATCGTTGCTGGCATCCCACATGCGGGGAAACGCCATTTTATCTTTGGGCAAATACACATAATGACCGTCTTTGCCGGTTTCAATGTATTTGTCTTTTCCGTCAACCGTGCTTTTTTGATATTTGGCAGACGTTTCGAGATACTGAACAATATCGGCCGTAAATTTCTGACCATATAAAATCGGAAAATCGCCATACTGCTCGCGCCCTAAATAACCAACCAGACTCATTGGATTATCAACGTTAAACATATCTACCGCAGGGTCGGCATTGCTGCGTATCATGGTAGTAATGTAAGTGCTGTAGCCGAGAAACATAAACGTAAGACACCATAATCCAAGACGCAGATAGCCCCAGCTTTTTTTAGACGCCAGGCGCAACCCAAACCAAATGCCCGCCGCTACCAACAGAAAGAAAATGGTAAAGCCGTAGAAAAAAGGAAGCCCTGCGTTATTGGTAAAGAAAATATCGAAATAACCAGCCGCTTTTATCGAAAATTGTATAACGCCAACCTGAACAACACCGGTAATAACGCAACCTATCACAAAGAAAATATAGGCGCCGCCATAGTATTCTTTCTTGTCGTTATTAATTTTTTCAATCAGGTAAAGTATGCCAACGGCCGCCAGCGTTCCAAGTATCATCAGTCCCTGAACGGTTGAGTCGTTCAGGTTTATATCATCGCCATATCGCTGCTGAAGCGTAGCGGCATAATCGTTCAATAAATTATTTTCCGCTCTTCCCGCAAGCCACGCAGCAACAAAGGCAAGCACGCCACCGATAATAAGAACCCTGATAAAATATTTACGAATAACCGCGTAATTAAACATGGGTCTTTTGCGGAAATAGTATACCATTACAATGGCCGGAATGGTTAGCAAACCCAACAGATGCACACCGATGGATAAGCCCATCATAAAAAAGATAAATACAATCCACCGGTCGGCGCCGGGATTATCGGCTTCATGTTCCCATTTTAATATTGCCCAAAAAACAAGCGCGGTAAACAGAGACGACAGTGCATATACTTCGCCTTCCACCGCACTGTACCAAAACGAATCGGAAAAAGTATAAGCCAAAGCGCCAACAATGCCTGCGCCCATGATACCGAATAGCTGACCGGCAGAAAAAACAGCTTCGTCGCTTTTCTGTACTATGCGGCGCGCAAAATGCGTAGTGCTCCAAAACAAAAATAAAATGGTAAAGCCGCTTGCCAGCGCGCTCATAACATTAACCGCTTTGGCGGCCGTCATTGGGTTATCGCCAAAAAGCACAATAAAAAAGCGGCCTAACAAAACAAAAAGCGGTGCGCCCGGCGGATGCGGAATCTGAACTTTAAAACAACTGCTTACAAACTCGCCGCAATCCCAAAGGCTGCCGCCAGCTTCAGCAGTTAAAATATATACCGTACAGGCTACCAGGCATACAACCCAGCCCGTAATGTTATTGACCCGTTTAAAGTTCATGGTAAATAGCAGATTTTTTTAAGACGGGCAAACATAACGGAAACTGTTGAAAGTGAATCTCAGCATCCGCATTTTAAGAATTGATTGATAAATAAAACATAACTAATGAATAAGAAATCTTTTTTCAGAAAGATAAGTAACCTCATTCTACCTAAAAATCATTTTCATTTCAGTTTGCAAAACTTGTTGCAACAGGTAAAAAAATTTTACCTGCCAAGCAATTCTTTCACCAATAAAAAATCATGTTTACCAATCCGAAAAAAATCTTTGAAAGAAAGTGATGATTCTCTGGCAAAACGAACGAGATAGGGGCTAAACATTACCAGGTAACCCGACGAGCTAACAAGAGCGGCAGCAATAATTCCGTATTTAGAAACAAACAAAAAATCGCCTGCCACAACCACAAGCAAAGCAAGCAACGCAGCGCGAACGCTTATCAGCACATTGCCTTTACCCGAAAAAAAATTTGACAGGAATGAAATAACGGCCAGTCCATAAATGCCCGGCAAAAGCAGCAGCAAAGGAGCCTGCACCTGCTGAAATGTGCTACCAAATAAAAGCGGGAACAGCCATTTTCCTGTTGTTAAAACAATGACAAAAAAAAGCAAAAAAATGATTGCCAGTAATTTCATCATCGTTAACATGATGCGGCTCAGCGATTGCATATCGCTGCCGGAAGCCGCCTGCGGATATACCGCGCTGCCAATAATCTGCGGCATCACCAAAAGCATTTGACCCAGTTTGGATGCCTGAATATAATTGCCCAGATCGCCGGCTGAACAAACCGGGCTAAACCGTACAAAATAATAATCTACCCGGTAAACCAGAAATAACAAGATATTAAACAGCAGCACCGTTAGCGAATAACGAACAAACTTTTTTATATCAGTAAGATGCGGCAGGGCAAGCTCGTTCCAGCTTTTGTTTGCAACGATGCAGGCCAGAAAAATAAAAGCGCCCTGCATCAAAAACATTAGAAAATATATGGTAACAATGGTTTCCTTATCAACTTGCAATAAGAAATTATTTTTTAACACCAGCAAACCGATAAACAACAGGTTGAAAACAGATAAAATAACGTTCGGTGTAAAGAAATTTCCATGTGCATAAAATAAATTGGCGCCATACGTGGCAAGCAGCAATCCCGTTATAAAACAAAACGCATATTGCGGCATTTGCCGAAAAGAAAATTGTTCGCCTGAAAACGAAAAGAACTGAAAAAAAACAAGTTGCATTACAATGACAAAACAAGTCCACAGCAGACAAAGCCACAACAGCGTATTGGCTGATATTTTTCTGCCTGCCACAAAAAAAGTAATACCCGTTTCCAGGCACAAACCCGCCACAAGCTGAACAAAAGAAAATGTATTGGAAATATAAAAAACAACACCGCTTCCGGATGCCTGCAACTGCCGGGAAAGCAATAGATTTACAAAAAATAAGGTTATAAAATACAATCCGCGCCACAAGAGACTCTGGGCAAGCAGTTTTGAAAATTTCATACCCTTTGCGCTTTATATTTCTGTTTCAGACGAATGATTTGCCAGGCAATTTCTGCAGAGAACAAAGCTGCCAGGGCAAATAAAACCGGTTTTAGTGTCGTTGCGTTTTCTTCGCCCGACAATGCGCCGCTAACCGCAATGCCATAAATAACAAAAGGAACGATTATCATTACCGATAGCCCAAACCGGTTTACAGGTATTCTGAAGGGGCGGTGCGCATAAGGTTCTTTTTTTCGCAAAGCAATCAACGTTATAAATTCGACAAACAAGCCGGCGCCATACACCATTACATCAATAATTAATAAATCTTCGAGCGACCAAACAATCATCAGGCTTACCACTGCGGCACAAATTATAATGGAAATATACGGCGTTTTAAATTTGGGATGAAGCGAGTCGAGCTTTGCGGGTAATAATTTATCGTCTGCCATTACCTTGGGCACACGGGAAACAGAAAGCAAAACGGACGAAAATAAACCCAGCGCACTTGCCAGTCCGCCAACAGAAAGCAAGGCACCTAACCAGTAACCGCCCAAAATGGTTCCCGCTGCCGGAAAGCCCTGCTGCTGCAATATTTTGGAACTAACCGGCAGTTGCTGCACGGTAAAAACGGTAAGAGAATAGATGAGAATAACGCAAATGAAAACGACGATATTGGTAAGAATATAAGAACGAACCGGCTTTTCTACTTCGCCCGCATAGGTAGTGGCATTATCCCACCCGATAAAATTCCAGATAATTGCATATAATGAAATACCAATGTCAGAAAAGCTCATGCCTGCCAAAGACGGTTTTTCTAAAGTAAAAGAAAAATGCGGAGACGTAAATGCAACGCCGATCATAATTAAAAAAGGAACAATTACCACCGCGCTCAGAATAGTTGCCACTTTTCCAACCGGCACGATGCCAATGATATTGAGGATGGCGCTGGCCCAGATAACAAGCAGACAAACCGGAATTTTATAAGCCGCTGCCTGCGGAAAAAAGAACAGCAGGTATTCGGTAAATAAAACGGGATAAATGGCAAGATCGGCAAAGGTGTAAAGCCACGTCCACCAGCCTTCATAAAAAGCCCATCGCAAACCAAGACCGCGCTTTACCCATTGATAATAGCCGCCTTCTACCGGCATCATGCTATTCAGTTCCAGAACCGTAAGAATGGCCGGAATATCCCAGAGCAAAGGCGTTATGAGCAAGAGAAGCAAAGCGGCATGTTTATCGGCATACACCAGCAATGTTTCCAACCCGTAAGGTCCGCCGGAAACGGTAAGAAAAATAACGGCGATGAGTTGTAACGGACGTAAGCGTTTTGGTTTACCGGATACTTTCATTTTTGGTTCTGCAAAATAAGATTGATTAGCCGCGAAGATGCTAAAAATGGCGGCTCATTTGAAGATTGAATGAATGATTGCGAAAGTTTGCCGGTTTATCAGCATTCCTTCATACCCAAAGGCAGGTGAATGGCAAGACCGCCTTCTGCCGTTTCTTTATATTTTGCATTCATATCTATTGCCGTTGCCCACATGGTATTCACAACCGCGTCGAGCGAAACTTTGGCATAATCGGGCATGCCTTGCAAAGCTAATTGCGAAGCGGTGATAGCTTTTATGGCGCCCATCGTATTTCTTTCGATGCAAGGAACCTGAACCAAACCTGCCACAGGGTCGCAGGTCATGCCGAGATGATGTTCCATTGCAATTTCTGCCGCCATCAATGCCTGACGTTGTGTGCCGCCCAGGCTTTCGGTTAATGCCGCCGCCGCCATGGCAGAAGATACCCCGATTTCTGCCTGACAGCCGCCCATGGCAGCCGAAATGGTAGCACCTTTTTTAAAAATACTGCCTATCTCAGAAGCCGTTAGCAAAAAGCGAATGATCTGTTCATCGCTGCCGCCGTTGCAAAAAAGAACATAATACATAAGTACGGCCGGTATAACGCCCGCTGCCCCATTGGTTGGCGCGGTTACTACCCTGCCAAACGATGCGTTTTCTTCATTAACCGCAAGAGCGAAACAGCTAATCCAGTCGAGTACCGACTGAAAATCGGTTGACGTTTCCTGTATGGCGTTCATCCATTCAGCTATGTTACCATATTTTTTTCCTTTTATTAATCTGGCATTCAAATCATAAGCGCGGCGGCGAACACGCAAACCGCCGGGCAATTCACCTTTGGTATGACAGCCGCGAAAGATTGCCTGTTTCATAATGTCCCATATCACAAGTAAACCTTGCCGGGTTTCGGTTTCAGAACGCCAGGCATTTTCATTTTCCATCACGATGTCTGCTATGGATAAACCGGTTTTCATGCACCAGAACAATAGATCGGAAGCCGTGGTTACGGGAAAAGGAAGTTCAAACGGCGTTTTATTGGTTTTGGTATTGCCGCCTTCCTTCACCACAAAACCTCCGCCTACCGAATAGTACGTTTCGCTGATGTTTTCACCGGTAGCAAAAGAAGCCAAAAAAGTAAGCCCGTTGGGATGAAAAGGCAACACGTCATTCATAAAAAAAACGATGTCTTCTTTGGGTGAGAAAGGGATGATCACTTCGCCTGCAGCCATCATTTTCTTTTGGTCTGCTATCGTTTTTATTTTGGTAAAAAGAAGACTTATATCTGTTGTAACCGGATCTTCATTCAATAAACCCATTTGCACGGCAATATCGGTTCCATGTCCTTTGCCGGTTTTAGCCAGAGAGCCATACAGTAATACTTTCAGCGATTGCAACCGTTGTATATCAAATCTTATTTTTATACTTTCGGTAAACATGGCGGCGGCGCGCCAGGGACCCAATGTATGCGAACTGGAAGGACCAATACCGATTTTAAAAATATCAAACGCTGAAATGGCTTCGTGCGGCATAACAGATAATATTTAAGTGCAGGCAACGTTGTATCGCCATACATCATCTTGTGTAAAGATGACAGATTTATTGATTCTTTGGTTAAACAAATTCTTTCCTGAACTTTGACAATTATCGTATAAAAACAGCCAAAAGTTTATAACAACCGTAATGTTATGATGAAGGGATTTATCAGATTTTTTTTCTTTGTTTTTCTTTGTTTTTCGTGCGGATGCTCGTTAGATAAATCGAGCGGTATAGACAATCAGCCTTCTGGCTTCATAAGCGTTTATACCTTATCGCCGGATGCGCCGGGCTTCAATGTTTTTTTAAATGGCAATAATGTAGCAACGGGTGTTCCTTTCGGCAGCTATACCTTATACAGCGCGGTTACGCCGGGCAGTACGACCGTCAGATTGCAAACCGGTTCCCAGGAAGTTACCATAGACACAAGCATTATGATAAGCGCAGGAAGTTATTATTCCATATTTCTGACAGATTCTTTTAAACGGATAAAACCGGCTTTTATAACAGACAAATTAAATCCGGCAACCGATTCTGTTTCCTTGCGTTTTTTTAATTTTTCGCCCGATGCGCCGCCGGTAGATATCTACTCGTATTCCGATAGCAGCAACCACAAAACGATATGGAAAAACCGCAGCTTTCAGGATCAGATTACCACAGATTCCATCAATACATTTACCGGTGCAAAAAGAGGAACGTATAATTTTTTTGTAATTAAAAGCGGAAGCATAGACACGCTTGCAAAATTTACCGGAAAAACCCTAACGGTTGCAGGCAACTATACGCTCTTTCTCGAAGGCAATTACAAAGCACCAAACGGAGATACCACGCTGCAATTGGGCGTAAGGCTTCATTAACAGCAGCCATGTTATTCGGGCTGATATTCGATTACCACCTTCGCGTTTTTTTCTTTGGTGGAAGTTACAGAAAGCTCATAACGCTTACCGCCGGTTGTTATTACCATCAGGGCTGTGTTGGGCGGTATTTTTCCCAAATTGTTGGCATACATCACAAACTCGTGTAAGTTATCCTGCTCCGACGCTTTTACATAAAACGTAAGCGCCGTTGCGCTTAGTCCTTTTTGATAAGCCACCACCTGATTGTTATGATACACCGTAATGGTATCGCCGTCAATTTCGCCATTGTCATACAAATCAACTTTAATGTCGGGTGAATTGGTAACGATGGTTCTGACAAGATCGTTTTTTCTTTCTTTTAAGGCTGGCGGAACGGGCATCGGCACTTTTTTCACAATGGTGTCCGGTAAGGATGGCAGCAAGGTGCTGTCAGTTTTTTTGTTTATTGTTACCGTATCTTTTTTCTTCGGCACATACCTTATAACCGGCGGCGCTGGTTTTGGCCTGGCAGGAACAACGGGTTTCGATGGTTTATGTAATAAAAAATCTTCTTTCACAAAATCAGAATTTTCTACCCGTTCCAGATAAACGGTTCCGCTTCCGCAGTCTGTGCCGGCGCCCATGACAACGCTTGTAAAATTTCCCTGTAAAATTTCCGTTTTTCCTTCCCTGCTGTAATCGAGATAGCATGTCATCAGGCAGGTTTGCCCGCCGCTGCCACGCACTTCCAGCAAAGTGTCCTCTTTCATAATCACCGTGTTTGCCGCATTTTGATAAATGCCTTTCAAACCTGCTTTGCCGTAAAATGAAGTGGTGTTATACGAATAGGTTACACCCTGCAACCCTTTATTTTTTAATTGATTAAACTGAACTTCATATTTGTATTGCTGACGAAAAATGCCAAAACCCGAATAAAAATACCCCTGCCATACACCTGTGATTGATTGGGCATGAAGGATTGAAACACAAAGCAGGCAAAGCAAAAGGGAAAATGTATATTTCATACATCCGCAAATGTAATTTTTAGCGCAGGCTTTTGGCTGATAAAGAAGCGTTAAGGTTTGTGGGAGAAGAAACACATAAATAACAGACAAAATAAAGTTTGGGAAGCAAAATTTAATTTATATGCCGCAATGCACAGAAGTCATAAAACAAGGCGCTGCAAAATCACAGGTTGTTAATTCTGATTTTATTTTTGAAACCGGTGTTTTTATTTCTTTTTTCGCTTTAATCTTGTTTGTTATCGCCCGAATCTTGACTCTTGTTTCTTAGTCTAACAATTTTACCTTCGCGGCAAATGACCGAAAAAATTATTATCCTCGATTTCGGAAGTCAATATACGCAACTGATTGCCCGCGCCGTGCGCGAAGCAAACGTGTATTGCGAAATTATTCCGTATCTGAAACCAATTCCTGTTGATCCGTTGTTAAAAGGCATTATTCTCAGCGGTTCTCCGTTTAGCGTAAACGACGAAAATGCGCCGGTTGTTGATGTTGCCGCCATTGCGAAAGACTTGCCCGTACTGGGTTTGTGTTATGGCGCGCAGCTTACGGCAAAATTGTTTGGCGGATTGGTAAATAAATCGAACAAGCGGGAATACGGACGCGCTAAACTTCGCATTCAGCAGCCGGATGATTTGTTTCAAAATGTTACCGACCTGAGCCAGATATGGATGAGCCACAGCGACTCGATTGTTGAGTTGCCTGACGGTTTTGAGATTACGGCGATAACAGACAGCATTCCGGTGGCAGCATTCCGATATCAGACTCACGATACAAGACTTGTTTACGGTCTGCAATTTCACCCCGAAGTATATCATTCAACCGAAGGAAAACAAATACTAAAGAATTTTCTGGTAAATGTTTGTCATTGCAAACAAGACTGGACGCCGGCTTCGTTTGTTCACGAAACCATTACACAACTGCAGCAGCAAATCGGCGATGCGCACGTAATTATGGCATTGAGCGGCGGCGTAGACAGTACAGTAGCGGCAACGCTGATCAGCCGTGCCATCGGCGAAAGGCTGCATGGTATTTTTGTAGATAACGGCGTACTTCGCAAGCACGAGTTTGAACAGGTTCTGGCAACATACCGGCAATTGGGTTTAAATATTACAGGTATTGATGCCAGGCAATTATTTTATGAGGAGCTTGCCGGAAAAACTGATCCTGAACTGAAGCGTAAAACAATCGGAAAACTATTTATTGACGTCTTTCAGCAGGAAGCTTCCAAAATACCGGAAGCGCGCTTTCTGGGGCAGGGAACCATCTATCCCGATGTGATAGAAAGTGTAAGCGTTCACGGACCATCGGTTACCATTA
This sequence comes from Ilyomonas sp., assembly GCA_965219515.1. Taxonomy (GTDB): domain Bacteria; phylum Bacteroidota; class Bacteroidia; order Chitinophagales; family Chitinophagaceae; genus Ilyomonas. Next base: position 1,837,952 of record OZ244776.1, read on the forward strand.
AGTCGCATCACAACGTTGGCGGCTTGCCGGAAAAAATGCACTTAAACCTGGTTGAGCCGCTTCGGTCTTTGTTTAAAGACGAGGTTAGAAAAGTTGGTCTGGAACTGGACATTCCGTTGGACATGATACGACGCCATCCGTTTCCAGGTCCGGGTCTGGCAATCCGGATTTTGGGAGAAATAACGGTGGAAAAAGTTAGGCTGTTGCAGGATGCGGACGACATTTATATCAACGCCTTAAAATCTTACAATTTATACGACAGCGTGTGGCAGGCGGGCGCCATTTTGTTACCGGTAAAAAGCGTTGGCGTAATGGGTGATGAGCGAACCTATGAGCACACCATTGCATTGCGCGCCGTATCGTCGGTTGATGGCATGACGGCAGACTGGGCGCATCTGCCCTATGAGTTTTTGGCCGATGTATCGAATGCCATTATCAACAATGTAAAAGGCATTAACCGTGTGGTTTACGACATTAGCAGCAAGCCGCCGGCAACCATCGAATGGGAATAAAAATTATTACAAACGGTTTATAAAAGCCGGATTTTTTTAAAGAGAATTACCAATGAAACAATGTAAGCCGCGTATTATTATTTTTTGTTTTGCCATTCTCTTTTTCTCAAAACTTTTTGCGCAGGCGCCCATGATACCGCAAACAAAAGTAGCCGTGCTTTGCCCGTTGTATCTTGATTCTGCGTTTTCCGATTACACATATCAGCTTGGCAATAACAACATGCCGCAATACATTCTTACCGGGCTTGATTTTTATAACGGTGTTATGCTTGCCGTTGATTCGTTAACCAAAGAACACATTAACGCAGAGGTATGGGTTTACGATACCAAAAAAAAGAACACAGATATACAAGGCATTCTGCAGGGAATGAAGTTTCTTAATTTCTCTCTTATCGTAGCTTCTTTCAGCAGCCCCGCAGAGCAAAAAGTTGTATCCGAATTTTCATTCGCCAATAATATTCCCGTCATTTCGGTTACTTATCCAAACGATGCCGGGCTTGTCGCCAATCCGTATTTTATTCTGCTTAATTCAACATTAAAAACGCATGTTGACGGCGTTTATCAGTTTGTTCAGCAAAATTATTCCACCGCCAAACCTTTATTTATTACAAAACGCGGAACGCTTGAAAACAAAATCGTTGCCGATTTTAAAGCTAACGATACCATTATAAAAAATCATTTTCCTTACAAAGTGCTGGCACTGAATAACGATGTTTTGTTTACTGACATCAGGCCGTATTTAGACAGCAACCGTCGGAATATAATTGTGTGCGGTACACTGAATGGTAATTTTGCAACTTCTCTGATAAATGCGCTGGGCGAAAATCCGCAATATAAAACAACCGTTATCGGAATGCCCAACTGGGATGGCATCAGAAAACTTTATAACCAGGATTATGACAATATAGAAATTGTATATTCCACACCATTTAATTACACGGCTACCGATACCGCAGTAGAAACGCTTACTGCGGAATACCGGGATAAATTCTTTGCCCGGCCAAGCGATCTTGTTTACAAAGGTTTTGAAGCCATGTATCATTATACTCATTTGATTACTGATTACAAAAATGAATTCATCGGGCATCTTTCCGATTCATCCTATCGCTGGAGCAATCATTTTTACATACAACCTGTTAAGCTGAATGTTCAATCGCAACTGCCGGATTATCTGGAAAATAAAAATCTGTATTTCATAAAAAAAATGAAAGGTGAAATTATTTCGGTTGTGAGATTGAAGAATGAATAAACAGAATAAAAATTACGCTGACGATAAAAATTTCATGTTGTATTCATCACAACAATCGCCGCATTATTTCATCGCTTCATTACCTGAAAAATACAATCGCTATGTAAGCTGAAAATGCGTTTTATTATTGAAAGTCTTTCTTCAATATCGTACAATAAGTGTTCGATTTCGTACAGACGCTAATATTAAAAAGGCTGAAACACAACGCCATTCTGCTTTTCAGACATTGGCACAGGCGTTGGTTAACTTGCAGCAACCAAATAATCCGGCAGATCATGGCACTAATAGATATTCAGCACTTATCAAAATGGATCACCGTTGGCGGCAACCGCACATTCATTTTAAAAGATATAAACCTCGCCATCGCAGAAGGCGAATTTATTTCGGTTATGGGACCGTCCGGCTCAGGAAAATCGAGCTTGTTAAATGTAATCGGAATGCTTGACGAGCCATCGGAAGGCAATTATATTTTTCAGGATCAGAATGTATTTTCACTAAAAGAAAAACAACGTTCGCAGCTTTACAAATCTCATATCGGCTTTGTGTTTCAGGCCTATCATTTAATAGATGAATTAACCGTTTATGAAAATATAGAAACGCCGCTTATTTATCAGAATCACAAATCATCGGAACGGAAAGCCATTGTATCAGACATACTCGACCGGTTTAATATTGTAGGCAAAAAAGATTTGTTTCCCACGCAACTATCAGGCGGTCAGCAACAGTTGGTTGGCATTGCAAGAGCGTTGGTGGCAAACCCCAAACTAATACTGGCAGATGAGCCTACCGGCAATCTCAATTCAAAACAGGGCGAAGAAATTATGCAGCTGTTTAAAAAGCTGAATGAGGAAGATGGCGTAACCATCATACAGGTAACGCACAGCGAAAAAAATGCGGCGTATGGCAGCCGCATCATTCACCTGATGGACGGCAGAATTGAAAAGATTGAAACGGCTGATAAAACATCATTGTAACAGCGACATACCTACATCATTCAAACAGACAGGATATGAAATTATTTTTTTTGACGGCGCTGATTTTTGGGTTTGCATCATGGCAATGCCATGCGCAGGATTCAACAACATCAACCGCTACATTAACACTGAAAGATTGCATTATAACCGCAATTACCAACAACGTAGATGTAAAACGAAGCGATTATGCCGCGCAAAGCAATAAAACCGATTTGGAGCTTGCCAAAGGGCAACTTTTACCGTTTGTAAACGGCGCCATTTATCACGGCAGAAACCAGGGTCGAAACATAAATCCTTATACCAATACTTACATCAATCAAAGCGTAAATTTTGCCAATTACAGTCTTGATGGCTCGCTTACCTTATTCAACGGAATGAGCATTGAAAACAGCATTCAGCAGTATAAATTAAACTGGGAAGCGGGTAAAATGGATGCCGGACAGCAGCGCGATTTGGTAACCATAAATGTGATGCTCGCCTATCTTTCCGTATTAAGCAATCAGGATCAGCTAACGCTGGCGCAGCAGCAGGCAGACGTAAGCAGAAAACAGGTAGAAAGACTGGATATTTTAAATAAAGAAGGCGCCGTTGCACCATCGGAATACTACGATTTAAAAGGACAATTGGCTACTGATGAACTGAACATTATTTCAACAAAAAATGCGCTGGAAACGGCAAAGGTTAGTCTTGCGCAACTGATGAATGTGCCATACCGCGAAGACATTGTGCTGGAGCGGATCGGTAACAATACAACACCCGTTGCTTACGACGCAACGGTAACAAACATATACAACTCGGCCGAAAAAAACTTAGCCATAGTAAAAGCGGCCGAACTGCATCATACAAGCGCATTAAAAAATGTAAAAGCGGCAAAGGGCTTATTGTATCCGCGGCTTAGCATCAACGGTGGTTTGGGAACCAATTATTCAAGCACCGGCACCATTCAGCAATTCATTTCAGCAAGCGATGTGGCAGGCGATAATTATGTGGTAGTTAACAATCAGAAAATTCCGGTTTATTCTCCGAATCCTGTTTTTTCATCTTCCAAAATTTCCTACGGCGATCAATGGAAAAACAATTTCAATTCGTATGTAAACATCGGCGTAACCATTCCTTTATTAAACGGTTTGCAAACACGCAGCCGCATAAAACAGGCGCAGATAAATGCCGATGAGACATCGTTTATTGAAAAAACTACCAAAACACAATTGAAACAATCTGTAGAGCAGGCTTACGTAAATAATAAATCTGCCTTTGAGCGTTATCAAACGCTTAGCCGGCAGGCAGAAGATTTTTCCGAATCGTTTCGCGCAGCGCAAATAAAATTTGAAGCCGGCGCATTTACATCGGTTGATTTTCTGGTGGTTAAAAACAATCTCGACCGCGCGCGCATCAATCTGATTTCGGCGCAGTACGATTATATTTTACGCAGTAAAATTTTAGATTATTACCAGTCGAAACCATTGTGGTAAGTGAGTTTGGTAAATTTTAAATTTTCTAATCATAAGCAATATCAGCAACACTTTTATCAGTGTTGATTTTATGGCTCGTTTCGCTTTTTTTATAGCTTTGTTTGTTTATTTTAACGCCTGCTGTTATGAAAAAAGACAATTCACTGCTGCTTGTTATTTTGTCCATTCTGATTATCCTGTTTTTCATAACCGTTTGCCGTACCAAAACAACAAGAACACCGCTTCCTGATAACAAAATTTCGGCAACGGACAACAACAATATGTTGTTAGGCAATCCTACTAACGCAATGCACAGCGTCGGCGATCCTGATAATTATCTGATAGATCACATTTATTACATGGAAAGCTACAACAGCACTAATGCAACACCCAACTGGGTTAGCTGGCACATTGGCGCTTCGGATCTGGGAAATGTAAAACGCAGGGATGATTTCAGAAAGGACAACAATCTTCCCGGCAGATGGTACGCGGTGACTGCTGACGATTATAAAAATTCGGGTTTTGACAAAGGACATAATTGTCCTTCGGGCGACCGCACGGCATCGCAGGAAGCGAACTCTGCTACTTTTTTTATGGACAATATTTTACCGCAGGCACCGCGAAACAATGAGCAAACCTGGGAACACCTGGAAAGCTATTGCCGCGATAAAGTAAAGAAGGGAAATGAAGCGTACATCGTTATGGGTTGCTATGGTGCCGGCGGCACAGGCAGCAAAGGCTATAAAACAACCATTGGCAACGGCAAAATAAGAGTACCGTCGCGCATCTGGAAAGTGGCTGTCATATTAGCGGAAGGCAATAACGACCTGCAAAGAGTAAACACTAAAACAACGGTCATTGCCATTGATACGCCTAACGATAACAGCATATCGTCCAACTGGATGACTTACACCACTACCATTGATGAAATAGAAAAAAAATGCGGTTGCAATCTTTTGTCCGCCTTACCTGCTGATGTTCAGAACGAAATAGAAAGTAAAAGATTTGTAAACGGAAATTAATTTTTACAGGCACATGGTTTGATTTAGCAACCTGTAAAATTATCTATGAAGAATGTGATGTTTTTGCCGCTTGCGGCATTTTTGTGTTTTTTAATGTCGTTCAACAATGGCGGCGCAAACAACGAAAGCAATAAAAGCCATCTGAAAGACAGTGTTTCGGTTAACGATTCGATGTTTAAGCCCGCCTTGCTGTTGAACCTGCCTGATTCATGCAACACACCGGATGGACTTGCAATTAATAAAGACGGCGATATGGTTTTACTGTCTATGCCCAATCATAACGATCCATCTTATAAATCTCATATCTATCGCATCAATGGAAACACGCTTGAGTTTTTTAGCGATCTGCCGGTGCAGCCCGATACAAAGCATGTATGCCCGATGGATCTTGCTTTCGGACCGGATGGCAATGTATATGTAAACGACAATCAGTTTGAATTGTATGATAAAAATTACAAGTCAAGGCTTTTAAAAATTATTATGAAAGATGGCAAACCGCAAAGTGTTGTTCCGGTAGTAACGGGCTTTCGTCTTGCCAATGGCATGGTGTGGAAAGGCAATGATTTATACATTACCGACAGCCAGTGGGATACGCCGCAGGATACGGCAAAAAGCGCAATTTTTCATTTTACATTATCGCAGCTTTCGGGCAAGCCAATAGCGTTGCAGTCCGGCTTCGGCAACAAATACATACTCGATACATTTTCCACGCACATTGGCGAAGATAAAATTGATAACGGCGTTGATGGCATTGATTATGACAGCAAAGGAAACTTATACACCGGCATGTTTGGAGACGGAACCGTTTATAAAATAACGTTGAAAGAAGACGGATCGGCTGCAGGCAAAGAAGTGTTTGTGCCGCAGGGCCCGATTGCCAGCGTAGATGGTTTTATCATAGACAGAAGCAATGATAAATTATACATTTGCGATGCAAAGAACAACGCCATAAAAACGGTAACGCCCGACGGAAAAGTAGGTACGTTATGGGAAAACGGCGATACCAACGGACAAGATGGTTTGTTAGATCAGCCGGCGGAAGTATTGCTGGCAGGCAATAAACTTTACATCTCTAATTTTGATAAACCTACGGGTAACAAATTTGTTAACAAAGGTTACAACAAACCAAATACCGAATCAATAATCACACTTCCATAGCAGGTATAGTACATGGCTTTGAAAATGAGCCCGCAAATGTCGCTGATGGGCGCAGATTTTTTGTATTGTCTGCGAAAGTCTGCGTTTTCTGCGGGCTTGCTGTTCTTAAAACCAAAACAATACTCAATAACACGTGTATTTCGGTATTCATTCTCCGCAATTCTTTTAAAAAAGGTTGCGGATTTTTTATGCAGTTGTTTCGTTCACGTTCATTTCTTTTTTCTGACGCTATCTTTATTCATCATCTTTTATTATGAATCGGATTGACCGTCTGGCTGCCATCATCATTCAACTGCAAACAAAAAGATTGATAACGGCCCAACAAATAGCCAATAAATTTAACATCAGTCTGCGTACCGTGTACCGCGATGTTCATGCGCTTGCAGAAGCCGGTGTGCCTGTAATTGGCGAAGCCGGAACCGGCTATAAGCTGATGGAAGGCTACAAGCTGCCGCCCGTTATGTTTACCGAAGAAGAAGCCTCTGCCCTGCTTACCGGCGCTAAGCTGATGCAAAGCATGAGCGACGAAATGTTATGGACTTATTATTCGTCGGCTCTGGATAAAATAAAAGCCGTATTGCGTTTTTCAGAAAAAGAGTTTGTGGGGGAAATAGATGACCACGTTGCCGTGGTTCAACATCCGGCATTAATGCATGAAAAACCAACCGAGCTGCATTTGCCCAAAATCCTAAAAGCCATTGCCGGCAAATCGGTTATTGACATCAGTTATACTTCGCTTGAAAAAAATGAAACATCAAAACGACAGGTAGAACCCGTTGGTATTTACTATCAGAGTTTGCGCTGGTATCTCATTGCTTTTTGCCGGCTGCGAAACGATTACCGTAACTTTCGTACAGACAAAATAAACAAGCTTATAATCACGCCGGAAAAAGCGAGGCAAACGCACCCGCCGCTGCAAAATTTTATCACAAAAACGGCAGAACAACGACACCTGACCAATGTAATAATTGATGTAGAGAAAGAGATTGTAAAATATTTTGGTGAGCAGAAATATTACAATGGCTTTGTGAAGGAAGAAGAAAAAGAACACTGCGTTCGCATGACGTTTTTATGCGGTTCGCTGCCGGGTTTTGCCAAATGGTTTATGCTCTTTGGCGACAAAGCGGTGGTTGTTGAGCCGCTGGTTCTCAATGATATGATAATAGAGATTGCGCAACGCATTTCAAAAAAAATCCGGCTTTCAAAATCATTGCTGACATAGGGTTGTCATTCTGGCTTCGTTTTTTTGCATCCTAAACAAACCATTATGACATTTATTGAATTTTTCAAAAAACAATTTATCGAAGAAGGCGCTATTACGCGCAACATGCTGTCAAGAATTCCTGACGACAATCTGGGTTATCAGCCGCATCCAAAAAGCATGGACATAAAACGTCTTGCCATTCACATTGCCGATTTGCCGGGCTGGATACACATGACGTTTACAACCGATGAGCTCGATTTTGCAAACCCATACGTGTATCCCGAAATAAATAATAAAGAAGAGGTAACGGCATTTTTTGAAAAACGGTACAGCGAAGGCTTGTCTGTGCTGGTGCCTGAAAATGAAGCTGTGTTAGATAAACTCTGGACGTTACGGCACGGCGATAAAATTTTTAGCTCAGACCCGAAAATAGATGTCATCCGAATGTCGCTTAGCCAGCAAATACATCACCGGGCGCAACTGGGCGTTTACCTGAGGTTATTAAACATTCCGATTCCGGGCAGTTACGGTCCAAGCGCCGACGAGAATAATTTTATGTAATTGGTGTCTTGAGTTTCTATACTTTTCTCACAGAGAACACAATTTTTTTTCTCACAGATGACACAAAAATACTGGTGAATACTATTGCATTTTATCAGTGTCATCTGTGAGACATTCATTTCATTTTATTTCAGATCGTCTTCATTTATTTATCAAGTTCTTCTTTTCATAGCACGATATTATTTTATCTTCTCTTTGGAGATATTTTTGATATAATAATATTTCGCTTAGTAAGAGGAGAAAATATGATTAAACTTTTGCTTGTAGATGATGATGAAGATATTTTGCAGGCGCTCAATTTTTTTTTGAAGCGCAACAAATTTGAAGTGATTGCCATTTCTAATGCCGCCAACGTTATAAAAACCGTTATACATGCCACACCCGACATTATCTTAATGGATATTAATCTGAATGGTTATGACGGAAGGGAAATATGCCGGCAGTTACGCAACAATTACCGTCTCACAATTCCTATTGTTTTATTTTCTGCCGTATCGGAATATGGAAGCACGTTCAGCGAATGCGGCGCCAATGGCTTTATAGACAAACCTTTTGAAGTAAAGCAGTTTTTAAACCAGCTTCACTCTTATCTTTTGTAAAACCAGTTTCGGTTTCTCCTTTTTCTCCTGAATCCAAGGCATTGTTTTCTGTCTGTTATTTCTTCCGGAATTAGCAAGCAACGGCATACAACCGGTATTGCAAACATTGCTGAAAACAACAATTTTTTTCTTTCCATTGCCACTTGCCAACGATTAAAAAAGAATCCGCATCCGACTATTTTTGCCATACACAATTTCATTGCAAAGCAATTTTTTAGGTAAACAATTTTAAAAAGAGACAAAAAATGATCTGATAACCGGTGAAAAAAATATATTCAAAACCGGCATTTGCATGTTTTTATGTATAAAGAATCTTACTTTGCTAAACTATTTGCTTTGCAAACAGTAATCTATGAAGAAATCCGATTTACAAACAGATATTTCAGAAAACGGATCTTATGATCCTTCCACCAAAAAACACTTTCTGGTGGTTGGCATCGGTGCCTCGGCGGGTGGCATACAGGCGTTAAAAGCGTTTTTTGAAAAAGTGCCCGGCGACAGCGGTATGGCTTATGTAGTAATTTTGCATCTGTCTCCCGATTTCGACAGCCAGCTTGCCATTATTTTACAAACCGTAGCTTCCATACCTGTCATAAAAGTGGTTGAAAATGCAAAAATAGAACCCGACCATGTGTATGTTATATCACCCAATACAAGCCTTAAAATGTGGGATGACAACATTCTTTGTGAACCCATAAAAACAACGGAGGAACGCCGGGCGCCGGTAGATATATTTTTTCGCACGCTGGCAGAGTCGCACCAGGCACACGCCTTAGCCGTTATACTTTCAGGCACAGGTGCAAACGGCTCAATGGGGCTAAAGCGAATAAAAGAAAAAGGTGGCATTGTGCTGGTGCAAAACCCTTACGAAGCAGAGTACGCCGATATGCCGCGCCATGCCATTGCCACACAACTGGTAGATGAAGTAATGAATGTGGTTGACATACCCGCAAAAATTCTCGCTTATAAAAAAAGATTCGGAACAATAGAAATACCCGTTTTGCAGCAGGAACTGGAAGAAACTGCACAGGCAGCCCTGCGCACCATTTTTTCGCAGCTTCGTATACGCACCGGACACGATTTCTCTAATTATAAAAGAGCCACCATGTTGCGGCGCATCGAACGGCGCATCAATGTGCACAATCTCGATTCGCTGGCTGCCTATGCCGCCTTCCTGAAGGAAACGCCCGAGGAAATCCAGGGTCTGCTGAAAGATTTGCTGATTTCTGTTACCAATTTTTTTCGCGATAAAGAAGCATTTTATTTTTTAGAAACAGACATTATTCCAAAAATCATTGAGTCAAAACCCGCTGACACACAAATCAGAATCTGGATAACAGGCTGCGCTACCGGCGAAGAAGCTTATTCGGTTGCCATGCTGATTAGCGAAAAGCTCTTTGACAGTACTGACAGTAAGCAGGTGCAGATTTTTGCAACCGATATAGACGACGCCGCCATTGCAACCGCACGCGAAGGTTTTTATACGTTAAACGATGCCGCCGACGTGTCGAACGAGCGGTTGCATCGTTTTTTTGTAAAAGAAACCGGCGGTTACCGGGTAAAAAAAGAACTGCGCGAAATGGTGTTGTTTGCCAAACACAATGTAATGAACGATCCTCCGTTTTCACACGTTGATTTGGTTACGTGCCGCAATATGCTGATTTACTTTAATCAGTCAGCGCAGAACAAAGTGATGGAAACGTTTCATTTTTCGCTCATTCCGGGCGGATATTTGTTTATCGGCTCCAGCGAGTCGGTAGATGGTGCCATTGATTTATATGTTCCGGTAAGCAAGGAAAATCATGTTTTTCAAAGCCGCCATGCAACACCACGCCCCATTCCCCTGCTTGAGCCTTCTTTTTCCTCAGCCGGTCATCTCAGCCACCCGCCAGCCGAAATCAGAAAGTTTGGTATTGGTAACGGTGCAGAAGGTAAGGCATTAGAGCGCATTTCGCTTGGCGATTTGCATCAGCGTTTATTGGAAGAATACGCCCCGCCATCTATAATAATCAATGAAAATTTTGAACTGATGCACCTGTCTGAGAAGGCAGGTCGGTTTTTGCATGTGCATGGCGGCGAGCCTTCCAACAATATTTTACTGATGATAAAGCCCGAGCTAAGGCTTGAGCTGCGCACAGCTGTATATGAGGCTATACAGCAAAGCAGAAGCGTTAAAATAAAAAACCTAACAATCGGTATCGAAAACAAAACAGAATTTATTAATTTATATGTGCGGCCGGTACTTCGGTCAGATGATACAGCACGCGGATTTTTGCTGCTCATTTTTGAAACGATAGATGAAAAAGAAGTTGCGGACGTAATAGAAATTCTGCCCGGAACACCCGAATCGCTTACGTTTCAGTTAGACGAAGAAAATACGAAGCTGAAACTGAAGCTGCGCTCGGCCAACGAGTATTTTGAAGTGCAAAGCGAAGAGTTAAGGGCTTCTAACGAAGAGCTGCAGGCAATGAATGAAGAACTGCGCACGGCGGCAGAAGAATTGGAAACCAGCAAAGAAGAGCTGCAATCCATTAACGAAGAACTGATAACCGTAAATCAGGAACTAAAAATTAAAATAGATCAGGTATCGCAATCAAACAATGATTTTAAAAACCTGATTAATTCAACCGATATCGGAACTATTTTTTTAGACCGTAACTTTAGCATCAAACTGTTTACACCTGCGGTATCGGAGATTTTCAATCTGATCCGGGCAGACATCGGACGACCTTTATCGGACATTACCAGTCAACTGGAGTACACCAATTTATTGCAGGATGCCAAAATGGTATTACAAAAGCTGAAAACCATTGAACGCGAGGTAAGCACTAAAAACGGCCGCACCTATCTGATGCAGTTATTGCCTTACCGCACCGAAGAAGACCGTATTAACGGCGTAATTATAAATTTTGTAAACATAACGCAGCGCAGAAAAGCAGAAGATGCATTGCGCGAATCGGAGCAGCGCTTTCGCCTTCTGATAGAAAGCGCCACCGATTATGCCATTTTCAGCCTTACGCCGGAAGGAATCATCAATAGCTGGAATACCGGAGCTCAAACATTATTCGGTTGGACAGAGAATGAAGTAATCGGAAAAGGTTTCGACGTTCTGTTTGCTCCTGAAGACCGCGCCGCAAAAGCCTATGAACAGGAAATGAAAACAGCGCTTGAAAACGGACGCGCGCCCGACGAACGCTTTCATGTAAAAAAAGATGGTTCGCGTTTTTACGTTTCCGGCGTAATGACGGTTTTAAAAGACACCGCCGGAAAAACGGTGCTGGGCTTTGTAAAAATAGCCCGCGATATGAGCGAGCAACTGGAAAGCGAGCGGGCAATGAAGGAATCGGAAGAACGGCTGCGCCTGGCTACGGAAGCGGCTGACATGTATTCGTGGGAATACAATGTAAAAACAAAAGAATACAGCTTTTCGGCAAATGCGGCTTCTATATTGGGCATAAATGAAGATGCGCTGCCGCGAACCGAAGAAGATACGCTTAAAATAATTCATCCGGATGATAAATTACTGATACAAGACACGCTGGCAAATGCCATACAAACCCGCAAAGGCTTTTCGGTTGACATTCGCTCCAGGACAAAAACGGGCAGTATGGTGTGGCTCAGCGTTCAGAGCATTGTAGTTTGCGATACAGACAACCAGCCGGCACGCATTATTGGTATTGCCCAAAACGTAAGCGAAAGAAAGCAGACAGCAGAGGCGCTTATTAAAAGCGAAGAGCGGTATCGTATAGCACTGGAAGCCGGCGAACTGGCTACCTGGGACTGGAATCTGGTAACCAACAAAGTAGCCTGGAACGAGCAGCATTTCCGGCTATTCGGCATTGAACATGAAGAAGATATTATAGAACCCGAGTATTTCCTTGAATTCATTTATCCAGAAGATCTGGCGTATGTAAAAAAACAACTTGCAGAAGTTGTAGGAAAAAGCGGTATTTATCAGGCAGAATTCCGCATCCGCCGAAAAGATAACGGTAAACTGCGGTGGATGAGCGGATATGGACGTGTAACCGAACGAAATAATGACAAAGCTACCCGTGTGTCGGGCGTTATGTTCGATACTACAGAACGCAGGGAAGCTGAAGATAATCTGAAAGCGGCAAGAAATAGTCTTACCACGGCTCTGGAAGCTGCTAATATGGGCGTGTGGACGATGGATTTACTGTATGGCTATATGGACAGAAGCACAAAGCACGATCTGCTGCTTGGCTACACTGCCTGGCAGGAAGAATGGAACACAGAAAAAGCAAAGCAATTTATAATTGAGGAAGACAAACCAAAATTTGAAGAAGCTTATAATAACCTGCTTACAAACGGCATTTTTAAACTGGAAGCGCGCGTTCGTCAGCCAAATGGAAGCACCTGGTGGATTTATTATTACGGGCGTTCTTTTGTGGGTGAAGAAGGCAAAGCCGATCAGGCAGCCGGTGTTATTTTTGATATTACCGATCGCAAAACCATAGAGCAGCAGAAAGATGAGTTTATCGGCATTGCCAGTCATGAATTGAAAACACCTATTACGAGCATTAAAGCGTATGCCGGAATACTACAGGAAATATTTACGACAGCCGATGACCATACCTCTGCCACCATGATGATGAAGCTGGATGCGCAGGTTGACAGGCTTACCAAGCTGATTAAAGATCTGCTTGACGTTACAAAAGTATCGGAAGGGCAATTGCAACTTACCCCGGAACTTTTCAACATCGAAACCATGGTAAAGAATGTAATAGAAGATATGCAGCCTACCACACGGCAGCATAGTATTGTATTAGACATGTCTTCTTTGCCCGACGTAACCGGAGACGAGGAACGTTTGTCTCAGGTGTTAACCAATTTAATATCGAATGCGGTAAAATACTCGTCAGACTCAAACGAAATAAAAGTAACGGCCAATCATAAAAACGGAGCCATTACCGTCAGCGTGCAAGACTTTGGAATTGGCATGTCGGAGGCAACCGTGTCTAAGGTATTTGAGCGTTTTTTCCGGTCGTATGATCCCGATTCCCGCTCGTATCCGGGACTTGGGTTGGGATTGTATATTTCCATGGAAATTATGAAGCGGCATGGCGGCACAATTAAGATTGCAAGCGAAAAAGGAAAAGGTTCTGTTTTTACCATGATATTGCCGGTATAAACAGGGGGGAAATTGAAAGTGTTGTTTAACTTATTTGGCTGAAAATTGCTTTGGGATTCTTACATTTTATTCCTTTCAATTTACACAATTGCTCATGGCTCCGATTGCTTTAGCAGCAATCCATCCGCTTGTCCAGGCATGTTGAAAATTGAACCCGCCGGTAATGCCATCTACATTTATTATTTCCCCGGCAAAAAAGAGATTTGGCACATTGCGGCTTTGCATAGTTGAAGAATTTATTTCAGATAAATTAATGCCGCCACAGGTTACAAATTCCTCTTTACATGTTGTCTTTCCATTTACCCGAAATACTTGTGCAGTAAGCGTTTGAATGAGCTTGTTGCGGTTCTTTGCGGGCAGATTCGACCAACGTATATCAGACGAAACGTCTGCCTGTTGCAAAAAATATTGCCACAAGCGGGAAGGTAAGCCGAATGGATTTTTAGAAGAAACATATTGCGATGCCAATTGTTGCTGTAACAATGACCAGGCATCAAGAAGCGTTTGTTCGGTATAACCGGAAAGCCAGTTGACAAGTATGGAAAAGCGGTATTGCTGTTCAGCCAAATCTCGTGCAGCAAATGCAGATAGTTTTAAGATTGCCGGTCCGCTCAGTCCCCAATGGGTGATCAAAACAGGACCTTGCTGACAAAACTTATGGCTTACAATTTTTACGGTTGCGCTTTCCACACTTACGCCCATTAGCTGATTGAGATCATTGTTTGGAATGTTGAATGTAAAAAGAGAAGGCACGGGCGATTGTATGGTATGACCTAATGCTGTAATCCAACCGAAGTGTTCCGGCTTTGGAAAACCGCCACAGGCAACACAAACAAAATCAGCTTCGTAATGTCTGCCATCCGCAAGGCTGAGATGAAATTTATCCGCTATCAAATCAATCTTTTTTACACCGGCGTTCATCAGAATAGCAACACCGGAATGATTTGCTTCGCAAAGCAGACAATCAATGATTGTTTGCGAAGTATTGGAAGTGGGAAACATACGACCATCCTGCTCTGTTTTGATTGATACGCCACGTTCTTCAAACCAATCAATGGTGTGTTGAGTATTGAATTGATAAAGAGCTTTTTTCAAAAAATTGGTGCCACGCGGATATTTGCCAATCAGTTCAGAAATTTCAAAACAGTTGTGTGTTACATTACATCTGCCGCCACCGCTGATTTTTACTTTACTTAATAATTTATTTGTTTTTTCAAGTATAATAACTGTCAAATTTGGATTGTTGCCCGCCGCATTAACGGCACAAAAAAAACCTGCCGCACCTCCGCCGATTACAATAAGTGTTTTGCGAACTTTTGAATCTGTAACAAACATTATTTATAAAAGATTTCCCACAGAATTATAAAGATTATTTGCCATAAAAATTTTCGTGCTTTATTTTTTCAGTAGCAGGAAAATCAGTTTGCATAATAACCTGTGTTCAAATTCGGATTTGCTTTTTCTGCCGCTTCAATAATGCTGTAATCAGATAAAATCAAAGCGTTATTTCGCTTCACGCATACATCGTGCTCAAAATGAACGGAAGGTTTTCCGTCACGTGTGCGAACCGTCCAGCCATCTTTTTCGGTATAAACTTCCCGTCCGCCCATATTGATCATCGGCTCGATGGCAAGCACCATATTCTCGTTCATCTTAGTACCGTTGCCGCGTTTGCCGTAGTTGGGCATTTGCGGGTCTTCGTGAAGGCTTCTTCCCAAACCATGCCCCACCAATTCGCGCACCACACCGTAACCGTTTTTCTTCTCGGTATGTTCCTGTATGGCATATGCAATGTCGCCGATCCTGTTGCCGGCAACAGCTTTTTCAATGCCTTTGTATAACGATTCTTTGGTAACACGAACCAGCTTTAATACGTCATCACTTACTTCACCCAAAATAAAAGTATAAGCATGATCGCCATGCCAGCCATTCAGGATGACACCCAAATCTATCGTAACAATATCACCTTCTTTTAGTGGCGTATTGTTGGGGAAACCGTGTACGACCACATCGTTTACGGATGCATTGATGTTATGCGGATAACCGTGATAATTTTTAAAAGAAAGTGTAGCGTTATGATCCTGAGCAAACGTGGCGCATAATGTATCAAGTTCCATAGTTGTAACACCCGGTTTTAAAACGTTAGCTACCTCCGTTAATGTTTTGCTTACCAGTTCTGCACTTTGCTTCATAAGTGCAATTTCCGTTTCTGTTTTGTAAAAAATCATATTTTTCGGATGACTCATGTATATCATTTTATAAAAAAACCTGTCTGATCGGACAGGTTTTTTTATAATCTTTTATTTCCGTTGAATTAAAAACCGCTTACCGGAGCAGTGGTTTGTCTTCCCTGCAAACGACCGCCTTTCATTAAACCATCGTACTGGCGCATGAGAAGATGCGTTTCTATTTGTTGTAACGTGTCTAATATTACGCCTACCATAATAAGCAACGATGTTCCGCCAAAGAAACTGCTAAACTGCTGCGTTACGCCAAGACGTTGCGCAAAGCCCGGAAGAATACCAACAAAGGCTAACAATATAGCACCCGGCAAAGTAATTCTGTCCATAATGGCGCCGATATAATCGGCAGTTGGCTGTCCTGGCTTTACACCCGGAATAAAACCATTGCTTCGCTTTAAATCTTCACTCATTTGTTTCGGGTTAAAAATTAAAGCGGTATATAAGAATGTGAAAGCGATAACCATTACAGAATAGATAACCATATACCAGGCATTGCTATGGTCGCTAAATACTTTTACAATGCCTCCTTTCGTAGTATCCTGAATATTAGTAAAAGAAACCAACGTGGGAAGAAACATGATTGCCTGCGCAAAGATAATCGGCATTACACCGGCGCTATTCACTTTTAATGGCAAAAATTGCCGCGCACCGCCATACTGACGATTGCCTACAATTTGTTTGGCATAATTTACAGGCACTTTACGAACGCCCTGCACCAAAACAATCAAACCGAGAATGATGGCAATTAAAATAGCAATTTCGATAAGAAAAATTAATAAACCACCGCCACCTTTTGCCTGCTTCGCATCAAATTCCTGAGCCAAAGCCTGTGGCAAACGCGCTAAAATACCAATCATAATAATGATGGAAGTTCCGTTGCCCAACCCTTTATCCTGGATTTTTTCGCCAAGCCACATTACAAACAAAGTACCTGCACTAAGTAATATAATGGTAGATACAAAAAAGTAAGGTGCATAAGCGCCAATCAGAGCATCGGCATAACCGGGACTTTTCAAATATTGAACGTAAGCAGCTGCCTGAAATAAAGTAACAATTACGGTAAGATAGCGTGTCCACTGGTTAATTTTTTTTCTACCGCTTTCCCCTTCCTTTTGTATTTTTTGCAATTGCGGAACCAAAATGGTTGCCAACTGCATAAAGATGGAAGCGGAGATATAAGGCATTACACCCAAAGCAAGAATTGATGCCTGAGAAAAAGCACCACCGGCAAAAGTATCGAACAAGCCAAGCAATCCATTTCCGCGTGTATTGGCAGCCGCCTGCTGAATTTTATTCGGATCAATGCCAGGCAATACGATGTGCGTGCCAAGGCGATAAGTGAAGATAAAGGCAAGCGTTACAATAATTTTTGTACGAAGCTCCTCAATAGTCCAAATGTTCTTTAATGTCTGTACAAACTTTTTCACGAATCGAATGTGTTGTGTAGTGTAATGTTCTGTAAGCTAAAAAAACGCATCACTAAAAGGATGCGCCTGTCTGCCGGCAGGCAGGTTTCAGCAAATATCGGTAAAATTATTTGATAATTTCAACACTTCCGCCGACAGCTTCAATAGCCGCCTTTGCTTTTTCGCTGACGCCGTTTACCTTACATGATATTTTCGCTTTTAGCTCGCCATTGCCTAAAATTTTTACTTTATCAGTTTTCCCAATTAAGCCATTTACATACAAATTGTCAGGCGTAATTTCGCTAAATCCGTATTTCTCGGTAAGATCATCTAACTGACCCAAATTGAATACTTTATATTCTATACGATTATTATTCTTAAATCCTCGCTTAGGAATGCGACGCTGAATCGGCATCTGACCGCCTTCATGTGCATTTTTACGTTGATAACCGGCACGGCTTTGTCCGCCTTTATTTCCTTTGGTAGAAGTACCGCCTTTACCGCTTGCTTCACCACGCCCCAATCGCTTTTGCTTGTGCGTAGAACCTTCAGCCGGTTTTAAAGTGTGTAATTTCATTATTTGTTGATTTTAAACTTAACGGGGAATCGCCCCTCGCATTCAATCTATGATTTTTGAATTATAATTTACAAATTATAATTCATCACGTATTATTTATAATTGCTCAACAGTTATCAGATGATTCACTTTTGTAACCATACCCAGAATTTGCGGTGTGGCTTCAACTTCTTTAGTTGCGTTTATCTTTTTCAACCCTAATGCCAATAATGTTCTTTTCTGGCGTTCGGAATGATCAATACCGCTTTTCACCTGTGTAATTTTAATTTTTGCCATAACCTCTATCCCTTACAGGGAAATATTTTAAAAAAGTAAATAATATTTGTTAGATTTCCCAACCCCATTTAAGTCGGGGTTTCTTTTTACCCATTAAAGACTTTTTTCAACTGAACGTTACGCGTTTTTGCAACGGCAATTGGCTCACGCAATAAAGTCAAAGCCTTTAAAGTAGCTTTTACTACGTTGTGAGGATTGGCAGAGCCAAGGCTTTTTGCCAGCACGTCGGTTATACCCGCACTTTCCAATACGGCACGCATGCTGCCGCCGGCAATTACACCCGTACCTTGGGCAGCAGGTTTAATTAATACTTTTGCCGCGCCTTCCTTTGCTAACTGATCGTGAGGAATGGTACCGTGCATTACCGGAACTTTTACCAGGTTCTTTTTTGCATCTTCAATTCCTTTGGTAATAGCTTCCTGCACTTCTTTTGCTTTACCCAATCCCTGACCAACTACGCCGCCTTCGTTTCCAACAACCACCAAAGCAGAGAAACTAAATGTACGTCCACCTTTGGTTGTCTTTACAACACGGTTAATAGAAACTACTTTTTCTTTTAGTTCTACATCACCGCCTGCTTTTACTTTATTTGAAATTACGTTTGACATCTTTTAACCTATGATTTGTGAATTATGATTTATGATTTGTTAATTGTATTAATCCCATATCATAAATCCAAAATCTAAAATTGCAATCCGCCTTCTCTTGCGCCTTCGGCAGCCGCTTTTACACGTCCGTGATACAGGTAACCGCTTCTGTCGAAGATAACCTTGCTAACGCCTAACTCAACCGCTTTTCTTGCCATAGCTGATCCGGCGAGTTTCGCCTTGTCTGTTTTGGTTCCGCTTTGCGCTTCGATATCTTTGTCCTTAGTAGAAGTGCCGGTAATTGTTTTGCCGCTTTCATCATCAATCAGCTGAAGATAAATGGATGTATTGCTACGAAATACTGACAGACGCGGCTTCTGAGACGTACCCGAAACCTTTTTGCGGATGCGGTACCGTATTTTTTGTCTTCTTAACCCTTTTGTATTCATTGTTCTTTATTTAAACTTTCCTGATACTGCCAGGAAATGAAAAGACTAATTTTAATTTGTCATTTAACTTTAAAACCTGAGTTGAATGATGAAACGGTTATTTACCAGCTGCCTTACCTGCTTTACGACGAAC
Organism: Ilyomonas sp.; assembly: GCA_965219515.1. Taxonomy (GTDB): domain Bacteria; phylum Bacteroidota; class Bacteroidia; order Chitinophagales; family Chitinophagaceae; genus Ilyomonas. Next base: position 1,857,505 of record OZ244776.1, read on the forward strand.
GACCTCATCCATGTATTTAACACCTTTTCCTTTGTAAGGCTCGGGCTTCCGAAGACTACGCAATTTAGCAGCAACCTGACCTAATAATTGCTTATCAATACCTTCCAAAAAAATTTTCGGATTTTGACCTTTCAAGGTTTCGGTAGATACTTTTAGCTCTTTCGGTATTTCAAATACAATGTTATGAGAATAACCCAATGAAAGATCCAATGTATTTCCCTGACTTGCCGCTTTATAACCTACACCTACCAGTTCAAGATTTTTCTTGTAGCCATCAGTAACGCCTTTTACCAGGTTTGAAACCAACGAACGATATAGTCCATGCATGGCCTTGTGACGAATCTGATCGGTAGATCGGGAAAGATTAATTTCGTTATCTTTTACCTCAACAGTAATATCCCTGTCAACCGGCTGCTTTAATTCGCCTTTTGGTCCTTTTACGCTTACCACATTATCGCTGCCAACATTAACTGTAACACCTGCAGGTAAAACGATAGCTTGTTTTCCTATACGAGACATAATGAATTATATTTGAAAATTTATAATTTGATTCGGTGTTTTTCAGTTACCGTATAAAAAACTTAGATTACAACGAACTTAACAAAATTTGAAAACCATTGCCAGATTTTCAAATAAGTAAATAAACTGATTGCTTACGCAATATAACATAGAACTTCACCACCAACATTTTGCACTTTTGCCTGCTTGTCGGTCATTACGCCTTTTGAAGTGCTTAAAATAGCAACTCCTAAACCATTAATTACGCGCCTAAAATCGGCTGGCTTGGAATATTGGCGAAGACCAGGACGGCTGACTCTTTCCAGAGAACGGATTGCCGGCTGCCTGGTGGAAGGATCGTATTTTAAAGCGATTTTTATTAATCCCTGTTTGTTATCGTCTTCAAACTTATATTTCAGGATGTAACCTTGATCATACAAGATTTCGGTAATGCGCTTTTTTAAATTAGACGCAGGAATCTCAACAATTCTGTGTCCGGCTAACTGTGCATTTCTTACACGGGTAAGAAAATCAGCAATCGGGTCAGTTACCATCATAATTTTTCAATTGATACTTTTTGATTAAAATTTGCACCTAATAACGCTCTGTTATTAGTTTACAACAGGCAATTACCAGCTTGCTTTTTTCACACCCGGAATTTTTCCGTTTAACGCCATATCGCGGAAAGTAATACGCGATAAACCGAAATAACGAATATAGCCTCTGGGACGACCGGTAAGCTGACAACGGTTTTTTAGACGTACCGGAGATGCATTACGCGGCAGTTTATCTAACGCTGCATAATCGCCGGCTTCTTTTAAAGCGGCACGTTTTACAGCATATTTAGCTACCATCGCTTCGCGCTTTCTCTGTCTGGCTTTAATTGATTCTTTTGCCATAATATTTTTAGAATGATGAGTTATGAATGTTTTGTTTAAAGCCCAATCATAAATCAAAAATTTATTCCGGATTATCTTTTTTCATGTTTTTAAAAGGCAACCCCAGTTCCTTTAACAATTCATAAGCTTCTTCATTGTTCCTGGCAGTGGTTACGAAAGTGATATCCATACCGGTAATTTTATTTACCTTATCAATATCAATTTCCGGAAAGATAATCTGCTCGGTAACGCCCATCGTATAATTGCCACGTCCGTCAAAAGCTTTATCACTGATACCTTTAAAATCACGCACACGAGGTAATGCAACGGCAATCAGGCGATCTAAAAATTCATACATTCTTTCAGCGCGCAAGGTAACACGCGCACCAATTGGCATGTCTTTACGAAGTTTAAAATTAGATATGTCTTTTTTGCTTCTCGTAGCAATTGCCTTTTGCCCGGTAATATTCGTTAATTCGTCAACGGCAACGTCAACCAGTTTCTTATCGGCTACGGCTCCGTTTACACCACGATTCACGCAAATCTTCTCAAGTCTCGGAGTTTGCATAACGCTTTTATAACCGAATTTTTTTACCAGTGCAGGTACAACTTCTTTCTTGTATTTATCTGCCAGTCTCGGCGTATATTTTACAGTGCTCATGATTTAACTGTTTCCCCGGATTTTTTAAATGTACGAACCAATTTACCTTCCTCATGGGTGCGCTTAATTTTGGACGGCCCGCCTGATTTTGCATCCCACAGCATAATATTACTGATGTGAATCGGGGCTTCGCGTTTTACCAACCCGCCTTTTGTATTTTGAGCCGAAGGCTTGGTGTGTTTTGTTATAATATTAACGCCTTCAACCACTACACGGGCTTTGTCAATAATCACTTCCAAAACCTTACGTGGCTTTGTAATGTCTTTATCGTCTCCGGTAATTACTACTACCGTATCGCCACGCTTAATATTGTATTTCGGTTTAAATCTATTAATCATTGTTTTGTGTTTACGGAGTAAACTTTTTATGTTATGCGCCTCAAAAAACGGGCGGCAAAGATACAACTATAATACTTCGGGTGCAAGGGAAATAATCTTCATATAACCCTTATCACGAAGTTCTCTGGCTACCGGGCCAAAAATGCGTGTTCCGCGAGGTTCGTCGGCGTTGTTTAACAACACAACTGCATTATCGTCAAAGCGAATGTAGGAACCATCTTTACGGCGCAGTTTATTGGTTGTGCGAACGATAACAGCTTTAGAAATCGTACCCTTTTTTACACCGCCTGCAGGTAAAGCATCTTTAACAGTTACAACAATTTTATCACCGATTTTGGCATAGTCCTGACCGGAATTGCCTAACACCCTGATGCAAAGCACTTCTTTGGCACCACTGTTATCAGCTACATTTAGCCTGCTTTCTTGCTGAATCATTTTTTGTAAGCTTTGAGCTGTCAGCTATGAGCCGTCAGCATTAAAATATAAATTTATAAAGCAATCAACTGACAGCTCATAGCTTACAGCTGATTGCTTGTGCCTATTTCGCTTTCTCAATTACTTCTACCAGCCTCCAGCGTTTTGTTTTGCTGAGCGGACGCGTTTCCATAATTCTTACCACATCGCCAATTGTGCATTCATTTTTTTCGTCATGTGCATGAAACCTGGTGGTTTTGTTCAAAAATTTACCGTAAATAGGATGCTTTACTTTTCTTTCAACCGCAACGGTAATGGTCTTTTCCATCTTGTTGCTGCTAACAGTGCCTATTCTTGTTTTGCGTAAATTTCTTTCAACTGTTGTTTCCATTGTAATGAATTTAATAATTTAAAAATGAGCGAATGAAAAGCAACTTAAATCAGTTACACATTTTCAAATTGCTGCATTTTCAAATTGTCTAAGCTTGTAATGTTCTCTTTTTCAATTCTGTTTTTGCTCTTGCAATATCTTTTCTCAGATTGCGAATGCTCATCGGATTTTCCAAAGGAGAGATGGCATGTGCAAATTCAATTTTTTTAAGCCGTACTGTATCTTCTGCTACACGAGCCTGCAAATCTGCTTCGCTAAATTCTTTCAGGCTTTTGTTAAATGCATATTTTTTATTTGCCATTTTTATCAATTTAATAATTTAAAAATTTGAAAACGGGTGAATAAAAGCAATCCGAAACATTATTAAACTGCCACATTTTCAAATTATTTAAGCCTGCAAATCCCGTCTTATAATAAATTTTGTTTTAATAGGAAGCTTTTGCGAAGCCAGATGCATCGCGTCTTTTGCTACTTGCATTGGCACGCCATCGCACTCAAAAATAATGCGTCCCGGTTCTACCACAGCCGCCCAAAATTCAGGGTTGCCTTTACCTTTACCCATACGCACTTCCAATGGCTTGCGGGTAATTGGCTTATCGGGAAATATGCGTATCCATACATTTCCTTCACGCTTCATAGCACGTGTTAATGCCTGACGGGCAGCTTCTATCTGGCGATTGTTTAACCAGATGGGTTCTTCTGCTTTTAAAGCGTAAGAACCAAAAGCGATGGTAGCGCCTCGTTTTGCTATATTGCGTATTCTGCCTTTCTGTGCTTTTCTATGTTTGCTTCTTTTCGGCTGTAACATAATTTGTCTTTTTAATTACTGGTTGCCGGTTGCCGGTTGCCAGTTTTTTTAGATTAACCGGAGACTGAAAACACAGTAACCGGAAACTGATTTATCTTCTTCCTCCACCTCTTCTGTCTCCGCCGCCACCGCTTCTGCGGTCGTCTCTTCTGTCTCCGCCACCGCGACGGTCATCTCTTCTGTCGCCGCCTCTGTCTTCACCTCTGCGATCGTCTCTTCTGTCTCCGCTTACATCTTTACCACCAATAAAATTCGGATTCAAATCTCTTTTACCTAATACTTCTCCCTTACAAATCCAAACCTTGATACCGATTTTACCATATACCGTCTGAGCAAACACATTGGCATAATCAATATCCATACGAAGGGTATGCAAAGGCACACGGCCTTGCATGAACTTTTCACTACGAGCAATTTCAGCACCGCCCAAACGACCGCTCAATTGCACTTTAATACCTTCCGCACCCATACGAAGCGTAGAGGCAACCGCCATTTTGGTGGCGCGCTTAAAATTGATACGGTTTTCTATCTGGCGGGCAATGGTATCACCAACTATCGTTGCATCCAGTTCGGGACGACGGATTTCAAGAATGTTTATCTGTACGTCTTCTTTACCGGTAAGTTTCTTTAATTCTTCTTTAATCCGGTCAACTTCACCACCGCCTTTGCCAATAATAATACCCGGCTTGGAAGTATGAATGGTAACGATTAGTTTTCCTAATGTGCGTTCGATAACAATTTTAGAAATACCGCCTTTGTTGATACGTGCATTCAGGTAGGTTCTGATTTTATTATCTTCAATCAGTTTACCGGCATAGTCTTTTTTTCCGCCATACCAGTTGCTTTCCCAACCTCTGATGATGCCTAATCTGTTACCAATAGGATTTGCTTTTTGACCCATATTGTTTTATTTGTGAAGCCCAACCCATAAAGTAAAGTTTTGAAACTGCTTTTGAGGGAAGACTTATATTTATTGTTTGAACAACTATTTTATGAATCGTTTGCCCTTAGCCCTTTTAGGGGACCAGGACTTTATTTACTGTCAACAATAATCGTTACATGATTGCTGCGTTTACGAACGCGATAGCCACGACCCTGAGGCGCAGGACGCATCCGTTTTAATACGCGTCCACCATCTACAAACACCGTTTTTATAACCAGGTTTGCATCAGCAGCACTTCCGCCTTCATTTTTCTGTTCCCAGTTATTGATAGCGCTTTTCAGCAATTTAGACAAAGGAACCGCATTGTGCTGTGGATGAAATTCCAGAATGGCTAACGCTTTTTCTACTTCCATACCACGAATCACATCAGCCAGCAAACGCATTTTGCGTGGACCCGTCGGATAATTATTTAATTTAGCAACAGCTTCCATTTTCTTGAGTTGTATGTGGTACGTTATAAGTAATAAGTATAAACAAAGTATAAACACTTACTACTTAATACATGATACTTTTTATTTCTTGCTTCCTGAGTGTCCTCTAAAGTTACGGGTTGGGGCAAATTCACCTAATTTATGACCTACCATAAATTCGGTTACATAAACCGGAATAAATTTGTTTCCGTTATGCACCGCAAACGTATGACCCACAAAGTCAGGCGTAATGGTAGAGCGGCGGCTCCAGGTTTTTATAACACTCTTTTTGTTTTTGCCTTCGTTGATGTTTAAAACCTTTACTTCGAGATTGGAATCAACATAAGGACCTTTACTTATCGAACGACCCATAATTTTAATGAGTTGATTTGAAAATTTAAAAAAATGAAAATGTACTTTTAACTCGGCTGTTTGAAAACCATTTTCAAATTTTCAAATTGTCGCATTATAAAACTATTTCAGCGCTAATTTTTTGCCGTTTCTCCGCTGAAGAATTAAGCTGTCAGAACCTTTATGCTTGCGGGTTTTTAAACCCTTTGCATACTTGCCTGTGCGGCTGCGCGGATGACCGCCCGAAGCCTTGCCTTCTCCACCGCCCATCGGGTGATCAACAGGGTTCATTGCTACACCACGAACGCGTGGACGAGTACCTTTCCAACGGTTGACACCGGCTTTTCCTGCCTGTTCCAAATTATGATCACTGTTAGAAACAACGCCCACCGTTGCATAGCAATTAATGAGAACTTTTCTTAATTCACCACTTGGCATTTTCAATACCGCATAACGCTCTTCCTTGTTCGTCAACTGAGCGGAAGAACCCGCGCTGCGCGCCATCTTACCACCTTGTCCCGGCTGTAATTCAATGTTATGAATTACGGTACCAAGCGGCATGTTCTTCATTTGAAGCGCATTCCCAAGTTCGGGCGCAACCGCATTACCAGAGCTAATCGTTACTCCAACCTGAATACCTTGCGGGGCAAGTATATATCTTTTTTCACCATCGGTATATTGAACCAATGCGATAAAAGCGGTTCGGTTTGGATCATATTCAATAGAAACCACTTTGGCATCCATGCCGGTTTTGTTTCTTTTGAAATCAATAATTCGGTAATGATGCTTGTTGCCACCACCCATGTATCGCATAGAACGTCGCCCCTGTGAATTGCGTCCCCCAGTACTATGCTGAGGTTCCAGCAAACTTTTTTCCGGATCGCTGGTTGTAATTTCAGCGTAGGCATTCCCGATTCTCCAGCGTGTGCCGGCAGTCATCGGTTTGTATTTCTTTAGTGCCATAACCCCTATCCCTTAAAGGGAAATATTTTTTTAATTTATAATCAGACTTTCTCGGCGTCTGTTGCCATATTTTATTAAGAACTAATTTTAGTAACCGCTTTTTTAAGCTCCCCTTCAGGGGATAAAGGCTTTCTAAATATTTGAATACAAGTCTATTGTTTCACCCTCAGCAACCGTTACATAGGCTTTTTTGTAACCCGGTTTGGTACCTTTAATATAACCAGCTTTGGTAAACCTTGTTTTATTTTTTCCCGGAACAACAACCGTATTTACATTTTCCACGCTGACGCCGTACATGTCTTCTACGGCTTTCTTAATTTCCAGCTTGTTTGCTTTTTTACTTACCTTAAAAGCATATCTTCTCAACTTTTCCTGCTGATTGTTTACTTTTTCAGTTAATACCGGCTTTATTAATACTTCAATGCTTTTCATTGTGAACGATTGATACGTTTTTAATTATGCTTCTACTTCAGCAGTTTCTTCTTCACTAAAAATTTTTGCAGCGCTTTCCGTCAGTACCAAAGTATCTGCATTTACCACTTCATAGGTGTTTAAATCAGCTAACAAAGTGCTTTCTACTTTTGGCATGTTACGTAAGCTGAGGTAAACATTATCGTTGTAGTCAGACAAAACAATCAATGTCTTCTTTCCGGTTATATTCAATGCCTTCAAAATATCGCCAAACTGTTTTGTTTTCGGCGCTTCCATATTGATGTCCTCGATCACAACAATGGCATTTTCCTTCGCCTTGTAAGAAAGCGCACTTACTTTAGCCAAGTCTTTTACTTTTTTGTTTAGCTTAAAGCCATAGCCATGCGGCTTTGGCCCGAAGATGGTGCCGCCACCTTTATATAAAGGATTGCGAATATTGCCTTTACGGGAACCGCCTGTACCTTTTTGCTTATGCAGTTTGCGGCTTGCGCCCTGCACTTCAGCACGTGTTTTCACTTTGTGTGTACCTTGCCGCTTCGCAGCCTGATATTGCTTTACAGCAAGATAAAGCACGTGGTCGTTAGGCTCAACACCAAATATTTCTTCCGGCAACTCTATCGTTCTGCCGGTTGTTGCACCCTGTATATTTAAAACTTCTACCTGCATTTGAAATTGTTGATGGATGATTATTTCTGGATTAATACGATAGACCCGTTGAAACCGGGAACCGAACCACTAACCAGGATATAATTTTTTTCGGAAAAAATTTTTACAATTTTCAAGCCTTTCATCTTTACACGATCATTACCCATGCGGCCTGCCATTCTCATACCTTTAAACACACGGGAAGGATAAGACGAACCGCCAATAGAACCCGGCGCGCGGCTACGATCGTGCTGACCATGCGATTGCTCGCCTACGCCATGGAAGCCATGCCGCTTTACAACGCCCTGAAAACCACGTCCCTTGGTTGTGCCTACAACTTCAACTTTGTCGCCTTCGGCAAAAATGTCAACCGTAACGGTTTCACCAATATTTTTATCAAGAGAAGAATTGCGAAATTCTTTTACGAATTTTTTGGCCGGGGTATTAGCCTTTGCGAAGTGATTGATTTCGGCTTTAACTGAGTGTTTTTCTTTTTTGTCGCCGTAGCCTAACTGAACGGCATTATAACCGTCTGTCTCCTGCGTTTTTACCTGTGTAACCACACAAGGACCGGCTTCAATAATGGTAACAGCGGTTTGCTTGCCATCTGTCCCGAAGATGCTGGTCATCCCGATTTTTTTACCAATAATACCTTTCATCGTTTATTGCGGTTTGCGCCCCGCTGAGGTATTGAGGACATCACGCCGATGAAGCGTGATTCAATCCTTTGTTTTCCGCCGACCTTTTCTTTTGTTTTCACGCAATAACGCGAAGAAGAAGTACCGGTTTTAAACAAACCTCGAAGGGCTTGTTTTTATGTCTTGAAGCCCCTAATCCCCAAAGGAGAATTTAGAAACTTCGTTTATTTACTCAGAGCTCTTTTTTCCCGAAATATCGGGATTGAGAGATGATTGATTTATTATAAGAACTTATGCTTTAAACTTTAAGTTTGCAGCTTTTCACTTTTACGCTTTGATTTCTACTTCCACACCCGATGGCAGATCAAGCTTTGATAAAGCATCTACCGTGCGTGATGAAGATGTATAAATATCAAGTAAGCGCTTGTGCGTAGCTAACTGAAATTGTTCACGGCTCTTTTTGTTCACGTGCGGTGAACGCAGAACGGTAAAAATTTTTGTGTGTGTAGGTAAAGGAATAGGACCTGTAACTACAGCACCGGTGCTGCGAACGGTCTTTACAATTTTCTCAGCAGATTTATCTACCAGATTATGATCGTAAGACTGTAATTTTATTCGTATCCGTTGAGACATTGCCATGATCCTGATTTCAATTTGGGAGCGCAAAGGTAACAGGTTACATCATAACTGACAATAGATTTTCAATAATTTTTTAGTTTTTATATTTTTTTAGGATTCTTCCATGTTATCAGCTTCTCATTTCATCTCTGTTACGTACTCCGCCTTAGCATGATTTTAGAAGCTTTCCTTAAAACGGCAGCCTCATGCGAAAACAACTTCCTGTCCTCATTCTAATTTTACTTTTTCTCTCCTGCAAGACAGCCAATAAAATATTTTCAACAAATAAAACACCGCACGAACAATACAGCAGCCGCTTAACAGAACTACAACTTAACACTACCGCATTAGGTAAAGCCTGGTTTAACGCAGCGCAAAAGGCGTTGCAACAACCCGTAACAATACAAATTCCTTATAAAGAAACCGGCTATTTTGCCGCCGAACAACCGGCAGCATTTGGTTTTCATTTTGCAGCTAAAAGAGGAGAAAAAATAAATATCTCCATTACATCCGATTCGCTGCAAGAGTTATTGCTTTTTGCCGATTTATGGCAATACGATACCATTAAGCCAAAGTTTATAAAAGCGGCAGATACAAGCACACTTAACATTACGTATGAAGTAGAAGAAAATGGCAGTTATCAATTGCGTATTCAGCCGGAACTATTAAGAAGCGGGCAATATACAGTTGCCATTTCTGCAACGGGTTCATTGGCATTTCCAGTGCCGGCAGAAAGCAATCCGAAAATCGGTTCTTTCTGGGGAGCCAGTCGCGATGCAGGCGCACGCACACATGAAGGAATAGACATTTTTGGCAAATTCAGAACCCCGGTTGTGGCTGCCGCCGATGGTTACATTACCAGTACAAGAGGAAATAAACTGGGCGGTAAAGTTATTTTTTTACGTCCTTCTTCTAAAAATTATACGCTGTACTACGCACATCTTGATTCGCAGATTGTAAAAGAAGGACAGGAAGTTAAAACCGGCGACGTGGTTGGATTGATGGGCAATACAGGCAATGCCAGAACAACGCCGACACATCTTCATTTTGGCATTTATACAAAAGGCGGCGCCATTGATCCGTTGCCATTTGTAAATAAACAAAACGCGCGACCGAAAGACATTACGGCTTCGTTGTTACCGTTGGGAAAATATACACGAACCAAAAATGTAACAACTGTTTTTGCCTCTGCTTCTGTTAAATCGAATACAATTGAAACATTACAGGCAGGAGCAGCATTACAGATTCTGGCTGCCGTTTCAAACTGGTACAGAGTAATAGTGCCAAATGGAAAAGAAGGTTTTATAAATGCAAATGGCGTTGTTGCATGAATAAATATAAAGATGAGCGATAGTTATTCACTTATAAAAAAGAACAGGCATAGATTAGTTAGTTAGTGGTTACAACATCATTAACAACACAATCTATACCTGATGAGTAAAGATAAGTACAAAGTCAGAAACTGGTCGGCTTACAATAATGGATTACAGCAACGCGGGTCTTTGTGTTTATGGATAGAGAAAGACATTGCAGATCATTGGAAAGCTCCCCGTGAGGGGAACAGGCGTGGGGGTCAGAAGCAATACAGTGATAGGGCTATAGAAATATGCCTTACCATCCGTAAGATATACCACTTGGCATTGCGGCAAACGGAAGGCTTTATGTGCAGTTTTTTCAAACTGACAAAAGCAGATGTAAAAGTGCCCCATTACAGTGTAATCTGCAGGCGCAGCAAGGCTTTGGATGTGAAGCTGCAGACAGGAGGGAGCAACAGAACGGTTACAGATATAGTGGTTGACAGCACGGGTCTGAAGGTATATGGAGAAGGGGAATGGAAAGTTCGCAAACATGGAGCGGGCAAGCACCGCACCTGGATGAAACTGCATGTGGCAGTGGATGAACAGACACAACAGGTGGAAGCGGTAACACTGACTACCAATGCGGTTGATGACGCCACTGAAGTGGATGCCTTATTGACACAGATCAAAAAGGAAGTAAAAAGTTTTACAGGCGACGGTGCTTACGATAAAAAGAAGGTGCGTAAACGGTTGGCAAAAGACAATATAGAACAGGTTATACCGCCAAGGAAAAACGCAGTGATGAGTAAAAAAGGGGATGCCTGTTTACAACAAAGGGATAGAGCTATAGAAACGATAGGGGAAACAGGACGAAAAGAATGGAAAATTCAAACCCGTTATCACCAGCGGAGTAAAGCGGAAACCACGATGTTCAGGTACAAAACAATTGTGGGTGATAAGTTATTGGCAAGACGAAAAGAAAATCAACTCACAGAAGTAAGAATTGGTTGCAAAATATTAAACATAACATTGAAAACAAGCAAACCAATAAGCGTAAAAGTAGCTTAACGATTCCAGGATAGGTTATTTAAACCTTATAAATTGATTCATGCAACAAAGCCAATGCAAATCAAATTACATCGCAAACATCGCCTTTACTCAGTTATAAAACCAATTCCGAAATGCTGATTTTTGATCAGGCTGATGCTGAATCCACGCCAAAAAAACTCATTTCAGTAAACACATCTGTACCGGTTTACGGCAGCTATCAAAATTTTTACTTCGTAAAGATTGACGGTTTAACCGGCTGGATTAAAAGATAAATCGTCAGATTTACACAACTGATGATTACGGCTGGTATAAAAAATGTTGTAGCCTTTACATATCAATATAATTTATAAAAAAGAGAAAAATTATCATGAAACAAAAAGTATGGTTTATTACGGGCGCTTCGCGGGGCTTTGGCCGGGTATGGGCAGAAGCAGCTTTAGAGCGTGGCGATAAAGTTGCCGCCACAGCACGCAACACTGATGCCCTAGCAGAATTGCAGGAAAAATTTGGCGATTCTGTGCTGGCATTAGAATTAGATGTAACCAATCGCCAAGAATGTTTTGACACGGTTAAAAAAACAAAAGACCGTTTTGGTCAGCTTGATGTTGTTATCAACAATGCGGGTTACGGACAATTCGGAGCCATTGAAGAATTAAGCGAAGAAGAAATACGGCAACAGATGGAAACCAATTTTTTCGGCGCATTGTGGGTAACGCAGGCTGCATTGCCTATTATGCGCGAACAAAAAAGCGGTCATATATTGCAGACATCCAGCATAGGTGGCATTCTTGCTTTTCCTAATATCGGGTTATACAACGCATCTAAATGGGCGTTAGAAGCATTTACAGAGTCGCTGAGCAAAGAAGTAGCCGATTTTGGCATTCACGTTACTTTAATAGAGCCGGGCGGATATGAAACCGACTGGAGCGGCAGTTCGGCAAAGCACGCAAAACCAATGGCAGCCTACGACAAAGTACGGGAAGCAAGAGCTGAAATGCGCAGCACCATGAAACAAGGCGATCCGGTTGCAACGGCAGAAGCCATTTTGAAAGTGGTGGATGCAGAGCAGCCGCCATTGCGAATTTTTCTTGGTGAACAACCAATGCAATGGGCGGAAGAACAATACAAAAAAAGGCTGGAAAACTGGCATCAATGGCAACCGGTTTCTGCCGAAGCACAAGGCAGCAATTGAGAATGTTACAAACAAGTGAAAGCCGGATTTAGATACATCCGGCTTTTGTTATGTAACCCTGAATTGTAGCTTATTAATTTGTTTCGGTATAATTCTTAAAGCTGTCGAGTATATTCTGCCAGCCGGTTTTTTGTATGTCCAAAGCATTTACATGTTCAGGCTCAAATTGTTCTACCACGCTTGTTTTGTTTCCATCCGGTGCAAACTTTATACTCACTTTTCTGCCATCTGCAATGGTATATTCAATGTATTCGTTCGGCGTAATTCTATCAAACACGCCTTCAAAATCAAACCCAAAACTTCCGTCTTTGGCTTCCATGCGATAAGTAAATTTTCCGCCTTCTTTCAAATCGCTTGCCGCCTGCGGCGTATGCCAGTCATCCGAAGCATTGTTCCATCTGGTAATATGCGCAGGCATGGTAAAATAATCCCACACTTTCTCAATACGAGCATCTACCAGTGTTTGTACCGTAATAATATTATTTTCTGCTTCTGTTGTATTTGTCATAATGATTGTTTTAGAATGCAAACATCTGATAATTATTATAAACGGAAGATGTGCGAATCCGAAAACATAAGGAATGCTGCGGTAAGATTTCCGATCTGACGTTATTTTATTTGTTACGATTTTCCGGGAATGGTCGGTCTTACTTCCACCTTGCTTGGCAGCGTTCGCGGGTTCATGTTTAATAAATCAGCCACCATTTGCCCGATGTCTTCCGGTTGAATTTTCCAAGCATCGGCATCCGTTGGCGTATGATCGCCGAAATGGGTAGCCACAGAACCGGGCATGATGGTAGTTACTTTAATTCCGTATTGTCTTAGATCAAGCATGATGGCTTGTGTAAAACCAACCAGCCCGAATTTACTGGCGTTGTAAGCTGAGCCGTTCACAAAAAAATTGGTGCCGGCGAGACTGGCGATGGTAATAATGTATCCTTTTGTTTTCTTTAGCCCTTCAATGCTTGCTTTAACGCTGTTGAAAACGCCGGTAAGATTAGTGTCAATCGTACTTTTCCATTCTTCTTCTTTTAAATTTTCGATGTTGGCAAAATGACCCACGCCTGCATTGGCCACCAACACATCAAGCTGCCCGAAATGCTTAATGACTTCTTCAACGGCTTTCATTTCGGATTGCATAGAACTCACATCCGATTCCAGCGCAAGTATTTTGGAAGTATCTTCACTTAACGATTTTGCCGCTTCCTGCGCAGCCGATAAAGTGCGGCTGGTAATGGCGACGTTCATTCCATTATTCAATAAAATTTTTGCAACGCCATAACCGATGCCTTTGCTGCCGCCGGTGATGTAAGCTGTTTTGCCTGAGAGTATATTCATAGTAATGCATTTTTTTAAATGCGATGTATCATCTGCAAAAACTGTGCATGATAAAAAAGTTTGTTGGGTTGCGAAATATGTGATGAGAGAAATTTAAAATGAAAAAGCAAAAAAATCAAACTGTTAAGCCATGATATTGGGTTTGAATGATTTGCTTTTTATCGTCTTAATTAAAGCCGTCATACATAAAAAAAACAACCGACAATTGCCGGTTTGCCTATGCTTACTTCATTATTACCTAAAAGAAATTAGTTTGATTATTTTTGAATCAATTTTTACAAAAAACAACATACTACGTATGAAAAAACGGAACTCCTTTTCAATTGAAGTCATTTCTCTATCAGTTATTTTCTGTCTTGTTCTGGCAGGTTGCACAAAAGAAATAACAACTGTAACGCCGGCTGCCATTATCAATCAACCTCAATCGTCAGATAAAACAACCGGCAGCAGTGCCATCAGTTCGGCTATTAATCCGTCCGGTTTTCTTGGCGCTTATACCGTTCGCGACGAAAAAACAATTTATATAGGTCAGGCAAATCCAGAAGGCACCAATGTGCTCATCAATCTTTCTTACATAGATGTTCCAACCACCATCACGCCTGATAAAAACAATAAGCGGCTTACGATGCCTTACGGTGCGGCGGCTTATGCCGATTCAGGCTGGGCTTATCTGATTGGTTACGACGCAGCCACAAAAGTAATTACACTTGCGCCGAATGACGCCATGATTGCCGATATTGTACCGGGATCATTTGAAACCTTATTCGCTTTTTATGATCCGAAACGCAAAGAAGGAACTTTTGTAACCCGTTTTACCACACTTCGCGAAAACGGCAATGAAACGCAATTAAGTGAGAATTTTTTCAAGTAATAGTATTCATCTTTTTAACCGGAAAAAGCCCTGCTTCAAATCAGCAGGGTTTTTTCATTTTGCACATCATGCTAAAAACTGAAAATCATCACAGAAAAAAATTGAATTTTTTATGCCATTGTTTTTTTCCTTTACTTTAATTCTCATTCTAATTTCTTTTACGATAATTATTTATGAGCGTACATTTTTTGATTATCATCCTCGTTGCCCGCTATCTGCGCAGTTCTCTCGTTGAACCGGAATTAATTGCAGCCTGGAGCAAAAGACTGCTGCTGATTATGTATGCATCGGCAGCTTTGTTAATCTTTAGCATTCTCTCATCATACGAAAAAACATTAGATGCCATAGGTGCTGTATCGCTGGCGGCTTTTGCGTGGCTTTTGAATTCGCAGCCGGCTTTTAAAAAAGCCAGATTCATTCTCCTTGCCATTGTGCCTTTTATCGTCGTTTCGCTGATATCAGATTTTTTGAAGATTGTAAGCAATAATTATTATTCGCAGTGGAAAGAGTTGCTGAACAATTCAGAAGTATTTGCTATCATTTGGGGACTGGGCGTTTGGTTGATTGTAAGAAGGCAAAATAAAGAACTGACCAAAGCGCAGCAAAAAGCGTTGCAGGAAGAACAAAACAGTCGTGCCGTTTCTGCC
Organism: Ilyomonas sp.; assembly: GCA_965219515.1. GTDB lineage: Bacteria > Bacteroidota > Bacteroidia > Chitinophagales > Chitinophagaceae > Ilyomonas. The sequence continues at coordinate 1,872,889 of OZ244776.1, forward strand.
ATGAACGACAGTCTTGAATGGCAGGTTGCGCAACGAACAGCAGAAATTACCAAACAAAAAGAAGAACTTGAACAAACGCTCGAAGAACTGAAAGCAACTCAGTCGCAACTGATACAAAGCGAGAAAATGGCTTCGTTGGGAGAACTTACGGCAGGCATTGCGCATGAAATACAAAACCCGCTGAATTTTGTAAACAATTTTTCTGAAGTAAGCGCCGAACTGATTGCAGATATGAAGGAAGAACTGAAAAACGGCAACGCCGGCGAAGTGCAACTGATTGCTGATGATTTGCAGGAAAACCTGGTGCGGATAACACAGCATGGTAAGCGCGCCGACGCCATTGTGAAAAGCATGTTGCAGCATTCTAAAAAAAATACGGGGCAGCAGGAACCAACCGACATCAATGCGCTGGCAGACGAATATCTTCGTTTGAGCTATCATGGGCTGCGGGCAAAAGACAAAACGTTTAATGCAACCATGCTTACCGATTTTGATGGTACAACAGGTAAAATAAATATTGTTCCGCAGGATATGGGAAGAGTGTTATTAAACCTTTTTAATAATGCGTTTTATGCCGTTAGCGAAAAGAAGCAAAACCTGCCTGATACCGATTACAAACCCACCGTTTCTGTTTCTACCAAAAAACTACAGGACAGCATTCAAATTGTTGTGAAAGACAATGGAAACGGCATTCCGCAAACGGTGATTGATAAAATTTTCCAGCCTTTTTTTTCTACAAAACCCACCGGAAAAGGCACGGGACTGGGATTGTCGCTCAGCTATGATATTGTTACCCGGCAACATGGCGGCACCATTGTGGCAGAAACCAAAGAAGGCGAAGGCGCCACCTTTATTATCGGATTGCCGTTTAAGTAAATGGCATGAATGCGCTCGATTTTATGACTGAAATTCAAATCATCGTTTCCAGAATTTCAAATAGCTCGCCATCCGTTTTTACCAAAACTTCCCTGGCTTTACTGCCTGCATTTTTGCCTACAATACCTGCCGCTTCCAACTGATCCATCAACCGCCCGGCACGGTTGTAGCCAAGCTTCATTTTACGTTGAATAAGCGATGTGCTGCCAATCTGGTTGGCAACAATCAGTTTGGCAGCATCTTCAAACAGCGGATCGCGGTCAGAAGCATCGAAGTCTTTACCCGCCAGCTCTTTTTCGTCTTCAAACTCGGGTAAATAATATTGCTCCGGAAAATTTTCCTGATAACCGATAAATTCAGCGATTTTTTCAACTTCAGGCGTATCAACGAATGCGCACTGCAAACGCGTGATGTCGCCGTTGTAGCTGATGAGCATATCGCCTTTGCCTATCAGTTGCTCAGCTCCGCCGGCATCAAGAATGGTTCGGCTGTCAATTTTGCTGGACACTTTGAACGCAATGCGAGCCGGAAAATTGGCCTTGATGGTTCCGGTAATGATGTTAACCGAAGGTCGTTGCGTAGCAATTATCAGATGAATGCCAACCGCGCGGGCAAGCTGTGCAAGACGTGCAATGGGCATTTCTACTTCTTTGCCTGCTGTCATAATTAAATCGGCAAATTCATCAACAACCAAAACAATAAACGGCAGAAACTGATGACCTTTCTGCGGATTGAGTCTGCGTTTTACAAACTTTTCGTTGTATTCTTTTATGTTGCGACAACTGGCTTCCTTCAGCAGATCGTACCGGTTATCCATTTCAATACATAGCGCATTTAGTGTATAAATCACCTTTTTGGTATCGGTAATGATAGCTTCTTCTTCGCCGGGCAGCTTGGCTAAAAAATGTTTTTCAATAACGCGGTACAGGCTAAGCTCAACCTTCTTCGGATCAACCAAAACAAATTTTAACTGCGAAGGATGTTTTTTATACAACAACGAAACCAGCAACGTGTTAATGCCTACCGATTTTCCCTGCCCGGTTGCGCCTGCCATCAGCAGATGCGGCATGCTGGCGAGATCAACAATGAAATTTTCGTTGTCTATTTTTTTGCCGATGGCGATAGGCAGCGAAAAGCCGTTGTTTTGAAATTTCTCCGAAGCCAGCAAGGTTTTCATGCTCACAACGGTTTTGCGCACATTGGGCACTTCGATGCCGATGGTTCCTTTACCCGGAATAGGCGCGATAATGCGAATGCCAAGCGCGGCAAGGCTAAGCGCAATGTCATCTTCCAGATTTTTAATGCGGCTGATGCGCACGCCGGGTGCAGGCACAATTTCGTATAACGTTACAGTTGGTCCAACTGTGGCTGCAATCCGCTGTATGGCTATGTCATAATTTTTCAGCGTATCAATAATCTGGTTTTTGTTAGCTTCCAGTTCGTCGGCATCGTGCACAATTTTTTCGCTGCCATGCGTTTCCAGCAAATCGAGAGTCGGATAAACGTAATCTTTTATGGCCAGCAACGGATCGTATTCCGTTTTATTAATCCGGACAGATTGCTCATGCGCGGCAGCCATCGCTTCTTCGGCACTCTCGTTATCCAGCGCATCTTTTATTTCAAATGACGGCGGTTCAGTATAATTGTTTTGCGGTTGCGGTTTTGTTATGGCTTGCTTAATCGCAGGCTGATAAAACGTTGGCAAATTTTCTGCCTCCTGATTATTGCCGGCGGTGTATAAGTCATGCACAATAAATTCGGGTTCATTGCTTTTCGGCTTGTATTTGCTGTTTAATTTGGTCGTTTTATCAGGATAAATTGCTTCCTTATTATCACCAACTGTTTCATTGTTTTTTTCGGTCAGAATAAATTTGTTCAGCTCATCATCAAACTCTTCCTCTTTTGGCATCACTACGGTTATTTTTCCGTTTGTACGCAACGTATTTCCTGCCGCGCTTTCCTTTTCTTTTACCACATCTGCAAAATCTTCCGGTTCTGTCAAAACAGGCATTTCAACCAATGATTTTTCTACCTCTTCTGCCGGTGTTTCTTTCCTGCGTTCCGGCATTTTAAAAGAAGGATTGAACCGCCAGATAATGTAGCTAATTCCCACCAGTGAAAGCAAGGCGCCCGTGCCTGCTTTTCCAATCCATTTTACCAGCCACAATTCAATCATTTCGCCGGTGGCTCCGCCATACGAGAAACCTGCGTTATGCGTAAAAAAAGCAAGCGATACACTCACAACAAGCAAACCTGCCAGCACATATTTTATATTGCGCACCAGGTTAAATACCTTTTTGCCAAATAATAAATTAACGCCGGCAATAAAAAAAACGGAGCAGAAAAAATAAGCAGCCAATCCAAACCCATAATTCATAAAATAGTGAGCGATGTAAGCGCCCAATACGCCAAGCAGATTATTAACCGTAACATCGTCCACGGCGAATATTTTTATACCAAATTGCTGCACTTTATCCTGATCTTCCTGCCAGGTAAATAAATAAGAAGTAAATGCGATGAAGAGAAATAAGCAAACAAGCAGGCAGACAGCGCCCATAATTTTTCGGGTTCTGTCGTCCTTTACAACTTCTTCAATTGACACCTGTGTTTCTTTGTCGGGTCTCAATTCTTCCGCTTTTGGGGCAGCCGGTTCTGCTTTCTTTCTTAATCGGTTGGCCATAATCAATAAGTAGTGGTTCACAAACCTACCTGAATAACGATGTTTTGCCAACTATCTGTATAAACAACCGGCATTAAAAAACCAACGCACATTATTAATTTGGAAACGAGGCAAAAAGGCTTTTGGTAAAATAAACGTGCTGACAAGCGGTGATGTTAATAACAGAATTTGCTATTTAACAAACAAATCAAACAGCAAACCGATAAACAGAATAACAATGATAATGGTAAAAGCAATAACATTTCTGCGCCTGTCTATGATCTCGGAAATGCGGCCGCTATACCTGATTTTCCTCAGCCTTTTGTTATTGATGTTGATAAGCCATACAAAAAAAAGAATGGCTGCCAGTATCGCCCAGGGGATTAATTGATCTATTAATTCTAAAACCATATTGCAAACGCTGCTGAAAGGTATTTCTAACTGTTTAGCTGCTTATCGCTGATGGCACTCGCTAAAAAAAATTCTATTCATCATCAGGCAGGCAAATACAATCACATGAACGTAATTTTCAAAAATATCGGTTTTGCCCGAAAAACAATAATCCGGTACATAAGAACAGCCGCTTCTTTACCGGAAACCAGAAAAGAAGCGGCTGTTTTGAGAATAAGCGAATCAGTTACCGGATAAGAATGCTATGGCTGATAGTGTTTCCCGATGAAGAAGTAATCTTTACCCGGCAGCTACCTTTTACATCTGCCGGCAGAAAAACCTGCCAGCTGTTTTCTCCGTTCACTGCCTTGCGTTTTGCAGAATAAATTTGTCTGCCGGTAACATCAAATACGGCAACGATACATTCTCCTGCCTGCCGGGTTTTGTAAGTTATCGCAAAGTTTCCCCGGGCAGGATTGGGATAAACAATCATTGATACCAGATTGTTTTTTTCTGCCTGGGCTGATGTCGGTGAGGAAGCAACGCGATAAATGCCTCCCGTTGCATAGTTTGTGATAAAAAGTTCATGACTCCGGTCTTCGCCAAACGAAGTATAAGCAAAAGCATCACCTTTAAATACGTCTTCTTCGGTAATTTCTTTGTTTTTTACAGATAGCATTCTGATGATACCGCTGCAATAATCGGCACAGAAATATCTTCCAAACAAAGCCGGATATTTTTTGCCACGATATACAAAACCGCCTGTAACAGAGCAATCGCCCGTAAGATCAGAATGTGGATATTCATACACCGGAAATACATAGTCAGACATTTCTCCGCAAGTATTTGTATTGTAGGCATGGTTGCCTTCGTAGCATCGCCAGCCATAATTTTCGCCACCTTTATTTTTGACAAATTGCAGGTTTACCTCTTCCCAGGCATCCTGACCCACATCTGCAATAATAAGCGCTCCGCTAACAGCGTCGAAGCTAAAACGCCAGGGATTGCGCACGCCGAGCGCCCATATTTCGCTTCGATAGCCAGTTGCATTCACAAACGGATTACTGGCAGGCACGTTGTAAGTGTTGTTTGTATTTACATCAATCCGCAATATTTTACCCAACAGACTTGCCGGATTTTGCGCATTGTTTTGCGGATCGCCGCCGCTTCCGCCATCTCCCGCAGCAATGTACAAAAAGCCGTCAGGACCAAAACGCATACAGCCTCCGTTATGATTGGAATAAGGCTGCACAATTTGCAACAATCTTTTTTCGCTGGTAATATCCGCCAGGTTTCGATTGGCATTACTTACTGTAAAACGGGAGATTTGGGTATTGCCCGATTTATCAATGTAATTGACATAAAAAAAACCGTTGGAGTTATAATTTGGATCGAAAGCCAGACTTAACAATCCCTGCTCGCTTCCGGTTGTTGTGATACGATCGCTGATGTTTAAATACGGTGTTGCCGTTTTATTTCCCTGCGCATTGCAAATAATAACCTGACCCGTTTTCTGAACAATAAACAAACGATTGTCGTTACAGTTTTCTATACCTAATGGTAGAGTATAGCCGGAAGAAAAAGGAACGAGCGCAACAGAACCTGTTTGTGCATAAGATAATTGCACACAGCCAAGCAACAGAAAAAAAGTAAAAAAATTTTTCATAGGATATGTTTTTTGAGATTAAATGAAGGCGGGCGAAAATTGGAGATCAGTTTGTAAGCAAGCAAAAAAAGTTCCGCAAACTGAAATGTGCGGAACTTTTTAATTGATGCTGAATACAATTTTATTGGGCCAGCGAGATGCGTATCTGCAAACCGGCTCTTGTATTTGTAATGGGCGCCGATGTTGAAATGTAAGGAATAACTCGCTGCTGATCGAAATACAACTGCAGGTTAATGCGGTTATTCAATACATAATCTATTGAAGGTTGTAGGCTGATCACTTTTTGACCGCCGGTGCTGTAAGCCGTAGGAAAATCAATGCGGCTGTTGCTTTGCGCATCATCACGTATCGAAAAATCCAGACGAATGTTCAAATCATTGCCGGTGCCGGTCTGCTGCGGATCAAGCTTTTTAAAGCCGGGCAGCTTAAACGGCAGATTTACATTTTTCTTTCTGATGCTGGCACCCAAAACAATTTCCTTACTGTTCACTTCACTAAGCTGATAGTCAACCAGGCTTAAACTAAGCTGACGGCTTCTTTTGTATTGGAAATTGACATTGGTCTGATTTACCGTTGTAACATCAAAGCCAATGAGCGGACTAAACTGCTCTGAAATTGTAATATTCGGCACTAAGAAAAAAGGAATGAAGTTGCCCGATATCTGGTCTATAAAGCCGGGTGTTCCGTAATGAAACGGATCGTAAAAGCCGAGTGCGCTGTTAAAGCTGTTCATGCTCAAGGTACCATTGTACCCGTGCGTGAGAGATATATTTGAAAAGATATTCGCCAGCGCAGGAATTTTGGTTAGTCCCGTATAAGTTACCTGCCAGTTGGGCAAGGGTTTGATGCCGTTAAACGGATTTTTTTTGATACTGGTATTGTTCTGACTGATTAATGCTACGCCGTTCGGGTCTTTGCCCGTGTAGGCGGCAATAAAAGCGGGAATTAAAACATCCTGCGAGTTGCGTCCGTAACCGGTTGCGTAACCATCTGTAGTTGTTGTGCCGTCATAGTATTTGTTATTCCCGGCAAGCCGCTTGGATATTGTTGTTCTGTACGCTTCAAATTTGGTAAAGATGTCCGACAACTGAGTAGGATCGTGCTTGGAAAACAATGTCTGGTAACTGATATAAGAAACACTGAAGCCGCCGCTTGCGTACGGGCTTAAATGCCCGAAATTGCTTCCTGAGCCGGTGGTATCTTTAAAGAGTTCTGTAAAATCTTTATTGAACGATTTATCAACGTTCACATCTATGATAAACTCCGGTATCGGTTCCAGTTGCCCCGTAATGCTCAGGCGCTGCTCAAATGTTTGCCGGTATAGCAAATTGAAAGTTGAATCACGCGTTATTGCACCCTGGGCCGCTTTTCTGTTCAGCCAGTTCGAGTCGGGCTGCCTGCCGAAAACATAATCGAGTCCCGGCTGCATTCTGCTGAAATTATTTCCTAAAATTCTTGCCGTGTCGGTAAAACCGGGCACACGACTGTAATAATTTTCGCTGTAATTAACCGAAGCCCGTTTCACCATTGTCAGCAATCTGCCGCCGGTTTGCGCCAGCCCGCCCATCTGAAGCGGCTCGTTTTGGTTTGCCTGCCGTGCGGCTTTGCGCGCCTCGCGTTTTTGCCTGCGCCAGTTACGCAGCGCTTCTTTTTTAGGGCGGCCTTTCAGATCTTTTACCACCTCAAATCTGGTGCGCTGGCTGCTGTCGGCCGTTTGCTGCGCTTTGGTTTCGTCTACCGGTGTCCGGTTTGGCGCCCGTGGCGCAGCCGGCGTGTTTACCGCATTTAAGAACCGCGATTTTGCATACAATCTTGTAAAATCAAACTCGCCGTTCAGGCTGTTTTGCTGACCATTTTCCAATATGTTTCCCAGATTAACGGCAAGCAGCGAAGCACCGATCCAGTTGTAATTGGTAGAATAATTATAGCGGGCGGTTATCCAGTCGGCAAAAGGCAGTTTGTTTAATGGAATAGTATAGCTTATGGTGGCTCTTTGCTGATACAATGTGTTGCGACCACCTTTCCAGAAATTCTGGCTTACGCTATCGCGTTTCGCTTTTGTATTCAGTTTGCCATACGGCTCATCTACCCGCGCAAAATTGGTGGCGTTGAAATCGAAATTCAGGCTGCGTGTCAAATCCCATCTCGCATTGTAATATCTGTCGAACGTAAAGTATTTATCAAATGTAGTATCTACCCGTTCTACTTTGCTGTCATACGTGTTTACAATACGAGGGACATACTGACCAAATTGCCGGTCAATGTCTGCGCGAAAACTAAGGAGCGAAGGATTGAGGTTGAAATTGAAATCGCGGGCGACGGCAAACCAGGGACTCTTGTTTCTGATTAATCTTTTAAACGGCTCTTTAAAGTGCGACTGGCTGTTATACGTATAACCCAATCCGCCGCGTTGTTTGGTAACTTTATTTTCATCAATAATCGGCGTTGTTTGCGTAATCTGTGTGAGCGAATAACTAAAGTCGAAATTGCTCAGGCTCCACAGCTTTGTTTTGGCGGTAGGTTGCGCAAAGCGCACATTGGTAAAATTGAGCGTTTTTATGGTTGTCTGATCGAGCGCTGCTTTGCGAACCGAATCTTTGTTTCGGCTTGCGCCCAGTTTGTATTTGTATTTTATATCCAGATCATACGGATCGTACTCAGGCGTAAAAATTGTTTTATTAATGCTGGCGTAAACCGGAATGGTAATGCCGAGTTTCCTGGGCAAAAGCCTGCCCGCATCAATATTTAAAGCGGCATCATATTGAACCAAATTGTTTCTGGCTCTTTCGTTTACGCGCTGCTCAAGTCCGCCCCAGCCCTGCGTATAAGTGTTGGCAGAAACAGATAGCGTTCCGAGGTCGGCAAGCTGCATATCTACCCGGCCCAATGCCGCATAACCGCCATGCTCGTCTAATTCAGATAACCGCAATTCATTTACCCAAACTTCGGTACTGATTGAACTTGTGTTACCGTCTTTCGGATTTTCGATACCAATTAAAAAGCCTCTTACTTCACCCAGGTTCGGATTACCCAATACAGAAAAAGTGCGGTCACCGATTTGTTCGCGGTAAATCGAACTAAGATCGGGGTGATTGGTATTTCGCCGCAATTTCAGATTCACCAATTCGCTCAGCGAGAAATCAAGACTGTTAGAATCCGGCCATATCCGGTTTGCATCGGAAGTACCGAAACGGGTGATTTCCAGTGGAATTTTTATTTCGTAATAATTATTCAGAAAATCCTGCCCGATGCGAATAACAGCATTTACCTGACCATTTTGCAGATTGTCAATGCCCAAAGATTCAGCGTGAACAAACATGGATAATCTGCCGTACTGCCGCATATCGAGATTTAGCGTTTTAAATACAGCGCGGGATTCGCCGTTGGGTAAATTGCGCACCCGCAAACTCATGGACTGTTCATTCTGCAATAAATTAATGCCGTTATTACTTAGCTGTTGCACACGCTCGATACCAGGCGGAATCTTGTACGGAATGGGCGCGCGCGAACTGTTTTCTTCCAGGTTCACCGCCAGCACATCGAAACTGGTATTGCTGTTGGCCGGCAATTGCGTGTACGCGCCCACGCTGTCTAATTCGTAGGTAAAATTTCTCCATTGGTTGCGCACCAGATCAAGCGAAGCAAAGCGCATCACTACCGAATCTTCAAAACCGGTCATGTACATCCTGATAAACCGGATGGATTTAAAATCGGGAATGTTACCGATTTTAGCCGTGAAATCAGTAATGGGTACGCGAAACAAAAACCAGTTTTCGATAGAAGTTGTTCCGTTTGCTAGTGGTCGTGTTTTAATCACCCTTTTATCGGTAATGTATTTGCTTAAGCCCACGTCCATACCGGGTTTCAGGTCTATTTCGTATTCGTAATATTCTTCCGTTTCATTTAATGTATTATCACGGTTCAGGTCTTCGTTATCGGGGTAAAGTGTGGCGGCCGAAGAATACAAGGAACTGGCCGAAGACACCGGAGAATTTCCCTGCTGATTGTTGTAATATTTATATCGGCCCAATATGCCGGTATTGTCCGCATCGTAACGCGAATCGCGATACCAGATATAATTGTCATTGGAAGGATCCTGGATGGCACGCTGATAAAAAGGAGATGAAGTTCCGTCATTCGCTGCAATTTGTTGCAAATAAGCATTTCTTACAATTCTTTCTGAATCGTCGTCCAAGCCATCAAAGCCAACATCCTGATAGGGACGATCTGCCGGGTTATTACTGAATGCATTGGTAACCTGTACCGGGTTGATCGGCGTTTTTCCCCAAACAGAACTATTGTCAATGGAAGCCGGCTGGTTTGGCGTATTCAATCCATTTTCATAAAACCGCCTGCCGTCTTTCAGTATATCCTCACTTACATTACCCAGGTTGATAAACAATTTTCCGCCGCTGCTGTTTGGTTTTTTTATGAATGGATCCTGCACCCAGAATTCGATGAATTGAACATTGCCGGTAACAAAATCTGTTTGGTCTATGCTGCGCATGATGCCGCCCCACCGCTTTTGCGGATTCAGCAATTTGTCCTGCGCCGTAATTTCAGATGGGTTTGTTTCATAGTTGTATTGTCCCGGGTCTGTCGGATAATAAGCCACGTCGAATGTTGTGGTTTGTGTACCGGTGATATCACCCCGGCTTTTATATGGAAAAAGTTCGGTGGTGTAAACCGTTCTCACCTGCGGATCGCTGAGGGCATCGAGGTTTCTGCGCAGCGGATTGCTCGGGCTGTTTCTATCCTGCAATACCGGCTCGATATTATACCAAGCCATACGTGCGCGGTTTTTATTATATGCCAAATCATTGTTTAACGCAGCTTCCGGAAAACGGCTTGTGCCTTGTGGCGTAGATGCCATTGCCCAGGAAACCAAAGGATAGCGCAGGTCAACATTGCTGGTGCTGCCTTCAAAATCGTCAATGTAAATCAACCCGTTTCCGCCTTTTCCAATCTGCGCCGGATGGCCGGGTTTCAGCACCGCCGCCTCGCCATACGCATTAATGTTGCTGGTAGCCGTGGTGGTGTAAAAAGGAAGCCGGTCGAGAAGGCGCGTTAAGCCCGGCAGTTCTGACCGGTAATTGAAATCAACGCCATACATCGCATTGTTTATCGGGTCTTCGCCATAATTCGTTTTTGTAAAATAAGGCCGTTCGGTAATGCGCTCCATGGTTGCACCCACGGTAAGTTTTTCATTAAAAAGATAATCGGCGCGCAACCCGAGAAAGCTGCGCTGCTGTGTGCCATAGGTAGCATTGTTTTCGAACCCAACGCTCACCGGAACACCGGAATTAATGATTGCCTGATTGATGATTTTTAATGTGCCGAGATTGTAATCAACGATGTAATCAGTATTTTCGAGCAAGGTTTGACCGCCGGCTGTAACCGTTACCGAGCCTTGCGGAATGTTGAATCCGCCAAGGTAGATATCCGTATTCGAGCTGCCTTTTACCGTTCCTTGAACCAGGTAACGATTTAAATTGGCATAAGTTTGCGCAATGGCTTTGATGGAATCGTAAAGCTGGTAGTAAATGTATTTTTGTTTAATATCAGCAGACTGATCGAAAAAAGCGGTGCTTTCCAAATCTCTTCCGAATGGCTCCAATACCGGAAAGATGATTTTTCCCTGTTGCGATAAAACGGTAAAGCTATCAACATAATCGTATTGACCATCCGGCGAGGGGTCGTTGCGGTTATTCAGCCGGTCTAAGTTTAAAATAGACAGCAATGGCCGTCCGGAAACAGCAGGACTGCTTTCGGGCAAATAACGCTTTAACCCGCCGCTTGGCTCTTCGTAAAAAACGTTCAGCTTAAAATCTTCCCGGCTTAATCCGTTAACATCCAGGGAATAAACATTCTTCATCATCAGATCCCAGATCGGAAGATTGACGCGCTGTGAAGTTGCTTTTAACAATTTTAAGAACAAAACTTTTTGTACGCCCTGCGTAGAATCTACCGCCACATCCTGCGAAAATTCGCCCACCTGAAAAACCCTGCCATTGAAAGAATACTGATAGGCAATGCCCAACACTTCATCGGGCTGCAACTGTTGGTACAACGAAAGAAACCCTACCTGCTGATTAAAATAATATTCGCTTGGCAGCAACTGGCGGGCGAATGTTTTTTCAAAATCTTCCACGGGCTTCAGCCTGTTGTTGGTAACAAGCAGGTTGTTTACGGAAGAAGGCATGCGGTAAGCCGGATTTTTTGAGATGGAGGCGTACAAATCATTTGCTCCGTTGTCTGGCAGCGAATCGGTGGTTTGGGAGCGGATGTTTGGATTATAAGGATTGCTTTCGCCTAAATCCATCAACCCGACAACCGTTCGGGCCTGCGTTGTGGTTCCGGTTCGGTTGGTAACCCAAACTTCTACGCGCAATATCTGCACCTGGCTGCTTACCACGGGCAAATTTGCCATCGTTCTGTTGTAATGATTTTTAAAGTATTGCCCCATTAAAAAGTTGCGGTTCTCATCATAATCATCTAATTTTTTTATGATTTGCTGAGATAAGCCGCCGCCTTGCAATGTGATGGACTGACGCTGCGATTTTTCGCTTGCGATGGCCGCCGTTAGAAACAGCTTGCCAAACTGAAGCTGTGTTTTTAAACCGAATAAACTTTGCACACTTGTCATTAAAGTGCCTTTGGTTTGAAACGAAATATTGCCCGCTTCAATAGATTTCAGCAGCTCGTCGTCTTTTCCTTTGTAATCAAGCTTTAGCTGGTTTTGAAAATCGAAATTAGCAAGTGTATTATAGCTGATGGGCAGTTTAAGTTTATTACCAATATTGGCAATCACATTCAGATTGGCATCCATATCAAAATCGAAGCCGCCGTTCCTGCGTGCCCGTTCCGATAAGGTTGGGTTTTTAATGTTTTGCCCCTGATAACCAAGTCGTAAATCTACATTTCCCTGCGGTTTTATGGAAACCTTCAAACCACTTGTATCAAGCCCGAAAATGCGGTCGAACAAGGAATTGTAAACCTGCATTGGCGGACGACCGGCTTTGCGGTTTAAATAAGAAAGTGTTTGCGAACGTTGGTTGAAATAATCACTTTCTGCCTGCCGGTTTTGCAGCTTCCAGAATTCATCATAAGAAAAATAAGTTGGCTTGCGGTAATAGGTGTTGCCTATTTTTTCTATGATATAATATTCGTTTGTAACGGGGTCGTACTGAATGTTTTGCTTTACGATGCCGGTATCGCTTAGGTAAAACGGATTGCGGTTGCTGTAAGTAAACCGGTCGCCGCGACGGTCTTTCAGCGGATAATGAAGCGAATCTTTTTTTGCAGATGCCGAATCAGTGTTTTGCGCAAAGACAAAACTGCCGCAAAGCATTCCGGCAATTGCAAGCCAGTAAAAACGAAAACGAAAAATGATGTGCGCCAATGTCAGTTAGCTCCTTAGTTACGTAGATATTGCTGTATAGGCTATATATTTTTTAATGACAAACGGATTACTTCTTCGAGATTGATATTGTCGGGCATCGTTCTGACCGCTTTTTTTAAAGCAGTTTCCGCAGCCGGTCTGGCGATGCCAAGCGATATTAGTGCATTTAACGCATCTTGCTCTATAGTATTGTTTGCCGGCGTAAAAGCTTCTGCCGAAATGGTGCTTTGCTTACCCAACCTGTCTTTCAGTTCTACAATCAGGCGTTCGGCTGTTTTTCTGCCAATGCCTTTGATGCCTTCCAGTTGTCTTGTATTGTTCTGAATGATTGCCTTTACAATTTCATCGGGTTTCATGCCAGAGAGCATCATGCGGGCGGTAGATGCGCCTACGCCGGACACACTGATGAGCTGCAAAAACAAATCTTTTTCCGCCGCTTCGTGAAAACCGAATAAGGTTTGCCCGTTTTCAGTAATGTGCAGGTAAGTTGCGAGTTGCCCGGCCTTGCTGTTGCTGATGGCAGAATACGTGTGCAGGCTGATCTGGAGTTCGTAACCAACACCATTTACATCAACAATTACCTGAGCGGGCGACCTGAAAATAAAATTTCCTCTTACAAAAGCTATCATACTATGGCGGCGGAAAACAAATATATAGGTTTCTGCCACAATCCATTTTAAAAATCATCACTTTCCGTGTAAATAAAATAGAGAACCATCCATGGCATTATCGTTGTAAAGATATCAGGGTTTTCTACCTGAAATATATTCCGGCAGAAAAGCCGCAGAAAAAATTTGTATTGTAAATTTTAAAACATAAATGCTATGTCAAACAATAAAAACAAAGCCACGGAAAAAGATGTAACCAAAGTAACAGAACAACAGCCCAGCGATACGTACCGTAAACTGCCAGATAATGCGGACAATGCACCGGATGAGAGCATCAGCACGGCAGACGATATTGCCAACGGGAAATATTCTAAAACAGGCACGCGAAAAGAAGACAAAGATTTTGATACCGTAAGAAGCGGAAATTAAATGAACTCATTTTGTTACTAAGCTAAAAGAATGTCTCAACGCTTGAGACATTCTTTTTTTGTCCCGAACAATTTATTCGGCAATTTTTTCAAGAATCCTGATTTCGTCAATGGTTGCATTGCTGATCAGTTCAAACTGATCGTTAATGGTTTTTAAATCGGATAATGTTTTTCTTACGTTTATCTCGCCTTCTATTTGCCCGGCGCTAAGCTCCTGTCTTCGCAGCATAAGCAATTCTGTAAGTCTGCTATTCACGGGCAAGGCAGGTTCTATTTCCAATGCTTTTATGTTTATCTGATGAGTTAAAATATTGGCTGAGACATCAAACTGTTTGTCAATTTGTTCTATCAGGGGAATAAAATCTTCCGAAACATATTTGCTTGCGGTTCTTTCTGCGAAATAAGACAAAGAAGCGATGTAGGAAGTAAGTGTATGGCTGGTAGCCACAAACTGATGATAATGCGACAGCTTTATCCGGCGGTTCTTTGGTTCGCTCAGCATCCGCTGAAAGGTGTCGGATAAATTGGCAAGCGCTACAAACGCATTTTTCCGGCTTAATTTAAACGTAGTTGCATCGGCCGGTGTACCAATAAAAGACCGGGCAACGGTATCAAAATAAAGGCGATTGGCCGCAAGTGCTTTTGAAATAATGTCATCAATTTGTTCATACTCCCAGTTCGGCAATATTAAAACGGCTGCCAGCCAGGCAATGCCCGAACCGATTAAGGTATCGGCAACTCTTTCCTGCAAAGCGTGCTGAAAGCCTGCAGCACTTAAAAAACTAAAACTGATTAACACATATAAAGTAATGCCGGCACTGCTTACAAAATAGTTCACTTTTAAAAAGCTGAAAGCGATAATCATGGTTGCAATCATAATGATAAACAATGCAGCTGAAGTAACCGAAAAATACAACAATCCGAAACCTAAAACGGCTCCCGTGATGGTGCCTCCGACACGTTGAATGTTTCTTTTTCGGGTAATGCTGTAAGCAGGTTTTAAAATAACGGCGATGGTGAGCAAAATCCAATAACCGTGACCGGTAGGGTAAAAAAAAGAAATGGCATAACCGATGAGCAAACCGGTGGTAACTCTTACTGCATGACGAAAAACGGCCGATTTTAAAGTCAGATTGTTTACAAGCAACCGGTAATCTGTTTCACTGCGTGAAATAAATTTCTCAAGGTCAACACCGCTTTCGTATTCTTTGCTTGTTTTTTTATCGTATCGTGTGCTGAGCCGAAGACGTTTAATACGCTCGGTAATATCCTGAAGACTGTATAAAATTTGCCGCAGCGAAATAAAATCTGCAATGGTATTTTCGTTCAAACCGGTATTTCGTAAGGCAAAAAAAGCGGTCATGCTTTCCTGCTGCAGCGCATCTAAGTCGCGGTTACCCGACGCCGGAAAGCCACTTTGTAACGCAAGTCCGGTTTCCTGAAGTTCCTGTGCAAGAATATCAATCTGATTGCGGATTGTTTTCAGCATATTGGTGTGCCCGAATTTCTGATGCAATTCTTTGTAATCGGTTTGCGAAGTCATAATTCGCTCCATCAAATCTATGCTGTCTAAAAACACAGACATCAGCACTCTTCCTTTTAAGGTAGATTCTTCTACAATGCTTCTTGTTTTAAACAATAACTCGCGCAAATCTTCGTGCATTTGCCTGATCAGTACCTGATAATGAATTAACTGATTGCTTAGGCTGTCATAATCGGACGACTGGTTGTAAAATCCGCCTTTTGTTTGCAGGTAGCTGGCTGTTTCTATAATACATTCTCCCAACATCTGCTGCATTAGTTTGTAAGGACGCAACCGGTACAATAACAAACTTAGAATCATGTACCAGATACCACCTGCCGCAAATAAAAGCGCTTCGTGCAGGGCGTTGCCGGTTGCCAGCAAATGACCATCAATATTAAAGATAAATACCAGCAGGGCGTTTAAACCAACTGAACCGGCACGGGTGCTATACACAGAAATCAAAGAAAAGAACAACCCAAACACAATAATTTCTGAAACGACGAGCGGTTTAAAATTGTGGAGCGCACCGGCAATTAAAATGACAATAAAATTGAAAAGAATGGAGATGGCAAGGCCGTTGCGCCGCAACTTTAGCGGACCGGGACTATCTGCAAAACCGGCGAACATGGCGCCAAGCGGTAATGCAATGGCACTTACCAATAAATTGTATTGATACAGAATCAGCGATGGAATCAGGGCGGCCGCCGTTAGCCTTATGCTTGTATATAAGTTTTGACTACCAAGATATTTGCGCAGCCGGCGTATGGTTTCTACCTGTGCCATAGTTAGTATGCAAACTTATATCTCCTGACAGATTGCCGGTACGTTCTTAAGATTTAATTAAAATAATGAACACTTTTTCCACCGGATAAACATTATTCTATTTTTGGTATCAATTTCGTATTCTTTTAAAAAACAAGCAGAATCATGGAAAGGGAACTGATACTATTAAAGTCGAAAGATTGCAGTCTTAGTGATGAAGATATTGAAGTAGAGAAGCAAAATATGAAAAAGCTGTTTCCTTATATCGAATCATTTAATGCTTTTGTAGTTACCAATGAGATTCTTGATGTGGTAGAGCATAAGCGTGTAACCGGCAGACACCGTTTGTTGAAAGCTTTTTGCGGCGAACGATCAGAACATGAGTTATTTATAATTTGTAACAACTAATGTAAAGCGCAGAATCTCATCTGCGCTTTTTTTGTATCAGCCCCTTCCAATAATATCTCTTTAAAAAATTTGTCTTCTTTAGTATTTGTTTATTGATATGATGTCAAACGTCAAACACAATAAATTCATACTTGACTATTCACAATTTACCCAACAAGCGGCATTATGTAACTAACAATAGAATACTTTTTGCATTCTACTACCTTTTCATTCAATTTGTGCGTTCGCTCATAACAGACGCTATGATTTTATACAAAAAGAAGGAAGACATTCAGAAAAAAATCTCTTTTTTAAAAACCGAAGGCAAGACAATTGGCTTTGTTCCTACGATGGGCGCGCTGCATAACGGTCATTTGTCGCTGATTGAAGCGAGCAAAAAAAGCAACGACATAACGGTTTGCAGCATCTTTGTAAATCCTACGCAATTCAATGATAGTAGCGATTATAAAAAATATCCGGTAACCTTAGAGAACGATGTTTTGCTGCTCCAAGAATCGGATACTCATATTTTGTTTCTTCCTTCTGTAAATGAAATATATCCGGAAAATGAACTTACTTCCATTCATTACGAGCTTGGCGATTTAGAAACGATGTTAGAAGGAAAGTATCGTCCCGGGCATTTTCAGGGCGTTTGTCAGGTTGTTCATCGCCTGTTTACGATCATCAATCCCAATACGGCTTATTTGGGTCAGAAAGATTATCAGCAATGCCTGATTATAAAAAAGCTGATACAGCTTTATCAACTGCCGGTTACTATTGTTATACATCCGACAGTAAGAGAAACAACTGGTCTTGCCATGAGCAGTCGCAATCTTAGGTTACGCGAAGAAGATAAAAACAAAGCGACCATTTTATACAAAGCTCTGTCTTTTATAAAAGAAAATATCCGCAGCCAAAACCTGCAAAACATAAAGCAGCAGGCAGAAGAAATGATTGTAAATGCCGGATTTGACAGAATAGATTATCTTACCATTGCCGACACGGAAACGCTTCATTCCTTACAAAGCCTTATGCAAAAAAGCGAAGCCGTAGCTTTGGTGGCCGCTTTTGTAAACGACGTAAGACTGATTGATAATCTGATTGTAACATGAAAAAAATTTGAAGTTAAAGCCTAAAAATGCAAAACAAAATGAAAAAGGTAACAGGAATTGGCGGCATCTTTTTTAAATGCAAAGACCCCAATAAAATGAACGAATGGTACAAAACACATTTGGGTTTTGACACAAACGACTATGGGGCAAATTTTGAATGGCGGGAAAGTGCAGACTCAGCAAAAAAAGGATCTACCCAATGGAGTCCATTTGCTGAAACAACAAAATATTTCGAGCCCTCCACAAAAGACTTTATGATAAACTACCGGGTTGAGAATTTAGAATCGCTTGTAGAGCAGCTTAAAAATGAAGGCGTAACAATTACAAACAAAATTGAGGCTTCTGACTATGGCAAATTTGTTCATATCATTGACGTTGAAGGCAACAAGGTAGAACTTTGGGAACCTAACGATTCTGAATAAAATAAAATAGTTGGCGGATGAATTAAAAAAATGCGTAACGCACGATATCTTATTTTTAACAGCAGGGCTTACTGTTATAAATGCGGCTTATAAATAAACATTGGCAATATTTCAATCAATGGTCTTTAATTATGTGCTGAGGAATTTCTAAATCACGTCATCGCTAAACCCTGTTCGGTTTACGATCTTTCATATTTCCATTTCCCGCTTACTAATTGCCCCAATCTTTAACCGGATTTATAAAACATTCTTTTAACACAAAGAAAAAAAAGATGTTTTAATTTGCACTACGAAAACAATCGTAATATGAATGGTAAAAAATTAATAAAGCCAACAGAAAGTGAACTGGAAATTCTGCGTGTGCTGTGGGACAAAAAAACAGCTACGGTTCGCGAAGTGCACGAAGAGCTTGGCGCATTTAAAGACTGCGGATATACCACCACATTAAAGCTGATGCAGATTATGCATGAAAAAGAATTGGTAAAACGCGACGATTCGGGCAAGACGCATATTTATGAACCCAATATTTCCAAAGAAAAAACACAACAGCAACTGGTTGATAAAATGGTAAACTCGCTGTTTGGCGGTTCTGCCACGCAGCTTGTAATGCAGGCGTTAGGCGCTAACCCCGCATCGGCCGATGAACTGAACGAAATTCAAAAACTGCTTGATAATCTGAAAAAGCAATAACTATGTTTTCTTACCTGCAATCGCCTTTTTTACAGGCGCTCGGTTATGCCATTGCCAATAGTTTGTGGCAGGTATTTTTACTGTGGCTGATTGTTGTTTTGGCAAATGGCATGGCAAAGCAATCGTCTCACATAAAATATATAACGGCCGCAAGTGCACAAATTGCTGCGTTTGTATGGTTTGCCACCACGTTTCAGTTTTATTACCGGCATTGCGTTCTGGCTTCGGCAGAAGCAAATCAGCTAATGTTGCAAAATCTTACGGTTCATCAAAGTTTTACAACGGGCAGCGGCGCATTATCTTTTCTGGCAGGTGCTGAACAGGCAATGCCATATTTATCTCTTTCGTATCTGATAATGCTTGCCATTTTAACCACAAAATGGATACAAAATTTCAGGCATACGAAGCAGTTGTCGAACAGCGGTGTAATGAATGCAGATTCTAAATGGCAATCTTTTGTAAATGAAATGGCCGACCGTTTACAGATTGTGCAGGATGTAAAAATTTATTTTTCATCGCTTGCCAAAAGCCCGCTTACCATCGGATACATAAAGCCAATTATTTTATTGCCGGTTGCAAGTATCAATCATCTCAGCATTCAGCAAACGGAAGCTATTATTTTGCACGAACTGGCTCACATTAAAAGATCAGATTATCTTATTAATTTGCTCGTAAGCATTACCGAAATCATATTATTTTTCAACCCTTTTGCGCGCTTGCTAAGCCGGATGATTGAAAAAGAAAGAGAGAACAGTTGCGATGATCATGTTTTGTATTTTCAATACGATGCAACCATGTATGCCGACGCTTTGTTTCGCATTGCGTGTTTTCAAAAAACAAATAATTTTGAAATGAGCGCGGCTTCGCAAAACAAAGGCGATCTGCTAAAGCGCGTAAAACGATTGGTTCAGCCTGCAGAAAAAACATTCAGTTACAAACATCAACTGGCAGCTTTATCGCTGATTACCGGGCTGCTTTTTTCAATCGCATGGCTTCAGCCAACCGAAAACCGCTATGCCCGTCAGCAAACCTCAGCAATTAAAAAAACCGATACGCAAATTGTGGCTGCGCCTTTGCTGGCTCAGGTTAACAATCCGTTCTTTAATGTTGCTTCTTTATTTTCCAAATCGCTGCAAAAAGAAGTGAGTCAATCGCTGGCAGAAGTAGACCAATCCGTTCGCGACAGCATGACTATTGTAGGTAGTAAGCCTGCACAGAAAGCATTGGCGGAAGCTGCGAAGGTTGTTGAAACCGTTACATCTGCCAACTGGCAAAAGATAATGGCAAATGCAACTAAAGAAGCTGCCAATAGTCTTGAAAAGATTGACCGGACATCATTGCAAAATGCCGTTCCGCAAATGGTTGATTCTTCATTCATAGCTGAAACCATAACCAATGCTTTACGTTTTAACGATAATAACGAAGCAAGTGTAAAGGCAGGATTGGCTGCTGCCAAAGCGCAATTAGCAAGATTGCAAAGTGAAAATTTCGATCTTTATTTCAACAACGCTTATCTGCAACAGGTAACTGCCAACGCTTTTGCTTCGCTGAAAAATTTTGATTTTAAAAAGATTGAAGATTCAATATTCATATCGAATGAAAATGTGAAGAAAGTTTTTTCGGAACAAAAAAAGCAATGGCTGCAGATGCAAAAAAAACGGCAACAAATAAAAGAAATGCAGGAACATCTTAAAAAGTCGGCAAACTTACTTTACAGCCAAACAGAACCTTCTGTTTTGTTGCCGCCATTGCCGCCGGAAAATAATAACATGATGATTTATACAAGTGATGAATTTCCCGCGCCGGAATTTGATCAAAGCGTTAGTACGTGGTCTTTTCCCGAACCCGTGACTGGCAATATTATCAATAAAAATAAGGTTTTAAAAACCATACACATCATCAATCATTCAGATAGCGCAACGGTAAATATTGTGATTGAAATCAGACAGTAAAAGCTAATTGCACTTTACAAAGACAATACATCTTTCATCGTAAAAATACCTTTCTTATCCCGTAAAAATTTGGCTGCCAGTATAGCGCCGGCAGCAAATCCTTTACGGTTATGCGCCGTATGAGAAATTTCGATGTCATCAATCAGACTGCTGTATGTTACAATGTGCGTTCCGGCTGCAGGATCTGTTCGCTCGCTTACAATTTGTAATGCTTCGCCTGGTTCCGAAACCTCGTTTTTCCAGTTGGTTTTAGTTTTTGAAAACTGCAGGATCTGTTCGGCAAGCGTAATGGCCGTGCCGCTTGGCGCATCTTTTTTTTGCGTATGATGAATCTCTTTTATCATCACATCATAATCGGGATAGGAAGCCATGAGTTTTGCAAGAAACTGATTGATTTCAAAAAACAAATTGACGCCGATACTAAAATTGCTTGCGTACAAAAAAGCGCCGTTTTTATCTTCACAATACTGCGTTATTTCATTCCGTTTCTCAAGCCAGCCGGTAGAGCCGCTTACAACCGGAAGATTGGCATCGAGACATTTTTTTATGTTTTGAACCGCGGTGTGCGGCGACGTAAATTCTATGGCTACATCGGCTTTCTGAAGATTTGCCGTAATCAGATCATCCGTGTTGGTACTGTTTATCTTCAACACAATTTCATGCCCTTTCTGCACGGCAATTTCTTCTATGGCTTTACCCATTTTTCCATAACCAATCAGGGCGATTTTCATGGTTCAGATTTTAAAAGGACGGCAACGGTTTATGTTCCGGGTTTTTAAAATTGAAAACAAAGCTTAATCCGGCAGCTTTAGTGTTTGGAACAAAGGAAGGATTGATATGCAAAGTAAGATCATCGCTTACGTCAAAGTCTTTCAAATGCCCGAAAACAGTAGCGTCGGCAACATTTACGCCCCATAAAAGAATAAACCAGAGCAGGCTGTAATCTTTGTCTCTTTTATAAGAGTTACGATACGATTGATAAGTAGCTAAATCGAAAAAAGTGCCGTCTTTCCTTTTCACTTTCTGGCTTACCTGTGAAAGCATGGAACTGTCTTTTAAATATGTTGCCGCGTAAAGAGCCTGATAGCCGGTTTTCATTCGCTTATAGTATTTGCTATTATAGAGATATGTAGAAGCCGGTATCGCCAACACGCCATACACGATGGGAATTTTCCAGTATTCGCGGTTGTAAGCCTGCCCCCAGCCCGGCAAAACGGCGGAGCGGAAAGTGGCTTTACGGGGATCGTGCTTTGGTTTGGCTTTGGTATCAGCGGTATCAACAATTACGTTTTTCGATGTATCGCCTTTTAGTTGAACGCTGTTGCTGTCTTTAAATAAAGAGGTTGTTGCAAGCTTTTGCCGGGCAGTATCCTGCTGTGCAAGTAAAGTTGTAAACGAAATAAAAAACAGTAATGATAAAAAAAGCCGCATACGATTTAACTTGCCTGCACATCCATCATTTGCAGCAGCTTGTTCAGTTCATCAAGCGAATAATACTCAATGCTGATGCTGCCGAAACCCTGCCTGTTATGTGCCAGCTTTACTTTTGTTCCGAAATGAGAAGCTAAGTTATCTTCAATTCGCTTGTAGGCGGGAAGCAATGTATGTTTTACGGTAGATTTAACAGGCTGATGATTTTGCTTATACAGATTTCTTACCAGTTCTTCTGTCTGACGCACGCTTAATCCTTTATTGGTTATTTCGTGAAAAACAAACAACTGCTTATCTACATCATCCACGTTAATGATGGCGCGCGCATGTCCCATACTGATAGTCGCGTTGCGAACGGCAAGCTGAATATCGGGCGGAAGTTTTAACAGGCGTATATAATTGGCAACGGTGCTTCTTTCCTTTCCCATCCGTTCCGCTACCTGCTCCTGCGTATAATTTAATTCATCCATCATGCGCTTGTAGCTGAGCGATATTTCGATGGCGTTCAAATCTTCGCGCTGCAGATTTTCCAGCAGGGCAAGCTCTAACAAATCGGCATCGTTCGTTTGCCTCACATAAGCCGGAATGTCGGTCAGACCGGCAATTTTAGCGGCTTTGTATCTTCTTTCACCCGCCACCAACTGATACTTGTTATTGGCAAGTTTGGAAACCGTAATCGGTTGTACAACATCGAATGTTTTTAGCGATGAAGCGAGTTCGTGCAACGCCTTTTCATCAAAATCTTTGCGCGGATTTTTTGGATTGGTCTGAATATCCTGCAACGGAATACGCATAACAGAAGTTGCCTGTTCTACAACGTTATTCTTTAGCTCTCCGGTTGTTGTTTTTAAATCGGCATCTATATTCTGCAGCAAAGAACGGATTCCTTTGCCAAGCGCATCTTTGTGTGGTTTTACTGTAGCCATGTTTGCGTTATAAGTATAGGTTGTAAGTTGTAAGTTTTAAGTTGTGGTATTACTTACTACGTAAAACTTATCACTTACTTACTCCATAATTCTTTCTTCCTGTTTAATCTTGGTCAGGTTATTTTTCTGTAATACTTCTTTTGCCAGGTTCAGATAGTTGATGGCGCCTTTGCTGTCGGAGTCGTACAAAATAACAGGTTTGCCAAAACTCGGCGCTTCGCTAAGGCGGGTATTGCGATGAATGATGGTGGTAAAAACCATCTCGTCAAAATGTCTTCTTACTTCGCTTACCACCTGGTTGCACAACCGCAATCTGCCGTCGTACATCGTCATTAAAATGCCTTCTATCTGAAGCGATGGATTGAGGCGGCTCTGCACAATTTTTATGGTGTTCAGCAATTTGCCAAGTCCTTCCAATGCAAAAAATTCACATTGCACGGGAACAATCACACTGTCAGCCGCCGTAAGCGCGTTCACCGTTATCAAACCCAATGAGGGCGAGCAATCAATCACAATAAAATCGTAATTGCTTCTAACCGGTTCCATCAAGCCTTTCATCACGTTTTCGCGGTTGGGATAATTAATCATTTCTATCTCAGCGCCAACCAGATCAATATGCGAAGGAATCAGATCCAGATTCGGTATTTCCGTTTTTAAAATCACTTCGTGAGCGGGCACGCCATTTACCATGCAATCGTATAAGCTGTGGGTAATGTTGTGCAAATCGAAGCCAACGCCGGTGGTGCTGTTTGCCTGCGGGTCGGCATCAATCAGCAGCGTTTTATATTCAAGCACGGCGAAGCTTGCCGCCAGGTTGATTGCCGATGTTGTTTTACCTACGCCGCCTTTCTGATTTGCTACTCCGATAATTCTTGCCATAAAGTAAAGTATGAATCAAAGTCCAATGTCGCAAATATCATTTTTTTATTCGTGTCTGCTAAGGGAATTATTATTTAATTTGAAGTTTCAATTTGTCTTCACATATCCGCATTTCAAAATATTTTTCATTTAATCAACCAACTTGTTCATCTATGCCGGCTTCTGTTTCCCTATCGTATGGCAATGCGCCGGTGTGGTGTTTTCCTTTGTTTGAAATAGCGATGTACATCCTGTTTGCGTTGTGTTTTTTTCGCGCTGTAAAAACAAGCATCAGCCAGGTAAGCTATCTGATAGCCGGTGTTCTTTTTGGACTGCTGCTGGAATACGTGAATGTTATTTCAAACATCGGATATTCTTATGGAACTTTTCTCGTAATGATTGGCAATTCGCCGCTCGACATTCCGTTTTGCATCGGCGTTGGCTGGGGCATTATCATGTACACGGCAAGGTTATTTACCGATACGTTGCAACTACCTTTATGGGCAAGCGCCTGTTTGGATGCGCTGCTGGCGTTAAGCGTTGATGTAAGCATGGATGCGGTGGCTTACCGTATGCACATGTGGACGTGGAACTGGAGCAGCGCCGGTCTTAACCCGCTTACCACGCAATGGTTTGGCGTACCGTATGGTAACTTTTATGGCTGGCTTTATGTTGTGTTTTTTTATTCTGCGTTTAGTCGTTTGTTAGAAAAAAGGCTGATAAAAAAAGAAAAACCAGGCAAACTGCAACGCGCCATCATTCCGCTTTTATCGGTTATTTTTTCCCAGATTGCGCTTTGGATTACCATTGTTGATATCAGACTATTTTTACGCAAACAACAGGTAAGCGATGGACTTATTTTGTTGATTACGTTAATACTGTTTGCAATGGTATTACTTGTAAACCGGAAAAAGAAAAAACGTTCGGAACTTCATCAGCCCTTCGTAGCCTGGCTGGTGCCCATGTGGTTTCATGTTTATTTTTTTGCCATGCTTTTTATCGCCGGGTTTTACAAAGAAACTGTCTGGCTTGTGATAGCAGCAACAGGCAATTTACTAACCGGAATAGCAATACATATCCGCAGTAAAAAACGGGTTATTCAAGATAGGTAAACTTTTTTCCCGTTGTAAGTCCTTTCCATTTGTCTGTACGAAACGGCACCAACGGCAAACTTACTTTGTTATACAAGTTTAATGTTCCGGGATTATTTGACCAGGCATAGCGAACTGCAACCGGCTCTGCCACATCACGACTATATACAACTACTTCATTGTTTCTTACATAGGCATTCGCCCAATGAAAAACGCTGTCTTTTCCGGCAATGCTGAAGCCTCTTACATTTCCGTATTTATCGTTACTATAAATGGTATCGCTTACCGTTATCACAATGCTGTCGTTTACAATGTTCATGCTTTTGTATATCGGATGCAAATGTGTGGAATCTTGTCCGTAGGCAACTTTGAGCGCAGCAAGCGCCAATCGTTTTCCTACCTCCATTTTATTTTTCGGATGAATGTCATTCGCTTCGCCGATATCAATTGCCGAAGCCATGCCGGTGTTGAGCAATGATAATGTCTCAGCCTGCGCTTCGCGCAATTCGGCCCAATCGCTGTTTTGCGGTGTTGTATCTTCCGCCCGCCAGTTGGCAAGCTGAACAAACAGAAAAGGAAAATCTCCCTGGTTAAATTGCTTGCGCCAGTCCTCAATCATTGCCGGAAACAACTGTTTGTATTCCTCTGCTCTTTCTGCATTCGCCTCGCCCTGATACCAGATTACTCCTTTGATGGCAAGCCCGGTTAACGGCGCAATGTTTCCGTTATAAAGAATAGCCGGCGAACCGAAGATATTTGCGTTTACAACCTTTGGTTTGGCCAACGAAGCGGCATTTATTTTTTTTCCAGGCTGATACAACCACCTGCCACGCCAGTCGGGAAACCAGAAAAAATTGTACATGCCGCCTTTGTTGCCCATATCGAATACGCGAACCGTAATGATGTTATTTTTAGCATATAAAATTGAATCGGGTGCTTCATAATCGCGCAGGTTAAGATTGCCATATCCTTCCCCTATTTTTGTTCCGTTTACCCAAACAATATCATTGTCATCAATTTCACCCAAACCGATGTGATACGATTTGTGATTGTAACCGGCAGGCAAATCGAACGACTTTTTAAACCATACCGAACCATCATAATCCGGCAGACCGGCCTCTTCCCAGTAAGACGGCAATTCCATCGGTTTCCAGTTGCTTGTATCTGTATTGTTGCGATACCATTGTTGTTGAAAACCCGGATCGCCGATCGAATCGTATTGCTGAATGAACTTTTCTTTATTGTTTACAAAACCGGTAGTTAGCTGCTGAAAGCTTTTGCCGCCGGAAAGGTATTCGTCGTCATAAGAATGAAACTGCGGAAAACGATGAATGGCTTCGTTGCTCATCCACTCTTCTACCGAAGTTGCGCCCAGGTTATCGCTGATGAGACCGATGGGAACATTTTGATGTTCCTGCAAAAAGCGGCCAAAGAAAAAACCAACCGCAGAAAAATTTTGAATGCTTTTTGGGGATGCGATTTTCCATTCACCGCTTTTGAGTGTGTCCTGCGGAACATAGTCGCCGGTAATGCCGGCCGTAAAAATGCGGATGTTGCCGTTATTACCCCGCAGGCTACCGGCTTCTTTTTGCGCCAGTTCATTTACCTTAAACTGCATGTTGCTTTGCCCGCCGCAAAGCCACACATCGCCAAACATCACATTGCTAAGCGTTATGCTGTTTTTGCCGGTAAGTATGATAGTATATGGTCCGCCGGCCGTTTGGGATGGCATCGTAATTTTCCATTTGCCATTTTCATCAGCCGTTGTTTTGTAAAAATGACTGTTGAATGATAAGGTTATCTTCTCCCCTTTTCCGGCCGTTCCCCATATGCGGCAGGGCTTATCCCGCTGCAACACCATGTTATCCTGAAAGAGAACCGAAAGATGAATATTGGCTTTGGCAAATAAGCAAGAAATTAGTGCAAAAAGAAACAAACAACTTTTTTTAATAAGTTTCATAATAAGCAATCTTTTTGGTAAAGATAAAAGCATCCGGTTTGATACGTTCAGATACAAAATCTGGGCAATGTTTCTGTTTTAAAAAATAACGCTCACAGATAATTGCAGACATAATTCAGTCTCTTAATGAAAGCTGTTAGCCAACAATGGCAGCAATCTGATACAGATAAGCGAATGGAGAGTTGTAACTTATCCATAACCTTATCCGGCTTTTATAGAAGCTTACATATTGGCAGAGAAAGCAGATGTAACAAAACATATCTGCTTTCTTTTTTTAAAAGAAAATAAAAAGAATGACTTATTTAAAAAGATTGACGCCATTAATATTTTACTTTTTATAGCTTATACGGTTTATAAATCATAAATAGTCTGATAATTGGATAAATAAAGTTGATACCCTGTGATAGACTTTACTGTATCATTGGTAATCGTTTCCCGGATAACCGAACCAAGATGTTCTGACAAAGTATCCAGGGTTTTAAATACTTTATTGCAGATTGTTTTTTTAAGCATACGCCAGATTTGTTCAGCCGGATTTAGTTCAGGGCTGTAGGATGGTAAAAACAGTAACCCAATATTATCTGGTATCAGTAATCTTTTTGCTTTGTGAAAAGCACCGTTATCCAGCACTACTATTTTAAAAACTTCTTTGTTAAGTTGGGAGAGATGATTGATGAATATCTGGAACGTTTCTGTATTGCAATAAGGCATTTCCAACAGCAGGTTGTTGCCTGTAACGGGTGAGAAAGCGCCGAACAAATAAAGGTTTTCAAATTTGTGCAGATAAGGGCAAACCGGCTGAATACCTTTTGCTGTGAGCGCTTTGCCATTGCGGGTAAACAATCCAAAACGGCTTTCATCTTCAAAGTATAAATCAAAGGAACTATAAGCAGCTTTTTTATTTTGCAGCAGGCTTGCAAAAAAATCTTTTAGTTTTTTTTAAAGTTATCTACGGCTGCCATGTCTTTTTGTATATGGCTTTTGCGGGCTGATTTGAGTTTGGCGCCAAAATGTTTTTTTACATACGCATTCAGCGTTACATATTTAATACCCGCTATAAAATGCTTATCTACCCAGCGGCGCAGTTCTTCAAAGCTTACAAAAGCATCCGCAGGGCTTTTCAGTCTTTTTTCAATGGCGGCATGTGCGGCAGCATCAATTACTTCTCTTCTCTTTCCGCCTTGTTTATTTTGAAGTAAAGCTTTCATGCCGCCTGTACTATAGAGATTACGCCATTTTTGTATGCTGTTATGATTAACGCCGACCAATTCAGCCAACTCATTTTTGGATAAGGGGGCAGCCGCTTTTTTTATTTCCTGCAGCAGGATGATACGACTGCGCATGGTTGGTTTGCTTTGCTGTTTGAGCAGTTGTTTGAGTTGCTGAGCTGTTTCGTTTACCGTAATTGTTTTTGCCTTTGCCATACAGCAAAGATAAATATAATTAGACTATTTATGAAATATAAATAGTATTAGTGCCAATTCGATTCATGCACAAAAAAACTATGTTGATTATGTAAATATATTAAAATGAATAAGCTCTATCATGCTGCGCCCGATGGCTATTGCGGCGATGAAGACAACGGACAAACCTCCGCCTGGTTTGTGTTTTCGGCGTTAGGATTTTATCCGGTATGCCCGGGTTTCAATGATACGGAAATGTCTTCAAAACCAAATAAGCAGCGTGGTACTCAAAAATCAGATTATCCGTACTCTTTGTCAAACGAAGAAAACACAGGTCAGGCAATGAAATGATAGTATAATTTTCCTGCCGTCTATCTAACTTGTATTTTTGAAACTGAGACATTACTAAAAAATTTACACACATGAAAATCTCCATCTGTTTCTTCCTCCTGTTATTTACATGGAACATTTTGCACGCCCAGGATTGGCCGAATCTAAACCGGTTCAGGCAAGCCGATTCGGCAATTGGATTGCCCAAGTCTGGCGAAAAAAGAGTGGTATTTATGGGCAATTCCATAACCGAAGGATGGGGAAATATGTTTCCTGCCTTTTTCAAAGACAACAACTATATCAATCGCGGCATAAGCGGGCAAACCACGCCGCAAATGCTTATCCGTTTCCGGCCGGATGTAATTGATCTGAAACCCGATGTTGTGGTGATTTTAGCCGGCACAAATGACATTGCCGGTAATACAGGTCCTTCCACGCTGAAGATGATTGCAGATAACCTGTTTTCGATGGCGGAACTGGCAAAAGCGCACGGAATTAAAGTGATATTTTGTTCTGTTTTGCCGGTGTACGATTATCCCTGGAAACCCGGGCTTCAACCGGCTGACAAAATAATAGTACTGAATAAGATGATTCAGGATTATGCGGCTAAAAACAAGATGGGCTATCTCGATTATTTTTCGGCCGTTAAAGACGACAGGAATGGCATGAAGGCTGACTATTCCAAAGATGGCGTTCATCCCAACGAAGAAGGTTATAAAGTAATGATGCCGCTTATAAAAGAAGCCATTAACAAAGCGATGAAAATGAAATAAATAAAACAAACACCCTGCAATTTTTTTTGGCAATAAAAACAAATTCATCGCTTCGTGTATCATTTTAAAATATCACATGATAAAGAAATCTGTTGGCTTGATTTTTCTCTTGTTTTCCCTGTTTAATACACTCAATGCAAAAGATAAAAATCCGGTTGATTATGTAAACACATTACAGGGCACAAATTCGGATTTTCATCTCACCCGCGGAAACACGTATCCAACTACTGCCCTGCCATTTGGAATGCATACCTGGACGCCGCAAACAGGCAAAAACGGCGATGGATGGAAATACCAATATGCCAAAAATACCATTCGCGGGTTTCAGCAGGCGCATCAATGCAGCTCATGGACAACCGATTACTGTGTGTATTCCTTCATGCCGGTTACAGGTAAACTATTTGTAGATGAAGACGAACGGGCAACCGCATTTAGTCATGCCAGCGAAACTGCCAAACCCAATTATTACCGGGTAAAATTAGACAACGGTATTGTAACCGAAATGTCGCCAACGGAACGCGGCGTGCATCTTCGGTTTTCTTTTCCCAAAGGCGGCGCCAGCTATCTGGTTCTTGATGGCTATACCGGTTTTAGCGGCATAAAAATTTACCCGGCAGAAAGAAAAATTACCGGCTATGTAAGCAACAATAAAAACAATCGTGGCAACCTCATTAAAAGCTTTTTTGAAATTCATTTTGATAAACCTTTTAAAAGTTATGGCACCTGGGAGAATCGTAAAAATACCATTCAGCCTAACCAAACGGAAGGCGACGGTGAAGGAATTGGCGCTTATATTCAGTTTAAAGATGGTGAAACGGTGCAGGCAAAAGCGGCTTCTTCTTACATCAGCGCCGAACAGGCAGGCATTACGTTAGAAAAAGAATTAGGCAGCTTTAAAAATCTGGAAGATACCAAATCTGCCGCCGCAGCCATCTGGAACAAACATCTTAGCAGAATTGCGGTTGAAGGCGGCACAGAAGAAGAAAAAGCTACGTTTTATTCCTGCTTCTTCAGAGCCAGTCTTTTTTCGCGCCAGTTTTATGAATATGATAAAGATGGCAACCCGTATTATTTCAGTCCGTACGATGGCAAAGTGCATATGGGTTATATGTTTACTGATACAGGTTTCTGGGATACGTTTCGGGCACAATTTCCGCTCAATGCGCTTTTGTACCCAACCATGCACGGTCGTTATATGCAGGCGTTGCTTGCTGCGCAGCAACAATGCGGCTGGCTGCCATCGTGGTCGTTTCCCGGCGAAGGCGGCAGCATGTTGGGCAATCATGCCATTTCTTTGTTAGCAGATGCGTGGGTAAAAGGCATACATACATTTAATGCTGACAGCGCTTTGAAAGCTTATCTTCACGAAGCCACCAACAAAGGCCCGTGGGGACCATCAAACGGCAGAGAAGGCTGGAAAGAATACTACGAATTGGGCTATGTTCCCTATCCGGAATACAGGGAAGCCACCGCAAAAACGCTGGAATATGCGTATGACGATTTTTGCGGCTATCAGTTAGCCAGGGCAAGTGGCAACGAATTTTATAAAAACATATTCTCCCGCCAGATGTACAACTACCGAAATGTATTCGATTCTGCTACCGGCTTTATGCAGGGCAGACACAAAAACGGCAACTGGACTAAAAATTTCGATCCCGTAGTTTGGGGCGGACCTTTTACCGAAGGCAATGCCTGGCATTGGGAATGGTCGGTGTTTCATGATATTCAGGGACTGATCAACTTGCTTGGCGGCACCAAAAATTTCAATGCAAAATTAGATTCTGTTTTCTCCGAACCGAATACGGTTAAGGTAGGTACTTACGGCAATATGATTCACGAAATGACGGAAATGGTAATGGCAGACATGGGACAATACGCACATGGCAACCAGCCCATTCAGCACATGATTTATTTATACAATTACAGTGGTGAGCCATGGAAAGCGCAAAGCCATGTAAGAACGGTAATGGATAAATTATACAATGCCACCGAAAATGGTTATCCCGGCGATGAAGATCAGGGGCAAACGTCATCATGGTATGTGTTAAGCGCGTTGGGCATATACAGCGTTTGTCCCGGAACTGATCAGTACGTAATTGGAAGTCCGGTGTTTAAAAAAGCAACCATCACACTGGAAAACGGCAATCAATTTACCATTGAAGCAAAAGACAACAACAAAGAGAATGTGTTTATTCAGTCGGCTATGCTGAACGGTAACACTTATACGCACAACTGGATAACACATAACGATATTTCTAATGGTGGAACACTCCAATTTCTGATGGGCAGTCAGCCGCAAAAAACAAGAAGTTTGGCGAATGACGACAAGCCTTTTTCATTATCAAATGAAGCCAATCAGCAACAGGCGTCTGAAAAATAATGCCGGTACTCTGTATGGCTCAAATATCCTCCGGTTTTTTACATCATCATTTACAATACCAACTGAATAGTAAAGACTTTAGATATTGTAAGATTGAAAGTTAGGCTGAGATTTCGTTTCGATAACACGGTTCAAACTCGTTTGATTATCCAGTTGCATAAGTTCTTCATTATTGCTTTAAGAAACCAACAGCAGGTAAAAGTTTTTTTTACAACTGCTTATGATTAAAGGATAAACAATACGCAAATAAAAAAGCAGAAGCTTGTTCGCTTCTGCTCTTACTTCATTTGATTATCGGAATTTTATTTTACCAGCTTTCCAATGGCTTTCGCACCTGAAGTCAACGCGCTGCCGAGTTTCTTAATTTTGTCCCCTTCTGCGCCTTCTGCTTTGCCGGCTGCGGCTGTGGTTTCTTTCCCCAGTTTGGTCATCAGTTCCACAATTGTTTTGCCTTCACCCGAAGTGATAGCTTCTTTAAGGCTTTGCAAATCGCCGGCAATTCCTTTTAATTCCTTGTGTTCGCCCACAGCTTTCATCCAGCTTGTAATACTGGTTTGCGCTCCTTTCGTTGTCTCGTTGTCCACGTCTTTTTCCAGCAACTCTACGGTAGAGTCGAAATGCCGGGTCTGTAATTTTTCTGCCATATCTATTGTTTTAAAAACACCCTTTCCGGTGTTACATAAGCAAAGACAAAAATCAGACCTTTATGCTTTTATATCCAGGCTTGTTTAAAAAAACAAAGACCATACTTTTTTAACATCACATAACCTGAACACAGGCTTTTTATACCAGATACATTACTCGTTTTCACAGATACAAAGAACAGGAACCGGAACAGTAATTATGCTTTGCTCAATTCGGGCAATTGCCAGTCAGGTCTTATATAATGGCAGGTATAACCGTACGGATGCTTCTGCAGATAATTCTGATGTTCTTCTTCAGCGTCCCAAAAATCGGAAGCCGGCGCCACTTCGGTTACTATCGTTCCCGGCCACTTGCCGGAAGCATTCATTTCACTGATTAATTCCTGCGCTGTTTTCTTTTGTTCTTCGTTAAAATAAAAAATGGCCGACCGGTAGGAAGCACCAACGTCATTTCCCTGCCTGTTCTTTGTGGCAGGGTTGTGAATCTGAAAGAAAAATTCCAGCAGTTTACGGTAAGATAATTCTTCCGGATTAAAACTTATGCTTATTGCTTCGGCATGAGTGCCATGATTGCGGTAAGTAGCATTTTTTACGTCTCCGCCTGAATAGCCAACCCGTGTTGACGTTACACCTGGAAGGTCTCTTATTAACTCTTCAACGCCCCAAAAACATCCGCCCGCTAATATTACTTTTTCGTTTGCCATAGTATTATTTTATTTAGATGAAATGAAAAATCAACTTTAAAGCCAATTTGTTGTTGCGGCAGGTTGGCATGACAGAAGGATTGATGAACAGTGAGGTTCAACCCGATAAAAAGCCATGCCATTATAAAAGTCATTTATTTAAAAAGTAAAATACGTTCTCAACAATCCGCTATGTTGCAAATGCAATATAGTGGCAGCGATAAAATTATATTTGCATTTGGATGCAGGTTTTATATTCCGAATTAGCCGCATCTTTACTTTATAAGCTATGGCTACCCGTTCATCTAAATTACTTTAGGTTACAGTTTACTTATCCTTTTGAGTAATGAAATTAGTCTGAATTGTACTAACAAAACGCAACGTCAGCTTAGTTCTCAATATCATAATCAACTATCTTTCTATATTCACTTGCTATTATACTCCTTTATTACATCGTATTCTTTGAGACACGGTGATATAACCGAATTATCCCGCAATCTTTCTGTTTCCTCATTTTTCCCTTTTACGATTCATAAGGTGTATTGCCATAAACAAATTATCCTTCTTTAAACAGGCAGATCCATTTTTCACAACAAAAAACATTGTTATGTGTACTTCTCAAAAAACAGATCGACTTGCCACGCAACTCGAAAAAAACATTCACCCGTACTTCTCGTCTTCTGAATTAATGCATCGGAAAGACAACATTGTAAATCATCTTACCAAGCATTACGACAATTACTCCAAAGCAGAAATCAGCCGTCTTACCGACATCGCTTTTACCCAACTCACTTACACCATCCGATGGAGCGATTTTATCCGTTTTATCTGTTTTATTCTACCGCCCCGATGGATAAAAATTGCCAGCAACCCGGGCATCCGCGCAAGCACAATGCTGTTGCTGACTAATGGCAGTGTTATGTGTCAGGATTCGGGCGGTAAAACATGGAAAAGATTAGCGCCGGATGCCAACGGAAGCTATATCAACGGCTCGTGGTACGGCGTAGCACCCATGAATACGGCACGCCTTTATTATGCCTCTGCCGTATTAAGAGATGGCAGGGTATTTTTCTCCGGCGGAGAATATACCGATGCAGGGGCGGTAGAAACCAACGCATCCGAAATATATAACCCGGTAACCAACACATGGACTACCATTTCTGCGCCTTCGGGCTGGAACAATGTAGGCGATGCTGCCTGTTGTGTATTAAATGATGGCAGGCTGATAATGGGTAATATTTTCGATAACCGCACGGCCATTTTTAACCCTGTAACAAATACATGGACAGCCGGCCCCAACAAAGGAACAAGCTCATCGGAAGAAAGCTGGGCTCTGCAGCCCGACGGATCGGTGCTTACGGTTCGCTGCAACAGTACGCAACAGGCAGAAAAATACATTCCCGCTACCAACACCTGGGTGAGCGCAGGCACAACACCGGTGAACCTGATAGAAATTGCCAGCAGCGAAATAGGTGCCGCCGTTTTGATGAACAATGGTAAAACATTTTTTATCGGAGCTACCGGCAGAACAGCAATCTATACACAACCTGCTACCATAACAGACCCCGGCTCATGGGTTGCCGGACCTGATTTTCCTGCCGGACCGAATGGCGAAACCATTGGCTGTAAAGACTCGCCTGCCTGCCTGCTTACCAACGGCAAGGTTTTGATAAGTGCCGGCCCGGTTGACGGTGTGAGAAACGACTACCTTACACCTACTTACTTTTACGAATTTGATGGCAGCTCTTTACATCGTACCATAGACCCGCCAAACAATGCGGGCAAACCATACCAGGGGCGCATGTTGTTGCTACCCAACGGTCAGGTAATGTATGCGGCAGAAACAGATGAAGTATATGTTTACTCGTATTGCAGCAATGTAAGCGCATGCTCCCGCCCCGTTATCACCAACGCACCTTCTTACATAAGGGCAGGGTTAAGCTATACCATACAAGGCCAGCAGTTCAACGGCTTGTCTCAGGCGGTTGGCTATGGCGATGACGCAGCGGCTGCAACCAACTATCCGCTTGTTCGCATACGAAACATAAAAACAGGTCACGTGCGCTACTGCCGCACCTTCGATCATAGCAGTATGGGTGTAGCTACCGGCTCATCCATTCAATCTACCACTTTTGTGGTACCATGTGATATTGAAGTGGGTGAGTCAGAAATTTGCGTGATTGCCAATGGCATCTCGTCTGTTTGCCAGCCGGTGAATGTCTGGAATTTCCGTATCATTTGGGAGATAGATGAATTGCTGGTAAACCGATTGATAGGCAGCCTTGCCGACGGACCTTTGTGGGTATTAGGTCCCAACGGACCAATACCGGTAGATCCCTGGGGACCGAAGTACAGGAAACTTGCGCAACAGTCGTGGAATGAGATCTTTAAAAATGTGCACATACTGCAACAGCTTGGCAATGAACTGAACAAAGACATCCAGCATGAAGTAAGTGGACAGCCTGTAGCAATAGATACCGGCGATGAAGATGAAGAGGGTGAAAAACAGGAATCGGAAGAAGAACACGAAGCAGAAATGATGTAGCAATTTTGCTTAATAAAAAAACAGCCATGCAATAAATCATGGCTGTTTTTTTGGTTTGAGCATCATCTCTTGAAAAGGCGGATGCGGCATAATGCAAAACAGTTAGTTTTCCCCTTACTCATGGTAGTTTGTTATCAATAATAAAGTTATGGCATACTGCACACAGTGTAACTTATTAATTGTTTTAATAAACGAAGCCGAGTCGGATATATGTCTTTGGAAAAAATAAGGAGAACTGACGTAACAGTTGTTTTATCCTACTGAAGACATCACCTTCCCATACCGCACTTTGCGGTGAGCATGACCAATCTGCATCGCTTCTCTTTGCAGAATAATACTTCTGTATTTTTCCAATCCGTTCATCACGTCAACAATATTAATTTCTTCCTCAATTATGGTTTAACATAAACGTAAAGAGAGACGATACCAGAACCGAAAGAAATATTACATTTGTTGAATCACTATAAAATCAACTTCCTTTATGAACTCTTCTTTACCTTTCCATTCTTTTACCAGTAAACTTCATCAATACAACTACCGGGTTACAGACACAAAGAAAGTAAAACATAATTTTTATCTTTCTTACCTTTTTTTCACAGTGTTGAGTGTGCTGCTTTTAGGAAATATGGTAACTGCGCAGCCATATCATGACTTTCATAATGCTGATTCTGCCAACCCGATTCTGAATGCGACACCGA
The DNA here is from genome assembly GCA_965219515.1 of Ilyomonas sp. Taxonomy (GTDB): domain Bacteria; phylum Bacteroidota; class Bacteroidia; order Chitinophagales; family Chitinophagaceae; genus Ilyomonas. The sequence goes on from OZ244776.1 coordinate 1,909,490, forward strand.
AGCCACAAAACATTAATGGCCTCCAGTTTTTTGATGTTGATGACGACAGAGATAAAGATTGTTATCTGATGTCGGATCAAAGAATGCTTTTGTATCGCAATACCGGCACCGTTACGCATCCCGAATATCAATTGAGCGATTCAACCGGTTTTGAAGATGTAACATTACCGACATCTCCTTACACACAACATTTCTGCTTTTTCGACTTGGATGGCGATGGCGATGAGGATTTTTTTATTGAGGGTTATAGTGTGTATCAAAATCACGGCGGCGGCTATAGTTTTATTCAGGCTTTTATAAATGACGGCTCACCTATGAAACCCCATTTTACAGTATCCTCTGCAAATCCCGTTGATTTTCTGAACAATGCGTCCAATCTATCCTTTTATAATTTTACATTTCAGGATATTGATGGCGACGGAGATAAAGATTTTTATTACGCAGCCTCTACCGTGGATTTCGGATATATATCCAATGTATATCTCAATACCAGCATGACAGGCTATGCTTCCTTTACACTATACCCGGGTTACGGCGCTGCAAGCGGTTCAAATTACCGCTCATTTTATGATTTTAGCGGAGACGGACTACCCGATTGCCTGCTGAACAACGGTAATGACCAGACTTATTATAGAGTAAATGAAGGCACGCTATCGGCTCCTTACTACAACCTCTTTAATGTGCCTCAGCCAGGACCAGCTTTTGGAGGAGTTGCTGCCAATGAAATTGTAGATCTGAACAATGATGGTGCTGTAGAAATCTTTAATTTGAAAGGTAATTATGCAACACTTGTTCCTGTACCTGTTATAGTTAAAGCAACAGTATCTGTTCATGGTAAAAAAACGACCCGGCTGACATCTGCCAACCAAGTAAACGGTTATGAATATCAATGGGAATACAATGGAAGTAAAATTACTCATTACAACAAACCCTTTATTGATGCTTTCAAAAAAGGCAATTATGTGTTGTTTATAACCGATAGTCTGGGTACAGGTGTATCGCTTCCCTGTAACATTACGACTGATACAATCAGAACAACGAACACATTGCAAAAAATAGTTGAAAACAACAAGCTAACTCCACAGACTTTTTCTGTAACCGTATATCCAAATCCGTTCAGCCAAACGATTTATCTCAGGTTAACTTCGGGCAATATGACAATGCAAAAAACGATACGAATAACAGACATGGCTGGTAAAATAGTGTTATTACAAACAACAAGTTCTTCTTCACTCCAGATTGGTGGTACACTATCAAAAGGTTTATACAATTTAGAGATTTGGCAAAAGAATAAGCTTTCTTATCATACTGTTATTATGAAACAATAAGTTTTGAAAACTTTGTGTAAAACCGGCCAAAACAATTTGAGCCGGTTTTTCTTTTTTCGGTTCTACTCCCCTCGGTTTAGTCTCCCAACTACGCCGGCCGTAGGTTAGATGTGAATCAATGAGTAAAACGGCAGGAGTGATGGATTTAGTTGAGTTAAAATTATGTTCCATAGCTGAAAGCTACTTAAGAAGACACGATAAATGCAATCTATGCGCATTGCGAGATACAAAAATTAGATCAATATCAAATATTTTCAATATCCAATTGTATAAGCTCAGCATAGCAAAATCGTTTGGCGAGAAATGAAATACTTGCTTGCCAACTTTTACTTTTCACAAATCATCTAACATAATTCGCTGTAACTTTTACTTTTCATATTTGTTCTTACAAACAATATTTATTCTTCGTTTTTTCAAAGGCTGACAGCCATTTCATTTTATTATAACACTTCGTTCTCCTCACCCTATATTTGTAGCTTCACCAAGCAACAACCGACACATGTTCAACATCATTTTGTTTGGCCCGCCGGGCAGCGGCAAAGGCACGCAAAGCGAAAAGCTAACACAGAAATATGGATTGAAACACCTAAGCACCGGCGATTTACTGCGCAGCGAAATTGCAGTCAAAACACCGCTTGGTATAGAAGCTAAAAGCTTTATGGACAATGGTATTCTTGTACCGGATGAAGTTGTTACAGGTATGATTAGCTCTGCGCTTGAAGCCAACCCAAACGTAAGCGGGTTTTTGTTTGACGGCTTTCCGCGCACGGAGGCGCAGGCTGTTGCCTTAGATAAATTATTAGCGTTTCACAAAACAGAAATCAGCATTTTGCTTGCACTTGAAGTGGGTGAAGAAGAATTGGTGCATCGTCTTCTGAACCGCGGACTTACCAGCGGCCGCGCCGACGATGTAAATGAACTGGTAATACGCGAACGCATTATTGAATACAATAAAAAAACTACTTCTGTTGCCGATCATTACCGCAAGCTAAACAAAGTAACCATTATTAACGGCGAAGGCACCATAGAAGTAATAGCAAGCGCTTTGTTTGCCGCCATCGAGGAAAAAAATCAATGATTTTCTGATTGATAATTGAAAAATATCAAATTATAAAGCTGCTGTTACTGCTGTTTACATTCAATATGTTTTGATTTTTATATATGATTGCATATATAAGTTGGCTTCATCATTTTTTCCTGTTCATTTTTTAGCCCAAAGAATTGCAAAAAAAAAGTACGCATTACAAGCTGCTTTTGAAAGAGGTTATGTTTGCATTTATTCACATTGCTTCATGAATCGTTCATTACCGGCTTTTATTCTTACCTGTTTTTTATTTGTTGTTGCGGCGGCTTGTTTTCATTCCTGCGCCAACATCATTCCGCCAACCGGCGGTCCGAAAGATTCGCTTCCACCCGTTTTAATAAAAGCGGAGCCAACAGATTCTTCGCTGCATTTCAACACAAAAAAAATTACTTTAGATTTTGATGAATTTGTAACGATAGACAATCCGCAGGAAAATGTAATCATTTGGCCAAACCCAAAAAATGCACCAACAATTGAAAATAAACTTCGCACCGTAACCATTAAATTAAAAGATTCGTTAGAGCCGAATACAACCTACACCATCAACTTTGGCAAAGGATTAAAAGATGTAAACGAAGGCAATGCGGATGAAAATTTCAGCTACGTATTCTCTACCGGCGGTAAGCTCGATGATAATGTTTTAAAAGGCAATGTGGTGCTGGCTGAAACCGGTAAAATTGATACGACATTGCTGGTGGTTTTACAAACCAATCTTTCTGATACCGCAATAAAAAAAGATCCGCCACGATATTACACAAAGCTCGACGGCAAAGGCAATTTCAGATTTTATCATTTACCAACAGATACATTTCATGTTTTTGTTGTGCCAAACGACTACACCAAGCGTTACGACGACAGCACCAAGCTGTTTGCCTTTACAACAAACCCGGTTTTTTTACAGGATACCAGTTTGCAACCGCTTACTTTGTATGCTTACCAGGAAGTGAAAGCCACAGAAAAAAAACCACTTGCCAATGCAACTACTTCCGACAGAGCTTCGCAGCGAAAAGAAAAAGGCAAAGCCAGAGATTCGTCTCTTTCGGTAAGCGCAGATTTAGACAATGGAAGGCAGGATTTTCTTAGTAATCTTACGCTCACTTTCAGCGATACGCTGCAAAGCTACGACAGTAGCAAATTTCATTTTACGGATACCAATTTTATACCGTTGCCGGGTATGAAATTAACACCAGATTCTTCCAATACAAAACTAATACTCAGTTATTCCTGGAAAGAAAATACGCCTTATACATTGGTGATAGAAAAAGATGCGATCGCAGATTCGTCAGGCAATTCATTAAAATCAAATGACACGCTTTCTTTTACCACACTTCGGGAAAGCGATTATGGCAGTCTGCGTATGAGATTTCAAAATTTAGATACCGCAAGACATCCGGTTTTAGAGTTGATACAAAATGATAAAATCACACAATCGGTTCCATTGACTTCTTATGAATGGATTCAGAAATTTATTCGCCCCGGCGATTATCAGCTAAGAGTATTATATGACACAAACGGTAACGGAATATGGGATGCAGGCAATTATGAAAGTAAGCGTCAGCCTGAAATTGTGCAGGAAGCCAAAACAATATCGGGCAGAAATAAAATAACGCTGCGAACAAACTGGGATAATGAAGAGAATATTGTATTGTAAAATGTATTTGTCTTCTGCAATACTTTTTTCGTTTAATACATATTATTCACCAGTCAATTTCACGTTTCATAAAATATTCAGCTTGCTTCTCACGCTGGCTTTTGCCAGTATCATGGCTTTGCCGTACCTGGGGATGCGGATGCGCTGTTCCAATACCATTTGCGGCTGCAGTTTTTTTATTTTTTTAAACAGGCTAAGGTAATATTTATAAGCTACATAAACGCCAAACCGTGCTTTTAAAGGAAGCTGTAAAATGCCTTCGTACGCTTTTTGAAAATCGTGTTCAATATCGTGTTCAATTTTGTGCTTATCAGAAACAGTGAAATTCTTAAAATCGCAGCCAGGAAAATACGTTCTGTTCAGCCCGTTAAAATCGGCGTTCATATCACGCAAAAAATTCACTTTTTGAAAGGCTGCGCCAAGGCTTTGCGCAAAAGGCTTTAATTTATTGTACAGGCTTTTATGTCCATCGCAGAATATATGCAGGCACATTAATCCAACCACTTCCGCACTACCATAAATGTATTCATTGTAACCATTTTCGTTATAACTGGTTTGATTCAAATCCATTTCCATACTGGTAAAAAATGCCTGCATAAGATCGGCTGTAATATGATACTCATTTACCGTTTCCTGGAAGCTTTGTAAAATCGGATTTAAACTGATGCCGCGATGAATGGCAGCGAACGTTTCCTTTTTAAATTCGCTTAGCAATACAACCTTATCGTGTTTGTGAAACGTATCTACAATTTCATCGGCAAAGCGAACAAAACCGTAAATATTGTAAATCGGAATCTGCAGGTCTGTATGTAACAGTCTGATAGCCGAAGAGAATGATGTACTATACGTTTCTGTGGTGATTTTACTGCAAGCCCGGCTAACTTTTAAATGGAGATCCATGGTGTTATCTTTCGTTTCCAGTATTCTTCTGTTTAATTCTGTCTTTAATTTCTACCTGTCTTTACTAACTTCTCCTGCAACAATTTCGCCACTTATCAGCGAGGGCGGCACGCCTGGGCCTGGCACCGTTAACTGACCTGCATAAAACAGGTTCTTTACTTTTTTGTTTCGGCATGATGGCTTTAAAACAGCAGTTTGCAATAATGTATTCGCCAGTCCGTATGCATTGCCTTTAAAAGCATTGTAATCCTCTATAAAATTACTATGCGCAAATGATTGTTTAAAAATAATATGTTTTTTAACAGATTGCCCGATGCGTTTTTCAAAACGGGCAAGAATTATAGTAAAATAATGCTCCCGCAACTCTTCGGTATCATTGGTTAAGCCGGCGGCTTCAGGTATTAAAAAAAACAAATTTTCACAACCTTTAGGCGCAACGGCATCATCTGTAACCGACGTTGCGCTTACATAAAACAAAGGATCGGTTGCCCATTCTTTGGTTTCATAAATCTGTTTGCCGTGTTTTTCAAAAGACGTATCGAAAAATAAAGAATGATGCGTTATGTTTTGCAACCTCTTGTCTAAACCCACATAATACAGCAGGCTGCCCGGCGCCATTACGCGGCTGTTCCAGTATTTGTCTGGATAATTGCGGTGTTGTTTCGATAGTAATTTTGTTTCGGTAAACTGATAATCCGCTGCGCTGATAACGGCATCTGCATTAAAAAACGCCCGGCTGGTGCTTACGCTTTTTGCCATGTTTTTTTCTACATTAATTGCTGTAACATTCTGATCAAATAAAAACGTCACGCCAAGCCCGGTTGCCAGGCTGTGCATGGCTTTCACAATGCTGTACATGCCGCCTTTCGGGTACCAGGTTCCGCCTTTTATATCCGCATAATTCATCAGGCTGTATAAGGCAGGAATATGTTTGGGCAAAGCGCCTAAAAATAGCACCGGAAACTCCATCAGTTCGCGCAATCGTTTATCTGTAAAATACTTGCCAACATGTGCCTTCATCGAACTAAAAATATCCAGCCTGAAAACACCCTGCATCACTTCCAGATCAATAAATTCTCTTGCAGATAAACCGGGTTTATATACCAGCTTGTTCATCCCCACATTATATTTATATGCTGCTTCAACCATAAATTTATCAAGCTGCCCGCCACCGCCCGGTTCCATTTTTTCAAACAGCTTTTTCAGTTCTTCATAATTGGCTGGTACATTCATTATTTCATTCTCAAAATAAATACGGTACGAAGGATCTAATCTTTCGAGATGATAATAATCACTCACTTTTTTTCCAAATGACTTAAAAAACCTTTCAAAAATATCAGGCATCCAATACCAGCTTGGTCCCATATCGAACGTAAAATTTTGTGCCTGTAACTGTCTTGCTCTGCCGCCTGGCATATTATGTTTTTCCAAAACAGTAACCTGCCAACCGGCTTTTGCCATAAAACAGGCAGCAGACAAACCTGCAAATCCGCTTCCGATAATAACAACGCTTTTTTTCACCGCAAGAAAGATAAGCAGCGATTAGCAAAACAAGTCAACAATCTAAAGTATTCAGGATTATTTATACAAAAAAGTTTTAGATTCATTGCAAATAAACTTATCTTAAATATTGTTTATTTAAATTTATTTTTTATTGATAATGAGTTTTTTAATTGCAAAAAATAAAAATATTCTTTTAAGAAACACATTAACAAATAAATACTAAAATAATTAGTCTGTAAAACTTTCTTGCTGTACATTTACATGCTGATTAATTTTACAATTCAAAAAGAAAATATCTCCATGAGCAACACAGATAAGCTAAAAGCTCTCAAACTAACGATTGACAAAATTGACAAAGACTTTGGTAAAGGCAGCGTGATGATGATGAATGAAAAGCCGGAGCGACTGAATGAAGTTATTTCTACCGGCTCTATCGGTCTCGATGTTGCACTTGGCATTGGCGGCTTGCCTAAAGGCAGAGTTGTTGAAATATACGGACCAGAATCGAGCGGTAAAACAACCATTGCCATCCATGTAATAGCCGAAGCGCAAAAAAAAGGCGGTATCTGCGCCATTATAGATGCGGAACATGCCTTTGACAGCGGTTATGCGCAGAAGTTAGGGGTTGACATTGATAACTTGTTAATTTCCCAGCCGGATTATGGTGAGCAGGCTCTTGAAATTGCCGACCGGTTAATTCTTTCCGGTGCTTTGGATGTTGTGGTGATTGATTCTGTGGCGGCATTGGTTCCGAAAGGAGAACTGGAAGGTGAAATGGGTGATAGCAAAATGGGCTTGCAGGCGCGGTTAATGAGCCAGGCTTTGCGGAAGCTTACGGCAACCATCAGCAAGACAAATACCATTTGCATTTTCATTAATCAGCTTCGTGAAAAAATCGGCGTTATGTTCGGTAATCCTGAAACAACAACGGGTGGTAATGCGCTAAAATTTTATTCGTCTGTTCGTTTGGATATTCGCCGGGCTGCGCAAATAAAAGATGGCGATGAAGCCATTGGTAATCACGTTAAGGTAAAAGTTGTAAAAAACAAAGTAGCGCCACCATTTCGCACCGCCGAATTCGATATTATTTTTGGAGAAGGCATTAGTAAAGTGGGTGAAATTATAGACATGGGCGTAGAGTTAGGCATTGTAAATAAAAGCGGTAGCTGGTTTAGCTACAACGGAAACAAACTTGGCCAAGGTCGCGAAGCTGTAAAATCTTTGTTGCAGGATAACGAAGAGTTAGCCCGCGAAATTGAAGTTAAAATCAGAGCTAAGATTGCCGAAGCGCAAGGTACAGGCACAGCTACAGTTAAATCAGTGCCAGAGGCTGCTGAGGCGGAATAAAATATGTAAGATAGTTTTTAGTTGGTTTAGTAAGTAAGTCTTCCTGTTTCTACAGGAAGACTTTTTATTTTATTATCCTTGTGGTTTTAATACAAAATATTATGGGCAACAGAATAAAAAATCTCGTAAAAGAATTGCTGTCCGATTACAAGAGCAAACTTGAAAAAGTAACATTCGATTTTCAGCGCAATGACGGCGTATGGCAAACGCAGCAGCGCGTTGTTTTTAGCCGGAAAGATGCGGCAACAGTTTTGTTATTTAATAAAAATGATGGAAACGTAATCCTTATAAATCAATTCAGATTGCCCACTTTTTTAAACGGAAACGAAGGTGGCATGTTAATAGAAGCCTGCGCAGGAACACTGAATGAAAATGAAACACCGGAACAGTGCATACGGCGCGAAATAGAAGAAGAAACCGGTTATGAGATTCAGGACATTAGAAAAATTTTTGAAGTTTACCTGTCACCTGGTTCGGTAACCGAAAAAGTATATTTTTTTCTTGCAGGGTACTCAGAAGAAATGAAAAAAAATAATGGTGGCGGAACCGATGAAACGGAGGATATAGAAGTGATGAAATTATCTTTTTCAGATGCTGTGAATATGATTGCAAGCGGAGAAATAAAAGATGCAAAAACCATTCTGCTGTTGCAACATGCGCAGCTTAACAAGCTGATGGAAAAATAAAAAATCAGCAGCAATAAATAAAATTATAAATATTGCTACTGATGTTATTTTATAACTTTTTTGTTCTGAGCGATAAAATATATCCTGCCATTTCATTGCCATCCTCAATAGATACACTTGGATGCGCAGGCATAACCACATTTCCCCATCTTCCCGAACCGCCTTTCATAATTTTATATGCCAGTTCATCTCTCATACCTTCCGTATTTTCATATTTGTTTGCAATTTGATTGTAAGAAGGTCCTGTCATTTTGATATCAATAGCGTGGCATGTTTTACAATTATTATTGGCTACCAGCACTGCGCCCTGATCGTAAGCGGTTCCGCTTGTTGAAGCACGCGGATTATCTACATTGTTGTCAGGCACCGCGATGGCAGTAGGTGTAGATGGTTTTGCCGTGTGCAGAGAATCGTGCGCCGGATCAACCGTGTTACTTCTTGGATTATCACAACTTATAATTCCGATTGCCACAATAATGCCTGCCGATACAATTATTTTCTTCATAAAGACTGCTTTTTACATCACTTATTGCAATCCTAATACCAAACGGTTCACTTTCTCGTCGCTGCCGGCAGAAGCAAAATCATCAAACGCCTTTTCTGTAACACGGATAATGTGATTTTTTATAAACGGCGCACCTTCTTTGGCTCCGTCTTCGGCATTCTTGATGGCGCATTCCCATTCCAGCACTGCCCAGCCTTTAAAATCGTATTGCGCCAGTTTGCTGAAAACAGATTTGAAATCAACCTGTCCATCTCCCAGCGAACGAAAACGTCCTGCGCGATTGATCCAGCTTTGATAGCCGCCATATACGCCCTGTTTACCGGTAGGATTAAACTCGGCATCTTTTACATGAAACATTTTGATTCGCTCGTGGTAATAATCTATATAAGTTAAATAATCAAGACATTGCAATACAAAATGCGACGGATCGTAAAGCAAACAGGCGCGCGGATGATTGTCAACATGCTTTAAAAACATTTCGTATGTTTCGCCGTCATGCAAATCTTCACCGGGATGAATTTCATAACACAAATCCACACCGTTTTCATCAAATTCGTTAAGTATGGGAAGCCAGCGGTTCGCCAGTTCGGTAAAGCCGGTTTCTACCAGTCCCGAAGGGCGTTGCGGCCAAGGATACACGGTATGCCAAAGCAAAGCGCCGCTGAATGTAGCATGTGCATTCAGCCCTAAGTTCTGCGACGCTTTGGCTGCATATTTCAACTGCTGCACCGCCCATTCCGTTCTGGCTTTCGGATTGTTGCGATACGGCTCGGGTGCAAAGCCGTCAAATAAAACATCGTATGCGGGATGCACGGCAACCAACTGTCCCTGCAGGTGCGTTGACAATTCTGTAATTTCCAAACCCGCTGCGTTTACAATGCCTTTAATTTCATCTGCATACGTTTTGCTTTCGGCTGCTTTTTGCAGGTCAACAAAAGAGCTTACCCAGGTGGGAATCTGTACACCTTCGTAGCCTAAATCTTTTGCCCATTCGCAGATTGACTGCAATGAGTTAAACGGCGGTTCGTCTCCGGCAAATTGTGCCAGAAAAATGCCCGGTCCTTTTAGTGTTGTCATAGAAAAAGATTATTTTATTTAAAAATGTTTCAATATTAAAAAACATAATTCCTATTGTGTAAATGATGCTCGGTTGTTACTGCACAAGTATGCTTATGCCGCAGGAACTGCCACCCAGCGGCGCAGGACCTACAATCTGAGGAACAAACGTAAACATACCCGAAGCTGTTGGCGTACCGCTGCCTTTTAGCACCACATCATATATGCCTGCGGCGGCAAAGGTTCCGCTTGACTGAAATTGCACTCCGTTAATTTTTTTTGTAGAAATGGTATAATCGCCGGGCACCGTAACATACGCATTAACCGTTACAGTATTGTTGCCGGCAAGAGGTGTATTTGCGGTATAAATTCCCTGTATGGATGAAGGTGTGCAGGGGTTGATGTCTCCAAAGCCTGACTGAAGTACATACGTGGCTACCTGACCGGATACGCCGACCGGAATATAAAAACCGCATTGCGAACTTCCTGCATCTAAAGTAAAATAAGTAAGCTCCGACGATTCCGGTTTTCCTGATCCCGTTAGAGTAACCTGCTGACTGCCACGATATAAAAACTCTCCGGCTGCTGAAAAACTGATTCCGTTTGCGGTGTTTGTTTTAATCTGATATTTACCTGTTATTACTACATCAACCACAACTACAACGGTATTTGTAGCGGTTAGCGCGATGCCTTTGGTATAATCACCTTCGATCAAAGGATTTTCGCAATTGCCCGGGGTGCCGGATAATGTAAATTCTGCGCCAGGCTCATTGGTTACATAAAATGCAAAAAAGCAACCTTCGGTGCCAGGAATTTTTATGATGAAATTACCGGACGAATCAGGCATTCCGTTGCCGGATAAAACAACGCTTTGAAATCCGGTATCAGCAAACATGCCCGATGCTGAAAAAGAAATACCATCAACCATATTAGTGGTCAGGTTATAATTTCCGGGCACCGTAACATGCGTCATCAACTGTACCTTATTGGTTGAATCTAACGCTACGCCGGTATAATAATTTCCGGCAACAATGGCTTCTGTGCATTCCTGCGGCGAGCCGGTTAGCTCGTATTCAGCCATGCGCCCGCCTTCATAACTAAATTCTTTTTTGCATGTTATTATTAATAAACAAAAAAGTAAAAGCGTTGATAAACAAAATACAAAAAAGGTTTTTTTCATACGGCAATCATTACCGGAAATAAAATGAAACGAAAGAATGCCATCATACTTCAATTCGTTTTACAATAAAAAACGGGTGCTTTTATACCTTATGCTCCGTCCACTTTATATCGCTTTGGGAGGAAGCCACCACATTATCTATAAACGCCATACCGCGAATGCCGTCTTCCACACCGGGAAAATCCAGCGCTTCTTCGGGCGGGGTAATGCCTTCAATTTTTGCTGAAAGCGTAAGCGCAAAATTGCGGTAGATATTTCCGAACGCTTCGAGATAACCTTCGGGATGACCGCCCGGCGTACGCGTATTGAACGCGGCATAACTGCCGACAAACGGTGTTCCGGCACGATACACTTCCATTGGTTTGTCAAGCCATTTTACAATGAGCGAATTTGGCTCCATCTGATGCCATTGCAAGCCGCCTTTCTCTCCATACACGCTGATGTGTAAAGCGTTCTCCTCTCCTGCCGCTATCTGCGAGGCCACCAATACACCGGCAGCACCGTTTTCAAATTTCAGCAATACATTTCCATCATCGTCCAACCGTCTGCCCTCAACCATAATATTCAGATCGGCGCAAAGCTGTGTTATTTTTAAACCGGTAATGTATTCAGCCAGATGCGCGGCATGTGTACCAATATCCCCCATCGCACCGGCTTTGCCACTCTTGCTCGGATCGGTGCGCCACGATGCCTGCATGTTGCCTTCCCGTTCGGTTAGTTTGCTCAGCCATCCCTGCGGATATTGCACCACCACTTTTCTTATATTTCCCAAAGCGTCTTCGCGTATCATCTGCTTTGCCTGCTTTACCATCGGGTAGCCGCTGTATGTATGAGTGAGGCAAAGAATTTTGCCCGTTTCTTCTACTTTTTGTTTTAGCTGTCTGGCTTCATCAAGCGTAAAAGTCATCGGCTTTTCAATTACTACATTAAAGCCATATTCCAACGCCATCATAGCCGGTGCAAAATGAACAAAGTTGGGCGTAACGATGGAAATAAAATCCAGTCGCTTATCGTCAGGCAACAACGCTTCTGCTTTTATCATGTCTTCAAACGAAGTATAAATGCGATCTTCGGGCAGAAACAGCATTTTGCCAGATTCTTTGGCAACGTCTTCAATTTCGCTGAGTGCACCGGCAGAAAATTCTATCAATCCGTCCATATTGGCGGCAATGCGGTGAACGGCACCGATGAAAGCGCCTTTGCCTCCGCCTACCATGCCCATTCTGAGTTTTCTTTTCATAGAAAGGTTTTATGTTTTATAATGATAATAATCCCGTTATTAAAAGTTGCTAAACAATATACAAATCAATAGTATATAAAATTTCAAACAATGGAAAAGCAAATGTAAATGAATGAAGTATTTATTGATACGCATCTTTTGTATTCGGTAATCAATCAAATTTCACAAAGCGTAAAATAATTTCCGAAACCAGCAAGCCGTCATAATGAAAAATAATCTATACATTTATCCCGTAATATAAATTTTTATAACGATTTGCTTTAATTATGTTCTCAGACAGAAGATCAGCGATAAAAAATATGTTTGCCGGTTCTTTGGCGCTTGCTTCGGCTAATACCGTGCTTTCTTCTTTTACCAACAAAACAAAACATACAGCTTTGACATTAAAGGGCAATATCAATCACTCCGCCTGTCGCTGGGTTTACAACGACATTCCATTGGATGAGCTTTGCGCTGCCGGAAAAAAAATCGGACTAAAAGCAATAGATTTAGTAGGTCCGAAAGAATGGGCTGTGCTAAAAAAATACGATCTCGATTCACCCATGTGCAACGGCGCCGAAATCAGCCTGACAGAAGGCTTCAATGATCCGCAATATCACGATCACCTGCAAAAAAATTATACCGATCACATCAATTATGTTGCTGATGCCGGTTATACCAATTTAATCTGTTTTAGCGGCAGCCGCAGAAGTATGGACGATGAAACCGGATTTAAAAATTGTATAGCCGGTTTGCAGCCGCTGGTAGCGCTGGCAGAAAAGAAAAACGTTGTATTGGTGATGGAACTGCTAAATAGCAAAGTTGACCATTTAGATTATATGTGCGACAACAGCAAATGGGGTGTTGAGCTTTGCAAACGCCTTGGTTCGGAAAACTTTAAATTGCTGTACGACATTTATCACATGCAGATAGATGAAGGCGACGTAATTGCTACCATTAAAAAAAACCATCAATATTTTGCCCATTATCATACCGGCGGTGTGCCAGGCAGGCATGAGATAGACGATACGCAGGAACTTTATTATCCTGCCATTATGAGAGCGATTGTGGCTACGAATTATAAAGGTTATGTGGCGCAGGAATTTATCCCGACGACAAAAGATAAGATTGCGGCACTGAAGAAGTGCGTAGAAATATGTGATGTATAGCTATTGGCTGTCAGCAGCCAGCTATCAAAGCTGATATATGAAAGCTGATAGCTAACCGACATTCAATCATTTTAAAATAGAAATATGGCTGACAATGTTTATGATGCAATTGTAATCGGCTCCGGCATCAGCGGCGGATGGGCTGCAAAAGAGCTTTGTGAAAAAGGGTTAAAAACGCTGATGCTGGATCGCGGTCGCAACATCGAGCATGTAAAAGATTATGTAAACGCAACAAAAGCACCGTGGGAATTTCCGCATCGCGGCAGCAAAACGCAGCAGATGATTAAAGATTATCCGGTGCTGAACCGCGATTATCCCTTAAATGAAACCAATTTAGATTATTGGGTAAATGAAAAGGAAAGTCCGTATTCGGAAGTGAAGCGCTTCGACTGGTTTCGCGGCTATCACGTGGGCGGACGATCGTTGATGTGGGGCAGACAAAGCTATCGCTGGAGCGATCATTCGTTTGATGCCAATGCCAAAGATGGCATCGCTATTGACTGGCCGGTTCGTTATGCAGAAATTGCGCCGTGGTACGATCATGTAGAAAAATTTATTGGCGTCAGCGGTTCAAAAGAGAATGTACCGGTTTTGCCCGACGGACAGTTTATGCCGCCGATGGAACTGAATGTGGTAGAGAAAGCTTTACAACCACGTTTAAAAGAATACTATAAAGGACAGCGGCACATGTTTATTGGCCGCACGGCAAATATTACACAGCCGTTGCCCGGGCGCACCAATTGCCAATACCGGAACAAATGCTGGCTGGGTTGCCCGTTCGGCGCTTATTTCAGCACACAATCTTCCACTTTACCGGCTGCTATGGCAACCAATAATCTTACAGTTCGCCCGTGGTCTATCGTTACTAAAATTTTATACGATAAAGATAAGAAACGCGCAACCGGTGTTGAAGTGTTGGATGCAGAAACAAACAAGACATACACTTACAATGCTAAAATTGTTTTTTTGAATGCCTCCTCATTAAACAGCGCCTGGATATTGATGAATTCTGCCACTGATGTGTGGCCGGATGGCTTGGGCAGCAGCAGCGGCGAGTTAGGGCATAATGTAATGGATCATCACCTGAATGTGGGTGGAAGCGGCGTGGTAGAAGGCTTTGAAGACAAATATTATTATGGTCGAAGAGCAAACGGCGTTTATATTCCTCAGTTTAGAAATGTGCCGGGCGATAAAAGAGATTATTTGCGTGGCTTCGGTTATCAGGGCGGCGCAAGCCGTCAGGGATGGAGCCGGGAAATTCCGGAAATGCAAATTGGCGGCGCTTACAAAGATGCGTTGGGAGAACCTGGTGTTTGGACAATGGGATTTGGCGGCTTTGGCGAAACATTGCCTTACCACGAAAACAAAGTAACGCTTGATAAAACCAGGAAAGATAAATGGGGACTAAACATTCTTTCGATGGATATAGAGATTAAGGATAATGAAAAGAAAATGCGCAAAGACATTCAGCAGGATGCCCTTGAAATGCTGACCGCCATGGGCGTAAAAGATGTAAAAGGTTACGACCATGATGCCGTGTTAGGCCGTGGCATTCACGAGATGGGAACGGCGCGCATGGGTAAAGATCCGAAAACATCTGTATTAAATAAATACAACCAGGTTTGGGACGCACCGAATTTATTTGTTACAGACGGAGCCTTTATGGTTAGCGCCAATTGTGTAAATCCGTCGCTTTCCTACATGGCATTTACTGCCCGGGCAGTTGACCATGCTATGAGTGAAATAAAAAAGAACAACATCTGATTATTCTTTATTGGTGATTGTCAATGGCTATTTAAAACACCGCCTGACAATTACCAGTAACCAATTTATAATAGCATGGGCGATTCTTTGCAGGTAAACAATAACGCCGGCGGCAAACCGCAACATACTTACGATGCCATTGTAATTGGTTCGGGTATCAGTGGCGGTTGGGCAGCCAAAGAATTGTGTGAGGCAGGATTGAAAACACTGGTGTTGGAGCGTGGCAGAGATGTGAAGCACATTACAGATTACCCGACGGCAAATATGGCTCCCTGGGAATTTCCGCACCGCGGACAAACGCCAAAGAAGGTAATTGACGAAAATCCGCTGATTACAACCGCATCAGGCTACGGAGAAGATACGGCTCATTTTTTTATAAAAGACAACGATCATCCCTATGTACAGGACAATCCTTTTGATTGGATAAGAGGTTATCAGGTTGGCGGCAAATCTATCATTTGGGGAAGGGCTACGCAACGCTGGAGCGATTATGAATTTAAAAATCCCGCCCGCTTTGGTTATGGCATTGAATGGCCGATTGATTATAAAGAAATTGCTCCGTGGTATTCGCACGTAGAAACTTTTATTGGTATTTGCGGAAATAAAGACGGTCTGGAAGCGATGCCTGACGGTGAATTTCTTCCTCCGTTTGATTTAAACAAACCGGAGCGTTCTTTGAAAGAAAGCATAAAGAAAAACTTTGACCGCGATTATGTCCACGCACGATGGGCGCATATTACTGAGCCAAAAGAAATACACAGGCAGCAAGGCAGGGTAAAGTGCATGGCAAGAAATATGTGTATGCGCGGATGCCCGTTTGGCGGTTATTTCAGTTCGGTAAGCAGCACGCTTCCCTGGGCAGATAAGACAGGCAATTTAACCATGCGCCCGTTTTCGGTTGTACATTCTGTTATTTATGATGAAAACAAAGAAAAAGCATCCGGCGTTAGAGTGATTGATACAAATACCAGGAAAGTAACCGAGTATTTTGCGCGTATCATTTTTGTAAACGCGGCTGCCATGAACAGCAACCTGATTTTGCTTAATTCCATCTCAAAACGCTTTCCGAATGGTTTGGGAAATGACAATGGTTTGCTGGGAAAACATGTTGCCTTTCACAATTATCGCGGCAGCGTAAGCGGCACGATTGATGGTTTTGAAGACACTTATATTTACGGCAGAAATCCTACTGATGCAATTTTGGTAAACTTCAGGAATCTGAAAACACAGGAAAAAGATTTTGTTGGCGGATATACGACGTTTATGAGCGCCTATCGCCCCAAAAAAGATGGCAGTGATAACCTCATAACGCAGTCCATAGGTGCAGGGTATAAAGATAAAATAACCGAGCCGGCGGGTTGGAGATTGTATATGTACAGCCAGGGCGAAACGGTGCCGAAAGAAAGCAATCAGGTATCCCTTAGCAGCGATAAAAAAGATGAATGGGGAATTCCCTTATTGGTTACGAATGTAAAGTATGATGATAATGACGAAATTTTGCTGAACGATTTTTTAACGCAAAGCGCCGAAATGATTGATAAAGCCGGCGTAAAAAATATTGAACAGCACGATAATCATTGGCCGCCGGGCAGAGACATTCATGAAATGGGTGGCTGTCGTATGGGGAAAGATCCGAAAACATCTTTGCTGAACGAATACAATCAATTACACCATTGTAAAAATGTTTTTGTAACCGACGGCGCCTGCATGACAAGCACCGGCAATCAAAGCCCGTCAATTTTATATATGGCCTTAACGGCGCGAGCAGCAAATTTTGCCTTAGCAGAAATGAAGAAGGGAAATCTGTGAATGAGGTCGAAAAGTCAGAAAATCTGAGAGAGAAAACCTTGCATTAAATAAATAAATCTGACAACGAAAAATGAGTAGCTGAATATCAAAAACTCATAATTGAAATTTGTATTTTTAATAATTGAAAGCAAACTTAAAAACTGAAATAATATGATGGACAGAAGACAAGCATTATCATCTATTGCGTTGCTGGTTGGCGGTACGCTGGTTGGTGCAGAAGCTTTTTTAACAGGTTGTAAAACCACAGGCAAAAAAGAAGGTTTGTTTGCCTTAGATGACATTGGATTATTAGATGAAGTTGGCGATACCATTCTGCCTGTTACCGCAACATCGCCGGGAGCGAAAGACGCACATATCGGTCAGTTTATGAAAACAATTGTTACCGATTGCTATAATGAAGACGATCAAAAAACATTTACCGATGGCATTGGAAAATTAAATGATGCAAGCAAGAAAAAATACGATAAATCGTTTATGGAGCTGGCGCCCAACGAGAAGCACGATTTATTGGTGATGCTTGATACCGAAGCGAAAGATTATAATGGCAAACGAAAAGATAAAGATCCGCATCATTATTTCAGCCTGATGAAACAACTAACCGTTTGGGGCTATTTTACAAGCGAAGCCGGCGCTACAAAAGCGCTGCGCTATCTGCCGGTGCCTGGCAGATACGACGGCGATGTGCCTTACAAAAAAGGCGATAAAGCGTGGGCGCTTTCTTAATCCGAAACAGGAAACAACGCTTTAATGTGCGTTAAGTTTTTTATAATCTATTTTTATAAAGCACTATCATATAACGATGGTGCTTTTTTTATTTTTGTACCCGACTACTTACTATCACGACCAATTATTATTACTATTTCAGCCATGACTAAACTTTGTTTGAATGTTGATATGCTAACCGACGATTTTTTTGAAGATACACGCCTTTTGGGTATTATAGCATCTATAAAAAATTACCAGTTTTGCTGGTACATTAATCACGCACTCAGTTATTGTTTTCGGTTAAATCCTGAAATTGAAGTGCAGTTGAAACGAAAAGAACGAAACTATTATTTTCGCGTTTATGAACATACGGTTCGCAACAGCCATATCTCGCATTATATTTATCAGAACTATTATGACGGCGAATATCTATTGCCGGAGTTTAGAAATATAGATTTTTTATGGTTGATAAAAAATGAATCCTGCGATATGAACCAATGCAGCGAACTTATTTCCTCCATAAAAAAACTCACGGGCATACAAATGGTAGCCGAATTGACAAACGAAAAAATACGAAACAAGAAGCACCTGATTTTTTAAAAGATAAATTACATTTTTAAGAGGCGGATCAATTGTATCCGCCTCTTTGTATTTTTCAACCAAATGAAAATTATTTTACAAATAGTTGCATGTTCAAACACATGAAAGCACTCAGAATAGAGTTGCGAAGCTTGCTTCGGTTTACAAAAGCCAAGGCTATTTTAGAACGAAAAATTTATAACCATCGCCTTCAAACATTTGGAGAAATTTGATTTTCTGAGATTAAATTTTAATTTTCATAAAACAATAAAACGTTATAATTTCACCTTGATATTTAACAAAACTATCAATGAGAAATTTTTACATCAGGAAACTTCCAGCTATTGTTGTATTTGTGTCGGTTATTGTTTTTTCCTGCCATAAAGAAGACATGCCCGCAAATCCGGTTTTTAATAACAGCAAAGCAACAAACACATACGAAGCCGATTTTGTATATGATTATTTCAACTTAATGTGCCGGATTTGCAAATCTACACCCGGCTTTTTTCCTCCGCAGGTAGCAAGGGCCTACGGCTATGTTGGCATTGCCGCTTACGAATCTGTTACAAACGGCATAGCCAATGCACAAAATTTAAGCGGACAGATCAATGGTTTGTCTTCTTTGCCAAAACCAGATTTGCAGCAGGAATACAATTGGGCGATTTCATCGAACGCCGCCATTGCAGAAATAATGAGAAAAATGTTCGACAAAAACTTGTCTTCAGAAAATGCAGCTTCGCTTGATAGTATGGAAACAGTTACGTTATCTTTTTTATCTGCCGGTATAAGCGAAGATGTGATTACACGTTCGGCTCAGTACGGAAAAACCATATCAGAAGCAGTGTATCAGTATTCCATGTCTGATGGCGGCCATGAATCTTATCTCGATCCGTTTCAGCTTCCTTATACAATGCCGCCCGACTCGTTTTGCTGGGTACCGACAAGCGCTGTAAAAAATCCCATCAGTCCGAGATGGGGCGATAACCGGCCATTTATTCAGGAAGATATAATCAATACATTACCCGAAGCGCATATTCAATATTCTACTTCCGCAGGTTCTGATTTTTACAATCAGGCGATGCAGGTTTACGCGCAGGTAAAAAACAATACGCCGGAAGAAATAACCATTGCCAAATACTGGGCAGACGACCCGTTTAATACGTGTACGCCAACCGGACATACATTTAATATTCTTACCCAATTGCTTCAGGAAAACAATGCGACACTTGAAAAAACTTCGGTGGCTTATGCAAAACTCGCAATCGCAGAAAACGATGCTTTCATCGCATGTTGGAAGGGTAAATATCAATACATCTTACTTCGTCCTGTAACTTATATAAAGCAACACATAGACGCTTCATTTGCAACTGTAATTGGCACACCGCCTTTCCCGGCTTATACATCCGGACATTCATGCGAAATGGGAGCTGGTGCAAAAGTGTTTATCAATATGTTTACCAACGGAAGCGGCGATTATGATTTTGTTGATGAAAGTCAGTTGCAGTATGGTTTTGCGCCGCGCAACTATCATAATTTTAATGCCATGGCAGATGAATGCGCAAAATCGCGCTTTTATGGTGGCATTCATTACCCGATGGACAATGATAAAGGATTGGTTTGCGGTAAAGCCGTCGGAGATAATGTAAATAATTTGATTAGTTGGCCAACGAATATTAAGTAGTGAGAAGATGGATGCAAAAAAAAGATGTATCATTTTTGTTTTGATACTTTCGTTTTTTTCCATTTCATGCCATCACGCAGATCCGATAAACGAAAAAGCAATGCGCATCGCAGATTTGGAAAGTCGCGCCATTGCATTACGCAAGAATCGTTTTTTATTAGCCGATAAAATACGTTTTACTGAAGATACTTTACTGAATGTAAATTTTAAAGCCGATTCAATGAGATTGAAGCAAAATCTTGTTCTGTTTGAAAAAGAAAAAAATGGTTTATTGCAAAGCAGCTTACGGCTTGCCGATACCATTCATCTTGCGCTTGATTCGTTACGAAAATATACATTTAGAAATAAGGAAGACAAGATTCGGTTTAATGATAAACTAAACGAGTTGCTTCAGAAGGAGAAGTGAAAGACAAACAGATAAAGTATTTAAAAAATTAATTTTTTAAATAAAAAAGTCTTTACAAACAATTGGTGTAAAGACTTTTTTGTGATTCCGTTGGGACTCGAACCCAAGACCCATACATTAAAAGTGTATTGCTCTACCAACTGAGCTACGAAATCATTACCCTTTTTTGGGAGTGCAAAAATAGAAGAATCCTGTTCCTAAACAAATTTTTGCTGCTTTAATTTATGATAATATCATGATAATGATTTACGGTTACGACAAATGTCTAAGCACTAATTTTGAAAGCCAATTTAATATATGAATTATTTTGAAAACAAAGTGGTGGTGGTAACCGGCGGCTCTGAAGGCATTGGCAGAGCCCTGGTAGAAACTTTGCTTACGCAAGGCGCAAAAGTGGCAACCTGCAGCCGCCATTATGATAAATTATATAACCTGCAAACACATTGTGCGGGTAAACCGCTGTTTATAAAAACAGCAGACGTGAGTAAAGAACATGAATGCAAAGCATTTATTGAAGACACATTAAATTTATATGAGCGAATAGACATTCTGATTAACAATGCGGGTATTTCGATGAGAGCTTTGTTTGCAGAAACAGATATGGAAACGCTGCACCGGCTGATGGATGTTAATTTTTGGGGCGCCGTTTATTGTACAAAATATGCACTGCCCTCTATTATGCAGCAGAAAGGAGAAATTGTAGGCGTATCGTCCATTGCAGGTTTTCGCGGTTTGCCGGGACGAAGCGGCTATTCGGCTTCCAAATTTGCATTAAACGGCTGGCTGGAAGCCCTGCGTACAGAATTGTACGAAACAGGCGTTAATGTAATGTGGGTTTGCCCGGGATATACAACTTCCAATATACGCAGCGTTGCGCTAAACAAACATGCACAACCACAGGGCGAATCGCCTTTGGATGAAGATAAACTCATGAGCGCAGAAGCTTGTGCCAACCACATTTTAAAAGCCGTAGAAAAAAGAAAACGCACTTTGGTGTTAACCAAAACAGGCATCGAAACGGTGTTGATAAATAAATACTTTCCCTCTTTGGCAGATAAGCTTGTTTATAAATTCTTTTTTAAAAACGGAGAGCTTACCAAATAGCCCGGTTACTTTGCAACTTTTATGTCCGTTATTACACTTTCTACAGATATAGGCTTATACGATTTTTTAACCGGCGCCATAAAGGGTCAGCTTCTTTCGGCTGATGCAACATTGAATATCGTAGATATTACGCACTCGCTTTCGCCATTCGATTATCCGCAAACAGCATATATCTGCAACAATGCCTACAAACATTTTCCGCCGGGCACCATCCACATTCTGATTGTAAATCTTTTTGAATTTTCGCCTACTCATTTTTTAATTGCAAAACATACAGACCAATATCTGATTTGTCCCGATAACGGCATTCTTACCATGCTAACCGGTGCAAAGCCCGACAAATTATTTACCGTAAAACTGCCAATACAAAAAGGAATCGGAACATTGGAATATACAAAAGCAATTGCAGGTGTTATAGGCGAAGTAGCAAAGGGCAAAAATTTAGAAGAAGCGGGCGAACGCATAACTGACATTGAGGAAAAATATCCGTTGCGTTCTACTATCGGCACCGACTGGCTGGAAGGTCAGATTATATTCATAGATAATTTTGAAAACGTAGTGGTAAATATTACCAAAGAGGAGTTTGAAGAACAGC
This sequence comes from Ilyomonas sp., assembly GCA_965219515.1. Taxonomy (GTDB): domain Bacteria; phylum Bacteroidota; class Bacteroidia; order Chitinophagales; family Chitinophagaceae; genus Ilyomonas. Next base: position 1,931,761 of record OZ244776.1, read on the forward strand.
GTAATGGAAGATCGTTTCATATTTCCTTTATGAGAAACGAAATAATCAGTACACTCAGCGAAAACTACGCTTCTGTTTCACCGGGCGAAAAACTTGCCTGGTTTAATGCAACGGGCTATCTTGAAATTTCTGTAAACAAAGGCAATATGGCAGGTTTGTTCGGACTACGAAGATTTGCATCCGATTCTGCATCGCTGCAAAACAAATGGTTTTATCAAACCGTAAGAATTTATTTTGAATGACTGACTTCTGATAATATGATATTGCTAATAAGAAGATAACAGTGTTTGATATTTTCAATAGTAAAGACAGATTAGTTTCCTGTTATCAGCAATATCATATTATCTGAAGTTCATTTTTTCTTCTTATATCTTGCAATGATATCAACAACCTGTGTTTTTTGCAAAACAGATGGGTTCATCTCTATAAATTTTTTTAGCAGTTTCGGAGCTTTTTCCATTGCTTTCTCTAATTGCAACAACCCTTCTTTCCCTTTGCCTGCGGCGATGAGCGAAGCGGCGTAATAAAACAGAAACACCGGTTTTCCTTCTGTAGCTTGTAAAGCGGCAAGGCACTGCTGACAGGCATCGTCATAAGATTCTTTTTTATACAAACATTTTATGAGAGATTCCCAGCCATTTACATTGCGCGGACGAAACTTTATAACAATGCCAAAGCAATGTATTGCTTCACGATATTGCTGAAGATTCATGCGGCATTCACCCATAGCCAGATTATATTCTGCAACATTGCGCTGAATGCGCATAGCATTATCAAGCTGCTTTATGGCTTGCTGCCATTGCTGTTCGTTAATATAGGTAAGCGATATTTTGTAATACAGCTTACTGTCATCCGGATTCATGTGGCTGGCTTTGCGATAGTGAAAACGCGCCTGCGCATAATTGCCCAACCGGTGATAGCAATGCCCGATAGCTTCATAAATCACTTCTTCAGGTCGGGTAAGCTCAACCACTTTTTGCAATACTTCTATGGCTTCCTTATACATACGCAGTCGTATAAAGGCATCGCCCATATTGCGATATGCGTAATCAAACTTTTCATCTATGGCAACTGCAAACTGGTAGGCGTCAATTGCCTTTTCGTACAATTTAATTCCCTGATAAGCAGCACCCATATTAAACCAGGCAAGTTCAGAATAGGGATGTTCATTAATAATGTGTTGATGCAGCTTTATGCTTTCTTCATTTCTACCGGTAAAATCTGTCCAGAAACATATTTTATATAATGCTTCTTCGTTGGTTAAATCTTCTTCCAGTATCAGCTTCAGACAATCGAATACTTTGTCAAATTCTTCGTAATCGTCATACACATCCGCCAGTTCAAACAACAACTCGCGTCTGTCTTCTCCATCGAAAGAAACAAGAGCCTCTTCCAATAATATAACGGCTTTGTCCTGCTGGTCGAGCGCCAGATAAGCATCTGTCTTTAAAATCGGAATGTTTATATCCGAAGCATCGAATAATTCGGCTCTTTCCAAAACAGAAAGTGCCTCGTAATATTTGCGCGTAACGATTAAAAGATCTGCATATTTAATCAGCAAATGAGATGAATAAGGAAAATATTCAAGCCCGGTTTCTGCTACCTCCAGCGCTTTTACAAAGTCATCATTTTCATCAAAATAATCAATGATTCTTTCATAAGCTTCTTCTTCTAAAAATGAATAGCCTTTTCCGGCCCTCAGATTGTTGTATTGCCGCAAAAGTTCCTGCACTTCTTCCCTGTCTTCACGAAACGGCTGTTCTTTCATTTCATCAAGTTTATAAGAAATTAAATATCAAATCTTACTCCATCGCCTTTTTTCTGAAAAGATTTTAATAACATCGTTTGAATAAATTGTTAATTAAACAATAATTCATATATTTGCACCATTATATCAATTATGAAATTTTCCAAACTCTTTGCTGTTATCATTACTTCATTGTTTATAGCTCATGCAGCTATGGCTGCCTTTACCAATAACAATTATGATGACAGTAAAAACAAATATAGCCTGAAACATCTTAATAAGCTTTCTAACAACTATTTATCTTTTCAACAAAAATATCGCACGGCGCAAACTACAAACAGCTTCTTTTATAAACGGGAATCAAACGGTCTTAGCATGAGCACGCCGGTTAACACTTATCTTTTATCGCAAAAAACAACAACTACATTCGTTTATCCTTATAAATTTACGGCTAAAGTTCCTAAATTTAAAACACCTTCACGCCCCCCGCAATAATTTCATAAAATTCTGTAACCTGAAGAAGGTATCGTAAATTTTGCAGCCGGCACCGGACTAAAATTCATATCAACCGCCTTAAATTCAATATTTTTATCATTGTCGCCAAGTGATTCATATTCTAATATCAGCCCCGGTATGTTTTTAAATTGAAAAGGGTTTTCGGTAGCAGAAGCTGTCAGGTTTATTGTGTAATATACCGCAAATGAACTTCCATCTTGCAAGGTTGTTATCACTTTACGACAAGGAAAATTCAAAATATTTTTCATTTCATTCGTTTCCTTAACAGATACATTATTCCATCGCTTATTTCTATTTTTCCATTGCTGCGCATTAAATGTAGAAATGTATTTGTCGCCGCCAATCTCCTTTAAAATAACAGCTTCGCCGGTTTTGTTATCGAATATAGTTGCCTGGTAAAACGAAGACAAGCTGATTTCCGACCTTGTTTTCCTGCCTTTTATATACAGTTTTTTTATCGTTTGTTCATTTTTTTCATTGTCAGAGATTTTTATCGAATAAGTAATGGTGCATTCCGCTACAAGCTTTTTCGTTTGCTGCGCAATGGAACGAAAGAAAAAGAAACTGAAAAAAATAATAAAAATACCAACCGGAAGCCTTTTATGAATGCCATATTTCGTATTCAATTGTTTAAGTAAATTCATAATTCAGCCACAAGATTTTTGAAAATAGTAGTAAGCTTTGGTTCAGCATTGTTAGCTGCCGCCAGCACTTCTTCGTGAGTAATGATATTATTGTCTTCTCGTATGCCAAGATCTGTAATTACGCTGATGGCAAATACCTTCATTCCGGCATGTCGCGCTACAATCGTTTCCTGAACCGTGCTCATGCCAACGGCATCGCCGCCAACTGCTAAAATGAGCCGATACTCAGCATGAGTTTCAAATGTAGGACCTGTTACCGCTACATAAATTCCTTTTTTTAAATCGTAACCGTTCTTCTCTCCTATTGCAATAGCTTTATCAATAAGAATCCGGTTATAAGGTTCACTCATATCAGGAAACCGGGTACCCAGTTCATCTTCATTTTTGCCCAGCAAAGGATTGACAGTAAAAAAACTGATATGGTCGGTAATAACCATCAAATCGCCAACTTGAAATGTTTTGTTTACTGCGCCTGCGGCATTGGATAATAAAAGCGTTTGCACACCCAATAATTTCATTACCCTGATGGGAAATGTTACCTGTTTTGGTGAATAGCCTTCATAAAAATGAAATCGGCCCGACATTACCGCTACTTTTTTTCCTGATAACTCTCCAAAAATCAATTTGCCGCCATGACCTGTAACGGTGCTAATCGGAAAATTGGGAATAGAAGAATACGTAATTTCTTTTTCAACTTTTATTTCAGAAGTTAAGTTTCCGAGACCGCTGCCGAGAATAATGGCAACTTCAGGAATGTCTTTATATTCAGATTTAATAAAATCAACCGTTTGAAATAATTGTTGCATTGTTCGCTTGCCATGAAGTTTATCTTGATAAGAGTACAAATATAAGAGCGGTAAAGGCAAGACAATCGAAGCGATTGCTTACAAAAAAAGTTCTGCTTAATTTAGACAGAACTTCTTGAATCAATGGTATTTTAAATTTATCTTTTCCTTTGTTTGATGAAAAGTGAAACGAAAAACCCAGCTTTTTATTTCTGATGTTTTATATTTATAAGAAAAGATATATCATATCAAATTAATTTGTAGCTGCATCCGCATCGAGTTTACCCCAACCGAAATTTTTGTTTTTTTGAGGATAAAGGCTTGCTGTTGTTGTAAGTTTGTTCAATACTTCTTCTCTTGAAAAGGCGGGAAAGCGACTCCAAACCAAAGCGGCAATGCCTGCCGCATCGGCAGTTGAAACAGACGAACCACCAACCGTTGTTGGCACATCGCCGTTTACCGCCGTGCTGATCTGATGTGTGCCGTTTTCGCTTTGCTCCATTACAATTACAAAATCAATTTGCTTTCCTTTATGACAATCATTGCAGGCAACCAGGTTAGCTTTATCTTTTACGCCTGTAATCGCCTGCACCTGCGGAAGACTTGCCGGAAAAATAACACCAACAAAAAGCGAAGACCAGCTAAAAGAAGTGCCACCTGCACAAAACATCAGTTTGCCTTTTCCATAAGCATACAAAATAGCATCTTTTATTTGCCCGTTGCCGGTTACGCGTCCGAGGCTCATGCTTATTATTTTGACGCTTGCATCGTCGCCCGCATACGTATAGGCATCACTTACGCCTTTTACTTCGCTGCTTTCGTCAATATAAACATCTTTGGCAGCCCGGCAAATAACAAAATTGCAATTGTAAGCAATGCCGCAACTATTGCCATCTATACCGCGGGGCGCAGCCACAGCGCCGCTCATGGTTGTGCCATGCCCGCAACCATCGTCTGCCGATGTTTGTTTGGGCAACGTAACAACTTTTTGTATCGTTCTTCCGGTTGAATATCCCTGATTAAATTCGCTGCCGAAATTGTTCTGATCCGGATCTATGCCGGTATCAATCACCATTACTTTTATACCTGCGCCCGTACTTTTTGTCCATGCCTGAGTAATATTGTGAGACGCATAATTCCATGATATTTTTGTGTTAGGCAAAATAGTAGTAAAATCAGTTCCTTCCTGCAGTGAGCTGTTGCCTGTATAACCGCCACAACCGCTGCCATCAAAGCCAGTGCTGCCCGACTGTGCAGCCCGATTGTCTTCATAAGCAATCGGATCATAACCCATAGGTTCTGCATAGCGAATCAAATTGCTCCGGCATAATAGCTTTATGGTTTCAATATTTCGGATTACAACATCTATAACAGGAAGCTTGTTTTCTTTCCATATTTCTAAATCTTCAGGACTTAGCGAGGGATTTACTTTTCTTTCACTTTGTAAAACAAGATTCAGAACCTGTTGTCTGGCACTTTTCCAATCGACATCCTGAATGTTGATATATGCCATTTTATTATCAATATCGGTTTCATCAGCAGGTTTATAGCCGATGCACATGATATGGTCATCCGAATGCTGCAAGGCGCTCCAAATCATTTTCAGACTGGCATTTTTCCAGTCGAAAGAACCCGTTTGCGCCACTTCGTTTTCAATATTGGCATTAATATCAACAACAGTCATTTCAATGTCTGCATCAGCAGGAATGTCTTGTTTGTCTTTTGCATTCTTATCGCAGGCAGCAATTGTGAGCAGCGTGGCTGTGCAAAGAATAATCAGATTTGTTTTCATGGCAGTTGTATTCGTCTGCCAAATGTAAAGAGAGTTTTAGAACATTAACAAAAAAAATTGTTTGTAAATAAATGTAGAGATCTGATAAAGTACCCTTTATAAAATGCAGGAAAATGTGCTTTGTTTATATTGAAAAGCTTTTTAAACGCGCTAAAATAAGCACCGGCTTTACAGATTTTTATTCAGCCTTTTAAATGTTTTCGGAAACGTTTGCTTTAGTTTGCTTATCACTTTTGTAACCAACTGCGGCGATGATGAAATTTCTTTCAGAAATCGCCGTACATCCGGCACATCATTTAAAAAATATCTGGCCGCCGACATATTGCTGCCAACTTTTATGGTATAAGCTTTATCGGCAAGTGCTACAAACATATCTTCATCCGTTGTATCATCGCCAACGGCAAGCGCAAAGTCGTAGTCTTTTTGACTGATATGATGCATGGCAGATTTGCCTTTATTTGCCTCAACACTTTTTATTTCCACCACTTTATTACCACGTAGCATTTGCAAGCCAAAATCGGCAACAATGTAACGCAATGTGTTTATCAGTTCGGCAGACCTTGTTTCTCCCAAATCATTTTCGGCTTTGCGAAAATGCCATACAAGAGAATATGTTTTTTCCTCGGTAAAAGCGCCGGGCGTACGTTCCGAATAGGTATCAAGCACGGGCGCAATGTCTTTTTTCCATTCTGCTGATAGTCCTTTTATCTGTTCCCAGGGCATATTTTTTTCTTTATACCAAACGCCGTGTTCGCCCACAAGATGAACGGGCATATCGCCAAACCAGTTTCCCAGCATTTCGTGAGAGCGGCCGCTTATAATTACCACATCATTCTTTTCATCGCTGCTTAAATGATTTAGTAAGGAATACAATTCTTTATCAGGATTGGCATGCGAAGGCACATCTGCAAAGCTTGTTAACGTACCGTCGTAATCTAATAGCAACAAGCGTTTGCCGGCTTTTTCATATTTGTTCCTGATAAACTCCTCAAGTCTGCCGCTCAGATATTTCGTTTGCAAATCCTGTTGTCTCTGCTTGGTTTTTTTTAAATTTTCCATAAATGTATTTACCCAGTTGTTTACATTGTAACGATGCACGAGATCGCGCATGATTTTCATTCTTCTGCCCTGTTCTTCGCGCGGCATAGCCAAAGCCGATACAATACTGTGGCTCATTTGTTCCACATTGTTCGGATTTACAATCAAACTGTCAATCAGCTCTTTGGATGCGCCTGCCATTTCGCTTAATATCAGCACACCGTCATTGTTTCTGCGGCTGGCGATATATTCTTTACAAACAAGGTTCATTCCATCCCGCATGGGAGTTACCAGGCACACTTCCGCATACTGAAATAAGGCGGATAATTCTTCGATAACAAAAGAGCGGTAAAAATAATGAATGGGCTGCCAGGTATTGTTGCGATACCGCGCATTTATGTTGCCCACAAGCTTGTCAATTTCATCGCGCAGGTCTCTGTATTGCGGTACTTTATCTCTCGACGGCACCACAATCATATAAAGAGAAACCATTTGCAAATAACCGGGATTATCCTGTAAAAAAATATCAAATGCCTGCAATCTTTGCAAAATACCTTTGGTATAATCAAGCCGGTCAATAGAAAGTATAATTCGCTGGTTGGCAAACGTTTCCTGCAACTGAATGAGATTTTGCTTAACCATTTCGTCATCAATCAATCTGTCAAACTTGGCATCATCAATGCCCATCGGAAATGCTTCGGCAACAATTGACCTGTTGTTATAATTCAGCACATTGGCCGAATAAGGAATCTGCAAAATACGCGATACCGAAAACAGAAAATGATACGCATCATCGTAGGTGTGAAAACCCAGCAAATCCGCTCCCAGCATACCGTTCAGCAATTCAGCGCGCCAGGGAATAACGCGAAATAATTCGTAAGACGGAAAGGGAATATGAAGAAAAAAGCCGATGGTAAGCTCAAAAACCTGATTGCGCAATAAGCTTGGCAACAGCAGAAGCTGATAGTCATGAATCCAGATAACATCGCCGGGCTGGGCAACCCGAATAACCGTTTCACAAAATTTGCGGTTTACATCTCGATAATATTGCCAGTAGCTGTTTTCATAATTTGCATACGTTGACATATAATGAAAAACCGGCCACAGGATTTCATTGGAAAATCCTTCATAAAAATTAGATATTTCGTCAGCCGATAAAAAAACCGGAATCAGCTTTTCATTTTTTAACTCATCTCTTATTTCAGCTTCGTTTTCTTTGGGCACCTCAAGTCCCGGCCAGCCAATCCACACGCTCTTTTCGTCTTCAGAAAATATCGAGCTCAAGCCGGTTGCCAGCCCGCCTTCGGTGGTTTTAAAATGATATGTGTTATCTTTTACAACAGCTTTAACGGGCAAACGGTTAGATACGATTATAGTTTTACTCATGCCTTTCTCTTTTTTGTTTTACATACAGGAAGCGCTGAGTGTCTGCAAATATGATTCCGCGAAGAATGTGCTATGCCTTTTCGATAGAAAGAAATTTTTGTATCACCTGAATAATGTTCTTGTGCATGTTATTCATATAATTGATTAGCTCTTCAGGCTTTACCCAGATTATTTCTTCGATGTCTTCTTCAGTTTGTGGCACAAGCGTTTGATTGCCGCAGATGCGCATGGCATACCAGTGTGTTTCTTTCAGTATTTCTTTTTTTGTCCACTTATCAAAATAACCGTGGTACGTAGTATATATAAATTTACCCCGTTCAACCTTTTGCAAACCTGTCTCTTCTTCTACCTCGCGTACGGCGCACTGTTCAATGGTTTCGCCTTTATCTAATTTGCCTTTCGGCATATCCCAAACGCCTCGCCGGAAGATAAGCAAAATTTCTTCATAATCGTTCTGAACAAGACCTCCGCCGGCTATTACTGTTTTTTTTGCCATGCGCACAAAAGTAAAACAATATAGCTGCCATCAAAATCATCGCGCTTATATTCGCAGCAATAACAAAGAGTTACTCGCGAAAAAAATATAAATCATACATACAACTTATGCGTTTACTGGTTGTCTTACCCGACAATTATCAGAATAGCCTGTTTTGATTTTCTTTATAAAACAATGTAAATAACAGAAGTTTTTAAAAGCCCGAATAAATATAATGTTGGCAAACGAAAAAGCAGTAGCTGAAAAATTATTACAAATTGGAGCCGTAAAGCTAAGTCCGCAACAGCCTTTTACCTGGGCAAGCGGCTGGAAAAGCCCTATCTATTGCGATAACCGCAAAGTGCTTTCCTTTCCTTACATACGCGATTTTATAAAAAGCGAATTGTGTAATGTTATTTTTGAAACATTTGCCGATGCAGCATTGCTGGCCGGCGTGGCAACGGCGGGCATTGCCTGGGGTGCAATGGCTGCCGATCAACTGAAATTGCCTTATATTTACGTTCGCCCCAAACCAAAAGAACACGGTTTGGGAAACCAGGTGGAAGGATATTTTGAGGCTAAGCAAAAAGTAGTAATTGTTGAAGATTTAATATCAACGGGCAAAAGCAGCCTGCAGGTTGCGGAGGTATTACAAAAAGCGGGATTGGAAGTTGTTGGCATGGTTTCTATTTTTACGTATAGTTTTTCGGTTGCAGAAAAATCATTTGCTGATGCCAGTGTGAAGCTGGTTTCCCTTACAAATTATCCGTCGCTGATACAGCTTGCCTTGGAGAAAAATATAATTGCACCAGATATGGAAGACATTCTGTTGCAATGGAGAAAAAACCCATCGGACTGGAATGGCTCCGCTTCTTAAAGAAAGAATAATTTTACAGTGAAACATGTTTACCAATTAATTCGTTAATAATAAGTATGAAAAAAATAATAGTCGCCGTTTTATTATTCGGCACCATGCAAACAGCATCAGCACAGGTAATGCAGGCAAAAGCGCAATGGACAACCTTATCGGTTCCGCAACTGAAATGCTGGGAATGCAAAGACCGTCTTGATAAATATTTGTTGCGCGAAAAAGGACCAACTGACGACGCAGGCATCATCAAATGGAACATCAACATGACAAGCGGAACCATTCGCGTTCAATATGTTCCCGACAGAATAACGCTTGATTATATTAAAACTGCAATCAACAATGCTGGTTTTGATGTGGATAGCGCCAAAGCAACGCCGGACAGTTACAACAAACTACCACCCATTTGCAAACGCGCCGCGGAAGGCGGCGGGCAACAGAAGGGTCAGGCGCCCTGTAAGCTTCCGCCAAACGAAAGAAGCGTGGTGATAACGCCGAAGGATAATAAAGACATTCGTTAATTTGTAAATATTATACATCGGGATGTAGCGCAGCCCGGTAGCGCGCTTCGTTCGGGACGAAGAGGCCGCTGGTTCGAATCCAGTCATCCCGACAAACATCATTTGTTTTCAACTGGCAGAAAACTGTCCGGACATATTCCGGACATTTTTTATATATCAAACCTGAAAAGGAAGTTCGCTGAAACAAAATTCGATTGCACTAAAAGCAACAATGAAATTATCGCCGGACTATTTTTTAATAACGAAAAAGTTTTTTTTAAAACTAAGAATTTGATTTAATTTTTGAATACCGGTGCTCATCTCAATGTTTTCCATTCTTTCTGTACAAGAAAATTATGTTTTTGTCTGCAACTTATTTTCACTTTAGCCTATATAAATTTTAATTGAATGATAGTTTTGTTTAATTGCCTCAATAGTTCGCGTGAGACTGCCAGATATATCAGGATGGTTATGTTATTGCTTTTATGCCACTGCTATTGGCATTCGTAAACCTCTCCCTTATTTTTTTATTTGCAGCATTTTTTAAAAGTCTGCCATGACCAAACAAAGCTTTATCATAATCGAAGGCTGCGGCTTTCAAAAGGCTTTTAATACTTAAGTCAGTGTCTTCATTTATCGTACTTATTCCGAGCCCGGCAGCGTTTGCACATATATCACCGGCAATCAACAACCCTTGATTTTTAACCAAAAGAGCAATATGTCCTGCACAATGCCCGGGTGTGTGTATAACCTCAATACCGCCGGCAACAGGTATAATATCCTGATCTTTTAAAAGCTCATCTGCTTTTAAGGGTTCAATTGTATCAGTTACTTTTTTGATAAATAAATTATAAATAATAAGGTTCATAAAGCCCGGAGAAAGATACATTGGCTTGCGTATGCCTTTTCCTTTTTCAATGAGTAATGCATCTTCAAAATGTGCAAAGACAGGAATATTCAATCTCTTCTTTATTTCTGCAGCGCTGCCTGAATGATCGGGATGACAATGCGTTAAAATAATTCGCTTTATATCATGCGGCTCTTTGCCGCCTTTTTTTATAGCTGCAAATATTTTATCTGCGCTGTCTGGGTTACCTGTATCAATAAGCGTTAAACCATTATCCTCAATAATGAAAGTGTTTACGGCTCCTAAACTGATTTGATAAACATTGCTGGTTATTTGTTGCATAAAATTATTTTGTAGCGAAATTATTCAGCATTGAATTTATCATATTTGCACAAACCATAGCTTTAATAAATCGTAATACCATTTTATAAATCAGCAAGGTTTAGTTTGAAATACCGGTGCTCATCCCAATATTTTCCATTCTTAAAAATTGATTTTTTGAAGATGCCATCTTTTACATAGCCATTCTTTTCAAGCACTTTCATCGAAGCGGTATTATATTCAAAAATGCCTGTATGAATTCGTATAAAACTCAGCTCATCAAATCCATAATCGGTAATCAATTTAACTGCTGTTGTTGCGATGCCTTTGTTCCAGAAAGGTTCACCAAGCCAGTAACCAATTTCTGCTGTTTTCCGATACACATCTTTTTGAGGCACCAAACCAATCATGCCACTGAATGCGCCTTTGTACTCTATCGCAAAACTTACCTGCGGATTCTCTTTCTTTATTAAGTTGATAAAGAAAAAAGCATCATCAATTGTATAAGGATGTGGTAACATATCGCGTACATTATCCCAAATTTTTCTATTGTTGGCTAACTGCGCTAATGCAGGCGCATCTTCATCTGTGAGCGAGCGGAGTATTATGTTTTCGTGTTGCAGCATAGAAGATGTATAAGAAAAAGCTATAGTGAGCAAATACATTTTAAAATTATATAGTGATGTCATTGTTCCTTCTGAAAGTTACTCAAAAACTCTTGTTGTACAATAGTTTTCTGCTCTGATACCATTTTCCTTTTTTATTAATAAGCTGATGAACAATCGTTCGCCGTACATATAAAATACCGGCATCTTTTATCGTTAGTTTTTTTACGAAAGATAAAGTAGCAACCTCGCAGGAGTAAGTAAAGATGTTACCCTTCGGAGCTACACTTTCCACATGAGAAGGTGCAAGATCTGTTAAGCCATGAATTTCTTCCAGCTTATTATTTAATGAACCACACGGCGTTTCGTTTATAAAACCTTCCGAGAAATGAGCTGCAAAATCTGCATAAATAAAAACATCTTCGCTGTCTGATGCAGCAATTTCATTGAATGATTTATATTGATTCACGGCAAAGCGCCATTGGTTTATGAACATCTTCATCTTATCAATACCACGGGCAGGCGGCGTGCTTAGGGTTCAAATGGTTCCTATGAAAAGTCATGCTGTTACAGCAACCAGTTAAATAGAAAATTTGCCAAGCATATTTATGTTTATACCGGACAACTATCTGCGATTTTATACAGCCTTGAGGTTCTTAAAATACGCGTATTTTCAAGATCAATGAAGTTGTTTATGGAAATATCTCCCCGGTTGCTATCAGGCATTATTTCGATCGCTAATACGCTAAGCGGGGCATTTATGTCCATGCCTTTACGCAGAAGTTTGGTTCGTATGTCTTTTAACGCCCACGATGTTAACCCGATCGGTTTATCAATGTTATTATTACGCTGCGGTTTTTGTAAAGACACCTGATCTATGAGAACATTCCGGTATTGTTTTCCATCCGCCTGCAATACCTGCGCATACAACAACGCATAAATATTGGTTCTCGGAAAAACCGGAGTGCAATTGTTGCCATTAAAAAATGATTCTGCAAACACTGCGCTCACGTCAATTGTATCAGAATTTCTAAGTGTGCTTAATCTAAGTCTGGGTGCAGGATGCTGTACGCCGGTAATTCGTAACGGACGACCGGGAAAAGCCTGCTCAAGTGACCATTTTGTATGACCAACGCGGAATTCATACGTAAAAAATCCAAAAAGCTCAGGCGAATCTGCTGTTAATCCCTGTGGCAATGGCAACAAAAAATGACGAATGCCTTTCCCTTCAGGATTTACATCTGCCGTAGCGCCAACCAGCGCCTGCATACTATTATGCCCGGCATTGTCCTGCACCTGGTTGGGACGTATAATTCTTATGATTTCCGGATCAAGATTAATAGCCGGCTCATCCATTTCATTTTGAACATCTACCTGGTAATCGGCAATTGCAGGGTCTGGTGCATAAGCAAGCAGTCTTACAAAATAAGCGTCATCAGCATTTTCAACCGGCTCTGCCAATTCTACCCACAGATATTTTATCTGTTCTGATGTTGCTGAATACTGATTGCTGAATAATGTGGCTTCATCATCCGGAGCAGATAATGCTAATCCTACAGAAACTATTTCAGGCACCTGCGCTGGAGGATCAGTAATGGGTAATGTATTTGTGAGGTTGTATGGCTGTGTAGTGTAATCGTAAGCAGACGCATCAAAATTAATAGCGGCATTAAAGCGCGGAACTACGCGGTAACGAACATCAATTAGTTCGGGGAATTTTGCCGGTTCCTGTAATGCACCTTTTGGTACTGTACCAGGCTTTGTAATTAATGCATCTATAAAAACCAACCGTGTTTTTAAGCGATCTGGCTCCGGCATATTTTGCCAGTTCAATCCTTTGGTTAACCCAATAACGCCGATCTTTTCTTCATTGCCTTCTTCAAAATTTATTCCGTCGTCCCTTTTATATTTCCATTGACGAAATACTTCAAAGCTATCAGCCGCCAGCATATCCCAGCACCAATCTCTTTTGAGGTCGAGCTGAATAACGGAAATCCATTTTCCTGATAAATCATCTGTAGTAGCGAATGTGATAGAAGAATGATCCGGTGATAAAGTATGGCCGATTAAATTAGAACAGCCAAACTGAATCCTTTGATTTTCCCTGCCCATTACAGACAATCCGTTTTTATTAAAACCACTAACTGAAGCAAGGCGTTCTATGATGCTGACGTCTGCCTGGTTTTGTTCTCCTCTTGCAGCAGTGGCACGCCTTTCCTGCGGTGTTTTGGAAACTTCGGGGCGAAAGAAAATACTTAGTAAAGAATCTTCTGTTTTCTCCAGCAAAGGAGCAGCTTCCAGGCTTTCAATAGTTTGCGTTATTTCTCTTTTTACAGGTGTGCTGAAACGAAACTCTTCATGTCCGAAATAATCAGTTTTATCAGTACTGCAAAAAGATCTTATAGTAATGCGTATCTTTCTTGCCGTTGGCAATATAAGCGGCCCGCTTTCATTGCTTACATCATCTCCAAGACCAAGTTCATCCGGTTTATTTTCTTCATTAAAAAAAATAACCGGCACATCTCTAAATTCATATTGCAGATGCAGTATATGGTCAGCTTCATTTAATGATAAAGTGTAATCAGTAAAGCTGCGGAACGTTTCATACAACAATACATAAGGCTCTTTGGGCGTAACGGCCCGCAAAGTATTGTACGAAGCTTCTCTATCCATATCAAGCGTTGCCACTTCTACCACAATATGTATTTTATCTGCATCAGGATCGGCTATGGAAACTTCTCTTGATGCTTGTTGAAACAAATTAAAATTATCAGGATCGTTTATTACATATTGATTATTTCCGTCTTCGTCAACAACTATGCTGGCAAGTTGTGCAGATGCGGCATCTAACGCTTTCCTGTCTTCTTTTAATAAATCTATTGCCTTCTCTGTATCGTCTGCCGCGAATAAAATAGCAGGATAACCTAAGCGCGGCCGGATAATTTTTAACCCGCCATTTTCATTGGTAATTGCGGGTGGCGATGGCGCCACATTACGCGTAAATTTATGCTTGCCTATTCCATTTTCACCGGCAATTAAAGCGTTGTCATTTACATTAGGTCCGCCGCCGGAAATATCAGAAAGCCTTACGCGAAAAGCATAGTGAGTGCCATAGGTAAGATCAACTTTTGTATCGGCAGGTTGCTGGTATAAAACCGGCGCATTTTTATCAGGATTTTTTTCTGCCTGATCTGTTTTATATGCAGCAAGGTTATTTATTTCTTCAGGTATAGGATCGGGCACAGCAAGTGAAGCGCCATTCCAGAACGCAAAAAAAGCCGGCAGCCATAAACGGTTTTCTCTATCATTGTTTCTTACAGGAGAAACCTGTACGCCCGATTCGCCTTTATAATCTCCTAAAATTATTTCGGGGCTTAATTGTAACGTGTCTTTTGAGGTAATGGCAACCTGCGATTTCCAGTTTCCTTTTGTTTCATTTTCTGTTAAGCTGCTGTCGTTTGAATCAAAAGCCTGCTTGCTTATTTCAGCTACATCAACCCGATAACGGCTTACTGCGAATTTGGAATGCGCTTTTTGCAATGCCGGCGGCGTTGGTCCCAAATGCGTATCTGCAAAACTTCTGCTTAACCACGTTAATATTTGTTCATCATCCCAACCTAATCTGATACCAGTGTCCATCAGCGGCGATGGTCCTTCTCTTGTTTCAAGAATCGGATTGGTATTAACGGCCTGGCTGCAATGCACAATTTTAGCAAAGCCATCATCGTATAAAATCACATCTTTAAACACATCATCAAAAGGCACGGTGGCTTCCTCATTTCCAACATCATCTATGTGCAATACAGGAAAAAGCACCGGCGCAAAAACCTGTCTTGATTCGGTTGTTGCAGGTATTCTTGCCGCATAGTATTGCACCAAGGTATCATTGCCCGTTACATGAAGCGTTGTACTGGCTTCGTCAGTTTCATCAAAATCGAAATAAATCCAGCCGCCTTGTTTAAAAAAATCTGCATTATCCAGCGGTATTTCTATATCGGTATATAAAATGCCTAACGCGGTTGCCAGCAGTGGCTGAGAAAGCGCAAAGGCAAGTATCTGCGCCCAGTTTACTTTATCATCTTTTGTATATGGATTTGCGAAGCTGTTGGTTTTTAACGAACAGAAATAACTATCGTCTGTAACCGCATTATCGTTGCGGGGTTTGCTGAATGCAAACGCATTGCGGTATGCTTCGGGTAAATATTTTTTTAAAATAACGGGCTGTTTGCCTGAAAGAGGTACAGGGTTCGGATCAATTTCAAATGCATGTGCTATGGCATTAAAAACATCTTCCCGGTTGGTATTTTGAAAAATGAGATTATTCTTTTGCTGATAATTTGCATCAGCAGCATGATCGCCTGATGTGGGCAGCTTATCACTTTCTCCTTTAACCAGCCATGCTTTTAATTTGAAAGAAGCACTTACAAAGGCAGTAAGATCATCGCCCGCAACAACATCAGCAAACGGATTGTTTCGTGGCAGCACAACTATATTGCAAACAAGTTTATTATCTCCTGCCGCATTTAAATAAACGTGTTGCGGGAAAGGAAGAATAAATAATTTTTTGTCTTCGATAGCCATATTTATAAAATTTAAAATGGATTTGGTAAATCAATTTCGTGTTCAAAATCTTTTGAAAAATCCCAGCTAAACACAAAGGCTACGGTAACGTCAAGTGTAAAAACACCACGCACGGTAGCCGTCCATTTGGTACGCTCAGGATCGTCACTTTTATCAGAAACAGTACCCGAAGCTTCTACCTGCACACTAACGGAAGCAAGACCGCCGCCAAGCGTTAAAACACCTCTCAGCATTTGCCCCACGGTCATGGTTGTGCCATTATCAATAGAAGCACCCAGACTGATAACGCGGGTAAGCGATACATAACCAACCATAGGCAATTGCACCGCTACGGTTGCGCCAAAACCCATTGTGAATTTGAAGGTGGGCTTAGCTTCAGGCAGCTCTATAAATACTTCCACTTTAGCAGTGCCAACGCCATACGCGGTAATTGCCTCAAGCGTTATTAAAAGAACCTGAATGGTGGCTTCAAAACCAAGTACAATACCGGCACCTGCTTTTATAAGATTGCCAGGTTCCGTTGACAGAGATAAATTGAAGAAAACGCCAAGATCAAGACCGGCTTCAACAATGAGCGGAGCAGGTGCAGGCAGTTGCGCTAACTGAGCTGAATTTGGAAATTGAATTACCGGAATTTTTTCTTCGATGGTGCATTTATAGCTCCAGCTATCCGGCGAATTTCCCATTACAAAACTAAATCCATCGGCAATGATGTCTTTGGTTCCGTTTTCACTTGAGAGCATAGATAAAATGGAGAGCACCTGAATTATTTTCTGCAGATTCTCATCAGGCCCCCATTCTATTTTTGCGTTATCAAATTTAGGTTTTGCGCCGGGCTTGGCAGTAAAATCGCCTCTTACAGTAAGCAATGGTTTAAAATCTCCTAATTCTACTACAATGGCAACATTTGTATTACCCATTTGCCATCTGTTGGCATCATTATCTCCATCGAGTGCTACATTGAATGTTTGTCTTGGATTTATATTACTTCCTATCCCATAATCTATATATATTTTAAAGTTTTCTTCCTGTACGAGAAATAGTTTCCTGCTGCCTGCAATATCTATTTCAGCCGGTATAAAATTTTTCAAAAGACCAGCTACATCAACAGGGAATGATGGGAAAGATATACCGGCATTTTCTTTAATAATATCAAGGCTGTCCACTTTTAAACTTTTATTTCCCAGTGTAAGTGCATCGCTGCTGTCAGGAAAAATCGTATTGCTTTTAAGAAGGCTGTACGGATCTGCTACTAAAGGATTGGTAGTAAAAACCTTTTTTACACCTTCTGTAATTCCATTATTAATAACTGAATTATTTTTTGAATTGAAAGAAGGACGCGGAAATAATAATTTTTGCGTATCGGTACTTTGAAGCAAAGCATATTCTGTGTCTGCTGATACTGATGAACCGGCAACATATTTATCAATATTAAGCGGATTGCCAAGTACGTGTAAAGAGCCATTAAAATTTATGTCAGTTGGGTTTCCTGCTACATCAAAATTTAATTTACCGTTGCGGATGAGCGGCACGGTTTCATCACCCGTTAATGGTTGTGTTGCGCCATTAGTTATTTTTTTAACAACCGACCAGCTTCCACCTTTTGGCAATTGTAATGTGCCGCGTGCCGCGGCTACAAAAGCCGGGTTTACATCATCAGCAACAGCATTTACATCAACCCTGGTAACGTGCATCATCTGGTCAGAACCTGCAATGTTTACAATGCAATCAACAGGTCCGCCTAACGGCCCTACATCAGATCGTGCAATAAAATTCTGAAGGTCTTTTTTAGTGAAGTAATTTTCCAGTGGCATGTTTCCCGGCGGATTGCCCAGAATAATATATCCGAATTGTTTTTTAGAGGGAACGAGTTTGTAGTTTAACGGTGTTTCCAGTGTATTTTTAAATCCGCTTACTACATTTTCGACCATTATATCTGCATCAAAATAAACGCCTGCCATATCTACATTTGGAAAAACACCCTCTAATTTCTGAGACAGAGATATTGCAGTATCTTTTATAGATGTTACGTTGTATGCGCCTTTTAAAACCCCGGGATGACAATCATAGCCCTGATGAAATTCACCGGGTCCTGTAGCCACCCAACCGGTATCCGTACGTGTGATATTACCGTGGTTTTTTCTTTCAATTATAATTGTTCTTACAACAGGAATAAACCATGGAACAATAACGCTTTTTATTTGTATTACTTCATGTGCAACCCTGCCGATAAAAATATTAAATTTTACCTGGCTTATGTCTCCGCCATTGGCGTGTTTATTTAACCAGTTGCTAAATACGCTTGCACCAAAACCGCAGAAGTCTATTCTTCTGAGCGGAACTTTTGCATCAGCAGAACGATTAAATGTAAGTGCGCCCGGAGCCAATAAATATTCGCCCCACATTACCCTGTTAAATTGTTTGGTTATGGGAATACCTAATATAGAATCGTCTTCATACCGCAATGGTGCATTTTCTATTTCAAACCGATTTGGCATTTGTAAAACAGCGCCATGAAAAGAAGGATCGGGAAAGTTATCACGCGGTATGTTTGGGTAGCCTTCTGATGTGGCTTTTATTTGTATCGCTCCAGATAAATTTCCTTTTTTTAAATTAAAATCAGGTTGATTAAAATTCAATGTGCTGTATGAGTACGGATCTGGTTTTGGGCGAATAAATGCAACTCCAAAAAAGTTTTCTTCCTGCAATTTTACACCTTCCACAAAAGGATGAAATAAGGCAACCGCATTCATGCCAAACGGCAATGCGAAATGTGCTGCTGCGGCATATTTGTTCTCTTCATCCTGAAAGCCTTCTACAATATATTTTGTTACAGGTATGGGCGCTAATGTTACATCAGTTTTATTTGCGCTGGCAATACGCGTTGGCACGCCGTGCGTTGGAAACGGACTTTTTTCAAATAAAAAATTGCCTTTGTCATTTTTTTGTTCAAAATACACAGGTTCCCATTGCACATGTGGTAATGTAAAAGCTCTTACAAATCTGCCCGAACTAACGACCTCATTATTTTCAATGCGATAAGTTTGATTGAATCCGTAACCTGTATTTTCAAGAACCGCATCAATACCATTTTCAGAGCTGCGCAGGTTTCTTGTAAAGGCAACACCCATTTGAGAGGCTCTGCCCGAAACATCTACCAGCGAAATGTTGCCCGGCAAAATATGAAGGGTTGAGAACGCGCCGGTTGCATTTGTTTTTGAATGATAAGAAGACTGATAATTACCATAAGGCAATGTATCAGCCGCTATATTTGTTGCACCATTGCCCGATGCCGCCAAAGCATTTTTTAAGATATTATCATATTGTTCTTCGCCGGGATGCGGTAGCGGAAATCTCAATAAAATATCTGCTAACTTTTCGTCCGTTATTGTGCTTTTTGGTACGAATGCGTTGCCATTCTCATCTGCAAGCTGCATAATTAATTCAGCACCATTTTCTTCGTTCCAGCGAATAGTTGACAGCAGGCTGCGTGTTGGCTGAATATTCCCATTGTTATCAGGCTGTTCATTAAACAGGCTGGTAATATATGGGTCGGGAAGTGTGTGTTCAACAGAAGACACGGGAAAACGAATAATACATTGCCCTTCAACTGCAACACCTTTAGCGTCTACCTTTCCGGCAAGGAAAAATAATTCAACCGGGTTTACAAGAATCAGCGCATTGGAAAGTGCGAAGCTGCTAAGCTGTTTAAACGAACTATTTTCAAAAGCTATAGACGAATCATCCATCTTCCTTCCCAGCACAACTGCAGTTATGTTGTTTTCATCTCGGATGAAAATTAATTCACCCGATGTTTTTGAAAATATTCTGTCTCCGTTAGAAAGCAAGGGACGGTCAATATTTACATTGATACCGGTGTTAAACGCATTTTGTTCACTTGTATCATAGGAAATAAAATTGCCTTTGCCTTCTGCGTTGTAACTTATATCAATTACAGAACTGCTTTTTTGATTGTTGTTTGCTTTCCATAATTGTAATTTCTGTTTGGCGGGTAAACTTGCATTGAACGTATAACTGAAAAAGAGTGCCCGGTTAGATGCGCGGAGAAAAAAGTCTTTTACTATAAGCGGTCCGTTTTCCAAACCGCTCCAGGCCAGCGTAAATTGATCTTTATTGTCAAAACCGATACATCCGGAATCTGCAGCCATTCCTAATCTTGAAAAAACAAGCGGATGACTGGTGCTTACCGGTTGCAAATACCAGCGAAGATTATTTATCTTACCGTTTCCTTTAAAATCAAAAACGGGCGAGGAGTTTTCGGTTGCAGAAAAAGAATCATCCTGCATCAATAATGGAAATGATAATAAATTTTTTTCAGTCACCCAACCGGCAATAATATCGTCAGCAGCATTGGTTATTAATGCACTTCCAAAAAGCGTTGCAGCAAATGATTCAGTGTGCGTTAGTAAAATTTTTGGCGGCTGTGGCAAACCGGGGCGGTGTTTGAAACTGAACACCAATTTATTAGGATAAATAACTGTATTGCGTGCCGCAACTGTAATGGGTAATATGGCAGCAGTTTCATTTTCAGGAATACAGGTAATAATAAATCCTGCAAAAAAATCAATTAATCCTGTCGCTACTTTATTGCCCGATTTGGTATAACCGCCATCAAAGGAAATGTTGCATTGCTGTAACCTCATGCCGGTATAAAATGATGCATTACCGGCTTCTGCATCTAAATGAATGGCTGACAACCACAACGCACAATCATCTATTTCTATGTTTGTAACATCGCCATCTGGTATAACAAAAGGCTTTTTTGATGATATGATTGCCGATATTTCAGCGGTAGTTGGTAACTGAATTTGTATCTGATATGGCAAATAATAAAAATCAAAGCCGATAAACTTAGTTTCTTCTGTTTTATAAGATCCGAACGAAAACTCCGGTTCAAGCTGAGTTTCTGCAACCGATGCTGTGAAAAAATAAAACTGTGTTGTAATCTTCAGCCAGTAAGAATCATCGGTTGTTCTGCCAGCCATATTTGCAACTATTTTATCAGACAACGCATTTATTTCATTAACGATATTGTCCGCATAATCGCGGCTGCTTGTGCCGGCTGTGTAGTTTGGCGCCTCAATATATACAGATGCCTGGCTCAGTGTAAGAATTATCTTTTGCTGAAAGCTATCCATATCAGCATCAGCTACTGCATTTGCTTTTAGTAATGGTGCCCAAAAAAAATACAGGTAATCTTCAATTTGGTCTTTGGTCATTTTGGATGTTTTTCAAATGAAGTAATTATTGCTGCACGACCGGGTGTTCAACATATTCAAAAATGTTCCGGAACTGAAACCGTTTTGACAATTTTCAAATACCACCAATGATTATCATTGCCAACCTTTTTTTCAGAACAAAGCCATAGCTGTCATGTATATTAATCGTAACTACATACGTCAGGCGAACATGTATGTTAAGCGGGGTATAGTTTAATGAGTAAAAAAACAAACAATCGTAACCGTTACATCCTGTTTACCACTTTATAATCAAAATATTTCAGTAATTAAAAGTAAGTACACTAAGAAAATAGAAATAGTAAAAATCTGCCGGACTTTATTTCAATAAGTAGTCAGCAAAAAATAAACTATCTCGTCAGCTTGCTGCAAGGTAGGTTATTTGATCAAAGCCTGATTAACCGGAAGGTGAAATTGCCCGGCACCGCACATTATCCCGGTTTAGAATCATCTATCATAAAAGCTATCTTCCGTTTCAACTTTGCACCGGATAAAATTTCTTTCTTAACACCTGATCAACACATACAAATTCATAATCGTTTTATCAACAAGTATCTTTGCAAAAAAAGCAACGGATGAGCAATAAAGGAAAAGTGCTGGTAGCTATGAGCGGCGGTATAGATAGTACCGTTGCCGCATTGATGTTGCACAATGAAGGTTACGAAGTAGTTGGCATTACCATGAAAACGTGGGATTATGCCACCAGCGGCGGCGGGCATAAAGAAACCGGCTGCTGCAATATAGACAGCTTTAACGATGCGCGACAGGCGGCTGTGCAAAATGGCTTCCCGCATTTTATTTTAGATATTCGCGAAGAGTTTGGTGGCTTTGTGGTGGAAAATTTTATTGAAGAATATCTTGCCGGTAAAACGCCGAATCCGTGCGTGATGTGCAATACGCATATCAAATGGCGCGCTTTGCTAAAACGTGCCGATGCGCTGGGTTGCGATTTTATTGCCACCGGGCATTATGCCAATGTGTACCAAAGCGATAACAACAGATTTGTAATCAGCAAAGGGCTCGACGAAACAAAAGACCAGAGTTATGTTTTATGGGGATTGGATCAGGCTTTGTTAAGCCGAACCATTTTGCCGTTGGGGAAATTCAAAAAAACAGAAATCAGACAAATGGCTCTTGATTTTGGTTATCCTGAACTGGCAAAAAAAAGCGAGAGTTACGAAATTTGTTTTGTTCCCGACAACGATTATCGCGGTTTTTTGAAGCGTAATGTTCAGGGTTTGGAACAACAGGTAAACGGCGGCTGGTTTATTGATAAGGAAGGAAAAAAACTGGGTCAGCATAAAGGTTATCCGTTTTACACGGTTGGCCAACGCAAAGGTCTCGACATTGCTTTGGGAAAACCGGCTTATGTAACCAGCATCAATCCGGAAAACAATACGGTTGTTTTGGGTGATGAAGAAGATTTGTCTGAACAAACGATGACGGTAAGTAAATTGAACTGGATAAAATATAACGGCATCGAAAACGGAGTGCAGGTGCACACAAAAATCAGGTATAAAGACAAAGGTGAAGACAGCATTTTGATGAACGATGGCAATAAAATTCAGGTTCGTTTCAGCAAGCCGGTAAAAAGCATCGCGCCGGGGCAAAGTGCCGTTTTTTATGAAGGCGATGAAGTAATCGGCGGCGGCATTATTGAAAGGGGATAACATACCAAAATAAGCAGGATAATCAGGAGTTTTACTATTGCTATTGATCCTTTTTTTATTCAATGATAAAAGAAAAACATTAAATTTTTATTCTTTTCACACCCTCATTTTGTATTTATCTTGCAAAATATATAGCTAACCAAATTTTATGTATTCAACATTGCTTACCTCATTGGATGAAGGCGTTTTTATCATCACCATCAATCGCCCTGAAAAATTGAATGCTTTAAATACGCTTGTGCTTCACGAGCTTGACAAAGCGATAGATGAAGTGTATGATAATCCGGCAATCAAATCTGCCATCATTACCGGAAGCGGAGAGAAAGCTTTTGTTGCCGGCGCCGACATTTCAGAGTTTGGAAAGATGGATGCCGGTTCCGGCGAGGCGCTGGCTAAATATGGACACGAACTGATGAATAAAATAGAAAATTGCTCAAAGCCGATTGTGGCCGCCGTGAATGGTTTTGCTTTGGGCGGCGGTTGCGAGCTGGCGCTGGCCTGTCATTTTATTTATGCATCCGATACGGCAAAATTTGGTCAGCCGGAAATTAATCTGGGCATTATTCCCGGTTACGGCGGCACACAGCGGTTAACGCAATTAGTGGGGAAAAATATAGCCAATGAACTGATGCTGACCGGCAAAATTATCAGCGCGGAAGAAGCGAAGAATTATCACATGGTAAATAAAATTTGCGCGCCAGAAGAATTATTACCCGAAACCAAAAAAACCATGCAACTGATTGGCGAAAAAGCACCGCTGGCAGCAGCAAAAATTATCAGTTGCGTTAATCATTTTAACCATACGCTGCAGGGATATGATTATGAAATAAAACAATTCGGCGAATGCTTTTCCACCGAAGATATGATGGAAGGCACAACAGCTTTTACAGAAAAAAGAAAGCCCGTTTTCACGGGCAAATGATGACTGATAAAAAATACAAAAAGTAAGCAGCTATTTCATGTACTTTCAGCAACCGATTATTTTAAGCTCTTAATAATCGTTACAAACTCATCGGCTACCAGAGAAGCGCCGCCAACTAAACCGCCATCCACGTCGGCTTCGGCAAAAATCTCTCTGGCATTATTCGCTTTTACGCTGCCGCCATATAAAATTGAGATTTCGTCAGCTACGCTTTGTCCGTATTGTTTTGCTATTTCGCCGCGAATAAAAGCGTGCATTTCCTGCGCCTGCTCTTTGCTGGCGGTTTTGCCGGTGCCAATGGCCCAGATGGGTTCGTAGGCAATTACAATTTTTTTTATCTGCTCTTCAGGTAAATGAAACAGCGATTCCTGCAATTGCATGGTTACAAAATCGTTTTGCGTATCGCTTTCTCTCACCTGCAAAGGCTCGCCGCAGCAGAAAATGGGAACGATGTCGTGAGCCAAAGCAATGTCTGTTTTTTCTGCCAGTAGTTTGTTTGTTTCCTTAAAATATTCTCTTCGTTCGGAATGCCCGATAATGACATATTTTACATTCAGACTTTGCAACATTTCAACCGATACTTCGCCGGTATAAGCGCCCGATTTTTTATTGCTGCAATTTTGCGCAGCCACAAATACGCCCTTTTTATCCTGCAGCTCTTCCTGCGCCAGATGAAGATAAGGAAACGGCACAGCGAAAATGGCAAGCTGATTTTCAGTAAGCTCGTATTGATTGTTGTCTATGGATGCCAATAATTCTTTTCCCTTTTGCCAGGTAAGATTCATTTTCCAGTTGGCAGCCGCAATTTGTGTTCTCATATAATGGTTATTTAATTTCTTTTTGCAAAATCTCAATGTAAAGCCTGCCTATTTTATTTCCCCGACAAAATACCAACTGGTACAGGCACTTCGGGAATTTTATATTTAAACATAATTATGAATCTATAAAGTTGTCAAAGATATAAGTCAAAACAGATTCTTCTTCACCGGATAATGTTTGCTGCTTAAAATTCATCCATTGCCGGATGTGCTTTATGGCTTTATCTATTGTATAGCCTTCGCCGCTTGCGCCCCATGCAAAATTTCTCAGTTGCGTTGGCAGCAACCCTTCGCCGAATACATTGCAACTAACGCCATAAACACTTCCGGTATTGATGGATGAATTAATGGCAACCTTTGTATAATCACCGGTAATAACGCCGCATTTATTTCCTGCATTGATGAATGCTTTTTCATATTCATTCCAAAGCATAACATCGCCTGCCGTATTTTTTACATTGCTGTTTGTGGCTCCCGCCCCTAAATTACACCACGCGCCAATCAATGAATCGCCGAGATAGCCATCGTGTGCCTTGTTGCTGCAAGCTTGCAGAATTGAATTTTTAATTTCTCCGCCAACGGTACAATACGCGCCGACAGAAGTTGCGCCATATAATTTACATCCCATTTTTACTATGGCATTTTCGCCGATTGATAGCGGGCCTCTAAGCAAGCTGCCTTCCATTACAACCGCATTTTTACCAATATAAACAGGGCCACTTTCAGCATTGATGATGCTACACGAAACGCTTGCTTCTTCCGCTACGAAAATGTTCTCTTTGTTTATACATTGATTTGACCCGGATAAAGGCATTGCTGTTTTATTCTTTGTTTGCAAAGCAAAATCTGATCGGATAAACGAATCGTTTTTTTTCAGTAACTGGTGTGGATAAAATAACCATTCGGCATCAGTTACGGTAGTAAAATTCATGGCTGCATGTTTCAGAACATCAGCTACATTTTTTCCGTTTCCTTTACACGCAATAATGCCGTTTTCATCTTCAAACACATCACCCTGCTTCATGGCTTTAATTTTTTCAATCATATCGGGGAAATTCAATACCGAGGCGCTAATCCAGGTATGAATACCTGCGGGCAAAATGGGATACAATACTTGCAGATAGTCAGCCGTTTCTACATAAATTTCTTCACCGGTAAGCAATTGCCAGCGCTGTTTAATGGTAAACAAACCAAAAAACAAATCAGCTACCGCTTTGGTATAAGTAAGCGGAAACAACCGTTCTCTTTTATTTGTATCGAATAAAACAATGGCCATAAATGCTTAAAAATGAATTAAAAAATCAAAGAAAAACAAATGAATTGAATACACGAATGGTAAAGTTATTGTCGTTATCAGTTTAGATAAAGTGAAGTAATTCTCAATCCGCTTATTTTTGTTTTTCTCACGTATGAAATCTGTATTTTTTCTCTTCTTTTTTTGTTATTCAGTATTGTTGATAACCGGCTGCATATCGAAGGCCGGACAAAACAGTAATGATTTAAACAACTCATCGCTGTCAGGCGATTTTGATTTTCGCCAGTTGACACCAGCCGAGGTAGCAAGGTATGGCAACGAAGCAAAATTTTATTACGAAACACATTTGAAACCAACCGGTTTCAACGGCAGTATTCTGGTTGCCAAAAACGGGCAGATTGTGTTTGAAGATTATACTGGTTTTTCCAATTTTCAAACCAGAGATTCTATCGCGCCAAGTACTACATTTCATCTGGCTTCCGTTTCCAAAACGTTTACAGGAACCGAAGTGATGCGCTTGCGGGAACAGCATCGCTTAACGCTTGACGACTCTTTGCAACAATACTTTCCGCAGTTTCCGTATCATGGCATTACCATCAGAATGTTGCTGTCTCACCGGAGCGGACTGCCAAGCTATCTGAATTTTATGGATAAGGGCTGGAATAAAAAACAAAAAGCCACCAATGAAGATGTATTGAATTTCATTATCAATCACAAGCCGCCGGTTGATGCGCCGCCCGGCAAGGCGTTTCATTATTGCAATACCAACTTTATGCTGCTGGCCTTGATAGTTGAAAAAATAACACGGCAACCGTTTCCGCAATTTATGAGAGACAGCGTTTTTACGCCGCTTGGCATGAACAGCACATACATTTTTTCAATTATTGATACGCTGAATTACATACCTACGATGGTGGGCAACCGGCCTTTTGCCATGGATTTTTTAGATTGCACTTATGGCGATAAAAATGTGTATAGCACCGTGCGCGATTTGCTGCAGTGGGACAAAGCTTTATATCAGCACACCTTTGTTTCAAAAGCCACGCTGGACACGGCTTTTACGCCGCAAAGCCATGAGCGGGCTTCGATGCACAACTATGGTTTGGGCTGGCGCTTGTTTATTAACGGCTTAGATTCGTTTGTATATCACAACGGCAAATGGCATGGCAGCAATACGGTGTTTACCAGGCTGGTTCAGGATACGGCAACCATTATTGTTCTGGGTAATAAATTCAATAAGAAAATTTACGAATCAAAAGACATGTCGGTCATTTTTACCGGCATCAGAGATACGGCGGATTTAAAAGAATAAGCCTTTTTTATTTTCTTATTACAATCGCTTCTCCATTCTCCCATTTGATGATAGATGACGGCGAAGATTCAGTTTTGTCATCGCGCCGGTATTGCACGGCATAATCAACTCCGCTAATAATTTCTTTGTTTATCTGATCAAAAAAAAGCGGCGAAGCTTCGCCTGAATAGTTTGCCGACGTGCTTACGATCGGTGTCCGGAATCGTTTTATCAAATGCCTGCAAAATGGTTCTTTACAAATGCGGATGGCAACAGAACCATCGTCTGCCAATACATTGTTTGCCAGCCCTATCGCATTCTGATAAATCACGGTAACGGGTTTTTTTATCGTATCAAGATAAGTAAAGACAGCCAAATCGGGCGCAGCCACATATTTCAAAACATCAGTTTCTTCTGCTACCAATACAACAAAGCTTTTGCTTTTCGGGCGCTGCTTTAAAGAAATGATTTTTTCGGCGGCGTCTTCATCGGTGGCATCGCAGCCAATGCCCCAGATTGTGTCTGTCGGGTATAAAATGGTACCGCCGCTTTGCAGCGCCCGCAAACAATTTTCTATATCATTTTCAAAAACAGGTTTCATCATTTTTTTTTAATAACACATCAACAGCAACTGCTACTTTGTTCAAATCAAGCTGCCTCATACACACCGGCAGCGAAGCCAGTTTACAGGTGTTTTTTACACAAGGCTCGCAGGGCAAGGTTCCATTTCTTACAACAATGGCTTTATTGTTTTTGTAAGGTCCTGTATTGCTTTCATCGCCTGCGCCAAACAATACCACCAACGGCACTTTGGATGCGCCCGCCAGATGCGCCGGCCCGCTATCGCTGCTTACCATAAGCGTTGCATTTTGAATAAGTGTAATCAGTTGTTGCAGGTTGGTTTCTCCCGCCAAAATTTCGATGCCGTCTTTTATAGGCAGTCGTTTAACAACATCGTTCACATAACTTCTTTCTTTCTGGCTTCCAATCAGTTTTACGGGTAATTGGTATTGTTGTAAAAGAGAAATTAAAGCAACCGCTTTTTCTACCGGCAATCGCCGGGAAACCGCTTCCGAATTAATGTTTACAACAAGGTAAGCGTTCCATTTTTTTGTTGATGCGGGCAATTGTACAAATAATTTATATTGTGCTGATGCGGGATTAAAAAAGCGCAGCAAATATGCATATTCTTCCACCCGATGCAAGCTTTTCCTTTTTCGGTAAGCATTCGTAAGTAAGAAATTTCTTCCTTCTTTGCCATAGCCGACTCTTTGTTTTGCGCCGGTGGCAAAAGCCATTACCGCTGCCGAAAAAGAATCGGGCAACACAAAAAACAAATCGAATTTTTCTTTTGCTTTCAACTGCCTGCCGAACCGCCAGGCGCCAGCCAAACCTTTGTGTTCCGCTTTGGAAAAAACAATAATATCATTTACATGCGGGAAATCTGAAACAAGTTGCTCCAGTCCTTTTTTTACAATAACGGTAACAGAAGCGTTAGGATACGTTTGCGTTAGCAAATGCAAAAAACCAAGACTCATCACCACATCGCCGAGCCAGTTTGGCAACCTGACGCAGATTTGGATTGATAAATTTTTTTGCATCTTTTATAAAAAGAAAAAGGTCTTACAGATAAGACCTTTTGTTATCAAATTATATTGAACAATTTATTTTGTTTTCTTCTCCACGTCGCCTTCAATAGTAAGAAAAACCGGCTGTTGAATTCTGGCAAATTTTACCGTTACTTTTTTCTCGAAATGACCTTCTGCTTCGGCATTGTAGGTAACCTTTATAGAAGCGGTTTTATCTTTCATCACCGGTGTTTTGGGATAATCAGGCGTTGTGCATCCGCATTCTGCCGTTGCCACTTCTATAATTACCGGTTTGTTAGATGTATTGGTAAATGTAAATTCGGTTGTAACCGGCGCACCTTGCTTTATTTTCCCGAATGAATGCGAAGTTTCTACAAACTTTACGGGCGATTCCTGTGCGAAAGAGACGCTTGCAAAAGCGATTAACAGAAAAGACAAAAAATATTTTATCATATAAAAATAGATTAATTGGACGAAGGCTTCATGCCCTGAACGGCGCTGTTGGCAGGAGCCGCATTATCGGGCGCTTCAAATGTTTCGCCATGAAATTTAATCTGCTTGCTGAGACCATTATCTAAAAAGATGGTTACGTTTTTTGCAAAATTGCCTTTTGTGCTGCCGTTAAAACCAACTTTTATTTTAAATGTTTCGCCGGGTGCGTAAGGTCCGGGTTTCCACTGTGGTGTAGTGCACCCGCAACCGGCCTGTACGTTTTGCAATTTGATGGAATCTGAGCTGATATTTTTTACCGATACTTCGTACTCAATGGGTTTTCCGTAAGGTATTTTACCCATATCGTGATCAGCATCGCTTATCTGCAACACCTTGGCAACGTCCTGTGAAGCGGGTTGCGAACTTGCAGCAGTTGACGTTGATGTTTGTGCGTGAGCCGCAGAGATAATTAAAAATGCGCTGAACGCTATCATCATTCTTTTCATACTCGTTTTATTTCGTTGTGCAATATTATTCAATAAAATGTTGTAACGGCGCGGTTTTGTGTTGGTTTTTGCTTTACTAACAATATTTTAAGCCACTAAGCTGCCCATAGATTCTGTATGTTTAACGCAGCGAAAAAATTTGTTTCATAACCAGTGCGGAAGTTCTGTTATTTCTTTGGCAATACCGTTTTCCAAAAGCCAGGCTTTGCTGTGGTTGCCATTGGTAATAACAACATAAGTGCAGCAACTATGCATATTATATTGCATCACCTGCATCATGGTGGTCTCGGTTAGCAATACGTCGGGTTGCTTGCATTCAATTATCATCCAGGGTTGCGCATGTTTATAAACAACAACGTCGTAGCGTTTTTTTCTTTCGCCCAGCCAGATTTCTTTTTCAACCGATAACAAGGCGGCAGGATATTGTTTTATCAGCAATAAATATTGAATAAAATTTTGCCGCACCCATTCTTCCGGTGTAAGCCGCACCCATTTTTTGCGGATGGCGTCCCAAATCTGTTCTTTTCCTTCTTCTTTTCGTATACTAAGTTCTGATGAAGGAAAATCAATTGCTAACATCCTGCAAAACTACCGGCAGACGCTTACTTATATTTGTAAAATTTTGCTTTTATGAAATCACGACAGGATATTGTAAACAACTGGCTGCCACGCTATACCGGCGAAAAGCTGGATAATTTCGGCGATTATATTTTACTTACCAATTTCAGTAATTATGTGCATTTGTTTGCCGAATGGAACAATGCAAAAGTGGTAGGGTTAGATCGCCCTTATCAATGCGCTACCGCAGGCGGCATTAGCATCATTAATTTTGGCATGGGCAGTGCCGGCGCCGCTACCATCATGGATTTGCTGTCGGCCATTGATCCGAAAGCCGTTTTGTTTCTGGGTAAATGCGGCGGTTTAAAAAAGCGTAATAAGTTAGGCGATCTGATACTTCCTATCGCCGCCATACGGGGCGAAGGAACGTCGAATGATTATTTTCCGCCCGAAGTACCCGCCCTGCCTGCCTTTGCTTTACAGCGTGCTGTTTCTACTACCATACGTGAAAATAAAGTTGATTACTGGACGGGCACCGTTTATACCACCAACCGCCGCATCTGGGAGCATGATGATACATTTAAAACTTATTTGCGCAACATTCGGGCGTATGCCATAGACATGGAAACGGCAACTATTTTTACCGTGGGTTTTTTTAATAAAATTCCCACCGGCGCGTTGCTTCTTATCAGCGACCAGCCAATGATTCCGGAAGGCGTGAAAACGGCGGAAAGCGATAAATTAATTACCAAAAAATATGTGGAGCGTCATTTAAAAATCGGGATTGACTCGCTACGGCAACTGATAAAAAAAACAACCACCGTGAGGCATTTGAAGTTTGAATGAGTTGCTGAATTGTATTACGCGGTAAGTATTATGATTGAAAACAGCAGCAATTATGTTGAATAAAAGATATTGTTTGACGGAATGATTAATTTTTTAAAAGGTATTTAATAATCATCATCTCACTTTGAATATTTTTTACCTTTTACATGCTACCTAATACTTTCTATTTCTTTTTCCAGCATTTGCCGGCTGGTAAGGCGACTGCCATCATGGCTCCATCCCGGCGCTTTTACAATGTATCTGAGTTTGTTGCGCCAGCCGATGTCAGTTCTTTTTACATCTTTCCCAATGCCTTTCCATTCATGAAATATAATGTTTACTGCATTTGGTTTGTCTAAATTAGAAACCAGTCCGTATCTGATGGGCTCATATTCTTCTTTGCTCAGTTCTTTCTGAAATGTGCCAAACAGCTTATCCCAGACAATTAAAAACATACCCAGATTTTTATCAAGATATTTTATGTTGCTGGCATGATGCACGCGATGGTGCGAAGGCGTAACAAAAACATATTCCAGCCAGCCCAGTTTGCCAATGACATCGGTATGCACAAGCGTTCCCCAGATTTGTGTAGCCGAATACATGAAAACAATGTCAAGCGGATGAAAACCGAGAAAGGCAAGCGGAATAAAATAGACAAACCGATACAGCGGCTCAAATACCGATGAACGAAAACCAACCGTAAAGTTAAGCTGCCCGCTGCTGTGATGGGTAACATGCACCGCCCAGAATAAACGCACTTCATGATCGAAACGATGCAGCCAGTAATACAGAAAATCTTCAACAAGTAATAACGCAATCCAGTAAAGCCAGACATTTGAAATATGCACGAACGAAAAGCGATAGCAAAAAGCAAAAATGGCAAGATAGATAATGCGAAACGCTACATCAATACAGGTATTCAGCAGCATCAGGTAGACATTTGTTGCGGTTCCTTTTACGGTATAAACCTCGCGCTTTTGCAAATGGGTAAGCAACAGCTCGATACCGATAACAATAAAATACAACGGCGTGGAAAGAAGCAGCAGCCATTTCTCTCTCAGCGATTCCATAATTGGTTCATTTGGATTTACAAAATAAAAGGGAATATAAATATTTTTATGAACCTGTAAAATAAACGCAATTGCTTTTTCATTGACCTTTACTTTATTATGACAGATTTTTTAAACAGCAACTGGCAAAAAAAATCGGGCGATCATCAAAAACAGTACAAGCATTTCCTGCAACGCGCAGATAAAAACAAAGTGTTGAAACAATTGCCGCAACTTCACGAAGAAGCGTTTGCAAATATCAATTGTTTGCATTGCGCTGCGTGCTGCAAAAATTATTCGCCCCGATTCAAAACACCTGACATTAAGCGCATCAGCCGGCATCTGAAAATGAAAGAAGGCGATTTTATAGAAACATATTTAAAGCTTGATGACGACGGCGATTATGTAGTAAAATCTACGCCGTGCCCGTTTTTGGGAACGGATAATTTTTGCTCGGTTTATGATGTTCGTCCTTCCGACTGCGAACGTTTTCCTTATACAAGCGAAGATGTTTTCATAAAACGGCAGCACATTACCCAAAAAAATTCAACCTTCTGCCCAATTGTTGTTTTCGTTTTGGAAAAGTTGGTGTAAGCCCCCATCCCCTGAAGGGGAGTTTTAAAACAGGATTATAAAATTGATTTTGATTTAATGGATACTAATAATAATTTAATCACACTTTCAAACTCCCCTTCAGGGGATGGGGGCGTGAGACACAAAAAACCGCCCGTCATTTTACAAAATGTTTTGATTGAAAATTATGCGGCTGAAGGCAAATGCATCAGTCGGGTAAACGGTAAGGCTGTGTTTATAGAAAATGTGGTTCCCGGCGATGTGGCAGACGTTCAGTTGTTTAAAAATAAAAAAGACTGGGCGGAAGGTTTTCCCATCTCTTTTAAGTCTTACTCACCCGAACGCGTGTCGCCTTTCTGCGAGCATTTTGGTGTGTGCGGCGGCTGCCGGTGGCAGCATTTGCCTTACGAAAAACAATTGCAATATAAGCAGCAGCAGGTGTGGGACAATTTAACGCGGATAGCCAAAATTGAACTGCCCGACATGATGCCCATTATCGGCTGTAAAGAAACAAGGCGTTACCGCAATAAACTTGAATATACATTCAGCAACAAACGTTATGTGCCGGACAATGAGTTTGCCAATTTAACCCGCGAAGAAAAAGAAACGGCACACAAGAAAAATGTAGCCGGTTATCATGCAAAAGGCGTGTTTGATAAAGTAGTTGAAATAAACACCTGTCATTTGCAAAACGAGCCGACCAACTTGATAAGAAAAGCCATTGCAGATTTTGGCGAAAAAAACAGACTGCCGTTTTACGACATCAGGCAGCATACGGGCTGGCTGCGAAACGCGCAGGTAAGGATGACGACTACCGGAGAACTGATGGTTAATATTGTAATTGGATACGAAGACAAACTTCATCAGAAAGAATTGCAGCAGCAGTTGGCGAATCAGTTTACAAATATCACAACCTTGCTGTTTACCATCAATCCAAAATGGAATGACAGCATCAACGATCTTTCGCCGCAGGCAGTTTCCGGCAACGGATTTATCTATGAAAAATTAGAAAAATTTATTTTTAAAATCAGTCCGAAATCGTTCTTTCAAACCAATTCAAAACAAGCTGAAATTTTGTACCAGGTTACGCGCGATTTTGCTCAATTGGACGGTACGCAAACCGTGTACGATTTGTATTGCGGCACGGGCAGCATTGGTATTTTTGTAAGCGGAAAAGCGAAAAAAATAATTGGCGTTGAAATGATAGAAGATGCCATTGCAGATGCCTGGGAAAATGCCGCAATCAACAACATTCAACATGCAGAATTTTTTTGCGGTGATGTAATTACCGTTTGCAACGAAGAATTTTTTGAAACGCATGGAAAACCTGATGTCATCATTACAGATCCGCCGAGAGCCGGCATGAATGAAAAGCTGGTAAAAAAATTGCTCACCATTGAAGCGCCGTTGCTGGTTTATGTCAGTTGCAATCCGGCTACGCAGGCGCGCGACTTACAATGGCTTGATGCAAAATATAAGGTTACGAAAATTCAGCCGGTAGATATGTTTCCGCACACGCATCATATAGAAAACGTGGTACAGCTAACGTTAAAAAAGCAAGCCTCGCCTTTACTTTAAGAAGGATGCAACAGAAGAAAAATATTTTTGTCTTATCATTACAAGTGATTTTCATTTAAGAGTAGTATGACCGAATTCAGACCGGGTAGTTTTCAGATTTTACCTACCGCCATCAAGAATCTTCTTATCATTAATGTGCTGGTTTTTCTGGCGCAGAGTATCGTAGGAAATAATCTGGGATTTTCTTTTGATGATGTTTTTGCCCTGCATAGCTGGCAAAGCGATTTGTTTCAGCCATGGCAGTTTGTAACGCATTTGTTTATGCACGGCAGCATCGGTCATATTTTCAGCAACATGTTTGCCTTGTGGATGTTTGGTTCAATATTAGAAAACCTCTGGGGACCAAAGCGGTTCATTACGTTTTATATTGCCTGCGGTTTGGGAGCGGCCCTTCTGCACATGATAGTATTATATGTAGAAAATCAGCATTTGCTTCAACAGTTTAATGCGTTGAGCTTCTCGCAACAGGACGCTTACCGGAGTATGGTTACACAAAAAATCAACGAAGCAACATTAGGTGCATCCGGTGCGGTGTTCGGCTGTCTTGCTGCCTTCGGTTTTTTGTTTCCCAACACCTACATTTATCTTTATTTTTTTATACCTTTAAAAGCCAAGTGGTTTGTCATTATTTATGCCGGTTTAGAACTAACACAGGCCATACAAAACAGCGCCGGCGATAATGTGGCGCATGTGGCGCATCTTGGCGGCGCACTGGTTGGCATTCTTTTAGTCTGGTTCTGGAATAAAAACAACAAGGGCAATTTTTATTAAAACGAAACGACTTTTGTAAGCACTTTTGAACATCTTATTTTATGGCAGTAATGCAACAGAATAAACGAAACTCTACTTTGCTTGGCTCCGACCACAATGCGCTGGTATGGCTCATTATCATCAATGCGGTTGTATTTGTGCTCATCAACTTTGTTAAAATTATTTTTTACCTTTCAGACAGCGACATCAATAGTTTTTACAACGATGTGCTAAGTTGGTTTGTGCTTCCGGCGCAAATGGGCAAGTTCGTAACGCGGCCGTGGACGTTGCTTACCTATATGTTTACGCACGACAGCGTATGGAGCCTCATCGGTTCGCTGTTGTGGCTTTGGGGGTTCGGTTATATTCTGCAAGACCTAACCGGCAACAAAAAAATTATCCCGATTTATTTATACGGAGGCTTTGCAGGCGCGGTATTTTTTATTGCAACGCAATACGCTTTTCCGGCATTACGCGCCAATATTGATTCTGCTTTTCCTATGATCGGCGCGGGTTCTGCCCTTATGGCGATTGTAATTGCCACAACAACGCTGTCGCCAAATTTTCGCTTGTTGCCAATGATAAACGGCGGCATTCCGCTTTGGGTGCTTACCATTATTTTTGTCGTGTTCGATTATTCATCCATCGCCGGAAGCAACGCGGGAACGGCAGTTGCACATCTGGCGGGCGCCGCAGCCGGTTTTGTATTTATCAGGCAAATGCAAAAAGGAAATGACGGAAGCATCTGGATGATTCAGTTGTTTGACTGGACGAATAATCTTTTTAATCCGGAAAAGAAATATGAATCAAAACCAACCAGAACGCAGATTTTTTATAAATCGGCCAAAAAACCTTTTAAAAAAATACATTCCCGTTTTTCTCAGCAAAAGCTGGACGAAATTTTAGACAAAATAAACGAAGACGGCTACGGCTCGCTTAGCAATGACGAGAAGGATTATCTGAAAAAAGCCAGCAAGGAAGATCTCTGATTTTTATCAATAACCTAAACTGAATGAAAATTTTATTGAAAGGCTCATGGGCATTGGCTTGTGGCATATTGGCTGTTTGTTTTCTGTTTTCGTGTTTTACCCAGTTTTTACCATCGCGTGTTTTTAGCTATACCGTTTTTTTTGCCTTGCTATTCCCTTATTTATTTGTTTTGGTTTTTATAGCGGCAATTGCAAACATTTTTATCAACATAAAATGGACTTTCATTTTTTTATTGCTTTTGATTCCCGGTTTATACAATTTTTTTCAGGTGGTAGCAGTATCGCCGCTTAGCGGCTGGCGCATGAAAAAAGATACCGGCGCGTTTCGCATTATGACATGGAATGTGTCTGATTTTATAAATCCCGCATTGCCTGTTTTTCCCGAATCATTGCCCCGAAAAAAAATATTACAAACGATTGCTGAATACAATCCTGATGTTTTATGCATTCAGGAATACAGCAATGTTGACAGCAGCAAAGATGTAGCTTCCGCTAAACATGAACTGGATTCGCTGGGCTATCACTATCTCTTTTTTTCGGGAGACCAGACGTTAAAAACGTTCTGGGGTGTTGTACAAAGAGGCGTGGCCATCGCTTCAAAAACGCCCTTTATCAATACGGATCGTTTACCAATCAGAAAAGACTGGCATGCTGAAAATCTAGCCTATGTTGATTTGATGATTAAAAATAAACCCGTTCGCATCAACACGGCGCATCTTACTTCTTTTTATTTATTTCCCGATTCTGCGCAGGGTTATAGCGGTAAAAGAGTGGTTGCAAAAAAATTATTTACCTACAAGCATGACGTTCAGGCAAAACTTCGGGATATAGAAGCGATGCACGATGAGCAGGCGGCACTCATTCGCCGGTTTTTAGATACCAGTTCTTATCCCGTAATTTATTGCGGCGATATGAATGCCACTTCAACCATGTACAGTTATCGTATTTTGAAAGGCAAAAGCCAGGATGCTTTTTTGAAAAAGGGAAACGGCATCGGCGCAACGTTTTACAAACTGATTCCAACGCTTCGCATTGATATGTGCTTCCCCGATGATCATTTTTCTGTTCAGCAATGCACGGTTGCAAAACGCGCGCTTGGCGACCATGATCCTGTTGTTGCCGATCTAAAATGGCGGTGAGTATTGGCAGGTAAGCAGCATGTTCTATTTTTACAAATATGGCTGGCGCATTACGAAACATTACTCGAAAATTTATTTTCTTTCTTACGCTGTTTAGCTGTCTGGTTTATATATGCGCCTGTATTGTTCCTTTTGTTAGTCCCGAAGCCTGGTGGCTTACGGGGTTTCTGGGTTTGGCGTTCCCGTATCTGGCTACATTGCTTGTATTCATTGCTATCTTTTGGCTCATTGTAAAACCGCGTTATGCCTGGCTTCCGGTTTTGGTTTTGATGATCGGGTTTCAGCAGTTAAGCGTGCTGTTCGGGTTTCATTTTTACAACAGCTTCAAAACGGAAAAAACGAGCGGCAGCCTGCGTATTGTAGATTGGAACGTAGGAAACATGTATGGCTTAAGCAACAACACCGATACCCGAAAACACAACCGCACTGAGATAGCGGGCGCCATTCTGAAACTACAGCCCGATATCATTTGCCTGCAGGAATTTAATCATTCTCAAACGCAGGGCGAAGAAGCGAACAACATCGGCTTGTTTTCAGCGCAATACCCGTATCATTTTTTTTCTAAAGACATCAACCGTAAAAATGGTTTTTATCAATACGGTTCCATTATATTTTCCAGGTATCCGATTGTTGATACCGGAAAAATCAAATATCCGCACTTTAGTTATGAAAGCCTCATTTATGCCGATATAAAAACAGGAACCGATACCATTCGCATCTATACTTCGCACCTGCAATCGTTTAAGTTTTCCGGAGAAGATTATGCGGGTATGGATAAATTAACCGATCAGAATAAAGAAAGTCTGTCGGCATCAAAAAGCATCATTTCAAAAATGAAAATCGCTTTCAGAAGACGCAGCAGTCAGGCCGATGTTGTAAAACAAACAATTGCCAACAGTCCGCATTCATCTGTTGTGTGCGGCGATTTTAATGATGTGCCCAACTCGTACACTTATTTCACCATTCGCGGGCTGCGGCAGGATGCGTTTCTGAAAAAGGATTTTGGCATTGGTAAAAGCTACAACGCTCTGGCGCCAACGCTTCGGATAGATTATATTTTGCCAGACACAACTTTTACGGTTCGCCAGTTTGATATGGTGGATGAAGACCTGAGCGACCATTTCATGCTGGTGAGCGATGTAAGTTTGCGACCGTGATTTGGTTAGATTTTTTAATTGGTAAGGAGCGTGTAAAGACAGGTGTTTTGCAGATTGGTGCAAATTTGTTTGCCATCGCTTCTGAATTTTTATCACAATCATATCATCTCATTCATCTGCCCAAATCCCCGTTGTATCTTCGCGTTATGCTATCAGTATATAATTCATTAACCCGAAAAAAAGAAGTATTTAAGCCGATTATTGAAGGATATGTGGGCATGTATGTGTGTGGACCAACGGTAAGCGGCGAAAGTCATCTCGGTCATGCCCGCCCCTACATTACGTTTGATGTTATCAACCGTTATTTT
This sequence comes from Ilyomonas sp., assembly GCA_965219515.1. Taxonomy (GTDB): domain Bacteria; phylum Bacteroidota; class Bacteroidia; order Chitinophagales; family Chitinophagaceae; genus Ilyomonas. Next base: position 1,970,533 of record OZ244776.1, read on the forward strand.
CAATACAAAGGTTACCGGGTAAGATATGTGCGCAATATTACAGATGCCGGACACTTTGAAGAAGAAGGAAGGGAAGCAGAAGATAAAATAAGCAAAAAAGCCGTAATAGAAAAAATGGAACCGATGGAGCTGGTTCAGAAATATACCAATTTGTTTCATTGGGGCATGGCGCAGTTCAATACGTTATCTCCCAACATCGAACCTACGGCAACCGGGCATATTGTGGAGCAGATAGAAATGATTAAAAAAATAATCGCAGACGGTTATGCCTATGAAGTGAACGGCTCAGTTTACTTTGATGTAAAAAAATATGATGAAGACTTTACGCCAAAAGGCCTGCCGTATGGCATTCTCAGCGGCCGTGTGTTAGAGGAAATGATAGAAACCACGCGCGAGCTTGACAACCAGGAAGAAAAGCACAACAAAGCCGATTTTGCGTTATGGAAAAAGGCGCCGCCCGAGCATATTATGCGATGGCAAAGTCCGTGGGGAGAAGGATTTCCCGGCTGGCACATTGAATGTTCTGCCATGAGCACCAAGTATCTGGGCGATCAGTTTGATATTCATGGCGGCGGAATGGATCTTCAGTTTCCGCATCACGAATGCGAAATAGCGCAAAGCGCGGTTTGCAATGGTGAAATGGCTGCCAGATACTGGATTCATAATAACATGATTACCATCAACGGGCGTAAGATGGGAAAAAGCTATAACAATGTAATAAAGCTTAGCGAAATGTTTAGCGGCAATCATCCGATGCTCGAACAGGCTTATCACCCGATGACCATACGTTTTTTTATTCTGCAAACGCATTATCGCAGTCCGCTCGATTTTAGTAACGAAGCATTACAGGCGGCAGAAAAAGGATTGAAGCGATTGTGGGAAGGATACGAAAATTTGAAGCAGTTGGCAATTAGCAACCATCAGCCATTGGCAGAAAGTATTCAACCACCAACTATTAACCATCAACCATCAACCGATCCTGAACTGGATGCCAAATGCAGAAAACTGCTGAACGAGTTGGATGAATTTATAGAAGACGATTTCAGTACGGCAAAAGTGCTGGCAAACCTGTTTGAACTGGTGCCGGTAGTCAATGGTTTAAAACACAAACAATTGCCTGCCGACGCCATCAGTGCCGGTACGCTGCAACTGATGAAAGAAAAGCTGAAAGTTTATATCGAGGATATACTCGGACTAAAAGATATTAAACCGGCAAACGCTTATCAGGTTGACGGTATTCTGGAACTGCTGATGAATTTGCGCAGGCAGGCGAAACTGGAAAAAAATTATGCCTTGAGCGATCAGATTCGCAGGCAATTAAGCTCGCTTGGCATTCAGTTGAAAGATGAAAAGGATGGCAGCATGAGCTATTCTATAAACTAATATGATTGTGTACCGCTTGTAAAAACAGGAAGCGTTTTCGCTATCCTGTTTTTATTTTACCTAACCAATATTGCATCCTGCTTCAATTGGGATACAGGTTTATGCAATCCGGATACTTTACTTTCTGCATATTGGTTGACTTTTGCATCAACAAATTAAAACGTAAACGATGAATAACATGAAAACAACAAAGCTGGGCAGTCAGGGATTGGAAGTGCCTCTGACCGGACTTGGCTGTATGGGTATGACGCAAATTGCAGGCGCGGATATTTATGGTAAAGCCGATGAAAATGAATCTATTGCTACCATTCACCGTTCTTTGGAACTGGGCGGCAACTTTTTAGATACGGCAGATTTATACGGTCCGTTTTTAAATGAAAGACTGGTTGCAAAAGCAATTAAAGGAAACCGCAACAAATATATCATTGCTACAAAATTCGGCTTTGAAATAGATGACAATGAACAACTTACCTGGCGCATAAACGGAAAACCCGATTATGTGAAAAAAGCGGTTGAACGCTCGCTGAAAAACTTAGGTACCGATGTAATTGATTTGTATTATTTGCATCGTCTTGATCCGGATACGCCGGTGGAAGAAACGGTTGGCGCAATGGCAGAACTGATAAAAGAAGGAAAAATACGCTACATCGGGCTATCTGAAGTTTCTTCTGAAACAATAAAAAAAGCTCATGCCATTCACCCGCTTACTGCCGTGCAAACCGAATATTCTTTATTTGAAAGAGATGTGGAAGAAGCCGGCATTATGAAAACGCTGGCCGATATGGGAATCGGATTTATTGCTTATTCGCCTTTGGGTCGCGGCTTTTTATCGGGCGATGTTACAAGGCCCGATGATCTTCCGGAAGATGATTTTAGAAGAAGCATTCCGCGTTTTCAGGGCGAACAGTTTTATAAGAACATTGACCTTGTAAACGAAATTAAAAATCTGGCTGACGAAAAAAGAATTACACCATCGCAGCTTGCCATTGCCTGGACTATTTCTAAAGGCGCCGTTCCCATACCCGGCACAAAAAGAAGAAAATATGTTGAGCAAAATATTGCTGCTACAACCATTTCTTTAACGGAAAACGAAAGAAACCGATTAGAAGCCATTGTACCTTTGGGCGCTTCTACAGGTGCGCGATACGATGAAATGAGTTTGGGAATGATAGATAAATAAATGATTGCGCAGAAAGCAAATCGCAAGCATTCAATAAGCAGAAAAGCGATTGATAAACATTCGCTTTTCTGCCTTTCTGACACACAGAATTATGAAAAAAACAACACAGCCATATACAATTCAGTCCGTTTCAGAATTGCACCGTTTGCTGGCTTTGCCCAAGCCACAACATCCGTTGGTGAGCGTTATTAATCTGGCGGAAATTAAATGTATCTGGAACGAAGACGTTAAAAGTGTGATCTATAATTTTTATTCTGTCTGCATAAAAAAAGATTTTACCGGAAAATTAAAATATGGTCAGAATTTTTATGATTTTGATGAAGGCGTAATAACTTTTTTTTCGCCCGGACAGGTTATCGCAGCAACAGTAGGAGACGATATAGCGATAAACGGCATGTGGCTGGTGATACATCCCGATTTTTTGCTCCATTACCCGTTATCAAAAAAAATTAAAGAATATGGTTATTTTTCCTATGCTGTAAACGAGGCGCTCCATCTTTCTGACAAAGAAGAAGCGATGATGATTTCTGCCATGAAAAATATCGAAGCTGAGTATCGTTCTTTACTTGATAATTATAGTCAGGATGTAATGATTTCGCAAATTGAACTGCTGCTCAGCTATGCCAATCGTTTTTATGGGCGCCAGTTTATTACGCGCAAACATGCCGGAAATGATTTATTGGAACGGTTTGAATCAATTCTGTCAGAATATTTTGAAAACAAAATACCGCATCAAAACAAACTCCCAACGGTTCAGTATCTTTCCTTGCAGTTAAATGTTTCTTCCCATTATCTAAGTGATATGCTGCGAATGATAACGGGACAAAGCACACAGCAGCACATTCGGGAAGCAGTTATTAAAAAAGCCAAAGAAATTTTAACCACCACAAATCTTTCTGTTAGCGAAATTGCATATAGTCTTGGTTTTGAATATCCGCAGTCGTTTAATAAATTGTTTAAAAACAAAACGCTGGTCTCGCCGCTTGTCTTCAGACAGTCGTTTAATTAAGCCGGATTGGTTTAAGAAATTGCTATCATGTCAAACGTGAAATGTCGGGCAAAGACATCAGAAGCTCACATTTCACTTTCTTACGTTTCATTTACACATGCGGTATTATTTGAATAACGCAACAGTAGTTACATCTGCGATATTTTGGTTAACGTTTATTGTATGGTTCATCGTTACGCCAAAAAATATATTATACCAATCAAAAACCGGCTTTCCACCCGCTTCTGAATTTTCTTTCCTCTTTCTATAATTTATTATGGCTGAATTGAATAACAAATTTTAGCTTTACAAAAAGGATTTCTTTTCTTGCACTAAATCTGAGAATTATGAGAGGTGTAAACAAAGTAGTATTAATTGGAAACCTTGGTAAAGATCCCGATCTTCAGTATCTGGAAGGAAATATCGGTGTTGCAAAATTTCCGCTGGCAACCACAGAAATGTACAAAGACAAAAGTGGCAAGCTGGTGTCTCAAACAGAATGGCACACCGTGGTTTTGTGGCGCGGACTGGCCGAACTGGCGCAAAAATATTTGCACAAAGGCAGTTTAATTTATGTGGAAGGCAGACTGCGCACCCGCAGTTGGGAAGACAAAGAAGGAAACAAGAAGTTTGCCACCGAAGTGGTTTGCGACAATCTGATTATGCTGGAAAAGCGAGGCGAATACAACATTCAGAAAAATCAGCAATCGCATACGGAACCGGAAAATTTTTCGGGTGATGAACATCCTCCTTTGCCGGATATATCTGAGAACTTACCTTTTTAATGATGTGAATAAAATGAGCAAAAACAAACGTTTTTTTGCTATTTGTTCTGCTATTTGTTTTGCGTGAATCCGGTAATATTGCACTCAAATATCTACTCTGTATTGAAACCGCTGCCTTGTTTGCACCGCATGGAAAGTATTTTGGGAGCGGCAGCCTTCAATAATCAGGGGATGACGGTTCTCGTTATTATTTTATTATTGCTGCTGTTTCTTTCCTTTTGCGCCGCCGGTTCAGAAGTGGCTTTTTTTTCGCTTACTTATAAAGACATTAACTTACTGAAAACCAAGCAGCAACAAGCATACAAACGGGTAATAGATTTGCTTGAAAACCCTAAAATTCTGCTTGCCTCACTACAAATTGCCAAAATTACAATCAATGTCTTTATCGTAGTTATCGGTAATTATCTTGTAAACAGTTTTTTACATTTGCCCGATGCCGGAGACTTTTTTATCAAACTGCTGTTAATTGCTGCAGTTATTATTTTGTTTTGCGAAGTTTTGCCAAAGCTATATGCCAACTACAACAGCATCCGGTTTGCAAAAGATTTCGGATTTGTTGCCGAAGGGCTTTATCTTGTATTCAACCGCGTTGGAAATATAATCGTTCAAAGCTCGGAAGCCACCGAAAAAAAAATTGCCGGAAAAAAAAATAACTATTCCAGCGAAGAAATTTCTCATGCGATTGATAAAACCTACCCGGAAGGAAAAGTAGAAGAGAAAGATATTTTATTGGGCATCCTAAAATTTGGAACCATCTCGGTAAAGCAGGTAATGCGCACCCGGCTTGATGTATGCGGTATTGAATACGATACGCCTTTCAACGAGCTGATAAGCCAGGTAGAAAATTTGCATTACAGCCGCCTTCCGGTTTATAAAAACAATCTTGACAAGATGGAAGGCATGCTTCACACAAAAGATTTGCTGGCATTTATAGACGAAGAAGCTTCATTTGACTGGCACAGGTTGATACGACCTTCATATTTTGTGCATGAACACAAACTGATAGAAGATTTGTTGCAGGAATTTCGCCAGAAGCACATTCATTTTGCCATTGTGGTAGATGAGTTTGGCGGCACCAGCGGCATCGTATCACTCGAAGACATTATAGAAGAAATTATCGGCGATATTCATGATGAGTTTGACGAAGAAGAAGCCAGCTATAAAAAGCTTGATGATAACAATTACCTGTTCGACGGCAGCGTTATGATTAACGATGTGTCTAAAATTATGCACCTCCCTGAAGACACGTTTGAAAAAGTAAAAGGCGAAAGCGATTCGCTGGCAGGACTGGTGCTGGAAATTGCCGGCTATATACCGGAAGCGAATATGGTGGTTACGGCCGGCGATTTTGATTTTACTGTGTTGGAAGCGGAAAGAAACCGTTTGCAAAAAATTAAAGTTACCATCAAACCGCAGGAAGCGAAGTGAAGTTCATTATGAGAAGATGGTTTATGGTCAACAGTCAACAATCAACAATCAACAATCAACAGTTAATTACGAACCATCAACCATCAACCATCAACCCGGGCTTCTTTCATGTTATCTTTATTTTGTTGGCTGCCGTCTTTCTTTTATCCTGCAATAGTCCTTATGTGCCAAAGCCGGCTGGTTATTTCGCCATCTCGTTTCCCGAAAAAAAATATCAGACTTTTGATGAACCCGGCTATCCGTACCGTTTTGAATATCCTAACTATGCAAGAGTTATTAAGGATTCCGCTTTTTTTGAGAACACTACCGAAAATCCATACTGGATAAATGTAGATTTTCCACAGTTTAGCGGGCGTATTTATATCAGTTATAAAAGCATTGGTAAATATGCTTTTGCAACTTTGGTGAATGATGCTTACAGTATGACGAACAAGCATACCGCAAGGGCATCAGGAATTAATGACTCTCTGATAAACACACCCAACGGCATTCACGGCATTTTTTTTACGGTGGAAGGAAACGTAGCTACGGCAGATCAGTTTTTTTTAACTGATTCAACCAAACACTTTTTACGCGGCGCCCTGTATTTTGATGCAACGCCCAACGAAGATTCGCTACAGCCGGTAAACCGGTTTCTGGTAAACGATATGAAGCATTTAATTAACACCTTTCAATGGAAATAGATAAGCTTTCATCTGTCAGGTATGAGGTATCAGCTTTGAACTTTCTGCTTTGAGCTTTCAAACATGTATTCTATCATTTAGTTTACAACTCGTATCATTCAACATTTACAATCTTACTGATACAACCAAACGCGCAGCAAAGAAACCAACTGATCTACATCTATGGGTTTGGAAATATAATCGGAAGCGCCGGCCTGAATACATTTTTCCCTGTCGCCATACATGGCTTTCGCCGTTACAGCGAGAATGGGAAGATTGCGGTACTGCGGCATTTTGCGTATGTTTTGCGTAGCCTCGTAGCCATCCATTTCGGGCATCATCATATCCATCAAAATAATATTCACCTTCGGGTTTTGCTTCAGTTGCTCTAGGGCGTCTTTGCCATCTGTGGCTGTAACAACAATCATTTTATGCGCTTCCAGCGCTTTGGTAAGCGAATAAATATTCCGCACATCATCATCGGCAATCAGTACCGTTTTGTTTTCAAGCACTTGTTCCAGGGCACTTAATCTTCGTATGATTTTTTTAGGCTTGTCAGGATCATTTTCTTCAACAATCTGAAGAAAGACATCTATTTCATCTAATATCCGCTTGTAAGAATTTGCCGTTTTTACAACAATTGAATCCGCTACCTGCCTGATGCGCAACTCTTCTGTTTTGGATAAACTTTTGCCTGTAAAAATAACGATGGGCAAATTCTCAAGACCTTCCGTTTTCTTGATACCTTCAAGCGCATGGTACGCATTATCGGCAAACACTTTCATTTCAAGCACCACACAATCGGCGCTGCCATCTTTCAAAATTTTTACCGCTTCGGCTATATCCTGCGTTCCTTTTACATTAATGCGATACGATTCGAGGAAAAAACAAAGCGCCTGCGCATGTTTTTCATTTTCTTCTACAATTAAAATTTTTCTCGGTCCACGATGCAGGGCAGATTCGATGGTTTCAAAAACTTTAGGCAGTTTTTCAAGCGATACCGGCTTATCTATAAAATCTATCGCGCCCCGGCTCAGACTTTCTTCTTTTGCCTGCATCGAAGACATCATGTGCACCGGAATGTGTTTGGTGGCAGCATTTGCTTTCAATTCGTCCATCACCTGCCAGCCGTCTTTTACCGGCAATTTAATATCGAGTAAAATGGCGTTGGGTAAAAATTTAGTGGCAAGATATAAACCGTGATCGCCGCGGGAAGCCACAAGTCCTTTGTAATTATTTTTATGGGCGAATGATAAAAGCGTTTGCGCAAACGGAACATCATCTTCAACAATCAAAATTACTTTATCGCCGTTTTTTATATTATCACGGTCGTCGAACACCGTTTGCGATGGTTCTGATTCAGCAAAAGGCAATGTTTCTACACTGGTTTTTGTTTGCAATAATACAGGTTGCGTCTCCGTTTGCATTTGTGCTTTTTCCATTTCTTTTTCAGCATCAACCGGAATAATCAAAGTAAAGAGACTGCCTTTTGCCGGCTCGCTTTCCAGCAAAATTTCGCCACCTAATAATTTGGCTATTTCGCGGCTGATAGATAATCCCAAACCGGTTCCGCCATACTTTCGGCGCGTAGAGCCATCTGCCTGTTGAAATGCTTCAAAAACGAGATTCTGTTTGTCTGCGGCGATGCCGATTCCGCTGTCTTTTACGGCAAACTGTATTTTGTTACCGGCGGCGGATTTTATTTCCATTTTTACGCTTCCTCCTGCTGTAAACTTAATGGCATTTGAGAGCAGATTTTTTAAGATTTGTTCAAGCCGTAACGAATCGGTATGAATGGTGGCAGGCGCTGTTTCATCAGAGTCAATTGAAAAACCAAGATTTTTTTCTTTTGCAATCGGTGCAAACAAAGCCATAAGATTATTCTTTGTTTCACTCACATTCAGATCCCGAAACTCAATCTTCATTTTGCCCGCTTCAATCTTAGACAAGTCTAAAATTTCATCAATTAATGTAAGAAGCCCGTTACCGGAATTTTGTATCACATCAGCAAATTCTACCTGTTCTTTATTCAGATTCTTGTCGCCGTTTTCGCTCAACAAACGCGAAAGCAAAAGGATAGAATTTAATGGTGTGCGAAGCTCGTGAGACATATTTGCCAGAAATTCGCTTTTATAACGCGTGGTGGTTTCAAGTTCTTCGGCTTTCTTTTGTATTTCCAGATTACGCTCTACAATCAACTGGTTTTTTTCTTCAAGCATCGAGCTTCGTTCTTCCAGTTCCTGATTTGCCTGAAGCAGTTCTTCCTGCTGAACTTTCAATTCTTCTTCCGACACCTGAAGCTTCTGCGCCTGCGTTTCCAGATCGGAGTTCAACTGTTCCAATTCGTGCTGCTGCATCTGAAGTTCTTCGGTCTGCGCCTGCGTTTCGCTAAGCAATTGCTGCAACCGTGCGTTTTGCTTTGCGCTTTCGATAAATAAACCGATGTTGGAAGAAACGTTTTCGTACCATTCAATTACTTTTTCCGGATAGGGCGTAAATGAAACCGTTTCGATGACCGCTTTTATTTCTCCTTCCCACAATACAGGAAACACAATGAGATTATCTGGTTTTACAGAACCCGACGCATAGCTTACCACAATACTTTCCTGCGGCAGATTGTTAAGCACCATCATTTTTTTGGTTTCGGCGCATTCACCAATCAGCCCTTCACCCATATTAAATTTATTGCGTTTCTTGTGTTCCAATGCAACGCCCGCTGTTAATGTAAGCAGGTTATTTTCGCATAAATAAATGGCTGCTGCCTGGCTGTTGCTATAATCTGTTAGTAAGGTTATGATGATTTTAGAAAGCGTTTGTACGTCTTTCTCTCCAATCATTTTGGCATTCAGTTCTGCCAACCCGTTTTTCAGCCATTCGCGCTTTGCGAAATCGTCGAACGATTGTTCCAGCGAAGCTGCCATTACGTTTAAGGCGCCGGATAATTTTCCAAGATTGTCTTTTTCATTATCCGATACACGCACTTTATAATTACCCGAAGAAATCTGAGAAGCGATTTCTTCAATGATTTTTATTCTCCCGGTTGTATCAGCTTCATTTTGCTCCAAGGTATTTTGAAGAACAAGACGCGAATCATAATCGGTTTTTACTTTTCGGTAAAAGAAAAACGTAATAGCCAAGGCGAGAACGGATGAAAAAATGATGATAGCCGGTGCCAGCCAGGAAAGAATATCGAATGCTTCAACCCGCGTCTTTAATAATACCTTTTCTTCATTCTGAATGACAGCAACCTGTTCACGTATTTTCGACATGGTTATTTGTCCGCTGATCAGATCCTGTGCTTCAATCTTTCCACCGTTTTGCTGAATCCGTACCAATTGAGACAACCTTGTCATCCGTTTGGCAACCAGATCAGAAAGCTGCCTGCAGCTTGCCTGTTGAGAAGCGTTGTCCTGCGTTAATTGTATAAGATTTTCAAGACTACCGTATATTTTTTGGTTAGCTGTGTAGTAAGTGGTCAGAAAACTATCAGTGCCGGTAAGCAAATAACCGCGCTGCCCGCTTTCGGCATCTTTTAACAAGGAAGCCACAATTTCGGACTGCTGCAAAACGAGTCCCGTATGATTTACACGTTCCGCCCGTTCGCTTAAGTTTTGAATGCTAAGAAAAGAAGCGGCAGAACTAATTATTAGTACCAGTAATGACAATCCGAAACCTCTTTGCAAATTTCTTATAAATGAATTATCCATAGCCTGTTAAAAACGAATAAATGAAATGAATGAGCAGAAGAGTACTGTTAAGTTGATAATGGTTTTAATGAGTGGCAGGCGGCTGTATTGGTATGGAAAAAGAAAACACAGACCCTTCGCCCAGATTGCTTTCTACGCCAAACTCGCCATCGTGCCGTTTAATGATTTCGGCGCAAATGTACAAGCCGATGCCCAATCCCTGAAAGCGATTGGAAGAAGCTTCTGCCCGAAAGAATTTTTTAAAAATATGATCTCTGTTTTCAAGAGAAATGCCAATGCCGAAATCTCTTACGGCTACCTGCAATGTATTATCTTCTGATGTATTTACTTCAACATGAACTTCATCATTTTCAGGCGAGTATTTAATGGCATTGCTTAAATAATTGATAAGCACCTGTTCAATACGCAAATCATCAGCAAAAATTTCTACGTCAGCATTTCCTTTTATAATAATGTGACAACGCGGATAGGTTTGCCTCACCGAATCTATGGTGGCCGTAAGAAGCGTTTGAAAATTGAACCAGTTTTTGTTGAATTTCAGTTTGCCGCTTTCTATTTTCGAAATATCAAGCAGATCAGCAATCAGCAAATACAGTTTATCTATTTGTTTTTCGGTACGCTCAATAAACATTTTCGCCTGATCTTTCGATTCATCGTTGATGGCAGAATGAAGCAAATGAACATAAGCTTTGATGCTGGTAAGCGGCGTTTTTAATTCGTGGCTGGCGATGCTGATAAACTCATCTTTTTTATCAAGCGCTTTTTTCTGCTCTTCAATATCGGTAAACGTGCCTACCCATTTTACAATCGTTTCGCCTTCTTTTACCGGAACGGCGCGAAGCAAATGCCACCGGCAGATATTGGTATCGCGTTTATATATGCAAACCTCAAGTTCAACATCGCTGCCATTGCCGATAGCGTGAAGCCATTGGGTTTTAATGTTATTGTCTTCGTCTGACAATCTGGGAAATTGTGAGGCTTCAAAAGAGTATTCGTACCAATGTTCGTTTACAAATTCAAGCGTACCATCCGGTTTAGCGGTAAAAGCAATTTGCGGAATGCTTTCGAGCGTAGATTGCAATTCGCGGTTTCTTTCGTTTAACTGCATCTGTACGCCTTTTCTTACTTCTATTTCTTCGCGCAGCGAATTTTGAATGGCGTTTAACGTCTGCGTTTGCGTATATAACTTATAAAATGTTTTTACTTTTAATATCAGAATATCCGGATCGAATGGCTTTGTAATGTAATCTATGGCGCCGGACGCATAGCCTTTGGTAATAAATTTTTTCTCAACGCTGACGGCCGATAAAAAAATGATGGGAATGTCTTTTGTTTTGCTGGTACCGCTAATGGCTTCGGCTACTTCAAAACCATCCATGCCCGGCATTTGCACATCAAGAATAATAAGAAAATAGTTATTCTTCAGTATTTTTAGCAATGCTTCCTCGCCGGATAAAGCTGTATCTACCTTAAACTCATTGATTTCGAGAATTTTTTTTAAAGACAGTATATTTTCACGCTTATCATCAACAATTAAAATCATGAAAACAAAGAAGAATTATTAAAAAAGTAAAAATAGAAGAATTAGCCCGACAAGCAAAATGATATTGCCTTACAACACGGTAAGCTTTATTTTGTTTGAATAAACCAGTTATGATAAAGTGATCAAAATAATCATCTGATGTTTGCGTTGCTGATTATACGTTTTGCTGCATACATATATTATTTTACTTTGTGCCAAAGTACTGCTTGAGAATTTCGGTTGCCATACTATTTTACCTCTTTGCCCTGCCAGGTTTTTCTCAGTATTATCTGCGCGGCGAAGTTAAAAACCCACAGGGTGCTGTGCTTTGCTTTGCCAAAATTAAACTGGTTTCCAAAGGCGCATCTCTTTTTACGAGCGGCTCTTCCGGCGGGTTTGGCATTCCGCTCTCGCAAAAAGAAGATACCATCATTGTGATGCTTGATGGCTACAAAACATTAAAGCAGGTGGTAGCAGCTACTTCGTTTCAAAGACTGATATTACAGCCCGCAAACCATTCTGCAAACGAAACCGGCAGCGGGTTAATGTCGCTTACCAAAAGCATTGCGAATAACAAATCTGCCACAACGGTTGCTTATGGCGGAGAAACTTATACGTCGCTGGCAGAAAACGATTTTGTAAAGGCAAAGGATGCCGGTGAAACCAGTCTGGCGCTCAACATCAACAACGCATCGTACAGCAACATCCGCCGGTTTTTAAATATGAATGCCACCGTGCCGCCCGATGGTGTGCGCATTGAAGAGATGCTCAATTATTTTAACCTGAATAAAATGTTTGATGATTCGGTTCATTCGTCTTTTCAGTGTGAAACGCAACTTACCACCTGCCCCTGGAATGGCGATAACCGTTTGTTATTTATTAATATACTGGCGCCTAAAATCAGCTTTGCCAATATTGCGCCTGCCAAATTTATTTTTTTAATTGATGTGTCGGGTTCTATGGATAAAGACAACCGGTTACCTTTAATACAATCGGCATTTAAGTTTCTGGTTAATAACTTAAGAGAGCAGGATACGGTTGGCATCGTAACTTATGGCGGCTATGTAGGCATCGCTTTAGAACCGACTTCAGGATCGGAAAAGGAAAAAATTAATAAAGTGATAGACGCGTTGCACGCCGATGGCGATACGCCCGGCTCGGTTGCCATACAAACGGCTTACGAACTGTCCGAAAAAATGGCAGACACAAACAGTAACAACCGCGTTATTTTGGCAACCGACGGCGATTTTAATATTGGCCAAACTTCCGATAAAGAACTGGAGATGATTGTAAACAAGCATAAGCAAAACGGCATTTATCTTACTTGTCTTGGCACCGGAATGGGCAATTACAAAGACAGCCGGCTTGAGATGCTTGCCAAAAAAGGAAACGGAAATTTTGCCTATATAGATAATATTCAGGAGGCGCAAAAAACAATGGTTGCCGAATTTACTAAAAACATGTATGCCGTTGCCGGCAATACTTCTTTGCACATCCGTTTTAATGCGTCTGCTGTAAAAAGCTATCGCCTCATTGGGTATGATAATAGAAAAGATGCACTGCAAGACACGTTGTTGATGACTGGCGGCGAAATAGGAAGCGGGCAAAACACGATGGCGGTTTTTGAAATAGAACCCGCATCAACAAGTAATCAGCCGTTAGCCGCAATGCAGTTGTTTTATCACACTTCGCAAAACGATACGGAGAAAATTAAAACCTTTACCGCAGATAATTCCTGCCTCGCATTCGATTCTGCCGGCGCCAATATTCGTTTTGCAACCGCCGTTTGCATGTTTGGAAGCCTGTTAAAACATTCTAAGTTTGTATCGGATTATAATTGGGATACCGTAGAAAAGATTGCTTTGCATGCGTATGATGATGACAATGCTTCGGAAAAAGAATTTATCGGGTTGATAAAAAAAGCGAAAGAAGTGTATGCCGCATCTGCGGGGGACAAAAAAAGAAAAAAAGCAGCCAAATGAATAATAATGTCAACTCATCATTTTTTTACAGAAACAAGTTCTCCTTTAAAATATGCATCAGTATGAATGATGATTGAATGATTTTATTTCAAATAACCATTGCCTGCCGCGGAATAATAAAAGCAATCAAATCATCCAAAGTAATACCGGCACGATTGCAGGCATCGGCAATCTCATCTCTCGACACGTTGGCGGCAAACGATTTTTCTTTCAGCCGCTTTTTTACACCCTTTACATCCATGCCTTCGTATCCGTTTGGCCGCATCAGCGAGTAAGCATGTATCAGCCCGCTTAGTTCGTCAAAGGCATACAGCATTTTATCCATTTTTGTTTCGGGCAATACGCCGAAATGCGCCGGACCATGAGAGGCAATGGCATGAAGAATTTCGGGATCAACATCTCTCCTTTCCAGTTCTTCAATAATTTTTTTGCAATGCTGCTCCGGCCACTGATCCCAGTCAGCGTCGTGCAGCAAACCTGCCATTTCCCAACGCCATTGCGCGGCTTCGTTCAAGCCTTCTTTTTCCTTTGCCCAGCTTTGCATCAGGCGGGCTACCTGCTTCATGTGCAATTGCAATCTAAGATTTAATACCCATTCAAAAAATAATTGATTTGCTTCTTCTCTGATGAGCGATTTCCCTTTATTGGCGGCATCGCCAAACACATTCCGGTTAAGTAATAATGACATATTATAGGATAAAAAGAGACAAGCTTATAAAGATTTAAACCATCAAAACACAGTAAACGCAAACAAACAAATGCATTTCACACGTACAAATCAGGATACAGCCGTCCGCCCGGCGTGATGGCATATTTATCAAAATCGGTTATTCCTTCACTGCGCAATATATCTTCGTCCAGAAAACTATTTCCCGTACAATCTGCGGCAGGTTTGTTTAAAATGCAATAAGCTGCGTCTGCCATGATTTCGGGCTTGCGACTCATGGCTATTAATTTTTCTCCGCCCAGCAGATTGCGGACGGGTGCCGTAGCGATGGTTGTTTTTGGCCACAACGAATTGGAGGCAATGCCATATTTTTTAAATTCTGTCGCCCAGCCTGTCATCATTATGCTCATGCTGAATTTACTAATGGTATAAGCCATTTGCGGGTATATCCATTTGGGTTGCAGACTAACAGGCGGAGATATGGTAAGAATGTGAGCGTTGCTGCTTTTTTTCAGATACGGCAAGCAAGCTTTCGTTATCATAAATGTGCCGCGTACATTAATATCGTGTATCAGATCAAAGCGTTTTATTTCGGTGGCTTCCGTATTGCTAAGCTGAACAGCCGATGCATTATTAATTAAAACATCAATGCCGCCAAATGCTTGTACAGTTTTGGTTACAGCATTTTCAACCTGATCTTCAAAACGGATATCTGTCTGCACGGGTAAAGAGTTACCACCTGCCGATTCCACTTCTTTGGCAACTGTGTAAATGGTGCCGCCAAGCTTTTCATTTTCTTCTATGCTTTTGGCAACAATAACAATATTTGCGCCTTCGGCGGCAAGACGCAATGCCATTGCTTTTCCAATGCCGCGACTTGAGCCGGTAATAAGAATGGTTTTATTGGCAAACAACATAAGAATGAGTTTATGCGGGTGAAGATAACTTGCAAAAGCGTTTACTTTTTTATCAATCTTTCTGCTATGGCAACAGCTACCCTTTCGCCGTCTATGGCTGCGCTTACAATGCCGCCGGCATAGCCCGCGCCTTCGCCGCACGGATATAAGTTTTTAATTTGCACATGCTGTAATGTGTTGCTGTCGCGGGGTATGCGCACCGGCGAAGAAGTGCGGCTTTCGGTTGCCACCACGATGGCTTCGCTGGTATAATAGCCGCGCATTTTTTTACCAAACGCAACAAAACCATCCTGCAATCTCTTGTGAATAAAGGAAGGCAAAACGTTTTGCAATGAAGCACTTTGCACACCGGGCAAATAGCTGCAAACGGGAAGCGAAGCAGATATTTTATTATTGCAAAAATCGGTCATGCGCAATGCCGGCGCCGTAAAGTTTCCACCACCCTGCTCGTATGCTTTTTCCTCTGTCATTTTTTGAAAACGCATCAGCAATAACGGATCGTCAGCCTGCCATTTATTATGCTTCATCAATTGTGCAAATCTTTTATCAGAAACAATATCCGACGTTTCAGTCGTTACTACCATGCCACTATTGGCAAACGGGTTGTTACGCTTACTCGGGCTCCATCCGTTTACCACCAATTCGTTTGCATGGGTAGCTGCCGGCGCAATGATGCCGCCGGGGCACATGCAAAAAGAAAACACGCCTTTGTTTTCTATCTGTTGCACCAAACTGTAAGATGCCGGTGGCAGATGCTGATCTCTTGCCAACTGATGATATTGAAGATTATCTATGAGACTTTGCGGATGCTCGATGCGAACGCCAAGCGCAAACGGCTTGGCTTCGATAAATATTTTTTTTCTGTGCAATAATTCAAAAATATCACGCGCCGAATGACCGGTGGCAAGTATTACAGCTTCGCCGGAATAATGATTGTTATCCGACGTAATAACGCCTTTTAACCAATCATCCATAATTATAAGATCACTTACTTTCTTTTCAAACAGAAACGCACCACCGCTCTCTTCGATCTGCCTGCGCATTGAGGTAATAATCTGCGGCAGCTTATTGGTGCCGATGTGCGGATGCGATTCGTATAAAATATTTTCTTCACCGCCAAACTGTACAAAAGTTTGCAGAATGTTGTCAATATTGCCGCGCTTGGAGCTTCGGGTGTATAGTTTACCATCGCTGTATGTGCCTGCACCGCCTTCGCCAAAACAATAATTGCTTTCGGGGTTTACGATGCCTTCTTTGTTTAGCAAAGCCAGATCGCGGCGGCGGGCGCGAACATCTTTGCCACGCTCCAGTATAACAGGCCGAATGCCTTGCTGTATCAATTTTAAAGCGGCAAACAAACCGGCAGGTCCGGCGCCGATGACAATGACGCTATGTTTTGCGTTTGATACAACGGGATAAACAACCGGCGTAATTGTGCGTTGCTGAAACGGCTCGTTGATAAAAGCATTGATTGTAAGGTTAATAAAAACCAGCTTTCCCCGCGCATCAATAGATTTTTTTTGAATAAAATAACCGGTAATATCAGAAACGGATTTTCCGGCGGCAAGAGAAAGATAATCTTTAATAATATCGCTGCTATCTGCTTCGCTGGGAAGCAGTTTCAGCGTTATGGTTTGTTGCATGATGTCAGGTATTTATCCTAAAAAATCAAACATTACATATATAAATCCGTAAAACTTTGCCAGCGTCTTTTGCTAAACCGGTGGCAATAAAAGCCATTAAAACGAATGGCCCGAAACAAAACGATAGCCGAAACGAAGCCCTACAAATCGTACCGATTCGGAATTAGAAGTTGACTCGTACCGGACGCTGAAATCAAACGTTTTGGCAGCATCGGCATAATATCCTACGGTGGCAGCCAGCGTTAAGCCGTTTCCACCAATATCTCTCACGCTTCCGCTGCTGAATTTGGAAAAGCCCAGAGCGGGTTCAAAATACAAACGTCCGTTTGTGGTGTAGCGTCCGCATAATTTAAAAAAACCATCGCCAATGGTTCCAACGTTTCGGGAATTTAATTTTTCGGTAGTAAAAAAAGCCATATAACCCGCCTGCCCCAACACCGCCCAGTTCGGCGTAAAATTGTAGCCCACTTTGGCATCTGCGCCGATGCCCGGATTGGTTTGTAATCCGAAACTGCCAACAGGAACACCGAAGTCAATGCCGAAAGCCAATTCGGTTCCCACGCCTCTTTGCGAAAAGACAAGGGTAGAAAAAAACATAATGATTGCGCACAAAGCAATTCTTTTCATAGCAATAAGTAGTATTTGGTTATCATTAAAACGGAAGATCGTCTTCGGCTTCTGCCGATTGAGAAGAAGCACCATTAGCCGCCGGCTGTTGAACGGTTTGATTGCCGGCAGACGATAAGGATTCAATTCGCCAGGCGTCGAGATTGGTAATGTAATTGTCTTTTCCTTCTTTGCTCCATTTGCTTCCGCGCAGATTGAAATGCACTTTTACACCATCACCGGTGGAAAACCTGTCTAACATTGAAGTTCGGTCTTGCGTGCATTGAAATTTGATATAGCTGGTGAAAACGCGCCCGTTGTTTTCCTCTGACGTTTCAATTACAAATTCGCGGGTTTTAAATGTTTCGGAGCGTTGCACGGTATTATAAACAGCAATCAGTTTTCCCTCAATCTCAAATGCCATGTTAGTGGTTTTGCGGGCAAATGTAATTCTTAAAGCAAGAAAGAAAGATAGTATGGAAATAAAAACATCTTAAAAAATCCGCCGGCAGCCATCAACCCTGTTTTATATATAAAACATAAAATTTTGCAGTTACCGGCCGATAGCTGATTAGAGCTTTACACCAAACGAAACATAAAATGTTCTGCCATCTGCGGGCAAAATGCCCGGACCAGGATACATGGTTATACGTCTGTTAAAATAGTGTTCGTCCGTAATATTATTTACGCCCGCGCTAATACGATAACTGTGCAAAAACTGCCAGTTAAAGGTTGCGTCCCATATAGAGTATGAAGGAATAATTCCGGTTATCCCGTTACTGCTAAAAACCGTATTAATCGCATCATTATATTGTTTGCCTGAATAACTGTACTGAATGCGAAGATTTGCCATTTTGTGTTTAAAAGTAACACCTGCTTTTTCTATCCAATCCGGTGTGTTTTCTACATGATTGCCATGAATACTTGTATTGACGCCACTTTTACTGATTGCCGCATTTTGATAACGTGCATGCGTGTAAGACAATGAATTGAATATGCGTATGTCATTATCAGCCGGCGCTGTATTACCAGCTTTCAGTAACGAAACTTCAATATAACTTTCAATGCCTTTAGCAACCGCATCACCAATATTGGTGGTATATAAATGTGTGCTTCCATACGCATCTGTAAACGTGGTTAACCCAATACGATCACCATAAAAAACATAAAATGCGTTTACGTCCCAGCTCAAAATATTTTTATAATTGCCCCGATACCCCAAATCAATATCATATCCTTTTACATCTTTCAAATTCGGATCAATCATATCCAACCTGTCGGCGGGTGTTACATTGGCGTTTAGAAACGGGCGGTATTCCTGCGATATATTGCCATAAAACTCACCCGATTTATTTAGATTGTATTGCAACCCCATGCCAAATAAGGGAAACGAACGGTTGCCATTATAATCTACATTATCGGTTGCATGATTGATTAAGCCGGTCATTCTTGTGTCAATCACTTCATAACGAACACCCGGCGTAAAAGAAAATGCTTTTGTTATCTGAAACAGATTTTCAGCAAAAACCGCATAATTGTATGTCGTAAACCGCAGGTTGGTTCCATAAGGCTGCGTAAGTAATAAATCGAAATTGCTGCCCGTTGTGCCCAATCCTTTTTGCTTTCTTTTTGTTACTTCAGTAAAATAACGAAGCCCTGCAGATAAGCTGCTGGTCAGACTGCGTAAGCGATAGCCGTGCCTGATTCTGGCTTCGGTAGTAAAGCCGTTGTAATAATCTCTATCCACCTGCCGTGGATTAAAATTATTGATAGCCGCATTAATTGTATCTGCAATATTTCCCGCATTTAAAAACTGTACGCTGTTGCGTTGGCCGAATAAAAAGTGCGTGGTAATATTTAATTCCGTATTTGCGCCTAAAGATGATTTTAGAATGATAGCTGCGAGATTGATATCAGGCTCGAAGTAGTTGCGCGCGCGTTTTGATTGCTTCGGATTGGCGTCAAACTGCGTATCGGTCAATCCGCCGGCTATCTGCTGCACATATTTCATTTTTGAGTATTGAAACGAAAGGCTGATTTTTTTTGTAAAATGATAAGTAGCATCGGCGTAATAAGCATAATAATGAAACTGCGAATTATCTCGCCAGCCATCGCCACTTCTGTTATCGTAGTACGCGTAATATTGAAATTTACCTACGGTGCCTCCTACTGCATTATAAGAGTTGAACAAACCATTTGAACCTGCGGTTTGTTCGCTTTCAATTGCCAATGCCTTTGTGGTATCACCTTCTTTCAAAACATAATTCATCATGCCGCCGAACTGCGGGCCAAACTGCAATGCCGCCGACCCGCGCACATATTGTACCGCCTGCACAGCCTGAAGCGGAACGGTATAATGATTTTCGGGATAGCCAAAGGCATCGCTGTTCGTCATATAGCCATTCTGACGCATATTCATTTCAATATCCCGATGCGCGTCAGTGCCACGTGTACCAATGTTCAGTTGCGTGCCTGCGCCATCCATTTGCCACATATTCAGGCCGGGTATCTGCGCAAACTGCAGTCTTGCCATATTCTGCGCCATATTTCCCTTTAACGGATTAAGCTGTAAGAGGTCTGTTTTCTTTCCTGCATAAATGTATGTTTCATACACATCCGGCAGGCTTTGCTTTATCTGACTGCGGCGATAGCTGTTAACCGTTATGCTGTCTAACGAATGCGTGGACGAATCCTGTTGCGCATTCAGATTGTTTGTAATAAATAATATCAGAACTGAAGAGAAAAATATTTTATTCATTTTAAATCATATTAAAATGATGTTTTATCAATCTCAAATTAGATGAGCTAACAAAATCAAAACGTTGCATTTTGCTTTACTGCTGATTGTCAAGCGATTTGAAATCGATCCGAAAATTACCTTTGGTATTATTCTTTTAGTAAGCGGTATGGCTTTATCAGATATAATACCAAAGGGTATCATCAGGATATTAAAACATCATATTTTTAAAATTTAAACGCAATTCCTGCGCTGATTGAGTAATCGGCAAAAGCGGCATCGCCCTGTACGTGTTTATTATATTTTACAGAGTTTTCTTTATCGGTAACGCTTTGTGTTCTGTTTCGTACAAAAGCGACTGGTACACTGGCAAAAGCACTAAACTTTTTTAGGGAATAATTGACAGCCGGTTCTATGTTCCAAATATAGCCGGGACGGCGAAAATCGCCGCTGCCGCCAATGATGTCGTGTACCGGAATGCCTTCCAGTCTTACACCCGCTGCCGCAGACAAGCCGTGCACAATACCGCCGAACGCATAGCTAAAACCAGCACGCGCCATGTATTGATCGGGCACACTCATGATGGCTTCATTGGCAAGCGTTGGCGCCAGCGTTTCGCGATAGGTGCGTACGCCGTTTTGCTCTCTCGGATTGGAGAGATAAAAAGCATTGCCATATACGCCAAGCCGGTGAGCAATGTTGTAAAACAGATTTGTTTCCAGCGTAAAGCCGGTACCGCCATCGCCAAGCTGTATGCTTTGGTCAACGGGTCGCAGTTCCTTGCTGCCATTGGGTCCTACATTATAAGAGTAATCTTCATAATCATCCTGCCCCGTCGGTAGTTTGATACCAAGCCCAACCTGTATATTGCCACGGCTGTTTTTAGCCGGATCGAGCAGCCAGTAATATGCCGCCAGGCGAACATCGCCAATGCCAAAGGAGTGCATGGTATGACGCTCGTTGTAATTATTCACTCCGTTTATCAAGCCATGTTCATACAAAGAAGAACGCGAGTTGGCAATAACCGGCATGTCAATCATGACAGACCATCGGTTGGTGAGAATACGTGTAAGATTAATATCTGTTGTTCCCGAATGATTAATTACTTCGGTGCCCAGTTGCAGCCGCGCTTTGTTTTCCTCTGTTCCACTGAAGTGGCGAAACGATTTGTAATACCGGAAGTTGGTTGCCAGCACCCATTTGCTGATGTTTCCAGTGCTGCCATGGCTGCTGTCGGGATGAGACATCATGCATACATTTCCCGTACTGCGAATAGCCACGCAGCCCTGCGCCATTGCTTTGTAAGAAGAACAGAGAGCAATGGCAATCATTACATAACAAGTAATCGTTCTCATAAATTGTAGTTTTGTTTGTGAGGTTTGTTTTAATAAATTAAAAATAACGGGTGGTATCGGTAGCCGGTTCCACCATATCTTCCCCCTTTTTCATGTGTAGCGTATTGGCAACAAAATCGCCTACTTTACGTCCGTATTCGGTAGCGGTAATGCAGGAACTATGGTAATGAATGCCGCCATAAAACCGCGCCCAGTTGTTTTCGATTGCCGCTGCGCGGAAAGAAGGAAACGAACGGCTGTCTATACCAAACTCCAGCTCTGATGTGTCTTTATATTGAAAATTTCGTCCGAATACACTGGTTAACGCTTCAGCAGCGGCAGATGAAACGGTAGAATGACCGCAGGTATATTCGGGGAAAGCAGGCGTTTGTAAAAGTGGCCGCCAGTTGGGATCAATATATTTATTAATTACGCTTTCCGGCCGAATGGTGTTGTAATGGTATTTGGCATCCCAGCATTCAATAAACGCTTCAAACATGGCGATTGAGGTTTTTGCATACGCATATATCGTTTGATCGAAATCTGCATCGGCTTTTTTAGCCGCAATGCCAATGATGCTTTGCCAGTGCCCGGTTGGCGAAAACTTTTTCGTGCCAAACATTACATGTCCGTTCACATTCAGCTTAAAAGGATTATCATCCCAAAAATTGGCAATCTGCTGCTGCTCTTCCGTTAAACTATCGGTTGCATTTTTCACCAGCATCACCTGTTTAAAGTAATCGCTGTTTTTATTTGTAACATCAAATTTTAACGGCTCCGGTACCCGAAACTGCGCAGCGCTATCCATTACCAGCGGACGAATTTCGCTCCAGTGCGGCTCTACCGCCTGCGCATACATCGGCGGCGTGGGTACCCAGCGACCTTCATCCTGATTAACGGTATATTTGCTGGCACTGCGCGTTTGAGAATAATTGTCCTTTTTACTCCATTCTAAAACAGAATTGGCAACGGCATCGCCAAATGCAGAACTCGCTTTCATTACATCGGAAGGCATACCGGCATCATCGGCTTTTTGGGTTAATTTTTCAATGTAACTGTCCATGCTTCCTTCAGGAAATGTAACGGCATTTCCAACTTTGCAATACGCCAGTAAAGCGGCATAGGGAAAATCTGTTTTATCTGCATCAGCCGGTTTTGGAATATTTTGCAAACCATGTAACTGGCCGGCTAAGGAAGTATAATGTTTGCTATCGCCTGCG
This sequence comes from Ilyomonas sp., assembly GCA_965219515.1. Lineage (GTDB taxonomy): Bacteria > Bacteroidota > Bacteroidia > Chitinophagales > Chitinophagaceae > Ilyomonas. The sequence continues at coordinate 1,993,294 of OZ244776.1, forward strand.
GCAATTACTTCATACGCGGCTATGGCTGCATATGTATAATTACGGGAAGCAACAACCGGTGTAAAATTGTTGCCCATCACAATGTTGTTAAGTTCGTGAACCGTTTGCGAAAACAATAACGGATCGTGCATTGCTTTTTTGTATTCGCCGTTATTCCGGCAAGAACTAAACACAACACAACCTAAAAAAAAGAAGAGAAAATTTTTCATAATCTGATAACGAATCACACCAATTTGCTTTTGGCAAAAAAGAAGTTTTAAAAAAAAATAAAAACTGCATTATCCGATTGGGACTTTTACAAATCAGAAGATTATCAACACAAAGCGCACGAAGTATAAAATCTGCCTGTTAAAAATTTAAGACTTGAAAAAGCCCTCATGCCGCTTTGCGCGCTTGCAACGCCATTCTGATTTATAGAAGATGCTCCTTTGCCTGTGAATACAATATTGTACACGAAGTATAAAATCTGCTTGTGAAAACTTCGGACTTAAAAAAATCCTGATGCACGTTTATTGTGTGTCATTTGCCAATGAAACATCTGCCTTTGTAAGCTAAAAAAGAAATGAATGATAATAATGCAGTTACATGCGTTTGTTGTAAAAACACCAAGGCGATCAATGTTGCCTGGTTGTTTATTTAAACCGCATCGGGCGGCTGGGCAGGTGGTGTATGCGGGGAAGAAAAAAGTTTGCTGCTTTGAAAAAACATTTCATAGGCTGATGATTCAGCCATAATTGCTATATTGAAAGAAGTTACCGGATGATCGTATTCGCTTGCCAGGTTTTTAAAAAAACCGGTTTTGCTATTGTCAGTCTTTTTTGACGTATTGTCCTGAGCAATATCGCTGGTGCTTTTAAAAAAATCATTTTTTGCAGACTGGATCCGCATTTTATTATGATCCGGCAGGCACATCAGCAACATTTCGCCATCAACAATTCTGCGTTTTACATACTTATAAATTTTTCCGTTCACATTCATCTCGCCATCTACCCTTTCCCAATCTGACTGCATGGTTTGATACGGCATTGAAAGCGGCACTTTAACGGCAATTAATTCGGTTTCGGAATATTGATGATGATCGAAAGAAGCGGTTATCTGATTATCGGATTGCTGCTGCGCATAATTGAACAGAAACCTGTAACCAACAAGGTTGAACAGGAAAATGGTGATTAATAATATGGCGGCAATTTTCTTCACAAACTAAAGTGCAATATTAGGGAAAGAAACGATATATTTCTTTTCGATATAAAATTCTGATAAAAAAGATTCAGATTTTTTGAGAGCATACCTTTTTACAGTTTATCGGATAACGCCTCAATTTCAAAAAAAGCTCACAGATACCACAGATGATCGCAGATATTACTACAGCATCTGCCAAACCTGTAAAATCTGTGAGATAATATGCAAAGTAACATACGACTGTTTATCGTTTGAAACACCGCATTCAATGGTTAGCGTGAAAGACAAGATTACAAAAGCTCGGTTTTTGAAAACAGCCATTTCGAAATTAAATTGTAATTAATTTTTATTTCACCGTATATGTTTTCTTCTCAACACCAATACCAGTCAGCTTGAGCGATTTCCATTGCGATGGCAACTTTGTTTTCAATTGAGTGATACCCGAAGGTGTTATTTCCAATCCGCCAAAGCCATTCAGCATGGCTTGTATCATACCGCCGGCACCGGTAGAAAAATAAGGATTGTTGCCCGTTGCCGTTTCTGCAATTACGCCAAATGGCGGACGCTGGTTGGGTTCAAAACCAATTTTAAAAGCGTTGTATGCACTGTCGGGCATTCCCAGACGCGAATATAAGATGGAGAAGATGGCGTGTGTCATGGCAGGACCTTCGCCAACGCGCGGCTCATAATAATCAAGATCTTTTTTTATGGCGGCTGCGCCGGTTACTTCGTGCAACGGATACGCTAACAGGTTTACATCAGCCTGCTTAATTTTTTCGCCGTTATAACCCGCATATTCCATCGTTACGCCATCAGGAAATTTGAGTATCGGTATATTGTTATAAACATTCATCCAACCGGCATCCGGTGTAATTCCCAATAATTTTGCGGCGTCCGTTGCCATCTTCAGATTTGCTCTGGCGGCGGCGTTGGTAAAAGCATTGTTGTCAACATTTTCTGCCCATTCATCGGCTGCCACAACATTTTTTATATCGTAATGACCAGCACCGTTTCTTTCCACGCGGCTCGCCCAGAAATCTGCCGTTTCTTTTAACAACGGGTAACCCCTTTCACGCAGCCATTGTTTGTCTTGCGTTACAGAATAATAATTCCAGGCGGCTATCGCAATGTCCGCGGTGATGTGATGCTCAAACGGTCCGCTCAAAGCCCAAACGGGCGTTTCCTCGTTGCCGCTGGCGGCGCTTTCCCAGGGAAACATGGCGCCCTTGTAACCGTGCGAAAACGCGTTACTTTTTGCGGCATCCAATCGCTGATATCTGTATTCCAGTAACGATTTCGCAATATCGGGTTGTAATAATAAAAGCGATGGATACATCCACAATTCGGTATCCCAGAAGGCGTGACCATTATAACCCAAACCGCTTAATCCCATCGGTGATAAACTGTATGCCGTACCGCTTCGCGCAAAGGAATACAAATGATAAATCATACTGTGCACTTCACGCTGCGTTTCCTCATCGCCATCAATTACAATATCGCTTTTCCAAAGACTGTCCCAGGCCTGATTGTGAAATTGCAATAAGCGTTTGGTTCCTTCCAGGGTGGCAAAAATGGTAAGACGTTCCGCTTCATTCAGAGGATCGTCGTTATGCGCAGAAGTAATGGAAGAACCAACAATAGCGAAGTGATAAATTTCTCCTGCTTTCAGGCTCTTTTTAAATTTTAATAAGTGCATATTATTGTCCCACATTTCATGAATCACAGCTGGTTCGCTGCCATGCGTTTCATCAAACAAAAAACTGTTTGAGGCAGCCATAAAAAGCTTTCCGGTGGGGCTTTTTGCGGTTGACGTGAGCAACGAAATGGTTACATGCGGGCGATCAATCTGGTTGAAATAGTTCTCCACATCTTTCAGCATATCGGGCGCCTGCATCACGGAAGCGGGAATGATTTCGATATTTTTTTTTGCCGTAATGGTTACATCAACCAAAGCGGTATAAGGAAGATGCCGGAGCGAATAGTACGTGTAGCTAACCGAAGCTTTATCGCCATAATCGAATGTGGTGGTAAGCTTTGCATGTTTCATGTCTAATACTTGTTGCACATGCTGAACCTGCTTAAAGCTTTCGATTCGTTGCCCGTCTATATCAAGATACATATTCACAAAATTGAATGTTTTAAGTATGTTGCTTACACGACCTCTGCCATACAAATCGAATGCGCCGTTTAGCACCACATCTTTTACCGTAAACGGATCGGGCGATGATACAATGCCGATCATACCGTTGGCTACGGTTTCCCCGTAATAATTGGACGGGTTGATGGTATCGGCTTTAACGGTCCAAACGTCTTGTGAGATGACGGATGTAAAATGACATATAACAAAAGCGATAAATAATAAAATGCACTTGTTCATATTGCAATGCTGTTAAGCTGTAAATGTAAACGGAGATTTTGAAATACAAACGGGCTGCGAAGTGATGTGTCTGATTTAGCGTTGCCTTATATTATCCTATTGTTTTGATAAGCATAAAGACGGAAGCGAAAAGCCACCTGCGGAATAGTATAGCCCCTACTCACAGCCCACAGCCTTATATGTTTTGTTAAAAGCAATGCCGTAAAATTGATGCTGAAACTGAATGGCTATTTTTGATGCTACTTATTTATTATGAAGAAATTTTTGTTTGTGTGTTTGTTGTTTTGCATAACCGTTTCGTTGGCGAATGCGCAACAACAAAAAGTAATTGCCGATAAAATTATTGCGCAGGTTGGCGATAAAATTATTTTGCAAAGCGATATTGCCAATGCCATTGCCGATTATAAAAGACAAGGTCAGGAAGCGCAGCTTCCGCCTGACCCGGAATGCGCTTTTTTAGAGGGACAACTGATTCAGAAGGCGCTGGTGTTGCAGGCAGAAAAAGATTCGCTGCCCGTATCAGACGAAGATTTAGATGCACTTCTTGATAATCAGATTCGTTTTTTTATTCAGCAGAATGGCAGCAAGGAAGCGCTCGAAGAAATAGCCGGTAAAACCATTTATCAGATTAAAGAAGACAACCGCGAGCCGTTCAAGGAACGACAAATGGCGAACCAGATGCGCAGTAAGATTTTGGATAATGTAAAAATGACGCCAACTGAAGTAACCAATTATTTTAACAACATACCCAAAGACAGCCTGCCTTATTATGAAAGCGAATTGGAAATAAGCCAGATTGTGGTTATGCCGAAGGCAAACAAAGACGTGGAAGAATATGTGAGCGCACAACTTCTTGATCTGAAGCATCAGGTAGAAAGCGGAGGCAAAAAATTTGATGCGCTGGCGCGCATTTATTCGCAGGACCCTGGCAGTAAAGACAATGGCGGACAGTACAGCATAAACCGTAACGACAAGCAATGGGATCCGGCTTTTATGGCGGCGGTATGGCGATTGAAAGAAGGTCAGATTTCCCCGGTTGTTAAAAGTAAATTCGGATTGCACATTATACAGATGGTAAGCCGTGCCGGCGACGATGCCATTATACGGCATATTTTAATTATTCCACCCGTAACCACTGCAGAAACAGATATGGCAAAAACCAGGCTGGACAGCATTCGCAGCGATATCGCAAGCAATAAAATGTCTTTCAGCACGGCAGTAAATAAATACAGTGATGATGATAACAGTAAATTTACCGGCGGTGCCGTTACGGCGCAGGATGGTTCTACCAGTGTAACCATTGACCAGCTTGATAAAGACCTTGTTACACAACTGAAAAATATGAAGCCAGGCGAAATTTCTCATCCGGTGGCTTACACCAACGATCGTGGTATGCAGGCGGTGCGCATCATTTATTACAGAAGCCGCACCGAACCGCATGTAGAGAATATGAAAGACGATTATAACAAGATTGCACAAAAAGCGCTGGAAGAGAAAAAAATGAAGGTATTGGAAAAGTGGTTTAAAGATCATATTCCAACTTACTACATCAATATAGATAAAAGCTACGCCGGATGCAGCAGCATTAAAGACTGGTGGGATGCGGCGAACTTAGCAAGCAAATAGCCGTCAGCTTTTGTCTATCAGATTTCAGTCGTCAGCTATCAGCAATGATTATTAAAAGTGTTACAAAAAAAGGGTGAGAAATAGATTTATTTTTTCGCCCTTTTTTAAATCTTGTATTCTCATTTTCAATAACCTGATACCTAATACTTTATACCTGCCAGCTATTTACTTGTCATCTTCACTACCGGAATAATCATTTCTTCGAGGCTTACGCCACCATGTTGAAACGTGTTGCGATAATAATTCACAAAATAATTATAGTTGTTTGGGTAACACAAAAAACCGTCTTCTTTTGCAAAAATAAAAGACGAATTTACATTTGGAACCGGTAAACCAGCCTCACGCGGATCGCGAAACGCCAACACATCTTTAGGTTCGTAATTCAGATTTCTGCCATGCTTGTAGCGAAGATTGGTGGTGGTTTGCTTGTCTCCGATTACTTTATAAGGCGTCTTTACACGTACGCTGCCATGATCGGTAGCCAGTACAATCGTAATTTTTTTATCCGCAATTTTCTTTAGCGCCTGGTACAATGCGCTATGCTCGAACCAGCTTTTTGTAATGCTGCGGTAACTGATTTCGTCGCTGGCCAATTCTTTCAATACTTCCATTTCCGTTCGCGCGTGGCTCATCATATCCACAAAATTATAGATGATAACATTCAGATCGTTTTGCAACAGGTTGTGTATGTTATTCACCAGTTGCTGACCATCATTATAATGAACCACTTTTGTATAGCTGCATTTAATATCGTCTCTTCTAAACCTATGCAACTGTCCTTTAAAAAACTCTTCTTCAAATAAATTTTTGCCGCCTTCTTCATTATCGTTTTTCCATTGCACCGGGTATTTTTTTTCGATGTCTAACGGCATCATTCCGGCAAGCATGGCATTGCGGCTATATTGGGTTGCCGTTGGCAAAATGCTATAGAATGTATCTTCTTCAATAATCCTGAAATATTCAGAAAAAATAGGCTGTATGGCTTTCCACTGGTCGTAGCGAAGGTTGTCTATTATCAGAAAAAATACGGGAACGCCTTTCTCCACGGCAGGCAGCACTTTTTCGGCAAAAAGCGTATGGCTCATAACGGGAACATCATTTGACTTACCATTTATCCACGAAGCATAATTTTTAGAGATAAACTTAAAAAACTCCGTGTTGGCTTCGCTTTTCTGCGCCTGAAAGACTTCCTGCATTTCGGGGCTGTCGCTTTTCTCCATTTCCAGTTCCCAATAAGTAAGTTTTTTATAAATATCCATCCATTCGTTATAATCAGGATTGCTGTTTAACGCCATGAAAAGATTGCGAAACTGCTGCTGATATTGCTGTGTTGTTTTTTCGGCAACAAGTCTTCTGTTGTCTAATATTTTTTTTAACGAAAGCAACACCTGGTTTGGATTTACGGGCTTTATCAGGTAATCCGTTATCTGGCTGCCGATGGCTTCTTCCATCAGGTTTTCCGTTTCATTTTTGGTAATCATCACTACCGGAACCATCGGGTTGATCGCTTTTATTTGGGCCAACGTTTCAAGCCCTGTAATGCCCGGCATGCTTTCGTCTAACAGCACAACATCCACGGCATTGTCTTTTACGTAATCCACCGCATCGAAGCCGTTGGTAAAGGTTTGTACTTCATAACCTTTGCTTTCTAAAAACAACCGCTGCGACTGCAGGTTTTCTATTTCATCGTCCGCCCAAAGTATTTTTGCTAATGCCATCGTTATCACGTTTTTGAAACGGTTAAAAGTAAACCAGCAGACATTGAAAGACGTGAAAAGTTTTGGTAAGATTGTGAATGGTGAATAGCGGGATGAGAATATTTAAAAACTTACGCCATTGTACAATTCGGTTAATGATAACGTATAACCGATGGTTGAGATGGCAAGAGAATCTGTTAACGAATTGATTTCTTTCAATATCCAGGTTCCGTTTTGCTGTTTGGTATAATGCTCCGACTGTACAGATAGCAAATCAATAAGTATGTATTCCTGCAATGTTTCGATGGAACGATATAACATAAACTTATCGCCTCTGTCATACGATTGCGTTGACTTTGATAATATTTCTGCAATAACAACCGGATTTAAAGCAATATCGTTTTCATCATCAAACGATTCAGGTTCAGCGCAAACAATAGCGGCATCGGGATATGTATATAACGTATTTACCGGAATATGAATTTTCAAATCACTTCCATACACGTCGCATGATTTCCCTTTTAAAAAACTGCCGACTTCGATTATAAAATTTTTCTGCAGCTTATTATGACTGAAACCTGCGCCAGCCTTATTGAATATTTCTCCCTGATAATTTTCATGCTTCTCCGATGATTGTCTTTCAAAAGCCAGGCACTCTTCCTGCGTATAAAATTTTTTGGCGGCGCGTATCATTTGCATGAAATATTAATTGTATTCGTAGTGTTGCTAAATATATGATTGCAGAAATTTCAAAAAGCGGCCATCAAATATTTGATATGACTATCATTGTCTTAAAGGTCTTTGTTTTCATACTAAGTTTTCCCAAAAACCCGTTTTTAAATTTATCTTAATAACTGCAACTATCAATTATAATATTTTTACGTCTTTAAAAATGTATTCCTGATGAAGCGATTTCTTTACGGATTGATGGGTTCTTCTTTATTATTTGTAAGCTCTTTTGCACAAAATACCAAAACCACAGATACAGCCGGCTATCAGATTACCGCTACCGTGCTGCCTTTTGCAAACACACAATTGTATCTCGGCTCATATTACGGCAAATACAAAACGTTAGCCGATTCTGCAGTAACAGACGCCAGCGGAACGGCTGTTTTTAAAGGAGATAAAAAATTAGACAAAGGCATCTATTTTTTAGTAAGTCCGCAGAAGAGTATTTTGTTTGAAATATTGATGGATGATGCGCAACATTTCTCACTAAAAGCCGATACGTCGCATGTGGAAAATGTTGTATTCACTGGCTCGGAAGACAATACGGCGTTTCAGAATTATACCAAATTTTTATCGCAGCATGTGCCAGCCATTACTTCTTTAAAAGTATCGCTGCAAAGTGCAAAAACCAAAGCCGATTCCGCTAAAATTAATGCTGATTTGCAGGTGCAGGACAATGAGTTGAACGCGTATCGCCAAAATATCATTTCGCGTGATTCAGCTTCTATGTTGGCGCTTTTTTTTAAGTCGGTAAAACGTCCCGATGTGCCGGATAACATAAAGCCAAACAGTCCGGACGCATTTTACTATGTAAAAGATCATTTCTGGGATGATGTGCCATTTGGCGACAGCCGTTTGCTGCATACGCCTTTCTTCGATCCGAAATTGGATGATTACTTCAAATATTATGTATCGCCACAGCCGGACAGCATCAGCGAAGAAGTAAATTATATGCTGCTGTCGTCGCGCACCAATAAAGATATGTTTCAGTATTTGCTGGGAAAATTTACGGATAAATACATCAACCCCGAAATTATGGGGCAGGACAAAGTGTTCCTGTTTTTGTTTGAAAATTATTTTTCAAAAGGCGATACCGCATGGCTGAAACCCGATCAGCGCAAATATATTTTTAACCGCGCATACAGCCTGATGGCAAACCAGATTGGCGAGCCTGCGCCCGTGCTCGACCTGACTGATACGCTTGGTAAAACCCGCTCATTATACAACGAAAAAGCGCCGTTTACCTTTGTAATTTTTTGGGATCCCAACTGCAGTCATTGCAAAACGGAAGTGCCGCGTGTGGACAGTATTTACAAAGCCAAATGGAAAAAAGAAGGCGTGAAAGTATTTGCCGTAAATACTTCGGATGCAGCGGTAGATGCGTGGAAGGAATTTGTAAACGAACATCATTTCACCGATTGGACGAATGTATATCAAACAAAAGAAGCGAAGACGGCGGATGAAACCGCCAACCGCGCCAATTATCGTCAGTTGTATGATGTGTTTCAAACGCCTACTATGTATCTGCTTGACAAAGACAAACACATTATTGCCAAAGGTCTCAGCCTGCTTCAGTTTGACGAAGTGATGAATCATCAGGCAAAGCCGGAAGTGAAATAAATTGTAGTAAGTATTAGGTATCAAGTAAAAAATAGCTGAAAGCTAATTGTTGAAGGCTGACAACTGACTCATGAAAAAAATTATTCTGCCCGCTTTGTTTATTATTGCCTTTATCAATGCTTATACGCAAACACTGTTTACTTACGGAAGCAAAGCGGTAAGCAAAACTGAATTTGTAAAAGCGTTCGATAAAAACCCGTCTGCCGATACTGCCGGCAGAGAGAAATTGTTGCGAAGCTATCTCGATCTGTATATCAGATACAAGCTGAAAGTGCAGGCCGCTTATAATGAAAAGCTAAATGAAACGGATGAATACAAAAGCGAGGCAGACAACTTTAAAAAACAATTGGCTGAGACAGCAATTAACAATGAAGCGAACATCAACAGCCTGGTGCGCGAAGCTTTTATACGAAGCCGTAAAGACATTCAGTTGGCGCAGATATTTATTCCGGTGGCAAAAAAAGGCGATACCGCAACTGTTTTAGCTAAAATAAACGAGGCATATAATTTATTAAAAAAAGGGAAATCTTTTGATGATGTGGTAACGCAGTTTGCACAGGATTCTATATCCGGAAATGCGAAAGGAAACATCGGTTTTATAACTGTATTTACGTTGCCTTACGAAGCCGAAAATCTTGTTTATGCATTGCATCCCGGCGGGTATGCAAAGCCTTTCAAAAGCAGAATCGGGTATCATATTTTTAAAGAGACCAGCGAGCGGCCTGCTATGGGCATCCGCAAAGTTCAACATATATTATTTGCCACTTCGCCCGGCGCTTCTGATAAAGAAAAGAAGTCCGTAAAAACGTTCGCCGATTCTGTTTATCAGTTGATACAAAACGGTGCTTCTTTCGCTGATATGCAGGCATTGTACGGAACAAAAAAAGCTGATGGCCGTAATATCATAGAAGTAAGCGTGGGTGAATACAGTCCTGATTTTGAGCGTGAAGTTTTTGCCCTGCAAAAGGAAGGCGACGTTGCAAAACCTTTTGAAACAGCTTATGGATTTAATATTATTAAACTGGTTGAAAAACAAAAAGCTTTCCCTGATACCGGCGATATTGCCGTGAATGCTTTGATGCAGGAAAAAGTGTCAGCCGATGACAGGCTTACCGTAGCAAAGCAGCACCTGTCAAGTAAATGGAAGATGGCGGCAGGCTATAAGCCTGCTGTGTATAGCAAAAGCGAATTGTGGCAATTTACCGATTCTGCAATGGCAGAAGAAAATGCTTCTTTACGCGTTAAAACAATCAGCTACAACACTGTTTTATTTTCGTTTACGAAGAAGAAAATATTGGTTGAAGACTGGATAAGATATGTGCAAATGATGACACAGGAAAGTAATGCAAAGCCTGATTATGAACGGCTCATGTCAGAATTTATCAGCTATTGTGTAACCGATTATTACAGGCAACACATTGGGGATTTTCATCCCGAACTGACAGACCAGTTGCAGGAGTTTAATGACGCCAATCTGTTGTTTGCCGCCATGGACAAGCATGTATGGAGTAAAGCTTCTGCTGATACATCTGGCATGTTGAAATATTACAATACACACAAGCAAAATTATAATTGGGCGCCGGGTGCCGATGCCATTATTGTAACCGCCGATAACAAAAAGATTGCCGGTGAAATCGAAAAAAAAATAATGGCAACCCCTGCTAATTGGCGCAGCATTGCCGACTCTTACGGAAGCCTTGTGCAAGCCGATAGCAGCCGCTTTGAGAATAATCAGTTGCCCGTAAAAGATACCACTAACATGACGGCAAAAGCTTTCGCCGAATCGGTACAACAAACCGGGAATGACATGTATTCTTTTGTTTACATAACCAAAATTGATAAGCTGCCCGAGCCACGAAGTTTTGAAGATGCGCGTGGTATGATAATCAACGATTATCAACAGGTGATGGAAGATAAATGGATTGCAGAAATAAAGAAAAAGTACCCCGTAAAAGTAAACGAAGCTGTGTTTAATAGTATAAAATAACGTGGAAAATAAAGAGCTACAAAAAACCATCTTACAACATGTGCGGTTTTAGTTTTAGGATCATATAGTTCCGTTTTTCCAATTGCAATGCCCGTTCGTTTCTGGAGCCGATTGAAAAATATCTTTGTTCTCAGTTATCAAATCTTCACATCATTGCTCTGCACCCTTTTTGATCATGACAACGGTTCTTTGTTCATGGTCTGTTAACTATAGTAATATGATTGACCCAACCTAAAAATCGAATGTTCTAAATATCTGGAAATCTTTTGCCGAAGTGCTTCCTTACTATCAACACCTGATTGAAAAGCTATTTAGGAAAGCCATTGAAGGTATCAACACTTGGTTAAGAGTCAGAATCTGGCGGCTCAACCGACGCACTACCTGCTTCTTAAAAAACTCGTTTATCTCTATGCTATCATCACACTCGCTGTCTCTAAACGTAATCAGCACTCATCATACATTTGATGACTCTGCCTTTTTTTCACCCGTGTATTTGTATAGCATCACCATAGGATCGAGCACTGACGTTGCCGCCATGCCTATATGTTCGCCAATCCAGAGATGGCTGCCCGGCCGGTGTAAGTAGCCAGCCATAATTCCATCCTCATCTATTTTCAAAAGTCTTTCTTCCAGGTTCTTGTCAAAACGCTCACCCAGATATCCTTCCAGCTTTTGATTGCGGAACGCAACCGGTGTGAAAGCATCCTTCACTTTATCGTTGATAACATGTTTTGGTTCATCTGCCACCGGAATCACCATATCATACATATAGCGCCTGTGTGCCAGCGGAAACCGCAAATGAAAAAAAAGCGGGCAGCCAATAGCGCATTCGATTTTTACAAAAATCATTTTTCATTGTACAAGATTTACCATGATTTATAATTTGAGATGATAGAAAATACGGATAAAAAAGTGGTTAGCTTATTATCAAACCGATCTGTTGCATGATGATGTCTTTTATCCTGATCTGTTACATAATGATGTCTTCTATCGTTATTTAAACTTTAATGAAAAAGAACTTCATAAAGCATCTTTACCTTATTATCTTATGAACATTTCTTAAAATGTAACAAGATTTACTGATTGATGACTAATAATGCTAATCAAGGGTTGACGATGCAAGTCAACATGAATAAAGCGGCAGCGGATTTGCCCCAGACATACACCCTTAATCCATTTTGATTTCACACTCTCTTTGCGCAAACCGGATTTGTGTTTTTTCAATGAACCAATTAAATAAAGATTCGACTGGCTGTCTTACCTGGCTGGCTAAGTAAAAATCAGTATCAGCAGCAGCATCTGCTATTAGCTGCCTTTTTCTTTTTTACAGGGATACGCATCACGCTGTTTTGTTTTTGCTGCATGTGGATGTTTAATGATCGGTCATTATAAATCTTATCGGAATACACCTTGCTGTCGAATAGTTCGTCAAATAAAGGACGCGCTTCCGAGAGATCATTTTCTGCTACGCCACTTATCCAACTGCTTTGCGGCATTGGCATTTTTGAAGGACGGACAATACTGCAAACATGCAGTTTTAAACCGTAGTAATACATGTCTTTTGAAGAGCAATATCCTTTGCTGCAAAGCTCAGAAGCTACTTTAGCCGAAGAACTTCTGCTTTTGCCTGCCACGATGATGGGAAACGAATCAGTTATACGGTTTATAAATCATAAATAGTCTGATAATTGGATAAATAAAGTTGATACCCTGTGATAGACTTTACTGTATCATTGGTAATCGTTTCCCGGATAACCGAACCAAGATGTTCTGACAAAGTATCCAGGGTTTTAAATACTTTATTGCAGATTGTTTTTTTAAGCATACGCCAGATTTGTTCAGCCGGATTTAGTTCAGGGCTGTAGGATGGTAAAAACAGTAACCCAATATTATCTGGTATCAGTAATCTTTTTGCTTTGTGAAAAGCACCGTTATCCAGCACTACTATTTTAAAAACTTCTTTGTTAAGTTGGGAGAGATGATTGATGAATATCTGGAACGTTTCTGTATTGCAATAAGGCATTTCCAGCAGCAGGTTGTTGCCTGTAACGGGTGAGAAAGCGCCGAACAGGTAAAGGTTTTCAAATTTGTGCAGATAAGGGCAAACCGGCTGAATACCTTTTGCTGTGAGCGCTTTGCCATTGCGGGTAAACAATCCAAAACGGCTTTCATCTTCAAAGTATAAATCAAAGGAACTATAAGCAGCTTTTTTATTTTGCAGCAGGCTTGCAAAAAAATCTTTTAGTTTTTTTTAAAGTTATCTACGGCTGCCATGTCTTTTTGTATATGGCTTTTGCGGGCTGATTTGAGTTTGGCGCCAAAATGTTTTTTTACATACGCATTCAGCGTTACATATTTAATACCCGCTATAAAATGCTTATCTACCCAGCGGCGCAGTTCTTCAAAGCTTACAAAAGCATCCGCAGGGCTTTTCAGTCTTTTTTCAATGGCGGCATGTGCGGCAGCATCAATTACTTCTCTTCTCTTTCCGCCTTGTTTATTTTGAAGTAAAGCTTTCATGCCGCCTGTACTATAGAGATTACGCCATTTTTGTATGCTGTTATGATTAACGCCGACCAATTCAGCCAACTCATTTTTGGATAAGGGGGCAGCCGCTTTTTTTATTTCCTGCAGCAGGATGATACGACTGCGCATGGTTGGTTTGCTTTGCTGTTTGAGCAGTTGTTTGAGTTGCTGAGCTGTTTCGTTTACCGTAATTGTTTTTGCCTTTGCCATACAGCAAAGATAAATATAATTAGACTATTTATGAAATATAAATAGTATTACTTTCTCATGGGTGAATGATAATTGTTCCAGCCCTTTACGGTTTAAAGAACGTACCAGCAACTCAAAATTGAAAACTTTGAGTTTGGACAAAAAAATGTAGTCCTGAAAATAGTCAGCACGCGAAAACGTATATTACCTTCTTTCTCATAACTTCTGTTTAATGAATGACTAATTGACTTCCATTCCGTAAAACTCAAATTTCATTTGCCATTCTAAATAGCACTCATTATAAAATAACAGACTCGCTATAGAAATAGCAAGTCGTTACTGCTTGTCTAATTATCACTCAAAACAAGTTCACTTTAAGCCTTTGCAGATGTTTATCTATGTATTAGTTTCTAAAACACTTTCCTTAGTCATTTTATCCATAGAGGCAATAACAGCCAGAGAAAGAGCCGCCATGTCACCGATGTGTTCCTTTAATCCGGCGGACACAATCCGACAACCTTTGTATGAATCGGCAATAGCTTCCTCTTGTATTATTTCGTTCATATAAGGCATCAATAAATCCTGGGTTCTGCCGAATATGCTTCCCAGAATGATCAGTTGCGGATTCAAAATATCAACCAATAAAGACAAACCTCTTCCGAGATAGAAACCGCAGATTTTATAAATGTCTTTCGCCAACTCATCACCTGCATACGCGGCTTCAGCCACTTTCTTTGCAGTCAGGTAAGGCAGTTCATCAAGGCCAGCACAAAAGGATACTTTTTCACCAACCTGAATTTTCTCCCGTACTTTCATCTGAGCTATCTGCGCTATTCCTCCACCACTACACCAGCCCTCAAAAGAACCGGCTTTTCCGAAACCAACCGGACCTGTTTCTGACAAGCGTAGATGCCCGACTTCACCTGCTAAATCGTGAGTACCGGAATAGAGTTGATTGTTCAGAATCAAACCTGCGCCCATGCCTGTGCCAAAGGTTAAAAAAATAAGGTTCGCATAACCTTTACCGGAACCGTATTTCCATTCGGCAACTGCACAGGCATTGGCATCATTTTGCAGAAAGGCTTTCACTCTAAACCGTTTCTCTGCCAGTGATACAATGGGAATATTAATCCAGCCAGGGAGATTGGGTGGCGCAATTATGATGCCTTCTCTGCTGTTCAGCGGCCCGCCACAGCTAATGCCGATGCCTTCGATCTGATCAATATTTAATTGTTCTTGTGCTAATAACTCTTCTGCTTCAGAAAACAGAAGTTCGATCATTTCGTAGGGCGGTTTGTTCGTTGGAAGTACCCATTTGGTATATATAGAAAGATTGTCGTTTACCTGTTCTCCCAAGACAATCGCACATTTGGTGCCACCGATATCAAATCCTAATAACATAAAAATTAATTTAGGTTTACTGTCTATAAAAGTAATGATTTGGACAGAATGATTATTTGGTTCATCTTCCCGCAACACAATCATTACAGAGATCGGGGATTTCCTCCGTTACGCCAATGTTCTTCTATTTGCTCCAACGATTTTCCCTTGGTTTCGGGAATGTAATATAGCCCCCAAAGCATACCTAATAAACAAACACCTGCATATAACCAGAAAGTGGCTGCCACACCGATAGAATTAACCAGTTTTAAAAAAGTAAACGCAATAATGGCATTGAAACCCCAATGTGCTAAAGAGCCAATGCTCATACCAATACCTCTTACAGACAAGGGAAATACTTCAGATATGAGCAGCCATCCAAGTGGTGCTAAGCTAATGGCAATAAAGATGATAAAACATACGATACTTGCCACGGCAAAAAAAGGAAGGCTGGCACCAAGCGCCTCTTTAAAATAAAAACAAGCACCCAATAAAGATAAAGACGGAATCATACCCCAGATGCCAATCATGTATAGTTTTCGTCTGCCAACACGATCAAGCAAAACAACCGATACAAAACAGGCGACAACATTTACGCTTCCGATAATAATAGCAGGAACAATAGATGCTGTATTGCTTACAATCCCTGCCATTTGAAAGATGATAGGCGAATAATAAATAATGGTATTCACACCGGAAAACTGCTGGAAAAAGAAAATGCCAACTGTAATAATCAATGCCGGTCGCAGCCAGGGTTGGAATACATCTTTAATACTGACTCTATTTTGCGAACTCAGTTGCACATCTCGCCGTAGATCAGCAAGCGTTGAATCAACCAAATCTGCATCTTCTACTTTTATCAATACTTTTTTGCCTTCTTCCCAACGGTTTTTACTAATCAGCCAACGGGGTGTTTCCGGCAGGAAAAACATACCAATCAGCAACACAATCGCCGGAAATAAACCAACCAAAAACATCCATCGCCATGACTCCAGATTATTGTCGTTGCTTAACCAGTAATCCGTAATATATGACACTAAAATGCCAATGGTTATCATTAGTTGATTCAATGTGACCAACGAGCCGCGGTGCCTTGCCGGCGATATTTCCGCTATATACATGGGCACTAAATAAGAGGTAATACCTATGGCAATTCCGATGATAATTCGCATAACGATTAACAGCCCGATACTGTTTGCGTACGTACATCCGGCAGCACCAATTGTAAAGATGATGGCATTAACAATAATCATTTTTTTTCTGCCCAGATAATCGGATAATTTCCCGCTGCTAACGGCACCTACGACTGCTCCAATTAACACGGTCGTAGTGATCCATTCAACGCTGTCATCATTTAGCTGCCAGTATTCTTTCAGGAAAGGCAAGGCGCCTGATATGACACCGGTATCAAAACCAAACAAAAGCCCGCCGGTAGCAGCTATGACTGCTATGAGTAAAACATTAGGTTTTAGTTTCTTATTTATCGTTGCTTGGTCTATTGGCAAGTTTCCCTTTTTTGCAAAAGTTATCATTTTGTAGAAATTTTATTTGTCGTTAATGCATTCATTCAGTTGTTGGTCCAGTTTTTAACCGGCGAAAAATGATAAACCTGGCGCCATTGCAGAGTTGGTATTGTATCAGTTTGTGCAAACGATACTGAGGACAGAAAAAAATTATTGATAAAAAACCATACTCTTTTATTTATATGCATTTGATATCTATTCAAGATAATGGCATTCTAAGTTAGAATAATTCTTCTTGGATTCATTGTCTGTGTTTTATTGAACCTTGAATGAAAAAGAAGATAGAAACCTTCCTTCATTTTTGAATCACTATCTGCTTGTCAATAATTAATAGTTAATAACCAGGATTTTGCTTGTATAAACCATTTGTAAAAGTGATTTCTGATTGTGGTATTGGCAGGTACTCATCCCTACCTGCTGTAAAATGAGCCGTTGACAAAAACGTTCTCCTTGCTTTTTCAACTTCTATATAAGCATTCAAAGTCGGCTCTGCAATTCCCCATCTAACCAAATCAAAAAAACGCGAACCTTCAGTTGCAAACTCTAAGCGTCTTTCCCATTGCAACGCCTGGCGCGCATAAGCTTGTGTCCAGTTGGTAGTTGGATATTCTTTTACATTGTACTTGGTAGGAAACGTTCCATCCAGCTTCTTTAACCGTTCGGTGCTTGACGCAGCTCTTATCCTAATTTGATTGATTAAAGGACGGGCTAAATCCTGCTGCCCCAATTCGATATAAGCTTCGGCCTGCATTAGTAGAACATCGTCATACCTGATAACATCAACATTCTTTGCAGTGCCCATGAAGGGTCCTAACTTATAGTAAGAGGAACTTGTGGCTAACAACTGCGTACGCATGCTATGAAAGTTGCCATAGACACCTGGATCCCGGATCCAGCTGTTGCTAAACGGCAAGGCAGGATTGTATTTGTAAGGATGACCATCAATACCTACCGTATGATCAATACGAACATCGAAAGTTTGATTGTTCAAATCAGCAATCGAGTTATTAAAAGTAGTAAAATTGGGTAATCCGTTTGCATCTGTCGTAAATGCATTCACCATATTTTGGCTAGGCTGATGAAAGCCGCAACATCCGTATTGTGGCGCTCCGTGCGGGTAAGTAACGCCTTCTTCATAATCCAATCTGCCGCTCGTGGTGCCATCATTAATAGTAAACTGGATGGCAAAAATGGATTCGGGACCGTTCTCTGTTTCAGGCAAAAAATTATCACCGATGTCCGGGCTAAGCGAATATTTTCCTGATGAAATAATATCCTGCAAAAGCGTAACTACTTCCTGTAATCTGGCTGGATTAATTTTGGTTACCTGATGTTTATCATCCTGCTCATAAGCTTGATACAAGCGAAGCCTTGCGAGGTAAGCTTCGGCAGCATACTTATTGGCCCGCCCCAGCTCCGGTTGTGTTTCCGGCAGGTTGTCAACAGCAAACTGAAAATCATCAGCAATTTTATTCCAAGCATCTTCATTGCTTAAGTCATTTGACGTTTTGAGAATGTCTTCGTTCGTTGCCGTTTCATCGAAAATAGGAATGTTGTTATACAATTGTTTCATAGAGAAATAACTATGCCCTCTTAAAAAGCGCAGTTCGCCTAACCGGACTTGCTTGTTAAGGAAATCTGCATCGGCAAATGCATTTACTGCACGTATGGCTACGTCTGCCCTTGATATCGATTTATAATAATTGGTCCAGGTGCGCGATATATAATCCCCTATTGTCGGCGTAACTGTATTGTAATGTTCCATCTGATCAACGTTGGTCTGATCGCCAGTACCTCCACCTCCTTTATAAGTATCATCTGAACGAACACTGCCATAAACCCATTTAGAGAAAATAGGCCCGACCGGATCACCATTTCCGATAGCCGCATACGCTGCCGTTACCAATCCCTCAGCGGCTGTGGGCGAGGTCAGATCTGAAGATGACAGTACACCGGCAGGCGTATAATCTAACGCTTTTTTACAGGAACCCAATAGTATTAATCCTGTTGCGAGAAATGCAATTATAAATTTGTCTTTCATTTTCAATTCGTTTTTTTAATTCATTAAAATGAAGCATTGAGACCGAATGTATATGTCTTCGGTATAGGAACAGGATTGATATCAATTCTTTCAGGATCGGGACTCTCGTAGCTTTTGCTTTTAAACCAGAACAGGTTTTCCGCCATCAGAAAGAATCGGATCCTCGAAAAAACAGACTTTGGCGTTATGCTATATCCCAACTGCATGTTGCGCATTTTGAAATAAGAAGTTCTGACAATAAAATAGTCCGAAGTTCGACCTTCATTGTTATTATCTGTTAGCGTCAAAGCCGGTGTATGGGTATTCGTGTTTTGGGGAGTCCAGCCTTTAAACACACCAGGTCCTACGTTTTCACGGCTTCTCATCAAATTATTGAAAACGCTGTAAACGTCAAATCCTTCTCTGCCGGTTACACCAGAACCGAAAATGGACAAATCAAAATCCTTGTATGTGAGATCAATACGTAATCCATATTCTAAGGCTGGAAGTGTGGTTCCAATCCAAGTTCGGTCAAGGTCATCAATTTTGCCGTCGTTATTAATATCAACATAACGGATTCTTCCCGGACCAGCACCTATTTGAGTAGGAGCCTTATTTACTTCTTCCTGCGACTGAAAAAGTCCATCCGTTTTAAAACCAAAAATATCAAATTGAGAATGACCGATAATTGTGTTAACAAGGTTACCAGGATATGCCGGGCGCACTTCCTCTGGCAGCTTTGTAATTCTATCTCTGAAATGAGCAAAATTTGCCTTTATCTCATATTTGAAGTTTTCTCTTTTTTCTCCCTGATAACCGATTACCAATTCCCAGCCTTTATTACTTTTCGAAGCACCATTTACAGGTTTTGATTGCCCTTCACCCAACGCAGAAGCAACGGGTGGCGTGATTAAGATGCCGGTTGTTTTACGGGAGAAATAATCGAACGATCCATAGATTAAATTTTTAAGAAGGGAAAAATCCAAACCTGCATTGATTTCTTTTGTACTTTCCCATTTAAGATCTGGATTGCCTGCCTGTATTTGAACAAAACCAGAGGGTAGTGTACCAGTGTTAGCGCCGTTTAATGAATATGCGGTGCCAATGTTTCTGTAAGGCCCCCAAAAGTTTGGTGTAACCTGGCTTTCATTGAATCCGTATCTTGATTCATACAAGGCAAATCGGGAAATATCACCGATTTGCTGATTACCAACACGTCCCACACCAAGTCGAAGTTTTAGCTCTGAAAAAATACTGTTCTGCATGAAGTTTTCTTTATCTATTTTCCAACCTAATGAAGCAGCAGGAAAAATACCATACTGGTTATTGGTACCGAAACGAGACGAACCATCGCGACGAACTGTTACCGCAGCGAGATATTTATCGGAGAAATTATAATCTAAACGACCGAACTGCGAGAACAGCCGATTGCCGGTTGTACTACCAGATACCGCCGTGTTACCTGAAGCTGCGTTTAATGTAAAGTAATCTTCTGTCTGTATTGAAAATCCTTGTTTTGTTGTAGTTTGATAGTCAAGGTCTGTTTTAATATATTCTGTACCTACAAGGACATTAAACCGGTTGTTGTCATTTAAGTTGAAATTATACCGTAACGTGTTGGAAAAAGTGAGACTTAAATAATGGTTCTGATCATACACCAAGCTATTGGTAGTCCGGCTCAGGGCTCCTTCCGTAAAAGTAGGCGAGATCACTTTGTTCAAATACCGGGCATCATCTGCACCCAGGTTTGACCTAAAGTATAAATTCTTGACTGGTTGAACTTCAACGAATACATTCCCGAATGTGCTCAACCGGTTTGCATTGTTCCATCTGGACAGATACTGCATATTCAAAGGGTTATTTCTGTCGGAATAGCCTGCACCCAGCTCGCCGGCATATGTTACTCCGTCTTTTTGAAAAACAGGAATGGTAGGAGCCAGCGTTACAGCTAAAGTAGTTGTAGGAGAGAATCCAAGATCGGTTGCTGTTAATGTTTCATTTGAATTTGCAATGTTTAAATTCACGCCAAATGTGGCCTTGCCATCAAAAGCACGGGTAAGTGCGTTGATGCTTCCACTCATCCGCTCGTAGTCGGTATATCGTATCATTCCCGTATTCTTAAAGTATCCTAAACTAACGGCTAAAGACGAATTTTTACTACCGACAGAAGCCGCTAACGTGTTGTTTGTAACAAGACCCGTTTTATAAAGTACGTCTTGCCAGTCTGTATTGCCGGCCGGTGTATTAGGGTCCCCGCCAACAAAAGGTTTTACAGTAACACCGTTTAAAACAGGATTATCGAAATCCTGATTCCAGTCAAAGTCATAAATTTCCCCATACCCTGCTGCGGGATCTTGCCTGTCATTAACAGAAGCCTGCCACAGAGCCTTGCCTCTATCCACAGAGTTCAGCATTTTAAATCGCATTGATTTTTCAGATTGGGCTGAAAGGCTGCTGTTAAATTGAAAATCTACTTTATTGTTTGTGTTGCCACCATTTTTTGTAGTTACGATAATAACACCATTAGAAGCGCGTGAACCATATATCGAAGAGGCAGAAGCATCCTTCAAAACCTGCACGGAAGCAATCGTTGCCGGATTCAAATTTTGAAATACTTCAGGCCGTGTGGTAGGAATGCCATCTATTACATACAATGGATCGTTGTTGCCTAATGTGTTTGCACCACGGATCAGAATACGGCTCGTGGCGCCATTCGGTGAACCATCTTTTTCAATGTACAAACCAGCAACCCTGCCCTGTAAGGCTTGTGCAGTGTTGCCGGATGTATTATTTTTTACAGCTGGTGTTAATTCTACAACAGCAACCGAACCGGTTAAATCCTGTTTTCTTTGCGAAGTATAACCAACAACTACTATCTGATTTAAAGTTGCATTCCCTTCTTCCATGGTTAAGTTCAGGTCTTGTGATTCGTTTGTGATTTTTACACTCAAATCATTCATTCCAACATAGCTTAGGGTGATTGTTTCTCCGGGAGAAGCTGTAATGGAAAATTTGCCATTTAAATCGGTCAGAACGGTTAGAGTATTGTTTTTAACGGATACGCCAATTAAAGGCTCGCCTGTTGTTTTGCTTAATACAGTTCCAGAAATTTTCTTTTGTTGCGCAAATACTGACGTCAAAAGTAAAAGCATCAGTATGGTAATAATGAATCTCATAAGTCTGATTTTTTTTAATTCTTACAATATTCTATTGAACGAAATCTCTATTAATAATTAGCAGGTACCGAAATTTCTAAGGAGGTGCTTTGTTGACAATACCTATACACATAATTCTGCGATTCATAACCCCTACATGTGTATGCGAAAAAATATCAGCATACCCGGCAGAAGTGATTGAAAGTTTTTTCAATTTAAATAACATAGCAATCGTTTTATAAACTACGTATCCCTTTTTCTTATGTTCTTACGGGCTTGTCTTGTGCACTATCGTAACAAGTCGCCGACAAATCAATACTCAACAGCTTTGGAAGAGGCAGTACGTTCTCCATATAGCTGTAACGAAACAGAATGCGCACCACGCTGATACCAGAACACGATACTTCTGTAATCATCAGATGCTTCCTGCTGTTTGGAAGGATCATAAGTAGAACCAGGCTTTACATATTCGTTTTGGATAGTAACACTGAGTGCCTTTTTAAATACAATAGGATTCGCGAGATACCAGCGATACATTCTGTTTTCACCGTTCGTGTTTTCGATATATCCGCTGTATATATAAGAGTATTTATGACCAAATTCCCAACATGCACCATACTCGTCCTCTGTGCCTGGTGTATGTTTTACCAGAGTTCCATCAATCAGGAAGTCCGTATCCCCTTCGCCCCAGTATTTTTTGCTCTTGCTGGTAACCTGAAGAAAGTTGCCGATGTAATGACCGTCACCTTTAATATTTAGGAGTTCATGCTTTCCCGTTGTCGGATTTGTTCTTGCCCAGTGACAATGAAAGCGCATATCGTTGTTCTTAAATGATTCATCTTTCAAACAATCGATATTATATGCAACTAATCTCTTGTAAACAGAATCCCCATCGTTTGCCAATACTACCCGCGCGCCGTTGCCAAAGGGCATTGGCACATAAGACATATAGCACAGGTGATTGATCTGCATCACAGCAGATTCGTAGTCAATCGTTCTTCCGTTGATAGCACCAAAAAAGTCGGACAATGGTACGTTTACGCTCGGCTCTTTGCTTCCATCCCAATACATTTTTAGCACAAGTCCATTGTAAAAATTCCCGCGACTATCATCAGTGATGTAGAAGTAATTGATTAAACCAGCTCCTGTAAAATTAGCCAGCTCCATTTCCTTTCCCGGTTCTATCACTACGTTTGTGTATTGAATCGAATTTACTGTCAGGCCACCTTTTGGTTTGTATAAATCGCTTAGAAACTGAGCTTTTAGGCCAACTATGTTTATGAACAGAAGGACAGCAATAGTTAAAAGCGTTTTCGGTCTGATGAGAAACGGAAAGTGAAAGCCGGTAGTTTGTTTTGTTAGTAATAACTGTGTATTCATATAGCAAGTTGTGTTAGATTAATAATGATAATTGAGCAGAGTTTGTCGAATTCATATTTCAGAAACCATGCTTTGTTCCTAATATGATTTACAACTGTTTTTTAATTTCATGTTCATTTTAATATCGTCGGCGCGCTATCAGTTTCAATTTCAGAGATAGTAACTGATTTAAAGTCAGCGCTTCCGTGCTTAATATAAAGCCATAAATTATTTCCCTTCTGTTCAATCAACCGATTAACAAGACAACGCCTGTTATCAATACAAACATCAATTATATCATCTTTCATAATGATGTCTATTTGTACAGGCTTATCCAAACCGGATACACCTGATATTGATGTATTGGCTAAGCTTGCTTTGTGCTCGTTGGCAGATAAACGCAAATCATATCCATTTTCACCTTTCTCATCTGCCTTTAAGAGTAAGCCGTAACTATCATTAATTGATTTAGGTTTAACAGTAAGTGTAATCCTGCAGTTCTTAGGCAAGTTCATATACTTTGCCGCACCAATGCCATCCCATGCTGTAATTGTCAGATTGCTGTTATCTTTTTTTTGGGTTAATGAATCGGTTATAACATCCAAAGAAATTGCTTTTGTTATCTTTGGTACAATCTCTGGAGGAAAATTTGTATCGAAAGTTCCATCACTATTTTGTAGTACTTCTCTAAACACAGTATTCCCACCAAAGACTTCGCCATTGCCATCTGTATTGTCGCGCCGGCTGGGTATCCAGGCTGCAGCAATTCTTCTATTATCACCAAACTGCGCTGTCTTTACAACGTTTGACCAGTCTTCATTCAATGCCTGATATCTGGGTTCTTCCCAAGGTCCGTAAGGGTTCTTGGATTTTACGTAAAAGGTTTTACTGCCGTTACTATAAATTAAATAATACCAATCATTCCATTTGAAATAATCAGGACATTCAGGCGTAGATGGCTGTCCCGTAAGTACAGGCTTTTGTACTGTCCAAGTTTTAAGATCTTTTGATGTAAGATGAACCAAAGCGCCATCAAAACGCCTCATCATGGCGCTGTCTTCATTACTAGATACAAACAGATGAAATACGCCTTTGCTGTCCACGCTTACTTTCGGATCTCTGAAATTACGCTTACTATATCCTGGCGCTGAGGTATAGAAGGGATTGGGTTTTTGTTTTATAAAATGAATGCCATCGTCACTGATAGCATAACTCAACTGCTCGTTCACCTTGCCATCATTGACGAGACGGGTAGCATAAAAAGCATAATATTTATTGTTGGCAAATACAACTGAACCTGTACAGATAGACTTTTCCCAGTCTTCATCAATGCCTAAAACAATGGGATAATTTGTCCATGTCTTTAAGTCTTTAGTAGTACTTAATGCCCATTGATGACCGCCCAACCCGTTAAGCGCATGATGATGAGCCGAATCTAATAACCAATACAAATAATAAGTGCCGTCATGATAAAACGGAATGCAATCGCCTACAAACAAGTTGTTGCCAACCGGTTTAAAATACTGCATGGCATTCGTTGGCTGCACTAAGGGATTGTAATGAACGCTTAGTTGCGCCTGCGAATTAACAATAAACAATAAAAAGAAAGTAGAAAAGAAAATTCGTTTCATGGCAAACTAATCTGTTTGTTATATTTTAAAAATAATTAGCTCAAACGTTTGAGCAAAATGATAAAAAATTTATTCTTCGCCGCAGGACTTGCCGGCAACAAATCTGGATTCAAGAAAAAGCTGTTTTCGATACGTGCCATCCTTCATCACTTCAAATAGAAGTTCAACCGAACGCTTACCGATCTCCTCCAGCGGCTGCCGATAGTAAGTGATCGGGCACTGAAACAGAGCAAACGCCTCTGACTCGTCAAAAGAAAACACAGCAATATCATTTGGGATATTTACTCTTAAATCTACCAGGTTTTTTAACCCCTGAATAGCCAGTGTGTCTGTTGCAAAAAAAATAGCATCACAAGCATCCTTAGATGAAGTTAGATCAACAATGACTTTCCTCATATCGTCATCGAAATGTGCTTTTCGTATTTCTTTAAGCAACGTTTTATCTATTTTCATATTATAATCTTTCATTGCCTGTATGTATCCCTTATTCCTCTCCTGAAGATGCACAAACGTGGTTGCATAATTTATAAATGCAATCTTTTTCCGCCGGTGTGCAATTAGATATTCAGTTGCCTTATAAGCTACTTTATGGTTGTCAATGCCAATAAAGTTTGTTTCCGTCTTAGGAAAATTTCTGTCAATTAATACAAAAGGAACTTCCCTTTTTTTTAAATACTCGATTTCCGTTTCTGCCTTCTCTGCAGCCACAATGATAAGTCCATCCACCTGCCTGTTAATTAATACATCAATCAGTTCGCGCAGGGTAGGTAAATCTTCGTGTGAATTTCCGATAATAACGGTATATCCGTTTTCCTTTGCCTGCGATTCAATAGACCGAGTAATCCCTGTAGTATATCTGTAATAAATTTCCGCTACGATTAATCCAAAAGTATTGCTCTTACTTGTTTTTAATGTTTTCGCAATCTGGTTGGGTATATAATTAAAACTCTCGGCAGTACTTCTGATTTTTTTTGCAATCTCATCACCAACCCTTTTTTTCTCTGCATGACCATTCAGTACATATGATACAAGCGATACGGAAACTCCTACCTCAGCAGCAATATCTTTTAAAGAAACATTTTTTTTCATTTTAGCATACATCGTTTCTATTGAAACGTTTGAGCACATTCCTCAAACGTTTGAGCAAACTTAAGTATTTTTTTAGAATTACAAAAACATTTTATTGTTTTATAAGCAAAATGCCGAGAAACTTTTTTTCTATAGACAATTTTATCATATACTAAAGTGATATTAATAAATGATTTAAAAAGCAAAAAATATCAAAGTATAAAATGATTAGAATTGCTGTAACTTTTTTATCTGGAATATTTAAAATCAAATCTATTCACAAGTCTCCGAAATATAAGCACACTTAAATAAAAACTTATGCTTAAAAGGTATTTTTCATCGCAACAAAAATTTCGGTTTTCAGTTTCATCCTCTTAGCCGGGGTACCTCAGCTGGAGGATGAAACCTTGTATTGCACTTATTGGTTGAACTTACAATACTATCAAGTCCGAAAAATAATACATACCTATATTGATTACACATAAGAATCAGCTCTATGATGAAAGCGAAGCGGGCGAACTTTTGAATGACGCTTTAAGAACACATGAACAAGTACTGTTTAATGCTGACAAAGTAAAGACAAAGTATAAACCTTGCAGCAAGGGACGTTAAGCACGAAGAAAAGTAAAACATCAGCCTGAATACGTATTTTTTATTTACAATTATAATTCCTTTATATGGAAGCGTGGAATAAGTTATCCGTATAAGAATTTTTGAAAAACTAAAGGCATTTTCATTGCCTGACAAAACGATAGCAAGTTGTTTCTAATAATGAAAACATATGGCTAAGCTCAGTAAAAAGTACCTGTAAAAATGGTAATTTGCCATAGGCTACTTCGTGTGAAATAAAATGAATCATAAACTTGATAGGAAATAACAAGAAGGTCAAAGGTCATTGAGTTTAATTGGAGATTATTTTAAAAACTTTCTATGAAATATGTTTCGAAGTCTATGGTTCGATGCACTGCATGGAAAACAGAAAAAAAGGCATTAAAAATCAACGCCTTTTTTCTTGCGGACCGGACGGGACTCGAACCCGCGACCTCTGCCGTGACAGGGCAGCATTCTAACCAACTGAACTACCGATCCTCTTTGCCCCTTTCGGGGGTGCAAATATAAGAGGAAACATTTTTTGCAAGCAAAACTTTTCTACCTTTATTTTTACGCTAAATTTTATTTACTGATATTACAATATGCCGGAATATCCTAACAGACAATTTCTTGATTTTGAACAGCCGATCAAAGACTTATATGAGCAGATAGACCAGACAAAAAAACTGGCAGCCAAGAATCCGAAAATTAATTATGAAGCTACACTTCACCAGTTGGAAGATTCAATATTAGAAAAGCGCACAGACATTACAGAACGCTTAACGCCATGGCAACGTGTACAGTTAAGCCGCCATCCCGATCGTCCTTATACCATGAAGTACATTGAAAAAATGACAACAGGTTTTATTGAGTTGCATGGCGACAGAAATGTTAGAGACGACAAAGCCTTGGTGGGCGGTTTTGCACAGCTTGATGGTGAAACGGTAATGATAATGGGTCATCAGAAAGGAGCGAATACCAAATTGCGGCAATTGCGCAACTTCGGAATGGCTAATCCGGAAGGCTATCGCAAAGCATTACGGCTGATGAAGCTGGCGGAGAAATTTAATAAACCAGTCATTACTTTAATAGACACGCCCGGTGCATTTCCCGGCGCCGAAGCAGAAGAACGCGGACAGGGAGAAGCCATTGCCCGCAATATTTACGAAATGGTTCGTTTACAAGTGCCGGTGATATGCATTATCATTGGTGAAGGCGCCAGCGGCGGTGCGCTCGGCATTGGCGTTGGTGATAAGGTATTGATGATGGAAAATACGTGGTACACCGTCATTTCGCCCGAAAACTGCAGCTCTATATTGTGGCGTAGCTGGGATAAAAAAGAAGTAGCTGCCGAACAGTTGCACCTGACATCTAAAGACATGAAAGGTTTTGGACTGGTAGATGAAATTGTGCCCGAGCCATTGGGCGGGGCGCACTGGAACTACGATGAAGCCGCAAATTTGCTAAAAAAATCAATTGTAAGAACGTTATCAGAAATCAAAAACATTTCCCCGGGGGATCGCGTAAACAGGCGCATCGAAAAATTTGACCAGATGGGATTTTGGGAAGAAGAAACGGAATAATTAATCTAAAACAGAAAAGTTTTAGCTGTTGATTCGCAAGGTGATAATTGAAAATTTATCGCCGCTCTCTTTTATCATAACAGTGATGTTGTAGTTATTGCTGCCCGCCAGTTTACCCGTTATATACATGGTGCCTCCGTTTTCGCGCTGCGAAGTAATATTGCACGAATTGATGGCATTATCTGTAAAAAAAATTTTTACGCTGGCCGATGCCTGCGCTTTGGAAGCGTTTTTCATTTCATCGCTGTCAGGCAGTTTTACGTCAATGCTGTTATCGAAATATTTTACAAACTCACCAGCATTTCCACTTTTTAAAGCGTTAATCATATCATCTTTGCCTGATTGTAAAGCGGTAAAAGAAAACAAGCTGACAGACATGATTAACAGAAGTAAATATCTTTTCATAATGAATGCCTTTTAATTGGCTGTTACATGAAATTACGATAAGTAATTGACGATTGGATGTTATATAACTGAAAGGGTTATACTGTGCTATATAAATGTTTAAGATTTAACAAATGGAAAAGAAAATAATACTCATCATTATGGATGGATGGGGACTAGGTAAAATACCTTCTGCCGATGCCATACAACATGCAAATACACCTTACGTTTCGTCGCTTTATAACAAATATCCGAATACCACGCTGATAACCTGCGGCGAAGACGTAGGCTTACCTGACGGGCAGATGGGAAACAGTGAAGTGGGGCACTTAAATCTTGGTGCCGGTCGTATTGTATATCAGGAATTGCAAAGAATTAATGTCTCTATCCGCGACGGCGAATTTTATCAGAATGAACAATTGCTGGCTTCCATTCACACGGCAAAAAATAATAACAAGCCATTGCATTTGCTCGGTCTTGTAAGCGATGGCGGTGTGCATTCGCACACGTTGCATCTGAAAGCCATTACCTCTTTGTGCGCTACCGAAGGTCTACAAGAAGTGTATATTCATGCTTTTACTGATGGGCGCGACACCGACCCAAAAAGCGGGCTTGCTTATATCAGCGATTTACAAAAACATCTTGACGAAACAGCCGGACGTATTGCCACAGTAAGCGGGCGTTACTATGCCATGGACCGCGACAAACGATGGGACAGAATTAAGCTGGCTTATGATGCCATGGTGAACGGAACGGGCGAAACAGCAACCAACCCGATTATAGCCGTTAAACAATCGTATGCAAAAGGCGTTACGGATGAATTTATTTTGCCAACGGTTATTTTGCAAGACGATAAACCTGTTGCATCCATACAGGATGATGATGTAGTCATTTGCTTTAATTTTAGAACCGATCGCTGCCGCGAAATTACGCAGGTGCTTACGCAGCAGGATTTGCATGAGCTGAACATGCACAAGCTAAACCTGCATTATACCACCATGACAGAATATGACAAAACATTTAAAAATGTGCATGTCATTTTTGAAAATGACAATCTCGTTAATACGTTGGGTGAGGTATTGATGAACCATAACAAAAAACAAATCCGCATAGCGGAAACAGAAAAATATCCGCATGTATCTTTTTTCTTCAGCGGCGGGCGCGAAGTGCCGTTTGAAGGCGAAACCCGGCTGATGGTTCCATCGCCAAAAGTGGCGACTTACGATTTACAACCCGAAATGAGTGCTGTGGAAATTACCGACAAACTGATTCCGGAGATTGAAAATGAAACCGCAGATTTCATTGTTCTCAATTATGCCAATGCAGATATGGTGGGGCATACCGGCGTTTTTGAAGCGGTTATAAAAGCGGTTGAAACAGTAGATGCCTGCGTAAAGCGCGTTGTAACAACAGGTTTGCAGCACGGCTATGCTACACTGCTTACGGCAGATCATGGCAATGCCGATTACATGAAAAATGAAGATGGATCGCCTAACACGCAGCACTCTCTGAATCTGGTTCCGCTCTTTATCATTAGCAAAGAATTTAAAGGCAATATACATCCCGGAAAACTGGGAGACATTGCGCCTACCATTTTGCATATTATGGATATTCCGATTCCGGATGATATGAAAGGGAATATTCTGATAAGCGAATGATTTTGCTGAATGATTTACCCACGTAAAAAAGTTCCGGACCTATGCTGATCCGGAACTTTTTTTATAACAATCATTATACATATTTTACGAAATTACAAACCCATCGGGCAGCACGGCGCCTTTCTTTACCACAATAACGCCGTCTTTTATTGTATAAAGCACATGATCTACATCCTCCAAATGCGAGCCGCCGTTGATGCGAACATCGTTACCGATGCGACAATTTTTATCTATGATGGCATTTTTAATAAAACAACGCTCGCCAATGCCAAGTTCGGGAATGCCTCGTTCTTTATTAGATTGTAATACTTCCAGCGTTTCATAATAATCGTTACCCATAATATAAGTGCAAACTACGGTGGTTCCATAGCCGATGCGGGCGCGAATGCCGATAAGCGATTGCTCAACCCGGTTGGCAAGTATAATGGAGCCTTCAGCAATTACGGTACGCTCTAAAAAAGTACCGCTTATTTTTGCCGGCGGCAACATGCGCGCACGTGTATAAACGGTGTTTCCATTATCAAAAAGATTAAATTTTGGTAATGCCTGCGTGAGTGCAATATTGGCATCGAAAAACGCATAAATATTTCCAATATCAGTCCAGTAACCTTCGTACTGATAACTTATCACTTTGTAATTGCCTATTGAACTGGGAATGATTTCTTTTCCAAAATCTTTGGCTTCGGGATATTCGTCTTTCAGCAAATCTTCCAGAATGCTGCGGTTAAAAATATAAATACCCATGGAAGCGAGATAATCTTTTCCTTCAGCGTGCATTTCGGTTCCGGTATCGCTTACCCAGTCTTTGTGCAATTCTTTGGCAGGCTTTTCAATAAACGAAGTAATATAGCTTGCTTCGTCGGCTTTCAGGATTCCGAAATCAACGGCGTCATTGCTGTCAACCGGTATGGTGGCAATGGTAATATCAGCTTCTTTATCGCGGTGATTGTTTATCATTTCGGCAAAATCAATCTGGTACAACTGATCTCCGCTTAATATTAAAACATATTCAAAATCGTTATTGCCGATGTGTCGCAACGATTGCCGGACGGCATCTGCCGTTCCCTGAAACCAGTTGGCATTGTCAGGCGTTTGTTCGGCTGCAATAATATCAACAAACCCTTTGCTGAAAGCACTGAATGTATATGTATTTTTAATGTGCTTGTTGAGCGAGGCAGAATTAAACTGCGTAAGCACAAACATGCGGCTGATATTAGAATTGATGCAGTTGCTGATGGGAATATCTACAAGGCGGTACTTGCCTGCAATGGGCACCGCAGGTTTTGAGCGGCTGGCGGTAAGCGGATATAAACGGGTGCCTGCCCCGCCTCCTAATATAACGGCAACAACTGAATTTGATAATGTAAACATAATTACTTGTTTTATTTTAAGCTTTGATAAAGATATATGTATTGCTGAACAGCATTTTCCCAGCTATTATTTATCTGCATCATGTGTTTGCGCATGGTGCTAAGCTGGTTTTTATGCTGATATACGTCAAAAGCTCTGCCAACAGAAGAAACAATGTCTTCAACGTTCGCATGATTAAACCGGATGCCCCAGCCCCCGGGGTCGCCCATATCGGTTACAGTATCCCGAAGACCGCCCGTGCTTCTTACCATCGGCACGGTTCCGTATTTCATTGCGTACATTTGATTTAAACCGCATGGCTCAACCCGGCTTGGCATCAATAAAAAATCTGCGCCCGCATACATCAGATGACTCAACGCTTCGTTATAGCCGATCATAGAATTATATGCGCCGGGAAAATATCCGTTCAACTGTCGCAGCTGCCATTCCACATGCGGCTCGCCGCTGCCAAGTATTAAAAAGCTAACCTGGTTATTATAAGCATACATGCAGGAAAGTATGGCATCGGGCAATATATCAGCCGCCTTTTCTCCTACCAGTCTCCCGATGAAGATAATCAATGGTTTATCGCTGTCTAAACTGAAGCGGCGGCATAATTCCATCTTATTTTTTTCTTTCCCGGCATCAGCATCTGCCACATCATATTTATCTGCAAGAAAACCGTCTGTTGCCGGATTCCACACATCGGCATCAATACCGTTTAAGATACCGGAGCATTTGCCGCGCTCGTATTCAAACAAGGCTTCCAAACCATTCGAGTTCCACCTTAGCTCTTCCAGATAACTCCAGCTAACGGTGGTAACTTTCCACGCACATTTTACAGCGCTTGCCAAAGGATTGATATCGTTTTTCCATTCTAATAAACCGCTTTTCCAGGAGTCAAAAGCCGGCAGCAGATAACTGTTGTTCCAGCCCATCCAGCCCTGATATTGAGCATTGTGAATGGTAAGAATGGTGGGCACACCGGCGAGCATGTTATAAGCATACGAATACTTAAACATGAAAGGAATAAGACCGGTATGATAATCGTGGCAATGAACCACATCCGGCCGATGTTGCCAGTGACTGATCCAGTCGGCAACAGCAATCTGAAACCCCAAAAAACGCCGCGTATCATCGTCATAGCCATAAATGCGGTCGCGGTCGAGCAAGCCATTTATATCAACTAAAAACAAATCGAAACCAAGCTTGTTAGAGTTTTC
The DNA here is from genome assembly GCA_965219515.1 of Ilyomonas sp. Taxonomy (GTDB): domain Bacteria; phylum Bacteroidota; class Bacteroidia; order Chitinophagales; family Chitinophagaceae; genus Ilyomonas. Next base: position 2,026,149 of record OZ244776.1, read on the forward strand.
TTTTATAACGGTGTAATCGAAATACCAGTCGCCCATTTGGGCGCGGCCTTTAAAGTCAACCGTAAAATAATTTTCATAAAGAAATTTAGTCTTGTACATCGGCATCACTACTTTGGCATAATGCCCCATTTTTACCTGATATTTAGGCAATGCACCTACTACATCTCCTAAACCGCCGGCTTTGGCAACAGGATAACATTCGGCCGTTACATGAAGTATTTCCATAAGTTAGAGATTGATTTTAAATGGCTTGTCAAATATTAAGAATAGTAGCGACATAAACAAATATAGAAGCAAACTAACCTTATGTGTAGTAAAGCCGGAAGGAATATAAGAAAGATATTCTGATATTGCTTTTCAATTCATTGCATTGTACAGAACAATCAGCTTGTAGACTAAATGCGGCAAAAGAAAGAAACCGGCTATCATACCAGAATCATATCTACACAGCTATACAGGATTTTATATTTTGTGTGTGCAGAAAGTGTGTATGGGGTAACGAGCTGTATGAAGTTAAAGGATGTTGACAAACTGTATATTATCCGAAAGAAGTTCAGGTAATCACAGGCCAGCAACTTTTACCCTTTTTTTGTTCACTATCTGCACTTGTTGTAGCGTTCTATATCGGCTGTTTGTTGCCCAATCTTCTGAAACCATTGATAATACTGCATGTTCTAACTTCTGCATGGGAAACCAACTAATTTTCTCAAAACAATCAATTCAGCAACCTGTATTCGTTTGGTGATGTACCAACTCTTTGCCTGAACAAACGGGTAAAATGCTGCGGATATTTAAAGCCAAGCTCATAGGCAACTTCACTAACCGATTTATTGATTTCAAATATTCTTTCCTTCGCCACATCAATCACTTTAGCTTGTATGTATTCCTGTGCTGTTTTTCCGGTTTCTTTTTTTATTAAGTCGCCAAAATATCCTGCGGATAAATGCAACTCATTGGCGCAATAAGCAACAGAAGGCAAACCGGTTGATTGAGGTTTATCTGATAGAAAATAATCGTTTAGTAAATTTTCAAACCTTTCTAAAATGCCTTTGTGTATAATATCGCGCGTGATGAACTGGCGATCGTAAAAACGGATGCAATAATTCAAAAAAAGTTCAATGTTAGAGACAATAAGTTTCTTACTGTGGTTGTCAATCGCATGTTCTAATTCATATTCAATTTTTGAAAAACAATCCAACACAATTTTTCTTTCCCGTTCTGATAAATGTAGCGCTTCATTGGATTGATAACCGAAGAACGTATAGTCACGGATATGCTTGCCAAGTGGAGTGCCGTGAATTAAATCAGCATGAAAAACCAGCGCATAACCTTTCGGTTGATACGTTTCTCCATGGCTGTTAATGCCAGCAACCTGCCCCGGCGCAAGAAAAACCAACGTGCCTTCCTGGTAATCATAATTATGCCGCCCATATAGTAAATCCCCGCATTTCACATCTTTTAAAAAGATGGTATAAAAACCAAAATACATTTTAGAACCTTGCCGCGGATTCGCTTTCGATAAATCAACAATGCTCACCAGCGGATGCAGCGTTTCATTATTGTTGAAAGCGTTGTAATCGCTGATTGTTTCAAATCTTCTGATGTTATCCATAATACTATTCATTTTATTAAGTTTAAAATTACTGCTTTATTCAGGTCTTGTTTAATATGCCTTCTTTAATCAGCAATATTGGTAAGTAAATCCGTAATCTATATACTACCCAGATAAAACATTACCAACACCTTTGCACTGCAAAAGAAGATAAACAGTTCATTTAATAAAACCGGATAACGGTTTTTAATCACGCATTTTAAAATTTGGGATTGACCATTTTGGACTCTGCAATAATAAAATTAGCTAACTAAAAAAGTTGATATTTAAACCATCCTTATTGTTATCTTAAAAAATAAAAACTTAACCATGGAAATTACAAGAATAGGTTCACAACCTTATGCAAAAGGACCCGAAGATTGGTTCACCGGCGCAGTACGAATAGACCCACTGTTTCAGCCAAATGAGGCAAGGCGTGCCGCCGCAGCCAGTGTTACGTTTGAACCGGGCGCAAGAACAGCCTGGCATACACATCCATTGGGTCAAACCTTGATTGTTACAGCAGGTTGCGGCTGGGTGCAGCATGGAGGCGGCGCTGTGAAAGAAGTGCATCCCGGCGATATTGTTTGGTTTGAGCCAAATGAAAAGCATTGGCATGGCGCAACTGCAGCTACCGGTATGACGCATATAGCCATACAGGAAAATCTGAATGGTAAAGTGGTTGACTGGATGGAGAAAGTAACCGATGAACAATACAAGTTTTAAACAAACAAAAATGAAAATCAAACAACATTTATTTCTGTTTTTATTTATAACTACAATCAGCCTTGCTATGCCTGACAATGTGTTTGCCCAAAATAAAAATCAAATAGTACGACTGGCAAACCTTGTGATAGATTCAGCTCAGTTGGATAACTATAAAGCGTTATTACAGGAAGGAATTGAAACAGCAGTGCGTGTTGAATCCGGCGTGAAAACCTTGTACGCCGTTTCTGAAAAAGAGAATCCAACACACTTCACCATTTTGGAAATCTATGCCGATTCAGCGGCATATAAAGCGCACATTCAAACACCTCATTTTGTAAAATATAAAACAGGTACAAAAGACATGGTAAAATCACTTGAGCTTGTTGAAACCATTCCGCTTGTGCCGGAAATGAAGATAAAGTAATAAGACAATAAATTTAAAAACACAAAATTAAGAATCATGCAAAAAAGACAATTAGGAAAATCAGGGCTTCAAGTATCAGCGCTTGGTTTGGGTTGTATGGGATTAACTTTCGGTTACGGTCCGGCAACCACCGAAGCTGATGCCATTGTCCTTATTCAAAAAGCGGTAGAGCTGGGCGTTACATTTTTTGATACTGCCGAAGCGTACAGCCAGGGCGCTAACGAAGCCATGTTAGGCAAGGCATTAAAACCTTACAGAAATAAAGTAGTGATTGCTACCAAATTTGGTTTTAAAAATGGCGTAAATACAGAAGGATTAGACAGCAGCCCCGAACGCATCAAAACTGTAGTGGAAGCATCGTTACAACATTTGCAAACAGATGTAATTGATTTATTTTACCAGCATCGTGTTGACCCGGATGTGCCGATAGAAGATGTTGCCGGAACCATAAAAGATTTAATTGCGGAAGGCAAGGTAAAACACTTTGGCATGAGTGAAGCGGGTGTGGAATCTATTCGTAAAGCACACGCTGTTCAACCGGTTGCGGCATTGCAAAGCGAATATTCTTTGTGGTGGCGGGAACCTGAAAACGAAATCATTCCAACCTTGGAAGAATTGGGAATTGGCTTTGTTCCATTCAGCCCGTTGGGGAAAGGTTTCCTTACCGGAAAAATTGATGAAAACACCACATTTGATAAAACAGATTTCCGCAATGTAGTTCCCCGCTTTAGCGAAGAAAACCGCAAGGGAAATCAAAAATTGGTTGACCTGCTTGGCGAGATTGCAAAACAAAAGAAGCTACGCCGGCACAGATTGCACTTGCCTGGTTGCTGGCGCAAAAGCCATGGATTGTTCCTATTCCCGGCACCACAAAATTGCATCGCTTAGAAGAAAATCTTGGTGCTGTAAACATTGAACTTAGCGCAACTGACATCAGTGAAATAGACACAGCATTTTCAGCTATTCCTGTACAGGGCGAACGCTATCCGGCGCAAATGCAAAAGATGGTGAATCGTTAGTATAAACAAGGCTTAATTTATCCGGTTAAGCCTTGTTTATATTCCACATATTTTTAAAACAAAACAACAAATGAAAACACTACAAAAATTGCTGTTGGTATTGATGATAATAATAGCTGCTTTATTAAACCAGGCAGCAGCCCAAGACTCCACTTTATTTCCCAAAGGCGAAATAGGTAAAAACACTAATGATTATACAGGCACCATCTGGCTTTCAGAATTAAACAAACCCGACAGCAATTTCAATTTTAGTTTGGCGCAGGCAGTATATGCGCCCGGTTCAAAGCTCAACTGGCATATTCACCCGGCAGGGCAATACCTGCTTATCACCGAAGGCACCGGTTATTACCAAGAGAAAGGAAAGCCCGGACAGGTTGTACATAAAGGCGATATTATAAAATGCCTTCCCGGAGTAAAGCATTGGCATGGTGCAGCACCAAACAACAGCTTCTCCTATATTGGTGTAACACCTACCACAAAAGGGAAAACAATCTGGTTGAAAAGGGTTACCGATGCTGAATACAATAGCGTGAAATAAAGATCATTTCCCACAACAAAATTTCTCAATTGCAAAATCTGTATATTAATAACACATGAAAGCAAAAACTCTCGGACTGTTCCTGGTAATCATGAGCGTGCAATCGTCCTACGCACAGCAGCCGCCAACGGAAACAATTAAAACTTCCACCAACAACACGCCCGAACAACAGGAAATCATCAACCTTTCCAAACAGAAATGGGATTGTATGGCAAACAAAAATGTGGACTCTTTAAGTGTGCTGTTTGATGACAAGTCTATGTTCGTTCACATGGGAGGAAGCTGGGGAAAAGAGCAGGAAATAAATACCATTAAAAGCGGTGGTATATGGTATAAAAAAGCAGAAGTTTATTCAGTTATAGTGAATATGTTTGGCAACGCGGCCATACTATTGAATGACATTGATTTGGTAGCAGAAGTCGGCGGTAATACAGTCACCAATCCTTTTATGGTAACCGAAGTATATCATAAAGAAAACGGTAAATGGAAGATGGGCTCACTCACGTTCTCGCATCTGATGAGACCAGTTAAAATGAATAACAACCAGTAGATGTTTAAGCTGCAATTCACTACACTTTTATTTAGAAATTAAGTAACCTGTCATTTCAACAAAGAAGCATAATTAGTAAATGAAACACACAATATTTTTTCTTTGATAATTGGCTTGTGCTCTACCTCCGGTTGCATTAAAGCTCAATCTATATCATCTGAAAAAATACTGATTGTGTATTTGTCCCTTACAAACAATACAAAAGCAATTGCAAAAATCATTCAAAAAAATGCAGGCGGAAAATTGGTAGCGATTGAATTAGAAAAACCTTGTCCTGAAGATTATAAAACAACCGTTGACAAGGTAGTAAAAGAAAACGAAACAGGTTATTTGCCTCCTCTTAAAACAACGATTGATAGTTTAGAAAAATACGATGTGGTATTCATTGGTTTTCCTACCTGGGGTATGCAAATGCCGCCGCCAATGAAGAGTTTCTTACACCAATATAATTTAAGCGGAAAAACAGTTGTTCCTTTCAATATTAATGCGGGTTATGGAATAGGAAGTGGTTTTGAAACGGTAATGGAATTATGCCCGAACAGTACTGTTCTGGAAAGTTTTTCAATTAAAGGTGGAATAGAAAGAGACGGGATTTTATTTATGATAGAAGGCGAAAAGGAAAAACAAGCGCAGGCTGAAGTGATGAAATGGCTAAGAAAAATAAACGTAATAAAGGAAGCGCCTTAAAGTATGGTCATAGCTAAATCAATGTAATAAAAAAGTTTCTTCATACCGTTAGTTGAGATAAAAAAGATTAGCTTTCAAACAAATCCGGCAATATTATAAAACAGCAAACATCAAGGCGGTCATTTCTGAAATCGTCAGCGCTGGCGGCCGAAGAACTTTCTGCCCGGCATCTTACCTCCCTTCAACTATCATAATTTATTACAAAGGGAACTTATTATTATATAGTATTTTTATCGCACAATCGTACCGCTTTATGAACATTACCTACCAGGAACTTAACCCGTCTCCCGCTCTTCAGCCTTATGTGGATACGTACTGGCTGCTATCATTTGAAGGCAAAGCCGGCGAGTACTCGCCCGACCAGTACTGCATTCCAAACGGCATGGTTGAAATTGTGATAACGATAGATGACGGAAACTACGATATTGGCGCGAATGGAGATTGGTTCCCGATGCCGGATATGATGATGTGTGGTGTATATAATGAGAGTGTAATACTGCGGGCTGTTGGCACCACGCGTAAGTTTGGCATCCGGCTAAAGCCGGAGATGCTGCACATGCTGTTTAAAGTACCATCGTCGGTACTATATACTGATTTTACTGATTTTGAAAACATTGCCGGCAACAACGCTAAGCTGTTTGTAGAGCAACTGGCAGAAGCCCCTGATGAGGCAGCTATCTTTTACCGAACCGAAGCTTTTTTGCTGGCGCAACTGCACGGACACAAACAGGAACGTAATTGCCTGGCAGAAGCCGTGAACCTGATACGGGTTTTGGGAGGCGGCGTCTCAATTGAGAAGATATGCAAATCTGTGTGTATAAACCCGCGCCGGTTGCAGCGCAGCTTTCAGAAGGAAATGGGCTTAAGCCCGAAAGCATACCAGCGACTAATCCGCTTTTACAGTGCATACCGCGATACGCATAGCCTGCAGCAGGCAGGCGGCTGGGCAGGATTATCGTACAACAATGGTTATTCCGATCAGGCGCACCTGATACGCGAGTTTAAAGAATTTACGGGTCTTTTACCTACGGAGCTGCTATCGAACAAAACGCATGTCTTCGGGTTGGCAGAATCAGCCAGATTATGAGCTTAGCACTGATAAAGAAAAATTTAAGTTGTCGTATTTCTTCTATCACACGCATAACGCCGTTTTTATTTTTGTAGAAGGAAATGATAACCTTTAAAGAAATCACCCAAACATTTTAATTACCAAAAACATGCACCTGTGAAATTTAGAATCATTATTCTTACATTGCTTGTAAGCACTTCTCTCCTTTTTTACAACTGCTCTTCATCAACAAACCATGATACTGCCGGCAGCGATTCAACGATAACCGCGACGTCTTCTGCCACTGAGTATGGCGGTTATGCCAGCCGGAAAGAATGGGGAGAACACCTTGTTGTCATCTCCGGCTGCGGTGATTGTCATACGCCTAAAAAGATGACTGCACAAGGACCGGTGAGCGATTCTGCCCGCGGATTGTCGGGTTCTCCTGTGCCGGCATTACTGCCTGGTGTTACACCTGAGCAGATTGCAAAGGGCGTGGCGGCAACGGTTGATGAAACAGCATGGATTGGCCCGTGGGGAAAGTCGTACGCGGCCAACATTACATCCGATTCTACCGGCATCGGAAACTGGACAGAAGCACAGTTTGTTAACTGTCTTAGCAAGGGCATATATACGGGTCTTGATGGTGCGCGATCCCTGATGCCGCCAATGCCGAAATCTTACAGCCAGATGACGGACGGTGAAATCAAAGCCATTTTTGCATATTTAAAATCAACAACACCTGTTCACAACATCGTACCGCAATACGAGCCGCCGGTAATGGCAAAAAGATAGAAAAACAAACCTGACATAAACCGCCTGCTCTCACATGCTTTATCGCTATCCATTTATTTATAAACTTAACAATCAATCAATTTATGAAAACTTTGCTGTCAGTCAACACAAAATTGTGCTCTTCCTTATCTGCCTTCCTGTTTCTTGCTTTGCTGATTTTTACTTCCGGCTGTAAAAAAATAATTGATCATCTGCCCGACCCTGCCATTACTACCGTTGCAACCGGTCTGACGGGTGTAATTGGTGTAGAAACCGATAAACAAGGCAATGCCTGGGTGGCTTTGCCCGGCACAGGGGTAAACGACGGAAAAATTGTTGCGGTAACGCCGGACGGTAAACAGTACGATGCCATTATCAATCTATCTTCCGTCATCAATGCATTGTCTGGTGAAGTATCCGGAACCTCGCACATGCTGATTGACGGCGATACGATGTTTATTACCTCGGGTGAATTTCTTTATAAGGCTGATGTCAGCCGGTTTACACCGGGCGATGCACCACTGAACGGTCTTTCGATACCATACGAAGATGTAGGTGCTTTCTCGCGTTCTTACCCTTATGTAAACAATGCGCACGATTCTCACATTTACGGCATCGCCAAAGGTCCCGACGGGGATTTATACATGACGGATGCCGGCGCCAATTCTGTTATACACCGCCTGTCGTGCGGTAATTATTCGGTGCTGGCAGAAGTGCCGGGCTTTGCCAACCCAACGCCGGTAGGTCCGCCGCAGGTACAAAGCGTGCCAACAGGCATTATTTCTGATGGCAGCGGTTTGCTGGTTACTACCCTTACCGGATTTCCTTTCCCGACAGGGTATGCGGTGGTGTACAAAATTTCATTATCGGGTGCTGTATCTGTGTATGAGGATGGTTTTACTACGCTGGTAGATATTGCACCTGGCACACGATTGGGTCGTCTCGTTGTGCAGTACGGCACCTTCGGAAGTATGGGTTACGAACCGAATACCGGTGCGCTGATATGGGCAAATGGCAACACGTCTGCACCGCTGGTAGAAGGTTTGAATTTGCCGGTGGGCATCAAACAGGTAAGCCCTGATACCTGGTATGTAACCACCCAGGGCGACGGCAGCTTGCTTAAGATCACTTATAGAGAATCTTTTCCGAAGACTGCCGTAAAGTATTAGTCAGAGATATATCATCGGGTAAGAAGCCGTTTTGAGTATTAACTTGAAATGGCTTCTTACCCGATGTTTGTTTAATGTAGTGTTTAAAGTAATGTTTCCGCCATGGAAGACTGCGATTTTTTTTCATAACATCTCCGCGTTGCAACATTGCCTTTGCTTCGATTTTACAGATTCCTCGCCTATATTGCTGACATGAAAAAATTAATTCTATTCCTTTTACTTTTTGCTGCTATGCAATCGCAGGCGCAATCAACCATAAAAAGTTCAAACACCCGTCTTCCGCCTGCACTTTCTGCCATTTGCGAAAGCGATTTAAAACAGGATTTATATGATCTTGCCGGCGATTCGATGCGTGGCAGAAGAGCCGGTACATTAGACGAAATGAGAGCCGCTGCCTGGATGGCGCAGCAGGCGCAGAAAGAAGGCTTGCAACCGGCCGGGGACGATGGCACGTACTTTCAGTTTTTTTCGCTGCAACGCACCGAAACATCGGATAACAGCTACATAAAAATCAATGGCAACAACCTGCAGTTGTGGAAAGATGTATGGGTAACCAACCCGTTAGAAGCCAATGCAAATGGCAATGTAGTCTGGCTGTCTTCGTTAGCCGACACAGCCCGGCCGGATATTAGAGGCAGCATCGTGGCAATGAATTTATTTCCGCCATCACCGGTACCGCCGGCATGGGTAAGCTTGTGGGGCTTCCGGTATATTTATATTGCTGTTCGCCGGCAGGCAAAACTACTGCAGGCGCATGGAGCCAAAGCCGTGATACTGGTGGCTGACAGCACGGCATCGGCTCAATTGCCATCCATGGAGCATGTGCTGGATTTTGAAGAAGGCTCGTATAATTTGCCGGTTTATGATGCAGGTACAAACAATACGATACCGGTTATGTTAACGGATAAAAATATGGCAACTGCATTGCAGCAAACCGGTGCAGCCGTTACCGTTAGTCTGCATCAGAACAGTTATATATATCCTTCGGTAAATGTGGTAGCCGAAGTGCCAGGCACCGATATAAATCTGAAAAAAGAATACGTATTATTCAGCGGTCATCACGATCATGATGGCGTTGGAAATCCCGTGCGTGGCGATTCCATCTGGAACGGCGCCGACGACAATGCTTCGGTAAGTGTGGCATTGCTGGCAATCGGCCGTGCCTTTATAAAGCAACCGGCCAAGCGTTCTGCCTTGTTTGTGTGGCATGGCGCCGAAGAAAGAGGTTTGCTGGGCTCCCGCTGATATGCGCAACATCCAACGGTGCCAAAAGAAAATATTGTTGCGGTGATTAACGGCGATATGATTGGCCGCAACAATCCCGATTCGGCTGCTTTGCTGGGCGTTACGCCACCGCATCGCAATTCGATGGATTTGGTGAATGCGGCTTACACAGCCAACCAACAAACGGGGCGTTTTAAAATAGATACCACCTGGGATAATGCGGCGCACCCGGAGCACTGGTATTTCCGCAGCGACCATTTGCCATATGCGCAGGCAGGCATTCCTGCCATCATGTTTTCCACGCTGTTGCATCCCGATTATCATACGCCCAAAGATGAACGCGACAGAATTGATTACCCCAAACTCACCAGAATGACTGATTGGATGTATGCCACGGGATGGATTATAGCCGATGGTGTTAAGCGCCCGGCCGTGGATGCCGGTGTTTCGTTTCAGTAACGTTAGTCTGATAGGAAAAGAGTGTTGTTCTAATAGTTCGCCTTCGCTCGGCGTAGTCTGCCGACTACGCCGCCTTGTCAGCAAATCTCCTGATTTGCAATTCCTGTTATTCATAAAAAAACTCCCTTTTAATATGGCAACCGTTTCTTTCTTATATCAAAAAATACAACCGTTCAATTCTTTTGAAGGTAAGCCGGTAGAAGATGTGGCTATGTGGCTGTAAGAAAAGACTTCTGATATTCGCTTTCTTTTGCAAAAACTTACCGGCTTCGGGATACGGGCTGAAAAATTCCACACGGCGCTGTATTTTATCTAAAAATTGGCAGGCAGCTTAGGGAAGAATTTGCGGATTAGTAAGTGCGTGTAAATTCACTTCTCCATTACAGCATTTTTCTTCTTCGCAAATTTGCTTTACAGTTGTTTTGGAAAAAAAAATAGCCGCGTCGAAGTTGAAAATTATCGCCAGGTATTTTATGTAACAGGTTTAACTTACGTAAGAAGCTATAGTAAGCGGGAGACTGAAATTAATAAAATACCGGAACGTTTTGAAAAGAACCATTTGTTATCATTACTGACCCAGGCGTACCATACGTATTATTCGGATTGCCGGCAGTTATCAATGGCGTAAGCTGCCCCGAATAACTTCCACTTATATGTCCGCCGTTATAGGATGTAATAGTTAAGCCCAGGCTATCGGATGCAGCATGTATATATTCATTCTCCCCGTTGTAGCTGATAAAAAACATATCGCCATAAATACCCGTATACTTATAATTTCCTACGGTTAAACTATCTGTATAAAATGAAAAAGTAGTTTCTCCTGAACTGCTTAATCCATCAAGGTTATAATAACCTGCAAATTTGCTACAACCTAATGTATAGAGATTTGGATCCTGGTTGTCGGCATCAGTAACCGTTATTTTCACAGGATTTCCATTCAATTCATAGCTCAATGTTGCGGTGGTACTGACTCCTGTACCATAATGTTTAGAATTTAATATAGCATCCGGAATGGATTGCTTTAAACAGGATGAGAAAAGAATGGCTATTATTGTAACTAACAAATAAAATTTCATACTTACAAATCTTTACATATTTTATGTACGGTTATTATTGTGTATCTCTTTTTCTAAAGCTGATAAACCTGGATATGCCAAGGCTGATAAAATTGTTGGAGCCGCCATGCGCAATGGCTGTTTCGTAGCGAAGATTTACGTCGAAGGGTTGATCCCAGGCGGTGAACAAATAGCCTGTACCTGCGGCTAATACTATTCCGTGATATTTTAGATTTATCTGATTGCCATTATCATCGTGCAATGAGGTAATGCCAAACAGGTTGAAACCAGCTTGTGGCTCAACATAAAATCCTTCGCCGGTTCTGTTTAAACTATACCTGTACCCGGCTTTCAACGGACACATAATTGTACCGTCGGCACTTCCATAGCCATCATCTAAAAAGAAAATATTAACACCTCCTTCGAGCGTAATATTACTGCCCTCAGAAACGGGAAATCCTGTTTTAATAAATGCGCCGAAACCCAGCTTGTAATCTTTTGTATTTTGCCCAACAAGCTTTATCGCACCTAATTGCGCGTTTGCCTGTGTTATCAAAAAAAACAGAATCAATGTGGCAAGTATTCCTTTACTCATAAGGCTATTAACTTTAAAAAAAAATATGATTCTTTACAACGATAAAATATTCTTTAGTAATCATAATCACAACATCAGGCATTCTATTTAGCTGTCTTTGGAATGACTAAGCCAGACAACGGAGCTTTTACATTCTATACGGTGTTTGCAGAAGCAATGTTTTTAATGGCGTAGCCATCTTCGATTTTTTGAAAGAAGCGGGCAAGTTGTTGTGCGTGGCGGTATGCGCGGTACGGGATGTTGTTGAGTGTAATCATGAATGCTGTGGCTGAGGGTAAAATTAGATGCTGGTTCGGATTGTAGTGCTTAAAACGCTTTAAGGGGATTAAAATTTCTTTAAGTATGGGGTTGGTTTGGCAACGAATGATATTGCGATTTGTTACTTCTCCGAAATGTCTCCTTCAATGGCTTCTTGTGCGTTTGCCAAAGGACATTGCGGATAACACTGCCAGAATATTACATTCAATGATTGTCTTACCTCAATGTCTGTCAGGAAAGAGATAGTTGAGAAAGATGATGTGTATTTTATCACATTTATCTGTCCCAATTGACTTTTCTTGTTTCATATTTGCCATGACTATCATGTGGTTTGTAAATGGTTTGATTATCTTAAAACAAAAGGGAATTATATCATTGGTCAAGTAATCATGCCGAATCATGTACATGCGTTGATAGCATGTAAGAATACCGGCAAACTTATCAATACCATTGTTGCCGATGACAAAGCGCTTTATGGTGTACGACATGGTGAAGCGGCTGAGAGAAGGAAAGAAAACATTGATGCCGGAGGAACTGCAAACGGGATTGAACAATACCAAGCGGAATGAGGGTAAGAAGTAGAGTGTGTTTGAGCCTTGATTCGACTGAAAAGAATTTAGGACAGTGACATTTATTAAGCCGAAATTAGATTATATGCATGGGAATCATTTAAGAGAAACCGATTGACTGCGGTGCCGGATATATATGGAATAATTAGCTTTATTGAGCTGGCGAATATTGATTTGACAGGTGGGGTGCGTTGATGATGTTATAGGTATATGTGGATGTTATAGGTATATGTGGCTGGTTCAGTTTTATGTAAGATGATGGCGGTGTGATACCGCAATGTCCCCGGGCGGAGACATTCGGAAACAAAATATGATAAAGACGATCGAATCGGGGTTGCCGTTGAGTACTCCAAATCCGTTATAAACGACCACCCGTAATGTCGTAAATTCAATTGCAGGTGTCTTGATGATTTCTAATTCAGAGTACGGTATTTAATTTCCTGGAAATTGGGACTAAAAATTATAGGATAACCAGATTTTATATTTTCATCGGGATCTTATAAATGTGATTTACCAAACAGTTTTAAATGAAGTTTTTAAAAATCTATTCTTTTTTATTCATTATTTCTTTTCAGGGTGAGGCGCAGAGCAGCCTGCCTGGCAAGCTACAGTCACCCATATTGTTTAAAGGCAATGATACAACGGCTTACCGCGATCCCGCTGTATTATATAATGATGGTATTTTTTACCTTTTCTTTACGATGGTAAAAACAGAAAGCGGAAAAGTGTTTTCCTATACGGCGTTGTCCCGTAGCCATGACCTTACAAACTGGTCTGCGGTGAAAATCATTACTCCAAAAAATCAAGACCTGGATTTCTCAAGTCCGGGTAATGTAGTGCGGTTTAAAAAGGAATGGATTCTTTGTCTGCAAACCTATCCCAGGCCAGCATACACTGTTGATCAAATGCCGCGGTTTGGATCCAGAGATGCACGCTTGTTCATTATGCGAAGTAAAAATTTACTCGATTGGAGTGCTCCCGAGCTGATGAAAGTAAAGGGGCCTGACGTTTCATTTACTGATATGGGACGAATGATTGATCCCTATCTGCTACAGGATAAAAAACAAGCCGGGAAATGGTGGTGTTTTTACAAACAAAACGGAATCTGTATGTCTTATTCCTACGATTTTATTCACTGGAATTATTTTGGCAAAACACCATCCGGAGAAAACCCATCCGTCATATACAAAAACGGGAAATATATTTTATTCTATTCCCCTAAAAACGGAATTGCCATCAAAGATTCAAAAGATTTGGAGCACTGGAATAACTGGCAGGGATTGATTACTTTAGGTCAGGATCATTGGCCCTGGGCAAAAGGTCGTATTACGGCAGGGACGGTGTTGGATGTAACATCGGACAAACGTTTTGGCTGTTATTTTTTATTCTTTCACGGATCAGGACCTTTAACGGAAGAACGTGGCGATTTTGATAAAAATGCTTCCATTGGAATTGCCTCAAGTACGGATCTGATACATTGGCAATGGCCAGGCCAATAGTTAGTTTTAAAAATAATTAAATTGAGAAATGAAATATAAATTGATACTTTTTTTTAGTTTATTACTTGTGTTAGTTATCCATGTTAAAGGTCAAAATTTTGACAACCCAATTTTAAAACAATGGGTCAATAAAGATGCGCACTATAATGATCCGCAAAATGGAAACCCCTTGCTTCCCGGCTATTATGCCGATCCCACTATTATTGAAGATAAAGGCATATTTTATATTTATGCTACCAGCGATCTCACTTCATGGGATGCCATAACAAAGATGGGTGTCTGGAGTTCTGCTGATTTAAAAAACTGGAAATGCCAATATTTAAACTGGCCAACAAAGGAACAATGCCTGAGCAACACCGGTATGAAAGATGGCGTATGGGCGCCCAGTGTGGTGAAAGGAAAAAATGGAAAGTTTTACATGTATGTAACCATCGGGCGGGAAATATGGGTAGGTATTGCAGATGCACCAGGCGGTCCGTGGAAAAACGCACGGGCCGATAATGGACCATTAATCCGACAGAAGGAATATGATTATGTTGAGACGATAGATGCGGAATGTTTTATTGATGATGACGGACAGGTGTATTTATATTGGGGTTCGTCTGATTCTGGTTTTGATATTGAGGGGCGGTGTCTTGCTGTAAAACTAAATGATGATATGGCTTCGTTCAGCGAAGCGCCGCGTGATGTAACGCCACCTCATTATTTTGAAGCGCCGTACATGTTGAAACGAAACAATAAATATTACCTCATGTATTCCTGGGGCCATACCTGGGACAAAACCTACCAGGTGCGATACGCAACCGGCGATACGCCTTTTGGCCCCTGGCAGGAAGGGCCGGTGCGGCCCATCTTAGTAGCCAATGAAAGAGACGAAAGAATCACCTCTACAGGGCATCATACAGTATTACAATATCAAAACAAATACTACATTATCTATCATCGTTTTAATACGGTGGGTAAGTATGATATTTCAGCCAAACTACGCCAGGTGTGTGCCGACGAACTCACCTTTGATAAAGATGGATACTTACAACATGTGGTATCTACCAACAAAGGCATATCGCTACCAGTTACCAGTAAAGAAAAAAATATTGCCTTACGTGCCACGGTGTCAAGTTCTTCCGATCTCGATAGTGTTTGCAAAGCTTTGTATGCAAATGATGAAAATAATGGAACGTTGTGGATTGGCGGCACTTCACCCGAGGAATGGTTACAACTGGATTTTGAAAAATCAGTGCCTATAGAAAAGATTGAAGTGTATCCTGAATTTCCCATATATACTTATCATTATAAAATTGATATTTCAGAGAATGGAACCAACTGGAAAACGGTGGATGATGGAATGGAAAATAATACGATTGGATCGCCCATTTCTTTACAAAAAAAATTACGGGCACAGTTTGTAAGAATAAGAATGGCAAATAGCAAAGATCTTCCCCGCCCGGGCATTTGGGAAATAAAAGTGTTCTGAAAAATAGTTTTTTCGACTGGTAGTTTGCAGAAGCCTTGGGATAGTGATTTTATGGCTGACAGGAATAATAATAAGATCATCAAAAAAATCACCAGGGATTCATTTTTACCAATAGCCAATGAAAAAGGTTAGACTTTTAATGATTTATATAAAAAAATTATTATGAAAAGAATTATTTTAACAATTAGCCTCTTTAGTTTGGTCTTATGTGGCATTACAGGGTTTTCTAATCAGAAAAATAAAGAGAAGAAGAAATCAGGTTTTGTAAAAGTGAATGGCGTTCAATTAAAGCTTGATGGAAAGCCTTATTATTATATAGGAACCAATTTTTGGTATGGCGCTTATTTAGGTGCCGATGCAGCTTATGGCAATCGTATCCGCTTAATTAAAGAGTTGGATAGGCTACATTCATTAGGCGTAAATAATTTAAGAATAGCAGCGGCATCAGAAGAGTCTAATTTTTCGAAACCACTTAGCCCCCCATTTCAATACAAAAATGGCGAGTATAATGAAAACCTTTTTCAAGGGCTTGATTTTCTTTTAAATGAAATGGGCAAACGAAATATGAAAGCTGTTCTCTTTTTAAATAATTATTGGGATTGGACTGGGGGTATGGCTCAATATGTATCTTGGGCAGATAGTGTGGAAATAATTGACCCTACCTCCAACCCAAATCTTGGGTGGGATGATTATATCGGCTTTTCGGGTCGATTTTATGCCAGCGAAAAAGCTCAGGAGAGATACAAAAAATATATAAACAAAATTATAAGCCGCACAAATAGTTATTCAAAGATTAGCTATAAAGATGATCCCTCAATTATGGCCTGGCAGTTGGCGAACGAACCGAGGCCTAATCCAATCGGCAATAAGGATGAAAATGTAATATTATTTAGCAAATGGGTAGATGAAACTGCAGGGTATATCAAATCACTCGATAAAAATCACCTGGTATCTATTGGAAGCGAAGGGAGTAAAGGTAGTTTGAACTCGCTTGATAATGCCTATAAAATACAGCAGAGTAAGCACATTGATTATTTCACTTTTCATTTGTGGCCAAAAAATTGGGGTTGATTTAAACCCGAGCACTCCGATAGTCTTCAAACGACATTTGTAAATTCGAAAGAATATATACAAGAGCATATCGACCTGGCCAGGAAGTTAAACAAACCCGCAGTGCTCGAAGAATTCGGCTTAAACCGCGATTCCGGCTATATGCCAATTACACCAGTCACATCCCGAAATACATTTTACAAATTTGTATTTGAGTTGATAAAAGATGAAAAACAAAATGGCGGTGCTCTTGCGGGTTGTAATTTTTGGGCCTGGGGAGGCGAAGGGCGTGCCCAACACGAGGATGCTATTTGGCAGGTTGGCGATTTAATTTATTTGGGAGACCCTTATGCTGAGCATCAAGGTTTAAATTCAGTGTATGATACGGATAGTTCTACCCTTGAAATAATTAAAAAATACGCGGAAAGTCTTTCGAAAAAGTAGGGTTACTCTCAAAAGTGAGAAAGTATATTTAGAAAGAAAATGCAAATTTCTTTAATGAAATTTTTAATGATGAATTTGCCAAAAAAACTGTACAGGATGTTTTTTATGATGATACTATTCGTAACAATTTGCACTGCCAATTTATTTGCCCAGGCAAAAAAAGAATTCTCCATTACCAAATACGGAGCTATGGGTGATGGCAAGACGGTAAACACGATTGCCATTCAAAAAACGATTGATGTTGCCACGAAAAATGGTGGTGGAAAAGTAATCGTTCCGAAAGGAATATTTCTGACAGGCACACTGGAATTGAAAAGTAATATCGAATTGCATGTAGATGCAAAGGCAACATTATTGGGAAGTACCAACCCTTTTGATTACCGAAGCCTTGAAATGAAAGGCCGGCCTGAAAGTCCTAAAAAAGATGACAATTCGCAGTTGGCTTTATTGGTTGCTTATAAGGCAAATAATATCTCAATTTCCGGCAAAGGAATTATAGACGGACAAGGAACGGCGCTTGCCATAAAGTGTAGACAGCCTTCATCATGCGGGCATTGTGATCGACCCTGACTATTCTGTTGCATCCAACAGGCGCCAATGAAAAAATGCGCCCAAAACTGATTCGATTGTCCATGTGTAATAACGTTTCATTTACACAAACTACTTTCAAAAATTCAGCCTGCTGGGGACTGTCTTTAGAGTTGTGCTCCAATGTTACAATGGATAGTGTAACTATATTCAATCGTGCCTATTGGAACAATGACGGCATGGACATTACGGATTCAAAAAATGTGCGCATCGTTAATTCCAGTATCAACTCTGCGGATGATGGTATTTGTTTAAAATCATATTATCCGGGCTATTACAATGATTCCATTTTGATTGCAAATTGCACGATCATCTCCGGGGCAAGCGCTTTAAAATTAGGAACTGCATCTATCGGTGGTTTCAAAAATATTACGATCAAAAATATTAAGGTTTTTGACACGTATCGCTCGGTGATAGCACTTGAATCAGTGGATGGTGGTTTCATTGAAAATATACATATTACCAACATCCTTGCTGAGAACACAGGCAATGCAATATTTATTCGTTTGGGGTCAAAGAAGTGGTAGCAAACCCGGTAGTATTAAAAATGTTTACATTGGTAATGTTACCGTGCAGGTTCCCTTGGGTCGCCCCGATCTTAACTATGACATAAGAGTTTCAGAAGCGGGTAATCACAACCCACTACCCTCTTCTATTGTGGGTATTCCAGGAAATTATATCGAGAATGTAACGCTGGAAAATATTAAAATTATTTATCCCGGCAGGGCAACAAAAGACAGGCTTATTTTCCGATAAGCAGGCTTAATGAACTGCCTGAAAAAATTAAAGACTATCCTGAATTTTCTATGTTTGGCGAGTTGCCTGTATGGGCTTTTTATATACGCCATGCAAAAAGAATTCAAATGAAAAATGTTTCACCCTTTTTGAATGATTATGATTTTAGACCGGCTTTGATTTTTGATGATGTTACAGATATTAAACTGGAAGAAGTTAACTTCTCTAAGAATCTGCAGAGCAACCAAATAATTCTAAAAAACTGTGATGATTTTAAAATGAAATCTAATAATGACAAGCAAGTTATTAAGATGGATTGATTCATTGATTTAGCAACGAAGGAAATTATTTACAAGGAATCTTTTAAAACATACAGGTTGAAAAAACTGATCTGTTTACTATTTATTTCTACAGGTACGTTTGCTCAAAAACAACCTACTGACTACGTTAATCTCTTTACCGGAACATCTAATTCCCGTTGGATGCTTTTCCCGGGTTCCAGTCTGCCGTTTGGCATGGTAAAACTCAGCCCCGACAACCAGGAAAATGTATGGAACGGTGGGTATGAATATACCATTGGCAGTATCTCTGGCTTTAGCCATCTACACGCCATGTCTTTGTCGGGTGTCAGCATCATGCCAATGACGGGGAAAGTAGAATTATACCCCGGACAACCAAAAACATTTGCGGGACCTTCTGACGGGCCTTTTGGTACGATGTGGACGGCGGGCTATCGTTCCCGTTACGAAAAATCTTCTGAAAAAGCATCACCCGGGTATTATGCAGTTTATTTGATGGACCCACAGGTAGAGGCAGAATTGACGTCCACCACACGAACAGGTTGGTTACGTTTTACTTTTCCTGAAAATAAGGAGTCGCATATTTTTTACAACTTCGATTTTCCGACAGAAGAGAAAACAGAACTTTTGCAGGTGTCTGTAAAAACAATCAATCAAAGTGGGATACAAGAATTCATTCGCCAGCGAAACGGTTATGCCGGTGAATTCACTGTTTACTTCGTATCGCAGTTTAGCAAACCTTTTAAGCAAGCCAATTCGTGGCAAACCGAAAAGTATACAGGAAAAGAGAACAGCTATGGAACCGGCTGGAGAGCCAAACAGCAAGTATTGCAAAATGTAAAAGGGCTGGAAGCAAAGGATGGATGCGGCATGTATCTTGATTTTGAAACCGGCAAAAACGAGCAGGTGCTTGTAAGAACAGGTATTTCATTTGTAAGCATCGACAACGCAAAACTTAATTTGGAAGAAGAATCAAAACCCTTTGGTTGGAACTTTGATAAGGTAAGGCAAAGCGCCGCCGACACCTGGAATAAATTGCTTTCTATTATAGAAATTGAAGATACTAATGAGGTAAACAAAACAAAATTTTATACCTGCCTGTACCGTGCTTACTCCGGGAAATCGATTATGAGCGATGTAAATGATGCCTATACCGACATGTATGAACAGCCACAAAAACTTAAAATTACTGTAGACGCAATTTATTCAGCCGATTCATTTTGGGGAACCCAATGGAACAACACGCCTTTGTGGACACTGCTCACACCTTCTGTTGCCAATTCATGGGTAAATGACATGCTGGAAATGTACGACAAAGGAGGCTGGATAGCCTATGCCCCCACGGGTTTTGAATATGCACCCATCATGTATGCACAACATCACGATGCGCTCATTGTGAGCAGCTATATGAAGGGGATCAGGGATTTTGATTCGGATAAAGCATGGCAGGCCATCAAACATGGTTTGACAACGCCCGATATCATTCCTGCATCGGGTGGGCATGTTGGCAGCCGAAGCTTGCAGTCTTACTCGAAATATGGATATGTTCCTGATGAGGATGGTCCTACATCCAGCACATTAGAGTATGCGTATGACGATTGGGTTGCGGCGCAATTTGCAAAAGTGGTGGGCAGAAAAACAGACGCACAATATTTTCAAAACCGTTCTGAAAATTATAAAAATATCTTTGACCCGGAAACCAGATACATGCGGAGGAAGCACCGGGATGGAAGCTTTGTCAAAGACTTTGATCCTTTCTTATTTGGTTGCGTCAATGGCTGGAATGGCTCAGGCTACATGGAAGGTAATGCCTGGCTGTACACATTTTTTGTTCCCTATAATATGCCCGATCTTGTTAGGTTGTTGGGCAAAGACAGTTTTAATAATCGTTTAGAAGAAGGGTTTGCCAAAGACCTGGTAGATATGGGAAACCAACCCAATTTACAAGCTCCGTTTTTATTTAATTATTCGGGTAAACCCTGGCTTACGCAAAAGTATAGCCGACACGTGTTAAACAATTTTTATGATACCTCGCCTTACCACGGTTGGCAAGGCGAAGAAGACGAGGGACAATTAAGTTCACTCTACGTATTAATGGCGATGGGCCTGTTTGAGATGGATGGCGGTTGTACTATCATTCCTTATTATGATTTGAGCAGTCCACTCTTCTCAAAAATCAAAATCCATTTGGACAAAAAATATTACGTAGGCAAAACTTTTGAAATCGAAACCATCAACAATTCACAGGAAAATATTTATATACAGTCGGCTACACTTAACGGAAAGCCTTTGTTAAAACCCGTCTTATTTCATAAAGACCTTGTAGAAGGCGGAAAACTAATTTTTATGATGGGCAAAAATCCAAACATAAATTGGGGCAAATAATTTTTTCCGCCGTTGCTAGTGTTTTTCACCAACAACAAAACCATTGAGATAAAAACAGCCATTCACTTTTGCTTTTGTTATAAAATTCAGCAGATGAATACCGATAATCTTCCGGTACAATAATAATGTTGGCGCGTACCGGATTCGCATGAATGTAATTCAGCTTTTGTTCAAACACGTTGCGGTTCCACAATGAAACGGAAAGTGGGTTACGTTTCCAGATCTGATATTTTCTGTCCACAACTTTTACTTTACATAGTGCTAAAACATTCGGATGATTGTTTCTCAATTCTTTTAACATTATCTGCGCGGTATAGTTCATAAACGAATGCCGCACATCGCTCGAATCATAACTGTCTTCTAACTGCCATATAATATGTACATGGTTACTCATTACAATAAAGCCATAAACAATAACGCGTTTATCGGTTACTAAAAATTGCAAACTACTACTGATGATATCTTTAAACTTATCGGGCTTTAACAAAGGCTTTCATGATTTGTTGTTGGTGAGGAACACCAACAACGGCGGAAAGGAAATCAATTATCTGCGGTGCCGGAAGCGTATGCGTATAGTTCTACTAAGTTTTATATTTTGCATGTGCCAGGCGTGTACGCCGTAACGAGCTTTATGGAATTGGAAGATGTTGATTTGACAGGGTCGGGTTTGATGAATGTTTGGTGAGAAGATGATCGTGTAACACCGCAATGTCCCGGGGCATAGACATTGTGGAGAAAAAAGAACCGGAAAAAGATTATGTTTGTCTGACACAAAATCATCCCATGTCAATTGAAGCAAAAAAGATTGAGATTATAGAAGCTGTTCTGCAGATGCAGGATGAAGGTGTGTTGACTTCCTTAATAAACAATATTTATTCGTTCAATGAGTGATACATCTGCGGCAACTGACTCTTTACTTTCGTTAGCCGGCAGTTTAACGGAAGATGAAGCGGACGAAATGAAACAAATTATTGAAGATCACTTTGAAAAAATTGATCCGAATGACTGGAAATGAGGTTGTCGTTGATTCAAATATCATCATAGACATCATGAAAGGCGATGCGCATGTCGCTGCCAGGTTTCAGGCTTTCCATATACCTTGTATAACACCCGTTATTTTATCAGAATTATATTTTGGAGCATACCGGTCAGCAAATCCTTCGAAGAATATTGCGAAAATTAGAATGGCGACTCAGCGATGCAGGATTCTTGTTATGAATGAAAGTACCGCAGATTCTTTCGTAGCCATCAAACTGGCGTTGCAAGCCAAAGACAAACCCATTCCTGAGAATGATATCTGGATCGCTGCTTCCGCAATACAATATCAATTCGCCGTTTATACAAACGATGCGCATTTTTCAAACATTGATGATTTGCAGCTTGTGTAATGTGAGTAAAACAGCAGGTCGGAGACCTGCTTTATCCGAACTTCGAGATATGCTGCGGAATATCTCGAAGAACCGGGGGGCGAACCTTGTTCTGCATTATAAACTTCAGTATGTTAGAGCATTTTTGAGCATCTTAACTTCAATTGCTACGCCCCGTTTCTATATTAAATGGCAGAAGGAACTGCATATTTTGTGTAAGCTGGTTACTATCGGTAAAATAATATGTGTAAATAAACTCAAATGCATTGCCCACCCTTACAAGCGGATAATAAATAGCGCCATGCTGTATCCAGAAGGTAGTGCCATCGCAATATGCAAAAATGGAAGAAGGATTAATCAGCTTTTTATCCGGCGTATAAAAAAAGACGCTTGAATTACGTTTTTGCGTCGCCTTGCTTAACATACGAAAGACGCCAAAATAATCGGAAAAAGACGTACTGTATTTTGTCTTATCGGCTGATATCAGAAAAGAATCTATTGACGGCGTATTTGCACGGAAATCGGTGAGTGAAGTATAGAGACCTTTTTTGTATTCAGTCGCCATCAACACAGGTATCTGAAACCGGCTGGCATAGCGGTCAGCAATCTGTTGGGGCGTATATTCTTTCCGTTGCAGAATATTGGTAAAATTCAGATGCTCAATTTTATCCTGAAAAGGCCGAAGCATCATTTTTACAGCTTCTTCAAACGAAGTTTGCCCCATCAGGAAATCGCCTTTGAAAGTGCTATCTATGCGGGCAGCAGGATACATGTTATTGCCTTGTTGATAAAAACACTCGATTTCTATATGGATATTGTTATTTATCTTTTGCTGAAAATCTATGTTTTGCATAAAGTGATCCAGCAAATCCTGTTTCCATGTAATAGAAAATTCTTTTACATAGCAAATGAGCTGAGCACCCGTTTTTGGCAGCGGCGCGTAATAATTGGTGAAATAATTGGTGAACCCTTGCTTCAGACCTCCTGACACATCATACTTGCTTTTATATACTTGATTACTGTACCGGGGCCGCCAGTTAAGGGCAATGAAAGTGGTATCGTATCTTACATCCATAAAGAGGATGCTGTCGAAAGGCAATGAAGCGGGAACTACTGACCGGTTTTTATCAACGCTTAGCCCGGAGTAATAATATTTTGGATTCAATATCCTAAGACTGTCTTTGCGGTTTGTATTGTCTTTCTGAGCGGAAGCGGCATAGTGTAGGAACAGGCTCATTAAAAGTATGCTGAACTTCATAATGCAGGTAAGGCGTAGTTGTTTTTACAAATATATAACAAAGCTAATAATGGTGATTAAATTGCCCTGATTCTATGCAGCGTCTCGCACTGCGAATAGATTTTATCTACAAAAAACCTGTTGCATTTTACTCGTTGTTCTTCGATGTGTTCCTTTTCGCCGCAATGTCTCCGCCCCGGGACATTGCGGTTTCACATATTGATCCTCATGCAATCCTAGTTATCTTCTCCACCTGACCTTTTTTCATAAAACCTTCACTCCCATTGCATTTCAGGCAGATAGTACAAACCAAACCCGACAGAATTTCCGCATTATTCTTGTGGTTTGGTGTTTGCTATAATAGCAGATATGAATTTAAATAATTATACCATTAAAGCGCAGGAAAGTGTACAGGCTGCCCAGCAAATCGCTTTTAATTATGGTAGTGTAAATATAGAAACCAACCATTTGCTAAAAGCATTACTGGACGATAGCGACAGTCCTGTTGAATATTTATTGAAGAAAAATGATGTAAACGTTCAGTATGTGGAAACCAAGCTGAACGAAAGCATCAATCATTTGCCTAAAGTGCAGGGCGGGCAGCCGGCACAAAGCGTCAGCCGGGATTTGAATAATGCGCTTCTTTATGCAAATAATACATTGAAACAATTTGGTGATGAGTTTGTAAGTGTTGAGCATTTGTTGTTGGCGCTTTTGCATGGTGGCGATGAAACTGCCAAGTTGCTGAAAGACGCCGGATTAACCGAAAAAGGTTTGGTGGCTGCCATCAAAGATTTGCGCAAAGGTTCAACCGTTAATTCGCAGACTTCTTCCAACCAATATAATTCACTTCAAAAGTATGCGCGCAACCTGAATGATATGGCGCGCAACGGCAAGCTTGATCCCGTAATTGGTCGCGATGAAGAAATTAGAAGAACGCTTCATATTTTGTCGCGCAGAAGCAAAAACAATCCCATTTTGGTTGGTGAACCAGGCGTTGGTAAAACTGCCATTGCAGAAGGTTTGGCCATCAGAATTATCAACGGCGATGTGCCGGATAATTTAAAGAGCAAAATCATTTTTGCCTTGGATATGGGTCAGTTGATTGCCGGTGCCAAATACAAAGGCGAGTTTGAAGAAAGGCTGAAAGGCGTGGTAAAAGAAGTGGCCGAAAGCGAAGGTGAAATTATCTTATTTATAGATGAAATTCATACGCTGGTTGGTGCCGGTGGCGGCGAAGGCGCGATGGATGCAGCGAATATTCTAAAGCCTGCTTTGGCGCGCGGCGAGTTGAGAGCGATTGGTGCAACTACCCTGAATGAATACCAGAAATTTTTCGAGAAAGACAAAGCGCTGGAACGTCGTTTTCAACGAATAACCATTGGCGAGCCAAATGTGGAAGATGCAGTAAGCATTTTACGCGGCATTAAAGATAAATACGAAACGCATCATCATGTGCGCATTAAAGATGAAGCCATCATTGCAGCGGTTGAATTATCAAATCGCTATATCACAGATCGTTTTTTACCCGATAAAGCCATTGATCTGATTGATGAAAGCGCCGCCAAGCTTCGGCTGGAGATGAATTCGATGCCGGAGGAATTAGACAAATTAGAAAGGTTTATACGTCAGTTGGAAATTGAAAGAGAAGCCATCAGGCGCGAGAACGATGATGAAAAACTGAAAGAATTAGCCCAGGAAATTTCATTGCTCAGCGTTGAGCGCGATACACTGAAAGCGAAGTGGAAAGAAGAAAAGGAAGTGGTGGAAAGAATCCAATCTGCCAAAGCCATGATTGAATCTTTAAAACTGGAAGCAGAACGTGCCGAACGCGATGGTGATTTTGGCAAAGTAGCCGAAATACGCTATGGAAAAATAAAAGAACAGGAACAAATTATTGCAGGCAAATCTAAAGAGCTGGATACGCTTAGCGAACGAAGACTATTAAAAGAAGAAGTAGATGCGGAAGACATTGCAGAAGCTGTTGCAAAAACTACTGGTATTCCGGTAAGCAAAATGCTGCAAAGCGAAAGAGAGAAATTGTTGAACCTGGAAGACGAGTTGCACAAGCGTGTGGTAGGTCAGAACGAAGCCATAGAAGCCGTTGCCGATGCCATCCGCAGAAGCCGCGCCGGTTTGCACGATCCTAAAAAACCAATTGGTTCATTCATCTTCCTGGGTACAACGGGTGTTGGTAAAACAGAGCTTGCCAAAGCATTGGCCGAGTATTTATTCGATGACGAAAACATGCTTACGCGGATAGACATGAGCGAATACCAGGAGAAACATTCGGTATCGCGATTGGTAGGTGCGCCTCCCGGCTATGTGGGTTATGACGAAGGCGGACAATTAACGGAAGCCGTGCGCCGTAAGCCTTACAGCGTTGTGTTGCTGGATGAAATTGAGAAAGCGCATCCTGATGTTTTTAATGTGATGTTGCAGGTTCTTGATGATGGCCGTTTAACAGATAACAAAGGCCGGGTGGTGAATTTCAAAAACACCATTATCATTATGACGAGCAATATCGGCAGTCATCTGATACAGGAAACGTTTGAAGATGCGAACGGGCATGATTTAGATATCGTTGCAGAAACAGCGAAAGACAAAGTGCTTGATTTGCTAAGGCAAACCATACGTCCTGAATTTTTTAACCGCATAGATGAAGTAATCATGTTTCATCCGCTTCAGCGTAAAGAAATTAAAGGCATTATCCGTATTCAGCTTGAACATCTGAAACAGCTATTGGCAAACAATGGTGTTCAGCTTCAGTTCAGCGATTATGCGGTTGATTATTTGGCAGAAAACGGATATGACGAAACATTAGGCGCACGTCCGTTAAAGAGGTTGATTCAAAAAGAAATTATAAACGGCTTAAGCAAGAAAATACTTGCCGGAACCATTGATAAATCGCAACCTGTTTTGGTTGATGTGTTTGACGGTATGGTTGTTTTCAGAAATGATGTGCATGAACATGCATAATCCATTTTGAATCTTTAAAAAATATAAATCCCGGTCTTTTTTACAGACCGGGATTTTTTATTGAATTGCCTGAACCAGGATGAATGAGGTAAGCAAAATTTATGCGATAAAAAATCTATTCTTTGTAAATAACTTTTTCATTTTTTCTATTTTATATTTGTCTTACACATCTCGTTTATCACTTCTATCCCCGATCATACAATCTTACTTAGCCAGACTTTGCAGCACATCGTATTTTGTAATGATATGATAATCGCTTTGCTCATCTTTTGCCAGCACGGCACCATTTTCTTTGCTGATGAGGTTGCTTACCTTTTCAACCCGCGCATCCAATGAAACAACCGGAAACGCTTTCTCCATAATGCTTTCAACTGTTTCATTACCAATATTCGGATTATTAAATACCTGCTTAAACAAACCATTTTCACTCACAGAACCTACCAATCCGCCGTTATCCGTTACAGGTATGTGTTCAATATCATACTTTTTCATCAGTTCAACCGCTTCGGCTACGGTATGCTGTTGTTCAATTGTAATCAACCGTTTTGCACCGCGGCCATTCACTATATCCCGGCAGGTTTTTACGTCTAAAAATCCGCGTTCCAGCATCCATTGATCGTTATATATTTTGCCGATATAACGACTTCCATGATCGCAGAAAACAACAACAACAACATCATCTTTCTTTATATACTTTTTTAAATGAAGTAAGCCCTGTAATGCACTGCCCGCGCTATATCCAACAAAAATACCTTCTTCCTTTGCAATGCGCCGCGCCATTACCGCGCCATCTTTATCGGTAACTTTTACAAACTTATCAATCACGCTCATATCATAATTCTGCGGCACAAAATCTTCGCCGATACCTTCCGTTATATATGGATGAACTTCTTTCATATCTATCTCGCCGGTTTCAAAGTATTTTGTAAGCAGCGAGCCATAGCTGTCTATCGCCCAAACCTGAATATCGGAATTTTTTTCCTTGAGATATTTGCCGGCGCCGGTAATGGTGCCGCCGGTGCCGGTTGCCACAACAAGATGCGTGATTTTCCCATCGGTTTGTTCCCATATTTCAGGTCCGGTTTGTTCATAATGCGCAAGCCGGTTGGCAAGATTGTCATATTGATTTACATAAAACGAATTGGGTATTTCGGCAGCTAATCGTTTTGATACGGAATAATAACTTTTCGGATCTTCCGGTTCCACATTGGTCGGGCAAACAATTACTTCGGCGCCAACCGCTTTCAGTATGTCAACCTTCTCCTTACTTTGCTTATCGGTGGTTGTAAAAATACATTTATAGCCTTTTACAATGGCGGCCAAAGCCAGTCCCATACCGGTATTGCCGCTTGTGCCTTCAATAATAGTTCCGCCGGGTTTTAGTTTTCCTTCTTCTTCGGCTGTCTCTATCATTTTAATTGCCATTCTGTCTTTGACAGAGTTGCCGGGATTAAAATATTCTACCTTGGCAAGCACGGTACAAGGCAGTTCTGTGGTAATTTTATTGAGTTTAATTAACGGCGTGTTTCCGATGGTTTCTAAAATATTATTCAGCCACATACAATCTGTTTTCGGCAAATATAATTTATTACAATGCGGAGAAGGATGAGTTATGAGAATTATGAATGACTTTTAATGGCTACTTAGCTCTTTTGCTTTAACCTGATTGCATTTTTTAAAGATTCGGATTTATTTTTTTTCAACGATGATATGCCTGTTTGTAAATGTAAAATAAAGCGCAGCCAGCCGGATATTTTAGGCACAGAGTTTGGCGAACTAAATAAAAATAAAAGGATATGATACACTTTGCAAGGAAAGAAAAGATGAACGAGAATCCGCAGATTAATTTTAATCAGTCGAGAGAAATTGCTTACTGGGCGAAAAAGTTTAACATCAGCGCAGAAAGCTTTCAGCAAATTTTTCAAAACAACAATTTTTCCATTTCAAAAACGCTCGCATATTGTTCCGGTAACATGTAGTATTTTTTTACTGCAATAGATAGTAAAATCATTCAATCATATTATAGTCATGCTTTTGCATGACTTTTTTTTTACAGGTTTCCTATCTCTGTTTCTCTGAAAAACATATTTACCTGTGCAAATAATGTTATTTATTCATCGCTATAAAAAGGCATTTGTCATTTTAATGCTTAAACATCGCTGCGTGTTTTGTATCAAACAAATCATTATCAAGCGTTTGGTATAAATATTGAATTTCACAAACAAAAATCTTAAATATGCGTTTATCTTCCCTCTTCATTGCTTCTTTACTTTTTATAACTGCCTGCACCCGAAACGCAATTACCGGAAGAAACCAGCTTTCGCTTGTTTCGGAAACCCAGGTTCAGGATGCAGCTAAGACTCAGTACAGGCAATTTCTCAGTGAGAATAAAGTTGTCAGTACGTCAACAAGTAAAGACGCTGAAATGGTTAAACGTGTCGGTTCGCGAATCGCCAATGCCATTACCGAATTTTATAAAGAAAAAGGTCAATCCGAAATCCTCAATGGTTATCAGTGGGAATTTAATTTAATTGATAGTAAAGAAGTAAATGCCTGGTGCATGCCCGGCGGCAAAGTGGTTGTTTATACAGGCATATTGCCGGTTACACAAAATGAAGCGGCTCTTGCTATTGTGTTAGGTCATGAAATTACACATGCTGTAGCCGGTCATGGTCGCGAGCGTATGAGCCAGCAATTACTGGCGTCAGGCATTCAGCAGTTAGGTGGTGTTGCGCTAAGCACAGACCCGAAAGCCCTTAATATTTTCAACGCGGTTTATGCCCCCGGCGCGCAAATTGGTGTATTACTTCCCAATTCACGTGGTCAGGAAACAGAAGCTGACCACTATGGGTTAATTTTCGCTGCCATGGCAGGCTATAATCCGCAGGAGGCAATCCCGTTCTGGCAAAGGATGCAAAGCTTGAGCAACGGTTCTTCTACACCCATCTTTTTAAGCGATCATCCAAGCGATGCCTCCCGCATTCAAAAATTAAAACAATGGATGCCCGAAGCCCTGAAATATTACAGACCGGTAAAAGGTTAAGTGTAACTTTAAGGTTTATTTGTGCGAAAATAGGAACTATCAATTGTTATTTGTAATTGATTGTTATACCTTTGCATCATTTTATTGCTTACTTATAAGGAATTTTTCTATGCAGAGTATGATTGAAAAGCTTAACCTAAAAGATGAAAAAAATGTTCTTATTCAGGGTCTTCCCTCTTCCATTGAAAAACAATTTTCCAAGCTGCCTTACGCAAAAAATGTAACTCCGCTTCTCAGAAGCCGGAAGATAGATTTTGCTTTGCTGTTCGCCATTCATCAAAATCAGATGTGCGCTATTTTAAGTGATGTGTTTCCCGCTTTGCATATAGACAGCAAGCTTTGGGTTGCCTATCCCAAAACAACAAGCAAGATTGCCTCCGATCTAAACAGAGATTGCAGTTGGCAGGTTTTGATTGACCACGATTATGAAATAGACTGCCAGGTGCCTTTAGATCACATGTGGATGGCCATTTGTTTTAAAAAGATGGAACTGGCTGCTTCAAGTTCTGCCAACGCCGATGATGACAATAATGAAGGTGAAGATTTTGACAGGCGCTTAACCAGGTTGCCGGCCGAACTGGAAATCTTTTTTGTAAAACATAAAAAGGCAAAAGACTTTTTTAAATCTTTACCGGTTACCGATCAAAAAGATTTTGTAACCTGGATTGAAGATGCGAAAAGAGCGGATACCAAAAAAAGAAGATTGGAAGCCGTTCAGCAAAAATTGCTTGATGGCATGAAAGCATTAGCAGAAAAATAATATACTTGGTTTTATAGAGAAGCTCCGGTTTTATCGGGGCTTTTTTTATTCTGTAACCTATTCTTTTAAAGCAACCAGTTCATTATTACGGTAAATTGGTAATATGTCGGCTACGTTCTCAGTTATGCAAAACTCGAGATCCTTTTCCAAACCATATCCCGCCAGCCGATGCCAGTGTGTGGTTTTTTTTATAAAATGATACATGTCTTCTTTGTGAAGTTTATACATGCTTTCTGCCATAAGGCTGCTATCGCAATGAATGGTAAAATCGTTCGCAAGACGGCTTACAATTGCACCGGCAAATAACGTATCCTCCAGATTAAAACGATCTTTCCAGCCGGAACATCCCAGCACAACATTTTTATTCGCTTTTACCAAATACCGGCATACGGCAGACAAGTTGGGAAACGAACCGGTAATAACTTCCAATGCACCTTTCGCCAATGCCATGTGCAAAAGCCGGGTGCCATTGGTAGTAGTTAACACCAGGGTTTTACCATTAATAAAATCGCGGCTGTATTCAGCCGGAGAATTACCGTATTGTAAGCCCGGAATCACTTTGCCATCACGCTCGCCCGCGGTTATAGCATTTAGCTTTTTACCAATGTCAATACATTGCTTTATGTTATCTACCGGAATAATTTTTTCAGCACCATTGTACAAAGCAGCCGCAATGGTAGAAGTAGCCCGAAAAACATCAATGACAACAACGATGCTGTCTGATAAATCGTATAAGTCTAAAAGCCGCGGTGTAAGAACCGTTGTAAGAGAATGCAAATGGCTCATAAAGCGGCAAATATACCACCGTAGGTAAAACAAATTCTACCCGGAAACAGCTACAAACAAATAAAGCTTCTGCCGGTAGAATACAAGTATTCTATGTATGGCAAAAGCTTTATGTTATTCGTTTAAGACGACAGAAGCTTATCTGTTAAAAGCCATCGACTGAAACGTGGTGTCCTTCTTCGTAGTATCCGTTGGTACGGTATCAGTTACTAAACGATAAGCAACGGCCGATGTAAACATCGTGTCTTTCTTCGTGGTATCTGTAGGTACGGTGTCTGATACATTGTATGCGAATGAACCAAATTGCATTGTGTCTTTTTTCGTAGTGTCAGAAGGCATCGTGTCAGAAGGAATGGTATCAGCATACATATAGGCTGCTGCATACATTCTGTCGCTCATTGCTTTCGAATTGTCGTTTGCTGTGGCATGAATAATTGCAATGGCAAAAATAAATGCGCCTGCGGTTAATAGCTTTTTCATAATTTTTTATTTTTTAGTTTGAAAATGTTATGCGGCATAGCCAATAACTGTGCCATGAAAGGCGATATGTTGCTAAAAAAATCTGCAGAAAAAACTATTGTATTTATATTTCGTTAATGGTTTTAAAAAGATAAGTGTAATTAAAGATTGTGATTGTTAAAATTCCATATTGATTTTCATAGCAATAAAGATAACAGGTTATTCCATTGTTCTTAAATCTATGTATTGGAGAAACTCGTGCTTTACCGCTTCTTCTTTAAATTTACCACCATAGAAAGCGGTAACGGTAGCAGAACTCGTATCATTAATGCCGCGGCTTGCTACGCATAAATGCTTTGCATCAACAATCACAGCTACATCTTCAGTTGCTAAAACCTGCTGCAATTCGTTTCCTATTTGCATTGTCATCCTTTCCTGCACCTGCGGACGCTTGGCATAATATTGAACAAAACGGTTGAGCTTGCTTAACCCGATCACTTTTCCGCTGCTGATATAAGCTACATGCGCCTTGCCGTAAATGGGCACAAAATGATGCTCGCAATTGCTGTAAAAAGAAATATCTTTTTCCACAAGCATTTGGTTATACTTATACTTGTTTTCAAACAGTGTTGCGGCTGGTTTGTTTGCCGGGTTAAGTCCGCTGAATATTTCCTGCACGTACATTTTAGCTACCCGTTTTGGCGTGCCGCGCAAGCTGTCATCAGATAAATCGAGCCCGAGCGCATCCATGATAGCGGCAAAATGCTTTTCGATGACGTCAATTTTTTCATCGTCTGGTTTGTCAAACGCGTCTTTTTTCAACGGTGTATTTACCGATACAGAAATATGATCTTCGCCAATTTCATCTATCGTAATATGGCTTAATTCTACTTTATTTTTATCGTCTTCATGCGGGATATTCCACATAGTTTCTTTCTGTTTCATACAATGTAATTTTTAAATCTAATTCCTCGCCAATTTTCTGTCGCAATAAGTTGTATATGCTGATCGCTATGTTTTCTGCCGTCGGGTTAAGCTGCCTGAATTCTTCGGTATCAAGATTCAGATTCTTATGATCAAACCGCAATAAAACCTCCTGTTTGATAATATCGCTCAACAATTTCAAATCAATTACATAACCGGTTGTTGCGTCTGGCTCGCCGGTTACTTTTACAATCAGTTTATAATTATGCCCGTGATAGTTAGGGTTGCTGCATTTGCCAAACACGGCGTTGTTTTTTTCATCGCCCCAGCCGGGCACAAACAAACGGTGGGCTGCATTAAAATGTTCCACCCTATAAACGGCTACATCAGACATAAACGACTACAAAAAAGTGTGAAATAAAAATAGTTAATCGTAAGTGCCGGATCAGAAGTGTGCTGAACAAAACACAGTTACAAAAAGACCTCGTTAACTATTTTAATAAGTAGCAAAGTTACAATACTAATAATAAAGAAAACGATTAGAACAGCGTTATGACAATTCTTAAACAATCATTCGCCAAAATATTCGACATAAATCTTTGGCGTTTCGTATAGCTTGATGCAGTGAAGTAAGGCATTGCCGGATAAATGAGGTGATAATTGCTGCCAGATGGCAACGGCAAGATTTTCTGTTGTGCACATTTTGTTTTGCAAAAAATCCACATCAAGATTCAGGTTTTTATGATCCAGTTGTTCAATTACATAATCATGAATCAGCCGGCTCAGCAATTTTGCATCCATCAAGAAACCGGTGTCAGCATCGGGATTTCCTTTTACGGTTACATACAAATCAAAGTTGTGTCCATGCCAGTTTTCGTTGGCGCAAACGCCAAATACGGCTTCGTTTTTTTCGCGGCTCCACTGCGGATTGTAAAGCTTATGCGCCGCATTAAAGTGCTCTATTCTTGTAAGATAAACCATGCGGCTGCAAAGATAGCTTAGCGCAGATTGTAACTACAATAAACAAACAGCTACCAGAAAAATAAAATAATAAGCTGTTTGAAAACTGTAATTGATAACAACATATTTTTTGTAGCCGGATAAAATATAAAAAATCAGTAGGTTTGAAGAGCATCTCCGGTGCCGGATAAGAAAACAGTTGCGCCTTCATAAAAATATTAGCATATTAGTAAAATATGAATTCTTGCATAATACCGGAGACAACCATAGCAAAACGACAATTAAGAATTTATGACCGGATAAGCTATCAGCAGCTTTAAATTGCGATTGATTGATAATTACAGCTTGTTTACAAAGAGTATAAAAGAAACGCTAATCGGTATGCTTTCTTTCAGTTGGTTTCCTGCGACTAAAACAGAATTGCAAAAACACACCTTCATTTATAAAACATTAAATTATGCCAAACCTCGATTTTTCAATTGACATTCATACGCACGCAACGTACAAGCCGCTGGCAAGATCTTTTTCAAAAAGCGACAGCGGCAAACAAAGCGCTTCTGCCGGCGACAAAACCAATATGTTTTTTTACGATCCGGCTTCCTTTACCGATAAGCTGATAAACGAAACAGGCAGTCTTACCAAATTTTCGCAGGCTAATTTTACGGCAGCTTTATATGGCAGATTGTGGGTAATTGCAGTCGGGTTGGGCAGCGTAGAAAAATGGTTCTTCAACAATAAGCTGGGCAAGGGTTTTATCTCCGACATACTTGCCGATTTTGCAACCGAGCTTGGCAAACCGCGCATTGATGCCATTCAAAATATGAAAGATTACTGGGATGATCTGCTAAAGGAAATCTCATTTCTTCAGCAAATGCACAACAAGCCCTTTACTATTGATGGCAGCAAATACAAATACGTAATTGTAAACAATTTTACCGAACTGAAAGCCGCAATCAGCGAGAATGAAACCACCGTTTCGCAACACAGCAACACGCCTGTAAACATTGCGGTAATACCTTCCATAGAAGGTATGCACGTATTGAACTGCGGTCTTGATGCCGACAGAAACCCGGTGAACATAAAAGCGGATGCAGAGGAAGTAAAACAACACGCCAGAGATTTAAAAAACCATGCGCACAAGCCTTGGTTTGTAACATTTACCCATCATTTTTATAATGAATTGTGCGGGCAAAGTCTAAGCCTGCGCGGTGTGATTGCCAAAAAATGCGACCAAAGCGTGGGACTGAATACCGGTTTTACCAATTTGGGTAAAGACGTACTGAATATTTTATTAGACAATACAGACGGAAAACGAATCTTGATTGACATCAAGCATTTAAGTCCGCAGGGCAGACAGGAATTTTTTAAAATCAGGGAAACACAATACCCCGATATACCTGTGTTTATGAGTCATGGCGTTGCCAACGGCTTACCCGATATCAAAACGCCTGTTTCTCATTACCCCGAAATTGGCAACACGTTTAATAACGGTGAAATTAATTTTTATGATGAAGAGCTGATATTGATGGCGAAATCGGGCGGCATCATTGGTTTGCAGCTTGACGAGCGCAGGCTGGCCAACGACGAAACCATCCGTCGCACAAAGCATTCTTTTTTCCGCAATAAAATCATGCACTACAGAAGCGAACTTGTTTGGAAGCAAATTCAATACATTGGCGAATTGCTTGATGACAACGGTTTACCGGCGTGGAGTAATATGTGTATCGGTTCTGATTATGATGGCATTGTGGACCCGATCAACAGTTTTTGGACGGTTGAGCAATACCCGGATCTAAAATCTTATTTAGAAAGGCACGCGTTCAATTATATGCAGAATTATTCTTCCCGTTTAAAAAATACATTCAACAAAATCAGCGCAGATATCATCATTCAAAATATTTTTCAAACAAGTGCCTGGACTTTTTTTGAAAAATGGTTTTAATAAATATTAATTTTATTACACCATGTTTAACACTGACTATTATGACCAGTAATGTTGCCTTTGATGTTTTTATCGGATTGGTTTTCGTTTTTCTCTCATACAGTTTATTGGCAAGTATTATTCAGGAAACCATTGCTTCGTTCCTCAATTTAAGAGCGTCTGTATTGGTAAAAGCCATCCGCATTATGCTGAACGACCGCAAGCCATTGAATTTGAAAAATACTTCGGCGCTTGGAAAAATATGGGAACGGATTGCACTTACATTTGAAATGCAATGGCATCACATTACCTGCCGGTTGCCCGATTTTTCGCTGGCAAAAGCTTTTTATAAGCATCCGTCTATTAAATATTTAAGCCCAAACAGCGCGCGCAGCAAACCTTCTTACATAGAACCGCAAAATTTTTCTGCTACGCTGCTAAAAATATTACGCGGCAAAAACTATGATGGTTCCGTTCCGGCCATGCTGTGCATTTACAACACCTTATATCCGATGATTACGTCAACGCAGCAAAATCCCAATTTGGTAACGGTTGAGGTTGGAAAAACAGATCCGGTGAAGGCAATTATACAACCCGAAACACTCGATCAGCTAAGGCAATTTTATATAGATTCGGGAAAAGACGTCAATACATTTACCATACTGCTGGAAAACTGGTACAACGAAACGATGGATCGCGCCAACGGCTGGTACAAACGCCAGGTAAGAAGAATTTTATTCGCTATCGGTTTGGTCATTGCAATCTGTGGCAATGTTGATACGATAAAAATTTATCATATTCTTTCCAAAGACAAAGCGGCAAGAGACCAGATGGTGCAAATGGCAATTCAATCGCAGGCGAAATACGGCGCAGCCATCAGTGAATTGAAAGACTCCGTCCGGCAAAGAAACAAAATAGCCGATTCGCAAAAAATAGTGATTATCACAACCGGCGATTCTATTTTGAACCAGGCATATCAGAATGTAAACGACGACATAGAACAATCGAATTATGTGCTGGCAATGGGCTGGCACGAGAGTAAAAAATATAAGCGGTACGATTCGCTGAATGAGGCGAAATCTGTTTTGAAAGAGAGCTTGTCAAATCAAAAAAAAGCCGACTCTGCGTTACAAAAGCAATTGCAGATTGTTACAAAACAAATTGACCTTCTTGAACCTGAAGTGTATGATAAATTCGACTGGTCTTCGTCGCCGCTTGGCTGGCTGATAACGGCTCTTGCATTAACGCTTGGCGCACCGTTCTGGTTCGATCTGCTAAGCAAATTCATTAGCCTCAGAGCGGCCGGAACAAAGCCGGATGCGGAGCCGGATAAGGCAGATAAATCGGTTCCTGAAGTTATACCCAAAATACCGGCGACCGTTATTGCCGAACCCATACATGCCATTGCCGTAAAAGAAAGGCAGCCGGAATTTGTACCGGACGAAGCAACCGATTCAAACCTCGCACAAGGCTAAACAACCGCATTATGAACATCGTTACTGTAGCAAGTCCGCATTTTACACAGGGAAGAAAAAATTATAAACCGGAAGCCATCGTAATTCATGTCATGGACGGCACGCTTTCCGGTACGGATAGCTGGTTCAGAGATGCGCGCTCTGCGGTATCGGCACATTACGGAATTGGTAAAAACGGAGAAATTCACGCTTATGTGTCAGAAACCAACACAGCCTGGCATGCAGGCAGGGTAAACATGCCGCAATGGACACTGATTAAAGGCGCGGGCAACGGCTTATACATCAACCCCAATTATTACACCATCGGCATTGAGCACGAAGGCAGCGAAAATTCGGAATGGACGTCAGAAATGTATGATGCCAGCGCCGCATTAATCAAAGACATTTGTATGCGATGGAATATTCCTGTTGACAGCAGACATGTCATCGGTCATCGCGATATTTTCTCTTTAAAAACCTGCCCGGGAAACAAGGCAGACATCAGCAAGCTGATTGCGTTAGCCGGCGGCAATCTGCAAAGCACGGGCATCTTTGCAACATCAGCCTTTACAAAGATTGAAGAAAAAGGAAAAGTAACAACAAAATTGCGCATGAATGTACGCCCGCAGCCCGACACGGTTAAGCAGCCGGTGAATGTGGTGGCGCCGAATGTGCAACTGGCTTACGATGGCTATACCAGTGAAGGAGAGAAAATTAATGGCAACGGCAAATGGTATTTTACCAATGAAGGCAACTGGTTTTGGAGCGGTGCGGTATCTGCTTTGCCGGCTGCTTCTCTAACTATCATTACCGAAACATCTTCAGGCGAACTAAGCCTGCTTCAGGTAAAAAACGCTACGGGAGCGAGAACGGATTATGCCGGGCAATTTCTGCCTTATCTCATGGAAGCCTGCGAAAAATATGACATCAATTCACCGGCCCGCAGACTTTGTTTTTTATCACAGATCGGGCATGAAAGCGGCGGACTTTTTTTTACCGAAGAACTGGCAAGCGGCAGAGCGTATGAAGGCAGAACAGATTTGGGAAATGTTCATCCCGGCGATGGCATTCGCTTTAAAGGACGTGGTTTAATACAGATAACCGGGCGTGTAAATTATGAAGCAATCGGAGAAGATATGGAAGAAGATTTTCTTACGCGGCCCCAACTGTTAGGCGGCAAAAACATAAAAGCCTGCACTCCGCTCCAGTTACGTTACGCAGCCCTCAGCGCGGGGTGGTTCTGGAACAAAAAAAAGCTGAACGAACTTGCCGATGAAATAAACATATACCAATCGCCGGAAGATGGCAACAATCTGAGATATGTAAAGGAAATTACGAAGAAAATCAACGGCGGCTTTAACGGCTTGCAGGACAGGGTAACACGATTTATAACCGGCGCGCAGTTTTTTTAAAATATGGACACGCCTTGATAAACTGATGGTTTTTATTCAGCAAACAATACTTAGATTATTACAATTTTGTAACTAATAAAATGACACGTAACAGATGCCGCAATTTATTATTCAGGCGAAAGACTTTACTGATGAAGACGCACTAAACCGGCGATTAAAAGCCCGTCAGTTGCATCTGGAACGAATGAAAGAAGAAAAACGCAAACAGGTGTTTGTCGTCGGCGGCGCATTGCTCAGCGATGAAAGCAAAATGATCGGTTCTGTCATTATTCTTTCGTTGCCCGACAAGCAAAGTGTTCACCAATGGATAGCAGAAGACCCGTATATAAAAAACAAAGTTTGGGATGAAATAACAATTACTCCGTTCGCCGTAGCAGACGTTTGACATAAAAAAGAAAACCGGTTGCCGAAAGCTAAAATTATTTCTTTCCATATAAGCGAAACAATTAACTTGCTTTCGCTTTAGCTTATAAGTATTGCCATTTTAAAACTTTATAACCAATAAACACATGAGTAATTCAAGAAGAGCATTTTTAAAAACAGGAACATTTGCACTCGCCGGAACCATTGCCTTGCCGCAACTGCTTCGTGCTGGCATTACCAAAGATGAAATGGTTGGTGTGCAGTTATATTCGGTAAGAGACGATATGAAAGCTGATGCCCTTGGTACGCTTAAAAAAGTGGCGGCAGCAGGTTATAAAAACGTAGAACATGCCGATTATGTTGACCGTAAATTTTATGGCTATTCGCCAACCGAATTTAAAAAAGTGCTGGGCGATATGGGAATGAAAATGCCAAGCGGACATACGGTAATGACGGCTGCACACTGGGATGCCGGCAAAAAAGATTTTACCGATGCCTGGAAATATACCATTGAAGATGCCGCTACGGTTGGTCAGCATTACGTGGTGAGCCCGTGGTTAGACGATAGTCTGCGAAACGATATGACAACCTTTAAGAATTACATGGATGTGTTTAATAAATGCGGCGAGTTGTGCAAACAGCACGGCATGAAGTTCGGCTATCACAACCACGATTTTGAGTTCAATACCAAAATAGACGGGCAGCTTTTATACGATTTGATTTTAGAAAACACCGATCCTTCACTGGTGGCGCAACAGATTGATGTCGGCAACATGTATCATACCGGCGGCATTGCCCTCGATGTAATGAAGAAGCATCCCGGACGGTTTGAACTGATGCACGTAAAAGATGAAATTAAAAGCGAGAAAGGAGAAATGGGCGGCGATTACGAAAGCACCGTATTGGGAAAAGGCATTTTGCCGGTAAAGGAAATTGTTGATTACGGTAAAAAATCAGGCGGCACAACGCAATTTATCATCGAGCAGGAATCGTATCAGGGCATGGCGCCGGTTGCAAGCATCAAGCAGGATTTGATGGTGATGAACCAATGGGGTTACAGATAAATACAAATGATTTTTATTGATAAAAAGGTTGTCTCGAAGTGTACGAGACAACCTTTTTTTATCCAATTTTTTTAATATGCATCTTCACTCAGCTTACAAATTTTTAGATTATTTTTCTTATTGTTCTGCCCAGCTTCTGAAATCGGCAACGCGCTCGCGGCTTACTATCAGTTCGGGAGATGTATAATTGTTATGCAGGTGAAGCTGCAGCCGCTTGTTTGTAAACGGTCTTACCTGCACAATGCTATTGATGGAAACAATCACTTTACGGTTGAGTCTGAAAAACAATTTTGGGTTCAGCAATGTCTCCAGTTTTTCAAGCGTATAATCTATTAAAAATTTGCTGTCGCTTTTTGTAATAATATAAACCAGTTTTTCTTCCGTTTTAAAAAAACTGATGTCCTCCAATTTTACGAACACGAACTTCTGCCCCGTTTTTACCAGGAAACGTTCTTTATAAGACTCGTGCGTAAAAGCCTCAAAGTTTTTATATATCTCCTGCGCCGTTTTTACATCCTGTTGCAGAATGGTTCGCAGCTTATCTAAAGCCGCCTGCAGCGCCTGAAATGTAACGGGTTTTACCAGGTAATCTATTGAAAAATATTTAAAGGCATCCAATGCATATTCATGATAAGCCGTTGTAAAAATCACCGGTTTGTTATATGAAATTTGTTTGAAAATTTCGAAGCTGAAACCGTCCGACAATTGTATGTCGAGCAGTATAACATCGGGATGAGCGTGTGAAGAAAGCCAGGCAACCGCATCTTCTATGCTATCAATGGTTGGCAGTATTTCTATGGTGCTGTCGTAGGCTTTTAACAGCATTTGCAAACGTTGCGATGCCACAGGCTCATCTTCAATTAACAGCACTTTCATAAGCATTGATTTCTATCAGAGGCAGCGATATGGAAAATACTTTTTCGCTTTTATGTACGGCAATTTTTTTGCCGGTTGCCAGTTCGTATCTTTTTTCTATGTTTTGCAATCCCGTTTTTGTGGAGCTTTGGCTTATCATTTTGGGTTGCCATGTATTCTCAATTACAAGTGAATCATCATCAATAAATAAACGGATAAGAAGAGGTTTTTTTACAGAAAAAACATTGTGCTTAATGGCATTTTCCATCAGCATTTGTAGCGCTACCGGTATGATGTATCGCTGTTTGTATTCTTCGGGTATATCGGCATCAATTTGCAAAGCATCGGGAAAACGCTGCTGCAGCAAATAAGTGTAAGGCTGTAAAAATTTCAATTCTTCCCGCAACAAAATAAACTCTTTGGTATGCGTGGCAAGTATATGCATATACACCTGCGAAAACGCCTCGATAAAATGATTGGCTTCTTCTTTTTTTTGCAATACAAGCCCGGATAAAACATTCAGATTATTAAATAAAAAGTGAGGATTAATCTGTTGCCGCACGGCAAGCAGCTCGGCTTGTGCGTGCATCCGTTTCAGCGTTTCACTTTCTGTAATTTGTTTCCGGTATTCCTGCTGGTACAGGAAAATGGTATTTAGTAAATGGAATAATAAATTGATAAGACCAATATAAGTCAGTGTCATCTTCAGCGGATTTGCAATAGACGCCATTGGCTGACGCAAAATAAATATGCCGAACACAAAATCGGTAAGTATCGTCGTCATTGCACTAAGGAAAAAGCCCGCAATACAAAAAACAACGGCATGTTTTATAATATGCTGCGAGGAGAACATCCATTTGTTGATGAAAGGATATAGCAGGCGATTGCTTTCCCACGTAAAGAGGGTAATAAGCAGAATAACAATATAGGCTTCGTACCACGTAACGCCAAGATGAAAATATTCATAAATGCGGCAGATGGCGGTATTGATATATGTATAGGTAGCCAGCAGCAACACAAACAAATAACGATATTTATGATTGAAAAGCATATTTAAATATACAGAAAAGCCGGCACTTACGGTGCCGGCTATAACTGATCTTATAAAAACCGAAATTAAGGCAACAGAACCTGATCTGTCATATAAACTATACCATTGCTTATCATTATATTCCTTTCTTTTGTAACTGAATCCGTCACGTTGCTATTGCCTTTAATTTCAGGTTGTTTTACAAATTTTCAATTCCAATATCTGCATTATTTAATTTGTCATTTGTTAGCGTATTAATGTATAAAGCAATAACAGATAAAAAATTATAAACCGAAAAGTGATTTTTCAGGAGGCGTTTTCATAAATATTTCTGATACACATCAATAATTAAACTAACTATTGGTTTAGCAATAAATATTACTGCCGAATTGTACCGGTAACATTACCGAAGTGTGCTTATTTTATCGTGGATTGAAAACAGGTTTTTTCCATTGAATGAGATATGTGTAGAAAAAAGTATAATAAGGCAGTTCATTTTACTCGTCACCGAACATCAGAACATTGTTCACGCATACCTTTTACATGTTCTTTATTATTTTCCGGTTACAATTTTTAAAAACTGCAGCACACTCCAGGTGCTTATTTGTCCGCCCGGTCCGTTTAATGTATAATCAAAAGCATGGGTTGCCCACGGCAGATAGATATCATAATGCTTTACCGATAGTTTATCTAATTTTTTACCCAGTCTTACGCCATGCAACGGCGAAACCAGCGGATCATTTTCCCCATGTATTAATAGTGTTACGGGTGAATATCCGGTAGCTGTTTCGGTTGCCGAGCTATTGGTATATTGTTCGGGCATCATATTATATGTTCCGCCCAGATAATCTTCCATTACTTTACGGCTGTTCAGCACCAAAGGATTGGTTGGGTTGGCATATCCCCACACCATATCAGCAGGACCATAAAAATCAATTACACCTTTTACAGACGGATCGCGCAAAAGATAAGCCGCCGATAAAACAATCTGTCCGCCCGCACTTCTGCCAAGCAATATAAACTGGCTGGTATCAATCGAAAATTGCTGTGCATGAGCACGCAGGAAATCAATGGCATCTTTTACATCTTCTACCGGTGCCGGATATTGATACTTCGGCGCAAGCCTGTAATTGATGGCGGCAACGTGGTAACCATTCTTTGCCAGTTCGCTGTTTAGTTCCGGCAGCTGTTTGCTATCGCCGCCTGCCCAAGATCCGCCATGAACAACAATAACGCATGGCTTTTTTCCTTTTATAACGGAAGGATAGAAATCGAGCGTTAATTCATTCTTTTTATTATAAGTAAATGTTCGGCAACTGATCTGCTTTGCATTGATGCCGGTAAACATTTGCATAAAATGAAACGGGCATATATGATCTGCGTTAAAATCTTTACCGAAAAAAACAGATCGAAACTGCGGAGCCAACCGGTAAGCGGTAACCAACGGAACAGCATAAAGTAATAGTGACGCAATGCCGGCTAAGGAGGAAACCAGCGCGTATTTGTTTGTCTTTATATTCCAAACGATCAGCAGAATTACGATGCTAAAAAACAGCCAGGAAAATTCAGTTATCAATATCGAAACATACCA
The DNA here is from genome assembly GCA_965219515.1 of Ilyomonas sp. Classification (GTDB taxonomy): domain Bacteria; phylum Bacteroidota; class Bacteroidia; order Chitinophagales; family Chitinophagaceae; genus Ilyomonas. Next base: position 2,069,496 of record OZ244776.1, read on the forward strand.
AAGCCAATTGGTTGGCGCTCTGAAAACGGTAAGCAGCGAAAGCAGAAACAATACAATCAGCAGGATTAATCTTATCATTTATTTTCAGGAAATTAAAAAGAGGAACTATTATGATATTATGGCTTACAGATTTTTAGTGTCTTTATTGTGTTTTAAATACGGTTAGCTTTTAAAAAAAAAGTATGCCGCATGGTATAAAATGCAACATACCGTTACTAATTTAATATGAATTATTGCTTCGCCTGCTGCTGCGCGCCTACTTCTTTCATCATTTCTTTTACAGCCGCTTCCAACTGAACGTCCTGTCCTTTTAAAAAATCTTCAAACGGCAATGGCACGCGAATGTCAGGATTTACCTGCAGGTTTTCGGTTGGTCTGCCTTCCTTGCCAATCGTTGCAACCATCGGAATACCAAATACAATGGTTGGGTCAATCTGCGTTTCCCACCAAACGGCGGTTCCGGTTCCCGGCACGGGCATACCAATCAGCTTGCCATCGTTGTTTTGCTTGTAGATATACGGAAAAATAAACGCATCGCTGTAGTTGCTCTCGCTGATTAAAACGCAGCTTGGCTTTTGCCATCTTCCGAGCGGTTCGCCGCCTTTCAGCAAATGGCTTTGCGGGGCAAACTGCAAATATGTTTTGCCCGTTAAGAAGCTGTTCAGATCATCGTGCAGCCAGCCGCCGCCGTTAAAGCGCGTATCTACAATCAGCGCTTGTTTTTCTAAATTTTCACCCAGCGCTTTGTCATATACCTCGCGCAAACTGGCATCGTTCATACTATGAACATGAACATAACCAATTTTACCGCCGCTTAGTTTTGCCGCAAGTACGGTTTCTTTTTTCACCCAGCGATTGTACATCAGGTTGCTTTCATCGCCATTTGAAATTGGCTTTATCACTTCTTCAAAAGTAGTTTTTGTAGAAGGATTATATATCGTAAGCAAGGTGTTATCATCTGTTTTGCGGTTCAGATATTTGGCCCAGTCAACCGTATCTGTAACCGGCTCACCGTTAATTTTCTGAATGAGGCAGCCGTTAACAATTTTACTGTTGGCTTTATCTGCCGGACCACCTGCCATCACTTCGCTTATTTTTAAGCCATTGCCGGTATAGGTTTCATCGTACAACAAACCGAGTGAAGGCGTTACATCGCCTGTCGGCATTTGCGGGCGATAGCGGCCGCCGGTATGAGAAGCGTTTAACTCGCCCAGCATTTCGCTCAGCAGTTCCTGAAAATCGTAGTTGTTGCTGATGTGCGGCAGAAATTTAGCGTATTCCGTTTTGTAATACGCCCAGTCAACACCCTGCATCTTCGGGTCGTAAAATTTTTCTTTTACCTGCCGCCAGGTATGGTTAAAAATATAGTCGCGTTCTTCAGCCGTATTCAGCACCATTTCGCCGTCAATGCCAACGGGCGTTACCTTGCCTTTTTCTGCATCTACCATTACAATTTTTCCTGCGTTACTCACAAACAGGCTTTTGCCATCATCGCTGATTTCAAGACCACCCGGTGTGCCGCCCAGCTTTGCCAGTATTTTCGTTTCTTTTGTGCGCGGCTCCGTAACCCATAAATCGTAGCCTTTTTCAAAAGCCGATAAGTAATAGAGCTTGCTGGCATCTTTGTTCAGTGCATAATCTGAAATGGAAGAACTGTTGATGGTTAATTTTACAATACGCTGATCGAGGTTTTCCAGATCAAGCTTTATCAATGTGTCTTTCTTCTTTTGCGCGGTGCTTTTTTTACCTTCATCGGTAGAGTCTTTCTTTGCTTTGTCCTGCTTCTCTTTCCAAAGTTTATAATCGTCTTCGCTTAACTGGTATTGATCGTACAAATCTTTATCGAAAAAAACCGCATACACATCAAACTCGCTGCTGCCCTGGTTTGCCAGCGATTTGCGGCCTTCTTTATTGCTAAGCCACGTCATCATTTTACCGCCGAGATACCATTTGCTCTGATACTCGCCAAAGCCGCTGTTGATGGGGTACATGCTGGTGTCTGTGGCGGCGTCTATCAGCGAAGTATTGGCATTAAAAAAATATCCTTTCTGGTCATCGGCAAGAATGTATTTGCTGTCGGGGCTCCAGCGAAAATCCCAGTCGCCATCGCTGTACGAATAATTGTGTCCCTCGGGTAAAAGCGTTCTTGTTTTTTTAGTTGCGATGTTATACACTTTCAAAACATTGCGGTTTTCGATGTAGGCAATCTCCTTTCCGTCGGGCGAAAAGCGAGGCTGAAATTCTTCTGCGGATGTTGCAATTACAGGCTCTTCCTTTAACACCGTTGACGCAAAGAAATACGGTTCATCGGTGCGCGCAATGGTTGTTTTATAAATGTCCCAGCTATCATTGCGCTCGGCTGCATAAATCAATGTTTTTCCATCGGGCGACCATTGCACCATGCGCTCCTGCTGCGGCGTGTTGGTAATGCGCCTGGTTTGTCCGCCATCAACGGCTGTTACAAACACTTCGCCGCGCGTAACAAAAGCGATTTCTTTACCATTCGGGTTTAGCGCAAACTCAGTGGTGCTGCCGTTTACGGGCACATTTGTCTCAACCCCTGCCCTTCCATCGTTACCAATTTGTATAATCACTTTCTGCGGCTGGCTGCCTTCTTTCATGGTATAAATTTCTCCGTCATACGTAAAGCAAAGCGTGTTATCGTTAGCGGCACTAAGATGGCGAACCGGGTTTTTGGTAAAGGTAGTCAGTTGCTGCTCCGCAATCTTAAGCAGCAAAGGCGTTTTAAATATGTTCTACGAGCCGTTTTTTTCGCTTAAATAATACACGTACTGATTATCGCGGCTAAACAAAGGTTCGCGGTCTTCGCCTTCATACCCGCTGATTTTTTTGTAGGTATTGTCTTTCACATCCATCAGCCAGATGTCTTTGGTTACGGAGGAAGTATGATGCTTGCGCCATTCATCTTCATACCCTTTCGTATCTTGAAAAACAATCTGCGTTCCTATGTTGTTGTAATGCGCATTTTCCATACCGGCTGCGCTTATCAGAATAGACCTGCCGCCCTCAACCGGTATTTTGTATAAGTTTCTGAACAGCCTGATGCTAAAACGAACGCTTTCTGCCGGCGCATTGCGCGCACTGCCGAAGATGACGTTTTTATCATCGGGCGTAAAATCGCTCGGATAATCTGCTGCGCTGTTATAGGTTAACCGCAGCGGTACGCCGCCGGTTGCGGGCATGATAAACACATCAAAGTTGCCATAACGGTCGCTGGTAAACGCGATTGATTTACCATCGTGGCTCCATACCGGCATCATATCCTGCGCTTCGTGAATGGTTAACGGCATTGCCATTCCGCCATTGGCGGGCACGGTATAGATATCACCTTTGTAGCCAAACGCAATGGTTTTGCCATCGGGCGAAATGGCGGGATAACGCATCCACAACGGCGTGGTTTGAGAGAATGAAGTTGAGGAAGAAAGAAGCAATAAAAGAAAATAAAAAAGCGGTAATGGTTTCATAGAATAGAAATAAGCAATAAAGATAAGGAAGCAGGAAAACACACCTGCTAACTTTTGCGGTTGCATCAAATTAAGATGATGAAAAATGAAATTGTAATCAATCAACAGGTTTACAAATGACATCATGCAATAAGTATTTACGTCGCCGAAATCCATATAAAGACTGCATTGCGATATTTGATTCACATTGTTGCATTATAATAAGCAGGCATTGCTTTTGATGTTTTGTTAGAAATTTTTTATGAAAACCACCGTATTACTTGCCTTTGTTATTGCAATGGTTGCAGCCTCCTGCGTTAAACCTAAAAATCCGCCCGACATTAATTTTGATGTGTACCCGCTTCCCGGCAATACTTTCTTTCCCGAAGGCATTGCTTACGACCGCCAGACCGGACTTTTTTATACCGGCAGCAGCACCAATGGCAATATTTTATCGGTAAATGTTGAAACGGCGCGCGTAACATTGTTTGCCGAAGGCAATGGCCAGCAACGCAAGGCAGCAACGGGCATGAAATTAGACAAGCTGAGACGCTTGTGGATATGCGGCGGCAGCGATAAAAAAATTCATGTGCTTACGCCTGCCGGCACGCTGTTAAAACAATGGGATACCAAAGCTTTGTTCAACAGCGGTTTTATAAACGATTGCATAATTGATGGCACTTATATCTATTTTACCGATTCGGATGTAAGGCAGATTTACAGAATTGATATAACGAACTTCATACCCAAAGAACCTGAACTATGGCTTGCGTTTTCCGATGCCGACATTCATTATGAAGCCGGTGAATTTAATCTGAACGGCATTGAATCAACACCAGATAACAAATACCTGATTGTGGTAAACTCTTTCACCGGCAAGCTTTTCAGGATTGATAAAGCAACAAAAAACATCGCTGAAATTAAATTAAACACGCCGGTAACCTATGGCGACGGGTTGTATTTTGTTGGCAATACTTTGTATGTATCGCGCAATGCACTTAATAAGGTTTTTCCGGTGGCATTAAACGCCGATTATTCTGCCGGCGAAGTGGGTGAGCCTTTTGGCGATAACCTGTTATACAACACCACCATAGCACGGGCAGGCGATTATTTTTTGGTGGTAAACGGACAACTGAATACCACAAAACCAACATTGCCTTTTACGGTATCAAGAATAAAAGTTCCGTACTAAAATTTTATATAACTATCCGCTTGTAGCAACCTGCGTGATAATGGTATCGTTACTGCGAGGCACGAAGCAGTCTGTGCTATATCTTGAGAGTTAGTTACGTTTTTATAAACAGCTTTACAGTAAAATCTACAGACTGCTTCGTGCCTCGCAGTGACGGGTTAGCTAACTGCTGTATCAAGAAGGTTATTACATGCGGATAGTTACTAAATTTAATATTCCTCCGGCGTAGTTTTATGGCTACGCCGGTTTTTATTTCGCATTATTCGGTTTGTGAAATTGTTACAGCCAGGTACATTGTTATATAAAACTTTCACACAAGAAAGACTTAGCTTGATGAACACATTATACTGTTCGCAAGAACAATCCGTGGTAGATTCCTTGTTTATAGATATTGAGATTATCTTCCGGCAAAACTTCGGTATTGTTATAAAATGCATGATTGACGTGTATTTGAATTAAAAATATGCCTGTTTCGACAGAGATAAATAAGACACTTGTTTTGAATTTTTACTTTTGAGTTTCTGTCATCTTACAGTTAGCAACACCACCAAAATCAGATAAAGGCTATTGCAATACAATCAATATTTTCCACTTACTGCATCGTACTTAAAAAGAATATCATTAAAATTTAAAAGACTATTGCACGCAGAAATGTATCATCCTGTCAAAACCTCATTCTTCTTTTCTCTCCAATGCTTTAATCTCCGTCTTTTCGAGCACAATTCCCTGGCGTAGCAGCCCGAATAAACTCATATAAATATTGGCAATCCACACCAGCGAAAAACCTGCGATAACATAACCCCGCCAATCGGTAAACAGCAAGGTGTAATGCGTTAAGAAAAGAAAGAAGACGGTTACATAATGACTGAAACAATACTCGCAGGTGAACAGGTAAAAAAACTTGCGCCGCAATAAACTTTTGCTTTCATGACATTGTTTGCTGCAATAGTCTCTCGGCTCGCGAAACACTTCCTCGTGCGTAACCGTCCAGGCGGCGCAGGCGATGGGAAGCGCGAGTATAAAAAGCCAGGCAACTTGTGTAGAAATAGCCATAATATCAGAGTAATGATTTTGTTCAGCAAAACAAAAATGGAACCGCTTCCGGTTTCGTCATCACTTTTTTACTTTATGGTTGTTTTCTGCTTTGCGTTTTTTTCCGCCGATATCGCAGAGTAACGCAGACAAATAGAATACATTTTCGCAATTCAGCCACATCAGCAAATTATCAGCTACTCTTTTAAACCGGTAAAAAAATTTGATAAGTTAACAACTAAAGTGTTTGCAAATCCGCTTTTTGGTATATACCAAAAAGATATACTTTTAGAAAAAAAATTAATGAAAACACTTTCGCTAAAGCTGGACGACGATACATTTACCGAAGCAGAACGAATCACTTCCCAATTAAAGCTGGCAAGAAACCGGTACATTAATGAAGCTGTTGCTCTTTATAACCGTTACAACAAACGCAGGCTGCTAAAAAAACAATTGGTAAAAGAGTCTGAATCAACCCGTTCTGATTCAATGAAAGTATTGGCAGAATTTGAAAAGCTGGCTAATAATGATGATTAAGCAATATGACATTTGGCTGGCTGATCTGAACCCCGCGAGAGGCACGAAGCCCGGCAAGACCAAACCTGTTGTTATTATTCAAACCGACTTGCTTAACAATACGCACCCTTCCACTTTGGTATGTCCGGTAACTACAAACGTAAAGCCGGGCATAAAACTATTGCGCATTCATTTAACCGCTAACCAGCTTGCTAAGCTAAGCGATGTATTGGTTGATCAGATAAGAGCAATTGACAATCTCAGATTGATAAAACCGCTTGGCAAACTGACAAAAGCACAGATTGAAAAATTAAAAAATAACATTCAGGTTTTACTGGATTTATAAAACATAACACGAGACGATAAATAAAATCTGTTGGGTTGCATACAGTAATGCAAAAGACTTTTTTATCCTCTTAGCAGTTCTTTTTTCTGCTTCAACCCCTGATTATTATCTTTCTAAAATAGAATAATTATTTTAGCGCATGTCTTTATTTCAGCAATCGGTTGTTAAGAAATACATCAGCGACCTCGATAAAAGTAAACTGCAAACTGCCTGGCAATTGTTTACCACGCATTTTCACAACGTTGTAAAGCAGGCAAACATCCGCAACTTAAAAGAAGAAGAATATCAGGAAGGTTTTGTGCGCGATCTGTTTGTAAGCGTATTGGATTATACGTTAAATCCGCAGCCCGATTTCAATTTTGTGCTGGAAAAAAAATCGGTAACGGACGCTACCAAAAGCGACGGCGCCATATTATTGAACAGCACTGTAATTGCGGTGATAGAACTGAAAGACACCGGAACCGCCGATCTTGATAAAGTAAGCAACCAGGCGTTTGGCTACAAGCACAAACATAAGAACTGTGTGTATGTTATCACCAGCAATTTTGAAAAGCTGCGCTTTTATATAAACGATGCAACTGACTTTGAAGAGTTTGATTTGTTTACGCTTACGCAGCAGCGTTTTGCGTTGCTGTATCTCTGTTTGCAAAAACAAAACCTGTTATCAAATGTTCCGTTGGAAATAAAGCAGCAAAGCCTGCTGCAGGAAGAAAACGTTACCAAAAAGCTGTACGCCGATTATTCATCTTTTAAAAGAAAACTGTTTCACAACATTGCAGATAACAACCCGCAATTCGATAAGCTGCTGCTCTTTAAAAAAACACAAAAGCTGCTTGACCGTTTCCTGTTTATATTTTTTGCCGAAGACAGGTTGCTGCTGCCGCCCAATTCGGTGCGCGAAATTTTAAAGCAATGGGAACAACTGAAAGAGCTTGATAATTATGTTCCGTTGTACGACAGGTTTAAAAAATATTTTGGCTATCTCAATCTCGGTCATGCAGGCAAACACTATGAGATATTTGCTTACAATGGCGGCTTGTTTCTGCCGGATGAAATTCTTGAAAACATTGTGGTTGATGATACGCTTTTATACGATGGCGCCAAAGCGCTCAGCAATTACGATTTTGAAACCGATGTGGACGTAAATATTCTCGGGCACATATTTGAGCACAGCCTTACCGAAATAGAAGAGCTGCAGGCGCAGCTTGAAGGTAAAGCCATTGAAAAAAACACCACGAAACGCAAGAAAGACGGCGTGTTTTATACGCCGCGCTATATAACCAAATACATTGTTGAAAATACGGTGGGCACGTTATGCACGCAGCAAAAAGAAGCGTTGCAGATAAACGAAGAAACGTTTGCGCCGCAAAAAAGAAAAGCCAACCGCAAAGCGCTGCTTGATAAGATAGAAACGTATCGCAACTGGCTGTTGCAGCTTACCATTTGCGACCCTGCCTGCGGAAGCGGCGCGTTTTTAAATGCCGCGCTGGAATATTTAAAAGATGAGCATAAAACCATTGATGAATTAACCGCAAAGCTGTTTGGCGATACCATTGTTTATACCGACATAGACAACAGTATTTTAGAGAACAATTTGTTTGGCGTGGATATAAACGAAGAAGCCATAGAAATTGCAAAGCTTAGCTTATGGCTGCACACGGCGAAGAAAGGCAGAAAGCTGAGCAACCTGAGCCACAATATAAAATGCGGCAACAGCTTAATAGATGATGCCAACATTGCCGGCGATAAAGCCTTTGTTTGGCAGGAAGAGTTTAAAACTGTATTTGACCCGTCATTGCGAGGCACGAAGCAATCCGGTTTCGATGTAGTGATCGGAAATCCGCCGTATGTTGACATAAAAGCATTACCAAAAAAAGTAGTGAATTTTATTTACAATAAATATAAAACTGCTAATAACAGGATCAATTTGTTTGCAACTTTCATAGAAAAAAGTCTTCATATTCTTACAAACAACGGCCGTTTTTCATTTATTATTCCTTCATCGTTATTAACCCAAGAGTCTTATGAAGAACTTAGAAAAGAATTACTAACAACAACACAATTAAACTCAATTGTAAGATTACCTAATGAATCGTTTGGAGGTAGTGCAGGCGAAGTAAAAGTTGACACTATCATATTAACTTTTCAAAATATTAAAGACAACATTAGTGATGTAGAAATAATAGTTTACAAAGGGTTTGATCGAATAAATGAAATAGCAAGATTTACAGCAGATCACAATTTCTTCATTGCTCAAAAAGATTGGTTAAAAGATGCAAATTTTATTTTTCGAATCAATGCTGATGGAAGTATTAATAATTTACTTGAAAAAATAGAAAGCAATTCAAAAAATTTAATTGAATGTGCGGAATTTTCTTTAGGGCTTACTCCTTATGATAAATATAGAGGACAAACACAAGAGCAAATAATTAATAAAATATTTCATTCTAAATATAAGAAGGATGAAACATTTAAAAAATTATTAGCTGGAAACGATGTAAGACGTTATGATTTGAGTTGGAATGGTGAAGAATGGATAAGTTATGGTGATTGGTTGGGTGCGCCAAGAGTTCAAAAAATTTTTACTGAAAAAAGAATCCTCGTAAAGCAAATAATTGATTGGTCATCAAAAAGAATTTGGGCGGCTCTTTCTGAAGAAGAATTATATAATACGCAAAACGCTTTCAATCTTATCGCAAAAAAAGATTTTACAACTGAATATTTACTTGTATTGATTAATAGTAAACTTGTTACTTTCTATCACAAGAAGAAATTTCTTGAAGAATTTAAAGACAGATTTCAAAAAATATTAATTAAAGATTGTAAAGAGTTTCCAATTAAAAATATTTCAAAAGAAGTTCAACAACCTTTCATCGCCAAAGCTGATATTATGCTTTCAAAAAATAAAGAACTGAATGAGGTTGCGCAGCAATTCACACAATTATTACAAGCAACATTTTCAAACATCAACATCAATAATAAATTACAAAACTGGTATGCTGTAACGGCTGCAGATTTTTTGAAAGAACTCTCAAAGCAAAAAATAAAACTGTCTTTACCACAGCAACAGGAATGGCTCCAATATTTTCAGGAACAAAAAACGAAAGCCAGTACCATTCAGCACATCATTACCGAAACGGATAAAGAAATAGATAACATGGTGTATGCCTTATATAACTTAACGGAAGAAGAAATAAAAATTGTGGAAAGCGCTTAGCAACGGTGCATTTAAACTAAAAACAACGCGAAATGAACACAAATAAAGTGGCGGAGCTTACCGGTTTTATCGAAAGATTTGAAAACGAAAAACCGTTATACACATTGCAAAAAAAGCCGTTTACCATAATGCCTTATGAATACGGTAAGGCAATTGATGATTTCATCAGTTATTTTTAAAATAGTGGATTAAGGCGGTCAGATTGTTATGATATTGAACCTGCCTTTGCCAAAAATGAAACCAACGAAACCTGGATAAGCTCGTTACACAAAAACGAATGCCAGCAGTGCATTTCCTTGCCGATACGAAAGGAAAAATTCAGCGATGGCCTAATTGCGGCCTACATAACCAACGGCGTAATACCATCTTTATTAAAACGGCTCAGAAAAATAGAGGAAGAAAGCTGATCTTCCTCTTTGTTTTTTATGTATCGCCGTCAATAGCGCAACACAACGGCGTTTCACTTTCTGCATTGCTGCTTTCAGAGAACGATATGGCGGGGCAGGAAGCAACTTTTATCACCCGCAACTTATCGGTAATATTGCCGCATGATCGTTCCTCCTTACCTCAAAAAAGGCGATGCCATCGGTGTGGTTTGCCCGTCGGGTTCCATGCCGTTTTCTAACATGGAAACCTGCCTGCAGGTGTTGCAGCAATGGGGCTTTCGGGTAAAACGGGGAAAAACACTGGGCATGCATTTCAACTATTTTTCAGGCACCGATACCGAGCGTTTGGAAGACCTGCAAACGATGATGGACGATGACGAAATCAAAGCCATTTTATGCGCGCGCGGCGGTTACGGATTGAGTAGAATTATTGATGACATTAACTTTGAAAAATTTATCGTTAATCCCAAATGGATCATCGGTTTCAGCGATATTACGATACTGCATTCGCATGTATTTCAAAACTATGGCATCGCTACTTTGCATTCGCCCATGGCGGCCGCTTTTAATGATGGCGGAAGCGAAACAGAGTATGTGCAATCGTTGCGGAAAGCCTTGCTGGGATTGCCTTCCGGCTATTGCAGCGACGCTTATAAATTAAATAAAACCGGAACGGCTGCCGGCGAATTAATTGGTGGAAATTTGTGTTTGTTAGCGCATCTTGCCGGTTCAAAAAGCAGCATGAATACAAAAGGAAAATTATTATTTATAGAAGATACCGGCGAATACATTTACAATGTTGACAGGCTGATGATTCAGTTGCAACGAGCCGGGATGTTACACCAATTAGCCGGATTGATTGCCGGCAGTTTTACCGATATGAAAGACACGGTTATTCCGTTTGGCGAATCGGTGTATGATTCAATTTATGAGAAGGTAAAAAATTACGCTTATCCTGTCTGCTTCCATTTTCCCGTTGGTCATGCCAACGAAAACTATGCGCTGAAGCATGGCGTTTTGCATACGTTGCAGGTGAATGAAAACGGCGTTGTTCTTACAGAAAAAAGTTAATGGCAAACACGCCGATCAAACCTACAACCGACACAATTGTTTCCATAACCGACCATGTTTTAATGGTATCTTTTAACGACATGTTGAAATACTCTTTAAACATCCAGAAACCCGGGTCGTTTACATGCGAAAACATCAGGCTTCCGGCACCGGTTGCCAATACCATCAGGTTGGCATTTGCACCCGATGTTGCAATGATGGGAGCTACAATGCCTGCCGTTGTTAAACCCGCCACCGTAGCCGATCCTACACATACACGAATGAGCGCGCTGATGCTCCAGGCAAGCAACAACGGATGCACCGATAAATGATTTAACCCGCCCACAATCTGGCTGCTGATGCCGGTATCGGTAAGAACTTGTTTTAACGCGCCCGAACCGCCGATGATCAGCAGAATCATGGCAACATCTTTTACTGCTTCGCCTAAGGATGACATGACCGCGCCTAAACGCCTGCCGTTTCGGATGCCCAGGGTAAATGTGGCAAACAACACGCTGATCAGCATGGCCATCACCGGCTCGCCAACGGCTTTGGCAAATAGGGCCAGCTCGTTTTGTGGTGATAAAAAAGAAGAAACAAGCGAGCCGAAACCGATTAGTAAAACGGGCAAAAACGCCGACAACATACTTACTGATAAAGAAGGCAGCTTGTCTTCTTCCATATCCTGCGAAGCAAATGCCTGTAACGGTTTGTTGTTGTATTTTTTAAGTGTTAAAGCAAACACAGGACCCGCAAGAATGATAGCCGGTATGGCGATGAGAATGCCATACAATAACGTAACGCCGATATCAGCCCCGAACTGCTGCACCAATGCAACCGGCGACGGGTGCGGCGGCAGATAGCCATGCGTAACGGAAAGCGCCGATAAGGCAGGCAGACCAATGTAAACGGCCGGTATTTTGTACCGTGCCGCAACGGTGATGATTAACGGGACCGCCAGCACAAAAGCCACATTATAAAACAGCGGGATGCCGATGATAAAACACGTAAGCACCAACGCCCATACAATGTATTTTTTGCCGAATGCATTGATAAGACCAGATGAAATACGAAGCGCCGCCCCGCTGTCGGCAACAAGCTTCCCCAGCATGGCGCCCAGACCGATAATGATAACCAGGCTGCCCAATAAATCGCCGATGCCTTTTTGAACAGAATTGACAACCGATCCGACCGACATGCCGCTTACCAGACCAATGCCTATCGAAACAATCAGAAACGCCAGAAAGGCGTTAAAGCGCGCCCAGGCAATAAGAATCACAAGCAAAGCAATGCCGCCGATGAGTATGAGATACGTCATGCGATAAAGATATAAGAAACATGAGATAACAATAAAAGGACATTGATAAAGCAACAGGAATCTCTTGTTTCAGGATTGTCTCAGGTAGAACGATACGCGAAGAATTTATACCAATCAGATATGAAAGATATTGGACATTGTAATATTGAAAGTTAAGCTGAGATTGCGTTTGAATAACATCATTCATACTGATTTCATTATCCAAACGGTATAAAACGAGAAGGATTAAAAACACGCCATTTCTTTGCTGGTACGATATTGAATTTTTAAAACATTGTTGTGATATACGGAAGCTTTCCGGAAGTTGATACCGTATTCATATTTTATGCATCACAGCTTATAAAAATCCTTTGCGTTTAACCCGAAAAACTGGTCCTGCCCGTCTTTTGAAAAGGAAGAAAAATAGTCGCTCACAATGTTGTATGTGTCTGTGTATGATGCCGACAAGGTGCAAACCGGCCAGTCGGAACCGTACATGATGCGGCCAGTTCCAAATAACGTTACTATCGTATCAAGATAAGGTGTAAAATGCTGCGGTTGCCATTGTTTCCATTTCGCTTCAGTTACCATACCCGAAATTTTACAATGCACATTGGGATATGCAGCTACTGCCGCAAGCGATTTTTGCCAGTCATCAAACTGTTGGTTTGTAATATCCGGTTTTGCAATATGGTCAATCACAAAACGCTGATCGGGATGCTGCTGAACAAGCGTCCGCATATTGAATAAGTGCTTTGGAAAAATCAACACATCATACGTGTAATCAAACTTTGTTAACGCTCGTATTCCGTTTGTAAAAGCAGGGCGCAACATAAAATCAATGTCAGGCTCGTCTTGTATGATGTGCCGAAATCCTCTTATTTTTTTAAACGTTTTGTAATAAGACAATCGTTCTGCGATGCGTGGCGACCGCAAATCTGTCCAGCCTACAATGCCTTTGATGACATCCGATTCATTTGACAATTTCAGCAAATAGTCATTCTCTTCTTCCGACTGGCTTGCCTGAACGGCTACGCAGCCATGCAGATTGCATGCTGCAAGCAGCGGCGCAAGATCGTCCGGTGTAAAATCTTTTTTCAGCACAGTCATATCTTCGTTCATCCAAACATGCTTTGCCGGATGATATTTCCAAAAATGCTGATGACTGTCTATTCTTTCCATGTGGGTTTCGGCGTTTTCCTAATATTCTATTATCGCTTTTATTACGTGTGCATCCGGATGAAATAAATTGGCAAATGTTTCTTCGAGATTACTAAATTGAAGCCGGTGTGTGATCAATTTATCTATCGTAACAAGCTTAGCACGTAAAAGCCGGATGATCTTTTTAAAATCTTCGGGTAATGCGTTCCGCGAAGACCGGAGCGTAATTTCTTTTGCATGAAACAGCGGATCATAAAATTCTACATTGCCCGCAAATAAGCCAACGTAAACAATGGTGCCGCCGTGCGCCGCATAATCAAAACATTTCATCATGCTCTCGCGGTTACCGGTGGCATCAATTACAACGGTTGGCAAATCGCCGTTCAATGCTTTTTGCAGATTGCTTGGCGTATTTTCATCTGCCATCAGGGTTTCAACACCGGCGAAATTTTGTTTTACAAAATCAAGTCTTTCCCTGTTTGTATCCATTGCCAAAAACTGCGCGCCTTTTAATAAGCCCATCGTAAGAATTGCGATGCCAATAGGGCCAACGCCGGCAACCAGCACCTTATCATTCGGCTTTATTTCCGCTCTTTCTATGGCATGACTTCCGATAGACAAGGGTTCAATCATGGCAACCTGTTCCTGCGTTAAGCCGGTTGCAGGATATACCTTTTCGGCATCATAAAGAAAGTATTCCTGCATGGCGCCATCTTCGTGAACGCCAATAACAGACAAACCGCTGCCGCAGTTAGGTTTGCCGGCTTTTACCGCCTGATCGTTTGTTTTATTACGATAAGGCAATACGGCGCATAAATCGCCTTTTTTTACATGCGTTACGCCCTTGCCAACCGATACCACTTCTGCGGCAATTTCATGACCCGGAATGCGGGGATAAGTAAAAAAAGGCTGTTTGCCATGGTAGGCATGCAAATCGGTACCGCAAACGCCAAGGCATCTTACTTTCAGCAGCACTTCTCCTGCGCCGGGGTTGGCGGGATGAAGTTTTTCAACAACCGTAAATTCGCCGGGTTTTGTAAGTACTATTGATTTCATAACTTTTTTTACGAATACCTTTTATAGTAAAACCTATTTAACATTGATGGTATAAGCGATAAGACTTCAAGGCAAAAACCGCACAAAACCCACGTTAGCAGCCGTTTTTCTTTATTATCATTGCGATAAAGTTGTCAACAGATTTTCCAAATAATTTAATGTCATTGTAAATCCTCCCTCGAAACCCATTTGAAGAATTTTTTCCAGGTCGGCAAGGGTTTTATGTTTTATTGTGATGCTCACTCTTGTTGTTTCATTTTGAGCGGCAAAATTCAAGTCCCAGTCAGAACCTGGTAATTCCTCAATTACATTTTCATCTTTGTCGGTAAAAGCATCAACGTATTTAAAATTGGTTGTCGGGCTGATTGATGTAAAGTTTTGAACAGACCAATGTTCCTGTCCTTCGGGGCTTACCATTGCATAAAACCTTCGTCCACCCACTGTAAAGTCCATAAATTTTGTTCTTGATTGCCACGGTTTTGGCGCCCACCACTGGTCAAGGATTTCCTGTTTTGTAAATGCGTCCCAAACCAAAGGAAGTTCGGCTGCAAATTCTCTGTCAACGAATACCGTGTTATTTGTTTTGTCAACGGTAAAATCAAATAGCAAATTGTTTTTCATTTTTTTTGTTTTTTATGTATTGATAAAACTGTATCAAGCTGACTAAAACGGGTTTCCCAAATCTTTCGGAATTGCTCCAGCCATTTGTCTATCTCTTTCATCTTTTTAATGTCAAGAGAGTAGTAAATTTCTCTGCCTTGCTGTTCATGCTTCACCAGGTCGCATTCTGTCAAAACGCGAAGGTGTTTTGAAACAGCTTGTCTTGTCGTGTTGAAGTTTTCAGCAATGGCGTTTGGCGTCATTGCCTGCAATGCAAGTAAGGCGATGATAGCCCGTCTGGTAGGGTCTGCTATGGCTTGAAAAATGTCTCTTCGCATTAGTAGTTGGGTTTATAGCAGAGCATTACGGTTCCGCAAGGAAAAGGCGTAGATTTCACAAGAGTAAATGATAGAACGTCTTTGTTTGGTTTAAAGATGGTAACCCCGTTACCGAGGCAAAAAGGGTTTAACAGGAAATAAAACTCGTTCACCAGGTTGTTTTGAATTAAGGAAGAAACAAAAGAAGCACCGCCATAGACCAAAAGATCCTTGCCTTTTGATTGTTTAAGTTTATTGATTTCATCGTTGATGTTGCCGTTGATGATCGTGGTATTTTTCCACTGATGAAGGGTGATCGTATTTGAAAACACAACTTTCGGAATTTCCGAAATTCGTTTTCCAAGGGCAAAATCAGAATGACCTGGATTTGTTGCAACCTCGTCCCAGAATGTTATAAAGTCCTGTGCGGTTTTTCGTCCCAGTAAAATGGTATCCACATTTTCAAGATTATCAATGCAGAACTTAATCACTTCATCGTCCCATTTGAAATTTGTTCCGCCCTGCTCCATGTTTACGTAGTTGTCTAATGACAAGTGCATTTGAAGTTTTAGCTTTTTCATATTTCTTTTTTTAAATTGCGAAACTGATTGGTTGCAAATATATGTGCAACTTTTCAGTTTCGCAATTTTTTTTAGATCGCTGAGAAGGCCGGTCGGAATTTTTTGTCTGGCGGGGTCGCTTTACAATTGCTGCTAACATGACTTATTTATTCATTTTGATGATTTGCACATCAGCAGGCTCGCAGTAATGAAACTGCCATGAGATTATAAGAGGATAGTCATTTATAAAAAATTAATCCGAGTGTTTTTTTGATAAAGCAGAAGTACACAAAACATTAACCCGTACAAGCTAAGTATAATGTAACCTAAATAAATTTAGATGAACGAAGTAGCCGGATGCTACAAAACACAGATGCGAAGCCCGGAGACTCCGCCAGCATTTCGAGACTTATTTAAGTTGCTATATATCAAGGCTTTGCAGGCAGCAAATGTTTTACACCGCGTCTGACAACGATGTAAAAGTAAAATCCCTGATTTTCATCGGCGGCATCAGGTAGCTGCGATACGATTCTACGCTGATGGTTCTTTCAGGTTTGCCTAAGGCTTCCACGTTATTCAGCATAATGACCGGACTTTCATTAAAGCGAAAATTTTTAACCGGATATTTTATTTCTCCGTTTTCTATATAAAACGTTCCGTCGCGCGTTAAGCCGGTTAACAGTAACGTTTGCGGGTCAACCATTCTGATATACCAGAGGCGCGATACCAGAATTCCTTTTTCTGTGCTTTTGATTAAATCTTCCACACTTGCCGTTCCGCCTTCCATGATGATGTTTGACGGAAACGGAACCGGCTCAACATTTTTCTGCTGCGCCCAGTAGCGCGAATAAGCCAGGTTTTTTACTACGCCGTTTTCTATCCACACCTTTTTTTCTAACGGCTGACCTTCGTTGTTCCAGGTTGATGACGGCAGTTCCGGATTAAACGGATCGGAATAAATGGTTACTTTATCATCCATCAGCTTCTCTCCTTTCCGGTTACCGCCGCCGGGTTTACTCATAAAGCTTCTGCCTTCATCGGCGCTTCTGGCATCAAGACCGCGCCCCAGATTTTCCATCATATAAGCCGCCGCTACGGGTTCTAATATCACGGTATATTTTCCCGGCTCTATGGCTTTGGCGCCGGCAGAACCATTGGCTTTCTGCGCCGATATTTTGGTGGCCGTATAAGTATCTAATTTGCTCACATCGTTATAGCCTCTTGCGGCATAGCCCGAACCGGTTCCGGCATCATTGCGGGTTGTAATACTGAAAATAACATCGGTGCTTTTGTTGTACGCAAACAATCCTTTTGAGTTGGCAACGGCATCGCAATTATTCGTGTTTTCGATATAACCGGCTGCCTGTAAATTCGCCTCTTTCGCTACGTTGATGCTTTTTGCCACGGCATCGGCGCGGCTTTCAGGCGTCATGGCTGCCGTAGCGGGATTGTAAGTGATGGCTTCTTTAAACGAAGACGCACCAAGCAACGGCATGTGCTCGGGATTTTCAGGGGCCAGTTGTGCCAACTCTTCGGCGCGGCGTACTACTTTTTCCAAAGACGCATCGTCAAATTCATTGATGGTTGCGGTGCCGCTCTTTTTGCCGAATACAGAAGTAACGGCAAGGCTTACTGTGCTGGTATCGCCGGCCGTGGAAATGGCATTGCGTGCATAACGGATGTTGCCGCCTTCCGTGCCGGTGAGACTAACCTCGCACTCATCGGCTTTTGAATAACCGAGGACTTTTTTTAGTAACGTTTGCGCTTCGTCTTTGCCTGGTATTGCCATAGATAAATTTTTATGGTAAAAAAGTTGTCAGCCTTCAGCCATCAGAGAAATTAGTTTATTGGTTTCGTCTTTTACTCATTTGCATCCATCCTGTATTTTCTGATGGCTGACAACTGATGGCTGAAAGCTCTTTATATTTTTCTCGCCGTGTTAATAACATTCACGCCATTAAATCGTGTGGTAGAAGTACCATGAGATACGGCATTCGATTGCGCCGGCTGTCCTTTGCCATCATTGAAAGCGCCACCCAGCCGGTAATCGCTTTTATCGGCAATGGCAACGCAGCTATTCCAAAATTCCTGCGTGTTTGCCTGGTAAGCCACATCTTTTAACATGCCGCCTATTTTACCGTTTTTGATTTCGTAAAACAGTTGTCCGCCAAACTGAAAATTATATCGTTGCTGATCAATGGAAAACGATCCGTCGCCAATGATGTAAATGCCTTTTTCCACATCTTTTATCAAATCGTTTACAGCCAAAGGTGTTGTGCCGGGTTGTAAAGATACATTCGGCATTCTCTGAAACTGCACATCACTCCAGCTATCGGCATAACAGCAACCCTGCGAATGATCGAGCCCGATAATATGCGCCTGATCGCGGATGGCCTGATAATTTACGAGAACACCGTTTTTTATCAGTTCCCATTCACCGCATTTTACACCTTCATCATCGTAGCCAACGGCGGCGAGAGAACCTTTCTGCAATTTGTCGGCATGTATGTTTACGATGTTGCTTCCGAATTGAAAATCGCCCGATTTCCATTTGTCTAACGTAAGAAAACTGGTGCCTGCATAATTGGCTTCGTAACCCAAAACCCGGTCGAGCTCGGTGGGATGAGCGACCGACTCGTGAATGGTGAGCCAGAGATGCGAAGGATCGAGAACGAGATCGTATTTACCCGCTTCCACAGACGTAGCTTTAATTTTATCCGCTACATTAGCGGTTGCATTCTTTACGTCTTCCATCATATCGTACCGGTCTTTATATCGCGTAACAATGCCTGTTACTTTACTGTCTGCAAGCGGCGTGAGATATTCATAGCCCATGCCAACGGGCGAGCTTAACGAACGTCTTGTTTCAAACCTGCCGGATGCTTTATCTATCCGGGTAACATTGAATGTAGGGTAAAAACGATGAACATCCTGATCAATGTAAGAGCCGTCGGTGGAAGCAAAATATTTCTGTTCGTTTACGGCCAGGATTGCCGAATTAATAAAACTTGCACCGCCATCCATCGCTACCGCATTTACAGATAACAGCATATCTACTTTGTCTTTTACCGGCACTTCAAACGCATTCTTTTCAATAGGCGTTTTCCAGCTTACTTCGCCATAACCCTGTTGCGGTGCAAGTTGCACCGTATCGGGCTGAATTCTGGCATTGGCAAGCGCAACGGCAACAGCGCGTTCGGCTGTTCTGGCAATGTTTTCTTTGGTAACGGTATCAGAAGCAGCAAATCCCCAGCAGCCATTGGCAATTACCCGAATGCCAACACCAAACGATTCGGTATTCACAATTGCCTGAATCTTTTTTTCTCTGGTGGTTACAAACTGATTGAGATACCTGCCAATGCGCACATCGGCATAAGTGGCACCTTTGGCTTTGGCAGCGTTTAACGCCACATCAGACAATTGCTTTTTCATGGCAACGTCTATGCCTTCGTATAAAGATGCCAGAGGATCTGTTTGTCTTGCGTATAACAACGATTTTGGTAGCGCAAAAGTGCCGGCCGTAAGGGCGGATAATTGTAAGAACTCTTTTCTGTTCATACGATGGTGTCTCCTTTTATTTTGTTGTTAGCCGGCTATTCAATTGTAGTAGCCGTTATGTGTTAGCTGCAAATAATTGTTTGCTTTCTGCCCATAAAAACCCAGCGCACAAAAGAAAAAAAAGATAGAAAATGTATTTCGGAACTGCTAACTTTTTTGTAATCGTATCTATCTTTTTCGTTTTCGGCAAAGACCAATATTCGGAAACAAATTGGTTAGTAGCAACTATTTTCTGCGAAGCGCGTATATGTTGCCAGTCAACCTTATTAAAAACATACCAGTAGAAAGCGTTTCCGGTTAAGCCAATGCCGGTTTGCCAGCCTTTTTTTCGCGGATAATATGTGCCGTTCCATTGGTATGGCAAATCGGGATTTTGTTTGAGGTAAACCGAAACACCATTAATCTGCGCCTGCGGAATGCTGGTTTGATTTGTTTGTAACCGGATGGTAACGGGCGAATTGACCGACGGCAGAGCAGGCGAAATGCGCCAGGCTTCTTCAGCCTCATGCGGGGCAGCCGCTTCGTTTAATAAGCTTGTCCAATACCGGTTATACGCCTCTTCATTACCCGATAAGAACCATAAGTATGTATTGGCAAGCGTGGTAAAAACAATTCTTCCTGAGCCGTATAGTTTGCTGCCTGCGTATATCCTGTTTTCCTTATCGCGAACAATGGGTTTTGCATGATTCTGATCCCTGATAAAATAAGAATTGCTTACTGGCAAAGCAGGCAATTTTTGTGATGTATCTGACAATTGCAATTGTAATTTTTGCAAAGCATTCCGGTTTGTTGTTAGCTGAAAACGAGAAGCATAAAAAGCGGAAGAAACCGCAGTATCAGCCTTTATGAGGAGACCCATATTTTTTTGCGCTACCTGCTGTTGAATAACGACCAGTTCCGGTTTGGAAAGTGAAGCCAGTTCAGTTGCGTCTGCCATTAAAATATCAAACCGTTTTAATAAAGAAGTTGTAATGTGATTTACAGCTACGGAAGACGTATTGATATAGTCATACGCATATTTATTTCTGCTGATGGTTGTGCGTGTAACAATACCAAAGCCGCGTTGAGAAAGATTGTTTTTTAAAAACCTGTTTTCAAAACCGGGCGATGAAGCCAGCATAAGCATTTGCAATGGTTTTCCCTTTTCAACCAATACGGGAATCATTTCTTTTTCAACAGTGTCTTTGTTTGTGATGGCATAAAGCGAAAATGTTGCCCTGCCTTCCACCTTCGGAATTGTGGCAAGCGTAAATGCGTTTTGCCGGTTGGGAAAAATGAACGCCGAATCAAGAACCGTATCAAAGCTGCTTACAACAATTTTTGTCTTTGCTGATGTTGTGTTGTTATAGCTTCCCTGTATAATAAGTTCATCGCCGCTTTTTATTTTTTGAAGCCAGTGTATGGACGTAAATCCCGATAAAAGTTTTGATTGATGAAAGACAATTTCATTGCCCTGCATTGCGTTCAGTTCGTCTTCATCTAACCCGAAACCAAACAAATGAAACGCACGAATGTCTTTATACTGCTGTGATAGCAATCGTACATCTGCCACATAATCAGCTTTAAACGAGTTATTGTTTTTGATGTGTTCATCCAAACAGATTACCGGTATGTTTGTTCCGTTGTTCTTTAAAAACCGGTTTACTGAATCAGCGTTAAAACCTTCGGTTAATAGTACAGCTTGTTGGTTTGATAAAACAGTTTTCTTTTTATTAAAACGAACCGGCAAAGCCATAGATGCCAGGCTTATCACAGCTAAAATGGCAGCCGTTATCCGCAGAAATAAATACGACTTGTTTTTCCGTGTGATTTCTTTCCATAACAGAAACGAAAACAACAGGCAGCACAATACAATTTCACTAACATTCCATTCACTCATACCGACGGTTTACATTCATAAAATATCGGTGAGATAAATTCATATCAGGCGCAGTAACGGACGATTCCGCAATGGCAGATACCGGTTTTATCATCTTCTGCAATCCTTTACTGGCAATGGTTATATCGCTTTCTGTATATTTATTTGCCATTATCTTTTTTAATGATTGAAAAGAAATTAAATAAACAGATGGTTGTAAAGAGGCACTTGCGCCTAATTTATTTTCTGCTTCGCGCAATAGATTCATTTCGGGTTTACTGATGGCTTCCCTATTTTTTAATCTCTCTAAAACACCCAATGCTTTTCGCATTGCGGGCAAAGCAGAATCTGTTTGCATTTGGTTGTATTTCACAACCGGCTGAACAATTTTGTCAAGTTCTCCTGTAAGGCGTTTGTCTGTTTGCAAAGGCGCGGTTTGAACACCGGTTTTAGCAACATAAGCCCTTGTTTTCTGCTGCAAATCTTTCAACAATCTTAGCGCATTGTAAGCAAACGGCAGCGCATCTTTCGGCTTGTAGGTTTTCAACTGCAGCGAAGCTTTCCACATTTCGGTAAGCATTTTCTGCAATTGCTTTTTTGTTGACGCATCAAAAAAACCGGCATCTTCCGCCACGTCATGCTTATCTGAATATTGATCAATTACTTTTTCGGCATTGCCAAAACCGGCAACATCGTTGTATTCTTCTTCACCCTGTTCAACACCAATTTCCGATTCAGTTTCTTCACCCAGATATTTGCCGTAGCGCAGCCGCAACAATTGCTGATCGGTTCCCAGGTTATTGCTACGTTCTTTAAATTTTTCTTCGCTGATGGTATCTTTTTCTTTCAGCAATTGCTCGGTCTCAATAATAATTTGCCGTTCGCTTCTGAACAGCTCGGGTTTTATGTCCAGTCCGTTCATCAGTCCTGCCATGCTCATTAACTCTGCCGGCTCTTCGAGCCGCACAACATACACATCGGAGCGTTTTTGCTGATTGTTATTGTCTGTTGCCGTTATGTAAAAATAAAGCTCATCGCCGCCGGTCATGTGTAAAGAAGACAGGTTAAGCTGCTGTTGCAAATCGAATTTTTCTCCGCCTTTTTTAAAATCAGCGAATGGTATTTGCATCTGTTTAAACGTAACCGCTTCGCCGCTTCCGCTGGCAGTAGTTGCATTTATGCAGGCACTTTCAATACCATAATCATCGGAAAGCGAAACATTGATAAGCGTTTTCTTTTCTTTGCCCGCGGGTATTAATGTATTTGGTTTTGGCGATTGCAGAACGATGGATGGCGGCTCGTCTTTTATCATTTCCATCTGATACAAATCAGACGGTTTATCATCAGTTACAACCTGATAAAAACCTGTTTTGGTTACCGTTTTGCCGGTTGCCCAATGTGTGCCGGTTTCATTGATAGAATGTAACGAAAGCTGCGATTTATCACTGAATAACAACTGAATTTGTTTCGCTTTGTCTGTTGTTTGTATCTCCCATTTTATCTTGGCATTTTGCTCGGCAACGATGTTAAACAAGGTTTGTTTACGGGCAGCTTTATGCGTATAGGCAGGTGGCGTGATGGTGATGCTAACATCTTTAATGCCAACCGGTTTTACTTCCGGTTTGTTACCGTGCGCAGTAATAAAAGAAGATGAATTTTGTAATTCGGGATGATTGATTGCAACCGGAAAGGCAAGCAAAAAAATGAAAACCAAAACAGCGATTGCAAATAACAACAGCGATGTTTTCATCCGGCGTTTTATTAACGGCGGCGTTGCGGAATTTGACTGTAAAAGATGCTCAGTTTTAATAAGCTGTATTTTCTCTAACTCATTCAACCCGGCAAACGGCCGCATCATCAGATGCGCGCTTTCCTGGTAGCGTGCATCTGACTGATTTAAGAAGTCAACCACATCCTGCTCACTGATTTTTTTCTTTTGCCACAGAAAAACAACGAGAGATGAAATGACAATGATGAAAGAAGCAGGAATCCAATAATTATGAAACAGTTTTAAAGTGATGGCAGAAATAAAAAAAACAATAGAAGCAGCAACTAAAATATAAGAAATGAATATTTGGCGATTCCATTTATGCTGCAATAATGCAATTGTTTTTCTTTCGCTTATTTCGCTCATGCTGTTTCGTCTTTTGTTCGGAATGAAATGATTCTTTCTATTACAAATAAAATAAAAGCAAGCAACCAGATTGCGTTAGAAATATCTTTCGCTTCAAACTTATGTTGCTTCACATTATGATTCTGATCCACAAAAAAAGCCGGCAGTATTTGCGATGAATCTATAATTCGTTTGTCGTTTGTAGATGCTGAATCTTTTATATCTGATTTTGAAAAAAGCAATTTGTATATCATTTGCGGAAAAACCGGCTGCCACACCAGATTGCTCCATTGCGGATTAAAACGATTGTAAAAATGATAGAGCGAAGCTTTGCTTTTTTCGAGACTTAGTACCGGCTCATCAAAGCTATTTTTCCATATTGTCTGATAAAATTTTGCCGAAGTAGAATCTTTTATTGCCTGATAAATATACAGATCATCCGTTGGCGAAACTGATGTTATATTACCTGTTATCAAAGCCGAACTGACGCTTACAGATTTTCCTTTTTCATACATGAAAACATGCCTCTTTATCAAGGAGACAGGCAATGTATCTTCTGATAACCAGAACAGCCAGTCATATTGATCCGGTATCTTTTTTACATCATTGATTAATGATATTTTTATGTTGAATTTCGTAACGTCTTTAATGGCATTGATGGCGGCCATTACATAATTCGCGTCTTCAACAAACGCATTGGCATACAACACAATTGTTGTTGAAGAAGTATCTAACAGAACCTGTTTATGTTTTGCATTTTTATGAATGATGAAAGGTGTTCCGTTTTTATTTTTTAACTGATATTCTGCGTTGCTCTGGTTTGAAGATATGCTTTGAACAGTATAATTTGTGCCATAACGGTTACTGATTCCGGTAACGATTCTGATGCTGTCATCAATCGTTTGATAAGCTTTTTCAAGCCAGGAAATTGAAGTATCAATATCATTATACGTAAGCCAGGTAAGCGGAAAAGATATTGCGGGACGAGCGTCGCCGAATCTTTGTAATTGCTGATTGGTAAATAAATAAACCGGAAGCCGGGACGGAAGTTTATCGGTTAGTTCTTTCAGTAATGTCCAGTATGGCAAACTAAGTTTTGAGGTGGTATCAATATTTTTTTGCAAGGCATTTTTAAAAATTTCTTCCGTAAAACCTGAATTGAAATAATGAAATGAATATCCGTTTTTAAGAAGCGTATCAATCAGTGGCTTATAAGACTTGTAAGCCTGCTTTACCGCATTTTTTTCAATCAGAATCCAGCCATGTTCATTTGCTTTTGCTTCGCTTTTCCAAACAGGTTTCGCTATCAGTACAGATAATAAAATAATTAGCAGACAACGCAGCATCAGCAGCAGCCGGTCAGATAATTTGCGCCTTCGGGCGTGTGATGCTGCGCTTTCAGAAAATAAAAAAATGCTGCCGACTTTCCTTGTTTTGCCTTGTTTCACATTCAGCAAATGAATGATGACCGGAACAATGATGCCCGCGCTTGCCCAAAGCCATATCGGTTGCAAAAACTGAAGCAAAATGATTTATCGTTTCAGTTTAATACGTCTTTTCAAAAATTGTTGCAGTGCCATATCTAACGGAGTATTCATTGTTATTAATTCATAAGAAATATTTCTGTTCAGCAATTCTGCTCTGATGCTTTGAATGTAATCAGCAAGGCGTTTTTTGTACCCTATTTTATCTTTTGTAAAATTGATTCTGATTGTTTCGCCGGTTTCATAATCTTCCAAAGCCGCATAACCCGCAAACTCTGGCTCAGCTTCGTTTTTAGCCAGCAAATGAAATACGATAATCTCATGCCTGCTGTTTGAGAAAGACGTAAGCAGCTTTGTTATTTCGCCGTTCCTTTCGTAGTAATCAGTAATAAAGATGAGAAGTTCTTTTTTGGTATTGCTGAACAGGTTTTTATAGTACGCGGGTTCTGTAAAAGTTCCGGCGGGAATAATTTGTTCCAATTGAAAAAAAATACGGCTCAGGTGCTCAAAATCTTTACGCGAAGGCAAGGTAAAAAGCCGGTTGTTCTGAAGTAGGTGTAACCCCAGCGAATCGCCCTGCTTGCCTGCCAGATAAGCAAGCGAAGCAGCAAGATATTTTGCGTAATCAATTTTAGAAATGCCTTCATCTTCATGATTCATGGAAGCGCTTGCATCAATTACAAATTGCACCGAAATGCTGGTTTCAATCTCAGATTCGCGAATAAAATATCTGTCGCTGCGGGCAAACATTTTCCAGTCAAGCTGCCTCAGATCATCGCCCGGCTCGTAGCTGCGATAGCGGCTAAACTCAAGCCCGGCGCCGTTTATTTTGCTATTGTGAAGACCTGACAAAAAACCGTCAACCGTAGCTTTGGCTGCCAGTTGCAGGTTTTTCATTGCCATAAGTATTTTAGGATCTGCGAGCGGGCTTTTCATATTTTTACGCATTACATGAAACATGAAACTATAAAAGCGATTGGTGCATATTTCACATCTATTGTTTTATTTTTTACCAAATTTAATCCGATGAAATAAAGCTGATGCACCAGTATTGCATTGCATTTCTCTTTTCGTAAACTTCATCATTACAAAAGTTTTCCTTTTGGCCGCGCAATGGTTGTGAGTAACGTTGCCGTTACATCATCGGGCGTTGTGTTTTCCGCCTCGGCTTTAAAATTCATTAAAATGCGGTGCCGCAATACCGGGTAAGCCATCGTTTGTATGTCTTCCATCAACACCGCATAACGTCCTTTAAGCAATGCTCTTGCCTTTGCCGTTACAATCAATGCCTGCCCTGCGCGCGGGCCACTGCCCCAACGCACCCATTCTTTTACATAGTTGATTGCAGTGGTATCGGGGCGCGTAGCGCGAATGAGCGAAGTAACATATTGCACAAGCTCATCATTTATGGTTACATCGCGCACCAGGCTTTGCAATTGCCTGATTTCGGTTCCGGTAATGACGGCGTTCAGAGAAACCGATTTGTTTCCCGTTGTACTGCTGAGAATCTGCGTTTCTTCCGCTTCGGTCGGATAACCAATTTTTATGTACAGCAGAAACCTGTCGAGCTGCGCTTCGGGCAGCGGGTAAGTGCCTGCCTGTTCAATCGGGTTTTGCGTTGCCAGAATAAAAAAAGGCTTATCAAGCAGATATGTTTTACCAGCATACGTTACCTCAAACTCCTGCATGGCTTCTAACAGCGCAGATTGTGTTTTGGGCGGTGTGCGGTTTATTTCATCTGCCAGCACAATGTTGGCAAACAAAGGGCCTTCGTTAAATTTAAAAAAACGCTTTCCGGTAGCATGATCTTCTTCTAAAATTTCGGTTCCTACAATATCGCTTGGCATTAAATCGGGCGTAAACTGAATGCGCCGAAACGACAAACTCATTGCCTGCGATAATGTGCGAACCATCAGCGTTTTAGCCAGTCCCGGCACGCCTTCCAGCAGGCAATGCCCGCCCGCAAGAAGCGCCACGATCATCTCTTCGATGATAATCTCCTGACCGATGATTACTTTTTGTATTTCGCTTTTTAATTGTGATAATTTGCCTAATAAAAGATGTAAATTCTCTTCTGTTATTTCCAAAGTGCTATTTTTATTGATGTGCCTGCATTGGTAACAAACGGAAATTAAGTGAAAAAAGAAAATGAAAAATTTTTATCGGCAAAACATACGGAATAAATGGTGATAACGCAGGAATCTAAGTTTACGTTTGCCAGATTGCGATATGCGTCTGGCGATTGGGATACCGATCAGCGAATGCCGGCAAACCTGTTAAACTCACTGATTGAATACACGACCATACCGGTAACGCTTCAGGAAAAAATTATTGATTTGAGCAGCAACGATATTTTTCAATACCCGTTTTGCTATATCAGCGGGCACCGTTTGGTGCAGTTTACGGAGCAGGAAAGCGCGAATTTTAAGAAGTATGTGCAAAACGGCGGCTTTGTATTAGCCGATGACTGCAACCACGATATTGACGGATTGTTTGCCAAATCGTTTGAAGCGCAGATGGCATCGTTATTCGGGGCGAATGCGTTACATAAAATACCAAACAATCATGCCGTTTACCGTTCTTTTTTTTCCTTTGAAAAAGGACCGCCGCCAACCACATTTGAGCTAAACGGATGGGGCGATGATCTGATACACGATTATCTGAAAGCCATTGAAATTGATGGGCGCATCGGAGTGCTGTACAGCAATAAAGACTATGGCTGCGAATGGGATTATGATTTTAGAAACAAGCGGTTTCTGGCAGAAGACAACACAAAATTCGGCGTAAATATTATTGTATATGCCATGACGATGTAGGGTTCTTTTTTACGGATTAATTTTTAATATGACTTGAGATATGTTGTAGTAAACAGTAACGTGGCACAGATCGAATTTTTATCTTTTCCTTCTAATATTTCAAAAGCTACAAAATTAATTTTTTAAACCCCGTTTGTTTTCCAGATAAAAATAAAGTTTACCAAACAGCCAGGCTAACAGGCTGCCCAAAAAAGCTCCCACCAGTACATCGGACGGATAATGAACACCATTATAAATGCGGCTGTATGCTACCAGCGACGCCCAGAAAAAGAGCACATATTTCAACGGAGTATATGTCTTTGGAAGAACAAGCGAAAGAAAAACAAAGAGTGCAAATGAATTGGTTGCATGAGAAGAGATAAAGCCGTAATTGCCGCCCGGTCCCGCTTTGCTGAGATGAATGAGATTTTGCAGCGACATTTCATGCGAAGGCCGTAGCCGCTTCACCGATTTTTTGATAACATCGGACGCCAACTGATCGCTTGCCGTTATAAGAGCCGCAATATGAAGCAATACCAGCCAGCTACGTTTTTTAAAATACATGATTACGATAACCAGCAAAAAAACGTAGAAAGGTAGCCAGAACAATTTGTCGCTCGCCCAATACATTACCACATCGAAAAAGCTATTGTGCTTACCGTTCAGGTATAAGAACAATGTAGTATCCCATTCTTTCAGTTTTTCAAACATAATACGATGGCAGCAGGCTGATTTTAATTTGGAAACATAAAGATTTACTACCCATTTTATTTTTTATTGCGGCTTGTAACGGCGGCATAAATGGTTGGCAACAATGAGAGAATAATAATAATAAGAACCGCGATGGTGAAATTGTTTTTTACAACGGGTATATTGCCAAAAAAATAACCAAGGCAAAGGAAAACGACGATCCAGGCAATGCCACCAGCGATATTGTAAAGACTATACTTTGCAAATGGCATTTTACTGATGCCGGCTACAAACGGTGCAATGGTTCTGATGATGGGAACAAAGCGGCTGAAGACAACCGCCTTGCCGCCATATTTTTCAAAAAAACCCTCCGTCTTTTCGTAATATTCAATCTTCAGAATTTTATTTCCTTTCTTAAAAACTTTAGGACCAAAATATTTACCCAGCATATAATTTACCGTATTACCGGCAAAAGCCGCAATGATAAGAATAAGCGCGAGGAGAAAAATATTCAGCCCGGTTCCGCCGCCGGCTATGAGCGCAGCAGCAGCGAAGAGTAAAGAATCGCCGGGAATAAACGGCGTTACCACAAAACCGGTTTCGGCAAAAATAAAAGCGAACAGAATGAGATAAGTAAGACCATGATACTGGCTGATGATATGCGCCAGATACTTATCTATATGCAACAGAAAATCGAACATTATCAAAGATGAATTTTGATGAATAAAGCCATTTGACAACAGGATGACTGTGTAAATATTTTCTATCAAACAACCTGTTCAAATAAAAAAAATAAACGAAATTGTTTTCTACTGACAACCGGATTCACGTTTTTTCACCCGCGCCATCATTGCAAAATCTAAGTTTCAATTGCTCAATCATCAGTCATGCGAACCTTTATCACTGCTTTGAGTTTAGCTTGTCAACGAACGCTTTTTTTGCCTCGTTAAGTTTCTCAGTCAAATTTTCATCGCTGCCCTTTTCGGTTAGTTGCCTGATCTGTTCTTCCAATTCCATATTGAATGTTTGCTGATGATCTTTATAACCTTGCTGCAGCGTTTCCTTATCTGTTTGTTCGTTATAATAGCGCGTATCAAGCTCGGCAAGATGATTTTTCAGTTTGTCTTCTGCAAACTGATTGAATGCTTCCATCTCATTGTTATTGTTTTCCATACTTTATTTTTATTGATACAAAATATAAATCTAAAAACCGCATCAACCCAAAAGGCTTAGCCAGCTTCTGATATCGTGCCTGTTTTTGTTTATTTTCTTTTCCAAACGTTCCAGCATTTTCTCGTCGTTACCGGCTTCATATTTCAAGTCTTCTTCTGTTAATTGCGGATATTCCTTTTTCAAATGCACCCTGGCTTTTTCCCAATTGATGGGTTTGTTGTTTTCCATAACATTCTTTTATAAACATGAATTGATAGCATGTAATTATATTTCTTCTAATATTTTCTTTTTAGTCAACCAACGGTTAGTATTGATGCTTGCTATTAAATTTATACATCATGGATAACGGCATCGCAAACCAAAATAACGGAACGGTGGTAGTGAGATCGCATTTAAAAAAAGAAACGTAGCAATTGCCATTCCACCGTGTATTTTTTCAAACAAAGTAAACGGAATAAATAACAAATCGGTTTCTGCGATCCTATTGCCCGATTGTAGAAAGGCATTTGTTTATGTTGCCGATATTATTCTCATTATTACATCGCTATGTCCGGATTTTTTCCATATTCATCCCATAGCTGTGCAAATGTTTTGCCGGTATGTTGCACGGTAAAACCGTCTGTGTAACTTTTATTGCGCATGGCAGCATCCAATTGCTTAACAAACGTTTTATCGTAATGCTGTTCTATCCATACAAAAAAGCGCGCGGTAATGCGATAGCTGTTATCATAATTTTGTTTGGCATTATAATCCGGCAATTTCCAGTCAGCGGCGGCGTTGCTTATTCCCATTTTGTAACGCACATAATCGGCAATGCCTTCCGTTATCCAGCCGGGACCGGCGTGATTTTTATAATCCTGCACAATGTGCATCACTTCATGCGTTACCACATCTATGTCATCCGGATGCTTATGAAACCAGTCGGGATTAAAACGAACCAGGCCGCCGCCGGTTGCGGCAACACCATGATACGCCGTATCTATCATAAAGATTACTTTTTTTGCGGCATCAGGATTATACATATTTACTTCCTGCGGATAAACCGTAAAAAAAGCATCCGCCAATTCTCTCTTAACGATAGCATCCAACATGCTGTCCGTATTAATAAAAACAAGCGTATAGGGTGCTTTTGTAAAAGTGTCTTTTGTTAAAACGCTATCTTCCTTACTATGGTTCCATTCTGTATTTTGAGCGAAAGAGGCTGTTGCTGTTATCAGACATAATAACAATAACAACATGCGTTGTGTGATTTGTGTTTTCATAATGATAAAAAAGGTGCGGCTGCTTGTTTAACCTGAAAAAATATGAGATTGAAAATTGCAGTACAAAACCAACACGTGTTACAATACAACCCGTTTGCCTGTTGCGGCAGATCGTTTTGCCGCATCCAATATTTCCATTACAATCATATTGTATTTCAAAGAAGAAAGATCATCAGTACCGGAAAGCTGATGACTGAGCACATTTGATAAATAAATGATCGGATCGCTGATTGCCAAAGGCAATGTATCCGCTTTCTTTTCGCCGGTTATTTTCTCCCGTTTCCGGCTAACAATATTTACATTATCCATAGCATGAAGATAGCCGGTTTCGCCAAACACTTCCATATCTTTAATAGAAAACGGCCAGTTCCACGAACCTTCAATCATACCCGTTGCGTTGGGATATTCTACAAGCACGGTAGCGTCATCATCAACGTCAGGATAAACATCAGGTTTATAATGTCGTGTAACGGCAGTAACAGCAACAGGCCGCTGCCCGTGCATCAGCCATGTCATCAGATCGGCGCCATAACAACCAAAGTCGTTCAGCGCACCCGCGCCATTCAATACCGGATCGGTAAGCCAGCTTAAAAACTGAACGCTGCAACCAATTTCTTTTGGCCCCTGATGACCATCGTGAAACACCATTTTTTTAATGCTGCCAATGCTGTCTTTGTTTATGGTATTGTACACATCGTAATTAGACGAATACCAGGTTGTTTCATAATTGGTTAATACCTGTATATCGTATTGCTTTGCCAGCTTCTCAATTTGTTTTGCCTCAGCGAGCGTGGCGGCCAATGGTTTTTCTACCATAACAGGTATATGCAGCGGAGCGCAAACCTGAACAATTTTTAAATGTCCTGCCGCTTCGTTATAACCCAATACCGCATCAGGCTTTTTTTGTTTTATCAAAGTTTCCAAATCTTCTGCAAACAGCGAATCGGGCAACTGATATTGTTTGCCGAATTTAACCCACAAATCTTTATTTGGCTCGGCAATGCCTGCAATTGTTACTTTACCATCGCGATAAGCATGAAGTATGTTGTGTACATGATCGTGATTTAAACCGGCTACAACAACACGCAACTGCTTTTGGGCAATGCCATTGACAGTTACTCCAAACATCAAAATAACAAACAGAGCCAATTTTTGCAAACGTTTTGTTTTAAATATGATAAACTGACGATGATGTTTTTTCATAATTTTTTTTGGTAAAGCAAACTATATTATCCGGCATCTGCAATTTATAAATTGCATTTTTACAAAAGAGAAAATATGATGTATTCAACAGTTAATTTTTTATTGGGATAAATGAAATATAAGTTCTGCTTACACTATTTTTAGATTGTGTAGTAATTAATGATGTATCGGTTGAGGTCGTTCGGAAAAATGAAATTGTGAACGTTACAGAATGGAAAATGGCGGCTAACGTGATTTCAGAAAATTACAAAAAAACATATCGTTGTTTAGAAGTCCGATTTTACGTAACGTAAGAACACCAACAGGAAACTTTAATGTAAAACAAACGCGTTGTAACAGTTATGTTACAACGCGTTGAAAGTTAAGTAGAGAATAAAAGGTTTGAACGCGAACACGAAAGATTGCAAACTGTGTTTAGAAATCCTTCCGGGTTTGTGTTGTAGAAGGTACAGATTTCGGTTTTCTGCGTTGCCCGCCACCCTAAAAATTGCTGTCATTGCTTATGTGCAGCAACACAAAATTCAGAGGTTCAAAATCTGTTTTTCAGAAATTTTTACAATGAGAGTTACTGCTATAAATTTTCAATAGTTTATTTCTGTTGCTATTTTGCAAACCGCTTTTTACAGGTTGCTGTTACTGTTAACAGTTACTCAAATCTCCTGTCGCAACACATCTGGTTCCTGCACCCAATGCATACCTATTTTTTTAAACAGTTCCATCATCTTTTGAGTATCCTGCGGATCTTTAAAATCTTTGGGTGGCATAGTAAAAGATTTCGCTTTTGTACCTAACTGCACCATCGTTTGCTCAAAACCTGCCGGCGTATAAAAATTAAGCAGCGTAGCCTGCCTGGTGTCAACACGAAAAGAATGAACTGTACCTTTTGGTATCCATACAAAAGAACCCGTACCTGCTTTTAGTGTGTCGCCATCAGCTAAATAAGTTATAGATCCATCTATCACAAAAAAACCTTCATGCTGGTCATGGTGATGGGGTGGCGGTCCGGATCTCTCCGGGCATAATTGCCACATGATCGAAAAATCGTTATCTGTATCTTTTCCTTCTGCCAGCACTACCCATAAAATTTCTACCATCCAGTAGGCTTGTGCTTCGTGTATCTCTTTTACAAATGCTTTATTCATAAACTGAATTTTTTTAGTCCATTAAATTTTTGAATGATTTCTGTTTTGTTATCGTTAACCAGCTTTTACCCAAAGCCAACAGCTACATTTTTATTGCTGAAAGCACTTCTTTCGCTCCCGTCCATGTTGCATCAGGGTATCGGTCATTATCGAGATGGTCGTGGTGGGTACTAAACATGCTATGGAGATACTGGCTGCCCTGCCAGCTTGCATATACTTCGTTCTCACCTTCCGGATGTTCAGCACGCTCTTTTCTGTTTTTTGCTCCGAGGTCGGCTACGCTGCCTAAGTTTGTCAGGTTAAACGGAGCGCCAAACACGTCTTCTGCTACCTGCTTTAATTCTTTCGGACTGATTTGAAAACCTGCAATCAGCAGTTTTTCCGGCGTTTGCTCATCCATTGCAACATTGGCAACGTATGAAGCGGTATCGTCCATCGTGGTTACATCTACCTTCCAATCGGGATTGTCCCAATAACCTATACTTTTATTTTTCAAATCAACAAAAGGTGCACTATAAGCAAGTATATCGGCAAAGGCACCATTGAAAATGGAAGTCGCTTTTATGGGGGCTTTACTGATACGATTATAAAATTCACGCCTGAGGTCGAAATTCCGGTTTTCGCCTTCCGGCAACTTCGTATAATCTACACTGTAATCGGAGGGAATAAAACGAGGCACGCCGGCGGCAACAGCAGCTTCGAGAAGAATAGATTGCGTATCAACAATTACGTCTTCCAATCCCTGCAAAGCCGAAATAACAACAGATACATCTTTTAGTGCCAGGGTTAATTCTGCTTTGTTGGCCATATCTGCTTTTATGACCTCAACACCTTGCTGTCTTAGCTTTTCTAATTTATTGTCTTCTGTTGTGCTGTTCCGGACGATAGCCCGCACCTGCGCACCTTTTTCCAATAACGCATTTACAATTCGTCCGCCTAAATTACCACTGGCGCCTGCTACTGCAACTGTTGTATTCATAATTTTGCTTTTTTTGATGTTTTCATCTGTTTTAAAATATAACAAATATGTTTTTATTTGTACAAATATATAACATTTATGTTTTAAATTTGAAATAATAATTTTATCAAAACGAATTGGTATGAATAAGACTTATGAAGTTGTAAAAGCCTGGGCGGAATTTGAAGAGCAGTATCCTGACGGAAACACAGAAGACTTCTGCAGGCATTTTTTAACGCATCAGAAATCAAAACAAGATAAAACCGATGAAGAATTATGTAATGATTGCGACAAGCATTTTGATCTGAGCAGAAACATTAACCAGTTGTCAAGATTGTGGATGTATTTTACCCAAAATGCCATCCGGGCTTTCAACGTATCTAATTTTGATGAGTTTGTTTTTTTGTACACGGTTGATGCAATAAAGGATATAAAAAAGAAAGACCTGATTTACACGCATTTTATTGAAATCTCTTCCGGGCTGCTCATTATAGACCGGCTGATAAAAAAAGGAATGTTGAAGGAAACGGTGGATGAAAAAGACAAAAGATCAAAATTGCTGACAATCACGAAAAAAGGGAAAAAGGCTTTAACCGATAGTCGTTTGGCAATAGATAAAGTAGCGCAGGATATGTACGAAGGTATGCCCGAAGATGATATGCTGCTGTGCATACAGCTTCTTGCGCCCACACAAAAAGCGAATGCTCAAAAGTGGTATCAACTGAAAGGATTTGAGGCAGGCTAATAAGTATTAAATAAACCAAACGGCGTGCAAAAAAGTATTTGTAAAAGCAGGGCTGCACAATCTAACATCAGCTATATGCAAGTATCAGCATTGGTAACGGGCGAAGCAGAAACCAATATGGTAGTAAAGAACATGAAAAACACAAATAGCAATGAACGATTTTTTTTTAAACCTGCCCGATGCGGCGTTTGTTATGCACAAATAAAATAAAGTGGCATTTTATTGGCATTGAATTGACATCCTGAAAATTATCAGGATATGTTTTTTCGATACATCCGGATGAAAAATACAAGCTTGCTTACTCTGAAAGGAACTGAAAGACTGAAAACAGTCATTCAAAAAAATCGCCGTCGCGTTCACCAGCATTTTTTACATGATTATTCACCTGTAAAATTATTCCCGCAACCATCGCATCCGCACATGCAGGCATCGGTTATCATTCCGGTAAAAAACGAAAGTGAAAACATCGTAAAAACATTGAATGCACTGCGCAATCAGCTTGATGAAAAAAATAATCCGTTGCCATTTTATTTATACGAAATTTTATTGCTTGCAAATAACTGCACTGACGATACGTATGCCATAGCCGCCGCTTATCAGAAGAAGCATCCGCAACTGCCATTGCACATTGCAGAAATACGGCTGGAAAAAAAGAAAGCCCATATTGGTACGGCAAGAAGATTACTGATGGATGAAGCATTCCGGCGTCATTATTATAACAAGCACGACGGAATCATTCTTTCTACCGATGGCGATACGGAAGCTGATGTACACTGGATTATCAATACGCTTACCGAAATAAAGAATGGCTGCGATGCCGTAGGCGGGCGCATTTTAACGAAGAAGATAGATTGCGACTGCAAACAATATTATTTGCAGGACACTGCTTACCGATGTTTATCTGCCCGTTTAGAATCCATGATTGATTTTACAAAAATTGATATGCAATCGTCGCACTTTCAATGTTTCGGAGCCAGCCTGGCCGTGCGGTGTTCAGTTTATGAAAAAGCCGGCAGATTGCCCGTTATTCCGTTTCTGGAAGATGAAGCATTTAGCCGGGCGTTATACCGGATAGATGCCAGAGTAAAGAAGTCGCCGAATGTAAAAGTATATACGTCTTCACGTTTGGAAGGCAGAGTAAAAGCCGGCTTATCGGTACATCTGAAGCATTTGGGCGAGATGAAAAAAAATAATGTTCCGCTGTATGTTGAATCTGCGCAAACGTTACTATTAAAATACCATATCAAAAGGCAATTGCGCTTAGCCTGGCAGCTTTGCAAACAAAAGAAAGCTTTTGCCAATCAAACCGGAAAGGTAGCGTCTGTCATCAGCGTATCGCAAAAATGGCTGCTGACAGAAATGGATGTGTCAATCTATTTTGGTGAATTTTGGGAAAAAGCAGAACAGCAAATGTATGCAGGCGCGTGGAAAAAAAAGCAGTACGCCGTACCGATAGAGGAAGCCATCCGCGGTTTGCGCGAATACCTGAGCGACTAAAAACAATCGCTTTAATCAGGTTCATTTTTTAAGACATTTCTGGCTCACAGCTTTACCTGTTCACTTATGTTTTAAAACAGGCGCAGAACAATATCAGCTATATTTTCTCAGCACATCTAACCTGTAGTTTTCTTCTCTTTTGCCATAAATATGCTTCAGTTCTGCAACCGGAGCAAGAAATAAATCATGCACTTCATCGCCGGTAAGCGGGTAATCGGGCACAAACGGCAGCCAATGCACCAGAATCAGATCGCTGTTTCTCTGTAAGCTGCCAATGATTTTTACTTTGGTTCTTTGCAGGTCTTCTTTCGATAAATAATATCCCACTTCACTCATCATCACAAGATTAAACGTATCATTCGGGTATTCGTCCGGTATGGCGGCTTTTTGAAACATTACCTGCGGAAACGAATGCAACCGTTGCCTTGCTTTTTGCAATGGTATTTCGCTGATGTCGGTAACCAATAAATGATCGCACCTTTTTACCAGCATTTCCGTAAGCACACCAATAGAACAACCAATCTCTAATGCTTTATGGTAATGCGTTTGTGGCAATGCCGCCATTGTGGCTTCGTATTTTGCTTTTTCGTAAGCGCTTGTTTCAAAGTTCCACGGGTCTTCGTTATTTTTATAAACGCCATTGAAGTAATCGGGTGGCAACGTATTTTTCATAGCAATCGTTCTACATAATATTCTTTGGGTGTGATAAAATGCTGCAATACCTGCGGCGATAAAATAAAGCCGTTCGCATCATCATCTATAAGCCTCGTGGTTTGAGACAGATGTTTATGAACCGCATTTTTTTTCTGTTGCAGATACGGCGTTATATCAACATACCGAAAGGCGTTTTCATCGGGCATATCGCTGTCTTTTCCTCTTTCGTGCAGCCAGATAAGATATTCAAGAACCTGGTAAGAAGCATTTCTTTTTTTATTGGTCTGCATCAACATCTGCCAGGTAGCACGATGATCGCGGTGCGGATCTTTTTCGTATGGCACCAGTATTAAATCGGGTTGCAGCAGCGCAATTAACAGGTGCATCTGATTAACGTTCTGCTCAAATTCATTTTCGCCTTTTGCCGGTAATGCTCCGTCTTTTTTATGTAAAAAAAATGCACCGCTTTGCGATACCTGCAAAGCAGCGAGTGCATGCAACGCTTCCTCTTTTCGTAAGGCTGCCAACGCTTCGGGCGAAAATTTTTGCGAGCGCGGATGAGACATGCTTCCGTCCGTTATAAAAATAACGTTCACTTCTTTTTCTTTGTCGCGCAAAAGCGAAAGTAAGCCGCCGCAACCCAGCGATTCATCATCGGGATGCGGCGCCAGTACCAGACAGGAAGCGATTGCATCGAAATAATCCGGCTTTAATTCAACGGCTTTGTCAAATAATCGGCTCATCATTCCACATGGTTTCAATGTTATTACCAGATTGTATCACATAGTTTGCCACATCTTTCAATGCGGCATCCGGCGCGGGCTGACGCAAATAAAACTGCAGGTCTCTTACCCTTCTTTCCATACCATAAGGTTGCATTAAGCCGCGCGCGCCAATACATTTTATGCTGAGTTCAATTACCCGCAGGCATATTTTTTCGGTGATGGTTCGCGTCATATTGGCAAAGGCAATCAACTGTTGGTTTTTTAATTCATTCGTATTCCATTTATCCCAGTTAGCGGCGGCCTGCTGCAACCACAAATTGCCCGAAGCCAGTTCTGTTGCCATCTCTGCCACACGCGCCTGCTGATAGGCATCATCGGTGCGTTGCAACGTTTTTAAATAACAAATGGTCTCGTTAAACAAAGCTTCTGCGCCGCCGAGTTGAACCGCACAAAACCGAATGGCGCCACCGCTGAAGAACGGCTGCTTGTAATAGTCATCCGGATTACCAAACAAATCCGACTCCTTGCCGGAATAGCCCGTAAAGTCTATGGTATAGCTGACGGAAGACGACATGCCAAGCGGCTTCCAGGAGTCATAATCTATGCGGTTATCGGGTATTTGATCCATATTTACCAGGCACATTTGCCAGCCTTTTGTTTCTTCGTTGCCGATGTTGCCGGTTATCAGAGCGCGCTTTACCAAATCCGCACCGGAAGCAAATGTTTTTTTCCCGGTTAATTGAAACCCGTTGCCGGATGTTTTTATTATTTCGATTCCTGCGTTTGCCTGCGTATTCCATACGCTGAATAAACATCCGCTTTCAGCATCGGCAAACCATTTTTTCTTTTGGTCTGCTGAAGCAAACAAATCAATTAATAAAAGTGCGTTGATGTGCCCTTCGTAAATTCTTCCCACAGATAAATCGGCTCTGCCGGCCGCCTTTAGAATTTGAAGCAATCCGTATGCGTTCTTTTCTGCAAAATCTAGTTTTTTACCGGGCAAAACAATTTGCAGAAGTCCGGCATCTGCCAATAAATTTATTTCTGTAACGGGCGATATATTGGCAATACAATCGTTCCGTTTACGGGCAACGCTTTGAATTTCAGTTAACGCTTCTGCTGTTGTCATTATGGTTAGCAAAAAGTGCAATATACCGGAAGAAGTTGTTTGTCGAAACAATATGTGTTTGTATTCAATAAATACTTTTCACTTTCAGAATGATGGTAAGTAAGCCTATATCTTCGCGTTGAATCAAAAGATTTTGGGTGGTTTTAGCCGACTGCAGCATGGTTTTGTAAGCCTGTATATTGTTTGTAAAATCTTTGTTCACACCGATAATTACATCCCCGATTTGCAATCCGGCTTTTTCGGCAGGCGAATTTTTCATGATGTCTAACACCGTTATTTTTTTATCAATCATGTAAATGCCAAGCCCGGTATAAGAATAGTCAAACGAATCGCGGTAAAAGGTATTGGGTTTAATGTAAATTTCCCGTGCCGTATAATTAAGGATGACGGTAAACCGGCGCATCAGATCGTTGCCGATAAGACCGCTCACCTGCGGATACGAAGTAGCATTGTAAGGATCATTAAACATATAGGTGGGAACATTTTTAAAGCGGTATGGTCCGATCCTTACTTCTTTCAGGGTTGTTACCTTCATATCAGCTTTTCCGCCCAAGCCCTGCGCCAGCGTAGGATAGAGCTTCTTTTTTTCAGAAAATACGGAGCTGTCGTTTATAAACTTATCCGACAACAAAAAACAAAGTCCTGCGCCGGTATCGAAATAGACATTGGTATTTATTCTTTTTTTTTCCCTCATCGCCACCGGTTGTATGGGCAGCGTGCTAAATCTGGGGTGAAGCACATAGCCGCCGCGCGGATATTTATAGGCGCCTTTGGACAACACTTCAATTCTGTATTTTTCATAGTCAATCACCACTAAATACCGATGCAAAAAACTATACCCGATTATGCCGTCTATCTTAATGCCGTAAACGCTGGTTAGTATTTCGTAATCGCTGATGTGAAAATCAAGGTTTTCTGTTGATAGGCCTTTTATTTTCAGGGTATGGTTGTAGGCGTATTCAACAGCGCGAATTCCGGCAATGCCTTTTATCATCACGTTGCTTTTCTCTTTTTTTATCTGTAAGCTTTCGCAGGTAGCCGAATCGAGCGATATGCCGCCGCTGCCGGTGTCTAACACAAAATTGAGCGTATCGGGATAATTATCTACCGTAGCATGAAGAATAATAATGCCGCCGGTAAGCATGGTAAAAGGGATATAGGCAACGTGCTTCGCCGGAGGCATGGCCGTTGTTTGCGCCTTTAGTGCCCGTGAAGCCGTTATTAAATAAAGCAATATTGCAAACCGTAGCAAATTTTTCAAAGCAAGCATTTACCAAATAAGAAGGTTAAGATACGCGGTTTTAGTTGCATAGCTTATCAATCGTACTTTTTTTGATCGTGTTTTGGATAGAAGAATCTTTTCGGATTACTGTTAATAAGACGTTTACGCGCGTTCTTATGCTGCATCCGTACCAATGTAACCCTTACTTTTGCGCAATTTTCTGACATGAACCAAATGATCTCTTTCAACGAATCTATTCCTTCGCAAAAGAAAAAAATTGTAGTTCTCGGCAGTGGCCCGAATCGCATTGGTCAGGGCATCGAATTTGACTATTGTTGCGTGCATGGCTTGCTGGCCATTAAAGAATGCGGTTACGAAGCCATCATGATTAACTGTAATCCGGAAACCGTTTCTACCGATTTCGACATAGCGGATAAGCTTTATTTTGAACCTGTTTACTGGGAACACCTCTGGGAAATTATTGAGCTTGAAAAACCGGTGGGTGTAATTGTGCAATTGGGCGGACAAACAGCA
This sequence comes from Ilyomonas sp., assembly GCA_965219515.1. Classification (GTDB taxonomy): domain Bacteria; phylum Bacteroidota; class Bacteroidia; order Chitinophagales; family Chitinophagaceae; genus Ilyomonas. The sequence goes on from OZ244776.1 coordinate 2,110,432, forward strand.
CTAAAGCTTGCCAGGCGATTGCATGAAAAAGGCATTCGCATCATAGGAACTTCTTTCGATAATATGGATATTGCCGAGGATCGTGGCCGCTTTAGCGATATGCTGAAAGAATTAAACATTCCCTATCCGCAATATGGCACGGCTTATACCGCCGACGAAGCCATTGAAGTAGCCAATAAAGTAGGCTATCCGGTTCTGGTACGACCCAGTTATGTATTGGGCGGACAGCGCATGAGAATTGTAATTAATGACGATGAAGTAGAAAAAGCCGTTGTTAGCTTATTAAAGCACATCCCGAATAATAAAATATTAGTAGATCATTTTTTAGACCGTTGCCAGGAAGCGGAAATTGACGCCATTTTTGATGGCGAAGATTTTCATGTGATGGGCGTGATGGAACATATAGAACCGGCTGGCATTCACAGTGGCGACAGCAATGCCGTTCTGCCTGCGTTTAATCTTACGCCTCTCGTTATCACTACCATGGAATATTATGCAGAAAAAATTGCGCGGGCTTTGAATATTTGCGGACTTATTAATATCCAGTTTGCCATTAAAGACGGCAATGTGTTTGTAATAGAAGCCAATCCCCGCGCCAGCCGCACCACGCCGTTCATAGCAAAAGCCTACCAGATTCCGTATTTGAATATCGCTACCAAAGTAATGATTGGCGCATCGAAACTGAAAGATTTTACCATAGAAAAAAAGCTGGAAGGGTTTGCCATTAAAGAACCGGTTTTCAGCTTTAATAAATTTCCCAAAGTGAATAAAGAATTGGGACCTGAAATGAAAAGCACCGGCGAAGCCATTCGGTTTATCAAAGACCTGCGAGACCCGTATTTTCGCACATTATATAAGGAACGCAGCATGCATTTGAGTAAGTAAAAAAGCTTTCAGGTATCAGCTTTCAGCCTTCAGTTGTGCACGAAAAAGTTGGTTAGAAACGGATAACGGGAGAAGCAAAAAGATACAGCAGTTGCAACAACACAAACCTGCATTTATCAACAATGCTAAAAGCTGATAGCTGAAGGCTGAATACTGAAGCTTTTATACATGGACAATATAAAAATTCCGATGGCAAATTTTGAGCAGTTATTTACTGATATTTCTAATATCCGCGTGGCGGTAATCGGTGATGTAATGCTCGATACCTATTGGTGGGGAAGCGTGGAACGAATATCGCCCGAAGGACCGGTTCCGGTGGTGGCATTGCACCGCAAAGAGCACCGCATTGGCGGCGCCGGAAATGTTGCGCTTAATACGGTTGCGCTTGGCGCAGAAACCACCTTATTCAGTGTACTTGGCGAAGACGAAGAAGCCGAAGCATTGCTTACTTTGCTACAGCAGGAGCACATTGATACCAAGTATATTTTGCGCAGCAGCGAAAGAATCACTACCAATAAAATACGCATCATTGGCAGAAATCAGCAGATGCTTCGGTTAGATTCTGAAATTACAAACGATGTATCGAAAGAGGATGAAGAAAAGCTGCTGAACAATTTTATCGGCTTCGTAAAAAGATACCAGCCTGCCGTTGTTATTTTTGAAGATTATAATAAAGGCACATTAACTGAAAGCCTTATCAGCGCCGTCATTGCGGTGTGCAAAGAACATAACATTGCTACAACCGCCGACCCGAAGCGAAGAAACTTTTTTGCCTATACAGGAGTGACTATTTTTAAGCCAAATATTAAAGAAGTAAGAGAAGGGTTGAATTTATTGCCCGCACAGGTAACCGAAGATAATTTAAAAGACATTCATCATCAGTTGTACGAACGGTTGCATCACCGCATTTCGCTGATTACCTTATCTGAAAACGGCTTGTTTTTTCAGAAAGGCAGTTATGCAAAAATCATCCCCACGCACATCCGCAACATTGCCGATGTAAGTGGCGCCGGAGATACGGTGATTGCCGTTGTTTCACTTATTTATGCCGTTACCAGAGACATCACACTGGCTGCTGAAATTGCAAATGTAGCAGGTGGTATTGTGTGCGAAGGCGTTGGCACCATTGCCATTAACCGGCAGATTTTGTTAGATGAATGCCTGCAGTTGCTTTGTGAGTGAGGAGGTGAATAGTGAGTTATAAATTATGAATTAAAAATAGAAAGTGAAGTTGTATAGGGCAGCAACCCTTACTCAGGTTGAACAAAATCTCATCATCAACATAATATCATTTCCAAACATCATTCATGAATACATTTACCATAGCCATACACGGCGGTGCAGGAACGATATTAAAAGCCGATATGACGCCGCAACTTGAAGAAGCGTACCTGACAGGTCTGGAAACCGCTCTGGATGCGGGTTACGCCATTTTAGAAGAAGGCGGACCTGCCACAAATGCCGTAAAAGCAGCCATTGTTATTTTAGAAGATAATGTATTGTTCAATGCAGGCAGAGGCTCGGTATTTACCAAGAAAGGATTGCAGGAAATGGATGCCGCCGTTATGGATGGCAGCACGCTGGCCGCCGGCGCCGTTGCCGCAGTGCGTAACGTTCGCAACCCCATAGAGCTTGCCAACGAAGTAATGGAACACAGCAACCATGTGTTTGTAAGCGGCAAAGGCGCAAACGATTTCGCCATCAAACAAGGAATTAAATTAGAAGCCGATGAATATTTTTTTTCGCAGTTTCGGTACGATCAATGGAAAGCCATCCGCGATTCGGACAATTATTCGTTAGACCATACGCACCAGCAATTGGAAGAGCTGATGCGGGATAAAAAATTTGGAACGGTTGGTGCAGTTGCCTGCGATGCCAGTGGCAATATTGCTGCCGCCACCAGCACCGGTGGCATGACGAATAAAAAGTATGGTCGTATTGGCGACAGCCCTTTAATTGGCTGCGGCACGTATGCCAACAATGCTACCTGCGCCATCAGTTGCACCGGGCATGGCGAAATGTTTATCCGTAGCGTGGCGGCCTACGATGTAAGTTGTTTGATGGAATATAAAGGCTTGTCTTTACAAGAAGCAATGAACATCGTTGTGAATGAAAAGCTCGTAGCATTAAACGGAGAAGGCGGTATGATTGGCGTAGATGCAAAAGGCAATGCTGCCATGGTTTTCAACAGCGAAGGCATGTATCGCGCGGCGAAAAACAATAAAGATTTGTACGAGGTGGCGATTTATAAATAAACCCAATGAATATTCAAAATGTTGTCATGTTATGATATTGAAACTTAGGCTGACATTGCGTTTCACTAACATGATATAAACTGAAACATGATTCAAACCGTTTTCATTATCTAACTATATAAGATTTTTAAAAAACGAATTAACTGAAAAAGTCCCGAAGCTTTGAATGATCCGGAACTTTTTGTTTTACAACTTCAGTAAGACCTTAATTAATTCTTACAAGCTGGGATTTTATTTTAGCCGAAACGCTTGTAATATCAACAATATTCAATGTTGGTTCTATTGCGCCGGAAGTAGTTGAAGTTGCGGGAGACAAGGTTTCATCAACCACCGGGTTTGCTATTTTCCACATCGCTCCTGACGCCGGATCTACGATCAGCATACCAATTACACCACCAAATAACAGATTGCCAAAATACCAACCGTTTAGTTTATAATTAATGGGAACAATCTTTTCATTAAATCCGGGCGAAGACAATTTTACCTGATATACAGCTTTGGCAAAATAACCGGAGCCCGTTCTCAGGGTTACATTAGCAGGGGTTCGTCCATTATAAACTTCCCTTCCTTTTTTATCCGTTACGCTTACTGTAACACCGGCCGGATTTGAATGAATATAAACAGGATAATTTGTTTTGCTTACAATGGAAGCGCAGCTTGAAAGCAAAATAGTTGTCAGTAAGAATAAAACAGTTGGTTTCAGAAAAATTCTTCTCATAAATATTGGTTTTTATATACTCTTTTTTGTTAGTTTTTGGTTTGTTCAGTGCAGAGTAGCTGGTATGAAATATCGGATAATTTTAAAACACAATATTAGTTTGGTCTTATTATAAATCTAATTAAAATTACCTGAAAATCTTTTTGTATAAGCAATCTTGTAATGTCTTGAAGATTATGTTATCGGATGTAAAGTGATTGAATTTGAATGGTAGGTGTCCTCACCGTAATTGTCGGGAAGATATTATAACATGTTTTGTTTATCGTCACTGCGAGCCATGCGAATCAGTCTGTGCTAATGAAAGAATTCGGTTTACCATTTGTAATCCTGATATAAGTCAGTCCAAAGATTGCTTCGCTTTGCTCGCAATGACGATATAACAATATCTTTATAACAACTGTTTAATTCTCTCCCGCCAAAGCTTTTTCGGTTTATCGGAACAAAAACCAATAACCCTATTATCCTTCGTTTCTATCTGCCATACATTTTATAAGACAATCGTTTTAGATTCTTACCGAATAAAAGAAACAAAATAAAAAAACTGATTACGCCGTAGCCAGTTGAGAAGACAATCCGTGTTTTCTTCTTACAAAATATTTTATTTTTACTTTCAACGGCTCTATCCATAAAATACCGATGGCGAAGATGATTCCAAGATAATACCAGAGCGTTGTGTCCCATACGCGGCTGATGAACATGCCAGCCATAATAGAAACCGTGTAAGCGATGGCAGGCGTACCCAATATCAAATCGTTTGATTTAATGGCATACATTACCTGTTTGTAACCCCACCGCAAAATGGTATAAACAAAAATCAGGTAAAATGTAAGTCCAAGCAAGCCATATTCTACCGCAATTTCTAAAAAGGTATTGTGCATCACATGATCTTCCACGTTGGGCGACCATCGTCCAACAGAATATAAGGAAGCCGTTTCATCGCCGCCCTGGCCCAGCAGCGGCGCATCTTTAATCGCCTGCCCGCCAGCAGCCCAATAGTCAACACGTTCACCGCCGCTGTCAACCGTCATTTCAAAAATAAATCGTTGCATGGTTGGCGAATCCTGAAAGAAATACAAAGCAGTAACACCAGCTATAAAAGCGCCGCCAACAATCATCAGCTGAAACGTCCAGCTTCGGTTTCGCATTACCAGAAACACGCCCAAAAGTGTTACAAAACCAAAGCTCAATAACCCGTTTCGCGATCCCATTTGCATAATGAGATACAGCAGCGCGCCGATAGCGGATATCGCCATAAATTTTTCGAAATACCGGTTGCTTCGTTCAAACAAAGCCAGATATAAAAAAACGCACAGCGCATCTAAAGAAGCGGTAAAATCGCCGTGAGAAGCGGTACCAAAATGGATAACGCCGCCAAATTTTTGCGATACGGTTCCAAACATCAAAGTATAACCGGCAATGGTAAGAATAATATAAGGCGATAAGGCCCGAAACAAATTCAGGGCTTTATAGATATACTCTTTTCCGTAATTGATTAACAGCTTTACGTAAATGAGAAAGAATGTAATTTTTAAAACCTTTGCCAGCACTTTTCCCAGCACCGGCACATAAGGTGCGTGTGCGGGTATGGCAAGGGTTTTACTTATCTCGGGATGACGTTTATAAACAATCAATCCTACAATTGCCATCACAATAAAAATCAGGTACAGTGCAACAACTTTAAAAGGGATCATTTTTTTATTCCGTTTAATCAGGTCGTAACCCAAAACCGGAACCAGCATGGCAATGGCGATTGTTTCCGAATTGGAAGCCGTGGTATCGGTGGCATATACGCCTTCTACCACAGGAATGGTAAACAAAATAGGAATGAGAAAAGACCGGTCGAGAATTACAATCGGCAACAACACGATCAAAATGTATGTTGAGTCGCTTTCATATAATGAAATATACAACGCTACAATGAGCAAAACCGAACAACCTGCTCTTATCAACCCTTTGATACTGCTAAACATATTTCAATTTTATGCGGTAAGCTTATTTAAAATTCTGCTTTTGTAATGATGCCTGCAAAACTATTCGCCTGAAGCGACTGATAATACAGAATCTTCAATTTTTTGTTTTCTTTTTTTCTTTGCTTTCTTGTTCATTATTTCCATCAATACTTCCCGTATCGGCATAAAATCTTTGCCTAACAGCTTCGGCTTTTTAAAATAAGCATAGCTTAAAAAAGCGCCTACCAGACCGGCCGTAATAAGAAAAGAAATTACTTCTTCATTGTTGGTTAAAAAAACACACACCGTATAAACAAGAAAGGAAGGAACAACCAGATAAATGGTAAGCGGTATGCCGTTAAAAAAGGGCCGCAGCAACAGTTTTTTCCAGTCGTTGGGAAATACATTATTGCGAAGTGTGATAATCATAACGTAATAATTCGTTATTGCAGCCACCAGCATTCCCATGGCAATGCCCTGTAGCGGGGCTTTGTACAAGCTGCCTGCATAAATGCTGGCAAATACAATACACATAGCAAGAATCTTGCGCCTGAGGTTAGTAATGAGCAATCCTTTTACCCGCATTACGCCATCGGCCAAACGGGCTTCTATCTGAAAAGGCAGAGCCAGAAACATAAAGTGAAGCGGTATAACGGCATCAAGCCAGCGCGGCCCCAGCAAAATTAAAACAAGCGATTTGCTGAATACGGCAAAGAATATAGAAAGCGGAACCAGCATGGAATGAAGCAGCGACAGCGTTTTGTAATACATGACAAATAAGGCATCATCTTTATCAATTTTTATCATGGCGGGCAGCGATATTTTCTGCACCACATCACCCACATACCTGCCGGGAAGATTTACCGTTCGGGATGATCGTTCAAAAATACCAAGTGCGCCGATCGGCACCAGTTTACCAATTAAAAAATTGATACCCGACGTGTTAAAATAATTTGTGATACGGATAAATGTCAGAATGATTCCATAATTAAATAAATCTTTCCAGTGCCTTATCGTAGCGCCGGCTTTGAGCGGCAGCGGCTCCATCACCCAAAGCATGATTAATTTAACCGTATTATAAAATAGCGTAGAATAAACCAGCGACATCACGCCGAAGCCTTTCCAGGCAAGGAAAATACCGAATACATTGGAAGCCAGCAGGCTTAAGCTATCGCTGAAAAAAATCTTTTTAAACTGAAATTCTTTTTGCAGGAGATTGATGGACGGCGAGCCCAAAGAATACAAAAGAAAACTAATTCCGATGACCCGCAACCCAAATGTAAGAATCGGCTGATCGAAAAAATCTGCCAGCGCCGGCGCCGAAAAGAATAAGATAACATAGAAAAAAATGGCCGTGGCGATGCTGTAATACAAAGCTGCGTTTTTATGCCCCGGCTCTACTACTTTGCGTTGCAGCAGTGCATCGCCCATACCGGCTTCTGCCACCACATTGCCAAAGTTTGTGCAGGCATTCAACAAAGCCAGCACGCCGAATGCTGCTTTAGCATCGGGAATGATGCGTGCCATAATTGCATAATAGCCAAGCTGCGAAATGAAAATGACAGCCGTATTCATTAACTGCCACAATCCCGATTTTACAAGCTTTTGTTTGTTGACCATGCTATACGCGGTTGATTATTTTTCCAAAAAAAGACAGCAGCGGCTTTTTGTTATAAAAAGTTTCCCACGATCTGTCATAAGCAATGGGTCGTTTACTAAATCGTTGCGGCGTACCTGCTATGGTATGGTCGTTTTCTACCACCATGAATTCGGGCGCTTTATAAGGCACCAAACAACAGGTTTTTGCTATGGCATCAAGCTGTTGCTGCGTATGAATGGCAAGATCTTCGTAAGAAACGGAAATCACATCTTCAGAAGGCACCAACTGCGTTACAACGGTGCATATTTTTTTATAAAACAATGAGTTTGTCAGCCACTTGCTCAAGGATTTTTGCTTTTTTTTATTGGCTACGCTCCACTTGCGTTTGGAAGCGGCGATGGCACGTAAATCCCGCTTTAAACTAATAATTTTAACTTCAAAATCTGCCGGTTTATTCAGATAGGTAAGATATGCCTGTACCGGGTCTTTAGACGAATCAACTATAAATGTTTTACCGGTTATTTGAAATATTTTTTTATATAACTCATTGTTAGTGGCAATGGTATCTTTATTAACCGGCTTATTGTTCAACTCCTGCAATTTTCTTTTTATAAGCGAAGAAAACAGGCTGCCGGCAACCATTTTTTTAGATTGGAAATTCCATTGTACCGCCGTGTTGAAGTGCGGATCAGTTACGGCCTTTTCTTTTAAAACATCGCACCAGAACACACATTCAGCAGGCGGTAAACCGCAGGAGCAGTTCCAGTTCCACCGGGCGCCTGGACCTTTGCGCTCTATGTGATTTTTCAGCAAAGCCATCTCACCTACTGAAACCGTCTCCTCCGATTTGGAAAGAATATTTTCGAGCAGCGTAGAACCCGACCTTACATCTGACATTACATAAATAACCGTGGCTTTGTTCTGCATTTTTTACAATTTAATAGCTGTTACTCCCGGTTATGGCAAACTGAAATGCGAACGTATTATTTACTTTTTAAAACAGGAAGAAACCGGTATCTGAAAAGGCTACTGGTTTTCTGCTTTTTTATTCAACTTTTTACTCAATAAGCTGTCTTTTTTTTGCCGAATATTTTTTTATACCAAGGTCTTTTCATGTCGTAATATCCGCGCTCATATTTACTGCTTCCGCCATAGTTATAACCAGGCAGTTTGCGAACATCGTTCAATAAAATATAAACTTTTTTCAGCTTATCGTTGGCAGCCATTTCTTCTGCCATGCTGATTTGTCTTTTAAACGTAAATTTTTGCCGTACAATATACAAGGTAAGATCGGTAAACCGCGAAATGAGCTGCGCATCGGTAACCAGTCCGGCAGGCGGCGTATCTACAATAATATAATCAAATTCCCGCCTGGCTTCGGCAAACATTTTTTCCACTTTGTCGTGAATGATTAATTCTGATGGGTTCGGCGGAACATTGCCACTGCTCATCAGCCAGCAATTATCGTGAATGCCGGATGGCTTGATGACATCGCGAAGCGCAACATCAGATACGATGTAATTGGTAACACCGGTTTCATTAGATAACCGTAACGAAGCAGACAAAGAAGGCTTGCGCAGATCCATTTCAATCAGCAGTACTTTTTTACCTGCCAACGCCAGAACCGAAGCAAAATTGATGGCGATAAATGATTTTCCTTCGCCGCCCATGCTCGATGTAAGTAATATTACTTTTTCGTTTGCGCCTGTTAATAAATATTGCAGGTTGGTGCGCAACAACCGGAATTGCTCTGCTACTTCGCTGCGCGTATCTTTCGTTACCACCAGCGCATTTTTGCCCTTGCTGTGCGAGATTTGCGATACCACCGGGATTTCTGTTAAGGCTTCTATGTCTGCCGGCACCATTACTTTTGTGTTCAGCAGCTCTTTTACAAATAGCGTTACCGAAGGCGTAATTAAACCAAGCAACAATGCTACGATGAACACAATGATCGGATCGGGAAAATATTGAATTTCGTCGGCTTCCGGTGCATCAACAATTCTGATGGGAGAAATGTTTGATTTAGAAACGGCAGCCTGCTCGCGTGTGGTTAATAAATAGGTATATAGAGACTGAAGCACATTCTGCTTTCTGGCATATTCCAGATACACTCTTTCCTGCGTTGGCACGTTGCGAATGCTGGTTGCAGCTTCGTTGGTCTGGCGGGTTAAATCCTGCTGGCTAAACCTGAGCGTTTGCTCATAAGAACTTAAATTCTTAATTAAGTCCTGACGCAGTTGGGCCGCCTGTAAATCCAGCGTTTTAACGGCCGGATTGTTTTCGGTACTGTTTACCAGCAGCTGCTGCCGGTCAAGCTGCAAGCCGTTGTATTTTTCAAGCAGGCTTACGAATGCCGGGTCTTTGATGGGCGCGGTGGTAGGCATTATGCGCTGATTGTTCTTATCGTCCTGCAGATAGTTTACCAAATCGTGAATGACCTGTATCTGCACCTGCTGATCGGAAAGTGCTTTGTTGGTTTCAATGCTGTTAGACAAAAAAGCTCTGCCCTGCTCGGAAAGATCGGCAATCTTGTTCGATTTTTTAAAGCTCTCGATATTGCTTTCAACCTGGCTTAAATCCTGACTAACGGTTGCGAGACGCGAATTGATAAAAGAAATGGTGCTGTCGGCGATGCGGTTGTTGTTGTTAATATCTGATTGCACATACAAATTAATGAGATGGCGCAAGGTTTCTTCTCCCTTCGCTTTTACATTGCTTCCCATGGTAATGTCTATGCTGGTAACATCGGTGCTGTAAACCAGCGCAATGATATTATCGTTCAAATCTTCGAAGGTAGAACCATTGGAAGCGATTTTTAAACGATAATCGGCATCCGGGTCGGCTTGCACCAACGGGTTTTTCTGCAATACCCAGGAACCATAATAAAAACGCAGCGTATCGCCGTATCGCGCGGTAAAAACGCTGTCGGTATTATCGTCTTCAAAATGAAGAACGTCATTCTTGTCAACCGTCATGTCATATTTCTGCGGGTCTTCTTTCATCTCCGGCATTTGCTTCAAACTCAGCAGTTTGATGAAGTATGGCGACTTATCGTATGTTTCGCGGTATAAAATTCCCCTTTCTATAAAATACCCGACGTTTAACTGCAGGTCTTTGATGGTTTGATTGATGAGCGAACGGCTATGCAATACCTGCAGCTCGTTATTTACATTGCCGGGTTTCGAATACAGGTCAAGGTCAGATAACATGCCTGCTTCGCTCGACATGCCACTCTGCACTTTGCTGTTGGCGCCGTTTACAATTACTTTTGCGCTGATGTTCCACTTCGGTGCAAACACAACCATAAACAAAATGCCGATCAGTATCCAAACAATTACCGATATCACAAACCAATACCAGTTGCCAAGCACTTTGCCTACAATAAATTTCAGGTCAATATCACCCTGTTTTTCCGGTTGCGGTGAAAGAGTGCCGTTGAGATTTTCGCGCATTGTATATGTTGTTGAAAAATTTTAAAAAAAGAATCTTCCTTTATCGAATAAGGCGGGCTGCAATGACGGTGATAAGCGATAAGCCAGCTGCCAGCACAGCTACGTCTCTGGTGCGGTAAGCATTGGTGCTTTCAACCCTCGATTCGGTTGGCTCTACATACAGCACATCATTGGGACGCAGGTAAAAATAGTGCGAGGCAATGATGCTGCTGCTATCTAAATTCAATCTTGTAATTTCCTTTCTGCCTTCTGTTTCCCGTATCAGCAAAACGTTGTTGTGCTTGCCGTAAATGGTAAGATCGCCCGCAAAGCCAAGCGCATCAAGCACCGTAGGCCTCTCGTTGGGAATGGAAAAGGTAGCCGGTGTTTTTACCTCACCCAGTACCGTAACTTTAAAATTGGCAAACCTGACGTTAACAACCGGGTCTTTAAAATAGTAGGAAATACGGGCCGATACCGTATCACGTACGGCACTTGTTGCCAATCCGCCAACATGCACATTCCCGATATATGCCATGTGAATATTGCCCTCCCGGTTTACCAGATATCCCGAAACTACCTGCTGCTGGGCGTTTACCGAATTGGTGGTAGTAATGCCTGACAGGATGGGCAGATTGCCCTGGTTTAACAGCAGGTTTGCCTGCGGATCAAGCGTTTGTATGCTTACATTTAAAATATCGTCGGGATGCACAACAGGCGGCGTAAACGCAGGCAGATCAATCATTGTTGTTTTGGTAGAATCCGAGATGTCTTTAAAATAAGTAATTCGTTCGGTGGTACAGGAAAAAAGAACGGAGGAAAAAACAAGAAAAATAAAAACAGATAACAAAGAGACAGTTTTTGGTTGCGACGTACTATTCATCAATGCAGAGTTTTGTAAGAATGCGCACAAAAATAGCCGAAATGATGGTTTATTGTTTATTAGATAGTTAATTTTTAATTAAACGATATGTTTACTGCAGATTAAAGAATGATAAAGTATAAAGGGTTTGCAAAAATAGACATGAGATACTATCTGCGCATTAAGATGATGCCTTTTATTCAAATCGCGATTTGTTTTTTCATTGCTCAATCTTGTTTTTTAAAAACGATACTTTTGCGCACGTTAAATTCATAACATGCAATCTCCTTCACACATTGCTTTAGACAAAAGCCGTTTGCCGCGCCATGTTGCCGTAATTATGGATGGAAACGGAAGGTGGGCGAAGGAGAAGGGACAAGACAGATTATATGGACATTCACACGGGGTTGAGAGTGTTCGGCAAGTAACAGAAGGCGCTGCCGAGCTTGGCATTGAATATCTTACGTTGTATGCGTTTAGTACAGAAAACTGGGATCGTCCGCAACCCGAAGTTGCCGGGCTGATGGTATTGCTTGTTGATACCATGCGAAAAGAAATAGCAACGCTTAACAAAAATAATATTCGCCTGCATGTGATTGGCGCCGTAGATATGCTGCCGCCCGAAACACAGCATGAACTGAAAGAAGCAATAAAAGAGACTTCGGTAAATACAGGTTTAAATCTGGTAATTGCCCTAAGCTACAGCAGCCGATGGGAAATACTACGTGCGGTAAAAAACATTGCCGAAGATGTGAAAGACGGAAAGCTGATGCCGGAAAGCATTACAGAATCTTCGTTTCAGAACTATTTGTGCACCAAAGATATTCCCGATCCCGAACTGATGATACGCACCAGCGGCGAACATCGCATTTCAAATTTTTTATTGTTTCAGCTTGCTTATGCCGAATTGTATTTTACCGATACGTTTTGGCCGGATTTCCGTAAGGAAGATCTGATTGAAGCCTTGCTTAATTATCAAAACAGAGAAAGAAGATTCGGGAAAATAAGCGAGCAGTTAGGATAAAAATCAGAACACAAAACATAAGCACTTTCATGTTCTATTTTTTCTGAAACTGAATTATCATCGCGCTATCGTTATTGCGCGACAAAATGAAAGCTGGTTTGTCCGCAACGGAAATGCTTTTCATTTCTCTTACTTCGCCCTCCACCTGCAATCCGTTGAGGCTTTGCGCTGCAAACTGATGATGACCTTTGTTGATTAAAAGCGTTCCAAAATCGGCATCGTATCTGCCCATTTCTATGTTGTTTTCGTCGTAATTTCCAAACAATAAAATATCCGGCAAATCATCGTTGTTGGCATCAACAACGGTTGCGGTTTTAAACGGCGACAGCTGCGCCTGCCAAGGCATTGCCTGCATAGAAAAGTGCATGTTTCCATCGTTGATTAAAATGGCATTGGAAAAATAGTTCGCCGTAAAAATTTGAGAATCGTGCAGTTTGTCTTTAGAAAATAAATCGGATAAAGAAGCTTTGGCAAAATCTTCGGCATACAAAAAATCTTTTTTCAATCCCGGCATTTGCTTTTGTAATTCTTCTTTGTTAGCAAATACAAGCTCTTTATTGTTGAGATAATAAGTAAGCAATTGTTCTTTGGTACCGTTATTATCAAAGTCGTTATAATACATGCGAACCGGCTGTTGGTAAGATGCCTGCAACCGGCTGTTCAATCCTAAATTACCGGCTACCAGATCTACATCGCCATCATTGTCTATGTCAACAGGCAATAAACAATTCCACCAGCCTTTTTTGTCAGTCAAGTATTGTTTTGTAAAATGATTTTTATGGTTGATGAAAGCCACAATGCCATCCCACTCCAAAGAAAGAAGCAAATCCTTATCGCCGTCTTTGTCAATGTCGTACCACAAACCGCCGGTTACAAAGCCAATGCCGGAAAGGCTTTCAGCGTATTGCCTGGTAACATCTCTAAACCGTCCCGTACCATCATTCAGTAACAAATAAGATGTAGGAATTTGACCGTAATTTGACGGAACCGAACGACCGCCGATAAATAAATCCATAAAGCCATCGCCATTTACATCATACGGCAATACACACGAAGCCGTCATATAAATGTTGGTAAACGCATCGCTTTTTTTTATAAGATTGCCCTTACCGTCATTCAGGTAAACGCGCGGCAATAAATGCTCATCATTTCCATAATACTCGTTACCGCCGCTTGCAATAACAAGATCGGGATTATGATCGTTGTTTACATCTTGCCATATTGCATCAACATCTTCCCACATGCTGTCTTTGTCTAACGCCGGCTCGGCCATCTTCTCAAATTTGCCTTCTTTATTTTGAGTAAATACGGCGGGCTTTTCTCTTTTTGATGCGCCGATAAACACATCGTCTGTTCCATCGCCGTTTATATCGCTCACCGCCAATGCCGGTCCTTCGCGCGATACCATGTGCGGAATCAACCGCTCGCGGTCAAATTCTACAAACGGATTTTCATTATGCTTATACAATAATCCGGTCTGTTTTGTAATATCTGAAACAGGTGTTGTTTTATTGACGCAATAATCCTGAATAAGACGATAATCAAAAGCAGGTAAATCTTTTGAATAGTTAAGCGTTGCGGTGCGCATTGTGTCGCGCTGCCAGTCAATTTTCCGGTATGTGTTATCGTTCCATATCACAAACATGCTGTCCACATCGGCACCTGCCAAACCAATATGCAACGGCGTTTGCAGGCTGGATAAAAAACCATGCACCGGATAATTTTCATACGTGCGAATGCTGTCTTTTGCAAAGACAAGAATTTTAGAACCGATGGCATTTACATTGTTATCGGCGCCTTTTAAAATAAAATTGATGAATTTTTTCTTTTTGATATCGTTGCTCTTATTTTCATAAACCAGCACTTCATCGTCAATGTTATTCACCACAATATCGAGGTCGCCGTCTCCATCCAGATCGGCATATACCGAACCGTTTGAAAAGGTAGGCGCATCGCCTTGTATTTCATCCGTCAGGTCGGCGAATTTTAAATTGCCTTCATTTTTATAGAATTTATTCGGAATCTTTATTTTGGGAAATTTATCAATCAGCGACAAATCTTTTTCGTCTAACGAATGCGTGCGCATCTTTTGCTGCAGATTATCATTCGAGACGAAGTTTACATAATCAATATCATTCAGGCGCTTGGGAATACCGTTGGAGATAAACAAATCTTTTAATCCGTCATTGTCAAAATCCATCCAAAGCGGCGCCCAGCTCCAGTCGGTAGCTGCAACACCCGAGTACAGGCCAACCTCGCTGAACCTGTTGTTGCGGTCGTTCATCTGCAGGTTGTTCCGCGTATATTGATGCGTGTAGCCGTAATCAATTTTCATATTGAAAATATCGTACGCATCTTCGCCCAGCGATCGCTTTAAAATGTAAGGATCGTTCGGCAGCATATCCATGCTGATGATTTCAGGATACGCATCGTTATTTACATCAGCAACATCAACACCCATCGAAAACTGGCTGGTGTGCATCAGGCAAACGGTGTCTTCGTCTGTAAACGTTCCGTCTTTTTGATTGATGTACAAATAATCATCTTCATGAAAATCGTTGCCGATATACATGTCGGGGAAGCCATCGAGGTTAATATCTGACACGCAAATGCCTAGCCCATAGCCAATCACCGAACTGTTGATGCGCGCTTCTTTTGTTACGTCGGTAAATTTTCCGTTGCCTTCATTGCGGTACAGATGATCGCCGGATAATGTATTGGTTCTGGTAAGCATTTGTTTTCGCGGACCGAATGTTCCGT
This sequence comes from Ilyomonas sp., assembly GCA_965219515.1. Taxonomy (GTDB): domain Bacteria; phylum Bacteroidota; class Bacteroidia; order Chitinophagales; family Chitinophagaceae; genus Ilyomonas. The sequence goes on from OZ244776.1 coordinate 2,125,916, forward strand.
TTTGATGAATGGAATGATTGAGCAGATACATATCCAGATCGCCATCCATATCATAATCTAAAAAAGCCGTTTGTGTGCTGAAGCCGGAAAAACCGAGACCCATTTCTTTTGCTTCATCTTTGTAATGTGGTATGCCATTTTTATCTATGCCGGTGCATATCAGAAACTGGTTCCTGCTATTGAGAATTTCATATTTACCAACGCGGCAAATGTATAAATCAAGCAAGCCGTCATTGTTAATGTCAATTACCGAAACGCCGGTGCTCCAGCCGCCGTCATCGGGTATCTGCGCTTCTTTGGTTACATCGGTAAAGCGCATGTTTCCCTTGTTCAGAAACAGTCTGTTTTGCTTTTGATTGGAGGCGAAAAACAAATCGGTTTTGCCGTCATTATTAAAATCTCCGGCACCAATACCGGCGCCGTTATAGAAATACATGTAATGAAATACATTGAACTGCTCGGTAGGCGTAAGCACATTGGCAACCTTTAATCCGGTTGTTTTACTATCAAGTACCTGAAACAGCACAGGTTGCTTCGGCTTTGCTTTACAACCTGAAACAGCAATAACAATCAGTAAGAAAATAAGAAATCTGTTAGGCACTTGTCCGTTCGTTCGTGATGAAGCGTCTAAATTAATCGTATTTGAAAAAAGGGTGCGAAGTAAATTGTTAAGATGAAAGTTTCAGGAAATAAAATTCAGGAATACAAGATCAAAGATGCAAGATGATAAAGAAGATATGCGCTGCTGCTGTTACCCTTTAAAATAAAGCACGAACGCTGGCTCTGCCGATATTGATGGTTCTCGTATTTCCGGGTTTTCTGCCTTCATATTCAAAATTCAGTTCCAGGTTATTGATCAGTCGTTTTGTAAAATTAATGTTCCATAAATAATTTTTCCCCGGCAATAATCCGCCCAACATAATATAGCTCGTAGTTGTGTTTTCTGCGCCTGTATAAGTAATGTTGTTCAACGTAAATTTTGCGTTCAGACTTGCGTTGCTGACAGCGTTGTAGCGGCTTTCAATCGTAAAAGCATGGCTTACCGCTTTTTCTCCGCCATAGGCGATATCGTTATTTTTTTGTTCGTAATTATAGCTCGTTTGCACCCTGAATTTTGTGCCTGCCGTGTAAGCCAGCCGTGGCTGCACCGAAAATAGATTGATAAAATAATTGCGGTTGCCAAATGATGGCGTAAGCAAACTGTTGCTGCCAACGCTTTGCTGAATTTCCAGCGTATAAACCTTTTTAAGGTTGATGTGTGCTTTGCCGTTCCACTGCTGCAGGCGGCGGCTTTCAAAGCCATACGTCAGCAACGATTTATTGTAATTGGTAAGCTGCGTAACATCGGCTCCCCACACCGGGCTGCTGCGGTTAAAAGCGAGCGTGTTGCTGATGATATAATTGAGCGTAAGCAACGATGTATCGCTTATATTATGCCCAAACGGGTTGTAAAGCGGATGTTCGCCTGCTATTTGTTTTTGCCCGGTTTGCAACGATGATTGTAAATAAAAACGGGTAATCAGATTTTTAAATTGTTTGTTGCGTATTTTATTTGCAATTGCCTTCGGCGTTACCGATAAACTATACGTAAACTGATTGTAAGACGCTTTTATGTATTGATTGGTTGGCGTAAAAATGCGGATGTATTTTGCCTGATCCTGAAACAAGGCGATTTCAAATTCGTTTAGCTGCGGAATGCCATCGCCGTTATAATCGTTCCAGGCATACTGACCCAAACCGGCTGCCACTTCTATGTACGAGTAATCGCGCTTTTGTTCCTGCCCCGCGCCGATTTCATAAATCAGATTGCCATTAATAAAACCATTCCATTCATTGATGGCATATTCAGCCCTGCCCAATAAACTATTATCTGATGTTTGAGAAATTAATTTTGAATTGGTAACAAACAACTGCCGGTACGTAACATTCAAACGAAACTGATGATTTTGATTTTGCAGCAGCTCGGTCTGAAAATTATAATTGTGGCTTCTGTCGGTTTGCGTCAGCACGCTGCCATAAGGCAATTTATTGTTTCGTGTAAAATAAGTAACCGACCATTTATCAGCTTTCGACTGATCGCTTTTCAGGTATGCGCTGATGGTTTCAAAAGCAAAAGAAACAGGCGTTATGGTATCGGTTATATTGTTTTTAATTTCATTGTGCTCAAGTGCGTACGATGCGCCGGCAACGTAGTTGTAAAGCTTATAAATTGTTTTGCTGATGTCAACGGAAGGGCGTAAGAAAAAACCTTTGTCTAACGGTAAATTTACATTGGTAAGATTAAACACATCATACAAATGCCAGCCTTTTACGTCGTAGTTGTGCGTTATGATATTACGGTAACCTTTATATCCGTCACCACGCAGATAGCTGCCAAACTGATATTGAACGCTGTTGTTTTTATCATCTTCTAATTGCAGGTTTAACTCAGGCAACTGCTCGGTAGCATAATTGGTAATGATCGGCAATCCCCAATCTCTTGTAAATTCAACGGCGCGCAATCGTTCTACCGGGCGAAACTTTTTATCAACCCATTCATAGCTGCCGCTTCCCGTTAAAAAAAATGGTTTGTTTGATTTGTTTTGCCAGCTTGTTTTTTTGGTAAATGAAATTTTTCCTGCATAACCAATGTCGTTTGCCTCATTTTTTTCAGAAAATGTATTTACGTCATTTTTACTCGATGCAATCTCAGCCGAAACAACCGTATTGTCATCAATTTTATATTCGCCATTTATGCTGATTACCTGCTGCTGTTTTGGTGTTACCAGAAAAGCCGCCGCTTCGTAAAAGCCTTGCGGAATGCCGTTTTGCGGCGCTATCCACTGATACACTTTGCCGTTTGCCGCCGAAGAAGAAAGTATATAATTGCCTTTGTTAAAGCCAACTTCAATGAACGACAAATCGTATTTCGCACTGTCTTTATTTGTTGAATAGATATATACAGAATCGTGTACATTATTATACACCGTATCTATTTTTTTATACAAAATTCTGGCAGCCGAAAAGCTATCAATGCCCGAAACCGGGTAAAATGCATTCTGAATGCTGTCGCCGAGATTGGCAAGAAACTGTTTTTGTCTTGTATCCAGCGTTTGATTTATGGGCGAACTTTTCGCATCGGCATTGCTGTAGGCAGAAACGTTCAGCGTAAATTTTTTGCCAAATAAAACGGTATTGCTTCCATACAGCATGGAATTTAAAAAATTGCGGTCGGCATATTCAAATTCAACCTGTATTCGCCGGTCTTTTGTTATCAGTTGCTTTGGCGTAAACGTAATTTCGGCCGTATTGTAATTGATAATATAATCCTGGTCTTCGCCACGCTGCATTTGCGCACCGTCTATAAACACTTTTTCCGTGCCGGCCAGCACCACAAAATACAACTCGTTATTGTTGCCCTGTAAACGATACGGACCCTGATTGCCTTCCTGAACAGGCAGAATATTCCTGGCAAATTTACCTTTTGCGATGGCGCCGCTCACCAGCAGATGGTCGGAAATTTTTTTATTGATATCAAAATGTTGCTCATACGAAATGCCTTGCAAACGCTTATAAAATTTTAGAAAATACGCGTTGTTTCTGCGCAGGTCAATATCGCCGAGGTTCATTTCCCAATTGTGCTTTTTAAATTGCAGAAGAATTTTATCAAATTCATTTAGCTGCTGCGTTGTGCCGTCGGGTTGAATGGGAATATTATTGTCTGTGATAGCTGCCGCAATCTGAATGCTATCGCCAATCAAACCATTAATCTGCAAATTCAGTTGCGAATTAAAAACCGCATCCTGCGTGTTGCCTACGCTTAAGCTTCTGCCAAAGCTGCCATTATAAGTAATATTGCCAAAATTGAAAAGGCTGTTGCCTTTTTCGCCATTTCGCTTTGGTCTTTCAGCCATAAAATTATTATGAATGCTGTCGAAAGAAAACCGTTGCGCCGCCGCATTCAGCCGCGAAGAAAAAACGCGATACTGAACAAAAACGCTGTCCCTAACCATTGGTTTCTTCCAAATAAGGCTGGCGTTTATAAAATCGCACAAATAAAAAGAAGTATCGGTATTTTCTATCCGTAACGTGCCCGGTACGATGCTTACACTATCAATGACGATCGCTCCGGCTGTTGCAATTTTCTTTTTCCGCAGATTGCTTACCTGCGCAACCGAAGAAAAAGCGATTGCTAAAAAGCAAAAAAGACATGATATAGGTAAGCAGCGCAGCATGTTATCGTTTCAGCATCACAAATGTTCCTGATAAAAACGCCGGATTACCGGCTTAATTGTTATGAACAGAATTACCTATCTCGGGATTTATAAAGCTGGTTTTTGGCGATGTTATACATTTTTGATAAGGTTTGGACTGAATTTTTCGATACTCTGTATTCTAACTGATTTTCTGTCTTCACACAGTCCTTTCCGTTAACATAGAATTATTATTTTCATTTTGTTTTATTTCAAAGAGAATGTCTATGTTTGCATCGTTAATTTGAGTTCTTCAGTACATCGTAAGTTAGTTATTTTCGTCCACGCAACTTCTTGCTAAAAGTTAATAAGTCATCTTTACACCTGTTGCCTCAAGCTTTAATTACAAATCAATTTATTTAGAATGAACATTTATGTTTCAAACTTAAGCTTCAACGTACAGGATGATGACTTAAGAGGTTTTTTTGAAGAGTATGGCGAAGTTACTTCTGCCAGAGTTGTTATGGACAAAATGACGCAGCGCAGCCGTGGTTTCGGTTTCGTTGAAATGTCTGATGATGCAGCCGCACAGAAAGCCATTGCCGAATTGGATGGCGCTTCTGTGGAAGGCAGAAATATTCGCGTAACGGTTGCAAAACCACGCGAAGAAAGAACCGGCGGCGGCGGTTTTAACGGCGGCGGCGGCGGCGGAAACAGACGCTTTAACAGCGGCGGCGGTAGCGGCGGCGGCGGTGGAAGATGGTAATTTTCTCCTGCAAAATTGTTATAAGAGAGTTCAGAATCTGAACTCTCTTTTTTTATTGGAAAAAAGATTGTAAGCATTATCAGATCAGGAAGCGATGCTTCACTTTAATGACACGTTCTTCATAAAATCCTAAAATCTATTTAATCTTCCTGAATCTCCGTCCCGTTTAATATCTTGCCTCTTAAATATTTATACTGCCATGCGTTGTTTTCTTACCGTTATTTTGCTTTCATTTTCCATGACATTGTTTGCACAAAATCCTATTTTTTATCTGCTGGTTGGCACTTATACTAAGTCGCCATCCAAAAGCGAAGGCATTTCTGTTTACAAGTTCAATCCCAATAAAGGACTAATAACCGAACAAAGTAAAATTGCGGCCGAAAATCCGTCTTATCTCGCCATTACCAAAGATCAGAAATACGTGTATTCGGTAAACGAGAGCGACAATGATAAGGGCGCAGTAAGCGCATTTGGTTTTGATAAGCAGAAAGGCGAACTTCATTTTATAAATTCACAGGCAAGCGGCGGCGATAACCCGGCTTATGTATCGACAGATTCGTCAGGCAAATGGGTGATAATCGCCAATTATAGCGGAGGAAACGTTAGCGTGTTCAAAACCGGTGATGGCGGCGCTTTACAGCCTGCCGCACAAGTGATTGGGCATGAAGGTTATGGCGTAAACGTAACAAGACAGGAGCAGCCGCATCCGCATAGTGCTGTATTTTCTCCGGATGAAAAATTTGTTTATGTGCCCGATCTCGGAAACGACAGATTGTATTCTTACAGCTTTGATGCAAATAACAATGCGTCTCCATTAACGGCAACAGACCCCGCCTATAACGAATTGCCCGACGGCTCCGGCCCGCGCCATATTACGTTCAGCCCGAATGGCAAGTATGCCTATCTGTTAAACGAATTATCGGGTAATGTAACGGCTTATGCTTATAACAGTGGCAAATTAACCGAAATACAAACGATAGAATCAACCAATGCCGGCGATAAAAACGACAGAGGCAGTGCAGATATACATTTAACACCCGATGGTAAGTTTTTATATACTTCCAATCGCGGCAAAGCCAACGACATCAGCATTTATAAGCCCGGCTCCGATGGCAAACTGGTGTTGGTGGGGCATCAGCCGGTAGGCGCGCATCCGCGTAATTTTATGATAGACCCTACCGGACGTTTTTTACTGGTGGCGTGCCGGGACAGCAATGTGGTTCAGTTTTACGTCATCAATAAAAATTATGGACTGCTTACCGATGCAGGTTTTAAAATTGATATTGATCAGCCCGTTTGCCTCAAAATGTTGCCGGTGAAATAATGGCATTAAATAATATTTTTTCTTTAAACACAACTTTTTTTCGGTTGTGTTTTTTTATTTATAAAAGCCTGCAACTTTCCCTATTATAATCTGGCATTGTTTTGCCGTAACTTTGAAATTATGAGCAGGTACGATGTAATAATTATAGGCGGCGGCCCCATTGGTCTGGCATGTGGCATTGCAGCAAAAAAAGCAGGCTTGCGTTATCTCATTATAGAAAAAGGCGCGCTGGTAAACAGCTTGTTTAATTATCCTTTATTCATGACTTTTTTTTCTACTTCCGAAAAATTAGAGATTGGCGGCGTTCCTTTTATGAGCCTGACTGCAAAACCGGGAAGACAGGAAGCCATCGAATATTATCGCAGGGTGAAACAGTTTTACGATTTGCGGATTCGTTTGTTTGAAGAAGTAAAATCCGTTGAGCAGAAACAAGAACATGTATTTACCGTTACCACTTCAAAACAACAATACGTAGCTGATAATATTATTATTTCAACCGGCTTTTACGATGTGCCGGTGATGATGAATATTCCCGGAGAAAATTTACCTAATGTGAAGCATTACTATAAAGAGCCGCACTTTTATGCGTTTCAGAAAGTATTGGTGGTAGGCGCCAACAACAGCGCGGTAGATGCGGCGCTGGAAACCTGGCGGCGCGGTGCTGAGGTAACGATGGTCATTCGCAGCGGGGAGATTGGCAAAGTAAAATACTGGATAAAACCCGATATTGAAAACCGCATTAAAGAGGGAAGCATCAAAGCGTATTTTCATAGTTCTCTGATTGAGGTGAGAAAAGGCGAAGCTGATATAGAAACACCTAAAGGAATAGTAACGATTGATAACGACTGGGTGCTTGCGATGACGGGCTATAAGCCCAATTTTAACATGCTTCGCAGCTTTGGAATTGCGCTGGCTGATAATGAAAAGCAGTGCCCCACTTATCATCCTGATACCATGGAAACCAACGTGCCCGGCATTTACCTGGCAGGTGTGGTTTGCGGCGGCATGGATACGCACATCTGGTTTATCGAAAACTCGCGCGACCATGCCGATAAAATAGCAAAAGCCATTGTTGATAAACGGGAAGCTGTTTTTGTTTAACCTGGACCCATGTATTTTATAAAAACTTTGCGATGTTGAAATTTTAAAAAATTCAATTACAAAAACTGACACCGTTTTTTAAAGCAAAGTCGGGTCATCAGATATATTTTTACATAGTGAAATTTTGTTTCAAAGCAGAAGTAGATGGTACGATGATAACATTAACGGCGGAGCGCATTTACCGCTCCAAACAATCGGAACGTTACAGGCTTGCCATTACCGGAACAGAATATTCTATTGTTGTGCAAACCAATCTTCCTTTGGTTCAATTAAAAAAGAATGGCAAAGCGGCGCAATGGCATGTGGCAGAAGGTTGCGCAACAGATAAAACAAAGCTTGAAAACGTTTTTCAACAGTTAGAAAGAGCAATTAGTCATCAGCCCGCATCATTTCAGGGAACTTTAAATTTTATCAGTCATTTTTAACTGCGCCCATTGCTACGCAGTACACACCGGCCGCGGCTTTTGCCGACGCATTGCCACCGGCAGCCAGCTTTTGTTTTAGCGCGGCATAATCTTCCTGCAATTGTTGTTTTCGTTCATTATTGTACAACAAAAGCTGCAGTTCTGCTGTAATATTGGATATGGTTAGCTGATGTTGTATCAGCTCTTTTACAACCGGTTTATCCATAATCAAATTAACTAAAGAAATATATTTGATGGTAATCAGCCGTTTTGCAATTTCGTAAGAAATGCGGCTGCCTTTATAGCAAACCACCTGCGGCACGCCAAACAACGCCGTTTCTAATGTAGCGGTTCCGCTGGTTACCAATGCGGCGGATGCTTTCATCAGCAAATCGTATGTTTTACCCGACACCGAACTCACATTATCATAGCCTTTTAATACGTTTTTATAAAACGAATTTTCCTGACCCGGCGCTCTGGCAACCACAAACTGATAATCGGCATACAGCCTGCTTACTTCCAGCATCACCGGCAGTTTCTTTACTATTTCCTGCTTACGGCTGCCGGGAAGAAGGGCGATTATTTTTTTATCAGATGATAATTGGTTACTGATAGTTGGTCGTTGTAAATGATTGTGTAACTGACTGCTGACTGCTGACTGCTGATTGCTGATTGCTGATTGCTGATTGCTGATTGCTGATTGCTGATTGCTGATTGCTGATTGCTGATAGCTTTCTATTACTTCCACCAGCGGATGCCCCACGTACTCTACATCCCAGTTCCATTTTGTTTTATAATATTCTTTTTCAAAGGGTAGAATCACCATCATGAGGTCAATGGTCTGCTTCATTTTTTTTACGCGGTTTTCTTTCCAGGCCCATACCTGCGGCGATATATAAAACACAATTTTATAACCTTCTTTTTTCGCCCACTCGCTGATGCGGAGATTGAATCCGGGATAGTCAATTAATACCAACACATCAGGTTTAAATTGCTGTATATCTCTTTTACAGAAAGAAATATTTTGCAAAATGGTTCGCAGATTCATAATTACTTCGGCAAAACCCATAAAGGCAAGCTCCCGGTAATGTTTAACCAGCGTGGCGCCGGCAGACTGCATTAAATTGCCGCCCCAGCACCGCATGTCAGCCATTTTGTCCAGCTTATGCAGTTCTTTTATCAGATTACTGCCATGCAAATCGCCGCTTGCTTCGCCGGCTATAAGGTAATATTTCATATATGTTTACAAAGAAAGAAAATAGCGAGGATAATTATTAGATAAGAAGTGTAGGATAACAAGTTGCCATAAAAATAAAAATCAACCGGCTGTTTTTCTGTCATTTCATATCTGTTCTGCTATTACTGTCGGCTATCATTATAACAATTGCTTGACTTACTTTCGCATTTTCCACTCAGTTCATTCGTTATTATTCCGGTAATTCGCATCATCTATGAAAAAAATAAAAAAAAGTAGCACGGCCGTAAAGATAATATGGATCCTTTTTTTTGGCGGCTTAGGCATAGCCGCAACGCTTATCCTTTGCGCCAATTACAGCATTTTCGGCACCATGCCGTCTATTGAAGAACTGCAAAATCCGTCGGCTTCGCTGGCGAGTCAGGTATATGCTGCCGATGGTACGCTGATGGGAAAATATTTAGTAGAAGACCGTGTAAATGTTGATTACAAAGACATCAGTAAAGATGTAGTGAACGCATTGGTAGCAACGGAAGATGAACGTTTTTATGAACATAGCGGCATAGATGCACGCGCTTTGGGACGGGCTATTTCGTCGTTGGGCAGCGAAGGCGGCGCCAGCACCATCACCATGCAAACGGCAAAAAATTTATTTACCGATTATAGCCGAAATCCCGTCAGGCGCATCATTCAAAAAATAAAAGAAGGCATTATTGCCATTAAATTAGAAAGAAATTTTACCAAGGCCGAAATCATTACGCTTTATCTAAACACGGTTCCGTTCGGCGATAATGTGTATGGCGTTCGTAATGCGGCAAAAACTTTTTTTAAAAAAGAACCCGATCGTTTGAATGTAGGCGAAGCCGCCGTATTAATCGGAATGCTGAAAGCCAGTAGCACCTATAATCCGCGCATAAATCCGAAACGGGCACGGGAACGCAGAAATGTAGTGCTCGATCAGATGGTGCGCAATAATTATTTATCGGAAGCAAGGGCAAGCGAAATTAAAGCTACGCCCATTGTTCTTAATTATGAAAAGCTGGATCAGACAACCGGGCTGGCACCTTATTTCAGAATGGTATTGGGAGAGGAAATGAAAAAATGGTGCAAAGCGCATAAAAAAGTAACGGGCGATTCGTATGATTTATACCGCGACGGACTTAAAATTTTTACCACCATTAATCCGCGTATGCAGTTGGATGCAGAAGACGCCGTAGATCAACACATTGCCGCCATGCAAAAAATATTAAACAAACAAAGCAATATAAAAAATGGCAGCGTATGGAAAGGGCGCACTAATATATTACAGGCAGCCATGCAGGTAAGCGACAGGTGGAAGAATATGAAGAAAGAAGGCATTTCAGACGAGGATATAAAAAAATCGTTTTACGTTAAAGTGCCGATGAAAGTATTTGCCTGGAATAAAGACAGAAGCATAGATACGGCAATGACGCCATTTGATTCAATTAAATATCACCGGCAAATGCTGCAAGCCGGTTTTATGGCGATGGACCCGCTGAGCGGCGAAGTAAAAGCCTGGGTTGGCGGTATAGATTTTAAAACATTTAAATACGATCATGTAAACATAAACACCAAACGCCAGGTTGGCTCTACCATCAAGCCGCTGTTGTACAGTTTAGCCATAGAAGATGCGGGATTTACACCCAACACGCCGGTAGAAGATATACAGCAAAATTTTGTCGGTTTTGGTACGGTGCCCGCTACCACAACTTCCTGTACAGGCAGAACGATGCCGATGGCACAGGCATTGGCCTGGTCGAGAAACTGCGCTACCGCTTACATTATGAAACAGCTTGGCAACGGTAATGAAGGAGCCAAACGCTTTGTAGAATTTTTGCACAATTGCAATGTTACCACCAAAGTAGAGCCTTATCCTTCCATTGCATTGGGTTCCGAAGAAATATCGCTTTACGAAATGATGCAGGCTTACAGCATGTTTCCCGGCAGGGGCTTTAACGTAAAACCGATGTACATTACGCGCATCGAAGATAAAAACGGAAACGTATTGCAAACCAATCTGCCGCAGCGCAAAGAAGTAATTAATGAAGTAACGGCCTATTATATCGTCAGCATGATGGAAGGCGTTCTAAAGTTTGGAACCGGCCGGCGCATCTGGAGTTATGGCGTAAAGGGAGATATTGCCGGTAAAACAGGCACCACCAACGACAACAGCGACGCCTGGTTTATGGGTTATACGCCCCAGTTGTTATGCGGTGCGTGGACAGGTTGCGACGATCGCTTTATCCGTTTCAGCAGCACGAATCTCGGACAAGGTTCCTCCGTTGCTTTGCCAATCTGGGCTCATTTCTATAAGAAGATATCCGGCGATAAAGACATCGCGATTGATACGCGCAGTGTGTTTGCCAAACCCGATATGATGCAAAACGATATTATTTACGATTGGGTAAACGATATGCCGCAGCAGCTTGGCGCCGAAGGTGAAGATGCAGGCAACGGTTCGGCTGAAGATTATGGCGACGGTACAGAACAAACGCCACCGCCAAATGAAGGCGGCTATGATATACAACCGGAAAGCAAATTGCCGGTTGATACCGGCAAAAAGAAGAATCAAAACCAATTATTGCCGAAAGCAGTGATGAAGCCGAAGCGGCCGGGAACGTAAAATTAAAATAATACCGTCTTAAAAGTTCGGGACAGTACCCTTTTAATTTTTGCCATTTGCTTTTTTACCAAAAAGCTCCGTTAATCGTTCTTCGACTCTTTCAATTGTAACAGGCTTCGAAATGATTGTTCCATCGGGGCCAATTAATAAATGGGTTGGATACGCAAAAATGTAATTTTCTTTCATAAAACCATTATCTGTTCCTTGTAAATCAGATAGTTGGTACCATGTGGTGTTATCTTGTCTTATGGCATTCTTCCATAATCTGCTATCGTCATCCGCAGAAATACCAACCACTCTCAAATTCTTGTCATAATAAGTATTTAAAATACCTTTTATCCCAGGTATGCTTTTTCGGCATGGACTGCACCAGCTTGCCCAAATATCAATCAATACATAATTATCACGGTTGAGCTTTGAAAAAGTCTGTTCATTGCCAGACGTGTCTTCTAACGTAAAATCTTTCATTTTCTTTCCGACCATCAGCGCCTCATTATTCCTGCTTTGGGCAAAACTATATGGCAACAAGTCTGTGATGGCATTGTTTTTTTTTGCTTCGTCAGATAAAGAATTAAAAAGCAATTCTCTAACCGATGTATTCATTTGCTGTGTGTACAGGTAAATTACACCTACACTAACCGGCGAATGAGTGTGTTGTTTTATCCATTGGACATAAAAATTATCCTCTTCCTGCTTTTCCTTTTCTTCCTCTACTTTAGTCTGATTAATAATAGCCGTATCGGTAGTTTCCAATCTCTTTTTGTCAAGTAACGACGCAGGCTCAAATACTTTTTCCAAACCTTGCCTGAAACTATTTTGTACATCAGCAATTTCAGAACCTGTAAATGTCAGATGGCGTAAGTTGTTAGAAAACTGCAAATGAACGTCTGAAGCTTTTTGCAGATAAACATCTTGCGTAAAATCTTCATTGCCTGCAACATAATTTATAAAGTACATATCTCCCTTATCAATATATAATGTAATTTGAAAACTATCGTTAAAAACAATTAAAGAATCAATGATACCTTTACCGGAAATACTCTGAATTTTTAATTTAGATCCTACATCTAAACCGGGAATTACACCCGATAAAACAGTTTTTGTTTGGGCAGAACCCGCAATTATATAGAGAAAACATATCGCAAATAGCATCTGTTTCTTAACAAGAACATACATGGTAATCGTTTAAAATTGGTATTTCATAATTAGTTATGCTAAACTAAAGAAAGCTTTAATTGTAGTTGCTTTCTAAACTGCAGATGCTGCAAATCATATCATAAAATTTCGATACAATATCTTCTACTATCAAACCTGCAATGTTTTTCAAACTGCTTACAAGTCTTTCTTTATATTTGCCCCCTCAAATTCTAAAGTAGTGGCGACGAAGTTTTCTAAAGAAACATATTTATACTGGTACGAACTGATGCAGCTCATTCGTCAGTTTGAGCTGAAAGCAGAGGAAATGTACAAAATGGCCGGTAAAATTCGCGGTTTCTTTCATGCTTATATTGGTCAGGAAGCCATTGCTGCCGGCTGTATGACGGCTACACGACAGGAAGATCCTTTTATCACTGGCTACCGCGATCATGGTCTGGCCCTGGCAAAAGGCATGGAACCAAATGCCGGCATGGCGGAATTGTATGGCAAAGCCACGGGTGTGGCTAAAGGTAAAGGCGGCAGTATGCACTTCTTTAGCGCACAGCATTCGTTTTTTGGCGGACATGGTATTGTGGGCGCGCAAATCGGTGCTGGTGCCGGTATTGCATTTGCCGAAAAATATAAAGGCACAGACAATGTGGTGCTTTGTTTCTTTGGCGATGGCGCAGCCCGGCAAGGCATTTTGCACGAAACCTTTAACCTGGCGATGATATGGAAAATTCCCGTGATTTTTATTTGCGAAAACAACAATTACGCCATGGGAACTTCGGTGGAACGCACTTCTAACGTATTAGATATTTATAAGCTGGCAGACTCGTATGAAATGCCCGGCGATAAAGTAGATGGTATGCACCCCGAAGCCGTGCATGAAGCGGTTGAACGCGCTGTAAAAAGAGCGCGAGAAGGCGGCGGACCGACCCTTTTGGAAATGAAAACCTATCGCTACAAAGGGCATTCTATCAGCGACCCGCAGAAATACAGAACCAAAGAAGAAATAGAAAATTATCGCGGAAAAGACCCGCTTACTTTTGTTTTAAATACCATAAAAGAAAATGGCTTTGCTTCCGACGAAGAAATAAAAGCGATTGATGACCGCATTAATCAAATGGTGGAAGACAGCGTGAAATTTGCCGAAGAAAGCGCCTGGCCGGATGAAAGCGAATTATACGGCGATGTGTATGTTGATAAAAATTATCCCTACATCGTAGATTAATTTTGTAAAAAATGAATCCATTTTTAAATCATAAATCTTAGTTCAAAATTCATACTTTACTATATGGCTGTTGAAACCAGAGTGAGCAGTGCCAATGTGCGCCAGGAACCTTCGCAACAAATGCAGACTTTTTGGAAAAAATATTCCAAACCGGCCGCCATTGTGTTAGCCGTTTTAATCATTGGCTTTGGCGGCTGGTTTGCCTATAATGCATGGGTAATTCAGCCAAAAGAAGAGAAAGCGCAGGATGCAATTTTTAAAGCGCAGCAATATTTTGCGCAGGATTCGCTTCGGCTGGCATTGAACGGCGATGGCGTAAACAAAGGATTTTTATATATCATCAAAAATTATGGCGGAACAAAAACCGCAAATCTGGCTAAATACTATGCCGGCATCTGCGATTTAAAATTGGGCAGCTATAATGAAGCCATTACATATCTGACCGATTTTTCAACCGATTCCAAACCCGTGCAAATGATGACGTACGGCAGTCTTGGCGATGCATACAGCGAACTGAATAAAAAAAGCGATGCCATAAACGCCTACCAGAAAGCCGCAACTACGTTTGAGGACGACAAAGACAATTCTGCAGAATATTTGTTTCGCGCCGCTTTGCTCAGCGAAGTGTTAGGAAAGAACAAAGAAGCGTTGGACTTGTACAAACAACTGAAAGACAAATTTCCCGGCACGGTGCGTGGCTCGCAGGCTGATAAATACATTTACCGGTTAAACATTGAACCAAACGCAAACGATCTGAGCGTAAACTGATGGCAACAGGCGGTAATACAGAATTACACAAAGGCATTCCGCAACTTGCGAATGCCTTTGTTGTTATGGTAAAAACAGAATGGAATGCACATATTGCAGACAAACTGGAAGAAGGCGCCATAAAGATTTTCGGTGAACAAGGCATCAGATACAAAACACTTGTAGTACCCGGTGCGGTTGAAATTCCGTTTGCCGTGAAAGCTTATGCAAACAGCGGCGAGCAAAAGGCAGATGCCTTCATTACATTAGGTGCGGTGATAAAAGGCGATACGCCTCATTTCGACTATGTTTGTAAAGCCGTAACCGATGGCGTCGTATGGCTAAATCTGAACCTTGAAGCGCCCGTTATTTTTGCCGTGCTTACGATAAATACAGAAGAACAGGCATTGGAAAGAACCGGTGGCGTTCAGGGAAACAAAGGCGAAGAAGCCGCCATTACCGCCATTAAAATGATCGCTTTACAACACTCCTTTTTACAAATATAATTTCGGATTTATAACCAATGACGGTAAGCATTTTTATTCCCTGCTTTATAGATCAGCTTTATCCTTCCGTTGCTTTTAATATGGTAAAAGTATTAGAAAGAGCGGGATGCACGGTTGCATACAATACCAACCAAACCTGTTGCGGACAACCGGCATTTAATGCGGGCTATCGCAAAGAAGCCAAAGAAGTCTGCAAAAAATTTCTTAGCGATTTTGATGGTTTTGATTATATTGTTACGCCAAGTGCAAGCTGCGCCGGTTTTGTAAAAAATTATTATCAAACTATGTTTCCCGGTTCTGATAAAGTAAAGGCGGTTGCCAATCGGTTATTCGAATTTTCTTCTTTTTTGGTGCATATTTTACAGGTAGAAAACATTGGGGCGAAATTTAGTGCCAAAGCTACTTATCACGATAGTTGCGCCGCTTTGCGGGAATGTAAAATTAAAACCGAGCCGCGCATTTTGCTAAGCCATGTAGAAGGTTTGGAAATTACGGAGATGAACGATGTAGAAACCTGCTGCGGTTTCGGCGGCACGTTTGCCGTAAAGTTCGAGCCGATAAGTGTTGCTATGGGCGATCAAAAAATAACCAATGCCGAAGACACAGGCGCGCAATACATCATCAGCACAGACATGAGTTGCCTGATGCACATTGATGGCTGCCTCAAAAACAAAAAAACAAATCTCCGGGTGCTTCATCTCGCCGATGTACTGGCAAAATTTGAATAAGATGTCAGCTTTTAGCTATCAGTTTTACTTACAACGTATTACGTACAACTTACAACGTATCATCCCAATTCTATATGCCAGCTAAACGAGTCTGTTTATGGAGCAGTCCGCGAAATTTATCTACCGCGCTTATGTATTCGTTTGCGCAGCGACCAGATACTTTAGTGTTTGATGAACCTTTGTATGCTCATTACCTGTTTGCAACAGGCGCGAACCATCCCGGACGGGAAGAAATATTGTTATCCCAGGAAAATGATGGCAACAAAGTAATTGATGAAATGATTCATAAAAATTTTATGAAGCCGGTAGTCTTTTTTAAACAAATGACGCATCACCTGATAAATGTAAATTTTGATTTTTTGTCTCAGGTTTCCAACATCATTTTTATACGCGATCCGAAGCAGATTATCTCAAGTTATGCGCAGGTTATATATGATGTGAAAATGGACGACATTGGCATTGAAAAACAATGGGAACTTTACAGCTATTTATCAGCCAAAAAACAAAATTTTGTAGTGCTGGATTCCGGAGAAATTTTAAAAAATTCATCAAAAATTTTGGCTGAATTATGCAATGCCATAAACATTCCTTTTTATAACGAAATGCTTTCCTGGCCGCCAGGACCAAAACCCGAAGATGGTGTGTGGGCAAAACATTGGTATGGCAATGTTCATCAGTCAACGCATTTTGCGCCGCAGCAAACCAGCAGCCGCCCTTTGCCAAACACTTTACAATTGTTGTATGAAAAGTGCAAAGGTTATTATGATTTATTGTATGAAAAATCTTTAAAAGCATAACCTTTTTTGATAGTGTTATCAAAAGTATTTGGAAAACTTTTAAGTAAAAAAAAGAGAAACTACCTGTTTCATTATAAAAACAAAAGACAATCGTTTTGATTATTTACTTTTTACTTTTGAATTTCTGTCATCATACATTTTGCAACTTCACCGTTTTTTATGCAGCAACAATTTAATTTACTCAATAAGGACATCCAGATTTTTATAAAAGACAAGCTCTATCCGCGTTCTGATGCAAAAATTTCCGTATTTGACAGCGCAGTGCAGGGCGGCGATGCGGTGTGGGAAGGATTGCGTGTTTATCATGGAAAAATTTTTCATCTTACCGATCATCTCAACCGTTTGCAGGCATCTGCAAAAACATTGATGTTTGCCGGTGTTCCATCCAATAACTTTATAAAAAACGCCATTAAGCAAACGCTTGCAGCAAACAAAATGCACGATGGCGTTCACATTCGCATGACGCTGACAAGAGGAGAAAAAATAACGTCGGGCATGGACCCGCGTTTGAACCAAAGCGGCTGTTGCCTGATTGTTGTGGCAGAACACAAGCAGCCGGTGTATGATAATGCAAATGGAATCAGATTAATTACCTCGCACATTCGCCGCAACTCGCCGATGTATTTAGATTCCAAAATTCATCACAACAATTTGCTCAACAACATACTGGCAAAAACAGAAGCCAATTATTGCGGTGCCGACGATGCCATTATGCTTGATAACCTTGGCTTTGTAGCAGAAACCAATGCCTGCAATATTTTTATGGCAAAAAATAATATTTTGCTTACGCCACATGGCGATGCGTGTCTGCCGGGAATTACAAGACAGACGATTATTGCATTAGCCAAAAAATTAAAAATTGAAGTAACGGAAAGAAATATTTCGCTCAGCGAATTTTATAATGCCGATGAAGTGTTTACAACCGGAACAATGGGAGAACTAACGCCGGTTACAGAAATAGACGGGCGCATCATTGAAAACAAAGCAGGAAGCGCAATTCAGGAACAATTATATGTTGCCTTTAAACAACAAACGGAACAGTTTGCAGAAGCTTTGGATTAAATAACATTGTACATCATACATTTAACATCGTACATTATATGGCTTACTGGCTTATTAAATCAGAACCGCAAAAATATAGCTGGCAACAGTTTGTAAAAGATAAAAAAACAGTTTGGGACGGCGTTCGCAATTATGCCGCGCGAAACAATCTGAGAGCCATGAAAAAAGGAGATCAGGTGTTGTATTATCACAGCAATGAAGGTCTTGAAATTGTAGGCATCGCCAAAGTAATAAAAGAAGCATACCAAGATCCGACAACAGATGATAAAAATTGGGTTGTGGTGGATGTAAAGCCGGTAAAAGCACTTAAAAAACCAGTACCATTAACACGGATTAAAGAAACAAAATCATTGTCAAACATGGCGCTGATAAAGCTATCGCGGCTTTCTGTTCAGCCGGTTACAACAGATGAATGGATGACGATTATGGAGTTGGGCGGGATGCAATAGATAGTTTCATTTATCTCTATTAAATATCATTCAGAGAAACCGGTTTGTATTTCTTTATTTTTCGTCTCATCAATAAAATCAACACCACCAGAATATACGGCGGGAGAGTAGAAATCCAGGAATTCTGCGGAGAGAATAAAAAGACAAGAAAATAAAGAAAAAAAGTAAAAATAAGAATCAATGCAATCCATTTGCTTCGCATCAACAAGTAATTTTTCTCCAGTATAAAATCATCAGTACTTAACTGAGGTTTCGTTTTAAAGATATACAAACATAAAAAATACTGGCAAACAAAAACCGCAGTTATATTAAACATATAAATGATTAACGGCAACAGAAAGCCAGGCCTGATGTGCTCGGTAATGCCGGATGCTGAAAACGGAAAACAGATAACGAAAAACAGGAAAAACAGATTTCGCTTTATCAAGCCGTTATTATATTTTACCAGATAGCGAAAAATTTCAAGGTGCCGTGCCCAAGACACGCCAATAAAAAAGAAACTGATTATAAACGCAGCAAACTGAATAAGCGTTGGTTTAAATGCATCAAAAATTTCTAAAGAGGTTGCATGTTTTGGGATTTCGGGAAACTTAATTTCGATAATGATAATCGTGATGGCGATGGCAAACACCGCATCGCTGAATAAAATCAGTCGTTCCAGTTCAAACTCTTTATGCAATTCATTTTTAGATTCAGACATGGCAGCAGAATTCAATTGTTATAATCAGCTAAAATAAGAAAGAGAAAGTTTGCATCATAAAGCATTCTTTTTCATTGTACAAAAAGAAATGAATGATATTTTATTTTCACCGTTATTTTTCCTCCTCGTTTTGTTTTCAGCCAATACTTTTGCAACCCTCAAACCGATATGTATGAAAGTGATGAAATTCGGTGGCACCAGCGTAGGCAAACCAGAACGGATGCACGGTGTGGCGCAATTGATAACAGAAGACAAGGAACCAAAAATTGTGGTGCTGAGTGCATTAAGCGGCACTACCAATGCATTGGTTTCTATCAGCGATGCCATTGCTTCGGGCAACCGTATCAAGGCGCAGCAAACGATAGAAGAATTAGAGCAACACTATGAGCATTTTGCTTCGCTGCTGGTGGAAAAAGAAGAAGCATTTGTAAAAGCATCTGCTATTATTAAAGAACACTTTGAATTTCTGCGCATCATTCTTAAAATATCTTTCAGCGATGCCTTATACAAAGACATTCTTGCGCAGGGTGAACTTATGAGCACCAAACTGTTCAGCGTTTATCTTGAGGAGCAAAACATCAGTCATTTATTGTTGCCTGCGCTTGAGTTTATGAGTCTTGATTCCAATGAAGAGCCGGATCTGAATGCAATAAAATATCAGCTGAATAAGCTTTTGCAGCAGCACGGCAATATAAAATTGTTTATTACGCAAGGTTATATCTGCCGCAACAGTAAAGGGGAAGTGGACAATCTGAAACGCGGCGGCAGCGATTATACGGCTTCGCTGATTGCGGCTGCCATCAGCGGCAGCGTTTGCGAGATATGGACGGATATTGATGGCATGCACAACAACGATCCGCGCATTGTAAATAAAACGGTTGCCATAGAACAACTCAGCTTTGATGAGGCTGCAGAACTGGCATATTTCGGCGCAAAAATATTGCACCCGACCTGCATTTGGCCGGCACAACAGGCCAATGTGCCGGTAAAGCTGCTAAACACCATGCAGCCGCAGGCCAAAGGAACGGTGATAGCCGAATTTGCCAACAGCACCGGCGTAAAAGCCGTAGCGGCAAAAGACGGTATCATTGCCATTAAAATAAAAAGCAGCCGCATGTTGCTGGCGTACGGTTTTTTAAGAAAAATATTTGAAGTGTTTGAAAAATACCGCACACCGATAGATATGATTACAACATCGGAAGTGGCGGTGTCTGTTACCATTGACAGCGACTTGCATTTGCAACAGATTATTAAAGAGCTTGAGCCATTTGGCAGCGTTGACTGGGAGAAAGAGCAAACAATTATTTCTATTGTAGGTAACGAAATAGCCGAAACGCCGGATGTGCTTAAAAAAGTGTTTAACGCAGTAAGCACCATACCGGTACGCATGATAAGCTATGGCGGAAGCAAACATAATATTTCAATTCTTATCAGTCATCAGTATAAGAAAGAAGCCTTGCAGCTTATCAACAGCGGCGTATTTCTTTTATAAATCTGTATTAGCGGATGTAAGCTTGGGAAACTGCAGCGTAAAGCGATTGAGATTGTTATAAATTAAGTAACCGATACTGCCGTTGTGCAGCGATACAATACGTTGAATAATATTTAAGCCCAGACCAAAACCTTTTTTTTGCGTTGAATTGGAAGCCCTGAAAAAAGGAACGAACAAACGTTCCTGCTCATCAAGCGAAAGCAGCTTGCCGTTATTGTCAAAATGCAGATATATTTCTGTTCCGGTAACATCAATGGTAACGGCAACCGATTTATTATTGCTGTAGAGCCAGGCATTTTTGATCAGATTTCTAAACGCAGAGCGAATGAGTGAATCGTTGCCCTGAATGGAAAGAAACAATTCGTTCTCCGGCACCTGCGCAAATTCCAACGATACATTTACATCAGGCAGCATTCGTTTTACCATACTCATCGTGTCGTACAGCAATTCATCAAGCCGAAGCACCGGCCATTCGGTTGAGGTATTTATTCTTTCGTATTGCGAAATCAGCAAAAGCGAATTGGTAAGCTCCACCATTTCCTGCTGGTCTTCTTTCAGCGATTCAAATACCTTGCGTGCATCCTCAACGGTAAGGTTTTTACGCAATGCCAGTTCGGTTTGCGCCAGCATGGTTGCAAGCGGTGTGCGCAGTTCGTGCGAGGCATGATGCACAAAACTTCGCTGCAATTCAAAAGCCTTTTCCAAGCGGTCGAGCATGGCATTGAAGTGCGTTGCAATTTGCGATTCTTCATAATTAAAGCGGCGGGATTTGAATTTGATTCTTTCCTGTAGGTTGTTTTCCGAAATAAGCTGCATTTGCAAGCCAAGTCTGGTCAGCGGCTTTGTAATTTGATTTACAATAAAAACAGCGGAACAAATGATAAGCAAAATACCGAATATGCCTACCAATGTAAGTATATGTTCCAGATTTTTTGCCCGCTTCAATCCGAATTTGTCAACGCCCGAAACAACAACATAGCTTTCTGACGGAGTTTGAATATGAATGCTCATCAGTTGCAGATTGCGTTGCTGAACCGAATAAAAATTTTTCTTTGTGATTGTTTGTAAAAACGATGTGGAAAAGTGATTGCTAACGCTGCCGCCGAAAGTGTATAGAACCTTTGCATTTTTATCCAGTATGAAAACATGCAGTTGATAAATGGTACCCGGATGATACTCAGCTATCATTTGGCGGATTGAATCCGGCAATGAAAGGTGATAAAAAACGGAATACGAATAATAAGCCTGCGCACGCAAACGCTTATTGAAATCTCTTTCCCTTGCTTTATCGAATAAAGCATAGATAGCAAACGTGGAAAAAAGCATCAGCACCGACAACAACAAACTAAAAAAAAACGTAAACCTAAACCGAAGCTTCATTCAGATCATTGTTTCTTTTACATAATAACCAAAACCGGGTTTTGTATGAATGAGCTTCGTGCCATATGGTTTATCTATTTTATTGCGGAGAAAGCTAATGTAAACTTCGATGGTATTGGTGCCGGTATCAAAATTAAGCTCCCACACCTTTTCCAGAATATCATGTTTATTTACCACTTTGCCTTTGTTTCGGGATAGTAAAAGCAGCAAGGCAAACTCTTTTGCGGTAAGATTGATGTTCTTTCCCTCGCGCGATACCATTTTGTTTTCAATGTCAATTTCCATATCGGCAATTACGATTTTTTCAGTGGGCGCAAAACTGTTTTCGGCCCGTTTCAAAAACACTTTTATGCGGGCGGATAGTTCATCAAAATGAAATGGTTTTACAATATAATCGTCTGCACCCAATTTAAAAGCGTCTATTTTATCGTTTAGCTCGCCAAATGCGGTTAGCATAATAATCGGTATCTGACTGTTGGTTTCTCTGAATTCTTTACAGAGGGCAAGTCCGTTTTTGTAAGGAAGATTAATGTCTAACAGAATAAGGGAATAAGCATGCTGTTTAAACATTTTTTCGGCTATATTGCCGTCATACGCAACATCGGTTTCAAAACCTTGCCGGTTTAATTCTTCCTGAATTACCTGGCTTAGTTTGGGTTCATCTTCTGCCAATAAAATTTTGTACGAATTTTCCATAAACTTGATTTTGGATAAGGCTTTAACTGGATGGAGAAAAAATATTGATTACTTGTTTTGTAAACCGGGTAACAAAGTCATTTTGTTTTATTCTATTTGTTTCTTTAGAATTTATTGAATTCCTGCTTGATATGGCTTCCAATCCCTTTTTCCTGAAAAATTCTTTAACCTGCTTTCAAATGACAAGGTACAATTTCTTAACTAAATAAATAAAAATTGTTAAAATGAATGAGCAATTATTGTTTTCGTTTTTAAATCGCGTATAAATATAGGTTTGACATTTGAAAATTAGTTGTTTTAAAGAAAATTTAATTTCGTAAAAAATTGTACTATTGCCTGTAAGAACAAGTTTAAAACAACCTATATGATAAAATTAACGGCCATTGGCAATCTGGGTAAAGATTGCACCGTAAATACGGTTAACAACAAGACAGTTATTAATTTCAGCATTGCGCACACAGAAAAATTTAAAGACAATATGGGTGTGCAGAAAGACAAAACGATTTGGGTGGAGTGCGCTTACTGGACGGATAAAACAGCCATTGCACCATACCTGAAAAAAGGTACTCAGGTTTATGTGGAGGGATCGCCGGAAGTTCGTATGTACACGGCAAAAGATGGCAGCAACGGCAGTTCTCTCACTTTGCGGGTTCAAAGCGTTCAGTTGCTTGGGTCGAAAACGGGTAATGAAGGTGGTACGGCTAATGAAACGCCACAAGGTTCATCTTACGGCTACAATAACAATTACAACACAACGCAGTCAACGCAAACTTCTCAGCAGCCACAGGAAATTACAGAACCGATGGATGATCTTCCGTTTTAATGATTTTTATTTTATTCTAAAAGCAGCCACAACAGGCTGCTTTTTTCATACGCTGATTACCGATTGATTTATGATAGCGAAAACTTTATCGCTTGCTTTTTTGGGCGTAATATAAACGCCGGTAAATTTACTGAATGCAGGTATAACAGCACTGTTGGCTCCGAAATGATAGCAGGGAAATGTAAGCGACTGCTTGCTTATACCTCTGATAACCACACCCGGATGAACATGCCCGCTAAAAATATATGGCTGATCGGTTTCGGTGCAGTTTACGGTTGACGCATCGTGAGTAAAAATAAATTGATTGATGCACAATTGATTTTCTTCAACTTCAATACCAGCATCAGCATACCATTCATTTTTCAAAATGTCGTGATTGCCTTTTACCAGAACAAAAGAAAGATTTGGCAAATCGTTCCGCCATTTTACAAACAACTGCATCTCCTTATTTTCTTTGCTATGAAAGAGATCGCCGACAATAATAAGTTTTCCGGGTTTATAATATTGGATTTCGCTAAACAGACGTTGTAAATCTTCTTTGTAAACCGCTGGAGGCACGGCAATTCCCATTTTACGAAAATGCCCCGTTTTGCCCAAATGTAAATCTGAAACAATCAATGCCTGTTCCTGTTCCCAGAAAATGCACCGTTGCGGAGAAAGCCAAAACGTGTTGTTATAAACCCTATGATATACCGGATGAGACATAAACCGTTATGCTACGAAGATATTTAACGGCCTGATTTTTTATTTCGGGCAGTTGTAATAATAAGAAAAGTTTGGATTTTGTTTTTGGTACTGGATAGTTTATCATTTACAATGAAATGAAGTTTTAAAGAAAATAAAAAAACCCCGACATTTCTATCGGGGCTATCATTTTCTGAAAAATCAGAACGCTATTTGTCTTCTTCTTTCTTCAACTTTTCTTTTATTTCGGCTAATGCGCCCAAATCGCCAAGCGTTGCTTTCTCTACTTTATTTTGTATGTTCTTCACCGCTTTCTTCGCATTTTCGGCATCCGTCCGGGCTTCCTTGCGCTGTACTTCTTTTTCATCGGCTTTCACCTGTTCCCAGATGCGTGAGTGGCTTAGCACAATGCGTTTTTCGTTACGGTCAAATTCAATTACCATAAACTCTGCGGTTTCATCGGCTGCCACGCTTTTGCCATCTTCTTTTACCAAATGCCTGTTCGGGGCAAATCCTTCCAGTCCATAAGGCAATTGAACAAGCGCGCCTTTATCATCTTTACGAACTACCGTTCCTTCGTGAACGCTGCCAACGGCAAAGGTATCTTCCAGTGCATTCCAGGGATCTTCTTCCAGTTGTTTATGACCCAACTGAAGCTTACGGTTTTCTTTATCAATAGATAAAATAATAACGTCTATTTCAGCGCCAACTTTTGTGTATTCAGAAGGATGATTAAAACGCTTCAGCCAGCTTAAATCGGAGATGTGAATCATACCGCCAATGCCAGGCTCAAGCTCTACAAATACGCCGTAAGGCGTTATGTTTTTTACGGTTCCTTTATGCTTGCTGCTTTCGGGGAAGCGGGTTTCAATGGTACTCCAGGGATCTTCTGTCAATTGCTTGATAGAAAGACTCATCTTACGCAAATCTTTGTCAAGCGTTACCACTTTCGCTTCGTATTCATCACCCAGTTTAAAGAACTCTTTTGCATTGATTGGAGTATTCGCCCAGGTAATTTCGCTTACGTGAACCAATCCTTCCACACCAGGCATAATTTCCAGGAAAGCGCCGTAATCTTCAATATTCACAACTTTACCCTTTACGGTAGCGCCTTCGGCGATGGTGTCGGGCAATACATCCCACGGATGCGGCGTCAATTGTTTCAGACCGAGCGAAATGCGTTTTTTATCATCGTCAAAATCAAGCACAACTACGTTTAGCTTCTGATCGAGCTTCAATACTTCGGCAGGGTGAGAAATACGTCCCCACGAAATATCGGTGATGTATAACAAGCCATCCAAACCGCCAAGATCCATGAAGGCGCCGAAATCGGTAATATTTTTTACCACACCTTCTAATACCTGTCCTTTTTCAAGCTTAGATATAATTTGCGCACGTTGCGCTTCAATATCGCTTTCAATAAGCGCTTTATGAGAAACGACTGCATTCTTGATGGCTTCATTTACTTTCACCACTTTAAATTCCATCGTTTTACCAACAAACTGATCGTAATCGGTAACCGGCTTTACATCTATCTGAGAGCCCGGCAGGAAGGTTTCCATGCCAAACACATCTACAATTAAGCCGCCTTTGGTTTTGCTGGTAACGGTACCCGTAACCACTTCGCCGGTCTTGTGCACTTCCACAATGCGCTCCCACGCACGAAAAATACGTGCCGATTTGCGGCTGAGATGAAGATGACCCTGGCGGTCTTCTTTTTCTACCACCATCACTTCTACCACATCGCCAATATTAACGCCGCCTTGCAGATCTCTGAATTCGTTCAGAGAGATCAGTCCGTCGCTTTTAAAACCAATGTTTACTACAGCATCTGTTTTAGTCATTGCCACCACGGTGCCGTTTACAATTTCACCATCTTCAATCTGGATAAATGTATCTTCATACACTTTATCGTACTTAGTCTGTTCCTCTTTGCTGTACTGCGCTACGTTGCGCTTGTCTATGCTCCAGTCGAAATCATCGTGGGCGGCAAGCGTTTCTGCAACCGGTTCTTCAATTTTTACAACAGAGGGCACAGATTTTTCGTCAGCAGTTACCGAGGCGTTTTCAGGTTCAGTTTCTGCGGGTTGTTCAGTTCCGGCAGCAGGTTCGTTTGTTGACGCTGCAGCCTCGTTCTGCGGTTGTTCGGCCACAGTTGCAGGCTCCTGCTGCTCAGCGTTTGCATCTGCCTGTCCGGCAGACTGGTTAACAATATTGTTTTCGTCCATAAAATATCCCATTTATTTTATACGGGAGTGCAAAGTTACAATTAATGCCAATCTTTGAAAAGAGGTTTTTCTGTAAGCATCTGATAAAAGGTATAAGCTATCAGTTGTCAGTTATCAATTTTCAGTTGTCACTATTTTAAGAGAATGAATTTTTTTATTTTTATATTTATTAATTTTTTTTTAACCGCTTATTAATTCTTTTAAAAACTAACGCTTATAACGCATAGCTTACAGCTTTTTCTCTGGTATGGTTTTTTCAATCATTTCAACAAAACTTGCAAAATGAAAAATACTGATCCGAAAAATAAAAACCTGGGCGAATACGACAATAGTTATGATGCGGATGATAAGGTAACAAACGGAGATAACCCCGTGCGCGAAGGCACAGAAGATAGCTCAATACTAAGCGATCAGGCGCCTACAGGAGATGCTGAATTTACCAAACTAAGCGAATACGATAACCATCCTCGCGAACAGGAAGAATTTGTAGATGATGATAAAACGAATATAAAACCGGAAGATTAATTTATCATTCATAAATAACTAAAAATATGCTTTGGCAAGGCAGAAGAGAAAGCAGTAACGTAGAAGATCGTCGCGGCATGAGCGGCGGCGGTATGGCGGTTGGCGGCGGAATCGGTACGCTGGTTATTGCATTGGTTGTTTACCTTTTGGGCGGTAATCCCAATACGGTTTTGCAAAACAATTCGTCCCAACAACAATCCACCCAACAATCAGTTCCTGCTAATGATGAAAACACAAAGTTTGTACGAACTATTTTAGCCGATACGGAAGATATCTGGAGCCAGATTTTTGCTAACATGAACCAGACTTACACCGATCCTACTTTGGTTTTATTTAATCAAAGTACGCAAAGCGCCTGTGGCGGCGCGAGCGAAGCAACAGGACCTTTTTATTGTCCTGCCGATTCTAAAGTGTATTTGGATATTTCCTTTTTTGATGAATTATCCAACCGGTTTGGCGCGCCCGGCGATTTTGCTTCTGCTTATGTTATTGCTCATGAAATTGGCCATCATGTTCAGCATCTGCTTGGCATTACCGATAAAATAGATGCACAGCGGGGAAGCTTAAGCGAAAAAGACATGAACGAACTGTCTGTAAAATTAGAATTGCAGGCAGATTTTTTTGCAGGTGTTTGGGCACATTACGAGCAACAGCAGCAGGCGGCAGGCGATCAAACAAAAAGCGTAATACAGGAAGGCGACATAGAAGATGCCTTGAATGCTGCCAATGCCATTGGGGATGACCGGTTGCAAAAAGAATCGCAGGGTTATGTAGTTCCCGATGCATTTACGCATGGCACATCGGCACAACGTATGAAATGGTTTAAAAAAGGATTTGAAACGGGCGATATCAATCAGGGAAATACTTTCGGCAGCACTGATTTATAATTATAATTTGATAATTCTTCCTTTACATTTCTATCGTACAAAAGACACAAATCGCGCAGTTTTTTTTCGATATTTTTTGTGAGCGCTTTTGCAGGCATTCGCCAGCTCCAGCTTTTGCCGCCGTTTGGCACGCTGTTCATTCTTCCGTCTTCACCCAGTTCTAAAATATCCTGCATGGGAAGAACGGTAAGCTTTGCAACGGACGCATACACCAGACGAATCATTACTTCGCAAATATTATTTTCAGTAACAGCCTGATTGGTGTAAAGAGAAATATTTTTTTGAAAATCTATGGGTAATGATTCAAACCAGCCAAGCGTTGTGTTGTTGTCGTGATTGCCCGTATAAACCACCGAATTTTTATTGTGATGATGCGGTATAGATCTGCTTTGCGGCATGTCTTCGCCAAAAGCAACCTGCTGTATAATCATTCCAGGAATCTGAAACTGATCGCGCATTTGCAAAACCAGTTTGTCTATCGAACCCAAATCTTCGGCAACCAAAGGCAGTTGCCCGATTTCTTTTTTCAATAGGCTGAAAAGTTTGTTTCCGTTGACCTTTTTCCACGTTCCTTCTTTTGCCGATTCTGCATTTTTTTTAATATCCCAAAAAGCAGAGAAACCGCGAAAATGATCAAGCCGAAGTAAATTGCATAACCCGATTGCTTTTTTCATCCGGCTTAGCCACCATTCATAATTCTGTTTTTTTATTGCATTCCAATTATAAACCGGCATACCCCAACGCTGACCCTCGGCATTAAAATCATCGGGCGGCGCGCCACCTTCAGAAAGCATGTTGCCATTTTTATCAAGATTAAAAAGTTGTTGATGCGACCACACATCAGCCGAATCGTAAGCCACATAAAAAGGAAGATCGCCAAACAATGCGATGCCAATGCCGTTGCAATATTTTCTTAACTCATTCCATTGTTTAAAAAAAATCCATTGCTGCCATTTTACTTTTTCAATATCGTGCTCATTCTTTTTTGTGAAAGACTGTAACGCTTTTGCATTTCTGTATTTATAATCATCTTTCCATTCGCTCCAGGATTTGCTTTCGTTTTCTTTTTTTAAAACAACATAAAGCGAAAAATCGCGAAGCCAGTCATCTTCTTTTTTACAAAATGCGGCGAAAGACTTTTGCCATAAAGAGGGTTGCTTTTTAAAATTGATATACGCTTTATCAAGCAAAGCAGTCTTAACTTTCTGCGCCTTCTGATAATCTGTTTGCCTGTTGTTTTTTATTTTTAGCTGAGACAAATCATTGTCCGATAGCAAACCTTCATTTACCAATAATTCAGGGCTTATCAACAATACATTGCCCGCAAAGCTGCCATTGGAACCGTATGGTGAAAAACCCTGCGCATCTGATGATGAATTGACGGGAAGCAATTGCCAGATGGTTTGATGACTGCGTTTTAGAAAATTGGCAAACCGGTAAGCTTCGGGTCCCATATCGCCGATGCCAAAACCAGAAGGCAACGATGTAATGTGAAGTAAAATTCCGGCGCAGCGCGGATATTCTGTAAACGGAATGATTACTAACTTTGCAACCGACTGCCGCTTATTTTTTTTATTTGTTTGTTTCATGCGTTATCTGTTGCCACTTTGTAAGCTTTAAAGGGCTATAAAAAGCAATTAACATACCGACAGAAATTGCTGAAAATATCAGGATAAAAAAGAAGAAATGAGATGTATAAAGACTTACATAAAAAAGAAATTTCCTGTAGAAACAGGAAATTTTTTCAACCCTAAACCCTTAAAAAACAGGACAAAAATAATCGAATAATCGAAACAAAAAAGTTTATCTTTTTACCACTTATAAAATTCCTTATTTCATAAGACATTGAACTGACTAACATTAGTTTTCTGAAATTGCTTTTTACAACTCTGGTTTAAAAAAATACGGATGCTTATTTGTATCAAACAATCTGATTGATCTGTCTGCTTTAATTTTTTTTATAAAAACATACATTAATAAATGCCGGATTATATTATTGTGGGACAAGGCATCTGCGGCAGTTTTCTCAGTTATTATCTTCAGAAAGCAGGAAAACATGTTTTGGTAATTGATAACCCGCAACCGAATACGGCAAGCAAAGCAGCGAGCGGCATCATTAATCCGGTTACCGGAAGGCGTATTGTAAAAACATGGCTTGCAGATGAACTGCTTCCTTTTGCCATAAGCGCTTATGCAGACGTAGAAAAAGAGCTGAATGCACAACTCATCAGACAATGCAATGCGCTTGATTTTTTTGCAACGCCGCAGGTAAAAAATGCATTTGCGGATCGCGCGGCCGAAGATCCGGAGCTATTGAAAATGATGACTGATACAGAACCGTGGCAACCATATTTCAGATTCAATTATGGTATCGGAGAAATTAATCCGTGTTACCTGACGGATATTCAAAGCTTCCTGATTTTATGGCGGCAACAATTACAAAAAAACAATGCTTTACAGGAAGATGAATTTGAAGTTGCACATTGCAAAATTGAAAACGAACAGATAGATTATAAAAACATAAAAGCTGAAAAAATCATTTTTTGCGATGGCGTTTCTACTGCGCTAAATCCCTTCTTTCATATGTTACCGTTCGCTTTTAATAAAGGAGAAGCTTTATTGGTAAATATTGACCATTTGCCACAAACCAATATTTATAAACAGGGTATCAATATCGTACCGTGGAAAGAAAAAAATATGTTCTGGGTTGGTTCTAATTACATCTGGGATTATACTGATTTGCAGCCATCAGCCTCTTTCCGGCAACGAACTGAAGAACATCTGACATACTGGCTGCGCCTGCCTTTTAGGGTAATTGATCATTTTGCTGCGGAGCGACCTGCCAACGTGGAAAGAAGACCATTTGTTGGACTGCACCCGAAATATAATTCTGTTGGTATTTTAAACGGTATGGGAACAAAAGGCTGCTCGCTGGCTCCTTATTTTGCTTATCAGTTTGCGCAGCATTTATTGCACAATTCTACCATTGAACCGGCAGCCGATGTAAAGCGTTTTACGCGTGTGTTAAGCCGGTAACCAATGCCGCTTCAAAAACCGTTTCAAAATTTTTCATCACCCGTTCTTTCACTTCATTCATATCTGCATTTAGTTTTGTTTCGTTTTGTATAGACGTTACTTTTTTATTTACAATTCCGCATGGAATAATATTATCAAAAAAACTAAGATCGGTATTTACATTTAAGGCAAAGCCATGCATCGTTATCCAGCGACTGCAGCGAATGCCCATCGCGCAAATTTTTCGTTCTTTGCCTTGTATGTAAGGATCAAGCCATACGCCGGTTTCGCCTTTGCTTCTGTCGCCGCGCAAATTATAATTAGCCATTGTAAGAATTATCACTTCTTCCAGACTGCGCAGATACCAGCCAAGATCAGTCTTAAAAATTTCCAGATCTAAAATCGGGTAGCCAACCAACTGCCCCGGTCCGTGAAAAGTAATATCTCCTCCCCTGTTGCTGTGAAAATAGTCAACACCTTTTTCGTGCTGCTCTTGTTCATTCAACAGCATGTGTTGCGGCTTGCCGCTTTTGCCCAGTGTATAAACCGGCGGATGCTCAACAAAAATGAGACGCTGTTCAGTGGGTTCACCATTTGCCTTTCGCCTGATATTTTGCTGCAGCAAATTTTCCTGATAATTCCATGTGTCTTTATAAGTTTCTATGCCTCTGTCTTCAACTATAATCTGCTTCATCGTTACAAAGATATTTATTGGGCAAGAAAGCCGAAAGCGAAAAGCACAAACCTTAAGGCTGACGGCTGATAGATTACAAACACCGTAACATAAGCCTTCTTACTTTTGCCGGTAACCTTTGTTGTCTGTATGAGCATTAAATCTTCGCTGGCAAAACCGTTTGCTGTTTATATCTGTAATAAGATTCAGAAAAGTGCAGCTACTGCTGTGCAGGATCAGGAAGATACATTACAGAAACTTTTGAAATCGGCAAAAAATACATTGTTTGGAAAAGAACACGGGTTTGATACAATTCAAACGTATGACGATTTCAAACATCAGGTTCCGCTTCGCGATTATGAACAACTGAAATCATACATCGAAAAAATTAAGGAAGGAAAACACAATGTTTTATGGACCGGCAAACCGATTTATTTTGCCAAAACAAGCGGCACAACAAGCGGTGTAAAATACATTCCCATTTCAAAAGATTCGATAAACAATCATATAGACACGGCAAGAAACGCACTGCTTTGCTATATTGCCCAAAAAGGCAATGCCGATTTCACAAACGGCAAGATGATTTTTTTAAGCGGCTCGCCGGAACTGGATCGTATTGCAGACATACCAACCGGGCGGTTAAGCGGTATTGTTAACCATCATATTCCGCGCTATTTAAGAACAAATCAACTGCCTTCGTATGAAACCAATTGTATAGATGATTGGGAAACCAAACTGGATAAAATTGTGGAAGAAACCATCCGCCAGGATATGACACTCATCAGCGGCATACCGCCCTGGATGCAGATGTATTTCGACAGGTTGAAACAGGTAAGCGGCAAAGAAATGAAAGACCTGTTTCCCAACTTTTCTGTTATGGTATATGGCGGCGTAAATTTTGAGCCTTATAAAGCAAAGCTGTTTGATACCATTGGTAAACAAATAGATTCGATTGAAACCTTTCCTGCTTCGGAAGGCTTTTTTGCTTTTCAGGATACAATTGAAAATCAGGGTTTATTGTTAAATACAAACTCGGGTATTTTTTATGAATTTGTGCCGGCTGATGAAATGGGTAAAGAAAACCCGCTGCGACTGAATTTACAGGAAGTAAAAGAAGGTGAAAATTATGCGTTGATTATCAGTAACAATGCAGGATTATGGAGCTATGACATTGGCGATACGGTAAAATTTGTCAGTATCAATCCGTATCGTTTGGTAGTTACCGGAAGAACCAAACACTATATCTCTGCGTTTGGCGAGCATGTGATTGGCGAAGAAGTAGAACAAGCTTTATTAAAAGCTTCGCTTGAATACAATTTGCAGATTACAGAATTTACCGTTGCCCCGATGGTTCAGCAGGGCAAAGGCAAAAGCTATCACGAATGGTTTATTGAATTTGCAGAAACGCCGAAAGATTTATGCGCGTTTGCAGAGAAAATAGACAATCATCTTCGAAAAAAGAATGCGTATTACGATGATTTAATTGCCGGAAATATTTTACAACGGCTACAAATTAAACCAGTACGAAAAGATGGATTTATTCAATACATGAAATCGGTTGGTAAACTGGGCGGACAAAATAAATTACCAAGATTAAGCAACGATAGAAAAATTGCAGATGAAATGAAAGCGTATGTTATCTGAAAGGAATGAATAACAAAGCCCGCCTTAAACAAGACAGGCTTTTAAGCAAGCAATCAAAGAATCGTTAGAGGCCAATTAATCGCGCAATGCCTCGCGGGCAATCACGATTTTCTGTATTTCAGATGTGCCTTCACCAATGGTGCACAACTTGGCATCTCTGTAATATTTTTCTACGGGGAAATCTTTTGTATAACCATAGCCGCCAAAAATCTGAACCGCATCATTTGCAACCCTTACGGCAACTTCGCTGGCATAATACTTTGCCATTGCTGCCTGCTTTGTCATCGGCTGATGCGTCATTTTTAAATGACAGGCATTTTGTATCAGCAAATCAGCCGCTTCTATCTCAGTTGCCATATCAGCCAGCTTAAAGCTGATGCCCTGAAATGATGCAATTGGTTTATCAAACTGATGACGCTCTTTTGCATATTGCCTCGCAGCTTCGTAAGCGCCTTTTGCAATGCCGAGAGATAAGGCAGCAATTGAAATTCTTCCGCCATCCAAAACCTTCATCGCCTGGTAAAACCCTTCTCCAATATCACCCAACCTGTTTTTATCCGAAATACGGCAGTTATCAAAAATCATTTCGGCAGTTTCGCTGGCGCGCATGCCAAGCTTATTTTCTTTTTTTCCACCCGCAAACCCTTTTGTGCCGCGCTCAACAACAAATGCCGTTGCATTGTTTTTTGTTCGCGCTTCGCCGGTTCTGGCAATCACAACGGCAATATCGCCGCTTCTGCCATGCGTAATCCAATTTTTTGTTCCGTTTAAAATCCATTCATCACCATCTCTAACAGCCGTGCATTTCATGTTCCCGGAGTCGCTGCCGGTGTTGGGTTCTGTTAAACCCCAGGCACCAATATGTTCTGCCGTAGCCAGTTTTGGCAAAAACCTGTATTTCTGTTCTTCGTTGCCAAACAATAAAATATGATTGGTACAAAGTGAATTGTGTGCAGCAACACTTAACCCGATTGAGCCGCATACTTTAGCAATTTCTTCGATAATTTCCTTATATTCAAAATAACCCAAACCTGCACCGCCATATTCTTCCGGAACCAATACGCCCATCATTCCCAATCTGCCCAATTCTTTAAAAACATCTATTGGAAATGTTTGCGCTTCATCCCATTCCATCACATGCGGGCGGATATGTTGTTCTGCGAAATCTTTTGCTGTTTCTTTAACCTGAACTGTAATTTCTTCCACTAAAAAATCCATACTAACGAATGTTAGTTTGCAAATATAAAATAACTTTTGGAAGGCTACAAGTATTTGCGAATAATTATTTAACTGTTATATACGGCGCAATTTTCTGATAAAGAGCATCATTAATAAAAACAATTTTTTTAATATCTTCTATCGAAGCATAACTGCCGTGCTGTTTGCGATAAATGACAATCGCTTCAGCAACATCCACGGGAATTGAAGAACTGTTTTTAAAATCGGCAAGCGAAGCGGTATTGATATTGATTTTAGAATCAGATGCTTCTTGTACAGCCGGTATTTCTGTTTTATCGGAAGAAGAAGACAAATATGGAAGAATGGCTGCAAAAGCAGAATCGGATAAGCCATACGTTTTTTTAACCTGATCAATTGACCTAAAGCCACCGATTTTGTCCCGGTATTTAACAATGCGGTTGCTCAGCACATCTCCAATGGCAGGTAATGTCTTCCATTCATCCACAGTTGCCGTATTGATGTTAATAATATTCGGCTTTGGTTTGTTATAAGTAATCCGGTTGCCACTTAGATTGTTATATTCTTTTGCCGCATAATCCGGCTGGCTGAAACCAGATTTTATTTTCACAAAAGGAATTAATCTGTCTGCTTCATTGGGTTGCAATCCGTAAATTTTTCTCAGATCTTCCGGCTTGCGAAACCGCCCGCCTTTGCTTCGATAATTGATTATTGTACGAATTGTTTTATCGCGCAAGCCAAGTTGCCTGAAGCCGCTTTCATCAAGCGTGTTCGGGTCAAACACAAATAACTTATAAGACTTATTAGCTGTTTCTGTATTAGTGGCAACATCGGTAAAGATATTTTCATCGTTGGCGCTGTCGGCATCCGTTCGGTTTTGCGATGATAACATTTTAAGTTGCTCATCCAGGTTTTGTATTACCGGTTGCTCTGTACGAGGAGTGTACAAAGCAAGAAACAAACAGTAAGAAACAAAAATGAACAACAAAATGATAAAGACATTTCTCTCTTTTTTTGAAAAGACAAAATAGTCTTTCCACGACGGGTTTGTGTGCATAGCGTTTTATTAAGCAGTTAACAATGGATGATCATTCCATCAAAGGCTAAAGATATGTGTTTTGGCAAAATTTTGTTTACCTCTTTGTGCAGACCCAACTGATGACTGATATGCGTAAAATAAGCGGTTGGTATATGTAATTCATCTACCAAAGTCATGGCTTCTTCCAACGTAAAATGCGACAAATGATTTTCTCTGCGAAGCGCATTTACCACCATTATTTTCGATCCTTTGATAAGCGTTTTGTTATAATCATCAATTTTGTTGGCATCGGTGATATAAGTAAAATCTCCAAAGCGATAACCATATACCGGCATTTTATGATGCCATACCGCAATGGGTATAACCGGAATATCGCCAATCACAAAAGGTTCCTGCGAAATAGTAATAAGGTTAATATTCGGAATGCCCGGATACTTATGGTCGGCAAACACATAAGCAAACTCTTTTTTTAACGCTTCGCTGGTTAAATCATTGGCATAAACGTCTATGGCAAGACCCGAAAAAAAATTATATGGGCGAACATCATCCAAACCGGCAATATGATCTTTGTGTGGATGGGTAAATAAAACCGCATCAAGATTGTTGTTGTTAATGCGAAGCATTTGCTGCCTGAAGTCGGGCGTGGTATCTACAACCAATGTCGTGGTTGACGATTGCAATAAGATGCTGCTTCGCAACCGTTTATCATGTTCATCGGCTGATGTACACACTTCGCAATGACAACCGATCATGGGAACGCCGGTGCTGGTGCCGGTGCCAAGAAATGTTATGGTAAGAGGCGGTTGCAAAGAGGCAAGATAAAAGGATTCTGATTAACTAATGTACTTTCTGCTTCGCCGCTTTCATTATTTCTTCGTAAAGCTGTTGCGATTCTAATGTAAGCTTGTCAAAAGCAACCGGCAATTGCTGAATCAGCTCGGTTAGCGTATTGATTCGGCCTTCGGTATCCAGAAATTTATTCAGCACAATCATGCGCCTGCTTTCTAATAGACACCAGCCGCTTTGAAATGTGCCGCGCTCGTAACGCAATGTATATCCCGATTCGTGAACAATGGCTGCAAGCTTATCAAGATTGTGTTGTTTAGGTTTCATACTGCGATTATAATTTATCAATTTCATTTTCCGGAAGTCCGGTCATATCAGAAACATCTTTAGATGAAAGCCCTTTTATTTTCATTTTTTTTGCGATTTCGGTTTTGCTTTGTTTAATGCCTTCTTCTCTACCTTCTTCTCTGCCTTCTTGTCTTCCTTCTTCTCTGCCTTCTTCTCTACCCTTTGCTATGCCTTTTGCTCTACCTTCTGCTGAGCCTTGCTCGCGAGCCGTTTCAATAGCATAATCAAAGGTGGCTTTGTTGTCTCTAAACACTTTTAAGCTATATTCGTAACTGTCAAGTTCATTTTGGTCAAAATTCGCAAGTTCTGCCGTCTCAAATGCCTGCGTGAATATCTGATCTTTAAAAATAACCGGAATGGTTTGAAAATCTTCTAAATATTTAATGAAATATAACCATTTGTCAAGCCGTGTTCTTAGCTCGCTTTCTTCTTTTTTGAAGTTGGGCATTTCAAGATAGATGTAAGTCAGCTTGTCGTAAAAAACGTTGCAATGCTGGTCTTTCAGTTTAATGGTATGAACCACTTCTGTCCTTTCAGATTTATTCTGATAGTCATCAAATGTAAAATCGAGAATGCCGATGCAATACACAGCATTCAGATTGTAGTTCCAATTTCCTTTCTCAGCCTGTTCCCGAATTGGAAATGTTGCATAATAAATGGTTCGTTCCCTGAAATAATTTTGTTTGGCTTTCTGAAGTTCAACAATAAATTTTTCCCCGTTTTTGCTCTCGCAATAAATGTCATATATGGCTTTGCGGTCAAAATCGGTTCGCCCCAGCTGTTCTGTATTTTTAAAAGACAAGTCTGCAATCTTATTTTCCTGCGGCAGCAACGCATTTAAAAAGTCGGTAAGCAACGGCTTGCTGGCCTCTTCGCCAAAAATTTTCTTAAAACCAAAATCGGTAAACGGATTGATATATTTTGCTTTCATCAGAAATATTATAATAAGGCAAATTTATTTATTCTAAGCCATTATTTTTTGTTGTTCGCGCAAACACGTCAGTGCCCCATTTTTATTTATAACTTTATATTTTTTTAAGTTGTGCCGGTTTCAATTTTTACGCTTCACAAAAAATCGGATTCTTTACCTTCGCCGCAAAGCGTTTTTTATATGTCTGAAACTCTTGTTTCTATTCAGAATGTAAATATTTCTCAGGGCAGTAATTTGGTGCTGCAAAATGTTAGTTTCACAATGTCACGGGGCGAGTTTGTTTATCTGGTTGGTAAAACAGGTTCCGGCAAAAGCAGTTTGCTAAAAACATTATATGGCGAGCTTTCATTAACCAATGGCCATTGCCATGTAGTTGGTTTCGATTTAAGCACAATGACGTGGAAAAGGCTTCCTTTTTTGCGTCGTAATCTGGGTGTTGTATTTCAGGATTTTCAATTGCTGACAGACAGAACCGTTTATGAAAATCTGCGCTTTGTGCTGCGCGCAACCGGCTGGACGGACAATAATCTGATAGATGAAAAAATAAATGATGTATTAGATAAGGTAGGATTAAAAAGCAAAGGCTTTAAAATGCCATTTGAAATC
Source organism: Ilyomonas sp. (assembly GCA_965219515.1). GTDB lineage: Bacteria > Bacteroidota > Bacteroidia > Chitinophagales > Chitinophagaceae > Ilyomonas. The sequence continues at coordinate 2,163,836 of OZ244776.1, forward strand.
AGCGGCGGCGAACAGCAGCGTGTTGACATTGCACGCGCCCTTCTAAACTCGCCAAAGCTAATTCTGGCTGATGAGCCAACCGGCAATCTTGATCCCGAAACCAGCGACGAAATCATGCAATTGCTGATGCGCATTTGCCGCGAATACGGCACTTCGATTATAATGGCAACGCACGATTTTATGATGCTGCAAAAATATCCATCGCGCATCCTTACCACCGAACAGGGCAAAGTGTTAGACAGTGCTAACATAGCCGTTCTCTAATATTTAAGCTTATGTTTTATAAGACCAATTATAATTAAACCAACTAATTTCAACTTTATGCTGAAAGATAAAGTTTGTATTGTTACCGGTGCTGCGCGCGGCATTGGCGAAGCCATTGCCGTTAAGCTTGCCGAAAACGGTGCTCACATTGCATTTACCTATGTGAGCGACAACAGCGCAGAAAAAGCGGCAGCATTAGAAAACAAACTGACGGCAACGGGCATAAAAGCAAAAGCCTATCAAAGCAACGCCGGCGATTTTGCAGCCTGCGAAGCCTTTATAAACAATGTATTGAAAGAATTTGGAACGATTGACGTTTGTGTAAATAACGCAGGCATCAGCAAAGACAATCTGTTGCTTCGCCTTTCGCCCGAGCAATGGGATGACGTAATGAACACCAACCTGAAAAGCGTATTCAACATAACAAAACAGGTAATTCGCCCAATGATGAAAGCCAAAAAGGGCAGCATCATCAATATGAGTTCTATTGTTGGCGTTCGGGGCAATGCGGGTCAAAGCAGCTATGCGGCCAGCAAAGCCGGCATCATAGGTTTTACAAAAAGCGTTGCACTTGAATTGGGTAGCCGTAACATTCGCTGCAATGCCATTGCGCCGGGCTTTATAGAGACGGATATGACTCATTATTTAAAAGAAGGCAGCAGTGCCGATGAATTTATAAAAAAAATTCCCTTAGGCCGTTTCGGCACCGCCGAAGAAATAGCTAATGCAACTTTGTTTTTAGCATCTGACATGAGCGCTTATATTACAGGACAAGTGCTTAGCGTATGCGGCGGCTTGAATATTTAAGATACAGGCTTGACGCTTTCCATCATCATAGTCAGTTACAATGTAAAATATTTTTTAGAGCAATGTCTTTGTTCGGTAAAAGCGGCTGCGCAAAATATTGATGCAGAAATAATTGTGATTGACAATTGCTCCTCTGATAATAGCATAGATTATTTGCAGCCGCATTTTCCGTGGGTAAAATTTATAAAAAACAGCGCAAACAGTGGTTTTGCAAAGGCGAATAACAAAGCGTTGGAAAAAGCTTCGGGCAAATACATTTTGTTTTTAAATCCCGATACTTTGTTAGCGGAAGATACATTGGAACAATGCCTCTTTTTTTATGAAAACCACCCTGATGCCGGAGCAATCGGCGTAAGAATGATTGATGGATCCGGGAGATTTTTACCCGAAAGCAAACGATCGTTTCCATCGCCGGGTGTTTCTTTTTATAAGCTCACCGGCTTATCATCTTTATTTCCGTCATCAAAGCATTTTGGAAAATATGCTTTGGGTTATTTACCCGAACAGGAAGTATCCGCCATAGATGTTGTTGCGGGTGCATGTATGATGATTTCAAAAAAAATCCTTCTTGAAACAGGAGGTTTTGATGAGCGTTTTTTTATGTACGCCGAAGACATTGATTTAAGCTATCGCATACAAAAAAGAGGTTATCAAAATTATTATCTGGGTAATATAAGTGTTATTCATTTTAAGGGCGAAAGCACAAAGAAAGGAAGCCTGAATTATGTAAAATCATTTTATAAAGCCATGAATTTATTCGTAAAAAAATATTACCGCGGCACCGGATCGTGGCTGTTGCAACGCGCTTTGCAGACCGGCATATATTTGAGAGGTTTTGTATCGCTGCTAACGCTGCCGTTTCAAAGAAAAAGAACGAATGAGCCACATTCTTTTCAACACATTTTATTGTTGGGCGCAGAAGCAGACATGCAAGCCGCAAAGCGAATGATTGAAAAAACGGATTTTAAAAAAACGATTGATATAAATCATCATTTATCAGAAACCGCTTCTTTTAATAATAAGATTGTTGTGTTTTGCACCGGAGATTTATCTTACAAAAAAAGCTTTGAGCTGTTGCAAAAACAAACAGCTTTGTCTTATAAATGGTTTGGGGAAAATAGTAACAGCATTGTGGGAAGCGATGACAAAAACAAAAGCGGTGAAGCGTTTACAGTTAACTAATTTATCAGTTATATAATGTGATTCATTTTTACAATTCCTGGCAAATTTCCCGTCATTATCACATTTTAAACAAGTACGTTTAAAGTAAGAATGCCCGCAGATGCGGGCATTCTTACTTTAAAATCATCAGTTAAATTTATTTTTTATTCCCACTCTTTACTTTCTTCTTTCTCATCCTGCTGCATTCTTTTAAAATCTCGTTTGGAAACAAGTATGCTTAACTGGTATAACAAAAACAATGGCGTAAATACAATCATCTGGCTTATCCAGTCGGGGCTTGGGGTAATGATGGCTGCCACAATCAGAATAACCACAATGGCATATTTGCGGGACTGCTTTAAGATTTGCGGCGTAAGTAAGCCAATGCGCGTAAGTACCGACGCCAGCACCGGAAGTTCAAACGCAAGCCCGCAACCCAAAATGATATTCGTAAGATTGTCGAGATAATCAGTTAGCGTAGGACGCGTCGTGAGCATTCCTTTCGATCCCAAAGTAAAAGTGCCAAGAAAATTGAAAGTAAAAGGTCCTAATATAAAATAGCCAAAAGCACCGCCTAAAAAAAAGAAAAAGGAAACCCAGAAAATAATAAAGCGCGTGCTCTTTAGTTCTTTTGGCTTTAAAGCCGGTTTTACAAACAGCCAGAATTCCCAGAAAATATAGGGAAAGGCGGCAAACAAGCCACCGGAAAGCGCAATGGTGATGCTGCTTAAAAATTGCCCGCCATACGTGGTGGTTTGCATTTCTACATGAACCGCCTGCAGGCAAAGCGCGTTGCCGGCATGAATGAAATGACTAAAATTGCACAAGGCAGAATACGAAACAAAATCGGGATTGATGGGACCGGCGATAACATTATCGAATATCCAGTCGCGGTAAACAAAAATGACGGCTGCCAGAACGATGATTGCAATGACCGAACGAATGATGTGCCAACGAAGCGCCTCTAAGTGATCTATGAAAGACATCTCAGCTGCTTCAGGACTTCCGCCGCGATTAAAAAGTGATGTTGCCATTATACCAGATACGAAATTATTGCGGGCAAAGGTAGGTGTGGAGATAGTATGTTATCGCAGTACTTTCATTTTTATCATTTCGATACGCGTGCTGCTTACTTTTAATATATCAAATTCATAATCGCCGATAATGATGCGCTGCTTAAAAACAGGAATGCTTTTGTGCTCATCTATTACGTAGCCGGAAAGCGTTTCCGATTCGTTTTGAGGAAAGTCAAACTCATATTTTTCATTCAGATAATCCAGTTCCAGCCTGCCCGAAAATATATATTCGTTTTCGCTAAGCTGTTTTTCTACAAATTCTTCCGTATCATATTCATCTTTAATATCGCCGAAAATTTCTTCCAGAATATCTTCCATAGTTACGATGCCGGCCGTACCGCCAAATTCATCTACCACCCAGGCAATGCTTTTGCGCTCTTTAGAAAACCGTGTAATTAAATCGGTTGCGCTCATGCTTTCCGGAACGGCAGGTATGTCTAACAAAATAGATCTGATGTCGGCGGGTTTTTTAAACAAATCAAGCTGATGAATGTAGCCGCTGATATTATCAACGTTGTTTTCAAACACCACCATTTTACTTAGCCTGGTATCCAAAAATTTTTGCCGTACCGCTTCTACCGGTGTTTTAATATCAACCGCTTCAATTTCGGTGCGCGGCACAAGGCATCTGCGAATTTTTATGTTGGGTAGCAACAACGCATTTTCAAACAATTCCTTATTCATTTCGGGATGTTCTTCATCCTGTTCATTGTTTTGCTGATAATAATGTTCGATGTCATTTTTGGTAAACGGCTCGCTGTCTTCCTTCAATCTTACGTTAAACAAAAACCGCAGAATGCCTGCCGAAAAAGAAACAAACAAGCGCACAACGGGATGCAGAATATTATAGCATAGTTTGGCCAAAGTTGCAAAGAATGATAACAGCGCATCGCTTTTGGCGCGAAACAAAGTTTTGGTGAAAAACTCCGTAAAAAACAGAATGACAATGGTAGAAGAAAGCGCGTCGGCAATCAGAAAAAGATACTCGTTTTGAATGCTTGTAAAAAACGAAAGTTTCCATAATGCGCCTTCAAGCAACTGAATAAGAAGCAAAACAAAAAGCACGATAAATAGAACAGCACCAATAAGGCAAACACCGAGAAATTCGTTCGGCGTTTCGAAAAATTCCGAGAGAATAATGCCGCTGCGACGTCCCTGCTTTTTTTTAAGCTCGATGCTAAGACGGTTGGCGCTGATAAATGCGGTTTCGATACCTACAAAAAAAATAATAAACAATAAAGTTACAGACAGAAATATGTATATGCCGGCTTGTGTCATAAAAATATAAAGATAGGAAGCCTGAAAATGCAAAATAAGAAAGTTAAACACATTGTTTCTACAAACAAGTGAAGCAATATCAAATTAATTTTAAAGAAATTATAGCATCGAAATTGCAGTCATCATTTTAATAAAGTAAAGATGTATGACAATTCATTCGTTTGAACAAAATATAAAAAACAATCAGTTACCGGAAGGGTTATCTGTTTATTTACAAGCTTTGTGGTACGATGCCAAAGGCGATTGGAACAAGGCGCACCATTTGGTTGACAGTTTGGAGGGAGGCACGGCGGCTGCCATTCATGCTTATCTGCATCGGGTGGAAGGCGATGACATGAATGCAAAATATTGGTATAACAAAGCCGGAAGACAGATGCCCGATATAAGTTTAAAAGAAGAATGGCAAAATCTGGCAGAAGAATTACTGCAATCCCAAAAATCAAGCGTTTAAAAAAGACAATCGCAGTCAGGCAATGCAAATGAAAGTGTTTGTCAGCCAACGCTTGTATTTTCGGTTGTTGCGTATTGCATCATGTTCAGAATGTAATCGGGATCGGGGCAGTTCTGCAAGTATTTTTCTTTTTGGCTATAAGCGCAAACACCCGGATAGTCGCCCTTGTTTTCCTCCATATCTTTTATAATCTGAAAGTGCAGGTGCGGCGGCCAATTGCCGTTCTCAAAAGGCTCGCCAAACGTGCCGATTTGCTCGCCGATGCTTATATATTTTCCCGCTTCTAAATTCGTAAGATTATCAACACCAAGATGCCCGTACAAGGTATGAAACGCAGTTCCGCTTAGCTGGTGCAGCAATACTACTGTTGCGCCATAATCGCCAAACCGATCGTTAAAAGCAAAACTGTGCACCACACCACCAAGCGGCGCAAACACAGGCGTTCCGGGCTGCCCCCAAATGTCTATGCCAAGATGCAGGCGCCGCGGTTCTTCGCTTATTTCAGTTGAACTGAATACATTACTCCGTGTATAAATCGTACGATGTTCATTATATCCGCCGATGCCGTATAAAGCGTTATGATTTTTTAATTTATGGTTGATATAGTGGGTAAAAAGGTTGGTATCATTCAATATTTCGTCTGATAAATTTTTATTGTCCGATGTAAAATCTATCAGCAACAAATTATTCTTATCAGGCTTAAAAGGCACAACAGGATAAAACGAGTAAGCGCTTTGCTGAAGCTTTGTTTGTAATGTAAGAGATTGTAATATCACATAGTGAAGATAACAGAAAAGAAGGCTGTAACGGGAGAAAACTGACCAAAGGAAGTGTTGTAAATTTGTTTCTTTTATTTGAGTAAATTGCATTTGTTATAAATGTGTTTGCAGAAACACAAACACCCTGACTTTGAAAAAGCAAAGCTTGATTTATTAAAGACTGATTTACAACGAAGCAAGAAAGACCGCTTTAAAATAAAGGCACCGCGGATTAAAAAAAGAATGATGTAAAAGCGGACGAAGATTACCTGTAAACAGCTGCCACTATTTAAATAAGATATGAACAAAGAAGAAAAAAAAATTGTCAGCGAAACGCAAGCCTGGTACGGGTTTGCAAACAAAACAGAAGACGAAAAATTATTGGAAGCTGCAAGAAAGCCTGATATTATCAAATTGCAATTGTTTACCAGAATGTTGAGAAGAAATAAAATGCTTGACAAAGCTCGTATTATATCTAAATTATAGCGGAAATGGATGTAATGGACGAAGAACTTATCCGGTTTTGGAAAATTTTGAATTATAACACAGTTCGATACATTATGGTTGGAGGATTAGCAACTCGTTTTCACGGTTATAACAGAACTACCGATGATTTGGATATTTGGATTGACGATACGCTTGAAAACCGAAAGAAGTTTAGAAAAGCTTTTGTTGAACTTGGTTATGGCGATTATCTTTTGTTAGAAACAATGGAATTTATACCCGGATGGACAAGTTTTTATGCGGCAGGTGTTGAAATGGATATTATGACCGAAATGAAAGGTCTTGAAAACTTATCTTTTGAAGCATGCTATCAAATGGCTTTTACTGCCGATCTTAATAGTATAAAAGTTCCGTTTCTTCACATCGATCACCTAATTCAGAATAAAAAAGTAGTCAATCGTCCAAAAGATCAGCTTGATGTTATATATCTGGAAAAAATTAAGCAGCTCTTACAGCAACAGGAAAACAAAGCCGGCAATCAGTTATAAATTTCCGAAATTTCGTCTTTGTATTTTTCCATAATCACCTTGCGTTTCAGGCTCATCTTCGGTGTCATTTCGCCGGATTCGATACTCCATTCTTTTGGCAGCAATTCAAACCGCTTTACCTGTTCTACCTGATTAAAAAACCGATTGTATTTATCGCGGATCTCTCTGTATAAGTCCAGCACTTTCGGGTCTTTAATTACTTCGCTGTTGCTTGTGTAAGCAACGCCGTTTTCTTTCGCCCAGGTTTTCAAAGCCGCAAACGAAGGCACTATCAAAGCGCCTACAAATTTCTGCCCTGCTCCCACCACCATTATTTGTTCTACAAACATGCTTTCTTTCAGCTTGTTTTCTATCGGTTGCGGCGCCACATATTTGCCGCCACTGGTTTTAAACAATTCTTTCTTCCGGTCGGTTATCTTTAAAAATTTTCTGTCTTCTATTATGCCAATGTCGCCGGTGTGCAACCAGCCGTCAATTACCGTTTCGGATGTCAAATCCGGGCGTTTATAATACCCTTTCATCACACTTTCGCCGCGCACGCAAATTTCACCGTCTTCTGCCAGCTTTACTTCCACGCCTTCAATTACAGGACCAACCGTTCCGTATTTGCTGTCGTTTTTCGTCTTCCTGTTTACTGCAATCACCGGGCTGTTTTCCGTAGGACCGTAACCTTCATACACCGGAATGCCGGCACCGTTAAAAATACGAAGCAGCTTCTCCTGGCAGGCTGCGCCGCCGGTTACAATGAACGTTATTTTTCCGCCTAATGCTTCGCGCCACTTGCTGAAAATAAGTTTATTGGCAATCTTCAGTTTCATGTTGAATACCGCGCCGCCGTCAACCAGATTGTCATATTTGGTTGCTGTGCGCACCGCCCAGAAAAACAAAGCGCGCTTAACGCCGGTAAGTTGTGCGCCTGTGGTCATAATTCGCTCGAACACTTTTTCTAACAAACGAGGCACGGTAGTAAAACCATCCGGCTGCACTTCTTTTAAATTATTGCCGATTGTTTCCAGGCTTTCTGCATAATAAATGCTGATGCCACTAAACAAATAAATATAGGAAACGCATTTTTCAAAAATATGATTGAGCGGCAGAAAGCTGAGCACCTTATTACCCGGTGCATCTTCAAACGGAAAGCTGGCTTTCGAATACATGGCATTGCTTATAATATTTTTATGGGTAAGCATTACGCCTTTTGGCGTGCCGGTAGTGCCGGATGTATAAATAATAGTTGCCAGATGACTGTCTGGTATCGTTTCTTTTATCGCTTCTATTTTTTGTAAAGATTCATCCGTGCTTAAAGACATAATCTCTGACCAATGTTTAACGCCTTCAATATACTCGAATGTATAAATCTCTTTTAGTGATGGCACTTCGGGTTGTATGGCAAGTATTTTATGATACAAATCTTCGCTGCTTACAAAAATGTATTTTACCGCCGCATCATTTAAAATAAATGTGATTTCCAGCGGATTGGTGGTTGGATATAAAGGAACAAGTACGGCGCCTGTTTGCTGCACAGCCAAATCGGTAAATATCCATTCAGGTCTGTTGTTGCTGATGATGGCAATTTTATCAGCGCCTTCCGGCGAAAGCTCCGCTGCACCTACCCCAAGCTGCAACAAGCCCGCACTGAAACGATCCGTAATATCTTTTACCTGTTGTGTGCTGTATGTTTTCCAATCGCCGTTTTCTTTTGCGGCAAGCATCGTAATGTTGGGAAACTTCTGAAGTTGCAGATCGATGGCATCAAAAAGTCGTGTTGGTTGATTCATAAAAACACAAGACGGTTCTACATTTAAAATGGCAGCAAATATAACTGTTAGGAACGATTTTATAACCGCGGATATCACAACGATGTCTGATTCATCAGATGATGATTGTAAAATTTTTATTTGCCCGAATGTGAAACTGCTTTGCTTGTATGTGTATCGCGTTTCATTTCAATCTTTTTATGGCACAGGCAGCAAACAATCAATTGCTGGTATCTCATTCTATACATTGCTCTTCATTATGAAATATTTTATATTACTTATTTCGTGGTTAGCGTTCTTTTTTATGATTGGTAATTTCGTGTCTTGCCGGGGCTTTTTCAATAAACCATTTCGCTATACCGAACCGCAAAAAAACTGGGCATGGAAACCCGTTTATGCGATGGATACATCATTTAGAATCATTTCGTACCAGGCTGCCAGACCCGTTGTAAATGCCGGAAAAATTTATGTAAAAGACAATCTGATTTATCAATCCGAAACCGGCGCAGGCATTCATATTACAGACAACACGAATCCTGCTGCGGCTAAGCGAACCGGGTTTATCAACGTGCCAGGCAGCGAGGAAATTTCTATCAAAGGAAATGTGTTATATACCAACAATTACTACGATTTAATTGCCATAGATATTTCAAATATTACCAATCCGCAAATCATCAGCAGAACTAAAAATGCGTTTTTCAGCAGTTCATCAATGCCGCATACGTGGGAACAGCCAAAAGATACCGGCTATTATCAATGCCCGAATATTTATATGGATTCCGTTATCGTAAACTGGGTAAAAGATTCTGTATTTGCTTACTGCTACAAATAATAAAATATGAAGTTTACCATATTCATTTTGCTTGGCGTTATAATTTCTGTTTTATCCTGCACAAAAACCGGCACCACTTCCGATGCATCCGCACCGGCAAACAACGGCGTTGGAACAGGCGGTTCGCTGGCGCGTTTTGTTATTGTTGAAGATTATTTATATATAGCCGATGAAAGTGATGTAAAAGTGTTTGATATTTCAAACAACGGCTTGCCTGTTGAAAAAGATCCTGTTTATACCGGAGGGGGAATTGAAACCATTTTTTCTTATGATAACAATCTCTTTCTCGGATCAACAAACGGTATGTTTATTTATTCGCTGGAAAACCCGGCTAAACCTACACTAACAGGTTTGGCACAGCACCTGAGAAGCTGCGACCCGGTAGTTGCCAACGATTCGTTCGCCTTTGTAACACTGCGCGGCGGCACACCCTGCGGCTCTGCCACCGACGGATTGTATGTTTATAACATACAGGACATTACCAATCCGGTTCAGGTTTCACTACTGGAAATGTCAACGCCATCAGGACTGGCGTTAAACGGAAACATTGTTTACGTATGCCGGCAAACAAACGGCATGAGTGTTATAAACGCAAACAAAACAGCAGAACCTGTGATGGTAAAAACAATTGAAGAAGCCGATTTCAGGGATGCCATTGTTTACAATCAACTGCTGATTTGCTATGTAAGCACCGGCATCAGATTGTATGATATTTCGGTAGCCGATAATCCGGTTTTTATCAGCAGCGTTGCCAATGAATGATTCTGCTTATAAAAGTATCGGTCAATAAAAAATCCGAAGCTTTTTACTTCGGATAAATGTGATAGCTTTTATCAGTAAAAAATTAAATCGCAAAAAGTGTATTATGCAACAACCATCTGATGTACCGCCATGTTTAAAAAGTTTGGCAGAATATGATTGTGGGTAAACATGATTTTATCGGGATCATTCAACTGCTCTATCATATTCTTCCACTTTTCTTCACCATGATTTTCGATAACGCCTGATTTTTTATCATCGCGCTGCAAATACATGCTCATACCCTCTGCATCGGCTTCAGGATGAAATTGCGTACCGATAAAACAATCGGTAAACCGGATTGCCATAACAGCTCTTTCATAAGGAACATGCGGACGTTCTTTTTCAATCGCCAGCACCACGGCGCCATGTTTGGCCATCGCATCATCAGCAGGTTCTATCACCTGATAATCGCGGCTGTCAACGGCATAAAAAGGATCGGTTAAGCCGTCAAATACCGGCTCGCCGTAAGCGCTTTCCAGTATGTGAATCGGAAATACGCCAAACGAGGTAGAATTGCGCAGGCATACGGTGGCTATCTTAAAATAGCGACATGCCAGTTGAAAACTATGGCATATAAAAAAAATATGTTTTCGGGGAAACTGATTTTCGTTGCGGTTATATTCTTCAACCGATTGTATCCAGTTAAAATAAAGGTTTTCCCATTCGCTGCCTTCGCTGTCCAAAGGCGAGCCCGGACCACCACTCGATATATAAATATCAAAGCTTAAATCAGGTAATTCAAGCTTTTGCCGCACGTCAAATTCTTTTACAACAATTTTATATTCATGGGCTTCACTCCACTGACGAATAATTTCCCTGATGCATCTCATGCCCTGATTCGCATGACCATCATTCATATCCAAAACTGCTATCCTGCATGTCATATTATCAAAAAATCTAAGCTGCAAACTTACGATTTTAAATTTTTTTTATGCTTTTCGCTCAGAAAACTTAACAGGTTGTAAGTATAGCGTAAGCAGAAACGGCAGCGTTTCGTAATACGGAATGCGCATCACGAAATAATCGGCTAACAAAAAAATAAAATAAAGGATGATCAGAAACTTATCAAACTTCCTGGTAAAAAAACCGATGACAAATGACAGTTCCATCAACATTACCGTTATATACATCATGTAAGAAAGAAGGCGATGGCTAATTACATATTGATAAACATAACGTAACCAGTAATGCGGCGAACCGGTAAGCATTTCTTTATGCTGATCTAACAAAATGGCGCTTAATTCGTTGAGATTGAATGCGCCTCCGTTTACAATTTTCCAGATGCCTGCGGAAAGAAAGAAATATAAAAAGAAATAACGCAATGCCGCAAACAAGAGAATAAACGTTTTGTCGTTCCGGACTGTAAAAGCGGCGGGAAAAATGAGCCCGACAATAAAAATGGTATAAGAACTGATGGGGTAAAGAAAATAGCATTGCAAATAAATCCAGTTGATAGAAAGTACATAAACGGCAGCGAATGATGTTGATTTTGGTTTTTTATAAAATGCAAACAGCAATGATAAAGGAGCCGTATAATAAGCCAGATCGAACAATAAAAAATACCGGGTACGAAGCAGCCACTGCGGAATGCCGGTTTGCATAAACAGCCAGCTAAAAATATCAAATGTATTGTAGATAAAAACCGGCTGCTGCTGATACAACAGCATATTATTGATCCATTTAAAAACAAGCAGCGCATAAAAAATAACGCAGTAATACTTTATGATGGTATGCCTGAAAGAATATTTCATCGGCGAAGTAAAGTATCGTTGTTACGCCAATATTTTAAAGTGCGGTATTCAACAGCAGCCGAAGTATCGGTCAGGTTCAGCAATCGTATGATTCTTTTTTTATACCATTTATCAAACTGTAGAGGCGGCAATTGGTTTACATAAACGGAAGAATCGTTCGTGCGCAGCAACCGCTTAATTGTGGTTTCATAAAGCTCACGATTCCAGCTTTGCTGATGCTGATATAGTACAACCGGAATCACAATATTATCCCATCCGTTTGGCGAAAAATCTTTCGCCTGCAATCGCCTGCCGTTAACGGTAACTTCTGTTACTTCATAAACCGGCACAAACTGATAAGGTATTGAAAACATGCTGTAATGATAAAACGGAGAAAATTCTACGCCCCGCTTGTAATCAATAAACAACTGGCCAATGATAAAAAGCAGCACGATGAAAAACCAGAATTTATTCTGCCTGTATAATTTTTTCAGATACATAAAAAATACCGCGCCGGAAGCGCGGTACATAGATAACGAAATATTTTACAAGTTTTTGTTTACAGATAACTCAGATTCACATCCGGCGTAAGCGTAAGCAGGGTTTCATACATCAGCCGGATGGTACTTTCAATATCATCTTTATGCAGCATTTCTACCGTTGTATGCATGTAGCGAAGCGGGATTGAAATTAGAACACTCGGGCAGCCATCGTTGGCATAAGCAAAGCTGTCGGTATCTGTTCCGGTGCTGCGGCTAACGGTGCGGTTTTGCAAGGCAATTTTATTTTTTTCGGCTACGGCAAGCACAATGTCAAGCAGCTTATTGTGAACGGCAGGTCCGTAAGCTAACGAAGGACCTTTACCACAGGCAATATCGCCTTCAATGGCTTTGTTAATCATCGGCGTTTGCGTATCGTGCGTAACATCGGTAACAATGGCGATGTTTGGTTTAATGCGTCGCGCTATCATTTCTGCACCGCGCAACCCGATTTCCTCCTGCACGGCATTTACAATGTATAAACCAAATGGCAGTGTTTTCTTGTTCTCTTTTAACAAACGGGCCACTTCGGCAATCATAAAACCGCCGATGCGATTATCGAAAGCCCGCCCGATCAGATAATTGTTCGCAAGCTCATCGTAGCCCTCCTGGTAGGTAACAACTGCGCCTACGTGAATGCCCAGTTCTTCTACTTCTTTCTTAGCGCGCGCGCCGCAATCAAGACACAGGTTTTCTACTTTCGGCGTTGGTTCTTTTGAATCATTGTTGCTTAATCTGGTATGAATGGCCGGCCAGCCGAACACACCTTTTACCGCGCCTTTTTTACCATGAATCCATACCCGCATGGAAGGCGCAATCTGATGATCTACACCGCCGTTCCGTTTTACATAAATAAAACCCTGATCGTTGATGTAATTTACAAACCAGCTTATCTCATCGGCATGAGCTTCTATTACCACTTTAAAAGGCGCATCAGGATTAATTACGCCAACCGCTGTTCCGTATGGATCGGTAAATTGTGTATCAATATAAGGCGCCAGGTAATTGAGCCACAAACGCTGCCCGCTGCTTTCAAAGCCAACCGGCGATGCGTTGTTGATATAGCTTCGTAAAAATTGCGATGATTGTTCCGTAAGCACAGGAATCTTCTCTTCTGTTTTTTCTTTTTGTTTCGCCATGATAATGATTAAAAATGTTCTTTTTAAAAGCCCGCAAAGGTAGTGAGTGATTGTTTAATTAAACAGAAGCATGGCAGCCATGCCAAAAGCCGCTTTCGCCAGCAGTAAACCATCTATTACAACAAGATAATACAGAATACCTTTGCGGCGGCGCAGCGAAGCGGCAGCTATGAATAAAAGAAAAAAAGGAATTGTGTTAATGATAATTTGCAGGACAGAAAAATTTTTTATCAGCGCAAACAGCAAAAACGAAACAAAGCTTGCCATCGCAAGCGGCAGCAAAATATAAAAAATGGTGCGGCGCAAACCCTTTGCCACAACAAATGTTTTAAGGCGGTAATTATGATCGGCAGCAAAATCTTTTATGTCGAACATCAGGGCGATGGCGGTGGTAAACAACCAGTTGGTAAAAAAATAAGAGAGATTAGCGATTGACAACCGAAACGGTTGCCCGCTTTGTAAAGCATGAAACAACAATGGATAGATAACAATGATGCCGGTGCATACAAAGCCGATGATAAAAGGCTTGAGCCAGGCTACATTGCGAAGCTGGAACCGGAAGCGCGCCGGAAAAATAACACCGTAATACAGCAAAGCCAGGAAAGGAAACAGCAACAATAACAACCAGTCAGATAAAGCAAAGACGGCAAATCTGGTACGTTTGCTTTCTAACAAATACATGCCGATGCAAAAAATAAATAGTGTATAACTGATTTGTGTAAACCGGATGAGCCTGCGATTCTGATGATACCATAGCGAACGTATATTGACGGAACGAACTACTGCGGCATCGCCGATATAAGCGTGGGTGTAATAAACAACAACCGAAAAAAAAAGGAACAGGTACCAGAAAATATCGGTTATAAAAAAATGATTTTTCAGGGATGTTTCAGCCGATAATAAAACGATGCAGAATGCTAAATAATAATTACCAAACAGGATAAAGTTAAGAAGTTTGGAAAACAATGTTATCCCTTTAATAGCTTAATAACGGGCGAATTTACGGTATCGCTTACATTGCCGGCTTTGTCTTTTATCCAGAATCTGAAATAACAGGAATCGTCTCTTTGCGGGCACCCGCCAAAATCAGAGCCGTAGGTAACGTCAATCTGAATATCGGCTTTTAAATCTTTCCGGCTGCTAAAATCGGGCACCAGATTCGGCGATAAAATATGTCCGTCTTCGCCGCAGGTATAAGAAATTTTTTCAAGCCACATCGTATCCTGTATGTCGCCTTCCTTATCCGTAACTTCAAATTTGAATGTCATGGGAAAACCGATTGGAAACACATCGCCGTTTACCGTTTTAAAAGAGAGTTTAGGTGTGGTGTTGTATTTATCTTTAGAACAAGCCGTTGCCATAGCCATGCTTATTACAACTATCAATATTTTTGCTTTCATCAATTTTTTATAATTCGTTTCAAATGTAAACAAAACAAATTACGTGTTTAGTGTGAAGTCTTTTTTTGTTAACAATATTTTTGAGCAACCGCATTTCAGCGAAGCGCTTGCTATTCAATTATTTCAGCATCAATATCAGTTGAATGAGTTGTATCGGCAATGGTGCGATTTAATACGTGTTGATCCGCATTTGGTTGCCAACATTATTCAAATTCCTTTTTTGCCCGTTTCTTTTTTTAAAACAAATCTAATTACAACAGGCTCCTTTACACCGGAGCTTATTTTTACCAGCAGCGGCACCACGAAAACCATAAACAGCCATCATTATGTGAAAGACGCATCTTTATATAAACAAAGCTTTGTAACCGCTTTTGAAATATTCTACGGAAACATAAAAGATCTGTGCATTATTGGTTTGCTGCCTTCTTATCTGGAGCGCAACAATTCTTCACTCATCTTTATGGTGAATGAGCTGATACTAAGATCGCAACACCCGCAAAGCGGTTTTTATTTGTATAATGTGGATGACCTGCACAAAACATTACAAAAGCTGGAATCTGCCAAACAAAAAACCGTAATGTTCGGCGTAACCTTTGCCCTGCTTGATTTTGCCGCGGCTTTTCCCATGCCTTTGCATTACACTACAATTATTGAAACCGGTGGCATGAAGGGAAGAAAGGAAGAAATGACGCGGGAAGAAATTCATGGCATTTTACAAAAAGCTTTTGGTTTGCCGGCAGTACATTCTGAATATGGTATGACAGAATTGCTGAGCCAGGCTTATTCCGGGGGAGATGGAGTCTATAATTGTCCGCCGTGGATGAAAGTAATGGTGCGGCAGGAAGATGATCCGCTGCTGATAAATGAATCGGGCAAAGGCATATTGAACATCATTGATCTGGCTAATATAGATAGCTGCGCCTTTATTGCAACGGACGATGCAGGTATATTAAATACAGATGGCGGCTTTACGGTACTTGGCCGAACCGATAACAGCGATCTGCGCGGCTGCAGCTTACTTACCTTATAAATGCGTTTGCGGATAAATTTTGCTTCCGCTATATTTGCAGCCCTGACACACAAACCTGCCCGGGTGGCGAAATTGGTAGACGCACTGTGTTCAGGTCGCAGCGTTCGAAAGGATGTGCTGGTTCGAATCCAGTCCCGGGCACTTGCAAAAAGCCTTACAGATATTGACTTGTAAGGCTTTTTTAGTTTTAGCTTATTAAAAGAGTGTCTCTATTTTCCTCTTCTTATCCCTGCACATTAACAAGTGAGCTATTATTCAAAATATTAATCAATCGGGTAATAAGTGAATTATGCCAGCAAGATTTATCCGAGTCAGGTTTATTAGACTTTGAGAAGTTCTGAATTTTAATCAAATGAAAAAATATTTTATGACCCGTTTGTGTTCGATTTGCCCAATTCGGCAATGACTTCTTCGGTTAATTTAAAATCATTAATCTTTGAACGTAAGTTTTATAACGCCCTCTGTAGAAACAGAAGGGCTGAACGATTGCTTGCAAAAACACAGTTGTAAAAAATTATTAATTGCTATAGTTCCGTTAAGTTCTTTTATTATTTTTTCAAAATAAGATACTGATATGCCGGTAACACAACGTGTGCAGAGAGCGATACCGGCTCACCTGTTAAACCATTCGTCCAGCTTTCGTTTTGCAAAGCAGATGGCACCGTATAATCCACACTTTTGTTTTGCAGGTTATCTATCACCAATACCGTTTCGTTACCCGATGTTTTGGTAAAAGCGCATACATCAACTGTACTGTAAGAAGTCAACGTTCCACGCCGTATCGCTTCGCTGCCGTTGCGGAAGCCAATGATTTTCTTATAGGCCTCTGTTACGGTCGGGTTTGGCGTCCAATCAACCTTTACCGTAGTAAAAGGAAACACGATAGGTGTTGTCATGCCCACTTCCTGCCCATTGTAAATCATGGGAACGCTTTTCATAAGCGCCACTACCGCAAAGGCAGCCATTGAGCCATCCTGCCCGCCAAACAGTTTCAGCGGTGTGCCATCGGAGCCATTTACATCATGATTGGTGGTATAGCGAATCATTTGCTGACCATTGCCTGCCTCCACATAATCGGTTGTGTTCAGGCTGTCAATAAATAAAACCGACTGGTTGCTATTGTAGATTTTTTCCAGGTTTCCGAAGAAGGAAAATCCGAAGTTGTAATCAAAACCAACCGTAAAGTTTTCGTTGCGCGAACCTTCCGCCAGCATCAGCAGTTTGTGTGTTTTGATGTTGTGAAGCGTGTCGTTTGCCTGTTGCCAGAAGTCGAGCGGCACATGGTCGGCAAAGTCGCACCTAAAGCCGTCAATATTTGCTGCATATACCCAATACTTCATATCGCCGATCATGGCTAAGCGCATGGCAGAACTATTAAAATTCAGTTGCGCCACATCAGTGTATGTGGTGTTCGGCGGGCTTACAATATTACCGGCAGCATCCTGCAGATACCAGTCCTTGTGCGCTGTAATCCACGATGCATCATACGACGTATGATTGGCAACCCAATCGAGCATCACGCTCATGTTACGGCTGTGTGCGCCATCTACCAATGCCCGCAAATCAGTCAGCGTTCCAAACTCGGCACCGATACTTTTATAATCTTTCACACAGTAAGGTGAGTTTACCGATTTTACCACGCCCACCGGATAGATGGGCATCAGGTAAATGACATTCACGCCCAGAGCTTTAATAGAATCCAGTCTTGCTGTTACGCCGGCAAAATTTCCTGCCTGGCTAAAGGCACGCATATTTATCTGATAGATTACCGCATCCTGCCTGTCTGCCACGCCGCTGAACGGTGTGCCATATTGCGCCGGTGTGGAATCAACAACGGGTGTTATTTCCGGTGGCGTGTAAGGCGGAATTGTTTCTTTGTTGCCGCAGGCAACTAACAGCCAGCTCAATCCTATCCATAATACATTCATCTTCATTCCTGTTGTTTGTTTTTTATACGCTTTCTCAAGTTGTCTGTAATAAAATTTTAGTTTTTTACAAGGCTATAACTATACTTTCCTGAGATATGCAAATCCAGCGTGATGGTATAGTTGCCGTCCGAAGGAACCGTCAGGTTGTTCAGCCCTGCCGTGTAGCCAAAGAATGGATTGTCGGCATACTTGAGTTTGCCATCGTTGTCAATACCAAAATCAATGACCCAGGCATTATTTGCACGGAACTTAAACGATCCGGCCGATTTCATATCAGCCTTTATAGTCCATATCTGATTCGCTTTATCATAACTCATTTGCGTATCATTATCCCAGCTGCCGGGCGTGGCATCTCCAATAATGCCCCACGTGGTTTTGGTGGTTGTCCAGGTATTGGTGTTGAAGTCTGCCGTTACTTCTATATAGCCGCCATCCGATGCATACAAACCGCCCGCGTTGCCATCTGTGCTGAATGTTCCGGCAACCACACCATTCACCGTATTGCTGCCTGCATCGCCATAGTTGATATGGTTCCAGTCGGGTGCATTGGTGTATTTAAAATATTGCAGGCCGCTGCCGGGCATATAAGCATAAGCTTCATACAAACCGGGGTGCCCGGGTATCGGGTTTAATGAAGGCGCCCCGCCAGGATTCCATTCCTGGTAAGCGCCGGGAATGTATAAGCTAAGACTGTACGGCGTTATCTGTACTGCAAGCGTATTGGAATACACGGAAGGTATGGAAGAAGCCGAGCCGTTGTATTGCGGCACATCAGCTTTAATTCTGATTACAATTGTGCTGGCTGTGCCGCCGGGCAACGCCATGGTGGTGAGCACATCGTTCAATACTTTGGTAACAAAGCCATAACTCTGCACGTTGTTGCCAACGGTATAGTTTTTTGCATTCGCCCATGTTGCCGTGTCAGCAGGCACATCGAGTTGTAACGCATAAGCAGTGATGGTATTTTCTCCAAAAGAAGCTGCCGGCCAGTTAAAAGTTATAGCTGTATCGTTTTCATTAGCTGAGCTTAATAACACATTATCAGAAGAAGCCACAAGTCCGCCGGATGCAAAGGAACCATCGGCAACACGAAACACCTCGCCTTCTTTTTTGCAGGATGCCAATACAAAGAGAAAGAGCGCCTGCCAAATCAATTGATTGTATCGTTTTTGCATAAAACATTGTTTTGAAATTGAAAATTAATAGCCCTGGTTTTGAACTAAGTTTGGGTTGGAAAGAATATCGGTAGCCGGTATCGGGAAGATGTTGTAACGGCTGTCAACGCCCGTGCCGCCTGACACGCCGCCTTTCCACGGCCACAGGTAAGAGCCGGAGGTAAAATAGCCATACCGGATTAAATCGGTGCGGCGGAAGCCTTCCCAATACAGTTCGCGCTGGCGCTCGTTTAACACATCATCAAGGGTATAATTGCTAACATCGCCGCCTGCATTTTCATAGCCTCTTTCCCGAAGTTTATTAAAGTAAGACAATGCCGTTGCCTCGCCGCCGCCGGTGCCACCGCGCTTTACGGCTTCGATATAAACGAGGTACATTTCAGCCAATCTGAATAAAGGAAAATCGGTGCTCACCAACACGCCGTTCGGCGAGTAAGGCGTGCTGCCATCCGAGTTTTTATTGCTGAATTTGGCAACGCCCAATCCTTCATTAAAGTTCAGCACATTGCTGATGTCTATGGACCCCAGACCAAACATGGCGCGCTTATCGGCATTGCCGCTATAATCGCCAAAATTGATCGGAAGATTTTTTGTAGTCCGGTTGCCCAGCCAGCCACCACCGGGTATGCCCACATTCTTGTTGTCGGTAACGTCTGTACCATGTGCAGAGCAAATCAGGAATGTGGTGCCGCCATAGTTCTGCGAATTGGTAGCATCATAAGCGATGGGCAGAATCACTTCGGCATTATTCAGGTTATTATCCGCCATAAACAAATTTCTGTAATGCGGCATCAGTGTGTAGCCGGCATCAATTACTTTCTGCGCATACGAGATGGCATCACTGTATCGCGCTGTGCCCGTATATATTTCAGCGTTCAGATAAAGCCTTGCCAGCAAAGCCCAGGCGGCGGCCTCGTCGGCACGTCCGTATTCGTTTCCTCTTGCCGGTACTAAGTCAGCATCAATGGCTTTCAGTTCCGATTCTATATAAGTAAATAAATCGGCACGGGTAATGCGTTTGGGAATATACTTGCCAATCGGGTCGGCTTCCGTTACGAACGGCGGGTTGGCAAACATATCCATCAGCACCCAATACTGAAACGCACGCAGGAAGCGGGTTTCGGCGCGGTAATGACGAACATCATCCGCATCGGTTCCGGTGATGCCACGACTGCTCAGTTTGTCGTCGGCTGACTGGCGGATAAACTCATTGCACACCGTTATCTGGTAAATGCTTCTTGAATACAAGGCATTAATCAGAATGTTGCCCGACGCCCAGTTGAGGTTATGAAAACTCTGCAGGTTAAAGTCGTTCCAGGCACAGACATTTTCATCGGTTGTCAGTTCCTGCATGTTCCAGTAAGCGCGCACAAAATCGGTGGTGGCAGGGTCAGAAATACCAGCCACGTTAATATCTGATACGCCCGTGCCGCTGCTGCTGGCTAACGAGTAAGCGGCGTATGCTTTTCCCAATACTTCTTTATATCCGGCTGCCGTGCTGTATTGGTTATCCGGTGTGTTGCTGTTAAGCGGCGAGCGGTTTAAATCCTTTGTGCACGACGTGATGAAAGCTATTGCCATCACGAGCATGACAGGTATAAAATATTTATTGTTATTCATGTTGACATTTATTTTATTCATTAGAATTGAAGATTAAGACCCAAGGTATAAATGCGGGGACGCGGATATAAAGCAGCATCGTAGCCGCCGAATATTTCAGGATCAATACCGGAGTATTTGGTAACCGTAAACACGTTCTGGCAACTCGCATTTACCCGAAGACCCACTTTATTATGAAATAGAAAACCAACGTTGTAGCCAAGCGTCAGGTTGTCCATTTTCAGGAAGGAAGCGTTCTGTACAAAATAGTCGGATGATGCCTGAGCGTAATAGAAATCGCTCTTCGTTAACTCCGACAAAGTATTGGCTAAATACCAAGCGAATTGAGAACGTTAGAGCCAGTTGCGCCGGTAGCCAAGGCATTGTACATATAGTTGCCTGTGTTGGCGCGCAGCACGGTGCTGAGTGTCCATCTATCCATCGTAAACTGCGTGGTGAAGCCAAAGATGTACTTCGGCAACCCGGATTTATACTTATATAAATCCTGCGTATTTATGATACCATCACCATTAATATCGGCGTACACGCCTTCTACCGGCTTGCTGTTTTTATCATACTCCTGGTGATATACATAAAACGCATACGGACTGTTGCCAACACTGTTTATCTGCACACCATTGCCATAAATAGCACCCGGATAGCTGGGGTCTTTGGTTGCCGTGAGGTTGGTAATCTTACTGTTGTTGTAAGCCGCGTTAAAGCTAAGATCCCAGGAAAAATGCTTATTCCGGATGGGGCTGGCGGCAATTAAAAACTCAACACCCTGGTTGCTTACATTGCCCACATTGGTAGTAATGGTGCTGCTGAAATTAGAGCCGTTCGGAATCGGGATATTATTCAGCAGGTCTTTCGTTTTTCTCGAATACACATCAACGCTGCCGGTGATGCGATTGTTCAGGAAGCCATAATCAATGCCTGCATTAAAGGCTTCTGTCTGCTCCCATTTGATGGTGGCATCGTAGGCGGAAGGCGTTGCCACATTGTAATAGGTATTGCCAAACTGTACCTGCGAAGCATTGTCGCTGAACGCGTAAGAGCTGATATAAAGATAATTTGGAATTTCCTGGTTGCCTGTTACGCCATAGCTCAAACGAAGATTAAGGTTGGATAATGTTTTGGAGGTTTTGAGAAAATTTTCCTCGTTGATGCGCCATGTAAATGCCACCGAAGGAAACTGTCCCCAGCGGTTGGCTTCCGAAAAGCGCGACGAGCCATCCGTACGGAAAGAAGCTGCCAGAATGTATTTTGTATTGTATGTGTAAATAACACGACCGTAATAGGAAATCAGCGTATTCTCCGGCTTGTCCTGCAAATATTTCGGTTCGCTTCCCGGCGCAACGTTTCCATTTGCTCTTACGAACGGATAATTTTGGTTGGTAGATAAATTATTGTAATAGCCATAGCCCGCCGTTGCATTGATGTTGCTTTTAATAGAAGCAATGGTTTTATTATAATTCAGATAAAACTCGCCAACCGTATTGGCTACTTTATTCGCGTACTGGTTGTTCTGACCGGTATCCAGATAGTTCTGCCCCGCGTAAGCAGGCACTTTGATCTTGCCTTCACCTTTGGCAACATCATAACCCAAATTGAGATTCGCGTGAAGGTCAGGAAGGAAATGAAATTTATAGTCAAACTGCACATTGCCATAACTGCGCTGTACATTGCTGCTGTTATTGTACAAATTCAATAAAGCAATGGGATTGCGCGGCGCTAATTTATTCAGCGTAATGGCATTACCATCCGCAGTATATCTCTCGAAATAGCCACCAAATGGAGATGCCGCATCATACACCGGCTGTGTTGGGTCGAAATATACCGCAGAGCTGATGGCAGCGCCGTTGGCAAAACGCGTATGCGTAGCGGCTCCTTTCAGGTTCACATCAATTTTCAGATGCTTATCGAACAAAGAAGGTGAAATCGATATACCGGCAGACGCGCGTTGCAGGTTGTCCGTTTGCAGCAAGCCATCCTGGTTAAGATAACCGGTCGATAAGCGGTACGGCAAATTTTTAAACGCACCCGACACGCTGAGGTTATTATCGGTGGTAATGGCGGTCTGGTAAATTTCCTTCTGCCAGTCGGTGCTGGCACTACCAAGGTAAGAACTGGCAGGCTGCCCGACCAGCGTTATGTTTTTTCCAAACGAATCTATATATCTGCGGAATTCATCAGCCGATAACACATCTGCCTGTTTTTGAAGCGTGGATGCCGACACCAACGATGAAAAATTAATCTTCGGCTTTCCGGAAACCCCTTTTTTTGTGGTGATTAAAATAACACCGTTGGAAGCGCGCGAACCATAAATGGCAGTTGAAGCGGCATCTTTCAACACTGTAAAAGAAGCAATGTCATTCGGGTTAATTAAACTTAGCGGATTAGAAGCACCGTAGATATTGCTTGGCGTTACCGGCAAGCCATCAATCACATAAAGCGGGTCATTGCCGGCAGACAGCGAAGCGCCACCACGGATGCGAACCGTGCTTCCCGCACCCGGCGCGCCGCCATTGGATGTAATGGAAACGCCCGCCACTTTGCCCGCAATCAACTGCTCGGGCGTGGTAATGGTTCCCTGCTGGAAGTCTTTCGACGTAACGGTAGCGATGGAACCGGTCAGTTCTTTTTTTCGGGCAGTTCCATAACCAATCACAATCACATCATTCAGTTCGTTACCACGGACATGAAGCCTGATGGAAAGTGTGGGCTGTACTTGTACAACGGCAGTGTCATAGCCAATAAAATATACTGCCAATGAATCGGTCGGGCTGGCAGAAAGGGTAAACTTGCCCTTGCTGTTGGTAAGCGTGCCTTTTGATGTGTTGTACACGGCAATGGAAGCCCGTTCAAGCGGTGCACCGGCTTCATTGGTTACCGTGCCGGATACGGCAATGTTTTGGGCAAAAAGAAAAGAATGAAAAAAGCAGCTGAGAAGAAGCAAATACAATAGCTTCTTTTTGTTCAATAGAAACATAAATTTTAATATTAAGACTGAAAAAAGGTAACTGGCAAAAGATATTATTGTCTCTTTTTATGAGCCCTGACACCGGGATTTTAACGAGCGAAACACCAAACCATTTCTCCTGCGGATGGCCAGGAAAAGACAGCAGTTAATCTCAATTGGGTGAGGCTATTGTCGCATCATATTTCGGCAATCATCGTTTAATAAAACAAAGGACGGAAAGGGAACAGGTTAACAGAAATTGTAAAAGCAGAATATAGAAAATAAAACTAAAAATGAGGTGAAAACAATTCTTAAGTTGTTAAAAAATAAAATGTTATGCTACTATATTTTTTTATAGAATATAGAGAATGTAAAAGAAGTTTTCGAATAATTTTTGGCTCAAAAGGAGGATTAAGCAGATTTAATGCCCATCAATCTCTCTTCAAACTCTTCTTTGGGAACGACCGATCTGTTTTTAATTTTTGTCTTGTAGGTATAAATGGTATTCACCGAATAACCTAAGATGCGGGCAATTTTATCGCTGTCTGTAATGCCCATTCGTATAAGCGCAAAGATGCGGAGGTCGCTGTTCAGCATGTCGCTACCATGCAGGTGCACTTTATCTTCCGGCCGGAAAAAGGTATTAAAACATTCAATAAAATTAGGATAGATGCGCAGAAATACTTTATCAAAGCTATGCAGCAGGTTTTCTTTCTCCTGACGCAAATTAATATTGTTCACAATGTATCGTACCTCATCCAGTTTTTTCTCACTGATTTTCTTTTCCAATATGGTTTTCAACCGTTCCAGTTTGGAGAAAAACTCCGAATCAATATTGAAGAAATATGATACGCACTCTTCCTTTATGATATTAGCTTCCTCCAGTTTCATATTAGAGTTGGCTAACCGGATATTCGCATCTTCCAGCTGATGATTGGCTGCTTCCAACTGAATGTTTGTGTGTTCCAGTTTCTTTACCGTTTCATCCAGCATTTTATTAATTTTCTGCTGGAAGCTATGCGCTTCTGTAATGATTTGTTTGGCAGCTTTCAGTTTCTTTACCTGTTTACGAACAACGAGGATAAGCGTTATTAATGAAACCAGAAGCACCGTTGCCACAACACCATATTGAATCAGCAACCGGTTTTGCGATTCCACTGCCTTGATGCGCTCCTGCTCTATCAGCGGCAGTATACCACTTACCTGCATCTTTCGTTGCCGGGCGCCATAATCGTTGGCATTATCAATTGCTGTTTCTATGAATTGTGAAGCGTAGATTACATCACCTTCCTTGTATAACAATTCAGCAAGATTAAAAACGGCAAACGTTTCCTTGTTTGAGCTTTTAATATCTGCCATTGCAGCTCTTGCCAGCAACTGCATGCCTTCATCGGTATTGTTTCTCTGTAAATAAATATTGCTGAGCGTAGAAGCCGTTAGTGCGAGCTGATGATACGATAAATTGGTTCTCTTCATCAGGTTTTCAAAAAACGAAGCGGCACTGTCCACGCTTGATTCTTTGTACAATCGCAAGCCTTTGTAATAGTTGTATTCGAATGAAGTAGGACTGTAATACAGTAAGGCAGAATCTATATACAGGCTTCCTTTTTTATCATAATCAAGTGAATAATGTTTGTCTAAATCATAAGTGGCAAGGTCGTAGTAATAGCGCCCGAGAAGCGTGTAGTAATCAGCTTTGATACTATCGGAACTACTTTTGATATGGATAGTTTGCAGCAAATCGAAAGTTTCCGTGAACAAGCCGGAAGAAAGCAGGATAAAACTTAGCTTAAGCTTCGCATCAGTCATATATTCAGCATTCCCAGTTTGCGCAGCAATGTTAATTAACCGGCTTGCATACTGGTATGCCGAGTCGTATTTGAACAGTTTATATTCTTCATACAAAGCTGTATTCTCGGCATACAGCTTTTGCAGGTTGTGATTACCGGCATCATACAACGATTGCTTCAAACGATAAATTTGGTTTTCCTTCTGCGTATCGTACAGGCGCGCTTTGTTGATTGTTTTGCTTAGCAGGTTGAGCAGGCTATCAGGATTTGCCAAAACCGGACTGGTGAAAATGATTATAAAGGCAAAGAAAAGAAAGCACTTCATGGCAATTCAATTAGTTACGAAATCAAAGCCTGCGGGGTTTATCGTACCTGTTCATCCTATAAATGTAACGCAGTATCCGATAGCACCGGAAAATATTGTTTTGTTGGCAAGCTTTCAATCAAAAGCGAAGATAACGAGGTGAGATTAACCGGTTTTGTAAATTTCCGGTTGCACAATCTGCAAAATATACCAAATAAAAAAGGAGCTGCCCTTGTGAGGAAACTCCTTTTTATGAGAATATCTGGCAAATTATAACACCATTATCTTCCTGGTAACATCAATTGTTTTAGTGTGTATCGTTACGAAATATATGCCTGCCCGAAGATTGTGCCGCACCTGCCCGGAACCGGACAAAACAGTTTGCAGTACCATTTTTCCATCTGCACCTTTTACTGTAACAGATGCATTGCCTTCTTCCGGTAAAGCAGGAATCTGCACATAAAAATGCTTTGCCAGTACCGGGTTCGGGTAGATGTTTATATCAGTTGTTGCCTGCGCAAGATTTTTCCTGATTGCAACCGGTGTTGGTTCTCTGTTTGTGGTTCCGTTCACAAACTGCCACATGGCGCTGTACCAGCCGGTTTGCGGATTGCTATATTGAGCATAGCCCAACTGGTTTTCGATATGAATCCATTCGTTTGTCTGCCAGCGGTTTTGAATATAGCTCCATCCGCTTCCGGCATCTGCAATTGTCCATTGCGCGCTATACCATGTCGGGTCGGCGGTACTGCTCTGCACGGAACCGTTCTGATTTTCTACGTGCATGAGATTTCCGGTGGAACGGTTCTTCAGTAATACATAACTTCCGCTTGTTACTTTCGACCATTGGTACAAGGCATTGCTGCCGGGATTGGTTCCATATTTTACCTGTCCATTGCCGCCATCGTATAAATAATAAGTTGGCTGATAACGGTTCACAATGTTGTAATAAGTGGTTCCGGTTGAGGGAACGGTAATTACAGAGGTTGCCTTTTTGTTTCCGTCCGTTGTGGTAACCGTAATGGTAGCCGTACCCGAAGAAACTGCGGTGACCAAACCACTGCTATTTACGGTTGCTACGCCTGTATTATTACTGCTCCAGCTAACCGTTTTGGTGGTAGCATTTGATGGCGCAACCGTTGCGGTCAACTGTTTGGCAGTGCCTGCCGTTACGGTTGCTGATGTTGGACTTACTGTTACGCCGGTAACCGCAACCGCGGCTCCGGGATAGGCATCGTACCAGGCTCCGTTCAGATACCAGCCAGTTTTGTTTCTTGTCAAATCTGCCGTTTGATTTGAGCCGTCATTAAAGATCAGATTGGTGGATGTAATGTTGTAAAAAGTAAAAGAATAATATCCGTTTCCTTCTGATGTCATAGCAACGCCCGGCCAAGTGCCATCTGCCAGAACGCCCGCCGGCTGTGCATTCCACCAGTATATCTTAACAGCAGTTGCCCAGTTGGAAGGACGGTAAAAATGAACGGTAAAGTTCGGCGCGGCTGTAACGGTAATGGCGCTGGCGGCCGTTTTGTTTCCATCCGTTGTTTTTACCGTTATTGTTGCCGTTCCTGCTGCAACGGCTGTTACCAATCCGCTTGCATTTACCGTTGCCACCGCCGTATTGCTGCTGCTCCATGTAACGCTTTGATTGGTTGCATTGGATGGTGAAACGGTTGCCGTAAGTTGCTTCGTAAGTCCGGCACTTATGCTGGCAGACGCAGGGCTTACAGATACACCTGTTACGGATACGGTAGCTACGTTCGCATTAGTCAGCACGATGTATTGAAACGCCGGTAATGTTTGCGAAGCACCTGAAGTAAGGGAGACGGAAGCTCCGGTATAAGCATCCTTATAGCTGCCCGCAAAAGCTGATGGAACGGTAAAAGTCTGTGTGCTGTTTCTCAGGTTTACCATTGCCACCACTTTTTCCGTACCATTTATTTTGGTGAATGCGCATACATTGTTGTCTGAATAGTTAGTCATGTTACCCCGGCGGATGGCTGCGCTACTGTTGCGGAAAGTAATGACTTTGGTAAAATCAGCCGCTGCTGTCGTATTAGCGTTCCAGTTGATTTTTACACTTGTGTAGGGCCAAGGTATCGTCTGGTTAAAATCTACTTCCTGCCCGCTGGTAAGAAAGGGCACGCCCCGCATATATGCCGACACTAAATAGTTGGCAATAACGCCGGCGTGGCTTTTAAATACACCCAATGCCGTGGTTTCAGTTTCCGTATCATGGTTAGCCGTATACCTCACTACCTGCTGGCTGCCGGAAGCATAGGTATATTCGGTATTGGTGGTGGTTTGTATTTGTGTAACCGAAGTGCCGCCGGCAATGGACTTAATGGCATCATAGTACCATTTGTCGCCAAAGTTCATGTCAAAGCCGGTCTGGAAGTTTTGGAGCCGGT
The DNA here is from genome assembly GCA_965219515.1 of Ilyomonas sp. Taxonomy (GTDB): domain Bacteria; phylum Bacteroidota; class Bacteroidia; order Chitinophagales; family Chitinophagaceae; genus Ilyomonas. Next base: position 2,192,020 of record OZ244776.1, read on the forward strand.
CGCCTTCGGCAAACATGAGCAGCTTATGCGTGGTAATGCCCCGCAGGTTATTGATGGTATTCGTCCAGAAGTCGAGTGGCGGATTATTGGCAAAATCGCAACGGTAGCCATCTATGTTGGCGGCAAATATCCAGTAGCGCATGGCATCTACCAGTGCAGCCCGCATAGACGTATTTCCAAAATTAAGACCGGCGATATCGCTGAAGTTTGCCAGCTGCTGAATGGTGCCGCCACTTTGGTTGTACCAGTCCGGATGTTGTGTGATCCAGAGATGATCCCATGAGGTTCCGTTAATGGCAATATCAAGAATCACTGCCATGCCACGGCTGTGAGCGCCATCTACCAGGGAGCGCAATTCGGTAAGCGATCCGTATTCAGTAGCAACGGCTTTGTAGTCTTTAATGCAATAGGGAGAAGGCGAGCTTCTTGAATCTGTTCCGTGCGGGTAGATGGGCATTAAATAAATAACGTTGGTGCCCAGCGCTTTGATGTTGTCTAACCGTGCAATAACGCCCTGCAAATTGCCGGCTGCACTGTAAGGACGAATATGTACCTGATACATATTCACATCGCGCGTATCGGGCACATTGGTAAACGGAGTTCCATATTGAGACGGATCTTGTGCAATCAGAGGCAAACTGAAAACAATGGAAACAGCAAATAAGGTAGTTACATAAATTGCTTTACGCAATCGTTGACAAAATGTGTGTATTGATAAACTATTCATATAATGGCAATTTGATTTGTTGGTATGATAATACTTTATTGAAAAAGGTTATGATAAGAGAACTACGCTTTATGGCGGTTCTGGCACATCATTTACAAAACTCTTGTAAGTGAATGTTTTGAATAAAAAGAAAAGCCGGCATACAGAAATCATAGCAGACATGATTTTTGAACTGGAATACACATTGTTTTATGGCTAAAAGCAACGAAAGAATAAAGGAAATAATACTGGATTAATTCTGCAAACTATATAACACGCATATAGAAAATAAAACAGGCACTGATTATTTTAATTATGCAAAACATTCATTGTTAGTAGCTTACAAATGAATATAAATAATAGTTATATAAAAGATCAATATATCCCGCCAACGCAAAAACAGATTTTGTAAGGACTGGTAATTGAAAAAGTTTATCGATTAATGTAGGAAATAATGAAAATGTAATTTATGCAAATGCCTGCCATTTATTTTTTCGGTTATTGTTATAACGATATTATAATCGCAGGTATATGATTTTCACTTTACTTTATTTTATCTGGCAGCAGAGCCGGAAAATCGGATTTTTACAATATAAAAAAACCGATATAAATAACAATTATATGAAACAAGCTGAGAATGTAAAAATTCATTCTGGCATAATTTTAAATTACAGATTCACTTAAATTATTCAGTTATGAAAAAGACATTCATAATCATTTCTGCTTTTGTAATTGCTACATCATGCAGCAACAACCAACAGCAAACAGAAGCAGCCGCCTCAGAAGCAAAGCAGGTCACTATTGATTCGATAAACGCCGCCAATCAAAAGCAAAAAACCATTGACTCATTAAAAACGGTGGTGGCTGAAAAAGAAACCGTAACCAAAGAAGAAGCAAAGCAAACTACGGTTGTGCAACCGGCACCAACACCGGAAGAAAAGAAAAAAGGATGGAACAGCACCACAAAAGGAGCCGTAATTGGTACAGGTGCAGGTGCCGTAACCGGCGCCCTGGTAAGCAAACATAAAGGAGCCGGCGCTTTGGTAGGTGGCATTTTAGGTGCCGGTGCAGGTGCCGGAACAGGTGCGATAATAGACAACAGCAAAAAGAAGAAAGAAGAAAAAAAGAAAGAGGAAAAAGAGCAAAACCAATAAGATGATTTTGCTTTTGCAATAGCATCGCGGTTGTTTTTGTGAATGATAAAGCATCCGCGATTTTAGTTTGTGTCACATCAGCAAATCTTTTTTAAATAGCGGCGCTTTGCGCTGTAATGAAGCCTGTTCGTAAGCATAGGCAATGGAAAGAAGCTGAGGCTCCTTATAAGCTGTTGAAAAGAACGAAATGCCAATGGGCAAATCGTGCACAAAACCCATCGGTACTGTAATGTGCGGAAAGCCTGAAATAGCGGCCGGTGTAGAAAGCGAAAAGCCGGTATCGTAGTCGCCATTCACCAAATCTATACAGCAGGCCAACCCGTTGGTAACACCGCACAAAGCATCCAGTTGGTTAGCCTTCATCAAATCGCTTATCACTTTGCGGGAAGACAAGGTTGTTGCCAGTGCATCTTTGTATTCTTTGGTATTTAAATCGCCTTTTTCCTGACTGGCAATTAACGTTTCCTGTTTAAAATAAGGCATGGCTTCTTTTTGATTTTTTTCGTTAAAATCAATCACATCCTGCACAGATTTCATAGCACTTTCAGAAGTGGATAAATACTTATTTACGCCGTCTTTAAATTCGTACAATAAAACGAGAAATTCGGCAGCGCCTACGCCTTTGATGTTGCGGACAGCTTGCTGAATATCAAGCTCAACCACAACAGCGCCTTTACTTTTTAAGGTTGCAATGGCATTTTTGTACAGCGATACTACATCTTCATTCCCCTGCAAATGACCTTTTTCTATTCCAATGCGCTTGCCTTGTAAGCCATCCGCTTTTAAAAAACTTGTATAACCGGCAACGGTTTTGCCTTTATTTTCCGTTGTTACCTTGTCGTTTTTATCAATGCCCGTTAGTGCACCTAACAAAATAGCCGCGTCTGTAACGGTGCGCGCCATGGGTCCCGCCGTATCTTGTGTGGCAGAAATGGGAATGATGCCGCTTCTGCTCCACAAGCCAACGGTTGGCTTTATGCCAACCAAACCATTTACAGAGGAAGGCGATACAATTGAGCCATCTGTTTCTGTACCAATGCCAACCGTACATAAATTGGCTGCAACCGAACAACCCGTGCCTGCGCTGGAACCAGACGGATTTCGGTCGAGAATATAAGGACATTTGGTTTGTCCGCCGCGGCTGCTCCATCCGCTTGTAGAGCGGGACGACCGGAAATTTGCCCATTCACTGAGATTGGTTTTACCAAGCAGCACCGCGCCTGCCTCCCGGAGCTTTTTTATAATAAAAGCATCCTCTTTTACTACATTGCCTTGTAAAGCCAATGCGCCTGCCGTTGTCATCATCCGATCGCCGGTATTGATGTTATCTTTTACCAGAACCGGAATGCCATGCAACCGGCTGCGGACGTTCCCGTTTTTTCTTTCGGCATCCATCGCTTCCGCTATGCTTACGGCATCCGGATTTATTTCAATCACGGCGTTTAATCCATAGCCGTCTTTATCTATGTCCTGTATTCGTTTTAAATAAAGATTGGTTATATCTGCAGAAGACATTTTGCCATTTTGCATAGCTTGTTGCAGCGCATCAATGGTTGTTTCGTTCAGGTCAAAATCATCTGATGTTTCACCATTTTTAGCGGAATTGTTTTTTGCCAAAGAACTTACTGAGGATACTGATAAAGCTGCGCCTGCCAGCGAACCATTACGCAAAAAATGTCTTCTGTTCATTTCAAATTTTTACATGCGCATATTACTTCAAATTCAATTACGGTAAAGAGAAAAACTAAATTTTTAAATGGGAAAACAGATCATTACTTTTAAAAATTATCCGCCACGTTTATAACCACATCGTTTCTGTATTATGAAAAATTTGATGATAGCTTTTTACCTGTTTTGTTTCTGCCTGCCCGGCTTTGTTTCACTTGCACAAAACGATTCACTGCATTATTACACTTCTTTTGACAATACGAAAATTCATTACGATGTAACAGGCTCCGGCTTCCCGGTTATCTTAGTGCACGGATTTATCAATACCGGAGAAAATTGGAAACGAACCGCAGTTTATAAAGCGCTGCAGGAGGCAGGCTTCATGGTAATAACATTAGACATGCGCGGCAACGGAAAATCTGACAAGCCGCATACAGCAGAAGCGTATGCCAATGATGCCGAGGCAAAAGATATTATGGGTCTTGCAACAATGCTAAAGCTGTCTTCTTACCATGTGGTTGGCTACTCGCGCGGCTCTATTATTACGGCAAGGCTGTTGGTATTAGACAAGAGAATTAAAAAAGCGGTTATGGGTGGCATGGGAACCGATTTTACAAACCCCGAATGGCCACGCCGAAAAATGTTTTACCGCGCGCTGTCGAACGACACGGTGAAAGAGCTTGAGCCTTTAATAAAACGCATTCAGCAAGACAGTACATTAGACCAGTTGGCGCTGGCTTACATGCAAAAAGAACAGCCTTCAACACCCGTAAAAAAATTAGCCAATGTAAAGCAACCGGTATTGGTGATATGTGGCGATAAAGATTCAGATAACGGCAATGCGCGCAGCTTAGCCGCTGTTTTCAAACATTCAACATTTACCGAAGTTCCCGGCGATCATGGCGCGGCTGTGGCAACAAAAGAATTTGCCGATGCTGTCATAACATTTTTTGGCGCTGATGAATAGCAAAATATAAATGTGAACAAATAACTCTTTTTCTACAAAGCAAACAGAACGGTCAGGCAGCAGGTTTTACATTACTCCGTTTTACTTTTTGTGTTTATTCATTTTTATTTATTCAGGTCAAATATTTAATTTTAAACGACTTAACGCTTTTTTTATTAAAACACGAATTATGAACACGGCAACGGCAACATCGTTTGTAACAATAGAAGAATATTTGGCGATAGAAGAAGCCGCCTTACAAAAGAGTGAATACTATAAAGGTGAAATTTTTGCGATGGCTGGTGCATCTATTTCTCAGAATAGTATTGTTGGCAATTCTTTGATTGAAATAGGTAGTTTTCTTCGCGACAAGTCCTGCGAAATTTTTCCGAGCGATTTACGCATTCATGTTGATGCAAACACATTATTCACTTATCCTGATTTGACAATTTTTTGCGACCCGATAGAGCGTTATAACAATCGTACCGATACGGCTTTGAATCCTACGGTTATTATTGAAGTACTTTCCAAATCAACACAGGAATATGACAGGGGAACGAAATTCAATTTATACCGCCAGATACCTTCGTTGAAAGAATACATTATGATTTCTTCAACTGAAATATTGATTGAACAATATGTAAGGCAATCGGACAATGAATGGCTATTTACCGCTTACGATAAGCCCGATGATTCTTTTCTGACTGAATCTATCGGGCTTTCGATTATAGTGAAAAGTTTATACAGGAATGTTGAATTTGAAGAGTAAATTTATCTCTCTAAAACGATTGCTTATGAAAAAGAAGTTTCTTATCTATTGTTTGTTTATAACAATAGCAGCAAATCTGAAAGCCCAAACGGCTGGCAAAAGCATGTATGTTGAACTCGGCGGGCCAGGCTTGATAGCATCTGTCAACTACGATACCCGCTTCACTAAAACACTGACCGGTTTCGGCGGGCGATTAGGCATTGGAGTTGTTACAGACTTTTTTTCTTCGGCAGTTACCGTTCCGGTTGAGGTGAATTATCTTGTTGGAAAAGATAGCGGTCAGCATTTTTTAGAACTTGGCGCAGGAACCACTTTCATTGGTGGCTCCGAAATAGTTTTAGGATCGAAAGAACCCAGCCGCTTTTATCCATTTATTGAACATGTTACAGTTGGCTATCGCTATAATTCAATCAGAAGCGATTTTGTAGTTCATGCCATTATCTGCCCTTTTTTTAGTAGCAATGGTTTTCAGTTCTGGGCAGGTGTTGGATTTGGACAAAAGTTTCATGGATTCTTTAGAAATAAATAATTGCATTTGATAATGTCTCAGTTTCAATGCTAAAGCTGTCTTCTTATCATGTAATTGGTTATTCGCGCAATTCTGTTATTACGGCAAGGCGGCTGATATTAAACAAGAGAATGAACAACCCCGCAGCAAACTGCAAGAAATTCTTTCCATTAAACTGGCAGCGACCATGAAGGAATCAAAACCGAAACTCCGTCCAAGACAAATTCCTTTGACAAAAAATATTTTTCAGCAACAACACTTTCAAAAGAAACCGGTATAACAAGTAAAACCCTGACTTCACAATCTGAGAAACTTAAATAAATAGAAAAGAAAAATGACGAATGGGTTTTGACAAATTCAGGAAAAAGAAGGTGGAGAAATGTTGCCACCGTTCACGATGCCATGATTGTTCTTACTAAAAATTTCCGGGTAAAATCTGCCAATAATTCAATCTGTAAAAAACTGGGTGTTACCGAAGAAAAAACAGAAGGAGTACTTTTGTACGATATAGGAAACAAACAATGGAATATTCCACGCCTTCGTGAATTTCTGCAAGACATCGTTCCAAAAATTCTCACTTCTACAATTTAGAAATTTCGCACAACTTTCCCAAACAGGTGAAAAAATAATGCTGCTCTCTGTTAATGATATTACCGAACAGGTGAATACCAGGAAAAAGGCTGGATGAAAAAAATAAAGGAAGAACAAAAAGACGAATTCATCAGCATCGCCAGCCATGAAATGAAAACACCGCTTATCACTGTCAAAGCATATTTGCAGATGCTGGAACTTTCTTTGGTTGAAAACAGCGAAGATGCGAACCTGTATGTAAAAAAGCAAAGAAAAGGAAGTACATTTTATTTTACATTACCGGTAAGAATGACAGAACCGCAATAAAAAAGAGGCAGAAAAAAGCGAAACACTTTAAAATTAAAAGATTTACCTTTTTATTCTTTCTCAGTACATTTTCATTGCGCAATGAAATTTATCCTTTAAAAATAAAATATACGGCAGCCACCAACAAAGCAAATCCGATGAAATGATTGGTGGTCAGATGAACATCTTTAAATGTGAGAAGCGAAAAAATGGTAAAGACAATCAGCGTAATCACTTCCTGTATCACTTTTAACTGAACCAGCGAAAACGGCCCGCCGGTTTCGGAAGAGCCGATGCGGTTGGCAGGAACCTGAAAGCAATATTCAAAAAAAGCGATTCCCCAACTGATTAAAATAATGATCCAAACTGATGTGTTTGCACGATCGCCGTCTTTGGCGAAGTATTTTAAGTGACCATACCAGGCAATGGTCATAAATGTGTTGGACAAAAACAACAGACCGATTGTGGAAACATGTTTCGACATACCATTTTATTATGCCTGACAAGTAAGCAAACATTGTGCTTCAACTTGTTATTCCACGCTGTTATATTGGTTAGTCAGAATGACAAAGCGAAAAATTTATTGCATAATAGGAGTGCTGTATTTTTTTCTCATAAAACGCGATGGACGAATGGCCTGAATATCTACCTGCAAAATACTTTTGAAAATCAGTTTATCGGCCGGTTCGTTCAGCCGGAAACCCGCACCGAGATTCCAGATAATGCTGCCGCCAATATTAAGATCAATGGTGGGAAACAGCGAAGCAGCTTTTTCTGTAAAGTTTTCGTAGAACTCAATGCCGGGCTGAATCAATTTGATTCTTCTGTAATACAAACCCGCACTTACTGCCGGTTTCCAGCTTTGGTCTTCGTCGCCGTTTACATATTTGGTAACGGTTGGGTTTACCGCAATCCTGAAATCGTTGATGTCTTTATCTAAAATTAAACGGGCTTCTATTTCCTGTGAATTGGAATAAGACTGATTGGGAATAATATATTCGGCATATAAGGCAGTATTGATAAAATGATCGAACCGCTCGCTAAACCTATACCTGGCTTCAATTTTAGCCTGCGAATAATCTAAGTGGCTGGTCTTCGGATCGTCAAAATCAGCATACGCGGCTAACACAAAATGATCGCCAACGCCATATTCAGCTTCGATGGAAGTGGCAAGCAGTTGATTTCGCGAAAGCGATTTACCAAAATGATCATACGATTCGCTGCTTTTGGCAACATAGCTTGTCCAGTTGGTAATTTCTAAGTGCCCTTTGTAAGGTGTTTCAAACTGATAAACGCGGTAAAAATTTTCCTGCGCTTTTACGTTATAAAAAACAGACAAACAGAAGAAAACGATAACCAAAGCTCTGAGATGATGTTTCATATTACTTCTGCCCGGTTTTAATAAGTACATTATTAAAAGTCATGTCTAACGGGTGAGAAAACTGGTTGCCCGTCGTTTGCCCGTAGCGGCGGTAAGCCGGCGGGTCTATGTGCACGGCAAGGCGATAGGTATTTCCTTTGGGAACACGCCAGTTTTTACCATAATGATATAGCCAGGGATGCCACATAAACATTTCTTTTTGCGTGCCGATTCTGCTGCCGTCCGGCTCGTATAAAGATGCGGTTACATTCAGATCGTGCATAAACCGTTTGGTCTTTGCATCACGCACCGATACTTCTACATGACCATTGTGTTCTGCGCTCATTTCGTTGTCGGTTTTGTAAATGAGCTTGTCGTCTTTTACATACCAGTAACCTTCCGAATATTCAATGGCATACGCCATAAAATAATCGCCGCTGATGGTATCACTTCCGTCGTTTGCCTGTTTGTACATTGCCTGCAACGTATTTGAATAGGCTTCTCCGGCTTTGGCAGCCATAGTTTGCTGTTGTTCCATCTGTTTACTCAGCAATGGCTGGTTTGATAAATCTGAAACGTTTATGGGTAAGACGGCCGTTGTGGTTTGTGTAAATCTGTCGCCGTTATAAGGGTCGTGGCGCCAGTAGGTTGGCGGATCTATTTTTACAACAAAAGTATAACCGCCCGTATGCGGCAACATGATATTGTTGCCATAGCCATTTACCAAAGGCATCCATGCATACGGAAGCGATTTCTGCTCAATGAGCGCGCCACCGGAATCGCGTATAACCACTTCAATATTCAGCGGCGGCACAACTCGTCCATCCGCGCCATCCTGCACAAACAGCCAGAAATGGGCATTGGTTTTTTCATCGGGTTGCTGCCAGTGGTTTTCATTGTTATTGTAGGTGTACCAGCCTTCGGGCGCAGTAACGGCATAAGTAAGTTTGTATTCACCGGCGCGCATTTGCCCGCCTTCGCTACCTGCCTGCGTTGCTATCCAAGCGGTGCAGTTATCTACCGAATCGCCTTCGGCACGGGCAAAGGCAAGTTGCTCTTTGGTAGATTCGTTGCTTTTAGCAGTTATTGGCCGTTGCGGTTTGGAAGTAGTTACCATCATGGTCATGCCATCCATTTGAGCTTGCGCGTTTGTTCCATTTGCCAGGCACAAGAAAAGTAAAAATGCGCTGTAATGCAGCGTGCGTAATGTTTTCATAGATAATCCGAAATAAAGGATAAATTATTTATCATCAGTAAATATGCCAACCAAAGAAAAACGGCTGATGACTATAATATAAAACAAATTGCAATGTTCAAACGATAAAAAATCATTGCATAATCGTGAAAAAAATTATTAAAAAAGAAAACAAATCTGAATTAGTCTTTCGCCGGTGGACGTTTTCTGCCTGAACAAAGCGTATTTCGCAAAACGCATCCGGCGATGCAGATAAAAGTTTATGGCTCAATGTTTAATTTACCCAGCCACAAACCGATGGCAAATACAATGGCGCCGCCCACAATCACCTGAAGAATGGTTTTTACCAACGGTGTTTTCATAAAGCGATACCTGATGAATGCAATGAATAACAACTCGACAACCACTACAAAATAAGCGATGTGCAAAGCCATTTTAAGATCGGAAACCAAAAAAGGAAACGTATGAAGCATGCCGCCGATGGCGGTGCCTGCTGCGGTAATGGCGCCTCTCGTTACCGGCTTACCTCTGCCGGTTACGGTGCCGTCGTCAGATAATGCTTCGGCAAGTCCCATGCTGATGCCCGCGCCGAGAGAAGCCGCAAGTCCTACATAAAATGCTTCAAGCGGTTTACCGGTAAGACCAGCCGTGGCAAAAATAGGAGCCAGCGTAGAAACCGAGCCATCCATTAATCCCAGTAAGGCGGGCTGAACCTTCTGAATCACAAAGATGTGCTGCTTGTTACGTTCTGCGGTTTGATGTTGCATAAGCCGGTTGCAAAGTATTCTTTGTTTGGCAAATACAGGGCGAATAAAATGCCGCATTTATTTTACAACCAGCACCTGAAAAGTACCCGCAATCATGGGCGGGCGTTCGTTGCCTGGCGCAACGCTAAAATCGGCCGTTGGCAGATAAATGATATGCGTTTTCGTATCAACCGATAATGTTCGGGCGCCGCGCTTTGTTTTTATGTTCTGCAACACTTCATATTTGTTGCCGGATGTTTCCTTAATCATGGTCAGCGTGCCATCGCCGTTGGATGAATAGATGGTTTTTGAAGCCGGATCAAACGCGGTGCCGTCGCAGCCATCGCCGATGGGAAGTTTTGCTATCACTTTGCCGTTTGTTGCATCTATCACCATCAGCAACCGGTTGTCGCAGCCGGCAAACAAACGCCCGCTGCTACGATCTATGCTTAGCCCGGAAGGCGCTTCGCCGGGCGCAATCGGCCAGCTATGTATCACTTTGTAAGTATTCATGTCAACCACTTCAATCTCACTTTCGTCTTCATTGTTTACAAAAATCTTTCCCGCACCATCGCTTACCGCGGTTTCCGGTTTGCCGGTAAGCGCTATGGTTATTACCACGCTATCCGTTTGCGGATCAATAACCGTAAGATTTTTACCTCTCCCGTTACATGTAATTATTTTTTTAGAAAAATCATCATATAAAATAGCATCGGGGTTCTCGCCGGTGGCGATCTGCGATTTTATTTCCAGCGTATTCAGGTCAAAAACCGACACGTTGTTCAGCCTGCCGTTGCTGGTATATCCTTTGTTTAACGAATGAACGAGCGCGATGCCGTGAACACCCGTTGTATTAGAAATAACGCCCAAAGAATCACCGGTGTTTTTATCAAGAATATTTACCTGCGTGCCATGCGAAACAAATAGCCTGTCTGATGCCGTATCGGCAAGAAGATAATCCCATCCGCCACCACTTTGTATATGAAACGTATTTTTTACCGAAAGACCGGATGACTGCGCATGTAAACACTGACTGAGAAAAATGATAAAGAGAAACGAAACCGTAATTCTAAGCATAAAATAATATTTATAAAGGAACCGTGTATAAAGAACGTCTTTTTTTTCCGTGCGGTTCTACAATCCATTCAGACAGCTTGGCAGATAAAATTCCAAAGCCGGCGCCGGCAATCACATCGCTTGACCAGTGCCGGTTGTTCAATATTCTCAATACGCCGACAGCCGTAGCGCTGCCATAGGCCGAAACATAAAGCCAAGTATTGTGCTGCGCAAATTCATCGCAAAAAATGGTAGCGCCTGCAAAAGCCTCGGCGGTATGACCGGAAGGAAATGAATGCCGGTTGCTGCTATCGGGTCGCCATACTTTAGTCAGTCGTTTCGCCGGCTGTACCAACCCGTTTACGATGACTTCTGTCAGCAACACTTTTTCGGTATATTTCCAAAAACTATGCTGCGGATTGTTAATCAGCATAACGTAACCTGCCGCCAGCGGCGCAAACTGAAGATAATTGTCTACACTTGTCTGAAACGTTTTAAAATGCTCGTCGCGCGCTTCTTTAATTTCAGGATTCGAGATAATAAATTCGCCCGAAACACCCACAGCGCCGGTGGCAATAAAAAGTGCCGGAACAACAAAGGATTTGGCGGAAACCGGCTTTGGCTGAAATACAACCGGATGCGTTTGCCGGTAAAGAGAATCGGCCGGGCTAACGCTTTGTGCCATGCCTGCATTGCCTGCCAGTAAAAATGTAGCCGCCATAAAAAAAGCAGCTTTGTAATTTCCGGTCATCCCGTTTTCACTTTATCAGTCTTCTTCTTCCCGTAAAAATTTGCCCGCGCCATTAAACAACAAATCTTTGCCTTTTACTTCGGCTTCAAACATCTTTTCGCTTCCCGGTTTTTCAATTATGGCAGCTTCTTTAATTGTTGCGCCCTTGTAATTCGCTTTAATATAGTTTAATACCGCAGCAGGCAACTCTGTTATTTTTATATCGGTTTCAGTTTCTTCCAAACTGCCATCGGCGGTAAATGTTGCCGACATGCTTTTGCCGTCTTTTGTAAAATTGGCTTCAAATTTTTCGTCTTCTTTATCCCATTTTTTTACGGTTATGCCAGCAAAATTTTTGGCAAATGAATTTTTTACGGCCGACGGTACGTTTTGCGCCATGCAACCGATGGCAAAAAATAAAGTAAGCACTACCATTGTCTTTTTCATATTGTTATATTTTATACGCAAACCTATCCATCAATTCTGTGTAAAAGTTGGAGTAAACACTTTATGAAGAGCGCATTCTTTCCCTTTTTCAGAATTATAATTTTTCGGTTACGGGCTTTTTGTTGCGATATAACAATCTGATTAATGTCGGCAGCACAATTAACAACAACGGCAGGGCAACCAGAAAGCCGCCGATTACTGCGATGGCAAGCGGCTGATGAAGCTCGGCACCGGTTCCTATTCCAAGCGCAAGCGGCATTAATGCAATGATGGCGCCCAAAGCTGTCATTAATTTAGGGCGTAGCCGCGTAGAGATGGCGAAGACAACCGCCTTATCGGCATCGCCGGTTTCATTAAACGATTCGTTGAACTGAAGAAAGGTAAAAATGGCATTCTCTGCAATGATGCCCACAATCATAATCAGTCCTGTATAGCTGCCGACATTCAGCGGCGTGTTGGTAAAAAAAAGCGCCAGATAACTGCCCGAAATTCCCAGCACCGCAATAAGTAAAATAATGAGCGAAGTACCAAAATCTTTAAACATAAACAACAATACGCCGAATACAAGCAGGCTTGACGTAACAAGAATAATCAGCAGTTCCTGAAACGATTGCTGCTGTTCGGCATAGGCGCCGCCATAAACGATGCTGTAACCCTGCGGCAACGATATTTTGGCGGTAACCTGTTGCTGAATGTCTTTGATGGCGCTGCCCAGATCGCGGTTATCCAACCGCGCAGAAACCACACCTATATTCTGCATGTCTTCGCGCTCTATCTCCGCATCGCCGGTGTTTACTTTAACGCTGGCAAGCGAACCAATGGGTTTTAACTGACCGTTTGGCAAAAAAACGGGCAGCCGGCTAATGTCGTTCAGGCTAAAAGTTCTGTTGCCCGGATACAGCATACGTATATCGCTGAGCTGTTCTTTATCATACACGCTGCCTACCACATTGCCTTCCAGCGCAGTCTGCAACTGATACTGAAGATTAAGCGGCGTAATGCCATACTGCGCAAGGTTTACATTGTTCGGCTCAACGGTTACCGAAGGGCCGGTAAGCGTAATGCCATCGAATACATCGGCAGTTCCGGGCACGTGTTCCACCACATCCGCCACCTGCCTTGCCAGATTGTGAAGCGTGGTTTCGCTACTTCCGAAAATCTTAATTTCTATCGGCTGTACAGAGGTCATCAGATCGCCCAGCATATCGCCGATTACCTGCCCGAAATCTACGCGCAGCGCGGGTTGCGAGCTTTCTATCTGCCGGCGTATATCGCTGATGACCTCATCGGTTGAGCGGCTTCTGTTTTTCTTTAACTGAATTAAATAATCGCCGTCGTTTGGTTCGGTGATAAAAAAGCCCATCTGCGTTCCTGTTCTTCTTGAATATGCCTGCACTTCGGGCACTTTTACAATCAGCTTTTCTACCGCCTGCAGCATCCGGTCGGTTTCTGCCAGCGAAGTGCCGGGGGGCGAAGTGTAATCAAGCACAATGCTGCCTTCGTCCATTTCGGGTAAAAAGCCGGTTTCCAGTTGCGGAAAAATAAAAATGACCGAGGCAATCAGCAAAGCCATAAAAACGAAGCTGATGTAAGAGCGATGAATAAAAAAGCCAACCCATTTCTGCCGGTGAACGGAATGCGCTTCCTGCTTCTGTTTTGCTGACGCTTTGTTTTTAGACAACAACAGATAAATAACCGGCAGTGCCAGCCACGTTACAAAAAACGAACAGATTAAAGTAACGATCATTGAGTTGGTCATTACTTTAAAATAGGCGCCTGCCACGCCGGTCATTAATATAAAAGGCAGAAAGATAACGATGGTACTCAGCGATGAGCTTACCATGGCGGGAAACAAATATTGAATCGCTTTCTGCACCAGCTTCAACGATGGTTCACCGGGGTTTTCTTCGTGCGTACGATGAATTTGTTCTACCACCACAATGGCATCATCTATTATCAAACCAATGGCAGCCGCAATGGCGCCAAGCGTCATAATATTCAGCGTTTGCCCGGTGGCATACAACACAATCAGTGTAAGAAACAAGGTAACCGGAATGGTAATTAATATTACGCTGCTGGCTTTTAACGACCGCAAAAATATAACGGCCACCACGAGGGCAAGCGCCAGCCCGATCCACAAGCTGTCGGTTACGCTTTTTACCGCGTCGTTTACAAAATCGGCCTGCACATAATAAGGCTTGATGGTTACATCTTTTGGCAATATTTTTTTCAGATTCGCCACCTCAGCTTTCATTTGTTTTGACAGATCAATGAGGTTGGCATTGGGTTGTTTAATAACGGCAAGCAACAAACCCTGCCGGCCGTTGGCGTTGATTTTTACATACTCTTTTGCTTCTTTTATCTGCACATCAGCTATGTCTTTCAGTAAAACAATGCGCTTGCCATTGTTGCTGATTACCAGATTCTGCAATTGCGCAAGCGAACTTACCGATGCATCGGTAATGGTTAAATACATCAACCGGTAATCATTCAGATAGCCGTTCGATTGTATAAAATTATTCTGGCTCAGCGAAGTATTGACGGCATCAGGCGTAATGCCGAGCGTATTCATTTTTTGCTGATTGAGCAGCAATTCGTATTCTTTGGTTTTACCGCCGATGACGCGCACATCAGCCACGCCCTGCACACGGGATAAATAAGGACGGATGGTATATAAAGCCAGCAGCTTCATGTCTATCGGTGTGCGGCTGTGCGTTTCCAGCGAATAGCCGATGACCGGCAGAATGGCAGGATTCATTCGTTCGACGGTAATGTTGATACCGGCAGGCAGGGTATTTCTAACTTCGCTGATTTTCGATTCAATGCGCTGCTGTGCCAGGTTTACATCCGCATCCCAGTTTAAAAAAGCCGACAGCTCGCAACTGCCGCGGCTGGTGGTGCTGCGGATGGTTTGCAAATCGGGTATTTGCTTGATGACAGCTTCCATCGGGCGCGTTACTGTAATCATCATTTTGTTTACCGGCTGCTGACCGGCATCGGCGATGATTTTTATTTTGGGAAATGTAATTTCGGGAAACAATGCCGTTTGCATTTTACTATATGCAAATGCGCCTCCCAAAAGAATGATAACGATCAGTACCGTTACCGGATTTTTATAGGTGATAAAGAAATTGCGCATTCATTTGTTTTTATTGTCGGCCAAACACACCAGACAAAACTTTTTTAAAACCTGTTATTTTTTCTCAATAATAATATTCGCCGTATCATTCAGTCCGTAATTTCCCGTCAGAACAATACGATCCGAATCGTTTAAAGGTGGCGATACAATTTCAATATCGCTGTTTGTTTCCAGTCCTTTTTTTACCGGAATCTTTACCGCCACGCTGTCGCTGACAAGTTTCATTATCCAAAAACTACTTTGCTCTTCGTCGCTTAATACGGCGGCTTTTGGCAAAGACATTACGTTCAGTCTTTGCGTTTTTACCAGACTTACTTTGGCAATGAGGTTTTCCGGTATCAGCTTGCCGGTTTTTACCCGAATGATAAACCGTTGCGTTTGCGTAGCCGAATCGAGCGTTGGCAAAGCCGATTGCACATAACCGCTAAGTTCCGTACTGTCGGGAAGATGCAGTTGCAGTGTTTGATTCAAAGACAGATAAGGCTTTAACTCATAAGGCAGATCGAGCAAAAAAACAAAGCTGGTTTTATCGGTTATTTCGGCAAGCTGTTCGCCGTCCTGCACGTAATTGCCCGCCGTATAAGTAAGCTGCGTAATGTAGCCGCTGCCGGGCGATTTTATTGTTATCACTCCTTCAAAATGAAGCGAGGTGTCAAGATCATTAATCGTGCTGCCAAGCGCTTCGGCTTCTTTTGTTTTGACGGTAAACAGCGTTTGCCCTTTTTTTACAAACTCGCCAATGCGTATGTTGGCAGACTGCAGATAGC
Source organism: Ilyomonas sp. (assembly GCA_965219515.1). Classification (GTDB taxonomy): domain Bacteria; phylum Bacteroidota; class Bacteroidia; order Chitinophagales; family Chitinophagaceae; genus Ilyomonas. The sequence continues at coordinate 2,208,087 of OZ244776.1, forward strand.
CGTTGGCATTCGATTTTACATACGTTTTTAATAAAAAAGATGAAACCGCATTCACCTCCACCGTTTCGCTCATGTTATCGCGTGCGGGATGCGTAATGGTTACCGGTGTTACCGCATCTTCCGGCGATACATCTTCCCCGCCACCGGCTGTATTGTTGCCGCACGATTGCAAAACCCAGCCTGCCAAAATCAGTATATAAAAAAATTGCCTCATCGTCTGTTCCAATAATTGATTTGGGTAATAATCTGATACTGGCTTACCAGGTTTTGCGTAACCACATTCTGCGCATTCAGGTAATTGTTGATGGCAATTACATAATCTGCAATGCGCACATCGCCGGTTGCCAGTAGCTTCCGGTTTGCCAGTATCAGCGTTTTCACGTATTTCAATTGCTCGTTGGTTTCATTAATCAGTTCTTTGGTAAGATTCAGTTGCTGCGTAAGCTGCGCAATCTGCTGATGGTATTGTGTGGCAAAAAAATCGCGGTAGCCAAGTCTGGTTCGTTCCAATATATCAAGCCTTCGGTGCTGTAGTTTTCTTTGTTTGCCATCGTAAATGGGCACGGCAATATTAACTCCGACACTCGCACCGAAATTTTTATACGGCGTATAAATTAAGGAAGAAACGTAGCCACCGTCTGCCAGTAAATTCACCTTGGGCTTATAATACAAATCAATCTGTTTGCCTGCATTTTGTAAAATCAAACTGTCTATACTAAACTTCCTGTAAAATATGGAGCCGTTCATTTCAGATAATTGCGCCAATTCGATGCGCGGCGAGTCGAGCGGCGTTAATGTAGTATCAAACAAACCACTTAAATAATTAAGCGTAGCAAAATCATTTTTATATTGTATGAGCGATTGCGTAATAACGAGATGCTGCTGCTGCAGCGTTACCAGAAACGTAAGATAATCGGTTTGGCGGTAAACGCCTGCCTGCGTAAGCTTTTTTAAAATGGTATCTTCTTTCGATAATAAATTATAAACTTCTCCGTAAAACGAATACTGCCGCCAGCTTCCGTAAGCGGCGAGATAAGCGGCAGTTATGGTGCGTTTTAAATCCTGTTCGGTTATGGCGCCCGCAATCTGCAGCGAATCGTTGAGAAGCTCAATGCCATTGAATTGTATGCGCAGGTTTCTTTTGCTGACCAAAAGCTTTGATGCGCTGATTTGCTCATTAAAATTGCGCAGATTGGTAATTATTTCATCATAACCGTACCCTTTTATGGTGGGCGCATAATAATTTGTGCTGATGCCGTTTACCTGCGGCTGATAACCTGCAATGATGCGCAGGCTGTCTATCCGGTTAAGTATAATATTGTTACTATTTTCTTTTAAAAGAGGACTTTTTTGTATGGCAATGTTTATAAAATAATCAAGCGATTGTGTTTGTGCGCAAAGCTGTTGCGTTGGTAAAAAGCAGGCTGATAAAAGCCCTGAAATGAGGCAGATTGCCCGAAGATTGAAAAACAAATTCGTTTTGCTTCTATTCATCATAAATATAATGCCGGGTAAATGTCTGCTGCTTGTTTGTAAACAAAAAAAGAAAATAATTCTGTGTCAAAGCTGAAGATAATAATTGAAAACCGGTTTTTAAAAAGCAACGGCCTGTTGCAAGTGATAATCCGCCGGCATCAAAACTTCAGAATCCAAACAGAATGCTTCTTTATTGTTGCATTTTTATTCTGCTATGAAAGCTTTTCTCAGTTTTTTATTTCTTTTTGTAAAGCTCTCAACCTACGCCTTACCTGCTAAAGATACGGTAAGCCCGATTGCAGATACAGACACAGCAATAACGAAACCATCTGCAGATCACACGTTACAAACCATCGCCTTAGCTACAGGTTACGCAGGTTTTACTTTTGTTACCTATCGTTTTTTTGACGACGATATACAGCATTTTGCGCAGGCGAATCAAAATCATGTGTTGTCTTCTTTTGCACGCACCATTGAATATGCAGGCTTAGGATCATCCAGCATTATTATTACAACGGCAACGGCTGTTACATCAATCATCACAAAAGATAAGCAACTGCAAAAAACCGCCATTTTATTAGCAGGCGGGCATGTGATAAACGATCTGATAACGAATGAAATCAAGATTACCTTTCAGCGGCATCGCCCCAATACCGGCGATGCGGACCATACATTTGACTGGCGTGGCGGACCCAAAAAAAATACTTCCTTTATATCGTCGCATACATCCAATGCTTTTGCTACGGCTACCGCTTTCGCCACCGTTTATAAAAATTCCGACTGGGTGCCGCCGGTGGCTTATTCTGCTGCCGCCCTCATTGGTTTGTGCCGCATTTACAACAATGCGCATTGGGCTTCCGATGTGCTTGGCGGCGCTGCCATTGGCTTTGCAAGCGTAAAAGCCGTGAACGGTTTGTACACGATTGCAGCAAAGAAAATTTCTTTTCTTCCGCAGGTTAATAACGGGCATTACAGTGCAATCATGATTTGCTTTTTGGGTAAATAAAATGAGTTTTCTGATGAAAGCAAACATTCTTTTAATGCCAGCCGATGATAAATGAATGTGTATCGGGAAGATCGAAATGATAGTGATATGCGTATCCCGAAACATCACAGATTTGCTTTACAATAGACAAGCCCAATCCATGACTTCCGGCAACCGCATCGCCTTTATAAAACCGGTTGAAGATTATGCGTTCGTTTAACTCCGTTGCCTTGCCGCTATTGGTGATGCGCAATTGCGAAGACTGAAGCCCGATTCTGATAAAGCCATTTGCATAATTGTGCTTAGTGGCATTGCTGAGAAGATTATTGAGTAAAATATCAATCAGTTGTGCGTTTGCATTTATATAACATGTTGTTGTTTTTGTTTCAACGACAATGTGTTTCGCATTCCATTGTTCGCAAAACTGACTTTGTTTTTGCCTGATTAAATCTGCCATATCGAGCGTCGTTTTTTCAGCAAATTGCCGGTTCTCAATTTTAGCCAGCAACAGCAGCGACTGGTTTAATTTTTTAAAGCTTGTAATAGCTTCGAAAGCGCCCTGCAATGTCTGGCTTTGCTGTTCGGTCAGGTCTTCGTTTTGAATCAATAAATCTAATTTGGAGCGAATGACAGCCAGCGGCGTTTGCATTTCATGAGCTGCGTTTTCCGTAAACTCTTTCAATGCAAGATAATCCTGCTTCGCTTTGCTGATAGTTTGCGCAAGCGTTGCATTCAGCAGCTTAAATTCATCTATATGGCTGTCTGCAAGTATGATGGATTCTGTGTTTGCAAGCTGAAACGTTTCGATGTTTTGCAGCGTTGTATAAAACGGCTGCCACAATTTTTGCAGCACCAGCCGGTTGATAAAAAAAGAAGTTGTCAGAATAAGAACAATGGTAACAACAGTAATCAGAATGATAGATTGTATCAGATCATCGGTGTCTTCGAGTGATTTGCTAACCGTTACCAGATATTGCTTTCTGTTAACCGTTGCGCCAAATATAATTACCCTTTCCAGTTCCGTTTCTTTATCAGACGGATCATACATTTTTTTTGTAACGATCTTGCTTTTTTGCGCAGGCAAACGGTTTACCAACTGATACGTGGTGTATTGATCGTGCACTTCAATAATGGAAGGCAACACGCCGTATTTGCCGGCATAAGAAAGTATCTCGTTTCTTTCAATCTTCAAATCGTCATCAATGCGGCTGATGACAATATAGCGGATCAAAAAAGAAAAGGCAATGCTTGCCAGCAGAAAGATAACGACCGTTGACAACAGATTGATGCGATTGTATTTGGTGAACAGCTTCATGATGTGTACTTGTTCAGACAGGAATGGTAAGCTTATAACCCATGCCATACACCGATTTTATATAATCGGGACAACCGGCTACCAATAGCTTTTTGCGCAAGTTTTTAATGTGGGTGTAAAGAAAATCGTAGTTGTCTGCCATGTCCATATCATCGCCCGATAAATGTTCTGCAATGGCCGATTTGCTGATGACTTTATTTTTATTGCTAACGAAATAGACAAGCAGATCGTATTCTTTTTTTGTAAAATCAAGACTTTGCCCAAAGGCATAAATTTGTTTTTCGGAAAGGCGGATTTCCAATTCATCGAACTGAATAATATGACTGCCACCAAATAATTTTCGGCGTATGATGGCATCTACACGTGCGCCCAGTTCGGACAAATGAAACGGCTTAACCAGATAGTCGTCCGCGCCGGATTTTAAGCCGAACACCTTATCGTCAATTGAATTTTTGGCCGAAATGATGATAACGCCATCTGCTTTTTGATTGGCTTTCAGTTCTTTTAAAATCTCAAGCCCGCTGCCGCCCGGTAAGGTAATGTCAAGTATAACGCAGGCATAATCGTACAGCGATATTTTTTCTAACGCCTTGTCGAAACCATAAGCCGCTTCACAAACAAATTGCTCGCTGGTTAAGTAGCTGCAAATGCTGCGCGACAATTCTTTTTCATCTTCAATAACCAATATTTTCATTCAAAAAAATATTACCGGCAGCGTTAAAAAAAGTATGATGAAAGCTTTTTTAAATTTTTACTTTCTGTCATTATACAAATAATAACATCACAACATTACAATGCAGGTACAACGTTTAATAAATCGTCATATTTCGTTTATTCTTTTTATTTGTTTCATTTAAAAATGCAAACAAACGATTGATTGTATGAGCACCATCAAAGTTGCTTATGCCTGTAATATTTTTTCGATGTTGTTATAGCTTGTTGTAATGCTGGCAAGCGCATCGGCAGGCATATCGTGCTCAACAAAAAAATGCTTCATGCCTGCCGTATTTGCATTAGCAAAAATTCGTTTAAAATCAATGATTCCCGTTCCCACAGGCGCAGGACCTTCTTTGTTTTTGTCTAAATCTTTTACATGCCATAACGGAAAGCGGCCGGGGTGTTTGGCAAATAATTCAACCGGGTCAACGCCTGCTTTTACTGACCAGCACAAGTCAAGCTCCATCAGCATTTTAGCCGGATCTGTTTCTGCCAGCAGCCTGTCGTAAATTACCTGCCCGTCAACCTTATTAAACTCTGCATCATGATTGTGATAACAAAACGTAAGCCCTGCTTTTGTCGCCGCTTCCGCCGTTTTGTTCAATGTATCCAACGACTGTGTTATTTCCTCCGCTGACGACAATGGTATATTGGCGCAAACCAGATATGGCACGCCGCCTTCTGCCACTTCATCTATAATTTGCTGCATATCGTCTCTTAGGTTTTGCATTTTTGAAGGCAGCGAAAGTGGTTTTCCTTCTTTATCAACCGGCATTTTAGCACCCGGCGGCAGCTTAAAAGGCGCGCCTAACACATGGTGCGACTGCCATGACAAGCCAAGGTTTGTAAGCATGCCGGCAAACTCTTTTGGCTTCATCCCGTAATAGCCGCCTTTTTTGCTAAAAGCCGATTCAATTTCGGTATAACCGATGGCGGCAATCTTTTTTAGCGTTCCTTCTACGTCGTTGTCTATTTCATTAAAAAATGTAAATAACTGCAGGCCGACTGCATGACTTTTCTGCAAACCAAAGGCTTGCGCGCTTGAAAACAGCAGTGTGCCCAATGCGGCTGTGCCGGATACCTTAATAAACTCTCTTCTGTTTTTCATACTGATTGATTTTGTGTTTATAAATGTTTTTATGTAAATGGAATTTTCAATATCAAAAGATGTCTTTTGCCCTTTTACATTGCTTGCCTGATGAAAAATAAATGGTTGAAAAATTATTTTATTTAATAAAGAAAACAATCGCTACTTATCTTTTTTCACATTCTGTTCTTTCGCTTTTTCAACCGAAAAATGATAACTGCCCGAACCAACCTGCAACTCAGCATAACCGTTTTTGATGCCGCTGTTTTTTATATCGGTTATGTTTGATAATTCTTTTCCGCTTTCTTTAATTTCTTCATCGTCAGAAACCGGAACATAAATGGTTGCCGTTGTATTTGCCGGAATGTCAACATCCATCATCAGCTTATGATTGGTGGTATCTCTTCGCCAGGTATTGCTAAGCTTGCCATAATAGGTTTGCAAACTTGCCGATGCCGTTGTAAAGCTGTCGCTGATGTGCGGCTGCACTTTTATGTGCTTGTATCCAACGCCGTCTTCATACGTGTCAAGCCCGGTCATAACACGGTACATCCAATCTCCGATGGCGCCGTACGAATAATGATTGTACGAGTTCATAGACGGCACTTCGAACGTGCTGTCGGGCTTAATGCCGTCCCATCTTTCCCAGATGGTTGTAGCGCCCATCGTTACCGGGTAAAGCCACGAAGGATAAGTTTCCTGAAGCAGTAATTTATAGGCGATGGTATCGTATCCAAAGCGCGTAAGAACATGGCACAAATACGGCGTGCCGAGAAAACCGGTGGTTAAATGATTGTTGTAGCTTTTTACATTTTCTGCCAGCCGTTCTGCAGCCTGCGCCCGAAGCGGATCGGGAAGCATATCAAACTGCAATGCCAGCACATAAGCGGTTTGCGTGCCTGAAACCAGACGTCCGTTCGGTGTCATGTATTCGCGGGCAAACGCCTGTTTTATTTTTTTTAATAAGGCAGTATAATCCGCTTCGTCTTTGTTGTTTCCCAGTACATGAGCGGCGTTGATAAGCAGTTGCGTGGAATGAGCATAAAAGCATTGCGCAATCAGATATTTATCCGTAACCGCAGCGCGGCCGTCATTGTCGTCTTCGGGACGGTAAAACAGCCAGTCGCCAAAGTGAAAGCCGGTTTGCCATAAATCATTTTCGCTTTTTTCTGTCATGTAATCAACCCATGCTTTCATGCTGCCGTACTGATTTTGTAAGATATTTTTATCGCCATAGGCAAGATACATATTCCAGGGAATGATGGTGCTTACATCAGCCCAGCCGGTTGAGCCGCCTGCATTTTCGCCCAATACATTCGGGATAACAAAGGGCACCGATCCGTTGTGCTGATCTGCCGCAACGTCTTTGAGCCATTTGGCAAAAAAATCGTTGACGTTCATATTAAAGGAAGCCGTGCGCGAAAACACCTGCGCATCGCCCGTCCAGCCCAGGCGCTCATCGCGCTGCGGGCAATCTGTTGGCACGTCAAGAAAATTGCCTTTTTGTCCCCATTCAATGTTGTGCTGAAGCTGATTGATTAACGCATTGTCAGTAGAAAAAGTTCCGGTTGGCTTCATGTCGGAATACAAAGCGACGGCGGTAAAATTTTTTGGATTCAATTCACCACGGTAACCTTCTACTTTTATAAACTGAAAGCCATGCCAGGTGAAGTGCGGCTCGAATGTCTCTTCCTCACTTCCTTTTAAAATATATACATCCTGCGCCTTTGCTTCGCGAAGATTGGCGGTATAAAAATCGCCTTTTTTGTCTAATACTTCCGCATGAGATACCCGGATGGTATCGCCTGCATTGCCTTTTACTTTTAACGCAACCCAACCAACCAGGTTCTGACCAAAATCAATCACTTTTTCTCCTTTCGGCGTGGTAATGATTTGCTTTGGTGTAAACGTTTCGTGCCTGCGCACCGGTTCGTTATAAGTAGCAATCAGGTTATCATAACCGAATGTATCAACGGCTACACCGCTCCAGTTTTTATCATCGTAACCAGGTAACGGCCAATCTTTTTTTTCTTGTCTTGCATCAATGGTTTCGCCGTTATAAATTTCAGCATAGCGAATGGCGCCGGCAGAAGATTTCCATGTGTCGTCTGTTGTAATAATTTTTGTTGAACCATCGCCGTAAGTAATATTGATTTGTAACAATAAAGCGATGTCTTTACCATAAATATTTATATTGTTTGAAAACCCGATAACGCCACGATACCAGCCATTGCCAAGCGTAACGCCGATTGCGTTGTTACCTTGTTTTATGAGATTGGTTACATCAATAGTCTGATACTGAAGCCTGTTGTGATATGACGTCCAGCCGGGCGTTAAATACGCGTCGCCAATGCGTTTGCCATTGAGTTGTGCTTCATACAATCCGTGCGCTGTAATATAAGCCGTGGCTGATGTAATCTTTTTATCAGATGCAAATTCTTTGCGAAACATCGGGCTTGGTCGGGTTGAATCTTCCGTAAAGCCCGGTTCAATCCACTTTGCCTGCCAGTCGTTTGTATGCAACAATGCCGTTTGAAAAAAAACAGGCTCGCTCCACGCAGAAGCTTTGTTGTTATTATCCCAAATACGCACCTGCCAGAAATATTTTGTATCGCTTTGCAGCGCCGCACCTTTGTAAGAAACGTGAACAGAAGAATCGCTCATTATTTTACCACTGTTCCACATTGCATTTTTACCGTCTTTCCAAACTTTTATTTCGCAGGCGGTTTGCATTGTGTTTCTTTTATCGCTTGTAAGTTGCCAGCTAAAACGCGGTATTTCTACGTCTAACCCAACCGGGTTTGTTCTGTTTTCCGTCAATAAATTTTGTATCGTTACCTGTGCCGATAACGAAGTAAAAAAAATGATGCAGACAAGCAAACTGACGAAACGGAAAAATTTTCTCATATTGTAATTTTTTGGCGCTGGCAATTCATTGTGAAAGCAATCGTAAATTTTTGTGACGACAAGTTGTGAAATAATATTGATAAATGAATCAATCTTTTGAAGATTTGTTCATTTGATTTTCATTACCTCTAATTTCATTAGAAAATAATTTGATTGCAAAAAGATATAGCAAACGAAATTAAATAGTTGTATTTAAATAATATTTACAAAGAAGTGTAACATGTATGAAGGCGTTTTATCTTTACTTTTTATTGCCAACTTAGCTCAGATGGCAGAGCATTTCATTCGTAATGAAAGGGTCGTCGGTTCGATTCCGATAGTTGGCTCAGCTTATGGTTTAGTAACCAGTGATTATTTATTCATAACTGAAATTTCGTTTTCATTGATGAAGTAACTTCTTTGCATCAACCAAAAATCCCACACAATAAAAAACCGGAAAAATAGTTGACATCATTATAACAGCATCCGTTAACGCTGACAGTTAATTTTATCGTTATGAACCACTCTTACACAGAACAACAATTTGAGAGAAACAAAAATCTGACAGCGCTTGGCATTACGCTTACAGTTTGTCTTGTGTTGTTGTTACTGATGTTTCTGATAAGCTGGACGGCTCCGCAAACACCGCCGCCTTTGGAAGACAATGGCATAGAAGTGAATCTGGGAAATGCGGATGCCGGTTTTGGCGATGTTGCGCCACAGATACCCGGCGAAATGGCGAAAGCCGAAGAAACGGATGTGCAACCTCCGAAAGCGGTGGCCTCGCAGGTTGAAACCGAAGAAAACAAAGAAGTGGCAGACAACGATGAAAAAGATGCGCCGGAGATTCATACTTCGCCAAAGCCGAAAACAGAACCCAAGCCTGCCGCCGTTTTGCCAAAAGCAAAACCCAAACAAAAAGAGCAGGAAGTTGTGGCGAAACCCGCGCCTCCCAAACCTAAAGCCATTTATAAAGGCGGAGCTACCCAAAATAGTGCGGGCGGAAATGGCGCCGACAGTTATAACGGCGTAAAAAACCAGGGAATCGCCGGTGGCAACGGAGATCAGGGCAAACCCAATGGCAATCCTGCCTCCGACAGCTATACCGGAAACGGCGGCACAAGCAAAGGTGGCGTAAGCATCAGGAGCGGACTGAGCGGCAGACGATTTATTTATACACCTCAGTTTACCGATGAATTTAATCAAAATGCAAAAGTCGCGGTTGACATAACCGTAAATGCAGCCGGCAGCGTTATTAAAACGTCCATCAATCTAAGCGGAACTACAACCACCAATCAAAACATCAGGAGTATTGCTTTATCGAAAGCGAAGCAGTTAAAACTTAATGCCGGAAAAGCCGATGAGCAGACGGGAACCATCGTATTCGATTTCAGGCTGCGCGGATAAATTTGATTTAGCATCTTTGCAGGCGTTATGAATTACCAGGAAACCATCGCTTATTTATACGAAAAACTGCCGTTGTTCAGCCGGCTTGGCGCCGATGCCATTAAAGCCGATTTAACTAATACCATTCGTCTTTGCAAATTTTTAGACAATCCGCAAAATACCTTCAAAACAATTCATGTTGCAGGCACAAACGGCAAAGGTTCGGTAAGCCACATGCTGGCTGCCATATTGCAAACGGCAGGATACAAAACGGGTCTTTATACATCGCCTCATTTAATTGATTTCAGAGAACGGATTAAAGTAAACGGTGCGCTTTGCACGCAACAGTTTGTTGTTGATTTTACAAAGAAAATACAACCGCTGATAGAAGACATTGAGCCATCTTTTTTTGAGATTGCGGTGGCAATGGCATTCGATTATTTTGCCAAAGAAAATGTTGACATCGCCGTTATAGAAACCGGATTGGGCGGACGTTTGGACAGCACCAATATCATAACGCCGGTACTTAGTATCATTACCAATATCGGGTTAGAGCATACACAGATTCTGGGCGATACACTTGAGAAAATTGCCTTTGAAAAAGCGGGCATCATAAAGCCGCATATTCCGGTTGTAATTGGCGAACTGCTGCCTGAAACTGAGCCGGTATTTATAAAAACGGCGGATGAAAAAGCTTCGCCTTTATTGCCTGCGCAACAGAATTATTATGTATCCGATTTTGAATACGAACCTCAAAAGCTTACCATAACCGTAGCTGAAACAAAGACAGACAACCGCGAGACGTATGAGTCTGATTTGTCCGGCATTTATCAAACAAAAAATATAATAACCGTTTTAGAGGCGGTTCGTTATCTGCAATCTGTCGGTTATCATATTTCATCGCCACAAATAAAAGAAGCCTTGCATCAGGTAAAAAAAATGACCGGTTTGCGCGGGCGCTGGGAAATAATTCGTGAGAAACCGGTTGTGATTGTAGATGTGGCGCACAATGCCGATGGCATGAAGCAGGTGGCTGAGCAATTAGAATTATCAACCTATCAATCGCTTTATCTGATAATCGGGATGGTTAAAGACAAAGACGTTGCCGGCGCTCTGCGGCATTTGCCAAAAACGGCGAATTTTTATTTCACCAAACCGCAAACGCCAAGGGCTTTACCGGAATCTGACATGGCTGCTATAGCCGCCGGTATTGGATTACACGGAAAAATATTCGCTGATGTAAATGCTGCGTTACAAAATGTTTTGACACACGCTAACAGTGAAGATCTGATAGTTGTTTGCGGAAGTGTGTTTCTGATCGGAGAATTGAATGTATAAAAAAAGCGGCTGCTTGTTGCAAACCGCTTTTCTTTATAATTTATGCGAATCAAGGGTTAGTTAGGTTAGTAAAGAATAGACGTGAAGGAGATTCGTTAGGTATTTATGCTAATAAACAACCTAATTAAAATCTACTTTCACGTCTGCGGCAAATATAAGGAGCAATTATATTGGGAAGTGCAGCGCTTTAGTAACAACAGCCAGCCTGCTGAAATGATTACAGATGAAGAGTTAATGACCATTTATCTGTTTTGTGTAGCTTATGAAGAGAAATATAAAATAAAATCAATGTATAATCATATTAAAAACCATTGGCACAGTTGGTTTCCCACTCTTCCTTCTTATCAGTCCTTTAATGCAAGACTGAACAGGCTCTGTGATGCATTTTGTGTGTTGATGATTGAGTTTTTTGACAGCCTGCCTGTTTGTAACGATCAGTTGAAGGTGTTGCTGGGCGATTCCTTTCCTGTTATCACCTGCTCTCATAAACGGACGGGAAAAGTAGCTACAGAACTTACCGCTAAAGGTTTTTGTGCAACTAAAAAGCTGCATTACTATGGTGTAAAAGTGCATATGCTCGGATTGAAAAGACCCGGCACCATCCCTTTTCCGCAATATGTGGAGGTGACGCCGGCAAGCGTTCATGATCTGGCAGCACTCAGAAACACGCTGGAAAAAACAGTGGCTGACCATTGCATTTTAGATAAAGCCTATGCTGATACAATATTATCAAAACAGATGCTTACAAACAACAGCCTGTTGCTGACACCATTAAAAGATAAAAAAGGATGGGAAGCTCTTTTCAAACAAAGAGAACAGGCGTTCAACGACCTTTTCAACAAAGCAGTGGCAACCCTGAGGCAACCAATAGAATCATTATTTAACTGGATTAATGAACTCACTCAAATTCAAAACGCCTCTAAGGTGAGGTCTTCAAACGGACTTAGATTACACCTGTATGGAAAACTCGCTGCCGCTTTGATGATACTGTCCGCATTCTAACCCTTGATTCGCATAATTTGAATATCCTTATTAGGGAAGATAAGCATTAAAAGAACCTTTGAGCAATGCAGGGTTGTTGTCAGCATCGGTTGCCCAGCAATGAAAGGAACCGGTGATATGTTTGGTTGCGGCATCGTAACCGGTAATTGTAATATAAGAATAACTTGTACCCGCGGCAGCCACAACATTATCTGAGTAATACACATCATCTTCGCTGCTTATATTGGTTAAAGCAAGAAAATTATTTTCATTATCGCTGATCGGATAAACACCCGGTGTGATACCAGCAGCCGGGAGATCAATATCAAAACCAAAAAACTGAGTCAGGTCATCGCTAAAACCGCTTAGTTCAAGATACATCGTACCGTTATCGTCCTGTATGGTTGTGAGACCCGCTGGCAGCTTGCCGGAGTAAGATAAACCACTGATCGAATCGGTAAAATGCCAGGTGCTGTCGTTTGCCGGATTAGCATCCACATAACTGGTATCAATTTCCGGTTCGCCTCCGCCGGTGTTGCCGTCATTACCCAAACCTGTACCGGTACTGTCCTGAACATCAACGGTAAAACCGCAATTTCCCAATGAATCAACCGCAATTACAAAATCGGTCAGTTGTGGAAGAATGGGTGTTCCTTTGGCTTTTAAAATTAGGGTATCAAAACCGGTTTTGCTGAAGAAACCAGATGCAGAAAAGTAAAATCCATGCAACGAATCAGTGGTGATGTTATAGTTTCCGGTTGACTTTACGTTTACAGTAACCGTAATAAAATTGGTATCCTGCGCTGCAGAAACACCGTTGTAATATGTGCCATTCACCGTTATGTCGTAGCAGGCTTTTGTAGAATCGTCGTGCAGGCTGAAACTTGCATTGTTGAGGTTTGATTCCTGGCTTAGTTCTTTCTGGCAGGAAAATAAAACAAGCGCCAGGCTGAGAAAAAAACCGAATGCCAATAATCGTTTCATAGGAACTGATTTAAAATTGCAACTACTAATTTCAATCATAATGAAACGCTTTACCGACGATAAAATTGCCTTTTCGCTTATTTAATTTCACCAACCATGCCAGCAGGTTTTACCCATTCGTCAAACTGTTCGGGTGTAAGATAGCCAAGCCGCACCGCCATCTCTTTTAAGGTGGTATTTTCTTTATGAGCTTTCTGCGCAATTTCAGCCGCTTTATAGTAGCCGATTTTTGTGTTTAAGGCCGTTACCAGCATCAGGCTGTTTTGCACGTGTTTGTTGATATTGGCTTCAATCGGTTCAATTCCCGCAACGCATTTATCAGAGAAAGAAACGCAGCCTTCTCCAATAAGCCTTGCACTATGTAGAAAATTATAGATGATCACCGGTTTAAATACATTTAATTCAAAATGTCCCGTTGCGCCGCCGATATTGATGGCTACATCATTGCCCATAACCTGAGCGGAAATCATGGTTAATGCTTCGCATTGCGTTGGATTCACTTTGCCCGGCATGATGGAAGAACCGGGTTCATTATCCGGTATAAAAATTTCGCCGATGCCGCTGCGCGGACCGCTCGACAACATGCGGATGTCGTTTGCTATTTTCATTAAACTGACCGCAACCGTTTTTAATGCGCCATGCGCTTCCACAATGGCATCGTGAGCAGCTAAGGCTTCAAATTTATTTTCCGCGGTAACAAACGGCAGCCCGGTTAGCTGCGCAATATGTTTTGCCACGAGTTCGCTGTAACCCTTTGGCGTATTAATTCCTGTGCCAACGGCGGTACCGCCGAGCGCCAGCTCGCTCACATGCGGCAACGTATTTTTTATCGCTTTGATGCCATGATTTAACTGCGATACATAACCGCTGAATTCCTGCCCCAATGTTAGCGGCGTGGCGTCCATAAAATGCGTACGGCCAATTTTCACCACATTCATAAAAGCCTTGCTTTTTTCAGCTAATGTATCGCGCAACTTTTCGATGCCTGGCAACGTGGTTTCCATCAAAATTTTATATGCCGCAATGTGCATGGCGGTAGGAAACGTGTCGTTGCTCGACTGTGATTTATTCACGTCATCATTGGGATGTATAAATTTTTCTTTATCGGTTAACTGCCCGCCGTGAATTACATGCGCGCGATAGGCGATCACTTCATTTGCGTTCATATTGCTCTGCGTACCGCTGCCGGTTTGCCATACCACAAGCGGAAACTGATCTTTTAATTTATTATTCAAAATTTCATCGCACACCTCACCAATCAAATCTGCTTTTTCTTTTGGCAAAACGCCCAGTTCTTCGTTGGTTAATGCGGCGGCTTTTTTCAAATAAGCAAATGCTTTGATGATTTCTTCCGGCATCTTATTGATGTCCTGCGCAATCTTAAAATTCTCAATGCTGCGCTGCGTTTGCGCGCCCCAATATACATTTTCGGGCACCTGCACTTCACCCATCGTATCTTTTTCTATACGGTAATTCATATCGTTGTTGTTAAGGCTGCGAAGATAGAACGGGACGGGGAGTTGTGAGTTGTGAGTTATGAATTCATGTTTAATATCAGCATAGCTTATGTAACAACCGGCGCAACTTAATAGTAAAAGTTTTATTACGGAATCTTTAAAAACAAAAAGTTCCGAAGTATGCATACTCCGAAACTTTTTTATACAAAAAAAGAGCTTTCAACTCATAACTCATAATCCATAATTTTTATTATGCTTTCTTTTTGGCAGATTTGGGTGCAAACATCGCCAGCATTCTTTTGCCTTCCATCTTTGGCATACTTTCCAATGCGCCAACATCGGCAAGCCGTTCTGCAAACTTTAAAAGCAGCAACTGGCCGCGATCCTGAAACATAATGGCGCGACCTTTAAATTGTACATAAGCCTTCACTTTGTTGCCATCTTTTAAAAAGCCTTCGGCATGTTTCGCTTTAAAATCAAAATCATGATCGTCGGTGCTGGGCGTGAAGCGGATTTCTTTTACCTCGCTTTGCTTGGCATTGGCTTTCATTTCTTTTTCCTTACGTTTTTTCTCGTAAAGAAACTTTTTGTAGTCAATCACTTTGCAAACCGGCGGTGTGGCATTTGGCGATATTTCTACCAAATCGAGTTCCTGCTGCTGCGCAATTTTTCGCGCTTCATCTGTCGGATAAACGCCTATGGTAACATTGTCGCCTACAAGGCGAACTTCGGGTACGCGGATTCTGTCGTTGATGCGGTGTTCAGGCTCCGGTTGCCTGTTAAATCTGGGGTTAAACCTTCCTCTGGGTGGTAATGCCATTAATAGACGTTTGGTGAATAATTGTTTTTGTTGTGATTGAATGCTATTTTTTTACTGCAAGAAATATAGTCAGAATAAACGAAAGAAGTAAAAATGAATAAAGCACGGCATAAAAAATCAGGTCGCTTTGTTCCCATCTTTTTTTTCTTTCAATATCATCTTTTAGTTGTTGCAAATCCTCTTTTGTTGCAAACCTGCCATTTGTATTCTCTGATTTTTCATCCAAAATATACTGAATTTTTACGATCAGGTCTTGCGCGGTTGTTGCGTCCAGATGATATTTGATTGTTAAAGAATCATATAAAGCTATTTGTTGCGTTGCTATCATTCCCTGTAAAAATAAAGACTAATCAGCAGATTTACGTTCTTCAATTTCAGATACAATATTTTGCGTAAATTCATCTGCCAAAATCATTCCGGCATCGCCTTTTCCCTGTCTGCGAACCGACACTTTATTTTCATTCATTTCTTTTTCCCCGATAATAAGCATATAAGGCACGCGGCTCAGTTCCGCTTCGCGGATTTTCTTACCAATTTTCTCGCTGCGCTCGTCAATCTCAACTCTGATGCCTTTCTTTTTCAGCTTCTTTTTTACTTCGTTTGCATACGGTAAAAACTTATCGCTGATGGGCAGAATTTTTACCTGCAACGGCGACAGCCATACCGGAAATTTTCCCGCATAATGTTCTAATAAAAACCCGATAAAACGCTCATGCGTTCCCAGCGGCGCACGATGAATAATCAATGGTGTTTCTGCCTCGTTACCGGCGTTGGTGAAATGCAGCTTAAAACGTCTCCCCTGTGCAAAATCAACCTGGTTAGTGGCTAAGGTAAACTCCCGCCCGATGGCGCTCCAGATTTGCACATCTATCTTAGGTCCGTAAAAAGCGCCTTCGCCGGTAACTTCTACAAAAGGCACATTGTTTTCTTTCAGCACCTTCCGCACCATATCTTCCGTTTCTAACCAAAGTTCGGGCTCGTTCACATATTTTTCACCCAGCTTAGCCGGATCGTGAAGACTTAACCGCATCACATATTTCTCAATGCCAAAAATCTTAAAATACTTCAGGTACATCTCATTTACCGCACGAAATTCTTCGGCAAACTGCTCATTGGTGCAATAGATATGCGCATCGTTCATGTGCAGGCAACGCACGCGCATCAGGCCAAATAACTCGCCGCTTTGCTCGTAGCGATAGCAGGTTCCATATTCTGCCAAACGAAGCGGCATGTCTTTGTAGCTGCGCGGCTCGGCATCGAATATTTTATGATGATGCGGGCAGTTCATTGCCTTTAAATAATACTTTGTTCCTTCCAGTTCCATCGGCGGATACATGCTATCCTGATAGTAAGGCAAATGACCGCTGGTGAGATATAAATTTTCTTTGGCGATATGCGGTGTAACCACGCGTTTATAACCGGCTTCTTCTTCCGTTTCTTTGGCTAATTTTTCAAGCTCTTCGATAATAACGGTTCCGTTCGGCATCCATAAAATTAAACCCGGGCCAACATCATCATCCATGGTGTAAATGCCAAGCTCTTTGCCCAGCTTGCGATGATCTCTTTTCTTCGCTTCTTCCAGCATCAGCAGATATTCATCCAGCTCTTTTTGCGAAGGAAATGTGATACCGTAAATGCGCGTTAGCTGCTTGTTTTTTTCATCGCCTTTCCAGTATGCACCGGCAATATTGGTAAGCTTGATGGCTTTTATAAACCCCGTGTTCGGAATGTGCGGACCGCGGCACAAATCGGTAAAATTTCCCTGGTTATAGAATGTGATTTCGCCATCTTTTAATCCGGCAATCAGGTCTAATTTATATTCGTCATCTTTTTCAGTAAAATAGTCATTGGCTTCCTGTTTTGAAACCTGCCGGCAGGAAAAGGTATTGTTTTGCTTTGCCAGTTCGTTCATCTTTTTTTCCAGCTTCGCCAAATCGTCTTCCGTAATTTGCCTCTCGCCCAAATCCATATCGTAATAAAACCCGTTGTCCAAAGCCGGACCTACCCAAAACTTCGTTCCGGGAAAGAGGCTTTCTACGGCTTCCGCCATCAGATGCGCAGACGAATGCCAGAACGTATTTTTACCGTCCGCATCATTCCAGGTAAGCAAGGTAAGGTTTGCATTGTCGGTAATCGGGCTTGTTGCATCTTTTACCTGCCCGTTTATATTTGCCGCCAGCACTCTTCTGGCCAAGCCTTCGGAAATAGATTTGGCAATGTCAAGCGAGGTAACACCAGCTTCATATTGCCTGACGGAACCATCGGGTAATGTTATATCAATCATGAAATAGAAATCCTTTTTCGGGCTGCAAAGTTATTGAATGTTTATGAGGAGCGGAAAGGCGAAATGTGAAAGAGTATAAGACAGAAAAATATGGCGGTTGGTTAATACAGGTGCTAAATTGAATTTCAAAACAATTGCGGAATGTATTAATCCGGAAAAATTTTAAAGAAAATCAGATAACAATTTAACTTTGAAAACCGCTTTTGATAATTTGACGCCAGGATGACAAAGAGCACACATTCTTTATTTTTTTGAACTCAAACAATCCAAAACCCGGAAGTCAGGGGTTGAAAAACGGATGCCTCGGATTCTCAGTAGAGAGGATTAAATGATCAATGACCATATTTGTCATCATGCCATTAGGAAACAAAAGCGTTGTTAGATATTTGTAAATAAATAAAAAAATGATGCACAGGCAAAAGACCGTCTCACATTAAAAGATAGTCTGTTATTATTGTAAAAAATTGTTTTATAACTATGGAAAAATACCCAGTTCCGCGTATGAAGTTCCCACTTTGTTGATTGCCACCACAAATGCCGCCGTGCGCATATCGGGTATGCTTACATTGGCGCGCCAGCAGTTCATAATTTCGTGCGTGGCTTCTACCATCGTTTCTTCCAATCCGCTATAAACAAGATCTTCCTCAGAAGCGCCGTGTTCAATAAATCTTTTCTCGTTTTCATTCACCTCTTTGCCGGTCAGGTTTTCTATTTGTCCCAAAATATGTTTGTTCATATTTTCGGTAAACCGCTTTTCCATACGCCCGTAACGAACATGACTCAGATTTTTCAGCCATTCAAAATAAGAAACGGTAACGCCGCCTGCATTCAGATACATATCGGGTATTACAATGGTTCCTTTTTCCGCAAATATCAAATCGGCTTCCGGCGAGGTAGGTCCGTTTGCAGCTTCGCCAATCAGCTTCGCTTTAATGCGTGGTGCATTTTCGGCGGTAATCACATTTTCCAGTGCCGCCGGAATCAGTATATCGCAGTCCAGTTCCAGCGCGTCAATACTTTTTACAATGTTGGTTGCTCCGGGAAAATTAAAGATGGAACCGTTCTTCTTCCGGTATTGAAACACTTCTTCTTCATGCAATCCGTCCAAATTGCAAATGGCGCCTTCATACTCGGCAATGGCAATAACTTTAGCGCCGTTTTCGCGGAAAAATTTAGCCGTATGATAGCCAACATTGCCCAAACCCTGTACCACTACCCGCTTGCCTTCTACGCCGGTAGTCATACCCAGCCCATCCATAATATCGGGCATATTACACACTTCGCGCACGCCATAAAAAACACCCAGACCAGTAGCTTCTTTACGGCCACGCACACCGCCCTGTGTTATGGGCTTGCCGGTTACGCAGCCCATTGCTTCCACTTCGCCGGGGTGCAATGTGGTGTAAGTATCTAATATCCAAGCCATTTCTCTTTCGCCCGTGCCATAATCTGGTGCCGGAACATCGGTTCCCGGGCCAATAAAATTTTTCTTAACCAGCTCGGTTGTGTAGCGGCGCGTTATTTTCTGCAATTCAAATTCGCTGTATTTTTTTGGGTCTATCCTGATGCCGCCTTTGCCGCCGCCAAACGGCACATTTACGATGGCGCATTTGTAAGTCATTAAAGCGGCAAGCGCCATTACCTCGTCCTGACTAACTTCTTTGCTGAAACGAATGCCGCCTTTACACGGCGTTTTATGATGCGAATGCTGCACGCGATAAGCTTCTATCACTTCAATTTTTCCATTGTCTCTGCGTATCGGAAACCGCATCTGGTAAACGGAATTGCACACTTTAATCTGATCCAGCAAGCCCGCCTCCCACATGGTAAAAGAAGCCGCTCTGGTAAAACTTTTATTTACGTTATCGAAAAAGCTATATGATTCTGACATTGAAAATTGTTTTAAAAACCGTTAGAAAATAATGGCAGGGCAAGTAAATATTTTGATAATACAGATTTATGTTGATTACATTATGTTTGGCTTCGCTTTTCAAGCGCCGTTACTTTTTTATCCAGATTATACAGGTATAAAAAAAGACCGCAGAGTATAATAACAATTACAGCCACCACAACAAAAATTTTTCCGTTGCTGCGCATAAAGTCAGTAGGTTCTTCACTTTTAGTAATGCTGCCGGCTTTATCCTGCGCCATGGCGAACAAAACAAAAAAAGAAGAAATAAGTAATAGCAAAACAGACTTAAGCTTGCTCATACATCAATTGATTTTCCTGATACATACGATAGCGGATGCGGAGCGTTGTAATCCAGGCTCCTAACAAAGTCCAGCCAATGATTGCCGGATAAAATACAATACGCATATTGGCATCAAGGTCTTTAGGATTTAACCCGGGGTTGCCTTCTACACCCTGCCCGCCGGGATGCAGCGATTCCTTTAAGCGCGGCAAAATAAAGAACAGCGGAATGGTCATGGCAAAGGCGAAGATGTTATAAACAGCGCTCACTTTGCCACGCTTATCCATATCTATCATAGAGCCACGAAGAATAAAATACGCGTAGTAGATAAGAATGCCGATAATGGTATAAATCTGTTTCGGATCGCCGTTTAGCGGGGCGCCCCACTGATAGTTTGCCCAAACCATCCCGGTTATAAAACCAAGCGTACTATACACCGCCCCGGTGCGCGCATACTCAACCGAATAAAAATCGTAAGCCGGATTTTGGGTGCGCAGATAACGAATGGCATATACAACCGAAACGATAAAAAAAACCATCATCGCCATCCACATTGGTACATGAAAAAACAGATTGCGGATGCTTTGCTGCATTCTGTCGTCGAGATAGGGAATTTTTACAAAAAAACCGGCAATGCAGGTATAAAGAAGCAGGACGAACGATAAAATTTTCCACCATGGCTTACGAAGCATAGAAACAGTTTATTACATTATGATCGTACGGAATCTAAAATCATTTTGCGGGTGCAAATGTATAGCAAAGCGGCTATACAAACAGTTGTTAGTTTCGTTTGCCTGTTTAAATCGTCATATTTTAACCTTATGAAAATAGCAATGATTTTGTACATAAATAAGTTTTGGCGAGACAATTAATCTTTCCATAAAAAAGGAAAAAGAATAACCGCCAGTGTTATGATAAGCACATCAAATGCAACCAGCAATAAAGTCATCTGCCAGAGATTCGACTGCACGATGGATGAAAAAGCGATGTTGGCAACTTTGTTTAACAACAGCAATTGCGGCGTGATAATCGGGAATCCCATAATCGCCATCAGGGCAGCCTGCTGCTGCGCTTTGGAAGCGATGGCTGCAAGAAAGGTAAAAGTTAATCCCAAACCAATGCCTCCCAAACAGCTAATGCCCAGAAACTGCCAGAAATGCACAAGCGGATTACCAAGAAAAAGGGTAAAGACGATAAGACTTAATATTGTCATCGCCACCATTAAAATGGCATTAAATATCAGCTTGGCTAAAATGAATTGCGAAGCGCCGGCGATAGAATAAAAATAAAACAACCTGCCTTTGTTCTCGCTTAGAAAACTTTTGGCAACGGCGTTTACGCAAACAAACAATTGTATTACCCAAAACAAACTGTTCCATACATTGTTTTCAGGAGTATCTAACGTGAGAAAAACAACAAATATGGTTGACACCACATACAACGCAATCCCGTAGAATGTGTATTGCTGGCGGATTTCAAGAAGAATATCTTTTTTAATCAGCGTGATGATATGGGATAACTGATTGTTCAAAAATTAGAATTGGCTGATTGAAAATATGAGAAAATAGTTGTTGGTTGGCAATAAATATTTTTGTCCTGACAATAGCATTTTCAATTATTTTGTTACCATGTAAAAATGCTGTAATTGCGATTGTATCAATAAAAAATTTAGTTCCATTCATCTCTTACTTTTCTTTGTTCAGAAAAAAAATAATCTGCTATTTCCGGCAACTCAATTACGAGTTCTTTTGTTAATTGATCTGTTATTTTTCTCATCGCTTTCTTAATTCAAAATTACAAATCGTAATAACATTTACGGCAACGCGGCTCATACACATTTTTTTCGCCCAATAAAATTTGTTTTTGCTGCGCTGTTGTGCGATACGAATAGGAAGCAATGCTGCCACAGATAACGCAGATGGCGTGCAGTTTGGTAATGTAATCGGCAATGGCAAGCAACTGCGGCACCGGTCCAAACGGTTTGCCCGCAAAGTCTTTATCTAATCCTGCTACAATTACGCGTGTGCCTTTGTTGGCAAGCGTTTCGCAAACCTCCACAATACCCTCATCAAAAAACTGCGCTTCATCAATACCAACCACATCTGTTGCGCCGGCAAGCAATAAAATGGTTTGCGAATTTTCTACCGGCGTACTAACAATCTCTGTTGTGTTATGACTGATTACATTTACGGCATGGTAGCGCGTGTCTAATGCCGGCTTAAAAATTTCTGCGGTTCGGTTGGCAATTTTAACGCGGTTAAGACGCCGGATCAATTCTTCGGTTTTACCGCTGAACATGCTGCCGCAGATTACTTCAATCCAGCCTCTGCCCTGACTGAGAGGTTCAATAAACATTTGTAAAATAGAATAGCTGCAAATAAAATCCTTATTACCTTAGCTTCCTTTGATGCCGCAAAAAATATCACATCGCATGGAAAAAGCAGGTGCTTTAATCAGCCGCTTACAACAACAATATCAGCAACAGGCAGATGAATCTTCATTATTACATACAGCTTTGCTTTTGGTGAATGAGCTGCAGACCAATCGTATGTCAAACACCGAAAACGGCAAGGTCAGCGTCATTTTACCATACAAGGCGTTTGAAATAATGGCAAATGAAAGTGTTATTGAAGAATCAATCAATAATATTATTAATGCTGATGAGAATCCTGATATAACATCTGATGCCGGCAAAACGGCGCAGCAGGAAGATAGTATAATAAAGCCCTACATACCGGAACCGGAACCGGTGCAAACTTCCGCCATCAACATGCTGGCAGAAGAAAAATATACAGATGAATTGGAACAAGTACCAACGTTGGTGCAGCAACAGCCAAAAGTATCATACGACTTAAATGATACGGCGCAAAAAGAAGGGCAAAGCATTAACGACAAACTGAAGCGGCAGATTCCTGAAACCGGAGGTAAACTGAATAATGAACCGGTTAAAGACCTGAGAAAAGCCATCGGCATAAACGATAAATATCTGTTTATCAAAGAATTGTTTCGCAACGATGAAACGGCTTATGAGCGTTCTCTTAAAACCTTAAATTCATTTAGTATTCTGCAGGAAGCGGAATATTGGATACAACGCGAGATGAAATATAAGCTTGGCTGGGACGATAACGACACTACGGTGCAATCCTTTTATCACCTGGTTAAAAGACGCTTTTCCTGAATGTAAGCAATTACCTGCCGTGTTGCGCCGGCATTGCGCTTTACGAATGAACCGGAAGCGGCGCACGCATTGGCATAAAATATATTATCTGACAACAAACGGTTTAAAATAGTTTCGAGTTTCAGTGCATTTTCAATACTGAATGCGCCACCCGCTTCTATGAGATCGGATGTTTCGGGAAAATTATCGTACGCCGGTCCAAATACAACCGGTTTGGCAAATACGGCGGCTTCTAAAATATTATGAATGCCATCGCCGCCAAAAGCGCCGCCGATATAAGCTATGTGAGCGTATTTGTAAATGCGGCTCAGCATCCCGATATTATCAATGAGTAACGTGTTGGTATCAGAAAAAAGCGGCGCATTTTCTAACTGCGAATAACGAATGGTATTCTTGTATAAAGCTTCGCATTCCTGCAATCTTTCTTCACTGATGTCGTGCGGTGCAATGATAAAACGCATGTCAGGATGATGAATGACAAAATGATCCAGTTCTTCATCATCTTCCGTCCAGGTGCTGCCAGCTACCACCACCTTTTTACCGTTACAAAACTTTTCAATCAAAGGCAAGCTTTTAAAATCATTAGCCGTTTGCAAAACGCGGTCAAAACGCGTATCGCCGCTTACTTCCGCCTTTTTATACTGAATGGATTGAAGCAATTGCAACGAGTTTTGATTCTGCACAAAAAGATGCGTAAAGCATTGCAGCATATGCCGGTGAAAACCGCCATACCATTTAAAAAAAGGCTGATTTTTTCTAAACAAAGCCGATAATGAAAGCAGAGGTATTTGTTGCTTTTTTATTTCGGTAAGATAATAATACCAAAACTCATATTTGATAAAAACAACCAACGTTGGCTTTACAATCTGTATAAACTTTTTAGCGTTACGGCTACTATCCATGGGAAGGTAGCAAACAGCATCTGCGCCGGCATAATTTTTCCTGATTTCATATCCCGAAGGAGAAAAAAAACTAACCAACAATTTATGCTGCGGGTACTTTTTTTTCAGTTGTTCCATCACCGGTTTTCCCTGCTCAAATTCGCCAAGCGAAGCGCAATGAAACCAAATTACAGATGTTGTATTGCCATCGAATTTTTCCTGCAAAAAAGAAAATACATATTTTCTTCCGTTTACCCACAAAGCTGCTTTTCGGTTGCCAAAATAAGCAAGCATTTTTGCGCTGAGCGGATATAGAAAACAAAACAACAGGTAGCTGGCTTTTATCATGAATCATCAATTTCTGCCAAGCCATTTCGGCAACAAACATTGCTGCAAAGAAACATTAAAATGAAAGTTGAAAACGACATGCGAGAAAAACGGCAGGTATATTTTTCAATAATATTGACGCTGCTTTACAACATAACAAACATTGAGCAGCATACGGCTTATCTTGCAACTGATAATGATTGACAATGGTTATTAAAACACAACTTTCTGAAAGCGAATTTATAAACGTAAGTCTTGCCTTGATGTATAGAAAATCTGCTACTAAAACAATTGCAATGGTTGCCTTTATTTTTTTGCTGATTGCCATTGGCGGTTTTGTTGCATCGCCCGGGCAGGCAAACAAGCTTTCCCTCATCGTTCCGCTTGCTATGTTAACCGCCTTACCATTGTCGGTGTATTTTGGTTCCAAAAAAGCGTATCAAACCAATATGCAACTGCGCGAAACGGTGCTTTTCGAGATAGACAAAGACAAGCTGCTGGTGTCAGGAGAAACTTACTCGATAGCCTATCAATGGAATATGATTTATAAAGTAACGCAATTAAAAAACTGGATATTTATCTGGCAGGACAAACAAAGAATTTTGCCCATAGCGGCAAAAGATGTATGGGGCGGGCAGATAGCGGAACTGAAAGACATTCTTGACAGCCATGGCGTGCCAAATAACCTGAAATATTTGTAATGACTGGTTTTGCTCTTTCAAGATACTTTTTACATTATTATAAAGCGTTGTAAAATCTTTATTTATTTCCTGTTGATTCATTACCTGTAATAAAAGTAACATTTTGGTTTCCATCTTATCTTCGTCTTCCAACTATCAATTATGAAAAAACACATCGTTGTTCTCACCGGCGCGGGCATCAGTGCAGAAAGCGGATTGAAAACATTCCGCGATACCGATGGCTTGTGGGAGGGTTTTAATGTGGAAGATGTGGCCACGCCGCGCGCATGGAAACGAGACCCGGCATTGGTGCTTGACTTTTACAACAAGCGCCGGGCAGATGTGGCGAAAGCCAAGCCCAATGCGGCTCACACCGGTTTGGCAGCATTAGAAACAGATTTTAATGTTACCATCATCACCCAAAATATAGACGACCTGCACGAACGTGGCGGCAGCAGTAATGTATTGCATCTTCACGGCGAAATATTTAAGATGCGCAGTGAAAAGAACGAGAGTCTGATTTATGAAATCAGGGAAGATATTTTGCATGGGCAACTGGCGAATGATGAGGCGCAACTGCGCCCGCACATTGTTTGGTTTGAAGAAGAAGTTCCCATGATACAAAAAGCGGCAGAAATAGCTGAAAAAGCAGATATTTTTGTTGTAATCGGAACATCTTTGCTAGTATATCCGGCGGCAGGATTAATAAACTTTGCTCCGCATTTTGCACCAAAGTTTATCATTGATAAAATCATTCCCGAAGTATCGCATATTCCCAATCTTACGGTTATACAAAAACCTGCAACGGAAGGTGTAAAGGAATTGCAGCGGTTGCTGGAAAAGATGATGTGAGTAATATGTAGTAAGTAGTATGTATTGGGTATTAAGTAGTAAGAAAAACACAAGGTGAAAAATGAAAAAATTTGTATTTGTCTTACTACTTAATACATACTGACTAATACTTACTGCCTATTACCTGTTGCACACGTCAAAACTCACTGAAAACAATGTCGTGCTCTGCGAGTTGTTTTAATATCGGGTTATAAAGCGAAGGCAAAATGGGAATGTGAAGACCGGTTTCATTTATTTTATTGTTCAATAACAATTGCGCAGCAATGCCAAGGGGCAATCCAACGGTTTTTGCCATTGCCGTTTTTTTACCGTTTTCACCTTTTATCATTACATAACTGTTTTGCTTTTTCGCCTCATTGTTTATTGTATATTCAATTTCGTGCAGCATTACAATCATGTCTTTGTCATCGGGCTGTAACGAAAGTTTTTGCTCTAAAATAAATTGAAGAATATCAGCCGCACTACAAGTTCCTTTGCTTATCAGGGTATCATCGTGTAACCCTAAAAATAAAAACTGATTAAACGCCGTTTTATTTTCATTCAGTCTGCTTATATCAAAGCCATGCTTTGCAATATGCTCTTTAAAAAAACCCGCTATGGACAATCCATTCGTGTCGTACCAGATTGTTTCATCGGTCAGTTTCAGGTTGATGATGTATTGCCAGCCCAAACAGAAATCAGGATGCCGCAACGTAGTGCGGATAAATGTATGTGCTTCTTCCAGACCATACAATGTTTCATAGCTGGGTGAATCCCGGTTCGGATACCAGGCATATTGCCCGAGATCGGGAATTTTAACCATCTGATTGTTGATAAACATGTCTTCATAAGCAACTGTTTCACGCTTTCCGTTTTTTTTATAAACAGCGCCAGCTTTTCCCGCCATTACAATGTTGCGCGGATTCCAGCTTACTTTGTAATGCCAGGGATTGGTATCGCTTTCGGGCGCAACCAGTCCGCCGCAATGAGACATAAAAGAGGTAACAGAACCGCCTTCGTTTTGAATGCGATGAATGATTTGCATGGCGCTCATGTGATCAATGCCGGGATCGAGACCCGTTTCGCAGAGAAACAACAAGCCTTTTTCTTTGATGTCATTTTCCAAAAGCTTGATGTGCGCATCAATGTAAGAAGCGGTAAGAAGATGCTTGCCGTATTGCACGCAATCTTTGGCTACAAGAATGTGAAAAGAAGGTGGCAGCAAAGAGATAACAACATCCGATTTTTTTATAAGAGAAGCACGTTGTTCATCATCATACACATTAATTTCAACCGGTGTTACAAAAGCATGATCGCCCGTTTTTTCACTTGCCGACGCAAGGTGCGCATCGGCAACAAACACCTGCCAGTTATACTGCCGCGAAATGATTTTCAAATAATCTATCAAAACAGAAGACGACTTGCCGGCACCAAAAAGCACGATACATTTCATACGGCTAAATTAATCTTGTTAAGGCAATGCCGGCAACACCCTTTTAACCGTTTATTGAGTTGTAATGTTCTGAAATAATATTTTTTTGATTGCGCGGCTTAACATTGCGGTAGCTCCTGTTACTATAATTTTCATATTTTTATTTTTTACTGATACAAAGTTTGGCTTCAACAAAAAAGAGTTGCAGGCAAACCGGGCTTATATGTTAGCTGGAAGTCATTTAGAACAATTGTCTTACTATTACCGCTAACATACTTTTTATTTCAAACTATATGTTCATGAAATATGTCATTTTCATTTTACTGTTTACTTCTTTTTTTTCAGCCTGCAACCGCCTTCTGACGCAAAGACCCGGCAGACCTGGAAAAACCGGCACTACAAAAGTTCCGAACAAAAACGCAAAACCCGAACCAACCGGCGAAGAAACCTCTCTGGTAAAACAGGCTGGCATCAGGCGGTATTATCTGACAGTAGATGGCGATACCAGAACTTTTTTGGTTCAATTACCTAAAGGTTATGATGCTTCCAAAACCTATCCCGTTGTTTTCTTTTTTCATTCCATACGCGGACGCGATACAAGCTGGGTCAAAAATCGCGGTGCCAATGATTATGTTGATAAATATCAGTACATAGCCATTTACGGGCAGGGTGCTAACGGCGGCTATTGGAACGTGGGCGGCAACTATCCGCTGAAGCCGGTGAACGAGCCGCATTTTGTGGAAGCCATGTACAAATGGCTGCAATCAAATACAAAGGTTGATGCAAAAAAAGTATTTGCCGTTGGCACTTCCAATGGCGCAATTCTCATTCATTACCTGGCTGTTCAAACGAATATTTTTACGGCTGTCGCTTCCATTTCTGGTTCGTTATATACCAACGAAATGAAAAGCAGCGCAAAACCTGTAGCCATGCTGCAGATACACGGCGAGGCAGACAAAACGGTTCCCTACAACGGCGGTTACAATCAATGGGGTTATACTTTTTTAAGCGCCGAAAATACCGCGAAAGAATGGGCAAAAGTAAACGGATGCGATGCCCGGCCAACCGTATCTAAGTTATTGAACAATAAAGTTGTTTCTTATAACTATAATAACTGCAAAAGCGGCAAGCCCGTTGTTTTATACAGTCTTCCCAATGTGCCGCATAAAGTGATACAAAGCTTTGATGCCGATTGGTTGTTCAATCAGATCTTCAGTTTTTTTGCAAAAAATTCCTGATTGCATTTTATGGTTTTAATAAAAAACAGCAATAAGCCAGTTGCTCATTGCTGTTTTTGCTGAATTAAATTTTGAATAGAATTATCCGTTTGTACCGGTAGAATCTTTTGCCGGTGCTTTATCAATCAATTCCATAAACTGGTCAAGTTTTGGCGTAATGATAATCTGCGTGCGTCTGTTTTTGATTCTTCCTGCCTCCGTATCGTTGCCTGCTATCGGGTTATATTCGCCTCTGCCGCCGGCGGTAAGACGTTTGGGATTTACACCATAATTGTTTTGCAATGCCTGCACTACCGAAGACGCTCTGAGTGCGCTCAGATCCCAGTTGTTACGGATGTTTTGTTTTGAAATGGGTACATCATCGGTATTACCTTCTATCAGCACTTCAAAATCTTTATAATCTGTAATAATTTTGGCGATCTTAGATAAGGTAGTGCCTGCTTTATCCGATATTTCATAACTGCCCGATTTGTAAAGCATGTTATCGGAAAGCGAGATATAAACCACGCCTTTCAAAACCTGTACATCCACATCGTTCATCTCTTCCCTGCTTAAAGAACGCGTGAGATTGTTGGTTAAAATCATATTTAAAGAATCGCTTTTGTTTTTAGACGCAACAAGCTGCTGAATGTATTGATTTGAAGAATTAATTTCATCTACCAGCTTTGAGATATTGACATTGCCCTGGCTGGCTGAGGTAAGACTTTTATCTAAGGCTGATTGCAGCGCTGCCACATGATTGCGCTCTGCCTGCAACTGATCCTGAAGACTTGCAATTTTTACATTGGCGGCGCCAAGGCTGGTCTGGCAATCATCGTTGGCTTTGGCAAGCGCATTGGCTTTGCCCTGCAGCGTACTGTAATCTGATTGCAGGGAAGCAAATTTTTTGTTGCTTACACAAGCCGGCGCCGATAGAAGTAAAACAACGGCGGCAAGCATACAAAGACTGGTTTTCAACATTTTATTTTTTTTTGATTTTGTTTAAAAAAGCGGTACAACAATACAAAAATTATAACCAAGTTTAACCTGAGAATATAATTTGCGGATTTGCAGGTTTGTCAGCTCAATCGTTTTAACGTAGGAATGAATCGCTATGACGATTGTTTTAATGTTTATTTAATCGCAAGAGTTGGTTTGAGGAAAGAAAAATGTCATCAAAACACTTCCTTACTGTCAAAGCCATCATCAAACTCGCCGTCGTTCATGCGGCTGCCTTTTTGTATAAATAATCTGCCGCCATCGCCGCTGTCGTTTGCGCCTGACGGCGAAGGCGGAAGCGGCTTCCAGTTGCCGCCACCCGAAGGAAAACCGCCGCCGAATCTGTCATCACTTTCCCATTCTTCAAATTTTTGTATATGAAGCAAAGCGCGCAGTTTAATGGTTTCCAGAGAACCGTTTCGATGCTTTGCAATGCGGATATGCGTTTCGCCGCGCGTGCTTTCGCCCATTTCGTTTGACATTTGTTCATAATACTCCGGGCGATAAATAAACATAACCATATCGGCATCCTGCTCTATCGCTCCCGATTCGCGCAAATCGCTTAATTGCGGCATCTTGCTTTCTTTACGCGTTTCTACGGCGCGGCTCAACTGGCTTAATGCAATGATGGGCACATTTAATTCTTTCGCCAGCGCTTTCAGATTTCGCGAAATGGTGCTTATTTCCTGCTCGCGATTGCCTCCTTTATCGTTGCTGCCGCTCATCAGTTGCAAATAATCTATAATAATTAGTCCGACTTTGTGTTTGTTCACCAGCCGTCTTGCCTTAGCACGAAATTCAAATATGTTCAGAGCTGCGGTATCGTCAATAAAAATAGGCGCCTGTTCCAATCGCTTGATACCTTTTGTGTGCAACTGCTGGTATTCGTAATCTTCCATTTTACCGCGCGAAATTTTTTCCAGCGGAATTTCACTTTCGGCAGATAAAATACGCTGTACCAACTGGCCGGCGCTCATTTCTAAAGAAAACAATGCAACCGGCGTAGGTCGTATATTGTTTAATGCCGCCGTTCTGGCAAGGTTCAGGGCGAAGGCCGTTTTACCCACAGCAGGCCGGGCAGCGAGAATAATTAAATCTGTTTTCTGCCATCCGAATGTAACGCGATCCATGGAAGGAAAGCCGCTGGGAATGCCCGAAATATCTTCTTTTCTTGTGCGCAGTTCATCTATGCGGTTGATGGCTTCGGCAAGCGCGCTGCTCATTTCGCGGTAGTCGGTTTTTAAAAAGTTGTTTGTAATTTGAAAAATCTTTTCTTCGGCTTCATCCATTAAATCAAACACATCGGTGCTGTCTTCATACGCATCGCCGATAATTTCGCCGCTGATGCGGATTAGTTCTCTTTGTATAAACTTCTGCAATACAATGCGGGCGTGGGTTTCAATGTTGGCGCTCGACACCACGGAATTGGTGAGTTTGGTAATATAATACGGTCCACCAACCATGTCAAGCTCTTCCCTGAACTTCAGCTCTTCTACCACGGTTAATAAATCTATCGGCATAGATTTATCTGCCAACGCTTTAAAGGCATTATAAATCCGCTGGTGTGCATCTACATAAAAACATTCAGGTTTCAGAATTTCGATAACGGTATCAAATGCCGTTTTCTCCAGCATAATGGCGCCTAATACGGCTTCTTCTAATTCTTTTGCCTGCGGCGGCACTTTGCCATACATCATCGTACTCACGTCAACTGATGTTTTTCTCCGGCTCTTTCGGTCTTTGTTAATGTTGAAATCCACGTTGCTTTTTTTAATTGGTGTTTTAATGCTTTCTGCTTCTGCGGCACAATAAAAGTAAATGAAATACTACATTATTTAGTAAAAACCTGAAACAGAGAGAGCGAATGTGAGAAAAGAAAAGACAGCATGTAACATTTGAAGAATGCTTTTTTATCACCAAAACAAAAAGGCGCAGGAACACAGGAAAAGAAAGTTATACACAAAAAAGAAAGCAATGTTCACACAACAAGTTTTCTCTTTTGAAAAGGAGTATTTCATTTTGGTTTTATTCGCAATTATTGTAAAAAAATTTGAAAAGAAGTAAAAAAGATTTGTCTTATATTTTAAAGTCATTACTTGCTGATTTACCTTTTTACTTTAAAAATTAAATTTTTCACGCATCAATTTAAATCATTTTTCTAAACCGTAATTATAATTTGTTAGAGAAATAACAGAACTTATCTTATAATATGGCATAAAGTTTTATTTACTTACGCCATCTTTTTGCATGTTGTAAATTGCATTGCCTGTTAACCAGATTGGAGTGCATCAGACAAATACAAGGCAGCAAAAAATAAAGTCAATCAGAATATGGAAAAAAAATACGATGCCATTATTATCGGTTCGGGACAAGGCGGAACACCGTTAGCCAAAAAGCTGGCTAAACAAGGCTGGAAAACGGCATTGATAGAGAGGAAATATGTAGGCGGAACCTGCGTAAACATTGGTTGTACGCCAACCAAAACCATGATTGCTTCTGCCAAAGCTGCTTACAACGCAGCCACAGCAAAAGAAAAAGGCGTTGTAATAAACGATTACCAAGTGGATTTGCCTGCCATTATTGCCCGCAAAAACAAAATTGTGGAAGGATCGAGAACCGGATTGAAAGAAGGATTGGAACAAACTGAAAATTTAGAACTTATCTATGCTCAGGCTTGTTTTTCGGGAGAAAAAAAGCTGTCGGTAACGTTAGAAAATGGCGACACAGATACACTGCAGGCTGAATACATTTTTATTGATTCCGGAACGCGGTCACGCATTCCGGATATAAAAGGATTGGAAGAAGCGGGTTATTTTACTTCTACCACGCTGATGAACGAAACAAAGCTGCCTGAGCATTTGTTAATCATCGGCGGCAATTACATTGGGCTTGAATTCGGGCAAATGTATCGCCGCTTCGGAAGCCGCATTACGATATTGGATCATAACGAAAGATTACTGATGCGGGAAGACGAAGATATTGCGAAGGAAGTGGTGAAATTTTTAGAAGCGGAAGGCATTGAAATAAAAGTAAATGCGCAAACGCAAAGCGTTGAAAAAACAAATAACGGATTGCAGGTAATGGTGAAAACGGGTGATGCTACCGAAGCTGTTTTGTGTTCGCATATTCTTGTGGCAGCGGGCATTACGCCAAATACGGAAGATTTAAAATTGGCTGTCGCAGGCGTGGAAACCGACGACAAAGGCTTCGTAAAAACGGATGAATTTCTGCAAACAAATGTATCAGGCATTTATGCCATCGGCGATGTAAAAGGCGGCCCGGCTTTTACGCATATTTCGTATAACGACCATCTTGTGTTGTATAAGAATATCATTAAAGGCAAACACAATAGTATCAGCGAAAGAATGGTTCCGTATTGTATGTTTACCGACCCTCAATTAGGTCGAATTGGGATAACAGAAACGGAAGCGCGAAAAAAAGGTATAAAGATAAAAGTGGCAACACTACCGATGGAGCGTGTAGCCAGAGCCAGAGAAACCGGACATACAAACGGGCTGATGAAAGCCATTGTAAACGAAGATGACGGACAGATTTTGGGCGCGGCCATCCTTGGCGAAGAAGGCGGCGAAACCATGGCGGTGCTGGAAATGGCGATGTTAGGCAAAGTGCCATATTATGTAATTAAAGAAATGATTCTGGCGCATCCCACTTATGCCGAATCGCTGAACAATTTATTTCTCTCGCTTGACACCGAATGATAACGCTTGACCATATCAGTAAAAGATTTGGCAATGCGGTAGCGGTAAATGATATTTCGTTTACCGTGGCAGAAGGCGAAACACTTGTATTATTAGGTACCAGCGGTTGTGGTAAAACGACAACGCTGCGCATGATAAACCGGCTGACCGAACCTTCATCCGGAAGCATCTTCATTAACGGTAAAAACATTCTGAAGCAACCTGTAGAAGCGTTACGAAGAAATATGGGTTATGTATTGCAGCATCATGGTTTGTTTCCGCATTATACCATTGCAGAAAACATTGCCGCCGTTCCTCAGCTATTGCATTGGGATAAAGAAAAAATAAAGCATCGCATCAAAGAACTGATGCGCAAATTAGAGTTGCCCGAAGAATATGCAGCCGCTTATCCGTCAGGTTTGAGCGGCGGACAGCAACAGCGTGTTGGATTGGCAAGAGCCTTGGCAGCCAGCCCGGATATTTTATTAATGGATGAACCCTTCGGCGCGCTGGATCCGGTTACAAGAATCAGCATTCGTAAAGAATTAAAAGGCCTGGATGAGCTGAACAAAAAGACCATTGTTTTGGTAACGCACGATGTGCAGGAAGCGTTTGAATTGGGCAATCGCATTTGCCTGATGGATAAAGGCACCATCGTACAAATCGGCACACCGGCAGAATTATTGTTTCATCCCTGTAATGACTTTGTTGCGGCTTTTTTTAACGATCAGCGTTTGCAGTTAGAGTTAAATTCAGTTACAATAAACGATGTGTGGCAGCAATTTCCTTTGGTAACAGATCATGCAAGACAATCCATTCATCCCTCAAAAAGTTTGTGGGAAGCCATGAAATATATAACTGAAGAAAATAAAAATATTGTGGTAAAAAACGATGAAACGGGCGAAGTGAGAGAAGTAAGTTTTTCAGATATTCAGATGGCTTTGCATAACAAAAAACAAAACCGCTAATATGCCCGATCAGCAAAGCTTGTGGCGGTTTATGTCGGAGCAATCAGACAAGTTGTGGAGCCAGACGCTTACGCATATTGGTCTTACTTTTACGTCTCTTCTTATTGCTATTGTTATCGGCTTGCCGCTGGGCATCTTCATCGCGCAAAAAAAAACGTGGGCGCCTGGCGTGTTGGGCTTTGCCGGCGTGTTGCAAACCATTCCTTCCATTGCCTTATTGGGTTTTCTGATTCCGTTATTAGGCATTGGTCCTTTACCCGCCATTGCCGCTTTATTTTTATATGCCCTGCTTCCCATCATCCGAAATACTTATACAGGCATCAGAGAAGTAAACGCTTCGGTAATTGATGCGGCAAAAGGCATTGGCATGAGCAGCCGGCAAGTACTTTTTAAAGTTCAGCTTCCACTTGCCATGCCCGTTATCCTGGCAGGCATCAGAACGGCAACGGTTATTAATGTTGGCGTAGCTACGTTAGCGGCTTACATTGCTGCCGGCGGATTGGGCGAATTTATTTTTGGCGGCATTTCATTAAACAATACCAATATGATTCTGGCAGGGGCCATTCCGGCTGCGCTGCTTGCCATCCTGTTTGATTTCCTGCTTTCGCTGGCGCAAAAAATCAAACTGAAAAACATTCGCAAAACAGCATTGATATTACCTGTTCTGCTGTTGCTGCTTTCTTCTTTTTATCTTATTCCGGCAACGGGAAACAAGCTGCTGGCTGGCTTTACGCCGGAATTTATGGGAAGAGAAGACGGCTATCTCGGGTTGACATCGGTATATGATTTACACATTCCAAACGTAGTAATCAGCGATGCCGTAATGTACAAAGCCGAGTACGAAAAAAAATTAGACGTGATAAGTGGTTACAGTACTGATGGTCGCCTGAAAGCTTATAACCTGATTACATTACAGGACGATAAAAAAATATTTCCTCCTTACTATGCCGCACCGGTTGTTCGCAACGATGTGTTGCAAAAACATCCCGAAGTAAGAGATGTATTAAATTCATTATCGGGTATGATTAATGACAGCATTATGACCGAACTGAATTATCGCGTAGATTATAACAAACAATTGCCGGAAGCGGTTGCAAAAGATTTTTTAATTCGGCATCATTTATACAAACCGTCGCAACATGGCACCAAAGGTGTTATTCGTTTAGGTTCAAAAATATTTGGAGAGCAATATATTCTTATCAGCATGTATCGCATGTTACTTGAAGGCAATACACAGTTGCAGGTTGAAACAAAAACCGGGTTGGGCGGAACAAAGATTTGTTTTGATGCGCTGGTAAATAACAACATTGATATGTATCCCGAATATACCGGTACCGGTTTACTTGTGCTTTTGCAGCCAACAAAACAAGAGCTAAAAAAATTATCGGGTGATAAACAAGCGGTTTATGATTTTGTAAAAGAACAATTTTTGCAGCAATACCAGTTACAATGGCTGCAACCGATTGGCTTTAACAACACGTATGCATTAATGATGCGCCGCAATCAGGCGAAAGAAAAAAATATTGTTACTATTTCAGATTTAAAAAATTATTTAAACGAAAAATGAATTTAACTGACAAATACAAACTGGTTCGCCAACATACCAACGACATTTGCGCGCCGTTGCAAACGGAAGATTATGTGGTGCAACCGATAGAAGATGTAAGCCCGCCCAAGTGGCATTTGGGACACAGCACCTGGTTTTTTGAAACATTTTTGTTAAAGCCTCATGCGAAAGATTATGAGGAATATAACGCTGATTACAATTATGTTTTCAACAGTTATTACGAAACCGTTGGCGCAAGAGTTGTTCGCACAGACAGAGGAAATTTAAGTCGCCCTACCGTTGCCGATGTTTATGAATACAGAAACTATGTGGATGAAGCGATGATTGATTTTTTAAATGATGACATCAGCGATGACATAAAAGAACTGGTTGTGCTGGGCTTTAATCATGAACAGCAGCATCAGGAATTATTATACAGCGACATCAAATACATTCTGGGACATAATCCATTGTTTCCGGCATACGATAAAAATGGCATTGAAACAACTTCTGATATTACACCAAACAATGAATTTATTCCGGTTACAGAAGGCGTGTATGAAATTGGTTATGGCGGCAGAGGCTTTTGTTTTGATAATGAGTTAAATCGTCATAAAGTTTACCTGCCGTCATATCACATTGCACCACAATTGGTAACCAACAAAGAATATTTAGATTTCATCAATGCCGGTGGTTACAAAGATTTTCGCTGGTGGCACGCCGAAGGCTGGAATCTTGTAAAATCAACCGGTTTGCAATCGCCGCTATATTGGCATTTGATAAACGGGCAATGGTGTTCATATACGCTGAAAGGCTTGCAGCCATTGGATTTGAATCAACCCGTTATGCACGTTAATTTTTTTGAAGCGGCTGCGTATGCTGCCTGGAAGGGAATGCGGTTACCAACCGAAGCCGAATGGGAAGTGGCTGCCAATCAGTTTGACTGGGGACATGTTTGGGAGTGGACAGACAGCGCTTATTTGCCGTATCCCGGCTTTAGCAAAGCAGAAGGCGCCGTTGGCGAATACAATGGTAAATTTATGGTGAATCAAATGGTACTGCGCGGCGCCTCGGTAGCAACGCCTGAAGGTCATAGCAGAATTTCATACCGCAATTTTTTTCAAACACATTTACAATGGCAATTTACGGGAATCAGGCTGGCGCAGTAACAACAAAAGTGGCAAATCAGTTTTATGCAGATGTAATCAGCGGGTTGCGGTCAACACCCAAACGGTTGCAATCGAAATACTTTTACGATGGGGAAGGCGATGCGTTGTTTCAGCAAATTATGGCGTCGCCGGAATATTATCTCACCGATTGCGAGATGGAAATTTTTTCCAGGCAAACATCAGATCTGGCCCAAACTTTCCTAAACAAATATTCGGAGTTTGATGTGGTGGAATTAGGTGCGGGCGACGCTACCAAATCGGTTTTTTTGTTGGAGGAACTTGCCGCATGTCATATTGATTTTACATATTTCCCGGTTGATATTTCGGGCAATGTCATTCGCTTGCTGGAAAAAGAATTGCCCAAAAAAGTTAAGGGAATCGCTATAACAGGCTTGCAGGGCGAATATTTTGAGATGGTAAAAAAAGCGAATTTTCTTTCAACAAAAAGAAAGCTGATTTTATTTTTGGGCAGCAACATCGGCAACTTCTCAAAAGCAGACGCAGCAAGCTTTCTAACCGCTTTGCAACAATGTTTACTACCGGGCGATCTGATGCTGATCGGTTTTGATTTAAAGAAAAATCCTTCGCAGATCTTAGCTGCTTATAACGATGCCGGCGGCGTTACCAAAGCGTTTAACTTAAACTTACTAAAACGAATTAATAATGACTTAGGCGGCGATTTTAACATCGCGAAATTCAGTCATTATCCTACTTATAATCCCATAACCGGCGCATGCGAAAGTCATCTCATCAGTCTTCAGAAACAAACCGTAACCATAGCTGACACAGAAGTATTTCAGTTTGAAAAATTTGAGCCGATACACATGGAATTATCTCAAAAATATTCGGTAAAAGAAACCGATGCGCTCGCAGTACAAACCGGCTTTGCGCCCATTCATCATTTCTACGATTCGCACGAATGGTTTTTAGATGCTGTCTGGGAAAAAAACTAATGTAAGAAGCGATATTTTAATGTAAAATAAACAGCGGTTTTGTCTCAGCGAATTGTACTTCATCAATAAACCTTACAGTAACAGTGCAGTAATTTTTTTTACCGCACTTTGCAAAACCGTCATATTTTTTTCTGAAGACAAAGCGATTCGTATAAAACCTGTATCGTTCTCTGCCGAGCATTCATGGCTTCCCGTTATCAAAATCTGCTGCTTCAATAATTCGCCAACCAGTTGCTTTGAATGATGCGAACCTGGCAACGAAATCCATATATGAAACGCCG
Organism: Ilyomonas sp.; assembly: GCA_965219515.1. GTDB lineage: Bacteria > Bacteroidota > Bacteroidia > Chitinophagales > Chitinophagaceae > Ilyomonas. The sequence continues at coordinate 2,246,155 of OZ244776.1, forward strand.
TAGGAAAAGTACTATAAACCAATCCGTTTAACAACGGCTGAATTAATTGTTGCCGCTCTTCGCCTTCCTTTTGTTTTTGATTAATCAGTTTTTTAAAGTCGGAATTTTGTAAAAGATATTGAGAAAATAAAACGGATAGGGAAGAAGCCGATCCGCCGGCTTCATCAATGATTCCAGACAAAACCGAGAGTGTATGTTTCGGATAAATAATAAAGCAGGTTTTGATAAAAGAATTATAGGGTTTTGCGAAGCTGAAAATATGAATGGTTTTTTCCGGTAACAATTTTAAAAATGCCGGCGGCGGATCCGGATGCAGAAAACGGTACGCATCGTCTTCAATCAATATGGCATTGCTGTTACGAACAATGTCTGCTATTTCATTTCTACGCTGCATGCTCATTACCGCGCATGTTGGGTTTTGAATGGTTGGCTGCACATAAAAAACGGCAACCTTTTTATCTATTGCCGCCTGCATGGCTTCCGGAATCATTCCCTGTTCATCGCAATCAACAGTATAAAGCTGATACCCAAGCAACCCGGCTGTTTTTTTAAAACCGCTGTATGTAAATTTTTCTACGCCGATAACCGGACGCGACGTGCGTAAAGCGCTTAAAATGGCGAAAATGGCAAGGGTGGCGCTGTTGCCAATTTGTATATCGCTTGTGCTGCTTAGCAAAGAAGCCGGTATATTCAGAAAGGAAACCAGTAGTTTGAAACACAATTCCGAATCAACAGAATCAGGTTGCTGTAACAGTTTATTTTTATTAAGATGATGCGAAACAAAGTTGGTAAATATTTCACTTTCGGCATCAAGAACCGGATAGTTGGAACGCAGATTTATCATACTTTTTTATGTAAACTGGCAGGCTAATCAATTTATTTTTATATGGATAAAAATAATGTTGTCAACATTCAGGCATCTTTTAATTGCTTTATATTTTTTAAAGTAAGCATCACATTCATTTGCCATAAGTTAATATTGCAGCTATTACAATAACCATATAAATTTGCTTTTTTAAAGAAAAACCTTCGATTCGATTGTTTAACCAGTAAAAATAATAATATGCTTACTCCTGCAAACGTATTCAGCAGTTTTTCCACGGATAAAATAGAGACAGTTAAAGAGTTTTACAACAAAGTTCTCGGAATAAAAACAGAAGACGATCCGATGGGAATTTTAGATTTGCATTTTGACGGTGGTCATCATGTAATGATTTATCCCAAAGCCGATCATCAGCCCGCTTCATTTACCGTTCTCAATTTTATGGTGTCAAACATTGAACAAACCGTTGATAGCCTTAGGGCAGCCGGTGTAACATTTGAACAGTATGAAGGCGAAATAAAAACTGATGAAAAAGGAATTTCGAGAGGTAACGGACCAAACATAGCCTGGTTTAAAGATCCTGCCGGAAATATTTTATCCGTTATCGAACAAGAATAACAAGGCACTTACTCACCTTTACACAAAGCAAATAAGCGCCTTTGTTTTAAATAATTACAACCCGTTATTATTTCTGCTGCGGATGCTCTGCTTCGTATCTCTTTCCAGCTTCTTTCGCTTTGTCAAAATCAAGCACAACGCCGTTGATGCAATAGCGCAAACCGGTTGGTTTCGGGCCATCATCAAACACGTGCCCCAAATGCGAATGACAGCGGCCGCACATCACTTCGGTACGTTGCATTCCATAAGTATTGTCGGTTTCATAAATAACCGATCCCTTGCTAACCGGCTCGTAAAAACTCGGCCAGCCGCAACCGCTTTCAAATTTCGTATCGCTTCTAAACAAAGCATTGCCGCAAACGGCGCAATAATAAGTTCCGATTTCATCGAAATCTTCGTATTTGCTGGTGTATGGGCGCTCCGTGCCTTTTTCACGTGCCACATGATAGACATCGTCGGGCAACAGCTTTTTCCATTCTTCGTTGCTTACATTTACTTTATCGGTATTGGTTTTTGAAAATACCGGATTCGTAGTATTATCCATATTATTTTTTTTTTATGATGACAGCAGTTCTGCGTATTATAAACTGCATTCTTCCATTATCTTTTCAAGAACCGTACTAATTTATCCAATACAGCAACCCATAATTGCAAAAGGATTTGTAATTATGCGATGGATGTGCTTGCGCATTCATGTAGTTTCTGTTATTTTTGCCGCCCGTAAAAAGCCAAATGACTCCGTAGCTCAGTTGGTAGAGCAATTGACTCTTAATCAATGGGTCCAGAGTTCGAGCCTCTGCGGGGTCATATTGTAAAAGCTTTCAGAATAAACTGAAAGCTTTTATATTTTAAAAACAAGTAACGCTTATTTCAAATAAAACCGAAACCCTAACATTACATTATTTAAAAAGTTTCTTTCTAATCCTGTTGTAAGCGCATAAGCTTCGGAGTTATCAGAATGAGAATAGCTTGCCGCTAAAACATTATTCAATAACAACTCTAACTGTATTCTTTTTGCCATATCGTATGCCATTCCTCCCTGCAAAGACGCCTCTACATAATAACCATGGTTTGCAGTTGCATTTTCGTCCCCGTTAAAATAGCTTAAACCACCTCTTTCATCTAAAAAAACAAATAGTTTTTGCAATGCCGGTTTGTATTGCCTGAAGAAAATGCCTCCGCCATAATCGCGTGTAACATAGGGAAATTGCATTTTGTTTTGTTGATAACTGTAAGTTAGAAACAAGCCTGCTAATTTGTTTGCTTTATAAAACGTTCCGATGGAAGGTGAAAGTAACAGCGAAGTAAGTTTATAACCCGGATCAGACTGACCGGCACCGTTTCTTTTGAAGTTACTAATACTAACCGTACCACCCAGTTGAACAGCACCTTTGTCAGTTTGCGCATTCCCTTGTAAAGCGGTTAACCCAATAATTCCAAAAAGTAAAATTGTTGTTTTCATATAACTAAATTTTTAGTGAAGCAGCAAAACAATCGTTTTCCAGACATACATTTTTCCTCCAATTATTTCTTAACCAGGTTTTATACTAACCCAATCACAATTAAGAAAACGGCAGGCAGCGAAGTATAAAGACAATTGAATCTGAGACAGATTTTATAATTTTTTTTAAACGTCTTTATTCCTTTCACAAACACAAAATCCGCCGCCTTACCTTTGTTCCCTTATGCAAAACATGGAAGATTTACTGAAGGGATTGAACGAGCCGCAGCGCGAAGCGGTAACGCATGTAACTGGTCCGCTGATGATTGTTGCCGGCGCTGGCAGCGGCAAAACAAAAGTGCTTACCACGCGCATTGCCTGGCTGATGGGAAAACACAACGTGGATGCTTTTAATATTCTGGCGCTAACCTTTACCAATAAAGCCGCCGCCGAAATGAAAGAACGCATTGGCAAAATGCTTGGCAGCAGCGAAGCGCGTAATTTATACATCGGTACATTTCACAGCGTATTTGCACGCATTCTTCGCAGCGAAGCCGACAGAATCGGCTATCCGCGCAGCTTTACCATTTATGATACCGATGACAGTCGTTCTGTTTTAAAAACAGTTATTCATGAATTGAATTTAGACGACAAACATTACAAGCCAAACGTAGTGCACAACCGCATTTCAGCCGCTAAAAATGCACTGGTTGGTCCGGCTGAATATGCAAATGATTATTATTTACAGCAGGAAGATGCGCGTACCAACCGCCCTGCTATTGCCCAGATTTACAAAGCGTATGCGGCACGTTGTTTTAAAAACGGCGCAATGGATTTTGATGATTTGCTGCTGAAGATGTTTGAACTATTGAATACCATTCCCGAAGTGCTGTACAAATACCAGAATAAGTTTAAATACATTCTGATAGATGAGTATCAGGATACCAACCCGGTGCAATATCAGATCAGCAAACTATTAGCGGCTATTCATGAAAACATTTGCGTGGTAGGCGATGATGCGCAAAGCATTTACAGTTTTCGCGGCGCAACCATAGAAAATATACTACAGTTTCAAAAAGATTATGATGATGTAAAAGTGGTAAAGCTGGAGCAGAACTATCGTAGCAGCCAAAGCATTTTAAATGTTGCCAATGAAGTGATTAAAAACAACAAAGGACAAATACCAAAAGTTTTGTGGACCGACAATCACACCGGCGAAAAAATAAAGCTCGTGCGCACGATGACGGATAATGAGGAAGGCAAATTTGTAGCCGACAGCATTCAGGAACAAAAGCTGCGCAACCATTACCGCAACAACGATTTTGCTATTCTTTACCGTACCAATGCGCAAAGCCGCGCCTTTGAAGAAAGCCTTCGCCGCATGGGCATTCCGTATCGCATTTATGGCGGCGTATCGTTTTATCAGCGAAAAGAAATTAAAGATTTTCTGGCATATTTACGCGTGATTGTAAATACCAGAGATGAAGAAGCATTGAAGCGCATTATCAATTATCCGGTGCGCGGCATTGGTAAAACAACAATTGAAAAAACGGTTATCATCGCCAACGATCACAACATCAGCATGTTCAATGTGCTGGAGCGCGCCGGCGAGTTTGGTTTTCGGGCCGGCACGCTGGAAGTGTTGCAGAACTTTGTAACGATGATTAAATATTTTCAAAGCCTGCTGGAGAAACACAATGCGTATGATGTAGCTCAGCAAATCGGCAAACACACCAATCTGATTAAAGATTTATTCAACGATAAAACCACCGAAGGTCTTGCGCGTTACGAGAACATTCAGGAGTTATTAAATTCCATTAAAGAATGGACGGAAAGCCCTGCTAACGAAGATGGCGAAGTAGGCGATAAAGGCTTGGGCGCATACCTGCAGCAAATTACTTTGCTAACGGATGCCGATGAAAACAAAGATCCCAATGCAGATCTGGTAAAGCTGATGACTATCCATGCTGCCAAAGGTCTTGAATTTGGCTGCGTGTTTGTTGGCGGCATTGAGGAAACGCTGTTTCCCAATGCCATGAGCATCAATACACGCGAAGAGCTGGAAGAAGAACGACGTTTGTTTTATGTAGCCGTTACACGCGCCAAAGACCGTTTGTGGCTTACGTATGCCAATGCGCGCTATCGGTTTGGCAGCCTGGTTCAAAATGAGCCCAGCCGTTTTTTAGATGAAATGCCGGAGCCGTTTTTAGACAGAACTTTCGCTGGCGGCGGCGCACGTAATGGCGTTGCGCAAAACAACATGGGCACTGCGTTTCAGCGAATGCACCGCGGGTTTACGCCATCCGTTGCCGGTTCTGAGCCGGCAACCAAAAGCAAGCCTTCTTACTTGTCCTCTTTACCTAAAGCGCAGCCGCCTGCGCACGTTCCATCGCCCGATTTTGCACCGAGCGATACCAGCGGCTTGCAGGTAGGACAAAAAGTAGAACATCAGAAGTTTGGCTTTGGCGAGGTAATGAAGATGGAAGGCAGCGCACACAATCCGGTTGCCACAGTAAAGTTCGAGCACAACGGAGAAAAGAAAATTATGCTGAATTATGCTAAGCTGCGGATTATGGAGTGAAAGAAACAAGTTAATATAAGAGTAGTCCTATATTAAATTTGTTGTGTCTTATTATTTGGTAGAAGTAAAACGTCAGACCTAAAATTTCATTTCTCTTCTTACTTTCTTAGCTTAATATAAAATTTGTTAGCTATTCATTGCTTTAAAAATGAAGAGCATTTTCTTATTCTTTCCTGTCTCATACGTCTTGTAGCTTGTTTCCTTTCTTCGTCTATCTTTGCCATTCTAAAAAAATTTAGCCAACTATGGAAAACAACATTCAGTACGATTTTGGGATGATTGGTTTGGGTGTGATGGGAAGCAACCTGCTGTTGAATATGGCAGGTCATCAGTATAAAGTAATCGGTTTTGATAAAGATGTAGAGAAAGGAAAAGCATTGGAAGCCGGCGTTTCCGAAGCTGAAGAAACCGTAAAAGGCGTAAGCACGCTGGAAGAAATGGTAAAAAGCCTGAAAAAACCGCGCAAAATGATGATGCTGGTGCCGGCAGGCGCGCCGGTTGATAATGTAATAGAAAGCCTGATTCCGTTAGTGGAAGAAGGCGATGTAGTAATTGATGGCGGCAACTCTCATTATACTGATACGTTGAAACGGGTGAAATATCTCGACTCCAAAGGCATCAATTTTATGGGCATGGGCGTTTCGGGCGGCGAGCATGGCGCACGCACCGGCCCAAGCATGATGCCGGGTGGAAATATGGAAGCGTTTAAGCATGTGCAGCCGATACTGGAAGCCACCGCAGCCAAAGTTGACGGCGAACCCTGCACGGCTTATATGGGCAAAGATGCTGCCGGGCATTATGTGAAAATGGTGCATAATGGCATTGAATACGCATTCATGCAGCTCATCAGCGAAGTGTATGATCTGATGAAACGCGGACTGGGTTTAAGCAATGATGAATTGCACGACGTATTTAAGAAATGGAACGAAGGCGAATTGCAATCTTACCTCATTGAAATCACGCGCGATATTTTTGACCAAAAAGACGATCAGGATGAACATTCTGGCAAATATCTGGTTGATTTAATTCTTGATAAGGCGGGCAGTAAAGGAACCGGAAAATGGACATCGCAGGACGCAATGGATTTGCCCGTTGCCATACCCACAATAGATACGGCTGTGGCTTTTCGCACCATATCAGGTTTTAAAGACGAGCGTATAGAAGCAGCCAAACTCTATAAAAATGACGTAAACAAAATTGACGTTGATAAAGATGCTTTTGTTAATCAGTTAGGCGATGCATTGTATTTTGGCATGATCATCTGCTATGCGCAGGGTTTGTCTATGTTATACCAGGCTTCCAATGAATTAAATATGGAAATCCCGTTGCACGATGTGGTAAAAATATGGCGGGGCGGTTGCATCATCCGTTCGTTGCTGCTCAATGATTTTTATGATGCTTTCAAAAATAAAGAGAACAAGCTTCCAAATATTTTGTTAGACAAAGGCATTTCAGACATCATCAAAAGCAAAGAGCAAAGTATTCGTGAAGTAGTTAAAAAAGCGGTTGATATAAACATCGGAACCGGCGGCTTAATGAGCGCCCTGGCTTATTTTGATGCTTACACAACCAAAAATATGCCCACCAATCTGATACAGGCGCAGCGCGATTATTTTGGTGCGCACACTTATCAGCGCATAGATAAGCCCGGCATTTTTCATACCGGCTGGCAGAGCGAAGAAAAAAAGTCGGTGTAAAATCAGGTAAGAGAAAAGTTCAACACCCGGGAATAATCAAGTAAGAACACGCACAGCTTAAAAAAATCATCATGGCAACAAACAATAATAAACGTCCGCAGGCTACCATTTTATTCATTTTTGGCGGCAGCGGTGATCTCAATAACCGCAAGCTTACGCCCGCGCTTTATAACTTATATCTCGATGGCTTCATGCCCGAAAAATTTGCCATTGCAGGGCTTGGCAGAACGCCTTATACCGATGATAAATACAACCAGCATTTATCGGAAGGAATCAAAGAATTTTCGCGCCGCAAAGACGATGGCAAAGGCAAATGGCAGGAATTTGCCAAAAACAATCATTACCTGCAAATGGATGCTGAAAAAGATGAACATTTTGATAAAATAGAAGCTTTCATCAAGCAAACGCAAACCGATTTGGATTTGCAGCAAACCAATATTTTATTTTACATGGCGGTTGCGCCGCAACTGGTGCCGGACATAGCCAAAAAAATCGCCGATTTAAACTTATCTTCCGATACAACGCGCATCATTGTAGAAAAGCCGTTCGGACACGATTTGCAAAGCGCAAAAGAGTTAAACAAGCTGCTGAACAGCATGTTTACCGAAGATCAGATTTATCGCATAGATCACTATCTGGGAAAAGAAACCGTTCAGAATATTTTGGCTCTGCGTTTTGCCAATGCATTGTTAGAACCGTTATGGAATAATAAATACATAGATCATGTGCAAATTACGGCAGCCGAAACGGTTGGCGTAGAAGACCGCGGCGGCTATTACGAGCAAAGCGGCGCGCTTCGCGATATGGTGCAGAATCACATTCTGCAACTGATGTGCATGGTTGCCATGGAACCGCCGGTGTCATTTGACGCCAACGAAATTCGCAACAAAAAAGTAGATGTGCTGAACGCCATTCGCCAGATGTCGAAAAATGAAGCGAATGAGCTGGCGGTGCGCGGGCAATATACCGATGGCTGGATGAAAGGCGAAAAAGTGAAAAGCTATCGCGATGAAAAAAATGTTGACGCCAACTCCACCATTGAAACCTTTGCTGCGGTTAAATTTTACATAGACAACTGGCGTTGGCAGGATGTTCCGTTTTATGTAAGAACGGGCAAATACCTGCACCAGAAAACAACGGTTATTAATATTTTGTTTAAACCAGCACCGCATTATGCGTTTCCCGATGAAGCCGCCGAAACCTGGCGTCGCAACCGGCTTACCATCAGCATTCAGCCCGATATGGACATACGGCTCCGTTTTCAAAGCAAACGACCGGGACAAAGCATGTTGCTAACGCCGGTTGATATGGTTTTCAGTTACAGCGAAGACAGCAAGCAGCAGCCCGAAGCCTACGAAACGTTATTGTTAGATGCGATGGAAGGCAATGCCACGCAGTTTCTTCGGGCAGATCAGGTAGAAGCAAGCTGGAAAGCTGTAATGCCGATAATTGAAGCGTGGGAAGCCCGCGCCCCCAGCAGCTTTCCCAACTATGCACCCGATAGCTGGGGACCGGAAGATTCAGAAGCTTTAATTGCAAGAGACGGACACAACTGGGTAACGTTGCCTCCCAAAAAATAAAATACCGAAACCGGCAAATGCCGGTTTTTTATTGATGTTTCTTTAATCAGGAATTATCAAAATCAAGAATCTTATATCGCTTTTTTGACATTGTAATTTTTAGATTTTTAATCAGCAAATTTCATTAGGAACGGATTTGTATGAGTCATAGCATATTGCAAATGAGAACGGTAAATGTAATAAGATACGTTACGCCGCTTCGCGAAGGCGGCTCGCTGCCTGCCATAGTAGAAGCCGATGACGACTTCTTGTATGTGCTAAAGTTTCGCGGTGCGGGGCAGGGCATTAAAGTATTGATAGCAGAATTGATTGCCGGTGAAATTGCCCGCACTTTGGGCTTACAGGTTCCGGAACTTGTTTTTGCCCATCTTGCGGCCGATTTTGGCAGAACCGAACCGGATGAAGAAATACAGGATTTGCTGAAAGCAAGCACCGGTTTGAATCTGGCGTTACATTATCTGTCCGGCTCCGTTACTTTCGATCCGGCGGTGAATGAGATTGATGCAAAACTGGCTTCGCAGATTGTTTGGTTAGACGCTTATATCATGAATGTTGACAGAACAGTTCGTAATACCAACCTGCTGATGTGGCATCGCGAGCTGTGGCTGATAGACCACGGCGCGGCGCTTTATTTTCATCATGCCTGGCAAAATATGACGGAACAAAGCAAGCGGCCTTTTATACAAATCAAAGATCATGTATTGCTGCCGTATGCCACCAGACTGGAAGAAGCGGATAAAGAATTTCGTTCTGTTCTTACTTCCCAACGTATTTGTTCTATCGTTACTCTTGTGCCTGATGAATGGCTTACAATCGCTGAACCAAAAAGTGAATCTGCCGCCGATAAACGAAAAGCTTATATTGATTTTTTAGAATCCCGTCTGGCTCATTCTCACATCTTTATAAATGAAGCGAACCATGCCAGAGAAGCACTTGTTTGAATACGCTGTAATTCGCGCTGTGCCACGCGTGGAGCGGGAAGAGTTTGTAAATGTGGGTGTGATTTTATATTGCGCTTCGCTACGGTTTTTGCAAATACAGTTTCTTATTGATGAAAGAAAAATCAGGCATCTGTGCGATGAGTTTGACATTTACGATTTAAGCATCCGGTTGCAGGGATTTAAAAAAATTTGCGAAGGGAAAAAAGAAGGTGGTTTGATTGCCCTGCTTCCGATGGCTTCCCGGTTTCGCTGGCTTACGTCTTCGCGAAGCACAACCATTCAAACCTCAAAAGTTCATCCGGGTTTGTGTTCAGATGCAAATGAAACACTGGAAAAATTGTTTGACAAACTGGTAATTTAATATACTTTTTTTGAATGAATGATCTGATAGCAACTTATAAAAATTTAATCAACAATATTCTACCCGCTACATATCAATCGCCCGTACGGTTCAATCATTGTTTCAACCGAATCATTTTAGACTGGCTGTTTCAGGATTGCTGGTATCATCATTTGGATACAAACAAAACGGCCATCAGCCAGTTACATAACGAGCAATTGGCAATGATGATCGAGCGAATGAATGCCTGGCTGACCAATCATCAGATGCTCATTGAAGATAATGAGAAATCGTTACGCTACAGAAAAACAAACTTCGCAATCAGATAAAATGAAGTTGGTTTGCAGTCAGTGAAACGCGAATGATATCACCCGCGCTTATGGTCATCATTGCCGTTTTTACCGTAATTATTTCCTTGTTGTCAAATACAACATCTACTTCACAGGCGCTGCCTGAAAAGCGCACTTCTTTCGCTTTTCCTTTTACAAATTTTGTTTGCAGCGAATTGATCGTAAACTGTTCCGGACGCACAAAAGCTTTTCTGTTATTTTCTGTGGTATCTGTTTGCAAAAAATCGTTAAACAATTCGCGGCCAAGCAAACCGTAACTTCCAAACAAAGCGGCTACATACTCATTAACGGGCTGATGATAAATTTCCTGAGGCGTGCCGTTTTGAACAACGCTTCCGTCTTTCATAATGATGATAACATCCGCCCACGAAAGCAAATCAATCGGGTCATGAGAAATAAGCATACAAGTGATATTCAGCTTTTCACTTACTTCATTAATTACCCGTTTCAAAATATTTTTATGAATGATGTCGACGTTAGAATAAGGCTCATCCAGCAAAAGTAGTTTTGGCGATGATAGCAACAGGCGGGCTAATGAAATGCGTTGTTTTTCTCCTCCCGACACTTCGGTCGTTTTTCTTTTTAAAAGATGTTTAATGCGACAAACTTCAAACAAATCTGCCGCTTCTTCATCAGATAACCGGTTCAGATAATTCAATTCTTCCTCCACCCGGTAATTATTCCGCAGCTCAAAATGCTGCGATAAATAAGCAATCTCCGGATGACCGGGAAGCAGTTTTTCCATTGGTCCCGCAATCTTTTTATTGTCAAATAAAATTTCTCCCCCATCCGGCTGAACCAGGCCGGCAATCATTTTAAGCAGTGTGCTTTTACCGGAACCGGTTTCGCCGGCAATGGCTACTTTCTGAAACCGGTTTTGGGTAAGACTCACGTTACGTACCGTAACAATTCCCTGCTGCTGTTTGCTTACGCCAGTAACTTCTAAAAAACTCATTCTGAAAACAATATAATTTTACAAGGCAGCAAAAGTAGGGGCAGATTGTTACCGGCACCGGTTTATCATCTGTTTATAATTTCTTCGGAACGAAAAACTTTTTATAAATCATTTGCCAAATTTTGTTAAACCGAAGAAAACCCTTATAAATTTGTTTTACATTTCCTCCGTTATGCGTAATTTTGCCATCCTTTTCAATTTTATCAGGGAGAATGATAATACGTACTTTGATTGCTTCTCTTAGATAATAACGCATTCACCCTTTTCAGATTTGCTAAAATGAAAAGGCAGTTAGTAAGCAAAAAAACCGGTTAAATTCAGATATGTCATCAACACAAGTTCAAAACAGGGTCAGCTTCGGTAAAACCAAACACCTTGCTGAAACACCTGATTTATTAGACATTCAGCTACAATCTTTCAGAGAATTTTTTCAATTGGAAACCACGCCTGACAAACGCAATGTAGAAGGTTTGTTTCGCGTGTTCAAAGAAAATTTTCCCATTACCGACACGAGAAACATTTTCGTGCTTGAATTTTTAGACTATTTTATTGATCCGCCGCGTTATACCATTGACGAATGTATGGAGCGCGGTCTCACGTATGCCGTTCCGCTGAAAGCCAAGCTGCGCCTGAGTTGTAACGATGAAGAGCATGTAGATTTTCAAACCATCGTACAGGATGTATTTTTAGGCAACATTCCCTACATGACGCCGCGCGGCACTTTTGTTATCAATGGTGCAGAACGCGTTGTGGTTTCTCAGTTGCACCGCTCACCGGGCGTGTTTTTCGGTCAGTCTATCCATCCCAACGGAACCAAGATTTACTCTGCCAGGGTAATTCCGTTTAAAGGCGCGTGGATGGAATTTGCCACCGACATTAACAATGTGATGTACGCATACATTGACCGTAAAAAGAAATTTCCTGTAACTACGTTATTACGTTCTATTGGTTTTGAAACCGATAAAGACATTCTGGAATTGTTTGGCATGGCAACCGAAGTTTCTGCCGATAAAAAAACGCTGAATAAACATCTCGGCAAAAAACTGGCTGCGCGTGTTTTAAGAACATGGGTAGAAGATTTTGTGGACGAAGATACCGGCGAAGTTGTTTCTATCGAGCGTAACGAAATTGTGATGGAACGCGATACGGTTCTTGACGAGGATACGATTGCAACCATTATTGACGTGGAAGCCAAGAGTGTATTCATTCAGCGCGAAGACGTTGGAGGAGATTATGCCATCATTTACAATACGCTGAATAAAGATACGTCTAACAGCGAACTGGAAGCGGTGCAACATATTTACCGCCAGTTGCGCGGTGCAGATGCGCCCGACAACGAAACGGCACGCGGCATCATTGACAAATTATTTTTCAGCGATAAGCGTTACGATTTGGGCGAAGTGGGTCGTTACAAAATCAACCGCAAACTTGGTGTTACGCAGAAGCTTACCAATAAGGTTCTAACCAAGGAAGACATTATCGAAATCATCAAATATCTTGTTCGTCTTACCAACGCGAAAGCCGAAATTGACGATATTGATCACCTGAGCAACCGCCGTGTGCGCACCGTAGGCGAACAGTTGTACGCTCAGTTTGGCGTAGGTCTCGCACGTATGGCGCGTACCATTCGCGAAAGGATGAATGTAAGAGACAATGAAGTGTTTACGCCGGTTGATCTGATTAACGCACGTACCTTATCTTCTGTTATCAACTCGTTCTTTGGAACTTCACAGTTATCGCAGTTTTTAGATCAGACAAACCCACTTTCCGAAATTACGCACAAGCGCCGTATTTCCGCACTCGGGCCCGGAGGCTTAAGCCGCGAACGTGCCGGCTTTGAAGTGCGGGACGTGCATTATTCTCACTATGGCCGTTTGTGTACCATCGAAACGCCGGAAGGACCAAACATCGGTTTGATTTCCACACTTTGCGTTCATGCGAAGATCAATGATATGGGCTTTATTGAAACGCCGTATCACCGCGTGAATGACGGAAAAGTAGATTTAAAAAATCTGAAATTCCTGAGCGCAGAAGAAGAAGACTCCGCTAAAATTGCCCAGAGCAATACCGTTTTGGATGAAAAAGGCAATTTTGTTGAAGATAAAATCATTAGCCGCGAAACCGGCGATTTTCCAATATTGGAAAGAAATGATGTTCAGTATATGGATGTTGCGCCAAACCAGATTGTTGGATTAAGCGCTTCGCTCATTCCGTTTTTAGAACACGATGATGCCAACCGTGCACTGATGGGCTCGAACATGCAGCGCCAGGCGGTTCCGCTTATTTTACCACAGGCACCTATTGTTGGAACCGGTTTGGAAGGCAAAGCCGCTCGCGATGCGCGCATTCAGATTCACGCAGACGGAAACGGTATAGTTGAATTTGTAGATGCAAAAGAAATTCATGTTCGCTATAACCGTAACGATGCAGATCGTCTCGTGTCTTTCGAAGATGATTTGATAGTGTATAAATTAACCAAATTCATTAAAACAAACCAGTCCACTTCCATCAATCTTCGTCCTGCCGTTAAGAAAGGACAAAAAGTGGCAAAAGGCGACTTTTTAACCGAAGGTTACGCTACCAAAGATGGCGAACTGGCGTTAGGTCGTAATCTCCAGGTGGTGTTCATGCCGTGGAAGGGTTACAATTTTGAGGATGCCATCGTTATTAATGAAAAAGTGGTACGCGAAGATTTGTTTACTTCAATCCATATTGAAGAGTATGAGTTGGAAGTGCGCGATACCAAATTGGGTGAAGAAGAATTAACCTCAGATATTCCCAACGTTTCAGAAGAAGCCACAAAAGATCTGGATGAGCATGGCATCATCCGCATTGGCGCTCAGGTTCGGGAAGGCGATATTCTGATTGGTAAAATTACCCCGAAAGGCGAGAGCGATCCGACACCGGAAGAAAAACTGTTGCGCGCCATTTTTGGCGATAAAGCAGGTGATGCGAAGGATGCTTCTTTAAAAGCGCCGAACGGAACGGAAGGAGTTGTGATAGACAAGAAATTGTTTCAGCGCGCCAAGAAAGATAAAAATGGAAAAATTCGCGAAAAAGCGCTGCTTGAAAAAGTAGAAAAAGTTCATGACGGCAATGAAGAAAATATAAAAAACCTGTTGCTCGAAAAACTGCAACTTGTATTAAAAGATAAATCTTCTGCCGGTGTAAGCAACAACTTTGGTGAAATGCTGATTGGCAAAAGCGCTAAGTTTAATCCGAAAAACCTGGCTTCTATTGACTTTCAGAATGTAAACCCGCTTGGCTGGACGGGCGATGCGACCATTGATAATCAGATCAATGTGCTGCTTCACAATTACAGCATTAAGTATAACGAAGAATTAGGCCGTTATAAAAGAGAGAAGTTCAACATCTCTATTGGTGATGAACTGCCTGCCGGTGTATTGAAATTAGCCAAAGTTTATCTTGCCGTAAAACGTAAGCTGAAGGTAGGCGATAAGATGGCGGGTCGCCATGGCAATAAAGGTATCGTGGCAAAAATTGTACGTGCCGAAGACATGCCATTCATGGAAGACGGAACGCCGGTGGATATTGTGCTGAATCCATTAGGCGTACCAAGCCGTATGAACCTTGGTCAGATTTACGAAACCATTTTAGGATGGACGGGTAAAAAGCTTGGTGTAAAATTCGCAACACCGATTTTTGATGGTGCAACGCCGGAAGAAATCTCTCAATATTGCGAAAATGCAGGCATTCCTTCTATGGGTCATACGCATTTGTATGATGGCGAAACCGGCGAACGCTTTCACCAGAAAGCAACCGTAGGCGTTATTTATATGATTAAGCTGCACCACATGGTGGATGATAAAATGCACGCACGTTCTATCGGGCCATACAGTTTGATTACGCAGCAGCCCTTAGGTGGTAAAGCCCAGTTTGGCGGTCAGCGTTTCGGCGAAATGGAAGTGTGGGCGCTTGAAGCGTACGGTGCATCCAATATTTTGCAGGAATTGTTAACCATTAAGTCTGATGATATTATTGGTCGTGCCAAGACGTATGAAGCCATCGTGAAAGGTGAAAACATACCGAAAGCGGGCATTCCTGAATCGTTCAATGTATTGGTTCATGAACTGAGAGGTTTGGGACTGGATTTGAAATTTGAATAGTTTTTTACGATCTGACATAATAAACGCCGCTCTCAGTTCTGAGAGCGGCGTTTTTGTATTTGAATTACTGTTATGCCAACAATTGGAATATTAAGCAGTTGTCACTTTCAAGTAATAAGCCTTTGTATCCTGGATTAACAATTCTCCTACTTTTCTAATTTCTAATTTCATACCACAGGAATGAATTACAAATCACCTATATCTATATTTACTATCGGTAATGTTTTCTTACTAAAAGAAATGCTTTGCTGAGTTGGAAAGCATTCTTACCATTATCATACGATAATAAGGCCTTTTATTTACACGATTGGTTTTTTTCTGGGGATGCTTTTCTTTGACTATTTTTAAACCATGAAAACAATAACTGTAGAAGTACCTGATACATTAGAAATAGACGACCGCGAAGCGGCTATGCTGCTGGCAACAAAGTTGTATGAACAGGGGAAACTATCTTTAGGACAAGCGGCGCAACTGGCAGGTTACAGCAAGCAGACCTTTATGGAGTTGTTAAGCCGCTATGATGTTCCCGTATTTAATTACAACCCTTCTGAACTGGAAATTGATATAGCCAATGCTGCCCGTTATCATCTCTGATACCAGTTGCCTGATCCTTCTCCACAGGATAGGAGAATTGGAATTACTGCATAAAGTTTTTGATACGATTGTTATTACGCAGACAATTGCTGATGAATGGAATCAACCAATACCGTATTGGGTAAAGATAGAGAATCCGGTATCTCAAACTCAGCAGCTTATACTACAAACAACACTTGATAAAGGCGAAGCCAGTGCTATTGCGTTAGCACTTGAAAAAAGGAATTGCCTTTTGATTATCGATGAAAGGAAGGGGCGCAAACTTGCGCGGCTATTGCAAATTGATATTACCGGAACATTGGGCGTATTGGCAGAGGCTAAGCGCCTGGGATTGGTAAATGCTACCAGACCCTTGCTGGATGCAATGCAGCAAACAGATTTTAGGTTGAGTGAGAATTTGATAGCAAAGTTTTTAAAACAGGTGGGAGAATAGGTTTAGATATTTATTCCATTTGAAGCCATCGTGAAAGGTGAAAACATACCGAAAGCGGGCATTCCTGAATCGTTCAATGTATTGGTTCATGAACTGAGAGGTTTGGGACTGGATTTGAAATTTGAATAGTTTTTTACGATCCGACATAATAAACGCCGCTCTCAGAAATGAGAGCGGCGTTTTTCTTTAAATAAAAATTATCTTTAACAGATGCCTGCCCGGCTTACCTTTCTTTCACTTTCGTGGCTGTTACCGATCCGTAATACGAAATTGCCTGTTTGCTTTGTGGCGTTACCCGCAGCGAAGCATAGCCTTTTTTTGATACGCTCAAGTACATTTGCTGAACGGTTGTTCTGTCATTAATCCGTATCGAAACAATATATCTGCCGTGTTTGGCAGGCATTACCTCATAATCGAAATGCAGGGAAGTAAAATGCAACCCGTTTTTTGTCGGGTCAATCGGAGCGGTATAAGCAACGCCGTAATAAGGTAAATCGCATAGTAAAGAATCAGGTGTTAGCGTTACTGTATAAAGCGTTGTAAGATTCACCTGACGCCCTGAAAGCGGTTGTGCAAATTGTGCAGTAAAAGTGTAACGCTTCGATTTTAACAGCGTTTGCATAGATGACTCATCCGATTCATTTTGCGCATGAACGGCAACAGATGAAACTATCATTCCGACTAAGAAAAGCAACGTGCGCCAACCTGTTTTCGCCATAAATTTTTCCGGCTCATCTGCAAGAATTATACGACTTTTTAGTAACGCCGGTAACAATAACGTTTCGCTATTATTTTCCCGGCGGCGCTTATGCACGTGAAAGAAAATTGAAAAGTAAGAATTTAAAAAGATAACCAATGATATTCTGCCCAAAAGACCATTGTGGTATAAGACCGCAGGAAATTCACAATTCACCTGAACATCTGGCATTATTACATTGACTTAACATTAGTTTTTACTTTGCAAATAACCGTCTGGTTATTCTTTAGCCTGTAACTTTGTAAAAATCATTTTTCTTGATAGCAATAGACAATAAACTGATTGGTGATGATGTGCTTCAGGCGCAGTTTGTGTGCGACCTTACCAAATGCAAAGGCGGCTGCTGCGAAGATGGCGATGCGGGTGCGCCGCTGGAAATAGATGAATTGAAAGAACTGATTGATAACTATGAAGCGGTAAAGCCTTATCTTACCAAAGAAGGAATTAAGGTGATAGAAAAACAGGGCAAATATTTATACGATAAACATTTCGGATGGGTAACGCCAACCGTAAACGGCGGCATTTGCGCATACGGAATCCGCGATGAAAAAGGCATCATTAAATGTGGTATTGAACAGGCTTTTTACGACGGTAAAGTAAAATGGAAAAAACCCCTTAGCTGTCATTTATTTCCCATTCGCATACAAAAAAGTCAGCACGAAGGAGACATAGAATATGTAAATTACGAACCGAGGCAAGACTTATGCAAAGCTGCCTGCAAACTGGGCAAACAACTAAAAGTGCCGGTGTATTTTTTTTTGAAAGAAGCCATCATCAGAAAATATGGTAAAGACTTTTATGAAGCGCTGGAAGCAAGTGCGGCGCAGATGAAAAAGTTGTAGTGCATGAACGATGTTAAAACAAAAGTAGAAAACAAGCAACAGCTTTATGAATTGTTGCACGCGAATTAAGATACAATCAGAAGTTATGGTGTATTTCAGGTTGGTGTTTTTGGGTCTTTTGTAAGAAAAGAATGAAGATGGCATCGTAGATTTTCCGGTTGGTTTTTTTTCTGGAATAAACAGTTTAAAATTTCGTTCACTTTACTTTTTTTAGAAGGTTTATGTGGCAGAGAAGCAGAAGTTATTATCAGAAAAAGATTAAGTAAATATATGTGTCCTGAAATTTTTTATGACACCTGCGTCATTGACATACTTAAATTATTCTATAAAACAAGAGCCGTTTTTCAAGAAAATAACAATATCAACAACCCAGATTAATTATAAAAATCATGAGCAATACAGCCGCATCATTCATTGCCAAAAGCACCATCAAAGCCGCCGATCTGGTACACCGGCGCACCATCAATTTTAATATCGGCAGATACAATTCGGTTGTACCCGCAGGCAAAGAACAATTTAATAATCTGATGCCTGCCCGCGAACTGGCGAAGAACCGCAAGTGGAAAGCCATCGAATCGTTAGACAGTTATTTAGAACGGTTTGAACAGCAGATTACATCCCGCGGTGCAAAAGTGTTGTGGGCAGAAACAGCCGGTGATGCGCTGGCGGAAATAGAAAAAATCTGCCTTGCAAAAAACTGTAAAACGCTGGTGAAAAGCAAAAGCATGGTTACAGAAGAAATTCACCTGAACAAGCATCTCGAAAATATGGGAATTGAAAGCGTGGAAACAGATTTAGGCGAATATATTCAACAGTTAGACGAGGAAGCGCCCTATCATATTGTTACGCCCGCCATGCACAAAAGCAAAGAAGACATAGCCCGTTTGTACAACAAAAAATTCGGCACTTCGCCAACACTAACGCCGGAGCAATTAACCATTTATACCCGACATTTATTGCGCGAAAAATACATTACCGCAGAAGTTGGCGTAACAGGCGCCAATTTTATTCTTGCCGATGTTGGCGCCGTTGCCGTATCGGAAAATGAAGGCAATGCAAGATTGAGCTGCGCCTTTCCAAAAACGCATATTGTAATTGTAGGAATAGAAAAAGTGCTTCCCTCCATTAACGACCTGCACTTGTTTTGGCCGTTGCTGGCAACCTTTGGAACCGGTCAAAAAATTACCTCTTACAGCACCATCATCACCGGACCCAAACAGCCTGGTGAAACCGATGGACCAGAAGAAATGTATGTCATTTTATTAGACAATGGCAGAACCAATTTATTATCCAATCCAAAAACGCGCGAAGCATTGTATTGTATTCGCTGCGGTGCCTGTTTAAACGCTTGTCCGGTTTATAAAAACGTGGGCGGACATACTTACAGCACTACTTATAGCGGACCTATTGGCAGCGTAATTACGCCGCATTTGAAAGATATGGATGAATACAAGCATTTAAGCTATGCATCCAGCTTGTGCGGCAACTGTACAGAAGTATGTCCCGTCAGAATCAACCTGCATGAATTGTTGCTGGAAAATCGCTTTCAGGCCGTGGAGGAAGGCGAAAATAAATGGACAGAACAGGTTGCATGGAAAGGTTGGAAAATGGCAAGCCTGAACCGGAGAATGATGAATATGGGCAACGGAAAATTGAAGAACGCTTTTATCAATAAAGTATTTAGCGGCTGGACGAAACACAGGGCTGATCTGCATTTCAGCGATAAAACATTTAATGAAATGTGGAAGGAGAAGCACAAGGAAAAATAAAACTTTTACTAATGGTTGTTGTTGAGAAGACACAAAGTTTTATAAATCAATTGCTCTTGATATCTGTAAAATGCAGCTAAATTTTATTTAATCAAAGCAATTCGCATAACCTCGCCACCGCCGGCTGCAATGTGCACCGGAATTGAATCTTTATTGGTTATCTGTTTGCTTTGTTTTTGCAAATGATTAGGTTGAGTATCAGTATCATTTGCATCGCTGTAAATATCGGCGGTATAATTCCCTTCTTTTAAAAAAGACAACGACACCTGTATATCGCGGGGCGTATGATTGGTAATGGTTCCCACAAACCAGTCGTTTCCCTTTCGCCTCGCAACGGTTATGTATTCGTTCACCTTCGCGTCAAGCACTTTTGTTTCATCCCAGGTAGTTGGCACTTCTTTAATAAAATCAAATCCATCCTGCCCTTCGTATGCTTCAGGATAATCGCAAACCATTCCCAGATTGCTTTCTAAAACCACATACATGGCCAGCATGTGGCAGCGTGTGCCAAGCACAAGCGGGCGCGTATATTGCGCTCTGAAATCTTTTTGCGGAACGGCGCGAAAACCGCCCAGATGATAATCCGTTGCGCCTGCCAGTGCGCGCGTAAACGGCATCGTAATATCATGATCGGGAGAAATGCCCTGGTCGTCCCATTTGTCCACTTCATAATTCCGGGTGGCTTCTCTGGTAAATTCGTTCGGGTAAGTGCGGCTTAAACCTGTTGGTTTGTAAGCACCGTGAAATTGTATATGCAGATGATGCGCTGCTGCTTTTTGCAAAATTTCTTCCTGCATATTCACCATTTCCTGATCATCGCGATCCATAAAATCAACCATCATGCCACTCAAACCCCATTTTTCAAATATGGTAAAAGCCGTATCCAGCTTGGGGTACAGCGCGTAAAAATGAACCCATACCCGAATATCAACGCCTTTACTGTGCGCATAATCGCAAATTTCTTTCATGTCTAATCCCGGAACCGGTTTGGTTACATCGGCATGAGGACCGGGCTGAAAACCAACGCCGTCATCGGTATACCATTGATGCAAACCATACTCTACCACAGAATGCGATTGTATGTTATTTCGTGCGCAGAAATCTATATAGTATTTATTGGTTACAAAATTATTTCCCGGTGCATTGATGGTGTCCGGCACCACATTGCCATTCCACCACGGAAAAGTTGTTTTGCCAGGCTTCAGCCAGCTTATGTCTTTTATTTTGCAAGGCTCGTTTAACGTAGTAAGAATATTGCTTTCAATCAAAGCTCCTACCCTGTTACTGATAAGCATTACGCGCCAGGGCGTTTTATGCGGCAGATCTGCCTGCACTTTTATGGCTGTTTGATTTGGCAGCGGGGAAAGCTTACTCATTAATACTCCGTTACGCTTACTCAGATACATGCCTGCATAATTTACCAGAGCGGCTTCTGTAATGGCCATATTTACACCGTTCGGAAACCCGAATAAGACGGGCATATCAAGCAACGTATCAGACGGCACTTTGCTCAAAGGCAAAGTTTGGTAAACGCCTTCGTGAGACGAGATATAAGTATCAAACATCAACGTATGAACAACGGGATCACCGGTTATATTAAATGATGTATTTTCATCCGTAAGCGTGTAAGATCGCCAGCCGTTTTGTTCGGGAAATTCGTATCGGAAAGCAACGCCGTCATCAAACACTTTTACCCTGATATTGATGCGCTTTTGCGAATCGTCTTTTAAAGAAATAAGCGCTTCTTTATAATGCGTTGTTACATGACTTGTTTTACCCGTTACCAAATTGTATTCTTCCGTTGTATCCTTATAAACAGGTTTTGAAGCTGTAATGTTTTTTGTGAATGAACTGTCGGCAAAGCGTAAATTAAGAAACGATTTATTTATCAATATCTGATTCGTGTAAACCACGCTGTACGCGGGTTTTGCATCAATAAAACCAAAATGAAAAACAAGATTTTTATCGGGTGATGATACCGTAATTTGTTTTTGCGCAAATACGGAAAGCGACAGCAGCAGGCAGGCAACAAAAAACAATCGTTTCATAAATTGAATTGTAGAATGAAGATACATTGTTTACACAATGGTTTTACCATGCATTGCATAAAAAAAGACCGGCAACAAGGCCGGTCTTTGCGCTATAATTCAACTGTTTTATAAAATGATAATCAATACCAGAATGATGATGACAATACCCGCAAGCGAAATGTAAACGCCTCCGTTGCCAAGCGCTTTGGCTTCGGTATTCATATCCCTTAGCTCGTGCCGCAATTCTTTTCTTTCTTCGCCTGATAGTTTCGATTTATCCATATCCTTTATCTCTTCCACACGCGTTTTTATTTCGGCAACACGCAACTGCTTTTGATCTTCCGTCATCGCAGCCACTTTGTTTTGTATGGCGTGTTTATCATGCCTGGCGAATGCCTGCATTGAAGTGAAAGAAGCCAGCATCATGAGAGCGATAACAACAATTTTACGTTTCATACGATACATGTTTTGAATGTTAGAAAAGTGTTGAAATATGATATGATTGTCGGAAACAAAAATTTTTCCAATTTTTTTTATTTGCGCAAACGAAATAAATATTTTTCCAAAACGCACAGGAAATTATTCCGGTAAAACGGAATGAGTTAGAAATTATTGCTTTTGTATTTGTGAGAATCTGAAAGCCATGCATCATTCATAATTTTGTTTGATAAAACAACTGATTCTGTTTTATCTTTCTGTAAATAAAACACCCTGATTACATAATTGCCGTTGGTGGGCATTGATCCGGTTAAATCAAATGTATTATCAGCAATCTGCCAATAGTAACCGTAAATTTCAATCGGGCTTGCTTTTTCGACACCGCTTTTAAAAACATTATTTTTTATCATAACATTTCTGATTTTATCATTTGTTGCATCAATGGCTTTGTGCGTAAAACCGGTAATGGTGTTTTGCGTTATAGTCCAGTAAGCCGAATAATCTGTAATGCCTTTGTATGATAAAGGCTGATATTGCGGATCCGTTGTTTTGCCAATCAGCTTGATGCCGTTAAATTCCGGCTGAGAAAACCGGTGCGGCTGCTTTTGGCTTAGCGTAAACTGATTGCGCGTTATCAGGTTATCGTAGCCATATAATTCCAGGCACGCAACACGCGGCACCTGCTCAGAGGCAGGCACGCTGCCAGGTTGATTGCTATACGATACGATGGTTCCGGTATTGTCTGAAACAATGCCGCCAATCGCCGTACATTCTATCAGTCCTCTGTCAACATTATACAATTTATTTTTTACAACTCTTGCTTTATAGCTGTCCACGCTAATCAGAAATCCGCCGTTGCGTGTCGAATACCTCATCTCATTATCATGCACATTCAAATTGCTTCCCATGGCGCCGCCGTTTATTTCAACACCCATCCAGCAGCTTGTAAAAAAATTATTATGAATGTTCCAGTTGCCGTAATACGGATTTACGTCTGCCTGCTTCTGCGCCGATCCCCATCCAAAAATACCGTCGCCGCTTATATTTTCAAACCTGCAAAGCCGGATTTCGGCTCTCAGCGTTGTTTGCTGCAGGTTAATGCCGTTGCATTTCGGGTCGGTATCATTGGTAACAATTTTATACGATGGATTGTAAATGTTATAAAACCTGCATTTTTCTATTAACACATTGTCTGTACTGTGCGTTTCATTTGCACCTGTTCCACCGAAATTGATGGCATGTTCTGTCCATAAGTTTATAAAACCGCAATTGATAATTTGAATGTTTCTGCATTGATTGGGAAAGCTGTTAAATTCCAACACCGCTTTTATTTGTTTGGCATTGCCGGTAAACGTAATGTTTTCGAAGATGATATTGCTTGCTCCGTTCGATTGAAATAAAGCGCCGTTGCCCTTGTATAACGAATCGAATCTGATAATGGTTTTTCCCATGCCTGCGCCTCTGATATGAATACCCGATTTATATAAACTGATCGGATGTCTGATTGTATAATTGCCCGGTGGAAGATATAAAATGGCAGCATCGGACAATAGTTTGATGCCTTGTGTAAATGCATCTGCATCATTATAAAATTCATCGCCCGTCTTGCCTCTTTGCGCATTGTTTTGCAAAGCGTCTTTTAAATTAATAATGCGCTTGTTACCGTTCGCTGCCTGAGAAAAGGAATGGAACGAAAAACCAAGCAGAAAAAGCAAGAAAGCGATTTTAACCATGTATGTAAACAAAAACAGACTGTGTTATTGATTAAAAGATAAAAAGCGATTTAGATATGATCGTACAGTATTGGGTTGCGCAGAAAATACCAGGCATAAAACAATCATTTTTTATCTCTTACTTTTTACGTTTTATGCAGCACTAATAAACATTCAGCGGCAACGGATATGTTTTGTATTTACGCAATCCCTCTTCCATAACAGAACGTACTTTTTCACGCAGTTCTTTTACGTTCTTCATCGTATAATTTTCTACAGAAATCTCTGCCAGATAAACACAACGGCATTTGCCCGGCGTAAGTTCTAAAAAGCCGCGGTAATGCATTCTTTCATACGTATCCAAAAAAAGAATGGGTTTAATAGGTGTTTGCGTTTCGATGGCAATACGGAATGCGCCATCAAAAAAATCCTTCAACGGTTGCCGCGTTTCATTAAACGTTCCTTCCGGAAAAATAAAAATAGAAATATGCTTTACCAGCGCGGCTTTTAAACCGCGAACGCTTTTGGCGCGACGCTCGGGACTGCTGCGGTCAACCACAATGGCAGCCATGCGATAAATGATGCCGAAAACCGGATATTTCACCATTTCATATTTACCCAAAATACGAATGGGCTGATGCACAACACGCACCGCAGCCGGAATATCAATGTAAGAAATATGATTGGCTACAAAAATGTATTGCTCCAGCCGGTTGTGAGGCGCTTCGTATATTTCTTTGTGCCGGATACCGGTTAAAAAATACCACACCATCGCCCATCCTTTACATGCCGTATATACAAAATTTCCGCCTTTTGTTTTGCCAAGCAAAGGCGAAATAAAAACAAACAACAGCGTGATAAACATGGTGATAACAAAGCAGATCAGCGCGTAAACACTAAAAATAATCTGCAGGGCTCGCAATAAAAAATTCCGGGTCGGATAAACCTGATTTTCGGTTGCATTTGCCATCAAGGTTTGCTGCGTTTCCTGTTTTGGTTGCATAAGAATCATGAATAACAAAGACAACACTACGAAAAAAATGCAGGAATTGCCATATCTGCCTGTAAATAATGCTATCGAAAAAATATAAATCCTGCGTGAACATAAAACGAAGGGTTAAGATTTGCGAATTAACTTGTTAGCAATAGTCTTACTTTTTCATATTTGCAGCATGAAGTTGGGACAGGCGCTGAATATTTGCTTACTTTTTCATAGCATTTGCACATTGTTTGCTCTTCCTTCCTGTGCCGAACAAAAAAACCGGAATGCAGTAATTATGTTGCAGGAAATAAATAATACACAAACAGAATCTTTTGTAACCACCGATACGGCAACGTTTGGCAACGGCTGTTTCTGGTGTACCGAAGCTTTTTTTCAAAGAATCAACGGCGTAGTAAAAGTGATCAGCGGGTATAGCGGCGGTAACGTTCCCAATCCTTCTTACGAGCAGGTGTGCACCGGCTCTACGGGTTATGTAGAAGTGGTGCAGGTAATATACGATTCGTCAAAAGTTTCGTTCGATGAGTTGCTCGAAGTATTTTGGAAAACCCATGATCCTACCACGCTCAACAGGCAGGGCAATGATGTGGGAACACAGTATCGCAGCGTTGTATTTTTTCATAACGACGGGCAACAACAAAAGGCGGAGCATTATAAAGAAGAACTGAATAAAAGCGGCGCCTGGAACAAGCCGGTTGTAACGGCGATAGAACCGTTCAGCAATTTTTATGCAGCCGAAAATTATCATCAGAATTATTACAACAACAACCCGCGGCAAATGTATTGCCAGTATGTGATACGCCCGAAACTGGAAAAATTTGAAAAAGTGTTTAAAGAAGAAATGAAAGCGGAAGAATAATAACGATAAAGGGCAATCTGAAAAGGTTGCCTTTTTATATTACAAAACAATCCGTTTCCTGCTTTATTTTTATCCGATGAAAATTTTTCTTCTTTCATTCCTGTTGCTTTTAACATGCGGTTCGTTTGCACAGCAGACATATAATTTTACACACGCCGATACGCTGCGCGGCAGCCTGAACCCAAATCGTACCTGGTGGAATGTAATGCGTTATGATATTTCGGTAACGCCGGATTATGAAGCCAAAACAATATCGGGCAGCAATACCATAACCTATGATGTTGTTGAAAAAAACCATCCGGCTCTTATGCAGATAGATTTGCAAAAGCCCATGATAATAGATAGCATTTTATCGGATAATCCGGATGCATTATCTTTTAAACAGAACGAAAATATTTGCCTTGTAACTACGCCAAAACAGGAATATGGAAGCAGGCAAACCATAACCATTTACTATCATGGCAAGCCGAAAGAAGCCGTAAAACCACCTTGGGATGGCGGCTGGATATGGACAAAAGATTCGCTTGGCCGACCCTGGATGTCGGTTGCCTGCCAGGGACTTGGCGCCAGCGTATGGTATCCCTGCAAAGATCATCAGAGCGATGAGCCGGATTCAGGCGCTTCGCTAACCATTGCGGTTGCAGACAGTCTGGTTGCGGTTGGCAACGGCAAATTGACAAAGAAAATGCAAAACGATAATGGCACAACGTCTTATACATGGTCGGTTGTAAGCCCGATTAACAATTATGTAATTGTCCCTTACATTGGAAAATATATCAATATCGGCGATACTTATAACGGCGAAAAAGGCAAGCTTGATGTTAATTACTGGGTGCTTGATTATAACCAACAAAGAGCCAAAGATCACATGATGCCGGAAGTGCATCGCATGCTGAAGGCTTTTGAATACTGGATGGGTCCGTATCCGTTTTATGAAGATAGTTATAAACTGGTAGATGCGCCGCATCTGGGAATGGAGCATCAGAGCGCGGTGGCGTACGGCAACAAATATGAAAACGGTTATCTGGGCACAGACTTATCGGGAACCGGATGGGGCTTACAATGGGATTTTATCATCGTTCACGAAAGCGGCCATGAATGGTTTGCCAATAACATTACCGCGAAAGATCTGGCAGATATGTGGATACACGAAGGCTTTACCAATTACAGCGAAACATTATTTACCGAATTTTATTATGGTAAAAAAGCGGGCAATGAATACAATGCCGGAACGCGAAAAAGAATCAAAAATGACGAGCCGGTTATAGCACCTTACGGCGTAAATGCAGAAGGCAGCGGCGATATGTATTACAAAGGCGGCAACATGCTTCACACCATCCGGCACAGCCTGAACAATGATGAAAAATTCAGGATGATATTGCGCGGGCTGAACAAAACATTTTATCATGCGACCGTTACCACAAAACAAATAGAAAACTACATAAGCAAAGAAGCTGGTTTTAATTACAACAAAGTATTTGACCAGTATTTAACCACCACGCAAATACCTGTTTTTGATTATTATTTTAATGCGGAAGAAACAAACGTATTTTATCGTTATGCCAACTGTATCAGCGGCTTTAATCTGCCTTTGGCTTTATCAAACAGCAGCAGCAATACGTTTATAAAACTATACCCGACAAATGAATGGAAAAATATGACAGTTACTAACAAACAAGCCGCGCTGATAACAAAAGAAGGTATTGAAAAAATGTACGATCTGACTGTGAAAGGTTATGAAGCTAAGCCATGATGAATTCGTAAGTTGATATTTGGGTTGCAGCAATATTTTCAATCACGCTGTACTTATATTCTTTGCTTCAGATTCATTTTCCCAAAGAAGCAATCTGTGCATCTTTTATCACCCTGCCTGCGCCTTTATATCTGCTTTTCCAATAGGCATCGTTCAAATCGCTTATCATAACGCCGTTGCTGGTAGCCGCATGAACAAATTTATTGTTGGTTAAATAAATACCAACGTGCGAAATATCAGTGCCAACGGTTTGAAAAAATACAAGATCGCCTTCCTGCAGATTTTCTGATAAAACGCGTACACTATTATCGTATTGCGCGCGGGCGGTGCGGGGAATATTGGTTTTGTAAACGTCGCGCATTATATTTTGTGTAAACGCGCTGCAATCAATACAAGTGAGGGTTGAGCCGCCCAAACAATAACGCGTTCCCCACCAATGATCCATATTTTGCAGCAGTGGAATATTGGTAAGGCGTTCTACCAAAGCATCGAGAAGTATGGCATATTTAAACTGAAGACCCGTTGCCTTTTCAATATTACTATTGGTAAGGGTTATGTTTGCCGGAGGTGCATAAACAGTTTGAGATTTTTGCTTTTTTTTAGATGTCCTGTTACCATGCGGCTCTTCGGTGTGGCTGCTTTCGCCGCCTGCAATGGCAATATCATCAATGAAAACCAACCTGTTGCTTCTTTTTGTTTTTGCTGTAACGGGCTTTTGCGTTGATGTATCGCGGGCAGAAATGCGCTGAAGACTTTTGCAGCTAAACAGCATGCAACAAACCAGCAGGTAAGTCAATTTTTGGTAAGTAGTTCGCATCTCAGTTGCAAAGTAAGGAACTGCTTTATAACGCTGGGTAAAGTGAAAAATTTTACCGAAAAATCTTTCCCGAAAATAATTTGTGGAAAAAATAAAATGACAACGTAAAGTAATTGCCGGTTAGCGAGCGTCATCCAAAGAAAATCAAAACAACCTGATATGTATGCAATCGTATTAGCTATTCATTCGTTTATGCGCTGGCTTGTTGTAATCAGTTTATTGTTTGCCGTTTACCGCGCTTACAGTGGCTGGATAAACAAAAAAACCTTCACCTTGTTTGATGACAAAGTGCGGCATGTAACAGCCACCATCATACACATACAACTTCTTGCCGGGCTGTATTTATACAGCATCAGCCCGCTTATCCGTTATTTTTTAAGCAATTTTTCAGAAGCCGTAAGGCAAAGAGAAATCCGTTTTTTTGGAATGGAACACAGCACGATGATGCTGGTATCAGTTTTCATTATTTCGATTGGTTCGGCTATGGCAAAGCGAAGACAAACAGACAGGCAAAAATTTAAAACCATGGCGCTTTGGTTTACGGCTGGTTTTGTACTTATTCTTTTGTCAATTCCCTGGAAATTTTCGCCAATGGCAAGCCGCCCTTACTTCAGAATGTTTTAATCAATCTTTTCGGGGCGCCAGCGTAAAACCAACGGTTGTGCCAATGTCGGGCTTGCTGCGCACATGAATTACCTGGTTGTGCGCTTCAATAATGTGCTTGCAGATGGCAAGCCCCAAACCGGTGCCGCCAACGTTGCGGCTGCGGGCAAGATCGGTACGGTAAAAGCGTTCAAAAATGCGTGGCAGATGCCGCGTTGGAATGCCAATGCCATTGTCGCTGATTTCAATTAAAATATGGTCTTCGTCTGCCTGATAAACGCCGGCGGTTATATAACCGTCGAGCCTTCCGTATTTGGTGGCATTTTCTACAAGATTAAACAATACCTGTCTTATCTTTTCTATATCTGCATACACGTAAACCGGCGCTTCGCAGCCTTTTTTTACAGATGTGGATATGCTTTTTGAATTTGTCATAATTGACAAAGACTGATAAACTTCTTTAATCAAATCCTGAATCACAAAATTTGAAGGATTGATTGGCTGCGCGCCGCTTTCCAGTTTTGAAATTTCATCGAGGTCGTTTACCAGGTTTACCATGCGTTGCACATTGCGCGACGTATTTTCCAGAAACTTTTTATTCAGCGCCGGGTTTTCCGATGCGCCCTGCAACAAGGTTTCTACATAGCCCTGAATGGCGAAAATGGGTGTTTTAAATTCGTGCGAGAGGTTTTGCAAAAACTCTTTCCGGTACACTTCGTTCGTTTTCAGCACTTCAATTTCATCGCTTCGCTGCTGCGCCCACTGCACCACATCTTCCTGCACTTCATCTATGCTTTTATCGGGTAAAATGTATTTGAAATACATCTCTTCTCTTTTGCTGGCTTTGGTTTGATAAATGAACTTATAAATGAGCTTTATTTTACGGTAAATAAACCAGCGAAGTACAAACCTGATAAGAAAGAAAGAAGCCAGGAATGTAATGACAAGCGCAATAACGGCAACCAGAATATGAAAGCTGACGATAAAAAAAGCAATGCCTGTCGGCACTGATAAAATGAGCGCGGTAAAAATAGAAAGTTGTGTGGGCGATAAGTTTTTTGTACTAAACATAGCGGGCTTTCAGCAGTCGGCTACCGGCTTTTAACTTTTAAATTCAACATTCAAATTTATAGCCGACACCTTTTACTGTTGTAACGCAATCTATACCTAATTTCTGACGTATTTTTCTGATGTGCACATCAATGGTACGATCGCCTACTATTACATCGGTTCCCCATACGGAACTGAGGATTTCGTTGCGAAGAAAAACTTTTCCCGCGCGGGAAGCAAGCAGGTAAAGAAGTTCGAACTCTTTTTTTGCCAGCGTTATCTCGTTGTTCTGAACACTTACAATATACCGTTGCGGATCTATGGTAATGCCGCTTACGTGCAAAACCTTTTCATCGTCGGGCAGCTTTATCACGCGGCGGAATAATGCATTAACCCGGCTAACCAATACTTTGGTGCTTACGGGTTTGTTTATATAATCGTCGGCTCCGGTATCAAGTCCTTTTATTTGTGAAATATCATCGCTGATGGCAGTGAGAAAAACAATCAGCGTATCATCAAATTTATCGTCCTGCCTTAGTTTCCGGCATACTTCAATTCCGGTTTTGTATGGCATCATTATATCGAGGATAATAAGGTGCGGCAGCAGCAGATTGGCTTTTTCAAGGGCTTCGTTTCCGTCTGCCGCCGTATATATTTCGTAGCCTTCTTTTTGTAAATTAAATTGAATTATTTCTACAATATCAGGTTCATCATCAGCAATCAGAATCTTCTTCCCGTTACTTTCCATTAACAATTTATTTATACAAAATTAAAATACATTTATCAGTAGCTGTTTATAAGCTCATTATCTTATTGTTAAGCGCGGGAAAATGATTTTTTATTTACGCGCATAAATAACCGGCTTATTATTAACTCTTTTCTGATGATGCAAACGGCATTTAATACCGATTTAAGACGGATATTTACATTTTGATAATAATGGTTGAATCAATATTTTACGTGATGGCGAAACGGATATGCTGGCTTCTTTTATTTTTTTGCACAATTGCGGTTATGAATGCGAATGCACAGCCACCGAAAATTCCTTTGATGCGCCAGGCTTTTCATGATAAGGTTGATGATTTGCAAAAAAAATTATTGCGCCTCGACGGTAAGCCGGATAACAATCTAAACCTCACCGATGATGAAGACATGAATCTTCAGCTTACCTACACGGTTACAAAGCGTATTGATGACATTGAAACTAACATTGAATCTGACTCAGACAACAGCAATACAAAAATCAAATATCTGCGCGCCCTTGCCGAAACGCTCTCTGCTTTTTTTACAAATTACAGAAACCAGACCATGCGCATTTCGCAGCTTCCGGTTTTGGTTAACGCTTACGCCGAAGGAATGCAGCTCGACAAGCAGGGAACGTCCATCGCGGCATTTATGCATCATCAGTCGTTTGAGGTTGGCAGCATTCTTACAAGAAGTGTTTTGTTTGAAGATAACAAAGAATATCAGACAGCAAAGAACATTGTATTTCTGAAAGATTGCAAACTGCATCCTGAAAAAATACTGCGGTCCCTGAGCAGCAATTCGGATTACCCTTTTACCGATAGCCTTATCAGCATCAGTGCGCGAAATGATGCGGATGAATTATACACGTATGCAGCAGCATCCAATCATCTGGCGGTAAAAATTCACAACAGCCCCGATACGTTGGTACAAGTTATCAGCCGGCTTTCCAAATTAAAATCGGGCAGACAATACTTTCCTTTTTTAGATGATTTATATCGCGGCAAAACAACATTGGAGCAGATTGATGATGTAAAAGATGATCCCGCAAAATATTACCGGCTTCTGATTGATACCAAGATTAATTATTCAAAACGCTTTTTACAGCACGATACGGCAATGGGCATTGATGCCATTGATAAACGCATTGCTTTAACCGGAAAATATTTTATTAATGAGATAAACGGCCTGCACGAATCGCCGGATAACGTACGCTTCAGAATACTGCAAAATTTAACCGCGGAAGAATTGTATTACCTGGCCGTAATGCAGGAAGAGCTGATTTATACTTCAAGTTATGTGCGTGGCGTTTATCCGCTGATCTGGAAAAAAATGAAAGAGCCGCGCGGCGATTCGTTATTGGTAAATGTTCGTTTCGATCATTTTAAAAAATGGATCAAAATGGCAGCCAATTACAATACGCTCGACGATTTTCTGAAGCGCATGGACAAAGATAATGCGTTGGTTTTGATGA
Source organism: Ilyomonas sp. (assembly GCA_965219515.1). Classification (GTDB taxonomy): domain Bacteria; phylum Bacteroidota; class Bacteroidia; order Chitinophagales; family Chitinophagaceae; genus Ilyomonas. Next base: position 2,278,483 of record OZ244776.1, read on the forward strand.
AGGCTTTTGTAAACGGGCTTGACAAACACAACGGCAAAGACAGTCTGGAAGATGCGGTGGATGTGGCCGGCTCGTATGCCAGCATTTACGATAAAAATCTGCAGCAACTTATACTGCAACAGGTGCAGGAAAATTTAGCGCAGGCAAAGGTGTCAGGCAATCAGCGCGGCATGAACATCTACAATATTCTGAATATTTTATTCCTTTCAATGGATTCTGCCAATCATGTTGATGTATCGAAAGAACTTAGCATCCGCCCGGTTTATTTTATGAAAAACAACACGCTGAAAGACACAACCGGCCGCATTGTGGTGCAACAGTTTTTTTATGGCGATAAAGACGGGCAAACGGTATTCAATGCTTTTGTGCGAACCTTTAACAATGGCAACTGGAAAATGACATCTTCGCCTGAATGGGTATCCTTTACGTCAACAAAAGGAACGCCTGTCAGCATCTATTCCAACCGGCCGCTGGACGAAGAGCAAGGTCTTGACGAAAAGGCGCAATCTGACCTGAGAGATTATTTACTGGATCACGATCTCAACCCATCTGTGGTACTGCATCGCGGGCATAGTTATTATTTAAATTCAACCATCGAAAAAATGCCTTCTTCTGCACAGGTTGTGTTGTTGGGAAGCTGCGGCGGTTATCAAAGCCTGAATCAGATATTAAAAATTTGCCCGGAAGCGCATATTATTTCTTCCAAACAAACCGGTAGCGGCTTAATTAATCTGCCCATGATTACCGGCATCATTGATAATCTGAGGCAGGGAAAAGACTTAAACTGGCCGGTTATGTGGAAGGCTTTTTCCAGAGAATTTGCCGGCAGCAAAAGCAAAGAGTTATTTGACGATTATGTGCCGCCCTATAAAAATTTGGGCGCCGTATTTATAATGGCTTATACCAAATTGCAGCAAAAAGAAAACGGATAATAGTAACCAGCTTATGAAATATTGGCTTCTCTTGGTTTTATGCGCCGTTATAAACGGCAGTATTGTTTTTGCACAGCAAAAAAACGGCGGTAAACAATGTAATGTAATTGCCTATTATGCAGGTAACGCCGCGCAAATTGACAGCTTCAACGTTTCGCAGCTTACACATATTATTTTCAGTTTTGCCCATTTAAAAGGGAATGATTTGCATGTGCAAAATGCAAAAGACAGCGCAACCATAAAAAAGCTTGTTTCTTTAAAAAAGAAATATCCGACTCTTAAGATTATTCTTTCGATGGGCGGCTGGGGCGGTTGCGAATTTTGCTCACAGGTTTTCAGCAGCGCGGACGGACGTAAAGACTTTGCTTCTTCCTCAAAACACCTGCTGCAATATTTTGGCGCAGACGGCATTGATTTAGATTGGGAATACCCGGCGATTGAGGGCTTTCCCAAACATCAGTTTTTACCCGAAGACAAACAGAATTTTACTGCCTTGCTAACAGAAATGCGCAAACAATTCGGCAAAAAATATGAAATCAGTTTTGCGGCAGGCGGTTTTACCAGTTATATATTACAATCGGTTGAATGGAGCAAAATTATGCCCTTGCTAAACCGCGTAAATCTGATGACTTACGATCTTGTAAACGGGTATGCAACAATAAGCGGCCATCATACACCTTTATATTCAACCCTGCAACAAAAAGAAAGCATTGCCAATGCCGTTTATATGCTCGATTCGCTGCACGTTCCGTTAGATAAATTAGATATTGGTGCCGCTTTTTATGCCCGCATATTTAAGCTGACAGATACGTTGCAAAACGGTTTGTATCAGCCCTGCACTTTTTATAAAGGCGTTGATTATAATAAATTCAGCAGCACCATTTTGTCTGATGCCAATTATATATATCACTGGGATTCTGTTGCACATGCGCCGTATTATTATAATGCCAAAGAAAAACTGCTGGTATCTTTTGATGATAAAAAATCAATGGCGGAAAAAACCCGGTACGCCATAGATCATGGTTTGGATGGCATCATGTTTTGGGAACTAACCAACGATGTTTATAACAGAGGGCTTTTGCAGGCGATAGATGATGTGATACAAAACAAAACCAAAAACTAAACAAAACACGTACTTTTTTTTAAACCAGGCGGCTTATGCTTTCTTGTCGGCTTTCAGCCTAATTTAATAAAAACATAAGCCCTATTTAACTGCCTTGTTATGAAGATAAATCACCTTAGCAACTTAAAATTCCGGTGTTATGAACTACTCAGTTATTAATGGCGCAGACATGCTTCACATTGTTGATGAAGATGCGCACCCGATCTACCATTTAGACCCTGAAACTCTGCAAAAACTCTCGTTTATTGATGAAGCAAATTGCTCAGCCTGCATCTTTCATCTGGCATCTTACGGCGTGTTGCCAGGCAGTGCGCTTTACCAGGTTGCATCATATATACAAAAACATTTTCCGCAGTTACAGATTGACTGGTTTACCACATTTTATTATGTAGAAAGGGTAAGCTATGTAAACACGGCTTTTCGCATGAAAGAGTTGCTGGAAGCAGGCGATGCTGGCTACGAGGATAGCCGCCTGAGCCGCTTTATCGAGTTTGAAGAAAACGATATGCTTGAAAACGCAGATACCGTTTTGCTTAAAATTGTGATGATGAACATCATTAATTTCAATGTAAAAGTGCAATAAGCTTGTAACAGATTCAATGTTTTCTTTCAAAAAAATGTCTGTGTATTTTTGCTGTATTTTTTAGATAATGACAACAGAAGAAAACAACGAAGCCCAAAAAAATATTCTGGGTTTATCATTGCCTACCGATCCGCGCTGGGTGAATCTCGCCGCAATGAACCTGCAGGAAATTTTATCAGACCATGCTTATTGCGAGCAAAAAGCGGCGGTTAGCTGCATCTCTTTAATTCAATATTATTCTCATAAAACAGAACTGGTTGACGAATTATCTCCCGTTGTTACAGAAGAATGGGGACATTTCCGGCTGGTGCTGCAGGAACTTCGCAAACGCAATCTGCCGTTAGAAAAACAACGAAAAGATGAGTATGTAAACAAGCTGCTTTTGTTTCGCACAAACGGCGGAAACGAGGAAGGACGCTTATTAGATCAACTGTTGATGATGGCGCTGGTAGAAGCCAGAAGCTGCGAGCGTTTCAAGCGGCTAAGCGAAGGTTTGCAGGATGATTATCTCCGCCGGTTTTACCGGCGTTTTATGGAAAGCGAAGCCGGTCATTACGCATTATTCGTTCACCTTTCAGAGCACTACACAGATAAAGAAAAAGTACGCAGACGCTGGCAGCAATGGCTCGGTTATGAAAAAGAAATAATGCATTCTTTTGAAATTCGCGGCGACAGATTGCATTGATAAAATGCTGTTGAATGAATGTGTTAGAAACTCTTTTTACCAGAGTTATTGTCTTTGAGCGCTGCCTTTCATAAAACCGGAACAATAACAATCAACCTGGCTGCAGCAACTGTTTTTGTATTCGCAAAGCAGGCAACCGTTTGGCTTATGATGTAACAACAATGCACGTTTCATTTTTCGAGGCTGATTTTAGTATCATCGTATCTCTTTTTATTTCTGTGAATGCCATAAGCAACAGCAACGGTTATAAAAAGATACATACCGCCATCGAACGGAACATCCGTTTCTCCCGGGTCTTCCGGAAATTCTTCGCTGTCGTCCTGCGGTACAACCAGCTCGTCGTTAGATTGTGCATAAACACTCACCGGGCGCATACATAAAAGAACAAGCAGAAGAATTACCAGAATTGAAATTTTTTTACACCTCATTTTTTTGATATTGTTCATAGTAACAGATGTTTTTACTCAACTGCCAAGCGTAATCCCGCAACTTGTTTGTGGCTTGTTTCGTTTGCGATTTGCAACACATAAAGTCCTTTTGCGAGGTTGCCGGCCGGCAATTTATATACAGCGTTTCTGCCAGTATGAGCAATGCTTTTTTCAAGTATCTTCTTGCCGTCATTACCGTACAGAGATAATTTGTACGCCGCATCCGGCGCATTTATAAAAGATAATCTTATTGTGTTGTTTGTAACCGGATTTGAAAGCAGCACTATCTTCATTATGCCATTAGCAACCGTAGCTTTTACAACGTTTGTATATTGAACGTTGCCATTGATATCAATACTTTTTACGCGGTAAAAATTATCGCCACTCTCAGGATCAGAATCAAAAAAGTTGTATGATTTAATCAGGCTGTTTGCGCCGCCTGCAGCAACGCTTCCGATCTTTATAAAAGTGCTGTTATCTGTGGCACGCGCTATCTCATAAGAAACAACATTCGTTTCGTTCTGAACATGCCATTCCACATTCACACCTCCGTTTTCTGCCTTTGCTTTTATTTGTGTAAATGATACAGGCAAAACAGCAGATTGAAATATTACGGCAAACCGGCTGGCTGCTTTGGAAGCTTCATCGCTGTTAATTTCAAAATTATACTCAGTATCGGCGCCGGCATTTATGGCGACAGATGTTTGCAAATAATTGTCCCATAAATACGGTTTCGGCGAAGCCGGAAAAAAGCGGGTTGCCATTACAAACCGATACTTTTTGGCCGATGTATTCCAAAGCCTCATGGCAAGCGTATCGCCGGGTAAGGGAAGCGGCCATTTTTCCTTCATCAGAAAGCTGCCGCTGGTGTAAAAGGAAAGATTCTCGTTGGTATTGCCAGGTTTGTAAACGTCTTCGCCGGCAACGGGTTTTTTGCTGAAAGACGCATCAAAAACCGAGGCGGTTCCATCTAAAAAAATGTCTTTATTGCCATCGTTGCTGTATAAATTAATTTTAATAGCGGGTAACGGATATTCACGAAACACATCAGCCCGGCTTGCGATTTGTTTGTTGTTTTCTTTAAATGTAATGGTACCGCTGCTGCCAATGGTTTTCACCAGAATTGCCTGGCCGCTTTGTATCAAAGAATTGGTGGCAGTATTGGTATAAGAGCCAATTGCATCCGGCACTTCAGGTGTAGATACAAAACCGTCATCCCCGTCAATATAAACCCACGCGCCTAATGTATTTATATTCGGGTCCCAAACATAAAAACCATTTGTTACGCCGCTTAAAGCAACCCGGCTAAAATCTATGGCGCAGGCATACGGATTGGCCACGCCCGCAAAACTGCCGCTGCCATTGGTAATGGTATTGATAACATCTCCATTATGTAAAACGCCTTTGCTGCGCAATACTGTAGCGGTGGATGGCGTTGGATTGACAACGTTTTGCGGTTCAGGCATCACCGATCTGTCTCCTCTTACTTCAACCAGGTAAGCAGCATGAGGACTAAACCGTGTGGCATCTGTATTGATTGGCTGCGTAAGCAGTCCGTTGCTTGTGTACATGCGCAATGAATATCCGCCTGCATATTGTACGCCATCGTCGTAACCGGTTGCCGCCGCCGGGTTCTTGCCGGGACGCGTGATAACGGTACCATATCCCGGGTTTGGATTTACAATCTGGCCGCGGGTAGCTGTGGCACTCTCCTGCCAGGCTTCTTTAATGGTTTGCCCGCCGGCGCTATCGCCCGTGGTAGGCGGAGCAAGCAGGCGCCAGGCGCGTTTGTTTTGAAGGTATCGCTCAACAATTACCTTCCCGTTTATGGTATTACCCTCATTTGTATTGCTATGGGTGAGATCGGCGATGCGCGCGGTTTTCAGCGCGCTGGAACGCAGGGTCATCAACCCGTCACCGGCATTGAATGCGGCATTGCTGATGTTGCCGAAAAATACGGAATCCAGAATGGTAACCATCGTAAGAAGCGGCACGCTGCTATTAATGGATACGCCATTGCCGTTATTCAGTTGTAACGCGCTTATTTTAAATCTCCCCGTAATATTTTGACCGGTTGCTCCATTTAATACAAGCGTACCACTGTCTGCACTGATGGCAGTTGAATCGCCCTGATTGATAAAATCCGCCTGCTCAAAGAATGTATAATTATGAAACGCCAGCGAAGCGCCCGGCGCAATGGTGGTAGTGCCGGAAGCCGTGTTGTTTCCGTGCAGGCTTACGGTTCCGGTGATGTAATTCTGACTATATGAATGAGTGGTTGCCATAATAAGCAGCCAGACAATGAACAATAACTTTTTCATAATTTGCTTCTTTAATAAATAAACCATTACATTTTAATAATGTATTACCGAAACCCTTACGGTTCCTGTGCCTGGAGTAATAGCTCCTCCCGAAGGATTATAATATCGAACGGTAACAATATTGGTGGCTGAAACGTAAGCTAAAAAAACTCCTGCAATCGTAGTAAAGGTTCCCTGCAGTCCCAAAGAAACCGCGTCTCCAACAGCAGCACCAGCAACATTTATCGTAGTGGTAGAAGAAGCGCCTCCCCCGGTACTGCCGAAAGTGAGAGAGCCCGAAGCGGTAAGTGATCTTGTGAGGACGTAACGAACACCGCCTGAAGTTCCATAGTAATTGGTACCATCATATTCTACCGCACCATTTTCTGCTGTTGTGAGGTTGGTGCCTGCTGTAAATTTTAATGGCGCCGTGGTTGCCGTTGCAGTTCCGGCTTTTAAATGCAAAACAGCACTGTTTATAGATTGACCGATGCTTACTTTACCTTGTACAAGTAAACCATTGGCTGGTGCTGCAGCATTACGATAGCCGGTACCAATAGCCATATTATTATTTGCCCAAACATAAGAAGCAGATGGATTGGCATTTGTAAAATCGGCACCTAAAATTATACTCGATTTCGGATCGGAGCCAACGCCTAACAATAACGGTGCTCGGGAACTATTATTCCCGTTGATGCCATCAACCAAAGTAAGGCCGCCTGTAGATGAATATCTTGTAAAAATACCGCCTGCTGTTCCCAGATAGTCAGCATCGCCAAGCCACAACTGTTTGTTATTGGTTTGGTTATAACCTAATGTTATCTGAAAACCTGTACCCCCGTTTGCGCCTGCAATTGAACTACCGGTAAACCGCATTCCTCTTGCATTTATGGTTGAACCGCCGGACTGGTTGATGGTAAAATCCGAACTTGGTGCGTTGGTACCAATCCCAAGTCTGCTGTTGTTATAATCCCAGACAAACGATACATCGTTTTCGCTCAGTAAGCCACCGGAGCCGATATAGGGAACCGACCCGGCAGTAAATGATGAAAAAGCAGGAGCTGATGAAAACACTTTTTGTCCCGCAATGTTTTGAGCTGTAGTTGTAAGAAGACCTCTTTCTGTAAAAGAAGCATCCGGCAAATTAAATGTATGCGTTGTACCGGATGAAACGATATTAAAATCGCTTCCTGATGTGCCCGTTGCAAAGGTTTGCGTAGTTGCGGTAAGCCCGTTAAGTGAAGCAATTACATTTGATGCGTTTGCAAAGGTTGAAAGCGGCAGTTTTCTTACCAGCCCGCTTGTTATTGTCAGCAGACTATCGGCCGATGTATTGGTGCCTGCGGTTACACCTAACAGCGTTAGCGGATTGGCGCCTACCACATGCAGCGGCGTGGCAGGTGCAGCCGTACCAATACCCAGATACCCGTTTTTATTGATGGAAGTTAAAACACCGCCTGCCGAATTACGCCAGTTGGTTAAGTTGGCGGTTTGTGTTGCAGAATTAGCCTGTATAGCCAGCGGAATACTGGCATCCCGTTGCCCCTGCACCACCACACCAATTCCGGAATACGTTGTACTGCCAATAAAAGGCGGAAAAGTACCGGTAAGCCTGTCTCCGGCTAACACCGTGGCAAAATAAGAACCCATCTGAAGTGCACGATATCCGCCACCTTGCCAAAAAATATCGCCGCCATCTCCGGCAATTCTGAAATCGCCACTGCCTGCTGTGTTGGTAAATAATAGCTGTGATAAGCTGCCGGTGCGGCGAATTTCCAGTGTGTCTTTTATAACAACCTGTGTTGTTGGGTTTGTAATCCCTATACCCATTCTTCCCAAACTATCAATTACCATACGCTCTACATTGTTTGTACGAAACCGCAGGCTTTTCAAATCTTTATTGCCTAAAAAATTTGTTCCGGAATTTATATTTTCATTTCCTGCCAGCGACCATGCGTTTCCGTTTACATTCAAAGCTACCCAGCCCGTATCGCGGCGCATATACAGCAACGAGTCGGTGGTGTTAAAAACAATCAGTCCTTTGGCTGCATTGGCAATGGCGTTCATTTCACTTTGCGTAAGGCGCGGCGGCAAAAAGCCTTTTGTGTTTCCTGATATCTGAAGCATCGCACTGTTATCGGGTGCTGTGTTGCTGCCTACATTCATTTGCGCGTTTGCTGCATTATAAGTTGTGATGATAAACAAAAGAGAAATGATAAAATACTTCATGAGATGCTGATAACTGACTTAGATAAACAAATACCGGATGAAATCTTTATGTTTTGTCCCTCCTGAAGGCATTAATATTTTATTATTGAAACTCTGAATACACCAGATGTAGCCGTAGTAGCCGTTGCTGAATAATTGTATAGCTTTACTGTAACAACACCAGCAGCAGAAACATAAGCATTAAAGACACCGGTAACATTATTAAAAGCTGTTGGTATTCCTAAACTGACTACATCACCGGCGACTGCATTATTTACTGATATGGTTAAAGTAGCAGCCGAATTAGCCGCAACGCTTGGAAAATTTAATGTTGCTGTAGCTGTCAGTGTTTTTGCCACCGTGTAGCGAACCGTACCTGATGTAGCAAAATAGTTTGTACCGTCAAATTCTACGGCGCCTGCTTCAGGCGTGCTCATATTGATGCCGGCAGTAAATTTTAAAGGCGCCGTAGTAGCCGTTGTGGTACCGGCTTTCAGATGCAGGGCAGCCGTTGGAACAAAAGAACCAATGCTTACATTACCAATGCGGAAAGAGGAATTGCTGCCTGTTCCGAAAGCGCCAATTACCAGGGTAGGGCCTCCGGCTACATCGTCCGGTTGTCCGAACTGCCATTCGGTATTATTACCGGCTAATTTTATACTGCTGCCGCCGGTGCGGGTTTCAAACCTGATGTTACTTGTTATTTGAGAAGCTACACTAGCGCCGGTTCGGAAAATGAAATCCACAAGATAAGCGCCGCTGGATGCTCCTATCGTTTCGAAAATAGCACCATTCTCACCATTTCGGTTTCTGAGCCGCAACGTAGTTGGTCCGTAGGTATCGCCATCCTGGCGCATCGCCAGTTCTTTTGTTGTTCTCACCGTACCAGAAGTGGCATCACCGATTTTTATATCACCGGCTGTTCCCGTTTCCGTACTGGTTCCGTTCACTATTCTCATGCGCTCGGTTCCGTTTGCTTTCAGCACTAAATCCTGCGCATCGGTTGTACCAATAAAATTTGTAGTAGCTAAAGTACCTGCATTGCCGGTGGTTGACCAGGCATTGGCTGTATTTGCTTTGTTATTAAACGTATTCCAGTCTGTTTGCGAAAGATAGCCATCAGTTGTAGAAGAGGCTGTTCCCAGTTTCGTTTTTATGGTTGCTGTTGTTTCATCGCCTGTATTTGTGCCGGATAAATTAGCTCCCGTTACGGTTCCAGTTGCTGCCACGCTTGTTGGCGTGATAGCGCCTAAGGTTAAACTGATGGCTGGCGTACTGCTGGCATTGGCTACGGTTCCTGACACACCGTTGGCTGACGTTACCGATACCGAAGTAACGGTGCCGGGGTTGGTATTGGTTCCCGGCGGTACAGCGAAGGTGCCATCGGCTCTTAAAAAAGAGGTTGTATTGCTTGTTGTACCAGGCACCAAACCTTTGGCGCTGCCAAATACATTGAGCAGGGCGGTTGCCTGCGTTGCCGTAATGTCTGCCGGTGCAGCCGCAGCACCGGTGTTGTTGGCTTTAAAGGTATTGGCAGCCATGGTGGCAAGTTTGGCATTGGTTACAACGCCGTTGCTGATGGTGGTGGCAGCCAATCCTGCCGTGCTTGTGACATCTCCTGTTAAAGCCGGTAATGAAGTAGCATTCAGCACGCCGGTAATATTTGACGCCGTGCCCGTTGTATTTTGATTTAATATTGGAAAATCTGCCGGTGCTGCCGTAGTAAGTGCCCCGGTACCGTTTGTTGATCTTACAATACCGGTTGTATTGCCTGCCGTTCCCGGCGAATAATCGGTTCCGGAAGCAGCGGCAGACAAGGCTGTTCCATTGCCTTTTACCATGCCCGTTACCGTTGTCTTCATCGTGATGGCGGGGGTGGTGGTTGCATTGGCTACCGTTGCCGCAAAACCGTTGGCACTTGCTACCGAAACCGATTTTACCGAGCCGGAACCAAAGGTGGCAACGGGCAGTTTTCTTACCAGCCCGTTTGTAATGGTAAGCAAACTGTCGGACGATGTGTTTGTGCCGTTTTGTACGCCATCTAAGGTTAACGGATTAACACCTACCACATGCAAAGTGGTGGATGGCGCGGAAGTACCAATGCCTACATTGCCGCCGTTCGCATTATATATATTATCGCTGCTCTTCAGCCTCAGCCACTGCTGCTCATCGGCAGACAAAGCAACCCAGCCTGTATCGCGGCGCATGTACAGCAACGAGTCGGTGGTGTTAAAAACAATCAGTCCTTTGGCTGCATTGGCAATGGCGTTCATTTCACTTTGCGTAAGGCGCGGCGGCAGAAAGCCTTTGGCTGTGCCGGATACCTGCAGCATCGCACTGTTATCGGGAGCTGTATTGCTTCCTACATTCATTTGCGCATCGGCTGCAATGGTAACAAAGAAGACAAAAGACAAAACGAAGAGTAACTGTTTCATAGCGTATAAATTGGCAGTGTTTCATAAAAAAATTCCGCAAAAAACCATATCTGATTAGAAATCATATTTTTAACTAACCGGTTGATAAAACAGGGAATGTGCAGAAAAGATTTTGTGTTGGTATGTAATATAAAATGCAAAAGACTTTGGATATATTCTGATAAACTGCAGAAACGTTGAATTGGAATTCCTGAAACAGTCGTGTTTTTTATATAAAATATGCAAAGCGATTGCTTTGATATAACAATTTATTTTTTCAATTGCTGCAACAAATTTATAACGGACGTCTTATTTTTTTCCTTAAAAAGCTTTAAGGAAATGATTAAAATTTTTTAAGTTTTGAAAGGGTTTTGCTGCCTGTTTCAGAATTGGAATTATAAGAAAAGAAGCTTAAAAAAGCAATGGAACAATGTTATAACACAATGGTGTTTTGCCGTCAGACTATTACAATAGGTTTAATACCAGCCGGATATTGAAGATAGTTGAAAGTAAAACATTGAAAGTTAGGCCGGCATTATATTTTGATGTTATAAATCATATTGATTTTATTACCCGTATGGTATAACAAAAACCTGACAAAAAAGAAAAAATACAAACCATCGAAAAATTGATTTTCCCCGGCTAAATGTATTGTATATACATGCCTTGAACTCTTCACTCTGAAGTCACTTTTTGATAAGCAGTATTTACCGATGGCAGTGCCGCATGCTTCTTTGTACACCAGGTATTTTTTTTGCATAAAGCTGTTTTATAAGGCCGGGATATTTACGCGTCATTAAATCCGCTCCTGTTGGCGCACACACCTGACAGGCTGCATAAGAATTTGTAAACATCATTCCTTCATCAGTTTATCAATGTTGGGAATTTCGTAAAATAAATTGCCGGAGGCGATATTATAATTACATAAAGCGTGAACGCTTCGCATAACCGAAATTATTTTTCGGACAACCGTTTAATTCACTTACCCATTATGCAAAAACGGCAAATTAATTTATCATTGCCTTTATCTTTTCAATAACAACCTGTCTTTGCGGATTAAACTCAGAAGATGCCATATAGTTTTTCAAACTATACAACAACTGCTTTGCTTCCGGTCTTTTATCCTGATCTGTTACAAGGTCAATGCCTGAGACAATTAATTTTCCTTTGCCAACTGCACATTCAAAAACCAATGCAAGAGGGCGAGCCGTAACCCAGTCATCAATCACTCTTACAATTGGTTTTAGCCCGGCAGCTACGGAATCAAGCAGTATAACATCAGAATGGCTCATCGCATCCCACCATTGCCAGTTGCTGTAATATTCTGTGGGAAAATATTGCAGCGCCGGATGCTTTGGATTTACCAAAACGCCCAATGTATTGGGAGCTTGGCCATGCGTCCAGGCAGTGTTCCAAAAGATGCTTGAAAACCCTGTATTTACATCACCGCCATTCTGCGGCTTTACAGTTCCTTTTTTTAACGTCAACAATACTTTACCGCCATTGTTAAGTGTTTCGATTGCTTTCGCATCCAGATTTTGCGTTGTGATGATATTATCAACTTTGGGTAGCGATGCCGGATATACGAACAATTCCCATGAGTTTTGAAAATTGCCTACCGTGATTGTTAGAAATACCTGAGTGGCTTTGGTGAGAGAAGAAAGCGATTGTCTGATTTTGCCCAACTGAATGCCATTGCCTAAAGGAATATCAATTTCAGGAAAATGCCCTTCGAATAAAATTTTTCCCGAAGCCTCTTTAATTGTCCATGATGGAGCTACGTTATGTAAGGGGCTTTCGCCAAAATTCGCAATTTCAACAGGTACCATCAGGTCTTCATTATTCTGATAGATCATTTTAGATAGCCTGGCTAAAGGAACTGTTGAATTGCAAAAATTGCTGTATTCTTTACTGGTAATATATCCTTTATCCTGCCAAAAATCATTTAAAAAGATATAAGGGAACCGGCAGGTGCTGCAGACTTCTTCTTTTGTAAGTCTGTTTGCTAAAGTGCAGATATAGTTGTCGAGGTCATCTAAAGTTTTAAACAGCCTGTTTGTAAAGTCTCTTTTAAATTTTGCCCATATATTTTCTGCCGGATTTAATTCAGGGCTATCGGGAGGCAGAAATATGAGTATTATATTTTCCGGTATGGATAATATGTGAGCTTTATGAAAAGCACCATTATCAAGCACCATTATTTTAAGCTCTGTGGGGTTTATTAAAGCGAAGGCATCAAGAAAGAGTTGAAATGTTTGTCCGTTGCAAAACGGCATTTCTAAAAGGAAGTGATCGCCGGTAAGGGGAGAAAATGCACCGAAAAGATACAAGGATTTAAATACTTGCTGAAAGGAACAAACAGGTTTTATACCTTTAGCAGTAAGTGCTTTACCATTTTTTGTAAATAAACCAAAGCGGCTTTCATCCTGAAAATAAAGGTTTATTTCTTTGAATTTTTCCTGCTTTGTTTCATAGACCTGGCGGCAGGTCTGGCTGAAGTTTTTTTAAAAGCGCTTACGGCATCTTCATTTTTATTAATGTGGCTTTTACGGGCAACTTTTACTTTGGAACCAAAGTGCTTAATGCTGTATTTAAGCAGGGTATTATATTTAACCTGTTTGTTAAACTCTTTTTCCACCCAGGCCAGTAATTCTACATATCCTCTCAAGCCGCCTGTGGGATCTTTTAATTTTTGCTCAATAGCATGATGTTCTTCATTTGTAAATACAGATGGCTTAAATCCGGTTCTGTTATGTGTGCAAATTGCATCTATACCGCCATTGGCATAAAGCATGCGCCAGGATTGAACACTATTATGATTAACGCCAACCAGGTCAGCGAGCTCTCTTTTGGATATGCCTGCCGGCGCTGATTTTTTTATTTCCATCAGCACCCTGAGGCGGGGTGCTATCATGGGTGAGGTATTCTTTAAAAGAGCTTTTAACGCCTTAAGAGATTCTTTAATTACAAGTTGTTTAGGTAATGACATAATTAATGATTTGTATTATAGTCCAAATATAAGGAAAAAAATAAATAATATATTGGACTATTTATTACTTCATTTTGATATAACTGCGATGCTACCTCCTGTGTGCCCAAATAGGTACTGTATACCAGGCTGGTTTTACCAGACTTCCCTTTTTTTGTTGTTATCAGCACCACTCCGTTTGCAGCCCGCGTGCCATATATAGCTGCGGATGATGCATCTTTCAGCACCTCGATGGATTCAATGTCGCCGGGGCTAAGCGAGGAGGGATCAACACCGGGTTAACCCATCAATTACAAAAAGAACATCGTTGGAGCTATTGATTGAGCCGGCTCCGCGAATTTGTATTTTTATACCGCCGCCCGGCGCAGAGCTGGTTTGACTTACACTAACGCCTGCGGCGGCGCCGGTTAAAAGCTGGGCTGCATTGGTGTTTGTGCCGGGTGCAAAGTCTTCTTCTTTTACCCGCACTATCGCTCCTGTAAGATCTCTTTTTTCTGACTGCCATACCCCACTACCACCACTTCGTCCAGTTTGTTGCTTACGGTCGCCAGGCTTATGTCAACCTGGTTTCGGTCGCCAACCGTAACTTCCTGTGTGGCAAAGCCGGTATAAGAAATAACAAGCCCGGAATTTTTACCGGCAACGGTTATTTCATAATTTCCGCCGGTATTTGTTACAACGCCGTTGTTTGATTTTTTTTCCACGATACTGGCATCCGAAAGCAGGGCGCCATCTGGCGAGGTAACTTTACCGGTAACCTTTACCTGGCAAAAAACAGTGTGAACCAACAAAATCGCAAGGATAAGCAGCAGTTTTTTTTATTCATTTCTCCGTTATTTTTTGTGTTTGGCAATTCGTATAAATAGCATTTAAAAGACGTTGCAGAAAAGGCAATACTTGTTGAGAGTATATATTTTCCGGCTAAAGCAATACGTTTTTGCAGAAGATAAAACTATACCGGTCTTTGTATAAAAAAATAAACAATCATATTGATTTGATAAACAATATTACTATCAGCAGTAAAATTCAAAACATTAGTGATGAAGGGCGTGCGCACAAAGTTTTCAGGCTTACAAAACCTGTGCATTTGTAAGAAAATATGGAAATGGCAGTTTGGCTAATGCCCCATCATTGCCACTTCTACTTCTTCAAGTGTTTTGCCCTTGGTTTCTTTTACTGTAAACAACACAAACAGAAATCCTGCGAGGCAAATGACGGCATATATATAAAACGTGCTGTCTTTAAATTTTTCAAATAAAACCGGAAACGTAAAGACCAGAATAAAATAGGCGGCCCATAAGCTTATGACTGCAACGGATGTAGCGGCGCCTCTTACTTTGGTGGGAAATATTTCTGATATCAGAACCCATGTAACAGGTGCTAATGACATGGCATAAATTCCGATAGCCGCCAGTAATAACCACGATACATCGGCAGAACCTGAAGACAGTAATTGTACAACAATAACATACAATACGGCAAGTGCGGCTGCACCGAATAACATCAACGGCTTTCGACCCAGTTTATCTACAAGCAACATGGCAAGAATTGTAAACACCACATTTACGCCGCCAATAAAAACAGTTTGTAACAACTGATCATCCTGCGAAGCGCCGATGCTTTCGAATATTTTCGGCGCATAATTGAATACGGTATTGATGCCACAAAACTGTTGAAAAACAGCCAGCCCGATTCCTATCAATACGGCGGGCAATACCGCTTTTTTAAAAACATCAGCATAATTACTCCTTGCAACGCCCTGCAATGATTGTTTTATATCCATAAGCGTTTCGCTGACGAATGAGCCGTCGCCAATTTTTTGTAATACTGCCGATGCTTTATCCTGCCGACCGGCTTTCATCAGCCAGCGCGGGCTTTCGGGCAAAAAAGCAGCGCCAAGTAAAAACAAACCGGCGGGTAATACACCCAATCCAAACATCCATCTCCACGATTCATATCCGTTGTTTCTCAACATATAATTAATCAGGTTGGTAATAAGAATGCCCAATACAATAGTAAGCTGGTTAACCGCCACCATACGTCCGCGTAAATGAGCCGGTGAAATTTCAGCGATGTACATGGGAGAAAGCATAGACGCCATGCCAACGCCGAAGCCGGCCACAAAGCGAGCGGCAATAAACAGATCGCGGTTGGGAGAAAAGGCCATTGCCAGAGAAGACAAGGCAAATAAAGCGGCAGCCAGCATAAGCCCTGGTCTCCGCCCATATTTGTCCGACACTTTTCCGGCAATAAGACATCCGACAATCGCCCCCAGTGCAAGAACCCCGGTTGCAAAGCCTTCCCAGTAGGCGTCTAATAAAAATTGCTTTTGCAAAAAAGGCAGGGCGCCGGCAATCACTGCAAAGTCAAAACCAAACAGATAACCGCCTAAAGCTGAAACAAAAGAAATTCTCAGAATGTAAGTCCTATTATATCTCGCTTTTTGCATGTTTCTTTTTGTAAGAATCATTTGTGAATGCTTTTTCTATTTTACCAGTTTTATGTAACTCACTATTTCTCTCTCAATTTTTCACCTTCAGTATTATTAAAAAAAACTGGCATCATGGCTGATAGGAGCAAAATGGATATGCCGGTTTGCAAAGCAATCTTTTGCTTCTTTTTTTATCGTTCGTATAATAACTACAAGCTATGAGGCTATTGATTGGGCATCATTTATTTTTTCAAAAAAAGGGAACATGTGTGAATAAGTAATAGCCCCCTGATAATTGATATCAAGCTGTAAGACTTCATCAAAATATTGTTTTGCCAATTCAGAATTGCCAAGCCCCATCCAGCCAAGTGCTAGAAGGTATTTGCAATGAATTTTGTTGCTAAGGTTAATGTCTTTATCAAACACAAGCATATCGGGCAAGGATACAGCGAAATAGTCAAGGCTTACTTGTTCATCAATATGCTTTTCTCCAAACCTGATAAAACTTTCGAAGATATTCCTGGCCTTATTTTTTTCGCCAAGTTTTATCCAAGCCAATGCCCGAAAAATTATTTTATCAGGTTGGAAATCATTATAATAAATTACCTGTGCCGGCTCACTACTGCCTGTTGAAGCCTCTTTAAATGAGTCCAAAGCCTTCTCTTCTAATCCCATTGCTTCATAAACGCAACCTGATAAATAATGTCTTTCATTTTCCGGTGATCCATACAATTTTCCTTCACCCAAATTTGGTGGATAATGTACCATGGCATCTAACAATTCAAGCGCATATTGATATTGATTATTTTCTATCGCCTGCCTGGCCAACTCAAAATGACAGAGTAGATATTGCGCAACCACTTTTCCTTCGCCGCCTTCCCACGGATGAAATTTTCGTTCCTTCATTAATTCCTTCGCCCTGGCAAATTGCTGAAGATTATTGTAAAGAGTTATTCTTTCGAGGTATAAGTCGTCTCTGGATTCTATGAGAGACGGGTAACTCTCGAGCAAGGCTAAACGCTGCGTAAAGCCTCTTCCTGTAATCTTATGCAACTGATCTAATTCCATTAAAATACGGGAGTCGTTAGTATCCAGCGAAAAGGCTTTTTCCATGTATTGCAGTGCCTTTTCTTTTTGTTGTAGTTTGTTATAATATGCCAATGACAAATTGCGAAACGTTGTTGGAAACGAATCATCGGTAGCCGCTGCCTTTTCCCAACATGCAATTGCATCTTCATATTGTCTTTTATCGTACCACAAATTGCCTAGATAATAAAATGCTTTTGCGTCTTTTGGGTTCAACTGCGTTGCGGTTTGCAAAACACTTATGTCCTCGATCCTGTTTGGAAAACAATAATCTGGCTTCATTTTAGAAGCAGCAAAAAAATATTCAACCGCCTTTTGTTTTTGATGTAATTGCACTGTAAAATAGCCGAGATAATAAAGCATCATCGGGTATGGTTGCTCATTATCAGCTATCTGTACTTTTAAAAGATTTACAGCTTCTTCCCATAAGCCTGCCTGAGCATAATCGAAAGCATATTCTATAAAATTTTGCTCGCAATTCCGGCTTATTTTTTTTAATAATGCAAGGCTGTCTGCAGCATTAGCATCATCATTAGCGTTTACAAATAATAAATGGGTTTCGTAATGGCAGCCATAGTTAAACGGATCAATTGCCAACGCCGCTTTCGAAACGGCTAAGGCTTCTTCAAGCCTGCCCGACTTTCTAAGAATAAAAGTTTTTGCATGACGCGCGGTATGGCTGTTGCAATTCTTACCCAGAGATCTATCTATAAATTCCAATGCCTCTTGCTCATTGCCACGCATACACGCAATTCTCGCAAGCTGCAAATAGCCCGCATGTTGCCACGCATCGCTCCACACGGCTTTATAAAAAGCCTCATAAGCTGCATCGTTTTTCTCCTCCATTTTAAATGCGAGCCCCAGGTTATACAAGGGCTCCCCGTCGTATGGATTTGGATTGCGTTCTGTAAGAGTTTGAATTGCTTGTGTGAAAAAAACTTCTGCCTGCGCAAACTTGCCCCTGCGCAAATACCAAAGCCCCAAAGCATTGTTATTGCGCGTGTCTTTTTCGTCTCTGCGCAATGCTTCTTCGTAATAGTCCTTCGCTATATAGGTAGCGTGCCGGTATTGCTCGATGTGCAAACCGGTAAGATATAATTGTTCATTGTTCTCAATCTCGTCAGGTCTTTTAGCAGCCCGTGCAGGCAAAGGAATTTTTTGCTCGGTTACTTTTTCCGGCTGGTAGCTAACAAGAATTTTGTGGGCTGTAAGATCCGTTGCGGACAGCACCAAATCTTCCGGCTCTAATGGCTGTTCAAAAGTTATTTTTTTTACATAAGGAGTAACCGGAGAGCAATGAATTGTATCACTAAATATTTCTTTTTGATGATGAAGTAAAGAAACTTTCGTTTGTGGATAGTCAGCCGTTACATACAGTTTTATTTCTGCTGTGTTCTGTGCAAACTCAATTCCAATTACTGCTTCTTTTGTAGCATTTTTTATCATGCCTACTTCTGCATAAGGCATAAAGTATTGCACAAATGTTTTTTCTTCATAGGGCTGCAGCCAGGAAAAGTCGGGTTGGTTATCGGTGTAAACACCCGTCATTAATTCAATATACGGACCATCTTCATCCGTGAGATTCCGGTCCCATGCCTGCCCAAATTCCCCATGCCCCCAGGTCCATTGTTTTTTACCGGGCGAAATATGATGATCGGCAACATGAAGCAAGCCGGCTTTGTTGTCATGTTCATATCCGCCAATAAAATTATACTTCGATGCAATTGCCATGTAAGATGTAGGCACCGGTATATTTTTATATCGCGAAATATCGGTACCCGGTGAATAATCAACTTTATAGTAAACGCCTTTTGCAATGGGGAAAGCAGACACATCTCTTTTACCATGGTCAAATACCGCATATACATCCGGTGGAAAAATTGACTGGTAATCATCATTCACTTTTACAGCCGGGTTGGCCCACCAGAGAAACGTTTGCGGAAAAGGAGTTCTGTTATACAGCTTTCCTTTAATCCCGATATACGCTTTATCGGGATATAGCGTAATGCCTGCCATACCTTTTGTATGAAACATCCTTTCTACTTCATTAACCCAAACTGTTTTGCTGCCATCGGCATTCTCTTCAATGGTGTAATCTACCGGTTCAAACGTGCTTGGGCGGTGATGCTGCGGCCAGTTAAATTCTATACCGCCTGATATCCACGGGCCCGTTAAGCCTACCAGCGCCGGCTTTATTACCTGGTTATAATAAACAAAATGTCTTTGCCTTATTTTGTCGTAAGCCATTTGTATTCTGCCGCCCAGCCCGGGCAAAATCATTACTTTGATATAATTATTTTCAAGAAATACCGCCTCGTAGGATTGTTCTTTTTTATCGTCGAAAATCTTTTCTATCACGGCATGAGGATATACCACGCCACTGCTGCCCTGGTAAACTCTTTTTTCAAAAAACATGGGATGCTTTTCGGGTTTACCAACACTGTAAGTAGGGATAACAACATTTTCCATCCAGGCACTAACAAGTTCATTCATAAAACCCGTACTTTTTTCTTTTTACTAATTTAAAGTTATTCCTCGCTTCTTCCGCTTTTTCGAAATTATTCATATTACAGAATGTGAAGGCACAGGATTAAACTATTTATCTTCAATGCAGCTTTTATAGTTAAATTGGTTTTTTATGTTGCCAAAATAAAAGTATTTACAAGACTTATAAATGGAGTAAATATTGAATTTAATGGACTTTTCAATGATTATTAAACACCGCCTAAATAAATGGGTGATATGAGAAAAAAGGAAGGCTTTCAAGGACAAAAAGCGATTGTTCTGCCAAGAAAAATCTTACTGAAATACTGTGAGCAAAATAAAATTATCGGGAATCTTTACATCACCGACATCGGCTATTACCCAAAAGCAAAATTTTACTACCGGGAAAGGCCGCACGGCGCTGATCAGCATATTTTAATCTATTGTCATGAGGGAAGCGGCGAGGCGGTAATTAAAAAAGATAAATATTTAATTGATGCAGGAGATATTTTTATTGTTCCAATGAATACGGGTCATAAATATGTGGCAAATGAAACAAATCCGTGGACTATTTACTGGATTCATTTTAAAGGCAGTATCTCCGATTCGCTCATTGGGTTGTTCAACAAGCAGGTGCAGGGATACAAGGGTTTTATTAAATACAATGAACAGAGTATAAACCTTTTTAATGAAATGTATAACCAGCTGGAAAGAGGTTATGGCATAGATAATTTGATATATTGCAATATGTGCCTCGGTCATTTTCTCACGACCATGATTTACAATGACCGATACGAGCCACGCAACCAGTTTAATAAAAAAGATGTTTTGGATAAGGCCATTGATCTGCTAAGCAATAATATCAGCGAAATGCTTACGCTTGAAAAAATGGCGGCCGCCGTTAATTTATCTCCTTCTCATTTTTCATTTTTATTTAAAAAGAAAACAGGCTTTTCTCCCATAGAATATTTTAATCACCTGAAAGTTCAGAAAGCCTGTCAATACCTGCTGTTTACCGAGCTAAAGGTTTGGGAAATAGCATTCGAACTTGGTATTGACGATCCCTACTATTTTACAAGAATGTTTACCAAAGTGATGGGGCTTTCTCCAAAAAATTATAAGGAAAAACGTATTCATTAATAACATGAAAAATGGTTATCCGCTTGTCATAATCCGGACAGTTTCGGTACTGCGATGCCGGTGTGCAAACCAAACCATCAGAACAAAGAAACAGGCTATCACAAAAGGATAGTTATTAACCAAAATATCATAGAAAATGAAAAACACATAACGATTTGCGAAACCTTATCGAATTTTTTTCAACCGTTTCGCAACGGTTATTTCACAGCCATCTCTCATACAGGTACGCAACTTTTCATTTTCATTTCTTCAATCTTTTCAATCAATAATTTTTATCTTATTAGCGACAAGTTCTGAATTTTTGTAACCATCAGGTTGTACGCGAATTAATTTTTTTGATGGTTATTGCTGACCTGACAATAAAATCGAACATACGACCTTAGCACCGAAGCGCCACGCGTTGCTACGCTACAACTGATCTAAAAATCGTTTCGCATTTCGCTTCTTAATTACATTCTCTTTTTGCAAAGCTTCGGTACGCGTTATAAAAGTAGCAGAATAAATGAGTACCCACGGGAGACTTTTACACGTATGCCTGCTCTATCCATTATTATAATCGGGCAATCTTTTATTCAGGTCGCATATAATTCCTGTATAATACTGTTGCAATCGTTCGTTATAAAAAATATAAACATAAAATGGCATGACCTAACAATAAAACAGCCGCTTCAAATTGTGAAGCGGCTGTTTGTCGGGGCGGCAGGATTCGAACCTACGACCTCCTGGTCCCAAACCAGGCGCGATACCGGGCTACGCTACGCCCCGAAACGGGTATCGCTAAATTCAGCGGTGAGGGAGGGATTCGAACCCTCGGTACAGAGTTACCCGTACGGCAGTTTAGCAAACTACTGATTTCAGCCACTCATCCACCTCACCATTCCCTTTTTATAAAGGGTTGCAAAAATAGGCAGGTGAATGTGAAATGCCAAATGAAAATCTGACCAGGATCTTAAATGATTCTTTTGATTTGGCCAATTTGAAGTGAATGAATAAAAATTAATTCATAAAGCAGCAAATCGGCAAATAAAAATCAAATCAGTCGAATCAGGCAAATCGCATAAAATCTGGGTTCAGATACTTGTATTCTCATTACAAAAAAAACAATCACGCCTTATGAGCGTGACTATAATATGTTACAACAAAGCAATCAATTCTGAATTACATAGAAGCCAACTGCACTTTTTGTGTTAGCTCAATTACGTTTTCTTTAAACAAGCTATCGGTGTCCATCAAATCTTTTACCGTCTGGCAGCTATGAATCACCGTGGTATGATCGCGCCCGCCAAAATGCTCGCCGATTGTTTTCAAAGAATTCTTGGTAAACGACTTGGCAAGATACATGGTAATTTGCCGTGCCTGCACAATCTCGCGCTTTCGCGTTTTCTGCAATAGTTTATCGTAGGGCACATCGAAGTATTCGCACACCATTTTTTGAATGGTATCTATGGTAATTTCCTTGTTGCTTGTTTTTACAAAATTGCGCAGCACTTTTTTGGCTAATTCAACGTCAATTTCTCTTTTGTTTAATGAAGATTGTGCAAGCAAAGAGATAAGTGCGCCTTCCAGTTCACGCACATTGGTAGTGATGTTGTAAGCGATGTATTTGATGACTTCCACCGGCATGTCGCAGCCGTCGCTTTTCATTTTCCGCTCTAAGATTTCGATGCGCGTTTCGTAATCGGGCATAGATAAATCGGCACTCAAACCCCAGCGAAAACGGCTGAGCAAACGCTCCTGCAAACCATCTAAATCTTTAGGCGCTTTGTCTGATGACAGCACCAGTTGCTTACCGCTCTGATGCAGGTGATTGAAGATGGCGAAGAATGCATCCTGACTTTTTTCGGCACGGTTAAAAAACTGTACATCATCTATAATTAAAACATCTATCAGCTGGTAAAAATGAATAAAGTCGTTAATGGCATTGTTGCGGCTGTGATCTTGAAACTGATTGATAAATTTTTCGCTGCTTACATACAATACAATTTTGTTGGGATGCAGCTTTTTTACTTCATTGCCAATACATTGCGCCAAATGCGTTTTACCCAAACCAACACCGCCGTAAATTACCAGCGGATTAAACGAACTGGCGCCTGGTTTTTCGGCCACGGTTTTGCCGGCGCGGCGCGCTACGCGGTTGCAATCGCCTTCTATCAAGGAATCGAAAACGTACGACGGATTCAATTGCGGATCTATATGTACCTTTTTTAATCCGGGAATCACAAACGGGTTTTTTACAGGATTGTTGATAACTAACGGAAAATCCATTTCATTATTTGTGTAAATCTTGCCATAGCTTGCCGCCACATCCATAGAACCGTTGCGTCCTTTATTGCCGCTATCTACCATAATGCGATATTCAAGGCGCGCTTCTTTGCCAAGCTCGCGTTTTAAAATTTTTGCCAGCAGGGTAACATAATGTTCTTCGAGGTACTCGTAAAAAAATTGGCTGGGAACCTGTATCAGCAGCACATTTCCTTTTAATTCAATGGCTTTGATGGGTTCAAACCACGTCTTGAAATGTTGCCACTCTACAATGTCTTTTATTATTTTAAGGCAGTTGTTCCATACGGCTTCTGCGGTTATAGTCATAATCAAAGTAGCAACTTGGTTTAAACAGTTAAAGAATCTAATTCGTCAGTAATCGCTCTAAAATTTATTCTGATTCATGAGAAAAAATTTTTGCGCAGGAGGACGAATTTCTACTCTTTTTGTTGAAAAAAAAATTTTTAATCTTCATAATTTTTCCCAATGATAACTGTTTTGGCATTTACTATTCTTTTATCATTTTTAAACAAATCATAATCAAGTCTTCCCAGATGAATACCAGCCCAGCCAACCTGATTTACTACTACTTCTTTATTTTTTTTGTTAACATATTTCCGGGGTTCTTCAAAAAAGCGGTGCGTGTGCCCGCCGATAATTAAATCTATGTCTTCGGTTTCTCTTGCCAGCACGTCATCGCTTACTCTGTTATCGCTGTATCTGTCGCCAAGATGCGATAAGCAAATAATCAGATCGCAACCTTGTTTTCGCTTCAGCAGGTCGGCCGTTGCGTTTGCATTTTCTATCGGATCAAGATATTTTACATTGCCATATAAATGATCGGCTACCAAACCTCTTAAATCGATGCCAACGCCAAGCACGCCAATTTTCAGACTGCCTTTTTGAAACACTTTGTAAGGCAGATTTTTACTTTCAAATGATGTATTTGCAAAATCATAATTGCAGATGACAACCGGGAAACCTGCATATTGCGAAATCATATCCGAATAATTGGTAAGCCCGGCATCGAAATCGTGATTGCCCATCGTTACCGCGTCATATTGCATCAGGCTCATGGCTTTAATTTCAGGCTCGCCTTTGTACAGATTAAAGTATGGCGTACCCTGAAAAATATCGCCGGCATCCAACAATAAAACGTGGTTGTTTTTACTTCGTATTCCGGCAATCAGTGCGGCTCTTGCCGCAACGCCGCCAAGCCCCTGATAGTCGCTGCCATCCATCGGAAAAGGCTCGAGACGACTATGTACATCGTTGGTATGAAGAATGGTTATGCGTTGCGTTTCATCTTCAGCTTTTGAAACACAAGGCAGTAGCGACGAAGCCGCAATTGCGCCGGTTGTTAATAAGGACTGACGTAAAAATTCTCTTCTATTCGCCGGCATTTGTAATTCTGTTTTCGATGTTGGCAGATACCGGCTTTGCCGCGCCGGTGAAAGATTTTATATATTCAATTAAAGCGTTTCTATATAAATAATTTTTGTTTTGCTGCGCAATGTTTTTCAACATCGAGCATCCGTCTCCGCCATTGGCAAGATAGTCAGACACGGCAATGGTGTAAACCGTGGTATCATTCAACGGCGCATCACGTATTACAATATCAACTGCCTTTTTATCTTTAATCTTCATTGCAACGCCCGATATCGGCCAACCTCCTTTATAAGCAACCAAATCGAGCAACTGATGTAATGTATTGCCGTTTATTTTTTGCAGAACAATGAGGTTATCAAACGGTATTATTTCGTAAATGGTTTCCAGTTTAATGTCGCCTTTGGGAAGATAAGAACGAATGCCGCCATAATTTACAATCGCGGCATCAACATTTGTTTCAAACCATGTAGCTGCATATAATTTCAGACAATCCGCCATCAGGTTTCCCAACGGAGATTCCGGCTGCTTTTTATACATCGTTGTATTGCTGAAACCAAGCACCGTATTCATTTCTTTGGTAATGCTGTCAGTATAAGGTTGAAGAAAATGAATCAGGTTGGTATCAGTTTGTAACGATCTGTTTATCTGGTAATCTTTGTAAAGTAGTTGCGCCGGTTTTTGCGCATAGCCATATATAGAAAGAACGCAAAAGAAAACAGAAACAAGAGTCTTGGTTTGCATACAGAAAGCATAAGCGTTTTGGTAAGAGAAATAAGATTATTTCAAATGAAAGATAATGACATTCGTTTCAAATAAACAATTATTTTTTGCTTTGTATCCTGGTTCCTGTGTTCTGATTTTTGCTTCCTGCCTGCTGCTTTGCAGTATTATACCATTTGGATAACGAAATGAGTTTGAATCATGTTATCAAAACACAATCTCAGCTTTGTTTTCAACATCACAGTATCTTCAATTGCAATTGCTATTACCATCTTTCTAACTGCGCCTGCATTTTTTGAATGCGGTCTTCCAGTTTTTCCGATGTGAGTGTTTCGCGCAGGCTGTCAACTTTTATCGGGAAGCAAAATGGTGTTAACCGTTGCGGAAAGGTAAGAATGATATTTTCGTTTTGAATACGGGTTAACGCATTGCGCAGTCTTACTTCTTCCATCTGCTGATCGAGCACTTCCTGATACGCCTGCTTTAACAACAAATTGTTGGGGTCATACTCATAAAACACGTTGAACAGCAAAGAAGCTGATGCTTGTAAATGTCTCGCTTTTTTATGTTCGCCGGGGTATCCCTGAAATACCAAACCTCCGATAACGGCTATGTCTCTGAACTTTCTTCTCGCCATTTCTACGCTGTTTACGCTTTGCTGAATATCGCGCAGTAAATCTTTTGTTGAAAACAAATCATACACATTGCTGTCATCAACCGGAATGGGCTGATCGCTTAATAATTCAAAGCCATAATCGTTCATGGCAATCGAAAAAGTTATCGGCGTAATGCGGCTGATGCGAAATGCCAACAGTGCCGCCATCGCTTCGTGCACCAGTCTTCCTTCAAACGGATAAGCGAACAAATGAAACCCGTCTTTTGTTTCAATTTGCTCAATCAGCAATTCACCGGCTTTCGGTATATGCGACAGCTCTTTCTGCAATTCAAACAGCGGTTGTAAAACTTCTATTTCTATCGCCTTCGGCTTCTTGCTTAATGCAGTGTTGAAAGCCTGCCGCAACATAATGCCAAGATTGGCTGAAAGCGGCAACCGGCCTCCGTTCCAGCTTGGCACAATGGCTTTTTTGCTGGTTGATTTTTTTGCCATTGCCGTCATATCTTTAATGCCAACCAATTCTAATGTTCTGCCTGCCAGCACAAATACATCGCCCGGTTCCAGACGACTGATAAAATATTCTTCTATCATGCCTACATAGCTGCCGCCGAGCAGTTTTACCTTCAGCATGGCATCGCTAACAATAGCGCCAATGTGCATCCGGTGGCGCATGGCAATGCGACGGCTTTTTATCCGGTGCAAACCATCAGGTTCAACTTCTACTTTTCTATACTCATCATATTGCTGCAATGCGTCGCCGCCATTGGTTACCGAATGCAGAATTTGCTGCCATTCGTGTTTGGTAATATCTGCAAAACAATGGGTGGATTTTATTTCATTAAAAATTTGTTCCGGATAAAACCCTTCTCCGATGGCGATGGTACACACATACTGCGTAAGCACATCAAAGCAAAGCATCATCGGCTCGCGGCTTTCAATCCTGTTTTCTTTGATGGCTTCTTTTAATGCCGCCGCTTCTACCAGTTCAAGTGAATGTGTTGGTAAAAAATAAATTTTACTCACTTCGCCCGGGCCATGACCGCTGCGGCCGGCACGCTGCAAAAAACGCGCAACGCCTTTTGGCGAACCGACTTGTATAACCGTATCAACCGGGCGAAAATCTACACCCAGATCAAGGCTTGCGGTGCAAACAACCGCTTTTAGTTTTTTGGTGTGTAATGCTTCTTCTACCCAGGTTCTTAATTCATGTTCGATGCTGCCATGATGCAAAGCAATGGCGCCGGCAAACTGCGGCGCAATATCAAGCAGTTTCTGATACCATCGCTCCGTCATACCGCGTGTATTGATAAAAATTAATGTGGTTGTGCTTTCTTCAATTACCGGTACAATTTTATCAGCCAGGGTTAATCCCAAATGCCCTGCCCACGGATATTTTTCTATTTCATCCGGCAAAATAGATTCTACCTCAATTCGCTTATCAAGCGCAGCTTTTACAATCACGCCCCCATGCTCTGAAGGGAAGTGTAAAAGAGAAAACAACAACACCCCTTTTGCCTGTTCCAAATTGCCAATGGTTGCTGAAATGCCCCAGAGAGAAAGTTGAGAGTTGACAGTTGACAGTTGACAGTTAACAGTTGACAGTTGGCGGCTGTTTTCTGACATCCGACATCCGGCATCTGACCTCCGGCATCCAACTAATCTCGACATCGCCAGTTCAACCAATACGCCGCGCTTGCTTCCGATGAGTTCGTGCCATTCATCAATTGCAACAATGCGAAGCGTTTTAAATAAGTCAGGATAACCTTTTTGAGCCAATAACAAATGAAGACTTTCCGGCGTAATGATTAAAACTTCGGGCATGTTTCGTTTTTGACGCTGACGTTCGCCGGTATCGGTATCACCATTCCGTATGCCGGTTTGCCAATTCATCTGAAGCTCTTCAATAACCAGTTCCATTGCCCTGCCAATGTCTTTGGCAAGCGCACGAAGAGGCGTTACCCAAAGCAGTTGTAAGCCATTTTTTTTCTTAGTTTGATAATCTTTCGGATGATCGTTGATGAATTGAATAATAGTGCCTAAAAAAATAGAAAACGTTTTTCCGCAACCCGTCGGCGCATTTACCAGTCCGCTTTCGCCATTGATGATATGCTGCCACGTTTCTTCCTGAAAAGCGAACGGATAAAAACCTTTGGCAGACAGCCATTCATTAATGATTTGATAGCCCTTCGTTTCTTGCAATGATGTTGTTGAAGCTTTACTCACAGGTCAGTTCTTTTGTAAAATGTATCAGGTATTATGTAGTAAGTATAAAGTATTTGTAATAGCATTCTTTCACATTATATCAAAACTCATAATTCATACTTCATAATTCATAAATTAAATCTCCCACCAATGTTTGTCCGGATAATTTTCACCGATAATAACCGGCTCGCCAATCATGGGCGTTGTTATGTTTACATTAAGCTCATTGGCTTTCGCCATAGCACGTTTAACCGGCTCGTTCCAGGGATGCAATGCAATACAAAATTTACCCCAATGCACCGGCATTAATGTTTTCGCTTTGCTGTCTATGGCTGCCTGCACCGTTTCCTCAGGCAGCATGTGAATGTCGTGCCAGGCAAGATTATACTGCCCGCATTCCAGCATGGCAACATCAAACGGACCGTACTTCTCTCCTATCTCTTTAAAATGCGGAGCATAGCCGCTATCGCCACCCAACAGAAATTTATAACCGCCTGTTTCCAGCACAAAAGCAGACCACAGAGTCTGATCACGTTTCAATCCTCTGCCCGAAAAATGCCGGGCGGGCAACGCAGTTAGTTTTATGCCATTTGCTTCAAATAACTGATACCAGTCCAACTCATTTATCAGCGCTTTGTCGTAACCCCAATACACTAAATGCGAGGCAACGCCGAGCGACGTACAAACCGCTCTCACTTTGGGTTTCAGCTTCGTTATTGTTTCGTAATCAAGATGATCGTAATGATCGTGCGTGATGAGCAGAACATCTACATCAGGCATATCATCAACGCTGTAAACATGTGTGCCTGCAAATGCTTTGTTCATGCTTTTAAACGGCGCCGCATGACCGCTGAAAACCGGGTCAACCAATATGGTTTTTTGATTGATTTTAATCAGATACGAAGAATGTCCGAACCACACAATAACAGGCTTATCATCCGGTAAAGCAAGCAGGTTTGTTTTTATTGATGGCAGCGGTTTTGGCGGATAGCAATCGGAAGGCTTGTTCATAAATTTAAAAAGCAGCTTTACAAAAGTAAAGCCCATGGTAAGCATGGTTGTCAGCACCGGATTCTGAAACGCACCATTCCGGTAATTTGACGACTGCTCAACTTTCTCTTTTTCTTTTCCCGATGGCATTTTACCAAACGATGGCAACATATTTTTTGTTTGAAAAGGAAAGATAAGGGCAAATAAGCGAGCGACTTCTTAAAACATTGGACAAGAATTTGTTTCCTAATGTTGTTATGACATACGACAACAGCTCATTTTCTTTTAATGAAACCGAACGCAGGTTTGAGATGACAGCCAATCATCAAACAGCATTTATCGAGTACAAACAAGGCGGAAAAAAAATATACCTGATTCATACGGAAGTGTCCGAATCGCTCCAGGATAAAGGCATGGCAGCCGCTTTAGTAGAAAAGACCCTGATTTTTATTAACGATCATCACTGGCAAATGGTTCCGCTTTGCAGCTACGTGCAACATTATATAAACAAGCATCCGGTATGGAATAAACTTGTTGTTACAGAAGACTGAGCATTTGTTCAAAAAAAGGTCAAAACGGAAACAGCAACAATAGCGTTTCATTTGGTTACATCCCTTTCTCCTTCGCTACCTTTGCGGTTTATTTATTTTTATGGCAAAAATTGGTATTAACATAGCAACCGGAAGCCTGCAGAAAGATGATATCATTGTAGGAATTGATTTGGGAACAACCAACAGTTTAATCGCTATCATTCATCCTGAAACCGGCAAACCTGTTGCGTTGAAAGAACACAACAGCAGCAGTCTTGTGCCAAGCGTAATTCATTTTGACAATGAAAATATCATCGTTGGCAATGAAGCGAAACAATACCTGGAAACAGACCCGGCTAACACCATTTTCAGCGCAAAACGATTGATGGGAAAAAGCTACAACGATATTAAAGAACAGGCAGATTTTTATAGTTATCGGGTGATAGATGACAATGAAGAAAGTTTGGTAAAGGTTCAGGTGGGAAGTAAATTTTACTCGCCGGTAGAACTATCTTCTCTTATTTTGAAAGAATTAAAAGAACGTGCCGAACACATCTTAAAAACACCTGTAACCCGCGCTGTGATTACGGTTCCGGCTTACTTTAATGATGCGCAGCGGCAGGCGACGCGCGATGCCGGAAAGCTTGCCGGGCTGGATGTTCTTCGCATTGTAAACGAACCTACTGCAGCCAGCTTAGCGTATGGTTTAGGACTTGATAAAGACGAAGAAAAAACCATTGCCGTGTACGATTTGGGCGGCGGCACTTTCGATATTTCTATATTAAAAATCACGGCCGGCATTTTTGAAGTGCTTAGCACAAACGGCGATACCTATCTTGGCGGAGACGATTTTGACAGGCTGATTGTAAAATACTGGATGCAGCAGGAAGGTTATACCAAAGAAGACTTTGAACAAGACAATACATTAATGCAATCGCTGCGCATAAAGGCAGAAAACGCAAAGAAAAACCTGAGTACCGAAGATGCTTATTTAACCGGTGTTGGCAACGATTCGCTTGGCATATCGCGCAACAAATTTGAAGAGTTAATACAGCCGCTGATAGATAAAACAATCACTAACTGCCGCAATGCTTTAAAAGATGCAAATCTGCAAACATCAGACATTGATGTGGTGGTAATGGTTGGCGGCAGCACGCGCGTTCCGGCGGTGAAAAAAGCGGTCAGTGATTTCTTTGGCAAGCCCGCAAACGACGAAGTGAATCCCGATGAAGTGGTGGCATTGGGCGCTGCGGTTCAGGCAGATATTCTGGCTGGAAATAATACAGACTTTTTATTGCTGGATATTACACCGCTGAGTCTTGGCATTGAAACCATGGGCGGATTGATGGATGTGCTGATACCCCGCAACAGTAAAATTCCGTCGAAAGCGGGCAGGCAATACACCACGCAGAAAGACGGGCAGGGAAGCATGCGTATTTCGGTATTTCAGGGTGAGCGCGATTTGGTAAAAGACAACCGCAAACTGTCTGAATTCAATCTTGCCGGCATACCGGGAATGCCTGCCGGTTTGCCAAAAGTAGAAGTGAGTTTTTTAATTAATGCCGATGGAATTTTATCGGTAACGGCGAAAGAATTGCGTAGCGGTGTTGAACAAACCGTTGAAGTGAAACCACAGTATGGATTAACGGATGATGAAGTGGAAAAAATGCTGCTCGACAGCATTACAAATGCAAGAGCCGACATGCAGGAACGTGCCTTGGTAGAAGCCCGCACCGAAGGCGAACAAATGTTGCAGGCAACCGAGAATTTTATTACCAAAAACGCTTCTTTACTTTCTTCGGATGAAATGACGGCAACGGCAATTGCCCTGCAATCGCTGCAAATGGCACTGACA
Source organism: Ilyomonas sp. (assembly GCA_965219515.1). Lineage (GTDB taxonomy): Bacteria > Bacteroidota > Bacteroidia > Chitinophagales > Chitinophagaceae > Ilyomonas. The sequence goes on from OZ244776.1 coordinate 2,309,850, forward strand.
TTAACCGATAAAGACTTAATTCATGCCAAAACGGAAGAACTGAATGACGTAACAAAACCTTTCGCTGAACGTGCGATGGACAAAGCGGTAAGCGAAGCGTTGAAAGGGAAAAAATTGTAAGCCGAAAGTGCAGAAAGAACATTTTAAAAATCTTGACGGACTGCGCTTTTTTGCTGCTGTACTTGTTGTAATCAACTACACAGAAAGCATGAAGGACATATTTAAACTTCCATCTTTGCACCAGTATAAATTTTTCCAGGAGAGTGGTACATTGGCAGTAAAGTTCTTTTTTGTGCAGCGGTTTTCTTATTACATATCTTTTACTGCAGGAAAAAGTAGAAAAAGAAGCTCAATTCAAAAACATTAGTATAACCACCTTTTACAAAAAAAGAATTCTGCGAATTTGGCCATTATACTATGCGCTTATATTTTCAACTTTCTTTTTGTTTCCTTTTATTCCAATATTGCAATACAAAGGTTATCAGTCAAATTACTTTGTTCAACATAAAGAGAGCTTTTTGTTTTTTCTATTTTTTATGCCCAACCTGGCTGTCCGGTTGTTCAGTTTTAATGTTTATCTCGGACAGTTATGATCGTTAAGCGTTGAAGAATTTTTCTATCTTTTGTTTCCCTGGTTTATTTATTTAAACCGCAGGCGCAAGATTTTTAAATCAATTTTTCTCTTTCTTGCTATTTTTTTAACTACTAACATTTTATTAATTCAGTATATCCGATACACGCCATCATTGCAAGGCTCTTTGTTTCAAATGTTCTTAAATCTTTATCAACTGCACATCTTTTTATTTGGAAGTATTGCTGCTATTGCTTATCAACGTTTCAAGAATCATGCGTTTACCATAAAATACAAGCGTCTAATCAGGTATGCGTCTCACCTGTTGCTATATCTTTCTTTTTTGCTTATTTTATTCTCAGGCCAACTGAGAGACAGTCAGATGAAATTGTTATTCTATCCTTTTTTGTTTACAGTTTTGATATTCGTTTTATGTCTTTCCAAAGTGAATATTAATATCCTGAACAACAAAGTGGTTTTATATCTTGGTAAATTGTCATTTGGTATTTATATGCTTCACGAGGTAGCTGTAATACTTTGTATAAAAACGATTGGAAAAAGCACAGTCGGAAACTTTTATATTGATACCATTCTTTTTGATATTGCTTCATTGTTGTTAGCTACCTTATTAGCATCATTTAGTTATGCTTTTATAGAGAAGCCGTTTCTGAAACTCAGAAAATAACTTTTTTGCAATTCAACGATTGTTTGATTGCTATTTCAAAAAGGTCTTCGTTAAGGCTCAGCTAAAATCGAAATATTATAAATCTGTTAGCAATTTTGCCAATCGAGATGCTCAATTTTGCCTTGCAAACACAAAAAAGAACACAGTGAAAACGAACAAAATAATTTATACTCTCTCCAATCAAAAAGCTTCCGGCATTAATATTACCTCGCTTCTATCGTGGATAACAGTTATCTTAATTACGATACTTTTCTGGTCGGGTATTGCTACCGTTTATAAGCAAGATTATATTCCCCATGCGATTGCTAAAATTGAACACAAGGAAAAGAGATTTTTAGCTACGCACAAAGCATTGCAGAAGAAGTTAACGGTTATACGCAGCATCGTTTAATTGCGTGTATTTATCATTGGCTCATCCTGTTTCATATAATATTATATGAAACAGGATGAGTTTTATTATCATTCATTTATCATCCAATCCTTTTATTTCTTTTTTTCTTTGCTGTACTTTTGCAGGCTGAAAAATTATGAAGTACGAAAAAGAAATCAACCGGCGCAAAACATTTGCCATCATCTCTCACCCCGATGCCGGTAAAACCACATTAACAGAAAAATTTCTTCTTTTCGGCGGCGCCATTCAGGTTGCCGGTGCCGTAAAAAGCAACAAGATTAAAAAGCACGCCACCTCCGATTTTATGGAGATTGAACGGCAGCGCGGCATTTCGGTAGCTACCAGCGTAATGACGTTTGAATATAAAGGATTTCTCATCAATTTATTGGATACGCCCGGGCACAAAGATTTTGCGGAAGACACCTACCGCACCCTAACGGCGGTTGACAGCGTAGTGCTTGTTATTGACAGCGTAAATGGTGTGGAAGACCAAACGCGCCGCCTGATGGAAGTGTGCCGGATGCGCGATACGCCCGTAATAGTGTTTATCAATAAGATGGACCGCGACGGTAAAAACCGCTTCGATTTATTGGAAGAAATTGAGAAAGAATTAAATATCAGCCTTCATCCGATGACGTGGCCCATTAACAGCGGAAAAGACTTCAAAGGCGTTTACAATTTAGATAACAAAAGCCTGCGCTTATTTGCCGCCAGCACCAAAGCCGATGAAGAAGATACCATTGCCATCAGTGATATAAACGATGCGGTATTGGATGACAAAATCGGCAATCGCGATGCAGCAACGCTGCGTGAAGATGTGGAATTGATTGACGGCGTTTATGGCAGGCTGAATGTAGAAGATTATCTGGATGGACAGGTAGCTCCCGTTTTTTTTGGCAGCGCCGTAAACAACTTTGGCGTAAAAGAAATGCTGGACACATTTATCCGCATTGCGCCCGTGCCGAGAGACAGGGAAACGAGCGAGCGCGAAGTAGGCGTAGATGAAGAAAAATTCAGCGGTTTTGTTTTTAAAATACATGCCAACCTCGATCCCAAACACCGCGACAGGATTGCGTTTCTGCGGGTATGCAGCGGCCGGTTCGAGCGCAATAAATATTACCACCATGTGCGCATGGAAAAAGACGTTCGCTTCAGCAATCCGTACAGTTTTATGGCGCGCAGCAAAGACATTATTGATGATGCCTATCCCGGCGATGTGGTGGGTTTATTCGATACCGGCAACTTTAAAATCGGCGATACCTTAACGGAAGGCGAAGATTTTTATTTCACCGGCATTCCGTCGTTTTCACCCGAAATTTTTAAAGAACTGGTGAACAAAGACCCGATGAAAACCAAGCAGCTTGAAAAAGGTATTTCGCAGCTTACCGATGAAGGCGTGGCGCAGTTGTTTACGCAGTTTGGCGGCAATAAAAAAATCATTGGCTGCGTGGGCGATCTTCAGTTTGAAGTAATTCAATATCGCCTGTTGCACGAATACGGCGCAGCCTGCGAATTCAGAACGCTGCCGTTTTATAAAGCCTGCTGGCTTACCAGCAACGACCAAAAAAAGTTAGATGATTTTTTACGTTTTAAACAACAAAATTCGGCGGCGGATAAAGACGGCAATCCCGTTTATCTGGCGCAAAGCGAATGGTTTTTAAATACCGAAATCCAAAATAATCCTGATATTACCTTTCATTTTACCAGCGAGATAAATAAGTAACCAAAATTGTATTTTTGTTGCAAATCGTTTGTTGATGATTACCGACATTTCCCAGCTTGATGTAAACAAAACGTACTCTTACGCCGATTATCTGACCTGGCGTTTCGATGGCATGGTGGAACTGATAAAAGGAAAACTTTTTATTCAATCGCCTGCACCGGCCGAACGGCATCAAAGAATAATTGGAAATTTACACGGTTATATCTGGAAACATTTTTTGAAAAAAGATTGTTCGGTTTACATCGCTCCGTTTGATGTGAGATTAGTAAAAAACAAAGCCGGAGAAAATGAAATAGCAACCGTTGTTCAGCCGGATATAAGCGTGATTTGCGACGAGGCAAAAATTGACAAAAAAGGTTGTTTGGGAGCACCCGATTTAATCATCGAAATTATTTTGCCCGCAACAGCCAAGAAAGACATGAATGAGAAATTCAATCTGTATGAAGAAAACGGTGTAAAAGAATACTGGATTGTTTCGCCGGACAGCAACGCAGTTGACCAGTATTTTTTATCTGATGGAAAATACACGAGAAAAGATCTGTTTGTTAATGGTCAGAAATTTCATAGCATAGTCTTTCCTGATTTACTTATCAATCTGGAAGACATCTTTTATTAGCCAGGCTGAACACCGGTATATATTTGCGGTGTGATTTGCAATAGCTCTTCTTTTATTTCTTTGCTTACCGATAGACTTATAATAAAACGCTGTATGCTTTCTTTATTAATGGCATTGTTTCCGCGCGTTAATTCTTTTAAAGCCTCGTATGGATTCGAATAATTTTCACGTCGCAAAATGGTTTGAATGGCTTCGGCTACAACCGCCCAATTGCTTTCTAAATCTTCATTCAGTTTTGCTTCGTTCAACACCAGTTTGGAAAGACCTTTCTGTAACGATTTTATTGCAATCAAAATATGCGCCGCTGGCACGCCTAAATTTCGCAAAACGGTTGAATCGGTCAAATCTCTCTGCAAACGACTCACCGGAAGTTTGGCAGACAAATGTTCCAGTAACGCATTCGCCACACCCAAATTCCCTTCCGCATTTTCAAAGTCAATCGGGTTCACTTTGTGCGGCATGGCAGACGAGCCGACTTCACCTTCTTTAGTTTGCTGTGTAAAATAATTCAGGCTGATGTACGCCCACATATCGCGGCACAAATCAATTAAGATATTGTTGATGCGCTTCATGGCATCGAAGTGCGCGGCCAAAGAATCGTAATGCTCTATTTGCGTAGTAAATTGCCTGCGCTGCAATCCTAATTTTTTATTTACAAATTCATTCGCAAAACCAATCCAGTCGTAGTTTGGAAACGCAACATGATGCGCATTGAAATTGCCTGTTGCGCCACCGAATTTTGCGGCAAAAGGTATGTGCGAAAACAATTGCAGTTGTTCATTTATCCGTTCTGCAAACACCATAATTTCTTTACCAAGAATGGTTGGCGAAGCCGGCTGGCCGTGCGTGTGCGCAAGCATCGGGATTGCTTTCCATTGCATAGCCAGCCCGCGCAACTGCTGCTGCAACGCTGCTATGGAAGGCAGATATTCGGTATTAATATAATCTTTCCAGCTTAATGGTATGGAGGTATTATTAATATCCTGCGATGTAAGACCAAAATGCACCCATTCTTTTAACTCGCCCGCATTGGCAGCGGTTAGTTTTTCTTTTATAAAATACTCGATGGCTTTTACGTCGTGGTTGGTAATGGCTTCAATTTTTTTTATTTCTCCGGCATTATCCAAACTGAAAGTAACAACCATGTTTCTCATGTCTGCGGCTACGTTTGGCGATAGAGAAAAGAAGCCTTTTTCAGACAGCATGATAAAATATTCTACTTCTATAAGCAGGCGATATTTCATCAGCGCATATTCGGAAAACCAGGCAGACAGATGACTGACTTTTTTATAATACCGTCCGTCAACGGGCGAAATGGCGGTAAGCGTATGTAAATTCATTACGTTGTATAAAGTAAACAATAAATGATGCTAAAAATTTCGGCATGAGGCAGCAGCAAGGTGCTGATTGCGTTTCTTTGCAGGCAAAAATAAAGGGAATTGGATAAGATTAAAGTGGGCGCGGTTAGTTATTTAAATACAAAGCCATTGCTGTATGGCATAGAAAGGTCGCACGCATTGATGAACCGCATTGAATTGATAACCGGTTACCCGGCTTCCATCGCCGGGATGCTTATTAAAGACGAGATAGACATTGGTTTGGTGCCGGTTGCCATCATACCGGAATTAATAGAATATCATATCATCGGCGATTACTGCATTGGCGCCGAGGGCGATGTGGCCAGCGTTTGTTTGTTTAGCGATGTGCCGTTAACAAAAATAGAAACGGTGTTGCTCGATTACCAAAGCCGCACATCGGTGAATCTTTGTAAAATTTTATTGCAACGGTACTGGAACATCAATCCTTTTTTGCAGAATGCCGGAAAAGATTACCGCAATGATATACATGGTAATACCGCCGGCGTTGTTATTGGCGACAGAGCGTTGGAGCAACGGCATCAATCTAATTATATTTACGATCTTGCCGGTTCGTGGAAAGCCTTTACCGGCCTGCCTTTCGTGTTTGCGGCATGGATTGCGAACAAGAAATTGCCAGATGATTTTTGCAAAGATTTTAATAGCGCAAATGCCATTGGTTTGCAGCACTTAGAAGATGTAATACAAGAAAATCCATATTCTGTTTACAGTCTGCATACCTATTACACAAAGAACATCAGTTATCATCTTACGGATGAAAAAAGAAAAGGATTGAAGATGTTTCTGGAGATGCTGAAAACGGTGTAGAAAGGGTTCATTTGTTTTTGGATTATGGCTGGGAATCGCCTGATATAACAGACCTGGCAGGCAGATTTTCCATAGCGTAAAAAGGGTTTTCGGTAATATCATTATGTTTGAAGGCGGGAATTATAAAATATCTGTTTAATAAAATAATATTTTCGCAGCCAGATGAAATCGTTAAGAGAAATATTTGATGCTCACGAAGGAAGACTGATACATAAGTTTGACCACTATATTGATGTTTACGAACAATATTTTTCCAAGTTCCGGGGTAATAATGTAAACCTGCTTGAAATCGGCTTATCGCAGGGTGGCTCTATTGATATGTGGAAAGAATATTTTGGTACTAATCTAAATTTTTACGGAGTAGATATCAATCCTGATAATAAATCTTTTGAAGAGCAAAATGTAAAAATTTTTATCGGCAGCCAGACTGATAAAAAATTTTTGCAGGATTTAAAATCAACAATACCTCCGCTTGATATATTGATAGATGATGGCGGACATACAATGGAACAACAAATCAATACATTTGAAGTTTTGTTTGATTTGGTAAAGCCGGGCGGCATTTATTTATGCGAAGATGTGCAAACTTCTTACTGGAAACTCTACCACGGAAAATATAAAGGGAAAAATACGTTTATCGAATATTCCAAGAGTTTAATTGATCAGCTTCACGCCTGGTTTAGCGAAGACAAACGCAGATTTAAGGTTGATTCGTTTACAAGAAATATCAGAGCCATACATTACTATGCAAATCTGGTTTTTATTGAAAAAGAAAATATAACCGAACCTTTTGAAGTAAAAAAGGGAAATGTAACAATCGGATTTAAAGGAGAAACAGGCATAGCTGATTTAAATTTATCTTTAATTAACCGAGGTAAATGGATGGCAAAAAAATTGAAAGAAAAAGTTTTAAAAAACAAATAAGTGATCAGCTTTTATTATAAATAATTTCATTGGGTTATTGGCTAAATATAAAACCGTGGTTGATAAGATTACACTTATTCTCATACTGCACAACAGGCATAAAAATATTGATCGTCTTTTAGAGTATTACGAAGCCTATGATTTTCCAATTATCATTGCAGATAGTTCTCTTGAAAAACATCAATTCAAAAAAATAAAAACTAACTGGCAACACATTTATACACCGGGTTTGTTTTTTACCGAAAAGTTAGAAGTGGTTCTTGATAAAGTTTTAACACCGTATGTATTGATGTGCGCCGATGACGATTTTATTATTCCGAAAAGTATTTTGCAATGCATATCATTTTTGGAAGAACATGCTGATTATTCAATTGCTCAGGGATTGAGCATAAGATATGATAAAGAAAGCTTACAAACCGGCAAAGTTGAATACGGCGCCATTTATAAAAACAAAAACAGCGTTGAAGACAATGAACCTTTACAAAGACTATCAAACTTTTTTAATCCGTACCGTTCTGTTTTTTACGCGGTATTCAGAACGAATGTGCTGCAACAATCTTTTAAGGGAACAGGGCACATAATAAAAAAGCTTTTTTTAAATGAATACATTACAGCATTTCTACCTGTTTTATACGGCAAATACAAAGAACTTCCTGTTTTATACCAGGTAAGAGAACATGCAAAAGATTCAGATGATAAAACGGCTCTTAACATAGACGTTTTGGCAACAGAAAAGCAGCATGAAAATGAGATGAATGTGTTTACAAGTTTGATAGCAGAAAAAATGTCGGCTATACTTACTATCAGTATTGATGAATCTATGCGAATAATAAAAAATATTATTCAAAGTTTTGCGAGCGAAATAAGCGAAGAGCGAAATAAAATTTCATTGAAAAAAAGAATCGGCAATCTACTAACTCATTTGCCGTTGATTGGTTCATGGCTGATTAAAATAAATCGGTCTCTTGAAAATAAAAACCGCTTACAAGCATATTTCGATATTAAAACAGAAAAAAAAGAAATTGAAAATATATCAGACCTGTTGCTTAAATACAACAAATGATCATTTGAAATCATGATTGCATGTTCCTGTAAGATTGTTACTTTTCTATTTTATTAGAAATCTTTAAGCTCACAAATTATTTTATCTTAATAACTCAATTTTTTTATTGCAAATTCACATATTATGAGATGCAGATTTTGTGCAAAAACACTTAAGGATGTTTTTATAGATTTAGGAAGCACGGCTGTGTCTAACGCTTTCTTAACCAAAGAGGTATTAGATGAAAAAGAAAGTTTGTATCCGTTAAAAGTTTTGGTGTGCGACAACTGCTTTTTGGTGCAGGTTGAAGAGTATCAAAAAAGAGAAGAAATCTTTTCGCCGGATTATGTTTATTTTTCTTCTGTATCGGATTTTTGGTTACAACATTCTAAAAATTATGTGGAACAAATGATTCCGCGATTTAAACTAAATTCCAATTCTTTGGTAGTAGAAATAGCGTCAAACGATGGTTACCTGTTGCAATACTTTCAGGAAAAAAATATTCCGGTATTAGGTATTGAACCAACAGACAGTACCGCACAAAAAGCATTAGATAAAGGTATCAATACACTGGTAGAATTTTTTGATGAAACGCTGGCGCAAAGATTAGCGCAATCGAAAAAGGCTGACCTGATTTTGGGAAATAATGTTCTGGCGCATGTTCCTGAATTAAACTCTTTTGTGAGAGGGTTGCAAATTTTGTTGAAGGATGAAGGTGTTATGACTTTTGAATTTCCCCATCTGATGCGATTGATTGAGAAAATTGAATTTGATACCATCTATCATGAACATTTTTCTTATTTTTCTTTCTACTTTATAAATAAATTATTTCAGTTTCACGGGCTGGAAGTTTTTGATGTTGATGAACTCGAAACGCATGGCGGATCGCTTAGGGTTTATGTAAAGCATAGGGAAAATAGGAAACAATCAATATCTGAAAATGTACAAATATTACTGAACAAGGAAATAGAATCCGGCATCAATAAAATTAGTAGCTATACCGGATTTAATGAGCGTGCAAATGAAGTAAAATATAAATTTCTTTTGTACATCATCAATGAACGGATGAAAGGCAAAAAAATAATCGCTTTCGGTGCTGCAGCCAAAGGAAATACCTTTTTAAATTATTGCGGCATTAAGCCCGACATTATTGAATGCGTGGTAGATGATACGCCTTCCAAACAAGGCAAGTTTTTACCTCAAAGCCACATACCTGTCGTATCGCGTGATTATTTTGATACCAATAAGCCGGATATCATTATTATTCTGCCATGGAATTTTAAGAAGGAAATCATTGAAAAACTTGCATTTACCAAAAGCTGGAATGCTCAGTTGGTAACTTATATACCTGATATTGATATTAACTAAGCTCTAAAAAAAATACAGATAATTATTAGAGGTTACGATTATTGAGTACAGTCTTTCGCAACGCGATAAACCAGTTATAAATAATGTAAACAAACAACTTACAATTACAAGCGATCTATTGCCTTATGAAAAAATAATTTTTACAGAAAAATCAACTCATTTTTTTTAAAAATCCACCCGCCGGTTTATATTTGCCGCATTACCAAAACAAACCGTATAAAATCCATTTACATGCTTAAAAATTCGTTTGCCCTAAGCGCATTTATTGTTATTATGTTTACAAATTGTCAGAAAGAAGCCATTTCAAAAACTGATATGGCCGAAACTAATTTATCAGAAAAAAAATCTGCACCCGAAAGTCTCGCTTCTAAATCTCTTGTTTCAGATGAACATTGGTATGGCAATTATGATAACTCAAAATATATCCTGCCTCGTGAAAATGGAGAACCTGGCGGAGACGCAGATCATCCGGATGTTGAAGATGTTTTTTTAATTAAAAACGGCGTTGCCGTGCTTCCTTCTTTAGGCGATTATACATTTAATTCTTATGTCTTTTTCAACATTCCCCCGCAGTATAACATTTCAGGTGATAGCTTAGTGTTTGAAGCCGTTGTTATGAACTCAAAAGACAATAGTTTTTACGATTATGATGTTGCCCTGCAAATTACCGGCGAACAGTATTCAGCGGAAGTTCATTTTGTTGCCGATACGGCTGAACAAAAAAATAACAAATATTATGTTGGCAATGCAAAGCGAAACAATGTGCCGGCCCTGGTGAATTATTTCGGCGATTTTAAAACGATAAAATTAGGATTGAAAAGCGATCAGACGGGAGTGTATGTGAACGGCAAACTGATATATCATTTCAAATACGGCGCCGACAATCGCATCGGCAGGGTAAGAACGATTACCGTTTTGGGCAGTGGTTTTGTAACGGTGAACAGCATAAAATTATCGAACAGTTACACGAACAAAAAAATAATGACCGAGAACTTCAATTACGAAGGGCAAAGCCACACCGTTTTTTATTAACCGATTCATAATTTCTTTAAAAGCCGTTAATGCCAATACATTAACGGCTTTTTTATTTGCTGAAAAAACGTTGTGTTATAATCATAACCAATTGGCAAATATTATTGCAATTACTTACCTGCTACGCTTATTTCAATAAGATAAAAATAACATTTTCCGGTTGCCGGCATCAGCAATCCATACACTCCCGCCAGCGGTGCCAAACACGGATTGTCTTCGTCGCCATAAAAAAAGTGGCTTTGTGTATATGCAGAAGCATGAGTTGTATATTGAAATACAAGTTTTGAAGAATAGAAGCACATCGCTTTGTTCAATTGATATGCAAGGCGTACAGGCTGCGGGATAGAAGCGGAAAGCCCGGTGAAGGCTTGTACGCGTTGGCTTTGCGCCGGACTTGCAGCGGATAACCCGAACAAAAGCTGATTTGAAAATCATTTGCTGACAGCCCCAAATATTTTGCAAAACCTTCCCGATCAAACATTCAATATCTCATTGCTTTCCTTTACCTTTGCGCTCCCAAAAAGTTCTTTGTGTAAGAAAATGGGAGTGGCGCTTAGCTGGCGCCACGCTATCACCAAAAAATAAAATCAAATGGCAAAAGAAATCTCGACTTATGTGAAGTTGCAGGTGAAAGGCGGTGCTGCCAATCCTGCACCTCCGGTTGGTCCCGCGCTCGGCTCGAAGGGCGTGAACATTATGGAGTTCTGCAAACAATTTAATGCAAGAACGCAAGACAAAGCAGGCAAAATTGTTCCTGTTATCATTACGGTTTATACCGACAAGTCGTTCGACTTTGTGATTAAAACCGCACCCGCACCCATCCAGCTTCTGGAAGCTGCCAAAATTCAAAAAGGTTCTAAGGAAAGCAACCGCGTAAAACCGGGAAAAGTAACGTGGGCACAGGTTGAGGCAATTGCCAAAGACAAGATGCCCGACCTGAATTGTTTTACCGTAGAAAGCGCCATGAAAATGGTTGCCGGCACGGCCCGCAGCATGGGTATTACGGTGGAAGGAAACGCTCCCTGGCAATCTTAATTTATTAACTCTTTACAACTTTTTGTAACATGGCAATGACTAAAAAAAGAAAGCTGGCAGAAGCTAAAGTGGACAAAACCAAAGATTACTCTTTGCAGGCCGCTTCTACGCTGGTGAAAGAAATAAACACTACCAAATTCGATTCTTCGGTTGACATTCATGTTCGTCTTGGCGTTGACCCGAAGAAAGCCGACCAGCAGGTTCGCGGCACGGTAACGCTACCGCATGGCACCGGCAAAACCAAGCGCGTATTGGTTTTGTGCACACCCGATAAAGAAGCCGATGCCAAAGGCGCAGGCGCTGACTATGTTGGACTGGATGATTTTATACAGAAAATAGAAGGTGGCTGGACAGACGTTGACGTTATTGTAGCAACGCCTTCCGTAATGCCTAAAATTGGTCGTCTTGGTAAAATTTTAGGTCCAAGAAACCTGATGCCAAACCCGAAAACAGGTACGGTAACCAACAATGTAGCCGAAGCAGTAAACGAAGTAAAAGGCGGTAAGATTGCCTTTAAGGTTGATAAAACCGGAATCGTTCACGCTTCTATCGGTCGTGTTTCATTTACGCCTGACAAATTAGCCGCCAACAGCCAAGAATTAATCAATGCGTTGATGAGATTAAAACCTTCCACCGCAAAAGGCATTTACCTGAAAGGCGTAAGTATGGCAAGCACCATGAGCCCGGGTATTGCGATTGACACCAAATCTGTTCAAAGCTAAATTCATCAAGCGTTTCAGAGCAGGCAATTGTTTTGAAGCACAAAAAAAGCGTTATGACGAAAGTACAAAAAAACGAAGCGATTGAAGTTTTGAAAGAGAAATTCAATCAATACAATAATTTTTATATCACCAATACAGAAGCCCTTAGCGTAGCGCAGGTAAACAAGCTGCGCCGCGTGTGCTTTGATAAACAGGTGGAAGTAACCGTTGCGAAAAATACCTTGATCCGCAAAGCGCTTGAGCAGATTGACGCTGACCGCTTTAGCGGCGTGTACGATAGCCTTAACGGCGTTACCGCCTTAATGTTCAGCGAAAACGGCAAAGAGCCTGCAATGATTATTTCTGATTTCCGCAAAGCAACCAATACCGAAAAGCCGGTATTGAAAGCGGCTTATATAGACAGTGCCATTTTTGTTGGCAATGATCAGCTTGACACGTTGAGAACGCTGAAGAGCAAAAATGATCTGATCGGAGAAATCATCGGCTTGCTGCAATCTCCTGCCAAGAATGTGATCAGCGGTTTAAACGCTGGTGCAAAACTGGCTGGCATCATCAAAGCATTGGAAGACAGAGAAGCAATAGCGCAATAGTGATTGGTGAATGGTCAATTGTGAATACCAGATATAAGTTTTCTATTCACGATAGGCCATTCACAATTCACAAAAAATAATTGCCTCAAGCCTGAGAGGTAATACAAACACAAATTTTTTTAAACACTCCGCCGGAGCACAGGCAATGAAGGCGGCAAAAATTTGAAACAATGGCAGATTTGAAAGCATTTGCAGATCAACTGGTTAACCTGACCGTAAAAGAGGTTAACGAATTAGCTAAGATTTTAAAAGATGAGTACGGCATTGAACCGGCTGCGGCTGCGGTAGCTGCGGCTCCTGCCGGCGGTGGCGGTGCGGCTGCACCGGCTGCTGAAGAACAAACCGCTTTCGATGTGATTCTGAAAGGTGGTGGACCCAACAAACTTCAAGTTGTTAAAATCGTAAAAGATTTAACCGGCTTAGGTTTGAAAGAAGCGAAAGAATTGGTTGACGGCGCTCCAAAACCCATTAAGGAAGGCGTAGCAAAAGCCGAAGCCGATGACTTAGCTGCTAAGCTGAAAGAAGCTGGTGCCGACGTTGAAATAAAATAATTTCAATAATCGCATGTATGAAAAAGCCCCGATTGGATCGGGGTTTTTTGTTTTATAGAGCACGGATGAGCACGATTGTCAGGATGAGTGGAATGTTGGGATATTGATGAAGAGGTTGAAGAAATTTTAACTTTACTTTTTTGAAAAGGTAAAATTGGGACAGATTATTTGTGTTTACTCCGACTTGTCAGAAACTGAACTTCAAAATGCCCCACAAAAAGTTAGAGATTTTTTTGCAGACTTATCAAAAGAACATATACAATTTGTTGAAGTAACAGAAGAAGCCTACGAGCTTGCACAAAAATATTTAGAAGAAAAAGTTGTTGGTCAGACGAGTGCCGATGATTGCAGACACATTGCAACTGCAACAATTAACAAGGTTGACATTTTAGTAAGTTGGAACTTCAACATATTGTAAACGTTTTTAAAATATGGGGTTATAATTCAATAAATTTACGTTGTGGATACGCACAGCTTGACATTCGTTCACTAAAAGAAATTATAAATAATGAAGACGACAATTAAAAAAGAAAAAACATTTGACACAGTAAAAGTGTTTAGGGAAATCAAAGAAAAAATTGCAAAAGAAACTGAAAAAATGAGTTTTGCAGAATTCAAAGAATATCTCAATAAAAACAAGTTGACACCTGCAAAGTAATTTGGCTACGCCCAACAATAGGTTTGGCAATAGGCTGGCTGACGGAAAAAATTTCGGCTACAAATCAAAATTAGCAGTAATTCCAGCTTTACTTTTTCTATTGAGCTGTTAGCTGTTATCTTCATCTTCAGTAACAATTTTCAGCTTTGGTTTCGGGCCTGACGTTATAGATTTCCAGTCCATCGCCGAGCCCGCAACGTTGTAATCGTTGATTTGTTCTTGTTTTTTTTGAGTAAAGAAAAAGAAGAATCAAACCTGAACATTCTGAAAATAATTGAGCAATAAAGCGATTGCCAATTTTAACCGCGAAGACACGAAGGCACAAAGAGAAAGAATATTTCACTTTATGTCTCACCGGTTTCGCCGTTTATAAGTCCTCATCCCACCAATCACAAACATTTAAAACATCCCGGTCCGGACAGTTTCTATGTTCCCTGCCAAATCACTTCTTTCACATTCAGTTCCTTACCAACATATCTTGCCAATACAAACAAATAATCGCTTAACCGGTTCAGGTATCTGATAATAAACGGCTCAACAAACAACTGATGTTCTTTTAAGTTAACGCATCCTCTTTCGGCACGGCGGCAAACGCTGCGCGTAATATGAATGCACGAAACCAGCAAATGCCCGCCGGGCAGTATAAAATGTTTCAGTTCCGGCAGCTCGCTGTTCATCTTATCCATCTCATTTTCCAACAGCATTACATCCTCATCTTTTAATTGCGGCAATTGCATCTTCGTTTCTTTCTGATCGTCCTGCGCCAGCAAAGAACCGACGACAAAGAGCTTATTTTGTATGCAACTGATTACAGATTTAATTTCGCTGTCGGTAATGTAATCTCCTATCAGACCAATATAGGAATTTAGTTCATCGATATTTCCATAGCTGTCAATGCGCAGATCGCTTTTTAAAATTTTGGTGCCGCCAAGCAAAGAAGTAAAGCCTTCATCGCCGGTTTTTGTATAAATTTTTTTTGGCAAGAGAAGTGTTTGAAAATGATGTAAAATATAAATGTGGAAATTTCATAAACGTCATTGCGACTGTTAGCTGACAACCGATGTCTGACAGCTTTATCAACTTACAACAGAAGACTGACGGCTGCCAGCTTCTTTCAACATATCGGTTTCAACATGTCCATCAAGCAATCGAATCACACGTTTTGCATACGCCGCAATGTCTTCTTCATGCGTAACCAAAACAACCGTATTTCCTGCGGCTTGTATATTGCCAAAGATTTCCATTACCTCTACTGATGTTTTACTGTCTAAGTTTCCCGTAGGTTCATCAGCCAGCAACAAAGAAGGATTGTTAACGATGGCGCGGGCAATGGCTACGCGCTGAATTTGCCCGCCACTCATTTCATTGCTTTTATGATGGCTTCTGTCTGCCAAACCCACTTTTTCCAAAGCCATCATTGCCCTGTCTGTACGCTCCTTTTTATTTACACCGGCATACACCAATGGCAAGGCAACATTTTCAGCCGCAGATAAGCGCGGCAACAAATTAAACTGCTGAAACACAAAACCTATTTCCACATTGCGCACATCTGCCAGCTCATCATCGGTCATTTTACTTACATCTTTTCCGTTTAATACATAATTGCCACCGGTTGGCGTATCAAGGCAACCTAAGATGTTCATCAATGTGCTTTTACCACTGCCCGATGGTCCCATTAAAGCCACATATTCGTTTTTAAAAATGTCAAGCGAAATGCCTTTCAGCACAGGTATCGCCTGTGTGCCCATAAAATAGCTTTTCTGAATATGATTGAGATGAATGATGATTGATTGCATAGCAGTAACATTTATTTTTTAATCACTTTAGGAACCAAAAAGAAATCCGTATTTTTTTCGGGCGCATTCAGCAGTGCTTCTTCGCGGCTGACAGAACCCTGTACCACGTCTTCACGAAATACATTGCTTTGCAAACTCATGTGCAGCAAAGGTTCTATGCCTTCGGTGTCAAGCTCGTTCAGCTTATCTATAAAGCCGATCATCTGCGCCAGATCTTTTTTTAAACCTTCTTTTTCTTCATCAGAAAACTGAAGCCGGGCAAGCTTTGCAAGATGATCAATCATTTCGGTGCTAACTGTCATGCAAACAAAAATAAATGAATAATAAAGAGAGAGACGGGAATTTTTACATCAATGGTAAATAGCAGTTATTGTGTTCTTATAATCAGCCGGATATTTGCATGGCAAATCACAATATGAAACGAGCATTAATTACGGCAAAGGTTCATCCTTATCTAACAGACACGTTGCGCAGGCATCAATACGAAGTGGTTTATGAACCCGCCATTACATACCAAGAAGTATTGCGCAGCATAGCTTCCATAAATGGATTGATTGTTACCACACGATTGAAAATAGACAAACCTGTACTTGATGCGGCTACCCATTTGCAATGGATTGGCAGGCTTGGCAGCGGCATGGAACTGATTGATGTGCCTTATGCAGAGAGCAGGGGAATAAAATGCGTAAGCAGCCCCGAAGGCAACCGGAATGCCGTAGCAGAGCATAGCTTAGGTTTTTTATTAAACATAATGAACAACATAACCAGCAGCTACTTAGAAGTACGCAATGGCAAATGGATACGCGATGCCAACCGCGGCACCGAACTTACCGGTAAAACCGTTGGCATTATTGGGTTTGGCAACACCGGCGAAGCCTTTGCAAAATTGTTGCAACCTTTTCATATTACAGTATTGGCGCATGACAAATACAGGCATGGCTTTGCCAAAGATTATATTCGCGAAGCCAGCCTGGAACACGTTGCGAAGTATGCTGATGTAGTGAGTTTGCATCTGCCATTAACGGATGAAACCTTTCATTATGCCGATGACGATTTTTTTCAATCCTTGCAACAAAAACCCTGTTTTTTAACCGCTTGCCGCGGCAAGGTTACAGAGGTTCCGGCACTCATTCGCGCATTACAAAATGCCAAGGTAACGGCTGCCGCTTTGGATGTATTGGAAAATGAAAAATTAGACACGTTTACTAATGGTGAAAAAGAACAGTTGCAATGGCTTACCAGTCAGCCTAATGTAATTGTTACGCCGCACATTGCCGGCTACAGCCACGAAGCGTTTTATAAGATGGCAAAGGTTACATTGAATAAATTGGGGATTCTGTAGGTTGATTTGCGATGCGAAAGCACTTTTAATTTATGAATGCAAAAATGAAGAGAATAGACTTTTCTTTTTACCCTCATCAGGAAAAAATACCTGTGATAAAAAACATCAACGCTGGCAGCAAACCCTTCATACCTGCATCACTGCTACTTTCTTTTTCTGCACCAGTTGCGGCGGCAGATTTTCTAAAATGGTTTGTTGTAAAATATCTATCAGCCTTGTCTTAGAATATGTTTTTACCGTAACAAGGCTGATCTCCCGCGCCGGCGCCGGACTTTTAAAATAACGCAGCATACTTTTTTTGGCTTTAACCATATCGTAGGTAGCCAGTTCGGGAAGCAGGGTAATGCCACCGTTTTTATCCACAAAACGCTTCAGCGTTTCAATGCTTCCGGCGGCATAATCAAAATGCTTTTCGGTGGACGAATCTTTTTGCAGCGCACATAGATTCATTACCTGGTTGCGCAGGCAATGCCCTTCTTCCAGCAACCACATCCGGTGTACGTTGATATCGCGCGGTAAAAGATATTTTTTGGTAAACAATTTATCGCCACGCGATAGGTAAGCAACAAATTCTTCGTTGAACAAAAACGATTCTTTCAGTTCCGTTATGTGTAGCGGTGTAGCCATAATACCACCATCAAGCGTTCCGTTTCGGAGTTGCCGCATGATATTTTCGGTAGTGAGCTCGTGAATACTCAGGTGAACCTGCGCATATCGTTTGATAAAAGACTGAATAAACAGCGGCAACAGGTAAGGCGCAAGCGTAGGGATAATGCCGATTTTTAACGTGCCTGCTACAATGTTTTTTTCCTGGTGGATCAACTGCTGCATCGCACGCGCTTCCGATAATATTTTCTTTGCCTGCTCAATCACAATTAGCCCGGTTTCTGTTGTGGTAACAGGATTGTTGCGGATAAATATCTGAACGCCCAATTCTTCTTCCAGTTTCTGCACCTGCATACTAAGCGACGGTTGTGTAATGTGGCATTGCACAGCCGCTTTACCAAAATGTTTCAATGCATCTAATGCCACAATGTATTCCAGTTGTACTAACGTCATAATAGGTTAAAACTATGAAAGTATAAAATTAATTGATTGCGATGATTGCCGTGATGATATAAGTTTGCAGTAAAGAAAGGAATTATTATGCCTGGCAAAACGACACAGTAAAACAGAATGATTCCCAAACGGGAATGCTTTCAATTCAATTATACGTTTCTGTTTTAATTTTACCTTTTGATTACTTCTCTTCTCAGGCATGTTTTTTACATCATTCAATACTTTTGATTTAACAGTAAAATTTTAACCATGGAAAAAGATTCTAACGACATCAGCAAGTGCCCGGTTAATCATGGGGCGATGAGCCACAACGTAGGCGGTGGCGGCACACGCAACCGAGACTGGTGGCCCAACCAGCTAAAGCTGAATATTCTGCGCCAGCATTCCTCTTTATCTAACCCGATGGATAAAGATTTTAACTATGCCGGAGCCTTCAAAAGCCTCGACCTCGAAGCCGTGAAGCAAGACCTACATGCGCTCATGACCGATTCGCAGGACTGGTGGCCGGCCGATTTTGGTCATTACGGAGGTTTGTTCATCCGCATGGCATGGCATAGCGCAGGCACGTACCGCACGGGCGATGGCCGCGGTGGTGCTGGTGCCGGTATGCAGCGTTTTGCGCCGCTGAATAGCTGGCCGGATAATGTGAGTCTCGACAAAGCCCGCCGGCTGCTTTGGCCCATCAAACAGAAGTATGGCAACAAAATATCATGGGCCGACCTCATCATTCTTGCCGGCAATGTAGCGCTGGAATCAATGGGTTTTAAAACCTTTGGTTTTGCCGGCGGGCGCGCCGATGTGTGGGAGCCGCAGGAAGATGTGTATTGGGGTGCCGAAACTACCTGGCTGGGCAACGATGAGAGATATGGTAAAGGCTCGGAAGGCGTTGCCGCGCATGGCGTGGTGTCGTCGGACGAAGATCCGGGACGTCCCCTTCATTCCCGCGATCTGGAAGAGCCGATTGCCGCTGCGCACATGGGTTTGGTTTATGTAAATCCCGAAGGACCAGATGGCAATCCTGATCCGCTGGCAGCCGCAAAAGACATTCGCGAAACCTTTGGCCGCATGGCGATGGATGATGAAGAAACCGTTGCGCTGATTGCCGGCGGTCACAGCTTTGGTAAGACGCACGGCGCAGCGCCATCCGAAAACGTAGGCAAAGAGCCGGAAGCGGCTTCTATGGAAGAGCAGGGCTTTGGCTGGAGTAACAGATTTGGTTCAGGCAAAGGTGCCGATACCATTACAAGCGGACTGGAAGTTACATGGACAAAAACACCGACGCAATGGAGTAATAACTATTTTGAAAATCTCTTCGGTTTTGAATGGGAGCTTACCAAAAGCCCGGGCGGCGCCAGTCAGTGGGTGGCCAAAGATGCCGGTGAAATTATTCCTAATGCTTACGATGCCGCAAAGCGACATAAGCCTGCCATGCTTACTACCGACATATCGCTACGTGTTGATCCGGCTTACGAAAAAATATCAAGACATTTTCTTGAAAATCCCGATGACTTTGCAGATGCATTTGCCCGTGCCTGGTTTAAATTAACACACAGGGATATGGGTCCGCGCGCCCGTTATTTGGGTGCTGATGTTCCGGCAGAAGAACTGATCTGGCAGGACATCATTCCCGCGGTTGACCATGCGTTGATAGATGGTAATGACGCAGCAGAATTAAAGTCTAACATCTTAGCATCAGGCTTAAGCATTGCCGAATTTGTAAGTACCGCCTGGGCGTCCGCTTCTACCTTCCGCGGTTCCGATAAACGCGGTGGTGCTAACGGCGCACGCATTCGGTTGGCTCCGCAGAAAGACTGGAAGGTAAACAACCCTGTACAGTTGAAAAAAGTACTAAGCGTTTTGGAAGGCATTCAAAAAGAGTTCAACACTGTACAAACAGGTGGAAAAAAAGTGTCGCTGGCAGATTTGATTGTATTAGCTGGTTGTGCTGCGGTAGAAAAAGCTGCGAAAGATGCAGGCAATGATATCACCGTTCCGTTTGCGCCCGGTCGTATGGATGCATCGCAGGAACAGACCGATATTCATTCATTTACTCACTTAGAGCCTGCCGCAGATGGCTTCCGGAATTATCGCAAAATAAAGTCGGCGGTATCTACCGAAGAATTACTGATAGACAAAGCGCAACTGCTTACGCTGACTGCGCCTGAGTTAACGGTATTAGTTGGTGGTATGCGTGCGCTTGGTGCAAACTATGACGGATCGAAGCATGGCGTGTTCACACAACGCCCTGGTGTGCTTACCAACGATTTTTTTGTGAACCTGCTGGACATGAACACCGCATGGAAAGCGATGAGCGATGATAAAGAAATGTATCTGGGCAGCGACCGCGCTACGGGTCAACCGAAATGGACGGCTACACGTGCCGACCTTGTGTTTGGTTCCAACTCCGAACTGAGAGCCGTTGCAGAAGTATATGGCAGCAGTGATGGACAGGAAAAATTTGTGCGCGACTTTATCACTGCCTGGCAAAAAGTGATGAACGCAGACAGGTTTGAATTGGCTTAGTTGTTTAGTAGGGATGTATAAAAAGGGCAGCCGGAGCAAGTGCTCCGGCTGCCCTTTTTAGAAACACTTACAGATGGCACCGATGAACACAAGTGAATGAGTTTGGCTGTTATCTGTATCATCTGTGAGAATCAAATTCCTCATACATAGTCAATTGCCTGCGCAACGATGAATGTTTGCCAAGCAATATGGTTCTTTATAAAACGATTAATAAAAAACACATCACTATAAAAACCTGGATTGCCTTTATTGCCCTTGTGATTGCAACAAATAGTTATGCCCAAAAATGGAAAAACCTTGCGCCGCAGCTCCTGTTGGCGAACTATGGCGCACAACCGGTGATATTGGCGCTTATTTCGATTCATCAAAAAAAATAAATGGCTGGAAGCCAAACAGCGCGATGCATAACATGGATTTGAATGCGCAATTAAATAAGTATGCAGGTAAAAACCACTGGAACGATCCGGATATGCTGGAAGTAGGCAATGGCATGACACCAGGTGAAGACCGCGCCCATTTTACCATGTGGTGCATGATGGCGTCGCCATTGATTGCCGGTAATGATATTACGAAGATGTCGCCGCAAACAAAAGCTCTTTTAACCAACAAAAGCGCCATTGCAATTGACCAGGATACGATGGGCATACAAGGCTTTCGCTACGCGAAAAAAGACAGCCTCGAAACCTGGGTATAACCATTGGGCAATGGCGACCGGACCGTTTGTTTTTGAACAGAAATAATGCGCCGCAAGCTGTAACTTTTGATTGAAAAACGGAAGATATAAAATACGAAGTTTCGGGTAAAGAATTAACGGGTAACGCAGTGTATAAAATTGAAAATCTGCGAGCAAAAAAAGCGGACGGCAACACTGCTAAACCTTTTATGGCAAACGTTCCGCCACATGATGTTATCTTGTTGCGATTAAGCAAATGATGTAAGTAAAAATACTATGGAAACGGTTTTAATCACAGGTGCAAGCAGCGGTATCGGTAAAGATCTGGCAGAAATATTTGCCGGCAAAAAATACAATCTCATTTTGGTTGCAAGAAACAAGGATGTACTTCATCAAATGGCAATAGATTACGAGCAACGTTTCAGCATTAAGATAAACTATTTTGAAATGGATTTATCCACTCACAACAGCGCCACCCGGTTGTATAATTCTGTAAAAGATTTGGGTAAAAATATAGATATACTTATCAATAACGCAGGCATTGGCATGTATGGCGAAGGCAGCGAAATGGAAGCTGAAAAAGTAAGTGCGATGTTAGATTTAAACATCAACAGCCTCACCGAACTCACCCTGCTTTTTGCACACGATATGAAGCAAAAACACAAAGGCAAAATTCTGAATGTGGCGAGTACAGCGGCTTTTCAACCGGTGCCTTATATGGCGGCTTATGCGGCAAGCAAAGCGTATGTACTTTCGTTCAGCGAAGCACTGCATATTGAACTGAAAAAATACGGCGTTACCGTAAGCGTGCTATGCCCTGGCGCAACGGCAACCCATTTTGCAAAAACGGCTAAAGCCGAATCATCAAAACTGTTCCAGTATGGTGTTATGGAAAGTAAAGAGGTTGCAGAAAAAGCATACGAAGGAATCATAAAAAACAAGACAATCATTATAACCGGACGGCTAAATGCGTTTCTTTCCCGCTCGGTTAGTTTCCTTCCAAGAAAATGGGCGGCTATCGTTGCCGGTAAAATGATGAAATAAAATGTATTTATGTATTATGTAGTAAGTATTATGATAAGAAAATGAAACCGGCAATCATGTTAATCAAACTTACTACCTACAAAATATTACTTACAACTTACTACTTATACTATTTATATTTCATAAATAGTCTAATTATATTTATCTTTGCTGTATGGCAAAGGCAAAAACAATTACGGTAAACGAAACAGCTCAGCAACTCAAACAACTGCTCAAACAGCAAAGCAAACCAACCATGCGCAGTCGTATCATCCTGCTGCAGGAAATAAAAAAAGCGGCTGCCCCCTTATCCAAAAATGAGTTGGCTGAATTGGTCGGCGTTAATCATAACAGCATACAAAAATGGCGTAATCTCTATAGTACAGGCGGCATGAAAGCTTTACTTCAAAATAAACAAGGCGGAAAGAGAAGAGAAGTAATTGATGCTGCCGCACATGCCGCCATTGAAAAAAGACTGAAAAGCCCTGCGGATGCTTTTGTAAGCTTTGAAGAACTGCGCCGCTGGGTAGATAAGCATTTTATAGCGGGTATTAAATATGTAACGCTGAATGCGTATGTAAAAAAACATTTTGGCGCCAAACTCAAATCAGCCCGCAAAAGCCATATACAAAAAGACATGGCAGCCGTAGATAACTTTAAAAAAAACTAAAAGATTTTTTTGCAAGCCTGCTGCAAAATAAAAAAGCTGCTTATAGTTCCTTTGATTTATACTTTGAAGATGAAAGCCGTTTTGGATTGTTTACCCGCAATGGCAAAGCGCTCACAGCAAAAGGTATTCAGCCGGTTTGCCCTTATCTGCACAAATTTGAAAACCTTTACCTGTTCGGCGCTTTCTCACCCGTTACAGGCAACAACCTGCTGCTGGAAATGCCTTATTGCAATACAGAAACGTTCCAGATATTCATCAATCATCTCTCCCAACTTAACAAAGAAGTTTTTAAAATAGTAGTGCTGGATAACGGTGCTTTTCACAAAGCAAAAAGATTACTGATACCAGATAATATTGGGTTACTGTTTTTACCATCCTACAGCCCTGAACTAAATCCGGCTGAACAAATCTGGCGTATGCTTAAAAAAACAATCTGCAATAAAGTATTTAAAACCCTGGATACTTTGTCAGAACATCTTGGTTCGGTTATCCGGGAAACGATTACCAATGATACAGTAAAGTCTATCACAGGGTATCAACTTTATTTATCCAATTATCAGACTATTTATGATTTATAAACCGTATTACTACAACTTCCTCACACTCTTTCCATCATTCTCAGCCAGCGTTCAGGCAATTCATTGTTACGGGCAATTAAGTAATCGTTATACGTGCAGGCAGCATAATTTCCTTCGGGCATTTTCATCCACCACCGGTGCGTTTTTTTGCTTTGTAAAAACACCGTTTCTGTTTCGGCAAACGCCATGTGAAATTCATTAAAATTGTGCGTTTCGCCAAAGCCTGCTTCCTGTTTGCTTTTATACACGCCATCCATATAATACCAGAGCATGTGGCTCATTTGCTTTGCCGTTAGATCGTGTATGTCAAGCGCGGGCTGATAACCATAAATACCAACTGATTTTACATTACTGCTCAACCCGGCATATTGCAACAGCGTGCAGGCTTCTTCGCCGTTAAAGCCGTTTGGCGTTATAGTATTTGCCGGCGCCGCGGCATGTTGCATGGCGGCTATATCAAACGAAAACAAATGGCTGTTGCGGATGGCAGGTTCCATTTCTTCTATGTTTTCTTTTACCCTGCCAACACGGTAGCAGTCGAAGCGAAGTTTGTCTATCGTTTCCAGCATATTGGGATGCACCAGATAGCTTTGAAAGCCGATATGGTTGTAATGCTTAATAAAGTTGGGCGAAGAAGTAAGCATCTTCATCAGGAAGTTATCAGCAGGCAAAACACTATCCATATTCAAATCAATGCGCGCATCTACACAGGTCGCCTCCACAATGGTTTCCATGCCGGCAAAAGCGGCGTATTGCGCCATCATCACATCGTGCGAGCCGCCAATTAAAACAACACGCTTTCCCTGCTGAATCAATTCTGTGCTAACTGCCTGAATGGCGGCATACGTATCCTGCAATCCCGCGCCCGATTTTATGTTTCCTGCATCTGCCAGATGCACTTCTTTGTGCCAGTGATATAAATTATAAAAGGCTTTTCGTACGGCATCGGGCGCATTATAGTTGTTAGAACCGTTCGCTGAACCACGCATTTCGCCACAACCGATCAGCACCACATCTGCCTTTTCGATATCAGGAAAATGCTCATCATACAAATCTATATGTTCACCAAGCTGTGTTTGATGATAGGATTCATCTTCCGAAATTTCATATTTATTAACCGGCTCTAAAAAATCTGTGATATTGTATAGCGTGGATTTCGACATGCGCCTTTTTTATTAACGACAAACATACACTTCTGCCTTTTACTTTCTGTAAAATGTGGATTAGCTTTGCATTATAAAATAATTATTCTATCAATGGAAGCTGTTATAAAGAACAAGGTGGCGGAAAGCGGACTATTAACCATTGACCTTGAAGCGTATTATCCGAAGGCCGACATTAAAATATTTGACATTAAGGATTACCTGTTTATGGGTTTGATAGTAAAAGAAAAAGATTTTCGTCTTGCCCTGCAAAACCTTGATGTTGAAGCGTACCGTAACACGTATGTAGCCGTTACCTGCACTGCCGATGCCATCATTCCGATGTGGGTGTATATGCTGATTGCAGGCACGCTGCAACCGGTGGCCAGAGACGTGATTTTCGGTGATGAAAAAACAGCCATCAATATTATTTTCATTAAAAATCTTTCCCGCCTGAATGCTGAAGAATATGCCGACAAACGGGTTGTGGTAAAAGGTTGCGGCGATGTGCAAATACCCGAAACAGCATATCTTGAAATTACCAATCTGCTTCGCCCGTATGCCAAAACCATCATGTATGGCGAACCCTGCAGTACCGTTCCGATTTATAAAAAAAGATAGCTGATTTTATTTGACGATTCTATAGCACCACCGCTTTAATTTTCCTTCAAAATCGAATGGCGTGGTAGCTTTGGTAATGTCTTTTATCTGGCTTGCCTTTATTTTTTTTTTGTCTAAAACAAAAGAGGAAAGATTGGTGCTGAAATAAACAATGCCGTTTAAGGTGATTGCCTGCAGCACATCGTTTAGCATGTCAGCATGATCGCGCTGAATATCCAGAAACTCTTTCATACGCTTGCTGTTGCTGAACGTTGGCGGATCAATAACAACCAAGTCATAAGCGCATGGTTGCAACGTTTTCAGATATTGCTTTACATCGGCATGAATAAACTGATGTTTGGTCTTATCAATCCCGTTTGCATCAAAATTGTCTTCCGCCCATTTTAAGTATGTTTTTGATAGATCAACCGATGTTACAGACGTTGCTCCGCCAAAAGCTGCATAAACAGAAAAAGAACCGGTATAACAGAATAAATTTAAAATCCTTTTGCCTGCCGATTCTTCCCGCACCATTTGCCGCGTTATGCGATGATCTAAAAACAAACCTGTGTCCACATAATCTGTAAGGTTTATCAGAAACATAAGGGTGTTTTCTTTCACCGGAAAAAACTCTTTTTGCAAGCCTATTTTCTCATATTGCTGATTGCCACGATGGTTCATGCGTCTGCGCTCACGCGTAAAAATTTTTTCTATATCGGCACATGTAATCTTACTTATGATTTGCAGGCAATCGTTCAACCAAAGTTCATGTTCTTCTTCCTCCATGCCGTGCCTGCGCAGATATTCGGCAACGTAAATTTTATCATCATAAATTTCAACGGAAAAGGGAAATTCGGTTAAATCATGATCATATAAACGAAAGCAACTGATGTTTTGCCGACGGGCAATTTTGCTTCGGTGTTTGTACACTTTCAACAGGCGGTTTTCAAACATCTGCAGTTGGCTGTCTGTTTCCATTCGCTATTTTTTTTGGCGTGAAAACACGAAGAATATATATTTTATAAAGCAAAATTTCACCCGAATATTTCTTCAACTTTTTTATAGCGGTAGTCAAAAATTTTCTTTACCTCTTTGCTTACAAACAGCTTATTCACCACCCTGCCCAACGCATACAAAGGAACTTTATAATGAAGGAAATCGGTCATTTCAACGCCGTCTCCGGTTTCTTTAAAATGATGCTGATGATGCCAGAACGCGTAAGGACCAAACCGCTGTTCATCTATAAAAAATTTTTTTTCTTTTACATGCGTAATCTCTGTCATCCAATACAGCGGAATACCCAAAACGGGTCTCACTTTATATTCTATAATCTGTCCTTCATACATGCTGTCGCTAAATGTATCTCCCATCACTTTAAACTTCATATAAGGGGGCGTAATCTTTTGCAGATTGCGCGGACTGCTAAAAAAATCCCACGCCTCGTCAAGCGAAATTTTCAGCAATTGCACCCGGTGTAAACAATTTACTTTACTCATAAAATAATTAAATAAAAAAGCTGCATGAAGATTTAGTAACCTTCAGGCAGCTACCATATTGATAAACAGACTAACTTAGAAATTTGTGTAATCTTTCCAACTCATCCTCCCAGCCCTTTTCGCGCGGATGAATAGATTCTGCTTCGTCTTCATTTGTTTGTGTAATTTCAATGCGGCTTCCGTTTTCTTCTTCTTTAAATTCCACCGAAAGCTCAAAATGATTGTTGCTTAAATTATCCGAGCCCGGCACCTGCCAGTCCCAGCTATATACCAGTTTTTCAGACGGTTTCACCTCTTTATACTGGCCCGTAATAACAATGGTTGTTTCATTATCCTCGCCCGCAAATTCATATTTAATGCTGCCGCCTTCGCGCACATCGTTTTCTACATTTACCAGCTTGTTGCCCGCCGGTTGCCACCATTGTTTTAGCTTATCAGCATTTATCCAGGCATCATATAAATCGCTAATGCCTGCCTCAAACTGCTTGTTTGCATGAATGCTTTGTGTTGTGTTTTCCATAGTCAAACTTTTATATCGTGTTAAGTAGCAGTATAGCGTAAAATGTATGCCACAATTCGGCTTATTACTTTCAATAGAAAAGATTCTGCCTTACACCTCTCACCTCCCACCGGCATCATTTCATTTCCACAATCGTAACACAATACTTCTCATTTCGTAAACAATACCATTGTTGCCTGTAAATCTTTGCATTCCATAAAAATTGGTTCTCCCGTTACAAATGAAGAAGATAAAAATTATCATCGCCATCGCCGCCGCCATTGCTTTATTTGTGATGTGCAACAAGCCCGATGCGTTGCCCGACGACCAGTATGACAACCGGCTCAGCGGCGGTTTAGCCACCGCATTCGACGAAACATCGCAGGCGTTTACGCACAGCATAGACGCACTTGAAGGCAGAGACGGCTTTGTTCACGAATTGGGCGACAAGGCGTTTGAGCAAACATTTGTGTCGGCCCCGGCTCCCGTTTTTGGCGGCGTGGGTTATATCTACAATAATGTTTCGTGCATTTCCTGTCATCACAATGATGGCAAAGGCACGCCCACGGCGGGTTTTCAAAATTCTTCGCTTCTTATTCGCGTCAGCATTCCCGGCGCAGATGAACATGGTGCGCCGCTAAGCATTCCCGGATATGGCTTTCAGATACAGGACAAAGCTTTAATCGGCATTACACCCGAAGCGCAGATTGCCATTCAATACACAAGCTTTCCCGTTACCTATGCCGATGGCACAACTGTTACTCTGCAGAAACCGGTTTTTTCATTAGCCAATCCGTACTTACCCTTGCCGTCTGATTATTATATTTCTCCGCGGTTGGCGCCACCTGTGTTCGGAATCGGTTTGCTTGATAACATTCCTGAACCTACCATTCTGTCATTTGCCGATGAAGATGATGCAAACGGAGATGGCATCAGCGGCAGACCCAATTATATTTTCGATACGGCGTTACACATCCGGCGCATCGGTCGTTTCGGATTAAAAGCCAATACCATTTCGCTGCAAAACCAGGTGGCACTGGCTTATCAGCAGGATATGGGCGTTACCAATTATCTTTTCCCCGACGAAAACAGCAAAACGCAAAGCCAGGATAAGCAACAGGATAAAACCGTAATTGAACTGCCGGACAGCACACTAAACGCGGTTGTTTTTTATGTAAAAACGTTGGCTGTTCCCGCCCGGCGCAATGTGAACGATGCGGCAAACAAAAAAGGTGAAATGCTTTTTAACCAGATCAATTGCTCAGGCTGCCATAAACAAACCATGTACACCGGTTATGTTACCGATGTTCCCGCGCTAAGCAACCAGCGCATTCATCCCTATACCGATATGCTGCTGCATGATATGGGCGAAGGGTTGGCCGATGGCCGTCCGGACTTCCTCGCTTCCGGCAACGAATGGCGAACCACGCCGCTTTGGGGTTTGGGCATGTTGCAAAAAGTGCAGGGAGCGGGATATTATCTCCACGATGGCCGCGCTTTAAGCATAGAAGAAGCTATTTTATGGCATGGCGGCGAAGCAGAACAAAGCAAAAATGCGTTTATGAAATTAGATAAATCAGACAGAGACGCGCTGCTGGCCTTTTTGAAATCGTTATAAAAAATGGCACATGATAACATGGATTTTACGCACAGATATGTTTTTTTTTGATGAAATGATATAATTACAGTAAGTACATTGTAATCTGAATGACTTTAAATGAATCGGGTAGCCAGAGGCTACAAAATATGAATGCGACGCCTTTAGGCTTCGCGTAGTATTCCGAAATTTCTTAAAGTTAACCCGTAATAAGATTCTGATGCAATAAATTAAATATCACATCTTACTTATTCAATATTACATCCTGCTTTCTTCCCGTCATATTCTTTTTCGGTAATAAAATTTATTGCTGCGAAAATACTTTCTTCAGCAAATCAGTTGTTCTGGCTGCCGGGTTTTTCCTGATTTCCGCTTCTTCTAAAGCTATTTGATGAAACAAACCCTGCAAAGCCCTGCCGGTTACATAACTTGTTAGATCGGTTTCCAATTTTCGCACGAAAGGAATCTGATTGTAGGTTGTGGTAAGAGTAGTCCAGTATCGGGTGGCGTCCACTTTCGCCAGCGAGCTGTCAATAACCGGGCGAAAGGCAGCCGTTAATGCACTGGTAGTACTGGCTTTTAAATATGTGGTAGCCGCCGAATCATCACCTTTTAAAATGCCGGCCGCATCTGTGATGGTCATTTTTTTTACGGCATCTAAAAAAATGGGCGCAGCGCTTTTAGCAGCATCTTCGGCAGCGCGGTTCATGGTTAAAACCGCCTTGTCCACTTCGTTACCCAAACCTGCGCTGCGCAAGGTTTTTTCTACATTCTGCGCTTCGGGCGGCATCAGTATTTTAACGGCTGCATTCTTAAAAAAACCATCTTCTGCAGAAAGCAGAGTTGTACCGCTTTCAATGCCTTTGTTTAACGCTTCTTTTAAGCCGCCCGCAATGTCGCTGGCGTTGCCAGGCAAAACGGAATTGAGTGAGTATTTGCCGGATGAATCTTTTTGCAGCGGATTCTTCAATAATTTTTTGAACTGCGCATTGGAAAGCTGGGTAATGGAAATAAGTAAAAGCGAAAAAATAATTTTCTTCATATTGTCAGTTTAAAAGTGAAATCCGTAATTGTGTTTTCAAAAGCAAAAGACGTTCTTACTATAAAGAGGTTTAGATTTTTTATGTTTTATAAATCATAATAAAGCTATCAGCAGTCAACTATGAGCTATTAGGTATGAGTTATGAGCAGTCAGCTCTCAGCTTCATAAAATTATCTTGATTTTTAAACCTCATACCCCACACCTTAAACCATAACCCTTACACCTATTTATCCGTTATCTCCGCGATTAAAAACTTCAGGTAATTTGTATTTTCCATGCCCCAGATGATCGGGTGATCGGGTGATTGCGTGCGAAACGTAACCTGGCGAATATTCTTTTTCGCATCTTTCGCCGCCGCTGCAAGGGTTTGCAAAAATAAATCGGGAGATACCAGATTGGTGCAACTGCTGGTTACCAGAAAGCCACCATTGCTAATCAATTTCATGCCACGCAGATTGATTTCTTTATAACCTGTAACGGCTTTCTGAATGTTTTCGCGGCTTTTGGTAAATGCCGGCGGATCGAGCATTACAACATCATATTTTCTTCCCTCTCCCGCCCATCGCTTCAACACATCAAACGCATTGGCAACTTCAAACCGACAAATGTTTTCAAAGCCGTTTAACTGCGCGTTATTGTTAGCCTGCGCCACTGCATTTTCAGAAATATCCAAACCCAAAACAGATGTGGCGCCGTAATGCGCCGCGTGAATTTCAAATGTTCCGGTATAAGAGAATGCGCCCAGCACATCAGCCTGTTTTACTATGTATTTTATCGCACGCCGGTTATCCTGCTGATCTAAAAAATAACCCGTTTTTTGTCCGTTTTTTAGATCAACCATAAAGCGGATTCCGTTTTCAATAATTTCAATCTTTGTTTCAAATGGCTGCGATAAAAAACCTGTTTGCTGTTCCAATCCTTCCAGCTCGCGCACCGGCACATCATTGCGTTCATAAATGCCTTTGGGCATAAAAATTTTATTCAAGGCGTTTACAATGGCAGGCTTCCAGACATCCATACCAAGCGACAAGGTTTGAATGGAAAAATAATGGTTGAATTTATCAATAATGAGTGAAGGCAGATAATCGGCTTCGCCAAATACAAGGCGACAATTTTCAGTGTAGCCAATATTTTTCCGATACTGCCAGGCAGTCATTATTTTTTCATGGAAAAATGCGTCGCTGATATCTTCTTTCTTACGCGTTAACAAACGAACGATAATCTGCGATTTTGGATTGATGAAACCACGGCCCGCAAAAGAATTATCGGCAAAATAAACATCCACAATATCGCCCGGTTTGCTATCGCCTTTTACTTCGTTTACTTCATTACCAAAAATCCAGGGATGACCGTTGGCGATACGAGGCGCTATCTTTCGTTTCAAAATTACTTTCGACATTCATCAAAGGTATTGATACATAAGAGAATGAATGTTGGCAGGGTTATTGAAAAATCATTATACTTAACTAACAAAAAAAATTACATACCATGAGTACACAAAAAATAATCTTAGGAACCATATCCGGCGTATTGGCTGGTGTTGCAGTTGGTTTACTGGTTGCGCCGATGAGCGGTGAAGAAACACGTCAGAAAATTTCTGATTCCGCTGATGAGTTTGCGACCGGCGTAAAAGACAAAGTTAGTCAGTTGACCAAAAAAGGTGCAATGAAAGCTGATGATTTAAAAGCTGCTTTCAACGATAAAATTGAAGGCATCAGCGATGATGTTCGTGAAAAAATAGTGAAGTTATTAGACAGTAGTAAAGATGCGGCGGATAATGTGAAAGAAGTGGCAAACAATGCTAAAGGAGCGGCAGACAATGCAGAACAAAAAGTAAATGATATGTCTGCACCAAAGCCTGTAAAATAAATTCAGCAAAAAAAAGATATAAAAAGAGCGATTAAACCCGCTCTTTTTTTATTCTAAAATATCTCATTACTTTTAGCTGATAAAACAACAATTATAACAGCATTTATGAGAAAGCAAATTTTTATTTTTACAATCCTCGCCGGCTTGGTTTATGTCGCCTCCACATCGTTTATCGCTTCAACAAAGCAAGGCGGTTTTAAAAATTTAAAAATATTGCCGAAAGACATTAGCCACGACAGCTTGGATGCAATTATGGATTATTTTAAAGGCTCACTTGGTGTAAAATGCGGCTTTTGTCATGCGCCCGATCCAAATACAGGAAAATTAAATTTTGCCAGCGACGACAAGCCGGAAAAAGAAGCGGCGCGGTATATGATGACTATGACGGCTGACATTAACAAGAACTTTTTTAATTTTAAAAAATCTGACATGCCTGATACCATACGGGCGGTTACCTGTTATACCTGTCATCACGGAGAGCCGCACCCGGAAGCGATGTTAACCATGCCGAAAGACGACAACCACCCGATGCCGCCCAATCATCCGCCAATGCAAAACGAACAAGTTCCGCCGCCAAATGACAGCCTGCCTCAAAACATGCCGAAACCATAAAATAAGGAGACTGAATTTCATAAAAAAAATACCCACAGGAGGAAAGCTGCGGGTATTTTTATTTACGCAAGCATTACAATTTTTGTAAAAAAAGATTCAGGAAAAGATAAAACACCGGGCTTGTTTTTAAAAATACCAAACAGGGTGCTGCCGCTGCCACTCATGGCTGCCAATAAAGCCCCGTGCTGATATAACTGCTGCTTTATTTCTGCAATAACAGGGTGCATTTTAGAAATGCCCGCTTCAAAATCGTTTGTCAGACTATCTTTCCATGTTTCAACCGGCTGTTTTATAATTTCTTTAAGCGATACTGTATGATGAAAGCGTTGCAAACGCGCAAAGGCTTCAGCCGTATGAATATGAATACCGGGATAAATGATGTAAATATAATAACCCTTAAAACTGATATCAACGGGTTGCAAAACTTCTCCCCTTCCGGTAGCAAGGCAAGGCTTATTGTAAATAAAAAAAGGACAATCGCTGCCAAGCTGTAACGCATAATCAGCAAGTGTTTCAGCCGATAGCTGCAGTTTGAATGTTTTATTCAGCATCATCAGCATCACAGCGCCGTCGGCACTGCCGCCGCCCAACCCGGCACCCATCGGAATGGCTTTATGCAAATGAATGGTTACGGCCGGTAGTTGCGGAAAATGTTGCTTTACAATGTGCCATGCTTTTATACAAAAATTGCTGTTATTGTCACCCGACACAGAAAGGCCGGAAAGCGTAATCTGCGGTTGAGATAACTGATAGGCAGGCAAAATTTCTAACGCATCGGCAACGGAAACCGGGTAAAAAACGGTTTCTAAATTGTGATAATCATCCGCCCGCCTGCCAAGAATATGAAGACCAAGATTTATTTTACAAGCCGGAAAACAGATCACGCAGAAAAAGTTGGAGATTATTTTTTACGCTTATTCAATTCATCGCGAATGCTAATGGCGCGCAGATAATCTTCCTGTTCCAGCACTTCGTTTAACAGCGTTTGCAATTCATCCACGCTCAGGCTGTTCAGGTTTTCTGTAGAGCCGGTGGTGCTTACCGTTTGCTCTATCGCTACATCGCCTTTCTTTTTGTTGCTGTCTTCCATCAGAATGCCTGCGCTTTCCAATATGTTATCGAACGTATAAATGGGGCAGCCAAAGCGAACGGCAAGCGCCAGCGCATCGCTGGTGCGGCTATCTATCTCAATGGTATCGTGCTCGTTAATGCAAACCAGCTTCGAATAAAAAATGCCTTCCTGTAAATCATTGATTACGATTTCCATTAATTCTACATTAAAGGCATTCATAAAATTCTTCATCAGGTCGTGTGTCAGCGGGCGGCTGGGCTGCATGTGTTCCAGCGCAACGGCTATTGCCTGGGCTTCAAATCCGCCGATTACAATCGGCAGGCGGCGTAATCCGTTTACTTCTCCCAAAACCACAGCGTAAGAATGCGTTTGCGTAATGCTGTGAGACAATGCCACAATCTCAAGTTCTATCTTCTTCATGCCGGAATCCTAACGTTTTTATCCGGCAAATGTAATATTTTCAGGTTTTATAACAGAACGCAGAAAAAGGCTTCACACGTTTTTATTCGTTTAAACATTTATTTTATCTTGAACAACACATTCATACAAGACTTGCCATTGCATCTTTCCCGATTATCAGGTAAAGATGCGAAGATCAACAGCTACAGACAAGTATGTGGTGGCGACATCAACACAACTTATATCATTGACACAAACGAAAAAAAATATTTTTTAAAGATTAATAACGTCAATGGATCGGATATGTTTCAAAAAGAATACAACGGATTGATGTTGTTGCGTAACAAAACCCGGTTGAAAATACCTGAACCTTTAGGCTGCGTAGCATCGGAACAAAATTGTTATCTGATAATGGAATGTCTGGAAAAAGATGCGCCGCAAACTGATACCTGGAAAATATTGGGCGAAGGTTTAGCCGCTTTACACCAATGTACACAGCCGCAGTTCGGGCTTGAAGAAGATAATTATATCGGCAGTTTGGCACAATCCAATTCTTTACAAAACTCATGGGCGGAATTTTATGCTGCGCAACAAATTTTACCGCTTTTTCAAAAAGCCTTTGATAACGGATATTGTACGGCGAATGATGTAAAACAGGCAGAAATGATTTGCACTAAACTTACAGATATATTTCCGAAAGAACCGCCCGCATTGCTGCACGGCGATTTATGGAACGGAAATATAATGGCGTGCGCAAATAATGAAGCTGCCATTTTTGACCCGGCAGTGTATTACGGGCATAGAGAAATGGATATTGCGATGACATTGTTATTCGACGGTTTTGATTTGTCGTTTTATCATCATTACAACAACGCCTATCCGTTGCAAAACGGGTGGCAGAACCGCACTGATTTGTGCCAGCTTTATCCTTTATTGGTTCATCTTACTTTATTCGGGGCAGGTTATTATGCGCAGGTTAAAAATGTTCTACGGAAATATAAATAATGCAGACATTGTTATTTAACGGTTGATAGAATTTCCTCTTTCTGGCAATCAAGTTCAATAAAAAAGCCTGCATTTTTTGCAGGCTTTTTTATTGTATTCAAACAAAAAATTATTGTTGCAAGATAGAATCCATATCTACCTTACGGTTTCTGTCTATCGCTTTTTCTTTCGCTTTCTTTAAAACTTCCTGTAATGTTTCTGTTGCGTCGTGTACTGCCGTTTCAAATTTATCAGCGCTCTTTTTTACAAAATGATCGTTGCCCGGCACTTCAAGCCTGATTTCGCAAAAATGATTCGTGGGATTGCCGTCCGAACCCACATACAACGTAACATCAGCGCGGATAATGGTATCACTTTTTAATTTAGACAAAGTTTCGCGTACATAATTTTCCAGTTCTGTACCGGCTTTAAATCCGGGAGATTCGATGATTATATCCATAAAAAATATTTTTGTAAAAACTGCCATTATCATACCAAGAGAGCGAAAGGCTTGCGGTAAAAGATTTGGGCTTTAAAGTGTAATAAAATAAAAATTAAGGAAAAGGGGAAATAAAATATTTAATTCACTTATTCAATGCTCATGGCTCGATCCTCATACCTTTCGCCTCCAACCCTTTTAACATTCTCTTTCCCATTAACCTTTTAACTTCATCAATTTGTATCATTTTGCATTTATAATGAATAAATTTTTATTGTCGCTCAACATTGTATTACTCATTGGTTTAGGTGTTTTGTATTATCTTTTTTTTTCGTATCAGAATCAGGATAAGCATCGCATTCAACAGGCAAATGCGGCTTCTGCCAACCGGTTTAAAATCGCATATTTTGAGCTGGATTCTTTACAGGAAAATTACGGCTATTTTAAGGAGATGCGCGATTATTTAAACAGTCAGGAAGCGCAAATGACAAAGCGATTGAATGTATTGCGCGATAAATATGCCGCCAAACTGCGCGAGTATAACCAGAAAGGACCAACCATGAGCCAGACCGAGCAAGGCGCTTATGAACAAGAGTTGATTTCGCTGAAGAATGATTACGACCAAAGCCAGCAGCAGATGGGGCAGGACATGAACAACATGTATATACAAAAAATGCAGGATGTGAAGTTTAAAATTCAGGATGTTCTGAAAAATTATTGCAGCGATTCCGGTTATTCCTACGTGTTTGCTTCCAGCAATGAAGATTATTTATATTATAAAGATACGTTGCGTAATATCACGCCCGGCATTGTAAAACTGCTAAATGAAGAATACGGCAAAAACAAAAAACCGTAATCAATATTGCTCCTTTCAATTAATTTATAAATCCGCTTCCAAAAGCGGATTTATTATTTCATACATCACAAAAATAATTTGCAGATAAGAAAAATATAACGTGGTATTTTATTATTGTGATACTGATTTGCCCGTAATAAAATGAATGCTTATTTTTCCGGATTAAATTTTACGCTTCATATTAATACTCGCAACATGAACAAAGCAAAAACAATAATTGTAACATCAATCATATTTTTTATCGCTGTTAAGGCTGACGCTCAGTTACAAAATACATCATGGAAAGGCACATTTTTAACGCCCGACCCAACGGAATGCATACTTAAATTTAAAGCAGATACGGTTTATCTGAGAATAGCAAACCAATCTGAGGCAGGCGACGCAAACCTGATAGAAACATCAACTTATAAAATTATCAAGGATACGTTACTGCTGCAAAAAGTGAGCGGCGCAAGCCCATGTGATGATACGATATTTGGCAAATATCATTTTGAAATGAAGGATGACAAATTGTCTATCGCATTGATTGAAGATTACTGTATGGAACGTGGTCAGGCATTTCCAACCGAGCCATTACAGAAGATGCAATAGCTACTATCACGTCAATCACGAAATGTGAAAAGGCAAATGTGAAAAGCTCACGTTTGCCTTTTTTGCGTCTTGCCTGAGCAGGCAGCATTATTTGAGTAACATAAAACTTACCACGTAAGTTAATGGTTTGAATCAAAAAGATTAACAGATCTGAAGTTACAATGCGAATAAAACAGAAGTTTCTCGGTTGGTTTTTACATATAAAATGACAAAAAACTTCTTTGCGCTTTCTGTTTCCCGGTTTCGTACTGCCTTACATTTGTAGCATGAACCGTTTCTGTTTTGTTATCATCCTTTTACTTTTTTTTATCATTGGCTTTGCACAGCAAAAACACATCGTAGGCGCACAAATCAATCCCTTTTCTTTTACGTCCGTCAAATCAAAAACTTATCATAAAGCGGCGGTTGTATGCGCGCATCCGCTGGCAAGCGAAATTGGTGTTGCTGTTATGAAGCAGGGCGGCAATGCGTTTGATGCTGCCATTGCCGTTAATCTGGCTTTGGCGGTTGTATATCCGGCGGCGGGTAACATTGGCGGCGGCGGTTTTATGACAGCGCGCAAAAACGATGGCAATTTATTAGCATTGGATTACAGAGAAGAGGCGCCTGCTGCTGCCGGGCGCAATATGTATCTCGATAGCGCAGGCAATGTAATCCCCGATTTATCAATTAACGGACATCTTTCCGCCGGTGTGCCGGGCACAGTGGCAGGCTTGTTTGCCATACACCAATATGCAAAGCTGCCTTTCGCTGCTTTAATTCAGCCGGCTATAGATCTGGCGCTTCATGGCTATGCCATTACAGAATCGGAAGCAAACAGCTTAAACAATAATAAAGAAGGTTTTATAAGCTTCAATACACAGCCAACGGCTTTTGTAAAGGATGTTGCGTGGAAAGCCGGCGATACATTGATTCAAGCCGAGCTTGCGCAAACATTAATGCGCATCAGAGACAGCGGGCAGAAAGGTTTTTATGAGGGTGAAACGGCAAAATTAATAGTGGCAGAAATGAAGCGCGGCAATGGTTTGGTTGGTTACGATGATTTAAAAAATTACAAAGCCAAACAGCGAACCGCGATGCAGTTTCAATATCGCGGCTATCAGATTATCGGGTTTCCGCCACCCAGCAGCGGCGGCATTTTGCTGGCGCAAATGCTGGGCATGATAGAACCGTTTCCTATAAAACAATATGGCTTTGAATCTCCGAATGCCGTGCAGGTAATGGTGGAAGCCGAACGCAGGGCATTTGCCGACAGAGCTGAATATATGGGCGATCACGACTTTTACAAAGTGCCGCAAAAAACACTCATCAGCAAAGCATATCTGGCACAACGGATGAAAGATTTTGACACGCTTCATGCTTCTGAAAGTAAAGACATACAAGCCGGTCTTATCCACGAAAGCAATGAAACCACACACATAAGCATCATTGACAAAAAAGGGAATATGGTAGCCATTACCACAACATTAAATAACTCTTACGGAAGCAAAACCGTTGTTGGTGGCGCAGGGTTTTTATTGAACGATGAGATGGACGATTTCAGCGCCAAGCCGGGCGTACCCAATATGTATGGCGCCGTTGGCGGCGAAGCCAATGCCATTGCGCCAGGCAAGCGCATGTTAAGTTCGATGACACCAACTTTGGTGCTGAAAAACAAAAAACCGTATCTGGTTGTAGGCACACCAGGCGGCACCACCATCCCGACTTCTGTATTTCAAACCATTGTAGATGTGATAGATTTTTCCATGACGGCGGCGCAGGCTGTCAACAATCCCAAATTTCATCATCAGTGGCTGCCGGACGAAGTAACCATTGAGCCTGCTTTTTCTCTAATCGCAAAACAGGTTTTGACAGCAAAAGGATATGTTTTTAAAGAAGTAAGCGCCATTGGCAGAACGGAAGTAATAAAAATTTCGGGGAAAAATATAGAAGCCGCTGCCGATATCAGGGGCAACGACAGCGCGGCGGGATGGTGATGACAGGTATGATGTTTTTTAGTTGACTTGTTGTAGTAAGTAATATGTATCAAGATATAATAAATGATGCTTTTGATTTATATTTTTTACTTAAAAAATTAGTTGTAGATCATACTATTGAAAATATTTTTAAAAAAATAAAAATTTAGTACATACTACTTATTACTTACTACTTATCACATACTACCTATTACTCAATACAATTACAATGACAACTTTGGAAAAAAGATTTATCCAGGACACCATAAAACGTTTGTCTGTTTATAAAGACCTGGGCGATAAAACATTTGCGCAGCTTAGCGAAGAAGATATGAATGATAGTGTGAATGAAGAAAGCAACAGCATTGCTGTAATTGTTCAACATTTACATGGCAATATGATGAACCGCTTTACCAGTTTTTCTTACAGAAGACGGGGAAAATTATGGCGCAAACGCGATGCTGAATTTACAGACGTTCATTTGCCAAAAGAAAAAATCATTGCTTTGTGGAGTGAAGGCTGGCAATGTGTAATGCAGTCGCTGCAAACCCTGCTGCCGGATGATCTGATGAAAACTGTTTATATACGCACCGGGCCGCTGCCGGTATATGATGCAATCTTAAGACAGCTTGCGCACTATGCGTATCATGTGGGACAGAATGTATTGATCGGAAAATAAGGAAAAGAAAAAGAATGGCACTCATTAAGCATTGCCAAAGGAAAAAGTAATGATTATAATAAGCAACTACAACAAAAATTGATAAGCAAATGAAACCGGATGCAATCATTTTTGACATGGACGGAACACTGATGAATAACAACCCGTATCATTTTAAAGCGTGGCAGGCATTTTATAAAAAATATAACCGCCCGTTTACGCTTGATGACTATAAAACAAAAATCAGCGGGCATACTTCGGTCGAAATTTTTCAGACATTTTTTGGTAAAGAAATGACACCTGAAGAAGTTACCACGCACGCCAATGAGAAAAATCTGTTGTACCGCCAATTGTATAAGCCATATATAAAACCGCTTGACGGTTTACTCCATTTATTACAGGAAATACACCATGCAAGCATCCCGATGAACATTGCTACATCGGGCTCGCCTGCCAATGTGCGCTTTATGTTTGAACATATCGCCATTGCGCAATATTTTGAGCATGTTGTTGATGCCTCTGAAGTTACACACGGCAAACCCGATCCGGAAATATTTTTGAAAGCGGCGCAATATGCCGGTGCCGATCCAAAAAAATGTGTTGCTTTTGAAGATTCGCTTGCCGGCACTGCTTCTGCTAAAAGTGCGGGCATGAAAGTGGTTGGCGTTACCACCATGGAAAGCCGGGACGATTTAAAAGATACCGATGCGGTGATAGGCGATTACACGCAAATTACGCTGGCAATGATTGAAAAATTATTCGATTAAAAAATTTCTGCGCTTCACGGATCAAATAATATATTTCAAAAAGCATCGCCAAACTTTCTTTCCATTTTTTTGACTGTTAATTTTTATTAGTATGCAAACCGTAAACGCAAAGCAACTTGCCTCAGAAGAAGCCGTTACATACATAAAAAACGGGATGGTAGTTGGCCTCGGCACCGGCAGCACCGCAGCTTTTGCCATACAAAAAATAGGGAAGCGCGTGGCGGATGAAGGCTTGCAGATAAGAGCAATTGCTACATCGAAACACTCGGAAACGATGGCGAAGGAACTGCATATTCCCATTGTTGATTTTGCAGATTTCGATGAAATAGACATTACCATTGATGGCGCCGATGAAGTGGATAAAAATCTCGATATAATAAAAGGCGGCGGTGGTGCTTTGCTGCGCGAGAAGATTGTTTCGATGCAAACAAAAGTGAATATTATTGTTGTTGACGAAACCAAGCTGGTAACCCATTTGGGCGCTTTTCATCTTCCGGTAGAAGTGGTACCGTTTGCCATGATTGTTGTTGACAGAAAGCTAAGGAAATTAGGTTGTAAAACAACTTTGCGCAAAGCGAATAATTCCGTTTACATTACCGATAATCAGAATTATATTATAGACTGTTTTTTTGGGGAGATTTTGGATCCTGCCGACTTACACGAAGCGATTAATCACATAACAGGCGTGGTAGATAACGGTCTCTTTATACAACGTGCCAATCTGGTAATTGCAGCTTATGAAAACGGAACCATCAAAACCATGACAAAAGAATAAGCTAAATTGTGGCATCGCTTTTGGTTTTCAGACAATAATTAAATGAAAATATCATGAAAACCATACTCTTTGTTTTACTGCTTATTACAAGCCTTTACATTTTTTCCTGCAAAAACAACGATACCGCCACGCAAATGCCCAATGATGGTTACAAAGAAAGAAGCGACAGCACGTCAGCTTCCGATTCTATTGTTGATCTGAAGGATAAGAATGCCGTTCATGTTGATACCATTAAAAATGGTCAGGCGGTTATCTCCGGCGCCACATCAGATTCTTCACAATAAAAAAAGTAAATACCAGTTATCAGATTTAAAAAGTTGTATTTAATTATAAGTTTATAAGGAGATTAGTACTGAAGATTTAACTACAATTATAACTGAGCGGCTAAAGGATGCAGAAACCCTTTTAAATGAAAAGAGATTTGATGGTGCTGTTTATTTATGCGGATATGCTGTAGAAATTGCTTTAAAGCGCAAATTTGTAAAACACTAAATTGGTTTGGGTTTCCTTCAACAAAGAACGAGTTTGAAAATTACAGAAGCTTTAAAACCCATAATTTGGATGTACTTTTCAGCTTTACAGGATTTGAGAAAACTTTGAAAGCAACATATTTGGCTGAGTGGTCGGCCATTAATACATGGAATCCTGAAACAAGATACAATGCAGTAAGCGCTGCTGAATCTGAAGAAGCAATGCTTATTATAAATAGTGCTAAAACGCTTATTGAAATTTTATGAATGAGATTATAAATAAGTTAGTGGATATTGAAAGAGAAACCTCTGAAGAAAAAGGGGGCATATGCTTTATTTGCACTTTTCTTACGGGAAGATGCTTCTGACAAATGGGATATTCTTGTTACAGCAAATTGGATTGATAAAAATAAAGAAGAATCTTTAAAATATTTAGCTCAGAAAATTCAAAACTCACTTACCCAAAGCGAACTTGTACAAATATCTCGTATCGTAATAATTGAAGAAAATAATTCATCTTTACCAGCCTTGCAACAAGCTATAAACATAGAACATGGCGCTGCTGAAATAAAAGATTCTACGTTTTTTGGAACTCAGGTTAAACACGCTTTTTTGATAACTTCAAAAAGGCAACAGGCTGCCTGATAATTTAATTTGTCCGGATTTTTTTCGATTAAAAAAATGAATAACTCAATTCAACATTTTGCAATTCTGCTATGTAGAAAACAGAAAACTCAATTCTTTCTATTTCTGTAATGTTTACACTTCTACCGTTCCCTGAAACACAAATTCGGCAGGGCCGCACAGCCATATATTTTCAAATTTATCTTCCCCGGTTTTATCAAATTCAACCGCCAGCTTACCGCCGGGTGTGGCTACATTTACCCGGTTGAATCCGGTTTCATTGTGTGCAAATACCAATGCCGCAGCCGTTACACCCGTGCCGCAGCTAAGCGTTTCGTCCTCTACGCCGCGCTCATATGTACGAACGTAAATATCGTTGTCTTCTTCCTCCACAAAATCTACATTGATGCCTTCTTCCCGGTATAAATCGCTGTATCTTATGGATTTGCCTTCTTTATATACATTCAGCCCTCTTACATCGGTTGCATGACGCACAAAATGCGGCGAGCCGGTGTCTAATACAGAATCGTTATGAATTGTATTAATGCGATGCACATCTTTCATTTTTAAATGCACCCATCCGTCATCCTCAATGGTAGCCTCGTGCAAACCATCAATGGCGGTAAAAAAATAATTGCTTTTGCGCAGCTTTTGATCGCCGGCAAACTTTACCAAACATCGTCCGCCATTGCCGCACATGCTGCTTCTTCGTCCGT
This sequence comes from Ilyomonas sp., assembly GCA_965219515.1. Classification (GTDB taxonomy): domain Bacteria; phylum Bacteroidota; class Bacteroidia; order Chitinophagales; family Chitinophagaceae; genus Ilyomonas. The sequence goes on from OZ244776.1 coordinate 2,352,768, forward strand.
CCGCATTGTAATAATCCATATCAAAATCATATTCCTGAGAAGCATTCAGCAACATCAGTCCGTCGGCGCCGATGCCGAATCTGCGGTTGCACAAATGTCGAATTTGCTCCGTGGTAAGGCTGTATTCGTTATTCAGGTTGTTTAGGATAATAAAATCATTGCCCGTGCCCTGATATTTATAAAATGAAATTTTCATACCTATATGGAAGCGATGATGTTTAATGTTTTTGCAATCATATTTTCTACGGTGGCAACGCTGTCTTTGGTAAATGTTTTGCTTACGCGATTGGCTACAATTACATTAATGCTAACGCATTGATGACCGAGCAGCTTTCCCAGTCCGTAAATGGCACTGGTTTCCATTTCAAAATTGGAAATAAAATGATTGCCGAAACGAAATGTTGTAAGCTGATTCACCAGGTCGGGGTGCTGCAACCCTAAGCGCAGCACTCTTCCCTGCGGACCGTAAAAACCCGGGCAGGTAACCGTGATGCCATGATGATAACTTTGCGCAAAATGCTTTAGCAGCGATGTGCCTGCCGAAGCGATGTAAGGTTGCGATAAAGCGCTGCCAAAACCGGTGTGCGTTATAAAATTGCTAAGCAACTGGCGTTCTTCCTCATTGTTATTGTGGCGGTAAAAATGAAGCAGATTATCGATGCCAAGCCCATGTGTGCCTGCTACCAGGCTATCTACCGGAATGTCTTGTTGCAGCGAACCGCTGGTGCCCAGCCGGAATATTTGCAGCGATGTTAGCTGTGGCTTTACGGTTCGCGTTGCAAAATTTATGTTTGCCAATGCATCCAGTTCATTCATCACAATATCAATGTTATCCGGCCCAATGCCGGTAGATACAACTGAAATTCTTTTGCTGCCGATAAAACCTGTATGCGTAACAAATTCGCGGTGCCGGCATTGCGTTTCAATATTGTCGAAATGCCTGCTTATCTGCGGCACCCGACCCGGGTCGCCAACCGTAATGATGGTGTGCGCCAGTTCTTCGGGCGTTACATCCAGGTGATAAACGGCGCCGCGCTGGTTAATAATCAGCTCGCTTTCTGCAATTGTGTTCATCCAAACGGGTTTACCGGCAAAAGTCGGACACAGAATTATAAAATCGGACACAAAGTTTTATTATTAGTTGCATTATATTATTTTCGCGCCCTGCAATGGTCCTGTGGCCGAGTGGCTAGGCAGAGCTCTGCAAAAGCTTCCACACCAGTTCGACTCTGGTCGGGACCTCTTTCTTCAAAACCTATAAGGAAACAAAAGCCTTATAGGTTTTTTAATGTGCTGATCTTAAATTCAGATATGAAATATTCACAGCTTCTTGGTATTGCGGCTTGTATGGCATTAATTATCAACTGCTTTTTTCCCTGGAGCTATGTGGCAGAAATTCAGTTGCTTGTTACTGGCATGAATGCGGGAAAAAATTTAGGCAAACCCGGCTTGTTCAACATCATTCTCTGCTCGGTAATGATTGTTTTTTTTCTCATTCCTAAAATATGGGCGAAGCGAACCAATCTCATTGTCGGCGCATTGAACATCGCCTGGAGTATTCGCAATTATTTATTGGTTGGCACGTGTTCGGGTGGCATTTGTCCCGAAAAAAAAGCGGGTATTTTCTTGTTGCTGATTCTTTGTTTTTTTATAGAAATTATGACTTTTTTTCCTCCGGTAACCATTCCGCAAAAAGAAGCATAATGTGAATACGGGAACTATTGAAAGATGAAATGCAAATACTTTAAAGAACCAATCTGCTTTTTTAATTTTTGATTACAAAAAGCCTTTTATCTCCATGCCGAAATCTGTGTCGTCTGTATGTTGTCATCTTAATTTCTTCATTATCGCAGTTTCAGGCGCGCATTATTTGTGCACAGTAATTGCTTTTATCAATCGTTATTTAATATTCTGATATGAAATTTGTAGTTGCTATTTTTTTAGTCATTATTATTATCAGTGCGTGCCACAGCAATGCTGATGTAAAAAACACATCTTCCGACAGCACCATTAATAAAAAGCCAGAAGGCTACGGAATAAAGCAATTGGCCGGTGTTTTTTATGACACGCTGCCTTGTGCCGATTGCCCCGGCATTGCCACCAAACTATATTTACGCCCCGATATGACTTTTGTGATGGAACGGCAATACGTTGGTAAAGGCACGTTTTATGAAACCGGTACCTGGTTGTTTCAGGACAGTCTTTTACAGCTTACGGGAGAAGATAGTCCGCAGCAATTTAAGATTATGAGCCATGCCGCGCTGGAAGTGTTAGATGCTGAAGGAAAAGAAATAAACAGCCATGCGGGAAAACTGATGTTGCATCGAAACAACATTCCGTTTGTGCCGGTTAAGCCGGTTCCGGTGGAAGGCATTTACAATGCCGTGAATGATACCATGGTCATTCATATCTGCTCGATGAACAGAGATTATCAGGCAACACTGGCGCCTTCTGCCATGATAATGACTTCAAAATATAAACAGGCATCAAAAGAAGGCAAAGGCGTTTACGCGCAGGTAGCCGGGCATTTCGAGCTGCGTCCTTCATTGAGCGATACAACGACACAGGATTATTTTGTAATTGAAAAATTTATCAGATTCGATTCGAAAAAGACTTGCAAATAAAAAAAGACCGATGTAAAAGACGAACCAATGAAATAACTATGAAACGATAGAAGTAAAATATCGGTATTTCACTTTTCTCGTTTTACACTTTATATTTTTTATTCCGGTTTTACATTTACCAGGAATCTGTTTCTTTGCATCCAATTAAATTTTCAACTGATATGAGCTATATTTCAGACATTCATGCCCGCCAGATATTAGACAGCCGTGGCAACCCCACGGTAGAAGTAGATGTTGTAACCGACGAAGGTATCCTTGGTCGTGCGGCTGTGCCTTCCGGCGCTTCTACCGGCATTCACGAAGCCGTTGAACTGCGCGACAATGATAAAAAAGTGTATGGCGGAAAAGGTGTGTTAAAGGCGGTGGCAAACGTAAACGATATAATTGCTGAGCAGCTTGCGGGCTACCCGGTAAGCGATCAGGCTGGCATTGACAAAAAGCTGATTGAATTAGACGGAACCGATAACAAAGGAAAATTAGGCGCCAATGCCATGCTTGCCGTTTCTATGGCCGTTGCCAAAGCGGCGGCGGAAGAAAGCGGCTTGCCGCTGTTCCGCTATCTCGGCGGTGTAAACGCTTCCGTGCTGCCTGTTCCGCTAATGAATATTTTAAACGGCGGTGTTCATGCCGATAACAAGATAGATTTTCAGGAGTTTATGATTGTGCCGGTTGGCGCTTCTTCGTTTAGCGAAGGGCTGCGCTGGGGCGTAGAAACGTTTCACCAGCTAAAGAGCGTATTAAAGAAAAAAGGCTACAGCACCAATGTTGGCGATGAAGGCGGTTTTGCACCCGATTTTCAAAGCAACGAAGACGCCATCGAAACCGTTATCCAGGCGATTGAAGCGGCTGGCTATGCCGTTGGCGACCAGATTGCCATTGCGCTCGATGCCGCCAGCAGCGAAATGTTTAAAGACGGCAAATACAAATTTTATAAGAGCAGCCAAAAAGAAATTTCATCCGATGAAATGGTGGCCTACTGGACAGAATGGGTAAGCAAATATCCGATTGTTTCTATTGAAGACGGCATGGCGGAAGAAGACTGGGACGGCTGGAAAAAAATGACGGACGCGCTTGCTGATAAATGTCAGTTGGTGGGCGATGACTTGTTTGTTACCAACACCAAAATATTGCAGCGCGGCATAGACAACGGCATTGCCAACAGCATTCTGATTAAGGTAAACCAGATTGGAACCATAACCGAAACCATCAACGCGGTTCAACTGGCGCAAACGCATGGCTATACAACCATTATGAGCCATCGCAGCGGCGAAACGGAAGATACCACCATTGCCGACCTTGCCGTTGCGTTAAACTGCGGACAGATAAAAACGGGTTCTGCCAGCCGCACCGATCGGCTTGCCAAATACAATCAACTGATTCGCATTGAAGAAATGCTGGGCGAAAACGCCATTTACCCGAATGGGAAAAAACTATATTCCAAATAAATAAACGAAGCAGACATCAGCAATAAATAAAGATGCCTGCTTTCTTTTTTATAATTATGAAACGGGCGAAGCAGGCTTTTAAATTTATAACCAATAAATACGTAATTGCCGTTTCGGTATTTGTTGTCATGATGTTTTTTTTTGATGACAACAACATTTTCATTCAACTCGACCGGAAAAGACAATTGAATGAATTGCTTACCAAACAGAAATATTACGAGGACAAAATAAAAGCTACCAGTGAAGAATTAAAGAATCTGCAAAGCAATCCGGCTGCGGTAGAAAAGTTTGTCAGGGAAAATTATCTGATGAAGAGCGACAACGAAGATGTGTTTGTGGTGGAATCAGGCGGGCAGGCGTCAGATAAAAAATAATCTGATATTACAATAAGATACAATCGCTGCTCGTTTTCATTTTGTTCTTTAAAACCTTTCTGCCATGCCGAATTTTACAACGGAAGATTTGTTATTGTACATCTATAATGAAATGAATCCCAAACAAGCCGCCGAACTGGAGCAGTCGCTTGAAAACGACTGGGCGTTAAAGCAAAAACTTCAGGTGCTTAGGGAAGCGCAGGAAAAACTAAATCGCATTCAACTAAAATCGCCACGCACAAAAACCCTGGATTTCATTCTTCGCTATGCCAGCTCGAAGCTGCACTTATCTAAGTAAAAGCAGCTACTTACAATGCAATTTTAGAAAATACTGTCGTATTAATATAAAATGTCTTTTTAAAATGTAAAAGCCGTAAAGTTTAAAAATTTTACGGCTTTTAATATAAAAACTTATTGAAAGACGCTGTGTTATTCAACACTTTTTGATTCTTCATTTTTGCCTTTGCGGGCATTGTTCCAATGCTTAACGCCGTAAGCCACACCCGAAGCTACCAGCAAAGAAATGCCACCGTCAATTGGTGCATCAATATCACCACCAGGGTTTTCATCCTCATCCTGGGCGAAAGCGCCAACGGAAAGCATGAGGGCAAATCCCAACAGAAAAAATAGTTTCCCGATACGCAGGCTTTGTACATTGTACTTGGTTTTTTTCATCATTTTTTACAATTGTCGCTTATAAGCAAATAGTGAAGAATATTGTATTCAGACAAAAATATATAAAATAGCCATTGAGAAAACCTTGCGGGAGAAATTAATGAATAATTAATTTTTTATTTATCAAAATGGCTGTCTTTGAAAATGGCTTAGGCAAATTGTACGTTGTAATGTTGTGATTACAATATTTTTATTATTTGTGCCTATTGCATGCGATACTTTCCCTGTCCGGTTTAGCCGCGCCGTTGTTTCAAAGCTTATAACAAGATAACGGCAACGATAATCTCCAGTCACTCATGTCAAATCAGGATTTCCATGAAGCCAGTTCTTTCCTTCCATCAATCTGGTTATTATCATGCCCGCAGCCGTATCGCCGCAAACATTTAACACCGTTGCTACCGGATCAACCAAAGTACCAATGATGATTAATACCGGAAACGCTTCGGCCGGAAAATTATAAACCGACATTACCAATAATTCCCCAAGATAACCGCCGGACGGAATGCCGCCTTCTACGAGGCTAACAAAAACGGTGATGAGCAAAGCGATGGCCAACACATCGAAGCCCGAAAAAGGCTTGTGAAACAAGGCAAATACGGCTGCAATTTTAATAACCGAAGAAATGCCCGATCCGTCTTTGTGCAACGTAGCGCCTAACGGAATACTGATGTTGCTAATATAATTTGCAATGCCCATTTTTTTTGATGCCGCCAGATTTACCGGAATGGTAGCAATGCTGCTGCAGGTGCCAATGGCAGTTGCCGACGGAGCGATGTTGTTTTGCCAGTAACGCGTTACCGATTTCCATCCGCCGGCTACAAAAGCATATACGCTAAACCAAAACAAATAATAAAACAAGCTGATACCATGAAACAATGCCATTGCACGCACATAACTCTGCAATAACTGTGAGCCGAGCGCACCGACCTGTACCGCAAAATAAGCCCCCAAACCAATGGGAGCGGCTTTCATAATGAGTAAAAGAATATGGGTAAATACATCGTTGCCGGCTTTCAGAAATCTGATGAACAGTTGCCCGCTTTCGCCGCTGCGCAATACGGCAAAACCGGTTAACCCGGAAAAAATAATCAGCGCCAGCATGTTGCGGCGCGAAAAAAGTTTATATACATCATCTGCCGTAAGCATGGAAGTTATCTGACTGGCAAGACCAGCGTTTTGGTTTTCCTGCATGGTGAACAGAGTATTGCTTTTTATTTCGCCGATGGGAAAAAGCCATACACCTGCCATTGTAGTAATGGCGGCAATAAGTACAGTTATTACAAAAACAAGAAGCATAACAATCATCAGCTTCCCGAATTTTTGTGAACGATCTATGCCTGCGATGGAAGAGGAAATGGTAAAGAAAACGAGCGGCACCACGGCAGTAAAAAGCAGGTTTAGAAAGATGTCGCCAACGGGCTTTAAAAAATTGATGCGTGTGCCGAAAACAAGCCCCAGAAAGCAGCCGGCCACAACACCGCCAAGCAGGAATAATATATTTCCGTAGTGTTTAAAAAACTGGCTCAACCGGAAGTGATTTTTTGTATTACGTAGTAAGTATTATGTAGTAAGTATGAAGGTAACATGATTACAACGCTGGTTTTCTCTTTTGTTTATGCCTGTTGTTATATCAGCTATGAAACATCAGTCCATTATACAGCCGCTTATCACTTTTACCTTTTGCCTGAAGAGGCGGATTATTTAGTTGCGTTAACAAAATACTTATTACCTAATACTTACTACTCAATACTTACTACCTAATTCAATATTTCAGTACTTTTCTCTGTTTGTATCTTTTCTTCCGCTTTTAAAGCTTCAAAACCGCCGCTTATGTTGCGAAGATTGTGTATTCCCTGCCGTTTTAAAAGCGAAGCGGCAACAACACTTCTGTAACCGCCGGCGCAGTGAAGGTATAAATTATCAGTATCGTTGATGGCGGCAACGCTAAGCGGGTCGGCCATATTGCCAAGCGGAATATTTACCGCATCTTTTACATGACCATCGGCAAATTCTATTTCTTTTCTCACATCAACAACAATCAGGTTTTCATCAAACGGAATGTCCATTGCCACTTCGTCTGCCTCAACATTAATTATCAAATCTGTTTGCTCACCGGCTTTTTGCCACGCAGCTAAGCTGCCTTTCAGATAGCCTTCTATATTTTCAAAACCTACTCTTGCCAGGCGAATGACGGTTTCCTTTTCCATACCTTCATCCGTTACGAGCAACAGGGAATGATTGAACGGCAATAAGATGCCTGCCCACTCAGCAAAACGACCTTCTAAACCGATGCTGACAGAACCGGGCACAAAGCCATTACTAAAAACATTTGCATTACGGGTATCGAGAATCGTAACATTGTCTTTCTGCATCCGGTTTTTAAAATCTTTGACCGTTAATGCGGTAAGTGCTTTTTCTAATATTGTATCCAATTGTTTGTATCCGGTTTTATTAATTTCTGCATTAATTGAAAAATATTGGGGCGGCGCAGACAATCCGCTGGTAACAACTTTTGCAAAATCATCAGCATTTTGCGGCTGCATTGCATAGTTTTCTTTTTTTTCTTCGCCCATGGTACTGTGCGTTTTGGGTCCTAAGTTTTTGCCGCAACTGCTGCCGGGGCCATGCGCCGGGTAAACCAGAACTTCATCTGCCAACGGCAATAATTTTCTATGCAAACTATCAAAAAGCTGTGTGGCTAACTGGTGTATCGTTATCGAGCCATCAGTCTGCGCAAGATCGGGGCGACCAACATCACCGCAAAAAAGCGTGTCGCCTGTAAATACTGCATAATCTTTCCCTTCTTCATTTTTTAATAGATAGCAGGTACTTTCCGGCGTGTGCCCGGGTGTGTGCAATGCCTGAATGCTAATATTCCCCAGAGCGAATAGTTCATTGTCTTTTGCCATTGTTATTTCAAAAGCGGCTTTGGTTTCAGGACCATAAATAATAGATGCACCGGTAGCTTTGCTTAATTCCAGATGACCGCTTACAAAATCGGCGTGAAAATGCGTTTCAAAAATATACCGGATGCTCGTTTTTCTTTCTTCTGCCAATTGCAGATACATATCAATATCGCGCAGCGGATCTACAATGGCTGCTTCGCCGTTACTTTCTATATAATAAGCCGCTTCGCTTAAACAACCGGTATAAAATTGCTTTATGTACATACGCTTCTTTTAAAAAAAGAAGGCTGAAAAGGCAGCCTTCTTTCATATATTTTGTTATGCCACGAGTTCTTCCACAAACTTATTAATTTCTGAAATGCGCGGATAATTTATGGCATAATGAATAAACTTACCATCGCGCTTTGTAATAACAACGCCTGCCCTGCGCAAAATAGCAAGGTGCTGGGATGCGACAGACTGCTCGAGCCGAAGTTTTACATACAACTCAGTTACCGTTAGCTTTCCGCTTTCATCAAGCAACTTTATCATTTGCTGTCTCAGTTTATGATTCATAGCACGAAGTATTAAAGCCGATTTTTTAATATGCAAAAAATCAACCTTTACCTGTTCCTGGTTGTCCGGGTTGGTTAAGGTTACATTGGGTGTGTGAGTGGATGTAAGCATTTTAATATTGAGTGTTTTTTAATACGAATGATAAGTAATTATTATTTTTAACATGCAAATAAACAAGATAATTTCTAAAAATTTTACTATTATCTGACAGGTATATAAAAATCCTTTATATAATTTGGCTCGGCGTAGGCAACATCTGCAAATTGGTTCCGGATAAATAAAGGCTGTGCCATTTCGTTAATATGAAACAAAGAATAATTTATATTTATAAAAGCCGCATTATCGTGCCTGATTATTTTCCTGCCTTTATTTTGACCGCTTCCAAAAAAAAACATCTTTTGAACCGACAACTGTTTGTTAAAACTATCGGGTTCAAGAATCACAGGTTGCGGCGCAACAACAAACTGCAAATCGTAATCGTAAACGGCGGCAAATACTTCGTTGCGCCGTGCATCAATCATTGGGCAATACAAAGCATCTTTGTCTTTCTGTACATCAACGGCTGCCTTTGCCATTACAGACAATGTATTCAGTAAAATCAATGGCTTGCCCGTTGCGTAACAGATGCCTTTTGCCGAAGCCAGCCCAACCCGCAAACCGGTGTAGCTGCCAGGACCGTTTACCACCGCAACTGCGTCAATCTGAGAAAAGGAAACACCTGATTTTTGCATAACGCTTCGGATGGCGGGCTGCAAAAAAGCGGCGTGATTTTTTTGTTCTTCATGCACTTCACAAATCATAACGCCTGCTTCATTGCACAAGCCGGCAAATGCCGTTTCGGTCGCCGTATCAATACATAATAAAATAGCCATGAAAAAGGATAAAAAAGGTAGCAAGATTACATCTTTTACACTGCGACGATTGTTTATAATTTTATAATTTATTTTGCCGGGCTTTGTAAAAAATTAATGCACTCTCAAAAAAAATTATGTCAAAAAGAATTATCAAAACAGAAAAAGCCCCCAAACCAATTGGTCCTTACAACCAGGCAATTGTTGCCGGCGATTTGGTGTTTATCAGCGGTCAGGTAGCCATCAATCCGGAAACGAATGAATTAATTGAAGGAGATATATCTGCCGAAACAAAACAGGTAATGCAAAATCTGAAAGCCATTTTAGAAGAAGTCAGACTCACTTTCGATCATGTTGTAAAGACAACCATTTTTTTAACAGATATGAGTTTGTTTGCCGCGGTAAATGAAATGTATGGCAGTTATTTTTCGGGAGATTATCCGGCAAGAGAAACCGTTGCCGTAAAAGGGCTGCCGAAAAACGTGAACGTAGAAATAAGCCTGACGGCGGTATTGCAGGTATAGATTTCCTGGGAGCGAAAACTCAAAAATCGGGTCGGTAGAAAATTGTTGATTTGTTACAACAATTGAATTTCATACATGGTTACAAATTCATGCGTTTGATATGGATCAATAATGTGCAGACCAATGGCGTTATTAAAAGAATCGGGCAGGCTGCTTAAGTTCTCAATCGCAATGCTGGTGCGGGTGTCAGGTATAAAAACCTGTAAATACGGATAATTTTTTTCGGGATAAATGTTAACCTGCAAACGATCCTCCGTATCGGTTAGCGTGCAGGCAGGTTGCGTGCCGTTTTTTTCCAGCACGAAGCAATTATCGAAGGTTGTTTCTTCAATCAGACGCGGCTGAACAAAATCGGTATAAGGCAAAAATTGCCCGGTTGGCAACAGACGGTTATCAAACTCAACCACTTCTTTTGTATGCAACCTAAGCTGAAGCGCATTTACTTTTTTCCCGAAACTGAAATACGGATGCCAGCCGTCGGCAACCGGAATCGGCGATGCGTTTAGATTGGTTAGCGCGGTTGTTATGGTTAAGCGGTTATTTGCGGCGAGCCGATACGTGATATTGATGCGATAAAAAAAAGGATAACCAGGATCCGCTTTATCAAAATCATACGTGAGCATTACAAACGCCGAATCATCTGTTATGCCGGATTCTTTTACCGTAAACAAAGCGTCGTAAATCAGTCCGTGTATGGCTTCGCGCTGATTATAATATTTCTCAATTTTGTATTTATGGTTTGCAAAGGTGTAATGGCCTTCTTTCATGCGGCAGGCAAACGGGCTTAGTTTGGCGCTTTGAAAAAGCGGCGTGATGTTTTTTCTTGCGTCAGCCGTATTTTCAAAGCCGAATATCACATTTTTTTCCGCATCGTTTTGCTTTACGGAAAATACATTTAGCAATGCGCCGAACGCATATATTTCGGCTTTCGTTCCGCTTTCCGTTTCTTCCAACACAATCACTTTATCATCATCGGCACCGCATTCAAAAATATGAAACGACATACAGGTTTATTGCTTTTGGTTTTTGCAAAAGTGTTGTTTAAAATTAATAAAACCGCAGAAAAGCTATTTCAGAACTTCCTTCAGCTTTTCAACCAATTGCTCGCCGCGAAGGTTTTTTGCAATGATAACACCGTTGGGATCAATCAGAAAATTTTGCGGAATAGATTGAATGTGATATTGCATGGCAACAGCATTGCTCCAGTATTTTAAATCGCTGATGTGCGTCCAGTTCAGCTTGTCGGCTTTGATGGCACGCAGCCACGAATCTTTTCCTTCATCGAGCGATACGCTTACGATGGTAAAGTTTTTATTTTTAAATGTATTGTAGGCAGCTACAACATTCGGATTTTCCATGCGGCAGGGACGGCACCAGCTTGCCCAGAAATCGAGTAACACGTACTTGCCTTTAAACTGAGATAAAGACACGCTGTTGCCCGATGTATCGGCTTGTGTAAAATCAATGGCTCTTGTTCCGATAGCACCGATTTTATCATTCTCTATCACCTGCGAAATGTTTTTGGCAAACTGACTTTGCAAGGCTTCACCAGTTAACGTATTAAATCTTTTTTCTAACAATACCACGTCTTTGTTCGGATCGGTATCATAGCTGTAAGCCAGAATGAGAGAAGAAACCGGCGAATTTTTTTTACGGCTGATAAACCGATCGATGCTTTCCTGATAAATGTTATAAACCGTATTTAATGCAATTGCCAGGCTATCTTTTGCAGCCTGCGTCGGCGCCGATTGAATGCCATTTCTGTAATATGAAATATAATCGTTTAACGGCTTGATATGATATAAAAATTCTTCGTAATCGTAGTTGGATGGCGAGCCGGTAATGGTAACATCGCTGAAGTTGCTGCTGTCGCCTTTTATCATCACGTTATCATTGCCCATAAACACAACCAGCCGTTGCTGTATGCCCGAAAATGTTATGATTCTGGCATCTGTATTTTCCGATTTTCCAATTAATGTAAAAGCGCTGTTCTGCACTTTCGTTTTGGTTATTGTGTCGGTGCCGTTAAAGCCCAGCATGATAACTTCAGTGCCGTTGGGTAACGCTTTCAGCCTGCCTTCAATTACAAAACCATCGTTTGTTTTTCCGGTTTGGGCGAATGACATAAGGTGAGAAGAAAACAATAAAAAGAATACGATTTTTTTCATATTGTTATTTTGAATGACGCATTTTTAAAACGTCTGTTACATCGTTTAATGTATATCCTTTTGCATGTAGCAGAATCAGGTAATGAAACAGCAAATCCGCCGCTTCATTTAAAAAAAGTTGTTCGTTATTATCTTTGGCTTCAATCACCAGTTCTACGGCTTCTTCACCTACTTTCTGCGCAATTTTGTTGATGCCTTTCTGCAACAGCCGGGCTACATACGATTCTTCCGCATTCGCCTTGCGTCTCAGTTCTATAATCTGTTCCAGGTATGGCAGAAACTCTTCCGTATGGTTTTTTTCACTCCAGCATGTATCAGCACCGGTATGGCAAACGGGTCCCATTGGCGAAGCTTTTATCAACAATGTATCGTTATCGCAATCGGCGGCTATTTGTTTTACAATCAAATGATTGCCACTCTCCTCACCTTTCGTCCACAAACGCTTTTTGCTTCTGCTGTAAAATGTTACTCTGCCGGTACGTTCTGTTTGTGTTACCGCTTCTTTGTTCATAAAGCCAAGCATCAGCACTTTATGCGTTGCGTAATCCTGAATTACCGCAGGAACCAAACCATCTTCATATTTCTTAAAATCCAATTCCATGAGTGCTTGTTGTTATCTGTTTACTCTGTTAGCGTTCATCATCTTGCCGGTAGTTACATCCGAACACAAACTGCATTATTTTTTAACTCTTTTTTTAAAGATTGTATCTCGATTTCTTTAAAATGAAAGATGGTTGCCGCTAATGCAGCATCGGCTTTTCCATGTTCAAAAATATCTATAAAATGTTGAATCTTCCCGCCACCGCCGGAAGCAATTACCGGAACCGGAAGTTCTGTTGCCAGCTTCTTTGTAATATCCATGGCGAAACCAGCTTTTGTGCCGTCGTGATTCATTGACGTAAGCAGAATTTCACCGGCACCCAACACTACGGCTTCCTGCGCCCAAGTAAAGCAAAGCCTGTCTGTTTTTACTCTGCCGCCGTTGAGATAAACATACCAATTGCCGTCATCTTCCAACCTTGTATCTATTGCTAAAACTACACACTGACTGCCAAATTCGTTAGCGAGTTCGCGTATCAGTTCCGGACGTTTAAAAGCAGACGTATTAATGGAAATTTTATCGGCACCGTTTTGTAATAAAACACTTACATCTTCGGCACTGCCGATGCCGCCGCCCACCGTAAACGGAATATTGATGTGATGCGAAATGCGGTTGACCAGTTGGCTTAGTGTTTTGCGCTTTTCGTTAGTTGCCGTAATATCGAGAAATACCAGTTCATCGGCTCCCTGCCTGGCATACAACGCCCCAAGTTCAACCGGATCGCCGGCATCGCGAAGGTTTTCAAAGTTTATGCCTTTAACCGTTCTGCCATCTTTAATATCGAGACAGGGAATGATTCGCTTTGTAAGCATGGGTGCAAAATAATAAACAGAGTTGTGTAATGTATGTTAAGCCATACTTATGTATAATGTTAGATGTGGGTTGTACGATGTATCGGGATGAAGGAAAATGGGCTGCCTGTTTTTAGTTATTTTACAATCATTCATCATTGTGTTGCCATTATTCCATTTCGCAAAAGCGGCTATATAATTTTTCATATTGCGGAACAATGTTATGAATATCGAAACGGCTTGCCTGTTCGTAGGCATTTTGTTTAAACTGATTTAATTTTTCTGCATCCTGCATCAGGTCTATGGCGCATTGGCTCATGGTAGCAATATCGCCTGTTTTGGCAAGAAAACCAGTTACATTGTTTATGTTTACTTCAGGCAAACCGCCCGCATCGGAAGAGATAACGGGCACATGCGCAGCCATTGCTTCTAATGCAGACAATCCAAAGCTTTCGTATTCAGAAGGCAGCAAAAACAAATCGGCAACCGCCATAATTTCTTCCATCTGCTCCTGCTTGCCAAGAAAGCGAACTTCGTCGTGAACATTCAATCGCCTTGATAGTTCTTCGCAGCCTGACCGCTCAGGTCCATCGCCGATCATCAATAACTTGGAAGGCACTTTATTATTCAGCGCAGCAAATATTTTTACCACATCGTTTACCCGCTTTATCTTTCTGAAATTAGAAGCGTGAACCACAATTTTTTCGCCGTTTGGCGAGATTACCTTCCGAAATGCATCAATTGGTTTTTTGTTAAACCGGCTTACGTCAACAAAATTATAAATGACCTCAATCTCTTTTTTAATGGCAAAAGAGCTATACGTTTCTTCGCGCAGATTTTGAGAAACGGCGGTGATGGCATCGCTTTCATTGATAGAAAAAGTAACCACGGGCTCGTATGTTTTGTCTTTGCCCACAAGCGTTATATCGGTGCCGTGAAGCGTGGTAATTACCGGAATATTTTTACCACTTTTCTGCAGGATTTGCTTAGCCATAAATGCGGCCGAGGCATGAGGAATGGCGTAATGCACATGAAGCAGATCGAGATTGTGATTCATAATCACATCAACCATGGTGCTGGCAAGCGCTATTTCGTAAGGTGGATAATCGAACAATGGATAAGTAGGAACCCGCACTTCGTGATAGTAAATATTGGCATTAAAAATATTAAGCCTTACCGGCTGCTGATAGGTAATAAAGTGCACCGAATGACCTTTGTCGGCAAGCGCTTTGCCTAATTCCGTTGCCAGCACACCGCTTCCGCCAAATGTAGGATAGCAAACAATTCCGATTCGCATGAATAGCAAAAATTTTTGCAAAGAAACAATGAAACAAAAGAAGCAAAGAATCAAATTACATAAGCATGACATAGTGCAAACAAATGCTTACGATTCAGCATACAGTAAAAAAATAACGGGAATTTTATGAAGCTGCGGCAATGGTTGCTTCTTCCATTCTGCAATTGTTTGCGTAATAATCTTTTCGCTTTTGCCTGTTAGTTCCGACGCGATGCAACATTTTGTTGCAGGTTTGCAAACCCGTAAAACATCAGCCAGCATTGCATTGTTTCGATAAGGTGTTTCTATAAAAATCTGTGTTGCGTTTTTTTGTTTCGATTCTTCTTCGAGGCTATTAATTTTTTTCTTTCTTTCTGATGAATCTACCGGCAGATAACCATGAAAAGAAAATCTTTGCCCGTTCATGCCGCTTGCCATTAATGCCAGCAAGATTGAACTTGGTCCTACCAAAGGTTTTACAACAGCCTGATGCTGATGCGCAATACCGATTAAAATTTGTCCCGGGTCGGCAATACCAGGACAGCCGGCTTCGCTTACAATGCCGATTGTTTTACGCTCGTGTAAATAACGAATGAACAATTGCTTTACGTTTTCTTCCGCTTTGTGAATGGTGTGCCATTCGTAAGCATCAATGACCATTTCGGGCCAAAGTTTTTTAAAATAACGTCTTGCCGTTTTTTCATTTTCAACGAAAAAAACATCGCAGCTTTTTATGGCTTCAACAATATAAAAAGGAATGGTTTGCAAAGCTGTTTCTTCATCATGCAAAACAGTTGGTATCAGATAAACAATGGCATTCATTAATAAAATATTTTTTTATGAGTTAAAGTAGCATTTACCGGAAAAATAAAGACACACACCGAATAGCAACCAAACCGAATACTTCATTTCATTTTTAATATCGCCTAAATATCGTTTTCTTATATCTTTAATTAATTTTTTAAGAAAAAAACAAACATTCATGCAAAAAAATCTACTCCTCGTTATTGCCATTTTTAGTGTGGCAGGCGCATTTGGTCAAAAAAGTTACTGGAAAGCTATTTCAGAAAAACAGGCGCTTTCCCAAACCAAAAGCAGTGCAGTTTTTTCTTCTACCTTCCGACCGGGAGATTTTAAGCTTTTCAGCTTAGACGAAGCGCGTTTGCAAAATGCGTTAAGTAAGGCTGCTCTTCGCAGCGTATCGCCGGTAAATACATCGGGCGTAGTTATTCAGGTGCCTTTATCTGACGGCACAATCAGGCAATTTCGCATTGCAGAATCGCCGGTGATGCAGCCGCAATTGCAGGCAAAATATTGTCAGATTAAATCGTATGTAGGTGAAGATATAAATGATGCTTCATTGCGCATTTATTTTGATTTTACGACGGCGGGTTTTCATGCCATGATTCTGTCGCCAAACCTGAAAACTGTTTATATTAATCCGGCTGTAAATGGCAAAGGCGTTTATTCTGTTTTCGACAGAGGTAATTTGCCCGAAAACAAACATAGTTTCGATTGCAGATTAGATGAAGTAATAAGCAGCCAGGTTCAGGGCAATGCGCAAACATTGGCGCAAAGCGATGCCAAACTGAGAACTTATCGTTTTTCGGTAGCCGTGGGGGGCGAATTTTCGAAGCTTTGTTTTACGGGAAATGAAACAACAAATGATCAGAAAAAAGCCAGCGTCTTATCTGTTCTGGTAACCGACCTGGTGCGCACAAATGCCATTTATGAAACAGATTTCGGCGTTCATCTCAATTATGTAAATAAGGAAGATGATGTTATTTTCTTAGATGGAAAAAACGATCCGTTTCAAAGCAGCACACTTGGCTATTTTACCGGCAGATGGAATACACAAGCTCAGCAAACGAATGACAAATATATCGGCACCGCCAATTATGACATCGGGCATTTGCTGATGGGATTTCCTACCGGCGGAAACGCAGGCTGCATCGGTTGCGTGTGCAATGCGCCGGACAAGGGTGCCGGTGCAACCGGTTTTACCGATGACATAACCACAGACCCGTTTGTAGTTGATTTCTGGGATCACGAAATCGGGCATCAGTTCGGCGGCAATCATACTTTCGATTATTCTAATGAAGGAACCATTGCACAAATGGAACCCGGCAGCGGCTCTACCATCATGGGTTATGCCGGAACTACCGGCGCAACAGACATTCAGCCGCACAGCGATCCTTATTTTCATGCGGTAAGCATCCAGCAGATTTACACATATATTTCTACAGGCAAAGGCGCTACCTGCGCCGTAATGACAGGCACCGGAAACATTGTTCCGGTCGTGAGTGCCAGTAACGATTATACGATTCCGAAATCAACGCCATTTGAATTAACCGGAACAGCAACCGATGGCAACGGCTCAGACTTGCTTACGTATTGCTGGGAACAATACGATGTGTTTAAAAGCGGTACGTCAGACAAATATCCGTCTGCCACTTCTACTACCGGTCCTGTTTTTCGTTCATACAGACCTACAACTTCCAATCAGCGATACTTTCCGGCATTGCCAAGCATTTTAGATGGCACCAACCAAAACAAATGGGAAGTGCTTCCTTCCGTTGCCAGAACATTAAATTTCCGGCTAACGGTGAGGGACAATCATGCGGGCGGCGGCACAACAGCCACCGATGACATTATGGTTACGGTTGACAACGCATCGGGACCGTTTACCATTACGGCTGCTAACACGCCACTTACCGCGAAAGGCGGCGTTAAGGCAAACCTTACCTGGAATGTTGCCAACACAAACAAGGCGCCCGTAAATTGCGCCAATGTAAAAATATTGATGTCAACTGATGGCGGACAAACATTTCCGATTGTTCTGCTTGCATCAACCCCAAATGACGGCGCAGCAACAATAACGGTTCCAGATATTGCTACCACACAAGGCAGAATTAAAGTAATGGCTATCGGAAATATTTTCTTCGATATTAACGATGCTGATTTTACCATTAAAGCAAAAGCGTCTGTTGTCAACGATAATTTTATTGCATCTAACATAGCCGGATTGAACACAACCGACGGAAAAGCAACAGTTCAGCCGAACCCGGCGAAAAGTTTTACAACCGTATTTTTTCATTCGTCTTATGCCAAATGCAATATATCTGTAACAAATACCAACGGAAAAGTTGTTTATACAAAAGCGCTGAGCGCAGTTGAAAAAGGCACTTCGCAAACCGTTTCGTTAAGCGGATTATCAAAAGGCGTTTACTTCTTAAAAGTAACAACGGAAAAAGGTTCGCAAACCGAAAAGATAGTGGTTGAATAATTTTATTTATTTCTTTTGTATAGAATCGCCCTGCGAAAACAGGGCGATTCTTTTATTTACAACTGGCTTTGTTGCATGAATATATTTTATTCAAAAATTTGGCTTTGAAACGAATATTTTTCAATCGGCATTCTAAAAAAAACAGAATTTGCATTGATAAAGATTGCCTTTATCCAGCGTTTTAATTATTGATCTTTAGAAATTATATATTCATGCAACAAAGCCTTTACAACTTATAAAAAGACAATGTTCGGTTGTAAAAAAATATGAAACTAACCGTTACTTTTCTTTTCGTTTTAGACTGATAAATGATTCACCAGATATTTTATAAAAAATTTGCCTGAAAAGCAATATAAAAATTATACATTTGCGCCCTAAAATTACCTGAAGGAGGTATAAACATTATGCTGATAATAGATTCGAAAGACTGCGAAAACATAGATAAAGCGCTGAAGAAATACAAAAAAAAGTTTGAAAAAAGTAAAGCCCTGCTTCAGTTGAGAGAGCGCCAAAGCTTTACCAAACCGTCTGTGCAACGCCGTACCGAAGTGCTGAAAGCGATATACAAGCAAAAAATCGCCAGCGGAACAATCGAAAAATAATTATTTTTTATAATCGTTTCAAATAGTCATAAGGCTTAGCTTTATGACTATTTTTATGCCAGCATTTTACGAGTCGCAGGTTCAGGAATTTCTGCAGTTTTTGCAGTTCGAAAAAAAATATTCGCAGCACACCATTACAGCTTATGCCATTGACCTGAATCAGTTTACAAATTATCTTTCGGTTGAATACGAAAGCCCTGCTGTTGCAGAACTTCAGCCAACCTATATCCGCTCCTGGCTGGCCAATATTAAAACCGAAGATGCCCTTACCAATAAAAGCATCAACCGGAAAATATCGGCCCTGAAATCTTTTTTCAAATATCTGCTGAAGCAGGGTGCTATTGAAAAAACACCAATGTCCGGCGTCATTTCGCCAAAAACAAGTAAGCGGCTGCCGGTTTTTATAAATGAAAAAGAGATAAAAAAAATAGGAGACACAATTGCATTTCCCGATACTCACAACGGTAATACAGAAAAGCTGATTTTGCTATTGTTTTACACAACCGGCATGCGGTTAAGCGAGCTGATAAACCTGAAAATAAATGATATAGATTATGGCTATGGCAATATTAAAGTGTTGGGAAAAGGAAATAAGGAAAGATTGATTCCAATTAACAACGACCTGCTTCAATCCATTAAAAATTACATTTCTCAAAAGCCACCGGTACAGCCCGGCATCAATAATGTTTTTACGAATGAGAAAGGCAAATCTTTTAACCCGAAAACAATTTATAATTTTGTAAAAAAATACCTGAGCGAAGTTACGGTTGTTGAGAAAAAGAGTCCGCATGTTCTGCGGCACACTTTTGCAACGCACCTGATGAATAACGGTGCGGAAATGAATGCGGTAAAGGAATTGTTAGGTCATTCCAGTTTAGCTTCCACGCAGGTTTATACGCATTTAACAATTGATAAACTGAAAGAAGTATATAAACAAGCGCATCCGAAAGGTTGAAAGCGCGTTATGTAACCATGTGATTCTTTACAGCTAAAAACGCTTTTTGTCGACACCCGATAAAAAACAAATTAAAATTTTTTGCTCCTGCATTTTTTTCTGAAATCATTCGCTAACTTGTTTTTATTAAAAGGTTTTCTAAAATTGGAAACCAATTGTGTCACCAATAAAATGTCTAATGATTATGAATGTAAATCTTCAGGCGATTCACTTTAACGCCGATGCAAAGCTTGTTAATTATGTAACCGGCAAATCACAAAAGTTAGAAAACTTTCACGATCGCATCATCAAGGTTGATGTATTTCTCAAATTAGACAACCTTGTTCATAATATTAAAGACAAAATAGTAGAAATCCGGGTGCATATACCGCGTCAGAATTTTTTTGTAAAAGCTTCATCAAAATCGTTTAAAGAATCGTTTGACAATGCGTTAGATTCTGCTATCAACCAGATAAAAAGAAAAAAAGAAAAACTTGCCACTGCATAACGTACCGCCCCGTGTTTCACGGGGTTTTTTGTTTCCGTTTCGTTTGCAAAACCGTATTTGGTATATTTATTTTACATGAGTAAGAAGCATTTTTTATATCTGGTGTTCGGTTGTATCTTATTCAGCTTTGTTTATACGCCTTCACAATTATATTTTTTGAGCGATGATTGGGATAGCCTTTTATTTTCTCTTCAGCCATCTCATATTTTTCATTCTTTCCGGCCTTTGGCCGACGGAAGTTTGTACGTTGATTATTCAATCTGGAAATTGAACGCTACCGGTTTTCATATTACAAATCTTGCCCTTCATTTTTTTTGCGCATTTTGCTTTTATTTCTTTTCAAAAATTATTTTTTCACTGCGTAATACAGCCGTTCATTCAGCTGATATGGCGTTGGCAGCAGGCTTTCTTTTTTTGTTTTATCCGTTTCACAGCGAAGCATTGTTTTGGATTGTTGGCCGGGGCGCGGTTTTATGTACGATGTTTGGGTTATTATGTTTTATTTTTTATTTAAAAAAAGAAACAAACCGGTTCTATTATTCAATATCGCTTGTCTGTTTTTCAGCTTCTTTGTTAAGCTATGAACAAGCCTGGATTATACCTGTTATTATTACTTTATTTACCATTTTTTATATATCGAAAAAAAATAAAAAAAATTTTTTTCCTGTAACAGGTTTCTGGTTGCTTTTTCTTGTTTATTTAACCGGACGATTTTGGTTTACAAAAAACGTTATCGGCTCTCCATACGGCTCTCAGAGAATTATGAATTTCGACATCTTTTTATTAGGTAAAAACGGAGCAGCATTTTTTTTTCGGTCTCTGACTCCGCCTATGCAATCTTCGCTGGCTTTCTCCATAACAAGCATCATCTTAACGGTTTGCGTCGTTTTGTTCTTTTTTATAATCCGGAAAAAAATAAATTTCGTAATGTTTGGCAGCGCAGCCTGTTTTTTATTATCGTTAGTGCCCGTAATTACGTTAGGCATTGATACGCACGATACCGAATCGGAACGGTTTTTATATTTACCATCAGTTTTTCTTATCGCCATCCTGGTACAATTTTTTGATCTTCTTTTGGCAAAAAAAACATGGCTTGTTTATGCAGCGCTTGTTATTGAAAATTTTGCTTTGTGGCAGAGTTATCAAAGCTTTGTGTTAAGCAGCCATGTTAGTCTTACCACAATACAAGCTTTATCCGAAACCGGCAAAACGGATACTATTTTTTGCAAACGGCTGCCAGATCAGTATAAAGGCGCTTTTATCTTTCGCAATGGATTTGAAAGCGCTGTACAACTCATTAAAAAAAATTCTTTTCAGCATGTGAATATTTTATCCCGCTCGGAGTTGTATCATCCTGAAAAAACCTACAAAAGTGTTTTTTTGAAAACTGATGCAACGCAAAAAAGCCGGAATGTTGTTTTTGAATGGAAAGAAGATAAAGTTATCATTCAAAACTGATTTCGCCGATCGTGCAGTTACATTCTCTTTACTGTTTTATAAAAAGCTCAGAAAAAACATCACAATATTTTGCCAGATAAAGTTTTCTTTTACCTTTGCAATCCCGAAAAAAGGGGTAGTTCTTTGTTTGCCACTTTAGCTCAGCTGGTAGAGCAACTGATTTGTAATCAGTAGGTCGTTGGTTCGATTCCGACAAGTGGCTCATAATATTGCCGATTGAAGATTTATTATTTGTGGCTCAATCATCATTCATAAATCTATAATATACGGGCAGGTGGCCGAGTGGTTAAAGGCGACAGACTGTAAATCTGTTCTCTTCGGAGTACATAGGTTCGAACCCTATCCTGCCCACACATAATTTGAAAATGCAGCAATTTGAAAATTTGGTAATTTTCAAATTTGCCCGTTCGCAAATTTTCAAATTGAGTATGCGGAAGTAGCTCAACTGGTAGAGCGATAGCCTTCCAAGCTATAGGTTGCGGGTTCGACCCTCGTCTTCCGCTCATTTTCTGAGATGACAGAATGAGAGATGGCAATTGACAGTTGCATCTCATTGTCAACCAATAACGGTCATTTGACGTATGCTGAAAGCCGTTGTAGCTCAGGGGTAGAGCACTTCCTTGGTAGGGAAGAGGTCGTGAGTTCGATTCTCACTAACGGCTCACACAATTGCAGATTGATAATTTTTAATTGTATTATTTTTTGTATTGCCAATTAAGCATTAACGATTTTCAATTTTAATAATTTAGATTAATGTTTGCAAGCAATTGTTTTACTTGCAGGCTCTTATAATTAGTAACAACAACATAAAAAACCGATAAAATGTCTAAAGAGACCTTTAAGAGGGAGAAACCTCACGTAAATGTTGGAACCATTGGTCACGTAGACCACGGTAAAACCACATTGACCGCTGCCATTACCAGCATTTTAGCTTCAAAGGGTATGGCGCAGGCAAGAAAGTATGATGAAATTGATGCAGCACCCGAAGAAAAAGAGCGTGGCATTACCATCAATACGGCTCACGTTGAATATGAAACCATAAACCGCCATTATGCGCACGTTGACTGTCCGGGTCACGCTGATTATGTGAAAAACATGATTACGGGTGCTGCACAGATGGATGGTGCAATCTTAGTTGTAGCTGCTACCGACGGTCCGATGCCTCAGACAAGAGAGCATATTCTACTTGCCCGCCAGGTAGGTGTTCCGCGTATGGTGGTATTTATGAATAAAGTTGATCTGGTAGATGATCCTGAACTGCTTGAACTGGTAGAAATGGAAATTCGCGAGATTCTTTCTAAAAATGGCTTCGATGGCGACAATACGCCAATCATTCAGGGTTCTGCCACAGGTGCGTTAGCCGGCGAAGACAAATGGGTACAGAAAGTAGAAGAATTGATGGAAGCAGTTGATTCTTACATTCCATTGCCTCCCCGCCCGATTGATCAGCCATTCCTGATGAGCGTAGAAGACGTATTTTCTATTACAGGTCGTGGTACTGTTGCAACCGGTCGTATTGAACGTGGCATTGTAAAAGTGGGCGAAGCCGTTGAAATTGTAGGTCTTATTCCAACACCGTTAACTTCAGTAGTTACAGGCGTTGAGATGTTTAAGAAATTGTTAGATGAAGGTCAGGCCGGCGACAATGCAGGTTTGCTGTTGCGCGGTATTGAAAAGAAAGATATTCGCCGCGGTATGGTTATCGTAAAGCCGAAATCTATTACACCGCATACCGAATTCAAATGCGAAGTTTATGTACTTAGCAAAGAAGAAGGCGGTCGTCATACACCGTTCTTTAATAAATATCGTCCTCAGTTTTATTTTCGCACAACAGATGTAACGGGAGAAGTGGAATTGCCGTCAGGAACAGAAATGGTGATGCCTGGTGATAATATCGGCTTAACTGTAAAACTGATTCAGCCAATAGCTATGGAAAAAGGCTTAAAGTTTGCCATTCGTGAAGGTGGTCGTACGGTGGGCGCCGGTCAGGTTACCGAAATTCTGAAATAAGAAAAGAGTTCTTACCTTTATAAAATCAGCTAATCAGCAAATGGTTGATTAGCTGATTTTTCTTACGGGTATCGTACAACGGTTAGTATAGAGGTCTCCAAAACCTTCGATCTGGGTTCGAATCCTAGTACCCGTGCTTTTTAATTTGAAAATGTATTAATGTGCTGATTTGAAAATTATAGCTTGCATTACTTCATTTTCCAATTTTTAAAGTTTCAAATTAATTAAGTGAATAAAGTATCTGTTTATTTTAAAGAATCTTATCACGAACTCACTGATAAAGTAACTTGGCCAACCTGGACGCAATTGCAGCAATCTACCGTTATTGTATTGGTTGCCACTGCAGTTATTACAGCAATTGTAGGATTGATGGATTTGGCAAGCAGTTGGCTGCTGAAATTAATTTATTCTTTATTCCAATAATCAGAAGAATATGGAAAACACAGCAGAAGAACCAATAGTGCAGCAGGAGACAACCGATTCTAAATGGTATGCCTTGCGGGTAGTAAGCGGAAAGGAAAGAAAAATAAAAGAATATCTGGATAAAGACATCTTACGCAATGGCTGGGATGATATTGTAAAGCAGGTTTTTTTACCGCAGGAGAAAGTTTACAAAGTGCAGAATGGTAGAAAAGTGATGCGTGAGAAAAACTATTATCCGGGCTATCTTTTTCTTGAAGTAGTCAGCGGTAAATTGACTGATGACATAATTATGCATATCAGTAATTTAACCAACGTAATGCACTTCTTAACTGATGGAAAAGGCAGTAAAGGCAATGTTATTTCCCTGCGTAAGGCTGAAGTAAACAGGATGCTGGGTAAGGTAGATGAAATGAACGAGCAGGGCGTTACGCTAAGCGAGCCTTTTATTATCGGGGAAACGATTAAAATTATCGAAGGTCCATTTAACGATTTCAATGGTGTAATTGAAGAAATAACCGACGAAAAAAAGAAACTAAAAGTATCTGTAAAAATATTTGGACGTTCAACTCCGGTTGAACTGAATTACATGCAGGTAGAAAAAATTAGTTAAATCGGATCATGCAAAAAAGCCACGTTTAAATTTGAACGTGGCTTTTTTATTTACTTACATTTTTAATATTGAAATTCAACTAAAAAAGTTTTTCCAAAAACCATCTTTTATAAAAGATAAAAATCTTTTTTGCCAGACTGTTTTTCACATTTTCAACATTAAACTTTTTTAACGCTTTTCGTCTTATTTAAAGTAAACATCTGTTAGTTTCTGGCACACAGATAGACATACTTACAATAACAAAAAATAAATAGATTAAGATGAAACAGGAAAAAAAATGGTTGCAAAAATTACTTCCCTTTTTGGTTTTGGCTTTCCTGAGTTTTGCACAAACTTCTTTTGCACAGGATGACTATCAGAGCGACGATAACGGTAACTATGATAATAACGATGAAGCGTTAATTCAGCCTGAACAGGACAATGTTGATTACAATACGTTTCACAACGAATTATCGCCTTACGGTCGCTGGATAGATTATCCGGGCTATGGCAATGTCTGGATTTGTAATGTTTCCGGTTTTCGGCCTTATTATTCCGACGGACATTGGGCTTATACTCGTTTTGGCTGGACGTGGGCATCAGATTACAACTGGGGCTGGGCGCCGTTTCATTACGGACGCTGGGCGTTTGATAATGCTTACGGGTGGTTTTGGGTTCCGGGTTATACATGGGGACCCGCTTGGGTAAGCTGGCGTAACGGCGGCGATTACTATGGCTGGGCACCATTATCTCCCGGCATCAGCGTTGGCATTAATATAGGCATTGGTATTCCTGCAAATAACTGGTGTTTTCTGCCGCATCGTTATATGGGTTATCGCCGGATCAATCCATATTATGTAAATCGTCAGCGAAACATAACCATAATTAGAAATACCACTGTTATTAATAATACGAATGTTTACAACAACAACAGATATGTAACCGGACCCGATAGACGTGATGTTGAAAGATATTCGGGTCGCCGCGTGGCACAACAAAATATTTATGTATCCAATCAGCATAAGGCAAGCCGCAACGAAAGAAATGGTATTCATCTCTACAATCCGAATGCGCGGAACAGTGTTGCTAACAACAGACAAAATAATACGAGAGATAACCAAATAAGCAACAATCATCAAAATAACGCCACTCAGGATAATGTAAGACAACAGCCGTCTCAGAGACAACAAATGCAAAACGGTGTGCAGCAATCTGATAATAACAATCGGGATAACGCGGCAAACCGCTTGAAAAAAGTAAAACAGGAAAGAATTGAACAGAGGCAACAAAATGCTGAAACGGATAACAATAGAAACAATCAGTTGCAGAACGATGAACAGCGCAGACAACGGATTACGGATTTGCAAAAAAGCAGCCAGTTACAAAATGATAACCAGCACCGGCAACAAACAGAACAAATAAGACAACAGCAAAATGATCAGCGTGAGCAGATGACGCAGCATCGCCGCGAGCAACAAAATACAGAAAGAAACCAGATGATACAACAGCGTCGTCAGCAAATACAACAAAGACAACCTCAGATTCAGCAACAGAGAAATCAAAATGCCCGACCTGCACAACAACCGCGTATCAACAAAAGAAAAAATGAGTAGCAATAAAATTTAAAAAAGGCTGTCTCAAAATTTTGAGGCAGTCTCTTTTTTTATGCAATGTACACAGCAAAACAAATATTAATAAGAATCATAGTCTATAGGGGTCTGAATAGAAGCAATCATTTAAATTTGTAATCATTGTTGTTGAATTATGACCAAACCAATTCTAACTTTTCTGCTTTGCAGCTTATTCTTTTATCTGCATGCCCAAAAGCGGGAATACAAAGCCGTAGTTGCGGCTTTTTATAATCTCGAAAATTTTTATGACACGATAAACAACCCGATGGTAAACGACGATGATTTTTTGCCGGGCGGCACTAAAAATTATACGGGTAAAATTTATCTGAACAAAGTAGAACATCTTGCTACGGTACTTTCACAAATTGGTACGGACATGAACCTGGACGGTCCGGCCTTTATCGGCGTGGCAGAGATAGAAAACGATACGGTACTGAATGATTTGGTTCATCATCCGTTGCTGCAAAGCCGCAATTATAAAATTGTTCATTACGATTCGCGTGATGTGCGCGGCATTGATGTCGGATTTTTATACAATCCCAAATATTTTAAAGTCATTAGCAGCCGCAAGCTGTTTGTTCGTCTTCCTTTTGGCGCCAAGCAGTCAGTTTTTACCAGAGATATACTTTGGGTAAAAGGCGTCTTAGGTGGCACAGATACGGTACATGTTTTTGTAAATCATTGGCCCAGCCGGCTTGGAGGCGAAGAACGCAGTATGCCCGGCAGATTTGCGGCGGCAGAAGTAGATAAAAAAATGATAGACTCCATCAGTCATTTTGATGCTGATGCAAAAATTATTCTGATGGGCGATTTGAATGATGACCCCGTTAGCCCAAGCATTACGGAAGTTTTGAAAGCCAAAGGAAAAGCGGAAGACGTTCAAAAAGGCGGTTTATATAATCCCTGGGTGGCAATGTATAAGCGTGGCATCGGCACATTGGCGTATCAGGACGCCTGGGGATTGTTTGATCAGATTCTGATTAATAAAAACTGGCTATCGAAAGATCAATCTGGTTTTTTCTTTTATCAGGCATATATTTTTAATAAAGAATTTCTGGTTGAAAATATCGGACAATACAAAGGATATCCGATGCGAACGTGGGATGGCAATACGTATCGTGGCGGATACAGCGACCACTTTCCAACGTATCTTATTTTTCTGAAAAAGACTTCACCCTGATTTTTACAAATGGTACAACTATGTAAACGCAAATAAAGTTTCCTTTTTGGACAATCTGAAGTTTAAAAATATTTTGCTTCGTGTGCCAGTCAAATAAAAAGAGACGCAATGTTAAATTGCATCTCTTTGATTATGAAGAATAATTGATGTGATTAATTCTTAATGTTCGGATCGATCTTATTTAATTTCACTTCTTTTACAGCAAGTCCCTGCGGACGCAGCGTTGACGGTACAGGCAATGCCACCGGTTCCGATGCTTCAGACAACATGCCATCGCCATCTACTGCAAGGGCATGGAGATAGTTGTAGTTGCCAAGTGTAAAATCAGTGTTTGTATATTGACTTACTACATACAAATATTTTTCGTTGGGAGCGAAATTTAATGAGAAAACTTCACTTGTCGTAAGGGTAGGCCCGTCGGGTATTGTATAGGTTGGGCCAGAATATTTCAGAGTGAGCTTACTTAAAAATACCGGCGATTGCGGGTTGGATGTATTGTAAACACCTACCGAGTTTTCGCCGGTATTTAATACATACATTCTGTCGCCTTTTTTATTTACCCTTATCCAGCAGATAGCCAAACCGGCATCAACCGCCGTTTGATAAGTAAGCGCTCCGCTTGCCGGATTGATATTATAAACACCAATTTTATCTACCGCTGCAAAACCAACATACAAAACATTGGCTTTCGGATGCTGCCACAAACCTAAAGCGCCGCCAGCCATATCAGGCAAAAAATAAGGCGTGCCTGCAACAGGTGTTAGCAAACCATTATTTATGGTAAAAGAACGCAATGTACCAACCGGCGGCATTAGCATAAAGCTCAGCCAGTCTGCGCCGAATAAAAATTTACCATCATAAGATACCAATGCCTGCGTAGGAGAAGAGCCGGGCGTGGTTTCAACTGTGGAACCGGTAACCGGCGTTAGCTTTCCGTTATTATCTATAGTAAAGGTTGTATAGTTGGGCGCTATAGTAATTGGATGCGCATAATCATCGCTTTTATTTACCACATATACATATTTCCCTTTGATATCAATGCTCGAAGGCGTTTCTCCGCCGGAAGGGAAAGGCGAGCCTGCTACAGGCGTCAGCAAACCATCAATGCCAACGGCGAAAACGGCAATGGTATTGGTGCCGGGATTAATTGCCAGCATAAATTTACCATCCGATGTAAGTTTCAGTTGTGTGTCTGAATCTTCGGGTCCTAACTTTTGTTCCAGATTGCCCACGCCTTCGCCATTGGTTAAAAACGGGCTGCCGGGAAGTGGCGTGAGATTGCCGTCGCCGGTGTTTACATAAGCCAGCAACGCATTGTTATTGTTAGAAAAATCGTTGGTTTCTACATACACCACTTCACCATCGGTTTTATTTCCCGGCAGATGATCATGAATTTTTTGGCAAGAGGCGAAGAAGAAAGGAGAAGCAAACAAAAAAGCTTTAAAAAATTTGAATGGCTTGGCAGCGTTAGATTGCTGTACCGCTAACGTATTAAATTTCATAGGTAAAATAGTTTGCTGCAAAGCTATCTCACACGTTACGGCGCAAGTATCACGAAGTCATCACATATTGTCCTGAAAGAATCACTTTATGAATTATTGTAAACAGAAAGCTGAAATGAAAAGCGGTTGCCAAAAGCTACGCCCGCAGAAGCCGATAATTTAGAATTGTGCAGCGACAAAATACGTTTAACAATAATCAAACCCAATCCGATTTTATGATGAGGCCGCGCCTGCAAAGCACTTTCATCACTGTTTATCCAGCTTATCAGTTCCGAAGACATTGATTCGCCGGTGTTTTCGATACCGGCGATGAGATGATTGTTTTGTTGTTTCAGTTCAATTAAAATGTTGCCGCTTTCAGGCGTATTTTTTACCGCATTGCTAATGAGGTTTTGCAGTACGCGTTCCATCATTTTTATGTCGCCGCGCGTCCAGATCACTTCCCGGCAGCCAACACAGGAAATTTGTATGTTTTTACCGGCTGCGGCAATGGCAAAGCTGTTGGCAATTTCCTGCAGAATTTCAGAAAAAATAAAAGGCTCTTTTTCTGGTTTAAAATCAACCGCATCCAAACGCGACAATTCAAACAACTGCATTACCATATTCTCAACCTGCTTCAGCTTGCTAAACACAAGCTGCATATATTCTTTCTGATGATGCTGTTTAATTTGTTCCTGCTCGTTTATTAATGTTTCTGCATAACCAACAGCGATAGACAAGGGCGTTCGCAAATCGTGCGATATATTGGCAATAAAATTCTTTCTTTCAATTTCTGTCTTTTTCAGCCGGGCTATGTTTTGAGATAAAAGCTCTGCCATTGCATTAAATGAACTGGTTACCGGTGTTAGTTCATCATTTTTATGTTCTGCAAAACGGGCTTCGAAATTTCCCTGCCTGAACTGATCCAGCACACCAACAACCGCGTTGTATCTGCGTTGCAGCCTTTTTACATAATACATGCTGATGATAAACGAAGCGATAATAATTATGCAAAACGCTTCCAACGCCAGTGTGCCGGCATGGCTGGTAAATAAAAGCTCGGTTGTGTTGTTGTATTTTTTACTGCCCAGAATAACGTAGATATAGCCTAATTTTTTTTTGCCTTTTATTACTTCGGCTGCAGAAAATATTTTATCGTGCGATGGATCTTTCGGATCGGGCGAAACGGTATAATCTTCTCCTTTTGAAGCGATAAGCTTGTTGATGTTACCGAGCGGTATCCGGTGAAGTTTGATGGCGCTGTCGGGTGCTTCGTAATACACCACTTTTCCGGTTGTATCAAGAAAATACACTTCAATGCTCGGGCTTACCACCATGGCATTATAAAATACCGAATCTGCCTTGCTCTTATTAATGTTGCTCTCTTCAAACGGAGATGTGAATTTGGCTATGTGCGCCGCAACGTCTTTGTTCAGCAACTCTGTGCTGGCATTAAAAAAATACGTGGCTGAAAAATAAGTAATGATGATAAAAAGAAGGCTGAGTATGGTTATTAGTGAAAACACCAGCAAACCTATGCGCCTGAAAATATTGTATTTCATATTACTCGGTAAAACGGTAGCCCACGCCCCAGGTTGTTAAAATATAAACCGGATCGTTAAGGTCGGGTTCTATCTTCATGCGCAGGCGGTTGATGTGCGAAGTAACGGTGTGTTCGTATCCTTTAAAAGAATAACCCCATACTTCTTCCAGCATTTGCTGCCGGCTGAATGTTTTACCGGGATTGCCTGCGAGAAGATATAACAAATCGAACTCTTTTACTGTGAGTTCAAGATGATTGTTATTGATGATAACCTGCCGTTTGTCTTTGTTAATGAAGAGGTCTTTTATGCTGATTTCATTTGCTTCATCATTATCAGGCTGCAAAGCGTATGGCTGCTCCAGCCTGCGAAAAATGGCTTTTGCTCTTGCCATCAGTTCGCGAATGCTAAAAGGCTTGGTAACGTAATCATCGGCGCCCAATTCCAAAGCAAGCACCTTATCTATTTCCTCGGCACGCGAAGTAAGCATGATAACCGGCGTCATCACTTTGTTTTGTCGAATCATCTTGCATACTTCCAGCCCGTCTGTACCGGGAAGCATAATATCAAGAATGATTAAATCGTAATGATTGATTTCCAGTTCTTCAACCGCTTTCATGCCGTTGCCGCAGGAAGTAAGCGCAAAATGCGGCTCAGTGAAATGCAACTGAAGCAATTGAACAATATCAGGATCATCTTCGACCAGAAATATTTTTTTGGCAACATTCATAGAATCGGAATGCATATCTGATGATGAAATAAGACGTTCGGTTTTCGTTTGCCACTGAAACATAAAAAGAACTGATGCTGTTTTTAAATGCCGTTATAAAACGGATTTTTCGCAACTGCAAAGTTGCGCCATAACAAAGCATTTATATGCGCCCAATTCTCATTTTTCAATAACATTTAAAGACGAAAATACAATATTGCATTGCTTTATTAAATGAGCAATCATATTACTACGTTTATCATTTTTCCTTTTATAAAAATGAATTTTTTTATGTCTTTATCAGTCGTCCATTTTTTTACGGTCTCGTTTTGCAGCACCTGATTTTCGGCTTCCTGCTGGCTGATGTCTAAGGGCAAAACCAGTGTGGTTCGTAGTTTGCCGTTGATGCTTACCGGATAGTCCTTGCTTGATTCAATTAAATATTTTGTTTCCAATACCGGATAAGCCGCATCAAGCACCGAAGTTGTATTGCCCAACTGCCTCCACAATTCTTCCGCGATATGCGGTGCATAAGGCGTAAGCATAACAAGCAATGGCTCAACTATTTCGCGCTTGTGGCATCTGGCATCAGTTAATTCATTTACGCAAACCATGAATGCGCTCACGGCAGTATTGAAAGAAAAGCGTTCGGTATCATCTTCAATTTTTTTTATGGCTTTGTGAAGAATTTTTAGTTCTGCTGGCGTGGCTTTGTCTTCGTTCCATACTTTGCCTTTCACTTCATTATTAAACAAACGCCATAATTTTTTTAAGAAGCGATGCACGCCTTCGATGCCTTTGGTGTCCCACGGTTTGCTTTGCTCTATGGGACCTAAAAACATTTCGTACATGCGGAAGGTGTCGGCTCCGTATTTATTAACTAAGTCATTTGGGTTTACGGTGTTGAATTTTGATTTGGACATTTTTTCGGTTTCCACACCGCAGATGTACCTCATCCCCGACCCTTCTCCACCCGTGGAGAAGGGAGAATAAAGACTGCCATCTTCTAAGACAAATTCAGCATTTGCGTACTCGCCATTACGCCATTGTTTGAAGACTTCAATGTCTAATTCAACGCCATTAACGATGTTTACATCAACATGAAGCTCATCGGTTTCATATTGATTTTTTAACCCCGAAGAAACAAACTGGTCTCTGCCTCTTATTCGATACGCAAACCGCGAGCTTCCCTGAATCATTCCCTGATTTACCAATCGCTTAAATGGTTCATCAAAACCGATATAACCTAAGTCATGCAATACTTTTGTCCACATACGACTATATAATAAATGCCCAACGGCGTGTTCGGTTCCGCCGACATACACGTCAACCTGGTTCCAGTAATCGCTGGCGCGGCGGCTGCAGAAAATGTTGTCGTTGTGCGGATCCATGTATCGTAGAAAATACCAGGACGAACCGGCATAGCCGGGCATGGTGTTGGTTTCCCTCATTCCCAACCTTTCTCCATGCAGGGAGAAGGGAGTGTTTAAAACAGCCGATTTTTGAAGCTTCGCTTCAATTCTATCTAATACAAACTTAAGTTTATTAATGACTTCTTCGTTTGTAAACCGAATAACGGTAAAACCAATTTCGTTTAAAACTTTTGTGCGGTTTTCATCATAAGCTTTTTGTTCGTGATTAGTATAGTAACCGCCGTCAACCTCTACAACAAGTTTATTTTGTAACGAAACAAAATCAGCTATGTAAGCATCTATGGGATGCTGCCTTCTGAATTTAACTCCCGATTGACTACTCCGCAATGCCTGCCATAAAATGCCTTCTGCTTCCGTATATTCCTTCCTCATTTGCTTTGCCAGTTCATACTGAACAGGTGTATAAACACTATATTTTGGCACATTCACCGCTCCTGTTTTTATTGTTGTTTCCACTTCTGCGGCTGTTTCAAACGCTCCCTTCTCCACTTGTGGGGAAGGGTTGGGGATGAGGGCCCACTCCTTCACATTTGCCAGCGGTCCTTCCCCATCGGGCCCGGGACCATACTTCTCCACATACGGCAATTCCAGCGGCAACTCCGTTTCCTTCAACGGATAAGCAATGCCATCTTTCCAGACAATTGGGAACGGTTCGCCCCAGTAACGCTGGCGGCTAAAGGCTGCATCTCGCATCTTGTAATTTACTTTGCGCTTGCCGATTCCCCAACCTTCCAGATCGGTAATTACAACATCCATCGCATCGCGCATCAACATACCGGTAAGAAAATCACTGTTGGTTAAGGCAGCATCTTTTGTCGGGTTCGCTTCTTCGCCATTAAAATGGTCGCCGATGATATTGGTGATGGGAATGTTGAACTGCCTGGCAAATTTAAAATCGCGCTCATCGCCGCACGGCACGCCCATGATAGCGCCCGTACCATAACCTGCCAATACATATTCTGAAATATAAATGGGAATATGACGATTGTTGAACCGGTTGATGGCATAACCGCCGGTAAAAACGCCGCTGATTTTTTTTTCTGCCATCCGCTCCCGCTCGCTGCGGCTTTTTACATAAGCGATGTAGTCATCAACGGCCGGGCGCTGCTCATCGGTGGTCATCAAATCAATCAGTTCATGTTCGGGTGCAACCACCATAAAATCTACACCGAAAATGGTATCGGGACGGGTAGTATAAACTTTCAGCTTTCGTCGCTCCTTGTCTTCAACGGTGGCAAATTTATCGCTGCGAAACGGAAAATCTATCTCGGCGCCATAACTCCTGCCAATCCAGTTGCTTTGCATTTCTTTCATGGCATCGCTAAAATCAACGGTATCTAACCCCATTAATAAGCGATCGGCATAATCGGTAATACGCAGATACCACTGCCGCAGTTTCTTTTTAACCACAGGATAGCCGCCGCGCTCACTAACGCCGTTAATTACTTCATCATTCGCCAATACGGTTCCCAATGCTTCGCACCAGTTCACTTCGCCATAACCGCAATAGCAAAGACGGTATTGCATCAGAATATTCTGCTGTTCTTTTTCGGTGAAGTTGTTCCAGTCGTCAGATGTAAAACGGTTAACTGTCCACTGTCCACTGTTAACTGAAGAAGAACCTGCTGTTTCAAATATTTTAATTAATGTTTCAATCGGTTCGGCTTTATCGGTTGCTTTATTGTACCAGCTCGTAAAAAGTTGTAAAAAAATCCATTGCGTCCATTTGTAATACTTTGGATCACTTGTATTTACTGCGCGGCTCCAGTCGAATGAAAATCCGATTTTATCTAACTGGCTTCTGAAATTGGCAATGTTGTTTTTGGTTGATTCAGCAGGATGAACACCATGCTCAATGGCATATTGCTCTGCCGGCAAACCGAACGCATCGTATCCCATCGGGTGCAGTACATTATAGCCTTTTAAGCGTTTGAAGCGGGCATAAATATCGCTGGCAATGTAGCCCAGCGGATGACCCACATGCAAGCCGGCGCCGCTGGGATATGGAAACATATCAAGCACATAATACTTGGGTTTACGGCTGTCGTTGCTCACTTTGTAAGCCCCGTCTTGCTGCCACTTCTCTTGCCATTTTTGTTCTATTTCCCTGAAATTATATTCCATGCTTTTTTAATTTTGCCACAAAGCAGCCAAGCCACAATATTTATTATTTGAAAAAATGAAACAAAATATCTTCCCGAAAATGTTTTATACAATTCAAAAAGATTCTTTGTGTCTTTATCTTTTTGCGGCCAAATACTTTGTGCGAAGCACAAATACCAAACTTGCTAAAGCTGCGTTAAACAATGGGTGCAAATGTAGGTGAAACCCCTAAATTTGTTTCCCGCATCACTTTAAAAACCATCATTGATTATGGCGCAATTCGGCAAACGTTCTTCTTCCAAACGCAGCAAGGCAAGCTATGTGTACAGCATCATCGGCGTATCGTTAATCCTTTTTGTTCTGGGTTTGATGGGATGGATGTTCCTGAATTTCAGAGAAGTGGGAAATTCGTTTAAAGAAGACATTCGCATTAGTGCATATCTGCGCACGATGAACAAAGATACCATCAGCCAGATTCAGAAATATATTTCAACACAGCCTTTTGCAAAAAATGTACAGTACATCGATAAAAAGAAGGCGAGAGACGCCTGGAATAAGGAAGGCAATGAAGACTGGGATAAAATTCTTGATTACAATCCGTTGCCCGAAAGCATAGATTTTTATGCCACGGCTGATTATGTAGATAAAGACAGCCTGCAAAAGATAAGCAACCGAATTACATCATCCTTTCCCAATCAGGTTGGCGAAATTACGTTTCCAACATCGCTGGTAAATACAATAAACGAAAAAACACGCGTGTTTGGCATTGCGCTTCTTGTAATTGGCGTATTGCTTTGTATTGTTGTAATTGTAAGCATTGACAATACCATCCGGCTTGCCATGTTCAGCAATCGCTTTTTAATAAAAACCATGCAGATGGTAGGCGCAACGCGACAGTTTATTGCCCGGCCAATGGAAGTAAGAGCCATTATAAATGGTCTTATAAGTGCGGGAATAGCTATTCTTCTTTTGTCATTTTTAATTCAATCGGCGGAAAGCTGGATTCCGCAACTAAAAGCCATCCGCAATTTAGAACTGAACCTGATTTTATTTGGCAGCCTGATATTGTTAGGTGTTGGCATTTCTCTGTTCAGCACGCACCGCAGCGTTATTAAATATTTGAAGATGAAGCTTGATGATTTGTATTAGAAAGCGGGTTTGCGGTGTGAGACTTGAGGTGTGAGGTTTGGGTTTTAGCTGTTAGATTTCACTTTTTACGTTTTACTTTTCTTTTATCTTGCGCATCTTTATTTTAATTGATTATGGCAGAACCAAAAAGATATTACCAGCCAGGAAAAACAACACCCGCGGCAAAATCTGTAGGACCGAATGTTACTAACAAAAAAACGGTAATAGTAAAGCAGCCTTTAACATCTTTGTTTACCAAAGACAATTATTTGTGGATGGGCATTGGCGCAGCCGTAATTATTTTAGGGATGATTGTAATGATGGGCGGAAAGAACAATAACCCGAACACGTTCGATTATAATGTTGTGTATAGCACCATGCGCATTACAGTAGCGCCCATTCTGATTTTGGCCGGACTTATGATTGAAGTGTATGCCATCTTTAAAAATCCAAAACGCGCGGTAACCACTCCTGAATAATTGATCTTACAAAAAAAATTTATTTTCATTTTTAAAAAGCTGACTGTGCAAATAATCAGCTTTTTTTATGAAACAGAATCATTCTGTTTAAAACAGAAAAAACCTCTTGCGAGGCTTTTTGCTGATTTCAATTGGTTTTGGTTGTTGAATAGATTTTATACGTTGTCCTTTTTGATATTGGCAAATCAGATTCCGGTTTTGTTATTTGCTGTTCAAAGATCAGATTGTGAAACCGGATGATGAATTAATTTCAAATTAAACGGACTTAAAATATGATTAACGATTCAAAAAAAATTCAATATATTCTGATCTTTACATCATCATATTAATTTAAAATGTTAGTGCTTTTCGTACTCTAAAAAATGCTGGATCGGTAAAAATTCGCCGTCATTAAACAACGTAAAACCATTTGCCGCCATCTCTTTATTTATCTGCGCAACCGTGGTTTTATGAAGTTTCTTAATGGGGACGGATGCATCTTCGCCGCGATATTCAATCAACAATAATTTACCATCTTTTTTTAACGCCCTGCGAAGCGATTGCAGCATTTGCTGCGGATAAGCCAACTCGTGATATACATCTACCATAATAGCAATATCAATGCTGTTGCCGGGCAAATCAGGTGTACTGTCTGTGCCTTTTACAATTTCAACATTTTTAATTTTCAGTCTTTCTTTTTTCTCTTGTAAAAGTTTCAGCATTTCATCCTGAATATCTACGGCGTAAACTTTTCCCTGCGGCACCAGCTTTGCCATTCTGAATGTATAATACCCCGAACCGGCACCAATATCAGCTACCACAGCATTCGGGTTCAGTTTCATATTTTGCATGGCCAAATCTGTATTCTCTTCTTTTTGCCGCTCATCGCGTTCCAGCCAGGTTGCGCCGGATGCACCCATCACAGAAGCTATTTCTCTTCCCATGTACCACTTTCCAATGCCGTCGCGCGATCCGTTTTTATACGTATAAACAGAGTCTGACACCTGATGCGACTGCGATTTGCATTGAACAAAACAAAATATTATAAATAAAGCCGGTAAGATGAATTTCATATCAGTTGCCATGTTTGCAGAAAGAAAAGCAAGTTATATGCCGCCATAGCCTGTGAGACAAATAGGACTTTTTCTTAACAACCTTCTGGCGATGCGCTTCGTAAATTTACACGTTCAAAAAACATATGTATGAAACCTCAGTTGACCACTTTATTTGTATCATTATTTATAGTAGTAACAACCATTGCGTGCGGGCAAAATAAAGTGCCTGCAAAAACGTCTCATGCTGCCGGAAAAGATCTTTCCAAATACAGCGTGGCTACTTTTGCAGCAGGCTGCTTCTGGCACGAAGAAGCACTTTTTGAAAGCATAAAAGGCGTAAAGGAAGCCGTGTCGGGCTATGCCGGCGGCACAACAAAAAACCCGTCTTATGAAATGATTGAAACCGGCAATACCGGTCATGCCGAAACGGTAAATGTATATTACGATTCTTCCGTTATTTCGTATCCGCAATTGCTGAAAGTTTATTTTGCCGGGCAAGATCCTACGCAGGTAAACGGACAAGGACCAGATATGGGAACGCAGTACCGCTCAATCGCTTTTTACCGCAATGCGAAAGAAAAAACGGAAATTGAAAATCATATTAAAGCTATGCAACCGAAATATAAAGAACCGATTGCTGCCCAGGTAATGCCTTTCAAAAAATTTTGGGAAGCGGAAGGCTATCATCAGAATTACATTGAAAACAATCCGAACGGCGGATATGTGCAGCACGTAAGCATTCCCGAAATTATCGCTTTTCAAAAAGCGTATCCGTCAATGGTAAAGCCGGATCGTGTGTATTAGCTTTTAGTAGTCAGGTTTGGGGTATGGGGCTTAAAAACGACAAATCACAATCACAGATTATAATCTGTGATTGTGATTTTTAGAATGGATTTCACGCTGATAGCTGATTGCTGATTGCCAATACTTCACACCTTACACCTACACCTATTTATTCACCGCATCCCACACGGCGTTTGGCACATCCAACGGATACTGAAAATCGCCGCGCAATGCTTTCAGCGCATACTTCTCTTTGTCAATTTCATCTTTCGATCTGAAGCCGTAATTACGGAGCAAAACAGTTCCCAGCCTTACTTTCTTTAGTGCCTGAACCGATTGAACGGCAGCTATCAGAATGGGCAGGATCAGCCATTTTTTATTTCCTGTTATCAGGCTCAACAATACGCCCGCCGTTACATTGGCGGCATCGTGCAGCTCAAAAATCTGCTCCACACTGGTTTCTTTTTCCAATTGCCGCAACCGGTCGTCAATATGAGTTTTATTTTTATAATAATGATTGATGTTTTCCTGCGTATAAACATCTGTTATGTTGCTGTTTTCCAAAGAAATATTTTCTTCTGATGCGCTCATGCTGTTATAATTTTTAAACAATCAATTTCATATTTCATACCAACGATGCGTGCATTATTAAACACCGGCTTCTCTTCCGCTGCTTTTCGCTTTACAATCTTTTCGCTTCTTTTGCAGCCTTAACTATTTTGTATGCCGTTAGAAAATATGATTGGCGTGAGCTCGGAAATAGGAACGCTGCAACGCATTCTGATTCACAGCCCGGACGGAGGCATTGGTAAAATTGTGCCGAGTAAATTTAAAGACTGGCTATATGATGATACCGTTTACTTAAAGCAGATGCGCAAGGAATACAATGATTATGTAAAGTTGTTATTGTATTTTTTAGACACCGAAAAAATCGCTTTAATTAAAAAATGCGAAGCCCGGCAAAAAGATGACGAACAGCTTGATTGCTTTAAGCCAGGGCATACCGATTATTTTAACAGCGATAAAGTATTGGATATCGAATACCTGTTGGCGAAAGTGCTGAAAAATGAGCATCTGCGCGATCGCATCATCGCTGCGGTTTGCGCTACGGAAGGCTGCAGTTATGCCATCGAAAAAAAATTATGCGGTATAGAAAACGAGCATCACCTTGCCAAAACATTGATTACCGGCACACTGCCGCAAAACGAAAAACACAATGTGCAGTTTATTTTTCAGCCGTTGCCGAATTTAATTTTTACACGCGATATCAGTATTGTTATCAACAATCATATTTTGTTGAGTAAAGCGGCTACTGAAGCAAGGGAAAGAGAGTCGCTGCTCATGCGCTATATTGTGTTTCATGAGTTGCTTACAAACAGGCAAACCGATGTAATTGAGATCAATGAATCGAGCGATTTTTTCCTGTTGGATGACGTGCATCAGCACGAACGAAAAACATCGCTGGAAGGCGGCGATATTATGATGATTGCACCCAATCATCTGCTGGTTGGCTGCAGCGAAAGAACAACCGTAAGCGCCATCAATAAAATCATTCATGCCATGTATAAAAACAATACCGGCATCGAAAAAATATCGGTTATAAAAATCCCGAGCCAGCGCGCTATCATGCACATAGATACCGTATTTACCCATGTGCGCAAAGATGTGTGGGTATTGTTCGGACGCTTTAGCGAAGAGCTGATTCATGAACGCAATCAGCGTAAATTTTCGTATTACAGCGATATGGCTTACAGCGACGAAACCTTTGAAGGTGTTGAAATATTTCGGTTTTTTAAAGCGAAGAATGAATCATACAACCCATCGGCTGATTATCGGCAGGATGTTATTTTTAAAGGTCTTGAAGATTTGCTGCGCAACATCAGCATTAAAGATTTTGGCGTACCTGTAAATGATGTAAAAATTGTTTACAGCGGTAATAATATATTTCCGTACGATGAACGCGAACAGTGGACAGACGCCTGTAATTTGCTGGCGTTAAAAGACGGTGTTGCCATTGCTTACGACCGCAACGAAGAAACGTTGAACGGCTTTCGCGAAAACGGTTTTACCGTTATCAAAACATCAGATTTGTTCGCCTTGTTTGAAAGCGGAAAATTAACGCCGGCAGAGGTAAAAAATACAATCATCACTTTGCCAAGCAACGAATTGTCGCGCGCACGCGGCGGCGCACATTGCATGAGCTTACCTTTATCAAGACACCCGATTGTATAACTATGAAACAAGTAACCGATACCATATTGATGATACGACCCGCCAGCTTTGGCTTTAACAGCGAAACGGCTGCCAGCAATGCGTTTCAGGGAAGCGTTTCGTTAAGCGATCAGCAAGTGCAAAACGAAGCGGCAAAAGAGTTTGACGAATTTGTAAACGCGCTTCGTTTTCATAAGATAAATGTATTGGTTATTGAAGACACGCCGCAGCCTGTAAAGCCCGATGCCGTTTTTCCCAACAACTGGTTTTGCACATTGCAGGATGGAACCATTGCTACGTTTCCGATGTTTACCGCCAACCGCCGCATTGAAGTGAGAAGCGATTTAATTCAAACTTTAAAAGACAATTTCATCGTTGCAACTGTTGAAGACTGGACAATGTATGATACCGGTCAACTTTATCTGGAAGGCACCGGAAGCATGGTACTTGATCATGAAAATAAAAGAATTTATGCCTGCCTTTCGCCACGAACAAACAAAGCCTTACTACAAAAGTTTGCTGATGCGCACGGTTTTCAAACCATCTCTTTTTTTGCAAAAGACGATAACGGAACCGATGTGTATCATACCAATGTAATCATGCACCTGGGAGAAGATTACGCCGTGATTTGCTTAGCTTGTATAACAAATGAAAAGGAAAGGAATCAAATAATCCAATCGCTTGCAGAAACAAACCACAATATCATAGATATTTCCATGCAGCAGGTAAAGCAATATGCAGGTAATATGCTTCAGATAAAAAATGCAGAAGGAACATTATATACCGTACTAAGTAAGTCTGCCTTAGATGCATTAACAGACGAGCAAAATAAGTCGTTGTCAAAACATACTACCCTTCTTCCGGTAAATATTCCAACCATCGAAACGGTTGGCGGAGGCAGCGTCAGATGTATGATGGCGGAGATTTTTTTGAAGAAGAAATTATAGCATTAATAAAGTCGGAAAGTTTCCTTCCCGCCGGTTTATCCCAAATCGTTACTCAAAATCAAAATTTCTTTTGAAAATTTATTATTCGACATGCCGTATTTCCATTCGGGTACTACAATTCTGAAATTGTTATATAAACTTCTTATTTCTTCGCAATCATTATACGAAAGAATCCAGTTGTTTCTGTTCAATAAAATAACCGCCAAAGCCTGATGATTAAAATCTTTATGCGCATTTCCTTTTTTTCCGTACAGCGAACTTTTAATGAGATAAGGCGGATCGAGATAACAAAACATATTTTGATGTAAAGAAAGAGATTCTTCAAAGGAAGCTTGATGAACTGAAAAATTCGGGTTGTAAAATGTTCTGATTCTCCCGATGGCCGATTGTGTAAATCGCGGATGTTCGGGCGACATGCCGCCCGAAAGCGTGGCACCGGAAAACGAAGAACGATTCAATACATAATATACGGCGGCGCGTTTTATTTTGGTTATAAAATGGGTTTGTATCGTTTGTAAATGATAGAAATTTTCTTTTGATAACGGATGATAGGTTGCAATTTCCTCAGCCAGCAATTCAGGCGATTCCTGAAGACATTGCCAGAACTCGGCAAGCGAAGAAAATACATCAAAACCAATTACATGTACGCCTTGCGCCGCCATAAACAACTCGATAGAACCGCCGCCGAAAAACGGCGACAGCATTTGGGTTATATTGCCGGGAAAATACTGCGTGATAAAAGAAATACCGCGCGTTTTGCCGCCCGGATAGCGAAGCGGCGACCGGCTTGTAAAGAGTTGTTTGTTTGTTCGTTCATTTTCATTCATGAAAAAAAAGAATGGTTGATGTAAATGTAGCAGCAGCAGTGAAAATGAAAATAAAAGATTTATGCTGGTCATGTATAATGCCATTTGGACAATGAAATCTGGCTGCATCATATTATTGAAACGCAATCTCATTTTATCTTCATATCACCATATCCGATATCTTCAATATCCGATTGGTATAATGATGCAACGCAATACAATCGTACAAAATTCATTTACTTTACTGCTTTAATTATATACTGCCATGAGAGTTGTTCCGTTAGTCATATTTGCCATCATTACCGTTGCGCTAATCGTTGTGCTGGATGTTCAGCTTCCGGCAGGTAAAACCAAAACACCGAGAATGGGTTTCTTTCTCTCGCCGGCAAAAGGTTTCTGGCAAAACGCAGAGCCCGCAAACGCTGTATTTAACGCAGATATTAATGCAAATGGTTTGCATGGCAAAATGGAAGTCTATCTTGATGAACGTCTGGTACCGCATGTATTTGCAGATAATGAAACCGACGCATTTTTTGCCGAAGGCTATCTTCATGCAAAATTCCGGTTGTGGCAGATGGAATTTCAAACCTACGCGGCGGCAGGCAGACTGAGTGAAATTATGGGCGACTCATCTGCGGGAACCAATTTTTTAAAAGTAGATAAATACTTCCGGCGCATCGGTATGGTGTATGCCGCCGAAAACAGTCTTGCCGCCATGGAAGCCGATACGCTTACCAAAGCCGCACTGGATGCTTATACGGCCGGCGTAAACAACTACATCAATAGTCTTGCAGAAAATGATTATCCCGTTGAATATAAAATTTTAAATTATAAACCGGAACCCTGGACGAATTTAAAAACGTCTTTGTTTTTAAAATACATGTCTTATGATCTGACAGGCTATGACCAGGATTTTGAAATGACCAACGCAAAAAGCTACTTTACCAAAAAGCAGTTTGAAAAATTATTTCCTTATGGCCAGGATTCGCTCGACCCCATCATTCCAAAAGGCAGCGCTTTTGTAAAACCGGCTTTTAATGTAAAGCCGCCTTCCGGCGCTGAGGAAGACTATTTTAATTTTAAAAAAGATACGTTTCGCCGGCCTGACAAAACGTATTTGCCCGATAAAAATAATGGCAGCAACAACTGGGCGGTAGCAGGCAGCAAAACCGAAAGCGGCCGCCCGATTTTATGCAACGATCCGCACCTGGGACTCAACCTTCCTTCGCTTTGGTTTGAGATACAATTAAGTACGCCGGCAGGCAATGTTTATGGCGCAAGTTTGCCCGGTGCGCCGGCTGTTATCATCGGCTTTAACGACCATTGCGCATGGGGTGTTACCAATGCTTCGCGCGACGTAAAGGATTATTATGAAGTAAAATTTAAAGATTCTTCTATGAGCCGGTATTGGTACAACGGAGGCTGGCAGCCGGTTACGTTTCGTAAAGAAGTTATTAAAATAAAAGGCAGGCCCGATGATGTTGAAAATATAGCGATAACCGTTTGGGGACCGGTGATGTACGACAGCCATTACGATGACAAACTGCACGATAATAAAGCCTATGCACTACATTGGACGGCGCATAACGGAAGCAATGACGCAAAAACATTTTTACTGCTCAACAAAGCCAAATCGTACGCCGATTACATAACAGCTACAAATACATATGAATGCCCGGGACAAAACTTTGCATTTGCAACAAAAGCAGGCGATATCGCCATCCGGCAACAGGGCGCTTTTCCGGCAAAATGGCGGCGGCAGGGCAATTTTGTAATGGAAGGAAGTGATGACAAATATAAATGGGCAGGTATTATTCCCGATGACGAAAACATCATTCTTCACAATCCCGATCGGGGCTTTGTCAGCAGCGCCAATCAGTATGCATACGACACATCATATCCTTATTTCACCGGCGGCAACTTAGAAATGTACAGAGGTTTTTTAAT
Source organism: Ilyomonas sp. (assembly GCA_965219515.1). GTDB lineage: Bacteria > Bacteroidota > Bacteroidia > Chitinophagales > Chitinophagaceae > Ilyomonas. The sequence goes on from OZ244776.1 coordinate 2,396,781, forward strand.
CAACCGCGAATTGCGCAGCATGAACCACGTTACCACCGATGACATGAAGCGTTTACAAACCGACAACTATAATGTATTTGCAGAAATGGCGCGGCCTGTTTTACTTACCAACATAAAAAAAGCGAATTTGAATGATGCAGAAAAAGGTTTTGCAGATACGCTTCAAAACTGGAATCTCAGCAATGAAGCCAACGAAGCCGGGCCGGTAATTTTTACAACCTGGTGGGATAGCTTGGAGCAGTGCATGTATGGCGATGAATTTGCCCGAAGTGCATTGCCAATGCCAAACATGAACGAAAGCACCATGCTGGAAGCGTTGCTGAAAGATACAGCGTATGAGTTTGCCGATGACATAACCACACCTCAAAAAGAAACGGTTGCCGATATGGTTATAAAAGCATTCCGCAAAGCGATGCCCGTTTGGAAAACAGCACAGAAAAACAAGACATTGGAATGGGGAAAATTTCAATCAGGCGGTTTTTATCATTTATTAAAAATTCCGGCTTTCAGCAGAACGGATGTGTATGCGGGCGGCGGCAGTCATGTTATTAATGCTTACATGAAGCAACGCGGCCACGGACCAAGCTGGCGTATGATTGTAGAACTAACGGACAACATCAATGCGTATGGCGTATATCCTGGCGGGCAAAGCGGCAACCCGGGAAGTGCCTATTACGACAACGCAGCAGATACCTGGATAGCTGGTAAATATTATAAGCTGCAGTTGATGCACAAAAATGATTTTGCCAGTCATTCTTATAAGGGAAAAATCACTTTTCACAACGATTAATCTTTAGCTATGAAATTCATTATCGCCGTATTATTAACCGCTTTGCTTGGCTTCGCTTTCCCGCTTTATTTCTGGTGGTGGAGTTTTGCCGCAACGTCTTTGCTTGTGGCAATCATTATCAGGCAATCGCCGGGAAAATCTTTTTTATCAGGTTTTATTGCCATTGCTTTATTATGGGCTGTTCAGGCAGCAATTCTGGATGCAGCAAACAATCATTTGTTATCTCACAAAGTGGCATTGCTATTGCCATTCAATGGCTCCGGCGTGGTATTGTTACTCATCACAGCAATAATCGGCGGCTTAGTCTCCGGCATGGCGGCATTAACAGGAAGCTATGCAGTAAGGAAAAACTGAGTGTTTCGCTTTTTACTTTTTAAAATTCATTTGCCGGCAACGGACAATTTCGGCGAATAAGTAAGCGGAATATAATATTTAATAATCTAATTGTTCCGCTTCTCTCATTTGTCTCGGTTAAGATGAATTTTTAATTGATTTTTAAACACTGTGTAAACGTTATTACCGCTTCATGCTTAACCTGTCATTTGCACTTTTATAACCGATATTAATTAATGAAACAATATAACCGCCTGCTTTTTTTTCTTGCATTTCTGTTCAATTCTTTCTCCCTGTTTTCGCAGACGATAAGCGGCCGCATTACCGGCGAACTCCAGCAGCCGTTATCCTTTTCTTCGATAACGGTTAAAGGCAGCGCGGGTGGTGTTTCTGCCAATGCAGACGGCTATTACTCGTTACACTTATTACCTGGAAAATATACATTGGTAGCGCAACATGTAGGTTACATTTCAGGTGAACTTGAAGTTACAGTTAGCGGCAGCAACGCTACCATTAACTTTAATCTTCCATTGCAGCAGTACAATCTGAACAATGTTACGGTAACATCGGGCGGCGAAAATCCGGCGTATGAAATTATCAGAAATGCAATAAAAAAACGACCGGTTTATGAAAACGAAATTCAGGCGCTGCAATGCGATGTATATATAAAAGGAAGGCTGCAGTTGCAAAGCTTTCCCAACCGCGTGCTGGGACAAAAAGTAGAGCTTCCCGGTCTTGATACAGCGCAGAACCAAACATTATTTTTATCTGAAACCAATGCGCGCTGGTCGGTTCAGAAACCGAACAAAGAAAAAATAGAAGTGCTGTCAACCCGGGTTAGCGGCAACAGCAATGGGTATGGACTCAGCTATCCGCAAATCATTTCCTTTTATAACAACAATATTAAGATTGGCGAAAATCTCAATCCGCGCGGCTTTGTATCGCCCATTGCAAACGGCGCATTTAGTTATTACGATTATAAATTAGACGGAACGTTTTATGACAATGGCTTGCTGATTAACCACATCCGCGTTATTCCGAAACGCAGATACGAGCCGGTGTTTGCCGGTTATATCAATATTATCGAAGGAAGCTGGCGTATTTACAGCGTGCAGCTAAGCGTACAAAAAGATCAGCAAATGCAATATCTCGATCTGCTTAAAATTGATCAGATTTATGTGCAGGTTGACAGCGTGTGGCTGGTAAAGCAACAAGTAATTTACCCTTCTTTCAACCTTTTCGGCTTTTCAGGCTATGGAAATTTTGTGCAGGTGTACAGCCATTTCAATCTGCATCCGCAGTTTGCCAAAAACTATTTTAATAATGTCATTATCAAATATCCCGACAGTGCTACAAAAAAGCCAACGGCATACTGGGACAGTACACGCCCCGTGCCGCTGCAACCTTTGGAAATAGCAGATTATAAGCGCAAAGACAGTCTTGAAACTATCAGGCAAAACCCGCGTTATTTAGATTCAACAGATCATATAAAAAACAAACCGAAGCTGATACCATTGCTTGTTTTCGGGCAAACATTTTCTGATACGAAAAACAAAACGGATTATTTTTTTGATCCGCTGATTGATGTTGTTTCGTACAATACGGTAGAAGGCGCCAACATTATTTTTTCGCCCGACATCACCAAGCGCTGGACTAAAAACAGGCAATCGCTTTTTATAAGTCCTACACTTCGGTATGGATTTCACAACCAGCATTTTAATACGCATCTAACCGCCATTTATACTTATGGAAAAAAATATCAGACATCATTCTATATATCGGGCGGCAAACGGGTATTTCAGGTAAATAACAATCAGCCCATCACGGCTTTCAGCAATGCGGTGAGCACCTTGTTTTTTACCAGCAATTACATGAAAATTTATGAAGCGCCGTTTGGCAGATTTTCATTTACCAAAGAAATTGCCGGCGGCATTGCGGTAACGGCTTATGCTGAATATCAGGACAGGCAGCCGCTTGAAAACACAACCGATTGGGCGTTTACCAAAACAAAAGGCAGAAGGTTTGGTCCTAATTATCCCGAAAAAATTGCAAATTCAAATTTTCCGCGTCATCAGGCGGCTGTTGCCTCACTCACCCTGAAATGGCAACCCGGCGCAAGATTCGTTGAGTTCCCCGATCGTATTATAAATATCGGTTCTTCGTTTCCAACTGTTACGGCTTCTTTTATTCAGGGTTTGCACAGCGTAGCAGGCAGCGACATTGATTATAATAAATGGACATTGAACGTCAGAGATGATGTTGATTTAAAACTGGCGGGTCGGTTTAGTTATAATGTTACCGCCGGCGGTTTCATAAACAAAAACAGAATATTCACACCCGACTTTCAGCATTATTACGGCAACCGAAGTGTGCTGGCAACAGACTATGTGAGCAGCTTTCAGCTTGCGGGTTTTTACGAGTTAAGCAATACCTCAAATTTCTATACCGAAGCGCATGCTGAGTATCACTTGAATGGTTTGCTCACAAATAAAATTCCGTTATTAAAAAAATGGAACTGGTTTTTAGTTGCCGGCGGCAATGCACTACTTTATAAAAACAGACAATACGCCGAATATTTTATTTCCCTCGAAAATATTTTAAAAGTATTCAGAATAGATTTTGTGCAATCGTATAATCCGCAGGGTCGCACTACCAGCGGCATCCGCTTTTCGGCGCTGGGCTTGCTGACAAATAAAAAGGAAGATTAAAAAGCCATTTGAATCAAAAAAATATCAAACCCGCAAAGCATATTTTTGCGCAGCTTCTTTGCTTTATGATGTAGCGGTTTTTCTTTTAAAAAAATCAATCGTATTACAAAATCAATGTGAATTATAAATACGGCAATGTAAACAAGATAGTTTCTTTTTATTTTCACACCATGAAACCTTTGCATTTCATCTCTTTTCTTCTCATTTTATTTATCATCGCCGGTTGCAAAACCTATCCGAAGGCAGAAAACGCTTTTGACGCCGGGCGCGAATTTATAGATGGCTGCCTGAAAGGTGATTTTGACAGAGCCGGTTTTTATTTGCTGCGCAACGATGCCAACGACAAACGTTTTGACAAAATAAAAAGCGATTACCGAAATAAAACCAGTGACCAGAAAGCACAGTATTATGATGCTTCAATCAATATCCTGGAAGAAGACGCTATCAGTGATTCGGTGCATATTATCAGCTATAAAAATTCTTTTGACGACATTGCACGAAAAGTAAAAGTGCTGCAAACCAAAGATGGCTGGCTGGTTGATCTTTCCTATACCTTCAGCGGGAATTTGTAAACCTGATTTCCTGCCGCGCTTCTTACCTTCGCGCCAAATAAAGTTGCGAAACAATATCTCAATCATCAATAAAAAAATGCAAACGTGATAACAACCAATGTACTTCATCCCTGGCACGGCGTAGATTATGGAGAAAACGCACCCGAAACCGTAAATGCCGTGATTGAAATTCCGCAAGGCTCTCGCGCCAAATATGAAATTGACAAGCCTTCTGGTTTATTGAAATTAGACCGCGTTATTTATTCTTCTTTTTATTATCCTGCCAACTACGGCTTCATTCCACGCACTTATGGCGAAGACAAAGACCCGCTTGATATTCTGGTATTGTCGCTTATCAGCATACAGCCAATGTGCCTGGTAGAAGCCAAAGTGATAGGCGTAATGCAAATGATGGACGGCGGCGAAGCAGATGACAAAATCATCGCCGTGGCAGCGCACGATCCTTCTATTAATTATTACAACAACATGGAAGAACTGCCTAAACATTTTTTTAGTGAAATGCGACATTTTTTTGAAGAATACAAAACGCTTGAGAACAAAAGTGTAAAGGTGGAAGAGTTTGGAGATAAAGCCAAGGCGCTGCAGATTGTAACTGATGCCATGGCATTATACAAATCAATATTTATTGAAAAAGCATGACGACGCAAACTATTATTTTTTTGCTTTGTATTGGTCTGATAGCAGGCGTGCTGAGCGGACTTGTGGGCGTTGGCGGCGGCATCATCATTGTGCCGGCATTGGTTTATCTGGTCGGCTACAATCAGCATCAGGCGCAAGGCACATCACTGGGTTTGCTGTTATTGCCAATCGGTATTTTTGCCGCACTTAATTATTATCGGAAAGGATATGTAGATGTAAAAGCGATTTTAATAATGGCAGGCGCTTTCGCCATCGGCGGATTGCTCGGAAGCAAACTTTCTGTAAGCATATCAGACACGTTGCTAAAGAAAATATTTGCCGTTTCGATGATTGTTATAGCCGTAAAAATGCTCTTTTTTGATAAATAATATTTTTGCTTACGGCATTGCATAATATTTTTGCTGAAAATCTTTTACCAAACATGGAATCGAACGCTTCTACTTCTAAATACTGGCTCTGGTGTTTTATCTGGCTGGCTATCCTGATTATTATGCTTTGTGATATTGGTGGTTTTACCAGAAATTTTTTCTGGCTGGCGCTACCTGGCACGGTTACTTATTTCAGCAAGGCATTGAAATTAGTGTAACAAAATCTGTGAAAAAATCATAGAAAAGTGTATCAGACAAAATAAATTTTGAGCAACTCTGATTCTGCAATCGGTTTTATTCTGCCGCCTGCAACATTTTTTTGCCTTCTTCCTTCAATGCAGCATCATCTGCCATTCGGTTGGGCAACTTCACTATTTTGGTTAATACCTCTAATTCCTGCGTAGGACGTTTTTTTAATTTATAAGCTTTGGCAAGATCAAGGTAGTTCTGAACAAAATAAGGCGATAGCGTACGGCATTTTTCCATGTAAAAAATGGCAGAATCAATATCCGGTTGAGGCAAATCTTTTCCGTATAATGTTTTTAAAGCTGCTTTTTTAACCCAGTTTAGAACAACCATTTCATAATGCCATTTTCCTTCCATATAATTGAGCATCGCATGATTCGGATTTATCTTCAAACCCTTGTCTGCATTACTCTTAATCAGCTTAATCTCTTCAACAATTGTTTTCTTATCTGTTTCTGATTCTGAAAAATTAGCGTAAGCGAGCGATTGCAAATAATATGAATCCGCACTATTGCTATCGGCTGCCAAAGCTTTGTCTGCATATTCTTTTGATGCAGCATAGTAATCATCGCGAACGTTTTTATCTGTTTGTTTTTTACCGAGAGAGGAACTAAGTTCTGCGCATTTTACCAGAGCCGCCATATTATCTGCCTCTGAGGCAAGCACCTGTTTATAAGCGGCTAACGCATCGGCCTCATTAAATTTTTTGTATAAGGCATTCGCCTTTTCCAGTTGCTCATTCACATTCTGCGCGCGAAGCTGACAGAGAGCAAATAAGCAACATGCAAATGCAATCAATATCTTCCTCAGACCATTCATTTTTATCATACCGTCAATCGTTATTTTTTGTTTCTTTTTGCCGAATAGCTAACTGCAACGCTGCCTTCAAAAGCAACAACGGGAGGATGCTTTTTTATAATGGTAATGGTTACTTCTTCTGCTTCATTAAATAAGACAAAGACGTCTTCGGCAAATGTGGTGGCAATGGTTTCAAGAAGTTGGCGGGGCTGCTGCATGTGCTTTTTGATAAGTTCATACACAGACACATAATCTATGGTTTCGTTTATATGAAGGATAGGAATATTTTCTTCCTGATGACTGATAGAAATATTTACTTCGTATTCTGCGCCCAACTTTTTTTCTTCTTCATAAATGCCGTGATACGAGTAAAATGAAAGGTGAAGCAGTTGTATGGTGAGCATGAAAAATAAACGAAAAAATGAGGAAAGAAGTTACCTGTAATGTTGTTAAATAATAATGAGATGAATATAAAAGTAAAAAGAAAATTACTGATATCCGGATTGAACGGCTCATTTTTTACTTTTGTTTTCTACCTTTTACCTGCCAGCCTAACGCTGTAAAACATTGATAAACATTATCAAATTACGGTTTGTAAACAAGCCTTTTAAAATCGCCTGCAACGGAACCATGGGGCAAACCTGAACCCTGAATAAAAAACTCGCCTATCAGGTTTCGCTTCGGGTCTGCCCAGTAAATGGTGCCGAAATAGCCGCCCCACGAGAAACTGCCTTCCGAAATACCGGTTTCCTTTTCGTTGGCTGCCGTACTGATTTCGTAGCCAAGTCCGAATTTATTATTGCCAAGGCTGATGGTATCAATTTGATTGCTTGTCATTAATTCTACGGTGCTTTTCTTTAGCAATTGCTGTCCTTTGTATTCGCCATCCTGCAACATCAGTTGAAGAAACTTTGCATAATCCGCAACGGTAGAACTTAAACCTGCACCGCCTGCAAAGTAAGTGCCATGCGACATCAGCGGATAATTGGAGAATTTACGAAATTGCGAAGAACCTTCTATAAGTTTTCCCGTACTGTCAACCGTGTATATGGTTACGAGCCTGTTTTGCTTATTTTTTGGCAAATAAAAATAAGTGTCGCTCATTCCAAGCGGCTCAAAAATGCGGTTTCTGAAAAACTCATCCAATGGCATTCCCGATACAATTTCAACCACTCTGCCTAATACATCTACGCTTAAACTATAGGTGAATTTTTCGCCCGGCTGATTAATCAATGGTTGAACCGCCAACAGATTCACCATATTTTGTAAGTGCATGGTATCGCTGCCAAACCCGGGCGCCAAGCCTGCTTTGGCATAAATGGCTTTCATTTCTTCTGCGCCGATGCCTGCGTAATCAATACCAGATGTATGGGTTAATAAATTTTTTATGGTAATTTCTCTTTTAGCCGGAACGGTTGTATAAGAACTGTCTGCCGCATTGAATGTGTTTACCACTTTCGGGTGAGCGAAACCGGGAATGAATTTAGAAACAGGATCGGTGAGTTTAATTTTACCCTCGTCGTACAACATCATAACGGCAACGCTGGTAATGGCTTTGGTTTGCGAAGCGATGCGAAAAATGTCATCTGTTTTCATTGGCTTGCCGGCCGCAATGTTGGCATAGCCAACGGCTTTGTTATAAACAACTTTACCGTTCTGCCAGATATAACCGACCGCACCTGCAACCCAGTCGCTGTCTGTCGCTTGTTGCAACAGGCTATCAAGGCTATGTTTTGTTTTTGACGAAAATGAAGTTTCCGTTATGGTTTGCGATTGGCATTGAATACAAAAAACAGCAATGAAAAATAGCAGTGTGATGTGTTTCATGAAGACAAATTATAAAATCGTTTTTTATGAATGATAATGTGTATTGCAGTCGTTAATCAGGATTCAAAAACCTGAACGGAGCGTCGCACTCCCAACGTCTCGAAAGTAATTCAGACGCCCGTAATATCAGAACATCCTTTTTCTTGCCAGCGTATGATTGTTTTGGCATAAGAAAAAATGCTTTTCAGATAAGTCCTTTTTCGCCCAGATAACGCTCAGCGTCTAACGCCGCCATGCAACCGCTGCCCGCTGCGGTAACCGCCTGACGATAAATTTTATCCTGCACATCACCGGCGGCAAAAACGCCTTCCACATTGGTTTTGGCGCTACCGGGAATGGTTTGAATATAACCGGCCTCATCGGTATGTAAAATATTTTTAAAGATGTCGCTGTTGGGATGATGACCGATGGCGACAAAGAATGCGCTGATGGGAATGGTTTGCATCTCGCCGGACGTTGTATTTTTAATACGCACAGCTTCTACTTTTTTTTCTCCCAAAATTTCATCCGTTTCGGTGTTCCAGTAGATTTTGATGTTTTTCGTATTTTTCACACGATCCTGCATGATTTTACTGGCGCGCATTCCGTTTTCGCCTTTGCGAACAATCATGTGTACAGTAGTAGCCAGATTGGATAAATATAAAGCCTCTTCGCAGGCAGTATCGCCGGCACCTACAATGGCCACTTCTTTACCGCGAAAAAAGAAACCATCGCATACGGCGCAGGCACTAACGCCATAACCGTTCAGGCGCTGCTCGCTTTCAATGTTCAGCCATTTGGCAGACGCGCCGGTAGAAACAATAACGGCGTTAGCTTCTATCCACTTGTTCTCGTCAATTTCTACTTTGTGCATACCGTTGCAGAAGTCAATTTTTGTTGCCAGTCCATACCGGATGTCAGCACCCATGCGCTTAGCCTGCTTCTCAAAATGAATCATCATTTCGGGTCCCTGAATACCTTCGGCATAACCCGGATAATTTTCAACTTCAGTAGTAATAGTTAATTGTCCGCCGGGCTGAATACCTTGGTATAAGACCGGTTTCAGATTGGCGCGGGCAGCATAAATAGCTGCTGTATAACCCGCAGGACCAGACCCTATTATTAAACACTGTACTTTTTCTACTGTTCCGTTTTCCATAATAAAATGCTATGAAGTATAAGGCTTGAGGTATGAGGTGAAAAGAGAAGACAATATTCATTTATGATGGCATATAAACCTTAAACCCCAAACCCAACACCTGATTAATACAATCCTTCGATGCTCAAATATCGCTCGCCGGTATCGTAGTTAAACAATAAAATGCGACTGCCTTCTTTTATTTCGGGAAGTTTTTTTGCCAGGGCAGCTAAAGTGGCGCCACTTGAAATGCCGCCAAAAATGCCTTCTTCCATGGCAGCTCGTTTTGTGTAAGCGAATGCTTCATCTTTATTCACCTGTATGACACCGTCAAGAACAGAGGTATCTAAGTTGGCAGGAATAAAACCAGCGCCAATACCCTGAATGGGATGCGGACCGGGCGCGCCGCCACTGATAACAGGCGAGAGTTCTGGCTCTACCGCAAAGATTTTTATATCGGGAAAGTGTTGCTTTAAAACTCTGCCCACGCCGGTAATATGCCCGCCGGTTCCAACGCCGGTAATAAGATAATCAAAACCTTCCGGAAAATCGGCCAGAATTTCTTCGGCGGTTGTTTTAATATGTATTTCAATATTGGCAGGGTTATCAAACTGTTGCGGCATCCATGCGCCGGTTGTAGATTCCACCATTTCTTTCGCTTTTTCTATTGCTCCTTTCATACCTTTTTCCCGCGGCGTTAATTCGAATGATGCACCGTAAGCACTCATTAGTTTTCTACGCTCTATGCTCATGCTTTCAGGCATAACAAGAATTAATTTATACCCTTTTACAGCCGCCACCAAAGCCAGGCCAATGCCTGTGTTACCTGAAGTCGGTTCTATGATGGTGCTGTCTTTGGTGAGAATGCCTTTTTGCTCGGCATCTTCAACCATAGCAAGCGCAATACGATCTTTAATACTGCCGCCCGGATTCGCCCGTTCCAGCTTTGTCCATACTTCTATATTACCTGGAAACAATTTAGTGACACGCACATGAGGTGTATTTCCAATCAGTTCCAAAACATTCTGTGCTTTCATAATTATTATATATAAAAAACGGATGTAAAGGTACGAGAGTTTGGTGAGTGAAGAAAAACGATAAGCCTTTGCATTGCGAGTCATATTGAAAATTGGTATTCAACTAATCGCAAACAAATACAAACCACATACGCTAATTGCAGGCACATATAGACATGTAATTTTTTAACAGTTGTACCGTACCAGACTTTGGTAAGGATAAAAAAATGAAAATTTATTTGCCTTGGATACCGGCAATCATGCCTTAAAAAAGATGCTTACAGGTTATCTATTTCATCTATTGTAAGTCCTGTCGTTTTACTAATAATGTCGATAGAAATGCCTATTTCTTTTAACGATTTTGCAACCCTTGCCTGCCCCTCTTTAATGCCTTCTTTAATGCCTTCTTTAATGCCTTCTTTAATGCCTTCTTTAATGCCTTCTTTAATGCCTTCTTTAATGCCTTCTTTAATGCCATCCGATATTCCTGAAGCTCTGCCCTCATCATAAGCAGATTGCTTTGCATAATCAAAAACCGCTTTGTTATCTCTGAAAACTTTCAGGCTAGCTTCATAGCTATCCAATTCACTTTGTCTGAAGCTTGCGATTTCTGCTTTTTCAAAGGCTTGTACAAAAATTTCATCTTTGAAGATTGACGGGATGGTTTGAAAGTCTTCCAGATTTTTAATAAAATATAACCATTTGTCTAATCTTGTTGCTAATTCTGTCTCCGTCTTATTGAAATTGGGCATTTCAAGATAAATGTAAGTAAGCTTATCGTAAAACACTTTTCCGCTCTGATTTTTCAGTTTAATGGTATGAACCACTTCGTGCCTTTCGGGCTCCGTCTCATAATCATCAAACGTAAAGTCGAGAATGCCAATGCAATAAACGGCTTTCAGATTATAGTTCCAGTTTCCCTTTTCTGCCTGCTCGCGAATGGGGAAAGTAGAATAGTAAATTGTTCTTTCCCTGAAATAGTTTTGTCTTGCTTTTTGAAGTTCAACAATAAATTTCTCCCCTTTTTGGCTTTCGCAATAAATATCATAAATAACTTTTCTGTCAAGTTCTGTTTGTCCCAACTGCTCCGTATTTTTGAAGGTAAGATCTGCTATCCGGTTGTGTTCAGGCAAAAGCGAATTTAAAAAATCAATCAGCAATGGTTTGCTGGCTTCTTCCCCGAATATTTTCTTAAACCCGAAATCGGTATAAGGATTTATGTATTTCGCTTTCATATTCTTGTTCTACAAATTTACACAATTTCCTTTGTCCTGCAGGCTCATTCGCCTTTGCATCTCGCAATCCCGGCTTTGGCTTTCTGATCAATGGAGTCTTTATAATCATGACTATCCATATCCAGACACATTTGATAATACTTAATTGCCTGTTGTTTATTTCCTTTTTTTTCAAATATGCCGCCTGCCTGCAACGCCGCACGGGAAGCAAAATATGCTTTGCTGGTTTTACCCAATACAATAACGGTATTGTAAGCCTGAACCGCTTCTTCTTTCCGGTCAAGATCATCATAAATGCGCGCAACCCGGTAATCGAATTCTAATTTTTCTTCAGGCGTTGAAAAATCGGCTGAGGTTTTTCCGGCAAGTAGTTGCAGCGCTTCGCTATAATAGCCGCCATCGCTTAGCAGACGCGCCTTTAATAATAACGGGTTTGGATAGGCACCCGATTTTGCATCGCGGTAAGCCTGTTTATCGGCATCTGAAATTAAGTTTCCTTTTTTTAATAATTGCTGCCTTGCCTTTTCTGCGGATTCTGTATTGCCTTGCAGATAATAGCACCAGCTTAGTTTTTGATAAGCATCTTTTACATAAAAATTTCCTTTAAACGTGCGAAGAAAGGTCTCGAAATACGTTGCGGCATCTGAGAGTTCAAGATGATCGAGCTTGATAAACGCCAACTCATAATTCCACATCGGAATCTCAAGATAGTCGGGTGAACGATTGCGGTTGAGAATGATTTGTTTTGAATAATCGGCTTTCTTGCTGTTAATGGCAAGATTCGCCGTCATATATGCAAAAAGATGATTGTTAACAACATCAAGGTTTTTTTGTTTGATGAAGGCAAATGCTTCTTCGGGTTGATTTTGTACATAAAACAAAAGATAACAATAATAGAAAGCAGCCTCATTGAAGAAAAACCTTGCTTCGGCATTATTGCTGTAAACAAAGCTGCGCATAAGCTGCATCCCTTTGTTTACTGAACCTTTAATACCAAGAAAACCCGCCATACCTTTATACCCGTCGGGTATCAAACCTGCCAGCACCTGCATGGGAGCATAAATCATATCGTCGGGCATAAAACCGGGAAAAGATTTGCGGTTGTCTTTGATATAAGAAAACGCTTTTTTAAAAGCGAAAAATGCGGCAAACCGTTCATTGAATTTGATGGCGATCATCGCCTTTTGCAAATACGCTACGGAAAGGCAATATTTATAATAAGGAGACTTTTCATCACCGTCTTTTAAATGATTTATCCTGGTTTCTATATTTTCTTTACGGGCTTTGTATTCGGCGGCATCTTCATTAAAAAAAAGCACAAAAAAATCGATGTAGCCTTCTAATAAATCAGGAATCAGATTGCCGGGGTTTTGCTGTCTGGCTTTGTTTATCCATTGCTGTGCACTGTATATTTTCAGGCTGGTAACATCCTGATAAGCGCGGGTGCAGGCAGCATCGAAAATGTATGTTCTTTTCGCAAAAGAAGATAAAGCAATCAGCGTAAAAGCGAAACAAAAAAATCCCTTTCTCATATCATCATCCCATAAAAACAAAGGGTGCAGTTACGCACCCTTTATTCATAAAACTTACATTTAATATTATGAAGCTTCAACCACGTTGTTCAGATCATCATCTACCAGAATACGACCGCAATTTTCGCAAACCATAACTTTTTTACGCTGCTTAATCTCGCTTTGCTTTTGCGGCGGAATAGCATTGTAGCAACCTCCGCAGGCATCACGGTCAACCGGCACCACAGCCAGCCCATTGCGGTAGCTGTTGCGAATGCGATCGTAGGAGTACAACAATCTTTCATCTATGCCTTTGCGGGCGTCTTTTGCCAGACCGTTATAATGCATTTCCTCTTTTTCTGTTTCCGTAATAATCTTTTGCAGATCGCTTTTCTTATTGTTCAGCAACGTGTCTTTATTATCTATTTGCTTGTTGGCAAATTCTAACTGCCTTGCTTTTTCAATAAGCTCTTCATTGGCATCACGTATGTGTTTTTCGGCTAATTTACCTTCCAGTTGCTGCATCTCAACCTCTTTATTGATAGCTTCAAATTCGCGGTTATTTTTTACCGATTCGCTTTGCTTTTCATATTTTTTTACCAGTTCGCCAGCTTCTTTAATGGCGCTTCGTTTTTGTTCGATAAAATCGTTGATGCCATTGATTTCTTCTTCAATGCGATTTTTTCTGCTGGTTAAACCCTGAATTTCATCTTCCAAATCGCTTACTTCCATCGGAAGTTCGCCTTTTAAAATTTGAATCTGATCGAGCTTGGAATCTATTTTTTGCAATTTTATCAGCAAAGACAATTTTTCTTCTACCGAATACTCTTTAACTGCGGGCATATTTGTATGTAATATTTAAAATATAATTTTTTTGAGAAGTGAAATATAAGATGTAAGAATAATGTCTGTATTTACCATATAAATTCTCACGTTTCCGTTTCACAAAAAATAGCGAACCGGATTTGTGCTCACTCCGGTTTTGAGGACGGCAAAGTTAGGAAATTCAGAGCGTAAAATATCATATAATAACGCTATGGTAAATTGCTCGCTTTCCCAATGCCCGATGTCAGTAAGAAGAATTTTATTATCCGCATCAAAAAATTCATGATATTTTATATCGGAAGTAATATAAACATCAGCTTTTCCGGCAATGGCTTTTCGTAATAAAAAGAAACCCGAACCGCCGCAGAGCGCAATTTTTTTAACATTTCGCTGTAAGAATTTTGTGTGTTTTATTACGGATAAATGAAACTTCAGTTTAAGATGTTTCATAAAATCGGTTTCGCTCATTGCTTCCGGCAGTTCGCCAATCATACCGCTGCCAACTTGTTGAGATTCATTGGAAAGAGAGATAATATCATAAGCCGCTTCTTCGTAAGGATGGGCGTTTAACAGGGCTGTTATTATCTGGTGCTCTTTGTAAACAGGAAAAATAACTTCCATTTTTATTTCCTTTGTTTCGGCGCGTTTGCCTTGCTCGCCAATGTAAGGTTTTGTTCCTTCCTGCGGCTTGTAAGTACCAACGCCATGCGCATTGAAGCTGCATTCATTGTAATTACCAATATTTCCTGCACCGGCATCAAACAAAGCGCTTCGTACTTTTTCAGCATCATCAACAGGCACATACGTGCATAGCTTTTTCAGCAGTCCGGTTTTTGGTTCCAGCACTTTGCAATGGTGTAATCCCAACACGTTAGCCATACGTTTACTTACGCCGTTATCTACATTATCAAGATTGGTATGAATGGCATAAATGGCAATGTTATTTTTGATGGCAGCGATAATGGTTCGCTCAACATAATTTTTACCCGTAATTTTTTTTAGCCCGCTAAAAATAACAGAATGATGCGCTACAATAAGATTGCAGTTGTTATCAATGGCTTCTTTTACTGTTTCTTCCGTTGCATCTAACGAGATAATAATACCGGTACAGTTCCAACCAGCATCGCCGGTAAGCAGCCCCGCATTATCGTAGCTTTCCTGATAAGATAACGGCGCATAATTTTCCAACGTTCGAATAATATCATTGATGTACATAAGAAATAAAGATAGGGGGTAATAAGAAATTATATATTTTCATCAGCATAAATGCAACTCTCAGATTATATCAATTATAATGGCAAATTATATTTTTCAGATGAAAAGATTATCTCTGCCAGCAACCGCTCGTTTCGCTATGGCGACGGCTTTTTTGAAACCATGAAACTGATTGATGGCAATATCATTTTTCAGGATTTACATTTTGAACGATTGTTTTCATCTTTACGGGTTATGCAATTTGAGAAACCTGATTTTTTTACAAAAGATTATTTATTACATCAAATAAAATTATTGGTTAAAAAAAACAATCAGCCTCATTTATGCCGCATCAGAATTACCATCTTCCGTGGCGATGGCGGCTTGTACGATGTTGAAAATAATCAGCCAAACTACATCATACAAAGCTGGTTGTTACAAACGTTTCCTTATTATAACAAGCAAGGTTTGATTCTTGATATATATACACAATCCCGCAAAACGGCCGATGCCTTTTCGCATATTAAAAGCAACAATTGTCTGCCTTATTTGATGGCTGTCTTGTGGAGTAAAAAAAATCATTTTGATGATGCTTTACTTATGAATTGTTATAACCGAATTTCAGAAGCCACAACATCGAATATTTTTGTTGTAAAAGAAGGCACCATTAATACACCGGCTCTTACAGAAGGTTGTATTGCAGGCGTAACCAGGCAATATTTATTGGATTGTATGAAGAAAGAAAATCTAAAGCATCAGGAAACACAAGTTACCATTGACGATGTAACGCAGGCTGATGAAATATTTCTTACCAACGCAGGCTGGCATATACAATGGATAAAGCAATGCAGCCATAAACTTTATATAAACGATACATCGGAATATTTATACGAAACATTTATCACGCCTCTACTGAAAAGCAAATGAAAAACAAGCCTGAAGTTAGTATTATGTGGTTTCGCAGAGACCTGCGTTTGGAAGACAATGCAGCGTTATACCATGCTTTAAAAAGCGGTAATGAGATAGTGCCTCTTTTTATTTTTGATAAAAATATTTTAGATGACCTGGAAGAAAAAAAAGACCGGCGGATAGCGTTTATATACAACGCTTTGCAAGACATGCAATCCGTTTTAAAAAAAAGGAACAGCAGCCTGGAAGTGTATTATGGAAAACCCGAAGACGTATTTACAAAGCTGCTTGAGAAATATGCCATAAAAATTGTTTTTGCCAATGAAGATTATGAGCAATATGCCATAGATCGCGATGATCAGATTTGCAACCTTTTGCAAACACATCACGCAGATATGAAGATGTACAAAGACCAGGTTATTTTTTCAAAAAATGAAATTATTAAAAACAATGGCGAGCCTTATGCTGTATTCACGCCATATAGCAGGCTCTGGCTGAGTACAGTGAATGATTTTTATTTAAAAAGCTACCCGACCGAAAAATATTCCGAACACTTTTATAAACAGCAACCGGTTGCATTTCCAACATTAAATAGCATGGGGTTTGAAGCAGTCGGTGAAGAATTTCCATCGAAAGAATTTGATAAAAGCGTTATTAAAAACTATGATAAAACCCGCGATATTCCGGGCATTGACGGAACATCAAGACTTGGCGTTCATCTTCGTTTCGGCACCATTAGCATTCGCCGTCTGGCAGCTTTTGCAAAGGAGAACAACAAGGTATTTTTAAATGAATTAATCTGGCGCGATTTCTACCAGATGATATTATGGCAAAGCGATCTGGTACGAAATGAAAAAGCGTTCAAGCCTAAGTTTGACAATATAAAATGGCTTAATAATGAAGACGAATTTCAACGCTGGTGCGATGGCAATACCGGCTTTCCGATTGTTGATGCAGGCATGAGACAGTTGAACACAATCGGGTATATGCACAACCGCGTTCGCATGATTACAGCTTCTTTTTTAAGTAAACATTTATTGATAGATTGGCGCTGGGGCGAAGCCTATTTTGCAAAGAAATTACTTGACTATGACTATGCCAACAACAATGGTGGCTGGCAATGGAGTGCGGGCACAGGCGCCGACCCTTCGCCTTATTTTCGGGTGTTCAATCCTGAAGCGCAGCAGAAAAAATTCGATAAAGATTTTAGTTATGTCAGACAATGGGTTCCCGAATATAAAAGCGCTGATTACAATCCGATGATTGAACATACGGTTGCGCGCGAACGCGCTTTAAAAGTATATCGCGAGGCGGTGAAGTAGCTTTCAGTTGTCAGCAATAAGCCTTCAGCTTTTCTATCTTTTCAATCTAATTTCAAACATTTAAATATTTATAGTTTAGCTGAATACTGACAGCTAAAAGCTGCCAGCTTCTACGCAAACACTTCCATATAAGATGCTTCAACGGGGTTAACCGCGTCGTACACTTCCAACAATTTGGCAACGGCATATTTGCCTTTGTTTCCCAAGGCAATCGAATATTCATTTACATATAAATTAATATGCTGTCGCATCACATCTTCACTCATTTCCTGCGCATGTTGCTTTACGTAAGGCGATAGTTTTTCATGGTGGTACTGATATGAATATTCTACGCTTTGCTTAATCAGATTATCTACCTTACTTATCAGTTCTTCGCCCAGAGAACGCCGCATTACAATGCCGCCGAGCGGAATGGCAACGCCGGTATTTTCTTCCCAATATTCGCCCAAATCCATCAGTTTTACAAGACCACGCTGCATATAAGTAAACCGGTTTTCATGAATGATAACACCAGCATCAACTACATCATCCAGCACCGCATCTTCAATTTGGTTGAACACCAGAAAATTTTTGCGATGGATATGCGGAAACGCCATCGAAAACAGCATGTGCGCCGTTGTATTATTACCGGGAATGGCTACTCTGAAATCTTTATCCTGAATATCGGCTATGTTTTTTTTTGCAATGAGCAGCGGACCAACGCCAACGCCTAACGCTCCGCCGCTGTTGAGTACGATGTATTCATTCAAGACTAGTGGCAGCACGCCGTAACTGATTTTAGAAACATCCGGAACGCTTTGCCTTGCCAGGTTATTAAGCGTTTGCACGTCTTCCAACCGAATTATAAAATCAATGCCATGCGTATCAATTTTTTTATTTACCAAAGCATCAAAAATAAACGTATCGTTCGGGCAGGGACTAAACCCCAATTGTAATTCCATGGTTTCAATTTAATTTGTCAACGGTCTTTAATCATCTGTCAGCAAAAGCAATCAGCATTTTTTGTACCGCTTCGTTCACCTTTGTTACCGCTTCTTTCATTTTCCACCGACTTTTATCACGCTCTCCAATATAATTCGAAATGCCTCGTATTTGTATAAAAGGAATATCAAACAACCTGCAAACATAATGCAGCGAAGCGCCTTCCATCGTTTCTATGTCTGCATTATATTTTGTAATCATTGCGTTGCATTTGTTAGCGTCTGTTGTAATTTCATTCACCGTAACGCCCGTTACAACGGGCAGATTCAAAACATTCCAATGATCAATTCTATCGTTTACCAAACTTTTTTTTTGGAAAGGAAAAT
This sequence comes from Ilyomonas sp., assembly GCA_965219515.1. Classification (GTDB taxonomy): domain Bacteria; phylum Bacteroidota; class Bacteroidia; order Chitinophagales; family Chitinophagaceae; genus Ilyomonas. The sequence goes on from OZ244776.1 coordinate 2,415,498, forward strand.
CATCTGGCTTTAATAAATTCAGATCAAACAAATCATTCCATACATGATGCTCCCAAACACCGGTATCACCTACACAATCTCTTTCAACTGCAACTATATCACCCAATAAAAATTTGTTGTGAAAGCTACCGGCTATACCAGCCTGTATCACCAGATCTGGTTTTTGCTGAAGCACATGCTGCGTAAGGTTTACGGCGGATAATAATATACTTGCGCCGGTATATAAAAACTGAATATTATGCAATTCATGTTGCAGCAACTCTTTATTCAATTCAAATTTTGTAGCCGCAGCAATGGTAATCTTCATACTAAATAAATATCGCTGTTTCTAACCCTGATTTACCGTAACGTTCTTATCAATTTTACTGATCAATCCCTGCAATACTTTACCCGGACCAACTTCCGTAAAAACGGTTGCGCCGTCGGCAATCATCGCCTGCACACTTTGCGTCCAGCGAACGGCACCGGTTAGCTGATTAATCAGATTCTTCTTTATATCCGCGGCATCGGTGGCCGGCTTGGCCGTAACATTCTGATAAACCGGGCAAACCGGCGTTACAAAACCGGCAGCTTCAATTGCACTGGTCAATTCCTGTTTTGCAGGTTCCATAAACGGGCTGTGAAAAGCACCGCCAACCGGCAATAACAAAGCCCGCTTTGCACCGGCGGCTTTTAGTTTTTCGCAGGCTTCCGTAACGCCTTTTACCGAACCGCTGATAACAAGCTGACCCGGACAATTATAGTTGGCAGCCACTACTATTTCGCCTGTTTCCTGCGCAACGCCATCGCATATCGCTTCTATTTTTCCATCTTCCATCGCCAGCACAGCCGCCATCGTTGAAGGCGCAGTTTCGCAAGCTTTTTGCATGGCTTTTGCACGAATGCTCACCAGCTTTAGCCCATCTTCAAAAGACAATGCTTTATTTGCTACCAAAGCAGAAAATTCGCCCAGCGAATGACCGGCCACCATATCGGGTTGTGCATTTTGCAACATAGCATAAGAAACAACGGAGTGGATAAAAATGGCAGGTTGCGTTACCTCCGTTTGCTTCAGGTTTTCATCTGTTCCGCCAAACATAATATCGCTGATGCGAAAACCTAAGATATCATTGGCTTGTTCAAACATTTCTTTTGCTCTTTCTTCGCTTTCATACAACGATTTACCCATTCCCGAAAACTGACTTCCCTGACCCGGAAAAACATACGCGTGTTTACTCATAAAACTTTTTGGGATGCCAAAATTAATTCATTCATTGCACAACCATTTGTCAACTTTACTGTTTGAATGACGATTATAAAATGATTGATGCAAGAGCGTGCATGAAATAAGATAACAAACATTGCTATACGTTTTGTTTCTGTTAATAAGTGCTGCATGATATCAGTTTTATTAAGTATTAAAAGAAAATGAAACGTCAGGTTTGCATTGGTTACCTATCAATTTTACATCTTACCATAACATGTTGTTTAAATTCGATAAATTGTTCGCAATTATTTTTTTTAAATGACAAATGTTTTACAAAAAAGCATTCTTTTTGTAACAGTATACTGTTTTATTTATTATTATGCTTTATCACTAACGAACACATATATGGAAGAAAATCAAGAAAATCAAAAAGAACAAAACAAAGCAAACAATTCGCGGCGTCATTTTTTGAAAAACGGAGCCACCGCATTGGCCGGTTTTTATATTGTGCCGCGTCATGTATTAGGTGGCGCTGGCTTTATTGCGCCAAGCGATAAGCTAACCATCGCAGCAATCGGAGTCGGCGGCAAAGGCGGCGATGACATCAATCATTTTTTTGCCAGTGGAAAAGCCAACATTGCTTATTTGTGTGATGTGGACGACCGGCAGGCGGCTAAGAGCGTTGCTAAATTTCCACAGGCAAAATATTACAAAGATTTTCGGGAAATGCTGGATAAAGAGGCAAAGAATTTTGATGCCGTTTCGGTTTCCACGCCCGATCATACCCATGCCGTTGCCGCAATGGCAGCCATGCAGCTTGGCAAGCATGTGTATGTGCAAAAACCAATGACGCACGATATTTATGAGACACGAATGCTTACGGAGGCTGCCAAACGTTATAAAGTAGTATCGCAAATGGGCAATCAGGGCGCCTCCGGCGATGGCGTGCGTCAGTTAATTGACTGGTATAAAGCAGGCGTTATCGGCGATGTTACGGAAATATATTGTTATACCGATCGTCCTGTTTGGCCGCAAGGCATTGCCTGGCCGGATAAAAAAGCAGAAGTGCCAAAGGGTCTCGACTGGGATTTATGGCAGGGCACTGCACCAAAAAAAGAATTTGTTGACAATCTGATTCCGTTTAACTGGCGCGGCTGGTGGGATTATGGCACCGGCGCACTGGGCGATATGGGTTGCCATATTATCGCCCCGCCGTTTCAGGTGCTCGATCTGGGATATCCGGTATCTGCCGAATGCAGCGTAGCTACCCGCTATATTGCCAACTGGACAAGAGCTTATTATCCCGACAGCGGTCCTACGGCTTCGCATACCATTCTTACATTTAAAGGAAAAGACAATAAGCCGGATATGGTTCTGCATTGGATGGATGGCGGCATACAACCCGAACGCCCTACAGAATTGGGTTCCGACGAAATGATGGGCGATGGCGGCAATGGTGTAATTTTCGTTGGTACAAAAGGTAAAATGATGTGCGGCACGTATGGCGTAAATCCGCAGTTGCTGCCAACCAGTAAAACGGCAGAAAACAAAGTGCCGCAAACCATAGCACGTGTACCCGGCAGCGCCGAAGGCCATTATGCCGCCTGGGTAGAAGCCGCCATGGCAGGCTACGGAAGTAAGGAAGCCAACAATTTAAGCTCGCGTTTTGAAGTTGCCGGTCCGCTTACCGAATCTGTATTAATGGGCAATCTTGCCATTCGCAGCTACGACATCCGCAAAGCAACAGAAGGAAAGGACAATGAATTTACTTATCCGGGACGTTATATTAAACTGCTTTGGGATGGTGAGAATATGAGGATTACAAATTTTGATACTGCCAATCAGTTTGTAAAGCGTGATTACAAAAACGGCTGGAGCCTTGGCGTATAATCATTTTACTTTTTAAAATCAATCGGAGAAATATGAAAAAATACATATCGGTTTTATTAGCTGCATCAATATTGGCAGCCTGCGGGAACAATGGCTCGTCGGGCAATGACTCAGATACAACAACATTGTCTTCAGACAATACATCTACCTCAGATAACGGCGACCTGAGCAATAATCCGGATTATGCAAACGGGCTTGCCCTGATTGGAAATTCTGATTGCCTTACGTGCCATAAAGTGAGCGAAAAACTTGTGGGACCTTCTTATCAGGATGTAGCGAACAAATATGCAGGTATGGATACTGCAATTACCTATCTGGCTCACAGAGTGATTAACGGTGTTGGTGCAGATGATCCGCACAACTGGGGCAGCGAAACCAATAATGCGATAATGACGCCGCACGCGCAGGTATCGGAAGCTGATGCCGAGCAAATGGTAAAATACGTTCTTCTTCTAAAAACAAAATGATTGACAATGAAAATCATTCAACAAGCAGCTTTGGCTGCTTTTCTTTTTGTTATCACTTCCTGCGGAAATAATAACACGGATATGACAACATCAGATTCTTTAAACACCGAAAAAGATACAACTTCCACAGCAGCCGGATCGGATGATAACTTGTTGTTTGACGGTAAAACATTAGCCGGCTGGCATACATACGGTAAAGAAAAACCCGGCAGCGCGTGGAGTATTGACAGCAGTTCTATACATCTGAAGCCCGTTTCTAATGAAGGTTACCAATCAGAAGGCGGCGGAGATTTGGTTACGGATGATGAATATGGCAATTTTGATTTAAAACTGGAATGGAAAATTGCTAAAAACGGCAACAGCGGAATCATTCTTTTTGCGCAGGAAGATACTGCCAAATACAAAGAAACCTGGAATACCGGTATGGAGATGCAGGTATTAGATAACAACGGACATCCCGATGCAAAAATTATAAAGCACCGCGCAGGTGATTTATACGATTTGATTACCAGCTCGCCCGAAACGGTTAAACCCGCCGGCGAATGGAACGACGTAGAAGTAAAAAGCGATAATGGCAAGCTTGATTTTTATTTAAACGGCGAACACACGCTTTCCACCACGCTTTGGGATGATAACTGGAAGAAATTGATTGCGGGCAGCAAATTTAAAAACATGCCCGGTTTCGGAACGTTTCACAAAGGGCATATCGCTTTGCAGGATCATGGCAATGAAGTTTGGTTTCGCAATATTTCGATAGAAAAATTGTAAGTTTTACATAAAAAAAGACCGCTGAAACTTATTTCAGCGGTCTTTTTTTATAATTATGATGATATATAAATATGTATCGTTACTTAAAGAAATATCGCCAGAAATCGAGCCCGAGCGCATACGCCATCAATGTAAGCAATAAGATCATTCCAACCATTTGCGCATACTCCATAAACTTGTCACTTGGCTTCCGCCCGGTTACCATTTCTGCAATGGTAAACAACGCATGCCCGCCATCTAACGCCGGTATCGGTAAAATATTCATAAAAGCAAGAATAATAGAAAAAATGGCTGTCAGCGTCCAGAAGCCCTGCCAGTCGGCAAGATTGCCGGAGAAAGCATTCCCAATGCTGATAACGCTACCTAAGCTATCGCTTGCTTTTACTTTACCGGCAAAAATTTGCTTTAACCGGAAATATATCTTCCCAAAGTTTGCCAGCACTTATTAAAACCGATAGGAATTGATTCGAGAAATGAATAATTGTGTTCAACAGTAGTAAACAAATCCGAAGCTTTGCTAACGGGCAGGAAACCTACGGCAGCGGTTTCGCTTAACTGAGCCGTTACATTTACCGTATCGTTGCCACGAAGAGCGGTAAGCACAACCTGCTTGTTTTTATATGCCTGTTTAATACTGTCAAATTCGTTAAAATAGGTAAAATGCTTACCGTCAATAGCAATCAGCGTATCATTTTTCTGCAAGCTGTTTTGCAAAAAATGAGATTTTGTTTTGTCAACCGAATCAACGATAACAGGAAAGCGAACCTCTATGAAACCTTCCGCTTTATTTGCGTTCAGGTCATTTACCAAACTATCAGGAATGGCAATCTGTAAACGCTGCCCGTTTCTGTCAACCTGCAACGATTTGGTTTTACCCAATACAATGTCAACAGCAATCGCATAAAAGTTATCGTTCGGCTTATTGTCAACCGAAACAATTTTATCACCATCCTGCAAACCGATTTTTCTGCCAAGAGAATCGGCATGAATGCCCCAGGTTACATTCTGCGCAGGCAAATATTCTTCGCCCCATTTGTTGGTGATAACGATGAAAAGAAATATGGCTAACAGCACATTTACAATTACGCCGCCGGTCATAATAATGAGTCGCTGCCAGGCTGGTTTTGCCCGAAATTCGTATGGCTGTGGCGGCTGCTTCATCTGCTCTTTGTCCATGCTTTCGTCTATCATGCCGCTGATTTTTACATAGCCGCCAAACGGCACCCAGCCGATTCCGTATTCGGTTTCGCCGATCTTTTTTTTCCAGAGTGAAAACCAGGGATTGAAAAAAAGATAAAATTTCTCAACGCGACATTTAAAGAGGCGTGCGGTTAAAAAATGTCCTAATTCGTGAAGCGTAACCAGAATGGAAAAAGAAAGAATGAACTGGAGAATTTTGATTCCCACTACGCTCCAGTTGATAACTAATAATGTCGTCATTTGATCGGGTAAAATTCGATGCTGTTTGCTGTTATGACAAACAGATGCAAACTTGTTATTTGTCGTTTTAAAAAAAAATGCCAAACACGTTGCATGTGTTTAACACCAGTAAAATATTTCTTAATACAAATGCAATAATACTTTATAATCGCTTGCACAGAATGCTATCGGTAAGTTTTAGGAAATAGTTAGGCTGGCGAATTTTGAAACGCGAAATTTTAGATGACTTGTTCTTTCATCATCCTTATTGTATGTTGCATTTTACATCCGAATCATCGAAGCAGCATAATTGCGCGTTTCGCCATCGGTATAAAAATATTCTTCCAGCGTAGGATGCTCTATAAAATCAACCTGGGTCATCGAGCGTTCTACCACTTCCTGAATGTCTAAAAAGCCAATGCGGTTGCGGAGAAACGCATACACGGCAATTTCGTTGGCAGCATTTAAAATGCAGGGCATATTGCCGCCTTTATTCAGGGCTTCAATGGCAAGTAACAGGTTGCGGAATGTTTTTGTATCCGGCTCTTCAAACGTAAGCTGCGATGGTTTGCGAAAATCGTAGCGCGGAAATTTGCTCTCGATGCGGCGCGGAAACGAAAGTGCATATTGGATGGGCAGTTTCATATCGGGCAAACCCATCTGCGCTTTGATACTGCCATCTTCAAACTGCACCATGCTGTGAATGATGCTTTGCGGATGCACCAGCACTTCTACCTGACTCGGCGCAAGGTTAAACAGCCATTTGGCCTCAATCATTTCAAGCCCTTTGTTCATAAGCGTGGCAGAATCAATGGTAATTTTAGCGCCCATGCTCCAGTTGGGATGCTGCAGCGCATGATCTCGCTTTACATTAACCAGATAGTTTGGTTTTTTTCCGCGAAACGGTCCGCCGCTGGCTGTTAAAACAATTTTTTCAATCTTGTTTCTCCCCTCCCCGATGAGGCATTGAAAGATGGCGGAATGCTCGCTGTCAACAGGTATTACCGGCACTTTTTTTTCAAATGCTTTGTGCATTACAATATCACCCGCAACCACCAGCGTTTCTTTGTTTGCCAGCGCAATGGTTTTGCCTGCATCTATTGCATTTAAGGTAGATTGTAAGCCAGCATAGCCAACAATGGCAGCCAGCATTAAATCGTAGCAATCTAAAGATGCTACATCGTTTAAAGACTGCTCGCCTGCAAACACTTTAATACTTTCTTTGGCCAGCGCTTCTTTTACTAATAAATATTTCTTATCGTCGGCAATTACAACAATGTTGGGCTGGTGTTTTTTTGCCTGCTGTATTAATAATTCATGACTGGTGTGAGCGGTAAGTATTTCTACACTAAATAAATCAGGATGCGATTCTATTACTTCCAAGGCCTGCGTTCCTATTGAACCCGTAGAGCCGAATATGGCGATTCGTTTTTTATTCATCCTCAAAAAATGTGGGTAAAGATAAAAGATTAATGCTTGTTGCAATTGGCAATCCCGGCGGCCGAATCTGGATTTCAATGCGATAAGATTCCCTCTTTCACAAACGAAAAAAAAATTCCGGCATTGTTTTCGGCTTTTCCAACAAAAAGTATCACTATGTATTGGTTAAAGTTTAATCGTTTTTTTTATCAGGCATTCCTTGTTTGCAATACCCATCAATCCATAATTTTAAAAAATTTCTAAATATGAAACCACAAATCCTTTTTCTGATTGATGTTTTCAAAGCAATCAACCGTTTTCTTTATTCTTCTCAAAAGATAGTTGCAACATCATTTTTAATTAGTTTCTTTCTTCCGGACAGTATAATATGAACGGCATCATCCGTTTTCGTTTTTTCACTATTTTTATGTCATTGCCTGCCTTTTTATTTACGTCTTAAATTGCTTTGTATGAATGTTGCTGACCAGCAAAAAAGTGTGGGCTTATACGATCCGGCGTTTGAACATGACGCCTGCGGCATTGGGTTCGTTGCCAATATCAAGGGCAATAAATCGCATCGTATTATTTCGGATGCGCTAACCGTTTTGGAGAATATGGCGCATCGCGGCGCTTGCGGATGCGAAAGTAATACCGGCGATGGTGCCGGTTTAATGCTGCAAATGCCTCATGAATTTTTCTTTGATGAATGTGTCAGGCAGGGTGTGCATCTTCCTTCGTATGGCAGATATGGCGTGGGCGTTATTTTCTTTCCCAAGGACATCCGGATGCGCGAAGAATGCCGCGATATTTTCAATCGTGCCGCAGACAAACTGGGATTGGAAATCCTTACATACCGTAGCGTGCCGGTAAACCCGGACGGTATTGGTTTTACCGCATTAAGCGTAGAGCCGGAAATGGAACAGGTATTTATCGCCTGTCCCGATCATATTACCGATGCAGATGCGTTTGAGCGAAAATTGTTTGTGCTGCGCAATTATGCTTCGCACACCATTTACAACACGGTTCGTATTCAGACAACGGGGTTTTATATCGCATCTTTGTCGTATAAAACGGTAGTTTATAAAGGTCAGCTTACCAGCGATCAGGTAAGAACTTATTTTCCCGACTTAAGTAATAAGCGCGTTGTATCGGCTTTCGGGTTGATTCATTCGCGCTTTGCCACCAATACATTTCCTTCTTGGAATCTGGCACAACCGTTTCGCTACATTGCTCATAATGGCGAAATCAACACACTTCAGGGCAATTTAAACTGGCTGCGCACCGGCGAAAAAAGCTTCGTCTCTTCCTATTTTTCCAGAGAAGAAATGGATATGCTGCTGCCGGTTGTATTTGACGGCCAATCAGATTCTGCCTGTCTGGACAATGTGATTGAGTTGCTTACGCTTTGCGGTCGTTCTCTTCCGCACGTGATGATGATGCTGATACCGGAAGCCTGGGATGGCAACGATAAAATGGATGCCGCAAAACAGGCGTTTTACGAGTATCACGCCTGTCTTACCGAACCCTGGGACGGACCGGCATCCATCTCATTTACAAACGGAAAAATTATCGGAGCTACATTAGACAGAAACGGTTTACGACCATCCCGTTATTGCGTTACGACTGATGATCGTGTGATAATGGCATCGGAAAGCGGTGTTTTACCCGTACCGCCTGAAATGGTAAAAGAATTTGGCAGGCTGCAGCCGGGAAAAATGTTTATAGTAGATATGGAAGCAGGCAGAATTATCAGTGATGAGGAACTGAAATCAACCATTTGCTCGCAAAAGCCGTACAGCGAATGGCTGAATAAATATAAAATCAGGCTGGAAGAATTGCCCGAGCCCAGGGTTTCTTTTACGCATCTGGAAAGCGACCAGATTTTTAAGTATCAAAAAGCATTTGGCTACACAACCGAAGATTTGGAAACGCTTATTTCGCCAATGGCAATTGACGGCAAAGAACCGATCGGCTCGATGGGAACCGATACGCCGCTCGCCGTATTAAGCGATCAGCCGCAACATCTGAGCAGCTATTTCAAACAATTGTTTGCGCAGGTAACCAACCCGCCGATAGACCCGATTCGGGAACGTATGATTATGTCGCTCGCAACGTTTGTAGGAACCAATGGAAACCTTTTGTCGGAAGATCCGCTTGCCTGTCATTGCGTTGCTTTAAAACACCCGATCTTAAATAACCATGAGCTTGAAAAATTAAGAAGCATTGATACCGGCGTTTTTCAGGCGAAAACATTGCAGACTTATTTTCGTGCAAACGGTGAAAAAGGTGCGTTGCAGGCTGGCTTAGACCGACTTTGCCGGTATGCGTCCGATGCCGTAGCCGATGGCTTTGAAGTGCTGATACTCTCTGACCGCGCTATTGACAGCGACCACGCTCCCATTCCTTCTTTGCTTGCCGTTTCTGCCGTTCATCATCACTTAATCAGGAAAGGCTTACGCGGCCAGGTTGGTTTGGTGGTAGAGGCAGGCGACGTTTGGGAAGTGCATCATTTCGCTTGTCTCATTGGGTTTGGCGTTACGGCAATCAATCCTTACCTCGCCTTATCTACCATCCGCGACATGAAGCTGAACGGCAGGTTAAGAACGCAATCGGATGTGGAAGATTTAAAAAAGAATTATATAAAATCGGTTTGCGATGGTTTGCTAAAAGTGTTTTCCAAGATGGGAATTTCAACGTTTCAGTCTTACCAGGGCGCACAGATTTTTGAAATTATCGGCATTAATAAAGAGGTGGTAAACCGTTATTTTACCGGCGCCACATCCCGGATTGAAGGTCTGGGTTTGGATGAACTGGCAAAAGAAGCGTTAGCCAAACATTATTTCGCCTTTAATAAAAAAGACAATTATTCCCATTTGCTTACCGAAGGCGGCGTATATCAATGGAAACGCAAGGGCGAGTTTCACTTGTTCAATCCGCAAACCATTCATCTGCTTCAATATTCCACAAGGATGAATGATTACGCCATCTTTAAAAAATATTCAAAGCTGGTAAATGACCAAAGTGAAAAGGCAGTTACGTTGCGCAGCTTACTCGACATTGTTCCCAACCGCCCTTCCATTTCCATTGATGAAGTAGAACAGGCCGAAAACATCTATAAACGCTTTGCGACCGGTGCCATGAGTTTTGGTTCCATTTCCTGGGAAGCGCACACCACGTTAGCCATCGCCATGAACCGGCTTGGCGGTAAAAGCAACACGGGGGAAGGTGGTGAAGATGAGACGCGTTATCAAAAAATGGACAACGGCGATTATCGTCGCTCCGCAATCAAACAGGTTGCTTCTGCGCGTTTTGGCGTTACCAGTTATTACTTATCGGAAGCCGATGAACTGCAAATAAAAATGGCGCAGGGCGCGAAGCCGGGCGAAGGCGGCCAGTTGCCGGGTCACAAAGTGGACGAATGGATTGGTAAAACGAGACATTCCACACCGGGTGTCGGCCTCATTTCGCCGCCACCGCATCACGACATTTACTCGATAGAAGACCTGGCGCAATTAATTTTCGATTTAAAAAATGCCAACCGTGCAGCCCGGATTAATGTGAAGCTGGTTTCAAAAGCCGGCGTGGGAACCATTGCCGCGGGCGTGGCCAAAGCCAAAGCTGATGTGGTTTTGATTTCAGGATTTGACGGCGGCACGGGCGCGTCGCCCATTTCTTCTGTCAAACATGCCGGTTTGCCATGGGAACTGGGTTTGGCCGAAACGCATCAGACGCTGGTAAAAAACAAATTGCGCAGCCGCATTACGGTGCAGGCAGACGGACAAATGAAAACCGGGCGCGATATTGCCATTGCAACATTGTTGGGTGCTGAAGAATGGGGCGTAGCTACGGCTGCATTAATTGTGGAAGGTTGCATTATGATGCGCAAATGCCATTTGAATACCTGCCCGGTAGGTGTGGCAACCCAGGATCCGGAGCTTCGCAAACGCTTTACCGGCGATGCCGATCACGTGGTGAATCTGTTTAAATTTATCACGCAGGAGCTGCGGGAAATTATGGCTGAGCTTGGCTTTAGAACCATTGAGGAAATGGTGGGGCAAGTTTCTGCTTTGCGTGTGAAAGAGAATATTAAACACTGGAAATTCAATAAACTGAATTTGTCGGCTTTGTTGTATAAAGATCCTTTGTCTGATGAAATGACTTTATATAAATCGGAACAACAGGATCATGGTTTGGAAAATGTGCTGGACTGGAAATTTCTGGAAGCGGCGCAACCGGCTTTGGAAAAAGGCGAACCGGTACGGGCAGAATTTACAATCAAAAATACCGATCGCACCGCCGGAACCATTTTATCGAATGAAATTACGAAGCGTTATAAAGCAGATGGCTTGCCCGACGACACCATTTATTTTAAACTTACCGGAACCGCCGGGCAAAGCTTTGGCGCTTTTAACACCAAAGGCGTTACGCTTGAGCTGGAAGGCGGCGCCAATGATTATTTCGGCAAAGGACTGAGTGGCGCAAGACTGATTGTTTATCCTTCTAAAAAAGTAAAGTTTACACCGGAAGAAAACATCATCATTGGTAACGTAGCTTTTTATGGCGCAACGGCAGGCGAAGCCTTTATTCGCGGTAAAGCAGGCGAGCGTTTCTGCGTTCGCAATTCAGGCGCAAACGTAGTGGTAGAAGGCGTTGGCGATCATGGTTGCGAATACATGACCGGCGGCAGGGTAATAGTGCTTGGCGCCACAGGCCGAAATTTTGCGGCAGGCATGAGCGGCGGCATTGCTTATGTTTATGATACGGCTTCGCAGTTTCATGGGATGTGTAATAAAGAAATGGTACAGTTAGAAGCCGTAACCGATGAAGATGCAGCATTGCTTCGGTCTATGATTGAAAAACATTATCACTCTACCGGAAGCACGGTTGCCCGTTTTGTGCTCAGCGATTTTGAAAACCAGTTGTCTCATTTTGTAAAGGTCTATCCCACTGATTATAAAAAAGCGATGGAACAGAAGAAGCTACAGCCGCAGAGTTAACGTAACAGTGGAAAATTTGATATACTTCTTTGTACGATGTACGATAGATGTATGATGTGAATACAATGACGGATCCAATAATAAGGTTTCTGATAAAAGACTTCTACTGGGAAGTTTGTTATCAATTTTTTTAAAAACTCTTTTATTAAATTATTATAACATACTTGTTTTATGGGAAAACCAACCGGATTCTTAGAGTTTGACAGAGAATTGCCTGCCAAACGCCCGGTGCAGGAACGCCTGAACGATTACCGGGAATTTGCGAATCCTTATGCGCCTGAAAAACTAAACCAGCAGGCTGCTCGCTGCATGGATTGCGGCGTTCCGTTTTGCCACAACGGTTGCCCGTTAGGCAACATTATTCCCGAATTTAACGATGCCGTTTATCGCGAAAGCTGGGAAGAAGCGTACGAAATTCTTATTTCTACCAATAATTTTCCTGAGTTTACGGGTCGCATTTGCCCCGCTCCCTGCGAAAGTGCCTGCGTGCTTGGCATCAACCAGCCGCCGATTACCATTGAGGAAATAGAAAAGCACATTATTGAAATTGCATTTTTAAAAGGCCTGGTAAAACCGCGCAAGCCCAATGTAAGAACCGGGAAAAAGATAGCCGTTATCGGTTCCGGTCCGGCAGGTCTGGCGGCGGCCGCACAGTTGAATTACGCGGGTCATAGCGTAACCGTTTTTGAGCGTGATGATATGCCGGGCGGCCTGCTTCGCTATGGCATTCCTGATTTCAAATTAGAAAAAAAAATCATTGACCGGCGTATTGACCTGATGAAAGAAGAAGGTGTTGTATTTAAGTGCAATGCCAACGTGGGCGTAAATGTGAAACTAAATGATTTGCTGCGCGAATCTCACGCGATTGTATTGGCAGGTGGTTGTACGGTGCCGCGAAATTTGTCAATCCCTGGTCGCAATTTGAACGGCGTACATTATGCGATGGAATTTTTAAAACAGCAAAACAAACGGATAGCTAACAAAAATCCATTTGATAACAAGCTGTTTGAAAGCAATATTCTGGACAAAGAAGTAACAGCAGATGGCAAGCATGTGGTAGTAATTGGCGGTGGCGATACCGGAAGCGATTGCGTTGGCACATCAAACCGGCATGGCGCCGCTTCGGTTACACAATTTGAGCTAATGCCGCAACCGCCGTCAGACAGAACGCAGCACATGCCTTGGCCGTCTTATCCAATGTTGTTGAAACACACTTCATCACACGAGGAAGGTGCCCGCCGCCACTGGGCAATTGCCACAAAAGAATTTGTGGGCGATGAAAACGGAAACCTGGCTGCATTAAAAATTGTTGATATGGAATGGAAACTGTCTTACGACGGCAAACCTGTTCAGCAATCTGAAGTGCCGGGCAGCGAGCGTCTCATTCCCTGCCAACTGGCTTTGCTGGCAATGGGCTTTGTTCATCCGCAGCGAAAAGGATTGTTGGAACAACTGGAAGTTGCACTTGACGAGCGCGGCAATGTAAAAGCCGGAGAAAAAGAATATCAGACAAACATTGCTAAAATATTTGCCTGCGGCGATATGCGCAGAGGTCAATCGCTTGTGGTTTGGGCTATCAGCGAGGGCAGAGAATGCGCGCGAAAAACGGATGAGTTCTTAATGGGTATTTCAAAGCTGGAAAGCAAGGATGTGAATGTAATGGCTGTGTGAAAAAAAGCCTGGTTAACTTTAGGTGAAAAAAGGTCGCAACGATTAATATGTAGTGGTAACTCTTTTTTATATTAGCCATCTTATGCTTCCACAGCTTCTGTCTGCGCATAATAGCTTTCAATTTCATCCAGCACTTCATATATTTCTGATACCGTTGACAGATGAACCAATTTCTGACGATACTCTTTAATATGGGGATAACCTTTAATATAATTGGTATAATGCCTGCGCATTTCAAGCACACCGAGTACCTCGCCTTTCCAAGCTACTGATTTCTGAAGATGCTGCTTAATGACTTCAATACGCTGCGGCATGGCTGGTGGCGGCATCATTTCGCTGGTTTCAAAATAATGTTTGATTTCATTAAAAATCCACGGATAACCAATGGCAGCCCGACCAATCATAATGCCGTCCACACCATACCGGTTTTTATATTCCCATGCTTTTTGAGGCGTATCAATGTCTCCGTTGCCAAACACAGGAATATGAACCTGCGGATTATTTTTAACGGCTGCTATCAACCGCCAATCGGCTTCGCCCCTATACATCTGCGCACGGGTACGTCCGTGTATGGCAAGTGCCTGAATGCCGGCATCCTGCAACCGCAAAGCCACTTCTTCTATGTTTTTTGAGTCATCGTCCCAGCCAAGACGCGTTTTTACAGTTACCGGCTTGTTGGTGCTTTTTACAACCGCTTTGGTAAGCCGAACCATTAAGTCAACATCTTTAAGTACCGCAGCACCCGCGCCTTTGCTGACAACTTTTTTTACAGGGCAACCAAAATTAATATCCACCAGATCGGGATTTACAGCTTCTACAATGCGTGCGCTCATTGCCATCGCATCTTCATCTCCGCCAAAAATCTGAATGCCAACAGGTCGCTCCTCTTCATAAATATCTAATTTTTGCCTGCTTTTGATGGCGTCGCGAATCAGTCCCTCGCTGCTGATAAATTCGGTGTACATCAGATCGGCGCCGCTGGCTTTACACACCGCCCGAAACGGTGGATCGCTGACGTCTTCCATCGGCGCAAGAAGCAGGGCAAAATTGGGCAGCGTTATATTTCCAATGTTCATAATTCTGTTACATTATGTAGTATATAATTGTGAGAGGCAAAAAGTGAGATATGATTTATGTTACCATCAGTTTTGTTCCGACTTAAATTCCTATACCTTGTTCTTACCATTTATCTTCGCAAAGTTACATACAGAAT
The DNA here is from genome assembly GCA_965219515.1 of Ilyomonas sp. GTDB lineage: Bacteria > Bacteroidota > Bacteroidia > Chitinophagales > Chitinophagaceae > Ilyomonas. The sequence continues at coordinate 2,430,528 of OZ244776.1, forward strand.
TATGAGTACAGCGTATGGCAATTCTTCGCGCGGCATTAGTCCGGTCGGGCAGTTTGGAATATTATTGGGGTTATTAGGAGCCGGATTTATGTTAGCGGGCATCTTTTCAGTTATTATCATAAAAATAATGCTGCATGTGCCTTTGCAAAACGTAGCTTCAGCTATACTTGACCCGAAAAATGTTCAGGCTGCCCGATTGATACAGGTAGTAAGTACACTGGTTTTATTTGCCGTGCCTGCCATTGCTTTTGCCGCCATCGTCAACCGTAAACCTTTGCAATATCTGGGTTTTGCCACCCATTCAACTGCCAGGCAGTTTTATATTGTTTTATTATTGATTATCGCCGCCTTGTTTGCGCAAAGCGCCATTTCGCAGTTAAATGAAATGATACCGCTTTCCAAAAGTCTGGAGCAATATTTTAAACAGCTTGAATCAGAATATACAAAACAGGTGTTGGGCATGGCGCAAATGAAAACGTTCGGCGATTACATTTATGCGCTTGTGATACTCGCATTTCTTCCGGCGTTGTTTGAAGAGATGTTTTTCCGCGGTGCCTTGCAGCAGGTTTTTATCGGGTTATTTCGCAATGCGTTTTGGGGCATTTTAATAACAAGTATTTTTTTCAGCGCGGCTCATTTTTCGTTTTACGGTTTTCTAACGCGTATGTTTTTGGGGTTGTTGTTAGGTTATATTTTTTATTATGGTAAAAATATCTGGCTGAATGTTTCGGCTCATTTCTTAAACAATGCCGTTGTGGTTACAGGTTTATACCTGTTAAGCCGGTCGGGCAAACTGACGGAAAAAAGCATGGAAGATGAAAACTATCCGGTTTATGTAGGTCTGCTTGCCATTGTTGCGGTGCTGGCGTTGTTTACTTTTTTTAAACGGGAATCTGTGAAAACGGTTTTGGTTACGCAAGAAAATGTAACGGAAGAATACCAGATTCCAACTGATTTAGATAATAGAAATGATGACTCTGTCCAATAAAACAATTTATGGCTTTGCGCCATCCGTTTTCAATTTATCATTCACATAATACAAAATTTCATCGTCTGCCGGATGTTGGCGAAGCCAGTCGTAGGTAGGCGTGTATTTGCGCATAAAACCAATTAAGGAATCGCCTTTCAAACCGCTGATCTGCGAGATTTTCTGAGGAGAAAAGCGGTAATCTATATAAGCCTGTTTTTCAAGATAATTGAACGTGGAATAGGCTGCGTTACGGTCTTTGGTTCGCTTGCGGGCAAAAGCGTCTAAATTAATTCCGATGCCTGCGCCCATATTATCCGCCTTACTTATTTTCGGCATTTTGCCAATGCCGCCCATATCGCTTACAAATTCTTCTCTGCGGTGCAGACTGTCTAACTGATAACGCGTATAACCCTGCGTGGTTACCGTTACACCGGGCAATATTTCATTTACCCGAATCAATGAAATTTGCAAGGTATCAGCCAGATTGCTGATCGCTTTTACCGTGTCAAAATTATAATTAAACGCATTGATGAAAATCAGGTCGCCACGCGAAGCGGAAATGCTGAAAAACCCGTTTTGATCGGGCGTTATCATCTTCTTTGTTGATTCGTTGGTTATGATTGCATTTACTATTGGTACGCCTGTAATGCTATCGCGCACATATCCTTTTACCAATCGTTTTTGCGCCGTTGCCATAAGAGAAAATAGCAGCATCAGGACAATCAGCGAAGCATATTTTTTTACATAAATCATGCACCTGAAATATCAAGAATAATGCCTTTGTGAGGAAGGTTTAAGGTGTGAGCTGTAAGGTATCAGTTATGAGCCTTTAGCTATCAGCTTTCAGAAAATAGTTTTAGTTTTCTGCACTTAGGCAAATGGCTTTCCTTTATTATCGTATGCCCAAACCAGACGCATCATCCTTAGCACCAACAATCCATTCGCCGGCGGAAGATGATGCCCAGTTTGTATTTCCGGTTGTTACCGATATTTTTCTTTTTACAGAATGATCTACCGCGCCGCTTGTATTACCGGCAATCGTCCAGCTTGTGCCCGGATCAATACCTACTACGCCGAATATATCTGTTACAACGCCTTCCTTTTCTAAGGTGATGGCATCATCTCCATTAAAATTACAAACCGAAGAGCTGTGCGCCGTAACGCCGGCAGGCAAAGAAAGCGCCGCCTTAGGATTTTGTATAACGATGATACCGCCCGCGGGTAACGTAGCAGCCCCGAACAACGTATCTAAGATTGCCTGACTGTCCGCCGTTGAGCCGCCGTTGGCATAAAGCTTCACCACATATTTTGAAAGATCGGCCGGTTCTGAACCGCCGTTGTAAATTTCTAAATACTTATTGTCGGAAGATCCTTTAATATATTCGGATATAAACAGACCGGAGCCGGTCTGAGGCATTATGGTTGTATCTGTGTTATTACTGCCTGAGGTTACTTCCGTTATATCATTCGTATTTCGTATCTGAAACTGTTTTGTGGCGCCATAAAAACTGCCGTAACCAATCCAGTCTTTTGCGTCGGACGGCAATGCATTTGCAGCAAACGATGCACTGTTTGAAGTATATAAAGTTATGTCGCCGGTTGCATCGCTCAGTTTTTGATTGCCGCCGAAAGAAACTGCGCCTGAAGCCGTTGCGCTTTTGATTTTTATCAGGGTAAACTCGATATCCGACAAAGCAGCACTCAAATTCTGAACGTTGATTTCAACCGGGAAAACCGTTTTATTGGTAGCAACAGGTGTTGGTTTGGCAGTTCCGTAAATGGTTTTAATTTCTAACGAACCCCGATAGTTTATCAGTGAGTCGCCGGTTATATCCAGCACAATTGAATCACCAATATTATAAGAAACCGTACCGCCAAAATAAACCGAAATGCCACGATCGCCATCCTGCAAAACCACCGAGCCGGATGAAATATTTTTATTCAACGCATCAGAAATAACAACACCGCCAATTTTGTAAAAACCCAGCTTACTGTCTTTGCCTTTGTATAAGTCGCGTATCGCTTTAATGGAAGTGAGCGGCGCATCGTCGGAAGGCGGTTTGGCGCCATCACAACGCGGATTTATAAATTGAACATCCGATGTATCGCGAATAATAACCTGTGGCGTAATGCGGTTGTTATACGGACTTTTATAATAGGCATAAACCGCCGTCAGCGTTCCGTTTCCGTTGGGAACATTTACATTGGCGAAATAAGAAAATCCACTCGTTCTGATAATCATCGTATCGTTAGAACTGCAACCTTTCACAATAATATTGGCATCGGTTTTTGATGTTGGCGAAGCGTATGCATAAGTCTTTGCTGTGTCTGTTGCCTTTACTTCAAAATTGTCAAACTGCACCAGCATGTACATATATTTAGCCGGGTTACTTTTTAAATCGGCAATGCTTACAATCGCAGGTACTGCCGGCATGTTGGTTTCCCCTTTAACCAGATACTGATCTTTTAACCGGCTGGCAATGCCCGAAACTGCGCCGCCGTTATCCGGGGTTCCGCCAACATAGATGAGACCGGCATCTTCCGCCATATACAATCCTTTCATTTTTATATACACTTTTCGTCCGATAGGAAACGAAGCGTATAAATTATAATCGTCAATATGTACCGCAATACCACCGGTAGAATCCTGCAAGACAATCTGCTTATAAAAATTTCCGCTCGAATCGTTGGCAATCACAACACCGGCGATTATCATATCCGCCGTAATGGAATCTACCTGTCCCAATACGTGCATCGCTTTCAATGCCTCAATACTGGTAGTTGCCGTAATATCAGGCGGAATATAAGCCGGCGGGGCATCAAATTTTTTATTGCACGAAACGACAATGACAACAAACATTGCCATTACAAAGGCTGTTAAAAACAGAAGTTTTGATTGTTTTGTTTTCATAATGATTTTTGATTGAAAGAATGGATGGAAGGAAGAAGGAAATTCATTTTTAGAAACGAAGCTGAAGGCTGATAAAATAGTTAAGACCGTAGCCATAATAATATTTGGGCGGAAACTTTTGCAGATTTTGTGTGGCAGGTGATGAAAAATCGTAGCGCAATTGCTCGTAGCCACCGGTGATTATGTTTTTATTGTTGATGAGATTACTTACGCCTGCATTCATGCCGACGTAAAGCGGACGTTTACCGGCGCCAATGTATGTATGCGGAACTTTCCATGAGTAGCCACCAAAAAAATCGAGGGTATATTGTGCCGGTAAGCGCGTCTGGGCTAACACAGCGCGCGTCTTTTCGTCGTTGGGATCGTTTACGCCGTCGGTAGCGGCATAGGTGCGGCGCAACGGATTGAAATCAAGCCACACCCGGTTGAAATAATTTCCCGTTAGGCTTATAAACCAAAACTTTGGCGAACGATACATTGCGCCTAAACTATACGCTTCCTGCGGCGTGCCCGCGATTCTGAAGTTTTTAGAATAAACGGTGGCTTCGGCAATGGTTTCCGCCGTGTTATCAACCGTTACAACCGCGTGCTGGCGACTATTGTAATAATAACGACCAACCGAAGCCGCGCCGTTGAGAGAAATATTGCGCGCCACCTTTATTTCCGCACCAAATTCGCCACCGAAATACAACCTGTTAATATTGCTTAGCGCATAGTTTACAAAATCCTGGTATTCATCATAATAAAATGTCATTACATTAAAGCCATGCAGCATGGAAGTGTAATATCCCGTAGCCCGGAATTTAATTTTCGGTGCGTTTAACACATAGCCGCCTTCCGCGGTTTTGATGGTTTCGCTGCGTAGATTATCCTGCGTAAAATCGCGTGTGCGCGGGGAAATGTATGCGTTGTCGTAGTATGGCGCCCGGCTAACAACAGCACCGTTTACATAAAAATAATTTCTTCCGTTTAGTTTGTAGGTAATGCCGCCTTTGGCAGAGATATTATCAAAAATATTCACAGCAGATTTACCAAAAGAATGATCGGGGAACAACCCATTTCGCACATTGCCCGAACGCCAGTATTTAGTTTGCGATACTTCGGCGGCGGCATAAAAATCAATCTTTTTACAGGTAAAAACCAACTGCAGCCATTCCAGCGGCTTGTTGATGTTAATGTTATAATCATAACCATATTTTCCGCCATTGCTTACTATCCGGTTCGGATGGTTGAGATCGTTTTGATACGCATCGGGATTACCGGGAAAAGAACGCTGTGCAAACTGGTTTAGGTTTATCCAAAACTGCCCGCCCAATAAATCGTTTACCCGTTGAAAATAATTGTTTCGGGTTGACTGAAAACTGATGCCGCCTGTGAGTCCGATGTTTTCGGCCAGACGGCTGTTGATAATTACGTTCGCTGCAAAACGATTTACGCGCGTTACTCTTTCTCCCAACATATAAAAAGAGCGGTTGCCGCTGATGGTATTGCCCGTAACACCATTCGCATTTTCAATAACAGAATTGTTCTCTCTGTTTACGTTATACAAATTATCCCAGTTGATTTGCCTGGCGGCTTCATTTTCTCTCAACTCATTTCTAACCTGCTGCGCCGTTGCATTGTTGCCGTTGGCTTCATAAAAACCAGGCAAATAGCGATAATAGTCGGGGCGCGGATCGGCGGCATTGTACCAGTCGAGACCCGAAACAGACCTCTCGCCAAACGAATACAACACAGAGCTTACCAGATTGGTTTTGTTGGTGATACGGAAATCGTGCGTTATAATAAAAACAGGCTGATTGGTTTTTGCCACGTTTGCGTTTCGCTTTTTACCGTTTTGATAGCCCCACGACGGATTGTAATAATGCGTTCCTGCCAGGCTCATCATTTCCTGCGTGGCGGCTGCCTGTCTGCCGTTTTCGGCTGGCGCGTCAAAGGCAATCAGCGACAATATCTGCTTTTGCCCTAATTTTTTATCGGCGGCAACAAACCAGCTTTTGCTGTTATAATAAGTTCCCGGCACATAACCTTCTCCTGCATACCGAAGACTGCCCGATACTGTGAACGCCCATCCTTTTTTTGACAAGCCGGTGCTATGCGTGATAATAGCGCGATGCGTGTAACTGCGGTTGGACAATGCATAGCTGACGCTGGTTTGTTTTCTTTGCCTGCCGGCACGAACATCAAAATTGGTATTGGTGCTAATGTCGCCGAAAGCGAATGTATTGTACCGAATCCCGAAGTTTACATCGCGGTTCCGGAACACATCATTCAGTCCGCCCCATAACCCCCACGGCGTGAAACCGTTGTCGAGATTGTCCATCTGAATACCATTGATATATACACTCGAAAAATCGGCGTCGTAGCCCCTCAGCCGGAAACGCGCGGGACTGAAACTGAAAGAAGCGGCGTTATAAAAAGGGTCTCTGCCTGCCGTTAGCTGCGAAGAAATGTTGCGGCTGCCGGCATCATTAAAATCATTGTCGTCTAACGAAAGGGAGGGAATATTATCCAGCGCGCTTTCCTGCGCTTCTTCAACAATGGCAGAATCAACTTTAACAGCGGTCTGGGTAGTATCAGGGTTTGTATAAGTTTGGGCGTAGGCGCTACTCAGCGCAGCGATGCACAAACCCGCAAGCAGCAGCTTTCTCATCGAATTAGTTTGGTTATTTGACAGGCAAAATAATTCTTAAAAATGAGTTTGTAAAAAAATTTTTGGAGTTATTAAAAATAAAAAAGAGGCTGTCTCGGTTTTTAAGACAGCCTCTTTTGCAAAAGTTTCAAATCCTTTTTATGTATTACAGATATGGAATGACTATTTCTAATTTTTATCTAATAACCGGGATTCTGTTGACCCGCTAAATTTGGATTTGCCTGAATTTCATCCTGAGGAATAGGAGAAATACGCCTGCTGTCAGAATACGGGATTGACAAAACACCCGGCGGCAGTGAGCCGGTATTAGCCGCTCTTTCAACAGGCAGCATCAACCGGTTAAGATCGTATAATCTGTCGCCTTCAAAAGCCAGTTCCTTTCTTCTTTCCAATATTATATCATTGATAAGCTGATTACCGGAAGAGGTATAAGTTAGTGAAGGATCGCGTTGCGCCATTAGTTTATTTAAATATAATAAAGCATCGGCTTCATTGCCTAATCTTGCCGAAGCTTCTGCTGCAATAAGATAGACTTCAGATAAACGCATTACTTTCAGATTATCGCGGTCATCACTTTGAGAATTAGGATATTTATCTACAAGGATTGCTGCTGCGCCATTTTTTGTTTCTCCTTCAATCATAACAGAAGTTCTCACATCAGTTTCATTGTATAAATTATATAGTTGCATGGAGGCGTAAATATCCTGGTATCCATTTTCGTAAATTGAGCCAATATCATCAAAACCATTGTTATTAACTACATCTGCGTCAACTTCAAACAATGTTTCTATTCCGTCAGTGCGCGGCGCAGAATTGTTCCAAAATGACCGGTAACCGTTCAAGCTAACTAAAGTAAACTCGCTGTTGTTAATTACATCTGTCGCAGCATCTTTTGCTTTCTGCATATCATTCATATAAAAATATGCTTTTGCCAGTAACCCTTCGATTGCATATTTGCTTACATAAACAGAAGATGAGTAGTCACCTGCATCTGCTAGTGCCGTATTGTAATCACTTATGATTTGAGTATATACTTCCTGCACTGAACTACGCACCGGCAGATTATAAGGATCGTAATGTAAGATCAGCGGCACACCTGGTGCGGAAGGATCATCTGTAAAGGGTCTTGCATAAATATTAATCAGCTTAAAATACATTAAGGCGCGTAACGCATAAGCCTCTGCCTTTATCGCCGCAACATTTCCTCCGGTAACTTCGGCGTCAATAATACGATTGGCGCGCAGAATAGCTCGATATGAAGCTGACCACATTTCGGAAGGAACCCCGCTTGCAATCGTTACTGTATATTGAAACTGCTGTAAATAACGACCGGAATTTTTTGCTTCGATAAATGTATTGTCTGCCTGTACATCACCAATTACAGGGAAATCGCGCCCATATAATGTTGTAGCTCGTAATGTAGAATAAATACCGTTTAAGGCTGCGGCTAATGATGCTTCATCCGTTAAGGCATCACCATCATTTATGGAATCGTACGGAGTTTTCTCAATAAAATTCTTTGAACAGGAAGTTGCAAGTATTGTAATGAGAAAGATGAAGAAAATATAACTGGATAAATAATTTTTTTGAATTTTCATTGCTAAAGTTTTAAAGAATAAAAGTTACAGTCCGAATCGTAAACCCACCGTAAATGTTCTTGGAATAAATACTTCCAGATTTCCCTGGCTGTTGACTCCCTGTTCTGGATCGAAGGGCAGATTCTTATCTTTTACGCTTGTAAATACATTTGTGCCACGGATATAAAAACTTGCATCTGCAATGCCGGCTTTAGATAACATTTGTTTAGGCAATGTATATCCCAATTGTAAATTTCTAAGCCTGATAAAATCACCTTTGTACAAATACCTTGTAGAAGTTGTATAAGAATTATGGTTACCACCATAAATAATTTTAGGTATATCGGTAACATCTCCTGGATTTTTCCAACTATTCAGTTGGCTGGCAAGCTGATTAAAGCTTCCCAAATAAGCTCCTTCTGTTGATGTATAAGTACCCCAGCCATCAATCACATAGTTTCCGTAATTGTAATTAAACTGTGCTTCCAACGAAAATCCTTTGAAAGTAAAAGTTGTATTCAGTGCGCCATAATATTTAGGTGCCGCAGAATAATTAAGCTGCCTTGCCGCCATTGTAGAATTATTTGTTGTGCCTTTGCGCGTAGAATCTACATACCAGAGAGGATCTCCGTTTTCAGGATCTACACCTGCCCATTGGCGCAAATAAAATGACTGAAGATCATGACCAACCGTGTAATTATAATACCCGCTTGCTACCGGTCGGCCACCATACAATTCTGTAACCCTGTTTCTGTTATGAGCGAAATTAAATCCGATGTCCCATTTAAAGTTTTTTGTACTAACCGGTCTTGCATTCAAGCTGATTTCTACTCCTTTATTTGATAAAGATCCTATATTTTGAAGCTGTGAAGAAAAGCCCGATGTACGCGACAATTGAATATTTGCCAGAAGTCCGGACGTTTTTCTATCGTAATATTCTACCGTTGCCGACAATCTGTTTTGAAACAATCCAATGTCTAATCCAAGATTAAAGGCTTTATTTTTTTCCCATGTAAGATTTGCATTGCCTACATTGTTTGGGCGACTTCCCGGCGAGCCGTTATAGTTTGCATCATAAGAATAAGTGGCCAAGGAAGCATAATTGCCAAAACCTAAAGAATTACCGTTTTCTCCATAAGAAGTCCGTAATTTAAGTAAGCTGATAATCTTGGAATCTGTAAGGAATTTTTCTTCGTTTATATTCCATGATGCGCCTACAGAATAAAAATTACCCCATCTGTTATTTGCACCAAATACCGATGAACCATCTCTTCTAAAGCTGCCGCTGACAATGTACCGGTCTTTTATATTTACATTTCCACTTGCAAAATATGATGCGGTCGTGTTATCGGAAGGCAAGGCAAAAGCTGTTGTAGGAGTAGCTGCTGAAGCCAGATATTTTAAAGCTAGTGTACCTGGAAATCCTTGTCCGCTGGCTTGTAATATATAATCCTTAAATTTTTGCGACTCCTGACCCGCCTGAAGATTTACATATATATCCTGTGCGGCATTCAGGTTAAGTTTATAGTTTAACAGGTTTGTCCAGGTCCAGTCGAATACTCGCCTGAAAGAAGAAGTTCCATCACCACCACCTGCTTGCCCATCACCATAAAACGGATTACGGTATTGGTCTTCCTGAACAGTGAGTAATTCACCGCTGTAACGACTTATAAAACTCAGATTATTTAAGATTTTGAATTCACCTGACACATATCCCCTGAACGATGTTTGTTTGGCTGTTGCCTGATCGAGAGAGGCAGTTGCAACCGGATTAAAGATTCCGCCTGTGGTTGTAAATTCCGTTGTATCACCATATCGGGGTGTATTGTCAGTATTGTAGGGTTGATACCATGGCAAAAGAAAAAAGGAAGCCAGAACCGGATTGGCAAATGCACCGCCTGCTGAGGGGGTTCTTTGTTCGCTGTTGCTTCCATTAATACCGGCTGTAAAAGTTATTTTGTCAGTAGCTTTATGCGTAACAGACAAGCTGCCATTGTAGCGTTTGTAATAAGTGGCAATGGTAGTACCTTCCTGCTTAAAATAACCACCGGACGCATAAAACTGCGTTTTTTCAGAACCGCCGCTTAAGCTAACATTATATTGCTGCTGCGAACCGTTTCGTGTAACTACATCCAGCCATTTTGTATCTACGTTTCCATTGTAGCCAAAGTTTTGCGGATCGTCAATAATCTGCCCCGCTTCAGTTGTGTCGGCTGCATATTCAGCATTTATTAAAGCCTCACTTAGTATGGTTCTTGTTTCTGCCGTTGTTAAAGGCTTGTTTCTATCCGGTGTATAAGCGCGGTCTATAGTTCCGGCTTCCGCAGACACGCTTACAGCCGTTTTACCTGCTTTGCCCTTTTTAGTGGTTACAATAATAACTCCGTTAGCGGCTCTTGATCCGTAAACAGACGTAGCGGCAGCATCTTTTAACACAGAAATACTTTCAATATCGTCAGGATTAAGAGAACTAAGCGCATTCGCGGTAGTAGTATTGGAAGTAAGATCGCCGGTAGTTGCAATTACACCATCAATCACCCAAAGCGGCGCGGCGCTCGCATTAATGGAACCAACACCGCGAATGCGAATGTTTGTGTTAGAGCCAGGCGCACCGGAAGCGGAAGCAGAAAGCAAGCCGGGTACAGCTCCCTGCAGGGCTTTATCTACCGAACTAAAAGGCTTGTTTTCAAGATAACCGGAACTAACAGTAGCAACAGAACCCGTAACATTTGTTTTTCGCTGACTGCCATACGCTACAACCACTACTTCACTCAAGGCACCTGACGTTGGCAACAATTTAATAACAGGACTTATGTTGTTACTAATATCAACTTCCATGGTTGCATAATTGATGGAAGTAATTACAAGTGTGGTTGCGGTTGAGGTTACAGATAATGTAAACTGCCCGTTTTCATTGGTTGTAGTGCCTTTTGTTGTACCTTTTACCGTTACCGAAGCATTGGCAACGGGACTGTTCTTGTCGTCAGTTACCTGACCATTAATAGTGCGTGTCTGTGCCTGCGCAGCATACGTGCAGAACAGCAACACAAGGAGCGTAAATGTTTTTTTCATGTGTGATGTTTGAAAATTGGAATGAGAAATTTCGGTGTCTTACTTATATAATGACAGATAAGAAGATACGATTGCTGCTTTTTAAAGTATTTATGATTTGCATGCCTGCCTATGAGTTTGGTCTTTTCACCTAAAGATATATTGCTTTTTATTTATTATTGTACTACTTACTAAGACAATCAAAGGTTGAAATAAGAGCACAGGACATTATAAAGAAGATTCAGGTAAACAAGTGTACGAGAAAATGCTCGGTAAGCATTAGTTACCGAATGCCTCAATGAAGGATCAGCGATGCCAGCCGGATTGTTTTTCCCCAAAACGAAATCTGTAAAGTAAGGAATGCAGAGGTTCCCTTGACTGAAAGCCATTATTTGTAAATATAATTAGCTACTCTCGCAGTAACAGGACAATTACTTGACTTGTTTGAAAAAGGCTCCTCTGCTGTTGTTATAACGATATTTGAGTATGTTAACTACTCAGGTGACAATCTGTATCATTGCTGAGCAGCTACATAGCAATGATAATGGCTTCTGCTATATGTGTTTCTGCGGTGGATTTTTCCGGAACTGTTGTTACTTCCTTTTCAAGGATGAGTTTGATATAACGCACTATGCACGTGATGATCGTCATCATTATTTTGTTTTCATGCCGGGCGTGGTGGCGGTGAAGACATATTTGCCTTCGGACATGAATTCTAAAGAAATCCCTTTTTTAATCTGTGTAAATCGTGCAGTTTCCGGACTGCCTATTGATTCATATAATTAACCAAACCTACTAAGAAATTTTCGTCTATCGTATCATCAATGTGCTGACCAAAATAATCGTAAACTTTTGATTTGTTTGTGAAAGCAGACTTTATACTTTTTGCCTTCAGATCAATAACTTTATAGCCTGCATTTCCAGGCTGTAATAAATAGTAATTATTTTGGTCTACATACTCATCGTACTCGTGCCCTGATTCTGAAATACCGTTGGTTTGATAGTTGGCTTTAACAAACTTTGTTTTTACAGATTTATACAAGGAGTATTTGTCCTTAATTTCGACCAAAGCGAGCAAAAGTTTTGAGGAGTCAATCGCATCAATACGGGTGAACCGGTAAGAATTATTATTATCAGATAAAGTAAATTCTTTTACCTGAGAAGAGTTAACGGAAATCATTGTAGATGCATCTCTTTTTATTAGAAGATTATCTTCTTGCTTATCAAAGTTGAATCCCAAAGAATCACTGTTAATCACAATTCCGTTGACATCTATCACGGTTCCTTTCAACCACCGATTAAACATGAAACGGGTACCTCTTGTATTTTCCCTGTTGTTTAGAGAATTAATGATAGCTCCGCCGCCCGTTACATTTCCATAACTGTTTAATAAAGTTGTAGAACCATACTGGTTAAAATTAGTTTGAGCAAATGAAGCGGTCAGGATTGATAGCGACATTAATACTATGATTAACAATTGTTTCATAAATAAATAGTACTAAAAAAAGGTTAGAGTTTGTTGTAAAATCCTTTTTAGCCATTTAAAAAAAAGCAGACCAAAATTTCCAGCTATTGATATGTTAATAATTTTAATAATAATTTAGGGGTAATTACCGGAGGTATTATGGAACTATGATTTTACTCGACTGTTCACTTATTGTAACCTGTCAGGTCAAACAGGCTTAGTATTCAACCTGCTGTCCTAATTCGACAGGTTATGCACAATCACCAGTTACTATAAGCGGATAGTTATTCAATTCTATAAAAAAGCCACTTTATTTGTGAAGTGGCTTTTTTATAGAATTTCGTTTTTACTGGAGGCTCATTGTAAAATCGAACAACCTTAAATTACCTGCAGAATTTAAAAACTGTCCATGAATATCAAAAGTATTTGTTGCTGGGTCATACGTACTTGTTTTACCCGCCTGATTTTTCATGTCAGTACTTGGTGCGATAGCACTTGGACTAATTGTTACAATATTTGTAGCAAAATCTACCGTAAGTTTAGTATAAGTAGGTGCAAATCCAGGAATAACAATTTGCCCTTCAATAGAATTCGCAGTAACTGTTGTGAACCCATAACTACCTGTAATTGGAAAATTGTCAACATACTTAGCCGGATCTGCTACGGCGCCAGTATATCGGTTTAAGATTCCATCCTGATCATAAGCTCCTTCATAGATACTTTTTAGTTTCAAAAGTACGATAGCCGTATTTAAGTTAGTCGCTATCGTGGCTCCTTGTGCACTGGTAATTTTTAAGGCTAATGCAATATCCTGTGTAAAATTAATTTTATCTCCTGCAAACTTCACCGTAAAACTCACGATTTGTTGCCCAGGATTTATTGTCACCTGTCCTCCATTCGGAAGGATAAAATTGCTTGCATCAAGCATTGTATAAGTAGTGGGAAAAGTAGATGTTGTTTCGTCTGCGTTATAAGCATCTAAACTGGCTTCATCAACGGCAATCGTTGCGGTAACAGGTGTGCTTAATGTTAAACTGGCCACCGACAACGTAACTTCGATAGGGAAACTATCCTGCGGTGTACCCAATATAGCAGCTGTAAAGGGAAGAGCACTATTGCCTGCATACTGAAAACTTACCAAGGCAGGGCTGTTATCGTATCGCTCTGAATTTTTATCTTTTAAACATGAGGACAATCCTGCGATAAGCAAAATCGCGGTTGTTATGGTAGTTAAAGAAAAGTATTTAAATTTATTCTTTTTCATTCTTGAATTTTTGAATGTTAGTTTACTATTTATTTATCCCAGAAAACGTTTGCAGAGAACTGGTAAGGTCCACTTAAAGATGGGATACTTGAACCGTTGGTATCATATTCTGATTGTGGATATAAATACCGCACTGGTATAACTGGTTGTAAATGTGTACCGGAGTGAGAGATATCTAAAAAATCTGTTGTTGGGAAACCCGTTCTCCGATAATCATTATATGCTGCCACCCAATCAATACCATTTAGAGAAGCCCACTTTTGTGTTAGAATGAGTTGTAATTTATCATCTGCATCATCCCATACTACATATTCGGGATTGGTAGCACCCAAAAGGTCATCACTTAAGTAGGCTTCGGCATCTTCAACAGGAGTGAGCGTTCCACTATATGGCGCCCAGTTCTGGTAGAGATAAACATAGTTTTGGATAATGGCAGATTCATATAATTCCTGCGCATTACCGTCGATATCCCATCCTCGCTGTTTTGCTTCCGCCTGCAGAAAGAGACTTTCAAAATCTGACATAATCAATTGATCAGCTGTGAAATCTTTTATTACGCCAGAAGGAGCAACGGCTGTTGTACCAGAGTTAGATACCGAAGCCGGATCACCATCATAGTTACTTCCTATAGCTGCCGGATAAGTTGCTGAGTAAAAGCAATATTGCCTTATATCGCCGGTGGCTGAGTAAAAGTCAACTGCGTATGTGTTTGCTCTATAGTAGTTCAACTGAGATGTAGATGCAGTAAGTGTAAAGAATAAAGAGTACTGAGGATTAAATTTGCCTGTAGAAGCTTGGTATCCTGGATTCACACTGGCACTTTGATTGGCTCCAAGGTATCCAAATGAAGAATCTTTTGCAAGTTCTGCATTGATAAAGCCCTGGTCAGCCACATTCGATTCATTCAAAAGCAGGCGCAATTTGATTGTGTTTGCCAGTCTCTGCCATAGTTCCATGCGCGTAGTATAATCTGAACTGCCGGCCGAACGACTACCGCCGAATACGATATCATATTGGTTGTCGGTACTAACAGTTACATCAGGAGCTGTAGAATAATATGTCTTGGCTTGTTCAAAGTAGTATACAGCACTGTCAAGTTGAGCTATTAAATCGGTATAAATAGCCAGACCATCGTCGTAAACAGGTTTTATCTTACCATTTACATCAAAAGCCTGACTGTAAGGAACGTTGTTATACAAATCGACCAAAATAGAAAACTCGTAAGCTTTCATCGTTTTGGCCACTCCGATATAGAAAGGCAACCCGTTTGTTTTGGCTTGTGTTTCGATGTAGTCGTAATTATTCAGATTCGAATACAAATTAGCCCATTCGCCGTCTGTGTAGTCGTTAGTCATGTTGTATGTTTCGGTTTGCACATCAGGCGTATAGTTACCACTGCGACTCCAATATCCCATCCAACGCGTTAAACCCAAGAAGTCTCTTGCATTGTTAAAGCCAGTTCCCACCAATGCTGATGATAATACCACATTAGGTGTTACTGCGGTCGGTTGATTCGGATTCTGATTAATATCTAATTCCTTCTTACAACTTGCTAAGAAACAAGTTAATACTAAAAAGCCTATTGAAATCTTTTTCATTTTTTGAAAGTTAAATTACGTTTCATTAAATATTACACTATATGTTAACACTAAAAAGTTAGTGTTAAGGTAGCACCATACAATCTTGTTGGTGGCTGTTGATAATCTGATGTTCTGCCCACCGCATTAGAATTATCTTCAGCAAATTCGGGATCTGTATAGAAGTTTTCTTTCGGGCGGAGCATAATTAAATTTCTACCTACTACGCCGATAGTAGCTCTTTTTATAAACCCTGCTCTTGCTAAAACAGAAGCCGGAATATCATATGTTAGTGATACTTCTCTTAACTTCCAGAAATCTGCGCTAGTTACATAAACACTGCCTATACCAGAAGTGTACACATCGGGCCAGAAGCCTGCACCACCAGTGTTACCTCCATTGTTTACCGCAACCGAAGTGTTTTCTACATATTTTCCAGTTCCGTCTGCAACTACCGAATTAGGGAATATAAAACGCTGACGACCATTTTCAGATGAATGGTACCCTATACCAGTAAAGTCCAAATTTGCACCTAAAGCGTTCATAATGTAGTTACCACCTCTGTAATCGACTACTGCACCAAACGTAAATCCTTTAAAGCTTAATGTAGTGGTTAGCCCTAAGATGTCAGTGGGATTGGTATTACCATATGATTTAGATGTTGCATCTACTGAAGGTCTTCCGGTTACCGGATCAACAATAACTTTTCCTGTCGCTGAATCTCTAACCCAGTCAGTTGTTTTAATTACAGGATAAGCTTGCCCTACAATTGCATAAATACCACCTGATACACCGTCATTAAAGCCACCGAGTAATAATTCATTCACACCGGGAAGTAATTCTTTAACACGGTTTTTATAATGTGCATAGTTAGCACCAACTGTCCAAGTGACATTTTTACTTCTGATTGGAGTGACAGTGATATCTAATTCGATTCCCTGGTTGCTTACCTTGCCGGCATTCACTACTTTTTGAGTATATCCGGTTGCAGCAGATACAGAAGCTACTAAAGACTGATCTTTAGAAATACTATTAAAATAGTTAGCCGTTAAATTGATACGATTCTGAAGAAATCCCAATTCTATACCCACTTCCGAACCCGTAGTAATTTCGGGTTTGATTAAAGGATTTAATGATACAGTTGATTGTCCATAACCACCTAAAGTACCATAAGGAAATCCGCCAGATGGAAGAAAGTAGTTCTCCAGAGAGTAGGCACCATATGGAGTTGTGCCTAAGTTTATATTAGCAACCCGTGAAATACCGCCTCTGATTTTGCCATAGTTAAGAAATTTGTTGCCTTTTAGAGCATTGATTCCTTGGGTAAATATAAACGACAAATCACCACCTGGGTATTCAAAATGGCGCTGACTAGCATCCAATACCGAATTCCATTCATCTCTATTTGTTCCATGCAGGAATAAAAAGTCTTTGAAGCCTATGGTTACTTCTTCATAAATAGAAGCTTCTCTTTGTCTATAAGAAGTTTCTCCATAACCAGGCGTGCCTAATACACTTGAAATATTATAAAATCCGTTGAATTGTAGATTGTCACCCTGTAGATAAATATCTCTTCTGTAACGCTGGGCTAAATTGTTTCCTACCAAACCTTTTAAGGAGAAATTTCCCAAGTCTTTATTGAAAGACAAAACCAAATCATTATTCAAACGCTGTTCTAAGAAGCTTTCATCATAATTGGAAGGAGCCAAATAGGTTTGGCTTGATGGAACGTTACCAGCCCCCCAAGGATCAGCAATCGCCCAAGGAGCGAAACTAATTCCTGCTCTTGTGTACTTAAATAGTTGTGTTGTCTGTGTCAATCCGACTCTGTCAGATAAGTTTAACCAATCAGTAATTCTAAAACTTAATCCTACATTACCAATTAAATCATAAGTAGTATTCTTTCTTCTCGAATTGTCAAGTGTCCAGTACGGATTTGTTGAATATGCACTCGGGAAGCCATCAGGACTCGCATAAACATTACTTTTCCAGTCTTTAAAATCTTCAACGTTGAAACTCGCAGGCAGGTTCATCACTTCGAAATAAACAGGACGTCCCGAAAAAACTCCACCCGCTGTTTGATTGTAGCTCAATCCAGCTACATTAGCTTTATTCTGATTGTAAGATAAACTATAGTCAGTATGTAAACGACCAAAATCTCTTGTTCCATTCAAACGGAGATTTTGTCTTTTTCCTAAGTCATTGGGTGTTATACCTTTTATTTCTATGTCTTGCAAACCTAAATAAAAGGTGCTTTTGTCATCGCCGACAGAATAGGAAGCATTGAATTGGTTCGTAAGACCCGTCTGCCAAAAATTCCTTTTTGCATTCGGAATAGCCGAATATTTTGTGTATAGGGTATCATATCCGGTAACAGTAGTACCATCCGGCCCGAATATAGGAGAAATTGCCAAAGGCACAGTACCTCCATTAAAAGCAGGTCCATAGCTTTGGTTTTCGTAAGGTACGTAATTAACAGTTCCGTTAGCGTTTGTATAGGCACCACCTTCTCCACCATATACACCAAATGTGTTTTGTAATTTAGGTAAGTAAGATAAGTTTTCTATGTTAGTTGTATTACTTACGGTAAAAGTTGGTTTGCCTTTAGTTCCACGTTTTGTAGATATGATTAATACACCATTTGATGCTTTGGAACCATAAATAGCAGCCGCAACAGCACCTTTTAATACGGAAACATTTTCAACATCTTCAGGATCAATTTTGTTGATATAGTTAATGTCATCAATGGGAACACCGTCAACTACTAGTAGTGCCTGATTGTTTCCCGTTAAAGAACGGTTTCCCCGCAGTACAACACGAGTGTTAGGATTTATTCCGTTATTTACAAGATTCACTTGCAAACCAGAAACTTTACCAGCAAGCCCAGTAGAGATGTTTGTAACCTTGGCTTGGGTAAGTTGCGAGTTATTAACTTTAACGGTTGAATAGCCTAACTCTCTCGCCTGCCTCTGAATGCCTAAAGCCGTCGTAACAACTACTTCAGAAAGATTAGACGTAATGCCAGTCAATGTTGCAGAAACGCTGTTACTACTTCCAACCGTTAGCTCTACATTTCCGAAGTTAAGAGCCGTAATAACAAAAACATCACCTGTATTTGCTATAATTGCAAATGTTCCGTCAGCAATAGTTGTAGTACCTCTTGTTGTGCCTTTGATTGTTACCGAAGCCCCTTCAACAGGTTTTCCTGCATTGTCTGCCACTTTTCCCGTAATAGTTCTTGATTGTGCGCGGGCAGTAAAAATGCCCAGCAGTAACACCGTTAGCAGTGTTAGAATTTTTCTCATGTGCATATGTTTTTTTATAAACGCGGTAAAAATAGGGGATAAAACAATAAAACGTTAAATACCCCGCAACATTATTATTTTGACACTCTCTTAAAGAATTTTGCTGCATTGTTTTTTTATTTATATTTTTTATCAGAGCTTATCTCATTCAGAATCAACATAAAAAGAAAAAAAATTTAACAACCTTTCATGCAACTATTAGATGGCAAAATCGCTTCGGCGCACATAAAGGAAACGCTGAAAAAAGAAGTGGAATCATTGAAATTATCGGTGAAACGACCGCCACACCTGGCAGCTATCCTTGTTGGCAGCAACGGGGCAAGCGAAACTTATGTAGCCAGCAAAGTAAAAAATTGCGCAGAAATCGGCTTCGGCTCTACATTAATCAGGCTTGATGAGTCAGTATCGGAAACCGAGCTCTTACATGAAATTGAAAAGATGAACAATAACGATTCAATTGACGGCATTCTCGTTCAGCTTCCGCTTCCCAAACACATCAGCGAGCAAAAAGTTGTTGAAACCATTTCGCCCGAAAAAGATGTGGATGGCTTTCATCCCGTCAGCGCGGGCAAACTGGTACAGAGCTTACCTACTTTCGTTTCTGCAACACCTTTCGGCATTATGCTGATGCTCGAATACTATAACATACCAACCAAAGGCAAACATGCCGTTGTGATTGGCAGAAGCAACATCGTGGGCAGACCCATGAGCATTTTATTAAGCAGCAGTCTTCCGTATGGCAATTGCACCGTTACGCTTTGCCACTCGCAAACCACGCATCTTGATGACATTTGCAGAACAGCCGATATTCTGGTGGCTGCGCTTGGCAAACCCGAATTTGTAAAAGCCGACATGGTAAAAGAAGGTGCCGTTGTAATTGACGTCGGCATCACACGCGTTGCAGATGCAACCACCAAAAGCGGTTTTCGCTTAAAAGGCGATGTGGCTTTTGCCGAAGTGGCGCCAAAAACTTCTTATATAACGCCGGTACCCGGCGGCGTAGGTTTAATGACCATTGCAGGCTTGTTAAAAAATACCATGCAAGCTTACACATTGCGGCAAGCCGCAAAGCATCCCTAATTTTGCCCGATGGTTCTTACCCAACAAACATTACCTGTGATGGAAGCTTTTTATACGCTTCAGGGCGAAGGGTTTCACCAGGGAAAAGCGGCTTATTTTATCCGGCTGGGTGGCTGCGATGTCGGCTGTTTCTGGTGCGATGTAAAAGAAAGCTGGGACGCTGATGTGCATCCGCAAATTTCCATAGCAGACATTGTTTCTCTGGCTTCTGCCAACGAAGCGCGATTGGCCGTTGTTACCGGCGGCGAGCCATTGCTTCATAATCTTGATGAATTAACATCACAACTTCACAAAGCCGGTTTTCAAACAAATATCGAAACATCAGGTTCCAGCCCGCTAAGCGGAAGCTGGGACTGGATTTGCCTCTCGCCTAAAAAATTTAAAGCGCCGTTGCCCGAAGTTCTGGCAAAAGCCAATGAGCTAAAAGTAGTTATTTACAATAAACACGATTTTATGTGGGCGGAGCAACATGCTGCGCAAACAGGCAAAAATTGTAAACTATATCTGCAACCCGAATGGTCGAAAGCCGCAGACATAACGCCGTTACTTGTTGATTATATAAAAGCCAATCCGCAATGGCAATTGAGTTTGCAAATTCATAAATATATCAATGTGCCATAACGTTTGAACCGGGATGAATAGGATGAGTTGAAATGTAAGGAATACGGATGTTGGCTGTAATGCGTTGACAACTCGCAATTCACAGATATTTCATAGTTTTGAAACAAGATTTTATATGGCAACTGCATTAAAGTATATGGTTGACAAAAACGGAGATAAAACTTCTGTTTTAGTTCCTTTAAAAATATGGGAAAAAATAAATGAAGACTATTCTAAACTTCAAAATAAACTTAAAGTTTTAACTGGAATAAAAGAAGGTTTAGTTGAAATTCAGGATGCAAAAAAAACTGGAAAAAAGTTACAAACTCTAAAAGATTTCTTGCGTGGAAGTAACAGTTAATATCACGAAGTCTTTTAATTCTGCTGCAAAACCACTTCTAAAAAAATATCTTTTTTTTATCTAAAGACTTGCTTAATCTTGAAAAAGAATTAACGACAACATCACGACTTGGAACTTCATTAGGACAAGATGCTTATAAAATAAGATTGAAAATCTCAGGCAAGGGAAAAGGTAAAAGTGGAGGAGCACGAGTTATATCTTTTGTAAAAACAATTGTTGTTGGAGTTGCTAAAAAAATTTCTGCTGAAGAAGTAATTGTTAACCTACTTATTATTTATGCCAAAGCGGACGTTGATAATATCGCAGATAAAGAATTGAAAGAGCTTATCAGAAACATAAAAGCAAAATAAATAAAAACACTACAGTCATCAATAGGTTTGGCAACAGGCTGGCTGACGGAAAAGCAATCAGCTACAAATCAATATCGGCAATAGTTTCAGCACGACGTTATAAATTTAGCTATTAGTTTTTATTTTCAGCTTTAGTAACAATTTTCAGCTTTGGTTCCAGGCTTGGCCAGCAATGAATACCAGCGTCAAGCCCGAACGTTCTGCATAATGTATCTATATGTAACGGACAGTTGTTATGAAACAAATTTTTGAGCCTTATCAATGTTTTTGCTTTTCTTGCCATCCCATTTATTTATCCCGGTTCAGACAATCTTAAAATCCGCTGTCATCCAACGCAAACTCATTTTTTCTTGTCTCCCATTTTCCTTTGGTAAAATCGGGAAAAGAAATCGTTTTGTTTCCTTCTTTTAACGACTGCGTAGATAAAGGCGCAATCGCGCTCATCGTTACCGAATCATACACATCAATCGGTGTTTGCCTTTTCTGTTTTACCGACTGAATAAACGCATTGAAAACAAAATAGTCCATGCCGCCATGCCCGGCGCCTTCCGCTTCCTTCTCATACTTTTTCCAAAGCGGGTGGTCGTATTTGTCAAGCCATTCTTTCGCATCATCCCATACGTCGTCTTTCTTTGATTTATGGTTAATGTAAACAGATTTATTCACATCCATCCATAAGCCGTTTGTACCCTGTACGCGAAAACCAAGTGAGTAGGGTCGCGGCAAATGCGTATCATGCGACAGCAATACTGTTTCGCCGTTGGCACAGTTGATCATTGTTGTAGTAACATCGCCATTTTTATAATTGATTTTTGCATTGGCATTGCCCGGTGCCATCTCTTCTACATAAGCCGCTAATCCTTTTGCTTTTGAACTGAACGAAACCAGATTGGTAAACCGGTTGCCACGTGTAATATCGGCATAGTGCATAATAGGACCGGCGCCATGCGTGGGATACAAATCGCCGTCGCGGTCAACATTAAACTGAGTACGCCATTGCGCTTCGCTGATGGCATCGGGACCAAACTTTACGCCGCCTCCGTAAATATGCGTTCCGTCGTTAAACAACACATCACGAAGATTATGCTGGTAGCCGCCTTCCAGATGAATCATTTCTCCAAACAAACCCTGCCGCACCATATTCAGTATCGCCATTACATCGCGGCGATAGCAAACATTTTCTAATGTCATATAAGGAATGCCGGTTTTTTCAGACGTGTTTATAATGTCCCAATGCTCATCAACGGTTAGCCCGGCTATCACTTCGCAACCCACATATTTACCGGCTTTCATGGCATCAATTGACTGCGGATGATGAAACTGCCAGGGCGTTGCAATAATAACGGCATCAATGTCTTTCCGGTCTAATAATTTTTTATAAGCATTCAATCCGCCGGTATATTCAGTTACACCTTTTATATTGTTTTTTGCGAGAAATTCCCGGCATTTTTTTAAGGAACGTTCCTGAACATCGCACACCGCCTTTATCTCCACGTCATCACGCAAAACGCCTTCGTTAACATGACTCATGCCACGCTCGCCAACGCCGATATAACCCAACCGCACTTTGTTACCGGCAAACGAAAGATTTGTGTTTCTGCCAACAGCTATTGCAGCCGTTGCCATTGTTGTATCTCTGATAAACGTTCTTCTTCTCATGCTGGTTTTTGTTTAATGAAAAATGAAGATAAGAAGAATGGTTACAGTCTGGCAAAGAGAAGCCAAAACGTTATTATATGGCTTACATTTGAAGCAGGATGAAACGCGATGAACTTACAGACATATTATCTCTTTTCGGGTTAAAAGACGAGCAGCTTCACATAGAAACCATCAGCAACGGATTGATTAATGGTACCTGGAAAGTAAAAGCTGAAAAAGGAAACTATGTTTTACAACAAATCAATACCAGCATCTTTACCAAGCCTGAACTTATTGATGATAATCTTATTAAGATCAACAAACATCTTTCGCATTTTCATCCTGATTATTTATTTGTAGCTCCCTTACCGGCAATCAACGGAAAAACCTTAATAAAGGATAAGCAGAACAGTTATTTCAGGTTGTTTCCTTTCATTCCAAATTCTCATAGTATCAATGTTGCCGGCAGCCCGCAGCAGGCATTTGAAGCGGCAAAGCAGTTTGGTAAATTTACCAGGGCATTATCGGGCTTTGATGCTTCGGCATTAAACATCACATTGCCCGATTTTCACAATGTATCATTGCGGTTTTTTAGGTTTACAGAAGCCGTACAAAAAGCTTCCGCCACGTTATTTACAAAAGCTGAACCGTTGATTGAGGAAATATTTAGCCAACAGGCTATTGTTACAAAATATCAAGAGATTGTAAGCCATAAATTACTACCGCTGCGCGTATGCCACCACGATACAAAAATCAGCAATGTTTTGTTTGATGATAACAACAAGGGCTTATGCGTGATTGACCTTGATACCGTTATGCCCGGCTATATCATCAGCGATGTGGGCGATATGCTGCGCACCTACCTGTCGCCTTGCAATGAAGAAGAGACAGACATGAATAAAATTGCTGTTCGCATTGATTATTTTTCTGCCATTATAAAAGGTTATCAAAGCGAAATGAATCTTATACTGACGAAGGAAGAAAAAGAGTTGCTCGTTTATTCAGGCAAGATGATGATGTACATGCAGGCGATGCGCTTTCTTGCCGATTTTTTACATGATAACATTTACTATCAAATCACTTATCCGTTGCAGAATCTGAACCGCGCAAAAAACCAGCTTACCTTGCTGAAACGCTTTACAGAAGCAGAACCTGATTTGATGATTTTATTGTCATAATCATTTGAAACATAAGATGTCAGTAAAACGCGTCATTGCGAGGCACGAAGCAATCTCTAAATAACATTGTAACCTTATTTCAAAAAGATAATCATGTTTGTTAATGTATGCTGCCGTTTACGCAAACCACAGATTGCTTCGTGCCTCGCAATGACGGCTCCGCTTTTTTGTATAACCCATTATTGAAACATCTTTGTTTTTGTCAGAAGGTTGTACAACAATTTTGCACTTGTAATTTTTGAAATGCCAAGTTGATTTTTGTACCTCACTTATTCTCGTATTTCCAGTTGCGCCTTTTGCCTTCTTCCAGCCATTCCATCATGGTGGCAATGCGTTTGTTTCGCGTTGCTTCCGTTTTTGCACCGGCAATCCATTCCACGTATTCTTTCTGATGGCTGTAGCTCATTTTAGTAAATACATCATTTGCATTTTTGTTTTCTGCAAGCGCCGTTTTCATACCGTCGGGATAAAACAAAATTTTATTGGCAACATCAGCTTTTGCTTTGACAGGTTTTGTTTTGTTTTCATTCAGTTTCATCGCTTCTTTCAGATACGCAATAACGATATTGTCGGCAGGCAAATCGGCTACTGAAGTAATTTTACCCAAATGCCCCATGGCTTCCATATTTTTTTGCTCAAACAAAGCCGCTTCTTTCATCTGTTTAAACTTAAAAATATTAAAAGCGCAATGCTGCTTAAAAGCTCCCAGTCCACACAACATGCCCTTGTATTCAAAAATGGGCGTATTCCATTTTATAGTTTCCGTTACATCCGGGCACGCAATGTGAACAAGCTTGCGAAGGTGTGTAAGAATGGGTTTGGCAAATGGCTGTGCCTTCTCTATAAAGACATCTACGCGGGCATCTTTTTTCATTGGCGTTTGTTTTTATGAGGTAAAAGTAAGAAGCCGTTAAAATGAAAACAATAGATTATGCCTTTTGTATCTTTGCCAGATCATGCAATCACAGCCAAACATCAGGAATTTCAGTCTTCCCGACCTTGAAACTTATTTTCTTTCTATCCACGATAAAAAATTCAGAGCCAGACAGGTGTATGAATGGCTTTGGCAGAAGGGCGCGCGCAGCTTTGATGAAATGAGCAACCTGAGCAAAGACCTGAGAAGCAGGCTGACAGCCGATTTTAGCCTGCCTGCGCTCACCATTGAAGCGATACAGTACAGCGCCGATGGTACGGTAAAAAGCCGGTTCAAGACGGCTGATGGTCATGCTGTAGAAGGCGTTTTAATTCCGACCGAAGAGCGTAAAACTGCCTGCGTGTCTTCGCAAATCGGATGCAGCTTAAGCTGTAAATTCTGCGCCACCGGCTATATGGAACGCAAGCGCAACCTCACGTTCGATGAAATTTATGACGAAGCGGTTTTACTAAATCAGCAATCGGAAAAAATATATGGCAAAAAGCTGAGTAACATTGTATTTATGGGCATGGGCGAGCCATTGCTCAATTACAGCAATGTGCTGAAAGCCATTGAACGCATCAATTCGGAAGAAGGATTGGGCATGGGCGCGCGCCGCATCACGGTGTCAACAGCGGGTGTTGCAAAAATGATTAAGAAATTGGGCGATGATAAAGTTCGCTTCAAGCTTGCCTTATCGCTTCACGCGGCAAACGATGTGAAACGAAATGAAATTATGCCGGTTAATGAAACAAATAACATTAAAGCATTGGTAGAAGCGCTGAATTATTTTTATCAGGCAACAAAAAATGAAATTACACTGGAATATATTTTATTTAAAAATTTCAACGACTCGTTGAAAGATGCCGATGAACTGATAAAATTTTACCGGCAGGTGCCTGCCGATCTGGTGAACCTGATTGAATACAATCCGATAGACAATGCCCGCTTTGCCAAACCCGAAGAAGAAACCGTGGATGCGTTTATGCAATACCTGGAAAAGAACCGGGTGAATGTAAGACTCCGCCGCAGCCGCGGTAAAGACATTGATGCAGCGTGCGGGCAATTAGCGAATAAAAAATCAGCTATCAGCAGTCAGCTTTCAGCTATCAACAAATAGCCTGTGTTTACTTACAACCCGGAACTTATTACGTATAATTCACCTCCTGTTGCAAAACAGCAAATTATAAACTATGAGCAAAAATTCTTTCGATAAATTTATCAACCCAAAAGTTACCGGCGCAAAAAAGAAAGAAGCCATTCGCCAGGAAAAGAAAAAAGTAAAAACCGAACTGCGCGAAAAAGGTGTTGCCGAACGCAAACAAAACGAAGCGAAATACGGTTTGGTAACAAAAGACAACAAAGCGAACCGGGAAATAAAATTGAAGGTTTCAAATCCGGGATTTGCAGAAAAAGACGACCGTTTTAAAACTAAAGATTCATCGGTAAAAAAAGAAGAAAGCAAAACATTTATCAAACGTACTTTCAAAAAAGATGCGCCGCAATCAACATACAACAAGCGTGAAAGAACGGATGCTGCTTCGTATCCGACAATAACAAACGAAAAAAAATCTTTGTCGTTAGTGTCTGCCAAAGAGCAGATGCCTTTGAACAAGTACGTAGCTCATGCAGGCATATCCGGTCGCAGAGAAGCGGCCGACCTGGTGAAAGCAGGACACGTAACAGTAAATGGAGACATTGTGTATGAACCGGGTTATAAAGTAACGGACAAAGACAAGATAACCGTAAAAGGCAAGCCCGTTCATCTCCAGAAAAATCTTGTGTACATTTTGATTAACAAGCCCAAAGATTATATTACCACGGCGAAAGACCCGGAAGGGAGAAAAACGGTGTTTGAGCTGGTTGCACATGCTACTCAGGAGCGCATTTACCCGGTAGGCAGACTGGACAGAAACACAACCGGCGTATTGCTTATGACCAACGATGGCGAGCTGGCGCAAAAGCTTACGCATCCTTCATTCGAGATTAAGAAAGTATATGAAGTGAAGCTTGATAAACCATTGGTGAAGCGGGATTTTGATGCCATACTTGCCGGCGTTACGCTTGAAGATGGTTTGGTACAGGCTGATTCGCTTGGCTATCCCGATGCAAAAGATAAAAGTGTAATTGGCATAGAAATTCACAGTGGCAGAAACCGCATTGTGCGCCGCTTGTTTGAGCATTTGGGTTATGATGTAAGAAATCTCGACCGCGTGATGTTTGCCAATCTTACCAAGAAGAATGTTGACCGGGGCAAATGGCGTTTTTTAAACGAAAAAGAAGTGCGGTTACTTAAGTATCTCAATCAAAGCTTTGTACGGCATCAGAAAGAGAAATAATATTCTTTCCTGCCTTGCATGACGTTGCCTTCAAGTGCGCAGCGCGCCTTCGTTTCACACGATTGTTTTAAAGTAGCCGCCAGGCTACTAAAACCGAAGCCGACATTCGGTTTCACCTATTTAATCATAATAAAGAATAACAATTTTCATGTCATTACACGAATACATTATTTATCAAAATGATGATCTGATCGCCATTAACAAACCTGCCGGTATGCTGAGCATTCCCGACAGAAAGCAATCGGAACCTTCGCTGAAAGATTGGCTGATAAAGGAGTTGGGAAATATTTACACCGTGCATCGTTTGGATAAGGAAACCAGCGGTGTTGTTGTATTTGCAAAGCACGAAGAAATGCATAAGCAATTGTCGCAATTGTTTGAAAGCCGGGAAGTAGCAAAGTATTATAATGGTCTTGTGCATGGCGTTCCTTTTCCTGAACAAGGAAGAATAGAAGAGCCCATTATGAAACATTATTCAAAAAACGGTAAAATGATGATCAGCGCAAAAGGCAAGCCTTCCATCACCGATTATGAAACGCTTGAAAGCTTTGGCATTTACTCGTGGGCTAAATTTCAGATTCACACAGGCCGCACACACCAGATACGCGTACACATGCAGCATGCGGGCAATTCTATCGTGTGCGATAATTTGTATGGCGACGGGCAACCGGTATATATTTCAAAACTGAAACGCCATTATAATTTATCGAAAAAAGAAGACGAAGAACAGCCGATTTTAAAACGGCTTGCTTTGCATTCTTCTTTATTAGAATTTACCTGTAACGATAAAAAATTTTCTTTTGAAGCCGCGCTGCCAAAAGATTTGAGGGCAACCCTGCAACAATTGCGAAAACTGAAAAGCAAACAGTAAATTAACCTTTCATTATTACCCGCTTTTGGCCGCCGTTGGAGCACCCAAAGCGCTTTTATCAAACAGCTTTAAAATGGCAGGCAACAAGGCGCCTAACGAAGTAACAATGGTAATCAATCGTTTGGAAGCTTCGTCCTGAGAAACAAAAATGAATATGGACACGGCTATCAATATCACATAAAATACAGTTCGCAACGTGCCCCAGGAACCTTTCTTACCTTGCTCACCCAATCTTCTTATCTCTTCCGATGTTTCTTTTGTTATCAGAAAATTGCGGAAGCTTTGTGTCATAAATGCAATATTTCCATCACCGTCTTTTACCAGCAATCCGCTTTTTTGCAACTCATATAATATCAGCACTTTCTTATAATTGGTAATGCCATCGGTGGCAAAATCGTATAAAGTATATTTTTGGGCTTCGGTGCAGTTTCTCCAAATTTCTTCATATACGTTCATCAGCGCAAGATGAAAGTGAATTATATAATCGTCGCCGGCTTCTTCATTCATTTTTTCATTTTCTTTTTCACGTATTAATTTAAAACGCAACTCTTCTTTCGTTTGCAGCATTTCTTTGAGAACTGCCTTCAGGTTACTATCCTGGTTAAGCTCTTTTCTTAATGCGGCATCGGGTTTATTGGTTAAAGAAGCATCAGTTGTAATCCCAAAAAAACCAATCAGAAATATTCTCTTTACGGTAGCATAAATAACGTTGCAGAATAGCAGAAAAAATACAATTACACCTAACCATACCAGCCATACCAGATAGTTGGCAGCAGATCCGTCAAAGAGCAGCGAATGAGGTAAAACGGAGGTTAGCGAAAAAGAACAGGGCGTTTTATTATCGCTTGTATTTTTATAATGCAGTTGCAATTCATCATTTCCGTTTTTGTTGAACAACTTCGTCCAGAAATAATACTGATCGTGTGTGGCATCATCAAAAAATTCATCGTGGTCGGGCGGAAGAAACAGGTAGTTTGTAATTTTTTTATAAAAAGGCGCGCAATTGATTCCTGTATTTACCGGCGATAAAAAATAAGTAAGCGTATCCAGTTTGTCGTTGTTGCCCGGCAAATAAATTCCTTTCTCCTTATTAAATTTGAGTTCGTTGATAAAAGCATTGTCATCATTTTTAAACGGATAAGCATTCAATTTTGTTTGCCAGCTTTTTGGATTGATATTAATTCGCCTTTGTTGTATTTTTTTGGCAAGGTCTATCTGCAAAGATTGTAACTGCAATGTCTTTTCTTCGCGAAACGCATAACCGATAAAAATCAGGGCAGGCATTACGCTGATTAACAAAACCGCCAGCAACACCGAACCGATAAAATGGAGCAAATAGCCGTTACTTTTTGCGGGACTGAAGTTTGTTTTGTTGTAATCGAAATTGAGTGAGGCAATGCTGCTTACCAGTAACGGCTGGGCAATTATCAAAAAGAAAAGACCGGATGCTACGTTTGTATTATTGCAGGCTGCATCAAAAAAAAGAACGTCTTTCAGAATCCAGAAAATAATAACCGAGAATACGTACAACAACAAAATATGGAGAATAGAGCGCAGGAAATGCCCGTACTGTTTTTTGCTAATAAGCAACCCGGCAACTTCTTCTTTTCTTAAAAATATTCTGCCGCTTTTAACAATGTAGTAACCCGTAATCACAAAGAGAGGAAGCAGCAACGCCGCATTTAAAATATATAAATAAAAATTGTCGTTGCCAACAAAAAAAAGAGAAACGATTAAAATGAGAAAGAAACAGGCGAGCAACTGAATGCAATTTTTTATGTAATAATTCTTCTTATCAGCCGATGGCGTAAGCCACTCAAGCGTTGCAGGCGAAAACAACAATTTAGAATGTTTTTTGTTGCTCAGCATCATAAAATAAGAGAAGAGAGAAACAAACAAAAGCAACGTTGCCTCGCATACAAAAACGAAGGCCATGATATGAAATAAAAACAAGTATTCGCCTCTCTTGTTGTAATAAGTAATTAGGTAATAGGGCAAACCTGGTATGGGTTTAATCATCAATTTCACAGGTTGATCGTACAAGGTAAAATCGGGCAGCAAAACACTGTCTTTGTGGCTGATGATACTACGCAAAGCAAAGCTGTCGCTGCACGCCTCAAAAATGTTTTCCTGCAGGCATCTGGCCGTGTCGGAATGGTTTACAATATCGCCCTGCTCGTTAATGATGCAATAGGCAAAGCCATTGGGCACAATCGTATTATACACCGAATACATTTTACAGGAAATGCCTACGGCAATTGCCTTTTTGTTATTTGCAACAGATGCCTTGCTGCGCATGGCTATGTTAATGGTGTATTCGCCGGTAAGCCGCGAAAGCACGGGTTGCAAACTAAAATCGTTTGCCGTATCAGACCACAGCGAATCAGATAAAACCCGGTTGTATTTGATGTCTCTGAAATACTGGCGGTCTGTTAGTTTAAAGTAAGTAGCCGGCAGCTTATTAAAATTCCAGGCTGCAATGTCGTTCCCGTTGGCATCCATCCAATGCAGGCTGGTCATGTTCTTGTAATAATCAGGGTAAAAAAGAACATCTTTTATACGCGCAGAATCGTTCACCTGGAGAGAATCTTTGCAAAACCGATTGAATGAGCGTATGCTGTTTATGATGCCGGAATTTAAATGAGCAGAAGGTTTCTGAATGATATCGTCGTACTGTTTCACCTGTCGGATAGTCTGAGAAATTTCCTTGTAAAAATTCTCTTGTATATTGTTTTGCAGCGATGACAAAATACTGGTAGTCAGCTTGTCGCCATAAAGAGCCAGCAAAATACCGGCACACAGGAGAATGATAAAAAAAGGAATGATAAAAATAACCGTGATGATGGCTCTTACATCGCTGATTTTTATATTCTCCTGGGCACTTAAAAAAAATATTTTCAGAAAGGGCAAAGCAAGCAGCAATACAATCAGTACCAGGCATAAAGACAACAGCAAATCTACCGGCAGGCTTTGCGACTGTTGACGATACATGTTATTTGATAAAAGACCAGCCAGCACATACGTTTCAGAAGGATCGGATTTCATTTTAAAAGGCAGCAAAAACATTTTGCCAGCAATGTTTTCGATAGTAATATCATTGATAACCGGCGCTTCAATGTTCTTATTTGCAAACAGCGAATCGGTATTAATGGCGGCGATGTTTAATTTATCGCTTTCATATAAGATCGTGTCGTGCGACCCGCCGTTTTTTACTCCGGTGTTTACATCATTGCCCTTTTTTTTAATCAAAATAAAAGATTCGAATACATCAGCGTGGATGGAAATAAGCGGATCCAAAATATCGCTTAACAATTTTACCAATGTTGTGGTATCCGGAATTGAGTTTTTTGTTTTTTTATAAAAGTGTTCGCTGGCCGGGTCTTTTATTTTTATAACACGATACAAAACCGAATCGTGCGTAATGGTTTGCGTTGCACTAAAAAATTTACCGGCAGATGCGTCTCCTTTAAAAGACGAGCGAAACAAATGATCAAAAGCGGTCTTTTCGGCAGAATCATATAAGTTTAAATGGTCTAATGTATTTTCGCGCAATACAGAATCTTCATTCGACTGGCTCACAAAATTGGTGATGTAAGCCGTTCCATAATTGTCAATCCGAACTTTAAAATTGTTGGCAATTTCATGCAGCACCCGAAATGTCTTTACATTGTATT
Organism: Ilyomonas sp.; assembly: GCA_965219515.1. GTDB lineage: Bacteria > Bacteroidota > Bacteroidia > Chitinophagales > Chitinophagaceae > Ilyomonas. The sequence continues at coordinate 2,462,305 of OZ244776.1, forward strand.
GTTGCTGCTGCTGGGGAAGATAAATAAGATAGTAAACGGCAAGGAAAGTGCCGGTAATGCCGATGAGCAGGGCAGCCGTAACGATGCGACGGACAACCGGAGAATATAAGCCTTTCTCGCTCATATACAACCAGGGTTTAAATTATTTACAAAAGGTGTTTCAATCTGATCTGAACGATTGATAAAATATTACAAACAACACGTCAGATCATTCGTAAGCATACGAAGGAAAATTATTTGTCGCGCAAGCATCTTTACAGGGAAACAGAAAACCGGCAACTGCGCTAAAATAAAAAAGCTGAAAAGGTATCACTACTTTTCAGCTTTTCATTAAAAAATTTATGGTTACTCCACATGCAGTCCGCATTCTTTTTGCGAGGCTTCCCACCACCAGCGCCCGGCGCGCGGGTCTTCGCCCGGCTCAATGGCGCGTGTGCAGGGCGCGCAACCGATGCTGATAAAACCCTGATCGTGAAGTTTGTTATACGGCACATGATATTGTTTGATGTAATTCCGTATTTCATCATAGCTCCAATGCAGCAAAGGATTGAATTTATACAACTGCTTCGCTTCGTTCCATTCTACCAAAGGCATGTGGCTGCGATTTTCCGACTGATCGCCGCGGATACCGGTAATCCATACTTTACATCCCTGCAATGCCCGGTTCAATGGCTCTACTTTGCGGATTCCGCAGCAGGAAATGCGGTTTTCAACCGCGTGATAAAAGCCATTGATGCCTTGTGTATTTACAAACTCCTGTATCGCTTCGGCCTGTGGAAAATAAGTTTTGATGTTGATATTATAGCGATAACCGGTGCGCTCCAATAAGTCATACGTTTCGGGAAATAATCTTCCGGTATCTATTGTAAATATGTCAACATCAAGTTTGTTGCGCGCGATCAAATCTGTCAGCACCTGATCTTCCTGTCCTAACGAACTGGAAAATTTTACAGCACCCGGAAAAAGGCGCGAAAAATAAGCTAGCGTCTCTTCTGTTGAATGTTCTGTGGCAAACTCTTCTAATATATTCAAATGCTCCATAACACTTGTTTTATATTCTACTGTTTTTGTGGACTAATATAGTTTGAAAAAACCCCGCTCCCGGCAAGGTCTGTAAAAATACATCGAATCAAATCTTAGTCCATATCGGGCTGCGGCGTGTAGCGCAGGTAAGGCTTCACAATCTTTACGCCTTTGGGAAATTTTACATGAGCATCCTCTGTTTTTATGGCAGGCGCAATAATAACATCATCGCCGCTCTTCCAGTCGGCAGGCGTTGCCACGCTGTAGTTAGCGGTTAGCTGTAACGAATCTATCACGCGCAACACTTCTACAAAATTTCTTCCGGTAGAGGCAGGATAAGTGATGGTAAGCTTTATTTTTTTATCCGGTCCAATGACAAACAGAGAACGAACCGTGAAATTTTCAGAAGCGTTCGGGTGAATCATGCCATAGAGGTTTGCCACTTTACGGTCTTCATCGGCAATAATAGGAAAATCAACGGTGCAGTTTTGTGTTTCATTGATGTCTTTTATCCAGCCTTCATGCTTGCTTAATTGATCAACACTTACCGCCAGCACTTTTACATTGCGCTTCGCAAATTCATCTTTTAAAGCTGCTGTTCTGCCCAGTTCGGTAGTGCAAACCGGTGTATAATCGGCAGGATGAGAAAAAAGAACACCCCAGCTATCGCCGAGATATTCGTAAAAATGAAGGTCTCCCACAGATGTATTTGCATCAAAATCCGGCGCGGTATCGCCTAACCGTAAGCTCATAATAATAAATTAATATTTAATGTAAAAATCAATATCGAAGTGTAAAGGTAGCAATTCTCTACAAAAAAAGTAGACTATGCAATTTTATCAGATTTCGAATAAGTTGAAGGGCGTTTGAAATGGTCTTTTTTTAACATTGCCACAATGCCTGCTTCAGTAAAACTTTTTCCGGAAACCGATTTTATATTTTGATTTGTATTAAAAACAACGATGCCATGATTACGATTATCAGAACCGATTCAAAACATTCCGACTTCATTAATCTGGTAAAACAGCTTGATGCCGATTTAGCTGTGCGGGACGGCGCGGATCATGCTTTTTACAGTCAGTTTAATTCCATTGCGGCTATCAAACATGCGGTGGTTGTTTATAACGATAACAAGCCGGTTGGCTGTGGCGCCATCAAACAATATGCGCCGGAAATAATGGAAGTGAAACGTGTATTTACCTTACCCCGATACAGGGGCAAAGGAATAGCAACCATTGTGATGGATGAACTGGAAAAATGGACGATTGAACTGGGCTACGATACCTGCGTGTTAGAAACCGGAAACAGGCAGCCGGAAGCCATTGCATTGTATGAAAAAAATGGCTTTACGCGGATAGCCAATTACGGTCAGTACATCGGGTTTGAAAACAGCGTTTGTTTTGAAAAAAAGCTATTCCGGTAAACCGTTTATCTGCTAAAAACATTGAAAACCGGTAGCCATTTTTATTGACCAATAAATCGCTGCAAAATATTTTCTTATATTCAATTGTCATTGCACCATCAAAACATACGCATGAAAAAAATATTTTTGCTTTTACTCGTTACTGCAACTCTTTCCGCGCAGGCACAGCAGCAGTACATTACCGAAAAAGACATCAGCTATTATCCTGATTCACTGATGAAGCAAGACAAGTACATGACTTCGCAATGCCGGCTCGATTTGTATTACCCGAAAGGAGCGAAAAATTACCCCGTCATTGTGTGGTTTCATGGCGGCGGCATTACCGCCGGCAGTAAAGAATTGCCCGAGCAACTCATGAACAAAGGCTATGCAATTGTAGGCGTCGGCTATCGCCTGTCGCCCAAAGTAAAAGCGCCCGCTTATATTGAAGATGCCGCCGCCGCAGTTGCGTGGGCATTTCAGCATATCAAAGAATACGGCGGCAGCGAGAAGCTCATCTTTATTTCGGGGCATTCTGCCGGTGGTTATTTAGGCATGATGATAACGCTTGATAAAAAATACATGGCCAAGTATAACATTGATGCCAATAACATTGCTGCTTTAATACCTTTCAGCGGACAGGCAATCACGCATTTTACCATCAGGCAGGAAAGAGGCATTAAAGATGTTCAGCCTGTGATTGATGAATATGCCCCGCTTTATCATGTTCGTGCCGATGCGCCGCCGATGGAACTGATAACCGGCGACCGCGAGATTGAATTGCTGGGCAGATACGAAGAAAATGCTTACCTAGCACGGATGATGAAATTAGCCGGTCATAAACACACAACGCTTCACGAATTGGGCGGGTACGATCATGGCGGGATGCGGGATGTTGCGTTTCCTTTGCTGTTGCAAGAAGTAGCCGCCATTACAAAAGAAACAAACGGCAAATAAATAATATCCTGAATAGCTCGTTATTGTACACTTAAAAGAAACATCAATAATTAGCGCATTTTACCAATCAGAAACTTCCGTTCAATTTTAAAATACGTTGTTCTCTGGCAAGCTTTATAATCATGCTTCCTTCCGTTTCGCTGATATTCAATACATCGCGCAGCAATAATAAAGACGCTTCATCGGTATCTGAGTAAACGGCATCGCTCATGGCAACCTGCGCCGCGTGAAATAAAATAACCAGCGACGAATCTGACATAATAATATTTACAAGAAAAGCAAAATAATCCCGTTCGTTTTCAATCTCATTTTTATAATCGAAAAAGAGGTTCACTTCCTCAGGAAAATCAACAGAAGCCGTAAAAGAATAAGATTGTAAAATGGTAAATACCATCAGTGTTTCTTCGCCTTCAAACGTTTCGTCTTCAAACAACGAAAAATAAAGCAGAAGATGGCAAAACGCCTGTTCACGTTTTATAATTACGTCCTGGTAGATCATAATAAGATATTTAATTTAACTACAAAATTTTTTTCAAAAAATAGCCGGTCAGATTTGGCGAAGATGAAATGATTCTTTCAAAAAACGTCCGGCAATTTATTATAATTTACTCCGGCGATATTGCATTTCAGATTATTGCATTATCCTTTTGTGATGTTGCAAATTATTTTCTTACTTTACTACCGCAATCTGCAATCGAAAATAACATCAAATCACAATTTATGTCAGGCACAATCAATCGCCGCGACTGGCTTCGCAAAAGCGCTTTGCTAACCGGAAGCACAGCCTTGTCTTCATCTCTCTGGCAGTCTTTAAAAGCAGCACCGGCGGCATCGGCAAAAACGGTCGTTGCGGTTACCGGTTTGCCCGATGCATCACTGCCGATGAAAGCGAGGTTAATTTTTAATGAGAATCCGTTTGGTCCGTCCGAAAAAGCCAGACAGGTAATGACGGATGCCATGTCAATCAGCCATCAATACGCTTTCAGTGAAAATGATACGCTTAAAAAAATGATAGCCGACTACGAAGGTCTTACGCCGGAACATATCTTAGTAAGCGCCGGTTCGTCGCCTTTGCTGCTGGCTGCCGCCATTCATTTTACAAAAAACGGAGGCAGCATTATTACCTGCGATCCTACCTTTGATTCATTGCCAAAAAGCGCCGAAGACCTGCAGGGAAAATGGATTAAAGTTCCGCTGACACCAGATTATACATTCGACCTTGATGGCATAAGCAAACGCATTGACGGCAACACATCGCTTATTTACATTGTGAATCCAAACAACCCGACAGCAACCATTGTAGAGGCAAACAAGTTGAAAACTTTTTGCACAGACACATCTAAAACAGTTCCGGTATTTGTTGATGAAGCATATATAGACTATCTGCCCGACCCGCAGGCAACTACAATGATAGCCAATATAAAAAACGGAGAAAACATCATTGTATCGCGCACTTTCTCCAAGATATACGGGCTTGCCGGTATGCGCATCGGTTACATTGTGGCTCAGCCCGAAATGATACAAACCATGGCGAAGTACAATGTTGAAGTATTGCCCACGTTAGGCATCAAAGCCGCCATTGCTTCTTACCAGGATACAGCGTTTATGAAAACATCACTGGACAAAACGATGGCTTCTAAACAATACCTGTATGAAGTGCTGAAAAAAGAAGGTTACAGTTACATTCCTTCGTCTGCAAACTTTGTAATGTTCCCCATAAAAATGGAAGGCAAACAGTTTACCGATGAAATGCTGAAACACGGTGCCGGCGTGCGTTTCTGGAAGTTTAACGATGCAGACTGGTGCCGCGTAAGCATTGGCAGGATGGACGAAATGGAAGTGTTTGCCAATGCCATAAAAGAAGTAAAAGCAGTTTAATCTTTTTTGATATGTTGACGTTAACGCTTCGGGTATATGGTATTTTAAAGGACAAACAAAACCGGGTTTTGGTGAGTGACGAATTTATACGCGGTGATTATTTTACCAAATTTCCGGGCGGTGGTTTGGAAATCGGAGAAGGCACGCGCGACTGTTTAAAACGCGAGTTTAAAGAAGAAACAAACCTTAATGTAACCATCGGCGCACATATTTACACCACCGATTATTATCAGGTATCGGCGTTTAATAAAGAGCATCAGATAATCTCGGTTTATTATTGGGTTCATATTAAAGAACCGATTGCATTGGAAACAAAGACAAAACTATTTGATTTTTTGCCGGAGCAGGTAGCTGATAAAAACGGCACCTGTGAAGTGTTCAGATGGGTTGACTGGACTGATTTAACTGAAGAAACCGTATCACTGCCGATAGATAAGATTGTGGTGAAGATGATTAAGGAAAACAACACGTTGCAACCGGAAACACATCCGTCACTTGTAAGAAATTTTTCCTGATTAATCGCGTTCATGCTTTTGATTGTAAGATGGAAATGCAAAAAAGCCGGAAGATAGAACAGACTAAAGGCAAAACGTTTTTGAACAATTCATAACACAGTACTTGATTAAGCTTCGTAACAGGTTAAACAGACAAATAACAACACACAACAACAGGTTTTGCAAAAAAATTTATACAGCCGGTTCCTGCTGGCTCAGGCAATGAAAGCTGCCTAATCCCCAGATGATATCGGTTGAATCTATACCAACAGCTTGATGTTTAGGAAAAGCCTGCGAAATAATCTGCAAAGCCTTATCATCGTTACTGCACCGGAAAGTAGGAACTATAACATACTTGTTACAAATGTAAAAATTGGCATAAGAAGCGGGTAAAATCTGGTCTTTATAAATCACCACATCGGGCATCGGAAGCTCAATGATGTGTAATGGTTTATGATTAATAAGCCGCATCTGCTGAAGCTGTTTCAGATTGCTTTGCAGCAACCCATAGTTTTCATCGCTTTTATTTTCTTCCACTACAGCTAACACGGTATCTTCATTTACAAAGCGAATTGTATCATCTATATGCCCGTCTGTATCGTCGCCAGCGATGCCTTTATCTACCCAAAGTATTTGTTCTACACCATAATAATTCATTAAATATTCTTCAATTTGCGCCTGCGATAAATGCGGGTTACGGTTCTTATTCAGCAGGCAGCTTTTCGATGTCAGCAAACTGCCTTTTCCGTTAAATTCTACCGAGCCGCCTTCCATTACAATGCCTGGATAAAACACAGGTAAATTAAAGTGTCGGGCAATTAAAGCCGGCACCACATCGTCTTTATCATACGGCGGATATTTGTTACCCCACGCATTATAATCCCAATCTATAATCGCCTTTTTTTGTTCCGCTTTCAGGTTAATAATAAAAGCAGGACCATGATCGCGGCACCAGGCGTCGTTTGTCGGGTTGAAATAAAATTCAACCTTATTCATATCTGCACCGCCTTCATTCAAATGCATCATCGCACTTTCTTTCATCGCCTCATCTGCCACATTTATCCGAACCTTTTCGCTTTGCGATAAATATTTTACAAACAACGAATAAGAAGGAAATACTTTATCAATTTTTCCCGGCCAGCTATCTTCCTTGTGCGGCCACGAAAGCCAGGTAGCTTCATGCTGTTCCCATTCGGCGGGAAAATAATAGCCAAGTTGCTTTGGTGTGGGAGAGTCAGGAAGAGAAGAACCTGATTGATTGATATTGCTGTTTGTATTCAAAATAAACTTTATTTTATAGAGCTGCGAAGTGATTGTATCATTACCAGAATTTCTTAGCATAATTGATAAATAAAAGATAAGCTGTTGTTATTTATATAATCTCTTCATGGGCTAAATTCAGCGTTTGTTTGTCTTGTTGAACCTTCGGAAATATTTAATATTACCGAATTGACCGCACGTTTTATCTGAACAGTTAAAAGAAACAATTCATCCTTCGGAAATGTTTTTGTCAATTGATTTACATAATCAGATAAATGAGTCGCTTTCTGCCATACAATCAATTTCTCAAACTTAAACGGCATGACAAACGATTTTTATTATTACGAAATTCCCAACTTCTACTCATCAATATACCGCCTGGTTATTTGCTCATAAGTATCAATTCGTCTGTCTCTCAGAAACGGCCAATGCGTGCGGTAAGTATCTGTTTTATCGGTATCAATTTCCACAACCCCCACTTCTTCTTCCTCATGCGAGGCTTTATACAACAAACTGCCAAACGGATTGGATACAAAAGAACCGCCCCAGAATTTCATTTGCCCGTTCTGTTCTACGCCTACACGGTTCACACTCACCACATGAACGCCATTGGCAACAGCATGACTTTTTTGAATGGTTTGCCACGCGTTATATTGTTCGCTGTTTGTTATATCGTCCTGCAAATGATGCCAGCCGATTGCCGTTGGATAAAATAAAATTTCGGCACCCATTAAAGAGGTAATTCTCGCTGCTTCCGGATACCATTGATCCCAGCAAATCAGCACGCCGATTTTTGCATATTTTGTAGTCCATGTTTTATAACCCAGATCGCCGGGCGTGAAGTAAAATTTTTCGTAATAGGATGGATCGTCGGGAATGTGCATTTTTCTGTATTTGCCAAGGTAACTGCCATCGGCATCAAACACGGCGGTTGTATTATGATAAATGCCCTGCGCTCTTTTTTCGAATAAAGAAGCGATGATGACAACGTTTAATTCGGCGGCTATCTGGCTCAGCGCATCGGACGAAGCACCCGGAACAGGTTCTGCCAGTTTAAAATTATCGTACTCTTCCACATCGCAGAAATAAAGGGAAGTAAACAGTTCCTGCAGGCAAACGATCTGTGCGCCTTTGGCTGCGGCTTCACGGATTTTTTCTATGGCGTTATCTAAATTCGATTGCTTATCTGCAACGCAGTTCATTTGCACAAGACCAACATTTACTTTGCTCATTTACAAAAAATTTCGGCAAAGGTATTATGTTGAAAAGGCTTTTGATACGTGTTAAAAAAACTTGTCTTTTTATTGAGAGTTAAGAGTATGAGCTCACTTGTAATTTATAGACAGGGTACAGCATAATCAACAGAATATTAATTGTTTATCAATGGAAGTTCGACATAAAAAACCGTACCTGTGCCTTCCGCAGTTTCAAACCTGATTTTACCGCCGGCATTTTCAGTTATCCGTTTGCAAATGGCAAGCCCTAAACCTGTGCCACTGCTTTTGGTGGTAAAGTTAGGTTCAAAAATGTGCTGCAGCTTATCTGCCGAAATACCAATTCCGTTGTCGCGTATGCAAACCAGCACGTTGTTTTTTTTGCGTTTTTGCCAGATGTCAATGCTCAGTATTTTCAGGCTTTCCGGGTGTACGGCTTCTTCGGCATTTTTAAGCAAATTGGTAAAAAGCCGGCTCATCTGCGTTTTATCCGCGTAAATAATAAATTCTTCATCCGGTGTTTCATAATCAATATTGGCTTCGCTGCCGGTTGTATGCAAATCGGCAAGCGAATGAAGAAGCAATGTTAGATTCATAACTTCCGGTTTTGCATGATTAATATTGGCGAATTGCGAAAAATCGCCCGCAATTTTGGCAAGCTGATCGGTTTGCTCTATCAATGTTGATGACATGGTTAAAGCCAGCTCTTTTACGTTGGCAGCATTGCTGTTGATGGCTCTTTGCAAATACTGCGCGCTCAGCTTCATCGGCGTCAGCGGGTTTTTAATTTCGTGCGCTACCTGTCTTGCCATTTCCTGCCAGGCACCGTCACGTTCGCTGCGGGCAAGCGCATCGGCGCTGTCTTCCAGCCGCTGTACCATTTGGTTAAAGGTATTTACCAGCACGCTGATTTCGTCTTTTCGCTTCCACTCAATCTTTTCAATTTTTCCCCCGAAATGAAAGTCGCGCATTTTATCGCCGATCTGCACCAGCGAAGAAGTGATGCTGCGCGTAAGAAAAATGGCTACCACGCCCGCCAGCACAAAAATGACCGCGTTCAGATTGATTAGCGTAACCAGCAAATTTGAAATTTCCTGGTTTACTTCCACGCCCGAATTGAGATACGGAATATTGAGATAAGCAATGGTTTCATTATTATCGTTTTTTACCGGCGCGTACATGCTTACAAAAGAAAACGACTTAATGTATTCGTCCTGAAAATATAAAATGCGATGCTTGTTTTTCAGATTATGGTACGCCACAGGCTGCATTTTATTGCTCAGGATTTGCCGGTTGTAAATGTAAGGCTGCGTAGATAGCTTCAGGTTGCCGCTTACATCATAAAGATTGATGTCTGTGTTATTCAACCCGGCAATTTCAACAATTTTACGGTCTATATCGGTGTTGGTTCCAATGGCATCCCAGTCAGAAAAAATTAGCTGGCTGCGTGTGGCATCCTGTATTTCGTTTGTGATAATCTGCATTGTTTTGGTAAGCTTTTCCTGCGTGGAAGTATTGAAGCGGCTGATAAAAAAACGAACCGTGATGAAGCCGATGATAACAAACGAAAAAAAGCTGAGCAAAATAATGGTTGTTTGTACCTGCGTTCGGATGTTGAATGAAAAAAGCTGCCCGAACGTGTGCGGCAGTTTCCGCTGCTGAATAAAAAAACCGGCAATTTCGATGAGGCAGGCAAACAGAATGAGATTGAGAAACAGAACCGCAAACAACGTTAGAAATTCGGCACCGGCTAAATTCTTTTTTACCAGAATAACAATCTTGTTGTTACTGGCTTTGTACCATAGCTCGCTGTAATCGCCTCTTATATGTTCTTCAAACTGACGATTGGGTATCTGATAAAATAACAACGTATCTGCAAAGGCATAACCAGACGAAAAATTAACCAGGTAACTGTCTTCATACACGGCAAAAAGATAATCGTCTGACTGTGTTTGTATATCGCCTGCCTGCCGAAAAAGTTCGGGATACAAAGCATCTGTTTTATAACGCTTTGGCTTGGCTACCACAATTATATGAGCTATAATTCCCGCATCGCGGGTGGCAATATCTTTCCGGTAAATATAGCTGTATGCATTGGAGTTATTTTTTAAAAAATAAAGACCTTCAGACGTTTTATTGCGATAACGGATTACCGAATTGCGAATAACATTATCCATTATAAAATAAGAAGTCTCGTCGTCATTATATAAGCTTTGCCCGGCAGAATTAAATGTATAAATACGGGTATCGAACTTATTAAGATAACCCGAAAAATTAGCGTTTATCAGACTGTCTTTGATAAAGCGATTTGACGTTTCTTTATAAAACCGCCGGTAATTATGCAAAAGAAATGTATCGGAAAAACCGGTAAGCGCAAGATGCAGAACATTCTCGCTGTATGGATCGGGCTGCCGCGCAAATTTTTCCGCCAGTTCTTTTCGCTCTTCAATGTCAACTTTCTTTTTCAATTCTACCAGAAGAAATGATGCCGACACGGCGAACATAATAACCCACAATAAAAAAAAGGAAGACTGAAAAATGCTGATGTTGCTATCCTGCCGGCGGGCGTGCAACAGCACAATGTAACCGATAAGCCACAGAAGCATTGCAAGCTTGATAAGCGATGTGGGCGACTGCAACTGAAAGGTCAGCACGAACAAGCCCGCGGCGATAACAATGGCGATAATTACCGGCAGCGAAAAGCGCGCTTTGTATGCCGCAATCATCACAAGCCAGGATATGTAATAATAGGTAAATACAACAAAAACAAGAATGACGAAGCCAATGCCGGTATAAAGGCTCAGTTTAAAAAAGTTGGTAATGTTGAAAGAACCCTGCAACGTAAACAGCAATGCTTCTATTATATCGCAACCTATAATGGTGAGAACAGATAGAAAACACAACGACACAACCGCAATAAGCCGGTTGTATTTTTCCGGATAAATAATCTTTCTGTGAAAGAAAAACACAAAAGCAACAAGTATGAAAATCAGCAATGTGCTGATCAAGAAATCGCTCGACGAAACAGTTGCGCCCAGCAGCACATCGGCGGTAATGCTGAAATTGGTGAACACGATAAAACCGCTGTAATAAACTATGAGCCGAAGTAAAAACAGCGCAATGGTAAGAAATAGAAAACCATAGCCGAAACTACGTTTTACAACCAATGTTCTGGCGGTGTAGATAAAAAAAATAACCAGCAGTAACACGATGGCGATATGCAATAACGTATTGAACACATCCGATTGCACAACACTCTGCTTTTCAATTCGTGCGATATGAAACAAAGTTTGTCCGCCCGGGTTTTTGATGGCGGTAGATGTGTAGGCATTGTCTGATAAAAGATACAATTTTTCTATATGCAGCTTGCCTGCAAACTGAGACGGCAGATATTTATTGTCAATAAAATATTGCCAGTGCAAAGGCACAAGACCGGCAACAATGTACAACTGCCCGTTTACCAATACTTTTTTCTTCAGCAGTTCAAATAAGCCGTTGGGATAATTGACGGATAAAACGCTGTCAGCAGATTTTAAATCATTGGTATTAACCGACATCTGCGATGTGCTCCAGTAAACCGGAATCGGGTTGCCTACATCGTTCACGGCATACGTAAAAATGCCTGTCTGCGCCCGTTGCAATACATTGTCAACAACAGAATCGCGACGTATGGTAATGGCTAAAATGGCATTTTTATTAGCAGTAAGATTGTTGAAAAACGCTTCCTCTCCGGCAATATAAGATTCCAGATTTTTCTTTACGCCATTTGGCGACAGCCGGTACACATTGGCGGCATAATATAAGAATGACACCAGACACAGAACTGCCATTACTAACAGCAGGATGCGATGCCGGTAAGCGCTTTTTTTTATTACGTTACTAAACAATTACTTCTCTTTTTTGTTTTGCTTTATCTCGTTCCATAAGCTGTCCATTTGCGCAAGCGTCATATTGTTTAAGGTAAGTCCTTTTGCCGCAGCCATTTCTTCCATCTGCCGAAAGCGCCGGATGAATTTTTGATTTGTTTTTTCCAACGCGGCTTCTGCATCTACATTAATAAATCTTGCATAATTCACCAGGCTGAACAGTACATCGCCAAATTCTTCTTCCGTATGCGCAGCATCGTTTTCTTCAATTGCTTCTTTTAGTTCGGCTAATTCTTCTTCTACCTTTTTATAAACGTCTTCCCTGTTGTTCCATTCAAAGCCAACCTGCTTTGCTTTCTCCTGTATGCGCTGCGCCTTTACCATGGCAGGCAGCGATACCGGAACGCCCGCCAGCACCGATTTCTTACCTTCCTTCAGTTTAATTTGTTCCCAGTTGCGCTTTACTTCTTCTTCATCTTTTACCGTAACATCGCCATAGATATGCGGATGCCGTGTTATTAGCTTTTCGCATACTGCTTCAATCACCTGCTGTAAAGTAAACTCATTTTTTTCCGAAGCTATTTTTGTATAAAAAACAATATGTAATAACAAATCGCCCAGTTCTTCCTTAATGTTGTTCCAGTCGTTGTTAAGAATGGCATCGGCAAGCTCGTAGGTCTCTTCAATGGTTTGCGGCCGCAATGTTTCGATGGTTTGTTTCTTGTCCCACGGGCATTTTTCGCGCAGCTCGTCCATGATGGTTATTAATTGTTCAAACTGATCAGTGGCGTTTTTATATTCCTTATTTATTTCATTCATCGCTTCATAGTTTCTTTCTGTAAAAAGAAATAAATTACACAGTAAAAAAAGTAATTAAAAAAAGAAATAAGAATAAGGCAATCATAACAACGGAAGCAACTGCATTCAGCAATATCCATTTTATAATTGTCTTCATTCTTCCCTGCCCGTAAAACACACGCATTGCTTTGTAAGAGTAATAAATAACATATAGAAATATGGCAACGCTTACATAACTCAGCCAATTTAAATAAGCAATTGCCTCTGCTTTATTTATCAGTAACATCAGAAAGATAAAAACAAAAAAGGCGCAGTACAGGTGAACGGTATAAATGATGTGATTGGCATACAGCCACTGTTTTCTGCGCACATATAAAAGCTGAAGGATGAATGCAAAAAGCGGCAGTGATATGAATAAGACCTGGGGAAAATGATGAAAGAAAATATCAAGCACTTCATTCAACATTTCATCGGGATTCTTTTTCAGTTTTGCGGCAACGCTTATGCCCCGGATGGCGGCCTTGCGCTGCAGCCAGTTGTCTTTTTTGCCGGACGGTAATGTTTTCTGAATACTGTCGTATTCCTGAAATGAATGATAACGCTCGTAACCCATTACGGTTGGTCCTTCAATTTCATCAAGCAACTCTTTTTTACGCGACGTATCTTTCTGCAAAACGGCAATGTTTTTATTTACCTGCGCCAACCGCTTTTGTAATTGCGCTTTTCCGAATTGCGGCAAATTTTTTACCCGTAAAGAGGCAACTATGGATTGTTTGTTTTTTTGCAGCCGTTGCATTACTTCGGCAGCGGTATATGGTTGCCGGCCGGTTTCATTCACATTGACATCAGGTTTATAGACCGTTAAAAAAAACAGGAAAAAAACAGCCGATATAAACACATACATTTTTATCGGGTTCAGATAACTGGCACGCCGGCCGCGCGCATACTCAAGCGTTAGATAACCCGGTTTAAACAGCAGGTATTTTGCCGTGCTGAAAAACATGCCATCGAAATGAAAAATATCTGAAATGAAATGACCGGCCAAATGCCCGAAGGTTTCATGCGTTTCAATATTTTCCTGCCCGCAAACCTGGCAATATCTGCCTGCAACCATGGCGTTACAGTTCAAACAATTTTTGTCCTTTCTTTCTTTTGCGTGAGACAAAGCAGATGGTTTTATAAGCGTGAAAGTATTGATTTACCAAACATAGATGACACATACTTTGTGCACGGATGATGAGAATTGCCTGAACCGGATTTTTGGAATAAACAGAATTATGAGATAGAATAAAAGCAACGGTTTACATAATAGAATATTGAATCAGGGAAATCCGTTCATGCAATCCGTGTCATCCGTGTTTTTTATATTTAAAAAAGCAGCAAATCGCCGATTACCAGTGCCGCAAACACAACGCTGGCAATGCCGTTGGCAGTCATAAATGCAATGTTCACTTTACTTAAATCGTGGGGACGAACGATCGAATGCTGATAGATAAGCATACCGGTAAAAACCGCGATTCCAATCCAATAAATAAAATGAAAATGACCATAAAAACCAGCGAGAACAACACAAACAGCACTCAAAAAATGCAGCAGTTCCGATACATGCAAGCCTTTATTTTTACCTATTACAGCCGGTATTGAATACAAGTGTTGCGACTGATCGAACTCAACATCCTGCAAGGCATAAATAATATCAAAACCGCTCACCCAAAAGATAACGGCAAACGAAAACAGGATAGGAAGCATATCGAATTTGCCGGTTACGGCGAGATAAGCGCCAATAGGCGCAAGGCTTAACCCCAAACCCAGCACCAAATGGCAAAGCGGCGTAAAACGTTTGGTGTAGCTGTAAAATAATATGACAAACAAAGCAACCGGCGACAAAATGAAACAAATTGGATTGATGAAATAGGTTGCCATGACAAACAACAGGCAACACACAATGGTGAAGCGTAACGCGCTATCGGCGGAGATAATTCCTTTTGGAATTTCCCGGATTGCCGTGCGCGGATTTTTTGTATCGAAGCTTCTGTCTAAATAACGGTTGAACGCCATGGCTGCGCTGCGGGCGGTAATCATGCAAATAATAACAAGAATAAATTTAATGATATATTGATTTAACTCAACAGGTGCAAACACCGATGTTACAATGCCCAAAAAAAACCCGATCAGCGCAAACGGCATGGCGAAAATGGTATGCGAAAATTTTATCAGGGATAAATAATTTTTTACGTTGTTCATATCTTTGTTTTAAAACCGGATAACGTCTGTATCAACCGGTGTATAACTCAATTGTCTTGTTATGTTTAAAATCATTCCTTTATGATGAAACTCATGTGTTATAACATGCGTAAACAATTGCAAAACCGATAATGTAAGTGTAAGTTCCTGTCGCTTTTTATAACCGGTGATCATGGTATTTTTATCGTTGAAGGCAGCCAGAAAATTATACACGCAATCATCAGCTTCGGTATAAAATGTTTTTACATCATTCATGGTTTGCCAGGCGGTTTCATCATTCGTCATCAACGGATTTTTTAATGCAAATTCAGTCAGCCAGCTCAAGTAACAAACGGCAACATGATTCAACAGATAACAAACCGATTTGTTCTGATAACCTTCAACAGATACATGAAGTTTATCAAACGGAATCGTTGCCAGGTAATCGAACATGGCACCTCTGGCACTTTGCACCAATTTATATTGCTCCATTAATGTTTTCATATCATTTTGATAAAGCGTTCATCTGTTGTTTTACGCACTCCCACAACACAATGCCGGCTGCCGTTGCAATGTTTAATGAATGCTTGGTGCCCATTTGCGGAATCTCGATGCAGCCATCGCAAAGCAGTATGGTTTCCTGTTCTACGCCGGTAACTTCATTGCCAAAAAGCAGAGCGATTTTATCATCTTCATTCACCTCAAAATGTTGTAACGGAATACTGTTTTTAACCTGCTCAATGGCATAAACCCAAAAGCCTTCGCTCTTTAACCGGGCAATGGCTTCGGCTGCGTTGGTAAAATGTTTTGAAGCAACCGTTTCATCGGCGCCCAAAGCGGTTTTAGAAATTTGCTTATGCGGCGGATGCGCGGTATAACCGGTGGTATAAACAGCCTGCAAAAGAAAAGCGTCTGCCGTGCGCAATACGCTGCCTACATTATAGGCGCTGCGCACATTTTCGAGCACCGCAATAACAGGTAATTTATCCGATTGCCTGAACTCTTCAACAGACTTGCGATCCAGCTCGGTCATGCTTCTTTTTTGCATCGCGCAAAGATACAGTGCAGTAAAAGAATCTGATAACAAGCAAACGCTAAACAAGCGCAAAGTAACAAATGGCGTTATGAAAAAATCTGGCGAAGAACTGACATTAAAAAAATTCAGCTCAAATGGTGCTGGGTAAAAAAAGTTCACTACTCTTACTATTGCTGAAATTAGAGCGTCAAGCCGGAACCACAGCTAAATAACCAAATAAAAGTTGATGTTCTTTTTGTCAGCCAGTTTTTTGCAGAACCATTTTTTTGTTTGAATATCTTAATCACCTGAAATAATAACAGGTCCCATCGGCATCCATCCGCCGTTTAAATACTCATTTACTTTAGGTGTAAGTTTTGTCAACTCTTTGTACTGATTGATTTTTGCTGTCAATACAAAAACGGTTATTGTATATTTTGAAAAATTTTGCTGATGCTGTAAGTTTTTACATAAGTTAATAGCGCATCAAAAAAATTATCAATAAGAAGTTTCAGTAATTCACCATTTCCAATTCCGTTCCATTGTTTATCACGAATTGTAAAAATTTCATGTTTCAAAAAGTCTTGCTTGAGCCGTTTCGGAAAGTTTTCGTCAAGCAACAGTCGCATACAATTGAGCTACATTTTTTGAAGTCAACAATTTATTGGCTACGTCCAGCAATGCAATTGCCTGTTGTTTAGAAACTGTCGGGAAGTCTTCTAAAAATTCGTCAAGGGGAACACCAGCTTCTAAATGGTCGAACAAGCTTTCAACAGGAACACGTGTTCCTTTAAAAACAGGCTGTCCACCTAAAATGTCGTTGTCAATGGTTATAATTTCATGAACTCCCATAAAAGCAAAATTAAATGAAATGTCTGTGACAGAAAGTGTCAAAACAAAGTTGCTACAAACACCATTATTATATCCTTTTACGGCTTCATAATTTACATGGTTATAATCTGAGCCAACGCAAACGTTTCTTTTGCGCGGATTCCTTTATCAGTCTGCTGCAACGTGCAGCATTCAACAAGCGGATCGTGTTCAAAAAAGAGAATGTAATTATGGCTGAGCGCTTCCTGCAGATAAAATTCTTTTTCCTGCAACGTTATCGTAGGAAACATATCATAAGCCATTACATAAGGCAAGGGAATATGAGCAACCGAAGGCAGCAAATCTGCCATGTAAAGTATGGTTGTGCCGTTATAATGAATCTGCGGCAGCATCATATTTTTGGTATGCCCGCCGGCAAAGCGAATAAGAATATTGTCAGAGAAAGAAGGTGTATTTTCATCAATCATTTTTAGCTGTCCGCTTTCTTGTATGGGCAAAATATTTTCGGGTAAAAAAGACGCTTTCTCGCGCGCATTCGGCTCGGTTGCCCACTGCCAATGTTGCTGGTTGCTCCAATACGTTGCATTGGGAAAACTAAGCTTAAGCTTATCTCCTTGCCGTTGCACCGCGCCGCCAACATGATCGAAATGCAGATGCGTTAACAATACATCCGTAATATCGTTTGGTGTAAAGCCATGCCTTTGTAAAGATGACAGCAACGTATCATTGCCATGCAGGTGATAATGGCTCATAAATTTTTCGCTTTGCTTATTGCCGATACCGGTATCAATTAAGATCAATCTATTTTCGTCTTCAATTAGCAGACAACGCATTGCCCAGGCGCATAAATTGTTTTCATCAGCCGGGTTTAATTTATGCCACAAACTTTTTGGAACCACACCAAACATGGCGCCGCCATCCAGTTTAAAATAGCCGGTATCAATTGTGTACAACTTCATAAGCGGGTTGTTGAGCCGATTTGTTTTGCCTGAATTTTCTGATGGCGAAAAGAATCAAAACAAAGGCGATAAAAAAATAAACCATCAGTGCCAGAATTGAATTGCGCATGGTGCCGGCCACTGTTTCTACAAAGCCAAAGCTGAACATACCGATTACGATGGCAAGCTTTTCGGTAACATCGTAAAAGCTGAAAAACGAAGCCGTGTCGCGCGTTTCGGGCATCAGCTTGGCATAGGTAGAACGGCTTAGCGATTGAATGCCGCCCATTACCAACCCTACCAATGCACCAAGTATGTAAAACTGCATGTTGTTTCTGGCTTCAATAAAATATCCGCCGATGCAAATGCCTGTCCATATCAGAATTACAAAAGCCAGTACCTGAAGATTACCGAATTTAGCCGATAATTTACTCATGGTATAAGCCCCGGCAATGGCTACAATTTGTATGATTAATATTGTAGTAATCAGCGTGTCTGAAGTAAGCTGCAATTCTTTACTGCCAAAGATGGTAGCCGCCAGCATCACCGTCTGCACACCCATGCTGTAAAAGAAAAACGAGCGCAGAAAACGCTTTAGCACCGGCATTTTTACAATCTGCCGCCATACGTTTCGCAGTTCGCGGAAACCGTTGGTGAAAACGGAACCTTCCATTTGCTTATTGGCAGCAACGGAAGGCGGCAGCGTTCTGAATGTAATTTGGGCAAACCCCATCCACCAGATGCCAACCAATAAAAACGAAATGCGCGAAGGCAGGTAACTATCTGAAATGCCGAATAAGCCTGGTTTTAAAACGATAACAAAACAAATCAGCTGCAGAATAACGCTGCCAATATAACCATACGCATATCCGCGCGCGCTGATGCGATCCTGATCGCGCGCTTCGGCAATTTCGGGCAGGTAAGCATTATAAAAAACAAGGCTGCCGCAATAACCAATGGCGGCAATCATAAAGAACAGAATGCCAAATTCCAGCACATAAGGGGCGAAGCCGCTGGCGGCACCTGCGGCATCGGTATCCGGGTAAAAAAAATACAATCCGCAACATGCCAGCCCGCCGAGATAACAATAAAACTGCATGAACTTTTTCTTATTTCCTTTGTAATCGGCAATGGAACTGAGAACGGGAGAAAGAAATGCGATGATTAAATAAGCAGCCGCCAAAGCATAATCGAACAAAGCCGTATTGACAAATTTCTTCCCAAAGAAAGATACATCGCCGCCTATCTTTTCTTTTGCCGTAATGATGGTATAATAAGCCGGAAAAATGGTGGAGGTGATAACAAGGTTATAAGCACTGTTTGCCCAGTCGTACATTGCCCAACCGTTAATTACTTTCTTGGCAGCCGTTTTCATAAAGCCGTTTTTTTATGAAGCAAAGTATCTTTTGTTTGGCATTCGGGCAAATGCTTTCTTCATCAATTAAATAATGCCTCCTAACGCCTTTGCAAATGCTTCTGCGTTTTCGGGCAGTTGAATTTTATTTTACATAACCCTGAAAAATAAGAAACAACATAACCGCACCAAGAATAATGCGATACACGCCAAACGCCCTGAAGCCATGCTTTTGCAGGTACGTGATAAAGAATTTAACCGCCAGCAACGCCACGATAAACGAAACCACCGCGCCAACTGCCAGTAAGGAATAGCTGTTTTTGTTCAGCACATCGGGATGATCTTTATAAACATCCCAAAAGCTTTTTACGCTGGCGGCAAACATGGTGGGCACGGCAAGAAAAAAGGAAAACTCTGCGGCTACACGGCGGGTTAGTTTTTGGCTCATGCCGCCGATAATGGTAGCTGCACTACGGCTCAATCCCGGAAATACAATGGCAAGAACCTGATAACAACCGATGGCAAAAGCGCGCGGAAACGTAATGGCTCTGTCATCGTCAATTTTATTTTGTGTGAAAAATTTATCTATAAACAACAGAATAATGCCGCCGCCTATCATTACACATGCGATGAAAGTGATGTTGTTCAGCACATCGTCAATGTATTTTTTTAAAATGGCGCCGAAAATAAGCGCCGGTATAACGGCGATAATCAGCTTGATGTAAAAGACAGATTTAGAAAAATCGAAGAATTTTTTATAAAAGATAACAACCACCGAAAGAATGGCGGCAAGCTGTATTACCACTTCGAACATATCTACGAATGGTGACGGACTAACGCCGATTAACGGATTGGCAAAGCGCATGTGCGCGGTACTGGAAACGGGTAAAAATTCGGTAAGACCTTCAATGATTGAAATAATGACAGACTGAATAAAGTTCATGAGCCGTTGTTTGGTTTACTGATAAAAACGCAAATAAAAACGAAAATCCCGCAGATACCGCAAACAATATAGAATGTCTTGTTACTTTATTGTTATTGCTTTCTCTGCGGGATTAAACCGGCTAACCATTAATTGGCCTTAAAAAGCTGGTCAACGGCCCCTGCCATCATTGGAAATTTTTCCTTTACGTAACCGGCCACCGTTTCAACGGCTGTTTTCGCCTGCTCCGGCGTAATACCTGCGGCTGACGTAATTCTTTCAATCAGTTCATTCATATTGTATTGTTTTTTTGTGAATGGCGAATTGTAAATTGTGAAAGTTCTCATCATTCACAATTCATCATAAAACTAGGCTACATTCAATAAATTCATTTTGCTTTTGTCAAACTGATTGCGGGCATATTCCATATCAACCCGAAACTCTTTGGTTCCGCTGCCCGGCAATTCAAACATCGCGTTCGTTAATATCTGCTCGCAAATGCTTCGCAAACCCCTTGCGCCAAGTTTAAACTCCATCGCTTTCTGAACAATGAAACCAAGCACGTCGTTTTCTATCGTCAGCTTAATATCTTCAATTTCAAACAAGCGCTTGTATTGCTTCATCAGACTGTTTTTTGGCTCGGTTAATATCAGCCGCAAAGTTTCTGCATCAAGCGGTTGCAAATGCGTAATAACCGGCAGGCGGCCGAGCAATTCAGGTATCAGCCCAAAGCTTTTTAAATCGGTAGCATTTACAAACTGCAGAATATTTTTTTTCTGCATTTCCTGATGTTCCTTATTAACACCAAAACCAATGGAATTGGTATTTATGCGACGCGAAATGATTCTGTCAACGCCATCAAATGCACCGCCGGCGATAAAGAGAATGTTCGAGGTATTCATCTTTACCATTTTTTGCTCGGGATGCTTTCTGCCTCCCTGCGGCGGCACCAATACATCAGTACCTTCCAGAATTTTTAAAAGTCCCTGCTGCACGCCTTCGCCGCTAACATCACGCGTGATAGACGGATTGTCGTTTTTGCGCGCTACTTTGTCTATTTCATCAATATACACAATGCCTTTTTCGGCGGCGGCTATATCATAATTACTTGCCTGAAGCAAACGGGTAAGCATGCTTTCTACGTCTTCGCCAACATAACCGGCTTCGGTAAAAACCGTAGCATCAACAATGGCAAAGGGAACATTCAGCAGCTTGGCAATGGTTTTTGCAAGCAGCGTTTTTCCCGTTCCGGTTTCGCCCACCATAATGATGTTGCTTTTCTCAATTTCTACCTCGTCGTTTTGTTTTTTCTGCGTAATGCGTTTATAATGATTGTAAACGGCAACGCTTAAAATTTTTTTTGCATCATCCTGACCAACAATATATTTATCTAAAAATATTTTTATTTCAGATGGCTTACGAATGGCAAACTCATACGTTTTGCTTTTTATCTGCTCGCGGCTGCTTATTTCCTGCCCGATAAGACTTTGTGCATGCTCAACGCAGTTGTTACAAATATGCTCACCGCGCTGCCCTGCTATCAGCACCTCCACTTCATCGCGGGGCTTGCCACAAAACGAGCAGCTTAAACGGTTTTGTTGTTTTGCCATAACATTAATTTTACCAGTAATTCAAACAAGTCGTTATGCAATTTAGTCTTGCATTATTTTGAGAATGATAATAATAGAAAGAAATCTTATTTGCAAAGTAAAAAAGAAACCGCTTGTTATAAAGCGGTTTCTCTATTAAAAAAGAGTTGAAATTACAATTCGCTCAACACTTCATCTACAATGCCATATTGTACGGCGCCTTCCGCATCCATCCAATAATCGCGGTCGAAGTCTTTCATAATCTGATCTACGGTTTTGCCGCAATTTTCGGCCAGCACCTGCGCGCCGGTAAGCTTGGCTTTTTCTATCTGCTGCGCCTGTATTTCAATATCGGCACTGGTTGCCTGAAAATAGCCGCCGATGCTGGGCTGATGAATCATCACTTCGCCACGCGGATAAATAAACCGTCTGCCTTTTTTGCCTACGCTTAATAAAATAGAGCCCATGCTGGCGGCAAGCCCCATGCAAATGGTGCTAACCGGAGACTTCATTAATTGGATGGTATCATAAATTACAAAGCCGCTGGTAACCACGCCACCCGGACTGTTGATGTAAAATTTTATTTCTTTACCCGGATTGTCGGCTTCTAACAAAAGCAGCTTGCTTACCACATCTTTGGCGCTTTTATCATCTACCACGCCCCAGAGATATACCGCTCTTTTTTCCAGAAACAGCTTCTCCATTTTTTTCAAAATAAAAGACGACTGATCTTCTTTGTCAGGCCTAACAATTTCTTCATTTTCTTCGTCGCCTTCATCCATTAAAAATGGATTTTTATATAATAAGTCTATCATTTTAATTATAAATTATAAATTATGAGTTATGGATAATGAATGAAAACGAAGTATGATTATAACAAATTCATAATCTATCATTCATAATCCATAATTACTTACTTCATCACGCCATTTGTTCTGTTTTCTTTTCTCGGATTGGTTAACAATACTTCATCTACCAAACCATATTCGTGCGCTTCGGCAGCCGTCATCCAAAAATCGCGGTCGCGGTCGCGGGCAATGGTTTCCATGTCTTTGCCTGTATGATAGGCAAGCACTTCGTCTAATTCGTGGCGAATTTTGCGAATTTCCCGTGCCGTGATTGCAATATCCGAAGCCTGACCGCCAATGGCACCGCTCGGCTGATGAATCATAATGCGGCAATGTTTTAAGGCGCTGCGCTTGCCTTTAACGCCGGCCGCCATTAATACAGCCGCCATACTGGCTGCAATGCCGGTGCAGATGGTAGATACATCGGGGCTTACAAACTGCATGGTATCGTAAATGCCAAGACCTGCATACACGCTGCCACCCGGACTATTAATGTACATCTGAATGTCTCTTATGCGGTCGGTACTGTCTAAAAACAGCAACTGAGCCGTTACAATATTGGCAACATAATCATTAATTCCCTCGCCTAAAAAAATGATGCGATCCATCATCAGACGGCTGAATACATCCATACTTGCCACATTCAGCGGGCGTTCTTCTATGATGTATGGTGTAAGACTGGTAAACTGATTGTTGTAGCTGTGCAGGGTGGCGCTGCTGATGCCACGATGCTGCACGGCATATTTTTCAAACTCCTTTCCTATATTCATTGTAAACTTTTTTGTGCTGGTGAAGGTAAGAGTTCACCAAATACCATGCAAAGGCGAAAATGGCAGACAAAAGGGCAGAATTGTTTTTGCCACAAAGACACAAAAGTGCAAAGAAGCAATCATAATTTTCAATTTTTCTTTGTGCCTTCGGCTTCGTGGCTTACTTAATGTTCAAATAGAAAAATCAAATGCGCCAGGCGTTCTTTCAACTGTTTTCTATCTATAATAAAATCGAGGAAGCCATGTTCTAATAAAAATTCGCTGCGTTGAAAACCTTCCGGCAAATCTTTTTTTATGGTTTCTTTTATCACCCGCGGTCCGGCAAAACCAATGAGCGCGCCGGGCTCGGCAATATTCAGATCGCCCAGCATACCAAAAGAAGCCGAAATGCCGCCAAAAGTAGGGTCGGTTAACAATGATATAAACGGCAGCTTTGCATCGCTGAGCTGAGATAATTTGGCACTCGTTTTAGCAAGCTGCATCAGGCTAAAGGCGCTTTCCATCATGCGGGCGCCACCGCTTTTGCTTATAACGAGATAAGGCAATCTGTGTTCAATGCAATAATTGACTGCGCGACTAAATCTCTCTCCCATTACGCTTCCCAGTGAGCCGCCGATAAATTCAAAATCCATACACGCAATGGCTAACTTCTGATTGTTGGCTTCGCCAACCGCCACACGCATACTGTCTGTTAAATCGGTTTTTGCATATATGTCATCAAGCCGTTGCTGGTACGGTTTTAAATCGGTAAAGTGCAAAAAATCTTTACTGCGAATGTTGTCGAACAATTCTTCGTAACTGCCATTGTCGAATAAAAAACTAAAATATTCTTCGCTGCCAATGCGGTGATGATAATTGCATTTCGGGCATACAAACAGGTTTTCGCTTAGTTCTGTTGTAGTGGTAATATAATTGCACTGCGGGCATTTGTTCCATAATCCTTCCGGCGTTTCTTTTTTTTCGGCGGTAGAAGTGGTAATTCCTTTTCTGAATCGTCTGAACCAGCCTCCGCGTTGTTCTCCTTCTCCCGGCTGCTGTTGCGGTATGTTTTCAGGTAAATCAGTTTGCTTATCAGCTTTTTGTTCCATGTTCGGCTCCTGCATAAAAATGAAGGTAGCAAAAATAAGGGTATCCGATTATTCATAGCAGCATGCATTCATCAGGCATTGGTAAGAGTTATCAGCAGGTTAAGCTAATCATTTATTATTTTATTCCGTTTCATCAGGTGCAGTTGATTTTCTCTTTTTACACAAAGCTATTTTTGTCTTACAAGTTTGCAGCTTCATTATCAAAAAATTTTATAAGCAATTTTGAACGATCAGAACCATCACAAAAAAATAATCTTTTGCCCAGCAGGATAGCTATTGCTGTCGGCTGTTTATTAATATTGCAAACAAACTTCCACAACTAAGAATTATTACATGACCGATGAACTGCTATACCAGATTGCATTAACCATGATAGCGAATGTTGGCAGCGTGCAGGCGCGGGCTTTACTTGATGAATTTGGTGATGCAAAAAGCATTTTCAACGCTTCCATTAAACGATTGGGGGCAGTAGAAAATGTAGGAGAAATAAGAGCGAGAAGCATTAAAACGTTTTCTGACTTTAGAAAGGCGGAAGAAGAAATGGCTTATCTTGAAAAGAACTTCATTGAACCGCTTTTTATAACAGACGAACGCTATCCGAAACGATTGCTTAACTGCTACGATGCGCCGACACTGTTATATTATAAAGGAAATGCAAACCTGAATCAACCAAAAATCCTGAGCATTATCGGAACACGCAACAATACCGATTACAGCAAACAGGTAATTGAAAAATTATTAAACGAACTGGCAGAATTTTTTCCCCTGATTGTAAGCGGGCTTGCGTTTGGCGTAGATAGTATGGCTCACAAAACAGCTTTGCAGTTAAATTTGCCAACGGTTGGCGTGCTTGGCAACGGATTGCACACCATTTACCCGGCACAGCATAAAAGCCTGGCAAAAGAGATGATGAACAACGGCGGGCTGCTTACCGAATTTCTCTTTACCGTAAAACCCGATAAGCATAATTTTCCCAAGCGAAACCGCATTGTTGCGGGCATGTCGGACGCTACCATTGTTGTGGAAACGGCATTGCGCGGCGGCAGCATGATAACAGCCGAGCTTGCCAATAATTATAACCGTGATGTATTTGCCCTGCCGGGAAAAACAACCGATGCCAAAAGCGCAGGCTGCAATTATCTGATCAAAAGCAACAAAGCCATTTTGCTGACCGATGGTGCACAACTTGCCGAAGAGCTTGGCTGGCAAACGGTACCTGCAAAAAAGAAAGTGCAGCGCGAACTGTTTGTTCAATTGTCAGACGATGAGCAAACCATTGTAGATAAGCTGAAAGAAAAAGACACCGTTCATATAGACGAGCTTTACCTGCAAAGCGGGCTTAGCAGCAGCGCGATAGCGGCTGCCATACTTGGTCTCGAACTGCAGAACATAGTTATCAGCCTGCCCGGAAAAATGTACAAACTCGCGTAAATTACTGCCTTACTATTTTTGCCGGCTTCATGTTTTTCGAGGCTTCTGCTTCAAAATGACTGTTCTTTATGATTATATTAATCAACCATGCCGCGTATATCGTTTCTTAAATTCGGAAGGGTTTTCCTTGTTCATCTTCTTAAATAATTTATTGAAGTAAGAAAGACTGTTGAAGCCCGTTTCGTAACAAACTTCCGACACCGTTTTATCCTGCAACAACATAGTTTTGGCTTGCGTAATGCGATACTGATTTACAAAATCGGTAAACGTCATGTTGGTTTGTCTTTTAAAGTAGCGACAGAAGGCGGCGGTGCTCAAATGCACGGCTGCAGCCACTTTTTTAACATCCGGCGTTTCGTTGTAATTCGCATGAATGTATTTATAAACAGAACCCATTCTGATTTTATCATTTAAAAAAAGCTTGACGCTTGTATCCCGGTCATTCAGTTGCCTTACATCATCGGATATAGCCAGAAACTGAAATATTTCTAATAAACAAAGCAACTGCTGAAATGGCGGCAAGCCTTTCATGCGTTTTAATTTATCTGCCACGGTTGCCTTTGTTTTACCGTCAAAAGAAAGCCCGAGATGTGCTTTGGCAAACAGCAACTGAATAACCGAAAATTCGGGCGCTTCTGCAAACGCACCGCCCATAAAATTTTCTTTCAACTGCACCACAATCTGTTTGTATTCGGTTTGCAATCCGTAATCGAAATTCAGGTGCGGAATATTTGGGCCGATTAACACCAGATCGCTGTTCATAAAGCTTGATATATGCCGGCCAACATGGCGTATTCCGGTTGTGGCTTCTACATAAACCAATTCGTATTCGGGGTGATAATGCCAGTAAAACGAATGGCGCAAACTTGGCGTGAATAATCTGAACGATTGACCCGGATCGGGCAACACAATTTCTTTTTGAATCTTCACCGGCAAACGTTTTTTATCCCGCAGATTGCGCTGATTTGCGCAGGGAATTTATTGGCGATGCTCTGCGCAATCTGCGGGACATTGTTCAAACAAAAACAATCATTATTTTCCTGTAAAACTATTTTATTTTTTAAAACAAGCTAAAAAATGTCAATACAGAGCAAACATTGGTCATTGAAGCTCATATTGCCATCGTTCTGTTTATTGAATTTTGCTTTATTAAATCATCCGTAAAAATTGTTTCATGGAAACACAATCAATAGCGCCCGCCATGACAAATGCTCATAAAGACATTCCCGGCAATCCGTCAACCGCCAAAAGCAGCAAAGTAAAACTGAACGACCGCAGCAATGGCAAACCTTTGCAGTTGTTATCGGAACCGGACTGGGCTTTCTGGATTGAAAACGGCTATATCGTTATTAAAAATGCAGTGCCGGAAGAACAGGTGAAACGTCTTGCCGATTTTCTCTGGGAGTTTGAAGAAAAAGACCCGAACAATCCTGAAACCTGGTATGCGCCGCCACGCGCAGAAATGAAAATGAAGGAACTTACCAATACCGGCATGGTGGAAGTTTACAATCATCAATATTTATGGGACAACAGACAGTATCCAAAGGTTCATCAGGCATTTTCTGATATCTGGGGAACGGAGAAATTATGGGTAACGATAGACCGTGCAAATCTAAACCTGCCCATTCGTCCCGGTTATGAATACAAAGGATTTATTCATTGGGATTACGACCCGGAAACGAAGCCGCAAAACGTGCAGGGCGTATTGGCGCTTGCCGATCAGACAGATGAAAATATGGGCGGCTTTCAGTGCGTGCCGGAATTATACAGAACATACGATGCCTGGAAACTGGCACAACCCGAAGACCGCAATCATTTTAAACCTGATGTAACCGGCTTTGCCATTGTAAAAGTACCGATGATGGCAGGCGATTTATTGATCTTTAACAGCCTGGAACCGCATGGCATCCGCCCGAATAACAGCGGCGATAAAGTGCGTCTGGCGCAGTATATTTCCATGATGCCCGCTGAAGAAGACAATGAAGAACTGCGCCGGTGGAGAATCAATTCATGGCAGGAAAGAAAAGCGCCGGAAGGCTATGCATTTCCCGGCGACCCGCGAAACTGGGAACAAACAAAATACGGAACGGCTGAATTATCGCCATTAGGAAGGAAATTACTTGGCTTGGATAACTGGTAAATATGACAGATAGCGAAAGCTGATAAAGTATAATTCTACTTTTTAGATCGTGTATCACTTTGCATATTGCCTTACAGATTTTGCAGATCCGGGTAGAGACGATATATTATATCTGCGATTATATACTCCATCTGTGAATGCCGTTTTTTAAAACTGAGACAATTCTTCTTTTTCTATTTTTACTTCATATCAATGAACAACAAAATATAATCTTGTTGTTCATTGGTTTGTTTTTGTAAGACACATTTCTATGTTTGTGTATTTTGCATCTGTAATCATACCAATCTCCGGAATAGAAAACAGTGAGATAAAATAATTGAGTAAGAAACGCAAAAACTAAGTTTGCCTTATGAAAAAAAAATTGATTTCAACTTTTTGGGTCATTATTTTGGTGTTACCCTGTTTATGTTCCTATTCACAAAAAGAGTCAACCGGCATTTTTGATGGTCATGGCGATGTTGGAACCAATGTAAAGCCCGGCTCTGCCACCTACATTCCGCAAACCAATCAATACGTTATTTCCGGTGCAGGCTATAATGTATGGGGCGACCACGATGAATTTCAATACGTATGGAAAAAAATGAGCGGCGATTTTATTCTTTATGCGCAGGCTGAGTTTCCAGGCAGTTGGGTTGATTATCATCGAAAAATCGGCTGGATGGTGCGCACTTCGTTAGACAGCAATTCGCCGCACGTAAACGCGGTGGTTCATGGCGATGGATTGACATCATTGCAATATCGCAAAACCGCTGGCGCACAAACAGAAGAGCAAAAATTAAAGATAACAAAAGCCAATGTTTTACAGCTTGAAAAAAAGGGTAACACTTTTACCATCCGGGCAGCCGTTTACGGACAGCCCTTCACCATTGATTCGATCACCGGTCTGCAACTTGGCAACGATGTTTATGTAGGATTGTTTGTCGGTTCTCACAATGCAGATGTGCTGGAAACCGGCGTTTTCAGCAATGTAAAAATCACCATTCCCTATCACGGCGTTTCAGATAATTCAACACAAATGAAACTGGGTAGCAATCTTGAAATTTTAGAAGTAGCTTCGGGCCGGCGTGAAGTCATTTACACCGTACCTTATTCCATTCAGGCGCCCAACTGGACAACCGATGGAAAAAGCCTGATTTATAATGATTACAAAGGCATCATGTACAATTACAATTTAGCCACCAACAAACCAACACCCATCAATACCGCAACCATTACGAATAATAACAACGATCATGTACTTTCATTTAATGGCAGCAGGCTGGCGCTAAGCAGCAATGTGCAGCAGTTGGGCGGCTCCATTATTTATACCATGCCGGTTACGGGCGGTGTACCAAAACAGGTTACGCCAAAAGGTCCGTCTTATATGCACGGCTGGTCGCCCGATGGCAAATCGTTGGTGTTTTGCGGTGAGCGAAACGGCGAATACGATGTTTATAAAGTGCCTGCCGATGGTGGTACAGAAGTGAAGCTAACCGACAGCAAAGGTTTGGATGACGGACCGGAATATACGCCCGATGGCAGGTATATTTATTTTAATTCGGTACGTTCCGGCACCATGCAAATCTGGCGCATGAAGCCCGATGGCAGCAATCCTGAACAGGTTACAAACGATGAGTTTAATAATTGGTTTGCGCACATTTCGCCCGATGGAAAACAGATCGCTTTTATTTCTTTTTTACAGAACGAAGTGCCGCCGGGAAGCCATCCCCCGTATAAACATATTTACATCCGGCTGATGCCAACTGAAGGCGGACCTGTAAAAACGCTGGCTTATGTATATGGCGGACAAGGCAGCATGAACACGCCATCGTGGTCGCCGGACAGTAAGAAGCTGGCATTTATCAGCAACACCGACATGAAATGATAAGCTGCATTGCAAAGCGTTATTTATAAATGTATAATAAAACTGATCATTCATTCAACAGTTGTATTTATTGCATTTGTGCTTACCATAAACGATTTGTTTGCCCGAACACGAAAATATTTTTGCAAAAAAAACAGGATTGTTTTTATAAAAAAAGCACGGAGTTGATAAATGAATATTTCATTTTCTCCGTGCTTTACTTTTATGTAACGCCAAACTTTATACCATTCGGATAATGAAAACGGTTTGACTCATGTTATCAAAACGCAATGTCAGTTTAGCTTTCGATATAACCATATCAAATATCTCCGATATCCAACTGGTATTACATATCAATCTTCCTGAAAAAAAGGAAATTATTATTTTCCCATTCCGAATATACTGCCCAAACCGCCTGCATTGCCGCCTGAAAAAGATTTTGTCAGACTGTCCATGGTAATGCTGTTATCGTTAGGGTCGCTTGCTTTATTGGCAAACTTTTTTAAGATACCCGGCAAGGCAGCCGCAATAGCGCCGGTAGCGGCTGCAGGCAAGCCTAATTTGCTTCCCAAAGTACCAACTAAGCCGCCTTCAATGGCACCCGTTACGGGATTTCCCGATGCAAGGCTTCCCGTTAACTGTGAAAGTAAACCACCAATGCCGCCTTGCGCAGGAGCGGCTTGTTTTAAACCTTCATTTATGTGTGTGGCAACTTCTCTGTGAACTTCATCCTGCCTGTCGGCAGAAATGGTATTGGCAACCTGCGGATTGTTTCCGAGATGCTCTTTTACAAGATCTAAAATCTGATCGAACATGATAATATTATTTAAGTAAAAAAAAACAACATCTGCATAAAGCACACCAAAGATGAAAATGGATGGTAATAATTTCAATGTCAATTCATTAAAAATATCATTTTATTTATTTTCCATTACAATAAGCAGACAAAAAAAACCATACCGGTGAGCTTTTGATTTTTGCATGGCAGGTTGCCGCTTGTAGCTTCTGATTTACTTTCGCTACAAATTAATGGAATGACTAAAGCTGTTTTTATTGCATCGGCAGAACCATATAGTGGCAAATCGGTTATTACCATTGGCTTAATTAATATGCTTCTTGGCAAAGCGAAAAAGATCGGGTATTTTAAACCAATTATCAACCGCGATTCCGGCGACAAACAGGATGTGCATATTGAAACGGTGCTAAACCATTTCTCGTTGCCTGTGGGTTACGAAGATGCGTTTGCTTTTACCAGACAGGAAATACTTCATCGCATTGAAAACGATAGTCAGGCAGAAATTATAAATACCATTATCACCAAATACAAAAACTTAGAAGAAAATTATGATTTTACCGTACTGGAAGGAAGCGATTTTTTGGGTGAAGGAACCGCTTTTGAATTTGAATACAACATACTGATTGCAAAAAACCTGAATGCGCCCGCCATTATTGTAGTATCGGGCGAAAATAAAAGCACCGCCCAGGTGATAAATTTTGCATTGAATGTATGGCGCAATTTTGAAGACAGAGAAGTGCAGGTATTTGGCATTATGGTAAACAAAGTTGCCGCCGGTCAGGAAAAAGATATAAAAGAACTGTTGCAAATGCAATTGCCCGGCAGAGTTATTTTATCTGTTATTCCGCAAGTCAAAAGTTTGCTGAGCCCTACTTTAAAAGAGATTCACGAACACCTGAACGGCAAGCTGCTGTTTGGCGGACAATTGCTGTCTAATCAGGCTGATCATTTTATTACCGGCGCCATGCACCTCCCGCATTTTCTGAATTTCATAAAAGAAAATGTGCTCATCATTACACCCGGCGACAGGGGAGATATTATAGTAGGCGCCCTGCAGGCAAATTTATCTGCTTCCTATCCTAAAATTGCCGGGCTTGTGCTTACCGGCGGCATAGAACCCGAAGAGCCGATTATCAGGCTGATTGAAGGTTTGCAAACCGTAGTGCCGGTAATTGCGGTGCAAACCGGCACGTTTGAAACATCTAAAATTGTGGGTTCAATTTCCTCAAGAATTACATCCGACAATACAAAAAAAATTGAGCTTGCCATCAACCTCTTTAATAAATATGTAGATACGGATGCGCTGGACGAAAAGATGATAACTTTTACATCGGACAGCATTACGCCGCAGATGTTTCAGTACCAGCTTACCAACCGCGCCAGGCGTCAGAAAAAACACATCGTGCTGCCCGAAGGCAATGACGATAGAATTTTGAAAGCTGCCGCCAGATTAATCAATCAGGATATTGTGGAACTAACTATTTTGGGTGATACAGGCGAAATAGCCGCTGCCGTAAAGCGGCTTGGCATTGATATGAACTTATCGCGTGTAACCATTTTAAATCCTGCCTATGACGCCCGTTATGATGAGTATGTGCAAACTTTATTTGAATTGCGTAAATCTAAAAACGTAACGCCCGAAATGGCGAAAGATTTAATGACTGATGTTTCTTATTTCGGAACGATGATGGTATATAAAGGTCATGCAGACGGCATGGTTTCGGGCGCCGTACACACCACGCAGCATACCATAAGACCTGCCTTACAATTTATCAAAACAAAGCCTGGTTTTTCTGTTGTGTCTTCCGTGTTTTTTATGTGCCTGCCGGATCGCGTATCGGTGTTTGGGGATTGCGCAGTAAATCCAAACCCGACGGCAGAGCAACTCGCCGAAATAGCCATCGCCTCGGCTGATAGCAGTCAGCGTTTTGGCATCGAACCCAGAGTAGCCATGCTATCCTATTCATCCGGCACGTCGGGCGTGGGCGAAGATGTTGAAAAAGTAAGAAGAGCAACCGAAATGGTAAAAGAAAAACGACCTGATTTGAAGATAGAAGGTCCTATTCAGTACGACGCAGCGGTTGATGCTGTGGTAGGCAATCAAAAGCTGCCGGATTCTGAGGTAGCCGGCAAGGCAAGTGTTTTAATTTTTCCCGATTTGAATACGGGCAACAATACCTACAAAGCCGTGCAGCGCGAAACCGGCGCACTTGCCATTGGCCCGATGTTGCAGGGACTAAACAAACCGATTAACGATTTAAGCCGCGGCTGCACGGTAGATGATATTTTTAATACCGTTATCATTACCGCCATTCAATGCCAGGACGATTGATTGTTGAAGCATTGAAAATCATATATAAAGTTGTGTAAAAAACATTTGAGACAAGCCTTGCTTAACTTCTTGTCTTTTCTTCATTATGTTTTATACGCATCACAAACAAATTAGAAATGAATACACTTGTCATAAATTCGGGTAGCAGTTCCATTAAATATCAATTGTTTCAAATGCCTTCTGTAAAGCCGGTTTGCGCTGGTTTGGCAGAACGGATCGGGCAGCAGAATGCGGTTATCAGACATACGGTTTTTATCAATAACAAAGAAAAAGTTTCTGAAAAAACAACGCCTGTAAAAAATCACGAAGAAGGTCTGCATGAGATTGTAGCTTTGCTTACGAATGAACAATCTGGCGTTATTAAAAATACAGATGACATTGCCGTTGTGGGGCATCGTGTGGTGCATGGCGGCGAGCACTACTCATCAGCCGCATTCATTACCCAAAAAGTAAAAGAAGATATACAAAGCCTGTATCAGTTGGCGCCGCTGCACAACCCGCCCAATTATACCGGTATTGAAGTAGCCGGAAAAATATTTGCCAAAGCAAAGCAGATTGCCGTTTTCGATACTGCTTTTCATCACACCATTCCGGAATACGCTTTTCGTTATGCCATACCAAAATCTTTTTATACAGAAGATGATGTAAGAGTATATGGCTTTCATGGAACCAGCCACAAATATGTAACGCAGCAGGCAATGCAATTTCTGAATAACAGGCAGGCGAAATTAATCAGCATTCACCTTGGCAACGGTTGCAGCATGGCGGCGGTGAAAGAAGGCAAATGTTTAGATACCAGTATGGGTTTCAGCCCGCTAAGCGGTTTGATTATGGGCACACGCAGCGGCGATATTGATCCTTCGGTTGTGTTTTATTTATCAGAAAAAAAATACTCATCCGAAGACATAAACAACTTGCTGAACAAACAAAGCGGCATGTATGGACTTACGGGTTTCAGCGATATGCGCGATGTGAACAAAGCAATGCAGGCCGGCAATAAAGATGCAAATCTTGCGCTTGATATGTATGCCTATCGCATCAAAAAATACATTGGTGCTTACGCCGCTGCCATGAACGGTTTAGATGCCATTATTTTTACAGCAGGCGTTGGCGAAAATGATAGCAACATCAGGAAGCGCGTTTGCAGCGATCTTGATTTTTTACGCATTGTTTTGGATGATAAAAAAAACAGAGAACAATCCGGTGAAACACGCGAAATAAATAAAGAAAATACAGGCATAAAAATATTGGTTGTGCCAACCAATGAAGAACTGGAAATTGCGCAGCAATGTTTTGAATTAATGAACGAACAAACATAAAAAGCTGCCCTTTTGAGACAGCTTTCCGATATATGCAGAGTAAGAACAATTAATTTATTAAGCCATTGTTTTGATTGACATCGGTTCGTTTTTTATCAACCGGCGTTATCTTAGAAATGGCATCGCCGGGTTATCGTTTGGCGGCAACATGAAACCCGAAACCGGCATGTCATCCGATTCGCGGAGCTTCGTTTTCCTGACCAACATCAAAATTGGTTGACCGGTCGCCATTGTTTTCATCATAAATTCCGGCATGTGTTTGTGTATTTACCGCCGATGACTTATTAGAAAGTACGCCCGTCATTCTGATAACGGTTGCATCGGATAAATTTGTGATCGCTTCATTGCTGTTTCCGGAGTGTAGCGCGGGTAAAGGCACATCTTCGTCATGCACAAAAAATACGAGCGTATCTTCTGCTGCGTTGCCAAAATAATCATACCCGTTATGGCTGAGATAATTGTCAACTAAATTCATGGTGCTCTCTTTTTTAAAGGCATTTCAGCCTTAGGTTAACGAATGCAGATTCTTATGAACCCATGATAAAATTATGCCAGCAAATCAGTAACGATTCTTAAAACAGAAGAATTTTCAATTAATTTTTTTATCTGGCAAATAATTGTTGATGTTGATAAAACATGACAAAGAAATGAGAACTTTTTTCAATTAAAAAGGCAGACCGATTCCCAACTGAATGGCATAATTGTTTCGGTTGGGCGAAACCACTTTACCATTATCTGAGCGTTCAAATTCATGATTGCGCCAGCTAAAATTTTTAAGGCTCAGCCAGCCGTTGTTTTCCAGTCGCGCAGGGTCTTTCAATTTTAACCCGCCATCAATGCGAATCAGAAAATAAGTAAAATCAAGGCGAAGGCCGGTGCCTACGCCAATGGCTATGTCTCTTCCCAGATTACGAAACTGAAATTGCGCTTTCGGGTTGTTTGCATCTTTTTTTAAGTTCCAGATATTGCCCATATCGGCAAACAAAGCGCCGCCAAGTTTTAATGAGCTGAATTGTGCAATGGTGTATCTGTACTCAATGTTAGCTTCAAGCTGCATATCGCCATAACGGTCGCGGTAAGCCACTTTTTTTGTACCTGCGGTATCGCTTAGCAAAGACGACCCAAGCCCCAATTGCCGCAGGCTCCAGGCTCTCATGCTGTTGGGACCGCCGCCAAAAAATTGTTTATAAAAAGGAAGCGAATTGCCAACCTTGCCGTAATTGTAGCCAACGCCCGCAAAAATTCTTCCTACGATGGAAGTGGTGGGTAAATTAAACAGCTTGCGATACTCAGCTTCTCCTTTTATGTACCGATAAATATTCTTGCTCCACGGATAAATGAATCCGGATAACCCGCCGGTTTCTTCTACCGAAGCGCGAAAGAAATTATTTTGTTTCGGATGATCGGGATTGCTGTAAGAAGTATTGAACGTACCAATCATGCTGACGATAGAACCTGTGGTAAAAGCATTGCGCAAAAAAGGATTGTCCTGCAACTGTTTTTTCAATTGCGGCAATGTATCCAAAGCGTATAATTCAACATTCGGAATTTTAACCGACCATATCCGGTTACGTTTTTTCCACTCATAACCCCAGTTTGCCACCAGTTGCCGGATGCGGAAATAATTGGTACGTTCTGAGTACGTAGCCGATGCGCCCAGAATGGTTCTTACACCATCGAGACGCTCCCGGTGCCTTACAAGAAGTTTGGTTAGCGCATGAGGCATAATGAATGTGGGAAAACTATACGAATGGCTGAAAGACGATTGAAAGGTTTGCAGCAGCGGATTGCTTTTGTTCAAACTTAATTCAACTCCGTTTCTGAACGAGGTAGAAGATTGAATGGCGCGATGCCATACATTGCGGTTTAAATATGTGGCATTTAAGGCAAGCCCGAACAAATTGCCGGTGGAAAGAAAATCGCCGGTGTTGCGGCTGGCTTCCAGCCCAACGGTTATGTTCTGCTTTACGGCGGGAATCAGAAAATAGTGAAAATCAACGGTGTCAACCCTTACCTGAA
This sequence comes from Ilyomonas sp., assembly GCA_965219515.1. GTDB lineage: Bacteria > Bacteroidota > Bacteroidia > Chitinophagales > Chitinophagaceae > Ilyomonas. The sequence goes on from OZ244776.1 coordinate 2,498,655, forward strand.
ATGAATCTTTATACAGTGAATCGGACTGAAGAGAGTTGGTTATATGAATTTGATACCGGGAATCTATATTTTGCCATGCGCCGATAGACGACAGATTATTGATGGTTTTACTGTATAAACGCTCGTTATACAAATTTCCCTTTCTCATAAACGTGTGCTGTCGCAAAGGCTGAAAGCGAAACTGATGCTTATCGCCATACACCGTAAATTCGTTTTTGCGGTATAAGACCGGCAAATCCGGCTGTGACATCAGGCTGTCGGGCAACTGGGTAAAATTTGTTTCGGGATAAAAATAAATATTTCCGATGCGGTATTGTTTTAGCTGCGCCGAATCAACAAGATCGGTAGAATCGGTATTGATATCGCGCGTTGTAATCACAATTTTGGCAACCGGGTTTTGCCGCGATCGTTGTTCCGCCTCCTGTATGGTTTTAATTTGCTCAAACGGGTCGGCAGAAATTTGCAGTATAGCCGGATCGGTAGTGTCGGCAATGGCAATGAGATTGTCGCGCGAGATAAGCATATAACCACGATTCTTATACAAGCCTACCAGCCTGTCTAATTCACTGCCGAGCAACGGCTTGGAAAAAGGCGATTTGCCGGGTTTGATAAAACTTTTTTTAAGCGGGTTTTCCCGTGTGGCAATGCGTTGCAAAATACTGTCGTTCAGCTTGTATTCTATCGAATCTATAATGGTTACCTTACCGGGATCAAGTGTAAAAACAACATAAGTTCTTTGCTGTTTTTTAAATGTATCTATATAAAAGCTGTCGGTAAAAGCGGCATGATAATACCCGATGGAATTGAGATAGCCATTCATAAAAGAGATGGAATGAGAAATGTGCGAGGTATCGAACAGCGGCGGATTTTTGATGCGATAGAAAATACCGAACCGCTGCGCTTTCTGCACCCTGATGCTATCGTCGAAATAATTAGGAAGCGCACGAAGCAGATCGTTTTCTTCGTTTTTAGAAATATCGTCTCCTTTGATATTGATTTCGGTACTGTAAACAAAAGGCGTATCGGCAGGATAGTTTTTTACGATATTCCGGTTAATGGCAAACAAAAATTTTTCTTCGGTACAGGAAGCCGATAACAATAAAAGCAAGAGAACCGGCCAATACTTAAAAAGACGACAGGATAAAAAACCCATTTACATTTATTTTGTGTGCCGGCTGCGCCTGTTTTCCCGCAACCTGTTTATATATAAATCAACAATTGCTTACGAATGATTAGCAAGAATGAGGTCAAATATATTCAAAGTTTGAGCGACAAAAAAAATCGCGACCGCGATGATGTGTTTGTTGCCGAAGGCCCGAAACTGGTAAACGAATTGCTGGCAAACGGAATGACAGCTAAAATGATTTACACAACCGAAGACTTGCCTGATTATAAAGTAAATGATTTTAACATAAAAAAAATAAGCGCTGCTGAATTGCAGCGCATCAGCCGGTTTGAAACGGCTAATAAAATAAGCGGCATTTTTTATCGGAAAAAATTGCCCGTTCTCCAGCTTCAAAATACCATCACGCTTGCGCTCGACGGCATTCAGGATCCCGGTAATCTGGGTACCATTATTCGCACGGCAGACTGGTTTGGCATTACACAAATTATTGCTTCGACCGATACGGCGGATTGTTATAACGCCAAAGTAGTGCAAAGCACAATGGGAAGCATTGCACGCGTACACGTATATTATACAAATCTTCTTTCGCTTTTTACTGATGCCATTGTGCCGGTAACCGGAGCTTTATTAAATGGAAAAAATTTATATGAAGTAAGCATATTACAGGAGGGAATTATCGTTATTGGCAACGAATCGAAAGGCATCAGAAGTCATCTGCTGCCATTTATAGGGCAGGCGATTGCCATTCCTCGCCGGGGCAAAACAGAATCGCTGAATGCGGCCGTGGCAACAGGAATTATATTATCGCACCTGATAAAATAAAACCATTTTACAGTTATATACCGTAGCTATAACGTGAGGCTGAAATATTTTTTTACATAAGAATGAAACAACATATTAAATTATATAATTTTGCCGTTAGATCAAAACAGTGCTTTCGTATCATTTAATCCTTTATCTGTGCCATTAACTAACCGATTTGTTTGCAAATTTTATTTTGATGCGACTAACGGGTCAAAATTAAATTACAACCATAAATCTGTTAGAGAATCCGATAGACAATAAAAACTTTGGTTACTGGTTACAAGAAATGTAATTGAAAAAGCTGCAAAAAACATTATACGTTGTTTCATTACAATTATTACGATCGGTAATTATCGTTCCTAATCAACGCAACGCTACAACTTTACAAGATGAAACTAAAAAGCCCAACCCGCTTTATTAAAATCAGACTAACAGACGATTCTGCTCCGTCTTTGGAAACAAAAACCCTTGTCAAAAAAAGGCTGACAAAATTAGAAGCCCTCAGAGGTTTTGCTGCGTTTTATGTTGTTTTACATCATACGCTTCCGAAAGAAACTTTTATCGGAGGCAGAGAATTTGATTTTTACAGGTACGGGCAGGAAGCCGTCATGCTTTTTTTTATTATGTCGGGCTTTGTTATACAGTACGCTTATATCAGGTCGGCAGACAAATCGTTCAAATCGTTCTTTTTAAAGCGGTTTCTTCGCATTTATATTCCCTTGTTTTGCGTTTTTTTGTTAAGCTATACTTTAGTTACCATCAATCTTCACCATCTTGTTTCAATAGACTGGAAAACGCTTGCCGGCAACCTGCTGATGCTTCAGGATGCACCGGGCATCTGGCATCGGGTTATTGTTGAGCCTTTTTTAGGTGATATTCCCTTGTGGTCTTTGTCTTACGAATGGTGGTTTTATATGTTATTTTTTGTTGTGATTTACAAATTTAAAAATAAAGCTTCTTTAGTTGTTTATGCTACAGGGATAACCGCTGCGCTTACCTACGTTTTCTATCCTTTTTTTATTAACCGCGAGCTGATGTATCTGGTAATCTGGTGGGCGGGCACAGACATGGCAAAGCTTTACGCCAACAATCAACCTATCAATCTCAGAACTTTACGAATACCTTTTGCTGCACTGGCTGTTATTACGCTCATTCTTACATTTAATATAGAGTTTTACAAATTGAATCATCCGGGCGAAGCGTTACAGTTTATGAGCAGTCCGCTGGTTGAATGGCGGCATTTCGGATTTACCATGTTTGCTATTATTGCAGCCATGATTTGGAAAAAAGCCAACTGGTTCGGCTTTAAATATACGCTGGGTTTATTTGAACCTTTCGCATTTATTTCATTCGCTGTTTATATATCACACTGGTTTTTGGTTTCTCATGCAAAGTATCTGGAAAGCGTAATCAATAATTTTTACCTGCGATGCCTGATTTATTTTCTTGTTTGCTGTTTGTTTTCTTACATCGTTGAACGAATTATTTATGTAAGAACAAGCAGCCGCATTATGAAATGGTTTTCACCCAAACAAACTAAGAAGACGGCAATCATCAGGAAGTTCCTGAAACCACAGCTTTTGCAAACATGGGGAATCAGAAAGACGAACGAAAATTAACAATTGCTTTCTTATCAGTCAGTAAGCTGAAGCATTTTGTAAACCTGATTCTATAATTTTAAATTTTTACCAATCAGGACCTGCTTTTTTATAGGGATGTACCAGCTTTTGCAATACGCTAAAAATAAATTTTTCTGACTTTAATGTATAGCTTCGCATAAATAACAGACTTAAATTATTAAAACAGTTATCCGCTTGCTTAATTTTTTATTTTTTATCCATATTGTCTAAGAATAAAAATCCAACCGCATGAATTTTTTTACCAAAAAAACAACTGCCTTTTATATCAGCCTGATGGCTGTGCTCATCTCAGTTATCACGTTGCCATCCTGTCAAAAAACAATAACAAATGTAGCTGCGATGTCAACAGAAGATGCAGCAGAGTTTAATAGTCGAAATACGGTTGCCGCCATTTCTCCCGCAAAGCAAACTGCCCGGGCGGGTGTTACGGTAAGCGAACATATTCATGGCTTTTACGAGTATTTACCAAAGGGCTATACCGGCGATACTGCCAAATCTTATCCGTTGCTGATTTGTATGCACGGCATTGGTCAGGTTGGAAACGGCACTACCGATTTACCCGGCCTACTGCTTTATGGTCCGGCAATGCTGATAAACAATGGCACTTTTCCAACCTCATTTGGTGTAGATGGCAAAACGTACAGCATGATCATTATCACCCCGCAGCTTACCGATGTTGGTATGTTTCCGGTTGATATAGATTCGCTGATTGAATATTGTAAAGCAACATACAGGGTTGATACCAGTCGGGTTTATACGGCCGGCGTTAGCATAGGAGGCGCCTGCGTTTGGCACTATGCAGGTTTTAGCGCAAAAACCGCCGCTAAAATAACAGCCATGGTTCCCATTTGCGCCTGGACAACACCGGATGCCGGTTATCAGGTAACGCAGCAGGAAGCGCAAACCATTGCATCAGCCAACATTAAAATATGGCAAACGCACTGCTACAACGATCCTACGGCTGCTTTCCCGTGGAGCGTATCACAGGCCAATATGGTAATCAACTCATCCCCTGCGCCAAACCCGATTCCTAAACTTACCTGCTTTAACAGCGACTCGCACGATGCGTGGACAACCACATACAGTCCAAATTACAGAGAAAGCGGCATGAACATTTATCAATGGATGCTGCATTACGAAAAGGGCAAAACATCTACGCCGCTAAGACAAAAGCCTTTGATCGGACAAGTTGTAACACTAAAAGGCTTCAATAATTTATATGTACATAATGACAATAATGGAACGCCTTTGTTTTTAAACAGTTCTACCTACGGTTTGCAGGAAGGCTTTGTGGTAACGGGTGTGCAGGGAAGTAAGGTAGCGTTACAAAATCAGGCACATTATATAACCAAGTCAAATCCTTCTTCCGTTGCCTGCCTGGCTACAGCTATCGGTTCCAATGAAACGTTTCTATGGATTTATAACACTGATGGTTCGGTTAGTTTTAAAGGAAACAATGCAAAATACATTTCTAATAACAACGGTACTTTAAACTGTCAGGCCGCTTCAATTGGGCCGAACGAGAAGTTCTGGATTAACAGATAACGGTATGTGAATTGTAAAAATCAGAAGTTGAAAAACAAAATTTTCTCTTTGTAAAACTTACCGAACAAATCAGTAATCAGAAAAGACAAATCGAATACATTTATTAATCTAAAATGATTCTGCAAATAAATTAAACTGCATGAGCGAAACAAAACCCTTTTTGGATATAAAAAGCAGCAGAAGAATAGTGATGCCTGCCGATGATGCACCTGCCGCACCGGGCATCAGAAAAAAACTAATGAAGCTGGAGGCGTTACGGGGCTTTGCAGCTCTTTATGTACTGTGTCATCATACTTTTCCAAAATATACGGTTATCGCTGGACATCCAATCGCTTTTTTCCGCTTTCCACAGGAAGCGCTGATGATCTTCTTTATCCTTTCCGGCTTTGTAATACAATACGCTTATATTAATGCTTCTGATAAATCGTTTACATCATTTTTTTTAAAACGTCTTCTTCGCATTCACATTCCGCTGGTTTGCGTATTTGCTGCCAACTATATAATATTTGTTGTAACTAACGATCCGACAATTTCAACCTTTAGCTGGTCGTCTCTTATTGGCAACTTGTTAATGCTGCAACAGGTAAACGAAATGTGGATGCACCCCGTTCTGTTTCATCCTTTTTTAGAAAATTTGCCTTTGTGGTCGTTAAGTTTTGAATGGTGGTTTTACATGATTTTCTTTTTTGCTTTTACGATGTTAGGCAACAAAGCATCTCGTTTTGTATATGCAACCGGCATTATAGCAGCACTGATTTATCTGATTTATCCTTTCTTTTTAAATCGTGAGTTGATGTATCTTGTTATCTGGTGGTCAGGCGCCGAGATTGCAAAACTGTATGCTGCGAAAAAAGATATCAATATTAAAAACTTACTATCACCATTGCTCAGTTTATCCACAATATTCATTATACTTGTCTGTCATGCGCTATTATACAAAAACCAAAATCCTGCGCAGGAACTTGAGTTTGTCAGAACACCTTTGGTTGAATTGAGGCATTTTGGTTTCAGCGTAATTGCTATTGTCATCGCGGTTTACTGGCGAAAGCTAAAATGGTTTGGTTTTAAATATACATTCGGCTTGTTTGAACCTTTGGCTTCCATATCATTCACCCTTTATATTTCGCACTGGTTTTTAGTTTCTCATGCCACCTATCTCGATGCTTTTATCAGCAATATTTATCTTAAAAGTCTGGCTTATTTTATACCCTGCTGCCTGTTTTGCTACCTGGTAGAGCGCATTATTTATCCGCCCGTCAGCAAACGCATTCTATCTTATTTCTCTGTTAAGAAAAAACCGTTTGTAGCCGTTGGCTAAAACGTTTTTCTTCTTGAGTAAACGTTAAAAACAATTGATTTGGCGGCTTTTCATGTCAGCCGTAGTTTCGCCTGCACATGAATGTCTCTTTATTCATAGCAAAACGGATTGCTTTTAACCGGCAAAAATCATTTTCCCGGTTTATTATCCGGCTGGCAATGGCAGCAACGGCTTTGAGTGTAGCGGCAATGATTATTACCATCGCTTTTGTAACGGGGTTTCAGCAAACCGTTGCCAATAAAGTATTTAGCTTTTGGGGACACATTCATGTGCAGGAATATGAACCCGGCAAAGCGCTTGTAGCCGAAGAATCGCCTTTGGAAAAAAACGATACAGTACAACACATTTTACTTTCGTTGCCCGAAATAAAAACAGTTCAGGTTTTTGCCACAAAAAGTGCGGTGATAGAAAACAATAAGGATATTGACGGTGTGCTGATAAAAGGCGTGGGAAAAGATTACAACTTCAATAATCTACAGCCTTTTCTTATGGCAGGAAAATGGATTAATTTTTCTGATACGCTATACAGTAAAGAAATCGTTATCTCTCAACCGCTTGCTACCGAACTACAAATTAAGCTGAACGATACCGTTTCGGTTTATTTTATTACGCCTGTCGAGGGAAAATCAACACTCCGGAAATTAAAAGTATGTGGCATTTATAAAACCGGCATTGAAGAATACGATAAACTATTCGCCCTTACCGATATCCGGCTTTTGCAACGGATCAATCATTGGAGTGAAAACGGAATCGGCGGCTATGAAATTTTTCTGACTGATTACAGAAATATTGATAGTGTAACCAACCTTCTCTACAATCAATATCAGTTGCCCGGCGCCTGGATAAGCCGCAGCGTAAAAGAGATTTATCCCAATATTTTCGATTGGCTCAGCATTCAGGATACCAACCGAGATGTGATTTTTATCGTTATGGCAATTGTAGCCATTATTAACCTGATTACCTGTCTTTTGATACTCGTGCTCGAAAGAACGCGCATGGTTGGCATTTTAAAAGCCATTGGCGCAAATGATCGCAGCATCAGACAAATCTTTTTATATTATGCAACCATCATCGCAGGCATTGGCGTGGCGGCGGGTTTTGTTATCGGCGTCGGATTGTGTTTATTACAGCAATATACCGGCTTCATTCATCTTGACGAAAGTGCCTATTATGTGTCGGTAGCGCCCGTAAAAATTGTTTGGTGGCAAACCATAATCGTTTGTCTAACTACCTTAACAGTTTGTTTTTTATCACTGATTCTGCCTGCCTATTTTGTAAAGCGAATCAGGCCAGTCGAGGCAATTCAATTCAAATAACGGGCGATACGTTTCATAATTTATCATCGCAAAATCATCTTTCTCAATTGGTGCGGCATTTGCAAACGGGTTGTGCGTTAGCCTGAAGTTTGAAAATTGCACATCTGCCGGCGATAAACTACCGCATTTCTCTGTGTATTTATGTGCGGATGAAAATTATAAATGTGGATGATGTTTTACAAACATGCCTTTTTGCGGCAGACACCTCGCAGAATCTTATAACAGCCATCATTTTCTGCCGGTAAGCCAGAGCGGAAAAGGAACAGAAATCGTTTTGCCGCATAAAATTTGTCATGATAAAATTCATACAGTTTTTATTAAAAAGGAACTAAAGTGCATATACAAAACCATACAAAGCATCCGCCGGAACACAGAAATTGAAGCATTTATAAAATGGATAAGAAAAAAAGAATCGCAGTGGAACAATAAATCGGTTAAAAAAATGTAACGGGCTGATACACTTTATTAGCCCGTTATGATGAATATAAAAAAACGAAAAGAAAAGCAAAATCGGCTTTAAAAAAAATAAAATTTAAACATCTGTTTAATTTAATCAAACAATTGTTTAATTTTGCATCTGCATCTATAAGATGTTTCCATTTTAAATAAAGCGTTTATACGCTTGCTTATATCAATTGATTAATCTGCAAAAAGAAATTTTCTAAATGAAATCTCATCTGTTAGTCTTCTTTTTTTTGATCGCCGCAAATACATTACATGCACAAAATGGTAAAGCAATTACGCTTGACAAAGCCATTGAAATGGGTGTGGGAAACAGCAAACAATTACAGCTTAGCCGGGCAAAACTTGACGAAGCCACGGCAGCCGTAAGAGAAGCCGGACAACGCAGGCTGCCCGATGTAACGGCTACCGGTTCGTACCTGCGCGTTGCCAATCCGAAAGTTAGCCTGAAAACACAGAAACAGGCTGGCGGCGGAACAGATACAACCCGAACGTCAAGCACGCCAAATGTTTCGCAGGCGGTTTATGGCATTGTAAATGTGTCTCTTCCCTTATATTCCGGTCTGCGTATCAAATACGGCATCGAGGCATCAAAGTTTTTAGAAGAAGCCGCAAAATTAGATGTGGATCACGATAAGGAAGGTGTTATTCTAAACATCATTGACGCTTATAATAATTTGTATAAAGCTGGTCTGCAAATAGATGTCATCAACAGCAGCCTGCAACAGTCGCAGCAGCGCGTTACAGATTTTTCAAACTTAGAAGCCAACGGCTTGCTTGCCCGCAACGATTTATTGAAAGCGCAGCTTCAGGTTTCTAACATTCAGTTGAACCTGGTTGATGCCAAAAACAATTTACAGCTTAACACCATTGTGCTTGATCTGTTGCTTGGCTTGCCCGACAGCACAAAACTTACACTCGACAGCAACAGCTTTGTGATGCCGCCTTCACCCGGCAATCCCGATGATTACCGGCAGCAGGCTTTGCAAAACAGAAAAGACTTACAGGCGGTAGATTATCGCATCAAAGCATCCGGCTCGAATGTAAAATCAACCGAAGGCGAAAAATATCCGAGCCTCGCGCTTACGGGCGGTTATGTAGCGGCTGATGTGCCGAATGTGCTTACCGTTTACAATGCGGTAAATGTGGGCATCGGGTTAAATTACAGCCTCAGTTCACTTTGGAAAACCGATGCAAAAGTGCAGCAGGCCAAAGCTCGTCAACGGCAAACAGAAGCCAACCGCAGCGAGCTTTCCGACCAGATACAACTGCAGGTTGGCAGATCTTATCTGGCTTATACCTCAAGTCTCGAAAAAATAAATGTTTACGAATTAGCCATTCAGCAGGCTGAAGAAAATTATAGAATTACCAAAAATAAATTTGATAACAGTTTGGCCACAACTACCGATTTGCTGGAAGCAGAAGCGGCGCAGTTACAGGCAAGATTGAATTTTACATCAGCAAAATCCGATGCTGTGGTGGCCTATAAGCGGCTGCAGCAAACGGTTGGCACATTATAACACCATTTACAAAAACATACATTCAAAACCATTATATGGCAGTAAGTACCAGCGAACCGCAAACAACCACAGTAGTAGCGGCCGAACCAAAAAAAAGAAGCAAAGGTTTTATCATTGCTCTTATTTTATTAGTTATTGGTGGCGCCGCTTTCGGCATCACCAAGTATGTACACGCGCAGCATCACGAAAGTACCGATGATGCACAAATAGCGGCTAATATCAGCCCCGTAATACCGCGCGTATCGGGCTATGTATCTGAAGTGCGTGTTGGCGATAATCAGAAAGTAAGTGAAGGAGACACTTTAATTGTGATGGACAACCGCGATCTGAAAATACAATTAGAACAGGCGGAAGCAGCATTGGTTACCGCCAGAAGCAACAAATCTGCCGCACAGGCAACTACATCGGCCTCAAGTTCCGGCATTAGTACGGCGCGGGCTGCCGTTGCCACCATAGACGCACAGATAGACCAGGCAAGAATTAATGTACGCCGCACCACACAGGACTATGACCGGTATGCGAATCTGATAAAAGATCATTCCATTACCCAACAGCAATTCGAGCAGGCGCAGGCTGCGAAAGAAACGGCAGAAAAACAGCTTGTTATCTTGCAACAGCAACGCGCTCAGGCTGCCACACAAATTAACGTAACAACATCGCAAAGCGGAGCAACATCAAAACAGATTAATGTAGCTGATGCCATAATCAAGCAACGCGAGGCAGATGTAGATAATGCAAAACTCAGTTTGTCGTATGCCGTTGTGCTGGCTCCGGCAGACGGGTTGGTGTCTAAAGTAAACGTGCAGCCGGGTCAATATCTTACCGCCGGTCAATCTTTGTTTAGCATCGTGCTGAAACAAAATCTTTGGGTGATAGCTAACTTTAAGGAAACGCAGTTGGGCAAGATGAGAGTTGGTCAAACAGCAGCGGTGAATGTAAATGCTTTTCCCGGTCATGATTTTACGGCAAAAATTTCTTCCGTTTCGGCTGCCACGGGCGCCAGCTATGCGTTGTTGCCACCTGATAATGCGTCGGGTAACTTTGTGAAAGTGGTACAGCGCATTCCGGTAAAAATAGAATTTACCAACCCCAACGATTCGATGCTTCAGCGGCTGCGTGCCGGCATGAACGTTGATGTGGAAATAAATCTGGATTAACTACAAACGGTTTCTCTTGCAATTGGAAATCCGTATGAACCGGGAAAAATATCAAAAAGATATAACTGTCAAAAAAATTTATGCTGCAGGAATCTTTAATTGAGTATGGAAGCAGACGTACCGTCATTACCATTACGGCTATCCTTTGTGCGCTTCTCGAAATAGTTGACACAACCATTGTAAACGTTGCGCTTAACGACATGCGGGGCAACTTAGGCGCTACCTTTACCGAAGTAGGCTGGGTAGTAACCGCCTATGCCATCGGTAATGTAATTGTTGTACCGATGACAAGCTGGCTGTCGCAACAATTTGGACGCCGCAATTATTTCGCCGCTTCAATTATCTTGTTTACGTTTTGTTCCTTTTTATGCGGCAATGCAACAAGCATCTGGGAGCTGGTCGCTTTTAGGTTTCTGCAAGGTTGCGGAGGCGGCGCTTTGCTGGTAACCTCGCAAACCATCATCACTGAAAGCTATCCGCCCGAAAAGCGCGGCATGGCGCAGGCGATTTATGGTTTGGGTGTTATTGTTGGACCAACGTTAGGACCTCCGTTGGGTGGTTTTATTGTAGATAATTACAGTTGGCCATATATTTTTTACATTAATATTCCCCTTGGTATTATTGCTGCTTTGCTTACGCTGCAATTTGTTCGCAGCCCCAAGTATGGTGAAAAAAGCCTTGCCAAAGATGTTGACTGGATCGGGATTGCCATGCTTGCTATTTTTGTGGGATCGCTGCAATATGTGCTGGAGCGCGGGCAGGACGAAGATTGGTTTAACGACATCTGGATAACGGTTTTTGCTGTTTCGGCTTTTTTCGGCATGTTCTTTTTTATCTGGCGTGAACTTACCTTCCGCAATCCGATTGTTGACTTGCGCGTATTGGGCAATGGCAACCTGCGCGTTGGGACTGTCATGTCTTTTATATTGGGCTTTGGTTTATATGGCTCAACTTATATCATCCCCATTTATACACAGGCAACCTTAGGCTGGACGGCACAACAATCGGGTTTGTTGATGGTGCCTGCAGCGCTGACCACCGCTTTTATGATGCCGATTATCGGGCAGCTTCTGCAACGCGGCGTAAAGCAGCAGTACCTGGTAGCGCTTGGTTTGTTCACCTTTTTTGTATATAGTTTCTGGGGTTATAAAATTCTTACGCCCGATACCGGAGCAGATGCTTTTTTCTGGATGCTGATAGTGCGCGGCGCAGGCTTAGGCTTATTGTTCATACCCATTACAACACTGGCTTTATCTACCTTGCAGGGAAAACAGATAGGGCAAGGCGCTGCATTTACGGGCATGCTTCGACAATTGGGCGGATCGTTCGGTATCGCCATGATTACAACATATACCGCAAGAAGACATGAGCTGTACAGAAGCAATATGGTAAGCAAACTGAATACAGATAATCCGTATGTGCAAAGCCGCATTACCAATATGCAGCACAGCTTTATGGCTAAAGGTGCTTCGCCGGATGTTGCGCTAAAGCAGGCTTATGGTGCCTTGGAAGGCATTATTTATAAACAGGCTAATGTACTATCTTATATGGATGTTTTCCTGTATCTCGGCGTTATTTTCCTCATTTGCATTCCGTTTATTTTGTTTGTAAAAAACAAGAAAGGCGGTCCGAAAATAGACATATCGGAAGCCATGCATTAACGATAAAAATTGTTCATCATAAAAAAAGCAACGTAAGAAAACGTTGCTTTTTTTATGATGTATCTATAAAAGCCAAAGCGAAAATTATGATTTCAGCAAATGCGCCTGCATCAGTTGTTTCAGATATTTGGTAACACGCATTCTGAAATTTTCGTCGTCATAAGGAACATAATCTGCCGGCTGATTTTCGGTAAACAAAATGCGGCAAATTTTTTTCGATAATAAAACGGCGTTTAATGTACCGGTTACCGAAGCTACCGTAAGCTGCACATCTACTTTTTTAAATTCCCTTTTCTTTATTCCCGTTTCGATAATCTGGCTGATTGCCGTCGAATTTTTACTCAGCACGTTTAAGATAGCTTCACCAAGTTCAGCCCGCTGATTCAACATCAGTTCCTGGTGCAGAATTTTATGAAACGCACGGTTGTTAAACAATCGTTGCACATAAATTTCAATTACTTTTTCTATTTTCTGCATCGAAGAAAGTGAAGTATTATTAATAACCTCATCCAGCATAATGCGGGTATAAGAAACATTGTATTCCACAATGCTTTCAAACAGCTTTTCTTTTGACCCGAAATAATAATTTATCATGGCAAGGTTTACGTCAGCAGCGGCTGCAATATCACGCACAGAAGTGCCTTCAAACCCGTTTACGGCAAATAAAGAAACAGCCGTATTCATAATATGCTCACGTTTATCAACACCCATTTTCCATTGATAATTTCTTTCAAAATTAAACAAACGTTTGAAATTAAACAACTGTTTAAATCTATTTTAATAATGCATTATGAAATAAGCAAACCGTTTTATACGAACAGAGAATTTGCAAAACCGGGATACCCGTTTTAGCTGTTTATTTTTAAATATTGCCAGCCTCTTAAAAGTGTATCGAATAAGTGAAACAACAAAATATTTTATAAAATGGTGGCATAATTTTTTACAAACAAGCATTTGTATGATAAAAGTAAGAAGCTTTAACATTGATCAGTTTTACGATAAAGCCTACAACTGGCTGCTTACATTCGGTCCGAATATTATTATTGCAACACTAATCGCCATCATCGGCTTTTGGCTGGTAAAAGTATTCAGCCGCCGGCTGCATAGCATTTTTGACAAACGCGGCGTAGATGCTTCGTTAAAGCCGTTTCTCATCAGCCTTGTTCAGGTGGCGTTACAAATTCTGGTATTTCTTGCCATTCTTCAGGAACTCAATGTGAAGCTCACACTTTTCGCCAGCCTGCTTGCTGCCATTGGCGTAGCAGCAGGTTTAGCATTGTCGGGCACATTGCAAAATTTTACCAGCGGCATCTTAATACTTCTGCTGAAACCTTACCGCGTTGGCGACAGCATCATAGCGCAAGGGCAGGAAGGACTGGTAGATTCGATACAGATTTTTTACACCGTTGTTACCACGTATGATAACCGCACCGTAATAATACCCAACAGCAAATTGTCCAATGAAGTTATCATCAATATCAGCCGCGAAGGCATACGGCGACTGGACATCGTTTTTAAATTTCCGTTTGGCGCCGATTATAATGAGATAGAAAAAGTTACCCACGATTCCGTTTCAAAAATGTCTTCCGTTTTAAAAACACCGGAAACGCGTGTTGGTATTAGCAGCATAGAACCGGACGGCTTTACAATAACGGTAAATGTATGGATCAACGCGCATGGATTTCAGGATGAAAAGCTGAAGATTCAGCAGCAATTGTTAGACGATCTGAAAAGCAAAGGCATAAAGCTGCCTGGTATGTAACAGCCATTTTTTATGAACCGGATTCCATCTCAAATACAATATTGCCACCTTTGCCAAACAAACGCAACGCTATCTCGGCACCTACACCTTCGGTGTTTTTAAAGATTAGCTTTTGATTGACGACAACCGGCTTTCCACTTTCATCTTTTACATTAATTGTGGCCTGGTATTTATCGCCTTTTTGTAAAAAAGAAACTGAAGCCTGCGGCATATTGTTTCCATTACTCATAAAGCGAATATCGCATCGTTTTACATCTTTCATCACTTGATTCGTAGCCTCATTTTCTATTCCCGAAACAGCCAACTGCATTGGCATGGTTACACCTGAATAGGGCACTATCTGCGGATATGCCTCCATCAGCAAATTGCGGTAACCTCCATAATCGACATCGCTTCGGTTGCTGTTTGCTTTGCATAAATCTTCATACAAACGACCCAAAAATAATTTTTCGTTCGACGTGTCGAGCAATGTTGTTTGCAGCATCCGGTTCCAGTCTTTTCCTGCTTCCTTCTTATCGCCGTCTTCCCATTTAAACTGCGCTTCAAACAATTGAAAATATCGCTGCATGTTTTGGCGGCTGTCTGTTCGCTGATAACTTTGATATTTATCAGTAAAATATTTCGGGCTAAAATTTTTCAGCAGATACCAGGCTTCATCCCAGGTTGTGGTTGATTCGGCGCAGAACAAATCATATACAAGCCGTGTTCTGTCGGGGTCATAAGCCAACTGATTTACCAGCACATATTCCTGCATAATTTTTTGCAGTTTCAGCGAAGCAATATTATACAAACCGGATAACGAAAACCACCATCCGGTATTTAAAAACTTTATCTGCGCAATGCTTTTATCAAGCCATTGCAGCTTTAATAAATTGATGGTAAAATCGTATTGCGTTTGCGTAAGCGTGGTGCCTATATGCAGCTCTTTAAAATTAGCCGCCTTATCTAAAGCAAAGGCTGCACTGTCTAACTGACCATCGTATAAATAACCCCGCGCCAATGCAATGTTGTACCAGCCAAAGCCGGGCGTAGAGCCGTTTTGCCTGATGATATCCCGGCACATATTGATTGCCTGCTTTGTTTTTCCGCCGTAAACGTCCAGTGTTGGTATATAATAAAAAGGCTCGTTCAATCCATGTCCGAGGTTAAACAGATCGCGGCCAAAATATTCTTTTGCCGTTGCAAAATTTCCTATTTCGCTTTGCATGCCGCCATAGTTGTTCCACGATACGGCGCCGTTTTGCGCAAGCTGTTCATAATAATATTCGCTGCTGTCGTAGTTTTTATTGTAACAATGCAAAAGAGCCAGGTAATGATAAATACCGAGCCGGCTTTGCAAGCTTTGCGAAGGACCAAAATACATGTCGTTTAGAGCTTTGTTATTTTGAATAGCGGCAAACCCCGCGTAACAGCTTTGAAAAGCCAGTTGCTCATTTTCAGCTACCGAATTTTTTAAGAACGCATATTTATCGGCCGTAAAAAAACGATTGCGGTGATATTCCCAGGCGCGTTGCTGATACAAGCCAAAATAATCGCGCTGAAAATGATACGCTTCAATTTCATCGAGCAAAGCCATTACCGAATCGGGCATTTCAATATTATCATAACAATCCTTCAACGCATTGGCAATGGTAAAATAATCCTGATAGCGTGTTACATTAGCAGAGAAAAAGGCAATGGAAGAATACATATTCCGCAGCGTAGCGCCATAATCTTTGTTTAGTAAAACCAAAGCTTTATGCAACGGAGCGATGGCATTTTTATAACCCAAAAAATCGGCACTTCTGTCATATTTATACATGCCTTCATACATCCATCCAACATAATAGGTGCTGTCTAACCGCAGAAATTCGCGGCTCCGCGGCAGCGCATCTTTATCGGTTGGGTTTACACCAATGCGCTTGGCATTAATTTCATAGCGCGCGGATGCATTGTCCTGCGCGTTGCCATTAAAATAAGAAAGGCATAAAAACAGAAAAACAAACCAACACTTCATGATGAGATACCTTCCTTTACTTTTTTCAAAATTGTTTCGTAAGTATATTCTTCCAGTTCTTTCCATATCTGATCGCGCTGCTCATTCCTGAAATGAACATCATTTGTAGTCAGAATCCGTATTTTCCGATCGTTCTGCATCACTTTCAGTTCGTCAAGGGCAGAATCGCTTAGCAAATCAACCAATATTGTATTCATTTGTTTACGGTTATTTGGTTTAAAAATAACGGATCATGTATTCCAGAAGGCAGGCAGTTTCTTTTGTTTGCTGCTTTTTATTTACAAAAAAACGCATTACACAAATAAACCGGATAACAGATTGCATACGATTCATTCCTGCCAACAACAAGAACTTATCGCAAATTCATCTTACCCAGCCGGTCTATCTCTTTATTCAAAATGCCCGGCAATGCTTTTTGTTTCGCTTCTTTGTTCCGGTAAATCAACCTGTGGTCAAGCACGGAAGTTGTAATGGCCTGCAAATCATCTTCCGTTACAAACGTTCTTCCGTTTACCAGGGCAAAGGCTTTTAAACACTTTAAAAAGATGATGCCGCTTCTGGTAGAAGCGCCTAATACAATATCGTTATACCGGCGTGTGTTCCACACAATATTGCGTACGGCCGCAATTATTTCTTCGTGAATAAAAACCTGCTCAGCTTCGTTTTGCAAAACCAGAATATCGCTCATATTAAGCACATGTTGTATATGCTGTAAATTATTTTGAATGCCAAGGTAGTTTTTGTAAATATCCAGTTCGGTATCTTCATCTACATAGCCGAAATAAATTTTTATAAAAAAACGGTCGAGCTGCGCCGCAGGCAACGGATACGTGCCTTCCATTTCTACCGGGTTTTGCGTAGCGATGGTAAAAAACAAATCTTCCAGCGGGTAAGTAACATCGCCCATCGTAATCTGATTTTCAGCCATGCATTCCAGCAAAGCGCTCTGCACTTTTGGCGATGCGCGGTTAATTTCATCAGCTAACAAAACATTGCAAAAAAGCGGACCTTTTTTAAAGATAAATTCTTTCTGCACATCATCAAAAATGTGCGAGCCGATTAAATCCATCGGCAACAAATCGGGCGTAAACTGAATGCGCTTAAAATCGGCGCCGGAAGCGTGGTGCAATCCCGAAATGCTTTGCGCCAGCGTTTTTGCCATAACCGTTTTACCCGTACCGGGATTGTCTTCTATCAAAATGTGCCCTTTGGCCAACAAAGCTGTTACAATCAGTTGTATTTGCGTGCGTTTGCCGCGGATAACGGTTTCAATATTGTCAACCAATTTTTGTATGTTGATAATCGCCTGTTCGGTTCCGGTCTGCAGTTCTGTTGTTTCCATAAATTTATTTCGGCTTTGAAAAATATCGGACGGTATTATAAATGTTTAAAAACTTACCAAGTCTTATTTTAAAAGGCGTCTTTTGTTTGATGTTTTGAATGAATGCCGGGTAAAATTGATTTACCGTTTCCTGTTCGCCCGGCGACAGCGCCATCTGACTGTATTTTACTTTTTGATAAACCGTATTAAATGCTGAAAAGTTTGTACCAAATTGTTTATCTGTTTGCAGGGCAAACTGTTGCGGTCCCAATGACGAACGATGATAACCAAGCTGATTTAAGTAAAACGTAACCGCCTTATATTTATCAATGGCGGCTGATTTTGCGTCTGTACTTCTTTTTGCTTTTGCATCAATATACACCCAAATGAAATAGGGCGTTGCAAACACCGCCAGCAGAAAAATACCCAACCCGGATAGTGTAAACCACAATACGCGCAGCCAGTCAACCGGCTCGCTTTCTGCCGCCTCCTTTTTCCTGTTGTTCTTTTTGGCAACCTCCGTTTCAATAATTTTTATTTCATCTACCGGCACCGGATCGGGAATTTTTTTTATGATAGATTGAAGATTGTCTTTTTCCGTTGCCTGAATATCTTTCAACACATTGGCATAAGACGCGGCGGTAATGTGCATTCCTTTTTTTACGGCACTTAGCGGCACTTGCGCCGTATCGGCCGAAACGGTTGCGCGCGAAGCATCTACCGTTATGTCAACCGCTTCATTTACCGAATAGGTTTTATCGTGATACAATAAATCTTTAATCTTCATTTTAATTCTTTTGGCAACCGTATCAGTTTGCACCACCGTTCCGTCGGCAACCAGATAAACGGTTTGCATATCAAGCGGCGGCGTTTGGTCGGGCTGC
The DNA here is from genome assembly GCA_965219515.1 of Ilyomonas sp. Taxonomy (GTDB): domain Bacteria; phylum Bacteroidota; class Bacteroidia; order Chitinophagales; family Chitinophagaceae; genus Ilyomonas. Next base: position 2,517,167 of record OZ244776.1, read on the forward strand.
GATGCCTGTTGCGTATTCACGTCAGGAATAGTTGTATCAAAATCCATCCAGCCATAGCCGGGAAAATAAACCTGCACCCACGCATGAGCCTGATCTTCATAAAACCAATACCAGCCCGGGTTTTTACTGCTTCGGTCAATGGTTAAAAACCCGGCGGCAATGCGCGACGGAATACCGAGCGAGCGAAGCATGAATAATGTTGCGCCGGCATAATACGCGCAATAACCTTTGCGGTTATCAAACAAAAAGTAATTGAGCTTGTTGGCAGACGGAATGCCGGGAATACCGGGATTGTCTGAGTATTTGAAAAGCGGCTGGCCAAATTCGTCTTTGCTTAAAAAATAGCTGCGGATGGCGAGCATTTTATCAATCGGCGTTTGAGCATCGGCGGTAATCTGCCTGGCTAAAGTGGTTATTTTTCTGTAATCGGTATCGCGAGGCATGAATGTGTAATAATTCATAAACCGCGATTCCAGACCCTGAAAATCGGTTACTTCACGCAGCTTATTAAAACGCTGCTCCTGAAAGGCAGTCAGCATCGGGTCGCCGGCGGGGTTGTAAATAAAATACGCGCTGTTTAAATCGCTCACCCACATTTTTGCCCGGTAAGCGCTTTTGTATTGCTCTTTGTATTCGGGTGGTACACCAATCGGCTGACAAGAAAACGCCGTTGACGGAGCTAAATACTCATTGGCTGACAGCAGCACTTTGTACACATCTGTTGTAATCACTTTGCGGCTAAGCGTTGCCTTTGTATTACGGATGACGGTGGAATCTGTTTTTGTAAAATACAAAGGAATGCGCGATGGATCGGGCTTAAACAAATCATTCGATGGCATATTCAATGTATCCATCTCAAATGTTTGCGTCAACGTGTCAAATTTAGTATAATAATATGCCGTATAATACAGCGGGTTGGGTGTTTTGCCATCAGGGAAAAAATTATCCAGCTTTGCTACAAATACCAGTCGTTTTCCTTTGCTTAAGCCACCGGTTAGTTTTGTCTGATCTTTGTTGCTGACAGAGCCGTCTTTGTTTTGCTTTGTCATGCTTTCCTTATTGCCTTTCTTGTTATAATCGGGCTGCATGCCGCTCCACTCCTTTTCAATGGCAGTAAAATCCGGCTTAAAAACGGTAAAAACACCGGCTAATATCAATAATAAAATTACCGTAAAACCAGCCATCCGCCTGAAAACAAACCATCCGAAACCGGTTTCGTCTTCATTCATGTTGCGTATCAGTTCAGCAGTGTAAATGATATAAACAGCGTAAGCCAGCACCGGTGCAAAAGCGGCTATGAGAGCGTTGGCTTTTATATCGGCTGTTTTGCTTACCACAACCAATTGCACAATCAACAAAAACGCGCTCCATAAAATGGTAAACCAACGGGCACGGCTAAAACCATAGCCAGCCAGCCAGCCCATTGAAAACAGAATGGAAAAAATGAGAAATTTGATGGAGATTAAAAATGTATCGAACTCGCCGACAACAATATTTTCAATGATGCTGTACGCGATGATATAAAACAATGCCAGCACCGCCAAAGTGGAAGCAAACCGAAACCGGTAAGCATAAAAAATGGTAGATAAGGCAAGCCCTGCCGTAAAATAACAGCCCTGCAAAAACCATTCGTTTTGCAGAATGGCATAAAAGCGGTTTACATCCCACAGCACATAAAACGAAAGCGCTGCCGTTGGCAACACCAGCAACAGCAACTGCGCTACTACTTTTTTAAAACTATGTATTCGTCCGATATTCATTGAATTTTTGTATTAAGTATTAAGTAGTATGTATTATGATATGGAGAACATTTTTCTCTTAATACTTACTACCTAATACAACCTATCAACTCTCTACTATTTCCGCCTTTGAAAAATTTGCCAATACCGCTGTCAGCTTTTTTTCATTTTCTATAATCTTTGCGCGAAGCGCCGTAAAATTCCATTTGCGCTTGTATGCGGCAATGGCATTGGGCTCGTTTTTCACAAACAGCCATTGCAGCCAGTCGCCAAACTGCGGATTGCCGAGGCTGTCTGTCAGTTTTACAAACACAAAAGAAATATCATTTCCGTATTGCTCTGCATATTGTTTTACCTGTTCGGCATCGCTTACAGACGATACAATTACCATCGCCGCATCTTTTATATTGATGTAGCTTTTCAAATCTTTTTCTACCTGCCACCGGCTAAGGCTGATTTTATATTTAACCGCCTGCCTTGCGTCGCCTGCGTTAGACTGAGAAATTGCCTGATCAGGCAGATAACGCACGTCAAAGCCTTGCTGAATAAGCTGTTTGTAAATACGCCAGATAATATTTTTATAATAATTAAGAAACGGAATTTCTGCTACTTCGCCCAAATTATTTCCGAAAAAAGAATAAAATGATGCGTATAAATAGACATGCGAAGCATAGGGATCGAGCACTTCGGGAATGCGCACAACAAGCTCTTTATTTTTTGCATAAATCTTCCACACAATGCGGCGCACATCATCGTTGCCTTCAAAGTTTTTGTAATTGATATATTCGCCTTCCACGCGTTTTATTTCATCTATTCTTGTATTGGTATTTTCTGTTTTCCGGGGAAACGTATTTATTGCTTTTGCAACCGAATCTTTCGGCTGCGTATAAAACCGGCTGGCGGTAGAAACCGGTATGGCAAAAGAAAAGAACTGAAAAAAATCTTCAAAATAAACGATGACTTTTTCTATTTTGTATTCTTTGATGGCCGGAAGCTGCCAGTTATAAACGCCTTCGATGGTTGTGCTGATCAGCTTTGCTGCATTTTGCTCTGCCAGAGCGAATTTATCCGAAACATGCTGCCCGTCATATTGCAAACGCAATTTTACAAAACCCAGGAGCGGCTTAATAACCGGATGAATTTTTACATACAATTCCTGCTTTTCTTTTGCTTTGCCATTGGTAGTTCCTTTTGTTTCTATCTGACACTGAACAGCGTGCTTTCTTTTTTTTATAAAAAAATAAATGAACGAAAAAGTCACTGAAACGAAGGAAATAAGCAGAAAAACAATCAAAAACCAAACTGCAATGCTAAGCAGCAACGGAAAAATATCGGCATAAGCCGTATCCGGCAGCTTCGGAAATGTTTTAATCCAGAAATAACCAGCCAGGCAACAAGCGGCAAACACAAAAAAATACCAGGTGAACGGAAGATAAAAAGATACGTTGCGTACAGGATTCGGACGGCTAACACTGCTAACTTGCGCCTTCATGGTTGAAAGATAAATGAAAGATTGTTAATGAATAATTGCATCGCACAAGTGTGCCGTTTTTTAACTGAAACTTTACTTTCTTTGTCGCCATGCCGCAGATCATAAATCGCAAAATATGCCCCGCGTGTCAAAGCAGTGTAATAGCGCCTGCATTGGAAGCGAAAGATTTTACCGTAAGCGGCGAAACATTTTCTGTATGGCATTGCACCAATTGCACGCTTCGTTTTACGCAGGATGCACCTGCGGCAGACGCCATCGGCGAATATTACAAATCCAATAATTACATATCGCATTCCGATACAAAAAAAGGCATCATCAATCAGTTGTATCATACTGTAAGAAACATCACTTTAACCCAAAAAAGAAAACTGGTGCAGCAGGCAACCGGATTGCCAACCGGAACGCTGCTGGATGTGGGTGCTGGCACCGGTGCTTTTGCAAACACGATGCAACAAGCCGGATGGCAGGTAACGGCTTTAGAACCCGATGAAACCGCCCGCGCCAATGCCAAAAAAAATTATGGTTTGCAGCTTCTGAACCCGGAAGAACTTTTTATTCAGCCAGCGGAAAGTGCAGACGCAATAACCCTGTGGCATGTGTTAGAGCATGTGCACGAGCTTCACCGGTATTTGCAAGCGTTCCAAAAAACGCTGAAACGTAATGGTGCATTGATAATTGCTGTGCCCAACTATACAAGTTTTGATGCGGCTTATTACAAAGAATATTGGGCAGCTTACGATGTGCCGCGACACCTGTATCATTTTTCTCCGCAAAGCATGAAGCAATTGTTACAGCCATATCAGTTTACTGTCATAAGCATGAAACCGATGCCGTTTGACAGTTTTTATGTTAGTATGCTAAGTGAAACATACCGGCGTGGAAAGAACAATTATGCCAACGCTTTTGTTACCGGTTTGCAATCTAATCTCAAAGCATCGGGCAAACCGGAAAAAAGCAGTTCTGTTATTTACATCGCAAAAAAAGCATAACAGATTGTATTGCAGACGAACAATGTTTGTATTATAACCGAACACTTTTTTAATACGGGTTTCAAATAAGATAATTTCACTTTTTCACTTTTCGCCATCCATCATTATTTATTCTCCGTTCATCAGGCAATTTCTTCATTTCTTATGATAAAAGGGTTTCGGCAACGCCGGCCGGTATGTGTTTGTAATGTTATACATCAAACATTATAAATACAACAACATGAAAAAGATAATCGTATTTACCGCCGCGCTGATCGTTGTTTTCGCATTTGTTTCAGCAACTTCATCAAACATTTTTACAAAACAAAAACCGGTTAGCAAAGAAATCAATCTTGCCATCAGCAGCCATAACAATTACTCTTCGGCAGCATACAACGATGCAAAGGCATCTGTTCATATCATCATTACCAAAGTAAACGGAACTAAAAAAACGGTGGTGTCTGATAATTTATACAACGATATGCAGCTTAACCAGATTCCAATTAACGGAAATGAAATAAGCCGTAAGGTTATCATACCGAACGTTTTTAACGATAAAGAAAAGCTGGTAATAACGTACACCATTTCTTACGACAGCCGCGGCAGCATTATACAATTCTGCAATGAACAAACCGCTTCTGAAAACAACAAAGAAAAAATAGAAATCAATATATAAATCAATCATCTTCCAAAACAAACGTGTTATGAAAAAGCTATTCGGCTTATACACAATTGTTACGCTGTTTACCGCCTTTGCTGGTGTTTTTCACCAGCAAAATTCCCCGTTATCGCATGGGTGAAGAACACCAATGCGGGCGGAAAAAAATAATTATAATTTGTAAATAAGTTTTGATTTTTTATTTTGCGAAGATTACTAGCTAATGAATTCAAAATGACTCCTATAAAAACTCAGATTGAAATTCAATATACACATATATTAGATTTCAGGGAGCGTTATAAAGCGATTATTTCACCTTATCTTAAGTTAGCGGAGTTTACAATTAACAACACTGACTCAATTCAAGAATCTGTTGTTTTGTCTTTTAAGGAAGAGGGCTATCGTTTAGATATACGATGGGATCGAATCGTATTTTGGTGCGATGGCAAACCAGAAAATATCTTTGATTCACAAGGACCCTTAATTCACTTTTTTGAAATATTTGAAAAGATCAAATCGTTCGATAAATTTGGAAAAATAAATTTTACAGCACTTATTTCTTGGTTTGTACAACTTATAGATAAAACAAATGATGATATACAATCTGAATATATTGAACACTATTTTAAAAATGATTTTTCAACTTTAACTCCTATTAAAATTGAAGATATTGGTATAGTGATAGAATTAAAAGATGGGGATTCGAGGTTTAATTTTAGATCAGGGCCTTTTAAACAAGCTACAGACATTAAAAAATTTAACTTAACACCCCTATCTGTTGAAAATCTCTCCAAGTATCTTAATCTAAGGGGACTTTTAATAGACACGTCTTATTTTGATGTGTCGAAAAATTCAAATTTTTCCTTATTAAAGCGTTTAGATCAAAAAGCAAAAGCCATAACAGAAAAACTAATCAAACTTAATGTCACAAATAACTAAATCGAATAACGAGGATATTGCGTTCAAAAATGCTCAGGTAAAAGATTCAAAATCTGTTTCAATTAGCAGCTTACAAGAAAACAGAATAACAGAGTCTTTTAGAGAAGATAAAGGGCGTGAGACAGTTGTTAAACCTGCAGATCAAAAAAAAGAAATTGAAATATCAGATTTTGGCGTTACTGCTGATGGAATTTTAGGAGAACACTGGAACACAATAGATACATATCAAGCACGCATTCTGGAAGTCTCAGAAAATTTTATAATATTAGAATGTGTAACTAACATTGAAGAAAAAGTATTTGAAAATCGAAAATTTGATATTGCCTTTTTAAAAAATATTGTTCCTTTCAAATTGTATCATCCTGTTTTGATTAAAGTATTCAAACGTCCTGGTGAAATGAAGTTTAAAATTATAGATGGCACTGATTTATTTGATGAAAAAATTTTCGAAAATACTTATTTCAATGATTTGGATATACAAAAGCTAACGAAAAAGTTTGTTTAGTGCGATTAATATTTAAAGAAGTAGGACAAGGTGATTCAATTATAATTGAATGGGCTGTAGAAGGAAACAAAAAGGTTGCTATAATTGATTCAAATCTAAAATCTAAAACCGATAATCCTTCACTTAAACATATAAGAGAATCAGGCATTAATGAAATTGAGTTTATACTGATGACTCATCCTCATTTCGATCACTATTCTGGACTTGCTCAAATACTTAACTATTGTGCAGAAGAGAATATTAAGATCAATTATTTTTTTCATACTTGTGCAATTATTCCCGAATACTTGACAGCGTCTGTAAAAGGAAATGTTCAATTAAGTGAACTTAACAGTATTTTTAGTCAAGTTGATTTAATGGAAACTTTTGGAACTATTCAACAAGTTGGTGTAGTTGGTGATTTTTCGAGACAACTTAGTCTTGAAGCAGAATGGAAACTTCAATTTAAAGCTCCTTCAAACCGTCAAAATAGCTATTACAAGAACCACAAATATAAGTCGGATTTAGAAGTTAAAATTAATAGTAGCTTAGGTAATTGGCTTTCAACAGTCATTGAAATACATAATCAATCTGATAGAATATTACTAACCAGTGATGCAGTTGAGCATGTTTTTACTATGTTACTTAAAAATGGAATAGATAGCAAAACAGGAAACTTAATTGTCGGTCAAATTCCACATCATGGTTCTAAGGATAATTATCATAAAGACTTTTGGAGATTAAATAAAAGTGGCGATAAGCCCGTAGCAACAATTTCTACTGGTGAAAATAGTTATGGTCATCCAAGCGAGTATGTAGTATCGAATTTAGAAAAATTTGGTTATCAGGTAGATCTAACAAACCGAAATAGAATAACTCCTAACGTTCATCATGCAAGTGATTTAAATATTATAAGCAGTATCGTTTCATCAACAAAAACTTCATATTTATCGAAAGACTTAATTTACGAGATATAATCTATATCTTTCTTGGTGTTCTTCACCAACGCGGGCGGAAACCGTCGCTTTTATAAGAGCGTTGGCTTTTTTTACAAACAATATGGCTGCAAAGCATTTAACACATTCCTATCATTGTTTTGTTGAATTTTACGCGCATGAACCGGTTTGTGCTGATGCTGTTTTGCATCTTCGTTTCTTCTGCTTTATTCGCGCAAAAAAAGAATGAAAAACAATTACAAAAAGCGCAGGATGCCTACGATGCCGCCATGCTGCAATTGCGCGACGGGCTTGTGCGCGATGCCGTTCCGCTGTTGGGCAAAGCCATTGAATACAATCCGCAGTTTACCGATGCGTATCTGTCTTTGGCGGGCGTGTATGGCGAAATGAAAAACTATGAAAAAGCGGTTTCATACTACGAAAAAGCCAAAGACATTGACAGCGGTTATTTTGCTTATTTTCAGATTCCGTACTCGATAGATCTGGCTGCGTCAGGTAAATGGAACGAAGCCTTAACGGTCATCAATCGTTTTCTTTCATTACCCAAACTGAATGAAAAAAGCGTGAAAAGCGCATTGTACAGAAAGCAATGCTACCAGTTTGCCATTGATTATAAAAACACGCACCCAACGGATGATTATGTGTTTGCGCCGCACAATCTTGGCGACAGCATCAACTCGAAACAATCTGAATATTACCCATCTTTTACCATTGACGATAGCGTGTTTGTTTTTACAAGACGTGGCGCAAACGGTCGTGAAGATTTTATTCAAAGCCGGAAAATACAGAACGGTTACACTACATCTTCAATTATAAACGGTGATATAAATATTGAACCATACAAAGGCGCCATTGATATTTCGCAGGACGGCGAATGGCTGCTTTTTGCAGGCGATTTCGGAAGGCATGGGTTCGGCAATTTCGATTTGTATATGTCTTATAACACACCAAAAGGATGGAGCGAACCATTTAACTTAGGCAGCAATATCAATACAGAATATTGGGAAAGTTCGCCAGGCATCAGCCCCGATAAAAACGCGTTGTACTTCAGCAGCAACCGTCCTGGCGGTTATGGCGGCAAAGACTTGTATGTAAGCTATCGCCAGAAAAACGGCAAATGGGGGCCGGCGCAGAATATGGGTGCAGGCATCAACACGGGCGGCGATGAGCTGGCGCCGTTTATACATGCCGATAACCAAACTTTGTATTACACATCGGACGGATTGCCGGGCTACGGCGGCACCGATATTTATATGCTTCGCAAAAACGGCAACGGATGGAGCAAGCCGGAAAATCTGGGTTATCCGATAAACACGATTGATAACGAGGGCAGCCTGTTTGTGGCAAGTGATGGCGTTACCGCTTATTATGCCAGCGACCGCTCTGATACGCGCGGCGAGCTTGATTTATATCAGTTTGCCATGAAACCCGATGTGCGCCCGCTTAAAACGCTGTACATCAAAGGTTATGTAAGCGATGCAAAAACAGGTAAAGGTTTGCCTTGTTCGGTAGAACTGACCAGCGACAGCAGCCGCGAAATAATTACGGAAGTTCAGACCGATGAAACCGGGTTTTATTTTATCACGTTGCCGGTCGGAACCGATTATACATTTACCGTAAACAGAAAAAATTATTTGCTTTACAGCGATGTATTTCCCTTAAGTAAAAAAATTCCCGACAGCACATATCAGAAAGATATTGCGCTGCAACCGATTGAGCTTAACGCTTCTGTAACGCTGAAAAATATTCAGTTTCCTACCAACTCATACCAGTTGGAAGAAGTAAGTGCGATAGAGCTAAATAAATTAATACAGCTCTTAAATGACAACCCGACGGTTCATTTACAAATTAACGGATATACCGATAATGCAGGAACGCCCGCAGATAATCTTACCCTTTCTGCCAACAGAGCCAAAGCCGTAGCTGATTATCTGATTGGTAAAGGCGTTGCTAAACAACGCTTATCATACAAGGGTTTTGGAGAAACAAAACCGGTGGCAGATAACAGTACGGAAGCAGGCAAAGCGAAGAACAGAAGAACGGAATTTGTGGTAACGGGGATTTAATTTTTCTGAACTGTGTATTGTCTCACAGACGGCGCATATTAATACAGATTTTTATTAAATATCTTCTTTGAAAATATATATGCGCTAAAAAATAATTCAATGTATGGTTTATTTTAGTTCACGTGTACCGCTATAAGAATAAATACATGCTTTATTTATCAATACAACATTCTCACTTTAATGGTTTCGTTTACCTGTTTTAATAAGTCAACCGCCTGGCCAGATAATTCTTTATTTATATCAAGCACCACATAACCGATTTCTTCGTTGGTTTTCAGATATTGACCCACAATATTGATATGGTTGTCGGCAAGTGTTTTATTAATAGCGCTTAATACGCCGGGAACATTGTTGTGAATGTGCAAGATACGGTGCGCGCCATGCACCAGCGGAAGCGTAATGGCAGGAACGGTATGCGAGCCGTTTGTAATACCGCTTTCGAGGTAATTGAACAGCTTAACACTTACATCGTCGCCGATATTTTCCTGCGCTTCCTCGGTTGAGCCGCCGATGTGCGGCGTTAAGATTACGTTGGATAAATTTTGCAAAGGCGTAGCAAATGGCTGCCCGTTTTTTTCGGGTTCAACAGGAAATACATCTATGGCTGCGCCGCCTAACTTGCCTTGTTGCAACGCTTCTGCCAACGCATCTATTTCTACCACATGACCTCTTGAATAATTAATCAGCAGCGCATTCTTTTTGCAAAAAGATAAATTGTCTTTGTTTATCAGGTTTTTTGTCTGTTCCGTTTCGGGAACGTGCAGCGAGATAACATCAGATTCGGTAAGCAATTCATCAATGCTTTTACAGCTTACTGCATTGCCAAGCGGCAGCTTGGTTTCAATATCATAAAACGTAACCTTCATGCCGAAAGCTTCTGCCAGTACGCTTACCTGCGCGCCAATATTGCCATACCCAATAATGCCAAGCGTTTTGCCACGCAGTTCAAAACTGCCTTTTGCATCTTTCATCCAGATGCCTTCATGCGCCGCTTTGTTTTTGTCCGGTATTCTTCTGATGAGCATAATTGCCAGACCAATAACCAGTTCTGCCACGCTTCTGGTATTGCTGTATGGCGCATTAAAAACAACGATCCCTTTTTTTGTGGCTTCGTGCAAATCAACCTGGTTTACGCCAATGCAAAAACAACCAATCGCCATCAGCTTTTCGGCGGCGGCCAATACCTTAGATGTAATCTGCGTTTTAGAACGAATGCCTAACAAATGCACATCTTTGATGGCTTCTATCAATTGATCTTCAGGAAGCGCTTTGGTTAGCTTTGTTACACTTGCATAACCGTTGTCTTTAAATTTTTCTACGGCACGATCGCTGATATTTTCTAAAAACAGAATGTTGATTTTCTCTTTGGGATAGCTTGTTGGTTTGTTCATGGTAAATGAAAGAAGATGTGAAATAAAAAATCCCCCCGATGTGTACCGGAGGGATGTGAAATGAAGTGAGCTTATTTTTTTCCGTAACGCTTTTTAAATTTGTCAATACGTCCGGCGGTATCAACCAACACATTTTTACCGGTATAAAACGGGTGCGACGTGTTAGAGATATCCAGCTTTACCAGCGGATATTCGTTGCCGTCTTCCCATTTCGCTTTTTCGCTGCTGCCCGATGCGGTTGATTTGCCAAGAAATTCGGTGCCGTTGGTCATGTCTTTAAACACAACAAACTTGTATTTTTCGGGATGTATGCCTTGTTTCATGTTTCTGAATTTTGATCACGGATTTTGCCGTAACGGATAAATTATTTTTAAAGAAGCGCAAAGATAACGGCAATGAGGTTGCGGGCAAAGAAATTTATGGCTTTAAAAATTAATTATGACTGATTTATAAAAGTTTAAGAATCCACATTTTTTAACACGAGGTTGTTTGCGTTTAATAATCCTTAATTGCTCTTGTTTGAAGCAAAATGCGAAAGACAAAAACAATTAGAACAATACTTTAAAGTAGTGAAAATACTACCTTTGGATAACTCTTTGAATCAGGCTCTATGAAATCATCAGAACTGCATCGGAAAATAAAGAGAAACGGATGGATTTTTTTAAAGGCAGAAGGCAGCCATTACATCTATACAAAGAATGGCAAATCTTATCCTGTTCCTTTTCATGGAACCAAAGAAATAGGTTTTGGTTTGCAAAAGAAAATTGAAAAAGAAATGAAACTTATTTGATTATTGAAAACTAAATACAGCAATGAAAACAGTAAAAATTATAATTGAACGAAGTAAGGATATGTTTTCTTCTTATGCTGAAAATGTAGAAGGTATATACGGTGGTGGAAATACGGTTGCCGATGCAAAACAATCTGCATTAGATGCCATACAGCTTTTGCAGGAAAACAACGAAGTAAATGCCATACCTAACATTTTACAACGTGAGTATAAAATTTCTTTTCGGTTAGACATGCAAAGTTTTTTTAATTATTATGATGGAATTTTCACCAAAGCAGCTTTGGAACGCATTACCGGTATTAATCAAAAGCAAATACAACACTATGCAAGCGGGTTGAAAAAGCCGCGCCCGGCACAAAGAAAAAAAATTGAAACTTCACTGCATAAATTGGGCGAAGAACTATTGGCAGTTGAATTATAAAATGATACAGACTATCTACACCGGATCAACGTCCGGCGTAATTCTTACGCTTCTGTACGTTTTATTGCTTTGTATAATAACAATCTGCTGCAAAATCTGCAGCTTGCAGTTGGTTATCACAGCCGCTTCGCGCGGCAGCTTCAATAAAATTTCCCACAAAAAAACATTGCGGATCCTGTTTACCAGCGGCTCGGCAGGACCCGTAATAAAATTTGCATAATTCGCCTGCAGCCCTTGTGTCATCAGGTGTGCAGCTTCTTCTGCCGTTGCGCTTTCTTTGTGTTTGAAAACAATTTTGATGATACGTGAAAAGGGAGGATAAAAAAAATTTCTCCGGTTTTCTATTTCAAGCCTGAAAAGACTTTCATAATCGTGGTCTTTTACCAACTGCAATACCGGATGATGAATATTGGCAAGCTGTATCAATACTTTTCCTTTTGTTTCTCTTCTACCTGCCCTGCCGCTCACCTGCTCCATCAGTTGAAACGCCCTTTCATTTACCCGAAAATCGGTAAAGTTCAATATACCGTCCGCATCCAGAATACCAACAAGGTTTACGTGTTCAAAATCAAGACCTTTTACTACCATTTGCGTTCCCACCAATATATCTATGCGGCTTTGCTCAAACAGCTTAATCAGCGTATCGTGGTCGTGCTTGCCTTTGATGCTGTCATAATCCATGCGGGCAATGCGGGCATCGGTAAATTCTGCTGCAATGGTTTCTTCTATTTTTTCGGTGCCAAAGTTTTTTTGATTAAACTGATGACTGCCGCACGCTACGCACGTGTACATTACCGGATAATCGGTTCCGCAATAATGACAAACCAGTTTATTTTTCGCTTTGTGAAAAGTGAGCGTTACATCGCAATTGCGGCAATGCGGTATCCAGCCGCATACCGAGCAAATCATATAAGGCGAATAGCCACGCCGGTTTTTAAACAGAATCACCTGCTTTTTCGCCTTTACCGATTTTTCTATTTCCTCTCTTAGTTCCGGTGTCAGAATTACTTTTTCATTGGGTTTAGCAATTACATTTTTTGTATCAATCACTTCAATTTCGGGCATTGCCGCATTGCCGAAACGCTCTCCCAGTTTTACCAGTCCGTATTTGTTTATGGTGCAGTTGTAATAGCTTTCCATGGATGGCGTGGCGCTGCCCAATAATACTTTTGCCTGAAAGAGCGAAGCATAATAAATGGCTGTATCGCGGGCATGATAGCGCGGTGCCGGCTCCTGTTGTTTGTAAGACGGGTCGTGCTCTTCATCCACGATAATCAGTCCCAGTTCTTTAAAAGGCAGCAACAGGGCGGAACGCGCGCCCAGCACGGCTTTGGTTTCGCCGCTTTTTACTTTGTTCCATATTTCAACGCGCTCGTTTGCGTTAAATTTAGAATGATAAATGGTAATGTGTCCGCCGAAATGAATTTGCAATCTTCGTATTGTTTGCGCGGTTAACGCAATTTCAGGCAGCATATAAAGTATCTGTTTGCCCTGCTGCATATATTGCTCAATGAGCTTGATGTAAATCTGCGTTTTACCGCTCGACGTTACGCCGTGCAATAAGCAAACAGATTTATCTGATAAGCTTTGTTGCACCTCCGTTAAAGCTTTCTGCTGCGCATCAGATAATGTGAAATTGATAGTTATATCTTTTGGCAAAGCAGGCAGGCGACTGGTACTGCGCTTTTCGGCACGCAATATATTTTTCTCGCATAAACTGTTTAGCTGAGACGATGAAGCGCCTGATTTTTTTAATAACTGCGATTGTATCACCTCGCCTTCGGTCTTTTGCAGATGAAGAAACGCCAGCAGCAATTCCATTTGCTTTGGCGCGCCTTTGCCCCAGTTATTCAACAGTTGCTGCAGCTTTTCTTCAACAAAATAATCCGGCTGCAGGTGTATGTAAGTTTCCTTTTTCTCTTTGTATTTTTCCTGCAGTTCTTCCCATACATAACAAACATTTTTTTCAATCAGCTTCTTAATTACCGGATATACATGATTGCTGTCGAGTATCTGCTGCACCTCCGTTAGCTTCAGTTCTTTTTTAATTTGCAAAGCTTCCGCAACAATATATTCTTCATCGGTTAATGATTCAAAGTCGGTTGCGTTTTCTTCATTCCATACCAAAGTTGTTTCGCTCGATAATTTTAAGTTTGACGGCACGGAAGCATGCATTACTTCACCTTCGGTGCACATATAATAATCGCTCATCCAATGCCAGAGAAGAAGCTGCGTTTCATGCAGCAAAGGCTCATTATCCAGCACATTTACCAATGGCTTCGGCTCAAAACCTTCCGGCTTTTTTGTAATGATTTTTTTTATTAATCCGGTATATTTTTTATTGCGCAGCGAAACTTCAACACGCTTGCCAACGGTTGCAGCTTCTGTTAAGTGCAAAGGAATTTCCCAGGTATAATTTTTAGGTAAAAAAAGCGGTACAATTACTTCTGCATAAAGCAAAGCAGATGGCTCAGAAAAATTAATTTTATTCGTGTCTGCGTTCATTCTGTTATTTCGCTACGGTTACGCCATCGCCGTTAATTTTCGTAACATAAGTGTGGTAATCTATCTTCAGATTACCAAATACGTCTTTCATAATCTGCTCAACCTGTATCGCCGTACTTTTTTCTTTACTCAGCATAAAAACCGATGGACCGCTGCCGGATATGCCGCCGCCAAGTGCCCCGATCTGCCTGCATTTTTTCTTTATTTCATCAAACCCCGGAATGAGCATGCTTCGTACCGGCTCGATAATAAAATCTTCCAAAGAACGGCCAATCAGTTCATAATCATTTTTTAAAAAACCGGCCACCAGACCGCCTACATTTCCCCATTGCTTAATGGCATTTTTCAGCGATACATGTTGTTTTAAAATGGCGCGCGCATCGGCTGTTCTCACTTCTATCTGCGGATGCACCACCGTAACATGCAAAGGCGGCGCAGAAAGCGGAATAATATCCAACGGAAAGATAGACCGGATGAGCGTTACACCGCCATAAATGCAAGGGGCAATATTATCGGCATGTTTTACGCCGCTGGCAACTTTTTCGCCCCACATGGCAAACTGTATCAATTGTTCTTTTGAAAAATGATGATTGAGTAAATGATTGGCGGCAACCACCGCACCGGCAGCACTTGCCGCACTGCTGCCTACGCCGCTTCCCGGCTTGATGCGCTTATGAATGATTACTTCAAAGCCAATGTTTTCGCGCAGCTCATTCAACATTTCTATCAGCGGTGCGCCGGCAGTGTTCTGGGCCGGATTTTCGGGCAACGGATAGCCGTCTGCACTGCGAATGATCACTTTTTTTTCATTCAGCAGCGTAACATCCATAATGTCGTATGGCTCATGCAAACACAAACCAAGCACATCAAAGCCGCAAACCAGATTAGCAACAGTTGCAGGTGCATGAACACGAAGCCCCCCCGCCCCTAAAGGGGAGCTTTGAGCAGCGTATGTTTTATTTTGGGGTTGATTCACGTTGGAGTGTTTGTTTTATTTTTTGTAAGACGGATTGTAAATTAATTAGTACTTCTTTGTTGGTAAAACGAATCACTTTGATACTTAAATTTTCCAAATTTTTTTGTCTTGTTTCATCATTCCTTTTTACATCTTCCATCTCATGAATGCTGCCATCAATTTCAATAATCAACTTTAATTGATGACAATAAAAATCGGCAACATACATAAACAAGGGATGCTGTCTTCTGAATTTAATTCCCATTTCGTTTTTACGGAGATAATTCCAAAGTAATTCTTCAGCAGGCGTCATTTTATTTCGAAGTTCTTCCGCTTTTTTAAAGATCAGCGGATGAGCGCCATAGTGCATGTCCCCGCCCCTAAAGGGGAGCTTTGAGCCTGTTTATTATTGATAACTTCTTTCATTTTACATAATAATCAAAGTAGTATTTACTTACGCTGTTCCAAACTCTCCTTCAAAAGCCGGGGCTTCACCTTGCCACCCTGATAATATCTGCAAATACGCCGCTTGCCGTAACATCTGCACCTGCGCCCGCGCCTTTTACAACCAATGGCTGTTCGGGGTAACGCTGCGTATAAAATAATACCACATTGTCTTTGCCATACAGATGATAAAAATCAGAATCCGGGGTAACGTGCTGCAAGCCGACGGATGCTTTTCCGTTCTCGTATTGCGCAACAAATTTCAGTTTGCAGTTTTTGCTTTTGGCATCGTGATACAACTCTTTAAAATGAGCTTCGTGCTTTTCCATTTCGCTATAAAAATCATCTACGCTTCCCGCAAAACAACTGGCAGGCAAAAAACCATTGTTCGTAATGTCCTCCATCTCCAATGTTTCGCCGGCTTCACGGGCAAGAATCAGAATCTTGCGCATCACATCGGTACCGCCCAGGTCAAGCCGCGGATCGGGTTCAGTATAGCCTTCATCCTGCGCCTGCCTCACAATCTGTGCGAATGGTTTTGTACCGTCGTAATGATTAAAAACAAAGTTTAACGTACCACTTAATACCGCGCCGATCTTATTGACCACATCACCGCTCTTACGCAAATCGCTTAACGTGCCAATAACCGGCAAACCCGCGCCCACATTGGTTTCAAAGAGATACAAAGTATTAAATTCCTTTGCCGTATATTTTAGTTTAATGTAATTGCTGTAAGCCGATGAAGCCGCTACTTTATTACAAGCTACCACAGAAATGCTTTTCTCTAACAACTGCAGGTAAGCGTTTGCTACCACTTCGTTTGCCGTAACATCAACAAATACGGAATTGCGCAAATTTTTGCTGATTACTGTTTTAATAAAATGAGATAAATCCATCGTTTCCGCCTCCATCAAATCTTTTTTCCAGGTTGCAATATTTACCGCATTTCCATTCGAACCGAATAACATTTTTTTACTGTTGGCAACGCCGGTAATACGCATCTGAATATTAAAATGCTCTAATAAAAATGGCTGCTGCTGCTCAATTTGCGCAATCAGCTTTTTGCCCACATTTCCGGTGCCTACAACAAACACATTCAATTGCTTATAGGTAGTGGCTTCAAAAAAAGCTTCGTGCAACACATTCACGGCTTTCTTAACATCATCATACGCAATTACGGCTGAAATATTTCTTTCGGAAGAACCCTGCGCAATAGCCCGCACATTAATGCCGTTTCTGCCCAACGCGCCAAACATGCCGCCGCTGATGCCGGGATGACTTTTCATTTTATCACCCACCAAAGCAATGACGGAAAGATTGGTTTCTATATGCAATTCTTCCACACTGCCATTGGCTATTTCAACCCCGAAAGCTTTATCCACGACGGCTTTTGCTTTAGCCGTATCGGTCATGCTGATGGCCACGCAAATTGAATGCTCCGATGAACTTTGCGTAATGAGAATTACATTGATTTTTTCGTTTGCCAATGCTTCGAACAAGCGCTTTGAAAAGCCCGGAATACCAACCATACCACTACCTTCCAAACTTAATAAAGCGATGCTGTTAATACTGGAAATACCGGTAATGATGCCTTCCCCTGAAGGGGAGTTTAAAGAAGCGCTGTGAATCATTGTGCCACCTTCGTCCGGCGCAAATGTGTTTTTGATTAATGTTGGAATGTTCTTTTGCATCACCGGTTGAATGGTAGGCGGATAAATTACTTTCGCGCCAAAATGCGATAGTTCCATCGCTGCCTGATAGCTGGCGGTGCTAATGGTTTTTGCATTGGGCACCCAGCGCGGATCGGCGGTCATCATGCCGTTTACATCCGTCCATATTTCAAGCGAAGATGCGTTGATGGCTGCGGCGAAAATGGCCGCGGTATAATCGGAACCGCCACGACCCAAAGTAGTGGTATAATGGCTGTTATCGCTTGCTATAAAACCAGGTGCAATAAACAATTGTTGCCCATCATGAATAACTTCTGCAATAAGACGATTGGTTATGGCAAAATCAACTGCTGCGTTACCAAAATGACTGTTTGTTTTAATTACGCTACGCGAGTCAATCCATTCATGCTTCATATTTAGCGAATGCAGGTAAGCCGAGATAATTTTGGACGAAAACAATTCGCCGAAAGAGATGATGCGGTCTATGGTACGAAGCGATAGCTCCTGCAAACGAAACACGCCTTCGCAAATATCTTCCAGCTCGTTTACGTGCTGCTTCACCATGCTTAAGCAGGCGCTTTGCGTAGTAACCGGCAACAGTTCGCGAACCGCAGCAAGGTGTTTGTTTTCAATCTCTTTTATGATTTGCAGATACGCTTCATCGTTTTGCCCGGCAAGCGTTCCGGCATTGATTAACATATCGGTTACTTTGCTGAAAGCAGAGACAATAATAATCTGCGCTTCTTCATTACTATTTACAATTCCGGCTACCTTTTGTATATTGGTAGCATTGGCTACAGACGTGCCGCCAAACTTGACAACTTTCATAAGCTAAAGAGAGATTTTGCCCAAATGTATTTGAAAATAATCGCTTGTTTTATTATGTATAATCCGGCTGATTTATCTTACAACCTGATTCTGATAAAAACAGCGCAACGCCCGCAGATAATATGGAAAAGTATTACCCCTTACAGGGTTGAAATAATAGTGATGGCAGCCGTTGCAATGGCTGCATTAAACAGAATAAGACTAATTTGTAAGAAGTAAGGTTTCATATCCGAAGACCGCGAAGGTAAAGACAGGCAACAGCCGAGCAAGCGTTAGCAAACATTATTTTCTTCCTCTGATTCCGTGATGCAGTTTTATTTACCGAAAGAAACCGATTGTCTGCCTTACATAATTAAACGTTTTGATGTACGTGGCATCTGTTGCTTTGTTTTGGATAAAAACTTGTTTTACAAATTTTATTCTTATACAATGATCAAAAAAGGTTACAATATGATTCCGGTTTAAAACAGATGATATGAAAATCTTTTTACTTTTTTCATTCCTGCTTTTCAGCAGCTTTTTGTTTGCACAAACTTCTGTTCGCGGCAAAGTAACAGACAGCAGCCTGCAACCTTTACCGGCAGCAACGGTGCAGCTGAATAAAGATACCGGCAATATAAAATTAGCCGAAACATTAACCGACAGTCTTGGCAATTTTGTATTCAATAATGTTGACAGCGGTAAGTTTATCATCACGGTTTCGTTTGTTGGCTTTGGAACATCATCAGTCATTATAAATACAAAAAAAGATAGTGCCATTGCGCTCAGCAATATCATTCTTACAAAAGCTTCGGGCACGCTTGCCGGTGTTACGGTAACAGCAACAGCACCTGCAGTAACGCAAAAAGCCGATACCATACAATATAGCGCCAGTCAATACAAAGTAAATCCAGACGCCACAAGCGAAGATCTTATAAAAAAACTGCCCGGCGTTACGGTTGGAAGCGATGGAACTGTAACGGCGCATGGCGACCAGGTAAAGAAAGTGTTGGTGGATGGAAAAGAATATTTTGGTGATGATGCTACGGCTACGCTGCGCAATTTACCGGCAGAAGTGATAGATAAAATTCAGGTGTTTGATAAGCTGAGCGATCAGGCGCAGTTTACCGGTTTTGATGATGGTAACTCGCAGCGCACCATCAACATTACTACGAAAGGCGGTTTAAAAAACAGTCAGTTTGGAAAAATATATGCAGGCTACGGAACGAACGATCGGTATGCCGCAGGTGGCAATGTCAATTTTTTTAACGGCGACAGAAGAATAGCTTTGATTGGGTTAACGAATAATATCAACCAGCAAAATTTTTCGCAGCAGGATATTTTGGGTGTGCTGAGCAGCGGCAGCAACAATACCGGGCGCGGCGGAGGCGGTCGGGGCGGTGGAAGAGGTGGCGGAGGAAGTGCCGGCAATTTTTTAACCGGTACGGCAAACGGAATCAATTCTACCAACTCGTTCGGCATCAATTACAGCGACGTATGGGCAAAAAAAATTACGGTTACCGGCAGTTATTTTTTTAACAACAGCAAAAATGTTACCTCGCAAAACACCAACCGGGAAAATATTTTTACCGCAGACAGCAGCCTGTTTTATAAGGAAAGCGAAAACAGATCGAACAACAATTATAACAACCGCATAAACCTGCGGATGGAATATAAAATAGACAGTGCCAACCAGCTCATTTTTACGCCTTCGGCCGGCTTTCAGAATAACAGTTCTCAAAACCTGACGGCGGGCACTAATACGCTTGAATCGGGCAAGATATTAAGCGATATTTTAAACAGCACAAATACAACTTCAAGCGGATATAACCTGAACGCAAATCTGGTTTTTCGTCATGCTTTTCATAAACGCGGCAGAAGCTTTACATTGGGTGTTACGCCGGGTTTATCAGACAATACCGGCGGCACTTATCAGGATATATTTAACACGGATACAAGTACCAATAACGGAAACGATTCGGTGCAACTTTTCAGAGACAGAAATTCTCACACAAAATCTATTGCCGCCAATATTTCCTATACAGAACCAATAGGTAAAAAAGCGATGTTGCAATTTAATTACTCGCCTTCGTATCAAAACAGCACGTCCCGGCAACTGACCAATAATTTTAATGAAACCGCTGGGAAATATAATATGCTGGATACGAGTTTGAGTAATTTATTCAATAATGACATTACGAAACACAATGCAGGATTGAGTTACCGCATCGGCGACCGCAATCTGAATTTTATGGCCGGGTTGAATTATCAGCATACCAATATGCAAAGCCAACAAACGTATCCGCAAAATCTTACGATACAAAAAAACTATGATAACCTGTTGCCAAACCTGATGTTCCGGGCAAAGATCGGCACGAAGTCCAACGTAAGAATTTTTTATCGCGCGTCAACGCAAACGCCTTCTGTAACGCAATTGCAAAATGTGTATAACAATAACAATCCGTTGTATGTTACTACAGGCAATGCCGATTTAAAACAGTCGTACAACAACACGCTTGCCGCACGTTTCAACTATACAAATACGGCAAAATCAAACAGCTTTTTCTTTAATGCTTTTGTGCAGCAAAACAATCATTACATTACCAACGCAACCTATACGGCAACAAAAGATTCGGCGCTTACCAAAACGGTAATTCTGGCCAGGGGTTCGCAGCTTAGCAAGCCGGTAAACCTTAATGGTTACAGGAGCTACCGCACGCTGGCAACATATAGTTTCCCCATCAAACCCATTAAAACAAACCTGAGTGTAAACGGCGGATTTAATTACACCAAACAACCGGGTTTAATAAACAACGCATCCAATTTATCTAAGAATTATGGCTACACCGGCGGCATTGTTCTTGGCAGCAACATCAGCGAGTACATTGATTTCAATATAAGCTACAATGCGGGTTATAACGTGGTAAAAAATACCTTGCAGCCAAGCCTCAACAATACTTATTATTCAGGCGTTGCGGCGGCTAATGTTAACCTGATTACCAAAAACGGATGGGTGCTTCAGACAGATATAAACAACCAGATTTATTCGGGCTTGTCGGGCGGCTTTAACCAGCGGTTTACGTTATGGAATGCCAGCGCCGGAAAAAAGTTTTTAAAAAAGCAGCGGGGCGATTTGCGGTTGAGTGTGTTTGATATTCTGAAGCAGAACCAAAGCATTGTACGAAATGTAACGGAAAGCTATATTGAGGATGTGCAGACAAATGTATTACAACGCTATTTTATGCTGACGTTTACCTATAAAATAAACAATGTAAGAACCGGCGTGGCTGGTAAAGAAACTATAAGAGAAACGCCACGCGCACCGATGAACGGACGCGAAAACGGAAATGAAAAAAGACAACCGCCACCGGGACAATAATCCAATGTATTGACATTCTGTTTTACAGTAAAATTTTGAATCTCTTGTTGCTTACACCAGGTATCCAAACAGCGTGTCATCTTTATTCAGTTCGGTAAAATCAACATTATACAACTTCATTTTCTCCAACAATTGCTCATAGTGGTCGCGCTGCTGAAGCTCAATGCCAACAAGGGCAGGTCCGGCTTCTTTGTTTGTTTTTTGCATGTATTCAAAGCGCGTAATGTCGTCGGTTGGTCCAAGCACAAAGTTTAAGAACTCGCGCAATGCGCCGGGCCGTTGTGCAAACTGAATAAGGAAATAATGTTTTAATCCTTCGTATTGCAGCGAGCGTTCTTTTATTTCGGGCATCCGGGCAATATCGTTATTACTGCCGCTGATGATGCAAACCACATTTTTTCCTTTTATTTCTTCGACAAAAAAATCTAATGCGGCTACCGATAATGCACCGGCAGGTTCTACCACGATGGCATCGGTATTGTACATCTGCAGAATAACAGAACATATTTTTCCTTCCGGCACGGTTAGCATATCATGCAATACATTTTTACAAATACTGAACGTTAAATCGCCTACGCGCTTTACGGCGGCGCCATCTACAAAACGGTCAATTGAGGTAAGTGTTACCGGATGACCGGCTTCCAACGCCCGTTTCATGCTGGGCGCACCTTCCGGCTCGGCACCGATGATTTTTGTATGCGGCGAATTGGTTTTAAAATAAGTGCCGGCACCACTTGCCAAACCGCCACCACCGATTGGCAAAAAAAGATAATCTACCTGTGGCAGGTCTTCTAATATTTCTATGCCAACCGTGCCCTGCCCTTCCATGATTTTATAGTCTTCAAACGGCGGAATGAATGTCATGTTATGCGATTGGGTGTATTGCACGGCAGCCATCGCACAATCGTCATAGGTATCGCCAATCAGCTTTACTTCAATATTCTCTTCCCCAAACATTTTGGTTTGCGTTATTTTTTGCTTGGGTGTTATACCGGGCATAAACACAACTCCTTTAATGCCTAATTTTTTACAGCTATAAGCAAATCCCTGCGCATGGTTGCCGGCACTTGCGCACACAACCCCTTTGGCTAATTGTTCTGCCGGCAGAGAGCTGATCATATTATAAGCGCCACGAATTTTATAACTGCGCACAAGCTGCAAATCTTCTCTTTTCAGATAGATATTCGCCTTGTATTTATGGGATAAATAATGGTTGAGAATAAGCGGCGTTCTTATAATGACGTTTTTTAAACGTGCGGCGGCGGCAGCGAAGTTGAGTGGCAATATGGAGAAAGTTGTTGTCATGAATACAATAAGGTTAGCTTATACGATATAGTGTTTGATGAAATCTTTGGGATGGATAACCGGTAATACGGGTCTCGACGCTTTAATAAAATCTTTGTCCTTCGATACAAAAACATCAAGTTTGTGATGCAATGCTGTATAGTATTGCAAGGCGTCTTCAATGTCTTTCATATCCGAATACAAAGCATCTTCAATCACTACATGTGGCGCGTCAATTACTTTTAAATCATTTAAGGTAAGGAGCAGCACTTTTTTTGCATTGCCGGCACCTGTTGCCTTGGTAACCCAGTAACCAACAAGGTGAACAATTGATGTGGTAATGAAACCTTTAAACGTGTGATCAACAACTTTTTGATAAATCCTGTCTAACTCTTCACAATCATCTGAACGTCTTAAAATCAAATCGAGAAGCAGGTTTGCATCCAGTATAATTTTAAAACCCATGCTTCTTTCCTTTTTGTTCGTAATATTCTTTTTTGAAATCAAAATCTTTTGGAAAATCTATTTTAGATTTTGGCAACTCATCAAGAATATCCAGCAGTGATTTCTTTTTCGATTTTATGGTTAACGATTCAAAATAATCTTCCACAAGCTGAGAAACGCTACTTCCTTTTTTTTCAGCATAAAGTTTCGCTTCTTTCAACAGGTTTTCTTCAATAGTAATGTTTAATCTGGCTTTCATGATACAAAAATACGCATAGAATATTTTTATGCGTATTTATAATTTTTTGATCAAAAAAAGAAATCTACTGCTGATTTTCCGGTCGCAGACTTCTCACCGTTTTACCCGCCTGCCACATTTCGCTGTCGCGCAATTCTTTCAATTCCTCATTCAGCTTTTCACGATAATCCTTTTGCGAATTGCTGTCGATGCTGCGCTGGCTTTCCTTACCTGCGGCAACACTTTCGTACAGCTCATTAAAGACAGGCTGTGTGGCATCTTTAAACTTCTTCCACCAGTCTAAGGCACCGCGCTGCGCGGTGGTAGAGCAGTTGGCATACATCCAGTCCATACCGTTTTCGGCAACGAGCGGCATCAGGCTTTGCGTCAATTCTTCCACCGTTTCGTTAAACGCTTCTGAAGGCGTATGACCTTTGCTGCGAAGCACATCATATTGCGCCGCAAAAATGCCTTGTATGGCGCCCATTAATGTGCCGCGCTCGCCGGTAAGATCGGAGAATACTTCTTTTCTGAAATCTGTTTCAAACAAATAGCCACTGCCCACGGCAATGCCAAGCGCAACAACTCTGTCTTTGGCTCTGCCGGTTGCATCCTGAAAGATAGCATACGAGCTGTTCAACCCTCTTCCCTGCAAAAACATGCGGCGTAATGAAGTGCCCGAACCTTTTGGTGCGACTAAAAAAACATCCACATCTTTTGGTGGAATAATGCCGGTTTGCTCATTAAACGTAATACCGAAACCGTGAGAAAAATACAATGCTTTGCCTGTGGTTAAATGTTTCTTAACGGTGGGCCACAATTCTATCTGCGCGGCATCGCTGAGAAGATAGCAGATGATGGTGCCGCGCTTTAACGCTTCTTCTATTTCAAACAAGGTTTCGCCGGGAACAAAGCCATCGCTCACGGCTTTGTCCCATGTCTTGCTTTCCTTTCTCTGTCCAACAATCACTTTAATGCCGTTGTCTCTCTGGTTCAATGCCTGTCCTGGGCCCTGAACGCCATAACCGATGACAGCAACGGTTTCGCCGCTTAATATTTCCTGCGCCTTACTAAGTGGAAATTCGTCGCGTGTAACTACGTTTTCTTCTACGCCGCCGAAGTTTAATTTTGCCATAATTGATAAGAACCCCATCCCCTGAAGGGGTGTTTTAAATTGATGAAATGTAGGCTGCTTTACATGGGGAAATATGTTGCAGCAAAAGTGTGCTTATGTGTTTTGTTTCTTCTAAAATATTTTTTAAATAAAATTATTTTCCATTTTTAAATCACTGTTTTCAAACTCCCCTTTAGGGGATGGGAGCTTCTGTTTTCTCATTGAATGAAATCTTATTATTGAACGGATCATTTACCGTAAAAGCCAATGCGCCATAAAAGGTTTTCTCCAAACCCGGTTTGTTGTATTTGTATTTTTTATTGATGAGTTCCCGGTGATATTCCTCCACGCCTTCGCACCAGACCAGATGAATACATGCGTACCGGGAGTTCCATCGCCGTGATGTTCGCTCAAATGCAGTGTCAGTGCGTCTTTCGTTACTTCCATATATACCGGTGTGTTCTCTTCAAAATGGTGTTCCCACACAATGGAAAAGCCAAGCCAGCCGATATAAAACTCAATGGCTTTGGCATAATCGAAAATGCGAAGAACAGGTATGGTTTGCAGCACTTTCATGTTTTGCATATTTACATTGTAAATACATTATCCCGTTCGTTCAGATATTCATTTTCCGCTACGTCTTCTCCCGGCTGGCGTTCTTCAAACTCTTTTAACTTTTCATGAAAGCCGTGGCTGCTTTTAATAATGGCAACACGGGCGCTGCGCACAAATTCTATCAAGCCGTATGGCTCCAACGCTTTCACCAAACCTTCCGTTTCTTCGCGGTGACCCGAAGTTTCAAACACCGTATAATCTTTACGAATGACCACAGCGCGCGCTCCCCATTTTCTTAATAATCTTTCCACCAGCACTTTTTCGGCAATCATATCGGTAGGCACTTTATATAAAGCCAGTTCCTGCCAGATGATTTCTTCACTTGTATTGTAATATACTTTTAATACTTCCACCTGTTTTTCAATCTGCCGGCAAAGCTTTTGCACCACGTCTTCCGTTTCGGTAATTACAATGCAAAAACGATGAACGCTATCTATTTCTGACGGCGATGTATTGAGGCTGTCAATATTAATTTTCCGGCGCGAAAAAATGATGGCGATGCGATTGAGCAAACCAATCTGATTTTCGGTATAAATGGTGATTGTATATTCTTGTTTCATAATGCCCCCATCCCCTGAAGGGGAGTTTTAAAGCTCCCAATCCGCCGTGTCGGAGAATTTGAGAACCCTGTTTACAATTGTATCTTAAAATTTTGATAGCTTGCCTCTCTCCCCTTTCGGGGTTTGAGGGCTTTTACTTTAACCTGATCTCGCTAACACTGCAACCCTGCGGCACCATTGGAAATACGTTGTTTTCTTTGCCCACCATTACTTCCAATAAGTAAGCGCCGTTGTGATTGAGCATGGTTTGCAACGCTTGTTTCAAATCTTCCCGATGTTCCACTTTTTTCCCCTCAATACCATAGCCTTTTGCTACCATGATGTAATCGGGACTGGTAATGTCAACAAACGAATATCTTTTATCGTTAAACAGTTGTTGCCACTGCCTTACCATACCTAAGAATTGATTGTTTAAAATCAAAATCTTTACATCTACTTTACTTTGCATGATGGTTCCCAGTTCCTGTATTGTCATCTGAATGCCGCCATCACCGGCAATGGCAACCACCGTCTTATCCGGCACACCAAACTTAGCACCGATAGCTGCGGGCAATGCAAAACCCATGGTGCCCAACCCGCCGGACGTAACATTGCTTCTTGTCTGATTGAATTTTGCATAGCGGCAAGCTACCATCTGGTGCTGACCAACATCGGTAACAATTACGGCATCACCGTTTGTCAGTTCATTTAAAATTTTTATCACTTCACCCATCGTTAATATTTCTGTTGATGGATTCTGCTCTTCAAAAATGACGGCTTCCACTTCTTTTTCTTTCAGTTCTGTAAAGCGTTGCAACCACCGGGGATGCACTTTTTCATCTGCCAGCCCGGTAAGCAAAGGCAGCGTTTCTTTGCAATCACCCCAAACAGGAACATCGGCTTTTACATTTTTATCTATCTCTGCCGGGTCTATATCCAGATGAATCACTTTGGCTTGTTTGGCATATTTGTCAAGCCGGCCGGTTACGCGGTCATCGAAGCGCATACCAATGGCAATTAATACATCGCAATCGTTGGTTAATACATTTGGTCCATAATTACCGTGCATGCCCAACATGCCCACATTTAACGGATGATTTGTTGGTATGGCACCCACGCCAAGTATCGTCCACGCGGCAGGAATGCCTGTTTTTTCAATGAAGTTGGCAAACTCTTTTTCGGCGTTGCCGAGAATCACGCCTTGTCCCCAAATCACAAATGGTTTTTTGGCTTCGTTGATGAGCTTGGCAGCTTCTTCAATGTATTCTTTGCGCACGATTGGATTGGGGCGATAGCTGCGCAAATGATTCATTTTGGTATAGCCAGGATAATCGAATTTCTGAAGCTGCGCATTCTTGGTTATGTCAATCAATACAGGTCCGGGTCTGCCTGTTTTGGCAATATGAAACGCCTTTGCCATCACAGAAGGAATTTCGGTAGCATCTGTAACCTGATAGTTCCATTTGGTAACCGGCGTGGTGATATTGATAACATCGGTTTCCTGAAACGCATCGGTACCAAGGAGGTGTGCAAACACCTGCCCGGTAATGCAAACCAGCGGCGTACTGTCTATT
The DNA here is from genome assembly GCA_965219515.1 of Ilyomonas sp. GTDB lineage: Bacteria > Bacteroidota > Bacteroidia > Chitinophagales > Chitinophagaceae > Ilyomonas. The sequence goes on from OZ244776.1 coordinate 2,544,639, forward strand.
TGCGCATCGGCTAAACCGGTAATCAAATTCGTAGCGCCGGGACCACTTGTTGCAAACACGACACCTACTTTGCCGGATGTTCGCGCAAAGCCCTGCGCCGCATGAATGCCACCTTGCTCATGACGAACCAAGATATGTTTTAATTTATCGTTGTAATCGTACAACGCATCATAGATAGGCATAATGGCGCCGCCGGGATAGCCGAAAATCGTTTCTGTGCCTTCGGCAATCAGGGCTTCCAATACGGCTTGTGAGCCGGTGATGGTGGTAGTGCCCCCATCCCCTGAAGGGGAGCTTGAAACAGCCGCTTGCTTTGTATTTTCTTTCTGTATGGTAAGCGTTTCCATAACTCAAATTTTTTATTGGTTGTTGATAAAAAAATATTGATCATTACTTGAATGTTATTAATATAAAAAGGCAATCAGGAATTTCATTTCTTATTATATTCCAAACCACTTTATAATTAATACCAAAATAATTGTGTATTAATCTATTTCGAAAATCCGTCATTTTTCTCCATTCTAATTGTTGATGTTTGGTCTTATAATCTTCTGAAATATGATTTGCAGCTTCTCCTAAAATCTCAAAATTTCTGATTACTGCATCCACACACATTCTATTGTTTAAAAATTCATTATAACTCATTCCGAAGTGTATAACTTAATAGCTTCAAAAGATATAATCATGTCATCAATCAATAAATTATCATCTCTTTTAGGCATAAATCAAATCATCTTTAATTGCCTGAAAATATTTTGGCTTGATACCATCTTTGCTTACTACCTGCACTTCTTTATTAAACAGCTCATCCAATTCATACATCATTTCTAAAAAGGAAGAACCTAAATTTTTGTTGAACGATACCATGATGTCGATATCGCTTTCAGTTGTTTGTTCATCGCGACTATAACTGCCAAATAACGCAAGCTCGGTAACACCATACTTCTCTCCAAGTACCGGCTTTATCTCCCGTAATTTTTGTATGATTTTTTCTTTGTTCACTGATGTCATATGTGATTTAAAAAACTTCCTGATACAATTCCGCCAAACTGAAACCGTGCATCTTTTTTTGATCAAGAATTTCAACTATTTTTTGTTATATGATTTGTGGGGGCATCATTGTAAAAATTCATTTTTTAGCCTCTATTACCTGAAACGTAATGCTCTGTTTTTGTCTGTAAACAACAGGCGTATCATTCTGAATCGCCGGTAAACAGTCGGGTCCTTTTTGAATAGCCCTTACAGCCTCTTCTGCGGTGCCATAGCCCGGATTGTTTATAGCTTTTACTTCGCTTATTTTTCCTTTCTTATCAACCAGAAATGAAACCATAACGGTATAATTTCCTGCCGGTGCTTTTTTGCGTGTCGGAATATCTGCCTTTAAATGAGTTTGTAAATAACTGATCCAGCCTTGCAAGCCGCCGGGAAACATAGCCTGACGCTGATAAGTGAATACACCGGGCAGTTTGTTTCCTTTATCGTCATACCGGAATGCTTTCAGACAGTCTTCTGTTTGATCGTAAAACGCATGCTGATCTTTATAGCCGTTTTCAGAGTAATGATCAGCCGAAACTACTTTTCCTTTGTTGTTATAATACATTGAATCTTCAACGTTTCCGCTTTCATAATAATGAACGGTAATGCCTGTTCCGTTTATAAAGTTAGAATCTGTATAAGCAGCTTTTGTTTTAAGTTTACCGGATGGCATCCAATACACTTTATAATCATACAAATCTCCATTTTTTGTTACGCTTTTTGCGTAGAAAGCATTTTCTTTTGTGGTCTCATCCCATGTACTATCATAATACCTGGTAATGGTTTGGCTATGGCTGTTCATAAAGCCAAAACAGATAAAAATCAATAAATAAAATCTCACTTTTTATTTTTGTTTAATTTTTCAATCTTCATCCGTTACACAACCTTCTGCCGCCGTCTTTACATACTTCGCATATTTATACAAAATGCCTTTGGTAGCTTTCAACGGCGGTTGCTTCCAGGCAGCTTTACGCTGCGCAATAATGTCTTCGCTTACTTTTAATATCAGTGTATTTTTTACGGCATCAATTTCAATTGTGTCGTCATCTTCCACCAATGCAATCAATCCGCCTTCAAAGGCTTCGGGCGTGATATGCCCCACCACAAAACCATGCGTGCCGCCACTGAACCTGCCATCAGTAATCAATGCAACACTCTTTCCCAAACCTGCGCCGATAATGGCTCCCGTGGGCTTCAGCATTTCGGGCATGCCGGGCGCACCTTTGGGACCGATGTTGCGAATAACCACCACATCGCCGGCATGAACCTTTCCGCTTTGCAAGCCTTGTAATAAATGATGCTCGCCATCAAACACGCGGGCTGTACCCGAAAAACGCTCGCCTTCTTTACCGGTAATTTTTGCAACGCTGCCGCCGGTGGCAAGATTGCCGTATAAGATTTGCAGATGCCCGGTTGCTTTCAACGGGTTTTCAAGCGAATGAATGATGTCTTGTTTTTCAAAATCCAGATCCGGAGCACCAGTCAGATTTTCTGCAACTGTTTTTCCTGTTACGGTTACACAATCGCCGTGCAGCAAGCCCTTGCTTAGCAAGTATTTCATCACGGCAGGCACACCGCCGTACTGATGTAAATCTTCCATTAAATATTTGCCGCTCGGCTTAAAGTCTGCCAGCATTGGAACCTTATCGCTGACAGCCTGAAAATCATCCTGCGTTAAGGGTACATCAACACTTTTCGCCATGGCAATTAAATGTAAAACAGCATTCGTGCTGCCACCCAAAACCATGACTGTCGTAATTGCATTTTCAAACGCTTTCCGTGTCATAATATCTTTAGGTTTGATGTCCTTTTCCAATAATATTTTAATGGCTTTGCCTACGGCCACACACTCTTTCTCTTTGTCTTTGCTCAACGCCGGATTGGAAGACGAATAAGGCAAGCTCATGCCCAGTGCTTCAATGGCGCTTGCCATTGTATTGGCTGTGTACATGCCGCCACACGCGCCGGCACCGGGACAGGCATTGCGGATGATAGCTTTAAAATCGGCTTCAGCAATATTGCCCATCAGTTTTTGTCCCAATGCTTCAAAGGTAGAGACGATATTCAGGTCTTCCCCTTTATAATGCCCGGGCGCAATGGTGCCGCCATACAACATAATGGAAGGACGATTCAATCTTCCCATTGCCATGATGCAGCCCGGCATGTTTTTATCGCAGCCGGGTATGGCTATCAATGCATCGTAATATTGCGCACCGGCATTGGTTTCTATGCTGTCGGCAATTACATCGCGGCTTACCAGGCTGTAACGCATGCCATCGGTTCCCATACTAATGCCGTCGCTTACGCCAATGGTATAAAAACGCAAGCCCAGCAAGCCTTCCACGTTGTTTACGCTGTCGCGGACCTGCGTGGCTAACTCGTTCAGGTGCATGTTGCAGGGATTGCCGTCCCAGCCCATGCTGGCAATGCCAACCTGCGCTTTTTTAAAATCGTCATCGGAAAAACCAATGGCATAATACATGGCTTGCGCGGCAGGTTGCGTTTCGTCCTGCGTTAGGATCTGCGAATGCTTGTTTAGCGCGCTTCCTGCACGCTGAATGGCTGCACTTTCGTCAACGGAAGGCGCGTTGTCTATTTCTTTTTTTATAGTTTGTTGCTGATTCATGATTTCTTTTTTGCCGCAGAAGCACTGAATTATTGAGTGATTGTGTGATTGTGCTGCTATGATTTATAATGTCATTCGCTTAACTGCCCAATTCATATTTTACCGTTGAACGGAGCGTCGCAAGGAACGATACATCGGAGTTGGCGGCGATGACTTCATAAAACTGTATTTTATATTTTTCATTCTTCTCATTTATTTCAATTATCTCATTCATTTCGGTTCAGATAATGGTGCTTTTACTTAGCGAAATGTTTTGTTTGTTGACATCCGACGGCAATTTATTTTCTATAAAATCTTTGATCAGATCGCCGATAGTTGATGTAGAATAATTGTTGACCGCATCAATATCTTTTGTTACAAAACCGCTTTGCAGCGTCCAGGCAACGGCATCGCGAACCAGCTGCGCTTCTTTGTACATCGTAAAATAATCGAGCATCATGGCGGCTGAAAGTATAGACCCGATTGGGTTTGCGATGTCTTTACCAGCCGCCTGCGGATAGCTGCCGTGTATGGGCTCGAACAACGCGGTGCCGCTGCCAACGGAAGCGGACGGTGCCAAGCCTAATGAACCGCTTAACACACTTGCTTCATCGCTGATGATATCGCCAAACATGTTTTCGGTGAGGATGACATCAAATTGTTTCGGGTTTAAAATGATTTGCATGGCGGCATTATCAACAAACATATAATCTACCGCAACATCGTTGTATTGCGAAGACATTTGCTGCACCACTTTGCGCCAGAGGCGGGATGTTTCAAGCACATTGGCCTTATCTACCAGCGTGAGTTTTTTTCTACGCTGCTGCGCGCTTTGAAAAGCAAGATGCGCAATGCGTTCTATCTCTTCTGTTGAATAAACACAATCGTCGGAAGCCTGTGTGCCTTCTTTGTTCAAAAATTTTTTTCCAAAATAAATGCCGCCGGTCAACTCGCGATAAATGATGAAATCTACCCCTTCGAGATTTTTTGTTTTCAGAGGAGACAAATGATGCAGCGAAAGATAGATGGTTATGGGGCGAATGTTGGCAAATAACTGTAACGATTTGCGCAGTTTTAATAGTCCCTGTTCGGGGCGTACTTTTGCCGTGGGATCGTTATCATATTTCGGATGACCGATGGCACCAAATAAAACGGCGTCTGTTCGCAAACATGACTCAATGGTTTCATCGGGCAACGGAGTGCCGGTTTTGTCTATGGCATCTGCGCCCATCAGATGATACGCATACCGAAACAGGTGCCCATGCTGCGCCGCAATGGCATCTAATATTTTAACAGACTGATGCGTTACTTCCGGCCCGATGCCATCGCCAAGTATTACGGTTATATTTTTTTTCATGATGCCCCCATCCCCTGAAGGGAAGTTTGAAATGATTTTTTTTTACCAGATACGATTGATACCGTAAGTATCAAATGCCTCATCTGAACTAACGATGTCAATATTTTCAACCATAGATTGCGCTATTATCAAACGGTCAAACGGGTCTTTGTGATGCAAAGGCAAGTATTCAGTTTGATAAATGTGCGATAGTTCGATGTTTAAAATTTAAAAATCGTAATTGTTTTGAAAGTTTTGAATCGTTTTTTCCAACGAAATATTCAATTTCAACTTACCTATATTAATTTTAATAGCCATTTCCCAAACACTTGCCGGACTCATAAGAAGATCACTTTCTTCAATATAGAGCCGGATTTTATGAGGCACTTTATTTGGCTCTTCAGCAAGCCAAATTAATATTTGTGTGTCAAGGAGAACATTCATTACATATAGTTTCATTAAAATCATCAGGCGTTTCATTAAAATCATCAGCCATCCAAATTTGCCCTTTCATGTTTCCAAAGTTCCTTCGTCTTTTTTCAGCAATTTCTTGTCTGTTTTTGCTTCCGGCTGCAGATATTTCTGCACTAAAAATTCCGCAAAATTTTCTAGTTCCTGTTGTTTTTCAGGCGGCAATAATTTTATTTTTTCAAAAATTGCTGTGTTCATAGTATTTGTTTTGTATGAATAAAGCTTCTTTCTTTTTTACTGAATAAATTTTTTGTTCTCCGTTCTTTAATTCCATCACATTTTCTATACAATCCGGTATTTCACTATCGTAATGACTAACATAAATCAGCGTTTTATTGAAATCTTCGCAGATGTTATTTACTAAAGTTACAAACGATTCTTTTTGCGCGTCATCCAAGCCCTGGCAAGGCTCGTCGAGCATGAGTAATGGCGGATTTTTTATTAAAGCGCGCGCTAATAAAACCAATCGCTGCGTACCGAATGATAAGCTTACTAAAATTTTGTTTTGAACCGTTGATAAACCTAAGAAATCTATCCATTGCTTTACCTTTTCATGTTGCCGTTCAGATAGTTTTTTAAATAAGCCGATGGTATCGAAAAAGCCGGACGCAATGGTGTTGTAGCAACTTGTTTGCTTATCAAAAAACGCATGAAGCTCGGGCGATACAAAACCGATTTTTTGCTTGATGTCCCAGATGCTTTCACCGGTGCCGCGACGTTTATCAAACAGATAAATTTCGTTTTTGTATGCCTGCGGATTATCGCCGTTGATAAGACTGAGCAAGGTAGATTTGCCGGCGCCATTACGACCCTTTAGTAACCATTTTTCGCCCGGCATAACCTGCCAGTTGATATTGTGTAAAATGGTTTTATTTTCATATTGCACCGTTACGTTGCGCATGTTTACGATGTGCTCATATCGCCGTTCATTTTCGGAAAGCGGCAAGCTGTATAATTTTTGATACGTGTGCTGAGATGGTAATCTTTCATCCGCAACAAATTCATCCTTCGGCAGAAAGCTTTGCAGCTTTCCTCCGTGAAGCAAAGCCACATGCGTGATGCAATCCGGCATTTCATACGCATCGGTAATCAAAATAATTTTGGTGCCGTTAGCCGCCGCGTGATTGATGGCTTGATGAAGATGCTTTCTTGCCGCAATATCCAAACCTGTAAAAGGAGAGTCTAATATCAATATTTGCGGCTGAGACAAAAAAGCTTTGATGAGTTGAAACCGCTTATGTTCGCCGCTTGATAACTGAATTAAAGGCGCATCGCAACGCTTATCCAAACCAAACTGAACCAGCAATGATTCTAATTGCAAACCATCCTTGTTGTTTATTTCCCGAAGTGTTTCTGTTATGGTTTTCGCATCGCCGTTATCAAAACTGTTGTATCGCTGCTGATAATAAAAATCGTTTGTATTTGATAAGTTCTTAAACTGATTGCGCTGTTCAGAAAGCCATATTTTCTTTTCTAAAGAAGATTGGTCATCGAACTGAATTTGCAAACTTCCCTGTGCAAACAACTGCCCGGCTAAAACCCTTGCCAGCATTGTTTTTCCGCTACCTGAAGTACCGATAATGGCAAGATGTTCATTGGCCCGTAAAGCAAACGAAATGCTCTTCAGCAAATCAGCACCCTGCAGCGTTATAGAAATATTGTTTGCTATGATGGAAGTGTTGCTCATGTCCTAAATTCCTAAAGGGAAAGTTTTTACGAGTGATTTATTTCAAATTCTTCAATTTCTTTCTTCATGCTTAACAGGTAGTCAATGTCATCGTAGCCGTTGAGTAAGCATGTTTTTTTATAACTGTTGATGTCAAAATTTTCCGATTCGCCGGTTGATAAGATAGTTACGGATTGCTTCGGTACATTCACTTCAATTTCTGCTGTGTGATCGTCTTCAACAGCAGCGAAAATTTTGGATAAAAAACCATCGCTTATCGTAACCGGTAATAAGAAATTGTTGAGTGAATTATTCTTAAAAATATCTGCAAAAAAAGAGCTGATAACAACATCGAAACCATAGTCTTTGATTGCCCAGGCAGCGTGTTCGCGGCTGCTGCCGCAACCGAAATTTTTGGCAGCTACCAATATCTTTCCGCCATAGGTCGGGTTGTTTAAAATAAAATCTTCTTTGGGCTGATCTTCACTGTCGTTATTGTATCTCCAATCGCGAAATAAATTCTTGCCAAAGCCTTCGCGGCTTGTAGCTTTTAAGAAACGCGCCGGGATAATCTGATCCGTATCAATGTTTCCGATGTCAATGGGAACGACGGTTGATGTGATAATGCTGATACTTTTACTCATAAAAAATCATTTATAAATTACAGCAAAGCCAATACTTCTTTTGCCAAGACCACTTTTAAACCTGGATGTGCAATTTTGTTGAAATCTTTTTTATCATTTGTTATAAAGAATTCTGTTTTGTCTGATAAAGCTATCCTATGTAAAACTGCTTCAAACAGTAAATTGACATTTACATGTTCCTGCCGTGTTTTATCAATAAAACCAATAAGAATATTTATATCCAGAAATGATTTAAAACTCATACTTCTTTTTTTAAATATTCGTATTTCGCTTTGACTATATCGCCAATAAGTTGTGTAAGAAATCCAGCCCATTCTTCCACAAAATTTTTCTTTTTCTTTTTGCCGTTTTCTTCCGCTAAGCGATTAAAACATTCTTCCGCGATTTTTGAAACAGAAGTCTTTTTCTTTTCAGCATACACCTTTATTTTTTTGCCATCTGTTCTTCTATTGTAAGGTTCAGCTTCGTTGCCATAACATTCTTTTTACCAAATATGCGCCTACTCTTTATTTATACGCCTGATTGCTTTTATACCAGATGTTTCAATGCCATTGCATAACCATAATGCAATCCGTCGTGGGCTATAGAAAACTGAATGGCATCATCAATGTTTGTAAGCACAACGCCAAAACTTGTTGTATAGGTTGTAAACTCTTTAAATATGCCTGCTTTATAATCATCATCGAATGTGCTGATGGCATTCGAAAACAATTGTTTTATTTCTGCCATCTCATTTTCGCTCACCATTCTTTCCGGTTTTGATCCGCGCTTATAAGTATTTATGAAAGCGGTGTCAACTTTGGGTGGCAAACCGGAAAGACTGTAAAAAAGAGATTGCTGAACAGATAATAAATGGGCAAAATTCCAGATGATATTGTTGTTAAACCCTTCAGGAATTTTATTCATCTGATCTATTGACAAACCGTCTAACAATCTCACAAATGTGTTGTTTACCTGCCGTATATTATCTATATATTTTTGCATTGTACCATTTTAGTTTTCTTTTATCGCTTTTATTCTAAGCCGCACATAATCTGCGTACCAGATACCGTTTTTATAATTCGTCAGCCTCAGTTTTTCTACCGCCATTTTAATTATATTTTCAATATTATCAGAAGAAATTTGATTGAATAAAAACGTACCGAACTGCACAATCCAATTCTTCATTCCTTCCTCACCTTTCAGTTCTGTTGGTCGCTTGAAATAAGCCACATCTGAAACCGTGAATCCCACTTTTTCTAACAACAAACACTGCCCGGCAACAGAAGGAAAATAGAATGTATTGTCAGGAATGTCATCCAGATAACCAGCTTCCGTTATTGCATTTATAACAGCGTTGTAAATGCTTGCTACATTATATTTTCCACCCATTTCAAAAACAAGTCTGCCACCTTCTTTCAAACTATTGTAAACGCATTGCAACACTTGTTCTTGTTTATGTATCCAATGTAATGTTGCATTTGAAAAAGCAGCATCGAACGGTTCATCAAAAGAAAAATTCGTCGCGTCTTTTACAAAGAACGGTATGTTTGGATAAGTGGCTTTTGCTTTCGCAATCATATCAATTGAAGCATCTAAGCCTGTTATCTCTGCATCACTTTCAACCAGCTTATTTGTTAATGTTCCGGTGCCGCATCCAACATCCAATATACGTTCGCCTTTCCTGGGTTGCAACCACTCAATTACATCTTCGCCATACCTGGAAACGAAGTCATGCTTGTTGTCATAAAGATTTGCATTCCAGATCATGCCCCCCACTCCCTGAAAGGGAGCTTAAAAAAACGTTCGCATTTTTATTATTTTTCATTTACTCAAAGTCGTTAACTAAAAAACTGTATTAAAGTTTCCTTTATGGACAGGGCTCACATCATTTCCCTCACATCAGTTACCACACCTGTAACGGCTGCGGCTGCGGCAGTGAGCGGGCTGGCGAGCATGGTGCGTGCATTTGGTCCTTGCCTGCCTTCGAAGTTTCTGTTACTGGTGCTGATGCAATATTTACCGGCGGGGATCTTGTCTTCATTCATACCCAAACAAGCAGAACATCCTGGCTGACGAAGCACGAAACCGGCTTCTTCAAACACTTTATCAATGCCTTCTTCCATCGCCTGTTTTTCTACCTGCTTACTGCCCGGAACCACCCACACTTCCACATCGTCGGCTTTCTTTTTTCCTTTCATAAAAGAAGCCACCATGCGCAGATCTTCAATGCGGGCATTGGTACAACTGCCGATAAAAACGTAGTCTACTTTATGTCCTTTGATCACTTCGCCCGGCTGTAAACCCATGTAATGAAGCGATTTTTCAAACGATGCTTTTTCGGCTATTTCAGTCAATTCCGGGACATGACCGGTGATGCCGATGCCCATGCCCGGATTGGTGCCATAAGTAATCATCGGCTCAATGTCTTCAGCCTGAATATTTATTTCTTTATCAAAAATGGCATCTTCATCGCTGTATAATGTTTTCCAATATTCCATGGCTTTTTCCCACGCTTTATCTTTAGGTGCAAACAGGCGATTCTTCATGTAACCAAACGTCGTTTCATCAGGTGCAATCATGCCGCCGCGCGCGCCCATTTCAATGCTCATGTTGCATATTGTCATACGGGCTTCCATAGACAAATTCCGGATGGCAGAACCGGCATATTCTACAAAATAACCTGTGGCGCCACTGGCAGAAATTTTGGAAATGATGTAAAGAATAATGTCCTTTGACACTACGCCTTTGTTTAATTGTCCATCAACATTAATGCGCATGAGTTTAGGCTTGCTTTGCATCATACATTGCGTAGCCAGCACCATTTCTACTTCGCTTGTACCGATGCCGAAAGCAATGGCGCCAAAAGCGCCGTGTGTTGAGGTATGGCTATCACCGCACACAATGGTCGTTCCGGGCTGCGTAATGCCAAGTTCGGGACCGATGATATGAACAATGCCCTGAAAAGGATGACCCAAGCCATACAACTCAATGCCGAATTTTTCGCAGTTGTCTTTCAGCGTTTGCACCTGTATTCTGGAAAGATCTTCCTGTATAGGCAAATGTTGATTTAAAGTTGGCACATTGTGGTCTGCCGTGGCAACCACCTGTTGCGGACGAAACACTTGCAAGCCACGCTTTTCCAGACCTTTAAATGCCTGCGGGCTGGTTACTTCGTGAATAAAATGCCTGTCAATATAAATTACAGAAGGTCCGCCGTCAATGTTTTTGACGATGTGTTTATTCCAGATTTTATCGAATAATGTTTGGCTCATAATGAGTAATTGTTCTTTTATTTGGTATGTCCGGTAATAAACTTTTCAAAAGCGTTTATAATGTCAGCTTTAAAAGAATTTCTTAATTTTAAAATCATTCCAACAGGATACTCAATTCCATTTTCATCTTTTAAGGATTCTGTTATTTGAATATATCCACCATCATTAAAATATCGAAACCATTGAATAAATTTTCTTTCCCGGACAAATTGTTTACCATCAGATGATTCGCATATGTAAACACAAACGTTGTTTTCATTATAATTGTAGAAGTCTGCAAAAATTTTAAAAAGTGTATAAGGAATTTTCTCATCTAAACTTGATATTGTTTCTGGCTTAAAACGCATTGTTAAGACAAACTCAAAAATGCAAGATGAATAATTTTTTTCTTCACCAAATAAATAGGGCGTAGGTTTAAATCTTACTTCATATAAAATCCCTTTTTCGGTTTGAAATGAATAAAGATTTTGAGAACGGCTTTCAAGTCAAAATCATAATATTCAAATCTTCCCCGGTATAGTAATTCCTCTTCTGGCATTGGCTTCTTTTAATCTTTTAAGCAATTCCTGATATTCAGGAGTTTTTATCCTTTTTTCTAAATCCGCTTTTGCATCTTCGATATTTTTCTTCCACTGTTCAATAACAAAATGCTGATGCTGCCTACATTCATCTTCTGTCATTTTCTTCTTTGTTTCCATAATAACATATTTAAAAAATGAAACAAAATTGTTACGCATGTTCACCATTAAACTCATGCGCCAGTTCTGCCAGATCACTGTCTTCCACTTCCTTTTTTCTGTCGGCCACTTCTAAAAATTGATTATAAAGCACATCAATATCATTGCGTGTAAACTCATAACCCAATTTGTGAAACCGGTGCGCCAACGCACTTCTGCCGCTGCGTGCGGTAAGCACAATCTTACTGCTGTCGGCACCTACATCTTCCGGGTTAATGATTTCGTAAGTGGTTGTTTCTTTTAAAAATCCATCCTGGTGAATGCCGGACGAATGCGAGAAGGCATTGGCGCCAACTATGGCTTTGTTGCTTTGTACCGGCATCCGCATAATTTCTGAAACTAAATGGCTCATCGGATTCAGCTTTCGGGCTTTGATGTTGGTAAATAAGTTTAATGAGTTATGTTGCTGAATAATCATAACCACTTCTTCCAATGATGTATTTCCCGCCCGCTCGCCAATGCCATTTATGGTACATTCAATTTGCCTGGCGCCGTTCATGGCGCCAGCGATAGAATTGGCTGTTGCCAATCCTAAATCGTTGTGGCAATGACAGCTTACAATGGCTTTATCAATATTCGGAACATGGTTGATAAGGTATTTTATTTTGCCGCCATATTGTTGCGGCAAACAATAACCCGTAGTATCGGGAATGTTCACAACCGTTGCGCCCGCAGCAATCACCGTTTCAACAAGTCGGGCCAAAAATTCATCATCGGCGCGACCGGCATCTTCACAAAAAAATTCAACGTCGTCCACCAGATTGCGGGCAAGTTTTGTTGCCGTTTTTGCACGTTCTAAAATCTCTTCGCGTGTGGTATTGAATTTGTGCCGGATATGAATATCAGACGAGCCGATTCCGGTATGAATGCGTGGACGGGCTGCCCCTCTTAACGCCTCGGCTGCACACTCAATGTCTTTCTGAACCGATCTTGTTAATCCGCAAACCGTTGCGTTTTTTATTACTTTGGCAATGGCTTGCACAGAAGCGAAATCGCCGGGGGAAGAAATGGGAAACCCGGCTTCAATAATATCTACGCCCAGGTCTTCCAACGCCAAAGCGAGCTCAACTTTTTCGTTAGTGTTTAGCTTGCAGCCAGGCACCTGTTCGCCATCGCGAAGCGTAGTATCAAAAATGAAAATTCTTTCGTCAGACATAACAGAAAAAATAAAATGCAGACCTTATTAAGTTATCGGATTGCCTGCCAATATTCGCTTACATCGGTCTGCAAGGATAAAAATAAATGGAAACAGCAGGCAAACAAAAACAAAATATGCAGACTTTTACGCCGTACAAGCTAAGGTAAAATTAATAAAACCCTTGCTAACATTGATTTCTACATAAGTTAATTTACAATGCCCAACAGAAATACGGATGAGCTTTTTCAACTGATAAAATCGCTTGATAAGACCGATAAACGAAACTTTAAGCTGACTATGAAACGTGCCGATGGCAACGCGGATTTAAAAACCATCATCTTATTTGACGCGCTGGATAAAATGAATGAATACAACGAACCGCTGTTGTTAAAGAAAAATTCAAGCATCACCAAACAGCAGCTTTCTAATGTAAAAGCGGCTTTGTATAAACAGATTCTGACAAGCCTTTATTTATATAAAGATGACAACAATATAGACATGCTGCTGAACGAGCAGATGGCTTATGCAAGAATTTTATACAACAAAGGCTTGTATCATCAAAGCCTGAAAGTATTGGATAAATGCAAACAACTGGCACGAGCCGGTAATCAGTTTACGTTTGTGATGCAGGCTGTTTTTTTTGAAAAGAAAATTGAAGCGTTGCATATAACGCGCAGCATCGAAAACAGGGCGGAAATGCTGTCTTCAGAATCGGAGCAGGTTTTACAACACGTAAGCCTTGTAAATACATTTTCAAATCTATCTTTACAACTTTATAGTTTATACATCAAAACCGGTCATGCAAGAGATGAAAAAGATGTGCAGGCAGTGCAATCTTTTTTCAACAGCCATTTGCCCGTTTATAAAGAAACGGGATTGAGATTTTATGAAAAATTATATCTCTATCAATCTCATTGCTGGTACAATTTTATTTTGCAGGATTTACTGATGTATTATCGCTATGCGCAAAAATGGGTGCAGTTGTTTGAGCAACAGCCAGACATGATACAAGTAGAAAACGGGCAATATATTAAAGGTCTGCACAATTTATTAAGCGCGCACTTTGACCTGAACAACTATGAAAAATTCAACAAAACGCTATTGCAGTTTGAAGAATTTGCCATGTCTAAAACGGCACATGCAACCACCAATTCGGTGATACAAACTTTTGTGTATCTGCACATAGCCAAAATAAACAGGCATTTTTTAGAAGGAACATTTACAGAAGGCTTGTCGCTTGTGCCTTATATCGAAAACAAATTGGAAGAGTATAAGTTACATCTTGACCGGCATCGCATTCTGGTATTTTATTACAAAATCGCTTCACTGTATTTTGGCAGCGGCGATAACGATAAAGCGATAGATTATCTCAATAAAATCATTAACTGGAAGGTTGATCTGCGAACCGATTTGCAGTGTTATGCCCGTTTGCTTCACTTGATTGCGCATTATGAATTAGGCAATTATAATCTGCTTGAATACCTGGTGAAATCGGTGTATCGGTTTATGGGAAAAATGAAAAATTTAAGCGTTGTGGAAGAAGATATTTTCTCTTTTCTAAAGGCATCTTTCTCGCTGTCGGCATCACAAACGATTCCGGCATTTACAGAATTAAAACAAAAACTGGAGCAGCACAAAGGAAATCCGTTGGAAACCCGCTCGTTCATGTATCTTGACGTAATTGCCTGGCTCGACAGCAAAATAATCGGCGTTCCGGTGCAGCAAATCCGGCGAACTCGGTTTTTGCAGGGCAGAAAAAAAGATTAGAGAAATTTTTATTTCACATCATTTGCATTTTACGGCAAACCCTCTACATTTGCGGTTTGGGTTCAAAACCTTATTCTTTTAGCCTTTAAATGTCTATTTAATTATGGCAGTCAAATTAAGACTACAGAGGCACGGTAGTAAAAAACGTCCGTTCTACTTTATTGTAGTGGCAGACGCCCGTGCACCCCGCGATGGTAAGTTCATACAAAAAATTGGAACTTACAACCCGTTAACAGTTCCTGCAACCATTCAGTTAGACCGTCAGAAAGCTTTGGAATGGCTGCACAAAGGTGCCCAGCCAACCGATACGGTTCGCCGTATTTTGTCTTTCAAAGGCGTGCTGTACCTGAAGCACTTGTTGCGTGGTGTTAAGTTAGGTTTGTTTGATGAAACCCAGGCGATGGTAAAATTTCAGGCATGGCACGAAGAGCACGAAGTTCTTCAGCGCAAGCGGTCAGACGATCACCGTAAAACACAGCGTGCCCGCAAGCAATCGCCTGCTGTAAGAAGAGTAGAGCCAAACACGTCTCCCGAAAGCGGAAACGTAGAAGCCTGACGACTTTTGCACCGAAATTTTTTAATTCCGAACCAGTTTGGTTCGGAATTTTTTTGTGCTTTATTTAAAGCTATTTCTTCAGTTATTATGTGTGTTGCTAAAGCAAGCATTTTTCTTTTGGCAACCACCGTCCCGTTTTTTGTGGCATCGTCTGTTGTCATTCTTGCGGGTGCAGCAAGAATGCCCACTTCCACGTTCCGGGCAATAATTGGGGCTTTATAAAGTGAAGGTTGATGTTCTACCACAGAGTTGTACAGAAACAGGACCGTGTTCAGTGAAAAGGTCATTCGTCATTGCGAGGCACGAAGCAATCTGTGGATTACGCTAAAGCCTGTTGGTGAATAGTGAGTGGTGATAGAATCATGCTGTCTTGTTTACTGCTTACTGGCAGCACTTACTGTATATCATAGATTGCTTCGTGCCTCGCAATGACGAACGACCTTCACAAATCAGAAATCATCAATCGCAAATCCCGGTTTACCTTTGCACAAACATTTTTTCTTTTGAAGCATCTTTCGGCACTTAATAAATATTTCTGGAAATACAGGTCGCGCCTGCTTTGGGGAATTGCCTTTGTGGTTTTATCCAATTTCTTCGATATTCTCAGCCCGCAACTATCCGGCTTTGTTATTAATATGGTGCAACAGGCTATCCACGGCAATCAGAGCGCACAATCAGCCATTCAGTTCAAAGGCTCTCTGAGCTATAATTTTATTGTTCAGGGATTTATCAATTGGGTTAACAGCCGCCATTTTTCTTATGCCAATGTCATTATTCTGGCAGGCGTTGTTTTGCTGATTATGGCGTTGCTGCGCGGCTTCTTTATGTTTCTGATGCGGCAAACCATTATTGTAATGAGCCGGCATATTGAATATGATCAGAAGAATGAAGTGTATCAGCATTATCAAAAACTAAATACCGATTTTTTTAAAACGCACAGCACCGGCGATTTAATGAACCGCATTGCCGAAGATGTAAGCCGCGTTAGAATGTATGCCGGCCCGGCCATCATGTACCTGATAAACCTGATAGCCACCATCGTTTTTTGTTTGTATTACATGTTTAAGCAGGATGCGCATCTTACCTGGCTGGCACTTTCTCCCCTGCCGCTGCTGGCCATTACCATTTACACCGTAAATACTATCATTCATAAAAAAAGCGAAAAGGTGCAGGCATCTTTGTCAAACCTCACTACCAACGCGCAGGAATCGTATTCGGGCATCCGTGTAATCAAATCGTTTGTTCAGGAAAAAAATATGCTTCATTTTTTTGAAAAGAACAGTGAAGAATATCGAAAAAATGCGGTGAGCTTATCAAAGCTGGAAGCGGTTTATTTTCCAAGCATGACACTGATGATAGGATTAAGCACGCTGATTGCCATTCTGGTTGGCGCCATACAGGTGCTGCACGGCGCATTGCCCGGCACCATTGTAGAATTTATTTTATATATCAACAAGCTTACGTTTCCCGTAAGCGCAATCGGCTGGACGGCAAGCATGATACAGCGGGCATCGGCTTCGCAAAAACGCATCAACGAATTTTTGCAAACAGAACCATCCATTGTTTCGCCCGCTTTACCCAAAGCAACCGTTATTACCGGCAATATTGTGTTTGATAATGTTTCATTTACCTATCCGCATACCGGCATCAAAGCTTTATCTCATTTTAATCTTACGCTTAAGCAAGGCGAAAAAGTGATGATTATGGGCAAAACCGGCAGCGGAAAATCTACGCTTGCACAATTGCTGCTTCGCACTTATGATGCCGACAGCGGACAAATTTTGCTGAATGGAGATAACATAAAAGACATTTCGTTAAAGCATCTGCGCGAAAGCATCAGCTATGTGCCGCAGGATGTATTTCTGTTCAGCGATAACATCAGCCGCAACATCAGATTCGGTATGCCGGGCAACGATAATGATGATACGCAAAAGATAGAAAAGGTTGCGAAGTATGCCAGCATTCACAACGAAATTTCAGGATTGCCCCAAGGTTATGATACATTGGTTGGCGAGCGCGGCGTAACGCTAAGCGGCGGACAAAAGCAGCGCATTTCCATTGCACGTGCCTTAATGAAAGGCGCCAACGTTATGATTTTTGATGACTGCCTAAGCGCGGTGGATTCAAAAACGGAACGCGACATTACCAACAACCTGCAACAATATCTGAGCAATAAAACGGCAATCATTATTTCGCATCGCATTCTTACCGCTTTTCAATTCGATCAGATTGTTATGTTAGACGATGGCGAAATTAAAGAGCGCGGTACGCACGGGCAATTAATGGCATTGAATGGCGAATATGCCGAGCTGTATCAATTGCAAATGAACAGTGAGCAAAATGCTTCGGCAGAAATAGAAATGAAATAAAATCTGTAAAATTTTGGCAGTTTAAAAACAATACTATATTTGTAACGCAAAACTTAGTATAACCAAAAACAATTATCTGTGGCGTACGACAACAACGACAAAAAGATGGAAAGCGTTTATAGCAAACGTATCAGAGCCGGAAAAAGAAGAACTTATTTTTTTGATGTTAAAGCCACCCGCGGCAACGATTATTACCTAACCATTACCGAAAGCCGCAAACGTTTTAATGACGATGGTTACGACAGGCATAAAATTTTTCTTTACAAAGAAGACTTTAATAAATTTATCAAGGGGTTGGCAGAAGTTGTTGACTATGTTAAAACAGATTTAATGCCTGATTTTGATTTCGATGCTTTTAATCATGAATATCCCGAACCAACATCAGAAGACGGATTAGATAAAGCACCCGTGCCGGAGATAACAGATACAACAGAAAACAACATGCAGGTAACTCCTGTGGCTATATCTTTGGATGGCGAAGAAGAAGATGTTGACAAATGGTAGTAATATAATTATCTAAATAAAAACGGGTTTCAAATAGTTAGTTTGAAACCCGTTTTTTATGATATTCAATTACAAAAAAATGGGTGATACTGTTTACAAACAAACGCCGACAGACATCTGCAAACAGTTTATAAAACGTTTTTTGCCTGATTGTCATCATAAACAAAACAGCCATCTGATTTCTTTAAAATAATTTTTGCTGGTTTTATTATTCCCATGAATTTATTTTCTGATCCGCATATCTTTTTTGCTACCACAGCAGACAGTGAAGCCATTATAAATTTACTCAACAGCGCCTATCGCGGCGAATCTTCAAAAAAAGGATGGACCTCTGAAGTGCATCTGATAGCGGGCGAACGCAGAACCGATGAGCAAAATATAACTGAGATAATGAACCGGCCGGGCAGCGTTTTTTTAAAACATGCGAATGAAAAACAACAAATTAACGGCTGCGTAAATTTGCAACATCGCGGACAGGAATTATATCTTGGCATGTTTGGCGTATCGCCGCTTTGGCAGGGCGGCGGCATTGGCAAGCAGTTATTAAAAGCGGCTGAAGAATATGCGTTGCACCTGCATTGCGACTGCATTTATATGTCTGTCGTTTCAGTTCGCACCGAGTTGATTAATTGGTACGAACGTCATGGATACAAAGACACAGGCGAAAGGGTTCTTTTTGAAGAAGACGAGCTAACCGGCAAGCATTTGCAGCCGTTAGAATTTATGACAATGAAGAAAAATATTTGATAAAGGCATAAGCAGCTTTATAAATCAATCAGTCAAAAAAAATTTAACTGCGCCATTTAGAGGTAAAAGATATGGCTGATTGTATAAGCCGATTAACAAGAAAACAACGTTTGCTTTAAACAGGCAGAAGCCTGGCAAGCAATGATGCAACATGAGACAAGCCATCCCATACAAAACGATTGCTATCGTGTCCTGTTTCTCCAATATCAATCGTATCGCAGTGAAAAATTATTTTTTTTGCCGCTTTGTGAATCAATGCCACAGATGAATGAGATTTCATCCACACAGCCCATTTACCCGCATATACATGTCCCCATATTTCAACCGCCACAGAAGCATCTGACACATGAAAATCTGTTTGAAATTGTTTGCGAAATTTTTGTTTTATGGCGGCAATAAGCACGTAGGTTGCTTCTTTCGCATTTTGTGTCAGCAAGCCGGTAAGCTCATTGTTGTTTACAATTCTGACTGCGTGCCGTGAAAATTGCACCTCAATATTTTTATTGCCAATGGTAATTGTTATTTTCATAAATCAAACAGAAAGATAAGGTAAAGTAAGAGCAGGCTTCAATTGATTTTTTTACCATTGTTTTGTACCATCTACAGCATGAGCAATTTCAGTCTTTTCTTTTTATTGGGCATTGAGCACATCATCAGCATATCAGCCTTAGATCATATTTTATTTATCCTGGCGCTTTGCATTCGCTATCAATGGAGCGACTGGAAAAAAATACTGATACTTGTTACCGCCTTCACCATTGGTCATTCGCTTACGCTTGCTTTAAGCACGCTCAACATCATTAACCTGCCGGCAAAATGGACTGAATTTTTTATCGCAATTACCATATTTATCACCGCACTAAACAATGCATCTGTCCGCAATTTTCAATTCAACCAAAAATATCCGCTTATCTATTTCTATGCTTTGTTTTTTGGATTGATTCACGGGCTTGGCTTTAGCACTTTGTTAAAAAACATGCTTGGCAAAAATGAAAACATTATTCGGCAGTTGCTGGCTTTTAATCTGGGAATAGAAGCCGGGCAATTGTGGATTGTTGCCGTTATATTGCTGTTGTCCTTTATTTTTGTTTCGCTGCTCAAAATCAGTCGCCGGAATTATATTTTGTTTGTAAGCGGTGGCGTTGCGGCACTTGCCATAGAAATGATGATTACAAGGTTTCCGGTTTAAAATCAGCCCGCAGACGGCGCAGATTTTCGCAGATAAAAAAATAAATGCTGCGTTCATCGGCAAAATCTGAGGGACAAAAACAAAACACACATGAAGAAAAGTTTCGCAGCTATCGTTATTTGTTTTATGGCAATGTCAGCCTGGTCGCAGGATATTCAAAACAATCCCGGCTCCAATCACGGCAATAAGTTCGAGCAACTGGGAACCATTTTGCCAACGCCGAATGAATATCGCACGGCAAGCGGCGCACCCGGACCAAAATACTGGCAGCAACGTGCCGATTACAACATTACCTGCAGCCTCGATGAAGACAAGCAAATATTAACCGGCAGCGAAACCATTACCTATTTCAACAATTCGCCCGACCCGCTTACTTATCTCTGGCTTCAGTTGGATGAAAACCAGCATAGCAGTATCAACAATTCGGGTTATCAGACAGGGTCTTCTATAAAGGAAAATGCCATCAGCGCGCGAAGCATGGATGCCATGATACAGAACGAAACGAACAATGGATACGGAGATAATATTAACAAAATAACTGACGCTGCGGGCAAGCCATTGCAATACACCATTAATAAAACCATGATGCGCATTGAGTTTCCCGACACGGTGAAGCCCGGCAAAAAAGTAATATTTAATGTAAACTGGAATTACCAGATTACCAACCGGTTTGTAGAAGGTGGCAGAGGCGGTTATGAATATTTTCCCGATGATGGCAATTATTTGTTTACCATGACGCAGTGGTATCCGCGCTTGTGTGTGTACAGCGATTTTCATGGCTGGCAAAACCACCAGTTTGCAGGCAGCGGCGAGTTTGCCTTAACCTTTGGCAACTTCAATGTAAAGATTACCGTTCCTGCCGATCATGTGGTGGGCGCAACGGGCGAATGCCAAAACTATAAGCAGGTGTTGGATGCGGCACATTATGCAAGCTGGCAAAAGGCGCAAACGGCAACAGAACCTTTACAGATATTCAACCTGGCAGAAGCAAAGAAAGCAGAGACCAAACATAGCAGAGACACAAAAACGTGGATATTTTCAGCCATTAATGTCCGCGATTTTGCGTGGACCAGCTCGCGCAAATTTTGCTGGGATGCGATGCCAGCATATGTGGAAGGAAAGAAGATCATGTGTATGAGCTATTACGGCAAAGAAGCGTATGGATTGTATAGTAAATACTCAACAAAGCTGATAGCGCATACGGTTCGCACCTATTCGCAGTTCACCATTCCTTATCCCTATCCCGTAGCGCAAAGTGTAGAAGCGGTTAATGGCATGGAGTACCCGATGATTTGCTTTAACTATGGCAGAACCAATGCCGACGGCACCTACAGCGAAGCGGTGAAAAACGGAATGGTCGGCGTTATCATTCACGAAGTGGGACATAACTTTTTTCCCATGATTGTAAACAGCGATGAACGTCAGTGGACCTGGATGGATGAAGGTCTGAACTCGTTTTGCCAATACTTAACCGAAGAGTTATTCGACAATAAATATCCTTCCAAGCGCGGACCGGCTTACCTGATTGCCGATTATATGAAGCTGCCGAAAGACCAGTTGGAACCTATTATGACCAACAGCGAAAACATCATTCAGTTTGGCAATAATGCGTATGGAAAACCGGCAGCAGGACTAAACATTCTGCGCGAAACCATCATGGGAAGGAAGCTGTTTGATTATGCGTTAAAAACGTATGCGCATCGCTGGGAGTTTAAGCATCCCGAACCGGCCGATTTTTTCAGAACGATGGAAGATGCCAGCGGCGAAGACTTAGACTGGTTCTGGCGCGGCTGGTTTTACGGCACGCAGCCCTGCGACATTTCGATAGACAGTGTAAAAGCTTTGAAATACGATGTCAACCAGCAGGTAACGGTGGTTGATACGGCAAAGCCGGTTGGCATTGACAAGCCTGCGCTCAACAGTTTTGAAGACATCAATAAAATAAGAAACCGGCAGGACACAAGCATTCATTTCCTAACGGATGTTGATACGTCGCTGCGCGATTTTTATTGGAAATACGATCGCAGCATTGAGCCTTACGATTCTGTTTATACATACAAATTACCACCGCCATCGTATGATGTGCTAAACGATACAGCAAAAGCGAACTATGCCAATAAATATCTTTATGAAGTTTCATTTACCAATAAAGGCGGTTTGGTAATGCCGGTAATTGTAGAATTTGTGTATGCCGATGGCACGCGCGACACATCGCGCATTGCGGCGCAAATCTGGCGTAAAAACGAACAACATTTCAGCAAGGTATTTTTATTAGATAAACAGGTGTCTGCCATTCATCTTGATCCGCTGCGCGAAACGGCGGATATTGACCTGACAAACAACAATTGGCCGTCTGTTGAAGCGCCGGGCAAGTTTGCCGTGTATAAAGAGAAGCAGGCTGCACGCGGACAAGCCGTTGGTAAAAATCCAATGCAGAAAGCCGAAGAGAAGCAATAATGAATATTGATAGCAAAGAAACCAATGTTCCCGGATAGCATTGGTTTCTATTGTTTCCACGGATTTATGATTCTTAAATTATTTATATCTTTAAAATCAGCAGTGTTGCGACTAAGCAATGTAAGATTATATACAAGTGCTGTGGCTGCTATAATAGCATCAGGCAATTTTATTTTATAATTTTTACGCACTTCCGCCGCTTTTAGTTTTATCGGTTGTTCCAGCTCTATCAAAAAAGAATCAGAAATAAAATCACTTAAAACTCTCGCATCTTTTGCTGTGATATTTTTCCAGCAAAGCAGCTCTATTTCTGTAATAGAACAAATGACAGGAAGTTCGGTCTTCAGCAAATTGTCTATGAACAACTCAGCGTTTGACGGAAATAGTTTTTGCAGATCATAGATAACTGTATTTGTATCCCACAGATATTTTATTCCCATTCGTTACGCAACTCTTTTAACTGCCGGTCAATATCGGATAAAGACTGTTTTGTCATAGCGCCTTTATATTTGGCAGACCAGTCAACAGTATCTGCAAGTGTTTGCTTTTCTTTGCGCATCCGAATCAGATTCATTGTTTCCAAATCTTCCAAAAGTTTTATTGCTTTATTATTCAGAATATCTACCATTACTGTTTGCATCTTTATTTAGTTGAATATCATTTTGCAATATACAGTTTGTTTTACGTTACTTATCAATCATTACACATGTTAGTTAATGTATTTGCTGTTGTTGAAACGCCCGGCAAGTTTGCCGTGTATAAAGATAAGCAGGCTGCCCGCGGACAAGCCGTTGGTAAAAATCCGATGCAGAAAGCCGAAGAAAAGCAATAATGAAAGAGTAAAATGCAAAAGCCGGTTACTAAAAATAACCGGCTTTTGCGTTTATAAGCCTGACGCCAAAGATGTTTATCTTTTGTTATTCAATCTTCGCGATATTTTTAATTACGCGTATCGGTATTCTTACCCAATCCGGACGATTGGTTAATTCATCATTCATATCGGCGACTGCATTTTCCAGCATAAACGTTTCAATCATAATTCGCAGATCCTCCTTGTCTTCCGGCACAAAACCACTGCCCTCAATGGTTTGCAGATAAGCTTTCATAAAAAAGCCGCTCATGTAATTTGTCCACAATATAATAAAGGGTATCAGGTTTTGCATATCGTTCGAATGTATTTGCCGGTTGGCAATAAACGCTTCATAAGCCGAGTCGAAAAGAGAGCCCAATAAAGTAGCCACATCGCGCAGCGGCGAACGCTTCAATCTTCTTTCGCTGTAGCTTTTGCGCGCATCGCCGGTAAAATCTATAACAGACAAATCTTTACCCGTCATCAACACCTGCTGAAGATGGTAGTTGCCATGAATTCTTATTTTCTTAACATCGAATTTCTTTGTATAAATACGTTTCAAAAGGTTTAGTATTTCAATGCGGTTGTCGTTTATTTTTTTAATATCGGCCTGCACATGCGGCGGCAATTTACTTACATTTTTCTGATTGTGTGTCGCCTGCCTTACAAGCGAAATCATGGAGGCATACAACGATCGCTGATAGTGCAAAGAAAACGGCTCCGGCTGAAACTCTTTTCTATTAATGGAAGCCTGTAAAGCCAGGTGCATTTCGCCGGTTCGGATACCTAAAAGTCTTAGTTGTTCGGCGGCCGTATGACTTAAAAATTCCTGCAAGTCTTCGGGCAACTCATCAAAACCAACGGGTTCTGTTAGCGAGCCTTTAAATTCGTATTGTAACAATTTTTCGCGGTCGCGGGCTAAAATCCGTTCTATAAAATTATTTAATCTCTCTAATATAAACTGATGAAAATCGCCATGGTTTTCTATCAGCGTCTGCAACATGCCAAGCACCATTTTGTCTTTTCCAAACTGCCATTCGATGGCTCCGAGATAGGTTGGCACATGTAAAAAATCGGCCTGCTCGGTTAAGTACCTTGTCAGCTCAACATCCGGATTAACAGCCCTATCAACCTTACGGTATATTTTTAAATACAACGCATTGTTATACGTAATGGCAGTGTTTGTTTTTTCGGTGGGATGAATGCGCGGTTTTATTTCTGTCTGCTCCGTTACAAATTGTTTTACGGACTCTTTAGCCAGAAACCGGATGTTTGCCGCAGGTGTATTGATATTGT
The DNA here is from genome assembly GCA_965219515.1 of Ilyomonas sp. GTDB lineage: Bacteria > Bacteroidota > Bacteroidia > Chitinophagales > Chitinophagaceae > Ilyomonas. Next base: position 2,569,260 of record OZ244776.1, read on the forward strand.
CGCAAACCGATAATCTGCGCAGCAGCATCTGTTGCACCGGCGCAATGTAGAAAGCGTCAACAAGCAAACCTTCCACACCATCGATGGTAAGGTTTGCAATAATCGCTTCGGGGCAACTGCTGCTTAATTTACCCGCCACATCTTCTATCACAAAACCAATGGCTGCCTGATAGGTTTCAGGAAGACCGCTTTCATACACAACATCAACCAATAGTAAAGCAATACTGTTTTTTTCCAACGGCACCATGGCTTTATCTGTTATGGTTACATGATGCACATTGCTGTTTTTGCCGTTAAACCAAGTTGTTTTTTCCATATAAGGAAGCAATGCGGTTTCTTCCAGCCAGCGAACAGACGGCTCTTTTATAATATCATTCCAATCGCTCATTTTCCATTGCGGCAAATCTGTTTTTTCGGTATCCTCCACCGCCGCTTTTTCAAGCTCAAACCAGTGATAGGCAAACGGACTCATGGTTAAAAAATACGGATCGTCTGTTCTGATGGCGGGAAACCTGTTTTTGCTGAATACTTCTACCGGCACATAACTTTTATAGTCAGATAAATCAATTTCGGCAGGCTGCGAGTATTTCGATAAATTAACCACAACCAAAATGGTTTCTTTTTCGTAAGAACGTGTAAAAGCTAAAATTTTAGGGTTTTCAACATTGAGAAATTTTATATCGCCGCGGCCAAACGCCTTGAACTGTTTACGCATATTTAAGATGCGCTTCATAAACCAGAACAGTGATGATGTATTGCTGCGCTGCACTTCTACATTAAGCGCTTCATAATTATATTCCGGGTCTAATATAACGGGCAGATAAAGTTTCTGCGGGTTGGCGTTTGAAAAGCCGCCGTTGCGGTCGGGCGACCATTGCATGGGCGTACGCACACCATCGCGATCTCCAAGATAAAAATTATCGCCCATTCCTATTTCATCGCCATAATAAATAACGGGCGTTCCCTGTAAAGAAAATAAGAGACAATTCATTAGTTCTATTCGCCTGCGGTCGTTGCCTAACAGCGGAGCCAAACGATGCCGGATGCCAAGGTTTATGCGCGCGCGCGGGTCTTTGGCATACACCTTATACATGTAATCTCTTTCTTCATCGGTTACCATTTCGAGCGTCAGCTCATCGTGGTTGCGAAGAAAAATAGCCCACTGGCATGTTTCGGGTATAACGGGTGTCTGATCAAAAATATCCGTTATCGGGTAGCGGTCTTCCATTTGCAACGCCATAAACATGCGCGGCATTACCGGAAAATGGTAGTTCATGTGGCATTCATCGCCATTGCCAAAATAAGAAGCCGAATCTTCCGGCCACATATTAGCTTCCGCCAAAAACACGGTTCCGGGATACGTTTTATCAATATGCGCCCGCAGTTTTTTTAAGTAGGCATGTGTTTCGGGTAAATTTTCACCATTGGTTCCTTCGCGTTCATATAAATACGGAACCGCATCGAGACGAAACCCGTCAACACCCAATCCGCACCAGTAATCCATGATGTTTATCACTTCTTCCTGCACCAATGGACTATCATAATTCAGATCGGGCTGATGAAAGAAAAAGCGGTGCCAGTAATATTGGTTAGCAACGGCATCCCATGTCCAGTTGCTAAGTTCAAAATCCTGAAAAATAATGCGCACATCTTTATATTGAGTCGGGTCATCTGTCCATACATAAAATTCTCTTTCCGGCGATCCTTTCGGCGCCAGCCGGGCGCGCTGAAACCAGGGATGCTGATCGGAGGTATGATTAATAACCAGTTCGGTAATGACTTTTAAATTCCGGCGGTGCGCTTCGTCTAAAAATTGTTTAAAATCGTCTATGTTGCCGTAAGATGGGTTGATGCTGTAATAATCGGCAATGTCATAACCATCGTCGCGTTGCGGAGAAGGATAAAACGGCAACACCCAAATTGTGGTAACGCCTAAATCCTGCAGATAATCAAGTTTTTCAAGCAGCCCTTTAAAATCGCCGATGCCATCGCCGTTGCCATCGCAAAAAGCTTTAATGTGCAGTTCGTAAATGATTGCGTCTTTATACCAGTGAAGTTTATCGTCTAATGTGTTGGAATCAGCCATAAAAAAAATTGTTTTTGATAATGCGAGATTACTATTAAATAAACAACATGCCAAGCTGCTCTAAGCAATGTTCTCCAAAAAAAAAGCAGGTAGTTAAACCTGCCTTTTAAAAGATAACCTGTGACCGGGATTGGATTCGAACCAATGACCTACTGCTTAGAAGGCAGTTGCTCTATCCAGCTGAGCTACCTGGCCAAAACTGTGGCGGCAAAACTAATTTTTAATTAGTTTGCATCCAAACACAATTGCCATGGATGTACAAATAGAAGAAAGCTGGAAAGAGATATTAAAAGACGAATGGAACAAACCTTATTTTCAGCAAATTACGGCGCATCTGAAAACCGAAAAGGCAACCGGTGCTACCATTTATCCGCCGGGGCAGCTCATTTTTAACGCCTTTAATACCACGCCGTTCAGCAATGTAAAAGTTGTATTGTTAGGGCAGGATCCGTATCACGGCAAAGGGCAGGCAATGGGGCTAAGCTTTTCGGTGCCCGATGGTGTGAGACCACCACCTTCGTTGGAAAATATCTTTAAAGAATTGCATACCGATACTGGCATGGCAATACCCAAAAGCGGCAATCTTACCAAATGGGCGCAGCAGGGCGTGTTCTTATTAAACGCCATTTTAACGGTGCGGGCTAAAGAACCGGCATCGCACCAGAAAACAGGCTGGCAGGAGTTTACCAATAAAGTAATTCAACTTATTTCTGATAACAAGGAAGGCGTTGTTTTTATGTTGTGGGGAAAATTTGCGCAGGACAAACAAGTGCTGATAGACGAAACAAAACACTTCGTTTTAAAGGCGGCGCATCCTTCGCCTTACAGTGCTGACAAAGGTTTTTTCGGTTGCCGCCATTTCAGCAAAGCCAATGAGTTGCTTACCAAGCAAGGTAAAGACCCGATAGACTGGAGTTTGCCGTTGTAAATATTGTTATCGCAAATAGCGTAGAAAGCATGAAGAACACAGCATTTTCATGCTTTGTCTTTTTCAGGGTTTCTGTTCTGTTTTGATTTTCAGTTTTTTACGGCAGACATTTTGAAAGTTATCTTCATCAAAACTTATTTCAGGACAATTTTTTACCGATGGAAGTTCATAAATATCAGACCGGCATCATTGGCAACTGCGCATACATTGCACATATAAACAAGAACACAAACATTGACTGGCTTTGCTGGCCACGCTTCGACAGTACATTTGTTTTTGGTAACATGCTCGACAGCAAAAAAGGCGGTGAGTTTTCCGTTCTTCCATCCGGTTCCGGTTATACTTCCACGCAATATTATCTTGAAAACACGAATGTATTATGCACCGTTGTTGCCACCGAACAAGGCAAATATTCTGTAACGGACATCGCACCGCGATTTACCCAGTACGACCGTTGTTTTCGGCCGCTGATGCTTATCAGAAAAATAGAATTGCTCGAAGGCACGCCGCGTATTAAAGCTGTGTGCAAACCGGTTTGCGATTATGGCGAAACACGTCTTGAAGCGCACCGCGGAAGCAACCACATAGAATATACCGGCCACACCGACAGGATGCGGCTTACCACCGATATCCCCATCAGTTATTTTTTTGATGACAAAGACTTTGTGCTAAACGATACACATTACCTGATACTTACTTATGGCAGCCCGCTGGAAGCGGCTATCGTCAGCACCTGCAAACAATTTACCGACAAAACAATTACCTATTGGCGCAATTGGGTGAAACAATCAAGCATCGGCGATTTTGCGCAGCAAAAAGTGATACGCTCGGCACTTGTTTTAAAGCTTCACCAATATGAAGACACGGGCGCTATCATTGCCGCCAGCACCACCAGCCTGCCGGAACACCCCGGCGACGGTCGCAACTGGGATTACCGGTATTGCTGGCTTCGCGATACATATTACACTATCAACGCCTTTAACCACATTGCTCATTTCGATGAAATGGAAACTTATTTTCACTACGTTTCAGATATATCGTTTGACAAAAACAGCTTCCGGTATCAGCCGCTGTATGGTATTACGGGTAAACGAAAACTGACTGAAGAAATTTTGCCGCTGGAAGGTTATATGAACAACAAGCCGGTGCGTATTGGCAACGAAGCTTACGAGCATATTCAGGACGATATTTATGGACAGGTAATGGTTGCGCTGCTGCCGCTTTATACCGATTACCGCTTTGTATTTAAAGAACGGCACGACTCGAAAGAGTGGGTTGATTTTGTGCTTGATAAAATTGAAAAAACAGTTGACGAAAAAGATGCCGGTCTGTGGGAATTTCGCAATGCAAAAAACATTCATTGCTATACCAATTTATTTCAGTGGGCCGGCTGTTGCTCAGCCATAAAAATTGCAAGGGAAATCGGTGAAAAAGACCTTGAAAAAAGAGCGGAAAAACTGAAACAGAAAGCGGCGGATAATATTGAAAGCTGCTACGACGAAGCAAGAAAATGCTATGTCAGCGCCGTTGGCGTGCCTTATCTTGATGCCAGTACGCTGCAACTGATTATGATGAATTATCTCGATCCCGCTTCACAAAAAGCAAAAGACCATCTGGCTGCCCTGGAAAAAGAATTGCTAACGCCAAACGGATTGTTCTACCGCTATATTCACAATGATGATTTTGGCAAACCAAAATCCACGTTTCTGGTATGCGCTTTCTGGTATGTGGAAGCGCTGGCCTGCGTTGGCAGAATGGATGATGCGATACGAGAATTCAACAATCTGATGAAATACGGTAATCACTTAGACTTATTCAGCGAGGATGTAGATGAAAAGGATGGCAGCCAATGGGGTAATTTTCCACAGGCGTACAGCCATGTTGGTTTAATGAATGCCGCTTACCGCATATCGCAAAAGCAGGATAAACCGATTTTTATGTTGTGATTTTTTTTGCTGCAAAAAGAAACTAAAGCAAGGGTTGTTGTTCAAATTTTCATATAGCCTTGTCGTGTTATATTAAAGGTGAGTTGTGAATGTCTCTAATATTAAATGCGTGTATATATTCACAATTCACCTCCCATACAACCACATGTTATTTTTTACAAAAAAAAATTTACAGAACACCTATTGCCTGCGCCATTCTTCAACGGTAAGCACATCTGCCTGCCGGGGAAATACTTTGGTCATTAGCAATTGATGCACTTCTTCATCGGCATCGCCGCAGGCATCGGACAAAATGGTAATCTGATAGTCTTTGTCAGCCGCTTCGCGCGTGGTTGATAAAACAACGCCGCTGGTAGAAATGCCGGTGAGAACAATGTGCCTTATGCCCTGCGCCCGCAGCAGCACTTCCAGATCGCTTCCGGTAAAAGCGCTGAAGCGCCGCTTAACAACAACTATGTCGTTTGCCGATGGTGATACCGAAGTTTCTATTTTTATCTGGTCGTTCGTGGTCAGCGAAGCGAATCTTTCTTTCGACGCGGCAAAACTTTTATTATTCATACTAATCTCAGGCATTCCATCTCTGAAACCCACTACAGAATAAATAATGGGCATTTTGTTGTCTCTTGCATAAGAGATGGCTTTCGCTACGCTTTCCGTTATTGAAGAAGCGGTTGGCAGATTGCTTACTATAATGGTTTGCATGTCCATTACCAAAAGCGCCGTGTTGTTTTCTTTCTGTTCCATGTTTTCAATTTTTATAATGATGAAGTAAATGATCATGCTTCCAGGGCGGCTTCGGCAATCTGCGGCTGCGCAACCGGAGTTTCGTTTGGATGTAACCGTTTTCTTCGTAAAAAACGAAAATGCAGAAAACCAATCATTAAAGCGATAATGCCTTCTGCCAAAACCGTATCCTGCACGCCGATACGCTCAGACACAAAACCAACCAGCAAACCGCCTAATGGCTGCATGCCGAAAAACGCCATTGCATAAATACTGATAACCCTGCCGCGCATTGCCGGATTAACTGTGGTTTGTATAAGTGTGTTGGTAACCGTTATCTGAGACATCATGCCAAAGGCGCTGATAACAGCAAACAGTAGTGCCAGCGGATAGAGCGTAGTATGAGAAAATAAGATAAGCCCGGCACCAAATACAAGCGTATTAATGGCTAAAAATTTATGAAGGTTTTTACCGGGTTTCAGCGAGGCGAGAAAGATAGCGCCTGCAAATGCACCCAGCCCAATGGCGCTGTCTATAACACCGAACGTAGAAGCTGTTCCTTTAAAAATATCTTTTGCATATACCGGAATGAGCGTGTTAAAAGGCAAAACAAATAAACTTACAAATGCCATCATTACAATGATAAATGAAATAAACGGCGAGTGTTTAATGTAAGCCAGCCCTTCTTTCAATTCGGCGCTTATCTTTTTTGTATGCGGCGGCGGCTCATATTTAGGAAGCCTCATTAAAAGCAAGGAACCGATAACAGCTATAAAACTTACCGCATTTAACCCGAAACAAACCGTATCACCTAGGGTTTCAATGGCAATGCCTGCGATACCGGGACCAATCAGCCGCGACAAATTTACCATTGACGAATTTAAGGCAAGCGCATTGGGCAGGTCTTTTTTATCATTAACCATATCATACACCAGAGACTGCCGCGCAGGTACGTCAAACGCATTCACTATGCCAAGCAGCACGCTAAGCGCAATAATTTCCCAAATAGCATAATGGTTAAACAATATTAGCAGCGTTAGCAGAACCGCCTGTATCATAGAAACAACCTGCGTTGTAAGCAGCACTTTATACCGGTCGTAACGGTCGGCCACCACACCGCCGAGAAATGAAAACAGAAAAGAGGGAAACAAGGTAGCAAACAACGTTACGCCGAGCATAAACTTGGAATGCGTTAGTGAATATACCACCCAGCTTACCGCCGTTTTTTGCATCCACGTACCAATTAAAGAAACCGATTGTCCTATAAAATAAAGCCGGTAATTGCGACTTTTAAAAGCATTAAACGTAGTGATGTTCATGGATTCTTCTTCTGTTTCCTGTTTTTCTTCCCTTAGTCAAAATCATTTATTTTAGACAATGGCCCTATGGCTTTGCGAAGCACCTCCTGTTCGCGTGCTGTAAGCGTTTTGCTTATTGCCGTGCCTAGCCATTCGTCGCGTTCATGCCTTGTTTTATGCAACAGGTTGAGCCCGCGTTTAGACAGCGAAATCAGCACTTTTCGTTTGTCGGTCTCAGATATTTTTCTAATGATAAAACCAGCTTCTGAAAGATGATTTAATATGGCTGACATAGATTGAGCCGTAATTTTTTCCTTAGCCGCCATCTCGCCCGGCAACAGATCCTTGTGCTCATCAAGCAGCCGCAAAACAGAACGTTCGGTAAGCGATAATTTTTCTGATACGGAAGATTTGCTTCGCAGCTTTTTTATCATCCGGCTTACGACAGTTCGCAGGTCGGACGCCAATTGTAAATGAGAATCTTGGGATTGCATAATAGTAAGGTAACCTTACAAGTTTAATTTACAAAAGTAGAGAGAAATTTTTGCGTTAATTACAAAACAGTTTATTTTTTGCGTTAAAATGCCCGAAGCAATTGCAGAACGATAATGTTTAAAACAATCGAAATCAAAAATTGATTTTATTTTATTCTTTATCTATTATACTTAATAAAGAATCCATCAGGTTTTTTACACGTTGCAAGGTTTGCATATCCGTAATGATGTTGCCGTGCAGTTTTGTTTTGGCAAATGATATAATGAGCCGGCAACTTTCTGGTATATCGGCTTCTATCACATTCAGTGTTTCCAGCAGCGCTGCATGACCTTTTTCACCGCTTAATCCTGTGGTAATTAAGGCAGTAGGCTTATGCGAAAATTCCATGGAAGAAACCGTCCAGTCAATGGCATTTTTTAACGTTCCCGGAACGCCCATGGCATATTCGGGTGTGCAGATTAAAATGCCGCCGGCTTGGCTTAATTGTCTTCGAAAATCTGAAACAATCTGCGGTGCATTCTCATTGTCATTATCAGGATTGAAATGCGGAATGCCGGCTATGTTTTGAAATATGGTGATATCGAGTTCATTCTTGTATAAATCCATAATGGCATGAATCAAACTTAGATTAACGGAACTTTGCCTTGTGCTTCCCGAAATTGCAATCAGCTTTTTTTTCATCCCGGCATGTATAAGATATTCAAAAAGTAAAAATTGTTTTACCGTATCAGCACTACCGTTCCCTTGTATCGAAACAATTCTCCGGTATCGCATACCAAATCGGCAATGTAAACATAGGTTCCGGGTGGCATCGGTTTGTTTTTATATGTGCCGTCCCATCCCGCATAGGCAGCTTCGCCAACGGTAAAATTTTTTGTTTCATAGAGCTTCTCGCCCAGCCTGTCGAATACTGCAAAATGCCGTATCTCTCTGATGCCTCTGCCAAGCACGGCAAAACGCTCATTCTTTCCATCTCCGTTAGGCGTAAATGCCGATGGAATATTAACCAGGCTTGTCTTGCAAAGAATATGAACCTGCACCGTATCGTAGCTCGCGCAGCCGCTTTTATTGGTTGCTTTCAGCACATATTCAATATCGGTATGCGGCGTAACGACTATGGCGGCGCAGGTATCGCAATCAACAAAATCGCCGGGTGTCCAAAGCCAATTTATAATATCGGGGCTGCCCGTTGCCGTTAGCTGAACGGGCGTTCCGGCAAAGGTTGTAACATCAATACCTGCAAATACGGTTGGCAGCGTCGCCGTCAGCACCTGAACGGTTGCGGTGTCTGTAAAACAGCCGAAATTATCCGATCCGGTTACGGTATAAGTGTCAGGCGAATACACCGATGTTGTCGGGTTGGCAATACCGGCATTGCTTACATTGTTGTTTAACCAATGATAAGTGTCGGCACCATACGCGTTTAACTGCGCGATACCGCCGGGGCAAATGTAAATAGGCGAAGGAGATGTGATGTTGAAACGTTGTGTAACTGCAATGGCTATCGAATCTTGGCTTACACAGCCGGCTTCATTTTTTACTTCAATATAATATTTGGTTGATGTATCGGGAAATACATACGGCCTGGACGAATCGGGCTGAGAAATATTTTTTTCCGGTGTCCAGTGATAGAAGTTGCCGTCATATGCCTGCAATTGCACCGAATCGCCCTCGCAAAGATGAGCGCTAAGCGGCGATGGATTGATGACAGGTTTTGCACTAACCTGCAACGGATGCCAGGCGGTATCAAAACAGCCGTTGTCATTTACAATCAGTGAAACAGAATCAACACCCGGTGTTGTGTAAGTTTGGGCAGCCGGGTTTTGCAAATCAGAAATATTGCCATTTTCAAATTGCCAGTTCCACGTTACGGTTCTGGTTGCGGTAGCGATAAAAACGGCAGAATCATTCTCGCAAATCTGCGACGGACCGGCTATCAATGCTCTTGGTGTAGGTTGTACATTGATGGTTTCTATTGTAGTGTCGGTGCAGCCGTAAGGCGATGCGCCGCTAAGCACTACTTCATAGGTGCCGGGTTTGCCATAAATAAAAGTGCTGTTTTCTGTATTTGCGGTGTCTTTGCCAATACCGGTTCCAAAACGCCAGTGATACGTTAACGGCAATCCAAGCTCGTTCTTTGCTTCGCTGACAATGGCAGGCGTAAAATAAAGCAACGAAGAATCGCAGGCTACCGCCGGATTTTTATTGATGGATAAATGCAATGTATCTATGATGATCGGTTTGGTAAGAAAGAACGGAAACCTGCAGTTATTGCCATCGCTTACAATAAGCGATGGCGTATAAATACCTGGTGTAAGATAGCGATGGCTGGCAACGGTATCAGAATTGTTCAGCAGTGTGCCGTCGCCAAAATCCCAGGTAAAGTTTTTTGTATTAGACGAAGCTGCGGTAAGTGTTATCAATTCTGCGCCGCAGGCAAATGGCTTTACCGTTTGCAAAACGGCAAACGGACCTTTGATGGTTACCATTTCAAAAACAGAATCTATGCTGCCGTCTAAGAAATAGCCATACAGCGTTACTTTGTAAACACCCGGTTTGTCGTAAATATGACTTGCGAAATCTAAATTGTCGGCCGTGTTGCCATCGCCAAAATCCCAGCTCACTTTTGTGGTGTTAAGCGAAGAATTTACAAAACTGGCAATCACCGGCGGGCAACCGCTTTCAGGGTTTACATACGTTGTGGTATAAGTAAAATAGAGATTCGGATTTCTTACCGTTACTACCTGAAATGCAGTATCCGCACAGCGTTCAGCTTTATTGATTGCTATCAGCGTAACGGTATCTGTGCTTTCGCGGCTAAAACTGTGCGTAACCGGATTGGTAAAATCCTGATTTTTTATGATTGTTCCATCACCAAAATTCCAGGTGTATCTGTTATCTGCCGCATTGGTATTAATAACGTTTGTTTCATTGTAAAAAAAGACATCGGTGGCAGGTAATACCGGATTTTCCGAAATGGTGAACGCCGCTTTTGGTCCTTTGATAATAACAGCACCGGAATCTGCTGATGTTGAAGACACGCAGTTATTGGCATCGGTAACTGTGAGTGTAGCCTGGTAATTTCCCGGTTCGGCATACAAATGACTCACCGAACTACCCTGTTTGTTGGTTTGTGATAAACTATCGCCCCACTGCCATTCCCATTTTACAATGGGCGAATTATGACTGGCTTTTGACTGATCGGTAAAAACCACCGGCGATTTAAAGCAAACACTGTTTTCCGCAACCGAAAAACCGGCAACCGGGCCCAATGCCTGAAAAGTAAGATAATTTGTCGTATCCGCGCAGCCGAAATACTGCGATGTGGTGGTGATGCGAAGCATAGATTGCGTAACGTCGGCCTGGCTCAGATCAACGCCAAATGCACTATCACCAGAGTTATTTATAACTTCAGAATTACCCGTAAAAAGACTTCCGTCCTTGTATTGTATCGTTGTAACATCGTACCCTACATTACCCGATCCGGTAAACGGATTGTTCTCAATATCCGACACCGTTGTATGCAAGGTATCGCTGCTGCAAAATTTTGTTGTTGCGGCAGAAAGGGCAGGGTTTTGTTTCAGCAAAACAAGAATACTTACAGAATCGGTAACCGAACAGTCTCCGTTGGTTGTTGTTAATGCCACATGATAAGTTCCCGTTGCTTTATACTCGTGTTGTACGGGTAAGGTTTGCGGCGCGTTGTAAGTGTATGGCTCACTTCCGTCGCCAAAATTCCAGCTATAGGTTTGCGCCTTTTGCGATGTGTCGGTAAAGCTAACCAAACCTCTGGTGCCATCGCAGGTATTGGCTGCCGAAGTAATATGCGGAAACGGCGGTAAAACGGTAATGTAATTTTCTTTGGTAACGGTATCGCGGCAGCCGTTGTTATCAATGACTAAAGACACGGTATAAACCGAATCGTGCTGGTATTGATGCGTATAAGGCGCCGGTACGGTAATGTACTGATCAAAATCGCCAAAGTTCCAGAAATAAGCTCCGACAATATTGATTCCCGTTACGTCGAATGTTACCGGGTTGTTGCCGCAGATGGTTGAATCCGGCATTGCCGTAAAATCGAATTTCGGCTTTTCGTAAACCTGTATTGTGTATTCCGATTTTCCCTTGCATCCGCTCGCCGTTGTATATGCCAGCGTAACTTTATATTCGCCCGGCGATTCAAATGTATGTTTCGGTTTAACCTCCGTTGAATGGGCGCTGCCGTCATCAAAATTCCAATCGTATTCAACAATGTTTTCTTCAGATCTGGCTGAAAAAATGGTTGTTTTGGTATCGCAGCCCAAACTGCCTTCCGAACTGATTATATCTACCGATGCTTCATGCACGGCTACCGGTTGGGTTACTTTTACCGTGCAGCCATTAGCGCCGGCCGTTTGCAGCGTTACATTATATGTGCCATCAGTGGTATATAAATGCGATGCGGTTTGTCCGGTAGCGGTAGCGGTTCCGTTACTCGTAAAATCCCAGGTCCAGGAAACAGCATTTGTTGAAGTATCGGTAAAAGATACCGTTACCGGCGCGCCGCAACTGCCATCTAATTTTGCTGTAAATCCTTTGGTATCCGGTGCAGGTTTTACGGTAATATTTTTTGTGGCTGTGTCGGGGCAGGTTTCGTACACATTCACAAGTTGAACTGTATGGTTGCCCGGTGCGTCAAATGTATGCTGCAATTGCAGGGAAGCTGTATCAAAAACCGGAACGCCATCAACAAACCAGTTTTCTGTAGTTGGCGCCGGTGTGCTGAAGTCGGAAAATATTGCAGGTGTGTTTTGACAAATCAGCAAAGGCGTATCAATATTCGTATGGAAGTCGGCTACATTCAGGTAGCTTGTAATGGTAGTATCTGATGTGCAACCATCCGGGCTGGTAGCCGAAAGGGTTACCGAATACGTACCGGGCTTATCATACACATGCTTCGGCTGCGGTACTGAGGAAGTGGCGCCATCGCCAAAATTCCAGTTGTAGGTAAGATTGCCCGAACCTGCGCTGGTATTGACGAATGTTGCTTCATCCTGTAAGGTACAAAGCACCGTTTTATCTGCTTTGAACAATGCAGTTACCTGCGGTAACACTTCAATAAGCTGCGGCTTGGCTAATGTGCTGTAGCAACCGTAACTATTGGTAACGGTGAGACTGGGGCTAATGATTTTTGCAATGGTATAAACATGGGTTAACGAACCATCGCCGGCCTGCGCAATGCCATCGCCAAAATCCCAGGTATAGGCGCTTATTGTTCCGTCGCCCGGCGTAGAATGGCTGGTAAACGCAACAGGCAGCGGCGCGCAGCCTTTGGTAATATCTACCGAAAAATCTACCACCGGTTTTTTATATACCGTTATCTCTGTTGTTGCGGTTAACGTAACATCGCCATCCGTAACGGTAAGCGTTACCGTATAAACGCCTTCGTTGTTATAGGTGGTACCGGGATTTAATAAAGCAGAACTGTTGGTATTACCAAAGCTCCATGCGTAAGTTGCGGCAGAAGAAAACCCCGTAGATGTGTTGGTAAAAGACACGGCGAGCGGAGAACAGCCGGATGTTTTATCGGCCGTAAATGCCGCCTGCTGCGCCACTGCCGTAAAAGCAAAACAGAGAAGAAAAATGAATGCGCCAAATGCTTTCCAACAGGGCATAATGTTTTGTTCCGGATGTTCTTGTAATGTAAGATGCTGTTGCTTTAATTAAAATAAAAAAGGCTTTGTTAGTATATTATAAAGATGATAAGTTGATCTGCGGGCGACATTCATAGACAGTATATTATACGAAAGCGTAAAACAACAATTATGCTAAATAACGTTTATGCCTTCTTATATTCAGAACAGATCAGGTGAGTTAATAAGCAGCATTGTCAGAAAAATTTATCACCGGTGTATTATTTATGAGAAAGGCACTGATTCTTTGGTTTAATTTCAAATGCAAATGGCGTTACCTGGAAAAAAAAGTAAAAAAGAAGAATCCTGCATTTGAAGATCGCCGATTCCCATTCTGAATTTTCTTTTTCTTATTTTAGATGATACAATCTTTTTTATCAACACAAAAAATATAAATGGCAAAAGAAAAACCGCGTTTGCATCTTTTCAAACATTCAGAAGAAATCTATTCTTTTATTTGCAGGTAAGAAAACACAGATGCAAAAGAAAAAAGAAATTGATGTGGTAGATAAAATTCTGGATGCGTGCTATAAAAGCGCGCAGTTTCCATTGTTTATCATGAGTCTCATGCATCAGTACGAAGAGCGCGGCAGCCTTAGTAAAAAGCAACTACAGGGCTTATATTATAAAGCCGAACAAGTGCCCGATATGCCGGCAAACTGGCTGGCAACGCTTCAGGCGAAGATTGCCAGAATGCCAACTCGTTTTAAATCAGACATTCCGGCTGCTGCAATACCTTTGTATCAGAAAAACGAACAGGCAGGCAAACTGATAACAGATATTTTATCAAAGTATCCGCAACACAAAAGAGTGTTGTTTTTGCAAACGAAATATGATAACAACGAAACGCTGACCGCAGCAGAAATAACCGAATTGGAAAAGTTTAAAAAGATTCTGCTGCATGACAATTAAAAATTAAAAAAGATTTCCGGTCAGAATATCATTGATTCTCTTATTGATTTTTTATTTTAAAGTTTAGATTTCTCTTATTACACATACAGTAATACAACCCTTTATTTTAATCCGCTTTCTGTTTAATAAATTTTTAGCTTCGCCATAAATAATCTACCTATGAAAACTATGATGCTGCGCACCATCACTCTGTCTTTTCTTTTGGTCATTTTTATTTTGGGTTGCTCTAAAGAAGCGGTTACAACCACATCAACGGAATTTGGCGAACAATCAAAACCGGCACTGCCGCAAAATATAGCTGCGGCAAAGCAAACTAAAGTTTATACCATTGAAGAAGGAAATCATTATGCCAACGGAAAACATTTTCCGCTTTATCGCGGCAAAGGCGTTTCGTTTACCGCCATCTTCGATAGTTCGGCTATTTATAACTTTACCGATGTGCGCACCAAATACGATCAGAACACCTTGTATGGCTTTGCCGATAACGGGCAGGATCACCGCAATTTCAGTGCACGCTTTGGCTGGCGCTGGTTTAATAATGAATTGCAGATAGCTGCCTATACGTTCAATTTTTCAGATTCTACCATTCTTGAAATCGGCTCTGTTCCGTTAAATGCGCCAAGCACTTATGCTATTGCTGTGAAAGGCGACCATTACGATTTTACCTTAAACGGCCGAACAACTTCGTTGCCGCGCGCCAGCACTACTTCTACCGCAGGTTATTATAAGCTGTTGCCCTATTTTGGCGGCGATGCTGTGGCACCGCAAACAGTTACCATTCAGATACAAGAGAATTAGATATTAAACATTCTACAATCTATGTTACAACTGGCTTCACTTCATATATCGGGCTAAAAAGATACAATGCGCCGGTTTTTATTTCCCTGCACCGGTAGCGTTTTCGCAGCCGGTTTCCTTTTACAAACTGCCTGCCGTCCTGCGTTACAAATATTGTATTTTCGGGCAATTGTTCAAGCAGAAAAACATCCTGTTTCGGAGCGTCATAATGGCAAAGCGCACGCATTAAATCTGTTTCGGCACAACTGCCTGCGGCCGGATTTTGCAAAGATTGCAGCAATGCCGTTTTTATATCATCGGGAAAAATATTGTGTTCGATAAAGGTTGCCAGCAAGCCTCCGTAAATTATTTTCCATTCTGTGCCATGTGCGGCTACCTGATGTTTGTATCTTTCAAAAGTGAGCAGATGCGCCAGTTCGTGCAGCAGCGTAATAAGAAAAGAATAGGGATTGAGATTGCCGTTTACAGAAATACGATGATTTTTATCAGCATGAGCATTTCTGTAATCGCCCAATACGCTGCGGCGGGCTTTGCTAATGGTAAGATGCACTTTGTAGCGGTGAAGATAATCGGCTACCTGCGGGTAACTGTTCTCCGGTAAAAAACCGGTTAATGTTTGCATAGGCTGTTCATACCGCGCCATTGCCTGCCTGTTTGTTCATTTTAAAAATGCCCCTAAGTTCTACGGTTGTATAAATAATATACAAAACCATTGCGGCAAGAATGGCATACGTGCTTTTCTTTTCACCGGCAATAAATAAATAGAGCATTACTGCGCCGGCTATAACAAATAATTTCAGTACGGTTGCGCTTAGCACACTGCGTAGAAAAGCATGCGGGTTGGGCTTATAAAACGCTTTGATATGAATGTATGCGCTGAAAAACATGAGCAGAAAAAGCAACAGATTGGCGGCCTGCACTACCAGATGATTGATATGCCATCCGTCGAGCTTATTATTAAAAACCACACAGAATGCATTTACCGCTACAAAAATAAATATCAGCGGAAGATAGGTGTTACTAAGTTTTAGCTTTGTCATGCGTTTACTTCTTTGTTGTGTCTTTTATCACTTTTATCATCATGCCCGTCAGCACCAGCAAAGGCAGTATCCATACCAGCAGCGGTATGGCGGTATGCAACCATTTGTCCATTACAATTCCCAGATAAACACCCAGCCCCAAACCGGCAATCAGCTGCCAGGCAAAAGAAAAATATTTCATAACCAGGTTCTTGTCCTGCGGCGATTTATCCATTGGGCTAATCATTAGAAATGTCTGCTTTCGGTACTCTTATGGCAACCGTATCGCGCGCAATATCTGTGTTGCCGGTAAGCGCTTTGCGAATATTGTTGAGATACTGATCTTTATATTGAATTGCCTGTTGAAGCGAATCGGTTTTCATTTTTAACGCCTGTAATTCTGTTTTATTTTGCCTTGCGGTACCATAACCGGGAACATAATATTTTAAGGGCGTAAACATAAAAAGCGTTATGGTAAGCCCTAACAGTAAAACAAAAACGGTGCATAAGCCAATGTAAACACTCATGCGGGTTAATTTGAATGTTGAGATTTCTTCATAAGTATCATCGTTCATTATCACCAGCCGGTAGCGGTTCTGCAGTCGGGTAAAAGTTGATGTTGTTTCTTTTTTTTCTGACATGGATAGCCGGTAAAGCCGTGTTTTTCGTTTACTGAAATAAGTTTATCCGGTCAATCTCAATTTCTCCTTTCATTGTGAAATCTTATCGGGTTAGATTTGTAAGATAAACAAATTACATCTGAGATGCGACAAATGTATTAAAATCGGCTGTACCCGAAAAGCGTAGTTTTAAAAATGAGGAATTGAAATTACAAGTGTCGTGTTAAATCTGACATATCCGATCAGCAATCAAAACCAGAAACCGGATGAAAAAAGCCATCGGTTCATGCGAAAGATGTCGGTGTTATGCTCTGCTGGTACGCCGGGCGAAGGAGTATAAAATGCATAAGTAATTTTTGTGGTTTTGTAGCTGTAACCCGTAGCGATAAAAACGCGCAGCCTGCGATGTGAATTAATGGAAACACCAACAGATGATTTCATAAAAAAACCGGTTTGATAATCTGCTCCTGAATTTGGACCGTAAGGCTGCTTTTGCTCATGCGTAAGATAGGGTAAACTGATGCCTGCCGATGCAGCAACAAAAGGTTGCAGATGATGATTTCCAAACAGCTTCCGAACATCTAAACAAACCGGTACGGAACGAAGCAGGTAATTGTCGGTACCGGCGCCAATGCCAATCATCGTATTCTTATACAACACTCCGTTAGAAAAAAGAAAATCATGACCGTTGGTGTGTTTACTTTTTAAAACGCCGGCTTCCAGTGTTGCCGTGTAGGAAATTTTTGGTTGCGCATAAACAGACAACTGTATAATCATCAGTAAAAAAAGAATAAAAAGCTTCATTAATTACCAAGGTTGATGATGAAAATATTATCTGTTAATGCTGATTTTGCCTGTTATATAAGCGTTTTTTACGTTGTTGTAATCAATCAGATACAATCCTTCCTTCGCCGTTACAATGGCAATTCCGTTATTCAAAACCACATCATTGGCTTCAAAACCGGGCACCGTTTTCATCAGACTAATATTGTTTGCATCGGCAGCATCTAATATTTTTAATCCGTCTTTCCCATCGCAAATAAAAAGATTGTGATTTTCTTTCGCCAGTCCGCGCGGACTGTTGAATGGATATGTTTTTATCAGAACCGGGTTGTTTACATCATCCGTGTTCAGCACATCCAGTTCGTTAATGTCGGGCTGATTGGAAAACTTTCTGCAAGGGGTTCCGCTGCTTAGCGTAACATAAGCGGTATTTACTTCCGCTATCACCGGATCGCAGGAATAATAGTGATAAAAACTGCCGTTAAAAACGGGATTATCGGCATCATTGATTGTAAAAATGGAAATGCCTATGCTGCTGCCAAGAAACAAATTATTTTCAAACGGATAAATGGTTTCTACATTAAAGAGATTGGTTTCTATTGATTGTACAAAAATTGGATTGCCCGCATTTTCCACATTCAGAATATTCAGCTTTGAATAAGAAACGGTATAAAGCCGATCATATAAAACGGCGAACCGTGAGGTAGAACCGCCGGTGCTGATGGCGTTGGATTTGTTTGCTGCTGTGCTGTAATCGCAATTCGGGCAATAACCTCTGTAAACTTCTGCGTTTTTCACCATCGTATCTACGCGCCGCCAGCTTACGATAATGTCTGTGTTATTACCCGGCGCGCCATAAATTTCAGGAAACGCATTGGAAACAACATTTACCAGCTTTGCATTCAGCGGATCGGCAATGTCTATGGTTAATAAATCGGCATATTCATCGGCATATAAGTAATGTCCGTTTACCGATAAATCGAGATTGCCGGGTATGGGAATGTAAGCCACATTTTGCGGTGATGAAGCAATACTGTAATCTACAATGTGAATGCCTTTCCCCACCTCATTGATAAAAATATAATTGTCCTTTACATAAATTTTTCCGGGTGCGGAAATGCTTTGCGGAGCGCCGCTTTTTACATTGGCTCTTACTTCGCTTTTGGATGCATAAACCGGTACATAATACGTATATTTCTGAAGCTTTACATCTTTCAGGCAACCGAAAAAACCGGTGCAGATGAAGACGAGCGCAATGAAACAGAAAAGAGTTTTCATAAGACTGTTTTATATATTGATTGATGAATGAAATGGCAAAACTGTTGCAGCATTATTTAAAAAAATAAATAGCCTGCAAACCAGCCGATGAAAGATGATTTGTTTTATAATCTATATCGTTATTCTGAAATTTTCTGAATCCGAAACGCACAAAAGGCGCGAACTGCAAATGAATTTTCTGTCTGGTAGTTACATCAACTGAAACCAACCCGTTTACGTGTGGCTGCCACTTGTAAAAATCATACGTGGTAAGATTATCGAATAAATTGTTCTGCGGCAGTTGCCCGTTTATTTTTTTATCTGAAGCAAGCAGTATGCTGTTATCGAAACCGGTTTGCACAGACAAAATAATATTTTTCCGGTTAAAAAACTGCCAGCCGATACCGGCATAAACATTTGCAAAATGCAGCCTGTCTGTCTGATTGATTTTGTAATAAACAAAAGAGATGATGCTGAAGGAATTGTTTACAGGATTTATGCTCAAGGTGTCTATTGTTGTGGTTTGGGTAAATGCAATCTGCTGATAGCGGTAAGAAAGCTTTCCGGCAACATAAAATTTATGCGATATACTTTTTTGTACGGCAATGCCAAAGGCTGCATCTATGCCTTTTTTTGCCCGGTAATGAACTTTTATGTCAGCGTTATTAAAATCTGATGAGCTGTTATTGGTAATACTTTTTGCAAACGATTCTCCCCCATTTTGATTACCTAAAAGATTGCCGCCCCAGGAAGCGGTGCCTATCTCCGCCAAAAGCCCGATTCTATAAGATTTTACTTTTTTATTTTTAATCTGAACGCGGATTGTTGACGAATCAGATTTTTGTAAAGAATCTTTTGATTTTACAATGATTTCGGCATTTGTTTTTACAACATCATTAGATGACGTATCAATATTATCTGAAGTGATTGTTACTTGCGTGTGCGAACGATCGGTTATACTATCTCTTTTTATATTTGGTATTGAAGAATTTGGAAACATAGCATTTTCCTGTTTTTCATCATCCGCAGAATGAATTGATAATTTCGTTTTTTGTTCTGCCTGCGCGATATCTTTTATTTCGCCTGCCTCAATTTTTTTTATAAAAATTTTCTTATTGCTTATATTGTTTTGCGGTTTTTTTTTCGATGCTGAAAACAGGCTTTCATTCTCCTTTTTACTGCGTTTTTCCTTTTTTATAATGGGTTTCTTTTGATTGGTTGCGATGTTTTTTTCCTGCCTCTTTATTGTATTTGCATTGTGAGATAAAGTGTTGGTTTTATGATTCGGGTAATTATTTTTTACAACAATAACAGCGCCACCGCCCGCAATCAAAAGCGGCAGCAGCCACCACCAAAGTAATGCTCTTCGCTTACGTTTTGGCGGCGTTATGGCTGCCTGCACGCGCTGCCATACATCAGCCTTCGGCTCCATAGAAAAGCGCTCTGCCATGTTGCGCGCCTGCTGTTCAAAATTTTCTTCAGGCATACGATGATTTTTTATGTTCGCCCGGCTGTTTTTTCAACCAGCAGATTAATAATATTCTTGCCCGCATGTATTGAGAGCGGCTTGTGCCTTCGGTTACGCCTAACATTTTGCCAATTTCGGCGTGCGAGTAACCATCTATGGCGTACAGATTAAAAACGGTTTGATAACCCGATGGCAACTGCCTGATCAGATCAATCAATTCTTTTGTTTGTATGGTGATTTCGGGATTTTCATCGCTCACCAGATGCAGGTGCTCTTCGGGCATAAGAAGCTCGCTGCTGTATACAGCATTTTTCTTCAGACCCGCCAATGCCGTATTCACCATTATCTTTCTTATCCACGCACCCAGCTCGCCCGCGCCTTCATACTGCTTCAAATGCTGAAAGACTTTAATAAATCCTTCCTGCAATACGTCTTCCGCATCTTCGGCCGATTTGGTATAGCGATAGCAAACGCCCATCATTTGCGCAGCATACGCATCGTACAACTGCTTTTGCGCAGCCGCATTTCCTTTCAGGCAGGCAGTTACCAACGCTTGTATATTCATGCTTTGCTTACGGGTTGATTGATAAACAAAGCAAAGTGTTGCACGAACGGAAAATTATTTATGAAGTCCGGGAAATATAAATCCGGATTTATATTTTCAGATTTGTAAATACAATTTTTTGAAATAAAAATTTAATAAGATTGATAATGCGGAAGGATTGTCGTTTACAATCTGAATACGAAAGAAATTCTCTGTCATCAGGATCAGGGAAAATGACTTGATTACATTTTTATGATCTCAGTTATTTCATTCGTTTCACAAAGCTGCTTGTTGTTACTTCGTTTAACTGGTACTCCGGGCAGGCGCCTTTTTGCGTAGTGATAAAAGCGCCGAGTTTATTGGCAAAATCGAGAATGTGTTCGTAAGGTATTTTATCAATCATCTGAAAAAGAATACCTGCCAAAAAAGAATCGCCGCTTCCCACCGTATCGGCAACCGCAACCTGATATCCGTCATGACTATAAAGCGTATGACCCGCTTTCAGCAATGCGCCTTCGGCGCCTTTGGTTACAATTACAATATGAATGTTGAATTTTTCCTGTAAAAAAGAAATGGCGTCTTCATCATTTTTATACGGGTTAAACCATTCTGTTATCAGCTTTAGCTCCGCTTCATTCAGCTTTACAATATCGGCTTTGGCAAGCATGGTTTCTATCAGTTCGCGGCTGTAATGCGGGATGCGCAAATTAATGTCGAGCACTTTTGTTTTAGCCAGCTCGAGCAATTGAAATAAAGTTGCCCGCGTTCGCGCGCTGCGGGCAGCCAGGCTTCCAAACACAAAATAACCGGCTTGCCTTACCAGCTCGCTTACCGATTCATCATACATGATATTATCCCAGGCTACATTCTGCACAATGTCATATACCATTTCATGGTTGTCTTTCAACCGCGCTACAACGCTGCTTGTCGGCAATGTATCATCAATCTGAATGTGGTTTGAATTAATCTGTTTTTCTTTCATAATGCCGAGTAATTCTTTACCCAGTTCATCGTTCCCGACACGCGAAATGACAGCTGGATTTTTACCCAGTTTTCCCAGATGATAAGCTACATTCATGGGTGCGCCGCCGGGCTGTTTTCCGCCCGGTAAAAAATCCCATAATGTTTCTCCGAAGCAAACAACTGACTGTGAGGAAGAGGATGTCATAGCAGGCAATAATTTAAGCAGAGCAATAATAAGGAATATAGAAATGGGATTGGTGAATTTTTGTCAGACACGGTATTCATTCTTTAGATTTTTCTTATCGCTCTTGTCTGCTTTTTATCCGAAATTTGTAATAATGACAGCTACTACGACAACCTTCGTCAAACTTATGTTAATTGGAATTTCGCTGTCAGTTATCAATTAAACAGTGTTGTTTATTTGCCATCGAAAGGGAACAGAATTTGCTTAACTAATAAAAAATAAAGGAATAAGATGAAACTCAAAAGTGTATTTTTAGTAGTGTTGATTAGTGCCGCTACGGCTTTTTTGAGTGTATGGGGTTACAACCGGTATTTACAAAATCAATACTCCGACATTCAGACAGCAAACGGCAAGCTTCCTGTAAATTACGCAGGCTTTTTCGGAACAAATGCACCCGGTACCACGGTAGATTTTACGGCGGCGGCTTCATCGGCAACGCCTGCGGTTGTGCATATTAAAACCAGAACCAAAGCGCATCAGGTTACCAATAACCTGCCCAAAAGCAGAAGTCCGTTTTCCGATTTCTTCGGTGGCGGCGACGATCCGTTTGGCGATTTTTTCAGCGGTCCGCGCGTACAGACCATTCCTGAGCAGCGTGCCAGCGGCAGTGGTGCTTTAATAAGCGATGATGGTTATATTGTAACCAACAACCACGTTGTAGATGGCGCCGATGAAGTAAACGTAACCTTAGCCACAAAAAAATCATTTAAAGCAACTGTTGTTGCTACCGACCCAAGCACTGATTTAGCCGTTATTAAAATAGAAGGTGTTAAAAATCTTCCTTACATGGTTTATGGCAACAGCGATGATGTGAAACTAGGTCAGTGGGTGCTGGCAATCGGTTATCCGCTTTCGCTTGATGTAACCGTTACGGCTGGCATTGTAAGTGCAAAAGCGCGTTCTATTGGTATCAACAGAAGCAAATCTCCGGTTGAATCTTTTATACAAACAGATGCGGCGGTAAATCCCGGCAACAGTGGTGGTCCGCTTGTAAATACGAATGGTGAACTGATTGGCATTAACTCTGCCATCGCTTCTCCTACCGGTTCTTATGCCGGTTACTCTTACGCCATTCCGGTAAACATCGTTCGCAAAACGGTGAACGATTTAATTAAATACGGCGCCGTACAGAGAGGTTACATTGGTTTTTCGTATGCGCCGGAAGGCATCAGTGAACAGCAGAAAAAAGCGATGGGCATTAAAGAAGGCGACGGTATTTATGTAACAGGACTTGCAGAAGACGGCGCCGCGAAACAGGCCGGTATTAAAAAAGGTGATTTTATCACAAAAATTAATAACGCTACCATTAACAGCAGCGCAGAATTGCAGGAGCAACTTTCCCGCTTTATACCCGGTGATAAAATAAATGTTACCTATATAAGAAACGGCAGTGAAAACACAACTTCTGTAACCTTGAAAAATAAATCCGGCACCTACGCTGAAGTACAGGCCGAAACGCTTGGCAACAAGCTTGGCGGTGAACTAGTAACCGTTGATGCAGCAACTGCTAAAAAGAACAACATTTCCGGTGGTGTACAAATTAAAAGTCTTGGCACAGGCACACTAAAAAACAGCCGTATTCAGGAAGGATTCATTATTTTGAGCGTTAACGGCCGCGAAGTAAAGTCTGTTGAAGATTTAAATTCGTTACTGGCAAATGCGACAGGCACCGTAAAATTGGAAGGTATTTATCCCGGTTATGATGAAACGTATGGCTACCCGCTTAATTTGGATGGCGATAACGGCGGTAATAGTGATGACAACAATGATGGCAGTAATTGACTTGGCTTATATCATAAAAATAAAAAGAGGCTGTGCGGATTGCACAGCCTTTTTATTTTTATGATACATTGATAGAAGATTTATTACTCTTTTTAATTTATCAAAATACTCTTTCTATATAACCGTATTACAAATTCCACCAATAATTCAACTTTATTACCAAAGCTCTTGTTTTAGCATTAAAAGGTGAAGGATAATAATTATCGGTATAAACGATAAACAAATCGGAAGCAGGCTTATACCGCCACTGAAAACGCGAATTGATATTAATATTATTCTGCTGCTGATTGTACTGGATATAAGTAGTAAAAAACAAGGTATTGGTAAATGTAACGTCTATACGCGGACCAATGAGCCAGAAATGCGTATTGCCCCAGGGCTGAGACAAAATCAAATTGTTATAAGCTACATTCAGATTCAGATTTACATACGGTTGAAACCGATAGCCGATATTGCCACCTGCGGTAAATAAATGTCCGTTTTCGTAGTACGTTCCATAACGTAACGAAGCTGAATAAGTAAGCGTATGCTGAGGCTGCGATATAAAATCGAAACCCGTTATATTGTATTTATGAACGCTTCCCGCAGCCAGTGAATCCTTGCCCGTATTGGTAGGATCGAATGGTCTCAGCAAACGCACATAATTGTTTTGATAAGAAAGAGACAAAGTGCTTCTGTTCCGAAAAGTAAACAGGTAAGCAAACACGTTTTCATAGTCTGTCCGGTGAAACTTTGTATCAAAAAAATAATTCATCGTTACCTGCGGACCATGCGTAAGGATGCTGCCTTTTTTCGGGAAAAAATATCTTGTAATCTGTGGAATGAGCCTGATAAAATCGGTGCGCGGCACATAACCTACTTCAGCAATATAATTTCTGCCTACGTATTCGTATTGCCCGTTTATGAGCCATCTGCGGCTGCTGTATTGCAAATTGGCTGCACTGGTAAAATCATTGCCCTTTCTGCCGGGCGTAAACGATTTTAAAAAAACCGCCTTGCCGGTTATTACATTGTTTGCCGATGCCAGGTTGTATTCAAAACCCAGATTGCGGTTGTATTTTGAAGATGTGTTTTTGATGCTGTCGTTATAAAAGGCATGGTAATCAACCGATGTTTTATCAATATAAATAAAGCCGATGTTGGAGCGCCTGAACACTTTTTGCTGCAGCGAAATCACGGCGTAATTCCGGGCAGGCAAACCCGCATCCGTATTGCCAGCCGTTTCCATATCCATGGCACCGATGCGCAAAGTTTTGTTTAGCTTGCCGCTTAGCCGTGCGCCGGCATTAATCGGCACGTTCAAACCAATTCTTCTCGAAAAAAATGGTCGTATATCGGCATAACCGAAATTGCCAAACAAGTCGCCGTTCTCTAAAAAAAACTGCCGCTTTTCGGGAAAAAATAATTCATACCGGCTCAGGTTGGTTACCTGCTGATCTACTTCTACCTGAGAAAAATCGGGATGCACCGTAAGATCAAGATTGAGCGCGGTAGAAAAGCCAAGCTTGGCATCTACGCCTTCTCTTCCTAAAATGCCTGTTTTAGACTGCCGCATAAAATCTTTACCTGTGCTGGCAAGAAAATAGGGGATGATAGAAATATTGCTGTGCGGGTCGGGCGGCGGCGCATCCCAGACAAGCGTTCCCGTATAAGCCAGCGAAGCGGTAGGAAACTGCCGCGGAACCGGCGCCCAGCTACTTTTTTCGGTTGTTTTCAAATCGTTGCGGCTGAAGTTAATACCCCAATGCAGGAGATCTTTTTTATACCGCAATGTTTTAAACGGAATGGCGGCTTCAAATATCCATTTATCATCATCATTTGTAACGGCAGATGTCCATTTATTATCCCAGTTTAAATCTACGCTGCCTCCGTTAAACATCGTTCCGTCCCACTGCGCGCCGGCAGCATTTGCGCCAAACGAAAAACCGGTTGTCTGATCTTCAAACGGATCTATAAAAACGAGAAAATTATCATTTTTTCCAAAGTTGAAATCGCGGTGTAACGATTCAACCATATTGGCACCGGAGAGTTCTTTATAGCAAATTGCCAGCAGGTAAAAATATTTGTCATCATACGTTACTTTTACTTCTGTTTTTACCTGCGCCAGACTCGTATCCATAGGCAATACCATAAAAAAATTATTTGCCACCGTAGCCTGCTGCCAGGCAGATTCATTTACAACACCATCAATCAATACCGGCGCTGAAGTTTTATGTACCGGAAGTTGAAATGATGCGTTTTTCTTTTGGGCAATGGAGCAAAATGTAAGGAGAAAGCAGATTGCAGTAAGAAGCAGTTTCATTGGCAGGTATGATTACAAGAGGAAAGATAGACAATGATGGCAAACGCGTTACTGTTTATAAACGTTTTCTTTAAAAATATGGCTGAAATATAGTAAGAAAAATTTCTCATTCGTTTTTCAATACATTTCTATAAAACCGCTGCCTGTTGCGTGCTTTTTAATTCTGACTTTGGCCTGCATTTCATATTCTTTTTTTTAAACCATAAAAAAACATATTTTTAATCCTGTAAACCACAACCGCCAAAACTACATTACCCATTTAAGACCAACTGCTATGTTACGTAAACATTTGTGCTTTCTGTCGGCATTTTTGTTTTTAGCCCTAAATTATGTCTGTGCACAGCAGCCAGACTTTACTTATGAAAGAACCGACCCTGGCTGCCCTGCTACTTTGCGAATCAACTTTACCAATGCTTCTACCGGCTTTTCTTCAGCAGCCAGCTATCAATGGAATTTCGGTAACAACAAACAGTCAGACAAAGAAAATCCGTTTACCACTTATACCGACGGAGGCATCTATACGGTTGCGCTTGCGGTAACAGAAAACGGCAAAAGCTATGTAACGACAAAAGAAATTATCAAATATAAAAATCCGGTTGTTGATTTTACGACCGGCACAGCAACCGTTTGCCCAAACTCGGCTGTTGTATTTACCAGCAATGCAACGCCGGGCGATGGCGTTATATCAGAATACATCTGGGAATTTGACGATGGCAATACAACAAATACAATTTTAGGTACCGTAACGCATCAATATCAAAAATCAAAAACTTTTTCACCAGGTTTAAGTGTTACCAACAATTATGGCTGCATCACTTCAGTAACCAAACCAAATCTGGTTACCGTATTAAAACCACCGGTAGTTAGTTTTACTACCAGTGCCGTTTCAGTTTGCAAAGAAGCAGACCCGGTGATATTTACAAACACAAGTTCAAATGCAACGTCATTTGTTTGGCGTTTTGGCGATGGCAGCGAAAGTGCGGAAGAAAACGCAACGCATGTATACGGACAAAAAGGACAATTTTCGGTACAATTACAAGCTACATCCGGCGAAGGCTGCACCGATACTTCCAAACGCACACTGATAACGGTTGCCAGCTCGCACAGCGATATAAAACTGCCTACCCTGCTTTGTCTTAACAGCAATCTGTTGTTTAAAGATAACAGCAACCCCGTTACAGCCAATCCCGTTTGGCTGATGGATAATGATGTCGCCGCTACCAGTGTTCATCAATTCAATACAAAGCTCACCGATCTCAACAGCCACAAGCTGCAGCTAATAAATGTTTACGGCACCTGCAGCGATACTGCCACTGCACTGATAACCGCGCAAACCGCACCAGTGCCATCACCTTTTAAAACAGAAATTCTGGGTTTGTGCGGCTTGCCTGCCACCGTGAAAGTATCTGATCAGGGAACAGGTTCCGACAAATGGGAATGGGATTTTATAAATACCAATGAAGAAAATTTTCAGCCTACCGATTTTACAAAAACCGCAACGCACACCTATACCGCCGAAAATACATATTACATTAAGCTGCGCGTTACCGACCCGTCGGGCTGCTCGGGCGAAATAAGACAACCGGTAAAAATTATAAAGAATAAAACCACCATTGTAAGCGCGGCCGGCATTTACGGATGCAAAACCCTGACTACCGATTTTTCTGCCACTTCCCCGAACCCGCTGGCAACTTATAAATGGACATTCAGCGATGATGGCAGTACATCTTCAGAAGCCGCGCCTCATCATACATTCACGCAGAAAGGAGTTTACACCGCATCACTCCGCACCGAAACCGAAACGGGCTGCACCGATACGGCGTTACTAAAATTATTTATCGGCGATGTGCCAAGTTTCAATTTTGAAGTAACACCGAACAATAGTACCGTCGTGTGCGGTAACAATAAAGTTACTTTCACCGTAACCGGAACTGACGCGCAAGGGCAGTTTTACTGGAACTTCGGCGACACAAAAGATTTTACGCTTATCAATGGCGGCGGACCAAATTTTACGCATAAATACAAACAAGATTCAGTTTATACTGTTTCTCTGGCCATCAACAATAACGGCTGCACCGATACGGTTGTAAGGGAGAAATATATTACCGTTTTGCCGCCGTTTCCCAACATCACCACCTTAACATACGACTGCAACGACAGAACCAAAGTGATTATAAAAGAAGCTTCTTCTAAAACAGAAAGCTATGTATGGAACTTTGGTGACGGAACCGATACTGCATATACAACGGCTTTGCCACAGCTTGTTCATCGTTATCCGGGAACAGGTAAATATAAAATCTTGCTAACCACTTCTAATGGCGGCTGCGTGGTAAAAGATTCGCTGAACGCTTATGTTGTAAACAATCAAAAGCCTGTGTTAACTTCGGTACAGTCAGCACTTTGCATCAACGATTCGTTACTTACCACCGTTTCTAATATGGAAGCCAGCCCTTACGGTTATAGCGCCAACACAAAAGAATATACGGTTAAAAGCATCGAGTACCAAAATAAATCTCCTTTTACCGGCTCGTATTCATATCCTGATGCAACCTGGCAAAACCCGTTTCATGTTAACATTAAAAAGCTGAATCCCGGCGAACAAAATATCCGTATCATTACTACATCACGAGGGCGAAACTGCAACGATACAACCAACTACATTGCCGTTCGCATCAATGGACCGAAAGCAGGTTTCGCCATTGCAAATCAAACAATCTGTTTATCAGAGAAAATGATATTTACCGATACTTCAAAAAGCGATGTAATTAATCCGATCATCAGCCGCGAATGGGACTTTGGAGACGGCGCTTCGCAAACGCTAACCGATAGCGGCGACGTATTTCATAAATTCAGCAATCCGGGTTCATACAATATAAAACTGGTGGTAGGAGATGCGGAGAACTGCAGCGATACGGCTTTTTTTACCGGCAATAAAATAGTAATAAAAGGCCCGAAGGCACAATTTTCCATTGCCGGTAATCCGATTTTACCAAATGTGCCCGAAACCTTTACGAACCTCACTAATTTCGGAATGGCAGGCGTTACAAACAACAGCTATCAATGGTTTTTTGGCGACGGAGAAAGCGGCGCAGGCGATGAGGAACAGGTAATTCATACATACAGGCAATATGGAGATGATACCGTGAAACTAATAGCCGCCAGCAGCGAAACAACGTGCAGTGATACGGCAACCGATGTTGTTCATGTTAAAAACACAAATCTTTCCTTTACATATACGCAAACGAACCTTGTGCCGAACAGCAATTGCCCGCCGGTACGCGTAAATTTTACCAGCACCGCTGTCAATTTTAACGCAATCGGCTGGGATTTTGGCGATGGCGCAACCGCAGACAATATCAATACGCCAAGCCACACCTATTACAAACCCGGTATTTATAAAGTAACCATATTCGGCTACTACGACGCGGTTACATTCGATTCATCCTGGGAATACATTACGATTATCGGTCCTACTGCTATTGTGCATAAAGACATTTCGGCAAGTTGCGGCGCGGCGCGGGTAACTTTTAGTGCAGAAACCAAAGATGCCACTTCGTTATCCTGGGATTTTGGCGATGGCATTCTCTCATCAGATTCTGTTGTTATACATCAATACACGCAGCCATATATTTATACTCCTTCGCTTACGGTATTGAAAGGAGACAAATGCACTAACACATACTATTTTGATACGCCGGTTGTTATAGACAGCCTTCATATTGCTGTTGATTACGATTCTGTTGTGCAATGCCATCAATTGCTTGTCAACTTTACAACAACCATTTTCAGCATCGCAAAAAACAACGATCAGAAGATTAGCTATTTATGGCAATCCGGTAGCGGCAACGCTTCTTCTGAAAATGAAACCGCCTCATTTACATATTCTCAACCCGGCACTTATACGGCGTCTCTGGTTGCCGCTTCGCCTTATGGCTGTACCGACACGGCCACAGCAGAAATTATTTTTACCGAAAAACCTTTCGCGGTTATAAAAGGTCCATTAGAAATTTGCGAAAATACGCCTGCTGTTTTTACGGCAGTAAAGACAAATAATGCTGATATATTGCTCTACGACTGGCAGTTTCAGAATGGAGTTTCAGATTTGCAGAATCCGCCGCCGCAATTGTTTACCGCTTCGGGCAGCGATACGGTAAGACTGATTACAGATAATAAAGGCTGCAGAGATACGCTTTATCAGGAGCTAATCATACATGCGCAGCCGGATATAAAGATGCTGCTTTCAGATTCGATTGTGTGCCTCGGCGATGCCATCGTATTCGATGCAGCACCTGCCGATGGTGTGTTACAGGAACCTGTTGAATATGTATGGAATCTGGGAAACGGCATTTCGGCGGCGCAAAAATCGGCTTCGTATGTTTACAGCGACTACGGTACATATCTGGTAACACTTACTGCTACATCGCAGTTTGGCTGTATGGAAAAAGTAAGCAACAGCGTTACTATTTCGCAATCGCCAAAGGCATCCATCAAAGCGCCGGATGATATATGCGTAAATGGAACGGCTACATTTAGTGGGTCTTCTGCCATTGCAACAGCACAGTACTTCTGGCATTTTTCCGATAATACCACATCTGTACTTCAAAATGCGCCACCAAAAACCTATACAACATCAGGAATTGACAGTTGTTATTTAGTGGCTGGCATCGGCGGCTGCCGCGATACGGCGTATCACAGTTTGCACGTGCACAATCTGCCATCGGCTAATATATTGCCACAAAACCCGAGAATTTGCTTAGGCGATTCAATACAGCTTACGGCGCACAGCGGTCAGACTTATCAGTGGCAAAATGCTACTTTTATTACAAATAATACGGTTGCCGATCCGCATGTATTTCCAACTGCCAATACAAAATATACAGTGCAGGTAACGGATGGATACGGATGTAAAAATCTCGATTCTATAACTGTTCTGGTAACGCAGCCGCAAAGGGTTAGCGTTATATCGCCGGTGAATGCGTGCGCCGGAAGCCGCGTGAGCCTGGCAGCATCCGGGACAGATAATTACCATTGGATAAACGGAGACGATTTAAACAATCCAAACATTGCCAAACCATTTACCAAAGATTCTGCGCAAAATAAAACATACATCGTAGTCGGCTCTGATGAGTACGGATGCTTTACAGATACGTCCGGCACAGAAGTGATTGTGCGAAGCAGACCCGAAGTGGAAGCCGGCAGCAATATTACCGTACCGGCAGGTATTACAGCACAGCTATCTGCCATGGCAGACGGCAACATTGTAAAATGGAGCTGGCAACCACCGTTGTATTTAAGCTGTACAGATTGCCCGGCGCCGGTTAGCCAGATCAGGCAAAGCACCCGATACACCGCAGAAGCAACCGATATATATGGTTGCAAAGGTACTGATACGGTTTTGGTAACGGTGGTGTGTAAAGAAAGCCTGATAAATATTCCGCAGGTGTTCAGCCCGAACGGAGATGGTAAAAATGACCGTTTTGGCATTGCGGCGCCAGGCGTAAAAACCATTACCCATTTTATTATTTTCGGACGAAACGGCAATAAGGTTTGGGAAAAAAACAATGTAAACTGGTTTGATAAAGAAGCGTCGTGGGATGGAATGAGCAACAATTTTTACATGCCGGCAGACACATATGTTTATATTATTCAGGCGGTATGCGACGCCGGTGAAGTATATAATCTTCGCGGTACGGTAACGCTGATCAGATAACAAAAGATGAGGTGTAAGAAGAGAAGAGAGAATATTTTGAATCTTCTTTTTATCGTTTCAAACCCATATTAACTTTGAATGAGACGGGAATGAATGTTCTGCTGCAAAAGTCATCAGTTTTACAATTGACTTTTTCACGTTTTTTCCAAAAAAAATCCCGGCAAATTGTGCCGGGATTTATCATTTCCTATTTCTAACGCTCATAACTAATTATCTGAATATGCCACGCTGTTGATGATCGTTTGCAGCGAAGCTCTTACCTGTTTGCTCAGTTTAAAATGCTGCACAATCTGATCAAGCGTAGTTGTTTTGCTTTTCAGACGCGCTACAATTTTTTCATACACTTTAGAATCCTCATTCAGCCAGGGTTTTTCTGCAACGGCAGTTTTTTCTTTGCCACCATCATACTTTACATGCTGCGGCGCAGAAGCGCCATGCGTAGCCGTGTTGGCATCGTCGTCATCATCTATATTCAATCCCAGCACGGCAGCCAAAGCATAACGACGCATATAACTAATGGCGCTGCCCTGTGCCTGCGGATCGCTTTTCAGCGGATTCATAAAATAATCAGTCTGCATATATTCCCCGCTTTCGGCGTGCATCAATACGGTTGTTAGTCCGTTTTGCCCGGTGGGAAACTGCGTAAACGATAAACCGCTCTCGAATAAAGGCGTTTTTATCGTTTCAAGAATGTTAGACAAAGTTGCGTACTTACTGTTAAAGAATGGGTTGGTAGCATCTTTATTTACCTTACCCATTTTTGCCTGAAACTGGCTTAGTGCCCTGGCAATGTTGACGATTGATTGTGATTTTTCCATAGCATTGAATTATCATGCAATTTACCAATATTTTTAGCACGATAAAGAAGCCATAATGTGAAAGTTTTTTTGTCATTTTCAAAGTTGAAAAACAATACGGTTGAACCTAAAATATATAGTTATAACTAACTGATTTACATATATTTGCTTCAGGTTACAAAATTTGAAAAATTATGTGTATAACTTTTATGATTCTTACAAAATATCAACTTAAAATATAATTTAAATTTATCTGACAAGATTATTTTCATGTTGGGCTTTCAGCAAATGAAAGACTGATATTTTTTTTACAATAATCGCTCACAGATTGCACAGAATTATACAGATTGTTATTTACGTTGATTCGTTAATTTGCTTAAAAACACATTAATATCTGCCAATAATTATTGCGGCAAATGTGTAATTTTTTTAAATTCAAAACGAAATATATATTCGCCGGATTACGTTTTATAAAACAGTTTGCAAACAAAAAAGAACCGTTGTTAATTGTAAGCAAATCAAAACAACAAGCAAATTCTCTTTTACCTTAAGATTCATTATATGAAACCGATTTATTTTTCAATGGCAGTTATTGCTTTTGCAAGCTTTTTTTGCTCCTGTCAAAAAGAAATTACCAACGATATTACTGAACCCGGCAGTACCGGTAACAATTCTTTCCTGATAAAAACATATACTGAAGACGTATATCTTACTTCCGCGCCTGAGGATCATGCAAAAGATTCGTTCTTGTTGACACACGATGATAAAGGCAGGTTGCTGCAACTGGTATCGGCTGATTCGGCAAACGGTTTGAAATTCATATACCAATATGACGGCGATAAATCGTTTACTATGGATCAATATGAGAATAATGCATTATCGCTGCACGAAGTATTTTATCTCAACAGCTTTTCCTATGTTGACAGCACCCGTCAGGATGATACGGAAGGTGATACCACTACAGAAAAATATATTTACGATGTCGGTAAAAAACTGACAAACCTTTACATATATGATTATACAACAGCAGGAGGCGCCGTGTTGAATGAAACAGATTCGTATGAGTACGATGCCGATGGAAACATAATAAAAGAATCATTCCAAAATGCGGTTACAAATTATGCTTATACAAGCAATACGGTTAACAATTTAGATGTAGGACTTAATTATTTTCAGCAACCAAAGCGTCTGCCGGATAGCGTAACTACGGTTTCGGATGGCGATACGGAAACCGCTACGCACATTTATACTTTTGACAGCCTGAACCGGTTGATAAAAGATATGGCAACTTCGGATAAAGGATATATAATTGTAAAAACGTATGGTTATTAAACCCGTTGATTATAAAAATAAAAAGCCCGCTGATTCAATGACAGCGGGCTTTTTATTTAGTTGTATTTTATTTCAGTTTTGCCAGTGCTTCTTTAATTCTTGTCCATCCTTTTTCAATATTTTCCATACTGTTGGCAAACGAAAACCGAACGCATTTTGGCTCGCCGAACGCATCGCCCATTACAGAAGATACATGCGCCGTATTCAACAAATACATACTAAAATCAGCCGCGTTTTTTATTATTGTTTCACCATTGCTTTTACCGTAATAAGAAGACACATCGGGAAAAATATAAAAAGCGCCTTCCGGTTCAAAGCAAGTGATGCCCGGTACTTCTTTTATGAGTTCCAGTACGCGTTTTCTACGGCGCGTAAACTCTTCTACCATCTCCATGCTGGGACGCAAATCTGTGGTTAAAGCCGTAATGGCGGCACGTTGCGTGATGGAGGAAGTAGCGCTGGTAAATTGTCCCTGCAATTTTTCGCAGGATTTAATAATTTCGGTATTACCGGCAATGTAACCCAAACGCCAGCCCGTCATGGCAAAGCCTTTGCTCAGCCCGTTTACAACAACCACCCTGTCTTTTATATCATCAAACTGCGCAATGCTTTCATGCTTACCAGCAAAGTTGATGTATTCGTAAATTTCATCAGCCAGAATCGTTATATCAGGATGTTTAAGAAACACATTTTTTAAAGCTTCCAGTTCTTTTCGACTATAAACCGCGCCGCTCGGGTTGCAGGGCGAAGAAAACATAAACACTTTGGTTCTCGCCGTAATGGCGTCTTCCAGTTGCTGCGGCGTTATCTTAAAACCGCTTTCGGTTGTGCTTTTTATTTCCACCACTTTACCACGCGCAATTTTTACCAGTTCGCTGTACGTAACCCAGTAAGGCGTGGGAATAATTACTTCATCGTCGTCGTCTACCAAAGCCAGTATCACATTGGCTAAACTTTGTTTTGCACCGGTTGATACAATGATGTTTTCGGGTTTATAATCAAGGTTATTATCCCGTTTAAATTTAAAGCAAACCGCTTCGCGCAACTCGGGATAACCAGCCACCGGCGTATAATGACTGTAATTTTCGGCAATGGCTTTTACGGCGGAATCTTTAATGTGTTGCGGCGTATCAAAATCAGGTTCGCCAAGACTTAAATCAATCACATCAATGCCTTTGGCGCGAAGCTCGCGGCCCAGCTTTGCCATCTTTAATGTTTCGGGTTCGGCAAAGCGGTTTAATAAAGAAGATAATTGCATAAATGAGGAATAAAAATTAGTGGCGCGAAGGTAGGGAGTGATTCACTATGATTGATATTGCCTTGTTTTCCCAAAAAAGATAAGCATATAAAAAGAGCATAATATTCCATCAGCTTAATTGAATTTCAACCGTTGAAGAGTGCGATGTCGTTAAAGACAATACACAGAAGTTTCAAAAACCGGTTAAAAAAATAATTTATTTACCTAAAAACTAAACTTCCCGATCACCGGCGTAAACCGGATACTCAGATAAGTCCAGTAGGGCGTTTTTGAATATTTATCAGCATCGGCAGCCGTGCTGATTTTATTTCTTACCTCAACAAGCGATTGGGAAACCGCAGCGAGCGAAAAACCATATTCAAAATCTGTAAACGAATTAATTTTATAACCTAACCGCAGATCACTCTCAAAACCAAGATATTTTTTGTTGCCCGAAACAGTTGTAAAAGCCTTGTTTGTTTGCTTATAAAACAAATGATTTTGTAACCGGGCGGTGATCTTATTTTTTTGAAATTGAAAAAACAAATATGGGTTTATCAAACCACTCATTTTTATGTCGGCCGGAAAGGTGGTAAAAAAATCAAGTGTACCGTTAAAGCTATGCGCTACGCCATAAAGCGGCACAAAATTGTTATCATTTGCATTGGCTGAATCCTGACCGCTCAGCAATTCCATACCGAGACGCGCATTGAATGTTTTGACTGAATACTTAATTTCAGGCTGAACATAAAAAGCCGATAAGTTTTTTCCCGACGAATCTTTGCCATACTGGTAATAGCCGCTTATGGTAGCATACCAATTTTCAGACTGATATTCAAGCCTGCCGCCACTGGTAAAACGCTGAAAAGCGGTATTAGACCTCGTTGCGCTCTGATAGCCGTCCATCGCATTGATGGTTGTTACAACGAATGTTTTTCCAACTTTATAATTCAGATAATGAACCACAAGATCCTTATAGTTTTTAAAACCATTGGGTTGGTAGTTGCTGCCAAAATTGTTTTCGGCCGACTGGTTATAAGCGCCGGCTAATTCCGTTGTAAAGTTTTTATTGTTGTTATAAATAAACCGGATGGCGTCGTGCGAAGCGCCCGTTAAACGCCAGTCGTTTTCTGCAAACAAACGCTGATTGTCGTAAACAATCCGCTGACGCCCGATGCGCACCGACCATTTATCGTTAAAATGTGGCTCGGCATACAGTTCAAAAAAATAAACCGGAAATGTAGAAGCCGAACTGGCCGTTACCGAAGAGGTTGTGCCCTGCCCTTCCCGCGGGTCTTGCTGCCCCCAAACGCGCGCATCCTGAAGCGAAGCATACAAATCAAACCGCTTTCTTTTATAACTGATATTCAGCCGCGAGCGTTGGTTGATAAAGAATGCCGCCGTAGTATCTTTTAATGCTATATTCCTGTAACCATGCCGTAGTTCGGCACGCACGCGAACATCCGTGGAAATGGTTAACAGATTTTCCGGCTTTGCTGCCTGCTGATATGTTGCGGTATCTGTCTTGGCTGCATCTTGCAACTTTGCCAAAGGCGTTTGACCGCCCGAAGTAGTCTTTGCCGCCGAAGTATCTGTTTGGGCATATAAAAAAGAAGAAAGCAATAGCAAAAAAATAAGAGATACTGGTTTGGTAAATCTCTTCATAAAATGGTTGATTTTTTACAAATCTATAAAATCTACTGGATTAGTAGGAATTATGTTTAAATCAAAATCAAATAATTTTTTTTGTCATATTTTTCTTTTGCGTCTTTTCAATCTGTTCTTTCAGCATGCTTTCTTTTTGAAGAATGCTGCTTAACGTTGCATTTTTCAGCATGTTCACCGTTTCGTTTCTTACATTGGCAAATACATCGCGAATGCCGCACCAGGCTTCGTTTTCGCATTCGCTGCAACGCTCATAATATTTGTGTGCCACACAGGGAAGCAGCGCAATGGCACCTTCAAACAGGCGAACTACATCAGCAATATTAATTTCCCCGGGGTTTTTCAACAAATAATATCCGCCCGCTTTTCCTTTGCGGCTGCCAAGCATACCGGCATTGCGGAGATCGAGAAGAATGGCTTCTAAAAATTTACGGGGAATGTGTTCGCTTTCTGCAATTTTGCTTATCTGCACAGGCTCATTGCTATGTTCGCGGGCAAGATAAACAAGGGCATTTATGGCATATTTTGTTTTCTTTGAAAGCATCTAAGCAAAAATAGCATGTAAGTAATAAGTAAAAAGTAAAAATTGCAAAAAGCAGAAAGCAGAAATACAAAATAAACCTCTTCTCAATTTTGAATTTTTACTTTTGAATTTTGAATGATGTGGGAAGCATATAAAAAAGGATTTAAAGGGTATTTGCAACTTGAAAAATCGCTTAGCGATAATTCGGTGGAAGCGTATATCAGAGATATTAATAAGCTGACCGATTTTTTGCAGACAACCAACAATTTGCAAAATCCCGGTTCGGTTACGTTGAGAGATCTGCAGCATTTTGTGAAATGGATTTCAGAACTTGGCATCTCTCCTTCTTCGCAGGCCCGAATTATTTCCGGCATTCGCAGTTTTTATAAGTATTGTGTTAGCGAAAACATTGTACCTGCCGATCCTTCGGCTTTGCTGGAAGCCCCGAAATTAAAGCGGTCGTTACCCGATATTTTAAGCTTTGATGAAATAGAAAAAATAATTGGCGCCATTGATGTAAGCAAGTCCGATGGCG
Source organism: Ilyomonas sp. (assembly GCA_965219515.1). Lineage (GTDB taxonomy): Bacteria > Bacteroidota > Bacteroidia > Chitinophagales > Chitinophagaceae > Ilyomonas. The sequence goes on from OZ244776.1 coordinate 2,606,899, forward strand.
CCCGTAACAAAGCTATGCTCGAAGTGATGTACAGTTGCGGACTGCGTGTGAGCGAGTTGATTAATCTGCGCAAAAGCCGGCTTTATCTTGATGTTGGTTTTATCAGAGTAATTGGTAAAGGCGATAAAGAACGACTGGTTCCGATAGGCGGCGATGCCATCAGATACGTTACAATTTACTGGAATGAAGTTCGCGTGCATCAAAAAATAGCCAGAGATTTTGAAGACATTGTATTTATCAATCGCCTTGGCAAATCGTTATCCCGCGTAATGGTATTTATGATTATTAAAGACCTGGCGAAAAAAGCAGGCATTACAAAGATTGTTTCACCGCACACTTTTCGCCATTCTTTCGCCACACATCTGATAGAAGGCGGCGCCAACCTTCGCGCCGTGCAGGAAATGCTGGGCCACGAAAGCATTACCACCACCGAAATATATACGCATTTAGACAAAGATTTTTTGCGAAGTACGTTGCAGTTATATCATCCGGCGTTTCAAAGCTGATGCCATAGAAGGTTATCGCGGGTCAAAAAAAATAAATCACAGAAAAACATTTGACCGCAATAAGAGTCGCCGTGCAAAATAAAAAGCAGGAAGCAACGGTGATTCATTTACCGAAAAAGAAAAATTATGCCTGGCTGATAACGGCTTCTGTTGTTGCTGTTGTAAGTGTAAGCATCATTTTTAACACGAAATCCGAAGATAAAATCATCGCGTGATTAGCAAATGATGAAATAAAAAAAGATACCGCCGTTACCGAAGCGCGGTATATAAAATGCAGTCATTGCATGATTCATTCACCGCCCGGTTACCTGAACATCCATCATTAAAAAGAAAAAATACAATGGTTGGTAAAAATAAGATAGGAAGCAGGCAAGCCATGTTACAGTCAAAGAACCGAATTTCTGTTATTCCGTTGCAAAGCGATACTTCTGCCCATACCGACAAATAAAAAACAGCAAACAGGCAATCGCCTTTTTTAACAAGAATAACAGATTTATTAGCTGATAATTATACGATGGAAAATATGGTAACCGGCTATGCATCGCGCTTCGTTTCATTATCTCCCGAACATACGCTGACAACAAATAACGATATGCCTTTTGGTTTATCTAAAATTAAAGTGATAAACATCGGCAGACAGAATAAAAAAATAACTGATACCTCGGTCATCAAGCCCGAAGGCGGATGGCAATGGTTTCAGACTTATTTGTTTGATAAGCTTGGCAAAAAAGATACAACCACTTTTGCAGATACCGCCCAACTGACCGGTAATATTGAATTTGAATTTTCATTTGATAAAACAGGATCAACACACAACATCACACTGCTTCATGCACCGGATTCTGTTATGGCAAGCCATGCCGTAAATGCCATACAGGAAAGCCCGAAATGAATAAGCAGCGACAGGAAAGAGAAAAGATTGCGCATAAAATATTAAAGGAGTTTTTTCAGCAGCACAATGTATTTCGTGTAACATTTTTTACACATAATAATTTCATAAATCAGCCCTTTCATCCTGTTTAACTACCTTTTATACATCAAATTTGTATGTCTAATTCTTTTTTACACATGAAGTTTTCTTTTGCCTTTATTCCTTTTCTTCTTGTTAGCCATTTTGCTGTGCTTGCGCAGCAAACAGACCTGAAAGGCTGGCAATACCTCGACCCGAAAACAGATGGCTATAACGGCATCAGCCTTACGCAGACGTACCGTTTTTTACAGGGAAAAAAACCAAAGGAAACCATTGTTGCCGTCATTGATTCGGGCGTAGATACCACGCATGAAGACCTTAAAAATATTTTGTGGCGCAACCCGAAGGAGATTGCAGGCAATGGCATTGACGACGACCATAACGGTTATGTGGATGATGTATATGGATGGAATTTTCTCGGCAATAAAAACGGAGATAATCTTACCAAAGACATTGATGAAAGAACGCGCGTTTATTATGATTTTAAAGATCGCTTTGCCGATAAAAACATAGATACCACTACGCTTAGCCAGTTTGAAAAAGAAGAATATAAAACCTGGCTGAAAGCCGCGCAGGCTATGCAACCCAGCAGCCAGGACCAGATGGAGCTAAGCATGATAGAAATGGCGATGAAGGTGCTGAAAAAGAATGATGCCGTTTTGCAGAAAGAAACCGGTGAAACCGAATTTACGGCGTCTGATCTGGAGAAAATAACGCCCGCTACAAATGAAGGCAAACAGGCAAAACTGGCTTATCTTACTTTTATAAAGCTGGTGAATGTGGACGACGATATGAAAAATACCACGCTGTTGAAAGAGATTCAAAACGAATTGGACAGTAAAAAGCAAACCGTTAACGCGCTTACCACCACGCCGCCGCGCTACCGCGATTCTATCATAAAAGACGATTACTACGATATCAACGACCGGTATTACGGAAACCCCGATGTAATGGGCGGCGCGCCCATGCACGGCACGCATGTTACTGGCATCATTGCTGCGCAGCGCGATAATAATCTTGGCGTGCAGGGCGTGGCAGATGATGTGAAAGTGATGATGATACGCGCCGTTCCGGAAGGCGATGAGTACGATAAAGATATTGCGCTGGCTATTAAATATGCCGTGGATAACGGCGCTAAAGTGATTAACATGAGTTTTGGCAAAGGCTATTCGCCGGAGAAAAAATGGGTTGATGAAGCCGTGCATTATGCCGAAGCCAAAGATGTTTTAATTGTTCATGCCGCAGGCAACGAAGCGGAAGATGTAGATACAACAGACAATTACCCCAATCCTAACCTGATTGAATTTAAAACTACCGCATCTAATTTTATAACCGTTGGCGCCAGCAGCGATACGCACATTGGCAACGGCGAGCTGATTGCATCGTTCAGCAATTACGGACCGAAAGATGTGGATGTATTTGCGCCAGGCACCAAAATATATTCCACGCTACCCGGTGGTGGTGATTACGGCTTTCTGCAGGGCACCAGCATGGCATCGCCGGTGGTGGCAGGCGTGGCTGCGCTCATTCGCTCTTATTATCCCGGCTTGTCTGCCCAACAGGTGAAATATGCCATTGAAAAATCGGCTTCGCAGGCGCCGGATTCGGTAAAAATCACCGTTCCGGGTTCTAATGGCAGTTTATGCTCGATGAGCAACCTATGCAGCAGTGGCGGTTTTTTAAATGCGTATGCTGCCATTCAATTAGCGGCTACGTTAAAACCGGAAGCCCGCAAAAAAGATAAAACAGAAATACCCGAAATCATTTTTGAGAATGCGCCGGGCAAGCAATAATTATTTAGATTCAATCATTTACGATGAAACATGAAATGCGAGAGGCGAAAATTTCAGATCCTTCGTTTCGGTTCTTATGAAATAATAAGGCACATTAAGATAAACATAGAAATCAGTTAATGACAGACATATAAAAAAAGCGGCAGACTTTACAAAGTCTGCCGCTTCTATTTAGAAATGAATCTGATTTTATTTTACGTTAAACGCCACATCCATATTTCCCCATAAAAGTTGCACTTTGCCGTCGCTGCCTAACATGTATTTCAAACGCTCGTTGTAAGAATCGCCTTTCATTTGCATCGCTTTTACCTGCAAGGCATCCTGCGCCATGTTTTCCTTATAGCTGTAAGCGCCCCAGGTATTCCATGTTCTATTGAATATGAATGTCCATTCGTTGCCATGTTTTTTTGTAAACAAAGCGTATCTGCCGGCAGGCAGCTTTTTACCTTCTATCATAACGTCCTTGTTTACTTCAAACGTTGTGGCTTCATTGGCACCGGCGCGCCAGATAGAATCTTCGTGCGGCTCCAATTGCTGACCGATAGTTCGCCCCTTGATAGCCGGACTGCCATACGTCATGGTAATGACAGTACCGTTTGATGTAGTAGTTACAATGCTGTCGCGGGGGCTGGCAATTGCAGGTCTTTTTGCAGTATCGCTGATGTTAGGCGTTGGCTGCGCTGCTGCTTTCAAAGCAATAAGAAGAGCAAAACACAACATTGTGTTCATTATCATTTTTTTCATAAAAGTGTAATTTTTTTGCAAGTTTAAAGCATTGTGGGTAATAACGCATTTAGCAAAATGATAAAAAAAACAGCCGGTTGCAATAACCGGCTGTTTAATCACTGTTGATTATAGCTTTTATGAAGCTGTTTCTTCAATAGTATCAAGATTGTATTTTTTTACAAACTCATCTCTGTGCGCCTGCAATTTTTCCATCAGTTGCGTTACCGTTTCAACGGTTGCATCAGCATGTTCATGTACATCGGGCAGTTCCTGATCTAATAAAGCAACATTTGCATTCATATTATCGGCTTCTATCTGTGTTACTTTTTTCAATACGGATGTCTGGCTGTTTTTTAAATCTTCCAGTTCGCGAAGCATTTTATCCATTGCTTCCATTTTCGCTCTGTTATCCATAAAATAATATTTTTGTTTTCAAAATTTTAAGTTGTAAAAACCTTGCCGGAAAAGGGTGATTCAGCCATCTTTTAACATTCTATGTAAAACTGCAATTGCAAAAAGTATGGTTTTGCGTCAGTGTAAAATTTGCGATGCGAGAGATGAGAATTTCACATTCGCCATTTTCCTTCTTATTTAGATAACAGGCGCAATTGAAATAATAAAAAAACTGAGCTATCAAAACAATAGCAGTACCGTATTGTAAATGGCAAATCGGTTTTATTTTATTGCGATTGTTTCAACAATAAGAAATAATAAAGGCAGATTTTAAAAATTGATATCGTAGCCAAACAAGCCAACGGCTTCAATAAAACCAATACCGTGCGAAGCCCGGTTGCCCGATGTTTGTTTTGTATCTGCCAGCGCATCAATATACCTGACATAACCTGTTTTGCCGGTGAGCTCAAGAAAGAAATTCCGGAACGGATAAAAGCGAAGATTGGCTTCTGCATCTATGTTATAACCCGCTACATGAAAATTATTGTTCATCCGGCTGCCGCGCCATGTAAAATCGGTGCGCGGTATATTGATGCCCGCTCCGGCTTTCCACAAATATGTAAGCAATGGTCGTTTGCCCGAATTTGTATTGCGGAGCACGTATTGCCTCACAAAGTTAATATTGAGCCAGTTGGCGCCGTCGGTATGCTCAAAATGCAAAAACGTTTCCGGGTTCAGCACACTGTCGCCATTCACAGGCAGCTTATCTATATTGCCCGTTACGTGCACAGTTTGCCCGTCTGTAACAACATATTTAGCATGATCGAAATTGATCTCGATGGCTTTTGCATGTTGCTTGTCAAGATAAAAACCAATGCGGTAATTGTATTGCGGAATGCTGATTTCGGTGGGTTCCTTTATAATGTCGTTCCAGTCTCTTTTGTCGTGCGCTTTGGCACGATGCAAGGTAAAGTTATCGCCATTCCGCATTGTAAAATGAATGTTGCTTCTGGTGTAGGCTTCCGTATTGTAACCCCATTGCAGGTACATTCCCTTTATCCAGCGGTTGGTTTGTGCATTCGCAATGGTTATCAGTAAAAGTGATGCGAGTAATAAATTTGCCTGCTTCATAAAAAAAGCAAAAGTAAAGTGCAAATGACAATTGCAAAATTTTCTTATGAAACAACTTGCCAGACCGGTTTTCAAATTGCCATAAATTACGACTGGTGATATATGAATTTGTAATACCGGCTTACGATTGTTTGTTCCGCCGCTACGAATTTATCTCCTTTTGTTCGGGCAACATTACACTACTCAGGCATTAGTTCTTACCTTCCATTTTGGAATAAGTCATAAACAAATTTGCCATGGCAAACCTTCGTATATCCCCCATTGACATTAACAAAGAAGAATTTAAGAAAATAGGCTATCAGCTCATAGATTCAATTGCCGGTTTTTTAGACGGCATTGCAGAAAAGCCCGTTACAACCGGAGAATCGCCCAAACAGTTGCAGGCGGTTCTTGGCAATGCATCGCTGCCGGAAAATGGTTTGCCTGCGGAGGAATTGTTTACCAACGTAACAAACTTATTGTTCAATCATTCTCTGCTGAACGGACATCCGAAATTTTTTGGATACATCACGTCTTCACCGGCGCCCATAGGCGCATTGGCAGATTTGTTGGCAGCTTCCGTAAACCCGAATGTTGGTGCTAACATACTAAGCCCGATGGCAACTGAGATTGAAAAGCAAACGGTGCAATGGCTGGCAGAGTTAATCGGCGTCAGTTCTTCTTATGGCGGCATACTGGTAAGCGGCGGCAATATGGCAAATTTTACCGCATTTCTTGCGGCAAGAAGCAGCAAGGCGCCGAAAAGCATAAAAGAAGACGGCATTGCAAACGCTTCGCAAAAACTGGTGGTTTATTGCCCGAAAACCACGCATACATGGATAGAAAAAGCGGCGGTTTTGTTTGGCATCGGCACAAAAGCAATTCGCTGGATACAAACTGATGCCGATAATAAAATGGACAATCACGCACTGGAACAAACTATACAATACGATATTCAAAACGGTTATACACCACTGATGGCAATTGGCACCGCAGGAGATGTAAGCACCGGCGCGGTAGATGATCTGAAAGGCATTGCCGCCATTTGCAGACATTATGATTTATGGTTTCATGTTGATGGCGCGTATGGCATTCCGGCTGCTGTTGTACCTGCCCTTAAAACATTGTTTACCGGTATTGAAGAAGCCGATTCCATTGCGCTCGATCCGCACAAGTGGCTCTACAGTCCGCTGGAAGCAGGTTGCACGCTGGTAAAAAATCCAAACCATTTACTTGAAACATATAGCTCGCATCCGGTTTATTATAACTTCGGCAGCGGCAATACCGATGAACCTTCTACCCTGAATTATTACGAGTATGGCTTGCAAAATTCGCGCGGCTTCCGGGCGTTGAAAGTATGGATGGCGCTGCAACAGGTTGGCAGAAGCGGTTACGAAAAAATGATTGGCGATGATATAGAGCTGGCAAAACTGCTATTCGGATTGGCCGACAATCACGCAGAACTGGAAGCCATTACGCAACATCTCAGCATCACCACATTCAGATATGTTCCGTTACACAATGAAAGCATTGAAAACAATGAAGCGTATGTAAACAAACTAAACGAAACGTTACTAAACCAATTGCAGCAACAGGGAGAAGTTTTTTTATCGAATGCGGTAGTGAATGAAAAATATTGCTTGCGATGCTGCATTGTTAATTTCAGAACCTCAGCAAAAGACATTCAGGAAACCATAGACATTGTGGTAAAAGAAGGCAGGAAAATACATCAGCACCTGATAGTATCATTCTGATACCAACGCAATAAGAACGGGTTGTCAAACAGGTTGCCGAAGTAATAATCATTAGCTGTAATTCAATACCAGCAAGGGTTTCAATCTTTAAGCCGGCTTTTTTTCATGATAAACAAGACGCTGACTTATGGTTTAGATTGATGAACTTTGTAGTAAATCCCATCAGTTGCCTTTTCACAATGATTATGCTGCCTGTAACAAACTCTTCTTCCGTTCGTTTTTGCGCTACACAAATCTCATCATGGCCATCACATTTCAACGAAATATCTGGATAGATTATCTGCGCTCATTTGTTACCGTTTTGGTAGTGGCACATCACGCATCGCTTGCTTACACAACTTTTGCCTACTTCGATAAAGATATTTACATCAATTCTACCGCGCCTGTAGTTGATAATGCAAGATGGATTGGCATGGATATTTTTGAAAATTTCAATGATATCTTTTTTATGTCGCTTATGTATTTCATCAGCGGTTTGTTTGTTTATAATGCAATCGTAAAAAAAGGAACAATGCATTTTTTGTCTGACAGAAGCAAGCGGCTCGGGCTGCCTTTTTTGATCGCCGTAACTTTCATTATTCCCATTGCATACGTTCCGTCTTTTTACCTGGCGCATCATCAGTTTACTGTGGCTGGTTTCATTACTGATTATCTTTTTACTCAGCAGTGGCCGGTTGGGCCACCCTGGTTTATCTGGCTGCTATTGTTGTTTAACCTTATCGCAGCATTCATTCCGGTTACATTTTACAAAACAGTTTTTCATGTTATCAGTAACATGGCTAAAAAACCGCTTCTGTTTGTTTTTATTTGTTTTGCCTTTGCTTGTCTTGCATTTATACCCATAAGTCTCGCCGTTGGTCAATATACGTGGACAGGATTTGGTCCATTCGATTTTCAGGTTAACCGCTTTTTCCTTTACCTGTTATTTTTTCTTTTTGGCGTTTGTTTGGGAAGCGGCGATTGGGAACATGCGTTGTTTGTCAACAAAAGGTTACTTGCTATCCGATGGCAGTTTTGGGCACTGCTTTGTATAATCAGTTATCTCCTGGTAGAATGGGCAACTTTTTATGGGGCAGATTTATTACAGCTTTTTCATGTAAGCGCAACCGGAGCGTGGTTTATTTTCGATTTATGTTTTGTGGCAAGCTGCCTCAGCAGCAGCTTTGCATTTATTGCCTTCTTCAATTCGAAAACAAAACATCAACATCCCGGCTGGAGCAGTCTTTCTGCCAATGCGTATGGCATTTACCTAATTCACTATGTTTTTGTTACATGGCTTCAGTTTGCGTTACTCAATAATACAATTCCCCTTATTTTTAAATTTCTGATTGTGTTTTTCGGATCGCTTATGCTTAGCTGGCTTTTTATAAATCAAATAAGAAAATACAAGGCAATAAAAAACCTGATCTGATGAATTTAAAAAAGCTAAGAGATTCTTGTGAAGAGATATTAAATTTTCGGCAAAGCCAATAAAAGAAACGAGATTGCTAAACGAAACCTGTTTTACAGGTTGCTGGTAACGCTTATCTGCTGTGGCGAAGAAATAATTTTGGTTCCTACTTTTTTGCGGTAGTTTTTAAACATGCTCTGCCATTGAATTTTTAAAACGCCTAAAATGCCTTCTTTTAAAATGCCCTTCGACATTTTACTGACGCCAAATTTCCGGTCGCGAAACACGATGGCAACTTCAGCGATACGAAAACCAAGTTTCCAGGCGGCAAATTTCATCTCAACCTGAAAGGCGTAACCCACAAATTTTATCTCGTCGAAATTAATGGTGTCAATTACTTTTCTGGTGTAGCAAACAAAGCCTGCTGTTGGGTCGTTTACTGGCATCCAGGTAATAAGTTTGGTATATAATGCGCCGCCTCTTGAATAAATATGACGCGATAGCGGCCAATTTTCTATCCTGCCGTTTTTTACGTAGCGACTGCCAATGGCAACATCGGCGCCGGTGCGGCAGGCGGTATATAATCTGTCTAAATCTTTTACATCGTGCGAGAAATCGGCATCCATTTCAAAAATGTAATCGTAGCCGTTTGCCAGTGCCCATCTGAAGCCGTGAATGTATGCCGTACCCAAGCCCAGCTTGCCTTTGCGCTCTTCCAGAAACAGGCAGGCTTCATGCTGAACCATCAGGCTTTTTACAATCTGAGCCGTACCATCGGGCGAGCCATCATCAATCACCAATACATGAAAATGCTGCTGTAAAGAAAACACGGCTGCAAGAATGGCGGCAATGTTATCCTTCTCATTGTAAGTAGGAATAATAATGAGTTTCTTTACAGTCAAAGCAACAAAAGTTTAATAAAGCAAAATACAATTAAAAAAAACGCGAACAGAAATTGTTGACCGAAATAATTTTCTTTATAGTTTTTTTAGCAATGTTCGGTTTACAATTTCGGTTAGCTTTTGTTTGGTGTGCAAGGTAAATTCACCGCGCATCACCCAGTCGTAATATTGCGGTTCGGTTTTCATCACTTCAGTAATGGCTTTTCCTTTGTGCTTGCCGAAGTTATAGGTTTCCACACCGTTTATGCGAATCAAACGCCGCGAGAAATCTATGGTATCATCTTCCCCGCATATTTTGCAAATGGTTTCTGTAGTGTTGCCCAAAACCGGGTAACGTTCTATCTGCGCTTCCAATATTTCATACGTGGCAGTCGCATCTGCTTCGGCGCCATGCGCACCTATCAGTTCTTTCTGGCAGTAAAACTTATATGCCGCGCTTAATGTACGCTGTTCCATCTGATGAAAAATTTTCTGTACATCAATCAGCTTTCTGCCTTCCATACTGAACGATAAATTGCAGCGTAAAAATTCTTCTATCAGCATGGGAATATCAAAGCGGTTGCTGTTGTAGCCGCCAATATCGCAGCCATCTAAAAACTGCTTTACCTCATTGGCAATTTGTTTGAATGCAGGCGCATTCGCCACCATGTCATCGGTTATGCCGTGAATGTCTGTTACGCTTTGCGGAATGGGCATTTGCGGGTTTACCAGTTTGCGCTTTATTTGTCTTGTAGCATTGGGCAGAATTTTAATGATGGCAATCTCCACAATCTTATCGGTAACCAGGTTGATGCCCGTGGTTTCAAGATCAATAAAAGCAACAGGTCGCTGCAGCAATAATTTCATGAATGGAAACTTTTTTGGGAGTGCGAAAATAGGAGAATTAATATTTAGATGTGGAGTATAGATATGGCTGTTAAGAACTCACACACTTTTTTCATCATACCCGATAATTGAAACTTTATCACTGATTGAGATTCGGACTATTAAGAACTTATACATTTTTTTATCAAAAGAAAAAGGTTGCTTTCACAACCTTCTTTAAAACGTAATTTAAATAAACATCATCTGCCCTGTCTTTCCAATTGATACAAAGCATTGGCTTCCTGGCTGCTGATGGCTTTATCATAAATTCTGAATTCATCCAATTTACCGGTATAATTCAGCATCCACACTTCAAGACCATTGTAAGGCGTGCCCAAATGATTTTGGTACCCTCCAATTACAAAAGCATTGGCATCTTTAAAAGCAACAGTACCCAATGGCACACCGGTTGCCGCATCGCCGGAAGATTTCCGGTCAACTACATCTGTATTATCGCCGGTGCCGTTTGGGTCATCAGGCAAATTGAACTTAGAACCATTGATGTACATCTGCAGTTTTGATGTAGCTTCATCATACGTATAAACAACATGCCGCCATGCTCCGTACATATCATCGGGGCGAAATGCAAGCGGCGGATCAATCCATTGCTCAGTGTTGGCAACCGGCGGGGTTGTGTTTTTTTCAAAATGCAATTTAATCTGCATCTTATTACTCGTACCGGTATTGCCTTCTATTATAGAAAAGAAGTTTCCCCAGAAAGAACCATCTTCTTTCGACAAGGAAAATACGCCCTGTGCGCCACCATCGTGCTTTTGTGTATTGAGCCAGAAAGCAACCGTGAAGCTGGTTAAATTGGCCACCGCTCCGGGGTTAGCATAGGATATAAATCCATCCGTTGAACCCTGATAAGCTTCGCCTTTTCTGCCTGCAACAAAAGAAGTGTTCCCGTTTGTTTTGCCACCCGTTAAAGTGCCTTTCGCATCATCTATTGTTCCGTCAAAACTAAGATGAACCATAAGATTGCCTGCTTCAATGTCATCAGAGTTGGTAAAATCGCCGATCGGCGGCGGATCGCCCACTTTATAATCATCATCGTTCTGCACTTTTGTACAAGCCGTTGCCATCAGGAGCAACATCATCACTGCGTATTTCATATTTTTTTTCATAAACAAAAGAATTAAATTTTAATAGCCATTGTTTTGTATCAGTCTGCCACCGCTTAAATCTATTTGCGCCTGTGGTATAGGAAACACTTCGTTTTTACCATCTGTAAATGCTTTTCCCTGTGCCCGTAATATTGCGCCGGCGCGTCCTTGCCGAACCAAATCGAAGAAGCGGTCCTGCTCCATTGCCAGTTCTACTCTTCTTTCTTTCCAAATGTCGTCAATGGTAGCTGTCGTGGTGGTTAAACCGGCGCGGGTGCGAATCTGCTGCAGATCAGTTAGCGCCTGCCCCGTATTACCTGATTGCGCAGCCGCTTCTGCATTAATTAATAATACTTCTGCATACCGCATTAACCGAATATTCTTTGGTTTTTTGTCTTTGTTATTACTCGTTTGTTCAGACTCTGCAATGGGGCTGTGATAAGCTTTATAGCTGTAACGTTGGTTCTCTACCGAATCCTGAGAAGGGATACGGAAACCATCCCACAGAACTGTTCCGGCGCTGACAGCAGGCGGAGCCGCCGTTGGATTGATAAAGATAATGGTTCCGTTTCTGCGCGTAGAATCGCTGGGTTCATAGGCATTTGCGAGGTCTTGAGTCGGGTTGTTAAATCCGAATCCCAAATCGTTCCAGCCACCTTTGGAGCGTGCGCCTTGCCCGTTACTGAATAAAGGGCTGACAGCATCTTCCTTTGCATTCACACCGGTTTCTACTTCAAAGATAGATTCTGTGTTGTTATTTCCGCCAACACCGTCCTGCGGATGCTCTCTGAAAATAACGCCGTAATAAGGATACGGCACCAGCGAATATTTGTTGGATTGTATTACCGCGAGAGATAAATCGTATGCCTTCTGATATTCTTTTTGATACAAATACACTTTAGCCAAAAAGCTTTGCGCAGCACCTTTGGTAGCTCTGCCTATTTCGCTGTTGGCGTCTCCCTTTTCGGGTAAATGGTCAACCGCATACTGAAAGTCTTCTGTGATAACCTGGTAAATTTCTTTCTGACTGGCTCTGGTTTGAAACGAATCGCTGTTAAACTCAGATGCCTCAGGTGTTCTTGTAATTTTAGGAACGCCGCCGAACAAACGCACAAGATTGAAGTAATATAAACCGCGAATGAATCTGGTTTCCCCAATTAAACGGTTTCTGGTGGTAGAATCAAATGTGGCCGCATTCAACTGGTCTATGGCTCGGTTGGCTTTTGAAATACCCTGGTAATACCCCTGCCATAAATTATTAAATACAAAATCATTGGCGTTTACCGTAAAATCATCAATTGAACCAAAGTCAACCTGACCATCGCTCGGCGTACTGCCTTTGTCGCCGTCATCAGAAGCAAGTTCGGTAGCAAGCACATACAAGAAACCAACTGTTGTTGGTCCAAAACCACCTAAGTATAATGTGTTATAAACGCCGGTTACTAAGTTTCGCGCCGCATTCGGATCAACCAAAACCTGCTCTTCGGTAAGCTGTCCCTGCGGGTTAATATCCAGAAATTTTTTACTGCAGCCAAACGTTGCTATCATAGCTGATAGAACAACAATAGAAAAAACAACTTTATATTTTTGATACATGATAATCGTTATTTACGATGGATTAAAAACCTACATTAACACCAAATGCAAATGTTCTGGTTGTAGGGTATGCCCTTGTTTCGATACCTGAATTTAGTACGCCTGGGTTGGTGGCATCACTCTGAAAAGGAAGTATTTCCGGTGTAAAGCCTGAATAACCTGTGATTGTCGCCAGGTTTTGAGCGGTTACATATACCCTCAGATTGGTTATCTTGAGATTTTTTAATGCCCCGGCAGGAATGGCATAGCCAATCGTCAGGTTATTGATTCTGTAAAAATCCCCTTTTTCCAAAAAATAAGTAGAAGCCTGCAACTGGTTCAGGTTAGCTCTCGGTACGCCTGTATTTGTGTTGTTGGGTGTCCACCTGTTTTTGGCAACGCTCGTTTCTATGTTATCACGAGTATCCGCGCGGGCGGCTTTTTTTCCGTTATAAATTTTACCGCCTGCTGTGCCATACGTGTTAAAGCTTACATCGAATGCCTGAAAACTAACACCGCCGTTTAAACCGAAGGTAATTTTGGGTTGATAAGAACCGCTAAAAGCCCTGTCATCTGCTGTAATTGCTCCGTCGGGTTTTCCGTCTGGTCCGCTGATATCTTTATAACGCAGATCGCCGGGGCGCGCATCTTTCTGAGCCGAACCGGCAATCTCATCCGCATTCTGAAAAATGCCATCGGTCTGCAACAAAAAGAAGCTGCCGATCGGCTGACCGTTATCAGATTTGGTAACGAAGCCCTGACTGCCGCCAATGTTGCCGCCAAATAAAGCCTGTCCGCCATTTAACCCAATTACTTCATTGTGGTTGTAAGCAATGTTGGCATTTATATTATAGCTCCAGTCTTTATTGATGTTATCACTCCAGTTTAAAGAAAATTCAACCCCTTTATTTTCAAAGGAAGCCGCATTGGTAATATATTGATTGTCCTGATCGCCGAGAATGCCGGGAATGTTCACATAGACAAGCGCATCTTTTGTTTTCTTATGATAAAAATCCAGCGTACCGGTTAATTTGTTTCTCAAAAAACCAAAGTCTAATCCAGCATCATACTCATCTGTGATTTCCCATTTTACGTTGCGGTTAGACAGTTGATTGAAAGAGATGCCAAGGAACTGATTGCTTGCCTGGTCGAAGAAATATGGCACATTAACCGTTGCCAACGGAAGATAGGTAGAAGTAGGTATCTGATCGTTCCCAACCTGCCCGTAGCTGCCGCGTAGTTTAAGCGTGGTAAATGTTTTTTGGTTTGCCATAAAATTTTCTCTGGCAATGTTCCAGCCTAAGCCTACAGACGGAAAATATCCCCAGCGATTGTCGGAAGAAAAACGCGATGTGCCATCTGCCCGAAACGTAGCGGTCAGGAGATAGCGGCTGTCGAAATTATAATTTAACCGGCTGATGTATGAATTGCGGCTCCATTTATCGCCCGTATTATCGTTGGTTTGCCCTACCGTTGAGCCTGCGCCTAAATACCACTGATCTTTATTGGCAGGAACGCCGATTCTTGTTCCGCTCAACGAATTAAACCTGTATTTCTCGGAGGTTGTACCAATCAAAAAATTGATGTTGTGCTTACCAAAAGATTTAATGGCGGTCAGTGTATTGTCCCAAACCCATTTGGTAGCATCGTTATTGGTAACACCCAGCGAACTGTTTGCTCTTAGCTGGTTGCCGCCATTGGTAATAAATACCGAGTTGTCGCCTGCATTATCGTATTGATAACCATAATTGATATTTTTATAAAAGTCTAAATCAATTCCATAGCTGCTGCGGAATGTTAACCAGGAAATTGGTTTTATATCTATTGCAAATGTGCTTTGAAAACGGTTGTCCAAACTTGTATTGTTTGTTTTATCTAAGTCTAATAAAGGGTTACCCACATTATTTGAAATAGAAGTGTTGCCATATTTGCCATCTATCCCGGCAGGCACATAAGGCGCCGCACGGTAAGCGATATTAAACGCGTTTAAATCTACATCACGCAGGTTGGCGCGCGAGTAAGAAATAAGAGAAGACAATTTGATGGCTTTTGAAACATTGTATTCATTGTTCGAACGCAGTGTAATGCGGTCGAACCGGTTGGTTTGCACAATCCCTTCATCCGTCAAATATCCCGCGCTGAAAAAGTAAGTGGCTTTATCGCTGCCGCCCGAAATAGATATGTTGTGATTTTGCTGAAAGCCTCTTTTCAATATGGCATCAAACCAATCGGTATTACCACCGGCAGCAAGCAAAGCGCTTGTTATGGTGCTATCTCCTGTTCCGTAATAAATGCTGGCTTCGTTAATGTAGTTGGCATACTGGTTAGGGCCAGCCATGTTCACCAATTTTGTGGCTTCTTTTATACCCACATTGGCATCGTAGGCAATAACCATTTTTCCAGAGCGACCTTTTTTCGTAGTAATAATTAAAACACCATTTGCCGCGCGCATGCCATAGATAGCTGTAGCGGAAGCATCTTTTAGAATATCAAGCGAAACAATATCTGCAGAGTTTATGTTCCGGATATCTTCCGTTATTACACCATCTACCACATATAACGGATTTGCACCGCCAAGCATAGTTCCGGTGCCTCTTACCCGCACGATGGGCAAAGAGTTTGGCTGTCCTGAATTAATAATCTGAACACCGGCCACTCGCCCCTGCACCGCCTGGGTAGCCGTAAGTACCGGCTGCCTTGCCAGTTCGGAGCCTTTTACGCTGGCAATGGAACCTGTAAGATCGCTCTTTCGCTGTGTGCCATAACCTACTACTACAACTTGTTGCAGATCCTGCCCGGCGCTAATAAGCGCTACATTGATATTCGTGTTGTTTCCAACAATTAATTCCTGCGATGTGTATCCGATATAACTAAAAACCAATGTTTCTGTTGAGGCAGCTTCAATGGAAAAAGTTCCCTGATCGTTGGTTGTTGTACCACGCGTTGTGCCCTTTATCTGCACCGACACACCCGGTAAAGGCGATCCTGCTTCACCTGTAACTTTACCTGTTATAACAGCAGCGGACACATCGGCTGCCTTGTTTTTTGCCGGTAAAAAACAAAGCAAACAAAACAGAGCGAAAACAAACCTGTAAAAACGTTTTGTACCGGCTGCTGATAATTTTTCCTTTCGCAAATCGGTTCTTATGATTCCATTTTTGTTATAGCTCGTATTCATAATTTTCATTCATTATTTTACACCATTAATTCTGTTTCGGGTTGTGAAAAAAATTGAGTTGCAGACAGAACAGGTCTATTTTGGATATAAGTTAACGCGGTGCATGGCAAGCGGTTTTAGATATGGAATTCGGAACGAATGTCTTTTTGAAATGGCAATCATCATTTCATGCTAACAATATGAATTTTATATGATTATTCGTGTGTTCCTTGTTTTAAAACAAAACATAAAGACAATATTCTGAGGATGTTCGTAAAGAAGAAACAGACAAGTTACATTAAGTCAGCAATTCTTATCGTTAGCATTTAGGATGACAATATTACGCGTTATTCTGCTGCATTCCTTTCAAAAGCAAATAATATATTTACTTGTTTTCTGGCATGATCAATCTTAAAATTCCCGTATTTGGTTTACTGTTCTTATTTATCTATGCTTTTAACCTGAACGTTGAAATATGTTGAAATTAATATCTGCTTTATTTTTTCTTTTTATAATCAACGTATCCTGCGGCATCCATAAAAACATCGTGCAAACAACGCATACAAGTATAAAAGATACCTTACTAAAAAACATCAACAGCAGTACAGCAGATACAGAAATCAAGAATCCGCAACTGAAAAAATTGCAAGAAGATAACGATCTCACAATTGCATTTGCTTCGCTCAATTATGCCTGGACAAGAAAAGGAACTTATTATATTTTGGCATGTAAAAACAATAGCTGGAAATTCTATTCTTATCAATCAAAGCTGCCACCTTCATCTGACGCAAAAACAGAAGTAGCATCGCTGAATGTATCTGATTCATCTGCCCAGACAATAAAGAAATTATACGAATCATCAGCATTATGGAAGACAAATGGTGATGAAGGAGATTTTTGTAATGGTAAAAACGACTGTAATATTACTGATGCCGAAACGTGGACATTGAGTGTTGCCACGCCGCAAAACATCCATACCACCACTTATTATGCGCCGGAGTTTTTTGAAAATTGCTGCCCCGGAAATGTTGATCGCAGGCAATTTATTGCCATTGTAAAAGAGATGATGAAAGTAGGAAAATTTCAAAATCCGCTTCCGGAGAGATAACTACCGCAATCATAAACAACTGAGCCGCAAACACGCTGATGCACAACGTTTCTCACAGCTATTTGCATAATATTTTCTTTGTGTTTCGCAACCGAAATTATTCAGATAAAGCTTCGTACACCCGAATCGGCATACGCTTCGCGAAACTCTTTCGGCGTGCAATTTTTTCGTTTTTTAAAAATGCGGTTGAAGTTGGAAATGTTGTTGAAGCCGCACTTAAACGCAATCTCGGTAATGCTGTTGGTGGTTTCTATCAGCGTGCGCGACGCATGACCCAAACGTATATCGTTCAACGTATCTATAAACGTATTGCCGGTGCGGGCTTTAAAAAAACGGCTGAATGCCACCTCGCTCATCGCCGCAATTTTCGCTACTTCGGCAAGCGTAATGGTTTTATCGAAATGCCGGTTCAGATATTCCATTACTTTCTCTACGCGGCGGCTGTTGTAAGACAAGGTTTCGATGTTGGTAAACGTAGAATCCGACAGCACTTTAATATTTCGTGAAATGGATAAATCGTGCAAAACGGACATCAGTTCCAGCACCGAATCGAAGCCGTGTTTTTTTGTTAAATCTATAATACGCGGCATGATGCTTTGCGCCGTTTCCTTAGAAAAAAGAAGACCGCGCAGCGATTTTTCAAACATGCCTTTGATAAAGCTCATCTGGTTGCGGCGCAGAAATTTTTCATCAAACAAATCTTTATGAAACTGTATGGTAATCTCGCGAATTTCTTTACTGTCGCACTTGTGCGTAAACCAGCCGTGCTGCAGATTTGGACCAACCAATACCAGGTCCAGATCATCTATTTCAGCAATGTGATCGCCAATGATGCGCTTGGCATTTTTGGCTTTTATAATAAAATTCAGCTCAAATTCTTCATGCGTATGAAGCGGAAAATCAAAATGATCTTTTACTCTTGAGAAAATAGTGAAACAATCGTTTTGTGTAAGCGGAATAATTTCTCTCAGCAATGTACCAGGCATGTTTTGAGTTCTTTTTTGCTAAAATAATACACTTTTAAATATATACATGATATTATAAAAAATCTATTTTTATAAGTACTGAAATTATTAACCATTAAGTTTTTATTTTTATAATCAAACGCAATTATGAAATACTGATAAAAACAATTCTATAAATTGATAAAATAATATCACAATCATAGCATACTGAAATTCTACTTTTGACGAAAGAAAATGGCCGTATGAGAAAAAAAATATTGCTGCAGCTTTTGGTGTTGTTTTCAACGGCGGTCTTTTCGCAAAAAGATTTGCCGGCAGATAAGCAAGCAACAAAAGAAACAATCAACCTGTACCGCAATCTGAAAAAGAATTTAGACAAAGGCATCATGTTCGGTCATCAGGACGATTATGCCTACGGCGTAAACTGGAAGTATGAAGACGGCAGGAGCGATATTAAAGATGTAACCGGCGACTATCCGGCTGTGTTGGGTTGTGAAATAGGAAGAATAGAATTAGATTGGGATAAAGACCTCGATGGCGTTCCGTTTGATAAAACAAAAAAGTACATTCAGCAGGCGTATAAACGTGGCAGTATCATTACCATAAGCTGGCATCTCAACAATCCGTACACCGGCAAAACGGCGTGGGAACCGGCTCCCGGCACGGTAACAGCCATTTTACCCGGCGGCGAAAAAAATGATTATTACAAATCATGGCTTGATAAAGTTGCCGTTTTTATGCAAGGACTGACGGGGGAAAACGGGGAAGCCATTCCGGTTATCTTTCGCCCGTTTCATGAACTGAACGGAAGCTGGTTCTGGTGGGGTAAAAACCATTGCACGCCCAATGAATTGATAAGCTTATACCGGTTTACCGAACAATATCTGCGCGATACGAAAGGATTGCATAATCTTCTGTATGCTTACAATACCGACCGCTTTTCAACAAAAGAAGAATACATGGAACGCTATCCCGGCGACGATTATGTAGATGTTGTTGGCTTTGACATTTATCAGAAAGGAGAAGTGGGTTCTGATACAGCATTTATTAAAGATTTGGACACAAGCCTCACTATTATTGAAACCATTGCAAAAGAGCATAACAAAATACCGGCGCTCACAGAGTTTGGCTATAACGAAGTGCCTGACAGCATCTGGTGGACAAACGTGTTGTGGCAGGGATTGAAAAACCATAATATTTCTTACGCTCTGGCATGGCGAAATGCAGGCGCCAAAGCCAATGGCGAAAAAGAGTATTGGGTGCCATTCAAAGGACAGCAGTCGGCAGACGATTTTGTAACCTTTTACAATCTGCCAAAAACCTTATTTGCCAGCGATGCTGCCAAAGAAGAATTATATCAGTAAGACCTTACCCCAACCCTTTCTACAAATGAAGAAGATTGTGGAGTGAGGTCTTTATTCTTTCGGCGATAAAATTGTTCTTATACATGAAGCTTCAATGGATTGACATTACCATTATTGTTACTTACCTCATCAGCATGCTGGTTGTTGGCCTGGTGCTGCGAAAAAAAGCAAGCCGCAACAAAGACAATTATTTAATGGGTGGCAAATCGCTGCCCTGGTATTTATTAGGCTTAAGCGATGCTTCTGATATGTTCGACATCAGCGGCACCATGTGGATGGTTGCTTTGTGTTTTGTGTATGGTATGAAGAGTTTGTGGATACCCTGGCTGTGGCCGGTGTTCAACCAGATATTCATGATGATGTTTTTAAGCAAATGGCTGCGCAGAAGCAATGCCACCACCGGTGCCGAATGGCTGGCAACCCGCTTTGGAACCAAAGGACCCGGCGTAACAGCTTCGCACAATGTTGTTGTTGTTTTTGCTCTTCTTGGCTGCTTTGGATTTTTAGCCTATGGCTTCGTTGGTTTGGGCAAATTTGTTGAGATATTCATTCCCTGGCAACTAATTCAGCCACACATTCCATTTACTGTATCGCCCGAATTTGTACCTCATTTTTATGGCATTATATTCACCCTGTTTGCTGCTTTTTATTCCGTGTTAGGCGGTATGCACAGCATTGTTATCGGCGACTTTATCAAGTATGCGATTATGACGGTTGCGTGTATTTCCATTGCTGTAATTGCCGTGATCCGCTTACAGGGGCAAACGCTACATGTACCCGATGGCTGGCTCACGCCTTTTTTCGGTAAAACACTGGGTCTTAACTGGTCTAAAATTATACCTGATGCAAACAAAAAAATAGAAGACGACGGGTTCTCTTTATTCAGCATTTTTTTTATGATGATGGTTTTCAAAGGCATCTTTGCATCACTTGCCGGACCTGCACCGAA
Organism: Ilyomonas sp.; assembly: GCA_965219515.1. GTDB lineage: Bacteria > Bacteroidota > Bacteroidia > Chitinophagales > Chitinophagaceae > Ilyomonas. The sequence continues at coordinate 2,627,531 of OZ244776.1, forward strand.
CTACGATATGCAGAAAGTGCTTTCGACACGCTCACCCAAAGAAGCGAGTAAAATGACGGGATTTGTCTCCATCATTCTATTGCCCATCCGCTATTCCATGATTATCGGTTTAACGGTTTTAGCATTACTCTATTACAACCAGCTCGATCTCTCATCGCCTGCCGGGGGAACCGACTTTGAAAGGATACTGCCGGGCGCTATCAATAACTTCCTGCCGGTTGGCATTCTGGGGCTTACGCTCACCGGTTTGCTGGGTGCTTTCATGGGCACTTTTGCAGGCACGCTAAACGCTGCGCAAGCTTATATTGTGAACGATATTTACCTGAAATATGTAAACCCCGGGGCTGATAATAAAAGGATTATTTCGATGAATTACATCATTGGTTCTCTGGTTGTTATCATCGGTATCATACTTGGCTTTTTTGCAAAAAATATAAACAGTGTTTTGCAATGGATTGTAGGCGCTTTATATGGCGGTTACATTGCTGCCAATGTTTTAAAATGGTATTGGTGGCGGTTTAATGCAAGCGGCTTCTTCTGGGGCATGGCAAGCGGCATTGCGGCGGCGCTTATTTTCCCGTATTGCAAACAGTGGTTTCCCGGCGTATTTTATCAGTTGGATTTATACAACTGGCCTTTGTTGTTTCTCATTTCTGTCGTTGGGTGTATTGTCGGAACGCTGTTAACACCGCCGACAAGCATGGAAATATTGAAAACGTTCTATGCTACGGTTCGTCCCTGGGGTTTCTGGCAGCCGGTTCATCAGTTGGTGATGGAAGAAAATCCATCCTTTCAGCCAAACAGAAGATTTAAACTGGATATGTTCAATGTTGTGCTTGGCATCATTGCGCAATGCTGCCTTACGCTGCTGCCGATGTACATTGTTCTCTGGCTCAGATTGCCTTTGTTTATCGTCATCATCGTACTTGCCATTATTATTTTGATTTTGAAAAAAACATGGTGGAACAAGCTGGAAGATTAAATGATTATTGAAACTACAATTTATGAAAGAGTTTTTTAAACGTTTAGAAGAGTTAGAAAAGCAATACAATGAAACCGTATTTCGCGATAACGAAGAAATAAAAGAAAGCAACGGTGTGTTTATCCGCTATAAATATCCCATTCTTACCGCGCAACATGCGCCGCTTACCTGGCGGTATGATTTACATTATGAATCGAATCCGCTTCTGATAGAACGCTTTGGCATTAACGCCGTAATGAATGCCGGCGCAATAAAATTCAATGATAAATATTGCCTGGTTGCCCGCGTGGAAGGCATAGACCGCAAATCGTTTTTTGCCGTAGCAGAAAGCAATAATGGAACCGATAACTTTATTTTCTGGGATTATCCGGTGCTGATGCCTGAGACGGAAGTGCCCGATACCAACACGTATGATATGCGTTTAACCCGCCACGAAGACGGCTGGATTTACGGTTTGTTCTGCACCGAGCGCAGAGACCCGGAAGCACCGCCCGGCAACCAGAGCGCTGCCATTGCACAATGTGGTATTGCCCGCACACACGACTTAATAAAATGGGAACGGCTGGCAGATTTAAAAACACCATCTCCGCAACAAAGAAATGTGGTACTGCATCCCGAATTTGTAGATGGCAAATATGGTTTTTACACACGCCCGCAGGATAGCTTCATCGAGGCGGGAAAAGGTGGTGGCATTGGCTTTGGCTTGTCTGACACCATAGAAAACGCAACCATAACAGAAGAAAAAGTATTAGACAGAAAAATGTATCATACCGTTTATGAAGCCAAAAACGGACAAGGTCCAACGCCAATAAAAACCAGCAAAGGCTGGCTGCATCTTGCACATGGTGTGCGCAATACAGCAGCCGGCCTGCGATATACGCTATACATGTTCATGACCGACCTGCATGATATAACAAAAGTGATACACAAACCTGCCGGCTATTTCATTGCACCGGAAGGCGAAGAAAGAGTAGGCGATGTGTCGAACGTAGTGTTCAGCAATGGCTGGATTGCAGATGAAGACGGCACCTTGTTTATCTATTACGCATCTTCCGATACGCGCATGCATGTTGCAGTTTCGTCCATTGAAAAACTGTTGGATTATGTGATGAACAATCCGCAGGATGGCTTGCGCTCTGCCGAAACGGTAAAGACCATTTATTCCATTATCGACAACAATAAAAAATCTGCCGTGCTGCAACAACAATATTAAATGATTGGTTACGATAAGCACATCATCAAAACAAAATCTGAAATCGCATTCATAACTCATCATTTATAATTCATAACTCATAATTATGATGATTTCCGCCGCCAATCTGCCAAGTGTGCTTTCGGTGTACCAGAAAGAAATGAAAGAGGAACTGCATTCCATCTTGCAATATTGGCAGCAGCACACGGTTGATAAACGCAACGGCGGGTTTTATGGCAAAATAAACAACAGAAACATTCCCGATGTATACGCTCCGAAAGGCGTTGTTCTTCATGCAAGAATACTGTGGACATTCTCTGCGGCATATTCGTTTACCCATAACAAAGAGCATTTGCAAATTGCCGAAATGGCTTTCTATTATCTCCTCGCCCATTTCAGAGATGCCGAATATGGTGGCGTTTACTGGAGCGTTGATTATGAGGGAAACAGGCTGGAAACCCGCAAGCAGATCTATGGACTTGCTTTCGCATTGTATGGCATGAGTGAATATTATGCCGCTTCGCAAAATGAGACTGCCTTACTGTTTGCCAAAGAACTGTATCATACCATGGAAGAACATAGTTTCGATATAAATAAAAACGGCTACCTGGAAGCGTTTACGCGCAACTGGACAGATCTTCAGGACCTGCGTTTAAGCGACAAAGATGCGAATGCCGGAAAGACGATGAACACACACCTGCACATCATTGAAGCGTATGCAAACCTGTATAAAATATGGCGGGAAGAAGCCCTGAAAAAAAAGATAGAAAACCTGCTGCTGCTATTTGACAATTACTTCATTCATAAACAAACGAATCATCTCATTTTATTTTTTGATGATGAATGGCGCGAACAGCCGGATGTAATCTCTTACGGGCATGATATTGAAGCCGCATGGCTGTTGCTGCAATGTGCTGAAATGATTGACAACAAAGAATGGATCAGCAAATACAAGATCAACGCAATAGCCATTGCTGCTGCAGCTTCGCAAGGGCTTGATAACGATGGCGGTTTGTGGTATGAATATGAGCCGCAGCACAAAAAACTCATTACACAAAAGCATTGGTGGCCGCAGGCAGAAGCGATGATTGGCTTTTTGAATGCTTACCAGATTACTAATGAAGAAAGCTATCTGGAACAATCTGTAAACGCATGGCGTTTTATAAAACAATATATTTTGGATAAACAAAACGGAGAGTGGTTCTGGGGTGTTGATGAATGTTATAATGTGATACCTAATGAAGACAAAGCCGGTTTCTGGAAATGCCCGTATCACAATGCGCGCGCCTGCCTGGAAGTGATTAAACGAATAAATACATTGTTGTAAGACAGAATTTTTTATAAAACATAATTGATAACATGAAACTTTTTTTATTCCTTACTTTTTTTGTTATTGCGTTACAAAGCTTCGCTCAAACCGATGTATATAACATTACAAAGTATGGGGCGGTTGGAGATGATAAAACCATTAACACCAAAACCATTCAGCAAACCATTGATGATTGCGCAGCCAAAGGCGGCGGTACGGTAATCGTTCCAACCGGCACTTTTATCAGCGGCACGCTGCATTTAAAAAGCAACATCAATCTTTATCTTGAAAGCGGCGCCATCCTGCGCGGCAGCGCAAACCTCAGCGATTACGAACCGTATGAAAAAATTCACTGGGGTTTGTTTTATACGCACGATGCAGAGAACATCACCATCTCCGGCGAAGGTAATATTGATGGCAGCGGCGATTCGTTTTTTATAATGAATGAAGCCAAGAAGCTGCCGCCGGAAGCCACGCAATACACAAGACAGAAAGATCATTTCCGCGATGTAACAAGTGGCATCGGCGATGGTCCGGTGGTGCCGAAAGACCGCCCTTACCAGATGCTCATTTTCAGCCATTGCAAACGCGTAACCATTAAAGACGTGTTTATTACCAACTCGCCGTTCTGGTGCCTGCACCTTGCCGATTGCGATGCTGTAAACATAAGCGGCATCAGGCTTTGGACAAATTTGTTAGCCCCGAATGCAGATGGCATTGACTTCACCAGTTGCACCAATGTAACCGTTTCCAATTGCGACATCCGCACGGGTGATGATGCACTTGTTTTCGTAGGCTACAATCATCATTTTGAAATACCCGGCTTCGATCATCTGCGGCATATTTCGGAAAACATAACGGTAACCAATTGCAATCTGCAATCAGCTTCGAGCGGTATCCGCATTGGTTTTTTAGACCAGAACACAGTTCGGAATATTCACATCAGCAACGTAAACATTACCAACTCGACGCGCGGCATCGGCATCTTTTTGCGCGACGAAGGTTCGCTGGAAAATATTACGTTTGACAATCTGTACATCGAAACCAGACTGCGCACCGGCGACTGGTGGGGAAACGGCGAGCCGATTCATATTTCTATTGCCCGCGGCATTGATAAACCAATGAAACTGGGAAGCATCAGACACGTATTCTTTAATAACATTATCTGCAAAGCGGAAAACGGAATCTTGTTATTTGGCATTCCGGAAAGCGAGATTGAAGATGTTGTGTTTAAAAATATCCGCTTTGAATTAACCGACAGCAGGCTGAACGATGTTGCCGGCGGTAATGTTGATTTGCGTGGCGCGTCGGCAGAAAAAAACGGTTTGTTTCAGAGCGATATTGCGGGCATTATGATGCGTTATATAAAAGACATTCGTTTGGAAGATATATCGCTGCAATGGACGAATACGAGAATGCCTTATTTCACGCATGGCCTGCAGTTACATCATTTCAGTAATGTGGTAATAAAAGATTTTAGCGGCTCTGCATCGCCCGTTAATAAAACGGCATACCGCATTTATGCAGAAGATGGCATCGGGTTAAGCGTGGATAATAAGACAAGCGTGATGATGAAAAATGTAAAATAAAATCAGCCACGAAGGAGCGAATTTTTTTAACCAAAGAGAACAAAAGGTGTGTAAAGATTTTGCATGTTTTTCTTTGTTTCTTCACGTCTTAGCGGTAAAAAATAAACTTATGGAATCATTCAATCAGAGACTGTTAATTGTTTCTCTTTTTTTCATCCCGTTGCTACCGCTTCAGGCACAGAAAAACACAACAGCCACGCACTTCTTCGCTGCCAATAATAATTTCATTCAATATGTGGGAAGAATTGATTTTACCAACAAAAAATTACCGCGCTACTGGCAGCCCGGCGTATATGTAAAAGCGAAGTTTACAGGCACGTACTGCAATGTAATTGTAAACGATGAAATGCTGTGGGGCAAGAACCACAACTATCTTGAAATTGTAGTGGATGATACCGTTCTGCATCGTTTGCAAACCAAAGGAAAACGAGATACCATCCGCATTGCCAGCGGTTTGAAAGATGGCGTTCATACAATCTTAATTGCAAAAAATACAGAAGCGAATATTGGCTATCTGGAGTTTGTTGGTTTGCAGTGCAAAACTCTGCTGCCATTGCCTCCGAAGCCGGAGCGAAAAATGGAGTTCATCGGCAATTCAATTACCTGCGGCGCCAGTGCCGATGCAAGTGAAGTGCCTTGTCATACCGGTGTCTGGCAGGACCAGCACAATGCTTATCTGGCCTACGGACCCACCACGGCGCGCAACCTGAACGCGCAATGGATTCTGTCGTCCGTATCAGGCATTGGTCTCATTCATAGCTGCTGCAACATGGACGTGGTGATGCCCCGGGTTTATGATAATGTAAATATGCGCAACGCCAATGATAGTTTGAAATGGAACTTTAACAGTTATCAGCCGGATGTAATAACGATTTGTCTCGGGCAAAACGATGGCATACAGGATTCAACACTTTTTTGTAGCGCCTATGTAACGTTTTTACAACGTCTTCGAAAAGAGTATCCGAAGGCGCAGGTCATTTGTTTAACCAGCCCGATGGCAGACAGCGTATTGGCGGCTTCTGAAAAGAATTATCTCACCGGCGTTGTACATTACATGAATGCTTCCGGCGATGATAAAGTGAGTCATTATTTTTTTCTGAAACGATATTTTCATGGCTGCGATTCGCATCCTGATGTGGCGGAACACAAAGAGATTGCCGGAGAGTTAACGGCTTATGTAAAGAATCTCATGAAGTGGTAATAATATATTGCTTTTGAAAATCTATGCTTTCTGTGAAGAGAAATATGTTGACAGCAACATTTTAATTATGGTAAAAAACGTGATTGTAAAAGCATAATCCTGTTAATTGAACAACCATGAAAAACACAGTTTTGTTGTTACTCTTTGCCGTTCTGTTTGCCGACGCATCTGCTCAAACCATTTTAGACAGCATAGCATTAAACCAGCTTGGCTTTTACCCGAAGGCACCCAAAATTGCGGTGGTAAAAGGCAATACAAAAGCGGATTTATTTTACCTGATAAATGAACAAAATAAAGACACGGTTTACAAAAGTGAATTGGGCAAAGAAATACAATCTGCCAATTCATCTACACGAACCCGTATTGCTGATTTCAGCAGGTTTGCAAAAAAAGGAGTTTATAAAATATACATTCCCGGTGTTGGCAATTCGTATTCTTTTACCATTGAAAAAAACGCAAACCAGCAAGCAGCCGTTGCTGCATTAAAAGGCTTTTATTTTATGCGCTCCGATATGCCTCTGGAAGAAAAATATGCAGGCAAATGGCATCGTGCCGCCGGTCATCCGGATACGGCCGTTTTGGTACATTCTTCAGCCGCTTCTGACAAACGACCCGAAGGAACCATAATCGCAACGCCGGGCGGTTGGTACGACGCAGGCGATTACAATAAATATATCGTTAACAGCAGCATTACGATGGGCACGTTGTTATCGGCTTATGAAGACTTCCCTTCTTACTTCGATACTTTATGCACAAACATTCCGGAAAGTAATGATGAAGTGCCCGATATTCTGAATGAAACCATTTACAACCTGCGGTGGATGCTAACCATGCAAGACCCGAATGATGGCGGCGTTTACCACAAATGCACCAACGCCGCTTTCGATGGCATGGTGATGCCGGGCGTTACCAAACTGCCACGCTACGTGGTGCAAAAAGGTACAGCCGCTACGCTTGATTTTGCCGCGGTAACGGCGCAGGCTGCACGCGTTCTTCAGAAATATAAAACCCAATTGCCGGGGCTTTCGGATAGCTGCTTACAAGCGTCGCAACGCGCCTGGCAATGGGCAAAACAATATCCTGATTCCGCTTATGATCAAAATGCAAACAATCAAAAATTCCTGCCCGCCATTACCACCGGCGATTACGGCGATTCCCATTTTTCGGATGAATGGTTTTGGGCTGCCTGCGAACTGTATGCAACAACGCACAACGAGATGTACTGGCAAAAAATTTCTCAAACGGTCTCCTCTTCCATCACACTTCCTTCCTGGAGCAGTGTACATGCGTTGGGAATTTATACGTTATTGAGAACTCATTCTGTAAAACATGCAGCAGAAATAAACGAAAGCAAAAAAGCGGTAACAACTTTTGCCGGTCATTTTCTTCAAAAGCAGGACAGCACTGCGTTTCAAACCGTGATGGGCGGCTTGGCACATGACTTTAGCTGGGGCAGCAATGCAAATGCCGCCAACGAGAGCATTGCACTTATCAACGCTTATTTCATTACCAAAGAAAAAAAATATATAGCCGGAGCGTTAAGCAATCTGGATTATATATTAGGTAGGAATGCAACGGGTTATTGTTTTATTACGGGCATCGGCTCTCACAGTACCTTGCATCCGCATCATCGCCCCTCTGTTGCGGATAATATTGAAGAGCCTGTTCCCGGACTAATGGCAGGCGGTCCCAATCCCGGTCGTCAGGACAAATGTTTTTATCCATACACCGAACCGGAAACAGCCTATGTGGACAGCGATTGCGCATACGCCAGCAACGAAATTGCCATCAACTGGAATGCACCTCTGGTGTATCTTGCCAATGCCATAGAAGCATTGCAAGAGAATTTTGATTTCTGATTTACCAGACAAATAAATAAGCACTTATTTTATCATTTTTCATTTTGCCACGCAACCGATTAATTTGTTGGTCCCGGCGGCTGATCGTTGGTTTCTCTCTGGCGTTTACCTTTTTTTGAAAACCAGCTGATTGCTACGATGATAACGATAATGACGGCGGCTCCTATAAACATGATGTGATGATTTATAACGTGAATAATGTTTGAAATTTGACAAACACTATACCGTTATGTAATGTTCCTAACTCTACTTACAGGATGCGCAAAATCATTTGGATAATAAAACCGGTATAAATCGTTTTATCGAAACGCAATCAATGTCAGCTTAGCTTTCAACATCACAACATCAAATATTTGCAATAGTCAATTGGTATAACATAATGGGTTGAAACATAAAAACTCCATAGAATAAAAAACAGCATTAAGTACGTTTAACCTAAACAAGTTGAATATTCCGGATGGTGTTCTCACCATCCGGTAGCAGCTATCGGCGGTGTATTCCCACCTGCCGAAATGTGATGAAATTTAAGTTACATTATATTGAGAGCAACAAGAATACTATGTGAAATTTGTTATCTGTAAAATTTATCAGTGTTGCCTCTGAAAAAGCAAAACAGTTTTTCCTTCTTTAATGTATTAAACAGTTTACTTTTTCTTTTTATCATCCGGCGGCATATCATAAGGAATACCTTGTTCAGCTTCCAGCGTTTTTAATTTCAAAACTTCCAATTGCCTTTTGCTGTAAGCAATTTTAGAAATCATCATAAACAAGGCAGGCACAATAAAAATCCCGATTGATGTAGCCGCCAGCATTCCACCCAGCACCGTCCAGCCAATGGTAGCACGCGCCACACCGCTTGCTCCGGTTGCGAACGCAAGCGGCAATACGCCCAGAATAAAAGCCAGTGATGTCATAATAATCGGGCGCAAACGCAGCTTTACGGCTTCTAAGGTAGCCGGCAACAATGCCATGCCGTTATCTACTCTTTCTTTGGCAAACTCAACAATCAGAATGGCATTTTTAGCCGCCAGCCCGATGAGTGTTATTAAACCGATTTGCGCATACACATTATTTGTCAGCCGCGGTATCAGCGTTAAAGTAAGAATGGCTCCAAACACACCGATAGGAACCGCAAGTAGTACCGAAAAAGGTACCGACCAGCTTTCGTATAAAGCTGCCAGAAACAAGAACACAAACAAAATAGACAATGCAAAAATGGTGGTTGATGCGTTGCCACTCTGCACTTCCTGCCGGCTTAAGCCGCTGAAATCGAAACCATATCCTTCCGGCAGCACCTCTGCAGCTACTTCGCGCAGCGCCGCAATGGCATCGCCCGAACTGTATCCCGGCTTTGTGCCACCGTTTATTTCGGCCGTACGGAAAAGATTATAATGCGAGATGAGCGGCGCGCTCTCTGCTACCTGATAACTAACAAGCGTACTTAACGGCAGCATTGTTCCGGCAGAATTGCGCACATAATACTGAGATAAATCACTGATGTTTGCCCGGTAAGAAGTGTCAGCCTGCGCCACAACACGAAAGTTTCTTCCATACGCCGTAAAATCGTTTACGTAGCGGCTTCCCAGCAGGGTTTGCATCGTATTATAAACATCGCTGAGCGATACGCCTAATTTTTTACATTTTTCACGGTCAACATTCAGGTTATAGTTTGGTGTGTTTGCCGTAAAAAAAGTAAAAACGCCGGCCAGTTCCGGCCGCTGGTTAGCAGCCGCCAGAAAGCTTTGCACAGTTTTCTGAAACTGCGGCAGGCTGTCTGTAGATTCCCGTTGCTGCAGTTCAAACGTAAAACCGCCGGTTTGTCCCAATCCCGGAATGGATGGCGGCGAAACAACAATGATATTAGCGCCCTTTATGGAAGAAAATTTCTTTTGCAGCGTAGCCTGCAAACCTGTTGCCACCAGCGAATCGCTTTTACGTTCGCCCCAGGGCTTCAACAGACAAAAGATGGTGCCGCTGTTGGTTTTGGAAGCGCCTGTGATACCGTTAAAGCCGCCAAGCGCAGCAAAGTGCATAATTCCTTTTGTGTTTGTCAATATATTCATCATGCTGTCTAATACCTGCAGACTGCGCGAAGTAGAAGAAGCTTCAGGTAGCTCATAAGTCATAATTAAACGCCCTTCATCTTCCGATGGCACAAAACCGGTTGGCTTGCTTCTGAACAGGAAAAAAATGGCTACAAACAAACAAATGAGAAACACAACCACATACTTAGCCCCTTTGATTACTTTTCTTACAGCAACCGTATATCTGAGCGTTACCCTGCCAAACCAGTCGTTGAATTTTGCAAAGAATTTATTCAATCCTTTGGCTTCCTCTTTTTTGGGCGTCGGACGCAGCATCAGCGAACACAAAGCCGGTGTAAGCGACAAAGCGACAAGCGCCGAAATCAACACGGATATGGCAATGGTAATAGCAAACTGCTGATATAGTCTTCCAATGATGCCCGGTATGAATCCGGCGGGAACAAATACGGCGGCCAGTATCAGCGCAATGGCGATTACCGGACCGGAGATTTCTTCCATTGCCCTGTGGGTTGCCTCCCGCGCCGAAAGATTTTCGGTATCAATATAATTCTGCACGGCTTCCACCACCACGATAGCATCATCCACCACAATACCAATAGCGAGCACAAAGCCAAACATGGTAAGCGTATTGATGGTAAAGCCGAGTGGTATAAAAAAAGCAAAAGTGCCGATAATAGAAACCGGTATTGCAAGCACCGGTATCAGCGTGGCGCGCCAGTTTTGCAGAAACAGAAATACCACAACGGTTACAAGCCCCAATGCAATAAGCAGTGTATTAACCACTTCTTTAATAGACACCCTCACCACCGTTACCGATTCAAAAGGCACCATGTAATCTATGTCTTTCGGAAACGATTTTTTTAGTTGCTCCATCTGGTCAACCACGCCCTTAGCCACATCCAGCGCATTACTGCCGGGTTGCTGGTAAATTAAGAGGTAAGAAGCTCTTTTTTTGTCAACAAACGAATTGCTGTTATAGCTGAATTTACCTAACTGCACGCGGGCAACATCTTTTAGATACACGATAGAACCATCTTCAGGGCGGGTGCGGATAATTACATTTTTGAATTGATCTTCGGTACTAAGACGGCTGTTTGTTCTCACCGTATATTCAAACGCCTGCGAGCTAAGCTGCGGTGAAGAACCGATTGAACCGGCCGAGATTTGCACATTCTGTTCCTGAAGGGCAGCTACCACTTCATTTGTTGTAATACCAAGTTGCGCCAGTTTATCGGGGTTCAGCCATACGCGCATACTAAAATCATCGGCACGCGTAAAAATATCGCCTACTCCGTTTACCCGCTTCAGCGCATCCTGTACATAAATATTGGTATAATTATCTACAAACGAAACGCCGTGCGTACCGTTGGGCGAATACATGGCGACAAGCATTAAAATACTCGGATTTCTTTTGCGGGTTACAATGCCAAGGCGGGTTACATCAGACGGTATTTGTGGTGTGGCAATGCTAACGCGGTTTTGAATATCAAGCGCAGCAATATCCGGATCGGTGCCTACTTTCAGCGAAACGGTAATGGCAGATCGCCCGTCGTTGGTGCTGTTGCTTGATATGTAATCCATGCCCGGCGTACCGTTTACCTGTGTTTCAATGGGTGTAGTTACGGTTTGCTCTACGGTTTGCGCATCGGCGCCGGTAAAGTTTGCCTGCACCTGCACCGTAGGCGGCGTAATCTCGGGATATTGGCTGATGGCGAGGTTGAGTATGGCAAGTACGCCCAGCAACACGATTACCACCGAAATCACTATCGCCGTTACCGGTCTTCTGATAAAAGTATCTGCAATCATGTTGAATCTTTTTGATTTGAAAGCGATTGGCTTTTAGCCGTTAGCAATTCGCTATCAGCTTTCAGTTTTGTTTTCCGTATTATGTATTATGTAGTAAGATGAAAGAAGTATTTTGCTAATGATGAAAGCTGACAGCTAACTACTTCTTTGCCGAATCGGTAGCTGCCGCTTTTTGCCCGTTTTGCATATGCGTAGAATCGGTTCCGCCTGTTTTTACCTTCACGCCGTCTTTCAGCTTTTGCACGCCTTCGGTTACAATGGTTTCACCACCTTTCAATCCCGACTTTACAATCACGTTTTCATTAATACGTCTGCCGATCACTATCTTCTTTTCTACCACCTTGCTGCTGTCGCCCACCACATATACAAAGTATTCGCCCATTTGTTCAATTACCGATTTAAACGGGATCAAAACTTGTTTTTCGTTGGCATTGTCATTTTTCACTCTTGCCTTACAGGTCATGCCCGGGCGCAGCGTGAGGTCTTTGTTCGGAAATGTCAACCTTACTTTAATGGTTCCGGTTTGCGGGTCAATGGCGCGGTCAATCAGGTAAATCTGGCCGGTCATTTTATATTCATACCCATCCGGCAGGCTGATGGTAAATACAGAATCTGCGGGGTTGGTTCCGTTTTTCCGAAGCTGTACAAAGCGTTGGAGGTCTTTTTCATCTATGGGAAAATCTACTGCAATCGGGTTATCGGAAGAAACCGTGTTAAGAACGGTGCTGCCCGGCGATACCGACGCGCCATATTTTACCTGCGAGATGCCGATGGTTCCGCTGACAGGCGCATAAATGGTAGCGTATTTCAGGCTGGTTTGCACGGCATTTACATTTGCCATTTGCGCCGCTACCTGGCTTTTGGCACTGTTTAAATCGGCAATGCTATGCTCTAATACCTGACGGGCAATGGCATCCTGCTCGGCAAGCTGCTGGTAGCGGTCGGCATCCTGCTGGGCACGCGCCTGGTTGGCTTTGGCTACATTAAGGTTGGCAACGGCCTGCTCGTATTGACCACGGTATTGCTGCTGGTCTATGGTGTATAATTTTTCGCCCTTAGCAACATGCTGACCATCCTTAAAAAATATACCGGTAATGTAACCCGATACCTGCGGTCGGATTTCAATTTCACTAAACGCCGTAACGGTTGCCGGATATTCGTCAAAATAAACGGCTGTTGTGTCTTTCACCTTTGCTACCCCAACCGGCACCTCAGGTGGCGGCTGATTTTTTTTTGCGTCTTCTTTTTTACCGCCACAGGCTGCAAAATTTAGCGCTATTAATCCGTAAACAAAATATTTCATCTTACTAAACATACTTTTGAAAAATGTTGACTATTAACTTACATCAAACAGCGCTATTCCTTAACTAATATCGTATTGCACCCAACGCTTTTTCCACATCCAGCTTACTGGTAAGCAGCCGGTATAACGCATCTGTATAATTAATTTGCGCCGAACGCAGGTCTGATTCTGCAATGATAACATCAAGATACGTTTTGATACCAGCCCGGTATTGCAACTGCACCGTATTATACACTTCATCGGCAATGCTTACATTTTCTTTTTGCAGCTCATACTCGTATAAGGTTGCTTTGTAAGTGGTTAATGCCGTTGTATATTCGTTGGTAATGCTGTCCTCAAGCGAAACAAAATCCCACTCGTTGCGCTTAAGCTCAAGTTCTGCTGCGCGTATCAGATGAATGCGCCTGCCGCCCTGGAAAATGGGAACGCTTAGGGTTATGCCTGCATAGGAATTGGGAAGTGAAAAACTGTATAAATCTTTAAATTTCTCGTTAAGATAAACGAAATTATAATTACCAAAAGCAGATACATCAGGCAAAAAACTCCATTTGTTATATGTAAGGTTAGCACGAAGCAAACTTTTCTGCGTTGTCAACTGGCGGTATTCAATTCTATCCTTCACCTGAAGTTGCTGCAATGTATCTAACCGGGCGTCTTTTTCCAACTGCAGAGAATCATATTGCAAGGCAAGATCGCCATGCTGCGGATAACCCATCAGGTATTTCAGGTAAGAATACTTTGCCGTAAGCTGTTCTTCATACGTTTTCTTTTGCGATTTGCTGTTGTTTAATGCGATGGTAGCGCGCTTGTAGTCTATTTTGTCAACCAATCCGCCTTTATATTGATTGTAAGCATCCTGCAGGCTGCGCGTAAGGCGGTTTATATCATCGGTCAGCAGGTTAATTTGCTGTTGTGTAGCCAGTATATCGTAAAACGCTTTACTAACCGCAACCATGATTTCAATTTTTTCACTTTCGGTATTTTGCCGCACCTGTTGGCGTATATCGCCCGCTGTGCGTGTTGCCAGCAATACATCGCGGTTGAACAGGTTTTGCGAAGCGGAAAAACCTAACGTAGAAGTATTTCTGATGCCAGTTGTAATGATATTTCTTTTGCCTGTGGCAGAGTCTATTCCAAAAGCGGAAGAAGGCAGTTTGAAATAATGCTGATAGTTACCGCTGAAGTTGACCTGCGGATACCAGTCGGCCAAACGGCTGCTGATCTGGCGCTCCGTAATTTGCTCGTCCAGGTAAGATTGCTGTATAAACGGCTGATTCGCTAATGCGTATTGCACACAATTCTGTACCGTTGCTGTTTTAAGCGTAGAATCGCGCTTACTGTTCTGTGCATACGATTGTGTAAATAACAAGAGTAACGTATAAAAGATAAGTTGCCGGCTTCTTTTCATAGTGATTTGGTTCTTATACAAAAAGCATACTAAGCGGGAAAAGAAAAAAAGTTTTTATTTGTTATTCGGTCAGTGCCAAAGAAACAAAGGTAGAGCCGGAATCAGAAATAAATCAAACGTTTGTTTAATTTTACAGGATTGTTACAATTGCAAAAAAGCCATGACGTAAAAAATCATGGCTTTTTTAATATAAATCAGACGCCTTTACAGCGTTGCTGAAAACTTAAGGCTTTGGTTTGACTGCGCCCGTTGCCGGCTTAGCAGCCCCTGCCGCCGGTTTTGTTGCAGCAGCATCAGGATCATCGCCCAAATAAATTAATTGTTGCGGAAGCTCGGTCATTTTTAATTCTTTTGCTACCGAAATAAATAGATTGTCTATCGGAAAACCTTGTTCGTAGGTCTGAGGTTTTAAGATAACGGCATACTTGTGAGTCGTCAATACTTTTTTATACGCATCTACCACCTTTTCGTATAATGGCTGGGCAAGCAACTGCGTTTTAGCATCCGATTTTTGTTGTGCATACTGCTGCCAGTACACCAATTTATAACCCACTGCCTGCCGCTGATCGTTGCTGTACTTTAAAACCGCCTGCGATTTGCCTGCAGTAGAATCGGCTTTAAATGTGCTGTCTAACCGGTGATATTCGCTGTTCAAAATCTGGTATTCCGTACCCAGTGAGTCTCTCTGATAAAGCTGTGTCATGCTATCAACCTCGGCATAGCCAGGCATTGCCTGAACCATATAATCAATATCAAATACGGCTACTTTCATCTGCGCATTCGCTTTGCTTGTCATACCAACCACTGCTGCCATTAACAGCAGCGAAAAGAACACTTTTTTCATTTTGTTATTTGCTTTTTGTTTGCGCATTTTTTGTTGCGCTTTGTTTTTTATTATTTTTTAAGTAAAAGAAATTACTCTTTAATTCCCAGTTCGCGCAGCACATCATCGCTTTTGTCTAATTTGGGGTCGGCGAAGATAACGGTAATGCCCTCACTTTTATCCAGTATAAAATCGTAGCTGCGGGCTGCCGCAATTTTTTGCACGGCATTATAAACTCTGTCCTGTATCGGCTTTACCAGTTTCTGTCTTTCGTTAAATAAATCTCCCTGGTAGCCAAAGCGCTTCTTCTGCAGATCGCGCACTTCTTTTTCTTTATTAAACAATTCATCTTCGCGTTTCTTTTTCAGTTCATCGCTCAGCATATATTGCTCGGCATCATAATCTTTATACATTTTATCAAGCTGCGCCTGCCGGGCATCAATGTCTTTCTGCCACTGCTCGCTTACTTCCTGCAATTTGGTATCTGCGTCTTTATATTCCGGCATTTTATCCAGAATATATTTGGTGTCAATCACGGCATACCGCTGTGCCGAAACGCTTGCCGTTGCCGCCATTGCGATAAAGAATAGTATAACTGCTTTTTTCATGGATACCTGTTTTTTCCGCAAGTTAACGGTTAGAATTTTTTTCCCGCTTTCCAATGTCGTATTTTACCTTTTCTTTTTCAACCATCAATCCGGTTCGTAACCGAGCATAAAGGTAAAGCGACCAATGTCTTTTAATGTTGCGCCCGGTTTATAACGATCGAGGCCAACACCGTAATCGAAGCCAAGCAAGCCAAACATCGGCAGATAAAAACGCATACCCAAGCCAACCGAACGGCGCAATTGAAACGGATTGTACTCCTTAAAATTATACCAGCCGTTAGCGGCTTCAAAAAAGCCTAAACCATAAATGGTGCTGCTCGGGTTAAGGCTGAGCGGATAACGCAGCTCCAGCGTATATTTATTGAAAATGGTAAAATACTGAGGCGCCTGTTGCTGATCGGGGTTAATTTTCGGATCGGAGGTGCTGTACACCGGATACCCTCTTTGCGAAATAATATCATAGCCCAGCAACGCATAGCTGTTGCTTAATCCCGCATCGCCCACCTGAAACCGCTCGAACGGCGATATATTCAGCTTGTTGTTGTAACGACCCAAAAAGCCATATTTGGCGGCGGCTTTCAGCACAAACTGCTGATTTTTATCGGTGCCGCGCGGCTTGCCCAGCGGCACATACCACTCGCCCGTAAACCGCCATTTGTGATATTCTATCAGCTTATACGGATTGTTGTCGGTGGTAATGCTTGGCTTAATGGCAGACCATGGCGGCGTTGCCTGCAGGCTGAGTAAAAAATTAGAGCCGGTGCGCGGGAATATCGGCTGATCTACCGAAGAACGCTGCAACGCAAACCGCAGGTTAACATTATTGGAAAAACCGTTTCGCAAAAAGCTTCCGTCTTTTAAAACAAGACTCTGATCTATGGCATAATTGTGAAGCGTGTAGCGCGAATAGTTCAGCGTTGTGGTAAACGAGAAGAAATCGTCCGGCCATTTCAACTGCTTGCCCAGACCAATGGAAGCGCCGGTGGTACGGAAATATGATGTGTCGGAATTTTTATCATACCGCCCGGTATAATAATTATAGCCGTTAGAATATTTGGTATCGTAAAAAGACACCGTGAGTGAGTTTCTTTTTTTGCCGCCCAGCCAGGGTTCGGTAAATGAAACATTGTAGCTGCGGTAGGCACGTCCATTGCTCTGAAAGCGAATGCTCAGCTTTTGCCCATCTCCAACCGGCAGCGGATCCCAGGCTTCTTTGTGAAAAATGTTTTTGATTGAAAAATTGTTGAACGAAACACCCAGCGTTCCGGTAAGACCGATGCCGCCGCCAAAGCCCGCGCTTAGTTCCAGCTGATCACTCGATTTTTCTTCCACTTCCCAGGTTACATCCACCGTTCCATCGTCCTGGTTGGGAACAATATTCGGATTGATTTTTTCCTGGTTAAAGAATCCTAAGTTGGCAATCTCTCGTGTAGAGCGAATGACATCAGACCGGCTGAACTTTTCGCCGGGTAGGGTGCGCAGCTCGCGCCGGATAACGTATTCTTTTGTTTTTTCGTTGCCCGCAATGCGAACATTTTTCCACGTTGCCTGCGGCCCTTCAATCACTTTTATCTGAAAATCAATGGTATCGTTATACACTGCGGTTTCTATTACTTCGGTACGGAAAAAAAGATAGCCGTCATCCATATACAAACCGCTGATATCACCGCCTTCGGGAGAAATGTTTTTACCCAGCTTTTTATTCAGCAAATCAAGATTGTAAGTATCGCCTTTTTTAATGCCGAGAATAGCCGTTAGCAGCGAATCGGGATATTTGGTATTGCTGTTCCAGTCAATATCGCCGAAATAATATTTATGACCTTCGGCAACTTTGATGGAAATATCCATATTGCCTTTGTTATTGTAACTGATGGGATCGCTTACCAAAACGGCATCGCGATAACCGAGCGAGTTGTAATAATCAATTATTTTGTCTTTGTCTTCCGTGTATTTTTTCTCATTGAACTTGGCCGACGAAAAGAATTTCAGCCGGATGTAAGGGTTTAACAGCTTGCTTGTTTTAGAAGGATAAAAATATCCTTTGTCTTGCATATAATCGCTGAACGTATAGATTTGCGGATTGAGAATGCTGGAATCTGTTGGCGGAAATAAGGTAAGGCGTGACATTTCTTTGGTGCCTTTCATCTGCTTTTTCAGCTTGCTGTCGTCCACCGTATTGTCAATAAAATAAATATCGCTGATCTTTATTTTTTCGCCTTTGTCAACAACAAACGTAAGCACTTCCGAGTTTACCAGCGCAGAATCCTGCCTGTTTTTAATATCAACCGTTACGCCGCGATAGCCTTTTTCAGCATAAAATTTATTAATGGCTTCAATGGCGGTGCGCTTCATATTTTCGGTTATCACCCTGCCTTTCACCAACCCGGTTTTTGTTTTCAGATCATCAGTTTCGCCTTTTTTTATCCCTTCAAACGTAAAATCGGCAAGCCGCGGACGTTCCTGCACGGCAATTTCCACATCAATATTGTTACCCTCCAGCCGGGTAATGTAAATTTCCACATCGCTGAAATAATTCTGCGACCACAGCTTTTGTATGGCTTTGGCAAAATTATCTCCACCCGGTATCACCACTTCTTCGCCCACCGTTAGTGTTGAAATAGACACCAGCAACGCCTGGTCGAAATAGCGGTTGCCGCTAACGGTAATGGAATCAATTTTGTATTTTTTAGGTGTGCGCTGGTTGTAAATATTCATCAGATCGGCATCAACCGATGTTACGGGCTCGGTGGTATCGGCAAACGAAGCGGCGGCGGAAGAATCGGTTTGCGCAATGCTGCTGTCGGAAAGCGGAATCTGCTGCGCAAAAGCATGATGAGCCGCAAAGCCTGCCAGCAAAATCTGAAGTGCGAAAAATCGGTACACGTTGCGCATCAGGATGGTGATTTGTTTGTTTTTTATACCCGTCAGAACTGATGAATTTTCACAAAGCAGCAGTAGGTAAGGGCGGCAAATTAGAGAGATGATTGAAAACTGTTTGTTAAATGAACCCGCCGTTTAAAAAGGATACATTATTATTTTCAGATAAACAGGCGCATTGCATCGGATGGCGCTTTGCGAATAAATCAGATATAACGGTTTGTTTGTTGTTTTCGGGTGGTGCAGAAAGGGAAAATAACGAGTATTATTGTAACAATCAAAGACACTTTGATTTGTGCTTAAAAAGATTATTTAATGAGACAGATAAGTTTGAAATGTCCCATTCGTCATTTGAACTACTTGTCCTTTGTCGTTAACAACCGGACCCTGAAATTCTCCGTCAACCAATTCTCCGGGATTGGTGTATGTAAGTAAATTAATCTGAAACGCTGGCAAATCATTTACCGAATGGTAGATGAAACTTTGGCTCGTAGAGAAATCCATTCCTCCGGCATAGTCCTCGTTACTAATAATAGCTGGGTGGTAAACGCCGGAAGAAATATCCATATTAATTCTTGATAAAGAGATATCAAAGAGTGTATCAGTAGAACCGGTAATGAGCGTTGCAAACGATAGCACGTTCACAAGTCCTATTTGTGTAATAAGATTGGATAAACTTGCACTGTCTAAATAGCCAGCGTAATGTTTTCCATCCACATCGAAGGAATAATGCATTGACGTGTCTATCGTTTTATAATCTGTCGCAATAAAAAAACTACAGGCAGAATGTAATGCGGTAACCGGAAACTCAAAATTTCCACCGGATGCAGGTGTTCCTTTCCCGGCCATGGTAACGGATTGCGTTCCTGTATCAGTAAAATTTCCGCTTGCAAAAAATTGAATTCCATTTATTACGGATGTCTGAAAATTGTATAATCCTGGAGTGGTCACATTAAGTTGCACCACAACACTGTCTTCCACCGTTAAAAGTTGACCAGCTTTATAACTGCCAAAGGTGAAATTCCCTTCACAATTGTTGTTTGAGCCGGTGAAAATATATTCTGCCTGAGAAGGCAAAATTGAAAAGGAACAAACCGAATTGTTGAAGTGAAGCCTAAAATTCGTGAAATCTGCTGCCTGCATTTGTCCATATCCTTGTATGGTAAGAGTTTTAAGACCGGGCGTTGTTATCAACCCTGTGTCAAGAAAATAAAATCCATTAACGGTATCAGAATACGCCTTGTATCTGCCGGGTTGCATCACATTCACCTGACAAGTGATATAATTTGTATCCGTCAAGTTGTTGCTTTCAACGTAGTCGCCATAAACGGCAATGCTATTGCAATTGATTGTATCAGCTTGCATTTCGCTTTGCTGGTCTTCCAGACTGTATTCTTTCTTACAGGCTGTTAAGCAAATGAAAAATAAGAATACTACAAATAAAATCCGTTTCATAAGGTTTGTTTACGAATAAGAAAGCGTATTCAAAATTGGCTGATTGCTTTTTCATATTGTTTCCCGCAAATGATGATACGGAAATAAAAAATTTTATGCATCATCTCAGGAAGCGGACAATATGAAAAATAAAAATTTCGAGCAACCTGCAGAACCTTTTGGAACTCATCTTATAAGAGTAACAGTTCCGCTTCGTTTCATTGTAAATGAATTTGCAGTCTGCAATTCACACATCCAAACAAATGTTTGAGGTGATTGTAGCTTACCTGAAATGTATCCATCCCATCCCGGTTTAGGATCGTCTGAATGGTACACCAATTGTCCAAAGCGGTTAAAAACAGAAAGCTTGTAGCGTTTGATAATACCTTTAATGACTGGACGAAAAATGTCATTTACGCCATCCCCGTTTGGTGTAAAAGCCGAAGGAAAAAGAAGATTGTTCGGGCAATCGTTAATTTGAACAGCAATGCTGTCTTTTTGTAAACAATCCGAGTAACTAATGGCTGAAACAATATATACATCACTAAGTTCTGAATTGATTTTTATAAATTTCATTGAAGAGCTATCTTTTAAATTTTTAGACACCCATTTATAACTAAGAAAACCTGAATTTGCCATTAAAACAGTGTCGATTCCTCTACATATACTTACAGCTTGATGTTTATCTAATAGAGAAAGCTTACTATCAATAATAGTAATCGTATCAGACGAGCCATTATTGCAACTGTCTGTAACGGTCACAAAATATTCACCAGCAGAATATACAATAAGATTAGAATCAATCGAACCGTCCTGCCATTTGTAAGACTTAAACTCGGAGCCGGCATGAAGAACTTGATGACCACCTGAACACAAAATTGTGTCACCAATTATATTGACGGCAGATGGCTGATGTATGGTTATAAACAGCGAATCCTCGATTCTGCAACCATTAATTTTAGCATGTAAATATCCTTTCCAAGGCTGGGAGAAGATAATAGAAAGTGAGTTATCGCTATCAAAAGAGGCACTCGACACAATACTTGAATCGATTGACCATACGTTGTTTCTGAAACAAGAATTATTCTTATTGATTTTAAAAATACCAGTACTATGAACACAAAAGCTGGTATCTCCTTTAATTTTCATACTATCACAAATGCTTTCCTTTTTACAAATAAGCTTGTTTTCAACAGCGAAATCATTTTGTTGTGCATTTATCAGGTTTGAATTTGTTACGATTTCATTTATATGCCATGTAAGGCTGCTTGCAGAAACGAGTAAAGGTTGCTTCGATACAAATAAGGTATCCTGTTGTCCGCACACAAAGCTATCTGTAAATGCTGCAGAAACATGTCTTACTTCGAAAACCAAACTGTTTTGTTCATCAGATGACACAATAGGAATTAATGAATTATCTGGCAACAGGCTAAAGACAGCATCACCCCTTATTCTACCTTCGTAATCTAATTTACGCTGTTTTATAAAATCATTGTTTTCGTCAAGCAAAGCAAAATAAGAAGTTGTGCCTATTTGACTTTTACTATAGGCAATGATTCCGTTATCATTGCAATCAATGTTTTCGAAAAAGTATAGGATAGGATCATTGACAACAAGCTGACTGCCTATGCCAATTGGATTTAAATTCAAATCAAATCTTACTATCGCGTCCGTACCTATAAACTCCGGACAAAACACAAGTTCGTTTTTTTGCGCAGCATAAAATGATTTTCCCGGCGTTCGATAACTTATCGAATCCTGGAAAGGAGCGGCATTATTTAACACGTAACTTTTCGAATCCGTCAAGGTTCCATTGAATGAAACCAAGTTTAGCAGCCAAACTCCAACTTCACCTATGCCTGTCGTTAAAGTCTTGTCATAAGCGCCTAATAAATAAAGGCTGTCATTTATAACATGGATTCCAGATATGTTGAGATTGCCGGTATTGTCGGCTCCAAAGGAATAAGTATTGCTCCAATCAATTTCTCCTTGCAGATTGATACGTGTAACAGAAACATTCCTCCCTAAAACACTTTCTAAAAAAATATTACCATAACTATCTACATCAATCTTTACAAGATTGATGTATCCGAAACCGGTGTTTGTTGAATAAGTTTTTTGCCATAGCAAGTTGCCTCTTTCATCACATGCAACAACAATAGATTTATCAAACGTCTCTAAGCATAGCACGATTCGATTCTGATTTTGTCGAATAGAACCAACAGTGAATGCTTCGGGTTCAGAAATCCGCCTGCTCCATTGTACAACGCCTGAATTTTGAATAGAAAAAATCAAAAGCTCCTGGCGATTTCCAAGTAAAGAGGGCAAAGCGACTATTACTGAGCCATCTGTATTTGTAATAGCCTGAAACCCGTTTTCATCAAATGAAAACAAGGAAGAGGAATACGTCTTAGCAGTAACGCTGTCCCGGCAAGACTGCGAAAAAAGAGTGCCCGTAAATAAAAAAAATGCAAGGCATGTTATGATGACCTGCATTCGGTATTTGTTTGTAATATATATAAGCAAACCCTTTACGTTTATTAAAACGTGAAGTTATAATTATTGTAGGCAGTCGGCATTTCACCCCAGGCACTCGAACAACTGTTTGTTGCGGTAGGCAAAGGAAATGGCGATGAACCATAGCTCTTATTGTATTTAATATTTCTCTCTTGAAATTTAAGATTGTAAGTTACACCATGTGTTAATATCATTGTATTTGAAGAGCCGGCTGAAGGATCGACATAACCCTTATTGGGTATATTATTGAAATTTTGCCACAAGCCAGATGAGTTTCCATGATATGTCATACCGTTTTCTGACCATGTTTTACCGCCGTCTGTTGAATATCTGACTTCTTGCACATCGGGTTGTACAAAGCCGGAAGCTAAGCATGAATAAGATACATAGCCACCTACTATACTTAAGGAGCGCGACGAACCGGTATTTTGATTTATATAACCCTGGTCTGTTCTTGAGCATGGATTGTATGAACCGTTTTGATAGTTTGGAGGTGTATATGGCTGAATACCAATATTAAATTGCTCGATATCGGGGCAATTAGTCGCCATCGTTGCTCCCAATTTCATCGTGTAATTAAATTGGGGATTAAAATAAGCCGAATTTGAAATCAGATCTGATGTAAAGCCTACATCAAATAATTCGTATCCTGAATTGCTGGCATCTAACCCGAGATCTGTAATGGTAACATTGGTAATATCGGCTGTATAAGATAATGTTCCATTACTTGCATAAATTCGCAGCAGTCCTTTTGTTTTAAAATTCGTATTAGTGGGATTAGTAGCAACAATATTATTATTGTTTGAGACCTGGTAATGCCAAATAATTTTAGTAGATGGATTTGGTGTACCAGAGGTGCATAAAGTAGCAAGTGTATATGAAATTAAAGTTGCCGATGCATCATAATTAGAATAGTTGCACGCTGAAGTAATTAAATTTTGAGGGTTACTTAATTTTTCTTCGCTTATTTCGTTACCATTCTTATCTGATAAGAAAATACCTAATTTTTCATTCACAGAGACAGTAATCTGTGTTCCGTTCTTGCTTATTAATGACTTGGCATTTGCTATTGCTGAAGCAGTCTGTTTAGTTAACTGTTCAAATGTAATGTCATTCTTGTTGCAACTTAGAAAAAATAAAGCAGTAGTGAAAACAGACGAAACCAAGAGAACAATGCCCTTTTGTTTAGTAAAAACGATTTTTTTCATAAATTTTTTTAAAGAATTAAGATTTTTGAAATTGTGAAAGTAAAATTACCATTAGTTTAATTATTTAAAAAGTTTTTTGTAATCAAATTCTTTTTCGCTTCCTCATTTTCTTCTGTAAAGTGTATGGCGGTGAAATTGAGACAATATAATCATCCCTGCATCATCTCGTATAGCGAACGATACGTAAACCAAACTCATGTTTGACATTTTCTAAAAACACAAAAGCCGCTACCTATGTAACGGCTTCACTAACAAGTGCCTCAGGCGGGAATCGAACCCGCACTCGCGTTGCGGCGAACAGGATTTTAAGTCCTGCGTGTCTACCAGTTCCACCACCAAGGCAATGAGGTATTGGTAAAAAAAATCCCACCTGAAAAAGCGGGACTGTTGTTGAGCGGAAGACCGGGCTCGAACCGGCCACCTCGACCTTGGCAAGGTCGCGCTCTACCAAATGAGCTACTTCCGCTGATGATGTAAACAAGAACTTTTCGGGGCTGCAAATATAATTATCCGCATTTAACTGCAAAACTTTTCGCCGCTTTTTATTTTCTATTTGTATTCCGGCGTATAAAGCGTATTGCCCGGCACTTCCACATCGGGCTTGCCTTTCCAGCGATGCTTATACAACTCGTAACAGGCGCCCACCATCCAGGAAACCAAACAAAATACAACTACATAAAACAAAAAACGCGAGGAAGCCACCCAGTTGTATTGTAAGTCTTTGTCTTTTATTTCCTGTATATCGTCTATCATATCTCTAACAATTGCGGTGCAAAAATAAGTGAGCAAAGCAATACGGAAACCATTTTACATGATTTATTTGCCTTCAACTTTTAATTTTTTTGTGGTAACAGAAACAAAATGAATCATAAAACGCCTTTGGTACTTGGCAAGTAATTACTCAGCGGATCGCGCTTTACAGCCATTCGTATGGCTTTGGCAAACGCTTTAAAAACGGCTTCTATTTTATGATGCTCGTTGCTTCCTCTGCATTCGATATTCAGGTTGCAGCGCGCCGCATCGCTAAACGATTTAAAAAAGTGAACAAACATTTCAGTGGGCATCTCTCCTATCTTTTCGCGGCTAAATTCCACATTCCACACCAGCCAGCTTCTGCCGCCAAAATCAATCAGCACTTTGGCTTCAGCATCGTCCATCGGCAAGGCAAAACCATATCGTTCCATGCCGCGCTTATCTGCCAGCGCAATGGCAAACGCTTCACCCAAAGCGATGGCAGTATCTTCTATGGTATGATGCTCGTCTATATGCAAATCGCCTTGCACCTGTATTGTCAAATCCATTCTGCCATGCCGCGCAAGCTGATCGAGCATGTGGTTAAAAAAACCAATGCCGGTATTGATATCCGAATTGCCGGAACCATCCATGTTTAACGCTACCGCAATCTTTGTTTCACTCGTATTTCTTTCATGCTTAACCACGCGCGCATCGTGTTTTAAATAATGATAAATATCGCTCCAGCGTTTTGTTTCCAGCGCAATCACAGGTTGCAGTTCGGCGCGCGAATCCTGCAATTCGGCACCGCCAAGCGTTTCGTCGTTATTCAGCCAGATGGCTTTGCAGCCCATATTTTTAGCAAACTGTACATCGGTAATGCGGTCGCCAATCATAAAACTGCTGGCAATATCGTAGTCGGCATTCTGCAAATACTCCGCAATTATACCGGTGTTAGGCTTGCGCGTTGGCGCGTTGTCTCTGGCAAATGTTCTGTCGAAAAAACATTGGGTAAAATGAATGGCTTCGTTTTCCAGGCTTTTCATAATAAACTGCTGCACCGGCCAAAACGCATCTTCCGGAAACGTGTCTGTTCCCAAACCGTCCTGATTGCTTACCATGATTAATTCGTAATCTAACTCGGCAGCAATGCGTCGCATATAAGTAAACATATCGGGATAAAATGTAAGCTTATCGAAGCTGTCTATCTGGTAAGTTGGCGGCGCTTCATTAATCAGCGTACCGTCACGATCTATAAAAAGTATCTTTTTCATATTATATTTTTTAACTGCGAAGCCGCAAAGAAAAGAAGAAACGCAAAGCTGATTGCTTGTAAAAATAAACAAGCAGGACAGTAATTTTAATTTGGGTAATGATTCACAATTGTATAAAACAGAAACGCTGCCAAAGCGGCAATGAGTGTATTGATAAAATTAACCGCATCATTATTCAACAGCTTCTTTCGCTCGAAAGCCGCGCCCAGCAAAGAATCGGACAAATTGCCCACAGTTCCGGCAATAACAATGATTACAAAAAGAGACGTCTTCCATCCAAAGCCAATTGCATACACCAAACCAATCAATACACTTCCCGCCAGGCCTGCCAATGTTCCTTCCAGGCTGATTACGCCATCGAGCCCGCGCTTGTCTTTTTGAAAAGTAAGTATATTGTAAAAGCGTTTGCCATACACATTTCCCAGTTCCGACGACAAGGTATCAGCCGTTGCCGAAGCCAGCGCAGCCGCCATTATCAACTGCAATAAAACGTTGTATTGGGGAAGAAAATAAATAAGCAATCCTGCCATAGCGGAAATACCGGCATTGGCAATAACCTGACTTGCTTTCCGGGTTCCGTTATAGTTTTCGGATAATAATAAACGTTGCTTGTCTTTCATTCGCCACGAAGTAGCCAGCGTGCCCGGCACAAAAAAAGTTGCCAGCATCGCTATGCCGGTAAATCCTGCACCGATGTAAATGCAGATGCCAAGCAAACCGCCGGTTAGCGAAGCCGTCAGCGTCAGTTTTTTTAGCCTTGCACTCAAGCTCATGGCAGACAATAAAATAAAAAGAAGCCATAGGTTTTCTGCATTCATACTTGTAAAATAACCTTATTTGCAGGTATAGACAATAAGGTGGGAGGCATAAGGTGTAAAGAATGGGATAAAATAAACGAAAGCTAAAAACCCATATCTCAAACCCTGTACGCCCCAGACCCGCTACCTTCATTCTCCCCTGATTTTTTATACCACAGAATCCTCTATTTTTGCCCCTCTTTTTTACAGATAACAATACAAGATATTTATGCGACAAATTGCTTACCGCGAAGCTCTTCGCGAAGCCATGAGCGAGGAAATGAGACGGGATGACCGCGTGTTTCTGATGGGTGAAGAAGTGGCCGAATATAACGGCGCCTACAAAGTGAGCCAGGGAATGCTGGCAGAATTTGGCGACAAGCGTATTATTGATACGCCCATTACAGAACTTGGTTTTGCCGGCGTTGCGGTTGGGGCAGCGCAGAACGGTTTGCGGCCGATTGTAGAGTTTATGACCTGGAATTTTGCGGTGCTTGCGCTTGATCAGATTTTAAATACGGCTTCTAAAATGCTGGCGATGAGCGGCGGACAAATCGGCTGCCCCATTGTGTTTCGCGGTCCTAACGGCAGTGCTGGTCAGTTGGGTGCACAACACTCCACCGCGTTTGAAAGCTATTTTGCCAATATTCCCGGTTTAAAAGTGGTGTCGCCATCTAATGGTTATGATGCAAAAGGATTGCTGAAGCAATCCATTCGTTACGAGGAAGACCCCGTGATGTTTATGGAAGGAGAAGTAACGTATGGCGATAAAAGCGAAGTGCCGGAAGAAGAGTATTACATTCCATTGGGAAAATCCGATATAAAAAAAGAGGGGAAAGATGTAACCATCGTTTCGTATAACAAAATGATGAAAGTGGCTTTGGCTTCGGCTGCCGAACTGGAGAAAGAAGGCATAAGCGCAGAAGTGATAGACCTGCGCACGGTTCGTCCGCTCGACTGGCAGACCATTTTGCAAAGCGTGCAAAAAACAAACCGCCTGGTAATTGTGGAAGAACAGTGGCCCATGTGTTCGGTATCGTCTGAAATTGCATACCGCATTCAAAAAGAAGGCTTCGATTATCTGGACGCGCCCATTCGCCGAATTACGTCTGCCGACGCGCCCATGCACTATGCGCCCAACCTGGCGGCGGCTTATTTGCCCGATGTGCCACGTACCATAAACTTAGTGAAAGAAGTGATGTATATGAAAAAATAAGTTGGGAAGACGGGAAGACGGAAAAAATGAATTCATAACAATATAGATATCCCGGTGCGAAAGCATCGGGATTTGTTTTATAGCAGAAAATGAAGAAGAAGCGCATCGTTTATTTTACCAAACATACCACTGCCGGACCAAGCAGCCGCTACCGCAGCTATGCGTATCATTCGTATCTGAAACAAAACGGTTTTATCATTACGTCTTATCCATTGTTTCCTTCTTCCTATTTACGCCGGTTTTACAATACGGGAAAGAAACCAAAACTCTTTGTTTTGTATGCTTACCTGCGGCGGTTTTTTCAATTGCTGTTTTTACAACACTTCGATATTATTTACATTGAATATGAGTTGTTTCCCTATCTGCCTTTGGCAATAGAAAAACGGCTGCTGTGCAACCGGAAACATATTGTATTAGATTATGATGATGCCGTTTTTCACAATTATGATAACAGCAAAAATGCGCTTATAAAAAAATGGTGCGGCAATAAAATTTTTCAATTGGTTCGTCTTGCCGATCTTGTCATTACCGGCAGTCCGTATCTTACAAAAAGCTTATCACCTTATGCCAAAAAAATAACAGAAATACCAACCAGCGTTTCCGTGCAACGTTATATCAGAACATTGCCGGCAGCAATTTCGGGTCATCAGAATGCTTTTCGTATCGCGTGGATTGGTTCTCCCACCACAAGCCGGTTTGTGTTGCTGATAAAAGATTGCCTGCTGCAGCTTCAGGAATTATACAACATACAGCTTGTTTTGATTGGCTTTGACAAAACATGGGAAAACGATTTACAAGGCTTATCTTATACAATACATGAATGGCAGCAGCACACCGAAATCGCTTTGCTGAAAACCTGTAATGTTGGTGTTATGCCGCTATCCGGCGAGCCGTTCAGCCAAGGCAAATGCGGCTTCAAGCTCATTCAATATATGGCGTGCGGTTTGCCCACCATTTCAACACCGGTGGACGCCAATGTAAAAATAAATCATGGCAACGATAACCTGTTTGCCAACACAAAATATGAATGGTATTCCTGCTTTACGGTAATGATTCAGAATAAAGAGTGGTATAAAGAAGTGGGTAAAAAAAACCAGGAGATTGCAGAGAAATATTACGCGGTTGAAAACAATCGTTCCCTGTATCTTTCGTTGTTTCAAAACACATAGGCGGAGAATCAGCATGAAATATCGCATCGCAATTTATCTGATTATTATAAACACAATTTGTTCCTTTTCTGCATCAGCCCAGAACGCAGATACGGCAAGGCTTTCCCTAAACAGCGATTCTACAAAAACAAACACGTTACACGATGTAACCGTTACCGCATTCAGCCTGCAAAGCCGATGGCAGGATGCACCCGCTGCCGTTGCCGTCATCACCCAAAAACAATTGCAGCTATTAAACAATGTATCGCTTGTACCTGTTTTTAACACCGTTGCCGGCGTAAGAATGGAAGAGCGTTCGCCGGGTAGTTATCGCCTTTCTATCAGGGGCAGTTTATTGCGGTCTCCGTTTGGCGTGCGCAACGTAAAAGTGTACTGGAACGACATACCGCTAACCGATGCCGGCGGCAATACCTATCTCAATATCGTTGACATCAGCCAGGTGCAATCGGCAGAAATTATCAAAGGTCCGGCAAGCAGCTTGTACGGCGCCAATACGGGCGGCGCCGTTATTCTTCATTCCGGTAATTATACAGGCAAAAACCAGGCGTCTGCTTCATTAAATGGCGGTTCATACGGGTTATTTGATGAGCAGGCAGCATACTCTCATACAAATCAGAATTTTGAAACGGGCATCCAACAGGTGCATCAGCAAAGCGATGGCTACCGCGATCATTCAGCCACGCGAAAAGATGCGCTGAAATGGGATGGCAACTGGCAGATTTTAAACAAAGAAAAATTATCTTTTTTATCATTTTATTCCGACCTGTATTATCAAACGCCGGGCGCACTTACCTTATCGCAACTTTACTCTGATACCACGGCTTACCCGAAAGCGGTGGCGCAACACAACGCGGTGTATAACAAAACCATTTTTGGCGGCATAAGCCTGACATCAGATTTGGCAAAGCACTTTGATAACATTACAACCATAACCGCAAATCATACCTCTTTTAAAAACCCGTTTACCACCAATTATGAGTTAAGAGATGAAAACAATTATGGAGGCAGAACTGCCTTTGCTTATCACGCCGAAACAAAAACAATATCTTTAAAAGGGCTGGCTGGTGCGGAATGGCTGCGCAATCATTCTTTTATAGATGACTTTGATAATAACGGAGGCAAGAAAGGAAATGTGCAGTTTAAAGATGAGTTATATGCCACGCAATATTCGTTGTTTACGCAAATTAATCTTACTATAAACAAAAGGCTTATCATACAAACGGGCATCAGCGATAACAAACAAATCATTCGTTACCGCCGCCCCGCCGATCCGGCATTGCATCAGTTTCAAAAAAGCCGTACCAACAATTTATTTGCGCCGCGTTTTAGTGCCTTGTATAAAATAGTAAATGATATAAATGCGTATGCCGTTATCGCCAAAGGATTTTCGCCACCCACCATTGCCGAGCTTCACCCGTCTGACGGAACGTTTAACGATAGTCTGCAAACAGAATTTGGCTGGAATTATGAAGCAGGCATTAAAGGCAGCTTTGCCAATAATAAAATTCTGTTTGATGCCTCGGTATATTCGTTTGGTTTGCGCAGTGCCATCGTAAGAAAAAGCAATGAGCCGGAATTCTACGTAAATGCGGGAAAAACAAAACAGCAGGGACTTGAAGTATGGCTGAAAGGATTTCTTTACAGCAACAATAAAACGTTTATCACTTTTTTTTCCGTAGCCAATAGTTTTGCTTATCAGCCTTATCTGTTTACTTCGTATATCATAGACGAAAACGATTACAGCGGCAACCGCATTACCGGCGTGCCTCGCGTTATTAATGTTACAACCATAGAAGCTGCCAGCAGAACCGGTTTGTATGCAAACATTATTTTTAATGCCGTATCATCGGTTTCGCTGAACGATGCGTCATCCGCTTTTGCAAAGCCGCATCATCTGCTGCAAATGAAAGTCGGCTTGCAAAAAAAAATTCACCAGGTGCGCTATCATTTTTTTATCGGCGGAGACAACCTGTTGAACGAAACATACAGTTTGGGCAACGACATCAATGCTTTCGGCGGACGTTATTACAACCCGGCGCCGAAGCGGAATTATTTTGCGGGCATACAAATATGGTTGTAGTTATAAACAAATTATAAGCGCCTAAAAAGCTTTTTCTGTTAAAAACTTATTTTCCATTTTTTTTGATAACACACATGAAGAGATTTGCCATTTTACCAAGCTTATTATTATTGAATTTTTTTTATTCATTGGCACAGAAAGATAGTTCGTATATCAAATTTCAGGTTGACATGCCGGAGTCGCAAGGTATCAGCAGCAAAAAACTCGACACATTGTCTGCCATTGCCGACAGCGCCATTAAGGCAACCGCTTTCCCCGGCTGTCAGGTTCTTGTTGCGCGCAACGGCAAAGTGATTTATTACAAAACCTTCGGCTTTTTAAACTACGATAAATTAGAACCCGTAAAGCCGTCCACCATTTACGATCTGGCTTCCGTTACCAAAGTTTCCGCCACCACCATGGCGGTAATGCGGTTATACGAAGAAAAAAAATTAGACTTAGACAGCACGCTCGGCACATATCTGCCGTGGGTAAAAGGGTCGGATAAAGACACACTTCGCATAAAAGATATTTTGCTGCATCAGGCAGGATTGGTTGCTTACATTCCGTTTTATAAAGAAACGATTGACGCGGCTACCGGGCTGCCGCTACCAGGGTTTTACAAAACGATCCGCGACGATACTTTTTCAATCCGCGTAGCGGATAATATGTATTTGCGTAAAGACTTTACCGATACCATTTATCAGCGGATTTTACAAAGCCGGTTGCTGCCTTCGGGCAACTATGTTTATAGTGATAACGATTTTATTTTTTTAGCTAAGGTGGCAGAGCAGATTACCGGCAAACCGTTGAATGAATATGTAGCCAACCAGTTTTACAAACCGCTGGAGATGTATTCGACCACGTTTAAACCGAAAGAAAATTTTGTACCGATAACCAATATTGCGCCTACCGAAAAAGAAATGCTTTTCAGGCTGCAATTGCTTCGCGGCGATGTGCACGACCCCGGCGCGGCTTTGTTTGGCGGTGTTGCCGGTCATGCCGGATTGTTCAGCAATGCGTACGATCTGGCTACCTTGTATATGATGCTTTTAAACGGTGGCACCTGGAAGGGCAAACACTATTTTGACAGTGCAACCGTACATTATTTTACGGCGTATCACAGCGACGTCAGCCGCCGCGGCTATGGGTTTGACAAGCCGATGAAAGACAATGCCACGAACGATGATCCGTATCCTTCTGTCTATGCATCACCCGAAACCTTTGGCCATACCGGCTTTACGGGCACCTGTGTATGGGCAGACCCGAAAGAAAACCTGCTGTTCATTTTTTTATCCAACCGCGTGTGCCCCGATGGCGGCGCAAACGGCTTGTTGTCGGAATTAGAGGTGCGGAGAAACATGCTGGATGCGGTGTATGGGGCGATTGAAAAAAAGTAGATGATTACTTTCGGTAAAAGACTATTTATTGATATTAATCAATTTTAGTAATTTTCATAAGCTCTATATTTAAGTTTTATGAAAGTAGTGTTCGATTTGCTTAATTCTATATTTCCTGTTTCTTCAAAACTTCAACAACATTTACTTACTGTCTTAAAAAGCAGAATTTTAAGTAAAAAACAATTTTTGTTAAAGACAGGAAGTGTTTGTAACAAAGTTTATTTCATTGAGAAAGGTTTAATACGTTGCTTTTATGAGAAAGATGATAAAGAAGTTTGTTCCTGGTTTATGAAAGAAGGTGATATTATTATTTCTGTTGAGAGCTTTTATAATCAAATGCCAAGTTACGAGAACATTCAGGCTCTTGAAGATTGCTTTGTTTACTACATTGAATATGATGATTTGCAGTTTATTTACAACAACTTTCCAGAGTTTAATTATGTGGAAGAATTCTTACTGAAAAATATTATTCTTTATGTGAGCAACGGCTATATTCAATTAGAATGCAAGCAGCAGCCGAACGTTATCAGTTTTTAATGAACAATTATTCTGAATTAATACAAAGAGTACCATCCATGTATTTGGCTTCTTACCTGGGAATTACTCCTGAAACGTTAAGCCGGATTAAATCAAAAATATAAATTGATTTTAATCAATTTTATCTATAGTTTGAATGAATAGGTTTGTATCGCGTTTGTTATCAGATTCGTGCTTTTAATTGAATAAACATTTGAATTCAGAAACCTATAAACATGAAAGTTCAAATTGTAATGATTGCTTTGGTTTTACTTACTATTAATTGTTCGGCTCAAGTTGAAAACAAGCTTGCTATTAAAAAAGCAGATGAATTAATTAATTTTCTCCGGTTAACTTCATTAACAAGAACAGCTAAAACAAAATCAGAACAATTTACTTTCAAATTCTATGACACAGTTATGTATAAATTTTTCGACACATCTGCTATGATGAGAATTTTAGTAAAAGACACAGAGAAATTCGCACCGGAAGGAAAGATAGATTTACAGCGGCTTTTCTTATGGCAATTGCATCTATATGTGCTCGTCGTTCCTAACATTGAGTTGAGTGTTGAAGAAGACAAAGAGGATTCATCTTTCTTACGGATTTATATAAGAGATAAAACATCTAAACACGATAGTCCTGATTTTAATATAAGTGTTAATCCTTTAACGAGCGGTATTCTCACTATAAATTCCTCCGCGCAAGCTTTTGAAGGCAGAGAAGAAAAAATAAAACAGTTAGGTGCAAAAGAACAAAAGCCAAAGTGAACGTTTACGTATGTTTTTATTTTTTAAGTTGTGTTATATTAAGCAAAGGCATACCTATATATTATTATCTCTTAATAGACAGTAATGGATAACGGCTTGGCGATGTGGCGGCATTCCGTGTTCCGTCAGCCGGGAACTATAACCAAATTTATAAATAAAAGTTGATGAGATGCATATAGCTCAATAGATTTCCGTCGGCTGGAACTGAGGCTGAATAATGGTTTACAGCCGATGCGTTTTCCGTCGCCCCGCCATATTGCCAAACCGCATGTTAGCGGCTGTTTTTTATCTCGTCAAACAGAAAGCTAAAAGTGTTGTATTCGGTTTCAAATAAATCAATCATATATTTTTCTGTCCAAACTTTTTTGTCATAGTTGCGCATCACTAAAAAGTAGCAGTCTTTGTTTATTTGTGGGTCATAACTTGTAATCAATAACTTCAACCCTTTCAAATTAATGTTCTCCAAAGCGATAAACTCTTTGATACCGCTATTTGGTATGTAAATAGAATAATCTTTTAATGATAATAGTTTAGAAGCGATTTCATCAGGCTTTATTTTAATAACTTCTTTCAACTTAGTTGCGTCTTGCAAAGCATGAGTTAAATCAAAACCGCTGTCTATCCAATTTTCTCCGAATGAAATTGCAATTGATACACGATGAGATTGTTTGTTGTCAACACCTAACCTAAGCAAAGCGTGAGGTCCGCTTTGAAAATAGCTAATGTGTGCATATAAGCCTTTTGAATTGTATTTGTCATTAAGAGCTTTTGCAACATTTTGAAGCAGTGGCAATATTGTATTTGTATAATATTGTCGTTTACTTTCTTTTCCTTCAAGTCCAACTAATTTTTTAAAGTGTTCTTTAAAATCAAGTTCGTTAGCTGGTCTAGGTGGAATATAAAGTGGAGATGTGCCATTGTCGCCCATATAAATTAGGTCAAGTCCAAATATTGCTTTTTCTCTATAGTCTTTGATGATATTATACTGATAAAGAAAAACTCGGTCTTTTATTGGTTCAAAGTTTAATGCATCAAAGTCTCGCTGATTAAATGATTTTGCAATACACAAAACTTTTAGATTAGTCCAATTAACATTGAAGTAGCTTAACTTCTTTTCAATGTCTTGATGCTTAGAAGGAATGAGAGCTAAATAATGAGCTGATTGTCCTACAATATGCCTGTTCTTGTCTTTTTTGAACTCAATAATAAAAGGATTACCTTGTTTGTCAACGGCAAAAATGTCAATGCGAAGTCCATCTATATAAAGTTCCTTGTGTCCTGCAACAAGGTTGTAATTTTCTTTGGTCTTAAAGAAAAAGTCTCTTACGTCTTTCTCAAGCATATTTGAAAGGTTGTGTCACAATAGCCGCTAATAGAATAATAAACGTGGTGGATAATGTAAATAGTTACGATGCAAAAGCTACCGCTATGAAATTTTTTGATAGTGTAAAAAATACTTATTACAAAGTATATTTCTTCAATTTGGTATCTCCTTTATTTATCTGTTTTTAAAATGCCGGTCTTTTGTAGTTACTAACCTTCGAATCCAATTGGAATAGGAGTAAGACATTGAATCTTGTTCTTTTTGCATATAGTTATAACTATAATAATATTTGTTTCAAAAGTAGGTTATAAAAACGTCCGTATTTCAAGT
Source organism: Ilyomonas sp. (assembly GCA_965219515.1). Classification (GTDB taxonomy): domain Bacteria; phylum Bacteroidota; class Bacteroidia; order Chitinophagales; family Chitinophagaceae; genus Ilyomonas. The sequence continues at coordinate 2,663,279 of OZ244776.1, forward strand.
CAAACTGTTATGCTCAACTTTGCCGCTATTGTAATTACAACAGTGGCCTATTTGCTTTTTAGTGATACGATATAGAATTTTATGTGGAAGCTTAGAAATGATTCAAATAGAAAATTTGCTTTTTGTGTCTTTTTGAAATATGAGTATTCATAGATACTGATTTAATTTTATCGATCGTTTTGAATTTGAAGGCAATGCAACATTGGTTAAGACAAATATTTTATAACTTTTTGATGGTTAATATTCCATAAATTAATCAAAACAATATCTACAACTTCAGCTTCTCAATCGCCAATTGTGCTGCCACCTGGCTGGCGTCTTTTTTATTAAACCCTTTGCCCTGCGCCACATTTTCACCATCCAAAACCGCAGCAATCACAAACACACGCCTGCCACTTTCGAGCCGTTCTTCCACCGTTTCAAATTCCAGACTTTTTCCGTTTTTGGTAGCCCAGCCGATGAGTTTGTTTTTCAGGTTAATGTCTATCAGTTCCAGATCATCAACATACAAATGCGGTATCACCATGTGCCTGAGTACCCAGTTTTTGGTTTTCAGATAGCCTTTGTCTAAGTAAATGGCGCCTACAAGAGCTTCTAAGGTATTGCCGAAAATATGGCTGCTTTTTAAAGCATTGTCGAACTTATTATAATAGGTAATTTTTTTAATTCCCATCTTAATAGCTACATCGTTCATCTTTTGACGGTTTACCATTTTGCTGCGCATTTCGGTTAAAAAACCTTCGCCTTTGTATGGATAACGTTTAAAAAGATAATCGGCCACAATGGTGCTCAACACGGCATCGCCTAAATATTCAAGGCGTTCATTGTTTTCGTCGGCGCCTTCTTTTACCGAGCGATGGCTTAACGCCATCTGATAGAGGAAGAGTTTATCGGGTTTGATGCCGAGCACACTACGTAACTGGTCGCTGAAACCCGGCTTTTTTGGTTTGAAATAGCTATGTAAAATCCTGTGTAAATATTGCACTGCGTTAAGCTACGAATTTCTTTATAATTACGGCGGCATTGTGTCCACCAAAACCAAACGTGTTGCTCAAAGCTGCATTTATCGTTCGCTTTTGAGCCGTATTGAAAGTGAAGTTCAGCTTCGGGTCGAGGTCAGGATCATCGGTAAAATGATTGATGGTTGGCGGCACAATGTCCAGCGTAACCGCCATAATGCACGCGAGAGCTTCTACCGCACCGGCGGCGCCAAGGCAATGCCCGGTCATAGATTTGGTAGAGCTGATATTCAGATCATAGGCATGATCGCCAAATACATTCATAATGGCTTTTACTTCGGCGCCATCGCCCAGCGGTGTTGATGTGCCATGCGTATTGATATAATCTATTTCTTCGGGCAGCATACCGGCATCGCTGAGGGCAGACAGCATTACGTTGCGGGCGCCCAACCCTTCCGGGTGCGGCGCCGTAATATGATAGGCGTCGGCAGTGGCGCCGCCGCCGGCTATCTCGCAATAAATTTTTGCGCCGCGCGCCAATGCGTGATCTAATGTTTCTAAAACCAGCACACCGCTCGCTTCGCCCATTACAAAACCATCCCGGTCTTTATCATACGGGCGGCTTGCCGTTTTCGGATCATCGTTACGCTCACTCATCGCTTTCATGGCATTAAACCCACCCACGCCGGCTTCGTTGATAACGGCTTCGCTGCCGCCCGATAAAATAATATCGGCTTTGCCCAGCCGCAATAAATTGAACGCTTCTATAATGGCATTGGTGCTGGTGGCGCAGGCGCTTACAACAGCGAAGTTGGGACCGCGCAGGTTGTGCCGCATCGAAATCTGACCGGCGGCAATATCGAGAATCATTTTGGGTATGAAGAATGGGCTGAAGCGCGGCGTGCCATCGCCTTTGGCAAAGTCTATTACTTCCTGCTGAAACGTGATAAGCCCGCCAATGCCGCTGCCGAAAACAACGCCAATTCTGTCGGGGTCAATATTGTCTTTGTGCAAGCCGGCATCTGCCATTGCCATATCGCTGGAAACCAAAGCGATTTGGGTAAACCGGTCTATTTTGCGGGCTTCTTTTTTTTCGAGAAATTGGGTAGGCTCAAAGTTTTTAATCTCGCAGGCAAACCGGGTTTTAAATTTGGCAGCATCAAACTGCGTAATGTAATCGGCGCCGGATACGCCGTTTTGTAAGCCGTTCCAGTAATCGGTTACCGTATTGCCAATCGGCGTTAGCGCACCCAACCCTGTAACAACTACTCTTTTTAACTGCATGTGCAAGCCCTCTTTTATGAAAGAAATGAATCCGCCTTTCGCACGCTTTTTTGAAGTATGACAAAAGGCGGATTTGTGTTTTATTAAGTAAAATTGCTGTCAGCGCTTACTTTGCGTGCTCGTCAAGATAAGTAACCGCCTGCCCCACGGTGGTAATGGTTTCGGCCTGCTCATCAGGAATAGAAATATTAAACTCTTTTTCAAACTCCATAATCAATTCTACGGTATCTAACGAGTCGGCGCCTAAGTCGTTGGTGAAAGAAGCTTCATTGGTTACTTCTGCTTCATCTACTCCTAATTTGTCAACAATGATTTTTTTAACTCTTGTTGCGATGTCTGACATTATAATATTTTTTTAGTTACAGGCGCAAAAATATACTTTTTGTTCAATCAACAATAAACTGCTTTCATTTTTTAAAAAGCATGTCGTTTTGTTTTCACATGTTATCTGAAACTTATAAATTACTTTTTCACCTTGCTTGTTACATGCAAAAAATATCTCAATAATATCTGTACATTTGAAAGGTTGCTAAACTTTGAGCGAATCCGTTGCGTACTATTGTTATTTACCCGTTTTCCAATAAATAACCTTTTTCATATTGTAAGCTAAATTATCCGATTATGCCTTTGAAAATCATTGATCATGGCACACCAGAATATAACGAAATGGTGAAGCTGCGATATAATATTTTACGCAAACCGTTAGGGTTAGAATTTTTGCCCGAAGAACTGGAAAACGAAAAAAAGGATATTTTAATTTGCTTTTTTGATGATCCGGCTCTTGAAGGCTGCTGTTTGCTTACACAAACCATCCCGCGCGAAGTAAGGCTGCGTCAAATGGCGGTTCTATCCGGTTTGCAGCGAAACGGCATTGGCAGAGCGCTGATGCAGTTTGCCGAGAACATCGCCCGAGACAGAGGCTATACCAAAATTTGCATGCACGCCCGTAAAACCGCCATGGGGTTTTATGAAAAATTAGGCTATAAAAAAACCGGACCTGAGTTTACAGAAGTTACGCTTCCGCATTATAAGATGGAGAAAGATTTGTAATTGTGAACAGTGAATAAATACAGGTATGTTATGTGAACACATTTACAACTCATCTTACAATTCACGATTGACTTAATACCAAACGGGCGATGCACATAAATATCGCTGCCTGGCTTTGCCTTATTATTTCTTTTTGATATGAACATTAAACAAGGTTCTTATTGAACGTATCGTTTCTTCGTTCAACCCCTCTTTTGGCAACAGAAAAAAAGCGCGCGACGAAAAATACAAGTGAAAAAAATGCGGGCTTTCAAAAAAATGACTGAAATCGCTCCAGTTCCAATCTACAAATCCTCTTGTATTTTTTAAGCGTATCTGCCGTTCAAAAAAGAAAATGGTAAAGCTTTCTTTAAATGTGGTAGAACGCCGGTAAATGGTATAAGGAAGCAAATACCAAAAGCTGACCATCAGAAACAACCACAATACAGTGCTTAACAAAAACGGCTCGGGGCGAATTTTTTTAGTATAAAATAAGACAGCCGATAAAATGGCGAATAAATTTACCAATATAACCAGCACCCTGATTTCCTGCCGCGTAATAAAGTGATAGCGCAAGCCCTGAAGCACTTTGGCTTTGTTGTAAGAGAAGCTGAACTGCATATTTCAAAAGTATATGTATTCATTCGCTTTTTTATAAATGATGGCGGTTTGTTTACGCAAATCTCATATAAGCGGATACGGTGATGATTGTAAAAAAACAACATTGCTTTTTTTTATCTTCTTTGGCAAGAAACTTGAAACATAAAACAAAAACACACAATATGAATACTGATTTTAATCTCGAACACAAGGAGGGAAAAGTTGCAAAAGCCATCGAAAAACAAACTTCAAAAATTCCTTCCGATGTTTTTCTATGGGCATCTTTTGCATCCATGGCGGCATCTGCTTTTATGCAATTTTCTACTAAAAAGAAAGAAAGCCTGTTTATCGGTCAGTGGGCGGCTCCTTTTTTATTACTTGGTATATATAATAAGCTGGTAAAACAGTTGGGACACGACAAAGAAGACAAAATGGATTAGATTTTTTGTTACACAAAAAACCCCGTTTTGATTTTATCAAAACGGGGTTTTTATTGTTGTATTCGCCTATTGCCCTACCAAAAAAACGGCGTTGGTAAATAATAGTTTCCCGCCTTCCCAAAACGCTCTGAACAGCGGATCATCGGCCATAAAAACAACATTGCCTCTGCCTACCTCTTTCACGCCAAATACAACACCGTCTTTTATCTGAGGCTTGGCCTTGCTGCCTGCAAAACCCGCCACATAATTATTTTTCTTAAACACGCCCACATTCCAGCCATCCTTTAAAAAGCTGTACACATTTTTATCCTGCTTTAGCGTGTAGTAATAATCGGGATAGCCATAACACAACGGGTGCGTATTGTCTATGTCTAATTTATAAATGGTTCCGGGAATAAATGTGGTGAGGTTGTCCTGTTCGCGCTCGCCGTATATTTTTAAAGCCGCATACGTGCTGTCGGATGATGTATCAGGCTTCGCTTCTTTTAATTTGATATACCAGTCGGCATTCGCCATCTGCGCCACGGCATCCTGCATGGCAATAATGTTACCGCCGCTTTGTACAAACGCTTTTAATTTTTCGGAAAGTGCATTGTCGTTAAACGCTTTGTAACTGCCATCCGGAAAAATAAGAACATTATACTCGCCGATGTCGGTCCGGTTTAAATCGTCGGCATTTATCAATGTTACCGGATAATGAAGCGATTGTTCAAAGAAGTGCCACACTTCGCCTGCACCAAGAGAAGAAGCCTGGCTGCCGGTTATAAGCGCCACTTTGGGAGCATGAATAAAATGAACATCGAAGGAACCGAAATCGGAGCCTTTTTCTACAAAGCCGGTTGATACAACATCAGGCTGCACATTAAATCGGCGACAGGCTTCATTTACTATTGTGTTCCAGTTGGCAATATTGCTGCCGCGCAAAACAATAAGCGTTCCGGCAGCATAGTTTTTGCCATTGTATGTAAACGGCTTATCCGTAAACCGAACTTTTACATTGTGCGATAATAAATGAGCCAGCACTTTACCTGCATCGAATGATGTGTATGGAATGATAATGCCATAGCTGCTTTGCACCGGCGTAATCTCTGTAGCCTGCATACCCGATTGCACCGCCAGTTTTTCCTTTACGCCATATGCTTTTACATTAAAAACATAAGGCAGCGACCAGGCTGTAATATCATACGTTGCAGAATCTTTCAAAAAGCTTTTCGGTTCAAACAACACTCTTACCAGCGTGCCCCGCGGCTGATAAGCCGATACGGCAAGCTGGTATCCTTCATCGGCATAATCTTCTTCTTTTTCTGTTTGGTAATTGTATCCTCTGAAAGATTTTGAAGATGTAACGCCATACTCAATATGATTGTTAGAAAGCAAAGTGGCAACGGCATCCAATTGGTTTTTATCTTTCGCCGTTAAAATATATGTTTTATAAGGTGCGTCTGCCGCGTTGGCGGCGTTGGCAAAAAACTGTTTGTATTCGCTGATTAACTTGGGCGCATTTACCGACGCCATTTCTAATGTTGATAATCCGGTGGTAAAATGATGCGTAGCTCTGTCCACCAGCGTAAGCGTATCACCGTCGTTTTTCTTTATTCCCAAACCGCCTGCAGGTCCGCCGCCCTGCTCATACGTCATGCCAATGGCACCGTTATACATCGGATAGGTATCGCCGTAAGAAGGATATAATAAATCAAAGATTTGCCTGGTAAAATAAAGCCAGCCGTTGGCATCGAAATACTTCGCATTATTCTTACCGATAGTTACCTGAAAGTCGCGCTGCCACTGCGTAATAGCCTGATGATAAGGCTCGGCGGCGGGTGCAAAATAGTAAGGCGCATTCGGGCTTTGCTCGTGGTAATCTACGTGTATCTGCGGCAGCCAGTCGTTATATTTTTTCATGCGCTGCTGGGTTTCTATCTGCGTTTCCCAGGCCCAGTCGCGGTTTAAATCAAAATTATAATGGTTGCTTCTGCCGCCCGGCCAAGGCTCGTGATGCTCGCGCGCCTGCGGATCGGGATTGTAATTTTCGCCAACAACCGATTTATACCAGTTGATATAACGGTCTCTGCCATCGGGGTTTACGCAGGGATCCATAATAACAACCGTATTTTTTAGCCACTGTTTTGTTTGTGTGTTGCTGTCGTTCACAAGCGCAAATAAGGTAAGCATCGCTGCTTCTGACGAAGAAGTTTCGTTGCCATGCACGTTATAGCTAAGCCATACAATGGCAGGTGTATTTTCCGTTTGCGCCGCGATATTATCCTGTAAAGAACCCGATAACCGAAGATTGTTTTTACGAATGTCTTCTATTCGCTGCAAGTTTTCGGGCAGTGCCACGTATGCCAGCAACAAATCTCTGCCTTCATTGGTTTGCCCATATTTTTCAATCTTTACCATTTCCGGCTTTGCCGCTGCAACGGCTCTGAAATAATCGTCCACTTTATAAGTTGGCGTGTAATGCGTGCCTACTTTATAACCCAAAAACTGTTCGGGAGAAACAAGCTGTGCAGAACCGGTAAAAAAAACAACAAGAAAGAAGATAAAAAGACAGGTAGTTTTCATAGCATGTTTTAGCGCGTGAAAATATTAAATAAGCGATGATGAACAGGATTGGCAACAATAAAATTTTACACACGCATATAATCGTCCTGCCAGTTGATGATAGCCTGCTTTATGTTTTTCGGAGATAATTTTTCTCTGATGGCCCGATCCAGTAAAGGCAGCAGTTCTCCGTCTGAAGCAAAGCGAAGCGCGGCAATTTGCCCGAACGATAATTGTTGTTCCAAAGGTTCAAACCGTTTGTTTGTTAGCTGATAATATCGCAGCCGCATTTCTAACCTTACAATTCTATCCTGATTGCCCAACGCATAATGTTGCCGCAACATAACAGCTACATAAAAAATAAAAAGCAGCACAATGGTTATCCATATATAAAAAACCTGCTGAAACGGTGAATGAAAGATGTTGTAGAACGAAATAAAAATGGCCGCCGCCAGCAATGGCAAAAGGACGTAGTGATGCGGCGGATAAAATTTAAGATGATTTTTGTAATTCTGTGTTTCCATACGGCAAAACTAAGCCACCGCAATATACTACCGGCGGCGGTTTGTTTTATTTGCTTCTCTTTTTGCTGATTGTGCCATAAGATATTTCAGTTAAAAGGTTAATGTATTTTTTGTCTGATATTGCGTCTCATCTTCCGCTTTTCAGCTCTCACTTTCTACATCTCTTATCATTCCATACCTTTGTTATTATTATTTCATTTAAAAACACCAGATTTTATGCCATTTACATTACCGCCGCTGCCATACGCACCTGACGCGCTGGAGCCTAACATTGACGCGCAAACCATGACCATACACCACGATAAGCACCATCAGGCTTATGTAGACAATCTGAACAAAGCCATTGCAGGTACAGAAAACGAAGGCAAAAGCCTGGAAGACATTGTAAAGATGGCCGGAAGCATTTCGCCGGCTGTTCGCAACAATGGCGGCGGGCACTGGAACCATTCTTTTTTTTGGCCGCTGTTAACCGCAAACAGCAGTGCACCCACCGGCGAGATAGCCGATGCCATCAACACCACCTTTGGTTCGCTTGACGCTTTTAAAGAGAAGTTTAATGCGGCGGCTACCACACGCTTTGGCAGCGGCTGGGCATGGCTGATTGTAAAAGACGGAAAACTGGAAGTAACTTCTACTCCCAACCAGGATAATCCGCTGATGGATGTTGCCGAAGTAAAAGGCATGCCCATTCTTGGCGTTGACGTTTGGGAACATGCTTATTATCTTAAATATCAAAACCGCCGCGCCGAATATCTTGCCGCATTTTGGAATGTGATAGACTGGGCGAAAGTTGCCGAACTTTATGCGTCGGCTAAAAAGTAAATCTTTAATTTTTCATTGCCACCGGTTCATTGCCGGTGGCTTTTTATTTTATCGTTATGAAATCAATTCTTTTTTTATTATTGTCCGTATTCCTTCTTGCCTCATGCAGCAGCGACAGTAAAAAAATTCTAATCATGTCGAAAGGCAAAGCCACAATAGACAAAGAGGCAAAAACAATAACGGTTGAATCTGGCACCAGCCATGAAGAACAAACGGTTGAGTTTCCGGCAGACGGAAATCTTACGTTGCAGCTAACCAGTCAAAGCGGTAAAAGCCCGGTTGATGTTCCGGACAAAGGATATTATGTATTGAATGCAAAAACAGATACCATCATTGGCAGCTATCAGAATTACAGCGCGCCTGCTGCCGCAAACAAAACCATCACACAGGAAGATTTAAAACACAGCATAGATTCGTTGCAGCAATTGTTGGCAGGCAATGCAGGCGCAGCTAACAAAACGTATTATATTTTACCCGGAAAGGCGGTAAAAATTACCGACAACCTGAATGCAACGATGGTTGGACCGTTTAATTCGCTGACCACGCTTGAGCAAAGCGGCGATACACAGCCTGAAGTTTATAAATTTTATACCAGTAAAGATGTGCGCGAAACGCTTTCGCATTTGCAGGAGTTGACCATTGCGCCACCTTCGCCGAATCAATGATTTCAGGGTTAGGAAGACAATGAAGTTGCATAAATGGCAGGTTGAAAAGAAGCAGGTTTGCATTTGCCTGACTTCCGGTCTTCCCGGCTTTTTTCATGGTACCGGATCGTATCCGCTGCCGCCCCACGGATGGCATCGGCTGATACGCTTTACCGATAACCAAAACCCTTTTAGCAAACCGTATTTTTTTAAAGCCTGAATAGAATAATTTGAACACGTGGGCGTGAAACGGCATTTCGGACCAAGAAGAGGCGAAATAATATATTGATAAATTTTTATCAGAAATATAAACGGGTAGCTAAGTATGGTGAGAAATTTCTTCATTCAGCCGCTTTATTAATTCTCGAATGATAACGGGCATTTTTGTCTGCAACAAACCGCCTTGCGGCAACACTTTATCTGCAAATAAAAAAAATACGATCACTTGCCTGTTCTGCTGTTCAAGATGCTGATGCAAAGGTAATTTATGCAGCCGGTACGCTTCGCGCAGCAATCGTTTAATGCGGTTTCGGTGAACTGCTTTTTTAAAATTGCGGCTGTTTACACCAACGCCTGCTTTTACGGTGTTATCCATTTGCTGCGAAGGCAGCAGATAAAATATTTTTACCGGAAAGATGAAAAACGATTGCCTGGCATCAAACAGTTGGGCAAACTGCTTTTTGCTTTTTAATTTTTCCTTTCTGTTGTATGAAAATAATTTACCCATAACCGGCAAAACAAAAAGCCCCGCAAGGAGGCTTATGAAATATCTGATCTGCTTTTATTTGGTAAAAGCGGTTTGCTTTATTTTAATTTTCTTTCGTCGGAAACCGTCAGCTTATGACGACCTTTCGCACGGCGGCTTGCCAATACCTTGCGGCCATTTGCGGTTTGCATGCGCTTTCGAAAACCATGAACCGATTTGCGGCGGCGGTTATGCGGTTGGAATGTACGTTTCATTATTTTGCGTTTATTACAACTTTAAAAATATTGTTATGTCAGGCAGGCAACAGCACCATCACTGCGCGCCCGGTGAAAGGGTTGCAAAAGTAAAGGAAAAAGAGATAAAGTGCACGATATAAGAAACAAGATGCCCGATTAAACAAGTAAGGTTTAAGAGAAATGTAACAGGATGAAATGTCTGATGGCATGACAAAAACGATAAACTAACCTGATTGAGCTATTTTCTTTATATGAATAAAAATGATAGTCATCAAACATATCATGCCATCAAAGATTACAGTTCAACAAATTCTGACATCACAGGTTCGCCGTAAAATTTTTCGGCCTGCCTGTTAAAGTCCATGGTATCGTCGGTGGTATAAAAAGAGCGTCCGGCAAATTTGCCAAGTTTCGATTCAATATCAGAATGGCGCAACAAATAATCTTCAAGGCTTTTTGCTATAATTGCGCCCTGCGACACAACTTTTATATCTACCGGCATGTATTCGCAGATTTTCTTCATTAGCAACGGGTAATGCGTACAGGCAAGCAGCACCGTATCTATTTTTCGGTTTTTCCTGATAAGCTGATCTATATTTTTTTTGATGAAATAATTAGCGCCGTGGTGTTCGTGCTCGTTATTTTCCACCAGAGGCACCCACATGGGGCAGGCTTCCTGTATGACATCTACCCGGGGAAAAAACTTATTGATTTCAATTACATAAGACTGCGATTGCACGGTGCCTTTGGTAGCCAGAATACCAATTTTTTTATTACGTGTAAAACTGCCGATGACTTCGGAAGTAGGGCGTATAACACCCAACACCCGTTTCGACGGGTCTATTTTCGGCAAGTCGTTTTGCTGTATGGTTCGCAACGCTTTGGCAGAAGCCGTGTTGCAGGCAAGAATTACCAGCGGGCAACCTTTGTTAAACAACCATTGCACGCATTGCAAGGTGTATTGATACACCGCTTCAAATGAACGATTGCCGTAAGGCGCACGCGCATTATCGCCAAAATAGATGTAATTGTATTGTGGCAGCTTCTGCACAATGGCTTTCAGCACGGTAAGGCCGCCATAGCCGGAATCGAAAACGCCGATAGAAGAAGTTGGTTCGGAATGAATCTGGTTCATCATAACATTTCAAAACTAAGCATAACGGCATAAAAAAAGCTACCGTTTACCAACGATAGCTTCTATGCAAAGTCTTTACTTTTTTACATCATGGTGCTGTCTTTCTTCATTTTCATCTTGTTCATTTTATCGTGCATTGGCATTTTTCCCATCGTTCCATCCATATAAACACATTCACCATCCTTCAACATTTTTGTTTTACCGTCTTTCATTTTCACCATGCCATCTGCCATAACTACGGTGCCGTTAGACAATGTCATCTGTTCGGTCATCGGCATTGTTTCTCCGCCTTTCATTACCATTGGCGTTCCGTCTTTCATCATAACACAATCTTTCATTTTGTTACGCATCATTTTGTTGTTCATACCCATGGTGTCTCCGCTCATCGGGCGCATGGCAGAAGAATCCTGCGAAAAGGCGGTTGCGCCGATAAGCAATACAGTTACAAATGCAATAATCTTTTTCATAGCTTTTTTCTTTTATAAGACAAATTACAGGCCAATGAATTTGTGCAAATCTCTTTTTTGCATCACATTCTTCCATCGGGTTACAGTTATATGTCCAAATGCTCTCTTAATTTGCTAAATCCGCTTTTGCTTACGGGAAGGGTTTTGCCGGTTTTTAACGAAACGATGTGCCCTTCTTTTTCATATACGTCTATCCGCGTTATCAACTGGCTGTTTACCAGGTACGACCGATGAATGCGAATGAACTGTTGCGCTGCCAGCAGCTTTTCGTAAAACAACATGGTTTTATTTTTCAGAAAAGAACCATCAGCCGTAATCAGTTTCACATAATCGTCTGCCGCTTCTATGTATTGAATGTGCGGCACCGGGATAATTTTTATTTTGCTGCCATCTTTTACCACAATCCGATTGTTTTGAATCGGATTTTCTGCCGCCGTTTCAAACAAGGCAGGCGCGGACGGATTTTTAGACTGCGCCGGCTGCTGCAACAAAAATTTTTGAAGCGCCTTATCAAAACGTTCTTTGCCGAATGGTTTTAAAAGATAATCTATCGCGTGAGTTTCAAAGGCTTTTATGGCATATTCGTCAAAGGCGGTGGTGAAGATAACCGGCGGTGGATTTTCGATGAGTTCCAGCATTTCAAAGCCATTGATTTTCGGCATCTGAATGTCTAAAAAAATAAGATCAGGCTTGTGTTCCTGCATCGCTTTTACCCCTTCAAAACCATTGCTGCATTCCTGCACTATTTCAATATCCGCATAGGTTGCCAGGTATTCTTTTACAATGCTTCTTGCCAGCGGCTCATCATCAATGATAATAACTTTCATTGGTTATCCTTTTTGTAAAACAACAGGAATAAACAGGGTTGCGGTAAAAACAGATTCGTGCTGATGCGTCTGTAGCAAATCGTGCCTTGCAAACAGCAAATACAGTCTTCGCCTGATAGATTGCAGCCCGAAACCCGTTCCCTGCATGGGCTGCGCCGTTTCGGCATCAAACGGGTTGCTGATGCTAACAACAAGATTATCGTTCTGCCTTGTGGCTTTTATATCTATCGTTACCTCGTCCAGCGTATCATACAATCCGAATTTGATGGCATTTTCAACGGCGGGCTGCAACAACAGGGCGGGCAAAGAAAGTGACAACGCTTCGTTGCTACATTCAATTTTCGTTTTCAGGCGATGACCAAACCGAACTTTTTCAATATCAAGATATAACGTAAGCTGATGCAACTCTTCGTGCAACGTTATCATTTGCTGCTCGTTGCGTTGCAGCGTGCTGCGCAAAAAATCTGACAGTTGCTGAATCATGTGCCGGGCGGCTGTTGCATCGCTGATGGTAAGCGCGCTGATAGAGTTTAAGCTGTTGAATAAAAAATGCGGCTGCAATTGTTGCCTTAATTTATACAGTTCGGCTTCTTTCAGCATTTTTTCGGCGTGATTGGATCGGGCTTCTTTTTCTTTTCCTTCCTGCAACGAATACCAGAGCAAACCAATGATTCCGGTACAGGCAATCAGTAAAACAGACAAAGCAAACCGTAACAGCCAGGATTGGTTGATTAACAGATTATAATCTCTATGACTACGAAAAATGATATGCAAAATAAATGTTGCGGGGCCGGTGGCTACAACGCCCAGCGCAATGCTTACCACAGCTATAAACCAGAATTGCTCCTGCCCGGGCAGGTAATACCTGAAGTTATTGATAATTAAAACACATACGGAAGTAATGAGCGACATGCTTATGACTGCATCGGTAAAGCTGATAAAAAAATTATTTATGTATTTGTTAACGATAAATGTTTGCAGAGCCACCCAAAGCAATGACCAGCCGGCAAAACCGGCTATTGTTTTTCTGTTAAAGAAAGATTGCGTTGCCAATGAAAAATCAGTTTTGATGAAAGCATTTGTTACAGCTATCCGCCAGCAGTTGCGATGCCTGCCGTTGTATATTTTTTTTGTAGGCGCAGGCATCCGGCGGTTCGCAGATGTAAGATAAAATTTCTGCGCCGTCTGCCGTGTCATTAATCAGTATCAGCTCGCAAACATCTATAAATTTCCACCGTATCAAAACTTCATTTTCGCCAAACAATGTGTTTTCTTCCTTATGCCCTATCTGTTGCGCTTTGGTAAAGGCATGTACGTCATCGGCAGCTTCTATCAGGCGAAGCTGCTCGCTGAATTGTGCGGCAAACAAGTCATTTCCATAAATTACCTGGTACACCAGTTTTGCAATATAACAGTTCATGTTGCTTGAATTGATTGTTAAGAAAGGATTTTTTTAATTATGAGTTATGAGTTGCACCATAGCTTTCATGATTTTTTTGAATATGCTAAGCTGTATTTTTTATAAAATTCACATTTCACAGTTCACAACTCACATTTCACATTTCACAACTCACTTTTCACATTTCATAATTGAATTTTAATAGCTTTTCAGTTCAATGCCGCCAAACACCGCAGCGCCGTCAATTATCAAAAGTTTGTTGCTGTTGAAAACCGGCGGTGTATTTCTTTTATCTTCAATGCCGCCGAATATGGCTGTCGCTTTGTTCTGAATTTTCCAGTCGGCAGGCACAATCAGCTTAATGCCGCCAAACACCGCCGACACATCCAGCACCGCCGTATTTTGCATATCAGCCTGTGTTAAATCTATTTCGACACCGCCCATAAAAGCCGTTATATCGCCGCCGCGGAATGTTTTGGAAACCAGCCTTTTTTTTATGCTGCCAAACACGGCGGTAACATCCAGCACTTCTTCGCTGCTAACCATTGTATCGTCGTACACCGGCTGAAAGCCGCTTTGCCATTGCTGATTTTGCACCTCATATTTTTTTGGCCATATATTTTGTTGTCCAGCTGTTTTTTTTGGTCGAAGAATAAAAAAAAGCCCGAGAATGATGATGGCGGCCGGCCAGATATAGTTTTTAATATTGAGGTCGGGATAAAAATTATCAATAAAGGAAGCGCTACCAATAAAAACCAGAATCAGCCAGGCAGGATTGCGAAATTTGTTGCGGATGCCGATTAACAAACCCAGCGCAATTACAAACACCTCCCAGCTAAGCAACCAGCCGGGAACGGGTGCACCCATTTTGGAAGCGAATAAAATGGCCCCGATGATAACCAGGAAAACGCCCGTCCACAAACGGCTGTTCTGGTTGATGCTTCCTTCGCTTTTTACAACTTCTTTTTCCATCTTGTTTGTTTTTGTAATACAAAACTATCGCAGCACTTCTGGTTTGGTAAGCAGAGATAGGTAAAGAAATGAAAAGCCGCCGGTAAACGACCGAAAACAGCCGGTGAATGTTTGGCCGGTGATGAGAAAGCAGTCTATCTTACCATTAAACTACAGATGATGCAAAGAGATTGATTGGCAGGTTGAATATGGATGCAGAAAAATGTAAAGCGGCAATAGCTTTGAGGCTATTTAATATGATGACTTATAAGATTACGGCTTCACCAACGGCAGTTTGTTGCAGGGCAAGAATTACTACCGCATCAAAGCTGTTGGCACCGATAGAACCATCCGCTACAGCGAAACGGCAGGCGCAGGTAGCACCCAATACCGCTCTTCATTAACTAATCTGCAGCCGGGCACGTATTATGTAAACATTACCACGAAAGAAAAACGGAAACGCTGAAGTTTGTAAAGGAATGAGCATTGTTTAATATCGTTGATCAGAAAGCCGGATTGTTTATGTCCGGCTTTCTGATATTTACTTATTCGCCCGTTTGTTGGTATCAATGTGAACGCAATAGCGGAATATTGCCGGTGAAAAATACAGGCAATAGCGGAATAAATTTTAATAAAATTTTAATTTTTAATTTAATGGTGATATCAAAAGGGTTATTTTCATTTTTTTAAACAACTCTGACTATATGAAATGGCTGTTCACTACTGCATGCTTTACTTTGTTAGTTACTTATTGTATGGCTCAGGGCGATTCCAGTATAACAGCAGCCACCTGCCCTTCGCCTAAACAATGCAGCCGCAATCTAAACAATCCGAATCCTGCCTTAATGGCTGCTAATGCCATAAAGACAAAAGATTATTGTTACGCCAAAGATAGTGTTGCTCCTTTTGCTGGCTTGTCCAATAATTTCCGCGACGTTTCATACGCTGATTTCAACACCTGCGGACTTCCCGATGACTGTGTGAAAGATCCGGGCGCTCTTCATTATCGTGTATTTTACCCTTCAGACGACATTTTTACGTACAGCAATACCTGCAAGCTGCCTGTGCTGATCTACTTTCACGGTGGTGGGTTTGTAGATTGTAACGGAAGTTATCTTACGCCTGATCTGCAAACGATTTGTACTGAGTTTGCCAGGCGTGGCTTTGTTACCATCAGCGTGGAATATCGCACAGGTGTAAAATTACCGCCGTCTAATAATCCGCAACAAAAAGATCGTTATACAGCTCAGCAAATGCTGGGTATCTGGCGTGCCGGGCAGGATGCCCGCGGCGCAATTCGTACCATCAGTCAGCGTGAGACAGATGGTACGGAACCTTACCGGATAGACCTCGATAATATTTTCGTGGGTGGCAATAGTGCCGGATCGGTGGCAGCCATGACGGCGGCTTATTATAATGTGCCGGGTTTATTAGGTAGCGCCTTTCCCTCCAACATAAGCAACGGAAATGTTCTTGGTAATATTGATCAGGATTTTTATTATGGCAGTCCTTCAATAACTTATTCAATCAAAGGGGTATTAGATATGTGGGGCGGCATATTAATTCCCCAGTCAGCCGTGTCAGGTCTGCCGGAAACTTTCTTCTATCAGAACGGCAACATGCTTCCACCAACGATTGCTTTCTGCGGAAAAGATGACGATATTTTTACGCCTACATCAAAGTCATTACAATTTGTTTCGGGTACTAAAAATGCTAAACTACGTTCGGAAAGTACCTGCCTTTTTGATCAATCTGGCAACACGGTTTATAAAGTAACATCCGCTGCTGATACTTATGGCGCTATTTTAGGCTCACAAAACATTTATGAGATGCTTCGGCGAAAGCAGGTTTATACAGAGTTTTATTTAGATTGCCAGATGGGGCATGGATTAAATGATAATGGACCTAATTTTCAAAGCGATTTTGGCACCGGTCTTACCAATTCAACCGATGTAAACTTATACATCGTAAAACGCGCTGCCACCTTTTTTCAAAATGTAATGAATGGCAAAACTTATAATTTCTTTCCAACTACCAAGTTTGTTGAATGTGCGAATGACAGGCATAGCTGCCTGAATAACAGCACTACTTCCTGCGTACCTGATTCAAACCCCGTGGCGCAGGCTTGTCCGTAACATGACTCCAACACATATGACTCACTCAACTAAAATAAAAACCATGAAACAATTTTCTATTCTTTTACTCGCCATTCTCACCGCGACTGCTATGTATGCCCAGCCCGGCACCATTGATAAAAGCTATGGAACCGATAACACCGGAACGGTGTCAGTTCTCAGCCAGTTGTCGCTTAATTCATCAGTTATGCAACCCGATAACAAACTGGTTTTGGGTGTTTCCGGTTTATCAACTGAAACCGAACAATACATTCTCATCCGGCATAATAAGGATGGTTCGGTTGACACATCTTTCGGAATTGATGGGAAATCCGTTATTGCAATTGACGATCTGATAGAAACTGTACTTTTTGATGGTGGTCTGAATGCCGCTGCCGTGCAGCCGGATGGTAAAATTGTGGCGACCGGCAACATTGCAAGCAATATTTTTAATGGTAATATTTTGGTGGTACGGGTTCTGCCCGACGGTACGCCGGACGAAAGTTTTGGCTCGCATGGCAGAATCATTACCGACTTCGATTATATTACAGCGGTAACAGATGTGACCGTGCAGACAGACGGCAAAATTCTTGTTTCCGGGTATCAGTACAGAGACATATTCAACCTCAGAGGTGATATATTGATACGCTATAACGTTGATGGCACACTTGATAAAACTTTTGGTAAATATGGGGGATATACAAGTTATTCTGAAACGGAATTTACCCGAAACAACGCCCTTCTTCTGCAGCCTGACGGTAAAATACTAACCGGAGGCTCATCAGGTGGAAAGTTCTTTCTCGTTCGATACCTTACCGATGGAACAGTAGATAAGTTATTCGGTATTGATGGGGCAGTAAAAACAAGTTTTTCATCATTTAATGATCGTGCTTACATAAGCAGCCTTGCTTTGGATGAAAACAACCGCATTGCTGCCACCGGCTTAATCAGTTCTATTGATGGTAGCATAGGTGTAGCCCGCTATCTGCCGGATGGTGCGCCGGATAATTCGTTTGGTGAAAATGGAACAACGGTAGTAAATTTTAATGGCGTTATTCCTTCTTTTGTGTCAGGCAGCAAAGTGCTGGCACAGCCGGAAAATAAGTTGGTTATTGTCAACCCGATTGAAATTGGAAACATCGCTTTATTTAAGGTGGCATTAACCGGTCTGAACGAAGACGGTTCTCCCGACGCTTCTTTTGGCACCGATAAAGGGCAAACCATCTTCAACAGTGCCTATGCCGATGAGTTTTCCTATGCCGCCATGCAAAGCGATGGTAAAATCGTTATATCAGGCAATAAGGTTGATAATAAATTTAATTACACCGGTTATTCGCTCACGCGCTTTAATGGCTATCCAACCAAAGTACCCCTTGCCATACGCGTCAAACGTTTTCTGCACAACCACGGTATCTCGTGGAAAGGCTTACCCGCAGACGATAAGATTGCTTACTATGCCGTAGAGCAAAGCAGCAGCAATAAAACCGGCTTTGCACCCGTAGCCAAAGTAAGCGGTGCTGCCAACCAGAAAAATTACAGCATTACTAACAGCCATTTGCTGGAAGGTATAAACTTTTACCGCATTAAAGCCGTCAGCACCGATGGAACCATCCGCTACAGCGAAACGGTAAGCGCAGACAACACGGCTAACACGGCAAGCGTATTTCCCAACCCTGCCAAAAATTATGTAACGGTGCAGGGACTAAAAACCAGCGAAACGGCTAACATCAGCATCAGCGACGGCAGCGGCAACGTAAAAGCAAAGGGCGTAAGCACAGGCAGCACCCAATACCGCTCTTCATTAAACAATCTGCAGCCGGGCACGTACTATGTAAACATTACCACGAAAGAAAAAACGGAAACGCTGAAGTTTGTGAAGGAGTGAGCATTGTTTAATATCGCTGATCAAAAAGCCGGATTGTATATGTCCGGCTTTTTGAATATTTACTTATTTTTCCGTTTGTTGGTATCAATGTGAAAATGATAGCGGAATGTTGCCGGTGAAGAACACCGGCAACGGCGGGAAACCCCGCGGCGCAGGTTTGTCCGTAACATGACTCCAACTAACATCACTCACTCAACTAAAATAAAAACCATGAAACAATTTTCTATTCTTTTATTCGCTTCTCTCATCACGATTGCCATACATGCCCAGCCTGGCACCATTGATAAAAGCTATGGAACCGATAACACTGGAACGGTGTCTGTTCTAAAACCACTGTATGTAACCTCATCGGTTATGCAACCCGATAATAAACTGGTTTTGGGTGTTTCCGGTCCCTCATCAGATACGGAACAATACATTCTCATCCGGCATAATAAAGATGGTTCGGTTGATACATCCTTTGGGAGAGAAGGGCAAACGGTTATTGCGGTAGACGATTTAGTAACGAATGTACTTTATGCAGAGGGGTTAAATGCCGTTGCCGTGCAGCCGGATGGCAAAATCGTGGCAAGTGGAAACATTACAAGCAATGCTTTCGATAATAATATTTTAGTGGTACGGGTACTGCCCGACGGAACGCCGGACGAGAGCTTTGGCTCTCATGGCAGAGTCATTACAGATTTGGGCGAGTTTGAAATAGTAACGGCTGTAGCTGTGCAGGCGGATGGAAAAATCCTTATTTCCGGTTACCAGGATACCGATATATTCGGCAACGGCAATGGTATTCTGCTGATTCGTTACAATCTGGATGGCACGATTGATAAAACATTCGGTGATAATAAAGGATACACACTTTATACTGAACAAAGAGGTACTCATTCAAATGCACTTGTTTTACAACCGGATGGGAAAATATTGACGGCAGGCTATATATCAGGAATACCTGCAAAGTTCTTTCTTGTCCGTTATCTTTCCAATGGAAGGGTAGATAAGTCATTCGGTATGGAAGGAGTAGTAAAAACAAGTTTTTCATCAATCAATGGAGATGCATATATAAACAGCCTTGCTTTGGATGAAAAGAGCCGCATTGCTGCCACCGGCACCATTGGTTCTGAGGAAGGTGTAGGCGTAGCCCGCTATCTGCCGGATGGTGCGCCGGATAACTCGTTCGGCGAAAATGGAAAACTCGTATTGGGTTTTGTTCCTTTTATCCCTGCTTCTGTAACCGGCAAAAAAGTGTTCACCCAGCCGGACGGCAAACTAATTATTTATAGTTCTATTGCTGGAGAAAATGATGCCCTGTACAGAACAGCACTCAGCGGTCTGAACGAAGACGGTTCTCCTGATGCTTCCTTTGGCACCGATAAAGGGCAAACCATCTTTAACAGTGCCTATGCCGATGAGTTTTCCTATGCCGCCATGCAAAGCGATGGTAAAATCGTTATATCAGGCAATAAGGTTGATAATAAATTTAATTACATCGGTTATTCGCTTACCCGCTTTACCGGCTATCCAACCAAAGTACCCCTTGCCATACGCGTCAAACGTTTTTTGCTCAGCCACGGCATCTCGTGGAAAGGCTTGCCCGCAGAAGATAAGATTATTTCCTACACCGTAGAGCAAAGCAGCAGCAATAAAACCGGCTTTGCACCCGTAGCCAAAGTAAGCGGTGCTGCCAACCAGAAAAATTACAGCATTACCAATAGCCATTTGCTGGAAGGTATAAACTTTTACCGCATTAAAGCCGTTAGCACCGATGGAACCATCCGCTACAGCGAAACGGTAAGTGCAGACAACACGGCTAACACGGCAAGCGTATTTCCCAACCCTGCCAAAAACTATGTAACGGTGCAGGGACTAAAAACCAGCGAAACGGCTAACATCAGCATCAGCGATGGCAGCGGCAACATAAAAGCAAGAGGCGTAAGCACAGGCAGCATCCAATACCGCTCTTCATTAAACAACCTGCAGCCGGGCACGTATTATGTAAACATTACCACGAAAGAAAAAACAGAAACGCTCAAGTTTGTAAAGGAGTGAGAGAGTGAATGATAAAACCATATAAACAAGAAGCCGGTTCACAAAACGAACCGGCTTCTTGTTTACGGCAGCCACTTATACCGTTTCAAATGATATAATTACTCTGAATGATAGTACCGAAACGCAACCTCCGCCTGACTTTCAGTATCACACCATCAAACTAACTAATCGGTATTATTTTTTCTGATACACCCTTACATAATCCACAAACATTTTTGCGGGAAATAAACTATCGTCAACCGCCTGCCCCGGCCAGTCGCCACCCACGGCAAAATTGAATAGCAGGAAGAATGGTTTGTGAAACTCTTCGGTGCTGTTTACCGTAATATCGGAGGTATGATACATGCTCGAATCTATATACCATTGAATAGAAGTGGCATTCCATTCTATGCCATATACATGATAAACGGATGGTGAGGAAGGCATGTTTTTGCTGTCCTGCACATGGCCGTTGTTGTCCCAGTGAGTGGTGCCGTAAATGATGCTGTCGGCATTAATGTGTTCCATAATATCTATTTCACCGCATTTCGGCCAGCTTAGCGTATTGATGTTGGCGCCAAGCATCCAGAAAGCAGGCCACAAGCCCTGCCCGACGGGCATTTTAATGCGGGCTTCTATCTTTCCATAGGTAAACTCTTTTTTGCCCTGCGTTGTCATGCGCGATGATGTATAACCGTTTGAGCCAACCGTTTCTTTTTTTGCCGTAATCACCAGATTGCCGTTTTCAACGGCGGCATTTGGCTTCTGGTAATATTCCTGTTCATGGTTGCCCCAGCCATTGCCGCCGGTTTCAAAATTCCAGTTGCCGGTATTGATTGCGCTGCTGTCAAATTCATCCGACCAAACCAATTGATAAGAAGATGTATCGGCAGCCGGCGGCGGAACAGGCGGCGGCACAACCACGCTATCTGAAGATGATTTGGTGCAGAAAGAAAACAGGCAAACGAAAATAAACACGATAAAAGAAGAATACGATGCTTTCAAAACATAATTCATAAGGCATGCTTTACGGAAATAAAGATAGGGAAATGAGGATGAAGTAACCGGGATAACATAATTCTGTTGATACTTCCTACTTTTATCGGATAAAAAGAAGTTTCATTACAGTAATATCAGCCGTATGATAAAAAAGATTTTCATTTTTCTCCTTGTTTTGTGTGTGTTCACGCTTGTTGCGCAGGCGCAAACAAATCAATTCATTACTGCAAAAGGAAAAGACATTACCGGGATTGATGGCAAGCCGTTTCTGATAAAAGGCACCAATCTTGGCAACTGGCTGGTGCCGGAAGGGTATATGTTTAAGTTTAGCCACGCCACCTCGCCGCGTTTAATTGATGAAGCTCTTACAGAACTGATCGGACCATCTGCTACAAGCGATTTCTGGAAGCATTATTTAGATGTGTATATCACCAAAGAAGACATTCATTACCTGAAAACAACAGGTATTAATTCAATACGCATTCCGTTTAACTATCGCTTATTCACCAATGAAAATTATATGGGTGATAATGATTCAACACGTGGTTTTATTTATCTTGATAAAGCCATCAAATGGTGCAGGGAAGAAGGCTTGTATGTGCTGCTGGATATGCACTGCGCGCCGGGCGGACAAACCGGCGATAACATTGACGACGGCTACGGCTACCCGTTTTTATTTGAAAGCGAAAAAAACCAGGCGCAAACCATCAACATCTGGAAACGAATTGCAAATCATTATAAAAACGAAACAACCGTTATCGGGTACGATTTATTAAACGAACCGATAGCGCATTATTTTGACAAAGAAAAACTGAACCCTTTGTTAGAGCCATTGTATAAAAAAATAACGGCTGCCATCAGAACCGTTGATCGCAATCATTTGCTTTTTTTGGGCGGCGCGCAATGGGATTCTGATTTTAAACCATTCGGCAAACCGTTCGATGACAAACTGGTTTATACATTTCACAAATACTGGACGGCAACTACCAAAGATGTAATACAGGATTATATTTATTTCAGAGACAAATACAATGTGCCCATATATTGCGGCGAAACCGGCGAAAATGATGATGACTGGGTAATGCAATTCAGGAAAACACTGGAAGAAAACAACATTGGCTGGCATTACTGGCCTTACAAAAAAATAGATAACATGCGTGGCTTTGTAACCTTTAAAATGCCGACTTATTACGACAGCATCATTGCGTATGCCGATACCACGAAAAGAAATTTTGAAGACATCAGAAAGCTGCGACCGAAGAATACAAAGCAGATACAGCAGGCGTTGAATGGCTTTCTGGAAAACTGTAGTTTTAAAAATTGCAGCATCAACAAAACATATATTGCAGCACTGGGGTTGAAAGCAGAATAATATCAACCGGCAATAATGTTTTCAAGATAACCCAGCAACGCATCTTTGAACGGCGTGATGGCTTTGTAGTCCATCATTTCTTTTGGCGTTGTCGTCAGCACGTTGTACATGCTTTGCGCCTGCTGTTTGTTCATGCGCTCATCATCCAGAATATTCTGATATAAATGAATGCCAAACAATACGCAACCCGAACGCGGAAGACGACTGATGGTTTGCCGTTCGATGCGCAAAAACAAGCGGCTGCCAATGTTTTCGGGTGTTAATTGCGGCGCAAGCTCGGTTAATTCCTGATTGTATAACCGGTTATGCTTAGATGATAAATCTAAATCGCCGCGAATCTTAAAATTCCAGCTGCAACGCCACACCGGTTTGCTGTCCTGTATTTTTTCCATCAGCTTTTGCGCGGTTTGCATGGTTGGCGAAATGAGGCCGGGCGCTGGCGCGTGTATGGTTAAAAATGGCTGATTGTATTTATCGTTGAGCGACCATCCGTTGGCAAAGCAAAGCTGCCCGGCAATAAGCGTTGCAGAATTGTTGTTGCTGAGTATCACCAAATCTTCCTGCACTTGTCTGCCAACCCAGTCAAGTGGCTCTAAAGGCAACGTAGTTTCATCACCAAATACAAAACTAATTTCTTCGTTAAGCCTGTGGTTTATCCAATGCCAGTAGTCATCGTTTTTTTGTAAAATAAAATGCTGCGGATCAATGATGGATAAATCGGTCAATACTTTGTCCAGCACATCCCATTGCGCAGTTAATGAATGCTGATGAGCGCGATAATAATAGCGATGATCAGTTTGCAGCAGCTTTCTTTTTTCATTTATTTCCGGCAAATAATGTTTCTCATCCACATCAATCAGCCGGTCTTTTCCGGTAATTAATGTTGTGCCCATGCGCATGTCAAATTGATTGCCGAATGGAAAATATTTCAGTTTATGCATTGCTTGTGATATGAAGCCGGTTATAAAAACCGATATTCTTCAGGCTTAAAAATAAAGGAAGAAATTTTTGCGAAAAGAAATTTTCTTTTTTTGAAACAGAACTTGTAATTGCAACTTCTTTTTTGGTAAAGCACAATTTCAGATTTAAAATTTCTGTTGCTTGTACTTGCAACCTCGTTGATAAAATTTCGGTCAGTAAATTATTTTCGTTTCTTCATTAACAATCAGTTATAAATTAATCCATCTACCTTACAGCAGTTTTAAAAAAACATAGATTCAAAAACTAGCTGTATTAATTCATTATTAAACCAACTCATTTGTCAGTTAAAATAAAGTTTACAAAAGCCAAAGATTTCGACTTTTACACTACCCTGAATAAAAAAGTTGATGATTATTTTGTAGTAAATAATTTGTCGAAAAAAGGAAATGGCATCATGTTCTTAAAAGTCATATTTTATCCGTCGGTTCTGATTGCTGCTTACATTCTTATCTTATCAACCGCTTCGCTTTCCTTTCAGTTTCTTTTATGGATTGTACTTGGTTTTTTTATCGCTTTTATTGGTTTAAACATCTCTCACGATGCGGTGCATGGTTCCTTATCAGCCAACAAAACGGTGAATAACATATTGGGCTATACCTTTAATATTATTGGCGCAAACAGTTATATGTGGAACATCACCCATAATATTGTACACCATACATACACCAATATAGATGGTCATGACGAAGACATTCAGTTGATTCCTCTTTTGCGAATGTCGCCCAATCAAAAGCTGCGCAGGGTGCATCGCCATCAATACTGGTATGCTTTCTTTTTTTACAGCCTGGCTTCTTTAATGTGGGTATTTATTAAAGATTATATTAAGTTTTTTAAAAAGCAAATCGGCAATTACGATAACAAGAATCATCCGCCGTTTGAGTATGTGATTCTGTTTCTTTCCAAAGCCGTTTATTATATGCTGTTCATCGTTGTTCCGCTGATATTTATCAAAGCGTTGTGGTGGCAGATTATTTTGGGTTTTGTTTTGATGCATTTGTTTCAGGGCTTAACCATGGCAATTATTTTTATGCTGGCGCATGTGGTGGAAGAAACCGATTTCCCGATGCCTTGCGAAACCGGAACTATGAAAAACACCTGGGCTGTTCATCAGTTATATACAACCGCCGATTTTGGTCGCAGCAATTGGTTGCTTACCTTTTTTTGCGGCGGCTTAAACTTTCAGATCGAGCATCATTTGTACCCGCGTGTTTGTCATGTTCATTACAAAAAAATTTCTGAGATTGTAAAAGAAACGGCTGCCGCCTACGAGCTTCGTTATAACGAAAACAATACGTTCCGCGGAGCTATCGGTTCTCACGTGCGGTTTTTAAAAGCGCTGGGCAGAGAGCCGGTGCCGGTTCTTCAACAATAAATCTTTTTTACCAAAAACATGTATGGCTAACAAACAGGATATTGATTTTACTTATACCACAATTGATAATATTTTCCGCTTAAGTTTTGGCGAAATGGCGGATTATAGCGGAGCCAGATTCGACGGAGATTTTAGCATGACCGTAGAAGAGGCGCAAGAACAAAAACATAAATTCATTGCCGACAGCCTGCACATTCGCAAAGATTCAAGGGTATTGGATATGGCTTGCGGCTGGGGTCCGTTTCTTCACTACATCAGGCAGCGAGGCGCAAAAGGCATTGGCGTTACGCTTTCTACCGGGCAGGCAGAAGCGGATGTAAAAAATGGATTGGATGTAAAGGTTATGGACTGTCGTACCATTACGCCTGATACCTTCGGAACCTTTGATGCCGTAACCTGCATTGGCGGACTGGAACACTTTTGCTCGGTTGAAGAATTTAAAGCGGGAAAGCAGGATGAAATTTATACCAACTTTTTTAGAAATATAAGCAACTTACTGCCAGTGGGCGGTCGGTTTTATATGCAGACGATGGTGTTTAGCAAAAACACACCTAAGTTTGAAGACATCAGCGTGGATGCCCCAAAAGATTCTAACGAATATGCATTGGCCTTAATGATTAAGCAATTTCCGGGTTCCTGGTTGCCTGATAGCGATGAACAGGTAATAAGAAACGCAGCACCTTTTATGAATCTGATTTCTAAAAGCAGCGGCCGACTCGATTATATTCAGACCATAAAGGAATGGCGAAAAAAATTCAGGCAATTTAATCTGCGCAAATACGCTTTGTATGCTTCGCTCATTCCAAAATATTTGTCAGATAAAGAATTCCGCCATCAGGTGGCTGTTTTTAAAATCAGCCCCAATAAAGTTTGTTTTGAAAGAGAAGCCATGGATCATTACCGCATGGTGTTTGAAAAAATGTAAAAGTCTTTTTATTTATCTGTGGGCTTGCTGTTTTTAAAATTAAAACGCTACTAAAGATTGGATTCTCTGTTTTTTATAAATTCATTCGGCTAAAGCAAATGGTTTGATGCCGGTAACAGCGAACAGATCATTATTTTTTTTGCGCTCTTACGGCAAAGAAAAAAACCGCCAGTTCGCCAATGACAGCCAGGAGATAATACAGCGACTGCCTGGAATAAGTGCCGGTAAACCAGCAATAGCAAACGGCGCTTAAAGCGCAAACAAGCGCCGTGAGCGAAATGCCCCATTTAACAGCTTCCATCCGCAGATAGTTTTTGTGTTTTTTTATCGCTGCCTGCTGCCCGGCACGGTTCATTTGCTTTGGGTCTTCTATATCCGGCTTTATCTTATTCAGCAGGTATATATTTTCTATAATGTCGCATAGCCAGGGTACAAGCTGAAGAAATGCCAGTTCAATAAATAAATATTTACCCAACCCGGATTCCATTTTGCCCGATACCCGCCAGCATAATAAAAAAAGGCAACCGTAAGCCAAAGGCATGAACAGAAAATCTAATCGAAGCTGACCTTTAAGCGCAGCAACTGATTTTTTCGAATCGGGTTCAGGCAAAGCATATAACCCTTTGATAAGGCGATACAACGTATCCGGCGAAGCAGGAACTTCCAGTTCCATAATGCTAAATTTTTTTATCACTATATCTTTCGTATAAAAGCCGCTGCCCTGCTTCATCATAGCGAAGCTTACAATCAGCAAAAGGGTGAAACATACCAGAAAAGTAAGCCAGTTATTTATGAAGGATTCTAACATGACGACAAAATTTTAAAAGATGATTTATTGCTTTGTGGTTAACGGATTATTTTCATCCAGCGTTTTCTTCATTTCAAAGCGTTTGTTTTTATAATCGTCCCAGTTAAAGCCATTGCCATCTTCGTTCAGTAAGAAACGGGTAGCAGCCTGCGCACCCAGCACAAACATTTTCTTTTTATCGTCGTTGCTTAAAAAAAAGTTGAGCCAGTTAAATCCCTTTAGCGGAACCTTACCAATGCCTCTTTGAAAAAAACGATTCTTGATCAGGAAGTCTTTGTCGTAATAAAATCTTACCGTGTTAAATATGCGGTACAGATAACCGCCAAGGCTCCAGCGATCCGCATTTTTACTTTTATCATTTATCTTATTCGCTTCGTTGGGTTTGCTCTTGTCTGTCATACTTATTTCATCGGCCGCAATTTCATCATCGAGGTCAATGCCAAACGAAGGAAGCCTTGGCCGATCTACTTTGGGGTTATAAAACAGGTTGATGGGAAAATTGGATAATATACCGCCATCTACAAAACGCGCTGTTGAAGGCGGATCGGTTTCGCCAAATGTTGTCTCCCATTCTTTTTTAATGTTTGGATGCGTGCAGGGAATGTTGTTGATAAAATACGATTCGAAGAAAACGGGAATGGACATGGATGCCCGGATAAAGCCGGCGGGATGCAGATCGTTTATATGCCCGCTGAACAGGTTCCACATTTTAGGAAATTCGATTTTATTTTCCGTTACAATTTCTGATGTAATAAAGGTTACATCGCCCTGCAATTCCGAAATGCCCATTTCATTCGGCTCGCGCAGACGCAAATCCGCAACCGGCGTTTCAGCTACCTGCATCAGGTCGGATACGCTGAATACGTTGTTCTCTTCAAAGCGCTTTTTAATCCAGTCATAAAAAAAGTTGCCCGGGTTGATGCCAAAGCCGGATTCTTTTAATCGTTTGATCAGATAATCGGCATACACAACAACGATGGTAAGCAGCAGAATAAAAAAGCCGGTAATTATGAAAAAAAACCTGACAATCAACGATAAAAAAGCAAACCGGTATTGCAAGCCAAAAAACACAAAATCAAGAAACAGAAGTGATACAAAAATAACGGCAGCACCAAGCAACCAGTTTTTAAATTTTATCGAAAAGTCTTTGTTGGTAATAAATCGTTTTATAATTGTTCTGGCGGCAGGATGACCATCAACAAGATCAAAAAAGTCGAGATCGCAAATGGCTTTTAATATCTGTTCCGATTTGGGTATTTTTTTATTGCCTGCCACTTCAGATTTTTCTTGTGAGGCAGTTGTTTTTTTAGCACCGATTACCGTCATCAAACCCGTATTGATGGCGCCTGCGCTGGTGCCGGCCAGCCTGATGAAGCGGATATTCATTTTTTCAAGAATATAAGTATAACCTACCAGTGCCACGCCCAAAACGCCGCCTCCTTTCTGTACCAGGTTTACATACTGATGGTTGTCATTGTCAATTACATCTGATACAATCAGGTTTTTTCCGTTTTCGCCATATTTATTTTCGAGCCGGCTGATGCAACCTGTTATTTCCGGCTGCGAAGTAAAATCTGAAGTGGTAATTAATTCATTGTTTCTGGCAGCGGTAGAACGCTTGCGTATGGTTTTTAAACCTGCCATCAGTATGAGTAATGAAGCAATGATGCACCCGAATTTATAAGGTGTAAGATTCCTTTCATCTATGTATTTATGGTTTATGAGGTGTTGGTAAATGGCATAATCCTGCACTGCATCCATTGCCACGCCCGCCACGATACAAGCCATGCCGACTGCAAACAAAATTTTTCCCCGTTTTTTGCTGTTCAGATAACCTGCCAATAATCCGTAACCAATCGTGAACCCGTATAGCAGCATCAAAACATAGTCTGAATAAATGATTTGTTTTACAGCGTTGTAAGCGGCAGGTTTCTGCTGCCACAAAGCCATAATCTGTTTGGCTTCTCTGCCGCTTTTGCTATGATTGTAAGATGTAAAGCCGGAACCTTTATCTATGACGGTAAGGGCGTGGTTTTGCAAAGCAATGGCAGTAAATACCAAAATAAAAAAGAACAATCCGGTAAGCAAAATATACCTTGCGGGAACTGGTAATTTAATCATATCAGGCAGGTTTGTTTATGTTAGGAGGTTACCTGTGCTGCTGACATTCATCGCTCAATAGTATGTCGTTTCAAAGAAATTTCCGGGAATACCGGTGTCAGGCAATAAACAAGTAACGGAGAAAAAACAAGACAAATATAGAATGTAAGACGTAAGGGCAGATGGTTGAAATTCTTTTTTTATCACCGTATTTTTCCCGTGCTTAAGCCATTGCTGGCATAATGCGGATATAAAAAAAGCGGGCAAGAAAAATCTTACCCGCCGCTGTTTAGTTGGTTTACAGCTTACTGGTTCACCGAAATTTTATATTCGGTTGTTGAATGAAAAGTTTGTCCCGGCTGTAATATCGTTGTAGGGAAAGAAGGCGTATTCGGCGAATTGGGAAAATGCTGTGTTTCCATACAAAAGCCTGTGTATTGATTGATGGCTTTGCCGCCGGACGTTTTGATGGTGCCATCTAAAAAATTGCCGGAATAAAATTGCAGTCCCGGCTGCGTGGTAAACACTTCCAGCCTGCGGCCGCTGAGGCTGTCTGTTACTTCCGCCGCTTTGGTAAGCAGCGTATCGGTTTTGTTCAATACATAATTGTGATCGTAACCAACGGGGTTGCCGCCCACTTCTTTAATGCGCTCGCCAATTACATGCGGCGTGGTAAAGTCAAACGGTGTTCCCTTTACCGGCAACAATTGTCCGGTTGGTATCAGCGTGGTATCTACCGGCGTGTAACGGTCGGCATCTATCATCACCGAATGGTTGAGTATGGTATTGCTTACATCGCCGGTAAGATTAAAATAACTGTGATTGGTAAGATTTAATGGCGTGGCTTTGTCGGTGGTGGCAGTATAGTCTATTTTAAGCCGGTTGTCATCAGTTAAAGAAAATGTAACATGAGAAGTAAGATTTCCCGGATAGCCCTCTTCCTCGTCTTTACTCAGGTAAGTCAGTGTAATCTGAGGTTTGTCGCCTGTCGTATCAGATACATTCCAAACCTGTTTGTCAAATCCTTTTAAGCCGCCATGCAAATGGTTTTGCCCGTTGTTGGTTGCCAGTGAATACGTTTTGCCATTCAGGGTAAATTTACCTTTGGCAATGCGGTTGCCGTAACGGCCAACGGTTGCGCCAAAGTAAGGCACGCCGGCGGTATAGCTGCTGAGGCTGTCGAAGCCGATTACAATGCTGCTGTTGTTGCCGTTCTTATCAGGCGCCACAAAAGAAGTAATGGTTGCGCCATAGTCTGAAATTTTTACCTGCACGCCATTGTTGTTGGTTAAGGTAAACAGGTGAACAGGCTTGTTATCAAACGTTCCCCAATCGGCTACGGTCATGCCGGGTTTAGATGATAACGTACTGTCTTCGGTTGTAGTGCCGCTATCTGAAGTGCCGTTGTTGCAAGCCATAAGAATGAGATTGAGAAAAAGAAAAATAGAAAAAAAGTGTATTGTTTTCATACAGCGAAAAAATGTTTTTGAAGCGCCAAAGTAAACAATAAAAAGAAACCGCTTTTTTATAAGTGTAAAAATGGCTTGTTTTAAAATAAAGAAGATTTTACTGCCGGCATTTCATTATATGTTCTTCCACCAAGAAGTCTTCCCGCCTTTTTTTTATTTACACCGCCCCACTGTTTAAAGAAAAATAAGGTTGATTGCTCCTCACACTGTTCCTTTATTTTCCATACCCAATCTTCCTCTATACGCCTTGCTTTTCTGCCGCTTTCACCGCCTACGATTACCCAGTCAATATTTTGTAAATTCAGATGATTAAGCGGACCAATCAAAGGTTCGCACGATAAGAATTTTATAACGGCATTTGTATTTCTTAATAGTTCAATTCTTTCTGTTACTCTTTCATCTTCAACCGAAACACCCATCCAGATGTTTGAAGTCCAGTTTAAATCTTCTTGAATTTCAAACAATCTGTCTGCACGTTTGGTTAATACCTGATAAGTGTGTTGCGGTGTGTTATTCATAACCTTAAACACATCTTTTATAAACGACTCTGGAATTTGTGGATGAAATAAGTCGCTCATTGAATTGACAAATACAATCTTGGATCCTTTCCATGTATAAGGTATTTGCAAAGCACTTTGATGTGTTCTTACAGCAAAAGCATTTTTATATTTATCTACACCCATCGCTTGCAATCGCTTTGCCATTACTTCGGCATAGCAGTATTTACAACCTGCTGAAATTTTTGTGCAGCCTGTTGTGGGGTTCCAAGTCATTTCTGTCCATTCGATGCTTGATTGTGCCATACTATTTTAATTGAAAGTAAACTTTGGGAGATTGAGTTTTATACTCATCATAAGTTAAATAAAAAGATCTGGGTTTCAATATTAATTTATTAGTCGTAAAATCGAATACAAATGGCTTTTGCTTTTGCCAAGATCGCAATATTTCATTTGCATGTTTTGGTAAAAATTCCATCCTTAAAACAAACTCATATAGTTCTATATTATTTTTAAGATGCCCATTTTGTAAAAAATCGTTGATACTCTTTGACAATGACCCCAATTTAACATTCAACTTTTCTTCTTTTTCCTCAATTTCAAATAAGCTTTTTTGGGCAGATTCCTTTCGGTAACCCTGTCCAAAAGAAGTATCCTTAGCCCATTTTACTTGAAGCATTCTTTCTAAACCGTAAATATTAGATGTGATAAAAAATACAGCATAATAGTTCCCTTTATCTCTTTCAATATAGTGTGAACTTGTATAATACTCATCGTTAAATGACAATGCTTGCTTTATGAAAGCAATAAACTCAAACACATTAGTAGCTTTCTCATTTCTGATTTTATGTCCAACAGGAAAAAAATCAAAAATGAATTTTCTCAAATCTTCATAACACTTCCTTTCGAAGTCTGTTAATGCAATTCCTGAAAACCTATACATCTGCATAATTGGTAGAAAAAGAACAACTTCAGAGTATCTATTTTTCAGAAGCTCCATAATTCTATTTTTATCAACATTTGAATAGCCATAAGGATCAATGAATATTAAACTCCTTTCTGTTTTTGGAAAATTATTGACAGATCTAACTACTAAATCTAACATTGCATCTGCATCATAATTATAAAATTCTATTTTGCAATTAGTTATATTTTCATCTGCAAGTAACTTTTTAATATTTTCTGTTTTATCTTTAAAGCCGTCATTGATGTTTAATACAATCGGTTTCTTTTGCCAATTATTCTTTTCAAATAATTCATTATTTTTTTTTACACACGCTACTGCAATAAGTGGACTACCAATATTTCCATCTTCATATAACCCAATTCCACAAAAAATATCAAAAAGATTAATTTTAGTTATACCCTTAGCAAGTCCGAGAATGGCAAAATACTTTTCCAAATAGGATTTGTATAAATCAAGTTTTGCTTTTGAGTGAGGGAGGACAATTTTCTTAGCGTTTTTTTTGCGCATACTTAATTGATTAACTATTCATAAAAATATAGCTTAATTCCTCCTCAAAACAATCTTCCCTGCTCACCGGGTCTTTTAAACTGTGTGCAATCTAAATTCCAGCGTTCCGCATTTAGTTTATACATTTTGTTATACTTCACAAATTGTTGTTTCACCAATTCACCAATCGGACCTTCGCCACGCATCCGCACGCCCCAGCGGCTGTCGTTTACTTTGCCGTCATGACTGTTTTCTATCAGATGCCATACTTTATCGGCACGGTCGGGAAAATTTTTATACAGCCAGTCGTGAAACAACAGCTTGATGGCGCCATTTAAACGAATGAAAGTATAAGTAGAAAACGTTGCGCCGTTTTCGCTTGCGGCTTTCATAATGCGCTGCATCTCGTGTTCGTTCAAGCCCGGTATCATTGGTCCTAACATTACGCCCATTCTAACGCCTTCATCACTCAGTTCTTTTATCACTTTTAACCGTTGTTTTCCGGTTGTTGTACGCGGTTCCATCACGCGTCTTAAATCATCCTGAAAAGAAGTAACAGATACCAGGATGCTGACCAAATTCTTAGCCGCCATTTTTACCAGAATATCTTTATCGCGCAGAATGCCGGCATTCTTTGTAATGATGCCAACCGGCTGATTAAATTCCAAACACACTTCTAAAAGCTGCCTTGTGATGCGAAACCTGCGTTCGGCAGGCTGATAGCAATCTGTATTACCCGACAGGCTGATTGGTACGCATTGCCATTTGGGATTCATCAAAAATTTGCGGAGCAATTCAGGCGCTTTTTTCTTAACTAAAATTTTAGTTTCAAAATCAAGCCCCGCGCTGTAGCCCCAGTATTCAAACGAGTTGCGCGCATAGCAATAAATGCAGCCATGCTCGCAGCCCTGATACGGATTCATGCTATACATCATGCCTACATCGGGGCTTTCTACTTTGTTTACAATTGTTTTTGCATCTATGTCTATAAACTGCGTTTGCACCGTAGATTCTATCCAGTCATCAATGCTTTCAACATGTTCCTGCGTTCTTTCATTGATAATAAATTTATTCTTCGTATTAAATTGTGCGCCCCTGCCTTTTTTATAAATGTCTGTGTGTTCATCCTGTTGTTCGTTATTCATGCTGATTGGTTTGTGAGGTAAGTGATAAAGCTGATAAGCTAAATGAATAAGTTGCCCTGCGTGTTTGGCTGCGGCAGATTTTGAAAAGAAAAATCGTTTACTTTCTGGTAAGCTCTGTTACCGCTTTTTCGTTTCAGCAATGTCATTTTCGTTGAAATAAAACGCCCGGTAAATGAGGCATGGCTGAACTCTGCCCACGCTTTTTCATATTGCCACGGAACCAATCGCCTGGCAATGGTAAAATGCGGTTCTGTGATAAAAAAAGGCTTGAAATTGGGATTGAATTTTAGTAGTGGCTGCACTTCTTTTAATGCTTTTACCAGGTTCAATACCGGTACTTTACTCGTGACATTTATATAGATTGTATGCGATGGAAAACTACCAAAATCTGTAAGCTCAATCTTGATGGAAGATTGCGATGCGCAAACGCTTTGAAACCGATTTGCTATGCGTGGCTCAACGGCTTCCAACTGTACGAATTTAAGGAGCGTAAGATGTGGTTTGGTATATAAGGCAGCAGGATGATCGTAGCGGTTTGCAAAATCAGATTTGATCATCATTATTTTATTCCACAAGTCTTCGTGAGGCGATAAAATAAGTAAATACTCCGCCGCGCTGTAACCGGACAAATTTTTTGGCAGGCTGATGTTTCTGGTGTTTTCATATTGAATTTGCATAAGAAAGATTTTGTTGGTGAAGTAAAATGAAAGCTAATATAATTAGCAAAATAATGCTAAAATAGTTAGTTAACCGGTTTTCTTTTAAAATTAATTTGGCTGCTATCGAAAGCAAGACGCACTTTTGCGCTTCCTGTGGTTTGATGCAGCAAGCAATTGTTGTGTTGATTAAAAGGGAAGTCCGGTGTAAGTCCGGCGCTATCCCCGTAGCTGTAAGCAGCATTCGCTTAACTGCGAAACGTTTTTCAACAATTATTTTGTCACTGTTCCGATGCGTTGGAGCGGGAAGACAGTTTGAAAAGCGCTGTAAGCCAGAAGACCTGCCACGTGAACACATTTCGCTGAGCTTTCGGGTGAAAAGGTCGGAGATGTAACTGCCTTCTGCTGCAGAAGATGGCACAGCATTTCTATGTCTTTGTTTATCGGGAAAGCTCATTTTTCAACATTTTATTTATCATGCAAACAACCGAAAAATGAGCAGGAACATTTATTTATTCGTATCACTTTTCTTTCTTTTTTCTCATTGCCTTTTTGCGCAGGACACGTCTTACAATCAGCTTAACGAAGTGGTGGTAACCGCCAATAAATTTGAGCAAAAGCAAAACACAACAGGCAAAGTCGTTACCGTTATCAACAAAGAGCTGATTGAAAAAAGCGTGGGTAAAACTTTGCCGCAATTGTTAAACGAGCAGGCAGGCATTGTTGTAAATGGCGCGCTCAATAATCAGGGCAGCGTTCAAACCGTTTACACGCGTGGCGCAGCTTCGGGAAGAACTCTGATTTTATTGGATGGCATTCCGGTTAACGATCCTTCCTTCATTTACAATGAATTTGATCTCAATCTCTTTTCATTAAGCAACATTGAGCGCATCGAAATTTGTAAAGGCGCACAATCTACTTTGTATGGCAGCGATGCGGTGGCAGGCGTTATCAATATCATTACAACAAAGAAAGATGTTGCCAAACCATTCAATGGCAATGCTGTTGCAAGTGCCGGTAATTATGGTACGCAGAATACAAATGTGCAATTATACGGCAAAGCAAAAAAGATAAGCTATACGGCGCGCTATGCACGATTGCATACCGATGGCTTTTCTTCCGCAACGGACACTATAAAAAGAAATAAAAACTTTGATAACGATGGTTATGGCGGCGAGGCAGCCAATGCGCAAATCATTTATCAGGCTGCTGAAGCGTTGTCTCTTACAGCGTTTGCTTTATACAGCAAATACAATGCAGGCATAGATGCTGCCGTGTTTACCGATGACAAAGACGATAACATTCACAACAAAAATTTTATTACGGGTGCTGGTTTCAATTATAAAAAAAAGGTATTCAGCATTAGGGGCAATTATCAGTATAGCCAGTTGCAAAGGCATTATACAAATGATAGTTTAGACAAGACTAATACCTGGTTTGAAGACAACAGATATTGGGGCAAAAATCAATACATCGAACTGTATGGAAATGTTGATATTGGCAAACACTTCACATTACTTGCCGGCGGCGATTATCGCTTTTCTTCATACAATCAGCTTTACGCTTCCATAAGCGGCTTTGGTCCTTTTAATGATACGGTTCCATTGCGTTCAATCAATCAAAAATCGGCTTATGCTTCGTTTATTTATAAAGCCATGAACAACAAACTGAACATCGAACTGGGCGGCAGAATTAACGATCATTCTATCTATCGAACCAACCGAACTTTTACGTTTAATCCGTCGTTTAGCATTGCCGGTGAGCTACGTGTTTTTGCAAGCGCTTCAACCGGTTACAAAGCGCCGGGCATTTTCCAGTTGTTCGATACGTACAGCGGCAATAAAGATCTGAAAGCCGAAGAATCGAAAAACTATGAAGCCGGTTTTGCCATACAAAATAAACACATCAGCACACGCGCCACTTATTTTTATCGTGAAATAAAAAACGGCATTGATTATAACTACATCACGTTTCAATATTTTAATTATGTAAAGCAAAAAGTAAACGGAGCTGAACTGGAACTTACAATAAAGCCCACCGATTGTATCACATTCAATGCAAATTATACCTGGTTATCTCCACGCGAAACCTCGCAAAACCGCGTTACCAATTACGATACCATTACGTATCATTATTTGTTGCGCCGGCCAAAGAACAGCATCAATGCAACCATTGGCATTCAGCCCGCAAAGCCTTTGTACATTTCGGTTTCGGGTAAATATATTAGCAGGCGGTACGACGTTGGTGGTTATTTATCTCCCGATGTATTGCTGAGTAATTATTTTATTTTCAGCGCATATGCAGAATATAAATATAACGCCGATACAAAGCTTTTTGCGCAGGCGCAAAATCTTTTCAACAAAACGTTTTACGATGTGTATGGTTACAACTCCATTCCGTTTTTACTGAATGCGGGCATAACATTTTCTTTCTGATCATTCAATTCATAACGCTGCCGGCACCTGAAACGCTGACAGCGTTATCGTTTACCTTTGCAGAAATTGAAACCTGATGCAATTTCGCCTGGATGAGCTGCTAACCATCACCTTTACTTTGTTTGCCGTAATAGATATTGTAGGCTCTATTCCGTTATTGATTTCGGTAAAGGAAAGAACCGGAAACATCAATGCCATACAGGCAACGGCTATCTCTGGTGCGCTGATGATTTTGTTTTTGTTTCTCGGTAAACAATTTCTAAGCGTCTTGGGGTTGGATATACAATCGTTTGCCGTTGGCGGCTCCATCGTTATTTTCCTGTTGGGACTCGAAATGGTTTTGGGGCACGAAATATTTAAAGGCGATAGCAGCAGCGGTGCCAGCATCCTGGTTCCGGTTGCCTTTCCTACCATCGCGGGCAGCGGAACGCTTACCACCATCATGTCTCTCAAAGCCAATTATCACGACTTGTCAATTCTCATCGGTATTGGCATCAATCTCATTATTATTTATTTTGTTTTGCTTTCGCTCAACCATATCGAAAGGCTGCTTGGTAAAGCCGGCTTAATAGCGGTACGCAAATTTTTCGGGGTAATTTTAATTGCCATCGCCGTAAAAATATTCAGCAGCAACTTAGCGGCTTTTGGTAAATGACAACAACTTTTTACAGAACATTACATTAATTATGCTATATTATGACCATACACCAGGCGCAGCAGCAGGTAGATGAGTGGATACAAACCGTTGGCGTTCGCTACTTTAGCGAGCTTACCAACCTTGGCATATTAATGGAAGAAGTAGGTGAACTAAGCCGTATAATGGTGCGCACCTATGGCGAGCAAAGCAGTAAGGAAAGCGATACCAAAAGCAATTTATCAGACGAAATGGCCGATGTGCTGTGGGTGCTGATATGCCTTGCCAATCAAACGGGAATTGACTTGACGGAAGCATTACAAAAAAACTTTGAAAAGAAGAATAACCGCGATGCAGACCGGCATAAAAACAATGAAAAACTAATGTAATATGAAGCTGAAGATAAAAAATATCTGGACCTCCTTAAAACAGTCGGGCAGCGATATCGGAACGTATAATATTACAAAGCTTAGCGCTGCATTAGCCTATTATACGGTATTTGCTATTGCCCCAATGCTGATTGTATTAATCAGCGTGGTTAGTTTTTTTTATGGAAAAGATGCCGCGCGGGGACAAATTTACGGTCAGATTAAATCGTTTGTCGGTGATGATGCCGCAACGCAGATTCAACAGATTATCGGCAATGCGGCTTTATCGCCAAGCTTCACATTCGCTTCTGTTGTTGGTATCATTGCGCTTCTTTTTTCCGCTACCGGTGTGTTTGCCGAAATTCAATCGTCTATCAATCTCATCTGGAATTTAAAGATAAAACCAAAAAAAGGCGGCATTTTAAAAATGCTGAAAATCAGGCTCATCAGCTTTTCACTTATCATCAGTCTTGGTTTTATAGCGTTGGTGTCTCTGCTTATCAATTATGTGGTAGATGCTTTATCGGCGCGGCTTGAGCAGTTGTTGCCAAACGAATGGCTGTACATCGGTTATCTTATTAACGTACTCATTACATTGCTCGCCATTTCGGTGTTATTTGGCATTATTTTCAAATTCCTGCCCGATGCCATGATTAAGTGGAAAGACGTGCGCGTAGGCGCTGTTACAACCGCCGTCCTGTTTATGATTGGCAAATTCGCCATCAGCCTGTATTTGAATAAAAGCAATCCGGGTTCGGCTTTTGGCGCGGCAGGATCCATGATTATTATTTTATTGTGGGTCTATTATTCATCCATTATTTTATATTTCGGCGCCGCATTCACCAAGAATTATACGCAGACCATCGGGCGGGATATTTACCCGAACGATTATGCCGTTTTTACAGAACAGGTAGTGGTAGAAAACAAAGACTCTTTGCAAAACCAGAATAAAAAACAAACAAAAGAACAGGAAACCGGCGAAGTGAAGCCGCAATAATTCTTTATTCAAAACCACAGATGATCAGAGTTTAAAATTCATAGAAGCCAATACAATTCAGGTATAAGTTTGCCTAACATGAAGCAACCGGAAATAAAAAGCAAATGGAGGTTTACTGGCATTCTATTTCTGATTGCCCTGCTGATAAAAATGGTATCGTACAGCAGCCGTTTTATTGAACATTATTACGCAAACGGTTTTTACATCTTCATCAGTAATTCACTGAGAATTTTATTTGGCTGGCTGCCTTTCAGCATTGGCGATTTGTTGTATGCCGTTGTATTTTTATCATTGTTGATTAAGCTGATCCGCTTCATTCGCCTGCTGATAAAAAAACAGTTGACAAAACAAAAACTTGTTGCCGGTTTTCGCAGGCTGATTCAGTTTGCGCTTATCGTTTATATTGTATTTAATGTTTGCTGGGGATTGAATTACGACAGAAAAGGCATTGCCCTTCAGCTTCAGTTGCAACCAAAACACGAAACAAAACATGACCTGTATGTGTTAACTGATTTGCTATTGCAGAAAGTAAATGCAGCACGCAGAAATCTGCCCGAAAAAATATCTTATTTATCTTACGAAGGCACTTATGGTAAAGCTGTTAAAGCTTACGGCAAAGCGCAGGTGCGATATCCGTTTTTGCAATATCAATTTCCCAGCATCAAATCTTCGTTGTATAGTGTTCCGGGCAATTATCTTGGCTTTTCCGGGTACTATAATCCCTTTACGGCAGAAGCGCAGGTGAATGTAAAAATGCCACGTTTTGTATTGCCTTACGTTACCTGCCACGAAATGGCTCATCAGCTTGGCTACGCCAGTGAAGATGAAGCCAATTTTGTAGGTTATCTCGCAGCAAAATCATCGGCCGATCCGCAGTTTCAATATTCCGTTTATTTCGATTTGTTTAACTATGCAAACAGCGAATTGTTTTTGTACGACAGCACAGTGTCAAAAATGCATTATCAACAATTGGATACTCTGGTAAAACAGGATATCATTGTTTACCGTAATTTTTTAATACAATATAAAAATCCGCTTGAGCCTGTTATCACAAAATTGTATGGCAATTATTTAAAAGCCAACAATCAGCCCGAAGGAATCCGAACATATAGCCGCGTTACGGCGTGGCTTATCAGTTATCAAAAAAAATACGGCGGGCTATAAG
This sequence comes from Ilyomonas sp., assembly GCA_965219515.1. Taxonomy (GTDB): domain Bacteria; phylum Bacteroidota; class Bacteroidia; order Chitinophagales; family Chitinophagaceae; genus Ilyomonas. Next base: position 2,703,240 of record OZ244776.1, read on the forward strand.
CTTTCAGCTTACATCCCACATAATTATCATTCTCTACCTTTGCGGGTTCAATCATTCATATCATTGTGAGCATTATCATTCTTGCCATCGAATCTTCGTGCGATGATACCGGCGCTGCCGTTTGCACCGATGGACATATTTTATCAAACCACATTGCCACGCAAAAAGTGCATCAGCAATTTGGCGGCGTGGTGCCCGAACTGGCCAGTCGTGCGCACATTCAGAATATTGTGCCCGTTGTTGATGTTGCACTTTCTACCGCTAATTGTAATTTGCCATCGGTTGACGCAATCGCTTTTACCCAATCGCCTGGATTGATCGGCAGCTTGCTTATAGGTGCTCAATTTGCCAAATCGCTGGCATTGGTATTAGAAAAACCGCTAATTGCGGTGCATCACATGCAGGCGCATGTAATGGCGAATCTGATTGAAGACCCGAAGCCCGGATTTCCTTTTCTGTGTCTTACGGTCAGCGGTGGTCATACGCAGATTGTGTTGGCTAAATCGGCAACGGAGCTGCATATTTTAGGTGAAACGATAGACGATGCGGCCGGTGAAGCGTTTGATAAATCTGCCAAGCTGTTAGGGCTTCCTTACCCGGGCGGACCCCTGATAGATAAATATGCGCAAAGCGGCGATGAACGAAAATTTAAATTCGCCGAGCCGCAGATTCCCGAACTCAATTTCAGCTTTAGCGGGTTAAAAACATCGGTGCTGTATTTTTTGCAAAAAGAAACAGAAAAAAACGCTGCTTTTATTCAGGAAAATCTGCCCGCTCTATGCGCATCCATCCAATACACGATTATACAAATTCTGATAAAAAAGCTAATCAAAGCCGTACAGCAAACCGGCATCAGCCGTGTTTGTATTGCGGGTGGCGTAAGCGCCAACAGCGGCTTGCGCATGTCGTTTGAGGCAGCCGGAAAAAAATATGGCTGGCAAACTTTCATTCCTGCCTTTGAATACTGCACCGATAATGCTGCCATGATTGCCGTTACTGCATATTACAAATATCTTCAGCACGATTTTTCAGATCTGTCTGTCTCGCCATCCGCACGTGCTGATTGGTAGTTAAGTTTAAGGTTTGTATAAAAAAGATACGTGAGTGAGTAATGAATGACGAATGGTAAGTTGTGAAGATGCCAGTTAACAAATATCGGATATTACATATCATGCATCACACATTTGACAGAGTTTGGCATTTCAATTGTCTTACTGGCAAAAAAATGATTATGAAACAATTGTTGTCTGTTATCGGTATTGCTATTATATTTTTTGCATCATCGTGTGTGCGTCATAAAGCAGCGGGCGTAAACCTCAATGGTAAATGGATGATAAGCGATGTGCGGCTCGACGGGGCAGGCAATGCCTCTGATTATAAAATTACCTTGTTCGACGATGCAGGCAGCTCGTGCTTTACCGGCAGCGAATGGAATCTAACCGAAAGCGGCAATGCCACTTATACCATTCCGCAAACGAACGATTGTTCTGGCGGCGAGCGTCCCATTCACTGGAGTTTGCAAAACAGCAGCGGCGTAGCATATTTTCAGCTAAAACATATTGATGCGGCAAAAGCCCGCAAAACGCCCGACGGCTATCGGTTAGAGCTAACCAATGTTACAAAAAGCGGCTTTACGCTGCGCGAGCCGGTAGAGGCAGGAAACAGCACGGCTTATGTAGTGATGGATTTTACAAAGCAGTAATGTTATAAATCTAATAATAGAAATGCCGGAGTTGCTGCTCCGGCATTTCTATGTAAGATAGTTTTAGTACCAGATTTTTTTGCCATTATCCGCTGCTTCCTTTAACAAACATTTCGGCAACGCCACGTACAATTTTCAGTCTCTCATCCGTGCTTTGCGGGATATACTTATTTTTATCTTTCTGAATGAAGACGGCAAAATTAATTTTGAAAATAACCGGACGTGCGCTGCTGGCAGTTTTTGCTTTGCTGCTGCTGGTTTGGCTGCTTATTCAAACATCGCCGGTTCAGAATTATATCACTGGCAAACTTACCGCGAAGCTGTCGAAAGATTTAAACACCGAAGTTCATATCAATCACATCAGCCTTTCGCTTTTCGATAAACTGAATTTAGAAGGTATAGTAATAAAAGATCATCAGAAAGATACATTGCTTTATGCCGGCGCCGTTAAAGTACGCATCACAGACTGGTTTTTTGTCAAAAAAAACCTTGTCATTAAATATGCCGGTCTCGAAGATGCGGTCATCTATCTGCATCGCAAAAATGCGGTATGGAATTACCAGTTCATTGCCGATTATTTCGCATCGTCCGACACATCAAAAACAACAAATAAAAAACCGGTACAACTTGGGCTTGAAAAAATAGATTTTAAAAACGTCAATTTTATTCAGAATGACGAATGGCGCGGGCAAAAGATGCAGATTAAAGCGGGCAGTTTGTTGTTGCAGGCCGATTCTGTTGATTTAGTTAACAACCGGTTTGTAATCGGCTCGGTTGATCTTGATAAACCTTTATTTGCGTTATACGATTTTGACGGGCTTCGCCCCGATAGCTTAATACCGAAAAAAATTGATACCGGTTTGTACTTTAATGAAAGCGGTTTGCAGTTGCTGGTAAAAAAAATAAATCTCACCAACGGTGCTTTTATCAGCGAACGCAGCGACACGCTTCCTGTACATTCTTATTTCGACGGCAAGCATATTCATGTAAGCAAATTAAATGGCACGATACAAAACGTTAGTTTTTTGCAGGATACAATCAAAGCCGATATTACGCTTTCGGCACATGAACGATGCGGGTTCGAGCTTACGAAGCTGGCAACCGCATTCAGGCTTACGCCGGAGATTTTAGAATTAAAACAGCTTGATTTGCGCACGCCCAAAAGCAGGCTTGGCAATTACTACGCAATGAAATTTCATGACTTTAACAAAGACATGAACAACTATGCAGACAGTGTGATAATGAATGCGGTTTTTAAAAAATCTGTTGTCAGCAGCGATGATATCGCCTACTTCGCACCGGCATTAAAAAACTGGAAACGGCAGGCTGAAATCAGCGGGCATTTTTATGGTAAAGTGATTGATTTTTCCATTCCCGATTTGTTCATTCGCAGCGGCGCAAGTTTATATGCCGCAGGCAGCCTTAGTATGAAAGGTCTGCCGGACATTGATAAAACGGTTATCACATTTCGCAACGGCAGCGTACAAATGAATTATACCGATCTTATTACCATTGTGCCTGATTTAAGAACCATTACCAGTCCGAATTTAGCGGCGTTGGGGTTGTTTCGCTATAACGGAAATTTTGAAGGCACGTTATATAATTTTGCTGCAAACGGCACTATCAGTTCGGCAATCGGCGGCATTTATGCCAACGTAAAAATGCAGTTTCCCAACCATAGCGAGCCGGTATATAATGGAAAAATTACCACCCGCCAGTTTGATTTGGGCAAATTTATTAATGCGCCTTCTATCGGTCTTGTCAGCTTCAACGGAACGGTATCGGGCAGCAGCTTTGATATTGATAAAATTAAAACAACCGTAAACGGAAATTTCAGCCGGTTTGCTTTCAACAATTACGATTACTCGAATATTGATTTTAACGGCAACATCCAGAACCGTTTTTTTAACGGCGATTTAAAAATCGGCGACCCGAATTTTGATTTTACAAGCAACGTAGAAATTGATTTAACGCAGCCGCAGCCTAAGTTTAATGTGCTTGGCGACCTGGTAAAATCGAATCTGAAAGCCCTGCATTTTATAAATGAAAACTTTCAGCTCACAGGCTTGTTTGATCTTAATTTTCAGGGAAGAAACATTGATGAATTCCGCGGCGATGCCAAAATACTTAATGCCGTGCTGCTGCACGATTCCACCCGGTTAAGCTTTGATTCGCTGTCTGTTTCATCTTACTACGACAGCGTGAACAAAAGGGTTTTATATGCGCAAAGCAATGAGTTTGATGTTCTGGTATCGGGGCAATATAACATACTCGATTTGCCAAACAGCTTCCAGGCTTTTTTAAATCGCTACTATCCTTCTTATATCAATCCGCCAAAGGCAACGCCGAAGAACCAGAATTTTTTTGTTTCGGTAAATACAAGAGATTTCAATAGCTATGCGCAGGTAATTGATGCCCGTCTGCATGGGTTAGATAATGTACAGCTAACCGGAAGCATTAATACGCAGGATTCGGGCACGTTTGAAATTGCGGCTTATGTGCCCGATTTTGGCTGGGATAATTTCAGCGTTGAAAATGCAACGTTTCATGGCAATGGCAATTTTGCAGCGCTTAACCTGAGCGGCAATGTTGACAAAATGCAGGTCAGCGACAGCACCTATTTTCCCAATACAAAACTCAGCATACAATCTCAGAACGATCATTCGGTTGTGCACATACAAACCAGCGCCAACAGCACACTGAACGATGCGCAGTTAAACGCCGATGTTTATACATTGCCCGATGGCGTGCGTGTTGACTTTCAGCCTTCGTCCTTCATCATCAACGAAAAAAAATGGGACCTGGAAAAGCAGGGAGAAATTATTGTAAGAAAACAATTCGCTACCGCGCAAAACGTAAAATTCGTGCAAGGCTTTCAGGAAATTACCATTGAGCCGGATAGCAAGCACGGCAGCGAAGGCAACAGCTTAGTGGTACGTTTGAAAGAATTAAACCTCGGCGATTTTACACCCATTTTTACCAAAGAACCGCGCATTGAGGGCATTGCCAACGGCGAAATTTATCTGAGCGATTTTTATGGTAACTTCAAAGCGGAGGCTGATGTTCGGGCAGAGCAGTTTCGGCTGAATGACGATTCTATCGGTATCGTAAACGCAAACGCCGCTTACAACATCGCCAACGGCAATATTGATTTTTCAGGCCGCTCGCAAAACGACGCTTATAATTTTGATATCAACGGCAATGTGAATGTAAAAGACACTACCGGCGCGGGAACAAACATCGCCATGCACCTGAACAAAACCAAGATCGGTATCGTTAACATGTTTCTCAGCGATTTATTCAGCAATATTACTGGTTTGGCCACCGGCGATCTTTCTGTTGTCAGCAGCATGGCGGGACTGAATCTTGAAGGCAGCATCGCTTTGGAAAAAGCAGGACTTACGGTGAATTATACGCAGGTGCATTATAACATTAACAAAGCGCAGTTTGTATTCAGCGAAACCGGTATCGACTTCGGAGAATTTACCATTACAGACGATTACAACCGAACCGGTAAGGTAAAAGGCCGATTAAACGAGCGCGGCTTTACAAACATGCAGTACGATTTTGAAATGGCGACCGATAAAATGCTGCTGCTAAACACCACGGCAAAAGATAACCAGCAGTTTTATGGTCGCGCTATCGGCAAAGCCGCCTTAACATTGAAAGGTCCGCAGGAAAATATGAAGTTAAGCATCGTTGGACTGGTAAACGATACGACGCATATTTTTATCCCGACGGGTAACAGCAGTAAAAGCTCGGAAGCCGATTTTGTAATATTTAAACAATACGGCATTCTGCAGCAGCCCGATAATACAGGTCAGCAAAGCAATATCAGCGTTGATCTTGATCTTACCGCCAACAATCAGGCGCAGATTGATGTGATTCTCGATCCGGTAACAGGCGATGTCATCAGAGCCACAGGCAACGGCAGAATGCAGATTAAAGTGCCCGCTACCGGCAATATGAGCATGAAAGGCAGGTATAATATTGAACGGGGCAGCTATGATTTTAATTTTCAGTCGTTGTTACGCCGCCCGTTCGAGTTGCTGCCTGATGGATATATTGAATGGAACGGCGACCCGTATGATGCCGATATTCATATTGACGCCCAATACACGGCAGAGCATGTGAATATTAACGACCTCATCAGCAATCAAAGCACCAACAATTCTACGTTTAGCTCCATTGCAGGCTATCGGGGCGATGTATATGTAATTGCGCAACTGCGCGATAAGCTGACCCAGCCAAAAATTACGTTTAAGCTCGATTTTCCGCAGGGCAGCGTCATTAAAAACAACAACGATTTTAATCTGTTTCTTTCGCGCCTGCAAAGCGATGATAATGAAATGCTGAAACAGGTAACTTACCTGATTGTGTTTGGTTCGTTTGCGCCTTACGGCGAAGCCACCGGCAACGCTACCAATCCGTATTCGCTGGGCTTAAATACGCTTTCGCAAAAGCTTACTTCAGAGGTAAATAAAATTATCGGCAACTTGCTTTACAAGATTACGGGAGATAAAAACCTGCAGCTTGATATCGGCGCTTCTACGTATAGCAGTTCCTCGTATTTCGGCACTTCTACCGGCACATTAGACCGGCAGCAGGTGAATCTTAAAATAAATAAAAGCCTGCTCGACGGCAAGGTGATTATCACTTTTGGCGGTGATATAGATTTTGGCATTACCAATGCAGCCGCTTCGCAAACCAGCAGCTTTCAGTGGTTACCCGATGTATCGGTTCAAATTATTCTCTCAAGAGATCGAAAGCTGCGGGCTGTTATTTTTAACCGAAGCAGCCTGAATGTAGAAAGCGGTAATACATCGCTTGGCAGGCGAAACCGGCAGGGCATCAGCCTTAGCTATACAAAAGACTTTGAAAAGCTGGCTGATTTTTTTAAAGGAAAGCAGAAAAACTGATTGGGATTCGGGATGATAATCAAGATTTATACTATTTATATTTCATAAATAGTCTAATTATATTTATCTTTGCTGTATGGCAAAGGCAAAAACAATTACGGTAAACGAAACAGCTCAGCAACTCAAACAACTGCTCAAACAGCAAAGCAAACCAACCATGCGCAGTCGTATCATCCTGCTGCAGGAAATAAAAAAAGCGGCTGCCCCCTTATCCAAAAATGAGTTGGCTGAATTGGTCGGCGTTAATCATAACAGCATACAAAAATGGCGTAATCTCTATAGTACAGGCGGCATGAAAGCTTTACTTCAAAATAAACAAGGCGGAAAGAGAAGAGAAGTAATTGATGCTGCCGCACATGCCGCCATTGAAAAAAGACTGAAAAGCCCTGCGGATGCTTTTGTAAGCTTTGAAGAACTGCGCCGCTGGGTAGATAAGCATTTTATAGCGGGTATTAAATATGTAACGCTGAATGCGTATGTAAAAAAACATTTTGGCGCCAAACTCAAATCAGCCCGCAAAAGCCATATACAAAAAGACATGGCAGCCGTAGATAACTTTAAAAAAAACTAAAAGATTTTTTTGCAAGCCTGCTGCAAAATAAAAAAGCTGCTTATAGTTCCTTTGATTTATACTTTGAAGATGAAAGCCGTTTTGGATTGTTTACCCGCAATGGCAAAGCGCTCACAGCAAAAGGTATTCAGCCGGTTTGCCCTTATCTGCACAAATTTGAAAACCTTTACCTGTTCGGCGCTTTCTCACCCGTTACAGGCAACAACCTGCTGCTGGAAATGCCTTATTGCAATACAGAAACGTTCCAGATATTCATCAATCATCTCTCCCAACTTAACAAAGAAGTTTTTAAAATAGTAGTGCTGGATAACGGTGCTTTTCACAAAGCAAAAAGATTACTGATACCAGATAATATTGGGTTACTGTTTTTACCATCCTACAGCCCTGAACTAAATCCGGCTGAACAAATCTGGCGTATGCTTAAAAAAACAATCTGCAATAAAGTATTTAAAACCCTGGATACTTTGTCAGAACATCTTGGTTCGGTTATCCGGGAAACGATTACCAATGATACAGTAAAGTCTATCACAGGGTATCAACTTTATTTATCCAATTATCAGACTATTTATGATTTATAAACCGTATTAAAATGATTTCTGAACAATAAAAATCATAACACAATATGGCCATTTATAATTGTCATGCCATCACAAACAATCTCTTAAAATTTCCGTTACAATCCGCTTAAAGTAATACCGATTGAATAAGGTTTAATGTCGGGCCCAACACCATCCTTCAGAAAATTGGTAACCTGGTAAGAGCCATCAATGGAAATATTGCCAAATCCGATACGCGCCGTAGCTGCCACGCGCGTGCCGTTTATGAAACGCTTGTTGTTTTCTTTTATAATGTATTTATTGCCGTAAATGCTTTGTCCGGTTGCATCAATGGCGTCTTTACCTTTTGTATGCTGGTTTATTAACGCTCCTACTTTTACACCCAGCGCAGCTTTAAAACCTCTGTCGGGCGCAACGGGATTGCCTGCATAACGCAATTCTACCGGAATCTCGGCAAATACGGTGGTAAGCTTAAATTTGTTGTAATGATTTTCATTGCTCATGCTTACATTGGTAAAGGGCAACGCAGTGGTTTGCGATTTAAGATTTACATATTTGTTATCAAAAAAAATGTTGCTGCTGCCAATTCCAATTCCAAAGCCAATGCTCATGTGCCGGCTGTCTTTAAACGGCTTGTCAACCATAATGTAAACATTGAAGTGCCGCGAAAAACCTGATGGATCTACGCTGTCGGGCACCGAACCCCAGCTGTCAAAGCCGTACTGTAGCAGGAAATGATCATTGGGCCGGTTGCTTAAATCTATTTTATTCAAAAACTTTTTAGATGCTGTCGTAGCTGCCGTGTCTGTTGTTTGCGCGAAAGAAAAAATGGAAATCAGGGAAAAAACAAAGACGAAAAAGGCTTTAATAATGCAGTTATTCATGTAAGTATTTGCTCTGTGATAGCGGGCAAAAATAAATGAATCCATATTGCAGGTGGTTAAAAATAAGCCAAAAGAAAAAGCCAGGTTCAGGAAGATAAACTACAGATGCGATTCTTTTAAAACTTAAATAAGTTTTTAATATAAAAGCGTACGCAAAATAAAGCCACAGACTTTACAACTTGTTTGTATTATACCATTTACAGGAAGAAGATTGTCTAATCTGTTTCATTAGCATTCTTATCAAAACTAATTTTAGTTAAATTTATTAAACTGCTTTCAGTATTCAAAAGACATGACAGCCGCATGTTATCATAAACAAAAAGAAGCTGTCTCAGTGTTTGAGACAGCTTCTTTTGTTTATGATTGTAGATCTGTGAGCAGTCACTGTATCCTGGTGCAGGCTGTATCCCACACCTCACACTCTCTTTACCTTGCCACCACCAGCTTGTCGCTGAACACCACCCGTCCGCTGCTGTCGGTGAGCGTCAGCGTGTAGCTGCCCTGCGGCAGGCTGCTGCCCAGCCGAAGCGTCTCGCTCTGCGCTGCCCCGTCCTTACCTGCCGTGATCTGTTTTTGATACAGCGGCTGTCCCGCCCTGCTGTACACGCTCACCCCGTAGCTGCCCGCTGCCAGTCCGCCGTACCGCAGCGTTACCCTGCCGCCCCGCACCGGGTTGGGGTACACCTGCACCGCCGCCGGCAACAGGCTGCCCGCCTGCGCACTGCCGCTCAGCGAGGCGATCACGCCCGCCTTTGCCGACCGGCTGAACACCAGCATGAAGCGGCTGCGGTAGCTTGCCGTATCGCTGCCTGCCGTAAAATGATACAGCGTGGTGTCATTCAGGTTTACTTCCGTCTGTGTACCCAGGTATTTGTCTGTCAGCCAGCCACGCACCGGCATGTTCTCTCTTACCCGTCCGGTGAAGATCTGAAGCACGTAGGGACGCGCTTCCAGGTACAGCAGCTTGTAATACAGCGTATCGTTACCTGCGGGCAGCGGGCGCAGCTCGATGGCCAGCGACTGGCTGTCGCGCACCAGCATGATGTTCTCGTTGAAGTTAAGCAGCTTGCCGGCATCGCCGGCGTCCACCTTTGCCGAGAACCTGCCCGCAAAGCCTGCCGCCACGCCGTCTATCAGCGACAGGTGGTTGTCTTCCTGCGCCATCAGGTTGGTATAGACAGCCGGGTAAGCGGCTTTCTGGGGCTGCCCCTGCGCCATCCTGCCAAACACGTTTGCCTGCGCCGCCGCTTTGTCGCTCTCCGCAAAGGCTACCGGGGTGTTGCCCGTGGTGGTGGCTTCGAGCATGAACGCCTGACCGCTCTGGGCAAAGGTGCCCCCGCTATAGCTCACCTGCGTGGCAGGGGCGGTGGGTGCAAAGATGCCGTTTGTATAAGTGATGTAGCCGCCCACGCCGTACTTGCCCGCAATGGCGGGATCCCACACGCGGAACTTGTCGGCGGTGAAGGCACCCGCGTTGTTATTGATTACGCTGAGGATGTCTATTGTGGAAGCGTAGGGGTTGCCGATCAGCACGGAGTTGCCCGCCGTGGTAACGTAATCCTGCGTATAGCCGCCCACACGCAGGGTGCCGGTGGCGCGCAGGATGGTGTTATCGGCAGGAGCGGAAGTGCCAAGGGAAACGTCCACCGCGCGGCTGCCGCGGATGAAGATGCAGTAAGCGCCGTAGGCATTGATGTTGGTCGTGTTGGTGAAGGGTGCCGACGTGGTCCATGACCGGCTGGCAGCCAGCCAGGTCTTCAGCGACGGGGCGGTGGTGCGGTTGACGTCAAAGCCGTGGGCGGTGTTGTTGTCATAGGTGATCTGGGTGCCGTAGCCCGGACGCGGATTGTTGCGCGTGTGGATGTCGGGGTTGGGAACGGCTCCCTCCTGCCATGCCTCGCTGATGGTCTGACCGCTCACCACCGCCACGCTCAGAAAACGCCACGCACGCCTGCCTGCTATGAACCGCTCTGCCGTTACGTTGCCAATAATCTGACCGGCAGAAATGCCTGTTCTGCCATCACCGGCAGCATCACTTTTTAAAGTCAGTAAACCATTGGTAAATAAGGTGCCATTGCATATCAATGTACCGGGAGAATTACCTCCGGTGATGTACAGAGAATCGGCTAAACTAACATTGTTTGCATTTGCCGCAATGGTAACATTGTGCATATAATAATTGCCAGGCGTAAAAGTTAGCATTTTGGAAGCTGAGCCGCTAAGATTTAAATCAGATAAAGCTGATCCGCTTACTGTGCCGCTTCCACCAATACTACCGTTTACGGTGAGCCTGTGGCCTCCTATTGTTAACGTTGATGCGACGGATAGCGTTAAAGATTTATCTACAATAACATTACCTGACATGGTTGCTCCCTTACTGTTTGTAATGGTAAGATTGCCAAACGTATTCGCCGATATTTTTTGCGCTTCCGTGCCGGTAAAAGTAACGGTGAGATTGGCAAGTGTTTTATTTGCCAGGTAATACTGTTCGGCAAAATCTCCTGTTGCACTGCCCGTTCTGCTAACATGTACAGTACCATTACCCTGTAACGTACCGCTACCACCAATTATAACATCAGATGAAGGAATAAGTAAACCGTTTACCGTTGCTGTTCCATTGATTGTTATGTCTGCAGGTAAAGAAACGCCGCTTGCATTTAATATAATAAGATTGTTTACAGAAGAAGGAAGACCGTTACCGGTTGTCTGCGCCACCGTTCCATTATAAGCATAATTGCCACCGGCATCAAACGTTCGTGCACCTGTTGTTTGTACTGCTCCAATGGTACCGGAAATTGAAATACCGGAAGGATTGGCTGTGGCTATGGTTGCACCCGCTGCCAGTGAAAATGTACCTGCGCCGGCTATGATATAAACATCAGTATTTAAAATTCCCCTGACAACAGCGGCGTTATCTGCCAGAATATTCCGTTGCATGGTTACTGTTGTGCCCGGCGCTACAAGAAACCGGCTCAGAGAGATTTTACCTGTACCGTTACCGCCAATCGTTTGCAAACCGCCACCACTAAAAACAATATTTCCGTTACTGCCTGCCATCAGTGTAACGGCACCATCGCCATCGCTTTTTATATCGCCGTAAATAATAAAACTGCCGGTAACTGTATTAGAATTGTTAGCCGAAAAAGAAGACCCTGCCTCTACGGTTAGTGTTTGGATGATGGTAGTATCGCTACCTTTCGATCCCGCAACATTCGACTGGTTTTGTATCGTTAAATTTCCGTATGTTCTTCCGGCTATTGACATCAATGTTTGCGTGCCAACGGTTTCTTTATGCCGGTAATAATAGGTGCTCTGCGCTTCAAAACTAACCTTCGAATTCGGCTGAGGCACCCCAAACGGATTGCCACCTTCATACTGTATGTAAGAACTGCCATTTTTAAAAAGAACGGTTTTATAAGCAGTAGTAGAAGTTCCGAACGGATAACCGGAATATCCCGTCGTAATCAGATCGCCTTCAATAAACGTGCTGCCGGCGTTAAAATTAATGCTGCCGGCAGCCAGACCTATCAGCGAGTGCGCGCCTGACTGAAATGACATCGTGCCGTTGATGGTGCCGGAACTGCCGGTATTTACATCCATTTCAATTGCATTATTTCCATCGAAGGTTAATGTATCATCAGCATTAATTTTTAATCCGGCTGCACCGGTAATATTTATTGTTGTTGCAACCGATGCCTGCAATCTCACACGCGTATTGGTTCCGGCAACGCTGAAACTTACAAGGTTGGCCGATGGCAGCGCCGTAACCGTAACAGCGGTGTTGGTATTAAAAATTACAGCATCTCCGTTGCCGGGTATGCCCGCAGGCGTCCAGTTAGCAGCCGTTGTCCAAGCACCATTGCCTCCGTTCCATGTATAAACCGTAGGCGGTGCGGGAATGGTAAAGGAAGAAGATGTAACTGAAGAAAGCGAAGGACTGCTGAATGTGATGGTGGCGGCAGAAATAAAAACCGTACTTGTTGCCATAAGACCGGAAAAAACCGCCGTGCCGGACAAAGTTGCCACAGTAGTTGTGCCACCTAATATCCAGTTGCCTTGCGTGGCAGTTGCCGTTATGTTGGCTGCATTATTTGTAACGTTGCCATATTGATCTGCTATGTAAACAACAGGTTGTGTTGATAGTACTGCGCCATTTGATAGCGGACCTGTTGGCTGCGTTTTTACAGATAGTTTTGTTGCTGCGCCTGCGGCGATTGGCTGAATGACCGTATTGTCGGCATAACCGGTTGCCGTTACAACGATAGATTTTACGCCGGATGATTGCAGTAACGCCGATTGAGAAGGTATAAAATTAATAGAGCCGGAGGCTAACGAGTAAGCGGCTGATGACAAAGCGGTTCCGTTTACCGAAATACCGGTGATGGCATTTTGATAACTGTTATTTACCGGATAAGTAACGGTGAATGGCGCATCAACCGTGGCGTCGCCCGCAGGCGATAAAGCCGGCGGCGCAGGTTTTGTATTCAGCGTAATTGTAAAATCGTCAATGCCCATGCCTGCCGAATTGCTACCGGTAGCATCAACCCAGCGAAGCGTATAAGTGTCGCCGTTCGCAATGGTTAGCCCGGTGATGAAAACGGGTGTTAATACGGTTCGGTTGGCAGCCGCATTGCCATCAAGTTGCGCCGCACTTCCGGTTACGGGGGTTGTAAACTTTAAACCGGGAACATTTGTCCATCCGGTGGTATTTGACAGGGAAATGCTACCGGCCTGATACGAAAAAAACAGATTATCTGCTGCATTAGACCGCCATTCTTCCCCGGTATAACCAACCGTTAGCGATGTGATAACCGAACCTGTGTTGTTGGTAAATGTAAAGCCCAGATAACAGGTTAAGTTGTTGGTTTGAAGCATTCCCAAAGCTCTGTCAGAAGAACCAGTGGCGCCAAAACTGTAAATATTTCCGGTTTTATCAGAACCTGTTCCGGCATCATAAGTTGTGGTACTAATGGGACTACTTAATTTATAAAACGACCAGCCCGTGGAAAATATACCGCCGCTTTGCAGATTATTTGCTCCTGTGTTGGCAAGAGAATTAAAATTCTGACTTACGGGCGTGTTTGCCGTTGTAATACTTAACTGCGCCTGACTTTGAACGAATGTTCCAATAAAAATAAATAACAATAAAAATGGAATACAACGATTTTGTTTTGATTGTTGTAAACAAGTTTTGGTTTGCATGAGCCTTCATTTAAGATATAGCGTGATGTAAAGTTTTGGTGAGATTGGATTTTGAAAATAAACCGCAAGAGAACGGTTGTAAGCCAATGTTCAGGTAATGGCAGCAATGACTTTATTCGCTTGTTTCGGTTTATGAATCAAACATAAAATAAAAAAACGAAAATAAAAACAGCATTTAAAAAAATTTGCTGTTAACGGAGAAGAACGCTTAAGCAGTAACTGTAAGCGGCAAGCGATATATTTAACTGTGTTTACATCAGATTTACAGAAGAAGAATTAACGCTTAGCCAGCTACCGGCGGAGCATCTTAGCGCTGTGGTAGAAGCAATGGAAGCAGATAGGAAGAAGTGAGTATTTACATAAAAAATCAGATTTCGTTTGCAAATGCGCGGATGTAGTTTTTGATACGTTAGCATTTCTCTTCACCGTTAATAATACACCCGTCGAACCAACCTTCATAAGATACTGACTTTCTCATTTAAGCTACGAAGTTCCTCTTTTAGGCTACATCTGCTTTTTGACAGTTGCACACCTTTGCATAAACAAAAAACAGAAATATGAACATCGTACTTACAGGTTCTTTAGGGAATATCAGCAAACCGCTCGCGCAGGAGTTGGTGCAAAAAGGGCATACGGTTACGGTTATCAGCAGTAAAGCCGAAAAAACAAAAGATATTGAAGCGTTGGGTGCTAATGCTGCCATAGGAAAAATGCAGGATACAGGTTTTTTATCGGCAACATTTAAAGGGGCGGATATTGTCTATCTTATGGAAGCGTGGGAAGGTATCGGTAGTTTATTTGACAAAAACATTGACTTTGCTGAAGGGATGCGCCAAATAGGCAGGAATTATAAGCAGGCGGTTGAACAGGCAGGTGTAAAACGTGTTGTGCATCTAAGCAGTGTGGGCGCACATAGCGAAACAGGATACAGAACGCTTTCCGTTCATTATGATGTTGAAAATATTTTAAGACAACTTCCGGATAATGTCGCTATAAAATTTATGCGTCCGGTAGGTTTCTACACCAATCTCTTCAGGTCTATGCAGACCATAAAGACGCAGGCTGCAATTATTTCAAATCATGGTGGTGATAACAAAGAACCCTGGGTTTCGCCGTTGGATATTGCAAGTGTGATTGCCGAAGAAATGGAAAAACCTTTTAATGGCAGAACTGTTCGTTATATCGCAAGCGATGAAGTTTCGCCAAACGAAATAGCAAAAGTGTTAGGCGAAGCAATAGGAAAGCCCGATTTGAAATGGCTTGTCGTCCCGGATGAACAACTACTGAATGGAATGTTAGAGGCAGGAGTAAATCCGAAAATTGCCATGGGTATGATCGAAATGCAGGCAAGTCAGCGCAGCGGTTTGCTGTTTGAAGATTATTATCGCAACAAACCAACCTTGGGCAAAGTGAAGTTTGCCGATTTTGCAAAGGAATTTACATTGATTTATAACAATTAAAATTAAAAATAAATACAAGATGAAAAAAGTATTAATCACCGGAGCCAATAAAAGCATTGGTTTTGAAACCGCACGGCAACTTCTTAAAAAAGGATTTCATGTGTATCTGGGCAGCCGCACTTTACAGAATGGGCAGGAAGCGGTGGAGAAGCTGAAAGCCGAAGGACTGACAGAAGTAGAAGCCGTACAAATAGATGTAACGGATGACGAATCAGTAAAAACAGCCAGTGTTGAAATAGGCAAAAAAACTGATATGCTGGATGTACTGATCAATAATGCCGGCATCACCGGCGGCATGCCGCAAAGCGCACTGAAAGCGACGATTGATCAATTCAAAAATACCTTTGAAACCAACCTGTTTGGCGTAGTAAGGGTAACACAGGCGTTTATAGATTTATTAAAAAAGTCGCCGGAACCACGGATTGTAAACGTTAGTTCAAGCCAGGGTTCGCTTACTTTAGCCAGCGATCCTTCTAATAAATATTATAACCATAAAGGAGCCGTTTATCAACCGACAAAATCGGCTCTGAATATGTACAGCATTGTGCTCGCTTATGAACTTCGGGATACTCCAGTTAAAGTAAACATGGTTGATCCGGGTTTTATTAAAACTGATTTTAATAATCATCGGGGCACGGGAACTGTTGAAGAAGCGGCAGGACGAATTATCAAATATGCTTTGATTGACAGCAACGGACCTACAGGAAAGTTTATTAGTGAAGAATATAATCCTGCAACAGGCGAAATTCCCTGGTAAAATGTGGATGAAGTTTCGTAAAATTTTACAGAATGAAAAAGGAAGAAAACATACCGCAGAAATTTAAATCCTTGTCCGAGCTTCACCGGGTGTTTGGGCTGCCAAAGCCCTTACATCCGCTGGTAAGTTTTATAAACCTTGAAGACGTTAACATTGAGAGCGATGATTTAGCCGATTCATTCATGCTGGATTTTTATAAAATTGCTTACAAAATAAACCTTTGTGGTAAAGCAAAATATGGACAGAATTATTACGACTTTGGCGAAGGCGGCTTAGTATTTACCGCACCAAATCAAATATTTGAAAGCCCTAAAAATAACAAGGCTTCCGGCTTTATGTTCCTTATTCATCCGGACTTTTTATTGTCTTATCCTTTAGCAAAAAAAATAAAACAGTATGGTTTCTTTTCTTACGCAGCCAATGAAGCCCTGCACCTTTCCGATCATGAAAAGGAAACCATTTTATCAATTTTTAAGATCATTGATGAGGAATTAAAAAGCAGAATTGATGATTTCAGCCAGGATGTAATTATATCGCAAATTGAGTTACTATTGAATTATAGTAATCGTTTTTACAAGCGACAATTCATAACCCGCAAAGCAGTGAATAACGATTTATTGCAGAAGTTAGAAGAAATTTTAGACGATTATTTCAACGTGGAAAGATCTTTAACTCAGGGAATACCTACAGTTCAATATCTTTCAGAACAACTCAGTATATCTCCAACATATTTAAGCGATATGCTGCGTTCTTTAACCGGACAAAATGCTCAGCAACATATACATAACAAGCTTATTGAAAAAGCCAAAGAAAAATTATCTGCCACCAGTTTGTCAATAAGTGAAATTGCTTACGAATTAGGCTTTGAGCATCCGCAATCTTTTAGTAAATTATTCAAGACAAAAACCCATTTTTCGCCTTTGGAATTTCGACAATCATTTAACTGACAAATCACTACTGATAACAGGTTAGTGCCAAAATGCAGCTTTGGCACCAGTGTGGTTTCTATTGCAACGTACAGAGAAATATAAAACAAAAAAACCATTAGTTAAAGTGTTGCTGCTGACGCAGGAAGGCTTGCTGAGTATATGCGCTTTAGCGGTTTGCCAGTTGGCCGGATAGAGGCCTGGCTGCCCCGCCCGGCAATTTTTCCAGTACTTCCAAAGCCATTAAGCCGGTGCTGGCCGGCGACGCATCTACGTTTATAACGGTTTTATCTGTTTTATTTTCTATCAGCGGCCGCCTGCTGGTAACAACAACCGTGTTACCTGCTGTTGCCTCTTTTGTCATGAGACGCACATCAGGCAAAGTGAAGCTTTGACCGGAAGCGAAAGAAAAAACGGGACTGTAATATTTTAGAAAATTAATCGCATCGATACTTATTACATAGCGATTACCATCATTCTCTTTTTCAAAAAAAAATGTTCGTTTTATCCGTAATTGCAATTGTAATAAGTGACGAATCTTTGACTTGTAAAAGACTTGCCGTAGCGGCTTTCATTGGTTTATTACGTGCAGTTATGTTTCCGGTAATGTTAGCGGGCGTTTTTTTGCGAATAACCGTTTTAAACAGCTTTTCCCAAAGCAAATACTTATATTTTAGAAGCTAAAGCCTTACACTAAACATGCATAGCTTTAACTAACGTATTGAGACCGTAAATAATATAATTTCCTTTTCGCTACCTCATCTTTTTTCGCAGCCAGGCTCTTACTGGTTCATCGTACAACTTTAAACTTGCATAAGCCAACACGACAGCTCCTGAAAATGTTAGCAGGGCGTATGGCCAAGCCTGCCCTAATGTAATGCCGCTATGATTGCTTACCCATGCCACGTAAAAATAGACAAGCACATAATGTGTCATATATAAGGGATAGGAAAGGGCGCCGAGGAACTTACAAATTTTATCTTCCTTTCCGCTATGCACCACACCACTGGCGCCGATATATACAACGAGTGGAAAAACAATGATGATGCAAAAAGCTTCGTACAAACCATTCATCCAGAGATGTTGGGCACCGCCTATTCTTGGCATCAGCAAAACAGCCGCAACCAGCACGCTACACCATAAGAAAGCATTGTTGATATAGACCGGCCGTGCTACCCGCGATAAAAGCAAACCGGCAAAAAATGGAAATATCGTACGCGTTATCCCGATGCGCATGTGTCCGGCATTCAGTGTCCAGCCACCGGTAACGTCTCCGTTCGGGTTGGTAACAGCAAAATGCAAAAGCACGGCACCTGCCACTACTACAAAACAAGCCAATGCTTTATCCGATAATTTCCTTAGCCCCAGCGCGTAAAGAATATTGGCTATATATTCGAAAAATAATGACCAGCCAACACTATTTAGCGGATGCATTTCTTCCCAGCCGCGTATATCCATAGAAAGCGGTATGGGTAAAATTGTGCATCCTATCAGCCAAACAATAATCAGCTTCCATACAGGAACGGTATGAATGAGCGGCCATATGGTTGAATCGGTAAAGTAAAATGTAATGGCGCCAAGCGTCATGCCCAATACAACGAGTGGTTGCAGCCGCTCGAACCGGCGGCGAAGAAAGCCACCGATGGTTAACTTGTCCCACCTGTCGTCGTACGCATAGCCAATTACAAAGCCGGATAAGAGAAAGAAAAAATCAACTGCCAGGTAACCGTGATTTACAATATTATCAAGGTGGCTGCCGGAGAGTGGTTCGGCGAGGTGAAAGAATACAACGATAATAGCTGCTACACCCCGAAGTCCATCTAATATTTGATAATGCGGCTTTGTGCCAAGCTTGTTGTTGTTCATTAACGGCAGAAAATTTGGGCAATATACGGTAGCTTAACCAAGGAACAGATTGCATGTAGTTTGTATTGGAATACAGCAACCCACCTAAACCAGGTTGGAATGGAAGTAACAAACTTCAGGATAAAGACGGCGAAGGTGCAAATATTCGCTGAGTTTTTGTGTATTTTAAATCATCGTAAACTCGTCACCAAGCCATCCAACATTTTGAAAAAATATTTTGAAATCTTCCCGAAGATCATAAACTACAAATCCTTTAGGCTTACAGGTGATTAAAAGAATAACATCGTAAGCCACATAAACAGATAAATAGTCATTAACTCTTCATCTGTAATCACATCCGATGCATGGCTGTAATTACTGAACCGCTGCACTTCCCAACACAATTGCTCCTTATATTTGTCGCAGACATGAAAGTAAATCCTGATTAGATTGTCTATTAGCATACATAATCTAACGAATTTGATTCACGTCTGTTTTCTTTTATACCCAACCCTTGATTCGCATAAATCGTTATAATGCAGTAATAATCACACCTCCACCAACGAAGGTCGTTCGGTGATTTCGTGATATTTAATTACGTCTTTTGCATAGTAATGAACCACCATGCTTTTCCGTGTCAGCGAATAGTCTTTGATAGGCGATCCACCATGAATGAGGTTGGCATTCCAAATAAGTACATCACCTTTTTTTGCAAAAAATGTGTTTTTCTCCAAACCATTTTTTTGAATCACTTCTTCCACCACGTCTTCATAGTCCGGATAATCGTTTCTGCCCAACTTCAAAGCTGTGCTCATTTCATTAAAATCGTTGTTAAGCAGATAGGGTAGTTTGTGACTGCCGGGATAATAAAAAAGGGGTCCATTATTTTCGTTTGTATCTTCCAGTGCTATCCAAACGGCAATCAAATAGCCAAGCGGATAAGTGGTCATGTGAATGCTGTCGGAATGAGCACGCTGGTTACTTCCTTTAATAAAATTCAAGGTTTGAAACGGCACGACTTCTTTGCCGAGAAGAAACTGTAAAATACTGATCAGTTGAGGTGTGTAACTAACATTTTTGATAACAGAAGAAATCTTATTGGCAAAGGGCAACTTGTTGTCGTGCGTGGGTGTGATGAGATTTTTTTCAACAATTCGATTCACTTCTTCATTGATGGAAGAAACAATAGTGTCATCAAAAAAATTGTGCAATATCATAAACCCGTTGTCCGACCAACTCAAGATTTGTTTTTGCACATATTCCGGGAAAGTACTAAACCGGGGCTGCTGTGGTACGAGTACTTTTGCATTACCCACATCCAGCCATGCCTGTGAAGTTTTATCGGGAAAATCTTTGCTCGAAATAGATGCAAACAAGGGCTTGTGAAGATTATATTTTTTAAATGCCTGCTTATTGTGTAAAAGGCTTTTGTAATGTAGCATATTATATATCCAATGGGGAGGCTTATACCTTTTGAGTGCAGAAAAAATGCTTTTCATCATTCAAATCTAAATGATATTCTGAAATGGAAAAAGAGTTATGGCTTTAAATTTTTGAATAAATAAATGTTGTTTGATTCGCCTGAAATCTTTTGTGAACTATTCGTAAACTTATTAGAAGCAAGGCTGTGTAACTTTAAATTACCACTGTCAGCAATGTTCACCCCACCCAATTGCAACAACGTATAAAAAACAGACTCTGCTGAAGAAACAGGCTTATTTTTATTCATCTGCAAAACATTAGCAATAGCCGGTTGTTCTTCTCTTGATTTATCTGAAAGCCAGATAAACAATGGCACATGTGCTGTATAATAAGTTGGAGTTGCTGAATGTATAAACAATCGTTTACCGTCATCATCTAAATTCTCGCCATGGTCTGAAATAAACAGTAATGAACTGTTTGCATCTGCTGCTTTCAATTCGTTGATAATAACATGAAGAATATAGTCATTGTACAAAATTGAATTGTCATATTCACTAATAAGTTCATCCAAAGTTCGATTGTTAAATACTTTCACACCGTTGGCATCTGTTGGTTCAAAAATATTAAATTGGGGAGGATATCTGAGTTTATAATCCCAATGATGCCCATTAAATGAATGACAACAAACACATCCTTTTTTTCATTTTGAAGTAACGAATGTAAAGGTTGCAATACCGATTCATCATATAAACCTTTGGTTAAAAACTTCTGTTCACTGGTTACTGTGTTGTTGGCATAGAGAGTTGTATCTGCATCGGCTGTATGAAACTTTGCAAAGTTTGTTTTTACACCACCATCTTGATTGCTTATCCATGCAGTGTAAAAGCCAGCTTCTTTAAAAGCCGCTATTACACTCTTTTCCTTTAAGTGATTATTGAAATTATAAACCCATGCTCTTGTAATCAGAAAAGGAACAGATTTGAAAGTAATAGGGGCGCCAGTGGCAACATCACTAAAGCTAAATATATTTTGCTCTTGATTTAAATAAGGGGAAGTGTTTCTGTTGTAACCATTAATAGCCCAGTGGTCATATCTGGAAGATTCGCCAATGACCAACACTTGTACCATTCTACCTTGTCTGCTATTGGTTTTGCGAGCATTAAAAGCGAATGATGCAGTGTTCGTTAAATAGTTTCTTTCTAATCGGTGTGTTTTCCATATTGAATAGTTATTGATGAAAATTCCAAAAGGATAAAACTGTGGCAATTCTGTTTTAAACAAGACAGTGATATTTTGCGGCTTGTTTGCTGACATAAAAAGCGACGAGAAAAAGATAATCGCTGAAACGACTGAAATCAATACCGCCTTTCTAAATGAGATGACAGCAGGCAGCCGTTTTGTAAGCCTCCATGTGAAGTAGAAGAATCCGCAACAACAAACCAAAAGCAGTATCAGCTTATAACCTAAAAGTTCATAAGCTTCTCTGAACGTTGAATTGAAAACGCTATTCATTATTTCCGGATTGATATTTTCATGCACAATCAGGAAAGGCAAAAACAAAATGGGTGTTATACAGCAGTAAAACGCAATCAAGAAATAATAAGCCTTCAGTTTTCTACAAAAAATAAAAAGGGGTATAACAATGAAACATTGTATCAGTAAGAGATTGAGAATAATTTGTAATAAGCTTTTATCAGATAAAAAAGGGATTTGTGGTGAAAGAATTAAGAGCGACAGGATGAATAGAATCCCATAATAAATCAGATACCTTTTATGAAAAGAAGCCGAAGAATCTTTTGCCATACTTTCACTCAATAAATAACCTTTTCGCTTTATAAGCTTTAGTTTAATTGATACAAACCTTTGAACAAGATTTCGAGTCCAGCTATCATTCAAAATTGCATGCAAAATTATCTAAAATACCCCTTAACAGTGTTTGTCTAAATTTTTAGATTTAATGTAGTTATATACATGATAAGGCAAAAGTTTGGCTAAAAAAAGATAAAGTCGATTATTGTTTCTTTTTCAATTCTTTCACCTCTGTTTCCAGTGTTTCTATCTTTTTGTTTTGCTCTATCATGTAAAGCGTTAATTCTTCAATTTTTCGTAATAAAGTAGATTGAGTATTTCCCAAGTCAATACCATCTTTCTCTACTTCAGCAGCCGAAGGCACATCTGGCAAATGCTTATTGTCTTTAACAAAACGCTCAACGGTAGAAAGAGACTTCAAATTGTAAGAAGAATCAAATACATAATCTGACCAGCCTGTCTGAATCACCACTACTTTTTGCGCAGTTACAGTTCCTTTTACGGCAAGCAGCGATTGCGGATTGGTGGTGCCAATGCCGATTGAACCAGCCTTATCATAGATGGCGCTGTTTACACTTGAGGTTGCAGAGTTATATTTCGGTAGATAGCCGGCAGTAGGTGAAGAAGATAGTAAATAGTTCTGACCTGTTACCCATGATTGGGTGGCTAAATTGGAGCCATTGTATGTTGGAAGATTTGAAAATTTTACATTGCCATTGCCTGCAGCAATGTATAAAGATGAAGGACCTTGCGACATGAGTATCGCATCACCAGGAGCTGCAGCCGTTCCCCAATAATTCCAACCATCAGTTAGAGCGAGAAGTACACCGCCAGCATTATAGTTGAGATTTGAGCTGGCATCAGGTCTTGATATATACAACATGGAAGCACTTCCATTGCCAACAGGTGGTGTGATATCGATTCTATTATGTGTAATTAGCCAACCCGTCTGCATTTTTTCTCCAACCCCCCAGCTAGTGCTATAGCCATTGAAACCATAAAAACTTCCGGTAAAACTTTTGTTAGCGGTGATGGTTTGCACACCATCTGTGGTTACATAATTACTTTGTGAAAATGTTGTTACAAACAACAAAACAGAAAAACAAGAAAGAATCGCTTTTTTCATAACAGTTACAATTTGTGGTCTATCAGATGATTAATATAAACAAATTCCTTTAATGCTTTATAACAAGAGTCAATGCCGCTTATTATATTCTTTAGCAGTCACTTCGAGAACAACACCAATTAATATTTTGTGTATGGAATAAGGTTAAACGCTCAATCACATTCATAACTTTTTTACTTCCACCATTTTTTCAACGCTCACTTCAATGGGCACTTCTCGTCCCATTACCTGCATTGTACCTTCTAAGTTTGATGTTGCTTTTTCATTTACTACTATTCCCGTTACAGTGTTTAATTTGTAGTTGCTTTTGCTTTTGCCTTTTAAGTTTGCCATTGCTTCTGCACCCATGATTTGTGTTTTGCCACTGCTGCTTACCAGTTCGGAAGAAGCAGTTATTTTAGCCATATTATCATCTACGTCATCCAGTTGATAATGTGTTGTGCCTTTAATTGGAAATGGTGTTGTTTCCGTTGTTTCTTTTGTCCAGTCATCTCCTGGTTGTATGGAATGCGAAGGGAACAAACTTGCGTTGGCACCCACATTACTTTTGATAAAGCTTTCTCCCAGCATAGAAGCCAGTTTACTTTGCAATTCTTTACTTTCTTCCTCATTGGTTTGTGGCAGTTGAGCAGTGATGTGATCGGCTATTTCCTTATAACCACCTACTGACAACAACTCACCTTTTTGATTGATGGTAATGGTAATTGACTGATCTTTTAAAGCTGATAAAAGTTTCTCATTATCATTAAACGAGTATTTGTTATCGGCATCCATTTCTTCGGTTGCAGCTCCTTTTTTTGCAACGGTATGCAGCTTTTTATAAGTAATTTGTACTACATACTTATTGGCTGTGTCTGCTATTACCCGGTACAACAAACCTATGTTTGATACATTGTTATTGTTTATTTTTTTACCGTCAAAATCAACGGTTACAGCAGTTGTATTGTTGATGGTATAATAATATTGATCTCCTGCTTTTAAGTGTAACCCGAAGGTATAATTTGCAGCTGATGACGTACCATTTGCTGAGTGATTTTGGTTTTTGTTTTTGTCCTGATGACAAGCAATGAATAAAAAAATAATCGAACATGAGAATACATAAAACTGAAAAGTTGAAAGTTTGAACATATCAATTATTTGACACAACCTATGTAACCTATAAATTGTTTAATCTTAAAAAATCACTTTCTTTCTCCGCAAGTTGAATATACCATACCGCAATGTCCCTTACCTATCGCACAAAAAAGCCATTGAAGGAGACATTGCCTTTACTTTGATTTTATAGAAAGAGAGGGTAAATTACAAAAGGAAAAGACAGAGGTGAACTACAGACATTGCCAGTTGTTCCAAGCAACTATTCTTCGCATTAGTCCTCTGCCTTTTCCTTTGTTTTCGATTGATTCGGTACCAAATAGAATGTTAGGTTTCCAGACCTGTTAAAGGCTTTAGTACCACATCAATCTTTTTCTTTATTCTGTAAATCAAATGTATGCAAAAAGAGTATTCCGTTTTCATCGGACTTGACGTTTCAAAAGACAAGCTTGATTACTGCATCACCACAAAAGCAGACACACAACATCAGTTTGGCATCGTGGCAAACAAGGCTAAAGACATCAATTCATTTTTAAAAGCCATTGGTAAAAAACACAGTAAAGAAAGCATTCTGTTCTGCCTGGAGAACACAGGCGTTTACAGCATGCCGCTCTGCTACTGGCTGCAGGCAAACGGCTTTGACTATTGGGTGGTATCAGCCCTTCAGATCAAGCGCTCCAAAGGCATCACCCGCGGTAAAACAGACAAGAGTGATGCAAGGGACATTGCTCTCTATGCAATGACTCATCTGCGTGGGCTTAGGCTATCAAAGCTGCCTGAGAACGACTTTGTGGAACTCAGACTATTATTGGCTGAGAGAGACAAAATAGTAAAAACCATCAGCCTCTTTCAAACCACGGAAGAGAACAAAACCTTCCTGCCCAAAGAAGTGCTGCAAACCACTTTGGCTCACAACAGGCAGATGATGAGCTTTCTGAAAAAACAGCTCAAACAAATCGATGCTTCCATTAGCCAACTCGTTGCCCGCAATCCTACTTTTAAACAGCAGGATGAACTGCTGCAGAGTATACCAGGCGTGGGCAGACAAACGGCAGCCACTTTCATTGCCTACACGCAGGCATTTACCTTGTTTAAGACGCACCGTCAGTTTGCCTGCTTTGCAGGTGTGGCGCCGTTCGAGTACTCGTCAGGATCGAGTGTCAGAGGCAGAACGAAAGTGAGCCAGCTGGCAAACAAGAAGGTAAAAACACTGCTGAACATGGCAGCCTTATCGGCTAAGAAATGGGATTCGCAGATCAAAGAATATTACGAGCGAAAAGTGGCGGAAGGAAAGAACAAAATGCTTGTCCTGAATAACGTCCGGTGCAAGCTCATCAGCCGCGCTTTTGCTGTCATTCAACGAGATTCTCCCTTCGTCAATACACTCAAAGCCATCAGCTGATTCTTATTAATTTTTATTTGGTAGTTAAGATAGAATGCGGAGAAAAGAAGATAAAGCATCCCCAATCTTGTGTCCTATGCTGTAGGCTGTTTTTGAGCTGTTCACAAATCCACTTTTATCATCACTTACTCTGCCAGCGCCTAAAATTACTAACAATGGTAGTGGCTAAACTATTATTGGGCGAACCGGAAGCCTGTGTAAAGTTGAATATACAACACCGCAATGTCCCTTGCCTACCGCACAAAAAGCCATTGAAGGAGACATTGCGGAGAAGAAAAAAAGATACATAAAATTCATCAAAGTTCATTGTGTAAAATTAATAGTTTACATGAACGTTCTTTTCTCCGCAATGTCTCCGTCCCGGGACATTGCGGTCTCCCACAATCAACCTTTCACCAAACACTCATCGTACCCCATTTGTCAAATCAATATCCTCAAGCTCTGTAAAGCTTATTACCTGATATACACCCTGCTTATGCAAAATATAGAAACCACCCGAACTATGTACATATTCCTCCGGCAACTTAGCCAGTGCATTTCCCTTACAAGGATTCCAGTGCATATAGTCTAATTTCTGTTCAATAAATTTTACCGTGCGGCACTGCTTCCAGTCAAAGGAAGGCTCAAACACACCATACTTCTTTCCTTGTTTTCGCTCTGTATTATTCAGCCCTTTTTGCAGTTCTTCCAGTACCAATATCTTTTTTTTCTCTTCCAGCCGCTTCACTAAATCATACGCCATGAAGCGCTTGCCATTGGCAACCATTGTATTGATGGATTGGCCGGTATTTCTAAATGCAATCAGTGCATGAACATGACTTGGCATAATCACATAACCAATGATGTAATGACCTTGTGCCTTCAGATAATCAAACCACTTATAAACAACATCATATCCATTGCAGATATGAAATAGCGGCAACCATTTAGTACAGGTAAAGGTGATGAAATAGACACCCTCCTTATCAGTTATTTCTTTACGAACCGGCATTGTAGGAAAGAGAATGATTTACTTAACAAGTTGAATATACCATACCGCAATGTCCCTTGCCTATCGCACAAAAAGCCATTGAAGGAGACATTGCCTTTACTTTGATTTTATAGAAAGAGAGGGTAAATTACAAAAGGAAAAGACAGAGGTGAACTACAGACATTGCCAGTTGTTCCAAGCAACTATTCTTCGCATTAGTCCTCTGCCTTTTCCTTTGTTTTCTTGATTGATAAGTACCAAATAGAATGTTAGGTTTCCAGACCTGTTAAAGGCTTTAGTACCACATCAATCTTTTTCTTTATTCTGTAAATCAAATGTATGCAAAAAGAGTATTCCGTTTTCATCGGACTTGACGTTTCAAAAGACAAGCTTGATTACTGCATCACTTCAAAAGCAGACGCTCAACATCAGTTTGGCATCGTGGCAAACAAGGCTAAAGACATCAATTCATTTTTAAAAGCCATTGGTAAAAAACACAGTAAAGAAAGCATTCTGTTCTGCCTGGAGAACACGGGTGTGTGCAGCATGCCGCTCTGCTACTGGCTGCAGGCAAACGGCTTTGACTATTGGGTGGTATCAGCCCTGCAGATCAAGCGTTCCAAAGGCATCACAAGAGGCAAGACGGATAAGAGTGATGCAAGGGATATTGCCCTTTACGCCATGACTCATCTGCGCAGTCTAACACTGTCAAAGCTGCCCGAGAATGATTTTGTAGAACTCAGACTATTATTGGCGGAAAGAGACAAAGTAGTGAAAACCATCAGCCTCTTTCAAACCACAGAAGAGAACAAAAGCTTCCTCCCCAAAGCAGCCCTGCAAACCACTTTGGATCACAACAGGCAGATGATGAGCTTTCTGAAAAAACAGCTGAAGCAAATCGATGCTTCCATTAGCCAACTCGTTGCCCGCAATCCTACTTTTAAACAGCAGGATGAACTGCTGCAGAGTATACCAGGTGTGGGCAGGCAGACAGCCGTCACATTCATTGCCTACACGCAGGCATTTACTCTCTTTAAAAGCCACCGGCAGTTTGCCTGCTTTGCAGGTGTGGCGCCGTTCGAGTATTCATCCGGTTCGAGTGTCAGAGGCAGAACGAAAGTGAGCCAGCTGGCAAACAAGAAGGTAAAAACACTGCTGAACATGGCAGCCTTATCGGCTAAAAAATATGATCCGCAGATCAAAGAATATTACGAGCGAAAAGTGGCGGAAGGAAAGAACAAAATGCTTGTCCTGAATAACGTCCGGTGCAAGCTCATCAGCCGCGCTTTTGCTGTTATCCAACGAGATTCTCCCTTCGTTAATACGCTCAAAGCCATTAGCTGATTTTTACTACTTTTTTATTTGGTAGTTAAGATAGAATGCGGAGAAGAAAGAATTATTCCAAGCTTTTTGCGTTGGCTTAAAATCCAAAGTTGAATCATTACCATTCTTCGTTTTGGGAAAATCAGGAGGTGCCGAGAAACCACCTTTACTATCTTTACCTGTCATATCATCTTCGTAAAAAGTTTCATCCGAATTCTTAGGTTTTCCCATTTCCTCTATTTTGGCATCAGTTGCTTTTTTAATCAATTCTATAGCTTTTTCTGAAGTTGCTCCTTCAGATAAATCTTCTATTGCATTTGCCGCATTCATACCAGCACCGCCCAACTCGATTATATTCATAAATTTAGGAAAATCAACATAAAGTGTTGTTTTATTCGGATTATATTGACTACCAATATCACTGCCTCCATCACCGCTTCCATATACCACAATTTGCCAACCCCCATCTTGTTTTTGTTTGGCTACAGGCACCATAGCTTTATTTGGAATGTCAACTCTCATATGATCTGTAGAAGATTTAGGGGATTGTGCACTCGCTAAAATACTTTTTGTTATTGTTGTTAATATACTTGTTGCAGTACCTGCACCAATCTTTAAGCCTGTTTGGCCTACTGCTTTTGCTGCAAACATTACTGAATGTCCAATACCGGCGGAACTTACCCAACCAACAACCCATTTACCCATGTTTGCACCACTTTGAATTACATGCATACTAGCGTTAATACCGTCTTTACTTAAATTATTCGCTAAATTAATAGCTGTAGCTGGTTCTTTTCCATCCATATCAACATTCGCGATGGGTTCATTACCCGCAAACTGGTAGGGTGTATAATTCGGATACTTATTCGTAAGCGGGTCTAACTGCGGAAACCTTCCAATCTGCGGGTCATAGCTTCTAAAGCCGTAATCATACCAATCTAAATCAGCATCGTCAATCAATTCTTTATCGTTATAAAGATTATTATTTTTCAATCCGCCTTCAGCACCATCGCCCAGCTTTACGCTGCTAATGGCACTTATTTTTAATCCATACGCATAGTAATGGTCTTCTTCTACAATGCGTCCTCTGGTATCGCTGATGTTAAGGTTATCAAAGTAAACCGGCTCGTTGCTTTCGTTGCTTACATAAATGTAGGCATAACCGTTCTTGGGTGCTTTGGTGTTGGCGGGCAAAGTAAGCGTCTGGTTGTTGCCGGTGCCGGTGGTTCTTAACAAAGGCGCTGTTTTCTGTTACATAGTTAAACCGCTCATCAAAAAACAAAACGGTTAAGTAAGCCTTCGGGCTGGTGCCGGCGGTGTTTGTTCTGTCCGGCTCTGTTATGGCTCCAAACGGTGCATTCCCAGTTAGTTGCGTATTAATGCCTGCCGTACCCCCTTTTACTGTGCTGCCGGTGCTGCCACTACCGGTTATTGCCGCAATCAGCGAGGTAATAATGTCTTGCGTAAGCGTAGTGGGTGTGTTGGTATTGGTTACGGGGTTTTGATAATAGTATTGCGTGGTGGCGTTCAGCGCATCGCCTGCCATCACTTTTAGTAATACATTCGGTCCTACCTTTCCCGCAGCCAAGCTATTGCCAACGCGGCTTACGCTGTTACCAATGCTGCTGTTTTGCCAGCCGCCACCGCCTGCCTGCCCCGGTATGCTGCTTACGGCAAAGCGGGTTTTTCGCTCTTCGTTGCTGCCGGTTACATTACCGTTGGCATCCACCTGCCCGAATATCGGTTCTTCTGCCGTTGCCCGCCCCGCTTCCATGGTGCATTTGTTGCTGCCGGTGTGCACTTCGTCGGTTAGTATCATGCGCACGTTCTGCTGGTAATCGCGTATAAAAAAGTCGTACACGCCTTCTTTTCCGTTGGGCAGCGCCATGTTTCCATCTATGGTCAACGCATCGTAGCCGTTGCTTGCCGAAACGGGCGTCATTACCCTGATGCGCCCTTCTTCAAAATTAATATATTGCAGGGTTGCCGTGCCGGTTACTACCGGTAATGCAGCGTTTGAGGCTGCGGTTTCTTTATATACAAATTCGTTGATGTAGGTAGTAACCGTTGCTATGCTGCTGCCTTCGGGTGTGTAAATTTTCTGCAGCTTGTTGCCATCGGCATCATATACAATGCGGATGGCGCCCTTGCCGGCAATGCGTATTCGTTCGGGTTTGTCGAGATAGTTGTAAAAGATGCCATTGGCACCGGCAACATTGTTTAAGTCTTTTGCATTTTTGTTTAAGTCAATTACTACATTGCCGTTGTTGTCATACACATAATCGTTGGCAGCGCCGTTGGTGCCATCTTTAAAATCGCCCTGCTGTCCGTTGGTGCTGGTCTGTGTTGTGTTGTCGGTTACTTTTATCAGTTTGTTGCTGTAGGCGGTATAGGTATAGCTCAGCTTGTCTATATCTGCCGGCGCTGCTGTACCGGGCATTACGCCTTTTTGATACATAGACAGCAGGTTGCCGTTCAGGTCGTACGTAATGGCGCTGCCCGTGCCGGCGTCGGTAACGGAAAAATTCATTTTGCTGTTGTCCCAGGCATCTGTTGTTTTTTGCCGTTCTTTAAAAATGGCAGTAGAAAGTCTTCCTGCATTGTCATACGTATAATCATACTTTCGCTGCGCATCATCGCCCTGCGTGTTCCAAAGCTGTCCGGCTACATGCCCGTCCAGTAAACCGGCAGAGAACACATTGTCTTTATTGTCAAATCCTAAATAGAGCCCAAAGAAATTTCCACACTTATTGTAGCCGGATGTTTTCAGAGCATAATCTTTATTAATGCCTGTAATGTTATTATGGATGTTATAACTATAGGCAAGCGCTTCCATTTCGGTTTTGCCGCTGCCGGTGTAGCCGGGATCTAAATGCTTTGTTTTTAGCCTGCCCATATCGTCATAGTCATAAGCAGTTACTGTTACAAGTGTATTGTTGCTTCCCACCTGTTTCTGAATAGATGTAACCCTTCCGATCTTGTCATAAATATTTTTGGTAAGCGTAATAAAGCGGATATAATCGGTGCCGGGTGCCGTATGGTTATTACAGGTACTTAAAAGCCTGCCATCCCAATGATATTGCATTGTAGTTACATTTGTGCCCGTTTTTATATTGTCTTCAAGGGTTTGAATATGCCTGCCTTTCTCATCATAATAATCGGTCGAAGCTAAAAAGGTAGAAGTGCCAAGTACCCGTATTAATGAGCCGGTTGGATAGCTTATTGTTCTTTTTGAAGTAGCAATTGCTATAACGTTCGGATCGATGGTGCTGTAAGCAGTCGTGTTGTTGAAGACATTATCAAATGGTTTTTTGTTCGAAAAAGAATAAGTATCGTAAAAGAGGTATTTCAGAATGGTACAAACCGATGCATTATTTAAATTGGCTGAACTGATAGGATTATTGTATGTTGTTGATGTGATGGCTGCTGGCGTGGTAGCCGCTGTACCGCTAATTTGTACCGTGAAGGCATCATTGGTACCGCTTACAAAACCATCAGCCAGGGTAACGCTGTTTTGCGCACTGTATGTATTAATGCTTGCATTACGGTTGCTTACAACAAGGTCGGCAATGGGAACAGAAGGTGGAGTTGTGCTAACTGTTGTGGTTGTGGTAGCACTGGCAATATCCGTTTGCAGTTGTGATACCGTTTCGGTTGTATTATATAGCGTTGAAAGCGTTAGTCTATCCAAATCATCATAAAGATTCGCTGTCCATTGCGGGGTAGAAAGAGCAGCCTGGTTGCCGTCCTGCATAAAAACAACCCGATCCCTTGTGTCATAAATCATTTGTAACGGCTTGGCACCAGGTGCTTTTTTCCAGATGGTTCTGCCCTTGCTGTCGTAATTGTATTGAAAACAAAGTTCATTCAAAACTTGTGTGCCGTTTGTACCGGCAAAAGACCAACTGTTGGCATCCAGATATTTTACAGCTTCCGGTTGCAACTGAAAACGGAGAAGTCCAAAATCATCGTACACAAAGTATGTACATATCCACCCGCTGTGCGATGCGGATGGTGCATCGGCGACCTGCGCTTTTTTTAGAATTAATTGTCCTGCCTGGTTGGTGTATTCAATTACCTGTTTGCCATTTACGTCTGTATAAGTAGTTTTAAACAATGTTTTATCAGCATAAACTCCCTTATCAACAGGTGCGTCTCCCTGTACATAATCGGTTGTAAATATTCGAACGTTATCTGCGGAACTATTCATATCGTAAGTAGCCGCATTACCTGAACTTGCTGCCCATGATGTGCCGGATTCTTTTACATTGGACACCCGGTTTAAAGAATTGTTTTCATAAGTAACGGTAGAGTAGGGCGATGTTTCGTTATAAGTATTCGTATAATACTGTGCCTGATTGGTAGTAGGAGACGCTTTGTATTTACCGGACTCTGTGCCGCTGGTTGTTGCATACTGCATCGTATATGGCAGATACTGTTTTGGTTCTCTGCCATTAAGATCATAAGATGAAAATTGAATGATATCTCCCCAAAGAGTACCAGTTGAAGGTGTTGCAGTTTCTCTGCTTACTGTTTCAGATATTCTACCTAAACCATCCGCATAAGTAGTTGTTTGCAGCTTCTGCCCGATAGACAATTGATCAACCGTTTTCCAATTTGTAATTCCAGTGGTTAAAACTTCATGTGTACGTACATAGTTCCTGTTTTCCCAGTTAACCGATGCAACCTGAATTTTAATGGTGTTAGAATTAACCGTAGTGCCATTGCTTGTATTTTTAACTGCCCTGTAAAAATATAGTGTTTGAGGTATAGGTGCTGTAAATGTATAAGTGGAAGAAGTGCTGGTTCCCGTTGCAGCAACAAAGCCCGATAAAGGAGTGGTGCTCTGATACCATTGATAAGTTAATGAAGCTGTGCCATAAACCGAAGGATTGATTTCAACGAGTTTATCAGGTGTCTGGGTATAATTGAATACATAGTTGCCTGTTTGTGTACCAATAGAATAGTTGGGATTCCATTGGCAGAATGCATTGCCATAAGCTTTTAGTAAGAACAGACTGATGAAAAGCAGGACTTTGGCATGATTGTAAAACATTGAATCAAAGTTTAGTTTGTGTTTGATTTGCTTTTGCTCCTATAAATTTATTGTGGCGTAAATCTTATATTAGAGCTCACATACCCGCCGGATCCTTTTGTTCCGTTCAGATTTAGATTCCAACTGATGTACCCTTGCGCAGGAACTGTAACAGTAAACGTTTGTGTATGAGTACCGGAGTTAGAAAGAGAAACACTACCGCCTCCTGTACCAGTAATGGTACCTGTTAAGCTTGCATCTGTAGTACTACTGTTAAGAGTTACAACAACGGTTAATACGGTGCCTGCACTGTAAACTTTTATTCCATGACCATTGACAGAACTATAAGTTGCCTGATTTAAGTTTGGATAAGAGCCTTCATCATGCGGACAAGTGGATTCATTTGGTCCGGCGTCCTGATAACTTTTTGTATTATATGAACTGCTGCTTGTATTTACATTGGTCATGTAAATCATTATATGTCCTGTTTTACTTCCGAACTGATCCACCTGACATTGTGATTGCGCCGGATCTGTAGCTTGCCAGTTAGGTTGTGTAGAGTTGTTGCAAATACGGTGGTCAACACTGTTTGCATACGCCTGACCATTGGCATCAATTTCAGTTTGCTCTAACTGGTCAACTGAGGTGTGTCGATTTTGGCGGACAATAAAGTTGCTTAGGTGATGTAAAAATAATAGTTCTTTTCAAAGTTGTCGGGGCTTTCGTACATAAGAGATGAGTGCCTTCTTTTTGTGTTGTAATACATTTCTATATACTCAAAGATTTCTGTTTGTGCATCCTGTAAGTTCTCAAAAGCCCCATCTTGCAGCAGTTCCGTTTTAAAGCGGCTGAAGCAGGATTCCATGAATGCATTATCATACGGATTGTCAGCCCGGCTCATACTTTGAAGCAGTTGATTGGAATGGATCAGCTTTCTGAACTTGCCTCCGGCATACTGCCCGCCACGGTCGGAAGGAACAATCAACGCGGCTGTAACAGTGCGGTTCATCAGTGCTTTTTTGAAGGCTGCTATCACCAGTGCTTCTTTCATATTGTCATCCAGGTGCCAGCCGATTATCTTTCTTGAATACAGATCCATCCACACCGCCAGGTACCCATACGTGCCGCCTGCCAGAGGAATATAAGTGATGTCACTCACCCACACCTCATCCGGTCTCTGTGGCAATGCCCGCTCCAACAGCAGGTTCGGACTGATGGGTAAGGATGCCGGCTATCCGTAGTCTGCGGCGCAAAACTGCGCGGCTGGATTGCTTTTAAACCATTCTCTTTCAGCACCTTACGAACTTTATAAGCGCCTGCCTTTACCTTGTTTACTTTCAGTTCTGCTGCCACTCTGCGAACACCATAACGCCTGCGGTGTTGCTGAAAGACACTGATAATCTGCTGTTCCATTTCTTTTTTCTTCTTATCGGCTTCTGATCCTTCCTGTTGCTGCCAGTTGTAGTAAGCGCTGCGGCTGACCTCAAGCACCCGGCACAATATCTCTGTGGCATATGCCTCTGCCTGAGACCTGATAAAGCCGTATACCTGCTTTACGGCTGACGGCTGAAAATGCCCAAGGCTTTTTTTAAAATATCACGCTCCGTCTCCAGTTCCCGGATGCGTTTGAGCAGTGCCTGATGATCTTGCATTGAGGCAGCCCGGCTGTTCTCCTTACTAACTGTAGCTGGCTGTTGGCTGCTGCCGGTGCGGCTCTTCCATCGGTAAATAATGTTCTCGCCAATGCCCAGGCTCCGGGCTACCTCACTGACCGGGCGACCGTTCCTGATCATGTGTAACACTTCTTCCTTAAACGAAGCATCATACTTGCGGCGCTTCACACCGCTGCTGTTTTCTTTCATTGCTGTTGCTAATGTAAGCAACTTCACTGTCCGTGTTTATTAGAGCATCTCATATGTCCATATAGCTTCTCAGTCCAATACCTTCGCTGGTGAGTCTGATGTGCCTGAAGCCACCACTGCCCCATCCCATTCTATAAGAAGCACCGAGTCCGATGGTACTTTTGTCATTCAGCTTATAACCTGCCGTCAGTGCCATCTCACTTGTTGTAGGTGTAATGGAATGGCTCTTTTCACTCTGTACGTTCATGCCATATTCGACCCTTTGTAGAAAACTCTTAGTGTGCTGGGGGTTGGGTTTGAAGTCCGGCATCGTCATGTCTGAGCTACCACCATTCATTCCCAGCTTGCTCATCTTATCCTTTAAAGCACTGAGTTGTGTCTGTGCAGCATTCACCTGTTGCTGTAAATAATTGCTACTACTTCCTCCATTACTACCGCTTGTTGATGAGGAAGCAGGAGTGAAAGAAAAAGTGCCAAAACGCTGCTGCAACGCCTGCTGTACTGATGCCCTTGTTTGCAGTCCTGCAAGTGCTTGCGATGTGCCGTAATTGTCAGGCACGGGAAAAAGTTTGGCGAGGTAGCTGTTCTTTTTTAGAAAAGACTGAAAGAGATGCGAGTTTCTTACGGCATTCATTACCTTTTCTTCCATCTTTTGAAAACTGTTCAGCGCTTGTTTATATTCCTGTATGCGTTGCTGGTAGTAAAACGCTTCTTTGTTGATGCTCTTGAGATGCTTAAGGAGACCACTGTTCTGAAACTGTTGTTTCAGTTCCCTTTCTCTTTGCTTCACATAGGCTTCGATTTCATCAGCCCTTTGTATTTTTTGCTGTAATGCCTGTAGTTCATTACTTGCTTTGTTTACTTCTCCTAACTTGTATGTTGGAAGATTAATTCCTTTTTGCTGAAGGAAACGAAGGGCAGTCTGCATGCTGTCCACACTAGGAATATATGCTTTGAGAGGAAATTGGTTTAAGGAATCAACGGGAAGGGAAAGGCTGGATTGTAGTTGTTTGTATTGTACTTCTGAATTTCCAAAAAGCTGAGCATCTTTAAGGCTGTCTTTTCTGTATAGCTCTTTCTTTAGCTTTTCTTCTTTCCACTGTATCCGCCTGAGCATCTTCTCCGTTTGCCTGTCTATTGAAGATGTTAATTTACTGTACTGTTTTTCGAGAAAGCGAAGTGACTTATCAGAAACGGATTGAATGCCATCGGTAGCTTCATTTTGTAAACCTGATGACTGCAGAGTATGGGAGAACAAAGATTGTGAGTGGCTTTGCAGACTGCAACAGCAGCAACACAGCAGTAGTATGGGTAAGCAGCGCATGGAAAGAATTGGTTTATTTGGTTAGTCAGCCTGGCATCACTTATCAGTCCGTCTTTACTCACAAGGTTGGGGCGCAATCACTCAACGAATGTAAAACGTTTGTTAAAGAGCAATCAAAGGTAAAGCATATTTTAAGCTAATTTTAATCTTTTTTTAAGGTTCTGGTATAAGGCAATCAAATTTACGATTACTCATCGTTCTCTTGTCTGAACGGAAAAGAAAGACATCAATTATTAAAGATTGCTATCTTTCATTAACTATTATGGGATGTTATACTTTATGATAGTGGACTTATCGAAAAAGGCTTTCTTCATTGCATAACTAAAAAAGCAGTTAACTATTTTATTCTTGAAACTTTCAACAGATTAGCTTTTTCATCCATTTACTAAAAGATTTTACCGTATCTCTGCCAGGTAACACAGGTAAGGCTGCTTTTATGTTTATATTCAAATAATGGAATACAATGACAACAACGATAAAAATAGCCCAATGTATAAGCTTATTTAAATGCTGGTCATTTAATATCAGCTTTAAATGTTCTTTGTTTCTGTACTCGGATTTGTTACCTCAATCTTATGATTTTTGAAACCGCAGGAGATTTGCTTTTTTTTGTTGTACCGCTCATAGCTTTAATTTTTTAGGGTTAGGGTTTGTTTGCTATTAATAAATATTTCGTTTGGTGGCTGAAAAAGTGAAAACTGAAAAATATTTTCTTATCATTTTATTTACTGCTTGCAGCATACCAAAACTCAGTTCAGGGCTAAGTTTGGCAGCGGTTAGAAATAAAAAGGACAAATTCAAAACGACTTTTCAAGTGACTTTTCTCATTTATTCTGCAACCTGCAAACAACCCTTATCAGAGGAAAGGACAATAAAATCACTGCTATCTAATTGTTATGATAGTGGGATAAAAACTAAGATAGTGAGCAAAGTGATGTAGATAATCAGGAGAAGTACAAATAATAACCGCACACCGAAATCTTTCTTTATACCGCTGTTAGCATTTACTTTGTTGTAAATGTTACGTTTGTTTTTTCTGTCTGTCATCCTTCACCTCTGCATACCCGGGGCAAACGCATCGAAATTTATTGGAAGACAGAGTTGGCAAGGAAGTCATTATCGAGTAAGCTGATCAATCGTTTCTTTTTTGAGACTTGTTTTTCTGGCAGTATCCTTTTTTTAGCAGATTGAGGGCGATTTTGGTGATGAGGCTGAAGTTCTCTGCGGCATTGCCCACCTGTTTTGTGCTCATGTCTTCTTTGAAAGTGACATCCAGGCTCCAGTGCAGACTATTCTCTATCGCCCAGTGCTGCCGGATGATGGTGTTAAAGCGGGCAGGTGCTGCGGTGAGGCTGGAGATATAGAACCGTTGCTCTGTTTGCTTTATACCCGTTTGCAGCAGGGTTCTTTCTGATTCTATGCAGACAAGGAACTGCAGGTGTTTCCATGGTTGCTGTTTGCACACCCAATCCCTGTCTTCTATCACCTTGCAGGTACGCTTTTCAATGCGCCCGTGTGATTTCTCTATCGTTGTGCTGCCCGGCGTCTGCGGGGTCTGCTCAAAAGCTTCTTTTATATCATCCAATAAAT
Organism: Ilyomonas sp.; assembly: GCA_965219515.1. Lineage (GTDB taxonomy): Bacteria > Bacteroidota > Bacteroidia > Chitinophagales > Chitinophagaceae > Ilyomonas. The sequence goes on from OZ244776.1 coordinate 2,741,018, forward strand.
GAGGCTGGTTTTTTTTTACCGCCAACACGTACTCTGCGCCTTGTTCAATGATCCTGCCTGCAATATCTGTCTGACAGCCCATGGCATCGATGGTAACGATAGCTCCCTACACACCAATAGTTCCAGCAATGCCGGTATGGCTGTGATCTCGTTGCTTTTCTCATCCGTCTTTTCCTGTCCCAACACCAGGTTGTTGCTGCTGCACCAGGCACTTACCATGTGTATGAACCCTTTCTTACCGTCCATTCCGCTATTGCGCATCCGCTTGCCGTCAATGCTGACGCCCCTGCCATCGGTCAGTCGGGCTATGCTCTGCACCCAGTTGATAAAGCAGCAGCGAAGTTCTTCAGGGTTCAGCATGAAAAACACCCGGTTAATCGTATCGTGAGATGGGATGCCATTGGAAAGTGATAAAAACTGTTTCAAAAAGGTCTGCTTCCTTTCCCCGTACATCTCAATCTCTTCCCAATCGTCACAGCCACTGACAACCGCACAGATGTTTAAACCGATAATGTCTTTTAAGGAATGAAGCCTGGTTCTCTCTACCCGGGAATCGGTTACCGCATCGAAAAAAGATAACATAAAAAAACGTTTACCTTTTTGACGACTTATTCTTGCTTCTATTGATTCTGACCAAAATTTAGATGCGTTTGCCCTGCAGATTATAATCTGGATTCTGTTTATCTACATGATCCAACAGATAGCATAGCACTTCGTTTTTATACTCAGGATAGCACCACAGTAATACCATCTGCGTTTCGTGAAAGAACAGATACTTTAATTATACATTATAATGCGGTAGAGAACAATACATTGCATATTATTTACCAGTATAGCCGCCACACATACTGTTGTCCAAATGGAGTTGCTAATATTGTAAAAGTTACTGATAATGGGGTAATTTTAAAAATAAAGAATAACGTTTCCCTGATAAAAAAATAATCCGGTGTAACAATCAAGCTCAGATTTTATCTTCTTTCAGTAAAAACTCTCGATTAATAAAGCAACTCGTGTAATAAAAATAATAGTCAAATATCAGGATGCAACTTTATTACATTTCCGGTCGCATCTTTCTTTCTTCATTGCCCTTACAAAAATAATTTCCTGCTATTTATATTTTCCTGAATGATGATGCTTCCCAGCTGCAATCCTTTACGGGCTACTTTTGTGGCATGAAACAGAAAATAGCTGATTTGCGCACCGATTACCGGCTGAAAACATTAAACGAAGAAGACGTGGCAGCCGATGCCATCGGGCAATTTTCGCGCTGGTGGAACGAAGCCGCCGCAAGCGATATTGAAGAAGTAAATGCCATGACGCTGGCAACCATCGCACCGGATGGCATGCCGTCGGCGCGTATTGTGTTATTGAAAGATTACGATAGCCGCGGCTTTGTTTTTTTTACCAATTACAACAGCGCCAAAGGCAAAGCGCTCGCCGCCAGCCCTAAGGCGGCAATTGTGTTTTTTTGGAAAGAACTGGAACGGCAGGTTCGCATACAGGGCACCGTTGAAAAAACAAGCCGGGAAGAGAGCAATGAATATTTCAACAGCCGTCCGGCAGGCAGCCGCATTGGCGCATGGTCGTCGCCGCAAAGCGAAATCATTGAAGGCCGGCATGTATTAGAAAGCAATGTAGAAAAATATACCAGTGAAATGAAGAATGGCATTCCGAGACCCGAACACTGGGGCGGTTACCGCATCGTGCCGGTGAAAATTGAATTCTGGCAAGGCAGAAGCAGCCGCCTGCACGACAGAATCGAATACACGTTGCAGCCCAACGGCGGTTGGAAAATTGCGCGGCTGGCGCCGTAAGCAACAGCTTGCAAACGCAACGGATGATGATTGCGCTTACAAGTTTGTACCTCTAAATGATTATGCTTCTTTGGCAGGTTCTTCAGAAGGTTTTTTCACGGCTTCTTGTTTGGTGCGGCGCGCAGGGCGTACTTTACCGAATGAACCTTTGAAAATCTTTCCTTTTTTTGTTTTTTTATCTCCTCTTCCCATGATTGATTTGTTTTTATTTTTTATAATGTTACATGTAAAAAAGCAGAAGCGCATCTTCGTCTTCTGCTTTTAAAATTTTTTTTTGCAAGCCTTAGATTTTGGCCGACAGTTCTTTTCCGGCTTTAAAACGGGCTACTTTTTTGGCTTTGATTTTAATGGCTGCACCTGTTTGCGGATTGCGTCCCGTACGGGCCTGCCGTTTGGTAACGGAAAAAGTTCCGAAGCCTACCAGCGTTACTTTATCGCCGCCTTTTAATGTTTTGGCAACGGTTTGCGTAAAAGAATCCAACGCCAGATTTGCCTGCGCTTTGGAGATGCCGGCATCGTCAGCAATCTTTGAAACCAATTCAGCTTTGTTCATGAGTGTTAATTTAAAGTAATTGATAATGTGGCGGCAAATTTATTCGCTTTTTATAACCGGCAAAATATTTTTACTTATTAGTTAAAACATAACAACATTCTGAAAGCTGCGCCGGATGCGGGTTTTGACGGTTTTATCGTGTTGCGGATTTTTGCAAAAATTAACTGATGTTGGCTCAAAGCCGCGGTTTTGCTTACTTTTTTGCAGTTGCTGATGCTGAAAATCACTACCGCAATGCTTTTTGTTCGTACCGATTTCAACCGATGATTTCCAGTAATGTGGCAAAAGAAATAACATTGCTTTTCCATCTTTCATGGCTCATTGCATCAATTGCCGGTAAATGCACATCTTTATAACGCAGATAGTTTTCCCTGTTTTCTGCATACAATTGCAGCGCATAAGCGGGTCCGTCATCTTCATCAATCTCTAACAACCTTACAAACTGATGCCTGGCAAAACAGCCCGTGTTCAAGATGGTTTTAATGTGAATGTCGTGCATCCACCGAAGCCAATCCTGCTGTATATTCCAGTTTATTTTCGTGGTAATGTTATAAATGAGCATCGTTTTTTGTTTTATGGCTGATGTCTTTTAACATGCGGAAAGAAAAATAAAGAAGCAACAGCAACACAGCTATGATGACGCCCCAGAGAAGCCATTTTCCGGCATCATTTTTCTTTGCATTTGCCGGTTGCAAAGCGTTTGCTTTTGTTATGGCTTTTACCGCAAGAGAATGAATGTTGCTGCCGATGCTGTCGTTAAAATACTGCAGATCGTAAGATGGCGCAGACGCCGTTGAATCGCCGAAATAAAGCGCATAACTTTTGCCTGCATCGAGATACGCCGTAAGCGAAGTATGAAGCTGAAAAGCTGCTGCACTTTCTACTGTAAGCGGCGTGTTGTCTTTATTGTCTATTACCACAAGCAGCCGGTTTGTTTTTACATGAAACTCAATACCGGCTGGCTTTGCAGAAGACAGTGTATCTTCTGAAAGCGGAGAATTGATTGTGTTTTTTTCATACACAATCGTCTTTCGCCTGTAATATTTAGCACCGGAAAGCCGGAGAGACAATTTATCAATTACATAATTGTCATCAAATGAAATATAAACATAACTGCGCTTATCAGAACTGTCTTTCTGCACCACGGCAGCAGGTGGCAGCGCATCGTAAACTATGCCGCTAAAACTACTGCGATACACGCCTGCTTTTACAATGTTGAGCGGCAGTATGTTTTTGCCCGGCATACTGATGCGAAAATATTTATAGCTGCTTGGCGGAAAGGAAACCGATTGCACAAACGCATCATTGCCGGCGTCGTATTCGTTTTGCAGAATGATGTTTTCTTTAATCACAAACCAATGCACTGCATCGTTGCTGCCGCTCAAAATGGCAAGGCGTTGCGCTTCGCTGTTTTTTATCAGCAAAAACAGTTTATCCAAACTATTGGGAAGGATGTTGTTGATGATAACAGCCGTTCTGTTTTCGGAATACGAAAGTGGAAATTCGGTGAATGTTTCTTCGTTCGGCCGCGCGGTTTCGGTATATAAAATATAAGGCGCATCGTTGTTGCCATCGTCTTTAATGCGGATGTCGTCTGCTTCATTTTTACACTTTGCCAGAACGCCCGGCGGCAGCGTGATATTATAAAAGCCGCTTTCGGTAACGGTGTCTAACTGCGCCTGATAAGCAAAGTTATTTTGCGCAAAAGTTTTACCGCAAAACAGGTAAAGCAAAGTCAATAACAGCAGCTTATGCAAGTGGCTTTGCTTCATCTTCAATAATTATTTTTTTCAATCGCTGATACATAAATGAGATAATCAGCAGCAGTATGCCAAGGCAAAAGAAAGCGATGATTTTACCTGCCACCGGAATATTACTGATGTCGTAAGCAAACAGCTTAAGTAAAGTAAATGAAAACAGGCTGAGCGATATAACGCGCAAGGTTTTGAATTTGTATCTCATGCCAAGCCACATCAGCGCGAAAGAACACAATCCCCACAAAACAGGCAGCACCGCTTTTACAAAAACACGGTTGATGATTTCTTCCTGCGTTTCGTTTGTATAAAATAACTGCAACGTGATAAGATACACTTCTGCGCTAAAAAATGCAACAACGCCGAGACTTATCAGCCAGGCTAATTTATTTTTTTGCGCAACGGCAGAATCAGAAATGAGCCTTATTAACCGATAAAAAATAACGCCCGTTAACACTGCAGTAAGCCAATGCGCAATGAACAGATAATTGAACGATTGGTTTCTTCCGTAAAGTAACGTATGCAGCAAATTTGTTGTTGACGCAAGCAATAAAAAATAAGCAATCACACAGCTTACAAGCCATATCGTTTGCAAGCGTGAGTTACCGGTTGAATGATTTATTTTCTTATTGATATAAAACAAAATAAGCACAAACGAAAATGAATAAAGCTCCTGATATAAAATAGCTATGCCGGCAAACGAAAAATGATGGTTGAACTGATAATTGATTTCGATATTGCCCACCAGGAATAAGATTACAAGCGCAGCGATACGAAAAAAAGATGCGTTTACAAACAACAACCGGCTGTTGCTTTTGCGAAGCAAAATATGCAGCACATAAGAAGCCGCCGCGGCATAGCAACCCGTAATAAAGCCACGGTTAAGAACAACGGGAACAGATGTCTTATAACGGGTAAAAACGGAAAATATACCATAGATATTCGCCCAGTCGCCCAGCAAACTAACAAACATACACACATAGACAATCAGGGCTGCATATTGAATGATACTGATTTTCGATTTTATATAAAGCCAGCCTAACAGCACCGCTTCTGACGCCCAGAACAAAGTGATAAAATGCCCGTGCAACTGCAATGGCGCCGTAAGCGAGACAAACGTAAGCGTGATGCCGATAAGCAGGTATAAGATGTTGGTATCGAGACTCTTTTTCGCGAATAAAAAATAAGAAAAAACAAGGTTAAAAACCGCCATTGCCGCACTGAATAAACCATTGTACTGGTCTGAATGACTATTGTGCAGACAATACAAACCGGCGCTAAAAAACAAAGCGGCATCGGCTAACAAAACAGAAAAATCGAAAGCGATAAACCGCTTGTTTTCTCTGATGTTATTGGCTATATTAATAACGAGAAACAGGAGGTAAAAAATGGCGGCAAACAGAAAACCGTTTGTGTATGTGGAAGGCTTTTCATTGTATGGCAGCGCGTAAAGCCAGGAGGCAAACAGAATAACCGTAAACACAAAAGCGGTTGTATTTACAATGCGCCAGGCTTTGTTGTAAGCAATGAGCAGCAAGCCTGTATTTAATACAATGAGATAGGTAAACAGGGTAATATAATTTCCGCTTCCGGTGCTGATTAAAAAGGGCGCCGCAAAACCGCCCGTTAACGCAATTACGGCAAGCTCTTCACGATTGTATAATAAAGCCAATGCTACCGCAAATGCCGTGATGACAAGCATGATGATAAAAGCAACGGTTTGCGAAAACAACTGATATTGCTGAAACGCAAGCGTAATGGTAAAATATAAAACAGCAAGCCCGCCGCCGGCCAATACCGAGCTGAACGCATGATAATTGCTGCGCAGCCTGTGCGCAATGCTTATAAGTATGCCGCCGCAAACAATGCCGATGGCCACTCTTCCGATGGCGCCGATCCATTCATTATCTATGGCAAATTTTACAAAATAAGCGATGGCTAATACAAGAATGCCGATGCCGATTTTACTGACTAAATTTTCGCCGATAAATTTTTCCAGATCCGGATTGCGTTCGAAAAAAGATGGCTTTTGCGGCTTAGAAACAGGTGGCGGTTGCAGGGGAAAAACCGGCAATGCAGCAGGCGCGGTTTCTTCTTTCTGAAGCGTTGTTGTTTCTAAGTTGAACGCGGTTTGCTCAGGTTCCTCTCGCCACTCGTGAAGAGGGTTTAGCGGTGCGGGCTTTTTCTCTGTTATTTTAAATCCCGATTTCCAGTAATCTTCTTTCTTTTCAGGTTTAAAAATGTCCGGTTTCGTTTCATCAGCCTTTTTTTCTGTTGTTGCAGCAGGCACGGCAATCTGTTGCGACAATAACTTTTTGAGCGTCATTATTTCATGCTCAAGCCGTTCTAACCTGCGTTTTGTTCCCCCTTTGAAAGACAACAATACAAACAGTATCACAATCAGCAGCAATATGGCAAATGCAATAAACATAGCAGCGCGTTAAGTAAAAGTTTTTTAAGTTGATTGATTTTTCAAAAACAATATCTCCTCATCTTACGCCGTGCATCATGCGTTTCAGAAACGGCGTTAAGGCAAGCAACAGCAACGCGGCGGCACCGGACAGGATTACAAAAACCATAAAAAACTCGTATAGATTATGAATGTCGTAACCGGCGAATTGCGGATAAATGGCTTCAATTTTACTTTTGGCAAGAAACGACAATTGCTCTGCGGTTGGCTTTATGGTTCCGTTGAGAACGGCTTTTAAATTGATGCCATGTGCCGCAGCTTCGGCATATTTGTCATCGGTTGGCGGCAGCAGTGCGCCCAATGTTCCGGCAAGTGCATATCCGGCAGCATTACCCAAAAACCATACGCCCATCAGCAACGAAGCAAACCGCCTTGGCGCCAGCTTGGCTACCAGCGATAAGCCGATTGGCGACAAACACAATTCGCCGAACGTATGCAACAGATACAATACAATGAGCCAGATAACACCCAGTTTGGCCGCGCCTAAATCTTTTACCTGCGTAGCAATAATAAAATAGCCAAGCCCGATTAAGGCCAGACCAATGGCTTGCTTTACGGTTGAAATCGGCTCTAAGTTTCTTTTTTGCAACGCGCTCCACATCAGGCTGAAGGGCACGGCAAATATGACGATGAACAGTCCATTAAAAATCTGAACCATACTTGGCGGCATATTCCAGCCAAGGATATTGGTATCGGTTTGCTTATCGGCAATAAACGTAAGCGAAGAGCCTGACTGTTCAAAAGCCGCCCAGAAAAAAATTACGAAAAATGATACGATGTACAGCACCAGAATGCGTTGTGTTTCAATACGCGTGAGCGATTTATCGGTTAAAATAAAAACGGCAAGACTGATGCCGGCTGCATAGATAAACGGATAAATATAGGTTTCTATCGGCGAAACGGCAAGGGCTGAAAAATAGCCGCCGATGCCTGTACCAATCGCCGGCATTGTTTCTTTATCCCACGATAAATATTGAATCGCAAAGTATAGAAATACCAGCGAACCAATCAGAATATAAAGAGATTGCTTTGAAAATCTTGCCTGCACCTCATCCGGGTCGGTAATAACATCCACCGCTTTGGCGGGTCGTGCGCCGATGGCTTTTCCTTCGGGCGTTACAATGTAACGGTTCTTTAAAAAATAAAAACTTATCACGCCAAGCAACATGGCAATGGCAGCCGCCAGAAAGCCCCAGCGAAATGCCATGGTATCTCTGATAAAAGAAATGGTGCCATCGGCGGCGGTAACCTGGTGTTTTACATCGCCAACAAACGGGCAAATAAACTGCCCTAAGAATGCGCCCACATTAATACCCATATAAAAAATGGTAAACGCAGAATCAAGCTTGTTTTTTTGCGTAGCCGGGTATAACTGCCCAACCATGGAAGAAATATTGGGTTTAAAAAAACCATTACCCAGAATAATAACGCCCAACGCAAGCCACATCAAATTGGTGGCAAGGCTTAAGTTGGAAGGAAAAATGCTGGCACTGCAAAACAACAATACCTGACCGATGCACATGGTAGAGCCGCCCAATAAAATGCAGGTTCTGTTGCCAAGAAATTTGTCAGCCACGTAGCCGCCCAGCATCGGTGTCAGGTAACACAAGCCAAGATAGCCGCCATAAATAAAAGATGCCTGCTGCTCGCCCATGGTTAGCGATTCAACCAGGAAAAGCGTAAGCAATGTGCGCATTCCGTAGAAGTTAAACCGCTCCCACATTTCGGTGGTAAACAAAACGCCCAAACCTTTGGGATGGCCTTTCTGAGCCTGCGCACTTAACAGAACCGCTTCATCGGCGGGCATTGCATTTGACATGTGTTGTTTGTTTTTCGTTATTGATTGCAGCCGTAAAGTAAGGAGAAATTTGTATCTGTAATGATTGTTATGATTGATTTGTAAAACGTCTGTTTATTTTCGTCCGGTAATCATCGCAAACCTGATATATTTTATTATGAAAATACTTTTACTCGGCTCCGGCGGCCGCGAGCACGCGCTGGCGTGGAAGATGCAGCAAAGCCCGCTCTGCAAACAATTGTTTATTGCGCCAGGCAACGCAGGCACCGCGCAATGCGGCAGCAATGTTGAGATGAACGTAAATGATTTTGCAGCAATTGATGATTTCTGCAGAGAGCAAGAAATAGATATGCTTGTCGTTGGTCCGGAAGAGCCGCTGGTTAGAGGCATTTACAATTATTTTCAAAGTGGGGAATCGTGGAAAGGAATTGTAATCGGGCCGTCAAAAGAAGCCGCGCAGTTAGAAGGCAGCAAGGCGTTTTCCAAACGCTTTATGCAGCGGCACAACATTCCCACAGCGGCTTATGAAGAGTTTGATGAAAGCAGTTATCATCTCGGTGTTCAGTACATTAAACAACACAGTTTGCCCGTTGTATTAAAAGCAGACGGGCTGGCAGCCGGCAAAGGCGTTGTCATCTGCCATACCACCGAAGAAGCGTTGCAGGCTTTTGAAAAAATGATTGTGGGCAAACAGTTTGGGGAAGCGTCTGCCAGCGTTGTTATTGAGCAATATTTATCAGGCATCGAACTAAGCATGTTTGTAATAACGGATGGCAACGAGTATCAAATGATCGGTCATGCAAAAGATTACAAACGCATCGGCGAAGGCGATACCGGTTTGAATACGGGCGGTATGGGCTGCGTAAGCCCGGTGCCTTTTGCTGATGAATTGTTTATGCAAAAAGTAGAAACGAAAATTATACAGCCAACCATCAATGGCTTGCAAAAAGATGAACTGGTATATAAAGGATTTATTTTTTTCGGATTAATAAATGTACACAACGAACCATTTTTAATTGAATACAATTGCCGCATGGGCGATCCGGAAACAGAAGTTGTAATGCCGCTACTGAAGAACGATTTGGTAGCATTATTCCTGGCTGTTGATAACGGAACATTACAAAACATAACTATTGAAACAGACAACCGTTGCTGCTGCACCATCGTTGCGGTGAGCGAAGGCTATCCTGGTACTTACAAAAAAAATATTCCCATTCAGTTCAACACATATAAATCGCATGGCTCGCTCATTTTTCATGCAGGTACCAAACAGGAAGGCGAAATTATTTTTACAAATGGCGGACGTGTGTTAGCCGTTTCTTCTTTCGGCGACACGATTGGCGAAGCGGTGCAGCATTCGCTGACTGTAATAAAAGACATTCACTATGCCGGCATATATTACCGGAAGGATATCGGGTATGAATTTGTGTAAAAAACCGATTAAGTGTTCGAAGCCTTGTAAAGCTCTTTGTGGTACAGGTAGTCAGTGAGTTACATGTTTCACGTCGAAAACCAAACTGTTTTGTTCGTCGGCAGATGACACAACGGGAATTAATGAATTGTCTGGCAACAGACTAAAGACAGCATCACACCTTATTCTGCCTTCATAATTTAATTTACGCTGTTTTATAAAATCATTGTTCTCGTCAGGCAAAGCAAAATAAGGTGTTGTGCTTACCTGACTTTTAGTAAAGGCGATGATTCCGTTATCATTGCAATCAATGTTTTCGAAAAAGTATAAAATGGGATCATTGACAACAAGTTTACTGCCTGTACCAATTGGATTTAAATTCAAATCAAATCTTAGTATGGCGTACGTACCTATAAACTCCGGATAAAACACAAATTCGTTTTTTTGCGCAGCATAAAATGATTTTTCCGGCGCCAGAAAATTTATCGAATCCTGGAAAGGAGCGGTATTATTTAACACATATTAATAAGTATGACATAGGAATTGTTTCCCCTATATAAAAAACCGGAATTATGTAAGCAACCTAATTATAAAAGAAGATAAGTTCCTCTTTTTCCTATTGTGTTCATGAATTATATCCGGAATTAGTTGTTATCAGCCCTTTCATTTTCTGTTAGCAACACTTTCTTTTTGAGCCATAGTCTGATAGGTTCATCATATAATTTCAGACAGGCATACGCAATAGCAAGAGACAAAATAAGAACCAGCAGAGCTACAGGAAAGGCTTGCTGTATAGAGCGTTTATTATCAACAGCCCAGGCAGTGTAAATATAAATAAGAGGGTAGTGTGTAATGTACAGGGGATATGAAATATCACCGAGAAACTTACATATCCGCGTGGCAAGTTTGCCAGTAATCTAACTGCCGGCTCCCAGACATACAATTAACGGAAAGATGAAAATGATGGTTATTGATTCATACAGTCCGTTCATCCACAAATGTTCACTGCCACCGATTCTGGGTATGGAAAGAAACACAACCAGCAACAGGCTGCACCAAAAGAATGTATATTTTATATGGATGCGCTTACCGATCCGGAAAAGTAATAATCCTGCAAAGAATGGATATAGCAAACGGGTAAAGCCAATTTGCAGTTGCAGGGGTTCGAGTGACCAGCCCCCAATTACATCGCCGGAAGTGCCGGCAATGGTAAGATATATCAATGCACAGGCAGATAGAAACACGAGTATGGCAAGGGCTGCCTTTGAAAACTTCCGTACTATCGTAGCATAAAGGATATTGGCAAAATACTCGTAGAAAAGGCTCCATGCAGGTCCGTTCAGCGGATAAGTCTCCTGCCAGCCGCGTATATCCATAGAGGGCGGTATGGGAATCAGGGTAAACCCGATCAGCATAATGACAAGCATATACCACACCGGCACATCGTTTATGTTAGGCCACAATACGGATGATTGTTGAAAATAAAAGCAACAGGCACCTATAATGGAACCCATGATTACCATAGGCTGAAGCCTGATAAGACGTCTCTTAAAAAAATCACCGGCTGTCATTTTTTTCCAGCGGTCATCGTAAGCATAGCCGATTACAAAACCGGAAAGCAAAAAGAAAAAATCTACTGCTAAGTAGCCATGGTTGATAACCTGATATAATGGTCCTGCAGAATGGGCTTCAAAAATGTGAAATATTACCACAACGATAGACGCCACGCCGCGCAAACCATCCAGTATCTGGTAATGCGGTTTTGAATACAACAAAATTGGTTTCATGTAAATCGTAAGCTTCTGACAGGTTATTTTTTAAAGCAGAATGGTTATCTGCTCATATAATATGAGAAGTATTTATGTAGTAGTAAACAACTGCTTTCAGTGTCTTTCTTGAAAAACAAGCCTCTTAAAAAGCAGGCAATCAACCGGCATAACCTTTTTCCTGGTTTTGTTGCGAATCAGTTTTTACCGCTATCCTGCCCAGCCTTCCCGATCCAGACTCCGGTATTGAATGGCTTCTGCTAAGTGTTCTACTTTAATATCGGCGCTTGCCGCTAAGTCGGCAATAGTACGGCTTACTTTTAAAATCCGGTCATAAGCACGGGCGCTTAAGTTTAAACGCTCCATGGCGCGCTTTAACAGCGTTTCGCCAGCCTGACCAATCGCGCAAAATTCACGCAGTTGTTTGCTGCTCATCTGCGCATTGGCATACATGCCTGCAACGCCATCATAACGCCCGGTTTGTATGTCTCTTGCTTTGATAACCCGATCCCGGATCTGCGATGACGATTCGCCTTTGCTGTTGGTATTGCTGAGTTCGCTAAACGGCACCGGCGTTACTTCCACATGCAGATCAATCCTGTCTAACAAGGGTCCCGAGACTTTGTTCAAATATTTCTGAACCGCACCCGGCGGGCAGGTACATTCTTTTTCGGGATGATTGTAATAGCCGCACGGGCAGGGATTCATAGAAGCGATCAACATAAAATTGGCAGGAAAATCCAACGCTATTTTTGCCCGCGAAATGGTTACGCGCCGTTCTTCCATCGGCTGGCGCATCACTTCCAGAACGGTGCGTTTAAATTCGGGCAATTCATCTAAAAAAAGCACGCCGTTGTGCGATAGCGAAATCTCGCCTGGTTGCGGTATATTACCGCCGCCAACAAGAGCAACATCGCTGATGGTATGATGCGGCGACCGAAACGGACGCTTGCTGATAAGCGAACTGTTTTCCGGCATTTTGCCTGCCACGCTGTGTATTTTGGTGGTCTCTAAAGCTTCGTGCAAACTAAGCGGCGGCAGTATGGTAGGCAATCGTTTTGCCAGCATCGTTTTGCCAGCGCCGGGCGGGCCAATCAGGATGGCATTGTGGCCGCCGGCAGCGGCAATCTCCAGCGCGCGCTTGATGTTTTCCTGACCTTTTACATCATTAAAATCTACATCGTACTGATATTGCGAATCGAAAAATTCTTCACGCGTATTCACTTCAACCGGTGTTAAGAACGATTCGTTTTTAAAGAACTCAACCACATCATTCAAATGCTCCACGCCATATACTTTCAGGTTGTTTACCATGCCTGCTTCACGTGCATTTGCGGTTGGCACAATCAATCCTGTAAAGCCTTCTTTGCGGGCTTGTATGGCAATGGGCAATGCACCTTTGATGGGCTGAATTTTTCCATCAAGACTTAATTCGCCCATCATAATATATCGGCTTAAACGTTCGGGTTCTTCTATCTGTTCTGTTGCGCCCAATACGCCAACGGCAATGGGCAAATCAAACGCAGAGCCGGTCTTTTTGATGTCTGCCGGCGCCAGGTTTACCACCAGCTTGGTACGCGGCATGTAGTAGTTATTGGTCTTAATGGCGCTTTCTATTCTTTGTAAACTTTCTTTTACGGCGCTGTCGGGCAATCCAACAATAAAATAATGCTGCCCGGCGCTTACGTTTACTTCTATGGTTATGGTAATGGCTTCCACGCCATAAACGGCGCTTCCGAATGTTTTGACGAGCATGTTCGCTTTGGGTTCTAAGGAAGCAAGTTTACGCCATTTTTAATTGAAGGAAATATTTATGTTCGGAATATTTGCAATGCGCTTCTTCAATTCGTTTTCCAAATAGCAGATATCGTTATCTTGGTCTTTTAAATTACTATAATTATGAATGCAACAACCATCATTGCAGACGCAAAGCGGATGATCACGCTGATTTTTATTGTTTTCTTTTTTAATAACGCCAGAGCGGGAAATGCAGATTTGGCACCCATTGCAGGCAGGTGGGACATAACGGTAAATTATAATGGCAAACAGTTGCCTTCGTGGATGGGCATCTGGGTGTCGGGCAACAATACATTGGTAGGCGAATTTGTTTCTTCGGGCGGCAGTGCCAGACCTATATCGCAGGTAATGACGGATGCCGACAGCTTTCATTTTTCCATCCCGCCGCAATGGGAAAAAGAGCCTGACAACCTGATGGTAAAAGGCATTGTAAACGGAGACATTGCAACCGGCATCATTACATTTCCCAATGGACAACAATATGGCTGGTCTGCGGTGCGCGCACCATCTTTACAACGCATGGCGGCAGCTGTTTGGGGTAAGCCGGTAAAGCTGTTTAACGGCACCGATTTACAGGGCTGGCACGCCTTGGGCGAAAATCAATGGATTGTAGAAACCGGCGTTTTAAAAAGTCCGAAGTCTGGCTCTAACCTGGTAAGCGACAGGAAGTATAACGACTTCAAACTGCATATTGAATTTCGCTATCCCGAGCACAGCAACAGCGGCGTGTATTTGCGCGGGCGTTATGAAGTGCAGATAGAAGACGGCGATAGCATACATCCTGCCATTGATCAGTTGGGGGCTGTATATGGTTTTCTTGCGCCGGCCGAAAAAGCGGGTAAGAAAGCAGGCGAATGGCAATCGTATGATATTACGCTAACGGGCAGACTTGTTACGGTGGTTTTAAATGGCGTAACCATTATCAGCAACCGCGAGATACCCGGCATTACCGGCGGGGCGATTGACAGCAAAGAAGGTGAGCCGGGACCGCTGCAAATTCAGGGCGACCACGGCCCGATTGAGTTTCGCAATATTGTGCTGACGGAGGGAAAATAAAAGCAGATGCCGGGCTGAAAAAAAGTTGCATCTGCTTCAGGATTATTGTCAATTTATTTTTTAATTGAAAATGTTATTCACGTTGCGGATAGATTCATTTTTTTCGGGTGATAATTGTTTGTAAGACACCGGCTCTTTGTAGTAAGAACGGGCGCAGGATGTAAGAAATAAAGCCATCATTATAACGTAAATTGCAAATGTCTTTTTCATGTTGTTACCATTTTAAAATTTCTTTTTATGGCAGGCATTGTTTCGTCAGCATCGTTTTTATAGAGAAGACGATTGATTTTCCGGTTTACTTTTTTTCAGATAAATAAAATAAGAAATTACCATCATAACACATAACAAAACGGTAGTAACCCAATAGAAAATTTTTATAACTTTCATATCGTATCTGCTCGCAGGTGCAAAGCTATAACCAGATAGTTACAAAAAGTAAGCAGTTTACAAAAGGTAAGTGCTTACCTTTGTGTAAGCAGAAAAAAATAACATGATGAACTGTCTTTCAACAAACGAAGAAGTAAACATAAAAGAATGTACGCGCAGCCTGGCAGCAGTAGGCGATGCGCTTTATGCCATTGGCGGCAAATGGAAACTGCGGGTGATTATTGCGCTTCGCGATGGCAACAAACGGTTTAACGAGCTTCAGCGCACCATCAGCGGCATCTCGGCCAAAGTATTGTCGAATGAATTGAAGGAACTGGAAATGAATGGTTTTGTAAGGCGGAATGTGTTTACCCGTACGCCGGTTGTTATAGAATACGAATTGACCGATTATAGCAATACGCTGGGCGATGTGCTTCATGCGTTACGCGAATGGGGCATGATGCACCGCGAAAAAATAAGAACCGACAGCCTGAAAGAACATGAGGTAACGGTGTAGGCTTATATATCTTTTGATGTTCGCGTAGCAGTTACAAAAAAAGCAGCGTGCGGATATAAATATCTGTACGCTGCTTGTTTGATTAAAAATGAATTGCAGAAAACTGCTTCATTTTTTTGTAATCATACTGCATTTCACGCATCGCTTTTATCGGTTGGCGTTTGTTTGTCTGATATACTGCCCGAGGGCGCCGACGTATCGCTTACCGTACTTTTGTCTTCGTTTAAGCCCGTTTTAATGTTCGCTTTATCCGATAATCCGGTTGGTGTGCCATCGTTTTTATCGCCATTGTCTTTTTTCTCAAAATCTTTTTCATTAAAACTGCCATAGCCTGCGTTATAACGATCCGGATCCTGATCGTACGCTTTTTCCGAATCGGTAGAGCTTTTGTCCTGCGGATGTTTTTCCATAATGATGCTGATTTTTTATTTTACAAGTGAGTTATCAGGCATAGAAAATCGTACCGTAATAAATTGAGAGAAGCGCAATACAGAAAGCGTCAGCCAGTATGAATTTAAAAAAAGAGATTTATTTCAGGTATATCCGGAATAATATGATCTTTTCCGTTCAGGCAAAGAATAATATGGATTGCACCAAACGCAATGAAGTGAAACCCGAAGAAAATTTTCTTTTACAATGGCACTTTAATAATTATCTCACACCCGCCGCCCGGTTCTTCATACCGATGAACTTGTTCATCAGTAAGCGTTAGCCGGCAGCCAAAGGATTCTTGTATAAATACAACTGAAAAAAATACATGGCACTTTGGTCATGATTGCACATATAAAACACGATGTGGCTTTGCACTAAGTATTGCATGGGTGTTGGCTAAAATGGGATTGAACATCTCACTTTTTTATAGATTTTGTCTATTTGTTTCATGACCTTAGACAGTATTAAAATCAAATCAATAAAAGATTACTTCAAAACACGCCCTGTTTTGAAAGCCTACTTGTTTGGGTCATATGTTCGGGGAGTGGCAGACAATAAGAGCGATATAGATATTTTAGTTGATTTAGATTACAGCCAAAAAATTGGATTGCAGTTTATTCAAATGAAACTCGACCTCGAAAAGCTATTAAATAATGAAGTTGATTTAGTTTCTTCAAATGGCATGTCTAAATATATTAAACCACTTGTTGATCAGGAAAAGCGTTTACTATATGAGAGGTGAATCGGGAGACAAAATCAGATTGCAACCTATTCTTGATGCAATCGGCGAAATTCATAAATATTTAATTACGGCAGATCTTTCTGTATTTCTCGAAAATTCAATGATGCGATTTGCCTGCATAAAGCAAATGGAAATAATTGGCGAAGCCAGTAATCATCTTTCTCCTGAATTAACGTCTAAATTATCAGGCATCGAGTGGGCTCAAATTGTTGGAATGCGAAATGTATTTGCTCATGAATATTTTGGCATTGACTCCAGTTTAGTTTGGGAGATTATTAAAATTGATATTCCAGAATTAAAAGAAAAAGTTGAACATATCTTAAAGTTAATACAGTAGCCACTTCAGCCAACAATAGATTTGGAAAAAAACCGGCTGACAATACGCAACAGCAACTTTTGTTTGGCTAATCATCTGCAGTTGTTAGCGGGACTTTATAAATTTGACTACATCAATAACAATGAACTTTTAATTCTACAAATTTAACTGAGGTTTTTAGCGGGACGAATTTCAAATACCGGTTCTTCGCCAAGCCCTGACGTTAAGTGAACTTAATAACGACGCCTGTCTATAGGTGAGTTTTTTATGTCTGTCGTCAGATATTTTACAATTGATATGACAGTAGTTCACACCTTAACATTTATCATCGCAAAATCCTTCTTATCTCACCGAATCTCCTTCTATCTTTGCCCTTCATGTATTTTAATTGGAACGATACCGCAAACCTCATCGGCAAGCTCACGCCACGGCGTCTTTGGAATGCCGCCAAAGTGGTAATAAGTTACCAGCTTACGAAGCTTACTAAGAAACCGTTGCAATGGGGCTATCCCATTTCGGTTTCGTTTGAGCCGACAACCTCCTGCAATCTTCGCTGTCCCGAATGCCCGAGCGGATTGCGCGCCTTTACGCGCGATACCGGCATGTTGAAAAAAGATTTTTTCAGGCAAACGATTGATGACATTTATAAAGATTTATTATATCTCATCTTTTATTTTCAGGGCGAGCCGTTTCTGAATCCTGATTTTTTGGAGATGGTAAAATATGCGCACGACAAAGGCATTTATACAGCTACATCAACCAACGCGCATTATTTAACCGATGAAAAAGCGAAGCACACGGTGGAAAGCGGTTTAGACAGATTGATTATCTCCATTGACGGCACCACGCAGGATGTGTACAAACAATACCGCGTTGGCGGCAACTTAGACAAAGTGCTGCAGGGCGCGCGCAACATTGTAAAATGGAAAAAAGAACTGAACAGCAAAACGCCGTTTGTGTTTTTTCAGTTTCTTGTGGTGAAGCCTAACGAACACCAGATAGAAGATGTAAAACGTTTGGCAAAAGAGATTGGTGTTGACCAGATCCGGTTTAAAACGGCGCAGGTTTATGACTATGAAAATGATCCGCACCAATTGATTCCAACAATAGATAAATACAGCCGTTACCGCATAGGGAAAGATGGCAGGATGAAAAGCAAAAGCGGGCTTGGCAATCATTGCTGGAAGCTGTGGCATGCCAACGTAATTACCTGGGACGGACTTGTGGTTCCCTGCTGTTTTGATAAAGACGCCATGCACCGGCTGGGCAATTTAAAGATGCAATCATTCAAGGAAATATGGAACAACGATAACTACAAACAGTTTCGCAGAGAAATGATGCAAAGCCGCAAAAACATTGACATTTGCGCCAATTGCAGCGAAGGCTTAACGGTATGGGAAGATTGAATTATGGATAATTGCGTAATTTGTTTTATGGGTTAATTTTATAAAGCGATCTCTTTCAGCAATTGATAGTTATAAGGTAGATTGGTTTGAATAACTGACCACAAAATTTTATGTTCGACACCAAAGTATTAATGCATTAAAATATTTCTGAAATCAGCCATTTCTTTCCATTCAATCTTTTTGTAGCTATTTCTTGTTTCTTCTGAAATAGCCCTGGCTGCTTCGCCTATAATTTCGAAGGCGCGAATAACGGCGTATAACTTCATTTTATCATTTATAAAACTATCGTAGGTATCGTTCTTTATACTGTCAAATACAAATCCGGTATTTTTTATTATGTCATTAATTAGTAATGCATCTGATCGCTTATACATACATCAGGTCAGGTTTTACGTAATCAAAATATTTTGGTTTAATCGCATCTCTGCTTACCACTTCTACTTTTTTATCAGGAAATAAATCATACAAAGCATAAGCTGTGTTGCAAAGATTTTTATAAGTAGCTTCATTCAATTCAATAAGTACATCAATATCACTCTCAAGTGTTTGTTCGTCTCTCGCATAACTACCAAACAATGCCAGTTCGCTTACCGAAAAATTCTTTTGCTGCAAAGGCTTTATGGCTTGCAATTTTTGAAGAATAGTATGCTTGTTCAATTCATTTTTCATAACAATAACAAAAATAGTTTCTTTTCACTCAGTCATATGCTTAGTCTTACTTTAATTTGTATAGTTATGAGCACTTCGTAATTCTTTTACAATCATAATGCAAAAAATCACTGCTCTTTTCTTATTTCTTTTATTCATAAATAGTATTTCCATCTCTCAGCCACCTCATTACAAAAACCTTGTTTTGGAAGGCGGCGGCATTAAAGGTTTTGCTTATGTAGGTGCGTTTGAAATATTAGACAGCCTGGGCATTCTAAATGATATTCAACGCGTGGGCGGTTCTTCGGTTGGCGCCATACAAGCCATGCTGCTGGCTACAGGCTACACGGCAGAAGAAATGAAAACCGTTGCCGCCGATATTCCTCTCAATACTTTTAATGACGGCTTTGTATCGGGCGGCTTTCACCGGCTGAAAACAAAACTCGGCTTTTTTAAAGGCAAAGCCGTTACCAAATGGATAAATGCCTTAATTGAAAATAAAACCGGCGATGCCAACATTACGTTTGGCGAGATGCACCGGCAAAAACAGGAAAAGCGTTATAAAGATTTATACATCACCGGAACTGACTTAACGTTTCAAAGTCTGCGCGTTTTTTCTTACGAAACGTATCCTGATATGAAAGTGAAAGATGCGGTACGAATATCTATGTCGGTGCCGCTTTATTTTGAGCCGGTTTACATAAACAATAGCGGCGGCGTTTGTAAAAGCAGCGATGCCGGAAGCATTCATCTGATGACCGATGGCGGCTTGCTAAGCAATTACCCGATACAAATATTTGATTCGGAGCAATACGGCGAATGCGTAACAACCGGCAACACAATACAAAACAAGGAAACATTGGGACTGATACTTGAAAAGCCGGAACAGATTGAATACAGCAGGCATCATAGAGGCAATTACCCGATGCCCGTTCATTCGGTAAAAAATTATATCGGCGCCATGTACCGGACATTGATTGACAAACCCGCGCCCGAACTGTCTGACACGCACTCTTTACGCCGTACCATTATGATCAGCAATATGAATATTTCGGGAAGAGTGAGAAAAATACCGCGCAAAATGGTTGAGGCTTTTGTAGCAGGCGGGCGAAAAGGCGTGAGAGACTTTTTTAACCGCGATTCGTCATCTTTATAATCATCAGGCGCAGTTTATTTTTTTACCCAAATACAAATCTTATGTATCACAACCTTTCTTTTGCAATAAATAAAAGTGAAAAAGGCAGCCTTGCAGAATCTGATATTCCTTTTTTACGTGTGTATAAAAGTGTTTTCTTATATCGCTTTTGCGATGGTAAATTGAGTTGTTCATGAAATGGTTTCTCACTTGTGTCTTGTTTCCTGTGTTTTGTCTTTCATATCTTTCTTCTTTTTCTCAGCCCAAATACGAATTTCGCGCCGTATGGATAGCGAGCGTTGAAAACATTGACTGGCCAAGCCGAAAGGGCTTATCCGTTACGGAGCAGAAAGATGAATTTATCAGGATATTAAACATGCACCAGCGCAACGGCATGAATGCGGTTATTGTGCAGATACGCCCCGTAGCAGATGCGTTTTATCAATCGTCTTACGAGCCGTGGAGCGAATATTTGACGGGCAAACAAGGTATGCCGCCGGTGCCGTATTACGATCCGCTGCAGTTTATGATTAAAGAAACGCACAGGCGCGGCATGGAGTTTCATGCCTGGCTGAATCCGTATCGCGCGGTGTTTAATATTTATTCTTCATCCGTTGCCTCCAATCATATTACGCGGCAGCATCCCGACTGGTTTATCACATACAACAAACAAAAAATATTCGATCCCGGAAATCCTGCCGTCATCAATTATGTATCGAATGTGGTAAAAGATATTGTATCGCGCTATGATGTGGATGGCATTCACATGGATGATTATTTTTACCCGTATCCGGCCGCCGGAAAAGAGTTTCCCGATTATGATAGTTACCGTTTGTATGGCAATGGAATGAACAAAAAAGACTGGCGGAGAAGCAACTGCGACAGCATTATTAAAAAGATACATGAAACGATTATAGCGGCAAAGCCGATGGTAAAATTTGGCGTAAGTCCGTTTGGCGTATGGCGCAACCAAAGCATGGATGCAAACGGCAGCGATACACATGCAGGCATTTCTAATTACGACGACTTGTATGCCGATGTATTAACCTGGCTGAAGCAAGGCTGGATAGATTATGCGGCACCGCAACTGTACTGGGAAATCGGTCATAAGCTTTGCGACTATCAAACGCTGATAAACTGGTGGGGCGAGCATAGTTACGGAAAGCAAATCTTCATTGGCCATGCTTTGTATCGTGCCGGTTCGTCAATGGCATGGCGCAACAAAGACGAGTTGCCGCAGGAAGTAGAACTTACCCGCGAAACACCGAATATAGATGGCAGCATCTACTTCAGCAGCAAAGATTTTTATCGCAACCCGAATGGTTTTAACGACAGTTTGCGCAATCATTATTATAAAACGCCTGCCATCGTTCCGCCGATGAGCTGGATAGATACAACAGCACCGCCAACGCCTTTTATTACAGACGCCAAAGACGATAAAACAAGAATTGGAAATATCATTAAAATTGATGGTGAAATAACAGATACTTCTTCCGGTGAAATCGTTAAAAGCTATGTGCTTTACCTGTCCGATGACAGCGCCACATTGGGCAATACCCCTTTTTTTATATCAACCGCCGATGAATCGGCACCCTATCATTTTTCATTCAATATTTACAATCAGCAAATCCCGACAGACTGGCTGAATTGTTACATCGCCGTATCGGTGGTAGATAAAGAAAACAATGAAAGTTTGCTGAGCAATAAAGAAGTATATGCCAGAACGGAACTGGGCTGGAAAAAACATGATACAGCTTTCAGCAATCAGCTGTCATTGGTTAAGTAATATTGTCAGATAACAGCGAAAGAAATTCGTTGCGGCTTATCATCCCGGCGCCGAGGCTTTCCAGATGCTGCGTATAAACCTGGCAGTCTATCAACACAACACCTTCTTCGCTTAGCTGTTTTACATAACTGATAAAAGCGTATTTGCTGGCGTTGCTTTCTTCGCTAAACATACTTTCGCCAAAAAATAAACGGCCCATCCGAATGCCATACAAGCCGCCGGCAAGCTTGTTGTTCAGCCATACTTCCGCACTGTGCGCATAACCCGTTTTATGAAGTTTTACATAAGCGGTTATCACATCTTCATTAATCCACGAGCCGTCCTGCTCTTTTCGCTTCATCATCATGCAGCAGCGAATCACTTTTTCAAAAGCGTGGTTGGTTGTAAAAACAAATTTGCCTTGTTTAAACAACCGATTCATGCTCTGGCTGATTTTTAAATGCTGCGGAAACAAAACAAAGCGCGGATCGGGGCACCACCACAATGGTACTTCGCCATCATACCAGGGAAAGATTCCTTTTTGGTATGCCAGCAGCAGCCGTTCGGTTGAGAGGTCGCCGCCGATGGCCAGCAAACCGTCTTCCAAAGCATCCGTTACTTTGGGAAACCATAACTTATTATCCAATACATGAAGCGGCATAACGACAAAAATTATTTGTCAGCCAACATTTCAATCGTTGCGCCGATACCGCGTTCGGTAATGGCATCGCACATAGGTTTCAGCGTATCATAATCACCGTGTTTTACGGCATATTTTCCTTTGGTATGAATGAACATGGCGCATTGCTCGGCCTGTTCCCGCACATGATGACAAACTTCTATCAATGTTACAATCACCCATTCAAAGGTGTTTATTTCGTCGTTCCACACAATCAGGCTGAACGGATGTTCTTCAGACACAAGCAGGTCTGTTTCTTCATCCAATTGCGGCCTGATGCCAATATTCATCGTATTCATTTATCAAAAGTATTGCATTCAGCAGGATATTTTACGTGTAAGAATCTTTAAAAAAAATTTGGAAGAAAAAGCTACACGGCTATCTTTGCACTCCCGATAAAAACGGGAGCATAGCTCAGCTGGTTTAGAGCATCTGCCTTACAAGCAGAGGGTCCGCGGTTCGAACCCGTGTGCTCCCACAAAGGTTGAAATCCAATACAAGCAAGGGTTTCAGCCTTTTTTATTACCTTCTCTTCATCGCGGCATTTTGAATCATCGTTAACAAAAACGTAAACAAAATGCCTAAAAGAAAATCGCACAAGCAAAGACTCCTGCCTAACAACTGCCGCGCAGGACAGCCCAGCGTCTATCCGGCAAACTGGAATACGGCTAAAGCAAAAGTCAACTGCACCTGGCATATCGTATATTGGTTTTATGATGATAACCTGAACCAGAAACTTCAGGTTTCCTAACTTAGCGAAGTATGTTACTTCGTTTCATCTATCATCAAGTTTGCAACTTATTTTAGCGGTGATGATTACTTCCTAAACCAAAGAAGTGATATGGTGCTGTTGCCATCAACAGGCTTTCTATTTTGGCTGTTATATCTCACCTCATTATCAGGAATAGCATTTATCTTTCCTTCGGTATATGGCTGACGAACGAAGAATATCAGCACAGCAGAAAGCCGAACCATTGGTAGTTGCCTGAAAACTAAAAAAATGATTACAGAAGAAACATTTATAGAAATGGCGTTGTCATTCACAGGAACTGTACAAACCTCACATTTTGAAAGAATAGGTTTCAAGGTAACTGGAAAACGCATGTTTGCTACTTATTTATCAAAAAACAATACAGCAAATCTGTTCCTGACAATTGAGGAGCAGACGATTTTTTGTCAGATGGATACTGTAAATATTTATCCGGTACCGAATAAGTGGGGTGAAAAAGGTGCCACAACATTCGAACTCGATCAGGTTGCAAAAGAAGTGATAAGGGAAGCCCTGCTGTCAGCATACAAGGAAGTGATAACGTTAAAAAAGTAGTGCGAAAAACTCTTTGCCTTTTAGCAATGTTCTTTATCAATGAAGCTGTTTAGAATTTAAACAAAAAAGGACTTCCGATGCTAAAGAACTTTGAGTTGCCAGACAAAAAGGCAAGTGCTATGGAAGTCCTGAGCAAAGATAAGATTGAGAGATTGATTGTTCCCCATTTGAGCCGGGCAGCCGGGGTACGAAGCTGAAGGTTGAGTTATGGAAGATTGCAGCTGCCATTTTGTACCGGTTAAAAAGCGGCTGCCGGTGGCGGATGTTGCCGGTGATAGCACTGTTTGGGGAAGAAAAGAAATTAAGTCCTGGCGGAGTCTATCATCATTTCAGCACTGGGTAAAGGATGGCTCTTTCAAAAGTGTGTGGACAGAACTGCTCAAAAACCATCATGCGTTGCCGGATTTTTTCTTCGATGCAACTGGATGTCTCGCATACACCGGCGAAAAACGGCGGTGAGCCCATTGGCTATCAAAACAGAAAGGCAGCCAGCACAACCAACGCCCTGTTTTCAGTGATAACAACCGACTGCCGCTACAGGTGGTAAGACCAACATTGCCATCAATACGAGAAATAAAAAAAGAATGTCCACGGATGAGTTGAGAGCTGAGGTAGGTGTACAACAAAAAACTGCCTGGCTTTTTAAAAGAAAAGTGCAGGCAGTAATGAAAAAAGATAAGGATAATAAGCTATCGGGAAAAGTAGAGGTGGATGAAACCCTTGTGGGCGGCTATTCTGCAGCCAAAGGAAGAAGTACACAAACCAAGGAAGCTTTGTTTGTAGCGGTAGAAGTTTTACCAGACGGCACAACCGGTAACCTTGCACTGCAACACATAGAAACCTTTGGAGCCAATGAATTAAAGTATGCTATAAAAGACAATGTATCAGATGATGCATAAATACAAACCGATGCGTTTCATTCATACAAAAAAATAGCAAAGCAAATGAGTAACATTACCATTACCTATTCCAAAAAAGGAAGTGTTATGGAAGAATTGCACAAGCAAATTATGCAATTTAAAAACTGGCTCAGGGGAATACACCATCAATGTTCCGGTCAATATCTTTTTGCTTATACTGATGAATATGAATATCGCTTTAACAGAAGAAACATGAGACAATATTTATTCAATGACGTGATAGTAAGATTAATGAACCAATTCCAGCATCCATATAATTATCTAAAAATACTTTGCGTTTATTCTACCTAATCCTATGAAATATTTTAAAATCAATATCGAAAATACGGTTCTCCTTTCCTGTAAGGATAAAAAACTTTTTTATATCAATTTAGTTTACCGGATTCTCTGTTACTATATAGCCGTATTATAATTCCTCCTCTTTTAATTAAGATAAGCAGGCACAAAAAAATAAAATTTATCAAGTAGTCATCCACATCGGTTTTCTTTTTACTATCTCTTTGTAAATAGCACAATCTTCTGTATGCGCACCGGGCAGATAACCGATGCTTTGCAAAAATTCAGAAACAATTTCGCCACCCGTAAACCGGAACGTTTGCTTAAACAGCTTTACCCACTCTTCTTTTGTCTTCGGATGATTTGCCAGCAACCATTTTTCAAACGCCCCGTGTTCTGTTTGCAATTGCTGTATTGTTTTTGCATTTTCTATGGCAGCATTTATCTTCAACCGGTTGCGGATAATGCCGGCATCAGCCAGTAATCTTTCTCTGTCAGTTTGTGAGTAAGCGGCTATTTTTTCAATATCGAAATTGTTGTACGCTTTTCTGAAGCAGGCTTCTTTTTTCAATATTGTTTCCCAGCTAAGACCGGCCTGATTGATTTCTAAAATCAGTCTGCCAAACAGTTCATTGTCATCATGTATCGGAAAGCCGTAATGAAGATCGTGATATACTTTATGAATGGCTTTTTTTTCTTCATTCATCGTTTCAATGGCAGAACAATATGACATAAAATATTTCTGTTTCGTTGGTGTGAAAGTAGGAACTCTTACAGAGAAATTGTGCTGGTAAAAAACTCTCTTTAAAAATCGAAAATACCCGGCGAGTGCATAAAAATTTAGTTGATACAAGAAAAGAAATTCCGGCTGCCGGTATAATTTTCGCTGATTGCCTGACGTGCATTTTCTTTGATGAGAGTATCTGTAAGGTTATTAATACATTTTTTTGAAACTTAATTTTTCTAAAAGTATCAAATTGTAAACTGATAATACTTGCGATGTAAACAGTTTTTATTTCGGCTCACTCAAAGAAAAAGCGTTACAAACTTTTGCATAATATCTGTCTGAACAAAAAAACCAGTAATTATAATCCAATTCAACATAGTTGAACTAATTTCTATTAATTTTAATTCATGATACAAGTTATAGAACGAGGCATTGATATTTTAGAATTTGTTGCTCTGCATGGAAAAGAACCGGTTCAGTTAATAAAAATTGCGGAACACGTAAACATAAGCCAGCCAACGTGCGCCAATATTGTGAAGACTCTTGTGAAGCGCAACTACCTGGAAAATGCAAGCAAAAAAACCGGGTATATACTTGGCGCCGGCGCATACAAATTAACGGGCAATCTTTCTTATAACCAGGATTTGCTGCTGACAGCAAAACCGGTAATGGAAGAGCTAACGCAGAAGCTAAATGAAACCTCGTTGCTTGGCGTGCTGCGCAATAACAAGCGGTTGATTTTACATTCGGTTCAAAGCGACCAAGACTTAAATGTAAGAGCTAAAGTTGAAGCGGATGTTTTTTCGACCGCAAGCGGAAGAGTTTTGGCGGCTTACCTTAGTAATAAAGAGTTAGACAATCTTGTGAAAGCGGTGGGTTATCCATCAAATGAAATATGGCCTGGGGTACAAGGTTCACAAGAACTTGATAAAGCGATAAAAAAGATCCACGACAATGAAATGGCTCAAACGTTATCTGCAAAACATATCTGCGGCTTTGCCGTGCCTGTATCTCGCAAGAATCAAGTGATTGCAGCCTTAAGCATATTCTTACCAGAAAGCAGGTTAACACCAAATCACAAAGCAAAAATCATTGGTGGTTTACAAAATGCCTCTAAACAAATCAAAGAAATAATTGAAAAGGAATTTTAAGAACTTTTACAGCGCATCCAGCAAGCCTTTTATATAACCTATACCAAACAGGTTTCCTTTCATTTCATAGCCCGGATGATCGTTACTTTCGCCTGCCATCGTTGGCACATGATCAGAGCGCAACGGTCCATCGAAACCCACTTCTTTATAGGCTTTCATCATTTTAAACATATCGGTTGGTCCATTATCATGAAAGGTTTCCCGGAAATTTTCAGGTGTTCCTTTTACATCTCTGATATGAACAAAAAATATTTTTTGCTTCTTTCCAAATTCATAAATTAATTCCTGCACATCTTCGTTCATCGTGGTGTAAGTTCCCTGGCAAAACGTGAGTCCGTGCGATGGGCTGTTGGAAAATGACAAGGCTTTCCGAATGGCTTTCGCTGATGTAAAAATTCTTCCGATGCCATGCACCGGACTGATTGGCGGGTCATCAGGATGCAGCGCCATTTTCACGTTATTCGCTTCTGCCACCGGCATTATTTTTTCAATAAACCAATGATAATTTTCCCAAATTTGATTCTCGCTCACCGGTGCATATTCAATGTTTGGCTCCTTCAAAGCAGCTTCATAAGAAAAGCCGCTGACGAGTGCGCCGCCCCGCTCTGGCAAAGCCTTTTGGGTGCGATACCAGCCCGTAAACATAAAATTGTAGCATAATAAATTCACGCCGAGTCTGCCCATGTTTTCCAGCATTCGGCAATAGTCATCAATGTCTTTTTCTCTACCGGAAAGTCCGAGTTTAATGCGGGTCATGTCTATTTGGTCACCTTCCAAACCGAGAAGTTGAAACCCGTTTTCTTCAAAAATTTCTTTTGAATGTTTGAGAGAATCATAATCGTAAATCGATTTCTCGCCTGTTAGTTCCGGTGCCAATTTGGCGATGGCATCATCAATACCCATTTGCCGGCACAACTGCCATTTTTCATCTGGTTTGTTACCAAAAAAAAGAAAGGATAGTTTCATAAAAAATCAAAAGTCAAAACCGACCTTTGCAAGATTAAAATAACTTGAAGATGATCAATAAGAAGCATAAGCTGTAAACCCATTACCTTTAACCTTCAGCCTCAAACCGTTTCTAAAAGTATCCGCCTTTTTCTGTAATCGCCTGAATGGAATCGCCGGCTTTTACCCAGCTATAAATTTTCTTTTCATTTTCCTTTATTTCTTCGGCTCTAATCAAAACATCATAAGCAATATCGCGTGGCACAATCAACACGCCGTCAATATCGCCAAGCACAACATCGCCGGGGCGAATGGTTACATCATCAATTTGCAACACGGTTTGATAATGCGTGATCAGGCAACGCCCCAAACTGCCGTTGCTAGTGCGATATTTATAAAACACCGGAAAATTAGCTTCCAATATCTGGTGCGTATCGCGGATGCCGCCATCTATGCAGGCGGCTTTCACGCCTTTGGTACGACTGGCAGCCGTCATCACGCCGCCCCACAATGTTGCTTTTTCGTCTTTGCTGGTATCCCAAACCACAAACGCATGTTCATGCAAATCGTCCAGCATCTTCGTGCGAAATTCCATCTCGCCTTTCACTTTTGCGTTGGGCGCGCTTTTTACCGTAAACGCAAAACCTGCTATGGTTCGGTACTCGCGCAAAGGCACGATGCGGTTGGGCATCGTTTGGTTCATCAAACAAAATTCGCGAAGTACATCATTTACTGCGCCGGTGTACAACTGCTCGAAACGGCTTAGCATTTCATCATCGGGTATCGGGAATTTTTTGGTGGAAATGTATTCTCGTTCTTCAATAAATTTTTCCAGGTTCATCATGCCCACTTCTTTTTTGTATTGCTCCGAACCGGAAATGTGGTTCGTGCCATTCACGTTTTCGGTATTCATGTTTTTATATTTTGCGTGTAAGAAATCTTTTTTAAACACCGGCATTCGATAAAAAACCTCCATCAACCGGCACGACTATTCCCGTTACAAAACCGGCGGCTTCATCGCTGATCAGCCAGTTCATACAGCCTGTTAATTCAGTGGCTTCGCCAAACCGTTTCAGCGGTGTATGCGCCATTACGCTATCTGCTCTTGGCGTGTGGCTGCCATCTTCATGGAACATAATTTTTCGGCTGCGGTCGTTTAAGAAAAAGCCCGGCGCGATTGCGTTTACACGAATATTTGCGGGCGCGAGATAAGCTGCGAGCCACTGCGTAAAATTGGCGATACCAGCCTTGGCAATGCCATACGCCCCCACTTTTGTGAGCGGGCGATAACTGTTCATCGAAGCGATGTTGATGATAACGCCTCTTTTATCTTTTGCCATTTCTCTTCCGAAAACAAAGCAGGGAATTACGGTTCCCATCGTGTTGATGGTAATGACACTTTTAAAGACATCCATATTTAAATTAAAAAAACCTTTTACAGATTCATCGCCCGACAATTCTTTTTTATCAAATTCTGTGATGTTGGTTAACGCTTCATTTTGGTTTCCGCCTGCACCGTTAATTAAAACATGACATACGCCCAATTCATTTTTTATTATAACACTCGCTGACTTGATCGAGGCTTCATCAGAAACATCGGCAGCGATAGAAATAGCAATGCCGCCGGTTGCAGTAATTTGTTTTTCTACAACTTTCAGTTTCTCTAACGTTCGCCCGATCAGCGCCATTTTATAACCCTGGCTGGCAAGGTTCCGCGCCATTTCGGAGCAAAGTGTGCCGCCTGCGCCGGTTACGATGGCCACTTTATGTGAAGTGGTTTCTGTCATTTTTGAATCCAGTTTTTGATGTTGTTGTATGAAATATTTTTAATCATGTTTGTAAGAAAATCTTTATCATCCGGCAGCTTGCCTTCTTCAACCCAAATACCAATTAAATTGCAAAGAATACGGCGGTAATAGTCGTGACGGGTAAACGATAAAATACTTCTTGAATCGGTTGTCATGCCAATAGAAGTTGACAATAAACCATAACTGCTTAATGCGAGCAATTGCAGGGTGATGCCTTCGTAATGATCGTTGTACCACCACGCAGGTCCGTACTGTATTTTTCCCTTTACGCCATCTTCTGCATAAGAACCCGTAAGCGATGCAAACACGGCATTATCGGCAGGATTCAAGGTATATAAAATGATTTTGGGTAAGCGATTTTCTTTTTCCAGTTCGTCGAGAAACCGGCAAAGCGATGGCACATGAACTGTGTTGCCAATACAGGCGAAACCACCTGCGCCACCGGCTAATTTTCTAAGCCGGCTGCTGGTATAACGGTGTGCGCCGACATGCAGTTGCAGCTTCCATTTTCTTTTGGCATATTCGGTTCCCAGAAAGTGCAATAAGCAGGATTGTAAAGCAATGATTTCTATGGCTGATAAATCTTCTTTGTTTAATAATTGCTGAAACAAAGTCATTGCTGTTGCTGCATCAGTTGGGATGAATTGAAATCCATCATCTAAAGAATGGTCGCTTAGCAAACAGCCTGCTTTATCAAAAAAATCTAACCGCTTACAGATAGCAGCTTTGTAATCTTCTAAATTGTGTATTGACAGATGGGTAATCGCTTTTAATTTTTCCAACCAGAAGAAAAATGTTGGCTGATGAAAAGCAATCATACTATCGCCACGTAAAGAAGGCAGGCAACTGATGTTTTCCTGTTGTTTTGATATTGCGATATGATGTTCCAGTGTATCCAATAAATCATCTGATGTGCAAAGCATTTCCACGCCGGATTTTTTTACAATATCCAATGCGCACCAGTCTTTTTTTTGCAAATTTTTATTGGCTGCTTTCCAGATTTTGCCTGCATTTTTCGGTGTTAAAATTTCTTTACTTTGAATTAAAAAATACAATTCCATACAGCTCCAGTGAAACAAAGGATTGCCCGCCGTTGCTTCCATACATTCCGCCCACGCCCTAAATTTATCTTCTTCCGTTGCAGTGCCGGTGATTCTGTTTTCAGCAATGCCGCAGATCCGCATCGCCCTGTGTTTATAAGGGTCTTGCTGCACCCAAAGCTGGTAAATATTTTCATAACGTTTATTTACAGCCAATGCCGCAATATCAATGTGATTGTGAAAATCAATGATGGGTAAAGCAGCAGCCACTTCGTGGTATAGCTTTTTACCCAAAGCATTTGACAACAGAAACATATCGTTATAAATATTTTTCATCACACTGTAACAGCTTCTTTTTTCTTTAATAAAAACCAGATGATAATGCCTGCCAACAGGCAAATCATTCCGGCAGCCACCGATAAAGCGCCGCTTAACTGATTGATATAGAACAAACCCATTCCGATGAATAATAACGCCGAACACCATAACGACAGCGCGTATAAATACCGCAATGCATTCTCAAAATTTTTATCAAGGGAAGGCTTGTCGGTAATGGGTGTTGCCAGTTGTTTAAATAAGCTATTTACCCGTTGCAGGTAAGCCGCGCTTCCCAATTTTTGTAAAGAAGAAAGATAGAATATGGCGAAGCAAATTATGACTTCGACGATGGTTGCCATTTCCCACGAAAAATATTGTGGCATTGCATTTAAAATAATACCTGTAAACGCACCTACGATGATGGTGACCATCGCGCCGCGCGGCGTTGCTTTTTTGTTGATGATGCCCATGACCAGCGGTATGCCAACGGGTATCGCCAATATGCCGGTAAATAATTTATTGGCTTCAAACGCGCCGCCAAAAGCATCAATGAATAAGGCACCCAACATCACAAGCAAACCAACCAATACCGTAGAAATTTTCGCCACCTTAAAAAGCTGTTTATCGGTCGCGTTTTTGTTGATCAGTCTTTGGTAAACATCCTTCGATAATACACTCGCCACCACATTGTATTCTGCGTTCAACGATGACATGGTTGCCGCAAACATCGAGGCAATCATAACGCCCATTACGCCCGGCGGAAGCAGCTTGCTTGAGATGGCTACATAAGCCATTTCTTTATCGGGCAACGCCGGCATAATGATGCGGCTTACAATGGGCGGCACCATAAAAACAATGGGAAAAACAAAGAACAAGGCAGCCGTTAAATAACCCACTTTTTGCGCCGCTTTTTCATCTTTCACCGAATAAAAACGCTGGATAAAAATCCAGTTTTCGTTGTACTTGATGATGATCATAATGTAGTAAACGATAAGCCAGAACGCTTGCCCTTTTGGTCCGTTGAACCAATAAAGATGCTCTGGCAATTTGTTTATAATCACCGAAAAACCACCCACATAACTAAGCGATAACCAGAACAACATCAGCGATGTAAAAATCAAAATAATAAATTGAACCGTGCCCATAATAGACACCGCCCATAAACCGCCAAACAACGTAAACGCGATAACGATAACAGATGAAATAATCATGCTTGCCGGAAGAGAAAGCGGCGTAACTGCCGTAAGAAAAATGCCGATGGCATACAGCCTTACCATATTATCGAGAATGCGCATCAAAATACCAACCCAGCCGATGGTTTGCCTTACCGTGGCGTTGTATCTTGTTTCTAAATATTCAACCGGCGTGGAAACGCCTGCCCGGCGCCACCGTTTCGCAAATACCAGGGAAGCAATGACACACGCTGGTACAGTGCTTAAAAAAACCGTAACTGCAACAAGTCCGCTTTCATAGGCAATACCTGCATAAGCCACAAACACAAAGGTGCTGAACAAAGCCATAAAATTGCTGATGCCGGCAACTACCCACGGAATCGCGCCTGAACCTTTGGTGTAGGCATTGATGTCTTTTACGTACCACTTAAAAAATAATCCGATGCCTGCCATTAGCAACATGTATATCAGTATGGAGATATAATCTAAGGTTACTAATGATTTCATTTTATGATGTTTGTGTGATTGATTTTTTTAACTAAATGGCGTTTATTCACGCAGTGCTTTTCTATCTGCAATCAATACCGGATAATCAGGAACAGGAATATCGGTAAACACATATTCATTGCCTGATTGTTTACAATTCGCTTTTGGAATTTCATAGATGTTGCCACTGATTAAGTTAACATAAACCGGTTTTGTAAACTTGCCATTTTTCACCGTAACTTTTGTCGTTTTCGGTTGATAATTGTCAGCCGGTCTTGCTTCGCCGCTCCATAAAGTGATAATGCTGCCGCCATTTTTTTCGTTATGATATTGAAAGACGAACATCCCATTTTGGTTGGTTACCGGTTTACTTGTATCAAGAATAATCTGGTTGTCAAAAAGAGAAAACACATGTTGCGCCGCATAGTAAGCCATCTTCGGGCGATCAATGGTTTTATCAGAATTGGTTTTTAAAATACCCTTTGTGTTCACGCCCGTCATGTGGTCGCCGGGTGCATAATGAATATCGCTGATGGTAAACAAATTTGTGGCAATGCCTCGACCATGGTCGCCCAACATACGCCGCAAATCCCATTTGGCTTGTGTCAGTTCCGACCAGTCGTATTCGCGCAAAGCGCCGATGGTAACGGCTTTCGGCGTGGATGGTGCGCCGTTTTCCCCCTGCATAAAAACAATGGATGGCTTATAACTCCACACCAGGGCGCGCAGTTTTTCTATTTCCGGATAAGAAGTGGAAGGGTTTGCTGCGTAGCCATGATAAGTAAAAAAGTCAACGTAATCTAACCCGTTATTCGTTTTCAGATCATCCATAAAACCTTTTACAAAATCGAGACGGCTTACCACACACAAACCCAGTGCAATAAATTTTGCATCCGGCTGAACGCTGCGGATCACCTTTACCGTACGCAAATAAAATTCGCCCAGTGCTTCGCCGGTGTGGTTGGGATTGAGATCAGGTTCATTCCAGATTTCCCATTCGGGCACCTCATTTTTATAGCGCGTAACCATTGCTTTTACCCAATTATCCCAGGCGGTTAATGCTTCGGACGAAGTGGGAATATGCCCGGCTAATTTTGCATCGCCGCCGCCTTCGTAAATAGGATTGCCATACGATAGCTGCACCCACGGATGCACGCCCCGCGAAGCTGCATCGGGAATAATAGAATCGAGCCATTCA
Organism: Ilyomonas sp.; assembly: GCA_965219515.1. Taxonomy (GTDB): domain Bacteria; phylum Bacteroidota; class Bacteroidia; order Chitinophagales; family Chitinophagaceae; genus Ilyomonas. The sequence goes on from OZ244776.1 coordinate 2,774,808, forward strand.
AAATGATAAAAGCCTTTTTCTTTTTCGCATTTGCTCCAGCCGCCCTGCAAGCGGATTCGCTTGGCGCCAAGTGGTCCCAAATATTTTTTATAAGACTGATAATCGGTATAATCTCTATCGAGCGTTTCGCCGCCAATAGACCACGAACTGGCAGCAATGTTTTTTGCATCGCGGGTTCGCAGTTTGCCTAACGCTTTCCAGGCTGGTTGTGCAAATGTGGTTGAGCACCATAGGCCGGCGCCTATGAATAGTATAAAAACAAGTTTTGACCTGCGTTGTTTCATTTGCGCAAAAGATTTTTTAGGTCAGCGATATATACGCATCTTGTATGATTGGTAAATCCGTTGAATATTACATATCTTCCTGAAAGATCCCATGCAGGATGTTCATCCACCCGAAACTCCCCTGTGGTATTAGATAAAAATACTTTTGCGATATCCTGTTCTGTTAGCGCCTTTATATTCAGCAGGCGTAAAGGGGCGGTTCCGTCGCCAGCACTAATGGGTTCATCAGGATACGCATCGGTGATAATAAAAGGTAGCCCGGTTGGATTAAAAGACGGATGACCGGATCCGGGTTTAAACACGGTTTTCATTTCAGTTCCATCGTATTTGAATGTAACGAGTTCCAATCCGGACTTTTCATCAATGTCAAGATTCATTGTAAGATGATCGCCATCAGGCGACCAGTTCACATGATGTCCTCCTTTCGCCCATTGGTCAGGTGTAACGGCTGTATGTAAATCAGAACCGTCCAGGTTCATGGTGATAACTGCCCGTCTTCTTGCTCCGCCTGCAAGCGGCGTCCATTGCACAGTTGTGAGAATTTTGGTATCCTGCGGATTCCACTTTACCTGAAAACAGTAATAATGATACTTTTCCGGCTCGTCAATTTTTATGGATGGCACCGTTTTGTTATAGATATCCTGAATGGAAACAATCATTTTGCATTTGCCTGTTTTTATATCGGTAACATAAACACCATCCGTAGCAACAGGTCCTACGTTCTCTTTGGTAAGCTGCTTCGGAATAATAACGCCATAGCCTACCTGGGCGTACCTCGAAAGAATAAGGTTATAACTAACAAGCTTTTTTCCGTTGTGCGAAACCATAAATACGGTGCCGTCCATTTGACGCTTCACCCCTGTTTCAGGATTAAGCTGAACGGCAAACGCTTTCCACGTTGCAGTGTCCACATCATTAAAATACAATTCATTATCAGTGGTTCCCCATTGTACCTGTGCGCCCAACTGCATTTCCCAGGCTCTTGATTTTGCAACCACCCGTTCCTTACCGGATTTCATATCAACAATCACCACGTCGCCGGCGTCTCCCGGAACGGGTGAATGATCTTCATACGGAAAACGGAATAAGGCAAGATATTTTCCGGAAGGACTAAGCGGCGACGTATCAAAAAAGCGGTGAATAATTCTTTCATCGGCAACTTTCCTAATGGGAACTTTCACCTCTTCCTGTGCCTGGCATTTAATGGAATCAGCAGCCATAATGGCGATGATTAAAAGAAAAATTATGGAAGAGATACCTGCTTTTTTCATTGCTATCGTAATTAATTCAAAATATCAGGTGTTTTTATACAGTGTTGTGCGAAGCCGGATTACAACAAATACTAATCAGGAAAGCACAATTGCAAAATTATCAGTAGCCGGAATTTTGTGTTATGCCACTGTTCAGGTCTGTTTCTCTTTGAGGCACCGGGTAGAGGTTTTGATAGTCTTTTGTTGGATATCCTTTTGCATTCATAACCTGCACAAAGCGGCCGGTACGAACAAGGTCGAACCATCGTTGTCCTTCAAAAGCTAATTCCAGCCTGCGCTCCTTTTCTATAATTATCCTTGCCTCATCCTGCGTTAAGGTGGTGGGTTTATCCGGCAAGCCTGCTCTCGTTCTTACTTCATTTACAAAAGGAATAGCTGCCGCCGTTTGGTTTTGTTCATTTAAACATTCTGAATACATCAGTAGAACATCTGCATATCTGATTACCGGGAAATCAATATCCGCATCTCCTGCAATCGTGCCGGGCTGGCTGTATTTGGTTACATATCGCTCATATACAGTAGTGCTTCCGTTAAGATAACTCTCTGCAATACTTGCTGTTTTTCGCAGATCGCCATTTTCATAAGACGTATCAATATCTACAGTGGGTCTCATAAAACCTCCTCCGCTGCCACCGCTTATTCCAAATTGTGCGCCTGGTGCATTCCATGGAATGCAGGAAGACCAAATTGCACTTCCCTGTCCTATCTGTCCGGATTTATATTGTACCGAAAGTATTACATCTTTATTAGCGGTGAAAGGAGTGGTAGCGCTAAACACATCGGCATAACTGTTTGTTAGGCCAAACTGATTAGAGGTGATGATATCATTTAGCTTCGTAGCCGCCTTCGCATAATCTTTTTGCGTGAGATATACTTTTCCGAGCAAGGCTTTGACAGCCCATTTTGATGCACGGCCAGCTTCAGATTGAGAAATTGTTGATGGCAGATTTTCTTCGGCAAACGTAAGATCGCTTATAATTTGTGTATAGACGTCCGCAGCCGTACTTCTTTGAATGTCATAACCTGCGTTAGGGTCTGAGACAGGTGTGGTTATTAACTGAACATCTCCAAATAAACGAACCAAATCAAAATAAAATAGCCCGCGTAAAAATTTAGCCTCTGCTTCAAATCTTGCTTTAAGCGTTTCATCGAATGTGGCATCCGGTAATTTTGCTAAAATTGTATTTGCCCTGCTAATGCCGATATAATGATCTGTCCATGCAGAAGAAAAATAGGTATTGCTAAGTGAGTAATTAAAGTCTTGTAACTCAAAAATTGATACATTGCTCACCGCCCGTGTTGCACCATAATCGCTGTTATCAGTAACCACTTCCCCGAGATTAAGGAGTGCAGAACTGATATCACATCGCCCATAAAGCCCGTTAAGCTTAAATGATGAATAAGCACCAGTAACAGCGTTATAAAAATCCGAAGAAGTTTGGTACACCGTATTGGTCGTTCTTGTCGTTTCGGGTAGCTGATTTAAAAAATCTTTATTACACGAAATTGAAAACCATATACTTATGAGGAGAGTAAATAAAAAAGTTATTCTTTTCATACAAAAAAAATTAAAAGGTTAAAAGGTTACATTAATGCCCAGTGTGAAACTTCTTGATAGGGGGTAAGTGCCAAAATCAACACCCAACACGGTTTGATTGTCGCCAGCCTGGCCTACTTCCGGATCAAATCCCCAGTATTTTGTGAATGTATAAACATTGTTTACGCCTGCGTACACCCTTGCACTCTGCATTTTCCAGTTGTTCATTAATTTTCCCGGAAGATTATAACCTAAATTAATCTGCCTGATTCTTAAATAGGATGCGTCGAAAATAAAGAGTGAGCTGTACTGAAAATTATTATTCTTACCTCCGCGAATATCTCTGCCAAACTGGCCGTATTTACTATCGCCCGGATCAGAAGCAGATCTCCACCTCGCTTCATCAATAAAAGCTGCATTATTTTGTACCCCGGAATTGTTGGCTGTAAAAGTTCCCGAATACAGACTTTGACCGATCATTGCATTGGTTAAGATATCCAGGGTAAAGCCTTTGTATGAAAGAGTATTGTTGAACCCAAAGAAATAGTCCGGGTGAGGCGAGCCAATAATTTCGCGGTCATTATCATCAATTACACCATCATTGTTTACATCTTTAAACTTAATATCTCCTGCTTTAGCATAAGGCTGGGCGCCGTATTTGGCTGCTTCTTCATCTGTATTGAAAACCCCTACAACCCTTCTGCCATAAAACACACCGATCGGCTCTCCTACTTCTGTTACATTAGTATTTCCTTTACCGGAAGTATTTCCGTAAATTTTATCGTTAGGCGTACTCATGGAAAGTACTTTGTTATGATTGAATGTGATATTGAAGTTGGTGTTCCACATAAACGCTCCTGTGAGATTTCGTGTGTTAAGGGTAAATTCAAATCCCTTGTTCTGAACTTCTCCAAGGTTTACAACGGCAGAGGTGAAGCCAGTTACTGATGGCGTTTGTACATTAAAAAGCATATCCTTATTACGCTTATCATATAAGTCTGTAATGATAGATATCCGATTGTTAAAAAAGCTAATATCAGCACCAATATCCACCTGGCTTTGCGATTCCCAGCCGAGATCAGGATTAGCAAGTGAACCGGGAACCGTTCCGGGAGCCAATGCATCGCCGATGATATAATTTGATGTGTTGAGTAAACTAATGGCTCTGTAATTGCCAATGGCATTATTTCCGGTTACTCCATAGCTTGCCCGTAATTTAAAATCTGAAATAAACTTGAGGTGCTTCATAAAATCCTCATCCGCTACACGCCATCCGATGGCGCCGGATGGAAAATTTCCCCATCTCCTGTTTTCTCCAAACCGGGAAGATCCGTCTCTTCTTATCGTGGCAGTTAAAAGATATTTTCCCTGAAAAGAGTAGTTGGCTCTTGCCAGAAAAGACAGAATATTATTGCGGTTAATACTTTCGCCTCCGGCATTAACGGTCCCTCCGTTTATATTTTGCAGCAAATCATCCGCGAAGCTGGTAGCGCTTGCCTGGATAGCATCCACATAATCGCTTTGAGCGGTAAAACCACCTATAATATCCAACTTGTGTGCATTGTGGTTTAATTTATAACTTACAGTAGTTTCACTTAACCAGTTAGTTGCTTTGTTATTGGCTGCATCAGCAAAAGCAGGCGAAGAAGGCGCATTGGTAGCCAGCGTGGATGCCTTAAAATCTCGTGATTCATAGTAATTTAAATCGGCACCTATGCTTGATCTTAATTTAAGATCGGGAAGAATGGCATACTCCGCATAAGCGTTGCTGAACAAGCGGAACTGAGCCACTTTTGTTTTATATTCATTGGCAATTTTTATGGGGTTTGCAATAGGCGCATTGCCATTTTCACCCGATATGGATGAACCGTATGATCCATCAGGATTATATACCGGAATAGTTGGATCGGAACCAAGTGCAGATACAATAAGTCCGTAAGCACCATAATGCCCCTGGATTGGTGGTGAATATTCTTCGGTATAACTTGGCAATAAACTAATACCAACCGAAAGTTTGTCAGACACTTTAGCATCTACATCTGCTTTAAAACTGTATCTTTTAAAATTTGATTTTATTACAATGCCATCCTGCGTAAAATAGCCACCCGAAAGCGAATATTTCATTCCCTCATTACCACCCGATACGGTTATCTGGTAATTGCCTATCAAACCTCTTCTAAAAATGGCATCCTGCCAATCGGTGCCTATACCAACAGAATCAAGAAATGCCTGGTCTCTGTACCTGGGCGAAACATCATAAGAAGCGCCGGACCGGGTGTTATTATCATCTGAAATACTACCGGCAGGATAATTATCGAGGTAACCTGCATCTCTTCCATCGGCGTCAAAAGAGGCAAACTGGCTGGCATTCATTAGTTTGATTTTATGCGCAACTTCCTGAAAGCCGGTATAAGTATTGAACTGTACGCGGGGTTTGCCAGCTTTACCTCTTTTGGTGGTGATAATGATGACACCGTTAGAACCTCTGGAACCATAAATAGCTGTTGCTGACGCGTCCTTTAAAACGTCCACCGATTCTATATCGTCCGGAGAAATGGTAGATAAAGGGTTGCTGTAACCAACGCTGGTTACCGGATATCCGTCAATAACGAATAAGGGTTCTACGCCCCCGGTAATAGAACTAATACCTCTGATAAGGATGGTCGTATTTCCTCCGGGCGCACCAGAGGTAGTAGAAATTTGCAAACCAGCTACCTGCCCTTGCAAAGCTTTATCTACGCCGTTCGTCTGTACCTTTTCAATTTCTTTTGCTCCCACTGACGCAATCGCTCCTGTTAAGTCTTTTCTCCGTTGCGTTCCATAGCCTACCACCACTACGTCGCCCAATTGTTTGTCCTGCGGAACTAAACTAATGGCTGAGCTTTTTTCTTTATTAATATTCACCTCCTTTTCTGCATATCCCACATAAGATATAATGATAGCAGTATTAGGAGCCGTTAATCGGATGCTGAAATTTCCTTCCGCATTGGTTGTAGCAGCGTTGTTGGTATTTCCTTTTTCGCTGACTGTTGCCCCGGAAAGCGGCTCGCCTGTGTTGTTAGTAACCTTTCCGCGGTATAACGATTGTGCAAACAAAGTGGAAGGAAAAAGAAAGATAAGAAGAAAAGCAGGCAAAACTATTTTCCTGTAAAGATGGTAGTTCATGAGCAATCGATTTTTTAATTCAATATTATTTAATTCAAATTAAACAATATAAAATTGTGATGAATTTTTTTATCCGCCAAAAATTTTTTTGAATTTTATTTTTTAATGAGAATTTTAGGTTGAAAATATCTTTCTTCAAAATAGATATTTACCCATACCCGTCTGAAACAAATGGGTATAATTGTTATTGGTAAAAGAATTTTTTATTACAGGAAAGAGAAGAAATGCTTCAAGGCCTGTTAACCGAATGAGTCTGTTAAACAGCGCAGATAAGCACAAGGGAGAATAAAAAAAAAGAGGCTGTAACATTTTATAGTTACAGCCTCTTTTCACTTATTGTTATTTAAAACAATCGTTTGCTGCGGAGACGGAGAGATTCGAACTCTCGATACAGTTTCCCGTATACACACTTTCCAGGCGTGCTCCTTCAACCACTCGGACACGTCTCCAATGAAGAAAGGCTGCAAAATAAACACTTACATCTTAGCCCCTGAAAATTTTTTCTGCGTTCGCTGTTGTTATCGCTGCAACTTCTTCTATTGCAACATTTTTAATTTCGGCTAATTTTTGGGCAACAAAAGGCAGGTAGCTGCTTTCGTTTCGCTTGCCCCGGTAAGGCGTTGGCGGCAGGTAAGGCGCATCCGTTTCGAGAACTATATTTTCTAAAGAAACATCTTCTAACGCTTCGGGCAAACCGCTTTTTTTATACGTAAGAATACCGCCGATACCAAGATAAAAACCCATGTTTACAATTTGCCTGGCTTCATTTTTATTTCCGCCAAAACAATGAAAGATGCCGCGCAAACCTTTGCCGGCAAAGGATTTCACCATATCAATGGTTGGCTGCATGGCATTGCGCGTATGAATTACAACCGGTAAATTTTTATCTAACGCCAGTTGCATTTGCATGGTAAAAGCCTTTTGCTGCGGCTCGGCAAATCCGGTGCTCCGGTAATAATCCAATCCAATTTCGCCAATGGCGGCAAAACTTCTTTTTTCCAGCCATTCTTCAACAATACGCAATTCGCTTTTATATGTTTCGTTTACCGAACAGGGATGCAAACCCATCATCGCTTTGCACTGCGGAAAATTTGTTTCTGCCTCAAGCATGGCTTCATGCGTGTGGCTGTCTATTGCCGGCAAATAATATTTTTCTATCCCGCTGTCTTTGCTTCGTTGCATCATTTCCATTCTGTCGCCGTCAAATTCCGGCGCATAAATATGGCAATGCGTATCTGTCAGTTTCATTGTTTGCTTACTTTTAACGTATCTGAAGCAGCAAAAGTAATTTAGATTTGCCGCCATAAATTTTTTGAAATATAGATGTCGAATATTCTGTTGATAGATGATGAACGTGCAATTCGTAAAACATTGAGCGATATTCTTTCTTTTGAAGGCTATAAAATTAAAGAAGCCGCTGACGGGGAAGAAGGTCTGAAAATGTTTCAGGAAAAAAATTACGACGTTGTATTATGCGATATTAAAATGCCGCGTATGGACGGGCTTGAGTTTCTTGATAAAGCAACTGCCCTGAACCCGGATGTGCCGATTGTAATGGTAAGCGGGCACGGGAATATTGAAACCGCCGTGGATGCCGTAAAAAAAGGTGCGTTCGATTACATCAGTAAGCCGCCCGACCTGAACCGGATGCTGATTACCATTCGCAATGCGATGGACCGGAATAAGCTAACGAAGGAAACGAAAACGCTGCGCCGTAAAATAAGCCGGGTGCAGGAAATGATAGGCGAATCGGACGGCATTTGCCGTATAAAAGATACCATTGATAAAGTGGCGCCAACCGATGCGCGCGTATTAATTACCGGTGAAAACGGTTCTGGAAAAGAACTGGTGGCGCGTTGGATTCATCACAAAAGCAACCGCGCTGAAGGTCCGTTAATCGAAGTGAATTGCGCAGCCATTCCCGGCGAATTAATTGAAAGCGAATTGTTTGGTCATGAGAAAGGTTCTTTTACCTCTGCCATTAAACAACGCATCGGCAAGTTTGAACAGGCCAACGGCGGCACTTTGTTTCTGGATGAAGTAGGCGATATGAGCATTAACGCGCAGGCAAAAGTATTGCGCGCTTTGCAGGAAGGAAGAATTACGCGCGTGGGCGGCGATAAGGAAATTGAAGTGGATGTGCGCGTGGTAACGGCAACCAACAAAGACTTGCTGAAAGAAGTGGAAGCCAAAGATTTTCGTCTTGATTTATACCATCGCCTAAGTGTAATTCTCATTCACGTGCCTTCGCTGAATGAACGCAGAGGCGACATTCCGTTGCTGGTAAATAAATTTCTGGTTGATACTGCCGAAGAATACAATCAGCCGGTAAAGCAAATCAGCGACCGTGCAATGGACGCTCTGATTCATCACAACTGGACGGGCAATATCCGCGAGCTGAACAATGTGGTGGAAAGGCTGGTAATTCTATCAGGTCCAACGATCATGCTGGAAGATATTACCACTTATGTTTTTTCTAAGTAAATATTGTCCCTCACAGATGGCACGGATAACACAGAAAAAATGCAAAATTATATCGCTAACTCATCTATGTATTCCGCGCTATCCGTGAGAAATAATTGATTCAAAAAATGCTGTTTTTCATTTGTCTGAACAAAAAAATACAGTCGTCATTATCGCCGGGCCAACCGCCGTTGGCAAAACAGAGTTAGCCATACAGATTGCGCAATATTTTCAGACACAAATTATTTCTGCCGATTCGCGGCAGTGCTATCAGGAACTGAATATCGGCGTGGCAAAGCCAACACCGGCGCAGCTTTCAGCCATACCGCATTATTTTATCAATTCGCATTCCATACAGCAAACCGTACAGGCAGCTACGTTTGAAAATTATGCATTAAACGTTGTTGCGGGTATATGTCAACAATCGCATGTTGCGGTTTTAACTGGCGGAACGGGGTTGTATATACAAGCATTTTGTGAAGGGCTGGATGAAATTCCTTTTGTTCCGGAAGAAATTCGCCGGCAGGTTGCCGACCGTTACGCAAGCGAAGGCATTTCGTTTTTGCAAAATGAATTACGGCAAAAAGATGCTTTGTTTTGGAAACAGGCAGAACAGCACAATCCGCAACGTTTGATGCGCGCATTGGAAGTCTTGTACGCAACCGGGTATTCCATTCTGTCTTATCGAAAAAAAGCGATTGTAAAACGCCCTTTCAATATTATAAAAATCGGACTTGAACTGCCGCGAGAGATGTTATATGAAAGAATTAATAATCGGGTAAATGACATGATGCAGCAAGGTTTATTGGATGAAGTAAAATCGCTTCAGGCTTATCAAAATCTAAATGCGCTGCAAACCGTTGGCTACAAAGAATTGTTTGATTATATAAATAATAAAACCAGCCTCGAACAAGCCATTCATTTAATCAAACAAAACACACGGCATTATGCAAAACGGCAACTGACATGGTTTAAAAAAGATACGCAGATAAAATGGTTTGCGCCGGATGAGTTTGATGCGGTAATGAAGTTTATTAAAAGATGATACAAAATAAATTGTCGGATGGCAGGTGATAATTGGTTAAGTTGGGTATATAAAAGCAGGATTAATTTTTCAAACGTATGAATGCAGTTTCAGAAGATACAATCATCAGCCAGCTTAGAAATGAAGACAATGCTTCATTTGAGCTGTTGTATCAGTTTTACTTTCCGGTTATCGCTTCTTACATCACCAATAATTATGGAAATACCGCCGATGCGGAAGATGTTTTTCAGGAAGCTATTATTGTATTGCTTTGCAAAGTAAGACAGCCCGATTTTATACTTTCATCTTCTCTTAAAACCTATCTGTTTGCCATTGCAAAAAATATCTGGCTCAAGCGATTGCGCGATAATAAAATGGTTTGCGTAAATGATGTGGACGCGCATCAGCAAATTGCTGAAACAGATGCAGAACGGCATCCAACACGCGAGCATACGTTATCGCAGGTGCTGCAAAGAATCACCGAAAACTGCCGGCGCATTTTAAAAGCTCTTTTCTTTTACCAGGAGCCAATGGAAAGTCTGATGCAAAAAATGGGTTGGAAAAATAAACATACGGCGGCTAATCAGCAATATAAATGTCTGCAGCAGGCAAAGCAAAAAAGCAAACGCAAAGCGATATAAAACCCGAATCTCTTCTCATTCATTTCTATTTATCGGTTACTGATATATTTTCTCACAACGGGTGATTTGGTGAAGATTCCGGTATTAATCTTTAAATAAAAAAGTTGTTATGAGATTGATGAAATTAATGTTTATCACAGCGCTGTTAGCGGCCGGTTTTGCAAGTCATGCACAAAACAATATCATGCAGCCTGCTTCACCCAACACAAAGCTGATAGCGGTTGTAAACCGGGCAAACTGGTGTCGTGTCTGCCAGGCAAACGGTAACCGGTTTGCCGCTGTACTGTACTCTTATGAAACAAAAGGAGTAACGGTTTTGGTGAATGATCTGACAAATGATTCTACTGTTACTGTTTCTAAAACAGAATTGGAAAAAGCCAATGTTTACAATGCGGTTTATTCTGAAAAGAGAAAAGGTCTTGGTAAGATGATGCAATCCTGCGGACTGGCGAAAGATAAAAAGCAAAACGCAATACCATCTGGTGGGGTAACATTTATCAATCCTCAAACGCACAAGCAGTTAAAACAGGTCAGTATATCGTTGCCTGACGAAGAAATGAAAAATACGATTGACAATCTTTTAAACTAACAACATGAGCAGGCAAACAAAAATTATCGTTTATACCATCTCTGCTTTGCTATTGGCAGTTTGCGTCTATCATTTTTTTGGGTAATAAAACAAAAGATTTATGAAAGAATCAATCAATATCTGGGGCATTCAGGAGTTTGAAGGTGATGGCATAAGCTGCCCGATTGTTCCGGTCAATTTGCCCTGGCACAAAAAAGTCATTCTTACCTTTTTTCGCTTTGGCATTTGCCCGATGTGCATTGTTTCGGGTATTGTTTATAGCACTGGAAAATTTTTCAGGTACCGGATTGAAAAAGGTTCAAATAAAATCATCAGTTCGGCAAATACCGCAAATAGCTTATCGAAATCCAATCCTGTTCATTACTAACCATTGTGGCGCAGTCCGAAGTCTCCGGACTTTGGACTGCTTATGTTTTTCGTTGTCTCCGGCAGCTTTTATCTCACCACTTATTTCATCACTATGCCGCTTCCAAACGGGTATTGTTCGCAAACCGTTACCGGCAGCGTTCCCTGCGGTTTTATCGTTCCTTTCAATATCTCAAATGCCTGTTGCTGAAAGATGGCATCATCTTCATAACAAGCCAGCAAATTGGCTGCCCCGCACATATTTTTTACCGCATACGGATTGCCGAATAAAAAGGTAATGGCAAATGCGTTTGCCTGTAACTTATTCAAAAAAGCAACGGCTGTTTTACTTAATCCGAAATTGTTAGACGGATATTTCGTTAGCTGATGAACGCCAATTACAACCGCATCATAATTCTTTTGTAATGCCTTTATAATAGAATCGCTTTTTGCTTTGCTGTCGTTGTAAGAAAAGTAAAACGCATCGGCTTTATACCTGCTTTGTACCGAATCGGCAAAGGCATTTTTTTTATCAGTCCCGAAACCAACAAACGCAACTTTTTTATCTGTTGATAAAGGCAAGATGTTTTTATTCTGCAATTGCAACAATGTGATAGCTTTTTGAGCTGTTTGTGTGCGAAGCACCTTTACGTCGGCATTCAAATCGGCAGTAAGATTGGTAAGCGTTATAGAATCAGCCTCATGCAAGCCCAAATTATATTTCGCCAGCAGTACCTTTTTTACGCTTTTGTCAATCTCACTTTGATTCAACTGTTTATTGCGAATGGCTGTTTCTATCTGTGCAATGCATTCGTCCACATTACCCGGCAGGCACAACATATCGTTACCTGCCATCAAACTCTGAACCGCTGCCGCGCCCTGCGGATAATATTTGGCAACGCCTTTCATTTCCAGCGCATCGGTAAAAGAAATGCCTTCAAAATGCAATTCGTTGCGCAGCAAACCTGTAACGTTGCGGCGCGATAACGAAGTTGGCAGATGCGGCGTGCTGTCTATGGCGGGAATGGAAAGGTGCGCTATCATCACGCTGCCAACACCGGCATCAAAGAGTTGCTTAAACGGATACAATTCCAGCGAATCCAACTGTTTGATTGATTTGTTAATTACAGGCAAATCAAAATGCGAATCAACGGCTACATCGCCATGACCGGGAAAATGCTTGGCGCAGGCCATTACGTTTTTGCTTTGTATGCCGCGCATCATTTCAATACCAAAAGAAGCCACTTTATATTTATCCTGACCCAGCGAACGAAAGTTGATAACCGGGTTGTTGGCATTGTTATTAATATCAACCACCGGCGCATAATCTACCTGTATGCCCATGCGTTTGCATTGCCGGCCAATGGCTTCGCCGATATGATAAACAAGTGAAGAATCGCTAACGGCGCCAATCGTAATCTGATCAGGAAATTTGGCAACGCTGTCGAGCCGCATTCCCAGTCCGGTTTCGCCATCAATACAAAACAGGATGGGCGTTTGCGCAATGCTTTGAAACCGGTTGATAAAGCCAGCCTGTTGCAATGGGCTTCCCTGAAACAAACAAACCGAGCCAATGTTATATTTTTTTATTTCTTCTTCTACCTTATCGTTATAAAAAACAACGCCGGTTGAGGTGATGCCGCTTAGCCGTACCACCATCAGTTGCGCAATGCGTTGCTTTTTAGATAGCGATTTATAAACACTATCAACCCAATGCTGCGCATCGCCGGAAACTTTGTAAAACGATTGCGAACTTGCATTGCCCGAAAAAAGAAGCATGAGAAAAATGGCCGGTATAACTTTCATTCAGAAATGATTGGCGCACAAAATAGCATTATTTGTATAGATGATTTTTTAGAATAAAAATGTATGTTTTGTTATTGGAAAGTTTATGAAAACGATTTTATAAAAGCCTTCCGATAAATCGGCTGCCAACCATATTTTACCGTTTTGTGACTTACCTTTGTGCGGTTTATTTACAAAAAGCAATTGCATCTATATGACGTGGAAACGGGTTTTTACCTCTTCAATTGGAAGAAAAATAGTCATGGCACTTACCGGAATTTTTCTCATCACTTTTCTTATTGTTCACATCAGTATTAATGCGTGCATTTTTAATACGCTGGTAGATAAAAACGATCATGGCGTTGTATTCAACCGGGCAGCCTATTTTATGGGCTCTACTTTTTTAATCCGGGTGGTAGAAATTGGTTTGTTTGCCATGTTCTTCATTCATATCATACAAGGATTAATGCTGGCTTATTATAACTCGCAGAAAAGAAACACGCAGTATGCCATCAGCTATGGAAACAAGGGAAGCCGCTGGTACAGCAGAAGCATGGGTTTGCTTGGTACGTTGGTACTGCTGTTTTTAGTTGTTCATATTTCGCAGTTCTGGATTCCTTCGCGCTTCGGCGAATTGCCGGAAGTGCCCATTCAGAACGGTGATAAAGTGCATGATTTATTTGGCAGAATGCAGGATGTGTTTTCTCATTTGTGGGTGGTTGTTTTATACATATTCGGTTGCATTTCGTTAGGCTATCATCTGGCGCATGGCTTTCAAAGCGCTTTTCGCACGATGGGCGTTCACAACCGCAAATACCAGCGTATGCTGATTGTTGCAGGCAACTGGTTTTCGGTAATTATCACGATCGGTTTTGCCTCCATGCCCGTTACCATGTACTTAGGCATTGTAAATAATCAGTGAGATTGAAAATTTAATAGTGAAATGAATTTTTTGTCCCGCAGATAACGCAAATCATCGCAGAAATAAAAAATAAAATCTGCGTAAATCCACGCCATCTGCAGGCAAATTTTAAAAGATTAATCAACAATTATGTTGGATTCAAAAATACCGGCGGGAAAATTAGAAGATAAGTGGGTAGATTACAAAGGACATTGCAAGCTGGTGAACCCGGCCAATAAGCGCAAACTGGAAATTGTAGTTGTCGGAACCGGGCTTGCCGGTGCCAGCGCCGCTGCCTCGCTGGGCGAAATGGGCTACCAGGTAAAATGTTTTTGCTATCAGGATTCGCCCCGCCGCGCGCACTCCATTGCAGCGCAGGGCGGCATCAACGCAGCCAAAAATTATCAGAATGACGGCGATAGCGTATTCCGTTTGTTTTACGATACCATCAAAGGCGGCGATTATCGTTCCCGCGAAGCCAATGTGCATCGCCTGGCAGAAGTAAGCACAAGCATCATAGACCAATGCGTGGCGCAGGGTGTTCCGTTTGCCCGCGAATATGGCGGTTTGCTCAGCAACCGCAGCTTTGGCGGCGTGCAGGTGCAGCGCACTTTTTATGCAGCCGGGCAAACCGGTCAGCAATTATTAATTGGCGCTTACCAGGCTTTGGAAAGGCAGGTTGCGCTGGGTACCGTAAAAATGTATAGCCGCCACGAAATGCTTGATGTGGTAATGGTTGATGGCAAGGCGCGCGGCATCGTTGCGCGAAATTTAATTACGGGTGAACTGGAAAGATATTTCGGTCATGCCGTTTTATTATGTTCCGGTGGTTACGGCAATGTGTTTTATTTAAGCACCAATGCAATGGGCTGCAACGTAACCGCAGCCTGGAAAGCGCATAAACAAGGCGCTTTGTTTGCCAATCCCTGCTTTACGCAAATTCATCCTACCTGCATTCCGGTGAGTGGTGAGCATCAGAGTAAACTGACATTGATGTCGGAATCGTTGCGAAACGACGGTCGCATCTGGGTTCCGAAAAAGCAAAACGATACACGCAAGGCGAACGACATTCCCGAAAACGAGAGAGATTATTATCTGGAAAGAAGATATCCCGCCTTTGGCAATCTTGTTCCGCGCGATGTGGCAAGCCGCGCTGCGAAAGAACGTTGCGATGCCGGTTATGGTGTGGGAACCTCCAAGCAAGCCGTATATCTCGATTATGCCGACGCCGTAATAAGGTATGGTAAAATTGAAGCAAATAAGCATGGTCTTGCCGACCCGACGAAAGAACAGATTCATCATTACGGTCTTGAAGTGGTGAAAGAAAAATACGGCAATCTCTTCGATATGTATGAAAAGATAACCGGCGAAAATCCTTACGAAGTGCCGATGCGCATTTATCCTGCCGTGCATTATACAATGGGCGGTTTGTGGGTTGATTATGAATTGCAGACTTCCATTCCCGGTTTGTATTCGCTTGGCGAAGCCAACTTCAGCGATCATGGCGCAAACCGTTTGGGTGCAAGTGCTTTGATGCAAGGCCTGGCGGATGGTTATTTCGTAATTCCATATACCATTGGCAACTATCTGGCAGATGAAATTAGAACAGCCGCGATTCCGGTTGATCATCCTGCTTTCGCGGAGGCGGAAAAAAAGGTAGCTGAGCGTTTAGACACGTTATTAAAAATACAGGGAACGAAGACGGTAGAAAGTTTTCACAAGCGTCTCGGAAAAATTATGTGGGACAAATGCGGTATGGCGCGCAGCGAAGAAGGGCTGAACGATGCGATACAGGAAATACAAGACTTACGGAAAGAGTTTTGGAGCGATGTAAAAATACCGGGCACCCAAACGGGCGTGAACAATGAACTGGATAAAGCCGGCCGTGTGGCAGATTTTATTGAGCTTGGCGAATTGATGTGTAAAGATGCTTTGGATCGCAATGAGAGTTGCGGCGGACATTTCAGGGAAGAATACCAAACGCCCGAAGGCGAAGCGCTTCGCGATGATGAAAACTATATGTACGTTGCCGCATGGAAATACAACGGCAACAGCAACTGGGCTTTGCAGAAAGAAGATTTGAATTATGACGTGATTAAACCTACGCAGCGAAATTATAAGTAAAAGCCCCCAGCCCCAAAAGGGAAGTAAGTGAGGCTGATTATGGTTAGTGATAAAAATTTTGTTAGCAGATTATAAGAACGATTTTAAAATACCCCTTTAGGGGATAGGGGCTTTAGGGCTTATGGAACATTACAACATGAATCTCACACTTAAAGTGTGGCGGCAACAGAATAGTAAAACGGAAGGCAGTTTTGAAACCTACAAAGTAGGTGATATTTCAAGCGAAATGAGCTTTCTGGAAATGTTTGATGTATTGAACGAGCAGCTTGTGATAGAAGGTAAAGAACCCATTGCTTTCGACCACGATTGTCGTGAAGGCATTTGCGGTTCCTGCTCCATGTATGTAGATGGCAAACCGCACGGTCCGTGGCAGCACAATACCGTTTGCCAGCTTCACATGCGCGCCTACAAAGATGGCGATACCATTACCATAGAACCCTGGCGGGCTAAGGCTTTTCCGGTAATTAAAGATTTAATGACCGACCGTTCTGCTTTTGACAGAATCATACAAGCCGGCGGTTATGTTTCGGTAAATACAGGCAATGCCGTTGATGGCAATGCCATCCCGATAGAAAAAGAAAAAGCAGACAGCGCTTTTGGCGCTGCCATGTGCATTGGCTGCGGTGCCTGTGTGGCGGCTTGTAAAAACAGCTCGGCTATGTTATTTTTGTCTGCCAAAGTTTCGCACCTGGCTTTACTTCCGCAAGGCGAAATTGAACGCAAAGTGCGTGTGATAGATATGGTTACGCAGCATGACAAGGAAGGTTTCGGCGCCTGCACAAACATTGGCGCCTGCGAAGCTACTTGTCCGAAAGATATATCGCTGGCTAATATTGCGCGGCTGAACAAAGAATATTTTTCAGCTTCTTTGCTGGATGATAAGTAATTTGACCTGACTAAAATTGTAAGGCGCAGATTGATTACCAATTGATCTGCGCTTTTTTTATGACGCATCTTTTATAAAGCATAATGTGCCGACTCTGTTTGCCATATCATGCAATAAAACTGAACAGCAATTTTCTGCTTTCCACTTACTGCTTCCTGCTTTTACCAATTACATCGCAATCGTTGTTATCATTCTTTCTTAGATTTTTACTGTATCAAAACCGTACAGTGCATGTACACATGCGTACAGTAAAAGATTTATAAAATAATTGTAAGTTATTGATTTTCAATGATTATTTCTATTGGCACCAAGCTTTCAATACAGGCTGCGGATTTCATTTTACAAAAGATTATCTGCTACATAAAAAACGAAACAAAATGCTCAATATAAAAAAAATAATCGCGCTGAACTTAGTAGCCTTCGCAACGTTGCTCTGCCTCGCCATCCACTACATGAAGAAACCGGTAGCCTTGTATAAAAAAGAATGTACGGCTGCCTCTGCCTCTTTTGCAAAAGGCGATAACTTCAGTATCGTGAATATTCTTTCTATTAAATTCAGATAAATTTTAATAAACAACTTTCACCCGAATAAATTTTTATAGCGTGGACAGAGTGATTCAGAAAAAAAAGTGGACAACAAAAAAAATCATCACGATTGCAGGCATTGCGGCGATTGCATTGCTTATTGCAGCCAGCTTTTATTTTACCGCCGGTGGCGCCAAACTGAATGTTCAAACCGATCGTATTACCATCAGCGATGTTACCAAAGGTCCGTTTCAGGTAACCATTCCGGTAAACGGCGTGGTGTTGCCCGTTTCAACCATTTATTTAGATGCGATGGAAGGTGGCCGCGTAGAAGAAAAGTATGTGGAAGACGGAACGATAATGAAGAAAGACCAGCCCATCATGCGTTTATCCAATACCGACCTTGAACTAAATTTGGTGAATCAGGAAACATCGGTGTATAACCTGCTTACGCAGATGCAGATTGCCCGCAATGCAGCGTTGCAAAACACTACCACCAAGCTAAACCAGATGACAGATGTGGAGAATGATTTGAAAGAAGCCGAGCGCGTATATAAACTTGATAAAAAGTTGTACGATCAAAAAGCCATTGGCTCGCAGGAATATCAGAAAGCCGTGAATGAATACAACTATCAGGTGGCGAAAAAGAAACTGACCGAGCAACTGCTTACGCAGGACAGTGTTTCTACCAAACAACAGTTGAACCAGGCGCAGCAATCTTACAACGGCTCGCAGAATGCGCTTTCCGTTATGCGCCAGAAGGTGGGCGATTTAATTGTACGCGCGCCGGTTGACGGGCAACTGACTTCGTTGGATGCAGAAATTGGTCAGAACAAAAACAAAGGGGAACGGCTTGGACAAATTGATGTGTTGAGCGGTTTTAAAGTGCGCGTGGACATTGATGAACATTATATTTCGCAGGTATATAACGGGCTTGAAGGTAAGTTTACGTTTGCCGATAAAGATTATTCGCTTAAGATCAAAAAAGTTTATACGCAGGTAACCAATGGTCGCTTTCAGGTTGACATGTCATTTGAAGGTGAAATACCAAAAGGCATTCGTCGCGGACAAACATTGCAAATCTTGCTGGCTTTGAGCGATGAAACGCAGGCTGTGCTGGTACCCAAAGGCGGCTTCTACCAGCAAACCGGCGGCAACTGGATTTTTAAAGTGGCGCCCGACGGAAACTTAGCCGTTAGAAAAGACATTCAGTTGGGCAGGCAAAACACCGATTATTACGAAGTGCTGGGCGGTCTGCAGCCCGGCGATAAAGTGGTTACCAGCAGCTACGACAATTATGATAAAATGCAGGAGTTGATTTTGGATAAGAAGTGAGGAAGCTGTCAGTTGTCAGCTATCAGTCGTCAGCTTTTGAAAATAACTGAATATCATCTTTTTGATTTGGATGATTTCTTAATGAAGTTCCTGGAATATTTTTTCGCTGATGTACTTCAGGTCTTTAGAAAGAATGATTTGATATTGTAGTTCAGATGCAGAACCAGAAGCAATGACAAGAAAACGTTTGAACTCAATGATAGATTCTCTGCCGCATCCTTCAGCAATATTGGTAGGAATAGATGAAGAGGAGCGGCGCATTTGGGAAGTAATTCCAAATAGTTCTTCTTTTGGAAAAGCTTGTATAATTGTATAGATTGTAATAGTAAGTGTATGACTCCTCCGCCAGATGGCAAGCTGTTGAAAGTCTCTCATAAAAACTTAAATTGTTTGTAAATAAAAATAATAAAATACAATTGCCGAAAGCTGATGGCTGATTTCTGATAGCCGATAGCTATTCTGCTCAAACCTCAACAACATGATCAAGATTACGGAATTAGAAAAGGTTTATCGCACCGAAGAAGTGGAAACCATTGCCTTAAACAAACTGACCATTGAAGTAAAAGAAGGCGAGTTTGTTGCCATTATGGGTCCGTCGGGCTGCGGCAAATCAACGCTGCTAAACATTCTGGGTTTATTAGACGATCCTGATAATGGCAGCTTCATTTTTAACGGCATTGAAGTAGCCGATTTCAATGAACGCAAACGTGCCGATTTGCGCAAGCACAACATTGGTTTCGTGTTTCAAAGCTTTAATTTGATTGATGAATTAACGGTTTACGAAAATGTAGAACTGCCCCTGATTTATACCGGCGTAAAAACTGACGAACGCAAAAAACGCGTGGAGGCTGTGTTAGACAAAGTACAAATTATGCACCGCCGAAACCATTATCCCCAGCAGCTTTCAGGCGGTCAGCAGCAGCGCGTAGCCGTGGCGCGCGCGGTGGTGAATCACCCCAAATTAATTTTAGCTGATGAACCAACCGGCAACCTCGACAGTAACAATGGCAATGAAGTGATGGAACTCTTAACCGAATTGAACGAGCAAGGCACAACCATCATCATGGTTACGCACAGCGAACACGATGCACGTTATAGCCATCGCATCATTCGTATGCTGGACGGACAAACGGTAACGCAGAATATTTTGGTGTAGCTGGTGCAGTTAGGTGTTAGCTATCAGCCTTCAGCTATTAGTAATACAAAAAGTGTTATCAAGTAAAACAAATCGCTAAATAATCAGCTTCTAATTCCCTTCTCCACCTGCGGAGAAGGGTTAGCAATGAGGTAAAACGATTGCATTATGTATAAAAATTACTTCAAAACGGCATGGCGTAGTTTAAGGAGAAATAAATTCTACTCCGTTATCAATATCAGTGGTTTGGCTGTTGGACTTGCAACGGGTATTATGTTGCTGCTATGGGTGCAGAATGAATTGAGCTATGATAAATTTAATAATGGTTATCAACAAATTTACCAGCTAAGCTCTCATTTTCAATCTAATGGAAAAGATATGACGTGGAAGGGCGTTCCCGGCCCTGTAAGCATTTTTGCAAAATCGGTTCCCGACATACAAACTGTGATAAGAACGTCAAGTGATTTTGATCAGAATTTATCGAATAAAGAAAGAACCAAAATATTTGACGGCAATGTGGTAGGATATGTAGATAGCGGCTTCTTCAATATGTTTAGCTTCCATTTTTTAAAAGGCAATAAAGAGGTTGCTTTTCCAAATGGCAACTCTGTTGTTCTCACCCAATCTACCGCGCAAAAGTTATTTGGCAAACAGGAAGCGATGGGTAAAACCGTACACTTTTTTAAAAAGAATTTTATAGTAACGGGTGTGTTGCAGGATTTTCCCAACAATTCTTCTATCCGGTACGACGCTATTTTTCCGATGAGTTTACTGGCTAAGAACTTTACTGAAAACGGCGGCAACGGAGCCTGGAAAACCATTGATGAAGACCTGGGTGATTTTACATTTACCACGTACGTAAAAATGCGCCCCGGTGCTGATGCCGCAAAAGTAGGACAGGCACTTTCGGCTATGTATAAACAAGCGAGAAACGGTGAAGGGGCGGCTGCTTTTCAACTGCAAAATCTGGCTGATATACACCTCGTAAGTGCCGATGGAAACAATGCAGCACTGCGCATGGTACAAATTTTTTTGCTGGTGGTCATTTTGTTGTTATCCATTGCCAGCATTAACTATGTAAACCTTTCGACCGCGCGTTCATTACTTCGTGCAAAAGAAGTAAGCATACGCAAGATTATCGGGGCAAAAAAAGGGCAGTTATTTTTACAGTTTTTTATAGAAACGATAGTGCTGTTTTGCTTCGCTACCATTTTTGCCATTGTGCTTATTTACCTGCTGATGCCGCTTTATAATAATATTTCAGGTAAGACTTTATCTTTTACTTTATGGGATGCAAATGCCTGGAAAGCTATCGCATTTGCTGTTGCCGGCACATTAATCGCTTCCAGTATTTATCCTGCATTATCGTTGTCCTCGTTTAAACCCATCGAATCTTTAAAAGGCAAAGTAACGTCCGGTGTCAGCGCCAGTTTTTTCAGAAAAGTATTGGTTGTATTTCAATTCGCCATTTCTGTTGTATTGCTCGTTTGCACCATTGTTATGAGCAGCCAGATGAAATTTATGAAAACGAAAGACTTAGGTTATGATAAAAGTTATGTGTTTTCTGTTCCGTTAACACAGGAAATTGTAAATCATTTGGAAGCTGTAAAAACAGAGTTGAAAAAACAAACAGGTATTACGAATGTTGCTGTTTCTGATGTTTATGATTTTACAAATATCGGCTCGTCATCCGGCGACTTGGAATGGGCAAAAAAACCGGCAAACAGCAATATGATGATTACTCAAATTTCTGCCGATGATGATTTGATTCCAGCCTTGAAAATAAAATTTTTAGAAGGAGAGAATTTTACCAACACACCTGCCGATAGCGCCTATTATATTTTAAATGAAACAGCTGTAAAACAAATGAATCTGAAACCGCCATATACCGGGCAGCCAATAACGTTTCATAACGTTGCCGGGACCATTCGGGGCGTAGTAAAAGATTTTAATTTCCAGTCTCTTAAAGAAAAAATTGCTCCTCTGATATTTTTTACCAACTGGGACAATAAAAATATTTTGTATGTGCGCACTAACGGCGCCACTGCACAGCAGGCGATTGCGGCGGTTGAAAAACAGTACAAAAAATATGGAGACGGAGCGCCCTTTAGTTACTATTTTTTAGACAAAACGTTCGAAGCAAAATACCAGACCGACCAGCAGGCAGGCACTTTGTTTAATGTGTTTGCAGGCATTGCCATATTTATTTCCTGCCTTGGATTGTTCGGTCTGGCTACTTATACAGCACAGGTAAAAGTGAGAGAGATAGGCATACGCAAAGTGTTAGGAGCGAGCGTTACCGGCATTGTGCAATTAATAACGAAAGATTTTTTACAACTGGTACTGATTGCCATTGTTGTTGCTTCACCCATCGCGTGGTGGGCGATGAACAAATGGCTGCAGGGCTTTGCTTATCGGATAGGTATCAATGTCTGGGTGTTTGCCGTTGCGGGCATAATCGCCATCGTTATTGCATTGGCAACCGTAAGCTTTCAGGCAATCAGAGCTGCCATGAGGAACCCAATAAAAAGTTTACGAACCGAATGAACTTAAACCACAAAGGCACAAAGAACACAAAGAAATACTAAGTATATTTTGCAAAACAACGGCTGTACGAAGTCTCCGGACTTCGTACTTTTTATGTTCTTGCGAGTCTGAGACTCTTTTGAATATAGCATATACGAAGTCCGGAGACTTCGTACAGCGTAAGATAATCTTCGAGCCGTAATAAGCCAACTGCACATTGGCTTACTTACTGTTATAAAAAATTATATCACCTTAGCATATTATGCCGAATGCTTATGAAGACGAATAGTAAAACGATTGCCTTATGTATAAAAATTACATCACCATTGCGCTGCGCAATTTTTGGAAAGACCGCAATTATGCACTGGTCAATTTAATCGGGTTAGCCGTTGGCTTTGCCAGCGTGCTGATGGTAGTAGCTTATATGCGCTATGAGTTATCGTATGACACAACCTATTCCAACGCGCCGAACGTATATCGGCTGGTAACAGTAAAAAATGTATTTGGTACTAAAAAAGAATCGGTTTCTGTACCTGCTCCTTTAGGCAAAACATTGGTATCCGAGTTTCCTGAAGTTGTTGCCTTTACTTCTTTTCGTAAATGGGACAACGAGTTTAAAAGCAGTAGCAATAAGACACTTACCGTATCATCTGTTATTGCCACACCTGATTTTTTTAAAGTTTTTAATCTGCCTTTTGTTTTCGGCAATGCTTCGTCACTTCACACGATCGGCTCTGTGGCTATTTCTGAAACCACCGCTAAAAAGTTTTTTGGCGATACAAATCCGGTTGGCTTCACCCTATCAAATCAATATGGAAGCGATCAAATAATCACCGGTGTTTTTAAGAATTTTCCGCCCAACACGCATTTGGGTGTTGTGGATGCAATCGTGAGTGTTAGTATTACCACCAAAATATTAAATATGCGAGGTTATTCAGCGCAACCGGAATATATTTTATTAAACAAAAGCAACAGCATGGCTCACTTACAAAAACTACTGCCGCAGCTTTACAAAAAATACGATTTTCCCGATGATGTTACCCTTGCCTTTCAGCCGGTGCAATCCATTCATTTACATTCCAATATTCCCGACGACACACTTAGTAACAGCGACATCAAATATGTTTATATTTTTTCTGCCATCGCATTTTTCATTCTGTTCATTGCCTGCATCAATTACATGAACCTCACTACCGCGCGCTCGCTGCAACGTACGCGCGAAGTAGGTGTGCGTAAAGTAATGGGAGCCGGTCGCGGGCAGCTGGCATTACAGTTTTTGGCTGAATCGTTCCTGTTTTTTTTCATTACAATTCCATTTTCGATAGTGCTTGCCAAACTGCTTTGGCCCTACTTCGCAAGCCTCCTACAATTGCAGACTGTACCGATTGATTTACTCAACCTGCAAACCATTTTTATCCTGTTGCTCATCAGTATTGTTGCCGGTTTATTATCCGGTTTGTATCCTGCTTTTTTCTTATCAAGGTTACAGCCGGTGAACGTCTTAAAAGGTGGCAAAAGCAATATCAGCTTGGGTTTGCGAAAAAGTCTCATCGTGCTTCAGTTTGTTATATCCATTGTATTAATTATTGCAACCCTTATTGTGCAAATGCAGTTGCAATATGTGAATCATGTAAACCTGGGTTTCAACAAAGAACATTTGCTGGTATTGCCTTATACTTCAGGAGAAACCCATGCCATAGAAGCTTTTAAGCAAGATTTATTATCCAATAAAGACATCAGCAACGTATCAATAGCAGGATTGAATATTGGGGAACGTTATGGTCCAAGTTCCAGTATGACAAGTGATGCCGACACAACGCAGGAATGGAATTTCGCTTTTATAGATGCTGATTTTGATTTTATTAAAACGATGCAAATAACCACCATAGCAGGAAGAGATTTTTCGCCTGCTTATGCTGCTGACAGATTGCAGCCAGATGAAATAGAAGATTAATTGCAAAAGAAAAAAGGTAGGTTATCGCGAGACGAATCGATGAATATATCTAGTTCTCAATCTATGATCATCACCAAAAAAACGGCTGAACTTATCAGGTTACCAAAACCTTATGTAGGGCAGGTTGTAAAGCTCGGCGCCTTACAGGGAACCGTTATTGGCGTTATTGATGATTTCAAAGGCTTGTCTCTGAAGCAAAAAAATCCGGCCATTGTATTGCGCGCTCATCAATCTATATCTGGCAATACATACGTCAGAATCAACCCAAACAACATTCAGAAAACATTGACTAACATTGAAACGATATGGCAGAAACATTATCCGGGAAAAAACTTTCAGTTTTCCTTTGTTGATGAAAAAATTCAAAGCCTCTACGATTCTGAACAACGCCTCGCCAAGTTCTTCGGCATTTTTGCGGCATTAGGGATTGCCATTGCCTGTTCCGGCTTGTTTAGTCTGGTGGCGCTGATTGTGCAGCAACGCACCAAAGAAATCGGTATTCGCAAAGTGTTGGGCGCAGGCGTTAAAAATATTGTACAGTTGTTATCGGCAGATTTTGTGAAATTGGTTATTATCAGCATTGTCATTGCTTCGCCCATTGCCTGGTGGGCAATGAACAAATGGCTGCAGGATTATGAAAGCCGCATCAGCCTTTCTTGGTGGATGTTTGCCATCGCAGGCATTGTTGCTATCGTTATCGCGTTAGCAACGGTTAGTTTTCAAGCTATCAAAGCTGCCATGATGAACCCGGTAAAAAGTTTGCGAACAGAATAAAACTGCAGGCTGTACGAAGTCTCCGGACTTCGTACGCTTTATGTTCTTTCGAGTCTTAGACTCGGTTGAACATAGTAAATGCGAAGTCCGGAGACTTCGCACAGCCAGTGTGCTGTTTCATAAAAAACCAAGTATAAATTTCTATTCCAATCATCTTATATTGCATTTCATTTGAAGTACCCGAATGATCAAAGCAATTATTATTGATGATGAGCAGCACTGCATAGACAGGTTAAGCTACCTGCTGGCGCAACATTACAAGTCTTCGATACAACTGCTTTCTTCTATTCAATCGGTGGAAGAAGGTGTAGCGGCTATTCAGCAACTAAAACCTGACCTTATCTTCCTGGATGTTCACCTCAACAATAAAACCGGCTTCGATGTATTGAAACATTTTAATGAGTTTGGTTTTGCTGTTATTTTCACCACCGCTTTTGAAAAATATGCCATTCAGGCTATCAGGTTCAGCGCGGTGGATTATCTACTGAAACCCATTGACAATGACGAATTAAAAGCTGCTATTGACAAACTGAAAACCAGGATTTCCAAAGATGATCTTGCTAAGAAATTTGACGTTCTGTTTCACAATCTGAAACACATAGACGCAGCCTCAAAGCGCATTAGCATACCAACCGTGAATGGCTTTATCTTTCTTCCTGTTAACGACATTATCCGTTGTGAAAGCAATATCAACTACACCACGCTCTACTTAAAAAACGAACAAAAAATAACAGTAGCTAAAACGCTCAAAGAGTTTGAAGAATTGCTGAGCGATTATAACTTCTTCCGCGTTCACAACTCGCATCTTATCAATCTGGCTTACATCAAACGCTACAATAAAGGAAAAGGCGGTGTAGTGTGTATGAGCGATGATTCTGAAATTGAAGTGTCAACAAGAAGGAAAGATGAATTTTTAAAACGATTGGCGATGCTGTAACGCGAACAAACTCTATGATTACTTTTTAAAAAAAGCCTTGCTGATTTGTCAAATCAGCAAGGCAGGATTGGGATTATTTAATCAGGAGTTTAGTGGTTTGCGTTTTAGTTTGTGTAACAATGCTTACCCAATACATACCTTTTGATAGGGCTGATGTATTCACTTTTTGTTGTGCTGCGGTTGTGAAGTGTTGGGTAATCAAGGTTCGTCCCTGTAAGTCTCTTACTACAATGTTAGCCTTACTTGTTTCTGCATTTTCATAGTTACTAATGATGAAATAATCATGGGCAGGATTCGGCAATATTGTTATGTGCACTCCTCCATCATCAACTATAATATACACAATGCGGCTATAAGAAAAAGTACCGTTTTTATCCACCATTTTCAAGCGATAATACAGCTTGCCAGTTGCCGCTGTTGATACATCATCGGCAAACGAATAATTGTTATTTATCCCGCTGTTTCCTTTGGCGGTTACCTTTCCTATGGTTGTAAAATCAATCCCGTTTGTACTGCGCTGTATGTCGAAATATGACGTGTTGACTTCGTTTGCAGTTTGCCAGCTCAATTGTGCTGTTGCTCCCTGCTTTGCAACATCGAAATTGAGAAGCGTAAGTGGCAATACACCCGATGTTTCTACCGGAACAGTTAATGACCATTTGTATTCGCTGCTATCCTGAACTCTTATAAACAGCGTATCAGCACCGGCAGGAAAATCGCTCAATGGTATGTTGAATGAATAAGAGCCATCTGTTGCCGGAGGCAATAACAGCACGGTTGAACAGTTGCCATAACCATTGTCTGTTTTAAAAAAGTATTCGGCTTTGGTGATGTAATTCGTATCGTTTTTATACACTTCTATGTTTCTGCGAAAGGTTTGGCTCCATCTGCCAAGATTATCCTTAAACCTTCCATATAGTTTGTGATAGCCAACCGGCAAGCCTGAGGTGGCTGCCGTAAAACTTTGCAGGATCATAGAATCTGGAGATGAAACAATAACAGGCATTGCATTGCCAAAACCAGGATCGGCATCAATAAAATATTCGCCGCTTACAAGGGTTACTTTGGCATCGGGCGTAAACACTTCCACATTTCTTTTCGCCGTGAAACTCCACTTGCCATTACTGTCTTTAGTGCGGATGTATAGCTTGTGATAACCAACCGTAAGACCCGTAATCTTTGCCGTAAAAGGAAACGTGCCGTCTGCAGCAGGCGTTACATTTAGCACTGTGTTGTTGCCAATGCCATAGTCGCTATCAAAAAAATATTCTAACTGTACAACGGTGGCATTCTGCGCAAGCGCAGCCATACTTACCGCTGTAAACAGAAGTATTAAAATTGTTTTCATGGTGGTTTATTTAATGGTTCGTGCCCCAATAGTTACCGATAACGAATCAGTTGCCGTTGCGCCGGGCGTAGTGATGGAATAAATAACGGGTATAGCAGCTAAACCTGAAAGTGTATAACGGTCGGTAACCGCAACGCCACCAAATGCACCGCGGTCGGTGCCGTCAGAGCCGCTGTTATTTGCAGCAGAACCACTTGCTATTTGATACATGCCATCGGGCGAAGAAGAAGGTGCAAAGAGTGAAGTAATAGCCGGAACTACAAGATTATGATTGTTTGTTCCAAACTGTGTTGATTGGGTACCTATGTTATAAGCAATAACACTGTCCGCCGCAGTAATGCTAACTTTTGCGTTAGTAGCCATTAATATGTTATTTTTAAAGTCGCTTGCCGCAAACTGAAGATTAGGAGTCGATAAGTTATCGGGTCCGTCAAAAATATTATTGTTGCATTGTATAATAGGCCAAAGTGTACTACCGTTGTTCCATACTAAAGTTTTCTGACAAATATTGTTATTGAAAATTATATCGGTAGGAGGAACAAAACCGCCATCACCATTTGTAGATAAAGCATTTGTTGTTTGTGTATTTGAGAAAAAGTTTTCAAGAATATATACGTCAGTCAAACTAGTATTGAACCAAACACGCTGCTCAATACGGCATCGTTTAATAATTATGCCATTTACATAAATATATACTGTTGCATCGCTGCCATCACCCGTACTAATAATGTCCAAACCTATTAGTTGTGAACCGTCTGAACCTGCTTTAAAGGTTATCTGGCTAAGTTTAGATTCAACTTTGTTACTACTTGTTTTAGGATTGCTTGTTAAAAAATAACCAGTGCCTATAATAACCAATTTTTTAGTTATAGTAGCTCTCGAATAAGTTGCAATAGAACCCTCTACATAAATTGTATCGCCGGCGTTTACTATTGTAAAGTCATGCGCCTGCTGTATTTGGTTAAATACAGGATAAGCTGCGGTTCCGCCCAAATTATCTCCATATAACGTTGTGCCGTTATAGTTGGATTTGTTATTCACCCGCCAGATGTTTGCATTGGCTTGTTGGGTTAAAAAAACAGCAGCCAGTAAAGCTGCCATAAAGAGTAAATGTGTCTGTTTCATAATGATTGTTTTTATTGATTAAAAAAGAGGAAGTGTTATTGTAAGACAGCGATTGACTTGTTATGTAGAGCATGAATGGGTTACATCTTTCCCTCACTGCACATTAATATTGGCAGCGTTCTCTTCAACTGTTTGCACATCAAGCTTTATATTCTTATTATTTTTTACGAGGCTTTGAATAAACGAATCGGTATCGCCGGAATGCACCACTCTGAACTTGGCAACCTTATTTTGAAAGGATAATTTTTCCACGCTTGACACGCCACTTGCCGCTTTCATCATATCCGACAGCGTAGAAGCGGTCGTATAATCAACATGATTAAACTGGATGTCGGTTTCTGTTGTACTGGTACCGGCATTGTTACCCTTGCTTTTTGGCAAGCCCATGCCATTGATAATGTCATCGCTTTTAGAACAGAACTGCGCCATAAAGTAATCAGCTATTTGTGCACCTGCCTTGGCAATCGCATTTTTACCCGCAATCACTTCTGTAGCATCTAAGCCAGATCCATTAAACGAATTGGTGGCTATCATTTCTGCATTGCCTGCCATTACCGCTTTCACCTCTATTCTTGCGCGGCACGATGACATGTTGTTTTGCTTATGCGAGTATTCGCTAAACGCTTCTCCTATAATCAAAATATCAGCACCGTAGCGGGCAGCTATTTTAGAAGCATCAGCAGGATTATTAAATGCATCCTGCAGGGTTGGGTCGTTCTTTAATTTTAAAAATTGATTTTCATCCACCAACCGGAAGCCGGCTTCCAGCAGCTTTTTTGAAATTTCAGTTTCGCCTGCCTGTGTGGGTGGCATGGCTTCGTACTGGCTGAAATCATTGTAACTGTACCGGTTTATATCAATCGCAATCCGGTTATACCTTGCAGGGTCATAATGGCTGCCCGCACCCGAAACATGTTCTTCAGGTATAATTACCATGATCTTCGGTTTTTGTGCCGCCGCCAGCAAAGGGCAGTTGCTTTTATTAAAATTGCTGCTGCTTTTGTTAGCCGCAGAAGTGGCGGTAGCAGAAGAATTTGTGTTACCGGCAACGCTCACATAAGCGCTTTTGTTTTGGCTCATGTAGGCAACCGCCTCTCTTAAAGATTCATCAAGGGCTTGCTGCATAGATTTGCTTGTATAAAAGCTGCCGCCACCCACGCCATGCCGGCTCCAGGTGGTAGCCGCAGCGCCAACAGCCGTTTTGTTTTTTGAGAAAGATTGCGAACCAAGCACCACGCCGGATGACGGGTTTACAAACCGTAACGTATAACCTACCTGGGAAGTAGTGGCTGTTACTCCACCAATACCAAGTTTACCTGCTGCTCTGCCCAAACCAAAGCCTTTGCCGCCCGACTCTTTTTCGGTAAACTCGGTAATGGTGCCAAACACCAGAATTTGTGCACCGGCAAGCTTACCTACCTGTGCAAACGAGTTGTCATCGCCTGCACCAGATTCACCCAAACCCTGCTCTTTCATAATATCATCCAGCCTGTCTCTTTCCACTACCTGGAAGCAGCCCGAATTCAGCAGGGCATCCATCATTACATCCGTCATTCCGCTACCTACTTCCCGCCGGGTGTTTGAAGCTCCTATTTTAAAAGGCATTACTGCCACCAATGGTTTTTGCGAAGCCTCTAACCCCGTGCATACTTGTTCCGTTTTTTCAACTTTCGTTTTTTGAGCCGTTGCACTCATTATTGAAATAAGCAGCAAAAAAGCGCATAAAATTTTTTTTCTGCAGGAAAAAAGGATAAGGGTTAAAATATACATCACGTTAGTTATGTACAGCGTAAACTGCTTTTTCATAATCCTGGTTTGAATGATGGTGTAAACTTAAACCGGCTTTTAAGCGAAGTCAAGCACCATTGATTATCTGCTTGTGATGATTTATTTTTTGCCCGAAAATTTGTGAAAACTGTAAAGTGTTTTATCTTTTCGCTGAAATCAAAACCTATAAACAAACGCTTACCTCATGAAAAAAATGTTACTGCTGTTGATTGTATTGATTATTACCCAGTGTAAAGCCCAGCAAAAAGAATTAGATAGCCTGTTGAAGGAGTTGAAGATACATCCGCAGGAAGACACGGTTAGGTTGAATTTATTGTACAATATTTCTGCTGTATACCAGTCTACCAATCCAGGTGAAGGCATTATAAAAAGTAATGAAGGCATTCAGATTTCCCGAAAATTAGAAAATGAATTGTGGCTTGGAAAATTCATTAGCAGCAAAGGAAACAATTACATGAATGAAGGGAAATATGATTCGGCTTTACTGATGCTGAAAACAGCTTTGCAACTATTTGAAAAGCATAATTATGAGCACGGTGTGTTTTCCGCTTTGAACAGCATTGCTATTATTCAATTATACACGGCTGATTATGCACGTGCATTAAGCACATATTCAAAAAATCTTCGGATAGCAGAGAGCGTTAAAGATACAGGTCAAATTCTTGCTGCTATTAATAATGTAAGCTTGGTTTACCGAGCCATCTCAAATTATCCGGAAGCACTTACCTACGATTTAAAAGCTATTTATCTTGCAGAAAAATCAAGCAACAAAATGAATCTTACCAATGTTTATGGAGAGGCGGGTTTAACATACAGAGCATTAAAACAAACCGACAAAGCAGAAGCGTATTATCAAAAGGCTCTAAACAATTGTATTCAAACAGGAAATAAACGAGACGAAGCTACCCTGCTTTCTGCATTGGGGCAAATATCGGCAGATAAAGAAGACTATCAACAAGCACTCTATTATTATCAGCAAGCCATATCCGTTGGCAATGTTGCTGGTAACGTACAAACAGTAGAAGAAACTTTAGGAAATGCGGGAGATGTTTATAAAAATACATCCGACTATCCCAATGCCATTGCTTTTTACAAAAAAGCTTTAGCAACAGCCCAAAAAATTGGTGATAAAAACAACACCGCCTACTTATTAGCTGAATTGGGTGATGTGTTTGCAAAAACATCTCAACATCTTTCCAGTCAATCTTCAATAACCTTAAAAGAACAGCAACAACAAGCGCTTTCTTATTTGAATCAAAGTCTGACATTGGCAAAAGAAATGGGTGCTTTGGACAGACAGGCAATAGCTTTAGATTATTTAAGTAATTTCTACGAAAAACAAAAAGATTATCAAAAAGCATTAGATCTGAGCAAGCAAGCCAGGGTTATAGAGGATAGCATGTTTAATGATAAAACAAAAGACAATATCACCCGCCTCGAAATGCAATATCAATTTAGTAAGACGCAAGATTCTATTAAAGCTGTTACTGATAAACAACAAGCGCTTGCCAACGCTCAAATTCAAAAGCAGCGCATCATAAGAAATGCAACCATGGCTGGCGCCGGGTTTTTATTCTTAGCCGGCTTAGGTGGCTTTGCTTTTTATAAACGAAATCGTGATATAAGGTTTAAACAACAAATTACTGACACCGAAATGAAAGCGTTGCGCGCGCAGATGAACCCGCATTTCATTTTTAATGTACTCAACTCGATCAGCAATTATATGATTAAGAACGATATGCAAAAAGCAGATGAATACCTGATCAAATTCGCCAATTTAATGCGTTCGGTTCTTAAGAATTCTGAACAAAAAGAAGTGAGTTTATCTGATGATTTACAAGCCCTGGAATCATACATGCAGTTGGAAGCTTTACGTATGGAAAATAAGTTTACTTATGAAATAAAAGTGGCTGATGATATTGACAAAGACAATACTTTAATTCAGCCGCTCCTCCTGCAACCTTTTGTTGAAAACAGCATTAAGCATGGATTAGAAAAGAAGAACGGCGATGGTAAAATCATTATCTGTATTCAGCAAGAAAACAATATGCTCATTTGCTCCGTAGAAGACAATGGTATCGGCAGAAAAATGGCTGAATCGTACAAAAAACAAACGAGTGAAAACGAAAGAAAATCTTTTGGTTTAAAAATTACCGGCGCCCGTATTGAAATTATCAACAAGCTGAAAAAAACCAACGCTGCCATCACGATGTTCGATTTAACGGAAGGTACAAAAGCCGAAGTAAGATTGCCGTTAGAATTAAGCTTTTAGTTGTCAGCTTTCAGTTGTCAGCTAATGCAATCGCTGTGCGAAGTCTGGAGACTTCGCATCTACTATGTTCTTGCGAGTCTCAGACTTTGTTGAACATAAAGTTATACGAAGTCCGGAGACTTTATATAGCTTTATTACTCAATTTCTCATGTCTCACCTTTCACATCTCACTGTTTACTAGCTGACCGCTAATAGCTTATTTCTTCTTCCCGCTCATCATCCATAAACCCGCGGTAACGCCCGCAAACAACAATCCGGCAACAGCCAATCTTTTATTGCGCACCGCCGCATCAGCCGGCGGGTTCCATCCGCCGTAAATGCTTGTTCCGTATTCAACCGGCTCAAATACATTGCCGCTGGTAACGGGTATATTGTTGGCTTCGTTGAAATAAGTTTTCATAAACAAAGCGGTGAAATTTCGCGTCAGCTTTGGCGATAGAAAATGAGCCAGGCGCAAGAACGTGGCAACGCTTCCCACCGTTGTTCCGTCTTTCGGATTGAGGACCAGTTTTACCATCGCTTTCGCTACTTTCTGCGGGTCGTAAACCGGAGGCGCGGGTTTTAACACAACGCCCGTATAATTGCCGGCATGTTGGGTGCCCGGCGTATCTAAAAATGCGGGAAATAAATCGCATACATGAATGTCTTTATAAATTGCCAGTTCGCCACGTAACGCCTCCGAAAAACCGCGGATGCCATACTTGCTTGCCGCATAACCTACGCCGAACGGAATGGGAACCCAGCCGCCAACAGAAATATTATTAATCAAAATACCAAAGCCTTGTTTAATAAAGTATGGCAGCACCGCATGGGCGCCATGCACATAACCAAGCAGATTGGTTTCTATCACCCGGGTGTGCACATGCACCGGCGTTTTCTCAAAATCACCGGCGGCTAAAACGGCGGCATTGTTAATCCATACATCAATTTTACCGCTATGTTCTATGGCAGCCTTGGCCAGTTCTTTCACCGCATGTGCATTGGTAACATCGGTAACTACGGCAATGGCTTTTGCGCCCCATTCCCTGCATTCTTCGGCTGCGCTGTACAAGGCTTTTTCGCCACGCGCCGCTAATATCAAAGTGGCTCTGTGCTTCGCAAATTCAAGGGCGGCAGCGCGCCCAACACCGCTTGATGCGCCGGTGATCACAATGGTTTTGCTTTGTAATGATGTTGTATCTATCGCTTGTGACATAAGATAAAGAATAAGGTTGATAACAAAACAACATTCACGCCATTGCGCCATTTTGTTTCTAAAGTTATTTTTGCAACATCATGTTTTGGAAATCAGGTTGTGCCGCATTTTTAATATTCTCCCGCAGATGAACGCAGATTATTTGTTTTTGTTCTGTGCCAGTCTGCGCTGTCTGCGGACACTATGATTTCAAAAGAAATCAATACCGGAAATGATGATAAAGTATAACTGTCTGTTTTTATTGCTGTTCTGTTTATCTGCCTGCCAATCCGATACGCTTGCCGGCGAAGACACAAATGAAACCAAAACATTAGTTACCAATGATACCATACCGGAACTGCGCGACAGCATAAGCAAAATGCCGGTTGCAACATACATCTCATCAAAAGGCGAAAAGCTGGAAGTGAAGGTGTATGAAACCCAACTGACGTTTCAGTTCATCATGAAAATGAAATATAAATTTTTGGATGAGCCGGATACGTTGCACATTCCCAACTTCGGCATCCGACCGCGCATCGTTATAAAAGACGGCGAAGACGAACAATCGTGCATCATTGGTTTTCTGGATAAGAAAAATCAATTCAGAGATTATAAACTGATAACGGTGAAAACGGGCAACCTGCAGGTGAAAGTATTGAAGCGATATTTTACAGGTCGTTACAAAACTGCTTATCCCGATACAACAACCACGCAATAACTTTCTGTAATCGTTACTGTTTCGTTATTGGCAGTCGTTTTGCAAAAGAGGCTGCTATATTTCATCATTCACTCGCATTATCGTAACCAATGAAAAACAGAGGTATCATCATCATTTCGCTTCTTATTATCGTAATAGCCGCGGTTTATTTATTTATAAAAAAATCATCTTTTTTCCCTGAAAAAACTAACATGGCAAATGCCGGAATTCCGGTTGATTCTTCGCAAACCTGGTGGTATAAGCGCAGCGTAATGTATAACATTGATGTTGAAAAATACAAAGATGCCGATGGTGATGGCATCGGCGATTTTAAAGGCTTAACGCAACAGCTTTCTTATATAGATTCTATGGGTTTTACCCTCATCTGGCTCGCGCCGTTTCAGCCAACACCCAATTTGGATGACGGTTATGATGTATCGGATTTTTACGGCGTGGACAAACACCTTGGCACCATGCAGGATTTTGAAGCGTTTATGCAGGCAGCTAAAGCCCGTAACATCCGCGTAATTATGGATCTGGTGGTCAATCATACATCAGACAGTTGCCGGTGGTTTCAGGAGGCGGAAAAGGATACAAATTCTGCCCGGCACAACTGGTATGTATGGAGTAAAGAGAAGCCTGATAATTATGATGTGGGCATGGTGTTTCCCGGCGTGCAGAAAGAAATCTGGAGTTACGATTCGATAGCGAAAGAATATTATTACCATCGCTTTTATAAATTTCAGCCCGATTTAAATATGCAAAACCCCGCCGTGCAGAACGAGGTAAAAAGCATTATAAAATTCTGGCTCGAAAAAGGCATGTCGGGCTTTCGCATGGATGCCGTTCCGTTTGTAATTGAAGTGCCGCAAACAAAAGGCGATGCGTTTCCGCTTCAATTTCAGCTGATTAACGACATGCGCAATTATATGCAGTCGCTGCGCAAAGACGCCGTGATATTGGGCGAAGCCAACGTTGACCCGAAAAAAAACAAGGATTACTACGGCGATAATGGCGGGCGCATCAACATGATGTTTAATTTCTGGGTAAACCAGCATTTGTTTTATTCACTGACTACGGGCGAAATACAATCGCTTGTTTCGGCACTGAAAGATACCAAAGACATTCCGCAGCAATCGCAGTGGGGACAGTTTCTCCGCAATCACGATGAAATAGATCTGGGACGATTGAGTAAAAGCGAGCGCGAAGAAGTGTATAAAAGAATGGGCCCTGATAAAAATATGCAGTTGTATGACCGTGGCATTCGCCGCCGGCTGGCGCCCATGCTTAACAATGCTGCGATGGAAAAAATGGCTTACAGCTTATTACTATCGCTGCCGAGTACGCCGGTTATCCGGTATGGTGAAGAGATTGGTATGGGAGACAATCTCGCTTTAAACGAACGCGAAAGCATACGAACACCTATGCAATGGGACAGCAGCGCGAATGCTGGTTTTTCAACCGCAGCGGTTACCGTTAAGCCTGTAATAGACACGGGAAAATTTACTTATAAAAACGTAAATGTGCTGGAAGAAAAGCACGATGCAAATTCGTTGTTATCGTTTATTAAACATGCCATTGAAATTCACAAAAGCGTACCGCAAATCAGTTATGGAAACTGGGATATAGTTGATGTAAAATCAGATAATGTACTTTGTATGCGCTATCAGTGGCAAGGCAAAACGGTAATGATTTTACATAATTTCAGCGAGGCAAAGCAAACCGTTGTTCTGCCCGAAAAGCAGTCCTATCAAACAATACTTTCATCTTCAAAAAATACGGGCGTATCAGATTCAGATAAAAACAACACCCTTGATGGCTATGGATTTTTATGGCTGCAAGATCAGTAAAACACAGTGTTTGTTTTTTAACTAACACGGCTTCTTTATCTTCATATTACCTACATTTACCTTCTTGCAACTATCATACTTTGAAACTGTGGCAACTGCTGTAAGGCTTTGGCAACACCGGCGATATGGTAACGGCTGTGAAGTATTGCATGGCAGTATTGCATGGCGCAATCGGATGATGCTTTGCTGCGCTTATGCCGCTTGTGTAGCACCATTAAAATACATTGCAAGGGCGTAACAGTAGAAGAAGGCGGCCAGTTTTTTATGAACAACTGGTACCAGGGCTAGAAGCTATTGTACCAGGAAGCATTAGGCGGCTCATTTGATCCGGGTTATTTGTTTCACAGCTTAGGTAAAGTGAAAATTTTAAAGCATAGAAACGATTACCTGCAGCAACAGGGTAAGCGATATTCGCTCAAAGATTTTAATGATAAAATAATGGAGAATGGTATGCCACCGGTACGTTTACTGCGCGAACGGTTGTTAAAAGACAAAAGCAAATGGAATGTTATTTTGTAAATTCTGGTGTTTAAAAAAATCATTTCAATGCAAGTCGTTATTATTGAAATACAATGCACAAATAATAAGAGGCTGTCTCAAAAGGGCAGCCTCTTTGTTGATTGATTCTTTAATTTTTTAATTCATATAGCTTTTTTACTTCCTCATCAGACAGCGCTCTGTTATAAATTCTGATGTCATCTATGCTTCCCTGAAAGTAATGACTATAGCTGACTTGATCATCAGGTTGCCAATAAACATTGCATCCTACAGCGCCGCCATGACTTAATGAAACAGTTGAAGGATCATTTTGAGATGATGATTCCTGAAGATTGAATTTTGTATTATTCTGGTAATGCGTATAAAAGTAAAATGGATGCTGGTATTGTGTAGTGTAATGTTGTATCCATACGTAATACACCCATTGGCTTGCAGGCTTATTAAAGTAGCTGGGAGAGCTTGAATATGTGAATTGGTAATCGGTAATTGAGGTAAGAAATATGGTTTCGAACCAATAAATATTCGAGTCGGATGAATTTACATAAACTGAAACTCTGTTTGATTCTATTGGTCCTTTAATAAGCGGAAGAAACGATAATACATCGCCGCCCTGTGCCTTTTGCTTCACCCAAAAAGAAATCGTCATTTCTCTTAACGTGTCTGATTTTAATAAATCAGGGATATCCATTCTTGCAGTAATACCATCAAAGTAATAAGCTTTTCCAGCGTTTCCAAATCGGTCTGTGTCGGGTAAAGCTGCATGTACAGATAGATTGTACTGATTGCCGCTTTCATCGTTTGCATTGTTGTTGAAAGGATAATAAGCAATCAATCCGACTTTTAAAGAATCGGTAGCAGAAGAATTTGAAGGAGCATCGTGATTTTTATTACAAGAAATAAGAGCCAAGAAAGAAAGGAAGAGAATAAATATTGGTTTCATACAAAGAAAAAAATGGTTTCCTTAAAAACGATTTTGTAATATAAAAATTGCAGATAAAGGTTTTTTTAAGTTACCCTATCTTCCCTTACAGTCCCAGCTCCGCTTTTACAAAAGGCGCCGTGTGGCTCTCTGTGTTCGTAACCATTTCTTCGGGTGTGCCTGTAAATAAAATTTTGCCGCCGCCGCCGCCGCCTTCCGGTCCCAGATCAATGATGTAATCTGCCACTTTAATTACATCTAAGTTGTGTTCAATTACCAATACGGTATTGCCTCTGTCAACCAGTTTGTTCAATACATCCAGCAAATGCTGAATGTCCTGAAAATGCAGTCCGGTAGTAGGTTCATCTAAAATATAAAACGTTTTGCCGGTATCTTTTTTAGCCAATTCCGTAGCCAGTTTTACGCGCTGCGCTTCACCGCCGCTCAGCGTTACGGCCGATTGCCCTAATGTAATATAACCCAGGCCAACATCCTGCAGCACTTTAATTTTTCGATAGATATAAGGCACCGCATGAAAAAATTCTACCGCTTCATCCACCGTCATGTTCAGCACGTCGGAAATAGATTTTCCTTTATACCTGATCTCTAATGTTTCGCGGTTATAGCGTTTGCCGTTACATTTTTCGCAATGCACATATACATCAGGCAAAAAATTCATTTCTATCACGCGCATACCGCCGCCTTCGCACACATCGCAGCGGCCGCCTTTTACATTGAACGAAAAACGACCGGCATTATAACCGCGTATTTTGGCTTCCGGAATGGCGGCGAATAAGGTT
Organism: Ilyomonas sp.; assembly: GCA_965219515.1. Lineage (GTDB taxonomy): Bacteria > Bacteroidota > Bacteroidia > Chitinophagales > Chitinophagaceae > Ilyomonas. The sequence goes on from OZ244776.1 coordinate 2,813,480, forward strand.
CGTATATCGGTAAAAAAACCGCAATACGTTGCCGGGTTGCTGCGTGGCGTTCTGCCAATGGGCGACTGATCTATTTCAATTACTTTATCAATATGTTCAAGTCCTTTTATGTCTTTATACGGCAACGCGGCCCTGCGCGATTTATAACAATGCTGAGACAACAACGGGTATAAGGTTTCGTTGATTAAGGTTGACTTGCCGCTGCCGCTTACGCCCGAAACAACAATGAATTTCCCCAGCGGAAATGTGGCGGTTACATTTTTTAAATTGTTACCATCTGCGCCTTTTAATTCTAATTTTTTTCCATTGCCTTGCCGGCGTTCTGCGGGAATGGCGATTGATTTTTTGCCGCTTAAATACTGTGCCGTATCCGAGCCGGATTTAAGTACCATTTTTGGTGTGCCCGCAGCCACGATGGCGCCGCCGTGCTTGCCTGCACCGGGACCAATATCCACGAGGTGATCGGCAGCCATCATAATGTCTTTATCATGCTCTACCACAAGCACGCTGTTGCCAATGTTACGCAGGTTTTGCAATGCCGAAATAAGTCGCTGGTTATCTCGCTGATGCAGGCCGATAGAAGGCTCGTCCAATATGTAAGTAATGCCCTGCAGTTGCGAGCCGATTTGCGTAGCCAGTCGAATGCGCTGCGCTTCGCCACCGCTTAATGTGCGGGAAGAACGGTTGAGTGTGAGATACGTTAAACCCACGTCTAATAAAAATTGCAGCCGTTCCCTGATTTCTTTCATGATGTCTTTGGCAATCAGGTTTTGCTTTTTACTTAGCCTGTTTTCAATGCCGGTAAACCAGGTAAGCAATTTATCTAAATCCTTGTCGCTAAGCTGAGCGATGTTTTGTTCAGCTACGCGAAACCAGGCGCTTTCTTTTTTTAATCTCGTGCCCAAACAGGTGGGGCAGGTTTTCAGTTCCATAAATTTCTCTACCCATTCTCGCATGTTATCGGTGCTGGTAGAAGAATTAAACCAACGATTCAGCATTGGAATAATGCCTTCAAATTCGCCGGAATACATATCGTAAGGCACACTGTAATCCAGGTCTTCCGCCGTTATGCCTTCTTCGTTACCATACAGCAAATAATTGATGGCTTTTTCGGGTAACTCTTTAATCGGTTTATCAAGACTGATTTTGTTTTTTCGGGCAAGCTGCGCGATGTTTTTATAAACATACGCTTCGCGTTCTTCGCCCAGCGGCGCAATGCCACCCTCTTTAATGCTTTTATTTTTGTCAGGCATCACTTCGTCGAGGCTTACGGTGTAAACCGAACCCAGTCCTTTGCAGGTTGGGCAGGCGCCATACGGCGAGTTAAAAGAGAATGCGTTTGGCGATGGCTCTTCATAAGAAATGCCCGTGTCTTCGCACATAAGCTGTTTGGAATATTGCACCAGTTTATCGCTGTCGTTTATCAGCAAAAACATCAGCTCTTTGCCGGTTTTTAATGTTTGCTGCACACTTTGGCTAAGGCGCACTTTCATATCATCCGTTACTTTCAGGCGATCAATCACCACTTCAATGTCGTGAATTTTATAACGGTCAACCTGCATCTTCGGGGTAATGTCTTTTACTTCGCCATCTACTCTCACTTTCACAAAACCGCGTTTGCGGATGTCTTCAAACAATTCGCGGTAATGACCTTTTCTGCCGCGCACCAGCGGCGCCAGCAGCGTTATTTTCTGATCGCTGAAGCGTTCAATGATGTTTTGTAAAATTTCTTCCTCGCTAAACTTCACCATTTTTTTTCCGGTATTATAGCTATACGCTTCGCCGATGCGGGCAAACAACAAACGCAGAAAATCGTATATTTCGGTAATGGTGCCAACGGTGGAGCGTGGATTCTTTCCCGTGGTTTTTTGCTCGATGGAAATAACCGGACTTAAGCCGATGATTTTATCAACATCCGGTCGCTCCATATCGCCAATAAACTGCCGCGCATATGCGCTGAAGCTTTCCATATAACGACGCTGACCTTCGTTGTATATGGTGTCGAAGGCAAGAGACGATTTGCCGCTGCCGCTAACGCCGGTAAAAACCACCAGTTTGTTTTTCGGAATGCTGATGTCTATGTTTTTCAGGTTGTGCTCTCTTGCGCCGATTACTTCTATCTGTTCATCTTCCAATACCGGCTGTTCGCGTTTCATTTTTGCCATAGGTGACTGCAAAGATATTTACAGAATGATTGCCAAAACGCTAAACATTTTAGTTTGGTGAAAGGGTATTCCGGCGCAACTTTTATGTGGGTGAAAGAAAATTATAAACCGGAGAAAGAGAACGGTTGGTATAAGGAACAGGAATATTTGTATTCGTTTTTACATGCCTTTGATAATCGTTGATAATGATGTAGTCTTTCACAACCGAATGTTCGGTAATTTATAAAAAGCGAACAGCGGAATACGATAAAAACAGGGAAAGAAAAACAATACTGACTGAATTGTTTATTTTCATCGGCACAAAACCAACACTATGAAATACCTTTTTCTCTTTCTTCTTCTTAGCTGCTCGTTATTACTTCATGCGCAAAAAACCATTATTTACTGCGGTAAATTAATAGATGTAAAAAATGCAAAAATGCTGACCGACATGAGCATAGTGGCGGACAGCGGCATCATTGCCAATGTAGCAAAAGGATACATGCAGGCCAATGCTTCCGACAAAGTGATTGATCTGAAAAGTAAAACGGTAATGCCTGGTTTAATAGACTGCCATGTTCACTTAGAAAGCGAAACCAGCCCAACAGAATTTGCAGATGGCTTCCGTTTAAACCCGGCCGATTATGCTTACCGTTCCATCGGTTATGCGCAAAAAACCTCGCTTGCAGGCTTTACAACGGTAAGAGATGTAGGCGGCACTGGCGTAAACATTTCGCTGCGCAATGCTGTTAATCAGGGTTTGGTAATTGGTCCGCGCATCTTTACCGCAGGCAAAATCATTGCTTCTACCGGAGGTCATGCCGATCCGACAACGGGTTTGAATGATGAGTTCAGGGGCGACCCCGGTGTAACAGAAGGTGTGGCCAATGGTGTAGATGAATGTATAAAAGCCGTTCGCGAACGTTATAAAGAGGGAAGCGATTTAATTAAAATAACCGCATCGGGCGGCGTATTTAGTCTGGAAAAAGACGGTACCGGCGCACAGTTTTCCGAAGACGAAATAAGAGCCATTGTGCAAACGGCAAAAGACTATGGCATGAAGGTAGCCGCTCATGCGCATGGCGCCGAAGCCATAAAACGCGTGGTGCTGGCTGGTGTGGCTTCCATAGAGCATGGCACATACATGAATGATGAAGACATGACTTTGATGAAGACGCATAACACATACTATGTACCGACCATTATTGCCGGTAAATCGGTAGCCGATTCTGCCCTGAAGCCAAACTATTTCCCCGAAGTAATTGCGCGTAAGGCGCGGGCGGTAGGTCCGGTAATTCAAAATACGTTTGCCAAAGCATACAAAGCGGGTGTAAAAATTGCATTCGGCACCGATGCGGGCGTGTATGCGCACGGCAAAAACTGGATGGAATTTGTATATATGAGCGAAGCCGGTATGCCTGCTTTGGAAGCCATACAAGCCGCTACGGTAAATGCGGCCGACGTCATTGGCATCGGTGATGAAACCGGCGTGATAGAGAAAGGAAAGCGGGCAGATATTGTTGCCGTTGACGGCGACCCAATGCAGAATATACATGTAATGGGTAAAGTAGCTTTTGTAATGAAGGGCGGTGTGGTGTATAAAGGAATGTGATAAAAGAAAATGATGCTTACATTCCGTGTTCGCTACTTTATTATTGCCGTTTTATTATTCATTACAGAAGTGCTGATTGCGCTATATGTGCATGATGCTTTTGTGCGACCGTATGTTGGTGATTTTTTGGTTGTAATGCTGTTGTATTGCTTTGTCAGAAGTTTTGTAAACGCTTCTGTATTGCCCGTTGCCATTGGTGTTTTGCTGTTTGCTTTTGCAATAGAAACCGGGCAATACTTTCATTTGATTTTTCTATTGGGATGGGAACAGTCTGCGCTGGCAAGAGCCGTCATCGGAACTTCTTTTGCTTGGAACGATTTGCTGATGTATGTGCTGGGAACTGCGTTCATCATCATAGTTGAAAAGTACAGGAGCAGCAAGGCATAACGGTAACATGCAGGACGATTATGTAAAATTTATTTGCTTTGCGCTGGATAAAATCGATTACAAAGAAGGCATTGTTAGCATTAGTATTTTAATTAAAAAAAAGATTAGAAAAGCAAATTATTTCATAATCATTACCCTTTTTTATTTCTTCGTTCTTTTAAATAGGGCTCTGAAAGAAGCTTATGAAGATTTTTATCGCTAAATGATATTTTTTACAAAATATTCTGTTGATACAAATTCACATTTAGATTCTTTTGCTGTTGCTTTCTCAATTGATGAAGTCAAATAAAGAATTGAGGGTTAGGTTTAATTATATCAGGACAAACCAGCCAATGGCTGCAGCAATACATTGCAATAAGTGAAGAAAAGAATCTCGTCAAAAAAGCAAAACAAAAAACAGAAGCGGCGCGAATAAGTATGTTTTAATGGCTTGTATTCAATTCACCAAACCAAAAGGAAACTGAGCGGCTGATATTGAAATTAACACTTTACTTTTTGTCCTGCTTTCTCCTGATACACGACAAAAAACGCATTTTTTGTCCTACGTTTGTCTTATATAAGACAAAAAATGCTGAAACCGTTGCCTGTTGCCCGTGAGATAGAAACGAAACAAGTGCTGCGCAAAGTAGTACAGGCGCACAAGGCTTTAGCTGAATTAAAAGGCGTTATTACCAGCATTCCTAACGAAAACATTCTGACAGAAACCCTTGCTTTGCGTGAAGCCAGAGAAAGCTCTGCTATCGAAAATATCATTAGCACATTTGCCGAAGTGTATCAAAGCAGCTTGCTGATGCGTCAGTTTGCATCGCCTGCTGCTAAAGAAGTGCATCAGTATGCCGAAGCTTTAAAAACAGGTTTCGGGTTTATAAAGAAGCATGGTTTTCTTAGCAACAATCATATCCTTCAAATTCATGCTATCATTGAACAAAATGATGCAGGTTTTAGAAAGCTGCCAGGCACGAAACTAATGAATGATAAAACAGGCGAAGTTGTTTACACACCGCCTCAAGATAATGCAACCATTACCATTCTGATGGCGAACTTGGAAATGATGATAAACAATGATGAGATGATGGATGTTGACCCGCTAATAAAAATGGCAATCATTCATTACCAGTTTGAAAGCATTCATCCGTTTTATGATGGTAATGGCAGAACCGGCAGAATCATCAATATATTATATCTCGTGCAAAAAGGTTTATTGCATTTGCCGGTGCTGTATTTAAGCCGCTACATCATTCAACATAAAAACGATTATTACCGCCTGTTGCAGCAGGTAAGAGAAACAGATGAATGGGAAGAATGGATTTTGTATATGCTAAACGGCGTAGAAAAAACAGCTTTGAAAAGCATTACGCTGATTGGAAATATTAAAAATCTGATGCAGCAATACAAGCAAACCATAAGAAATGAATTGCCAAAACTGTACAGCCAGGATTTGTTGAATAATTTGTTTAAATACCCATATACAAAAATCGAATTTTTGGAACGAGACCTCCGTATCAGCGCACGCACTGCCACACGTTACTTAGATGCATTGATTGAAAAAGAGTTGCTGCAAAAACAAAAGATAGGTAGAGATAATTTTTATTTGAACACATCCTTATTCGCTTTGCTGTCGGGCGAATAAGCCCATTCACTCACCCGGATGATACGTGCGCTCTGCATGTTTCAGTACATCTTCTTTATAAAACAGTACATCTTTAAAATTACCCGTTGCATACATTTCCGCCTGGTCGGTGTAATGCGGTGATTGCGGGTTGAACGATTGCCCACCGGTGGTAACCGATTTGGCTTTGATTTTTCCCCCAAACTCTACGCAGGCGATAAACGAATTACCGTAATAGCCATAGCGTTTATCAGTGCCGGGAAAGCGTTTTGTTACAAATGCAGGCAGCGAGCCAAAAGCCGAAGCCGCAAAACTGATGGGCGAGCTTGGTTGTGCATCATCAAACATGCCGTTGGCGGGCCGCTGATAACGATTTATTTTGCCCCAGGGAATGCGCCAATTGCCAAACCGCCGGGTAAGATCGTAGAGCGTTTCAGACAACAACTGTAGTCTTTCGGCTGACGTTGTGGTTTGCAGCATGGTAATAAATTGCTCTGTTAAATGATTTGCCTGATATGGATTGTCTGCCCGTTTTACTTTCTGCAAAAACCGATAGCCCGTTTCGATGGCTACCGTTGTGGCAACGGAAGTATCTGATGCCGTTTTGTTCCATGATTGTAACAGCAAAATGGCTTCGCGCAGCGATGATTGTAACGGATTTGTTTCTTCTAACGAATAGTAATCGTTCATCAAAACCGGAATTAATGTATCAAATAAGGTAAGATAATGGTTATAGCCAATGTTATGAATCATATCATCAACGGTAAGATTACTGGCCTCACTTAACAAACGGGACGCATTGAGACCGCGAAAATTTTCGCCGTCAGGCGCCATGTAAACAGGATAATTTTCCTTTTTCGGGCTGCTGCTGCCGGATACGCTAAACGGCGTGGCATTGCAATTCTGAATAAAGCCGCTTGCCGGATTGTAAACATGCACAATAGAGTCAAGCGAATACATGCCTTTCCAGTCGGTTACCGATGTACTGCCGTCAACCGGCAGGCTGTAATCGTAATTTGTATTGCGGCGCGGCATAAAATTTCCATGCCAATATGCAATGTTGCCTTTGCTGTCGGCAAATACGGTATTGTCTGAAGCGTTGGCGCGCAGGTTCGTCACTTTTTTAAATTCTGCAAAACCTTTGGTTTTCGTGCGCAGCCACGATTGCTCTAACGCGATAAGCGAACGGTTGTTTTCGTGCAGACTAAGCCATTGCCCGTTTCGGCTGCCCATTACCGGGCCGTGAATGGTGTAATATAAAGTGAATGATTGCTGCGCAAAACCATCGTTCTTTTTATAACGGATGATAATGAATTTGCTTTTAACAGGAGCTAACTTATCATCATATTTTGTGAACAACGAGTCATGTTGTTTGATGATTGTTTCGGTAAATAAATCTGCCACATCTGCAATGCCCGATGTGTGCATCCATCCGCAATGTTCATTAAAACCCTGAAACACAAAAAAAGTTCCCCAGGTAACGCCTCCGTACACATGCAGGCCTTCCTGGCTTTCCATTTCCATTTCGGAACGGTAATAAAACGTAACATGCGGATTGATGTAAAGTATGGCATTGCCCGAAGCTGTTTTAGATGGCGATACCGCAAAACCGTTAGAACCCATCGGGTCGTTGCTGTACAATGAATTTGGTTTTTTAAAATAAGCGATGCTGCTGTCTTTGGCAGGATACAATTCTTTTATGTCATCCATTGTAATGCCGCCGTCCTGCGTGGCAGAAATGCTGCCGTTGGTACGCAGCAAGGCAAACCAGGGTTCAAAATGCGTCAGAACTTTGGGCTTTACTTCGGGATGCGTGAAGAGATAATAGTTTACGCCATCTGCTGCCGCATCCATTAATTTTTTTAGCCGGAGCGGGCTGTTATGATAATCTTTTTTGGCATCGCCGGTGTCGTAAATCAGGCGCATTTCAAGGTCGTTGTATAATTGCTCTTCGCCATACACTTCTGAAAGGCGGCCCATTATTTCCAGGTTGTTTTCTTCCACGCCCGCAAAATTTTCTTCGCATTGCGCATACAGCAATCCAAACACGGCGTCCGCATCGGTTTTTCCATATATGTGAGGTACGCCATAATTGTCGCGGATGATAGTAACATGTTGCGCTTCGGATTTATATTTCGTTATTTCGGACGGCGAAAAATATTGTGCAAAAGAAAGAAGCGGCAAAAAAAGAAAAAGCTGAAAAATAATTCTGTTCATGTTTTCAAAATAACGAATCAATTTATAAAGCTTACCAATAAAACCAACATTCTTCTTTTCAATTATACTTTATCTTCCCGCAATGAAATCATGGCTTACTTTCCTGTCTCTTATTTTTTATTTTTCTTCTTTTTCGCAAACTGATTCTCTGTATTTACTAAAGCCCGACCGCGTGTTTGACGGAGAAATGATGCACACCAATTGGGTTGTTTTAATAAAGGGAAATAAGATAGCAGAAGCTGGCGCCATAACGTTTAAGCTGCCTGCCAACACGCGCATTGTTGAAATGAAAGGAACCACATTGCTGCCTGGTTTGATAGAAGGTCATTCGCATCTTTTTTTGCATCCATATAATGAAACAAGCTGGAACGACCAGTTGCTTACCGAGAGCCGCGCAGAACGTACTGCCAGGGCCGTAACTCATGCAGAAGCTACGCTGCTGGCGGGTTACACCACGGTACGCGATCTGGGAACCGAAGGCGCCATGTATGATGATGCCGGATTAAAACAGGCGATTGAAAAAGGCGTTGTTCCCGGTCCGCGGATGATTGTGGCTACGCGCGCTATTGTTGCCAAAGGCGCTTACGGGCCCAACCTGCACAATGCCGATTTGGATGTGCCGCAAGGCGCGGCAGAGGTTGGTAATATTGATGAAATGGAAAAAGAAGTGCGCACGCAAATCGGCAAAGGCGCCGATGTGGTAAAAGTATATGCCGATTATCGCTGGGGTAAAAACGGAGAAGCCGCACCCACTTTTACAACCGAAGAGATAGCAAGGGCAGTTTATCTGGCTAAGAGCAGCGGAAGAATAAGCGCCGCGCACGCCGCTTCCAAAGAAGGAATGCGCAGAGCCATCATGGCGGGCATTACCACAATTGAACATGGCGATGAAGGCGATGATGAAATTTTTGCGTTAATGAAAGAACGCGGCGTAGCGCTTTGCCCTACACTTGCCGCAGGCGAAGCCATTGCGCAATATAAAGGCTGGAAGAAAGGAACTGACCCCGAACCGGCTGCCATTACGGCAAAGAAAAAAAGCTTTCAATCGGCATTGAAACAAGGCGTTACCATTTGCATGGGCGGCGATGTGGGCGTGTTTACGCATGGCGATAATGCAAGAGAAATGGAACTGATGGCAGACTACGGCATGAAGCCAACAGATGTATTGCGGTCGGCTACATCGGTGAATGCAGATGTATTTGGCAACGATGATAAAACAGGAAGAATTAAGAAAAACTTACTGGCAGATATCATTATGGTTGAAGGCGATCCTTCCGTTAACATCAGCGATATAAGAAAGGTTGTTTTTGTAATGAAAGACGGTAAGATTTATAAATAGTATTGATGATATGATACAGTTTGTAAGGCATTAAAAATTACGCATTGCACGAGGAAACTGAAACAGAAAGAAATTATGATGATAAGATTTCTGATAAGCAAAAGTTTATGAGAATGGTTGATGCAATAATGTTGTGAAACAATTATATTTACCACGTTGCGAAAGCGAATTTTATAATACCAAAACTACCAACCGCACGTTGACCAATGGCTGCCAGCCAACTCTATATCGAAAGCCGTAAAATGCCGTTTGTGCGATTGCTGATTGCATTGACAACCGGTATTTTATCGCAATGGTATTTTAATTGTTCAGCCGTTGTTTTTATTTGTTTACTCGCGGCTGGGGCAATCGGTTTTTTATCATTCTTTTATGTGCCGGCTTACACAATGTTCAAACTGCAATGGCTGCGCGGCGTTTGCATATTAATCATGATAACATCCTGCGGCGGTTTGCTGAGTTATTTGAAAAATCCATTGCATCAAAAAGATAACTATACACATGTTTACCAACCCGGCGATGCCATTGTGGCTAAGGTAAATGAAGCTTTGATCGGCAAGCCAAAAACATACAAAGCCAATGTAAGTGTAACGGCTGTTTATCGCAACAAAAGGTATGTGCCTGCAACCGGAACCTTTATTGTTTATTTTGATAAAAAAAATATTGACAGCCAGCTTCGGTACGGTTCGCAGATTTTGTTTACAAAGCCATTGCAGAAAATAAAAAACAGCGGCAATCCGGGTGCATTCGATTACAGCCGTTTTCTGCTGTTCCAGGGCGTAACGGCGCAGGTTTATTTACAAAATGATGAGTACAATACATTGCCGGTTAACACGGGTTCTTCATTTCAAAAGTTTTTACATCAAACGCGTGCTTATGTAATACGCACGATACAAACTTATATTCCCGGCAAAGACGAGCAAAGCGTAGCCGAAGCTTTGCTGATTGGTTATCGCAACGATCTGGATAAACAGCTTGTATCATCATACAGCAACACCGGCGTGGTGCATATCATAGCCATCAGCGGCTTGCATCTGGGAATGATTTATGGCTTTATTCTCCTGCTGTTTTCACCATGTAAAAACAGAGCCTGGTATCGGTTTGCGGTGCCGGTAATTGCCATGGCAGTGCTCTGGCTGTTTACTTTGTTAGCCGGTGCCGTTCCGTCAATTCTAAGGTCGGCGGTTATGTTCAGCTTTATGGCAGGCGGCATGTTTATTAACCGTAAAACCAATATTTACAATACGCTGGCGGCTTCTGCTTTTTGTTTGCTGATATATAATCCTTATCTGTTGTGGGATGTTGGGTTTCAGCTTTCCTATACGGCTGTTCTGGGTATTGTCTTATTTACCAAACCGCTTTCCGGCTGCCTGTATTTCCAAAATAAATTTCTAAGCAAATTATGGCTGGCAACATCCGTAACGCTTGCTGCGCAAATACTAACGCTGCCGGTTATATTGTATAACTTTCACCAGTTTCCGGTTTTCTTTTTATTTACAAATCTGTTGATTGTTCCGCTTTCCGAAATCATTTTGTTTGTTACGCTTTTTCTGGTTGTAACTGGCGCATCAACATGGTTGTCTGTGTTTGTTGGTAAAATAGCTAATGCATTGTTATGGCTGATGAACAGCATTATCGTTCATACGGCACAACTTCCATTTTCGGTATTGGCAAACATAAAGACAGATGTGGTTCAGGCATGGCTGTTATATGCTTTGATTGTTTTGCTTGCTGCATGGCTGCTATATAAAATGTCCCGCCTGTTGCTTTATGGCGTAAGTTTTTTAATTGTGTTTTTTATTTATACGGCAACGGATATCTGGCAAAAAACGCATCAGCAAAAACTGGTTGTTTATAACATTCCGAAGCATTCCGCCATTGATATTTTGTCGCATGAAAAAGCGATTTGTTTTTACGATAAAACGCTGCCGGCTGATATAACGGCAAACAGTTTTTCCATCAATCCGGCTCATACGCTGTTTAGAATAAATGAATATGGCAATTATGCATTGCCGCGCGATATAAACTTATTTTATCAGGCAGGCGAAAAAAAGATAATCATTATTTCTCATCAGCTCCCCGCTTTGCAGATAAAGCAAAAATGCAAGGCAGACATTGTTGTTATAACGGGCAATCCTAAAATTTATATTGATGATTTATGTAAGTCAATTGATTGCCGCATAATTATCGCTGATAACAACATACCGCAATGGAAACTGCACAAATGGAAGCAGGATTGCGATCAACGGCACATTCGCTTTCATTCCATATTGCAGCAGGGCGGCTTTGTTGCAGATTTGTAAGCTTTCATATTTTTCTTTACCGATATTTTTATAGAGTAAATACATCAATTCCGCGCAGAACTCTATTATTTATGAGCCTTTCAACAGATGATGCCGGTAAAGGTTTTAAAGAAAAATAAAGGTTAGCAAATAAGTACATCAATAAATAAACAGCGAGTAAAAAATTGGTAAGTATTGGTTGCGGCCCTATTGTTTTGCGATGATACCGGATGACTTTTAAAATTAAGGTACAGTATAGACATACTCGCCCGGAATCCAATATCGCGTACAGTTTGGCAATCAACATGCCATTGAAGAATAGTATTTACCGCTACAATTTTATAAATAGAATATTATGTAATTTGGTTTCATTTCAGGAAAACGAGTTTTAAAATAGTAAAATCTGGTTTTGATTTTTTTAAAAGACAAATGCAATAAAGCGGATGTAAGCAATAGTAAAATTTGTACAAATGTTTGCCTGATATTGTCATCCCGAAAAGTAATTGCAAAACTTCTTTGTTATGTTATTACTTTGGCTTTCTGTCAATTCAGGAAATAGTTGATTATGAAAAAACTCAGTGCCTGTCTTTTGTTTGTTCTTCCGTTTTTTTCATTTGCGCAAAAACATGATAGCATCTCTGTCATTCCCGAACCGGTTTCTATGTCGGTACAAACCGGATATTTTACGTTATCAGATCGTGTAAGCATCGGCGCGCCTTCACAGCCCGAGGTGTTGTATGTAATTGATTATCTCAAAAATAAAATTGGTAAGGCCACAGGTTACAATGTTGTATCAAACACAGCATCCGATGCAAACATTCAGTTGCTGTTGAATGCAAAAAGAGATACGGTGCTAAGCAAAGAAGGTTATGTATTAACCGTAACGCCTGAAAAGGTTACCATTAAGGCCAATGATGCCGCCGGTTTGTTTTATGGCGTGCAGACTTTTATGCAGTTGCTGCCCAAAGAAATTGAAAGTAAAACGGTGGTAAAAAATGTTAGCTGGCAGGCGCCCTGTGTTGAAATTACAGATTATCCCCGGTTTGGCTGGCGCGGATTGATGCTGGATGTATCGCGCCATTTTTTTACCAAAGAAGAAGTGGAAGATTTTGTTGATAATATGGTGAAGTATAAGTTCAACATACTGCACATGCACTTAACCGACGATGAAGGCTGGCGCATAGAAATTAAGAGTTATCCGAATCTTACAAAAAAAGGCGCTTACAGTGCGAAGCGCGTTGGCTATTTCGGCACGTTTGCGCCGCCTCCGGCTGATGAGCCGCGCACATATGGCGGTTTTTATACGCAGAACGATATCAAAGAAATTGTTGCTTATGCCAGGAAAAAATTTGTCAATATTTTACCCGAAATAGATGTTCCCGGTCATAGCCTGGCGGCGGTGGCTTCGTATCCCGATTTGTCTTGCACGGAAGGCGCGGAAAACTATCAGGTTCGCTCCGGCGAAGAAATCATGGATTGGTCGCACGGGCAGCCGCCGATAGCTTTGGTTGATAACACGCTTTGCCCTGCCAACGAAAAAGTGTATGTGTTTTTAGATAAAGTATTAACGGAAGTAGCGCAGTTGTTTCCGTTCGGCTATATGCACATGGGCGGCGATGAATGCCCGAAAAATTTCTGGGAAAAAAGCGATGCGGTTAAAGCATTAATGCAAAAGGAAAATCTGAAAGACCAGGAAGAAGTGCAAAGCTATTTTGAAAAGCGCCTGGAAAAGATTGTGGAATCGAAAGGCAAAAAATTTATGGGTTGGGATGAAATATTACAGGGCGGACTGGCACCAAATGCTGCGGTGATGAGCTGGCGCGGCATTCAGGGCGGCATTGAGGCCGCTAAGTTGGGGCACGAAGTGGTGATGAGCCCAACCACGTATGCGTATCTCGATTATATGCAGGGCGATGTTGTGATAGAGCCACGCATTTATTCAACCCTGCGCTTAAAAAAAGCGTATGAATTTGAGCCCGTGCCCGATGGCGTGGATGCGAAATATATCAAAGGCGGGCAGGGCAATTTATGGTCGGAACAGCTTTACACTGTGCGCCACATGCAATACATGTTGTGGCCGCGCGCAATGGCAATAGCTGAAAGCGTTTGGACGCCGAAGAAAAAGAAAGACTGGAGTAGTTTTTCCGATAGAGTGGAACAGCAATTTCCCAGATTTGATGAAGCGCAGGTAAAATATTCGCCCGCCATGTTCGACCCTTCATTTGCTGCCGATACCACAAAAGACGGGCATCTGAAAATTACGATGACAACGGAAGCGAATGATCTTGTCATTCATTACAGCTTCGATAATTCGTTCCCCGATAATTTTTATCCGAAATATGAAAAGCCGCTCATTGCACCTGATGAAGCGGTGATGCTGAAAGTCATTACCTATCGCGGTGATAAGCCAATGGGAAGAATGATAGCGATGCCATTGGGTGATCTGAAAAAAAGAGCAGGCAGGAAATAATTTGTGCTATTCTTTTCAGAGATGTAAATCTCAACAGCATTCAGCAGGTATAAATGCAAGGCATGGCAGAAAATCAATAACTATATTTTGTTCTTTTTTATTCTTTCCGCAACCCTTACTTTTAAAACACAATCAGCTTTATGCAGGAGAAAAAAGCTTTTCGGCCGTTCGTGCCGGCGGGTGCGCGCATTAAAGAATTTACACCGAAAGCCATCATTACCGGCTGCATTATGGGTTGCTTATTTGGTGCCGCCAACGTGTATCTGGCTTTAAAAGCCGGGCTTACCGTAAGCGCTTCCATTCCTATTTCTGTTATTTCCATCACCATCGGCAGAAAATTGCTAAAGACAACCATTCTCGAAAATAATATCATACAAACCACCGGTTCGGCAAGCGAAAGCATTGCCTCCGGCGTTGCATTTACGCTGCCGGGTTTTTTGTTTTTATCTATGGCAGATAACGGACAAAGCATTGGTGCCGGTTTCTTTAATTATATAACGATACTTATCCTCGCCATTTTCGGCGGTTTGCTGGGCACATTGATGATGATTCCGCTGCGCCGTTCTTTAATTGTAAAAGAGCACGATACATTGCCTTACCCCGAAGGCACTGCCTGCGCTTCCGTTTTAAAAGCCGGCGAAAAGGGAGGAAACATTGCTAAAACTGCGTTTCTGGGCGTAAGTGTTGCCATTGTGTATGCATTTCTGCAAAAGATATTCGGTGTAATTGCCGAAACGCCCGAATATGTTACAAGACTCTCTAACAAATATTTTCCGGCAGCTAAGGTAAGCGGCGAAATAACGCCCGAATATCTCGGTGTTGGTTATATCATCGGACCCAAAATAGCCGGTTCGCTGGTGGCAGGCGGCGTATTGTCGTGGCTGGTGCTGCATCCGTTATTGGCTACCGTTATTCCCGATCAGAATATCATTGCTTCACAGTTGGTAAAGCTGGGTTATCTGCATGATTTAAATACTGCCGGCGGACCGGGCAACTGGAACCCTGCCGCGCATCATTTTGCCGATACCTCGGATGCCATTTACCGCGCTTATGTGCGGCAGGTAGGCGCAGGTGCCGTAGCCGCCGGCGGTTTTATTACATTGCTTAAAACCATTCCTACCATCATTGCGTCGTTTAAAGAAAGTATCTCATCTTTTACAAACAAAAGCAATGAAGAAGTGGTGCTTCGCACCGATAAAGATTTACCGATCAGCGTTGTTCTTATTGGTAGCATTGCTTTAATACTTTTGATGGCTTTCATACCCATGATACCTGGTGATAGCGTATTGAGCAAATTGTTTTTAGGCGTGCTGGTGGTATTATTCGGGGCTTTTTTCGTTACGGTATCATCGCGTATTGTGGGTATTATCGGTTCGAGTAATAACCCGATCAGCGGGATGACAATTGCCACCATCATGGCTACCTGTCTGGTGTTTATCAGCATTGGCTGGAGCGGTAAATTGTATGAGCCGATGGTGCTGGTTGTTGGCGGCATGATTTGCATTGCGGCAGCCAACGCCGGTGCAACGTCTCAGGATTTAAAGACAGGATATATTGTTGGCGCCACGCCGCAAAGTCAGCAGATTGCATTGTTTATCGGCGCCATTGTGTCTTCAATTGTCATCGGATTTACCATACAAATCTTAGATCATCCCACGGCAGAAATGATAAAGCAGGGCTTTACGCACGCCATTGGCACCGATACATTTCCCAGTCCGCAGGCAACACTGATGGCAACTTTGATAAAAGGCATTTTATCTTTTAATCTCGACTGGCAGTTTGTATTTGTCGGCGTTGCGGTGGCTGTTGTTATGGAGCTTTGCGGCGTCAACTCCTTAAGCTTTGCCGTTGGTGCATATCTCCCCTTAAGCACCACGCTTCCCATTTATATCGGCGGTGCTGTGCGCGGTATCGTTGATTATCGTAAAAAAAGAGAAGGCGAAGTTGTGGAGGAAGATGATTTGGGAAAAGGCAATCTGTTTGCAACAGGCCTGGTAGCTGGTGGCGCGCTGGCTGGTGTTGCCGTTGCCCTGCTTACCGCAGGCAGCGAGAACATAGCAACGCAACTGGCGAAACTGAATGCAGAAGCTTATTTAGAAGAAATATCTGGCGCTGACATGTATCAGTTGATTGGTGTTGTTTGCTTTATTGCGATGGCGGTTATATTGTATCGCATTGCGATGAAAAAAGAGAAGATGGCATGAGGGTAAGTGAATGAGTGTTGCCGAAGCAGAATAATCAATTTATGCAGTCGGCATTGTAAGCATGCCTGTCGGCAGACAAATAACGGCGTAAAAAATACCTGTCATTTCATCTTTTTAAATTCTCTGTTTTTCCTATCTTTCAACCTGATTGCTCACCAATAACAACTTGCCACATGAAAAGACGAACATTCGTAAAACTATCTTCCGTTTTGGGTTTATCACCTTTGGTATCACCATTAATGAGCTTTATGCCGCACGAACAATTAAAAAACTGGGCGGGCAATTTAGCATACAGTACCGATCTTGTTTTTTACCCTGAAACAGTTGAAGAAGTACAGCAGGTAATAAAATCGCATCCCAAAATAAAAGCGTTGGGAACAAGGCATTGCTTCAACAATATTGCCGACAGTAAGGATGGCTTTATTTCAACAAAAGAATTAAATAAAATAATTCATCTTGATGAAGCTGCAAAAACCGTAACGGTAGAAGGCGGCATTAAATATGGCGAGCTTTGCCCGTGGCTTGACAGCAAAGGCTATGCCCTGCACAACCTGGCATCGCTGCCGCATATTTCTGTGGGCGGCGCCATTACAACCGCTACGCATGGCTCCGGCGTAATGAACGGAAACCTGGCTACGGCGGTAACAGCGCTGGAAATAGTAAAAGCCGATGGCGACATCGTTCATCTTTCTAAAACAGATGGCGATGTGTTTCATGATGCTGTTGTGGGTCTTGGCGCGCTTGGCATTATAACCAAAGTAACGCTCAGCGTTCAACCTTCGTTTATGATGCGGCAATATGTATATCAGCATCTTCCATTATCGGAGTTGAAGCAGCATTTTGATGAAATTTTGTCTGCGGGTTACAGCGTTAGCTTGTTTACCGACTGGCAGCAGGAAAGCATCAATGAAGTCTGGATAAAGAGCCGCGCCGATGATGAAACAAATAAAGAGGTAAGGAACGATTTTTTCGGGGCAACGCCGGCCACAAAAAACCTGCATCCGATAGCCGCCTTGCCGGCAGAAAATTGCACGCCTCAAATGGGGGTTCCCGGTCCGTGGTACGAACGCATGCCGCATTTTAAAATGGGCTTCACGCCCAGCAGCGGCAAAGAATTACAGACAGAATATTTTGTTCCGCATCAGCATGGGCTGGAGGCAATAATGGCGGTTCAGCAATTGGGAAAAGAAATTGGTCCGCATTTGTTTATTACGGAAGTGCGCACCATTGCCGCCGATGATTTATTAATGAGTCCGTGCTATCAGCAAGATTCTGTAACCATTCATTTTACGTGGAAGCAGGAATGGGATGAAGTAAAAAAACTATTGCCTGTAATAGAACAAAGGTTAGCGCCGTTCAATGCAAAACCGCATTGGGGCAAGCTGTTTACCCTGTCGCCGCAGGTACTGGCTTCACGCTATCCTCACTTGCCACGCTTCAAACAGCTAATGGCACAATACGATCCGAAAGGAAAATTCAGAAACGTTTTTTTGAATAAGAATCTCTATGAAGCATAATTTAATGTTGCTTTCCGGCAAATAAAAATCTGTCGCTGTTACCAAATAAACGATGTCGGAATTAACCCATTGTTTGTCGTTCTTACACGCCGTTTATTCATCATCCCCATTCTATTTTTACACCAATAAAATATTTATTAAAAATCAAAAATTACAGGTTATGAAAGCTACAAAAATCATCTATTGGACAACCACCGTTCTTATCTTTTTATTTGAAGGCGTGATGCCTGCTTTAACGGCAAACAGCGAAATGGCTAAACAAGGCATCAGCCATTTGGGTTATCCTGATTATTTCAGAAACATGCTCACCGTTTTTAAAGTGTTGGGATCGCTTGGTTTATTACTGCCATTTGTAAAAGGCAGGGTAAAAGAATGGGTATATGCCGGGTTTGCGTTCGATTTCATCTGCGCTGCCATATCGCTATGGGTGGTGGATGGTTTTAGTGGCATGGTGCTGTTTCCGGTTGTTGTTTTGGGTGTGTTGATTGTTTCATATATCACCTATCATAAAATGCAGGCAGCGTCTTACAAACAATCAGCCGGCGCAGTAAAGAAAGATGCACTGGTGTATCAGTAATATCAATTGGTTGCGCCTTAACTCATCTATGCGAAGCCTTCCGCTTTGCATCTTTTTATCGTCTCCGGCGATATTTTAAACAACACTTTATTAATTTCTTATCGCCTAACAATTTTACATTTCCATAAATTCATTTGCCTTATTTTTGCGCCCCGTTTGCGGATGTGGCGAAACTGGCAGACGCACCAGACTTAGGATCTGGCGCCGCAAGGCATGTAGGTTCGATTCCTATCATCCGCACACCCCTTTCCCCGGAAGGGGTTTTTTTCATTATCAAAGCTCCCCTTCAGGGGCGGGAGTTACAACTATATTATGGCAACGATTACCAGAGAAAACATAGCGCCGCTAACCGATAAGCTGACCGTCAATTTAGCCAGAGAAGATTATTATCCGTCATTTGAAAAAAGCCTGAAGACCTACGCCAAAAATGCCAACCTTCCCGGCTTTCGCAAAGGCATGGTACCGGCCGGACTGGTTAAAAAAATGCACGGCCCGTCGGTGTTTACCGATGAAATTTTACGCACCGTAGAAAAAGAACTGAACAGTTATGTAACGGAAGAAAAACTTGACATCCTGGGTCAGCCGTTGCCTTTGGCAGACAATCAGCCGATGCCCGATATGAACCAGCCGGGCGATTATGCTTTCGCTTTTGAAGTTGGATTAAAACCTGACATCCACGTGAGCCCGCAGGATATTCAGGTTACGCGTTATAAAATAACGGTTACCGATCAGATGATTGACGATGAAATCAATCGCCTGCAAATCCGCAATGGTAAAATGGTAAATCCGGATGCTGTGGACAACGAGGAAAATGTTTTGAATGTTGAATTGAAAGAAGCCGGTGAAAACGGAGATGAAACAGAAGGCGGCATTCAAAAAGACACTTCTTTTCTGGTAAAATATTTTACGCCCGAACTGCGCGAACAACTGATGGGCAAAAAAGCCGATGACGTTGTTACCATTCAGCTCAGCAAAGCGTTTGAAGACAAGGAACGGGAATTTATAATGAACGATCTGGGGCTGGATAAAAACAGCGAAGCCGATGCAGATAAGTATTTTATCATGACCATTAAAAAAGTAGGCATGGTAGAAAAATCGGAACTGAATGAAGACTTTTTCAATACCGTTTATCCGGGTCGTGATGTAAAGACGGAACAGGATTTTCGTGATGTAATAAAGAGCGAGATTGAACAGGCGTATGCGCAGCAAAGCAGCAATCAGATGCACGATCAGATTTATCATTATCTCACCGATCACATCCATGTTGATTTTCCTGATGCTTTTTTAAAGCGCTGGCTGCAAATGAATAATGAGAAGCAAAAATCGGCCGAAGAAGTAGAAGCCGAATATCCCGATTACACGAAACAGCTTACCTGGAGCCTGATTGCTACGAAGCTGATAGAAGACAACAACATTTCTGTATCGCCGGATGATATAAAAGACGCCGCCAAAACGCAGTTGATGAGCTATATGGGCGGTCAGAACTTCGGCGATACATCCTGGATGGACGATTATGCCGAACGCATGATGAAAGATAAAAAATTTGTTGAGCAAACTTACGCGCAGGTGCAAACAAGCAAGCTTTTTCAGGCTTTGGAAAGCCAGGTGCAGGCAACCGAAGAACCGATCAGCCTTGAAGATTTTACGGAGAAACTTCACCACCATTAACCTTACCCCAACCCCTCTCCACCCGTGGAGAGGGGTTTTTACGATGATACATAATAGCTAGTTTTATGACCGGCTTTTTATTTTGTATTCGCTTTGGCTGAAACCTTGTGTCTTTTACTTCACGTTTCTTCCTTTCCACTCATATTCTCCAAACCTGCCAAGCCAGCCCGCCACCACCGTATAAACAATGTGTATCGGCTGCATCAGGGGAAACCATCGAAGCAATGTTGTTTGGTTGAAAAACGTGGCAACCGGAAACAAAAAATATAATTCGGTTGTTGTTTTAACAACAAAAAGCAACAGCCAGTATAAAAATAATTGCGGTAAAAAAAAAGAGGCGATGAACATGATAAGCATTGCTACATTAAAAAAATAAACCAGCAGCAATACATAAAAAATTCGTTTATCATCGTAGCTGTTTGCTTTGCTTGCCCATCGGATACGCTGATTGATAAAGCTTTTCCAGTTATCAGCCGGTTGTGTTTGCACAATAGAATCTGGATGAAATAAATACCCTGTTTTAGCTGGAAACTTTTTATTGATTTTGTGCATCAGCAGCATATCATCGCCACTTGCAATTGTATCAATCCCGGCAAACCCGTTAACGGCGTAAAACACTTTTTTTTCATACGCTAAATTGGCGCCGTTGCACATGCTGTGAAACCCTGCTGCTACCGAAGCCGCCGTAATGCCCTGCAAACTCATAAAATCGAGACTTTGAAAAAGGCTGACAAATGATTTTTGCTGAACAAACGAAACCGGCGCGGCAATGAACGCGGAATTGTTTTGGATGATGTAATCATTGAAATTATAGAGCCATTGCACCGGCGCAAGGCAATCGGCATCTGTGGTGATGATCCAGTCGCCGCCGGCTTTGCCGATGGCAAGCTCAATGGCTTTTTTTTTGTACGAATTGATTTGATCGTTACCCAGCAAATCAGACAAAGACAGCAGGCGAAGATTCTTGTGTTTGGTTTGTAAGCTTATAACAATTTCAGCCGTTTTATCTGTAGAAAAATCATCAGTTACCAGCACTTCAAAACAATGCGTTGGATAATTGTTTTGAAAAATGGATTGCAGGCAGGCTTCAATATTGTCTTCTTCATTGCGTGCCGGAATGATGATAGAAAAATAAGTAAAGAGATTTGTTTGTTTAGCCGGCTTAAAAAGCGGAAGAGCAACAAACCATGTTCTGTATTGTAAAATGAGAAAGCAATAGCTGACGCAAAGGGCAAACGCAGGTATCAGAAACCACCACATGCTGCAAAGAAAACTTATTTCTCCTCATTCAGAAGCGAAGCGATAAACGACGCCTGCGGCGCGTATAAAAAAGCATGACCGGTGTCTAAAATATGAATGCGCGCCTGCTTTTCAAGACCTTTTATAAATTCAATGCCATGATCGGCAACAATAATTCTGTCGTGCCTGGCAAACACCATTTCAACCGGTGTATGAAATTTGGTTAATGTTTGTTTTAACAGTACCAGATTTGGATGAAAATGACTGGTTCCGATCCAGCGGTAATACAACTGCATCCGCAACGCTTCATCGTTAATGTAGTGTTG
This sequence comes from Ilyomonas sp., assembly GCA_965219515.1. GTDB lineage: Bacteria > Bacteroidota > Bacteroidia > Chitinophagales > Chitinophagaceae > Ilyomonas. The sequence continues at coordinate 2,835,068 of OZ244776.1, forward strand.
CGCAAGATTCAGATAAGTATCGCTGATAATGCCGCGCTTTTTCAACTGTTTCGCGAGCGTAACAATCAGCTTTGGGTTTTTGGCAAAATTGTAAAACAAATTTCTGCCTACGCGCGTGTGCGTGGCAAAGCGGTACCAGGGATTTCTGTGCAATCCGTCAGGCGCCAGCAAAACAATTTTTTTTACCATTTGCGGGGCATGTTGCAATAAGCCCAGTGCTATTCTGCCGCCCATGCTGTAGCCAAGCAAATAAAACTGCGAAGCGGCAGCCGGCAATATTTTTCTGATGATGGCAAGCAGCTCAGGCGCAGAAAATGCATCGGCTTTGTTCCATTGCGTATTGCCGTGATAAGGCAAATCAAAGGCAACGAGCGTGAACCGCTTGTCTAAATAGGGCGTGATAATTTCCCAGCGGTAAGCCGCCTGACCATAACCATGAAAACAAAAGATATAATCCTGCCCCGAACCGAAGCATTCATAGCTAATGATACTGTTTTTATGCTGCAACTGTTTTTCAACCATTTCCGGAGCGCAAAGTTAATACGCCGGCGGTGCATTTGGAATAGAAACAGAAAACCAATTTTTTTAGACCTGATTATGTAAAGTGCATGTATGTTATGCTCACTCTTTTACAAACTTCAGCGTTTCCGTTTTTTCTTTCGTGGTAATGTTTACATAGTACGTACCCGGCTGCAGATTGTTTAATGAAGAGCGGTACTGCGTGCTGCCTGTGCTTACGCCCTTTGCTTTTACGTTGCCGCTGCCATCGCTGATGCTGATGTTAGCCGTTTCGCTGGTTTTTAGTCCCTGCACCGTTACATAATTTTTGGCAGGGTTGGGAAATACGCTTGCCGTGTTAGCCGTGTTGTCTGCGCTTACCGTTTCGCTGTAGCGGATGGTTCCATCGGTGCTGACGGCTTTAATGCGGTAAAAGTTTATACCTTCCAGCAAATGGCTGTTAGTAATGCTGTAATTTTTCTGGTTGGCAGCACCGCTTACTTTGGCTACGGGCATAAAACCTTTTGAGGCACTATTGCTTTGCTCTACGCTGTAGTAAGCAATCTTATCGTCTGCTGGCAAGCCTTTCCACGAGATGCCATGATTAAGCAAAAAACGTTTGATGCGTAGGGCAAGGGGTACCCTTTGCGGATATCCATAATAGCGGGCAAAGGCGCGATGCAACCGGAACACTTCGTTTGAAGAAGTATAACCAAACTGAACAATCTTACCATCCGGTTGCAGGTCGGCACTGTACGTGCGGTCTTTGGCATCAATATTAGTAATCTGTATTCCACCGTTGCCAAATTCCGGATCGGGAGAGCCATCGGAATTGTATCCTGCAATGGCAAAGTCGCCAATACCTGTAAATTCATTATAACTTTTACCCGTTGCTACTATCTTATCTTTCTTTTCGCCTGTAATAAATACTTTGTCGCAGATTCCCTGGTCGTTGAAAATAGTAGGTACGATACCTGCTGTTCCAAAACTGTTGTCTAAACTGCCGTCTGTGTTATAACGCGCAACGGTAAATGTTCTGTTGGTCAGGTTGTTGCTGTTACCGGCTACCACTATCTTACCATCATCCTGCAAAGCCACATCGTTTATAATGCTGCCACTGCCAATTTTAGTATCTACCATTCCGTTTATGCCAAAGCTTTTGTCGTAGCTGCCATCCGCGTTATAACGCTCAAGATGAAAATGAGCATCGGAGGAATTGATATTCCCATAGCCACTGTAGCCTGCAGATACAATTTTACCATCCTTCTGCAGCGCAACCGCAAAGGCGGTACCTTTGGCAGTGCTCACCGTAATGCCGTTCTCACCGTAGCTTTTATCTATGCTGCCATCGGGCAGGTAGCGGGCGGTGCTTATTCTGTTCATAGACTGCCCGGTACCAATGGTTACACCGCCTGCCGTTACTATTTTACCATCGGGCTGAAGCAGGATACTGGTAGCTCCGTGAGACTCGTACTCTGAATAATCGGCAAACGCATCATCTACTACCGTACCGTTGGTGCCGAAAGTGGAATCCACCGTGCCATCGGGTTTGAAGCGGGCAAAGGCAACATAGCCATAAAGGTTGATGGCTAAGCGGCTGCCGCCTGCCAGTATCCTGCCATCGGGCAGCAGGGTAATGGAAGTAATACCGGCAATATCCTCCGGTGTCTTCATGTCGGGAAAAAGAACATAGGCGCTGCCGTTCTCGCCAAAAGAAAGATCAGGCGAACCATCGGGCAGCAGAGCGTCTATCTTAAAGGTTTGATCAAAACCTTTGTAGGATCCTGACGTACCAATCAATATCCTGCCATCTTTGGTACATCTTACTACCGCGTCTTCAATATTTTTTACAGAGAGGTCAACAAGAGTGCCTTTGTTGCCAAACGAAGGGTCAAGTGTGCCGGGCTGCTGGGCAAAGGAAGTGGTGGTTGCAAACAGGAGGATGGCGTAAAAGAAAGGTTTCATATTGACTGGTATTTTGGTTGCAATCAAAACTAAACGTTTTTTATATCAAATTCAGTTTAATTAATGTCTCTAAAACCAAACATGATTTCGGTTTTACATAACCGATATTTAATCTTTATGGTATCGTTATCTTGTTGTTCACCCGGTTCACATCGGCCATGCGCTGGCTCGGATCAATTTCTACTTCTTTAATGTCTTTTACGGCGCCGCTTATCTGTAACATATATTCCGGCTGTGTCCATTTCCATTCGTCGTGCACAACAAATGAAATATTATCTTCTGCTTTTTTTACGCCGTATATCAGGTTCATCGGTATGTAATGCATTTCTTTGCTTCCGTCTTTATACGTTACCAAAACGTCTACCGGCATTGGCATGTAGCCAATCCGTTTTACAGATAAAATGGTTTTGCCATCAACGGTATTAATATCGCCCAGCGCATAATCAATTGTTTTTGTGGTATAAATCCAATACTGTTTGTACCACTGCAATTCCATGCCGCTTACTTTTTCTGCCACGCGGATAAAGTCGTTCGGGTTGGGATGCTTAAACCGCCATTCGTTGTAATATTTCAATAGTATTTTATCAAGCGTTTGCTGTCCGGTAATGTAGCCAAGCTGCGCCATAAAAATCGCGCCTTTGGAATAAGAAGCAACCGAATAAGCGAAGTTGGTATTGTAGTGGTCGGCGTGCGTGCTCATCGGCTCTTCCAGTCCGCTTTTTACAAGCCGGAAATAACCGGCATAATCATCGGCAAACGCAAAACCTGCATCGTTGTGCAGGTAATTGGTTATCCGGTCTTCGGCATACGTGGTAAATCCTTCGTCCATCCAGGGGTACAGGCTTTCATTGGTTCCCATCATGCCCTGATACCAGCTATGCATCCATTCGTGCGTTGCCGTGCGCACGCTTGCATTTTTTATCAGCGTCGCCATCGGGTATTCCATGCCGCCATCGCCACCCTGAATAAAGGAATAGTTTTTATACGGATACGCGCCGAATGTTTTGGCAATGTACGGATACGCCATCTGCATGGTGTCGGCGAGCTTTTGCCATCTGGTTTCCAGGGAATCTACTTTTTTATAAACGATATACAATAAGGGTCCGCCGTAAGCCTGGCGCCTGATCACGTTATAAGCCGTGTCTGCCGCCCATACAAAATCATGCACATTCTGCGCTTTAAACTTCCATGTTAGTGTATTGCTGACGACTGACGACTGACGGCTGACGGCTTCATAACCGTGTTTCACTTCATCCGGATTTTGTATCGTGCCGCTGCCGGCTAATACATAATTTTTGTCAATGGTAATGTTTACATCATAGTCGCCCCACACGCCATAAAATTCTCGGGCAATGTAAGGGTTGGCGTTCCAGCCCTGATAATCGTATTCCACCATTTTTGGGTACCACTGGCTCATGCTGTAGCGGATGCCTTCCGCATTGTCTCTGCCGCTGCGCCTGATTTGCAAAGGAACCTGCGCGTTGAAAGCTACGTCCATATTGGTTTTGGCGTGTGGAAGTATGGGAGAAGAAAGTGTTACTTCCAATATGGTTTCGTGGTAAATGAGCGTTTGATTTTCGCCGTTTACTTTTATAGATTTCACGCTGTCGAACCCGATTTCTTCGGGCGTTAATTTACTGATGCGATCTCTTACCCGGCTGTCCCAGTCGCGCACTTCATTGCCCTTTCTATCTGTTCCCAAAACCGTTTTGCCCAGCTCAATGCTGCGCTGATCCATCATGCTGCTGGGCTGAAATGCATTCCAGTACAAATGAAAAAAGATACGGCTCAGCGTATCGGGCGAATTATTCCAGTATTCAATTTTTTCCGTACCGGTAAAACGGTTTGTCTGCGCATTCATCTGCACGTTTATCCGATAGCTGATGCGCTGTTGCCAGCGGTCGGGCTGCGCAAATAAAGCGATAGAAAATAGCAAAACGGCTACGGCTAAAAACATCATTTTTTTCATGCGATAAAAGTAAGGGATGACAATAAAAAAAGCCCCGGTGAAACGGGGCTTTTACCTGATAACAGATTTTTTATAACGTTAATGATTCTTTTTCCAACTGACCTTTCGTATTGAAGTACAGATATTTCTTCTGCAGTCCGTCCACTTTATCTACATATACACGGTATTGCGTGCTTTTGTCATCTTTAGTGATCAGCGTAACCACATCACCCATTTTCCATTCATCGGGAGATGAATATTTGCTTTTTTTAAAGCCATCCATGACGGCGGCAGGAACCTCAGTCGGACTTAGCGCTTTTTCCGATTTCTGCCAGTCGCCGTTCGTTTTAAAATCTACCGTCATATCGGTGCCATCATCTTTAAACTGCGCTTCAAAATAAGTAAGCCTGTCTTTCCATTCCACATCTTTTGCGCCTGGATATTTGGCTTTAAAAGCGTTGGTAACGTCTGACGGCACTTTTCTTATTTGCGCCTGTAACGCACCTGCCGTTAGTATGCAAAGCGTAAGAGCCAATACTATCTTTTTCATATTGTTATTTGTTTAGAATATTGTACCAATAAATTTTTGTGCCAAGCTTTGTTACGCTATTTGTTTTAAATATAATTTTTTAATGTGTGATGAGTAAAATGCAAAATGAAAAAATAAAAATGCAAAATCGGAATTATTCTTTTTCAGATGTAAAAAATTCACCCTTTGCTTTTTGGATTTCTATTTTCTACCTTTTTACTTCCCGCCATTGTTTGTTTGTAAGCATCAGCTTTATTTATGGCAATTAAAAAGATGGTATGCGAAAGAATTATTCTTCATTCGTAATTAAATATTATCCTGTAAAATCTTAAGTGCCAAACAAGATGTGTAAACCGGTTTCAGTAAAAGAAAAAATCATTTTTTTTATTAACAAAAGTGTATAAACCAACACTGCCTGCAATTGGGGAATTGTTCTAAATTTGAAATGAAACATTAATAAAATATTTACAATTTGACAGACACAATTATTAACCTCGAAACGGTGAACCCCATAGAATTTTTCGGGGTCAACAACCGCAAGCTCGATCTTCTGAAAAAGAAGTTTCCGTTGCTTAAAATTTTGTCTCGCGGCACTCAGATTAAACTGAGCGGCGCGCCCGAACAAATAGACCAGGCTAAAGAAAAAATTGACCTGGTGGTGCAATATATGGAGCGTAACGGCGACCTGAGTGACAACTATTTTGAACAGATTCTTGGCGGCGATGATGCCGAAACCATTGACAATTTTGTTGACCGCAATCCCAACGATATTCTGGTATTTGGACCAAATGGAAAAACGGTTCGCGCCCGCACGGCCAATCAGAAAAGAATGGTGCAGGCGGCCGATAAAAACGACGTTGTGTTCGCCATCGGACCTGCCGGCACAGGTAAAACGTACACTGCCGTAGCACTTGCAGTGCGGGCTTTAAAAAATAAGCAGGTAAAAAAAATTATCCTTACGCGCCCTGCCGTTGAAGCTGGTGAAAACCTCGGCTTTCTGCCTGGCGATCTGAAAGAAAAGATTGACCCGTATCTGCGTCCTTTGTATGATGCTTTAGACGATATGATACCAGCCGATAAGCTCGGCTATTACATGAGTACGCGCACCATCGAAATTGCTCCGCTGGCTTATATGCGCGGCCGCACATTAGACAATGCCTTTATTATTTTGGATGAAGCGCAGAACACCAATGATCTGCAGTTAAAAATGTTTTTAACGCGCATTGGCGCCAATGCCAAAGCCATTATTACCGGCGATCCTACTCAGGTTGATTTGCCGCGCAATATGCAAAGCGGCCTGCACAAAGCGGCACGCATTCTCCGTAATATTGATGGCATTTCGCATATTGAGTTGGATGAAGAGGATGTGGTTCGTCATCGCCTTGTAAAAGCTATTATCAGGGCTTACGAAAAAGATTATCAGGAAACATCGAATCAGTATCCGGCACCACGCCCGCAGATTGTTAAGGAACAGAAATAAGGAGAAGCAGAAAAATAAAAAAGCCGGTGCCATGAAAACACCGGCTTTTTTTATGTTTAATGAGATAAGCACCAGAGTAAAGCTTTTGGAAATCGCCTGCACCACGAAGCTTCCGAATGACCGGCTTTGAGATCGGAAACATACTTTACATTTTTCCCTTCTTTGTATCCTTTTTTTTGCAAAGCAGATAGCATCGCATTTACGCCGGGCTGCAACTGCGCATCTAAACCCACGCCGCCATTATCAATATAAAAATATACGGGCTTCTTTTTTCCTTTGTAGGCCGTTACATTTTTTACATAATCGAGCCGGTTGGTTTTAAACGCCGGCGACATGCAGATAGCGGTTGAAAACACATCGGGATGCTGCCACGCAATCATAAAAGAAATCAATCCGCCAAGCGATGAGCCGCCAACAAACGTATGCTCCTTATCTGCATTGGTATGATATGCGGAATCTATAAACGGCTTTAACTGATGAATCATAAAATTCATATAGGCATTGCCTTTTGCACCGGGTGTATATTCAAGCGAACGGTCGGACGTATTGGAGATGCCAACCACAATCAATGGCGGTATGGCACCTGCTTTTATCAGGCTGTCGCACGTTTCATCCACGCCCCATTCTATACCAAAAGCGCTGTTAGCCGGGTCAAATATATTCTGCCCGTCCTGCATGTACAACACCGGATAGCGTGTATTGCCCGAGCTGTCGTAACCGGGCGGAAGCCATACGCCGATATCTCTTGGTTTAATGCCTTTGCCTTGCAGTAAAGGATAATACTGAACCATGCCGGTTACCCGATGCCCTGTTACTTTGTTTTGCGTACCTGTCGTCCACGAAGTAACGGTATCTGTAATGGTTACATCGTGTTGCAGACCAGCGGAGAAATTAGGCAACGGACTGCCATCGGGTGCAGCCGCCTGGTGCTGCCAGGTGCCCAGCGTATATTTATACTCAACTGAAGCCGTGGCAGATGTTGTAACCATCAGGCGCCAGGTATGATTGCCCTTATATGTCATTTTTATTTTACCCGGATTCCAGTTGCCCAATGGCTCAATATTTCCCGTAATAAACACAGAACTATCTTCCGGCAAAATTGTTGACGTAAGCAAAAACGTAACATGAATATTATCTGTTTTCTGAGCGTTTGTCTGCATCATACAAAAACAAAGAAAAGCTATATAAAATATGCCGGTTTTATATTTCATAAAGAAAAATTTTACAATATAAAAAATAAGCGGTGCAATGTAACTTCATAAATGAGTTAATACCTGGAAAAATGCCGTTTTGCGCTGATGTTTTGGCCGGCTGTAAAACAATAAATGATTACGACAGATAAGAGCTTGTAAATATGGATATAACATCTTCGTCGCCTGCCTTAACAATAAGCAGGCGACACCCAAAACAATTGTTTTATGTTTCGTTTGCCAGCATGTGGGTCTGGTTTTCCTACTACGGCGTAAAGGCTTTGCTGATTGCTTTCATGGTAACGCAAATGCACCTGCAGGAAAAATACAGTTATGCCGTTCTGGGCACGTATGCCGCGCTGGTGTATGGGTTGCAAATTTTTGGCGGCGTGCTTGCCGACCGGCTTTTGGGTTTTCGCAAATCTATGATCTGGGGCGGCATTTTAATGATCTGCGGTCATGCGATGATGTCGCTGCCGTTCCCGCAACTTTTTTTTGCCGGGCTTTCGTTCATCGCCTGGGGCAGCGGCTTTTTCAGCGGGCCGGATGCCGCCATCATTGGTATGTTTTATTCAAAGGCAGATCAGGCGCACAAAGACAATGGCTTTATCCTGTTTTACATGATTATCAACACCGGTATGGCGCTCGGCGGTTTGGTGTGCGGCTATGTGGGGCAAAATATCAACTGGCATTACGGCTTTGGCTTGGCAGGCATCTTCATGGTTTTAGGATTGATTAATTTTTGTTACGGCGTTCCGCCTACGGTTGGCGCACCACCCGACAAAGAAAAGCTACATCATAAAGTGCTGCCTGGCATCAGCCGCGAAACAATGGTTTATGCCGCATCAATCATTGCCGTATTACTAACCTTGTTTTTGTTCAGCCACACCGGCGTTATGGATGTTATTGTGCTGCCGCTTACCATTTTATCGTTTGTTTATATCATTTACATTGGTTTTCGTTCTTCTAAAGAAGTAAAATATAAACTGTTTGCCTTGCTGTTTGTGTTTGTAATGTATGCCTGCTGGCTGGCATTGTACGAGCAAAGCACCGGTGCGCTAAACCTGTTTATTCTGCGCAATGTAGATGTGCAGGTAGGAAACATTGCTTTGCCAGCCCTTGCGTTTAATAATTTTTTTCCTTCTTTTTTATTGGTGATGCTTACGCCGGTTGCTTTGGCAACATGGAAATATTTTGCGAAGCAACATAAAGAAGTACATACGTTTACGAAGCTGATTTCAGGAATTATAGCGATGGGCGTTTACTTCGGTATTTTATGGCTGGTGTGCAACCGGTACCAGCAAAGCGGCTTGGTGCCGGTTGGTTTTATGGCACTGGGTTATTTGTTTATGGAAATCGGCGAAGTGTGCATCGGACCCACAATGCCGGCAGCCACGTTTAATTTATCGCCGGTTCATCTGGTGGGAACCATCATGAGCATTGGTGCATTGTCGGGTGCACTGGCAGAATATCTGGCAGCCAAAATCGGTTCGCTGATGACGGTGCCTTCGGGCATTACCAATCCGGCACAAACCATTACGTATTACAGCACCATCTTTGGCAAGCTCGCTTTGCTAAGCGCCTGTGTTGCAGCCGGTTGTTCGTTATTGTTCCCAATCCTGAAAAGATGGATGCAGGAAGTGAGGTAGAATTAATGAATTATGAGTTATGAGTTGTGGGAGCTGAATTGTCAATATTGTATTTAACTTATAATGAATTTTTTACAAAATTACAGGAGGTATTTATCCAATTCAATAATTCATACCTCATAATTCATGACATTCTTTTTGGCTTCAGCAGTTTTGCAATTAAACCCGTCCAGCCGGTTTGATGCGATGCGCCCACGCCGCGACCGGTATCGCCGTCAAAATATTCGTAGAAAAGTAGATGGTTTTTAAAATGCTCATCGGTTTGCATTTTTTGATAATTGCCAAACACCGCACGTTTGCCATTGCTGTCCGATAAAAACAGGCTGGCAAGCCGTCCCGTTAAAAACGTTGCAATTTCGGATAAGGTAAGATAATTGCCGCTACGGGTTGGGCATTCCACTTTAAAATCGTCGCCGTAATAATAATGAAACCGCTCCAAGCTTTCGATAATCAAAAAATTCAGTGGCATCCATACCGGGCCGCGCCAGTTACTGTTTCCCGCAAACATATCCGTTACCGATTCGCCGGGCGTATATTCAACCTTTGCCGTATCTCCGTCCATGCTAAATTCGTAAGGATGATCTTTGTATATTTTTGATAATGCGCGTATGCCATGATCGCTCAAAAATTCATTTTCGTCTAACATGCGCTGCAATATTTTTTTCATCCTGTGGCCGCGCAGCAAGCTAAGCAAATGCTTTTGCGTTACGCCTTCCACCTGCCATCGGGAAACGAGATCAGCCAGGTGCGGGCGATTGTCTAAAAACCATTTCATTCGCTCGTAAAAAAGCGGCAGCTTATCCATCATATCATGCTCTATCACTTCTACGGCAAACAACGGAATCAAGCCTACCGCACTGCGCACTTTCAGCTTGTGCATGGTGCCGTCGGGCAGCTTTAATACATCGTAAAAAAATTCATCTTCTTCATCCCACAAACCAGAAGTTTTATCGCCCAGGCTTGCCATGGCCTCTGCGATGTATAAAAAATGTTCGAAAAATTTGGTTGCCATATCCTGATATACCGGGTTATTCATGGCAAGATCCATAGCCATACGCATCAGGTTCAGCGCATACATCGCCATCCAGCTTGTGCCGTCTGCCTGTTCTATAAAACCGCCGCCTGGGAAAGGCTTGCTGCGGTCAAACACGCCGATATTATCCAATCCCAGAAAGCCGCCTTCAAAAACATTGTTGTTTTCTTTGTCTTTGCGGTTTACCCACCATGTAAAATTGATAAGCAGCTTGTGAAATACGGTTTGCAGAAAGGCAATATCCGGTTTTCCGTTGTTGTTCTTTTCATCAATTTTATAAACGCGCCAGGCAGCCCAGGCATGAACCGGCGGGTTTACATCGCCGAACGACCATTCGTAGGCGGGCAATTCGCCGGCGGGCTGCATATACCATTCGTGCGTAAGCTTAAGCAATTGTTTCTTGGCAAACTCCGCATCAATTACGGCAAACGTTACGCAGTGAAAGGCAAGGTCCCACGCAGCATACCACGGATATTCCCATTTATCGGGCATCGAAATAATATCGTCATTGTTCAGGTGAAGCCAGTTGCTGTTGCGCCCGCGCTTTCTTTCTGCCGGCGGCGCAGGCTGCGCCGGATCTCCGTTGAGCCATTGCGGAACATCATAATAATAAAACTGCTTGCTCCACAACATACCCGCAAAAGCCTGTCGCTGCACCCGGCGTGCATCTTCGTTGGTTTGTTCTTTTTGTATATCGTTATAAAAAATGTCGGCTTCTTTTATTCGTGCCGTAAATATGTGTTCAAAATCGCTGAACGGTTGTTGATTGATGTTTGCGCTCAAACGCAGCGAGAAGGTTTTGCTTTGTTTCGGGGCGATGACAACATCGAAGTTAACGGCGGCTTTTGTGCCCGTTTTGCTGTTTATGGCAGATTGGTTTTGTTGCGTGATATAATTGTTGATGCCATCTTTTGTGTAAACCGAATGATTGCCGGACTGATGCAGCCGCTCGTGGTTGGTTTCGTTATCGCAGAATAAAAGGTTCGTTTCATCCTGAATATACAACCAATAATCGCCTAATGTTTTATGATGAATGCTGATGCTGTTGTTATCATTTTTTATTAATGATGGCTGCTCGTCATCATAACCCCAGCGCCAGGTGTTGCGAAACCACAATGCGGGCAATATATTTACGGCCGCTTCGCGGTGGCTTCTGTTGTGCGCCGTGATTTTTATGAGTATATCTGCCGGCGAAGCTTTTGCATATTCTATAAATACATCAAAATATTTATCGTTATCGAAAATACCGGTATCTATCAGCTCAAATTCGGGCTGCAGGCGGTTTCGCTTTTTGTTTTCATCCAGCAGCCATTGATAGGGAAATTCCTGCTGCGGATATTTATACAACATCTTCATGTAAGAATGCGTGGGCGTAGCGTCGAGATAATAATACATTTCTTTTACGTCTTCGCCGTGGTTGCCCTCCCGGTTGCTAAGCCCGAATAAAATTTCTTTCAGCATCGGATCATTTTTGTTCCACAGTGCAACGGAAAAGCAGAGAAGCTGCTTGTCGTCGCAAATGCCGCCAATGCCTTCTTCGCCCCACCGGTACGCTTTGCTGCGCGCCATATCGTGCGTGGTAAAATTCCAGGCATCACCGTTGGCGCTGTAATCTTCGCGCACTGTTCCCCATTGCCGGTCGCTAACATAAGAACCCCATTGTTTCCATTTGACATCGGTCAGCCGCTGTTGTTCTTCGTTCATAAACCGGTTTATTTACATGTATGATTGACGGAAAGGCTAAATTATCGGGTTTAAATCATTATCAGTAACAGAATAATGTATGCGAGATAAAAATTGATTGAAAAAGCATAATAACGATCACAGCAAAAAATCCAAACCAGATTTTTTTACAGATAAACACAGACAAAAAACAGTAAACAATTATCCGAAACTCTTTTATTTTTTTACGGTTTCGTAAAGTGTCAGACTTGTTAAAACAAAGCCAGTCGCCGGTTAAAAAAACGCATTCCCTGTCAGCAGGCTTACCACCCAAACGACAATTTGTACAATTCTTTTATCTTGCTGCCCTTTGGCATTTGTATTGACCTATACAGAACTCGCTGTCTGACCGCTGAATTTGCAATGGTACGATGACAGTTTGACTTTCTCAACACTACGATGATAAATATGAACAGAAATATAATACAGTTCGGCACTGATGAAGATGCCGAATTTTTACCCATTATTCCCATCAACGAAAATGATCTGGAGCAGGATAAAGATCTTGTGATTCCTGATATTCTGCCTCTGTTACCGCTTCGCAATACGGTTTTGTTTCCCGGCGTGGTGCTGCCTATTACGGTTGGCAGAGACAAAAGCATTAAAGCCGTGCAGGATGCTTATAAAACCGATAAGCTGATAGGCGTACTGTCTCAAAAAGATGCCAATACAGAAGATCCGGGTTTCGAAGATTTGTCGAGAATCGGTATCGTGGCCAAAATTGTAAAACTCATAAAAATGCCCGATGGCGGCACTACCGTTATTATTCAGGGCAAACGCAGATTTGAGCTCATTAGTTTAGTTGAAGAAGATCCGTATTTTAAAGCCCGCATTCAGGTGCTTCAGGAGCAGGAAATACCAAACGAAAAAGACTTTGAAGCGTACATCAGCACCATAAAAGACCTGGCTACGCAAATTATTCAGCTTTCGCCAAACATGCCTGCCGAGGCTTCCATCATTCTTCGCAACATAGAGAACGCTTCTTTTTTAATCAATTTTGTGGGCAGCAACCTCAACGGCGATTTGTTGGAAAAACAAAACCTGCTTGAGATTATGGAAGTAAAACCGCAGGCTGAAAAATTGGTGGAACTATTGCAGAACGAATTGCAGTTTGCCGAGCTGAAAAATAAAGTAACTACCAAAACGCGCACTGAAATAGACAAACAACAGCGCGAATATTTTTTGCAGCAGCAGATAAAAAGCATTAAGGAAGAATTAGGCGGCGAAAGCAACGACCGGGAAGTGGCTGATATGAAGAAAAAAGCCGAGGTTAAAAAATGGCCCGACAGTGCAAAACTGGCTTTTAAAACCAATGTTGCCAAACTGGAACGTATGCACCCCAGCACGCCCGATTATTCCATTATTTATAATTACTTAGACTTATTGCTCGATTTGCCCTGGGAAGAATATACATACGATAACTACGATCTGGAACGTGCCAAACAAGTGCTGAATGAAGACCATTACGGCATGAAAAAAATAAAAGAACGCATTCTGGAATACCTGGCTGTTTTAAAATTAAAAGGCGATTTCAAAAGTCCGATTCTCTGTTTTGTAGGACCTCCCGGTATCGGTAAAACTTCGCTGGGTAAAAGCATTGCCCATGCCCTGGGAAGAAAATATGCGCGGTTAAGTCTCGGCGGTCTCCACGACGAAAGTGAAATTCGCGGGCACCGCAAAACGTACATTGGCGCAATGCCGGGACGTATTTTGCAAAATTTACGCAAGGTAAAATCATCCAATCCCGTTATGATTCTGGATGAGATAGACAAGATCGGCAATGATTTTCGCGGCGATCCCTCTTCCGCGTTGCTGGAAGTGCTTGATCCCGAACAAAACAATACATTTTATGATAACTATCTGGAACTGGAATACGATTTAAGCAAAGTCTTGTTTATTGCTACGGCAAACAATCTTCAAAACATTCAGCCGGCACTGCGCGATCGGCTTGAAATTATTGATCTCGGCGGTTATGCGGTAGAAGAAAAAGTCGAAATTGCCCGCCGTCATCTGGTTCCCAAGCAAAAAGAAGCGCATGGCTTAAAAGACGTAAATCTCCGCATTGGTGATAAGGTGCTGGAAAAAATGATTGAAAGCTATACGCGCGAAAGCGGTGTGCGTGAACTTGACAGGCAGTTAGCTAAAGTAATGCGCAACCAGGCAAGAGATTTTGCCACGACGGGTAAGGTAAAATCGCCCTTAACGATTCAGGATGTGGAAGACATTCTCGGCACGCAGCGTTACAGCAACGAAATTTATAAAACAGCTAATATGCCCGGCGTTGCAGTTGGTTTGGCCTGGACGTATGTAGGCGGAGATATTTTGTTTATAGAAACCGCGCTTAGCGATGGTAAAGGCGAGTTGAAGCTAACCGGTAACTTAGGCAATGTAATGAAGGAAAGCGCTACTACCGCTTATACATATTTGCAGGCAAATGCAAAAAAATACAATATTAACGGCGATGCATTTAATAAGAAAAACATTCACGTTCACATTCCTGAAGGCGCCACGCCGAAAGATGGACCCAGCGCTGGTATTACAATGCTCACCTCACTGGCTTCTGCTTTCACCGGTAAAAAAATAAAATCGTACCTGGCAATGACCGGTGAAATCACACTTCGCGGGCAGGTATTGCCCGTAGGTGGCATTAAAGAAAAAGTGCTGGCTGCCAAGCGAGCCGGCATCCGCGACATTGTTATGTGTTACCTGAATGAAAAAGACGTAAACGAAATAGACAGCGAATTTATTAAAGGTGTTCAGTTTCATTATGTAAAAACCATGCAGCAGGTGCTTGATTTTGCATTGGCGTAATGTGGTGAGTTGTCAGTTGTATATTTTCACCATTCACAACCCGCCATCTTTAATCTGAAATAACAAAGCCCGTCTTAAAAAAGACAGGCTTTAAAAAATAAAGCAGTAATCATTCTGGATGCGGTTCTTATTATAAAACAAAAAAGAATCACATGAAAAAGGACGTTCAGTATAGCCAATCGAAATGCCAAAAGAAAACATGCTGATATAGAACGACTTAGTAAAACAAAAATTCCCTTTTCGTTTCAAAAAGGGAATTTTTGTTTTTGAAAAGGAATGTTTTGCAAACGCAGTTATCATCCTTTTGCCGATTTATATATCATAAAAAGGGAAAGCCTGGTTTAAGAAAGTATTTTCCAGTGTTAAAACCATTGTTGTAACGCTTTCGTATATGCGTTGTTCTTACCACTTCAATAAACAGCATTAATATGAAAAGTACGTTCCTCGTAGCCATTGCATTTACCGTTTGTTTTATGTCCTGCCAAAAAGAAGAAATCAACAATATTTCTCCGGTAAATCCTGATTTGCAATCAAATGAATCAATGTCTTCCGAAACCGTTCATAATCTTGCCGCCGGAACCTACACCTTAACCTTACAGCCAGGACCAAATGACGGTGATGATTTATGGACAAAAAACTGGATCGGTCATCCGGCTTATGCCGATACCTGCGATACAAAAGTTGCGCTTGTAAAAGGATTGGCGTATTATCTTACCGGCTCCATCGTTTATACCCGTTCGGTTATTAAGTTTGATAGCCTCAGCAAAGTGCCGGCAGGCGCAACGGTATTATCGGCCACGCTTTACTTATATGGACCCAAGCCAACATCAAAAGATGTAAAAAAACATTTGCCGATGGGCAACACCTCTTATCCGGGTTCTAACAAAGGCGATAATACCTGTTATTTACAACGCATCACAGGCAACTGGAATCAACATACGATTTCCTGGAACAATCCGCCTGTTACTACAACCACAGATCAATACATTATGGCCGCTTCTGATAAGCAATGGCAATACGATGTGGCATTAAATGTAACCGATATGATAAAACCGATGGTTGCCGGTTTCAATGCCAATAACGGATTTTTGCTGCGATTAAAAACGGAAGAAAAGCCACGCGCCATGGGCTTCTTATCGGCTGATTCGCCGGAAGCGAAAAGACGTCCGAAATTAGTAGTTACGTATAGTTTATAATACCATCAGCAGATTGATTATATTAAATGCCTGTACTCTTTAATAAGATGCAGGCATTTTTGCGGAATAATGTTTCAAACTAACTTACACGGTTTGGATATTGAAGATATTTGAAAGCCAGACCGGCAATTATGTTTTGATAATTTGATCGAGACTTATTTCTTTACTCAAATGGTATTTCATATTCAGCACTAATTTTCAAAATCGGAGTTATGAAGTTCAGTCATTACCTCATCAGATACATTTTTCCATAGCCTTTATTAAAATATTGCGATGTATTTACCGTGTTGCCGCCTGCATCTGTTATGGAAAATTTATCAAGCGATTTGCCGTCAAGATTGGTAAGTACGCGGTACAAGTAAACGCCGTTGGCTAACTTTTGCCCGTACTGGTCGGTTCCGTCCCATTTGTATTCCGTAATGTTTCTGCCAATGTGTACATCGCCCAACTCTGCTTTCGTAATTTCTTTTACAATTTTTCCGGTGATGGTCAATACCTGGATGCGCAGATTTTGCGGCACCTGGCTACCCGTAACGGTAAATACAAAAGCCGTTGATGTGGTAAACGGATTCGGATAATTGAACATGTCCGAAATCATGGGTTTGTTAATTACCTGAAAGGAAACGCTGTATTCCGTTTTACCTGCTGTGTTGCCGTTTCTGTCTTTACCGTTTACAAACAATTTATATTGCCCGTCCATCGAAAGATAAGGCAAAAACTCAACCGTAGCCACATTATCCGCACCTGCGGTTGCCGGTGTAAACCGCAGAGTATCGCTGTTGAAACTGTACTTATGCAGGCTGCCATCGGGATGTTGAAGCTGCACGTTTATCAACGAGGTATCGTTCAATAATAAATACTTCGATTCATCAGTAAGTTTTACCGTAATAAAAGGTTTTGCCGAAACAATGTCGTTGTTTAAAATATGAACGCCGTCGAACGTTACATCTAAAAGCGGATTATAAACGTCGGTGCTTACGGTAAGCGCCTTATAAAAAAAGTTGTTGCTATGCGTTTGTTCAGGCTGTGCCGGTTCGGGATTAACATCAAGATAAAACGTGTTGGCGCCGCTGTAATCTTTTGAATCTATGGTAAAATGAATGGTTGCTGTATCGCCCGGCGCAAGCTTTTTCAACGGGTTCGGATTTACCGGTATCACCGTAGGTGCATTACTTTTATTATATACAACCGCGTTTACCGCAATACTGTCTGAAAAAGCTACATCACTTACATTTTTAAACCCGATTGTTCCATTTAATACTTCACCCACCGCCAGAGAATCTTTATAGCTGTAAGCTACCGTGGCAGATAGCCCTCCTTCCGGCACCGGATTGTACAATATGCGCCAGTATTGTAACTGATACGGCGTGAAATGAACGCTGTCGGCATTTCGCATCTGCAATTGTATAAACGGATATTGACCAACGCTGATGGAACTGATATCATAATCCTGCTGCAAAGAAGATAACGTATAAAGCACCTGTTTCTGTCCGCTGCTTGTTACGCCGATTACATCTACGGTTGCTTTATCGCCGGCAGCATTGTCAATTGTTTTTCCTTTCCACTTTACCGATTTCCAGGCTTTGGCCGGACCAAAAACGGGCGATGTGATAAAACCCAGGCTATCCGGCGAAGCGATGTCGCGGTTTACCATAATCTTGTCGCTTAAGCCAATACTGAACTGTTGCGTTGCCTCAAAAGAAGACGTATTTTTTTTGTAAATTAAAGTCCAGGTTCTCGGATATGTGAAAGAATCTATATTGGTAAAACCAGATGATACCAGCCTGTCGTACCAGCTATTGCCAACACCATATACCTGCTGATCTTTTTTATAGTCCGGCGCAAACGGATTTTGGTTATACGGCTGATCGAAAATAAGACGTGCGGTTACAACATACCCATTGGGAACCCAGTCCATAAAATCGCGCATTTTGCGGCGGCTTGTCGTATCTAAATAGCTGAACTCAAAATTAAATTCAGTTCCCATGTGTCCGCAGGTTTGCGCGCTTCCCATAAAACCGCCATGAATGCCTTTGCTGACGGTAGAAGGATTTGCCTGGTTAAATAAGGGTTTCAGCGTTACGGGATCGAACACGTTGTAAATAACGGAATGACCTATACAGGAACTTTGCGTAATGATGTTGCCGTTTACGCGCACTTCAAAATCGCCGTCAATGGTGCCGCTTACCGGATAAATGGCATTGGTAACCTGTATGGTTGATTGCCGGTCAACGTATTTCCATAAACGGCTTGCACTGTCTAAATAAATTCTGTCGGTTGCCGAAGCCAGATACTGGTAAAGATGCGACTGATTGTAACCGTAAGAAGAGCTGGATAAATATACAAAGCTGGCATCGTTCCAGCGATAAACGTCATTAGGCGCAGGCACAGGCGCCACGCGCCAGTAATACACTGTGCTGTCGGTAAAAGAAATGCCGGGATCAAACTCAATCAAACCGCCTAAAGAAGTTACCGTTTTTGATGTTTTAAAAGATGAATTGAACAAAGCCGTGGTGTCTATCTCCATCACATACTGGCGGGATGGCAACGTAGGGTCGGCGGTGGAAGCCGCCAGTTTGATGCTGCTTTTATTTACGATGGAATAATTGTACGGATAAACCGGCGTAGCCGCATCCTCATATATCAAAAATGTTTTTGTTGCAGTATTGTTATTCTCGCTTAGCTCATTGTAATTATTTAAATAATCAATTGTTGCGATTATCTTATTCTGACCTTTGTCGCGCGATGCCACAACCGATAGCGTTAGCGTAAGAGAATCAACATAGCGAACCGCGCGAATTTCATTCGTTACTATCGCTTCTGTAGTACCGTCGGGATACTGGCGTTTAACAGATATAGAAACAGAATCGCCGGTGGCTTTGCCCAGATTATAGAAATATGTTTTTACGGTAAACGAGCTGTTTGCCACAGAAACAACCGTTGGGTTAATTACAATCTGCGGCTCTTCTATTGTAAAATCGGGCTGTGCAAACGCGTTTATTTTTAATGCCGGGTCTCCGTGCAAAACCACTTGTTCCGCATGAAGGTATTTGCTGCTTGAATCAAAAGCAGAAAACGATCGTTGCGAAAGCAGGTAGCCGTTTCCGCCTGCCATGCTTACCCCAATGTCTTTGCTATAACCTGCAACCGCAAATGTTCGGTAAAAGCCGAGGTTGTAATAGTGCAGATAATCGCCCACGCCGAAATTGGTGCTTCCCAAAAGGCAGATGGCGCCACGACCAGGCGCCAATACGTATTTTTCCGCAATGGAACTTACCACAGTAAACCTGGCGGTATCGTAACCGTAAAAGTCGCCTGCATCGCAGCCGCTGGCCACAAAAACCGGATATTTACCCTGGTTGCTGTAAGCGTCAGGATCGTTTAAATTGTAATTCAACGTAGTTGAAGAAGAATGCCCGAAATAATTCAAAATGCCAATGCCATTGTTGAACAGCTTCGTTAAAGCGGCATCGGTAATGGGCGTTGCCTCGCCGGTTGTGCTTTTGTTAAAGCTGTAAACAGAGCCGCCAAACAAGGTGTCTTTTAACAAGCTGCCGTAGCTGTTGAGATAACCCGTTAAATACTGATCTTCAAACGTTGTATTGCCACCAGTTACATTTACCACCGTTTTCATCCAGGCTTTGCTGTCTATGGTTTGGGTAGCGCTGGTTTGCTGCTGCTCGTATTCTTTTATTTTCTGCAAATAATCTTTTATCTCGCTGCCTCTTACCACCGACAATCTTCCTACCGGCGTTGCTGCTACCGGGTCGAGCGTATTGGAACATAAAATAGCATCAGACGCAGGCCAGCCGAAAGTAGGCACCAGATTTAACTGATCGGCAAAGGAAGACGATTCATTATAGCGATAACTGTCGTAAGTAACACCTTTGCCAATGATAAAAACAAATTTTGGTTTCACGCCGAAGCTGTTGCGGGCATATTGCAAAAAATTCTTGACGCCCAGCGGATGCTTTTTAATGCCGAAAGCAAACTGGTCTATCAGTTCATCAGCATCATAAATCTTTGCATTGTAGCCGCCGCCGCTTGCGCCTGCACGGTATTGCCGGTATTGTTCTACGGCGTTATCGCCCGCAAGCAATATTTTATTGGTAAGAATTAAATAATCGCCCTGGTTGGCGGGATTACTAAAATCAGTAAAATTTTTTCTGGTAAAAGAAGTAAGCTGTGTAATATTTGCGGCGTCTTCGCTTACCAAAACAAGCGAGCGATCTGCGCTGCCTGCGGTGAGTTTGAATTTTAAAAGGCCTGCCGCAGAAGTGTTTGCCACATATCTTTCATGGTTGGTAACATCATATAAAACCGGCGTGGCGGTACTGTTGAAATTGATGATTTCCAGATAATTGCCATTGGCAGAAGCCGGAAGCGTAAAGGCAAATGTTTTGGCGCCGCCAAAATTGAACGAGTGCGGATACGTAAGCTGAACAATGCCAGCCACGAGGTAATCAAATAAACTGTTATCGGGGTTTTGGTTTGTAATCTTAATCGTTGCCAGGTTGTTATTAAAAACAGACAACGGAATATTTCCCGACGTAAATATGCCCGCATTGTAATCGGTAAGTGGCTGGTTGATATACGTTGCATTGTTTACATTTACATTCAGCCTTCGCCTGCTTCCGCCTGCCGAATTACCGGCAGCGGAAACGGTTAATGTTGCCGCAGTACCGGCATTAGCAACGTTGAGGTTAGTCATGGTTACCGTTTGCGAGCTGGTATCATTTATATCAACCGAACTCCAGAATTCACCAACATCATAAGTGGAAGAGTAAATATTTTCTCCGTAATTAAATCCTTTTCCCCGGTTGATTTTTTGTTTAAAATCAGATTTGTAAGTATATAAAAAATAAGGCTCGGCAGGTAAGGTATTGTTTTGAATGTTGTTTTCTGTATTGATGAACCTGAGATTGGCTGCCTTGTTTACCGTTAAAAAATATGAAGACGTATCGGTAATGAGACTATAGGTTGTATTCAGATGATTCGCGGGATTTTTATAAAGCTTGTCGTCAAACGAGCCGTCGTTCATTTCGCCAAAAAATTCAATGTAACCACCGGCAGATAACAAGCCGGACGAAACGCTCGTAAACAATGTTACTTCTTTACCATTGCGCCACAATTGAAACTGCTCGGCAGGCGTATTATTCAATCCCAGACCAGACAGCGTTTCTGCGCTGATGCGGCACAAGCCGGTTTTACCAACTTTGCATTTGTAATACGTTTTTGAAAAATCTATCCATTCGTTGTTGTATTGCGCATGAAGAGCCGCCATACAAAACAGAAAAGAAATAAGCAGTAAACATGTTTTCATCGCAATTCGTTTAGCAACCAGCTTTGAGCTTTTACCTGATATCAATATTCTTTTTTCACCAAATCTACTTTCAGCGAAAAAATGTGCGTGTAAAGCGGATTGTTCTGATTGGCAAGATTGGTAAAGGCATAATCTATCGTTACATTACCCACATGAAAACCTGCACCGATGCTTGGCTGATAAATCCATACTTTTTTTTGGTTTAATGTATCGCCGTCCTGCAATGCCTGCTGAAAATTGGAGATGCCGGCCCTTACAAACACAACTTTGTTAATGTTGGCTTCCAGCCCGATTTTCGGATCAATGCTAACCGGGTCTGCGCTCACCACCGTATTTCTTTTGCCATCAAATGTTACATCTAAATCGGCTTCTGCCAGCAAATGAAACTGATCGCTGAACTCAAATTCGTAAGCGCCGCCAAGCACAACCCGCGGCGACGTAAGCTCGGTAGATTTTACCGGGATTTCATTATCGGTAAGATACAATACCTGCTTTTCCTGATCGGTAAAGCTGAATTTCCACGCATTAAAAGTGGTGGTTACATCGCGCGCCACCGCACCCAATTTCCATTTTCCGGTCTGATACATAACGCCCGCATCAAAGCCAAACCCGATGGCATTGGCAAACGAGCCTACTTTGCGGTAAATGATTTTTGCATTACCGCCGAAGCTTAGTTTTTTGTCTTCTTCATCTATTACAGATTGTGAATATGAAAGCAGAAAAGCATAATCGGCAGAAGAAAATGTAGTGATATTATTATAATTCAAACTGCCGTCGGGCTGCACCAAATAAAGCGTGTTTGGTATATCATCTACGCCAAAGCGCAGCGCCGAAATGCCTAAAGTGCGCGGTTTTTCGCCGTTGATTGGAAAGGCCGCCGATATAAAATCGTACTTGCCGATGCCCGAAAAATATTCGGCGTGCATGGCTGAAAGGGAAGGATAATCGGTGATGTTGGTTAAGCCTGCCGGATTCCAGTAACCGGCGTTTGCATCGGCCGCAGAAGCCACAGAGGTGCTGCCCATTCCCAACCCACGTGCACCGGCGCCAATATTTAAAAATTCATTGGAATATACGCGAAACTGCGCACTGACATGTACAGAAAGCAAGCACAACACAGCAGGCAGCAGCCATTGGTTTCTCATACAGAAAAGAATACAAACGAAGATAAGCGATGCTTATTTTGAAGATAGCGTTTTTAAAATAAAAATTGTTGAGGCGGATTGATATAAAAAATAATACAAAAAAAAGAACGCTTGCTGCGTGAATATCGTATTTACTGCTGGTTAAGGTGGCGCAACGCTGAATTGTTTTATGGTTACAGCCATTCGATGATGGCTGCTTTTGATTACCGCCGGTATGTCTTTACCGGCGTTTTTTTTGGTTGATTTATGAAATAGCAACGATGGTTTTTCGCAGCTTTACCAGTTTTTCCAGCAAGCCTTCCAAAAGAGAAAGATTCAGCATGTTGGCGCCGTCGCTCAATGCGCAGGCAGGGTTGGGATGCGTTTCGATAAACAAGCCATCGGCGCCGGCAGCAATAGCAGCTTTGGCAATGGTGCCAATCATCTGCGGGTTGCCGCCGGTAACGCCGCTTGTCTGGTTGGGCTGCTGCAGGCTGTGCGTGCAGTCCATCACCACCGGTACGTCATGTTGTTGCATGTGCGGAATGTTTCGGTAATCAACAATCATATCCTGATAGCCAAAGCTGTTGCCGCGCTCGGTTAACATCACTTTTTCGTTATCTGCTTTGCGAATTTTATCAACGGCAAACTTCATGGCTTCGCCGCTGGTAAACTGACCCTTTTTCACATTTACAACCTTTCCCGTTTGGGCGGCGGCAATCAGCAGATCGGTTTGCCGGCATAAAAAAGCCGGAATCTGTAAAATATCAATGTATTGCGCAGCAATGGCTGCTTCTTCGTGCGAATGAATATCTGATGTGGTGGGAATCTGATATGCTGTTCCGGCTTTTTTTACCAGCGATAAAGCAGAGTCATCGCCAATGCCGGTAAAAGAATTTGCGCTCGTACGATTTGCTTTGCGATAGCTGGCTTTAAAAATATACGGAATGGCAAGACGCCTGCAAATGCCAGATACCTTTTCTGCCACTTCCATCACCAGTTCTTCGCTTTCTACCACGCAGGGACCGGCAATAAGAAAAAAATTGTTTTTGTCGTATGATTGACCGGCAAATAAATCAGTCAAAAAAGAAGGAATCATGGCGATTATTTGACGGCGAACTTACTGTAAAATCTGATGGTACTGATCTGACAGCTACGGACTTTCGGTTGTAAAAAATTCAAAAAATTGTTGACCATCACTTTTTTTGAGCATCATTTTTGCTTACTGCGCAAAAATTTTATAAGCACATTTTAATACTGGTTCTAAAACACGCATTACACCGGCGCGTTTAATTTTCCATACTCTGTTTGTTTCCGGTTAGTATGACAAGACGCGGAGATACGGAAACCAAATTGCCAAACCATCAATAACACCAAAACTGTATGAAGCATTTATTTGTAAACACAAAACCAATATCAACATGAAGCAAATGACATTACTCTTATTCGCTTACTTACTGTTTATTTCCTGCAGCACCAGACAGGAATTTATTGAAGACACGCAGGAAATGTTTTCCGCCACCGCTAAAACGCAGGGTTTGATATCAGGCGGATTGACCGATAACACGCAAATGCTGCAATCGCTGATAGACAGCAAAAACGCAAACCCCATTACGGTAAAAGGCACATACCTCACCAGCCGTCTTACCGTGCATTCTTACGATACCATTGTTATGAAAGGCGGCTTCAGAATGTTGCTCAGTCCGGTTGTAACCATGCAGCCTGTTTTGTATCTGCCTGCCGGCACGCACGATGTATATATACAGGGCGGCATTTTAGATGCCAACTGGCAGAATAATCTGACGGGAAGCCAGTTGGCGTGCATTAAAATGGATGAAGGTTGTTACAACATTACCATCAACGGCGTTACGGTGAACAATGCCAAAGATTATGGCGCCATACAAATTAAAGGAACAAGCGGCTCTTTGTGCCGCAACATCCGGCTGACCAACATCAAATCAAAACAAACCGGCAGAACGGCGATCGAATGCCGCGGCGTGGAAAATATGGTAATTGATCATCCGAATCTTTCGCATTGGGGGCAGCAGAATGCAAACTCGCCTGCTATTCAGTTTCAGTCGGTAGCCAGCCACAATGTTCAGATTATCTCGCCGGTTACGCATGGCTACGAAGCCACGCAGTTTGCCATCGAAAGCGCCGCCGCAAATGTTGACGATATATCTGTTTCCAACGGAAATTTTACCGATCATACCAACGCAGGCAACAACGGTATTTCAGGATATTATACCAATGCAAAATTTTCTTATTGCACCATGACCGGCGGCGTGGGCAGCCAGCGTTCGGGCTACGAAATTTTCGGGGGCAATAATACGCTTGATCATCCTGTGGTAAAGCGCGGCATCATTGCTTTGTCAACCGGTTCGGTTACCAATAAAAATGCAGGTAACATCAATATTTTATATCCCGATGTAACAAGCGGCGCAGCCAACAACAGTGCGCTTGACATCGGTTCTTACAACGGACTGATATTAAGTAACGTAACCATTACCGGCGGCAAATTAGACACGCGCCAGGCTACCGGCAACAGCAGCGCGTTTACATTCGGTTATTATGGTGGTCTTGGTATTGTGCAAAATGTAACGATGAATAAAACGCAGCTTTATTCCTGCACGTCTGCGGTGCGCATACAGGCGGCAAACGGAAGCAAAAACCTGATGATGAACGGCGTTGGCTTTATGCAGCAGACGCAGCAGATCAGCGATATAACACACAATGTAAATTACAGCATTAATCCCTAACAATACCATAACCGATGAAACATCTGATAGGATACACCGTACGCCATTATTACAAATCGCTGTTTTTAGTACGAATCATAATAACGCCGGTGTATCAGTTGTTTTATCATTCGGTTTAAAAATTATAAGCGGCTGTGCAGGGTGTATGGGGAAATATTCTTCTTTAAGTCTTGATGCCGTAACACATATTGCTTTGCCACTTCGTCCAAATACATCTGCTTTATCATCCAATAAAAATGGGTGAGATAACAAAAAGCTACTTTACAGGAAGTAGCTTTTTGTTGGTAAATAAGGAGTAAGTAGTAGCTTATTCTTTCACAAAAGGGATGATCTCCTTCCTGTTACCACAAACAATGTTTACATAATACGTGCCCGGCTGCAGGTTGTTTAATGAAGAGCGGTATTGCGTGCTGCCTGTGCTTACGCCTCTTGCTTTTATGTTGCCGCTGCCATCGCTGATGCTGATGTTAGCCGTTTCGCTGGTTTTTAGTCCCTGCACCGTTACATAGTTTTTGGCAGGGTTGGGAAATACGCTTGCCGTGTTAGCCGTGTTGTCTGCACTTACCGTTTCGCTGTAGCGGATGGTTCCATCGGTGCTAACGGCTTTAATGCGGTAAAAGTTTATACCTTCCAGCAAATGGCTATTGGTAATGCTGTAATTTTTCTGGTTGGCAGCACCGCTTACTTTGGCTACGGGTGCAAAGCCGGTTTTATTGCTGCTGCTTTGCTCTACGGTGTAGGAAATAATCTTATCTTCTGCGGGCAAGCCTTTCCACGAGATGCCGTGGCTGAGCAAAAAACGTTTGACGCGTATGGCAAGGGGTACTTTGGTTGGATAGCCGGTAAAGCGGGTAAGCGAATAACCGATGTAATTAAATTTATTATCAACCTTATTGCCTGATATAACGATTTTACCATCGCTTTGCATGGCGGCATAGGAAAACTCATCGGCATAGGCACTGTTAAAGATGGTTTGCCCTTTATCGGTGCCAAAGGAAGCATCAGGAGAACCGTCTTCGTTCAGACCGCTGAGTGCTGTTCTGTACAGGGCATCATTTTCTCCAGCAATAGAACTATAAATAATTAGTTTGCCGTCCGGCTGGGTGAACACTTTTTTGCCGGTTACAGAAGCAGGGATAAAAGGAACAAAACCCAATACGAGTTTTCCATTTTCGCCGAACGAGTTATCCGGCGCACCATCCGGCAGATAGCGGGCTACGCCTACACCTTCCTCAGAACCAATGGTGCCGGTGGCAGCAATGCGGCTCTTTTCATCCAAAGCAAGGCTGTTTATATATGCATCTCCATTGATTGATGAAAAACTTGTTTTTACTACTCCTTCCATACCGAATGACTTATCTACCCTTCCATTGGAAAGATAACGGACAAGAAAGAACTTTGCAGGTATTCCTGATATATAGCCTGCCGTCAATATTTTCCCATCCGGTTGTAAAACAAGTGCATTTGAATGAGTACCTCTTTGTTCAGTATAAAGTGTGTATCCTTTATTATCACCGAATGTTTTATCAATCGTGCCATCCAGATTGTAACGAATCAGCAGAATACCATTGCCGTTGCCGAATATATCGGTATCCTGGTAACCGGAAATAAGGATTTTTCCATCCGCCTGCACAGCTACAGCCGTTACTATTTCAAACTCGCCCAAATCTGTAATGACTCTGCCATGAGAGCCAAAGCTCTCGTCCGGCGTTCCGTCGGGCAGTACCCGTACCACTAAAATATTATTATCGAAAGCATTGCTTGTAATGTTTCCACTTGCCACGATTTTGCCATCCGGCTGCACGGCAACGGCATTTAACCCCTCTGCATAAAGTACATTCGTTACTAAATCGTCTACCGCAATAACCGTTTGCCCTTCTCTCCCAAAGGATGTATCAACCGAACCATCTTTATTATGCCGGATGAGAATGTATTGTTCCGTATCTGATGAGGGACCGGAAACACCCAAAACCAGTTTATTATCGGGTTGCATAACCGATGAGGTTACATACAGTGGTTTTAGAACAGACACCGTTCCAGTGTTATCGGTTCCATAGCTTTTATCAATGGTGCCAGGCTGGGCATGTATGGCAATCGTGATGAGAGAAGCGAATAAAAGAATAGAAAATTGTTTCATGGTTTTTATTTTAGTTGAGTGAGTGATGTTAGTTGGAGTCATGTTACGGACAAACCTGCGCCGCGGGGTTTCCCGCCGTTGCCGGTGTTCTTCACCGGCAACATTCCGCTATCATTTTCACATTGATACCAACAAACGGAAAAATAAGTAAATATTCAAAAAGCCGGACATATACAATCCGGCTTTTTGATCAGCGATATTAAACAATGCTCACTCCTTCACAAACTTCAGCGTTTCCGTTTTTTCTTTCGTGGTAATGTTTACATAGTACGTGCCCGGCTGCAGATTGTTTAATGAAGAGCGGTATTGGGTGCTGCCTGTGCTTACGCCCTTTGCTTTTACGTTGCCGCTGCCGTCGCTGATGCTGATGTTAGCCGTTTCGCTGGTTTTTAGTCCCTGCACCGTTACATAATTTTTGGCAGGGTTGGGAAATACGCTTGCCGTGTTAGCCGTGTTGTCTGCGCTTACCGTTTCGCTGTAGCGGATGGTTCCATCGGTGCTGACGGCTTTAATGCGGTAAAAGTTTATACCTTCCAGCAAATGGCTGTTAGTAATGCTGTAATTTTTCTGGTTGGCAGCACCGCTTACTTTGGCTACGGGTGCAAAGCCGGTTTTATTGCTGCTGCTTTGCTCTACGGCATAGTAAGCAATCTTATCGTCTGCGGGTAAGCCTTTCCACGAGATACCGTGGTTGTGCAGAAAACGTTTGACGCGTATGGCAAGGGGAACCCTTTGCGGATATCCATAATAGCGGGTTATCGGATAAGTGCCGGACTCGCTGTTGTAAACATTTCCAACAATTAAAATTTTACCATCTTTTTGCATAGAAGCATTTTCGGTTTCAATATCGGTGTATTTAGTTTCACCAATAGTTATTCCATTGTCAGTTCCAAAAGCTGATTCAACCATGCCATCTTCGGAGAAACTGTTTAAAGCAGATCGCAACTGATTACTGCGAGTGTCAAGCAACCCACTGCAAATAATAAGCTTGCCATCCTGCTGTGCAAAGATTGCTTTTGAATCAATATAACTGCTGTTGTTGTTAAAAGTGAGTTTACCGCCTTCGCCAAAAGACAGGTCCGGCGCTCCGTTAGGTAAGTAGCGGCTAACTCCTACATAGGAATGAAAGCGGGTGCTGCCGGTTGCTGCAATGTTTCCTTTTTCATCTAAAGCAAGACTGGTGATAAAATTGGTATTATCTGAGTTTGTAAAAATGGTTTTTATGCTGCCTCCTTCTCCAAAGGCAGGATCGAGAGTGCCATCTGCAAGAATGCGGATGAGGTAAAAGCCTCCCTTGCTTCCTGAGATTGATCCGCCACAGACCAGCTTTCCGTCTGTTTGTATTATCAAAGCGTATCCATCTGTGCCGTTGGCATATTTGGCATATCCTTTTCCCTTTCCGAACGTTTTGTCCAAGGTACCATCAGAATTGTACCGCAGCAGCAGTATGCCACTATTATTGTTGTCCAAGTCTGCAGTTTGTACACCCGCCACCACTATTTGCCCATCTTGCTGTATGGCTATTGCGCGGGCTGTCTCGTTAAAGCCCAAGTCAGTTATCACCCTGCCATGCAAGCCAAAACTCTCATCCGGTGTGCCATCAACTAAAAATTGCCCGATGACTATATCACCCATCGAATTGATGTTTCCATAAGTACTCAGGTTACCTGCCGCCACAATCTTACCGTCCTTTTTTGCCGAAATACAGCTCCAGCCGGTGGTTTGCAAGATATTCTTAACCAGATCATCAATTGTTATTGTTACCGGGTTGCCTTTATTGAAAGAGGAATCTAACAAGCCGTCAATATTGCGGCGCACGATTGCATAGTTATTAGAAGCAGAAGCACCTGCCAGCAATAATTTATCGTCAGGTTGTACGGCTGAGGTTAACGGCCCAAAGGAACCGGTGCCGCTAATAGTGCCGGTGTTATCGTTTCCGTAGCTTTTATCAATGGTGCCGGACTGGGCATGTATGGCAATAGCAATAAAAGAGGTGAATAAAAGAATAGTAAATTGTTTCATGGTTTGTATTTTAGTTGAGTAAGTAATGTTAGTTGAGGTTTTGTTATGGACAAATCACGGCTTCGATGCAAAATGTTTTTTTAATTTTTCAGTTTGAAACTGTTTAAAAATAAACCCTGTCAGCTAAAAAGATGAAAGTGTAAAAATCACAATATACGGCTTGCATTTAAGTATTTGCTTCTGATAGAATTGGCAATCGTCAGAAAATGATCAAAGAGGTAAAGATAAAATAGAAGGGATAACATACATGATGCCCTTGATGGCGTAAGAACTTCAGGTTCGTTATTTTATTTTTTAGGATGTATGGTCTAACAGTTCAATCAGGCATACAGATAGCAGCTCAGAAAAACAACCTGCAAATCATCACACGCTCATCTTCACTATGTTCTGTTGAGCCGTCAATCTGCAT
Source organism: Ilyomonas sp. (assembly GCA_965219515.1). Lineage (GTDB taxonomy): Bacteria > Bacteroidota > Bacteroidia > Chitinophagales > Chitinophagaceae > Ilyomonas. The sequence goes on from OZ244776.1 coordinate 2,864,863, forward strand.
TTAATTTATCAATAAAGCGTCTGATCAATTCCACTATCTGGATAATAAAATCAATATCAATCATATTGTTAAAACGCAATGCCAGCTTAGCTTTCACTATCAAAACATCAAATATTCTCAATATCCGATTGGCATTACATAAATTGCCGCACAGCAGTGCCCAAATCGAATACGGTAACCTGATTAAGCAGGCTGGATTGAATCAGCGAACTGCCGGCCGCACTTCTGAACCCGCTGGCGCAATGCACAACAACTGGCTTATCAGCTGGCAGTTCAGACATACGTTCTCTCAGCCTGCCCAATGGTATAGAAATACTGCTTGCAAAAATTGGTTTCTCTTTTACTTCCGATGGGTTGCGCACATCAACGATGGTATAATTATCAGGATAATGTTTAAATGTTTCGATGTCAATGATCTCGTCAGCAGTTTCAGAATCGTTCAAAACAAAGGCGTATTCAATCGCTGTTTCATAGCCAATGGCTGCCGTTCTGGTCATCACTTTTTGCAGGGTTGCTTCATCGGGTGCGGTGAGATAATATTTTTCTTCCGGCCTGATAAGGCTGCCCAGCCAGGTTTCAAATTTCGATTCATTCATCAGGTTAATGGAATGAAATAAATGACCTTTTTTATAGTCGCTTTCGTTTCTTGCATCAATCACCCACAGATTCGCCTGCAATGCATTTGCTGCGCTTTTGTTTATGATCGGCTTACCTGTTTTCACTGCTTTCATACTTTGCAGAAAGGGTGCAGCGCCTTTTTTATTTAACGCAACACCGAAAGGAAAATAAGCGGGAATAAACGGCTGATCTGTGAGTAATTCTTTTACAAATGCTTCTTCCGACTGCGGCTGCAGCGCCCAGTTCGATCTTTTTTCTTCCCCCAAATTACTGCTGGCGGCTTTGCTTAACGCCTTGCCGCAAAGCGTTCCTGCACCATGCGCCGGATAGACAATTACATCGTCGGGTAACGGCATCAGTTTATCACGAAGGCTGTTATAAAGCTGCTTTGCCAAACTGTTAGCCGCATCCGTTTTATTGCCTTCATCAGCTCTTAAATCAGGTCTGCCGCAATCGCCGATAAACAGGGTGTCGCCGGTAAAAACAGCTTTCTTTTTTCCATCGTGTTCCAACACAATACAAACACTGTCTGGCGAATGGCCCGGCGTATTAAAAGCAGTTAAGGCAATCCTGCCAAGCTGTATCACATCATCTTCATCAAACGATTGATGCGGATATGAAGCCTTCGCAAACTGACTAACATAAACGGTTGCGTTAAAAACAGTGTGCAACTCTAAATGACTGCTTATAAAATCGGCATGCAGATGCGTTTCTATAACGCCAATGATAGTCGCTTCATTTTGGTTTGCATAATCTATGTATGGCTGCGGGTTTCTTGCCGGGTCTATCAGCATTATTTTTTTTTCGCAATCACTCATCACTGCATAGCTGTAATGCGATAAATTTTTATCTTCAAACTGTTCAATCTTCATAAAAAATTATTGTCTGGCAGGTGTTTTTCGGGTGTTGGATTGCCGGTTTAACCAACATCATACAAAGCCAGATTAGTGTGGCAATTTTTCTTTTACCAAACCATACATCCAGGTGCCTGCAATAGCGCTTGCAAACGCCACGACAAATATCAAAGCACCGCTGCCTATCAGCGCATACATTGGTCCGGGGCAGGCGCCGGTAAGCGCCCATCCAAAGCCAAAGAGAAGCCCGCCATACATCTGTCCTTTGTCAAATTTTTTAGGCTGTATATCTATCTTTTCTCCGCTCAGCGTTTTAATGTTGAACCGCTTAATGATTTGTATGGAAATGATTCCGGTTACTACTGCCGAGCCAATAACGCCATACATGTGAAAGCTTTGCAGGCGAAACATTTCCTGAATGCGAAACCATGAAACCACTTCGCTTTTGATTAAAACAATACCAAACACGATTCCTGTTGCCAGGTATCTGATATACGACCAGACAGACTCTTTTACCGGTTGATTTTTATCGCCGGTTTTCTCAGCAGAAAACGCATCAAAACCCGTTTGGTTTTCTTTATTTTTTATTATCGTTTTTGTTTTCATCGGGTAAGTGTTAGAATGTAAGGAAGAATAAGATTTGCCATGATAAAGCCGCCTGTCATAAAACAGATGGTAGCGATTAAAGAAGGCAGTTGCAGATTGGATAAACCCATAATGGCATGACCCGATGTGCAGCCGCCGGCATACCTTGTACCAAAGCCCACCAAAAAACCTCCTGCTACAACAAGAATAAAACCTTTGAGCGTAAACAGTTGATGCAAATTGAAAAGTTGCCGTGGCACCTGCGAATGAAAATCTGTAATGCCATAACCGGCCAGTTCCTGAACCAGTTTCGGGTTTACTTGCACCGGCTGATGATTTTGCAATAATGTGGCAGCCAAACAAGCTCCTGTTATGATGCCTGTTACAAATACCAGGTTCCATGTTTCTTTCTTCCAGTTGTAAGTAAAAAACGGAATTTTTGCAGGCATACAGGCGGCACAAACATGGCGCAGTGTAGAGGAGATGCCAAAGCTTTTATTGCCCGTAATCAGCAACGCCGGCACCATCAAACCTATAAGCGGACCGGCAATATACCATGCCCATGGCTGTTTCAACAGATTTATCATAACGCTTACTTTTTTAAATGCAAATAACTTAGTATTGTGCTAAACGTAAAAAATCAGAAATAAGAGATAAAAATTTCACGCCTGCCTTTTTGTTTCTTACTAAATAATATAACATGATAGAATTAATACGTCCAAGATATTACTTCCTGAAAAGCAGTTCGTTCATCAGTATGTAAATGCCCATGAGCAACACAAACCATCCGAATGCTTTTTTTAATTTTTCCCCGTTTATTTTTTTACTGATGATACCTCCGGTAAAAATGCCTGCAACCGCAATTAAAGTAATGGCAGTAACAAAAAACCAGTCAATATAAAAATGCCCCATGTCTCCTGTAAATCCAATGAGCGAGTTGAGGGCAATAATCAGCAAAGAAGTGCCAACAGCTTCTTTCATTGGTAGTCCTACAAATAAAACCAGGGTAGGAATTAATAAAAATCCGCCGCCTGCTCCCAGCAACCCCGTTGCCAAACCAACGGCTACGCCATACATCAGCAGTTTTACCAGCTTTGTTTTTGGCGCCCGTGCATGAGGTTTGTAAATACTGTTTTTAATCATGGCATTGGCTGCCATTATCATTAGTGCAGCAAACAAAACCATTGTAAGCAAAGAATGCGTTACCGTATAGCCGCCAACCGAAAATAACCTTTCAGGAATGTGGGGCATGATAAACTTCCTTGTAACAAAAACAGTAGAGATGGAAGACAAGCCAAACAATAACGCAATGTTGATACGCACTCTTTTTTTTGTGTAATTATCGAATGCGCCAACAAGACTGGTAGAACCAACAATGAATAATGAATAAGATGTGGCTAATACCGGATGAATGCCAAAAAAATATACCAGCAAGGGCACCGTTAATACTGACCCGCCGCCGCCAATGAGTCCTAACGAGATACCGATAAATAAAGAAGCGATGTAGCCTGCCGTATGCATGCATGCAAGTTGGGCTGCAATCTTTTATAAGAACGTGATGTTTGTCACACAGCAAAATAATTGAGATTAATAAGCTCAATGTTTTGCCGGTTTACTTTAATAAATCCTTTTTCAGCCAGCTTTTTTAACAGCCGGGATATTACTTCTCTTGATGTGCTCAGCTCGGTTGCTATCTGTGTATGTGTCAATGAAATTACGTTTCTGCCAGATAGTTGCTGATGCTTCTTCAGATAAAGAACCAGTCGCTCATCCATATTTTTAAAAGCAATGGCATCAATGGTGTTAAGAAGTTCTTCGAACCGGCTGCGATACGTGGACAAAATAAACTGGTACCAGGATGAATGTTCTTTTATCCATTGCTCAACGTGCTTAACCGGTATTGCCAGCACCTGCGTCTTTTGTACCGAAACCGCCTTTATTTCGCTGGTGCGGTATTGCGTTGCGCATATAATAGATAATGCGCATGCCTGACCCGCTTCTAAATGATACATAAAAATTTCATGGCCGCTTGCGTCTTGTCTGAAAATTTTTATCAGTCCATCCAAAACAAGCATGGTTGATTTTATATTTTGCCCGGACTTTATTAATTCTTCGCCTTCAGAAAATTCTTTTGCGGAACTATTCTTTACGATGTCGTTTATTAACTTGTTGTCAAACGCAGGAAACGCTTGTTTTACTTCTTTAAATTCAACCTGAACTGCTATCATGTGGCAATTATTTGATTCAAGTATGCTTTGCTGTTTTTTTACAGACAACCTTACTATTTCCCTGCGTTCATAAAAATTTATGGTGCTTTCTTTCTGAACTTTTTGCAGAAAAATTTGCAGCCAGGCATTCTAATGTGAAAGAAGACATTTCTGTTTGCCATGATGAAAGAAAAGAAATTATTTATTTCTCGCTTTTTCCATCTAATATCACCGGCGTATTGCCGCTGCCCATGATAATTACTTTGGAGTTGGGCGATTTGGCAATTTCCAGTTGCGCTTTTATGCGCTCATATTGCAACTGCCTGTCGGTAAGGCTTTCGCTTATGATGCGCTGATAATCGGATATGCCCTGCGCTTCTACGCGTTTGCGCTCGGCTTCCTGGCGTTCTTTCTGCAGCACAAACTGCATTTTCTGCGCATCCTGCTCGGCGTTTATTTTTTGCTCAATGGATGCTTTTACGCTGTTGGGCAACGTAATGTTGCGCACAAGCAGGTTTTCCAATACCAAACCTCTGCTTTTAAAGTCTTTTTCTATGGTGCTGAAAATACGCTGCTGAAATTCATCACGCCGGGTAGAGAACAAAGCCACCGCTTCGTAATATACCGCGTTGTCTCTGATGCGCGTGCGCGTAATGGGGCGTACAATTTTATCAACATAATTAACGCCGGTTTCGCGCAGCAGCTTTGGCGCTTCCGACGAAACCACATGATACAATACCGATAAGTCAATGGTAACTTCCAACCCGTCGGCAGAAAGCACGCGGATGGCATCGTCGCCAGCTTTGCTGCCTTCATCGTTGGTGCCGCTCATGGTGTAATTCTGCGTTTTAATATCAAAATGCTCCACTTCAACCAAAGGGTTTATGAGATGCAGCCCGCTGGTAAGAACGGTTGGCTGCACTTTACCAAATAATTTTTGCACGCCTGCTTCGCCCGCTTCAATCTGCACCGTTCCGGCAGCCACAAAGCCCAATACCGCTACCAGAATTCCAATGCCCTGAATGGTTCTGGCATACTGCCTGAAAGCCGGATTGGTGCGGCTGACACCGAGACTGATAAAAAAAACAAGAAGACCTATGACAAGAAGAAACATAACGTAAAATATTCGTGAATTAATAAAAGCAGTAAGGCTGCTTATGAAACAAATGTATGGCAACAAACATTAGACAACAGACTTAGTTGACAAACGTCAGATAATCAATCACGAACGGACTGCCGCTTGTATATCATTTCCTGCTTTTCACTTCTCACCTGCTCTTCCCTTTTATTCCTTACTTTTAAAGCGCAGGCAAACCAACACTTCTATGAAAAAACTTTTCGTTATTGCAACCTCCATTTTATTATTTCAGGTAAATGGCAAAACACAATCATCTATTACCGGTTTCGGCAGCGCCAATGCTAAGAAAGAACTGAGCATCGAAAAACAATTTGACCAAAACCTGAGTGCAGCGAACATGGGTAACACCATAAAAATATTAGCCGCAAAGCCGCATCATCTCGGCTCGCCGGGTGGCAAAGCGGTGGCAGATACCATTTACAATCGCTTTAAATCGTATGGGTGGCATGTAAGAATAGACACTTTTACCGTATTGTTTCCCACACCTAAAACACGTGTTCTGGAAATGACATCGCCAGGCGTTTACAAAGCGGTATTGAAAGAGCCTGCGGTAGCCGAAGATGCTACCAGCAATCAGCAGGGGCAACTGCCTACTTACAATGCCTGGAGTGCAGATGGTGATGTAACGGGCGAGCTGGTATTTGTAAATTACGGACTGCCTTCCGATTACGAAATCTTAGACCGCATGGGCATCAGCGTAAAAGGAAAAATTGCGATTGCCAAATATGGCAGAAGCTGGCGCGGCATTAAGCCCAAAGTAGCGCAGGAACATGGCGCCATCGGCTGCATCATTTACAGCGACCCGATAGACGATGGCTATGCCGCCGGCGACGTATATCCGAAAGGCGCTTATAAAAACGAATACGGCGTACAGCGTGGCAGCGTAATGGATATGCCTGTTTATCCCGGCGATCCGCTGACGCCCGACATCGCATCAACAAAAGGCGCGAAAAGAATATCGCGCAGCGAAGCGAAAAACTTATTAAAAATTCCGGTGCTGCCCATCAGCTATCATGATGCCACGCCTTTGCTGAAAGCACTTGGCGGGCCCGTTGCGCCACGCGACTGGGCAGGCGGTTTACCTTTTACCTATCACATTGGAGACGGCAAAACAAAGGTGCATCTGAACCTGGCATTCAACTGGGATCAGGTACCATGCTACGATGTAATTGCAACCATTACAGGAACAGAATATCCCGATGAATGGGTGGTGCGCGGCAACCATCACGATGCGTGGGTAAACGGCGCCGGCGACCCCATCAGCGGGCAGGCGCCTATGATGGAAGAGGCAAAAGCGATCGGCGAGTTGCTTAAGACAGGCTGGCAGCCGAAACGAACATTGGTTTACTGCGCCTGGGATGGCGAAGAACCGGCTTTAATCGGCTCTACCGAATGGGTTGAAGATAAAACAAAAGAATTGCAGCAGAAAGCGGTGGTGTATATCAACAGCGACGGCAATGGCAGAGGCTTTTTTGGCGCCGGCGGATCGGCGGCATTACAGACAATGGTGAACGAAGCGGTGGAAGAGGTAACCGACCCCGAAACCGGCATTTCGGTAAAGGAAAGAAGTCTTGCGAAAGAAGTGTCGGATGCAAACAATACCAAAGCAAAAGAAGAAGCGATGAATAAAAAAGAACTGACGCTGGAGCCGTTGGGTTCGGGTTCCGACTTCTCTCCTTTTCTGCAGCATATAGGTGTGCCATCGCTGAATATAGGTTTTGGCGGGGAAGACGGCGGCGGCGAGTATCATTCCATTTACGATTCGTATGACGATTACCGCCGCTTTAAAGACCCGTCTTTTCAATACGGTGTGGCGCTGGCGAAAACCGCAGGCAGAATGGTTTTGCGCATGGCGGAGGCAGATCATCTTCCTTTCGATTATAAATATTTATACAAGGCGATTGAAGATTACACAAAAGAAGTAATTGCATTAGCCGATAACATACGCGAAAACACCCGGCTTGAAAACAAAATGATTGCATCGGGCATTTACAAACAAACATTAGATACAGCCAACCATTTGGAGGCGCCGGAAATAAAAAGCAATGTGCCTTATTTTAATTTTGCGCCGCTGCAAAACGCGGTGGACAGTCTGCAAAAAAGCGCAGACAGTCTGCAGGCGATGTTAGACAAAAGAGATACTTCTTCTTCAGACAACAATATTAATAAGGCTTTATACATGGCTGAACAGCAGCTTTTGCTGCCTGATGGTTTGCCGCGCCGAAGCTGGTATAAACACGCCATTTATGCGCCGGGTTTTTATACCGGCTACGGTGTAAAAACATTGCCCGGCATCCGCGAAGCGATTGAGCAGCGCAATTGGGCGGAAGCGCAGACGGAAATTGGATTGGCGGCCGATGCGATACTGAAACTAAGCAACTATTTGAAGAAGATACAACCCTGACGATAAAGGATTATTTTATATGATGGAAAGCGCTGCACATTGTAAAAAGTCAGAGCTTTCGTTACACTTTTTAATTTTCCAAAAACCGAAACACATTTTAAAAAATCACCGGCGGCTACAACAGATTTTTATGCGAAGCACTAAGCCTCTGCCTCATTATTTGTACAAATTGAATTTTTTTGACTGAAACAAACGATAACGGATCATCAGATCAAGCGATGCATTTCGTTTATTATTTTTTCTTCCATCGGGCAATGTGTAACTAACAAAAGGCTGCATGTCTTTTACATAACGCAAACCAACCGACCACCCGTTCTTTTCATAGCCGGTTTGCAGCAAAAGACCAGCCTGCGTTTTATAAAGAAACGAATCGGTAAAGGCTTTTACAAACAGCAATTGTGTTTCGGTTGTTTGTTTGCCGGAGAGCGCATTATAGGTAACGGTTTCTCTGCCTGCAACCGCACCGCGAAGCCAGCCATACATAATACCGCCGCCAATCGTCCACGATGGGGTTACATAAAAATGAAAGCTAACCGGCACTTCGCTATAGAATGTTTTTTTCAGGCGGTAAATGTCAGATATTGTATTGGCGTGAGAATAATCTGTTTTTGTATTTTGCCAATACGTAAATTCTTTGATCAGTCGTGGCGAAGCATAGCTGAAACCAGCCTGAATAAACCATCGGTTTTCCTTTACCAGCTTCATATAAACAGATGGAATATAATCTTGCACCAAAGTATGATCTCCGTTGTACTGATAAGAAACAATCATTTGTCCGTTAAGCGGTATTTGTTGTTGCAACCCGATGCCTGCCTCTATAAAATAAGCCTTGCGCTTTTTAATAGAAATCATTGTTTTTGTTGTTGTAATGGCTGATGCCTTTTGCAGGCTATCGTTTATAACCGGCATTTTGCGGCTACTGTTATCATCAGCAAACGAAAAAAAGTTGTTGTCTTTATCAATGTCGGCAATGGTTTCAGTAGAACTCCCGAGAATAAAAGTCTTATCCTGAAGCGTTACGGAATTCTGCGAAGAAAAATTATGACGACGCTTTTTTATATCATAATCATTGGGTTTAAAATGATCTGCATTAAAGAAATTTTTCCGGCTTGATGTTGCAATAAAAGATGGCTTCTTTCTTACATCAAATTGCTTTTTATGGGAAGTGGTAAGTTTGTTTTTGTCAGATATATTATACGGCTGAACCGAAGCCGTTTCTTTATCAGTTGGCACTTGCATAGCTGATGATAAATGATTTGAATCAGTATTTTTCTTATCAGCTTTTTTCTCTGAAAGACGATTGCCGGTTGCAACTTCATTTGTTTTTTCTTTTTGATTTTTTTCCTTTTCAGATACCTGTCGTTTCAGAGGATCAGCCATACTCCCGTGTTTCATTTTTTCGGGCGAAATCATCAGCCACAGGCAAAGAAATAACAGCAGCATTGTTGCGCCGGTTATCTTTTCTTTTTTAAAAAGAACAAAGGGTTTGCGCTTCTTGTTATCGTCGAGCAACTGCTTCATTTTTTGCCACGATTCGTTTTCATCCGGCACCGGCAGCTCATTCATTTTACGTTTCAGACTGTCTTCAAATGATCGTTTTCTGCTCATACCTTCATTTTGTTAGAGGTTAACAATTGCTGCAACTTTTTTCTGGCTTCACTCAAATGCCATTTGCATGTTCCCGCGCTGATGTGTAACAGTTGCGCTATTTCTTTATGATTGTATCCTTCTATTGCATACAGATTAAAAACGGTTTGCGTAGCCGCAGGCAATTGTCTGATAAAATGTAACAATTGCGCAGCTTCTATTTTGTCAATCGCTTCTGCATCTATTTTTATCTCTGTTGCTTTGTCAAGTTCCTGATGAATTTCGGCTGATGATTTTTGTTTGATAAAATCAATACAGCTACGAACAACAACGGTACGAATCCAGGTATAAAAACTTGCCTTTTCCTGATCGTACCGTTGTATATTCTGAAACACTTTTAAAAACCCGTTGTTCAATGCTTCTGTTGCATCGTGTTCGTTTTTGGTATAGCGTAGGCACAGTTGCATCATGGCGCCATAGTAGTTCCTGTACAACTGTTCCTGCGCTTTGCGGTTGCCTTTTATGCAACCGGTAATAATATCTGCTTCCGGCTGTTTGATCTGTGAAATGTTGTTATTGCTTTATCTTAAATGTGGCTGATATGGTATGCTGCGCCTGTGCAGAATCGCTGTATGACAAATCATCAAAATGCCCTTCGTAAAACTCTCCCGGCGTCTTTGCAAATTTGGTAAAAGTAACCTGAGGGTTTACAGAGAGAAAAACCGTATCGCTACTACTAACCGATAACTCACCCATTTGAAAAGTTCCAGTGCCATTGGCATCGTATGCTTTGAAGCCAAGAAAACGCCTCGGTGAAGAAGAAAGAGTATAACCAAAAAAACGGGTGGTGTAAGCATCCTGTTGATACCCCGAAAGCGAATCGCCATTAAGCGGAGTGATGCTATAATCTATTCCATCTATTGTATAGTTGATGAATTGATCTTCTGCTACATTGCCGCAGGCAACAATGTTTCCCACATCGGCTAAGGGTAACATAACCGTTATTTCTGTTTGATTGCTTTGCTGTTGCGCATCGGCATCTACACCGGAAATAAGAATGCTTTGGTTACCGGAAGAGCAGGTAACATAAGAAGTTTTAAAGCGTCCGTTTGCATCTGCGTTTACATATCGCCTGATGCCATTTAAACTAATTACTGCATACCCGTTTGTAACAGGAGCATTACTGCAGTTAACCAATGTTCCGGTAAGTGTTAGCAGAGAAGCCGTTTGATTGGTTATTTTGATGGTGCCCAAATCTTTATCCTGCGTAAGAGGTAAAATAGTCTGCGAATAAACAATTGTGCCGCCGCAGGTGCCGATAACTTCCAGCGTAAGATTCGTGTTGGCAGGCACCAGTCCTTTCACCTGCCCTAAGCTGTCTGTAAAACCATAAACCGATGAAGCAGAAGTGCTTGTATCTGTTAGCACGCCTGACATTCTTACTGCCGCATTTACCAGAGGCAAATCATCCGGCGTATGCAAAGTCAGGGAAAGATTAACAGCATTATTCGCCTGATCGCAGTTCCAGAAGCTGAAATGTTTTACTTCGCCAACATAATTGTTGCCTTGTTTTCTTGCCATTCCTTCTTCCTGCCAGATACCCGTTTCTTCATTTATATACCAAAGCGGAATGGTGGCAGGCGCCGCCGGGGAAAAACCAAAAGGAATGGGTATGGTAAGCGTTGCTGTGCTACCGCTTTTTATCTGCAATTTTTCGCCGCCGGCTGATAACAATTCTACAGCAAGCATGCCATAAGAAGATAAAACAACGCGTTTTCCGTTCTTATCATTCGCCACCAGCGAGCCGGGAATCATCTTTGCTATATCGCCGCTTTTCGGGTTTATGTAGGAGGCATACACTTTTACATCGCCGTTGTAATCTGTATTTGAACCATCTTTTACAACACCATTGGCAGGTAGTTTTATATTGGCTCCATTTGACAAAGAAGCATCGCCGCCAACAGAAGATTGTATGGTTGCAGCAAGATCTTTTTTGATTAATTTTATGGCTACCTGATTGCTTCCTGATGTGGCAGCCAACACACGATAACCTGTAAAATAACCACCCTTTTCTGCCGTAACCAAACTTGTGTTTTTGTCGAGCAAGGCATCGGTTATACGAAAGTATCCGTTCGCATCTGTTATAGTCGTGCTGGTTCCGGCCGTAACCAGAGCACCAATGGCAGGCATATCGTTTTCATCGGTTATATTACCCTGAATACTGGCAGTGATGGGGTCGGGAGAAACCGAAACACCCGCATCGGGACCACCAATAAAACTAATGTCTTTCTGACACCGGAAGAAAAGAAATGAAATGACCACAAGAGCAACAAGCCAGGAAAGCTTTTTCATAAACAGGTTTTTATATCATATAAGTACCCTGTCAAAATTAAATAGAATTAAAGACGTTAAAACAGTGTGTCAAGAAAAATCAAAGAAATAGTACTAAGCAAAGAAGCTAAGCAAGCGTTGGAACATCTGTATAAAACGGAATCAAACCACAGTTTTCGTCAGCGCTGCAAAATGGTTTTATTAAAGTCAGAAAGCTACACGACTAAAGACATTGCTGTTATTTTAAGCAGCAATGTGGCAAGTGTTTATAATTGGCTGAACCGTTATGACAGCAATGGCATAACAGGGTTACGCACAAAGCCAGGACAGGGCAGAAAACCGATATTGGCAGACGAACATGTAAGTATAGTAAGAGCAGCCATAGAACAAGAGCGGCAACGATTATCACAAGCCCGCCAGATTGTTGAAGAAAATACAGGCAAAAAGATGAGTAACGAAACGCTTACGCGTTTTTTAAAAGTCATCACTGCCGTTACAAGCGAATAAGAAAGCGGGCGAAAGGCGAGTGCAACAAAGCATTTTATGATTATAAACTACAGGAACTTCAGTTATTAGAACAACGTTATGGCAAGTCAGAAATTGATTTGTATTATGGCGATGAGGTACAAATATCAGAAGAAGGCTATGTGCCTTATGGCTGGCAGTTTACAGATGAAAACATTAGTATAAAGTCAGCTAAAGGCAAGCGTATCAATTGTTTTGGAATCATAACAAGAGAGAATCAGTTTGAGCATGCGACTACTTACGAAACCATTACCACCAACTTTATCATCGAAAAAATAAATGAGTTTTCTTATCAGATAAAAAAGCACACGGTTATCGTATTGGACAATGCAAAAGTTCATCAGTCAAAAGCAATGAAAGCCATGCAAAAAGTATGGGCAAAAAGGCAATTATTTATTTTTTATCTGCCGCCTTACTCACCCCATTTAAATATTATTGAAAGACTTTGGAAAGAAATGAAAGCCAGATGGATACAAACCAAAGACTATGAAACCGATGAACAACTTTGCTATGCAACGATGCTTATTTTACATGCCATCGGTAAAAATTTATTCATCAACTTTAAAAAAGTTAATTAGTAGATAATTTTGACAGGGTACTTACCATTTATACATGGAAAGGGTTGGGTAGTTAGGAAAATAAACTGACTGCGTTTGCAACGCATTCGCGATTATTATAAAAACGCTACCCATTTTCATTTTTTACTTCCGGCTTTTCACGTTTTTCACAACTGTAAACCTTTTTATAATCCAAACACTTCTTTTGCCATTTTGTAAGTGTTGCAATGCGCTTCCACAATGGTTCTTACATCGGGAGAATAGCCGCCGCCCATGGCTACGGCAACCGGTATATGATGCTTTGCGCATTGGGTGAATACAATTTCATCGCGGCGTTTACAATCTGTTACGCTTAGCTTCATCTTCCCGAATTTGTCTGTTGCCAAAACATCTGCGCCGGCTACAAAACACATAAAATCGGGTTTTGCTTTTTCAATAAGTTCAGGTAATATTTTCTCAATAATATGCAGATAGTCACCACCGCCCGTATCATCGGGCAAGCCAATGTCAAGATCGCTTTTTTCTTTGTGAAACGGATAATTGTGCTGCCCGTGTACGCTGAATGTAAACACGCGGTCGTCGCCGTTAAAAATAGATGCGGTGCCGTTTCCCTGATGTACATCAAGATCGGTGATCAATATCTTTTTTACCCGTTTATGATTCAACAGATAATGGCAGGCAATGGCAAAATCGTTCAACAGACAAAATCCTTCTCCCTTGTTGGCAAAAGCATGATGCGTGCCGCCGGCAACATTAAGCGACACGCCGTATTGCAAAGCGTTGAGAGCGCAATCTATTGTGCCTTTGCTGATTTGCATTTCTCTTTTTACAAGTTGCGCACTTTGCGGAAAACCGATTGCCCGCATTTCCTTTGCGGTTAGTGTGCCGGTTTTCATACGCTGCCAGTAATCGGCCGTATGCGTTTGTAAAATAATGTCTTCCGTTACGGGTTCGGGAGAAAAAAGATTGTCCGCTGTAATAACGCCTTCATGCAGCAACTGACCGGGAATCAGCTCATACTTCAGCATCGGAAAGCGATGATTTTCCGGCAACGGGTGCGCATAAACCGGATCGTAAGCAATGGTAAACATGCTTTACTATAATTGTTTTATTATCTGCTTACAAGAATACGCAATAACGATGAGCGAACGCATATAATACCATTGTATATGGAAGATATTGTGATGTGGTAATATTGTGATGTGGTGATGTGGAAGCTAAGCTGACATTGCGTTTCGGTAACATGATTCAGGCTGTTTTCATTATCAAACGATATTACAATATGCCCAGGCTAAACGTTTATACAATGCAAAAATATGCCCGGCATTACGCCAGGCATATTTTTATGAGTTGTTTGTTTAGGGTTTGGTAAGAAGTGATGTGGCAAATGAAAAATTTTCATACCACATTTCATACTTCGTCCTTTTAACATGCACTATTGCTTTGCGCTCACGGGCGGCTTGCCGCCTTTTGGAACAAATACCAACGCCGCGCTGTTCATGCAATAACGCTTGCCGGTAGGCGCCGGACCATCATCAAATACATGCCCGAGGTGAGAACCGGTTTTGCTGTCCACCACTTCAATTCTTGTTTCACCATAGCTGTTATCTTTTACCAGTTTCACAGCATCTTTATTGATGGGTGCATAAAAACTTGGCCAACCGGTACCGCTGTTAAACTTGGTATCGCTGCTAAAAACCGGTTGCAGCGATGCGGCGGAATAATACGTGCCGGGCTCATAAAAATGGTCGTACTTACCGGTAAAAGCCCGCTCTGTTCCCTGCTCGCGCAAAATATTGTATTGCTGTGGCGATAGCATCGCTTTCCATTCGGCGTCGGTATGTTCTACCGGATAACTGTTTTTACTGCCTGTTGTTTGCGGCTCGGGATGGTTTGCATTTTTTGTTTGCGCCTGGCTGCACTGGCTGAATAACAAAACCGAAAATGCGGCAGCCATAAAAAATCTGTATTGCATATTATATCTGTTTTTTAGTTTTTGTCAGACATACAATATACGATAAAAGTTATGCCGGATTGGTTAAACAGGTGTAAAAAGAGTATCACAAGTTTATCCGGTAATAGTACGTAATAGCTTGCTTAACGTAAGTTCATTAAATAAAAAAAATTGCCTAATGTGTACATATCTTATCAGCAAAGCTGAAATGTTTAAATCGGGCGGGAAGAAAATTTTTTTCATTCACAAAGCCTTCTAAAGCAAAGATGCCAACGTATTTTGGCTGAAAAAATATGTCTTTAGCCAGAACTTCTTTAAAGGCAAAGTTATTTGCCTGCCCTGTGGCATAAAGAAAACGATAGTATGTGCCGTTTTTCTCAATCCGCAACGCTGATTTCTTAAGATTGTTTGTCACCAATGAATCTTGTCCTGCGCCAATGCTGAATACAGGCAGATGAATGATTTCCTCCGGGTTATTGGCATCCTTTCCACTCGATGTGATTCCTTGCACGATAATTTCTTTCGGCCTGTTATAACCACCAAAAAAATCATTGTAGGCAAAAGAAAGCCGCAAGCTTTTCCCTTTGAAATTGCTGTCTTCCAACATTAATATTCCTGCTTGTTGCCAGCGGTGCATCGGAACAAAACTATCCAGTTGCACTTCTGTTGTAAAACAATCTGAAGGTATTTTTCTAAGCAACAAGTTTCTGATGTTTGGTTCATGGGCAGAATCTGCCCAGTTATCGCCTGTCAACGTGTATAAAGTAAGATGCGCTGGCATTTCGTTCCGTTTATTCCACCACTGTTTGTCTTCCGATTGCAGAAACCAGCCATTGGCTTGCAATGAATCAGTATCTACGTTATGAAAATCATCTGTAAATGACCGGTTTTTTTTCATGGTGAAAAAATAAATGGCTGACAGTAAGATAACTACGACAATAATACCTGTAAACAAGAATGTCTTCCTATAACTTTTTGCGGCAATCATCGTCTTTTCGGTTGTCGCTTCTCTTACTTCAGGCTCAGATCTTTTTTTTGCAGCCAGATGATTGCGATATTGAAACCAGTAAGGAAAATGCGATTCTTTTTCTTTTCTTCTGGTTTCATCGGTATAGGGCGCATTAAGCACATATCTGGCTAACGTATCTAAAGTAGCGGCAGAGGGTTTTTCGGGTTTGGCTTCCTTAAGATTAACAACATAAGAAGAATAATTTTTCAGACTTTTTGCACCAATCACAAGCCCGGTTTTGTCGAATATCTCATTACTAAAATGTCTGCATTCCGTTTCTGAAAGAGTGTTATGCAAGTGAGTGCCGAAGCATTTTTCAAATGCTTCTTTAAATAAATTGATGAACACTTCGTTTGTTGTTTCCTGCATAACTTATATTCCTTGCTTATCCGTTTTGTTTCTTAATCATTTCCGGTATAATTCTATAAAATTCCATCCTGTTTCCCAACTCTGGCCTTTGAGAACTTCAATTTTACAGTTCTGTTTTCTGCATCTCTACTCGTTGCCAAATTTCAAAGTCAAATATATGAAATGGTTACTCCTGCTTATTTATTGTATTGTTAGTCATGTTACATTTTCACAAACGCTTCAATTGCATTACGATGCGCGCCACACACTTGATCCGAAACACACCAAGCGTAACTTCGTTTCGCTTTATTTTGAATATTTTAAAATGCAGGATTCGGGTCATTCCTATATGAAACCCGGCTCCTTCCTGCTGAAGACGCAGGCAGATTTTTGGGGGAAGAACAACAACATGGGACAGCTTTATTTGCAAGCCTCGCAAACAGTCCGGTTCTGGCAACCGAAAGTATTTATAAACCTTCAGTACAATGGCGGGTTAGGCATTACAGAGCCAAAGGAATATAGTTATTACATCACCAACACATATTCTGCAGGCATCAGTTATCCATTCAGATGGAAAAATACTTACCTAAGTAGCGTATTAAATTACAAATACCTTCCTTATCATAAAAAAAGCCACGATTTCTTATATACAATGTATTGGTACAATGGTTTATGGAATTATAAAGCAGAATTAGCCGGTGATTTTTCTATCTGGACAGAAAATAAAAACCATGGTGATGACTATACGAAAGATTTGCACGGCAAACGGTTTTATTTTTTCGCCGAGCCGCAATTCTGGTATAAGATAAATTCTGCCTTTAGCGCTGGTACCAAAGTCAATATGAATTATCATGTATTAACAACAAATTCCGTTTTCCAGATTTATCCAACCATAGCGCTGAAATGGAAACTGTAACAATCAGACTTTATTTGCCAGTGTTTCTATTTTTTTGCAAAAGCTGTCAATATGTTCGGGTTGCAAATCGAAAGAACACATCCATCTTACTTCGTTGATGGTTTCGTCCCACACATAAAACGGCAGCACGCTTTGCAGCGGCTCGTTCCAGGCTGGCGGAATGATGGCAAACACGGCATTGGTATCAACAGGTTGTGTAATTTTTATCTCCTTGTACTGCTGTAAACGGCCGGCAAGCAACTGCGCCATGTTGTTGGTGTGCATCGCAATATCGCGCCATAGATTATTTTTTAGCATCGCTTCAAACTGGCAACTAATGAAGCGCATTTTGGAAGCCAGTTGCATACTTCGTTTTAATAAAAACCGGCTGTCTTCATACAATTCTTTATCTAAGAAAACAACGGCTTCGCCAAACATAAGTCCGGCTTTCGTGCCGCCGAGCGATATGATGCCGGCGCCCGCCGTCACAGCTTCCAGTGTTGTTTCCAAAGCCGCGGCCGCATTAAACAAACGGGCGCCATCTATATGAATATACAGGTTGTTGCTTTTTGCCATCGCTACCAGCACTGCCATTTCGTGAGGCGTATAAACGGTGCCATATTCGGTGGGCTGCGTAATGGTTAACACCTTTGCCTGCGGATAATGCGTGTCGCCAATGCGTGTGATAGCCTGCGCCAACGCTTCGGGTATTATTTTACCGTTTTTCGTTTGCACGGGCAGCAAGCGACAACCCGTAAAGGCTTCCACAGCCGTAGATTCGCTGGCAAGCACGTGCGCCAGATCGGAACAAAGAACGGCGTGAAAAGAGCGCGTCATTACACTTAACGAAAACACATTGGCGCCGGTGCCGTTACAAACAAAATGCACGTCTGCCTGCTCGCCGAAGTGTTGCCTGATTTGTTGAATGGCAGCCATCGAATACGGATCGTTTCCATAAGATGTTACGTGCCCGGTGTTGGCATTTATAATGGCTTGCAGAATGGCAGGATGGATGCCTGCGTAATTTTCGCTTGCCAGCGATAGCGTATTGCTCATAGGTAAAAGATAGCAAACCGCAAATGTAAAAGACGAAACGAGATATATCAATCGGATATTGAAGATATTTGATATTCTGATGTTGAAAGTGAAACTGAGACTATGTGTCAATCTCCATTATCAAAGTGTTCTTTATCCAAACGGCATAACTTCTCCGAGGTAAGAACACGGGCGCATTGGCTAAGTATTCTATTCGTAAACTGGTCTTGTTTCCGTTGTAGAAAGAAGCGAATCAGATATCGCAGAGTAACAACAAATAAGCTCCGGATATTGCAATAAATCCGGAGCTTATTTAATATGCAAATGTTTTATTTTACTTCACACCTTTCAAATAAGTGCCATAGCCGCTTTTGGCATACAGCTCTGCCTGCACCATCAATTGCTCATGCGTAATGAAACCCATTTTATAGGCAATCTCTTCAATACAGCCGATTTTTGTTCCCTGCCGTTTTTCTATCACGCGCACATATTCGGTGGCATCACTTAACGAATCGAACGTGCCGGTATCAAGCCAGGCAAAGCCGCGGTTCATTACGCCAACATACAGTTTATTACGTTCCAGATACACTTTATTTACATCGGTAATTTCATATTCCCCGCGCGGAGAAGGTGCTATGTTTTTGGCAATGGTTACTACTTCATTATCATAAAAATACAAGCCCGGCACGGCATAGCGGCTTTTTGGACTGGCAGGTTTTTCTTCGATAGACAAGGCTTTGAAATCTTCGTCAAAATCTACTACGCCATAGCGTTCAGGATCGCTTACTTCGTAGGCGAAAATGGCGGCGCCATCTACGTTATTGAATGATTGCAACAATTTGCTGAAATCGGGTCCGTAAAATATATTATCGCCCAATACCAGCGCCACTTTGCTATTGCCGATAAACGGTTCGCCAATCACAAACGCCTGCGCCAACCCTTTCGGTTTTTCCTGCACGGCATACGAAAATGAACAACCAATGGCAGCACCATCGCCTAACAGACGCTGAAACTGCGCGGAATCTTCGGGCGTGGTAATGATAAGAACCTCTTTAATTCCTGCCAGCATCAATACTGACAGCGGATAGTAAATCATTGGCTTATCGTATACCGGCATAATTTGCTTGCTGATGCCTTTGGTAATGGGGTAAAGGCGCGTGCCGGAACCGCCGGCAAGGACGATTCCTTTCATGTTGCTCCCATTCCCTGAAGGGGAGTTTGAACCCCTGTCCCCTAAAGGGGTATTTAAATCATTACTCATGTTGATATACTTATAACGGTTGAATGTCTTTGAGTGGTGGATTTACCAGGTCTTTGTCTGATAAGATTAATTCACTTTCAGATAAGCGCCAGTTGATGGCCAGTTGCGGGTCGTTGTACATTAGTCCGCCTTCGGCGGCTTTGTTGTAAAAGTTATCGCATTTGTAAAAGAAAGTCGCCGCATGGCTCAGCACTACAAAACCATGCGCAAAGCCGCGCGGAACAAAGAACTGCGTATGCGACGAATCGGTTAGTTCAACCGCGAAATGCCGGCCGTAGGTTGGCGATTCTTTGCGCAAATCGACCGCCACATCCAATACAGAACCCTGCAGTACGCGAACCAGTTTTGCCTGCGCCGCATGGCCATTTTGAAAATGCAGACCGCGCAATACGCCTTTGGTGGAAGATGATTGATTGTCCTGCACAAAATGAACCTCAAGCCCCGTTAATTCTTTAAATTTTTGCTGGTTAAAACTTTCAAAGAAATAGCCGCGGCTGTCTGTAAAAATGGTATCATGTATAAGGTAGCAATCTTTGAGCGGTGTTTGTTCTACTTTCATAAATCTCAATTTAGCGATCAGCTTTAAGCGATCAGCTATCAGCCTTGAGCGAACAGCGTCAGGCTTTGCATTTTATATTTAAACTTGTATCTCTAAAAGAACAGTAACTTTTTTTCTGCTCTTCATACCTCATACCTGATAGATGATAGCTATCTGTTGCTGTATTGTTCTTCGTAATAATGCTGGTATTCGCCGGAGGTTACATTAGCCAGCCATTCTTTATTCTGCAGATACCAGTCAATGGTCTGGCTCAGGCCTTCTTCAAACGTTACACTGGGTTTCCAGCCCAATTCCTGATTGATTTTTGTGGCATCAATGGCATAGCGCAAATCGTGGCCGGGTCTGTCTTTCACATACGCAATCAGTTGCTCACTTTCGCCTTTTGCCCTGCCTAATTTTTCATCCATCAAACGGCACATCAGCTTTACGAGGTCAATATTTTTCCATTCGTTAAACCCGCCGATGTTGTAGGTTTCGCGGTTTTTTCCTTCATGAAAAACAAGATCAATGGCGCGGGCATGATCTTTTACAAACAGCCAGTCGCGCGTATTATCACCTTTGCCATACACCGGCAAGGGTTTTTTATGAATGATATTGTTGATAAATAACGGAATGAGCTTTTCGGGAAAATGATTGGGTCCGTAATTGTTGCTGCAATTGGTAATCACAACCGGCAATCCGTATGTTTCGCTGTACGCGCGCACAAAATGATCGCTCGCGGCTTTGCTGGCCGAATACGGCGAGTTGGGAGAATACGGCGTGGTTTCGGTAAACATGCCTTCATTGCCCAGTGTGCCATACACTTCGTCGGTAGAAATATGGTAAAAGCGATGCCCCGTATAATCTTGTTTCCAGTATTCTTTTGCGGCATGAAGCAGGTTAACGGTGCCCACAATATTGGTATAAATAAAATCGAGCGGCGCCACAATCGAGCGGTCAACGTGGCTTTCGGCAGCTAAGTGAATCACATCGGTTGCTTCATATTTTTCAAATACTTTTTTTACCGCTCCGGCATCCAGAATGTTTATTTTTTCGAAAAAATAATTGGGCTTGTCTTCAATGTCTTTCAGATTTTCCAGATTGCCGGCATAGGTAAGCGCATCAAGATTGATAATGGTATCACCGGGATATTTGTTCACAAACAACCTGACTACATGCGAGCCAATGAAACCGGCGCCTCCGGTGATGATAATTTTTTTAGACATAACGGTTATCTCTGTTTTGCGGGATGAAAAGCAAAATGAAAACGGCGTAAAAGTAAATGTTTTGCGTGCGGATTAAAACCGAAAGATTAATATTCAAATAAAGTAAGCCGGAGCAGGATTGCCAAAAATTACAAGCCAAGCTGCTGCAGCGATACGGAAGGCAATAAGTGAACCGTTTGCAAACCGGCTTTCTGCGCGCCTTCTACATTGGGCAACGTATCATCAATAAATAATGTTTCGGATGCCGACAGGTTTTGCCCGTTCAGCACGTATTGATACGCTTCTACATAAGGCTTGCGCAAACCCATTTCGTGCGAATAATAGGCTTTGATAAAATAGTCGTCAAAGTTGTTTTTGCCGGTTTGCTGTTTATAAATATTCATAAAAGCTTTGTGATGAATGGCATTGGTATTAGAAAGTAAAAACACTTTGTATTTATGCCTGATGTCATCGAGCCAAGCCAGTCTGTCTAAATAAAAGCTGCCAAGCAGCGCATTCCACGAGTCTTCGATCTGCTCGTCTTTCAGCGTGGTATTGGTATGATTGCGAAAGGTATTGTAAAACTCTTCGGCGTTGAGCTTGCCGGTTTCTAACATCTCAAACATATCGGACGCATGGCTTTGCGTATAAAATTCATTAAACCCCTGCACCCGCAGATCGGTAAAAGCTTTCAGCGTTTTATGATAATCTATCTGAATAAAAACACCGCCCATATCGAAAATGATATTTTTTACATTTTGCATAGCGGCAAAAATAGTAGGTTCCGGTTTGTTTTTCCTGTTGGAAAATAACCTGTTTTCTCTATTTTCGCGCTCCCGAATCTAAAAACGGATTCAGGACCTATAGGTCAGCTGGTTAGAGCACCTGACTGATAATCAGGAGTGTTTGTTCAATATCCATGTTGAGCATGTTGATAATTAAAAATTTATAAAAAAAATATTTTTCCGATTTTTTTTTAAACATACCAAATACATACAATTTTCAAAGTTTAATAAACGAGGCTGTCTCAAAAGCAAGGCAGTCTTTTTTTATTTTAAAAAACAGAAGGATGTTTATGCACAAATCAACTGTATAATTATAGTGTTTACATTTTGCATCACAGGGGGGTAAGTATTTGTCTTACAGGCATGGCAAAAAACAATAAAGTTTCATTTAAAAAATATACTTCTTCTCAAGCCATGCTGCTTCCGCCATCTTTAGAGGAATTAATACCATTATCCCATCCTGTACGTGTAGTAAATGAGGTAATAGAATCATTAAACCTGCAATTGCTGGAGAAGGCATATAAGGGAGGCGGCACCTCCAGCTATCACCCAAAAATGCTGCTGAAAATATTGGTACATGGCTATGTAAGCAATGTTTACAGCAGCCGTAAACTGGAAGCGGCTACTAAGGAGAACATACATTTTATGTGGCTGGCAAACTGGCAACAGCCAGACCATAATACGATTAATAACTTCAGGGGTAAACGTTTACAGGATGCTTTAAAAAACATTTTTATCCAGGTAGTAGAACTGCTGGTGCAAGAAGGTATCTTAAGCATTAAAGACATTAACCAGGATGGCACTAAAATAGAAGCCAATGCCAACCGCTACACCTTTGTTTGGGGCAATGCCATTAAAACAAACAAAGAAAAAATGAAAAGGCAGCTGGAAGCACTTTGGCAATACACACAAAAAATAGCCGCAGCAGAGTTGAATGAGCCGGAATCACCAGACTTTACTACCATCTCAAAAGAAAAAGTAGCTGAAACCATTCAGAAAATACACAGGGCACTTAAAGACAAAACCGAGATAAGTAAACAGGTAAAACAAAAATTAAATTATGCAAAGAACAACTGGTGCACCGCTTTGGATAAATATGAAGCACAGGAAAAAATACTGGATGGTCGCAACAGCTACAGCAAAACAGATAACGATGCCACCTTTATGCGCATGAAGGATGACCACATGAAAAACGGACAATTAAAAGCGGCTTATAATGTGCAGATATCTACCAGCAATCAGTTTATTGTTGACTACAGCATACACCCCAGCCCAACCGATACCACTACTTTACCCAAACACATTTCTTCTCCGCAATGTCTCCGCCCCGGGACATTGCGGTCTCACATCATCAGCCTCTCATCAAATACTCATCGCATCCCACCCGTTAAATCTACATCTTCCAACTCCATAAAGCTCGTCACCGCATACACCCTGCTTATGCAAAATATAGAAACCACCCGAACTATGTACATATTCCTCCGGCAGCTTAGCCAATGCATTTCCCTTACACGGATTCCAATGCATATAATCCAGCTTCTGCTCAATAAATGTTACCGTCCGGCATTCCTTCCAGTCAAACGAAGGCTCAAACACACCATACTTCTTACCTTCCTTTCGTTCCGTATTATTTAATGCTTTTGCAGTTCATCCAACACCAATGTCTTCCTAGCTTCTTCCAGCCGCTTTACTACATCATAAGCCAAAAACCGCTTGCCATTTGCTACAATCGTATTGATAGATGTACCGGTATTCGTAAATGCAATTAAGGCATGTATATGGTCTGGCATAATCACATGACCAACAATGTAATGACCTTGCTTCTTCAAATAATCGAACCATTTATATACCACATCATAACCATTACACATATGAAATAGCGGCAGCCGGTCAGTGCAGGTAAAAGTGAGAAAATAAACACCATCTTTACTGGCTATTTCTGTACGAACAGGCATGTGATAAAGATAAACAGGATTCGAGTACGATAAATGTGTGAAACCGCAATGTCCTGAAGCGGAGACATTGCCTTTACTTTGATTTTATAGAAAGAGAGGGTAAATTACAAAAGGAAAAGACAGAGATGAACTACAGACATTGCCAGTTGTTCCAAGCAACTATTCTCCGCATTAGTCCTCTGCCTTTTCCTTTGTTTTCTTGATTGATAAGTACCAAATAGAATGTTAGGTTTTCAGACCTGTTAAAGGCTTTAGTACCACATCAATCTTCTTTGTTTATTCCTAAAATCAAATATATGCAAAAAGATTATTGCATCTTCATCGGTCTTGACGTATCTAAAGACAAACTTGACTACTGCATCACTTCAAAAGCAGACGCTCAACATCAGTTTGGCATCGTGGCAAACAAGGCTAAAGACATCAATTCATTTTTAAAAGCCATTGGTAAAAAACACAGTAAAGAAAGCATTCTGTTCTGCCTGGAGAACACGGGTGTGTACAGCATGCCGCTCTGCTACTGGCTGCAGGCAAACGGCTTTGACTATTGGGTGGTATCAGCCCTGCAGATCAAGCGTTCCAAAGGCCTCACAAGAGGCAAGACGGATAAGAGTGATGCAAGGGATATTGCCCTTTACGCCATGACTCATCTGCGCAGTCTAACACTGTCAAAGCTGCCCGAGAATGATTTTGTAGAACTCAGGCTGCTATTGGCGGAAAGAGACAAAGTAGTGAAAACCATCAGCTTGTTTCAAACCACGGAAGAGAACAAAAGCTTCCTGCCCAAAGCAGCCCTGCAAACCACTTTGGATCACAACAGGAAGATGATGAGCTTTCTGAAAAAACAGCTGAAGCAAATCGATGCTTCCATTAGCCAACTCGTTGCCCGCAATCCTACTTTTAAACAGCAGGATGAACTGCTGCAGAGTATACCAGGCGTGGGCAGACAAACGGCAGCCACTTTCATTGCCTACACGCAGGCATTTACCTTGTTTAAGACGCACCGTCAGTTTGCCTGCTTCGCCGGTGTGGCGCCGTTCGAGTATTCGTCAGGATCGAGTGTAAGAGGCAGAACGAAAGTGAGCCAGCTGGCAAACAAGAAAGTAAAAACACTCCTGAACATGGCAGCCTTACCGGCTAAAAAATATGATCCGCAGATCAAAGAATATTATGAGCGAAAAGTGAATGAAGGAAAGAACAAAATGCTCGTCTTAAACGCTATCCGCTGCAAGCTCATCAGCCGCGCTTTTGCTGTTATCCAACGAAACTCCCCGTTCGTTAATACGCTCAAAGCCATTAGCTGATTTTTATTAATTTTTATTTGGTAGTTAAGATAGAATGCGACGAAAAAATAGCCATACCTGTTATATCCTTGCGTATTCCACGGTGTGGGTACATAATTATCCGGGCTTAGCATCCTGCCGTTTGCCGGGTCGTACATGCGCCCGTTCATGTTAATGAGGGCAAAATGTCCCAGGTGCTGATGCCCGTAAAGCCGCGGTACAGCCATTCTGGAACAGAAGGCACACCGGCATACGACCAGTTTACAGGGTTGCGGTTTCTGCCCCACGCATCAAAGTTCTGCTGCGCTACCACCGCACCTGCCGCATTGGTAAGGGTAAGAATACTACCCAAGTGGTCGCTGTAAACAAAATATGGCGTTATGGTGCTGCCCTGCTTTACAATAATGGCGCACAAGCCGTTACCGGCGTTGATATAATGAATATCCTGCGTTACGCCGCCTTTGATCTGCCGTTCAAAAGCGCCTAAGTAATACTTGGTTTCTATTACGGCACCGCTTTGCTTCAACACGCTTTTAATGCGCTGCTGGTCTTGCCCGTATGTAAAAGAAAGTGAATACACATCTTCGGTAAGGGTAGCCGCCTTCAGGAACGGCGTATAAGTAATATCCTGCGTAACCTGGGAAATGACGCCGGGTGGCGTGGTTCCGCCTGCGGTGCTGGTAATGAATTTTACCGCATTAATTTTGTTGTTGTCATACGTGTAATTGCCAACATCCGATTTTGCGGAGATGTTGCCCAATGAGGTAGAACCATTGCCATCATAAGTAATGCTAAATTGTGTTACATTGTTCACCCTGGCGCTGGTGAGCCGGTTCAGGTTGTCGAATGTAAAATTTTCGGTAATGTTGTTAATGCCGTCGTTTCTTGAAAGCAGGTTGCCGGTTTGCCCGTCGAAGTTTAAATTCAAATCCTGTATGCCTGCGGTATAATACCGGCTGGGCGCACCTTTGACAAGGTCGTATGTTACCGTCGAGCTTTTGCCGTTGCCATACGAATAACCGGTATAAACGCCTTTGCTGTTCATGGCGGTGGCGGTAAACAACGTAGTTAGCGTGCCCGAGCCCATGGTGGTTTTTATGAGCGCACCGTTTTTGTCGTACGTATCGTTGATAATGACACCCGACGGGTATGTGGTTTTTATCAGGTTGCCATACGTATCATACGCCATCGCTTTGGTAAAGGTGGTTCCGTCAAAAACAACGGATTCGCTGTTTACTCTGCCAAAATTATCATACCCGTACGTAGTAACGTCTCCTGAAAATCCGGTTACCTGCGCCGGTTTATCACTAACCCTGCCGGTTGCATCGTCATGTGAGTAAATATAACTGGTGATACCTTCCGGTCCCGTCTGCGTTGTAACTCGCCCAAACGCATCATACACCATCGTATGCGCCTGGTTCAGCGCATCCGTTTGTTTGGTAATTTTTCCCAGCGCATTGTATTGGTAGCTGATAGTGCCTGCGTTTTTATCTGTCAGCGAGGTTTGCCGGCCATACGTATCATATACGCTTGAGATAAGTGTGTTGCTTCCCAAGGTTACCGTTTTCTGGTTGCCCCAGCTATCATAAGTAAAACTGAGATCTCCGCCATTGTCGTGGGTGCTGATAATTTTGCCGGCACCATCCGCCGTTTTGCTGCTCGCCTGCCCCGCCGCATTGGTGGTGGTTACTTTATACTGCCCGCCGGATAGTGGCGTGTAAGCAGTAGAAACAGAGCTTGTGCCATTGGTTATGTTGGTTATTCTTCCATAACTATCGTACGTGTTTGTGGTTGTAATGGCGGCTTCACCGCTGTATTTCGGATCGGTTTGCGAGGCAACCTGCCCCTTGCTGTTATAAGTTGTGGTAGCCGTAAGAATCTGACCATTAAAGCCGCCGGTTTCCGTTTTTATTTTCCTGCCCAGAATGTCATAGTAAGTTTTAGAATACAGTCCACCGTCTG
Organism: Ilyomonas sp.; assembly: GCA_965219515.1. Lineage (GTDB taxonomy): Bacteria > Bacteroidota > Bacteroidia > Chitinophagales > Chitinophagaceae > Ilyomonas. The sequence continues at coordinate 2,891,896 of OZ244776.1, forward strand.
CCACGCGCTGGGTGGTAATGGCATACCTTGCGTTACCGGCGCTCTCCCATGCAAAGCTTTGGCTGATGGCGTTGCCATCCGGTAATGTTGTTTTTGTTAGTTTACCAAACCCGATATCATAGGTATAGCTGGTAGTTAGCCCATCCCAAAAAACGGAGGTAGCCAGCAACCCCCACATAGGCTCATAGGTAAAGGTTTCCGTTTTTGTAACGCCGCTTCCCGCTGTTTGTTTTCTGGTAAGAAAACGCCCGCTGTTATCATACGTAAAATTTACGGTTGGCGTGGTTGTGCCGGGCGCATTTACCGCCTTGCTGGCTATGTTTCCAAAGGCATCGTACGTATTGGTAGCGGTGGTGGCCAGTGCCGTACCCGACCAGTCTGTTACTGTCAGCACATTTCCTTTTGTATCATACGTGTAAGCGGTCTTTTTGCTTACCGCACTTTGCCCGGTTCGGGTATTGCTTACCGTTACCGATTCGGGTGCTGCGGGCACAGGCGTGCCATGCGTGCCAAAGACCGTTGTGGTAGTTGTTGTTTCGGCAGCCGTAACGGCAGTTCCGGATAAATAGCCTTTTTTCACAACACTTGTAGTTACATTGTTGTATGCATCGTACGTGTTGCTGCTTTCCACGGCAGCGCCTGTAACGCCATCTGTTGCAAGGGTTTTACTGATGCGGTATGTATAACGCTTATCAAAATAATTTGTGGTTACTCTGGCAAGCGCATCCGTAATTTTGCTGTCCGACAAAGTTGTACTGCCGTAAGAGGTTACCTGCCGAACAGTATGCGGAACCAATAAAGCGGGGTCAACCTCAGCATACGTATTCTGTGTAATGCCTGCATAATTATCCGTTGCAGTAAATTGTTTAAATCCTAAAAATCCGCGAACATTACTTACTGCCGCATCCCGGTAATAATAATTCATGGACGTAGTGCCTCCAATGCCATTGGGAGCATAAGACGAGGATAAAACATACATGGGCGAATTGACAACCATGTACGGATTTCCATTTTGCCCCTGCCCGATTGGTGTACCGGAAACATCGTAATCATAATTGCTGGAGCGGTCATATACAGAGGCATTGTTCGTGGTGATATTATAAGAAAAGCCCGATTGTCCTCCCAGGCCGTCTATAACTTTTGACAGAAGCCTGTCCTCCTTAAACGGTTTTGCATAAATGATTCGGCTGCTTGTACTGCTGGTCAGACTAAACATATCAGGCTTACCGTCACCGTTCATATCACCTACGGGCGTATTTGTGCTCGCAGATTTATTAATACCCGTCGTATTTGTATAACTTTCTGCGGTAAAAGCCGTGGTTGAATTCTGATTGGGCATGGGAATACCGTTACTATAATAAATCGTGTGTTTGGAATGCAGCCCGCCGGCAGCATCATCCAGCGAATGCCATATATCAGTCTTGCCATCTCCGTTGAGATCAGCAATCATTAACAAATGAGCGTTAGAATTGCCATTATCCCCTTCCAGATAGGGCCTGTTTTGGAAAACAAAAGGGAAAGAAGTAAAAAATTTGCCGTTGCTGTACAAAACATTTCAGCTTGCTACCGGATCGCTCTTTGATGATCGGACGAGCAAATCGGTATTGCCATCGCCATTAAAATCGCCGGGAAAAATCCGGTATCCGGTCTTTATAGCACTTGTTGAATATAATGTGGCGGCACCATATAGATAACCCGTTGCAGAAGAAACCGGAAACACAGATACAACATAGCTGTAGTTGGCCTTTTGAACAAGGATTTCTGTTTTGCCTTCCCCGTCAAAATCAATTGGCGTTACATCGCCTGCGCTGGCAATGGATGTGGCATAAAACGGATCGGACGATGATCCTTCCACACCAAAGCCGGTAATTTCTTTATTAAATATTCCTTTCTGCGGCGAAGAAAAGAAGCCCTTAAAAGAATTGCTGCTGTTGATGCCTAATACAAGAATATAATCCTGTACACCATCGCCATCAAAATCGCCGGGAATAAAATTGGTACCATAGTTTCCGCCACTGTGGTAAGCATATTTGAAGTCTTGCGCATAAGCTGACACGTGCGGAATAGAAGAATACGTTTGCGAAACATAAGTAGGTCCTGCAATGGCATTAAAATATCTTGAATAATTGATGACAATGTTAGAGAACAATAAATCTGAACCGGAAGTTGCTCAGTTAATTCGTAGAACATCCTGTTTGGAATCGCCGTCATAGTCAAAAGTGAGAAAGTTGTAATAGTTAGAAGCGGTTTTGATTTGTGTTTCGCCCGAGGATGGTGTAATGTTACAATTATAAGCCTGAGCCATTCCTGCAGAACCTGCATATTGTGTAAAATCATTAAAGACAGCATAGTTTGTATAATACGGCCAACCATTATTATCATACTTATAGTAGCCCACCACCAAATCTTGCTTCCCGTCACCGGTTATGTCTCCCGTGAAAGAGTTATTTAAAGTAAATCCGGGATGTTGAGGAGATATGGCAACATCTGCTGCCGCCAAATTAGACCCATAAGAAAATGTCAGGGGGTTTAAGCCAGTACCGTCAGCTCCCGTTTCTATAAACGATTGTAAGAAGTACTGGTTATGTAAAGCAGAGTAAGTGCATTGATACTGTTTAATATTAATTCCTGAAGAATTAAGAACTGAAATCGTACTAAGTAAAAAAGGCGTGGTAACTGATGCACCTGATTGAAATGATTTTTGGGTTTGCCAGTTTGTTTTTACCAGATAGGTAAATTTTACTTTATTATAAGGCTGTATTCCCTGTGCCGTGTTTCCGGTATAATCAATTTCGGTTAAGGCAAAATTTCTGTCAGCATTGTTCACACTATAATGAAACTCTTCGTAATTGCCGTTAATATCTGTTACACGGTTTAGCAGCCATACCATGTTATTATTTTGGCCATTGTCAGCCGTCATCCTGGCATCAGGTGCGTTGCCATATTCCATGACAGTACCGTTTTTAGCAGTAACTCTGAAATAAACAGGTCCCATGGTTTCATATCCGCCAAAAGACTCTATTTTATTAAAATTTTCGTTTTCTGTCCCGTAAACAGCACCGCTACCGCCATTGCTCCCGGAAGTAACAAATAATCTTTGCCCGTCTAACACAAAAGCGTCGTTTGTATTTGTCCACGAAACCGGTGCATTGGTTCCATTGTAATAATTTGATTTTCCTGCCCTGGTGATAGCGGATAAAGAAGACAAGCTCCAACCCCATCCAAAATTTCCATCACCACCCTGGGAATTATAATTCAGGCTAATACTGGGTTCCAATCCATTTGTGCCGGATAACGTTTCTATCGGGATTGAATAAGTAGCGCCTCCGGTTCCTGATGCGCCTCCGCTTCCTTTCGGAGAACCTACCGGCTTAGACAAATCTATCGTGGACTGTGCATAAAGAGTTCTGTGGCTCAGCATCAAAATAATGATGCCCAATAAAACGAATGCATTGATTTGATTCGCTCTGGTAACCCCTTTGCAAAAAACGAAAAAAGAATACCGCTTCATAACAAGATTTTTATAAGTGGCTGGTAATGGTTTGAAAGTTCTGTTTTAAGTATGGCGAAACAGGTCATGTGCATGGAATCTTACATTATATTCTTTCTCCATGCTTTTTTGGGTGTTACTGCGCTTTAATTACTTTTTCTGTCAGGATGGTATTCTCTTCTACCAAAATCGAAAGAAAGTAGGTTCCGGCAGCCTCTTTTGATATGTCAAAATATATTTTGGAACCATTTGCTTTAAAACGCTGTATTGGTTTGCCAGACAGATCACGCAGAATGACCTCGGCGTTCTTAAGCTGATAACTGAAACTTATAGAGAACTTGCCATCATTCGGATTTGGATACAGTGCTTCTACCCGAACGCCACCGGCGCTTGCATCACTCAATGAGTCCTTTTTTAACTTTAGGCTGTTTGCCATAAAATGTGTAGGATTGCCATTGCAATAATATGCCCGCTCGGTGCGATTCCCGGCTGCATCATACGTATAAACTATTTCGCAACCGCTGGCTGGAATTGATTGGGAAAAAAGTGTTTTACTTATAATCAGTAAAGCGACAATCAAATAATATCTCTTCATAACTATATTTTAAACGTGAATAATAGAAGTTAAAAGCTTAAATCTCCCGTATCTAAGTCAATGCAGGTGGCTACAATATCCTGATAACCAGGTTTTGTACACAGGTATTCCTTGCTGAACGGATTTTCGTTACCAGGACTATCCCTTAAAATACCTCGCATATACATCGCCTGATTTGTTCTGAGATCAGGATCCCGGTATCTTGATATCAGCATTGCATTATTCGTTCGTTCGATTGCTATGATACGCTGATTGCGACAAGCGTACAATTCGCCATTCAAACAAACTGCTACAACTGATGGTAACTCCTGTAAAGTGCTGTCATCATTCTGATGATATATGTGTACAGCTCCGTTGGTGCCTGAAGTATCGGGTACCATAATTATATTTGTTACAGACGGGTTGTTGTTAGCAAATTGATTGAGTGTTAAAAAAGCTCCTTCGTTAACTATACTGTCGCGAAAAATCGGCAGTCCCGAAAAATCTCTTGATTGTGCGCTGACTTTTCGGTTCACCCTGTTCAATTGGATTACCGATGAATTTACACTTGTGGAGACAATTTTGTTTGCCGAATAAGAAGTAAGAAATTGTAAAGAGCTTTGAAAAGGTAAAGAGTAATCGTTGTTTACCGGATGTGTAAACTTTAGGGCGGTATCTATGTTCCACTGCAAACTTTCGGCTGAGTTTGAATAAACACTTGCTTCTACATGCACATAAACACTGTTGGTACTAATGCTTTCGCTGAGGCTAAAACTTTTTATAAGCCAGTACACTTGTTTTCATGTATCTGAGAAAACCGGATTGTAGGTATCGTTTACATACGTTTGCAACCAACTGGTTAGTTGCGTCTGTGGCACCAAGGTATAAGTGGCATTGCTTATTATATCGGAAATATATCCTACGGCAGAAGTATCAGGGGTTATTGCTTGTAAAGAAACAGCACGAATACTTTTTAAAGTATTTGTATCCGGTACTATGGTACCTGAATTATTCAGACTTACGGTAATTTCATTTCCTGATACTTGTGCTGATGAAACTGAACCTGCGAATGCCATTATCTAGTAACAATACAAAACATCTCATTGTGTTATGATTTTATGCTTTTGAAAATTTGATAACTTAGTTATTTATAAAGTATCGCACGGTTATACACCAACAACCAAATTGTTTTCAGATTTCAATTGCCAATCCTGAATATAACAGGACATAGATAGCCTGGCAAAATCTTACATCAATTTTTGCTTACGTATATTATTTGAAAGTACTTTATCTGATAATCAGCAAACCCTTAATTATTCGATTTGATCACGCTTGATTCCTTGCTTTATTAGTTCGTTAGTTTCCTGGCAAGAAAGATTCTTTTGGCACGAAGGATTTTTGATTTTAGCTTAAAGTTGATCAACGACGGGTAAATAAGTTGATTGATAGTTTTTCAGTGTTTGTTTTCGTTTATAAAATAAAATTTTACTCTTTTTAATAAAAACCAAATTAAATTTAAAATTTATTTTTTAATTCTCGCCCGAACGCTGTTTCATTTTTTTATAAATATGACGGTAGTTTATTTTTTGTTCAACTTTTTGCCGTTACCATTTTTGCGGTTCAAACATTCTCCGCAGTATCCGCAATTTTGCGATTCAGACATTCGGAGATCCGGCGCGCATCAGTTTTTTTAAGATCACCATTTGCCCGATGTGATAATGAATGTGCTCAACCGTTCCCTGAAAATTTTTATAGGCAGATGAACCGCCTGCCACAAGCGGCTCCGATAGTTTTGCCTCATCAAAACCACTTATGGCAACGGCAAGCTCGTGAGATGATATATTGTTATCAACTTTTAGCTGCAGCCAGTCTTCTTCTGTTTGCAACGGCGGCGCATCATAGCCATTGCTCTCATCAATTTTTACATTAATGCCTTCCATTCGTTTTATCATGACACGGTTCCAGAAAGTGATGTGATGCAACAGCGAAGCAATGGTATTGGGCGAAGCGCTGGTAAGCGTGGCGGCTTCCTCGGCAGTAACATCTTTCAATGTATCGGCGATGCTCACTTCTGTCCAGTTGTTTCCTTCGTGCGCATCAATCAGATGCTGCGCAATAAGCGAGGTTATGTTCATGGTTGCAAAGGTATGAAGCGGAAGGTATGAGGTATGAGCGGTCAGCTATCAGCTATCAGATTTAAGCTATCAGTAGTTGGCTTTTTGCTACAGCTATTAAAATACAAGATAATAAACAATGCAGGTTGATAACGATAAAAGAATGCGGAGGCAAAGAACTATTTCCGGATAACTGATGCACACAGCTGATGGCTGACGGCTCATATCTTTATCAATACTTTTCAATCACACCCAGGCCAAACAAAGCAAAATCGTATTTCACCGGATCAACAGCATCTAATGTTCGCAGATAAGCGGTCAGTTCCAGAGCCGCATGCCAGTCGGTTTGTTTGCGTTGCAGCAGATTGAACCGTTTGGCAACCCTTGCCACATGCACATCAACCGGGCAGATTAACTGCGATGGTTTTATTTTGTTCCAGATGCCAAAATCAACACCGCAATTGTCTTGTCTTACCATCCATCGTAAAAACATATTCAGCCGTTTGCAGTTCGATTTTTTTTCGGGTGTAGCAACGTGTTTTTTAGTTCTTGCCGGCGCTTCTGCCAGAGAAAAAAAATAATGATGAAACTGAATCAGCGCCTGCTCTGTTATATTTTTCTTTGCATGATTCAAATGCTGTGTGAATGCGGCTTCCAGGCTGTTATGATTTGTGTAATGATATTGCAAAAACTGAAAAAAATAGAATAAATCGGTGGTGTTGAAGGTGCGATGCTTAAAAATTAAAAACGGCTTCAGATCGTTTTCTGTATGATGCCTTATAAAATCGTGCGGCGCATCATCCATCATCTTCATCAATTGCCTTGATTTATTGATGATGGTAGTACGATTACCCCACGCAAAAACGGCAGCGAAAAAAGCCGCAATTTCAATATCCTGTTTTTTGGAAAACAAGTGCGGAACGCAAATCGGATCATAAGGTATGAACGATGGCTGATTGTATTGTGCAACCTTGCTGTCGAGAAATTCTTTTAATAAAATATCAGTATTTGCCACGCTTAAATTTTAGAAATATAGAACACGGATATTCGGGATTCAGGTATTTGGATATTGAAAATATTGGATATTATTTTTAAACCAACTTTGTTTTTAGTATCCGGCACTTCAATATCAAATATCAAAATATTTAATCTGCAACATTTTTACACGCAGTCGATATTACCGGTGTTCTATCCTGCCTAAAAAATTTTGAATCGCCGTTTCGGTTTCCCGGCAGGCTTTATCAAAATCATCATTTACAATAACGGCATCGAAGGCATGGGTAAACGACAATTCGTAAGCGGCTTTGCCAAGACGCATCTGCAGGCTTTCTTCGGTTTCGGTACCGCGGCGTTGCAGTCGCTGATGTAGTATTTCTAGAGACGGCGGCTGTATGAACAACGATAGCGAAGCATCGGGAAATTGCTGTTGCACATGAATGGCGCCTTGTACGTCTATATCAAGCAACGGCGTTTTTTCTTCTTTCCAGATGCGCTCCGTTTCGCTTTTCAGCGTACCGTAATATTTACCTTCATATACCATTTCCCATTCTATAAAATCGTTCTGCTGAATGTGTTGCTGAAAGGCATTGATACTGATAAAATAATAATCGAATCCGTTACGCTCATTGCCGCGCGGACTGCGTGTGGTGGCCGAAACAGAAAAAGCAAGTGCCGGATATTTGTTCAGCAGATAATGCGTAATGGATGTTTTACCCGCGCCCGACGGCGCCGTAATGATGATGATTTTATTCGTCTGCATGTAGTTGTGTTGCGGCGCAAAAATAAAGGCAGAATGAAAGAAAGATAAAGGGAAGTTTTTTTCTTTGTCTGCCGGCTTACCGCAGCAGCACAACCGTTCCTTTCAGGCTCACCTTTCCCGGCTTGCTTTTGCTTTCATAATCGCAGAACCACATATAAACACCGTTATCCGCCCGCCTGGCATTTACGGTCCCATCCCAGCCTTTTTGCGGATCAACCGATTCAAATACTTTCTGCCCCCAACGGTTAAAAACAACAAAATGAAAGGAGCTTACATTATAGGCGTTCACCACTTTAAAAATTTCGTTTCTGCCATCGCCGTTTGGCGTAAAAGCAGACGGAAAAGCAACAATGCAAATTTTTTCTTCTACTGATACCGTCTTGGTTGCCGTGCCGCACTTGTTGGTGGCTTCTACCCGGTATGTTCCGCCGCGCCGGAAGGTGTATGTGCTGCCGGTTGATCCGTCCTGCCAAACATAGGAATCAAAACCGCCGGGCGAATACATAATGGAATCGCCTGTGCAAAGAATGGTGTCTAAGCGCGGCTTTGCATTAATATCGGGCAACACATGCAATACAACGGTGTGAACCGAATCGCAGCCATGAACAGATTGATACGTATAATTGTAAGACCCTTCTTTGCTAAGACCGAGATAGCTGGTGCCGTAACAAATAGTGGTATCAAAAACAGAAGACTCTTTTGGATAAACAACAAGATTTAAAGTTCGGATGCTGTCGCAGCCATTGCTGCCGGCAAAAGCATCATCAAATGTACCTGAGGTGGTATGACCTTCATAACTTTCCCCATCGCAGATAAAACGGTCAATTGACGAACGCGCTTTTTTAAGTACGTCAACGGTAATGCCGGCGGACATAAGCGGATCGTTGCAAACAAAACTGCTTACGAAATAGCAACTGATTTTATCGCCCGATGATAAGTTGTCTGCCGTATAAACAGAATCGTTGGCATTGCTGATGGCATTATCGTTCAGCATCCATTGAAAAGAAGGAGTTTGGCCGGCATAAGTAGTAGCTGCCGTAAATGTAACCGGATTGTCTTCGCAAACTGCACCCGGCGGTTTTGAAATGCTGATGGTTCGCAGATTGTCTTCGATAACAACAACCGTAAACCGCTGACTGGAAACTACCCGGCAAACGGGATTGCCAATGTTATCCTGCTGCGCTACTGTTACCCGGTACTGATATGTGCCCGCTGCCGTTTCCTGACAAGTATAATCTGCGCTGTTAGCGCCTCCGATATCCGTCCAGCTATTGCCTGCATCACGGCTCATCTGCCACTGGTAGGTAGTAACCGTGTAACATTTTTCTACGTCGGAATGAAAGGTAATCTTCTTTGCGTCTTTTAAGCAAACCGAAACGGTGTCTGCATTGGTAAAATCGGGCGACGAAACGGCGATGGACGGACCAATCGGCCGAAACGTAATGTCGTCTAACGCCAGATCATTTCCAGTGCCGCCGGGCGCGCTGTTGCTCATCCGCAGCACAACGGTAGAAACGCCAACCGGCATGGTAAAATTAAAATTGTACTGCTTCCATTCGGCGCCGGAGAGATTTACCGGAATATTACCCGTACTATCGCTGCTTAATATATTGCCGTTTGTTTCTTCGATGCTTAGTGTAATATTCGGTAGAATGCTGTTGGTATAAGCTACCATATTGGCTATCCATACGGCAAACTGATAGGTGGTGCCGGTGCACAAACCGTCAATGGTTTGCAAATAAAATGTGCTGGGATCGTACGAGGCATTGATAAGCATGAAATAGCCGTTCGGGTCGCCGGTATGATCGGTAAGCGAGTGCCAGCCCGCTACAAAACAGCTGTTGGTTTTATTGATGATTGTGTAAAAGCCATCGGTAGGGCAATCGGCGCCTGAGTAATTTAGATTGATGGTGGTGCCGGCCGGAAGCGGAGGTCCAATGGTGCTGCCGCTTCCGAATGTATTGTTTACAATCGGGTCGCCTACCGATCCGGTACAGGTTTGCGCAGTCAGTGCAGAATGAAACAATAATAAAAACGATATGAATAATACTGGCTTCAATCAGATTTTTTCGTTATAAACAAAGATGCGGTTTTTATTTCAGCGGAATATCACGTTTCATCATTTCATCCCGGTTCGCCATTGCCCAGGCGGTGTAAAACACCAGCTTATCGCGTTTGGCCATCAGATCAAAATTAATTTTATCAACGGTATCGGTCGGTTTATGATAATCGGCGTGAACGCCATTGAAATAAAAAATAACCGGAACGCCGTTTTTGGCAAAATTGTAATGATCGCTGCGGTAATAAAAACGGTTCGGATCTTTCGGATCATTAAAGCGGCGATCTAACTGCATGTTTATATACTTTTTATTCACGCTGTCGCTTACAGTAAGCAAATCGCTGCTCAGCTTATCTTCGCCAATGGTATAAACGTAATTTAGCGAATCGCCTTTATAATCAGGATCAATTCTGCCAACCATATCTATATTTAAATCAACCGATGTTTTGTTTAGCGGAAACACCGGATGATCGGTATAATATTCACTTCCCCACAAACCTTTTTCCTCACCCGAAACCGTCATAAACACCATGGTTCTGCGCGGTCCGTTGCCTTTCTTTTTTGCCTCGGCAAAGGCATTGGCAATCTGCAGAACGCTGGTGGTGCCCGAACCATCGTCATCGGCACCGTAATAAATAACATTGCCCTGTTTTCCCAAATGATCGTAATGACCGGTTACAAACACATATTCGTCTTTTTTATCGGTGCCAGGCAGCACACCGATTACATCGCTGCTTTGCAGGTTAAGCGTTGTTTTTTGCTCGTTAAACGAAAGCCTCGCCGGATAAATGCCACGCACAATTGTTTTGAGGTTTGAAAAGCTGTCCAGCGGCTGTTTTACTATATCGGATGCCGTTTCTTTGGTTATGTAAATAACCGGAACCGCATTGCCTTTTTTATCTATATACATATTGCCTTTTGATGAAGCGGCATTGCCGGCTGGCAGCGTCTTCGCAATGATAATTAAACCCTTCACGCCTTTGCTTTTTATATCGCCCGGCTTTATGCGGTTTGCCCGATAGTTTGGGTAAGTAGCGGCTTCGGGTGTGTTGTCCATATCGGCAGGCGTACCGTCTATCACCATTACCCATTTGTTTTTTACATCCAGCCCGTCGAAATTGTTGTTGATGGTATCGGATAATCCATAAGATGCAAACACAATATCCTTTGCGCTCCAGTTGCCACCGGCAAACGAAGAAGTTTGCAGCGTGAAATCTTTATTCAGTTGCAATGCCGTTCCGTTGATGTTCAGCACCGCGCTTTCCAGACTGTCCTGGTAAACCGGATACATCAACTGGTAGCCAGACGATGTGCCCGGCTGCAACCCGATTTTTTTAAAATATGTTTCAATATAGGAAGCCGCTTTTTTTTGTCCCGGCGTTGCCGTTTCGCGTCCTTCCATTGCGGCGCCTGCTATTACGGTCAGTTTCTTTTTTAGTTCGGCGGGTGTAATGGTAGCCGCATATTTTGAGGCGACATCAGATTGAGAATAAGCGGAGGCAGAGATCAGAAAAAAAATGCAATACAAAAAACTCTTCATATTCTTAGCGGCAGTTAAATAAGCTTATAAACTACGAATGTAAACAGTTACGATAAATCGCTCCGAAATATTCGCCCGGTTTATATAAAAATTCGCTAAAGAAAAATTCTGTTGCCGGTGGCAGATAATGCCAAACCATATCTTAGCGGTTCGTTGTTTTTTTATCACTTTATTTATTTGGTTTTAAAGTTTACCTAATCATCTAATCCTTTTCCATTGAGAATTTGCTGCACACATTTTTCAATTCTTGCCTCCCGTGTTTTGGCTTGTTTGGGCGAAGAAAAATAAAGTAGGTATCCTCGCTGCCTGCCTGGGGTTAAACTATAAAACGCAGCTTTCAATTCGGGCATGTCGACTAATACAATCTTAAATTCTTCCGGCATTTTAAATTCTTCAGGCTTTTTGAAGTCCACTTTCAAACCTGCTTTTTCTACTTCAATGGCTTCTTTAATGTAGGCTTTGATAATCGTTTTCATTTTCACTATTTCCTCAATGCTTTTAAATCTGATTTGTCTTGCTGCTTGTACATTCTTTGTTTGCTGAACAAGAATTTCTTTTACATCTTTTAATAATGCGCCTTTCATAAACAGCAATGCAGCGTATTCTTTAAATCCATGAATTAAAACAATGTTGTTTTTCTGAAACGTGTAACAAGGACAACCCCATTTCAATTCTTCTGTCAGTCCACAAGCAAGAACTATCGTTCTTAATTCTTCATATTCTTCCTGCCACTTTGTAGCTTTTGTAAAAAACCAGTCAACTTTTGGGTTCATACTATTTATTTATTGATTGATGATTTAAAATAATTTTTCTGTCCGCAGGTCTGAAATACCACGATACTATCGTAAGGATTAAAAGAAACAAGGAGGGAAATATTTCATTTATGGAATCACCCGTTGCGATATGTGAAAATACCGCTCCTGACATGACAAAGAAAAAACCTGCATAAGCCCATTCCTTAAGTAATTGAAATTTGGGAATAAGCACTGCTGCAACTCCCAAAATTTTCCAAATTCCTAAAATTGTCAGTAAATAGATAGGATAACCCAAACTGACAATTATGTCAACGTAACCTTTTGAGTGTGTTATTTGTGTAAAGCCTTGTGCCAGCATGCCAAAAGCCAATAAGCCCGTGGTTATCCAATAAATTATTTTATTTCTCATTGTCATGACTCTTTATTTTAATTTGTTTACGATGTCTTGTAGTCTGTTATGCGCCATGTTGATGCCCTGGGCAAACGGCAGCTTCAACATATTGTTTCTGTCTGCAACCGATTTATAAACGATGTGCATAATAAGTTTGCTTGTATCGTCAGTTCCTTTTTCAAATTCTAAAAACTCAAGTTGAATTGGAAAAGGCGTATTCTCCATTTCAAATGTTCGTGTAATTTTTTTGTTAGGAACAAACTCATGTATTGTTCCATTAAAGCCGTGCTGGTTACCTTTAGCGTCAGTTGTTATAAATTGGTAGCTGCCATGTTTTTTACTCTCAAGTTTCAACACTTTTGTTCCCATCCATTGCTCAACAATTTCTGGTTCTGCATGGGCCTTAAAAAGTAATTCTAAAGGCAAATCAAATTCCCTTGTTATTACAATTTCCTGTTTACCGTCTTCGGCATTAATTTTTGTTTTGTGTTCCATGATATTTTATTTTTTTGATTTGTAAGACTTCATTACTTTTTCCAGTTTGTTGAACCTGTCGTCCCACATTTTGCGGAAAGGCTCGATAAAGTCGGCTACTTGTTTCATTTTTTTTGCATTAATGTGATAATAAATTTCTCTGCCGTTTTGCTCTTGTTCAAGCAATTCGCATTCTGTTAGTATTTGCAGGTGTTTTGAAACTGTCGGTCTTGCGGTATCAAAATTTGAAGCTATTGCACCTGCTGTCAGGGATTGCGAAGCAACCAACAGAAGTATAGCCCTTCTTGTTGGATCCGCAATGGCTTGAAATACGTCTCGTCTTACATTCATTGTGTAGCTATTTGACTACAAATATAAATGTAGTTATTTGACTACGCAAAATTTTTCTAACTTTATTTTTAGACATTAAAAATGTCAGAAATTTTTGGAAAAAATGGTGGTGCGCTGCAATGACTGCCGGCTGATTGCTTTGCCGTATTTTTACAACATAAATTGAATGCAATGCAGGAAGCATATATTGTAGCCGGTTTTCGCACGGCCGTTACCAAATCAAAAAAAGGCGGTTTTCGCTTTTATCGCCCCGATGATCTTGCCGTGCAGGTCATCAAAGGACTGGCATCTGCCGTTCCGCAGTTAGATACAAAAAGAGTGGATGACGTGATAGTAGGCAACGCGGTGCCCGAAGCGGAACAGGGCTTGCAATTTGGCCGCCTTATTGCTGCCAAAGCCCTGGGTATTGAAGTACCGGGCATTACCATTAACAGGTACTGTGCAAGCGGGTTGGAAGCCATTGCCATGGCAACGGCTAAGATTCGCACCGGCATGGCAGAATGCATCATCGCCGGCGGCACAGAAAGCATGAGCCTTGTGCCAACGGCAGGCTGGAAAACCGTGCCTTCGTATGCCATTGCAAAAGAAGATCCCGATTATTATTTAAGCATGGGACTGACCGCCGAAGCCGTTGCCAAAGAATACAAAGTAAGCCGCGAAGAACAGGACGAATTTGCCGCCGGTTCGCATAAAAAAGCAGCGTCGGCCATTCAAAACGGTTATTTTAAAAATGGCATTTTACCCGTTGCTGTCGAACAGATTTATGTGGATGAAAGCGGTAAGCGCAAAACAAAAACAAATACGATAGACACCGATGAGGGCGTGCGTGCCGATACCACACCGGCCGTGCTGGCAAAATTAAAACCCGCTTTTGCATTAAATGGCAGCGTAACGGCAGGCAATTCTTCGCAAACCAGCGACGGGGCTGCTTTTGTGATGGTAATGAGCGGGCGCCTGATTAACGAACTGGGTATAAAACCCATTGGCAGGCTGGTAAATTGCGTAAGCGCCGGGGTGCATCCGCGCATTATGGGCATTGGACCCGTAGCCGCCGTTCCGAAAGTGCTGAAAGCGGCTGATATGAGTTTGAAAAATATTGAACTGATTGAATTGAACGAAGCCTTTGCTTCGCAATCGGTAGCCGTAATACGCGAACTGAATCTGAATCCCGATATTGTAAATATAAACGGCGGCGCCATTGCTTTGGGGCATCCGCTGGGCTGCACCGGCGCCAAGCTCACCATTCAGTTACTGGGCGATATGAAAAGACTAAATAAGAAATATGGCATGGTAACGGCCTGCGTTGGCGGCGGGCAGGGCATTGCGGGGCTGATAGAGAATATTGACTGATGATTTCTTGTATCGCTTCACAATACCGGAATTGTTAAAGACTTATGGCATCTTACAAACCGTTTCTTATTTTTCCGGATTTTGCAGTAACTGTATTACAATTTTTACAAATCATTTTGCATGAAACAGATTCTTGTTCCCGTAGATTTTTCAGAACCATCAAAACATGCGGCACGATACGCCGTTGACCTGGCAATACATCTGAATGCGGTTAAAATTATTTTATACAATGCTTACCAGCAACCGATGCCGGCCGATCCGCTATTGATAGAACCTACCGTAAATGTGATGGACATATACAATGTGGGCGACCTTGGCGATATAAGCCGCGAGCATTTAAACCGGTTTAAAAAGGAAATAGAAACGCAGGCATCTGCTTCGCTTCAGTTTGAAATAATCGGCGAATTTAACAACCTGGTAGAAGGCATACAGGAAGTGTGCGCTGCGCAGGAAACAGACCTTGTGGTTACCGGCATTACCATTGGCGGCAAACTAACTGAAACACTTGTCGGCAGTCATGCGATCGACATAGCGAGACAGGTTACCACGCCGGTTTTAATCGTACCTCACGAAGCGGATTATAAACCGATAAAAAATATCTTGTTTGTCTGCGATTATAAACAGGTAGCTAAAACAACGCCGGTGCTGCCAATAAAAAAAATATTGTCTGAAACAGGCGCACAGCTTCATATTTTACACGTAAAGGAATCTGAAAAAAAAGAAGAGGCAGCTATCGAAGGAAGCGCGGTTTTAAAAAACATGCTTCAGCATGAAGCGCCGTTATTTTATGAAGTGCAGCACAACAACTTTGCGGAAGCCATTAACACGTTTGTTTCTCAGTACGATATAAACCTTGTTGTCGCCATTCCGAAAAAGCATAATTTTTTTGAAGGCCTGTTTCGCAAAAGCCATATCAAAACACTTGCTTTTCATACGCATGTGCCGCTAATGCTGATGCACGAAGATTAGTTGAAATAGCAGATGTAAGATAACAGATGACATAAGAAGCTTTTACCATAACGGTATTTACCGCTTTCATCATATCTCTTTCAACTAATATGTGTCATCTGTTGTCTTCATGGCATTATCCTTGCCTCATTCAGCACATTAAAAAAGAATGAATTATGATCTATACCACTTATGTTCAAACAACCGACAAAGCATTGTGCCATTTGTTTCTGCATTGCTGTTACAAAGACGGAACATTTACAGAAGCGGAAATAGACAATGTAGCCGCAAAATTTACCGCGCTTGGATTAAATAAAGAACTAAACTTTAAAGATGAACTGGTTGCTTATAAAAGCTACCGGTTGAGCATTGAGAATGAAACGCAATACGTGAAGGATTTAATTGCGCAGATTAACCCGACCAGCGAGCTGGCTTTGTTCTCGTATTGCATGGAATTGGGTGTGAGCGATTCGGCGCTCGATTTCATAGAGAAAGATCTGATAGATACAATCGGCAATGTTTTACAAATAGACGAAGCTGAGCAGGAAACCATTCAAAAACTGATGATACAGCGGCAACTGGTAGCAGACAATAAGTTTTTTTAAAACGGCATTATACTAAACAAAAAAGCAAACAGAAAGAATGATTCTCTGTTTGCTTTTTTGTTTTCCGATAAAATATTTGGCAGGAACACTTCAGGCTAATTCTATTTTTTGCTAAAGCTTTTCAGCAACTCATCTTTCGATACCACTTTTACTTTGGTGCCGTCTTTTAGGTCTTTGTTTACAACATCATACGGACCGGTTATTATCTGTTCGCCGGTTTTTAAGCCTTTTATTACCTGTATATAATTCAGGTCCTGAATATCGGTTTTTACAGTACGTTGCTTTACCGTTCCGTCTGCCTGCAATATAAAAACAACTTCATTTACGTCATCGCCGTTAGTGCCCGACTGCTGATTGTTGTTGTCGTTTGCATTTGCATCATTTGCCGAAGTTGTCTTTTGGGTAGCATTGTTATTTGCATCGCGGGTTGTTACGGCGTTCAGCGGCACGCTCAATACATTTTTATGCGTGCTGGTTTGAATATCGGCACTGGCGGTCATATTGGGGCGAAACGGAAACGGTTTGCCTTTGCCAATCAGATCTTTATAACTGTCGGCCAGCAAACGAACGTGCACCTCGTAATTGGTAACGCTGGTGCTGGATGATGAGCTTGCCGAAGTAAGACTGGTTGACGGGTTGGCGATTTTATATACCACGCCTTTAAATTTACGCTGGTTGTAGGCATCCACTTCTACTTCGGCGCTATCGCCGATACTTACTTTGGGAATATCGTTTTCACTTACGTCAACCTGCGCTTCTATGCTGTTTAAATCGGCAATGCGCATCATTTCGGTACCTACATTAAAACTGTTGCCCGCCACGCGCTCGCCTTTTTTTACAGACAGCAAACTAATCACGCCATCCATAGGAGCAACGATGGTGGTTCGTCCCAAATCTTTTGCCGCTGTTGTAAGGCTTGCCTGCGCGCTTTGCACCGCAGCCTGGTTGGCTTTGATGCCGCTAAGCGCCGCATTGTAGCTGGCCTGCGCAGAAAGATAAGCCTGTTGCGCCGTTTCAAATTCTGCCTGCGAAATCACTTTCTCGTCAAGCAATTGCTTCTGGCGTTTATAAGCCGCTGTTGTTTGGTCTAAAGTAGCTTTTAAAGAGCCAAGCTGCGCCTGCGCATTGCCAACCTGCGCCTGCATCTGCGATACCTGCGCCGCCGCCTGGTCTCTTTGCGATGTATAAATATCGGCATAGATGCGGGCGAGTACCTGTCCTTTTTTCACCGTATCGCCTTCCAGCACATTCAACTCAACAATTTCGCCCGAAATATCCGGACTTACCTTTACTTCTATTTCAGGATACACTTTACCGCTGGCATTTACGGTTTCGATGATGGTGCGGTCGGCAACTTTTTCTGCCGTTACTTCGGTGCCTTCCTGCTTTCCAATGGCGCCGGTGGCTTTTAATACAACAAAAACGATAATGATGGCGAGTAAAACACCAATGATCCATTTTAATGATTTGCTCATGGCAATAAGTTTCTCTGTTTATGATTGAATGAAAATTTTATAATTGCACCGAACCGTATTTGTAATATTCCAACAGCTTAACGCGAAAGATATAATCGTAACGCGCCGAAGCCAGATTAAACCGCGCTGTGGTAAGATTGTTTTGCACAATCAAAAAATCGCTGGTTGAAAGCATTCCGATGTTGTAGCGTTTGCGCGACAGATTGTTGGCATATTCGGCATAGGCAGCCGCTTTCTGATTGGAATTAAATTTTTCGATAGCGGCTTCTGCATTGGTGCGTGCGGTATATATATCCTGCTGCAAGGTTTGATTGTCTAATGCCAGTTGCAGCTTATAACTTTCTACGTTCAGCTTTGCGCGTTCGAAGTTGGTGCGCAGTTGCCTGCCATTGAAGATGGGAACGCTTAGCTGCAGACCGATTGCCTGTCCGAATTGGTCATTCAGTTGCCTTCCGTAATGCACATCGTTGTAAACCTGAGTATAAATGGGCGTTTGCGCTATAACCGGATAATCTGCACCATTTACTTTGGCAGATGCAATGGTATCGGTCCGAACCCCCTGAAGCAGGTTGCCGCCAAATGATTTATTGGCATCTGAATATTGCGTGCCTAAAGAGCCATAGGCGGAGAGTGTGGGATACATAGCCCCTCTGGCTGCTTTAATACTGTATTCGCCGGAAATAATTCGGAACGAGTCAACCTGTTGCAAAGGCTGCGTTGTTGTTGCAATCTGATAAAGTTCGGCCGGATCAAGCTCACTTAACTTTGGCAACGGAATTTTATCTACATCCGGTATGCTTACCTCGAAAGGCTGCCTGGCATCGAGGTTTAACAAAGCAATTAACTGCAGTTTATTTTGTTGCACACTGCTTACTGCCGTAATGTAAGTGCTGCTGTCTAAAGCAAGCTGAGATTCTATCTGCGCCACATTCAGCTCGGGCATGCTGCCGGCATCTACCTGTTTTTGGGTAAGAATGCGTTGCGAATCGGTTAATGCAATCTGAGCTTTGGCGATATTTATTTGCTCCTTAGAAAGCAACAGTTGCAGATAAGCGGCTACCACATTCAGAGAAATATCATTTTTTACCCTGGCAATATCCAAACGGGAAGATTCTTCATCGGCGCGTGCCGCCTTCACCTGGTTTTTGATATTGAACCAATTGAAAAGCGTAACATTCGTTTGCAAACTAAAATTCTGGGAAAGAATTTTCTGATTGATGAACTGGTTGGTAGTGGGGTCAATATTGCGACCGAACTGATAACCTGCCTGCGTATTAAAATTCAGATTTGGAATAACAGCGCCCAGCGCCAGTTTGGTTTGCAAAGCTGTTATGCGCGCCTGCACATCGCTTTGCTTTACCGAAATATTATTTTGCACTGCATAATCTACGCAACGCTGCAAATCCCATTTCTCGTTCTGGGCAGATAAAAAGAAAGGAAATAAGAAGCCGAAAAAAATCAGCAATGGTTTTGTCATACAAACAAAAATAAAAGGTAGCCAATAGTTACCGCCCGAAAATACACGAACGGAAAACAAATAAACATAAATAATCGTTGCAAGCAAATGTTATAGTTCATAAACGGTTTATATTTTGAATGATTTTGATATTACCTGTTACCGTTTCCGTTCTATTTTCGTTATCCTGTCAATGAAAAAATCGGGTATTATCATATTGCTTTTGTTTATTGTTGCCTTTGGCATCAACTTTAATATTCCTGATAAAAAAATTTCAACCGCAACGCCCGTTTCCTTTCCTTTACCCGATGGATGGCCAAAACCTGCATACGATTTTTCAAAAAATCCGGTTACGGAAGAAGGCTTTGCCTTGGGCAGAAAATTGTTTTACGATGGCAAATTAAGCAAAGACGGCAACTTTCCCTGTGCAAGTTGTCATCAGCAGTTTGGCGCTTTCGCTACTTACGATCATCCTTTGAGTCATGGCTACAATAATTCGTTTACCACACGCAACGCGCCTGCGCTTTTCAATCTTGCGTGGCAAAAAGAATTTATGTACGATGGCGGCGTTACTCATCTGGATGTTCAGCCTTTGGTGCCCATCACGTCTGAGAATGAAATGCACGAAGTAATTGATTCGATTGTTGTAAAACTAAAGGCCGATAGCGAATACAAACAAATGTTTAAGGCTGCTTTTGGCAGCGATTTGATTAACACGCAGCGCATTACAAAAGCATTAAGCCAGTTTTTGGTTATGATTGTAAGCGCCGGTTCGTATTACGATAAAGTAAAGCGTGGCAAAGCGCAGTTTACGTTGTCGCAAAGACTGGGGTATGAAATTTTTCAGAAAAAATGCGCAGCCTGCCATACCGAACCCTTATTTACCGATTTAAGTTATCGCAATACCGGACTGCCGGCTGACAGCATTTTGAACGATTCGGGCCGAATGCGCATTACCCGTTTACCATCCGATTCACTAAAGTTTAAAGTGCCGAGCCTGCGCAATGTGATGGTTACGTTTCCCTACGGGCACGATGGCAGATTTTTCAGTATTCTGGAAGTAATGAATCATTACCGGAACGATGTGGCAAACGGACCAACCACAGATTCATTGGTTAAAAACATGAAGCTCTCGAACTTTGAAATCGGGCAGATCACATCTTTCTTATATACGCTTACCGATACGGCTTTATTGAAAGACAACCGCTTTGCACCGCCGGGAATGAACCGGACATCGGACGCACCGCCGGAGGATGTTCATGGAAATAAATAGATGATATTTGTTAAATACCATTTTACATTCTATGAGGCAATTAATTTAAGTAAAGAAGCTGTTTAGAATTTAAACAAAAAAGGACTTCCGATGCTAAAGAACTTTGAGTTGCCAGACAAAAAGGTAAGTGTTATGGAAGTCCTGAGCAAAGATAAAATTGAGAGATTGATTGTTCCCCATTTGAGCCGGGGTACGAAGCTGAAGGTTGAGTTATGGAAGATTGCAGCTGCCATTTTGTACCGGTTAAAAAGCGGCTGCCGGTGGCGGATGTTGTCGGTGATAGCACTGTTTGGGAAAGAAAAGAAATTAAGTCCTGGCGGAGTCTATCATCATTTCAGCACTGGGTAAAGGATGGCTCTTTCAAAAGTGTGTGGACAGAACTGCTCAAAAACCATCATGCGTTGCCGGATTTATCTTCGATGCAACTGGATGGCTCGCATACACCGGCGAAAAACGGCGGTGAGCCCATTGGCTATCAAAACAGAAAGGCAGCCAGCACAACCAACGCCCTGTTTTCAGTGATAACAACCGACTGCCGCTACAGGTGGTAACACCAACATTGCCATCAATACGAGAAATAAAAAAAGAAGCCGCGGATGAGTATGTTTATTTTGATGATCAATTGTACAAACACCGTTTTGCAATTGAACGGATGAATGCGTGGATAAACAGCTTTAAAGCGTTGCTTGTCCGGTTTGAAACAAGTGTCAAAACTTGGACAGCACTCCACTTCCTCACTTTCTGCGTCTTACTCTCCAAAAAAATTACCTCGTGTTAAACTCTAAACAGCTTCATTTAAAAACTTGGTAATGCTTCTCTACGAAAATTTGTCTTTTTAAATCAGAATTCATTTTAGTACATCTCATTTTTGAATGAAATTTGACTCAATTCTTCAACCCGTTCAATATTGTCTGGTTTTGCAAGAATTTCGCCCTTGGGAGAAACAAGTATATAGGTGGGATATATAGAAATAAAATTATCTGCCATATAACCGGCGCCTGTACCCTTTAAACCTGATAATTGAATCCAACTCATTTGATGTACCGTAATTGCTTGTGTCCAGTCTTTTTTGCTCTCATCAGCAGAAATACCAATTATCTTAAAATTCTTATCGTTATATTTTTCTAACAATCTTTTAAGTTGTGGTACGCTTTTAATACATGGCGAACACCAACTTGCCCATATGTCGAGCAGAACATAATTATCGTCTTTTAATTCGTGAAACGATTTGTTCTGGTTAGCCGTATCATTTAAAACAAAATCTTTAATCGTTGATCCTATTGCAAATCGTTCATCTGTTTTTTTCTTTGCGAAGTAATAAGGCAACGCGTTAATAACGAGGTTACCAGATTTTGCCTTTTCTGATAAACTATCGTAAAGCGTTTTGAGAGTCTTTATATCATAATCCTGCATGCAGAGATAGATAACGGCAATACTGAATGGAGAATCCTGATGATCTTGTACCCACGATTTATAATATTGATTTATGTCATTGTAAATCGTTTTCTTTTCCATATTCAAATCAGATATTACAACAGTATCCTTCGTTTTGTTTCGTTTCTTTTCAGTTTCGGAAATTTTTTGACCGAATAAATACAATTGTTTATAAAACAAGTTTTATTCTTCTGCTATATAAGATCCGCTAAATTCAACTTGCTGATCATTAAAAAAATGTATCTGAACATCCGAGCCTTTCTGTAAATAGACAGGGTAATCGAATCTTTCATTATTTCTCTTATAAGTAAGAAAATAAACATCGTTTTCTTCAATCGGTAATTGAAATTGAAAGGTATCACTCATTATAAGAAACGAGTCCACAACATCACTTTTAGATGTTTGATTTAGATATACGTTGGATCTCACATCTACCCCGTCTATTTTGCCGCGCAATGTAGACGTGGTTTGAGAAAAACAAGTTGTAGCAATATATGCCATCATAATTGAAACCGATAACAGATTTAATAGTGAAATCATTGAGTTTATTTCAATAGTAAATCCAGTGCAATTAAAAAGTTCATCTTTAGAATAAATGACCTTATGTTTATTTTGAATTATACCATTTACCTGTTGATGGATAGGGCTTAGCTACGCATGTTTGACCATTTTCACAATCAGAATCTGATGTACACGTTGAACCGATTGATACTTTCTGGCAACCAGATAGTGTTCCGGTTTTACACAATGTTCCCCATTTTCACAATCTGAATCACTAATACATCCATTGGCACCACTTCCACCCATTACTTTTTTCATCTGTTCTCTTGACAAGAGATCGTTGACGCTCAAGCCGAGCATCTGAAGTTTCATCTTTTTCATTTGTTTGAAATTTTTTTGAATTAATAAATTGTAATCATCCATATAAAATTCAAACAGTTTCCTTCATCATAAGTAGAGTGATTAAAAAATATTAAAATTATTTTAACCCATTCATATTTTTCAATTTGTTACCAATGTATCACGAGTCAGCCAGGCATCGTCTGTCTTCCGGTGCATTGCCTGCGCCAACTGAAACCGGCCGCCAACAATAGAAAATGCCTCCTGTGCAAAATAAGAGAAGTTGCTGCTGGTATAACTGTATTGCATGCCAGAGTAAGCCAGTATGTAGCTTTCATCTTAAGAATTGGCATCGTAGCGTTTGCGAATATTCTGAAAGTATCTCTGGATTATCCCCCTGGCTTCGCTGACTATCAACCGGATAATGCCCTGATATAAAATTTACCCCAACATTCAGCAGTTGAAGGGCGGAAGTAAATCCGGTATTATCAAAACTATTGACAAAGTGCTGCGCAGTACTAAAGTCAGAAAAAGTTATACGGCATACAAAAGGTTGCAGTGTGTCTTACACTTGACGTACTTCTTTACCAACTCTGTGCTTGCTATACCTGATAAGAAAATTTCTTTACTATTCTTTCACACCGCAAACTAACTCAATTATCGCAAGCTAATTTTGCAGCATTACTTATCATTATACAGGCGCATTTTTTGTTCATTTGAATTAAAATTCATTACACTTGAAAATCATATTTTTTAAATCGAATCAGACTATACAATTTAAATGAATGGACACAATTAATTTTTCGTTGATAAAAAAGAAGTAAAAATGAAAGCATTAAACACAATTCTTCTAATTCTTGCCTCTTATGATTACGAATCTTTGCAGACTACACTGAATAGCTTAGATCATACATTACTTAATAAGGAAAGAGTAATTATCATCCTAAATGGAAATACTTCTTTGCCTTCCCGTATTGTAGAGTATGTTGCAAGAAAATGGAGTGCCAAAAAACCTGAAACAAGATTTGTAATAAGACCATTAGCATCACCCGTTGAACCCTTTTCGCCATCAAAGAAGTGATTCTGGAAAGCGAGCTTTGTAAAGATGTTGATTATATATGCAAGATTGATGATGATATAATACCCTTACAAAAAAACTGGATCCAAAATTTGCTCCATCATTATATTAATCTTTCTCAACTTTCAGAAACAGGCTTTGTAACAGGCCTGATAAATAACAATTGCTGGGGCTTTAACGAACTGGTTCGCATTTACAATAAATTAGATGATTATAAACATATTCACTGTTATAAAACAGTTGCCGGCTGGAATAAAGATAGAATAGTAGCCGCAGGAAAAATAGATATAGGTGAGTTTGGCACCATCTGGCAATATCCTTTCATCGCCAGGTGGGTTCACGAATGGACTTCTTTACAAATTGCTGATTTTATGCAAAAGGTTGAATCATTACAAGTGAAGCAAATTGCGGCAGACACTTATTATTCCATAGGCTGTATCTTATCAGAAAAAAAATTTTGGCTGGCACTTGATGCTGAAGCGTATTCCTCGAAGATTGATGAAAAAATTATTCACAACCATTGCCTTGAAACAGGTAAGCAAAAATGGGCTGTCATGAGTGAACCGATAGTGCATTTATTTTATAACAATCACCGGCTGGTGAACTCAGATTTGCTATTACCTGTCTGCTCATCATTATCCAAACATTTTAAGGACGATAGTTTCGTTACTAACATTATTCAGTTGCGCGAACAATTTGCTGTATCCATAGAAAATCAGTGGCAACGAAACATTGATGATGTAACTTTTACCAAAGACAAGTTGCATAACTTTTTATCAAATGTGGAGTTGGTGTAATAGGTATTGCTTAATAAGTATTTATTCTTTTCTACATGTTGTTTTATTAACGTGCTTGTCCAATGAAAATAATTCAATCTTTCTGGTCGGGTAAAAAAGATATGGTTGCTAATTCTTTTGGTTGGTGTTCCTCCCAACATCATTTAATGTCCTGGGCATTTAGCTGTTTACAACTCAAACAGCTTTATAACGATATAGAACTATACACTGACACGAACGGATATAATATTCTTATTAAAAAAATGAATTTGCCTTACACAAAAGTACATGTTGTGTTAGACCAATTAAATCATTATCCTTCTGAGCTATGGGCATTGGGAAAGATAAAAGCATATGCCGATCAAAACGAACCTTTTATTCATGTGGACGGTGATGTATTTATATGGAAACAGTTTGAATACCGAATACATAGCAGCGGATTGGTTGCGCAAAATTTAGAAAAAGCAACGGAGTATTATACGGCTAAGTTTATAGATGTACAAAAGAATTTAACTTATGTACCTCCGGAAGTTGAGTTTAACTTATGCGATAAAAAAGCCTGTTCATGCAATGCAGGCATTATAGGAGGTACCGATTTTACTTTTTTCAAAAACTATGCTTCAGAGGTGTTTGATTTTATAAACAAAAATGATTTAAAGCAGATTCCTGCCCACACGTTAATTAACTTTAATATTCTTTTCGAACAGGTTTTATTTTACAATCGTTTACAAAACGAAAAGAAAGAAGTTGTTTGTTTGTTTGATAAAATTTTTGATGATAATGGCTATAAATACGAGGAAATCGCTGACTTTACCACCGTTCCTTTCGTAACTACCTATCTTCATTTAATTGGTCCGCACAAGCGCAACAAAACGGCCTGCGATTTAATGAGCCGAACATTACTGAAACATTATCCTGATTATTATTTTTCAATTGCAGCATTATTTGAAAAAGATCAAAATGAAAAGGGTCTATCTTCAGTAACAGAAAAACATGTATGTAAAGAAGCTGGCTATTCATTTGTTGAAACGGTTCATCAAAAATTGACATCTTATTCGTTTCAACAGCCGGATATATCTATCTGTCTTTCAGAAGAGAAGCTTGCATTCATTATCAATGCCGCAGAACAATATAATATGGCGCTTACCAAAATAAAAGAAGCGTTTCAAACCATTCCCTCACAAATTCTGATTAACCGTGATGCTCATTCAATCAATAACTTTAGTTTTTTTTACCAGATAAAGGAAAGGCAAATTAAAACAGTTTTGCAGAAAAAGTTTAACCTTACAATTACAGATACGATTTACGATTGGACATTGTTTAAAAAAGAGGATTCTGATGTGTCAGGCATTGCGGATGTTACAGAAGAAAGCATGGTAAGAATTGCCTGCCTGCCTGACTTTTTGTTTCCCGGCTATCAGGAAATACCATTGGAAGAATTGGATTATTACATTCTTTGTTTGGCAGAAATACCAAATACGTTAGAGACGATTTTAAAAGAATTGGAAGTCTGCTTCAATCCTGAAGATATAGTAAACAATTACGACAATTTTTTTCAATTAATTATGCTGAAGATAAGGCATCTTATCGTTAATAAATGTTTGTTGATTGCAAATAGCAGTTCCGGCTTTCAACCTGTATAAAATGTATAAATCTTTTGAATCTTTTCTAAAAAAGAGGAAGCCGCTTCAAATAATCCCGTTACCGGTGGCCGGTTTGCGTCTCTCGAAACGTCTGAATATCCAAATTCTTTTTGCGTTGACACAAATGGATAAATTACCATTTTGTTGATCGTCATAGAAGAAAGTTTGTCATCTGCTGCGTCCTGATCCGTGAACATTTCTTCTTTAATAGCTCCGAAAAAATCTTTGTGAATAACGGTAAACTGGGTACATATAAAACGTTCCACCCAAAATCTGTTTGGTGCCACCGGCATGGCATACGTGCATCCGCCAATACCACCTAAAAATAGATCAACCCCTTTGTTACAGGCTTCTTCAATGTTATTGAATAAGTACTCTTTATTGTAATCTTGCGTAAACTGATGATCATCCTCGCAGATAACAATGATCTCTTCATCTTTTGCAATAGCAACATCAATAATGTTATTGATACTGTTCCAAAGTCCTACGGCTCCGATTTTATGAACACAAGCTTCTACAAGCGTGATACTAAATTCGTCTCTGTTTTCAAACTGTTGCAAAATATACTCACGGCGATCGGTTCTTTGTGGCAGGTTGACAATATAAGTTGGTAACGCCTGCAAATTATTTCCACTCATCATAGCTGAGTGTTAAGTGATAAAGGTATATCAGCTACTTTTTTAGCTTTATACTGCTTAATCACAGTCTGAAAGAAATTGGTTAAGTCTTCTACATGATAATCAAATGAAAACAGGTATCTTTTGTTCCATGCATTCTCTCTGATTCTCTTTTGCTGTTCAGTATCTCCAAAGGCTTCCCGCAAGTTATAAAAATCGGTAAAAAGAATACCAATGTCTAACCGGTTCAGCATGTTTTCGATTGCAACGAGATGCCCGGGATTCGATTTTAAAATCATGGGCAATCCGGCTGCAGCCAGTGTGCTTAGCCTTGCCGGATAGTTCAAGTCATTCCAGGATACTTTCATTAATTCTCCATTGTTATTGCTGTCGAATGTATGCAGCCATCCGGCATCGTACTGTGAGAATTCGGCTGCCCACCTGTCGGGTGTGCAATTGGGATGAATGTGAATGTAACCTGCTGCTGCTTCCTGCGCATTTTGAATCCAGTCAGCCCAGGTAGTATGAAAAAATTCTCCGTAAAAATGCAGGTGTATCTTTTGCTCTTTAAAAGAAGCTAATTCGGATGGATTGATCCCAAACGGGCGACCTGGCACGACCGTATGAATGTCCCCGTCCATATCAGACAACAGTGTGCTTCTTTCCTTTGCAAACCAGTCTTTCTTTGGCAGGTCACCATCTAAGATAAAAGTGGGTGTTTCAAGATTAAGAAATTGTGAATACCAATCTCTTGTTTCTTCGTTAATAAAAACTTGTCCGTCCGAATTGGTGTACAATTCCATCAATTGCTTCCACAAGCCGTTTTGCCGGGCGTAAAAAGGACCTTCTTTAAAATGCCAGACAAAAGGTATTCCGGGATTGCTTGTAAGAATATAATGCGCTATGGGAATGACCTGGAAATTGAGTAGTGCATAAATAATATCCGGCTTTATTTCTTCTATCTTTTCTTTCCAGTTATCTAATGAAATATCTTCTACATGACCAAAAGGCAAAGGACCAATGGTGTTGTAGAACTCAGGGTTTAATATCCACAATCCAAATAGTTTGTGACCATACTCTTCCAAAGCACAAATACGCTCAGCGTTGTAAGCTAATTCGCCTACTAATAAAATTTTAAGAGCCTTTGGAAAATGTACTTTATTAATCTTTGTTACCGGCTGCCGGAATGGTTCATACAGCGATACTTCATCAATGTAATTACCAACAGAGGAATGGAACCGGATGGGTTCGCTCACTTTATAAAACAGCTTGTAAGTATAAATGCCACCGTTAGAGGTTTCTTTTATCAGTCTGTGCCGTTGCTCAGGATGACTTACCCATTCGCAGGTGATTTGATCGGTTGGCAATGCCTTTCCTCTTTGTAACAGCTTATTCCAGTACATTTGGTTTAAATCATCTGTTACCATTGTATCACGAGTCATCCATTCATCGCTTGTTTTTCTATGTATCACCTGCACCAACTGAAACCAGCCGCCAACAAGGGAAAGGGTTTCTTGGGCAAAATGAGAAAAGTTACTGTTTGTATAGCTGTGCTGCATTCCTGAGTACGCTAATACACAATCTTTATTAGAAGTTATGGTATCATACAATTTTTGTAAATGATCTTCAAAATAAATATCATCGGAAGGCAAGTAAGCGATGATATCATAAGAAGCATGTTGTAAGCCTTTATTGAGTGAATAGCCTAATCCTTTATTGCTTTTATTCTTCAGATATTTAATTCGTTTATCATGGAGATACTCTGTAACAATATCCTCTGTATAATCAGTGGAGCCATCGTTGATGATAATTAGTTCCTAGTGCTCAATCAGCATAGTTTTTGTGATTAGCTTTTAGGTATTGCGAAGCCATTTTATCTCTGGCATGGTCAACAGTAAAGCTCCAGTGTATTTTCAGGTGATGAAGATTTCTGTGGTCAGTCCAGGATTGTACGCATTGGTTCATTTGTGTTATGGTGGCAATGCGGTTGTCCAAACATTGCCTGGCAAGGGCAGAGAACTCTATCTCTGCCATATTCAGCCAGGAACCGTGCTTTGGCGTATATACAAAGTCAATTATGGTAGCCAGTTCTCCGGCTCTTTGCAACGGCAGATGCTCATAAAATGAACCTTTGGTGTGCGTATTTAAGTTATCCTGCACCAGCTTTATGGTGTGTGCATTGCTGTAATGCTCCGTGATGATGTTGTCTATAAATTCAGCATAGTCCTTTTTAGTTCGTTGCTGTTTTACTTCCGTGTAGCGGATGCCCTTGTCTATATCATAAGCCAGCAGCACTACGCAGGTGCCCTCTCTTTTATACTCATTATCTATACGCTTTGGCATTGCTGGCTTTGGCGGCAGCGGCATTATCACATTGCTTAACAACTGGCAGAGACGTTCATCCATACAAAGTCTGACTACACCTTGCTGCTGCTGCTGGCTGTAAAGGCGCAACACCCCTTCCATGTTTGCCAGATACTGACCATCTACTTTAGAGATGCACCACTGCTTTTTAAGCCACGGCTTGAGTTTGCTTTTTTTAAAACCTTGCGCACCGTCTCATAGCTTAAGTGCACGGCAAGACCATCGCTGACCATTTTGTCTGCTATCAGGTCTAATGTCCAATTGCTGCGTCCATCGGGTCCCTCTTCCGAGCAGGCAAGGGCGGTAATATTTGCTTCCAGCTGCGGGGTGATGATGGTAGGCTGACCACTACGGGGCTTTTCTTCCAACACCTCCTTTATTACGCCCTTGCACTGCTCATAGCGTTTTAAAATATTAGTTACCGTGCCCTCACTGCAGCTACAATCCCGGGCTATTTGTTTTTGATTTTTACCTGCTTTGTCCAGCATCAGCAGCATGCGGGCTCGCCGTATGGCTCTGGCAGAATGGTTTCCTTTGCTTACATAGCTGTTCAAATAAAGTTTGTCCCCTTCACTCAACTGTACCTTTATCTTACCCATCGCTTCTCAGTTTATACCACAAAGCTATGTCTATTTAAAAACTATGCTGATTGAGCACTAGTTTTGAAAGGATTGCAATAGTAAGCTTTTAATAGCTCTAGATATAAAATGTCCTTGGTTGTAGGTGGGCATTAGAACGGAGATGCCATTAATGATATCTTTTATTTTCACAGTCAACAAACTTTGAAAGTATATAAATATTTATAATAATTAGTAAATAGAACTCTCGCGGTTCTTAATACTTATAAATTAATAGCCTCTTTGAGTACCATGTTAAAAGCATCTTTTACAGCAGGTATTGGCATTGCAGATGAAACAATATCTTTTCCTTCATTTTTCAGGAATATATACCTGGGGATAGCATCAATGTTAAAGAAGGTTGCAAACGCTGACTTAAATGAATTGACTAAAAAAAACTGATTGTCTGCATGTGGTTTTGTAGCCTTAATATAATTTTCCCATTTGCTATAATCCTCATCAGCTGATAAATAGACAAAGCTTATTGAATCCTTGTACTTTTCTTCAAACTCTTCCAAATAAGGCTTCTGCTTCATACAGGGTTGGCACCATGTTGCCCAACAATCAATGATAATGAATTTCTTATTCTTAATTACATCTGATAACACTAATTCTTTACCCTCAATGCTTTTAATTTTAGCCGATGACAATACAGTATTCCATTCATTCTTTTTTCGCTTAAGTTTTGCCCTTGTTTCATCAACCCGTCGAATGGTATTTTCTTTTACTGTAGGATTAATTGAATCGTTTTTGAATTGCTGATATGCCAAATCAAATTCCGGATAAGGCGTATCACTATATTCAACAATTAACTGCGCAAGAACTCTGTCTCGAAGCGGTCCAATAAAATAGTTTTGGGCAATGCGGTATTCATCTACAAGGTTGTTGTACCAATTTGTATAGTCAAAAGAATTTAAATAATAAGTATTAGACCTCTTGCATAAGTCATTTTCGTTGATAGTTGTAGATGCCACAAATGAGTTTAACTCTTTGTGTATGTTTTTGTCTTCTGTTTCGGTAGCGTTCTGCCAGTATGCGGAACACCTTAATTCTGCCAATCACATGTTCTACCACAACCCGCTCTGTTGAGAGTTTCCGGTTGGCTGCCTTGTCTTTGTCTGTAAGTGGTTTTTTCTTACTGCTTTTATTAGGCACTTCACTGTTGGTGTGCACCTGCTGCACGCCCTGATAGCCGCTGTCAGCTTTGAGCTTTATCTTTTCATTGATGGGCAACTTGCTTTTTTCAAATACTTTGAAATCATGCGTCTTGCCTTTGTCGTGCGCTGTGCACAGGATGCGCTTTGTCTTCTTTGATACCACCAGCTGTACTTTCAGGGTGTGCCGCTTCTTTTTGCCCGAATAGTACTGCCGTTGCTTTTTTTGGGTCGTTCCACCTCCATTTCCGTAGCATCTACGATAATGACACCCAGCTGCTGAGGACTACCCGAAAGCTGTTGCTTTCCCGGCAGTTGCAACTCTTTTATTTTCATCAGCACGTCTTCTATGCGTTTGATGGTTCTGCACACCGCCGATTCGCTGATGCCGTACGTAGCGCCGATGTGGAACTGCGTGCGGTACTCCCGGTAGTACATCAGGGTGAGCAGCAACTGATCCTCTGTGCTCAGAGTGAACGGACGGCTACGCCGGTTACCCTTTTTCTTTATCCGCTTCTCATCACTTTCCCTGACGGCTTTTACCATCAGCCGGAAGGTTTTCCTGGTAACTCCCGTCAGCCGCTTAAACGACGCAGCCTCTCTGTTTTTAACATCTGTCCGGAACATAGCATGCAAACTTCCAGTTTCCTTTCTTAATATCCTCTTACCTTTACTTCTCTGACTTATGCAAGAAGTCTAATGACAAAGAATGCATTATACGATTAGTAAAGACGTCTCTGTAAGTAAAGGAAAGTGAATCATACCAGTCAATCGTTTTCACGTATTGTGCGTCCGCTCTTTTAAAAAAAAGAATTGTGTATGCATTGCCTGGCATCGCCGCAAGAATTTATTAAAACAAATAATATTTCTCACCTGTAATACGGCGCAATCATAAAATAAACCACCGGACCCGTAACCGCTACATAAAGCCACAGCGGCCAAATGATTTTAGAGATTCGTTTGTGCTGCGCAAACTGGTTGGTTAGTCCTTTATAAGCCGTGTATAAAATAAAAGGAAGCGTAACGGTAGCCAGAAAAATATGCGTTGCCAGAATAAAGAAATAAACATACCGGATGCTGCCCGCCGCAGCCGCTTCTTCCGGCGAGGTAATGCCATCGTGGTTGCTGTCGCCAAAGCGCGCTTCGCCGGCTAACAAGTGGTGCGCAATATAAGAAACAAGAAATAAGATGGATAAGATGAGCGCCGTTGTCATCAGTTGCTTGTGCAATACCCATTTTTTATTTTTAACGGCTATCAAAGCAGCTATCAGCAACACAGCAATAATGGCATTGATGAGCGCATTCGCGGCCGCAAAAATGTGCACGTTGAACGGCACCGCAATGTTGAATTTCACATTGCTTAAAAACACAACGGCACTAAACACCACAAACGAAAAAATGCCGATAAGCCATTTTGCCTGCTTATCATTTTTCTGCAACACCGGCTGTAACATAAGATGGTCTGTCTTTTTTCTTATAAAATATCAATCGTATTGCCACAACAACGATAACGGCGGTAATGAAAAAGAAAATCGCCATCAATGCCGGATCAAAAGGTAAAGGCTCGGGATTGGTGGCTTTTTCCAACATCATCAAACCAATATCTTGCGACAACTTATTAAGCGAAGTAGAATCGAGCCCGTCATAAAAACCTCTTACCTTAAAGGTTTTATCAATCAGCACAAAACGGTTGGTGTGCACAAAGTTGGAATCTATCGGCGCTTCGGCATATTTATCTACATGCAGTTGCTCAAATATGAAATTGTAAATCGAATCGCGGTTGCCTGTTAAAAACCACCAGTTATCGTGGTTCACGCCAAAGCGGTCGGCATACTCTTTTAAGCGTTCTGCGCTGTCGCGCTCAGGGTCTATGGTAAACGAAACAAACTGTACAACTGAGGTATCAATTTTATGATATTCATCGCCGCCTTTAATAAAGCTGCGCTGCATCTTCACCATGTTTGCCGTTAGCCGCGGACAAATACCGGCGCAATGCGTAAAAAAGAAATCGGCAACGATGGGTTTGTTTTGTATGTCGTATAAATTAACGGTATCGCCCAACTGGTTTTGCAGCCTGATGTTGGCTACGGTATGCCAGGCGGTATCGGTGGTGCGCCTGCCATCTACCACGCGCGTAACGATGCTGTCGGGCAGATAATGATGCGGCATATCTATGGCCGCTTCGCTTGCATATTTTACAAAAAGATAGCTTATTAACGGAACCAGTATTGCCAGGCAGAGCGCCAGCAGCGATTTCTTATTCATCGTGTTGCTTACAGCCAAAGTATTTTCAACTTCCGGCTGCATTACAAAAGTAACAGCAAACGCCCGAACGGATAAAGCTATCCTCAGTTATAACATTCCCTTCAATGTAAAAACCAACTAAGTTTGATGTTATGAATGCAACTACAGCCAATATTTTGATACGACCGATTGAAGAAAAAGACAATGCCGCCATTGCGGCCATTATCCGATCGGTGCTTACCGAATTTAATGCCGCCAAATGCGGTACCGTTTATTACGACCCGACAACCGACGATTTGTTCCATCTGTTTGCAAAAGAGAAAGCGGCTTATTTTATTGCGGAAATGGATGGCAGCGTGGTTGGCGGCTGCGGCATTTATCCCACCGAAGGCTTGCCCGATGGCTGTTGCGAGCTGGTAAAACTATATCTGCTGCCCGAAGCGCGCCGGATGGGTTTGGGCAAACAGTTGATAGAACAAAGCACTTTTATGGCAAAGCAGCTTGGCTATACAAGCCTGTATCTGGAATCGTTGCCTGAACTTACCCGGGCGGTAAGTTTGTATGAAAAGACGGGCTTCAGGTATCTGCCGTCTGCCTTGGGAGACAGCAAACATTTTGGCTGCAGTTTGTGGATGATGAAAAGCTGGTGAGTGATGAAGACTGCAATATTATATCATACATAAAAAGTCAGAAGCGAAAGATGAACATGTTGCGTCTGTTGTTCTCATTTTCTCTAAACGGTATAGCCTATTACAGTTAACAAAGCAGTTGTTTCCAAACAATAATCAGTTTGCCCGAAACCGCTTACGTACAATTCATCTATCTTCATTTCCAAAATGAATTTCCGTATGAAAGCCATTCGATTTGTGTTCGCCTTTTTTCTCATTCAAACTTTTATATGCGCACAAGCCATTGCGCAAAAGCAATTCAAAGCCTTGCTGGTAACCACTACACGCGGCTGGCATCACGAGTCGCTGCACTATGGCGTGGTAGCTCTGACAGAATTAGCCCGAAAAAATTTTTTCGATATAGATTTGATGCAGGATCCGAACGGATTTACCGATAAAACATTGGAGCAATATCAGGTGGTTATTTTTCTGAATACCACCGGTGATATTTTCGATTCGGTACAGCAAAAAGCAATGGAACGTTTTATTGAATCGGGTAAAGGGTATGTTGGCATTCACAGCGCATCGGATACCGAGTACGACTGGGACTGGTACACGAAACTGGTAGGCAGAATGTTTCATATTCATCCGGCCATTCAAACCGCAAAACTCAACATAACAGACAATGGCTTTCCCGGATTGCAGGCGTTCAGCAATGGTAAATTGTGGACGGATGAATGGTACGAATTCGGTCCGGAAAAAACATCGGGTCTCACTTATATTCTGACAGTAGATGAATCTTCTTACAACCCAAAAGCCGACTGGGGAACAAAAAAAGGAGACGGCATGGGAAAGATGCACCCGATTGCCTGGTATCATGCCTACGATGGCGGACGCGCTTTTTACACTGAGCTTGGCCACATGCCCACAGATTTTAGCAACGATGCGTTTTTAAATCATTTGTATGCCGGTATTTTTTGGGCGGCAACAGGAAAAAAATAAGAATTGATTGTTATGTAAAGCAAAAAACCTTCGATGTACAATTTATTATCGTAAAAATTGATAAGATGCAAGCTGAACAACTGACTGATTTTATAAAAAACATGTTCATTGAAATTGAGAAACTCATTCCGTTTTATTTACAAAACGCCGAAGACGAACGGATTGCCAATGGCAACTGCGCTGCCTGCCTCATAGATGCGGATGGCAATGTGTTTGGCAGGTTGTATGGAACCAACAAAATAAGAGCGCGCGAATCGTTTCGCGTAGCGTGGACAAAAGCCAGCCAGGTTTGGATAACCGGAATAAAAACAATGGAGTTTGAAAGGAAGTTTTTTAACGGCGAAACGGAAGATTATGGCATTGAAGTACCCGATTTCATTGGCTGGGAAGGCGGTCAGCCGCTAACGTTGCAGGATGGCTCGATACTATCCGTTGGTTTCAGCGGCATCCGAGGTATTTACGATCTTGAAATTATGGTAAAAGCAAGGCAGGCAACAGAAGCCAAAAAGTAGAACCGAAAATCTTCCCGTTTATTTGCGCCGCATTTATCATTCATAACTCATAACTCATAACTCATAACTCATAACTCATAACTCATAACTCATAATTATTCATACCTGATAAAAACCATGTCATCATACACTTCCAACGAAACGCCGCCCACCGATAAAGTCATTACCAATATAGCTGATTATGTTCTTACTTATGAAATCAAAAACGAAATCGCCTGGCAAACCGCACAGTATTGTTTGCTCGATACATTGGGCTGCGGCTTTGAAGCATTAACCTATCCGGCGTGCACCAAATTGTTAGGACCTGTTGTGCCGGGAACCATTGTTCCCAATGGTTCTAAAGTGCCGGGAACATCGTATCAGCTTGATCCAATACAGGCCGCCTTTACCATTGGCGCCATCATTCGCTGGCTCGATTTTAACGATACGTGGCTCGCCGCCGAGTGGGGGCATCCCTCAGATAATCTCGGTGGCATACTTGCCGTTGCCGACTGGCTTTCGCGCACCGCCGTTGCCAACGGAAAAGAACCATTGCTGATAAAGGACGTGCTCGATGCCATGATTCGCGCGCACGAAATACAAGGCGTTATGGCATTGGAAAATTCGTTTAACCGCGTAGGATTGGATCATGTGATTCTGGTAAAATTGGCCACAACAGCAGTAGTTGGAAAACTGATTGGCTTAACACGCGATGAATTGATAAATGCCATTTCGCTCGTGTTTGTTGACGGACAAGCTTTGCGCACTTACCGGCACGCGCCCAACACCGGCAGCCGCAAGTCGTGGGCGGCAGGCGATGCCACAGCAAGAGGCGTGCGGCTGGCATTGATGGCAAAAACCGGGGAAATGGGCTATCCATCCGTGTTAACGGCAAACATCTGGGGTTTTTATGACGTATCGTTCCGGGGAAAAGAATTTACGTTTCAAAGAGAATATGGCTCCTATGTAATGGAGCATATTTTATTTAAAATTTCTTTCCCCGCAGAATTTCATGCGCAGACAGCCGTGGAAGCAGCCATAATATTATATAAGCAACTGCTGGCTGAAAACAAAACAGCGGACGACATTAAGCACATTCGCATTCGCACACACGAAGCAGCGATACGCATTATTGATAAGCAAGGCACGCTGCACAATCCTGCCGACAGAGATCACTGCATTCAATACATGATTGCTGTGCCTTTGCTTTTCGGGCGATTAACGGCTGCCGATTACGAAGATATAGTTGCAACGGATAGCCACATCAACACATTGCGCAGCAAAATGGAAACGATGGAAGACAAGCAGTTTTCAAAAGATTATCTCGATCCCGAAAAACGCTCCATTGCCAATGCGCTCACCATCACCTTAACGGATGAAACGGTAATGGATGAAGTAATTGTTGAATACCCGATCGGGCACAAAAAAAGACGAGAAGAAGGCATTCCGTTACTGATAGAAAAATTCAAAATCAATCTGGCAAGAATTTTTTCAGCAAAACAACAAGCAGCCATACTTGATGTAGCGTTAGACAGCGATAAACTGATGAACATTCCGGTACATGAATTTGTTGATATGATGGTTTTGTAACGTTAGCTCCGTTATACCGGATTTTTTAATAAGAAGCGAAACGGCAGTGGTGAAATTTTTACCTCTCATTTCTTACTTCTCATTTTTTACAGGATGGCAATCTAACATTGCCATATTCGCTTTACCTAAAAAGTTTTCTTATCCTGTAAAAAGTTTTTACCTTACCCCTATTAAAATCTTGCCTTATGACACAGCCTATCGCCTCACGCATAGCCGTGATTATACTTGCTATTGTATTGATTGTGTTTGGTGCTTATCATTTTATGGCTCCGCATACCCTGATGGGCTACGTACCTGAGTTTTTACCGGGCGGCATCATCTGGGTATATTTTGCCGGCGCCGCTTTTATTCTGGCGGCCATCGCTTTTATCACGCACAAACAGGTGAAAGTGGCGGGTTATCTGCTTGCCTTGCTGCTTATTATTTTCGTGCTTACCATTCATCTGCCCAATTATCTTCATGCCGGCAGTGCCGATATGAAGCAGGCAGAATTTGTAAACCTGTTGAAAGATACCGCGCTTGCCGCCTTTGCGCTATACATCGGCAGCAATGCAAGAAATTTGCAATAATTGCCCGTTAGCAGAACGGAAGGCATTCTATAAAAACAGTCAGCAAAAAGAGGTTTATTTTATAAATGGCTGCTAATGGCAGACCTGCGTTTTATTGTTACAGAAAATACAGACAGTTTCGTCTGCATCAAAGTCATGGTATCAATTGAATATTAAAGATGTTTGATATTGCAATATTAAAGGCTAAGCTAAGATTATGTTTCAATAACAAGATTTAGACTTATCTCGTAATGCAACTTGTATTATTTATTCAAAAACAGCAGCACATCATTATTTTATCGCCTGCGGCGATTTTTCAAATGGGTTGTGATTTACTTTTGCTCCGGAGGCATAATTGTTGCACAAGACTGCCAAACTGTATTTGCTGGGATGAAACGGTAAGATTATGTAAAAGATAACAATCCTTTGCCCGCGCCGATACCGTAACTAAAACTTGTATTTATTTTTACACCAATCTGCAATCATTTACCAATATCACAAAACCACTCAGGCGGCTGAGACTCTCATTCATGGAAAAAAAAGTGTTACGGTGGAATTTCGTTTTTCAGTATGGTTGGGTATTAACCAACATGTTCAACTCTCTTCTGCTGCTTCCTTTATACGTAAAAAATATTGACGATGCCACGCTGGGCGTTTGGCTGGCAACCAGCAGCATTCTAAACTGGATGACGCTTGCCGACCCCGGCGTTGGCGAAGTGCTTCAGCAAAATATTGCCGAGTATTTAGGCAGAAAACAATTTGGCGAAATCAGTCGTTCTATCGGGTCAGGATTTGTGGCATCGGCAGGTATCGTTTTATTTGCCATCCTCTTTGGTTTCGGCTGCTTTTTATTTATCGGAAATATCATAGACAAAGACGTATCGCAATATCCGCACCTGGCATCAGCGCTCATGATTTCCATAATTGCAACGGGCATGTCGCTGGTATCGTTTACCTTATCGGGCATCAATCAGGGTTTGCACAATTCGGCTCATGTTGCCATTTCTTCTTTATCTGCCAACTTCCTTTTTTTGTTTGTCAACCTGGCTTTGCTGTACGCTGGTTTTGGCGTTATGTCCATCGCCATTGCCAACCTTAGCCGCGCTTTGTTTATCAATGGCTTTAATATTGCTTCAATGCTGCGCCTGCTGAAGCGGCAGCGCATTCCCATTTTGCTTGAGCGCACTCACTTTAAAAGATTCATCAAAATATTTTCATTTACGTCCGCTTCCAAAATCATTACCGGTTTGTCTTATAGTATGGATATGCTGGTGCTGGCGCGTTTTATTGCGCCGGGAATGATTACAGTGTATGAAATTAATAAGCGGCCGATGAATATGTCTAACTCTTTGGTTGGGCGGCATTCGGTTGCGCTGATGCCGCTGATTTCGCATTCGGTGGGTGTGGGCGACAAAGAATCAATTATTACGCTTATCAGCAAGCAGTTTAAGTTTTACAGCTATGCCGCCATTTTTATGTGCCTGATGTTTGTGCTTAACTATTTCAATCTGATTTCGCTATGGACGGGACCCGAAAAATTTATCGGCAATGCCATGCCGCTGGGCAACACAATTTTATATCTGCTGGTTATTTATAACTTTCTGAACCTGATTACCTATTTTATGTCGAATGTAGGATATGCGCTGGGCGACATTAAGAAAAACAGCCAGTTTAATATTGTAAGAAACCTTATTTATGGCGTGCTTATTTATTTCGCCGCCCGGGAATTTGGCATCATCGGTACGGTTACGGTTTCTGTAATCATGATGCTGGTTGCCGATTTCTTTTATTTTCCATACAAGGTATATCGCATGGGATATTTCTCGGGCGCGATGGTGCGCAATTCACTTATTCTGTGGGCGATTATCATTACAACAAGCATATTTGTTATCTGGGGCTGCCGGATTCTTACCAATTCGCTGCTGCCGCCAACCATGTATTTTAGCAAGTTGCTGATAGATTCAACCATCTTTACCATTTTTTTTCTTTCGTTTTTATTGCTGATAGATAAAGAAGCACGCACCATGGTGAAGCAGCTAAAAGGCTCGGTTGCAGGTTTTTTTACTGCCCGAAAATTAAAAGCGCGTACCGCTACCCAAAAAATTGAAATAAAAGCTGTCAGAACAGAAGCGGTAATAGGTGAAGATGAAACGCATTAGCAAAGCTGTGGTTCCGCTTTTACCATCCACATGGTTTTTTTGCCCGTTACAGACTGATAAACCGATAACAGCGAAAACAGGTTTTTTTGTGGCGTGTATTTGCTTTTATAAGTCAGCTGCGCATGAAGTGAAAATTCGTACCTTTTTGCTTCGCTGAAGTTTTGCCATTTGCATAACTGGCGATTTAAACTATCTGCATTATTCGGGCTAAACAGCAAGCCGGTTACATTATGAGTTACAATGGTTTCCATGGCGCCAAGCTTTGACGTTATTACCGGCGTACCGGCCGCAAAACCTTCTACAATGGTTAAGGGCATACCTTCAAAACAAACGGAGGGCACAAGCAAAGCGCTGCATTGCTGCAATTCTGCTTCAATTATCTCTTTGCCCTGAAAGCCAAGCCATCTGATAAGCGGGTTGTGCTGTTGCGCTTTTAGCACGTCATCGCGCAACGGCCCGTCGCCAATGACGGTGAGCGCCAAACCATTTGTTACAAACGCTTTCAGCATTACGTCAATTCCTTTTTCCGAAGACAGTCTGCCAACATATAAAAAATGCTGACCGCGAACAGCCTGTTCGGATATGTTTGCGCGTATAAAATTCGGTTTTATTATAACCTGGTTTTTTTTGAGTTTTAAACCGGATGATAAAAAGATGGAGCGGCACTTTTCGTTTAATACGATGTACCTGTCCACTTTATTAAACGTGCCTGCCCGTTTGTGAAGCCACATGGTAAATGCCAGCCAGAAGGTAAGCAGGCCTGAGTTGCGATATACCTTTCTTTTAACGGCATCCCAGGGAAATGAGGCAGAAAGGCTTTTGAAATATAACTCATGGTTGTGAAACAGCGTTGCCGTTGGGCACAGAAGCCGGTAATTGTGCAACGTTTTTACCATTGGAATTTTCTGATGGCTGATGGCAACAATAACGGATGGCGACGCCGTAAAATGCAGATTGTGAAGATGCACAACATCCGGTTGAAAGCGGCTGATTTTGCGGCTTACTTTTTTGTACGATATAATGTTGAACGGCAGCATCGCCAAATTCAATGCACTTTGTTTACAATTATCAAAAAACAAAGCTTCTACGTCGTGCCCGTTTTCTTTTAATAACTGCATTTCATTTTCTACAACATAGTCTTCGCCGCCGCGCTCTTTGTATTTGGTGTGAATAAATAAAATTTTCATAAAAGGGTTATTTTATTGATGAATCAGGTAACGATGTATGAGATGAAATTTCTTTATTGGCAACGTAAACAAAATCTTCGCGGTCGCTCAGAATGCGAAACAGTTGCTCCAGTTTTCCCCACAAACCAAACTCTTCAATTTCCCACGAATGACCCCACAAATGAAAGCAGCCGCCGTTTTTATCTATCCGGTTCAGATAGCTTTCGGTTAAAGCAGGCAATTTGTATAACGAATAGCTGCTGAGCCATTGTACCAGGTTAGTCCAGCGCCCGCGCTTAGCCAGATGCTTTGCATAAGTAAAGATGCTGTGCTCGTATGCCTGAAGTGTGGTAGGAGCGATGTTGTTATTATTTATGATTTTTATGCTCAGCAGTTCTGTGGTGCGCGCCGTTTTATATCCCGCTTCATAAACGACCCGAATCGCTTTCCGGTGAAACACGCCGCCGGGAAAACAAAACGATTCCGGCGCGTAACCCAATAAATCTGACAGCCAAGAGTAGCAGCCGCCGATTTCGTTTTTTAAAATTTGCGCATCGGTTGTATGCAGGCGTATATGGCTTATGGTATGACCACCGATTTCAAATTGCTTACTTAGTTCCGTTACCTGACGAGGCAGCATTACCTCATGCTCTGCGTTGCGTTTTGGTATGTAAAAGGTTGCTGGCAAATTGTATTTGCGCAACAATTCCGCAAGCCTGAAATCAAGCGGATGACCATCATCCCAACTGGTAGTAATAAGTTTCATAAAAGATAACAATTGCAATCCGGCGTATCAAACAAGCAAATCAGGAAAGGGCATCGGCTACGCAGAATCGAATATCGGTTTTTAAATTATTTGTAAAAAATTTTGTTTTTTTTGCAACTTAGAGACTCAATTCATTGTTTCATTTCTGCGTAACGGCTCTTAAAACAACAATTCCGAAAATATATGGATGGCAGAAATGCAACAGCATTTTACATGGCAAACGCTAAACCAATTCACTTTTTGTATCAATAATTTGAAAATAAAGAATATAGATATTCTCAATTTTTATAATAAAATAATAAAAAATTCTAATTAAAAGACTACTTCCAAATACGAGAAGAAATGACTGACAGTTTAGCGTAAAAAAAACTTGGTAAGCTACTTGTAAACAAACCGTAGAAAACAAAACATGAAAAAACAACCTTCCATACAGTTTTGCCTTTTGATGGATGCCATCGGCTGCATTCCGTTTTTAATTCCTGTTATTGGCGAAGCGTTCGATATTATGTGGGCGCCTGTTTCTGCCATCATTTTTTATTTTGCCTTCGGCGGGCGCAAAGCCATGTTTGGCGCGGCTTTCAGTTTC
The DNA here is from genome assembly GCA_965219515.1 of Ilyomonas sp. Classification (GTDB taxonomy): domain Bacteria; phylum Bacteroidota; class Bacteroidia; order Chitinophagales; family Chitinophagaceae; genus Ilyomonas. Next base: position 2,934,193 of record OZ244776.1, read on the forward strand.
GTAGAAGAAATTGTGCCGTTCATGAATTTCATTCCTACATTTAGCATTGCATGGCTGTGGCAAAAGTATATGTTGAAAAAACCTGATAACACCATCGTAATAAAACCTGCGTGATTTTGGCTTTGGGATATTTATAAATCAGGCAGGCAAGTATTGTGTAATTGCGATTCAGGTATTTGGCTTTTACTGCCGATGCTTTATTCAAAATTTCAATTTTCATCTTTTGAACTGTAATGAGATGATGTTTCAACATTTTCCTATTTAACTATCTGCCAGCCATTCTGCATAGTAAATTTGCACTCATTTTTTATCATGACAACAGCACAGGAAACCGTTCTTAGAGACGTAGTTATAAAATTTGCCGGCGACAGCGGCGATGGCATGCAGCTTACCGGCACTCAGTTTACCAACAATACGGCATTATTGGGAATAGACCTCGCTACTTTTCCCGATTTTCCTGCCGAAATACGCGCTCCGCAAGGCACCGTGCCCGGCGTAAGCGGCTTTCAGTTGCATTTTTCCAGCGACCGTGTTTTTACGCCCGGCGATATGTGCGATGTGCTTGTTGCCATGAATGCAGCCGCCATTAAAGTAAACATTAAAAGCCTGAAGCCCGGCGGCAGGTTAATTGCCAACACAGATGGTTTTGATGCTAAAAACCTCAGGCTGGCTAACTATGCCGATGGCACCAATCCGCTGGAAGATGGCAGCCTGCACAATTATGACGTCATCAAAATAGATATTACCAAACTAACCCGTGAGTCTTTGAAAGACTTTCCGGAGTTGGGTGTTAAAGAAAAAGATCGCGCAAAAAATATGTTTGTGCTTGGGTTTATCTATTGGATGTACAACCGTACACTTGATAATACCATAAATTTTTTGACCGAGAAATTCGGCAGGAAAGAAAACATTCTGCAAAGCAACATCCGCGTGTTGCAGGCCGGTTATAATTACGGCGATACAACAGAAACCTTTACCACCCGTTACAGCGTTGAAAAAGCCAGACTGCCAGCCGGCAAATACCGCAGCATCATGGGCAATCAGGCGCTGGCGATGGGTTTGGTGGCTGCAACGGTAAAAAGCGGTTTGCCCATGTTTCTCGGCACATATCCGATTACACCGGCTTCCGATATTCTGCACGAACTAAGCAAGCACAAAGCTTTTGGCATACGCACGTTTCAGGCAGAAGACGAGATCGCAGGCATCAGCGCGGCAATCGGCGCATCGTACGGTGGCAGCATTGGTGTTACTACCACGTCTGGCCCGGGCATGGCGTTGAAAGCCGAAGCAATGGGTCTGGCATTTATGCTGGAAATTCCGCTGGTTATCATTAATGTGCAGCGTGGCGGACCGTCAACCGGGCTTCCAACCAAAACTGAACAAAGCGATTTGTTACAGGCGTATTACGGCAGAAACGGTGAATGCCCGATGCCTGTTATTGCCTCTGCCACGCCGAGCGATTGCTTTGATGTGGTATATGAAGCCGTGCGGATTGCCATTGAGCACATGACACCCGTTATTATGCTAAGCGATGGATACATTGCCAATGGCAGCGAGCCATGGAAGTACCCGGTTAGCGAAGAGTTGCCGCCTGTTCACACAAAGTTTAAAACCGATCTGAATGCAGATGAAATGAAGTTTCAGCCATACACCAGAAACGAAAAAGGAGTGCGTCCCTGGGCAATTCCGGGCACGGCAGGCCTGGAGCATCGCATCGGCGGAATAGAAAAACAAAACATTACCGGCAATGTAAGTTACGATCCCGAAAATCATCAGTTGATGGTTAAGCTGCGCCAGCAAAAAGTAGATATGATTGCCGGTTTTATTCCCGATCAAACCATAGACAGCGGAAGCGATACCGGCAAGGTATTGGTGCTTGGCTGGGGCAGCACGTATGGCTCCATTAAAAGCGCGGTGCTGGAACTACAGGGAGAAGGGCATAAAGTAAGCCATGCACACATTCGTTATTTGCGCCCCTTCCCGAAAAACTTAAGTGATATTCTGAAAAATTTTGACACGGTACTAATACCGGAATTAAATAACGGGCAATTGATAAAAATTATCCGCGATCAATATCTGATTGATGCCAAAGGTTATAATAAGATTATGGGCGTACCCATTATGAAAGCGGAACTAACAGAAGAAATCAGAAGGTATTTGTAAGAGGTTGTAGTAAGTATTATGTATCAGGTAGTAAGAATAAATGGTTAATTTGATTCAGCGTATTATAACTGATACCAAATACATATCACTTAATCCAAAAAATAAGAATGAATATTATCATCATCGGAGCAAGCCGCGGTTTAGGTCATGCGATGTCTGTCGGATTGAACCAGCCTGACAGGCACTTGTATCTTATTTCGCGATCAGAGCCAAAGGCAATTACCCAAAACAATAATAGCAATTATACCTGGATACAGGCGGATGTGGCAGCCGGTTCGTTTACCCAGCTACTCAAAGAAAAGTTAGAGAATGTTCCGGTTGATGTAATGATATACAATGCTGCCATCTGGGAAAAAAACACTTTCCGCGGCAGCTATCAGATAAGCGATGACAGCGAAGACGATCTGCGCAACATCATCAATATAAATCTTACCGGCGCCATCATAACCGTGCAGGCGATGCTGCCCAATTTGCAACAAGCCGCATCTGCTAAAATTGTATTTATCGGCTCTACATCAGGTATGGATGCAAACCGAACCAAAGCCGTGGCTTATCAGGCTTCCAAGTTTGGTTTGCGTGGCCTAAACAATGCGCTGCGCGAAAATTTCAGAGGCACCCATATCAATTCAACCATTTTAAATCTGGGCGATTTATCTACCGACATATCTTACGAAGACGGCATAGAAGCGGTAACAAACCGGTTTGGTTATTCGCGCATTCCAATGCAGGAAATAATCGGCATTGTTGAACTGATTATCAAATTATCGCCGGCTACGTTGATAAAAGAAATGGATGTTCCCGGCTCGCACGATGAAGCATTGTAGCAATGTTGTAAACAAAAAAATAAAGGCAGTAAAAATTGAACGCTTTATTTTTATATAACAATTGTATTTTCAAAAAAAATTTATGACAGTTGATTCGCTTCGCGAATGTGCTTTGCAATTGCCTGATGTGGAAGAAACGCTTCCGTTTGGTCCGGATAATCTGGTGTTTAAAGTGAACGGCAAAATGTTTCTGTTGCTGCCGTTAGACACTTCGCCGGTTACGTTTAATGTCAAATGCAATCCCGACGACGCCATTGAATTGCGCGGGCAATATCCCGATTCTGTTTTGCCCGGCTATCACATGAATAAAAAGCATTGGAACACGATTGTTATAAACGGCGCATTGTCTTCAAAACAGCTTCAAAAGTTTATCAGCGATTCATACAATCTGGTAACAGATAAGAAAAAGCAGCAGTAGCCGGTTTTATATAAAAAAAGCAAAAGCGCCATACGATTGTGATGGCGCTTTTGCTTTATAATGCGTTGTGTAATTTATACTTGTTCCGATGTCAGTTGCGCTACTTCATCTTTCATTGTAACATGAATTAAAACCGGGGCAGGTTTTTCAGGCTTCGCCATTTTAATAACACCGGTATAATTCAACAGCTTAATAATGGGATAACACGGGTCGAACTCACCTCTCTGGGAAGCGAAATTGCTGCGAGACGGATATACGTGATGATTATTGTGATAGCCTTCGCCAAACATCAGCCAATCTACCTTAAACAGGTTTTTAGAAGTGTTATCGGTTTCATGATTTACATGACCATATTTGTGCGCAAACCAGTTGATAACAACGCCGTGTACAGGCCCCATTGTAATGTGAACGGGCAGTAATAAAAACCACCAGGCAGAAGGAGCAAACGCTACATAAAACGCCACATATAAACCAACCCAAAGAAAACGCGAATAATTAGAATGCGCAAACTTGTCAAAGCTGGTCCAGCGCGGAATGTTTTTGGTAAAGCGCGGCTCTACTTTGGTTTTACCATAAAAAATATCTGAATAAATATTCTTGGTGCGCCACATCATGGCGAAGAAGTTTTTATCAAAAAGCGGTGAATGCGGATCTTCTTCCGTATCGGTAAACGCATGGTGCATACGGTGCATGATGCCATAAGCGGTGGCGCTTAAATAAGAAGATCCCTGCGTAAGCCAGGTAAGAATAAAAAAGAATTTTTCCCAGCCCTTGCTCATGGTAAATGCCCGGTGAGCGGAGTAACGATGCAGAAAAAATGTTTGTGTAAATAAAGAAAGATACCAGTGAGCGATAAACGCAATGAGAATGATGGCCAACTCGGATAATTAAAAAGTGAATAAATACATTTTGAGAACTGGCACAAGTTAACCTATTTCCGCCTCCTGGAAAGAGAATAAGGCGTATTTAAGTTTTCTTTCGGTTACAAACGTTAGTTTTAACTAAACCACATTCACTTCGCGTTCTAATAAAACGCCAAATGTATTGTACACACTTTCAATGATTTGCTGAGACAAACGAAAAATATCATTACCCGTTGCGTTGCCATAATTTACCAATACCAAAGCCTGTTTTTCATAACAGCCGGCGTCATTATTACGATAGCCTTTCCAGCCGCACTGCTCTATCAGCCAGCCCGCAGCCAGTTTGGTTTTGTTATCGTCTGTTGCAAAACCGGCTATGTCGGGATATTTTTTTTTTAATTCAAAAAAGAGTTCATTGTCAATCGTCGGGTTTTTAAAAAAACTGCCTGCGTTGCCAACCATATCAGGGTCGGGCAGCTTGCTTCGCCTGATGTTTATCACCGCCTGCGATATGGCGCCAATGGTTAGTTGTGAAACATGCATCGCTTCCAGTTGCTGCTGTATGGCTCCGTATTGCGTTACAAAAACCGGTTTTTTGCTAAGCTGAAAGGTAACGCTCAGAATTATGAAGCGGCCTTTGTATTTTCCCTTAAAAACGCTTTCGCGGTAGCCGAATTGGCAATCGGTTTTGGTAAATGTTACCAGGTTTTTTTCGTGTAAATCATACGCCTGCAATTCATAAAACACATCTTTCAATTCTACCCCATACGCCCCGATGTTCTGGATGGGAGCGGCGCCCGTACTGCCGGGAATCAGGCTCAGGTTTTCCATGCCTGCATAGTTGTTGGCTACACAATGCATCACCAGCCGGTGCCAGTTTTCGCCCGCCGCCGCTTCTATATAAAAGTGTTCTTCATCTTCGCGAAGCAGTGTTATGCCATGCAGTTCGTTTTTTAAAACCGTGCCGTCAAAATTTTTGGTGAAAAGAATATTGCTGCCGCCGCCCAGTATCAGCAATGGCAGATCACCGCTTACTTCTTCTAAAATTTCTTTCAATTCTTCAACAGAAGAAAACGGCGCGAAGTATCTCGCCAAAGCATCAATACCAAACGTATTGAAAGCTGTAAGAGATACATTTTCGTGAAGCATTGATATGAGTTGATGGATAGGAAGAAAAATATATTGCCCGCAAATGGTGCAGATTATCGCTGATAAATTCATTTTATGTCTGCGTTGATCTGTAGGCAAAAAAATCACACATTAAACCGGAAGTGCATAATATCGCCGTCTTCTACCAGATACTCTTTTCCCTGCACAGCAAGTTTTCCTGCATCGCGGCAAGCCGCTTCCGAACCGAGTTTTATAAAATCGGCGTATTTAATCACTTCCGCACGAATAAATCCCTTTTCAAAATCGGTATGAATAACACCGGCTGCCTGCGGCGCAAGCATTCCTTTGGTAATGGTCCATGCGCGCACTTCCTGCACGCCGGCAGTAAAATACGTAGCCAGGTGCAGCAGCCGGTAAGTTGATTTAATCAAACGTGTCACACCGCTTTCCTGTAGCCCCATATCTTCCAGAAACATTTGCCGGTCGTCAAAACTATCCATCACGGCTATTTCGCTTTCAATGGCAGCGCTTACCAGCAATGTTTCCGCCTCTTCGCCTGTAATGGCTTCTGCAACTGCCTGTGTATGTTTGTTGCCCCCAATCACCGATTTCTCATCTACATTGCACACATAAATAACCGGTTTGATGGTGAGCAAAAACAAATCATCTATAAACTTTGCTTTGTCTTCCGGCGATACCGCAAAGCCGCGCGCATTTTTCCCTTGTTCCAAATGAGATTTTAATTGCTGCAAAATATCAAGACCGCGCTGCGCTTCTTTATCACCGCCTGTTTTCGCTTGTTTTTCGGTGCGAGATATTTTTTTTTCTACGGTATCCAGATCTTTTAACTGCAGCTCGGTATCAATAATTTCTTTATCGCGCACCGGGTTAATGCTGCCGTCAACATGAATCACGTTATCATCGTCAAAACAGCGAAGCACATGAATAACGGCATCGGTGCTGCGGATGTTTCCCAAAAACTGATTTCCCAATCCTTCGCCTTTGCTGGCGCCTTTTACCAGGCCGGCAATGTCAACAATCTCAACGGTTGTCGGCACCACCCGATTTGGCTTTACCAATTTTTCCAGTTCTATCAGCCGTTCGTCGGGAACGGTAATGACACCGATATTGGGTTCGATGGTACAAAACGGAAAATTGGCAGCCTGCGCCTTTGCATTGCTAAGCGCATTAAACAGCGTTGATTTTCCTACGTTGGGTAAGCCTACAATTCCTGCTTGAAGAGACATAAGTGATTTTAGATTTGTGATGTTGTGATTTGTAATGTCAGGATGCGAAAACGAGTAATGAATATCACTTGAATGATAAACAGCAAACATTTTATAATAAATACATTTTTTGTTTACTCTGCGCCGCTTTTATAAGCAACTTATTTTTTCGGACGGCAAAAGTAGCGAACGAAATTTATTCGCTTTTCTTCCATTTTGGTTTTAAACTTGTTTTACACCAAAAATAACAGGCTCACGATAACAGTTGAATACCCGATTGAAAGACGCTGAGAATGAGCAGAAGGGAGAAAAAATGGAAACAAAACGGATTATTACAGAAGAAAATATAATTACGGATGACCAGGTTGAACAATTGCTGACAGACGCACTGGAGCTGTATGGCTACGATTTTACCAATTATTCAAAAGCTTCCGTAAAACGGCGCATCAATCGTTTGTTTACCGTAGATCGCTTTCCTTCTTTTGCCGAGCTTCGCTACCGGCTGCGCACCGACAGTAATTATCTCAATCGCTTTGTTGAATCTATCAGTGTAAACGTAACGGAAATGTTTCGCGACCCGATGTTCTATCTCACCTTGCGAAATGTTGTGCTGCCGCAACTGGCTACTTATCCCTACATCCGCATCTGGCACGCGGGCTGCGCCACCGGCGAGGAAGTATATTCCATGGCCATTTTGCTGAAGGAAACAAACTTGCTGCATAAATCGTTGCTGTATGCAACCGATATCAACCAGGAAGTGCTGGAACGCGCACGGCAGGGCATTATACCGCTTCACAACATGAAGCTTTATTCTGAGAATTATATACAATCAGGCGGCACACGGGCATTCAGCAATTATTATTCGGCCATGTACGACCGCGCCAGGCTGAACGATGAGCTGAAACGTAAAATGGTGTTTGGTATGCACAATCTGGTTTCTGACGGGTCGTTCAATGAATTTCAGCTTATCTTATGCCGGAATGTATTAATTTACTTTAATAAAGACCTGCAGGATACCGTAATTCGCCTGTTTGATAACAGTCTTGAAAAGCTGGGCTTTCTGGCATTGGGCACCAAAGAAACCCTGCGCTTCAGCAGTGCAGCAAAAAATTTTAAACCAATAGACGGCAAAGAAAAGATATGGAGAAAAATGGCATAAAAAAGCTGTTTGTCATTGGCGGTTCCAGCGGTAGCCTGGATGTCTTACTATTTATTCTTCCTATGTTGCGTCCCCTTCGTAAGTCGGCTGTTATTGTGGTTTTGCACCGTAAATATTCATGGGATTCGATGCTGACAGATATTTTCGCCATCCGTTCGTCTTTATCTATTAAAGAAGCGGAAGAAAAAGAAACAATAAAAGCCGGCTACCTGTACATAGCACCGGCAGATTATCATTTATTGATTGAAAAAGACGGAACCTTTTCGTTAGATGCTTCTGAGAAAGTAAATTACAGCCGCCCAAGCATTGACGTTTGCATGGAAACAGCAGCAGAAGCGTATCGTGGCAAAGTAGTTGGTGTTTTGTTATCCGGCGCTAATGCAGACGGCGTAAACGGGCTGCAAAAAATTAAAAAATGCGGCGGATTTACGGCAGCCCAGGATCCTGCAACGGCAGATGTTGATTACATGCCGAAACAAGCGATTAACAGAGGTGTAGCCGATGCCGTTTTAACACCGCAGGAGATTGCCGGTTTAATAGACGCTGAATAACGATTGATTTTTATGTACCCGATTTGTACGAATCTGTATAAATATACGCCCAGTAAATTAATACAAACTGCAGTGGCAACCTTGCAATTGTTACCCATAAATACGGATTTTTTTCTTCATAATAATTGACAGCCATCTGAATGTTAGCGGGAAAAACAGCAAGGAGCAGCGCAATAATAAGCAATGCCGACAATCGTCTGGTGGCGCGCGGCAACAAGAGCAAACCGTACATACTCTCCAAAGCGCCACTGGCATACACAAGCGTCCGGTGCCAGGGAAGCCACGTCGGCATAATAGAAACATATTGTTTGGTTGATATAAAATGGTTGATGCCTGCCAGTACGTAAAATACAGACAGTACATACAGCGATACCTTTTTCATGTCTTGTTTACAGCCTGCTTATATTTTTTCAGAAGTGATTGCCGGTAGTACAGTCCGTCCATCATTTGTAAAAGTAAGCCCTGCCGGGCGCAATAAGAAAAGAATGAACCGGAAGTTATAACGTAAGAAAAGATTCTCTTTGTTTTCACTATCTTATTCATTAAAAAATATATTACCTTATATCTTATTGCTTTATGTTAGCGTTTTGAAACATACATTATGAAACAAGGATTGTTTGTATTGATAACCTTATGTTGCGGTTTGTGCGCGTTATCGCAGGATTTATACATGCCACGAAACATTAAAGAAGCCTATCTGAACGAAAGCCGCTCGCCGGACGGCAGACCTGGAAGCAAATACTGGCAAAATCATGGGCATTACAATATCAGCATTACGGCTGCACCGCCCAATCGCACCATAAAAGGCAGTGAAGAAATTACTTACATCAATAACAGTCCCGACTCGCTTAAAAATCTTGTCATTCGTATGATTGCCAATATTCACAAACCCGGCGCCGTTCGATCAACCCCGGCAGGCGAAAATTATCTTACACCGGGCGTTACCATAGATTCTTTTGTTATCAACGGTGCAAAGCAATTGTGGCGCGAAGATGGGTTTCACAACACCTGGTATCCCGTAAGGCTTCCAAAAACGTTACGGCCAAAAGATTCGGTAAAGCTGAGCATAGCCTGGCATTACGATCTGTCGAAAGAAAGCGGCCGCGAAGGCATGTTGGATTCCACCACATTTTATCTCGCCTATTTTTATCCGCGTGTTTCGGTTTTTGACGATTATAACGGCTGGGATGTAACTACATTTAACGATCAGCAGGAATTTTACAGCGACTTCAACGATTATATTGTAAATGTTGCCGTTCCACAGAATTACGTGGTTTGGGCTACGGGTGTTTTGCAAAACCCAGATGCCGTTTTGCAGCCCGTTGTTGCAAAGCGGTTGCAGCAATCTCTGATGAAAGATTCAGTGATACACATTGCTACGCTACAGGAAATGACAGGTAATAAAGTTACCGCAAGTAATGAAGTAAATACCTGGCAATGGATGGCTGCCGATGTGCCGGATGTTGCCATAGCCATCAGCGACCATTATGTATGGGATGCCGCCAGCGTGGTAGTAGATGACGTTACACAAAGGCGGGTAAGCATGCAGTCTGCTTTTAACGATACGGCAGAAGATTTTCATCACATGACGGAGTTTGGCATTCATGCACTGGGCTGGCTGTCGCGCAATTGGCCCGGGCAGCCATATCCATACCCGAAAATGACAGCGGTGCAGGGGCAGGCCGATATGGAATACCCGATGATGATTAATGACAGCCATACAGAGCAATTAGATTTTTCTCGTTTTGTGGCCGAACATGAGATAGCGCATACCTGGATGCCGTTTTACATGGGCATCAACGAAAGCCGCTATGCGTTTATGGATGAAGGCTGGGCTACCACGTTTGAATATCTGATTGGCATTAACGATTTGGGAAAAGAAGCAGCAGACAATTTTTATAAGCAGTTTCGCGTGCAGGGCTGGATAAACGACAATTCGGGCGAAGAAGATTTGCCGGTAATCACGCCTGCCAACGCGCTTACCGGCATTGGTTATGGCAACAATGCGTACGTAAAACCATCGCTCGGCTATCTTGCCGTAAAAGAAATGCTGGGAGATACATTGTTTAAAAAATGCCTGCTTGAATACATGGATCGCTGGCATGGCAAACACCCGATACCCTGGGATTTCTTTTATACGTTCAATAACGTATCTGGTAAAAACTTAAACTGGTTCTGGAACAACTGGTTCTTTTCTAATGGTTATATTGACCTGGCTTTACAAAACATCGTATCTAATAAAAAGAGCAGCACGGTTTACATTCAGAACATCGGCGGCTTTGCCGCACCATTCGATTTGATTGTTACTTATAAAGACGGCACCATGCAAACATTGCACGAAACAGCAGACGTATGGAGCGCCAACCAAAAAGCCGCTTCTGTTGTACTGCCTTCCGGCAAGGCAATTGAATCGGCTCGGCTGGAAGGTGGCATTTTTATGGATGCCGATGAAAGCAACAACAGCCGTGAAGTGAAATAATTTTATGTAAATGATAAAACGGAAGCCGTCAATCCTGAGCTATATTATCCAACTAAAAAAGCTGTATTCCATTTCCTGATTGAGAATACAGCTTTTTTAGTTTGCGAAAGTGTTTCGTTTCCGCCCGGATGATAACCAATGTTAGAAATGAGTAAGGCAGGCAAAGATGAATTTACCGGCTATACGGGAAGTTACGAGCCACTTTGCGCATCATGCGCTCGATAAGCTGATCGGTAGAACTGAATACGTCATCATTCATCGCTTTGTAAAAGCGCCAGAGCAATTCGCCATCGCTGCCGTTATAAATCTGCATGGTTAAACCGCCACTTCCTGTTTTGCTGCCGATACCGCCAAACAGAATGGTTTTGGCAATGGCGCCGCCTTCGCTGGCTGTTTTTTCATACGTGTATTTGCACTTGATGGCTGCATCCACTTTCAGAATCTGGCAGATGGAATCCTGCGTTATTTCATTTAGCTTGTCAAACACACCGGCTTGCCTCAGCAATGCATTGGTGCGTTCCACATCCTGAAATGAACAGGAATAATTGTCGCTTTTTCTCAGCAGAAACGTGTACATGGAAGACTGAAGACTGGTTGCCAACGATTGTTCCTCCTTTTTGTTGGCATCCGCATCATAATTTTTTGGCGGGCGTTTGTACACGATGGTCGCATCAAAAGGCAGAATTGCTACTTTTTTATGCGTGGGAATTTCAGCTTCCATTTTGGGCGACTTATAAACTTCTTTCGCACCTGCAAGCTGGGCGAAGCCGCCCGTGGTAACTGCGCATACGGCAAGGGTTGTAATAACTTTTAAAAACGTCATGGTCTTTCTGATTTTGATTTTAGTAATTGGTTGTTATTTATGAATATTATGGCAACGAATGCTGATATGCACTTACAGAATCATGTGATAATATTAGCAATTATTAATCTGGTTGTGCGCGAAAATAATCATCCGGCAGATTATTTTGCAATGAAATTACGATATGCGTTTCATACTTTGTTTAGCCGGTATTTTTTTTCTGTTTTCCTGCAAAAAGCCGCAAGGTTTCGAGTATCGCACCATGACAGATTTTACCATTGATAGTCTTGGCTTTGAACGCTCTGCTTTATCAATGAAACTTGTTTATTTTAACCCGAACAGCTTTGGCGTCGATTTACGGCATGTGGACTGCGATGTATTTGTAAACAAAAATTTTCTGGGCAAGTATGTGCTGGATACAAGCATGCACATTGCCAGGCGTTCCGAATTTTCGCTGCCATCGAAAATGCAGGTTGACATGCGCAACATTTATAAAAATTCGCTGAATACGTTGCTTAACCGGGAAATTCAGGTTGATGTAAAAGGCACCACGCGTGTAGGCAAAGCAGGTATTTTTATAAATGTGCCGTTTTCTTATTCCGGTAAAGAAAAACTAAGCCTGTTTTAAGCGGCTAAAATTATTTTTTTCAATATCAGAAAGAAGAAACCGTGTGATCTCTTTATTTTTCTTACTTCATTAGCAAATAAAAGCCGCTTATCACAGCGGCTTCAGGCTTTATAAATAACCGAGAATTTTAAGCATACTCTGCGCCGACTGTTCTTTCGCATACAGCCAATCTGTAAGCTTACCATTTTTATCATACTCTACAATTACATGCTTGGGCGATGGAATGAGGCAATGCTTGATGCCGCCATAACCGCTGATCTGATCCTGATACGCGCCGGTATGAAAAAAGCCAACATACAACGGCTCTTCGTTTTGCTTTTCATCTTTCGGCTTTGCGCTTTGCACTTTCGGCAAAAACACTTCGTTGATGTGCTCTTCCGAATCGTAATAATCATGGCTGTCGCAGGTTAAGCCGCCAAGAACAACGCGCTGATAATCGTTCTCCCATTTATTAATCGGCAGCAACAAAAACTTTTCGCCAATGCCCCAGGTATCCGGCAAAGTGGTGATGAAAGAAGAATCAATCATATACCAGTTCTCACGGTCGTTCTGGGCCTTCTCACCAATCACGCTATAAATATGAGCCATGCTTTCGCCAACGGTATAGCTGCCAAATTCGGTATAGATGTCCGGCATCGGCACGCCGGTTCGCTTGCAGGCTTTTTTAATATTGCTTACAATTTCGTGAATCATAAACTGATAATCATAATCGAAACCAAGTGAATGCTTAATGGGAAATCCGCCGCCGATGTTAATGGAATCCAATTCGGGGCAAATCTTTTTTAGCTGGCAATACAGGTTGATGATTTTGTTCAGCTCGCTCCAGTAATAAATATCGTCTTTGATGCCTTTGTTTAAAAAAATGTGCAGCATTTTAAGCTGAAACTTGCTTTCGTTTCCTTCAATTTCATCTACATAAAACTCAAGAATGTCTCTGGGTCTGATGCCGAGCCGCGAAGTATAAAACGGAAAGCTTGGCTCTTCTTCTGCCGCCACGCGAATGCCTAATTTAAAAGGCTGTTTTACACTGCGTTTATACGCTTTCAATTCATCCTTATTATCAAGAATCGGGATTACGTTTTTAAAGCCCGTATTGATAAGTTTTGCAATGCGCGATGTGTAAGGCTTTTGCTTAAAGCCATTGCAGATGATAAAAATATCCTTGTTTATTTTTCGCCGCTGATGCAGGCGGTTTATAATTTCGATGTCGTACGCATACGAAGTTTCAAGATGAATTTCGTGCTTCAGCGCTTCTTCTACAATGAAAGAAAAATGCGAGCTTTTGGTGCAGTAGCAATAAAAATATTTGCCTTCGTACTTGTATTTTTTAAAAGCGTTCTCGAACATTTTTTTCGCCTTATTTATCTGCTGCCCGATTTTGGGAAGATAGGTCAGCTTCATGGGCGTGCCGTATTTTTCTATCAAAGGCTTCAGATCAAGACCATTAAATTCAAGATAACCGTTATCGCCAAGATCAAAGCCTTCCTGCGGAAAATGAAAGGTCTGATGTACCAGATCGGTATAAGTATTATTCATCCTTGCTGCTTACAAAAAATTTGAGATGGAAAATAAAAAGAACGGGCAAAAATAATTGTTTGCAAATATCGGGCTGTTATAATTTTATCAGTTATTAGCGGTCAGCTATCAGCCATCAGCAAAAGGCGCCACAGACTGTCGATGAAATATCGACTTTTAAGTATCACCCGAACGCGGCTTCTATTTTTTTGTTCAAAAACTCATAGCTAATAACTCACACCTTATACCTAACATCTGACATCTGATGGCTAATAGCTTAGTTTACCACGTTGCCAGCACCGTTACACCACCTTTTACTTTCTGGTTCAGCTTTACCTGTATCTCAGCATCAGGCGGCAACAGCACATCTACCCGGCTGCCGAATTTGATAAAACCCATTTCATTGCCCTGATTCACTTCCATGCTCGGCTTGAGATAATTTACAATGCGCTTGGCAAGCGCACCGGCAATCTGCTTTACCAGCAACTGCCCGCTCTCGTTTTCGATCACTACGCTATGGCGCTCATTTTCGGTTGACGATTTCGGATGCCAGGCAACGAGGTATTTGCCTTTGTGATATTGGCTGTACAATACATCACCGCTAATGGGATTCCGGTTTACATGCACATTGGCGGGACTCATAAAAATGCTTACCTGTATGCGTTTGTCTTTAAAATATTCCTCTTCGGTTACCTCTTCGATCACCACCACTTTGCCGTCTGCCGGACAAATAATCTGGCTGTCGTGCACAGACAACAAACGTTTTGGCAAACGAAAAAATGAAATTATAAACAAAAACAAAATCAACGTAACAATAAAAAAAACAAGCGCCAGCCACTCGTACCGGCCGCTTAAAAAGTGAAAGGAAAATAAGTTGATGATACCGAACAATAATGCAGCCAGCGCAATAGACCTGTATCCTTCTTTATGAATTTTCATGTAGCATTTACAATGATGAGACAGCAAAGATAAGCGTTACAATATAGCAGCTTATAAAGCGAAGTAAACATACAGCCATACCATCGGCGTTGCTAACAGTAGCGAATCAAACCGGTCTAAAAAACCGCCATGCCCCGGCATAATTTGTCCGCTGTCTTTAACATCTGCCAAACGTTTTAATTTGCTTTCCAGCAAATCGCCCAATGTGCCAACAATGGCAGCCATGGCTGATATAATAAACACCGGTAAGGCAGGAAGATGAAACGCAAAAAAACACATGGCGGTGATGACAGCAACAGCCAGCAAAGCACCGCCGGCCGTGCCTTCCCAGGTTTTTTTCGGCGAGATGGAGCTAAGCGGTGTTTTTCCAATCAGCGAACCCACAATGTACGCCATGGTATCGTTTATCCATATTGTAGCGATGAGAATTGACGGAACGGTTCTGCCATCGTGCGATGGCAGTAATTCTATACTTCTCAGGTTTATCATCAATGCCCAGCTTACCGAGATATATAACAGCCCCAGCAATGAATAACCTATATTTTTTAACGAATAAGATTGCCTGCGCATGATTTCAATAAAAAAGATTCCAAAGATCATTACTGCCAATAACCATTTGCCAATTGCCGTAAGCAAAACATGATTCGTACTGCACAGCAAAAAACTCCATCCGAGCAGCATAACGCCGTACTTATGATACAGCGAAATCTTTTTATAATCATTATCAATCATGCCGATCAGTTTTTGATATTCGATCCAGCAACCGAAATGAATGATGGAAAACAGAATAAAAAATGAACTATAATTTATCAGTAAACCTGAGAGCATAACAATTACAAAAACCACAGCCGTAGCTGCGCGTGTTCGGAATGTTTGCAGATGAAACGCCATGAAAAAAGAATTGCACTAAAAATACAGGTTATGGCATTGGCAGAAAGCAGAATCTTTTTCAGACAATTGCTTTTGCAGCATGAAACCGGAAGTAGCAGATTTATGCACGCATAACTCATCATCCAAAAACAATGGTGTTTGTTTTTTATAAACACCATCTCGTGCAGCTATCCTTACTGCAAAGTTTTGCAGTAGCAGATGCTTCAAATGGTAATAAACTACGGTAAGTTAGAGTCGTAGTTTCTAAGCGAGAACTCATCAAAGTCTGTTTCATCATCGTACTCGCTTTAGGTTCCCTGGTATTGAAATTTATTAAGCAATGAACCGAAGGCTTTACTGGAAACGGAAGCTATTTTTAAACCGTATGGATAAAAGTGGTTTTCTTCCAATAAAGGTCCTCTTACATGCGTCAGCTTAAAGTTACCAAAGTAAACATCGTTGTTGCTCTCGTTGCTAAAGTAAACGTAGGCATAGCCGTTCTTCTTTACCGTTACCACCTTGGCAAGATTACCTATGGTGTTAGCTGTCGTGCCTATCTGCAGCACATAATTGCTGGCATTGTCAAACTGGAACTGCTCATTAAAGAGCAGCACATGCAGGTAAGCTTTAGGCTGTGAAGAAGCACTGCTACTATTCTCCGGCGTGGTGATCTTACTGACTATGTTCGGGTCTGCCGTCAATCCGCTGTTTACTGTTGTTGTAGCTCCTTTCACAGAAGCCGATACGCCCGGTGTGTTCAGCAGGAGAGCAAGTTACCACTTTATCCGTAGCTAAAAGCTACTTCCGAAGGCGCGCGTAGGCACAGCCATACGCGCAGTGCCAGCCACTTCATTGCCGGCAATAAGCTACGATGAGTAGGGGACTTACTTATGTGCAGATTGGCAGGTATGAAAAACGTGGTGCTGTTCCTTCGGCTGATGTGCTGGCGAAGCTGGCGAATGCCCTCAATACCACAACCGATTTTTTGATGCATGGCTCTGCCCAGGATAAAGCCACCGGACAGATAAACGATAATGAACTGCTGTCTTTATTCCGCTCTGTTGAGCAGATGAACAATGAAGATAAAACCGTTATCAAAACCGTCATTGACGCCCTCGTTACCAAACGGCATGTGCAACAACTGGCGCAGTAATACAGTGGCTGAAGAGGAACTCTATGAACGCATGCTGAAAGAAAAGGCTGAACTCATTGATAAACTGCTCAACGAAAGAAAATAAATAAGCAGATCAAAAGACCTGCCTTTATTTTTTACTTCGCGGTGCACTGGCGCTAACACCACGAAGAACGGGGGTTCTATTTAATCAAATTACTGAACTCAAATTTATAGCCAGCAGATTCTAAAACGTTTTTAGTTTTCTGTAAAAAAATATTTCCATCTTCATTAGGAAAATACTTTGTAACAACATTAATTATAATACTGCGTCCTTTAGCATTAGGATAGCTTTCATATAAACTACCGTTTTCAATAGAATCAAGGTAAGCGTTTAACTTATTTTGTAGTTTAAGAAGATGAGTGTTTTCTATATCCCATTTTAGATCATCCGACACTGTTAAGACTGCATTGCCTTCTTTGTCTATGCTTACAAAGTCAATAACATCTATTTTTTCTAACGACATACTTACAACTTTTTAATTTTTTATTATTGTCCTGGTCTTTTTATATCTACTTTAATTGGCGGTATAACAGTTCCACTTGGATAACCACTTGATGCGCCCTTGTTACCGACTACAACACCACCTGATGTTTTTAAAGCAGGATAACCCACTTTTTGATTTTTAGTAAAAGGAGCAGTAGCAGATGATTTAGCATCTGTCAACGCAATTTTTCCACTGTTCATACTTACGTTATCAAGTCTAACTTTGCTAATAAAAAGGATCTTATTAATCAACATTTGTTGTCCATTGTTGATCCTTCTGAGTTCTTAATGCTCTTGATCCTTCTGGTATCCAAAGCACTTCTTCTATTGAAGGATCTATTCCTAAAATTTCTCCTAAAGAAATAATCCTTGCACTTTCATTGCTTGTATCATTTTCGTTCCCAAAAAATTGCCAATCCCCTTCAATGTCATGCACAACAGTCGTAATTAAAGATTTATCTTCAATTATATATTTTGTGGTAAAAACTACAATATTTTTATTCATAATTTTGATTCCTTAATGATCACTCTTATCTAAGTTTTCTTTTTTAGAAAGAACTTGTGCATTTTTAAAGCTATTTGATCCTCCTTGAGCTTTAGGTGTGACATGATCTATCTCTGCTTGATTCATATTTGAAGAAACTCCTTTTTTCGATTGTACTGACTTATCAAGTATGATTCCGCTTTTATCACTCTTAATAACTCCGTCATTCCTTTTCATGTTCTCTGCTACAATTGCTTTTTTCTGAGCAGAAGTAAAATTCTTTCCCGGGCCAACGCTTTTAGAATCTGCAAGATGTGAATAGTCAGCAACAGCCGTTGTAGTCGCTTTCTCTTCTGTAGAGGTCATAGCCGCTTCTGTAACCTTAGCTAATGTACCTTCGACTTTGGCAACTGGTAGTAAAACCATTAATGTTTCACCTGCGGAAATAGCTCTTGATTTATCTTGTGTCAAATTACTTTCGACACTTTTTCCTGTAACTAACTCAACAATTGGTGTTAAAGGATTGGCATTAACGTTAATGGTTCTGACAACGCCGGTTGCGTCATTCAGCATTGTAGGAAGACCGAGCTGATCCGCTGTTATGTTTATAGCCTGCTTTATGTCATGCCATAATGTTTTACAACAATCACCGTCTTCATCACCCAGCGGATCGCTGTTTCTGATCGGGTCGTTTGCCATCGACTGATAAGGCGACAAACTTTCTTGGTCTTCCAACTTCGGATCTATCTGCCACCACCTGCCGGTCTGCGGATCAAGGTTCCGGTAATAAGCTTCGTACTCTTCAATGCCTAAGTCTTCATCCAGCTCAATACCGTTGTATTTCTTTTTATTCTCTACACCTCCAGCCGCCTTACTGCTTATCCCCGCCATCGTTAACCCGAACGGATAATAATGCGTTTCCTCGGTGAGCGGTCCCCGGTTGTGAATGAGCTGCAGGTTATCAAAGAGCACGTCAATATTGCTTTCATCCGAGCAATACACATAAAGATAACCATTCTGCGAAACATTCGCCGTCATTGTATGCGTCTTTACAAAGTCGGCTGTGCTTTACACGGCATCATAGCCATTGGCTACGGGCACAAACTGCTCGTTAAACAGTATCCAGTTCACCCCTGCCTTCGGCACGTTGCCCGATGGTGCGGGTGTGCCATTGACAATGCTTGTTAACGGCGTTGTCGTTGCTCCGTTGCCGTTAAGCGTTGCGCCCGTTACTCCTTTGCCGCTTACCGCACTGCTGCCGGCAAAGGAGTTTAATAAACTTAGCAGGGCGCTGCTTACCGCATAGCTGTTCGTGGCTGTCTGCCCGCCATTCAGATGCCAGTAGCTCTTTGCCCAGACAGAAACGTTATCGCCTGCCATTACCTTGAGCGTAATGCCCAAACCGGTTTTTACATTGCTGGCTCCGTTGAGCTTGTACATCCGCGCACTCTGTGCACTTGTGTTTACCGTTGGGTTGGTGTTGTAAGGCGGGTTGCCGTTGTTGTTGTAATAGGTGCCGTTTGTGGCGCTGCTGAGCGGGGCGGGATTGTTTACCACATTGCCGTCCTGAATGTCGTAATATAGCTTTTCGGTGGCAATGCCGGTTGCTTCCAGCGTAGCCGCCGGGTACACATCCTGTTTCTGCTCATCGGTGAGCACCATGCGCACATTGCCCAGGTGGTCTTTTAAGAAGTAGTCGTACACAAAAGTGCCATCGTCTTTCTTCCGCACCCTGCCTTCTTCCTGCCCGAAGAACTGCAGCACATTGTTCTCATATACAAAGCCCGATAGGTAAGAAGTAACGGTTTGTTTCGCCTGGTTGCCATTGGCTGCCGAAGCATCCTCTTTTGTGCGCTTCTCAAGCTTGTTGCCTTCGGCATCGTAGACATACGTGATTGTTCCCTTCTGGCTGCCATCATCGTTCTTTACGCTTACCTGCCAGGGCAGGTTCAGGTGGTTATACACAATGCCGGTAATGTTCTTGTTCTTGTCCGCCGTCAGGTTACCGTTCACATCATAAGTATAGTCCACGGCACTTGTTGGTTTGGTACCCCCCAGCTGCGCATTGTAAGAGGCAGAATATTTAAAGTCGCCCAATGTTGAAGTTACATCGTTGCTGCCGTCTGCTACATTCTGCAGCCTGTTGCTGTTGGCGTTGTAAGTGTAGGTAAGGTTATCCACAGCCACGCTGCCGCCCGGCTTCCAGCCTTTCTGCAGCATGCTTTTGATGTTGCCATTGGCATCGTATTGCAGGTTATTTACCGTAAAGTCAATGCCATCGCTTACATCAAAAGCACTGTTGCTGGTGCTGTACTGCGTAAAGTTGGCTGTCTGGAGACGGTTTACCACATCGTAAGTAAAGTCGTACTTGCGCACCTTATCGTCGCCCGTGCTTTTCCACACCATACCCGTAATGTTGCCGTTGTATGCCGCGGCTGTATAAGAACCAATGGAAGAACTGCTGCCCCCTTTAATGTCTGTTTTATCATAGCCTAAATCAAACCCGAAATAGTTGCTGGTGCTGCTTACATTTTTCGCATAGTCGCGGTTAGCGCCCAGCAGCCAGCCGCGGATGTTGTAGTCGTAGGTAAGCGTCTCCAACGGGTTGGGAGCACTGTTAGGATTGGTGCCCAACTTCTTTGTCTTCAACTGTCCCAGCTCGTTGTAGCTATTTTGGGCAAGGGTTCGCGTGGTAGTCGTGCTGCCGCTGACAATGGTCTTGGTAATCTTCAGCACCCTCGCCGCATGGTCATACAACAAGCTGGTTCCCACCAGCAGGTTTGTGCTGTTGCCGGCGGCATTGTTGTGCATCACCTGGCTGCTCACCGTTTTTCCGGCAAAATCATACCGGCTGGTGCTAATGTCTTTTCCACCTTTATAATTATCGCTATTTGCTTGTAATGCCCGTGCCTTATCATCATAAAAATTAGTAGTCTCCAGCCACCTTCCGCAAGTCAGTTTATTAGGATCTTCCAGTACCCTCACACGCTTGCCGGTAACCAGTCCTGTAGTTTTCAACGTGGCAGAGCCGGGCAGCGATTCGGCATAGCTGTTGCCGCCATCGTCAAGCTGGCTATTGTTTGCGGTAGTGTATGCCTTGCTTGTCCAGTCATAACTATCGTAGAAAAGATACTCCAAAGGATATAGGGTTGCGCCGGTAGCTGGAATGGGGTTGGTGTTAACAGCAAGGTTAGCGGTGAAAGTATTATTGCTGCCGGTTACTATCTCTGCCGTTATCAAAGCACCATCCTCACTGGTAAACCCATTGTCCAAAACAATGCTATTAATGGCGTTGTACACCTGCCTGCCACTTTCCCTTTGGGGAACAACAAGGTCTGTAATAATAGGATCTACCATCGTTCCCGTTGTCGTTTGGGTAGATGAGGTATTGCCTGCATTGGTTACACTCGTTTGCAGGTTTGCCCTTGTATCGGGGTATCCCATAATGCCAGTTTGCACCGGCCGGTTTATATCATCGTACAGCGTATAAGCCCACTGGCTTTTGGCGCGCAGGTTGCCGTCCTGCGAAAATACCAGCCGGTCGCGGTTATCATACACCATATACACCGGGTCGGCGCCAGGCACTTTCTTCGTGGTCATCCGGTTGCGCCCGTCATACTCGTAGCGGAAGCATTGCTCATTCAGTATCGCGTTGCTTAGGGCGGTAATAGTCCAGCTGTTGGCAATCAGCAGTTCTACGCCGCGCGGCTGAACCACGCAGCGGAGGTTGCTATAATCATCATACACATAATACGTGCACAGCCAGCCGGTATAGCCGCTGCCGCTGCCATTGTCGCCCGCCGCCGCAAGTTGTACTTTCTTTAGTACCACTTTACCTCGCATATCTTTAAACTCAACCACCTGCTTTCCCTGCTCATCGGCAGTAATAGTTTTGTAGAGTGTTGCGGTACCATAAGCCGTTTGTGCATAAGTACCGAAGCTGTTGGCTACATCGGTTACAGTCCAGAGGCGAACATCATCTGTTGCCGTATTCGACCATTGTTTAGCAGAAACACCTCTGCCGCTGCCTGTCCAGTTATTGCCGGGGGCGTAAGTTGCGAGTTCGATATTTAAAGGAGAGACTTCAAAATCTGTTCGGCTATAATAAAACTGCTCGTCGGGAAACTGCGCTGCGTTAAAGCTGATTTGTTCCGAAAGGGCGGCGCACCTAAACTTGCCGTCGTTGCCCGGTGATATGTAGGGTAGGTATTTTAATGCTTCGCGGCCAAAACCATCATACGCATTAAAGCTAACCATGTCTTTTTTCAACGGAGAAGCCTGCCTTACTACTGTTTGCAGGGGCCTGCCAAGTCCGTCAAAATATTCCGTGGTCTGGTTTACATCGTTGGGATCCGTTAAAGCTGCGGCGGCTGTTGCTGTAGTAACGTTTGGCTTTGTTATTTGTCTGACTTGCACATAGTTATACTGTCCGCAACTGCCGATGTTCACCCGGCAGGTATTGGTATAAGCCACATCTATATCACAGCTCACCTTGCGGCGGTAGTAAGTAGTGACGGTAAGATTGCCTGGCGTATAGTTTTGGCTGGTAGCGCCGCTGATATTGGTGAACGTAATATTGTCTGTTGATTGTTGCCACTGGTAAATAAAACTGCCGCTGCAGGCTCCGCCATTCGCCGGATCAGCAGCTAAAAGCCCGGGACTAGTGCCGGAGGCAATATTGATGACAGAGGGAATTAATGTGCCGCTGAACAATTGCGGGTTGACGGTAATTTTAATAACATTAGTAGTTGCATTCTCAGAAGAGCAGGTAATTACTTCTCGGAAATAAGTGGTAGCCGTAAGTAAACTCGGATCATAAGTCAGATAGGTAGCACCAGAAATATTTGTCCAGTTCATGTTATTGGCAGATTTCTGCCATTGATAACTATAATTAGGTGAACACATGCCGCCGGTTGGACTGGTAGCGGAAAAATATCCTGGGTCTGTATTGTAGGTTATCTTGAGAGCGGAAGGCGAGAGCGTTCCTGCACTTAGATGCTGGTAAACCTTTACAGCACTGATGCTGGAGAATGAAACTTGCGCACCGCAAATATCTTTTCTTCTATAGTAGGTAGTGGCAGTAAGTGCCGGTGGTGCGTAGGTCAACCCTGTTGCACCGGTAATCTTGGTAGTAAAATTACTGCCATCATTAGTTGGATCGCTGGATGAATACCATTCGTAAGTATAATTGCCTCCGCAGCCCCCGCCGGTGGCAGCTGTACCGCTCAGGGAGGCAGGAGAAGTGCCGGTAAAAATGTTTTGCGAAGCCGGTGAAATAACTGTATATGAAAAAGGAGGGTTTACAAAAACGGTCGCTACATCAGAGTAGTCAAAGGTGTTGGTCGTTGTTTCAAGCACTTTACGCCGGTAATAGGTTGTCGTCAGCAAACGTCTCGTGAGTGTTAGGTTTTGTGTAGTTTGTCCGCTTATATCCGACCAGTTTACATTGTCTGTTGATTGTTGCCACTGATAGGTAAAAGAAGGTGAGCAAGCCCCGTTTGCGGCAAGGGAGCAATTAATCCCTGCCGGAACGACATTATAATTGATTGTCTGGGTCTTGTTTGATGAGATAGTACCTGGGCTTAAGGTATTTTTTATAGTTACCAGCACATTAGAAGGACTTGTCGGCGAACAGGAGAGACTGACGGACCCGCTACCGGAACTCGTCCATTTTACTACAATGTTATCTATACTGGTACCTGTTACTGACTTTGAAGTGCTTGATGTAACATTTCCATAACCTTGCAGAAGGGTACCACCCGGTCCTGTTATATACCACGTTATGCTTTTGCTACGATCATAAGTGCCTTGAATACTATAGTTATAAGTAGTTCCAGCTACAACACAGGTTGGACCATAGATAGATGGCTGGGCATATACAGACTGGTGGATAGTGCAGAATAAAAGCACAAATATCAAAGGGAGTGGCAGTAGCTTTCTATATTGCATAGAATGAGTTATTTCAATCAAAATTTTTTGAAAAGTTAAGGAACGTTCACAATAGCAAAGTCAGAGTACTCGATGGTATTCGATGCCAGTTCTTTTACTTTTCGTCTGAAATAGGTGGCAACACTCACACCTGAAAAATCTAAATTTGGGGCAAGAATCCCTGTTATATCTGTCCATTGTATACCATTCGTTGATTGCTGCCATTGATAAGAATAGAAAGGCTGACAGTTACCTCCTGATGCCGGTGAGCAATGAATACTGAATGTCGTACTATCATTTTGAATGACTTGCAGCGCATCTGTTGAATCAATTTTTCCTCCGTCAAGTACAGCAGTTAGGCTAATGGACAATGATTTGACACCGTTAGCTGTGCTAATGCTGATACCTGCGTTTGCAGTATCTTCATCCCACATGATTCTTACAAAGGAGAGCGTTGCCCCCGAGTAGCAGTTGGTATCACGGTCCAAAAATCTGCCGCCGGTAATGCATACGTTCATGACCGTATCGGTAGCACCTGCTCCGTTTATATCATATTGGTATTCTGCATTCGGAATGACACAAGTGGGACCATAAATTAAAATTTGTCCCATGCTTCTATATTGAAACAAACACAAAAAGCAGACGCAGATAAAGATTGACTTGAACATAAACAACTATTGAAATTGATTGGTTGGGTAATGGCATTAAGGTGTTGAGGACTGGTATTGATACGTCATGGTTTTTATTACATTTCCATTTATGTCCTTAATTAAATTTAACCTGCCATAAGCATCATACTCATAAAAGCTGATCCTGTTATTTGCATCATTGATACTAGAAATGCCAATTAAAGGACGGTAGGTATAAGTCTTCATCTGTGCTGTTGAGGGATAAAATCGGAGCTCATCAATAGCACCGGTACCACTAATTTTTATTTGGGTTACACCTGTAGCCTTATGCTCCCAGCATGTCCAGGTAACGCCATTGAGTGTAACAGTCCTGATGTTTTTCGGCCAGCCGCTCTTTGTACCAGGAACCGTATATGCTCCGTTTTTACTCCAGTAAGAAACCGTATATTCTTTTGAAGGTGTAAGACCTATAAGTAGTAACCCTGCCGAATTCAGATTGTAAAAATTTAAACCCGTAATGCCAGACGTCGTGCTGGATATATTGGCACTGTTGATACCATTCCAACCGCCGTTTCCATCAGATTCAAAAGAGGTATAAGCTATGTCAGTTGGGTCAGCATTAACAACCTCTGCAATCGGGTTGCTATGATTATAATCCCAGATGTAGGACAGGTGAACATCTTTATCTTTTGATATACTCTTCGGGTTGCCATATTCGTCATATAAATTGTAAGTCATTCTTGTTTCGTAAGAGTTTGTACCCTTCTTTGTTTCTATTGATTGTGGAGCAATATGAGGTATTGTGCTTCCCCAGTCATAATAGTTAGTTCTTACACTTTGTAAAGCTTTTACCGGAGAGGTATTCTTGGTATCAGTTTGCTCAACAGGATAGTTCAGCATATTTAGGGTAACCATCTTGGTCAATACTGTATTACCGGAATAGTCAAAGGGATATTTAATATCTGTGATAAGAGATTTGTTGTCAGAAGATATTTTTGTAATTTTTGAAATCAACTGTTTACTGTTATAATTATAATTGGTTTTATTAGTAATTTCTGTTCCGTCATCATTGTACTGGGTTTCAAGAGTTGCTGTCAGGTTTTTAAATCCTGTCCGGATTCGATACTCATTATAAGTATAAATTTGAACAGGATGAAAGGGATTATAAGGATTATTATAATCTACTAAACTTCTTTCAGGATATTTCCCGGTTTGCAGTACTCTATCTTTCTGAGGCACATTGTGTATTCTTTGTACATGCAAACCCACAATATCCCCGCTATTGCTTGTGGAGTAAATATTATTTGTTTCGCTTGTTATCTTTGAATACGGAATTGTCTCTATTTTTTTAAATGTTTTTTTGCTAAGCAAAGATGGCAGATCCCAATAGTTACAATCGTACATATGATATCTAAATAAGGCCATGTTTTCAAAAACAGGCATATTAGCTGGCGGTGAAGAGGTGTAATCGAATGTATATATTGCCTTGCCGTTATTATTTGTTTCGGTTCCGAAATATTCGGTTACCTCCTTATACATCACTGGCTTATTGGCTAAGTAAGTCAGGTCTGGAATAAATTCCGAATAAAAGATTCTCTGGCGATAGGTACCTCCCATGTTAGGGTCATCATTTCCTTGGTTAGGACCGATATAATTATAAAAACTTTGAATTGCCATGTACTTCATATCCGGAAAAAGATCTAAATTTCCATAACCAACTTCATTTTCGCCATATTTATAAGTTTTAATAAAAATTGTATTGTTATCTTTTTCAGTTGTAGTAGTCTTATAAAGCCGGAGCCCGGGACCTAATTTAGTATCACTTGTGGTTGATCCATATAATTTGCATTTGTTATTTTCATACGTGAATTCTGTGCTGCCCCCTGTCGGAAAAATTATCTTCTTTAAAACACCGCTTTCAAGAGCAGCAAGATTAGGCTCTCTTTTGGATGAAGCATTGCCAATGTTAGTTGGATTGTTCGGAGAAGTACCCGCATAGGATTCAACATTAACTGTGTAGCCGGGAACCATGTCATGTTCTCCTGAATTGTTATAATATCCCCACCAGTCAATATATCGGGCGTTGACTTGGCCATTTAAAGTAACGGTAGGATAATATTCAAACTGGTATTTTTCCACCGCTGCGCCTATGTTATCTTTAAAAATAATATTGCTTAAGCTATTTGTTACATAGCCCAATTCAGCTAAATTATCGCATCTGACTTTGTTGAATTCTATGGTTTTAATTGTTTGTCCAACAGAATTGGTTATGGCTATATTGGATACTTTATCACTTCCGTTTTGCAAATTAAATATTGCTTTTCCGTCCCTGAAATCAATTTCGGTTAGCCTTGAAATTTGATATTTATCCCTATTGGTAGATTCCGTATTTATAATCACATCCGTTGGATATGGATTTTCTGCCGTGTGCAAATCAAGCAAATCATTTATGACTATTTGTTGACTAATCGAAACTCTGTCTTCGATGAATGTGGAATATTTGAATGTAATCGTATCGACCTTATCAGCTGATATGATCTGATATAATGAGTAACCACTAAAAAATCCGCTTAAACTGTGTGTTTCTGTTGCTACAAAATGATACAAAGTACCTTTATCATCCGTAATATTAATATTTTCGAGCCCGGTAACATCATAAATTGGTACAACAACATATGGCTTATCAGGAAGTAGTACTGGAGTTTTTATATTGTTGTCGTCTTTAAATATAAATTTTCCTCCTTTATCTCCAAAAGAGTAAGAGAATAAATCATATTCGCTATCCATCCAATTACCCTGTAAACAGTCATCTGGGTTTTTATCAAAATGATTAATTTTCTCCAGATATCCTAAATCGTTTACTATACCAATAAAATCGGTTTTGAAAGGATAAGGAAACTTATAATTCCCACCATTAGTTCCAAAATCAGGAGAGCCATATATCGTTCTTGAAATCATCCCACCGGCATTGAGTATCCAACCTAACGCAATTGGGCCATCTTGATCGCTTACTCTTCGTCCGGAGGCGTGATAACTTAAACTAATAGGAACAGAAATACTTCCAACTGTAATACTGTAAATCGGTATACTGATTTGCGGCAATCCCGTTGAATAGTCCATCGGGTAATCCTGAAATCGAAAAAGAGCAGTAGCTTCAGGAGACGGTTGAATAATTTTGGGTAGATCTGCTTGAGCAAACCCTCTGTTATATGTGAATAAGGTGCAAAAAATAAATAAGATTAATTTCAGATTTTTTTTTAAATAAATTGAAAGAGAAATTGTTGTTGAAACTATCATATTATTAGCTAATAATGTGGTTTGTAAATGCATTTGATAAACAATTAAATTATTCTGCTTGCAGTAATTTTATTTTTCTCTCTAAGGTGTGTACTTGCTGTTGCTGATCTTCAATTAGCCTCTTTTGAATTGAAAGTTCTTTTTTTTGTTCAATCAGGTACAGCGTCAACTCTTCTATTTTTTGCAGCAGTTTTGTTTGATTGCTGCCTAAATCTACTCCTTCTCTCTGCATGTCTGCTGCCGGTTCTATTTCCGGCAGGTGTTTGTTTTGTTGAATGAATATTTCAACCGAATCCAGCGATCGTAATTGATAAGATGAGTCGAATACAAAATCTGCACCTGTTGTGTTTACAACTACTTTGTTTATACGCGCTGTACCATATACATCTAATTTATAGGTAGAATTAGCTGGCATGGCGGTAGCTCCAATCACAATCCTGCTGGTGTATAAAGATGTATTTGATCCGTTAAATGCGTTGTAGTTAGACCCGTTTTGATTTATTGACGGATCCGGGGTTGTTTTTGATGTAAATGAAGGTCCATTCGTCGCTGTATAAGTAATTGCATTTTGTACGCCGTCATATACAGTTGGATTAACAGTATAATTGCTTTTATAGTGATAGGTTGTGGTACCGCCCCGGAGCCAAATAACAATTTTTTTATCATTGCTATAATCCGAGGCATCCTGATAACCCCCAATGAAAGTGGTAATGGCAATGAAGGTCCAAACATTATTGGTTTGAATGTCGGAGTGGATGAAAGCGCCGGTCCATGCATTTCCATTATTGTTTGTATGAAATCTGATTTTGGCAGTAAATGATCCGCGCCAGGAGCCGTCTTCATGTACCTGAGACCTGCCAATTTCAAGTTCCGTTGCTGCATTATTATCATAACCACCGTCGTAAAAAACCACAGGATAATAGGTATTGATATTTCCTTTTACCTGAAAAGCTCCTGTTGCTTGTGCCTGGCAATGTGAAAGGGATGACAATAATAAAATAACAAAAAAGCTAAAAACTGATTTCATTTTGATGAATTATAATATTTAAGAGTTTCTTATTTCCGTTAGCGCTTACAATCCCACTCCCACCCTAATCTTCAGGGCAGGTGTTCTGGGCAGTTGCTGGTAGCTCAGAAAGTCCCAGAGCAGTTGCAGGTTGTTTTCTTTCTTTCCCGCTTTGTACTTTTTGGTTAATCCGATAAGCCCGCTTCGCTGCCAGCCGCTCAGGTCTTTTAGTTGCTGATATTTCTGAAACGACTGCATGTAGTTCATCTCATAGCCGCCCGTGAGCCAGATGTTTCCCTTCGCCCTGATGTCTGCGTAGCTTCTCAGTCCCACGCCTTCGTTTGTAACGGCGATGTGCCTGATGCCACCGCTGCCCCAGCCCATTCGGTATGATGCCCCCACACCTATGATGCTTCTGTCGTTTATTTTGTACCCTGCCGTCAGTGCCACATCGCTCGTGGCTGGCAGAAGGGAATGGCTTTTCTCACTCTGCACATTCATGCCGTACGCTATCCGTTGCAGAAAGCTTTTGGTATGCTGCGGGTTGGGTCTGAAGTCCGGCATCGTCATGTCGCTGCTGCCATCACTAACGCCAAGCCTGCTCATCTTATCTTTCAACTTGCCAAGCTGCGTTTGCGCCGCCTGCATCTGCTGCTGCAGGTAACTGTTTGCTCCGCCGCCCTCCAACGTCTCAGGGCTTGACGCAGGCAATGCGCCGAACCGCTGCTGCAATCCCTGCTGCACCGCAGCTCTTGTCTGCAAACCCGCCAGTGCTTCGGGCGTGCCGTAGTTCTGCGGCTCGGGAAACAGTTTTGCCAGGCAGCTGTTCCGTTTCATGAACGACTGAAAAGCTTTCGATTCCCTCACAGCACCCAGCAGCTTTTGCTCCGTCTTCTCTTTGTTGCTAAGCATCTCTTTGTATTCCCTTACCCGCTGACTGTAATAAAACGCTTCTTTATTGACGCTCCTGAGCTGCCTGGTAAAAGGACTGCTTTGCAGCTGCTCTTTCAGCTGCCGCTCTCTTTGCTTTACAAACGCTTCGATGTCGTTTGCCTTTTGCAGCCTGCTCTGCAAGCCCCGTAACTCACTGCCGGTTTTTGTAATCTCCTGTAGTTTATCTGCCGGCAGGTTCGCGCCTGCCGACTTCAAAAAGCTCAGTGCCGTCTGCATGCTGTCAACACCGGGCAGGTATTCGGTGAGCGGAAAGCTTTGGGTGGAATCGAAAGGGAAGGAAAGCTTTGTTTGCAGTTGCTGATACCTGTCATCTGTATCATTAAACAGCGCTGCCGCCTTTGCGCTGTCTTTGCTGCTTACCCTTCTTTTCAGCTTCTCTTCTTTACCGCGCATCCGCGAAAGCATTTTCTGACTTTGCTTTTCCACGGTGGCATTCATTTTTTCGTACTTCTGTTGTAAAAAATGCAATGATTTCTTGGAAACTGATTTCACCCCGTCGGTGGCTTTCTCTGGCAGACCGGTTGCCTGAACGGCTTGTGAAAACAGCGGGTTCTGGCAATAGGCTGACAAACCCGCGCAAACGAGCAGCAGCAGCAATATGGCAGGTCGCATGAAAAATTGGTTTACTTGTTTTTTGGCTTTGGCTTTCCTCTACAGTATCTTAATGGCTTGTCAAATCTAAAGAAGTTGTTATCACCAACAAATTAATTTTTATACTTTTTTGAAATATTTTTTTACCTAATGTAATCCGCGCGTTTAGCAGTCAATAATACTAAGTACCCTGTCAAAATTAAATAGAATTAAAGACGTTAAAACAGTGTGTCAAGAAAAATCAAAGAAATAGTACTAAGCAAAGAAGCTAAGCAAGCGTTGGAACATCTATATAAAACGGAATCAAACCACAGTTTTCGTCAGCGCTGCAAAATGGTTCTGTTAAAGTCAGAAGGTTATCCGGCAAAAGATATTGCTGTTATTTCAGGCAGCAATATGGCAAGTGTTTATAATTGGCTGAACCGTTATGACAGCAATGGCATAACAGGGTTACGCACAAAGCCAGGACAGGGCAGAAAACCGATATTGGCAGAAGAACATGTAAGTATAGTAAGAGCAGCCATAGAACAAGAGCGGCAACGATTATCACAAGCCCGTCAGATTGTTGAAGAAAATACAGGCAAAAAGATGAGTAACGAAACGCTTACGCGTTTTTTAAAAGTCATCACTGCCGTTACAAGCGAATAAGAAAACGACCTAAAGGCGGATGTGATAAAGAATTTTATGACTATAAATTACAGGAACTTCAGTTATTAGAACAACGTTATGGCAAGTCAGAAATTGATTTGTATTATGGCGATGAGGTACAAATATCAGAAGAAGGCTATGTGCCTTATGGCTGGCAGTTTACAGATGAAAACATTAGTATAAAGTCAGCTAAAGGCAAGCGTATCAATTGTTTTGGAATCATAACAAGAGAGAATCAGTTTGAGCATGCGACTACTTACGAAACCATTACCACCAACTTTATCATCGAAAAAATAAATGAGTTTTCTTATCAGATAAAAAAGCACACGGTTATCGTATTGGACAATGCAAAAGTTCATCAGTCAAAAGCAATGAAAGCCATGCAAAAAGTATGGGCAAAAAGGCAATTATTTATTTTTTATCTGCCGCCTTACTCACCCCATTTAAATATTATTGAAAGACTTTGGAAAGAAATGAAAGCCAGATGGATACAAACCAAAGACTATGAAACCGATGAACAACTTTGCTATGCAACGATGCTTATTTTACATGCCATCGGTAAAAATTTATTCATCAACTTTAAAAAAGTTAATTAGTAGATAGTTTTGACAGGGTACTTATAATAAATAAAACACGTTCAAGAAAGAAGCCTGCAAAGATTTTGGTGAGGTCTGCGTTTTTAAAAACAATCCTCCCGGATGCCGCATATACAATGCAGCCTTTGTAAAATATCTACGCAATCGGTGAGACAATAACTAAAGTGATATACGACTGCTTTATCCGTTAGCTATTGCAACAAGTTGATTATCTTCTTTGTTACCAATCGCAGTAACAAAATGCGCCTGTAAACTAAAAACAACTTTACATAAAATTACTTTATTAAAAATGTTTACGTTGTCACCAACACCTCTTGCAACTATCAACCCTTTTGACTGCCTATGATAGCATTGCAGGAGCAGTAATACTATCATGCTCCCAACTTAAATTAATGCTTGTGATCTGAAAATCATAAAACAAAACAGCTTCTCTTAATTGATACTTTGGTGGTCATCATGAACAATGCCATCATCAGCCTTATTTTTTGATGAATGCAGTATTAATCCGGCTGCATCCAACGCCGCTGATTTTCCCCCAGATAAAAGGCGCAGTCTTTGGCTTTCCATCTTCGCGTGGCTTTGTTGATCGTATTGTATCTACCGTATAATATTCAAGCTCATTGGAAGAAATTTGATAGTTTAAAATTTCTTTGAAATGGCTTTCCGGCAATTCCTTATTTAGCCATTGGAGTGCCATTTTAAAAGGGAGAAATAAAGGCATCCGATGACTCTTCGGACCCGAATTGTGAATCTGACTCATTAAGCTCTTAGCAGTTCTCATGATCATCCCAACGGTATAATGCTGCTGAAGCACGCCGTCTTTATCCGGCAATTGCGCCCCGGAACAAAGACCCGGCAGAAAAAACAGGTTAACGCCAGCAATTTTTATAAAACAGGCAACCTTCTTCCATCCCTTTATGGCTCTGTGCTCAAAAGTGCCGGCAACGGGTATCAGGCAGCGCTTGCTGCGTATATTATGCAAATAACTTATCTTACCAAGATCCGTTCGCTGCGTATGTTGGGCATGTTAGCGCTGGGGCAGAAATGCTTTTTCATCTTTTGTGTAAAGGCTATAATGTCTTATTTCATCAATTTTATGTAACGTTCTCCGTCATCCCTGTGCCGGTAGATAACAGGATGCTGAGCGTAGGCATGACGGGGTATGTGCGCAAAAAAGTCAAAATTTATTTCTGATAGTATTTATTTTTCATCAACTTTTCCATGTCTTCAGGTTTGCTGGCAATCAGTTTGCATAAACAACATACTTCGATTCCGGCTGTATCATTTCCGTTATTTTCTTCAGATGCACTTCATTTTCCATGTCAGGAATAAAACGATACCTGTCTGTTTGGGGTATCGCTTTATAATGAATTTCCGCCAGACCTCTATCATCATAACGATTCATTAAAACCGGCTCTTTGCCTTCTGCTCCTATTTCATTTCTGCCCCGCTCATAAGTTTGTGAAACGAGGTAGTGTTTACCGGAAAGCTCACATCTCTCAAGGTAGTGAGGCTTCATATAGTCGAATGGCTGAAACATAAGTTTTATCTTTCGATAATGTAAACCTGGCTGATAAACAAAAGGATGATCCGTCAAACGGGGATTGAAGAGCCGTTCGCTACTCACATAAAAACAGTTTTCATCTGCCAGTCCGAACATGATTTTATTTTTTTTTTCATCACTGCTGATATAAACAACCACACACCAAAGTAAAAATTAATGGCACTCATGAATGTGTATCGGCTTATATTTTTTATTGGCAAAAAGAAGCTGGCATCTATCGCCTTCCCTCTTAAAAAGACTGCCGTGAGATCGCCGGAATCTACCGAGCAGACAATAATGCTCATGTTATCGGCATCAGCGATCTGCAACCTGCAGCCAGTTGTCAATGGAAGAAATTGCCGGCAACAATTTCAATTTAAAATCTCGCGTTAAGTAAGCGCTTCTATGGATGAGAAAAGTATTAATTTAGAAGCTGTCAATAAAAAGCTGAGAGACACACAACAAAATATGGAACGATCCAGAAACACGCACAATACATAAAAAGAGCCGGGATATACATGCATTGTTTTACTACCGAGGATAGCTCGTTAGCCCTCAACTGATTTTGTTTTCCCGGCAGATAAATAAGCCATTTTACACCAGAGACGCTGTACCAAAGGGAATATTGCAAAAAACAAATCATTTCCTATCTTAGCCCCCCATGGTAGAAATTAACAGTCATGCTGAATTTGAATCGCATTTGGGTAAGGAGATCGGCGTATCGCCCTGGCATCCCATTACCCAGGCGCAGATTAACCAGTTTGCCGATGCTACCCTGGACCACCAGTGGATACATACCGATGCAGAAAGAGCGGCAAAAGAAAGCCCTTTTAAGACGACCATAGCGCATGGCTACCTCACACTCTCGCTGATTCCGTATTTCTGGAAACAAATCTGCGATGTACGAAACCTGAAGATGGAAGTGAACTATGGGATAGAGCAGATCAGGTTCGGGCAGGCGGTGCTGGTAAACAACGAAGTACGATGCCGGGTGTCGCTGAAAGCAATCATCAACCTGAGAGGCGTTACCAAAGCGACGCTCTACATTCAATTGGAAATAAAAGATCAGCCCAAACATGCCTTTACCGGTGATGTGGTTTTTCTCTATCATTTTTCCTGTTAGGTGCCGGTGTGCGCTGGCAGAGTCGCGACTTTGGGCTGTTGCCAATCCTGACGGAGCCACAGAGATATACATTGCCTGTCTCAGCACGTGCCAGAAAAAACCCTTCCCCTGCCTGTTATTCCAGGCAGCTTCATGGAATAATTATCGTTCCCTGTTTTCAATGCCTGTTTCGTTAAAACAAGGGAATAAAACGTATCAATCATGACGGCTTATTCTTTGGTTTCTTTTGCACCAATGCTCTTCGCTGCCGAACCGGAATGCAGACCGTACGGGATGTGCGCAGGGTGAAGTGCAATTATGCCGCGCGTAACATTTTTACGATTCATAAAATCACCTTTTTTCGTTTATTGTTTGCAGGTTTTGCGGCATACGGACGTTGCGCCCTCAGTAAGGCAAATGCTTTTGTTTGCGTTACCTAAAAAAAGCAGGTAGATGTTACATGAATGGTCGGTAATAACAAATCAATGGGCAATGAATAACCGGCAGCAAATGCGTTTTTGTTTGTACTGTAAGCGTCATGGGTGAGATGAGCGTTACAAGCAGATGGTAAAATCTGTATTGATACATTAGGATCAACATCCTGCCAACAGTTCTTTTACGCCATATTGCCCTTCATCAGTTCGCCTAACATCTCTCTGAAATTCTCTTTTTTGTTGAGGTGAGGAACGGGTTCTGCGGGCATATCCACGCCAAGAAATGCACAAAGCGGCGCCCAGCCTTCGCTTACATCGTAAATAAGCAACTGCCCGGCGGGCACAAAGGCTCTTACATTTTCGATATGCTGATCAAATATCTTTTCTGCAAAAATTTTGTCTTCAAACTTACCCTGGAAATGAACTTTAAAAATCATTGTCTTGGCAAGCTTTACGCATTGTACAACCGACCGGAGACGCGGGTTAAACAGCAGTTTCAACAGCATCCCGATTTTTTGTAACGCCGTTTGCGGGCCAGCTTTCCAAATGGTATTGTAAACGCTGTCGTACCATTTTTCAAAAGGCCGTACCGATAAAATCACTTTGGCATCGGGGTATTGCGCCATGTGCTCTTTATACCAGGGATAAGCAGGAAAATCAACGGTTGCCTGGTAGCCATCATACAATTTTTCCCATTCGGTTGATCCGGTATTTTTCAGCAACAGCCAGTATTTTAGATGATCGGGATGCACCAGCAATTCTTTCATGTGATAGGTTTTGCTGTAGCCCAGTTTTTCAAGTGATGCTTTGAGTGTGTTTGTGCCGGTACGGGGCAGCCCGGCGCCAATAATTTTGATTGACATAAAGAAGGGATTTTCAAATGAAGGTTACCAAACATTATGAAAGGAAATATGGGTAAAGATATAATTAACCTGTAATGAACGCGTTACCTAAATTTTTTTTATACGTCAAATAATACAATCTTTACTTTCATTTCAGAATTTATAAGTACCCCCAAAACAATTTATCATGAAAAAATTGCTTTTTTTTCTACCCTTTTTTCTATGTATGTCAACAACCATATTCTGCCAGGTAAGGAATATGAGAGACACATCCAACAAACAAACAGCCCTTTCAAAAGACAGAAACATGTTTGGATGGAGAATTAAACGCGGATTAACCATTGCTTCCGACAGTTTGCAAAACGGCTATGTAATGTTTGCGGTGCCAAATTCAGCTTCCATGTATCTGATTAACCGGAAAGGTGAAGTGGTGCATGAATGGAAAGGAAATTACAGCGTATTGGGCGGCTATTTACAGCCCGATGGATCGCTGATTCAAAATGCCGTTGACCCGGATTTTCCGGTGTTTGGCGGCGGCGGCGAAAGCGGACGATTACAAAAAATTTCGTGGGACGGAAAGATGCTATGGGATTTTGAATATGCCACCGAGCAATATCTCAACCATCATGATTTTGCCGTACTGCCGAATGGACATATTCTTACCATTGCCTGGGAAGCTAAAACCGCAGAAGAAGCAGCAGCCGCCGGCAGAAAATCCAACATGATTCCGAAAGCAGGTTTGTGGCCGGATAAAATTGTTGAGATTGAACCGCAGGGCGAACTTGGCGGCAAAGTGGTTTGGGAATGGCATATCTGGGATCATCTGATTCAGGATTACGATGCCAAAAAAGACAATTACGGCAATCCTGCCCGTCATCCCGAATTATTGGATTTTAATGTGGGAGACACCGTTCCGCCGCTTATGTCGCAAGACAGCATGGACGTGCTGCATAAAAGGGGAAGCATCTGGCGAAACCAGACACCCGAAAATATGGGTTCGGAAGTATATCATTTCAATGCCGTAAAATACAATCCCGATCTGGATGAAATTGTTTTTAGTTCACCCAATCTGAGCGAGATTTTCATTATAGATCACAGCACAACTACAAAAGAAGCGGCCGGTCATGCAGGCGGGCGGCGCGGCAAAGGCGGCGATTTTTTATATCGCTGGGGAAACCCTGAAAATTATCATCACGGCGATTCATCTGACCGGATGCTGTTTGGTCAGCACGACATTCGCTGGATTGAAAAAGGCAAGCCGGGAGCGGGTCATCTTACCGTTTTTGACAATAACATTCACGATTACAAAGACAGCGCCGACTGTTCAGCCGTTTATGAATTTGCGCCCCCGGTGGATGACAAGGGAAACTATGTATTGCGAAAAGATTCAACTTACGGACCCGACAAACCAGTTTGGAGTTATGTAGCACCGGATTCTGTTTCGTTCTGGAGCGCTTTTATTTCCGGCGCACACCGGATGGATAACGGGAATACATTTATAAACGAAGGAGCCAAAGGGCGTTATTTTGAAGTTACCAAAGAAGGCAAAATTGTGTGGGAATATTTAGAGCCATATCACGGCGAAATCCGCAGGTTGAACGGCGATGTCATTTCTCCGATGCCGATGGCTTATTCCGGGTTTCGGGCAACATTTATTGCGGCAAATCATCCGGGGCTGGCAAATAAAAAATTAGAGCCAATAAATCCGCAACCTACTGCATTTTTGTTGCCTGCGCCACCGGCTGGTAAACCATAAAGAGGTAAAAATTTATTTAGAAACCATCACCGGTAATTCTATCGTCCTGCAATTCAGATTTACCGGTGATATTGTTTTTTGCATTGCTCATTCTTTTGCCAATATCACTCCGTTTTCACTTACATATTTCTTCCATTGCGCCAGCATTTCGAGATACACATCTTTTTTTTCCTGCGATACATCATGCGATTCAGTCGGGTCGTTTTCCATATCAAACAATTCAAAAACACCTTTGCCAAACGGCGGTTCTATTTTGGTAATTTTCCATTTTCCTTTCCTTACGGCGCATCTTCCAAACAATTCCCACCCCATTACATAGTTCTCGTCATGAATTTTATTTTTTTTTCTGGTTAATAAAGGAAGTAAAGATGCGCCTTTGTACGGTGCTGTTTCTTTTCCCCGGTAAGACAAAGGATAACGGCTGCCCGCCAGATCGAGAAACGTGGGCGATAAATCCATAATGGTAGCAAAAGCCGCAACAATGCCGCCGCCTGATTGCTGATGGGGCATTTTTACGATCATCGGGCTGTGAATGCCGCCTTCTGCGCTATAACCTTTGTACAAACTGTTTACCGCTTCCGAAGCATGTGCCCATTGCGGCCCGTAAGCTATAAACGAATTCGCCGTGCCCATGTAAGAATATGGATTTTGCTCATCTGGTGTTGCATTAACTTCAGAAACGGCAGCGCCGTTATCAGAACAAAAAACAAAAACCGTATTGTCATACTCACCAATGTCTTTTATATATTGAATGAGCCGCCCGATGTTAAAATCGAGATTATCAATCATCCCGGCATAAATTTCCATTTTCCGGGCTTCTATTGTCTGTTCGCTTTTGGTGAGTGTTTTCCAAGGCAGCAAAGGCTGATTGGAAATATGATACAAATTGCCTTTTACGGCAGGGAGCGGCGGCAACTTTACATCCGAAGCAACCATTCCTTTTTTCTGCAATGCGGCAAATCGCAGCAACCGCAGACTATCGTACCCCATATCATAAACGCCGTGATATTTTTCGATGAAAGATGGCGGCGCCTGCAACGGCCAGTGCGGCGCCGTATAAGCGGCGTACATAAAAAAAGGCTTTTTGTATGCCACCTCGTGCTTAATAAATGAGATTAATTTGTCGGTATATACATCGGTAGAATATTGCCCGTCGGGATAGTTTGCATCATGCCCGTCTTCCCAAAAAGAAGTAGTGCGTTTATCGGGAATAAAATGATTGGCATAGCCGTCGAGTAACGCAAACGATCGCTCAAACCCTTTTGCCGTCGGGCTTTCACCGGGTGTTAGCCCCAAATGCCATTTGCCCGCGATGTAAGTATGATAGCCCGCCTCTTTCATTAGCTGTGCTATGCAAACCACTTTATCATTTAAAAATCCTTCATATCCGGCTTTTCCCGTTTCGCCGGCAACAGACGGAATGCGCTCAGCCATATCTCCCAAACCTGCAACATGATTATCCGTTCCCGACAATAACATGGCTCTGGACGGAGAACAGGCAGCCGCTGTGTAAAAACCGGTAAACAATTGCCCCTGCTTTGCCAGCGCATCAAGATTGGGCGTGGCAATCTCACTTCCAAAACATCCTAAGTCTGAATATCCCAGATCGTCTGCCAGAATCATAACGATGTTGGGCGGTTTTCCAGGTTTGTTTTCTTTACCTGAAAGAAATAAAAACGACAGAAGGATGAGTGCCGGCATTTTGTTTTTCATCAGTCAATATTTTTACGTTTATTTTTGACGGGCGGCAACTTTTTAAGTACCTGACACTTTTTTAACTGTAAACAACCGGCTTTCGATAGAGACTGTACCCAAAAATATAAAGGACGAATTACGAAAGGCTATTGTAAAGATAAACAAGCTTATCCGCCGGCCTCATAAACAATCAGACAAAACATACCCAATTATACAATATACAATTATGGAAAATAAAAACCGGAAGGTAAAGCTTACGCTTCTCCTTGTCAGCAGTCTTACAATTATGTCTGTCATTACCATTTCGCCGGCTTTGCCGCAAATGTCAACGGCATTCTCACACCTTGCAAATGCATCGTTTCTTGTGAAGCTGGTATTAACCATTCCGGCTTTGTTTATTGCCATCATTTCACCGGTTACCGGGCGTTTGATAGACCGGTATGGCAGACTTCGCATACTATGGTTGTCGCTCATACTTTATGCCGCCTCGGGAACAGCCGGCTTTTATATAACCAATTTATACGTTATTCTTATTTCAAGGGCTTTGCTTGGCGTTGCTGTGGGCATGTCTATGCCTATTGTCATTACGCTCATTGCAGATTATTTTGATGGCGCGGAGCGACAAAAATTCGTGGGCATTCAAATCGCATTCATGTCGTTAGGCGGCATCGTTTTCATTGGATTGGGCGGCATTCTCGCCGACATAGGCTGGCGGTATCCGTTTCTGATTTATTTATGTTCTTTACTGGTATTACCGCTAAGCATTCTGTATTTGTATGAACCCGCGATTGTGCAACAGAAAACAAAAACGGAACACAGCAGCAAAGCGCCACCTATAATCTGGCTGCTGTTTATCAATACAATGATGATGTGGATTCTTTTCTTTTTGATACCGGTGCAGATTCCGTTTCTGTTGCGGGCGATCGGGGTAGAAAAAAATTCGCTGATCGGCGCTGCCATCGCAACCAGCACAGCTTTTTCAGCCGTCTCATCTTTTTCCTATGCGCGGATAAAAGCAAGGCTTGGCTTTGTATCCATATTTTCTATCGGATATCTGTTAATGGCAGCGGGTTTTCTTTGCATTGCTTTTTCAAACACGTATTGGTTGGTGATTATAGCAATGATGCTGTCGGGATTAGGCATGGGCATGATGATACCGAATACGAATATGTGGGTAATGAAAATTACGCCGCCTGAAGTCAGGGGAAAAGAAATAGGCAAGCTTACAACCTTTTGGTTTTTAGGCCAGTTTTTGTCGCCCGTTATTATTTTTCCGATACTTGCTTATTTATCGCTTTCCCAAACTTTTATGCTGGCTTCCGCAGTTCTGTTTACGATTTCAGTAACCTTCCTGATGTTTTATATAAGCGAAAAAAGAAAACCGGCGGTTGCCTTTTCTGCCACATCGATCTAAAATAAAAAATTCTAAAGCTGTTATACACGTCAAATTAAAGCATGGCATAATAAAACAGAATTTAACGGTCGAAAAACAAAAAAGCGTCTGCCTCAACTTAAGAGACAGACGCTTTTTATTTATGCTAAACTATCGAAGCCAAATTTAATTCAAAGCTTCGGCAGTTTCGCGGCTTGCTTTGCGATTTGCACTTTGTGTTGCAATCTCCGTAAGCCTTACATCAGCTTCTTTTTCTTCGGTTAACGTCTGATTTAACAGATTTGCCGCTTCAGGAAAGCCCAATGTTTTTGCTAAGGTTACCAAACCGCCATACGTTGCAATTTCATAATGTTCGGCTTTTTGTCCGGCGAATATCAAACCCACATCGCGTTGAGCAGTATTGCCGTCCGTTTCACCTATAATGTTTTCGCCTTCTTTTACAATTCCGGCCATCGCATCGCATTTAACAGCTTCGGGTTTTACGCCG
Organism: Ilyomonas sp.; assembly: GCA_965219515.1. GTDB lineage: Bacteria > Bacteroidota > Bacteroidia > Chitinophagales > Chitinophagaceae > Ilyomonas. The sequence goes on from OZ244776.1 coordinate 2,974,783, forward strand.
ATGATATTGAAAACTTTTTCTAATCGCTGCACCTGTTGCTTTGTCTGATCCAAATGCTGCGAAAAAGCGTTTTTTAACTCAGAACTTGTAGCTGCTTCCTGCATTTTGGGCAGCGTTTTTACCAATGTTTGTTCTGCCCAGTAGATGTCTTTTAACTGATCGTTAAAAAATTCTCTCAGCTTTGAATCGTCATTGCGATTTGTATTTACATTGCTGTTGTTAGTGTTCTTTACATTTACGTTGTCATTGTTCGTCTTCCGATCATTCATTGTCGTGTTCATATCCAATTCCTCTTTTTAATTATTAAAAAATACTTGTCGTTATTATCATAACAACACAGGTAATATAAGACTTAAATATGAAATAGACAAATCATAATCAATTCTTTATGATTTTATTAATATAATTATAAGAATTGGTTTCTTCACTTACGCAGTTATTACTTTACGTATCAACGATTCATTTTTTCAAGTACCCAGGCACCTACTTGTTTTCCCTGCGCGGCTCCCTGTTCGGTGGCATCGGTAAAATGAATACCGCCATAAAAGCGCGAAATAGCTGCCTCGGCAGCAGCCTGGTTACATGAAGTAAAGTGCCGGGCAGGCAATCCATAACGCATTTCAACTGTATCTGTAAACGGCACATTGTCGCCGATATAATGCGACAGAATAACAGCCGAAGAAGCGGAGATACAAGCATGCCCGCTGGTATATTCAGGAAACGGCGGTGTTTGCAACAGCGGCTTCCAATGCACATCAATCAACTGGCGGATAGCGGTTTCAGGCCGAATGCGGTTGCTGCGATATTTTTCATCCCAGCAAGTCATGAAACTATCCATCAAACCCATCGCAACGAGTGTATGAATCAGCATGGTTTCGTTGAATGTTTTGTTAGTTTGCCGGCATACAATATCGGTGATGCCCATCCAATGCGCGCCGGGAGAAATTTTTTTTAACCCGACTATCAGATGCCCTTCATCCTGCACGGCAAACGGGTTGCAATCCCAATACAGTGCAATCGTGCGGTGTTCATCGCTTAGACTATCGGAAGACTGTTTGTAATTCGCATACATCAACTTATAAAAAGCAGAGGTTTTATCTTTTGAAAAAACAACAGGCGGAGGCACACGAAACTGGCTGGCAGAATCTAAAAAAAAAGGTCGTACCATATTAAAGTAAGGCTCTACGGCTGGCAAATAAGCTGGTGGTGTCGGGTACCAGTAACCTTCTCCCGGCAATGGTGTGTAGCGTGCATGGTTACTGATTTTATTGTAGCCATCTGCTTTTGCATACGCCAGTATTTCTTTACTGATTACCGACGCATATTTCTGCGATTGCGCTATGGTTTCATCTGAAAAACCTTTTTCCCGGCAGGAGTCTAAAAAGGCAGTCTCATAGTTAACGAACAACTTACCTGAAGGCTGCATTTTTTTGGCTGTATATAGCATGGCTAATACAGCAGACAACTGATAAGAGTAATCCTGAATGGTATCCGGTTTTTTAAAATCGGGATAGGCATTTACAAAGCCGTGCATGGAAGGGAATGATTTATCATTTTCTGCCACCACTTCATAACCGGCAAGACAGGCATAGCTGAAAAAACGTGCTGCCAGCGGCGGATTGGTAATGTCGTGTATCATTAAATCCATCATTTCCCGCGTTACATTCCCGATTTCTGCGTTGGAAAGTTCGGGTGTTTTTGAAGTGCGTGATGTGCAACCAAACAACAACAGCAGGATAAAAAACAGATAATATTTTTTTATTGAAACATTCATCACATTGTAGCTAAATGAGAACGAATTATTGTAGTTTGTAAGCAACAGAAGAAGATTGATTGATGCCAAACAGCAACGTGTTGTTGATGTCTAACACGCTTCTTACATCGCCGCGAATGGCAAAGCCGGATTTCCATTGCGGAATATAAGTAAAATGTCCGGTACCATCGCCCTGCAGCAAAACGCCGTAATTCGCATCCGATTTTCCGGCGTGAAGCTTTGCTTTGTTCATATTGCCGCAAAGCAATACATCCTGCTTTCCGTCTTTATTAAAATCAAGCGGTGTAATGGTAAAAACAGGCGATTCCTGCGCTTCTTCCGGCAGGTTTTTTTTCTGAAATTTTCCATCTGCGCCCGCTTCAAAAAAAGCGGTGTGCAGGCAATCTGCTTTTACATGACCGGCACCTTTTAATTCATCTTTACTAAAAATATCAGTTATAGATTGATCGGCATAACCGGCGTAATTGGTGTATCGCGTTCGCATATTGCTCATCTGATCCAGCAGTTCATCTCTTGTAACGTACGGATAGCTTTTCCCTTGTATGTAAAAACAAAATATCGGGTCAACAGAACCATTGTCATCAAAGTCTTTGTAATATAGTTCAGCAGGTTCTTTTGCGCTCACTTTGCACTGCGTATTCAACCCGTAATTGCCAATCATAAGGTCTGGTTTGCCATCACCGTTCATGTCGTTTACCAACAGCTTATTCCACCAGCCATTGTAAGGTTTATCAAAATAACGACTGGTTTCATTATCAAGTCTCCCGTTGCTGTTTATGAATACGGATATTGGCATCCATTCGCCAACGATTATTAAATCCTGCTTGTTATCGCCATTCAAATCAACCCATGCCGCATCGGTTATCATACCAGCATATTGCAGTTTCGGCGCTATTGTTTTTATCTCATCGGTAAAATGCCCTTTTCCATCGTTGATGAGTAAAAAGCTTTCCGGCGCTTCCGGATAGCTGCCCGGCACCACCCTGCCGCCAACAAAAACATCGGGATGCCCATCGCCGTTTATATCGCTTACCCGCACGCAACTTTTGCTGCTGCGCATTTGCGGCAACGCATCTGCCGATTTTGTAAAGTTTTCCTTTCCATCGTTGAGATACAAACGGTCTTGCAGCAGCGCATCATCCGGCTCAAAATTATGATAGCCGCCACCGGCAACATACAAATCTGTAAAGCCATCGCCGTTTGCATCGAAAAAAACGGCATCGGCATCATCGCTCATTTTATCAGCTTCAAAAGCAGGTTGCGGATGGGCGGTAAATGTTTTATTTTTTTGCTGAATAAATAATATGGCAGGCTGACCGGCTTCGCCACCAATAAAAATATCTTCCAAACCATCGCCGTTTATATCGGCTTTTGCCATGCACGGTCCGGAAAAAGACAACGGATTTACCAGCAACGGCTGACGTTTAAAATCGTTGATCACACTGGCTGGCTGCTGAAAAGCAACCGGTGATTTTGTTTCGGCGAACCATGTATCGGCAGGCGATTGATATTGATACGGCGCATCAGCCTTTTTTTCCTGCAACGTCAATAACTGGTTTGCGCTTACGTTGCGCAGCAATTGCTGTCTTCCGCTTAGCCAAACTATGCGCAGCGAATCTATAACGCTGTTATCGCCCAAACCAAAATGAAGAATTGGCGATACGGAAGATTGAAAACCGCGCGAAGGCATCTGTTCCTGATACTGCATTTTTCCTTTTGCATATACAAACACTTTGGCACCCAAGCCCTGCGTATTTTTATTTGCGCCAGCCAGCTTTATCTGCAAATATTTTCTGTTGTTGTTTTGGTTAGAAATATTATGGTAAATGAAAGCCGGTTTATTTATGTTGTTTACGATTAAGTCGAGAAAGCCATCGTTGTCCAAATCGGCGTAGGCAGCGCCGTTGCTGTTGGAAGCTTCGTTGATTCCCCAGCGGGCACTTTCGTTGGTAAATGTCAGGTTGCCATTGTTTTTAAAGAGATAATTTTTTACGTCGCTGGACGGAATTTTTTGCACCAGGTCGAGCACGTTTTGCCGCCGTACATCGCCGCTGTTGTTTTGAATATAGTCATTCATGTATTTTAAAAAATCCATGTTGGTGTAATCGCGCGTATAGCCATTGGTAACAAACAAATCTTTCCAGCCATCGTTGTTGTAATCGGCTAACAAAGCCGCCCAGCTCCAGTCGGTATTGGAGATGCCGGACAGTTGGCCGATTTCGCTGAACGTACCGTTGCCATTGTTTACCTGAAGCATATTGCGCATGTACTGATAATAAAAACCGCTGGCAAGCATCAGATCGAATTTTTCGTAGTTATCGGGCGCCATCAGCATTTTCTGGCGGTGGTTGTCTTCGGGCAGCATGTCTAACGAAAGAATATCGGGCAAACCATCATTGTTGATGTCGGCTACATCGTTACCCATTCCAAAATGCGTGGTATGACCCAATGCGGTTTTTTTTACATCGGTAAAGGTTCCATTTTTATTATTGATGTATAAATAATCGGGTACGGTATAATCGTCACAGATATACATGTCAGGCCATCCGTCGTTATTCAAATCGGCAATGCCAGCGCTCAGTCCGTAGGTTAATGCCGAACTGCTGATGCCGGCTGCCTGCGTTACATTTTTAAATGTGTTGTTGTCGTTTTGGTAGAGCTTGGTTCCAATGTACGGGTCGGTTTGTTTTAACTCCTCTGCCGTGCTTACGGCATCTAACACCGGCAATGAACTGGGATTGTGGTTGAGCAGCAACATATCAAGATCGCCATCACGGTCGTAATCAAAAAAGTAAGCCTGCGTGCTGAATGAAGAATCTGCCAGACCATATTCAGCCGCTTCTTCCCGAAAAGAAGGAACGCCCTGCTTATCATTTCCCTGATTGATAAACAATTGATTAACGCGTTTGGCAACACTCAGTTTGCCCGAATAGCAAACATAGATATCGAGCAAGCCATCGCCGTTTACATCCGCCATGGTTACGCCGGTTTTCCAGGGACCGGCTCTGCCTGCAACATCGGCCAGTTCGGTTATGTCTTCAAACTTCATTTTGCCTTTGTTCAGATAAAGCGCGTTATCAGTCATATTGCCCGAAAAATAAATATCGGCTAAGCCATCGCCATTTACATCACCCGCCGCCACGCCGCCGCCGTTGTAGAAATATTCATACATCAGCACATTCATGTTCAGGCTTTCTTTGATTTCGTTGTTGAAACTGATGCCCGTTTGTTCAGCAGGCAATGATTCAAATACCGGATTTTCGTTTTTTAAAGCGTTCTTATCAGCTTCGTTATTAGAACAGCCCGAAAAAAGAGTAATACCCAGAAGAAACAAGAAAGAGCCGAATGACAATTGAGTACAACGTTGCAAGTGCGAAAAAAATTAGAATGGAAAGATATTAAACTTAAAATCAGTGCCGGTAGCTACCGGCACTGATTTTTAAAATGGGGATTGTTTAGAGGATAATTACCGGCTACTGATCGTACCCCGGATTTTGAACCAGCAGTCCGTTTCTGTTTATTTCATCCCGGCTAAGTGGCCGGAAATACATTTTATCAACCCATTGCCGGTTTTCGAGCGAATTTACCTCGGTAGGTGTGTAAGTATAATTGTATTTTGTTTCATCGTGTTTATAAGGCGAAGCTGCCATTTGACCTTCTTTTAACATACCAACGACGTTAACATAAACCGTTTTTCTGCTTAAAGTAGCTGGCGCAATCATCCACCGGCGCGTATCATGATAGCGTTGTTCTTCATACGCCATTTCAACACGCCGTTCATTTCTATATTCCTGCTTTAAAGCATCGCCCGATTGAGTAAGCGCGGGCATACCGGCACGATACCGGATTTTATTCAGCCAAGCTATTGCTTCGGCTTCCTGACCCAATTCGATACAAGCTTCCGCATAGTTAAATACGGCTTCTGTATATCGGAAAAATGGCCAGGGAATGTACTGGCGCGTTGTATTATCAACGATATTTGGATCAGGGTCAATAAACTTTCTCATATAATAACCCGTCCAGCTACCATTCCAGTTTTCGATGCTGCTTTGCCGCGTATCAAGGCCTGGAATCATACCGCCTGCTACCTGGTATTGACCTGTCTGTATCTGGTTCACCGGGTCAACGTTACCGGAAATCTTGTCTCTTGGTTTCCATTCAGAGCCGTCATACATAATGGAGGCGTAAAAACGAGGATCTCTGTTGTCGTAAGGTGCTGCTTTTTTGTCAGCATCGCTCCAGCTAAATTTGGTTCCGTCCATCATTTCATAATCGTCTACCAGCTCCTGAATGGGTGCATTTCCTGCCCAGTTGTGGTAGCCGTTCGGTCCGTTTGCCAACCCAACATAAATGCCGGCATATTCATCTTTCTGCGGCGAAAATTCTCTTTCGAATAGTAATTCTTTTGCAGCAGATACATCAATTCCGGAAGCTTTGCTGCCACCGCCCATGGCAATAGAAAGGTAATTCTGAATGGCTTCTTCTTTGGTAGCGGGTGCGCTCAGGTCTAATTTATATCCGCCGCCACCTTCGTCCAGCACCGCTTTTGCCGCATCTTTGGCTGCCTGCCAGCGCGCAGTGCGATCGCCGCTTACATAACCTAAAAATTCAGGATTGGAATAAGAAGCTATCAAAGCAGATTTTGCTTTTGCCGTAGGTATATCGTGCAAATCGCTGGCAGCGTAAAGCGACACCCGCGATTTTAGCGCCAAGGATGCTATTTTGGTTGCCCGCCCTGTGCCAAGACCTTTTTTTCCGTCAAGCAGCATGGCAGCGCTATCGCAATCGCTTATTATATAATTTACGCATTCTTCATACGTGTTTCTGGCAATTGTATAGTCTTCGCCCAGTCCGTAAGTTTTAGATATGAGCGGAATTGCCCCGTAATAACGAAGAAGCTGCTGATAATAATAGGCTCGCAGAAAATGCGTTTCCCCACGCAGGCGATCATTCAATTGCGTATCATCAAACGTAGCGGTAGCCAGGTTTTCCAAGGCGCTGTTGGCAGCCCTGATTTTTTTATACATTACGCCGTAATCATACGTACCGCTTACCCATCCCTGGTCTGACGGACTAAGCAAGCCTTCGTTAATGGTGCTAATGCCTCTGCCGGCATGGGTAAATATAGCTTCATCACTTAAAGAAGCCAGCATTTGCTCCTCAAAGCCGCCCATGCCTAACCCTTGTGTATTATTATCATTATAAATACCGTTCACGAACGCAGCGGCCAGAGCGCCATCCGTCCATACGGTTGTAGAAGGAACCTGGTCAAGCGGCTCTGTATCAAGAAAGCCTTTACTGCACGCATTAAACAAGCACAGTAAAATAATAATTATTCCTATGTTCTTTACTAACTTTTTCATGGTTACTATTTTTAAAATGTTACTCTTACGCCTGCATTTAAAACTCTTGCCTGCGGATAATACTGACCGTTGCCATTTCTGGATTCAGGATCGTAGATTTTTAATTTATCCCACGTAACAAGATTATAAGCGTTTACATACAGTCTTAAATTGCTGATGCCGGCATTTTTACCCAGCGCAGGCGGCAGGTTATATCCAAGCTCTATATTTTTTAGTCTCAGATAATCGCTGTTTTTTAACCAGTAGGAATTTCGGCCGTAGCCGCCACCTGTGTAATAGGTATCGCCGCGGTTGGCAAGGCGGGGATCTACACTGCTTGGATTTTCTACGCTCCACCGATGATCCCAACTGTATTCCAGATAATTACCAATATCGCCCGATTCGGTACCAATGAAAAGCAAGCCGCCGGTAGCTCCCTGAAATAGAACGGATAAATCGAAGTTTTTGTAACTAAGATTGATATTGAGACCACCGGTGAATTTTGGATCTGTATTTTTATCCAGCCGGGTTTGGTCGTCGCCATTTATTTTTCCATCGCCGTTAATATCCTTAAATTTCATATCGCCGGGGCGAAGGTTATTGGCAACACTGCTGTAATCAAGGGTTTCTTTGTCAATATCCGCCTGATCTTTAAACACGCCGTCATACTGATAAGTAAGAAAATTTACTCCCAAACTGCCAAAGCCCTTGCCGGTAGCTCTCTGCCAGGCCGGTGCGCCGGGTGCTTCGTCGTAAAAGAGAATTTTGTTTTTGGCATATCCGCCGTTTACGCTAACCGAATAAGAAAAATCGCCTGCCTTACCATTATAACCCAGCGAAAATTCCCAGCCTTTGTTTTCAACTTTTCCAAAGTTTTCCGGTGGCAATGTAACGCCAACGCTGCTTGGCGTAGAACCGTTTCGCTGCCATAAAATCTCAGTTCTTTTGTTATAAAAATAATCAAAGTTGAAATTGAGTTTATTTTTAAGCAAAGCGCCTTCGAGTCCGATGTCGGAATTTTTTGCTCTTTCCCACGTAAAATTCGGATTTGGCAACTGCGTTTCATACAACGATTTTTCAACCTGATCGTCGAGTACATAAGTTGAAAAGCTATTTGTGTTCAAATACTTGTACTCCTGCAATACATTGTTATAAAAAACCTGGTCGTTGCCCAATTGTCCATAAGAACCTCTTAGCTTAAGATAATTAATAAAGCTTACGTTATTTCTGAAAAAGTTTTCCTGCGAGATATTCCAGCCAGCCAAAATACCCGGAAAAAATCCGAAACGATCCTGCTTGGGGAAAATATAAGAACCATCGCTGCGCCATAAAAATTCGGCGAGATATTTTTCTTTGTAGTTGTAGGCAACACGACCAAAATAGCTTAACCGGGCACGGTCGTAACCAACACCCGAATTGTCTTTCTGCTGATCGCCGCCGGCGAACAACTGATCAACAAGCGGCGAAATAAAATAACGACGAAAAGCGCTGAAGTTATCATCGTGTACCGTTTCGCGGGTTACGGCAGCCAGCAGGTTGATGGTATGATCTCCGATTTTTTTATCGTAGTTAATGTTGCCGCCCACCAGAATATTGAGTCTGTTTTCATTGAACAACGTCATACGCGGGTCGCTGTATGTAGATCGGATAGATTTGGTAAGCAATGGCGTTACGCCATCGGGTTCATAATCTACCTTATTCCAGAAATACAGGTACCATGGCGTTTGCCATATTTTATAATTGCGGTAAAATTTGTCGAGCGATGCCGTTCCCGAAATTTTCAAGCCTTCTACACCCGGTATATTAATTTCAAGTTTACCGTTAGTCTGCACATAATCCTGTTTGTCTTTATTATAGCCGGTTTGGTTTGTTGTAATCACCACCGGATTCTGACCATTTTCAATATCTGGTCCGGGCAATCCGTTAGGCCATATTTCCGGCTCAGTTGGTTTGCCGCGCATCAGCATTCTAAAAATAGAACCCGCGCTTTCGGTAGGATAAAACCGATATTCTTCACGACCGGCTACGCCTAATTGAACATTGATAAACTTATTCACCTTCACGTCAAGATTTAGTCGCAAATCGTATTGCTTGTAACCGGTAGCTGAATTTTTATAATAGCCATCCTGATTTAAATATCCCAGCGATGCCAGAAACCTTACATTTTCTGATCCGCCGCTTACCTGAATATCATGTTTTTCCTGCGGCGACCAGGTTTTTAAGGCATCGTTAAACCAATCCGTGTTCGGATGACCCCAGGGGTCAGAGCCATCTGCATATTTTTTTATGTCATCAGGTTTGTAAGCTGCATCAACGGTAGCGCCATTATCAGTGCGCGTGTATGTGCCGGTTGTTGTAAAAGCCTGCCACGCAGCCGTCCATTGATCGGCAGGAATAGAATTAAACAAAACCAGTTCGTTGTTTGCGGTTGCATATTGCGGCGCATCCATCAGCTTTGGAATAACGGTGGGTTGCGCCCAACCTTTATTAAAGCCGTAAGATAAAACCGGCTTTCCCGATTTGCCACGCTTGGTGGTAATCAGAATAACACCATTGGCTGCTCTGGCTCCGTAAATGGCAGCCGAAGCGTCTTTCAAAACAGAAAAGGTTTCAATTTCAGCCGGATTAATACGGTCTAACCCGCCCACCCGATCAGGAATGCCATCTATGACAATTAAAGCCGTGCTATTTCCCAATGTATTATTGCCTCGTATGCGAATTGCCGATCCATCGTAACCCGGCTCGCCGCTTGCCTGTATGGCCGTTACGCCGGGTAAGCGACCTGCCAGCGAATTGGAAAGATTAACAACCGGCGATTTTTCAAGTTCGGCGCCTTTTACCTGAACTACGGCGCCTGTTACGGTAATTTTCTTTTGCGTACCATAACCAACTACCACCACTTCGTTTAACTTTCCGGCTTCGCCGGCTTTTAAAACAACATTGATGGTTGACTGATTTCCTACGGTTACTTCCTGAGAATCGTAACCGATGGAGGAAAAAACAAGCACCGAATTGCTGTTGGGAACTTTAATCAGAAAGTTTCCGCCGTCATCGGTAGTGGTACCGTTAGTTGTACCTTTTACCACGATGGAAATGTTGGGCACAGCTTCCGATTTTTCGTTGGTTACCCGCCCTTTTACAGATAACGACTGCGCGGAGAGCGTAGAAGCAATCGAAGTGAAAAGCAACAGCAAGACAGAAATTAACTTCATCCTTTTCAAAATAGAATTCTTCATAACAGTTTGTGATTTTTTTTAAACAGAAAATTCAGTTATCAATTTTATTGAGACAAACACTTAAATTTATTGAGACAAACACTTAAAGATTAATGATAACTGTATGAAATAAATATTAGATAGCAACACTAAAACTGTGGAATGCATGGCAAATGTTTTTCATGGCAGTTAGCATTTAAATAATATGAAAATCGCAAAGCAAGCAGAAAATGAAAGAAAATTGATATGGCAAATCAATATTTTATTTAATCAGTAGCATTTAAGGTCCTTTGTCATGTTTATTCATAATTAGTTACTTTGTTTTTTACTAATTCATTTCATTCGTTTTTCAAAACTAAGTTTAAATTCTAATTTAAATTTAATATAAAATTATAATAAAATAATTATAGCAACACAAAACTCTTATTAAATCGCCTTTATCATAGTCTAAAACATACATTTTTCTTTACATCAAGTACATTTTGTTGTTTTATCATTCTTAAAATTTAAGTTTCAGTTTTCAAATTCTATGCTTGGCATTTTGATTACAAGAAACTTAAATGCTGTAGAAGGAAAGACGAATGCCGTTTAATAAAAACAAACTTTGATGCTGCAATCGTTTATCGTTCAAACAGAAAAGGAACGCTTAAAATTTTATTACTTTTATTTTTCTAATTATTCAGCGAGTATTGCCAGATTGCGAAAAATTAAACTCTTTTTTGTTGAAACCGAAGGATTGCCTGAAAGCCTTATTTGTTTTTTTATTTATGAACTGCCTTGGCATTCAACTCAGCTTATGTCAGCCTTATCCTTATAAATTTAATTATCTCACCGTTGACGAAGGATTGTCTCATACAGATGCAAATGATATCGCACAGGATGAGCAGGGTTATATCTGGATAGCTACTTATTTTGGATTGAATCGGTATGATGGTTATTCCCTAAAAAAGTTTTACAACAAAGACTTACCCGTAAATAATGCTTTTAGAAATCGTATTACCTGCCTTTATCCGGACGGTTCCGGTAATATCTGGTTGGGTACAGAAGACGGATTGCAGTGCTTTTATACAAAACTGGAAAAATATATTGATTTTAAAGACCCTCGTAACAAGGCGAATTCGATTTTTCAAAAACTCTACAAGCCTGCCGGAAACCTGCTTTATGGTTTGAACGGAACACAGCTACGGCTTTATTTGATTAGCGATACTTCTGCCGAAGAACAACAATTGCCTGCACCGGCGAATGTTCAGTTTTCAGATATGACGCCCGATAAAAAAGGTATGCTTTACCTGACGAGTAACAAAGGTGTGTGGAGATTGAACAATAAAAAATTTGAAAAGGTGCACATAACAGGAGTATCTGGTGAATACTTTTCGAAGATTTTTTTTGATAAGCAGGGCAATCTTTTGTTAGCAAGCGGCAATAAACTATATCTGATAAGCATAAAGCCAGGTTCTGCCGGCTCAAGTATCAGCCAAAGCATGAATGTAACCAAACAATTTGTTTGCCCTGATGACAGCTACATCATAAACATGACAGAAGATAACAATTACAATTACTGGGTAAATACAGGAACCGGTCTGATACGGCTGAACCATAACCTGAGCTTTGTGCAAACCATAAGCAACAGAAGTTACCTGCACAGCTTACAGTCAAACTCAATAAACAAAATATTTATTGATCGTTCACAATGTTTATGGGTTTGCACATTCGGCGGCGGCGTAAACTATTGCGACCTGAATGAAAAACTGTTTTATACACTTCAGCACAACCCGGAAAATGCAAACTCGCTTAGCGGCAACCATATCCGTTCGGTACTGGAAGACGGCGATAGTCTTTGGGTTGGAACGCAAGCTGAAGGTTTGAACCTGTATAACATAAAAACGCAAACATTTATTCATTATAATACCCATACATCGCCGGTTACATTGAAAAGCGATATCATCTCATCACTCACGTTTGATGACGATCATAATTTATGGATCGGAAGCGCTGCCGGTATTGAGATACTAAAACCGGGTGGAAAAGAGTTGTGGAAACCACAGGGCTACAATCAATTTCCAACTTATATAATTGAAACGTTAGCGAAAGATTGTTATGGGAACATCTGGTTCGGCAATCATGTGAATCAGTTTGGCGTAATATGGAAAGACAACCAAAATAATTATCACGTTAACTATTATGACGAAGGTTATTTTATTCTTCCCGATAAAAACAAACCTCAGCTATTCGTTTCCAGCACGCATGGATTAAAACGAATAAAAGTTGATGCCAAAGGCAACATTACGGAAACATTTACCTACCAGGCGACATCTGACCCCAATTCGCTTAGCTCCAATTACACCTACCCGGTTTGTAAACAAAATGACAGCACATATTGGATAGGAACGATGGGAGGAGGCTTGAACCGTCTTTCCTTGCAAACAAAAAATAATTCTTACAACGTAAAATCATACACCGGCGATTACGGGATTTTTAATGATGTGGAAAGTTTGGAAATTGACAGTAACGGGAATATCTGGATAGGAGGAAACGGATTGGAATGCTTACATCCAAAAACCGGGGCATTGGTAAAGTATGATAAAAACGACGGACTGCAAGGCAATAGTTTTAAAGTTGGCTCTTCTTATAAAGGAGCCGATGGACGGTTATATTTCGGAGGTATTAACGGACTGAATTATTTCTATCCCGATCAGATTAAAACGAACAGAATAGAAGCACGCCCTGTATTTACCGATATTTTGATCAATAATAAATTGCCGCATCTTGGAAATTCCGATTCGTTTCAAAATTCTATCAGCCAGGCTATCAGCTACTGTAAAAATCTGAATCTTAGTTACCGGCAAAACAACTTTGTTATTTATTTTTCTGCCATGCATTTCGCTAATCCGTTAAAATGCAGGTATCGTTACAAGCTTACCGGGTTCGATAAGAATTGGAGATATACGGACGGAAGCCATTCCAGTGCAGCCTACAGCAATCTTGATTACAACAATTACCGGTTTGTAGTTGAAGCCACAAATAACGATGGCGTGTGGAGTAAAAATGCCGCTCAGATCACTATCATTATCACACCACCGTGGTGGAAATCTGATGTTGCCAAAACCATTTATGCGTTATTAATTGTTTCCGCACTTCTGGGAATTTATTTCTATCAGGCAAGATGGTACCGGCTGAAAAGAGAGATTGCCATTCGCAGAATTGACGAAGAAAAAAGGGAAGAAATGCACAGGCACCAGGAAGAGCTTTATCAGCAGCAACTGGTATTTTTTACCAACGTTTCCCACGAGTTTCGCACACCTCTTACCTTAATATTGGGTCCGCTGGAGAATTTAATCAATCAGAATAAAGATGCTGCCTTAACTCATTCGTATCAGCTTATGCAGAAAAATGCAAAACGGTTGATGAATCTGATTAGTGAACTGATGAATTTTAAAAAGGTTTCCGACAGTGTTGTAAAACTTCGGGTACAGCCTGTAATCATCAATCAGTTCTGCAAAAATCTGGCGTTGGAATTTCAAAATCTGGCAATCAGCAAGGACATTGATTTTAAAATGATTGATTCTGTTGATGCCAACCCAAACCTGCCGGTAACAGGCTTGTTTGATAGTCAGATACTCGAAAAAATTCTTTTTAATCTGTTAAGCAACGCCTTTAAATATACAGGTATAAACGGACAGATAAGCTTTGAAGTGTTTTTTGACATGAAAAGCTTTAGGGCATCTTTTCATAACAGATTTCAATTGTTATATGAAGCGCATCGTGCCGAACGATACATTTATTTCCGGATTGCAGATTCAGGAATTGGCATTTCGAAAGAGTCCATCACCCGAATTTTTGACAGATATTACCGCATCAGCAAAAACCATTTGGGATCGGGCGTAGGATTGGCTCTTGTAAAAAGCCTCACCCAATTGCACAAAGGCGATATTTATGTGTATAGTGAACGTTACAAGGGAACAGAAATTATCATTGGCATTCCGTGGGGTGAAGATAATTATGACAACCTGGAGAAAACGGCTTTACAAGCAGAACCTGAAGCTCAGCTTGAAGTGGTTGATAATGCTACTCTTTTGCCATTACCCGTTACTAAAAATAATATAACGCCCGTAGATTATAAAACCAATAAACACATTCTGCTGGTTGATGACAACCAGGAGTTACGCAATTTTTTGAAAGGCGCATTTGAAAAGCAGTATCATATTTATGAGGCACAGGATGGAAATGCGGCCCTTGAAACAGCCAAAGAAAAAGTTCCGGATGTAATTATAAGTGATGTGATGATGCCCGGCATGAATGGCATTGAACTTTGCAAAATATGCAAACAAACTTTTGAAACAAGCCATATTCCTTTTATCATTCTCTCTGCAAAAGATGCCCTGGATACTAAAATTGAAGGAATGGAATCCGGAGCCGATTTTTATTTTTCCAAACCGCTAAGCATTGATCTTTTGCTGCTGACGGTTCATAATATTTTTGAGCAAAGCGAAAAGCTGAAACAGAGATACAACAACAACTATCTGGCGGAAGCCACAGAATTGGTTCAATCGGAAAAAGACAAAGAATTTCTTCAGGAGCTTCTGCATATTATTGACGAAAATATAGAGGATGCAGAGTTGGATGTTGAATTTCTCTGCAAACAGTTACATATCAGCCGAACCAAGCTGTATCAAAAAATAAAAAGCATTTCAAATCAGTCGGTTGGAGAATTTATAAGAACCATCCGTTTAAAAAAAGCCGTTTATCTGATGACGCACGAAGGTGTATCTATTGGTGAAGTAGTAGATAAAATAGGTATGCAAAGCAGCTCTAATTTTTCAAGAGCGTTTAAAAAAGAATTTGGTCAGTCGCCCATGCAGTTCATGCAAGCTTTAAAAAAGAAATAAATGCCGGAAAGATTATCATTGTTCATCCGTTAATCATGTTTTAAAAGGCAATCATTTTTAAAGAGTTTCGGCAGTTCTATTTTGTAAGCTTAGTATAAAACATGCCCGATATAGAAATACCGGGCAGTACTTGTTTAATTATCACACTAAAACATTCAAAATCAGGAATCCCTACAGAACATCAATTTCAGTCTTCATCTTACCGATCAACCCTTAACCGGCATTATTTTTATTGCTTTTACGTTCAATTGTTGTTAACTACCTTATCTCACCAAAATGTACATGCCCGTTTGTATTGCCGGGATTATTCAGTATTTGAATGGTGGTAGATGGACCCAGGTTCAGGGGCTCTTTCCATGAACGAAGCGCCCATACAATTTCTTTATCAGGCGTAACTTCTATGGCTTGTACCGGTGCATTGCCGGAGTCAAGGTGGCTATTCCATTGATTGAACCAGTTGTTGATGAGTGTATTCCCGTTTGGCAGCCGGGTTGCCAACTGCGGATTTGTTATTTTATACCTGGAAATGCCGGCTAACGGATAATCCCAGACAATATCGCCACTGCGGTTTATTTCCCTGACAAAGCCTTGATTACTTGCTACCAGCAGGTTGCCGTTTTGTAAGGGAACAGCCGACCAAACGTCCGGCACATCGAGCGACAAAAGCACTTTCCCGTTAACATCAAATTCGCAAATCTTTCCCAAACTCATCAATGCTATTACATAAGTGCCGGCTGCCGTTAATCTTGCATGTCTTACCTGCCCGTGAACACCAGTGCTTGAAGGGATGGCAAATTCTTTTTCAATTGCATTGCTGCGGATGTTCATCACAATCACTTTGGCAGGGTTGCCGTTCTGAACAAAAATGACGCGGTCGTTGCCAATGAATTGCGCCGTATGTGTTTCGCATCCTTCGGGCGTATCATAGTTCCAAAGCACCTTTTTGTTCCTGTTGATTAACGTAATGCCAAACTGGTGAGCAAACAAGATGTTCCCGTTTTTCATTAATATGGCATCGCTGATCTCGCCTCTGCCGGTGGTGTCTGTGTACGACCACGTTATCCTGCCATTGCGAACGATATACATATTCCGCTCTTTGCTTTCGCCGGCATAAAAAAAGTCGAACTGTTTAGCTCCGTTTCCCGACAATGTATCGGGTGCGGCTTGCTGATTGCTGCCTGGTGTAACGATTTGTGCGATAGATTGATAACGAATACCAACGAGTAATATCAGTACGAACTGAACAGGGAGAAAAGAATGATAGCTGAATATTTTTTTTAAATGGCTCATAGCATTTGATTCATTTTATTTAAAAGAAATACCGGATGAATGATACGAGTATATCTTCTTTTTGTGTTTCGGTTCGTCAACACTTATTTTTCTAAAGGTGCCCTGATGAACATCATCTAACACAACAGCATTTCTAACCTCTGATTTGATAGTGGATAAAGAAAGATTTGAAAACTGAATGTCGCGGGCATGACGAATATAAACGCCCCAGGCAGGCAGGTCGCCAAACATGGAAAATTCAGGATAATCGCCGGGCTTTTCGGGAACGGCATGAACCGCTTGATCCGAAATTCTGGCAGCATTTTCAATGACGCTGCCGGGAACGGTAACGGTTATATTTTTAAACCTGATGCCAGAAATAAACTGGTCCGGCAAACCCGCGATGATGATGGCAGGCGCAACCATGACAGGCGTTTTTTCCTGCCGTATGACAACCGATACCTGTTGAATGGATACATTGTTGAGTGTGCTTTTACGGTCGCCGGAACGCGCACCTAAGCGTAAAAAAATAGCGTTGCCAACATTTGTTCCGCGCAGGCTGTCCACTTCAATATTTTCAATAACCGCTCCATCCACCGCTTCCAGAGCAAGCACAGAACGATAGGTGTCAAAAACAGTGTTGCTGATGATATGAATATCGCTAAAGCCGCCATGCGAAGCAGTGCCGAACTTGATGCCGCTGGCACCGGAAGTGATGGTGTTGTTCTCTATCCTGATATGATGGTTCAGCAAACCGGCATCCAGCGATTTCAGACAGATACCATCATCATTACAGTCAAAATGAGAGTGTCTGACTGTGCCGTTTTCGCAATCCACCAAATCTATTCCGTCGTTGTTCCAAAACGCTTTGCTATCTACTGTTATGCTTTCTATCGTAATGTTTTTACATTGGTTGTAACATTCAACCCAGCAAGCTGAATTTTTAAAAGTGATTCCTGAAATAGTCACTCCATTGCATTTGTAAAAATGAATGATCATAGGTCGGTTTTCTTCCCCCGGGCGGCTAACGGAGGCATCTTTGATAAAACCTTTTTTTACCATGTCCGATATGTTTGCTGCGAGCTCTTTGCCCTGCCCGTTAATCACTCCTTTACCGGTAATGCCTATATTTTTTTCATTTACACTAAAAATTAAAGCTGTTGAGGTAGCTTTATTGTTATCAAAAGGTATGTTTTGTCTGTCATAATCAAACGGATTTACGGAACCTAGTAACACCGCGCCTTCTTCTATTTCTATTGTTACGTCTGATTTTATATACAGTGTGCCGGTAAGATATTTTCCTGTTGGAAATACCAATCTGCCGCCTCCGCTTTCACTAATGTAATCAATGCCAAACTGAATAGAGCGCGTATTGAGAACCGTTCCCGATGCATCAATGCCAAACAAAGAAGCCGGATAATCCTTTGCAGAGGCAGCAAATGTGCAGCTAATCACCTGTAAAAGCACGTATAAGTTTTTTATCATCGGTTTATTTAAAATCGCCATTCATGTTATGGTTGCTATCGGTTACTGTAAACACCGTCTGCTGCAATAAGAAAAATTACCTGTTGTAAATGACGGAACCTGGCTTATTTTAATATAGCCGCAAAGCCACCGTTCCGGACCATTGTAATTGTCATTGTATCGCCCGCTTTTACGGGCATCGTTTTCTTGCGGTAATCCATTGCCTGTCTGCCGGCATTGATGCCATCTTCAAAATAAGTCATCGTATAGGTTTTATCTTTCTGGAGAAAATCAAAGTTGAGTTCTACTTCTCTCGTTTTTTCTTTGCTGTTGGTAATGCCGCCGATGAACCAGGTATTGCCTTTTCGTTTTGCAACAACTGCTATTTGCCCGGCATCTGCAGCCAGCGCTTTTGTTTCGTCCCACGTGGTGGGAACAGAAGTGATAAACTCCGTGCAATCGGGATTGCGGTAATACAGGGTTGGATTGTCTGCCAGCATTTGAATGCCGCTTTCAAAAACAACAAACAAAGCCATCTGGTAAGCGCGCGTACCGATGCTCTCCGAGTTCGGACGTTGCGAGCAATAGGCATCCGGCTGCGCGCTCAACATGGCGCCGGGTGTGTAATCCATCGGTCCAACAGCATTGCGCATGAAAGGAAAATAAACACTGTTGTCGGGTGTGCAACCACCCATCTGTTCCATGCCTCTTACGCCTTCGTAAGAGATGAGGTTGGGATATTTATACTCCAGCCCGCCGGGTTTAAATGCGCCGTGAAAGTCAACAAACACGTGATACTTTGCCGCTTCTTTGGCTACGCTCTCATAGTAATTCACCATCCATTGATCACTGCGATCCATAAAGTCAATTTTTACTCCTTTTACGCCCCAGTCACTGAACGTCTTGAACAAATCCATGTGATTGTAAACGGTGAGCCACGTAAGCCATAACACCACGCCTACGTTTTTTTCTTTTCCATAGCGGATTATTTCGTGCACATCAACATTGGGATTGGGCGTAAAAGGGTCGGTGGTACTTTTCGCCCAGCCTTCGTCCATTACGATATAAGACACGCCGTATTTGGATGCGAAATCAATGAAATATTTATACGTGTCGGTATTAAAACCCGACACGAAATTTACATCAGGGCCATAAGGCGTGGCACCGTTCCACCATTCCCAGCTTGCCTGTCCCGGTTTTACCCAAGACGGATCGGCGATTACACTTTTAGGCGCAAGTTTCAGCGTCATGGTGTTTTCCATCAATTGTCTGTCGTCATGTGTTATCACAAAGTATCGCCACGGAAATGCGCGGTTACCGGCAGTTTTAGCGATATAGTCTGCTGACTTTACAATTTTCAAACTACGATCTCCATCAGGACCAAATTCCAGCGGTACTTTGGGAAAAGTGCTTTCGGCACCGTTATCCCCGCTGCTTTTGAGAAACATACACGGATAATCAGTTACATCAGATTCACTGATCAAAATTTTTGAGCCGCTTTTGGTACTGATTAAAACGGGCAATGTTGACATCTTATCATCCGGTTTCCAGTCGGTTGAGGCAATGTGCGTATAAGGCTCCTCATAGGCAGTTTTAAATCCGCCAACCTGCTGCAGGTTCAGCGTATCCTCTTCCGGAAAATGAATGGCAAAATCTTCATCCATAACTTCCACGCTATCTTTTTTATTGGTAATAAAACGGTAGGCGATGCCATCATCAAAGGCACGAAACTCAACCGCGTAATCACCTTTAAAAGTCATTAAAAGGTCGTTATAACGGCTTGTAACGGTCGAAAATTTCAAAGAAACATAAGGCGTTATTGTTTCGTCACCTTTTTTCTTTTTTGCAGAAATAAGCCTGGGATTATCGCCGAGAACTGCATCTTTTAATGCAAGAGCTACATGGTTTTTGGTAAACAATTCTTTGTTGTCATCCGATACGGTGTAATAGATTTTATCACCTAAGCTGACGGATACTTTTATGCGCCCGTCTGGCGATGAAAGGTCAAAGTTTTTGTCTTGCGCAATTGCCTGAATCGCTAATACGGAAAGTAAAAAAAGAGAACTCGTAAATTTAAAAAATAGCTTCATGGTGATGGTAATTTTATAATATTCCTAAAAATCGGATGCTTTACTGAACATTGCCCCGGGTAACCCCATTTTCGCCAAAAGCATCTATCGCGAACCAGTATTTTTGATCTTTATTCAAGCTCCGGATGGTAACTTTTGTATCATCATAAACCTGATATACGCGGTTTAATTTGTCTTTTTCGATACCAAACCTGATGTTATATCCGATAGCATTAGCCTGCTTTTTCCAGGTGAGTGTAACATTGCGCGGATCGTTTGCATCTCTTACGGCTTCAAAGGAGGCTACTTTTGCTGGCTTTTTACCCGTGCCTGTTCCAAACACCCGGAAACCTGAAATTGCGAACATGCCACCCGGCACCCGATAGTTGGTTACTTTTAAATACCTGGCTTTTACAGGCGTTTTTATTACGTGATACTGATGCGTGAGGTCTTCGGTATTTGTTGTTTTATCTACCAATGTTTTCCAGTTTTTGTTATCGGCTGAATACTCCAATAAATATTGCTGGGCTAAAATGCTGTCACGACCAAAAAGCTGCGTATTGTTTTCGGCAAAATTCAGTTGCACGGCTTTAATGATAGCCATTTCACCAATATCTATACTTAACCATTCGCCTTTATCACCGGTCTTGGCGCTCCAGTAATCTCTGATTTCCTCATCAAAAGCGAAAGATGTAGGATGATTGTCCAAACTTGAAGATGCCTCAGCTGCTTTTTTGTAAGACAACAGCATCCAACCCGGAAAAAGCTCGCTGACGTCTTTTATCTTATGATCGGGCATCACCATCGGATAATCGCCAAATCCGGTATGGGCAATTAAATTATTTTCTTTATCAAAGCTTACCGGAAATAAGCCCAACCTACGCTCAAATATGTCTTTTACAGAAATCACCATGGTGGCAACATTCCAATAATTGCCATACTTGTCCATAAATGTTGCCCCATGACCAGCTCCGTTGATAAAACCTTCCGGCTTAGCCGAAAACGGATTGTTTTCAGCATAAGTAAAAGGTCCCAGCGGCTTGTCAGAAATATAATATCCATCAGCATAGCTTTTATACTGGGTGCCTGGTGCGGAGTATTGATAATAATATTTTCCATTGTGTTTGGTCATCCACGCGGCTTCGGTCCATGGGCTTTCCGTGCTTGTGTTATAGTCGCCCGGTCTTTCCCATCCGTGTACCAAAGGATTACCCTTTAACACCTGAACCGGCTTTCCTATGGGGGTAAGCTTATTATTCACGTCTAATTCAACTGCCTCCATGTAAGCGTTATTGGTGGTGCCAAAGTACATATAAACCCTCCCGTCTGTATCTTGAAACATATCCGGATCACCTACCGCGAGTGGAAAAGAATTATTATATATTTCCCATTTCCCGCTAACGGGATCATCTGTTTTGTAGAGGATATGGCTTGACATAGGCAGGTAATAAAGAGAGCCATTGATTACGGATATGGATGGTGCATCTTTTTCAAACGGCAGGTCTTTCGTGGTAATAAAGTTCCATTGTAGCAGGTCGTTTGAGTACCAGTATCCGCCGGATGCGGTCGCAAATAAAAAATAATTGTCTTTATATAAAACAATCACCGGGTCGGCTGCCGTGCGCCGCGATGGCTTCGTTAATTGAAACCGGTAACTTATATTAAGTGGGTTGCAAAATGTTTGTTGGCTTTTTCCTGCTGTTGGCAGCAACAGCAGGAAGCCGAATGAAAAGAAAAGTAAAAGCCGAAAAAAGTAATGGGTAAACTTCATAATGGTTTAGTTTTCAATGATTTTATAAACGCCTCCGGTTATATGTCCCGGCCCATTTTCGAGATTGGTTAAGATGTATAATTCTCCGGCAGGATCTTCTCCAAATGCTGTTATTCTTTTGTTTTCAGGCATATTTTTTATTGAAAGCGTATCTCTTGTCCAGGCGTCTCCTGTTTGTTGCAGATAAAACATTTTGCCTACCCAATCGGCAAATACATATTTCCCTTTTAAAACCGGCACTTGCTGTCCATTATAAACATAGCCTCCAATAACGGATATGCCTACTTTATGGCTGTATTCTGTTATCGGCATTGTAATGCCGGTCGTATCACAGTCGGTAGCCGGGTTATAACAGTGCGTTCCTTCCATTAACCGCCAGCCGTAATTTGCACCTTTTTTAATAATGTCCACTTCTTCCCATAAATCCTGACCCACATCACCGGCAAACAATTGTCCCGAAGCTTTATCAAAAGAAAACCGGTACGGATTGCGGAAACCATACGCCCATATCTCGGGTTTTACATTTTGTTTACCAACGAACGGATTGTCTTTGGGTACGATGTAACCGGAATTGGCATTGACATCAATACGCAAAATTTTTCCCAGCCAAGTATCCATTTTTTGTCCGTTGCCAAATTCGCCATGCTTGTCGCCTTGTCCGCCGCCATCACCAAAGCCAATGTATAAATAACCGTCGGGTCCAAATTGAATGCAGCCGCCGTTGTGATTGCCATCCGGCTCTTCAAGGGTAAGAATAATGCGTCCGCTGTTAGGATCAATTGGCGCAGAACCGTCAGGCAATGTGTATTCTGCCAATACACCTTTGTGATTCAAATTTTTTTGTGTTGATGGCGCACTGTAAAAGACATAAAATTTTCTGTTGGATGCAAAGCCGGGATGCATCGTAACATCTAACAGGCCGCGCTCTTCGTAACCGTCATTCACTTTTACCATTTTATCTGCCAGATCGAGCAAAGGCGTTTCCGTTAATTTCCCGTTTCGGATCACCCGTATTTTGCCTTTTTGCTCCGTTACCCAAATGTCTCCATTGCCCGGAAAAGCCAGAGCTGTAGGCGCATCTAACTGATTCGTTAGTTGCTGCGCATTTAACAAAATGGCAGACGTATCTCCGTTGTGAGCAGACGTAAGCGAGTCGTTATTTTTATCCGAACCTGCGTTATCAGAACTGCAAGAAGAGAATGAGATAATACAACAAACGAAAGGAATAAGAAATGAGACAAATTGCCTTTTAAAGAATGTTTGCATGATTGTGTTGATTGAGAAAATAAATTATTACCTGACCGAATGAATAAAATCGAACCAAAGCGTGCCTTTTATTTCTTTCCCGTTTGTCTCATTTTTTTTACCCTGCGGTCCCATGGTTTCTGCCGAATGAAATTTGGTGCCGATGGCACTGACTGCGTTTAAAAAACCAATATTGCCTGCGGGAAAAGGCGGTTCTACATTGTTGTTTTTAAGCGCATCCATTTCTCTGGCCGGATGCAGCATTTGGAAATACATATTTTTATCAGCAGTGTAAATGGTAAACGGCGATTCTTTATTTTCGATCATTACCCAGTTTACTTCTGCGTGATAGCCTTTAAATTCGGGATAATCCCAGGTTTGTCCGGTAATGGTATTGTTGTATGCTTTGTGCCACACGCCAAACCGCTGCCCTTTCAGCCTGTTTTTCCAAACCCGGTACGGACCTCTGCCAAGCCACTTCATACCGGTAATTTTTTCTTCGGGATAGTTAAATGTAATGCCGGTAAAATCAGCATCGCTTTGTTGCGTATATTGATATGCCAGCTTCACCGGATGCCCGTTCGTAAACGTCCATTGTACGTGTAAAGTTTCTTTTCCCTCATAATCAGCTTCCACTATGTATTGCCCGTTTTCGGCATGATGAGCAAATCGTTTTAGTTCTGTTTTATCGCCCGCCAAAACCGGACCGTCAGATAATGAAATGACACCTGTTGGCTTTACTACTTTTTGAATGTACCCAGTCGTTGCATCAAAATAATACACTACGCCATCGCATGTTATGCTTACTAAATTTCCCGTTTCTTTAGTTGTTATGGCAGATGTGGATGTATTAAATGAAAGTGCATTTTTATTAATGCTTTCCGGCGTTTTAACAGCCCAGCTCCAGGTAAATATTTCTTTTTTATCCGGTCCGAACGCGGTAAGATACAGTGCATCACTTTTTAACCAGGAGGCAGGTAGTTGTAAACCAAGCGTTCCCTTTTCGCCCGGTGTAAGACTAAGCTTTTCCGGCGAGCCGGTTTCCTGTATGGTTGCTTTGGTAATGTTATTGCCTGCTGATGGAAGCGCAACCAGCTTCCACATAAACGTACACTGGTTGAGATTGGTAAAAGCGTATCTGTTCTCAACAGAAATCTGTCCGTTAAAATTTGCATCTATCGGTTGCGGGTTTATATAAACCGGCGACCAGATTTCTTTTATGGTATAAAAACTGGCTTCCTTTTCGCGGTGCGGTCCCAAAATTCCATCCGGGGCGTGGTTGCCATCGCCGTCATAGATTCCGTTTTTATCGGTACGGATCACATCCTCGTCCAACAATGCCCAGATAAAACCGCCTGCCCCATGCGGATGCTGCATCATCAGGCTCCAGAAATCGTCAAGTCCCGCCCCGGCTCCACCATCATATAAACCATGTATAAATTCTGTTGGAAAAAATACTTCCTGCCCGGTGGCAACGGCTTTTGTGATGTAGTTATAATCCGGATAATGATGCGTGTCGGTACCATTAAACTTCTCCCAGGGATGAATAACAATGCGGTTTTGCGGGTCGTATAAAGCATAGTCATTGTCCAGCCCCGTATTCCAGCCTCCTTCATTGCCGTTGTCCCAGATAAGAATGGAAGGATGATTTACATCGCGCACTACCAGTTCTTTAACCAGTTTATGACCAACCGTAGTATCGTATTTTGCCTGCCAGCCGGTTAATTCATCCAGCACATACAAACCCAGCGAATCGCACACATCAAGAAAATCCTGGTCGGGCGGATAATGCGACATGCGCACCGCATTCATATTCATTTCCTTTATTAAACCAACATCCATTAACTGAATAGCATGACTTAATGTGCGGCCGGTTTCGGGCCAAAAGCTATGACGGTTGCAACCTTTTAAAATAATTTTAGTGCCGTTTACATACAGCCCGTCATTGGTGCGCAACTCAACGGTACGAAACCCGAATTTTTGTATGACCTGGTGAATGACATGTTGTTTGTTTTTTATTGAAACGACAACCCGATACAGGTTAGGAAATTCTGCACTCCACAACAAAGGTTTTGTAAAGTCAGATTTCAGCGCGCTTACTTCCTCATCTTTGCCGGCTGTAACAAAAAAAGGATTTCCCACATTTTCACCAGTCAGCGTTTGTACCTGTGCTTCAATGGTTTCGTCTCCGGTGGTATTTTTTGGAAATACATTCATTGTAAAAGACCCATCGGCTTTTGCGTTAACAGCAATTCTGTCTATAAACGTTGCCGGCACAATTTCGAGGTAAACCGGCCGAAAGATGCCACCGAATATCCAAAAATCACTCTCCCGTTCTGCCTTGTTTACCGAAGTATTTGCCGATGTTTTATCAACTGTAACTTCCAGCAAATTTTTGCCACCGGGTTTCAGCAGGTTGGTGATGTCGTATTTAAAACGATAAAAACCACCCTGATGCACCGGACCTGCCTGCTGACCGTTTATCATCACTTTTGTATCGGTCATGGCGCCTTCAAATACAAGAAATACTTTTTTTCCCTGCCGGTTTTCTACCGTAAACCCGTGCTTATAAAGTCCCTGTTCATTGGCTTTTACTTTATCGTGGCCATAATTATACGTTCCAAAACCTTGCAGCTCCCAGTTTGACGGTACTGCAATTTTGGTCCATTTGCCGCTGTTTCTTCCTCCGGTACAGTAAAAATCCCATGGCACGGTATGATCTTTATCGGTACCGGACAGGTATTTAACAATAGTGCTTTGCGAAAATGCAGTAACGTAAACGATCGTAAACATTAGTTGCAGCCATAATTTTTTCATCGCTATTCTTTACCTGTTTAAAAAAGCAGCTTTGCCATCAAATGAACCGTAAACCTATGTTTTAAAATTATTGGGTGGCAACATTTAAAGCGTCTCCGTTTTTCAATAAATCATAATTAATACAATAACCTGTGTGTTTTCGTCCGTTCACTTTAACAGATGTTATTGTTTGTCTGCTTACCCGTTTGGTAACAATACATACAATCAATGTCATCGCCGAATGTCTGTTTTACTTCGTTAAACACAGGAACGGAAACAACGAATTTTGTGTCAACAAAAGAAAATGTACATAAACCGCCGGATAACGACACGGTTTATAAGTTTCTTCATTCTGTTATTTTACAATGAACCTGTATTGCTATATTATTTACATTTCACATCAATCATCTTCGGAAGTGAAAGTGGAAGCCGGCAAGCCTTCTTTATTAAATAAGGTGGCTGCGCTATCATCGCGCCAGGCATATCTTACATACACAGGATGAGCAACCGCATCACTGCTAATTTCCACCTGATTATTCATGATTCTGGCATTAGCCGGAACGTATCTTTTATCGGCACCGGCTATTTCAAAACCGGATAATCCATTATCTGATGCAAGCAATCCACTTCCTACGGATTCAAATTCTACAATTATTTTATTATCAGACACCCTTGCTTTTTTATACAACGGACCTGATGCAATTAGTTTTTTTCCATACTCATTTGCCAGCGCAAATCTGGCCAGCCGGTCGCCTACTTCCTGTTTGTGGGTTGGATGGGCAGAAGTAAGACGTCCGATGTCTAATGTAACCACCATGCCGGTTTCAGGCGTTTGCAATGCCAGCCGCTGCGCCTCTCTCAGCTTTGAAGATTGCCCTTTCTGTGAAGCATCCGTATAAGTAAAAGGTGCGATCTGTACAAAATAAAAGGGAAATTCATAATCCCACTTGTTTCGCCAGTCTGCTATCATATTTGGAAAAAGACGTTGATACTGTTCAGCTCTGCCAACGTTTGACTCGCCCTGGTACCAGATAACGCCTTTAACCATGTAAGGAACCAAAGGGTTTATCATGGCATTGAAAAGAACGGAAGGCGAATTGCTGTTAAGCTGAGATAAATCAGGACGACCAGAAATATCGGCTTGTAGTCCATAATTATAAAACTTATCCTTATGTATTTCCGCAACCAACCTGTTTTTCCAGTTTCCTTCCAGCGGAATGCTTGTGCCGTTATTATTTGAAATCGTCATTCCGCCACTGAAAGATCCCGGCCCGCCCGTATCAATAGCGCGAATGGCAATGCTGTTGTTTCCTTTCACAAGAAGCGATTTCGGAATAACGATCTGCCTTGGCGCATTAGCGGCATTTTTACCGGCAAGCCCACCTATTTTTGTACCATTTATGAAAGTGGCATCCATATCATCAATACCGCCGATTGTAAGAACATAATCAGTAGAAGTATCTTCAACCATAAAGCTCCTTCTGAACCACATAGCGCCATCAAATTCACCTGAAGTTAACCGGTCAAATCTTCCCTGAAGCTTTATCGTTGTCCAATGTGAATCGTCAAACTCCGGGTTGGCTGCTTCTACATCAGAAAAACTTATGTTTTGCCATTGTTCATCTGTAGCCGGCAAATCCTGTGTTGCCCATTTCTGAAACCAGTTTGCCGTTGCCGTTTGCAGATTATTTAACCCTTCTAAATTTTTATCAAAATCTCCCATCTTTTCCAAATACCCTTTGCTTGTCCAGGCTTCGGCAGGAGTGCCGCCGATAGAAGACTGAACAATTCCAATGGGAATATGAAGTTGACGATAAAGTTTTCTGGCGAAGAAATAGGCAGTGGCACTGAAGCCGCCAACTGTTTCCGGCGATGCAGATATCCATTTGCCGCCAATAGAATCAATGGGCGTAACCGAAATATTAAACGGCACTTTTAATAACCTGATGGCAGGATAACTGGCTTGCGCAATTTCCTGTTTGTAATTAACCACCGTATCGGTGGGTAGCCAACCCTGTAAAGGCAAATCCATATTGGATTGCCCGGAAGCCAGCCATACTTCGCCTATCAATACATCTTTTATAACAATATTGCTATCTGCCGATTTAATGTAAATTATATAAGGTCCGCCGGCTTTTGGCGTAGCCAGTTTTATGTTCCACTTACCAGAATCATTTGCAACGGCTGAAGCATGTGCATTCCAACTGCCAGAGACAACTATTGTTTGCCCCGGCATTGCCTCTCCCCAAAAAGCAACCTTTTCCAGTTGCTGCAATACCATGTTATCGGAAAAAAGATTGCATACATGCAGCTTTTTTTCTGTGGCAGGTGGAGATGAATGAGCGAACAAGCTGCAAGCCAGTACAATAAAACAAAGAAAGAATCTTATCATAAATACAGGCATACGTCTTTTGAAAAATGATTCAATTGGTTATTGTTGATAAAAAATGGCTTACTACCAAGTTAACTGTCCGGCTGTGCAGCCATCTGCTTACAGTGATTTATAATACAAATCAGTTATTATTATAAATTTTTCATTTTAGCTGATACGTTTGAAATTTACACAGCATCGTTGTTATTTGTGACCCTTAAGGGAAATCATCACCTTACGAATTAACAAGATGACTATCAACAGAGAAATCAAAACAAATTTTATTGTGTACCGATTCGCTGATTTAATTATTATCTTTTTTCTTTTTGAACAATACCATCTCGTAAGTAAAAGTTGACGGCTTTGTATAAATCCGGCAAGATTCTAACGGTCTTGGTCCGCAGCCGTTGGAACCAACGCCCAGCGTTTTATGACTGACGCACAAAACCGTTCCTTTACTTTTTGGCAAATCAATTTTATACTCAACAGGCTCCATTTCTTCATCGCTGTAAGGAAGCGCGGAAACCTGCAATAAAGAATCGCCCTGCCTGATGGTTAATCCCAACCCATTTTCAGAAGTTACATTTGCCCAGCGAACGTCTTCATGATTGCCGCACTCCATTGGTTTTTCATACGGCGTCATTTGCCCGCTCACGCTGCTGAAATAATGCCCAACATCAGAACCCTGCTTCCGATCTGCGTAATTCTCCATCGGACCGCGACCAAAATAATCAAACTGATTCAGTTCCTTATTCAAAAACATACGCACGCCCAACCGCGCCAGCACCACATTTGGCTGGCTGAAAGATACCGTGTTCTCCGCTTTTATTACACCATTGGCATAAACCGTATAAACAACTTTGTGATGAACAGCGAAATTCTCTTTTCCCTTTCCGGTTAAAGTAGCTTTTATTTCAACGGCACCGGCAGAAAGCTGTTTGCTTGTTACGTCGTCAGTTTGCCAGTCAAGTTTAGTCAAACCTTTGTTTTCCCAGTCTTCGTAAGCCCACATGTCATCTTTCTGGTGCGGCGCACGCCAAAGGTGCAGCATCGGTCCGCCATCGTTTTGCAGGAGGTTTTCACCGTTTTGTTCTATGCCTGAAAAAGTGCCTTTTGCTTTATTAAATTTCAAAGTAAAATCAGCACCTTTTATTTGTATTATGCCGGTTGAATCTATTAATGATAAATGTCCGGCCTGCCAATTATCTGCAGCCGCGGAAATAGATATGGGCAGTTCTATTTGCTGTTCCGCTACTTCAAACCCTTTTTTCGCCCATAACTGATCGGTTGCCAGATCAAACGATACGCGTAAAAAATATTCTGAACCCGGTTTTGGTTTTACGGCGTATGGTATGGTTATTTCTTTTTCTTCGCCGGGATTGATTAAACCCAATTTTACATTGCCGGAGGAGATGTTTGTACCATCTTCACTTAATTCCCATTTGGCAGTAAAGCCATTCAGGTTAATGAACTGGTAGCGGTTTTTTATGATGAAAGTCTTGCTTTTAAAATCTTTTGCCTTTACGCCAATCCACTGATAGGCATGTTTTAACTCGGGATAATGCGGCTTTTCAGATCTATCAGAAAACACTACGCCTTTATGGATGAAATAGCGATCGTTCGGATATTCGCCAAAGCCGCCGCCATAAGCCGTGATGTGATGGTTGGGATCGCGGTCGTTATAAATGCCCTGGTCCTGCCATTCCCAGATGGCACCGCCTAATAGTTGCGGATATTGGTCAAACAGATCATTATACACATCCACCGAACCCATGGAATTAAACATGGCGTGTGCATACTCGCATAAATAAAATGGCTTGGTGAGTGTTTTATCATTCGCCTTTTTTTCAAGATTATTTACATCGGTATACATTTCGCTGTCCATATCGGCGGGGTTATCATCACCAATGCCAAATCCCTGGTAATGTGTCGGGCGCGTATTGTCGATACCGGTAATGGTTTTTAATATCGCCTTGAAGTTGGAGCCGCCGCTTCCGCATTCATTTCCCAGCGACCAGATGACAACCGAAGGATGGTTTTTAAAATTTTCTACATTGGCAATATTGCGTTCGATTAAAGCCGCTTTTATGCGTGGCTCTTCATTAAATTCATTCCAGGCGCCATGGCTTTCCAGGTTCGCTTCGGCAACGAGGTAAATTCCATATTCGTCGCAGAGTTCGTACCATCCCGGGTCATCGGAATAATGGCAGGTGCGTACATGATTGCAATTGGCTTGTTTAATCAATACTATGTCTCTTCTCATTTGCTCTTCGGTAATGGCATGACCATCATCCGGCCAATTTTCGTGGCGGTTAACGCCTTTTAATTTAATGGGCACGCCATTTACTAAAAACAAACGCCCCCGTATTTCTATTTGCCGGAAGCCGGTACGGGACGATAAGGTTTCTGTTTTATTGTCTCCTTCATTAATTGTAAGTACGGTGGTATAAAGATTCGGCGTTTCTGCCGTCCATTTTTTTGGATTATTTACGGTAAAGTTTACAGTAACAGTTACTTCTTCGCCAGGTTTCAATGATGGAATTTCCATCTTTCCTTTCGCTGCAGAAACCGGAATTGTACCATCGTATAAAGAAACCTCCAATGCGCGCGCGTTGGTTTCTTTCGTGCCGTAATTTTTTATTTTGGCAGCCACCGATAATTCTGCATTATGGAACTGTTTATCAAACGTTGTTTTTATAAAATAATCCCTGATATGTTCTTCCGGCGCGCTCCACAAGGTTACGTTTCTGAATATCCCGCTTAACCGCCACATATCCTGATCTTCCAGATAACTGCCGGTTGTAAAACGATATACTTCAGCGGCGATCATATTATTACCCGGCGTTACAAAATCTGTAATATCAAACCCGGCAGCATTGCGACTGTTAACGCTATACCCCACTTTTTTCCCGTTTACCCAAAGAAAAAAACCGGCATCCACGCCATCAAACGTTACGAAAATGCGGCGACCTTTCCAGTCGGCAGGCACTTCAAAATTTCTCCGGTAACTTCCAACCGGGTTTCTTTCCTGATAAGCCGTGTACCTGACAGGCGGCGTACTCATAATACGGGGAAAATCTTTCTGAAAAATGTAGGTAAAGTTGCTGTAGTAAGGCGTTCCATAACCTTCTACCTGCCAGTTCGATGGTACGATGATCTCGTTCCACTTAGAAACATTATAGCCGGTTTTATAAAAATCAACCGGGCGTTTTTGCGGCCAGTCAACATAATTAAATTTCCATAAACCGTTTAAACTTCTGCAAAAAGCCGAGGCATGGCGGTTGGCAGCTAAAGCTTCCTGCAACGAGCCATAAGGCATTAACGTAGCATGATCGGGTTCTTTGTGAATGCCAATACACTCCGGATCCTGAATTTCTTTTGGAACAGATGCGGTATCTGATTTTGAAAACAGGTAGTTCACCGACTGTTGACCAAAACTTACCCGGCTGCTAAAAAGTAAAATAAAAAACAATATAACTGCAGCAATAATCTCTTTGAACGAAATTCTTTTTATGACAACCATACTCACTGAAAATGATTAAAACCGGATGTGTTATTCTTACTGCAAAGAACCATAAATATGATAGCCGGAAATTGGCATTCTGTACATTTTTATTGTCGTAACATGCTTATAAGCAGAAAATTCGCTAAGCGTACCTCATCAACCTGGCATGAAAAGAAAAAGGATAGTTTTGAAGTTAGCGTATAGATAATAATCCGGATAGATGGTAAAAAAAAGAAAAGGATAAAATGACAGCTCTTTATTGTAGGGTGTACAATTTATTGAAAGCCATGCATGGCACGATAAAATCGTGCATTTTAAATTTTCTTATTCTGATGGTTGTACGAATGCTTTTTGTGTTTCTTGTATCCTATTCTAACAAATCTCGCATTGAAAACCAATAGGCAAACTTATTGAAACTTATTTTAAAAAAGAAAGCCGCCATTTTTAAACAGCGGCTCATTTTATTCAGGCAAAATCATCGCATTGCCGGTATGCTTTTACCAGGACTTCTTCCCCTTCCTTACCTTCTTTAGATTTTCCATGCTCCATGCCCAGCACGCCTTTGTAGCCCTTTTCGTAAATGTGCTTAAAGATGTTTTTATAATTCATTTCGCCGGTTGTTGGTTCGTTGCGACCGGGATTATCGCCGATTTGTATATAAGCGATTTCGCTCCAGGCATCATCCATGTGCCTGATTAAATCGCCCTGGTTGCGCTGCATGTGATACATGTCATACAAAATTTTGCAACTCGGGCTGTTGACGGCTTTACAAATTAAAAAAGTCTGGTCAGAACCCCGCAAAAACAAATCGGGTGTATCGCTTAGCGGTTCCAATACCATAATAATGTTATGAGGCTCTAATATTTCTGCGCCTTTACGCAAGGCCGAAATCACGTTTGCGGTTTGCATATCCGGCGACCGGCTTCTGTCGAAATCGCCGGGCACAACCGTTACCCAGGTTGCGTTTACCCGTTTGGCAACTTCAACCGCCTGGCGGCAGCCTTTCAGAAAAATATCGGTGTATTCCTGTTTTCCCGTTGCCAGCGAATTGGCTCCGTTGCCGCCTTTATCTATTACAAAAACGCCCATTGTCATACCCAGTTTTGCCATTGTATCGCCAATTTTTTTCTGCATATCGGCAGATCGCCCGGTCATGCCGTTGTCTTCCATGGCTCTGAAGCCAAGATCGTAAGCATATTTTATCTGGTCAGTAAAATCAGCACCGGCGCTATTTTTAAACATGCCGTCGTGAATGGCATAATTCAGATGAAACGGATTGTCCTGCGCTTGATGTTGTGTGGCTGAGGCTTTAGACATGGCTGCGGTTAAAACAGAAGCGCCTGCCAATGCCGATTGTTGCATAAATTTTCTGCGTTGCATAAAATAAGTTATAAAATAAAAAATGATGTGTGAAATATCTTATGCGAAGTATTTGGTAACGCCGGGAATGGCTGCCGCATACAAACCGTTCTCGCCAGGCTGTACCGGAGGCGGCGCATTGAAATCAAATACGGTTGGCATGATGCTGATGCCCGAATTAATGGCTTTGTCCCATTCCACCATTTGCCCCGAATAAGTAGCCATCCGGCCCAAAATAGATGTCATGGTGCTTTTGGCTCCGCGCTCGGCATCCTGGAATTTATAATCGCCTTTGGCAATGGCGGCAAACAGTTCATCGTGCTCATTCTGGTAAGGCTGGTTTTCTTTCGACTTATCAAACTGATATACCACTTTTCCTTTACCATCGGTTATGTTGGCGGCGTCGCAAAACACCTTGCCTTTCGTACCAATCAGCAGTTCATCAACCTTGCTCATGGTACCTTTCTGATGGCGGCACTGGCTGTTTAGTACCGTGCCATCGGCGTAATGAAATTCTACAAAATGATGATCGAAAATTTCGCCGTATTCTTTCCCTTTTCTCACCTCTCTGCCACCCATTCCCTGCGCCCGAACGGGGTAAGCATTTTTCGCCCAGTTAATCACGTCTAAATTGTGTATGTGTTGCTCGGTAATATGATCGCCGCACAGCCATACGAAGTAATACCAGTTGCGCATCTGGTATTCCATTTCGGTTTGCTCAGGCTTGCGCGGACGAACCCATACACCATCGTTGTTCCACCATGCCTGCGCAGAAGTAATATCGCCGATGGCGCCATCCTGCACGCGCTTCATCAGGTCGCGATACGAAGTCTGGTAGCGGCGTTGCAAACCCACCACCACATTCAGCTTTTTTGCCTTTGCTTTTTCGGCAGCCGCCAGCACTTTCTGAATACCGGCCGGATCGGTGGCAACCGGTTTTTCCATAAAAATATGTTTGTTCTGATTTACGGCTTCTTCAAAATGAATGGGACGAAAACCCGGCGGCGTGGCTAAAATGACAACGTCTGCCATGGCAATGGCTTTTTTATACGCATCAAAACCGACAAATTTGTTTTCGTCTTTTACCTGCACCCGGTTTTTATTCTCAGCCAGCGCTTCCATAATGTTGGCATGGCTGTCATCAAGCCGGTCTTTAAAAGCATCGGCCATAGCCACCAATTGCACATTTTGCTTTGTGCTTAGTGCCTGTGTAGCCGCGCCGGTTCCTCTGCCGCCACAACCAATGAGCGCAATCTTAATAACATCATCTGAGCCGGAAAAATAATTGGCTTTCGATAAAAGCGGAGCCGCCAATATGCCGCCCGCCATCAGCGTGGTGTTTTTAATAAAATTTCTTCTGCCGGGCCGCTTGTCGTTAATGTGTTCAGTACTCATAGTAAGGAGATTTTATTTTAAAGAAAGAAGTTGTGTAAAGAATTGATCAATTTCACCGGCAGAAGGTTGTTTTACCGGGCGAACAATGCGAAACCCGATAAACGGCGCATCGGCATTCCACCATTTGCTGCGCGGAATCTGCGGATCGCGCGCATTCCATTTCAGGTCAGATTTTATGCGGGCAGCACTATACAGTTTATCACTTTCATCTCTGAATGTGCCGCCTTTTAATGTTACCGGCTGTTTGCTGATTGGCTTTACCCACGGATTATTTGTATCACTTTTAATCTGTTCAGAATAATGTTCCGTGTATTGATCCAGCGTCCATTCGGCTACATTGCCGGCCATATCATATAACCCCCATGCATTCGGCTTCAGCTCTTTCACTTTGTGATATTTATTATCGCTGTTTTTTGCATACCACCCGTAGTCTGCCAACTGGCTGTCATCACTTCCAAAAGAATACCTTGTACCGGCACCGGCTCTGGCTGCATATTCCCATTCCGCTTCTGTGGGCAAACGATAAAAAATGCCGGTCTTTTTATACAGCCATTTGCAATACATCAATGCGCCGTACTGGCTCATGCTGTTGGCAGGAAAGCCACCCGATTTTCCCATGCCCAGGGTAAAATCAATATACGGCGGGCTGGGTCTGGTAATGCCGTCCGGCTTTGGTTCTTTGTCCATTTGCTCGTCGGCAAACAAAACATATTCATCATACGTTACCTCATGCTCTTCCATCCAGAAAGAATCAACTGCAACCTTAATATCTTGGACTCCATCCGGCTGATGATTTTTTTCTGATTCCGCGCTGCCCATCAAAAAACTTCCGCCACTAACGGGAATCATTTTAAATGAAACATTCGTGCCTTCTATTTGTTGTTCATAAGGCGCAAAAGAAGTGTCTGTATCAACTGATGTAAAGAAAAAAGACAAACAGGAAAACAGGCAATAAGCGATCATCAGGCAAACACATTTATGGTTAATTTATTTTGATGCTGCTTTTTCTGAAGTATATCAAACAGAAAGAAAACGATTTAAAAGTAGTAATTTTTAAAAAGTGCAGACATTTTCTTTTTCATTTTTCCGTTCTTTCTCTCCGTAATCAGTAAAGCTGCACCCTTTATTTTTTTAATTACATGCATTGCTTTTTTTGTTGACAATACACTGCAGGCAGTAGAAAGCCAGTCGGCTGTGGCGCCATCCGGCGCAATTACCGTAACGTTTTTACTGTTGGTTAATCCAACGCCTGTTTTGGGATTAACGATATGAGAATATTTTTTTTCATTGATTTCCACAAATTGATACAAATCTCCCGAAGTTGCCACCGATACGTTTTGCAGTGAAAGCATCTGCGGCAAAAGATCGTTCTTTTCTTCGGGCTGGTTGATGCCAATGAGCCAACCGCGCTGATTGCCGGGTTTATTTGCCGTAACGATGTTGCCACCGGCATTTACCATGGCACTTGCAAAGCCTTTTTGCTGAATGAAATGAAGCGCAGCCTGCGCCACAAAGCCCTTTCCTATGCCGCCGGCGTCTAACCGCATACCCGTTTTTTCGAGCCATGCGCTGCGATGAATGCTATCTAAATGAACATATTGATAGCCTGTTTTTAGCAACGCAGTTTGCAACGAATCGTTATCAGGAAACGTTTTTGTTTGCCTTGCTTTGCGCCACAGTTTTATAACCGTACCAAGGGTAATATCATA
The DNA here is from genome assembly GCA_965219515.1 of Ilyomonas sp. Taxonomy (GTDB): domain Bacteria; phylum Bacteroidota; class Bacteroidia; order Chitinophagales; family Chitinophagaceae; genus Ilyomonas. Next base: position 3,010,953 of record OZ244776.1, read on the forward strand.
CGCGCCGTTGCTGAGACGGGCAGCCGTTTGCGCTCGTTGCAAAACATAAAACAAAGGTGAAGAAACCGGCACATAAAAACCTTTGCCGGCGGTTGTGCTGAGACGGTTTATTTCGCTGCTGTCAATATAATCGCTGAGGATAGCATTGAAGCTGTCAACAAGCTGAAACGCTTGTGCAGCCGTAGTTGCAGCTTTTGTAGAATCGCCTGTATAAATGGTAATGGTAAAAGGCGAGGCCATTTTTGGCTGTTCGAAAATGTATTTGCGCTGCGCAAAAGACTGAACAGAAACCAAAAGAAGTGCAGGCAGAAACTGAAACATTTTATTCATGACAAATCAATCGGGATGCGAATATCGGTAAGCAAAAAAAATCCCGCAACAAGTGTACGGGATTTGCCATGAAATAAAACATTCATTTCTTTATTGCACCAATGTTTTGTCTAACGTAATCTCCGTATTCAGCAGTTTGCTGATGGGGCAATTTGCTTTTGCATCTTCAACGCATTCGTTAAATTTTTCTTCGCTGATGCCAGGTACCTTGCCTTTTAAAATCAGGTGCGAGCCGGTAATGGCGCCATCGCCAAGGGTTACTTCTGCCGTTGTTTCAAGGTAATCCGGCGTAAAGCCCGCCGCCCCGATTGAGAAACTTAGTTTCATATTAAAGCAGCCTGCATGTGCCGCCGCAATCAGTTCCTCAGGGTTAGTGCCCACGCCATCTTCAAAACGCGACTTGTATGAGTATTGCGTATTGTTTAATACGGTACTTTGTGTTGACAGACGACCGCTGCCATCTTTACCGGAGCCGTTCCATACGGCTGTTGCTTTTCTTGTCATAGTAATTTTTTTAAATAATAGGTGCTGACTTTCTGCTAATTTTATACCAATGGCAATAATTCATGCAGCATATTACCGCAGCCCGATTGGAATGATACAGATAACGGCTAATGAACAATTCATTACAGAAGCAATTTTTTTGGAAGATAATGAAGCAGTTTCTGTTGCTGAAAATGCGCCGGCTTTTCTTATTCTGCAACAGGCTTTGCAACAGTTGCATGAGTTTTTTGAAGGCGAGCGAAAATATTTTGAGCTTCCTGTAAAGCAAGCCGGCACCGCGTTTCAGCAAAACGTTTGGCATGAGCTGATGACAATTCCGTTTGGCAAAACGGTTTCTTATCTTGCTTTATCGAAACAGCTTGGCGATGCGGCTGCCATTCGGGCTGTTGCCGCTGCAAACGGCAAAAACAAAGTAAGCATTATTGTTCCCTGCCATCGCGTTGTAGGCAGCGATCAATCTTTGGTGGGTTATGCATGGGGCAACCATCGCAAACGCTGGCTGCTGCAGCACGAAGCCAAACGGGCAAACGGCGTACAGACTTTGTTTTAAAGCCTTACAAAAAATAAGTTATTTTGCATCCGATGCAGCTTTCATTTTTACATAGCAACCTTGACTTTCCCGATCACCCGGGAAGCAACTGATGCCGAATACAGCAAGATGCAACATTGTTTACTACGGTTATTTTAAAAAATATGTTGCTGATTTTTAAATGGTGACTGGTCGGTTGTGAATAAAATACAGACACGTAGCGTCAACCATTCACAACTCAACTCTGACAATTCACGATTAACACTACTATCACTTACTACTTATTACCTCAATCATGCTTACTCATACCTTTTCTGATAAAACACAATCATATTTAGAATTAGAAGAACAGTACGGCGCTCACAATTATCATCCTTTACCTGTAGTATTAGAACGGGGAAGCGGCGTTTTTGTGTGGGATACGGACGGCAAGCGATACTATGATTTTTTAAGCGGCTATTCCGCCGTCAATCAGGGGCACTGCCATCCGCGCATCATTCAGGCACTGGTAAAACAGTCTGAAAAGCTAACGCTTACTTCGCGGGCCTTTCACAACAATTTGTTAGGTGAATATGCAAAATACATAACCAGGTATTTTGGTTATGATAAAGTATTGCCGATGAACACCGGCGTTGAAGGTGGCGAAACGGCAATTAAACTGGCAAGACGATGGGCGTATGATAAAAAAGGCGTGCCCGAAAATGAAGCGAAGATTTTGTTTGCCGAGGGCAATTTCTGGGGACGAACGCTGGCTGCCATCTCCTCCTCTACCGACAGCAGCAGTTACAAAGGGTTCGGGCCTTTTATGCCCGGTTTTGACATCATTCCGTATAATAATTTATCTGCTTTGGAAAAAGCGTTGCAGGACAATACCGTAGCTGCGTTTATGGTAGAACCTATACAGGGCGAAGCGGGCGTGGTAGTGCCGGACGATGGCTATCTGAAAAAAGCAAAAGACTTATGCGCCGAATACAATGTGTTGCTGATTGCCGATGAAATACAAACCGGACTTGCGCGCACCGGCAAATTGCTTGCCTGCGATCATGAAAACGTGCGCCCTGATATTCTGATTTTAGGCAAAGCCCTGAGCGGCGGTGTGCTGCCCGTAAGTGCTGTGCTGGCAGACGATGATATTATGCTTACCATCAAGCCGGGCGAGCATGGCTCAACGTATGGCGGCAACCCGCTGGCATGCGCCGTAGCCATGGAAGCTTTGCAGGTATTAAAAGACGAACACATGACCGAAAATGCGGAAACCATGGGCGTTTTGCTGCGCAGCGAACTGGCAAACCTGCAATCGCCATTCGTTAAAATCATACGCGGCAAAGGCTTGCTGAATGCCATTGTAATTGAGCATCAAAACAAAGACGCCGCATGGGATTTGTGCCTTGCGCTAAAAGAAAACGGCTTGCTGGCAAAGCCTACGCATGGTGACAAAATTCGCTTTGCGCCGCCGCTTATCATTACAAAAGAACAGATACATGAATGCATTTCGATTATTGCCACATCAATGAAAGTATTAGAGATGCCGTAATAAAGCAACAAGTGCCGTTGGTATAAATAACTGATGCTATATTGGTTTTATTTTGCAGGATTTGTTTACTGAAAAATGAAATGGCAGACATGAAATATCTGCTTCATACGTCTGCCGTTTCGCGCCAGACGCAACACTATATTATTGCCCGTCAAAAGCTGCCTGCAATACATTCATATCTATCTTTTTCATGGGCATCATCGCCTGCATTACACGTCCCGATTTTTCATTGTCGCCGCTTGTCATCAGTTTCCCAATGTTAGCCGGAACAATCTGCCACGACAAGCCGAACTTATCCGTCAGCCATCCGCACCGGTCTTCTCTTCCGCCTTCGGTAAGATTTGCCCACAATTCATCTATTTCCTGTTGCGTATCGCAGTTTACCAGCAAAGAAACAGCCGGTGTAAATTTAAATTGCGGACCGCCGTTTAGTGCCGTAAACTTCTGCCCTTCCAATTCAAACGTCATTACCATAACGCTGCCTTTGGCGCCGGGACCGGCATCGCCGTAACGACTTACGCTTGTAATGGCAGCATTCTTAAACACAGACGTATAAAAAGTTACAGCTTCTTCCGCATTGTTGTTAAACCATAAAAAGGTTACGATTTTCTGATTGTTGTTCATCATTGCATATTTTGTTTAACAGGGCAAACATAGCATATCTGCACTACGATAAAGATGTGCGAATGCGACAATAAAACCGGCGTATTGCGGCTAAATTAAAAAGCAGCATCATAAAATGAAACGACATTTTTTAAAGGCGAAATTCAATGATGCGAATGTTTATAGCCCGATATTTGAACAGGTAAGAAAAACTTGTTTATGAAATATTTTTTTTGCTTCGCTTTATTCTTTTCAACCTCGTGTTTATATGCGCAGCAAGACAGCATTGGCGCGGCTGAAGCAGAAAATTATGTTGGCAAAACCGTAGTGATTTGCGATAAGATAACACAGGCGCGGTTAGACAATATTTCGAAAGATGAACCCAACGTGCTTTTTACCGGCAGCGACTATGAACATCGCACACTGGCACTTATATTTTCGAAACGGGCGCTGAGACGTTTTCCCTACAATCCAAACACAAAAATGATTAACAGTAAATTTTGCGTGCGGGGAAAAGTTGCGATGTACAAAGGCAAACCCGCCATCTATATAAAAAATGATAACCAGTTGAATGTATCGGAATAGTGTTGCAGGAACCATGAAAACCAAAAGCAGAGATAAAAAATTTACATATTCTGTTTCTTTTCTCATTAGCCGATACGGCAGCATAAAGCTTACTTAGCAACAGTGCTGCGATGTTTTGCGGTTTCTTGTTTTACTTATCACTTCGCTCATAATAACCGACTAATTAATTAGTTGTAAAAATTGTAATGACTATTATAACACATTTGCTTACTGTAAATAGAATTGATAGAACCAATTGATAAAAATGTAAAAAGCAGTTTCGTTTTATCATACATTTTTCAATTTCCATTTCTGTTATTTTTGAAGCTTTTACTTACTATACTTATGAAATATATTTTTAGCTGTTTGCTGTTTTTAATCTGCACATCCGCTTTTGCGCAAGACCGCATTTCCGATCATAACACCATTGGCTGGTATGTCTTGAATATTGATCCTGCAATTTCAAAAAAATGCAATGCGCATATTGAGTATCAGTGGCGGCGCGATGACATCATTACCAAATGGCAGCAAAGCTTACTGCGCCTTGGCTTTACTTATAAAATAAACGCACAGGCAAGCATTCAGGCTGGCTATGCCTGGATAGAAACGTATCCTTACGGCGAACCTTTTATAGCATCTGTTCGCAAAACATTTCCTGAGCATCGCTTTTACGAACAGGTTGTTGCAACTAATAATATCGGTAAAATAAAGCTTACCAACCGGCTTCGGATTGAGCAACGCCTGAATGGAAAATTTGCCAGTCTGCAGGATGAAAAACCAGATGAATTTATCTATGTAAACCGCATTCGCTACATGCCGCGCATTGATGTTTTTTTAGAAAAAACCAATGCGACTTATATCGCTTTGTATGATGAAATTTTCATTGGTTTTGGAAAAAACATTGGCGCGAATGTGTTTGATCAAAACCGGATTGCCCTATTGCTGGGTCATTCCTTTAACAAAACATTCCGGTTAGAAGCCGGCTTTTTAAGCCAGATTGTTCAACTGGGCAGACAAGTGAATAACAGCAACGTGTTTCAGTACAATTCGGGCTTAACCGTTACCGGTTATGTCAGTTTGTAAAGTATTTTTTTCAATGAATCAGAATGAACAGTCATGTAATAAAATGCCGTTTTCAGTAACAGCAACTTTTTATGTGTCATGAAAAAGCCGTGAGGTACAATATTTGTTTTTATCAATTAAACAAAAATATGAAAGCAATCTGGAACGACGTGGTGCTGGCTGAAAGTAACGACACCATTGTAATTGAAGGCAATAATTATTTTCCACCCGATGCGGTAAAAAAAGAATTTTTGAAAAATTCTGATAAGCACACAACCTGTCCCTGGAAAGGCGAAGCCTCTTATTACACCATACAAATCAATAGTAAGGAAAACACAGATGCAGCCTGGTTTTATCCGCATCCGAAAGAAGCCGCTGCTGAAATTAAAGATTATGTTGCCTTCTGGAAAGGCGTTCAGGTAAGCGCCTGATTTTAATAAGATAAAAAATGATTGCCCGGATTGATTTATAGCATACCGGCTTTCATTTTTTACCTGTTTGTACGCTACTCATTTTTTGTACGAACATATTTTTCAATATTCATTCTGTTTATACCTGCGTCTTCCACTTTTTCTATGCCTTTTATGGTTAATGTATCATGGCTGATTGCAATAACGAAATGAAAATCGTTGCGTTCCCATTGCCTGTCGCTGCAATAGTCAAGATGCTCGGTGTAAAGGCTATCTTTTAAATCATAGCTTCCGCCGCCAGATGCATAAAAAGCCGTTGTGTCTTTTCCTTTCTTTGTATCATGGCTCATAAATGCAAAATGAGAATCGTTAATAACTTTAATGAAAGACGTATCGCCTGTATAATCAGTAACGCTGGTATCTCCGTTTTCAATCAGCGTTCCCGAAAGCAGTTTCCATGTTCCTGCAACCGCAATCTTGTTTTCGTTCGGTTCTGTATTTTTTGTTGATGTAGAACAAGAGGTGAATACTGCGATTAGCAATACAGAAAGGAATATTTTTTTCATATTGTATCTGGTTTTATTTCTGATTGGTTTTGTTTATTACTTTTTGCATAAATAGCATATTTAGTTATAAAAAAGAAACCTTGCTGTTTTTGTTTACCTGTGTATATGCAAGTGGTTGTTATTGCCTGCATCAGCAACATCCGTTTTTAAATTCCTCTTTTTTTTCGCCTTATAAAGTATTTCAGACTTACTACAACAGACATCAATTTCACGGAACAATTATTGAATTACCGTTGTAAAAAATTATGAATGCAGCCGCCATACGGGATGAACTCAGAAAAGTTCAATCAACGGATGATCTCACTATCAGACGAACCATCATTTTGTTGTCAGCCATTGGTCTGGCAGATTTTTCAGTTATCTCTTTGTATCAAACCGGTGTTATAAAAAAACTTCCCGATTTGCCTTTTTCTATCTTTGATTCCAACAAGGTAAACGCATCAAAAGAAGCATATCAGTTTGGCGTGCCCGATGGTCCGATCAGCGCGGCCGTATATGCAGCTACCATGATACTGGCAGCCGCCGGTGGCAGCGAAAAAGCCAGTCGCCCACCGGTTTGGAATGTGTTACTGGGCGGTGCCATAACAGGCAATGCAGCCGGCGCCTTGTATTATTTGTACGACATGATTTTTAAACAAAAAAAGATATGCCTGTATTGTGTAACCGGCGCCGCCATTAACATTGCGTCGGCCGTATTGGTAGCGCCATTGGTAAAGCGCAGTTTGAAAAAATTATTTTGATTTTCAAAAGGGCAGCCATTCATTTTTGGTGAACTTAGATGTTTGTTTATGATGTAACGAGCGGACGCTCTATAAATCTCAGCACAAGCGGACGCTTGCGCCAGAGGAGTGATTGATAAAAAGAAATCTTCCATCATCGTCCCTTTCAGGAGACGATGATGAAACCGAAGAAATATCTAAATATTTTTTTCGTATTTCATCTGCAAAATCATAAAAATCAGTAGAAGAAACTTGTTCAAAACTTTCTAAAGTAGCGCTCTTAACTTCTCTGGTTACAAGATTTATTCTTCTTTGAACAACAAATCTTAATTGACTTTTTTTGTAGAAACCAATTAGGTCTTTTTCCTGCTGAGATGTAACTTCAATTTCATAATTACAACCCATAACATGAATGGTTGATTTTGTATTAAGTTGTTTGCTGCCGATTGAAGTAAGAACACCATAAACAGAACTTATATCATAAAAGAAATCAGGCGTTTTAGGTAACAAAATTTCATCGATAAATACCCTGTCTAACTTTTCTTCGTCGTAAGCCTGAACTTTATATTTATCTCCCATAATATGCATAAGCTTGCCTGCATATTTTTTCCACTCGTTATTTATACCGGAAAAATCATTTTCACTTATTTTTCTATGTACTACTTTTAATTCTTCATAAGTACCCTGTCAAAATTAAATAGAATTAAAGACGTTAAAACAGTGTGTCAAGAAAAATCAAAGAAATAGTACTAAGCAAAGAAGCTAAGCAAGCGTTGGAACATCTGTATAAAACGGAATCAAACCACAGTTTTCGTCAGCGCTGCAAAATGGTTTTATTAAAGTCAGAAAGCTACACGACTAAAGACATTGCTGTTATTTTAAGCAGCAATGTGGCAAGTGTTTATAATTGGCTGAACCGTTATGACAGCAATGGCATAACAGGGTTACGCACAAAGCCAGGACAGGGCAGAAAACCGATATTGGCAGAAGAACATGTAAGTATAGTAAGAGCAGCCATAGAACAAGAGCGGCAACGATTATCACAAGCCCGTCAGATTGTTGAAGAAAATACAGGCAAAAAGATGAGTAACGAAACGCTTACGCGTTTTTTAAAAGTCATCACTGCCGTTACAAGCGAATAAGAAAACGACCTAAAGGCGGATGTGATAAAGAATTTTATGACTATAAATTACAGGAACTTCAGTTATTAGAACAACGTTATGGCAAGTCAGAAATTGATTTGTATTATGGCGATGAGGTACAAATATCAGAAGAAGGCTATGTGCCTTATGGCTGGCAGTTTACAGATGAAAACATTAGTATAAAGTCAGCTAAAGGCAAGCGTATCAATTGTTTTGGAATCATAACAAGAGAGAATCAGTTTGAGCATGCGACTACTTACGAAACCATTACCACCAACTTTATCATCGAAAAAATAAATGAGTTTTCTTATCAGATAAAAAAGCACACGGTTATCGTATTGGACAATGCAAAAGTTCATCAGTCAAAAGCAATGAAAGCCATGCAAAAAGTATGGGCAAAAAGGCAATTATTTATTTTTTATCTGCCGCCTTACTCACCCCATTTAAATATTATTGAAAGACTTTGGAAAGAAATGAAAGCCAGATGGATACAAACCAAAGACTATGAAACCGATGAACAACTTTGCTATGCAACGATGCTTATTTTACATGCCATCGGTAAAAATTTATTCATCAACTTTAAAAAAGTTAATTAGTAGATAATTTTGACAGGGTACTTACTTAGTATAACTATTACTGGATAATTGCAAAGCGTAACAATTCCCTTTCACTGCACTTAAAACCATTTTTTCATCTGGTTGTAAATTCAAGGCTTTAGATAGAGAAGATAATAATTCACTTATATCTTCCAAAGGAATTCCATTCTTTGCATTCAAAGTATGCAAATCATCATCAAATCGTATAATGAAGTCGTAAAATTCCATATCGTTATCGAAGTTATTCAAAATAACTAAACGAAAAATAAACCTTTATATTTCTATTCTGTTACTTTGACTGTTTTGGTACTTCTACACCAAACTCTCCACACTCAACCCAACCACTTCCCCATGCATCTTCTTCAAAAAATCATACATCGCGTTCATACTCTTTACATCATCGCCAATCAATAAAAAGTTCTTGCCGGCTTGTTTCAAACGTGCTTTATTCGTACCGGTTTGCAGGTAATCAATCACACGCTTAAACAAGTCGCTTTCAAAGTAAGGCGAGTCGGGCCGGTTGATAAAATAGCAACGCAGCGTATCATCTTTCAACGTCATTTTCTCAAAGCCCAAATCAATAGCCAAACGACGGCAACGAACCGTGGTAAACAGGTCTTCTACGGGTTTTGGCATCGGTCCGAAACGGTCGTTCATTTCCGTATAAAAAGCCTGTAGCTCACGTTCATCTTCACAGTTGTCGAGCCTTGTATAAAGCGACAAACGCTCGGTGATGCTTTCTACGTATTCATCAGGAATCAATATCTCTAAATCGGTATCAATGGTACAATCCGTTACAAAATCGTCTTGTTTGCTGATCTCTTCTTTAAACAAATCTTTAAACTCGGTACGCTTTAGTTCGCGCACCGCTTCTTCCAAAATCTTTTGATACATTTCAAAGCCAATCTCCGCCATAAAACCACTTTGTTCGCCACCCAATAAATTGCCCGCCCCGCGAATGTCAAGATCGCGCATCGCAATCTGGAAGCCGCTTCCCAGCTCGCTGAACTGCTCCAATGTTTGCAAACGCTTGCGGCTGTCGGTAGGTAATGTACTCAATGGCGGAGCTAACAAATAACAAAACGCTTTCTTATTGCTTCTGCCTACGCGACCGCGCAACTGGTGCAAATCGCTCAAGCCAAAATGATGCGCATTGTTTACGATGATAGTGTTTACATTCGGAATATCCACGCCGCTTTCCACGATGTTTGTACATACCAATACATCATATTTCTTATCAATAAAATCAAGAATTTTTTCTTCCAGCTGGTCGCCCTCCATCTGCCCGTGCGCATAAGAAATGCTAAGGTCGGGACATTGCGCCTGTATCATCGCCGCCATCTCCGGCAAGCCCTGTACACGATTATGAATAAAGAACACCTGACCGCCGCGTTCCGTTTCGTAATAGATGGCATCGCGAATAGCTTCTGCATTAAAAACCTGTATTTCGGTTTGTATCGGCTGCCGGTTTGGCGGCGGCGTATTGATGATGCTTAAATCTCTTGCACCCATCAGGCTGAAATGCAGCGTACGCGGGATAGGCGTTGCCGTTAAGGTCAAACAATCCACATTCGTCTTCAGCGTTTTTAATTTCTCTTTGTGCGCCACACCAAACTTCTGCTCTTCATCAATCACCATCAGCCCCAAATCTTTAAACTTCACGTCTTTGCCAAGCAATGCATGTGTGCCAACAATGATGTCAACTTTGCCATCGGCAACCTGTTGGTAGGTATCTTTTTTTTCTTTGGATGATTTAAACCGGTTTACGTAATCAACCGTTACCGGAAACTCTTTTAAGCGGTCTTCAAACGTTTTATAATGCTGAAACGCGAGGATGGTGGTTGGTACTAAAACCGCAACCTGTTTGCCATCCAAAACAGCTTTAAAAGCCGCACGGATTGCGACTTCCGTTTTACCAAAACCTACATCGCCGCACACCAAACGGTCCATCGGAGCAGACTGTTCCATATCGCGTTTCACATCGGCAACGGACGTTGCCTGGTCGGGCGTATCTTCATAAATAAAAGACGCTTCCAACTCAGCCTGCATGTAGTTGTCGGGCGCAAACGCAAAGCCATGCTGCGCCTTGCGTTGCGCATATAATTTTATAAGGTCGAAGGCAATTTCTTTCACCTTTGCCTTGGTCTTATCTTTCAGCCGGTTCCATACATCGCTACCCAATTTATTCACCTTCGGAACGGTGCCTTCCTTGCCTGTATATTTACTGATTTTATGCAGCGAATTGATGTTTACATACAATATATCGCTGTCTTTATAAATGATGCGCACGGCTTCCTGAACTCTTCCGTTTACTTCTATCTTTTGCAAGCCGCTATACGTGCCCACGCCATGATCTATATGCGTTACAAAATCGCCGGGTTGCAAATCCCGCAAGGTTTTCAGCGTAAGCGCTTTGTTTTTATTGTAAGCCTGCTTTACGCGATATTTATGATAGCGCTGGAAAATCTGATGGTCGGTATAACACACTACTTTCAGGTCTTCATCTATAAACCCTTCGTGAATGCTGGTGGCAACCGGAATGAATTGGATCTCTGTTTTTAAGTCGGTAAAAATGGTATGAAGACGCTCCAGTTGTTTTGCCTGCTCCGCAAAAATATAAATGCTGTATTTCGCCGCTTCGTGCGCTTTTAAATCTTTGATAAGTAAATCGAACTGGCGGTTGAAAGAAGGCTGCGATTTGGTAGAAAACAGCACCTCATCCTCAACCCCTTCTCCACCTGTGGAGAGGGGTTGGGGTGAGGTTGCGAAATAAGGCTTATAACCAAACTCAACAATGTGGCGTTGTTGTATTTGCCGTTCAATTGTTGCCACCGGTGAAAAATCCTGCAGGCTTACTTCTTTTAAAATCTGGGTTTCATCTTCATCATCATCGTTTTGCAAAAGCGCAGCCGCTTTCTTTGTCATGCCTTCCGCTTTCAGCTTTTCACTTTTAGCTTGCAAATGCTCGGCATCAGATTTTACTCTTTCTAAAAACAAACCCAGATCTTCTTCCTGCACTTCTATTTTTTCTTTGATCACATCCCAGTCTTTCAGCCAGACAATGGTATTCTCCGGTAAAAATTCTAACAGAGAAACTTTATCGCCGGTTTGAAACTGTGTTTCTACATTGGGTATGATAGACACCTGCAACAGCTTACGTTCGCTCAACTGCGATTCGGGATCAAAGACGCGGATGCTGTCCACTTCGTTGCCAAATAACTCCACGCGATACGGCTTTTCGTTACCGAACGAATAAATATCCAGGATGCCGCCGCGCAGCGCATATTGCCCCGGCTCATACACAAAATCGCTTCGCCTGAAACCATACATGCCAAACAGTTCCAGCAGGCTTTCTAAATTAATGGTATCGTTTACTTTAATATTAATGATGTTGCCACTCAGCGTTTTCGGTAGCACCACTTTTTCAAACAAAGCTTCGGGATACGTAACAATAATCTTCTTCCTCACCCCCAACCCCTCTCCACCGGTGGAGAGGGGAGTTGCGAGCTTCGTCAGTGCTTCGGTTCGCAACATCACATGCGAACTGTTGAGCAGCTTGAAGTTCTTGCGATTTTTAAAAGAAGAAGGAAAATAAAACAGGTCTAAGGCACTTGTTAAATTCTCTAATGTATTTTGAAAATAGGCCGCTTCTTCCGCATCGTTCAACACAACCAAATGGTTTAATCCCTGCGTGTTGGGATGCGAAAAAACAGACGCCACAATAAATTCGGCGCTGCTGCCCTGCAGGTTTTTGAGAAATATTTTTTCGGATGATTGTTCGGTTGGGGCAAAAGAAAGCCGGTGCGTTAACTGTAAAACGCGTTCGTTATTCTGATACTGCTGAAGCAGTGTTTGTAAATTCATAATGCGCCTGCAAAGATACGGCAGGCGTGGGTTTTATCGGACTGCCTGATTGCAAGAGAATGTTAGAAAAATGATAGCATATCACTTTGAAATTTAGCCCGCAGATTTCGCTGATTTACGCAGATACTTTTTATTTATTTGCGTTGATCTGCGCAAGATTCGGGCTTATCATTTTTTGCAACTGAGATACTACTAAAAAGAATATTTGTTCAATGGGTTTTGCTTTATGTATGGTGAGTTTGGTCAAAATTCGCATTGTAACCCACCCAATTCACAATAAGGATAAATTGACTTCAATATTTATATCAGTTTAGCTGCCGAAAACTATTTTAGTTATGAAAACAATAGCAGCCATTTTTGTTCTTGTTGCCATGCCTTACCTCGTTTTTTCGCAACGGCAAATCAACGGACAAAGTAGAAACCTGGTGCAGTTTGGACATACTTATATCAGCATTACAAACAATTTCATTACCAATTCAGGCCGCAAGTTTATGCCCGTTACTATCCAATTTCCTTTTCAGGAGGAAGTCTTCGGCGTTACTGGTCCACAGTTGAACATTTGCGTTGTGAGCCTGGATAGCGATGAATTTTTTAGAAATATGAACGGTATGTTACGGGATACAATGGCGGAAGACAAACAGTTGTTTTCATTATCAAACCTGCAGATTTCTATCAAAAGAAATAATTATGAAACTGTAACCTGGAAAGATGTGATCGCTTTTCCTGTAACATTTTTTGATTCGTCAATTATAAAAACAAAAGAAAAGAAGCCGGTATATTCTATTTTTTATGATACGCTTAGCGTTAACGACAGTTTAGTTGTTGAGCTAAGAAGCAAGCAAAAGCCGGATGCTGTATTCCGGATGCGTTTCGTTCGCGTAGCATTGCCTGTATTTCCCTTCTTAGCCATAATAATGCACGATTCAAGTGGAAATACGAGCGAAACCGAGTTCATTAAAAAAGCAATTGAGACAGAAAATGATGAATTTAAAAGCATCAATTCTTTTTACAAAGATTGGCCGCCGATGTATGGTAAAGTCAATAATAACCAGCGCTATTTTTCATCCTCAAAACTGGCTTATTATTTCAGAGTATACAATAAAAATTATCCTGATTCTTCTTTGGAATATGCCCTGGTTACCGATGATAATAACGATACAATTTGGCATAATAGCGGACATTTAATTTTAATAACCCGGCTCGAAGCCAACAAGCATTACACGCTGTTGGTGCGCTATAAAGAATCGCCGGATAATATTTGGGAAAACCGTTTTTATGTTGGACCAAAATGGTTTCAAACTAACACATTTAAATTGCTGTGCGGAATTTTGGGTGGTATTGTTGCGACAACTGTTTTTTTCATTTTCTTTTTTAAAAATCGTATAAGAAAAGAAAAACAAAAAAAAGAAAAGTTACAGCTTGAACAAAGAGCCGTTCGTTCTCAATTAAACCCGCACTTCACTTTCAATGCGCTTAGCTCCATTCAAAGCCTGATGAATCAGAATAAAATAAGCGAAGCCAATTATTATTTTACTGAGTTCAGTTCTTTATTAAGAGAATCGTTGCGGTACAATGAAAAAGAAATGCTGCCCTTACATATAGAATTGCAAACATTGGAGAATTATATAAAACTGGAGCAGCTTCGCTTCCCATTTAGCTATGAAATTTTTGTGGAAGAAGCTATTAATACCAGCACTATAGAAATTCCTTCTTTGCTGTTGCAACCGTTGGTAGAAAACGCCATCAAACACGGCATTTCGAGGTTGCAAAAAGAAGGAAATATTGTAATTGAAACAACAGCAAAAGAAAAAGATATGATGATAAACATAACAGACAACGGCACCGGATTTTCGCCGCAGGAAGAAAGCAAAGGTTACGGCTTGTCTCTTACAAAACAAAGAATCAAACTGATGAATCAAAGTAGAAAAGAACAGGAAATAAGAATGATCATTATAAGCAACGCAACCGGCACAACTCTTACTTTGCATTTTATAAACTGGATATAAACAATGATAACGTGCGTGATTATTGATGATGAACAAAACAACATTCTAAACCTGCAGATGTTGTTGCAAAAACATTGCCCCAACATATCTGTTTTAGCCACCGCCATGAGTGCAGACGAAGGCATTGCAATCATAAAAAAACACCAGCCTGACGTCGTTTTCTTAGACATTCAAATGCCGGGCAAAAATGGCTTTCAACTGCTGCAATCATTATCTAATCTTGATTTTGAAATCATCTTTGTTACGGCTTACGATCAGTATGGCATACAGGCGGTAAAGTTTGCCGCGCTGGATTATTTATTAAAGCCAATTAAGATAGAAGAGCTGCAGCAGGCCGTAAATAAAGCGGCTGAAAAAAGTTTGGCAAAAAGGCAAAATCTGCAATTGCAGAATCTAATCAATTTATTAAAACAAAGCAGTAAAAAAGAGGAACAACGTATCGCTTTGCCTTCGGCTAAAGAAACAAGATTTATTGAAATAAAACACATCGTCCGTTGCGAATCGCTGAACAATTACACAACTTTTTACATTGATAATAATGAAAAGCTGCTAATATCAAAACCCATTTATGAATATGAAGAATTGCTCACAGATTATGGCTTTATCCGTTGCCATCAGTCGCATCTGGTAAATAAGAAATTCGTAAAAAGCTGGATAAAAAATGACGGCGATTGTTTATTACTGGAAGATGGAACGCAGGTGCCGGTATCGAGACAAAAAAAAGAAATGGTGAAAACATTGCTTATCTGATAAGCGGGTAAATAGCAGGCTTAAAAAATTATAATGCGGTTTTAGTCGTTTTTAATAATACGCTCTTGTAAAGGCAATTATGTTTGTAAACAAATCCATTATCCAATATGAGTTTTCGTCCTGTAATAAAATTATGTGCGGTTGTTTTGTTCTTCTGCTCAATCGGCTGCCGGAAAGAAATCAATCCGCTCGCGCATCAGCCTTTTATAAAACAATTTGCAAAAAACAAAACAGCAAAAGACGATTCTCCTTTTGTTGCATACACCATTTTACAAGGTCAGCAATATTGTGTCGGCAACAATTATCCGCCTTACACTACAACCGCTATGCGCTTTGCAGTCCGGTTCGACAGTACGGCTGTTTATGCAAATCAGGATTCAAAAAATCAGCATGACTACAATAAGCTCTATGGCTTTTCCGACAACCGGAGCGACCATCATAGTTTTAGCGCGCGCTTTGGCTGGCGCTGGTGCAACAACGAGCTTGAGCTTTCGGCTTACACCTACAACGATGGCGTTAGAAGTATTACAGACTTAGGCGGAATTGACCTGACTAAAGAACATAATTGCGCCATTATTGCAAACGGAACTCATTACGATTTTGTGCTTGATGGCGATACCACTTCGGTGCTGCGCACAGCTAAGACAGCGCAGGCAACCGGCTACAAGCTGCTACCTTATTTTGGCGGAGATGAAACGGCGCCTCATACCATTACGATACGAATAAAAGAGACTGAATAGAAAAAACCCGAACCATAGAAACAAACAAAAACGCTTTCGCAGGAAAGCGTTTTTTTATCTAATATATAAAAATTTTACTTCTAATATCCCCGCATATTCTTGCCTTCCATGAAATTAATGAAAGCTTTATTAACCACTTTATTGCCGCCCGGCGTGGGATAATTTCCCGTAAAATACCAGTCGCCGGTATTGGTAGGGCAGCTATCGTGCAAATCTTCGATGGTTTGATAAATGACCTGCACCGGAATCGGTAAACCCGGCGGCGTAATCATCTCAGCAATTTTATTAGATATTTCTTCCGTTGCAAAAGGTTTATAAACGCCGCGCACTGCATTTTCGGTATGCAACTGGTTGTTGCGGTGCATCTCTTTACACTGTTCGTAAATGCATTGCAACTGGTCTTCCATGCCGCGCTCTTTCAGCAAAGCGATGGCAGCGCGAAAGGCGATAAAATCGCCTAACTTACTCATGTCAATCCCATAACAATCGGGATAACGGATTTGCGGTGCCGACGATACAACAATGATTTTTTTCGGATGCAGCCGCGCCAGCATCCGCACGATGCTTTCCTTCAGCGTAGTGCCGCGCACAATAGAATCATCAATCACCACCAAAGTATCCGTATCTTTTTTTACCGTGCCGTATGTAATGTCGTACACATGCTGCACCATCTCGTTACGGCTAATGTCTTCCGTAATAAAAGTGCGCAGCTTTACATCTTTGATGGCTATTTTTTCCTGGCGGATTTTGCGGTTTATCAACTCGCGCAGCGCTTCTTCGTTTACATTATCACCCCAGCTTATTATCTTTTGCACCTTGCGCAGATTCAGATAATCTTCCATGCCTTTTACCAACCCGTAAAAAGCCACTTCCGCCGTATTGGGTATATAAGAAAAAATGGTATTTTTTAAATCATAGCTGATGTTTTCCAGCACGCGGTTACTGAGGTGATAACCCAGTGCAATGCGCTCGCGATATATCTTTTCATCGCTGCCGCGACTGAAATAAATGCGCTCAAACGAACACGCCCTGCGCTCTTTTGGCTGCTGCACGTAATCGAGAGTATAATTGCCTTTGTCATCTACCAGTAACGCGCAGGCAGGCATCAGTTCGTGCACTTCATTTTCGCCTACGTTAAAGGTTGTGCGGATGCTGGCGCGCTCGCTGGCTGCCACAATCACCTCATCGTCTATGTAGTAATACGCCGGCCGAATGCCATGCGCGTCGCGGGTTACAAACGAATAACCGTTGCCCAGCAAACCGCCGATGGTATAGCCGCCGTCGAACAGCGGCGTAGCCTTGCGAAGTACGTTTAGTATATCAGGCGCGTTTATATTTTTTTCGTCTTCTTTCGATAAAAAGTGATGAATCACTTCCAGCATGGCGGCCAGATCGCTTTGTTTCTGAAAGTCGCCCGGATCCATGTTGATCAGATCAAATAATTCATCCGTATTTACCAGGTTGAAATTGCCCGCGAGAGCGATGTTTTTACTTGGCATCAGATCGCGCTTGATAAACGGATGACAAAATTCAACTTTGTTTTTGCCCTGCGTACCATAACGCAAATGCCCCAGCAGCAACTCGCCCATAAATGGCAGGTTTCCTTTCATTAAACCCGGATGCTGTTTCAGATCGGGCAGGTATTTTTCTATCTCATGCACTTCCTGCCCCACCTTAAAAAATATATCGGCAATCGGCTGCTGCGCGTTGCTTCTGATGCGGTGCAGAAACGGGTAGCCGGGTTCTACATCCACTTTTACGGTGGCAATGCCTGCGCCATCCTGACCGCGGTTGTGTTGCTTTTCCATCAGCAGGTACAGCTTGTTTAAGCCATACATAGCGGTGCCATACTTATTGAGATAATACGAGAACGGTTTGCGAAGGCGAATGAAGGCTAAGCCGCATTCATGTTTAATTTCGTCGCTCATGTTGTAGTAAGAAGCGGCAAAGGTAACGTTCTGTTTGGTAGAGATAAAAAGATGAGGAGAAAGGAACGAAGATTTGGGGAGATTTTAGAATTTTGGGGAATGTCTGAACCGGGATTTATGAGATGACTCGGATTGAAAGCAGATTGGAAATTTTATAGATTTTCAACCCGCTTGCTCCTTTATTATTTCCTGAAAATCAATATATAAAGTATTTCTCACCTCCAGGTTTATGCTTTTTCAGGTCGCATTTGCGGAAACAGAAGCACATCCTGTATGCCAGGCTGATTTGTCATCAACATACAAAGCCGGTCTATGCCGATACCAATACCGCTCGTCGGCGGCATTCCATATTCCAGCGCCCGAAGAAAATCATGGTCAATATACATCGCTTCCTGGTCGCCGCGTTCCAATAAAAGCGCCTGTTCTTCAAAGCGCGCGCGCTGGTCTATCGGGTCGTTCAGTTCGCTGTATGCATTTGCAATTTCTTTTCCGTTTACCATCAGCTCAAAACGCTCTACCAGTCCGGGTTTGCTGCGGTGCTTTTTTGTAAGCGGACTCATTTCCACCGGGTAATCAATAATAAAAGTGGGCTGCACATATTTCTCTTCCGATGTGGTGCTGAAAATCTCATCTATCAGCTTGCCTTTGCCCATGCCCGCGTTGGTTTCAATCTGCAATTGCTGACAGGTTATCAGCAGGTCGGCTTCATTCATCTGACTAATGTCTATTCCGGTATGTTCTTTCACCGCATCAAAAATGGTAATGCGTTTAAACGGCGCTTTAAAACTGATGATGGTTTCGCCAACAGTTACGTCGGTAGTTCCGTGAAGCGTAACGGCAATGCGTTCCAACAGTCGTTCGGTGGTTTCCATCATCCAGAAATAATCTTTGTATGCCGTGTACCATTCCAGCACCGTAAATTCGGGATTGTGCGTTCTGTCCATGCCTTCATTGCGAAAATTGCGGCTAAATTCATACACCCAGTCGAAGCCGCCGACAATTAGTCTTTTTAAATACAATTCGTTGGCAATACGCAGATAAAAGGGCACGTCTAATGCATTGTGATGCGTAACAAAGGGCCGCGCAATGGCGCCGCCGGGAATGCTTTGCAGCACCGGCGTATCTACTTCTATCGCACCTTGCTCATTTAAAAAATCACGTATGGTATTAATGAGCTTTGTGCGTTGCAGAAACGTATGTTTTACTTCCGGGTTAATAACCAGATCAGCGTAACGCTGGCGGTATTTAAATTCAGGATCGGTAACGGCGTCGTACACATTTCCCTGCTCGTCGCGCTTTACCACCGGCAGCGGTTTCAACGACTTTGCCAGCAGCGTAACGGTTTGCGCGTGTACCGATATTTCTCCGGTTCGCGTCATAAACACAAAGCCTGAAGCACCCATAAAATCGCCTAAATCGGCACCTTTTACCACTTTTTCAAACAGCGTTTTGTCTTCGCCGGGGCAGATGTCGTCTCTTTTGATATACAACTGAATAATGCCTTTGCTGTCCTGTATCTTTATAAAAAAAACTTTGCCTTTATCATTAATGCTCATCACGCGGCCGGCTACAGTAACGTTAGCTAATAGCTCTTTCGTTTCTTCGCTGTATTGCTCTTTAATATCGGCAGAATAATGGGTAACAAGATATGTTGGTGCCGGATATGCATTAATACCCAACTGCTCTAATTCGGTTAGCTTTTCGCGTCTGATGATTTCCTGTTCGGATAATTGTTGATTCATAGTAAAATAAAGTCGGCAAAGATAAAGGATAGAAATTTTGAACCGCAAAGACGCAAAAGACGCAATGAAGCGCAAAATTTTTTCCTGCATTCCTGCTATATAGATTCTTATTTTCCAAAACCTCGTTTCTTCTATTCCTGCAATGTTGTTACCTGTATCTTTATTTTTTTTAAAATGAAAAAAGTAGCACTGATTCCGGCACGATACGCTGCCACCCGTTTTCCCGGTAAGCTGATGCAGATGTTGGGTAACAAAACAGTCATTCGCCACACTTATGAAAACACATTGGCTACGCAGTTGTTTGATGATGTGTTGGTAGCAACAGACAGCCACATTATTTATGATGAAATAACACGCCATGGCGGTAAAGCCGTTATGAGCCAATATGAACACGAAAGTGGCAGCGACCGCATTGCAGAAGCCGTAGCAGATATGGATGCTGATATTATTTTGAATGTACAGGGCGATGAGCCGTTTGTGCGGCGCGATCCGCTGGCAGCTTTGTTGCAGGTGTTTCACGGAGAAGCAGGGAAACAGGTTCAGGTTGCCAGCCTGATGCAGATATTTGCAGAACAAAGTTTGATTGACAATCCCAACAATGTAAAAGTTGTGGTAGATGGCAACATGAATTCATTGTTGTTCAGCCGTTCTGTTATTCCTTATAACCGGGCAAAGATGCCGGTCAGTTTTTATCATCACATTGGTGTATATGCATACCGCAAACAGGCGCTGATGAATTTTACAGGCTGGCAGATTACACCGCTGGAAGCGGCGGAAAAAATAGAATGCCTGCGTTATCTGGAACATGGCATTCAGCTAAAAATGGTACTGACAAATTTTAAAGGCGTGGGCATAGACACACCGGAAGATTTAGAATTGGCAAAGCGTTATTTGTAAATATTTTCTCGCAGATAATTACAGATAATTTTTTAACAAGGTTTAAAATAGCGTTTTAATAAAAGTTACAGCTACTTTATTTACCTGAATGTTTACCCGCTTTTTAATATTTTTATTTGTGTTTATCCGTGTCATCTGTAAGAAATAAAACAACAAACATTCATGCAACAACCGCTTACCGTTACGCTGATACAAACAAATTTGCATTGGGAAGACAAAGCCGCCAATCTTCGTATGCTGCACGAAAAAATAATGAGCCTGGAAGAAAAAACGGAAGTTGTAATTCTGCCCGAAATGTTCAGCACCGGCTTTAGCATGAAGCCGCAACAATTCGCCGAAACCATGAATGGCGAAACGGTACAATGGATGAGAAATATGGCGCAACAAAAAAGAATCATACTAACAGGCAGCGTTATTATAGCAGAAGAAGATAACTATTACAACCGTTTGATATGGATGCTTCCCAACGGTTCGTATGGTTGTTACAATAAGCGGCATTTGTTTGGGTATGCGGGCGAAGACGAACATTATACGCCCGGCAGCAAGCGAATGATCGCTTCGGTAAAAGGCTGGAAAATCAACCTGCAGGTTTGTTACGATTTACGCTTTCCGGTATGGGCGCGGCAGGCTCTCCTTTCCACGGGTGGAGAGGAGTTAGGGGGTGAGGAATATGATATTTTGCTGTATGTAGCCAACTGGCCGGAACGGCGCGATAATGCCTGGCAAACACTGCTTGCTGCAAGAGCAATAGAAAACCAGTGTTATGTTATCGGTGTAAACCGGGTTGGTAAAGATGGCAACAACATCGGTCATTGCGGTAACAGCGCCGTAATTGATGCGCTTGGAAATGCCTTATACAGCAAGACGAATGAAGAAGACATTTTTACCATCACACTTCATAAAAAAGAGTTAACAGAAATAAGAAACAAATATCCGTTTCTGCACGATGCAGACCCGTTTACCATACACGATTATGAATAATAAAAAAGCATTTATTGCAGGCACCATTTTCACCGGCACCGATCAGCTTCGGCATCATGCCGTGTTGGTAAAGGAAGGAAAAATAGAAGCGTTGTTACCTGCCATTGCCGTGCCTGATGACTATGAAAAAACAGATTTTGGCGATGAAGCCATCCTTGCGCCGGCTCTGATAGATTTGCAGATTTACGGCGCTTACAATCGTTTGCTGTCGCTGCATCCCGATTCGTTTACCGTAAGCGAAATGGTGCGTTACAGTAAAGCAGGCGGCGCAGCCTGGTGCATGCCCACCGTGGCTACCAATACCTACGAAACCATTTTTAAATGTATAGATGCGGTGAGAGAATACTGGCAGGGCGGCGGCACCGGCGCATTGGGTTTGCATGTAGAAGGTCCGTGGATTAGTGAGGAACAAAGAGGCGCACACAACCCCGGCTGGATATTTTCACCAACCGTTGAACAGGCAAAAGAGTTGCTTGAATATGGCAAAGACGTTATTAAAATCATAACGCTTGCGCCGGAAGTATGTTCGCGCGAAGTGATAGAACTGGTGCAATCGTACAACATCACGATCTCTGCCGGGCACAGCAATATGACATACGATTTTGCAACGGATATTTTTAATACCAGCGGCATAGATACCATTACGCATTTGTACAATGCCATGAGCCCGCTGCATCATCGCAAACCCGGTATGGTAGGCGCCGTGCTCGATCATCCGCTGGTAAAAGCCGCCATCATACCCGATGGCTTTCATGTAGATTTCGCGGCCGTTCGCATTGCCAAAAAAATATTAGCCGACCGGTTGTTTGCCATTACCGATGCCGTTACCACTACCACCGAAGGCTGGTATCAGCATCATTTTGAGGGCGACCGATATACGTCTAACGGCATTCTGAGCGGCTCGGCGCTTACCATGCACAAGGCATTTCTTAATCTGGTGAAACAGGCAGGTGTTTCGGTGGAAGATGCGTTTCGCATGTGCAGCCTGTTGCCCGCCCGCATCATCAGGTGCAGCGATGAAATTGCGTTACTGAAAAAAAATTATCCCGCCGCCATGATTGTATTGGATAAAGAGCTAAACATCATTACCCTGATTTCTTTATTGTCCATATAAACAGGTGATTAATGAAACACAGCCAATGCCCACGGACGATGATTCCATCCTTCAAAATATTTATACACCGTTGCCTTGTTACCAGGTAAATCACTCACCGGAACAATGTAAAAAATTCCGGTTTGCGCAACCTTATCATACTTCATAATCTTATTAATATGGCGGGTGCCATAATAAGGCACCTGCGGTTGTATAAACGGCGGAATCAGCAGCGTATCCGTATCTATATGTAAAAAAGGAAGCGATGGATTTGCCAGTAACGTATCGGGCTTTCCGGTAATATGAACCGGCTGATGTTTTGTAATGGCGAATATATCTGAGGAAAGTTTTCGGAAAGATAGCTGCGCCGATGTT
Source organism: Ilyomonas sp. (assembly GCA_965219515.1). Taxonomy (GTDB): domain Bacteria; phylum Bacteroidota; class Bacteroidia; order Chitinophagales; family Chitinophagaceae; genus Ilyomonas. Next base: position 3,033,888 of record OZ244776.1, read on the forward strand.
TTTTGCTGGTAGGGTATGCCCCGGATATTATACCCGATTCTTGCAACAACCATAACAAGGCAAATACAAAGAATAGCTTTGTTGCCAACCAGTTTTTTGATAGCAGGCTGCGTTGTTTTTGCTGTAAAATAAATGCAGGAAAACACAATGGCGGCGAATGGAAACAACGGATACAAATACCGGTTATGAATTTTTGCGGTAATAATATAAGGTGGAATATTGAATGCGATGAACAGAATGGAAAATACCAAAAGTGGATTGTTTTTCAAACAGCTTCTTACCGGTTTATTCATCAGATAAAATAACAGCAGAGAGCCGGGCAGCGTGATGTAAAACAAAATGAGGGGCGACTGTAAAAAAGTAAGCAGCGATTTTATGCCGTTACTTTCCAGTCCGGATTGCTGGGTAGATTCATTAATGAGATTGACCAGAAACTTTCCGACATCGGCGCGGGTGCTGTAAACAAAAAAGTATGAGCCGGCAATCAACACACAACAGGCAATACCTGCAAGATGCGACAGACTGAATAGCTTTTTAAACTGCCTGATATAACTCAGCCAAACCAGCAACGTAACTGCCTGAAACAGCAACGCAGGAAGAAATTTAGTAAGCACGCCGGCCGCCGTGGCGATGTACGATAAAACAAACATCGCAAGCCATTTCTGCTTCTGTGAATAATAGAAAACAGCAATTGCCTGAAGAAACACCAGCAAAGCGAAAAACAGGTCTATTTCGCCGGTATTAATGGCGCCGTAAAAAAGAATATCTGCACTTGTAAGCAACAGTATAGAAGCAATGATTCCGGTTTTTGTATCGGCATATTTTTTTACCATCCGAAATACCAGATAAGCGGTAAGTAAGAAAGCAAGCAAGGAAGGCAACCGAACCGATATTTCATCGTAGCTGCCGGTTAGCAAAAAAACGCCTGCCATCAACCAGTTAAAAAGCGGAGGTTTATTGTAGTAATACGTGCCGTGAATTTTAGGAATTATCCACTCATTGCCCATTATCATTTCCATGGCAACGATGGCGCGGCGCGGCTCTTCGGCGCGAAGCTCCATAGAAGTAAGGCTGCCTGCCAAAGCAATGACAAGCAACACAAAAAAAACAATACAAAGCTGTGCAAAAGAAATTCGTTTCATGTTGTTTGCCAATACCGGTTACTTGTATTCCATTACCGGATGCCGTTCAAACGGATGCTGCGTTTCGTTAAAAATATAACGATAGGTAATAAGGCGGCGGCTCTGGCGCGCGCCGAGACTTTTATAGATATTGATCATTTTCGGATTCCAGTCGCCTGCCCAGCCCATTTCGTAAGTATCGTACCAGCCTTTGTGCTGCAGCAGGTAGCCGCCTTCCTGAATCATATAAGAATCTATACCCAATGCCTGATACTTGGGAACAATGCCAAAAGCAACGCCGGTAAATATCTTGCATTGGCCACGGCGCTTCATCCAAAGCAGGCGCAGCTTTTCAAACCAGCCGAACTTGCCGTTAAAATGTTTGAAATATTCGTTCAGATCGGGAATATTAATCCACATGGCAATCGGCTCTTCTTTATAATAGGCAAACCAGATAAGCCTTTCATCCATCACCGGTTTCATTTTATTGAACAGCTTCATCACCCCTTCTTTGGTTATTTCTTTGGCTTCGCCGTGCTGCGCCCACGCAGCGTTATAAACCATGGCAAAATCCTGCGCATGTTTGTCCAGATTTTTTATGGAAATATGACGCGCGCTATAGCCGGACTTGGCTTTAAATTTTGCATACCGTTCGGGAAATTTTGCCGGCAGCGGATCGTCTACGCCCATGGCGAAATAATACTGGTTATAATAATTGCGGAAGCCATAATTTTCCAGCAACTGCCGGTAATAAGGCGGGTTGTATGCCATGCCGTAAACAGGCGGTTTTTCGCTGCCTTCCACCAGCAAGCCCCACCATTTATCGCGGTCGCCAAAGTTGATGGGACCATCCATCGCCGCCATTCCTTTTTGCATCAGCCATTTTTTAGCCGCATCAAATAAAAGCCCGGCGGCTTTCTGATTGTTGATACAGTCGAAAAAGCCAATGCCGCCAACGGCATAACCGGTTCCGTTGTTAATGTATTTGGTATTGGTAAAAGCGGCAATGCGGCCAATGGGTTTGTTGTTGTCATCCAGCAATATCCAACGCCTGATATCGCCATATTTGAAGTATCTGTTTTTGTTCCTGTCGAATACTTCATTTACTTCTGCATCGAGCGGGCGAATATAACTTGGATTGCCTGCATTCATCATCACATTTACCCGTAAAAAAACGGTAGCTTCTGCTGCACTGGCAACTTCCGTCAGCTTCATTCTTATCTTGTTTTGCCGCAAATGTAATTGTGAATGGCGAGATGAATTATGAGTTATGATTTATGAGTTATGATTTATGGGTTACTTGTAAATTGTCAACCTGCGGAAAGCTGAATGCTGAATGCCAATACCTCACAACTCATACCTCACACCTCATACTTATTTGGAATTTGCACATAAAACGTAGTGCCGGCGCCAAATTCAGACTTTATGGAAATTTCTCCGCCCATCCGGTTTACCGCTTCTTTTACAATGTATAGCCCGATGCCGAGCCCGGAAGCATTTTTGGTGCTGCGAAAAAACATCTTAAAAATACTGTCAACGCTTTCCGGCTGAATACCAATGCCGTTGTCTTCCACACTCAGGCTGGCATATTCTCTTGTAACGCTTACTTTAACGATAATGGAAGGATTGAGCTGTTCGGGCTTTTGATATTTTACGGCATTCGACAAGAGATTGTTTAACACAACAGACAAGCGAAAACTGTCAGTTTTAAAAGGCACGGGCTGCAAAATGTTTTGCCGGAATACAATTTTTTTATTTTGTACGCTGCATAAATCTATGGCTTCCTGCACCTGCTGCGCAAAATCGATAAACGAATATTCATCTTCGAGCCGAACGCTTTTGTAGTATTCCACAATTTTTAAAATGTAATCGTCCATTTTTTCGGCGCAGTTCTCTATCAGATTAAAATAGCCTTCGATATCGTTGTCAAGAGAATCGAGTTTGGCAAGATTGATAATGCTTACGATGGAAGCCAACGGCGAGCGCAGGTCGTGAGACGTGCTGTATATCAAACGATTCAGCTCGTGGTTAGCCGTTTCCAGCTCTTCCATTTTTTGCTGCAGTTGCCGGCGCATGCTGAACAATTCATACGCATTGCGAATGGCATTGTGCATTTCAAATTCATTCCAGGGCTTGGTAATAAACCGGAAGATTTCACCTTTGTTAATGGCATCTACAATTTCTCTGACATCGGTATAACCGGTAAGCAAAATGCGGATGGCGTTGGGATAGGTTTTGCGGATAGACTGAAAAAATTCTACGCCGGTTACCAACGGCATCCGCTGATCGGCAATGATGATATGAAACGACTGTTGAAGAAGAAGATCGGCCGCTTCTTTGGCAGAAATGGCTGTCATAATATCGTAACTTCTTCTAAAGCTCGCTTTAAAAGCCGTCAGGTTTTTCGATTCATCATCAACGTAAAGGATTTTAATTCGCTCTTCCTGCATGTCCATATAGCTATCCGAAGTTAAGTGGTTTATTGTTCGGCCATTTCTGAAACCGATTTCAGCATATAAGGTATCTCTATGGCAAACATAGCGCCTTCGCCCGGCGAAGAATGTACGTAGATTTTGCCATGGTGCTTTTCGATGATTTTAAATACGATGGCCATGCCCAAACCGGTTCCTTCGCCTACATCTTTAGTTGTGAAAAAAGGGTCAAAAATTTTATGCTTCACTTCGTCATTCATGCCGATGCCGGTATCCGATATAGAAATTCTCATGCAGTCGTCCACTTCTTCTACCCGTATATCTATGTATTCTTCTTCCTTTTTTTCCGGTTTGGTTTTGATGGCTTGTATGCAATTGGTAAGAATATTCATAAATACCTGGTTCAGCTTGCCCGGATAACATTCAATTTCGCCGCGCGCATCAAAATGCTTTCTGATTTTGAGGTAATGCGGCATGATGTTGCGAAGCAGAATTAACGTGCTGTTAATGTTTTCGTAGATGCTGACTTCTTTCATTTCGCTTTCATCAAGACGACTAAAGTTGCGCAAGCCGCGCACAATTTCTGCGGTGCGTTCGGCGCCTTCCTCAATGCCGCTGATCAGATTCTGAATTTCCTCTTTTAAAAAATCCGGATCGAGCCTGTTTTCCAGCGTTTTAATGTGTTGCAATAAGTCATATTGTTCTTCCGGATTATTCGCATGTAGTTTTTGGTATTCGGTGATGAGCTCAAACAGATCCTGCACATCCATTTGCAGCGGACTGACATTGCTTTTTACAAAATTGATGGGGTTGTTTATTTCGTGGGCGATGCCCGCGGTTAACTGTCCGAGAGACGCCATTTTTTCCGATTCAACGAGCTGAATCTGGGCGTCTTTTAACTCGCGCAGGGTTTTTTCAAGGTCATATGTGCGTTGCGCCACTTGTTTTTCAAGTAATGTGTTTTGTTCCTGTATCAACATCTCATTTTCTTTAGACACCCGAAGCGCATCTGCCTGCGAAGCTTCTTTCTCTTTTTGCAAAATGTTTATTTTATTTGCCAGTGCGAATGAAAGTAAAACAACTTCGATGGAAGAACCGATGTAAACAATGAAATGCGTAAAATCAGTAAATGGTATAATATCCAGGTTTTTTAAAAGATAAATTATAAAACCGGATAAAAACGCTGACCAGGCTATCAGATAAAAAAGTGCTGATGTAAAACCTTTTTTGTAAATTAAAATGGAAGAGTATAGCAACAGTATAGAAGCAACTATGCCGATATAATTAAAGACGCTATAACTTATCCATGAATATTTTGAAAAGCTTAGTACAAGCGCTGCTGCGTAACAAACAATCAAAGCAGATAGTATTTTATTTATTTTTGGCGTATAGTGAGCTGTACTTAAAAAAAACTTTGCAAACACAATTCCCATAATTCCTACAAAGCAGGAAGTAAAAATTACAATGTATGAATTAATTTGAGGCAATGCCGGCCAAAAAAATCTGAATGACCAACCTTCAAACGTAATTTGTGCAAAACATAAAGCAAACAGGTAAATTACATAAAAAAGATAGTTCTTGTCTCTTGTTGCAAAAAGCAGAAACAAATTATAAAGAATGGTGGAAATAAGAATACCGCAATACAATCCGATTATCACATGCTCTCTGAAATTGGAAGCTGCAATTGATTTCTGGTTATTGATGAAAATAGGAAGTTCATAAGGATGAGAACTATTGATATTTAAATAAAAGGTTTTGGTTTCATTATTTGCAAGTGATAAATAAAGATTATAGTTCATGTTATTATCCTCACGTTCATAGAAAGGATGCGTATTACCGGTTTGATTTGTAAGACGCAATCTGTTGTTTGCATCTTTTTCATATAGCTTTATTGAAGAAATGTCTGCATAATTAATAGTAACAAACAGATTGTTATTATTTCTATTAACGATGGTAAAACGCACCCAGATATTGTTTTTTGGAGAATTAAATATCGGTACTGATTTATTGCTTTTAAAAAAGTCACGTTGCAATAAAATAGAATTACTGTCATACAAATTCTTATTATCTGTAAGAATAGAAATCTTATTTCCGATTGACAAAGGAAGTTCCTGATTTGAAACAACAATGGTCTCTTGTGCAAACAGTAGCGCAGCATTCAAAATAAAGATAAAAAGCAAGCTGCCTTTAATAGCAAAACATGAGAACTTTGATCTTATAACATTGCTTGTACTCATGATTGATTAAGTAAAAAGAATTTCGCTTAAAGGTAATCGTAGTGAACGCTTCTCTGCTTCCTGCGCCTTCGCAATTCTAAACAGCCATATTTCACCTCTTTCATTGGAACCAGGAAAGATTTGCAAAAAACGCCTGCGCAAATCATGAACTTCTTTGTTTACAGGTATGCCCAAGTCTTCTCCCGCACCAAACACATTGCGGTAAAACAAGTATAATGGCATCATCAATGGTTGAAGAACATAGCCTAACTCAGTTGCCTTTAACCATTGGCGTTGTACAGACCTGCCGCCGTTAATAAAGTCAATTGCATCAAAAGAGGGCATTGTAATAAAACCCATAGCGGCTGCATTTACAGCATTTGGTATAGATGTGCCTTTGAAACCCTGCAAACCGTTAATACTACGCAACACATTCATAATGCTGTCATCCCTTAACAGTTGCAAAGCCATCATTATCTGTGGCGTAAATTCTAACGCCGAAGCATCCATTCCACTTCTTGTTTTTTCTGCTTCTGCGGCAGTCCATCGCATTTCCCGATTAAAGAACTCATAGTTACCACGGGGATGCATTAATCTGATTCTATCACTTTCTGAAATAATTGCTCCTAATGTTTGCAAAGAAGATTTATCGGTAACAAAAAAAGCTTTAGCCGATGGAATACTTTCTGCAGCTAAAGTAAGTTGCTCTAAAACTGTTTGCGAAGCCACTTCATTGGCAGCAATTTTTCTACTGGTATATCTTTTTTCTATAAAATTATATAATACATCGTTTTCGTGTTTTTCGGAAGAAACTTCCGGTGAAGATGTAAATACAAAAACGGCAATACAATCTTTTTCATTACTTTCAGGAAAAAGCGTTACACTAACTTCTAAATTTTGAAAATGCGCGCTCAAAACTGCATTTTCTATGGTAGCACCTAACGAAATATAAGCTGCGCGATCTTTATAATTACCGAATGAATAAGACCTTTCTTTTTCATAGAATAAAAATAATTTTCCGTTGTGATAAAGAAACTGCCAGGGCTGATCGTTACCAGACGAAGGCGCCATGCCTGCATCGGTTACTATCTTTTCTATAATATTTAAAGATGGTTGAAATTGATTTTCTGCATGAGTAACAACGATGTTATCAGCGATCGTTTTCATATCATTAGCCGACATTTTATTTAGCAAAGGATGAACATAGGAAGGAATTTTAGGTTCTTTATCTGCAATAATACTTTCAGTATCTATATAAAACCTGCCAGATACCGAAAGATGATTTAACAAAATTCTTCTGGCAACATCTGTAGTAATGCCTGCGCCAAGTACAACATTTGAAGCAAGCTGAGGCCATGTAGAAAGGCTTTGTCCTAATTCAAGGAGCGTTAATTTTCCCCTTGGCGAAACAGTATTGAAACCAACAAGTTTCATCATTACAGGTATTTTTTGTTCAGTCGTTAACTGCTTTAAGTTTTCCCATGAAATTCCTTCAAGTATGCCATGCAATAACGGAGCATCTGGATTCAAATCATAACGCTCAATATCAATCATACCACGATCATTTGTTTCCATTACAACAGGAATACCGTATTGTTTCGCTTTAATTCTGGATAATATTTTTATATCAAGCCCATCACATTCTTCAATCAATAAATCCAATTTTCCATTTTTATTTAAAAAATCATCTATGTTATTTTCTGTAATGCCGTCTTCAAAACAAACAATTTTGATAAACGGATCTAATTCTGCAATTTCTCTGGCTATCTGCACTATTTTCTTAATTCCAAGATTATAAACTCCGGTTTTTATCCTGTTTAGATTACTAAGCTCTAAATCATCAAAGTCTGCAAGCCGTATTTCGCCACAACAACGTTCTAAAACCAAAGTAGATGCAATAGATTGACCAACAGATAAGCCAATAATGCCAATGCGCTTACTACTTAGATCTGAAGTCTCTTCTTTGGTAATTTTATGCTGATTTCTGTTTGTTCTTACTTCTATAAATTCATCTTTATCAAGTAGATGAACAGCTTTATTCAGCCAAGAATAATACACCCAAACACCGTACTCTTCATGCGGGGTTCCATTCAAGTGCTTCTCTACAAATTTTTCTAAAACAGGCAGATTCTTATTTTGATCAATATTTCGTATTGCCAGTAATTCTATCAATTGCTGATGAATTCCATCATGCAGTTCAATAGAGGGATTATTGTCAATAATATCTTCAAAACGTTGTCTTTCTGCTTCATTTTTCACCCTGAAAAATAAAGGATTCGTATTGTTGATGTCTATATTTGAGCTTCTTATTTTTTCGGTAAGTTTATTTAATAACTGATCCATTTTTGAAAATCGAATTAATGAAAAATTGGTTTTAAATAACAGGACATTATCTTCAGACTTCTCATAAAATAATCCGATAAATTTATAATAGAAAATAGTATTCATTTATTTTTCATATACTTTCTACTTTATTTTAAACTCATTTTTATCGGCAGATGTAATTGTCAAATCGTAATGAACATTGACATACATATTTTTAAAAGGTGATTTTTCTTTCACCAGACACTGAGGATTTTTTCGCAGGTAAAACATTTTTTCTCTTTCCCTGACGTGCGCATTTTGTAGCTCCTCCACATCAGGTAAAAAACAGGCGGTTGCCAGTAAATCGAGTTTGGGGTAATAAAAGATTCCGTTATTTCCAACCGATGTTAATACAGAACTGCCAATCCATTGGTTAAACCGAACTGTAGCCGGTGCACAAAGCGAAAACATGGTTGTTAACCCAATCTGTTCAGCAATGACAACAGAAGTTCGGGAAGGGAAAAAACTACCAATACCCAAACCTGCTACTTCCTTCGAATTCCAAAGCCCTGACAGTTCTCCGGTACCAAAACGAGTGTGATGTTTTACCACATCGTAAATTTTGCTATCCATACTGCCTGTTGCTTCTTCTATCGGCAAGGGCGTTATGCCATTGGCAGCCTGCACCCGGGCACCGCCGTACAGCTTTTGCCCGTCAAGCGATTCTACCACCACTACAAAAATGGCGGGATTAAACATCCAGTCGTTTGTATTGGTGGTGATATTTTCGATTCCATAAATCGTTAATACGCGCCTGTGCCCTTCTATAAATTTTTCGCATGTTTCCGGATCATCAGTAGCCCTGAACGCTCTGATACGAATATCTGTAGTAACTTCCATTTAGTTGTTATAGCAGCCATTAAAATACAGTGAAATGCAGAATAAATTTAGATTAAAATTTCATGTTTTCCAACCTGGCTTGTCAGAATCATTCGGTTAACCGTTAAGTTTGTATAGCATTCGTGCACCTATCTTGTGCAATAATAGCTGATATGAAGAAATCAAAAACAGTTTGCCGGCATAATATTACCGGCTTAAGAAAAATTTAATCGCAAATATTTATAACCAATCCAAATTATCATGGTAAATGTTCTGTACGTTGATGACGAAAGACACAACCTCACTGCTTTTAAAGCAGCTTTCAGAAGAGACTTCAATGTGTTTATTGCCGAATCGGCCGATGAAGGCATCCGCATTTTGCAGCAAAATATCATTCATGTTATTCTGAGCGATCAGCGTATGCCCAAAATGACCGGTATTGAGTTTTTTGAATCTATTCTTGCTATCTTCCCCGACCCTATCCGGATACTGATAACCGGCTATACCGATATCAATGCCGTAATTGACGCCATTAACCGCGGACAGGTTTATAAATATCTTACCAAGCCCTGGCACGAACAGGAAATAAAAATATTTATAGACAAAGCCTATGAAGTATATACCCTGCGCAAGGAAAATGTAGAACTTACTTCCAAGCTTATCAATGCCAACCAAAAGCTTGAATTTCTTGCCCGGCAGGCGTTATTGTCATAATTGCATCAAACTTTGCGGTGTTGTCAGGTCATTTCAGCGCATCCATGGCTTTGGAATTATCTTTGCCATAGTATTACTCAATTACTTAAAAATACTTAGTTATGGCTTTAGAATTCACCGATTCCAATTTCCAGACAGATGTGCTGGACAGCGATAAATTAACCATCGTAGATTTCTGGGCAGAATGGTGCGGCCCCTGTCGCGCTATCGGTCCCGTTATTGAAGAACTTTCCAAAGAGTATCAGGGGCGTATAAATGTGGGTAAAGTGAACGTAGATAATAACCCCGATATCAGCGTAAAATATGGCATCACCTCTATACCGGCTATCCTTTTTATAAAAGGCGGACAGGTGGTTGATAAGCAAATCGGTGCCGTACCCAAATCGGTTTTAGATAAAAAAATTGCAGCGAACCTGTAATTTCGTTTTAATCTTTTTTTAATGACCTTCCGTTGCCGGAAGGTCATTTTATTTTTAGAAAACCGGCATTGCCTGAATTAAAAGCTGCAAGCTGATACAACGCTATATAACTTAAACACATCGCAATCTTAAAGACTAACGCAAAAATCCAAACCGGAATAAAAAGGAAACATTTATTTTCGTGCGGTTGCTTGTTTAACGATGGCCGCTTAAAAAAATTCAATTGCCGATGACTTTGCCGGAACCTGTTGCAGATGAAAAAAAAACCGCGCCGCTTATCAGGAATGTTCAGGCTTTGGTGGCATCTTACCCCTGCATACCAATTACGGTAGATTGTGTGATTTTTGGTTTTGATGAAAACGAATTAAAGGTATTGCTCATTCGCAGCGATCTTGAAATATACAAAGACAAATGGAGCCTGCTGGGCGATTTTGCCACCGACAATGAAGAGCTGCCCGATGCGGCTTACCGGGTTTTGAAACAGAGAACCGGCATGGACGACATACACCCGGAGGAAGTAAAAACCTTTAGCCGGCCCAACCGGCATCCCGGCGGGCGCGTACTTACGGTAGCTTATTGTTCGCTGCTGAATATCAATGATCACCAGTTGAAAAAAATGGATAATGAACTGCACTGGCACAATGTACAGGGACTAAAAAATATGGCGTTTGACCACAATCTCATTATTCAGGAGTGCTACGAATGGCTGCAAAAGCGCATTCAGGAGCATCCGTTAGGTTTTAAGTTGCTGCCTCATAAATTTTCTCTCCGGCAATTGCAGCATTTGTACGAAGCCATTCTGAACACCAAAATGGACCGGCGAAACTTTAGAAAAAAATTCTTCAATATGGATTTTTTAATAGATACCGGAGAATATGAAAACGATGTCTCTCACCGGCCGGGAAAACTTTATAAATTCAATTTCAAAAAATACGAGAAGAACAAGAAAAGCCTGATTGGCATTGATTTTTAAGGTGATGAAACACAGCTAAACAGGATGTTTAAAATAACAATGCACTTTCTGTAGTAAAGCCCGGTTTTATATAACTATTATCTGTCACATTCCAGACGTTTCTCTTCGCAATTCATATCATCCGTATGCTACGTTATGTGAAAAACATTTTCTAAAAATTGGGTTTTATGTAATTTATTCACAAACGCGGCGTTGTTGAATGGTTACCAATTACTTTAGCGCAAACCAATATGAGAATGGGCATTTTATTACAGGTAGCAGACAGCACAGTAACCAACATCACGCAATCTTCACCGGAAACATTAGGCAGTCTGCTAAACAAAGGCGGCTGGATTATGTATCCGCTGTATCTGCTGTTTGCCGCATCGATCTTCGTTTTTTTTGAGCGACTGATCGCCATTCGCAAAGCGGCAAAAATAGAAGCCAATTTCATGAACATCGTAAGAGACAATATTTTGACAGGCAATCTCACCGGCGCCCGAAATATTGCCAGAAACACCGATAATCCTGTGGCGCGCATGATAGACAAAGGCTTGCAGCGCGTAGGAAAACCGATTGACAACATAGAAAAAAGCATGGAGAATGTTGGCAAACTGGAAATGTATAAAATGGAGCGCAACTTATCTATTCTTTCGCTGATAGCAGGCATTGCGCCCATGTTTGGTTTTCTCGGAACCATTGTGGGCATGCTTCAGTTGTTCTCTGAAATTGCCCGGCAGGGAGAATTGCAGTTAGGCTCCATTGCAGGCGGCATTTATACAAAAATGATTACTTCGGCTACGGGTTTAATTGTTGGTTTGCTGGCTTATGTAGGCTATAATTTTCTTACCGCGCAAATAGATAAAACAGCCAATAAAATGGAGGCGGCCAGCGCAGAATTTTTAGATGTGCTGCAGGAACCTACCAGATGATTTATGAATTCTGATTTATGAATGTTGGTACTTAAATTACCACCAGCAATCAGCCATGAGACAAAGATGACAGATGAAAGTTGACGATGATAATGTTGAGTGTGTAAGTAATTTTTTTGTCATCTTCCATTTGTCAACTGTCAACTTTCATATAACAACCATCATCTATCAATTAAAGAATGAATATCCGCAAACGAAACAGGTCGCACGGCGAAATACATGCAGGCACATTGAACGATTTGCTGTTTATTCTGCTGTTCTTTTTTCTGATTGTTTCTACGCTTGCCAATCCGAACGTGGTAAAGGTGAACAATCCGAAAGGAACAAGGGACGCAAAAGCGAAGCAGAACATTGTAATATCTATCAACAAAGAACAAAAAATCTTTCTGGGCCAGCGCGCCATAACTATAAATCAGGTTGATTCGTTGCTAAAAGAAGAAGTGAATAAAATGCGCAGCACCGTTGATACGCCTTCGGTTGTTATTAACGCCGATACGGCTTCTTTATACGGCGAGGTATTTCATATTATGCAAAGCGCAAAACGCGCCGGCGCAAAAGTAGTTGCGAATGTGAAGTAAAGCAATCCCCTATCCCCTAAAGGGGCGGTTGAATACATCACTAAAATATTTATACCTTAATTCAATAATGCTATTTTACTATAAACGTCTTTTTTAAAATTCCCCTTTAGGGGATAGGGGTTGTCTTCTCAGCTTTTATCATTCTGTTTTTACCCTGCAAATCTTTTTTTATCTGAACATTCGTATAGTTTTTCTTGCGTAATAATTCTGCCGTTTCGTTACCAAACGCCTCATTGATTTCAAAGAAAAGTTTGCCACCTGCTTTTAAATGCAGCAACCCAAACGAAGCAATGGCATCATAAAAAAGCAACGGATTTTCATCTGTTACAAAAAGGGCGTCATGCGGCTCATATTTCAGCACATTGTCGTTCATAAAAGCGGCTTCGTTCATCGCTATATAAGGCGGGTTGCTTACAATGTAATCGAATTCTGAAAACCGGTTCCATTGCTGTTCATCTAATATATTGGCGGCAGAAAAGTGAATGTCCGTCTGCTGTTCCTCCGCATTTCGTCGCGCCACCCGCAAAGCATTGTCTGATATATCTGTTGCACACACTTCGGCATTTTGCCGATTCTTTTTTATGGCTATTGCAATGCAACCACTTCCGGTGCCGATGTCAAGCAAACTGATGACTGACGGCTGCTTGCTGATTGCTGATTGCTGACGGCTGATTGCTGATTGCTGATTGCTGATTGCTTCCATTATCAATGCTGCCAGCTCTTCCGTTTCGGGTCGCGGAATCAGCACAGATTCATCAACATACAACTTCATTCCGCACCAGTAAGCTTCGTGCAAAACATATTGTATGGGTTTATGAGATAACAATTCGGTTGAAATCTGATAAAATCTTTCCAGTTGATTCTCATTTAAATCATCGTGCTTGTGAATGATTCTGCCGGTATTGGAAAAACCAGTCAGATTTTCAATAACAATACCTGCTATGTTTGTTGCTTCCCTGCGCTCGTAAACAGACTGTAAAGAAAGAGAAAGCTGCTTGTAGGCATCCTGTATTGTCATGCTGCAATGATAAACATCTCTCACTACATTTGTTGAAATACGAATACAGCTTTGACAACCGATGAAACATATATGTACCGATGTATTGAGCTGGCAAAACGCGGGGCAGGAAATGTAGCTCCCAACCCCATGGTAGGCGCCTTGCTGGTGCACGAAAACAAAATTATAGGCGAAGGTTATCATCAGCAATATGGCTTTGCACATGCCGAGGTAAACTGTATCAATCATATAAAAAAGGAAGACGAATATTTGATGTCGCAATCTGTACTTTATGTTTCGCTGGAACCCTGCGCGCATTACGGAAAGACGCCGCCCTGCGCTGATTTAATCATACGGAAAAAAATACCGCGCGTTGTAGTCGGAAGTCGCGATCCGTTTGAAGCGGTAAACGGAAAAGGCATTGAAAAGCTGAGAGCCGCCGGCATTGAGGTAACGATAAACATCTGCGAAGCAGAATGCAAAAAATTAAACAAACGATTTTTTACATTTCACACGCAGCAACGCCCTTATATCATTGTAAAATGGGCCCAAACAGCCGATGGAAAAATGGCTGCATCACAAGAGAAACGCTTATTCATCAGTAACGAATTTACCAATCGTACAGTACACCGCCGGCGTAGCGAAGAAGCATCAATTTTAATCGGTACCAACACGGCATTGTCAGATAATCCGCAACTGGACAATCGCTTATGGCATGGCAAACCGCCGGTTAGAATGGTGCTTGATAAACAGCTTCGCTTACCTGCAGAACTGCATCTCTTTGATGGAACAAAACGAACCATCGTTTTTACTTATCTGCAACAGACGGAAGAAGAAAATATTCTTTTTTACAAATTAGATAAACAAGAAAATATTGCATCTGCCATTTGTAAAGCCTGCTATGATTTACAGATACAAAGCGTATTGATAGAAGGTGGCGCACAATTGCTGCAAGCCTTTGCAGATGCGGGTTTGTGGGATGAAGCTATGATTGTTACAAATGAATCGTTGTACATCGGCGAAGGCTTGCCTGCACCCGTTTTACAACATCAGCAATTAATAGTCACACAACACATTTTTACCGATCGGATTGATTATTTTGTTCGGATGAATAACCATCTGAACCAATAGCAAACCACACCTGTTCATATCTTATCACAAATGTAAGATGTGCCTCTATCTTACCATAAAGGCAGTGGTGTATGACTTTTTCAAACATACAGTGGCATGATATTTAAACATCATTATTTTACTTTTATTAAAAATTGTTTGTTATGAATCTTATAGATGAAGTACAAAAGGTATCTGGTCAGGCACCTGTACAAAAAATAGATCCCAACTCGCAGGAACCAAATACCGAAAACAGAAGCCAGTTGACCCTGTTGTCTCAGGCTGCCATTCCGGTGATACTAACCGGGTTGTATAAATATACACGCTCGGAAGAACATGCAGAAAACATACTGAGGGGAAATAATTCTACAAACACAACGTGGACGGATGAAATTTTCGGCGACCAGAGTGATGCGATTGTAACCCATGTAGCTTCTTACGCTCACGTGAGCAACGACCGTGCAGAAGCTGCTATGGACGATGCCGCGCAAGGCGCCATGCAGGTTGTGAAAAAGGGGTTGGGCGACAAAGCAACTGCAGCACAGGTAGCCGGATTTTTTAAAGACAACCGCAACGAGATTTTGAAGCATTTGCCTGCCGCATTACAGCTTGGTTATCTGATTAACGACAATACCATTGATGACAGAACCCATAAAATGGAAGGACCGATGTCGGGTATTATGCATACGTTTGAAAAATTATTTTCCGATTCAGACGCAAATGATTCATCCAAACAATAAATTTATATTATGAAAATAATCGGTATCATTTTAATCGTAGCCGGCATACTAATGTTTGTCTTTCGCAACATCAGTTTTACGCAGGAAAAGAAAGTGGTTGATCTCGGTCCGCTGCAGGTAAACAAAAAAGAAGAAAAAACGATTGGCTGGCCTATTTACGCCGGTGGCATCGCAGTTGTTGCGGGCATAGCTTTGATTGCGATAGATAGAAAGCAAGCCTGAGAAAAACCGATATTGTGTTATCTGTATGTTTTTGTATTGCTTTTGATAATAAGTAAAACGGCAGACGTTACACACTCATCTCTAACATTTCACGGTTAATTGCATTCTGATTTCATTTACTAAGTTCCGGATGGTTATAAATCCGGAACTTTCTTTTTAAGAGCAGTTTGATGATAAATCTCTTGCCTTACGATGGCAATGTGCATTATTTCTGTAACGTAGTACCAACCGGAACTGCTATTCAGTTACGCAATAATCTATTACGGAATATTGAATGGAAACACGAGGAAGCGATTATTTATGGCAGGCGTATCATCACAAAAAGAAAAGTGGCCTGGTATGGCGATAAACCATATTGCTATACGTATTCAGGCTCTACCAAACAAGCTTTATTATGGACTGAAGAATTAGCCTTACTAAAGAAGATAATTGAACAGCAAACAGGCGAAATCTTTAACTCGTGCCTGCTCAACTTATATCATAATGGAGACGAAGGCATGGGCTGGCACAGCGATAACGAAACTTCGATTCAGAAAAATTCGGCAATTGCATCTGTTAGCTTAGGTGCGGAAAGACGGTTTCTGTTTCGGCATAAAAAAACAATGGAGACAGTTTCACTCATTTTAGAAAACGGAAGCCTGCTGGTAATGAAAGGCATAACGCAAACCTGCTGGCATCATAGTCTGCCAAAATCGAAAAAAATAAAAGAACCCAGAATTAATCTTACTTTTCGCTGTATGAACAACTAACAGTTGCTATTCTTTATTTTACAAACCACATACGTCTTGTGATGAGTTACATTTTTGAATGATAACTTGTCCCGCTCGTAGACTTATTTTCCTGCTTTGATTTTTTAAACGTTTATGTGCAAAAACAATTCATCAAAATTCATATTCTCTTTCAACTCATTATAAAATCTTTATTGCTGTAAAACAATAAAACGGCATATAATTTTTTTTATTGGTATAAGCCTTGTCATACACGACCAGGTTATTCAACGCAGGGCAGACGCCGGAAGAGGTAAAAAATTTATGGCTATCTTTGTTTTGGTTGTATAAAAATGTATTTGTTGATGGAGTTGATTGGTTAATGCGATACAAAAACGAAAATTCATTTATTAAAATAATTATCAACCGGCATTTTTGCTGAACATTTATTCACTTACTTATACCAGATCACTCTTATGGTTTCAAAAATATCAGAAGGCGTACAAATCAGCGTCGAAACTTTTTATCAGGCAGAATACAGCAATCCTGTCAACTGCGAATTTATGTTCGCCTACCGCATCACGATTAAAAATCATAACTCGTTTTCTGTAAAGCTGTTAGACCGCACATGGCATATTTTCGACAGCGACGGACAAACCCGCGAGGTTGAAGGCGAAGGCGTGGTAGGCGTTCAGCCGGTAATAGAAGCTGGCAAGCAATTTCAATATGTAAGCGGTTGTAATTTGCATACAGAAATGGGGCGTATGAACGGGCAATATCGAATGGAAAATCTGAACAATAAAAAAACGTTTAGCGTAAACATTCCACCATTTGAAATGATTGTACCCCTAAAAATGAATTGATTTTTTTTCAATCTCAGGTCTTATCAATTTATCGGCGTCTTTATTAATAAAAACAAGCCATAGAAATAATTTCTATGGCTTGTTTTTTTATTCAGACAAAACTACTCGCCCGGCATTTCGGTGGTATCATTTGTCATGTCTGACAAGCTTGTATCTGTCGGCGTTTCCATCGGAGATTCATCCGGCGTTTCCAGTGTAACGGATGGCAAATCCATCTCCATCGGCATTGCATCCGGCACTTTTTTAGACGCTTTTTTAGCTGCTTTCTTTGGTGCCGACGCTTTTTTGGCTGCCGCTTTTTTTGGTGCCGCCGTCTTCTTCGCCGCCACTTTTTTAGGAGCCGAAGCTTTCTTTACTGCCGCTTTTTTTGGTACCGCTTTCTTTGCCGTGTTCGCCTTTTTGAGATTCTTTAAAGCAACCGCTTTTTTGGCTGCTTTCTTTGGCGCTGACGCTTTTTTGGCTGCCGCCGTTTTCTTTGCCGCCGCTTTTTTAGGAGCCGCTTTCTTTGCCGTGTTCGCTTTTTTGAGATTCTTTAAAGCAACCGCTTTTTTGGCTGCTTTCTTTGGTGCAGAAGCTTTTTTGGCTGCCGCCTTTTTTGGCGCCGCCGTTTTCTTTGCCGCCGCTTTTTTAGGAGCCGCTTTCTTTGCCGTGTTCGCTTTTTTGAGATTCTTTAAAGCAACCGCTTTTTTAATTGATTTTGCCATGAGATGGGATATTTAGTAAATAATAATGAAAGTTATAACAATTTATAAGTTCAAAAATTATTCCTTTAAATTTTTACAACTACACATAAGAAAATGTGCATCCGATGTTGATTAAAAAATATCTTGTCATAACGATATGCGCGTTATTATTATTCATGTATTGATTAAGCTGTCCGATGAATTTTTACCTGCCACTTTCAATTCTTATTTTACCGGTTCTTTTACAAGGCATAGCATTTGTCTCACTGCCCGTATGGAAACGTTTCTTACGGCTTACTGGAAGAACTTAATATTTATCAACTACGAAGTAGATGTATCTGTTATCATGCCTTATCTGCCACCGGGAACAGAACCCGATTTATATAATGGCAAGTGCCTGGTAAGTCTTGTTGGCTTTCTGTTTTTACATACAAAAATTCGTGGCATCGGCTTTCCGTTTCACCGCAATTTTGAAGAGTTTAATCTTCGGTTTTATGTACGTCGCAAAGAGGCAAATTCTGATAAGCGCGGTGTTGTTTTTGTAAAAGAAATTGTACCGAAAAGAATGATAACCTTTGTAGCTTATTTGGTGTATGGCGAAAAGTATTATTATCATAAAATGAAAAACAGCCTGCAGGAAACGGAAGACGACAATGTTGAAGTAAACTATTCTTTTTTGGTAAATAAAAACTGGAATAACATACAAGCGGTTACAGGTAAAAACAGCAAACCGGCAGCACCGGCATCGGAAGAAGAATTTATTACCGAGCATTACTGGGGTTATACAAAGCTGGCGAATGGTAACACATCTGAATATCAGGTAGCTCATCCGCGATGGAACCTGCATGAGGCAAAACGGTATGAAGCGAATGTAGATGCCATATCTTTATATGGAAAGCAATGGCAGCCGTACTTATCTGCAAAGCCTGCATCGGTGTTTATGGCAGACGGTTCGCCGGTTAGCATTTTTACCCGTACAATTATAAAATAAACATGATGGAAAATACAATAAAAAAAACGGTTGTTTTAGGCGCATCAGACAGCCCGATGCGATATAGCTATCTCGCCGTAAGAAGGCTAAAATCATACGATCATCCCGTTGTTGCCATTGGTAGAAAAACCGGTATGATTGACGATACGCAAATCATTACCGAACATCCGTCCATGGAAGATGTGGATACCGTTAGCGTATATCTCAATCCAGCGCATCAAAAGCAGTATTACGATTATATTGTTGACCTGCATCCGAAGCGTATTATTTTTAACCCCGGCGCCGAAAATGCAGAGCTGACTGCCCTTGCCAAAGACAATGGCATTGAACCAATGAATGCCTGCACGCTTGTTTTGCTTGGCACCGGGCAATATTGATTTATTGTTCAAATACAATTTTACGGAGCGATAACAACCAGTAACGAATCGGTTTGCAGGCGGTTTTTCAGCCAGCGCTGCATTTTTGCATGTTCGCCTCTGTATATGGTTTTAGATGCAGTTGCGGCAAACAATGTAATCGTATCCGATCGCGCAGAATCTACATTCAAAAAAACAGATTTGGTGATGCTGTAATTACGCACAGAAGGAAATAAAACTTTTAACTCGCTTTTTAAACCCACAATATTGGCAAGACTGTCTGCCTCAGCTTTTTTTGTTACGGTGATACGCTGCTGCTCCTGCCGGCTAAACACATCTTCCAGTATATTGGCTCTGATTTGCGACAGATCAATTTGCTGCTTGGCATTTAGCCCCTGCGTTATAAAAAGCCTGGTTTTATTTAAATTGTAAAGAGGCAATTTTCGTTGCAAAGAATCAATCTGCTTTTCCGACAAATCGTTGCCGATTAGCAAAATAGAAATTTCGTTGGTATCGGTACGGTTGTAAGTTAAGTTTTTACTGATGATTTGCGTGTTGGCAAAATTCAGTTCTTTTGATACAAACTGATTGGCATTGGTTTCAAAGATGCTTTTTCGTACGATGTTATAAGCGAAATAAATGCTTGGCAGCAACGTGAGAATTACAATCCAAACCATGTATCGTTTTACGTCTCTTCTTCTTCCTTCGGTTTCAAATTCGATGGTTGGTATCTTTAGCAGTGTAACAATTAAATAAGTTGCCGTACTGATAAACACGCTGTTGATAAAAAACAGATACAAAGCGCCCGCCATGTAATACCAGTTGCCGGTAGAAAGTCCGAAGCCTGCGGTACATAACGGCGGCATCAGCGCGGTGGCAATGGCAACGCCGGGTATTACGCTCGACTTCTCTTTTCTTGATGTAGCCACCGTGCCAGCCAGACCTCCGAAAAAAGCGATAAATACATCCCAAATAGAAGGATTGGTGCGCGCCAGCAACTCAGAATTGGCGCTGTGTATGGGCGTAAGATAAAAATAAATGGCTGATGTAATGATGCTGATAAAAGCGGCTAATCCGAAGTTTTGAAGCCCGCGCTTGATCAGATTAAAATCGCTGATGCCAATGCCTAAGCCAATGCCCAATATCGGACCCATAAGAGGCGAAATAAGCATGGCTCCGATAATAACCGCCGTAGAATTTACATTCAGCCCGATGGAGGCAATCAGAATGGCGAAAATCAACGCCCAAAGATTCGACCCGCTGAATTCTATATTCCGCGTGATGGAATCAACAATCTTTTTATCCTCGTCTTTATCTTCATGCAGGTTGAACCGGTGCTGAACGGCCTGCCTGATGATTACAATTATTCTTTTCATATACAATACCTTGTTTTAAAATCGCCGTGCGATGCCCGATCCATTGCTGCACACTTATATATAAAACAATACAATGGCAAATACAGAAAAATATTATCATCATAACAAAAGCAGATTGGCAATGTTAGGTTAATATTATCCACCGCCTGTTCATAATATTATAACACATCATTCATTTGAATACTGATATTACTGCGTAATTTTCAAAAAATTTAATCTATGAGGTGGAGAAAATTTAACGGCGAAAACATTATTCTTCCCATTAAAGACGCGGTGGAAGAAACCATTAAACAGGAAACGGAAAAAGGCATTCGCTTAAAAGTATGCATTGGTACAGACAGTCAGGTGAAAGGCGAAGAGACGGAGTTTGCTACGGTGATTGTTTTTTTGCGCGAACATGCCGGCGGGTTCATGTATATTCATAACGATAAAACGCGGCAGCAATATCACATTAAAGAACGGATGCTGGTAGAAGTTGCCAAAAGCATTGAGATTGCATATGAGCTTTGCGATTTGTTTATCGAATATGGCGTTGATATGGAAGTTCATGCCGACATCAATACCAATCCGCAGTTTAAAAGCAATGATGCGTTGAAAGAAGCGATGGGTTATATTCTCGGGATGGGCTTCGCCTTTAAAGCCAAGCCGGAAGCCTTTGCCAGCAGTTGCTGCGCCGATAAGATTGTGAACTGACACAATCTTTTTTTGTGTTTTTGCCGCAAAGACATAAAGAAAATAAGTTGCCTAAAGAACACATACAGCTATTGAGCGAAGCGTCGCCGCTTCGCACGTGCATTATGTCGCCTCCTGCGACGTAAAGCCATTCTTTTCAACCCGCACAATCACAACATTACAACATCTCACAATTTTATTATCAAATGCAACTGCTGTTTATCTTTAGCCCTTCGTAATAAAAGATAAATACCATTGCATGTTGAAAACACTTTCTGTTCTTACATTTTCTTTTTTTGTTGTTTGTATTGTTTCGGCGCAAAACAAATCGTCTGAGAATCTGGTGCAATATGTAAAACCAATCATCGGCACGCAACGTATGGGTCATACCTATCCCGGTGCTACGGTTCCTTTTGGCATGGTGCAGCTAAGCCCAGATACCGATACCATTCCGTACGAAATGAATGGCAAATACAATCCCGATGTTTATAAATATTGCGCGGGATATCAGTATGATGATACAACCATTGTGGGTTTTAGCCATACGCATTTCAGCGGAACGGGGCACAGCGATTTGGGCGATTTTTTAATCATGCCAACGGTTGGCGCTTTGCAGTTGAATCCCGGTACGGCAAGCAATCCGGCAAGTGGTTATCGCTCGGTTTTTTCGCATGACAACGAAACGGCAGAAGCAGATTATTACAAAGTAAAATTGGACAGCTATAACATTCTTGCCGAACTAACGGCAACCACGCGCGTGGGCTTTCATCAATATACATTTCCCAAAAGCGACAGCGCGCACATCATACTTGATTTGATGTATAACATTTATAATTACGATGATAAAAATGTATGGACTTATCTGCGTATTGAGAACGACACGTTAGTAACCGGCTACCGCGAAACAAACGGCTGGGGCAGAACGCGCCGGCTTTATTTTGCCATCACATTTTCCAAACCGTTTTATGCGTATGGCAATCAAAACTTTTCTAAGAAACAGGTGTATCGCGGCTTCTGGGGAAAATGGAATCAAAGCCGCGATTTTCCTGAGTTTGCAGCCCGTCAGTTCCGCGCTTATTTTGATTTTAAAACAGATGAAGGCGAACAGATAAAACTCAAGTTTGCTTTATCGCCGGTTAGCATGAAAAATGCCTTGGTAAATCTCCGCACCGAAGCACCCGGATGGGATTTTGAAGCTGTAAAGCAGCAGGGACAAGCTTTTTGGCAACAGGAACTTAGCAAAACAATCATACAAACAAACGACATAGCCGAAAAGCAAAATTTTTATACATCGTTGTATCATGCTTATATCGGCACTACGGTTTATATGGATACCGACAGCTCGTATATGGGTTTGGATAAAAATGTTCATACCGCAAAAGGCTTTACCAATTATACTACGTTTTCGCTGTGGGATACCTATCGCGGTCTTTATCCGTTGTTCAACATCATACAACCGAAACGCAACAGCGATATGGTGCAGAGTATGCTGGCAGATTATAACCAAAGTCCCGAACACATGCTTCCCGTATGGCTGAACTCTGCAAACGAAAACTGGTGTATGACGGGCTATCACTCAGTGCCGGTGGTGTGCGATGCCATTGTAAAAGGCAATGCGCCGTTCGACCAGAACAAAGCGCTGGATGCGTGTATCATAACATCCGATCACCGCAGCTATGAAGGCATTGGGTTTTACATAGACAACGGCTATGTGCCCGAAGATAAAAGCGGTTCATCTGTATCTAAAACATTGGAGTATGCATTCGACGACTGGTGCATTGCACAAGCCGCAAAAAAACTAGGCAGGAATGATGTATATGAGAAATATATGAAGCGCGCAGATAACTATAAAAATGTATGGGATGCTTCAAGCGGCTTTATGCGCCCGAAAATGAGTGATGGCACCTTTAGAAAAGAGTTCGACCCGTTGCGCACCATTGACGAAGGCTTTATTGAAGGTAATGCCTGGAATTACAGCCTGTATGTTCCGCAGGCACCCGATTCGCTGATTGCCCTGATGGGTGGCAAAAAAAAGTTTGTTAAGCACCTTGATTCCCTGTTTACCATGGAACTGCCGGATAAATATTTTGCCGAAACGGAAGACATTACACGCGACGGCATTATCGGCAATTATGTGCATGGCAACGAGCCTTCGCATCACGTAGCATACTTATACAATTTTACGGATGAACCCTGGAAAACACAGCAGCGCATCCGCCAGATTTTGCCCATGCAATACAAAAACACGCCGGATGGTTTGGGTGGAAATGATGACGCCGGGCAAATGAGCGCGTGGTATATTTTCAGCACGCTGGGCTTTTACCCGATTGCTCCTTCATCCGATCAATACTGGCTGGGAAGCCCTGCAATTGATGCCGCTGCTTTGCAATTGGAAAATGGAAAAGCATTTACCATAAAAGCCATCAATCAAAGCGATAAAAATGTTTATGTAAAAAAAGTATTGCTGAACGGAAAACCGTTGAGTAGAAGATACATCACGCATGAAGAAATTATGAACGGCGGCGAGCTTGTTTTTTATATGACAGCCAAAGCTCCAAAAGCTCCCAACCCCTAAAGGGGAGTTTCGAGTAGTGTAAATAAATTTGAATCTGATTCTACTTTGAATGAAATAAGGTAACGAATAATGATGAGGCTAAAAGTTTCTCTTTAAGAGATGGGCTACATTCCTTTCAGTTTCTCCCACATTTCAGGAATACGTTTTATCCATACCAGTTCTCTTCTTTTTATACCAGCATCTTCTGCCGGGTATCCAAAATATGTTTTGCCGCCCTGTAAGGAAGAAGGCACGCCGCTTTGCGCAAGTACGGTTGCATTGGCGCCAATGGTAAGTGTCTTGCTGATGCCAACCTGTCCCCACAACGTAACGCCATCTTCAATTACAACAGCTCCGGCAATACCAACCTGTGCGGCAAACAGGCAGTTTTTACCAATGTCGCTATCATGCCCGATATGCACCATGTTATCCATTTTGGTTCCGCGCCCGATCCGTGTAGATGCCGTAACGCCTCTGTCAATGGTGCAGCCTGCGCCTATTTCCACATCATCTTCTATCACCACATTGCCGCAGCTTTGCATACGCTTGTACCATACATCCCGGTTCTTTTTTGTGTTGTAATAAAAGGCATCGCTGCCAATTACAGAACCTGCCTGTATTACTACATTATCACCTATTGCTGTGTAATCATTTATAGTAACATTGGCATGAATGATACAATGCTTTCCGATGGTTACATCTTTACCGATAAATACATTCGGCATCACAACGGTTCCTTCACCAACGATAGCCGTATCGCTGATTAATTTTGTTGCAGGTGTAAACGGGCGAAAATAATTTGCGATGGTTAAATAAGCTTCAAAAGGCTGCTCCGATACAAGCAATGTTTTACCAACGGGAACCGCAACATCTTTTGTATTGATAATAATATGCGAAGCCGCGCTTTGCAGGCACGCATCATAGTATTTCGGATGATCTACAAACACGATATCGCCTGTTTCTACCTTGTGTATTTCATTAATGCCGGTGGCCGGTGCCGTTGCATCGCCAACAACTTCTGCGTGTATCAATCCGGCAAGCCATTGTGCCGTTACAGGTGCAGGAAACTTCATGCGTTTTTGTTTTGCTTATATCAAAGATAACAGTCACAGATAAGAAGAATTTTATAAAAAAAAATTGTTGCCTGTTAAACTGAATTGTTGCTTCCTGTTTTATTTTCCTTACTTGTTATAACAAGCTACAACCCTTACCGGCAAAGGGTTTCAGCCTATTGTACGTTCATTGGTAAAATCAACTTATCTACTTACCAGGCATTGAAATAAATATAATGCACATCATGCTGACTGTTTTGTGTATAAAAAATACAGGATTTTTTTTTGCATTGGTGAAAACTATATTTAATATTGTGTTGGGAATGATGTTCCCGGTACTTACTAACCCATCTACATAGCGAATCCCGCAACCAAATGCGGGATTTTTTGTTTCATGAACCGTTACTTCATTATCTACAAACCATATCTGGTGTTATCGCAATTCACATCAGAAAAAGGACAGCAAACGCTGGCTGACTTTTTCGCTGTTCCGAAAGATGTGTATGCGATTGGCAGGCTTGATTATGACAGCGAAGGCTTGCTGATTTTAACCAATGATAAAACGTTAAACCATCGTTTATTAAATCCGCTTTTTATGCACGAAAAAGAATATTACGTGCAGGTTGACGGTGCCATTACAAACGAAGCCATCAGGCAACTGCAGCAAGGTGTTAGCATCAATATCAATGGTAATATGTATCATACAAAACAATGTAGGGCCGCGCGTTTACCCGATAATATCAACCTGCCGGAACGCAAGCCGCCAATACGCTTTCGAAAAGAAATTCCTGCGCCGTGGATCAGCCTGATTTTAACCGAAGGAAAAAACCGGCAGATACGAAAGATGACAGCAAAAACAGGCTATCCGACATTGCGGTTAATTAGGTGGCGAATTGCAGATATTGAATTGGGAAACATGCAGCCGGCTGATATGATTGAAATGAGTGAAACGATAATTTATAAAAAACTCCGCTTGTAATGAACATATGATAAAGCAACAAGTTGTTAATTGATAAGTATCAGTTTTGTTTATTATTCTTAGCGAAGCTTTGTGTTCTTTGCGTCTCCATGGTTTGCATCTGCAAAGCCTCATCACGCTTTACTTTATGCCAGTATTTTCCTGCCACAAATAAAAATCCGAAGCTTTCGCCGCGTTCTTTTTCCAGATGTTTGTGATGCATTTTGTGCGCCCAACGAATCACTTTTACATAACGCTTGTTGCTGTGCGTAAACCATTTAAACCGCTGATGAATGATGATGTCATGAACAAAAAAATAAGCCAGTCCGTACAATGCCAGCCCAACGCCGATGCACACTACCCAAACATGATGGTACATGCTGCCAAGCATGATGCAAAGCCAGCTTGGAATGGCGAAGATGAAAAAGAAGGCATCGTTTTTTTCAAAGAAGCCGGGATATTTTTTATGATGATCTTCATGCAGATACCAAAGAAACCCATGCATCACATATTTATGAATGAGCCATGTTGCGCCTTCCATAACAAAGAAGGTTGCAAGCACGATGAAGATGTAAAAAAGCCATATCATAGAAATATTCTTAACAATAAGAAAAACAGAATTTGTATAATAAACAAATGTACTGCCAACCGGTTGTTTTTGTTGAAAGGCAGCAGCCGGAAAACTGTTAATAATGCTGCGCTGATTAAAAACCAGCAGGTATAGTTGTACAAAGGAATCGCGCCATTGTTCAGCCAGCGCCAGTAGCCAAGCTTAACGGCAACGGGTTCTATAACAAAGTCAAAAAGAGTAGCTAATAAGGCGCCGTCTGTTATAAAGGAAATGAGTTGCACAGCAGGCTTTACCTCTGTATCCATCGCCTTTAGCTTTTTGTTAGACCAGCCATAAATTTGCGATGAAATAACACCGGTGCAGTAGATGATAATAAACCAGTTAACCCCAATTAAAAGCGGCACGCCATGATGTATAACGCCCAGCACCGTACCGTATTGATAATTGCCGAACAGCATACCGGAATTTACACCAATCAACTCAACCGTAAACCCCACTACATAACAGCAAATGACAAACAAAAAAAAGGCAGCGTTTTTTTGCTTTTGCGTGATGACAAGCAGCAATGCCATGATCAATAAATTCAATGGCGTGTTTTGTATAAACCAGTCTTTATACGACGTAAATAAAATACCGATGGCGCCGCTTACATGAAACAGCAGCACAATAAACAAAGCGGCGTTTTGCAGCGTTATGTTTTTAATGCGCATGTTTCCGGTTTTGCATGTCTTGCGCTACCATGTCGCTCATAATTTTTGCGCTTTGCAAACACAGTGGAATACCACCGCCGGGATGCACGCTGCCACCTACAAAATACAAACGTTTTAAGGCTTTGCTAAAGTTGGGATGGCGAAGAAAAGCAGCCATGCGACTGTTAGAACTGGTGCCGTACAAAGAACCCATATAAGATGACGTATTGCTTTCTATCATTACCGGGTCAAGCACCGATTCCGTTTCTATCAGCGGTTCGATGTCGGTTTGCAACAGGCGGTTTAGTTTGGCAATGATGTTCTTTCGCAACTGGTTCTGCCATTGCTTTGTGTACTGACCAGAATTTGCCGGCGCGTTTACCATTACAAACCAGTTTTCTTTTCCCTGCGGCGCTTGTATACCGGGCTCGCATTTGCCCGTAATGTTGATGTAAATGGTAGGATCGTCGTATAGCGATTTTTTATTAAAAACAGAATCGAATTCTTCTTTATAATTACGGCTGAAAAAAATGTTGTGCAATTCCAGTTCAGGAAACAGTTCATCAATTCCCCAATAAAAAATAAAAGCGCTGCTGCTGCGCTCCTGTTTCAATATTTTTTGCGCCTTGTATTCGTTTTTCAGCAGGTATTTGTAAGTAAAATAGACATCCATGTTGCTGATTACCGCATCGGCAAAATGGTTCACATTATCCGCAACAATTCCCTTCGCTTCGTTTCCGGTATAAATAATGTTTTGCACCGGTGTATTAAAATGAAAAACAACGCCTTTTTTTACAGCCAGTTTGTAAAGCGCATCGGCGATGCTTATCATGCCGCCTTTCGGATAATACACGCCTTCGTTGTATTCCAGATGCGGAATTACGCTTAACATGCCGGGCGCTTTGTAAGGATTGCTGCCGTTGTATGTAGCGTAGCGGTTAAAAAGCTGCACGGTGCGCACATCGGAAAAACTGTGTTTATTTATTTTATCAAATGAAGAAAACAGATAACGCGGCGATGTATTTATCAGCGCCTTCATAACCGGTGCTTTATATAACGTGCTTCGTTTGTGCAGCGAATAATTCAAAAAAATGCGGCCGGTTGTTTCGTATAATTTTTTTGAACGCGCGATGTACTCTTTTACGTTTTTTTCTTTTTCGCCAGTTTTTTCCGATAACTCATTTGCCAGCAAATCTGCATCGGAAAATCCGTTGATAATGGTTCCGTCTTCATAAAAATATTTGCAGGCAACCGGCACAGATTGATATTCAAAATATTCATCAATAGGCTCATTCGCCAGAGCGAATAATTCTTCAATATTTTGCGGCTGCGTAAACAGGCTGGGACCGCCGTCAAAACGATATCCTTTTTCTGTAAAAAAATTAATCTTTCCGCCTGCGCAATCGTTTTTTTCAAACACCGTAACCGTAAAGCCCTGTGCTGCCAGCCTGATGGCAGATGCCAAACCTGCAACGCCTGCGCCAATAATAATTGCTGTTGACTGATGTGCCATAACATGAATGAAAGCGCCAAAGATACTTTGCATAGAACAAGACCGAAAAGAAAGAAGGCGGCGTATTTTTTTACACAAGATTTGATAAGAATATGTAATTCCAACAACAGACTTATTGTTAATGCAAGTGCAATGAAGTGAATGAACGAAACAAAAATTTATTGAAATGTTTCGCAATACTTATTTACAAAAAAGATACAGCCGCAATGAACAATGATTATATCTGAATTAAAAAAAGGCAATACAGTTGAAGATGTATTGCCTTACAATAATTTGATATTGGATTCCGAAACGGGTACTTCGCCTGCCCCGCCGGATGTTTGGATGAACCCAAAAATATTCTACCCGCCGCAGCTTTTCCTTAAATAAAAATTAGTTTTACATTGTGCCTCATTAAATTATTTTAAGTGGCTGATATTATCCAGTTGCTGCCCGACAATATTGCCAACCAGATAGCCGCCGGTGAAGTAATACAACGACCGGCAAGCGCCGTAAAAGAGTTATTGGAAAATGCGGTAGATGCGGGCGCAACCAATATTCAACTGATTGTAAGCGAAGCAGGAAAAAACCTGATACAGGTAATAGATAATGGCAAAGGCATGAGCGAAACTGACGCCAGGCTTAGCTTTGAGCGTCATGCCACCAGCAAGATAAAAAAAATAGACGATCTTTTTCATATTGCAACAATGGGCTTCCGGGGCGAAGCCCTGGCTTCCATTGCTGCCGTAGCGCAGGTAGAATTGCGTACCCGCAAAGCACAGGATGAATTGGGAACAGCCATAGATATTGAGAACAGCATGGTAACAAAACAGCAACCCTGCGCCTGCCCTGCCGGCACCAATATCTGTATGAAAAATCTATTTTTTAATGTGCCCGCAAGGCGGAATTTTTTAAAGAGCAATGCTTCAGAATTACGTCATGTTGCAGACGAATTTATCCGCGTAGCCATGGCATTCCCCGACATCTTTTTTTCGCTTACCAGCAATGGTCAGCAAATGTTTTATCTTGATGCGGGCAATCAAAAGCAGCGCATCATACAAATACTCGGCAGCCAGTACAATACAAAGCTGGTGAGCGTGGAAGAAACCACCGATTACATGACTGTTTATGGCTTTATCGGTAAGCCGGAGGCTGCACGCAAAACGCGCGGCGATCAATATTTTTTTGTAAACAACCGCTTTATAAAAAGCGCTTATCTGCATCATGCGGTAAACAGCGCGCTGGCAGATTTGTTGCCAAAAGACAGTCATCCGTTGTATGTTCTGTTTATAGAGCTCAATCCGGCTCAGATTGATATCAATGTGCATCCTACCAAGCAGGAAATTAAGTTCGAAGACGAAAAAATTGTATATGCGTTTGTGCAGTCGGCCATTAAACATGCGCTGGCTCAGTTCAGCATTTCGCCATCTTTAGATTTTACTTTATCCGCAGATATTCAACAACTGGAATCCGTAAGCAAACCCTTTGGCGATGCTGAACGGCACACCGCTTCTGCCTCCGCTTTGTTCCATACATTTACGCAAAAGCATCAATCGCACCGCATAGAGCCGAATGAAAGAAATGAGCTGAAACACTGGAAAGATTTTTTTATTTCGCCGGAAGAAAATTCCGGGCATCAGGTTTTGGGTTTGGGTAATGAGGTATCGGATATAGGCATTCAGCATCCTGCTTTCCGTTTTCAGCAATCTGCTAACCATGTAAAAGCCATTGCGCAACTTCACAACAGTTATATTATTGCATCATCCGAACAAGGCAGTTTTTTGCTTATCCATCAGCAACTTGCCCATGAACGTATTTTGTATGAGCAATACAGCGAAGCCTTGCAGGGAAAAGCATCTGCCACACAAAAAAACCTGTTTCCTTCCGTTTTACAGCTTTCTATGCCGGATGCCATTTTACTGGAAGATTTACTGCCCGAACTGCAGTTGGTTGGCTACGAGATAGAGCCTTTTGGTCAGGATGGATTTATTGTACAGGGCATTCCGGCCGATATGAAAGGAGGCAACGAAAAGCAGGTGATTGAGTTGCTGCTTGAACAGTTTAAGCATTTTAGCAGCGATATGAAAGTAAGCCGGCGCGAAAAGGTAGTTCGCTGCCTGGCGCGGCAGCAATCTGTAAAAACGGGAAAGCCGTTAAGCGTAAGCGAAATGGAATTGATAACAGAACAATTGTTCGCCTGCGGAACGCCGAATGTAACCCCGGGCGGCAATCCGACGTATGTAGAATTTAAAGGAGATTATCTGGAAAATTTATTTGTAAAATAGAACCCGAGAGTTGATATACCGGAAAAAATTTCGGGATAAAAGAATTGGGGCATTATCCTGGCTTCGGCTTGTAAATTTATAATTTTCAACAGACATAGAAATTTTTAAAGGGCTTTGGTTTGCCATGGAAAAAAAAGTTCACTTAAACAAAGAGGCGATTTTCAGGTAAATCGCCTCTTTGTTTTACTTATTTTATTTATCCGGTTATTTCTTTTCCATCGCTACGTTGCTGCTGTTTTTATTGCCAATCATATCTTTCATTATATCTACCGTTTCATCTAAATACATATCTTTTTGCACGACGGAAAGCCATTGTTTGCTGCGCTCTGCTTTTGCTTTATCGGGATTGTTATAATATTTATCATTATCGGCCGCCATCGGTTTTATATCCATCGGCTTTACCAGTTTTGATAAGGTATCATTCTGATGAATTACATTTCTCAGCACTTCCTGCTGAGCCTTATACTTTTTAAGATTCAGGTCGTATTCCTTATCCACATTGGCATTCAGCCAGGAAGTATTTTTGCTTATGATAGAAAAAGCGCTGTCTTTTGCAATTCGCTGATTGGCATCATCTTCTATCCGGTTAAAGTTTACAGGGCTTGTCCAGGACTGATAATCCGTTTTCTTAATCTGATCCCACGGCAGAGCGGAAGTATTATCTTTTTCCCTGATTTTTAAATATTCGTACTGGTCGGGCAAAATAATATCCGGCGTTACGCCTTTCAGTTGCGTAGAGCCACCATCCACCCGGTAAAATTTTTCAAACGTAAGCACCAAAGCGCCCAAATCGCCGGTGCCGGTAAAAAAGTTGGGTTTGCCTAAGGGCAGCGGTTTTTGCACGGTGCCTTTGCCATACGTAGAAGTGCTGCCAACAATAATAGCACGGTGATAATCCTGCATGGCAGCGGCAAAAATTTCGGAAGCCGAAGCGCTGAATTCATTCACCATTACCGTTAATGGTCCCTCGTATAACACAGACGGGTCGGTATCTTTCCAGATAATTGGTTCTCCGTTCTTATCCTTTGCCTGCACAATAGGTCCGGATTTGATAAACAAACCTGCCATTTTCACCACTTCGGGAAGGCTGCCGCCGGGGTTATTGCGAAGATCTATCACAATACCATCAACATTGTCTGCTTTTAGTTTTATCACTTCTTTTGCCACATCCTGCGAGCAGCGTGCACCATCTTCACGGTTTACATCAAGGTAAAATTCGGGCAGATAAATATATCCGATTTTCTTGCCGTCTTTATTAATCACAAGACTTTTTGCAAACGTATCATCAAGCACAATTTCATCGCGAATGATAGGAACCACCTGTAATGTGCCATCCGCTTTTTTCAGCGTCAATTTTACCTCCGTGTTCTTGCTTCCCCTGATCAGCTTTACCGCATCGGTAGTTGCATATCCGGTAATGTCAACGGGTTCAGCATCGCCCTGCCCTACTTTTACAATCACATCATTCTCCTGTACTTTCTGCGTTTTGAAGGCCGGACTTCCGGGCACAACGCTGCTGATTTTTATTTGCCCGTCTTCTTCTTTCAGCAATGCACCAATGCCGTAAAAGCGACCGCTCATGTCTTCATCAAAACTGCGCTTGGCAACGGGCGCCAGGTAGTTGGTATGCGGATCCATTTCATCGGTAATGGCATTTACAAACATGCTGAACTGATCTTCATCGCTGAATGTTTTTTCCTGGCGTTCGTAAATGCGATTCATAATCTGCAGCACTTTGCCACGCGCTTCAGTTTCAAGCTGTGCATCAGTTTTCAGGCGAATGCTATCTTTTTCGCCCGCTTTCATACGCTGGTTCTGCAAATCAATAAACCGTTCCAGCGTCAGAAATTTTAACCGCTTGCGCCATTGTTCTTTGCGCACTGCATCGTTAGCCGGGTACGATAGCTTATCAGGATCAAGCTGTACTTTTTCATCAACAGAAAAATTAAACGGCTTTGCTAAAATGTCTTTGTAAATGACAGGCGTTTCGCCTAATCTTTGTTTGTAAATAACGATGACGGCCGGATAAAAAGCCAGATCAGCGCCATGAATTTCATCGTCTATTTCGGTTTCATATTTCTTCAATGTGTTTATATCGCTTTGCAGAAATAAATTTTTATCGGGGTCTAAATCGGTCAGATAATTTTTGAAAATCAGTTTCGAAAAATTGTCATCAATTTTTTTGGGGTCGTAATGATTTTTTTCGAGAATGGCGCCCACCAAAACGAGCAATTGCTGCTGGCGCGCTTTTGCATCATCGTCCGGGTTTTTGCCACTGCTTGTAAACGCCCACAGAAGACCGCCAACCAATAAAATCAACAATACGGGCAGCACTTTTTTACTCATCATAAATCGTGTGATTTTTTGTAACATCTGTTTCAAAATTAACTGAAAATAAAAGCGCGCCTGAAAGTGATTTTCTAATTAACAAGTATTTGTGTTGAATGGCTGCTTTATTTAATAAAAAAATTCAACATGAAAGAATCTACCATTATAAAAGAGCTTTCATTTAATCATCCGGTTTTGTTTTTATTTTCTATGTTGCCAATCAACAAGATGTTAATCATTGCGCGCCGAGGCATTGCGCGAAACGGAGGTAATCTTTTTTCCGTAAACTCTTGTGTAACTTGCATCGTTTTAAACAAAAAACAGGAATGACTGATTTAAAAAATTACGACCCTAACTCGGCAAGTAATCCTAACAACAACATATTTGGACTGCCTTTTTCGGAAGAAGAATCGAAAGTGGTAATTTTACCTGTTCCCTGGGAAGTAACGGTAAGCGCACGCGTAGGCTCGTCGCGAACGGCCGAGCAGATTTTCAAAGCTTCGCTGCAGGTAGATGTGTTTGATATGGATGTGTGCGACGGCTGGAAACAGGGCTTTTTTATGCGTGAAGTGAACCGCAAGCTGCTAATGAAAAGCGATTATCTGCGCAAAGAAGCCGAGCTGTATATTGATTACATTACAAAAGGAAACGAGCTGAAGCAAAATAAGTTTATGTGCAAGAGCCTGAAAGATGTTAACGAAGGCTCTGTTTTTATAAACAACTGGGTATATGAGGAAACAAATGAACTGCTGAAAAAAGACAAGCTGGTTGCGCTGTTGGGCGGCGATCACAGCATTAGCTTTGGACTCATTAAAGCTCTGGCGGAAAAGCACGGCGATTTTGGCATTTTGCAGATAGATGCGCATTGCGATCTTCGCAAATCTTACGAAGCCTTTACTTATTCTCATGCTTCCATCATGTATAATGTAATGAATGAAGTGCCTTCTATCACAAGACTGGTGCAGTTTGGCATTCGTAACTTATCTGAAGAAGAATGGAATTTTGTTTGCAACAGCAACTACCGCATTGTTACTTATCTTGATCAGCAGGTGAAAGAGCGCATGTTTGAGGGTGAAAACTGGCGCATGATTGTTGACGAGCTCATTCAGCATTTACCCGATAAAGTATATCTCAGCTTTGATATTGACGGTCTTGATCCGAAGTTGTGCCCGCATACGGCTACGCCTGTACCCGGCGGGTACGATATGGAGCAGATTTTATACCTTGTAAAACGTATGATAGAAGCCGGTAAGAAATTTATTGGCTTCGACCTGGTAGAAATTGGCATTGGCGAAGATTGTGTAGATTCTCATGTCGGCGCAAGATTGTTGTGGCGGCTTTGTAATCTACTTATTAAAAGCAATTGCAAAAACTAAGACCCGCCGGATGAGCGAATACAATTATATCATCATCATTAAAGAGCCGGATGTTAAAAAAGCCGATGCCATTACGTTTTTAATGCTGTTGCTATCGGTTGCTTTTTTTGCTTATATAGCAATACATCAGTGGCATTCCAAAGCGTATCATAACGCTGCCGTTTTATACGTGGTTATCGTTTTTTTTATTGTATTGTGGAGCACCTACCGTTTTGTAACAGCGCAAAACAAAGGCAATATGGTTTATTATCGCCTGTCTTTGTTTGCGGCAGCCATCGGGTGGTTTACCGAGCCGGTAAGCAATTACTGGATGGCAGGTTTGTTCGCTTTAGCCGCATTGCTGGAAAGACAGGTAAAGTTTCCGCAGGAATTGGGCGTAGATGATGCCGGCATTACTTTTAATACCTTACCGGCAAAAGAGTATGAATGGAAAGACATCAACAATGTGTTATTGAAAGAAGGCATGCTTACGGTAGATTATAAAAACAACAAATTGTTTCAGCAGGAGATTGAATCGGATATAAGCCCGGCTTTGGAGCATGAGTTCAATCATTATTGCCGGTTGAAACTGGCGGCTGCGCAATAAAAAATATTCCTTACAGACGGCACTGACAAACACAGATAAAATGTAACAATCAGCGAACCTCTGTGTCATCTGTAAGAGCGAATCGCTTACTCATTTTTTTATGATACTATCTTCTTCCCCCTATCTTTTATATTCCGATGGCAAAGGCAACATCTTTGAAGACCTCTCTTTATATGCCATGGGGCGGTCTGGCTGGGATGCCATGCCGGTGCCGGAGGAAGATTGGATTCATTTGCCGGAAGGCGGAAGTTTATACGAATTGCCGGGCAGAAAAGCCATTGGCATTGATGTTAAAACCGGTGATGTGCGCTTATGCAATAAAGGCTGGGCAGTAGCCGCCTTCATTCCGCCGGCGCATACCGGATTGTATCTGGCGGCTTGCGAAAGCAAACCTGATGCACCAACACTGCCGTTGTTTTGTTATACTGCCGTTGGCTGGCTGAACAATGAATTTTATGTGCCTGCTGTTCGCATTGAACAAGACATACGGCAGGAAAGCGAAGGCTACGAGGAAGCCCGCATTGAAAGCGGTGTTCAGCATTTGTTGCAGGCTTACCCTCATAACCGCCTGGTAAAACATCTGATGGAAAACTGTTGCAACACCTATCATTGCCCCGCAGCCAGAAATTTTGCATTGTCGCGGTGGGAATGCCCGGTGCCATCATCGCCTGCCTGCAATGCCAACTGCATCGGCTGCATATCTTTTCAGCCGGAAGATGAAACGATTGTTTCCACGCAGGATCGGTTGCAGTTTAAACCAACACCGGAAGAAATTACCGAGTTTACCGTGCCGCATTTATTGCATGCACCTTACCCGATTGTATCTTTTGGTCAGGGTTGCGAAGGCGAGCCGTTACTGATGTGGCAAACCATACGCGATGCCATCACCGAAATCAGAAAACATACCAACAAAGGAAGCATCAACATCAACACCAACGGCTCTAAACCTGATGCGATAAAAGCCTTATGCGAAGCGGGTTTGAACAGCATTCGCGTAAGCACCAATTCGGCGCGGAAAGAAATTTATACCAGGTATTACCGCCCCAACAATTATGAATTTGAAGACATTGCAAAAAGCTTACAAACGGTAAGAAGCTACGGCGGATGGGCAAGCATAAATTATTTTGTTTTTCCCGGCATGACAGACAGTGTGGAAGAATACGAAGCATTGCGAAAGTTGATTATCGAAACGGATTTATCCATGATTCAATGGCGCAATTTTAATATTGATCCCGACTGGTATCTGGGATTGATTGGCGTGCATGACACGGGAGAAATGCTTGGCGTTAAACAAATGATGGAATTAATTAAAGAAGAATTTCCACAATTGAAATCCGGTTATTTTAATCCGCCGATAGAACGCATAAAAGGAGATTATGCAATGAACTTTGCACATTGAATGATTATACTACTTACCTGACTGTTTTACTTTGCATTTTTTTAAGGCAATAATTTATTCTGCATTTGTTTTTATCATTCATTGCCCTGCATTGTCTTTTTTAGAATAATTCTTCTTCAATATAAGTGTATTTAAATTGTAAAATTTTGAATAAGATATGATCAAACGAATGTTGCATAGATTATTTTATCCACCTTACATAAAAAATTAACATGAAGCAGATTTTTATCGGATTATTTATGATGATAATGACATTGTCAGGTTATAGCCAAACAATGCCATCGGGTTTGCAGGTGAACGATAAAGCGCCGCTTTTTACGGCAAAAGATCAGGATGGCAAACCGGTAATGCTGGAAACCATGCTGCAAAAAGGTCCGGTTGTTTTGGTGTTTTACCGCGGCCAATGGTGCCCGTATTGCAATAAGCAACTGGCACAACTTCAGGATTCCGCATCTTATATTGTGGCAAAAGGCGCATCGCTGGTAGCGGTATCGCCCGAAACGCCCGAAAACATTAAGAAGACAATTGAAAAAACAAAAGCGGCTTATCCGGTATTGTCTGACGAAGGAATGAAAATTATGGACAGCTATCAGGAAACTTATGCGGTAGATACCGCCACGGTAAACAAGTACAAAAATTACGGACTTGATTTTACTGCAATGAATGGAAGCAACGGAGAACATTTACCTGTGCCTGCCGTGTATGTAATTAATAAAAACGGCATTATTGATTATGTGCATTTTGATGCTGATTATACAAAACGGGCAAGCGTAAAAGAGATACTTGCACATCTGTAATTTTCAGGTAAAATTAATAATCAAAACGGTGAATGTTGCTACCTGCGTATAGTAATATTCACCGTCTTTACATTATATAAAACCACTATCTTCTGAAGCCGACCGGCATCTTTGGCATTCCTCCCATCATGCCGCCCATCGGCATTTTGTTCATCATTTTCATCATTTCGCGCATTTCGCCGAATTGTTTCATAAACGCATTTACTTCGCTTACTTCCTTACCGCTTCCTTTTGCTATCCGCTGCTTGCGGGCAGGATTAATCAAATCGGGGTTTGCGCGCTCCTGCGGCGTCATGGAGTGAATGATGGCTTCCACGCCTTTAAACGCATCATCGCTGATGTCAATATCTTTCATCGCTTTGCCAACACCGGGAATCATTGCCATCAGATCTTTCAGATTGCCCATCTTTTTTATCTGCTGAAGCTGATCGAGAAAATCCTGAAAGTCGAACTGGTTGCGGCGGATTTTTTTCTCTAATTTTTTAGCCTGTTCTTCATCAAACTGCTCCTGCGCTTTTTCTACCAGCGAAACAATATCGCCCATACCCAGAATACGCTGCGCCATACGCTCGGGATAAAACACATCGAGCGTTTCCATTTTCTCGCCGCTGCTTACAAATTTGATAGGCTTGTTTACGGTGTATTTGATGGAAAGTGCCGCGCCGCCGCGCGTATCGCCATCTAATTTGGTAAGCACAACGCCGCTGAAATTGAGACGTTCATTGAATGTTTTTGCCGTGTTTACGGCATCCTGACCCGTCATGCTATCTACCACAAACAATATTTCCACAGGGTTTACGGCAGACCTGATGTTTGCCACTTCGGTCATCATCGCTTCATCTATGGCAAGGCGGCCGGCAGTATCAATAATAACAACATTTTTGTTTTTCGCCTTTGCTTCTGTAATGGCGTTCTGTGCAATGGATACCGCATTCTGGTTGTCGCGTTCCGCATAAATATCCACACCAATCTGCCCGGCTAAAACAGTCAACTGATCAATAGCCGCAGGGCGATATACATCTGCCGCAACCAATAAAGGCGATTTACCCTTTTTTGTCTTCAGATAATTGGCCAATTTGCCGCTGAATGTTGTTTTGCCACTACCCTGCAAGCCCGCAATCAGAATAACGGCCGGTGTTCCGTTTGCATTAAAAGAAGCTTCGGTGCCACCCATTAAATCGGCCAGTTCATCTTTTACTATTTTCACCATTTGCTGACCCGGACTTACGGCATTTAATACCTTTTCGCCAAGCGCTTTGTCTTTTACACGATCAGTAAAATCTTTGGCTATTTTATAGTTTACATCGGCATCAATCAGGGCGCGGCGAATGTCTTTCAGCGTATTGGCGATATTGAGATCAGAAATGCGGGCTTCACCCTTTAAATTTTTAAACGCACCTTCGAGGCGTTCGGTTAAATTATTAAACATGTATCCCTATGATTTTTTCTTTGTTGAAACGTAAATTGAATTGACAAAGATAAGTACGTTACCTGCTTGGCAAGGTTGCCAAAAACAAAAAAGTGAACACATGATGATGCCCACTTTTATAACAATTCACTTTTTTCCTTTCTAATTTAATACCACCAGTTTCTTCGTATAAACCGCTTTGTCTTTGGTAAAAACTTTTACTATATATGTGCCGGTAGCAAGATTGCTTACATTTACATCATTGTTCCCGGGTTGTATGGTATTGCGAAGCACAGCCGTTCCGCTATTGTTATATACAATCAAATCGCCTTTATCTTTTTCCTGAATGCTGTTTATATAAATGGTTGTAACACTTCTTGCCGGGTTTGGAAACATTCTCATCTCTGCTGTGCTGCTGCCGCGCTGATAGTTAACAGGCGTATAAGTATAATGGTTCATTACGGTATTGTTTTGCGGAGCAACTGTATCCTGCTGCGCATCGGCTTTTATTGCTGTTGCCAATGTTATCGCTGATAACACAAAGGCATATAGTAAATTTCTGTTCTTCATAATCTTTTCCTTTTCTATTCACTATTGTTTCAATACCGTGCCAAACTCGCAAATGCAGTTGTAGTTTGTATTCCATGCTATTTTTAATGATGGTGCAATCACTGTTTATCCATTACTTTGCAGCACCATATTTTACTGATAATCTTTTTTCTTTTATGATTCAACGTTCACAAAGTATCTGGCTGCTGCTGGCATCTGTCTGCGCTTTTTTATCCATTAAATTTCCTTTTTTTTATATCAACAGCATTGTGCCGGGTGTGGCTACGGAAGAATACAATGCAACAAGCAATGTATTGTTGCTGATACTCACTTCCATTTTGGGTGCGCTGTTATTATTCCTTATTTTTCTGTATAAAAACAGAAAGCTGCAGTTGCAGTTAACATTTTTAGCCCTTGCAGTTAGCGCGTTAAACATATACCTGTATTTTCAGTATGGTTACATCAATCAGCCCGCAAAACCCGGCATTGCCTTATCGTCTGCCTTCTCTTTTTTAATACCAATTTTTTGTATCATGGCAATCATTGGAATTAGAAAAGACATGAAGCTGATCAGAAGTCTGGACAGAATAAGATAGGAAAGAGTAATAGGAAGTTATAAGAAAACAAAATGCAGGAAGAATCGAATACAATTTCAGTATGTTTACCGAACAAGCATTACCAATGATGATGGATTTTAAAAAAACTCCGCCCGGCAACAGAAATTGATGATTTATTCAAAAATTGTCCTGATATTCAAAGAAGTTCTTTCCGCCCGAACAAAAGCTATTACTAGTATGCAGCAGATTGCTTCAAGGTACAGTTTCAATATTATTGGCAACACCCTTGGTGTAAGTTCGCCTTATTTATTTTGGTTTAAGCTGTCAATGATGGTTTTTATTGTTTTATTGTCAATGCTATTAAACTCCGACTTATCATAAATGGTCAGCAAATAAATCTCCTTATTCTCTGTCAGCACATAAGTAATAACTCTTCCACCACCACTTTTTCCTTTCCCTTTGCTCTTAACGGCAAGCCTGATTTTATAAATATTATTTCTCAAAGGTGTTCCTATCTCTGGATCATTTGTAAGTGCGATGCTCAATACCGCAAGTTCGTGTTTGAGAGATGAAAATTTTTTGACAAGGCGTTTAGCTTCTTTTTTAAACTTATCACTTGGTATAACACTAAAGTTCATTCAGAAATTCGTTTAGCGTCTGTTTATGTCCTTTTGCTTGTTTAAGAATAGCAACTTGCTCAAACGCTTCTTTTAAATCAGATTTTAATTTCAAAGCCTGTTCATATTTCCGTAATTTATTAAGCACCTTTTCCCATTCAGTAAGAGGCAACTGAACGGCCTGGGTGTTACCATTTATATCATTTACATAATGAAGTACAATTTTCATGTCTCAAATTTAGGAAGATTTATCAAATGGCAGTGTATCAAAAAAGATGGCGAACAACATACCTCATTGCTACAAAGCAAAATTGCAAACAAAACATTTTGTCCCTCTTGTTTCATACGATAACAGGCTGCGGTTAGATCAAATTTTCCATTCTACAATACCGTTCACCCATTCTTTTTTGTAAGGCGCCGCTATGCGAATGTAATTATCCGTGTAGCCTTCCATCATGCCGTTTTTATCGGCTTCTTCAAACAAAACATTGCGGGTTTCACCGGCATGCTGCCTTGTAAAATGCTGCATCTTCAGATAAGATAAATTGCGCAGCGTTTTATTGCGCTGATGACGGATGTTTACGGGCACGGCAGGCTTTATTTCCAAGGCTTTTGTATTGTCTCTTTCCGAATAGGTAAACACATGCAGATAGCTGATATCGAGGTTGTGAAGAAAGTGGAATGTTTCCATAAAATCTTCTTCCGATTCGCCGGGAAAGCCAACAATTACGTCAACACCTATAGCGCAATGCGGCATCAGTTTTTTTATCAGACTTACTTTTTCCGCATACAGTTCGCGGCGATACCGGCGGCGCATCATGCCCAATATTTTGTTGCTCCCACTTTGCAGCGGAACATGAAAATGCGGCATAAATTTATTGCTGTTTGCCACAAAATGAATGATGTCGTCCGTCAGCAAATTCGGCTCTATGGAAGAGATGCGAAAACGTTCAATGCCTTTCACCGAATCGAGCGACTGAATTAACTGGTAAAAATTTTCTTCGTGCTGTTTGTTGCCATCATCACCTTTGCCAAAATCGCCCAGATTTACGCCGGTTAGCACAATTTCTTTTACACCTTTTTCGGCCAGCATAGTTGCGTTGGCAACCACGTTTTTAACATTGTCGCTGCGGCTTTTTCCGCGTGCCATGGGTATGGTGCAGAACGAGCAATTGTAATCGCAGCCATCCTGCACTTTTAAAAAAGTGCGCGTTCTGTCGGCTAACGAAAAGGAGGAATGAAAACCGCTCACTTCTTCAATATCGCAGCTTGATATTCTGGCAGAATCGCCTTTGGTTAATTCTTTTAAATGAGCGCTGAGATTGAATTTTTCGGCAGCGCCCAGCACCAGATCCACGCCATCAATACCAGCAATTTCTTCTGGTTTTAATTGTGCGTAACAACCTGTGATAACAACCAGGCTTTCCGGCGAGTTTCGTTGTATGCGACGCACCAATTGGCGGCATTCTTTGTCGGCGTTACCGGTAACAGAACAGGTATTAATGACATACACATCGGCTTTATCGGCAAACATCTTTTTTTCAAAACCATCCGCTTCCAGTTGTCTTGATAAAGCCGAGGTTTCAGAAAAATTCAACTTGCAGCCTAAGGTATGAAATGCCACCGAACGCTTTGTTTCCATAAGCCGGCAAAGATACAAACCGGGTAAGAATACAGTTGCATGTATGTAAAAAAAGGAATGCTTACATATCCGATGACAGGCATCAGCATAAATCATTTATTTCATTTCCATTTTTTACCGTTTTTATACAAAACAACCCTAATCATTTGTTATGGATAACAGGCAGATTTTATATTATAGAAATAAATTCCGACCTTTATAATTGATCAAATTAAGAAAAAATATATGGGAAGATCGCAGGAAACATTTAAAAAGAAAGAATTAGAAAAACAAAGACAAAGGAATAAGCAGGACAAAAGGGAAAAAATGCAGGAACGTCGGGCAAATGTGCAAAAAGGAAAAAGCCTGGAAGATATGATTGCCTATATTGACGAAAACGGCAACTTTTCTTCCACCCCGCCCGATCCGAAAAAGAAAAAATTATTTAACACGGAAGACATCCAGATTCGTACACCAAAACAAGAAGAATTAGTTCAGGAAAACACGGAAAGAACCGGCGTGGTTACGTTTTTTAATGCAGCTAAAGGTTTTGGTTTTATTAAAGACAGTGCCACCGGCGAAAGCGCTTTTGTACATGCCAACCAGCTTTCCAGCATGTTGAAAGAAAATGACAAGGTTATTTTTGAAGTGGAAAATGGCTTTAAAGGTCTGAACGCCGTAAATGTAAAAAAAGCGGGTTAACAGTTTAGTTTAGCAAACCAGCTTCCGGAAACAATACCAATTGGATATTTAAGATATTTGATACTGAAAGATAGCTGACGTTGCGTTTCGATAACATGGTTCAAACCGTTTTCATTATCCAAATGGTATTATACATCCGCAGATATTTATAAATCCGGCTCTATAAATATCTGCTTTAGTTCCGGAAATCGGTTTGCTATATCTTTTTTAATTTCCCTCGAAACCCTAACAACCTCTTCAGCAGTAAGTTCTTTTCTAAAAACGGTTTTTAATACAATCAGCGTTTCGTCGGGAGCCAGAATGGTTGATAACTGGTTGTTTACTTTTAATACCGCGTTGTTGCTTTCGGCAATCTTTTTTGTATTTGCAAGCATGCTTCCGGAAGCGGCTTCGCCCATTAATAAACTTCTGCTTTCTCTTGTTAATATGATTGATACGGCTGTTAGGATAACACCTATCAGGATCGAAGCGATGCCGTCAAAATATGGATTGTTAAGCCGATGCCCCAGATAAACGCCGGTAAAAGCGATAATGAGACCCAATACATCTGCGGCATCTTCAAACAGCACGACAAAGGAAGACGGATCTTTACTTTTTCTTACTGCTTTCCAAAACGGCATATTTCCTCTGTTTTTATTAAATCCTTTCAAAGAAATAATAAAAGAAATGCCATCGAACAGAAAGGCAATGCCCAGCACAATGTAGTTCCACAGCGGATTTTCGATTGGCGCGGGATGGCGCAGGTGCGTAATGCCTTCATAAAAAGAAATGCCGCCGCCTACGGCAAAAATGAGAATAGAAACAATGAACGACCAGAAATACAATTCCTTTCCATAACCAAAAGGTCGCTGTGCATCCGGCTTTTTTTTACTTTTTTTCAATCCCAGCAACAGCAGAATTTCATTGGCTGTGTCAACCAGCGAATGTATGCCTTCAGATATCATTGCCGAACTGCCGGTGATGGCGGCGGCTACAAATTTTGTAACCGCAATTAAGAAATTTGCTATTAATGCGCTGTAAATAGCCGGTTTGGATGAAGCCATGTGTTGCATTTACAAAAAACCTGCCTTCATCTCATAGTAGAAAACAAAAAGGATTGCATTTTTGCAACCCTCTTGTTTATTGATGGTTATTGTAAGGTCATCTGTAAAAAGCGTCGCGGTTATAAAATTCATCATCAGAGTCTGTAAAAGTCATATCAGGATGATATTGCGAATACACAACCAATTCGTAACCTCTGTCAACACCTGTGCTGGTATTGTACCGCTTTGTGCGGGCAAATGTATCATGGTTTATTTTATTGGAATAAACTGTTTTATTATTTTCATCAAGGTCTGCCAATCCAATTGGAATAATCAGATGGTCATCGCCTTCTTTATTTAAAAACTCATGTACGCCGCTGTTTGCCGTTGCGCTATAAACTTCGTGTCCTTTCTCGATCACCGATTCATCCACTTTTACATCTAAATACACAACCCGTTCGTCTTTTTTGCTTACCATCAAACCTTCTACTTTTCCTACGGTACGGCCGTCTGCATCTTTCACATCCCAGCCACGAACGTCAG
This sequence comes from Ilyomonas sp., assembly GCA_965219515.1. Classification (GTDB taxonomy): domain Bacteria; phylum Bacteroidota; class Bacteroidia; order Chitinophagales; family Chitinophagaceae; genus Ilyomonas. The sequence goes on from OZ244776.1 coordinate 3,078,258, forward strand.
AGTAGCCAGAGGCAACTTTATAATCGGATAAATCGTGCAGATAAAAGAGATTTTTGTTACTTTCTTCCATTATTTTATTTTTAAAAAATCAATCAATTCATTTTCTGAAGCAGGTCGGCGGCTTTATCAAAAAAACGTTGCACCGCTTCTTTCTGATCGAGGGTTAATATCTCCGGTTTAATACCATCAGCGGCAGTTTTAACATCGGCTGCCTCTGTGCTTAAAGAGGAAAATTTTGCCTGCTGCATGTTGCCCAGCGAAGTGCTGATTATATCGGCAGCGGCTTTTATCTTATCAGCATGATTGGTAGCCATCGGGTCTGCCGTTATCTCCCTGGCGTAGTCATTAGCCTGGTCCATATCCGCTTTTATATCGTAATTAACGTCGCCTGCTTTTTCCTGAACTGCCATGATTAACTTCGATAAAGCCGTGCTGCTGTAGGTATGGTCGAGCGCCATTTTACTTGTGTCGCCTTTTACGTAATCTATATAGCTTGTTACGTCGTTGTTTTGCGCCGGCATAGTCATCATTGCCGTAGAATCGGTGCCCGGCGGTGTTAGCCTGTTACCACTGTTTTTGAAAAAAAGAAAATAAACGGCAACGGCGAGTATAACAAGAACTAATAAAATCCACGGCCAAACAGGTTTTTTCTTTTCAATTTTAATTTCTGTCATTTTTTATAATTTGTTGAATGAATGAATCGCCCGATTGTCCAACTTATCTGTTTGTTGTATTATCGGAAAGAGTTATGAAAACAGGGGTATCTATGCAAATAATCGTTACAGAGCAGAAGCAAACACAGATGAAAAATTTACCAAAGAATATCTTTCAAATGAAATTCTCAATTACAATGCAAAAAACTATGCCACAAATAAAAAGACAATCAATCAGTTGTATTCAATTATGAGAGATAGCCAATTATGCAATTTGGAAAAAATGTTTTTCAGAGAGAAGATAAACGAAAAATTATAATACCTAAACACATTTTCCCAACCACTCTTATGTTTCAAGAATTATCTCATTTCACCAGTACCCATTTACCTTCTACGCCGCCGCTTATTGTATGGTCGTACATGGCCTCGGCATACACGCCGGGCCAATAAAAAGAACCGGTATAAGCCGCATTGAGTTGCACATAATAGGTTACTGTTTCGCCACGTTCCATATCGAAATAATGATACACACGATCATCGCGGATGTCCATATAATTTGCCGGTGAGGATTGAAATGCGCCTTCGCTGTTATACAAACGGGTATTTAAAATCTCCCATCCCGAAGGAAAGATTTGTGTCAGCGCCATATTCTCGTACCTGCCGCGCAAGCCGGGATTTGTAATGGTCACTTTCGCCACAAAATCCGTTCCCTGCTTCAGGTTGGCAATGTCAACCGGCTGCCCGTTTGCCGTAATGTAATTTACATTCACCTTTAGTACCGCAGGATTATTATTTACCGGAACAATCTGATTGCTTACAGGCTGGCCTTCATTAATAACACGTACATACAACACATTGTTTCCTTTATTGGTAAGAGATAGGTTGCTTTTACCATTCTGCCAGCTCATGCCTGTTTGCAATACGGTGCTTTCCGTTGTAAGATTACTGCTTTTTCCATTGATGATGGCACCTGCATTTATATTTTGCTCTGCTTTTACATCACCCGAATATTCAGCTATCGCAATCAGTGAATAGGCGGTTGTTTGCGTACTGTACCAACTTTCCTGCGACAGTTGCGCAGCAATGCTTTTTATCAATCCCGAGGCTTCTGTTCTGCGTTTCATGATGGTTAATGTTTCCAGCGCCATCGCTTCGTCGCGCAGACTGCTGCCGTAGGTAAAGCCCGGATTTTTCCGTTGCGGAAATGTTGTTGGCAAACCACTGATCAATTGCAATGCAACCCGGGGCTGACCAATCAACTGATACGCGGCGGCCAATCTCCATTTTCCTTCCGGCGTTAAAAACTTCCATTCCCTCAGCCTGTTCATGGCGCCTACTTCGGGCACTTTGGCAAGGGCTAATAAATATAGCCGATAGGCTTGCGACAGATCGGTGCCATAATAGGGCGCTTTGGTTACATTCCATGTTAAGGCTTTGTTGCGTTCATAGCCTTTCCACTGGTTAAGCATTGATGAGGAAATATTGTAGCCACCGGCTGATGCTTCCAGTAAAAAATGACCTGCATAATTGCTTCCCCATTCATCGGCATCCGCTTCCGAAGGCCAATAGCTGAAGCCGCCATCGCCCGTTTGAAAATTTTGAATTTTTTGTATGCCTGCGCGGATGTTCCGGTCAATGTCAGCTTTTTGTTTATCCGATAAATCGAGCAGTTTATGCAACACCAGTTGCGGAAAAACAGAAGAAGTGGTTTGTTCGATACAACCATGCGGATAGGTGATTATATACGTTAAGCGCGACTGTAAATTCATCGCCGGAATGCTGCTTATTTCCAGCACCGCTTTGCTGCTTGTGGCATCGCCAATCATGGCAACCGAGCTCTTCCACGATTGCCCCGGCTGCAGCACGGCTTCTGTGGTTTGTGTTTGATACGGATTGGGATTTCTTATGTCAATCTCTACTTCGTATTTCGCCTTTTCGTTACCGGAGGAAGCATTGATGGCAATCTTACCGATGCCGGTATTCGGTTTCACCTTAGCGGTAAAATAAACTGTCTGCTCGCCCGGCTTGCTGAACGAAATGGTCTGTGTTCCCGCCGCATCAAGATAAGGATTGCTTTGCAGGGAAAGCGATACATTTTTGATATTATTTTCCGTGGCAAATACCGTAACCGGAATGGTGCATTCTTCCAGCGGAGCCAGCACTCTTGGCAGGGTTGCCAGCATCATCAGCGGCTTCTTTACGGTTACCGTTTTTTCTGCCATGCCAAACGCTTTATCATTGGCCGCAATTACCATAGCGCGCACACTGCCCATGTAAGAAGGCAATACAAAATTGTGCATGGTTTTTCCGCCACCTGTGGTAAACGGACCCATAAACTTCACCACCGGCTGAAACCTGTTCGCACGGCGGGTTTTGGAAGATAACTCCGCTTCGGCATCGCCACCAATGGTTAGTATTTTTTCCAGTTGGCCACCCCACGCGCCAATCACATAATCATACATATCCCAGCTTTTCACGCTCAACGCTTCCCTCGCATAAAAAGCCGCGTGCGGGTCGGGTGTTTTAAAGCGCGTTAAATCGAGCAAACCATCATCCACAATGGCGATTACATACGTCATGTTTTTACCGTTGGCTTCCGATACGGTGATGGATGAATTTTCTTCCGGTTCGATGACATCCGGCATCGAGATAACAGGTTTGAGTATCGTGTTTTTATCCTCAACCAATATGGGCAGTACACCATACATGCGGATGGGTAAATCGTTCACCGTCTGCGCATGAGGCTGCACCGTCGTTACATTGACATATACGTTGGGCGACATTTCTTTTTCTGCCGTAAACGTAACATGCGTTTGCCCTTTCGTTGTTTTTACCCAATAGGTTTTCAGCACTTTGCTGCCCGCTTCGATGCTGATTAGCGCCCTGCCGCCTTCGCCCGATGGAATGGTGAGATTAATTTTATCATCTACATTATACTTCTCTTTATCTGCGGTAAAAGAAAGCATCGAAGCTGCGGTGGCATCGTTGTTACCGCCGCGCGATTGCCAGCCATAATCATCCACATAAAACGTAGTGCCGGTGGTATGCCCGCTCTTTTTATCTCTTACCAAAATAAGATAACGACCATAATTATCATCGGTTGTTTTAAAAGAGTAAACGCCTTTGCCACCTTGTAAATTCACCGTTTGTTTTTGAATGAGTTTGTTGTAATTGTCCTGCGTAAAATTGCTGAGGTTATCGCCCGTATTATCCCACCACCAACGCCATTGAATTTTATATAACTCCACTTCTACCTCATTCATTCCGCTCAGCAATTCTCCTTTTGTGTTCACATCAATAATATCAAAATTATGAGTCTTACCTGCCAATAAAAAACCCCGGTTTTTATCGCCTTCGGGAACCTTTACGCCCACATAAGAAGAATAAGGATTAAACGGCATCGAAACATTGTCAATGCTGAAGTTTCCGCCCGGCTCAAACACTTTTATCATCAGATTGGCAAGCAGTTGCCCCGGCGCATCTTCGCCCGGCTCGAAGGCTGGCGAAACGGATGCTTTACCGCTGCTGTCTAAGATGCCATCGAATATGGTAGCGGATTGTGAAGAAAACGCAGCCGTTGGGTTATCAAACACGTAATTTTTGAACTTTGGAAACGTAGTTGTTTTTTTATACAATTGCGCGTCAACTTTTGCCTTTAAGTTCTGCGCAGTGGCACCAAACAGCCAGCGCGCGGTGAGCGTTCCGTTTACATCGGCGTCTTTACCCAACGCATCCAACCCGTTGAAGTTTAAATCAATTTTCAAACGGTTGGGCATTACCGTTTCTATCTTGATTTGTTTTTCAAACTGAGCGCCGCCTACTTTTACCCTGCACAACCAATTGCCCGTTGGCGCATCAGCATCCGTTGCCGTTCTGAATACATTGAAACCATTGTTGTTGTTGGTTTGTATCAGTTTTTTATAAAGCTGTCCTTTGGGTGAAATTAAGTCCATCTCTACCGGTTGTTCTTCCGGTAAATTGTTGTCTTTGTCTTCAATGATGGCGCTTAAAAACAAACTATCGCCGGGGCGCCATACGCCGCGCTCGCCAAAGAGGAAGCCCTTCATTCCGTTCTTCACCTCATCGCCGCTGATATCAAACCGACTCAACGGCAAACTGCTGCCATCATCTAATTTCAGATAGCCCTTTTCGTTGCCTTGCTTCGCAATCAGTAAATACGGTTTTCGTTTTATGCTGATTTGTGCCAGCCCGTCGCCATCGCTGTTTGCAGTTCCGATGATTTGATTCTGATAATCCAGCACCTGCAGCGCAACGCCATTCATCGGGCTGGTGGTAATGATATTGCTCACCGCAACAAACAGGTTTTTGTCGTTGCCGTATTTTGCAGTCAGGCCAATGTTGCTCGCCAGAATATTCCGGCTGGCAAAACGCTCTTTGTTGTAGTACGAACGCGCGCAGGGATCGTCTCTTTCTTCCCAGTTGTAGCCATACGGATAATAATTGTCGTACCGTTGCCAGAAAGCATCATCTTCATCAACAGCGCTGGTTTCGTAATATTCATAATCATCATATTCATTGCCTTTCTCAAGACTATCACAAGCATATAACGAATACGCAGGTTTAAAACCAATGAACACCCTGTACAGCGCGCCGGGCTCGGTTTTGATATATTTATCAAGGTCGAGCGAGAAGCGGTTTTTGCGGCGCAGATTCATGGTGTTATCGTTGTCTAATTGTATGGTGGCTTCAGCCAATGGCTTTGCCACGCGACGCAAATCGTTTTCGCCGTTCAAATCGTTTTGCTGAAGAAACTGCGCCACATTGTTCTCATAAATTTTAATGATAGAAACATCAATGGCTTTCAGATTCACCGCTTCAAACGGCAACACCACTTTACCGCCGCTGTTGGGCAATATCACGCCTTTGCCCTGAATTTTTACCGAAGGCAAACGGTTCTCGAAAAACGTATTGGCAGTAAAGTCTTTTCGCAGTTTATTGCCTTTCCGGTTTTCGATTCCTTCATGAATGTTTACCGTGTAATTTCCATCCAGACTTCCGGTGGCGTAAATTTTTACTTCGCTGCCATTGATGCTGTAGCTCAGGTGTTCCTGATCGCTGACAGACAGCAAACCCTCTAACGTTTGATTTGAGGCTACGGGCTCGCTGAACTGCACCAGCGCATATTGCTCATCTTCATTAACAGCACGTACAGCAAGCACTTTAAAATCGCCGGTTTTTGGAATGGTGATTGGCTTACTGTCTTTCTGGTCGCTGTTTATCGCACTTCCCTCCCATTGCAACGTCAGCGTTTGTTCGCTGCCGGCTTTGTGAATATCAGTGATGGTAAAGCGGTGAATTCTGTTTTGCTCATTGTGCTGCCAGGTTATTTTCATGTCTTGCGACTGCAGTTTTGCCCGAAGCAACTGCTCCACTTTTTTACTGTCTTCCACATCTGCGGTTGCTAACTCGCCGCTTAGCGTCATCACATCGTTATTATCGCAGCGCAAGCCGTTTTCTTTTACTTCAAAAGCCGGTTTTATGGTTTGTATATTGAAGGTAAATTGTTTAAATCGTGAAGGTACTTTCATCACTTTATTCAAATCAAAAGACACTTCGTACAGCTTATTTGGCACAAGACTTTTTTCCGGTTTAAATTCAATGGTTCTGGCATCCGTCCAGTATGCTTTTCCCTTTACCGAAGGCGAAAAATCAAACAAGTCTGCTTCGATGGTTTCATTCACTGTATGCGTTACCGAAGCATCGGCGGCAAGCCGTATTCTGATAACGCTTTTCTTTGAGATTACGCCCGATGTATAGGCTTCGATATACTGACTGAATGCAGGATCAACGTTAACTATTTTTTGCTTTGTTGTAGTGCAGGCACTGAGACAGAGAAGGCATACAACAATAAGAGCGGATGAAACATGGCTGGCAAATGCACGGGAAAAGCGGAGCATGAGAATTGGTTTTTATGCTGTGAAAATAATGGAATCTGCATCGGGAAAGAAAACAAAACGAAGTAAACAATAAAGATTGTTTTCCTTTACTTTGAACTAAACAAACAGTTGACATGTGTAAAGAAATTAAAAAAGAAGACATTCAGCAGGAAGTGTTCGACTTGTATGATGATTACGCGCACAGCCGCATTAACCGGCGCGATTTTGTGCAAAAGTTATCTGCCTATGCCGTTGGCGGTATAACGGCAGCCTCGCTCATGGGTTTTCTTATGCCCGACTACACCAATACACGTCAGGTAAAACAGGACGATCCGCGAGTGCAGTCGGACTATGTGATATACAAGTCTGAAAAAGGCGGCGGCGATATAAAGGCTCTGTTGTCAATGCCTGCCAATAATAAAGAAAAGCTCGGTGGTATTGTTGTCATTCATGAAAACAGAGGTTTGAATCCTTACATTGAAGATGTAGCCAGGCGGGCTGCCATTGCCGGTTTTATTACCATAGCGCCGGATGCCTTAACGCCGCTCGGCGGCTACCCGGGCAATGACGACCAGGGACGCGAAATGCAAAGCAGGCGCAACAAAGATGAAATGCTGGAAGATTTTATTGCTGCCAACCGGTATCTCGCAAATCATAAAGACTGCAACGGCAAAACAGGCGCGGTAGGTTTCTGCTATGGCGGCGGGGTTGCCAATATGATGGCGGTGCGCATACCTGACTTGTCTGCCGCCGTTCCTTTTTATGGCGCGCAGCCGGCAGCGGAAGAGGTGGCTGATATTAATGCACCGCTGATGCTGCACTACGCGGCATTGGATACACGCATTACCGAAGGCTGGCCCGCATACGAAGCTGCGTTGAAAGCGGCCGGTAAAACCTACGAGGCATATATTTATCCCAACGTCAATCACGGCTTTCACAACGATACCACACCGCGCTACGACAAGGCTGCTGCCGAACTTGCCTGGCAGCGAACGATTGATTTTTTTACAAAGACATTGATATAATATAAGTTATTTGCTTGTGATTGTTACCTCACTGTTGTTGGATTGCAAATTATATTGCTTTGCCTTACAAGCTGATCCGGTGAAATGATTTGCAAAAGTAGCAACCGCTGGTAAAGGCAATGGCTCCTTTTCATGGCTTTTGTGCGTTGGATAAAGAGACATTTAAGTTGGTAAGAACATTGAATTGAGAAGCCATCTGTGCCTCACTCAATCCCAAATCGCCAATGGTGTTTACCACCTTCAGCGAGCGCCGGTTTACGATGCTGCCGATAGAGAACATATCTCTTGTTTGAATGAACAGCGCATTGACATCAAACGAAAAGCCCATACAACTGTCGTGCGAGTGCTTCAGCGAATCAGAGACGCCAGCGGGCAGCCGAAACGGTGCTGCGTTAAATTCTGTTTCCGGCAAGGTGGCAAAATCAATGGCTTGTTTTTCCTCGCTGCAATTGCTGAAGCAGAAGGAAATAAGCAGAAAGATGAGTATAGTTTTCATGTGATGAAACTGTTTTATCACCGTTATTTATAATGTTCATGCTGTAACAAATATAAGTGTTATGTTTTATCCCGCCGGCGGGCTGCTATGTGCTGCCGGATGTCTGAGCCTGACGGGTTATGATAAGCAAATATTGAATTATTAAAAGTCTTGACACGATACAGGGCTTGCTGCTGTGTTGAAATTCAATGTATGTTCAGCCCGAAAAAAAGCTCAACATATTTTTTAACGTTGAAGTTAAAATCTAAATCTAAATTATTAACGTCGAGCCGAAGCTAACAACGTGCTGCCCCAATAACGCCAAACCTCATGTTATCCACAGGCATGGCAAACTTAGCGGAGGTTTGAAGAATAACACCGAAAATAAATATTAAGTATTCTAATTTAATGTTGAGAAGATACAGGAGAACCCACAAATACTTTTTATCCTGTAGTTACTCAATGAAATAGTTACTTCGGTTATAAATTCACTAACCTCCGCTAAGGTCTTATAAAACTTATTTGTAAATTTTCTTTACGGATTGCCCAAATATTTTCTGCGGGGTTTAGGTCAGGGCTATAGGGTGGTAAAAACCGTAAGCCAATATTATCGGGGACGTTTAAAGTTTTTGCTTTGTGGAAGACACCCTTATCTGATAATACTACTTTTATCCACGATTTATCTAAGTATGAAGCGGCAGCACAAACCGACAAAGCTGCCATTGAAGCGATGGACGATGCGCTGGCAGGCTCCAATCGCCCGCTCATTGTTACCGCCGGAACGGCCGGGCTGCAATCCAGCCACGAAGGTCTGGTAACCGAAGACAACGCGGCTCCTTCTGTGCCTCGTACTTCCGAAGTTGCAGCGCTGTCAACTATCAGCCTCGGTGTGAAAGCTTCCATTATCCGCCTTCTGCCATCCGTTCATGACAAGGGCGACCGCTACGGCTTTGTTCCCACACTTATTAATATCGGCGTACCGGCTTATGTGGGCGAGGGAAGCAACCGTTGGCCTGCCATTCATCGTTTGGATTCAGCCCATCTCTTCCGGCTTGCATTGGAAAAAGGCAGAGCCGGCAGCCGCTACAACGGCGTTGCCGATGAAGCTATCCGCGTTTGCGAAATTGCTGAGTTGATTGGCAAGCGACTGAATCTGCCTGTTGCGTCCGATTCGCCCGAATAAGCGGCGGATCATTTTGGCTGAATGTCGTGCTTCATTGTTTTCAACAGCCCGGCAACCAGTATAAAAACAAGAGAAGAAATGGGTTGGCAACCCACGCATCACGGCTTAATGCAAGACCTGGACATGGGTCATTATTTTGAAAGCTGACGGAGATATTTCGTTTTCATTTTTATTTATACAACCTTTTAGTTCCGGCATCTTGTCCTTAGGTAATGATGTCGGAAAAGGAAATTTTCGGATGTCGGGCTTACCTCTATTACAGTTCCTATGGTAGTTTTAATAATCACTTGTAAAAGCTTGTCTCTCATGCTCCTTTCTTACAGAAGTTTATCATCCGCAACAGAGTAGCTGCATATCGCGCGGAGATTGTATCTACGCGCGACTTACAGGGCAGATTTATCTATCCTTCAACACAAATTTTACTATTTACCCGACCCCTTATCTGTTCATTTTTTCTTCTGCCGAAACAACAACCTCCAGCGCTTTGGGTATGAGAGAAGCCTTCAACTGCTGAATGGTGCCTACGTATTAGCCATCTATCTGAAAATGCACTTTCTTTTTCGCATTCATTTGAACCGAATTGGTTTGATGTACTTTTTTTTTAAAGTATTGTAAGGCTGATGCGTTACCATCATTTTAAAGAGTTGGCTGAGCGAGATTTTCTTTACCACAATCACTTCAAACAACGCATCTTCCAGAGAGCCATTGGGATTTATGAGTGCGCCGGTGCCGTAACGTGTGGCGTTGGCAATTACTATCATAGCGGCTTGCACGGTTATCATCTTTTCATTTACCCATAGTTCTACTTCCATTAACGAATGGTTGCGCAATATTTCCCATGCAGCTTTGGCATAATTTCATGTGCCGCGCGAATCACAGATGTCAAGTTTCTTAATCACAAATGCATTGGAGCCAATGTCGCTGAGATGGATACAAAGTTCATCATTTACCACGGTGATTAAAACTGCAACCTCACCAGATAGCCCTCTTTGAGAGAGGATATGTGGAATTATAAACAGTACGCCCAACAGACAAAGCAAAATATTTATTTTGTTACACCTCTTACAGACAATGCCGTGTATGAGCAACTGATAGAAACAGGCATGCCTGACAACTGCTCCGGTAACTACATCAAAGATGAAAAGATACAGATATCATATAAAGACGAAAGCGGGCAGCAACAATTTCTGACCAACATCTTTGAAATGACAGCCCGCAAACCGGACTGCTCTGCAAGATGCGCTGGCAGATAGAGTTGCTGTTTGAACAACTCAAACAAAACCGTCCGCTTACCTATTTTTCAGGTGATAACGAAAATGCCATCAAAATACAAATATGCCACGCGTTACCAGCCAATCTGCTCTTTCCGGTCATCAGCAAAAATATCAAACGGAAAATATCATCCGGTAACCTGGCAAGTTTTGCCCGCCGGCATTTGTACAGCTACAACAGGCTGATTGGCCTGACAGAGTAAACCGAAAAGGAATGGTGGAAAAAACAAATACAAAACCGGTGTCCCGACCTGCCCTTTTTGATGGGCGGGAGTAGGTTTTATAAAATCAACAGGCACGCCGTAAAATCAGGCACTTCAGTACATAATTTTTAAATCCTGACTTTGTACCAGATAGCAGTAAATGAAGATATGGTAGTGTTGAAACTTAGGTTGAGATTGCGTTTTGATAATATGATCCATACCGTTTTTATTATCCAAAGGTTTTAAAACAAACTTTGCAGTGAATAAAAAAGATAATAGTTATTTCAGCCAGCCTTCCGGATTTAAAAATCCGCCCTGTTCGTTCGAGACCATAAAATGCACCATGCCACCACCGTCATCGTTTACGGCTGCTTTACCCACAATGGTTCCCGCCTGCACTACATCGTTTTTTACCACGCTCACCGTTGACAAATGGCTGTATGTTGTAAAATATTTACCATGGCGCACTACCACACATCTTTCATCGCCCAAATCTAATACTGCGGATACCATGCCATCGGCTATAGATTTAACCGTAGTGCCAACCGGCACGCCAATATCAATACCGTCATTATTATCAACCAGCTTTGTACCCGGAATGCTGTATTTTCCATACGGTATCAAAACAACGCCGCTGCTTACCGGCCAAGGTAAACGACCTCTGTTGTTTTCAAAATTGATAGAAGCTGTGAGGTTTTCCGGCGTAGATTCCAAAGCGCTGTACGTACGGTTTGTAGCGCGGGGTGTGGCTGCACCGGCAGCCGGCACAGCCACGGCCGCCGTTTCATTTTTTGCAGATGAAGAGGTATTGTCGGGTGTTGCATTATTGTTTGGCTGCGCCTGCTGTTCGGCCAGCCTTCTTTTACGTTCTTCTTCCTGCCGGCGGGCTATTTCTGCCTGTCGTTCCTGCTCTTTGCGTTTAGCCTCCGCTATCTCTCTTTTAATAATCAACTGAAGCTGACTCTTCAGCTTGCGGCGCGTGGCTTCCCGGTCGCGTATCTGCGTACTTAGCTCTTTTTCCTTTCCCTTTAACCCGTTAATCACCTGATCTTTTTCTTTACGATCAAATTCCATCTGCTGTATTTGCTTGCCCTGCTCCTGTAACGTGGTACTTTTCTGCGTTTTGGTAACGGTAAGGGTATTCATTTTTGTTTGCAGCAGGTTCTGCGTTTGGGTAATGTTGCTTGCCTGTGTTTCGCGGTATTGGCGGTAGCTTTTTAAATAGGAAATGCGTTTGATGGCGTCATTGAAATTTTCGGCCGAAAAAATAAAGTTCAGATAATCGTAATTGCTGCGGTTTTTATAAGCAAACACCAGGTTTTTCGCATACCGTTCTTTCAGTGTGTCCAGTTCTTTTTTGTAGCGGTAAATATCTAAGTTGTTTAAATAAATTTCATCATCAATTTTATGAAGTTCCTTGCTGATGCTCGACACCAGTTCTTCGCGCGCTTTTATTTTTCGCTGCACCAATGCCAACTGACTGATGGACTGCTTTTTACTCTTTTTAATATCGCTGAGCGTATTGTTCAGGTCTGCCAGTTCTTTTTGCAACTGCTGCTGCTTGCGTTGAATTTCTTCTTTGGTTTGCTGCGCAAAAGAAGCGGAGAAGAACATAACGGACAGTAAAAAAACAATCGCTTTTTTCATCATACATTTTCTCTGTTTAAACAAATCGCAGGTAACTGAGCCACCGTACAAATAGAGTACGTTTTACCGAGGCAGATTATTATCTGACCTTATAATTTTTCGGAATATTAAAGGGAAATGTCTGAGGCTTATCAAAATCGTATTGTTTAAACTGAAGATCAACATCCAGCTTCGATTTTTCGGCAACCGATATGCGCCGGTGCGTTGAAAAATAAAAATCATTTTCTTTTTCATAATCATCATAGGTAATATCGGCTGTTCTGTTTTTTACCGGGTTCACATCGTCCAGCTTACTGTGCATTATGCGAAGACTTTCTTTATCTAACGTCAGCAGGTTTTTAAACAAACTCCCCGACATCAGGATTAATAAATTATCGTTGTTTATTTTATAAGAGATGATGTTGCTGTCTAAGTAAACCGGGTTTCCGATTAGTATGTCCTGCAGGCTTTTAAAATCTACCGGCACCTGCGTTAGTTCCTGCAAATAGCCAATGGGGCGATGCCGTATTACTTTATCAAGCTTGTTCATAATTTTTACGCTGTCGGGTGTTATCATTACCCGAAAGCCTTCGATGCCCAATGCGCCGGTAAGCGACATCCAGATTACTTTGTCCTTCTGCATTCTCAGATAAACAGTTGCCTGCCCGTTGTTCCCGCTGCCATCATAATCCATTTTCATCTTGGCAGAAAATGTATTAAAATTAATTCGCTGGCTGGTTAGATTTGCAACAATGCTTTTTACAATTGTTGCTGAGTCTACTGTAGATGACTGCGTTATCGCTCTGGAAACCGTATCTTTTGTGGTGATTACTTCGCCAATGCGCTGCACTTTTTTTACCGGGCGGCAGGCTGAGAAAAACAGAACGATACAAAGACTGATATAAAGCAATCGCAGTAGAACATTTATTATTTTCATTCCTGAATTTTAGTATCATTTATTGGCAGCGCAACAATTATAGTTTGCCGGTATGCCCAAATCCGCCTGCGCTTCTCTCCGTATCTTTTATCTCCGTTACTTCCGCCCATTGCACCTGTTCAACCGGGCTTGCAATCAGTTGCGCAATTCTATCACCGGATTGTATGGTATGTGCTTCGTTAGATAAATTAATCAAAATCACTTTTATCTCGCCGCGATAATCGGCGTCAATTGTGCCCGGACTATTTAAACATGTAATGCCATGATTGATGGCCAAACCGCTGCGCGGGCGTATCTGCGCTTCATAGCCATCGGGCGTTCTATAAACAACCCGGTTGAGATTATCGCCCTTTGTAATGGCTGTAAGGTAACAGCTTCTTTTATACTGGCCCTGATGTCCATACCGGCAGCACCGGCTGTGGCATAATGCGGCAACGGATTGGCAGACGTGTTGATGATGTTGACAGTGCAGGTTTTCACGGCGGCAAATCTAAGGCAGGAAAAAATAGAGACGATGTATATAAAAGAAGAAGATTAGCTTTTGTTGTTCACACACAGAAAAATCAATTTACAAATTTCCTTCATGGTACAATTAAAAGGAAATCGGCATACTGATACGCATGCGTCTCTTCGAATTTCAATTCCTATATGGTACAATTAAAAATTACTATGAACTTGTATTTGCGGGATAAACCTGGCGCTGGTATAGCGGACGCTATCAATCAAACATCCTAACTAATCTCTAAATAACACAATTCTGGCGACAATATAAAGTCTTGAATACTTTCTATATTGTTAACGATAAGCCCGAATATATAAGTAGTGTTTTTATTGCCACAGTTCAGTTTAACAACTTTGGGAGGACAATCGTAAGCAATGCTTAAATACAGAAAATCATTGTCTTTGGTAATAATGGCAAATCCTTCTGGCCTGGCAAATTGCCAGATAGTATTATTATACGTCTGCAAGAGATGCTCATCAGCTACATGCCGTATGTCCATGAGGTAGGCGAGCTTAGGAACCAGTTTGCGCGATAAGTTTTCATCCGCAAAAATTTGTTCACTTTAATTTTTCAGTAAAAAAACACTAATACACACAACTAACTATGAAATAAAAATATTTTGGTAAATTATTTAAAAGCCGATCTTTTAATATATTGATTAAGCAACAATCAATAACCGTTTCTCTGCATCTGCCGCGTATGCCAGGCAAGCAAGAATATCTTCCTTTGTGAGTTCGGGAAAATTATCCAGCACTTCTTCGGTGCTCATGCCCGATGCCAGACAGCTTAATACGTCGTAAACCGTTATACGCATTCCCCTGATGCAGGGCTTCCCACTTCTTTTGCCAGCTTCAATTGTAATAGACTTCTTGCATAAGTCAGAGAAGTAAAGGTAAGAGGATATTAAGAAAGGAAACTGGAAGTTTGCATGCTATGTTCCGGACAGATGTTAAAAACAGAGAGGCTGCGTCGTTTAAGCGGCTGACGGGAGTTACCAGGAAAACCTTCCGGCTGATGGTAAAAGCCGTCAGGGAAAGTGATGAGAAGCGGATAAAGAAAAAGGGTAACCGGCGTAGCCGTCCGTTCACTCTGAGCACAGAGGATCAGGTACTGCTCACCCTGATGTACTACCGGGAGTACCGCACGCAGTTCCACATCGGCGCTACGTACGGCATCAGCGAATCGGCGGTGTGCAGAACCATCAAACGCATAGAAGACGTGCTGATGAAAATAAAAGAGTTGCAACTGCCGGGAAAGCAACAGCTTTCGGGTAGTCCTCAGCAGCTGGGTGTCATTATCGTAGATGCTACGGAAATGGAGGTGGAACGACCCAAAAAAAGCAACGGCAGTACTATTCGGGCAAAAAGAAGCGGCACACCCTGAAAGTACAGCTGGTGGTATCAAAGAAGACAAAGCGCATCCTGTGCACAGCGCACGACAAAGGCAAGACGCATGATTTCAAAGTATTTGAAAAAAGCAAGTTGCCCATCAATGAAAAGATAAAGCTCAAAGCTGACAGCGGCTATCAGGGCGTGCAGCAGGTGCACACCAACAGTGAAGTGCCTAATAAAAGCAGTAAGAAAAAACCACTTACAGACAAAGACAAGGCAGCCAACCGGAAACTCTCAACAGAGCGGGTTGTGGTAGAACATGTGATTGGCAGAATTAAGGTGTTCCGCATACTGGCAGAACGCTACCGAAACAGAAGACAAAAACATACACAAAGAGTTAAACTCATTTGTGGCATCTACAACTATCAACGAAAATGACTTATGCAAGAGGTCTAATATAATTCTTGTAGTTTATCATAGTAAACAAACGGTTACTGTAATGAAATACAAACTTATTAACTAATTGCCATTAACCCATTATCTCTACGCACCCAAACCCCAACGCATTGTGCAGCCCCAAACCCGTGCCCAGTGCCAGTTCCAGCAAAGCCTTCGGCACTTTTACCAGTAACCGGAATTTGGTATAACCGCGTATTTTTGTCTCCGCAGGCGTTCCCGCTTTAATGGTGATCAGCCGTTGTTGCGGCGGATGTTTCAACAGTTGCACCTGTATAGAAATTTGAGAACGCAACGCTTCAATATGCTTTTCACTCACACCGTGCACCGCGCACCATTTTTCCAACCAGTTATACAGCAGACAATCTGCAAAATCAGTATCCTCCGGCGAGCGATAATCATAATGCCTGCGATTGTTTTTTCGTCCGGCTATCAGCGGCGAAAGCGGTTGCAATACCACCATCACATCACCCCATCTCTCCATCACGCCATCACTCAATCCTCCCACGCCTGTAATTGAGAACACCACTTTGCCCCCTGCATCAGCAATCTCCAACTGCTGATGAACAAACAAGCCTTTGATAAAATGTTCTGCTGCCTGCGGCATGTAGAAGCATATTGTTAGTAGCGCCTGACGTGTGGTTAACCGCATGCGGTCGTCCTGTTTTGCAAAAGGCGTTTGTATGTCTGAGAAAGTAAATAGCTTAACCGTTTTGCCTCCGGCGGTGTAACCCTTGTTGTGCAGGAAAGCAGAAAAATCTTTGTCGGCCCGTTCTATAATTTTATAAATGGCTGCCGACAGCGGATACTGGTAATTAAACGGAAGCAAAGCATTGGTTTGTAAAGTTTGCAGGGCAAGACGGAATCTCATATTCGTCAGTTAAGGCGATTCTGACGCTAATTTAGTTTGTATTTAAATACCGGAATTTATTTATTCAAAAATTAAAACATTCGCTTTTGGGCTTTTAATCAGCTATGAATCGGAATCGCGAATGGCAAAAAAACTGCTTCTTGTTTTACATCTGTTTGCTGTTTTTTATAAAGCCGTCTTCGGTAAAATTTCGGCTTTCAGGATTTTTATTAATATTCAATGTCACAATAAAACCTGGTAACGTTTTCTCACCCAAAAGAGAAACAGGACTTTTCATTTGCTGCCGGAAAAGAAAGAACTTTTTCCATTACAACAAAGAGTTTCCGCTAAACAGCAAGAATATAACTGCAAAAGAAACAATTGATAAATTCAAACATCTTTCAATTTTATTCTCCCATTCATCCCCTCACTGAAAATGAACGTTTTAAACCGCTCATTTTCATGCAATAAAATACAATTTTGTGGTCTTGTCAGGAATCGAACCTGAATCAAAGGCTTCGGAGACCCTTATACTATCCATTGTACTACAAGACCGGTTGGCGCAAATGTAATTAGCAAAATGCTGTTTAAAACAACAATTTATTTTTTTCAATTAATGTAGTTGCATACGCCATCACGCCTTCTTCTCTTCCCACAAAACCAAGCCCTTCGGTGGTGGTGGCTTTTATAGAAACACAATCTGCTTCTACCTGTAAAATACCGGCAATAACAGTTTGCATAACGCTTATATAAGGCTTTATTTTTGGAGCCTGAAGGCAAAGCATACAATCTATGTTAATAACCGAATAATTTTTTTCTGCCAGCAGATGAATGGTGCGTTGTAATAAAATTTTACTGTCAATGTTTTTATACTCGGCAGACGTATCGGGGAAATGCGTGCCGATGTCTCCCAAACAAGCTGCACCCAATAATCCATCGCAAATGGCATGAAGCAATACATCGGCATCGCTGTGCCCCAGCGCACCCTTGCTGTGCGGAACTAAAACGCCGCCCAACCATAAATCTCTACCCTCAACGAGGCGATGAAAATCAATTCCCTGCCCAACCCGTATGCTCATATAAAATAAAAAGACGAAGGTAATGATGCCCCCGCCTTGCAAATTCATGAATTAAAATTATTGCCCTAACGAGCCGTTGGTTTCGCTGTCTAAATCGAACAACAGGCTAAACCGCAAAGTGTTGGAAAGCGGATTTCTGGTAACACCGCTACCCGAAGGCACCAGATAAGAGAAATTGAACCCGAACACATTGTATTTAACACCAACGCCTACCGTAAAATATTTGCGGTTTCCGCTTTCTTTGGTTTCCCAGTAATAACCGGCACGGGCGGCAAACTGATTGTTATACCAGTATTCGGCGCCCAATTGAACGGTATATACACTGTTATCGAACGATTTAAACCAACTTTCAAAAACGCCGGTATTTCTGTAATCGTCTAATTTTTGCTGGCTGGCAGGCGTAATGGAATCGCCTTCAAAATCTAAAAGCGGAAGCGCCGGAACCAGCAAATGATTTACATCTGCCGCAATGGTTATTTTATTGTCTTCATCAATCACACCGGTATAAGCCGCACCAATGCCTAAGTTTGCCGGAATAAAATCTTTGGTTTCTGCATTGTTGGTATAACCGATTTTTGATCCCAGATTAGAAAGCGTAACGCCCCAGGTAAAACCTTGTCCATCTGCGTCTAACCCGTTGCTGTATAAGGAAAGATCACCGGCAACAGCATTCCCGGCCTTGTAAATGGTGCCGGTTCCCAAATCTCCCTTTGCCAGGCTTGAGTTGATATAACGCAACGCTACACCCAATGATAATTTATCAGATAATTTACGTGTATAGCCAAAGTCAATTCCAAATTCCCGGGGTCTGCCATTGCCTAAACTATTGCCATTTTGGTCGGTAAACTGAATATCACCCAGATTAAAATAACGCACGCCCAATGCAATTGCCTGGTTATCGTCTATTTTGTGATAGCCGGCTAAAGTGGCAAGATAAACGTCAGAAGCAATGTCTTTCAGCCAGGGTGTGTAGGTAACGGATACCTGCGTATTGCTGACGGCGAATGGTATTTTGGCAAGGTTGGAAAAACCTGAATTGGCATCCGGCAGGGTAGCAATGCCTACATCACCCATGCCGCCGGTTCTGGCATCGGGCGAGATGCGCAAAAAAGGCACTGCTGTTGTTACAATATTTATCGGGTCGGTTTGTGCATTTGCATTGGCACACATAAGAACGGCAGCAGCTAAAGCAGCAGTCAGTAGTTTTGTAAACTTCATTCAATTGTTTTTTAAATAACGATAAACGATAACTGAAGAGTAATATTATAATTTATGAAAGCGGCGAAGCACTTTACTCTCAGTTTGCTTGTGTAGATATTCTTTCGATAGATAAACTTAAATAGTTACGAGGTTGCTTAGGTGCAGCACAAAGATGTATCTTTTGCATTACAATACAAACTTTATAAAGAACGTTTTTATTTTCTTCTAATCAATTTTTAATGCGGGCAAACAACATTCTCTTGAATAATTTCTACTTTCGCTTCAGCAAACCGCAATAAAGAAACGAAAAACCCGTTTCATATTAAGCTATAAAATTTATTGATCCATGTTTAAGCAGCTTCGCAACGCTACTTTATTGTTTACCGCTTTGGGCGCTTTGGCTTCCTGCCACAAGAAACCCGAAAAATCTGCCGCTACCGGCTGGAATTATAACGATAAAAATCAGGGCGGCTTTTTTGTAGCCAAGCCAAAAGATATAAAAACCGGTCCGGGTCTGGTGTTCGTTCAGGGCGGCACGTTTACAATGGGCGCCACGCAGGAAGACGTGATGGACGACTGGAATAATGTGCCGCGCCGCGTTACCGTCAACTCTTTTTTTATTGACAAAACCGAAGTTGCCAACGTTCATTACCGCGAGTATATTCACTGGCTTGAAAACGTGTTTCAGGATAATCCGGCGGTGATAGAAGGCGCCATGCCCGATACGCTTGCCTGGCGCAAAGAGTTGGCATACAACGATGTATATGTAGAATATTATTTCCGGCATCCATCATATAATTACTACCCGGTGGTTGGCGTTACATGGCGGCAGGCGCACGATTTCTGTATGTGGAGAACCGACCGCGTAAATGAAATTGCTTTAATTGACAAGGGCTATCAGAACAAGAATGTGCTGAAAACAGAACTGAACGGCGGCGGACAGGATAATTTTACCACCAAAGCTTACCTGATGGGTGCTTATGAAGGTGTACCCGGCAAGCCAAAAAAGAACGAACTGAAAGATGCGCAGGGTCGCCCGCGCACCAAAGTAGATTTTTCCGACGGCATTTTGTTTCCCGACTATCGTCTGCCAACAGAAGCTGAGTGGGAATATGCAGCCTTAGGTTATGTTTCAAGCAATCCGCAACCGCGTAAAAGCGAAAAGAAAAGAGGCGAAGAATTGATTGCCAACAAACAGGTGTATGCCTGGCAGAACGATGGTTTCGATAACCTGCGCTCTACGCGTCATGGTACGTGGCAAGGCTCTTTTTTAGCCAACTTTAAGCGCGGCAACGGTGACTATATGGGTCTTGCCGGCGGCCTGAACGACCGCTCTGCCATACCGGCTTCCGTAACTTCATTTTTTCCCAACGGTTTTGGCTTGTATAATATGAGCGGTAATGTAAACGAGTGGGTTGCCGATGTTTACCGCCCTACTACCGGTCAGGAAGAAGAAGACATGAACCCGTTTCGTGGCAATGTGTTTACCAAAGTGGACAAAAGCGGCGGCGACGATCCAACCGCCTGGTTAGATTCGATGGGGCGCATTAAAGAAATCCCGCAGGACGATTCTACCCTGCACAACCGCCGCAATTACAATCATGCCTACGCCGTAGATTACCTGGATGGCGATTCGCTGAGCCGCGATTATTACGATTATGGTCATACTACATTAATTAACGATAAATCGCGCGTATATAAAGGTGGAAGCTGGACGGATATGCCGTATTGGTTAAGCCCGGGCACACGCCGCTATATGCAGGAAGATCAAAGCAGCAGCAGCATTGGTTTCCGTTGCGCTATGACGCATTATGGCGCGCCGGAAGGCACATCGGCCAAACAAAAAACGGGTAATTTTTACCCGACACGAAGACAAAAGAGATAAGGAAAAGGTAAATACAAAAAACGAAAGCCATCTGCCGAAAAGCAGGTGGCTTTTTGCTTGAAATTGATAGAACACCGATAAACACAACCTTTGTACACGGATGTTCAGGAGAGAATAAACCGCGATGATTGGAATTTATTAAATCTGGCAGATGTGGATGATATTTTCATTTGGAAAGAAATCCAGCTTCTGCTCCGAATGAATATTTAATCTTGTTTATTTCAGTCGAAATCTTTTCATCCTTATGCTATAAATCTCGTTTCCTGCAAATGCCGGTTCAGACTTATTTTTGTTTTTATGAAAACCTATGATGAGCAGCTAACGCATTTAATAAAAGAAGCCTTGCACGAAGACATCGGCAGCGGCGATTATTCTACGCTAAGTTGTATTTCAAAAGATAAAAAAGGCAAAGCCATTTTAAAAATTAAACAAGACGGCATCTTAGCCGGTGTAGCTGTAGCCGAAAAAATTTTTACCCTTACAGGTTCATCTTCGGTTTTTGTGAAATATAAGAACGATGGCGATGAAATGAAATATGGGGAAACCGCTTTTAAAGTATCGTCTTCCATACAAACAATTTTGCAATGCGAACGATTGGTGCTGAACTGTATGCAGCGCATGAGCGGCATTGCTACGCTTACAAGGCTATACGTAAACAAACTGAACGGTTATTACACCAAAGTATTGGACACACGCAAAACAACGCCTAATTTTCGCTTGTTGGAAAAAGAAGCGGTGCGCATTGGCGGCGGCGTTAATCATCGCTTTGGTTTGTATGATATGATAATGCTGAAAGACAATCACATTGATTATTGCGGCGGCCTGCAACCCGCCATAGACGAAGCTTTCAGCTATGTGCAACGCCATCATCTTAATATAAAAATAGAAGTAGAAACGCGTACGTTGGAAGATGTAAAAACGGTTTGTAGCATTGCCAAAGGCAAAGTATTTCGCATTATGCTCGACAATTTTACACCCGATGAAGTAAAGCAGGCATTAGCCATCATCAATCACGATTTTGAAACGGAAGCCAGCGGCGGCATCAACCTAACTACCATTGAAGACTTTGCAAAAACCGGTGTGGATTATGTAAGCGTGGGCGGATTAATTCATCAGGCGCAAAGCCTGGATTTGAGCTTAAAAGCGGAAGTTGAATGATGAGTTATAAGTGATGAGTTGTACGTTATAAGTGATACGTTGTACGTTTTAAGTAGTTGACATACTAAAACAATACTTCGCAGCATATAGCTTATCACGTACTACTTACAACTTACAACCTAAGTACCCTGTCAAAATTAAATAGAATTAAAGACGTTAAAACAGTGTGTCAAGAAAAATCAAAGAAATAGTACTAAGCAAAGAAGCTAAGCAAGCGTTGGAACATCTGTATAAAACGGAATCAAACCACAGTTTTCGTCAGCGCTGCAAAATGGTTTTATTAAAGTCAGAAAGCTACACGACTAAAGACATTGCTGTTATTTCAGGCAGCAATATGGCAAGTGTTTATAATTGGCTGAACCGTTATGACAGCAATGGCATAACAGGGTTACGCACAAAGCCAGGACAGGGCAGAAAACCGATATTGGCAGAAGAACATGTAAGTATAGTAAGAGCAGCCATAGAACAAGAGCGGCAACGATTATCACAAGCCCGTCAGATTGTTGAAGAAAATACAGGCAAAAAGATGAGTAACGAAACGCTGACGCGTTTTTTAAAAGTCATCACTGCCGTTACAAGCGAATAAGAAAACGACCTAAAGGCGGATGTGATAAAGAATTTTATGACTATAAACTACAGGAACTTCAGTTATTAGAACAACGTTATGGCAAGTCAGAAATTGATTTGTATTATGGCGATGAGGTACAAATATCAGAAGAAGGCTATGTGCCTTATGGCTGGCAGTTTACAGATGAAAACATTAGTATAAAGTCAGCTAAAGGCAAGCGTATCAATTGTTTTGGAATCATAACAAGAGAGAATCAGTTCGAGCATGCGACCACTTACGAAACCATTACCACCAACTTTATCATCGAAAAAATAAATGAGTTTTCTTATCAGATAAAAAAGCACACGGTTATCGTATTGGACAATGCAAAAGTTCATCAGTCAAAAGCAATGAAAGCCATGCAAAAAGTATGGGCAAAAAGGCAATTATTTATTTTTTATCTGCCGCCTTACTCACCCCATTTAAATATTATTGAAAGACTTTGGAAAGAAATGAAAGCCAGATGGATACAAACCAAAGACTATGAAACCGATGAACAACTTTGCTATGCAACGATGCTTATTTTACATGCCATCGGTAAAAATTTATTCATCAACTTTAAAAAAGTTAATTAGTAGATAATTTTGACAGGGTACTTAATACAATTTAGCCAATGAATAAAAAAAATAAACCGGATAATCGTGGCTTTGTGTACAGCACCGACCCGAATTTTCAATATCAAAACGCCGACAATGAACCGGTAGAAACATTGGTTCCGGCACAACAAAAGCTGCGCATCAGGCTTGATAAAAAAAAACGTGCGGGTAAAGCCGTTACGTTGATTACCGATTTTGCCGGAACCGATGCCAATCTGCAGGAATTGGGCAAACAACTGAAAAATCATTGCGGCACAGGCGGCAGCGCAAAAGACGCAGAAATTATAATTCAGGGTGATCAGCGCGATAAAGTATTGCAATGGCTGCTGAAGAATGGCTATTCAGGAACGAAGAATGTGTAGCAGAACCGTATTAAGTATTAGGGAATAGGTATTAAGACAAGAAAGCGAATTGAAATACAAAGTCATACTACTTAATACATACTACCTAATACAAAAGTACACCCCTATATTTGCGGCTTATCAAAACCAAATCATGTCAGTAATTGTAGTTGGCACCATGGCGTTCGACGAAATAGAAACGCCGTTCGGAAAAACGGATAAAATCATTGGCGGTTCTGCCTCTTATGCGGCTTATGCGGCAAGTAATTTTGTAACGCCGGTTCAACAGATTTCTATTGTAGGCAACGATTTTCCGCAACAGGAATTTGACGATTTGACGGCACGTGGCGTACAGTTGGATGGCGTAGAAATCGTAAAAGACAAACCTTCTTTTTTCTGGCGTGGCCGCTATCATCTTGATATGAACACGCGCGATACGCTGATAACCGATCTGAATGTACTGGCAGACTTTAACCCGAAGGTTCCCGACAGCTATCAGGGTGCCGAATTTGTAATGCTGGGCAACCTGATGCCAAGGCTGCAAAAAAGTGTGATACAGCAATTGAAAACCCGACCTAAGCTAATTGTGATAGATACCATGAACTTTTGGATGGACAGTGCTTTGGACGATTTAAAAGAAGTGCTGGCAATGGTTGATGTGTTACTGGTAAACGATAGCGAAGCGCGCCAGCTAACCGGCGAATTTTCGATGGTGAAAGCGGCGCGAAACATTCTGGAGATGGGACCCCAATATCTCATCATCAAAAAAGGCGAACACGGCGCCTTGTTATTTCATAAAGACAAAGTGTTTTTTGCACCGGCACTGCCTTTGGAAGATGTGTTTGACCCAACCGGCGCAGGCGATACATTTGCAGGCGGCTTCATTGGTCATCTTGCCAAAACAAAAGACATTTCATTCGAAAACATGAAAACAGCCATCATTGTAGGTTCTGCCATGGCAAGTTTTTGTGTTGAAAAATTTGGAACTGAACGATTGAAAGAAATTACCAGACAAGACATTGCCGAACGCATGGAAACTTTTGTGCAACTGGTAAATTTCGATATTTCGCTGGTGTAAAATAGTGAATTGCGAATGGTGAATTGTCAATTTTTTTGATTATTCATTCACCGTACACAATAACATTCTTTCACCTCACATATTTCCCCACCACCGGCAACCGTTGAAACTCTTTCTTTTCTATCCGGCTGATCAGCCAGACATAAAACAGCAATAAAACAGTTGCGATAACCAAGCTGTAGAACGTGTTGTTCCATAACAAAGAAAGTGCAGTATATATAAAATAAATCAGCACAACAATACCAATATAAGTAAGAAGTTTCTGCCAGGCATACGGCACAGGATAATGTTTTTGTCCCCAAACATAACTTACTGCCATCATGGTTCCGTAACACAAAAACGTAGCCCAGGCGCTGGCTACATAACTAAAGCGCGGAATGAACAGCCAGTTAACGGCAAACGTAATGATAACGCCGATTAACGTGATGACGCTGCCGGCGTATGTTTTACTCGTAATCTTATACCAGATGCTTAAATTAATATATATGCCCAAAAAGATGTTTGCCAGCAGCAACACCGGCACAATCTGTAAACCCGACCAGTAAGTTGACTTGATAAAATATCGCCAGACGGGCAGATATAAGCTTACCACAAGAAACATGAGGGTAATGGTTAGCACAAAAAATTTCATAACGCGGGCGTATGTTTTTGGCGCATCGCTGCTGCCTGCCTGCTTAAAAAAGAACGGCTCTGCGCCAAGCCGGAATGCCTGTATAAATAATGAAATTAAGATGGATAATTTATAACACGCTCCGTAAATGCCTACCTGCTGCTGCGCTATCTGCGGCGGCAGCCACCAGCCCAGCATCATCCTGTCGAACGTTTCATTAACGGTATAGCCAAGTCCAGCAATCAGCATGGGCAACGCATACACCATCATTTCTTTCCAGATAGCTGTGCTAAAAGAAAACTTTTTGGGGATCATCCATTTCACAAGCAGCAAAAGTGTAAATGCCGATTGCGCAATATTGGCATACAAAATATAATTAACCGGATTTTTGCCTGGCTGATAAAACAAAACAACCCACGAATTGCCACCGGTTTTTTTGTATTCCGATGGGCAATAAATGATAAAAAAAATGGTAAGCGCAAAATTGATAAGAATGCCGGCAACTTTTATCAGCGCATACAAGCGCGGCTTTCCCTCGTTGCGTAGCCTGGCAAAGGGAATGGCGCTTAGCGCATCAAAACCAATGATAAAAATACTCAGGCTTATCAGTTGCGGAAAAGCTTGCTGCGAAGTAAGATCAACCAACAATGATTGATTAAACCAGAGTAGTACGCTTAATACAATGGTGCTGATTAACAAACTGATTGAAGTAGTATTATCAACCTTATCTTTTATTTCCTTATTTTGAATAAAACGGAAATAAGCCGTCTCCATGCCATACGTAAACAGCACATTCATCAATGGCATCATGGCATAAACAGCGCTGACACGACCATAATCGGCTACGGTAACAATGGCCGAATAAGTGATAATAGGAGTAAGAAGATAATTAACAAACCTTGCCGCTATGCTGCTTACTCCATACCAGACAGTTTGCCCCGCCAGACTTTTTATACTCAAGAAAAAAATTATGAATTATGGATTATGGATTATGAGTTGAATGAGAGAAAATAAAAATTCATCATTCATAACTTATAACTCATAATTAAATCAATAGCCGTCTCCATCAATAATGTTTCCCAGCGTGCCTAAAATACTGCCTTCTTCCTTGCGCTGCACGGTTCCGTAGCTTAAAATGCGCGAAGCCAGGCGGCTTACTGGCAACGTTTGTATCCACACCGTTCCCGGGCCACGAAGCGTAGCAAAGAACAAACCTTCGCCGCCAAAAATGGTGTTTTTTATACCACCGATAAACTGAATGTCGTAATTTATTCCGGCCGTAAACCCAACCAGACAACCGGTATCAATCTTTAATCCTTCGCCGGGTTGCAATTGTTTTGCAAATACATGACCGCCGGCGTGCATAAACGCCATGCCATCACCTTCTAATTTTTCCATAATAAAGCCTTCGCCGCCAAACAGCCCGGTGCCCAGTTTCCGTTGAAACGCAATGCTGATGCTTACGCCTTTTGCGGCACACAAAAACGCATCTTTCTGGCAGATAACGGTGCCGCCAAGTTCCTGTAAATTCAACGGTATGATTTTGCCCGGATACGGCGATGCAAAGCTGACGTGCTTCTTGCCATAACCTACATTGGTAAAGGCTGTCATAAACAAGCTCTCGCCTATCAGCATTCGTTTGCCCGCGCTCCACAGCTTATTAAAAATGCCGCTGTTTTGCTGCTGGCTGCCATCGCCGAAAATAGTTTGCATCTGCACATCATCGTCCATCATTAAAAAAGCGCCACTTTCTGCTACTGCAGTTTCCTGCGGATCGAGCTCGATTTCCACATACTGCATTTCTTCGCCGAAAATGTGGTAATCTATTTCTTGATTTCGTATCATATAAAATGTGAGGTGTTTGGCAATGTTCGCAAATGTATGGTGGCGTTACAGAAGCAGGTAAAATGTAAAAATGTAAAAATGTAAAAATAAAGAATGGAGTCTTTCAGTCTGAATATCATTAATTCTCTGTTTGAATTTTATGCCATTTGAAAAATAAAATTAATCTGGATCATGTTATCAAAATGCAATGCCAGCTTAGCTTTTCATATCGCAATATCAAATATTTTCCATATCCAATTGTTATCACTTCTGAATTCTTCTGATCCTGTATGTAGCAATACTAACCTTTTATTTATATCATCTTATCCTGAGACAGACAGGCAGCATTGCCGAACAAAAATAGTTTTTATGAAACAACTTATTGTTAAATACATACAGCCGGTTGCCCGGGCGGAAGTCTTTAAAAAATATTAAAAACCACCGTTATAACACTGTCATCTTAAAAATGGATTAAAAAGAAATTATATCTGCCTTAATTCAATACAGACTGTTTTTTAGTTAAAATAAGGTGATGTAATTTACATTCATTCACTAAAAAATTAAACAGGAATCCAATTATGACTATCATTCATGCGCCACCGGCTTATCGGGTGAAACAAAATTTGCCGTCGCCAATCTGCCAAAACATTTTATAAAACAAAAATTCTAATTCTTAAATCTCCATCATTATGAAATTCGATCTGATATCATCTGCCATTTTATCTGTTCTTCTCATTACATTTCACTGGATTGCCACCCGCTTGTTAAACATTACGCTGAAACCGTTTGTAAAGCTGATGATGCGGTTGTGCATGCCGCGGTTTGTGCATCGTTTTTTAATGCAATACTAAAATCGAATTTATAAAATCCAATAGCACGTGGTAGTAGGTCAGCAAAATTTGCCTGACAATACGCAAAAAAGTAAGAATCAATCAGATTGTTATAAAGTATCAATACACGCCTGCCGAAGTTACCGGCAGGCGTTTCTTTTTGTATGATGTTTCCATTTTGCAAATGCGTCTTTTCTTATGGCTTGCTCTTTGTTTAACAAATAAAAAAGACTATGAAAAAAGTAATCGCCGCCGCCTGTTTTATGATGGCAACAATGGCTGTTCAGTCCTGCGGCAACAACACGTCAGACAATAAGGAAGACAGCGTTGACAGCGCACAGGAAATGAATGATAATATGAACACCGGAACAAGCGAAAACGCTTCTGATTTTATGACCAAAGCGGCCGATGGCGGCATGATGGAAGTACAACTCGGGCAAATGGCGCAGCAGAAAGCAATTAACCCGCGCGTAAAAGACTTTGGCCTGATGATGATACGCGATCATTCAAAAGGCAATGATGATCTGAAAGCGCTGGCTGCACAGAAAAACGTTGTACTTCCGCAAACATTATCAGATGATAATCAAAAACATGTGGACGAATTAAGTAAGCAACAGGGAAACGACTGGGACAAAGCGTATTTAGACATGATGATAAGCGACCACAAAGGCGATATAGATGAGTTTACGGAAGCAGGCGAAAAAGTAGATGATCCTGCTATAAAAAGTTATGCCAAAGAGAACGTTTCTGTAATGCAGATGCACTTAGATTCGGCAAAAGCCATTAAAGAAAGTATGAAATAATATTGGGTGTAAATAAAAATGCGCAGCGAGGACGCTTCGCATTTTTATTTTGCCGCCTACGGGTTACTATCTGTAACTAATCATTCTTCAGCACACCCAACTCTTTTCCCACTTTGCTAAATGCTGCAATGGCTTTGTCAAGATGATGTTGTTCGTGCGCAGCACTTAGCTGCACGCGGATGCGCGCCAGACCCTTTGCCACCACCGGAAAGAAAAACCCGATTACATAAATACCTTCCTCCAAAAGCTTTGCGGCAAAGCTTTGCGCCACCATCGCGTCGTACAGCATAATAGGTACAATCGGGTGGTCGCCGGGTTTAATATCAAAACCGGCTTCCGTCATTCTGCTTCGGAAATAGTTGGTATTGTATTCCAGTTTATCACGCAGTTCGGTTGTTTCGGTCAGCATATCCAGCACCGCAATGGAAGCGCCTACAATGCTTGGCGCAACGGTATTTGAAAATAAATAGGGACGACTTCGCTGACGCAACAATCCGATAACTTCTTTTCTGCCCGATGTAAAGCCGCCGCTTGCGCCGCCAAGTGCTTTGCCCAATGTTCCGGTAATGATGTCAATCTTTCCCATCACGCCGCGATATTCATGCGTGCCGCGCCCTGTTTTACCCAAAAAACCGGAGCTATGGCATTCATCAATCATAACAATGGCATCATACCGTTCTGCCAGTTCCACAATCTTATCTAACTGCGCAATGGTTCCATCCATGCTGAACGATCCGTCGGTAACAATGATGCGATTGCGCAAGGTTTGGGTTTGCTTTAATTTATCTTCCAGGTCTTCCATGCTGTTGTGCTCGTAGCGGTAACGCTGCGCCTTGCACAAACGCACGCCATCAATAATAGAAGCATGGTTAAGCGCATCGCTGATAATGGCATCCTGATCGTTAAAAAGCGGTTCAAATACACCGCCATTGGCATCGAAACAGGCGGCATATAAAATGGTGTCTTCCGTGCCGAGGAACTGCGAAATTTTCTGTTCCAGTTTTTTGTGAATATCCTGCGTGCCGCAGATAAAACGCACGCTGCTCATGCCATAGCCATGCGTGTCTATCGCTTTGTGCGCGGCTTCTATCACTTTGGGATGAGAAGATAAACCGAGGTAATTATTGGCGCAAAAGTTTAAAACCGTTTTGCCGTTCACTTCTATCTCCGGCCCCTGCTCGCTGGTAATGATCCGTTCTTTTTTAAACAAACCGGCGGCTTCTACTTCTTCTAATTCAATATTTATACGGCTGACAAATGTTTCATTCATAACATAATCGTTGAGCCGGCAAAGGTAAGGTGATGCTATATTTACCATCTTTACTTTTACAACATTGATTTTTGCCCGCAGATGGCACAGAGTATCGCTGATAAAACAGAAACCTGCACCATTTGCGGATGATTGTCTTTAAAACAATTTTTTTATGTGGTGGATGTATGCTTTGTTATCGGCTTTGTTTGCGGCGCTTACCGCCATTTTTGCCAAAATCGGAATTAAAGGCGTGGACACCGATCTGGCAACTGCCATTCGCACCAGCGTTATTTTGGTGCTTGCGTGGGCAATTGCCATCTTTCGCGGCGGTGTTACTACCACGGGCACATTAACCAAACAAAATCTATGGTTCCTGTTGTTATCAGGCATGGCTACGGGCTTATCGTGGATATTTTATTTTAAAGCCCTGCAATTGGGAAAAGTATCTCAGGTGGCGCCGGTAGATAAGCTGAGCGTTGCCATTGCCATTGCTTTATCGGTATTGTTTTTAGGTGAGCCGTTAACCCTGAAAACCGCTGTGGGCGCGGGTTTTATTATTACCGGAACGCTGGTCTTAATATTGTGAGAAGTCGTTTTAAATGACGAACAATCTCTATTTATATGTCAAACAAAAGGCTGTGTAAAATTGCCGGCAACAAAAATCAAACAAATAAAATGATAAGAAGACAATTCATCAATGCACTATCAAAAACAGTTGGCGGCGCGGCTGTTTTGTCTGTGCCGGTAATAACCCAAGCCAACCATTTTTTTAATCATAAAAAAACCATAACCGTGGGCGAAATCATGGATTTGTTCATCAGACAAATTCCCGGCGCACCGCTTGCAAATACGGTTGATACTTTAAAATCGGGCAGCCGCGATACAATCGTAACCGGCATAATAACCACCATGTTCGCCACCATTCCAATCATACAAAAAGCCATTGCAGCAAAAGCCAATTTTATTATTGCGCATGAGCCAACATTTTATAATCATGCCGATGAGGTAAGCTGGCTTAAGAACGATGACGTATATCAAAACAAAAAAGAGTTGCTTCAGCAACATAGTATTGCTGTCTGGCGCAATCACGATTATATTCATAGCCTTGCCGAAGATGGTGTAAGAGAAGGTGTGCTGGTGCAGCTAAACTGGAAACAATATGACAGCAACAAAACGAATGCTGTTGTTACCATTCCTGAGACAAGCCTGCAAACATTGATTGATTATGTAAAAAGTAAGCTCAATATTCAAATGGTGAGATACATTGGAACGTTAAGTCAATCCTGCCAGAAAGTGTTGCTGATGCCGGGTGCTGCAGGCGGTAAAAGGCAGATAGAAATGATGAGCCGGGCAAAACCGGATGTACTGGTTTGCGGCGAAATATCGGAATGGGAAACCGCCGAATATGTACGCGATGCAAGAGCCGGAGGCGAGGCACTTTCGCTTATTGTGCTGGGGCATATTGCCAGCGAAGAACCCGGTTCGGAATGGATGAAAGACTGGCTGAAAAAAAATGTGCCGGGCGTGAATGCAATGCACATTGCAACGGGCAATTCGTTGTTATTTGCATAACGGTTACTCAGGATATCCGTCATTTTACTGATGCTTGTCTTTTTTTACCAAAATAATCTTCGTCTTTTGCAAAGCCCGCAATAAACGCGCGGAAGCTTTATTTTTGTTTTCAAAGATTGATATCATTTCATTTCTGTTTATATCGCTATATCATCATCAGGTATTCTAACTCATTTTTACTTTTTTATGGCAAGACTTAATTTATTAGAAGAAACCCGCTTTGAGAAATTACCGGTTACCGTTTATCCCAACCGGAGCACAGCTTCTGTAGAGGTAGCGCGGCGCATTGCTTCCATCATTACATCGAAGCAGCATCGCGGCGAAGCGGCCGTACTGGGCCTTGCCACCGGCGATACGCCTGTTAATGTATATCAGGAACTGGTGCGGATGCACAATGAAGAAGACCTTAGCTTTCATAACGTTGTTACGTTCAACCTGGATGAATATTATCCGATGCAGCCCGATGCGCGGCAGAGTTACGTGGCGTTTATGAACGAAAATCTGTTCAATCACGTTAACATAGACAGAGCCAACATTCATATACCCGACGGTACGATTGCGCAGAAAGACATCACCGCATTTTGCCTCGATTACGAAAGAAAAATTGAAGCCCTCGGCGGGCTTGATTTACAGGTATTAGGCATTGGCCGCACAGGTCATATCGGCTTTAACGAACCCGGTTCTGCGCCCAATTCAGGAACCCGTCTGGTAACGCTTGCCGACCTCACAAGGCGCGATGCGTCGCGGGAATTTGGCAGCAAAGAAAATGTGCCTGCCAAAGCCATCACCATGGGCATCGGCACCATCTTCAAAGCCCGCGAAATTATTTTGATGGCATGGAGTAAAACCAAAGCTTCCATTATTAAAAAAGCGGTGGAAGGCGAAATTACATCAAAGGTTCCGGCTACTTATCTGCAACTGTCTGATAAGATAGAATTTGTGTTAGACAGCGATGCCGCCAGCGAGCTTACGCGCTTTGATACGCCATGGCTGGTAAAAGACTGCCAGTGGACAGAGCAACTTATAAAAAAGGCGGTGATCTGGCTTTGCTTTAAAGTAGATAAACCCATTTTAAAGCTAACCGATGATGATTATAACGACCATGGCATGAGCCAGCTTGCTACGCAAAAAGGGCCGGCATATAACATCAATCTCAACATATTCAACAAGCTGCAACATACCATTACCGGCTGGCCCGGCGGCAAACCAAATACGGATGATTCGTTTCGCCCCGAACGCGCTGAACCGGCTAAAAAGCGAGTAATAATTTTTTCGCCACACCCCGATGATGATGTAATCTCAATGGGCGGCACCTTTATTCGCCTGGTTGACCATCACCACGATGTTCATGTGGCTTATCAGACTTCCGGTAACACGGCAGTTTGGGACGATGATGTTTTGCGCTACATAGAATTTGCCATTGACTTTAACAAAGACATGAATAAAGAGTGCAAAGACCTGGAAGCGCTTTACAGAGAGATGCGGGCTTTTATGGAAACAAAAAAACCCAACGAGATAGACATTCCTCCGGTGCGCACGGCAAAAGGGCTCATTCGTAAGACAGAAGCCATCGCCGGTGCACGTTATGCAGGCTTGGCCGACGATCACATTCATTTTATGGCACTGCCTTTTTATGAAACAGGAAAAACAAAAAAGAACCCGGTAAGCCAGATTGATGTTGACATGACCAAAGAATTGCTGCAGTTGGTAAAGCCGCACCAGGTATTTGCCGCCGGCGATTTTGCCGACCCGCATGGCACGCACATCGTTTGCTTTAAAATTATTCTGGAAGCGTTATCGCAGTTGCGCGCCACCGAAGCGTGGGTAAAAGATTGCTGGCTTTGGATGTATCGCGGCGCCTGGCACGAGTTTGAGCCGTATGAAATAGAGATGGCGGTGCCATTATCGCCGCAGGAAGTGGTTCGTAAGCGCAACGCCATTTTCAAGCATCAGTCGCAGAAAGACATTCCGGTTTTTCCCGGCGATGATTCGAGAGAATTTTGGGTGCGCGCCGCCGAGCGAAACCGCGAAACGGCGAAAATTTATGATAAATTGGGACTGGCAGATTATGAAGCCGTTGAAGCGTTTGTAAGGTGGAAGTTTTGACGGAGATTTGGGGTGATTGTCTGAACTAAGAGTGGGGGAGATGTTTGGAATTTGTGGGATGTATGATATAGATGTATACACTGCTAAGACGAAAAACATGTTAAAAATTTTCTTTGCGTCTTAGCGGTTCATCTTAGCACTTGCTTTGAAAATGGCTCATCATAGTCTGAAACATTGTATTCTCAACAATATCATCTATATTTTATTTCTGTTTTATTCCTCATCCCAGAAATCCCCCTAATCCCGGTTCAGAAGCCATCAATAAATTGCTTTACCAGTTTCTGAAATTTTTCTTCTTCATTAAACAAAAAATTCGGTTTTACGGGCAAAACGTATAAGGGAAGATTGTTTACCTGTTTGTCAAATTTATGCAGCCGAACGGCATCTTTTTCTGTTGTAATAATCAATTTCCGATTGCCTTCCAACTGCTCAAACTTACCGAGGATATGTTTTACATCGTCTATGGTAAAAATATGATGATCGTTGTAAAGCAGCTCTTCATACAAGGCGCAACTACCGGAAATATAATCTTTTAACGGCGCCGGATTGGCAATGCCGCAAACCAGCAATACGCTTACATTTTGCGAAAGAGAAACCGGCTGTTTGGTAAGAATATGATATGGCTTGCCGTATTTGATTGAAGTAAAAAAAAGTTGCTGCTTTTTAATAAGATGTATTTCTTCAGCAATCTTATTTTTTTCTTCCGTAGTAATGGTAACCGGGCATTTGGTAATGATAATGATGTGCGACCGTTTATACGATTTGCGCTGATCTCTCAAATCGCCGCTTGGCAAAAACCAGTCCTGATAAAACAAATTGTTGTATTCGCTGAGTAAAATATTCAGTCCGGCAGTTACATAACGATGCTGAAATGCATCATCCAAAATAATTACCTGTGTGTCCGGTCTGTCTTGCAGCAATTGCGGAATGGCTACCATTCTTTCTTCGCCAACCGCAACGGCAACATCGGGAAATTTGTCGTGAAACTGCATCGGCTCATCGCCTATCTCTAAAGCCGTTGTGTTGGCATTTGCCAGTGCATAGCCTTTTGTTTTTCGCTTGTAGCCGCGGCTTAGCGTAGCTATTTTATAATCCGTTTTCAGCATGTCAATCAGGTATTCTACCATCGGGCTTTTGCCCGTTCCGCCAACCGACAGATTGCCTACGCAAATCAACGGAAAATTGAACGTGGCAGACCTGATAATTTTCTTGTCGAACAGCCAGTTTCTAATGGTGACAATCAAGCCATACAGCAAAGCGAACGGCAACAGCAGCATGCGAAACGAACGAATAAAAACGGTATTAAAATTCATAGATACAGTCTGGTGTAATGCAATAATCTAACGGCACATCATTTTCGTTTTTGTCATCAATGTTTTCTGTCGGTTCAAAATAAGAGAAGCCAATTGTGATAACATCTTTTCTGCATTGCTTTAGATAACGATCGTAAAAACCTTTGCCGTAGCCAACACGATAACCTTCTGCATCGCAATTCAGCATTGGCACGAATATTAAATCTATCGCCTTCGGATCGGTTTTATTTCCTGCAACCGGTTCACTGATTTGAAATTCATTCATGGCAAATTCAGTGTCTTCGCAGGTTATAATTGCCTGCATGGAAACGGCATCAAAATCGGTAACCGGATAAGCTACCTGCAAGCCGGGAATGCTGTGTTGCAGATAACGTGTAAACAAGCTCGTTTCGGGCTCGGCGGTGTGCGGCATCGGCATATAAGAAAGTAATACCTGAACATTTTCAAACGACAGTTTTTGAAATTGTATCAGCAGCAAATCATTGAGTTTTGTTCTTTGTGTTTCTGATAACGACAAACGCTTCGCTCTGTATTTTATCCGTAATTCTTTCTTTGTCATAAAAAATTGTTATCGCACACAATACCAATGTAAACAGATCAGATGTTCATAAAATCTTCAACAAAGATGCCCTGATTCTGTTAGCCTGTTCTTTTACAAACCCTTTATCAATAACATTCGCAAAAGGCACCGATGCAATTTTGGGATAACCGCTCCATTTTACAATTTCTTCTTCGTAATTCATATATTGATCGTTGAAAATCCATCCGGCTACATCAAAATTGTTGGCTTTGCAAACAGATGCCGTTAATAAAGAATGATTGATGCTGCCTAAATAATTGCGGCTTACCAATATCAGTTTTGCATTTAACCTTTTTATTAAATCAATTACAAATTCGGTTTCATTTAACGGAACCAGCAAGCCGCCGGCACCTTCTGTAACAATGAATGGCGAATGATGAATTGCGGGTTGTGAATTGCGAATTGCGAATTGTAAATAGAAGTCACATATTTTTTCCATATCTATCCTGATATTCTCTTCTCTTGCGGCAATATGCGGCGAAGCAGGCAGCTTTAGCTTATACACCTCTTTGTAAACGGCCGTATTTTTATTCGATATTAAATCTTGTACCGTTGTTGTATCTGTTCCGTCTGTAAAGCCGGCTTGTATTGGCTTCCAGTAATTCGCTTCCAACGCTTCCACAACAATGGCAGATACCAACGTTTTGCCAATGCCCGTTCCAATACCGGTTATAAATAAAGGTTTCATTGATTGTAGTTATGGGTGTTTTTCTGTGTTATCTGTGAAAAATTCATTTGCCCTCAAAAAACGAAAATACCGTGGTTCCGTAATTGCGCTGAAACGCATAGCCGGCGTATGTTTCGTAATTGTTGCGCGGCGTATGTTCCAATACAAAAAAACCGCCGGGCAATAATAATTTTTTGGCGATGATAAGCTTCGGCAACTCATCAATAGTTGTAAGCGCATAAGGCGGACCGGCGAAAATAAAATCGGATTGCTGTGTGCAATTGTTCAAATATTGAAACACATCTATCATCAGCACCTCGCAGTTTTCAATGTTCAGCGCGGCAATATTTTTTTTAATAAAAGCATACATCTGCGCATCTTTTTCAATGATGGTTAACGAAGCTGCGCCGCGCGAAGCAAGCTCGAATGTTATGCTGCCTGTGCCGCCAAACAAATCGAGCGTGGCAATGTCTGCAAAGCTCATTCTGTTTTGCAATATATTGAACAAGCCTTCTTTTGCCATGTCTGTCGTAGGTCGCGTATAAGGCATTTGCGGCGGCATATTGATGCGTCGTCCGCCCAATGCGCCGGAAATAATTCTCATGCGCGGGAAAGGTTGTAAGTGGTAAAATAATGCGCCGGGTATTCGTCTTTTATTTTCCCGGTTTGCGTAAGCTGCAGATTGTTTACGTACAAATAAATTTCTTTGTACAATGCCGATGTTTCGTCTATAAAACCAGACAATGAAGTAACCGTTTCGTCTGTTGTCATGTCAAGCTTATCCAGCGTATTCAAAATATGATACACCGCTTCGTGCGGCGTTTGAAACCGGAATACGGTAGCAAGCTGAAGAGTGCCGTTTTTAAATGCCGTTAATAAAAAATGCGATTGATAAAACTGTATTTGCAAATTATTTTTTTCTTCCCTTTTTTGCTGTTGCAGCAAGTGATGCAGCTTGTGCGTGTGAGACGCCTGCGGTAAATTTTCTTTTACAATTTTATACAGAACAGAATCGGCGGTGTAAGTCAAAACAAAGTCCTGCAAAGTCTTGTGCATCGGCAATGACTGAAAGCTCTGGCTGTTTATCAAGTTCAGATAAGAAACCGATGCATCTTCTGCAAACGCATCCTTTGGAACGCACATAAAATCGGCATTTTCCCAAACAATTTCTTCCGATGCAAATGTATTGCGCAGCAATATGGAACATCGCTTTATTTCTCTGAAAATATCTACAAAACCACCTTCTGTATTGTCGTATTGAAATGTAAAATATTCCATTGCCGTAAACGCTTCTTCGCTGCCGGTGCACCAGCATGCCATGTGATTGGCGCCTACTTCAACATGCAGTTGATTGCTTTCATCGGGATTGGTACAAATGCTGAACAATTTTTGAATCATACGGAATAATTAAAAATAGCTGCGCAAAGTAAAGAAAATGAAGGATGGATTCTGATGGTTTTATGGAAGAGGAATAATAGTAAAAAAACTTTGCGCAAATAAATTGTATGCGGTTGCATTTGCGAAAGAGTTTGTGAGGCGTTGTGTATGTTTGAGAGTTGGCGATTGTTCTGTTTGGTGCATCAGGTTTCATACATAATTTTTTTATTTTATTTCTGTCAAAGCGACTCATCTTATAACGGGTAACAAAGACTTACCTGTAGGTAAGAATTTTGAAAGTGCAATTATTATAATTACAGCCTATCTGTCGGATACATAAGAACGAACCGTGAACAAAAGGTTTGGCAAAAAACTGGCAGACATAATGCAGCATCAGATTTTATTTTGTTATTAGCTTGGCATTATAAATTTGCCAAGAGCAATAACAATAAGTTTAGAAGTTCGGACTTATGAGTTTTAACTACCTCACCTCGCCATACTTTTCCATCAACAATCCGCATCAAAAAATTCAACCGTTTCTTACATTAAATATAATAAAAATAAACATCATTGGGTAGTGCTTTAGCATGTATGCTGTTGTTTAAGCGGTATTTCTATGCCGGATATACGTTTTAATAATGCCGCAATTGATGTCATCTTTTTTAGAGAAGCTGACTGTTTTTCTGCCTAGCCTTTTGAGGTGTTTGCGAAAGTCCCGGTTCCTTCTTTCAATATTTGTTGTCTTCCTTTTTGAAATGATGTGCTTCTCCTTCAAAATGTGCTTTTTATATGATTTCCACTCATCCGTACAATACCTCCCAATCTAAAGATGCCTTACCCTTTACAGGCAATGCCTTACAGCTTTTGTCATTTCTTTTGCCAATCTGAAAGGCTAATATCTTCCCGCTTTCTTTATTATAGGAATACCACACCCGGCGTTTGCCTTTCCGGTGCTTTACAAATGTCCAGAGTTCATCCAACTGCACCTGCCCGTAGCTGCCCTTAAAGCAAGGCTCCTTATTTTGTTTAAACCATTTTCTCATAAGGGAAAGAATGCAAACAAGGCTCAGCTTCGTTACCCGGTGAATGTTCCGGATGCCACTGCCGTTAAGCGTTATCAGGTGCACCTGCGCTTTGTTCTTCGGGTCTGCCCCCTTTGTAAACATACTGATACTGAAACTGCCTGTTACAATTGTGGCAAAGAAAATTCTGTTTCCCTGTCCGCTTCCTGCCATTTTTCTTCACCTTTATGCCCGTGCAGTAAGGGCAGCTTATTTCTATAGTTATCTCGCACATAACTATGGCTTAACGAAATCTCTCTCACTGCCATTTTGTTCTTATCCTACCTTAGCATACATTCTAAACTTCTACCGAATTATTAATCTCCAACACGCTCGTACTGCGCCTGCACACAATTTCTGATGTGGCTTTTAGCTACAATTTATAACAAAAGAAACAATAATGAAAAGCTATACCTCACAGACCGATCAACTGATGCTTCACACCCAAACCGGCGAATGCTTCTTCTAATCTTTCTTTGTGCGTATCGGTAATAAACACCTGCGCCTGCTGTTCTACGCAAACTTTGTAAAGCAGATTGTGCATCCTTGCTTCATCTAATTTTTCAAACACATCATCCAGCAATAAAACGGGCGCAAAGCCTTTGTGCCGCTGAATGATGGCAAACTCGGCCAGCTTTAACGCGAACAGCAGGCTTTTTCTTTGTCCCTGCGAGGCAACGCTTTTAAAATTTTGCCCGTGCATGGTTATCTCCAGATCGTCTTTGTGAACGCCGGCGCCGGTGCGTTGCAGATACAGGTCGCGCTGACGATTTTCCTGCAATACCTGCTGCATATTGGCTTTGTGCAACTGGCTGTAATAGCTAATGATTACATCATCATTTTTACCGGCGATATTGTTATATTCTTCCTGCACCAGAGGCAGAAATTCTTTCATAAATTCATTGCGGCTGTTATACAATACATCGCCTTTTTCGCTAAGCTGCCCGTCTAAAATATCGAGTAAATCTTCATCAGGGCGATTGTGTTCGGCGGCGGCTTTTAACAGACTATTTCGCTGCTGCAAAATTTTATTGTATTCAATCAGCCATTGTAAATACTCCGGATTGATCTGGGAAAGAATGGTATCTATAAATTTTCGCCGCATTTCGCTGTTGCCGGTTATCAATTCCACATCATCGGGCGCTATCATTACGCAGGGAAATTTGCCGATATGAGACGAAAAACGCTTGTAAATTTCTTCATCAACAATTACTTCTTTCCGGTTGTTTTCGCGCAGAATGCAAACCACGCGAAACGTTTGTTCGCCTTTCTCAAAAACGGCTTCCAGCCGAAAGCCCTGCATACCGTAATGCGCATTCAACGCATCGGCGCGCAGGAAATAGCTTTTGGTAAAACAGAGATAATAAATGGCATCGAGCAGGTTGGTTTTTCCGCTTCCGTTAATACCGTAAATACCTGTAACGGCTTCATTAAAATGAAATGATTGCGAAACATAATTGCGAAACTGCGTAACCAACAATCTGCGAAGAAACAACATAGCTGCAATGTACAAAGGCAACGATATTGACAGATAAAAAAGTTTGCCGGCAACCAAACCCCGATTCCCGCTTAGTTTTGCCGCATTTTGTTTACATGAGCATTGTAGGAACCGGCACGCGCATATTAAATTTTCTGATTGATATTACGCTTATCTCTGCCATTGCATTCGGCGTTCACAGAGGTTACACGTTTTATGTATTTTATTATCACATTCCGTATCTGCCGATTTTTTATTCTCTTGCTGCTACGGGCTTTTTATACTACTTGTTTTTTGAAGCCATCTGGCAGCGAACACCCGGCAAATGGCTCTCTCTTTCCAAAGTGGCAAATCGAAACGGCGGCAAGCCTTCCTTCACTCAAATTCTTGTGAGAAGCGCAATGCGGGTTATCGGCGCCATTGTCATAGACAGCATTTTTCTGTCGTTTTTGGGAAAAACACTGCACGATTATGTTAGCAAAACCGAAGTAATAGAAGTTTAAGTTATATTT
Organism: Ilyomonas sp.; assembly: GCA_965219515.1. Classification (GTDB taxonomy): domain Bacteria; phylum Bacteroidota; class Bacteroidia; order Chitinophagales; family Chitinophagaceae; genus Ilyomonas. The sequence continues at coordinate 3,118,595 of OZ244776.1, forward strand.
ACCGCTAATATGAAAAACTAACACTATGAGACGGATATACATTTTATGTATATGCATTGGTTTTGCCACATCCCTGACCAACTGCAAAAAAAACGATGACATCTTTCCTGCTCAGATTTTTCTACCTGTAGAATTTACCGTACCGGCAGATTCCGTAAAAGTGAATCCTTATGGTTACACGCCCTTATCGGCATCGATTGCATTTAATTCGCAAAAAGAAGGCAGAACGTTTATCAGGGTTCATGGCAGGCACGGCGCTTTCAGCGATGTAACGTATCTGTTTAATGATTTCGGTAGCATTCATACCATTCCCGTAATTGGCATGTATGCCGATACGTTGAATACGGTAGATATCCGCATTGTAAATAATTCGGGAGACACGGTGGCGCAGAGTTCTGTTGTCATTACAACACAGTCACTTCCGGTTGATATGCCAACTTCGATTGTAGCTGGTTCTTTCGACGAAACTAAACTGGAAAAAGGCATGTACCTGGTAAGTAATTTTAGTACTATTGGCCTGCCCGGCAGACCGAGCATACCTTATATTCTTGATGATTACGGAGATATTCGCTGGGTATTAGATTACTCAGGTTATGCACCTCTGGCAGCCATGTTTTACGACGATGGCATAGCGAGACTTAGAAACGGCAATTTTTATTTTGGCGATAATAAAACCTCTGTAATTTACGAGGTAGATATGCTGGGTAAAATTATCAATACCTGGACGATGCCCGGCTATTCGTTTCATCACGAAGTGTACGAAGAAACAAACGGGAACTTTTTATTAACGGCTACCAAAGCCGGCAGCACTTTTTCTGATGGTGCGGCTACCACTGAAGATTACATTATAGAAATAGACAGAAACACAAAGCAGATTATTACGGCAATAGATTTAAAAGAATCGCTGGATGAATACAGGCGCGCATGGGGCATCGGAATGCCGGGTGACTGGGCGCATGGCAATGCCATATTTGAAGACGCTACTGATCAAACGATTGTTGTTTCCTTAAGAAACCAGGGCGTTATAAAATTAGACCGCAGCAATAACATCAAATGGATATTAGCGCCACATAAAGGCTGGGGAACCAACCGGAGAGGCGAAGACCTGAACCAGTTTTTGCTTACCCCGCTTGATGCGGCAGGCAATGTGATAGCCGATACAACAGTTGCTTACGGAAGTACCATCACGCCCGACTTTGAATGGAACTGTTATCAGCATTCTCCCATTCAATTGCCCAATGGAAATATGATGTTATTTGATAACGGTACGAACAGAACGTTAGATTCTTTAGATGGAAATGCAATTTACAATAGCAGACCGGGTAAATACAGCCGTGCAGCAGAATATAAAATTGATCCGGTAAAGATGACGGTACAGCAAATCTGGGAGTATGGCAAAGAGCGCGATGTAACGTGTTACTCATCTATTATCAGTAGCGTACAGTTTCTGCCCGATAGCAGGCATGTTATATTTGCCCCTGGTTTTCAGGTGCCGACTACCGAAGTAAGCGGTGGAAAAATAATTGAATTGGATTATGATACAAAGGAAGTATTAAATGAAATACAGATTTCAACGGCAACCATTTTTTCACATCACCGCGCGAAAAAAATCAGCGTTTACCCCAACAATCTGTAACGCTATTCAATCAGCCGCTTCGGCTCGCGGCTTTGTTCTTTTTTGGCTTTTGCCTTTTTCGGCTTTTCGTCTTTTTGCGTGGCAGCCTGTTTGTGATGGTCATGCTGCAGCACCCATTCATAGTCAAGTTGCCGCTTGTCTAAGTTGGCGGCAATCACTTTTATCCATACTTTGTCGCCCATGCGAAAGCTGCGGCCGCTGCGTCTGCCCACCAGCGCATAGTCGCTTTCAATCAGCCGGAAATCGTCAAAATCGCTTAAGCTGGTAATGCTCACCAAACCTTCGCATTTTTGCAAAACGGTTTCTACAAAAAAGCCAAACGAAGTAACACCGCTGATAACGCCTTCAAATTCTTCGCCCAGATAATCACGCATATATTCCACCTGCTTGTACTTGCTGGCAGCACGCTCGCATTCCATAGCAGCCCGCTCCCGCTCGCTGCTGTGCCTGCATTTTTCATTCATTTTTTTATCAATTACCGGCGCATTCCGCAAACACGATTCCAGTACACGATGTACGATTACATCGGGATAACGGCGAATGGGCGATGTAAAATGACAGTAATTTTCAAAACCAAGACCATAATGCCCGATGTTGTCTGTGGTATAAATGGCTTTCGCCATGGTGCGAATGCCTAACTGCTCTAATACATGCTGTTCGGGTTTGCCCTGCACACCGGCAAGCATGGCATTAAAGCTCGCAGCAATTTTATCGGGCGAACTTATATTAAAAGAATAGCCAAATTTTTTTGCAAAATCTATAAACGGCTTCAGTTTGTCTTCATCCGGCTGGTCGTGCACGCGATATGGGAATGGAACCGCCTGCTTATTTACTTTAATTTTAGATACGTTTTCGGCTACCGTTCTGTTAGCCAGCAACATTAATTCTTCTATTAACTGATGCGCTTCTTTGCTTTCTTTTATTTCAATGCCAACTGGCTTTCCTTTTTCATCCAGTTTAAAACGAACTTCCTGAGACGAAAAATTGATGGCGCCTTTTGAAAACCGCTGACCGCGCAGGTTCTGAGATATTTCGTTTACTAATAAAACTTCTTTTTTATGCTCGCCTTTTTTTGTTTCGATAATCTGCTGAACGTCTTCGTAAGTAAAGCGATGGTTGCTGTGGATGAGTGTTTTACCCAGCCAGTATTGTTTTACAGCACCTTTTTTATTGATTTGAAATACAGCCGAAAATGTCAGCTTGTCTTCGTGCGGCCGCAACGAACACAACACATTTGAAATATGTTCCGGCAGCATGGGGTTTACCCTGTCGGGCAGGTAAACGGAGGTGGCGCGTTTATAAGCTTCGTCGTCCAGTGCGGTATCGGGCACTACATAATGGCTTACATCGGCTATGTGCACACCCACTTCATACCAACCGCCTTTTAGCGTGCGCAGCGAAATGGCATCGTCAAAATCTTTGGCATCTGCCGGGTCAATGGTAATGGTAAATACATCGCGAAAATCGCGGCGCGTTTCTATGTCGTGCTGCGTAATAATGTCGGGAATACGGGCAGATTCTTCCATCACTTCATCGTTAAAAGACAACGGAAAACCAGCTTCTGCCAGCAGGTTTTTCATGGCACTATCGTTTTCGTCTTCGGCCTCAAGAATACCTGTTACCCTGCCTTCGGGTTTGCGGCTTCCTTTCTCCCATTTTATCAGTTGCACCGTTACCTTATCTCTGTCAACGGCACCGTTTATATTATCGGGCGAAATATAAATATCGGGCATCGGCTTGTCGCTGTCGGGCACCATAAAAGCAAAACGCTTACTCATTTGCAGCCTGCCTATAAACTCGGTTTGCTTCCGCTCCGTTACTTCCGTAATTCTGCCTTCTTTCTTACCGGTAGCTGCGTTTTGCTTTACCACTTTCACCTTAACCGCATCGCCATTGAGCGCCGTATTAAAATCGTGCGGACGCACCAGCACATCGCCTTTTCCGTCGGCAATAACCACGTAGCCGATGCCCGAGCGGGTAACTTCCAGCAAACCCTGTAACGTGTGCTCGTCGTGAATGGCATTGTAGGATTGCTTTTTCTTTTTCTTCTTTTTATCGTTCATTTGTTATAAATGGTGAATGGTGAGTTGTGAATGAAAATACTGATTTCATTATTATTGTTTGATATGCAGTTGTCTGACATTCGTTATTAAAAGATATGATTAAAAAACCGGAATGATAACGATGTAATTAGTGCTAAAGGTAAGAAGGTAATAATTTTGTTTGCGGCCAATATTCATATTTAACAAGCAGTAAAAAACTGGTCGGCGATAAATTGGTTTATGAAGTAAAACTTGCTTCCCCTTTCTGTTTTTCTTCGTTCCATTCCACTTCAAAATTATTTGCTCCCTGGCTTACAGCCAGATTCAGGTAGCTAAGCTGCACCAGTTCCAGTACGGATAAAAATAAAAAGATAGCCTGAATGCGGTTTTCGCAATGCCGGAAAAGGTATTGAAACGAAGTTTTCTTTTTCTGTTTTACTTCATTAATAATTTGTACGCGGCTTTCTTCCATCGTATAATTATAACGCACCACCGTATGTACCGGCTTGTTGTTTTTATCGTGCAGCCGTTGCATCAGTTTTTCAAATGTCTTCATCAGCTTAAAAATCGTTACGGTTTGTATCTCCGTACCTTCCGATTCTTTCTCTCCAATGGCGGCCAATTCGGTTTGCACATTGCCGCGCTTTATCATCAGCATTCGTGACGCTTCCTGTTCGGCAAGTTGCAGCGAGGCTTCTTTATATTGTTTGTATTGCAGTAGTTTATCAACCAGTTCCAAGCGCGGGTCTATTTCATTGCCCGAAGGGTCTAACTCTTTACGAGGCAGCAGCAACCTGGCTTTAATGCGCATGAGGCTGGAAACAAACAGAATAAATTCGCTGCTCAGTTCAATATTCAGTTGCTCCTGCCGGTGAATGTAAGCCAGAAAATCTTTGATGATTTTCGCAATGGGAATATCATAAATATCAAGTTCGTCGCGCTCTATAAAAAAAAGAAGCAGATCGAAGGGACCTTCGAACTGCTCTAATTTAATCTGATAAGATATGGCGCTCAATAGATAAAAATCTTGTGTTTATGGTTGTTGCGCCCGCGTGTTATTTCTCAGTTCATCGCGTATTTCTGCCAGCAAAGTTTCAGAAATGGTAAGCGGCGGTGCAACCGTTGGCGCTACGGCTTCTTTCTTTTTAAATGAATTCATAGCTTTAATAACTAAAAATAAAGCCAGCGCGATAATAATAAAGGAAATCACATTCGAGATAAAACTTCCGTATTTGATGGCCGTTCCCGGAATAACAAGCTGCTGCAGGTTTTGCAGATTAGCACGTTTAAGAGCCGGTGTAAGCAAACCCGGCGTGATGATGTCATCAACCAGCGAAGTAACAATTTTTCCGAAGGCGCCGCCAATTACCACAGCAACAGCCAAATCTACCACATTACCTTTTATGGCAAATTCTTTAAATTCTTTAATGAATCCCATAGATATAGTTTTTTGTTGAATCGTAAAAGTATAAAATAAATGATAGTTAAATCGCCATCATTTCTTTTTCCTTTGCCGACAGGTGCTTATCTACCAGAATAATATAACGGTCTGTAATTTCCTGCACGTTGTTTTCTGCGTCTTTGGCTTCATCTTCGCTCAGCCCTTCTTTTTCAAGTTTTTTTACCTGTTCGATAATGTCGCGGCGAATGCTGCGAATAGCAACTTTTGATTGCTCGCCTTCATTACTTGCTTTTTTAAACAATTCTCTGCGACGTTCTTCGGTTAACGGTGGCAGAAACAAACGTATCTGGTTACCGTCGTTTTGCGGTGTGATGCCAATATTAGCTGCCATGATAGACCGTTCTATTGCCTGCAGCATCTTTTTTTCCCAGGGCTGAATACTGATGGTTCGTGCATCGAGAATGTTGATGTTAGCCACCTGGTTAATGGGTGTTGGCGCGCCGTAATAATCGGCATAAATGCCGTCAAGCATAGAAGGAGTGGCTTTGCCCGCCCGTATTTTTATCAGTTCCGTTTCTAAGTGATTTATGGCTTTGTTCATAGACGATCCGGCATCATCCAATAAAAATTCTACATCTTCAGACATATCAATTTTAGTTTAAAGAGGCGCAAATTTATGAAATCGGACAGCATTGTTTTATAAAAATACAATACGAACGCAAAGTTTACCGATGCTTTTCAATTCGTTAGAATGCCAGACTTAGGCTTGTTGGGCATTAATAAAATATAAAGGCAACATCTGCCTTATACAATTTGCTTTTCTTTTTTATTGAATAATTTTTTCAGGCGCAGCCTGCGCGGCTCTTCAATAACAATTTCTCCGTCTTCTTTTTTCTTAACCCGCATTGGCGCCGGATCGTACAGGTGAAGGGCCGAAATAATGGTAAAAAACAAAACAGCTTCTAATACAAACACAACCGTTGTGTTAAACGATGCCATGCAAAAAAATAACAACGAAAAGCCAAGGCTTAGTGCAGCAAGCGTACCTGTGGTTTGCACGGAAGAAAAGCCCTTATCGAGAAAAAGATGATGTATATGATTGCGGTCGGGCGAAAAAGGAGATAAGCCGCGCATCAGCCGGATGCAGAACACGCGAAGCGTATCCATCAGCGGAATCAGCAGCATTCCGAAACCGATGGCGGGTGAAGCCGGCACCGCAAATGAATGAGCGGCAGGCGCAAGATTGATAAACCGGATAACCAGAATGGCATTGATAAGACCTAACATCATAGAACCGGCATCGCCCATAAAAATACTGGCCGGATGATAGTTATAGCACAAAAAAGCCAGAATGCTGCCGAATAAAGAGAATGCGATTAATGAATAAGCAAGATCGCCGTTGAGATACAGCCAGCATCCGAAAAGAAACGTGGAAATAAGACTTAGTGTGCCGGCAAGACCATCAACGCCATCTATCAGATTGATGGCGTTGATAATAACAATAATTGTAAAATAGGTAAGCAGGTAACTGATAACATCGGGGATGTGCTCAACGCCCAGAAAACCATGTAAATTATTGATCAGCAAATGACCTTTAAAAATAAGAATAAACGAAGCAACCAGTTGGCCGATGAACTTTTTAAACGGCGAAAGCGCCATAATATCATCGCCGACACCTAAAAAAAAGATGATTAGAAAAGCTGCCAGCAAATACTGAAATTCGAGAAACTGATTGTTGATGCTGGCGTTTATCAGCAAACTGAAAATAAACCCGGCAAAGATGCCGATACCGCCAAAACGCGGAACAGGATCAGTATGAATTTTTCTGGTATCAGGAATATCTACGAGCTTTTTTTTATTCGCCAAATGTATGAGAACGGGTATCAGATAAAAGCTTATAAAAAAAGCGACAATCGCACCAATAACTATTTGCTGCATGAATTGATTTTAGCGGTTTAGCCGAGGTTTTGTCTTGTGATTTCTTTTGTTGTTCTTACAGCAAAAATATCAGTTTTGCGGTATAGCTGCCTATAAACCGGAAATTTATTCTTTCCTGAGCATCCCTTTTCATCTTCTTTACTCTTTAATACAATGATTTTCATAACGAAATTCATTGCTGTTATCTTATAAATATTTTCGGATTCCTTTCTGTATAGTGTCTCATAGTTTATGCCAGACAACCGGCATTGCAATTTTTACCTTTTTTGCCTGCATACTGTTTCAGTTTGCCGAAATTTTTTAATTATCGTTTCCGCATTCATTTACAGTATTTCAAAAATTGTTACAACACGTATCTTTCGCGATAGTCATCTTTGCATGTAAATGAGCTGTTATGGAACCAGAAGTTGTCGCTTTTCTGAAACGTGTCGGACTTTCCCTTTTTCTATCATTCTGCTGGCTTGCATTAAACGTAACCATTGGTCTTAAATTCGATCTTGCTTTTGTTGACGGCTCCATTTCTGCCGGCAATATTTTGTTTTATGTATGGATGACAATCAGCTTCATTTTGCTGCTTGCTTATCTCATTCATTTATGGAAAAATGCAGAAAAATGGTAAGTGCAACCCGAAATCAGCTTGTTTCTTTACACACCAACACATTGCATTGTCATGATTTATGTTTCTCATCTGCTGAAAGATAAAAAATTAGCGGCCGTAATTCAGCAGCCGCTTCCACCTTTGCAACGCCACAGCAATATACCGTTACGGTTAATGGCGAGCATACTAAGCCAGCAGCTAAGCACAAAAGTGGCCAAAGTAATTTTTCATCGGTTTCTGCAATTGTATAATGGCGAAGAACCAACCCCGCAACAGGTACTGGCAACCGAAACTGAAACACTGCGTGCCATTGGCATCAGCTACGCCAAAATCGGGTATATACACAACGTAGCTTTGTTTTGCCTGGAAAAAAATATAACTGATGTAATGCTGGAAGCCATGAGCAATGGTGATATTATTGCCTTATTAACCGAAATAAAAGGCATTGGCCGATGGACGGTTGAAATGCTGCTGATGTTTTCGCTGGGCAGAGAAGATGTGTTTGCCGTTGATGATCTTGGCATTCAAAACGCCATGCAAAAAGTATACAACCTGAAAGCAGATAATAAAAAAGCGTTGAAAGAAAAAATGCTAAAAATTTCCGACAAATGGAAACCATATCGCACGTATGCCTGTGCGCATTTGTGGAAGTGGAGTGATAATAAACCTGAACCGAAATAAAAAAATCCTGCCGCCCGAAGCGTACAGGATTCTTACTTACACAAATTAAATTTTTGTTTACTGAGCGTTTTTTACAACCACATCCTGCACCGTTCTGGTGGTGGTGGAAATATCGAACGACTGTCTGATGTTGTCCGACACAGATTTGATAATAAACGTAAGACGCGCATCGCCCGGCTCTTTGGTAAGCAACACTTTCTTATCAAAATTTTTGTCGTTGAATTGTTGCTGATAAATAACGTCGCCATACTCATTTTTTATAATGAGATCAAATTTTGCAGCATCGGCATTGTCGTATTTCACATTAAACACGATGCCTTTTTCGGTGGTGCCTACATAATGCACGGCTGTGGCTTCTTTTGTATCTTCCCGGTTGGCTGCAAAACCTGAGAAAGATAATGTACCTACAAGACCTGCTAAAATAACTGCTCTTTTTAAACCAAATTTCAATACTTGCTTGTTCATAACATTGCTTTTTTTAATTGTTAATTAATAAAAGGCATCAATCGGAAAAACGTGCTACGGCAAAAAATCGCGCCGGCAGAGCACTGAAAGATGACAATAAAATATATGGTACAAGAATCGGGATGTTAGAATAAAATTACCTGTTAGAGAAAAACCTGTTGCCCTTTTGAAAGGAAAAGCAAAGCCTTTGTTTAAACGATAAAACAAAAATAGCGTTTAATCGGTTAAACAACTAATTAAATTTTTACTGATAATAATTTCTTAACACTGTGCAGCACAAAATCTGGCTCCGTTTTTGAATTATTATTTACTAAAAAAAGTAGCATTATGAAAAAAGAATTGGAAAAAGAAACCGATATTAAAGTTAATCAGCAGCCGGAAGCGGATGTTTCCAACTCAAATACGGAGAAGGATCCTGATGAATGGACAACCGGCGGCGAGCCGATGACCGGCGCTCAAAAATCGTATCTGAAAACGTTGTCTGACGAAGCGGGTGAAGAAATGAATGACAATCTTACCAAGGCAGACGCATCCAAACGTATAGAGGAGTTGCAGCACAAGACCGGAAGAGGATTGAATAATTAATACCAATCAGATATTTAAGATCGCTGTTGTCCGATAAAAATAAAGGGGCAGGCTGTTAAGCCGCCCCTTTTCATACTTTTAGAATACCGCCAATAAAAACAGGCTACTAATAAGAGTTTTTTCCGGACAGCCCATGTTTTCTCAATTAGCCGGGCTCATCAGCAAATCCTCTTTTACCCACCTGGTAAAAGAAATTAATGCAGCCCATTACTCTAAGCACTGTAACTACTGGCGCATTTCATCTGTCTGCTCTATTGCATTGTGAACAGCCGCACGTTACCAGCCAATCTGCTCTTTCCGGTCATCAGCAAAAACATCAAACGGAAAATATCATCCGGTAACCTGGCAAGTTTTGCCCGCCGGCATTTGTACAGCTACAACAGGCTGATTGGCCTGACAGAGTAAACCGAAAAGGAATGGTGGAAAAAACAAATACAAAACCGGTGTCCCGACCTGCCCTTTTTGATGGGCGGGAGTAGGTTTTATAAAACCAACAGGCACGCCGTAAAATCAGGCACTTCAGTACATAGTTTTTAAATCCTGACTTTGTACCGGATAGCAGTAAATACAAATTAAACTTTCATTTACAAATATTTCCAATAGTGTTCGGATATTTCCTTTATAAATCATACTTTTGCCGCCCTAATTTCAGAAACTATGTTCGCAGTTGTAAAAATAGCCGGTCAGCAATTTAGAGTGCAGGAAGGCGATAGCATATATGTTCCGCACATTGCCGGAAATAATGGAGATACCGTTGAATTCAGCGATGTGTTGCTTACCAGTAATGATGATAATTTAGCCCTCGGTGCCGACATTAAAGCGGTGGTAAAAGCTGAAATTGTAAGCGGTCTTGTAAAGGGCGACAAAGTGATTGCTTTTAAAATGAAGCGCAGAAAGGGCTTTCGCAAGAAGCATGGTCATCGCACACATTACACGCAAATCAGGATAAGCAGCATTGCTTAACCCGGATTAACCCGGATAAAAATATTTTACTAACAATATTCAATCGTTTCTCATGGCACACAAAAAAGGCGAAGGTTCGGTAAAAAACGGTCGCGATAGTAACAGCAAACGTCTTGGCGTAAAAATATATGGCGGACAGCCCGCCATAGCAGGTAACATTATTGTTCGTCAACGCGGTACGCAATATCATCCCGGCAAAAACGTAGGCGTGGGCAGAGATTTTACTTTGTTCGCTTTATCTGACGGCGTTGTACAGTTTAAGAAAACAAAAGATAACAAAACAACTATTTCTGTAAACGAAATAGAAGCAATGGCTTAAGTATAATTTAATTTTTGCAGTTGGCACAATGTATGTACATTTATGGCATATTTACTAATCATTAAATTGTACAATTATGGCAACTGCAAAAAAAGCGGCTGTTAAAAAGGCAGCCACTGCAAAGAAGGCTGCACCAAAGAAAGCCGCCACCGCAACAAAAAAAGCGGCAGTAAAAAAAGCAGCCGCTCCTAAGAAAGCAGCTACTGCAAAAAAGGCAACGCCTAAAAAGGCAGCCGCTCCAAAAAAAGCAATGACATCTATGAAGAAAGCAGCTCCAAAAAAAGCGGCTAAATAATAAGATGTAATTTTAAAATGACAGATCTGAAGTTCCGGCTACCACCGGAACTTTTTATTTTTATCTGCTTTCTGCTTTTTTATTTTCTTTCTATTTTCACCGCATGGATAACAAAACCATAGCGTACAACTTTTCCCTCCTTGCCAAACTAATGGACATTCATGGCGAGAACAGCTTTAAAACAAAATCATATTCCGGCGCGGCGTTTACCATTGATAAACTGCCGGTTGAACTGAGCGAATTATCGGAAGAAAAAATACAGGACATCAAAGGAATCGGTGATGCTATTGCCAAAAAAATAATGACGCAACTGCAAACCGGAGAATTGCCACTGCTAAATCAATACATTGAAAAAACACCGTTGGGCGTTATCGAAATGCTGAACATAAAAGGACTGGGTGCAAAAAAAATTGCAGTAATATGGAAAGAATTAGACATTGAAAACATAGGTGAATTGTTGTATGCCTGTAACGAAAACCGCCTGATGCTGTACAAAGGCTTTGGCGAAAAAACGCAGGCGAACATTAAAGAATCCATTGAATTTTATCTGCGCAATAAAGGCAGCTTTTTATATGCTGAAATTTGCAATTACGCAGGCAATCTGGAGAAAGAAATGCAAGCCCGTTTTCCGGATAAAAAAACGCTTCTTACCGGCGACCTGAAACAACACAATGAAATCATTGAAAAAATTGAGCTTGTTACAACGGCTTCGCCCGAAAATGCGGAAGCGCTTTTATCCGGCATGCAGTTTAAAAAAACCGAAACTGCCGGCAATGATATCATTTATAAAAGCGGGAACAATATCAGCTTGCAAATTCATCATACCGATAAAAATAACTTTTATACAAAGCTCTTTACCACCAGCAGCAGCAACGAGTTTATGACTGCCTGGCAACAGCATTTTTCTATTGAAGAAAATTACCTGAGCGAAGAAGACATCTTTACAACGGCGGGCATTGATTACATTCCTTCTTATCTGCGCGAAAGCGCTGCTGTTATAAAACACTCGCAACAACATCGGTTGCCGGAAGTAATTGAAACAACGGATATAACCGCCATCATTCACTCGCACAGCAAATGGAGCGATGGCAATAACACGGTGGCAGAAATGGCGAATGCCGCCAAAGCGAAAGGCTTGCAATATCTTGTTCTCAGCGATCATTCCAAATCGGCGTTTTATGCCAACGGATTAACGGAAGAAAGATTGCTGGCGCAACATGCAGAAATTAACGAACTGAACAAAGCTTTATCGCCATTTAAAATTTTCAAAAGTATTGAGAGTGATATACTGAATGATGGCAGCCTCGATTACAGCGATGATGTGCTTGCATTGTTTGATGTGATAATCGCTTCGGTTCATTCCAATTTAAAAATGAGCGAAGAAAAAGCCATGAAGCGATTGCTGACAGCCATAGAAAATCCTTACACCAACATTTTAGGTCACATGACCGGAAGATTGTTGTTAAGCCGAAGTGGTTATCCGGTGAATCATACCACCGTTATAGATGCCTGCGCAGCCAATAATGTAGTGATTGAATTAAATGCAAATCCGCATCGCCTGGACATTGACTGGCGATACCTGGCGTATGCCCTGGAAAAAGGCGTATTGACTTCCGTCAACCCGGATGCGCATTCCGTAAATGGCTTTGATGATATTCGATACGGTGTTTTGGTTGCCCAAAAAGCTGGCGTTACCAAAAAACAAAATCTTAGCAGCTTTGGTTTGCAGCAGTTCGAGAATTTTATTGCAGAGCAAAAGAAAAAAAGATAAAGCTTCTGTTTATTCATAAAAAGCGCAGCAATTTTGCAATCATTTTTTTTGTCTGTGCTGAATGTCAGTTACAAACGTACAATGCGGAATAAATTAAAAAAGTGCTGATAGATGTAATCACAAATCAATGGTCATCTTTCCCAGTTTATACAAAGCGAAAAATACGGTTGTCATGTGCATGCTTTGAATGATTTCGCCACGCAAAACCATCTCAATAAACTCTTTCATCGGCACCACATATACTTCAATCTCTTCATTTTCATCAAATGCCTGCGCATGAGTAAGCCTGCCGCCCGTTAACAAAAACATGTGCATCCAGTTGGCATTGGTACTTGGGTTGGGCGAAGTTTTACCGAGGTATTCAACCTCGTTAAACGAATAGCCGGTTTCTTCAATAAATTCGCGCCTGATGGCGGCTTCAAAATCAACATCTTCTTCATCTATACAGCCGCCTGGGATTTCCATGCTTACAATCTGAAGCGCCTGCCGGTATTGCTTTACCAGTACCACTTCGTCGTTTTCTGTAATGCCAACACCGGTTGCCCAATGCGGATATTCGATAACATAATACGGATCAACAATTTTTCCATCCGGTTTCAGACATCTGTCTTTGCGGGCGCGCAGCCATAAGTCAGTAAACAAATACTCCGATGATAACGTTTTCCATCTCAGCTTGTCGTCATTTGTATGATCTACCATTTCATTTTTTCTCGCAGTGATAAAATATGTTGTGTGTGATGCCGCCCGTGCCAGGCATACATGCCAAGCAAATACCAGAGCGTCATTTCCTTTTTATGTTCGGCATGATAAACGGTTCGCATCCACTGTTCATCCGACAAATGTTTAATGGCTTCGTGCCAGCGCTGGTGCAGGGCGAATAACAAGGTGATGGAAACATTTACGGGCAACACTTTCACATCATCCAGCTTCGCCCATTCGTTTTCTAAATAAGGTTTTATAGCCGGATTGTCTTCCGTAAGCCCCAGCTTAAAACGAACGTAAGCGTTTGCATGGCTGTCTGCAATGTGGTGCACCAATTGATGAACCGTCCAGCCGCCATCGCGATATGGCGTTTGCAATTGGGCTTCATCCAGGTTGTGGATTGACTGCTCTACATCTGATGGCAGATAGTCTATATCTGACAGCCATTTCTTTTTTTGTTCCTGAGAAAACGGCTGCGGCTCGTATTTGCCGATGGGATAGCGCGGATCGTTTGTCATTGGTGTAAATATTAAACAAGTAAACTTTTATTACGAATGCAAAATAGGGCAAGATTTTTTTGCTGCTGATTAAATAATAAAGCAATTCCGGCTGATAAACGATGGCGTTTTGTGAGATGACATACTAACCTGTAATCATCCTTTTTTATGTATGAAAATACCCAGCAGTTTGTTATGCAATTCTGTTATCTGTGGCAACAGCATCTGCTGCTCATCATTTATCAGAACAAAATCGCAGAGCTTCATTTTAATATTCTCATCTATCTGCTTATTCATTCTTTGTAAAACCTGTTCTCTTGCAACATCGTCACGCTTCATGGTTCGCTGAATGCGAATGTGCTGCGGAGCCGAAACACCAATAATATAATCAAGACCTGCCGAAGAACCGGTTTCAAAAAGAAGCGCCGCTTCTTTCACTACATAAGGTGTTGTTTGCTTCGCAAACCATCGTTCCGCTTCGGCTATGGTAGCCGGATGAACGATTGCGTTTAGTCGTGCCAGTTGCCGGGCATCAGCAAAAACAACAGATGACAAGTACTCTCTGTTCAACACGTCATTTGTATAAGTCTGTTCGCCAAACGCCTCCGTCAACTGTTGCCGTAAAAGCAAATCAGTATTCATCATTTTTTTGGCAGCGGCATCGGCATAAAATACGGGAATGCCAAGCACTTCAAATACATTGGCAACGGTACTTTTGCCACTTCCGATACCGCCTGTTAGTCCTATTCGTAAAGGTGGTTTCATGAGATGAAATATTAATGATACGTTTTACCCGGCTTATCGCACATATCCGGTAAAACACAAATCAGGCAATAAAAAACCGGAAGCGCTTACTTCCGGTTTATGACTTTTTTTGCAAAGAAAACATCTTTTATTATTTGGCAACCGCCGTTGTAACCGGCTTGTTCAGCGCCGCCGTCCATTCGCTGCTGATGGCAGATTTTTCAATCTTCATATACATGCCCGGACTAACTTCTAACTGAAAAGTATTGTCTTCATTCACTTTACTGATGGTGCCGTGAATACCGGCAATGGTAACGATGCGATCGCCTTTGGTCAGATTTTCCAAAAATTTCTTTTGCTCTTTGGCTTTTTTAGCCTGCGGACGAATCATAAAAAGCCAGAATACCAGCATGATGGCGCCCAGCATAATGAACTGAAAACTTCCGCCGCCGGCCGGCTGACCATTGGCACTGGTGGCTAATAAAACGGGAAGATCATGAATCATATTATTATCTTTTTAGAATGAATTAATTTGTTTTTGCCGATTCGGTTTTTGCTTCTACTTCTCCGGTAAAGATAAGCATGGTATGAACCGGCGATGTATTGGTGGCAACCGTAATGGTCTTTCTCACCTGCCCCGGCATGCCATGATTGCTATCGAATGAAGCCGTTATTTCTCCTTCTTTTCCCGGTGCAATGGCGTTTTTGGTAAAGTCGGCAACCGTGCAGCCGCAACTGGGTCTGGCTTCTGCAATCAGCAAAGGTTTTGCGCCGGTGTTTTTTACATGAAACACCATTTTCACCTGTTTGCCTTTTTCAACAGTGCCAAAGTTTTGAATGGAGTCGGGAAACAAAACCGTTGTATAGTTTTCCGAATTTTTCATCATTGTCAGGCTGTCGGCGCTTCGGGTACTGCCTGCGCTGCTGTTTTCACACGAAATAGAAGAGATAATTAACAGAGCAATAAAAGCAAATAAAAGAAAAGAAAAATGTTTCATCTGATTCAATTAAATCGTGCAATTTAATTTGTTATCCGTTAGTCTTTTGTTTAAAATCTGTTTTGTGAATTTTATTATCGCGCAGCAACTCTTTATGAATATTATCAAGGATCCCGTTTATAAAATGACCGCTCTGCTCCGTACTGTATTCCTTGGCAATATCAATATATTCGTTGATGGTAACTTTTGTTGGTATCGTTTCAAAATACAGCAGTTCGCAAACGCCCATCCGCATCAGGATCATATCAAGCAGCGCAATGCGGTCGGCATCCCAGTTTTTTAGTCTGGGCTTTATCATCTCCGTTACAAATTCGCGCTTGGTAAGCGTAGTAGTAAGCAAGTCGTTGGCAAATTTCCATTTCTCATCTGTCATCAGTGCATACAGATTAAAGGAAGCCGGTTTGGAGAGATAACTGATGATAAGCTGCCGCAGCATGTCGGCATCATCCTGCCAGTTGCTAAAACGCTCTTCTGCAAAGGAAACAAAATTCTCATCGGGCAACATCAGATCGGTAAATATAAATTGCAGAATGTCTTTCTCGTTGTTTTTTTCCCGGCTTTGCGCATTGATGTATTCTTTGTAAACATCGGTGGTTAACAATGAAAGATACACTTTGCGAATTACATTTTCATCGTCCGACAAAGCTGGTTTGTATTCATTTACCAAACTTATATAAGATGCGCTTTCTTTAATACGCCACAGTAATTCATTGCCGGCAAGCTTTGTATTTACATTGCGGTCTTCGGCAGTTACCAGGTTTTTGGCGGCGCGGTTGCGGGCATCAATTTCGGCATAGCCGGCCACTTCGGTGATAAAATGAAGCAGATAAATAAACAATTCCTGTGTTTGAATAATTTGTTCGTGCAGTTTTTTTACCGGATTTATCTGATTGTCCGATTCGGGCAATGATTCTGTTGCATAAATCATCTGCATTACTTTCACACGAATATTTCTTCTGCTGATCATGTTGCCGGTGTTCGTTTTTGCGGGCGCGAAGATAGGCGTTCTGCTTTCTGTACAACGAACAGTTTGATAACAACACGTTATTTTAACCAGCTACAACGAAAAAGTAAAAATTAAAAAGCGAAAAGGCAGGCTGTTTGTATTTAAAAGGCGGAAATTAAAATTTTAAATTTTCAATATTTTTTACTCATGAACTATCGCAATTTTAAAGACACGCCTGTTTCTGAAATCGGGTTGGGCACATGGCAATTGGGCAGCGCCGACTGGGGAACCGTAAACGAAGAGGAAGCATTCGGCATTCTGCAACAATTTATAAATGATGGCGGCAACTTTATAGATACGGCTGATGTATATGGTATGGGCATCAGCGAAACCATTATTGGCAAATTTTTAAAAACGGTTGATAAAGAAATTCATGTGGCCACAAAACTTGGCAGAAGAAGCGATGCGCCAAATGGCTGGCCGCAAAATTTTTCTTACGATGTTATGCGCAGACAGGTAGAAGATTCGTTGCAAAATATGGGATTTCACAAGTTGTTTTTAGAGCAGTTGCATTGCATTCCGACAGACGTAATGCGGGAAGGAAAAGTGTTTGACCATTTAAGAAAATTGCAGGACGAAGAGTTGATCAGGTATTGGGGCGCGAGTGTAGAAACATCGGAGGAAGCGTTGCTGTGTCTGGAGCAGGAAGGCATTGCTTCGCTGCAAATCATCTTCAATTTATTTCGCCAGCATGTGGCAGACGAAGTGTTTGCCAAAGCAAAAGAAAAAGGCGTTGCTATAATTGTGCGTGTGCCGCTTGCCAGTGGATTGTTGTCGGGTAAATTTACTAAAAACACAAAGTTTGATTCCGGCGATCATCGCAATTTCAATGCAGGCGGAGAGGCGTTTAATGCAGGCGAAACCTTTTCGGGCATTGAATTTCAAAACGGCATTCAATTGACCGATAAAATAAAAACGATATTGCCGGATGATAGAGTGGCGCAATGGTCGCTACGGTGGATTTTAGATTTCCCCGAAGTAACCACCGTCATTCCCGGCGCTTCTAAAACAGTGCAGGTGAGCGGCAATATTAATGCGTCTTCGCTTGCTCCTTTATCAGACGATGTTCATCAAAAGCTGAGAAATTTATATGATGAAGACATTAAGCAGGCGATACGCGGGCATTATTAAAAATGGCCAGTTTCGTCACTGCGAGGCACGAAGCAGTCTCTGAATTTACGATGAAGCTGCCAGATATATATAAACCGGTTTATCATTATCATACAGCATCAGATATAAGCCAAAGACTGCTTTGCGCCTCGCAGTTACGATATATTATTTACCTTAAGAAAGATTTTATAACTACAAATTTTCCGTTGTATCTCAGGTTTTGAATTCCCTTTCAGAAGATAAAAATTTGGTTTATAGCAATTATTTACCAGATGAAATTTTGTCACCCAATATAAAATACTCTTTCTTTGCGCTCCCTTTTACTGTCACATATCTGAAATTTTGGCTTCTAAACAGCTGGTGGCAGAAAAATTGCAAACATCAAAACATTTTCAAATCAATTTTAAAACAACAAATATGGCAGACACACTGAATGTAACTCCGCTACACGACAGGGTAATTATTAAACCTGCGGCGGCAGAAGAAAAAACATCATCAGGATTAATTATCCCCGACACGGCAAAAGAAAAACCACAGCGCGGCACCGTAGTAGCTGCAGGCACAGGCAAAAAAGACGAACCGGTAACCGTAAAAAGCGGCGATACCGTACTGTATGGCAAATATGCCGGAACCGAAATACAGATACAAGGTCAGGATTATCTCATTATGCGCGAAAGCGATATTTTAGCAATCGTATAAGCCCCAACACTAAAGGGGAGTATGGATGCTCTTTAATTTACTAAATTATAAAAAATAAAAGCCTGTTTGTCCCGCAGGTTTTAAATCCCCCTTCAGGGGATAGGGGCTTCTTAATTATGTCTAAACAAATCTTCTTCGATATCGATGCAAGAAATAAAATGAAAAAAGGTGTTGACACACTTGCCAACGCCGTAAAAGTAACCTTGGGACCTAAAGGTCGCAATGTAGTAATTGAAAAGAAATTCGGCGCTCCCACTGTAACCAAAGATGGCGTTACCGTTGCAAAAGAAATAGAACTGGAAGACGCCATTGAAAACATGGGCGCACAAATGGTGAAAGAAGTTGCCAGCAAAACGGCTGATATTGCCGGTGATGGTACAACTACCGCTACCGTTCTGGCTCAGTCTATTATCAGCGAAGGCTTGAAAAATGTAGCTGCCGGCGCCAATCCGATGGATTTGAAGCGCGGTATTGACAAAGCCGTTACTGAAGTGATAAAAAGCCTTCAGTCGCAATCGCAAACCGTTGGTAATGACAGCGATAAAATTGAACAGGTGGCTGCCATTTCTGCTAACAACGACGAAACAATCGGTAAGCTGATTGCAGAAGCGTTCGGCAAAGTTGGTAAAGAAGGCGTTATCACCGTTGAAGAAGCCAAAGGCACCGATACCTCTGTTGATGTGGTAGAAGGTATGCAGTTTGACCGTGGTTATATTTCTCCTTATTTTGTAACCAACAGCGAAAAGATGGAAGCTGATCTTCAGAATCCGTCTATCCTCATTTACGATAAGAAGATTTCAACCATGAAAGACATTCTTCCGATTCTGGAAAAATCTGCGCAAAGCGGTCGTCCGTTATTGATTATTGCAGAAGACCTGGAAGGTGAAGCGTTGGCAACGCTGGTAGTAAACAAACTGCGTGGCACGCTGAAAGTGGCTGCCGTAAAAGCGCCGGGCTTTGGCGACCGCAGAAAAGAAATGCTGCAGGATATCGCTACCTTAACCGGTGGCATCGTTATCAGCGAAGAACAAGGTTACAAGTTAGAAAACGCTACCGAAGAATATCTGGGTAAAGCAGACGCAATAACCATTAACAAAGACAATACTACCATTGTTGGCGGTAAAGGCAATGAAGATGATATTAAAGGTCGCGTTAACCAGATCAAATCTCAGATTGGTACAACCACGTCTGATTACGACAAAGAAAAACTACAGGAACGTTTGGCTAAGTTAGCCGGCGGTGTTGCCGTTCTTTATATTGGTGCGGCTACCGAATTGGAAATGAAGGAAAAGAAAGACCGTGTAGATGATGCGCTTCATGCAACCCGTGCTGCGGTGGAAGAAGGTATTGTTCCCGGTGGCGGTGTAGCTTACATACGCGCTACGCAAAACTTGGAAAATGTAAAAACATTGAATGAAGATGAAGCAACCGGCGTAACAATTGTAAAACGCGCCATTGAAGAACCGCTTCGCCAGATTGTTGCCAACTGCGGTTTGGAAGGTAGCATCGTAGTTCAGAAAATTAAAGACGGTAAGGACGATTTCGGTTTCAACGCCCGCACAGAAGTTTATGAAAACTTATTTGCTGCCGGTGTTATTGACCCCACTAAAGTTACCCGTATCGCATTGGAAAATGCAGCTTCTATCGCAGGTATGTTATTAACTACCGAAGCGGTTGTTGCTGATAAACCTGAACCAAAAGGCGCTGCGGCTCCTGCCGGTATGCCAGGCGGCGGAATGGGTATGGATTATTAATTGTAGCCCGATTCACGTTATACAAAAGCTCCCGACATGTCGGGAGCTTTTATTTTAACAAGATAAAAAATGTAGTATATCACTTTGAAATTTTCCCGCAGATTGCGCTGATTAACGCAAAGCATATCATAGTCATTCTGCGAGAATTTGCGTTATCTGCGGGAAAATTTTTATTTTAAATTGTATCACTACCAAAATCGCTTCAACTCATTCAATTGTATTCTTCCTTCATAAATAGCTTTGCCAACAATCGCGCCTTTGCAACCAACATTTTGTAATTGATCCAAATCATCCATCGAACTCACGCCGCCGCTGGCAATTAAAAACAAAGAAGGAAATTTTTCAATGATGTGTTTATACAAATCAACCGCTGCGCCTTGTAACATGCCGTCTTTGCTTACATCGGTGCAAAACACCTGCTGTATGCCATGCAAAAGATAATCTTCAATAAAATCATAGATCCATACATCGCTTGTTTCCTGCCATCCATGAATGGCAATCTTTTCATTTTTTACATCGGCACCTAACAAAAATTTATCTGCGCCATATTGCTGCAGCCACGTTGTAAACAGTTCCTTATCTTTTACCGCCAAACTGCCGATTGTTGCCAGCGCAGCACCGGAATCGAATACAATGTATAAATCATTTTCTGTTTTAATTCCTCCGCCAAAATCAATCATCAAAGATGTTTTGGAAGCGAGTGTTTCCAATACTTTCCAATTTTTTACAGCACCGGTTTTGGCGCCATCCAAATCTACCAGATGAAGCCGTTGCAAACCGGCGTCTTCAAATTGCCGGGCAACTTCCAGCGGATGCTCGTTGTATATTTTTTTTTGGTCATAATCGCCCTGCGTAAGCCTTACGCATTTGCCTTCGATGATGTCTATCGCCGGAATAATTTGCATGTAGGCAAAGATAGATAAGGAATGTCCCGCAGACCACACAGATAAACGCAGATTGCCTGGTTTTATCTGCGAAAATCTGCGCTATCTGCGGGCCACCCTATTCTCACTTATCATCGGCACACGAATTGGGTATTGTCCGCATAATTTGAATATGAAAGAAGCAAACTCACCTATCGAAAACACACAGCTTCACGATGATGTTATTCCCGATAAGCAATGGTGGAAAGAAGCTGTTGTTTATCAGATTTATCCGCGCTCGTTTCAGGACAGCAACGGCGATGGCATCGGCGATTTACAGGGCATTATTTCCAGGCTTGATTACATTAAAAGTCTTGGCATAGATGCCGTCTGGCTTAACCCGGTTTATACTTCGCCCAACCACGATAATGGCTACGATGTAAGCGATTATGAAAACATTGCGGCTGAATATGGAACGATGGAAGATTTTATTGAACTGCTGCAGGGTTTACACCACAGAAACATCAGGCTGATTATGGATTTGGTTGTAAATCATACCAGCCGCGAGCATCCCTGGTTTCAGCAATCGCGAAGCGCGCGCAGCAATGTCTATCGCGATTATTATCACTGGCGTGATGCAGAGCGCGGCAAGCCCGCACCGCGCTATTCTTTTTTCGACGAAAACAGCGATGCCTGGACGTACGATGACACAACAAACGCTTATTACCTGCATTATTTTTCAAAGTATCAGCCCGATTTAAATTGGTCGGATCCGAAGCTGCGCCAGGATATTTATAATATGATGCGCTTCTGGCTTGACAAAGGCGTTGACGGTTTTCGGTTAGATGCGTTTCAGTTCATCGCCAAAGACACAACATTTCCGCCGCTGCCCGAAGGTTATGAAAAACAAATCATTCAATATTATGGCAATGGTCCGCACCTGCACGATTATCTGCAGGAAATGAACCGCGAAGTGCTTGGTAAATATGACGTGGTAACCGTTGCCGAAGGCGCAGGCACATCGCCGCAGGAAGCCTTGCAATTTGTGGATGCCGACCGGAAAGAATTGAATATGGCGTATCATTTTGAAGGCATGGATGTAGGTTTTGTATATGAAGGAATGCAAAGAAAGTTAGACCCGGATGGCTACAATTTGATTGATTTTAAAAATGTTTATACCCGTTGGGATGAAGGCTTTGCCGATAAAGGCTGGGGCACCATTTATTTAGGCAATCACGATCAGCCGCGTATGGTTTCGCGCTGGGGAAACGATACGGATGAATACAGAGACATCTCATCTAAAATGCTGACGACTTTTATTCTTACCATGCGCGCAACGCCTTACTATTATTACGGCGACGAAATAGGGATGACGAACATCAGGTTTGAGAATATTGAAGAGTATAACGATCTGGATACGATAAATAAATATGTTCACCTTCAAAAAACAGGCGGTGATACAAAGACATTTATTGACGAACAAAAACAAATCGCCCGCGATAATAGCCGCACACCAATGCAATGGAATGATTGCGATGAAGCCGGATTTACAACCGGAAAATCCTGGCTGACGATCAACAAAAATTATAGAACGATACACGTTGAAGCGCAGGAAGACGACGATGCCAGTTGCCTCAATTATTTCAGAAAGCTAATCCGGATAAGAAAAGCAAACCCGGTTTTGATTTACGGAACCTATACGTTGCTCGATAAAGACAATCCGGATGTATATGCTTATACCAGAAAGCTTGGCAAAAAAACAATCCTGGTATTATTAAATTTTACAAAAAACACAGTAAAAGCCAATGTAGATGCAGATTTCAGCGTTGCCAGACTTATCATTGGCAATTACCAACGGCCATCCGTAAACGCAACATTGCAGCCTTATGAAGCAATTGTATATGAGTTGTAAACGAATGTCATTTTGTATATGATGATTGCAACTTCTCATTCATTTTTATAAACAAAATTTACCTTGCGCTGCTAACGATATGATTTATGGAATATGTTATTAAAAATACATCCATTGTAAACGAAGGAAAAATTACACAGGGCGATGTTTGGATAAAAAACAATCGCATTCAAAAGATAGCTTCCGAAATTCACGTGCCGCACGTAGTAACGGAGATCAACGGAGAAGGCAAGCATTTGCTACCCGGCGCCATTGACGACCAGGTACATTTTCGCGAGCCGGGACTTACGCACAAAGCCAGCATTTACACCGAAGCCAAAGCCGCCGTTGCAGGCGGCGTTACTTCGTTTATGGAAATGCCCAACACGCTGCCGCCCGCATTTACCCATAAGCTGCTGGAAGATAAATACAGAACCGCCGCCGGTTCATCGCTTGCCAACTATTCGTTTTATATGGGCACATCCAACGATAATATTGACGAAGTGCTGAGGACGAATGAAAAAAAGAATGACGTATGCGGCATCAAAATTTTCATGGGTTCTTCTACCGGTAATTTGCTGGTAAACAATCCACTTACACTCGACAGCATTTTTGCCAACAGCGAATTGCTGATTGCCACGCATTGCGAAGACGAAGCCATAATCAAAGCCAATCTGGAATGGCTGAAAAATCAGAAAGAAACGCTGGAGCCGCAGGATCATCCCATCATCCGCAACGAAGAAGCCTGTTTTGAAAGCAGCTTCCGCGCCATACAGCTTGCCAAAAAACATGGCAGCCGTTTGCACATTCTGCACATAACCACGCAAAAAGAATTGCAGTTGTTTACCAATATGATTCCGCTGCCGGATAAGCAGATTACGGCCGAAGTTTGCGTACATCATCTGCATTTTACAAGCGAAGATTATGATGTGCTGGGCAATCTCATCAAATGCAATCCTGCCATTAAAGCGCCGCATCACAAAGAAGCATTGTGGGAAGCTTTGCTCGACGATCGCCTTGATGTAATTGCTACCGATCATGCGCCGCATACCTGGCACGAAAAAAATGAGGTTTACGAAAAAGCGCACGCCGGTTTGCCGCTGGTGCAGCATTCTGTTATGCTGATGCTGCAATATGTAAAAGACGGCAGATTCACCCTTGAAAAAATGGTTGAAAAAATGAGCCATCATGTAGCAGTTTGCTTCAACATCAGAGAGCGCGGCTTTATTCGTGAAGGCTATTTTGCAGATCTTGTTTTGGTTGACATGAATAAACCTTACACCGTTTCAACCGATAATATTTTATACAAATGCGGCTGGAGCCCTTTGCAAAACACCATGTTTTCTTCCGGCATTACGCATACGTTTGTAAATGGCAGCCTGGTTTATGAAAACGGGATGTTTAACGAATCTTATACGGGCATGCGTTTGCAGTTTGACAGATGAGTTGTAAGTTACAATAAGTTATAAGTTGTAGGTTATAAGTTGTAAGTCAGACTTAAAATTGCCTGGAGTCTTATTACTTAATACTGGCATTGTTGCATGAATATATAATTTTTAAAGATCAAGAATTAAAAGGCTGAATAAAGGCAATCTTTTCAATGTATATTCTACTTTTTGTAACAATACCGATTCGAGAATATTTATTTTAAAGCCAAATTTTTGAATAAAATATACTCATGCAACAAAGCCAATCAGACTTGAAATTGCCTGGAGTCTTATTACTTACTACTTATTACTTATAACCTACAACTTAATACTCATTATGCAGGCAGATAAAACCACCATCAGCGATCTTTCTTTGTTTAATTCGGAAGAAGAATTGTCTGTCTTTAATAAATTGAATTTTACCACTACGGCAGGTGGCAGAGAATGGCTGCGCATTTTGCTGGGCAAACCATTGCCTGATCTTACAAAGATTAAAGAAATGCAGCAAACTATTACCAGTCTGCTTTCGGTATTGCCGCAGCTTCCGCATCAGATTTCCAACGGAACCATCATGGTGATTGAGCGATTCTACGATACGGCGCTTGACGAAATACCAACCCCGGCAAATGCTGCCAATGGCGTAACGTATAAAATTTTTCATGCAGCCGATTTTTCATTGACGCGTTATTCCGTTACCCATTTTATTGATCTGTTTAAAGGGTTGCTGTCTTTTGCGCAGGTGATGGGCAAAACAGAATCTTCGTTATTGCAAAGTATAAGCAGTCGCATTACATCGTTGCTTCAGCCTCCGGTGATTCAGCAAATGCTGCAATGGGATAAAACCGAAAAACTATCGTTTGCCAAAGTGTTGCATTTTGGTGGTTTTGTACGCCGGCAGTTTAAGCACGAAGCGTTAGAGCTAACCGATTTGTACAATCGGATGGATGCGTACATCAGTATGGCCGTAGCTTGTAAGAATTTCGATTTTTGCATGCCCGGATTTAAAGATACGGATAAGCCTTTTTTTAAAGCGAAGCAACTATATCATCTCTTGTTGCCTGCACCGGTTGCTTATGATATTGAGTTGACGCAACAGCAAAATTTTTTATTTATGACCGGCGCCAATATGGCTGGCAAAAGCACCTTTATTAAAGCCATCGGCGTAAGCGTTTACTTAGCGCATGTTGGCATGGGCGTGCCTGCCAAAAGCCTTACGCTGTCTATGTTCAACGGGTTGCTGAGCAACATAAACGTTGTAGATAACATTTTAAAGGGAGAGAGTTATTTTTTTAATGAAGTGCAACGCATTCGCAAAACGATTGAGAAAATAAGCGATGGTAAAAAATGGCTGATTTTAATTGATGAATTGTTTAAAGGAACCAATGTGCAGGATGCCATGAAATGCAGCACGGTGGTGATAGAAGGCTTGCGCAAAATGCCGAATGCGCTGTTTATTCTATCAACGCATTTGTACGAAATCGGCGAATCGCTGAAGCAATATGAAAACATTCAGTTTCGCTATTTTGAAACAGAAGCAAAAGACGATCAACTGCATTTTAGCTATCAGTTAAAGGAAGGCATCAGTAACGACAGGCTGGGTTATTTAATTTTAAAAAGAGAAGGTGTAGTAAATTTATTAAACCGGCTTTCCGAACAGGAAGCGGGCAAGTAAAATATCAAAGACT
Source organism: Ilyomonas sp. (assembly GCA_965219515.1). Classification (GTDB taxonomy): domain Bacteria; phylum Bacteroidota; class Bacteroidia; order Chitinophagales; family Chitinophagaceae; genus Ilyomonas. The sequence continues at coordinate 3,144,666 of OZ244776.1, forward strand.
TTTTGATAAACAGAAATGGCGAAAACGGCAGTTAACCGTGAGCCGTGAATTGTGAATAATTCAGTTCTCTAATGCTAAGATATTTATAACCGCCATGGCCGATGTACGATTCAAGTAACAATACGTTAGTTACAAAACAATCACTTGTTGAAAACATTTTACAACTTCTCCATCAAAACTTATGGGAATCAAAAACCGGTGGCTAATGAAACGATCTTCCGGCCAATAAGCCCCCATCAATTACAATGTCGGCACCATTAATATAACCACTGCTGGTGCCGGTTAAAAATAAAACCAGCCGGGCTACTTCTTCCGGTGTGCCCTGCCGTTTGGCAGGTATCTGATCAATAATATTTTTATAAACAGATTCGTTGGAAGAAGCACCCATATTGGTATCGGTAAAGCCCGGCGAAATAAGATTGCAGGTGATGTTGTATTCGCCCCATTCAGCGGCAATTGATTTTGTATAACCAACCAATGCATGTTTACTTGCCGCATAAGCCGATGAAAGCGCACCACCAATCTGACCATAAACAGAAGCAATATTGATGACTCTGCCCCGGTTATTTTCTTTCATCAAAGGCAGCAGATGTTTACAAAAAAGAAAAGCGGCTTTCACGTTCGTATCAAAAATCAAATCCCATTCTTCTTCCGGTATTTCATCCGTGCGATGAAACGGTCCGCCATAGCCCGCATTGTTTATCAGTATCAGTTGCGTACCGTTTATGTATGGCTTCATTTCCAGCAAAGCCTGTTCTATATCATTCCGTTTTGCAACATCGCATTCATAAAAAATGCACGACCCGCCTTTACCGGTAATTTCATTGGCAACGTTTGCGAGCTTTTCTTTATTTCTGGCAAGTAATATTGTGTGAATATCAGCTTCAGCTAAAGCAAATGCAATGGCAGCGCCAATGCCACCACTTGCACCGGTAATAACAGCCGTTTGTTTCATGCAATTGCTAACTTATAAGTAAATGTAAAATAAGATGACCGGCAACAATCTTTTTATAGCTTTGAAAGAAACGATTTTATTTGAATGACACAATAAAAAAGATTGGCATTGGCGGTGGCTGCCATTGGTGCACCGAAGCTGTTTTCGCTTCGCTGAAAGGTGTGCAGAAAGCAGATCAGGGCTGGATTGCATCAACATTTCCCAACGATGTTTTTTCCGAAGCGGTGCTGGTAACATATAATACTGCAATAATTTCTTTACAAGATGTAATAGAAGTTCATCTGCATACGCATTCCTCAACATCAAACCATTCCATGCGCCATAAATATCGCTCAGCGGTGTACTTTTTTGCTGATGAAGATGAAAGGGAGGCTATCAGAATCATAGCTGAATTGCAAGCCGGTTTCGAGCAGCCCATCATCACGCAGATATTACCGTTTGTTGATTTCAGATTGTCGTTACCCGAACATCAGAACTACTATTATTCCAATACCGCAAAGCCATTTTGCACATTATATATCAACCCGAAATTACAGATGTTGAGAGAAAAATTTTCAATCTTAGCAAGGAATAAATAAATGATTTTTTTAAGTCTGTACAACTTATTTCATCTTTCCTGTATCCTTCAACTGCTTTTATCTCAAATAAAACATCGTTTAAAGTTCCATCCGGGGTTTTAATGCCAGATGACTTTCTTTCACTTTCCGGGATTACTTTATTTCCGTCATTGAAAAGAATTTTTTAAACATGCTTTTCATAATATCCTTTGTTTGCGTCAAAATTATGCGAGATATGGGTTGCTTGTAAGGCACCGGTAAACTGATAGGAAGCAAAATCAATTTTTCACAAACTATTTTTAATATTCCTGCCTGGCGCGAGATATCGGTTTAATAAATAAAAACATTGCTTTACCTCACACCTCAAACCTCATTCTTCAAAACACATTCTCCATGTGCGGCGTGGTTTCTTTCCCCATCATTTCAACAAACCTGCGCTCGCTGATGATGTAGCCATTGCCACGTGCGCAAAAATGCACGCGCAGGTTTTCAATACTCATCGGGTTACCCTCCGGTATATCGGCGATATTGGAATGATTGATGTCGTGCCCGTCTATAATCACATTCAAACCGCTGCCGATCACTTCCATATCATCGCCTTTGGTTACTATCATTGCGGTATCTTCTCCCAGCCCAACGCCAATGCAGCCGGGGTTGGAAGCCACGGCCTGCGCCAGTCTTACAAAGCGGCCGCGCTTTTCAAAATGCGAATCAAAGATGACCTTATCTGTAAAGCGCAAGCCTGTTGTTATTTTCGTTTCGCCTTTTAAATGCGCATGAAACGGATTGCCCTCATAAATCATCGTATTGCTCATTGCCATGGCGCCGGCTGAGGTTCCGGCTATTACAAATTCATCGGTAAAATAGCGGTTGTGTAATATTTTCAGAAATTCGGTGCCGCCAAACGTTGCTGTCAGCCGCATCTGGTTACCGCCGGTAAACATTACGCCGTCGCATTTTTCTAACCGGGTGAGATACTCTTTTTTAGCCGCGTCTTCGCGCTTGCGAATGTGCATCACACCAACATTTGTGCAGCCGATAACGGTAAAGGCCCGAACATAATTTTCGCCCACTTCATAAGGAATGGTTGAAGCGGTTGTAACCACTTCTATGCGTGCATCAAAACCGCCGGCTTCTTCTACCACGCGACGCAAAATGCCCAGCTCAAAAAAGTTAAGATTGTTCTTATGAATGTCTCCTCTTTCTGTTAGTGTTCCTTTGTCTTCGGCACCGCCAATGGCGATTAATTTTCCTGTCGGTATCAACATAATGCAAGTCTTTTATCAGATACAGCAGGCAATCGTAACTATAAAGGTAAACAACAAATATAAGATACGATTTTTATTTGCTTTTTTATGAACCGAAACAAGAAGTGCAGCACGTTGAATAACGCACCGCAAACGGCGTAAAGTTTGGCAGATTTATATCTGCCTGCAAAAGCCAGTTTTTAAAATTAAAAAATGATTGCAGGATGTGTTGTAATCGCAATTATCATTATAAATCAATCAGAGCATTGCAGCCTACGGTGTTGTATTTAGCTGCTTCCAATCCTTTCTTATAAAAAAAGCCGATGGTTACTCCCTGACCTCTGAAGCTTTCTTTTGACGAACCGATGCGTACACCCGCTCTTACCAACGGCCCGTACGATGCGCCTTTAAAATCGGAATAAGATGAGCCCGAAACAGAAGATCTGGAATAGCCGAAACCAGCCCCGAAATAACCACCGAAATACGTCTCGTTATCAGGAGTAGATTTGCAGCCGATGTTGTAATCTATTGCGGTAGGCAAATCGAACGAAAAACCAATACCGGCGTCGCTGCTATTGTTGTTTACAATGCCAAAACCAATACCAACCGGAGCGCCGATACTAACGGAGGAGTTTTCGTTTTCAATGAAATTATATCTGGGAAAATAAGTAAAGTTGGTTTGAAACAGATAAAAGCTGTTGCCATAATCGTCTTTCGTAAACAGGACGGCAGGCGTTGCACCGTATGCGTGCATAAAGCTTTGGGCACTTGCAGGTTTACAAAGCAAAAACATGATTGCAAAGAGTAAGGCAAAAACAATTTTTTTACACATAAAAAGCAGTTTCAAATGGTTTACCATGATTTTAAAAGCAAAATAAATGGTTGCGATGCATACAATTATTAAAATGCGTTTAAATGCTTATTAAACTGTTTTAATGCTTTTAAAAATTTTTAAGAGGCAAACTGATTTCAGGAAAAAATATGCAATAAATTGAGCCGGTGAACAATCAGGTGAATGAATAATAAAAATTAGCTCATCGCTCTTACCTGAAAGCTGAATACAAACCAACCGAAATAATCATCTATGAAAATCGTTGAAATCAAAGTCTTAAAAGGACCTAACTACTGGAGCATCCGCCGCAGCAAACTTATACAAATGAAGCTCGATCTTGAAGAGATGGAGCAACGACCTACCAACACCATCGGAGGCTTTTCCGAACGCATTGAAAAAATGTTTCCGGGCATGTACGAGCATCGTTGCAGCGAGGATATGAAAGGCGGTTTTTTCCTCCGCGTAAAAGACGGCACGTGGATGGGACACGTGATAGAACACATAGCACTTGAGCTGCAAACCTTAGCCGGCATGGATTGCGGCTTTGGGCGCACGCGCGGCACGGGTAAGGAAGGCGAATACTTTGTGGTGTTCGATTATATGGAAGAAGAAGCCGGTATCTACACGGCATACGCTGCCGTAAAAGTTGCGCAGGCATTGATAAACAATACAGATTATCCGTTGGAAGAAGACATACAAAAGCTGCGCGAGATACGCGAAGACACACGCCTCGGACCTTCCACCGGCTCTATCGTGGACGAAGCGGCAAAACGCGGCATTCCGTATATCCGGTTGAACAGTCAGAGTCTGGTGCAATTGGGTTATGGCGTGCATCAAAAAAGAATTCGTGCTACCGTTGCTTCTACAACAAGCAATATTGCCGTTGACATTGCGGGCGATAAAGAAGAAACAAAACGGCTGCTCGACGAAGCCCAGATTCCGGTGCCGCGCGGAACCACAGTACGCGATGAAGAAGGCTTGCAAAATGCGATCAACCGTTATAGTTATCCCTTGGTGATAAAGCCGATTGACGGCAATCATGGTAAAGGAAATACAACCAATATTATTAACTGGGAAATGGCGGTAGCCGCGTTGGAAAACGCGCAGCGATACAGCCGCAGCGTGATTGTAGAACGGTTTATCTTGGGTGTTGATTTCAGAATATTGGTCATCAATTACAAATTTATTTGCGCTGCGCTTCGTACTCCCGCTTCTGTAACCGGTGATGGCGAACATACCATTCAATATCTCATTGACGAAGTGAACAAAGACCCGCGCCGCGGCTACGGGCATGAGAAAGTATTAACGCAGATAAACATTGACAACGATACGCATAAAATGCTGGATGAAAAAGGCTACACATTAGATACCGTGCCACTAACCGGCGAGCTTGTGTTATTAAAATCAACCGCCAATTTATCTACCGGCGGCACGTCAACCGATGTTACCGACGAAGTACATCCGGTGAATATTTTTATGGCGGAACGCATTGCCAAGATCATTGGCTTAGACATTTGCGGCATTGATATAATGGCGCCCGATCTGGTAAGACCCGTACGAGAAAGCGGCGGCGCCATATTGGAAGTGAACGCTGCGCCCGGCTTCCGGATGCACGTAGAACCGGCGGTTGGCCTGGCACGCAATGCTGCCGAACCCGTGGTAAATATGCTGTTTCCCAACCGAAGCGATGGACGCATTCCTATCATTGCCATCACGGGCACGAATGGTAAAACCACCACAACCAGATTGACGGCGCATATTTGCAAAGCAGCCGGTAAAAAAGTGGGCTATACAACAAGCGACGGCGTATATATTCAGAACCAGATGATGATGAAAGGCGACTGCACCGGACCGGTAAGCGCACAGTTTGTTTTACGCGACCCGACCATTGATTTTGCGGTGCTGGAAAGTGCGCGCGGCGGCATTCTGCGTAATGGTCTTGCGTTTGAGCATTGCGATATGGCTATCGTTACCAACATCACCGCAGACCATATTGGTTTAAACGGAATCAACTCATTAGAACAAATGGCGCGGGTAAAAAGCGTTGTGCCCGAAACCGTGTTTCCGCGCGGCTTTGCGATATTGAATGCCGAAGATGATCTCGTTTATAACATGCGTGAAACCCTGGAATGCAACGTGGCGTTGTTCAGCATGAACGAAAACAATCCGCGCATTCAACGGCATTGCAAAAAGGGTGGCTTTGCGGCTGTGTATGAGAATGGTTATGTTTCTATTTTAAAAGGCATGTGGAAGATACGTGTGCTGCATGTGCGCGATATTCCAATCACATACGAAGGCAAAGCATTACACAATGTTATGAATACGCTGCCTTCTGTTCTTGCTACATACTTGTTTAAAGAAATTACTATCGAAGACATTCGTACCGGATTGCAAACCTTTATTCCTTCCCCATCGCAAACACCGGGACGTTTGAACCTGTTTCAATTCAAACATTTCCAGTTCCTGGTTGACTTTGCGCACAACCCCGCGGGCTTGCGTTTGCTGGGCGATTTTCAAAGCAAGCTGAATGGTTCGCCCAAGGTTGGCATCATCAGCGGCACCGGCGACAGGCGGGATGAAGACATCAGGGAATTAGGAAAATTATCGGCTGAATTTTTTGATGAAATCATCATCCGTTGCGATAAAAATTTAAGAGGCAGAACCGCCGAAGAAATTGTGGGTTTGTTGGAAACCGGCATCGAAGAAGGCAAAACAAAAGACATTCCTGTAAAAGTGATTTACAACGAGCGCGATGCCATCATGTATGCGCACGATAATGCAGTGCCGGGTTCAATCATTACCATCATGTGCGATGTGGTAGCGGAGGCATTGGATTTGGTGAAGAACCTGAAAGAGAAAGAGGATGCGGGCGGATGAAAAGGAAAAGATAATCTGTAAATTTGAAAAAAAAATTATGACAACGAACATAAAAAAAGAAGTGCTTCAACTGATAGAAGCCACAGAAGATGAACAATTATTACAATTGTTAAAAGCTGATATTGAATATTTTTCTCAAAGCGGTTATGATATTACGGATGATTTGCAGACAAATGATAAAGAAGAGTTGAAAACATTAGCTGGCGAACCGGATAGGGACAATATATTAACAGAAGAAGAATTTATAAATGCAACAGCTAAGTGGCGTACCAAATAGTTTATAAAAAGAGGTTTTACAATAAGCTGATTGCTTTACTTCTTTATCTTGAAAAGGAATGGAACGAAGACATCGCAAAACAATTTATAGAAAAGTTGGACAAAAGAATAAATACATTAAAGCAACAGCCTAACATTGGCAGTTCTTCTCAAACAGTCAAAAACATAAGGGGCATTTTAATAACCAAACACAATAAATTATTTTATAAAATATCTGGTAGCAATGTCATCATTCTGAATATGTATGATACCAGAATAAACCCAAAACGAAACAGGTATTTATAAAACTTTTTTTTGGATTTATATATCTACCTTTTGATTTATAGCATCGCAAACAACACCAATGAACAAAACATCTCTTATCACCATTGTCTCTTTTCTCTTTACTACTTTTTCATTCGCGCAACAAACGCTTACAAACGCCGATTATCAACGCGCCGAGCAAATGCTGAGCTACAATACCAACGCGTTAATTGACAACGCAAACGTACGCCCCAACTGGCTTTCCAATGGTAAATTCTGGTATCGCATTGTAACGGCAAAAGGCGGTGAGTTCATCATCGTTGATCCGAAAAACAAAACGCGCAAGCCGGCTTTCGATCAGCAAAAGTTAGCGGCTTTGTTGTCGTCTGCAACAGGCAAACAATACAATGCCTATCGTCTTCCGTTTCAAAATATTTCGTTTTCCGATGATGGAAAAACGCTTTCATTTTACACCGATAAAAAACAATGGACGGTTGATTTATCAACCTACAAAATCATCGCCGACACATCAGCAACCGGCGAAACAAACAGCAAAGAGCCGGAAGCTTTTTCGCCCGACGGAACCAAAGCTGTTTTCATCAGAGATTATAATCTCTGGCTGCGCGATATAAGCACAAATAAACAAACGCAGCTCACCAACGATGGTGTAAAAGATTTTGGTTACGCAACCGATAATGCCGGCTGGAAGCACAGCGATTATCCCATCGTAACCTGGTCGGCAGATGGAAAAAAAATAGCCACGTTTCAGCAGGATCAGCGCAAGGTTGGCGACATGTATCTGGTAACCACCAATGTAGGCACGCCGCATCTCGAGCAATGGAAATATCCGCTTCCTGGCGACAGCAATATTGCCATGATAGAACGCGTAATAATTGAGGTTGACAATCCGAAAGTGATACGTCTGCAAACACCGCCCGACCCGCACCGGGCTTCGCTGTCCGACGATATATCGAGCGCAGGCGAAGGATTGGATGATGTGCAGTGGACGGATGATGACAGGCAACTGGCTTTTGTTTCCACATCGCGCGATCATAAGGTTGAGAAATTCAGAATCGCTGATGCAAATACAGGTGTTGTGCGTGATGTTTTTGAAGAAAGCTCACCAACGCAATACGAATCGGGACAAGGCGCAATAAACTGGCGCTATCTGCCGCAAACAAATGAAATCATCTGGTACTCTGAACGCGATAATTGGGGACATTTATACTTGTTTGATGCTGCCACCGGTAAGCTGAAAAATCAAATTACAAAAGGTGATTTTGTGGTAACAAAATTGTTGAAAACCGATATTAAAAAACGTGTTTTGTATTTTCTGGCTGATGGTTATAACAAAGATGAAAATCCTTACTTCACGCATTTGTATAAAGTTGGTTTTGATGGAAAAAATCTAACGCCGCTAACGCCCGAAACAGGCAATCATCAAATCAGTTTTTCACCGGATGAGTCGTATTTTGTTGATACGTATTCGCAGCCGGATGTGCCGCCCGTAAGCGAATTGCGAAACGTTGATGGCAAGCTCATTTTAGCATTGGAAAAAACGGATATTTCCCGGCTTGTTGCAACCGGCTGGAAACCGCCAACGCCAATCACTGTAAAGGCGCGCGATGGTAAAACCGATTTATACGGACTGCTGTTTTTGCCTGCCAAACCAGACTCAGCAAAAAAGTATCCGGTCATCAATTATATCTATCCCGGTCCGCAGGGCGGAAGCATCGGAAGCTGGTCGTTTATCGCTTCGCGCGGCGACAATCAGGCGTTGGCTGAGTTGGGTTTTATTGTGGTTGAAATTGAAGGCGGCTGCAATCCGTTGCGCTCAAAGCAATTTCATGATTTATGTTACGGTGATATGGCTGATAATACGCTGCCCGATCAGATCGCGGGCATCCGGCAACTGGCTCAGAAATATCCGTTTATAGATACCAGCCGCGTAGGAATCTGGGGGCATTCGGGCGGCGGTTTTGCCACGGCGGCTGCCATGTTTCGCTATCCTGATTTTTATAAAGTTGGCATTTCCGAATCGGGCAATCATGATAACCGGAACTATGAAGACGACTGGGGCGAACGATACATTGGTTTACTGGTGAAAGACAGCAGCGGCAAATCGAACTACGATGCGCAGGCGAATGAATTGTATGCAAAAAATTTAAAAGGAAAGCTGATGCTTGCGCATGGTATGCTGGATGATAATGTGCCACCTTATAACACGATGCTTGTGATAGAGGCTTTGGAAAAAGCCAACAAAGATTACGACCTTGTTATTTTTCCAAACAGTCATCATGGCTATGGCGCATTTTCGTATTACATGATGCGCAGACGGTGGGATTATTTTGTAGAAAATCTGCTGAATGCCACGCCGCCAAAAGAATATGAATTGAAGCCAAAAGCCGATCCGAGAAATATGTAACTGCAGAGGCATAAGAGACACGGAGTAACACAGAAATTTTTTATTACTTTCCCTTGTGCGGCCTGGTGCTATTTGTGTTTCTATGGTTCAAAAGCCAATTTGTCTTAGCTGACTTTTATCCATCTTCATTTCTCCCGGATTAATATAGACCGATTTTTGCAGCGCGGATACCGGAGGTTTTTATGGATTACGCATTGCTTACCGATGAACTGCTGGCGAAACTGCTGTATGCCAATGATGATAAGGCTTTCAGAGAAATTTACAATCGCTACTGGAAGAAACTTTACAACACTGCACTCGCTAAAACGCACACCCGGCAAGCTGCCGAAGAACTGGTGCAAACGCTGTTTATTTCGCTCTGGGAAAAAAGAATGAATACGCCGGTTGAACATCTGGACGCTTACCTGATGCGTGCATTGAAGTATAAAATCATCAATTACATACATAGCTTTCTGGTTAAAGAAAAACATCTGAAAATAATTGGCAACAATGCCGTTACGGAAGAAAACAATTCCGATTCGCAAATGGTACTGCATGAGCTTTCGCTTGCCATCAAAACCTCTGTTGAAAAACTGCCGGTTAAAACGAAAGCTATCTTCAAGTTAAGCCGCGAAGAAAACCGTACGGTAAAAGAAATTGCGCAAGCCATGAACCTGTCTGAAAAAGCGGTGGAATATCACATTACGCAATCGCTTAAACTCATGCGGCTGCATCTGAAAGACTTCATCGTGATGGATGTATTGCTGTGTTTTTGTTTTTTTCTGTAAAAAAAATTTCTTTAGGGATTGTCTTTGCTCAACTGACTTCACTACAAGACAGCTTTGCCATCGCCATATTTTACTTCCCATTACAAATTGTTGCATGAGCCGGAAAGCCTTTCATTTATTGTTGAAAAAATATCTTGACGGAACCTGCACGCCGCAGGAAAAAGAACTCATTGATCAGTGGTATGAACTGCTGGATGAAGAAGGCTTACTGCTGAAACAAACAGAAGATTTATCTGTTGTAGAAGATCGCATCTGGCAACGGATTCAGGAAAATGTAGCTCATCAGAAAACAACCGCGCCGCAGCGAAAAAAAAGACTTGTATCCACCATTCCGTCGGCTTACAAATGGATGGCGGCTGCCTTTATTATAGTTATCGGCATCGCTTTATTTATGGTTCGCAATAAACAAAATGAAACCATTGCGGTATCAGCGGTTTATCACAGCAAAAACAACGAAACATTTTATACAAAAACAAACAACACAAGCTCAGTCATGCTGATTGGCCTTGCAGACAAGAGCAGCGTGCAGCTTCAGCCCGGCGGCGCCTTATCTTACCCCAAACAATTTGCAGACAATAAAAGAGAAGTGTATTTGCAGGGCGCGGCTTCTTTTACCGTAACCAAAAATGCGGCAAGTCCTTTTCTGGTTTATACAGGTACAATTGTTACGCAGGTATTGGGCACTTCTTTTACCATAAAAAAAGCGGACAACCGTTTTGAAGTGGCGGTGCTTACCGGCAAAGTAGCGGTGTATGAAGAAGGCAGCAAGCAGTTGCACAACAAAGGTGGCGTGGTAATAACGCCAAACGAAAAAGTAACATATTATACTGACAATCATCACTTCATTACATCCCTGGTAGATAACCCGGTTGTGGTAGAAAACAGCGATGATCCGGTGATAAACAAAGAGCCGTTCAGCTTTGATGAAACACCTGTTGCAGATGTAGTAAACCAATTGCAAAAAACGTTTGCCGTACAGATTATTACAGAGAATGATAAGATCAATGATTGTTCGTTTTCAGGTAATCTTTCGGGGCAGTCGTTATACAATATGCTCGATGCGATTTGCCAGGCAATTGGCGCGAATTACGAAATCCGCGGAACGAGCATCATCATAACCGGCGATGGCTGCAACTGATTATTAAAATTAAATCACGCATTAATAAAAACCTATGAAAAAAAAGCTACCTGTCGCATTCATCCCGATATGTATGCCAAAAACACTGCTTCAGATTGCACTGTATGTGTTGCTTGCCAATTTTTGTTTTGCCAAAGGCGCCGGTGCGCAGGACATGCTAAACAAACCTGTTACCTTATCGGTTCAAAACACAGAGGTGAAGAAGGTAATTAATCAGTTGCAAAATCTCACCCATGTAAAATTTATCTTTAGTACGCAGGCGATTGACGGCAATAAAAAAATCAGTTTTTCGGTATCGAATAGAACGTTGAAAGATGTGCTGGACGAGTTTTTTAAACCGCTGAACATCGAATACAAAATTGTAAACGACCAGATATTGTTATATCGTAAAACGTCGGCAGATGATACCGAAACCGCTATGCAACAATTAACATCAGCAGCCGAAGCCGACCGAACCATCGGCGGCAATATTACCGATTCGTCGGGGCGACCGTTGGCCGGAGCATCAGTAACCATACAAGGCACCACGCGCGGCACTACAACCGATGGTCAGGGAAACTTTCAGCTTAGCATTCCCGAAGGCAATGTGGTGCTGGAAATCTCAAGCATTGGCTATCAGCCGCAAACCATTTCGGTAGGTGCGCAAACCTCGGTGCAGGTTGTTTTGCAGGATGATGTTGCCGGCTTAAACGATGTGGTTGTGGTGGGCTATACCACACAGCGCAAGCGCGATTTAACCGGTGCCGTTTCTGTCATCAGCAGCAAGGATATTAATTCTCTTCCGGTTGGCGGCGTTGATCAGATTATGCAGGGCAAAGCAGCGGGCGTTGCCATCACGTCTCAAACCGGCGCGCCCGGCGATGCCATTGCGGTGCGCATCCGGGGCGTTGGCACCATCAACGACAACAATCCGCTGTACATTATTGATGGCGTTCCCACCAAAACCGGTATCAACGAAATATCGCCCAACGATATTGAAAGCATCAACATTTTGAAAGATGCTTCTTCGGCAGCCATCTATGGTTCGCGGGCATCGAACGGCGTGGTGATTGTAACCACAAAGCGCGGCAAAGCGGGCAAAGCAAGGCTGAATGTAAATGCTTATACCGGTTTTCAAACGCCGGTAAGTTTAATTAAGATGGCCAATACGCAACAGTATGTAACGGCTTATAACACGGCGGCTGCCAACGATGGACGGCAACAGATTCCGGCCGGCATGACTGATACGCTGCCCGATGTAAACTGGCAGAAAGAAGTGCTTTCCAACGCGCCTATCAACAATGTGCAGGCAAGCGTAAGCGGCGGCAACGAAACATCGAATTATATCTTATCAGCTACCGGTTTTCTGCAGGATGGTTTAATAAACAATTCATCTTATAACCGCTTCAATATTCGCACGGCTATCAACAGCACGTTGTCTAACATATTTAAGATTGGAACCAACATCAATCTGGCTTATGCAAAACGGCGCGAAGTAGGAACATCGGGCGATGGTTATGGTGCGGGAAATCCCGGCGCGAGTGTGGTGCGTTATGCGTTGTTCAGAACACCGGCTACACCGGTGTATAATAAGAACGGAGATTTGGTTGATTTACCCGACAATTCGCAGTTTTTCGGCGATGGTTTAAACCCGGTGGGGCTGGCCGATAACACGGATAGAAACTTCTATTCTTACTCCATTTTAGGCGATGCGTTTTTAGAAATCACGCCCATTAAAAACTTAAAAGTAAGAACCGACATCGGCGGCAACTTTGTTATTACCGATTACAAACAATTCTTTCCTACCTGGGGCATCAACCGCTTCATTAATTCGCCCAATGCACTGGCGCAATCCAACGTAAATGAATTGAATTATAACTGGACCAATACCGCTACTTATGATATACACATTGGCAGCGACCATACCATCAATTTATTAGCCGGAACAGAAGCCATTAAAGATGATGTAAAACAACTGTCTGCCTCGCGGCAAAACTTTGTAGATCAGTCGGGAAATTTTCAATATTTAGACAATGGGTTGGGAACGCAGCTTAACGGTGGCAACGAAGCGCATTGGTCGTTGTTCTCTTTGTTTGGTCGCGTAGGGTATAGTTATAAAAGTAAATACCTGGCCAACTTCAATTACCGCCGCGATGGCTCGTCCCGTTTGGCGCCTGGCAACCGCTATGGCGACTTTTATTCCGGCTCTGCCGCGTGGCGCATAGACGAGGAAGAATTTTTGCGCAACAGTAAAACAATTTCCGCCTTAAAGCTGCGTGCCAGCATCGGTCAGTTGGGCAACCAGGAAATCGGCAATTATCCTTATACTTCGTTGATCTCCGGCGGTTTTTATTATCCGTTTGGCGGCGTTCCCACGCAAGGCTATTCCATTACCTCCGAAGGAAACAAAAACATCAAATGGGAAACCAGCACGCAAACCGATGTGGGCATTGATCTGGGATTGTTTAAAAATGCGTTGCAGATAACCGCCGATTATTTTATCAAGAACACCTCCGGGGTGTTGTTATCCGTTCCGATTCCCAGCAGTGCTGGCGGCGTGGGAAGCCCGACCGTGAATGCCGGTAAAATAAGAAATCAGGGGTTTGAGTTAGAAGCATCTTACCGAAATAACATTGGTAAAAAATGGACGTATGAACTGATTGGAAATTTTGCCACGCTGCAAAATAAAGTTATCTCGTTAGCCAATTCTACCGGCATTGTAGGCGGCAGGGTTGATAACAATTACTTCGCAACGTTTACGCAGGTGGGTCATTCTGTAGGCGAATTTTATTTGCTGCAGACAGATGGTATTTTTCAAAACGATAAAGACGTATTTACACATGCGTATCAGGGAAACAACATACAGCCCGGCGATGTAAAGTTTAAAGACATCAGCGGACCGGACGGCGTTGCGGATGGCGTGATAGACAACTACGACCGCTCGTTTGTCGGCAGCCCGATTCCGAAATTTACGTATGGTTTTACGGGCAATCTCAGCTACGCGGGTTTCGATCTGAGCTTGTTTTTTCAGGGTGCGTACGGCAATAAATTATACAACCAGATCAATACCGATATCGAAGGTTTTTATCGCGCTTTCAACATTACGGAGCGGGCGGCAACCCAAAGCTGGCACGGAGAAGGCACATCCAATACATTGCCACGCTTATCGTGGACGGGCGGCACCAACAACAAGCAGCCGTCAACCCGTTTTCTGGAAGACGGCTCTTATCTGCGGTTAAAAAATGTGCAGTTGGGCTATCGGTTACCAAACAATCTCATGTCGCGTCTGCGGCTTTCTTCCATCCGGCTTTTTGTGAGTGCGCAAAACATTTTTACCATTACCAGATACACCGGTTTAGATCCCGAGCAATACGCCAATAACAATTCGCTGGGCGATGGCGTAAGGGCGGTTGGCATTGACTGGGGCACTTATCCATCGGCGCGCACTTATACATTCGGCATAACCGCTAACTTTTAAAATGATTGATTTTATGAAACAAAACACAATAAAAATAGTCAGCTTCGGTCTTTTGCTGATAAGCTTGTTTAGCTGCAAAAAATTTCTCGATCAGAAAGTGTTGGGCAATTATGAATCTACCAACTTCTTTACGTCGGATGCCAATGCCATGAATGCCATCAATGCGGCGTATCCCGATTTATCTTTTACAGATGCGGCTTCCAATGCGATATGGGTGTTGGGCGATGTAGCTTCGGACGATGCCATCAAAGGCGGCAACCCCGGCGACCAGGCAGATTTTGAAAACATTGATATTTTCAACATTCT
Source organism: Ilyomonas sp. (assembly GCA_965219515.1). Classification (GTDB taxonomy): domain Bacteria; phylum Bacteroidota; class Bacteroidia; order Chitinophagales; family Chitinophagaceae; genus Ilyomonas. The sequence goes on from OZ244776.1 coordinate 3,159,746, forward strand.
GCCCTCTAATTCGGCGGTAGAAGCTGTATGGAAACGCTATTACGATGGCGTGTTTAAATGCAATGTGGTGATAGATGGCTTAACGGGCAACGATGTTGTATCGCAAAGTGTAGCAACTTTTGCGTTGGGGCAGGCAAAATTTTTACGGGCTTATTATTATTTCATTCTTACCAATTGCTACGGCAATATTCCGCTGCATGTAAAAGTAGAAACGCCGGAAGAATTACAAAGTCCCGCCATTCCGCAGGCGCAGATTTTTGCGCAGATTATCAGCGATTTAAAAGAAGCTGCCAATGCATTGCCTGTAAGCCAGACAGACGCCGGTTTGGGACGACCTACCAAAGGCGCGGCATTGGCGTTGCTGGCAAAAACATATCTGTTTGCGCAGAACTGGGATTCGGCAGTTATTGTTACCCAACAGGTTGATGCCTTGAATGTGTATAGCCTTACTGCCACATACAGCGACAACTTCAGCGCAGCCACCAAAACCAATACGGAAACCATTTTTTCGGTGTGGCATTCCAAAGGTAAAAGCCCGTTTCAGGGCAATAATCTGAACCAGTGGTTTGCGCCGCGATCCATCAATGGGTATGGCTTCTTTTATCCCACGCAGAGCCTGATTGATAACTATGAAAAATCGTCGGTAAGCGATACGGTTGACCCAAGAATGTATTACACCGTTGCCGGCAATGGCATTCCTTATTACGATATGGATTATACTCCTTCCTGGTCAACCACAGGCTATATTTCCAGGAAACACATTCAGCCATTGTCCGAAGTGCCTACATCAACCAAAGGCGATGGCGATTTGAACTACGAAGCCATCCGCTATGCCGATGTTTTATTGGTGGAAGCAGAGGCTCTGAATGAACAGGGAAAAAGCACAGAAGCACTGGTGCCATTAAATAAAGTTCGCAAACGGGCAAGAGAATCATATCTGAACGATGAATCGCTGCCGGGTTTTGGCACGGTACCGGATGGCTTGCTGCCGGATATTACCACAACCGATCAAACGCAGTTGCGGGACATCATCCGCCGCGAACGAAGAAGCGAACTGGCACTGGAGTTTATGCGCTTCTTTGATGTGATACGCTATGGCAGTGCGTATGCCACAGCTGCTTTGAGCGATAAGCCTAACTTTACCTACAACAACAATCGTTTTTTCCCCATTCCGCAAAGTGAAAGAGACACCAACAAGAAACTTTAATCGTACATTATAAAAACTTAGTCATGCGATACAATCATTTTATCATAGCATTTTTCTTTCTGGCAAGCGTTGCTTTTGTATTTTCCTGTAAAAAAGATGATAACAATCCGGCTACTTACAACAGCGATAAAAACGCCCTGAATTCATTGATAGATTCTGCCACAAACATTTACAGCACCAGTGTAGAAGGCAAAAAAGCAGGTCAGTACGCCGTTGGTTCGCGTCAGCCATTAGACAGCAATATTCAGCTTGCGCAAAGCATCAGCGAAAGCAACAATTATTCGCAGCAGGAAGTAAGCAATGCCACCGAAAGTTTGCGCCGCGCCATCATAAAATTCGGCACCTATTTCATTCAGGATGTGTCGCCGCAGTTCCTGATAGCGCATTGGCTGTTTAACGGCAATACCATTGATTCTTCGGGCAACGGCCACGATGGCATCTTAAAAACCGGTTGGCTGGGCAGCAGTGCCGCCACGGCAAAAGACGGCGCCACTCTGCCACAGTTGGTTACCGACCGCTACGGGCAGGCAAACATGGCATACGATTTTACTAATGCAGCGTATGTGGAAATCCCTTACAGCAAAGATTTGAACCCATCTTCGTTTACGCTTACCATGTGGGTAAAACGGCATGGCACCAACGGCAACAATTATATCTTTTCGCTGAACCGCTGGAACGGATTTAAATTTCAGTTACAAAACGCCAACTATCCTTTTTTAACGGTGCATACCAGCGTTGGTTATGCCGATGTAGATGCCGGCGTAGCGGTGCCCGATGAAACGTGGACGCAGCTTGGCGCTTCTTATACCGATGGCACGATGAAGTTTTATGTAAACGGCGAACTGGTAAAAACACAAACCATAAATGGCGCCCTGGTTTCATTAAACGGTCCGGTGCCGGTTTCCATCGGCAACGAGCTGCCGAAAGGCACGTACGATCTGGTGGATGGCAGCAGCGAATATGCTTTTTACAGTGCCTCTTATTTTATTGGTTCGATAGATGATATCCGCTTTTACAATGCGGTGCTGAGCGATGCCGAAGTGCAGTCTGTTCATACGCAGGAAGCGCCATAGTTTTATGTCTCACAGATAGCACAGATTGGCACAGAAAAATAAAATTATCCACGTTTACGTTTAATCTGTATTATCTGTGAGATTATTTTCGGTGCCATTTTTTTATCATAAGTACCCTGTCAAAATTATCTACTAATTAACTTTTTTAAAGTTGATGAATAAATTTTTACCGATGGCATGTAAAATAAGCATCGTTGCATAGCAAAGTTGTTCATCGGTTTCATAGTCTTTGGTTTGTATCCATCTGGCTTTCATTTCTTTCCAAAGTCTTTCAATAATATTTAAATGGGGTGAGTAAGGCGGCAGATAAAAAATAAATAATTGCCTTTTTGCCCATACTTTTTGCATGGCTTTCATTGCTTTTGACTGATGAACTTTTGCATTGTCCAATACGATAACCGTGTGCTTTTTTATCTGATAAGAAAACTCATTTATTTTTTCGATGATAAAGTTGGTGGTAATGGTTTCGTAAGTGGTCGCATGCTCGAACTGATTCTCTCTTGTTATGATTCCAAAACAATTGATACGCTTGCCTTTAGCTGACTTTATACTAATGTTTTCATCTGTAAACTGCCAGCCATAAGGCACATAGCCTTCTTCTGATATTTGTACCTCATCGCCATAATACAAATCAATTTCTGACTTGCCATAACGTTGTTCTAATAACTGAAGTTCCTGTAATTTATAGTCATAAAATTCTTTATCACATCCGCCTTTAGGTCGTTTTCTTATTCGCTTGTAACGGCAGTGATGACTTTTAAAAAACGCGTAAGCGTTTCGTTACTCATCTTTTTGCCTGTATTTTCTTCAACAATCTGACGGGCTTGTGATAATCGTTGCCGCTCTTGTTCTATGGCTGCTCTTACTATACTTACATGTTCTTCTGCCAATATCGGTTTTCTGCCCTGTCCTGGCTTTGTGCGTAACCCTGTTATGCCATTGCTGTCATAACGGTTCAGCCAATTATAAACACTTGCCATATTGCTGCCTGAAATAACAGCAATGTCTTTAGTCGTGTAGCTTTCTGACTTTAATAAAACCATTTTGCAGCGCTGACGAAAACTGTGGTTTGATTCCGTTTTATACAGATGTTCCAACGCTTGCTTAGCTTCTTTGCTTAGTACTATTTCTTTGATTTTTCTTGACACACTGTTTTAACGTCTTTAATTCTATTTAATTTTGACAGGGTACTTAACACAAAATAAAAGCCTTTTGAAACCATCCTCTTTCTTTATTGTTATCTCGGTTGCTGTTTGTTTATATTCCTGCCGGTCATCGCCAAATCAAACAACAGAAAGCAAAGATTCGGCAACAACAGCAACTGTTACTTATCCCGATTGGGCTTTGCTTCCCTTTGTAAAAATTGATAATGCCAACCCCATTTTAAAACCGGGCGATAATACCTTTCTCGATCCCATTACGCATAAAGTAACCGGATGGGAAGCAAAGAATGTTTTTAACCCCGCTATTGCCGTTCGCAACGATACGGTGTTTATGCTGTATCGCGCGCAGGACAGCATCGGCAAGCCAACCGGCACATCAAGAATCGGTTTGGCAGCAAGCACCGATGGCATTCATTTCGCCCGTTATCCGTCTCCGGTTTTATATCCGAAAAACGATGCGTATAAAAAATGGGAATGGCAGGGCGGCTGCGAAGATCCGCGCGTGGTGCAGGATAGCGCCGGGCTGTATTACATGACTTATACGGCGTATGACGGAACCACCGCAAGACTGCTGATTGCCACCTCACCGGACCTGATGCACTGGACGAAACACGGGTCTGTATTTGCCAGGGCTTACGGCGGAAAATATGTTGACAAATGGAGCAAGTCAGGTTCTATCGTTTCTACTTATCAAAACGGAAAAATAACAGCTACAAAAATCAACGGAAAGTATTGGATGTATTGGGGCGATTTGTTTATCTGGGCGGCAACTTCTGATGACTTAATCAACTGGATGCCGGTTGAAATGCAGCCGGGCAGTAAGCCGCCGGTTGCGTTACGGGGCGTTGCCGAAAAAGTGCCGGATTTACAAATTGCCGTGCCGACAAGAGATGATAAATTTGATAATGATCTGGTAGAAAGCGGACCGCCGGCGATGATAACCAATAAAGGAATTTTGTTGTTATATAACAGCCGCCGCATGCCGCCCGGCGGAGATAAAGATTTAAAAGAAGGCACTTATACAACTGGTCAGGTATTATTTGATAAAAATGATCCGACAAAAATTGTTCATCGCTTAGATGATTATTTTATGAAGCCTGAAAAGGTATATGAGCTAACCGGCGAAGTAAATAATGTTTGCTTTATTGAAGGTCTGGCGCAGTTTCACAATCACTATTTTTTATATTATGGAACGGCAGATTCAAAGATTGCGGTGGCGGAGAAGAAGTAAGAAGGATAATGATTGAGAATTCCTGAATTTAAAAACCAAAATACAGAACCTGTTATTTTATCGACAATGCCCTGTTCTTTATAGAAGACGATGCCGGAACCCAACATTATCACCGCATAGCATCAGGAACCAAGTGAAAAAGTTGTTTCTCTCTTTTGAGCCAGCTATTTTTTATTCTGCCTTGTCCTGCTCTTTATTTACAGGAAGTGCAAATGCCTTTAATGATTACATCGATTGCCTCAGCGTTAAATTCTTTTGATAATGTCATTTTTGGCAAAGGCGTATCCGGTAAGTAATAAATCTTACCACAATCGCGACATATAAAGTGAACATGGTTATGCGATTGCTTGAATATATTGTTTACCTGCAGCACATATCTCATAATGCCGTCTTCCGAAGGCAGCGAATGCAGCAATCCTTTATTTAGAAACAATTTCAATGTCCTGTACACCGTATAACGGCTGATTGTGCGGTTCGCTCTTTTTTCAAGCAAGCTATGGGTAACCGGCTCGTTGTTTTGCAAAAAAACAGCAAGAAGCGAAAGCCGCTGTCCGGTAATGGCAATCTTGTATTCTTTTAATATTTGCTGCTCCATCGTCATGGTACAAACAGAGTTTACCAATTCATTTCTATCATTCCAAGCAAGGCCCGCCGAAGTAAATTCAATCAAACAATTTCGTGCTATTAATAGAAAAAAAATACAGCGCGATCAATGCCTTACATTTAAAGTTATGAAGAGGTGTAATAAAACACGGATCAATAATTTACAGAGACAATCATTGATCCGTGTTACTTTTTTAAAACAACCGGATACCAATGCCAGCCGTGGCATTGATGCCGGTTATAGCTTCTTTGTAATTAGATAACCGTCTGCCGGAATTTACAATGAAATTATCATAGCTGATGTCAATATCCGGCTTGCTCCAGAAGTAATCGGCATTTAACTGTACAAACAATTTCGGCGTGATGTCATAATGCAGACCCAATCCGCCCTGCAGACCAAACGAGCCTTTGGAAGCTTCCCGTTGTGTCATCACATTATCGGTGTAATCTTCATAGAACACCTGGAAGCCTGCAAGATGTGTATGAGTGTAACCACCCAAGACTCTGATATCAAGACCGAGTTTATCCGTTAAGGGTACACTCACATATGGTCCGGCAAGAATGCTGAATACCCTTGTATGTCCTTTTGTGAAAAGTGTAGTACTGTCGGTGCCACTGTCTTCTTTATAGCCATCGGCAAGGCTTTGCGCGTTCTTGGTTTGAAACTGCGAATAACCGCCCAGCACGTTGATGCCAAACATTTTGCTGATGTGATAAATGGCGGAAATATTCACATGCCCGCCTGTTTTGGCAAAACCCGATTTAAAATCGGCATAATCTCCTTTGGAGAAATTTCCCGTTGGGCTTGCAATACCGCCATTTACCGAAATAGAGATACCGCTTGTGCCGCTTGTGTCTTTCTGCGCCTGCGCCGAAAAAGCGGTTAAAACAATAAGAGAAGCTGCTAATATTTTTTTCATGTATTTAATTTTCCTTGTATTGTGAATAATGATTATTGAACGGTAATGTTATACGTTACATCCACATCGCTTGAGCCAGGTGCGCAATCACCATTCTTTGCATTAGGCTGATGGCGGAGCTGCATGTTCAGCGTTCCGGTGCCGGCTGCTCCGGTTACAAACTTATCCTGCAAGCCAATCTCGAGGGGTGGGTTGTTGGTATCCAAATCAGTGCGCGTTACCGTAAGATTTTCTCCCGATGTTTCAAAACAAACCAAATGATAATTGCGGCGGTCGTAAATATCTGTTGTTACATTGCCCACAGGTATTTTGGTTTCGTCTAAAAATAAAACCTGCACGTTGTAGGTGCTGTTGGCTTTCAGTGTAAGATTGGGATTGTTGATGCTGTCCGGCGGATTGGGTATAATGGTCTCATCGGTAATAGTAGCCACCTGCACATCGGAGGCATCGTTGGCATTGGTTACAATAAGCCGTGCCGTTGTTAAAAATTCATTGCCCGGTGCCGGCGGCGATACGGTTTGCTCATTTTTTTTACAGGCGTCGAACGTCATTGTAAGCACTAAAAACGTCATCACGATTGTTGCTAACTTTTTCATAGTTTACTTTTTTTTTGATAAAAAATTTGCTTGATTTTTAAAAAGAAATTCTTGTTTTTAATACGATGTTTATGCCCAGATCGTCGGCATAATAACGGAAGCGGTTCAGGTAATCGCGGTACGATACATTGGTCAGGTTGTAAGCGCCCAAATCAATGTTCAGCGGCTTTTTACCAATCATCATTGTAAAGCCAATGTTGGCGTTAAATAAAGAATATCCCGCCGGCGGATCTACATAATCGCTGTTGGGCGGCACGCGGTTTTGCCTTGCCACACTTACATTTTGCAGGCTGATGTAAGCGTTTGTTACACCCATTAATTTATCTACCATGTATTTGATGGTATTATCAAAACGGTTAGCCGGCATGAATATGAGGTAATCGTGTATGGTGCGGTTCCATGCCCATAAAAGCGATGTTTTTGATTCTATGGAAAGCTGTTTAACGGGCTTGTATGTAATATCGGCATCAATGCCTTTCAGGTTCACATCTTCCTGCGTGTATTTGAAGTAAGGATAGCTGCCGCTAATAAGCGTAATGGGCTGTAGCGATGGCTTTGCGTAAATAAAATTATTGATGATGTTATCGTACAAAACAATCTCGCCTGCCAGCTTGTTGCTTTCGTATTTGGCTGATACGGTGAAGTTGTACGATTGCTCGCTTTGCAACGTAGAATCGCCTCTTTCGTAAGAAGCTGCGCTCAGGTGAATGCCATCAATGTAAAGCTCGCTGATGCCTGGCGCACGCCAGGCACTGCCGATGTTTCCGTTAACAGAAAACTTAGTTCCGATACGGTAAGAAGCGCCAATGGTGCCGGTTGCATTGTTATACCGCAATGTGTTGTTATAAGTTTGTAACGTGCTGTTGTTGATGCGATATACGCGCAGCCAGCGATAGTCGTACCTTGCACCGGCTTCAAGCGTCAGATTGTTTTTTGTCCATTTTTCAATACCAAACACACCGCCGCCATAATTCCTGAAATTGGGAATGAGATAACGAATGCCTTTAAACACATTACCCTGCGTTTCTGTATTGATGCCAAAGCTGCCTTCAAAGTTGTTTTTATGCGCCTGTTCATAAATCAGATCGAGCGTTTGTGTTTTGATTTCAAAGCTGATTTGCGGCGCTTTCAGCACGGCTGGGTCAGACGAATAAGGAATGTCAATATCGTATTCCTGCCGCAGGTTTTTCTGGCTGCCGAATACCGCTTCTATCCGGCTGCCGTTACTAAAATTATAGTGGGCATCAGCTTTTAGTAAATCGTGCGTTACATTTTGATAAGTGCGATCTATTTTGTAAGTAAAATAAGACGGCGTAATAGGAACCGGACGTTTAAACGCAGAGTCCAGATCCCGCTCATTGCCTACATGCGAACCGGAGAAAATGCCAATCTTGTTATGAAACTCACTGTAGTAAACATCAATGCCAAAATTCTTTCTTTGGTAAGAAGTAGTTAGCGAAAAATCACTTTCAGAAAGCCCGGTATTTTCTAAATAGTAATTGGCTGCGCGAAAGTTGCCGGCTCGTTTTAAAGTGCCTTGCGCGCGCCAGCTTAAGCCTTCCAATTTTTTACCAAACTTACCTTGCAGCATAGCAGAAGCCACGCCCATTCTGCCGTTGGATGCGCCTACTATATTTACTTCGCCTTCCAGCGATTTTTTTGGTGCCAGCGGCTGCGGTTCCAGCAACACAACACCCACCAAAGCATCAGACCCGTAACGTACAGAAACGGCACCTTTTATCACTGTTATTTTAGAAGCGATAAAAGGATCTATCTCCGGTGCATGTTCAGCTCCCCATTGCTGTCCTTCCTGCCGTACACCATTGTTTAAAATCAATACGCGGTTACTATGCAAACCGTGTATCACCGGTTTTGAAATGGACGGTCCGGTTTGTATCGAATTGAGTCCGGCTATCGCTTTCAGGCTTTCACCTAAAGTAGCGCCCCTTGTCTGAAAAAGCTGTTCGCCTTTGATATCGGCGGTAGATAATGTTGCAATCTGGTCACGCTTTTGCAATACGCCGGTTACCGTTACGCCCGCCAGTTGATTGCTTTTTTTTAATAAAGAAAACACGATGGTCGTGTCGGCATCAAGCGTTAGCCATTGTTGCAGTGTGTCGTGTTCTACATAGCTGATACGAATGCTATAACGGCCGGCGCAAAGGGCAGCCATGTTGAATGTACCCTTATTGCTGGCAATAAGGGTAGTGTCTGTTCCAATGCTGTCGGCTCGGTTCAACGATATGGCAGCGCCAGATAGTTTTTGTGTGCCATCGAGCACCGTTCCGTTAACAGTGAGGTGACATGACTGCGCGGCGGCCACACGTGCAATCAGGCAAAGCATGATTGCTGTAAACAATTTTATATACATGATGATAATGCTGCAACACAATAGTTGCAAGCCTTTCGGGAAGCGATAAAAAGAAATTACTTACACAAAGAGAGGGGTGCAGGAAGGCGGACCACGCAACGGGTAATGAGAATAATGGAGAAGGCGATAAACATCGGTATTATGATATTGAAAAGATATAAAAACAGTTGGTAAAGCAATTACTACCCTTGAGGCATGACTAACAAAAGGCGATGAAACAACAATGTTATCGCAATGGCAATACACCGGAAGTTTGGCAACGGTGGTTTGCGAAGCGCATTTGTCAACCGTTATTTCATCTTTGTGATTGGCAAGCGCATCGTGCAAAAACTGCTTTGGTGTAGAGCCATAGAGAAAAAGCAATAATAAAATTGCCGCATTCAGTTTTCGTATGATGAGATTGCGTTCCAATAGTTGCAATAAGGTTGCAAATATAAAGACTGCAACAACAGTGCAATTTTTATTTCAGCTAAATACTGTTTTAGTTTTAATTGTTCACAAAACGTTGGCTATAGACATACATTTTCTTACTCGGATCTGCTCATTCTTCTTTCACAGAATTGTCATTATAAATCTTTGTCTTTTTATCGGTTGCGTTTGCGTCTTACTTTTATCCTTCTATAAAACAAGCACGGCAAACAATGAAAACATTATACAAATACTTATTACCTTACAAATGGCTGGTGGCGCTGGCTCTTTTTTTAGCCACCGTAAATACCAGCTTTTCACTTCTCGATCCCATCATTTTCGGAAAGCTGGTAAACCTGGCTTTCGACTATAAAAATCATCCGCAATCGTATCCGGTTTTTAAAACGTTTGCCATACCCGTCATGTGGCTGTTGCTCATGTCAATCGGCGTGGCCATGGTAAGCCGTATTGCCAAAAACTTCCAGGATTATTTTACCAATGTCATTGTGCAAAAATTTGGCGCCAGAATTTTTACCGTTGGTCTGCGGCAGGTAATGAAATTGCCCTATGCCGATTTTGAAGACCGGCGCAGCGGCGAAACATTAAGCACGCTTACCAAAGTGCGCTCCGATAACGAAAAGTTTATCAACAACTTTGTAAACCTGTTGTTTAGCGTGCTGGTTGGCGTAGTGTTTATTTCCATTTATTCGGCGCGTATCAACTGGTCGGTGCCGTTTGTATATTTTGGCGGCATTACCATTCTGGTTTGGGTTACCGGAATTTTAAGCCGGAAAATAAAAACCATTCAGAAATCTATCGTTACGCAAACCAACTCGCTGGCGGGTGCCAGCACAGAATCGCTTCGCAATATTGAGTTGATTAAAAGCCTTGGACTGGCAGGACAAGAAGTAGATCGGCTGAATAAAAATACCTACAAAATATTAGGATTGGAATTGGATAAAGTGAAGCGCGTGCGCAGCATTTCATTTGTTCAGGGAACGTTTGTAAATACGCTCCGGCAATTGATTTTATTTATTTTGATGTATCTCATTTACGGTAAAGTAATGGATGCCAGCCAACTGGTAACGATGCAGATTTTCAGCTTCTTCATCTTTACGCCGCTGCAGGAAATCGGGAACATCATTTTATCGTATCGCGAAGCGCAGGCATCATTAAACAATTTTGAAACGCTCATGGAACGCCCGGTTGAGCCCAAACCGGAACACCCCGAACACGTTGGCGAGATAGAAACCCTGGAATTCAGTCATGTTTCCTTTCAATACAGAACGGCGCAATACAAAGCGTTAGACGATATTGGTTTCACGGTAAACGATGGCGAAACCATTGCCTTTGTCGGTCCGTCCGGTTCGGGTAAAAGTACGTTGGTAAAATTGCTGGTTGGCTTGTATCACCCGGTGGAAGGAACCATTTACTACAACGGTGTGAGCGAAAAAGATGTAAATTTTGATGAGCTGCGCAGTCAGATTGGTTTTGTAACGCAGGACACGCAATTGTTTGCCGGCACCATTAAAGAAAATTTACTGTTTGTAAATCCGTCGGCTACCGATGAAGATGTAACAGAAGTTTTATACCAGGCAAGCTGCCAGGGCTTGCTGGAACGTTCCGAAAAAGGAATTGATTCGATGTTAGGCGAAGGCGGATTAAAATTAAGCGGCGGCGAAAAACAGCGCATCAGTATTGCGCGTTCTTTGCTGCGTAATCCGCGGCTGCTAATATTTGATGAAGCTACGTCGGCACTGGATTCCATTACCGAAGAAGAAATTACGAGCACCATCAAACGCGTATCGGCGCAACGCAATCAGATTACGGTATTAATTGCGCACCGGTTAAGCACTATCATGCACGCCGATAGAATTTATGTGCTTGAGAAAGGTCGCGTTGCCGAAACCGGAACGCATGAGCAACTGTTGGCCGAACGCGGCTTGTATTATGCCATGTGGCGGCAGCAGATTGGCGAGCGCAAGTATGCAGAAGCAGATGTTGAAGTGGGTGAGATATGAGGTTTGAGGTTTGAGGTTTGAGGTTTGAGGTTTGAGTTGTCTGTTAAAAGCACTCTCATTCAATTTCATCGATTACACCCATTTATCTGTATTGGCTGATAGCTATCAGCTCATACCTCATACCTTATACCTCAAACTTCACAGCCTCATCCGTGGCACAATTCATGCGACAGTGTAATGAGTTTAAATCATTTCAATTTAAAACATAACGATTATGTCAGGACGCGGAAGCAACAATAAAAATGGAACCTCAGGACAAGGCGCCAGCAATCAGAGCAATCAGGGTTTTATAGCCGATGGCAAAAACCAGCCAAAGTCAAATCATCACAAAAAAGAAGAAATAACCGGTGGCGAACCTTCGGAAGAGCAGCCGCAATCGGAAGTGCAGTCTTCTAACCGCGATCACAGCATAGAAGGTCAGGAAAAAAAATATAATTAATGTGAATGCGGGAATAGTGACAGAGTGGCGAAAGAGAAAAAGGTGCTGATTGTATATCAGTGCCTTTTTTGTTGTTACAGCGTAACTTTCTTTCTCCCAAATAAAAAATCAATTATAATCAATGTTCGATAACTACCATTTTACTGCGGCTGAACGCTTTATGCGTTATGTGCAGATAGACACGCAAAGCAATCCTGACAGCCATACATTTCCTACAACGGAAAAGCAAAAAAATCTGAGTAATTTGTTAGCGCAGGAACTGAAAGAAATGGGTATTGAAGATGCACATGCCGATGAATATGGTTATGTATATGCCTCTCTTTTTTCCAATACAAATAAAGAAGTGCCGGTTATTTGTTTTTGCAGTCATGTAGATACGGCGCCCGATTGCAGCGGTACCAACATAAAACCCTTGCTGCATAAAAACTACGACGGCAAAATGATTACGTTGCCGGATGATGCAACGCAGGTAATTTCACCCGAACAATATCCGTATCTGAAAGAACATATTGGCAGCGATATTATCACCGCCGGCGGCTTAACTTTATTGGGCAGTGACGACAAAAGCGGCGTGGCGGAAATTATGGATATGGCAAATTATCTGATGCTTCATTCTGATATCAAACATGGCGACATAAAGATTGTGTTTACGCCCGATGAAGAAGTAGGCAAAGGCACGGCAAACATTGACCTGCAAAAAATAAACGCTTCATTCGCATATACATTAGACGGCAGCGAAGCTGGCACGATAGAAGATGAAACCTTTAGCGCCGACGGTGTGCTCATTACGATAAACGGCGTAATTGCGCATCCCGGTTATGCAAAAGGCAAAATGGTAAATGCGCTGAAGATTGCGGGTGAAATTTTAGCGGCTTTGCCAACAGATGAATGGAGCCCCGAAACCACGGAAAAACGGCAGGGTTTTGTGCATCCGGTTGCCGTTGGCGGGCTGGCTGAACAGGCGACCATCAATTTTATTATCCGCGATTTTGATACGGAAATGCTTGCCAAACATGAAGAAAGGTTGCAAGCCATTGCAAAAAAAGTGTTGGAGAAACATCCGAAAGCGGCGATGCAGTTTACGGTAACGGAACAATACCGCAATATGAAGGAAATTATCAGTCAATATCCGATGCTTATCTCTTATGCGGAAGAAGCGGTAAAGCGTGCCGGTTTGCAGCCGAAAAAAGAACTGATACGCGGCGGTACAGATGGCAGCCGCCTGAGTTTTATGGGTTTGCCCTGCCCGAATTTATTTACCGGTATGCAGGCTATTCACAGCCGACACGAATGGATAGGCGTTACAGACATGAACAAAGCCGTTGAAACGCTGGTACATCTGGTGCAGATATGGGAAGAAAAAAGCAGCGTTTAATCTGTACGCATCATTGCTGGAGCGCATTTTAGAAAAGTATGATATAATTTTTCCAATAGCCTGTATCATTTTAACCCAAATTCAGTACATCACCTTTGTTTATACAATATAAGAAACGCTTGCAAAGATTGTAAAGCCATTTTATTTTACATTTATCTCTCTGTCTGCATTCAACAATTCTGTATTGTTTTTAAACAATCCGGCTTGTTGTTAGTGTTATTTTAAACATACTGCAACAAAAAAATCATAACTAAAAAGATAAGGCCTGAATGCAAATCAAAGCCATATTAATCCCGTCGCATTCCTGTATTTTTTTAGCATTTAAAAATATTATTTCAATGAAGTGCAGCTTTTAATAAGAATTTGTTGCTCTTTGCATGTTAATACCGGTAACGCATTTTGTGAATGGCATGACCGGTAAGAAATGAATGATTTGTGTGATTGCCTATATATGAATTTAGATTGCTGATAAATAAAAATTGCTTTTTGGTTTGTTATTCATTGAATATAAAACGGGATGCCCTTTCTGAAGACCGGAATTTTTAGATGAGCAGCAAAATAAACCAATTGCGCTTTACATCAAATACTGATTAAAAAATTGCTGCGTATGAATTCTACCTGATTGCATTTGGCTCTATTGACAGGGCAGTTTTATATTTCTATCTAATCTGTTGGTTTTTAATTATTTATAATCCCATTCAGTTCCTTTGATTTAATCATTCATAACATTCAAGAAAGATGAAAAATCAGTTCCTTATTTTCAAAACATGCATTCTGAAATATGCATTGTTGTTTGTTTTGCTTTTTCTGGCCGCAGAAAGCATTCAGGCACAGAACAGAGAAATAACCGGGCGTGTAACCACGGGCGTAAGCGATAGCGCGCTTGCCGGCGCCAGCATTCAGGTGAAGGGAACCAAAACCGGCACCACCACGGACGACAACGGCAGATTTTCTATTAGTGCTGCCGGCAACGCCACGCTGGTTATTAGTGCGGTAGGCTTTACCGCGCAGGAAGTTGCGGTAAACAATCAAACCACCTTATCTGTAACCCTTGCTGTTGATGTGCAATCGCTGCAGCAGGTAGTGGTTATCGGCTATGGCACGCAGAAGCGAAAAGATATAACCGGCTCGGTAAGCAGCGTTAGCGCAGCTACGATTGAAAAAGTTCCGGTTATTTCGGCCTCACAGGCATTGCAGGGGCGCGCCGCTGGTGTGCAGGTAACCAATAATGATGGCGCACCGGGTGGTAATATTTCGGTGCAAATCAGAGGCACCGGCAGCCTTGCCAGCTATGGCAACGAACCGTTGTATGTGGTTGACGGCTATCCGGTAAGCACGGGAATAAACAATATCAACCCAAGCGATATTGCTTCGATAGATGTACTGAAAGATGCCTCCGCAACGGCTATTTATGGCATTCGCGCGGCAAACGGCGTGGTAATCATCACTACAAAAAGAGGCATAAAAGGTAAAGTGCAGATTTCTTTGGATGCTTACAATGCATTTCAAAATACGCCCAAAAACTACGACATTTTAAACGCCCGCGATTTTGCAACACTGTCTAACCAGGTTGAAGCTGCAGATTCAACAGGTTCATATCACGGACTGGGAATCTGGAAAACGCCGGATGCGCTGCATAGCGTTGACTGGCAGGATGCGCTGTATCGCCCAGGTCTGACGCAGAATTACAGCTTTGGCATCCGGGGCGGTACCGACAAAATGCAAACCGCCGTGTCTGTCGGCTATTACGATCAGAAAGGCATTGTTACCGGCTCTTTTTTTAAAAGGCTAAATCTGGATCTGAACTTAGATTATACGCCTGTAAAATGGCTTAAATCTTCAACAAGCGCTAAATATACGTATCAGGATGCCAATAACCCGTTGGGAACCGGATCGCTGTTTCAATTAGCCGTTAATCCGCCAACACTCGACAGCGGCAACCGGCTGACTTACCAGATAAAAGACGGCAATGGCAATTACGGATTTTTTAATCCGCAAAATTCCAATGTATTTAAATTCAGCAACCCGCTTTATAGCATTGAGACAAATGATTATAAAAACATAACCAATTATCTGCTGGCTAATACATCACTGGAAATTACGCCGTTCAACGGGTTTCGGATAAAAACGCTGGCAGGCGTAAACACCAGCAATTTCTCAGGCTCTTATTTTCAGCCGGAAGACAACCGGGCAAACATACAATACCCGGGATCAATTGTTGCAACCGCATTTTATCATCAGAATCTCAATCAGACGTTTGAATGGCTTTGGGAGAACACGATTTATTACGACAGAACGTTTGGCAAACACACCATCAATTTTGTCGGCGGTTTATCGGCCCAAAAAAATACAAATACGTTAATGGGTGCCGGCGGCATTCCACCCAACAGGCTTGTGCGTGATATCGGTCAGGTTAGCAACCTGAAATTCGATCAATACGGCAATGGCGAAAACATTTATACGCTGGAATCTCAATTTGCAAGACTCACTTATAATTTCGATGACAGATATTTGATTACCGGCACAATTAGAAGAGACGGATCTTCCCGATTTGATACCGGCCATAAATATGGTGTTTTTCCATCCGGTGCCATTGCCTGGAGAGTGAAACAGGAATCTTTTTTACAAACAGCCGATTGGTTGTCTGATCTTAAAATCAGGGGCAGTTATGGTGTAGTTGGCAATCAGTCGTCCATTGGATTGTTCCAGTACCAGGCTTTGTATGCAGGCAATTTTGCTGCTAATTACAATGGCGGCGGCTTAGACAACTACGGGTATCCTTTTGATAAAATATATCAAACCGGTATTGCGCCAACACAGCCGTCTAACCCCGACCTGAAATGGGAAACAGATTATCAAACCGATATTGGTCTGGATGCAGGCTTTTTACAGGGCGCTCTTACGTTTACATTTGACTGGTATAACAGAAAATCAAAAGACTTTTTGCTAACACTTGCTTCCCCCGCGCAAACCGGTTTTCTGTATCAGACGCGTAATGTAGGCAGCATGAAAAACAGGGGCGCGGAGTTTGCCCTGAATTATAACGGAAACCGGGGAAAAGATTTTCAGTATGGCATTGGCGTAACGGTAACAACAAATAAGAATACGCTTACCAGCATCACTTCAGGAACAAACTATGTGCAGAATTTTGGCGGGCTTGGGTTAACCGGGCAAAGCTGGGGCGAATTTAGCCGTTCTTATGTTGGTGGTCAGGTAGGTGAATTTTATGGCTATAAATCGCTGGGCGTTTTTCAAACGCAGGCGCAGATTGATGCGTTAAATGCAAAATCGCCGAACGGCGTTTACTGGAAGGGAACTGCTCAGCCCGGCGACCGCTATTTTGCTGACCTCAACGGCGATGGCTTTGTAAGTGCCGACTCTGACCGGGTAGCACTTGGCAGTCCGCAACCCAAATTTTATGGCGGGCTAAACTTAGACGCTTCTTATAAATCGTTCGATTTTAATGCTTATTTCTATGGTGTTTACGGAAATAAACTGCTGAATTATGTAGAAAGCAGCCTGGAAAGTTTTCAGAAACGCGGCTCGGAAGGGGTAGAAAATGTAAGCCAGGAATATTTCGACAACCGATGGACACCCGCTAACCCGTCGAACAGATATTCCAGAGCTACCGCAAATGACGATGCCATTGGAAGCAATATCCCCTCCAGCGTTTGGGTTGAAAACGGCAGTTTTCTAAGATTAAAAAATCTTACCATCGGATATACGTTACCGGGCGTTCTGATGCAGAAAGCTTCCATTTCAAAAATCAGGGTTTATGTTTCCACACAAAACCTCTTTACCATTACAAATTATAGCGGTCTTGACCCTGAAATAGGAATACAGAATGGCAATGCCACGCAAAATGGTGTGGACAATGGCACATACCCGACTTCAAAATTTTATACGGTAGGATTAAATGTAACTTTTTAACGTAAGAATGAAAATTTGTAAAATATGAAACTCAACAAGAAAACAATCATCCTTATAGCTTTTTGTATTGCCTTAACACCGCTGGTATTTATTGCCTGCAAAAAAAGCTTTCTGGAGCAAACCAACACATTTCAAACGCCGGCAGACGCGGCTTTTGAAAAATCATCAGACGTTGTCGCTTTAATTAATTCGGTGTATGATACTTATCAGAACAGTGATCTTCTGAAGAAATCTATCTGGTACTGGGCTAATTTTGAAACGCATGATTTTTTTAACTGGGGCGGCGATGTAGTGTGGAACAACTACCAGATACCGGCTGATTTTGGTGCAATTTTAACGCTTTGGAACCAATCTTACCTCGGTATTGCCAGAGCCAATTATGCGCTTCTTGTGATTCCGGACGCCGTAAACAGAGGCGTTCTCGATGCTGCCTTAGCCGATCGGTTAACGGGGGAAGCCTATTTTTTGCGGGGCAGTTTTTATTATTACCTGGCAGCTTCTTTCGGCGGCGTTCCTTTGGAATTAAAAACCGGTTCTAACGGGTTAGCGCCAAGAGCATCGCGGGACTCTGTGTTTGCTCAGGTGGTAGCTGATATGCAGCAGGCAGAGCAACTGTTGCTTTCAAAAAAAGACTTGGCTCAGATTGATTTGGGCAGGGCTACCAAAGGCGCAGCTTACGGCTATGAAGGTGCAGCGCAGATGTGGTTAAAAAATTATACTGCCGCCCTTACTGCTTTCAATAATCCTGAGCTTACCAATAATTATCATTTACTGGCAAATTTTGCCGACGTAAATGAATACGACCACCAGAATAACGACGAATCTCTTTTTGAAATTCAGTTTGAACTGAAAGGTGGTGATCCTCAGGACTGGGGCGGAAGCTGGAACCCGCCCGGCGGCGAAATTGCCTGGATAGATAGTTTCGACTGGCCGCAGGAATTAACCGGACAAGGTTATACGTATGGAAACCCGGCACTCTGGAACTCTTACCAGCAAGGCGATAAGCGCAAATTACTCACCATCGTAGGTCCCGGCGATACACTTGCCAGCCCGGGCATTATAAACGCGCTGGGCGGATTAAAAGGATACAACCAGGTGATACAGGGCTTTGGCGCCGGCAACCCGGTATATACGGCTGACGACGGGAAAATATTAAATACGGTAGGCACTTTAACAAAACCCTGGTATGGCGATACAAAAGACCGCACGGGATATTATTGCTCTAAAAAATGGAGAGATCCAAACCTTACCGGTGGAAATGCAAATAAAGACGGAAAAAGCAATTTGTTTGGAGATCAGAACCAGATTATGTTGCGCTATGCCGAAATTTTATTAGATAGAGCCGAATGCAAAGTTCGCACCGGCGACGTTCCCGGAGCCATGGCCGATCTGAAACTGGTAAGAGACAGAGCCTGGGGCGGAACAGCACCGGCTGAGATGAAAGACAGCGCCAATTTTGACGGAACGCCGGGACAGCCAATTACAGATCCGCTGCAAATGGTACTAAGCGAATACCGGCACGAGCTAACCGGCGAATATTCTGTTTTTTATAATCTTTGCCGGGCAGGTACAGATGAGACAATCGCTTTTGTAAAAGCAGCCAACGGAACGGTTGACGGTAGTTTTAATCCGGTGCCCAACCCCGCTCCCGGCCCAACGCACGATGGTCTGAAACACGGTTTGTACAATACAGGTCTTACCGCCGATCATACCATTCTGCCTATACCGCAAAGCGCACGCGGTTTAAATCCCAACTTAACACAGAACCCCGGGTATTAGCTAAAATTCATTATATTATTTACAAAAAAGCAAAAGGCTTTGGAACATTCCAAAGCCTTTTGCTTTTTTACAAAATTTGATTTTACGATGTCAGATTCCTGCCTACAGTCATTGATTTACTGTAAAAAAGACCGACTTTTGAACCAATCAGAAGCTTTTATCAGTTGGTAATGATATTTTGCCACTAATAGGGCGTAAATAAAAAAACTTTTTATGCATACTTAAAAAAGTATTTTGATTAGCTGATTGTATGCTTATACAATGGCAAAATATTCAACAACATCAGTCATTTCATTTTACTTCTATATGATGCAGTTGCAAAAAGCCGCCTTGCCATCGCTCGCTTCTTATCATAACATTTGTCTTCCGTCAGATAACGTATGGCAACTTCCCGAAAAAATACTTCAGTTTGGCACCGGCGTACTGCTTCGCGGACTTACTGATTACTATATCAATCATGCAAATAACAATGGTTTTTTTAACGGTAGAATTGTAGTTGTAAAGTCAACCGGTGGCGGACACGGCGATGAATTTGCAACGCAGGATAATTTATATACGCATTGCATCAAAGGCATTGCTGCAGGCGAACTGCAGGAAAGCTATTATATAAATGCAGCCATCAGCCGGGTTATAAATGCAAATGATAATTGGCAGCAGGTTATGAAATGCGCTGCCAATCCGCAACTGCAAATCATCATTTCAAATACCACGGAAGTTGGCATCACCTTGCTGGAGACAGATAGGATTTACGCTTTGCCGCCGCAGTCTTTTCCGGGAAAATTACTGGCTTTTTTATATGCCCGTTACAAAGCGTTTGATGGCAGCGGAGAAAGCGGCATGATCATAATTCCTACCGAGCTGATTGTTGACAATGCTGTCAGATTAAAAGACATCGTTGTGCAGCTTGCCAAAATCAATCAGTTGGAAGATTCGTTTATTCATTGGCTGCTGTCGGCTAACGACTGGTGCAATTCTCTTGTTGACAGGATTGTGCCCGGCCTTTTGCCCGATAATGACAAACAGCAGCTTGCGCAAACATTCGGATACACAGATAAGCTTGCCATTATGAGCGAACCGTATAATTTATGGGCGATTGAAACTGATAAGGAACGAACCCAACAATTATTATCTTTCCGCGAAAACAATGATGGCGTTATCATCACCCACAATATTCAAAAATACAGGGAACTGAAATTGCGATTGCTGAATGGTGCGCATACCTTTGGTTGCGGGCTTGCTTTTTTGTGCGGTTTCGATGTGGTAAATGCGGCGATGAAAAACGAGACGTTCAATCAGTTTTTCAGCCATTTGTTGTATCAGGAAATTATTCCCTGCATTGCGTCAAATCATATTGCTGAACAGGAAGCCAATGATTTTGCCGGAAGCGTTATCAACCGGTTTGCCAATCCGTTTATTCAGCATCGCTGGATAACCATCACATTGCAATACACAAATAAAATGAAATCGCGCTGCGTGCCTCTGATTGTAAAACATTATCAGCTTTCTTCACAGCCGCCCGCCTTTATGGCGCTTGGCTTTGCAGCGTATCTGTTGTTTATGAAAGCCGTATTAATAAAAGACAATAGTTATTATGGCGAAAGAAACGGGGAAACTTATCTGATACAAGACGATGAAGCGAAAAGATTTTATAATATATGGAGCAACAATGAGGCAGAAGAAGTGGTAGCGCAAACCCTTGCAGATGCAGTTTTGTGGGGTGCAGATTTAACTTTACTTCCGGGTTTCAAAAGTGAAGTATCCGGTTTTTTACGGCAATTTTTATCTGGCAGAACTTTGATGGAATTAATATCTTCGATAACAGATACAAAATAAAATATAGTTTCTTTATCTACTCCCTGTAAAAGGGTTTGGGTTGATGTCAATTAACAACATGAAACCATTTCTCAACAGCCATTTTTTACTTCAGAATAAAACGGCGCAATCACTGTATCACGGTTATGCCGCGCCGATGCCGATTATTGATTACCACTGTCATTTATCGCCACAGCAAATTGCCGGTGATACGCAGTTTGAAAATCTGACGCAAATATGGCTGTCGGGCGATCATTACAAGTGGCGCGCCATGCGTACCAACGGCGTTTCTGAAGATTACTGCACCGGCAACAAAACCGATTGGGAAAAATTTGAAAAATGGGCAGCTACCGTACCTTATACATTGCGAAATCCGCTCTATCACTGGACGCATCTTGAGTTGCAGCGATACTTTGGGGTACACAATATTTTAAACCCCGCCACCGCCGAAAAAATTTACCGTGAATGCGCCGAAAAATTAAACTCGCCCGACTATTCTGTGCGCAATCTGCTGCGTCGCATGAATGTAAAAATTATTTGCACCACCGACGATCCCACCGACACGCTGGAACATCATCAGACGTTGCGGAATGATGGCTTTGAAATACCGGTGCTGCCCGCGTTTCGACCCGATAAAGCGATGGATGTAAGCAATACAAAAGCGTTTAATCAATATATAAAAAAGCTGGAAACCGTTTCTGATATTTCCGTTACTTCTTTTCAAGATTACCTGTCAGCATTAAAAAGCCGCCACGATTTTTTTGCCGCTATGGGTTGCAAAACCAGCGATCACGGCCTGGAGAAAATATATGGGGCAGATTTTACCGAAACCGATGTAAACGCCATCTTCGTGCAATTGCGCCTGAATAAAGAAATTACGCTCGAACAGCAGCATGTGTTTAAAAGCGCCATGCTGCTTTATTTTGCCGAATGGGACCAGGAAAAAAACTGGGTGCAGCAATATCATCTTGGTGCTTTGCGCAACAACAATTCGCGCGCCCTGCAACAGCTTGGCGCAGATACCGGCTGGGATTCGGTCAGTGATGTTCCGCAGGCTGCATCGCTGGCAAAGTTTCTTGATAGTCTGGATAAAAAAAACAAGCTCGCCAAAACCATTTTATACAACCTGAACCCGGCCGATAATGAAGTGATGGCAACCATGACAGGCAATTTTAACGATGGCTCTGCGGCAGGTAAAATGCAATGGGGATCTGCCTGGTGGTTTTTAGATCAGAAAGACGGGATGAGAAAGCAAATTAATACGCTTTCCAACATGGGATTGATCAGTCGTTTTATTGGTATGCTTACCGATTCAAGAAGTTTTCTGTCTTACCCACGACACGAATATTTTCGGCGCATCTTATGCAATTTGTTTGGCGAAGAAATTGAAAACGGCGAACTGCCGGCTGATATGGAATGGACAGGCAAAATCATTCAGAATATTTGCTATTACAATGCAAAGCAATATTTCGGGTTTGATATAAATGAGACCGCTTTGCAAAAAGCTCACGACACAACGCATGAATAAAATTGTTTGTTTCGGAGAATTGTTGCTGCGGCTGTCGCCCGACATCAATGGCGAGTGGATACAATCTGCTGCGATGCCCGTTTATGTTGGCGGTGCAGAATTAAACGTAGCTACCGCGCTTGCCAACTGGCAGATGCCGGTGAAATACATTACCGCATTGCCCGACAATTTATTATCTCAACACCTGCACGTTTACCTGCGGCAAAAAGGTATTGACGACAGTGGTATTTACCAGGCAGGCAATCGAATCGGCGCATATTATATGCCGCAGGGCAGCGACCTGAAACATGCGGCGGTTATTTACGATCGCGCTCATTCTTCTTTTGCGCAACTGCAACCCGGCATGATTGACTGGAACAATGTATTGCAGAATGCAGACTGGTTTCATTTCAGCGCCATTACGCCGGCATTAAACGAAACTCTTGCACTTGTTTGTAAAGAAGCGGTAGAAGCGGCAACAAAAAAAGGCATTATGATTTCGGTTGATTTGAATTACCGCGCAAAGCTGTGGCAATACGGCAGGAAACCTTATGAAATAATGCCCGGTCTGGTAGCGCATTGTGATGTAATTATGGGTAACCTCTGGAGCGCGGAATCATTGCTGAACATCGCCGTTGATACGGATATTCATGCAAAAGGAACAAAAGAAAACTATTTGCATCATGCTTCGCAAACAGCAGGCGAAATCAGGCGGCAATTCAGGCAATGCACCATCGTTGCGCAAACATTCCGCTTTGATGAAGAAAACGGCATCCGGTATTACGGTGCTGTTGACGCGGGCAACACACAACATGTATCGCCGGAATTTTGCAGTAAAAAAACGGCAGACAAAGCCGGCAGCGGCGATTGTTTTATGGCAGGTTTGATTTACGGCTTGCGGCAGCCTTATTCTTTACAGCAGACGGTAGATTTTGCAGCGGCGGCGGCATTTGGCAAATTGCACGAAACAGGCGACAGCACGAAACAAATGATAGCAGACATTGAAAACATACTAAACCGGTTTGTATGCAAATAACAGACGATGCAATAGCAACCATTCAGGAACAGGGCATATTGCCTTTGTATTATGATGATGACAAAGAAGTGTCCGTTTCGGTGCTGAGAGCATTGTATCAGGCAGGCATCAAAGCGGTAGAATACACTAACCGCGGCGCTTACGCGTTTGAGAACTTTAATGCCATGAAAGCGCTATGCCAACAGGAAATGCCTGACATGAAGCTTGGTATCGGTACCATAAAAAATGTGGACGACGCCAAACGCTTTGCCGCAGCCGGTGCCGATTTTATCATTTGCCCCGGTGTTGTTCCTGCCATAGCAGACGTTGCAAAAAACGCCCGCATATCGTGGATACCCGGTTGCTTAACGCCTACCGAAATTATTATGGCAGAACAATGCGGCGCAAAGCTGGTAAAGCTGTTTCCCGGCAGCCTTTTGGGCGCATCGTATGTGTCGGCCATCAAAGATATTTTTCCCGATTTGCTGTTTATGCCAACCGGCGGCGTGGAAATAACCGAAGGCAACATCAGCGGCTGGCTGAAAGCCGGTGTTTGCGCAGTGGGTTTGGGCAGCAAAGTCATCAGTAAAGAATTGCTAAAACAAAAAGATTACAAAACAATCGGAGACAAAGCGAAAGAAGCGTTGAATCTGGTAGCCAGGCTGAGAAATTCACTTGCCGGAACTTGAGTTTTTGGTATTGTCTCAGTTTCAAAAAATAACACTCACAGATGCCGCAGATGAACACAGATATGATACAGCCTCTTGATGAAATCTGTAAGACAATATTCAAAGTGATACATGACTAATTTTTTATACAAGCGATTGTTTTTGCGAACCTTTCCGGCTTGCGTTTTTTTTATATCATTTGAATAATGAAATCAGTCTGAATCATATTATCAATATTCAATCTCATCCTGGCTTTCAATATCACAATATTCAATACATCTCCTTCTAATATTTTTTTTCATACTAAATAAAAGCCCTCGTAAAAACGAAGGCCGGTTATATATGCTTATGAGAAAACGCTATTGCTGACCACCCGATTTTACGCGGTTGGTTTCATCATCCGCGCCCGTGTTTCTGCGGCGCGACGGCTGATTGTTTGCCTTTCCAAAACGATAGGTGAACGTAAGGTTTACTCTCCGGTTATCCCACCTGGCGTCAATAAGCGTAAGACCTTTGTCTAAATTGGTGCTGCCTTTAAAACGAGCAAGCGCAAACGGGTCTCTTATATTTACCCGCACCGTTCCCTTATCCTTTAAAATCTGTTTGCCCGCGCCGAAAGAAAACATGCCCATCGGCTGCGCTAAAATGGCGCTGCTCACCAGTTGCTTAGAGTTAAACCATCCGCTTACTTCACCGCTCCATCCTTTGCCCCAGGTAAACTGATTGCTTAAATTACCGTTAAAAGCCGTTGTGTTTACATCAATGTCTTCATTGTCAATCGCGCCTTTGTAATGATTGGTAAATGCGTTTGCATATACATTCAGCGTCCACCATTTCAGCAGATGTTTGTTGTAGCTTACCGATAAGCCGGCATTATCGCTCGACGCTATGTTTTGCGAAGTTTGAAACGTGGTGTAATTAGAATCGTTACCCAATTTTTTACTAATGAGCACATCGTTTATAATGTCGGACGTATGTGTATAATTTACCGATACATTCAACTCGCCTTTGTAGTTATAGCTTAGTTCGATGTTATGGCTAAACTGCGGCTGCAGCAACGGGTTTCCCTGCTGGTAAGTATAGCGGTCAAGCTGTTCCTGAAAGGGGTTCAGCGATTCGTAATCGGGTCGCTCAATTCTTCTTCCGTACGACAAGGCAAACGTGTTGCTGTCGTTCATTTTATAAGAAAAATAAGAGGTGGGAAACAGCTTGGTATAGTTCTTATGAAACGTTGCGTTTTGCGTCATCTGGTTGCCGTCAACAATGGTTTGCTCGGCGCGCAAGCCAAGCTGAACGCCCCATTTTTTTAGTTGCCTGTTTACATTTACATACGCCGCATTGATGTTTTCTTTATAAATAAAATGATTGCTTCGCGACGTGTCGGTTTTCCAGATGCCGCCGTTAGGATTCAACGAATCAAACAAGGTATATCGCGCATCATTATCCGTTTTCACATAGCTCAGTTTAATACCGGCTTCCAGCGTTGCGTTCTTTTTCATCGGGTGATGAAAATCACTTTTGAAAGTATAAATGTCAATGTCGGAAGGCAGATTCCCGCGTAACAGATACGGGTTCGGATTTGCGGGATCTTTGGTATCAATCAAAATATTTTTGGCGTCGTATAAATAATTGTTGGAAAACTGGTTGCCGCCGGCATTATAAAATACATAATCGGCATCGGCTGTCAGTTCGGTTCCGCTCGTATCAAGCTTTTGCTGAAAATTGAGGTTAAAGCCAAGGTTTGTCCAGGTGTTTTTATTTTGCGATGCTGCGCTGTTGTACTGAACAAATGTTTTCAGGCTGTCATAAATGTCAGACCGCGATGTAGAGCCGAATTGATCATCCCGGATATTGCCGGTAACAGCCGCACCGATTGTTGTTTTTTTATTGGCAAAAAAATCGGCGCCAGCCTTAAAGTTTTGCGGCCGGCCGCTATAATGACCTTGCGTAAACTGATAGCTGTAACGGTCATAATTGGCAGCGCGGGTTGCCCGCGAATTTCTGTCTATGTGAAGATCATTAAAACCTTCCCAGCGCGAGTAGCCATAATTGGCAAACAGGTTCACTTTATTCTTACGCCAGTTTAGGTTAAGGCTGTTGGTAGTTTTAAAATATTTGGCAAAAATGGCGGTGGCAGAAATATTGCCGTTAAAACCAGCCGTTTTTGTCTTTTTTGTTTTGATATTGATGACGCCCGAATTGCCCGAAGCATCGTATTTTGAAGAAGGCTGGCTCATCAGTTCTATCTGGTCAATCTGGTTGGCGCTCAGATTTTTTAAGTAATTGGCCAAGTCCTGCCCGCTCAGATACGTTTGCTTGCCGTCAATTAAAATAATTACGCCCTGCTTACCTTTCAGGCTGATGTTGTCATTATTATCTATGGTTACGCCCGGCGATTTTTCCAATATTTCCAATGCCGTTAAGCCGGTGTTGGTGGCCGACGCATCTACGTTTACAACGGTTTTATCTATTTTATTTTCTATCAGCGGCCGCTTGCTGGTAACAACAACCGCATTACCAGTCGTTGCCTCTTTCGCTATGAGACTTACACCAGGCAAAGTAAAGTTTTGACCGGCGCCGGCAGAAAAAACGGGGCTGTAATATTTTTGAAAAGTAATGGCATCAACACTTATCAGATAGCGATTACCGGCAATGGCTTTTTCAAAGGCAAAATGCCCGTCTTTATCTGTAATGACAATCTTAAAAAGCGATGAATCTGTGGCTTGCAAAAGGCTTACCGTGGCGGCATCCACAGCTTTACCGGCCGCTTTCACATTTCCCGTAATGGTAGCTGGCGAAGTTTGCGAATAGCTGTTTTGAACAGCCATAAATAACAGGAGGAGAACGAGTAACGGTTTCATAAAAACAGTATTAATTTCAGTGCAAAATTTCTACTATGTTTTGCATAGTACATGTTATTGCTATGAACGGTAATATAATATTACCGGTGGTACGTTGTTGCTTACGTTTTGTTACGCGATTGTGATGAAAGGAAACGGGAAAGGATGAATGAAAATGAAGAAGGCAAATGATCTGAATTTATTGATATTAGCAGTTAATGTTTATTCTGAAATGATGATTTGTTATAAGAATTAAACTGATTTTTTCTCACAAATAACACTGATAAAGTCACTCACCACATCATCAGTTTCTCATTGCCCGTGCCATCGTCCTGCTTGGCCTGCCATCTTAGGTTTACTTACAAAGCGGATGCTTTGTGATATTAGGTTAAGCGCAACGCTTGCACCAGCAAGAGAGCCATAAACCCGGTAAAACAGCCGGACTATTTTATATATGGCTTGACAATAAGTTATAACAAAAGGGATTGGCCTGATTTTACCTTCTATGTATCGGTTAGCCTACTTCACTCCGATGCAATATGTCATTGGTATTTCTCATCATCAAAAAACACCATTATGGATTTTTCAGATTCATTTGTGCCTGCCGCAGGCAGCGTAGGCATTTTGCCTATGCTTACCTATTTTTTTCTTATTGTATCAGCCTATGCCTTTGCGGCCAGTTTTTTATTTTCTTATCTGTCTAAAACAAGTGTAGCGCCCGAACATCGCGTGTCGCGATATTATTCAGCTATCATTGCTGCCATAGCAGGCATCTCCTACTTACTAATCTCACATTTCTATCACTATGCACTAAAAGACGTTGCGCATACGTCTGATCAAAACCAGCGCGACCAGATTTTCCGCAACGCTTACAATGCCATCGGTCAGCTTCGTTATATGGATTGGACTATTACAACGCCCTTATTATTAATGAAAATGGTAAGCATGTTACGGATACAACCACATCATGAAAAAACCATTATTGCTGTTTTGTTGCTGGCTGATGTATTTATGATTGTAACCGGCTATATTGGCGAACAGCAGCTGGATGCCAATGGAAATATTATGGTGGCCAACAAGCTGATTTGGGGTGCGATTTCTACAATTGGTTATGTCATTATCCCAATTCTGTTGTTTCAGTTATGGAAAAAATATAAAGATGTTGTTCATCCTTTAGAAAAAAATGCTTTTAAGCTAATGGCGTTGAGCACCGTTACTACCTGGGGCATTTATCCGATCGGCTATATCTTATCAACCTTTCAATCGGTTGATGTAAACTATATACAAATCGGGTTTTCAATCGGCGATGTCATTAATAAAGTTGGCTTGGGCTTTATCGCTTATATAACGGCCAAACGACTGATTGAAAAAAGACTTCCTGAAGACAGTACCATGAAAGAACACATTGTGGCTTAGTTATTCTGCCGCCGGTTTGCGTTTGTTCAGTTCGTTCATCACGCCCAGATGCGGCAATGTAATGACCGACAAAAAAACAAGTACCAATGGCAACAGATGAAACGATGCTTTAAAATAGTAGTAAAGAATAACAGCGATTGCCAGACCGGCAATCGCCATTAAGCTAAAAGGAAATCCCTTTTTTAAAAGCGGCAACACGACATTATGATTCTGTAATTCCGTGTTGCTGCTTTTTATATATTGCCCGATCTGTTGTAACGAAATGAGGGAATGCCAACCTACAAAATACAAGGCAAAAGCAGGAAGTAACGGCAGAAAACCGCAACAGGTAAGCAGCACCAGCAATTGCAGCAAAGCCCCCGTTTTAAAACGCAGCTTCTGCCCGATGAAGGCTATTGTCAAAACCAGTATCATACAAACACCGGCAAGGATAAGGATAACAGTCGCATAAAATTGTATGGATAATAAAAAATCAGGTAAGCTTTTATAAGCCGGTAACAATTGAAGTAACACAACGGATACTTCTTTACTATGCGGTATCAGCAGGATGAGTAACAGAGACACACTATACAAAAAACAGGTGAGGCTGCTGCTTGCCGGTGATGAGGTAAAGAAAGAGAAATCTGTTTCGCCAAAATGCAGGCATGAAATAACAACAAATAAAACAAAGGCTGTCAGGGGAAACAAATACCAGGTAAAAACGTATAGCAAAATCAGGATACAATACTTCACTATAAAAGAAAGCGTTCGGAATTTTCTTCCGGATAGTTGATCAGATTTTTGTTGTACATACAAGTCTAACGCACCATGCGGAATGCCGATAAAAAATACAAAAACAGAAAAAAAAATCCATTGAAACAAAAGCGGCAACGAACTTATCAGGAACTGCCAAACCACCAATCCTATGCTTATACAAACCGTAATGGTTATCAGCCGGTTAACTTTCATCTTCCTGAGTGGTGTTCGCAACACCTGCTTTACCCGTTATAGATTTATACAACAATAAGTTATTCAAAAATTAAACCTACCTGTCTTGCGTAGCCAGTAAGTTACAAATCTGAACGTTCCGGCATCATGTCTCAACAAGTAAGCGGCGTTTCCAAAAGATGTTTATTGGGCTGGCCAAAAAGGGTCTCACTTTCATTTACACATCCGGAGAGCTTTGAAAGAACTCTCCGGACAGGTAAAACCCAATGATGTTATGTTGTAGCGAACTGTAAGTGTCCCTAAAAACCGGACAGTTTAGAATTAGAGAAAGAAGTATAATTTTAAACTGCAAACGATGAAGAATTCAAGATTTACCGAGACACAGATTGTTGCTATTTTAAAGCAGCAGGAAGCAGGCAGAGCTACCAAAGAACTCTGCCGCGAGCACAGCATCAGTGAGGCTACATTTTACAACTGGAAGAGTAGATAATGGTGGTATGGAAGCCTCGGATGTAAAACGATTGAAAGACCTGGAAGAAGAGAACAGCAGGCTTTTAAAAATTAATTTCTGTCAAAATGGAGGTTTTTAGAGAGTCCCTAAATTGATTGTTCCCCAGCTTCCATCGTGATCTATCAATGTAAGGTCAAATCAGGCGGTTGGTAATATACAGAGTGCCGTTTCAATACCCGAATGAATTTGAAACAGGTTATCAAAACGCCGCACCAGCTTAGCTTTACTATCAAAATATCAAATATCATAAATATCCGGTCAGCATTATTTCTGCCAGGCAAATCAGCAACAGCAAAACGTTTTCTATATTTCTTTTGCAATCCGTCAACAATCTTACTCGGCAATTTTAATTTTGCATTATACCTTCGCATTATTGAGACGCGGTATTTCCATATTTTTTTTAGTCCTCTATTTGCTGACAACAACAGAAGTGTTTCAGCTTGGAAAGCTGCCGCTGCTTTTCGGGCATTATCACGCTCATAAAATAGCTGATAAAAATCTCACCATCTTTAATTTTCTTTACGAGCATTACGCCGATAGCAGCACCAGCGATCCCGATTATCTGGCAGATATGCAATTGCCTTTTAAATCGGGCAACGAGCACATTGCGTTAAACATTGCCTCGCTTCAGTTTATAACGCAGCAACAACCCGAGTTTGTTTTATTTCCATTTACAAAATCTTCGTCAATCCATCGTACTTTTCATAAGCAACCTTCCGTTTCATCAGCTTATCTTTCTGCCATCTGGCAACCTCCCAAAAGCTGTTAATTCATTTTATTATTCCGGTTAAAATCATAAGCGCCGGGCTTATGCGCCTGCCTGTGCAGATGTGTAACAAATTAAAACAATGAAGTAAGGGAGAGAAGTATGCTAAACAAGATAATTGAGTTTTCTGTAAAGAATAAACTCATTATCGGGCTGTTCGTCGTGGCGCTTATCATCTATGGAATTTTCCAGGTGAAGCAGTTGCCCATTGACGCCGTGCCCGATATTACCAACAATCAGGTGCAGGTAATTACCATCGCGCCCGCTTTTGGCGCTACCGATATTGAAAGCCTCGTAACGTTCCCGATAGAGCAAGCCAACAGCAACATCAGCGGGCTGCAGCAGGAACGCAGTTTTTCGCGCGCGGGCTTATCCATTGTAACCATTGTTTTCAACGATAATGTTGATGTTTACTGGGCAAGGCAACAGGTTGCCGAACGGTTGCAACAGGTGCAAACACAGATACCGCAAGGCATTGGCACGCCAACCATGGGACCGATAACAACAGGTTTGGGTGAGATATACCAATACGTGGTACGACCCAAACAAGGCTATGAAAACAAATACAATGAAACCGAACTGCGCACCATACAGGACTGGATTGTAAGGCGGCAACTGCTGGGCGTAAAAGGTGTGGCGGAAGTGGGCAGTTTTGGCGGCAAGCTAAAGCAATACGAAGTGGCGGTTGACCCGAACAAATTGCAGTCGTTTGGCATCTCCATCAACGATGTATTTTCGGCTTTGCAAAACAACAATCAGAACACTGGCGGCGCTTACATTGAAAAAGGACCTACCGTTTTGTTTATCCGCACCGAAGGCTTAACGGGCAGTATTGATGACATCAAAAATATAATCATCAAAACAGATGGCAACGGCATTCCGCTGTTTGTAAGAGATGTGGCGAACGTAAACATCGGCTATGCCACACGCTACGGCGCCATGTGCTACAACGATAAAGGCGAAGTGAGCGGCGCGGTGGTGATGATGCTGAAAGGCGCCAACAGCAATGAAGTGATTAAAAATGTAAAAGCCAAGGTGGCGGAGATTCAGAAAACATTGCCCGAAGGCGTGGTGATAGAGCCTTTTCTCGACCGCACTAAAATGGTTAACAACGCCATTCATACGGTAAAAAAAAACCTGATGGAAGGCGCATTAATCGTAGTGTTTATCCTCGTGCTTTTCCTGGGTAATATTCGCGCCGGGTTGCTGGTAGCTTCTGTGATTCCGCTATCCATGCTGTTCGCCATTATCCTGATGAATTTGTTTGGCGTAAGCGGCAACTTAATGAGCATGGGCGCGCTGGATTTCGGGTTGATTGTAGATGGCGCCGTCATTATTGTGGAAGCCGTGATGCACCAGATCGCCGGTCATCACCGCGACAAGGCAACCACAGAAAAAATTTCGCAGGATGAGATGAACGGCGTGGTAACCGATTCTGCCGGTAAAATGATGAACAGCGCGGTGTTTGGTCAGATTATCATTTTCATTGTTTACGTGCCCATTTTCACACTCGAAGGTATTGAAGGAAAGATGTTTCGCCCCATGGCGGAAACGGTTGCGTTCGCGCTGTTGGGCGCATTCCTGCTATCGCTTACTTACATCCCGATGATGAGCGCGCTGGTGCTGAGTAAAAAAGTAAAAACGAAGCTCACTTTATCTGATAAAATGATGCTGCGGTTAGAAGCCGTTTACATCCGCTCTTTGAAAAAAATTTTACATCATCCAAAGACGGTTATTGCAGTGGTAGTATCGCTGTTTGTCGTTGCGTTTATCATCTTCAATCACCTTGGCGGCGAGTTTATTCCGCAGATTGAAGAAGGCGATTTTGCCGTGGACACAAGAGTATTAACCGGCAGCAGTTTGGGCACCACCATTGAAAGCACGCAGAAGGCGGCGCACATTTTAAAAACGCAATTTCCGGAAGTGGAAAAAGTGGTAACAAAAATCGGCAGTGGCGAAGTACCTACCGACCCGATGCCCATGGATGCCAGCGATATGATGGTAATTTTAAAAGATAAAAAAGACTGGACATCAGCAAAAACATTTGACGAGCTTTCGCAAAAAATGACCGCCGCTTTGCAGGTGGTTCCCGGCATCACCACCAGTTTTCAATATCCCGTGCAGATGCGGTTTAACGAGCTGATGACCGGCGCACGGCAGGACGTGGTTTGTAAAATTTTCGGGGAAGATTTAAACACGCTGGCAGCCAATGCCGACAAACTCGCAAAAATTGTAAGCACCGTGAAAGGCAGCAGCAATTTGTATGTGGAACCGGTTACCGGTTTGCCGCAGATCATCGTGCGCTACAACCGCGCCGCCATTGCGCAATACAACCTCAATATTTCTGAAGTAAACAACGTGCTCAACTCGGCGTTTGCAGGTAAAGCCTCAGGACAGGTGTTTGAAGGCGAGAAGCGTTTTGATCTCGTGGTAAAATTGCAAAGCAACAACCGGAATAATTTGTCTGATGTGCAGAATCTTTTAATACCAACAGCGCTCGGAACGCAGGTGCCGTTGTACCAGTTGGCTGATGTTTCCATCGAAACCGGACCGTACCAGATACAGCGCGAAGACAGCCATCGCCGCATTATTGTCGGTTTCAATGTCAAAGGCAGAGATGTGCAAAGCATCGTGAACGAATTGCAGAAAAAAGTAAGCAGCGGGCTCCATTTACCTACCGGCTACTACATTACTTATGGCGGCGAATTTGAAAATCTCATTGCCGCTAAAAAACGATTGAGCGTGGCGGTACCGGCTTCTTTAGTTATGATTTTTATTCTCTTGTTTTTTTCGCTCAACTCGGCAAAGCAGGCGATACTCATTTATACAGCTATCCCGTTGTCTGCCATCGGCGGCATCTTTTTTCTGGCGATGCGCGGGCTGCCGTTCAGCATCAGCGCAGGCATTGGTTTTATTGCTTTGTTCGGTGTTGCCGTATTGAATGGCATTGTGCTGATAGCAGAATTTCACCGGCAAAAACAATCGGGTTACACCAATGTGTATCACAGCATTATGGCGGGTGCAAAACTGCGGTTGCGACCGGTGCTGATGACGGCAAGCGTTGCCTCGCTTGGCTTTCTGCCGATGGCGGTAAGCAGCGGCGCCGGCGCCGAAGTGCAACGACCGTTAGCTACCGTTGTTATTGGCGGATTGTTAACCGCTACATTCCTCACACTTTTTGTATTGCCGGTTTTATATGCCTGGGCAGAAGGAGCACGTAGAAACAAAAAGCCGCTGCCGGTGAAAGCCTTATCAGCATTGACTTTCATCATGCTGGCAACAACAGTTGGCGTGAAAGCGCAAACACCCATTCAACTGAAAGAAGCGATTGATTCGGCTTTAAAAAATAATCTCTCCATCAAGAGCGAAACATTGAAAGCAGCGTATCAAAAAAAGCTGACGAAAACCTCAGTTGTCATCCCGCAAACCAATGTGATTGCCGACTTTGGACAGGTAAACAGCGCCTACACCGACAACCGTTTTGGCGTGCTGCAATCCATCCCTTTTCCTACGGTTTTTACGGCTCAGAAAAAGGTGTATGAAGAAGAAGTGCAGAGTGCATTGTTCAGCGTTGCCTTGCAGGAACAACAGGTGAAGCGAGCCGTGGCGCAGGTATTTTATTCCATTCTCATACAAAGAGAAAAAGAAAAATTGCTGCAGAAAGCCGATAGTAACTATGCAAATTTTTTAGAAAAAGCAACGCTTCGTTTTACAACGGGTGAAAGCAATATTTTAGAGAAAGCAACCGCCGAAACGCAACGTGGAAATATACAGCTTCAGTTAAAAGCGGTGCAGCAACAGATAGACATTTCAAAAGCGCAGTTGCAGTTGCTGCTCAACACCAGCACCGATTTTGAACCGGTAAGCGATGACATTGTGATGAGTGCATCGCCCGCAACCGACAGTACAATGCTCGGGCAACATCCGCAGATAAAATTGTACGAGCAGCAACGCAAAGTGGCAGCGGCAAATACGAAGCTGGAACGCGCGCGTTTGTTGCCCGATTTAAATGCTGCCTACTACAACACAACACTGAAAGGCGACGGTGCCGATGGTAAAACATATACCGCAGCAGATCGGTTTCATTCGTTTCAGGTTGGCATTGGTATCCCGCTTTTTTATGGTGCGCAACGCGCCAAAGCAAATGCCGGGAAAGTGAACGAACAAATTGCCGCAACAAACACAGGCATACAGTTGCAAAACGTGCAAACACAATACCGGAGCGCGTTTGCGCAGTATCAGAACGGATTGCAGTCGGTTGAGTATTTCAGGGATACGGCATTGCACAATGCAGATACCATTTTGCAAACCGCCAACCTGCAGTTTGTAAATGGCGAAATCAATTATCTCGATTGGGTAGTGCTTACCAACCAGGCATTCAGCATACAAACCAGTTATCTCGACAATGTTCAACTGCTGAATGAAAGCGCCATTTCCATCAATTATCTTCTTTCAAATATTACCAAATGAAAACCGTTCATCTTACTATCATATTGATTATTTTTTTAAGCGCCTGCGGCAGCAAAAAGCCAGTGCCCGACGCGCAGTCCGCAACTTCAAAAGATTCAGTTGGCAATGTGGCAACCATGACCGATGCGCAGTTGCAAACAGCGGGCGTACAAACCGATTCGTTGCAAACAAAAACACTGTCGGCATTGCTGAAAGTAAACGGCAGCATTGATGTGCCGCCACAAAACATGGTGTCGGTAAGCATGCCGTTGGGCGGTTATCTGCGTTCTACCAATTTATTGCCGGGTATGCGGGTAAAAAAGGGTCAATCCATCGCCCGGATTGAAGACGTGCAATACATACAAATTCAGCAGGATTATCTCACCACAAAATCGCAGCTTTCGTTTGATGAGCAAGACTACCAACGGCAGAAAGAACTGAACAAAAGCAAGGCGGCAAGCGATAAAGTGTTTCAGCAATCGGAAGCCACGTACAACAACCGCAAAGTGATGCTGAATGCACTGGCAGAAAAGCTAAGATTGGTGAACATTAACCCGGATCGTTTGTCGGCAAACAGCATTTCCAAAACGGTGAATGTGTATGCGCCGATCAGCGGCTTTGTATCGAAGGTAAATGTAAACATCGGCAAGTATGTAAATCCAACCGATGTGCTGTTTGAACTGGTTGATCCGTCAGACATTCATTTGAATTTAGTTGTGTTTGAAAAAGATGTGAATAAGCTATCCGTGGGTCAGCAACTGGATGCGTACAACAACAATCAGCCGGATAAAAAATACAGGTGCAAAATCATTCTCATCAGCAAAGATCTTTCGCCCGACAGAACGGTGGAAGTGCATTGCCATTTTGAAAATGGCGACAATAGGTTGCTTCCCGGCATGTATATGAATGCCGACATTGAAACCAGCAACCGGCAGGTTTATGCTTTGCCCGAAGAAGCGGTGGTAAATTTTGAAGGAAAAGATTATGTGTTTGTTGATTCGGGCAATCACAAATACCAGCTTACGCCGGTGGCAACGGGCATTACCGAAAATCATTTTACCGAAATCAGAAACGCAGATTCGTTATTAGCAAAACGCATTGTTACCAAAGGCGCTTATACGGTTTTAATGAAGTTGAAAAATACGGGCGAAGATGATGATTGACTGGTTTGTAGCGTTACTCATAATAGTTCCGGTTCTCATCGCAAACGATAAACGGCGCCTATTTTTATGCCGTTGGCATAAGCCCCAACGGCCGATTGCAGATACCCTGTCCATTTATCATAGGTATATTGAAAAGATAAGGTAGAATAATTACAGGCAATAGGTTGCACCGACTGCGATGAATAATCGAACGCCGTTACATGGTTGTAAGCTTTATTAAAAACAAAGCCATAGGCATACAATAAACTATAAGCCCCGTGTTTGGTTTTTCGCACGGTTTCGGTGTTAAAACCTAATGTAGAATAATTGGCGGTGCGAAGGATTAACGACGCCGCATCGCCGGGTAGTTTTTGCCGGAAGTTGCGGTAAGTGCCCGCTTCCTGCTGTACAGCAATCTCGGTTCCTATAATCCGCCATTCGCCATGCCGCGTTGGCCGCACAAAGTTGATACCCCCGATATGCCGGCGCCGGCATACGATTTGGTACCGGCCAATTGATTCAGCGCTTTCCAGTTGTTGCTTGTGTTGAACCGGGTGGTATCGAACGAAGCCACTTTATAACTGCCAAAAAAAGCGTTGACACCATAATAAGCCTGAAACATATCAAACTGTTTTACCTGATAAACGGCACCCTGCAAGTTCCAAACCTTGTCTGTCATTAAGGTATTGGCGCTACCAAAATATACGCTTCCTGAAGCATACGTAGCGGTAGATACCGAATCTTTCAGCAGCGGTTTGGCATAGTAAGATGTGCTGTTGCCATTTAAAGGACTTACATAATACGTTGAACGTTCAATCAGGCAACCGGTGAAGCCAATAATAAAACAAAGCAACAGAAACCGGCAGGGTATCATAAAACAATGGTTTTAACAGGTTTGCAGCGACTGTGCTATAAATAAAAAAGAACAAAAAAAATCGTCTTTCGGTTTATCACCTTCATTAAAAATTACGCAATTCAGAACCTCTTACTGTTCCGGTAGCTTCTGCCATTGCTTTCTTTAATTGTTCAATCCATTTTTTGCACCGGAGCACAGCAATCGCTTCGCGATTTTATCCTTTGTTTTAGAACGCTCTTTTCTGCCAAAGCACAGTTGGTAACAACGTATAACTTTATCCTTAATAAAACAGATAATTCGCAAACTGTTTCGGATCAGATGTGGTGCGCAGCGCAAATACAAAACCGGCTTCCGCACCGGGCTTCGCTTTAAAGGTTACAATAACAGACTCTTTTCCTTTTACCAACGCTTCCGGCAGTTCGTATGTTTTGTCGTAATACGTTACCGGGTACGGATTGTCCAGTGTTTCTGTAGCAATAAGGCTATCATTTACCATCACATCAAAATTATGATTCCGGGATGTGCCGCCCCAATACGTAACCACCAGATAATGCTTCTCTTTGTTTTGATTCAGCTTCATGGTATAAGAAAACCAGCCGCCGTTTCTGGCAAAGCGGCCCGCCCGGTTGTTCTCCCAGAAATTACGATCGTCTTTCAGGGAAGAAGTATCTGTTTTTTCGCCCTGCAAATGGTGCGCTTTTTCATCTCCGGATGATGCCGTGGTAAGTTCATCGCTTACAATTTTTTTGCGCAGCTTCCAGTCTTCGAGTGTGTATAATTTCC
This sequence comes from Ilyomonas sp., assembly GCA_965219515.1. Classification (GTDB taxonomy): domain Bacteria; phylum Bacteroidota; class Bacteroidia; order Chitinophagales; family Chitinophagaceae; genus Ilyomonas. Next base: position 3,197,554 of record OZ244776.1, read on the forward strand.
AATATACATTCATCCGCTGATGGCTGATTTGATAATACGGAATGAGGCTGATGTCTTTCTGCTTGTCATTCAGAAAACCAGCGTTCAGGGTCATGAAATGAAGCGGCTTATCACCTGCCGGTTTCAACCATTCATTTAACTTGGCTGTATCTGCCAGAAGTATCGGAATGTCATTCGTTGGCGGCGTCCAGTTGCGGTATTGCACATGCGCAAATTTTACCAGATCGCTGCCCGGCATTTCATCTGTTCCCAACTCGCCGGCAAGCAGTATCGGACCATGAAAAACGGCAACCATGTTTGGATCATCGTGCGCCGGTTCCAGATGAAAATCCTGCGGCATGTTTATAGTAATGACATCGCCTTTTTTCCATTGATGCGTTAAACGGATATACCCGTTACTGGCAACAACGGTTACAGGCTTATCGTTAATCTGTATTTTTATCAAACCCTTTACCCATGAAGGTTTGCGAATGAAAATAGCGTGGCTGAATGAATCGTTTTTATCAATATGCAAAACAATATTGTTGTCCGCAGGAAACTTTGTTTGCATAGATAATTGCAGTCCTTTTTCTACCCAGCTTAGTTGCGAAGGAATGAAAAGATTTATCAATAAATCACTGTCATTATGCAGGTAAATGGCTTCGCCATATTTTGCATGGTTTTCCATACCCGTGCCCACACAACACCACACGCCACCGAGATTATACACATCGCTAAACGATTTGAAAGAGCCGGGCATCAGTGATGTATAATACGTAACGCCGCCCGATTCTCTGTCCTGCGAAGCCAGAATGTGATTGTATAAAGCGCGTTCAAAATAATTCATGTGTTTCATATCGCCGGTTGATTCAAACTCATTCAGCGCCACTTTCAGCATGTTGTAGGTAACGCAGGTTTCGTCGGATGTAAAACCCAGTTCTTTGGTGGTTTCGCCGGGTTTGCCATACCGTTCATACCTGCCACTGCCGCCAATAACGCTGGTATGGTCTTTATACACAATATCCAGAAAATGTTCGGTGGCTCTGCGGCTTACGTCATCGCCGGTAAGCTGGTATTGCCGAGCCGTTCCCACAAAGGTTGGCACCTGCATGTTGGCATGACGGCCATACAAAATATCGTTGCCGTTAGCAATGTTCAGTATCACTTTCTGATGATTGAATTTTTTTGAAACATCCATGTATTTTGTATTGCCGGTAAGGGCGTACAAATCGGCAAACACTTCGTTCATGCCACCATGCTCAATGTCAAGCATATCATCAAATAAATCGGGGTTTACTTTTAATACAAAGGCGGCAATGGTGTCCGATTCCTGTTTCCATAACCCCAGTGCCGTTTCATTGTCGCAATACAGATACGCATCGCGCAAAGAAGCCAGCCGTTTATGAATGCCATACCAGTCATTGCCCGTTGTGCCGCCCCAGGGATTGCCGGTTTCGTCAGGCGCATCTAAGGTGATATGACCGTTTAAAATTTTTTGCCAGCTTTCTTTAAAGTGATTGTGAATGGTAGTATCGCCTGCATTGATACGGGTGTTTATATGATCGGCACATTCTTTTTCGGCAGCCACAATATAATCCGCTCTGTCAAGAAATCGTTTGTCGCCGGTTTGTGCATACATCAGAGAGATGGCGGATAAATAATGATTGAGGTCGCCGGGGCGGGTGCTGTCGGGTTGATGCGAGCCGGGATAATTGTCTGTAATCTGCGGCAGACCAGCTCTTTTGCGAAGACCATTCAACATGCGGTTTACATCCATGCCCAGCATGTACTTCTGGTCTGTTATCATGGCATTGTAAAACGGGCTGCCGGGCGATAAGCGCACATCAGACAAGCGGAAGGTGTACCATATTTTATGCTCTTTGCCGGTGATGGTTTTATCGTCAATATCGCCGGCGAAAAGATGATGAGTCATCAGAAGAAGAAGAAGCAAAAAAAGCAAGCGTTGTTTCATGGAAAATATATAATGCAGTTACAATGAAAATTAAATTGTAACCTAACTATTTACCATCAAAAATAACAATGTTTATGCTACCCGCTCACAAGCCAAAACGAAAATAAAAGAGGAACCTCTATCTTTACTTTTTACTAAGGATTACCGAATGAACCGCAGGCAGAGTGTTTTCCTTTTATCTTCTCTGGTTTTATCTTGCTTACCGTAAAATTCATTGAGAGAAAATAAAAAAAATCAACCAAACACATCAAAAGATACCGCTTACCTGATGGCGCATTTTAAGGAGAACGATCAGAAATTATATTCTGCTTACAATCGCAATGCGCAAGACAGAACGGCCTTGCGCATAGGATAGTTGTTCCGTAGCAGGAACGAATAAAAAGTTATTTCTGGTAATATTTAGTAGGACACTAATCCAACTGCATATTGAGGTAATGAAGTAATGGCGCCTATTAGCTTAAGCGTGCCACCCGGAAATCTTTTATACTCACTTAGCGTATGAGATCCTGAATTGATGTTGTAAATATACTTGTCATCATAGCTTACTACTATATCAATGGGCTTGCTTCCATCTTGTGCCGCTACCGGTTTCAGCAGCGTTAAAGCGCCATCTGTATCTATATAGTATGACGAGATATTGTTTGAGCTTGTATTGCTTACAAATGCGAAGGAGCCATACTTCGTGGCAGAGAGCCAGCAGGAAGACGTTTCAAAATTACCGACCGCGCCGTTCACGGCTTTTAAACCGCCGGTGCCGTTAAGCTGATAAGAAGTGCTGGAGCCAGCGCCGGTTGCGCCATTGGCAGCATTGCTAACCACCATGGCTTTTGCGCGCAGGCTAAAATCAAATCCAAACGGTGTTATGCCTGTGGATGGAATATACATTGCGGAAGTGATCGCACCATTATCGTCCAGATCGAATTTATCAATCAGGTTGGTTGCTTTTTCGGTTACATACACAGCTTTACCATCAGGCTCAAAACCGATCTGCGGCGCATCTACACCCGTTAAGCTGCTTAGGTTGTGCACAGAACCGGCAATTTTTGAAAAGAAACCATTGGCATCAACGGTAAAGCCGCAAATGTTGGCGCTTTGCTCGTTCAGCACATACAGGATGTTGCCATGTATAGCAAGGCTTCGGGGTAAATTGCCGTTTGAGTTTAAGGTAAACAAAAGCCGCAGTGCTCCGTTGGGCTGAATGCGGAATGAAGAAATTGTATTCGAGCCGGCATTCACAGCAAACAGCAGATTCATATCCCGGCTTACGCAAAGCGCACCCTGCGAATTTAAGGCTTCGCCGGTGCCCCTGCCGCCCGAAGCAAACTCGTTGCGGTTAATAAGCAATCCATTGCCTGTTTGGGTAAATTCGATAATGATGTTTCCGCCTTTTGCATTGCTTTCTGTATAGAGATAGCTGCTGGTAAGCGAAGCTGCAGTTTGCAGGGCAAGTTCATCAGGGTTGTTTCCATTTTCTGAAGTTAATTTATCTGTTGCCGTGTTTGCAGCAGAAGTTTGCGGTAATAAATTCGTATCAGATTTGTTACAGGAAGCCAATAGTAAAAATGCAATAGAGAGAACGAAGAGGTAATGAAGAGTTTTCATACAGTAGCGATTTATTTGTTATTCGCAAAAATAACTGCACTTCAATTATCTAATTATCACAGAAAGATGTCGTTAGTATGCCCGTTCAATCAAAGGCTGTTTTTCTCTGCTCTGCGTTGTCTCCAAAAAACGTTACCGCGTAAGCAAATCTCTGATTTTGCAAATAACCTGACAACTGCAAAAATCAATTTCAATAACACTTTTCAAACCAGCATAATTTCTTGCACTGCTATAATGATTTTTTTAAAATATAGTTTTATAATTTCTGCATGTGCCAACAAAGTTTGCCTTGATTGTATAAGTCAGCTATACTTTGCTTATAAAATCGTATGCTGGTATTTTAGTAAGCTCTTATTGAAATTGTTGGTGAATTGAGAATTGTATGATGTTCATTAAAATTATAGTCAGCAAGCGTAGATTTGTGCTGGTCGCAAAATCTGATTGACGAAGACAAATGGATTGTGTATGCCGATCCGTTCTTCCATAATTTTATGGCATGGGAGACTACCGGTTTCATCCGTTTTACAAAGATTGCGGTGAGCGCAACGCGCGGCGCCAGACATTGCAGCCTGCTGGCAATCACCGAAAAAGAATTGAATCTGTTATTGCAACAATATCCTGTTTAATATTATTTTTTTACAACCATTTTTTATGAAAAAAATCATCGTATCTGTATTATTTTTTTTCGCCGCGAATTGCCTTTTTTCACAGTCATCAAATACCGGTTACCAGCAGCGTATCAGCCTGATTGAAAAAAACATCAACAGCCATTTTTACGACCCGAAAACAGGCTTATATATTGAAACGACAGATACGGCTAAGAACGAGCATCCGCATTCGTTTTTATGGCCGTTGTGCGCACTGATACAAGCCGCTAATGAAGTAGATGCTTTGGATAAAACAAATACCATGCAGCCGGTGGTAAAAGCGATTGATCAATATTATTCTCCGCGACCACCCGCGCCGGGCTATCAGGCTTATGTAGCAAGTGAGCAGCGCGATACGCGTTTTTACGACGATAACCAATGGGTTGCCATCGCCGACCTGGATGCATATAACCGCACGCACAACAACAAATATCTGGAAGACGGCAAACTGATTTACCGGTTTATGATGACGGGTTTTGACACGCTGTCGGGCGGCGGTTTGTATTGGGAAGAAGACCATAAAACCAGCAAAAATACGTGCAGCAACGGACCGGGTATTTTAATAGCCTTGCAGTTGTATAACATCACAAAGCAAAAGCCGTATTTAGATACCGCTTTGCTTCTCTACAACTGGGTAAACAAACACCTGCAATCGCCGGATGGATTGTACTACGATAATATAAAAATACCATCACTTAAAATTAGCCCGGCGCTTTATACATACAACACCGGAACAATGCTGCAATCGAATGTTTTGCTGTATAACATTACCAAAAACAAACAATATCTTACCGAAGCGGAACGCATTGCAAAGGCTGCGAAAGTTCAGTTTTTCAAGAACAATAAATTGCCCGGCAATTACTGGTTTAATGCAGTTTTATTAAGAGGTTATGTTGAGTTGTATAAAGCAGATAAAAACAAAGAACAGTTGCAGTTTTTTATTGATGATGCCAACCGGATATGGAACGAAGAACGGGATGAGAATAACGTATTGGGAAAGAAAAAAGCGTTGATAGACCAGGCGGCGATGATGGAAATATACGCACGGCTGGCGGCGATGGAATAAAGTTGTTAACCGTTAAAAAATAACGGGCTCCGCTGCGCTACCGGGTAAGGATGGGAAAGCAAATACGTTTCACACAACCGCATCTTACCAGCCCACATAGTCGGGCGGTTTAATGCCCTGCAATCGCAGATAGACAATCAACTGACCGATGTGATGACTTTGATGGTCGTGCAGCAGAATAACAATCTGCCTCCGCGTTTTAGGGCCGGCAAAAAACGGAACGGTGTCATCGAGTTGTTTTATCGGCAATCGTTGCTGTGCGGCATAACCCGAATCGTACGCATCGCTTACGATTTGCATGATCTCTTTTTTTGAAAACGGTTTTGCATTGCTAACATCGGGCATTTTTGTGCCGAATAAATAGTCGCAACGAAGCCAGTTGATGTTGGCAGCGATGTGCAGCAACTGCCCGCCAAAGCTCATTTCTTCGGGCACGGGTTTAAAGTTGTAGGCGCTGTCCGGCATTAGCGAAGCAATGCTCAACGCATACGTTTTGGCATGGCTCCATTTGATAGACAAATCGGTTAGCAGGCTGTCGGTGGTTTGCGCGCTGCTTTTGTTTGTAAGAAAAATGAGAAAGATCAGCAGAGCAGGAAAGTATTTTTTGTTGATTCGCATGGTTGTTTTTTATCGAAACAAAAATAAGCGCGTTTGGGTGACTGGGTAATATGAAATCATATTCTGGCATATGAAATTTATGAGTAGTAATTTTTTGAACATGGTCTTCGGCAGGCTCATTGAACCTTCTAAATATCTTTTTCGTCAGCCACTCCTTTACATCAATTTTAAAATCATTATCACCCATAATTTTATCAAAGATTTCCTGGTTCGCATCCATCCTGTCTATGAGTGTTTGCGTAAACACATCTTCAAAAGCATATTTAAAATTTTCAATCGGATTGTTTTGCGCGCGCAGTTTCAAATCGTCATTCTCATACAATGCCTGCTCCAACTGTTCAAAATACAGCCGGTCGGCATCAGTAAAATCCGTATCGTATTTGGTGTTTAAGGTATTGATGATATTCGACAGCTTATCTTAGATTACTTCAAAACGATCTCCTGCCTTTCCCTATCATACCTATATTCAACAATCGTTTTCTTCATCAATAAATGAATAGCTTCATCAATAATAGTTACAGGCACCATAAACCATTCACGCGGTGTATTTCTGAATTTCTCTTTATTGTACAAATCAATACTCAAACAACTTTCGCCAAAAAACCGATGAATTAAATTTTCGAAAAGCTGCATATTCAGATTATAGCACAGATAGGTAGCAACAATATCTACATCTGCAAATAAATAAGTTGCTTCATGCGCTGCATTTTTAATTCTATCTTCTACTTTGTTTGACGAGAAGCCGATTTTATACAAATCCTTAATGGCTGAAATGTTAGGATTTGCAGATTTTGATTTTAAAACATAAATCCATCCGCTTTGCAAGTCTTCTTCTGAAATATTGCTGGTGTTTTCCGGTGAAATGTATTGTACTAAATCTTCCGGTTGCGTAATTAATCGTCCACTTTTTTGAATAGCTTTGCCTAAGGAGCGGTAAGTCATGTTGCTTTTAGTAGCATTTTCAAATATGGTTACTGTTCTACCGTCTTTTCTTATCCTTCCGCCTGAACTTAAATTTTTAAGTTCTGTTTCTAATTCCGCTGATTCTAAATATAACATCACACCATCAACAATATAATAATTGTGTATCTGAAGATTTTTCTCAATGTTATAGAATTCCAACAGCTTCCGTTTTCCTTCTTTTAATTCTTTATGAACTTGTTGAAACATGAATTCATACTTACTAAATTCCTTTTCCGGCATAGCCTGTCTCTGTGCAACAAAATCAGCTTGCTGCCGGTTTTCCTTCTTTGGCGTGTGTTTGAATGTAAATATCGATGTGTCATTATCCGTATCTAACAATCCCGTTTTATCATCAAACAATACTTCATCTAAGGTTACTTTTTCCATCTCAACATGACCTAATAAATTGAAACGGTCAAAAGGTTTCAAAACTTTTTTCTTTTTATCATCCGTTCTGAAACTTTTCAGTCTGGCCAAGAGATTATACTCAAACATGCTTTTTGAAGATGGCTCACGCTGGTTCTTTTTAAAAAAAGTATTTATTTCTTCAAAAGAATCAATAAGGCGGTCTTCATCAGTCTTGCTGTGTGAGGTTTTTTCTTTTGAATTCAACAAGCCAAACTCATCATCATCGAATATATCATCTAATGTTTTAGCCATTTTGCATTCGTTTTCTCTTTGCTTCTCTTAAAAATACAAGCGCCTGTGCCATACGTTGTTCCTTTGGGTCAAAGGACTGAATATTGGGTTGTTCTCCGGTCTTTTCTTTCCAGTCTTTTATCTTTGGCCATAATAAGACGGCTTCTTCTTCCGTCATATCAATCCTGGTAAACGTTATTGTATCCTGTATAGCTTTCAATACAGAAGTGGTTACCGATTTGGAAAGAATTTCAAAAGCCTTCTGAAACGGGTTGATGGTATCAATCAAATCAATTTCAATATCATCAATATTTACAAAGCTTCCTGCCATACGAATAAACTTCTTATTTCCCTGTTCTTCTATCGTGCTGTTTTTTATAACAGAATCAACAACCACGTATTGCCGTACCGCTTCTACATCTTCTTCACTCAGGTCAGGATAAATTTCCCTGATAATTTTTGGAATCAATACCGTGTTTATTACTTCCGGCTCAATGTTGCCCGGCATAGCTTTTAACATCTTATCATTTTGTAGTATTCTTGCCTTCAGGTCGTTCAAATCACTCTCTATGATATTCTTTGCCCTTTGCGAAGTGGCTTTTTTAAAGCCTCTGATATGGATTGTTTTCCCTTCATCCTTTTCATTATCTTCTTCATCTTCGTCGCCTCCATCCTTCGGTTTAAACTTAAAATTTGGAGCCAGCACCTGTTCCATCAGCAGTGAAGCAGTAATAGCTTTCAGCATATTATTTACAGCCAGCTTCACATCATCATCCACAGCCTCCGGCTGTACAATAAAGTTTGTAAATTGTGCATGCGTTTTATTCTCGCTGTCCCGCGTAGCACGTCCAATGATTTGTATGATTTCTGTAAGTGAACCGCGATAACCAATCGTAAGCGCATGTTCACAAAAAGGCCAGTCAAAACCTTCTTTCGCCATACCCAATGCAATGATGATATCAATATCATCAGGCTTGCTTACACCCCGCAAGTAAGAAACAATCTTATCTCTTTCGCGCGGGTTGTCATTAACAAGATCAGCAATCTTTAATATTCTGTCTGTTCGCTTGCTTTTTACATACAAAACACCGGTTTCATTATCCTGATATTCCATTTCGCCAATGCAATCAATAACATGGCTCACTTCCTCGTGTTTCTGTTTGGAAGATTCGGCAGCGTTTACACTCGGAATATGAATGATTGTCTTCAGATTTTCGTCCAGTATTTCTTCTAAAGCAGACATATCACGGTCTTCCCCTTTTTTATAGTAACGACCTCTGTAAAAATGATAGCCGATGCCCAACGACTTCAAATACTCATAGCCATTCAATTGATCGTAATAGTTGTAGGTAACTTTCGTAAATTTCTCTTCATCTTCCGGAACCAATACCGGCACACTATCTCCGCGAAAATAAGAGCCTGTCATGGCAACAATGTGCGCATCTGATTTCTGCATAATATTCCTGATCACTTCACCCAAACGGTTATCGCCGTCAGCCGATACGTGGTGAAATTCATCAATGGCAAGCAGGCAATCATTCAGGTCTTTTTCGCTTAGTCCTTCAAACGCAAACCGAAGCGTAGCATGTGTGCATATTAAGATGCGTTCCCCGCTTTGCTGTAGTAAAAAAGGGGGAAATGTATGTGGATAACTATAAAAATGCAGCCTGATTTATTAAACAAATTTGGTAGTTTAAGCATCCTGGAATACAACAATACTTTTGTTGGCGGTTCGTTATTTTCTAGTTTTAAATTTGACTGTGTAATCTTCTAAAGGATAATCCTCAGGATTCTTAAAATTAAAGCCGGTTATTATCATTTCATATTCTGTATTAGGCTTCAAATCCATTTTAATTTTGAATGATTTATTGTTATTTGTATATCCAATAATATCTGAAATAGGAAATCCATCTTTTCCGGGTTGCCCATAATTAAATGAATAATGTTTTTCATTCATTGTTTGGCTAAAATTAATGGTCATTACTTTTATACTTGTATCAACGTTTTGAGAGTTATTTTCGAATGGTTCAATAGAAACTATTTTGGGCAGTTCATTCTCATAATCAGCCTTTATAGTTGCAATATTGTTTGCTGTCGATTGAAAAAAGGTTATGATTTGCGGATAAAAGTCATTGAATGTTTTATATTTTGTTCTGTTTTTCTCGTAAATATCCAATAGTGCAACAAGGTCTTTCATCCAAAGGAAACCTCTATTAATTTGGTTTACTATTTCCTGTTTGGCTTGTTGTTTCATTGAATCATCTGCCATCATATACCTAATTACAGATGCTCTAACCAATGATTCATTTATAAGAATTTGCCAATCATTGTACGCCATGTTTTGCATTTCTGTTTTCATGGTATTCAAAAGCTTGGTTGCAGAGCTTTCAAGTGTTTCATTAGTTTTATACTTATCTAAGAGTGGATTTATAAATGCGTGGTTAAATTCGTGAATGAGGATTGGCAAATAATTATCTACATTAAAAACTGCGATACCTTCTTTATCAAAGTTCCAACATCCCATGATGGCATATATTTGCTTTCTTTCACCCGGAGAATTTGTAGTTGCTCCGTAATTCTCGTCAATGTTACTGCAATCAATTACAATATTAAATTGTTCGTTTGGTTTAACACCATAATATTGATAATACCAGGATTGATTAAACTTTGACATGACTCCGTTAAATGCACTTAAAACCTTATTATAATACAACTGTTCATCAGCAAAAAATTTTTCTGCTTCCGATGTTTTGAAAAATGCATTTAAAAGATAAACAAACTGAGTTATGTTTACATTTTTCCAACGTTTATCAAGCGTCTGTTCCCAGCCTTCTTTTAAAGTAAAATTTTTTTCGCTGAATTTTAAATTGGCAGCCATTGACATTACTGCATCATAACCAACAGAATTTTTTTCACGCAAAGGCATAGTAAAGCTGATTAATGAATCATCTTTAAATTTATCGAAATGAGCATGAATATCTGCAATATATTTAGATGCATTATCGATGTTGTATTCAGGATTGCCAGCCAAACGAAAAACAATACTCATTAATTCTGTTCGTTGGTCAATCCTAGGAATGAGTACTTGTCCAAAAGTTTTTTCGATTATAATAATTGTAAAAAGAAATGTAAATACCTTTTTCATAATTAGAAATTAATCGTCTCTCTATAATGACGCCCAACGTTCGGGCTTCGCGAAGAACTGGCAATTGAAATTCGTTAGCCTGAACCGAAGCTGAATTTATAAATGAAAGTATATTGTTTGTTCTATCGCTAAATATATAATGTCGTGCTGATACAAAAGCTGAATAGCCAAACAAAAGTTGATGTTGCGCAATGTCAGCCAGTTTTTTGCCAAGCCTTTTGTTGTGTGTAGTGCTTCTTATTCATTTAGCATTTTTTGAATTTCAGCTTTTAGAATTGGAACATGCTTTATTTTTAGGTTCCAGCACCGTCTCTCAAAGAGGACGGTGCGGAGCAGAGGAAAAGATAACCTCTTTATAATGTGTTATTCTTACGAACGGATGCGGCTGATTCAGTTTATAAAACGCAGCACTTGAATGTAGGTATGCTTCCGGTGTCGCTGCTAATACCCATTTGCCACGCACCGGATTGCTATGAATGTAATTCAACTTTTGCAGCAGATAGCTTTCATAATAACAAGGTTTGATGTCTGACGATACTTCAAATACACGATGCCTTTTCTTTCTCTCCTTTTCTTCCCGGCTGACCGCTTCTGCCAGTTCATTCAATATATCGGTTCGCTTTGCCTTCTCAAGGCGGTTTACCATTTCATAAGCCAGAAAACGTTTGCCATTGGCTAGCAAAGTATTGATGGTTGTTTCCTCATTGCCAACGTAAAGCAATACGTGTAAATGATTCGGCATGATTACAAATCCTTCTACCTGGTGACCTTTCTCAATCAGAACAGAAAAAAACTTGTAAACTCGGTCATAGGAGTTTGTGAGTTCAAACAATGGCAGCCAATGAAGACAAGTAAACGTGCAAAAATAAGTTTGACCGGTTTCGGTTTGGCTGCGCTTGATTGACATGCAATAAAGATAAAGCTTTCGGTAAATAAAAGCAAGCCTTAACTGCTCCACACCGTCCGGGAAAGGCGGCGCTGGAATTGGAAACCTTTCTATCACACTGCACCGTCCTTTTCAAGAGACGGTGCTGGAACCGTTGAGATTTAAATCATCATCTTCCTCCGCTCCGCACCGTCCTTTTCAAGAGACGGTGCTGGAACCGGAAAGCAAGCCTTAACTGCTCCACACCGTCCGGGAAAGGCGGCGCTGGAATTGGAAACCTTTCTCTCACACTGCATCGTCCTTTTCAAGAGACGGTGCTGGAACCGTTGAGATTTAAATCATCATCTTCCTCCGCTCCGCACCGTCCTCTGCGAGAGACGGTGCTGGAACCGGAAAATTTTACCGGAACTCTGGTGCTGCTGAACACCGGCTCGCCGCTTTGTATATTGGGTGATATGGCAATGGGTGATGGCATAGCACAAAGATAAATAAGCGTTTTTGGGTTTGCAATAATCCGGTGCTCCGGTATTTTCGCAATCCATTCAATACCTGTTTCTTTATAGTTTTCGTAGCGGTTTATTCCGATTTCCATTTTTTTAACCCGTTGTTTTGCAGCAGCGATTTCATTTGTGTAATGGCAATATGGTTCAGTTGCATCAGCCGCTCAGCCTGTGGCAGGTTTTGGTGCAGCATCATAGCATTTTTTTTATATTTCCAGCACCGTCTCTCAAAGAGGACGGTGCGGAGCAGAGGAAAAGATAACCTCTTTGTAATGTGTTATTTCCGGTTCCAGCACCGTCTCTCAAAGAGGACGGTGCGAAGCAGAGGAGATAACCTCTTTGTAATGTGTTATTTTTATATTCCGGTTCCAGCACCGTCTCTCAAAGAGGACGGTGCGGAGCAGAGGAAAAGATAACCTCTTTGTAATGTGTTATTTCCGGTTCCAGCACTGTCTCTCAAAGAGGACGGTGCGGAGCAGAGGAAAAGATAACCTCTTTGTAATGTGTTATTGTTACGAACGGATGCGGCTGATTCAGTTCATAAAACGCAGCACTTGAATGTAGGTATGCTTCCGGTGTCGCTGCTAATACCCATTTGCCACGCACCGGATTGCTATGAATGTAATTCAACTTTTGCAGCAGATAGCTTTCATAATAACAAGGTTTGATGTCTGACGATACTTCAAATACACGATGCTTTTTCTTTCTCTCCTTTTCTTCCCGGCTGACCGCTTCTGCCAGTTCATTCAATATATCGGTTCGCTTTGCCTTCTCAAGGCGGTTTACCATTTCATAAGCCAGAAACCGTTTGCCATTGGCTAGCAAAGTATTGATGGTTGTTTCCTCATTGCCAACGTAAAGCAATACGTGTAAATGATTCGGCATGATTACAAATCCTTCTACCTGGTGACCTTTCTCAATCAGAACAGAAAAAAACTTGTAAACTCGGTCATAGGAGTTTGTGAGTTCAAACAATGGCAACCAATGAAGACAAGTAAACGTGCAAAAATAAGTTTGACCGGTTTCGGTTTGGCTGCGCTTGATTGACATGCAATAAAGATAAAGCTTTCGGTAAATAAAAGCAAGCCTTAACTGCTCCACACCGTCCGGGAGAGGCGGCGCTGGCATTGGAAACCTTTCTATCACACTGCATCGTCCTTTTCAAGAGACGGTACTGGAACCGTTGAGATGTAAATCATCATCTTCCTCCGCTCCGCACCGTCCTCTGCGAGAGACGGTGCTGGAACCGGAAAAGTATTGTCCGGTAGGTTTTCGTCCAGCAACACTTTCTTCATACTCATACAGATTGAAAAGAAAGCAAGCTTTCAAAGTGTTCAATTACCTGCACAGCCTGCTGTTTGGAAACGGATGGAAAATCGTCCAGAAACTGATCCAGCGAATGCCAGGTTTTTAAATAATCAAATAAATTTTTTACCGGAACTCTGGTGCTGCTGAACACCGGCTCGCCGCTTTGTATATTGGGTGATATGGTAATGGGTGATGGCATAGCACAAAGATAGCTAAGCGTTTTTGTTTCCTTAGGTTCCAGCACCGTCTCTCAAAGAGGACGGTGCGGAGCAGAGGAAAAGATAACCTCTTTGTAATGTGTTATTCTTTTCTTTACGTCAGTATCTCCGCAATTATTCCATCTTTTTCTTTTTCCAGCTTCAGTATCCCGGCTCTAATTTTTCCAATCTCCGCAATACGGTAAAAGGCAAAATCACTTTACCATAATCTGCCTGTTTGTAATGCCCGCGCAACAGGTCGGCAATGCGCCAGATCAGGTTTGCCTTTTCTTTAAAATTCGCCATAAATAATATTACATCAAAGTATTTGTAAACCCTTTCCTCGATTGAAAGCACGCTGCGAATTTCAAAAATAATGTCAGCCGGTAACACGCGCAAATCCGGGTTTATATAACACTCTGCCAAAGCAATTTATTTTCGCCCGCTTTTAGAATTTGAAAAAAGGATAACAAAAAAAGCGCAGACAAGACTATCCGCGCTTTAAAACTAACTGCTTGTGAGAAAAATGTATTACCGTTTCATGGCGGCTTCTTTATCGTTCATCTGATAATCTAACACCTTCATAAAATAACCGCCCACCACGCTGCGCGCCTGAAAGCCAACCTGCTTGCCATCGGTGGTTTCGTGCCAGTCGCTCAGCGGCACGTGCGTTGGTGTTTCGGTGGCGTATTTATATACCGGGTCAATCAATTTTTTAAAGTCATTGTTGTTATCAGCCAGCGTGGCGCTCCACAAAATCCAGTCGCTTTTGGTGTAAGTTTTACGGCTGTCTAAGGGCAGTCCGAATTCGTTTTGTTTGGTAAGATAGAAATTCACTTCCTTATCATACACGCTTTGCGGAAACAGGTGCAGATCCAGCACTTTGTCCCATACCATATTGTATTTCTGGCTCCAGGTATTTTTGTCGCTGAAGGTAAGCGCAAAGTGGTCGCCGTCGTCTGCCATCTGCTGCCATCTGCCCGCCATCGCCACCGCGCTGTCATGATATTTTTGCGCCGTTGTTTTATCGCCCATCATATCAGCCATCATCGCATAACAGCCGATGCCTACGATTGCCTTGGCAGATAAATTGACATTACGCGCCAGATGACCTGCAAAATCATCGGTTGATAACTGGTTGGCAGGGTCGAAACCGTTACCCATTAAATAGTTTACCCAAGTGGTTAATGTTTGCCAGTGCTTTTTCGCATAGCCGGCGTTGCCTTCCCGCTTAGCAATGGCGCCGTTTAATATCAGCATGTTGCCGCTTTCTTCCACCGGCATTCCTTCGCCATACGTTTGTCCGTTTGCCAACGGATATGTTCCCAGATCATGCGCTGCAAAATCGTGCTTCCATTTGCCCGTTTCGCTGTAATAAAAAATGCCGTTGAGCATTCCTTTCAGCAGATCGGGATTGTAAATCAGATACAACGGCGCCGACGGATACGTGATGTCCACCGTATTGATGGAACCATTGCTGTAATTTTCTTTTGACAAAAATAAAAGTTCGCCCTGCGGACTCATCAGTAATTTATGTGCCGATATACTTTGCCGGTAAGCCGCCACGCACAGTTTGGCATATTCTTCACCGCCCGCTTTTTCCGCTTCTTCATACATCTGCTTATCAAAATCAGCGCACTTTTTCATTACATCAGCGTACTCGTTTCCGGCTGATGTAAATTGTTTTTCGATGCTGCTTTTACCATCCTGATTCCAGTAGGGGCGCAAATTCTGACCAAAGTATTGAACCGAATACAGATCATCATAACCAATCATTATGTATTTCGATTGTTGTTCTTTATTTACCTGATCAAACGAAAGCGTTGTGTTCAGCATCAATTGTTTGCCCTGCGAAACGGCGGCGGCTTTTGCAGACGTTACAAAGCTGTTGATGCCGTCATCTTTCGATGTGATGGTCTGCATCGGTGTTTCGCTTTTCGGAACGGCTACATACGCATAGCCCCAGTCGATGCGCAGGTCGTCGCCTTTCTTCTGCAATACGGGCTGGGCAACGGTTCCGGCTTTTAAAAGTGATAAATTTCCCGATGAATACCGGCTGGCTTTCACCGGCTGGGCAGGTGTGTTTACCGCGAGGTCGGATGATGCGCCAATATACAGTTGCGCCGTATGCGCTTTTTCACCGGCTGATTGTACGCTGAAGGTAAGATAAGAAACCGGTCTTGCCAGCAGCATCAGATCATTCATCAGCAAAGGAGATGTAAACGTCAGCTTTATATCTACATCGCCGCAGGCAAAATTGTAAATGGTTTGCGTAGCGGTAACTTCTACCTTCTTCTGCTCCGCTTTTTTTACGGCGTCGTTCATTTTCATCTCTTCCTCTGTTCCCAGACCTACATCTAACCAGGCACCGCCGCCGGTATTTTTAACATGAACCGCCAGCACGTTGGTACCACTTTTTACATTGCCTTTTACCGGTATGTATTTCAGCTTGCCAAGAAAACCCTGCAAGTCATAAATTTTTTCGCCGTTCAGATAGGCTTCGCAATTATCGTCGTGCTGAATTTTTAAAAATAAGGGTTTTGCATTGTCGTTCGTGATGGTAAATGAACGCCTTACCCAAATGTCTTTGCTGTTCCATTTGGTTTTGGCAGCCGAATTTTCGTCGCCCACGGGTGCCGCGCCTTCTTTCCACGCAGCATCGGTAAAGCCGCTTTTCATCCAGTCGTCTGCCGGTTGGGTTTCGGTATATTTTACGGTGTAGGGTTTCTCGTCAGATGCGGCTAACAATGTGTTATAGCTCTTGTCTATGTCGCCCATAAACCGGTACGAAACGCCATCTACTTTTAGTATGCCAACGATAGATTGCGTAGCGCCTGTCCAATGCCTGGTGGCACTTGCATTCAACTCGTCGGTAAACGACCAGATGCTGAAATACGGGTCATGGTCAATCAACGGATAGGCGGGCGCTTTTGTTAGCTGCGCAAAGAGCAATTGCGTTTGTATCAATATACTCAGCGCGATAATCATTTTTTTCATAACTGATATTTTTATATTTTTTTGAACCACAGAGACACGAATAATATAGAGAAAATTATACAATAACAGTTATTCTTTATGCCGGTTCATGTTTTAAAACTCTGATCAAATCGTTTGTTGCTGTCTTCATTGCGAGGCACGAATCAATCTGTGTTATATAGTAATTGATGTATGTGAGTTGTGAACCTGACATTTTTTGTGCATTCAATATTGACAGTTCACCATTCACAAACCTGTTTTTCTACAGCCCATAGATTGCTTCGTGCCTCGCAATGACGGTAATAAAGTTTTATTTCTTTCTAATTCATAATTCCTAATTATTATTCAATTCCTTACTGCTGCTAATCACCGCTTCGTTGATGTCTCTTACTTTCTTCAAATCCATTTTTTCCACTTCCCTATCGTATGTAAGCAAGCCGTTTACTTCGTGTTCCACATCGGTAGTTTGTGTGTAAATGGCAATGCTAAGTCCTTTGTATTTTACCAGTTGCTCCACTTCGTTTAACAGTAATATATATCGGTTGGTTAAATCCTCTGAAGTTGGCTCCATGGCATACGCGTTGTTGGCAACGGGATACATGTGATTGCGCACAAACAAGCCCACGCCGCCAAACTCGCCCAGCGATGCCGCGCGTTTGCCATCCGGCACCGAAGCACCATACGGACCCACATACACATGAACATCCACAAAATCGCCATTGCCGGGATCGCCAAGATTTCTCTGGTCGGGCGGAAGATTATTGAAACCTGTATTGCCATTCACCAATCTTGTCGGATCATATTTTTTCGTCCAGCCGGTAATATTTTTAATATCAAATGCACCCCAGTTTTCATTGAAGGGAACCCAGGTTACAATAGATGGTGCGTTGTAATGCTCATCCATAATCTCTTTCCATTCGCTGCGGTGGCGGCTGCGCACCAATGCCGAATCGTTGCCGTTCGGATACCACACGCAGGGCATATCCTGCCATACCAGCATACCCATTTTATCGCAGTAATAATACCATCGCTGCGGCTCCGTTTTCATGTGTTTGCGAATGAGGTTGAAGCCGGCTTTTTTTGCCACTTCGATGTCAGATTTCAGGGCATCATCATTCGGTGCCGTATAGGCGCCTTCGGGCCAATAGCCCTGATCTAATAAACCTAACTGCAACAAAAACTGCCCGTTCAGCAATGCACGTTTTACACCACCCACATCGCCCAGCGAAACAGAGCGCATACCGAAATAAGAGCTTATTTCATCCGTTACTTTTCCGCTTTTATCTTTTAGCTGAATTTTTAAATCGTATAAAAACGGATTGCCGGGCGACCACAACTGCGGATTATCAATGTTGATATCGAACGATTGATTAGCGTTTCCCGAAGCATTTGCAGAAGAAACATTTTTACCGGACGCAACGGCTGAAACAATTGCCCCGCCTGCTTTTGAAGCAACCTGTACATGAAGTTTTTTATTTGTTACATCCGGTGTTAATTTAATGGAAGAAATATAATTTTCCGCCACCGGCTCCAGCCATACCGTTTGCCAGATGCCCGATGTAAAAATATAATCGCCGTGCGGGCCGGCTTCGTTTTTGCCCGAAGGTGAATGCCCGTCGTTCTTGTCCTGCGCACCAACAACGATGGTGTTGTCGCCGTTTTGTAAAAGTGAAGTAATGTCAAAAGAAAAGGCATCGTAACCGCCTTCGTGCGTGCCTGTTTTTTTACCATTGATGAACACAATTGTATAAAAATCTGCCGCACCGAAATTGAGCAGCACGTGTTTGCCTTTCCACGAAGAAGGAATGGCAAACGTTCTGTGATACCACATATTGATTTCCTGCTTTCTTTCGATACCCGATAAATACGATTCGGGCGGATACGGCACCGTTATTTTTTCGGTTGATTTATCAAATGACGGCGCTTGCGTAGCCGATGTTACGTTCATCGCATTTTTGCCACCGGTATAATCCCATTTGCCATTTAAAGTCATCCAATCAGAGCGTTGCAATTGCGGGCGCGGATAGTCGGGAAACGGAACGGAGGCTTTCATCGCGGCTTCCGTCCATCGCGTTGCCATAATGGGGGTTTTCTGCGCATGAAGCTGCAAACAAAGGAACAGGAATAAGAAAGATATGATGAAGTAATTTGTTTTCAATTTGAAATGAATTTTTAGAAACCACAGAGGCATGGAGAACAGTGAAGAACACAACGAAAATTCAATTTATGCTATGCTCTTTTGTGTCGTTGTGTCTCTGTGGTTCAACTCTTACTTAATACTATACAATCTTGTATTTTCGGCATGTAATTTTTCCAATGGCATCTTTACCACTTTGCGGTCATACGTCATAAAGCCGTTTACTTCGCCTTCCACATCGGTAGTTTGCGTATATACCGCAGCCGACAAGCCCTGCGGTATCAGGTCTGCCAGTTTATTGGTTAATGTCTGATAGCGCATGAACATGGTATCGCTGTTTTTAAAGGTTTGATAGCCCCAGTTTTTCTGCTGCCAGGTATGACCATCCAAGGGCAAACCCAAACCGCCAAATTCGCCGCAAACAAGCGCTTCTTTTCCATCAAATATATCAGGGCGCGGCATGGCAGGATCGGGATAGCTGTGCAAATCGAGGATACTACCAACAGGATAAAAATTACCGCCGCTGGCGCTGTTCACCAAACGGGACGGGTCTTTCTGCATCGTCCAGGTAGCAATGTCAACGGTTTTAAATTGTCCCCAGGCTTCGTTAAACGGCGTCCATACCACAATGCAGGGAAAATTATACAAGGCATCCATAATCTCGTTCCATTCTTTGCGGTAATAGCCTTCCGATTCGGATGTGCGGTCTTTATCGGTTGCCCTGCCAATAACGCCGGGGCGGTTCTCCCAGCGGTTGCCCAAATCGCCGCTTGGCATATCCTGCCAAACAACTATGCCCAGTTCATCGCAGTAGCGGTACCAGCGCGCCGGCTCTACCTTAATGTGCTTGCGGATCATGTTAAAGCCCATGGCTTTGGTTTGTTCGATGTCGAATTTTAAAGCGGCATCCGTTGGCGCCGTGTATAAGCCATCCGGCCACCAGCCCTGATCCAACGGACCAAATTCAAACATAAACTCATTGTTCAGCATCATGCGCTGAACACCGTTTTTATCGGGCGCCAGCGAAATTTTTCGCATGGCGAAATAACTTTTCGCTTCGTCTATCGCTTTTCCTTTGCGCAGCACTTCTATCTTCACATCATACAGATGCGGATTGGTTGGCGACCACAATTCGGGATTCGGAATGGTTAAAGATGTTGCTGTGTCTTTTACGGTTTGCGTGGCTACCGTTTGCCCGCCGTTCATGGCGGTAAACCGAAGCTCATCGCCGGGTTGCATGGCTTCTATATGCGCGCTGATTTGAAGCGTACTCTTGTCAACATCGGGCGTTTGTCTGGTAGAAACAACGTATGTTTTGGGAACGGCTTCCATCCAAACGGTTTGCCAGATGCCGGTAACCGGCGTGTACCAGATGCCTTCGGGATTTTTCACCTGTTTACCGCGCGGTTGCGGGCCATCGGTAGTTGGGTCCCACACGCAAACGGCGAGGTCTTGTTTGCCGCCTTTTTTGAGGGCGGAGGTAATGTCAACGGTAAACGGATCGTAGCCGCCTTCGTGCGTGTAAATTTTATTTCCGTTGAGATAAATATCGCTTTGCCAGTCCACCGCACCAAAGTGCAGTAAGACCGTTTTGCCCCTTGTGTTAGACGGTACTGTTACGGTTGTTTTATACCACAATACGCTGTCTTTCCCTACCGTTTTGCCAACGCCCGACAAAGCTGATTCTACCGCAAACGGAACGAGAATTTCACCCTGAAAGGTAGCGGGCATGGTGCTTTGCTGGTCTTTGGGCAGAATGGCATATTGCCATAAACCGTTAAGGTTTGTCCAGTTGCTGCGTTGCAATTGCGGGCGCGGATATTCGGGCAACACATTGTTTGTTTTTACGCTGTCTGCCCAGGGAGATGTAATATGATCGCCGGCGATGTGCCAGGAAGATGTTTGGGCAAAAAGAACTGCCTGACTAAATAATAGAGAACCAAAAAGAAAAAATTTTTTTTTCATAAGTTATTTTTTTAAACCACAGAGACAGGGAGAGAACAGAGAAGCACAACGTTTTTTATTTCCTGTTGCTCTGTTGCTGTTTATTTGTGGTTATGAAAATGATTATTGAATATTTCCGAATCTTATTTCAACCGCATGACCGCCCTCAGCTCTTTTTTCGGCGCTTACCGCGCCGATGGTTCGATTACCGAAATTGTACAACGCCGGCCATAACGATTGATCGAACGCTTTATTGACGGTTTGCCAGTGCCGGCCGAAATCTTTGCTGACAGACATGTTGCTGCTGTTGGAAGTTACCATTAGATCTCCGTTTGGTAAAGAAAGAAGATACGGCGCATTAGACTGACCTGCAATTAAGCTGCCTAAACCCACCGGCCAATTGATGCCGTCTTTGCTTTCTTTGTGATAAATGCGACAGTTTTCGGGTCCGCACACTTCATATACCACAATGTAATTGCCGTTTTTCATTTTCGTCCATACCGACATGCCGGGGCGCGATGCGTTATGTCCTTCTTCGTACGCCACCCATATTTCTTCGCCCCAGGTTTTGCCTATATCGGCTGATATTTTTTCAGAAATAATCTGACTGTAGGAAGGCGTTTCCGTTACGTGCTTTTCGTTGGCATACATCACCGATAATCTGCCATCACCAAGCATATAAAAATGCGGTTCATAAATGCCTTTATCAGGATGGCCAAGTGTTCCGGGCTGTCCTTCATTGGCATCAATGGTGCTGAGATACTGCCAGCTTTTGCCCTGGTCTTTGCTTTGATAAACCGGCAACCGGTACGACTCCTGCCAGCGAACGGAGCGGCAAGTTAATAAGACAACCCCATCCGGCAACTGAATCATTTGCGCATTGTCCAAATCCCTGCCTTTGTCTGAGATCGTAGAGAGAGTTGTCCAGTGTTTGCCATTGTCTTCACTTTTAGAAATCTGTAGTTTCAGACCGCCGGTGCTGTCTTTCGCGTAACCTTTGTTTCCTGCGATGGTATAACCCGCGAGCCAGGTTCCGTTTTTTAGTTGTACTAATCTTGCATACTGCGAACCGAACTGAGCGCGAAAACCCCAGGAGCTGTCGGTATTTGGAGTTCGCGGCTCGTTGCTGATGGTAACCGTTTGCTGCCAGCGGATGGAGTCGGAAAAAATGGTCTGTGCAATGACCAACCGATGATTAAATGATAGAAATAAAATAAGTAAAAGTGATGTTCTCATTGTCCGTTACAAACATTCGCTTTTTACAAAAAAGGAAAGCCGCCTGTTTTTATGAAGGCGGCTTTTGTTTAATTACAACTGAATTTTTACAACAGGCGAGAAAATCAAGTCTTCCACACCTGCTATTTTAAGACCGATACGTCCGTAAATATAATTTTGAGCCGGCGTCAGGTCGCCGGGCACGGTTACGCTAAGCGTTATGTTATTTATATCGGTTATGTCGGCGCCAGCCATATCTGTATTCGCAACTTTCTGATCGCCATTGCCTGATACAAACTGCGTTTTGTTGATATAAAGGCTTACGCGATCTATGTCTTTTGCATTTGCATCGGTGATGATTTTTTCGGCTTTAAATGTAGCTGTTACGGTGCTGCCGCTGCCTGTGATTTGCGGATTGCGTATCATGTAATAAGGGGTAACCTCCAAATCCAGCGTTTGGCTGCCTCTCATGGTAACAGCGATTGAATCCGGCGCGCCGGTAGCTGTATATTTCCAACGGAAAGGTCCCTGACCATTTGGAACAATCAACTTATAATCGCCATCGAAAAGCAGAGCGGAATAAGTACCATTTTGGGCGAACGATTCGCCGATTGCGCCTACTTTACCAAAACCATACTGATACAATTCAAATGGCACCTGATTGGTTTCTACGCCGATAGAATCTCCCTGATAAACAAGACGCCCGCTTAACAGCGATGCGGGCGAATTGTAATTGTCTTTGCTGCACGAATGAATGGCAGCGATAAGAACAAGTAGTATTAAATAATGAAACTTATTTTTCATAAACAATATTTTTAAAAACGAAAACTATTGATTGGGTTGTCTTACAATGGTTGGATTAGCCGCTCTGATATTATCTCCGATGGCTGAATAATAATTTCCGAAGCGGAAAAGATTAGAGCCGGTAACCTTGGCCGGAAGCGTTTCTTTAAAAATCCATTTGCCATCATTTGCACTTCCCGGGCTATAAATTTTGTACGGCCATAAACCCCACGGCTGAGTACTTCTTTTTGTAGCGGAGCCAATGTTGCTGAGCAAATCAGTGAATGACTCAGAATTGCCATCCCACCTGATGTGAGCCAGTCTCCAGCGCTTCATATCGTAAAAGTAATGACCTTCAAAAGCCAGTTCCACGCGGCGCTCATGCACAATGCGGTCAAATGTAATCTGATCGGCTGTTAACGGTATGGTTAATCCGGCACGGGCACGCACCTGGTTCATGTAACCGGCGGCGGTTACTTTATCGCCCAGTTCAAAGGCGGCTTCGGCGGCATTCAGCAACACTTCGGCGTAACGATACCGGATAAACGGCACATCGCTTCCTCTGCCGCGGCGACCGGAACCAACGGTCGGGTCTAACCATTTGCGAACATAGAAACCACTCTGCGATCTAAACTCCAGCCCGTTGATAGGGCCGTCCTTTCCAACTACCTGTATGGCGTTGGTAGTACCCGGCAATGTTTTTAAATTACCGGCCTCATCGCTGGTTACAACGCTGCCATCTGCCAGTTGATAACCGGCCCAGATATCTACATTTTTACCTTTGAACAAACCATTTGGAAGTATTACCGTACCTGCCAGACGTGCATCTCTGCCTTTAAAAATATCAAATGTGCTATCCGGATTAAAAGCATAATAAATGGGCTTACCTGTGGCGTCAGTCGTAGGAAGCGGCGCATAGGTGTTATCTAATTTTTCGAATGACTGCACTAAGTTCAATGACGGATCCAAACGTCCGGCATCGCCGCCTTCGTCAGAAATAGAATATGGCTGATCGTTGGTGGTAAAACCATGCGTTTTACCGGCGTTTGCTTTAAAATCTTCAATAAAGATAGATTCCAGATTCACAGTGCTTTTATCTAAAAAGATATTAGCAAAGTTTGTGGATAAATCAGGCGATACCTGATACAACTTATAGCTGCCCGAGCTGCCATCAATAATTTCTTTGGCAGCCGTCAAAGCTGTTGTGTAATAAGAGGTTGCCAGGCTTGGGTCTATGCCTGTTTCGCCGCCCGGCAAAGACAGTTGCGGGTACGCTGCGCCGTATTTGGCAATGGAGCCGGCGTACAAAGCAGCACGGGATTCCATGGCTAAAGCAGCGGCTTTTGTGGCTCTCGACTTTACATTCGGATCTTTTGGCAAGTCGTTTTTAATAGCCTCGGCTTCACTGATAACAAAATCGTAAATGCCGGCTTCTTTCGATCTGGGTATTTGCAGATAGGTAGCATCGCCTTTGAAATCGTATGTTTGAGAACTAAGAACAAGCGGCACACCACCCATTCTTTTTACCATTTCAAAATAGTAATTGGCGCGCAGAAACCTACCTTCTGCCAGAAACCTTGTCTTATCGCCAGCCGCAAGGGCGGTGGAAGCGCTGTCTCTTTCGATGAAGAGGTTGAGATCACGGATGTAACCATAATCCCAGGTACTCCAGGAACCATAATCCCAGCCGGTTCTTTGTACTATGTAATAGCTGCCGTTTTCGGAAGGAAAACTTTCGCTGAAATCGGCAAAACTGCTCCATCCGTTGTCTAACCCCGAAAAGTCTAACTGGCGGTTATATAAATCGCCCAGTACAGATAATACCAGTGCCGGATCGGAAAACACAACTTCCTGCGGCAGAACCTGGATGGGCGCAATGTCTAAGAAATCGCTGTCTTTTTTGCAGCCCGCTGTAATAATCAGCGCTGCAAAAGCGGTTATTGAAAATATCTTTTTCATTATAAAAGTTTGTTCGTTGGGAATGAATTAAAAAGTAAGGTTTACGCCTACGTTAAGCACCTTATTTTGCGGAAACTGCAAACCGTTATCATCAACCACTTCAGGGTCAACATTAAACTTGCTTAAGTTATCAATTGAAAACAGGTTATAAGCATTCAGGTAAAATCTTGCCCTTTGTATTTTAGCAACGCGCAAAATGCCGGATGGAATGCTGTAGCCCAGTTCAATTGTTCTGGCCCGCAACTGTTTTACGTTGTGAAGCCAATAAGAAGAATTGTGATTATAATCCACATGTCCTGTGCCTACATTATACCTGTTAGCCGGATATTTGCCAGGCACCCAATCGCTGTTTACATCAAAAATATCTGTCCTGTGCCAGCTATCCGTGAAAATAGAGTTTAGATTACCATTATTCTGAAACGCCCATCTTTGCTCCCAGTTCTGAAACCAGGTATAGCCTGCCGCACCTGAGAAATCGGCATGAAAATCAAATCCTTTGAATGATGCACCGATGGTAAAGCCGAAATTGATGTTTGGCTGCTGACCGTAGCCAAAGCCAATCGGGCGATCGTCATAACCGTCTATCTTACCATCGCCGTTTACATCTTTATAAATCAGATCGCCGGGAATGAGCGTTTTATTTCCCTGACCATCTATGTTTACCCCGTAATCTCTGATTTGCTCAAATGATTCGAATTGCCCGATTACTTCGTAACCCCATTCGATACGGGCATACCTTTCTTCGCTTGAGTTGCGGTACTGATCCCATGAATTAAAATACAGCGGGTTATAGGAATGTAAAAACTTGGCGCGTGTATAAGACACGTTACCGCCTACATTGAATAAAAATTGCTGACCAATTTTACCCGTATAGGCCAATGATAATTCTTCGCCGTATTGCGCATCACTGTTTACATTTTCCTGCGGCAGGCTGTAGCCAATTTCAATCGGAACTAAGACATCGTTTTTATTGCCCACCAAACCGCTGCGTTTTCTGTAAAACCAGTCAAGCGTACCGGTAACTTTCCCTCTCAGCAGGCTGAAGTCCATACCAATGTCAGTAATCTTACTGGTTGACCATGAAATTCTGTTGATCGGAATACCTTTATCTCTGGAAACGATAATAGCATTTCCATCTATGATAGATGTACCCTGGTTGTAGTTATAACCTTCTAAATAGGCATACGGAGTAACAATGGGCACATTTACATCATTGGCGCTTCTGTCATCGCCCAATTCGCCGTAAGAGCCCCTGAATTTCAGATCGGAAAGAATATCAGCTTTGTTGTTCAGCAGTTTTTTAAACCACGGTTCTTCCGTTACTCTCCAGCCGGCAGATACGCCGGGAAAATAACCTACGCGATTACCCGGAGCAAAAAGATAAGAGGCATCGCGCCTGGCAGAAGCTTCCAGGAAATAGCGGTTGGCATAACTGTAGCTGATACGGCCAATGTAGCCGATACGTCTCTGTTTGTCGTCGCTATCCTGGTATTGGTCCTGCGTTGGAAAATAAATGAGCGGCAGGTTATTGGAAACCGGTGAAGCGTGCAGCCAGTTTCTCAAACGCTCATTGTCAAGCCGTTCCGCAACAAATGTGGCTCCGATGGTATGATCGCCAAAGGTGTTGTTATAATTTGCCTGAAGCTGACCGGTGGTATTAATCTGCTTGATCTGCTCTCTGTCTCTCCACGGGTTTGTGCTGCCGCCGGTAACTCTGTACTCTTCCGGCTTTGTATCGGTAGGCGCAAAATACGTGTATGCTTTGTAAGTAAATTCCTGGTTGTTTTCAAGATAATCGGCTATATAATAAGAATATAACCCTCTAACGGACAATCCTTTAACGCCCGGAATATCAAAGTCTGCATGAAAATTGGTTTGCAAAACGCGCCAGTTGCTGGTAAGCTTACCGGAAAGTCTTTCGCTTAAAAACGCATAATTCGATTCAAGGTGCGAGCCAAGATCGTTTAAGTATAACGGATTGTCGTTTGCAAAAGGTCTTTCCAGCGGTGTGTTTCTCAATACGGCAAGGCGCGCTAAGAAATAGTCGTCTCCGCCTGGCACACCCGGATTTTCTCTTCTTTCAATACGACCGTTTATATCGGCACCTACTTTTAACCCGTTGGTTAATTTGGCTGTTACATTCGATTGAATGTTGGTGCGGTTAAATTTATATTCTGAGCCCAGATTTGAATTCTGAAACAAATTGGTTGCCGATACATAATAATTTACTTTATCAGATCCGCCATTGATATTTATATTCACGGAGTTTTGCGGAGCCGGTTTTGCCAGTACATAATCTCTCCAGTCAAAACTTCTGGCATCTTTGGTAGCGTCCAATTGTTCCTGCGTAATATTCGTGCGTTTTAAAGGATCGGGATTAAATATATTGCTGTTTACCTGTGCTGCGGCAACGTAGTTCAGATATTCATACGAATTGGTAACCACTTTGGGAAACCGGAAAAAAGTTTGCCAGCCTGCATACGCATCAACATTTACATTGTTGCGGCCGGAAGCGCCTCTTTTCGTTGTTACCACCACTACGCCATTGGCGGCGCGCACACCATAAATGGCAGCCGAAGCGTCTTTTAATACCGAAATGCTTTCAATATCGTTGGGCGCCAGGTTATTAAATTGTCCTTCATCCTGCTGAATGCCATCAATTACATACAAAGGCGTACCCATGTTGCGAATCTGAATGGTAGCACCTGCACCGGGGCGACCATCACCCTGCCGGAATGTTACGCCGGGCAATTTACCAGCTAAGCCCGTACTTACCGTAGAACCGCCATGCACCCGATCTATATCTTTGCTGGTAATGGTAGAAATAGCGCCGGTTAACGCTTCTTTCTTTTTCGATCCGTAACCAATAACCACCACATCATTCAATCCCGAAACATCAGGCGTTAATGTGATTTCGTAATTGGGCGAACCATCAATGGGCTGCGTAATTGTTTTCATACCCACATAACTGAAAATCAGATTTTTGTCTTTCGGCGATACCTTAATGGTAAAAAATCCCTGATCGTCGGTCAGTGCGTTTCGCTTGGAAGCGCTCGTGCTTACGGTAACACCGGCTAAAGCCCTCGTTGCCGAATCCGCTACCGAACCGGTAACCGTTACATCCTGCGCCTTACTTAAGAAAGGCAGGAAAAAAATGAGTAAAAAAAACAGCGTTTTGGGAGGCCACTGAAACCTCCAACCGGGTGATGAATGATGATTCATACGCCGGCTCGTTGACAAGCGGTTGTTCATAATAGAAGCTTTGTTTTTTGTGTGATAATTAAAAAATGATTCAAGTGATAATTCTTAGTAATTGTAATTTGATATAATTGTTGTTCCCATTTCGATGTTGGTGATGTACGCTTTGGCATCAAGGTGCAGGGCGTTTTTATACGCCATGGTTACCTCCTCTATCATGGCGTCAACGGCATCTTCCTGTACCAGGTTGATGGTGCAGCCGCCGAAGCCGCCGCCCATCATGCGCGCGCCCAAAACAGCCGGATTGTTTTCTACCTGCGATACCAGAAAATCAAGCTCTTTGCAGCTTACTTCATATTTTTTGCTTAACCCGTAATGCGATTCAAACATTTTTTTCCCGAAAGCCTCCATGTTGCTATCTTCCAGGTACTGACAAGCGGTTAATAACCGCCCGTTTTCTTCCAGCACATAGCTGCAACGTTTATAGATAAGCGCATCGTGGGGAAGAACGTATCGGGTAAGCATATCCATGGTTACATCGCGCAACGTGTTTACTTCGGGATGATACTTTTTCACCATCGCCACGCCTTCTTCGCACTGCTTCCGGCGATTGTTGTACCCCGTTTCGTTCAGCGAGTGCTTTACTTTGGTATCAATCAGAACGATTTTAAAACCGTCCATTTCAAACGGCACATATTCGTAACCCAGCGAACGGCAGTCGAGCTTTATTACATGGTTTTCTTTGCCGAACATGCTGGCAAACATATCCATGATGCCACACATAACGCCCGGGTAAGTATGCTCGGCTTGCTGCGACATTTTTACCAGCGTAAGTTTATCAATCCCGGCTTGCAGCATCTCGTTCAGCGCCATCCCCACCGCGTTTTCAACGGCTGCGGAAGACGACAAACCCGCACCGATGGGCACATCTGCCGTGAGTGCCGCATCGAAACCTTTGGTTAACAATCCCCGCTGCCTGAACTGATCGGCAACGCCAAGTATGTAATTGGGCCACGATTTTTTTGTAGGTGTAAATTCGCCGATGGTACCGGAATATCTGTCGTTTAAATCAATCGAATACAGGTTAATGCAATCGTCATTGCGTGGTGTTACAGAGAGATACGCCGCTTTGTCTATGGCAGCAGGCAATACAAAACCTTCATTGTAATCGGTATGCTCGCCAATTAAATTGATGCGCCCCGGCGACCTTACCAGGATAGTATTATCCTGTATAAATCCGCTCAGTTTATCGGTAATAATTTTATCGGAAACAGCAGCAGTCGTCATGTCTGTTATTGTTTTGCAGTTAGTGATTTTATCAGTGTTGTTTCTTCTTTGCTGTAAGGCGTTCCGTCTTCTCTGAATATTTCGTGAAACCAAACCTTCGGCTCGTCCCCGGTTGGCATAGGCGTATCCCAGGCGTACTTGGTATTGGTTTTTCCGGCAACCAATCCCCAGTTGATGGCGGCTACGTTTTCTTTTTTCAGCATTGGCATCACGGTTTCAAATGTGCTGTTGCGGGGCCGCGCCATATATTCCGTACAAAGCAGCGGGCGACCGTATTTTTGTAACGTGTCAATTGTTTTCTGATGCGTTTCCACCGGGTTGTAATCGTGATAGGTAATTACGTCAGAATTGGCTAACTGATAGACATTAAATTCTGTTAGCTGTTTATTCCAGATGCCGGCGGAAAGCGGCTGCGACGGATTGATTTGCCTGCCCCATGTAAATGCTTGTTGCAGCAACGGCATGCTTTTATTTCCGTAACCCGAATTGCCGGGCTCGTTGTACAAATCCCACAACAAAATTCGCTTATCGTTTTTAAAAGCAGTCATTACATCTTTTACATACATCTCCAGCGTATCCACCAGTTTTGGTTCGTCGTAATACAATTTTCCCGGATCGCGTATCCAACCCGAATTGTGGATGCCGGTTTTTGGTTCGGGCTGCGTTCCGGCATGATAGCTTTCGTTCCAGCAGTCATCAAAAAACACAAACATGGTTGAGATGCCGTGTTTATCTGCAATGGATAAATATTGATTCATCCGGTTTTTAAAACCCGGTTTGTCTTCCTGCCAGGCCACGTGGTGCAGAAATACGCGCATACAGTTTAACCCGATTGACTGCGCATAACCAAGTTCTTTGTCAATGGTTGCCGTATCAAAGGTAGCAGCCTGCCACATTTCGAGCTGGTTGATGGCGGTGCCGGGTATAAAATCGCAACCGCGCAGCCAGCCTTTTGTACTGTACCATTCGTTGGCTTTTTGCTTTGTCCATACAGCTCTTTCTTTCTGTGCAAAGGCTGACACTATAAAAGCAAACAAGAGAGCAACAACTATAATTTTCTTCATAATATGGTTTGACTTTATTTTTTATTTTACCACCGGAAAAGCCGAGATGCGCAACCGGGCGGCTCCCATCGGTATCAGTGTAATATTGTCTGTTGCTGTGGTTACCATTACCGGGCTTTTCGGCAGCGTATCGCACAAGCCATATTTATCCACCGTCCAGTCTGGTATTTGTTTGCCTTTGGCTTTTATTTCTACCGGCACATCCTGCTGGGTAAACGGAAAATTATTTGCCGGCCATTTCTTTTTTATTACTTCAAAAGAAGACGCCGTATCCTGATTCAATACAAGTCCGTAGTTCCAGTGGCTGCCGGGATAAATTTCGTAAGCCGGCCATTTGCTTTCATCGGCATCCGGCTGCCATTTGCTATCGCCGATGGCGGAGGCTTTGCTATCCATTTTTTTGTATTCTTCTTTAATTTTCAGAGAATAGGTAAGCGGACCGTAGTTTACGCTGACACTGTTTTTATTATCGTCCCATTCTTTTACGGCAATGTGCATCGGCAACTCCAGTTCCACCACATCGTTGTTGCTCCAGGTTCTTTCAATCCGGGTGTAGGCAGCGGGCTTGTTTTCATTGTTTTGCAGCTTGCCATTGATGTACAGCTTTGCGCCATCGCACCAGTTTGGTATGCGTAAATACAACGGAAACGTTGCTGCTTTGGAAGAGGTAATGGTAAACTTCACTTTCTCGTCAAACGGATAGTGCGTTTCTTCTTTTAAGGTTACTTCGCTTCCGTTTCCGGTTTTTGCGGTAACACTGCAGGCGTTGTAAAAAATAGCAGCCAGCCCGTTATCGGGTGTTGCCATTATCAGATGTTCGGCATAGTAAGGCCATCCCTGCGCATGATTGTGCTGGCAGCACCGGCTGCTAAAGGGGTTCATCATTAAAAATGGTCCGTCGTTCTGAATGCCGGGACTGTGATTTTTACTATCGCTTATTACCATATTTGGAGCCGTGAGATAACGCAACCCTTTAAAATCGGGCATCACAGCGGCGGGATATGTATTAAAAGCCACGTCTTCGGCGTTGGCAATCCACATCGGGTCGCCGGTAAAGGAAGTAAGCAATTCGTCGCTCGCCATCTGCTCTACCATGCCGCATGTTTCTACCGCCTGGCGCGGATCGGCATAGCCTTTTCGCGCGTTTTCATCGGCGCCGAACATGCCGCCGGGTACCTGCCCATATATGTTTCGTACCAGGTCGAAATCGTTATAAGTTGCATTGAGAAAAGAAGTGTCTTTTGTTTGCAGATAGTACGTTGCCGGCTCGCGAAAGCATTGCGCTACGTTTACATTGTGCCAGTTGGGAAGATTGTTTTTCTGCGTCCAGTCGGCAGTGTTGCGATGAATTTTTTCGGCTAAATCCAGCAGCCATTTGTCGCCGGTTTTATTGTATAGCCAGTAAATGCTGTAGAGGTTATCGCCGCCGCGGCTGTTTTCCCAGTAAATCTCCAAAAGCTTATCATCGGGCACGGTTTGCTCCCACTTAAAATATTTTGTCATAAACGGAATCACCCGGCTGTCGTGGCTGTAATCGTAATAAGATTGCATGCACCAGAGCATAATCATATTCGGCCATAAATCAGTTGTAGTGCCTTTGTTGTTCTGATGATCGGTTTCTTTAATAGCCGGTCCAAAATAACCGTTTGGCTGCTGGCTTTGGAATACTTTATTCAGCCAGCGTTCGGTTTCGGCAATGATAGCCGTATCGTGCAGCACATAACCCAGATCGCCATAGCCTTTCAGCCAGTAAGGCACTTCTTCCCAGCCATGATCGCCGGTGCCGTTTCCGCTATACCAGGCATTGTTCTTTTTATCAAGCCAGGCGCTGATTTCGCCCAGATGACCGGTGAGTCCGTTTTTTTGTAAAATGAGATATTCCCGTATCCATCCTTCAGGCCGGATGCTGCCAACCGGAAGCTTGATAAAGCTCAGCGGTTGCAGCGGCGCTTTATTGCCCGTATACCATTTATTGGAAACGGAGGTTACCGGACGTTCAACAGAAGTAATATCCGCTGCCACATAATTTTTTTTCCATGCGCCAAACAGCACAAGTGCGAAGACAAGAACGGGCAAAAAAAGTTTTTTACTCATATGGTTATTTGAAACAAACGATTGCACAAACTGCAATAAAAAATGTTTTTCTATCGGTTTTCCGATTTTCCCTTTGCTGATGATTGTCTGAAATACGGCACGGGGTCAAGCGTGATGCTGATTCTTTTGTGTTGATGTAAATCTTTTTCATATATCTGGTCAAGCAATAATTTTAAAGCCTCTCTTCCCATCAGCACGGTTTGCTGGTCAATGGACGACAAACTGGGAGTGATGTGTTCGTCAAACGATTCGTTGGCAAACCCGATAACGCCCAACTGATCCGGTATGCTGATATTTTTTTCCCTGGCAGCTTTAATAACACCCAAAGCGGTAAAATCTTCTACGGCAAAAATTCCGTCGGGCGGTTGCGGCAAACTAAAATAATAATCAATGGCATCTTTACCCGCCTGTATAGAAACATTACCGTTATAAATTAAAGACTCATTTACTTCAATACCTGCTGCATGTAAGGCAGATTTATATCCGTTTAATCTGTCTTTAAATATTTTCAGATGCTGCTGACCCGAAATGTGCGCAATGCGGGTATAACCCTGTTGCAGCAAATGTTCCGTAGCAATATAACCGCCTTTATAATCGTCAACCGTTACGGAAGGAATGCTTACCATGTCTTTTGTTCTGTCGAAAAAAACAAGTGGAATTCCTTTTTTCTTAAGATCGAGATAATGCGATATGTCGCGGGTGTCTTTTGCTATGGACGCCAGTACGCCATCTACCTGAACATCCGAAAATGTTTCTATCGCTTTCTTTTCATATTCTGCCGTTTCGTTAGACTGATACAGCAAAATATTATATCCTTTTTCGTTGGCAATGCTTTCGATGCCATGTACCACAGAGCCGAAAAAATTAATCTGCGCGCTGGGAATGATGACACCGATGGTATGCGTTTTACCCGAACGCAGCGAAGAAGCGATTCTGTTGCGGCGGTAATTCAGTTTATCAGCCATTGCGAGCACCGATTTTTTGGTAGCGTCGCTGATACGCGGATGATTGTTAAGCGCCCGCGAAACCGTAGCCGTGGTTACATTCAACTCCTCTGCCAGATGTTTTATGGTAATTTTCGATGGCAATTAGCAATACAAACGTTTGCGCAAATCTATACAGTTCATTCAATCGGCCAAAAAAATCTTTAACAATTTTAAAAGTTAATGCGCAAAAGCCGTATTTCATCAATATTTATGTATGATAACGGGCCAACCGTTTTTGTATTTTACCGGCTCAATGCACATCACTCTTTTTACATAATGGTCTTTTCCGCGCGGAGCGCCGGCATTTTGCTTGTCGCGCCAGATGGCATGATAGGCGATATATTGGTTGCCTTTATCGTCTGCAAAAATGGAATTGTGCCCGGGCGCCAGCCAGGTGCTGTCTTTCTCCAGGATTACGCTGTTGCCTTTATTTTCACTTTCGGCCAATGTTTTAAACGGTCCGAAAGCGCTGTCTGCTCTTGCCACCATCACGGCATAATTGGCGCCGTCGCCGCAGCAATTATCGCCTGAATAATACAGATAATATTTACCATCGTGATAATCTACCCAGGCGCCTTCGATGAGGTTGGTATAATTTTTTTCTTTGTGCGGATATTCAACATCAACCGGTCGGGTATTTTCTTTAAACGAAGACCAGTTGTTGTTTAGTTCCTGCACCCGTATCGGCGCGAAACCCGAGCCCCAGTAAATCATTTTTTTACCGGTTTGCGGATCAATCATTGCCATCGGATCAATGTCGGCAAACCCGGTTGTAACCATTAGCGACGAATCGTTAGGAACAAAAGGTCCGGCAGGCTTATCAGAATAAGCGATGCCGATACCCATATTTACGGTTGTATCGTTTGCTTTTGCGCAGAAAAACATCACGTATTTTTTCATACCGCTATCGTACAGCACATGCGGCGCCCAGAAACTCTGCGTTTCATTCGCCCACACCGGCTTTTGCGGCAGCGCATCGCCGATATAATTCCAGTTGAACAGATCGGCTGACGAAGCCACCTGTATATTTATCATCTTACCTTCATGATTTGCCTGCGTGGCATACGCATAATACATTCCGTTTGTACGAATCACCGTAGGGTCGGGAAAATCTATGTTGAGAACGGGATTGGTTTTTTTGCCGGAAAACTGTGCAAAAACGGGCTGCATCAAACCCAAACAAAAGAGAATGAGTACAAAATAATAAATGGCAGTTTTATAAAACGTATAACTAAAAAGCTTTGTCATTTATTTATATAGTTGATGAGATTAACCAAAAAGTTCTCGTCAATGGCATCATTTCTATGCTCTTTAAAATAAGCGTTTACTTTTTCTTTTTGACTCACCAAAACATTTTTTATATCTTTTGGTTTTAAGGTGATGATCCGGCTGGTGCTGCTGTTCGGCTTGGTTATATTGTATTCACTTTCGTCGATATACTCATCGTAGGGATTGCCTGTTTGAATAAGACCATCATCCCTGTAATTCGATTTTACGAACTTTGCTTTGCACTCTTTATATAAAGAATATAAACTGTCAACGCCTGCGAGCTTTAAAAATATTTTTGTAGAATCAATGGCGGAAACATGCTGAAATGGATAGTCTTTTCTTTTGTATTGCAGTGAAAAGGAACGAATGCCCGCAGATGCCACAGACATAACATCAATTTTGTTTTGCGTTACCAGTAAGCCGCCGGTGAGCTTATCGAAATTGAATAGCAGGGAATCTGCATTTACAGGCTGTCCCTGCGCATCTGTAACCTGGCTGCCGGTTGCCCAGGTATCGAACAAAAACCGCTTTCCCTTGGTGTTTTCCATGCTGTTAAACACTTCGACAGGAGCGTCTTTATCGTTGGTGTTTTCCGTATTTTTTATGGCTGATTTTGATAAATACTGAGCAAAATTACTTTGCGCACCTGTTATATTTAGCGGACCGGTTAACTGCGCTGAGGCGCCTGCGGCAATCACATTGACAAGCGCGAAGAGAATGGTTATTTTTTTCATATTGGCATCATTTAACGATTTCAAAATTACAATTCTGATGTAATTCTTATTCTCAAAAATACCAATCATTATCGTACGAATGCAAACCGAAAAGCGATTGATGCGTTGCATCATTTGGTGAAAAATGAAACGGCATAGATAAAATGTTCATCTCCCGCTTCTGAATTTTATGATTTACAAGATTTGAATGACATTGATTTTTATTACTTATGGCAGCCAGAAATCGAATGGCTCATCACGCACATTTTTCAGCGTTCCGTTATCATATACCAATTCCGCCACCTGAATGGAGGAGCGTTTTTCTTCGTAAGAATAATTACCGTCTTTGTTCATGGTAGCCGCAAAATGCGTTTTGCGCCCGGGATGCGTGAAGTAAAAAATATACGCTTTGTCTCCGGTTACTACAACATCGGCATGAGCGCCGGTTGGCGAGTCGTCGGGTCGCTTGCCGTTTGTACTCAGCACCATTCCCTGGTGTTCCCATGTTTTAGCATCATCCGAGCGATATACGCGCTGACCTGCCCATTCGTCGGTTATCATCCAGTAATAATTATGAAATCGGAATATTTTGGGTCCTTCATGCGGCTTGCCGCCGATTGCAGGAGAGTCCTGCAGCTTCCAGTTCTTCAGGTCGCTGCTTTCTCCCGTCATGGTAATGCTGCGATAATTGTCTTTATACCAGACATGCCATTTGCCATCGGGCATTTTGTAAAAGGTTGGGTCTATTACATTATCAATACCCAGATTCAAATAACCCTCCCATTTCCAGTGCCATAAATCTGGACTTGTATAATGAATGATTTTTGCATTACCGCCCCAGTCGTTCCGCACACCGGGAATATAAGCGACAAACATGTGATACACACCGTTATCAGCAATCACATCAGGCGCCCAGAATGTGTTTAGCCCTTCCTCAAATTCAAGAGCAGGCGCACCTTTATATACCCATGTTTTACCATGATCGGCTGATGTAGCAATGCCAATGGAAACACCATAGCAAAAAGCAACATTTGCCGACTGTACATTGGCTCTGCGCTGTGTGTAAAACATCCACCACTCTTTCTTTTCTTTATTGTAAATCAGCGTGGGATCGGCAGCACCATCATAAATGGGA
Organism: Ilyomonas sp.; assembly: GCA_965219515.1. Classification (GTDB taxonomy): domain Bacteria; phylum Bacteroidota; class Bacteroidia; order Chitinophagales; family Chitinophagaceae; genus Ilyomonas. The sequence continues at coordinate 3,233,836 of OZ244776.1, forward strand.
TCGCGAAACAAAGGCGCCGGCGCTATGTGCATTTTGTTAGCCGATGTGTCCTGCGCAATGACAGCATTGATAAAAATCAGACAAAAAAACACCTGCAAAAAAAGCTTTATCATACAACAAGTTTTAAATGGCTATTTTACTTTGTTTACAGCAGCCGGTTCTTTGGATGTATATATTCTGATGCTGTCAATTTCTGGCTGATGATACGGCGTAAAATCGCTTTTATACAAATCGTGCTGCCAAACCGCTGGCGGCGGGTCGTTGGGCCGATGCCCCCACGGCAAATCGGTCTGGTCTTTTCCATTCACCAAACCCCATAGCATACAGCCTACTTTTTCTTTGTAAAAAACAGGCAGATTATCGCTGATCACCGAGCGGTTCGGGCGGTTCATCCATTCGGTGCAAAGCATCGGGCGATTGTATTTTTTCAATTCATCGATCTCTTTTTGCAACTGCTCTTTGTTTCCATAATTATGAAACGTAATTACATCAGACGATGCCAGTACAATGTCATTCAGCCGCTTGTTGCGGTCGAAGATGTCAATCGTTAAAGGCTGTGTGGGAGCGACTTTTCGGGCAGCCGCTACCACTTTTTTCAACAACGGAAATGTGGTAGAACCCAAGCCGCCGTTGGTAGGCTCATTATACAAATCCCACAACAGAATGCGCGGGTCATTTTTAAATTTTGTAATCACCGCCGTTACATATTTTTCCAGTTTCGGATAGGTGGTGGTATCTGTTACCATGCTATGCCCTGGACTTGGCGACCATGCCCACGCATACCAGCCTTGCAATGGTTCGGGTTGCTTGCCGGTTTTCGGATCGGAAGTAATACCAAAGGAACAATCATCAAACAAAGCAGGTACAAATTTGATTTTGTGCTTTGCACAAATGCCCATGAATGTATCAAGCGTATTTAAAAAATACTGAGGATCATCGGCATAAACGGCATATTGCAATACGGCGCGCAACACGTTCATGCCATCGTTTTCTGCCAAGGCTAATTCTTTATCTATGGCAACCGGATCGAAGGTGGTTTTATCCCACATGGCGGTATAATTAATGGCATAGGCTGGTATATAATTAAACCCGCAATACCAGGGCTGTTTGTTATACCAGTTCCAGGCTTTTTCGTTCGGCCACCGAAGTGTGGAATCCTGCGCCTGAGATACGGCATTTATGAACAACAGAAAGACAAACGAATATAGGATAATTTTAAATTTCATATAGTTGAATAAAGCAATTTTAGAATAAAGCAGGGAAGCAAAAATCTGATCGTATTAAAGCACTAAGGGATTGTGTTCCGATGCCGCTTTTTCGCCGGGCTGCAAGCCGCCCAGCCATTTGTTGCGATCGTTTTCCTGGTGCTTGTTTTGCGTTGGCGTAATGTCGGCACCGTCGGCAAAATAAATGATTGTCATTACTTCCCTGGTAACGTCTTCCGATTTGTTGCCGGGTGCGGCATGAAGCGTCCAGCCGTAATGCCATGTTGCATCGCCTGCATTCATGGTTTTGGCACGTGTTACCTGAAATCCTTTATCGCTGATAAACTTTTCAAGCACGGCTTCCGATTCATCGCTGATGGCCACATTTTCAACAAAGCCGGCATTTTGCGAATGCGAGGCAAACGTAAGCATTCCCATGTCTTCATCAATATCAATCAGCGGCATCCACATGGTTACCGTTTTATTGGTGCTTAACGGCCAATAATACTGATCCTGATGCCATGGTGTAAAGCCGCCGCCGGGTTCTTTATACAATGCCTGATCGTGATAGATACGCACATTTTTTACGCCTAACAAATCGGCTGCTATCTTTGCAAAACGCTTTGCCAGCGTGAATTTACGTACGCTTTCATCTGCTTCCCACAGGTTCATAATCTGCAGAAATGCTTTGCCGTATGTATCGCGTTCTTCCAGTTTTCTTTTTTCTGTGTTGTATTTGTAAGCGGCATTGTTAATGGCTTCGCGGTAAGCAGCTACTTCATCAGCACTAAGAATATTTTTGATGAGTACATGACCCTTGTCCCGAAAGTCTTCTATTTGTGTTTTGGATACCTGAATGCTTTCGTCTAATTGTGGCAATGTTTCGTTATTCATAATTGTGTGGCGTTAATCAATTTGCAAAGTAATTGTATTCAGTTTTGAAAAAAAATGCACCGATTGGCAATTTTATGGACTAATTTATCCAAAAAATATAAATTGCATCACGGGAAATTAATATTTACGATAAATGAAAGCTTCGCTTGAACCTTTGCATGCGTCTCACCTCAACTCGTTCCTGATAAGGAAGTTTGAGGAAAAAGTGTTTTCTGCACCGTATCATTTTCATCCGGAATACGAATTGACTTATATCGTCTGTGGAACGGGGAAGCGCTATGTAGGCAACAACATGCAGGATTTTTACCCGGGCGATTTTGTATTGCTTGGCTCCAATCTGCCGCATTGCTGGAAGAGCGATAAAATGAAAGCGAAACAAAAATCAAGCTCTGTTGTTGTGCAATTCCCGCCGGATTTTTTAGGCGATGATTTTATATCAAAGCCGGAACTGAAACAGATTTTCCGGTTGTTGCGCAGAAGCGATAACGGTGTGCATTTTACAGGAAATACAGACACGTATAAAAAGAAAATGATGTTGCTGCCGGAAGAAGAAAACAGCTTTAAGCGGCTGATTCTGTTTCTTGAGTTGCTGTACGATTTATCGGTTACAAAAAAATACGCATGTCTTGACAAGCAAAAAAACAACACACAACTTTCCGATACCGAACAGCAGCGCATTCATGCCGTATTGTCTTATATCATTGATCATTTTAAAAGCGAAGTTTCTCTTGCAAAAGCGGCATCGGTGGTAAATATGGCGCCGCATTCGTTTTGCAAATACTTTAAAAAAATTACCCGCAAAACGTTCATTGAAGCCGTAACCGATTATCGGATAGATTACGCTGCCCGGCAATTGATTAATACCAATCATTCAATATCTCAGATTGGTTTTGACAGCGGCTTTAACGACATTTCCAATTTTCATAAAACCTTCAAAGCAAGAATGAAGCTTAGCCCGCTAATTTACAGAAATACGTTTTTGAAGAATTGATAAAAAGTATCTACAAAATATCTGTTTATTCATTCTTTTTCGCCTTCACTACCCTGCATCCAAACAAGCCGCCGGCGGTACTGCCTTCATGCGCCTGCAGTTTTACCGTAATGGTTTTTTTATTTGCCATGGCAGATGGCGGTATGGTGTAGGTTTCATAGATAAATTCGTTGGGCTTGCTGCCGTTTAGCAATTGCGTTGCAATGCGTTCGCCATCAACCAACACTTCAAACTCCCGGTTGCCATCGCTGCCCCAGTACATGCAAATCAGTTGTTGCGACACGCTTGAATCTGCTACATTCATGGTGAACGAAAACCAGCCGCCATCACGCGCATCGCGCCATTTGTATTCGCCCATGCTGCCCGAAAATGTTTTCTCGCCCTGCATGTTATGGTCGCGCTCCGGCTGCATTTCGCCAATGCGCATTACATCTATCGTGCGGTTTTCCAGATCTTTTTTGCGCAGCAGTTCGGCTTCATAATCTGCTTTGCGCCTGCTCCATTGCTGATCATTATACAAATTCCAATATACAATTTCGCGCTCATCCTGTATGGCATAAAAAGGAATCAATTCGGTGTCGTAAGGCTGCGCTACGTTCATGGTTTGAAACACCAGGCTATCGCCTTTTTTTTCTACCCATTTGCCCGGATTTTTCTGGTTGGTAACCAACACCGGAACATCAAACAAACGGTCATCATTTTTGGGTAACACTTTACCAGCCAGCACCAGCGGACCATACAATACGGCAATTTTATTCGGGTCGCCGGGTATTGGTTCGGAGTATAATTGCATCGGCATTTTCACTTCTATTTTATCGCCGTTTTTCCATACGCGGGTAAGAGAAACATAAGAAGAAGGGGTGGAAGAAATATTTTGTGCAATGCCATTTATTGTAACAACAAAACTTTCTGTTGCCCACCACGGACGGCGAATGTTTACCGTAAACTTTTTAGCAACCGCCGTTGAAAAAGTAATAGCCGTTTTATCGGAAGAAGGATATGCGGTTTGCTGCGCAACGGTATAGTTCTTATCGCGCCATTGCAAAGTTGATTGTATGAAAAGATTGACAAACAAACTGCCGTCTGCACCTTTATAATAAATATCACCGCCGTAGTTGGCGGGGTTTTCCATGCCCGTACCGGTACAGCACCAGAAAGAAGAATCGGGCGTACTGAATACTTTTTTTGAACCCGGCAATAACGGCACATAATAACACATCATGCCATCGCTGTGGTTTTGCGAAGCGAGAATATGATTGTATAAAGCCCGCTCATAATAATCTTCGTAACACGCATCGGGCTGCCAGCCAAACAGATGTCGTGTCAGCTTCAGCATGTTGTAAGTATTACAGGTTTCGGTGGTGTTTGCGCTTAATTGTTTGCTTAATGAATCGGGCGTATGAAAATACTCATAATTGCTGTTGCCACCAATCACATATGTATGATGATTGATTACCGTATTCCAAAAAAAACCGGCGATGGCGCTGTCTTTATCATTGCCCGTTAATTCATACAAACGCGATACGCCAATCACTTTGGGTATTTGCATGTTACTGTGCTTGCCTGCCAGTTCGTCTTTATGCGCAGCCAAGGTATCCAGCACTTCTTTATGATAAAATTTCTGCGCCAGCAACAGGTATTTTTTATCGCCGGTAAACGCATATAAATTAGCCAGTGTTTCGTTCATGCCGCCCTGCTCGGTTATCAGCATTTGCTGCCATTGCGCTTCGGTAAGATTTTTAAATTTGGCATCAATCCAGTCGCCTAATTTCATGGCAATGGTTAATGCTTCTTTGTTGTTGCAGTAGAGATAGGCATCTTCAATACCGGCCAACACTTTATGTACGGTGTACCATGGAACCCAGCCGCCGTCAAGATCAAATCCTTTGCTGTTGATGTTTCCGTTTGCCACTTCGGCAAAAATGCTGTCTTCTTTGGGTATCGCACCCACATAACCCGTTTTGCGGGCATCCTGGCAATGCTTTAATTGTTGAATGATGTAATTTACTTTTTGCTTTAGTTCTTCGTTGCCGGTGGAGGCATACATCACGGAACTCGCAGACAAATAATGCCCCAGCGAATGCCCGCTTACGCCCTCGCTTTCCCAGCCGCCATAGGCAGAATCTTTAGGCGGCAAGCCTGCATTTTTCATAAACCGGTTCAAAAAACGATCGGGCGACAGAGACAGCAAATATGCTTCGTCGGCTTGCTGTGCTTTTAAAAAAATGCCGCCCGTAATGCGCACATCTTTCGGGTCAAAAGCAAACGCTTTTGGCTGAATAACCGGCTTTACTTTAATCTTATTGTTATCTGTTTGCGGATAATATGTTTGCGCTTTGGCAAAGCTGTTAAAGACAAACACAGCAAGCATCAGAAGAAGATGTGATATATTTTTCATAGCTTTCATCGGTTGTAAACGTCAATAAAATTTTTGAAAAAATCAGGCAATTGTCAGTTCTACAGCCGTTACGGAAGCTGGCGCAAATGTGAACGGCGCGTTTATATTAACCGTTCTTTCTTTCGGCTTCAGCGGATCGTGATCTGCCGACATTATTTCAAACGTTGGATCAGTTGCCAGTTCAAAGGCTTTACCAGCGGTAATCTTCATATTATTCGCCAGAAACGAACTGCTAACCGGTTTTGTACGGTTGATATTTACCACATGTAAATAAACCGTATTTCTGGTACGGCTTGCCGTTACATCCAAATCTGATGGCATACCTTTTACCTGTATAAAACTGGTGCCGGTATGATGCCGGTACAGGTGCATCACTTTTGCCGTTGGCATCAGAAACGCTTCGCCGCCGGGCACCGGAATCATCACCGCGTTTACCTGCCAGCGCGTGCCGCAAAAATCTGCCATGGTTCCTATTTTCAACACATCTCCGTTACGCTCGTGCAGGTTCATAATTCTGCCATACGATACGCCGGCCGCCCACGACGACAGCACCTCGCACCGGTTTCTGCCTTCAATGCTGTAATGACATTCTGTTAGGGCAAGCGGTATTTTATAAGCTGCCGTTTCTTCCCGTAACTTTATTATTTTCTTTTCATGCACTTTATATCCGTTCATCAATACATCCCAGGTTGCTGCAGGATCTTTTCGGTATTCGTTATTGCGCACGGGCGAGTTTTGCATGCCCTCGCCGGGATCGAACATGTGATGAAACGCAATGTAATCAATGTGCTGCCCGGCTTCTTCTACCAGTATTTTACTCCAGCCGCTATCGCCCCAGCCGATGAGTTTAATATCAGGATCAACCGCGCGCATGGCTTTGGCAAATTCCACCGTTTTTTTAGCCGCCGTTACATTATCAAAACCTCTGCCCGGGCGATACGAAGTTTCATTTCCCAACTGCCAGTGTTTGATGGTTAGCGGCTCTTTTATGCCATGCCCGATTCTTTCTTTATTAGAGGGATTGTTGCAGTAATCAACCCATCCGGCAGCTTCTTTGCTATCGCCCACCCTGTTTTCGCCTTTGCCGTTAACCGCATAGCGCGGCAACCCATCCGATTCAAAATTGACGCACACCAGCGGATCGGCATTGCCAACGCGCCGGCAGAAACTGACAAACTCTGCGGTGCCAATCTGGTTGGTTTCCATGCCGCCCCAATCGGTGTTTAGCAAGGGTATTCTTTTATCGCGCGGCCCCACGGCTTCGCGCCATTTGTAATATGCGCTGAAATTGCCGCCCCACCGCATCATGCCGGGCGACAGTTCTTTGGTAACATTGATGACGGTATCTTTCCAGTCTTCCCTGGCATGATCCCACGCGGCTTCCACCGAACTATCGGTGTTGCCGAGCGGTTCCATAAATTGCATATACAGGTGCGGACTTAATTCGTATAACGGTTTCGGATCAATTTCCATGGTTGCTTCCGATGGCGCAAGCACCGAAGCGGCTACCGTATGGCTAACGGCAACGGAGGCGCTTCCCAGTCCAGTCATTTTAATGAAATTTCTTCTTTGCATAGAGAAAGATTCGTCAGATTTTGTAATTGTGTGAATGCAACTTTAAAAAGAACTGCAACTGCGTTTATTTCGCTTAAAAAACGGGATGCTGCATTTGCCATTTGAAGAGTAAATATAGGTTTATCACGGAGAATACAATAGGGTTCTCCCAGAAGGCACAGATAGACTCAGGTAAAATGTGTTGAATTTAAAAATACATTTCTGTGATTGATGAATGAATACGGGTTTCTCGCAAATGGCGCGGACTGACTCAGATAAAATGTATTGAACCCAAAATTATCTGTGTTATCTGCGCCATCAGTGAGATAGTATTATCTGTGAAAACTTGTCGCTGACAAATTAATACAAATCGGGTTTGTAACGGTCTGTCTGCACCGTGGCTTTTAGTTCGTGAAGAATATTATACAAACCGAAATTGGTGCGGTTTACATAAATAAAATGCTTAACGCCGCGCGCCTGCTTAAATTCCGGCATCTTCGCTATTTTATCGCCATATTCATAAAGGCTGTTGAAAAATTCGTCGCGGCTGAAATCGAATGCAGGGCTGGCATACGGCCGGGCAAACAAGCCGATCATTTCTTTATACCACCTGTAATAAAATTCTATCTGTGCCGGCGAATCGGAAGGCAATATCATTTCTAATTTAGAAAACGCTTCAATGGTTTTTTCTCTGTCTGCCAGCACATCTGCCGATATGAGCGAAAAGAAGGGATAATAAAAATCATCCGGCAACTGCTTGATACATCCAAAATCAATAACACCCAGCTTTTCATCGCCGGTAATCAAAAAATTTCCGGGATGCGGATCCGCATGAACCCTGCGCAATTTATGTTGCTGAAAATTATAAAAATCCCACAACGCCTGACCGATTTTGTTACGCAACTCCTGCGATGGATTGGTTGCCAGAAACTCTTTTAAATGCAGTCCGTCAATCCAGTCCATCGTAATGATGCGCGAACCCGACAATTCAGGATAGTAGTTGGGAAACACAACATTTTCCAGCTCGCCGCACGCTCTTGAAATTTCCATGGAACTTTTTATTTCCAGTTCATAATCCGTTTCTTCCAGCAGCCGTTCTTCTACTTCTTTTACATACGTGTTCAATTCTTTTTCACTCATGCCCAACAACCGGAAAGCGATGGGTTTTACCATTTTGATATCCGATGAAATGCTGTCGCCAACACCGGGAAACTGAATTTTAACCGCCAGCTTTTTCCCGTTCAGCTCAGCTTTGTGCACCTGCCCGATGGAAGCCGCGTGAGTTGATTTCAAATCGAATTTGTCAAAAATTTTGTCCGGCGTTTTGCCAAAGCTTTTTGTAAAAGTGCGCACAATTAACGGCCCTGACAGTGGTGGCGCGTTGTATTGCGACAAGGAAAACTTATCTACATAAGCGCGGGGCAGCACGTTTTTATCCATGCTCAGCATCTGCGCTATTTTTAATGCGCTGCCTTTTAGCTGGCTAAGCGAATTGTAAATGTCTTCAGCATTGTCTTCGTTCAGTTCATCGCGGGTTAAGTCGGGGTTGAAAAGCTTTTTAGAATAATGCTTGATGTAGTTTCCGCCAATCTGAATTCCGGTCTTAACAAACTTAGCCGATCGTGCCACTTTGGTAGTGGGAATACTTTCCTGTTCTTTCATTGATTGTTTTATAAAATAGCTTCACAAAGTCTCCCACATAAGGCGCAGATTTTTACAGATGAAAATTGTACTATCTGCGTTTACCGGCGCAATCGGCGGGAACCCAATATTATTCAGAAATTAATTTTTAAAAGCGCATTTTTTCTCTGAAGTTATTGTTGCGGGCAAAGAATTTTCCGTAATCAATCAGATTGTCTAAGGTTGAGCGTTCAAACAGATCGAACGTAACATTTACGCCTCTTTCAATGGCTTCATCCGTTTTTTCAAAACCGGTGCTGTTGTCGTTAATCCAGAAATTCAATATCACACCAAACTGCACCCACAAAGCATCTTTATATCGCTTTGAAAAAAACTTTCGGTCAGCCAGTTCGCCCCTGTCCAGTCCTTCGCGGATGGTGGCGCCGGCAAAATTTTCAAACATCGTTTTAACATCAGTTAAAACCTGCGGCGTTTGCATTTTTGCGGTATGCCTGCTCAGGCTGTACACCACGAAGCTGCGCCTGCTTTTCAGCAATTCAATGTAGGCGTAAAAAAAGGCCAGCACCTTTTCGCGCGCCGAATAGCTTGCCCATACTTCCTGCCCTTCTATTTCTGCAATTGTTTTGGTGGTAAGGTCGGCCCAAACCGCTTTTTCAACCCCGATAAAAGAAGAATAAAATGCGTAAAATTCGGGTTCGGTAATGCCCAAGTTTTTTGCAAAAATATACACCGATTTTGGCGGCTCGTCATTGGTTAATACATAATCAATATAACCATCCTGTATTTCCTGTGCTGTTGCCATAAAATTGAAATATTAAAGTAGAACCATAAAGGTAGCACACAAGTATTACTCCTTTCTTTTATCTGTTGTTAAATTAAAAAGATGGCGGACTGCGTTTACTCTTGTTCTTCAGGATTAGGTCATAAGCAAAGTGAGGGAAAAAACAACCGGAAATTATCGGGGTAATTATTTATTGATTTACTTTACGTTTATCATAAAACGAACGCTATGAATTCACGCCGCGATTTTTTGCAGAAGGTTACCGGTGCCTCCGCATTGTTGCCTTTTTTATCGAAAGCTTCTTTTGCCGCCCGGCAGAAATACAATATTTCGGAAAATGAACCCGTGTTGCGCGTGGCCATTATGGGACTTGGCAGCTATGGAAACCGCGTGGCAGAGGCAATGCGAGACTGCAAACGGGCAAAGCTTGTTGGCGCCATCAGCGGCACGCCGGCCAAGATTGCCGACTGGCAGAAGAAATATGATATTCCCGACAAAAACTGCTATAACTATGAAAACTTCGACAACATAAAAAACAATCCCGACATTGATGCGGTGTATGTTATTACGCCCAATGCCCTGCATCACGATGAAGTAATACGGGTTGCCAAAGCAGGCAAGCACGTAATCTGCGAAAAGCCGATGTCGGTTAACGCAAAACAGGGACAGGAAATGGTGGATGCCTGCGCCAAAGCCAATGTAGCATTGCTGGTTGGTTATCGTTTGCATTTTGAACCGCATACGCTGGAAGTGATCCGGATGCGAAAGGCAGGCGATTTTGGAAAAGTTTTATTTTTTCAGGGATTGTCGGGCTTCGTTATCGGCGATCCAGGTCAGTGGCGGCTGAACAAACAACTGTCGGGCGGCGGCGCTTTGATGGACATCGGCATCTATTCGGTAAACGGCGCGCGCTACATGATTGGCGAAGAACCGGATTGGGTAACGGCGCAGGAAACAAAGAACAATCCGCAAAAATTTAAAGAAGGTGTTGATGAAACCATTTTGTTTCAGCTTCATTTTCCGGGTGGCGCTCTGGCTTCCTGTCTTTCTACTTACAGCTTAAACAACCTCGACAAGTTTTTTTTAGACGGTACGGAAGGCTTTGCCGAACTGCAACCCGCAACAGGCTACGGCCCGATTCAGGGGCGCACCAACAAAGGCGAATTGAATCAGCCCGTTGTTACGCACCAAACCGTGCAAATGGATGAAATGGCGCAGATTATTTTAGCCGGCAAAAAGCCCGAAGTAGCTGTTGACGGCGCCGAAGCGGTTAAAGATTTAAAAATTATAGATGCCATTTACGAAGCGGTAAAAACGGGTAACAAAGTGCCGCTTCATTTGTAATGGTAATAATAATGTAAGCGCGAAATGCCGAAAATTAAAGTGAGTATCTTATATTTTCTCTTTCTGATAAGCAAAAATCTGACTGATTAAAATAAGCGCATGGTATTATTTTTTTACAAAAACTGTTCTGAACTTTATTTCCATCATTTCAATTAACGATAGGTCATGATTCAAAAAACGCTGTTTTGGTTGATAGCCGTCCTGTTTTTTTGTTCTGCCGCACAGGCAAAAAATAAAGATGGTTTTTTTAATGTAAAAAAATACGGGGCAAAAGCCGATGGCAAAAAATCGGATGGCAAAGCCATTAATAAAGCCATTGATGCGGCTGCCAAAGCAGGTGGCGGAACGGTGTATTTTCCGGCAGGGAATTATCTTACCGGCACCATTCATTTGCAGAGCCATGTTTCGTTGTATATAGAACAGGGCGCAACCATTTTTGCCGCGCCCGTAAGCGCCGCCAACGGATATGATGAGGAAGAAACCGGACCAAACAACCAATATCAGGATGCCGGGCACAGCCATTGGCGCAACAGCCTGATCTGGGGCGATAGCCTGCATGATATTTCAATATTGGGGCAGGGTTTGATAAATGGTAAAAATCTGTATAAAGACTGGGCGCACGGCGATAAGCAAAGCGCCAACAAAGCCATTGCGCTGGTGCGTTGCCGTAACGTAACCATCAAAGATATTTCGATACTGCACGGCGGATGGTTTGCCATATTGGCAACCGGCGTTGACAATTTTACCCTGGATAATGTAAAAATGGATACCAACCGCGACGGCGTGGATGTTGATTGCTGTCATAACGTTCGCATTTCCAATTGTTATGTAAACTCGCCGTATGATGATGGCATTTGCCTGAAAAGCTCCTTTGCATTGGGATATGCCAGATCAACGGAGAATGTAACCATTACCAACTGCCAGTTGAGCGGTTACGATGAGGGCACATTGCTAAATGGCACTTATTTACGAACCGATAACCCGCAATATCATTTTTCGCCGACGGGACGAATTAAATTCGGTACGGAATCGAATGGCGGATTTAAAAATATTGCCATTTCAAACTGCGTGTTCGATTACTGCCGCGGTCTTGCCTTAGAAAGCGTTGACGGCGCGTTGCTGGAAGATGTAACCATCACCAACATTACTATGCGCGACATTGTGAATGACCCGGTTTTTATCCGCCTCGGCGCACGCATGAGAGGACCTGCCGCTGCGCCGGTTGGCGAAATAAGACGGGTAATAATAAGCCAGATTGTAGTGTATGGTGCTAACGCACGCCATGCCTGTACCATCAGCGGCATTCCGGGGCACGAGGTGCAGGACATTACGCTCAGCCATATAAAAATGTATTTCAACGGCGGCGGCTCTGCAACACCGGCCGATACCATTCCTGAAAATATCAGTAAATACCCCGAGCCTGGCATGTTTGGCATTTCGCCTGCATACGGTTTGTTTGTTCGCCATGCAAAAAACATTGATGTATCGGATGTTGCGTTTCATTTTATAAAACCCGATCAACGACCTGCGTTACGGTTTGATGATGTAACCGGATTGCGCTTATTTCATGTAATACCGCAAACAGCAGAAAATATAAAACCAATGATCATGAATGATGTATCGAATGTTGAGATTGAGGAAAGCAAGGTGTTGGAAAAATGATGTTATTATTGCGATAATAACACGAAACATTGTTATGAAAGCGATAATTATGCGCTACCGTCAGGTGCTTACAAGTTGCCATTAATTCTCCCGAAATTCGCCGGTTTCAGCTTGATTTTTTGCTTTACTATTTGTCTTGTTCTTTATTTCTAAGGGGAGAATATGTTTATAGCTATGAACGATGGCTGTAATGGCGCCCCCATCGGGGCCGTATTGTTTTGCATGACAAATTATCTATAAACATATAAACCCTTTGGGTTCTATTCTATCCATCCAAATAAATATTCTTCTTTAAATTCAATTTTATATTTCTCCAAAAAATTCAGATACTCTTCTTTGAATGTTCGTTTCTTATGATGTTCTTTTTGGTTGTAAATATAACTTATCACCTTATCTAATGCTGAATGACTATAAGAAAAGGCACCATAACCTTCCTGCCATTGAAATTTAGATTTGATATATTTTCTTTCGTTAATAAATTCATTGGAAGACTTCTTTACTTCCCGGACTAAATCGGACAAGCAGCAATTAGGTTTCATTCCAATCAGGATATGAATATGGTCAGGCATCCCATTTATTGCTAAAAGTTTTTGTCCTTTGTTTCTAACTGTTCCTGAAATATATTTATACAGTTCTTGTTCCCAAACAGCATTTATCAAACTATCTCTGCCTTTAACTGCAAAAACCAACTGTACATAGATCTGTGAAAAAGTTCCGGGCATTATCAATGATTTTAAATATCATTACCTTTTGAAAATCCTGAAGGGATTACATGTTTATAGAAATGGATTATTTGATACGCGTATGACCCCGTCGGGGTCGTACATTATACGTGTTCACACTTTTCCTATAAACATATAAACCCTTTGGGTTCTTATAAGTTGCCATTGCGCCTTATAAAGTTTATCCTTTCAGGCTTGATTTTTTGCACGCAAAATTGTATTGTTCTTTATCCTGTCGGAATAAAATATTTATAGCCATGAATAATGGTTACAAAATAATAAGACCCCGACGGAGTCTTATTATTTTGCATGTTGATTTTCTATAAATATGTGACGCTTTCAGTTTCTCTGCAGTTGTCATTTAATGAATCAATGGTTCTAATTCCGCTTTTGTTATCTGCAATATGGTTCCGTGTTTTATTCCTTTCGGCAAGCTGATTCGGGAGGAAACATCTTTCCAATGCGTTAAGTCAGCAGATTCAACAGCGCCATACGAATGGTCAACATATTTATCAAAATAAACAATCCATTTGTTCTGCTTCTTCAGCACGGTTGGGCCTTCTGCCCAAAAATTTCCGGTGAGTGGCGGTGAAGCATTTGAATAGCCGCCGGTAAGCTGTTTGCTGATTGCAATGCGTATGTTTTTTTGTGCGGGAGAATCGCTTTCGTTTTTTAAAAACATCATGTAATTGTCGCCGTGTTGCTGAATGGTGGCGTCTATTACATTAAATCCTTTATCGTACAAGAGCCTGGCAGGTGTAAATTCTTTAAAATCATTTGTCAGCATATAATACAATCGCTGGTTGTATTTGCCGGCGGCTTTCATGCCTGCTTCCGGAAATTTACCGGGAATGGTTGATGCCCAGTAAATCATGTAATGCTTTGTCTTATCATCATAAAAAATCTCGGGCGCCCAGGCGTTTAGGGTAGTTGTATCCTGGTTCATCACCGGGATGGTCTGTTGAGGCGACCAATGAATTAAATCGGGGCTGCTGGCATAGCCGATGCTTCGTTCATTCCAGCTTACCGTCCATACAAGATGAAATCTTCCGTCGTTGCCACGAATGAGGCAAGGATCACGCATCAGCTTGTCTTTACCTGCCGTTGGATGCAAAAAAGATGTATCATTGTTCAGAGCCGTCCAGCGGTAACCATCTCCGCTATAAGCAAAATGCAATCCGTCAGTTGCCGGATCGTTGAAGTAAGCAAACAGCCAAACGCTATCGGCAGATGAACGGGTTTGCGCATTGGCATTCGCCCCGCACAACAGCATACCAAACATCAGCAATAACGTTTTGGTTTTCATAATCTGATATAACATTTCTTATTTCCCATCCACTAATTTTATCACATAACCATAGTTATATTTTTTATCCAACAAACGATATGCTTCATGTGGCAGTGCGCCCCAGCTATTATCGCCGCCAAGGCCGCGCTGCTTTAAATCAATATGAACATTGATGGCATGATAAGGCGGCAGGTCTGACGGATGCTGCTGCTTCTTGGTAAGACCCGGATCGAGGCTTTCATCCGAATGATTAATGGCGCTAAAATTCAATGGCTGCAAGCCTTCCACGCGTAAGCCGTTACCAGCATTATCGGTTAATGAAAACCAGCGCACACCGGTTTTATTGCCGCTTTCCTGCGGGCGTATATAACCATCGCAATACTCATTTTCTACACTGTCGTTATATAAACCAACATAAGCCGATTCATTGCGGTCGCTGTAATTTTCCCACGGACCGCGACCATAAAATTGCAAATATTTATACGCAGTATGTAATGACATGCGCATACCAAAGCGCGGCAGTTCGGGCAGGTCTCTGCCCGTCATATCAATAGAAGCTGTTACCTGAATGCTGCCATCATTCTGAATTAAATAATCAACCGTATAAGGCACGCCGACGGATGTTAGTTCATACTCAGCTTTTATCATCAGTCCGTTTGCTTCTTTATCGCCAACCGTAACATTTTTTACCTGTATATTTTCATTCGCGTTTCGCCAAATACCAAGCCTGGCGGGCATCCGGTTACCAAAATCATTATCGGTCGGCGCACGCCAGAAATAAGGTTCGGGCAACTCATTCAATTGCATGGAATGGCTTTTATAATTGCTGAACCTGCCATTTTTTATATCAAATTCACCAGACACTTCGCCGGAATGAAATGTGATTTTATCAGCCTCTTTTGTTATTTCGAGGTTGCCTTTGGCAGCCCTGCTTCCGGCAAAATAATCGCCGCTTAATTTGAATTGTACTGATGCTGTTTCATGGCCCGCAGGCACAAAACCATCAGCCTGTTTTGCGGTGGCGAAAAGGTTTACAAAATATTCATCGCCTTCATCCGACTTCAGTAATGGAATGGAAAGATGAACTTCTTTTTGCTGTTTGGGCGCCAGATCAACCGTAAAATTTTCTTCTTTTATTTTCTCTCCGTTTTTGTACAACTGCCATGTAAAATTGTATTGATTCAAATTTGTAAAAGCAAAAAGATTCTGAATAGTAACAATGCCTGATGAAATATTATCTGCGCTGAAATGAATATTCTGATATACTTTTTTCACCTCATTCAAGCCCGGATGAATGGTGCGGTCGGCGCTTACCAAACCATTGGCGCAAAAATTTTCATCGTTCTGCAAATCCAGTCCCCCCAGATCGCCGCCATACGCATAAAACACATTGCCTGCAGCATCGCGGCTGCGGATTCCCTGGTCAACCCAATCCCATATAAAACCGCCCTGCATTTTTTTACTGCTGAAAATTACATCCCAGTATTCCCGAAAATTGCCTGTGCTGTTGCCCATTGCATGCGCATATTCGCACATGATAAAAGGACGTTTTTTACTGCTGTCTTCCGCATAGCTTTTCATGTAATTCATGCCCGGATACATAGGGCAAACAATGTCTGTATTCCAGTCTTCGCCCGCCTGTTCAAACTGCACATAGCGTGTATCATCGCGCTGCTTAATCCATTGATATGCATCATGAAAAACTTTGCCATTGCCGCACTCATTGCCCATTGACCAAAGTATAACGGACGCATGATTTTTATCACGTTCCACCAGCCTTTTTTCCCTGTCCATAAACATGGGCGCCCATTGCGGCAGGTAAGACGGATGCACTGCTGAATCGTGCCCGTGCTGCGGGCCGGAACCCATGCCATGCACTTCTACATTGGCTTCATCAACCAGATAAATTCCGTATTCATCGCATAGCTTATACCATTCGGGATCGTTGGGATAATGCGAACAGCGCACGGCGTTGATGTTGTATTCCTTCATCAACTGAATATCTTTCAGCATATATTCTTTTGAAGGCACATGACCGTTTACGGGATCGTGCTCGTGGCGGTCGGTGCCATGCACAATAACCGAAACGCCGTTTACAAACAACTGCGAATTTTTTATTTCTACTTTGCGAAACCCAATCTTTGCGCCGGTATGTGTTATAACGCTGTCATTTGTTTTTAGTGAGATAATGCAATCGTATAAATTGGGTGTTTCATCATTCCATGGCAACGGGTTATTTATGGTTCCGCTGAAATGAATGATTTGCAAGCTGTCTTTTGAAGCCGTTATTTTTTGTTCTTCACTGAATATTTTCTTTTTGTATTTATCAAGAATTTCAACGGTGAGTATTCCGGTATTTGCGTTGTTGTTTTTAAATTTTCTTAGTGTAACACCGGCATCGAACAAACCATTTTTATACCGGGCATCGAGACTGGATTTCAGAAAAAAATCCCATATAGTAAACTTAGGCAACGCCACTAAAAAAACATCTCTTTCAATACCGCTTAATCGCCAGAAATCCTGGTCTTCCAGGTAGCTGCCGGCGCTCCATCTAAACACCTGAACCGCTAACATATTTGCGCCTTTTTTAAGGTAAGGCGTGATATTAAATTCCGCAGGCGATTTGGCGTCTTCGCTCATACCAACGCTTTGCCCGTTTATATAAACAAACGCGCAACCGCTGATGGAACCGAAGTGCAGCATTATCTCGCGCCCATCCCAATCATCGGGCACAGTAAAATCTTTTCTATAAGTGCCTACAGGATTATCCGCACCAATAAACGGCGGATTTTTGGGAAACGGATATGTAATGTTGGTATAGATGGGAATGCCAAACCCTTTCAGTTCCCAATTGGAAGGAACTTCAATTTCATTCCATGTTTGCGTGTTGAGATCGGGCTGATAAAAATTCTGAATGCGGTTGGCATATTTTTCAGCGTAAACAAATTTCCAGATGCCGTTGAGCGATTGATAATATGGCGAACGGCTATAGGCATCCTCAGTTACATCATCTGCATTATTAAACAACATAAATGTTGCATGCGGCGCTTCTTTATTTACTTCAAAAATTGTTTCATTTTCCCACGCATTGTTTTGCGGTTGCGCAAATACAATGTTTGATAAACATAAAAAAGCAAGAATGACTGTTACACGGCTGATTTTTTTCATAGCTGCATCGTTTAGATAACACTGTTACAGCCGCTAAGTAAGTTTATTTTTTATAACGTACTGCATTAGAAAGCAAAATCAGAAATTTCTTACAAAGAAGATGAATAAAAACTCCGGTGTTTTTTTATATGGATGCAAAAAAAAACAGGCGCGCATCATTTGTTATTTCAAAAAAAACAGCCATAAATAATGGAAAAATCTTGCTTAAAAAATGATGCCGGTTGCCATATAACATTAGTATTAGCAATGATTCGCCGTTTTTTTGTAACGCCTGCAATACATTAGCAACAATGCTTTTCTCAATTAAGCAGCAATCTGAAATCTGATGGCGAAAGACTGGTTTTTATCTTGAATAATTTGCTGAACGATTGCGGATGTTCAAAACCCGGTTCGTAAGCAACTTCGCTTACCGATGAGCCGGTGACAGATAGTTTTTCCTTTGCTTTTTCATTCAACTTATCGCGTATGTGTTGTTGTGTGGTTTTACCCGTTAATACGGCAAACAATCCGCTTAAATAATTGGGCGATACATGTAGTGTTCCGGCAATGTGCTGAACGGCGGGCAATTTTTTTCTTTTTAAATCGTCGCTGTTGAAATAACCGGTAAGTACATCTTCCAGCCGGTTAAGAATTTTATGGTTGTGTATTTTACGCGTGATGAACTGGCGGTGATAAAAACGGTCGGCCTATTTTAGCAACAATTCAAGCTGGGCAACAATCAAATCCTGGCTGAATGTATCAATGTTTGCATGGTATTCCTGCTGAATGCTTTGCAATGGTCGTTTCTTCTTTTACCGACATAAAAAGAGCTTCATGTACCGAATAGCTGAAATAGTCATAAAAAAGGGCACCGCAAGGGTGCCCGAAGAAATAAAATTACTGATCTCCCGACGCACCGTTTTTATATGCCTCCGCGAAATCTTTTGCAAAATCTTCCAGCTTTACGTTGCCCATCGCTTCCGGCTTGTGCAATTTATAATCTTCCCAAAATTTACCACTGCGGGCGCTGGCATACATTTCTACCAAACCGGCTGCTATGGCGGGCTGCATACCGGCAGATTCTAAACCGCTTTGCACCTGTTCATCAGAAACCACCATCCATTTTAAATCCGGCTTGCCAATGGCGGCACCTAACACAGCAGCCGTCTCGCTACCGGTGCGTTCGTCGCTGGCTACGTAGCGCACTTTTTTGCCGGTGAGCGGCATCACAATTTCATCCGCAATGGCAGCGGCGATGTCTTTGGGCGACACCCAGATTATTTTGTCATCGCCATAATTTGCCGCAATAAAACCCTGCTTTACCATGCCCATATAGCCCAACAGATTGTAGTAAAAAGAAGTAGGACGCATGTATGTGATAGCAACGTCTGACAGTTTATTCAGCATAGCTTCCACTTCATAATATTCCTGAATGATGCCATTGCCTTCCGCCAGATGCGCGCCAATGCTGCTAAGAAAAACAATGCGCTTTACACCAGCGTTCGTAATGGCCTGCGCATAATTGCCGGCGAGGCGGCGTGTATAGGCCGGAAGATCGAGCGAATGATCGAAGTAGTTAGCGGGCGGTATCATGCAATAAACCGCATCTGCACCTTTGAATGTATTTGTCAGAAAATCAACATCTTCTAACGAACCGATGGCGGCGGTGGCATCCATCGCTTCAATGTCTTTTTGCTTGTCCGCGCTGCTGCTGATAACGGTAACTGAATGTCCTTTTTGCACTAACTCTTCTGCGAGTGGCTTGCTGATGTGCCCTAACGAACCTGTTACAATAATTTTCATATTTCTGTTTTTTTGTTAGGGCAAAGGTCCGCAGTAAAAAAGAAACGGACATAATTAAATCTACTTTTGTTGTAGTAAAATCTAAGATTTACGGACAAGGCGGTATTTGTTTCCGGCTACCACTATTCCGGGTATTACCATGCCTGACAAACAGCATACGATAATGGCAAGATCAATCGTAAAAATATTATATCACCCATTCCAAAAATTATTTTTGGTTACTCATTTGTACAATGCACCGTAATTTTTACATGCCCGGTAATCGGCTCCTTCCATATCAGAACCGAAAGCATGCCATGCTGACGGGCGAAAAATATGAGCTTCATCTACATTGTGCATACAAACCGGAATGCGCAGCATGGCAGCCAGTGTTATTAACTGATGCCCGATGTGTCCATAGCTGATAGCGCCATGGTTTGCGCCCCAACGCGCCATCACATTATACACATCTGTAAAAGCGCCGCTGCCTGTGATGTGTGGCACAAACCAGGTAGTTGGCCATGTTTTATCGGTACGATTATCCAATGCCTGATGAACATGATCGGGTAACTCTATGGTTTCGCCTTCGGCGATTTGTAAAGCCGGCCCCAACCCTTTTACCAGATTGATGCGGCACATGGTAACGGGCATACCGCCTTTGGTAATAAACTTGGATGAATACCCGCCGCCGCGAAAATAGCCGTTGTTGGCAGGATACCACGTAGTGGCATCGAGACAGGCCGCCGCTTCTTCTTCATTTATTTTCCAGTATGGTTTCATCACCGGTTTGCCGTCTTCGGTTTGCCTGCCGCTGCCATCCAATGTTGCCGAGCCGGAATTGATTAAGTGAATAAATCCGTTGGCGGCGTTTGCTTCCGGCTGCCAGCCGGTAACGCGTTTTACGGCATCAGCACTCCAATAGGTTCTTACATCGGCAAAGATTTGCGCCGTATTGGTAAGCAAATATCCAAACAGCATAGAAATGCCGTTGAGAGAATCGTTTTCTGTTGCTACCATAAATGGCGCACGAATGCCGTTCCAGTCGAACGAAGAGTTTAAAATAGCTTCGGAGAAATCGCCGTTGGGCAAAAAATCGGTCCACTGACGCTGCCCCTGAAAACCGGAAACAATGGCATTGTGCCCCATTGCTTCTTCACCAAAACCTTTTTGTTTCAGTTTTTCGTTTCCCGTCATCAAATCACGGATAATCATTGTCATTTTTACCACAAACACCCAATGCTTGTCTTTTTCCTCACGAGAAAACTGCTTTTCTCCGGCATTAAAATCTTCGCCTTCTTTGCAATTCTTTTTTGTCCATGCCAAGGCTTTGTCAAATTCCGCTTCATCATAAATTTTATAATTGATGCGGCGCAATACTTCGGAAGAATCTACATATTCATTGCGCATTCCTAAGAACTCCCGAAAGAAATCGGGCATCACAATGGAGCCTGCGATGCCCATAGAAACCGACCCGATGGCGAGATACGATTTGCCGCGCATGATGGCAACGGCCAATCCGGCTTTGGCAAATGACAATAATTTTTCTTTTACATCATCAGGCATTTCTTCATCGCCCATGTCCTGCACATCGCGTCCGTAAATGCCAAAAGCGGGCAAGCCGAACTGGTTGTGCGCGGCAAGCGTAGCCGCAAGATATACCGCGCCCGGTCGCTCCGTGCCGTTTAAACCCCAGATGGCTTTGGGCAGCAACGGATTCATGTCCATCGTTTCGCTGCCATAGCACCAGCATGGCGTTACCGAAAGAGAGACGCCAACATTGTTAGCCGCAAACTTTTGGGCGCATTGCGTAGCTTCCTGTACGCCGCCGATGCAGCTATCGGCAATCACGCATTGCACCGGCGAACCATCGGGATACCGCAATTCTTTTTCATATAATGCTGCTGCGTTTTGCGCCATTTTCATCGTGGTGTCTTCCAGCGATTCGCGAACGCCGCCAAGACGCCCGTCAATGATAGGGCGAATGCCGATTTTGGGATAAGTCATGTAATTAATTATGAGTTGTGAATGATAAGTTATGAGTGGCTTTGTTGCATGAATATATTTTATTCAAAAATTTGGCTTTGAAACGAATATTTTTCAATCGGCATTCTAAAAAAAACAGAATTTGCATTGATAAAGATTGCCTATATCCAGCGTTTTAATTATTGATCTTTAGAAATTATATATTCATGCAACAAAGCCATTATGAGTTATGAATGATATGACGCTGAATCTGATGTAACGTTCGGTGATACAATTCATCGTTCATCATTCATAACTCATAGCTGTTTAAAACGCCTGTTGTATTTCGTCTGTGGAAATGCCCAATACTTTAGTTGCTATCTGATTCAGTTTCTCTTTTTGCCCCGAAAAATGAAACACATAATGATTGTGTGTCATCATTTCGCCTTTTTTCAAAAAGGCGGCGGGCGATACGCTTTCTATTTCGTAAAAAGGCCCCATCTGCGTTCCATCTGCTAACGCGCCGTCGTTGTACGCATTTACGGCATCGCCGCTAAACACCGGCCGGGTTGTATTCCATTCCTGATTTAAGTATTTTCCGTTCGGGTCTATATCAAAAATAACAATGGTGAGTATGCCGTTTTCGGCATCGTAGCTGCCTGCCATCGGTTTGGCTTTGCCGGGCGCAATACCCAATTTACCACGACTTTTTCCATCTGCTTTAAACAAAAGCGTTCCGTTTTTATAATTGATTCTGTCTTTGGCAATTTCTCCGAAATAATCAGTCGTGGCAATTTTGCCGGTTGCTTCTTTTTTATAGGGAACAACAACGGTGGTTTTTGGAGACGGATTAAACATATCGAGCATCCAGATACATGGCATTCCGGTTTTTTCTGTCCAGTTAAAATCACCGGTATTTGTAATGGTGTTTGAGGTTAAATAACCTGCCGATTTAATATCATCACCCAATTCAATTCCGATCTGGCTGCTGATTTTATCCCGGGTAAGAATAGAAATATCCCGGCCGGCAATCAAGGTTAATTTTGTTCCGGCATAATTGGTTAGGTTCATTTCTTTTTGCAGATGCACCGAATTGCCTGTTGCCGCTATCACGTTCCAGGATTCGGTATCAATGGCAGCAGGCGTTTTCCAGTTGTCAAATACCATGTCTTTCTCCTTATCAAAATACAAAGAAAACGTTCCGCCTTCCGGCCCGAGCCAAAAACGGTTTTCGCCGCCGTAAGCGTTCATGTGCTCATTCACGGGCGCGGCAAATGCCTTATAATTAATCCAGCCAAAACTTTTACCGGATAAGCCGTCGGCGGTTGACGTAAACACCTTAGCCTGGTATTTTGGCGAAACAATTACTTCTGCGGTTTCCCCGTCATTTGTAAGTACAACAAGATTGCTGTCGTGCTGTTTCAAAAAGCTTAGATCGTAACCAAAAGTTCCTTTGCTACTGCTGTCTGCATCCGGTTTTTGAACGTTCGTATTTTTATTATTGTGGCAGCCAATGGTTGTCATGACAAGTAATGTTAGAATGAGAACTGATTTTTTCATATCACGCAATATCGTTTGATGATTACCATTTGGGAATTTCCAGATCGCCTCTCGAAGGCAGCTTCGGAAACGGGGCATGAGGTTCGCGCTGATACCAGTACACCACCGATGAAATGTCTGATTTCTGCGGATAATATGTTCCGTCGTGCCGCCAGCCCAAGTCCTGTATGGTTATTTTTAAATCTTTTTCAAAGCGGATAGGATCAAGGATATGCCAGCGATACATGCCAAATGCCTGCTGCGAAAGGTATAAACCGTTGGGGCGAATTACCTGGTGCATGCCGGCATACGCGGTCGAAAACTCCTGGTATTGCTTTGTGTGCGGATTTTCAAAGTTGTAAGAGCCGCAGAAATAATCTTCCGTACCAGTGCCGTTGATGGTAGGATACTGCGTATCGCCATCCATATAAAATTTTATTTCTCCTTCGCCCCACCAGGCATTGTTGTTCACGTTCCAGGCAAGATACGTTCCTACATACTGACCTTTGCCTTTGATGCCGTCCACCAGGGTATAAAGCGAATTGGTGGTGGGGTTAGAGCGCCGGAACTGCGCATGAAAATAAGCTTCGTCATCGCCTACTTCCGTTAAGGTATAATCAATCTGGTAGTACAACCGCATCGGTTCTTTTTTGTTGATGTTTTCGATGGTGATTTTACATTTTTTCCGAAACGGCATTTTCCAGTAGCAATTAAATGCGCTGCCCGGGTTTACGGTAACGGCAAGCGAATTTAACGGCGCATATTCATTAAACGCCATCCCGAAAAAATCGCCGAGCGGTACTTCTATGGAAGGTGTGGTTTCATCATCCCAGTAAAACCGCAGAATGGAAAACCGCCAGACACCGGTTGGCGTCATCCAGATGTGCTGAACGGCGCCGGGACCGTCCATTTCGGCAATGGTAAAAGTTTCGCCGCCCCGCACTTCGATAAACGGATTCACCTTCCAGCCTTTGCCCAAATCCTGCGCTGCCGGCCAGGCATTCGCCACATTGCGTTTGCCACTGTCGGCAACCGGGTCGGCCATGCCGCCGCTGCCTTTTGCACCGGTATAATTTTCGGGGCTGATGGAGCGCGTTTTAGCATCGGAAAGTTTGGATAGCGTGGACATATTCATATCCAGACCATTGAACTTTTGAGCGAAAACGTTAGCTGTTATAAACAGCAGCAGAATGAGTGGCAATTTTTCTTTCATGTTGTTATTTTTTTGATAAGCGGAACATACTATAAAAAGTAAAGGGATAAGCCTACTTCATTCCGGCCTGTGTTTGAAATAAACCAGTTTTTTTCCTGCATTACTAAGAAGCTGTCTAAAAACGGTTCAGCATAATTCTTATGGCTGATAAATGTACCATGGCAACACTTGTATTATTAAGTCGTTCATAATTTTTTGAGTTTCTTCTATTGGTATCTATCCATGAAAAGGTTCTTTCTACAATCCATCGTTTCGGCAATATTTTAAAAGTGTGCAGATCATCTCTTTTTATAATTTCCAATTCTATTTTGAACTTTGCTTTTATGATGTTTATCAATTGTCCTGTGTAGCTGCCATCTGCAAATATTTTGACTACTTTTTTCCAGCTTTCACATAATTTGTTCACCACGTCGACTGCTCCATCCCTGTCCTGAACTGATGCACTCTGTATCACTACTGCCAATACCAGTCCCAGGGTGTCTACAATTATATGTCGCTTGATGCCTTTTATTTTCTTACCTGCATCAAACCCTTTGTCTTCGCTGGTTACAAGGGTATTTTTTACAGATTGAGCATCGATAATACCCACCGTAGGTTCTTCTTTTTTGCCATGTATTACTCTTACTTGTTCTACTAATGCTTCATGTATTACTTCAAAAATTTCTTCTTTCTTCCACACTGAAAAATAATAGTAAACTATTTTCCAGGGTGCAAAATCTCCTGGCAACATGCGCCATTGACAACCTGTCTTTACCAGGTATAAAATTGAATTTACAATTTCCCTTAAATCATATTTCCTGCTTCGGTCTGTATCTAAATGTTTTGCTATAATTTGCCACTGGCTATCGCTTACATTCGTTGGATAATTTGTCATGCTAATTGAGTTTGTGATGATTCACAATTAGTACAACTCCTTCCTAAGTAAGTGATAGCTTCTTTATAACTATCTTATTCTACCGGCACTTATCCACATCAAATAACTATTTAAACTAATTTTAGACAGCTTCTAAGACAGCGTAACCTATGTTATAAAATTTGCACAATGTCTTTTATAGAAACTTTCTTTTTGATGCCACTAAATTAACAGACTTCTTTCACAAGTTGAAAGAACAGGTAGAAGACAAAACAACAATGGCAGAATATTTTGGATTGATATAAAAGACAGAAAGGCGGTAATGTGTAAGCGGCCGATAAGCGTAATTAAAAGACATTGCAGTTAAGATATTCAGGATACTAACAGAACGCTATTGCAACAGAAGGCGCAGGCACTCACAAAGAGTTGAAATCATCTGTGGCATCTGCTTTTATCAACTGAAAGAAACATTATCAATATAAATGCAAGGTTATCTGATACTATTAATCTTCAGAGAGCTTTTCATTTCTGGTAGAGCGTACGGGAACAAATCCCGAATCGGTGGTTGAGGATTTGATGCAACCGTGCGATTTAACTGCTTTATAATTAGGCAAGTTTTGATTGATAGTCCAAAGTTGAGCTGATGCCCTTTCTTAATAATCATACGATTTTGAAAGCATTACTTTCTTAAATTGCATCGATGTCTGCGAATGTGCTGATAGATGAAAAAAACCTTTTTAAACGGGTTGCTGCTGGCGATGAGATTGCCTTTGCCCAAATCTTTTTTCATTATGTTGCCCGCACGCAACCGGTGTTGTCGGGGATGACGAAATCGAAAGAAGCAACCGAAGAAATCATTCACGATGTGTTTGTTAATTTATGGATAAACAGGGAGAAGTTAACTGCGATTGATGATTACGAGGCTTATATTTTTACAGCCGTTACAAACAGAACTTTTACTTATCTAAAAAAGCTGGGCAAAGAGAAAAAAGAACGGGAACACTTTCGTTCATCAGAACAAAGCAACAGTACGGAAGAATCTATTTATTTCAGGGAAAGTGTTCATCTTGTAAAGCAAGCGACGGAACAACTGCCGTCCCAACGCAAATTAATTTTTAAGCTCAGCCGCGAAGAAGGGCTTAGTCATAGTGAGATCAGCCATCACCTGAATCTGTCGAAGAATACGGTGAAAAATCAAATAGTGCAGGCTTTAAAGTTCATAAAGAAATATTTACATAATACTTCTGCTTTAATTATGATTCTGCTGCTTATCATAAATTTTTTTTCAATCATCTGTTTACGCTGATTACAAATATTTGTTTACAGAACAGTGGCTTCTACTACATCTATTAATTTTTCGAATTGTACTTTCACAAGCCTGCATTGTTCTAAGTCCGCCTCAACAATAATATTAATAAAAGCATTTGCGTAATTTTTTGCTGTTGTTTCAGCAATCAACCTTCGAATAACTATTCTTCTTCTTTTAACAACTTGTATCACCTTTACAAGTATGGTATCGCTTTCAACAACTTCAAGCATGAATATTTTTTCCATTGTAAAATTTTATTCTATCTTTTATGCGGTGCATAAAAAATTATAATCTGTCAATGGCTTTATAATCCAGCAGTTCTACCTGCGGTGTTATATATTTTTCTTTTATTGGTTCTGTTTTCATTAAATCTGTGCTCAAATATTTTTTATTGCTATCGCATAATATGGTTACTACAGAATTATTAAAACCAAATTTGTTTTGCAACTGTATGGCACCAATTATGTTTGCACCGGAAGAAATACCAACCGCTAATCCTAATTGATATGCCAGTTTTTGCGCCATTAATATTGAATCGCCGTCTGATACTTTTATAATTTCATCAAGCTTATCAAGCTGAACAATGGCAGGAATAAATTCGTCTGAAATTCCCTGTATGCGATGTGAACCGGTTTTATAACCCGTAGAAAGCGTGGGTGATTCTTCCGGTTCCAAAGGATGAGTTTTTATATGAAGATTTCTTTTTTTCAGATATTTTCCCACACCCATTATAGTGCCGCCTGTGCCAACGCCGGCAACAAACGCATCTGGTGTTTTATCAATATTTTGCATCTGCATCCATATTTCTTTTGCCGTTGTTTTTTCGTGCGCTTCTGCATTGTAAATATTTTCAAACTGCTTTGGAAGAAAAATGTTTTTGTTATCAGCAGCCATTGTTTCACTTAAAGCAATGCTTCCTAAAAATCCACCTTGATCTTTTGAAATTGTTATTACTTCTGCACCCAAACTTTTTATTATATCCATTCGTTCTTTACTAAGCCAATCGGGCATAATAATTTTTACTTCATGCCCCAATGCTTTACCGATTGCGCTAAAAGAAATGCCTGTGTTGCCGCTTGTGGCTTCTACAATCACGTTGCCTTGCTTTATTTTTTTGTTTCTATAAGCCTGCTGAAGTATGTACAATGCCATGCGGTCTTTAATACTCCCCGTTAAATTATACTGCTCACACTTTGCATAAATTTTTCCATATTGTCTTTTATAACAATAAGAAATTTCAAGCATTGGTGTATTGCCAATAAGATACCACAAATGCCTGAACTTATTTTCGATGCTGATTTTGTTCTGCATTTTAAAGTCGGTGTGATAATCTAATACTTTCTGCATTGTTGTTTATTTAAACGCTTGTTTCACTTTATTAAGATGATTGATAAATTTTTGAATATCCGGATCATAACCATATCCTTCCGGCACTAATTTTTTTTCATCGTTATCAAGAAAAAAATAATAAGGCTGGCTGTTAGCACCAAACCTTGTAACCTGCATATCAGCATTCTTATCACCCAATGTTTCTATCTGTTTATTCAATGCTTTTGAAAAATATTGTTCACTTTCGGGCAGTTCAATATTTTGCACATCTACATATAAAGACACAATTACAAAATCCTGTTTTAATATTTTCATTACCTGCGGATCGCTCCAAACCTGCCCTTCCATTTTGCGGCAGTTTACGCAGTTGATTCCCGTAAAATCAAGCATTAATGGCTTGTGTAATTTTCTTGCTGCAGCCAATGCTTCATCATAATCAAAATAAGTTGTCATGCCGTATTTTGTTACTACTTCCGGTTCATATATTTTCATTCTCTCATAATATTTTACAGGATGTATTGCTGACTTGATGAATGCATTTTTTTGCAACGATGCAACATTTGCATCTGTATTTGATAATGCAAAATCCTGCGTGCCCATTGGTGGTACAAATGCACTGATGGCTTTTAACGGTGCGCCCCATAAACCGGGCAGCATGTATAATGCAAAAGACAGCGTGATGATTGAAAACAATAATCTTGTGATGCTGAT
Organism: Ilyomonas sp.; assembly: GCA_965219515.1. Taxonomy (GTDB): domain Bacteria; phylum Bacteroidota; class Bacteroidia; order Chitinophagales; family Chitinophagaceae; genus Ilyomonas. The sequence continues at coordinate 3,262,161 of OZ244776.1, forward strand.
AAATTGCTGACCAAAATCATTTTTTGGCAAATCACCGTCGTGATGAAATTTTAATTTTCCTAAAAGATATAAGCCGAGCAAGGCAAAAATTACAATCCATAAACTAATAAAAACTTCACGGTCTAATAAGCGCCAGCCTTTTGCCAAATCAGCACTCGACAAAAATTTTAATGCGAGTGCAAGCTCTAAAAAACCAAGCGTAACTTTTATGGCATTCAACCAGCTTCCTGCTTTGCCCAACACATTTAATTTGCCGGGAAAGAATGCAAACAATGCAAAAGGCAAAGACAGTGCAAATGAAAAACCAAACATGCCTGTTAATGGTCCGTAGTAATTTCCTTTGGCTGCAAGCACTAATAAATTGCCGATGATTGGACCGGTGCATGAAAAGGAAACTACTACCAGCGTTAGCGCCATAAAAAATATTCCTGAAAAACTTTTCATGCCTGCTTTGCTATCGCTTTTTGTGCCCCATGATGATGGTAATGCAATATCGAATGCGCCTAAAAATGAGATACCAAATATTAGAAAAAGCAGGAAGAAAAAAAGATTGGCAATCCAGTTGGTGGCAAGATTATTTAAGGCAGCCGGACCAAATAGTAATGTTATGAGAAAACCAAATAAGGTAAAGATGATAATAATGGAAGCGGCGTAATACAATGCGTTCTTTACGCCTTCTTGTTTTGTGTTGCTGCGCTTCGTAAAAAAGCTTACAGTAACCGGAATCATCGAATACACGCAGGGTGTAAGCAATGCTAATAAGCCGCCTAAAAATGCGGTGATAAAAATCCACCATAAAGATTTTGTTTCAATGTTATTGGCAGTTACCGTCGTTTGAATATTTTCAGGATGAACATAAAACTTAAACTTTTCTTCTCCGGTAATGTATTCACCTTTTAGTTTGACAAGATAATCTATGGTTCCTTTTATAACTGCGCTATCCGTATTTTTTATCGCTATTTTTTTCTGCCATAGAAATGTATCTGTAAAAAAATTAGTTATAGATTTTACAGATGAATCAAATGTTGTTTGCAAATTTCCTTTTTCAATTATACCGGTATTTTGTTTATTACTGCTGTCAAATTCAACTGAAGAATATAATGAGTTATTTGCTTTTGTTTGCAAAGCATATAAAATGTAACCCGGTTTAATTTCAGCTTTAATACTTAATAAAACACTGTCTGCAGAAATTCTTGTTTGTGCATATTTGAATGATACACCCGTTGAATCCTGTGCAATTGATTTTAAGCAACTAATAATAGAAACTAACCAAAAAATATATTTATAGGAATGTTTCATGTTAGCGGTTGTTGATAGCTCAGCATTTTATGTATTTGAAACTTTCATGGTAACAGCATTACAGATGCAGTCATAACTGCACCTTGGTGATAGATTAAAAAATAATTTTAAAGCGCCACACTGTAGCTGATAGTCTTGGGTGGCAAACATTGCTTATCGTTACATACCATAAATTTTATGGTTCCTATAGCGTTTGTTTTTACATTGGCTTTCAGTGTAACGGTTTGTACAAAATCAACTTTGTTTGAAAATTGTTTTACATCCACGCCAAATAATGGTTCGTTATGTTGTTCTAATTTTCCAACTTCTTTAGCGATACTATCTAAGGTAAGCAAAGGATTTTTGCTGAAAGAAATAGTAGTAGGTACTGGTCCGCCATCCGGTGTTGTTTGGGAATAGATATGCCAGCCATTATCAATGTTTGCAATAAGATGAATTTCATATTTACCGGCGCTTATTTTTTTTGAAGTGAATGACCATTTCACCGGGTTTTGTATTTGCGCAAATGTTGCAGTTGCAGTAATCATTAGTATCAAAACCAAAATAATTTTCTTCATTTTCTAATTAAATTTTGAGTGAAAAGAGTCTTACACTTCAAAGTGTCTGACTCCTGCTTAAATTTTTTGAGCTATATAAAAAATCATGTATTAATTTTTTAAAACTTCAACCAGTTTGTTTTCCAAATCTTCACCCCACAAATCTTTTCCTATAACTTCTCCCAATGGATTGATTAAAATATTGAATGGAAGATATTCAACATCGTATTGTTTTGCGGCTGCATTATTCTTCCATCCTTTTAAATCAGAAGCATGTGTCCACGGCATTCCATCTGTATGAGTTGCCTGCAGCCATTTTTCTTTATCATCATCCATAGATATGCTGAAGATGGTAAAATTTTTATCCTTAAAAATATTATATGCTTTTAGCACAGCCGGGTTATTATCACGGCTATTTGTTTCCCAGCTTGCCCAAAAACTTACCAGCACAAACTTGCCACGGAAGTCTTTTAATGATATAGGATTTCCCAACGTATCGGGTTGCGTAAAATCAGGCGCAATACTGCCAATGGCAATTGATTTATTTATTTCAATTAACTGCAACAGGTCTTTTGCCGGAAGATTGTTTTTAGCTTCGGGAGACAATTTATTCAGCATGGCTTCCAAATCGTTTTTGCTTAACCGATGAGAAAATTCTGTATAGATTATATCAGCACTTACACCCGAATTTGGATGTTCATTCAGCCATTGCTTTATCATTAAAGCTCTTACAGAATCTAATTCATCCAGCTTTGGCTGCAGAGCAGCATTACCCATTGAATCGTTATTCAATTGAAACAGGTATGCTTTCGCATACACACTTTTCATATTTTTTAGCTTTGGATTGTTTCGGATAAAATCAACAAACGCATTGTAAGCATTTTCAGAAGCCGTTCCGCTAACGGTTGCATTTTTAAAATAAGGTCCGTTGCCGGTTATGGTTACCGTTCCTTTATCAAGATATACAAATACATCGTTGTATGCCGCAGGCTGCTTTCCGATGCTTACAATAAAACTATTGCCTTCGCCTTCGGGAATGTTGAGCTTAAACTGAAATCCGTTGGCAACGCTTTGTACTGAATCTTTAAAGGGAGTAAAATATTTCAATTGATTGTTGGTAACGCAATACACCCATTCGCCCGCTGCCAAACCTTTGATGTTTGCATTGATGATTACAGGTTCTGCTAATAATAATTTTGGTAAAAAGAATAATCCTAAAATCAATAATTGTTTCATTTATATTTTGTTTGAATTGAGCTTAAAACTGTTTATAAAATCGCCGGAAGCGATATAATAATAATGCGAAGCGAAGACGCTTTGCACAGCATTCGGCATCTTCGTTCGTACAACGTTTGGCTTCTCTTATTCATTTTTTAAAACTTCAGCCAGTGTATTTTCAAGGTCATCTCCACGTAAATCTTTAGCAATAATTTTTCCCAACGGGTCAATCAGAAAGTTGGACGGAATTGCGTTTACACCATATTGTATTGCTGCCGTGTTGCTGAATCCTTGTAAGTCTGAAGCGTGCATCCACGGCATCTTATCTGTGTGAACTGCCTGCAGCCATCTATCTTTATTATCATCCAAAGAAATGCTGAGTATGGTAAAGTTTTTATCTTTATATGCATTATATGCTTTTACTACATTCGGATTTTCTTCTCGGCAGGGTCCGCACCAGCTTGCCCAAAAATCAACCAACACATATTTGCCGCGAAAATCTTTTAATGAAATAGTATGACCAAGCGTATCGGGCTGCGCAAAGCCGGGTGCGGTTCTGCCAATGCCGGTTAATTTGTCCACTTCAATTTCATGCAAAAGTTCTTTTGCCGGAATATTGTTTTTAGCTTCGGGAGACAATTTATTCAGCATTACTTCTATATCAGCCAGGCTAACCTTGTTGCGAAATGCATAGTTTATAATGTTTGCACTTATAGCTGAATTCGGATGTTTGTTTAGCCATTGCAGTATCAACGTTTGTTTTATCGAATCTGCTGCATCTATCTGTGGCTGCAAAGCATCAAGGCTTGCATAATTTGCGGCAGATTGAAATTTATATGCCTTTGCATATACATTTTCCAAATCCTGCCATTGCGGGTTGTTGTGCATGAAATTAACGTAAGCATTGTAATCATTTACAGAAGATGTTCCGCTAACGGTTGCATTTTTAAAATAAGAACCATTGCCTGTTATACTTACAGTTCCTTTATCAAGATATACATAGATGCTGTTATCAATCATAAAATTTTTTCCGATTCTTAATATATAAGCGTTGCCTTCACCTTCGGGAATATTCAGCTTAAAGTGAAATCCGTTCGCAACTGTTTTTACCGAATCATTAATTGAAGCAAATTGCTTTGATTGATTATAGGCGATGCAATACACCCATTTGCCAGCTTGCAAGCCTTTGATGTTTGCATTGATAATTACGTTAGCCTTCGCCGGAAATAATTTTAGAAATAAAAGCAATAACAGAAATAATAACTTTTTCATGCTTGTTTAAAATATTTATAAGTTGATTGCATTAATTTTTTAAAACTTCTGCCAGCTTGCTTTCAAGCGCTTCACCGCGCAAATTTTTTGCAAGAATTTTTCCTGAAGGGTCAATTAAAATATTGGATGGAATTGATTCGATGTTATATTGCTTTGCTGCGGCATTACTATCGAAACCTTTTAAATCTGAAGCATGAGACCAGGGCATTCCATCTTTATGAATTGCCTGCAGCCATTTGCTTTTGTCATCATCCATAGAAATACTAAGCACAGTAAAGTTTTTATCTTTATAATCATTGTATGCTTTTACCACATTCGGATTTTCTTCGCGGCAGGGCGTGCACCAGCTTGCCCAAAAATCTACCAGTACATATTTGCCGCGGAAATTGTTTAATGATACAGTATTACCAAGCGTATCTGGCTGTATAAAATCAGGTGCAGTTTTACCAATGCCGGTTAATTTATCAACCTCAATTTCTTTTAGAAGATCTTTTGCCGGAATATTATTTTTAGCTTTCGGAGAAAGTTGATTCAGCAATAATTCCATATCAGCCCAGCTTACACGATCTTTAAGGTCAGTTAATAATATGGAAGCACTCATGGGTGAATTTGGATGTTCATTTACCCATTGTTTAATCACTGTTTTTCCTATCGAATCCAATTCTGCAAGCCTGGGTTTTAAAGCGGCAACGGCAACACTGTCTTTATTGTCTTCGGCATCATAATATTTTTTATATACTGTGTCCGCATTCTTTAACAGCGGATTGTTCAGCAAAAAATCCATGTAGGCACTATACTCGTTTACATAAGGTGTGCCTGTGATTGTTGCATCTTTAAAGTTGGGGTTATTGCCGGTTATGGTGACAATCCCTTTATCAAGATATAGATAAGTTGTCTTATTGTTATCATCAGAATACGCACCAATTCTTACTATAAACATATTGCCGTCGCCTTCGGGAATATTGAGCATTACATGAAAACCATTTGCAACGCTCTTAACTGAATCATTGGTGGAAGGAAAATATATTGATGGATAATAAGTATTGTAATACACCCATGTACCTGCTTTTAAACCTTTAAGATTAGCATTGATAATTACATTGTTTGTTTGTGCCGATAATAATGCCGGCAATAAAAAAAATAGTAAAGCGAACCGTTGTTTCATATTTATTTTTTTAAAGTCAGGTTTATTAATTTAAAACTTCAGCCAGCTTATTTTCTAAATCATTACCGCGCAAATTTTTGCCAACGATTTTTCCATCAGGATTAATTAAAAAATTCTGAGGTATGGCGTCAACAACATACGATTGTGCAACTTCGCTTTCCATTCCTTTTAAATCCGATACCTGTGTCCAGGTTAAACCATCATCATGAATCGCTTTTATCCATTTTTCTTTACCATCTTTATCATCTAAAGAGATGCTTAACACAGTAAAATTTTTGTCTTTATAATCGTTGTAAGCCTTCACCACATTTGGATTTTTTTCGCGGCAGGGCGTACACCAGCTTGCCCAGAAATCAACCAGCACATATTTACCTTTAAAATCATGAAGAGAAATCATTTTGCCGGAGGTATCTGCCAGGTTAAAGTCAGGCGCCATCGTTCCCACCGAAGTTTTTTGCCAATTTTTAAAATTGGCTGAATACTCTTTTCCAGCCCGGCTTGATTGTATGGTTTGAGAAAGTGAATTGAACAGAGGTTGAACTTTAGCATAATCCGGAATGTCGCCGCTAAATCGTGCTAATGCTCCAAGGCTTGCAATGGAATTTGGATGGTCTTTAATGAAATTGAAAGCAATTAACTGCGCTTCATTATCGAGTGAATCTTCGCTTCTGTGTAACGGTCTTATAATTTCTTTTGAATGTTGTTGCTCCGGTGTGAGTGCTTCAAGAATTTTATCTAAAGCCCGTTGCTGTTCATCAACCGGCTTGAGTGAAGTTTTTAATTCATTATAATCCGCATTTACATTGCTGCCGGTTACAATTGCATTTTCAAGAGAGTCTTGACTTGTTACAGATATGGTTCCCGGCTCTAAATACAAGTCAATGTAATGACCATATTCCTCCGCAATACCCGCTTTTAATTTCTTAATTATCAGATAAGCCATCACAGGTTCTTTAAGTTGACCAGTGAAAACGAACTGACCGTTTATGGCTGTTGCAGAATCAGTTCTTTCCATTAACCCATTATAACCAAGATACACCCTGGCTTTTGATGAAGGTTTGCCAAGCTTGCCAATAAGTTTAAAGGTTTTGATTTGCGCACCGGCAAGCAGCGGTACGATTAATAAAAAAGCAACACCCAAATTTTTTATCAATCTCATATTATTTTGTTTTGAAAATTTTAAATGGTTGTAAAGCGGATTAGTTAGAAAAAATTTCTTTAAGCTTATTTTGAAGTTCATCACCCCGCAGGTCTTTTGCAACGATAATTCCGTTAGGGTCTATCAGATAATTTTGCGGGATTGCCTGCACATCATATAACTGCGGCACATCACCTTTCCACCCCTTTAAATCAGATAATTGCAGCCAGGGCAGCTTATCGTCAATAACTGCTTTAATCCATTTGCTTTTATCATCCAGGTCATCAAGTGAAACACCGATTACATAAAAATTTTTGTCTTTGTATTTGTTATAAGCTTTTAAAACATTAGGGTTTTCTGCACGGCAGGGTACACACCAGCTTGCCCAAAAATCAACAAGAATATATTTGCCTTTAAAGTTGTGCAGCGTAAATTGTTTTCCGCTTGTATCAGATAAAGAAAAATCAGGCGCTGCAACGCCTACTTTTAATTTATTCCATACCTGTAATTTTTTAGCGTAGTCTAAGCCGGTCTGGCTGTTTTTTATATCAGCAGAAAAAGAATTAAATATCGGCTCAATCAACGCCGCATCCGGAATGTTGCCGCTGGTTTGCTTTAAAGCATACAAGGCTACAAATGAGTTGGGATGCGACTTTGCAAAGGCGCGGCGTATGTTTATTAATTCATGATCAAGCGAATCTATCTTATCAGACAAAATATCATTGGCAGCTTTTTCAGATGCCGAATCTTTAAATTCTGTTGGGTAGTTTGCTAACGTTATTTTCCATTCATCAAAAACAGGTTTTAATAAGCTGTTTAATTCAGCATTGTCTGCATTTGCGCCGGCGGCTTTTATTGTACTGTTTGAAAGCGAATCATTGCTTCTTACTGAAATATTTCCAGGCTCCGCATAAAACTCAACATAATTTGTCATTGTCCATTCACCATCTATTTTTTCCTTAAAATAAATTGTAGCAGGTTTAGGATTATTAACTTGTCCATGAAATATAAACTTGCCATTTGTAACCTTTACTGAATCTGTATGTGGTTGTTCATTCATATCATAGTCCAAAAAAATAAAAGAGGGTTTAAAATTTTTAATCTCTCCATTTATAGTAAAAAGTTTGTTTGACTGAGCCTGTAAATTGCTGATAAAAAATAACGCTGCTAAACAGGTTGCTATCCAAATTTTCTTTTTCATATCATTTCATTAATTGTGTTAGAAAGTAAGTATCAATATCCCGGGTTTTGCATTAAATGAGAATTGGATTGCAGCTCCGGCGTTGGAATGGGAAACAGCGCTGCCATAGGCTTCCACGTTGTTTTTTCTGCACCCAATACCGCATCAATTGTTTTGGTGCGTTTCAAATCAAACCAACGGTTTCCCCATTCGCAAAACAATTCTGTTTGCCGTTCATGCAGTATTGCGTTTATAATATCCTGCTGACTACTTGCATTGCTGTTTGCAAGTTTGGCTCTTGTTCTTATTTTATTAAGGTCTTCTAAAGCCTTCGTTAGGTTGCCAAGCTGTGCCTCTGCTTCAGCCTTTATTAAATAAATATCAGCCAACCGCAACATCATGTAATCTTCAACCGGTGTTTGATCCGGGTACAGGTTTTTATATTTATAAGCATAATAAAGAGTATCATGCGGGTCGAAAGGTGTATTATATTTTATCCAGCTTTTTTTTCTTTTATCACCTGATTCAAATGCATTAATTAAAGTTGGTGCAATTACATAATTAGATTCATAGCTTTCATCGTAAGGTATAAAGGCGGTTGCTTCAGGCGTAGCCTGATAAATGCTGTTGGCAGGCAATTGCCAGAGTGCTTCTGCACTGCCATCTAAAAAAACATTATTCAAATTTTTTTCTAAATTGTATTTACCGGAATTGATGACTTCGTTCGCTGCGTCTAACGCGTTTTGATATTGGTTACGATACAAATAAACTTTTGAAAGCAATGCCTGCGCTGCATAGAGGTTAGGACGAATGTGCCCGTTTGATGGATATTTAGGCGTTAACTTCTGCTGCGCATCTGATAAGTCGCTTAGAATAAAATCGTAAACACTGTCTTCCAAAGCACGGGGAATATTAGCGGTAACTTTATAATCAGTAGCTGTTATAATGGGAACACCGCCCCAGATATTTATCATATTAAAATACAAAAAGGCACGGTCAAATTCAAGCTCGCCTAATAGCTGTTGCTGCAGGGCAGAACTTATAACAGTGGTGTTGGTAATGCCCGCAATGCAGGTATTTATTTGGAAAATAATTGCATAAGCATTCGACCATATTGAAGCAACGTTTTGGTCATCGGGCAAAAGGTTATTTTGGTAAAAAGCCGGAGCATTATATATATCGCCGCCAGGCATAAGTTCATCGCCGGTTAAAGCTGTATAAATAGTAATAGCACCGCTTGCAAATTGAGCGTCATTGCCTGACGATATTCCAAAGTTTGCATACACACCTGCCACGGCAGCCATTATATCTGCACTGTCTGAAAATACGCGGCTGATGGGAAGTTGATTTCTTGGATTATCCGGTATCTCTATCAGCTTCTTGCAGGAAGCAGTTATCAATACAATCGCAATCATCGGCAAGAGAAAAAATTTATTATACAATTGATTACAATTCATAATTTAAAAATTGATGGTCGTTCCCACAGCAATGGTTCTTTGTATGGGAAAGATGAATAAATCAGACAGCTCGGGGTCGCCAATTTTATAGCCGGTAATTAAAAATAAATTTTGAGCGTTGATGTAAAGCTTAGCATTAGCAGCGCCTATCGTTTTACAAAACTTTGCGGGTAATTTATAAGAAATCGCTGTGGTGCGCAACCTGATATAAGAGCCGTTACTGTAAGCGCCTGATGATTGCGTAAAGCTAGAAGCTGCATAATTTACATCGCCGTAAACCGTGGTAAGTCTTTGTATGGAAGAAACATCGCCAGGCTTTTGCCAACGGTCTAAAATAGCGGTGGGCTCATTAACCAGCCCGCCGGGCGTAACCGCTGTATAGATGCTGTATAAATAATTTCTTTGCACCTTATCCTGAAACTGGAAGAAAATATACAGGCTGAAGTTTTTGTAAGAAAGGGTGTTGCCAAAGCCACCAATAAATTTTGGTTCGGTATTGGCAATTGCCTGGTAATCGCCACCCTGCGATGGTATGCCATAAACGGGGTCAGAAGTGGTTGTTTTATTATCGCCTTTGTAAAACTCAAATATGCCGGTTTCAGGATTAACGCCTTTCAACTGAAACCCTTTTACAACATTTGCCGACTGCCCCAAAGTATAAAGAAGCGCATAGGATGATTCATCTAAACCGGGAAAAGACAAGAGCTTATTGCGGTTGCCTGAGATATTAAAATTGGTGCTCCAGCTAAAATTATTGTGCTTGATATTTTTTGAAGAAAAAGAAAGTTCAAGCCCGCGGTTTTGCAATTTAGCGCTGAAGTTTTGAAGCACAGACGGGAAACCGGTTTGCGTTGGCAATGTATAATTGATAAGCTGGTTGCCAATACGCTCCTGGTAATAATTTATGTTTAATAAAATGCGGTCTTTTATAAACCCGAAATCCAAACCAAGATTGAGCGATTTTTTTGTATCCCAACTATAATCCGGGCTATACAGGTTTTGAGGGAATAAAGGCGTTATTCCCTGGAAAGGAAACTGATATATATCGGTTTGAAAAAATTGCTGGTATTGATATGGCGCGGTGGCGTCCGTACCGGTGGTTCCATAGCTTCCATACAACTTTCCATACGAAATAAAAGACAGCTTGTTTTTTATAAATTTCTCTTTAGAAAAAATCCAACCCAAACCAACCGAACCAAAATTGCCGAACTGCCTGCCCGGCGCAAAATTGCTGGAGCCATCTCTGCGACCGGAAAGTTGCGCAAGAAATTCATTATTGTACGTATATTCTAATCTTGCAAATACGCCAATATATTTATAAGGCTGATAGCTATCTGATGCCTGGATACTACCTGCAGAACCAATAGAACCCAACAGTGATTCATCTGCATAATCAAAGCCGTTTAGCTGGTGATTGTTGAGCGTATTCTTTTTATATGTGCTGCCAATTAAAGCAGTCAATTCGCTGTTTTTAAAACTATGCTGATAATTTAATTGCGGCTCAATGTTGATTGTTTCAAATGTGCTGAAAGAAAACATTGCCTTAGAAGATGGATTATCAGCCGGACTTATACTGCTTGCGGGAAATTGCTGCGCTTCATCGCTTGTAAGACGGCTGTAACCCGCATTCAGTATCAACTGAAGGTCGTTTGTAATTTGATAAGATAAGCTTAATGAGTTGGTGAGGTTATGCAAATCAAGCTTGCTTGGCTGGCGCAGGTAAGCAGCATACTGTGTGTAACGGTCGGTATTAAATCCCATGTAATTCCAAACTAAATTTCCTGAAGCATCAAACAAATCCGGGTAATTCGGCGGCGTTAGAATTCCGGACGTTACAGCCGGCGCTGCCGAAGAATTATTTTGTTCGTAAGAATAATCAAAACCAAAATCAATACTAAAGCGATTGTTTACAGCAGTATGATGAATATTGGAATGCAGCGTTAATCTTTTATCCGCAAAATCACCAGGAAAATTATAATTGGAGCGGTTGTAACCCGTAGAAACTATAAATGTAGTTTGTTCATTGCCGCCGGTAAGGCTTACATGCGCATCTATATTGCCGGAAGTTTTTCCTTCATAATAATTATACCAGTCAGTGTTTTTATTTTGGTCAAAGAGAAGCAGGTCAGGATACTTTCTTGGCGGCGCACCTGAAAGATTAATGCCATCATTTTTTAAAGCTTCGCGCCGCAGGCTTAGGTATTGCCCGGTATTCAATAACTCAAGCTTTCTTGTTGCAGAGTTAACGGCGGTATTCACCGAAGCCTCAAATTTTGTTTTGCCTGCCTTACCTTTTTTTGTGGTGATAATGATTACGCCATTTGCACCTTGTGTACCATAAATAGAAGTGGCGGCTGCATCTTTTAAAATGCTGATGCTTTCAATGTCTGCGGGGTTCAGGCTATTGAACGGACTAACGCCACCATAATTAAAACTACCGTCATCACCTCCGAGTGAAAGCAAAGCATTCACGTTGGCATTTTGAGCAGCCACCGGCACGCCATCCACAATAAATAATGGCTGGTCGTAAGGTTTGTTTCCATATAAACCCTGCGCTAATGAATTTTGACCTCTTATCTGCACCTGCACAGATGCGCCTGGCGCACCAGATGTGGGCGTAATGTTTAAGCCAGGCACAAGCCCTTCCAATGCATTTAAAGCATTTGATACCGGCTGGTTTTCCAAATCTTTTGATGAGACCGTATTGACTGCTCCAACACTTAATCGCCTGCTTTCTTTACCGTAGCCAATTATGCGCACTTCATCAAGCTGCGAGTTAGCGGGTGTAAGTGTAATCTTCAGAAATAAATCTCCGTTTATGGCAACCACATTATTATATTCTGTATATCCAATAAAGCTTGCCTTTAGATTATATTCTCCGTTATCAGACAGAGAAAAAATAAACTTTCCTTCTTTATCGGTTACAGAACTCTGGGCGTTGTTATTGGATGTTTGTTTATCCTGATGCACCGGCGATAAGATAATCGTAGCTCCTTCAAGTATTTTGCCGGTACTATCGCCAATTACACCCGTAATTGAAAATGAAACGGTTTTTGATGACTGCTTATTTATTGAAGTCTTTTTTATCACTACTGTTTTACCGGTGATTGTAAATTCAAGATTTAAATCTTTCAGCAATTGCTTCAGCACAATCTTCATGTCTGTTTGCTGAATACTGATTGAAACTTTTGGCGTTTGGTTCAGAATACTACTTTCATAAAAAAATATATAGTCTGATTGCTTTTCTACATCTGCAAAAACTTTTTCAAGTTTTTGATTTTTTTCATTTAAGGTAATTTGTTGTGCAGACACACTCATTGCAGTGAACAAACAAAGTATAACAAGCAAAATCAAATGCCCGAAACGGTAATCTAAACATGATTTGAAGAATGTTATCGAATAAATTTTAAGAGTAAAGTTTTTCATTAAAAACAGCATTTGAAAGCATTAGTTAAACAGTAGTCAAAAAAGAATTTTATATCGAATATGATAGCTTAATTAATTAGCAGTTTTATAAAACTCAAGGCGCTTCTTTTACTTCTATTGTTTTACCGGATAATGTGAACTCATATCCATTTAACTTTAAAGCATTCAGCACTTCTGAAATATCAGCGGTACGTGAAATGCCACCCGTGAATGTGCGGTTAGAAATATTGCCCTGATATACCACATCCACATCATACCATCGCGATACCTGCCGCATTATTTCTTTTACATTTTCATTTGTAAATGATGTGCGCCCGTATCTCCATGCAATTGCTTCAGCCGCATCAACATTCGCCACATTAATATTGTCACCATTTAATTTCGTTATAGCTTGTTGCCCCGGAACAAGTAAAATGTTATTGGTTTTATTTGAGATTTTTACCGAACCTTCAAGCAATGTTGTTTTAGTAACTTCTTCATCGTTATAACTATTGATGTTGAAGTGTGTTCCCAAAACCTGCACCTTTGTACCCCCATCCCCTAAAGGGGCGTCAACTTGTACAATGAAAGGCATCGCTGCATTTTTAGCCACTTCAAAATAAGCTTCGCCGGTTAGCTCAACATTCCTTTCACTGCCTTTAAAAACAGTAGGATATTTTAGTGACGAAGCTGCATTCAGCCAAACTGTTGTGCCGTCTGCTAACACAATTTGGTATTGCCCGCCACGCGGTGTTGATAAAGTGTTATAAGCAACAGTATTTTCTGAATTGTTTGCTTCGTATTGTAATAAGCCGCCGTTAACTTTTAAAACTTTTGTAATGCCTTGTTGTGTAATTGCGCCGTTTGCCACAGAATCCAAAATAATTTTAGAGCCATTACCAAGTGTAAGCGTGGCTTTGTTGTTGCCGGGCGATACATGGTTTTCATAATTATTTACGTTTGTAGCTGCTATATTTTTTTTAGAGGAATGATTAAAAAAATAAATTGCCGCTGTGCTGATGGCTGCAATTAAAACAGCCGCTGCTGCAATCCTCATCCATTGCAATGTTTTTATTTTTGAATGATGAATGACCGCAGTAATTTTTTCTGATTGCAATATTTTTTGAAGAATATTATTACATTCATTTTTATTAAATGCGTCATCTGTTTTATTATCTCGCAATACTTGAATTAAACTTTGTTTGATAATTTCTTCATATTCAGAATGATCGATTAAGGCAAACAATTCTTCCGCTTCTTCATCAGAAGCCGTTTGATCAACATACCGCTTTAGCAAATACTCAATTCTTTCCATGTGGCTTTTTAATAAATTACAGGTAATGTGCCCTGGCATTTCAATACCTGCCATAAACTAAGACTTCCATTGTAAAAAGAAGGACTATCCGAACAAAATTTTTTAATTAAACACAGATGAAGCTAACGGGAGGAAAGGCAGAAGAAAATGATGCAGTCAGGTTGTTTGTGATAGATATAGTATCGGAAAGAATGACGAGATAATTAGTGTGCCCTTCGATAATATAGATTGCGACGGAAAGCAATATTGAACCACCATTACAAATGAAGATATTTCCTTAATTTATATGATTAATAGGAATTTATGCGAAAGAAAAAACGGGAAAGAAAAGCCCGAAAACTTTCTTTCCCGTCTGGTAGAGCGTACGGAACAAATGTCGAACCGGTTGATCGATAATTTGAAGAAAATATCAAATATTTTTCAGCAAGAACTACTGCTCGGTGAATGAGTTGTGGTCCCCTTACGATGCTCGAAACTTACAAAGGGAAAAGAGTATCGCTCAACTGGTTAGAGCACCTGACTCATAATCAGGAGGTCCCTCGTTCCAGCCCAGGTGGGTCTACTTAGAAATAAAGCAGTTAGATATTTCCTAACTGCTTTTTCATTTTATGTGACTATGGATGTGACCATAAAGCTGAAGATTGAACTTACACAGAAAGGATATACTTTTTTAACTTTTTTCACTATGATATATTACCATTAAATGCTGAGAGGCTATAATGAGTAAGTGAATTAAAAAATTTAATCAATACCGAAAATCAACAGATTACGCTTGCTCTCTCTTGGCATAAACTGTTCAAACTTTTATCAACTGACTTAAAGGCTATTTAAATTTTAGTGAAGAGAAACAAGTAAGAAAATCAGGTTTGCAAGAGAAAGGGATGAACTAAAATTGAGTTGAGATGAATTATCCTTTTATAATCTCCGATTCCCTGTGGAATAAAGTTAAGGAGGCTTTTGATACAAAGACAAGAAAGCTTAAATAATCTTTGCAGCTAACACTCATTGCTTGTATTTATTTGTTAAAAACAGTCTGCTGGTGGTGTATGCTGCCGGTAGATGCCTTCGGCAAGTAGCAACCGGTTCATTATTAGTTAAGGCAAATGGATGTTTTTTGTTAAGTCCTAATCCTTGTTATGTTGGAAGTTACTTTATAAGTTTGTATGTCTGGGATGGAATGAGGCAGGGGCAGCAAGGTTTCAATCCTTGTTATGTTGGAAGTTACTTTATAAGAAAATCAGTCTGGTAGTCTTTATCATTCTTCCATGGTTTCAATCCTTGTTATGTTGGAAGTTACTTTATAAGAATTTTGTTACAACATCTTACAAAATAATACTTGTAGTTTCAATCCTTGTTATGTTGGAAGTTACTTTATAAGAATTTTGTTACAACATCTTACAAAATAATACTTGTAGTTTCAATCCTTGTTATGTTGGAAGTTACTTTATAAGAAAAACAAGCTCTCGAAAAGAAGCAGTTCGATCGCAAGTTTCAATCCTTGTTATGTTGGAAGTTACTTTATAAGCGGACAGCTTGCCAAGAATCTCTTCCACATTTTGATGTTTCAATCCTTGTTATGTTGGAAGTTACTTTATAAGATTGACAGAATCGGTTGGCACACCCAAATCGTTTGGTTTCAATCCTTGTTATGTTGGAAGTTACTTTATAAGCTGGCATTGGTAATGTATTCTTCCTGGTGTTGTAAGGAGTTTCAATCCTTGTTATGTTGGAAGTTACTTTATAAGTGGATTATCCAAAGAAGCAATGATTTAATTTTTAAGTTTCAATCCTTGTTATGTTGGAAGTTACTTTATAAGAACGCACCCGAGTTAGTCAATGATGCCATGAGCGTCTAGTTTCAATCCTTGTTATGTTGGAAGTTACTTTATAAGTTTATTAGTCTTTTCATCAACCAGCGATCGAATTTTAGTTTCAATCCTTGTTATGTTGGAAGTTACTTTATAAGTTCAATATTCCGCTGCAAATTTGGCTGGATAAACTTCGTTTCAATCCTTGTTATGTTGGAAGTTACTTTATAAGATCGTAACCGATAAAACAAAAAGGCAGGATAAAGTAAGTTTCAATCCTTGTTATGTTGGAAGTTACTTTATAAGAAAAAACCTAATGGCTGTTTTTTTGGAGCTGATTATGTTTCAATCCTTGTTATGTTGGAAGTTACTTTATAAGTATCGCATTGCGAGACGCCTGTATGCCGCCGATAAAGTTTCAATCCTTGTTATGTTGGAAGTTACTTTATAAGTTCTCAGCCTCACTGCGCACAGGCTTTGTAGCCGCCGGTTTCAATCCTTGTTATGTTGGAAGTTACTTTATAAGCCGTTTTGCGCAGCATTTCTTTTTCGTTTTCTTCCAGTTTCAATCCTTGTTATGTTGGAAGTTACTTTATAAGAAAAAGCGACAGCTTGAATTGTTTCAAGCATGAAAAGTTTCAATCCTTGTTATGTTGGAAGTTACTTTATAAGAAGGCATCCTCAACGTGGGAGATATAAGTTACGGTTAGTTTCAATCCTTGTTATGTTGGAAGTTACTTTATAAGTTTTTTGAAAGATTCATTACACGGTGTGTGTTTTTTTGTTTCAATCCTTGTTATGTTGGAAGTTACTTTATAAGCTGCGCGTCTGAAACGAATAGCCAAGGATGGCCAGGGTTTCAATCCTTGTTATGTTGGAAGTTACTTTATAAGCGGAAGTAATAAGGTCTTCTTCTTTTTCAATTGAAAGTTTCAATCCTTGTTATGTTGGAAGTTACTTTATAAGCTGTTTATTTCATCGGGCTTTAGAAAATCTTTCCGGGTTTCAATCCTTGTTATGTTGGAAGTTACTTTATAAGAAAGCAATTTGCTTCTCACAGTTATATCTTATTGGAGTTTCAATCCTTGTTATGTTGGAAGTTACTTTATAAGAACAGAAAACAGTTCATCGTAAGGCCAGCAATTTTTGTTTCAATCCTTGTTATGTTGGAAGTTACTTTATAAGAGAGATTAAAACGCTGTTTATTACCGAAGGCTTCTTGTTTCAATCCTTGTTATGTTGGAAGTTACTTTATAAGTTGTCAACCTTGGAAATAAGGTCGTCCTTTGTGGGGAGTTTCAATCCTTGTTATGTTGGAAGTTACTTTATAAGAAAACGTCAGGCTGCCAATCTTCTCTACGCTGATTTGTTTCACTCCTTGTTATGTTGGAAGTTACTTTATAAGAAGCCAAGATAGATAAGCAGATCGTGATTGAGAAGGGTTTCAATCCTTGTTATGTTGGAAGTTACTTTATAAGTCTGTTTGGTTAGGCTTCATAGACGCTTTTATTATAGTTTCAATCCTTGTTATGTTGGAAGTTACTTTATAAGGAAGCCAAGATAGATAAGCAGATCGTGATTGAGAAGGGTTTCAATCCTTGTTATGTTGGAAGTTACTTTATAAGCTGGACCAAAATAGTAGTTGATAAGCTGGAGATAGAGTTTCAATCCTTGTTATGTTGGAAGTTACTTTATAAGTAGACATTCAACGCGTGAGAACGGGATGTAAAAGAAGTTTCAATCCTTGTTATGTTGGAAGTTACTTTATAAGAAGTCATGACTGGTCATTGATATTGGTTTTGAAATTGTTTCAATCCTTGTTATGTTGGAAGTTACTTTATAAGTCTGCTAAGGTGAACAATCCCGCTATTTGGAAGGATAGTTTCAATCCTTGTTATGTTGGAAGTTACTTTATAAGTTCTGAAAGGCGTATCAGGAATATTAAGCAGTAGTTCGTTTCAATCCTTGTTATGTTGGAAGTTACTTTATAAGTGTTTTTGCTTTTCCAGCGCTTTGGTGAAATTCGCTTTTGGCGGTTTCAATCCTTGTTATGTTGGAAGTTACTTTATAAGTGCGTCATTTTAGAGCGACATCTAACTCTTGACCTGTGTTTCAATCCTTGTTATGTTGGAAGTTACTTTATAAGACCAAATGGGATTTTATTGACTGGTGCAGAAAAAAGTTTCAATCCTTGTTATGTTGGAAGTTACTTTATAAGCGGTAATGGTCAGCCGCAGCAGGTCTGGCTTGGTAAGTTTCAATCCTTGTTATGTTGGAAGTTACTTTATAAGTTGCGAAACATCTTTGTAACCTCAAAAAAATGGACGGTTTCAATCCTTGTTATGTTGGAAGTTACTTTATAAGACAAAGTGCAGGCTGCCACAGAATTTTTAGAGCGTTTGTTTCAATCCTTGTTATGTTGGAAGTTACTTTATAAGTTCTGCGTTTTTGGGGGGAAGAAGTCGCTTTCGGAAGTTTCAATCCTTGTTATGTTGGAAGTTACTTTATAAGCGTCTGTTCATTTAATGTCTTATCCTTAATCCAATCCAGTTTCAATCCTTGTTATGTTGGAAGTTACTTTATAAGGTCTGCAAGGGCTGATTTAGCGGCTTCTTTCCTGTTGTTTCAATCCTTGTTATGTTGGAAGTTACTTTATAAGCGAAGAATTTCACGCCAAAGATTCTTTGTATGCTCTGTTTCAATCCTTGTTATGTTGGAAGTTACTTTATAAGCGATTGTTCGGTGGTTAACAGGTATCTCTTTTTCATGTTTCAATCCTTGTTATGTTGGAAGTTACTTTATAAGTACGCTTCCAACCGTGGTAGTCCAAAAAAATAGAAAGTTTCAATCCTTGTTATGTTGGAAGTTACTTTATAAGATGGTCTTGTGGTTGTGAATGGCGAAGTGCTGCCATTGTTTCAATCCTTGTTATGTTGGAAGTTACTTTATAAGCCCGTTGGCATATCTCAACCCAATGTCTCTGCCCAAGTTTCAATCCTTGTTATGTTGGAAGTTACTTTATAAGTTCGCGTATTGGCGGCATGTAACCTGTTCTGTTTTTGTTTCAATCCTTGTTATGTTGGAAGTTACTTTATAAGTTCCAAATACCCCTCTACTTCGCTTACCGTAATTTTGTTTCAATCCTTGTTATGTTGGAAGTTACTTTATAAGAGCCGGGAACATTTACCAACAGAGGCAATTCTCTTTGTTTCAATCCTTGTTATGTTGGAAGTTACTTTATAAGAAAGCGAACCCGGTATTTTTTCCGTACAAAAGTGAAGAGTTTCAATCCTTGTTATGTTGGAAGTTACTTTATAAGGCTAAATTTGATTAAATCG
Source organism: Ilyomonas sp. (assembly GCA_965219515.1). GTDB lineage: Bacteria > Bacteroidota > Bacteroidia > Chitinophagales > Chitinophagaceae > Ilyomonas. Next base: position 3,281,292 of record OZ244776.1, read on the forward strand.
GTCATGTTTTTGGTTTTGTTTCAATCCTTGTTATGTTGGAAGTTACTTTATAAGCTTTTTAAGAAAAATTCCATGTTTTATTTTGATTTAGTTTCAATCCTTGTTATGTTGGAAGTTACTTTATAAGAGGACGCCTATAACAACCCCGCCTACAAGAACCCCAGTTTCAATCCTTGTTATGTTGGAAGTTACTTTATAAGCCTTTGGCGGCGTAGCGGCTGCTTCGTTTTCGCTGCGTTTCAATCCTTGTTATGTTGGAAGTTACTTTATAAGTCGTAACTGATAAAACAAAAAGGCAGGATAAAGTAAGTTTCAATCCTTGTTATGTTGGAAGTTACTTTATAAGCAAGCTGTACGAATTTTTGTTATCAAAAAATGGATAGTTTCAATCCTTGTTATGTTGGAAGTTACTTTATAAGCTTCCTTCGCCACATCGTTATAGAGCGGAGGCAAATGTTTCAATCCTTGTTATGTTGGAAGTTACTTTATAAGTTCATCAATCTCTATGTCGTAGTGCCCGCAGAAAAGTTTCAATCCTTGTTATGTTGGAAGTTACTTTATAAGTTCAGCAGAAAAAAATCCGGACCGCGCCCGGGCTGCCGGGTTTCAATCCTTGTTATGTTGGAAGTTACTTTATAAGCCCGAAGTCCTGCCGCCAACGGCGGGACTTTTTTGTGTTTCAATCCTTGTTATGTTGGAAGTTACTTTATAAGAACAACAACGCTATGGACATCTTCCTGAATACTTATGTTTCAATCCTTGTTATGTTGGAAGTTACTTTATAAGTTTTCTTGTTGAATTTTTTTACATCCGGCCCTGGTAGTTTCAATCCTTGTTATGTTGGAAGTTACTTTATAAGGTAATCTTATTATTACGGGTTATACGGGTGAAAATTTGTTTCAATCCTTGTTATGTTGGAAGTTACTTTATAAGAATGTCAAGGGCATAGAATCCTTTGTTTGCAAGAGTGTTTCAATCCTTGTTATGTTGGAAGTTACTTTATAAGGGTAATTCAATGCCTGAAACAAGGCATTTCGTTAGAGTTTCAATCCTTGTTATGTTGGAAGTTACTTTATAAGCGTCATGGGGTGTGCTGGTTTGTCTCGTCAACAATCGGTTTCAATCCTTGTTATGTTGGAAGTTACTTTATAAGTCTATTTGCATGTATTTGCCATCGGTATTGCCTTTGTTTCAATCCTTGTTATGTTGGAAGTTACTTTATAAGAAAAACTGATAATAGCTGTTTCATTGATATTGGATTGTTTCAATCCTTGTTATGTTGGAAGTTACTTTATAAGATCTTAACTCCTTATCAATCAATTGATAAGCAAATTGTTTCAATCCTTGTTATGTTGGAAGTTACTTTATAAGCCGGCGTTTTCGTGTATCTGGTATTCATTCTTTTTGTTTCAATCCTTGTTATGTTGGAAGTTACTTTATAAGAACTGCTGCATATTTATCTGTGTTGTTTGTAAGCAAGTTTCAATCCTTGTTATGTTGGAAGTTACTTTATAAGTTTTCCGGCGCGAACTCTGTGGATGAAGTCCAAACAGTTTCAATCCTTGTTATGTTGGAAGTTACTTTATAAGTCGCAGGTGCTTTGCTGTTGAACTCCTGAATTTGTTGTTTCAATCCTTGTTATGTTGGAAGTTACTTTATAAGTATTTTATCAAGTTCCACTTCCTCAACCGGCTGGTAAGTTTCAATCCTTGTTATGTTGGAAGTTACTTTATAAGCTTCTTCTGTTAAGCCGACCGGGTTGCCCGTTTCGGGTTTCAATCCTTGTTATGTTGGAAGTTACTTTATAAGGCGTCTCTATCATTAAACCATTGATTTTCATTTAGCTTGTAATATTTTTTCAACTCTTTAATTCTTTTTTTCCAATATGTCAAAGAGCCTAAGAAGTACCTTTTACTCTCACTTTCCGAAAGTATAAATGATTTGTGCCAGATACTTGCATCGTCTTTTCGTGTGCGTTTAAATAAATTACCACCCGGAATTGCTTCATTTTATACAAATATTCCTATACGTGCAATCTACACAGCGCAGTTAGTATTTGGTAGCTTTTGGAAACAAATTCTGGTCTATAATCTGTTCTATTTCCCGTGCGCATTCCTTTACCAATTGCTTATCTGATGAGAGGATAGAAACCTCTACCAGTTTATTATTACTTCGTGTATATACCAGGAAACCTTTGTTTACTGTGCACCCAAAGTTTTCTTCTATCAGCCAGGCATAACAGAACAGTTGCGTCTTATACGTTTCATACACTTTATCATCATACACCGCAAATTTATAATCCAATGGTGCCATTGTACCATCCTGTAATTTTAATACTTCGTCTATTTTGCCTCTCAGCAGTTCATTGGTAATGTACTGATCGTTATACCGCTCAACAGCACCAATACGCCTTCTTACATATTCTTTATTTTGCTCTAACTTTTGGTCATGAATATCACGCCCGCGGGTTACTTTATACTTCCGCTCTTCATATTGTGGTATCGCCAGCACATATTCAAAATAAGTAAATCGCGGGCAATATAAATACTCAATAATATGTGAGGGTGTAAGTGTCATAAAAAAAGTGCTTTTACTTCGTCGGTAACTAATTTTTTATTGAAAGCTTTTCCCAGTAAAGCAGTTGCCTGCAGCTCGTTTTTACTCATGGGAAATATATATACTGAATCTTTTTCCTCATCAATCATATCAGCAATTTGCAGTTCCAGTGCATCTTTCGCATTTGCATCCAACATTCCCAAAAAAACCGAGAACTGCACCCGGTACAAACCTGCCTGTTTACAAATCTTTGCCACTTTGGTGCGCACCTTATCATCTTCTATATCATAGAGTACCCATACAATCATTGGAGCGGTTTTATTGTGGAATAATGCGGTCTTCTTTTAATAAGCTGTTGGCAAAGCTGTGTGCATCCTGCTGCATTGCATTTGCCCTTGTTTGATTGCGTCCTTTGTACCGGATGGTTTCACTTTCCATATACCCGTTCAATGCCGTTACTAAAAGCTCCTTACCTTCTTTGTTCAGCGTTACCCCATTGGTAATGTCGTCTGTATGTGCCTTGTTTACTTTTTTGCCCGAGAACAACCGGAACACAGCCGTTTCCACAAAAATGCGGTACGGCTCAATAAAATCAAACACCATGCTTTTTTGGTTATAATCGTCGCGGTGTAAAAAGCCAACGTATGGGTCCAATCCGGCAATCATCAGGCATTTTTCTGTTCTTGTGTACAGAATACCAAATCCGTAATTCAGAAAGGCGTTAAAGGCATCTTTTGCCGGGCGCATGCTCCTGCCATTAAACTGATACATGTCCGGTAACACATAGTTTACAGTTTCAAAAGGCTTTGTTGCATGAATCAATTTATAAGGTTTAAATAACCTATCCTGGAATCGTTAAGCTACTTTTACGCTTATTGGTTTGCTTGTTTTCAATGTTATGTTTAATATTTTGCAACCAATTCTTACTTCTGTGAGTTGATTTTCTTTTCGTCTTGCCAATAACTTATCACCCACAATTGTTTTGTACCTGAACATCGTGGTTTCCGCTTTACTCCGCTGGTGATAACGGGTTTGAATTTTCCATTCTTTTCGTCCTGTTTCCCCTATCGTTTCTATAGCTCTATCCCTTTGTTGTAAACAGGCATCCCCTTTTTTACTCATCACTGCGTTTTTCCTTGGCGGTATAACCTGTTCTATATTGTCTTTTGCCAACCGTTTACGCACCTTCTTTTTATCGTAAGCACCGTCGCCTGTAAAACTTTTTACTTCCTTTTTGATCTGTGTCAATAAGGCATCCACTTCAGTGGCGTCATCAACCGCATTGGTAGTCAGTGTTACCGCTTCCACCTGTTGTGTCTGTTCATCCACTGCCACATGCAGTTTCATCCAGGTGCGGTGCTTGCCCGCTCCATGTTTGCGAACTTTCCATTCCCCTTCTCCATATACCTTCAGACCCGTGCTGTCAACCACTATATCTGTAACCGTTCTGTTGCTCCCTCCTGTCTGCAGCTTCACATCCAAAGCCTTGCTGCGCCTGCAGATTACACTGTAATGGGGCACTTTTACATCTGCTTTTGTCAGTTTGAAAAAACTGCACATAAAGCCTTCCGTTTGCCGCAATGCCAAGTGGTATATCTTACGGATGGTAAGGCATATTTCTATAGCCCTATCACTGTATTGCTTCTGACCCCCACGCCTGTTCCCCTCACGGGGAGCTTTCCAATGATCTGCAATGTCTTTCTCTATCCATAAACACAAAGACCCGCGTTGCTGTAATCCATTATTGTAAGCCGACCAGTTTCTGACTTTGTACTTATCTTTACTCATCAGGTATAGATTGTGTTGTTAATGATGTTGTAACCACTAACTAACTAATCTATGCCTGTTCTTTTTTATAAGTGAATAACTATCGCTCATCTTTATATTTATTCATGCAACAACGCCGTTTCAAAATACAAGCGTCCTGCCGTGCCTTCCAGACCGCGTATTGTATCTGCCATGGTTTCTATTTTATCTCCATTCAATAAGTTTAAAGAAATAGCGAGGGCTTCTATTCTCGTTATTTTATCATTCAGATAATCGGTTATCTGCGGCCGGTGCTTTTTAAGGTCCTTAATAAATTCCAGTTGGTTTGTCATTTTCTCTCCAATCCATGCTCTGGTAAAGTTGACCGCTTCTTTACCAAGGCTGGCTTCTAACTGGCGCTTCCGTATTTTGGTAGTGCTGCCTAATTTGCTATGCCAGATGCGACCCATCGGATGGCCATCGCGATGCGTGAAAATAATGTCTATGTTGTTTATTAGCGCCAGCCTTACCGCGTCGGTACTGAGAGCAGCGGAAGTTGACATGATTATGGAACTGATCTTATGCGCAGCGATATGCCTTTTGTCCGGCTCGGCATCTTTTACCGGAACCCGTATTTCAAACATATCGTCTTTTACATGCAGGTAGGTGCCATACGTGTTTAGGTAAATTTGCATAAAAATTATTTAGGGCAGACGGGTTGATAATTGATTCAACAATGTATATACCTGGGGCAAATAATCTTCAATTTTCCAGACAATATTATAATTGATTCCGAAATATTCATGAATAAGCACATTCCTGACATCACTTATTCTTTTCCATTCTATTTGAGGGTTTGCCAATTGCAGGGTTTCCGGTATTCGTTTCGAAGCTTCGCCCATAACTTCAAAGTTTCTGATGACTGCATCTACCGTTTTCCGGTCGTTCACGAAATCTGTAAAACCTATGCCTTTGGTGTATTCAAAAATTTGGAAACAACACTGCAACATATCGCGGATTAATAAATCGGCATCACGTTTAGGCATACAGCAAATCTTTTTTCAGGCGGTCGTAATAAGGTTGTTTGATAGCTCCTTTAGATACCACCTGTACCGGAATTTCTTTAAAAGCATCCTGCAAGAAATAAACAACATCAAAATATTCAATGCCGATAGGTTTATTAAAATCAACCATGATGTCGATATCGCTTTCTGCTGTTTGCTCATCTCTGCTATACGAGCCAAAAAGCGCCAGTTCACTCAATCCGTATTCCCGTTGTAGCCGGGGTTTTACCGATTGTAGCTTTTTCAAAATAAGCTGCTTATCCATGCTTTAAAATTAAAGTGATTTACAATAATGGCATAACACATTTTTTCTTTACGTCAGCTTGATGCAATTCGTCAGTCAGTGACCGACGAATGATTAAATGATTTGAATAAATAGCAAGCCAAAAAGATTAAAAAACAATTAAAAGCAACTCAGTTTAATTATATATCATGCTGCCGGATCGTGCCAAAACCCCTTGCCACCGACTTGCCCAAACCAACGAACGAAGGCAGTAAAGCATTGGTAACAAACTGGGCTTCAAATGCCAGCATGGCATTGTTTTTAAACTGCGTTTCTTTTTGCGCCGCAACCTGCAGGTTCGCCATTATTTTGCCCTCCGCGCGATAGTTCATCGCTTTAAAAAACGAAAGTATATTGCCAACCAGTACCGACTTCAGGTGCTGGCTTTGCTGCTGCTCCGGCTCTGTAATATAATCTGCATAGTTCTGCTGATTCAATGCCATCCATAAAGTTTCAAAATGGTACTGATGGAGGTCTTCGGATAAGCCAATGGTTATTTGCCTGCTTTCAATATTCTTCTGCAACACCGGAAAGCTGTGTGCATTTATATCTATACTTTTTATTTTTAGGAATAGTTGGATCAGCAGTTCTGCGCCTTCGTTCAATCCTACTAAGGTAGGCACGCCCTGCAATACTTTATACTGCACCATTGGGTAGCGATACAACTGCTCGCCCGATGCCAGGTGATTGTGCAGCAAGGGTGATTGTTCTTTAAACAAATTACCAAAATAGCCGCGCAATTTATGGCTGTCCCTGGTAGCGAGCTGAATTTCGGGAAACCGGATGATGGTTTGGTGGATGGTGGCGGACATAAAGGTTGTAACAATTTTATCCTCTTTCGTAAAAAGGGATTCCCACTCTGTTGATATGTTTCTGCAAATCTTTATTAACCAGCGTGCGATAATTTAAAACATCAAATTGATAAGGCATTTGCGTTTCTTCATTTAACGTATGACTGATGCTGCCGGTTGTTTTATCAGAAATGCCGCTGCCTTTTAATGCAATGTCAATATCGCTGCCCATCTTATAATTTCCCTTTGCACGGCTGCCAAAAATAATGGCTTCTTCCACCTCCGCGTACTTTTGAATAACAGCAATTATGGTTAGCAAATCTTCCTGTTTCAAACCAAACAAATTGTGTGTATTATGTATAACGGAGGGTATCATATAACTGTTTTAAAAGCGGATAATATTGCTGGCGAACTAAATTTTCAATCCTGGCAACCGTTGCTTCGTCGTAGGCATGCGATGTAATATTCCTGTCATCCAAAAGTTTCATCCAGCCATGACCATCGGCAATCAACCCTGTTTCAAATGCTTTTTTTAAAGCGCTGCGTGGCGATTTTATGTCAATAAAGCCTTCTTCTTCCAAATAATCTTTTACAACCTTCCAGGCAAGTTCAAAACTCATTTCAAAAAACTGTATCAATCCTGCTTTTTGAATAATATCAGGCTTTGCAATGGCTAAAGCCTGCTCAAGATAGATAATCGCTTTTTCAAAGTTCTGAAACCGCTGTTTCCACCGTATATCTTTATTTTCCATTCGGGGTAAAATTAATTTTTTCAATTAAGAAAAGGAGGTTTGGTGAATGGTGGAGAGCATTATTAGAGAAACATGTAATTTACTTCATTAGAATTTAATTTAAATCCAGCGTTCAAGTCATAATAAGTCTGCCAATCATCTTCATAAATGATGTAGTTATCTTTCTTTGAAGGATCAACTGAATATTTATTTTTAGGGAAACGGGTTACATACTGCAATAGTCTTGGTTTTAGTTTCTTCATCTCCTGCTTACGCTTAAAGAAATCATCAATCTTATTCAGTTTGCAATACCTGCCCCACAGTTTTATAGCTTCCTTGTTATAAGTACCCTGTCAAAATTATCTACTAATTAACTTTTTTAAAGTTGATGAATAAATTTTTACCGATGGCATGTAAAATAAGCATCGTTGCATAGCAAAGTTGTTCATCGGTTTCATAGTCTTTGGTTTGTATCCATCTGGCTTTCATTTCTTTCCAAAGTCTTTCAATAATATTTAAATGGGGTGAGTAAGGCGGCAGATAAAAAATAAATAATTGCCTTTTTGCCCATACTTTTTGCATGGCTTTCATTGCTTTTGACTGATGAACTTTTGCATTGTCCAATACGATAACCGTGTGCTTTTTTATCTGATAAGAAAACTCATTTATTTTTTCGATGATAAAGTTGGTGGTAATGGTTTCGTAAGTAGTCGCATGCTCAAACTGATTCTCTCTTGTTATGATTCCAAAACAATTGATACGCTTGCCTTTAGCTGACTTTATACTAATGTTTTCATCTGTAAACTGCCAGCCATAAGGCACATAGCCTTCTTCTGATATTTGTACCTCATCGCCATAATACAAATCAATTTCTGACTTGCCATAACGTTGTTCTAATAACTGAAGTTCCTGTAATTTATAGTCATAAAATTCTTTATCACATCCGCCTTTAGGTCGTTTTCTTATTCGCTTGTAACGGCAGTGATGACTTTTAAAAAACGCGTAAGCGTTTCGTTACTCATCTTTTTGCCTGTATTTTCTTCAACAATCTGACGGGCTTGTGATAATCGTTGCCGCTCTTGTTCTATGGCTGCTCTTACTATACTTACATGTTCGTCTGCCAATATCGGTTTTCTGCCCTGTCCTGGCTTTGTGCGTAACCCTGTTATGCCATTGCTGTCATAACGGTTCAGCCAATTATAAACACTTGCCATATTGCTGCCTGAAATAACAGCAATGTCTTTAGTCGTGTAGCTTTCTGACTTTAATAAAACCATTTTGCAGCGCTGACGAAAACTGTGGTTTGATTCCGTTTTATACAGATGTTCCAACGCTTGCTTAGCTTCTTTGCTTAGTACTATTTCTTTGATTTTTCTTGACACACTGTTTTAACGTCTTTAATTCTATTTAATTTTGACAGGGTACTTAGTAAAATGAATGCCTATTAAATCGAAGAAAGTATTAGCTATTGAAAAGCAGATATCAATGACTGGTTATTGACGGAAGAAAGCTTTGTTTTTCGTTACCTGCAGAATAATCGGATAAAACATTAATATGGCACCTGCTATTATAGAGATAATAATGTCTTGAGAAGTAGCTCCATTCTGCCAGGCATAGTAGTAAGAGAACGCTATAACAGGGAGGAACAAGAGGACTGCCGTTATGATGCCTGGTGAAAATTTCCGGTACCTGATAACAGGAATGATGTGAAAAATCACGGCGTTAATCAGCATAAATCCCGGGAAAATCAATGACACCCACATACAATTCCATCCAACCGAGGCACAGGCTACTCCCATAAACAACACAAACGTATTGACCAGATAGAAGTCAGTCCATGATGCATTAAGACCAAGGGTTTTAAAGACCCAGTCTTTCCAGTTGTAGAAGTATTCTTCCAGCATGTGCGCTGCATAACAGAGCATAGCTACCCATAAAATAAATTGATGATTCATGATTGTATTTTAAAAGTGTGAAATTTTTCATTCCCTTATTTGCAAATGCAAAGCTTATACAATCATGAATAGTTAACAAGGTGGAAAGGAAGGGGAAACAGGTAAAAAACTCCTTTTATAGATTACATTGATTTTCGGTAATCATTAGGCGACTGCCCGATAAGATTCTTATAGTATTTACTGAAGTTAGACGCATCCGTAAAATTGAGCCAGTCGGCTATCTGGCTAATGGTAAGTTCCTTTTTATGAAGTAATGCCTGCGCTTCAAGCTTTATCTTTTCATCTATAGTTTCACCTGCGGTTTTGCCGGTTTGCTGTTGTATGATGTTAGAAAAATATTTGCTGCTTAAATGTTGAAGCGATGCATAAAACGAAACTCTCCTTTCATTGCGAAAATGTTTGTGAAGGTCTTCTTTAAAAACAGAGCAGATAAGCTGGTTGTGTGAATAGGAATCTTTTTTTTCTTTTGGTGGCACAAGCGCCGCTATTTCAAAAAGTATGAGTTGAATAATATTTCTTACAATATCATTTGAAAATGTACCAGGCTTTTTTAATTGTCTTTTTACAATATTGAAATACTGGGAAACCTCTTTGTATGAACTTTTAGAAAAGGGTATCAGATGTTGCTGGGTTGTATAAAAGAAACTGTATTTATCCAAATGGTTAGTATCTGCTAAATGCTCAAGAAAAAATGATTTATCAAAAAAAATAGCTTCGCTGCTATAACTGCTGCTTGCAGTAATAAATTTCCTGATTACCGAAGGAGCCATAGCTAAAAGCGCAGGCGCCTGAATTGCCTGCGATGTTAAATCAGTCTCTATCAATACCTCACCTTTATGCAACAGAGCGATGAAGTAAACTTCCATGCGGCACATTTCAAATTTTGGAGCATTATCAATAGTAAATTCATGATGAATAAACTTATCATTGCAACTGGTAATATTCAACCGGGCTTGTATGGTCTTAATATCTATTGTCTGAATCTCTGACATAAATGAATTAGAATGAATTCGCACAACTCTAATTTAGCAGTAAACTTATCTCTCTTTGAGTACGCCACAAAAAATATTTTTCATCAAAATCAATGCGTTAATCTCCCTTCCTGCAATCTGTCGCCATTAAGAAGATTTGCATTTGCATGAAGTGAGTGTCTGTTAAAAATTGCCGCTAACGTTCAAGGCTTTGCGATGTGGCGGATTTCTTTCACAAAAGTTTAATAGAATTCCTACTGTTGAACCTTGCACAAATGTTTCATAGAAGCACTTCAGCCGCCATATTGACAAACCGATGTTAGCGGTTCGTTGTTTTTTCTCGCTTCTCAGACAGTTTTAAATTCTTTTGGGTATTTAAACGTTCCACTGTTCAACTATTTCAAGGTATATAATACTCCCTCTTTTTTGGACAGGTGAATAAGATAGAAAGTTGTGAACATTAAACCTGTTAAGATGAGTAAAACAAGCCGCAGAAAGTTTTCTGCCGAATTCAAGAGCAAGGTTTGTATTGAAGCCATTAAAGAGCAACAGACCATAGAAGGCCTGGCGAAGAAATATGAAGTGCATCCTACGCAAATCAACACCTGGAAAAAGGAGTTTTTATCAAAATCTTCAGTGATGTTTGAAAAAGAAGTTCATGAAGATGCACAGGGAAAAGAGCAGTTGATACAAGCCCTTTATGCCCAGATAGGCGAACAGAAAGTAGCGATAGATTTTTTGAAAAAAAAATTGCTGTAAAGCCGTTGGCTGAACGCCGCATGATGACCGGAAAAAACCATAGCGATTTGCCTCTGGTAAAGCAATGCGAGCTCTTGCAGATAAGCCGCAGCGGGTTGTATTACGAGCCGGTCAGGGAAAGCGAAGAGAACCTGCAGGTCATGCGCCTGCTGGATGAACAGTACCTGAAAACACCTTTTTATGGGGTGGAAAAATTGCTGGTGCTGCTGGTGCTCGCCGGTTACCGGCTCAACCGCAAGCGGCTGCGCCGGCTGATGAAGCTCCAGGGCTGGCAAACGCTCTGTCCCGTGCCCTGCACCACCCGCATTGATCCGGCAGCCTACAAGTATCCTTACCTGTTAAAAGGGCTGAGCATAGCAACAATGAACCAGGTGTGGGCTATTGACATCACTTATGTGCCGATGAAAAGTGGCTTTATGTACCTGTGTGCTATCATTGATGTGCACACCCGCTATGTGGTGGGTTGGAGCGTCAGCAATACCATGACAGCCGAATGGTGTGCGGAAATAGTAAAAGATGCCATAGCTGTTCATGGCACCCCTGAAATCATCAACAGTGACCAGGGCAGCCAGTTTACCTCTGAGGGGTACACGACTTTTCTAATGGCAGAGCTATTGATAACATCTTCATTGAACGGCTGTGGCGCACCGTCAAGTACGAGCACATTTACCTGCATGTCTATGAAGACGGCTTGTCGCTGTTCAAAGGATTGCAACAGTATTTTTCATTTTATAATGGTGAAAGGAGGCACCAGTCACTCAATTATGAAACACCCGTAACTTTGTACACCAGGGTAGCCTGATGAGATTGCCCGTAAAAAGAAAAAAAGCTTTGATGGCTTTTTTTCTTTTACGACCTGCTCTCTCTTACAGGAGTAGGCTTGCTGTCCCAATATTGGGGCGTACTGTATTCAAATGTGCTGGATGCTGTCTTGCCTCATTATAAATATACATCTCTGGCAGAGCTAAACGCAACATTGAAACAATACAATGTGTTAGCAGACAAAGGCGGTGAAACTTCGAGAACTTTTAAGAGTGGCGGACTGGTGTATAGAGTACTAAACGAAAAGGGTGAAAAAATTGGAATACCTGTTAAAGCAAGCCTTATTTACAACGCCCCAACCCTACCTTTCATACAAGCCAGATTCGCTCTAAACAAGGATGCCCGGCAACCCCAAAAACAACGGGTTAAAATGGCCGTTGACTTAGCATTTATAAAACAACTGAAACTCACTTTATCATCTTTACAGAAAATTTTGAAAAGAGAATGTATTGACCTGTGCCTGCGGCAAAACGAAGCCGGTGTAGTTTACGGACTTACATACATTGACCATCAAACGAAGTGTGTTTTCAACGGAAGCGATTTAGGTAAACGATACAGTGCGAATGGTGTGCAGCAGAGGTCTCAAACAGTACAAATCCAATTGGCACCAAAACAACAAATATTGCAGTCTTTTCAAGGACAAGATAATATTTTAAAAGAAATAAAAAAGCCCGCTAACTCTCTGCCACACGTTCTACACCATTTAACAGAATCAGAAGCACAGCCACTCGCAAATGAACTGAAGGAAGAAAAGAAGCGTAAGAGAAGAAAACATCTACCTAACTGATTTGAAAAAGAAATTGATATGTCACTCAACACAGGTGAGAACGAACAGGGATTAAGAAAAGTGATAGACCTGACCCGGATGATTAGCATTGCTGTTTTGTTATTGCATTTCTATTTTTATGGTTATAAGGTATTTCAACAATGGCATTTTACCTCACAAATCGCCGACCGGTTGTTGCAAAATCTGGCACAGACAGGATTGTTTACGTCCTTCCACAAATCGAAAGGAATTGCCTTTGCTTTTCTGCTGTTATCGCTGCTGGGTGTAAAGGGAAGAAAGACTGAAAAAATAAAATTGAAAACGGCTTGTATTTATTTCTTTTCCGGGACATTTATTTATTTCGGGAGCCTGTTTACGCTTGATCTTTTTAACTCACCGGTAAAGCAATCGGTAGCTTACATGATAATAACGGCAACGGGTTACCTATTAGTTCTGACGGGCGGCGGCTTACTAACCTGGATTATAAAAATAAATTTATCGTCAGATGTGTTTAACAAGCTGAATGAAACCTTTCCGCAGGAGGAGCGGTTGTTAAAGAATGAATACTCCGTCAACCTGCCGGCAACGTATAATCTGAAAGGAAAAACAAGGAACAGTTGGGGCAACTTCATCAACCCGATGCGTGGCTTGTTAGTCATGGGTTCGCCCGGTGCTGGTAAGTCTTATTTTATCGTCCAGCACATCATCCGGCAACACGTCGAGAAAGGCTTTACTATGTTCATTTATGACTTTAAATACGATGACCTTACGAAGATAACCTACAACCATATTTTGAGGCATAAAAAGGCTTATACAATCGAACCTAAATTTTACATTATCAACTTCGATGACCTCAACCGTTGTCATCGCTGTAATTCCTTGCATTCCGATGGAATGAAAGACATCACGGATGCAGTAGAATCGGCCAGAACTATTTTGCTGGGACTAAACCGTTCCTGGATAAGAAAGCAAGGTGAGTTCTTTATCGAATCTCCTATCAACTTTGTTACAGCTTTAATCTGGTTCCTGCGAAAGTATAAGGGCGGCGAATATTGTACGCTGCCGCATGTGATTGAACTGATGCAAACTGACCATGAAAAGCTCTTTACTATTCTAAGAACAGAATCAGAAATAGACGCTTACATCAATCCATTTATCTCTGCTTATTTAAGTAATTCACTGGAACAACTGGAAGGTCAGATTGATGCTGCAAAAATTGGCATGGCACGGCTCGCTTCACCTATTCTGTACTATGTGATGACCGGCAATGATTTCACACTAGACATCAATAATCCGGTATCTCCAAAACTTGTTTGCCTGACAAATAATCCGCAGAAACAGGAAGTATATGGTGCAGTGCTTTCGCTCTATATTTCCCGGATGACAAAGCTGGTAAATCAACGAAACAAATTGAAGAGCAGTTTGATTTTTGATGAGTTTCCCACCATCTTCTTTAAAGGTATTGATAATCTTATTGCAACTGCCCGTTCTAACAAGGTGGCAACCACTATTGCCGTGCAGGATGACAGCCAGCTAAAGAACGAATATTCGCGGGGGCAGGCTGAGGTGATTATGAATATTATGGGCAACGTTATTTCGGGGCAGGTAAGCGGTGATACGGCGAAGTTTTTATCAGAAAAATTCGGCCGCATCCTGCCGGATAAAGAAAGCATTTCTATCAATGCCAGTGATACTTCTGTAAGCCATTCCAAACAATTGGAGCAGGCAGTTCCGGCGTCTGTTATTTCAGGTTTATCAAGTGGAGAATTTGTAGGAATAGTGGCTGATAATCCAGATACAGTTATTGAATTGAAAGCTTTTCACTGCAAGGTTGTCAACGATCACAAAGCATTGGCAAAAGAAGCAGCGTCTTATCAGTCTATACCAAAGTTTAAGAATGTTAATGATGCTATTGTTCAGCGTAATTTTCAGCAGATAAAACAAGACGTGCAGGATATTATTGAGAGTGAAATGGAAGCTATTTTGAATGATCCGGCTAATGCAAATTTGTTGATACAGAAGTAGCGTTGCGATGGCTTAGAAAAGATTTGAAATTAATTGAAAGGAAGGTGAGTAAAGTAATGTGTAAGCTTTTTACTCAGAATATGTTTACGGAAAACTACAAATTGGTTCATTTCCCTACACTTTATAATGCAAATTGGCTGATGTATTAAGTTGATATGGTCTATTAAGTGCTTCTTGTGAGACCTTGAAATAATCTGAAAGCAAACGAATGATTTCCTTGGAAAGTCCTTTTTTATAATTAAGAATATCAGACACTAATCCTTTACTTACATTCAAAATAGCAGCTACATCTTTCGCCTTGATATTTTTTTCAGTCATTAAGTATTGCAATAATTCTACAGGGTCTGAATCCTCAAATATATTATGTTCTTTATCCCACTTTTTAATTAATACAGTAAGAAGTTCAATCTCCTCATTTAAAGTTTGATAATTTTCTTTTTCTATCAATTCTTCTAATATGCTGCAATACTCATTGTACTGCGACTTACTTTTAATGAGTGTATATTTCATAGTTAGCATGATAAGTAGCATAATTAAAGCATAATTTCTTAAGCTTCACCTTACAAACGTTATACTTTTTAGGTATATTTGTCAAGCTAAAAAGTTTTGAGCCTGCATATCTCATCCCATGATGGGTGTTGCCTGAGTGGCACGGGGGCAAAAAGATTTTTTAGCTTTTTTATTTTTCCTCTTCGTACAGATTAAGCACTGTTTCGTATTTATCTTTTAAAGCATTAAAATAGCGATTTTCACCTTGCAATAAACTTCTCTGTACTGCCCATATTAAATAATCAATAATACTAAGTTCAGGCATTTCTTTGCTGGGTACAATTTCAAGGTTGCAATCTATGCTTTCGATAGTTTCAATTTTACTTAACGCTAAAGTTTTATCCACCGCTTGCTGAAAACGGCGCAGAGAATTATTACCTCTTTGAGAAAGGTATAGTTTGTAACAGCAATTTGTTTTATGCAATCTTCCATTTAATAAGTGGTGTAGTACATCAAAATAAAATTCAGTTGGGTTGCTATTGTGTTTGTCTATAAAAATATTTAAATCTTTTCTGGCAATTACAATATGTTCTTTAAAGCCTTCCAATGCGCGTATCAACTCAAAGAACTTTGATCTTACTTCAGGATGATCTCCCCTTGCGTGAGCATACCAATCTTTAGAAGCAATGGATGGGATTGTATTGTAAAGATTGTCAGCCTTGATGTTATTCATAAAATTAATAACTGTTTTACGCAATGCTTTCCTGTCTGCTGTTTCAATCATCCCAATAACTAGATAAGGCTGAAATCCATCTGTCCCAACCAACAGCTTTTTTCGTTTGCCGTAAAAGGTAGGATCACCACTTTCATCAATAAATAGATAGGAATTCGTAAAACGCATTTTCACAAAACTAAATAAAGGTTTAATAGTATAAAATATATTTTTTATTCTTTTTAAAAAATTGTTACTTTTGAAAACTAATTCAAATTCTAAGATGAGTTGAAACATAGTTATAAACTATATTTTTTGAGTTACTTCTTTTCCAATACAATAAGGATTGAAGAGATTTTTGATATTTATAATTTTATATCTTTCGACATTAACAAAAGAAATAATGATCAAATCATTTTACACAATAGGTAGTGTTTTAAGAAAGGATGAGGCTTATGCCGAATATTTCAATCCTTGGTCAAACCCTTTTCCTAAAGTAAAAGATGATGAGGCGAAAGTTATCTATGCTTCTATACAACAAGGACAACTGGAAGATGATTTAAGAGAAGAAAACTTTTCGAAGAAAAGAGTTAATTCATATTTATATCGAAAAGTACAGGGAGCTAATGGAACCAACCTTGTACCTACTTTACATTTACAAATAGATAGAAATTTAGAAAAGTATTCAGATAATGTTCGTAAGCTAATAAAAAAGGTAAAGCAATCAGTACAGAATAACAATCACTCTTTCATAAACGTAAAGCAAATTGATTTAATTGAACAGAAACTATTACAATATTATCAGTTTATAAATTTCGAGAAAAGGTATTTATTCACCATTAAGGTTGACAACAAATATTTTGGAGATTTTGAAGAAAACAAAAATCTTTTTAAAGAAGATGCATATAGTAAATATTACAAAGATTCTTCCTCAAAAGATAAACTCTGTTCGGTAACATACAAGCAATCTGAAGAAGTTTGGGGAAGAGTAGATACGTTAGGCTTTACAGTAGATGCAGTAAGTTTCTCCCGCAATGGCTTTGATATAAAAGATTCTTATAAAATGTTTCCTGTTTCACCAGATGCTGTAAAAACATTAGAAGGAGCGAAACGTATAATTTTGGAATCAGATTTAAACTTAACCCGAAGTTTTTATGGGCTAAAGTATTTTATTCTACCACATTTCATTGTCAATGATGAAGAATTAATTAACAGAGTAATTCAAACTTTCTTTCAGACAAATAATGAAGACTTAAGCTTGAAAAATGAAGGCGAATCAATTATTTATAATGAAAAACTTATTTATAGAATCACGGAAAAGAAACAATTACAGGAAAGTGTTTATTATGACATATTTTTTTATCAGCCCAACAATGCTCAATTTCTAATTAAGCTTCATTTATCAGATGTATTACCATCAAGGTTCAAAGAAATCTTTGATGCTAAAGAAAGAGTAGAAAAAAAATATAAACTTTTTAGTAGAATTGTTATTAAAGCTAAAGACAAAAATTCGGCAGGTATTCCAATAGATTATAAAATAACATTTGGAGGTTCTTTTGAACAAAAGATGCCTCCTATGTATGGAATTAAAGATTATTTTTCTCAAAAAGTTAGAACAGATACAATTTTTCATCCCTATTTCTATAAAGTTTTAGAGGCAGTATTTTATGGAACAAGTCTAAATAAAGAAACAATTTTGAAGGCGTTTATGGAAAAGATTGTAATTGCTTTTAAAAATGTTAAAGACAATCCCAATGACTTTTCAAGGCATGTTAAAACTTCCTTTATCATCTATCAGTTTTTTAATGAACTAAAATTATATAAGTACCCTGTCAAAATTAAATAGAATTAAAGACGTTAAAACAGTGTGTCAAGAAAAATCAAAGAAATAGTACTAAGCAAAGAAGCTAAGCAAGCGTTGGAACATCTGTATAAAACGGAATCAAACCACAGTTTTCGTCAGCGCTGCAAAATGGTTTTATTAAAGTCAGAAAGCTACACGACTAAAGACATTGCTGTTATTTTAAGCAGCAATGTGGCAAGTGTTTATAATTGGCTGAACCGTTATGACAGCAATGGCATAACAGGGTTACGCACAAAGCCAGGACAGGGCAGAAAACCGATATTGGCAGAAGAACATGTAAGTATAGTAAGAGCAGCCATAGAACAAGAGCGGCAACGATTATCACAAGCCCGTCAGATTGTTGAAGAAAATACAGGCAAAAAGATGAGTAACGAAACGCTTACGCGTTTTTTAAAAGTCATCACTGCCGTTACAAGCGAATAAGAAAACGACCTAAAGGCGGATGTGATAAAGAATTTTATGACTATAAACTACAGGAACTTCAGTTATTAGAACAACGTTATGGCAAGTCAGAAATTGATTTGTATTATGGCGATGAGGTACAAATATCGGAAGAAGGCTATGTGCCTTATGGCTGGCAGTTTACAGATGAAAACATTAGTATAAAGTCAGCTAAAGGCAAGCGTATCAATTGTTTTGGAATCATAACAAGAGAGAATCAGTTTGAGCATGCGACCACTTACGAAACCATTACCACCAACTTTATCATCGAAAAAATAAATGAGTTTTCTTATCAGATAAAAAAGCACACGGTTATCGTATTGGACAATGCAAAAGTTCATCAGTCAAAAGCAATGAAAGCCATGCAAAAAGTATGGGCAAAAAGGCAATTATTTATTTTTTATCTGCCGCCTTACTCACCCCATTTAAATATTATTGAAAGACTTTGGAAAGAAATGAAAGCCAGATGGATACAAACCAAAGACTATGAAACCGATGAACAACTTTGCTATGCAACGATGCTTATTTTACATGCCATCGGTAAAAATTTATTCATCAACTTTAAAAAAGTTAATTAGTAGATAATTTTGACAGGGTACTTATTACTTAAAGCATAAATTTCTTTTTCCTCAATATAAGTCGGTTGCTGTTTAAAAATGCTAAAGGTGATATTGGTTAAGGTGCTATCATATATCCTGCTGTGCTTTCCGGTATTGAATAATTTTACAACTCCTTTGCCTTTTTCTCCATTTCTATTACAACGCCCTGCTGACTGGTTAATGCTGTCCAATGGAGCAAAATCACGATATACAATATCTAAATCAATGTCAACACCTGCTTCCACGACTTGTGTGGAAACAATAATTTGACGTTTGTTATACTTAATGCTTCTTTTAATTAATTGAATAAGCTGCTTTCTACGTTTGGGTAAAATTGATCCTGATAAGTACAATATTTGAACATCGGCTTCATATAATTCACAGAACTTATTATAAGCTGTTTGAGCCTGAGCAATTGTATTAAAAATAAATAAAAATGATTTGTCCTTATTCTGCTCAATATCATTACAAAAGACAGGTATTAACTCAGTTTCTAAATCCTGTGCCGTATAGTCGGTTTGCTTTAGAATTGTCTGGTCAATAACTATACGTTCTAATTTCTCAAAATAATATTTTGTTTTTTCTTTTGTACTATCAGTAAGCTCAATAATTTCTGTATTCGAAAATAATATTGGTTGTGTTGCTGTTACAAAAACAAACTTGGTATTAAAGTATTCAGCCATTTTTGTAAAAACCAGTTCAATTGCCTCATAGTATTTTGGAGGAATATTTTGTACTTCATCCAATACAATAATTGCATTCGTAATATTATGGAACTTTCGTAAAGCTCTGTTTTGGTTGGTAAAAATGCTTTCTAACAATTGTACGAAGGTGGTAACAATAAATTCCTGTTCCCATCCTTCAGTTAAATATTCAGCTTCGCTTATTTGTATTTCATTATTGTTGTAGGTTTCATTGTAATTAGACAAATGGTGATGTTTAGCTATCATGTCAGCACTAAATCCTTTACCAAATCTTTCAACTACTTCGCTGATAATGGCTGAATTTTGATCAATAATTGAAGTAAATGGCAGGCAATAAATAATTCTCGGCTTTTTCCCTTCTGATGCCTTTACAAATTCGTTTTGTAAAATAATCGCAGCATTATAAGCAGAAAAGGTTTTGCCCATTCCGGTAGGTAAAGTTATGGAGAAGAAATTTCTATCAGGGTATTTGCGTGCATTAAGAGCAATCTGTTGATAAGCATCTTCTCTGTCTATATCAATAGATTTTGCCTTGCTTTTTAATGTAGCACTTTTGTAAAAAAAAATCATTCTGTTATCAAACAATTGATTTTCTTTAATAATAGCCCACTTATTTCCATTTTTCTTCAACATCATATCTCCTTTGTCTGCCGAAAGTAATAGAGAGAATAAATAATGTTGAAGGAAGAAGTATTTTATTGCCTGGTTTTTGTCTTTCCTCATTTCAGAAGTTAGATAATACTTCATTTCATCAACTTCAAGTACGTCACTAAACCGCTCTTTTATTTTTAACCATTGATTCTCAGAAATGATGTATTGATGTTGCTTTAAAATTTCCGAATAAGAAGAAAAATTGAAATATTTAAGTTGTTTTTCCATTATTGTAATATCGTCCTTATTTAAAAGAACCTCCGTTTTATTTGTAGTAAAATTTCTAAGATAACCATGATGTCTTTTTATAACTTCAAAAACGATATACTCAATAATTAAGTTTTTGTTTGAGTAATTAGAAAAAGCATAATAAGCACCGAGCCTTGCATGATTAGATAAAATTTCAAAATCAAAATCATCTTTAACTAAACCGCTTTTGTTTTCTTTGAAGTGGTTTAAATAGTTATTATGTTGTTCGATAAATTTTTCATTGTTTTCCTCAATAGTAGCTTCAATAATTTTATGCTGAAAATAATCTGTTGCTTTCCCAAAATCATGAAAATAAACTAACAGCTTACGCAATTGCTCTATGTCATTTTTTGAAAAGAAGTTGTTAGAAATGAATTTCATTTTTAACAACTCTTCGGAAATATCGTTACAGGAATCTAAATGTTCCTTTAATGTTCTATCAGGATGAGAAATCAAGTCAAAATAAGGCAATGTTTGTTCCATCAGAAAGTTGATAATACTGATTTAAAAAAGCTTCAATTGGTTTGGCTTTCCGTTCCAATAAAATATCATCCCGCTCTGTTACATTTCGTTCAACATCCATTTCAATAGCATACATACTTTGTTCAATAATTTCTGTTTGCTTTGCTTTCAATACTTCTGTATTGAACTTTTCGAAATGATTTTTGGGAATAACGGTTTGAATAGCAACCGAATTATCTTCTGATTTTTTTAATGTTGCTTCAAATTCACCCACAAATTCAAAATTAGAAACTAAACTCGCTAAGCCCATTGTAGGAGTATAAACAGCGTTTTTATCTTTCAGCCTTCCGTAAAGTTGCGCTTGAATGTTCTCCTGCTGATGAAAAAAGTAAATGCGATACTTTGGTTGATAAACAAATTCCATTGTAGTTGGTTTTCGATTATCTGTTGGCTTCATTCTGCCTAATGTTGCTCTAAGGTTAATATTAATCCTTTGCATGACAATGGGATTCATAATCTGAATTCCAATTAGACACTCTTTATTTTGAAAATAATTTAGGTATTGATTATTATTTTTTTCAAAACCAAGAATTGCGGATATATAACCATACAAAGACGTTTTTGTGGGCAAACAGTATGAAACCGCAGAGGTAGTAGCATATATTTTCTTATAATGGGCATAGTCACCCCAAATATCAAATGCTAATACTTTCATAGGTGATAGGTGATTTAGTAGGAATCGGTTCTGTAAAACTTATTCTATCATCCTTGATTACAGTTATGTTGCTAATTTTAGAATCATACTTGACTAACACCTCAACTAATTTGTGAGTATTAATTTTAAACTGTTCAATACTTTCTAAATCATCTTCTTTTACATTTTCATTATATACTAATGTTAAACGTTCCAATAAATCACCAATAAAGAAACCTTTTTGCGAGTAGTCTATTTTAATTAATAGTCTAGGCATGTGTCCCTTTTTGGAACGTGTTAGCAAATTTTTTGTACCATTCCACATTCCTTCAATTAACTCGTTTACGTCCGCCTCAGACAAATTAGTGTTCTTTGCTGCATTTTCATTAATAACTCCATGAAAACCAATCAAACCATAAGTAATATTGTACTCTTCCCGAAAAGTGCGTTGTTGTGCATCTTCGGTAGTAGCAAAAGCACCTGTTCCTTTAATAAAATTTTCCTTTACTTTATGTAATGATTTTCCCATTCCAAACTGAACTGGTCCAGTAAAGTGAAAAGTTTTTTGAGTGTCTAATTGTTCTTCGGCATTATCATTTTCATTCTCGACAGAGTCTAAAATCTCTACTTCTTTTTTTCCTTTAGCCTTTTTCTCAGCATCTTTTTTAGGTGCCGACACAGCTCCAAATAATCGTACATCAATAAACTTTTGTTTAAAATCATTTATATTATTGTACGATTTCGCTCTTTTTGTACCAGTAACAACCTTACCGTGTTCATCCCTTACAAAAATATCTCCTAAGCTTTTTTCCAATTCAGAATTGTAACCTTTTTCATACAAATAATCTCTAACTGTTCGTTTTAAACGAACATCTGTAACCAAACACTTGCCTGTTTCTTCATTGATTCGTGGTCGGTTTGCATCCATTGGGTCTCCATTAGGATTACAGTTTGTAGTGTCGTACAAAAAAATGATTTCGCTTCGATTGGTAATTGTTGCCATGGTATAATTTATTTAGTTTTTTCTGTATTTTTTAGTTTATTTTCTTTACTTCTTTGAATAGCATCCTTTACGAATTCACGTTGCATTGCCATTCCTAATGTAAAAGAATATGATAGCTCTGTTCTGGAAAGGTTAGTTGAGGCTGTTAGGTATTTCCCAGCTTCTTCCTGAAGTTCTGTAATTTCTTTATAATCATAACTTTTCAATATGCTTTGATATTTTTGAAAAGTATTCAATTTGCTGTATAAAGCATGCAATTGTTGTGCATCTAAACTTAAATTTCTTAAATGTTTTAAGAACGGTTCCTGGTATGGTTTGTCAAATTTATAGTAGGCTCTTTGAGTTGATAACATCTTTTCAGTCAGACAACCAAGATAAAATGCACCTTTCTTTATTGGCTCTACAGATGTAAAAAAGTCTTTGTGTTGCTCAATAAATCCTTTTAGACTAAGTGAAACAGTCTCATTATTTTCAACTATTTTTTCTTCCATAATATTTGAATTAAGTACCCTGTCAAAATTATCTACTAATTAACTTTTTTAAAGTTGATGAATAAATTTTTACCGATGGCATGTAAAATAAGCATCGTTGCATAGCAAAGTTGTTCATCGGTTTCATAGTCTTTGGTTTGTATCCATCTGGCTTTCATTTCTTTCCAAAGTCTTTCAATAATATTTAAATGGGGTGAGTAAGGCGGCAGATAAAAAATAAATAATTGCCTTTTTGCCCATACTTTTTGCATGGCTTTCATTGCTTTTGACTGATGAACTTTTGCATTGTCCAATACGATAACCGTGTGCTTTTTTATCTGATAAGAAAACTCATTTATTTTTTCGATGATAAAGTTGGTGGTAATGGTTTCGTAAGTGGTCGCATGCTCAAACTGATTCTCTCTTGTTATGATTCCAAAACAATTGATACGCTTGCCTTTAGCTGACTTTATACTAATGTTTTCATCTGTAAACTGCCAGCCATAAGGCACATAGCCTTCTTCCGATATTTGTACCTCATCGCCATAATACAAATCAATTTCTGACTTGCCATAACGTTGTTCTAATAACTGAAGTTCCTGTAGTTTATAGTCATAAAATTCTTTATCACATCCGCCTTTAGGTCGTTTTCTTATTCGCTTGTAACGGCAGTGATGACTTTTAAAAAACGCGTAAGCGTTTCGTTACTCATCTTTTTGCCTGTATTTTCTTCAACAATCTGACGGGCTTGTGATAATCGTTGCCGCTCTTGTTCTATGGCTGCTCTTACTATACTTACATGTTCTTCTGCCAATATCGGTTTTCTGCCCTGTCCTGGCTTTGTGCGTAACCCTGTTATGCCATTGCTGTCATAACGGTTCAGCCAATTATAAACACTTGCCACATTGCTGCTTAAAATAACAGCAATGTCTTTAGTCGTGTAGCTTTCTGACTTTAATAAAACCATTTTGCAGCGCTGACGAAAACTGTGGTTTGATTCCGTTTTATACAGATGTTCCAACGCTTGCTTAGCTTCTTTGCTTAGTACTATTTCTTTGATTTTTCTTGACACACTGTTTTAACGTCTTTAATTCTATTTAATTTTGACAGGGTACTTATTATAAAATTAATATCATTATGTTACAACATGTAGAATTAGACCCGCAAACCCCCTTATTCAGTCAGTTTGCCAACACGCTTGATGAACCTATACTCCTGGTTAATCTCTTCAACGTTGATCGCAAGGACAGTGGTGAATTTAAGTCTTCCTGGGGTGCAGACGCTTCCTTCTTTACAAAGCAACCTGGTTGCCTTTCTGCGCAATTGCACCAGGGCATACAAGGCAGCTCTCTCTTTCTCAACTATGCGTTATTTGAAAATGCGGCAGCATTTGCAGCAACCACACAGCAACCGGAGTTTGCACCTTTACGCAAGATTTATCCCGACAGTGCTGTTTCCCATCCACACTTGTTTAGGCGGATACACATTCCAGGTATTTGTGTGGGAGAGGTGAAAAGTCATATCACAAAGGGTGAGATCAATTAATATAAAAAGCTTTTTCAATATTTATGTTCTATTAAAATTTGCAGTATGAATCTTATTGAAGAAATGCAGAAAGCTTCTGGTCGTTCACCAGTAGAAAAAGTTGACCCCAATACACAAAAACCGCAAGATGAAGAAAGCGGAAACCAAAATTTGTTACCACAGGCAGTCATTCCAATTTCTCTTTTGGGCTTGTATCATTTTTCAAGAAATGAAGACAATGCACAAGAGCTTGTTGTAAACAACAAAGACGAAAATCACAATTGGAAAAACATGTTGTATGGAAATCATTCTGATGAAGTAGCGCAGCATGTAGCCGACTATACACATACCACAAAGGAGTTTGCCGCACAGGCATTGAACCATGCCACTAATTTAGCCGTAAAAATTATAAACGACTCGTTGGGTAATCAAGCAACCGGAAAAAGCATAGCTCGTATTCTTGAAGATAACCGCAGCAATATTTTAACGCATTTACCAGCTACATTAGACATTGGTTCTATTGTTGGCGATACAACAATAGATGACAACACTAATAAAATGGAAGGTCCAATGTCTAACCTGATGCATTTATTTGAAAAGATATTTTCAAGTTAAAAATGCGATCATAAACTGCCGCTAACATGGGTATTGCCAAAAGGTAAGCTGACGGAACGTGTCTTTCAACTTTTGTTTTTCAATTCGGCTGTAGTTCCAGCTTGACGTTATAAATTTGGCTATGAATAAACCATCAACAAAAAAATCATTAATCAGCTTCGGTTGCCGGGCTTGACGGAATTCTATTTTCCAACCATCGGCAATACTTGTTCGTTAGGCGCAATAAATCCAAACCACCTTGCAATAAAAAAATACAAGCCACCTTATATGCAAAATATTAATTGAAAACGTTTTACTTAAAAAAACAGACATAATGAAAAGTATTTTAGTAATTGGAATGCTATCAATAATTGTTAATGCAAAAGCCCAGACATGCGATTGTGAAAAAGAATTTTTATACATCAAGAAAACAGTTGAACAAAACTTCTCTGGATTTTCTGATAAAGTAAAAACAATTACTGAAGAGACTTATGACAAGCCAGTTGACGAATTATTAAAACTTACTGATAACAAATTTGCAAGCGATAATTGCCCGCTAATAATAGATAAATACTTGGATATTTTTAAAAGCCATCATCTTGGCTTCTACTTTACTTCCGACCCTTACAAAACTGATACTGATTTTGTTACTCACCGTCCTTTGTTCCAAATAACAAACAAAGAAATTGAACGACTTAACAACTCAAAAACATGGGAAGGCATTTACTATTCTACCTTTGATTCATCTTATAAAATCGCCGTAGTCAAAGACATTACACCTTTGCATGATTATGTAGGAATAATGCTTGAATCTAAAATACCGACATGGAAAAAAGGAATGATAAAGTTTGAAGGCAAATTAGTAAATGACAGCTTGCTGAAAGGTTTATTATACATGCGCAATCAACATCCAAAATTGGAAAGTTTTGATTTGTGGGATAACAATAACAGGATAAGCGGAGATTGGCGTCGTGTTGGTGCATCAAAAAAAGAAATTTCGCCAATAACTTCAACAGAGAAACATTACTCAACCATAGATGCTGAAAAGCTAACATCCAACACATTCTATATTAAAATCGCAAGTTTTGACGCTGACTATAAACCGCAAATAGATTCTTTACTCCATGCAAATGAAACTATATTAAATTCAACGCCAAATTTAATTTTGGACTTACGTGATAATGGTGGTGGTTCAGACAACTCGTGGAATGGGTTAATTCCTTATTTATACACGCAGCCAATAAAATCAATTGGTGCAGATTTGCTTGCAACTGAAACAACAATTTCTGCGTATAAAAAATACCTTGAAAACAAAAATTTTTCAGAGCAAATTGTTACTGATATTAATAACAAGATTGCAAAAATGGAGCAGGCAAAAGGACAATGGATTACGGGCAATGAAGATGAAACAGATTCGTCTTATACTTCCAAATCATTTCCTAAAAAGATTTTGATTCTTATAAACAAATGGTGCGGAAGTTCAACAGAAGAGTTTTTGCTTGCAGCAAAACAAAGTTCAAAAGTTATTTTGGCTGGAGAAAACACCATTGGAAATTTGGACTATTCAAATGTTGTAGAAGTTCCGTTCTCTTGCTATCCATATACTTTAGTTTATCCGACTACACGCAGCCGACGTTTAAACATTCATCAAGGAATAGACAATATCGGAATTGCTCCACAATATCATTTATCTGAATCTGCAGACGGGATTAAAGAAGCATTAAAAATATTAGAGCAATAAGATATAAGAAAAGAATACTGCGCCTAACAAAACAAAAGTATTTGCAATAGCAGGGGGCGACGGAACGCAACATAAGCAACAGTAATTCTATTGTAGTATAGTTCCAGCGTGACGAACAAAGCCAAGCAAAAGTTCTTAACTTCGGCAATAGAAAATAAATCAGCTTCGGTGCAAGCGTGACGAGCTCCGATGCCCCACCATCGGCAATACTTGAACGTTGGTGGCTATTTTTCGCAGACTCTTTTAGGACGAAACTTGTAAATTTGGAGTATGGAAATGAAAATACAAGTACCGTTTCAGCAACTGTTGGCACCAGTCAAAAGTCTGACGCATGCTCAGAAGGTAAGACTACGTCAGGAACTCGCTGAGGAAAAGCCAGCGCAAAAAGACAAAGATGAATTTATTGAGTATCTGCTCAATGGTCCTGTTTATTCAGACAAGGAAATACAGGTGATTGAAGAAAACAGAAAAAGCATTGCAGCATGGCGGACAAAAAGCTAATGGTGGACTCAACCATTCTAATTGATTATTTCCGCAAGACTGACAAGGCAAATTCAAAATTAGTATCGCAATTCAAAAATTATGACCGTCTTTATATTTCCAGTGTGACTGAATTTGAAGTAGTCAACGGTGCAACAAAAGTGCATTTGCAGTTTTGGGACGGTATGTTAGCAAGGTTCTCCATAGAAATACCACTTGCATACAGTTGCAGCAGTTCCATCTGAATGTTTGAAAGCGGCTGTGGTGATGTCTTTATCATCTTACTGCTCTTTAAATTTTTATATCAGTTTGCTTCATTTATATCAGCGGGGCGAGAAAAAATAAAGATAGAAAGAAGTCTTTGTTTGATAAACATCTTAATGGCGATAGTGGTTATAAAATAGCAGATGTTTGGCAATGATAAGGTGAGTGTTATGTTATCCTTGCTGCACAAAATAATTTTCGTGCACATTCTTTGCCTTGTTTATTTCATGGCAGATGTACACAGCAAGAAAGTAAGAAGTTACAACATGAGCCGGATAAAGGGAAAGAATACAAAGCCTGCAATGTTACGTGACTTATAAGCCAATATAAAAATCCAAACCTTTCTCATGTTTGCACCATGTTTCAATTACTTCCTATCTTTTTAATGACAGACCAGCCAACTACTTGTCCTATCTGTGGTTCGCGGTGCGAAGAATTAGCCAGCTTTGTACACACATTAGCAAAGTGGAATATTATGCAATGCTTGAATCCAGAATGTTTGTTTCGCTTTTATGAAGAGGATACTTATCTTACCCATCCATTCTAAATTATTATGAAAGAAGGGCAACGGCTCTGGACTCGCCACGAACTCATACTTGCCATTAACTTGTATTGCAAACTGCCCTTTGGTAAAATGCACGCCAGCAATGCCGAGGTCAAAGAATTAGCCAGCATCATTGATAGAACACCGGCCTCTATGGCTTTGAAGCTTGGTAACTTAGCCAGTTTTGATCCAACCTTACAAGCCAGAGGCATTAAAGGAGCCAGCAATGCGAGTAAGCTTGATAAAAACATTTGGGACGAATTTTATAACAATTGGGATGCTGCTTTATTAGAGAGCGAAAAGCTGCTGGCGAAAGCAAAAGGCACCAGCATCGAACAGCTAAACCTTGTTGATGTTGAAACGACAATGCGGGAAGGTTTAATCAAAGAACGATTGGTAAAGGCGCGAGTTAATCAATCACTGTTTAGAAAAATGATTTTAGCTGCTTACAATCATACTTGTTGCATTACCAAAATCCAAAATAGCAACTTGCTTATTGCCAGCCACATTATACCGTGGAGTGAAGATGAAAAAAACCGCTTGAACCCAATGAATGGCTTATGTTTAAATGCCTTGCACGATAAGGCTTTTGATAAGCATTTGATTACCGTATCGGCGGATGATTATACGCTTCATATTTCATCTAAATTGAAGAGTAAAGAAAGCATTGAAAGTATGGATGCAAACTTTTGGAAATTAGAAGGCAAGGTGATTGCATTGCCAGATAAGTTCTTGCCGAGTAAAGAGTTTTTGGGCAGGCATAATGAGAGGTTTGGGTAATTGAAATAAAAGCGATAGTTGGAAATTATAGCAGAAGCCCAGGATAAAAAGGCACTATTTATTTGTCTGAACCAATAACTACTAAATCAATTAAAGCTCTTGTTTTAAGATAATTACTTGCTACTCCTAAAAGAGTAAGCTGTTCCACTGACGCATTCAAACACGATAAGGCAGGCTGAATAATAAATATTTCAAATTCAACAGGGTACTTTTTCCTAGCTATTTCTTTTAAAAAAACTAATTTTTCTTTTGAGCCTACTTCAATTCTTGAACAAGATTTGTCTTTACGTTTCTTAATTTCTCTTCTAAGCAAGTGTTCAAAAAACTCTTTGCCTTCCTTAAATTTCCAGTTAACTGATTTGACAGCTTGCCCGCATACTTCATATAGATCATCTACTTTCTTGCTGACTTTTCCTTCCTTTGCAAATTTTAAATGATATAATTGTACATGAATAGCCTCTTCAAATTGTTTTACAGTTATCACATCTGCTATTTCACCACTATAATCATCATCATATATTATATCATAGTCACCAGCCTTAAGATCTTCAATCACTTTATACTGAATAGAATCAGTCTTTTTAGGATCAATACCTTGAGATTCTTTTCTTAAATCTACAAAATCCCAAGCCTGTCCAATTATTGATTCTTGTGGATAGTTGGGTATTAATTGCTTTAATTCAACATAATCATTTCCAGTTAGAGAAGAAGCATCTACAAACCAAAAGATAGGAGGATAGTCATAAAAGAATTCTTCTATAGTTTTCTGTTTTCTCCCAAACTCAACAATACACTTACCAATATCTTTCACTTGTTCAACCTTAAAGTCGTCAAATTTTCCATTGTTGAACATCAGCTGCTTTAATTCAATAGCAATGTCCTCCGTTACAAGTTGAAAAGATAAATCTCCCGAATCTGTTATGTTTAATAATTGCAGTTCTGTATTAAAAATTTCATACGGAGTACCATTAATTAAAAATTTAAATCGTGTTTCATGTTCTAAATAAATAAGTTCATTCCAATCAACTGCAAATGGAATTACTTTAGGTCTAACTGATATTGAATTTGGCAATAACGTCTCTTTTAAAACTGTATTTGGGTCGATAGTTTCATCTATAAGTTTCTCACCTAATTCACTACACCAGTCAACTAACTCTGGCAAATCTCCTGAACGTCTTGACCATATTCTACCCTTATATGAACACCCAAGAGATACTTTGTTTCCTTCATCATAACCAATTCCAAAAACAAAAGCTTTCTCAGCGCTTTGTTTTTCTGCCAAGCTTAAAGCTTTCTCTACATCATACCCAGTCTTCATACTAAAAGAGCTATGTTTACCTAAAAACTCTTTCAGACCGACATTTTGTAATCGTAATCTTTGGATACTTGCAAAAACTTTGAAGACATTTATTTTGTTAATAATTTCTGCTTTTGAACCTACAATGGCATCTGCCATTTCATGATACAAACTCCCGTTATCACTTGAATTAATAAATAACAAGTTTTGCTTTGAATCCCAAAACACAATGTAAAGTGTCCAGACAATGTCATAAATATCTTTTGAGTAACCCCAATCAATAAAGTTCTTTTTGCCTGTTATAATTACAAGCGTTTTTTCGTCACGGTTTAAGCTATGATAGAGATAATCTAAAGCATCTACATTCCGCAAGCCGCTTTCAAAGTTGTTAGGCAACCAGCTGTTTGTGTGATTTTTATAAACAACAGTACTCAACGCAGGCGTTAAACTATTAATTGGTATTTTACTACTATCAAGTTCATCAAAACCTTCAATAAATTTGGTGAAGTTTATTTCTTTGTTTACCCGAGCAGTGCTAACCTGTGGTAGTAATGAATTCCAGTCTGCACCTAAAGCATAAAAATCTTCAAGTTCTTTGATTACATCAGAGTCCTTTAAATTTACAACAATAGTAGCTATACCTAAAGTGTGGTCAATACTAGTTCTTGTAAATCTACCGGCTAGTTGAATTGTGATTGGAAGACTTTTCCTTATATCGTGAAAAGCAGCAATCTTCAAATTTGGTAAATCGAAGCCTTCGCCAAGCATATCAACACAGACAACAATTTTAGAAACCTTATTCAAAAGCTTAACTTTAGCTTCATTCCTCTTTACCGTACTAATACCTGTATGAATTAGAACCGGGTTGTATTCAGGATATTTTTCGTAAATTTTATATATGAAATTGGCTTTAGTTTTAGAATTGCAACGAGCCATAAGTATATGGTCATAATTTTCTAAATCTTTTTTTAATTGAGCTACAGCAGCATCAGCAATTACTTCATCAGCTTTTGTGGTGTCATACTCGTGAACTTGAATTAAATTTATTTTCTTAAAATAGCCATCATCTTGTGCTTGTTTAAGCGTATAGTTGAATATTGTAGTTCCATCAATTTTTTTGCCGTCATTTCTATAAGGAGTTGCGGTAAACTGTAATACTTTTTTTCTTTCAAATAATGCTCTGAAATTACTCCACGTTGGTGCTTCACTGTGGTGAGCTTCGTCTATAAACAGATGACTTACTTTATTCGCAAGTATTCCTTGAAGCGAAGATTTTAATTCCGTTATTAAGTACATTGTTGTTATCACAACATTACACTTGTCAATAAAATTTTCTAACTCCTCCTTGGTATTAAAATTTCTATACAATACTCCTACAATAGGCTTTTTACAATCTTTCCCAACAATTCCAAAATCTGTGTTTTGTAAGTAACCTAACGTTAGAAATTTTTTAGAGATTTGTTCTCTTAATGGATCAGTAGGAACAATTACTAAAACTTTTTGACACTTGTTTGCAATAAGAAGAGAAAGCATTGTTTCAGTTTTCCCTGTTCCAGTTGGCATAACTACAGTTCCAATATCATTTCCCACTTTCCAATGCGAGAGCACACTAAATAGAGCTGCGATTTGGGGTATTCTTAAGCCGGAAACCTTCTTTTCTAAATCTTCCTCCTTAAAATGAAATTGATTATGCCAACTGTCTATTACTTCGGCGGGTGTTAAATCATTTTTGAACTCAGGATGTTTCTTCCATTTTAATCTTGAATCTTTACTTAGCAAATATTGTTGGGTAGGCTTTTCTTCAGATAGTATAACTCTTTCAAACTGTTCAGGATGTTTACAGCCTTTCTTCACAATGCAAATAACTTCTTCTGTAGAAGTTTCAATCAATGTATAATTTCCTTTCTCTATAAATCTGTTTATTTCAATTGCAACTTTTGGAAATAAGAAATGCTGGATATTATTGGAGGAAATGATCTCTTCTTTAATTATAGGAGGTAATTCTAATAGGTTCATTTAATTAATAGAATTTAGGAATTATAAATAAAAGCCTAATTGCTTTTAATTTAGAAGTAGAACTAAAGTATAAAACTTAGAATAATCCCAAATATGAATTATACACATCATGTGAATTCTATTCGGCGAAGTATGTTGCCCCCCACTCTGGCGCAAGCGTCCCGCTTGTGCCTTATATATTAGCAACCATCCAGCAACCGAATGTCTAACAAACCTTTGCCGCCATAATAGTCAATGGCACTGCTGTATGCATATTCTTCTGCTTTTATTACAAAGCCGGAAACAACAGGGTTCAAATGCAGATAATCTGATTTTTGTTTTGCAATCTCTGCATTATACGATTCTATCGGATGGCTATCCTGCTGCCACAATTGCCAGTCGTTATTGTTGCTGTTTCTCACGCCTGCCCGCTTCATCATCCAAAGCATCCATTCTTTACGGCTTTCGCTTTGGTGTTCTTCTATGCATAGCCGGATGGAACGGGTGTATAGCTTTTTAAGTCGCGCATAATATGGGCAAGCGAATTACTTTCACTACCTATGATAAGATGAACATGGCTTGTCATAATGCACCACGCATACACATCGGGTCCTTTATTGCGCTGGCAGTGGCGCAAACTATCCAATACTATTTCGCAGTATTCGTTTCTTACAAAGACATCTATCCAGTAAACAACAGCAAAAGAAACAAAGAAGAGTTTTGCATTATCATTGAATTTGTATTTTCGGCTCATGGGTAGAAAAAGACAGGTTTTGGTAATGATGAAAAATAAAAGTAATGATTTTGATGACAAAGGAAGCGGACGCCCATAATGAAAGGCACAAGCGGGACGCTTGTGCCAGAACGGGGGTAAGCTTTTAGCTACCTTTTATTATAAATCCATTCAACATGGTTTTCAAAACTTCACTGGTTTTATCTTCAATTTTACCTCTAAATTTTAATAACAAAACAACGGCACAGGCAGTCAAATAAGCAAGCAAAAAAACTGAGTCAGGATAATCCTGATAATACGGTTTTTGCCAACTGGCTTTATATTGAATTCTTCTCCGTAAATATTATAAACAAACGCAGCAATCATTACTTTGCACACCGGTTCACAACAGCAAATAACCATCGCCGTATGCCAAAGCTTACCTGTTTATTTATCATCGCCTTTCTCTTATGCAGCAGGGTGGCGGTTGCCCAGCCAAAAAAGCCCGCTGTGGCAGCAAAGCCCGGTTTTGATGTTACCACCGTTCCGGTTTCAAAAGCCGATTTAGGTACGTTTCCCTATTTTAAAACGCTGCCCAACTTTACGGCAACCGACTCTACCACGCATGAGAGTAACCGCACTTATTTTTATGATGGCAAAAATTTTTTTACCATTGATGGCAAAGTGTCGTCGCAAAACTTAAATATTAAAAACTCAGATCAGCCCATCGTGTCTGAGTTTGGCTGCATACAGGAATTCGATAAAGTGATAGCTACGTTAGGCGGTGTTAAATTCTTTACCGGCAAAATGCCGGATGAAGCATTAAAAACGTTTGCCGGCGCCGATGCGGTGGAATTGGGCAGTGCCGGCAAAGCGGCGATAGCATCAAGCGCTTACTACGGTGTGATAGAATACGTAATAAAAACACCCGAAAAAGAAGTATGGGTGCAATTACAACCCTATAGTCTGGGCTCAAAATTTTACACGCTGCTGATGGCAGAGAAATCAACGCCGTTGCTGTCGTTAAACACCAATAAAACAAACACAATATTAGCGGGTCTTGAAAAAGAAAAGAAAGCCATCGTACGCTTGTCGTTTGCACCCGACAGCGACACGCTGTTATCCGAATCAAAAGATGAGATATTAAGTATCGCAGGCGTTTACCAGGCGCATCCTGACTGGAAATTATCTCTGGCATGTTATAACGCCCCGGTTGGCAAACCCGATTATGCGCTGGCCCTGACCGGTAAACGGGCAACTGCAATCAAACAACAACTGATGGTATTGGGTGTAAAAGAAGCTTCGATGATGGCAACAGGCATGGGCGATGGGAAGCCGCTTGTTTCCAATGACACAGAGCAGGGCAGGCTAACGAACACAAGAATTGAAATTACCGTTCAATAATAAAATGGCTGATGCTTTACACATTTACATAACATAATGGATAACCCGCACTTTGCGTAGATTATACCGATGCTGAACTTCTGAAATAGTTTTTAGCTATATTCTTTCCACAATCTCTACATTGGCAAAGTTTGGGTAGTGTATCACTTTGAAATTTATCCCACCGATTTATGCAGATACTTATTTGCGTTGATCTGCGCCATCTGCGGGCTTACTCTTTTTTGAAACTGATACACGACTGAAGTTTACAATCTCCTTTCTCCCAATAAATTTTCTCGTCATAATTTTTCAGGCAAGGTATCTGCTGTTACATTTGAAACATAAAATAAGCAAACACCAAATGAACACCCTCTTCATTGTAGATGACGAAGAAGACATGCTGCAAACGCTTCAGTTTTATTTTCAGCAGGAAGGCTATGATGTAAAAACATTCAGCAAATCGAAAGACATGATGGATGTTTTAGAAAGCGAAAAGCCCGATTTGATACTGATGGACGTAAACCTGCGCCGCAACGATGGCAGAACCATTTGCCGCCTGATTAAAACTAAATACGGCATCAAAGCGCCCATCATTCTTTTTTCAGCCGATGCCGAGGTAGAAACCGAATATAAAAATTTCAATGCCGACGGCTTCATCAGCAAACCCTTTTCATTAGAGGAAATTTCGGAGGCGGTGGCATCGTATCTAAACAATAATTAGCTGTCTTTGTGCTTTCTCGCCATTGCCTTTGTGCCTTTCTGAATAAGCAGAAAGCGAAAGACTAAAATCAGCCGGTTCTGATATAAAAAATTGGAGCTATCTATTACCTGTTTTCCATCTTCACAAACGCCCTTGCACAGAGCCATTATATCATCTTACTATAAAGTACAGATACTTGGTAACTTCTAAACATGAAATACATTTGCAACATCTGAATACAACCAAATGAATGAAACGGAAGAAAAACTAAAGGAGTTGTTTAACCGCATTCCCCGGCGGCATACGGCAGACAATGTTAAGGAGATATACAGCATTCTTGACGCCTATGAACAATTGCTGCAAACCAGGGAGGCAGATGCCCGGTATGAACAGCGTATCGCACCTTTTTTTGAAGCCCTCGACCCCATTCGGGCAACCATCAAAAAGTCGAACGACAATAAGGCTTCTAAAAAACAAAAAGATGTTTTGTTCGATGAAGCTTCCGGCGCATTGAAAGATACCATGGAAGAGTTGATGCAACTGTAAAAGAAGGCATTTTCGCTTTAAAAAAATGACCACAATTACCTGTTTTCCATCTTCACAAAAGCCCTTTCTTCGGGTCCGGTATAGTTTGCACCGGGGCGTATAATTTTTCCGTCTTCGCGTTGCTCTATCACATGCGCGCACCAGCCCGTAAGCCTTGCAATCACAAACAACGGCGTAAAAAATAAAGTGGGAACACCCATTACATGATATGATACGGCGGAAAACCAGTCGAGGTTGGGGAACATCTTTTTCTCAGTCCACATTACGGTTTCTATGCGTTCCGCAATATTATACAGCAACAGATCGCCTGCTTCTTCCGACAAGCGTTTGGCTACTGCTTTAATCACTTTATTCCGCGGGTCGGAGATGGTGTAAACGGGATGCCCGAAACCAATAATCACT
Source organism: Ilyomonas sp. (assembly GCA_965219515.1). Lineage (GTDB taxonomy): Bacteria > Bacteroidota > Bacteroidia > Chitinophagales > Chitinophagaceae > Ilyomonas. Next base: position 3,317,061 of record OZ244776.1, read on the forward strand.
TCTTTAGCGGCAAGCCGTTTTTCAATGTCCTGTTCCGCTTCATCCGGCGAGGCATACCGGCTTTGAATTTCGTATGCCACTTCATTGGCGCCGCCATGTTTGGGGCCGCGCAATGCGCCGATGGCGCCGGTAACGGCAGCATACATATCAGAGCCCGTTCCCGCAATTACACGCGCCGTAAAGGTAGAAGCGTTAAACTCGTGCTCGGCATATAAATTCAGCGATACTTCCATTGCTTTTGTCCATGATTCGGATGGCGGTTTCTGATGCAGCAAATGCAGGAAATGCGCGCCCGTTGTTATGTCATCCGTTTGCGTTTCTATGCGTTTGTTGTTGTGCGAAAAATGATACCAGTACAGCAACGCAGAAGCCGAAGAAGCAATGAGTTTATCCGCAATATTTTTAGCGCCTTCCGCATCGTGTTTTTCCTTTTCGGGCTCAATGGTTCCAAACACGGAAACATACGTTCGCAACACATCCATCGGGTGAGCAGAAGCGGGAATTTGTTCCAGCACGTTCCTGGTAATGACATCTAAGCCACGTAAGGAAATCAGCTTTTGCTGATACGTTTGCCAGGCGGCTTTATCTGGTAGCAAACCATATAAAAGCAGATACGCTACTTCCTCAAAAGAAGCTTTTTCAGCAAGGTCTAAAATATCATAGCCGCGATAATGCAAATCATTGCCGCTTCTTCCTACGGTGCAGATGGCAGTGTTACCCGCAATTACGCCGGATAAAGCAACGGATTTTTTGGGCTTGAATGCAATTGGCAAAGCATCGTTACTCATCGGTATTGTTTTATTGTTTTACTAAAATTTATTTTTAGCAATCTTTATTTATGACTTATTTCAATACACAGTTAACAATGTTTACAAGGCAAACTGTATTCGTCATTGCGAGGTACGAATCAATCTGTGAATTGTATAACAAGGTTGATCGAAGACAATAAGTTTGTTCATAGTTATCAAACAATTTCGCAACACCATCTAAAGATTGCTTCGTACCTCGCAATGACGGCTGGCAAAGTTTACTTTTCTTATCCTTCTTTGTGTCTTCGCGGCGAAAAATTATTACTTCCGATACAGTTTATCTAATTTGTTTTCATAGTCATAATAGCCGATGCTTTCATATAATTCATTCCGCGTTTGCATGGTATCAAGCACATTCATTTGCGTACCTTCTTTTCTGATGCTTTCATACACATGCAACGCCGCTTTATTGGCTGCGCGAAACGCAGACAAGGGATATAAAATCAAATTTACACCGGCATGTTTTAGTTCGTCCACCGTCCACATCGGCGTCAAGCCAAACTCGGTAATGTTGGCAAGAACCGGCAAGCCGCAAGCGTCAGCAAACTGTTTATATAAACGCAAATCGGTAACGGCTTCGGCAAATAAAAAATCAGCGCCGGCTTTTGCATATTCATACGCCCGCGCTAACGTTTTTTCCAGTCCTTCTACGGCTAAGGCATCTGTTCGTGCGCCAATTACAAACTGTTCGTCGGTTCGTGCATCTACGGCGGCTTTGATGCGGTCAGCCATTTCATTCATTGTTACCACTTCTTTGTTGGGCCGATGACCGCAACGCTTTGCGCCCGCCTGATCTTCAATATGCAATGCCGCTGCGCCGGCTTTTACCAGCGATTTTACCGTGCGGGCAACATTAAACGCAGACGGACCGAAACCCGTATCTACATCAACCAGCAGCGGCGTATCGGTAACATTGGTAATGCGGTTGATATCAATTAATACATCGTCCAGCGTGGTGATACCTAAATCGGGAATGCCTAATGAACCTGCCGCCACGCCGCCGCCGGAAAGATAAATGGCTTTGTAACCAGCCTGCGTTGCCAGCAAAGCATGACTGGCATTGATGGCTCCCACTATTTGTAATGGCTGCTCGGTTTGCATCGCTTTGCGAAAACGCGCACCAGCTGAATCGTTTGTGTTCATTGTTGCTGATAAATGGTAAAGGTAAGCCCGTAAAGTTTCTGTATGTGCTGCCTGATTTTCCTTATAAACGCTGCTGCGAAAAAGGGAGGTTTTGGCTATCTTCAATAATTGAATAAGAGATTCGATACATTGCTTTCCGTCTTTTGCAAATCTTTTTAAAGACTTGCCAATTGTTTCTTATTAACCAGTATTACTGCTTTTAAAAATACCGGCAAAGAGAAAGCGGATGATGTTTCGGATGTTGAATACGTTTTATTTTGATTTTACTTTGCCCAACAAAAAGCCCATTGGTTTGAGGAGTTCAACATTATCAAAAATTATTTTTGTCATGCCAAGCAGCGGAATGGTAAGCACCATACCGGCTATGCCCCACACCAGCTCGCCAACAATCAATCCGGCGATGGTAACCAGCGGGTTGAGGTTTACGCTTTCGCCTACTACAAGGGTTTCTAAAAAATAAGTCTGTATAAACTGAACCGTAACATACGTTATAAAAACGCCTAACACCATTAGATTGCTGCCGCCCTGCGCAACGGTCATCAGCATGGTTAGCAAAGTGCCGGTAATATTGCCGATAAACGGAACGGTTTCCAGCACAGCCGCCAGCATGGCAAAGAGGAATGCACTTTTTACGCCGACAATGCCAAAGCCGATGCTATACATGACGCTGAGGCAAATAATCATCAATGCCAGACCCGAAACATATTTTTGCGCCACCTGCCGGCACCGTTCCATAACAGTTGAAGCCTGATTGCGATGGTGCGAAAAAAACATCCGCAACAAAAATTCTTTTAAATGCGAACGATAAAACATAAACAAAAACGTATAAACGATAAACAAAATAAAATCGGTAAGAAAGCTACCGATGCCCGCTAACAAACCGGATACGGCGCTGGTTAAGTAACTGCCCGACGAACTGCCTGCGCTGCCGCTTGCAATTTTGTTTTGCTCCTTTACAGAAACGCCTAGTTTTTGCTGAATGTATTGCTGAAACTGTGTTACTTTTTGCATTGCCTGCTGTTCTACATTTCCCAAATCTTTTGTAAGACCCGATACCTGCCAGGCGAGTATAGCGATAATGCCGCCGATGACCACAACAAACAGCAAAACCGCCATCAAAACCGCGAGCCAGTTGGGAAACCGTTTTTTCTGCAGCCAGCTTACCACAGGCAGCAGCAACATGCTGATGACAAGCGCAAACATAACCGGCGCAAGAAATGGTTTGGAATAAAATAAAATGACAAACAAGAGAACGATAACAAGTAAAACCCGCAGCGTTTGTTGCAAGGATGTTTTTTGCATAACAGCAAGATAAGAATTATAGTGCTTTGCCGCAGGCATTGTACTTATGCAGCAAATAAATCAGGAGAAATTGTTAGCCGTTTTGCGGCATTTTTATTTCTTCGTACACGCCGTTCCATGACAGAATGCAATGTTGCAAAGCTGTGATTGTTGCTTCTTCGGCTTCTTTCCATTTTTGGTCGTTGTTGCCGCAAAGGTCAGCGCTCATTTGCAGTTACTGTTTTACAAACAGTTTATCAGCCATTTCCTCATCATGGCCATAAATATCATGTCGGAAATTTACTTTGCCTTCTCTGTCAACCCAGGTAGTAAAATAGCCGATAAATACACGAACCGGATTTTTTAAACCCACCCATTTTTCATTTTCAAGATGCATGCAGCTATCTATTTTTTGCCTCGTCCAGCTTGTATCGTTTCGCAATAAATACGCCGCCATTTTTGCAGGATATTGAATGCGGATGCATCCGTGGCTGAAGCTGCGGTTGGTGGCAGAAAATAACCCGTGGTTTGGCGTATCGTGCAGGTAGATATCGTAGTTGTTGGGAAATAAAAACTTTACGTTGCCCAGCGAATTGTTTCCGCCGGGCTTTTGCCGCACAATCGGAAGGCTGCCGCTGTGTCCCATAATTTCCATATTGTGAGCCGCTATATAATTGGGGTTGCGCTGCATGCCAGGCACAATTTCTTTTTTTACAATGCTTGCCGGAATGTTCCAGTACGGGCTGAACACAACATATTTTAAATCACCGGTAAAAATCACCGTGCCTGTGCCTTCTTTACCCACAATTACATTCATATCGAATTGCAGTTTACCGCTGTCGTACACATACAGTTTGTATTCGGGAATATTTACCATGATATAATTACTGTCGCTTTCGGCAGCCATCCAGCGGTCGCGTTCCAGGTTGATTAATATCTGCTTAATGCGCTCGCTGATAGGATGGTTTAATTCTTTCATGAAAGAAAGGCCTGCCACGCCATCTGTCTGTAAACCGGTGCGTTGCTGAAACGATTTTACCGCCGCAACGGTTGCCGAATCGTACAGGTTGGTGGTGTCTTCTGCCGGCATATCGCCCAGCCATTGCAACCGCTGTTTAATTTGCGAAACCGCCAGGGAAGAATCGCCCTTTTTATAACTTTTATCCGGAAACGGAATCGAATCCCAACTGCCTTTTTTCTGTATGTTATAATATTGCGTCAGCGCAGCCTGGAGTTTTTTATATTGCTTGTTCAGCGGCAGATATTTGTCTTCGTTTTTACCTTTGTTGGCAATCACCGAATCAAGCATGCCGGTTAAGTCAACTTTTTTTCGCGGAATAAACCAGCCCAGTTCTTCGGCATCCACATCGCTGCCTTTATACACTTTGCTGGCATATTTAAAAAATTGTCCGGTCATCATCAGTTCTGTTTGCAAGGGCGACGTTTCCCGATGCTCGGTAGAATCGGTAAAGAAAGCATCATACAAATTCATCATTTTTTTGCTATACAAACTGCTGTCTTTTAAATCGGCAACGGTGGTGCTGAGCAGGTTTACAAAATTGGTTGCCTGTTCGGCCAAACCGCTGGTATCAAACCACGCATATTCAAAATTCCGGTTCTTATAAAAGTCTTCAAACTGTTGTTTATATAAATCGTATTCCCGATTTTTTTCAATAAAATCATTGATCTTATTGCTGTCTAAAAACAAGTTGTTAAAAGCGTTTGTCTGGGTGATGGATTTGTCTATTTCAACTTCTTTTTTATTGTTGTTTTTGCAGGAAAATAAAAATAAAATAAGCATCAGGGAAGCGAATACCGAAATGGATTTCATTCTTTATATCTCTTTAATTGGATGGTAAATAAGCAAAGCCGATGCCACAACACCCGCCGTTTCTGTACGCAATCTGGTGCTGCCAAGGCTTACCGGCAGATAATTGTTTTCCAACGCCAGCGCAATTTCTTTCTCCGTAAAATCGCCTTCGGGTCCAATCAGTATTTGCGTATTGTTTTGTATTGATAACGCGGTAATCATTGTTTTATGGGTGTCGTTATGGCAATGCGCAATCAGTTTTTGGGTAAATGAACCGCCGTTGCCCATTGCTTCTGCAAACGTTGTTGGCCCGTGCAATGCGGGCAGCCAAACCTGGCGGCTTTGCAGCATGGCAGCAATAACAATGTTCTGCCATCGTTCTGTTTTATAATGTTGTTTTTCGGTGCGTTCGCAAAGCAGCGGAACAATTTCGCTCACTCCCATTTCCACCGCTTTTTCTAAAAACCATTCAAAGCGGTTTGCATTTTTTAATAACGAAATGGCGATGCAAACTTTTTTTGTTTCCGGTTTCTGGTAGCTTGTTTCTTCTATTCTTACGCTGCATTGCTTTTTATCGGCAGCTACAATTACGGCGGTGTATAAGCTGCCTTTGCCATTAATCATCTGCAGTTTATCGCCTTCCTTCATGCGCAATGCCTGCACACAATGACGGCTGGTTTCTTCGCTAAGAATGGTAATGGCATGAATGGAAGAAACGGATGGCTGGTAAAAATAAGGTAGCTGCATAATCAACTCAGTTTTCCTGCACGCAACGGCAAAAATATATTGGCAATCCGTCTCATCTTCAGGCAAGTTAGCCAACAACCGGTTCTTTCATAAAATAATTGATTGCCGCCATGCTGTTTTTGGTAAAATGCTCAATCCATTTATCCGCCGCAATCTGCAGTTTTTCCAACGTGATGGTTTCATCAATCAGCAGTTGCTTTTTTATATCGTTCTGTATATACCGGGCTTCCAATATGTTTTCGGGTTTAGCCATAGACAAATTGTGAATGGCAATGCGGTTTTGCCAACACCATTTCTGCATGTCGCTGCCTGCAAACGGTGCAGCGGCGGGCAGGCGTATTTTTTTAGGCAGCCCGTTTTGTGCTGCCGCAGTTTTTATCAGTTTCATTATATCGGCTTCGCAAATTTCATTTCGGCCGGTCAGAATATGAAACGGCGTGCCATCTGTATAATTCATAACAAACAAAAGCCAGATCGTTTCTTCTGAAGTTTGTTGTTCCAATAAACCAATATGCCAGAATGCGCCTTCGTGAAGCGTTTGCAAAGGGGTGGCTGCCGAAGCGAAAGAAGAAATGATTTTTTTTGGCAAAGAATCGGCGCGGCGGATGCGTGTTCTTTTCAGATACAATCTCCCTTGCCGGTAGATGCGCTTGATTTGCCTGATTGTCCAGCCGGGCTGAGACACCTGAAGCAACGCGATGCAATCCTGGAGGCTGCGGCTGTTTTGTTCTTCCAGCAAATGCAGTAAAGCCGCATATACATCATTGTCATCGGCTTCCGGCTTGCGCGGGCGATGACCATACATGTCCGGTTGAAGATTTACCAGGGCGCAGGCTTGCACGGTTGTAAGATTGTATCGCTTTGCCAGTTCTCTTGCCAGCCTGCGCGAAATGGTTTTGTCGGCATCCGTTTTCATCAGTGCCGATAACAGCATTTTATATTTATCGTTTGGCTGCCACGAAAGCGAAGCGGCTGTTTGCCGTTCTCTGTCTGCGTCTTCTTTTGCAAGGACGGCAAACTCGCTTTGCCAGTTATATAAGGTAGCCCGCGAAATCTGGGCTTCGGCGCAAATGGCTTTTATGGTTTTGGTTTTGTGCATCATCTGATGCACCCACATCCGGCGCTGATGCTCGCTGTATCTGTGTACTTTCATCGGGTTCAAATATAGCAGCGCATGTCTGATAATGCCGCTTTGTGCAGATTAAATATTACTTAACCAATACTTTCTTTATCGGGAATAAATTTTTGGGCGGAAAAGAACTATTGTACAATAATGATCTTCTTGAAAAGAAGCGAATTTGTAATTATTATTTGGCAATTCCGAATGGCCCGGATGGACATTTTGTTGCGAATTGTACAATAATAATTCTTTTACAAACCAAACAGGAGGAATCAATATCTGATAATTGATTTGATCAGAATAAAATAAATCTTCCGGTGAAACAATTACCTGCCGCAATAGCATTATTATAAATCAAAGATCATTTTCATTCGGGCACAATTCCTGCCTTTTATTTCTTCTTTTTACGAATCAATAAAACAAAATGATATGAAAGCAATGCGAATTCACGACTTCGGCGGGCCCGAAGTGTTGAAGATGGAAGAGATAGAACAACCCAAACCGGCCGCTGATGAAGTACTGATAAAAGTATTCGCATCCGGCGTAAACCCGGTAGACTGGAAAATACGCAGCGGCAAAAATTACGAGCGTTATAAAAACCCGATGCCGCTAACCTTAGGTTGGGATGTATCCGGCACCATTGAAGATATAGGCAAAGATGTAACGGGTTTTAAGCAAGGTGATGAAGTGTACGCGCGCCCCGACCTGGATAAAGACGGCACTTATGCCGAATTTGTGGTTGTGCAAGCTAACAAAGTAGGGATAAAACCCAAAAGCATTAACCACAATACAGCCGCCGCCGTTCCGTTAGCCGCCTTAACCGCATGGCAGGGAATTTTCGATCATGGTAAATTACAACCGGGTCAGCGCATTCTGATACATGGCGCGGCAGGCGGCGTGGGTACGTTTGCCGTACAATTAGCCAAATGGAAAGGTGCGTATGTCATTGGCACCGCATCGGAAAATAACATTGAATTTTTAAAACAGCTTGGCGCAGATAAAGTGATTGATTATAAAAAACAAAACTTTCAGGATTTGCTAAAAGACATTGATGTGGTATTTGATTTGATTGGCGGCGATACGCAAAAAAATTCTGTAAAAGTGCTGAAAGAAGGCGGCATTCTGGTAAGCACATTGGGCATCGCTGACAACAATTTGCTGGCGCAAAAAAACATACACGGCGAGGCTTACATGGCGCAATCTCTTCCCGATCAGTTAAACCAGATTGCACAATTAATTGATGAAGGAAAACTGAAGCCAGTTATTGCCAAAGTAATGCCTTTAGCGCAAGCCGCCGAAGCGCAACGCGAAAGCGAAGAAGGTCACGTAAGGGGCAAGATTGTGCTGGAAGTAGTGTGAGGTGAGAGATGTATCAGGTAGTAAGTATAAAGTAATATGACAAACACAATTTTTGTAAACCCGACAATCGGCAAATAAAATGTTTGCCAGCCGTTTTTTTATTGCGTCTCGAAACTTATCTTCCGCTTTTAAAACGTATAAAACCTTTTCGATGCGATTGGTTTATCTTCTTACTTTTCTTCTTTTATCTTTTTTATCAGATGCCCAAAACCATCGCTATCAAAAGCCAGGCTATCGTTATCTGAAAGTATCCTTTAACAGGGTCGATTTCGGCACCGGCGATGCTCCTGGATATAGTGTCAGCACCGAATATTCGGTTCGTTTAACTAAACATGATTACTCTTACGGGAAACATTTTCAACTGGGCGGAGAATTAGAATTCGGTTTAGGCTCAACCAAGCCTGCTCTTATAACCTCTACACCTTCCCCTGCTCCGGATTTCTTTCAGCGTGTTTCCAACGGATTTCTGGAAGCCAAACTCAGTTATTATCCCATCGGTTCTACCTTTCTGAAAGGTCTGCACTTAGCTATTGGCCCAACAGGTGGCTATTATGCAGATATTCAGGAAAATTATAGTACCATTACATCACTTCCTGGAGGTTTTTACAGAAGAAGCTCTGCACTGAGATATAACGATTATGCTTATTTAGGCTATCGGGTTACTGTTGGCTATGAATATTACTTCAAAACCTGGCTAATTGGTGCCAGAATAGATTTTGGTAATAATACCAAAGGAGATACTTATACAACTTACGGAGTGAAAGCAGGCTGGAAACTTTAGTTGATTTTGTGCTTAACACTGATTTAAAATATTTAAAAAAGAAACAGCCGTTGGTTACACATAAACAACTGTTTATCTTAATACTTAATACATACTACTTAATACTTTTCTTACACCACTTCCTTCACCACATTATATATTGTTTTGGCTTTGCCAAGTGTGTAATAATGCAATACCGGCACGCCAAATTGTTTCAACTCTTTGCTTTGCTGAATGAGCCATGCTACGCCTACTTTTTCAACCTCTTCATCCGTTTTGCAGCGCATGATTTCTTCCGATAAATTGGTAGGAATGTCAACATGAAAAATACGCGGCAGTATGGTCAGTTGTTTTTTAGAAGTGATGGGTTTTAAACCCGGAATAATGGGTACGGTAACGCCGATGCTGCGACAGGCATTTACAAAATCGAAGAATTTCTGGTTGTCGAAAAACATTTGCGTCATTATATAATCGGCACCGTTCTCCACTTTCCCTTTCAGATACTTCATATCCACTTCTAAGTTCGGCGCTTCAAAATGCTTTTCCGGATAGCCCGCCACACCAATGCAAAAGGTTGTTTTGCCACCGTTCAGGATCTCTTCGTCTAAATAAATGCCGTTGTTCAGATTCACCACTTGCTTCATCAGGTCGTGCCCGTACCGGTGCCCGTCAATTTCAGGTTCAAAGAACGCTTCATTTTTCGGCGCATCGCCGCGCAATACCAATACATTGTCAACACCCAAAAAATTCAAATCAATCAGTGCATCTTCTGTTTCGCGGCGGTTAAAGCCGCCGCAGATAATATGCGGCACCGCATCGGTTTTATAATGGTTCATGATGGCAGCGCAAATGCCAACTGTGCCGGGGCGTTTGCGCACTTCTACCCGTTCAAACGTGCCGTCTTTCCGCTTTTTAAACATGCTTTCGCTACGGTGATAGGTAACATTTATCCACGAGGGTTTAAACTCCATCAAAGGGTCAAGATGGTCGTATATGGAAGAAATACTTTTGCCCTTGAGTGGCGGCAGCACTTCAAAAGAAATCAGGGTATCGGTTGCGCTTTGTATATGCTCGGTAATCTTCATTCTGCAAAAATTGTTGCAAGATAACGGAGATTTGAGGAGATTAAAAAGATGATTGATTATATAAAAGCGAAAAGATTTGCTGAATAAAATAAAAAGATAATAAACAATGGATTGCTGTATCTGCCAATCCTTAAAATCTCCCCAAATCTCCGTCGTTCGCTGTTTGATTGCTTTATTTTTGCGCAAATTAATTTTACGCAGTGAGCCTGATTATTCAAACAAACGACCTGGTAAAAATTTATAAAAGCCGCACGGTGGTAAATCACGTTTCCGTGAATGTACGCCAGGGAGAAATTGTAGGTTTGTTGGGACCGAACGGTGCCGGAAAAACCACAACCTTTTATATGGTTGTCGGGTTGATAAAGCCTGAAGAAGGCACCGTGTTTCTGAACGACATTGATATTACCAAACTGCCCATGTACAAGCGTGCGCAAATGGGCATTGGCTATCTGCCGCAGGAGGCTTCCGTGTTTCGCAAGCTGAGCGTGGAAGACAACATACTGGCGGTGCTGGAAATGACGAAGATGACCAAAGCCGAACGCTTTCACAAGCTGGAAGAATTACTGGATGAATTTAACCTGCATCATGTGCGTAAAAACAATGGCGACAGCCTGAGCGGCGGCGAAAGACGCAGAACCGAAATTGCCCGCGCACTTGCCGTTGACCCGAAATTTATATTGCTGGATGAGCCTTTTGCCGGCGTTGACCCGATTGCGGTAGAAGACATTCAAAGCGTGGTAGCGCGATTAAAATACAAGAATATTGGCATCCTTATTACCGACCATAACGTAAACGAAACATTGTCTATCTGCGATCGCGCTTACCTGTTGATTGAAGGAAAAATATTTCAGCACGGCACGGCAGAAGAGCTTGCGGGCAACGAAACCGTGCGCAAGCTTTATCTCGGAACCAATTTTGAACTGCGCCGTAAAGACTGGATTATTGAAATGGGTAAAAAAGGAACGGCGGATGTGCTGTGAACCACTGAGACACAAAGGTACAGAGGCTTGTAACGGCTTTATATATGATTATATTTTCTCTGTAAACTTTTTCTCTGTGTGCACAAAACAAAACTCTTCCTCATCTTTGCGACTCATTGGCATCAGCGAAGCCTTGAAGTGCATTACAACAAAATATGCCGCTCATCTTCTCTGTATTGCTTTGTGAACTTCGTGTCTCTGTGGTTCAAACAATATGGCAGTTACAACAAACAAACACATATATTTTCTTTCTGATTTTCATTTGGGCACGCCATCTTATGACGAGAGTCTGGTAAGAGAAAAAAAGGTAGTCGCCTTTCTGAATTTTATACAGGATAAAGCCTCCGAAATTTTTATTGTCGGTGATATGTTCGATTTCTGGTTTGAATACAAAACTACCGTTCCCAAAGGCTATGTCAGGCTTCTGGGAAAGCTTGCCGAACTAACAGACAAAGGCATCAAAATTCATTTTTTTGTCGGCAATCACGATATGTGGATGCGAGGCTATTTTGAAGAAGAACTAAATATTACGGTGTATTATCATCCTGAAGAATTTACTTTAACTGATAAGATATTTTATATTGGTCACGGCGATGGATTGGGCCCGGGCGATCACAATTACAAGTTCTTAAAATCTGTGTTTAGAAACCGGCTGGCGCAGTGGCTTTTTGGTGCGTTGCATCCGTCGTGGGGCATTGGGTTAGCCAATTATTTTAGTCGCAGCAGCCGCAGAAAAACTGGTCAAAAAGACGCGAAATTTTTAGGCGAAGAAGGCGAATGGCTCATCATTTTTTGCAGGCAACTATTGGCTAAGCAACACGTTGATTTTTTTGTGTTCGGACACCGCCATTTTCCAATAGATTATAAACTGACCGGTACAAGCCGCTACATCAATCTGGGCGACTGGCTGCGCAGTTTTACTTATGCAATTTTTGATGGCAATGATATGCAATTGAAAAAATGGGAAGAATAACTATTTCGCTTTTGTTTTTGCTTATTTTTCTGCAAAGCTTTGCAGCCGATACTACGTTAACCTTACAAATCAATAAAACCATTCCCGGCAGCTTCAGCAATTTTTATACGGACAATCTGCAGAATATTTATCTCATTTCTTCGGCCACCAATCAAATAAAAAAACTGAACAGCAACGGCGATTCGGTTGCCGTATTCAACAATATTCTTCGCTATGGAAAAATATATTCAATGGATGTAACAAACCCGTTGAAAATATTGCTGTATTATAAAGATTTCTCTACCATTGTTATCTTAGACCGCTTTCTTGCAACCCGCGCCACCATTGATTTACGCAGGCTTGGTATTACGCAGGTAAAAGTCTTTTCGCAAAGCTACGACGGCAACATCTGGCTGTATGATGAAGGCGATGGAAAAATTAAAAAGACAGATGAAAGCAATCATGTTTTACTTGAATCATCTGACCTGCGTCTGGTATTTGATGACTCGCTGAATCCGGTAAAAATTATTGACAATAACGGTCAATTGTATTTGTATGACAACAGGCTTGGCTGGCTGGTATTTGATTATTACGCTGCTTTTAAAAAGCAGCTTTCCTTTACAAACTGGAAAGATGTTGCTGCAAATGATAATCAGTTGACAGGAAGAGACGATGTTCATTTTTTTTATGCTTCGCAAAGCGATATTGACTTTCGTGCGTTGCAAAGCAATGTTTCATTTGCAAACGTTATTAAAACTGAGCGACAGCAAAATAAGTTTTATCTTCTTGCCAAAGACGCACTGCGTATTTATACTATTCTTCCTTGATTTTTTAAGAAAATCATGTGTTTAAAAAGCATGATATTGCGCAGCGGAAGTTGTTTGTAATAAGTGATATGTTGCAAGTAGAAACAGCCGCCATCTTTATTGGCGACACAAACATGAATCATAGATTTAGTAACAGGACAAAGCGGATCTGTCAAATCAGATAAATCATAAAAAATTTTAGTTATGAAGCAAACACCGTTTTATAAAAAACACATTGCGCTGCGGGCGAAGATGGCGCCGTTTGCAGGCTACGATATGCCCATCAGCTATACCGGAATTAAAGACGAGCATATGGCTGTGCGCACCAATGCGGGCGTATTTGATGTAAGCCACATGGGTGAATTTATGGTAAAAGGCGAACACGCATTAGACCTTCTTCAGCGCGTTACCACCAACGATGCCTCGAAGCTGAAAAAAGGTGAAGCCCAATACTCGTGCATGACCAACAATATATGCGGTATTATTGATGATTTGCTGGTATATTGTATTGAGGAAAACAAAACATACATGCTGGTGGTAAACGCATCGAACATTGAAAAAGACTGGGATTGGATTGTTCAGCACAATGCAGACAACGCTGAACTGCAAAACATTAGCGTAAAAACCTGTTTGCTTGCAGTGCAAGGTCCGAATGCTACCAAAATTATTCAGCCGCTTACCGAAACCGACATCATGAATCTGAAATATTACACGTTTGTGAGAACAAGGTTTGCCAGCATTGATAACGTGCTTATCAGCGCAACCGGCTATACGGGTGCAGGCGGTGTGGAAATTTATTTTGAAGATAAAAATGATCATGCCGATAAAATTTGGAATGCCATTTTCGAGCTTGGCGAAAACAACAGCATTCAGCCGATCGGTTTGGCTGCGCGCGATACGCTTCGGCTTGAAATGGGATATTGCCTGTATGGCAATGACATTGATGATACCACATCGCCGCTGGAAGCCGGATTAGGTTGGATAACCAAGCTGAACAAGCCGCAAACATTCACTTCTCAGGAAGGTTTGGCAGAGCAAAAAGAAGTTGGTGTAAAACGGAAATTAGTGGGCTTCGAAATGATAGACCGCGGCATTCCGCGCAGCCATTATCAGATAAAAGACATAAACGGAAATTTATTGGGTGAAGTTACCAGCGGCACGCAATCGCCATCGCTTGATAAAGCCATTGGATTGGGTTATGTGAACATTGCCTGTGCGACGCTTGATAGTGAGATTTATATAGATATCCGTAATCAGCTTGTAAAAGCGAAAGTGGTAAAGATTCCATTTAAATAATATGAAACTATCATCGGTCATTTTCGCTTTCATCCTTTGTTTCACTTCCTGCGTAACGGTAAAAGAAGAAGGACGCGCTTCTTATTATGCCGATAAATTCAATGGCCGTAAAACAGCGAGCGGCGCCACATTTCGTCAACGCAAACGAACGGCCGCACATAAAACCTTACCGTTTGGAACAAAGCTGAAAGTAACCAATTTAGACAATGGTAAAACCGTGCATGTAAAAGTAACCGATCGCGGACCTTTTATAAAAGGAAGAATGATTGATTTGAGTAAGAAAGCAGCCCGCAAATTAGGCATGTTGAAACAGGGCGTAGCAAATGTAGAAATCAGGTACCGGAAAAAATAGATTTATAAAAAAGGCCAATACATTTCTTTCAGCTTTTCTTCTTCTTTTTCCCAGCACAGTTCATTAGCTGCGAGGCAGGTATTCAATTTTAATAGTTTGTAATATTCTTCATCGGAAAATAATGCTGTAATACGCTCCGCCATTGCTTTTGGCGATGTATCCGTAATGCAAATACCACAATGATATTCATCAACAATTCGTTTGATTTCCGGTATCGCGGTTGCAAACAGCGGCACACCTGCCTGAATGTAATCAAACACTTTATTGGGTAAATTAAACAAACAGTTTTTATCGGTAAACGAATCTAAGCTGATGCCTAAATGCGCTAATGGCGTATAGGTTTTTAAAAGAGAAGGCAACATACGTTCCATCATATCAATACGATGCTCCAACTGCAGTTCTTTTCTTCTTTGTTTCAATTGTTGCCAACGCGTGCCGCCGCCGATAAAGACAAGATGAAAACGATTGTCTAAATAAGGCAAAGCATTTATCATTTCAATACAACTTCTGCCTTCATTCAAACCCGCACCTTGTGCCAATAAAATGATTTTATTCTTCCAGTTATCAGGTAATGAAGCTGGAACAATTCGTTTTGTAACCGGCACATTTCTTATTACACCAATTGGTATGTTGTAATCTTTCTGATATTCGTTTTTTACAGAATCGTTTACGGTATAAACAGTCTTTAGTTTGGGAAATAACCAGTTTTCCAGTTTCTTCCAGATCTTTCTTTTCACAGGAGAATCTGCCAGTTCGGGAACGCCGGTAAAATATTCGTGCGTATCATAAAACAGGTATTTGTTTTTCAGTTTTGAAACTAAGAAATTAGGTAATAAAGTATCTAAATCATTTGCCAGCAAATACTCTGTTTTTGTAAACAGCAACCGAAAAAAAAGCTTGCACATAAACTCGGCATATTGCATCGTTCCTTTTTCAAAATAGCAGCGGAAGCGCGTTGCTGTAAAAGGATATTTTTCCAAAGGCAAACTGTTGCTTAGTTGGCGCGCGATTACAAAAACATCGAAACCCATATTTTGCAACGAAGTGCAGATGCGGATTACGCGCTGATCGGTAGCTAAATCGGTAATGACGGAGACGGTTATCTTTTTTCTATTGCTCATTGGCTGGCAGACAAAGTATTCAAATGTTCTGCAATTTTTATGGCTGCGTTTCCATCACCAAAAATATTTGCAGTAAAATCTGATTGTAAGGTTGATAAAGAATCAAAACGTTTTATTATCGCTTCCTTATCCGCTCCGCAATGCAAGGCGGCATTGGCTTCTGCTATTTCCGGCCAAAAAGGATGATCCATTACTATTAACGATTTTTTCTTTGCAAAAAATGCTTCCCGGCTTACGCCGCCGCTATCTGTAATCACATAATTGGCGTCGCATAAAAAGCGTTTCATATCGCTGTATCCTAAGGATTTAATCACGGTAAAGTCAGGTTCAATGCCAAATTCTATTAATCGCTTTGCTGTGTGCGGATGCAACGGAACGATGACTTCCATTTGTTTGTGAATATCATGTAAAGCACCAACTATCTGGTGTAAATTTTCTCTGTTTGTAATGTTCGCGGCGCGATGGATGGTGCAGGCAATATAGTTGGTTGCCGTTGTTATTTTTTTATCTGAAGGAAGAATATGCAGAAACGCATCCAGCATCAGATCGCCGCTAAAAATAATCTGCGAAGCAATGGCGGCACCATAACCTTCAGCTAATAACGTAGTTACATTTTTTTGGGTGCAGCAATAATGTATTTGCGCTAACCTGTCGCTTACAATTCGGTTTATTTCTTCCGGCATAGACGTATCAGCCGTACGTACGCCCGCTTCCACATGCAATAATGTTTTGTTGCACCTTCTGGCAGCCATTGAAGCGGCTAAGGTTGTATTTGTATCACCATATACCAATATCAAATCGTCAGACCGGCGTTGCAATAATATCTGATGAATCTGCATAGCGGCTTTGCCAATAAATTCATCAGCCAACACGGCTTCTATATTTAATTGAACATCGGGTAAAGGAATGGAAAGCTGTTCAAAAAAAATACCACTCATTGCTTCTGATGAATGCTGATTTGTATGGATAATGTATTGTTGAAATCGCGTGTGTTTTGCAATGGCATCATACAATACCGCCAGCTTAATAAATTGCGGGCGATTGCCCACGATGTGTATGATGGTTGTGTTACTCATGATATTATATTGTCCTAATTTCGGTTGGCTTAAGTCTAAAAGCTAAAAGCTGATAGCTCATTGCTCACAACTGCAAGCGGCTGCGAATGTATTGCAGGATTTGTTGATGCAGCCATCGAAAATGCTGCCTGTTATTCGCCGCCAGCGTATCGTTGTGCCAGATAGAAATAAAATGCCCGTTCACTTTGTTCACTTCTTCAAAATATTGTTTAAAATAAGGCAGTGCTTCTTTTACAGGAATGATAATATCATCCCGAAACGTGCTTTCCATGATGCAGGCAGGAAACAATTTTAACTCTGACGTTTCGTCTTTTTCCACATCAAAAAAATAAAACGGCGTGCAGGTGCCGGCTCTGAAACCGGGCGTTTCGGCAAACGACATCGAGTAGTCTTCGGTAATGCCGTTGCGCAGCAGATGGCGATACGTTTGCGGCATCCTAAACTTTAAATAATGCTGCCTGCTTTTCGTTATTTCATCACCCACAATTAATTCAAAAATCTTTTTTTCGGAAACTAATTTTCTTTCTTTTTCCGACGAATAAAACGAAGGATGAATGCCAACCGGGCACCAGGTTTTTACATCCTTTATCAAGCTTTGCAATACCGGTTTCTTTGGATTGATGTTACGATCATACTTTGTTTTTCGTTCGCTAAGCAAAAAGAAAAAAACAGGATTAATGCTTTCCGTTTTAATGTAATGATATGTGTCAAACGGATCTTCCAGATAGCCGGCTAATACGGCAGTGCGTTGCGCCAGATTATACGGGTTAATGCGCACCACATCTTTCAGGGCAGAACCTGCCTGTCGCAACATTTCCCTGCCCTTATACGCATACGCTATGTCTGCATCGTACGTAAAGCTGACGGTTGTTTTTTTGTGAAACCTGAATTGTGAATTTTGAATGGCAAATTGTTTTATGAGCTCTGTTAGCCAGATGTCAACAACGGGCAGGTGAAGAAAGCTGTTTTTATAAGCCAGGCTTTCTTTTGCCGGAAATCTTCCATACTTATCTTTTGCTTTGTTGTTATATTCTTCATAGCGGCTCAGCATATAAAAAACAGCCGAAAAAATATCGAAGTGATACGTTGTTTTACGATTGCTTTTTACGGGAAATAAAACCGGCACATCATTCGTTTTATCAACATCCGGAATAAAGGAACGATGACTTGTTTCGTTTAAAAAACCGGAAGGCTGAATATGAATTTCCTCATTGCAAAGCGGCTGATGCGAATAATTAATTTTTGATCCGGGACAATCAATAAAATCCTGTTCCGTTTCAATTATCCCGTAAGGCAGATTACAGAATTGAGTAAAAATAAAATCGCATGTATATAACAGCCGGTTACTTTTTTCTTTGGCAAAAATCATCATCGGCTGCAAGATAATTATCTTTCAAAATTGGTTGTTGCATTCTCTGCTGGTTTCATTTTATGTTTTATGTAAAAGAATTGTACGGCTATCTTCGTTTTATGTTGCAGCATCTGCATATTATTTGTTTTGATGTGCCTTTCCCTGCCGATTATGGCGGTGTGTTCGATGTGTTTTACAAGCTGCCGGCTTTGCAACGGGCGGGCATACAAATTCATCTGCATTGTTTTGAATATGGTAATCGCAGCAGGCAAAAAGAATTGGAAAAGTATTGTGTTTCGGTGCAATATTATAAGCGTGTAAAAAGGCTCGGTTTTTTATTGCCTTACATTGTTTCGAGCCGTAAAAATAAAGTATTATTAGCTCATTTACTGAAAGACGATTATCCGATTCTGATGGAAGGCGTGCATTGCACTTATCCATTGTTAGATAAGCGGTTTGCAAACAGAAAAATGTTTGTGCGGCTTCACAACACCGAGTTTATTTATTACCGCCATTTGTATAAAAACACGTCTCACCTTTTTAAAAAAATCTATTATTATACAGAAAGTGTGCTGCTAAAAAAATATGAGTGTCGCATTGCGGATAAGGCGAATCATTTTTGGGCAATGTCCGTTACCGATGTAGCGTTGTATCAACAATATTTTGGATGTAAAACCATTTCTTACCTGCCATTATTTATACCTTTTTCGTGGCAGATAAACAGCAAAGTAGGAAGCGGATCGTATTGCATTTATCACGCTAAATTGGAAGTGGAAGAAAATGAAGCCGCCGCCGTCTGGTTATTAAAAAATGTATTTGCGCACAGCAGCGTTCCTTTTGTTATTGCCGGTAAAAATCCTTCACCCCGGTTAATCAAAATAGTAACCCGGCACAAACATGCAACGCTCATTGGCAATGCTTCGCAAACAGAAATGGAGAAACTGATAGCTGATGCGCACATTCACATACTGCCTTCTTTTAATGCCACCGGCGTTAAAATAAAGTTATTGCATTCGTTGTTTAACGGCAGGCATTGTATTGTTAATTCAGCCGCAGTTAAAGGTGTTCCTGTTGCATCGCTTTGTCATATTGCCGATACAGCAGAGCACATGAAAGAACTGATTCAGGAATTGCTTTTTATTCCGTTCTCATCAGAACAAATTGAGCGGCGGAAGTTGTTAC
Source organism: Ilyomonas sp. (assembly GCA_965219515.1). Classification (GTDB taxonomy): domain Bacteria; phylum Bacteroidota; class Bacteroidia; order Chitinophagales; family Chitinophagaceae; genus Ilyomonas. The sequence goes on from OZ244776.1 coordinate 3,336,291, forward strand.
TTCAAACTGAGTTTGATAACAAAAAAAATGCGGCTGTCATATCACAATCTTTATAGCAAACAGATTGAATTTCTTCAGCGCAAAAGCTGTTCTCTTTTAAGTTGTTACCTTGCGCTTCCTGTTTCGGTTAACTGAGGCAGGCTTAGTTTTTAAAAAAGAATTATGGCCAACATACTTCGCAGAGAGCAGGCGCTGGAATATCACGCCAAAGGACGCCCCGGTAAGATAGAAGTGGTGCCTACCAAAGAAGCCAAAACGCAGCGTGATCTGTCGCTTGCTTACAGCCCCGGCGTTGCCGAGCCCTGCAAAGAAATTTTTAACGAGAAAGAAAATATTTATAAATACACCGCTAAAGGCAATCTGGTAGCGGTTATCAGCAACGGAACGGCGGTGCTTGGTTTGGGAAACATCGGGCCCGAAGCCAGCAAACCGGTGATGGAAGGCAAAGGCGTTTTATTTAAAATTTTTGCCGATATTGATGTGTTTGATATTGAGATTAATGAAACCGATCCCGAAAAATTTGTGCAGATTGTAAAAGCATTAGAGCCAACTTTCGGCGGCATCAACCTGGAAGACATTAAAGCGCCGGAATGTTTTTATATCGAGCGCCAACTGCGTGAGCAGCTTAATATTCCCGTAATGCACGATGATCAGCATGGCACGGCTATCATCAGCGGTGCGGCGCTTTTAAATGCGCTCGAAATTCAGAAAAAAAAGATCGGAGAAGTACGGTTTGTTATTAACGGTGCGGGTGCAGCAGCCATGGCTTGTGCGCAGCTTTACATTGCGCTTGGTGCCAGGCATGAGCACTTTATTATGTTTGATAAAGACGGGGTGCTGCACAAAGAAAGATATGATTTGGATGAAGTAAAATGCCTGTTTGCCGTAGCTGATAGCAACTGGGATTTGGGAAAAGCGATGACTGACGCAGATGTGTTTGTAGGCTTAAGTGTTGGCAATGTAGTAACACCGGAGATGATAGGAAGCATGGCACACAACCCGATTGTTTTTGCCATGGCCAATCCTGATCCTGAAATAGATTATGAAACAGCCGTTGCCGTGCGCAGCGATTTAATTATGGCAACCGGCAGAACCGATTATCCCAATCAGGTGAACAATGTGCTTGGCTTTCCGTATATCTTTCGCGGTGCGCTGGATGTACGTGCCACCGGCATTAACGAAGAAATGAAATTAGCTGCCGTAAAAGCATTGGCCAATTTAACCAAAACGCCGGTGCCAGACATTGTAAACTTAGCCTATAACCAAAAGCAAATGGTGTTCGGGCCAGATTATATTATTCCTAAACCCGTTGATCCGCGTTTGTTAGAGACAGTTGCGCCGGCAGTTGCCAAAGCTGCGATGGATAGTAACATTGCAAAGCAGCCGATTGAAGATTGGGAGCAGTATAAGATTGATTTGAATAAACGTCTTGGGCTTGACAACCAGATTATGCGTGTGCTGGGAAGCAAAGCGCGCCGCAATCCGCAGCGCATTGTATTTGCGGAAGCCGACAATCAGAAAATTTTAAAAGCGGCGAGTATTTTATACGACGAAGGTTCGGCATACCCGATTTTATTGGGTGAGGAAATCATTATTAAAAAAATTGCTGCCGAAAATGGAATTGATGTTTCAGAAATGCCCATTATTGACCCGACCAGCCCTGAAATGCGAGATACCAGATGCCGTTATGCAGAACTATTTTTTAAGAAACGGCAGCGGAAAGGCGTTAATCTGCACGAAAGTAAAAAGATGCTGAACGACCGCAATTATTTTGGATGTATGATGGTGGAAGCCGGTGATGCGGAAGCTTTGATTTCCGGCTTAACACGCAATTACACAGAAGCCATTCGCCCGGCATTGCAGATAATCGGAACGGAAGAAGGCGTAAAAAAAATCGCCGGTATGTATTTGCTGCTTACGAAACGTGGCCCCTTGTTTCTGGCTGATACAACGGTTAATTTTAATCCAACGGCGCAGGAACTAGCAGACATTGCCATGCTGGTGGCGAAGGAAGTTCGTAATTTTAATTTAACGCCCCGCATCGCCATGCTGAGCTATAGTAATTTTGGCAGCAGCGATTCGCCGGAAGCGAAACTGGTGGCAGAAGCAACAAGAATATTAAAGCAGCACAATCCGTCTCTGATTGTGGATGGCGAAATGCAGGCCTGGCTTCCCTTCAATAAAGATGTGATGCAGGATAATTATCCGTTCAGCGAGCTGGCAGACGGTGATGTAAATACGCTTATCTTTCCCAATCTCGCTGCCGGAAACGTGGCATATAATTTATTAAAAGAAGTGGGTGATGCCGATGCAATCGGTCCTATTTTGCTTGGCATTAAACGGCCGGTTCATGTATTGCAACTTGGCAGTTCGGTACGCAGCATTATAAATATGGCGAATATCGCCGTGGTAGATGCCCAGCAAAAATCGCGTACCGACATAACAGAAATCATTGCGCAATCGCGCTGGTGGAAAAAATTAAAAATGACGAACGAAAAAATCAAATTATAAAAATGGCATCTTTTCTTACTCATACCGGCAGGTATCTGCTTACGCTGAAAGCGATGTTTCGCAAGCCCGAAAACTGGAAGATGTACTGGCGCGAGTTTATGCACCAGTGTTCGGAAATCGGGATTGGCTCGCTGCCCATTGTCGTAATTATCTCTGTGTTTCTGGGCGCTGTAACCACCGTGCAAACGGCTTATCAGCTTGTATCGCCGCTGATTCCGAAAGCAACAATCGGTATGATAACGCGCGATACCATCATGCTGGAGCTTTCGCCTACCGTAGTTTGCATTGTATTGGCCGGCGTAGTAGGAAGTAAAATAGCAAGCGAACTGGGCAATATGCGCGTGAGCGAACAGATTGATGCGCTGAAAATTATGGGTATCAGCACCGAATCATATTTGATTTTACCTAAAATATTAGCCTGCATTTTAATGATACCCATGCTGATCTGTATTTCTTTGTTTCTCGCCATCATTGGCGGGCGGGTAGCCGCCACGGCTGCGGGCATACTTTCCATGAATGTGTTTGACCAGGGATTAAAACAATCTTTCAATCCGTTCAATGCTACGTTTGCACTTATCAAAGCCTACACATTCGGCTTTATCATCGGGAGCATATCAGCTTATTACGGCTATAATGTAAAAGGAGGATCTCTAGAAATTGGCAGAGCCAGCACAAAAGCCGTAATCGTAAGCTGTATTATGATACTGATAGCCGATTATGTATTGGCCGCCTTATTATTATAAGAGTATTCGCATTATTTGAAACGAACTTATAACAGTTAATAATTTGGATGATGATGGCTGCACACCTATTTTTGCAGCCCGAAAAACGGCTAACTCTTTTTGCCTGATAGTATAAGGGTAGTACAACAGGTTTTGGTCCTGTATGTCTTGGTTCGAATCCAGGTCAGGCAACTTTCCCCATCTTTTTGCTTTTTTCCCGATCGTGGAAAAAATTAAATATTTTTTACTTTTTTATTAAAAAGTATACTTTTCCTTAAAAAAACATTAACAATGCTGAAATTTTTATTAATTTTGGAAAAATCCAGATTTATTAATTCGTCAAACCAAAAACATGCAAATTCTCAGTAACGTTTCCCGGAAACGCGTAATCCATGTTACAATGCCTTTTGAGGCATCTGATGAGAAAACAACAATCCTTCAAAATTTACATCGAAAACGAGGGCAGCTAACCGCAAAGCGTGCATTTGATATTGGTGTTTCGCTTACATTAATTGTGTTGCTTTCTCCGCTGCTTTTACTTGTTTGTTTACTTATTAAAGTAACTTCAAAAGGTAAAGTTCTTTATAGTAACGAACGGGTTGGATTACACGCAAAACACTTTTGCTGCTACAAATTTCGCTCTATGATTTCCGATCAGTCTAAAAAAGCGCAGGCTCATAAAATGGCATTGGAACAATCTGAGCAGGGCGTACTTCTCAAACTGCAAAATGATCCGCGCGTTACCTGGATTGGTAAAATCATTCGTAAATCAAGCATTGACGAGCTTCCGCAGTTGTTTAATGTTTTGCTTGGCGATATGAGCATTATTGGTCCGCGCCCGTTGGTTCCTTTTATGCTTACGCATCTGCCTGAATTCAAAGAAATCCGTTGCAAGGTAAGACCCGGCATTACCGGCTTATGGCAGATACGCGACCGGAAAAACAATACCAGCGCAGAGTTCATGATTGAACATGATACCGAATATATCAGAGATTACAGCCTCGCACTTGATTTTAAAATTTTAGCCAGTACACCAAAAGCTGTCTTAAAAGCTGACGGCGCTTATTAATAAGCCGCTTTCGCTACTCTTTCTTTTGCTTGCCTTTTTTGCTTATTTTGCCTCTTTCTTTACTGCTTTAAAATTCAATAACCAAAACATATTATGATTCAATCCGATTTTGTTATCGTCGGTGCGGGTTTAACAGGCAGCACCATCGCAAGACTTCTTACCGATTACGGACAACAGGTAGTAATAATCGACCGCAAAGATCATATTGCCGGGAATGTGTTTGATTATAAGCACGAAAGCGGCGCCATGATTCATAAATACGGCCCGCATTATTTCCGTTGCGGCAGCGAGCGCATCTGGAACTTTTTGAACCGGTTTACTGATTTTTATAACTGGTCTGCCATATTAAAATCGAAAGTTGGTACCGACTATCTAAGCTGGCCGGTAAATACCAATTATATCAATGGCGTTGTTGGGGAAAACTGGGATTTATTTGAAGGAGAACCTTCTAATTTTGAAGAAGTTTGTCTAAGCCGGATGCCGAAGCAGATTTACGAGATGTTCATAAAAGGTTATACCGAAAAGCAATGGAACGTAAAAGCGACCGAATTGAGCAAAGAGCTTGCGGTTCGCATCACCATAAACAAAGGAAATGTAACGGCACTTACCCCGAACCATCGCTGGAACGCATTACCCGCAAATGGATATACGGAAATGGTGCGCGGCATAATCGGCGATATTCCGGTTCATTTAAATTTCGATTATTTAAAAAACAAAGACAACGTAAAAGCCGCTAAGCTGCTCATTTTTACCGGGCCAATTGATGAATTTTTCAATTATAAATTTGGCAAACTAAAATACCGCGGGCAAAACCGGAAAGTTGAATATTTACCTGAAACGGAGCAACATCAGCCGTGTATTCAGGTAAATTATCCAAACCCGGAAGACCCGCGTATTCGGACGATTGACTGGAAACATCTGATGCCCGATGGCGTAAAGCCGGAAATAAAAGGCACCGTTCTTACACACGAAACGCCTTTTACACCTGAAGAGCCCGGGCAATATGAATATCCGTTTCCCGATAAAGCGAACGCCGATTTATACAAACAATACAAATCCGAAGCGGATGCTTTAACCAATACGTTAATCTGCGGACGTTTAGGCGAATACCGCTATTACGATATGGATCAGGCGATTGGCAGAGCCATGAGCTTAACCGGAAAATTGCTGGAACGTTTTCAGTTGGGTAAAGAAGAAGAAGTAGCGGTGTAGATTTGTTGGTAATTGGTGATTGATAGTTAACGAAAACTATTTACAATTTAAAACGCGATGGAGATGCATCTCCATCGCGTTTGTTTTTATTACTTCTTGCATAAGCTTGCTACCTTCACTTCATGGATTTTTATAAGCTCACCGATTTTCAATTGTATTCCATCATCAACAGCCGTCATCTGGATAAAGAAAGTAGGGCGCAGGCAGAACGCGAGCTGGAAAGAAGAAATCTATCGGAAGAAAAATTACAGCAGCTTGCCGGTGAACTGGCTGAAAAAACAAAAGCAACGCCATCATCTTTTGCTGCCATCAGTCCCAATGTATGGTTGCTTATTTTTGCCGTGGTTGCCCTGTTTCTACTACGGCAATGTGTGTATAAATAATCTTATTAATGATAAATATAAAGTCAAAAACTTACTGTTACCATAAAGGTTCAGTAATAAACAATGTAGAATATAGCAATTTTTAGAAGCAAAAGACACACCCTGGGACGCTGTTCTGGTGATTTTGAAAGCAAATCACAACTGGGTAGCGTGGTGTGTACTGTTGTTACAAAAGTAGTAACATTTTTGTTACTACTTACACATATATTTGGTATTTGTGTAAAAACAACTTGATTAGCGAATTGAACTCACGGCTATCATACTTTCCCCCTTGTTATCAGAAGTTACGCTTCTTCCTTTTCCATCATCAGATATGCTTTTATAAAACCATCCAGCTCGCCATCCATTACGGGTTGCACATTGCCCACTTCATAATCGGTGCGATGGTCTTTAATCATTTTGTACGGATGAAACACATAGCTGCGAATCTGGCTGCCCCATTCTATTTTTTTCTTTGTGGCGTTGGTGGCGTTTTTGGCTTCTTCGCGCTTGCGCAATTCTTCTTCGTACAAACGGCTTTTCAGCATTTTCAAAGCCAATTCTCTGTTTTCGCCTTGGGTGCGGCTTTGCTGGCATTCTACGATAATACCGCTGGGAATGTGCTTTAAGCGCACCGCCGTTTCTACTTTATTTACGTTTTGACCGCCCTTACCGCCACTTCTGTAAAACTCCCATTCCAGATCGGCAGGATTCACTTCAATCTCAATACTGTCATCAATCAACGGATATACAAACACGGAAGCGAAAGAAGTATGCCGTCTTGCATTGCTGTCGAACGGAGAAATACGCACCAGACGATGCACGCCGCTTTCCGCTTTTAAAAATCCATAGGCAAACTCACCATCAAATTGCAAGGTGGCTGTTTTTATCCCCGCTCCGTCGCCTTCCTGAAAGTCGAGCTCCAATACTTTCCAACCTTGTTTTTCTCCATACATGCGGTACATGCGCAGCAGCATTTCTGCCCAATCCTGGCTTTCTGTGCCACCCGCACCCGGATTAATTTGCAGCACCGCAGGCAGTTCGTCTTCAGGCTGGTTGAGTGTGCTTTTAAATTCGGCATCTTCTATTTGCCGCAGCCCTTCTTCATACGCCGTTTTTGTTTCTTCTTCGGTGGCATCGCCGCTTTTCCAGAAATCAAACAATACGGCAAAATCTTCCACGGATGTTTCCACGCTTTTGTATAGCTTCATCCAGTATTCATTCACCTTAATGTCTTTCATTATAGCAGTGGCGCGGGCATTATCGTTCCAGAAACCGGGCGACAGGGAAAGCCGCTTGTCGTTTTCTACTTTTTCAGTTCTGTTATCGTAGTCAAAGAAACCTCCTCAGGACGGAAACACGGTCCCTCATAACTTTAATTTGCTCTTGTGTCATAGCGTGCAAAGGTAAGGAAATGTGAGGGGTGAGGAATGAAACAGGAAAAGGAAGAAGGTGAAGCAGAAAACAAAAAAGCCTCCCGGTTTTTACCGGAAAGCTTATCAAATTTAGGAGTGAAAAAATTAATGTTTTTTTACCCGGCGAACCGTTTTGCGATACGGACGCTTTACGCCATCTTTACGCAGCGAAGCTTCGTCTTTACGCACTTCTTTGTTATCTGACCTGATTTCTTTTGTTTGTTTAACCGCATCTGTTTTGCGGGCATCTGCCCGGGCGTCTGAACGACCGGCTACTTCATCCGCTTTAACGGCTATATTTTCTTTACCATGATTTTCGGCAACGGTGCTAACCTTGCCTGCAACATGCGCTTTTTTTGTCTGATATCTGGCGGCTTTCACATCTTGTCTTCTTTGTCTGCGATCGGTTTTTTCGCTTTTCAAATCCTGGCGAAGCTCTTTTTTATCGGCTTTTTTATCCGTAGTGGTTGTTTGTGCAGTAACGGCAGTGCCGATAAACAGGCTTGCCGCCAATATAAATAATACGTTTTTCATGTTTTTCAATTATTTGTAATGAGTATGTAAGTAAAGATGGTGCAGGAAACGTTTGGTTTAAAGAGATGCGAAATATTTTTCTCAATGCGTACAGAGATACGACAGAACTTAAATTATTGCATACATTCTGAAAAATTGTTTGATAATGGATTTGATAAAAAAGAAACAAGAAGCAAAAAGCGGCAAAGAAATTTTATCAGTAAAATCCCTTTGCCGCTTGTGGCATTGTTACGTTTTGCTATGTAAGCAACAATTCAACCTTCGTAAACAAGTATTTTAATAGCCCGGATTCTGATACATTGTTTCAGTGTTTAAGTTGTATTCTTTAAAAGGAATGGGAAAATAATAATCTTTTGTCGTGATGTTGCTGAGCGGCGAATTATCAAAATCTGCCTGGTTCTTCGATTGAAAATAAGCCGCCAGTTCCGTTGGCGTAAAAAACCGCGTCAGGTCGTGCCAGCGGTGATGCTCAAAGGCAAGCTCAATTCTTCTTTCGTGTAAAATGGCCAATTTCAAAGAAGGATATCTGGCTGCATAATCAGCGTTTTGAAGCATCGTAACATAATCGGGAACGCCTGCCCGCGCACGCACCATATTCAGGTACATAATTGCCGTTGCATTGTCGTTCAGATAAAGATATACTTCAGCAAGATTCAGAATAACATCGGCGTAGCGCAGCAAAATCCAGTCGTTGCCGCCATATCCCAACGTACCGGCTGTTGCGCTCGCATCTCTGAATTTTGTAATAAAATACATGCCGGTTGCCGGGGCAAATTTGATGGAGAAATCGGTGCGCACATCGTTGGCTTCAAATTCATGTAATAAATCCTGTGTAAACAAACCGCCCGAACCCTGAGACGGATACAGCGAATTGATGGTTTCGCCTTTTGCCTGGTTGTTTCTGGCAATGGCTGATGAATAATTCGGGTCGCCCTGCTTGTAAGCAATCCGTAAAATGATTTCCGGGTTTGTTGCTTTTTTATCTACATCAAACACATCAGGAAAAGGAATATCAGACAGGCTGGTAAATGTTTTTTGGTTGTAACAAGCCAGCAGATAAATTTTAGCGTTGTTTAGATTGTCTGCCGAAGTTGTTGCATCTAATGTTGTGGCCATCGTTAAATAAACCTGACCCAGCAGCGCATTGGCCGCCTGCAGCGATACCCTGCCATTGCTGGCCGCCGGCTGCACCACCGGCAGATTGCTGGCCAATACATCTTGTAAATCGGTTACAATCTGGTTGTAAACCGTTTCTTTTTTCTCCCTGAACGTAAGCGCCGTGGCTTGTTCTGTTGAGGTTAACCTGTCTGTAACCAGCGGCACATCGCCAAATTCTCTAACCAGGTTAAAATACATGTACGCCCTGATAAATTTCAGCTCGGCAATGTATTGCGTTTTCGTTCCTTCGTCTGCGAAAGAAACATCGTTAATCAGCGATAAAATCAGATTTGCTCTTGAAACCGGCGTGTACAAAGCCGTCCAGTGACTAAACAAATAGCTGTTGCCCGGCACCAGTGAGAAGGCGGTAAACTGAAACGGTTCGCCATTATTAGACTGATTGTCAGTGGTATTGATATCATCTGCGCGGTCGTCCGTCCATAACTGCGCACCTTCGCCCACACAATTCGGGCTTCGTAACGCCTGATAAACGCCGTTAACGCCGGTGGCAATGTCGCCTTCCGTCTGAAAGCCGTTGTCAACCGAAACAGCATTGGGATTGGTTTGCTCTAAAAACGATTTTTTACAACTGATAACAAGAAACAATAAACAGAAGCCTGCGATATAAAACAGAGTGCGCATATATTTCATTTTCATGTGATAAAATGGTTTACAGCTGAACTTTTACGCCCACGTTATAAGAACAGGCAAGCGGATATTTTCCATAATCCACGCCAGGCGTAAGGTTAGAGCCGTTATTGAAATCAACTTCCGGGTTATAGCCAAGATAATGGGTAACGGTAAATGCATTGTCAACAGATACATACAACCGCAAACCGTTGATGCCCGCTTTTTTTGCGATGGCGAATTGCGAAAAATCAAAACCCAGCGTCAGGTTGGTGCAGCGGAAAAAAGAGCCGTCCTGCAAATAATAATCCGACAGGCGCGTACTGTTGCTTTGCGTGCCGCCGCGCGAAGCCCGGTATTCATGGCCATTGCCCGGGTTTTCTTCGCTCCGGTAACGCTGGTCAATTACGGCATACTGGTTTCCCGAGCCTTCCATATTCCTGATGTAATAATCCTGACCGTCAATAATCTGGTTGCCCTGCGTTCCGTTAAACGAAGCCGTAAGATCCAACGCTTTATAGTTTGCCGTAAACCCGAAACCATACGTGAAATCGGGATACGGAGAACCAATCACATCTTTATCGGCATCGGTAATGATGCCATCGCCGTTTCTGTCTTCAAAATACAAATCCCCGGCTTCCAACGGCGTGGATGAATACGTTGAAACGGGAAAGCCGCGCAGCTTATATCCGTCGGGAAAACGATTGCCGTTGGCTTTATACACCGCCAGATCTGCATTTGTATTTTCAAGGTCTTTTTCGTGAACCATACCCGCTACATGCAAACCATAAAAAGAACCCACGGGGTCGCCTTCTCTTGTTACGTGCGTGATATAGCTTCTTTCTGCGCCGTTAATCTGAATTTCGCTGGCGCCGCCAAGGCTTCTTACTTTGTTTTTATTCGCGGTAATATTTCCGCTGAAATTGAGGTTGAAATTTTTTGTTTCAACCAGTTTCACATCCAACTGCAAATCAAAACCGGTGTTCCGGATGTCAGAATTGCGCAGGTTGGTAAGAATGGAAGTGGTGCCTGACAAAGCGGAAATATTTTGAAAATACAACAGGTTGTACGAGCGGCTGATGTAATAATTTCCGATGATGGAAAGCCGGTTATTCAACAGCGTAACATCGGCTCCGAAATTATATTGTCCGGTAGATTCCCAGCCCAGTTTATTATCGGTAATACCGCCCGGCCAGGTAGCGTTGTAAACCGTGCTACCATACACCACACCGCCCGAACCGGTAACATCCTGTTCGTAATTGTAGTTGCCGATGTTGTTGTTACCCGTTAGTCCCCAGCTTGCCCGCAGTTTTAAAGAAGAGTTTCTGCCCAGCCAGTCATGATAAAACGATTCGTTGGAAACCGTCCAGCCGGCAGAAACGGAGCCAAATTGTCCCCAACGGTTTTGCGGACCGAAACGTGAAGACGCATCTGAGCGGAAAGAACCGGTGAGATAATAACGCCGGTCGTAATTGTAAACCACCCTGCCCAGGTAAGAAACCAGCGTGGTAGTGCTTTTTCCCGTGCCGGGCAAATCATAAAAGTCGCCCGCGCTTGAACCGCCTGCGGTAATTTCGGGAACCAGGTCGTTGGTAAAATTTTTCGCGCCAACGGAAACGATATCCGTTTTGGTTTGCTGCGCCGTATAGCCCGCCAACACATCAAAACTGTGCTTTCCAAATTGTTTTTTGTAGTTTAATGTAAACTCTGCCAGCCGGTCCTGAATGGTAAGAAACTGATCGGCGGCATTGGCAGCCAGCACAGATTGCGAAGAGCCGGGCGGATTGATGCCGCTGCTTAAATTGGTTGGATAATAATACTCATATTTTTCCGTATAGTTTTCTCCGCCCACATTTATTTTGGCAGATAAATCTTTCACAATCTGGTAGGTGGCGTTTACATCATAGGTGGAGCGTGTTCCCTTGCGGGTAATGTTTACGCGCTGCGCCAAAGCCAGCGGATTTTCAATTCCCTGAAATGCGTAACTATAACCATCGAACTGCGCACCGGCGCCTTCGTTTGCCAATGCCAGGCTACCATCTTCGTGAAATGCCGGGAAAATGGGCATATATACCAAAGCACCTAAAATAGGTCCGCGGTTAAAACGGCCTTCCTGCACTTCGCGGTTGTTGGTATTGGTTACAAAGGCACTGGCAGATACTTTTATTTTTTTTGATACATCTGCATCTATATTCGCTCTGAAATTGATTCGTTTCTGATAGGTGCTGTTTAAAATGCCGGGCTGATCTAAATAGCCGCCGCTAATGAGGTAACGAACAGCTTGTGTGCCGCCGGAAAAAGAAAGATTGTGCCGCTGCACCAGCGCATTGCGATATAAAACGTCCTGCCAGTCGGTATTGTATGTCGGCTGCAATATCTGCTGAGATTGAAAATCGTACAAATCTTTGATGATACAAACCGAACAGCCGGTGGCCGTTTGCCCGGTTTTCATAATACGCGTCGCATTGTCGTCCGAATAAAAGGCATCATCCCAGGCAATGCCTTTTGCCATTACAATATCTTTATAATTGGCATTTCTGCCATCCACAAACAAGGCGGCAAACTGGCTGGCATTCAACAGCTTTACTTTATGAGCCAACTGCTGAACGCTCAGCTGATAATCGTAAGTCAATCTTCCTTTTCCCTGTTTGCCGCGCTTTGTGGTTATGATTACCACGCCGCCGGAAGCCCGGGAACCATAGATAGCAGCCGAAGCGGCATCTTTTAAAATTTCCACCGACTCGATATCATCCGGATTGATGAAAATATCGTTGCCGGCCGTGTTGGGATTGTAGCCATTGGTGGCGTTTCCGCCATTGCCCTGTCCCTGGCTGATGTTGCCTCCGATGGCATATCCGTCAATCACATACAACGGCTCGGAACTGGCATTGATGGAGCCGATGCCGCGCACCCTGATTTTGGCACCGGAATAAGGTGCACCGCTTACCTGCGATACCTGCACGCCGGCTACCTTACCAACAATCGCCTGGCTAAGCGTTGGCGTAGATAAATTAAGCTCGCTTGCTTTTACGCTTGAAATGGCGCCGGTAACATCGCTTTTTCGCAGCCGCGTATAACCGATGGATACATCTTCCAACTGGTTAAAAGATTGCTGTAATGTAATGTTGATGGTTGTTTGAACTGCCGCTACCTGCTGATCGGCATAACCGGTGTAAGAAAACAGTAAAGTATCGCCTTCGGGAACATTGATGCTGTACCTGCCGGCAGCATCGGTTGACGTGCCTTGTTTTGTGTCTTTTACGGTTACACTAACGCCCGGCATTGGCAGGTTTTTTTCATCCGTTACCCTGCCTTTTACGATTATGGCTGCGTTTTCAAAGTTGCCCGCTTTTACCAATTCCGGTGCCGACATGAGTAAACAAAATAGCAAGCCAAGACTGAATAATTTTACCAGTTTCGACTTAGTTGATAATAAAAAAAGTAAATGTTTGTTTTGCATTGAAATTCAATTTTTTGTTGATACGTTTTTTTGTCAGTTATTCCCCGAAATATTTCACCAGCCGGTCTTCATCAGGTTTACGTTATTGTTTCTTGAAGACGTAACGGCGATGCCTTTCCCGGCTTTTAAAAAAGTAAACCCTTCCAGTTCATCGTTGCGATCTATGTCCGTTACTTTTATTACAGATTGCTTTCCGGTACTGAGAGATTTGTCAAGATCAACAAAAGTGAACCGCCATTTCCTGCCTTCGATCTGGTTTTGAATCAGTACCAGAATGCCTTTGTCTGCCATCCAGTACAGGTTTTGCACCCAGGGCGTGCAGGTAAATTTTTTATACAATACTCCGGGTTCCGTTGTCTTTTTAGCTTTGCTCAAAAAGTCCGGATTGTACAGGCGCACTTCGTTGCCATGATCGCCGTAATCTGCCGTAGCCACATACCATTTCTTTTTATACTTCACATATTCGGGGCGCGTACCCTGTATGCACGCATCGTCTTCAATGGTGTTTAAAAGGTTTCCGTCTAACGTGCCGGTTTGCTGCAAACCCTGCCAGTTAATGCAATAAATAACAGCTCTCCACAGCGTGCCTTCCTTGTTTAGGCGAATGCTGTTGCCCATAAAAAAAGGCAGTTTATCGTGGTAAGCCATGCCGGTCGGATGATTGATGACATCGGTATCATGCATCGTTAATTTCATTTCCTTATTCATATACACAAGGCTGTCGCCGCTGAGCTTGTATTGTCTGATCATTCCCACTTCGCGGTCGCCGTATAAAAACACGTTTCCGTTCTGGTAAGATGCGCCCTGGCAGGCACCCAATGAATCAATCTTATAAGACTGAGTGATGGAAATACTGATTTCAGCCTTAAAAGATGCCAGCGCAATTGCCAATACAAGCATTGATAATGCGATTTTCTTCATGGTTAGATTTTTTTCATAGTCTGTTATTGTATCAAATCTGCGATGTTTAGAACGCGATGTCTTATGGATCCATTGGTTCTGTCGGGTTGATTTGCAAGGCTTCAGCCAACGGGAAAAATTCAGCTACATTTTCATTTAACCGCGCTCCGCTTTTATAAGGAATCTCGTGCAGTTCTTTCATGCACCGTTCCGTTAATGTGCCGCCAATCCATGTGCTTTGCCCTTTTGTGGTGCAGGTAACGCCGGGCTTGTTGAACGGAATGCCATATCTGAAAATCAGTCTTGCCGTGTTGCGCATATTGGTGGTTGTATGCCTTGCATGAGGCTCGATGATGATGGCGTTTTCGGGTATATGCAGCGTTTCTATCAAATACTTTTTCATTTCCTGCGCCTCGCAAAATTTTGTTTTGTAAGGATGCACTTTTCCGCCGGAGGTAACAATAAAAGGAGCAAGTCCGTTTTGGTATTGTATCGCCGCCAGGCGGCAACGTATTATGCCTTCCGCGCTTAGTGCTACATCAGGTTTATCAGGTCCTGCACCGGGAACCATGATCACGGAATATTTATAATCATTCCAGTTGACAGTATTCATTTTATCAATAGCCGGCTTATTTTCTCCTTCTTCCATCGGCTCAAAATCTGCCGCCTGATTTCGTTCATTCATTTCCAAGAACAATAAAGCCAGTGAAAGCGAAGGATAAAAGAAAGACGTATTGGTAGCCGATTTGAGCGCAACCAATGAAGCCGCATTATATAACAGACTTACATAGTTATATAAATACACATTGTTGTTGCGCGTGTCTTTTGTGTTGAAGCTGATGGAATCTATCAGCGGATAATTGGGCTTGCCGCCGCCGGCATACACATCTATACAAAAATTAATTCCGTTGGCATCCTGTTCCCACGCTTTTACCAGCATGTCTTTGGGCAATGAATGCTGATATAAAATGTATCTGCCCGATGGAACGAGATGATCAGTTACCAGTTTTCCCAACGCATTTTTTGGTTGATACAAATCAGCAAGCCGTTTGCCAACCGCATCAATTTCTGCCTGCGAAAACTTCATTCTGCTTATATAACAACTGCCATCCCGATCGCAGTTGGCAAGTGCGCCGGCTAACGAATCTCTTTTTATTTTGGCAATGGCAGAAAGTTCAGCATCGGCATCGAGTAATGTTTTTACCTCTGGCAATGCCTGGAAAAGGGTTAGCAGGTAATAGTTTTTGGAAGCTACGAAATGGCTGTCCGTTATTAAAGAATGATACTGTGGATCCGGCTCATTTTTTTGCGCTGAGAGCGTTGCTATGAATGCAAAAAAGCCAATGCAAAGGAGAATTTTTTTTTGAAAGAATGCCATGTGCCTCACCGGTTAGGATGCAAAGGTTACATCCGAGAATGAGCCGTTTGGCAGCTTTACATTCACTTAATAATTTGATATAGTTCTGTTCATATTCAGATAACGATTTGATAACGCGGTAAGAACTTTTCAGAGATTAAAGTAAACCGATTGTAGCCTTACAATAAATAAAGGGTGAAAACCAGCAAATATGAGATTATTTTTCAACTTGTTTTTTCGATTGATAAGCTAAATATAAAGCGAAAGCAAAGCGTCATACACTTTCCTCTTCTGCGGATTATTAATATAGAACTGCTTAAATAAACGGAAATAAAAGGATTGATATAAGCATCTGTTTCTGGTTCTGTTTGTTAGGTGGTAAAGAGCTTTTCATGGTCGGTTTGCAAAAACTATTTTGCCATAAGCAGTATGTAGGTATTTCAGTCATGTTCATTTTTGTTATATTGGTAACGATAGGCAATGCAATGAAATAATCAAAACAGATTTTTATCAGATAACGGGTTTATATTTATCAACACAAAGAATCAATCAGCATGAATATAACAGCCACACAATTCAGGCACGTAAGCTATTTATGGGATGATGCCAAAGCAGCCGCCCTCGAAGGCGACGAAGTTGGCTTACTTATTTATCGTTCTAACCTGTTAGGCGCAGATTTACGGCTTACCAACTATGGCGGTGGCAATACATCCTGCAAGGCAATTGCATTTGACCCGCTAACAGGAAAAGAAGTGGAAGTGATGTGGGTGAAAGGAAGCGGCGGCGATATCGGAACCCTTACCCGCAGCGGGTTAGCGGCTTTGTATGTGGATCGTTTACGCAGTCTGAAAAATATATATCGGGGTATTGAGCAGGAAGATGACATGGTTGAATTGTTCAATCATTGCATTTATGATTTAAACTCCAAAGCTCCTTCCATTGATACGCCTTTGCATGGCTTTTTGCCTTTCAAACACATTGATCACTTACATCCCGATGCTGCCATCGCCATTGCAGCAGCCAAAGATGGCAGGCGCATTACGGAAGAGCTTTTCAACGGAACAATAGGCTGGGTGAAATGGCAAAAGCCAGGTTTTGATTTAGGACTGAAATTAAAAGCTTGCTTAGATGCAAACCCAGGTATCAGAGGAATTATGTTAGGCTCGCATGGCTTGTTTACCTGGGGCAATACGGCTTATGAAAGTTATATGAATACTCTTGAAGTAGTAGAGCGTTGTGCCCAATATCTGGAAGACAATTATGGCAAGAAAGGTCCTGTTTTCGGAGGTCAAAAAATTACTTCTTTACTAAAAGAAAAAAGGCTGGGAAAAGCGGCTCTGCTTGCACCCATGCTGAGAGGTTTTTGTTCAAACAGCGATGTTAAAAACTCCCCTTCAGGAGCTGGGGGCATGATTGGTCATTTTACCGATGATGACCGCGTGCTCGAATACATCAATTCAAATGATTTGGAGCGATTGGCTCCCATGGGCACAAGCTGCCCCGATCATTTTCTCCGTACCAAAATAAGCCCGCTAATATTGAATCTTTCTACCGAAGAAGATATTGATAACACATCTTTGGTAAAAGAAAAAATACAACCTCAGTTTGAAGAGTACAGAAACATGTATGCAGATTATTACAATGCCTGCAAACATGACAACAGCCCGGCAATGCGCAATGCCAATCCTGTTGTCATTATCTATCCCGGCGTAGGCATGTTCACCTTTGCCAAAGACAAGCAAACGGCACGTGTGGCATCTGAATTTTACATCAACGCCATCAATGTAATGAAGGGAGCGGAAGCCATTTCAGAATATACTTCTTTGCCGCGACAGGAAGCTTTCAACATAGAATATTGGTTACTGGAAGAAGCGAAGCTGCAACGGATGCCGAAACCAAAAGCATTGAGCGGGAGAATTGCATTAATCACTGGCAGTGCAGGTGGTATTGGCAAAGCCATCGCTAAGAAGTTTGCAGAAGAAGGCGCCTGCGTAGTCATTAACGATATCAACGAAGAACGGATGAAAGACGCGATGGATGAGTTCAGGAAAAGCTTTGGCAGAGATACGGCAGCTTCTGTTATACTGGATGTTACAGATGAACAAAGCGCTGCCAAAGCATTTGACAATGCCTGCCTTGCATTTGGCGGTGTTGATGTTGTGGTAAACAATGCTGGGATTAGTATCTCTAAATCCATTGCCGGACATACTTTGGAAGAATGGGACAGGCTGTATGATATTTTAGTAAAAGGACAATTCATTGTATCGAAAGCCGGCATTGCAATCATGCGCAAACAAGGCTTTGGCGGCGATATCGTAAATATTGTTTCCAAAAATGCAGTGGTAGCGGGTCCAAACAATCCCGGTTATGGTTCTGCCAAAGCAGCACAGGCGCATCTTACCCGTTTGATGGCGGCTGAACTGGGTGCAGATAAAATCCGGGTAAATACCGTAAACCCCGATGCTGTTATTTCCGATTCCAACATTTGGGCAGGCGGCTGGGCAGAAGGCAGGGCGAAAGCGTATGGTATTACCGTTGCTGAATTGCCGGCTTATTATGCTAAGCGGACATTATTAAATGAAATCATTTTACCCGATGATATTGCCAACGCCTGCTTTGCTTTTGTAGGTGGCTTGCTTAATAAATCTACCGGCAATGCATTGAATGTGGATGGCGGTGTGGCAATGGGATTTTATAGATAATAGTATCAACGATAATACACAAACGATTTGCTATGACAATAGAAAAATGTAAGATTGAAGAACACAACAACTCTATGCTGAATGGTCACCAGCATAAGTTTAATTTTATGACTGATGAAGTAACGAACATAGAAGATGTTTTGCAAAAGCTGATTGATTTCCAGATCGCCATACCAAGCTGGGCGTTGGGAACAGGCGGCACGCGCTTCGGGCGCTTTGGCGGCGGCGGCGAGCCCCGCAATCTGGAAGAAAAAATAGAAGACATTGGTTTGCTGCATGCATTGAATCAGTCAAGCGGTGCTATATCACTGCATATTCCATGGGATATACCGGAAAACGTTGCCAACATTAAAGCGTTGGCTGCACAGTATGATCTGCGCTTTGATGCGATGAACTCGAATACGTTTCAGGATCAGTCTGATCAGGCGTTGAGTTACAAGTTTGGCTCCATGCAGCATGTAGATAAAGCCGTGCGAAGGCAGGCTGTTGAGCACAATATTGAAGTGATAAAGTATGGCGTTGAACTGGGCTCAAACGCGCTCACGGTGTGGCTTTCAGACGGTTCTTGTTTTCCCGGACAACTCAATTTCAGAAGAGCGTTTCAGAATACACTGGAAAGCCTGCAGGAAGTGTATGCTGGCTTGCCCGGCGATTGGAAAATGTTTGTAGAATACAAAGCTTACGAACCTAATTTTTATTCAACAACCGTGGGCGATTGGGGACAATCGTTATTGTATGCTGCAAAGCTTGGAAAGAAAGCTTATACGCTGGTTGATTTAGGTCATCATTTACCTAATGCAAACATCGAACAGATTGTTGCTTTATTACTGATGGAAGAAAAGCTTGGCGGCTTTCATTTCAACGATAGCAAATATGGCGATGACGATTTAACGGTCGGCAGTATCAAACCATATCAGCTCTTCTTAATTTTTAATGAGCTTGTAGAGGGTATTGAAGTTCAAAAAAGTACCCCTTTAGGAGATGGAGGTTTTGGTTGGATGATAGATGCCTCGCACAATGTGAAAGACCCGCTGGAAGACCTGTTGCAATCGGTAGAAGCCATTATGATTTCGTATGCGCAGGCTTTGCTGGTTGACAGAAAAAAACTTGCCGTGGCACAACAGCAAAATGATGTGGTTGCTGCTCAGGAAATATTACAACATGCGTTTCGTACCGACGTTCGCCCGTTGGTAGCAGAAGCGAGTCTGCGCGCGGGCGGCGCACTGAATCCGATGGCTGTTTACCGCATTGAAAAGGTAAGGGAAAACCTGATAAAGCAAAGAGGAAGGAAGACAGTAGCGACAGGACTATAAAGTCTGTTATTTATTTATAAAATATAAAGATCAATCAGAAACAGAAATAAGATGCCGCTACCTGTTATTCTCATATTCGACATTGGCAAAACCAACAAGAAAGTATTGCTGTTTAACAAGCAATATCATTTGGTGTATGAAGAGTCGAAACAATTAAACGAGACAACAGATGAAGACGGTTTTCCCTGCGAAGATGTTCATGCATTAACCACCTGGGTAAAGGAATCTTACAAAGAATTATTGGCGGATAATCGTTTTGAGATACTGGCTGTTAACGTATCTGCGTATGGTGCATCGCTCGTTCACCTCGATTATAAAAAGCAGCCTTTTCTTCCGCTGTATAATTACCTGAAACCTTATGACGAGGCATTGCAAAAGCAATTTTACACATCGTATGGCGGCGAAGAAAAAATAGCAAAAGAAACGGCTTCGCCGGTGTTAGGCAATCTTAATTCGGGTATGCAGTTATATTGGTTGAAATACAAAAAGCCAGACGTTTATTCGCAGATTAGCTGCTCGCTGCACTTGCCTCAGTACATTAGCTTTGTTTTATGTGGTTCACTGTACAGCGATATTACCAGCGTAGGCTGCCATACGGCTTTGTGGAATTTTAAAAAACAAGATTACCACGATTGGGTTTATAAAGAAAATACAGATAAAAAGCTGGCTCCTTTTATTTCGAGTACAGAAGTGGTTAATAATAAGGATAAGATGCCGGCAGGCGCTGGCTTGCACGATAGTTCGGCAGCTCTGATTCCGTATGTTGCTTGCTGTCATGATCCTTTTATTTTATTATCAACGGGCACCTGGAGCATCAGTATCAACCCATTTAATCATACGCCTTTAACAAGTGATGAATTAAACCATGATTGTCTCAGTTATCTTTCTTACCAGGGTTCATCTGTAAAAGCTGCCAGGCTGTTTGCAGGCTATGAACATGAGCAGCAGGTAAAGCGGCTGGCAGATCATTTTCATACCACAACGGATTATTATAAAACTATGCGTTATGATGCCGCAATATGCAATAAGCTTCACAGGATAATGCCGCAACACACAGCCGCTAAAATGCCGGCGATAGTAGATCAATCTCACTTTGCGAAAAGGAATTTGTGTGATTTTGAAACCTGCGAAGAAGCTTACCACCAATTGATTCTGGACATCATAAAGCAACAGATTCAATCCACCAAATTGGTGATGCAGGAAACGCCGGTAAAAAAAATATTTGTAGATGGCGGCTTTAGCAAAAATGATATTTATATGAGCTTACTGGCGGCTGCCTTCCCGCATATTGAAGTGTATTCCGCTATCATAGCGCAAGCCTCTGCATTGGGCGCTGCCATTGCTATCCGGAGAGCCTGGAACGAGCTTCCGTTGCCATCCGATCTGGTAACCATAAAACGTTTGTTTCTATCGTCTGCATAAAATAAGTTTGAATTAAAATTACAATTTGTTTTACTACTTCATTGGCAATTGAATGATAAACATACTTTATAAGCCGGTAGATTTGGTGATGAAGAATAGCTGAAATTCTGACTGTCCGATAGACAGAATTTTAGCAATGATGTGTTGCTGAATTAAATGTCTTCAGATTGAAATATAATCTGAAGAACGATACAAACATTTCTGCCTGGATAGTTTTTTAAGAAATGTGTTAAGGGCGCAACAATAACGGTATTCAACATTTTATTTGTGCTGTTAGGACTGACAACCAGGCAAGGCAATGTTTTATTGATTTCAGAACCTTTTGTTGGATTTAATTCAACCGTCCAAACTTCAAACTATTTTACAATTACCGTTCTTCTTTATCAAATTTATTTTCCATTCCTTAAACAAATCTTTTTCCGTCTTATTGCCGCTTTTTATTGCCGCTTTAAACTGGGCTTCCCAGGTAGATAAATCGGTATTAATTTTTCCTTTGTTTTCTGCAGGCATGATAGTAATTTTTCCATTCTCTGTTGTTATAATTACTTCTGTATTTTCTGTAATACCCGATTCTTTTAATATGCGGTTGCTTAAAAGAATTCCTTGCGAGGCTCCTGTTTTTCTAATTCTTCCTGCAACAGAAGTTATTTTACCAAAAGCTGTATGTGCGCTTTTGTTTTTCTTTTTGTGAAGAATAATTGCCAGTAGCCATATTTTTTTTCACTTTTACCATGACATATTTTAAAAGAAAAATAGCAAAAGTTATAACAGTTAATCTTTAAAGTTATAACCTGACTTTACTGTACGGCGGTAATTTGTCTGAACTATAATTTATAGAGTTTATCTCCCGCCCGACTGAGCCATTCAGGCGGAAATTATACAGATAACTATGTTTAAACAGGTAAATTAATTGCAAATGTACTTCCCCATCCGACCAGATCATCCGGGCTGGCTTTACCTTCACTGCTCATTGCTTTTATTGTTCTGTAGTGTTGTTTCGTAATGATGTCATACGCCAAGCTCAAACCCAAGTCTGTTCCTTGCATGGTTGTTTTGGAAGTAAAGAATAGGTGGAAGATTTTGTCTATAATATTTTGAGGAATGCCATTGCCTGCAGAGCCACAGGCTCGAACCATTGTGTAACACCGGATTTTAATCCGGTGAATCTGAACTGCGATACTCAACAAGTGCCGCAGGCACGATACATACTTACAACAACTCCTGAAAAATATATTGCTCATCGTACTCAATTTTAAACGATTTTAAAAAAGCCAAATATTCGTCTTTGAAAGTTTGCTTTTTATGATGCACTTCCTGGTTTTATATATATTTATATACCTTGTCAACCTGTGATTGGCTATATGAAAATGCACCGTAACCTTCCTGCCATTCAAACCTTTCTTTTGTAAGCTTTTATCGTTAATATATTTTGATGATTTTGCTTTTACTGTTTTCATTAATTCAGATACAGGAACAACAGGCTTTAATCCGACAAAGCAATGTACATGGTCTTCAACGCCATTTACGATAATGGTTTTGCAGTTGGCTTCATTTATCAAGTTACCAATAACGCCGAAAAGTTTACGGCTCCATGTTTTGCCGGTTACAGCGTTTCGGTATTTTACTGCAAACACAAATTGCAGATAGATTTGATGATAAGTATTTGCCATAACGCTTTGCAAGTATATGTATCGAGTGTGCGACTCTCATTTAATTTTGGATGTTGCTTTCAACGGATTTTGATCCGTTGTTACAATATAAATTGAGGCTACGCCTCTGCGATTTTCTGTTACATTGGCAACATAGTTATAAGCACACTTCCTTCACTTTCCTTACTTTCAATTCTTATTGTTCCGTTGTGTTGTTTGGTGATAATATCGTAAGCAAGTGATAATCCAAGTCCGGTTCCTTCACCCGTTGGTTTCGTAGTAAAAAATGGCTGAAAGATTTTATCAATGACGTTTGGCGGAATGCCGTTGCCATTATTCAATAAGATATTTTGCTAAGCGTTCCAATAAATTTTTATGAAGTGCTAAATCAATTCTGCCAATACTTCCCGCAATTTTATAATTAGGAATTACAGCTAAAAAACCTAACCTTATTATTGAAGATTGCCGGAGACCTGTTTGAATAAAGTTCTTGCTGGTTTCATCAATCAACTCATCAAAATTTTTTATCAGTTGATGAATTTGTGTGGAAATGCCACATACTAAAAAGTCATTGTATCCCGGCAGTTGCTTTAATATTAATACAGGTCTTAGTTTAATATTACCATCTGATTGCGGCAATTCGGCTAATATTATTTCGCCTTCTTTCATTTATTATAACCTGGGTTAGATTCCTTAACCATATTCATTGTGTAAAGAGGTTCATCTTCACCATAAGCAGCGGACAATCCCTTTCCTGAAAACTGGTGCCACTCATTTTGTTCATTTTCCTCAACCAATATCAGCAACTTAACTTTTTTATTTTTTATTACGGGCAGATTATCAATTTCCAGTTCTCCTTTTCCATTAAAGCTTGCCGTTGTTTCTATCGCTTGCATAAAATAAGTTTGAATTAAAATTACAATTTGTTTTATTACTTCATTGGTAATTGAATAATAAACGTAGTTCCTTCACCTTCTTTACTTTCCGTTTTTATAGTCCCATTGTGTTCTTTAGTAATAATATCATAAGCTAAGCTCAAACTAAGTCCTGTTCCTTCACCCGTTGGCTTTGTGGTAAAGAATGGCTGAAAGATTTTATCAATGACGTTTTGAGGAATGCCGTTGCCATTGTCGCTTACAGTAATCTCAATGCCCCCATCCCCTAAAGGGGAGTTTGCAGCAGCGTTATTATTTGCAACTTTGATTTTTTTTGTAGTTACAGTAATGAGCGGTTTGTATTGCTCCCCTTTAAGGGATGGGGGCTTGCTTACCGCATAAAAAGCATTATTAAAAAGATTCAACAGCACTCTTCCCATGTCTTGCGGAACAATATTTATTTTGCCAATCGTTTTATCAAAATCTGTTTCGAAACCGGCGTTGAACGACTTGTTTTTTGCCCGCAAGCCGTGATAGCTTAACCGTAAATATTCATCACACAACGCATTAATGTCGGTTGGTTCTTTTACGCCTTTTGTTTGCCTTGAATGTTGCAACATTCCTTTTACAATGCTGTCGGCGCGTTTGCCATGATGGTTTATTTTTTCAAGGTTTTGTTTGATGTCATTTAATATTTCATCTTCCGTTTCTTCGTTTCTTTCGCCTGTTACTTTCGACCTTTCATCCTGCAGTTCATCAATCAGCTCATTGCTTACTTCGCTAAAATTATTCACGAAGTTTAATGGATTTTGTATCTCATGCGCAATACCTGCCATAAGCTCGCCAAGCGATGCCATTTTTTCAGATTGAATCAGTTGAGATTGGGTTTCTTTTAGTTTCTCAAGCGTTTCTTCCGCTTTCAATTTTTCTGCTTCAATAAGCAGGTTTTTATGATGGAGAATTTTGTTGGAATGATTGAGCCGTTTTCTGTTTTTATTAATGATGAAAGCTATTATGCAAATGGCTAACAGGGCTGCAAAAGCTGAAAAAATAATCCATCGTTGCTGCAACGCTTTTTGTTCAAATTCAGTTTCTTTTTTCGAAAACTCATAACCGGCTTTTTCTGTGGCCGCAGCACGCTCGCTTGCCAGGTTGGTCATACTGTCTGAGTAAATTTTATATGCCCGGAAATATTTTAGCGCATTGTTCCCGTCATGCAATGCTTCATAAATGGTAGAAACAATTTCATTGGCGTCGCGCATCAATTGCACCTGACCTATCTTTTCGGCTTTTTGCAAACCGTCCCGTCCATTTACCAATGCTTCTTTTAGCAAGCCTTGTTTGTAGCGTGCCTTGGCCAAACCAATTAAGGCGTTACAAATAAAGGTGCCGTTATCCATTTGCTTTGAAAGCCGAAGCGCGGTATCGAACAGGGAGATAGATTTTTGCAGACTGTCCAGCTCATAGTACGCTTCTGCCGTGGAAAGAGAAATGGTCAGCAGCATTGCCTCATCGTTTACTTGTAACGCCAAATTATAAGCGAGGGTAAGGTTGTGGAGCGCTTCTGCCGGCTTCTTTTGTTGCAGGTTCACTTCGCCCAACCCATTGTAGGCAAAGCTCATGCTGCTGCTGTCCAGCGTTTTCTGCGCAAAGGCAAGCCTTTGCCGGTAAGCGTTTTCTGCTTCGCTAAAATTACCCTGATAAAAATATACAATGGCAATATTGTTTAATGCGGCTCCGGTTAACGCATTGTTCCGAAAGGTTTCAGCGGCTTTCAGCGACTGGTAAAATTTACTTAGCGCTTCCGGATAATTGCCCTGGTTGAGGTCTATCATTCCAATCCTGTTCAGGATAAGAGGAAGCTCGTCGTTGTAGTGAATATCTTTTGCCAGAGCATACGATGTTTTATAGTTTTCTATCGCCTTGTTGTACAATCCTTTTGTTTGAAACGCATCACCCGTAACGATGTACGTTTTTACTTCGCCTTTTTTATAGCCTGATGCGCGGCAGCGTTCTGCATTGCCTTTTACTATCAGCAATGCGCTATCCGGGTATGTATAGGCATACAGATAAGCAAGATCGGTAATGGCATTGGCATACGCCGTATCGCTTTGGTAGTTTGGCTGTTGCGCCAGGCGCCTGATATTTTCTTTCAACTGATACGTTTCGCTACCCGTTTGAGCAGATATGAAAACCGGAAAACCGATACCGACGGATAAAAACGAAACAGCTATTTTTAGTAAAAACTTCATACGAAAAGTTGCGCAAATAAACCGGTTTTAAGATGAAATGCTTTATGTCCATAAACAACATTCTCTAACATGTTTTTAATTCGTTTTAAAAAGCAGGGAATGATAAGCACCGGAGAAAAAACCGGTAAAGCAAAAACAACATGAACTGTAATACAATCAGAAACATAAATACAAAAAATAAAATGAATTAAAAAAAATGATTTACGTTTATGATGAAAACATTACAATTATGGAAATCACAACTACCAATGCTGATGAAAGCATTGCCAGCCTCTTTACGTTTGATGGCAATCTATCACACTTTTTCAATTCTGTAACTTCTCCTGAGCCGGATGACGAAGACGAGGATGAAGAAGAAGGAAACGATTCTGATGGTGGCGGCGATCCGCCTCTTGATGAAGATGTAGTGCATTCACCGGTTATGCCACAACCCGGCGGCAAGCCAAAACAATAAGAAGATTTATGTAAAACGAAATGCGCCAATAAAAGCCGATTGACCTCTTGATGTTACCGGCTGTTTTGTGCTGCTGTTATGCAGTGCAAATGCTTTTACCCGTAGCATAAAAAATTATACCTGCAATTAAAATCTGCGCGGCAAAAACCAACCTTTTTTGCCAGGAAAACCAACAGAACTAAATTCGCTTTTTTACTTCATCATACATGCCTCTTCTATGAACATCCATTTTTTTAACAAGCGTTACAGCAGCCTGTTTTTGTGCTTCGCGGCGATACCGGTATTTCTTTTGTCATCTCTGTCAATTGACAGGCATGTGTATGCACAGTCAATTGGCCAAACAAAAAAGGAATCGGGTTTATATAAAAAACAATTGAGCCCGCGAATGTTTCTGATTGCCGTGATTGACTCGCATGATGATAGCATTGGAAAACGATGTGAAACCGACCTCGATGATATAAAGTATGCTTTTGAAGATTATGCAGACTGGATTGATGCCGACATGATTGAGCCAAAAATAATTGAAGGCGACAGGTTTGGCAAAGCCGCCGTAAATGATGCCGTTACTAACTGGTTGCCCTCTCAGCACCTGCGAAATACCGACATTGTTGTATTTTATTACAGCGGTCATGGGTTTAGATATCCGCAGGATGTTAGTGATTATCCGCGCATGTGGCTGAAAACCGGCAATGATAAAAACATTGAAAATAACAATCTGCGGATGAAGGAAGATATCTATGACCGCATCGTAAAAATGGGCGCCGGTCTTAATCTCGTATTAAGCGATTGCTGCAACACTACGGTGGCAGGCGACAATGCGGATTTTGACAATGTTACCGTGCCCAACCGCAAGCACGAAACTCATAAGCGGCAGCATCCCGGGAATGAAGATGAGTCTGATGATGACATGGATAATGGCGATAAGCTTTTCACTCCCGATCGCCCTTTATCCATCCTGGCTACGGCAGCCGGCAAAGGCGAGCTTGCCGGCGGCACGGAAGATGCCGGCGGATTTTTTACCTACTATTTTTTAGATGCACTGGACGCATGTATTTATGACGAAAAACTGCAACCCGACTGGAAAGCGATTTTTGGTTATGCGGATGAAAAAGCTGGTTATTGGGCAAGGTCTGCCGCTTGTCCTGCGGCTAAACACAATGAGCAGGGAAGATGTGTGCAAACCGTAACATTCAAAACCGATGCTTCTGATTAGAATAACAATTATCGTGGAACTGAGTTCATTATTACATAAATACTTTTACACGATAAAGATTTTAAATCATGAGCGCATACCAA
The DNA here is from genome assembly GCA_965219515.1 of Ilyomonas sp. GTDB lineage: Bacteria > Bacteroidota > Bacteroidia > Chitinophagales > Chitinophagaceae > Ilyomonas. The sequence continues at coordinate 3,363,581 of OZ244776.1, forward strand.
CTGTTTGTAAAAACAATCCCATTTTCTTGTTGCTGTAACATAACCTGATGCAATGCCGCTTTAAGCAGTTGTATTATTTATCAACGGCAGGCATTTGCCCAAGCTGCATCATCAAATCGAGATTGTCAATAAAATCTCTTTCTTCTGCTATCTTTCCGTTCTGCATACGCACCAGCGTAACACCATCAATACTTACGTGTTTTCCGGTAGCCGGTATGCCGAAAAAATCGCCCGTTTGCGTGCCCGAAAAATTCCAGTGCTTTACTATTTTATTTCCCTGACCAAATACATCTTTAATGGTAAAAGTAATATGGGAGAAACCGGTGAGATAATTGGCGTAATATGCTCTTGCGCTGTCAATGCCAACGATGTCAGGATTTGTATGCATTACCACATCTCTGGTAAAATTGGAATCGTTAAACAAATCAAGTTTTCCATTGTTGATAATCTCATCCCAAACATGCGTGTACATTTTGATATTGGCTTCAACAGAATCTGTTTTTGTAATTTCTGTTTCCGGGTTCGATGTGCAGGCGACGAATGGTAATGCAACAATGATAATGATACAGAATAAAGCGAATGCAGAAGGTTGTTTCATAGTTTGATTGTTTATGAAGATGACTGCTGCTTTTTATAAAGCATGGTGTTTAATGTGTTGCCAGGTATTGCGATGATGATGAAAGGGTAACGTTTTTAAAACAACGCTTTACAACCGGCATGTGAATATATAATGTAATCTTCTTTCAACATCATATTATAAAACAACCAATGATAAGCTACCAAAAAATAAGCTACCAAAAAATAAGATGCCCGTAGCACATAACAACACAAACAAAAACAATTTTTTAATTATCAGCTTTTGTCTGACTCTGAATGTGGCACCTTCTTTTTGCATACGGCATAATAATGGTTTATCTTTTGTAAAACCTTGCTTAACTGCATTATAACAAATACATGAAAAGAAGGTTTGAAGAAAACGGAATGCTTCACGCACGTGTTTTTATTTGTTGAAGGAAGGCTGTTTGAAAAATTTTTACAATCATACAAAATCATAACAATTATCTATGAACGACATCTTGGCCAGACTCAATACATACTATCATGCGTTTTTAAAAATGCTGCCCCGTTTAGGTTTGGCGATACTTATTTTAATTGTTGGCATCATCATATCTAACTGGCTTACCTCTTTCATCAAAAACAGAATCAGAAGCAAATCGCACGATGCGCTGATGAGCGGCTTTCTGGCCAAAGCCATTAAGCTGGTTTTTTTTGTACTTGTCTTTCTGCTAACGCTCAACATTGCGGGGCTAAGCGGTATTGCCGGCGCCATACTGGCAACGGCGGGCGCTTCTGCGGTTGTAATCGGGTTTGCCTTTAAAGACATTGCCGAAAATTTTCTGGCGGGCATCATACTGGCATTTAACCGTCCGTTCAGCGTAGATGATACGGTGCGGGTAGAAGACGTGTTTGGCAAGGTAAAAGCGATGGAATTCCGCTATACCAAAATCGCCACCTTTGACGGCCGCAATGTGTATATTCCCAATTCCGATGTCTTAACCAAACCGGTATATAATTACACCGAAGATGGTTTTTTCAGAACCGATTTTGTGGTAGGTATTGCATACGAAAACGATATGCAAAAAGCCAAAGAAATTATACGAGGCTGTTTTAAACAGGTTGACGATGTAATTGACGATGACAGCCATACGAGCTTTGTAATTGAAGACGAACTCGCGGCCAGCACCGTAAACCTGAAAGTGATGTTTTGGGTAAAAACAGAAGACTTCCGGCGTGGTATGCTGGAAACCAGAGGAAACATGATACAGAAAGTAAAAACAGAACTGGAAAAGAATGGCTTTAACCTGCCCGCAGACATCAGGGAGCTAAAGTTTTACGACGCTTCCCGGCCGTTTGATGTAGTATCTAAACCTGAAGAAAAAAAATCTGAATCGTAAAAATTACTTTATCCAAACGAATATCAAAAATAAAAATTGGCAGATATAAAATTGGTATGTTGTGCCGTGCCTTATCTTGTGCCTAACCTGTACGATAGAATATGAGTGCAAAAAAATTATCGCAGTTGCCTGCCACTGCCATTTGCGGAAACGATATTACTTCTTCCTGTTTATACGTATCGGCATTAACCATTGTATATGCCGGGCAATATGCATGGCTGGCGCTGCTGCTGGTAGCCGGCGTTTTATTTTTATTCAGAAAAATTTACGGCGAAGTGGTAGGCGCTTTACCGCTGAACGGCGGGGCTTATAATGTGCTGCTGAACACTACCAGCAAAAGTAATGCATCCATCGCTGCCTGCCTTACCATTTTATCTTATATGGTAACGGCGGTTATCTCGGCCAGCGAGGCGATGCAATATCTGCACAGCTTGTTTTCATTTGTTAATGTTATTATGGCTACCGTAATATTGCTAAGCCTTTTTCTGTTGCTTGTTATTGCAGGCATCACCGAATCGGCCATTGTAGCCACCATCATTTTTATTACGCATTTGTGTACTATGGCATTACTTATCATCAGCGGGGTTTGGTTTGTAATGAGCAACGGATTAAACATAGCGCATACTAACTTTCGCGCACCGGTATCCGGCGGCATTTTTACCGCGCTGATACTGGGTTTCAGCACTGCCATGCTGGGCATTTCGGGCTTTGAGAGTTCTGCCAATTTTGTGGAGGAACAGGAGCCGGGCGTATTTCGCAAAACACTGCGCAATATGTGGGTAGCCGTATCTGTCATTAACCCGCTAATGGCGCTCACCGCCATCATGGTGCTGCCTCTGGCAGATGCCGTAAGCCATGAAGAAGCCTTGCTGTCTTACCTCGGTTTCAGCACATCGGGCAGATGGCTGGCAACCGTAGTATCCATTGATGCCACGCTGGTGCTAAGCGGTGCGGTACTAACTTCTTATGTTGGTGTTGGCGGACTGATGAAGCGCATGACGCTCGACCGCATTTTGCCGCAGGCGTTATTAAAGGAAAATAAGCAGGGCAGCTCGCCGCGCATCTTCATCTTTTTTTTCCTGTTGTGCCTGTCGGTGCTATTTATTACCGAAGGTGAACTAGGACCGCTTGCCGGCGTTTATACCATTTCTTTTTTGTTGGTGATGGTGTATTTTGGCTTCGGCAATTTTCTGTTGAAAATAAAGCGCGCCCGCCTGCCACGCCCCGAAGTAGCGCCGTCTTATACGGTAGCGATTGCCATATTTTTTATACTGATTGCCATTTATGTTAACATTAGTCTGCATCCCGATTATCTCATCGTATTTCTGAAATATTTTATCCCGGCCATGATTTTGATTTACCTGCTGCTGGAGCGAAAACAGATTCTTCAGTACATGCTTCTGGTATCTAACAGCTTCTTCAGCACCATAAAGCGATGGGCGGTGCTAAGCCGGTTTCATCTTGCCAAAAAAATCAGGCATTTAACGGAGCAGGAGTTTATTTATTTTTCTAAAAGCGACGATATATCGGTGCTGAATAAAGTAATGATTTACGTGCAGGAAAATGAGATTACCACAAGGCTGAAAATTGTAACCGTTTTAAAGGAAGGGCAGGACGTATCGCCTTTGTTTATGCACGATTTTGAAGTGCTCGACAGAGCGTATCCCGAAATTGATATTGAATTCATTAAGCTCACCGGCACCTTTGGTCCGGAACTGATTCAGCAGTTGTGCAACGAGTGGCGCATACCAACCAATTTTATGTTTATCAGTTCTCCAAGTCACAAGTTTTCTCATCGTGTATCCGACCTGCACGGTGTTCGGCTGATTATATGAGATAGTTTACTGTTGAGCCTCTGTGAGCCTTTTTTATATCGGATTATTTGCCTCTATTAAGTCGTCTTGCTGATAATTTTTTCCAAATTGTATGAGCAAATTTTATTTCCTTTTGTGTCAAACCATAATGGTCTTTAAGTATAGTTTGATTTGTAATTTTCAATACTTCTTCAATGTCTGTCTTGTTTCTAATTAACTTATCAACAGTTGGAAGTAATGTGCTATTGTCTTTATGATAAGGAAGCAAAACTCTTTCTGTTTCATTAGGCATTAATTCCAGCACTCCGCCACCATGACTTCGTCCACAAACTTCTGTAAAAGCAAGAGAAAGGGAATTATAATAGCTTGATGTAAATGCGTTTATTTCTGTTCCTTGTTTTAAAAATACCCTATGCATGGTGTCGGTCGTATATGCTTTTGCCTCATTAATAATTAAACGAGGATAAAGATTATTACGCCTGATAAAAAGTGCGTCAGACACCTTTAATGAAGGCACTACGAACCAATCATTTCTTATTCCTGTTTTGTAACCGTTATGAATACCTAAACTTTCCCCATAAGCAATATATTTTACCGCTCCATGCTTTTGGTTAAGATTTTTTTTATCAGGAAATGTAAGTAAATGTGCTTTTGCTTTAGAATACTTATTTTTCTCCCAATCTTGTTTTGTAAAAATCACACTGTTTACCTGAACACTTCTCCCAACCATTGGTCTTGCGTAATCATGCAAGTCGTATTCATCTAAGGTTGTAAATGGAACAGTAAAGAAATCATTTGAACCTGTTGTGATTCCTACTTCAACATTTGCAAATTTTCCAACCGTAGGAATATTTCTTTTCGCTGCAATATTTTCAAGAAAATCAATTTCTTCCTGGTCTAAAAAATAAAATGTCCATTTATTGCTTTTAAAATCAATCTTTTTTTGTGGACTTTTTAGTCTTGCAACATCAAGGGTTTGAAGTTCGCTTGCATCATGCAATTCAAGGTGGTCTATATTGTGTGTCTTTGTATTGTTCTTTTCACAGAGCAGTAAAACAACTTCTTGCTGAATATCTGGAAAGACCAATTTCTCAAAAGAAATAATGTTGATTTTGTTGTAAAAATGTGCAATGAAGTTCCGAAGCTGTTGAGCAAATGAAACTTGTAATATTTCTGCTGGCAACACAAATCCAATTTTACCGCCACTTTCTTTAAGTAGAAGTGATGAACCAACAACAAACGAAACCCAAGCATTAGTCAACTTAGAATATATCAAACCAGCTTTGATAAAAATATCTTCAGCCTCAACTTGTTGAATTCTATCAAAAAATTGATAACGAATGTAAGGTGGATTGCCAACAACTAAATCAAACCGTTGCAAAGTGTTGTTGCAGTAAGTATGGAAGTCTGCATTTATGACCTGCTTGTTTTTAAGATTTATTCTTTCTGCTTTTTCCGCCTCCTTTTCATCAAGTTCAATGGCAGTAATTGATTGATATTTTAATTTGTGCTTTAGAATTTGTTCCAAAAAAACTCCATCTCCGCAACTTGGTTCAAGAATATCGTAATCACTATTTCCGTTAATACCCCAACGCAATACAAATTCAGCAATAGGTTCAGGAGTATAAAAACCACCTCTCAATTTTTTAGCCGATGCTTGTGTTATTAGATTCATACTCGAGATTTCTTTTTGGTTTTCAAATACTTTACTTTCTCCTCCGCTACTTTAAAAATTTCATTGGATAAATCTTCTTCATCCAAAACTTGGTAAGCTATTTCGTCACTTAAAAATGCTACTATTAAATCTTTGCCGCTCACCTTGAAATATTTGGCAATTTTGTTAATAAGCTGTTTGGATGGTTTACGATTGTTCTTTTCAATTTTGCCAAGCATAGAAGTATCTATTTCTAACGCTTCTGCGACCTCACGTAAAGGAAGTTGCTTTTCCTCTCGAAGTTTCTTAACAGTTTCACCAAAGGTTTTTTCAAATCTCATTTTGGACTACTTCAGTCCAAAATTATGAAGTCTATTTGAATTACCAAACCCTTTTGAAAAAGAGTTATTAACAAATGTGAAGACGACTGGCAGGTTAGTCAATAACTAAAGTGTACTCACCATTGTTAGCAGTGTTTCCATATAGTTTAGCACTTCTTCCAATCAGTTCTTCTCTTGCGATGATGAGTTTTGCATCGCCCAAGCTAATTGAAGTCATTGAATTTTTTTGTTCATAGGAACGAGTGTCTGTTCGTGGATTATGTGTCAATGTCAGTGCGAAAGTGCCATAATCCTTTTTCATAACTACTATTCTAAATAATGCTGCGGCTTTTTCTAAATGTGTCGAACCTAATCTCGTATCGAAAACCCAATTTAAGGATGAAAAAACTTCGTCACGGAAGTAATGTCTTTGGTCGATATCTTCCGTTCTTCCCTTTTTGAAAAGCATTGAACCTGTTGGGTTAGTGTTTGAACCTTTCGGAATATTCAAATCCCTTTCAGTAAGCGGTCCACTTTCCCATAAGAGTATATCAGCTTCAATTGCGGTTGTAGCTTTTGCAGTCGTTTGAGGTTCAGTTTTTTTACTTGGTCGAAAATCTTTTGGTATTTGGGCTGCAGCTCTTTTAGGAAATATTTTTGAAAGTACATTTTGTGTTTCTACTTTATCTTTTTTTTCTCCTTTGTCCTGAAGTTCTTTTCTTTCAGCTTCCGTAGGAACTATTTTAGCCTTTATTAAATCATCAATTAGTTCTATTGTTATTGGTTTTAGATTTGGGTCGGTTTGATTAAAAAGTCCGTTGAAATATTGCTTTAAACCTTCAACAATCTTTCTATCGGTATTATTATGATTGTCAATACTAATCAGGATTGAAGCTTCAACATTTGTAAAAAGCCCATTGGCGGTAAGGTTTGAGGAGCCAATGATTAGTTCTGAATTATTTTGCCCTTCAAATAAATAAATCTTGGGATGAAATATTGGAGAAGGTGGTGGAACAAAGAATACATAAGAATTTATTTTCAGTTCCATTAGTGCTTGCAAAGCTTCCTTAGATGTGCCCTTTTGGTCAACACCAGTAATTACTGTTATATTTTCAAGATGTTTTGCGTTTTCTATATGTTTATGTATTCCGTTGATACCAGCCAAACTTGTAAAAGCAGTTATTGCATAAAAACTATGAAAATTAGTGTTTGCCAAAAACTTCATTAAATAATTTCCGACTGAATTTTCAGAAGTTGCTTCAAATCCTTGTTCTAAAATTGTAACTGTCATGCCTATGTTTCTATATTTAGTAAGGGCACAATTTAAAACTAACTATATAGATGTAATGCATTATGTACGTCTTGCAAATGTTCGTTGGTGTTGACAATATTTAGTTACGCTATGATTATAACGATGTATCCAATAGAGCAATGTAACTGTCTTTTATTGGAAATAAATCAAGTTTAATTAATTCTTTAATCAGGTCATGATTATTTTTTTCGTTAAATGCCATTTCAATATTCGTCCATCTGCCGGAATTAATTTCTCTGATGCCTTCCGGTATGGTGGGATAAACCTGAAAAAGCTCATCGAGATAGCTTCGTTGACTTGCATATTCTATACTTAACTCTGTCCAATAATTCATGTATCAAATATATAAGCAAGTTAAGTTTTTACTATCTGCTTTTATGGAAAGCGCATTGTCTTTTGCAATATCGTATGATGATAACGCAGCCGCGTTTAACCCATAGATTTTTTCAGATACAACTTATCTACAATTGTCATAACAATTGCTACAATCGGCGTAGCCAGCAGGATGCCCCAAAAACCTCCGAGCGCACCCATGGCAACCTGCCCGATGATGGTTAACGCCGGTGGTATGTTCACCATTTTCTTTTGCACCAAAGGCTGCTGCACGGCGCTTTGAATAATTTGTATGCCGGTGTAAATGCCGATAACAATAAGCGCTTTGCTTCCGCTTTGCGTAAAGGCAATAAGCACGGCAGGAATAAGCGCAATGATGGGACCGAAATTGGGAATGAAGTTGAGCAAACCAGCGATAAGCGATAACGAAAACACAAGCGGCAAACCCAGTATCAGCAAGCCCCCAGCACTAAGCGCTGCAATGAATACAATGCCGATAATCTGACCTTTCAGCCATTTTTTTAATACGGTGTTCAACTCCTGTAACAGTTCGCCGCACTTGTCTTTTGCCTGCTGCGAAGGCATTAATGCAACAACGCCTTTGGTATAAACAGACGGGCTTGCGGTGAAGAACAGGCTCATCAGGATAATGATATACAAATCGCTTACAATGCCAAAGCCAGATGAGAAAAACTGTTTGGCAATCGCCATCGTTTTTTGCGACGTGCCGGACGACTGCAGATACTGAATCAGTTTGTCGCCTAACGGCAGGCTGCTTATTTTCTGTTGGGCATTATCAATGGTGGCAGGCAAGGTATCGCTCAGTTGGGTAACCTGGGACGAAAGGCGCGCGCCAACAAACCAGAAGAACACTGCAATCAACAATACATTGAACAGAACCGCAACAAAAACACTGATTTTTTCAGGTATTTTTATCTTCGTTAAAAGATGGGCAAAGCCATGAAAATAAACCGCCAGCAACACGCTGGCTAGAACCAGAAGTATAAGACTGAACAAAGTTTTAAAGAGCAATAAAAAGATAATGATAAAAGCAATGATACCGCCGGCAAGCCAGATTCGTTTTGTAAAAAGTGTATTGGATTGCTGATTTGTGTTTGTATCATTTATAGAACTCATAATTCTTCATATATTCAAAACACATGCCTTTAAAAAATCTGAGTGGGTTAGTGGTTATAAAATCATTGCCTTGCTTATAAGTAACCTGCATATCGTTTCCATAACGCTTTGCCGGCGCAGAAAATGTTTGCACGCTTATACAGGCATTATTTATGTTCATGTAAAGAAGAACGACTTTTATTTATCATTTAAATTATAACGTATGAACTACAACTTTAAGCAAACATTGCTCTCCAGATGTTTGCTCAGCGGTTTGCTGGCAGGCTTTGCAGCCGTAATTCTTAATTTTATTTTCAATTACATTTATCGCATTGCTACCGGTTACACGCTTTCCGAAGTAGTGAATGTGGTATCTATTATATTCAGCTCGATTCTGGTAACATTAATCGGCGGCATTTTTTTATACATCTTTTTAAAGATGAAAAACGGAGCCATTATTTACGTCGTTTTGCTTTTACTGCTAACCATTTTGGGCATGTATGCAGCTTCGCAAACACAGCGTACAAGTGTGCCAGCAAACGAGCATGAGTTTCGCATTCTGTTTGGCGGCATCATATTGATAGACGGGCTTTGCGCTGCGTTTCTCGTGCCTTATTTCACCAATCATCAAAAACTGTATAGTTGAAGAATACGGAAAACTGCAATTGCAATTTCTTCTTTTATAAATCTGTCACGTAGCATTGCAACAATTACCGGCCATCTCATTTATAAAAACTTACATCGCAGCGAATGATTAAAATCGTAAGGTGGGTCAGAGAGCATTATAATAAAATTATCAGCAGCATCGCTTTTATTCCTGCCATTATTGCCATTGGTTTTTTATTGCTGTCGTGGCTGATGCTTAAGATAGATTTTTCGGAAGGCGGAAAGCATTTTAAATCGCAGTTAAGCTGGCTGAGTTTAAAAGATGCCAGTACCGGAAGAAGCATTATTTCTACTATCGTTGGCGGCATTATGTCGCTTACGGTATTTAGTTTTTCTATGGTAATGATTGTGCTTACCCAGGCGGCTTCGCAAATGAGCAACCGCATTCTCAGCAGCATGATCGAAAACCGCTTTCAGCAGGTGGTGCTTGGCTTTTATATCGGCACTATTGTATATGCTTTGTTTTTACTAAGCACCATCCGCGATATCAACAGCGGCATTTATGTTCCGGCTTTAAGCATTTATCTGCTCATATTGCTCACCATCATAGATATTTTTCTGTTCATTTATTTTCTCGATTTTATAACGCAAACCGTAAAATTTGAAACGGTAATAAGGCGTGTGCAGGAAAAAACGCTGGCTGCCATGCAAAAAAAATTTTGCGCTGATAAAGAAGAAACAATAAGCTGCAACGGCATGCCTGTCACAAAAGTTTATGCCGATAAATCTGACTATTTTCAGGGTGTAGATGACAAGCAATTATTGCAAATTGCCGATAAACAAAATATCATAGTTTCCATACTGCACCCAACCGGAACATATCTTGTTAAAGACAGTTTGTTACTGCTGGTTTATGGAAAAGAAAATATAGATAAAGAATGCCGGAATAAAATATTGCTGGCGCTTGATTTCTTTAAAGGTCAGCCTGTTGAAAGGCACGCCGGTTACGGCTTTCATCAATTGGCTGAAGTAGCCATCCGCGCTTTAAGCCCCGGCATTAACGATCCGGCTACGGCAGTGCTTTGTCTTCATGCGCTTACCGATTTATTTACGTACCGCCTGTATCATTGTTTGCCTTCTTTAATAAAAAATGAAAACGGCGAACCCCGCATACTTCTTGCAACATCGTCGTTCAAAGAGTTGTTTTCGTATTGCATACAACCCATCTGGGAATACGGCAAAAAAGACAAGTATATTCAGCAGGCGCTCTTGCACCTGCTTGATCAGCTTCAAAAAGCAGATTGTAAAAATCATTATGCCGCCATATTTAATAAGCTGACCAATCAAATAGAATCTCAGGTGCAAAAGCAGTTGTTACAAGCCTAACTGCAACATGCGCGTGCAACCAAATAATTTACAGCAAAGCGTAATAACTTATACTTTTTACAAGCTGGATGTTTTAGCATTTCTAAAAACCGGAAACTTCATTTTACTTAAATTGATGTTATCATAGAAACCATTGCTCAACTGTTAAAAAAAACCCATTCATGCTATTTTAAACGCTCATTTTATGGTTACTGCATGTCTTTGAAAGAGAATCGTAGGAAGCTGCCTATGTTGGCATTTTTATTGCTTTTCGGAGAATATCTTTCTGGTAATATCTGTTTATACAATATGTAAACTTTTGCTTAAAAGCGTATTTGTAAATTTTATTTTTTCTTATTTGCCATAATAATTTCCGGTAACAGAGTAATAGGAAAACAAACAGGCAACGGCTTTTAGCTTGCCAGGCAGAATTTGCTTTTTGTATTGGATTTACAACCGTGCAACAGATAATCTTTTCTTTCGTTTCTGGTTTAAGAAAGTTTTTTGTTGTTCTTACTGTTTATCTGTTAAGTGCATAACTGCTTATCTGCATAGTTAGATTGCGGGCTTAATTTTTTTGCCGATGATGGTACAATATACTTTTAGCCGCTTTCACTAATTAAGTTTATGTTTCCACGAAAACATATCTTTATTTATTTCATTCATATAAATTTATTTTACTTAATGATTGATCTTTTGTCTCTGTTCGGCGCTCCGCAAATTAATTTTGAACACGCGCAAACACTAAGCGACAGCGCGCCGGAAATTATTGTTTGGGCAGCGCCGTTCATGTTTTTCTTTGTGCTGCTAGAGTGGTTTATTTCGCATCGCCAAAGCAAAAATATTTATTCTAAAACCGAAACCATCGCTTCAACCTGCGTTGGCATCGGAAATGTAATTGTCGCTTTTTTTCTTAAATTCATGTTGTTTTGCGGCGCCATTTTGTTGTACAATCTTTTGCCCTGGCGCATGGAACTAAACTGGTGGACGCTCTTTCCATGCTACATCATTCTTGATTTTTGCAGTTATTGGTCGCATCGCATTTCGCACCAGCAGCGGTTTTGGTGGGCAACACATGTAGTGCATCACAGCGGCGAAGATTATAATCTTACGGTTTCGTTTCGCTTAAGCTGGGTGCAACACATCAAAATTATTTTCTTTATTCCGGTAGCTTTGTTCGGCTTTCATCCCATCATTTTTTTTGTGGCCAATCAGATTGCCGTTTTGTTTCAGTTTTGGGTGCATACCGAGTACATTAAAAAGCTTCCGAAGTTTGTAGAATATGTTTTTGCCACGCCATCCAATCATCGTGTGCATCATGGCTCGCAGGAGAAATACGTAAACAAAAACTATGGCGCTACTTTTATTTTGTGGGATCGCATTTTCGGCACGTATGTGTTGGAAGAAGAAAAAGTTATTTACGGGCTTACGCATAAAATAGAAAACAAAGGGAACCCGATTTACATCAACTTTCACGAGTTTATAGACATCTGGAAAGACATGCGCAAAGCAAAAGGTTTGCGGCGAAAATTCTTTTTCTTGTTTGGCGATCCCATTGACGTTGCCAGACTAAAAGAGCAGGAAGCAAAAGCTGAATGCAGTGAGCAAATAAGCAAAGAACCGGAGTGCCGAGCCTGATCTTTCAGGTAAAAATATTTTTTTCAAAAGCCATTATCGGTTACGAATAAACTTTACCGCGCTGCGTTTAGAAAGCTGTTTCTTTTTCCGCCTTTGCCATACGATTGTAAAGGCAGATTTTCTTTACTAAAAGAAGCAAACGCATTGTCTCTGAAAAAGAGGTTATAAAATTTTTTGTAGAGTTTATATTTTTAGATTTTTCATTACACCGTTTATCTTTAACAGCCTCTACGTTACATAGCTTACAAACCAATTGAATTGTGGCTACGTTTGAAGAAATTGCAAAAAGCTATCTTCGCCTAATAAACCGGCTATGCGAATTTTACAAAAAACAAGTCTGCTTTTTTTCGCGTCAGCCTGTTGCGTTTTGTCTTTGTATGCGCAGAAAAAGGCGGCAGCAGACAGTAGCGAAAATAAAAAAAACGACAGCAGCCAGCAGATTGCAGAAGCATATCTGATACGCCAAAAAGAGCAGCAGCGTGTAGATTCAGTAATTGCCATCCGGCTGCAGCAGGAACTGGGTACGGCGGCTACCGATTCTAAAAGAAGAAAAGCTTTGGAAGACAGTTTGCAGCAACTGACAGCAAAAGATTCCGTTCGCAAAGCAGAGCAGCAAAGCAGAATCAACGAGCTAAAACATAAAGCTACTGCGCACCCCGTAATGCTGCTTACCGATACATTGTTTTCTATCTATACACGCATCGGCTCGTTTAGCGCAGCAGAACGAGCCGATGCGATTTCGAGGCGGATTAAAAATTTATACGACGATGCTTTTTTTAATCCCGATTCGTTACTTATTGTTCGCAATGAAGTAACCTACGATATCGTGTATGAGAACGATAACATCATTATGTCGGTTACCGATCTGGATGCGCTTTGGTATAACGAATCTGCCGATAAAATTGCCTCGGTTTATCTTGCAAAAATCAAAAACGGAATTCGCGTAGAAAAGCAGGAAAACAGCATCTGGAGCTGGCTTACCCGCATTGGCTATATTGCTCTCATCATATTCGGCATCTGGCTCATCATTCATGGCATCAATCGTTTGTTCAGGCGTATTTCTTCAACGCTGAAAGCTCATAAAGACAGATATTTTAAGGGATTTTCCATTCGTAAGGTACAGGTATTAACTGCCGATCAGCATTACTATTTTGCCATGCGCATTAATAATATTTTTCGCCTTGTTATTATCGTACTTGCTTTTTACCTTGCGCTGCCTTTGTTTTTCGGTGTGTTTCCGCAAACCAAATCGTTCGCCACCGTTTTATGGCGCTGGATTATTACACCAGCTACCGCCATTTTCGACAGCATTCTCCATTTCTTACCCAACCTGTTTACCATCATTGTTATTTATATCGCTACGCGGTATCTGATTAAAATTGTAAAATATTTTGCCATCGAGATTGACAAAGAAAACATCCGGCTGAATGGTTTTTACAAAGAATGGGCGCGGCCAACCTACAATATTGTAAAGTTCCTGATTTATGCCTTTATGTTTATCATCATTTTCCCTTATCTGCCGGGCTTTCAGTCAGATGCTTTCAAAGGCGTGAGCGTTTTTTTGGGTGTGTTAATATCGTTAGGCTCGTCGTCTGCCATTTCTAATTTAATAGCCGGTTTGGTAATTACGTATATGCGTCCGTTTAAAAAAGGCGACCGGGTAAAGATCGGTGATGTGGTAGGTGATGTAATTGAAAAAACGATGCTGGTAACGCGCATCCGAACCATTAAAAATGAAGATATTACGGTTCCTAATTCTACCATTTTAAGCAGTCATACCATTAATTATTCGGCCAATGCGCAGGAAACCGGATTGATTGTTCATACAACCGTTACCATTGGTTACGATGTGCCGTGGAAAGAAGTGCATCAGGCATTGATAGATGCGGCTTTGCAAACCGAATGCATATTGCAGCAGCCGCTGCCGTTTGTAATGCAGACAAGCCTCGACGATTTTTATGTATCGTACCAGTTAAACGCTTACACCAAAGACGCCAATAAGCAGGCTGTTATTTATTCGCATCTGCATCAGAACATTCAGGATACCTGCAACGGGCGGGGCATCGAAATCATGTCGCCGCATTACCGTTCCATGCGCGACGGCAATCCGTCAACCATTCCGCCGGCTCACGATTCCACAAACGGCAAAGCCGAAGCGTCGTTCGGCATTACTGCGAAACAAAAAACATCTGATACATAAAGCAATCATTTTTTACCGATAAAAACGGAGTATGGATATTAATAATGCTTACCAGCTAATCTTGCAAAAGCTCACCACATGGACAAAAGATTTCATTCGCTTATTGCCCAACATTATATCGGCTGCCATTGTACTGGCGATTGGTTTTTTTCTTGCCGGCGTTATCAAAAAAGTGTCGGCAAAGCTCATCCGAAAAGTATCGTCTAACACAGCGCTTAATAATCTTTTCGCTTCGCTTATCTACATCTTTTTTTTAGGCATTTCCATTTTTACGGCGCTTACCATTTTGCAGCTTGATAAGGCGGTAACTTCAATTTTGGCGGGCGCAGGAATCGTAGGTCTGGCGCTGGCGTTTGCCTTTCAGGACATTGCCGCCAACTTTATGTCGGGCATTTTTTTATCGTTCAGACGACCATTGCATGTGGGCGATATTGTAAAGGTGAAAGATTATATGGGAAAAGTAGAAGACATTAACCTGCGCGATACGGTGCTGCGCACTTTTCAGGGACAAATGGTGATTATTCCAAATAAAGATGTATTTCAAAACCCGATTGAAAATTTTTCTTTACTGGGTAAACGAAGAATGGATATTACCGTTGGTATTTCGTATGGCGATGATCTCGAAAAAGTAAGAAACATTACCTTATCGGCGGTGGAAGGAATAGAAGGGCTGTCGAAAGATGATAAAACCACAATGTTCTATAACGAGTTTGGCGACAGCTCCATCAACTTTGTCATTCGCTTATGGATTAAATCGCCCGAGCAGCCAGATTATCTGGAGGTTGGCAGCGAAGCCATTATGCGGATAAAAAAAGCGTACGATGACAACGACATTATGATTCCGTTTCCCATTCGCACGCTTGATTTTGGCATTAAAGGCGGCATACAATTGAAAGAAATGCTGGCGAAGTAAAAGAGCTGATATACGATTTTTTATCTCCTGCTTTTGTCTTTCTATGTTTTGTATGTTCAGCAAATAAGCGCAACAACAATGCAACATCTTTTTACAATGCAAAAACTTTTGATCAGAAACATCTCATTTCTTTTTATTGATAAACAGCATGGCGCCTAACGCAAGCAAAACGCCGCCTGCCACAGAGCGCAATGCGGTTCGGTTTTCGGCTGCCCATAGCGTAATACTTTTATCTGTTGAAATGTTTCCGAAATCTCCGTATGCGCCACGGTCTTCAGGTACCGGTTCCCATACATTATTTTTTCGATCGGGCAATACTTTTTCATTTGTCTGCTGACCTTTAATACCATTTTTAGAAAGCACATAATCGGCAAACCAGGGCGCCAGCCGGTTGCCTATAATAGCCTCATAAGTAGGATAGCCAATCCATACTTCGCGGCGTTTGTTAGCGGCGGCAAAAACAACACCTCTGGCTGCCACTTCCGGATCATACACTTTACCCATCGGCCGCGGCTGGTTGGGCAGTTTACTAAGCACCCATCCGAATTGCGTGGTGTTCATGGCAGGCAGTTGCACCATGCAAACATGCACCTTGCTTTTATCGTGCATAAGTTCGGTTCGCAGCGAATCAAAAAAGCCCTGTATGCCATGCTTTGCGCCACAGTAGGCGCTTTGCAAAGGGATGCCGCGGTAAGCCAAAGCCGAACCAACAAAAATAATAACGCCTTTGTTTCTCGGCAACATGCGCTTCATGGCAGACATGGCGCCATATACCTGACCGAGATAAGTAACTTCAGTAATGCGCTTAAATTCTTCGGGCGTTACTTCTTTTACCGGTGCAAACACGCTGTTCATGGCATTGTTTACCCAAACATCAATTGGCCCAAACGCCTGCTCCGCCTGCTCTGCCGCGTTTTCTACCGCAGTTGCATCCGCCACATCAACAGAAATACACAAGGCTTCGCCGCCATATCTTTCTACTTCTTTTTTGGTAGCATCCAACTGCTGCTGTTCTCGGGCCAGCAGTACAATTTTAGCTCCCTGTTTGGCAAACTCCCACGCAGTAGCTCTGCCCACGCCTCCGGTAGCGCCGGTAATGACAACGACTTTATTTTTAAATACAGAATCAGACATACATAAATTTTTTTGTGATAATAATTATAATCAGTTATTGATATATGTCAAAAAAATTGCCACATATCTGCATGGCTGATATGTGATGGCAGCAGTTGAATACAATAACACAAGCGTAACAAGTAAAAATCTACTGTTATGTCAATCGTGAAATGTAAAACCGTGAGAAACTTACAATTCACGGCCTGCCTGAACATGCGGCATTATTTAGGTAATGTAATACCAGATATTTCACATGGAAACAGAGATGGAATAATTTATGAGATATAAATTACAGTAAACAAAATAGCTAACTACAATATACAATCATGTTCAGTGAAAATTTTATAAAAAAGTATCTTTTACGTGGCCTTATAGCTGCCGCTATTTATTCCGTTACCGTTGTTATTTTTTTAGTGAGTGAGAAATTTCAATCCATCTGGATATTATACCTTGGCAATGCCTTTTATATGCTTACCATAGCAGTCATCATTTATCTCAGCAACCGTTCGTCAAAGTTCAGCGAATCGCCTGTAAACTCAGCCATATCGGGGCACGTGCTGTCGTTTACCGGCGCCGCCTTATCGGTTGTTCTGGCGGTGCTTTTATACCTGCTTTTTTCTACCGGTATTTTTACAAGCGGCAAAGCAGGCGAAACGCTTACCCATGCACCGGCTGTTATGAGCAACACCAACAGCCAGGGAATGTTGTTTGTACTGATTGTAAACGCAGCTTTGGGCAACACCATTACCGGTTTTTTTGCTGCTATTTTTACTTCTTTCGGATCGAGTAAAAAGAAATTGAGTGAAGAAAGGTCGTAATCATACATGCAATAAAAGATTCAATTGCCGTTTGATGATCCGTGCATCACTTTAAAGTTATCCTGCAGATGTAGCTATTGTACGCAACCCTGCCACAACATTCCGTTCATATTCAAGTGACAAAACATTCTATGCGAAAACCCTGAAAGCCCACCGCACATTGAAGCACATTTGCAAGGCACACAAAACCCAACGCACAGAAGCCAACCTTGCAAAAGAGCTGCAATTGCCAACATACGGCAAACAGTCTTTAATTCGACACGTAAACCAAAAGACATTTCCATAGCATGACTTTAAAGATTGAATTTCTTAACTTTGCTCTATGCAAAACAAGAATATACGTTCAGTTTCTGACTTCAATAATGAACTAAAGCTAAAAGGCTTTAATGTGTTCCAAATAGAAAGCGGTGGAGCTGCTACTCGTATTTACAGCAGGAAAGACTTTTATAAAATCTGCCTGACAACAGGCAAGAGCATCATTCATTATGCCGATAAAAGTTTTGACGCGGAAGGAACTGTTTTGTTTTTTGGCAACCCTCACATTCCTTATTCCTGGGAGACAATCTCAACAAGCTATGTAGGTTACACCTGTTTATTTTCAGAAGAGTTTTTAAAATCTGACCGTTCTGAAAGCTTGCAACATTCACCTTTATTTAAAATTGGCGGAACACCTATTTTAAAAATTACAGAGCAACAACGGGAGTTTTTGAGCACCCTTTTTCAGAAAATGATTGAGGAACAAAAGACTGATTATACTTACAAAGATGATTTAATCCGTAACTACATCAATCTAATCATTCACGAGGCATTGAAACTAACGCCCTCTGAAAATTTTGACCAGCATAGAAATGCATCTTCCCGAATTACATCTGTATTTCTTGAACTTTTAGAAAGACAATTTCCTATTGAAGACACCGAAAAACCGCTTCAATTGAAGACAGCACAGGACTATGCCAAAAACCTGAATGTCCACGCTAACTACCTGAACCGTGCAGTAAAAGAAGTGACAGGAAAACCTACAACTGCGCATATTTCTGAAAGAATTATCAGCGAAGCAAAAGCATTGTTGCAGCACACAGATTGGAACATTTCCGATATTGCTTATGCACTTGGTTTTGAATATCCCACTTACTTCAACAACTTCTTTAAAAAAATCACAGGCACAAATCCTAAGTCATTAAGAACGCAAGAGGTTTGAAATTCTTAATGATTGGTTTGATAATCGTTACCTGCCCATATAATGACTGAAATACCTTTGTGACATGAAAGCAAGTTTAATACTTGCCATCTTACAAACACAATAAAAGGTATGGAAAATAAGACAGCAGATATTTTTGAACGATTGAGAAATGGCGAATCCATATCTTCAAACGAACCACAAGCCTGTCAACTGACAAAAGCCTCATTTGCTACAAAGGAATTGCTTGTACTAATGAACAACACTTCAAACCCACAGGTAATAAGGAATTTATTAAGCCAAATTACAAACACTGAAATTGATGAAAGTGTAACTGTATTTACCCCGCTGCACATCAATTACGGAAAGCATACCAAAATCGGCAAAAATGTGTTTATCAATTTCGATTGTGTGTTTTTGGATTTAGGCGGAATTACCATCGAAGACAATGTATTGATTGCGCCAAAAGTTAGTTTATTAACCGAAGGGCATCCAACTTCAACTGAAGAACGACATTATTTAATTTCAAAACCAATTCACATTAAAAAATGCCTGGCTTGGTGCAAATGCTACCATACTTCCCGGAGTAACTGTTGGCGAAAATGCGGTTATAGCTGCCGGTGCAGTTGTTTTTAAAGATGTTGCTGACAATACTGTTGTTGGCGGTGTTCCTGCAAAATTTATCAAACCCATTAATTGATATATCAACTATGAAAAGTAATTTAAAAATGTCATTGGCATTCATCATTTGTGTGGTAGCAATGGCTTGTAACAACAATCAAAACAAAGAAAAAATGAAAAATACAAACCAGGAATTGGAAGCCATTTTTCCCAAAGGAGAAGCAGGCTCAAAAGAATTGTTTACAGGTAATGTTTACCCAACTGCATTGGTTGATTCTGATACCATTTACAATACAATAGTTGGCAACGTTTATTTTGAACCCGGAGCAAGAAGTAACTGGCACAGCCATCCTTCCGGTCAAATCCTGATTATTACAGACGGCGTTGGCTACCATCAAATTGAAGGGAAACCCATTGAAATTATAAAAAAGGGCGATGTGGTAAAATGTCCGCCAAATGTAAGGCATTGGCACGGAGCAAGCCCTGATGTTGGTTTGCAGCAAATCTACATTATACCCAATGCCGAAAAAGAAATTGTGAAATGGAATGAAGCCGTAACAGATGAAATTTATAAAAGTGTCAAGTAGTTTTTAAAATAAAATAGAACTTAAATAATAATAAGTAGCGAGACAAAATTAGATATAAGAAATGACGTTATAAGGGAGTGGGAAGAAAAAGCAATCCGATAGAGCTTTCGGCTGAAGAGAGACATCATCTGGAGCAGGGCTACAAAACAGATGACAAGCACAGCTTCCGGCAGCTATGTAAGATGATTCTTTTAAAAGCGGACGGATACACTTCCAAAGAAGTGGCAGGCGTGCTGTCCACCAATGAGATCAGTGTTCACAACTGGCTGAAGCGTTATGAGTCAGAAAGCATTGAGGGATTGAGAACCAGAGCGGGAAAGGGCAGAAAACCCATTCTGAAAGAAGAACATCTGGCACTTGTCAGGACAGCTGTTGAAGAAGAGCGGCAACGCTTACGCCAGGCGCAGCAGATAGTCGAAGAGAATATTGGTAAAAAGATGAGCGGCAAGACGCTGAGGCGTTTTTTAAAAGTCATCACTGCCGTTACAAACGAATCAGAAAACGACCGAAAGGAAGTTGTGACAAAGCTTATTACGACTGCAAAGTAAAACAGCTTCAACTGCTGGAGCAACGCTGTCACAACGATGAGATTGATCTGTATTATGGTGATGAGACAAAAATCTCAGAAGAAGGCTATGTGCCTTACGGATGGCAGTTCAGGCATGAAAACATCAGCATCGGTTCTGCCAATGGTAAAAAGATAAGCTGCTTTGGCATGGTTACAAAAGACAATCTCTTTCATTACAAAACCACTTGTGAAATGATCGATACTCACTTTATTACAGAATGCTTAGACAGGTTTTGCTTTGGGATAAAAAAGCACACCGTGATTGTTCTGGATAAGGCAGGCGTGCACCGGTCAAAGGCAATGCTGGCAAGGCAGAAAATCTGGGGTCAAAGAGGATTGTTCATTTTCTGTCTGCCTCCTTATTCGCCTCACCTGAATATCATTGAAAGGATGTGGAAAGAACTGAAAGCCAGGTGGCTCACACCAACAGATTATGACGATGACCAGCAACTCTTCTATGCAACTTATCTCATCCTCAGTGCCATCGGAAATGACTTGTCCGTTAACTTTAGCAAATAACTATAACTTATTTGTGTCTGACTACTTATAATATCGCTTCCTACGAAAATAATTTTTCCATCTGCCTGTACAGCAGAGGCTGTAATGCTTTCCTGATTGCCAAAATCATTTACCATTAATCCATTGTTGCCGAAAGAAGAATCAAGACTGCCGGGTTGAGCAAATGCGGCAAGAACCGTAAAAACAAATAAACAGATACGTAGTGATTTTATCATAATTGCACGAGTGTTGTTTTTTAAAGAATATTATAAAATTAAAGGGCTTTTGCTTAGTAAAAAAGGCTTCTCGCACATGCTGATGCCCTATTTACATACTATGAATGTCCTAAAAATAGGTGTAATACAGGAATTTGTTTAATACAAACATTTCATTTATGTACGGGTAAAACTCATTGGCTTAATAAGACAAGGTATCAACAATGTGAATGGCTTAGCAAGCATAAACAAATATTTCTCCCTCGTCTGCAAGATGTCTATTTTTAAATCTACGCTGGTTTTTTACGGTGAAAAAGAGCTTTTAATCTAATATACTTGTCGATACTCAATCCACTGATAAACAGATAATAATAATATTTACTTCACCTCCATCAAAAACGGCAGTCTGGCCTGCGGCACGCTAAACATATCCTGCACGCTTTTTAATTTCATCAGCATATTATAAGTCGGTTTACCAACCTGTTCTTCCACCGCGTTGGCACTGGTTTTCATTGTTTTATCGGAATACATATCCAATATTTCTTCCAGATAGCTTTTCTGCTCAGGATATTCTTTTACCGAATAATCATTTGTTTTTATCATGCGGGCGGCGCAGGCAATGGCATCGTTTAGTGTGCCGGTTCTGTCAACAATACCAACGGGAACACCGCGTTCGCCGGTCCATACCCGGCCCTGCGCAATGCTGTCTATATAAGCCGTATCTCTTTTGCGACCCGCTGCCACGCGGGATAAAAATGTATTGTACGTAGTATCTATGTTTGCCTGCACAAAATGTTGTTCGGTTGCAGTAAGCGGCCGGCTTACCGTCATCATATCGGCATAAGGGGCGGTTTTTACGCCATCGAAGGTTACGCCGAGTTTGTCTTTAAAAAAAGATTGCATGTTTGGGATAACGGTAAATACGCCAATTGAGCCGGTAATGGTTCCGGCATCGGCATAAATGCTGTCGGCGGCGCAGGAAATATAATAGCCGCCCGAAGCCGCATAATCGCCCATGCTTACAACAACCGGTTTTGCCTGCCTGGCCAATTGTATTTCATGCCAGATCACATCGCTGGCAAGCGCACTGCCGCCGGGAGAATTTACGCGGAAAACGATCGCTTTTATGTCATTGTCTAAGCGCAGTTTGCGGATTAAGTTTTTATAGGTATCGCTGCCGATGCTGCCTTTTTGCCCTTTCCCGCTTACAATATTGCCTTCCGCATATAACAGAGCAATACGGTCGCCGCCCGATGATTGCGAATAATCAACTGCATCGGCATATTTACCCATCGTTACAAAATTGATGTTGTCTTTTTTATCAGCATGAAGTATTTGCAGCCACTCATTTTTTATATCGTTATCATATTTTACTCCGTCAATCAAATGATACTTTACCGCATCACCGGCTGTTTGTATGATGGCGGTATTGGCAAGCTGATGCAGCTGCGCCGTATCTATGCCTCTGGCACGGGAAGCCTGCTGCAAAAGCAGTCCATATAAATCGCCGAGAAACACGCCTGTTTGCAAGCGGTTTGGCTCAGTCATTTGCGTGGCGCGAAACGGCTCGGTAGCGCTTTTAAATTTACCGGCATAAAATATCTGCGGCTGAATTTCTAACCGGTCTAATAAATTTTTTATGAAATACAAATCAACCGAAAGTCCGTTCCATTCCAAACCGCCCGCGGGATGACAATAAATTTTATTGGCGGCAGATGCTACGTAATACGCTTTCTGGCTCATGGTTTCGCCATACGCCACTACCGTTTTACCACCGGCTTTAAAATCGTCAATTGCTTTTATCAGTTCTTCGCTGGCAGCATAACCATTGGGGTTGTCGCCGGCTTTTATATACAAGCCTTTAATGGCAGAATCGGTTTTGGCGTGGTGCAACAGGCGCACTACATCGTACACGCCCGGTACATTTGCCGATGCATCGCCGGTAAAAGAACCGATCGGACTCTTTTGCCCCTGCTCATTAAAATTATTTCCCAAATCAAGCACCAGTATGCCTTTTGAGCCAATGCCGGGTTTTGAAGTAGCGGCAGCAGCGCTGATGATTGCGATGGTAATGATAACAGAAAGAATTGTAAAAACGACTAATGCCAACAAAGAGGCAAAGAATATTTTAAAAAACGATCTCATACATGGATATTTGAAAAGATGAACACAGCTTACGTACTTGCCGGCAGCAATATGGGCGACCGGAAAGCTTTACTGCAACACGCCGCAAATGTAATGGAACAATGCGGCAGCATCATTGCCCGTTCTTCTCTTTACGAAACGGCTGCCTGGGGAATAACAGATCAGCCAGATTTTTACAACCAGGCATTTGCCGTGCGCACGGCGTTATTACCTGCACATTTCATGCAAACATTATTAGACATTGAAGACGGCATGGGAAGAAAGCGAATTGTAAAAATGGGACCGCGCATTATAGACTTAGATGTTTTGCTGATAGATGATTTGATCATTGATACAGAGCTGTTACAGGTACCGCATCCGTATTTGCCGCTACGACGTTTTGCGTTGCTGCCTTTGGCAGAGATTGCAGGTACTGTTTTGCATCCGGTTTCGGGTAATACAATAAACCAATTGCTGACTGATTGCAAAGATGAAGGGGAAGTAAAAAAACTGAATGATTAATGTAAAAAAGAGCAACCGAATTACTCTTCTTTTTTGTTTTGACGGAATAAAAAATCGCAGGCTTTGGCAATACCCGTGCTAACATCGGCTTCGCTTTTTATGTTTGAAACAGCCATCGCTTCTTTTGTAAAACAACCTGAAAAAGCCCCAATATCATCCGTTGCGTTAATGGTTGCAACAGCAGCAGGATGATTTATTCCTTTGCAACCAATAAGATTGCACATAGTGCCGCCGTTGCCAATGCCCATCAGGTAGATCCGTTTTGGATTGCAATGATACTGCTGCACAAAAAACTGAATCATTATGCTGATAAAGCCGGCATCGTTTACAGAATCTCCGGTATGGCTGTTCCAATGACCGGAAACCGCGTCGGGATACATAACCATGCAGCCGGCAGAATCTGCTTTGTGGTGAATATAATCGCCATATTTTTTTATCGCATTTTTTGCATTGCTTTTATCATCATGCAAAAAAATCAGCAGCGGATACGTATCCTGTTGTCCGTAATGCAGCGGCATGTAATACGTAATATCGCGCGACAGCTCATCAATAATAAAATTGCTGCTGTAAATACCCTGCGGTTGCAGAGAATCGTACTGACCTGCTGCGTGAAATGAAACAAAAAATAATAAAATGACAAACAGGCGAAACGGTTTCATAGATGTGGTATAAATAAAGCCGGAAAATAGTAATCAGACAGCCCTACGGTTTTACAATGTTTTTTTCCGTCCGTTGCAACAGCAGCAGCAAACAGGAAAAGGTAAATTTATTTTTTCTTTTAAGAAAATATATAGCAAGCGGGCTATATTTTGTTTTGGACAGAAATAGAAATGCTTATACCTTTGCCGCCTTTAAATTATAAAGCTATGCAAGCAGCAGTGCAATTTGTACACGAGCAACTGACCGCTAAAAAGCAGTTTCCCAAATTCAAGGCCGGTGATAATATTACCGTTAATTATAAAATTGTTGAAGGCGGTAAAGAGCGTATTCAGGGCTTTCGCGGCGATGTGGTAAAGATTCAGGGCGAGGGCGCAACGGCTACTTTTACCGTTCGCAAAATATCTGATAGCATTGGCGTAGAAAGAGTGTTTCCTTTTTTCTCTCCCAATATAGATGCCGTTTTATTGAACAAAGTAGGCAAAGTTCGCCGCGCAAAACTGTATTATCTGCGCGAGCGCAGCGGCAAAAGAGCCAGAATTAAAGAAAGAAGAATCAAATAAAAAGATATTTGTTTGCATGTAAACAGAAAAAGCAGAGGACATAATCTTCTGCTTTTTTTATTAAACTCTTAACCCGAATCTCTTTTTTCACCGTATATTTCTTATATCTTTGAATTTTAATAAACAATTTTTATGGGTAATTTAGGTTTTCAGGAAATACTACTGATTGCAGTGGTGATTCTCGTATTATTCGGTGGCAGAAAAATACCTGAATTTATGCGTGGCATAGGTAAAGGCATTCGTGAGTTTAACGATGCAAAAGACAACGTAAAAAAAGAGCTGGAAGAAGGCATGAAAGAAAAAGACCGTGCTGCTACCACTTCTACAACCGCGCCGGCTGCAAACACTACTACTACAACACAGCCATAATTCATCTTTTTAAATAACACAGAATAGCCTTTGTTTAGTTTTTATTCTATCAAAGACTATCATGCTGATTTATTGCACGGCCGCACCACCTGCGTGGAAGCCGTGCAATATTATTTACAGCAGATAGCTAACCAAAAACATCTCAACGCATTCCTGGAAGTATTTACCGAAGACGCTTTGCATCGCGCCAAAGAACTGGATGCGCAGCGAAACGCGCACGCGATTAGCGGCAAGCTTCATGGCGTTGTTGTGGGAATTAAAGATGTTATTTGTTACAGGCATCATCAGGTTTCTGCCGCTTCAAAAATATTGGAAGGCTTTACCTCTTTATACAATGCCACCGTTGTTGAAAAATTATTGGCAGAAGGCGCCATTATTATCGGCAGGCATAACTGCGACGAGTTTGCCATGGGCAGCAGCAACGAAAACTCCGCATTTGGCAATGTATTAAACGCTATTGATAATACCCGTGTGCCGGGCGGCTCGTCTGGTGGTTCTGCGGTAGCTGTGCAGGCAAACATGAATATGATAAGCCTGGGAAGCGATACGGGCGGTTCGGTAAGGCAACCGGCTGACTATTGTGGCGTTATCGGGATGAAACCATCATACGGGTATATTTCAAGATATGGATTGATTGCTTACGCTTCTTCGTTTGACCAGATTGGCATATTTGCGCACTCTGTGGCTGATGTAGGTTTGGTTTTGGAAATTACTGCAGGCGAAGACGAATTTGACAGCACGGTAAACAACCACGCTTTTAAACAGGAAGAAATCAATAGCCGACTTCCGGCCGGCAAAAAGAGAATCGCTTATTTCAATCAGTTTTTGAATCATGCATCATTAGATTCTGAAATCGCTGCTTCCTTTTTTTCATTTACGAATAAATTAACAGAATCAGGATTTGATGTGCAACCTATTGATTTTAAATTACTTGAATACATTGTTCCCATTTATTATATTTTAACAACTGCCGAGGCTTCCAGCAATCTTTCGCGGTACGATGGCATTAAATACGGACTTAGAAAAAACGGTGATAGCAATCTTACAAGTCTTTACAACACAAGCCGCTCGGAAGGTTTTGGCAAAGAAGTACAGCGACGCATTTTACTTGGCACGTATGTATTGAGTGAGGGTTATTTTGATGCCTATTTTACTAAGGCTCAGAAGGTTAAACGTATGTTGACCGATACAATACAAAGCGTTTTTGAAAGGTTCGACGCTATAATTTTGCCTACGGTTCCTTCTCCTGCTTTTCACTTTGGTGAAAAAGCCGATCTGATAGAAATGTATCTGACGGACATTTATACCGTGTTTGCCAATTTAACAGGCATTCCTGCCATTTCGCTTCCCCTTTTTAAACATAGCAATAACATGCCATTCGGACTTCAGGTGATGGCTGCTAAGGAAAACGATATATATTTGTTGAATCTCTCCGAAGCAATGATGCAGATGAGAGACAGGGCTTAAACGGTTCTGCCCTTTATTAACCAGGTATTTTAGCGCTTATAAGCCGCTTTAATTCTAAAAAATTAAAACGAAATTGATGCAATTAAGAAAACTGGCAAACTCGTTTGCACTCTTATGTCTTCTTTGTTCTTTAAGTCTCTTTGTAATGTCGTTTACCTACGGGCGAACAGTTTCTTCCGGCGATCCTAAGAAAAAGGATAGTGTTTCTTTAGACAAAAATTCCAAATCGCTTTTTTCCAATTCCCTTCTTCCGGATCTGGCAATTTCAATTCCATTGAACCCGGTTGTAATTCCGTTTGTTACAAAATTTTTAGGCAGGCAAAGCGACAGCTACACAAAAATGAAAGTGTGGGGAAAATCATATTTTGATTTGTTCGACAAAATCCTGACGGAAAATAATGTTCCTACCGAATTAAAATATTTGTCGGTTGTAGAAAGCAATTTAAAACCTTCGCTTGTTTCGTCTGCGGGCGCCTTAGGTCCATGGCAGCTCATGTCTTCCGTGGCAAGAAGTTATGGTTTGAAAACAGGAAAAAGCGATGATAGAAAAGATTTTACAAAAAGCACAAAAGTAGCCGCCAAAATGTTGGGTAGCCTATACAAAAGCCTTGGCGATTGGTTGCTGGTAATTGCCGCTTATAATGCAGGCGAAGGAAGAGTAAGACAGGCAATGAAACAGGCGCACAGCGATAATTTTTGGGTAATTCAAAAATACCTTCCTCTTGAAACAAGAAATCATGTAAAAAGGTTTATTGCGGCTCATTTCTTTTTTGAAGGCAGCGGTGGCATAGTTACCATGACTGCCGACGAAATAAAAAACAGCCAAAGTCTGTTTAGCCTGCAAAATGAAGACGACAAAACAGAAAATTTAAAAAGTGTGGAAATACAGGGAAAGTATAATTCTACACTTATGGCAAAATATCTACAAATGGATATTACCGATCTCAGCAAAACAAATCCCGGATTGAATGAGGCTTTAAATAAAGGCATTACATACAATTTACATTTACCTGCCGATAAAATAAGTTTGTTTAATCAGTTGCGGACACAGATATTGAAGGAAAGCGTACAACTGTTATTAATAAACACGTCTTTAATCGGTAAATAAGAATTTTTTTTAGGTAGCCGGCATTTTATAGCACCCTCGCTTTTGTCTTTTTTTATTAAACAAAATAAAAAATAACATAGTGAGGTAAGATAAGCGAAGGCTTAACTTTTCAATTTGCAGATGAATTTGGATATTTGCATTGTGAATCTGAAAAATTAATAAGCATTGCGGCTTAACTGGAAAGATAAAAAAATCAAGTTGGCATTAGCTTTGCAAAATTTAATTCAGAATATAAGTAGTCAATTTTCTCATAAGCAGTTAGTTTTGGTTGCGGCCCCTGTTTCTACAGGGGCTTATTTTTTTTACCAAGTTTCCTGGCTGCAAAACGAAAAAACAAATACCCGAGAAAAGCGCCAAAACCATCTGCCAGCATATCGGTAACATCAAACGAACGTCCTTCGGTAAAATATTTCTGCACATATTCCAAAGCAATTCCGTAAGCAATGGCCAATACAACGATTACCAAATAAAAAGCACCCTTATAAAAAAACCGGTTTTGAAATGGAAAGCTGAACAAAAAAACAAGCACGGCAAAAAGACCGGTATGCACCCATTTATCGAAATAAATGGCTTCGAGAAATTCATTTTTGGGAATGTCTCTGCCAGGCAACGTTAGCAAAACATAAATGAGAATAAACCATGCAATAGCTGGAAGCAAAGAGAGAAAACGTACTTTAGACATATAAGTTTGGTAAGTAAAACAAAGACTATAAATATTTATCTGAAAAAATGAAACAGGTAACCGGCTGAAGAAATAAATATTTTTCTGCCTGTTGCATTTATTCTTTTTTCATCATTTTTTCTGTGTTTTCGGCTACTTGAAGCGCTTCAATAAATTCATCAATGCTGCCATTGATAACAGAATCTAAGTTATAAGAAGTAAGCCCGATGCGATGGTCGGTTACACGCCCCTGCGGCCAGTTGTATGTACGGATTTTGGCGCTGCGGTCGCCGGTGCTTACAAGCGTTTTGCGATGCCTGGCAATTTCATCTTCCTGTTTGCGCACCTGCTCTTCATACAAACGTGTGCGCAACATTGTCATCGCTTTTTCGCGGTTGCCAAGCTGGCTGCGCTCCGTTTGGCAAATCACCACCGTTCCGGTAGGAATGTGCGTCAGCATTACTTTTGTTTCTACTTTATTTACATTCTGTCCACCGGCTCCGCCGCTGCGCGCCGTTTCCATTTTTACATCGGCCGGGTTCAGTTCAAAATCTACTTCTTCAGCTTCGGGCATCACAGCTACCGTTGCCGCGGAAGTATGCACGCGCCCCTGTGTTTCGGTATCGGGCACACGCTGCACGCGATGCACGCCGCTCTCAAATTTAAGTGTGCCGTAAACATCTTCGCCCTGCACTTCAACCACCACTTCTTTAAAGCCGCCAACGCTGCCCTCGCTCTCGCTTACCACCGCCGTTTTCCAGCCTTTGTGAGCGCAATAACGCAGGTACATGTTCAGTAAATCGCCGGCAAACAAGCTGGCTTCATCGCCGCCGGTACCGGCACGAATTTCAAGCACGGCATTTTTATCGTCCTGCGGGTCTTTGGGTATCAATAGTTTTGTCAGCAGTTTTTCCAATATATCTTTCTTTTCTTCCAGTTCCGGTAATTCCATTTTTGCCAGCTCGCGCAGGTCTTCATCGTTGCCGTTTAAAACTTCACGTGAAAAATCGTACTCGGTCATTACGCGCCGGTAATCTTCATACGGCTGCACAATTTTTTCGAGGCTTCTGTATTCTTTACTCAATGCGCCAAATTTTTTCTGGTTGTTAATAATTTCAGGATTGGTAAGTGCAACACCAACCTGCTCAAACCTGGCTTTTAAAGCATCTAACTGATCTGTCATCATAAAAAACCTGCGACTGTTTTGCTATTGATACAAGCAGCTATATCAATTTTCAGCGTCGCAAAGTTAGGAGAAAATGAAGCGTTTGACATAACGATGCAGGTTTGTAAAAATTAAAAACCAGAAGTTATTTCATTCTTAATCTGCCTCAGCCAACAGCTAACCGATTTTATAAACCGGCATATCAGGTTTGTGCAAATCATACAACTTTAGCAACCGTTTTATTTTCAAAACAGAAAAAAGACTAAAGTTTTCGGCTTCGCTGTTATTTTTACTTTACATGAACATAAATATGAAACAGAAAACAGTTGTCCTTTTTTTATTGGTAATGATGTGCAGGCAGGTTTTGCTTGCCCAATCGGGAGGCATTCACTGGTCGGAAGACGGAAACAGTTTTTATCAGACCAATGACGGAAACATTACGCAAACAACACTGCCTGCTTTTACGGTAAAAACAATAGTAACTGCGCAAAAACTAACCTCAGCCGATAACAAAGCCGCACTTACGGTTGAAAATTTTTCTTTTTCAAATGATGGAAAGAAAATATTGATTTATACCAACAGTAAAAAAGTATGGCGTTATAAAACGCGCGGCGATTACTGGATTTTCAATACCGCAGACAGCAGCTTGCAGCAGCTTGGTAAAAACCTGCCCGCTTCTTCTCTGATGTTTGCCAAATTTTCGCCCGACGGAAACAATGTGGCCTATATAAGTAAACACAATTTGTATGTAGAAGACATTGGTGCAAATACCATTATGCAGCTTACGCACGACGGAACCGACCGTATGATTAACGGAACATTCGATTGGGTGTATGAAGAAGAACTGGATTGCCGCGACGGATTTCGCTGGAGCCCCGATGGCAAAAGCATTGCTTACTGGAAAATTGACGCTACCAAAATTCGAAATTTTTTATTGATGGATAACACCGATTCGATCTATTCTTTTACCGTGCCGGTAGAATATCCGAAGGTTGGCGAAGACCCTTCGCCATGTTATTTGTATGTGGTAACTATGGCAACCGGAAAAAGCGTTAAGATGAATGTGCCCGGCGATCCGCAGCAGCATTATATTCCACGTATGGAATGGGCGCACAACAGCAATGAGCTGATTATTCAGCAACTGAACCGGAAGCAAAACGAAAGCAAAATTTTATATTGTGATGCCAAAACCGGCGATACCAGAGAAATGTATAAAGAAGCCAGTAATACCTGGATAGATGTAAAAGAAAAACCCGTTGGCTGGGACTGGCTGAAAAACGGCGCCGCATTTTTATGGACCAGTGAAAAAGATGGCTGGCGTCATGTTTACAGCATTAGCCGGGATGGCAAACAACAAACATTACTTACCAAAGGCGGCTACGATGTGATAAGCGTAACAGGTTATAACGAAACAAACGGGTATTTATATTTTATGGCATCGCCGGACAACGCCACGCAAAGTTATTTGTATCGTGTAAAATTAGATGGCAAAGGAACTGAAGAAAGAGTATCTCCGGCAAATGAATCAGGTACGCATGAATATGATATTTCTCCAAACGGTTTGTTTGCCCAACATTCATTTTCCAATGCCAATATGCCGCCATCAGAAGATTGGGTAAGTCTGCCAAAACATACCATTGTAAAAGCAGAAGAAGCAAACAACAGAAGAAAAAATCTGCTGCCGCCGGTTGAGTTTTTTACCATTACCACAGAAGACAGCATTACCATGGACGGATGGATGGTAAAACCCAAAGATTTTGACAGCACCAAAAAATACCCGGTTGTATTTACGGTTTATACAGAACCGGCTGCGCAAACCGTGCAGGACAGCTATGGCACAGGCTATAATTTTTTATATAACGGCAGCATGTATAACGATGGCTATATTTATATGAGTCTCGACGGGCGCGGCACACCAGCACCGAAAGGTGCCGCCTGGCGAAAAGCAATCTACAAAAATATCGGCATCATCAATATCAGAGATCAGGCAATGGCGGCAAAACAAATCATGCAACGGTCATACATAGATACAAGCCGGGTGGCAGTGTGGGGATGGAGCGGCGGCGGTTCTACCACACTTAACCTGTTGTTTCAATATCCTGATATTTACAAAACCGGAATTGCCATTGCACCTGTCGCCAACCAGCTTACGTACGATGACATTTACCAGGAACGTTATATGGGTTTGCCGCAGGAAGATAAAGAACCGTTTATTAAAGGCTCGCCGGTTACGTACGCTAAAAATCTGGAAGGAAATTTATTAATCATTCACGGAACGGGCGATGACAATGTGCATTATCAAAACACGGAAATGCTGGTGAATGAGCTGATAAAATACAATAAAACATTTCAGATGATGAGCTATCCCAACCGCACTCACGCCATCCGCGAAGGCGAAGGCACAACGGAGCATTTACGCACGCTTTACACACATTACCTGCAGCAATACTGCCCGCCGGGCGCAAAATAGTCTTACCAGCTTTTGTAATAAAAAAGAAAAAGTCGGTTTATAAAACCGGCTTTATTATTATTCATCCTCTTCTCCAAATCATCTTTTCAATCCCGTTTCCTGCGTATAGGTAGCGGTTGTGCCCTCAACCGTTTCGGTAGATTCGTTATACAATATAAGGTCGGTTGCAGTTAATTCTCTTACATTGTATTCATACATAAAGCCATCCTGTTGCATAATCAGCTTTTTGTTATTGTCGTTGTAGTTGTATGTGTACGTATAAATATTTCCATCTTCATCTTTTTCATTCAGCGTACCGTCTTTCAAAAAATCAAAGTAAACATCTCCGTTTACCGCATACGAAGTGTCTGTTGTTGTTGTATTGTTTACCAAAACCTGAAAATGCTGTGTTTTTACAAACCATTTCCCCTGAATAAGCGACGTGTTATTGTCGTTTTTTTTGCAACCGATAGTAGTTAAAACGAACAAAACAAGCGCAAAACCGGATAAATAATTTTTTTTCATGATGACAATTACTTCTTGTTTTCAATAAGCAAAAAAACAAACGTAAGAATGATGAATGTTCTTAACAGTTTTATTATTTTTTATACAATCACTCACATACGTTGCTTTGCCGGGAAAAGTTTTTAAAACGGCAAAATGCACAAAAAAGTCCCCGAAATAATCATTTCGGGGACTTTTTTGCAAAATTTGCTGATGATTGATTACATTTTACTATCGCCCATTACTTTGTTTTTAGTTGCCTTTCCCGGTAAATATATCTGGAATCCAACACTTAAATTCAGGTTGTTTCTTGCGCCGTCATTACCAAAACCTACAATACCATTATATTTTAATAAAGTTTCTAATCCAATATTCGGTGTTATAAAATAAGCGATGCCGGGACCGAT
This sequence comes from Ilyomonas sp., assembly GCA_965219515.1. Classification (GTDB taxonomy): domain Bacteria; phylum Bacteroidota; class Bacteroidia; order Chitinophagales; family Chitinophagaceae; genus Ilyomonas. The sequence goes on from OZ244776.1 coordinate 3,396,403, forward strand.
GCCCAAGCCTAAACCGTTTGTTGATGCACCATGTGAAACATTATCGCCTTCAATACCAACATTACCTTCTAAAAAAGTGCGTGTATGTTGCAATATGGTTTCTGTATTTACCTGGTTCGGACCAAAATAATAGCGGGCTAATGCACCAACGCCATAAGTCGTTTCGGTGTTGGCACCTTTTGCAGTTATCAACCCTAAATTTAAGTAAGCACCAACGGCAACATTATCTTGTATAAACCAGGCAGCTTTAGGGCTTATATCAACCGTGAAATAACTTGCTTTATCAAGTCCCAATCTAAAATTGCCCAAATCGCCGCCAACCAAAACATTTCCTTTTTGTAATTGTGCATGAGAAACGGTAGCAACCATGGTTGCAAGTAATAAGAGTGTAAGTATCTTTTTCATAACCTTGTTTTATGTGATGGCACTTTTCACAAACCATGCCAACACATCTGATGCTTATTTCTTACCAACTTCCGTTTGCATGCGAAACGCCGTTCACATTATGAAGCCCTTAACAGATGGCAGGTATTTTCATTTTGCAACATTTGTGAATGGTATCATCTTATACTTTCTCTCAGGCCGCATATTTTTCTTTCCTTGCATATTGAAATACAAACCCGAAGGCTACAATCAACGCAATTGGCAACGCAATGTTTATCATTTGCCACAGCGTTCTTTGTTCGGCCACTTTCTTTTTATCTAACAAACGAAGCACAAAATCTTTATTGCGCGCTTCAAAAATGCCGTTGCTGCTTACTAAAAAATCTACACTGTTTAACAAAAACTCGCGGTTGGCGAAACGATAATTTTCAAACGGCAACTCTCCCATCAGCAACGGACCATTTGTTGCGCTTACGGCATTGGTTACCATATCTGCATCAGACACAACAATTTGCTTTGTTTCGGTTACCGATTGTTTCTCAAATTTCTTTGTCGGGCCGGAAGCCGCGCCGGCATTGAGATTGCGGGCAACTGAATCCTGCACGGCTGCACTAAGCCGGTTGGCGAACAGGCTATTGAATTTGCCTTCCAACAATACCGCTACCGGAATATGACTTTGGTTCATCGAATTAAAATCATTATCGGTACGCACACTGTTTAAACTCACCAATGCAGGCGAACTGATTACGCGGCTGTTGGTGTCGCTTGCCAGTAAAATTGTTTTTGCAATACCCAACGCTTTTACGGTATCTATGCCTGATGGAAAAACCGACAGCACACGGTCTAAATTTTTAGAAACCGGATTGTTGTTTGTTGATTGCAGAAACGGATAATATGGCCACGGAATGCGTTGCATGCGCGGGCTGTTGTCCGGGTTATAACCCGTTACCACCGGTATCTTTGCGCAATTTAAATCCTGCAGTAAATCGCCATTGATTCTAACGCCGTATTTAAACAAAATATCGTCAATATTCAGGTTGCGGTCATACGCAACAAAATCGGCGCGGCTACGCATCAGGCTGTCTAACTCGGCGTATAATTTATCTACAAACCAAAGCACTTTGCCGCCATGCATTATGTACTGATCTATTTTCAGCTTGTCTTCCTCAGTAAACGATTGCGTTGGCTTTACAATCAGCAAGGCATTAATTTCATCAGGATTCGGATAGCCTTTTTTTAAATCGAAAACACCAAGCCGATATTCGTTGCGCAGACTTTCGCCCAAATCGTTTACCGTTAAATCAACCGGCTCGCCGTTGCCAACACAATATGCAACCGCCGGAACATAAGTTCGCGTCAGCTTATCTATCGCATTGGCAAACTTAAACGCCAGCAAGGCTTCGGCGGCATTGCGCGTGGCTTCTTTATCGGGCTGCGGCTCTTCGTTTATTACATTAAAATTTTTAAATACCGTTCGGCTGCTGCGCAAATCAATGGCGTAGGGCGGTTGCTGTTTGTAGTAAACAAGAGCAGAAGGAATAATGAGCTGACTGGTTGATTTGTTATCGCTTTCGCTAATGTCTTCGTTGCGCTCAAACACAACGCCGGCGCGGCTTAGGCTATCGTATAACTGCAGTTTCAAACTATCATTCAAACCTTCACCGGGTGTTTCAAAACTTACCTTGATGTTGCTGTTGCTGAGATCGGAAAACTCTCTCAATAAATCCTGCGCAGCAATGCTCAGCTTCTTGTAATCGGCAGGTAAATCGCCGGTTAAAAACACTTTGATATTGATGGTTGTATCAACATTTTGTAACAATTTTTTAGTTGAATTACTAAGCGTAAAACGCTTCTCCTGCGTAAGATCAATCCGATAATGAATGAAGGAAGAAATGAGGATAATACTGGCAAACGCAAGAGCGATAAAAAGCCACCAGAATTTATGTTGCAGAAGTTTGTTCATTGTTGTTTTACTTGTATATTGTGTGTTGCTGTACGAAGTCCGGAGACTTCGTATTTGCTATGTTCTTTCGAGTCTCAGACTCGGTTGAACATAAAGTGTACGAAGTCCGTAGACTTCGTACAGCGGAACAACAGCTATTATCGCTTTGCGATATTTCGTTGTGTAATCAATAAAAATAAAATGATGATGCCTGCGAAATAAACAATATCGCGCAAATCAATTACACCACGACTGATGCTGTTGTAGTGAAAATTGATGCCCAGCATTTCTATATAATAATCTAATCCGGAACGAAACAACAACAATTTGCTGATGGCATCAAAACCGGTATAGAAAAGAAAACAAAGAAACGCCCCGGCGATAAAAGCGATCACCGTATTGTTAGTAAAGCTGCTTGTGCAAATGCCGATTGCCGTAAACACAGCACCCAATAATAACAAACCAATGTAGCTGCCGGTTGTTGCACCAACATCTATCCCGCCAACAGCACTTAGCTGTTGTATAGAAACAGCATAGATAACGGTGGGCAACAGCGCCAAGGCCACCACCAGCAAGGCTCCGAAGTATTTGCCCCACACAATTTGCGAAGAACTGACGGGCAACGTTTTTAATAATTCAAATGTTCCTGATTTGTATTCATCTGCCAGGCTGCGCATGGTAATGGTGGGTACTAAGAACAATAATATCCAGGGAGCAAGAGTAAAAAAGCCGGATAAAGAAGCATAACCAAACGTAAGCAAATCAGTATCGGGAAAAACGAAAAGAAACAAGCCGGTAAGCAGCAGAAAAATGATTAACGCAATATAACCTGTGAGACTGCTAAAAAACTGCAGCCATTCTTTTTTGCAAATCATCCACATGCGGTAAAGCTAAAGTTTTTTGTTTGCTAAGTTTTAAACCACAGAGGCACATAGGACACTGAGGTCATATAGAAACGTTTTGTAGTTGTGTAAGATTATAAATCGGGTAGTTACTGAGGAAGCGGCATAGAACTCATGCACTCTTTGATTTCTTCGTTTGTAACACCGTTTTTTTGAGCTATTTTTATTAAAATCCGTGTTTGAATTTCTAAACTTTTGGTTTGTTCTTTAGATTTAGAAGCAGCTTGTATAATCAGGAATAAAAATCCCGCCCATAATCCCAATGCAATGAAAGCGGCAAACAAAAATCCAGGTGTTAGTACCATATAAATTGTTTTATACTTACCCTTTATAAAAAAACCGGATGAACCAGCCATCCGGTTTTTATAAAGATATTCTCTGTGCCTTTCGTTGTCTCTGCAATTCAAAAACTACACCGCAAAGCTTTCCCCGCAACCACAGCTACGACTGGCATTTGGGTTATTGAAATAAAATCCTTTTCCGTTTAAACCATCCGAAAAATCGAGCTCGGTATTTACCAGATACAAGAAGCTTTTCAGATCGGTTACCAATTTTACGCCATTGTCTTCAAAGCTTTGGTCCATTGGCTTTGTTTCGTTGTCAAAATCAAGTTTGTAGCTCAATCCCGAACAACCACCGCCAACCACAGAAACCCGTAAGAAATAAGAAGAATCATTTGCAATACCGGCATCTTCCATCAGCTTAACTACTTTGCCTTTGGCTTTTTCACTTACATATATTGCATTGTCTGTTGCCACCATATACAGCCCCTGTCCCCTAAAGGGGAATTTTAAATTGCAAATTATATACTATTCATTATTATTGCCTCTCTTACACCCCTTTAGGGGATGGGGCTGCTTAATGAATCCTTTCTTCAAACTGCAAAACTTCCAAACCGTTTTTCTGGCGGTAATCATTAATTGCTGCTTTGATGGCATCTTCCGCCAACACAGAGCAGTGAATTTTTACCGGTGGTAAATTCAGTTCTTCTACAATTGTCATATTGTCAATTGACAAAGCCTGATCTACCGATTTACCTTTCAGCCATTCGGTAGCCAGTGAAGAAGAAGCAATGGCAGAACCACAACCAAAGGTTTTAAATTTTGCATCGCTGATTACACCGGTAATATCATCTACTTCTATCTGCAGGCGCATTACATCGCCGCATTCAGGAGCACCAACCAAACCGGTGCCTACGTTCTTTTTACTTTTATCCAGCGTACCCACATTTTTCGGGTTGCTGTAGTGATCAATCACTTTATCTGAGTATGCCATAAGTTGAAGCCCCTATCCCCTAAAGGGGACTTGAAACCTGTGAGGCTAACAGGTTTTATTTTTGTAATCTTTTTAAATAAAAACTCTTTTAAAACTCCCCTTCATGAGATGGGAGGCAACTAATGCGCTGCCCATTCAATCGCGTTAATGTCAACACCTTCTTTATACATTTCCCAAAGCGGACTCATTTCGCGCAGCTTTAAAACCGTATTTTTTACATGCTCTATTGTATAATTTATCTGATCTTCCGTAGTAAATCTGCCCAAGCCAAAACGGAGCGAACTATGCGCCAGATCATCGCCCAAACCCAATGCTTTTAATACATAGCTGGGTTCTAAAGAAGCGCTGGTACAGGCCGAACCAGATGAAAGCGCAATATTTTTATTAAAGCCCATCATTAAGCCTTCCCCTTCTACATATTTAAAAGAGATATTGGTAACATGCGGTAAGCGGTGCTGGCGATTGCCATTTACATAGCTTTCTTCAATTTGTGTTAAAGCGCCTTCTAATTTATCGCGCAAAGCACTGATGCGCCTGGTATCTTCTTCCATATCTAAACGGCATAACTCGCAGGCTTTACCAAAACCAACAATGCCGGGAACGTTTAAAGTTCCACTGCGCATACCGCGTTCATGACCGCCGCCATCCATCTGCGCGGTTACTTTTACGCGCGGATTTTTACGACGAACATATAAAGCGCCAACGCCTTTTGGTCCATACATTTTATGAGCCGTAAACGTAAGCAAATCAATACCATCTTTATTTACATCAACCGGAATTTTACCAACCGCCTGCGTGGCATCGGTAAAAAACAATACGCCATGCTTGCGGGCAATGTTGCTGATTTCTTTAATTGGCTGAACAACGCCTACTTCATTGTTGGCATACATTACAGCAATTAAAACGGTAGTAGGTCTGATGGCGGCTTCCAGTTCTTTCAAATCAATCAAGCCATCTTCTGCAACCGACAGATACGTTACTTCGCCGCCAATTTTTTCAATGTGTTTGCAGGTATCCAACACCGCTTTGTGTTCGGTAACAACCGTAATCACATGGTTGCCTTTAGAAGCGTACATTTCATGTACACCTTTAATGGCAAGATTATCGCCTTCAGTAGCGCCTGATGTAAATATAATTTCTTTCGGGTCGGCGCCAACCAGTTTAGCTACCTGTTCGCGTGCATAATCAACCGCTTCTTCGGCTTCCCAGCCAAACGGATGGTTGCGGCTGGCAGCGTTTCCAAAATGTTCTGTAAAATAAGGTATCATCGCTTCCAGCACCCTTGGGTCCATAGGTGTGGTGGCATTATTATCTAAGTAAACAGGGAGCTTCAACATATCTCTACTATTATTATTTCTTCTTTCTTAATTATCCACAAAATTACACTAAAGATGTGTATTATATGCTTTATTCCTTTTTCGTTAATGCTAATTTTACCAATTTATGAAATAAGTATTTACGGTTGAAATTTACGGTATTCCGAATTGCGTATTCATTTTATAATTCCGTCTTCTCTAAAACTATTTTATCAGTCTGCTTTCTTTTTTCAAAACAATGTTAAGTCTTTCCGCAAATTAATCTCTGCATACGTGCAAGGGTCTGAATACAGTTATAAAAAGAAAACAATGATGAAAAACATAATGTGGTTAAGCCTGCCGCTGATGTTGATTTTTGCAGCGTGCAGCACATCGAAAATAACAGACAGTTACACTAATAAACGAAGGGCAGCACCCGCAAAGCGCATACTGGTATTGGGTTTATTCAACGAAAAAAATAACAGGGCAAAACATGCCATGGAAACCGAACTTGTCAAAGACCTGAATAAATTTGGATATGATGCCGTACCGGCAACCGATGAGTTTGGACCGACCGCTTTCCGCGACATGAGCGAGCAGCAGGCAATACAAAAACTTCAGGACGAAGGCATTCAAAACGTGATAACTATTACTTTAGTGAATAAAGACAAGCAAAAGCGCTATGTGCCTTCTGCTTACAATTATCGCCCGGGCTTTTGGGGCTATTATTCTTACTATTCTCCCTGGGGTTATCGTCCTTATTACCGTCCCGGTCATACGGAAACAAATACAAGCTATGTATTTGAAACAAATTTGTATGATGTAAGTAACAATCAACTGATTTATTCTGCCGAATCGAAAACCATTGATGCAAACAGCATGGCTACGCTGGCAGATGACTATGCCCGTTCGGTTGTGCGCGACATGAAGAAAAAAAATGTTTTGGGTTAAAAATCAACCTTCGTTTTAAAAATTGCAAATAAAGCCGTTTCAACATTTTGGGGCGGCTTTTTTGTTTATGTCATCTGACAATAATTTCATTTTCTTTTTTTACAAAATATCAAAATAAAACAAGCTTTACCGTTTTAGTTTTACTGAAGAGTTTCCCATAGTTTTTCTGTTATGTAATGAATGTAAAAAATGCTTTCAGACACGTCTTCAGCAAAATCACATTATATGACTTTAACAGGCAACTGTTTTTTCATTTGCTAAAATGATTGCAAAAGCGATCATTTTGTATTCACTTTGTTTTATAAAATATGCAGTCATTTATGTTTCTGAATCAGACATTCATTCGTCGTAAATATCATTTGTATCTGATTGGTTTTATTTTAGCAGCTTCATCCTGCCATACTCCGCGCAATACAATCAAAAGCAATAACGCAACGGTAAATCATCAAAAAATAAACTATGATGACAGCTTGCTTACGCAAATAAACTCTCCTTATTTATTACCCTATAACCGGATTATAGACGGCGCCGGAACCTTTCTTTCTTTTGGCAGCAGCGAACTGGAAAATCATAGTCTGGATGCGGTGCTAATGCCCGATAAAAAAACGCTGGTGGTGGAAGACCGTTATGGAATTGCGTTTGTAAGCGTTATACAAAAGAAACTTATTTACCGGTTTGCTTACGACGCAAATGATAGTATCAAAGGAGCCATGAGTGTGTACAGCGGCATCAAAGTGTATATGATTAATGAAAAGCCTCATATTTTTTGGAGTGCGGTTAATGCAAACGAAAAAAAATCGTTCGTGCTGGAAGCAGACTGGGATGGAAAAAAATCAATCCTTATCAATACTTATCAGTTTGCTGCGGCAAGTCCTGCGCCTCTGGCATTAGCCAATGATATAGCACTTCAAAACGAAAACAAGGAAGCTTATATTTATGTAGTGTTAAATGGCAACAGCCAACTGGTAAAAATGCGGTTGCGCGATAAGAAAATAATCTGGCAAACAAATACCGGCATGGCGCCTTACGGCATTGCCGTTGCCAATAAGAAAGCGTATGTTACCAATTGGGCGGGCAGTGTGCCAACAGATACCGCAAAAGAAACCGCAGGCATACCGTATGCAAAAGCGTATATCAATCCTGCTACAGGTGCGGCTTCGTCGGGTACCGTTTCGGCAATTGATATGGCGACAGGAAAATTGTTGACAGAAATCAATACCGGTCATCATCCCAATGCCATCATTGCAAATAAAAACGAAAGCGTTGTATATGTTGCCAACGGCAACAGCGATAATATATCTGTTATCAATACGGCAACCGATACTGTAACCGATACAATTTCGGTAAAATTAAACGGCGCGGGTGATGATTTTTTGGGCGATTCGCCCAATGCGCTGGCACTATCTGAAAATGACAGTATACTGTATGTGGCAAATGGATTAGACAATGCCATTGCCGTTGTATCGCTAAGCAAAAACGGCAGCAAAAGAAATATCGCTAAGGGCTTTATTCCCACGCAGGCTTATCCCGGCGGGATTGTAGTGAATGGCAATGAACTATACGTTACCAATTTAGAAGGCATTGGCGCAAGAGTTAAAAAGAACAATGCTTTTAATTCTCACAAACAGGAAGCAACGGTATCTTTCATTGCCATGCCTGATAAAAAAAAACTGGTCGAATACACTGAAAAAGTGCAACAGCTAAACCTGCAGTTTCGCAACAAAATGGCGCAGCTATTGCCCCGAAAAAACAAAGCGCCCATGCCCGTACCCGAACGCATCGGCGAGCCTTCGTCCATTAAGCATGTGGTTTATATCATTAAAGAAAACCGAACTTACGATCAGGTGTTGGGCGATATGCAGGAAGGCAGAGGAAAAAAAGAGCTTTGCGTTTTTGGCGATAGCGTTACGCCAAACCAACACGCCCTGGCAAAGCAATTTGGTTTGCTTGACAATTATTATGTTTCGGGAAAATCGTCGGCAGAAGGTCATCAGTGGGCGGATGCCGCCATGGTTACCGATTATGTTGAAAAGAACGTAAGAGCCTGGTTTCGCAGCTACCCGCATGTGCAGCAGGATGCATTGGTGTACAGCGATGCCGGTTTTATATGGAACAATGCATTGGATCATGGCAAAACCGTTCGTATTTATGGCGAAGCCTGTGAGCCGGCATTCAATCAAAATCTTACATGGACTGATATTTATAATCTTTATCTGAACAATCAACCGTTTGCCTTTACCAACACAACTACCATTTCAAGAGTTGCGCCTGTTTTAAGCAAACTGTATCCCGGTTATGACAACCATAAAATAAACGATCAGATCCGCGCATCTGCTTTTATAAAAGAATGGAACCAATACGAGCAAAGCGCGGTTGATTCGTTGCCCGGTTTACTTATCATCGCACTGCCCGCCGATCATACATCAGGTTTGCGCCCCGGCTTTCCTACACCGCGTGCTGCCGTTGCCGATAACGATCTTGCCTTAGGAAGAATTGTTGAAACCATTACCCGCAGCAGGTTTTGGGATAGTACGGCCATTTTTGTAACCGAAGACGATTCGCAGGACGGATGGGATCATGTGTCCGCCTATCGTACAACGGGTTTTGTAATCAGTCCATATTCTTCTCAAAAAACAATTCATACCAATTACAACCAAACCTGCATGGTGCGAACCATTGAACAGATACTTGGCATTCCGCCGATGAATAAAATTGACGCAACGGCAACGCCGATGTTTGCTTGTTTTGCGCCGGCAAAACAGGCATCCGCTTTTACGGTTTTACCCAATGCGATTCCACTGAATGAAATGAATAAGGAAATAAGTTTGTTGAAAGGAAAAGAAAAAAAATTTGCAGAATTATCCATGCAAAAACAATTTGACCACATAGACGGCGGCAATGATGATCTGATGAACCGCATTATCTGGTATGCAACTATGGGCGATAAAGCCTATCCCGTAAAAATAACGGCACGCATAAAAGATAATGATTAAAATTGGTTTTCAATTTTGATGAATGACACAGTTTACCGGTTCGGGTGCAACAATTTAGCTGAGAGCGTTTTCATCATCAAATACCAAAACATCAAAGCAAAAAATGAAGGCGGCGATAGCAGTTTATCTGTCAAAATTCCGTTTGCGTTTGCAAAATTCAAATGCCGGAAATACTGTTAAAAAAATATTTATAAATTATTAAGAAACTATTATTTTTACTGCTTCTGTCTAAATATTGAAATTTAATTAAGATTTGTTTAAAGCTTATTCGGGAAGATGATATTAAACAGGCGTAAGAGAATACCAAAACTAAAAATTCGTCTCACAAAACCACAATTATACAAATCATGAAAATGAAACTCGCATTGCCGGTAGCATTATTATTTGCCAGCCCGGTGTTTTTTTCCTGTCAGAAAACCAATGATGCCAAATCTGTTCAGCAGTATGCTGAAATTCCCAATGAAGTGATTGACCAGCTGACCGCCAAAGGCTTCAGCACGGATGGCATAACTGCCGTTGACGGCGGTTATCTGGTAGAAGGCGACTTGTTTTTTTCCGCCGAATCGCTGAGTAAAACACAGGTAGGACCTAATTTAGTTGTAGGACAGGAAGAACAGTACCGCACCACGAATTTGGTTTCAGGTTTGCCAAGGGTAATCACCATTTCCAATTCTTATCCAAACCAAAAAGCTTTATTTAATGCGGCTACCGACAGCGTTGTTGCCCGTTATAATGCACTGGGTTTGCGCCTTGTGTTTCAGAGAGTGGCTGCCAATTCGGGCGCTGACATAGATATTATTGGTGCCGATTTAGGCGGCGGTGGTGTATTGGGACGTTCTTCGGGCTTCCCGAGCAACAACGGCGATCCGGCTTCGCCCATTACATTAAATTCACGCAAAGGAACTTTTACAAACAACACCGATGTTCAGTGGCTGGCTACGGTTATCGCTCATGAAGTAGGTCATACCATCGGCATGCGCCATACCGATTATAAAAACAGGGCATATAGCTGCGGCATTCGCCTTCCGGGCAACAACGAAGGTCAGGCCGGTGTAGGCGCTATTTATATTCCGGGTACCAACTCAACGCCAAAAGATGCGGGAAGCTGGATGCTGGCTTGTACCGATGGCACCAATCGTCCGTTTAATCCGAACGATGTAATCGCCTTGGATTTTCTTTATCATTAATCAATCATTCTTTTCATAAAACAAAACGGCTGTTGATGAATCAACAGCCGTTTTGTTTTTACAAACCATCATTCATTTTATTCAACTATTAATTTGCCCTTATATACCTCTTGTTTGTTATCATATATAATTATAAAATAAACTCCTTTCGATAATGTATTTGTGCGAATGATGTTGTTTGCATTTGTAATTTCCTGTTGCAATAATTTTCTTCCCCAAACATCATAAATAACCAACGCACCCGTAACCAATGTACTGCTTAAAACAGATAAATTTTGACCTTGCGGTAATGGATTGGGTTTTGCAATAAAATCGGTTCCGATAAAATAAGTGATGGCAGCCGTATGGCTGATAATCTGACTGCCATTAACCCAAACAACAGCCCTGAAAATATTGATGCCGTTTAACAAAGAATCATACACATATTCTACTCTGTTGTCGGTTATAGATCGGGCTACCGATAGTGTTTCCCAAACATTATGTATCAGTTGCTGGTACTGTACCGAATCTACGCCGGATAAGGTTCCTAAAGTTACTTGCAAATCGGCTTTATCATCAACCGTAAGATCGGCTAAAAAATTATTGATATAACAGCCTGCGCCTTGTGTTTTATAATTGAAAGCGTAACTTTTTATTCCGGTTCTTCCGGTTGCAAAAACAGGTGCTACGGCTATGTAAGAAGAAGTACTGTTTGTAATAACAATACTTGTGTCGGTTGTGGTTGCATAATCCTGCAAATATTTATTTCCGAGCAAAAAAATCTGATACCGGTGAATACCGGCTAACGCATTCCATTTTACGATAACCGAGTCGCTGCAATTGATAACAACCTGCGGCAGCAACCGCTTTGAAAAATCGAATGTATCAGAGGTATAAGTCTGGCTGCCGATTGTCATTCTCATTAGCGCAACAACAGATGTATCGGGCGTCTGCCAGGCATAATAGTTTTGGGTTACTGAAACGGCATCATGAATTAATTGCCAGCTTGCGCCTTTATCTGTGCTGTATTGCAGCCTGCCGGTTTCGTTTTCATACGTATTGCGCCAGCGAATGATGCCTTTTTCGCCTGCCGCAACATGATCGTCTGCCGAAGGCGAACTGAATTGAAACGTGTTCGTTGTATCTGTCTCAAACACCACAGAATATGGCTGCAAGGCAGCAGCTACATTATAACCTTTTATATAAATTTCATAATCGCCTTTTTCGGGTTTCGATAGCGTAATTTGCTCAACTACGTTCAGGCTGTCGCGCCTTCTTTGCGGCGGCAATAATAGCGTGGTGCTATCCGGTTCGCTGTTTAACACCCATGGCAGCCACAACCCGTTGCTGCCTCTTTTTTTAACCGATAAATCAAGGTCGTTTACCAAAGCCGTATAAGCATTTGCCAGCGCTGGCGCATCGTTCCACACCAACGTGATTTTTATATTTTTTATACGGTCGGGAATAGAAATAACAAAACTGTCAACACTGTTTTGCTGCGCATTGCCCGAAAAATAGGTACCCGAATTTATGGTTTGAACAGCCTTGTAAGCATTTACGTTTCCATATCCGGAATAATAATCAGGACCTTCATTAAAAATATCGTCTGCACTGTTAACTAAAACAGCTTTTACCAGCGCGCTGGCGGGCAACGAATCGTGATGAAGTTTGCCGTAAGCCGATTGAATAGCCAGTGCGGTTCCCGATGTGATGGCCGCCGCACCGGAACTGCCGTCGTTACCATACGCTACCAGTTCTGGTTTTATGCGACCGTCGTAAGCCGGGCCTTTGGAACTGGCAGCCGGAATACGATAAAACGAATCAACCGAACCAACGGTAATACCATTTTTCGCCTGCTTAAAACTGCCGGTCAGGTTGGCAAACCCAGTTGTGTTTTTGTATTGCCCGTCGCTGGCGGCAAGCGTGCCCGAATTGCCTGCCGAAAATACATATACAAGATTTGGATGAGCAATAAGACTCTGATCGAAAGCAACTGCATCTGCACCATAAAAATTTTCAACGCTTGTGCCGTAAGAATGATTTTGAACGGAGGTATGATATTGCGCATAGCTGCTGTCGCTGTCGGGCAGCAGGTTGGCAAAATCTGATGAAGAAAGCCGGCTTCCCGGCGCAACGCCTTTACCCGTACGAAACGAGTTGCCGCCGCCGCCGATAAGCGTTGCCATTGTGGTAGCATGAGTTGTAATGCTTGCACTGCTGTTTGCTGTAGGCAGATAACGCCCTGCAAAGTCTATATCAGTCGTGTCGAATAAATTTTCCTTTACCGAAACAGACAAGCCTGCGCCGGTAACATCAGGATATGTGGCAGCAAGCAGATTGATTGCGTTTACGCTGTTATCGTAATCGTTAATTACCATTTCCTCTTTTGGCGGCATCTTTATATCAATGAAAATGATGCGCGGATCATCAATCAGATTATGTGTAACAAACGATAACGATGCGGTTAACTGAATTGTTTTGGTAAGTTCATCCTTTGAAACAATTTTGCAACCTGCTTTTTGAAAAACAGGCATTGTATAAAAAGCGCTGTCGCTGGTCTGAAGCAGAAATGTAAATAAGCGTTTCGGTGGCAGGCTTTTATAAACACGCAACATGGCGGGCGATAATTTCCAGTTGTAACCGGCATTGTACTGAGCCACCATGACAGATGTATCGCTTAACAGTTGCGCATTATTTTTTACAATAAACCAATCATCGCTTATTTGTCTTATGATTTTTTGCTGATAATGCCGCTTAAAAAATTGTTTCAGACCGGTCTTTATTTTTATCAGGCGTACAACGCTGTCTGCTTTCACATTAGCTGCGTTACCATAGATCCGTAAAACAGAATCGTCTTTCAGTTCCTGCGCCGCTAATTTTCCGCCATGTAAAACGAATAGCAGTAACAGCATCACGCATCCAACCCGGATTTTCATAATCATGCGTACAAAAATGAATGATAAAATGCCTGTTTCAATCATTGTTTTATGAAAACAAAAACAGGCATCGGAAAGCAAAATAAAAAATTTGCGCCCTGTAACCGGAAACATTTATTTTTATACTCATTTTTTACAAAGCAAAAGAAGCAAATGTTGTTTTGTTCATAAAGATGAATCCTGCAAAACATTTCTGTAAATACTGCTGCAATTACATAATTTATTTCAATGGTTGCGTTATACAATAACGGTCAACTAATTTATTGGTATGAGAAAAAAGAACTTGCTATTATTCCTGACTGCTTTTATTACATGGCAACTATCAGCGCAGATAAAACCGATAAAAGGAATCGCGCCAAAAGTTGTCCGGTGCTATGCCCCAAAAACAGATGCGGGTTTTGAAGACTGGCTGAAGCGGAAAACCGATGAACGCAAAAGCGAACGTGTTGAAGTGAAGCCTTATGTTGTGCCGCTTGTTTTTCATGTGCTTTATGATGGAGAAGCGGAAGGCGAGGGCAGCAATATTTCTCAGGCGCTTATTCAGCAGCAGGTATTGCAGTTGAATAAAGATTATGCAAATCTTTCCAACAGCCCGTATAAAGTGGCGGCGGCAACAGGAATACAGTTTGTGCTGGCGCAAAAAAATCCATCGGGCGCCGTATTAGCCGAGTCGGGCATTGAGCGCATCAACCGAAGCAGCAAGGGCTGGAAGGCGCCGGGCACCAAAGGCTGGACGCGCGACTATATTGCCGATACCATTAAACCGCAATCTATCTGGGATCCTGAAAGGTATGTGAATGTATGGCTGGTTCCGGCCATGAACAACGGCGGATCGGGTAAACTGCTGGGTTTTTCCACTTTCCCGGTAGCCTCAACATTAGACGGGCTGGCCGCTAACCCGGCCGAGAACAACAAAACAGCTGGTGTGGTAATAGATCATACAACCGCAGGAAGTTTGTTTCGTCCGCAAACCTGCGACGTAGGCTGGGGCAAAGGAAAAACGCTGTCGCACGAGCTGGGCCATTTTTTTGGGCTTCGCCATACCTGGGGCGATGAAAATTGCGGTAACGATTATGTAGATGATACGCCGGTGGAAGAAGATGCCAATTATGGCAAACCCGTTCACCCGAAACCCAACAATTGCGGCACTGCGGATGAAATGTTTGAAAATTATATGGATTACAGTGATGATGAAGTGCTAAACACATTTACCGCAGATCAGGTTGACAGGATGCAAACCGTAATGCTGTTTAGTCCGCGACGCGTAAATCTGCCAACTTCAAATGTTGGCTTTGTAGCGGTATCGGGCAGCAACAAAATATCATTCGCAGGCTGCGAAGGCGAAATTATTACATCAGAGACCGGAACTACGGGCACTTATCCGCGCTATAAAGATATTTTGCTAAACCTAAATACCGAATATCAGGCAAGCGGCGCAGCTACTGTTACCATTAAAGTTACCGGCACGGCTGCAAACAATACCCAATATCAGGTGCTTACGCCAACCCTGACGTTTGCAAAAGGAGATGCCTTTAAGCCGGTTGTAATAAGGCTGTTTGATAATGCCACCGTTGACGGCGACAGAACATTAAACGTAAGCTATTCTATTGCGGGTTCGGGCGTGGTGAAGGATACCGCTTCGCAATCTATTCTTATTACCGAAAGCGATGATGATGACATTATATTCGCCGGCAAAAGCGTGGTGAATATTCTGGACGAAAAATTTGAAAACATTCCGGCAAACGGATTGGTACCGCAGGGCTGGGGCTCTTTTATCTCTAACGACTATCCCAACATTTTTGTGGCAAGCACAAACGGCAGCGCGGGCGGCAGTGGCAAAGCGGCGCACATTACCAACAACAGAACCACAAAGCCGAACATTTACACAAAAGGCGAATCGGGCGCGGCAGAATTATTATCACCTGAGATCAACCCCTTGCAATACCGCTCAATAGACACGCTCAAATTTAAGTACAGTGTAAAAGGCAATGCAGATGATCATGGCTATGTGTTATATGACATAGGTGATGGCAGCCTTTACTTCTGGGGAGCGCAGGGCTTTACGGGCAGCGGTCCCTATTACGGCACTACTTCTACCCGCACGGCATCACTTTCTTTACCCGTTCCGGCAGGTATTCTCAGTAAAAAATTCAACATCGCTTTTTACTGGGAAAGCGATACCGCAAAAACCGGCGGCGACCCCGGTTTTAATGTAGATGATGTTTCGCTCAGCGCCGAACCTTACAGCATTGAAACCAATGTTTCGTCAAGTTTTGGTTTTGATGTGCCGCCGGGCACGACCAACAAATTCAGAAGCACAGATAATAATATTGTTGCCGACATTTCATTGGCTTCTGCCAACATATTAAATGTAAGTGCGGCGGTAAGCGAAGCCGGAAACGACAAGCCGGCTATTTCTATAAATGGCGCAAGTGTAAACAGAACCAAAAAAGTAATTACCATAAAGCCTGCTACCGAAGATGCCGCCACATCTTACACAGCTACTTTTTATTATACCGCAGATGAAATGGCAGCATGGGGAAACAGAGCCGGCAATCTGAAGATTCTGAAAGTGAAAAACGGAACGGCTTTATCCGGCAATCTGTCTTCCGATCAGGCTGTTATTATTAACCCGACTTCCGTTGATAACCGCTTGTCAACCGAAGGTTTTATTACTTACAAAGCTGTTATTACCGGTTTCGGGCAGTTTGTATTGGTTGATTCTACCAACGCACAGCCTGTGTTTACCTGGATTTCTTTTACGGGCGCATTAAACGGAAATGCCATATCGCTTAACTGGAAAACGGTAGATGAAATAAACGAGCTTCCGTTTGAAGTGCAGCGCAGCGCCGATAGCGTTACATTTACCAAAATCGCTACTGTTACTGCTAAAAATATGGCTTCGAACGAATATGCGTATGATGATGCGACCATCATGAAAGGCAACAAATATTTTTACCGCATCAAACAATCTGATAACGCGGGTAATGTTTCCTATATCAGCCTTGCCGGCATCGTTGTACCGGCCGATGTAATTGACACCATGCCTGCAACGCAATTTGTAAAAGTGTATCCCAATCCGGTAAGAGATAAGCTGATGCTGGATTTTGGCAACACATCATCGCAAAGCGTCAATATCATTATTACTGATATGAGCGGCAGAGTATTGTATAAAACGCAAAGCAATGTGGCGGGTCATAAAGAAATTATAACGTCTTCGTTAAGCAAAGCGGTTTACATAATGAAAGTGCAAACAAAAGATCATACAGAATCGTTTAAAATTGTAAAAGAATAACCGGGTAATGTAACCATTCATATAAAAAACCGTCTCAGTCTCACACAACTGAAACGGTTTTTTGTTTCCCAAATCAAGTGTATATGTTTAAAAAAACAATTGTTATATTTCTTCTGTCGTTACCTTCTTTTACAATGGCGCAACCTTCTTCCGACTGGCAATTGTATGTGAATAAGACAAAAATAGCATCGGCTTCTTTAGATAGCACGGCATCAGTTCGGCTATCAAAAAACAGCAAAGGCGACATTAAAATTTTTTTTTCGGAACGCGATACCAGCTTTAAAAGAACCATCCTGATTATGAACCGGCAACGCAATACCTTGCTGCAAAAAGAAATGAAAACAAGCTGCAAAACGGCATCTTTTCCGGTTAGCAGTCTGCTTTCCAAAACGGAGGCAAAACCTTTTACCATTTACCTGATAGACATACCCGCCGACCCGGCAAAAGCAGCACTCGTGCGGGTTGCGCCGCTTGCGATTTGCGATGTGAATTGGATAGAATAAACACAGACTGATTTTGCAACCACTATGTTTTTTTAAACCATCCCTTTTTTTTAAAGACATAAATCATATACACCGGTATCAGCAGCATCAGCAAAACGGCAATCCAAAAGCCGTATTGGTTGTGCAGCCACGGAATGCGGTCGAAGTTCATCCCGAAGATGCCGCCGATAACGGTGGCGGGCGCCAGCAGGCAGGTTACGATGGCCAGCACTTTCATAATTTCGTTCATCTTGATATTGGCTTTGTTGAGGTATAAATCCTGCATGTTATTCATCATATCCCGGTAGTTTTCTACCATGTCGGCAGCCTGTGTGATATGATCCTGAACATCCTTAAAATAGCGCAAGACTTTTTCGTTCAGCAAATCGCTGTCGCTGCGAATGATGCTGCCGATCATATCGCGAACCGGCAATATATTTCTGCGTAATACAATCAATTCTTTGCGCAGCCGGTTGGTTTGCGCCAGCGAGTTTACGTTACTACCATGAATAATTTCCTCTTCTACGGCTTCCATTCGTTCGCTCAGTTTATCCATCACAATAAAATAATGATCTACAATCATATCAATTAATGAATAGGCAAGATAATCGGCGCGCGCATTGCGAACCTTGCTGCCGTTCATTTTCAGGCGATCGCGAAGCTGAGTAAATACATCGCGATCGGCATCATCCTGAAATGTAAGCACAAAATTTTTTCCTAAAATAATACTTATCTGCTCCTGTTCGGCCGTAATGGTCCGGTCATTAAAATAGAGCATGTTTAAAAGGCAATACATAATGTCATCTAACTCATCCATCTTCGGGCGCTGACCAACGCTGAGAATGTCTTCTTCAATCAACGGATGCACCCCGAAAAATTTACACACTTCATTTACTTCATTTTTGCGAATGCCGTCAATATTTATCCAGCATATGCAGGCATTGTCTTTAAAAGCGAATGTTTCTTCCGGTGTTTTTAAATAATGTATCCGAATATCGCTGCCATCATATTCATACACGCATATTTTTACATTTTTTGCATCCTGTCGCTTGGGCGAATACGCCGGGTTAAACATTCGTTCTTTACGCGAATTGGATTTGTTAGTCGCCGTACCAAAAAGCTGTTTTATATAATCTGTTGTTTGCGCCAGCATTTATATTGATGTTTGTTGCAAAATTGTTTGTAATGTATTGGCATTTGCAATTGCATGACCATTGATGTCATTATTAAAATAAGCCCACACTTTATATCCTTCCTTCTGCCAGTGCAAAAAACGCGCTGCATAATAATGCAAAGATTCATCGCTGTACGATGACGCGTATAAAGCATCCGGACCGTGAAAGCGAACATAAATATTTTTTGCCGTAATCATTTCCGCATATGGAAACTTATTAGCCGATTGCGAAATGACGAAGGCAATGTCGTACTTTGTTAATAAGCTGATGGCGTCCACTTCAAGCCAGGAATGATGACGCACTTCTAACGCAAACCGGTATTGTTTGTATTCTTTTTTTAATAATGAAAAAAGATAATCGGCTCTGTCATAACCGAATGATAACGAAGGTGGCAACTGAAGCAATATCATACCGCATAAATGCTTCACCGGTTCTATGGCGGCAAAAAACCGTTCCAATGGTTCTTCCGGCTCTTTCAGGCGTTTTGTTTGCGTAAGAAAGCGGCTCATTTTTATAGAAAACCGAAAGGAATGCGGCACTTTATCCGACCAGTTCTGTACGGTTGATAACCGCGGCAAATGATAAAACGTAGTATTAATTTCGGTGGTGGAAAAATGCTGCGCATAATAGCTTACATAATCGGCCGGTTTTACGCCTTTTGGATAAAAGATTTCTCTCCAGTGCCGGTAGCTCCAGCCCGAAGTGCCGATATGAATGTTTGTTGCTGACATGCCGCATTTAACCTTGCCAACATCAGGCCGGTTGCATTGGCAGCAAAATTGACTAATGCTTTATAAATATTATCTATGAAAAAATTATTCATCATCATAACCGCTTCCTGTTTATTATTTGCCTGCAAAACGCCGAAGGCAACGGCGTCCGCAACAAACCAACCCGCGGCAGATACGGCTTTGCAAGGCGATAAAATGAAGAACCCGGTGAAGCCATAACCGCGATGTTATGTGATTGATCTGATTGGGAAGATGCCATAAAACGGCAGTTACAGAGATTTATATGAATTTCATAAACGTTGCAAGGCACAATTCTTTCTGCCATAACAAAATGCAAATCTTCCGAATGAGATAAATTATACAAAATCATGGTTCAAACTACTTCAAAAATATATCATCACCTTTGCCTCAGTATACAATCTTCGGTTGCAAATGACGAATAATAATGAATGGCTAAAAAAAATAGCCGCCCTGCCATCTGAAAAAATTATGTATGCGGTTACCGATACAGACGGCGTATTGCGTGGAAAAATTATCAGCAAAGCCAAACTGCTGAAAGGCTTAGATGAAAAGTTAGGTTTTTGCAATGTGATATTCGGGTGGGATGCAACAGATGCTGTGTATGATAACACAACACTTAGCGGCTGGCACACCGGCTATCCCGATGCGCTGGCAACAATAGACTTACAAACGTTTCGCAACATACCGTGGAACGATAACACGCCTTTTTTTCTTGCCGATTTCAGCGAGTCGCAATTTTCTGCCGCCTGCCCGAGAACGCTGCTGAAAACCATACGGCAACAGTGTTTAGACAAAGGCTTTACACCTTTGTTTGCCAAAGAGTTTGAGTGGTATAATTTTAAAGAAACGCCGCAGCAGTTAAAAGATAAACAGTATGCTTCGCCGCAACCTTTTGCCACCGGCATGTTTGGCTATTCGGTGTTGCGCTTATCGCAGCAACAAGCTTACTACAACCAGCTTTTTAATGCGCTTCGTGAGTTCGATGTTCCATTGGAAGGTTTGCATACCGAAACCGGCGACGGCGTCAGCGAAGCGGCGATAGACTATACCGATATTTTAGAAGCCGGCGACCGTGCGGTGCTGTTTAAAACGGGTGTAAAAGAAATAGCTTCGCAACATGGTTTGATGGCTTGCTTTATGGCAAAATGGAGCAACCGGTTTCCCGGCTGCAGCGGTCACATACATCAAAGCTTATGGAATGAAGATAAAACCGAAAATTTATTTTATAACAAAGAGAATGAACATAAAATAAGCGATTTATTAAAGCATTACATTGCCGGGCAATTGTATTGTTTGCCTCATATCATGCCCATGTATGCGCCTACCATCAACAGCTACAAGCGTTTTGTAGAAGGCGCTTGGTCTTCTACGTCGGTAAGCTGGGGAATTGAAAACCGAACTACGGCGTTGCGTGTCATTAATCACAGTCATGCTTCCATGCGGCTTGAAACGCGCGTGCCCGGCGCAGATGCAAACCCGTATTTGTCTTTGGCGGCAAGTCTTGCTTCCGGTTTATACGGAATAGAAAAAAAACTTGAACTAACCCTTGCTGCAACAATGGGCAATGAATATCAGAATACACAACACGCAAAATTACCCAAAACGTTGAAGGATGCAGTGAAGGCGATGACAGATTCACCTCTTGCCGGTCAGTTATTCGGCGAAGCGTTTACAGATCATTTTATAAAAACAAGACAATGGGAAACGCAGCAATATGAACAAGCCGTAACCGACTGGGAGTTGAAAAGATATTTTGAAATTATATAGAGAAATGAATAAAAGGTCAGCCCGCAGATAATGTAGATTTTCGCAGAAATAAATTGTATTATCAGCGAAAATCTGCGTTAACTGCGCGACATTCATCTGTCAATAATATCTAACGATGGCTACTATAAATACAATACAACAGCAGATTGCAGGCGATATGACGCATATTGATTTTACCGAAATCATCCGGCATGCCTGGTCGGCGTATGATGATACGCGAAACATCATCCGCATCACCGACATCAGCGCGCGCGTATCTACCAATCATGTGTATCGCATCACGTTCAGCGATAACAATTTCATCATCGCCAAATTATCTTACTTCGGCACATTCAATCATTTTGTAGAAGATCACAGCATCATTGATACCTTATCCAACAACCTTCCTGCGCCGTTTGAAAATTTTCTGGCGCGCTCGCTGGCCAAAGGAAAGTATTTGTTTGTCTATCATCATCAAAGCAATGTAATTGATGCGTGGGTTGTATTTTACCGCCCGATTGAAATCAAGAAAAAACTGCCGCGCCGGCTGAGCGAAGAACAAATTGCAAAGCTGGCAACGCAGGTAGCGATGTTTCATAAAGCGTGTCATTCTATCCGCAATACGCTGCCGCCATCGTCTAAAACATTAGAGACGGACATAGATAGCTTGCTGCAGATTCTTGATACCGAAGAAGGACGTTATGAATTTCGACTGCATACGGATGAAATACGAAAACAAGCCGGTTTGTTTTTAGAAAATACACATAAGCTGGCAGCGCAGCAATGGGATAAAATACCTGTGTTTGTTGACTGGAACATCGGCAACTTTTCGGTTACGCCATCCATGAAACTTTTTTCGCGATGGGACTATGACTGGTTTCGCATAGGCTCGCGCATGCTTGATTTTTATTTTTTAAGCCGCGTATCTTCCGATGTTGGCGACCGCACGATATTCAGCTACTATGCAAACCCGTTGATGGAAGATCGCTTTATCATATTTCTGAAACATTACCATCAGGCATATCCGTTAACGGAACCGGAAATCAGGTTCTTAAAAGAAGCGTACCGTTTCTTTATTTTAAATTACGTATTGAAAGACGGCAGATATTTTTTTCATAAAATATTTGCTACCAAATTACAGAAAGAAGCTTTTGAAATTTATCTGCCTTCGTTAGACAAAACCTTCAACGCCGGTGTACTTTTGCAAACGCTGAAACTATAATGCAACGCACATGAAGCACAGTTCGTTTCTCTCTCTTGCCAAAGATTTTAAAGCTGTGTTTTTAGATTCGTATGGCGTATTAAAAAATTATAACGGATTGATATCCGGCGTGCCCGGAACCATTGATTTTTTGCGCCGTAAAAATATTGCCATCCGCATTCTTACCAACGACGCGTCGCGAAGCCAGCAGCAGCAGGCAGAAAGCTTTGCTGCATTGGGTTTGCGCAATATCAGCGATTCCGAAATCATTACCTCCGGTATGATGGCGCGGGACTTTTTACAGCAAAAAATAAACAGTGGTAAAATTGCATATCTGGGCACCGAAAATTCGGCTCATTATATTCTTCAATCCGGGCTCGAGCACATTGCCGTAAGCGATATTGATATGGCTGATACAGATGCTGTTTCCGCCTTTGTTTTTTTAGATGATGAAGGCTTCGACTGGAATTATGACATCAATAAAACCATCAACCTGCTCAGAAAAATAAACATTCCGGTTATTGTTGCCAACTCAGACAAAATTTATCCGGTATCAAAAAACGATGTTGCCGTTGCCACAGGCGGCATTGCCAAACTGGTAGAAAGCATTCTGAATAAAAAGTTCATTCACTTTGGCAAGCCCGACACGCAAATGTTCATCTATGCGTTTGAGGATGTAAACCTGTTTGGCAAATTTGCAAAAGAAGATATTTTAATGGTGGGCGATAACCTGAATACCGACATTTTAGGCGGCAATAAATTCGGTATAAAAACAACCCTTGTCTTATCGGGAAACACGCGCGCTGATGCTGTTGAGCTGCAGATACAATCGTCCGGCATCATACCCGATTTTATCTGCGATTCGATTACAACGTAAGCAAAGCTTTCTTTACGTTATAACTTGGTAAGACAAATTATTCTGTAAGTTTTCACTTAAAAAAACGTGATGGTAACACAGAAAAGCAGAAAGTTTTATCAATCTGCATTCTGCTTCTCTGTATTACGTTGTAATAGCGAAAATCATTAAAACCGGATAAAGTATAAAATACCGGTTTATACTTACTCATTCGGAAACACATTATTTCCTCTGTTGGTGTCGGGATAGTTTTTATCCGGATCAACAAGCACTTTGGTAATGGGACTTGTATTGTTATATCTGAAGCGCCAGGTGCCGCCATGCTGCCACACTTCAACCGGAAGCGTGATGTTTGTTTTTTTACCATTGGCTTCCACAATCTCAATCACGGCTGGCATTGGCAACTGACCTAAGTTTTGCACCGTAACAATGCTGCCCTGCGAAGGATCGCGACGGTCAACCGGCTGCACGCTTTCTACCGCCTGATCTATTTTCCATTGATTCATAAACCAGCCGCGCCAGAACCAATCCAATGTTTCTCCGCTGTAATTTTCCATGCAATGAAAAAAGTCGTAAGGCGTTGGGTGTTTAAACGCCCATTGGTGCACGTAATAGCTGAACGCGCTGTCGAACCTGCCTTTGCCTAAGATATTATCGCGCAGCATCGTTAAGCCGGCGCCGGGTTTTACATACGCCACCGCACCTAAATTTCTGCCCGTTGTAACATCGGGAACCGTAAAGATACTTTCCGCGCTGTCGTTGTAAAAATAGCGGCTGTATCGCATCAGGTTTGCCGCATTGCTGTCTAAATATTCGCCGTTATGAAACGCGCTGTCCGCTCTGGTATTGATAAAAGTATTAAAGCCTTCATCCATCCACGGAAATTTGCGCTCGTTGCTGCCTACAATCATCGGAAACCAGTTATGACCAAATTCATGCGACGTAACGCCCCACAAACTGCCGCGCTTTGCCCGCGAGCCGCAGAATACAATACCCGGATATTCCATTCCACCTACAACACCGGCTACATTGGTGGCAACGGGATAAGAAAATTCATATAAATATTTCGAGTAAAATTCGATGGCGCCTTTTACATATTCGGTTGACCGGCTCCATGCGCTGTCGCCTGCCACTTCTGCAGGATATACGCTTGCTGCCATTGCCTTTTTACCACCGGGCAAATTCATGCGCGCCGCATCCCATACAAATGCTGCAGAAGAAGCCCAGGCTACATCGCGCGTGTTGATACAGCGAAATTTCCACGTGGTACGTTTGGTATTGCTTTGCGAAGCGGCGTTGGCTTCATCAATCGTGCGAATCATTACGGTTGAATCGCTGTTCTTCGCTTTGTTCCAGCGAGCTATTTGCTCTTTGGTTAATACTTCATTCGGGTTCTGTAATTCGCCGGAGCCAACCACAATCTGACCCGCCGGAACGCTCACGCTATAATCTATGTTCCCGTATTCCAGATAAAATTCTCCTTGTCCCAAATACGGCAAGGTGTTCCAGCCATACACATTGTCATACACACACATGCGCGGATACCATTGGGCAATTTCGTCTATCCAGCCGTTTTTCGTTTTCAATTTACCCAAACGATCGGTACCGTATTCAGGAACTACAAAGCTGTATTCAATTTTAAATTGTATGGCGCCCCCTTGCGCTTTGATGTCATTATCAAGCTTTATCTGCATCCGTGTATCGCTGATGAGGTAATTGGCATTGGTAGTTTTGCCATTCTGAACAACCGCTACCGATTTGATATTGTACCCGCCGTCGAAGCTGTTGCGGTTTGCCCATCTGCCGCCGCCCAACGCCGTTGTTGCTACGGCGCGCGATTGCAGTTTATAAATGTTCTGATCCAATTGCAGCCATACAAAAGACAACGATTGCGGGCTGTTGTTGGTATAAGAAATGGTTACATTACCATCAATTGAATTTAGCGAGTCGTCGAGTGTGGCACTGATGTTATAGTCGGCGCGGTTTTGCCAGTATTTTGGTCCGGGCGTGCCGTCGGCAGCACGCACTTCATCGCCGTAGGCGGGATAAAAAAGAGGTGCGAACGCTTCGTGCTGATCGTACGTGGCGGTTTGCGCCGGGGCAGTTAATGCAATGAGTGAAGTTACGGCAAAGAGAAGTTTTTTCATTGTGTATATTTTCTTTTTATTATTGACTTGCTTATAAAAACTAAAGAAAAGCGTCAGGCTTGCAAGGTAATGGAACACAGGTTTATATAAAACATGATTCGCTGTACAGCATTTTTTTTACGAAAAAAAGCCGTCGGGAAATAAACAATTATGCAAACGGAAAACGGATAACATCTTTACCCAGCTTTCTTACCTTTTACGCCGCATTGGTTCTGTACTTTGCCTTACGCGGAAACAGCAGCTCGGTAATAAAAATCAGCAACATGCTTACGCCGGTGGTAGCGCCCAGTTTTGCTATAAAATAAAGAATGTTGCCAAACTGCATCCACTCAATAAAAATTAAATATGCGTTGTGAAGCAAAGTAAGCAACAAAGCATAGAGAAAATAAGGCGTAACGCCTAAGCTCTTCATACTTGGTTCTGCATAGCTTACTTCATTCTTTTCCTGCGGCAATAATAAGTTGATAATAAACGGGCGCACATAAGCAATCAGCACACAAGGTGCCGCGTGTAAGCCGGGTGTATTGGTAAAATAATCCATCGTTAGCCCAAACACAAACGCAATCAGCAGTAAGCCAAGGCGTGAAAAGGAAAACGGAAGCCAGAGAATAAATAAAAAATATAGCCATGGTTTTACAAACTGATGCAATGCCGGCACTTTATTCAGCACGAAAGCCTGCACGAGAATGAATAAAACAAAGCGAACGATATTTTTTAGTAAGCTGCTCATGGTTCATTTTTGGGTATCTGCGCTTCCAGTTTGCGCTGCTCTTCCCACCTTGTATTTTTAATTAAATAAACATATTGCAGATTGTAAAAATTGGTAGCCGTTTGCAGGCGCAAAGTATAAAAGGCAGAAGACGGGTCAATGGAAATTCCGGCTACCGTTCCTACCATCATGCCCGGCGGAAAGTTGCCGGATAAATTGCTGGTCAGCACCGTATCGCCGTTTTTTATTTTAGCGCTTTTCGGAACATTGTGCATGGTTACATAAGCTGCATTTTTCCCATCCCAGTCTATGTATCCGCTATTGGTAGAATCTCTCATCAGCATGGTGCTTACATGAGAATTATGATTGAGCAGGCTCATGGCAACGCTATAATTATCGCCTGCCAGAATAATTTTACCAACCACGCCATTCGGGCCCAATACACCCATGTCTTTCAGTACGCCTTGTTGAGCGCCGCGGTTGATGGTTATAAAATTGTTTTCTTCGGTAACGGAATTGTTTACCACACGGGCTTCCATAAATTCAAACCGGCGGATACGGCCCAGCGTATCGCGCAAAAGAGAATCAATATGTGTAATATCGGCGGTGTCTGATACGCTGTCGGTAAGATGCAAAAGGGTAAGCAATTCTCTATTCTGCTGCGCCAGTTGTTGGTTGGTTTGTTTTAGGGTAAAATATTCATGCACCTTATTATACTGACTATTTAAGCGCCCGATAACTTCATTGGCAGAACCGGCAAAATAAGCTTCATATGTCTGGTTGTAATTTACAAGCGTAAGAATGCAAAGCGCCTGCAACACCAAAAATACAAACAGTACAAAAAAGCGTCGTATGAACAGAAATATATTACGCATGGAGAAGGTGTGGGATTTTGAGGTATGAGGTATGAGGTAATGCTACGAAACTCATACCTCATACCCCGCACCTCATACCTTTTTATCTCATTATAAACGGATAACGCTGATAGTGTTTTAAGGCGATGCCGGTGCCGCGCACAACACTTTTTAACGGATCGTCGGCAATGTGCACAGGCAGCTTTATTTTCTGGCTCAACCGCTTGTCTAACCCACGCAACAAAGCGCCGCCGCCGGTAAGATATAGACCGCGCCGGTAAATGTCGGCAGCCAGTTCGGGCGGTGTGGTTTCCAGCGCTTTTAATACGGCTTCTTCTATTTTAAAAATGCTTTTGTCCAATGCTTCGGCTATTTCCTGGTAGCTCACCATAATCTGTTTGGGAATACCGGTTACCAGGTCGCGGCCGTTTACGGGCAAATCGTCCGGCGGCACTTCCAGGTCTTTCATGGCAGCACCGATTTGTATTTTAATTTGTTCTGCTGTGCGCTCGCCAATCAACAGGCTATGATAGCGGCGCAAAGCTTCCATAATGTCCATGGTAAATTCATCGCCCGCAATGCGGATGCTCTGATCGCACACAATACCTGCCAACGCAATTACGGTAATGCCCGTTGTTCCGCCGCCAATGTCAATAATCATGTTGCCCACCGGCTCTTCCACATCTATCCCGATGCCGATTGCAGCAGCCATCGGTTCGTGCAATAAATATACTTCTTTGGCGCCTGCCTGCTCGGCGCTATCGCGCACCGCGCGTTTTTCCACTTCGGTAATGCTGCTCGGAATACAGATCATCATGCGCCAGCTTGGCGGAAAAATGGGTTTTTTCGGGTAAATCATTTTAATCATCTCGCGAATCATCAGCTCGGCGGCATTAAAATCGGCAATTACGCCATCTTTCAGCGGGCGAACGGTGCGGATGCTTTCGTGCGTTTTTTCGTGCATCAGCAGGGCGCGTTTGCCTACTGCCAATACTTCTTTCGGGTTGTTGCGGTTTAAAGCAACGATGGACGGTTCGTTAACTACAATTTCTTCATTGTGAATAATAAGCGTATTTGCCGTACCCAGATCCATTGCAATCTCCTGGGTAAAAAAATTAAAAAGTGCCATTTATATGTTTGGGATAAAAAATTTGTAAATCGTTGTTATCAGATAGCGTTGCAAATTTGAACGAAATAAACTGAATAAACAAAGTGTGCAAAAGCAAATTGTATATAAGGTTTAATTAACAGAAATAATAACAGTTTGTTGTAGGAAGTGATGAGCTGTCAGATGTCAGCTATCAGGAAGCAACCGTCAGATATCAACTGTCAACCGTCAGATATCAACTGTCAACTGTCAGATGTCAACAGTCAACAGTCAACTGTCAACTGTCAACTGACATCTGATAGCTGACAGCTTATATCATTTCCGGCGTTGCTTAAAAAAATTTTTCATCAGGTCAGCGCATTCTTCGGCTAAGACGCCGGTAATAATTTTTGTTTTCGGGTGAAACGGAAAGGTGTCTTTCGTAATGTTCTTATATCCGTTTTTATCGTCTTTCGCTCCAAATACCACCTGCGCAAGTTTGCTCCAATACAACGCGCCACAACACATCAGGCAGGGTTCTACGGTTACATATAACGTAGCCTGCGGCAAATATTTGGCGCCCAGAAAATGACATGCCGATGTTATGGCAAGAATTTCGGCGTGCGCCGTCGGGTCTTTCAGCATTTCAACCTGGTTGCAGGCGCGGGCGATAATTTTATTATTAATAACGATTACGGCGCCCACCGGAACTTCTTCTGCCTCATACGCGTTCTGCGCTTCGCGAAGCGCATGATACATAAAATATTCGTGTGAGTGCGGCGTCATGCCGCTAAAGTAGGAGGGAAATTATAAATTATGAGTTATGAATCTGGATATTTGAATTTGATAGAGAGATTTTACAATACATCCGTCTTTGCGGAAAAAGCAATCTTTATTATACAACAGATGCTGATATAAGAAATAAATCTGTCGGCTTTATTCAATCATAATTTATAATTACCAACAAAATGTTTCACTATGCTTAGAATAACGTAAAAACACAAAGGTTCACAAAGAAAAATCTTCATGAACCTTTGTGCGCTTTGTGCTTCTGTGGTTAAAAAAACCTAATCAATCTTTACTTCCTGAGCCGGCTTTTGTGCGTCGGCTGTCTTGGGCAAAGTGATGATTAACACACCGTTTTCCTGTTTTGCATTGATGCTTGTTGTATCTACCTGTTCATTTAGCCGAACTACCCTTTCAAATGATTTGATGGGATATTCCTGGCTGATGAAGCTGGGCAGATTGTTTTCGTCCGGTGTGCGTGTGCCGCTGATGTGCAACAAACCATCGGTAACAGAAACTTTGATGTTTTCTTTATCAAAGCCGAGTGCATACACATACACGTCAAACGTGTTTTCTGTTTCGGCAATGTTTACCGGCACATTGTATTTCGGGCGGCGAAAGCCAGGCATCCAGCCACCTCTGGCAAATTTGTTAAACCGATGAGCTTGTTTTGTAAAGGCAGGATGCTCACCTGCCATGTTCCATTTTCCGTACATAGTATTTGTATTTTATTGATTACTGATGTTGATAATTACCGGGCTGACGCCGGTTAAAATAACCGCTGTCGGGATTGAGGTAATAAGGCGGCGGATAATTGCGGTATGGATCATACCTGTTGTAATAACCGCGATGCCAGCCTCCGTGCATGCCATAGCCATATCGCATTCCGCTGTATTTGGGGTTTACAAAAGCCGTAAGGCATCCGAATGTGATGGCTGCGCTTATAAACGCTATGAAAAAATAGCTTCCTCGTTTCATGATGTTTGTTTTATAATGATTGGTTAATCTACGGTGATGATCGTTTCGGGTTTATTGCTCCCGTAACCTCTGCCGAACCCGTTTTGAAATTTTTGTTTGAAATTGTTATACTCTTCATCGCTCATGTTGCGGATTTTATCGGCGAACGCCGGATTGAAACCGCGACCGCCAAAGCCGCGGTGGCGCCATCTGCCAAAAGCGATGAGCCGGATAACAAACCCGATAAACAGGATAAAAAGAAACCCGCGCAGGATAAAAAATGGCAGAAAGAACAACGCTGCGCCCGTTATCGCTCCTATAATAATTGCCTTAATTATTTTCATTGTATTTGTTTTATATAAGAGAAGACGAAGGAGAATGTATTTTACTTTAATTGTTCTATAAAAAAGAGAAAAGCTAACATTCAGATCAATAAAACATATTTTCTTCATGTTTTGCACTATGCAAAAAATTTCTCCTTTAAAAAATCAACAGAAAATATCAACGGTATGGGGAAGAACAAAAAATTTATGATTGCCTAACTTTGTATTTTAGTGCTGAAAATGGAAATAACGACGGATATAATTTTAGGCGACAGTAAGGAAAAGCTACTTGATATTCCTGATAACAGCATTGACCTTATTATAACTTTCGAAAATGAGTTATGAAGGAAAAATGTTGGCAGATTTAAAAATGCCTTTGCGAAAAGAGGTTGAAAAATCTTTACTGATTTCCTTGTTTAATTATAATGGAGCTATTAAAGAATTTAATTCTAATGAGAGTATAGTTCGTGAAATTGCTGATGCTTTTAATTTGAATGATGAACAAAGAAATGCGAATTTAGAAACCATTTACCGAAAGGAAAACAGGATAAAAAGGTCTTCATTATGGCATCGTTTACTTTTTAGAGCAGCAGATAATTTAGCAAAAGAAAATCTGGTGTCAAAACCAACTATAACATTCAATCTAACAAAGAAAAAAGAATGGATGCTTACTGAAGCTGGCTATGACAAAGCGTTAAAACTTCTTAAAATTCCAAATGACCAAAAAAACATTCTGGCGGTCAAATCTTTCGAGGTTCAAAACGTAATAAAAAAATTAAACAATACGGAAAGACCTGAACTTTATAACCCTTTTGATGAGAAAAAGCCAAGAGCTTTAATTACAAAAGAAATTTCAATAAGAAGAAGAGGCTTCCGGCAAGCTGTAATTGAAGCCTATGATTATAAATGTGCTGTATGTGGTTTAAAAATTTATTCTCCGGATAAAAAATATTGGGAGGCAGAAGCTGCACATATAGTTCCATACAAATACAAAGGAAAAGATGAAGTTTTAAATGGATTATCACTTTGCAGCATACATCATTGGGCTTTTGATGTGGGTTGGTTTTCTATAGAAAACAATTTTACTATGGTTGTTTCACCTGCGTTATTGGAGTTGCCGGAACAATATAATTTCTTTAAAAAATCATACTTTCAGCAGGCAGATAATTGTAATAACAATAAAATTTTTCTTCCTGAAAATAAAAATATGTACCCGCATCCAAATGCTTTAGAATGGCATCGAAATAAAATTTTGTTCAAATGAATATAAATATGAATGGAGAAATTGTATATTCTATCAATGTAGATGATATTCAAAATGTTGCAAACCAGGAAATTGACAGAGATTTAACAGCAGATGAAATTAATATCATTAAGGATTTTATTGGAGATAATATTGACTGGTATAACGCAATCGCTTACACGATTCAGGATAAAAAGATTGTATAAATTAGTGTTGCCGAGTTCATAGTTTTTCGCAACTCACTTCCTCCTGATCGAGTATTAATTATTGTGCATTCTATAAAAGTTTCGTACTGTTTAGTTAAGTCTAATCACTTTGTAAAACATTGTAAAAATCAGTTGAAACATTCGATGAATGCCTAAAACTATTCATTCACCAATCATTTTTCCCCTTCTTTCTTCTCGCCTGGCCGGCAGCGGTTTCGCATTTCACTTTTAAATTTTGCACGTTCTTCCGGGCTCATCTGCTGCCATTTGTCACGCATGTTGCCCCAGCGGTTTCCGAAACGTGGCCGCCCGCCGCCCGACGGATTGAACCGGAAACCGCCAAACAAAATGCGGCAAAGCAGCAGCAAGCCCGCCGACTGCCAAAACGTAATGCTGTTGGTATGAAGCACAGATGGCAATATCGCATTCCAGAGCCACATCACAATGCCACTCAGCAACAGCCACAATAAAGGAAAAAAGAAAGCGAATAAAAATCTGCCTCTTCTTTTAAATCGTTTGTTATACATACGTTTTATCTTAATAGTTTATCAATTCATCATACAAGGTTTGCAGCCGCCTGCGCAGATGCTTTACGGCATACCCTTTACGCGAGATAATCGTTTTTAAATTTTCGTTCGTGGCATCGGCAATCTGCTGAAGCGTTTTGTTTTCCAGCTCATTTTGCACAAATACCTGCTTTTGTTTTTCGGGCAACTCGTCTAACGCGGCAAACAATTCTTCCCAAAACAAATCGCGAATGTATTGCGTTTCGGGGTCGGTTGTGTCGGCAAGCAGAATGTCTTTAAAATCCAATTCGCCATCTTCGTTTTCGTAACTGTAATCGTCTAACAGCCCGGGCTTTTTTTTGCGGTAGCTGTCGGTAATCTTGTTTCGCGCCACGCGGTGCAGCCAGCCGCTCATTTGTTCTATTTCTTCTACGTTTACCACATTGCTCAACTGGTACCATACATCCTGCAAAATATCTTCCGCATCTTCATCCGTATTTACCCTGCCGCGAATAAAGCCAAACAGACGCCTGCCATATTCTTTAATGGTTGCTGCAATATGTTCACCTGTTGTTGCCGGCATTCGTATGTGTGTGTTGTATCTTATTTGAGTAAGAAGACGAACAACGATGCAAATTACTTTATCAGCCGGGTAAGTTATCCGCTTTATACATTTGCTGTTTTATAAGAACAGGTTTTGCAATGAAAAACATTATAAAAGCGCCGCTTACGCTTTATGAAAAATTGACCATTGCCTTTGTTGTTATTCTTATCATCATCGGCGATATAGGCGCTTTTATCAATGTGCACTGGTACGAAAATGCGTATGCCGAAGAAGACGGATTTATAGAATGGCTTACCGTGCTGCCGCTGATTATTGCAACCTGTGTTACCATCGGCTATCTTATCAGATTATCGGCAAAGCGAAGCTGGCTGTTCTTTTTATCCGTTCTGTTCATCGCATTATTTTCTTTTTTTGCCGGGGCGAAGAAATCAGTTGGGGGCAGCGCATCTTCGGCATTAAAACCCCCAAATATTTCGAAGAGCACAATGCGCAGGACGAAATGAACATTCACAACTTAGTAGTAGATGGCGAGAAGCTAAACAAGATTATTTTCTCGCAACTGCTTTCGGTATTAATCGGTATTTACCTGGTGTTGCTGCCAATCTTATACATGCGCAATGCGGCGGTAAAAAAATTCATTGACCGGGCGGGTGTTCCCGTGGCGCGGTTGTATCAGATTATTATGGCGGCGGCGGTGTTTTTACTCACGGCTATCTGTCCGTCGGGCAAAGCGCCGGAAATGCTGGAATTTGGCATCTGCTTTACCTTTTTACTTATCGTAGCTTATCCGTGTAACAGGCATGTGTTCAGAAGGAGTTAAAAACAAACGCAAAAGCAGGCTTATGCCCGGTTTGCTGTTTTACTTTTATTTCTGAATTTTTAATTTTGATACAATGAACGAGAAAAAAAATAAGTTGCGGATAGATAAATATTTATGGTCAATCCGTTTATTCAAAACACGATCGCTGGCGTCTGAAGCCTGCGATAAAGGCAAGGTAAAACAAAACAGCGTTTCGGTAAAAGCATCGAAAACAGTAAATGTCGGCGATGAATATGACGTAAAAACGGAAGCCCGCAAATGGGTTATTAAAATAACGGGTTTACTTGACCGCCGGGTGCAGTACAGCGAAGCGATAACTTATTATTTAGACCTTACCCCCAATGAAGATATTGAACAGCAGGCGGTTCATGCCGCATCGTTTCACACAGGCAAACGGCAAAGCAAAATTGGCCGACCAACCAAAAAAGAACGACGGGAACTGGATGATTACATGGAAACGGAATAATAAAGAGGCACAATGTTGCATGTGTGATGTATGATGTAAATGCAATTGCATACCTGCATTTTTATTTTATATAAAAGCCCTGCTTGCTTCCGGGTTTTAAAAATTCTTTCTTTGCCGTATGAAGATAGACATCATTACCGTGCTGCCCGAACTGCTGGAAAGTCCTTTCAATCATAGCATTATGAAGCGCGCGCAGGAGAAAGGCTTGCTGTGTGTACAAACGCATCAGCTTCGCAAATGGGCGTTGAATAAATACGGGCAGGTAGATGATTACCAATATGGTGGCGGCGCGGGAATGGTAATGATGTGCGAGCCGCTGGCAAATGCCATTGAAGAATTGCAGCAGCAAACATTGTACAATGAAATTGTTTATGTAACGCCCGATGGAAACCGCTTTGATCAGAAAATGGCGAATGCGCTTTCGCTGAAAGAAAATCTGCTTATCATCTGCGGGCATTATAAAGGCATAGACGAGCGCATCCGCGAGCAGTATGTAACCATGGAGATTTCGATTGGCGATTATGTGCTGAGCGGCGGCGAACTGGCGGCTGCCGTATTGGTTGATGCCATCGGCAGATTGCTGCCGGGCGTATT
This sequence comes from Ilyomonas sp., assembly GCA_965219515.1. GTDB lineage: Bacteria > Bacteroidota > Bacteroidia > Chitinophagales > Chitinophagaceae > Ilyomonas. The sequence continues at coordinate 3,431,017 of OZ244776.1, forward strand.
GAATGATGAAACGTCTGCTTTATTCGACTCGTTTCAGGACGATATGCTGGCGCCGCCGGTTTATACCAGACCAGCCGATTTTCGCGGCTGGAAAGTGCCCGACGAACTGTTGAGCGGCAACCCGAAGATTATTGATGAATGGCGCCACGAACAGGCAATGCAGCGCACCACACAGCGAAGACCGGATTTGAATGAGCCTGATTAATTTTTTTTAATCATTGCTTAATGAAACTTAAGCGAAACGGTTTTTTGTAATCTTTATTTTTACAGTGCAACCAAAACTTATTCCGTTTTAAAAGCCGTATCCACGCACGAAAAACCAAGCCTAATGTTTTAATTTCATTGCAAAAAGTCATCGTAACGGATGACTTTTTTTTATCGCTATTGTTTTTTGCGGTTGCTTCGCGATGCAGGAGGTTGTGCAAATTTTTCATTTCCGGTGTTCTCTTTTATCGGCATCGGAACCGGTGCTTCGCCGTCTTTCAACTTATAATCGAACACTTTGTTTACATAATTCCATTTGCCGTTTTTCCAGGTAAATCCCTCATAGTCGCCATCCGGCACCAATGTATATTTCTGGCTCTGGTGGTTGGTTTCGCTGATGAGATGATCAAACACAATCATATCCATTTCAGGATCATAATTCAACCTCGGATGCGCGTCTTTCCTGTATTCCAGACAAAAGCGGTAAGCCGGCTGCGGCGGCTTGATGCTGTCTTCGGGGTAATTAAAAAAGGGTCCGCCGAATTGCGGCTTTCCTTCTTTGTTAAACGTAAGCACGTCTATCCATTTGCGCGTAGTGCTGATGTCGTTATCATCGTAGCCAAAGAGCGTATAATATTTTTTTCCCGCGAACTGTTTTTCTACAATATTGTAATAAATAGAACCAATCCAGTTCAGGTTATCGCGTACAGAATCGGTTGGCGCCGATGTAAATGAAGAAGCGTCTATCAAAGGAAACAATCTGAGGCTGCCATCTTTTGTTTTCATCTGGATGGCGCCGCGCTGCCGGAAGTAGCTTTCATCGCGTTCAAACTGCCAGGTAAAAATTCTGAATGAACTGTCGGGCGCATATATTTTCGATATGGTAATGATGCTGTCGAACGGATAGCTGAACGAATAAGGCGTGCGCAAAGCCTTTACTAAAAAGCGTGTAAACGTGCTGTCCGCTATCAGCCGGTCTTCCATAAAATCAGCCCTGATCATCTGGTTGGCATAGGGCTTCATCGTGTCTTCTGTTTTGTGTAAAGCGTCAGCATCAGCTTTGCTCAGCGATTGTGCTTTACCGCACACAGACAACAGCAGCAGTGCAGAAAGAAAACATTTAAACATACTGCAAAGTAGTACGTTGCCGGGAGAGTATTATTTTGTATAAATAAATTTTATGATGTTTTTCTGAAAAACCGGCTTTCGTTTTTCAGAAGCGTTTTGACATTGAAAATGTGCGGTTTTGATGTTCGGTATTTAATCAAATTGCAATCTTGATAGAACATAGTTTGTACGAAGCGCGGAGACTTTGTACAACGGCATTACCTGATTTTCACCACTCAATTCTTACATCTTTCGCTTACCAGCAATTCCTTATTTCCATCCGTATAAACATAAAAACCTTCGCCGGATTTGATGCCCAGTCTGCCAGCCGTTACCATATTAATTAATAACGGGCAAGGCGCATATTTGGCATTGCCAAAACCATTGTATAAGACATTTAAAATGCTTAAACAAACATCAAGACCAATAAAATCGGCAAGCTGCAACGGTCCCATCGGGTGAGCCATCCCAAGCTTCATAATGGTATCTATTTCCCTTACGCCCGCAATGCCTTCGTATAAGCTGTAAATGGCTTCGTTAATCATCGGCATCAATATTTTATTGGCAATAAACCCCGGATAATCCTTTACCACGCAGGGTACTTTTTCAATCCGTTTGGCAAGGTCAAAAATGGTTTGCGTAATGCCGGCATCGGTTGTGTAGCCATTGATGATTTCAACAAGTTTCATTACCGGCACCGGATTCATAAAGTGCATACCAATTACCTGCTGCGGACGTTTGGTAGCGGCGGCAATTTTGGTGATGGAAATGGAAGATGTATTGGATGCCAGAATACAATGCTGCGGCGCAGCTTCATCTATTTGTTTAAAGATATTGAGTTTGATGGCTTCATTTTCAGTGGCGGCTTCTATCACTACGTCTGCGTTTTTTACACCTTCGGGTAAATAAGTATTTGTGGTGATATTTTGCAGCGATGATGTTTTCTGTTCTTCGGTGATGATGCCTTTCGATAACTGCCGGTTTAAGTTTTTGGTGATGGTAGAAATAGCTTTGTCAAGCTGCGCTTCGCTAATATCAATAAGCGTTACGGTAAAGCCATACTGTGCGAAATGATGCGCGATGCCATTGCCCATGGTGCCTGCGCCGATAACGGAAATGTGTTGGATCATAAGAAAGAATTACGAAGGCGAATGTAGAAAGGAAAGTGATAAAAAAACGTGGCTGACATTGCGAACGGAAAAGAGATTTTATAATGGCGTTTGTCTCGTAAATAAAGTTACTTTGAAATGACTATGATAAAGTGATTGTAAAACGTATCGTTTTTGATAAGATGACAATATTGCAAAGACCTGAACTTATCTTATGAATAAACCAGCCTCGAAAAATGTATCTTCCCGTCAAACAATTTTTGTTACCATCAGCATCTTCATCTCAGGTTTGTGCTGGTATTTAGCCAACGAAATTCATGGCCACTTTTGGTACCTGCTTTGGGTTGCACCCGTTCCCATTTTACTGATGTCTGTAAGGGTAAAAGGAACAACCGCTTTTCTCATTGCCTATATTGCCTACACCATTGGCAGGCTAAGCTGGTTCAATTATCTGCACCAGGTTTCTTCTTTATCGTTTGCCATTATCCTCACTTTATTTCTGCCTTTGCTGTTTTCGCTGGTTCTCATTGCAACAAGAAAAATTGTTTTGATCAGTCAGTCCTGGCTGAGTGTGTTTGCATTGCCGGTTCTTTTTACGGCATCCGAGTTTATTATGCTCAACACATCGCCGGACGGTTCTTCATCCAGCATGGCTTATACGCAAATGAATTGTTTACCCATTATCCAGGTTGCTTCCGTTACCGGCATTTTAGGCATTACTTTCATCGCTCATTTTATTCCTTCAGCTATCGCGGTTGGCTGGCAATATCGCTTTCAAAAGAAAAAATTTTTTCCCCTTGTTGCTGTTTCTCTTTCCCTGATAATTGTTGTTTTTTTATTTGGGATGATCAGATTGCAAACGACAAATCAAGGTGCTTCTTTCAAGGCCGGTCTTGTGATGCTGGACGAACAATACCACGATTTTTCAAAGCATCCCGACTTCCAAAAATCAATTCAGGTAACAAGTTATTATGCAAAAGAAATCAGCCGCCTTGCCGACTCTGGCGCACAGATCATCCTGGCGCCGGAAAGAGCCATCAACATTAATACTGACATTAATAACGAAGCTCTTTCTATACTGGCGATGATAGCCAAGCAAAAGCAAGTATTTATTGTAATCGGCTATACCAATTTTAAAAAAGAAGCCGAAAGAAACTCGGTTTTAGTCATCAACAGCAACGGTGATGTTGTAGTTGATTATAATAAAGTACATCTTATTTCCGGTCTTGAAAACCGCTTCGTTCCGGGCAACAGTAACAGCATGGGGTTGTTTTCTTTTCATAACGTACCGGCCGGCGTAGCCATTTGCAAAGACCTCGATTTTCCTGACTATATACAGAAGTATGGCAAACAAAACATCAGCTTTATCATTGTGCCTGCCTGGGATTTTGAACTGGACTATTGGTTGCATTCGCGTGTAAGCATTCTGCGCAGTGTGGAAAATGGTTTTTCTATGATACGAACCGCAAGGCAAGGCAGCTTAACCATCAGCGATTGCTATGGCAGGGTGACTAATGAAGCCAATGGTGCGAATGGCAAAGCAATATCATTATTAGGCAGTATTTCTCTCCAGCATAAAGACACCTTTTATACACGTTTTGGCGACTGGTTTGGCATGATTGATTTTATAGCAGCGATCGCTTTTATTATGTTTATTATCATTAGAACAAAACATAAGACTGCTTCAGAAACAGCATAGAAATTGTTTAAGCAGAATACAGAAAATACGTTTTCAATAAGATGAATATTGTTAATCGCTGCTACTCTTCTTCCTGAAATCGCCCCGCTTCCAGGCTTGTATAAAATCTGCCCAGGCAAACGGGTTAAGCAGGTTAATTGGCGGCTGCTGACCCAAATAAGAATAATGAATTGCCTGTTGCCGAAACTGCGCGGCAACGGCTTCACGACCATCGGCAGGCAATGTTGCGAGCAACACGCGTCGTCTGGCTTCACTCATGTTGGCACGCGCAATCTCAAGCTGGTCGGCAGGCACATCGGTATTCACAAAGTCCCGCTCAAACTGGGCGCGGCTGGGTCGGGGTTTAATAATGGTGGCGGGTAAAAATGCGGTGTCAGTTACCAACAATTGTATAACGCTGTATTGATTATCGGTAAGCGATGCAGGGATATCTATAATTTTATCTTTAAAGCCAACCACCGAAAATTTTATCTTGTCTCCCTTTAAAACAACGATGGAAAACACACCCTGGTCGTTGGTTAGCGTACCGCGTCCTTTGTCTTCCACAATTATGCTGGCACCCGGTATCGCCTGCAGGCTGTCGGCCGTCATCACCACGCCATACAGCTGCACCACCGAATCTTTCACAGCTTTCAATTGTGCGTCGGCTTGTTGCACAAAGCACAGCAATACAAGAACCGGAAGACAGTGTACAATTAATTTCATGCAGTTTGTAGAATATAATTCTTTTTTACAACAAAGCGACAACAACAAAATAACCCATACAGGGAGTAATTTTGTGCTACGAAAAGCTTATTTAACAAAAATATGTAGGATGAATGAAATTGACGTTTTGAAAGCCTTGAGCAATGTGCAGGAACCTGATTTGGGCAAAGACATCGTAACGCTGAATATGGTAAAAGACATAACGATAACCGGCAACGAAGTATCGTTTACCGTGGTGCTAACCACGCCCGCCTGCCCCATGAAAGATATGATACAGAATGCCTGTATCAATGCCATAAAAATACTGGTAAACAAAGAAGCGCAGGTAACGGTCAACTTTACTTCGCATACCATTACAAAACGCAACGATGAAGGAAAGATATTGCCCGGCGTAAAAAACATAATTGCCGTGGTAAGCGGCAAAGGCGGTGTAGGCAAAAGCACTGTGGCTGCCAATCTTGCGCTTGCTTTTGCGCAAAGCGGTGCTAAGGTAGGGTTAATGGACGCTGATATTTATGGACCCAGCGTGCCCATTATGTTTGGCGTGCGCGGCGAGCGGCCAATGATGCGCGAAGTAGATGGCAAAGGCAGAATTATTCCCCTGGAAAAATACGGTATTCACCTCATGAGCATTGGTTTACTGGTTGATGAAAAAAGCGCCGTCGTGTGGAGAGGTCCGATGGTGAGCAGTGCCATCCGTCAGTTTGTAACCGATGTGGACTGGGGAGAACTTGATTATCTCGTAATAGACATGCCGCCCGGCACCGGCGACATTCATCTTACCCTAATGCAGCTTGTTCCTGTAACGGGCGTTATCATCGTAACCACGCCGCAAAAAGTGGCGCTGGCCGATGCGCGCAAAGGCATCGCCATGTTTGCGCAGGCGCAATTGAATGTACCTATTATCGGGCTGGTAGAAAACATGGCTTACTTCACGCCGGCAGAATTGCCCGACAACCAATATTATATTTTTGGCAAAGAAGGAGGCAAGCGTTTAGCCGATGAATATGATTTGACTTTTTTAGGACAAATTCCACTCGTACAAAGCATTTGTGAAGGCGGCGACAAAGGCGTTCCGGTGATGATGAGCGATGATGCGGTAAGCAAAGATGCGTTTCACCGGTTTGCAGATAAGGCAGTGCGAACCATCAGCACGGTAAATGCTACGGAAAAACCGGAGAAATTTGCAGAGGCGATGGCATGAGTTTTCTCACAGATGGCACGGATGAACACAGATTTTAAAAGGGATTTACTGTTTCCTGGTGTAATGGTTTATTCTGACTCCTTATTTGGCTACTGCTTTTTTCAACCGCTGACAGAGTTTAAAATCCTGTCAGCGGTTAATTTATTATTTTCAGGCAACCCTCTTATTTTTATTTACGTTCTCTATCTACTGTTACTTATTTTCTTATCACCAATAGTAAAACTTATGAATGCAAAAAAGCTATTAGCCGCCTCTGTTATTTTCCTGTTTATTCTTTCTTCTCTCAGTTGCAAACGGGAACTGGTTGACGCGCCATCTGATGCGCAAACGGAAGATGCCGCAGCTTCTTTAACCAATGCCGCTAAAGCTAAAAAAGGACCTTTGAGCGTAGTATATGTAGAAGTAAACAGCAATAATATTTTAAACGCCGGTTGTTATACATTGAAGAACAGCGGCAAACAACTGTTTGATGTCGCCATCATTTTCGCTGCCAACATCAACTATGATATAGCGAAGAAGAAAGCTGTTGAGTACAATAATCCGCAGGTATCTACCGTACTGCACAATTCAGATATTTACATCAAACCCTTGCAGGCAAAAGGCATTAAGGTGCTGATGACAATTCTGGGCAATCATCAGGGTGCAGGCATCTCCAATTTTACAAGCCGCGCGGCAGCGCACGATTTTGCACAGCAATTAACCGATACCGTAAATACTTACAACTTAGATGGCATTGACTTCGATGATGAGTTTTCGGATTACGGCAATAACGGTACTACACAGCCGAATGACAGCTCGTTCGTGCTGCTGCTAAGCGAGTGCCGTAAGCTGATGCCGAAAAAGATATTGACATTTTATTATTTTGGTCCGGCTTCCCAGCATCTTACTTATAATGGCGTAAAAGCAGGCAAATATCTTAACGCCAGTTGGAATGCTACCTATGGCTCGTTCCAGGTGCCGCAGGTGCCGGGTTTGGGCAAGGCTAAGCTTTCGCCGGCTGCTATTTCCATAAATGCTACTTCGGCAAACACAGCCAAATCGCTGGCCACGCAAACAGTAAACGGCGGTTACGGCGCTTACCTGTATTATAACCTTACTAATTCTCCTTCCGATAAATATTTATCGTCGGTATCAACGGTGTTGTATAACGATAGTGCCGTTGTTGATCCGGGCTGTTTACAAATCTTTCCGCCGCCACCACCAAAAGATAACAGCGGGGTTGTATTTTTTCAGGATGTCAACTGGGGCGGCGGTCATACATTGCCCATACCGAAAGGCGATCATACGCTTGTTGATTTATTGAATTACGGTTTTCAGTCCAACTGGGCTTCATCAGTAACAATGCCGAAAGGATGGAACGTAAGAGTTTATTATACTACCAATCTGAAAGGGGATGAAGGTTACCTGATCTCACAAGATACCGCTACGCTGGGCGGCTTTTATAACGACTTCACAAACTCGTGTTCCATCAGGTAGTAAGTATATTTATACAAACAAAACGCCTTGCTTACAAAAAAGAAGTAAGGCGTTTTGTTTGCAATGGTTGATGACACCTGTTGCTTAGCATTCAATTTACTCTCTGCATTTACATGTTTCCGTGGCAGCAAAAAATCACACATCAAACTGCCGCAGATGATGGTCTAAATGTTTCCACATGCCAATGCTCCATTCCATGGGCGATAACCTGCCATAAAACGGGTGCGGATGTTTGGTTACGTGTTCTTCGCCGCCGGTATAAAACTCATTGATTTCGTTTTCCAATTTTTCTTTTTCTTTAAAAAAATCGCGCCGGTCAACAATCTTCCAGCTTTTGTCGGTTGACATATTTTCAGGCAATGGTTTTTTATTGGTAAATACGTGTTTCGATAACCCGCCAAATAAATAACCTGATAAACGCCGTGGCGGAAATGCTTTGCCATTGGCAACTTCCAGCGCGGCTGAACAATGCGCGAGCATCTGGTCAACATTCATCAAACCCCATTGCCGCTGCGATGAAATGGTAAGATCGTTTATGCGCAAACCAATGTTATCTACATCATCTTTTACAAAGAGATTATTCATTTGTTTCTATGTCTGATACAATTACAAAAGTAAGAATGATTATCAGGTATCGCTGTCGTCTAATTCAAGCGTGGAATGCTGTATATTGTGATGATGCAGCTCATGCTTGGTTTCCTGAATAACCTGCAGCTTTTCTTCAAAACTCAATTTGCCATTAACAGATACATGCGCGGTTAGTGCATTCTCCGTTGTGCTTAATGCCCACACATGCACATGATGCACATTGGTTACATCCTTCACTCCGGCTATTACTTTTTTTATTTCATCGAGTTCCATTCCCGATGGCACGGCATCCACACTCATCTTAAAACTATCTTTTAATAATTGCCAGGTGCCAATCAAAATAACAATCATAACAACCAAACCCATTGCCGGATCGAGCCAGTACCAGTGCGTGTAGCTAATAACAATACCGGAGATAACAACGCCAACCGATACCAGCGCATCTGCCAGCAGATGCAGATAAGCGCCTCTTGCATTCAACTCATTTTTTTGGCTCCGGTAAAACAAAAATGCCGAAACAGCATTGATAACGATGCCCAACCCGGCTATCCAGGCAATGGCATTGCCCTGCACGGCTTCTTCTTTTATCAATAAACGGGTAACAGATTCGTAACCGATAACGCCAACGGCAATCAATAAAATAACGGCATTGGCAAGCGCAGCCAGCACCGTTGTTTTTTTAAAGCCATACGTGAAAACAGAACTTGATTTTTTACGTGCAATCCAGAAAGAGATTAACGATAAAACCAGGCTGGCAACATCGCCCGCATTGTGCCCGGCATCGCTTAGCAATGCCATTGAATTGGTGGTAAAACCGGCTATCAGTTCTGCAACTACAAACAAGAGATTGAGAATGATGCCTATTATAAAAGCTTTTTGATTGCTTCCCTGCAGGTTCACTTCATGCGAATGATTATGGTGATGGTGCGCCATAGCTGCAATATAAGAAACTGAAGCGGGTTGTTATTTTTCTTTTACATGATAAGTTACTTATAACCTCAAACCTGATGATAAATGCAGGTGATAACAACCGCATGATATAGCGCCTGTAAAAAAGCGATGCCTTAACATTTTCCGGTGTAATTTCGAAACACTTTATGTCATGAAGAAGATACTCATCACCATATTGGCCATTGCCTATTTAGCCACTTCTTCGGGCGCCGTTCTTACCATGCATTATTGCATGGGCAGTTTATACGCGGTTAATTTTTCTCAGAAAAACAAATGCAGCAAATGCGGCATGAAGCATGAAAAAAAATGCTGTGGGCAAAAAGTCAAAGTGCTGAAAGCGCAGGATGCGCATGATGCATTCGCCAATGCTGTTTCCATTCATTCGCCTGTTGCGTTTCTTCAAACCGAATACAATCGTTTCTACGCTGCTTCTTTTATTTTTAATGCCCCTTCTTCGGTTTGTAATCATTCGCCGCCACCGGCGTTACCGGTTTCTCTTAATCTGCTTTATTGCGTTTTCAGAATATGATTTTTGAATGAATCTGGTTTTTATTATCACGTGTAAAACAGGCACCTGATACAATCATTTTTATTTCATTTAGCTAAACATCTTATTCATGAAAACGTTTTTGTTTTTTATAATCAGTCTTTTTTCACTGGCGGCTTCCGCGCAAATTACCAAAGTATCCATTCAGGCAAGCGGACTTACCTGCAGCATGTGCAGCAACTCCATCAACAAGTCGTTGCAAACGCTCGATTTCGTAGAGAAAGTTCATCCCAATGTTCAAAATTCAACATTCAATATATCTTTTAAACCCGATAGTCATATAGATTTTGATAAACTGAAAAAGAAGGTCGAAGACGCCGGGTTTACGGTTGCCGGCTTTGTGGCATCTGTCAATTTCGATCATGTTTCCATGCAAAAAGATCAGCCGGTAAAAGTGGGTGATAACACTTTTTATTTTCTGAACGCAAAACAACCGCTGCAAGGCATACGGCAGATAAAAATTGTGGATAAAGGCTTTGTATCAGCCAAAGAATATAAAAAATACGCCGCAACCGGTACCGCCGAAGGCAAAGGCGTTTACAATGTGGTAATCTCTTAACCGCATCATCTATTTCTTTTCAATCATTACAATTTACGATCATGAAGCGAATGCTGTTGACAGCTTTTCTGTTTGCCTGCCTGGCTGGCAGGGCACAGGAACTCTATGTATTTACCGAACCGGCAAGCAATATGGCCACTAAAAGCATCGGCATCAGGCTGAATAATTTTATCATGCCCAAAACGCAGTTTGCCCAAACTAGTTATTACCTGGTGCCCGAAATAATGTTTGGCGTTTCTAAACGTATCATGATTCATGGCGATGTTTTTTTCAGCAACCGCATTCGTGGTTTTGCCGCCAACGGCGGAAGCGTGTATGCCAAATACCGGTTTTTGAGCCACGATGATGTGCAGCAGCATTTTCGCATGGCGGCATTCGGCAGGTATAGCTTTACGCATCTTCCCGTTTATCAGCAGGAAATTAATTTATATGGCATGAACAGTGGTGTTGAAGGTGGCATTGTAGCTACGCAATTGCTGCATAAGGTGGCGTTGTCTTCCGGATTATCGTATGTAAAAGCGGTTGATAACGGCAATGATTATAAGTTTCCTTATGGCGACAAACATAGCGGTGCGGTTAACTTTACATTCTCGGCCGGCAAGCTGATGCTACCGAAAGTATATACCGATTACCGGCAAACCAACCTGAACCTGATATTTGAATTATTGAACCAGGTTAACACCGGCAGCGGCAAATATTTTATAGATGCCGCGCCTGCCGTGCAACTTATTTTTAACAGCGTGGCAAGGCTTGATATTGGCTACCGAACGCAAATCAAAAGCACGTTGTTGCGCACTGCGCCGAATAGTTTTTTTATCAGGCTTGAGTATAATTTTTTCAATGCTTTTTAAAAGTCTTTTATTTGTAAATCATCCGTTTTTATTTTATCATTTCTAATTCTTTTTTTATGAAAATTCGTTCCGTTCTTATTGCGCTTCTGCTTATTGTTTCTTCTTCCCTGTTTGCCCAATCGGTAAAAACAGAAAAAATAAAAGTAAATGGCAATTGCGAAAGCTGCAAGAAGCACATTGAAACCGCTTCTAAAACGGCCGGGGCAAATAGTGCCGACTGGAACAAAACCACCAAATGGCTTACGGTTTCTTACGATCCGGCAAAAGTGTCGAATGAGCAAATACAAAAGAATATTTCAGCAGCCGGGTACGATACCGAAAAATTTAAAGGCGATGATAGCGCATACAGCAAGCTCGATGAATGCTGCCAATACGATCGTAAAGATTCAACTGCCAAAAAGAATTAGCGGCTGATAATATGCAATTGCGGCTTATAGAAAATACAGCAGGAATTTCGCTTTTATCAAACATCCGCAGAGCCCTGCGGATGTTTGCGGACAGCCTTTATTTTTGATGTTTCTCTTAAACAATTCTATTCTTTATCTTAGCTGTGAAAGAACAGAAACGAAGTATGTCTTACAATAAAGAAGAACTGATGGCACTTCCGCTGGAAGAAAAAAAAGAGCTCGCCAGCGATTTAATAGACAGCATTCTGGCTGATGAAATGAATACCATTCCAGACTGGAAAAAAGAAATGATTGCAGAAAGAATCAGGTATCACAACGAACATCCCGGAAACGGAACCGCCTGGAACGAATTGAAAAAACAATACGGTAAATGAGTGGCTGGCTTATCATTGTTGAAGATTTAGCAAAGCTTGATTTTGATGACGCTTATTGTTGGTAGGAAGTCAGAAAAAAAGGCTTGGGGAAGTCTTTCTTGACGAAATAGAAAAGACAATAGACCTCTTGCATAAGTCATTTTCGTTGATAGTTGTAGATGCCACAAATGAGTTTAACTCTTTGTGTATGTTTTTGTCTTCTGTTTCGGTAGCGTTCTGCCAGTATGCGGAACACCTTAATTCTGCCAATCACATGTTCTACCACAACCCGCTCTGTTGAGAGTTTCCGGTTGGCTGCCTTGTCTTTGTCTGTAAGTGGTTTTTTCTTACTGCTTTTATTAGGCACTTCACTGTTGGTGTGCACCTGCTGCACGCCCTGATAGCCGCTGTCAGCTTTGAGCTTTATCTTTTCATTGATGGGCAACTTGCTTTTTTCAAATACTTTGAAATCATGCGTCTTGCCTTTGTCGTGCGCTGTGCACAGGATGCGCTTTGTCTTCTTTGATACCACCAGCTGTACTTTCAGGGTGTGCCGCTTCTTTTTGCCCGAATAGTACTGCCGTTGCTTTTTTTGGGTCGTTCCACCTCCATTTCCGTAGCATCTACGATAATGACACCCAGCTGCTGAGGACTACCCGAAAGCTGTTGCTTTCCCGGCAGTTGCAACTCTTTTATTTTCATCAGCACGTCTTCTATGCGTTTGATGGTTCTGCACACCGCCGATTCGCTGATGCCGTACGTAGCGCCGATGTGGAACTGCGTGCGGTACTCCCGGTAGTACATCAGGGTGAGCAGTACCTGATCCTCTGTGCTCAGAGTGAACGGACGGCTACGCCGGTTACCCTTTTTCTTTATCCGCTTCTCATCACTTTCCCTGACGGCTTTTACCATCAGCCGGAAGGTTTTCCTGGTAACTCCCGTCAGCCGCTTAAACGACGCAGCCTCTCTGTTTTTAACATCTGTCCGGAACATAGCATGCAAACTTCCAGTTTCCTTTCTTAATATCCTCTTACCTTTACTTCTCTGACTTATGCAAGAAGTCTAATATACCTCATTACACAAAATCCTTTTTATGCATCTTATCATAACGAAACCTGCCGGATAGCTTCGTTGAAAAGATTTCCTTACGGTATCATTTATTTGACAGATGAACAAAAGAGGGAAGTATATATTATTGCCATCAGTCATCATCACCGAAGGCCAGACTGGTTTATAGAACGATAACATTATAAACTTGGGCAACTTCGCAACATCCATCCTGAGGTTTATAACTTCATTCTACTAACAGTTACAGATTGAAAGATAAAGCCAGCGAAATGGCAAAATTCGTTTCGTTCCTGTGATGGCAATGATAGAATGACGGCACCCGTCATATCATTATTTGGTTTTGCAGAGGTTTTTATTTGCATACATCATTGCGCAAATCAATTTTTTCGTTGTGATCATAAAAAGTATCGAAATTTACCAGTCGCCAATTAAGTTGAAAGAGCCGTTTATTACTTCATTGGGCCCGGATACACATGCCGAAAATGTGGTGGTTGCCATTCAGACTGATGAAGACATTACGGGCTGGGGAGAATGTAACCCATACATGCCCATTTGCGGCGAAAGCATGGAAACGGCATTTGTGGTTGCGAAATATATAGCCAAAATTTTACTTGGTAAAAACCCGTTGCTGATTGAAGAGCATCACATTGCTTTTGATAAATTAATCTATCAAAACAACAGCATCAAAAGCGCGTTTGATATTGCGTTGTATGATATTGCTTCGCAACATGCCAGATTGCCTTTGTATGCTTTTTTGGGCGGGAAAAAGAACAAAACATTAATTACAGATTATACCGTAAGTCTTGACAGCGTTGATAAAATGGTAAGCGATGCAAAAAAGATTGTAGCCGATGGCTTTACCACGATAAAGGTAAAACTGGGCGAAAGCAAAGAAAAAGATGTGCAGCGCATACATCACATCCGCGAAGCCATTGGTTACGAAATTCCATTGCGGATAGATGCCAACCAGGGCTGGCGTGTTGCTACGGCAACAGACATATTAACATCGCTTCAACCTTATAACATTCAGTTTTGCGAAGAACCGGTTGCCCGGTGGAATTATACAGCATTGCCTCGCATAAAAAAAGAAAGCCCGATAGCGATTATGGCGGATGAAAGTTGCTGCGACCATCATGATGCGAAGCGATTGATTGATTTGAATGCGTGCAATTCTTTCAATATTAAACTGGGCAAATCGGCAGGCATTTATAAAGCGCTTACAATTGTTTCACTGGCAGAAAAAGCGGACATCAAAATGCAGGTTGGCGGTTTTTTAGAATCGCGGCTTGGCTTCACCGCTTCTGCGCATTTTTCATTGGTAAGCGATAATATTGTTTACTGCGATTTTGATACGCCGATGATGTTTACAGAAGACCCCGTTGCTGGCGGAATTTCTTATGAAAAAGGCGGCGTAGTAACGGTTCCTGACGTGCCTGGTTTAGGCGCTTCGCTTGACGAAACTTATTGTAAAAAATTAAAGAAAACAGTGATTGAATAAGAAGATTTTTCTTCATTACATAAAAAAAATATACGCAATACATATTGCTGCAATTACGCCAATCAGATCGGCGGCCAGCCCCGCCCAGATGGCGTAGCGCACTTTTTTAATGCCAACGCTGCCAAAATATAAAGCAATAATGTAAAGCGTGGTATCGGCACTGCCCCGCAATACGCTGGCTGTTTTTCCCACAAAAGAATCAGGTCCGTACAATGGATTTTTAAAAATATCAAGCATCAGTCCGCGCGCGCCGCTGCCGCTGAACGGCACCATAATAGAAACCGGAAGTGCAGGTACAAAATCAGTATTGATTCCGGCTTTGCCAATTATCCAGGCAATGCCATCTGTAATATAACCCAGCGCGCCGCTATCGCGAAATACGCGAATGCCAACCAGCATGGCAACAAGGTAAGGAATGATTGTAAGCACCACATCAAAACCAGCTTTCGCGCCTTCGATAAACGTATCGAAGACAGAAACTTTTTTATAAGCGCCCCCGCAAATGATTACAACCACAAGCAGAAAAAGGATGAAATTGCCGGAGATATTGGTAAATGTATTTCTGCCGGCATCGCTTAAGCTGTTTACGCCGAAAAGCAGCGCAGCAATGATGGCGGCTATCGTTACAATCCAGGCTATCAAAACAAAATCCCATTTTAATTTTTGCCTGATGCTGACAATGAGAATGGCAGCCAAAGTAGCAATCACCGTTCCGGCAACGCAGGGAATAAAAACGCTTGTTGCGTCGGTTGATCCCGCCGCTACGCGATACGAAATAACAGACAAAGGAATTAAGGTTAAACCGCTGGTATGCAGCACGAGAAACATAATCTGCGCATTGGTGGCGGTGTCTTTTTCAAGGTTTAACGATTGCAGGCTTTGCATGGCTTTTAATCCAAATGGCGTAGCGGCATTATCAAGCCCAAGCATGTTGGCGCTGAAATTCATCACCATTTCGCCCATGGCAGGATGGTTGTCGGGCACTTCGGGAAACAATCGTTTTAAAAACGGATTTAATAACCGCGCCAGCCACCTGATGGCGCCGGCTTTTTCAGCAACATTCATTAACCCGAGAAAAAAAACCATGGTGCCAACCAACGGAAAAGCTACGTCGGTTACAGAGGTTTTGGCGCTGTCGAACAAGCCTTCGGTAAGTGTTTTAAAAATAGTGGTGTCGCCTAAAAAAATACTTTTGTATAAAGCGATGAGAAAAGCAATGAGGAAGAAGCCAATCCATACAACATTCAGCGCCATAGCAGTTGTTTTGTGCAGTGGCTAAAGTAAAGGATTCGACTTGTAATAAATGCTTTTAATTAATAAGCTGATGCAATAATAATTTTATTTCAGCAAGTTGAGATGCTTTCACGTTGCCTAACACAGCAATTATATTTTCATTTTTCAATGTGGCGATTCTAAGTACCCTGTCAAAATTAAATAGAATTAAAGACGTTAAAACAGTGTGTCAAGAAAAATCAAAGAAATAGTACTAAGCAAAGAAGCTAAGCAAGCGTTGGAACATCTATATAAAACGGATTCAAATCACAGTTTTCGCCAACGCTGCCAAATGGTTCTGTTAAAGTCAGAAAGCTACACGACTAAAGACATTGCTGTTATTTTAAGCAGCAATGTGGCAAGTGTTTATAATTGGCTGAACCGTTATGACAGCAATGGCATAACAGGGTTACGCACAAAGCCAGGACAGGGCAGAAAACCGATATTGGCAGAAGAACATGTAAGTATAGTAAGAGCAGCCATAGAACAAGAGCGGCAACGATTATCACAAGCCCGTCAGATTGTTGAAGAAAATACAGGCAAAAAGATGAGTAACGAAACGCTGACGCGTTTTTTAAAAGTCATCACTGCCGTTACAAGCGAATAAGAAAACGACCTAAAGGCGGATGTGATAAAGAATTTTATGACTATAAACTACAGGAACTTCAGTTATTAGAACAACGTTATGGCAAGTCAGAAATTGATTTGTATTATGGCGATGAGGTACAAATATCGGAAGAAGGCTATGTGCCTTATGGCTGGCAGTTTACAGATGAAAACATTAGTATAAAGTCAGCTAAAGGCAAGCGTATCAATTGTTTTGGAATCATAACAAGAGAGAATCAGTTTGAGCATGCGACCACTTACGAAACCATTACCACCAACTTTATCATCGAAAAAATAAATGAGTTTTCTTATCAGATAAAAAAGCACACGGTTATCGTATTGGACAATGCAAAAGTTCATCAGTCAAAAGCAATGAAAGCCATGCAAAAAGTATGGGCAAAAAGGCAATTATTTATTTTTTATCTGCCGCCTTACTCACCCCATTTAAATATTATTGAAAGACTTTGGAAAGAAATGAAAGCCAGATGGATACAAACCAAAGACTATGAAACCGATGAACAACTTTGCTATGCAACGATGCTTATTTTACATGCCATCGGTAAAAATTTATTCATCAACTTTAAAAAAGTTAATTAGTAGATAATTTTGACAGGGTACTTATCAGCTTTTAAGACAGAAGTAAGACGTAATTTATTATTTTCATCAGGCTGTAATAATATTTCGTATTTATTAAAGTTAACTGGTATAATAGAGCTTATGGCACAAACAATAATGTCTACATATTTATTCTGTGTTGCAGCAATAACAAGAGCCGGTCGTATTTTTGTATTCGTTTGCTCGGCATAAGGAAAAGGAATCAAAACAATAGTTCCCGGTTTACTTTATTCTGATTGTTCTTTGCATAATCTTCATAAACATCTTCTGCCGTATTGTTCCAAAAATCAAAAGCATCTGTTAGCAGTCCAAAATTTCGTAGCTGCTCAATTTCTTCTTCATTTGTTTCCTCTAAAAAAAGTAATAATGACTTTACATTTTTTATGATGGTTTACCGGTTCTGTAAACGCTATTGAATTACCATCATAAACACTAATAACAGATAACATAATTTTGATTTAATTGGTATTAACGATAAAAACTTTTTTACACAATCTCAGCCACACTTTCCTTTGTTGCCCGGATGATATGATTCATATCTTTTATGGTTAATGCATCATTCAAAAACCAGCTTTCGTAAGCCGATGGCGGAAGATAAACGCCGCGATCAAGCATCTTATGAAAATATTGTTTAAACATTTCAATATTGGCAGAGGAAGCGGTTGCAAAATCAGTTACTTCATGCGCGGCAAAATGCACGCTGATCATGGAGCCGAACTGGTTGATGGTAAACGGCAAACCGGAGGCGGATAGCACTTCGTGCAAGCCATGTTTCAGATACTTTGTTTTCTCTTCCAGTTCGGTATAAATCTCAGGATGTTCGTTTAAAATTTTCAATGTGGTATAACCGGCAATCATGGCAATGGGGTTGCCGCTTAATGTGCCTGCCTGATATACATTGCCAATCGGCGCAACCGCTTCCATGATGTGTTTTTTACCGCCAAACGCGCCTACCGGCAAGCCGCCGCCGATTACTTTTCCATAAGTAATTAAATCGGCATCAATCTGTAATACTTCCTGCGCGCCGCCACGTGCCAGCCGAAAACCCGTCATCACTTCATCAAAAATATAAACGATGTTGTGCGTATCGCAAAGCGCACGAATGCCTTCTAAAAAACCGGGCTTGGGTAATATGCAGCCCATGTTGCCCGCAACGGGTTCTATAATTATGGCGGCAATGTCGCTGGCATGTTCATCAACTAATTTCTGCACACCTTCCATATCATTGTATGCACAAGTAAGTGTATCGTTGCTTACGCCTGCCGTAATACCGGGCACAGTTTGAATATTAAACGTTGCCATGCCGCTTCCCGCCTTTACCAGAAAAGAATCGGCATGACCATGATAACAGCCTTCAAACTTGATGATTTTATTTTTGCCTGTATAACCTCTTGCCATACGAATGGCGCTCATGCAGGCTTCTGTGCCGCTGCTTGTCATACGAATCAAATCTACATTTCGCACCATGCTTTTTATCAGTTCCGCTACTTCTATTTCCAGTTCTGTCGGCGCGCCGTAAGATGTGGAATGAATGGCTTGTTCGGTGATGGCTTTTATTACATCATCATGCGCATGACCCAAAATCATTGGTCCCCACGAAGCGATGCAATCAATGTATTTATTCCCGTCGGCATCATACAAATAAGCACCTTTGGCTCTGCTGATAAACAACGGCGTTCCGCCCACACTTTTAAAGGCACGAACAGGTGAATTAACGCCGCCGGGAATGGAATTTTGGGCACGTTGGAATAACTCTATACTTTTATTTATCTGCATAACATTCAACAATCAACATTCAGTTTAATCACAAATCCAAAATCATAAATCAGCAATTAATCTCGCCGCGTCTTTTGCAAAATAAGTCGCAATCAAATCGGCACCGGCGCGCTTCATGGAAGTGAGCGTTTCAATAATGGCTTTGTTCTCATCAATCCAACCCATTTTAGCGGCAGCTTTTATTATGGCATACTCGCCGCTGATGTTGTAGGCGCTCACCGGAACATGCACCGCATTTTTTACTTCGCGAATAATATCAAGATAACTCAATGCGGGTTTTACCATCACAATATCGGCTCCTTCTTCCACATCCTGCAGCACTTCTTTGATGGCTTCGTTGCGGTTGGCATAGTTCATCTGGTAAGTCTTTTTATCACCAAAGCCTGGTGCGCTGTCAAGTGCATCGCGGAACGGACCGTAAAAGCAGGAAGCATATTTGGCGCTGTAAGCCATGATGCCGGTTTTGGTAAAACCACTTTCTTCCAATCCTTTTCTGATGGCGCCGATGCGGCCATCCATCATGTCGCTTGGTGCCACAAAATCGGCTCCTGCCTGCGCATGACTGATGCTCATTTTTATTAGGGCTTCCACCGTTTCATCGTTTACAATCTCGCCGTTTTTTACAATGCCGTCATGACCGTAAGATGAGTACGGATCGAGCGCAACATCAGTCATAACAAGCATGTCAGGAACGGCATTTTTGATGGCTTTGATGCTTCGCTGCATCAGTCCGTTTTCGTTCCAGGCTTCGGTGCCGGCATTGTCTTTCCATTCGTCTTTGCATTTGATAAATAACAAAACGCTTTTAATGCCAAGGCTCCATAACTCTTTTATTTCCTGAATGGTAAGGTCAAGAGAACGACGGTAATAATTTGGCATCGAAGGAATTTCATACGCAATATTTTCTCCTTCATCAATAAAAAGCGGCGCAATGAAATCGTTGGATGTAAGTGTGGTTTCTGCAACGAGGCTTCTAATGGCTGGTGAGGCGCGCAATATCCGGTTTCGCTTTTGCAAATACATTTTGCTTGAATATAATTGATGACAGGAAAATACGCAAAGCTACGTTTGGATGAAGTAAAGCAACGTACAGATAAATGTTATTACGGTTTTATAACAATACGGAAAGATGGTATAGGATAAATAAAAAACGTCCCGAAGGACGTTTGCAATTAAGATGATGATCCGTTGTTTAATAAGACCAGAGATTTTGTTCGTAATCGAAAATTTTCTCTTTCACCCTGTCGCCGGCATACAAGCGGAACAAAGGATCCTGAATGTACTCTTTGATTGATTTATCGTAAGGATTATCTACCGTTGATTTTGTAATATAACTGCTGAACATGCGGTTTTCAAACAATTCTTCCCACGTCATTCGCGCACCAAAATTTTTGGGATTGTATGCCATGTATTTATTTAACGTAGGGCGAAGATCGGGATAATACACCCACCACGTAGCATGTTCGCTGTTTGGTATCACATCACCGGTTGATAATTTTTGGGTTACTACCGGCGCAATGCCTAAAATACGCGCATACATGCGGCTGGTTTTTTTATCGAAAATCCATTCTTCTTTAATGCGAAATAAATAAATAGAATCGGGGTCAACCGGCTTGGGCCGTACCTGATAGCCAGTAACATTACCATCCAGATCCATTGCAGCTACGGTATCGGCACCGCCACCAAAGGCTTTTTCCGCATCTTCCGGTGTTATGGGTGTGGTAAACCGATCGTCATCGGCACTGAAGGCGGT
This sequence comes from Ilyomonas sp., assembly GCA_965219515.1. GTDB lineage: Bacteria > Bacteroidota > Bacteroidia > Chitinophagales > Chitinophagaceae > Ilyomonas. The sequence goes on from OZ244776.1 coordinate 3,451,365, forward strand.
TACATCTCCGTCTTTAATGGCTTTTAATAAAATGCTGATAAAACGCTGGCTTCCATTGTCTTCCACGGCGGCATAGCGAAACGGCAGGTTTATTTTTTCACGCGTATCAATCTCGCGCCAGACCCTTACCCGGTAAGCCGCATCATCTTCCCGCAGATTTTCGTAAGGAAGCGGAGCGCGGTCTTTTACAAGATTTAGCTCAAAAGGCGCATCATTGCGCAGCGAAGGACGCGTACTGTCTAACAATCCGCCACCCGACGCCGGCATTACCGTCAGTGGTAATGTTGTATCTATGCCGGCATAAGCATTTCCATCCGAAGGCGCCGCGCCATAATTTGTGTAACCGTTATTGTTATTGCCAGCCGCAGTTTTTTTCTTCTTTGTTGTATCGGCTGTTTTTGAAGTATTACCGTAGTTGCTGTAATCGTTATTGCCGGTACGCGTTTTTTTGGTTCGCTTTGCCTGGGCAAAAACGGCAACGGCAGTCATGGCAAATAGGCCAAGAACAAAACCGGTTTTTATCAATTGTTTTACCTTCATAATTTGTGGCTTAACAGAATTATCTTAAATTAAATACGATCGGAGGCAATTTGCGGCTGCCGCCCGGGCCCGACGCTTTGATGTTGTCTATGGTTACAACCGTTTGCGGTCTGCATTTTTCTACCAGATCTCTTACAGGTTCAAACCGGTTGCCGCTTACATTTCTAAAGGCAAACCCTTCCGGCATACCCGGACCGGTAAATACGATTGTAAAATCGGTAACATTAAATTTTACGCCTTCAAATACGAAGTTTTCCAATTCAGCACGAACGCCTGCCTGCGCTTTAAATTCGTTTACGCCCATGATGCCGCCTTTGCTTGCGCCAACCATTGCCACCGGATCGGGAACCGTTTTTACCCGGAACGGAAACGGCTGCGTTTTACCTTCAATATTCAAGTTGATGGTTGCGGTGCCCGGTTTCCCCGGACGAATGACGTAATGACCGGGGCGATCTTTGGTAAACGTACCGTTGTCCATACTAAAGCCAACTTTTTCATCGCCCACATTCCCGCCGCTAACCGAAACCGGATTATCCAAACCGATATACAAAACTTTTACATTGTCGGCACTTACACTGGCGCCCGTTGGCGAACCTACGGTATAAGAAATTTCTTTGTCGGCAGAACCTTGTGTACCATCCGGTTTAAAAAACGTAATGTGAACCTTTTTAGTATAGGAACCTGCTGCTCCAACCGTTGTTTTATAGTTAGCCGCACCATCTGCATCCAAAGGAATTACGTTGCCATCAATGGTTACGGTTGGCTTTGCTTCGGAACTGAAAGCGCCGATGCCTGCGGTAATATCCAATTCCTGACCCGGCATCAGGTATTGTGAACTTTGACCTGCGAAGGCTTTGAACTGATTGTACACCACTTTTACCTGTCCAATCTGATTGTGGCAATATTCCACCACCTGCGATTCGCTGTTTTTTACATCGTTCTGAAATTTGCTCAGAATGGTAACGGCGGCAACGGCAGGTGTCATTCTAAAATATGCCGCACTCCAGGTATCATTGGTTTCGTTTTCTACCGGCGGTTTATCCGTATTGATCGGAAGCGAGTTTTGAAATTCTTTTCCAATGGTAGTCGGGTCAATATTTAGTAATGCGCTTTTAAATTCAATTAGTTTTTTTCTCAGCTTTTCACCCTCGCCCTGTTCGTCCATCAAACGCGTAGCCGCTTCCAGGCTGCCTTCGTTGTATTCGCCGGTTTTGGGATCAAGATCAGCTTCTTGTTTCAGCTTGTTCTGAAGCGTTACGATATAGTTGTTCATTTCATCTGACAACTGCTTTGCTTTATCGGCACGCGGTGCCCAGATAATAGCTTTTTCTCTCGTTTTCGCATCATTTTTTAAATCATTTAACGAAGCGAATAAATTTCTGTTCTTGCCTTCAATGGTATTGGTGGCATCGTTTAAACTTTTATTCACCGTGCGAAAGGCATTCAGGATTTCCGATGATACATTCAGTGCCAGCAATGCCGTAAGCACCAGATACATCAGGTTAATCATTTTCTGCCGTGGCTCTTTGGGTAGTGCCATTGTAGTAGTACAATTTTGTCTTTAATAATGTGATAAAACAGGAAATTAAAACCGCTTTGGCAATAAAGCTTCCTGTTTATAATAAAGTGAATTTTCTTTTTTGCTTATTTTAACTGCATCGCCGTAAGCATGCCGCCATATACCTGATTCAGTTTGGAAAGATTGGTAGCCAGCGCCGCAATCTGCTGCTGCGCGCGTCTTGCATCTTCGGCGCTGGTTGACATGGCTTCCGAAGCCGCCGTCAGTTTGCCATAGAAAGAGTTCAGCACTTTTAAATGGTTGTTGCTTTCCTGCAATTCCAGCTCGTACATGGTATTTAACGAAGACATGTTTTTGGTAATTACCTGAACCTGATCGTGAAAACCTTTGGTACTTTCAGAGGCAGAACTAAATGCGTTCATGGAGTTGGCAAATTTAGAATACGCGTCTTTTACTGTACCCAAAGCTGCTGCTGCTTCATTTGTTTTTGTTGTATAATCGCCGGTTGCTTTAACCACATCGCTTATTTCACCCATTTTATCTACCGTAGTTCCCAGTTTTTGAAAACCGGCGCTCAGCTTGGAAAGATTAACGGGTGTAATATCAGCTTCTTTCAGCATTCTTTCCATGCTTGCTAAAGCCGGATTGCCGGCAGGCTGCTGTAATTCTTTGGGAAGATGCACTTCCATGTCATCTACCGGCGGGTAGGTAAGATACAGAATGCCATATATTAAAAACACAACCGCTTCGGTGCCCAGGCCAACGATCAGCATTTGATCAGCGCCGGTCCAGTGTTCAATTTTAAATAAAGCGCCGATAATAACCACTGCCGCACCAAGCGATACAACAATATCAACGATTCTACTTACTTTAGGAGGAATTGCAGCTGCCATTTTTCTTTTTTTGTTTTATTATTTATTTTGATTAAGATGAGATGCACGCAACACATCAGGCGGTTGTTTTGCCTGTTGATGCTGCTATCGGATACAATAAACTATATTCTATTTTTTCAATTGTGCGGGTAAATCTATCACGCAGCGGAAGCCGATGTATGATTTAGCCGAATCCTGATATTCGTATTGGCGTGAGCTGGTTTGCAGATAATAAGCTACATCTTTCCAGCTACCGCCGCGAATTACTTTTCGTTTCATCAGCGGCGGATCGGTATCTTTCGCGTTGTAACGAACCGTAGGGTTCATATCGTGCTGAAAATTGTAGGAACCTTCATACCAGTACGATTCTGTCCATTCCGATACGTTGCCTGCCATGTTATATAAGCCAAAATCGTTTGGCCAAAAAGCATCGGCACGTACAGTATAAAAACCGCCGTCTTCGGGATAATTGCCCCGACCCGGCTTAAAGTTAGCCAGCAGACAGCCTTTTTTGTTTCGCGTATAATAGTTGCCCCAGGGATACATAGACTGCGAATGACCGCCGCGGGCTGCATATTCCCATTCAGCTTCCGAAGGCAAACGAAAATCGCTTTCCTGCGCATACTTTCTTTTTTCCAGAAAGCTGTTCAAATAATGTGTTCTCCATCTGCAAAAAGCAACCGCCTGCTTCCAGGTAACGCCTACCACCGGGTAATTACCGAACGAAGGATGCGAAAAATAGCGCTTTGCCATCGGCTCGTTGTAAGCATAAGAAAAATCTCTCATCCATACCAGTGTGTCGGGATATACTTTTTGCTCATAGCGATAAATAAAATCCTTGCGTGCGCGACCAATGTTGGAACGCTTTACGGCTTCATCATAATCATAACCCTGAACGCTGTAAACAATTTTATCAGGATCCAATTCCATTTTACCATAAATGCGGTTATCGGGCGCAAGCACCAGTCCCGATAGTTTTTCCATGGTAGATTTGTCGCCCCACTTGATGCTGGCAGCCTTTTTCCAGTCAATTGCCGTATCTCCTTCCGCACCGCTTTTTATGTAGCCCAACTCCACAGCTGCCAAAGAATCTCTTGTCCAGTATAAAAACTGGCGGTATTCGTTGTTTGTAATTTCGGTAGCATCCATCCAGAAACCGGAAATAGACACTTGCTTATTGCGCGACGAAAAGCTGTAGTTTATGTCTTCGTCGCTTGGCCCCATGTGAAACGTTCCCGGCGGAACATAAACCATTCCCATAGGCCGGGTCATGCTGTTGCGTGTGCTAACCGCTACCCCTACAAGCTGACCATTATCCGGCACAGCAGTTTTGGATTTTCCCTTACCGCAACTGATTGCCGTAACAACCAGGGTAGTAAGTGTCAGAAATGTGAAAAGCTGGGTCTTCATCTATATTTTGTTTGAAACCTTATTTATTATCAGGATATTATAGGCAATAATACAGTTTAACGGTATATTAAAAGAAAATATTGCCTTAAGATTCTTTAATCGTACTATAATTTTTATTAACCTTAGAAAGTAAATCAGAATTAATGATGAGTGTCTTCGATTGATTGTGAGATTCGGCGCGTTGCAGCAAAAATAAGCGCAACATTTATATAAAAAAATTTAATGAGATAATTTCTAATGTAGTTGCATTTAAAAAAATCAATGTTGGGCTAATTTTATTTTGTTGCATAAGTTGTATAATTTAATGAGTAGTAAAACGACAAACCTGAAATTTTCATTTTTCATGTTTGAAATCACGTTGTTCCAATAGCATAAGCGCTTCTTCTGCATTTTCTACCGGCTGCCTGCAAATGCCTTCTTTACATACAAACAGCAACGTTTTACCGGCTACAAACCGATTTTTCAATAACGCAAAGCTGTTGTTTTTGGGTATGCTGTCTGATGTTTGCACCATTTTATTTGCGATAAAGTTTTTTTGCAGGTTGTGCAATTGTTCAGCCGCATTTTCACCCGTAATTATAATTTCATTTATGCTGTGCGCCATTTCCTGGCAGCCAATTGCCCAAACACCAAATGAGGTCGGGTATTTCAGCAATACCGGAAAGATGGTGCGCATCATTTTTTGCGCCCGCAACTTCCAGTCCGGTTCATCAAAAACAAGAGAAAGATAATGCAGCGCCATCGCCATTGTTGCATTGCCCGAAGGCGTAGCACCGTCATACATTTCCGTTTTTTTTATAATTACATCAGACTGATAATCGGGCGTATAATAAAACAAAGCCGACGCGCCATTGGTAAAATGCGCCAACACATAATCAGTTGTTTTTCTTGCCCGTAACAAATAATCCGCATTGCCTGTAACTTCCTGTAACTGAATGTAAGCCCAAATCAGATAAGCATAATCGTCAAGAAAACCGGAATGACCGGCCTTATCATTTTTCCAGTTGTGATACCAGACTTTTTTTTCTTCGCCGTAAAAATTGTTTTGCAAAAACATAATGTTGTCTTCTGCCATTTTTAAATATGCTTCATCGCCCAAAGCAGCAAATGCTTTGCAGCAAGCCGTTATCATCAGCGCATTCCAGCCGAGAATAATTTTATCATCCGTTTGCGGACGAATTCTTTTCTGACGCGCAGCCAGCAGCTTTTTTTTACAGTTATCAATTCTGGTTTTGATTTTTTTATCCGATAAAACAGATTCATTTTCCTTATTGCGGGGCTGCCATAAAATGTTGGTGGCTTCCCAGTTGCCGGCATCGCTTACGTCAAACAAATGGCAAAATAGCCGGCTGTCTTCTTCCCCCAAAATATCTTCGGTTTCTTTTATGCTCCACGTATAATATTTTCCTTCCACGCCTTCGCTGTCGGCATCCAGCGCGCTGTACCAGCCACCTTCGTGCGAAGTCATTTCACGTCTTATAAATTCGAGCGTATTGCGAATGGTTTCTGCATATATTTCTTTTCGGGTAATCTGATACGCTTCGCTGATGGCTGAGATAAGCAAAGCATTGTCGTACAGCATTTTTTCGAAATGCGGAGCGAGCCATTTTTCGTCGGTGCTGTAACGCGAAAAACCGCCGCCCAACTGATCGTAAATGCCGCCGTAAATCATTTTATCCAGGCTCAGCAAGGCTTGTTTTACCGAATCTTCGTGTCCGGTATAATAATATTGCCGTAATAAATATTGTATGGAAAATGTTTGCGGAAATTTAGGTGCATTGCCAAAACCGCCCCATTGTGTGTCGGCTGCCCGCAAAATATTTTGGTTGATGCGTTCTAAGTTGTCTGCGCTGAAATCCTGATCTGTAACAGCTTCGCTTTGCAAAAAACCAGACGCCGAAGAAAGATGATGCAATAAATTATCTGCCTGCGATTCTACTTCGTTGCGTTTGTTTGTAAACATATCGTGTATCGACGCCAGCAGTTCGGTCCAGCTCATACGGTTAAAAGCGCGCACCGGCGGATAATAAGTGCCGCCATAAAAAGGTCTGCCGTCCGGTAACAAAAACACATTGAGCGGCCAGCCTCCGCCGCCGCTGATTGCCTGCACGGCATCCATATAAACATGATCTAAATCGGGGCGTTCTTCGCGGTCTATTTTGATGTTGATAAAATGTTGGTTCATCAAGGCAGCCGTCTCTTCATTTTCAAAACTTTCGCGCTCCATTACATGACACCAGTGGCAGGCGGCATAACCGATGCTTACCAACACCGGCTTATTTTCTTCTCTGGCTTTTTGCAAGGCAATATCATTCCAGGCATACCATTCTACCGGGTTGTGCGCATGCTGCAATAAATAAGGGCTGGTTTCATAAATTAAATGATTGGTGTGCCGGTGTTCACTCACATAATAAAATTGAGATGTAAAAAACAGCAAATGTGAAACCGGAAATGCAGGATATTAAAAAATGGTCTTATGAAAAAGAAAGCTGTTAGAAAAATTATCGTTTTTTGGTAGCCGGGAGCGTTGAAGAAAGATATTTGTCTAACGCCGTAACCATACTCGGAAGCTGCGGCGAAGGCACTTTTATGTCAACATTAAAACCGGCTTCTTCTATGGCTTTTAACGTATTGTTGCCAAATGTGCTGATGAGCAGTTCGTTTTGCTGAAAATCGGGATAATTATCCAGCAGGCTTTTCACGCCGCTGGGCGTAAAAAAACAAATAACGCTGTAATTGGCTTTGTCCATCACATCTTTAATATCGTTGCTGATGGTGCGATACATAAAGGCCAATTGAAATTCGCAACCATTTTTCTTAAGCCAGTTTACAATATCATTATCCTGCTGGTTTTCGCTGCACACATACAAAAAGCGCTCATTTTCTTTATGCTTGTTAATAACGTCGAACAACGACTTGTTAGAGCCATCGGCGCCGTAAAACACTTTGCGCTTGCGATATAAAATAAATTTTTGCAGATATAATGCTACCGCTTCTGTAATGCAGAAATACTTGGTTTCCTGGCTGATGGTGATTTTCATTTCTTCGCACATGCGAAAAAAATGATCAATGGCGTTGCGGCTGGTAAAAATAACAGCGCTGAAACGGGAAATATCTACTTTTTGTTTTCTGAACTCGCGCGCCGGGATACCTTCCAGCCTGATGAACGGGTGAAAAACAAGATCAACATTGTATTTTCTTGACAAATCGAAATAGGGCGATTTATCGCTTTCCGGTCTGGGCTGGGTTATTAAAATTTTTTTGCCGTTTTTCTTACTGGCAGATGTGCTTTTTACCCCGTTTTTTAACATGCGACGCCTTTCAGAAAAAATTAAATGGAAAATCAGAGTTCTTTGGTTATCAACAACAGCTTGTAAGTAATCAATAACGGTAATATTTCAACGGCGCAAAGGTACAAGAAAAAGTGGAGCGGATGTATTTTCAGCTTTTTGCCTATTGTGCCCAGCGATACAATGTAACGGTAAATAAGCAAGATTGAAACGAATGCGATGGCGATGGTTGCAAAAACGGAAAAATCGGCAGCGGATGAATAAGTAAGAATTAAAACCAGCGGAATAAAGAAAAGTCCGGCAATTTTATTTACCAGAAATACTATAAACTTATAATTATCAGCCGGCTCTTTTGCGGCAAAAGACCAACCTGCAAAACTGATAAACAACGATTTGACTATATAAATAACCGCTAATGCACCGCAGGCAAACAGCCAAAGTAACGGAAATGAAAGATGGTACGGAAAATCATCGTCTTTAAAAAAATTGGCCAGGAGCAATCCGCCGGAAAAAATAAAAACAAGATTCAGCAGAAAAGACGGCAAGGCAGCGTGAGCTATATTTTCTTTTGATTGCCGCTGACGTTGCGAAGACTGAAAAAACAACTGGAAAAGCGTGGTAAAATATTTTGGAAACAACGTTCGCACCATACCTGTGAAAAGCAACAATCCGGCAAGAATATAAAACTGCTCGTCCTGATGCGCAGCATGCCGCACGGCGTTGATGGCATAAACCGACTGCTTGTTGCGAGGTACATTTTTATTGATAAAAAACCGGTTGAAGGCAGTGTCCTGCTGCCAGCGTAAAGCTGCTTTTTTTTCCGGCGGTTTGAGAACAGAATCATTATGCGTTGTAGCTATGTTTTTTGATGAATCAAAATAAGATAATGAATCTGTTTGCGCATGAAGCAATGTGCAGAAAAACAACGAACAGAGAAGCAAAAATTTTGCTGGCATAGATGTGTGCAAAAGTATTGTAACAATCGCTTTTTCGTAAGCCGGAAATGAAAACTTCTGTAAGAAAATTATCCCGCATGTTGTAGATAAAAGCAATCTGCGAAACCATCCCCGATTTTAACTTCCGCATTCAAAACGAAACATATTTTCCATAACGGGAATAAATTATTTAATAAAGTATATATTTACAATTGAATTTTAAATAGTTGATGGATGGCATTATATTTCATTTCAGTTGGCACGCTGTAAGATAATCTGCTAAAAAACCAAAGCTGATAAAGCCCGCAAGATTCAATATCAAAGCAGCCAAATTTAAAATTCAATAAAACAAAAATCCATTATGAAAAGAATTTTCTACATCTTTCTGGCATTTTTCGCAACAACAGCAGCCGGGTCAGTTCATGCACAGGTTAAAGACTCGACTATTACAGGAATTTATACAGACTATAAATCATACTGGGAAACCAGTATTGCCAGTAACAATGAAATTTTTCCTGATACCAGTCATAACCTGATTGCATTCACTTTCAGAGGTAAAACGTATTCTACAGGGGTAGATAACGCAATCTTGAATTCTAAACTTGGCAATAACTATTCTTCTCAGATTTTTAAAGCGCTTCCAATTAAAAATATTGCCGGAATCGTAATAGAACGCGGCGCTACAAACCTTGCTTTTGCCATAAAAAATGATGGCGATTCTACCAAAGCAGCTTATACAGCACCCTACCCAACCATACATATTGCAGATGTGTTAATGGATGGAAAAAATGGTTTGGATCTTGGAACCGGCGTTACCAATTTGCCTAAAGGCAGTCATATTTCGTTTCCTATTAAAAATGTAGACACTAAAAAAACAACTGACGCGATTCCTGATTTATTATTTACACAAATAGCCGAACCAACAACCAACCAGCCCGACACCATTTTCTTTTTTGATGAAAATAATGAACTGGTAGGAAATAAAAAGCTTGTGTACTGGAATACAGTAAAAAAATTAGGTACCTATAAACTTGATTTATATACTCTAACACCAAAAGTAGCTTGCAACACATCTGTTATGGATGGTTTATTTGAACAAAACGGAACCCGGGGTATACGCATGGTAGCCTTTTTAATAACAGAGTTTGGTATTACATCAGATCTTGCATCGAAGGTAAAAGGCATCCAAATAAATCCAAGTGGCAGCAGCGACCAGGCATTTATTGCTTACAATGCCAATACAATAAATCTTGATGTGCCTGTTATTACATCGCAGCCGCAAACACAAGTACTTTGCAGCACTTCGGTTAAAGAAACAAAATTCGGCGTTTCGGCCAGCAGCAAAACCACACCAACTTATCAATGGTATAAAAATGAGAAACCGATTCCCGGCGCAACATCAAGCGTTTTCAGCATTTCAAATCTTACGTTGGCAGATACGGCTAATTTTTACAATGTAGTTGTTACAAATACCGCTGGTTCTGTATGGAGTAATGCTGCATATATAAAATTTGTTATCATTTCTCAGCCTTCACCGGCAACGCAATTTCTGGCTACCGGCAATGCAGCTTCTTTCGCCATTAAAACGTCAGGCGTTAAAACATGGCAATGGCAGAAAGACGGCACTAATATCAGCAACGCCACCTCAATAGCTTATGCACTTGCTTTAGTTAATCATGCCGATTCAGGAAAATACACAGTAGTTGTTCGTTATGATGGTGGCACCTGCACCAGCGAACCAGCCGTATTAAAAACGTCGGTTGTGTTGCATGCCAAATATGCAGGCGATATAAATAAACCCGCTACATGGGGCGTAGAAGCCGATGGCAGCGGCAGCACACCGGTTGACTTTACAAGAGACGAACACACGTTTGTGTTAGCGAACCGCAACACGTTTGAGACCGGCAGCGACTTAGCCATAGCCGGTACCTTAGATCTTTCATATTGCAGATTAACAATTACGCCAAAGACAACGTTACAGGTTGGCCGCGTTACCAGGTCGTCATCAACTGTTGTGGCAGCATCCGGTGTAATTGCTGTTTCTTCAACCGCCAACCTTACCCTAAACGGCATTGCTTCTGCGGCTTATGCAGACACTTCTGATTTATATTTTGATGAAAAGAACAATACCATTCACAATCTGATCACCGCTTCGCATTCTGTTACACTTCACAATCCACTAAACATCGCATCAGGAAAAAATTCGGGTTTTCTGCAGGTAAACAGCGGCGATTTTCAGACCTCAGATTTATTAACGTTACAAAGCGATTCTCTCGGAACCGGCAGCATTGCAAAATCGGCGGGTACCATTACGGGTAAAGTAACCATCGAAAAGTACATCCATGCCCGCAGAGCCTGGCGTTTAATGGGCGCACCCATCACAAATACAGATGCGCCAACCATCAATGCCGCCTGGCAGGAAGGTTCGGTTAGCTCGTCTGACAATCCGCATCCCGGTTACGGCACACACATCACTTTCGGTGCAGAATCTGACGGATTTGATCGCAACCCGCAAAAAACGTTCAGCATGAAAATCCGTACCGGTAGCGGCTGGGTAGGCGTTCCGGCAACCAACAAAACCGCCATTACCGATTATCCCGCTTATTTCATCTTTGTTCGTGGCGACCGTTCTTACAACATTGCAACTACTACCAATTATACCAAGCCAACCAGCACAATCTTACGTGTAACCGGCAACGTTTATCAGGGCGCACAAGCAACAAAGACAGTAGCCGCCAATGGCTTAACCCTGGTTGCGAATCCTTATGCCAGTCCGGTAAATTTTGCTAAAATCATCAGCGCAAGCAGCAATATACAAACACGCATCCGCGTATGGGATCCTACCCTGGCAGGTGTTTATGGTGTGGGCGGATGGATTACGGTTGATGGCTCTACCGGCAAATACAGGGCTACGCCTCCTTCTGCAAATGCCTCCGCCATATTGCAGGCAGGTCAGGGCTTCTTTGTTGAAAGCGGCAACAATACAAGCACCGGCTCTGTAATTATAAACGAAGACGCCAAAGACCTTACCGCCGCCACCATCAACGGAGATAGAATGGATGATGATGTTACGGCAGATACTTCTATGGAAATAAATCTGAAAGTTCTTAATCCGGACAGTTCTGCTGCTATTGCCGATGGTGTATTATACATCTTTAATGCTGCCAATAACAATGCAGTGGATGGCAACGACGCCGTTAAACTTAATAATTTCAACGAAAATTTAGGCATCAAAGAAGGCAAAAGCATTCTTACCATTGACAACCGCACGATGCCGAATGAAGGAGACACACTGAAACTGAACTTTACCGGCGCCAAAACAGCTACTTATCAGCTTGAAATTGTGCCGTCATCACTTGGCAGGCAGTCTTTCGCTTTGTATGACAAATACCTGAATGCATTTTCGCCACTTAATTCAACCGATACCACGCGCGTTACGTTCTGTGTAAATACATCAATCGCCGGATCAAAAGCGGCCGATCGCTTTACAATTATTGTATTGAAATCAAAAATGAATTCGGGCGTATTGCCGGTAACATTTACCAAAGTAAAAGCTTATGCAAAAGAAAAAGCGATACTGGTTGATTGGAATGTAGCAAGCGAATCGGGCATACTATATTATGAAGTACAAAAATCTGCCAACGGCAACAGCTTCAGTACAGCCGGCAACGTATCGGCTTCGGGTGCAGGCGCATACAGCTTTACCGATGCAATGCCTGCCGCCGGCATGAATTATTATCGTGTGAAAAGCGTAGGCAAAAACGGTGATGTTCGTTATACCGATGTGGTAAACGCGCAGGTTACCGAAGCTGCAACGGCAGGTTCTTCAGCCGTAAGCGTATATCCTAACCCGTTAACCGGAACTACGTTTAACCTTACACTCACCAACATGGAAGCAGGTTCTTATACTTTATCCGTAATTAATCAGAACGGTTCTGCCGTTTTCAATAAAAACATAACACACAACGGCGGCACGGCTACTCGAAAAGTAACGTTAACCAAAGGTCTTTCAGCAGGTGTTTATTATATTAAAATAGCATCAGCAAACGGAACCGCCAGCTTTGTAAAAATAGCAGCCAATTAGACAGGAATTATTTACAGCTCGGATGTAAACCAAAAACCAGAGACCTTCTTCGGAAGGTCTCTTTTATTTTCTGCTTTTATCAATCAAAAAATACGATTATAAATGATGATACTTTTTACAATCATCATCCATCAATTTTTCAGATACCACTCTGCCGTTGCTTTTACGCCTTCTTCATAAGAGGTTGGCACAAAGTGAAACGCCTTTTCAAATTTTGATGAATCTAATACATAGCCATATTCATCCTGATAAAGCATTTCGTGCATCTCTCTCATCATCGGGTTAAACAAACCGATAAACCCGATCAGCCATTTGGGCAATACCTGCACATTGGTTTTACCAGCCATATACTTTGCAGCCAGTGCTATAAATTGTTTACCCGTAAAGGCAGGCAGTACGGCCGGCAATATCCAGGTTTGATTAAATGCTTCGGGGTGCTGCGAAAGAAGATAAACCGCTTTGGCGGCGTCGGGCGTATAACTTAAGCTGCGCGGCACATTCGGATTAACCAGCCATTGCGGAGCCAATCCTTTTTTCATACGGCTGAATACCAGAATGCCCGGTGCGCTTTTATCGGTAACGCGCGGACCATAAAAATCGGCCGCTCTTGTAATAATTGCGTTCAGTGAGCCTTTTTTTATTTCATTCAGCAGCATGGCATCAACCTGCGCACGCACTTTTCCTTTTTTGCTTCGTGGCGCAAACGGTGTTTCTTCATTAATTATGTTTCCTTGAGGAATACCGTACGGATATACGCTATCAAAAAAAATAAGCTTTGCGTTTGCTCCCTTGCAGGCATCAATTACATTTTGCATAATTATCGGCCAATCTCTTTGCCATACTTTATGATTGTACTCGATGCCAGCCAGCAAATACACAATATCAGAGCCGGCTACCGCATGTCTGATCTGGTCTTTGTTTAATAAATCGGCAGCTATAGTTTCTGCGCCTGCAGCCGGTTTCGGATTCCGTGATACCAATCTGATTTGTTCATTTTGCTGTTGCAATACCGGAACCAATTCGGTAGCAATGGTGCCATTGGCGCCAAGTATGGTATGTAATGCCATGGTGTTTTATTTTATGATGCAAAGCTACCGGCAGATTTGTAAGTAAACCGTTGACATTGGTTAAGAAATGACTTTGTGCATCAAACGCCGCCGGATGCGGCTAAGCGACTCCGGCGCAACACCGAGGTAAGAAGCGATATAATGCTGCGGCACCCGCTCGAAATAAATGCTGTGTTCGCGCAGGGTTTTTATATACCGTTCTTCAGGTGTTTTTAAAAGCAAGCTGTGCATTCGCTCATCAATGCAGGTAAACAGGTACTCGGCCATCAGCCTGCCAAACTGCTCAAACACGGCATGGCGTGCACACATATTCTGCATGTCTTCGTAGCTCATTACAAACACTTCCGAATGCTCCATGGCTTCAATGGTAAGATGGCTTGGCGTCTTCTTCAAAAAGCTTGAATAAGCGCTGATCCATTCGTTTTCAAAAGAAAAATAAGTGGTTGCTTCTGCACCGTCTGTCATTGTATAAAAACGAAACGAGCCTTTGCTGATAAACGCGATCTCTTTGCAAACCTTGCCTTCAGATAGAAATAAGCCATGTTTTTTATAACTGCGATGCAGCAGCGGTAAGCGGCACCATTTGCATCATAAAATGGTACAGCGGATTAAGTTGGTTTTGCATTACATAAAGATAGTGCTTACATGCGCTGCGGGCATTCCATTATTTTTGTTGTTATGACTACGCTTTTCTATTCTGTTTATTCAATCTGGCTGGTAAGCGAAATTGCGCTGAACAGAATGCTGCGTGCCGGCGGCAACGACCGGCCGAACAAAGACAGGCATTCGCTGCTGATTATCTGGATTACCATCATTGTTGCCGTTGTTGCGGCTATCTGTGTTGCAGGCATTGTTGCGCTTCCTGTTTATGCATCCGCTGCGTTTCAATACATTTCACTGGGCATCATTCTGCTTGGCGTCATCATTCGCCTTGCCGTTGTGGTTTCGCTGGGTAAATTTTTTACGGTGGACGTAACCATTCGCCAGGGGCACCGGCTGAAAAAAGACGGATTTTACAGCAAAGTAAGGCATCCTTCTTATGCAGCTTCGCTGTTGTCGTTCATTGGCTTTGGCATTTCTCTTAACAACTGGCTTTCCCTGTTGCTTATAACCGCTGCCGTTACGGCTGTTTTCATCTATCGCATCAATATTGAAGAGCAGGTTTTAACCGAACAGTTCGGCGATGAATACATCGCTTATAAAAAAAGAACAAAGCGGCTGATTCCGTTTGTCTATTAAATAACGGTTTCATTGCCATCATTTAAAAAAGATACACGGAAACATTTGCTTTTGCAAGCCTGCAATGCACTTTATGGCAAAACTTTTTATTTGTGCCGCGTTTGAAAAACAGAAAAACAGTCATCATAAATAATACAACGCACATCTTTAATTTTCATACTTTGCCTTTCATCACTTAATCAATACTTTCATTATGCAACATCCATCGCACCCAACGTTTGGCAACGGCAAAATCTGTTATATCGAGCTTCCGTCGCGCGACGTTATTGAATCGTCATCTTTTTATCATAACGTGTTCGGCTGGATTATCCGAACAAGAGACGATGGCTCTATCGCTTTCGACGACACCATAAACGAAGTGAGCGGCACATGGCGGTTAGACAGAAAACCAATCGCTGAGTTAGGCATTTTAATACATATTATGGTGGATGATATAGAAGCTACCGCGCAATCTGTTACCGAACACGGCGGAACCATTGTGCAACCCGTTGGCAAAGAGCTACCCGAAATTACGGCGCGCTTTTCCGACCCTTCCGGAAATGTACTTGGCTTATATCAGCAGTAACTTGTACTCTTATAATTTTTGTCCTTTTTATGTCTGCCAATAAAACGTTGACTGACTTTTTGCAGGGAAAATCAGACCATACCAAAATGCTGTTTCATTATTTTATTGATGAATATGGCAAGATTGGAACGATAACCATTCACCCGGCTAAAACCATGATCGGAATTGCCAACGATACCAGACGAATTGCGTGGATAACACAGTTGGGGAAAAACTTTGTGCATGTTGTGTTTCCGTTCAAACGATCGTATTCCGATAATCTTTGCTTTCAGAAAATAGCGCAGGTGCCGGGCGATGCCAAACAATTCAATCACCATTTCCGCATGTATAACATAGATGATGTGAATGAAGAAGTGCAATGTTTTATGAAGCTGGCTTTCACGAATGAAACGAAATAGTTTATATCAGCTTAACGGCGCGGATGATTTCTCTTTTTCCCGGTGGCCTCATAATTTATCTACTTTAAATTCAACCGACCGCATGGCTATTCTTACCTTTCGCTTGCTGCAATACGTAACCAATGCACCGCCGCTATACAACATCCTATACATCTTTTCAAACACATCCGGTTGCCACAACGCCGGCTGTATGTCGGGCGCAAACGCATCGAAATAAATGAGATGAAATTGCTTACCGGTTTTTATATCCAACAAAGAAGTATCAGATTTATGAAGCATAAAAAAATATCAATGTCAACATCTTTATTCTACGCCGAAGAATGAAGCAAAGAGAAGAACGCAGAAAGCGCGGGGTTTTGCAGTTGATCAGAATAATTCAACCGCATTGCTTCATCATAAGAAAGCGGGTTTGTTTCAACAATGTAATAATACAGGCGCATCTTTTTTTCTGTTATTACTTCAAACAAAAGCAATGCGTTTAATTCTGCTCCAAAACCTGCTTCAAACACATGAATACAATGGCTTTTTGTAAATAAAAAATCGGATTGTATGTATTGCAATCTTGTTTTCATAAACACATGCCTGCTCTCCTGCATAGCACCAAATGTGCTGTGGTAAGTTGCATTTA
This sequence comes from Ilyomonas sp., assembly GCA_965219515.1. Lineage (GTDB taxonomy): Bacteria > Bacteroidota > Bacteroidia > Chitinophagales > Chitinophagaceae > Ilyomonas. Next base: position 3,467,912 of record OZ244776.1, read on the forward strand.
GTTGGGGTAAAAAAATGGTATGATAATCCATCAGCGGTTATCAGAAATTTTTTTTACGCAGTGCGTGAATTGATTAGAAAACCAAAACAGCCTGTTAAATAAAACAGTTATCGGTAATCGTGGTAAGTACCCTGTCAAAATTAAATAGAATTAAAGACGTTAAAACAGTGTGTCAAGAAAAATCAAAGAAATAGTACTAAGCAAAGAAGCTAAGCAAGCGTTGGAACATCTGTATAAAACGGAATCAAACCACAGTTTTCGTCAGCGCTGCAAAATGGTTTTATTAAAGTCAGAAAGCTACACGACTAAAGACATTGCTGTTATTTTAAGCAGCAATATGGCAAGTGTTTATAATTGGCTGAACCGTTATGACAGCAATGGCATAACAGGGTTACGCACAAAGCCAGGACAGGGCAGAAAACCGATATTGGCAGAAGAACATGTAAGTATAGTAAGAGCAGCCATAGAACAAGAGCGGCAACGATTATCACAAGCCCGTCAGATTGTTGAAGAAAATACAGGCAAAAAGATGAGTAACGAAACGCTTACGCGTTTTTTAAAAGTCATCACTGCCGTTACAAGCGAATAAGAAAACGACCTAAAGGCGGATGTGATAAAGAATTTTATGACTATAAACTACAGGAACTTCAGTTATTAGAACAACGTTATGGCAAGTCAGAAATTGATTTGTATTATGGCGATGAGGTACAAATATCAGAAGAAGGCTATGTGCCTTATGGCTGGCAGTTTACAGATGAAAACATTAGTATAAAGTCAGCTAAAGGCAAGCGTATCAATTGTTTTGGAATCATAACAAGAGAGAATCAGTTTGAGCATGCGACCACTTACGAAACCATTACCACCAACTTTATCATCGAAAAAATAAATGAGTTTTCTTATCAGATAAAAAAGCACACGGTTATCGTATTGGACAATGCAAAAGTTCATCAGTCAAAAGCAATGAAAGCCATGCAAAAAGTATGGGCAAAAAGGCAATTATTTATTTTTTATCTGCCGCCTTACTCACCCCATTTAAATATTATTGAAAGACTTTGGAAAGAAATGAAAGCCAGATGGATACAAACCAAAGACTATGAAACCGATGAACAACTTTGCTATGCAACGATGCTTATTTTACATGCCATCGGTAAAAATTTATTCATCAACTTTAAAAAAGTTAATTAGTAGATAATTTTGACAGGGTACTTATTTATTACAATGTAGAAAAACAACCGCAAATTTTTCTGTTTCCGCTTCTGTTGTTGATTGTCATTTTAAAACGAAGCAAGAAATATTTTTTTATAAAAAAACCAGTTTACAAAGATGTTGTACTTAAAAAAATTGATTTCAGGTTTTGATTATTTATAAAATAAACAGCTCTATGCTTTGTGGCACGGTTTATCATCGTAATTATTATCTTATAAAAATGATTGTTATAAAAATACAAACGATGAAAAACACATCCGCCGTGCAAAACTCCAAGTTGAAAGAATTATTTATAGAGCAGTTGCAGGACATTTACTGGGCAGAAAAAAAACTGGTAAAAACATTACCTAAAATGTCTGATGCCGCTACTACCGATAAGCTGAAACAGGCGTTTGCCGATCACCTGCAGGAAACAAAGAATCGTGTGGCGCGGCTGGAACAGGTATTTGAAAGTATAGACGAACCGGCAAAATCAAAAAAATGCCTGTCCATGGCTGGCATTACTGATGAAGGGGAAGATATTATAGATGAAAGTGACAAAGGCACAGCACAGCGGGATGCGGCTCTCATATTCGCCGGTCAAAAAGTAGAGCATAACGAAATAGCAACGTATGGCGGGCTGGCGCAACTGGCAGAAACACTGGGCTACACAGAAGCGAAAAATCTGCTGGGCAAGACGCTGGACGAAGAGAAAGCGGCTGATGAAAAACTTACACAAATTGCTAAAAGCGGCATTAATTATGACGCAAGCATGGAACCGAACATGAATTAAAGTTTTTTAAAAAGATGTAGTATGAATTCTTTTTCTTTTACTGTTATTCACAGGCACGCAATCTTTATTCGTCAACCGGATGATGTTGAAGAAACTACATGTCAAAAGATAACAGAAATTCCATCTGCAACTGAATTTGTTTTGTTTCAGCAAAACAATAAACGGTAGCCGGTGTGGGAAAGGTTAAGCGCAATGCTTAACCTTTTTCTTTTGGCCAATCAGGCAAACCATGAAAGCTTATTTAAAATAACATTTATAAATAAAAACACTATGAAAAACACCGTATCGGACTATTTGATAAAAAGGATGCACGAATGGGGCATCAAACGTATTTACGGCTTTCCCGGCGATGGCATCAACGGTATTATGGGCGCCTTAAACCGGCATAAAGATTTGATAGACTTTGTGCAGGTGCGCCACGAAGAAATGGCGGCCTTCATGGCTTGCGGTCACGCAAAATTTACGGGTGAAGTTGGTGTTTGCATGGCAACATCCGGCCCGGGCGCCATCCATTTGCTAAACGGTTTATATGATGCCAAAAAAGATTCGCAACCCGTTGTAGCCATCGTTGGCCAACAATCGCGGTTGGCGATGGGTGGCGATTATCAGCAGGAAGTAGATTTAATTTCTCTTTTTAAAGATGTAGCGCACGAATATGTGCACATGGTTACGCAGCCTGCGCAAATGCGGCAGGTGGTTGACCGTGCATTCCGCATTGCCAAAGCCGAGCGCACCGTTACCTGCATTATTGTGCCGAACGATTTGCAGGAAGAAGACGCCGAAGATGCGCCGCCGCGCCAACACAGCAGCGTGTTTACCGGCGTTGGTCATGCCAACATACACATTGTGCCCGCCGAAGCCGACTTGCAAAAAGCGGCCGATGTTTTAAATGCGGGCGAAAAAGTAGCGATTCTGATTGGCGCCGGCGCTATTGGTGCGCACAAAGAAGTAGAACAGGTAGCAGAACTGCTGGGCGCAGGCGTTGCCAAAGCGTTGCTGGGCAAGGCAGCTTTATCAGATTATTCGCCTTACGTTACGGGAGCAATTGGTTTGCTGGGAACAAAGCCAAGCTGGGACCTGATGATGGATTGCGATACGCTGTTCATGATTGGCAGCAGTTTTCCGTATTCCGAATTTTTACCAAAAGAAGGTCAGGCGAAAGGTGTGCAGATTGATATAGACAGCCGGAAATTAAGTCTTCGTTATCCGATGGATGTAAACCTGCTCGGCGGCAGCAAAGAAACCTTGCAGGCATTAATTCCTTACCTGAAAAGAAAAGAAAACCGTAAGTGGCTTACCAAATTGCAGGATGGCGTAAAAGACTGGGACAAAGTGCTGGCAGCAAGAGTAAAAAATGAAGCCAACCCCATCAATCCTGAATATATATTTTCAGAATTGTCTCCGCGCCTGCCCAACGACTGCATTCTCTCTGCCGATTCCGGCACCTGCGCCAACTGGTTTGCGCGGCATTTAAAGGTAAAGGAAACCATGAAGGCATCGCTGTCGGGCAACTTAGCAACCATGTGCCCCGGCGTACCGTATGCCATTGCCGCCAAATTTGCTTACCCTGACCGAATACCCATCGCGCTGGTAGGCGACGGCGCCATGCAGATGCTGGGCAACAACGGCATTATCACCATTTCAAAATACTGGAAAGACTGGGCTGATCCACGACTTATTATTATGGTGTTAAACAACGGCGACTTAAATCAGGTTACGTGGGAACAACGCATCATGTCGGGCGATCCCAAGTTTGAAGGCTCGCAAAATGTACCGGATTTTCCTTATTCCAAATATGCCGAAATGTTAGGCTTAACAGGCATTTATGTAGATGATCCGAAAGACGTGGGAAAAGCCTGGGATGCCGCTTTGGCTGCGGACAGACCAGTGGTGATTGATATGAAATCTGACCCGAATGTGCCTACCATTCCGCCGCACATTACGTTTGATCAGGCAAAAAAATATACCGGCACTTTATTAAAGGGCGATCCCGACGAAGGCGGCATCATTAAGCAAACATTTAAAGATGTAATTGAAAACGTTTTGCCGCATTAGAAAATAAAAACAGCGATCAGCTTTCAGTCATCAGTTTGTGTATTTATTCTGAAAGCTGATAGCTGACCGCTGAAAGCTCAGAGCTTCACCATGAATATCACCGCATTCACCACATCAGCTTATACCATTCCAACAAAAACGCCGGAAGCGGACGGCACATTGGAATGGAATAGCACAACAATGATTTTGGTAGAACTGGAAGCAGCCGGTAAAAAGGGATTGGGTTATACGTATGCAAACATTTCCGTTGCGGTTTTGATTGAAAAATCGCTGAAAAAAATGGTGATTGGAAAAAATGCGATGAACATTGCCGCCATTCGCACCGCTTTAATAAAGCACATCCGGAATGATGGAAACTGTGGCATTGCTTTTATGGCTGTATCGACCATTGACAATGCGTTGTGGGATTTAAAAGCAAAACTCCTGGAATTACCGTTGTGCAGTTTGTTGGGTCAGGCGAAAGAAGGCATGTTGTTATACGGCAGCGGCGGATTTACCAATTATATAGAAAAGCAGTTGGAAGAGCAGTTTGAAGGCTGGATGACGCATGGCATTCAACACTTTAAAATGAAGATCGGCAGGGATGAAAAGCGTGATAAAGAACGTGTAAAAAAAGCACGCAAAATTATTGGTGATGATGCTCATTTGTTTGTAGATGCCAACGGCGCTTATTCGCCTCGGCAAGCGTTGTACATGGCAGATATATTCAATGAATATAACGTTAGCTGGTTTGAAGAACCGGTGTCATCGGATAATTTAGAAGGCTTACAATTCATTCGCAGTCATATAAAAGGAAAGACACAAATTGCTGCGGGCGAGTATGGCTATCAACTCAATTATTTCAAACACATGCTCAGCCACAATGCGGTAGATGTATTGCAGGCAGATGCTACCCGCTGCGGCGGTATCACGGGCTTTTTGCAGGCTGCCCATTTGTGCGAAGCGTTTCAAATTCCGTTTTCCTCGCATTGCGCACCGGCGCTGCATTTGCACGCGGCGGTTGCCTTGTCTGACTTTTATATCGCCGAATATTTTTACGATCATATACGGATAGAATCTATGTTGTTCGACGGCGTATCATCACCGGTAAACGGCTGTTTGTATCCCGATAATAGCAGACATGGTTTCGGGCTTGTATTAAAAACAAAAGAGGCCGAGAGGTATAGGGTATAAGCTGTCAGCAATCAGCTTTTAGCGATTAGCTATCAGTAATCAGCCGTCAGCCATCAGCAATACAAGTAATACAGAAATTTTTAAAAATGAAAACTAATAGCTGATTACTGATAGCTATAAAAACAATACACTAAATTTTAAAAATTGAAAGCTGACGGCTGATCGCTGACAGCTAAAAAACAACTACCATGGACAACGTATTAACCAAAGGCAAACAGGTTGGTATTTCAAAAGAAGGTGTTCATCAAAAAGATGAGATTGATGTAAAAAAGCTGGAACACGAATTAAAAAAACTTGTGTCGGGCGATGTGCGGTTCGACGATGGTGCACTGGCTTTGTACGCTACCGATTCGTCTAATTATCGCCAGGTGCCGGTTGGCATCGTAACCCCGAAGAATGAAGAAGACATTATCAATACCATCAACATGTCGCGTAAATACAAATCGCCGCTCATGTCGCGTGGTGGCGGCACCAGCTTAGCAGGGCAAGGCTGTAATCATGCGGTCATCATGGACATGTCGCAGTATTTTAACCATGTATTGCAGATTAACAAAGACGAAAAATGGGTAAGCGTACAACCAGGCATTGTGCTGGATGATATGAAAAATATTACGCACGAAAAAGCCGGCTTAACCTTCGGTCCTGATCCCGCTACGCACAACCATTGCACCATCGGCGGAATGCTGGGCAATAACTCTTGCGGCGCCCATTCATTATATCCCATGTTTCATGGATACGGCGAAAGAGTATCCGATAACATACATTCTCTTACCATCGTTACTTACGACGGCGTTCGCATGGAAGTTGGCCCAACCTCGGATGAACAATATGAACAGATACAAAAAGAAGGCGGAAAAAAAGCAGTCATTTATAAACAGCTAAAAACGCTGGCTGCCAAATACGCCGACAAGATAAGAGAGAAATATCCAACTATTCCCCGCCGCGTGTCAGGCTACAATCTTCCCGATTTATTACCCGAAAATGGCTTCAACATAGCGCGCGCTCTGGTTGGTTCCGAATCTACGCTTGTTACCATTGTGGAAGCCAAATTAAAATTGCTGAAAAAGCCGGAGACAAAGAGTTTGCTGGTGCTTGGTTATCCCGATGTCTATGCCGCCGGTCATGCCGTAGTGGCCATTTTAAAACATAAGCCCGCCGCCATAGAAGGCATAGATGATTTGCTGATTGGATACAATGAAAAGAAAGGGTTAAACCTGCGCGACATTAAGTTGTTGCCCGAAGGGAAAGGCTGGCTGATGGTAGAGTTTGACGCCAATAGCAAAGAAGAAGCCGACAACCGGGCAAAGGCTTTGATGGATGAATTAAAGAAAGACAAAAACCCGCCGAGCATGAAGCTGTTTGACAACGCGGAAGAAGAAAAAAAATTATGGGAAGTGCGCGAGTCCGGTCTTGGCGCAACCGCGTGGGTGCCGGGCGAACCAATGTCGGTACCGGGTTGGGAAGACACCGCCGTTGCACCTGAAAAAGTGGGTGATTATCTAAAAGATTTGAGAACTTTATTCACTCAATTCGGTTATAATCCTTCCGTGTACGGGCATTTTGGTCAGGGCTGTATTCACTGCCGCATCCAGTTTGATTTGTTTACCGAGGAAGGTCTCGAAAAATACAACCGGTTCAGCGATGAAATTACAAAATTGGTGGTGTCCTATGGCGGCTCTTTGTCGGGCGAACATGGCGATGGACAGTCGCGCGCCGATCATCTTGTAGTAATGTACGGTCCTGAACTCATACAGGCATTTCGCGAGTTTAAAACCATCTGGGATCCCGAATGGAAAATGAATCCGGGTAAAATTGTGGAACCGTACGGACAGTTTGCCAATCTGCGCATCAGCAATCAATACAACCCGCCGGTAGTTAAAACGCATTTTCATTATGAAGACGACGACAATAGTTTTTCTAAAGCCATGCTGCGTTGTGTGGGTGTGGGCAAATGCCGCCGCACCGATGGCGGAACCATGTGCCCAAGCTATATGGTAACCAAAGAAGAAGAGCACAGCACGCGCGGCAGGGCAAGAATGTTATTTGAAATGCTGCAGGGCGACACGGTGAAGAATGGATGGAAGGATGAACACGTAAAAGAATCGCTTGATTTATGTCTTGCCTGCAAAGGCTGCAAAGGCGACTGCCCGGTAAATGTGGACATGGCTACCTACAAATCGGAGTTCTTATCGCATTACTATGAAGGCAGATTGCGTCCGCGCACCGCTTATGTATTCGGCTGGATTTACTGGTGGTCGCGCCTGTCTTCGCTGATGCCAACGGTGGTTAACTTTTTTATACACAATAAGCTCACGGCTCCCCTTGTAAAAGCCGTGGCAGGCATCGCGCCGCAACGCACCATGCCCAAGTTTGCCGAAGAAACATTCAAAAGCTGGTATGGCAGGCAAAACAAGCAGAACAAAGGAAAACAGCGTGTGATTTTATGGGCAGATACCTTCAACAATTACTTTTTGCCCCAAACCTTACAGGCGGCTTTTGATGTGCTGGAAGATGCCGGCTGCGAAGTGATTGTGCCCAAACAATCGCTTTGCTGCGGCAGACCGTTATACGATTTCGGAATGCTGGATACGGCTAAAAAACTATTGCACCAGATACTCCATACGCTGAAAGACGAAATAGAGCTCGGCACGCCGGTGATAGGGCTGGAACCCAGTTGCACGGCGGTTTTTAGAGATGAACTGATTAACCTGCTGGGCAACAATGAGAATGCAAAACGATTAAGTAAAAACACTTTTACATTAGCTGAATTTTTAGAAAAGAAAGTGCCCGGTTATACAGTGCCGCAGTATAAAGGTAAAGTGATGGTGCATGGGCATTGCCACCACAAATCGTTATTGGGCATGGATGCCGATAAAAATCTTTTGCAGAAAACGGGCGCCGATATGCACGTACTCGATTCTGGCTGTTGCGGTATGGCGGGCTATTTCGGTTATGAAAAAGGACGGCATTATGAAGTAGGCTTAAAAGCCGGCGAGCGCGTGCTGCTGCCTGCCGTAAGAAAAGCGGAAGCAGCAACGCTGATTCTTTCCGACGGCTTTAGCTGCCGCGAGCAGATAGAGCAGGAAACTGACCGCAAAGGCTTGCATCTTGCCGAGTTTCTGCAAAGGGCGATTCATCAGAACCAGCCCCAAAAAAAGAAAGCGGAACAACCGAAAAAGAAAAGCAATGCGGTAATGGCGGCGTCGGTTATCGGTGCGGGTTTATTGGCTTATTCCCTCACCAGTGCTATTTTGAAAAAGCAATAAAAGGCTGTTTAAACTTTAGAACAGGCGGAACCAACAAGACATAAAGGAAAGAAATTACACAAAGTATTTTTATGTCTCTTAGTGAAACGCCGTGTGCTTTGTGTCTTGGTGGTTCAAATCATTATTTCTAACCAGCCGCTAAATCTTATCTAAAGCCATTTACTTTTTTGTCTAAATAGTTCTTACAAATTATAAAGACGAATGTCCGGTTCATAAAACAAAGCGTATGACAATAGGTAAAAAAATATGGGCAATTGCAGAAGGATACATTCCCGGCTGGAGCAATGGACCAGCCCCTGATTTCATCAGCCACGATGCTGCCTGCATCCTGAACACATCAGATGAAGAAGCGCATATTGAAATTACCATTTATTACACCGACAGAGAGCCGGTTGGTCCTTTTAAAGTAACCGTGGCGCCGCGCCGCTCCAATCACATCCGCTTCAATGATTTTACCGAGCCAGAAACCATTCCGTTAAAAACGGAGTATTCCAGCGTGTTTGTTTCCGATGTTCCCGTGGTGGTGCAATATACCAGGTTAGATTCGCGGCAAGCTGAGAATGCTTTGATTTCAACAATTGCTTACACCGAATAAAAACTTTTAGCTGATCGCTGAAAGCTCATCACTGTATAAAATTTTACATGGAAAAGTCAACCGCTCCCGGTGCGCCGGGAATTAAAGCCAAATGGACATCGAGCGCAAAATCGGGTGTGGGCAAAGCGCTTAATGCCGCATCAGACGTAGCATTCACGCTCAGTCATGGCATCATTAACGAAGTATATTATCCAAGAGAAGACATTGCCTGCATCCGCGATCTGGGATTGATTGTAACGGACGGAAACGATTTTTTTTCAGAAGAAAAAAGACACACAATTCACGATCTGAGATTAGCGAAAGATGGCGTTCCTGCTTATCACATCATAAACACCTGCATTCATAAAAAATATAAAATCACCAAAGAAATTATTACCGATCCTTTTAGAAATACCATACTTCAAAAAATTGGTTTTCAGCCGGCAAATAATAAAGTGCCTTATCATGTGTTTGCCTTGCTGGCGCCGCATCTGAGTAATGAAGGCGACAACAATTCCGGCTGGGCAGGCGACTACAAAGGCGTCCCGATGTTGTTTGCACAAAGCGGCGGTCTTTCACTCGCGCTTACCTGTTCGGCACCGTGGCTGAAATGCTCGGTTGGCTATGTAGGAACGTCTGATGGCTGGACAGATTTGAACGAGCATAAAAAAATGGAATGGGAATATACCAATGCCGATGATGGCAATATTGCTCTAACCGGCGAAATTGATATTTCGTCCGGTGGCGATTTCATACTTGCACTCGGCTTTGGCAGAAACCCGGAAGAGGCGGCAAATCACGCGCTGGGCAGCCTTCTCGATGGCTTTGAGTCGGCAAAAATGTGGTACGTCAAAGGCTGGGAAGAATGGCTGAATACATTGGATAAAGTAAAAGGAAAGAACTATAAAATCAGCGCAGCCGTGCTTCGCATGAACGAAGCCAAAACCTTTCCGGGCGGCATTGTTGCCAGCCTGTCTATTCCCTGGGGAGAATCGAAAGGCAATGGTGATAAAGGCGGCTATCACCTCGTTTGGCCGCGGGATTTGGTGGAAAGCGCGGGTGGGTTTTTTGCCCTGAAAACAAAAGATGACGCTTTGCGCATTGTGAACTATTTAATGTCAACCCAGAAAGCAGATGGCAGTTGGCCGCAAAATATGTGGCTGGAAGGAACACCGCACTGGAAAGGCAAACAGATGGATCAAACGGCATTGCCGATTTTGCTCGTTGACAAATGCAATAAGCAACAGGCGATGGACAAAGACCGGATGGACAGGTATTGGCCCATCATCAAAAAAGCCATTGCACATTTAATAAAGAACGGGCCTTACACGCAGCAGGACAGGTGGGAAGAAGAGCCTGGCTATTCACCGTTTACGCTGGCGGCCGAAATAGCCGGATTGCTGGCGGCTGCCGATCTTGCTGATGAAAACAAGCAGCCGGAGTTAGCACAATATTGCCGCGAAACGGCTGATTACTGGAACGATAATATCGAAAACTGGACGTATGTAACCAACACATCGCTGGCAAAAGAAAATGGTGTGAGCGGTTATTACATCCGCCTGAACCCATATTACGATATACCGGCAGATAAACTGGAAGACAGGACCATTGACTTAAAAAATCATACAGACGGAAAAGGAAAAATAAAGCTGCAGGAACTGATTTCGGTAGATGCGCTGGCCCTGGTTCGGTTTGGCCTGCGCGCGGCAGACGACCCGAAAATACTGAACACGGTTACAGTGATAGACGCGAAGCTGATGGTGGAAACGCCAGGCGGAAAATGCTGGCACCGCTACAATGATGATGGCTATGGCGAGCATAAAAACGGCGACCCGTATGATGGAAGCGGTGTAGGTCGCGTATGGCCGCTGCTTACCGGCGAGCGGGCGCATTACGAGATAGCGGCGGGCAACTTCACGGGTGCGAAGAATCTGCATAAGGCAATGGATAATTTTGCCAACAACGGCTTGCTGCCCGAGCAGATATGGGACGAAGAAGCCATACCGGAAAAAGATTTATTTTTTGGCAAACATTCAGGCTCTGCCATGCCGCTTACCTGGGCGCACGCCGAGTACATCAAGCTTTGCTGCTCTATACGCGATAAAAAAATATTCGACATGCCGCCGCAAACGCAGAAGCGTTACCTCAGGCAGAAAGTAACTTCTCCGTTCGCGGTATGGCGCTTTTCTAACCCCCGCAACAGCATGAAAGCAGGCAAGCAATTGCGCATTGAAGTGATGGCGGAAGCGGTGGTAAACTGGACCGCCGATAGCTGGAAAACAACCATGCAAACACCGGCAACAGATAAAGACATCGGCATTTTTGTAGCCGATATTCCGGTGCCCGATGAAAGCGAAGGAACTATGGAATTCACATTTTTCTGGACGGAAACGGGCAACTGGGAAAACAGAAATTTTTTAATACATATACAAGCATAAATGCAAAAAAAGCAACCAGCCGGAAAAAGTTTTCCTTTGCCGTTACTAATTATTGAATCCGGATTTCGTTGATAAATTAATTTCATTGCAAGGAAAATTTAATCATATAAACTCATCTTTTGTAATTTGATTCTCTGGTTGTCAAACTATTTAAAAAGTAGTATAACCGAATACAGGAATAAGCAGAGGGCGAATCACCGGGGATATTTAACATATTAAGAAGCTGTTTGAGTTAATTGTTTAGAATTGATTATGAGTAATTTTTTGAGCGAAACAAGGCGAATTTTACAGCCATAGTCCAACGCCTACGGCGAAAAATTCAACGCAGTTGCAGTCAAATAAAATGCCGTAAGGAATATCAAATAATTAATTCAAACAGCTTCTTAGTTTGTCGGCGACATTTTTTCGCTTGCAGAATAAATGGCAAGGTGGTATTTACACGTTTGAATGCAACCGAATAAGTTCTTTTGTGCTGTTTCTGAAGTGCGGCAAACAAAAGAATGCGGCAACATTGGTTTTAATAAAATTCGTTATACAATTGCTTCTTTTTAAAACCGGGATGATACCATTCGAGTAATGATATCAATCTGAATCGCATTTTGAAACATAATGCTGGCCTGGCTGTTACTATTCCCATATCAAATATAATATTTTCATTATTCGATTAACAACTGAGCATTTTACCGGAATGGCTTCGTTAATATTGAAAACATTCTTATAAAGCCGTCAATTGTAGTCTGGTTTTTGAAAAAATAAGATCATAAAAATTTTTTTATGAGATATAAAATTCTGTCAGCCGGAGACCCCGCTACCTATGCCATCATCTTTGAAAAAGGAGATGAGGTAATGGAATTATTAAAAACATTTGCCAACGAACATAGCCTGAAGGCAAGCAGTTTTAAAGGCATCGGCGCATTTAGCGAAGCCACTTTGGGTTATTACGATTACGCGATAAAAGATTATAAAAAAATACCCGTGACCGAACAGGTGGAAGTGCTGTCGCTGATTGGCGATGTAGCTTTATATGGCAACGAGTCAAAAGTGCATGCGCATATTGTATTGGGTAAAGAAGACGGCTCAACGGTAGGCGGCCATTTATTAAGCGCAATAGTGCATCCTACTTTGGAAGTGATATTGGAAGAATCACCGTCTTACCTGCAAAAAAGGCACGATGAAGAAACGGGTCTGGCGCTGATAGCGATTGATTGATGCGACGATTTACAACATTTGTTAACCATTTCTTTTCAAAAGAAAAAGGTGAGTCTATCTGCAAAAAATGTGTGTCGTCTGCGAATGCATTTTATCTGTGATTGCTACGGAAGCGAAACTGGTAAAGACAGTGTTCCCGTGCACCAGCCCGACAATAAATCGCCGTCAAAAGCGCCGAGATAATACATAATTTCCCATTCCTTTTCCATATCCACTTTGTACGGCGCAAAATAAGCGGCATTCAGCAACGGTGCGGGTTTCATTTCGCGTGTACCTCTGATGCTATGCCGGTAAAGCTGGCGCAACGGCACACGGCTTAGCAACCGGTTTGACAACACCGTTGGGCCGGTAGATTGCGTAAAAAAATTTACTGCAAAATATCGCGATTTATAAGCTTCTGCGAGGGCTGTTTTACCGCTTGCCTGCGCTTCCAGTATTTTGCCCTGCAGCCAGTCGGCGCGGTTTACAAAATAATTGCCAATGTTGTCGGGATCAATGCCTATTTGCGATAATAATTCGTTGGAAAGCGCAAAGCGTTGTTTTGGTAACCGTCTTTTTAAAATAGCGTCGAAACCGGGATCGCCGGGATGAATTTGCCAAAGCAATTTACCCGGATCATTAAAATCAAGCGGATCGAAACGTTTTAGTACCGGCTCATCATTAGCGGTGGCAATGCTAAATACAAACGGGCTTAGCGTAAACCGGTCGGGGTCGCCGTCAGACGTAATCTGATTGCGCCCTTCAAATATCGGACCTTTCCATTTCCAGTCCGGTTGTTCCGGGCGTGGCTCAAAACGTACCAGACCGCCCATTAATTTTGCTTCAATGTCTTCGCATGGCTGACCTTCCAATGTTACCGAAACCACTTTTATTCCAATGCCTTTCTGGTTGTAATTGCCATAATCCGGCGATGCTTCCCTTATATTTTTAATATTGAAAACAGGATTCGCGGTTAACTCATCTTTAAAAGCTTCTTCTTTTTGCCCATATATTTTTTCGATGTCTTTTGCCTGGCTCCAGAAAGAAGGCTCAAGCAGCGTTTCGCCGGCTACCGAATAGGTAAAACCGCTGATGCCACGCTGTTCATCAGACGGGTCGGGATCTGTAGCCAACCGGCATTGCCAGTATCCTTCAAATGAAATATCGAGTGTAAGCATGTTGGTAAACGTTAGTTATAAGTAGTGGTAAAATTTTGAAAATCGGAAGAAGGAATCGGCGCTATAATTTGCCCGCTCCAATAGCTTTCAAAGTTTTGCGCGATGCGCGTAAAATTTTCGCTGAGATACTGAAACCGCACATCAAAATCGCGGGCATCGGTTTGCAGGTAATTGGCAATGTGATAATTTTTTTCTTTGCAAAGAACGCTTAGTTGCATGGCTTGTTTCGCCATCTCCTGAAAGCTTTGCAAAAAATGAACTTCGCTCTGCCGGTCTCTGAAATGTTTGTTGATTTCGCTAACGTCTGCCCGCTGATGAATGTTAAAAAAGAAATTCGGTCCGGCCGTAAGCGGCGGCAGTTTTCCGGGAACGGGCGTATAATTTTCATCGGCAGGCAAACGGCACACCATTTCACCAAGCGGGCGAATCACCATCGTCATAAACGGGTAATACGCAGTTTGAAAAAAAGCGTTGATGTGCTTCGGGCGAATACCGGTGGTATCGTTGATGGAATAATCTCTGAAAAAACCAAACAGCATGTGCACCAATTCGTTGTAAGCCTGATTGAACAATTGCATGGCAGCGATGGCTACCTGATTGGTAACCTGATACAATGCTGATTCTTCCGTTTTGCCGTCCATTCCCAAAGCCGGCAGCGATGCATTGTGATACGATGGCTCCTGAGATATGGTAGGATTCCAGACTACGGGCAAAGCCGGTAAAAACGGTGCAGAAGCATTGGTTTCGTATGTCTGCATATCGGTAAGCACCGTTTGAAACACCATAAAATGACTATCCAGCGGCGGCGGAACGCCCCATACGCCTTCGCCTTCATCTACAATTTGCTGAATTACCTGCCCGACATACGAATAATATTTTCCGTCAATAACAGGTTCCAACGTAACATTAAAGCCAAAATGCTCATTTACAATCCGGTTTAGATTTGTACCGGTAATCACTTTGTATTGCAGCATGAAATAAAAGAAAACGGCGATATAGGTATATAATTCTTCTATGCTTACGCAATGAACCTGGTAATCTTTTCCGTTTAAAATATCTACAATCAGTTGCCATGCTTTTTCTCTGGTGCCTTCATAATCAAGCGGTAAAGCCATATCTTTTGTTGAAACTGCCGCCATCGCTTTTACGGCTTGCGGCACACCGTCATGCCTGAACGGATCGGGCAGATGCATCCTGTCGGGTTTTTCCCAAAACCTGAAAATCTCAATGCTATGCCGGCTAAAAGGCATGAGACTTACGGGCAAACCCAATACATTGTTTTGCGGCGGAACGGGATAGTTGGGTCTGAAAAAATATGGCTCGTAACCCAATATCGCAATCAGGTTTTGTACCAGGTTCAGGTGTTCCATTTCCTGGCGGGCAACATACAGTACATTGGCTTCCCAGCGGCGGATGCTCTCGATCTGCGAAAGCCTCAGCAGGTTTGTTTCGTTCTCTGCCTCTGCCTGCGGATTATAATCATCAAATTCTTCGGGAAATTTTTTTAGAGAAAATGCGGCGTATAAATATTGCAGGCTTAATAGTTGCTCGGTTTCGGAGGCCTGCGTTAAAAAATGATACAGCACATCTTTAAGTTGTGATTTGGCTTTTCCGGAAGCGCCATCTAACAATGCAATCGCCTGTTTTTCAAATGTTGCTCCCGAACCGGCGGCGGGATGATGACTTCCCTGCATATCCGAAAAATTTCCCAGCATAAAAACCTCCGTATTTTTAAATGTTATTTT
The DNA here is from genome assembly GCA_965219515.1 of Ilyomonas sp. Lineage (GTDB taxonomy): Bacteria > Bacteroidota > Bacteroidia > Chitinophagales > Chitinophagaceae > Ilyomonas. The sequence continues at coordinate 3,483,507 of OZ244776.1, forward strand.
ACTTAAATAAGTAATTTATGAATGTTTTGTTTATTTAACCTAAGTTTGTTAACGCAGTAATAGTGTATTGTCAGGGTATTTATTGATAAAACATCTTACAGGAATAACTTCATTCGCAGGTCTTCTAAACCGACACAGCAAAAGGAAATTACAGCCTGTTGTACCTATAACCGGCCCTTTCAAATACTATAGAATGATACCGCCGAAACGCAATTGTTAACCAACAGAAAGCGGGAGAAAACTTCAGATACGTGTTGCACAATTTCTTTACAGGGATTCTCAAGAAAGGTTAAAAGTAATTATTATTTTATATCAATAAACAATTTATCAATTATAATTTACAATAAACCAACACACTATGTCGAACATTAAAAACGGGGTTGAATTAGACAACATCGGCATGCTAACAGAAGCCATTAAAAAAGATCCGCAGGTTGCACAGGTTACCTTTCAGGCGCAATCGGTTTGGATGGGCGGAACCAAAGCGGAAGTAACCGTATCGGAGTTATTTTCAAACGGGCAAAACATTCGAGACGACAGCCGTAAATTTAAGCTGATTGTTGACGAGCCCGGCGTTTTAGGCGGTTCTGACGAATATCCGAACCCGATAGAATATCTGGCTTCAGCACTTTGCGGCTGCCTTACCGCAGGCATTGCCACCAATGCCGCTTTGTTTAATGCCGAACTTGAAAAAATTGACGTGCAGGTAAAGGTGAATTTTGATATTCATGGTGTGTTAGGCTTAGACAGAAGCAAGCCAAGCGGTCCGCTGAATTTGCACTACAAAGTAAAACTGAAAGGTAAAAACGGAACTACGCCCGAGCAGTTGCGCAAATCGAAAGAAACCTTGGACAAAAAATCACCCGTTAAAAATACCATTGAGCTGCCTTTGCAGGTAACAACGGAGTTTGAATACGAAGAATAAAAAACGGCAATCCTGCCCATCTGTCATAGTAAACCCACAGGCTAACTTATTTATATGTCAACATTCGGCGTTGGTTTTAGCGAAGCATCAGATTCGTTCACGGCTGGCAGCCAGGCGGCCGCGGCCGCTTTACAACAAGCCGGTGTTGCGCCTTCGGCAGCGTGTCTTTGTTTTTTGTTTTGCACCTCGCGCCACCAGCCTGCCGAGTTTTTTTTCGGAGTAAAGTCCATTACCGGCGATTGCCGCTTTTTTGGCGGTTATGCCAACGGAACCATTAGCAATACTCATCTTGGCTACGACGGCTATCAAACTGTCGTAGGAATTTTGCAATCTAACAGCATAGAGATAGATTTATTTATACAGCAAGGCATTGCCTTTAACGAATATTTTACGGGTAAGCGGCTGGCGCAAAAAATAAAGCAAAAGCAATTTAATGCCGACACGGTTTTCCTGTTGCTCTTTGATGCGGTTAACCGTCAGGAAGGGCGGTTTCAAATGAATTATGGCACACCATTTCTCAGGGGCTTTAAAGAAGTGATGCTTGCCTGGCCCGACATTGCCGGCGCCCGTTTAATGGGCGATATGAAATTTAAGCCAACCTGCCAGTGGTTTGAAGATCAGATGACACAGAATGCAGCGATGGCGCTGGCTCTTACAGGCAATATAAAAATGGACGTGCTTACGCTTCATGGCTGCACACCCGCCAGCGCCTATCATACCGTTACGGCGGCCAGCGGTTCTTCCATATTGGAAATTGATTATCAGCCCGCGCTCGATTTTGTTGGTAGCATTCTCGGCACCGAACTATCGCATGAACTTCAGCGCATGAAGTTTTTTGTAACCATGGGTAAAAATTTAAGCGATAAATGGACGCTGAGCAATGCCGAAGGCTACGTAAACCGCATGTGTGTCGGTATAGATGCCGAGCATAAAGGTCTGATAATGGCGGAAATGGATTTGGACGTGGGCACCGAATTTCAACTGATGCGAAGAGGTTTCGAGATGCAGCCGATAGAAAACAAAACCAGAGAGTTTATCGAAAAAATTAAAAACGAAAACAAGGCGCCGCTGTTTGCCATGTACATCAACTGCGCAGGCAGGGGCGCCGAATATTCTCAAAATACAGAAGAAGATGCGTGGTTTGTTCAAAAGGCCGTGAACAACGAATTTCCCCTGCTTGGCATTTACGAAGGCGGCGAGCTTGCCAAAATAGGCGACGAGCTGCAGGTGCTGGACTGGACAGGCATTTTTTGTCTTTTTAGTGAAAAAAAGTTTTATGATGAATGAGCAGGAAACATACATCAACAATGAAATAGAACGATTGGTGCGGCGCAACAACGAGTTGGAACGGGCTGTGGAGTATTACAAAAAACTTTCTGATGAGGTAGCCGGCTACAACATTGGTGTTGATTCAAAAATATCACTGATTAAAAGAGAGCTTGAGCAGAAAAATGATGGCTTTACCATTTTAAGAGCTTTGCATGACGTAATTGGTTCCGGCACGCACCAGGAAAACTTTTTTACCGCCATGCTGGAGTTAATTCTCACTACTTTAAAAATGGATCGTTCAGTTATATTGTGGAAAGAACACAAAAACCCGGATTACAAGGCGCGGTGGTGCCTGGGTTATTCAAAAGAAGAGTTGAAAACATTGCAGCAAAAAGAATACGACTTAACCGTTTTAAACGATCGCAAGCCCGCTTATCTGCTCGTTAGCAAATCGGTAAAAATGCAGGTTACAGAACAGCAGCTATTAAAAGATGTTCTGCTGAATTTTGCCGTTGGCGTACCCATACGCAATCGCGAAAAAATAGCAGGCTGGCTGATTGCCGGCAGAGAAAAAGAAGCCTACCCGTTTTATCCTCCGCTAACCATGATGAATATAGAAAACTTTCAGGTGATTGCCGGTTTTGCCGAAGCGGTGTTATCGAATCTGATGTTGTATAAAAAGTTAGAAACCGCCAATCATACGTTAGAAGAATATAACAAAGAGCTGGAAAAGAAAGTACAGGCGCGCACGAAAGACATTGAAATCAGCCACAGCGAACTGGAAGAGGAGAAAAAGAAAGCCGATGATCTGCTGCTGAATATTCTTCCTTCGGACATTGCCCGCGAACTAAAGCGATATGGAAGCTCCAAAGCCAAACGGTACAATAAGGCAACAATTCTGTTTACCGATTTTGTCAATTTCACCCGATTTTCAGAACAACTGTCGCCGGAAGAGCTGGTAGCCGAACTAGACAAATGCTTTCGTGCCTTTGATGAAATCGCCACCTTTTACAGGCTTGAAAAAATAAAAACCATCGGCGATGCTTACATGTGCGCCAATGGATTGGCTTCATCCGGAGGTTCGCCCTCAAATGTAATTTATGCTGCATTGGATATGCGCGATTACATTCGCGAATTTTCGGCGCAGCGAAGCCGGCGTTTTAAATCTACCTTACAAATGCGCATCGGCATTCACAACGGACCGGTAATAGCCGGCGTAGTAGGCATGAAGAAATTTTCTTTTGATATCTGGGGCGATACGGTAAATATTTCTTCCCGCATGGAATCGGGCGGGCTGCCGGATAAGGTGAACGTATCAGGCGTGGTTTACGAACTTGCCAAAGACGATTTCGACTTCGAGCCGCGGGGTAAAATAAAAATTAAAAACGGCGGCGACGTGGATATGTATTTTGCAGAAAAAAAATCTGTCGGCGCATTAAACAGCATTGCCTCAGTTTGAAAAATGGAAGGCTTGAGATAACGCAAATGAACGCAGATAAATACAAAACATCTGCGCACATCAGACAAGGCTTGCCGAAGTATGGGAATTGGTATTCCGTCCGCCCGTATTTTGGCAAATCCTCTGTTGTACGCATATCCTTTTTACGTGTTCATCTTTAATGTGGGTCTGTGTCACACTGAATGATGTTTACCGTTGTAGGGCAAGGCAGTCTCTTTTGCGTATCGGCTTTGTGTGCCTTGCAAATGTGCCTGACTTGGTGCGTCAGCTAATTGGTATTTTTAAAATTTTACTTGAGATTTTCAGTGAAGAACGTAGCTAATTTGTCGAAAGGAATAACATCCATTTTATCATACAAATACGTGAACAGCGTTTGTTATAATGATTAACTCTTTTGGTTCGTTTGCCGCTTTATAAGCATCTCCGCTTAAATATCTTGAGTGTGCTTTTTCTCCTGCAATTATTAAAATTGGTCGTGGTGAAATTCCTTTAATGTAGGTTAGGATAGGCATATTCATAAATGATAAAGGTGTAATAGCTGTCCAGGAACCTATTGAATTTACTGACCGTTTATGAAAGCCTTTCGAAGTGCGATAATAATCGAAATATTCTTTTAAAAACTGGGGTTCGTTTCCATTCAATTTCCCGGCAAAAGATCCGCTAATTGCTAATGCTGCTAAAGTATCTTTTCCAACTGTTTTTGGAAGATACAAATCGCCTGAAAGCATATTTTATACGGTTTATAAATCATAAATAGTCTGATAAGCGGATAAATAAAGTTGATACCCTGTGATAGACTTTACTGTATCATTGGTAATCGTTTCCCAAATAACTGAACCAGGATGTTCTGACAAAGTATCCAGGGTTTTAAATACTTTATTGCAGATTGTTTTTTTAAGCATACGCCAGATTTGTTCAGCCGGATTTAGTTCAGGGCTGTAGGATCGCCTTATCATTCTGTTTTAGAATACTTATTTAACGGTTTGTATAAACTTTATGTAACCACTGACATTCTACTCGAATATGAAGAAAAGCTAACAGAGAATTTTGATGTAGAAGTAGCCGAAGGAAGGACTGATAGCTGTTTTATCCATTCTTCTCACTCCTTTCCCGCCAGTTCCGCAATCAGCGACGCCACCAAAGACGTCCATCCCGTTTGATGGCAGGCACCTAGGCCGCGGCCATTATCACCATGAAAATATTCGTAAAACAGAAGCAGGTTTTGGTTTTCCGGGCGACCGTAAAACCAGTTGTAATCGCCATGAAAACAGCGCTTGTTTTCGGCATCTTTTTCAAACAAGCCAATCACCCGCTTTGATAATTCGTCAGATACATCGGTAAGGTTCATGTAATTGCCGGAGTGAGACGGGTATTCAATTTTCAGGCTGTCGCCGTAAAATTCGCCGTATTTCCTGATAGATTCAATTAACAGATAATTGATGGGAATCCACACGGGACCGCGCCAGTTGCTGTTGCCGCCATAAAAGTCGGATGTGCTGTCGCCCGGCTCGTATTGAATGGCGTAATCAATGTCTTCGATGCGCACCGAATACGGATTGTTTTCATGATATTTAGAAAGCGCACGAATGCCGCCCGGAGAAAGAAATTCTGTTTCGTCAAGCATTCTCTGCAGCAGGGCAATCAGCCTTTCTTTGGGTATGAGCGAGATGAGAATTTTATTTTCGCCGGCGCGTTCTTCATTCGGCCAAAACTTCTGGTTGCTCTTACGATATTTTTCAAACCAGGTAATGCGTTTATTAAAATCTTCCAGCGTTTTCAGCACAGTTGTTTCAATCACAGAAACCGCAAAAACAGCCGTTAAGCCCACGATAGATTTGATGCGTAGCTGCAACGGGTTTTCGTTTACGATGGCTAAGGTATCGTAGTAAAATTTGTCTTCGTCGTTCCACATACCCAATTCATTCATTGCTTCGGCTATCAGCACAAAATGCTCGAAAAATTTGGTTGCCGTATCTTCAAACGATGGGTCGTGCATGGCAATTTCAATCGCCATATCCATCATGTTCAGGGCATACATGCCCATCCAGCTTGTGCTGTCGGCCTGCTCCAGTTCCATGTGTCCGCTCAGTTGCATGCTCCGGTTAAAGACGCCGATGTTGTCAAGACCCAGAAAGCCGCCTTCAAAAATGTTGTTTCCGTTGGGGTCTTTGCGGTTGATCCACCATGTAAAATTGATGATAAGCTTCTGGAAGATTTTTTTAAGAAAGATAAGATCGCCTTCGCCGGTCATCCGTTTTTCGATGCGATATACTTCCAGCGCGGCGTACGACTGCACAGGCGGGTTTACATCGCTGAAGTTCCATTCATAAGCGGGCAGTTGCCCGTCGGGTTTCATATACCATTCGCGCATAATCAGCAGCAGCTGGTGCTTGGCAAACGTAGGGTCAATCATCGCCATCGGAATGCAGTGAAACGCCAGGTCCCACGCGGCATACCACGGATATTCCCATTTGTCAGGCATCAACACAATGTCTTGGTTTTTCAGGTGCGGCCAATCGTTGTTGCGACCGCTTTTTCGCTGGTTGGACACCGGCGAAATGCCGTCGCCGGTAGAAATCCATCGTTCAATATCATAATGATAATATTGCTTGCTCCACAGCAAACCCGCCAGCGCCTGGCGCGAAATCAACCGTTGCTCTTCGGTAATGTTGGCAGGTAATACGGCAGCATAAAACTCATCAGCTTCCGCTTTCCGGTCGGTAAAAATTTTTTCCGGTTCCTGCCCGAAGGGTTTGCTCTGCATCTCATCACACAGCCGCAGGTACAACACTTTAGAGCCGCCCGGCGGTATGCTTAATTTATAAACCGGCGAAAATTTGGTGCCTTGCCTCGCCTTGCGTAGCTGGTGTATGTTTGTTCCATCAACAACGGCGTCGTTAATGGCGTCTTTTACATAAATACCGGTTGTGTTTTGCCTGCCAAACAGCTTTTGCAGATTGGTTTCGTTTTCGGTAAAAAAACGGTCGGCGGGCTTTTGAAAATACAGGTAAAAATCGCCGATTCGCTCATGCGTGGCCCTTACCGATACATCATCCATCTGCCTGATAACAGGACGCTGATCTAAGCCGCCATAACACCACCGGTTGTAAAACCAGAGTGTTGGCAAAACCATTATATCGGCTTCTGTGTCTGCGCGGTTTATGATTTCTATTTTTATGGCTATGTCTGTTCTGCCATACTTGGCATACGTAATGTAAACATCGAAATACCGGTTGTTGTTAAACACGCCGGTGTCAAGCAGTTCATACTCCGTTTCCAGCCGGCTGCGGCGGCGGTTGGTGTTGGCTAAATCGTTGTAGGGAAATGCCTGCTGCGGATATTTATACAGCATCTGCATGTAATAATGCGAAGGCAGATTGTCTAAATAATAATACAGCTCTTTTACGTCTTCGCCATGGTTGCCTTCATAGTTTCCCAGACCGTATAGCCGTTCTTTTAAAATATCATCTTTTCCATTCCACAGCGCTACCGAAAAACAGAGGTTTTGAAAGATATCTGAAATACCGCCCAATCCGTCTTCACCCCACCGATACGCGCGGCTGTGCGCATGACTGAATGGAAAATAATTCCAGGCATCGCCGTTATCGCTGTAATCTTCTCTTACGGTTCCCCATTGCCGGTCAGATAAATAAGAACCCCATTGCGCCAACGGAATTTTTTTGCCGCTGTTTACTTTCAGTCGTTGCTGCTCTGCTGTCATCATAACGCTGCAAATGTAAGCGCGATGTTTGGTGCCGGCAGGCGTTCGGGTGTATATTTAAAGAGATAATGTTCATACGGTTTCACTATGAAGCGATTGAAGCGAAGCGTTTAAAAAATACCTGCCTGCCATCTTTTAGGTTAATATAGAAACCGGTTTGGCACGCTTTCTGAATTTTTAGTTATTGTTAGTACATTTTTTAACTTAAAACATCACATTATGTTACGCTGGACAATCACCTTTTTAGTTATAGCTATTATTGCGGCTATCCTTGGTTTCGGGGGTCTTGCTGCCGGTGCGGCAGGCATTGCCAAAATATTATTTTTCATTTTTATCGTACTGTTCCTGCTTTCTTTAATTAGAGGAAGATCAAGTGTGTAAACGAATTTGAAACAGGAGTTAAAAAGCTGCTTTTATTTTGTGTGAAGGCAGCTTTTATTTTGTCTGACTCGGGATTGATGAAATATTTGGGAGTTATGAGATAAATAATACCATTTGGTTAATGAAAACGGTTTAAATCATGTTATTAAAACTCAATGCCAGCTTATCTTTTAATCTCCGATTGGCATAAGATGAAATGATCTGATACCATCAATTAATATTCAATTTAAACAATCTGTGCACAAAGTCTGTGTCATTCGTATTCTGTTACAAATACACGTCGCCTTTGCTGCGCTTTACTTCGGCAACATATTCTTTAATGGCCTGCTCTTTTTCTTTCCGGCAAATGAGCAACACATCGGGCGTATCTACCACAATAAAATCTTCCAGTCCCTGTAAAACAACCAGCTTTTCGTGCGGCGCAGCCACCATGCACTTTACGGCATCAATTATAATTACGTTGTTGGCAGAAACGGCATTGCCGAGATAATCTTTTTCTAAGTTGTCATACGCGCTGTTCCAGGTGCCAAGGTCGCTCCAGCCAAACGAAGAGGGAATAACATATACATTATCGGCGTGCTCCATAATGGCATAATCAATCGAAATATTGGTGCATAAAGAATAAATGCGCTCAATGGCTTCCTTTTCATTTGTGGTATTAAAATTATCGCTTTCTACGGCAAATACTTCATATATCTCCGGCTGATATTGCTCAAAGGCATCCAACACATCCTGCACACGCCAGATAAAGATGCCGGCGTTCCAAAGAAAATCGCCGCTTTCAAAAAAGGTTTTAGCAAGTTCAGCGTCGGGCTTTTCGGTAAAGGTTTTTACCTTATACACATTATCGGCGGTTTCTTCGGTTTCGTGCTGAATATAGCCGTAACCGGTATTGGGATACGTTGGTTTAATGCCAAGCGTTACAAACGCTTTCTTTTGTTCGGCAAACAAAAGCGCTTCGTTTGAAATAGAAATAAATTCTGCCACATCAAGAATCATGTGATCGCTCGGCGCAATGATGAGCGTAGCGTCGGGATCGTTTTGCCTGATTTTAAAAGAGATATAAGCCACACAGGGCGCCGTATTTTTCCGGCTTGGCTCGGATACAATATTATGCAAAGGCAAACCGGGCAACTGCTCGTTTACAATATGCGCGTACTCTTTAGACGTAACCACATAAATATTTTCTACCGGAATAAAACGGCTGTATCGCTCAAACGTCCACTGTATCAACGTTTTGCCGGTGTTTAAAATATCGAGAAACTGCTTGGGATAAGAAATACGGCTTTGCGGCCAAAAACGGCTGCCGATGCCGCCCGCCAGGATGGCTACGTAATGATTTTTATTCATAATTATGCTTTACGATATCGGGCACGGATTTATAAGATGCCCTCGCGCAATAAATCATGCAAATGTAAAACTCCTAAGTATACGTTGCTTTCGCCGGTAATGATAAGTTGCGTAATGTCGCAGGCTTTCATTATTTCGAAAGCTTCGGTAGCAAGCGTTTGCGGCGAAATTGTTTTAGGATGTTTCGAGTAAATGGTTTCTGCCGTTACGCCGCTGATGTGATCCGTTTTTTCTAACATCCGCCGAATGTCGCCATCGGTAATGATGCCGGTCAGTTCTTCTTTTTCATTCACAACGGCCGTGCACCCCAGCCGCTTTCCCGAAATTTCGCTGATCACGGCTTTTACAGGCGTGGAAAGAAACACCTGCGGCTTTGCATTAATTTTATATAAATCTTCGGCCCGCAGATACAGGCGTTTACCAATATTACCGCCAGGATGATACCGGGCAAAATCGGCTTCCGTAAAGTTGTTGAGCTTCATCAGGCAAACGGCAAGCGCATCGCCCATTACCATCTGCGCCGTTGTGCTGTTGGTTGGCGCCAGATTGTTGGGGCACGATTCTTCAGTAACGGAGGCATTGAGAATCAGATTCGCCTCATCCGCTAAATAAGAATTTACATTGCCGGTGATAGCAATAACGGCTTTGCTGAGCTGACTGATTATGGGCAACAGCGTTTTTATTTCGCTGCTGTTGCCGCTGTTGCTGATGATGATTACAATATCTTCTTTTTGAATCATTCCCAAATCGCCATGAATGGCATCGGCGGCGTGCATGAATAAAGCAGGTGTGCCGGTAGAATTGAACGTGGCAACCATTTTTTGAGCGATGATTGCGCTTTTGCCAATGCCTGTAATTACAATTCTGCCGGTGCAGGTATGAATGGCTTCAACCGCTTTTTGAAAGTCGCCGGTTATCAGTTCTTCCAGCCGCGCCACAGACTGCGCTTCGGAACGGATGGTTTGCTTTGCCAAACTCAGAATATCATCTTGCATGTAAAAGCAAAGGTAAACGGATGAAAGAATATCAAAACGAAGAGAAATATTTGTGTCTGATGCATCGCTTTGCGGAAAATAAGGTTCAGATTTAGCAGCATTAAAAGTGAAATCGTTTTTGCGTTTATCAATTTTATTACATCATTATTTTACAATCATACATATATAAAGGCTCTTTTTGTATATTTATATCTCATTTTATATTTTGTCTGATGAATTTGATTTGTAAAATAATACGTAAAGCCAGGCACGAAGTTTATCCTGTATAAAAAGACACAAATAAAATTTTATAATGGCTGTTATTCAAAATCTGTAACTTTAAGCAGACGTTAGAAACGAAACAAACTTTAACAAACCATCCTTTGATAATAGTCTCTGATTGGTGTTAATTTCGTTTCCCTTTTTCCTTATCAAACATTATTATTCAATAAAAGGTTTTTAAGCATTTAAAATAGCTTCTGCCAGGCGGCAGACGGCAAAAGACAAATATGGCAACACTCTCTAAAAAGTCCACCACTAAAGCTACCAGGAAAACAAAAAGCGTAAACGAAGAAATAGCAACTAAGCCAATCGCTGATACATTTACTCACAATTACGAAATTCATAAGCATTTACAAACCAATTTCGGGTTCGAACACTTTAAAGGCTTACAGGAAGAAGCCATCAACAGCCTGCTGAACGGGCATGATACGTTTGTAATTATGCCAACCGGCGGCGGGAAAAGCCTGTGCTATCAGTTGCCGGCTTTGATATTGGAAGGCTGCGCCATTATTGTGAGCCCTTTAATAGCCCTGATGAAAAATCAGGTTGATCTGGTAAGAGGTTACAGCGAAAATGATAACGTAGCACATTTTTTAAATTCGTCACTCAACAAAGGTCAGATTACGCAGGTAAAAAGCGATTTAACGGCCGGCAAAACCAAATTGCTTTACGTGGCGCCGGAAACACTTACCAAGCAGGAAAATCTTGATTTTTTTAAAGATCTGAACGTTTCTTTTTTTGCGGTGGATGAAGCGCATTGCATCTCGGAATGGGGGCATGATTTTCGTCCCGAATACCGCCGCCTTCGCGAAATGATGGACATAATCAACCCGGATATTCCGGTTGTTGCTTTAACCGCTACGGCTACGCCCAAAGTGCAGAGCGACATCGTGAAAAATCTCGGTCTTCGTACGCCGAATATTTTTATTTCTTCCTTCAATCGCCCTAATTTATATTATGAAATTGTTCCGAAGGTTAAAAAAGACCAGACTACGAAAAGCATGGTTCGCTTTATTACCGGAATGAAAAACAAAAGCGGTATTATTTATACATTAAACCGCAAAACAACCGAAGAATTAGCCGAAGTGCTTGTTGCCAACGGTATTAAAGCGGTGGCATATCACGCGGGTTTGGATGCCAAGCTGCGGGCAGATCGGCAAGACCTTTTTTTGAACGAGGATGTGCAGGTAATTGTGGCTACCATCGCTTTTGGAATGGGAATAGACAAGCCGGATATTCGCTTTGTCATTCATTTTAATGTTCCGAAATCCATCGAAAATTATTACCAGGAAACGGGGCGTGCCGGAAGAGATGGTCTGGAAGGAAAATGTTTATTGTATTATTCGCATAAAGATGTTTCCAAATTAGAACATTTAATGCGTGATAAACCGTTAAGCGAACGCGAAGTAGGCGCGCAACTGATTAACGAAACGCTGGCATTTGCCGAAACTTCGGTTTGCCGGCGCAAGGTGCTGATGCACTATTTCGGGGAAGAATGGGGCGATGAAAATTGCGGCAACTGCGACAATTGTTTACACCCGAGAGAAAAGTTTGAAGCCAAAGACGAAGCTTGTAAAGTATTGAAAGTGGTAAAAGCTTTGGAAGAAAGGTTTCCGACAGATTATGCCGTGAGCATCCTGACAGGCAGACAAACGCCTCAGGTTGGCATGTATCGCCACGAAAAATTAGATGTATTTGGAATTGGCAGGGACAAAGACGATCATTTCTGGAATAGCCTTATTCGCCAGATGTTGCTCAGCAATTTACTGCGCAAAGACATTGAAGAATATGGCCTGCTGAAATTTACGGAAGCCGGCGAGAAGTTTTTAAAGAAATCGCATTCATTTAAAATCGTATTAAACAACCTTTTTGAAGACGCGAATGAAGATGATGAAGATTCGGAAGGTGCAGGCGCTACCGGCGGCGCCGCCGATGAAAGATTGCTTGATATGTTGAAAGAACTGCGCCAGAAAGAAGCAAAGAAAAAAGGCTTGCCGCCGTTTGTTCTTTATCTGGAAAATTCGCTGATTGACATGGCAACTATGTACCCGACTTCAATGGCGGAATTAGAAAAATGCCAGGGAATCAGTAAAGGAAAAGCAATCAAGTTCGGTCGTCCGTTTATAGATTTAATTGCGAAATACGTTGAGGAAAACGATATTGAAAAACCGGACGACTTTATAATGAAAACTGTGGCCAACAAAAGCAGCAATAAAATTTACATTATTCAGAATATAGATAAAAAAATTCCGTTGGAAACCATTGCCCGCAACAAAGATTTACGGTTAGATTCTTTATTGGAAGAAATGGAAACCATTGTTGCCAGCGGCACAAAGCTAAATTTAAATTATGCCATTGAAAGTATGCTGGACGAAGATGATCAGGATGAAATCATTGATTATTTCCGTGGCTGCCAAACTTCATCGCTTGAGGCTGCGCAGGAAGAATTATCAGACAGCAATTACAATTGGGAACAATTGAAAATTATGCGCATTAAATTTCTCAGCGAATACGGCAATTAAGTTATTGATTTTATGTTATAAAAAGCCATGAGTAAATTTTGTTCATGGCTTTTTGTTGTGGAAAACGGGCGCCTGCTACATCTTACCGGGAAGCAACTTTTATGGCAGAATTACAAACCGCAACATTATCAAAGTCCGGAAAGCCAACGCAAAAGCGATTTTCCACACGTGTTGACTTAACGCCGATGGTTGACCTTGGCTTCCTGCTGCTTACATTTTTCATTTTTACAACCACGCTTTTACAACCTTCGGTAATTAAACTTACTTTACCCGAAAACGGTTTACCAACAGAAGTGAGTGAAGAAAAAACACTGAATCTTGTGTTATATAAAAACAATGCGATAGGTTACTATATGGGTGCCGATGTAAACACGATGCGTTTTACCAATTACTCACCTTCAGGTATCAGAGCTGTAATACAGGATATTGCTTACAAAATAGCGCAGCGTTTTAATGATAAATCGCAATTATATACAGTCATCAAACCCTCTTCCGAATCTTCTTATAAAAATGTAATTGATGTGTTAGATGAAATGCTGATTAATGACGTGAAACGATATGTACTTACCGGAGCTGATGAGAAAGAAATAAAACAAGAAACAAAAAAAAATATACGTCCTTACCCGAAACAAATGCTGAGAAATGACATCTTAGCATTTTATCTGTATTTATTACTATGATATTCAATGTATAATAATATTAATTTTTTTATATTTATACTTTTTTTTTAAATATTTTTCTCTCTGCTAACACATACTTTGATTTTCATTTTTTGCTTTGTCTTGCTTATAGTTTTCATATCATAAGTTTTACCATGGAAAATGTGTTCAATTTCCTTGAAATTAATGCAAATTATTGCGGAAATAACCTTGTTGTTAAAGTATTGGACACCCTTGGCAGAATTGCAAAAACCATAAAACAGACGTTAGCTTTTCGGATAACTAAGTTCTCTTTAAATGTTAAAGATTTACAAACAAGAAAATACATCATTAAAATTTTCACCGATGATAATTTTATAAAAGCCATCCTTTTTAAATCCCTTGTAACAGAAATTAACATTAAACGAATAAAATAAAAACCCGCTTTGATTTAGCGGGTTTTTTATTGGAAGGAAGGTTACATTTACAAATATTTGAAAAGAAATTATTGCCTTTGATTACCAAACGCCATATCCCGTTCTTAAAAGCCGTTTTTTTTTATAGCATTTCCGCTTTTGGTGGTCCGCAGGGTCATTTTGGAATGATGCTGAAAACATTTGTGCATCAGCGTAAAGATATAACCGAACAGGAATTAATTGAATACAATGGATTTTGCCAAATGCTGCCCGGCGCATCATCTACACAAACGCTTACTTTAATAGGATACAAAAGAGGCGGTATTCCGCTGGCTTTACTGACGCTTTTAATTTGGATTTTGCCAGCTTGTGTTTTAATGAGCTTGCTATCTTTTTTACTAAACCTGATCAATAGCAAATATCTTAACACACACATTTTCAACTATATACAACCAATGGCGATTGGTTTTATCGCATTTTCCGCTTTTAAGCTTTTCAAAATTTCTGTGCACAATACCATTACGCGCTTTATTATGCTAATGGTTGCTGTTTTCACTTTCATTTTCTTTAAAACACCCTGGATATTTCCGGCTATGCTAATATCGGCTGGTATCATTACCAATTTCAGTGATAAACGATATCCGGATAAAAAAGAGCCGAGAAGAAAAATAAAATGGGGAAATCTGATCATTTTCTTTTCCATTTTTATCATGGCGGCATTTTTAAGCGAAACGGCAAGAAAGCAGGAGTGGAAAAACCGCGGACCCTACAATCTGTTTGAAAATTTCTACCGGTTTGGCAGTCTTGTTTTCGGCGGTGGCGATGTTCTGATGCCAATGATGTATGAACAATATGTTGTACGCCCGCAAACTGAAGTCGTCAGGCAAAAAAATCCAAATGCATTAAGTATGACCAAAGCCGAATTTCTAACAGGTTTTGGCATTGTAAGAGCTATTCCCGGACCGGTTTTCTCAATCGGGGCTTATATTGGCGGTATTTTGTTACATAAAAAAGATGTCAGGTATCAGATAATTGGCTGTTTTATCGGAGTAATTGCCATTTTCTTGCCCAGTGCACTATTGGTTCTTTTCTTTTTTCCGGTATGGAACAACCTAAAAAAATACACCCTTATTTATCGGTCCTTAGAAGGCATTAATGCGGCTGTTGTTGGAATCATAATTGGTTCGTGCATCTTTTTAATTAAAGATGTGTTTACCAAAGATTCTGCTTCCATTACAACCGTATCTGTGACCATTGATATTGTTGTAATAACAGGCACATTTTGTATATTATCGTTTACAAAAATAAGAGCGCCTTACATTGTTTTGCTATGCCTTTTTTTAGGATTCATATTTTAATTACTGATAGTAACTATTGTTTCTAATTTCACTAAAAACTTTATCGGGCAACAAATATTGTACGCTTTTCTTTTGTTTTATTTGTTTACGAATATAAGTAGAAGATATATCAAGCAAAGGCGCATCAAGGCAAATTACATTTGCCTTTAGGGAAGAATCTATCCCGAAGCCTGACCGTTTGTAAATTATAAAAGAAAAATTTGCTAAAAGCAGTTCCGCATTTTTCCATTTACTGATGTTTTGAAAACTATCTGAACCGGATACAATAACAAACTGATGATCTGCATATTTTTCCTGCAAATAAGTTAAGGTATCAATGGTATAGGAAGGAACGGGGAGCTTAAATTCGATGTCTGAAGCATGAAAATGAGGATTGTTGTCAATGGCAGTTTTTACCAAATGCAGACGGTGATAGCTATTCAAAAGAGTAGATTGTTTTTTAAAGGGATTTTGAGGAGAAACAACAAACCAAATTTGCTGAACATCTGTATTATCATATACAAATTGCGCTATAATCAAATGCCCGATATGAACCGGATTGAATGAACCGAAATACAGACCAATTTTCATATCATATTACTTCTTCCACTAAAATATTTGCCGCTTCATCTTTGCGAAGACTTAATAAATAACCTGATACACCAACCGAAATTGGATCGCCCAACGGAGCTATTTTATCAATATAAATAATTTCCCCTGGCACACAGCCCATTTCCATCAATTTTATATAAAGCTCATCGTTGGCAAATTCTTTTATTGTCACATTTTTTCCTGCCGGTATATCTATTAATCTTTTTGTCATTTGGCAAAGGTAGAATTGTATTTTTTTTAAACCCTCATACTTTCGTAAAAAAGCATAATCTAAATGGTGTTGAGTAAATTTGCAACATGTCTTTGGTATCGTTTTCTAATGCTGATGTTTACAAAATAGTTAAACACAAACGGCTTTTAAAACATTTTATTCCAACTGTTTTTACCTGCGAAAAAAGAGAGTTAGAACAATTGAGCATTGTTTTCTGTTCTGATGAATACCTTTTGTCATTAAATAAACAATTCCTGCATCACGATTATTTCACAGATATTCTCACATTTGATTTGAGCAATAGAAATAAAGTCTCTGGCGAAATTTACATCAGTCTTGATAGAGTGGCTGACAATAGTTCTGTTCATCATGCACGTTTTCAACAGGAATTAGAGCGGGTTATTTTTCACGGCGTTCTTCATTTGTGCGGTTTTTCAGACAAAACAGTTATTGAAAAGAATACTATGACGCAAAAAGAAAATTACTATTTATTTCGGTTCTACTCGTTTCACGTGAAACAAAAAATATAAAATTATGTTTTCTCAATACGATGTTATAGTAGCAGGTGCGGGTCATGCAGGATGCGAAGCAGCGTCGGCAGCTGCAAATATGGGTAGTAAGGTTTTGCTTATTACTATGAATATGCAAACCATTGCCCAAATGAGTTGTAATCCGGCAATGGGTGGCATTGCAAAAGGACAGATAGTAAGAGAAATTGATGCACTGGGAGGCTTAAGCGGAATCATAACAGATAAAAGCTCATTGCAATTCAGAATGCTGAATAAAAGCAAAGGACCGGCCATGTGGAGCCCACGTGCACAGTGCGACAGAATGCTATTTGCGCAAAACTGGCGACAAACCCTAGAAGAAAATAAAAACATAGATTTTTATCAGGATACGGTTCAATCTGTAATTATAAAGAATGATAATGCCTGCGGTGTAATTACGAGTATGGGAAATATGATTTATGGTAAAACTGTCATTTTAACAAGCGGTACTTTTTTAAATGGAGTCATACATATAGGAGAGAAGAGAATAGGCGGCGGCAGAGTGGCGGAAAAAGCATCAACCGGCATAACTGAACAACTTGTAGGTTTAGGGTTTACAAGCAATCGTCTTAAAACCGGAACGCCACCGAGAGTTGACGGAAGAAGTCTTGATTACAGCAAGATGGAAGAACAGAAAGGCGATAACAATATTGTTGGCTTTTCATATTTGCCAATGCAAAAACTAAAAGCTGAAAACCAATTGAGCTGTTATGTTACCTACACCAATTCTACGGTACATGACATTTTAAAAACCGGTTTTGACAGAAGTCCGATGTTTACGGGAAGGATAGAAGGAACAGGTCCGCGATATTGCCCAAGCATCGAAGATAAAATAAACCGTTTTACCGACAGGGAACGGCACCAGATATTTGTAGAACCGGAAGGCTTTAATACAGTAGAAATATACGTTAATGGTTTTTCAACGTCTCTGCCCGAAGACGTTCAGCACAAAGCCTTACGACAAATGCCAGGTTTTGAAAATGCAAAAATGTTTCGTCCGGGCTATGCTATTGAATACGATTTTTTTCCGCCTACTCAATTGACAGCAATCTTAGAAACAAAACAAATCAGCAACTTGTTTTTTGCAGGACAAATAAACGGTACTACCGGCTACGAAGAAGCTGCCTGCCAGGGCTTAATTGCCGGTATGAATGCGCACTTAAAAATAAGCGAAAAAAATCCCTTTGTACTTGCCCGCAGTGAAGCATATATCGGCGTATTGATAGATGATTTGATTAATAAAGGTACAGATGAACCTTATCGTATGTTTACCAGCCGGGCCGAATACAGAACGTTGCTGCGCCAGGATAATGCAGATTTGAGATTGACCGAAATGAGCCATGAAATGGGATTGGCTAAAGACGAACGACTTCGTTTGGTAATAAATAAAAAAGAGGAAATTGCAGGTATTACACAGATAATAAACAAAACTTTCGTTGAGCCATACGAAATTAACGGGTACTTACAAAAAATAGAATCTGCGCCGATTATAGAAAAGCAGAAATTGTCAAAAGTATTATTGCGCCCCGGCGTTGAATTAGCCAAAATAACTAATTCAGTTCCGCGCTTAGCCAGTTATTTTACTTTGTTTTCAGAAGAATCATTACAACAAAGTGAAATACAGATAAAATATGAGAGGTATATAGAGAAAGAAGAACAATTGGTTGCCAAACTAAGTGATTTGGAAAATTTTATAATTCCGGATAGCTTTAACTATAATAATATTTCGGCATTGGGCAATGAAGCGTTACAGAAATTAAAGAAAGTAAAGCCAAGAACAATAGGTCAGGCAAGCCGCATCAGTGGTGTAAACCTTAGTGATATACAAATACTTATGGTTTATATTGGCAGATAACATTTTGACTATCAATTATTTATAAAACCAAATATTATCCTTTGCCAAAATGAGGTTAAAAACAACCTGCTTTCTTATATGCAAGAAAGCTGAATTGTAATATTACAGGCTTAAATATATTACCGGATTGAAATTTTTTTGGCCATCTTTTTTTGCATTCCTGTTTTGCAGTTTATACGCAAACGCACAGGTTTTGCAGATATCGGGTTCGGTGTATGATTTTAGTAATCGTTTGCCTATTGAATCTGTGGTTGTACAATGCACCTGCGGAAGCGGTGCTATTACCGATTCAAACGGTCATTATACAATTCTGGTAACACAGCATGATTCGGTCTATTTTTCTTATCTCGGAAAAAATACTATAAAATACCCGGTTGATACAATTACTTATCCTGACGCTTTTGAAGTTGGCTTGCATGTAGATGTAAAATGGCTGCCGGAAGTGAAAGTAAAAACGCATAATTATTATATGGATTCTGTGGAAAACCGGCGCGCGTATGCTAAAATTTTCGATTACAAAAAACTAGGTTTGGCAATCAGCAGAAATGCTCCTTCCACGTACGTGCCCGGCGCATTAACCGTAGGATTAGATTTGGATGCGCTTATTAACGTTTTTCGGTTTCGGAGAAACCGTCAGTTGCTGAGCTTTCAAAACCGGCTGATGAAAGAGGAACAGGATAAATATATAGATCACCGCTACAGCGTCAGGCTTATAAAACAACTTACTAAATTGGAATCGCCAGAGTTGAATAAATTCATGACTGAATATCGCCCGGAATACGACATTTTGCAGCAAATGAACGATCTGGAACTGGGATATTATATTGAATTGTCCTATAAAGATTATCTGGTACAAAAAAGAGCAACTCATACAAACGGCAGAAGTATATTGGGCGCAGGCGAATAATATAACAATAACCCTGCTGTAAAATTTTAAATTTACCCAATTAAATCAATCCGGCTTTTTTACTTATTTCAAGCATTCGCTCAATCGGCTGTAAGGCAGCCATGCGCAAATCTTCCGGCATGGTTAATTCCGGCGTTTCATATTCCATGCATAAATACACTTTCTCCAGCGAATTCAATTTCATATGCGGACAGTCGTTACAGGCGCAGCTATTATCCGGCGGCGCCGGAATAAAGGTTTTTTGCGGCGCATCTTTCTGCATCTGGTGCAGAATGCCGGTTTCTGTTGCCACAATGTATTCCTGCCCTTCATCCTGAACCGCATAGCGCAAAATCTGAGTGGTGCTGCCAATATAATCCGCCACGCGCAACACGGCATCTTCGCATTCAGGATGAGCCAGCACTTTAGCGTTGGGATGGCGTACTTTCAATTTTATTATTTTCTCTAAACTAAATATTTCATGCACCATGCAGGCGCCGTTCCAAAGCAACATATTTCTGCCGGTCTTTTTATTCAGGTAAGCGCCAAGGTTTTTATCCGGCGCAAAAATGATGGGTTGATCTTCCGGAATGCTTTCTATAATTTTTACCGCATTGCTGCTGGTGCAGATAATATCGCTTAATGCTTTTATTTCGGCAGAACAATTTACATAGCTCACCACAATATGGTTTGGATGTCTGTCTTTAAACGCCTTAAACAAAGGAGCCGGCGCGCTGTCTGCCAGCGAGCAGCCGGCGTTTAAATCGGGCAATAAAACTTTGCGCGCGGGATTGAGAATTTTGGCTGTTTCAGCCATGAAATGAACACCGGCGAATACTATTATGTCTGCATCAGTTTTAGCTGCGTATTGCGCCAATCCGAGGCTGTCTCCGATATAATCTGCCACATCCTGAATATCGGCATCCTGATAGTAATGCGCAAGCAGCACGGCATTCTTCTCTTTTTTTAGATTTTCTATCGCCGCAAACAAATCTAACGTCGGGTCAATGTCTATGTCCAGAAAGCCGCGTTTTGGAACTTTCAGGATAGCTTCTTCTATGTTCATAACTGTTGTAGTATTTATTTATAATACTTATTTATATAAACAAGCTATTACTATTACGGGTGTGCATATCGTGATAACTTAGTTATGCACGCATGGCAAAGTTAGGTAACGACTATGTTTTGCACAGGAATATTCACATTTTATCATATACGCTACAAAGGCGCAACAAGAAAGCTGTGATGTTTTCAACAGTAAAATAATTCCGTACCGGATTTATTCACATCAGGCATTTCACATTTCATTCACTGTTTGTTCAGGTCTGAAAAAAAGTTGGTATTTTATGGTTATCCGCAAAAATGATAATAACGGCTGAATTTATTCTATTTGTTTCCACAGCCAACACTTTCAAAATGGCATTTTTCCCCTGATCATTGGGTTTATTCACATAACTATGTGAAATGCGCCTGCGCTTTCCGTGAGAAGCATATTATTTTGCACGGCAAATATTTTTTTCATGAAAAACATCATATTTATTGCATTTATATTGACGGTTATGAGCGGATGTTTAAAAAACAGCAATACGCCGGATGCTGCTTGTTCGCCCGTAATATTAGCCGCGCCTGCCAGCGAAGTAGCTGTTTTAAAAACGTACCTTGACACCAATCACATCATGGCAACGCAGGACAGTCGCGGATTTTTTTATTCGATTGATTCTTCCGCCAATACCGTAGCCGGTCATCCGACCGTTTGTTCAGATGTAAGTGTAATTTATACAGGTACTTTTTTAAATGGTACCGGTTTCGACAGCAGCGGTGCAAACACGCCGGTTTCGTTTAATCTTTCCGGTCTTATAACAGGCTGGCAGGAAGCCATACCACTCATGAAAAGCAACGACGTAATGATGCTGTATCTGCCACCCGCTTTGGCTTATGGTGCTTCGGGCAAAGGGATTATTCCCGGAAATGCCAACCTGATATTTAAAATCAGGCTGTTGGCTTTTAACTGATACAAATTAACGGGTGGTTGTATCGTACTTGAAACGACAGGCAGCATATGGGTTGGTTTCGGAATCATTGACATCTTAAATCTTAATTACCGGTTGCCTTTTGTTTGACAGATAAATTACAATGATGATTCAATATGCGATATAAAATTTCACAACAAAATATTTTTCGATGATCAAATGGTTTTCTTTTCTGTTGGTAACGGCTTTGTGTATCAGTGGTTGTTTAAAAGATAACAGCACGAATACGCCGCCGATAGATTGCTCAACCGTAACCACGGCAGCTCCGTCTTCCGAAGTATTTCCGCTTAAGACATACTTAGACAGCAGCGGCATTACCGCCGTGCAGGATTACCGCGGTTTCTTTTATACCATGGATTCTACCGCCGTACCCGACTCGGCTGCCAATCGGGTTTCAGTATGCTCTAGTATTACGTTTACCTACCGGGGATATTTTCAGAACGGTCAGGTTTTCGACAGCAGCAACACTGCCGTTTCATTCGGGCTTTCTACCACCATTACCGGCTGGCAGGAAGCCATTCCGTTGATGAAAAAAGGCGCTACCATGACGCTTTACCTGCCACCTGCATTAGCTTATGGTTCATCCGGCTCACCACCGCGCATTCCTGCCAATTCGGTGCTCATCTTTACCATTAAGCTATACGATTATAAATAATGATCTGTAATTAATATTATTTCATATAAGAAAACGCCGCTGTCTGACTCATCAGAAACGGCGTTTTATATTTTATAAGATGGTGAATAAAGCTGTTGCTTTCCTTAAAGAAAAGCAACCAATAAATCAAACAGAAATAAACCCGCCGGCAGACAGAATTTATAAGGTATTCTTTATCGTTCTTTGCGCAGTCTTGCAACTGCATCTTTGCAGTTAAAATCATTATTTTTATCTAAGCTATGAGTAAGTCAATTCTGTTGTTCCTCATTTCAATCTTTATAATTCATGCCGCGCATGCACAGCAGCTAACCATTGCCACATATAACATGCGTTATGCCAATGCCGGCGACTCAGCCAACGGAAACGGCTGGGGGCAGCGGCTGCCCATAATAACAAATCTTATTCTGTTTCACGATTGGGATATGTTTGGAACGCAGGAATGCAAATACAACCAGATACTGGATTTAACCAGCCATCTGACGGAATATGCTTACACCGGTATTGGCAGAGATGACGGCGAAAAAGCCGGCGAGTTCTCTGCCGTTTTTTATAAAAAGAAAAAATATAAGCTGTTGCAAAACCATACGTTTTGGTTATCTGTCGATACCAGCCAACCCAACAAAGGCTGGGATGCCGCGCTGCCGCGCATTTGTTCGTGGGGCAAATTTCAGGAAATAGCAACCGGATTTATGTTTTACTTTTTTAATCTTCACATGGATCATATTGGCGTTACGGCAAGGCGGGAAAGCGCAAAACTGGTGATGCGGAAAATTAAAGAAACAGCAGGCAATACGCCGGCCATACTGACCGGGGATTTTAACGTAGATCAAAACAACGAAAGCTATACGTTGATAAATACATCCGGTTTATTAAAAGATGCATTTGAACTTTCGCCCGTAAAATTGGCAACCAACGGCACATTTAATAATTTTGATATCCGTAACAAAACAAACAGCCGCATTGATCATATTTTTCTTAGCCGGAATTTTATGGTGAAGCGGTATGCAATAGTAACCGATGCGTATTGGTCGGCAAGCGCTTCACCGGACAGCATAAAGGCAGGCAAATTTCCAAAAGAAGATGCCGCATTGCAACTTACACCGCGACTTCCTTCCGATCATTATCCGGTAATGGCTGTGGTAGAATATAAGTAAAAGAGAAAACGAAGGAATAAGATTGCTATATAAAACGTGAAAAGTCAGGCATAAACTTTACGTCTGACTTTTCACTTAAATGATAGTAAACAAAAGGGCTACGCCATTTGGATAATGAAATAAAGCTGAACGATAATATTAAAACGCAGTCTCAGCTTAGCTTTCAATATAACAATATCAAATATCTTCAATAGCTATCTGGCATTAATAAAGGACGTGGAAAACTATCAACTATCATCTGAGTGTTA
Source organism: Ilyomonas sp. (assembly GCA_965219515.1). Taxonomy (GTDB): domain Bacteria; phylum Bacteroidota; class Bacteroidia; order Chitinophagales; family Chitinophagaceae; genus Ilyomonas. Next base: position 3,506,980 of record OZ244776.1, read on the forward strand.
AAAACTTGTATCATTCCATCACCGGGCGCAGCCATTTCTCTGCTTCTTCATTGCGCCAGCTCTTGCGTTTGTTGTAATCTTCATATTGATCTTTCTGAATTTTTCCAATGCCAAAATACTTGCTTTGCGGATGACTAAAATACCAGCCGCACACCGAACTTGCGGGATACATCGCCAACGACTCGGTTAAGGTGATGCCTGTTTGTTCGGAAGCATTTAGAATATGAAACAATTTCATTTTTTCGGTATGATCGGGACAAGCCGGATAGCCGGGCGCCGGGCGAATGCCAACGTATTTTTCTTTAATTAATTCTTCATTGTTCAGTTCTTCGTTCACTCCATAACCCCAATATTCGGTGCGCACTTTTTTATGCAGCAATTCGGTAAACGCTTCGGCAAAACGATCTGCCAAAGCCTGTAGCATAATTTTGTTATAATCATCGTGCTGCGCCTCAAAGCGTCGCAAATGCGGCTCAATGCCATGAATGGTAACGGCAAATGCGCCGAGATAATCCTGTGTTTCATGTGAAACAGGCGCGATAAAATCAGCTAACGAAAGGTTCGGTTCTGTTGCCGTTTTTTTAATCTGCTGACGCAAAAATTCTAAGTGAATGTCTTTTTCATTGTGTTTGATGGAAACGGTGTCCGGTGCGGTTTTCAGCGCTTTGTAAAAACCGATTACTGCTTTCGGCGTGAGCCATTTTTCAGCAACAATTTGGTCTAATAATACATTTGCATCGTGGTACAATTTGGTGGCTTCTTTACCAATCACTTCATCGTTTAATAAATCGGGAAAACGTCCGCCTAATTCCCACGAAATAAAGAACGGTGCCCAATCTATATAACTTCTGATTTCGCTTAAATCATAATCATCAAACGCTTTTGTTCCTAAGAAAGTTGGTGTTGGCGGCGTATAGTTTTGCCAGTCAATTTTTACTCCATTTGTCTGCGCCGCAGGGAAAGACAGATACGGTTTGGCGGTGCGCTTGTTGCCAAAATCGTCGCGCAGTTTTTTGTATTCCGTAAGAATATTTTGTAAATAATCCGGCTTGTTGTCTTTATTTAATAAGGTGCCGGCAACCGTTACGCTGCGCGATGCATCAAGTACATGCACCACGCCGTTATTGTATTCGGGAGAAATTTTTACTGCCGTATGCATCCGGCTTGTGGTGGCGCCGCCAATCAGCAACGGCTGCTGCATATTGCGGCGTTTCATTTCTTTGGCCACATGCACCATTTCATCAAGCGAAGGCGTTATCAACCCGCTTAAACCGATGATGTCAACGTTCTCTTTTATGGCGGTATCCAATATTTTATCGGTTGGCACCATCACGCCCAGATCAATAATGTCGTAACCATTGCAGGCAAGCACAACGCCTACAATATTTTTACCTATGTCGTGCACATCGCCTTTCACAGTTGCCAATAAAATCTTTGCTGCACCACCCTGTTTTGCCAGCGGATTGTTTCTTTTTTCTTCTTCAATAAACGGTGTGAGCCAGGCAACGCTTTTCTTCATTACCCGCGCACTTTTCACTACTTGCGGAAGAAACATTTTACCCGAGCCAAACAAGTCGCCCACCACGTTCATGCCGTCCATCAGCGGACCTTCAATCACTTCTAAAGGTTTGTCATATTGCTGCCGCGCTTCTTCCGTATCAGTATCTATAAAATCGGTAATGCCGTTTACCAAAGCATGTTTTAAACGTTCTTTCACTGATGTGCCGCGCCAGGCATCATCTTTTTTTATTTCCTTGCCTTTACTCTTTACCGTTTCTGCAAATTGAATGAGCTTTTCGGTGGCTTCGTTGTTCGAATTATTTATATTCAGAATCACGTCTTCACACAGTGCGCGCAGCGCCGGTTCTATCTCGTCATATACCACCAGCTGACCAGCGTTTACAATACCCATGCCCATGCCCGCTTTGATAGCATGATATAAAAACACGCTGTGCATCGCCTCGCGTACCGGCTCATTGCCGCGAAACGAAAACGATACATTGCTGACGCCGCCACTGATTTTTGCCAGCGGCATTTTTTGCTTGATAACACGCGTGGCTTCAATAAAATCTACCGCATAATTGCTGTGTTCTTCAATGCCGGTAGCTACGGCAAAAATGTTGGGATCAAAGATGATGTCCTGCGGCGCAAAACCAACTTCGTTTACCAGTATTTCATACGCTTTTGAACAAATATTTATGCGTCGGTCAAACGTATCTGCCTGTCCCTTTTCATCAAACGCCATTACCACCACCGATGCGCCGAAGCTTTGGCAAATGAAAGCTTGTTCAATAAATTTTTCAACACCTTCCTTCATCGAAATCGAGTTGACAATACACTTGCCCTGCACGCATTTTAAACCCGCTTCTATCACTGAAAATTTAGACGAATCTATCATCACCGGGATCTTCGCAATGTCCGGCTCGCTTTGCAATAGATTGATGAATGTGGTCATCGCCTGTACACCGTCGAGCAAGGCGTCGTCCATATTTACATCAATTACCTGCGCGCCGCTTTCTACCTGCTGGCGGGCAACGCTAAGCGCTTCTTCGTATTTATTTTCTTTGATTAGCCGCGCAAATTTTTTACTGCCCGTTACATTGGTGCGCTCACCGATATTGATGAAATTGGTTTCGGGACGAATAACAAGCGGCTCCAGGCCGCTGAGACGTAAATAAGGTTTGATATTCATTTTACCACAGAGACACTGCGACACGGAGGTACACAGAGAATTTTTTATTACCACAGCGGCATAGCGGCACGGAGTGGCACAACATTTTTATAAAATCAATCTTTTAAATCCGTTTTTCATAAGGTGTACGTGAAAGTTGATGATGTAACCGATTCGCTTGCCGGTGAATTTTAAATAACTAAGCAATTGTGCTTCCCATACGGGATGATTATTTTCCTGTGCCTTGAGCTCAATAATTAATAAATTATTTACCAGAATATCTAAGCGCAAGCCATCATCAATAAATAATTCCTTGTAATAAACGGGTACCAGTTGCTGACGCAGAAACGGAATATTTCTTTGTCGTAACTCATAACAAAAACACTTTTCATATACACTCTCCAGCAAACCCGGACCTAATATTTTATGCAAATCAAAAGCAATATCAACCACAACTTTCGCCAACTGATTTTCTCTTTCACTCAACTTTAAAAACTGGTTATTTGTAGTGCTTAGTGACTCCATTTATTTAAATTAATTATAGCTGTGTTTGTTTATAAAATTCGCTATACACTGTGTAGCTTTTTCTTGCAAAAACCAAAACTCTGTGAACTTCTGTGTCGCAGTGCCTCTGTGGTTATAACACCTCTTCCAACACCGGCAATTTTCTCGGTTCAAGCTTTCTCACATTGTCCGCAATGTGTTTAATATGATCTGGTGTAGTACCGCAACAACCACCTACAATATTTACAAAACCTTCTTTTGCCCAGTCTTCAATAAAGTGCGCCGTTTCGTGTGGCTGTTCATCGTATTCGCCCATTGCATTTGGCAAGCCGGCGTTGGGATATGCCGATGTATAACACGCCGCAATGCCGCTCAATTCTTCAATATGACTGCGCATTTCCTGCGCGCCCAACGCGCAATTCAAGCCGATGCTTAACGGCCTGGCGTGCATCACCGAAACATAAAATGCTTCCAAAGTTTGTCCGCTTAAGGTTCGTCCGCTGGCATCGGTAATGGTGCCGCTGATCATCACGGGCAGCGGCTCTTTTTTTACATCTCTGAAATATTTTTTAATGGCATAAATGGCTGCTTTTGCATTGAGCGTATCGAAGATGGTTTCAATTAACAACACATCTGCGCCACCATCCACCAAACCTTTGATTTGCTCGTAATAAGCCGCCGATACTTCATCAAACGTAACGGCGCGATAGCCGGGATTGTTTACATCAGGAGACAACGAAAGAGTTTTGTTCATTGGACCAATGGCACCCGCCACATATTTCCGGTTGATAGTTGTTGGTTGATGGTTGGTTGTAAATTCCTCAATCGCTTGCCTGGCGCAGGTTGCAGCCGCAACGTTTAGCTCATACGCTAAAGCTTGCATGTCATAATCTGCCTGCGCAATAGAGGTACTGGAGAAGGTGTTGGTTTCAATGATATCCGCACCCGCAGCGAGATACTCTTTATGAATGGCTTTGATGATTTGCGGCTGCGTAAGACAAAGCAAATCGTTATTGCCTTTTACATCGGTATGCCAGTTGGCAAAGCGTTCCCCACGGTAATTTGCTTCTTCTAATTTATAGCGTTGAATCATCGTGCCCATTGCACCATCAATCACTAAGATGCGTTGTTCCAAATCGCTATAAATAGAAGCCTCATCCCTTGAATGGGTGTTTGAAAAATTATTCATGTTTAGTTCTTTACTAAATAAATAAAGACTCAGTGATACTCTGTACCTCCGTGCCTCTGTGGTTTTATTATTCAAACTAAAAACGAAAGGAAAACGATACCGGTGAGGAAGTTTCTTATCGTTTATTAGTTCAGCTTTTTGGTGCAGGGTGAACAATAAACAAATCCTCCTGCGGGTGTAAAGATATAAAGATTATCTATTGGAAATATAACTGCCAACCGGAAGACGATTGGTAAGGCTTCGGGCAAGCGTTAATTCGTCAGCATATTCAAGCTCACCGCCAAAAGCGATGCCGCGTGCAATGGTGGTTACCTTGCACGGGAGCTGCTGTATCTTTTTCTGAATATAATAAATGGTAGTATCGCCCTGAATGTTGGGATTGAGTGCAAAAATGAGTTCTTCCGTTTCTTCGGTTTGAATGCGATTGATTAAAGACTCAATATTCAACTGATCCGGACCGATGCCATCTAAAGGCGAAATAACGCCACCCAGAACGTGATAGGTTCCACTAAACTGTTGTGTGCTTTCTATGGCAATTACATCGCGCACATTTTCTACAACGCAAATCAAATGCTGATTGCGCAGCAGGTTGGCGCAAATGGCGCAGATTTCCCCATCGCTCACATTACTGCAACGCCTGCAAAATTGAATATCGGTGCGCATCTTTGTGATTGTCTCGCTGAAATGAGCCACTTCCGAGGCATCCTGCTTTAACAAATGAAGTACCAGACGCAAAGCGGTTTTCTTGCCAATGCCCGGCAATTTTGCAAACTCGTTCACGGCATTTTCCAATAAGGCAGAAGCTAATTGCATAGCTTACAAAGATACAAACTGAGGCAGGCTTTTGCAATGTTTTGAAATGCAGATAATGGGATTATAAATGGGATTAACAAAGCATTTTTGGTTGAACCACAGCGGCAAGAAGACACGAAGAAGCGCAGAGAAATTTTGTTGTAAAAAAGAAAAAATTAGAACAGGGAAATGTTCTTTATTCTGGTTTTATATACACGGTTTTATTATCTTTCATAATAACCAGATCTGTTTTTTTCTGCTTTTTAAACTCAATTAATTTCCTGTAAGCTTTTTCAAGTCCGGCCATGAGTTTATCTCTTAGTTCTGTCTGTTCATTTACGGTTGCCATAATCGTATGATTTTAGTTTCCCGAATGTGTTTTGGTTACTGATAATCCAGTTTCCATCTTTCGTTTTTTGCGCAAGCAGTTTAGATTTGCCACTTGTGTTATCAAAAATAAAAGCTTCATCAACAACAGGTAAACAAATATCAAATAAGTTTTTGATGCCTTTTGTATAACGTCGTGCAATTATATCTGGTTCTATATAATGCCTGTCTTCCATTACTCTTATTTTCACCCGCTCCGTTGCAACCTGCCATGATATAAAGATTCTTATTTGTCAACGTTACAATTTTACGGAAAAAGATTTTCTTTTTTATTGAACATTGCCGCTAAACTGATAGCTGACAGCTAATAGCTTCCTAATATTTCACCAGCTTTTCTATTGCTGCATCCAGCCTCGACTGCGCTAAAAAATTCTTCTCCAGTTCTATATTAAAAGGAATGGGTGTATCGAGGCTGGCGCAACGTGCCACCGGCGCATCAAGCATCATAAAACAATGCTCATTTATCCACGCGGATAACTCGCCGCCAATGCCGCCGGTCAATGTATCTTCATGCAGAATCAGCACTTTGCCGGTGCGTTGCACGCTGGCTTTGATGGCATCATAATCTAACGGCAACAAGGTTCGTAAATCTAAAATGTCAAAGGAAACAGCAGGAATTTTTTCCGCGCAATTCAATGCCCAATGCACGCCCATTCCATACGTGATGATGCTGATGTCTGAACCTTGTTTTACAATTCGCGCTTTACCAATTTCGGTTTCATAATATTCATCCGGCACCTCGCCACTAACGCTTCTGTACAAACCTTTGTGTTCAAAATACAGCACCGGATTCGGGTCGTTAATGGCAGCAATCAGCAAGCCTTTCGCATCTATCGGCGAAGAGGGATAAACAACTTTCAACCCCGGCGTATGTACAAACCACGCTTCGTTGCTTTGGCTGTGAAAAGGTCCGGCGCCAACGCCCGCACCGGCTGGCATACGAATGACGACATCGGCATTCTGCCCCCAGCGGTACTGTATTTTGGCAAGATTATTTACAATCTGGTTAAAACCTACTGCAGCAAAGTCGGCAAACTGCATTTCCATCACGCTTTTGAAACCTTCCAAACTCAGTCCCAACGCGGCACCTACGATGGCGCTTTCGCATATCGGCGTGTTGCGAACGCGCGCTTTGCCAAACGTTTGTACAAAGCCTTCCGTTATTTTAAACGCACCGCCGTATTCGGCAATATCCTGACCCATTAAAATCAGGTTGGAATGCTGATTCATGCTTTGCTGCAGGCCCTCTTTTATGGCATCAACAAAGCGCCTGCCGGTAGCAGGCTGGTTTCTTTTTACCGGGGAAAAATCATTCATCACCTTTACCGTCGGGCGGCGATAACCGGAAGCGGAAACGGCATATACATCGCGTAATTCTTCTGTTGTGTCGGGTTGTAATGAAAAAACATTATCAGACAAGCGTAGTTCGCTTTCTATATATTTTTTGATGTTGTTATGTATTTCTTCAATTTCATTTTGTCTGATAATGCGTTCGGCCAACAGGAAGTTTTCGTAATTGGCAACCGGGTCTTTCTTTTTCCATTCATCAAACAGCGATTGCGGAATATATTTCGTGCCGCTGGCTTCTTCGTGCCCGCGCATCCGGAACGTATTGCATTCTATCAGGTAAGGCTTTTGCTGCGCAATTGCATTACTTCTCGCATTGCTGATAGTATCAATCACTTCGAGAATATTATTGCCATCAATGCGAATGCCGCTGATGCCGAAACCTTTAGCTTTGTCTGTCAAATGTTCGCAGGCATATTGTTCATTGGTTGGCGTGCTTAATGCGTAACCATTATTTTCTATCAAAAAAATAACCGGCAGCTTCCATACGGCTGCCACATTCAGGGCTTCGTGAAAATCGCCTTCGCTGGTGCCACCTTCGCCGGTAAAAGCAAGTGAAACGCGGTTTTGATTTCTTAGCTTGTATGCTAAAGCAACGCCGTCGGCAATGGCAAGCTGCGGACCAAGATGCGAAATCATGCCGCAGATGTAATGTTCTTTACTGCCAAAATGAAAGCTGCGTTCCCTGCCTTTGCTGTAGCCTTCTTTGTTGCCCTGCCATTGCATGAATAATTTGCTCAGCGGCATATTGCGGGTGGTAAAAACGCCAAGGTTGCGGTGCAATGGCATAATCCATTCTTCGGGCTGCAACGCATACGTGCTGCCGACGGCGATGGCTTCCTGACCAATGCCGCTAAACCATTTGCTGATTTTTCCCTGGCGTAGCAATACCAGCATTTTTTCTTCTATCGTACGCGGCAGCAGCAGCTTTTTATAGATGTCAATTAACTGCTCGTTGGTAAAACCTCTTCTGTTGAATTGCATGAAACCGGTTTGGCTGTTATGGCAATTGCGAAGATAGAAGAAAAGGTGTGAGGTGTGAGATAAGAGGCATAAGGGATGAGATGTAAAATAGATCGTCCGATAAAATATTAAATCTTGCTTATTCAATATTTAAATGCTCACACCTTCCTCAAAATATCTCCTCCAGCTCCTGCAGATGATGAATCATATAGGTCGGTTCAATGTGTGCGTCTATGCAAAGATGATTGACAAAAACGGTATCCAATCCGGCGTTCATGGCGCCGCCAATGTCGGCATCCAGGTTGTCGCCGATCATAATGCATTCCGATGAGTCGGTGTTGCAGCGCTGCATCGCAAACTCGAAAATTTCTTTATTCGGTTTCAGGCTGTTGCTGTTTTCAGAGGTAATGACTTCGGTAAAAAAATGCCGGATGTTGCTACTGCTGAGTTTGCTGTGCTGCACCGTATCAAAACCGTTTGTAATCAGGTGCATCAAATAATTTTTATTACGCAGATAGTCTAAAATTTCCAAGGTATAAGGAAACAGGTTTTTCTTCAGCGGCAATATTTCCAGAAATTCCATTGCCATCCGTTTTGCCAGCGCTTCATCGGCAATTTTAAAGTCTAATAATGCCAGCCACATGCGCTTCCACCGCAACTCGTCCTGTTTTATGAAACCTTTGGTATATCTGTCCCACAACTTGTTGTTGTGATAACTGTACTGGTTAAAAAAAGAGTCAAAACTATACACGCCTCTTTTTTCTAAGTTGTGCGAAAGGTGTAAGTCGTAGAGTGTTTCTTTTGCGTTGGCTTCAAAATCCCAAAGTGTATGGTCGAGGTCAAAAAACAAATGGCGGTATTTCATAGAAGTAAAATTCAAAAATAAAACAGAAATGCCGGTTTATGGAAGGCAAATGAAATAAGCATGAGACTGTCATCCCCTTTTTCTTTTTAAATTTTTACTTTTGATTTTACTATGAACATCATTATTACCGGCGCCACCAAAGGCCTGGGTTTTGCCATCGCAGAAAAATTTTCAGCCGATAAACAGGGACATACCATTTTTCTTTGCGCACGCAAACAAGCTGATCTTAAAAAGACTGCTCTCAATCTGCAGTCCCGTTACCCCAGAACCACAATTTTTTATTTTGCCTGCGATGTAAGTAAAAAGCAACAAATTCTTTCGTTTGCCGCGTATATTTTACAACAAACCCAAACGATACATATTCTGGTAAATAATGCCGGCAGTTTTACGCCCGGCAACATTGCCGATGAGCCTGAAGGCGCATTAGAAGCCATGATGGAAACGAATGTTTACAGCGCGTATCATCTTAGCCGCGCTTTGCTTCCGATAATGATTAAAAATAAAAGCGGGCACATCTTCAATATCTGTTCCATTGCTTCGTTAGCCGCATACAAAAACGGCAGCTCTTACAGCATCAGTAAATTTGCATTGATGGGGTTTAGTAAAAATCTGCGCGAAGAAATGAAAGCATATAACATAAAAGTAACGGCCGTTTATCCCGGTGCTTTTCTAAGCGAAAGCTGGGCGGATAGCGGCGTTGACACGAAACGCATTATGGAAGCGAAGGATGTGGCAGAACTCATTTATTCATCTTCCTGTCTCTCGCCGCAGGCTTGCGTGGAAGATATTATTTTAAGACCACAATTGGGAGATGTGTAGGATGTATCTGGTATTATGTAGTAAGTAGTATAATGATTAAATCTAAACTCCGGGAGATCAGAAATTCAGGTAATGTCTCAGTTACAAAAACAACTTATACAGATGCCGCAGAGATAAAACAGACTCTTCTGATAGCTGTAAAAATCTGAGAGACAATCTGCAAAAATCCAACATTCGTATTAACAATGGAAGTGAATGCCTGGCGGTAAACCAATTGCACTTGCTTCATCATAAAAAAGGTTGCACATCATGTGCAACCTTGCCTTTATAAACAATCTGTCTATCCTTGTTTTTCCATCACATCATTTACAATTCACCTCTTGGTTGTCCGGTTATAAAACAAATCCTGATTGTAAAAATCATTGTCCGGATCTATTCTTTCCGTTACAGCCTTGTCGCCTGCAAAATGTGTATAGGAAACCAGTTCGTAGCCACGATCTATGCCGGTGCCTTTGGCAAACCGCTTTGAGTTGCTAAACATATCGTAGCCGATTTTATCGCAGTGAACTTCATCGTTGTCTTCATCCAAATCAGCCATGCCAATCGGAATAATGAGATGGTCTTCTCCGTCTTTATTCAGAAATTCCTGCACACCATCATCTGTTGTTGCTGCGTACACATTATGCCCGTTTTCAATTACATCTTCATCTACCTGCACATCAAGATAAACAACTCTTTCAGCCTGCTTGCTTACCAATAAACCATCTACTTTTCCAATGGTGCGGTTCTGCTCATCTTTTACTTCCCAGCCTCTTACATCAGCGTAATCGGAAGCAACTTTATAATCGGATAATTCGTGTAAATAATACAGGTCGTTTTCTTTCTTTTCCATAACAAATATTTTTAGGTTTTTAATTAGTTCATCTGCTGAAGCAGGTTGGCTGCCTTATCAAAAAATGATTGTACGTTTTGTTTTTGATCCAGCGTTAATACAGCAGGATCGATACCCGAAGCCGCACTGGTTAGCGCATCAGATTCCGTATTCAGCGATGGATATTTGGCGCGCTGCAAATTTTGCAATGCCGTGCCGATATGAGTTGCCGTATCTTTAATTAAATCAGCATGATTCGTAGCTGCCGGATTCTTCGTAATCTGGTTTGCATCGTCTTCTGCTTTATCGAGATCTGCTTTTATGTCAAAGTCAGCTTCGCCAGCCATGGCGCGTGTTGCCGCTGCTAATTTCATCAATGCCGTGCTGGCGTAAGAATGGTCGAGCGATATCTTTGTGTTATCAGCTTTTACAAACATGATGTAAGAGGTAACGGTATCGTTGTTTTCATGTGCCTCAATCAACGCGGCTTGCGTTGTAGTATCTGCATTTGCAACTGCTGCGTTATCGTTGCCGTTATTTCTGAAAAACAGAAAGTATAATACAACAGCAAGGATAAAAAGACCCAATAAAATCCATGGCCAAATCGTTGCTTTTTTTTCAATTTTAATTTCAGTCATACTTGTTCTTTTGTTGTTGTTAAAAATATATTTTGTGCGCCTGTCAAACACATTTAGAATAAATTAATACTAGTTATTTCAATCATAAAATTCATCCATACTCACTGATTAAGCTACGTTTATTTTACCGCCAGTTGGTTATCAATTTTAGAAGCCTGTAAACTATTCAGTTCAGACATTAACGACTGTAGCTGGCTGCGGTTAACCGTGCCGCGCAATACCACAACGCCATTTGCCACATCAGCCTGCACGCCGGCATATTTGGTTATTATGTTTTGTACCTTGGTACGCAATGTATAATCTGTGTTTTGCGGTGTCATTGTAACGTTGTTGGTTACACTCGTAACGCCATCAATATTCTTTATTTTATCTTCCGCTTGTGTTACGCAATCGTCGCCTTCGCAGGTTCCGGTTAAGGTTACCTTTCCATCGGCAACGGAAGCATTGATATTTTTCATCGTTCCGGTTGTCTGCAACGAATCGTTTATGGCTTGCTGTATCTCTTCATTGCTGCGCTGGTTATTGCATGAGGCAACAACAAAGCAAAATAATAAGGCCGTGGCGAGATAAAAGTTGCTCTTCATGTTTACGTTTTTCATTCTATTTTTTTGATTTGATAATGTTGATCTCTGGCTAGTTATGCTTCAGGTAATTCCTTGTGTGATTGTACATACTTATAAAGAAAAAAATGATTCTTCCCGCAAGACAACGAAGGAAAATTTTCTAAAAAATATTGTAACATAAGATGTGAACAAACTGCTGCCATACCGGGGATCGTTCCATTGTGCAACGAGGCAAAACCGGCAATCTGAAAATATCTATAATCTGGCAACAGCTGTTATGCTAATGCGACAGTAACAAAAAAATGTCATCGGATTGCACGCTTTACTGCTGTCAACTGATCAATTGTTTTTACCAATCACATCCTTTGCATCGTCCTTTATATCAACAAAAAGCTTCGTTAGTTTTTTGCGTGTATCAGAAACTTTTTCCGGTGCTATCAGCAAGCCGATAACCACGCCATATAAAATGCTTTTAATAAAGCTGAACATATCTGATTGATTTAAAATGTATAGAAAATTTATTAAAAAACATAACCGAATCGCTTGCCCAAAACCCCTGTTTAATTACTGGGTAAACAGGAACAGCCACCGGTTGACTGCGGTTTATATTGTCTTTAGAATCTGTGCCTGTCTTGGCACCAAATGCTGAAACGACAGCACCAATCAGCAGGCTGAAGAAGCTAAAGATAGCGGCTGTTGAAGCTATATCAGCAGTTTTGTGCAGACCACTTGTTTAGTTAAAAGAAAAAAGAAAAAGAATAATCCTGTTTACGATAAATTCATAATTTGAGGCAAAGATGAAAATAACAGAACTGAATACATTACACAATCCTGTTTATAACTTACATAATTCATAGTCGCAATAAAACGCTTGTATAAATTTTTTGCTTCGTAATCTCATTACTTAAAAATATTCTCTCTACAATATTTGCATCTGCGAATTATGTAATTTCCTGACAGAATTATGTAACAACCTGCCGGTGTGTGGCTTTTGTTTTGCAATAGTATTATGGCTTTCTTTTTTGTTCACTTCTTTTTTCATTCTTAACGGATTGCGAAACAGGTAAAAGAAACCAATGAGCTACAACAAATTGCACTTCGTAAAGAATTCGTTACGATTGAACAATGTGATAAATAAGAATAATTTTTAGTAATCATTTTATAAATTAAAACCACCCGGATCGGGAACATTATGGCACAAACAGTAGTAGGTATTTTTGATAAAACATCAAACGCACAGGATGCAATGGATGCATTGGTGAGCAAAGGTTTTGACCGCAGCAATATTGATATGTCTGCCGGTAATAGCGCAGCCAATAGCACAAAAGATTTTAAACTGGATAATCAGGAAGAAGAAAGCGGGGTCTCAAAATTCTTTAAAAATTTATTCGGTTCTGATGACGATTCTACCGATCGTTATAACAACATAACGGCTAAGAGCGAAGCGATTGTTACGGTTTATGCAACGTCTGCCGATGAGGCTGAAAAAGCAGCCGATATTATGGACGACAACGGTGCTGTTGACCTTGATTTGGAAGCAGGCGAATCTGGCGGCAATGCTATGAATGTGCAGAATACAACAGATAACACAGGCAATGCAAATCAAAAAATTTCTATTATCGAAGAAAATCTTGAAGTAGGCAAAAGAACTGTAGAAACAGGTGGTATGCGATTGAAGAGCCGCATTGTGGAACACCCGGTAGAAGAACAGCTTCGCCTGCGGGAAGAAAATGTTCAGGTAAAACGCAATACCGTTGACCGCCCGGCTACTGATGCTGACTTTGCAGCTTTTAAAGAAGGACAAATGGAGATGACAGAACATGCTGAAGTTCCGGTTGTTTCAAAACAGGCGCGCGTGGTAGAAGAAGTAACGTTAGGCAAAGAGGTAAATGAACGCAACGAAACCATACACGATACCGTGCGCAAAACGGAAGTGGATGTAGAAGATATGAAAGGCAAAAAAATTACAATTGAGAAGGTGAAAAACTAAATAATTATCTCTGGCAATTGACTGAAATAACAAAGCGGCGACTGTAATGGTTGTTGCTTTTATTTTACGGGTTGCTAATAACATTCTGTATGATTTTATAACTATTGCACTGCTGATGTTATCTTATTCATATTCAGCCGGCAGACGAATTTTCCCGGCATAAAATATAATATCATGGCTTTCTTTTTATACCGCGCATTACCTGTTTATGTAAAGCCGGCGCTCATCCGCATTAGCCTGGTTGCCCTACGTTTTATTGCGATTGAAAACAAGAAAATAATGGGATGAAAGACATTCCTTAACTCATTACCAAATATCTGAGTAGTGTGGTAGAAGTGCTTGCCGCTTTTGTAACCGGCGTAGCGTTGCTTAAGGTTTTATATCGCTATACGAGGCATATTTTCACACCCAATGATAGCTATACCAACGAGAGCCTCCGCATCAGGTTTGGCAGCGCGTGAGCCTCATCCTTAAAGCTTTTACCGGGTGCCGATATACTGGCAACCGCCATAGCATCAGCCTGGTATAATAAGGGTAAATTAGCTGCGATTGCCGTATTGAGAACTGCGTTGAATTATTTTCTTGAAAGAGTATCGCAGTGCAACGAAGTGAACAAACACAGAGACAAAAACGTAGGAAAAAGCAGCGGGGAATGAATATAAAAAAGCGCAGATCAGGTTTTGGGCAAGCGCAGTAATAAATAACAGGTAAGAGTAATTTATGGCTTGTTACTGGCACGATTATTAAACCATGTATGTAAATAAATATTTCACTATGACAACAACATCAAGCTCATCAGTTCAAACTGAGAAAAGTAAGTATAAAACAGGTATTGCAGCAAAAGATTCTATGCTCAGAGATTTTTTTGTAGATGAAATGAAAGACATCTACTGGGCTGAAAAGCATGTGGTAACTACATTACCGAAAATGAAGAAAGCCGCCACCAGCACCGAATTGCAGCAGGCTTTTGAAAAACATACAGAACAGTCTAAAACGCAGGTAACGCGCCTTGAAAAAGCATTTGAATTGCTGGGTAAAAAAGCACAAGCAAAAAAATGCGATGCGATGGCTGGCATTATTGAAGAAGGTACGAGTATTATTAACGATACAGAAAAAGGGACGGCCACGCGCGATGTGGGTCTGATATTAGCGGCACAAAAAGTAGAGCATTACGAAATTTCAACCTACGGCGGTTTGCACCAGCTTGCCATAACATTAGGGCTGGAAGATGTAGCTGCTTTATTAAAAGAAACACTGGAAGAAGAAAAACAAACCGATGTGTTACTGACAGAAATTGCAGAAAACAGCGTAAACTACGAAGCCGCACAGGAAGTAGAAAACTAACTTGATATACCGATATAAAAGCAACCGCTTTTATGCAGAGCAATCATAAACAAAAAACATCGCTGCATTAATGCAGCGATGTTTTTTATCTGTAACAAACTGAAGCAATCTTTCAATCTTCGTAACCGCTTTTTATTACGGTTGATATCATCTTAAATTGTTCGCGGGCATTAAAGCGGTGCGAGGCATGAGCAGGAATAATCATACCGGTTCCCAACCGCAGGCTATGTTTTATTTTACTAATGGTGATTTCCGCAGCGCCATCAATAATCTGTATAAATGTATCAAACGGAGAAGTCTTTTCGGCCATTTCTTCACCACTGTCAAATGACATAACGGTAATGTTTCCGGTCGCTCTTTTTATAATTGTTTTGCTTACCACGGCGTTAGGTATATATTGTATAATTTCAATAACAATCTGAACTTTCGATTTTTCCAGTTCCTGCACATCCGTTTTATTCCTGCTGCTGTCTCTCATCTGTGTTTACGTTTATTGGCGTTATAAAGATGATTTTAATTTTATCATTAATCTTACATAATTAGAAGTATGATTTACATAATTATTCATCTGCAAGCGGGTTCAGCCTTTTCTGTTTTATTTTTTTAAAGAAAGAGGGCGTAAGCCCGGTTACTTTCTTAAACTGGTTAGACAAATGTCCGACGCTGCTGTAATTGAGTTTATAAGCAATCTCCGTCAGGCTTATGTCATCAAACAGAATCATTTCTTTTGCCCTTTCAATTTTGTGCATAATGATAAAGCTTTCCAGCGTGCAGCCTTTTATTTCAGAAAAGAGATTGGCTAAGTACGTATAGTTGTGATGCAGCTTTTCGCTGATGTAGCAGGAATGCTTTACGTTAGGAAATTCATCTTCATAATGCACCATTTCTATTATCAAAGATTTTATCTTTTCTACCAATACTGCTTTCTGGTCTTCTATCAATTTCAATCCCATTGTAAGCAGGCATTCTTTCAGTTGGTATAACTTATCTTCAGGTAGCTTTTCATAAATTTCTATTTCTCCCAAATCTACCCGCTTATACCCGATACCCAGTTCCTGCAGTTTGGCTTTCACCATTATTTTGCAGCGAAGACACACCATATTTTGAATGTACAATTTCATTTTCAGATTCTATTGTTGGTGTTATGATGGTTATTTTTATTTACCGGGATACACCTGAAAAACAATTTTTTTATCTGATAAAATAATCTTTGTCAAAAAATATTTTTGTATTCCGTATAATTTTATAACGATGCGTACAATCACAGTTATACAAGGGTATTGTATTACCATACTTCACACGTAATAATGTGGTGCAGCAGTAAATTTTTTCCCTGACAGCAAGTGCCAGTTTTTATTTAAAAAATAGTATCAGTAAATAAAAAAGTGAGAGCAATAACTTAAAAACGGCAGGCAAATAATATATCCGGACAATTAAAAAAGCTTTTCGGCAACCGGTATAATTGCTTCTGGTATTTTTTGTATGAATGTAGCTTGGCACATCCATTAATTGTCATGCAAATTTCTCTCTTTATCAATAAGCCAAAGGCTGTGCCAGTCTTCATTTTACAAGTATTAATGTACGCAGAAGCAGAAGTTAAACTGATGAAAAGAAGCATGTAATGATGAATATAAACACAGCTTTAATCTGCCTGTTTTTACAAGAGTTGATTCTCCTTCATTTTAAATTGCCTGCCCATTTCATTATTGTTACAGCGCCTGAAAATTACCTGCTACCGCTGCCAATACACATCATGCAGGTATGTAACTATGAATTATGTAAGTTTTGAAGGGAAACATGTAAGAAGTGGCTTTAAATGCCTCTCAATTTTGTACAAGAGATCTTTTCATGAATTGAAAAGAAAATAAACACGTCAGGCAGCGAAAAAACAAATTACAGATGGTTATATTAGACTCACTTTTCGGAGCACCAAAAATCAATTTTAAACATGCAAAAACGTTAAGCGACAGTGCGCCCGAAATCATTGCCTGGGCGGCTCCTGCCATGTTCTTCTTTGTTTTGTTAGAATGGTTTATTTCGTATCGGCAAAACAAAAACATTTATAGTAAAACAGAAACCATCGCCTCAATTATGGTAGGTGTTGGCAATCTGTTTGTTTCCCTTGCTTTGAAGCTCATCCTTTTTTGCGGCGCCATTCTTTTATATAACCTGTTGCCCTGGCGCATGGAGCTAAACTGGTGGACACTCATTCCCTGTTATATCATTCTTGATTTTTGCAGTTACTGGTCGCACCGGGTGTCGCACCACCAGCGATTTTGGTGGGCTACACATGTGGTGCATCACAGCGGCGAAGACTACAATCTTACAGTTTCCTTTCGCCTGAGCTGGGTGCTGCATCTGAAGATTATTTTCTTTATTCCGGTAGCTTTATGCGGCTTTCATCCTGTTATTTTTTTCGTGGCAAATCAGATTGCTGTGTTGTTTCAATTTTGGGTGCATACAGAATATATCAGAAAAATGCCACGCTGGATAGAATATGCGTTTGCCACGCCGTCCAATCATCGCGTGCATCATGGCTCTCAGGAGAAGTACATTAACAAAAACTATGGCGCTACTTTTATTTTGTGGGATCGTATTTTCGGCACGTATGTGTTGGAAGAAGAAAAAGTTATTTACGGGCTTACGGATAAAATAGACAACAAAGGCAATCCCATCTATATCAATTTTCACGAATTTATAGACATCTGGAAAGATATGCGCACGGCAAAAGGAATATGCAAAAAGTTTTTCTATTTGTTTGGCGATCCGATCGATGTAGCAAAACAGAAAGATGATGAAGCCAGATTGAAAGAAAACAGTAAACCCAAATCGTTGCTTCCTGATGCCGGCTGGCAATCGCTGTCAACAAAGAATATAACAGATGATTATAAAAAACATCTCTTTCAAAATTGATTACACCTTTCCTACGTATAGTTGAACGAAAAAAAGCGGACAAAAAACATTAGCACAGCGCACTTTTTACCTGCAAACAATAGCTGAAAGTAGTACGATTATCAAATTCGCAATTAAGATCATTTGTCTTAATACATCATACTTACTACATAATACAACTCGCTTTATCTTCGCCGCATGGAAGAATTGCTCCAACAAATAGAGACTTATAAACGAGACATTAATACATTTAATGCAGAAATACCCGATGCCGCGGAAATTTTCCGCATCAAATATCTTAGTACCAAAGGCATTGTAAAAGCCGTGATGGGCGAGATGAAGAATGTGCCGAATGAACGAAAAAAAGAATTTGGACAACTGCTTAATGAGTTTAAGCAATTTGTTGAAACCAAATACGAGAGTATAAAAGAGTCAACCGTCAACCGTCAACTGACAACTGACAACAGCATAGACATTACGCTGCCCGGTTCGCCCGTCGAAACCGGAATGCGGCATCCGTTAAGCATTGTGCGAAACAATATTGTTTCCATCTTTAAGAGATTGGGTTTTGCCGTGGCAGAAGGACCCGAAATAGAAGACGACTGGCACAACTTCGGCGCGATGAATTTACCCGAAGATCATCCTGCACGCGATATGCAGGATACGTTTTACATCAATCAAAATCCGGCGTGGCTGCTGCGCACACATACCAGCAGCGTACAGGCAAGAGTGATGGAACAGCAAAAACCGCCCATTCGTGTCATTTGTCCCGGACGTGTATATCGCAACGAAACCATCAGCGCCCGCGCGCATTGCTTTTTTCACCAGATAGAAGGTTTGTACATAGATGAAAATGTAAGCTTCGCCGATCTGAAACAAACACTTTATTTTTTTGTGCAGGAAATGTTTGGCAAAGAAGTAAACGTTCGGTTTCGCCCTTCTTATTTTCCGTTTACCGAGCCAAGCGCGGAGATGGATATTACCTGCCTTATTTGTGGTGGTAAAGGTTGCGCTGTTTGCAAGCACACCGGCTGGGTAGAAATTTTAGGCAGCGGCATGGTGCATCCGAAAGTGCTGGAAAATTTTAATATTGATCCTGATAAATACACGGGTTTTGCCTTTGGAATGGGCGTTGAGCGTGTGTGTCAGTTAAAATACCGGGTAAATGATTTGCGGTTGTATTCACAGAACGATGTGCGGTTTCTAAAGCAGTTTACCGGCGCGGTGTAGTTTTGCACGAAGGCGTAAAGACACAAAGTTTACTTATAAAGTAATTGAATAGAATCATGCAAACTTTATATTCTTTTTTTTCAAAAAATTTCTTGTGCTTTGTGCCTCCGCGGCAGAAAAACCTGTGATACAAAAAGAAGAATTAGATAATTTGTTCTTTACTTTCTGAAATTCTTTTTATTCTAACTTGCCTCCATGAAAACCGTTCTCAAAAAGCATCCGCTGGCAATTCGCTGGTTTCACTGGATCAATTTTCCCATACTCACCATTATGATCTGGAGCGGCATGCTCATTTACTGGGCGTATGATCCGTATAAAATCAGCGTTGGCAACAAAGATTTATTTCATTTTTTCCCGGATGGTTTTTATAATTTCCTGCACATTCCGCACCGCCTTGCCGAAGGCATGAGCTTTCATTTTGTGTTTGCCTGGATATTCATCATTAATGGACTGTTGTACACGCTGTACACCGTATTTTCGGGCGAATGGCGCTATTTGTTGCCCAATAAACATTCTTTTAAAGAAGCCTGGCAGGTACTGCTTCACGATCTGCATATTCGTAAATATCACCCGCCGCAGCAGAAATACAATGCCGCGCAACGCATTGCCTATACGGCTATCATTATTATGGGCATAGGTTCGGTACTTACCGGTTTTGCCGTTTACAAACCAACACAATGGAGTTTTCTCACCGCTTTGTGCGGCGGTTATGAATGGGCACGTGCCGAGCATTTTATTTTAACCATTGGCTATGTATTGTTTTTTATAATACACGTTGCGCAGGTTGTTAAAACCGGCTGGCACAATTTCCAGGCGATGATTACCGGCGTTGAAGTCATTCCCAATGCTACTTATCCTGTACCTACACAAACAGAAACAAATGAAAAAGCATAATTTTTTTGACCGAACCGAGCAGGAAAGCGAAAAGAAAATTCAACGCCGCACCTTCTTTTCTTTTCTTGGTTTTGCAGCCGCAGGCGCGGCAGGTGTTTTTGGCTGGAAGTGGCTGAACCGGCAGCCGCAGGATAATCATGCTTTGCAGCCATTGCGAAATGTGTTGGAAAAAAATGAAAAAATACTGACTTCCACCTTTAGCGAAAACCATCTGGTAAAAACTTACCCGGTAGAAAAAGCGGCGGCGAATGTGCGTATCAACAGCTTAATCGGGCTGCAGCAAAATATAAATGAAGATGCCTGGCGGCTGAATGTGAGAAAAGGAGATGGCAGCATGATGGCGATTAGCCTGGCTGATATAAAAAAGCTGTCGAAAAAAGAGATTGTTTACGATTTTAAATGCGTGGAAGGCTGGAGCCAGATTCAGCACTGGAGCGGCATTCCGCTAAAAGATTTTATTGCTGCCTTTGGCTTGCAGGATCAGACTAAAATGAGTTATATCGGTATGCAAACGCCGAATAAACAATATTACGTGGGTCTGGATATGCCGAGCGCCCTGCATCCGCAAACGATGCTTTGCTACGAAATGAACGGACAACCTTTAACCTATCAGCATGGTCATCCGCTGCGGTTGATTGTTCCTGTAAAATATGGCATTAAAAATCTGAAAAGCATTGGTCTGATATATTTCAGTAATGCAAAACCACATGATTACTGGGCAGAACGAGGTTATGATTATTATGCGGGGTTGTGAGAAAACAGTCAGATATCAGCTGTCAACTTTCAGCTATTAGGTTTAAGCTTTCTGTTATAAGATATGAGCTTTCAGCCGTCAACCCGGGAGAAGTAGATTAAAAAACTGTTTTTACAAATAGGTAACGCAGCGATTGTATTAGACTAAAAGCCGATAATTTATCGAATCATCGGCAGGACCACAAACTTTACCAGAATAAAAATGAGAGCTGCAATAAAAATCAGCAACGAAATACGGTTCATGCCGTGCATGAGTTTGATGTTGGTATCGCGCGGTGCATTCGGGTCCCGCTTCCTGATGTATAAATATTCTGCTACCTGTCTGAAAAATCCCATATCCTTTTTTTATATCAAATTTACTACCATCGAATTAAATAAATTGTTATGACAAGCTGTCCATGGCATAATAATGGATGATTCAGAAACATAAAAAGCTGTAAATCATGGATAAAAAATATAAGGTTCTTTTATGTGAAGACGATACAAACCTGGGCATGGTAACAAAAAATGTATTGGAGCTACACGATTATGAGGTAACGCTGGAGCGCGACGGACGCTTAGGTCTTGCCGCTTTTCAGCGCGAGCGTTATGATATTTGCCTGCTCGATATTATGATGCCGAATATGGATGGCTTTACCTTAGCCGAAGAAATCAGAGATATTGACCCCGACGTGCCTCTGTTTTTTTTAAGCGCTAAAACCATGAAGAACGATATTTTAGACGGCTATAAACTGGGAGCCGATGATTATCTGACCAAGCCGGTTGATACGGATGTTTTGCTGGCGAAAATAAAAGCCATTTTAAAGCGCAACGAAGAATTAAATAAAGAAAGCGAAAACATAGAGTTTGATTTAGGCTCTTACCATTTTAATCCAAAGCTTCGCCAGTTGGGCAAAGAAGGTAAGATGCAAACATTATCTCCTAAAGAAAATGAATTGCTGAAAATGCTTGCCGAGCATAAAAACGATTTGCTTCCCCGCGAGCGCGCGCTGAAAAAAATATGGGGCAGCGATACTTACTTTAACGGTCGCAGCATGGATGTTTACATTGCCAAGCTGCGCAAATATTTGAAGGAAGACACCGATATAGAAATTGTAAACATTCATGGCAATGGCTTCCGGCTGGTAGCACCATAATTGTTTTTTACATAAAAAATTGATAAGCCGCTATTTATATAGCGGCTTTTTTATGTAAATTATTTACATCGCATCATTCTCCATACAGGATTTTTATAAGATAAAACGGTGTAACCGGTTGAAAAATATTCGTATAAATTTTACAAACGCAAGCTTACTTTTGTCGCTTTATTAATCAATTCCCGTAGTTTCGTACATAACCTCAATTTCAGAATGGCAATTTTTGATATTTCTCTTCCCAAACGTATTGCCAAAGCATTGCACCTGCCGCCAAACAATCCGCGAAACCAGCAGTTGCGCGTATTGCGAAAGTTATTGCGAAGGGCCCGCTTTACCGAGTTCGGGCAGAAGTATAAGTTTGATGAAATTGTGTTTAGCAAACATGCCGGAAAGAAATTTCAGGAAGTGGTTCCGGTGTACGATTACAATTCCATCTACAAAGAATGGTGGTATAAAACGCTGGAAGGAAAGCCCGATGTTTGCTGGCCGGGTAAAATAAAATATTATGCGCTCAGCAGCGGCACCAGCGAAGCGGCCAGCAAATACATTCCCATTACCAACGATCTGTTGCAAGGCAATAAAGTTGCCATGATCAAACAGTTGCTCGGTCTTCGCAATTACACCAATATTCCCGTTAAATCGCTTAGCAAAGGGTGGCTTGCCCTTGGCGGCAGCACCGAACTTGAAAAAGGTCCCGGTTATTACGCCGGCGATTTAAGCGGCATTACGGCAAAAAAATCTCCTATCTGGTGGCAGCCGTTTTATAAGCCCGGAAAAAAAATAGCCAAAGAACGCGACTGGAATAAAAAGCTGGAAGAAATTGTTGTAAAAGCGCCGCAGTGGGACATAGGCTTCGTGGTAGGCGTACCGGCATGGATACAGATGTGCATGGAAATGATTGTGGAACGCTACAAGCTAACTACCATTCACGACATTTGGCCCAATCTTGCCTTTTTTGTGCATGGCGGCGTTTCTTTTGAGCCATATAAAAAAGGATTTAAAAAACTCTTGGGCAAACCCATTACTTACATAGAAACCTACCTTGCCAGCGAAGGATTTATTGCTTACCAGGACAGGCAATACTCGCAGGGTATGAAACTGGTTACAAACGAGCATATCTTTTTTGAATTCATCCCTTTTGATGAACATCATTTTGATGCCGATGGCGATGTATTGCCTCGTGCAAAAGCTTTGATGATACATGAAGTTGAAGAAAAAAAAGATTATGCCCTGCTTCTCAGCACCAGCGCCGGCGCATGGCGTTATTTGCTTGGCGATACCATCCGGTTTACCAACAAAGAGCGTTGCGAAATTGTTATTACGGGAAGAACAAAACAATTTTTAAGTCTTGTGGGCGAGCATCTGAGTGTAGACAATATGAACAATGCCATTCGCTCGGTTGCCGAAGAATTGAACATTTGTATTCCTGAATACACCGTAGCGGGCGAGCCACATCTTTCTTTTTTTGCGCATCACTGGTATGTTGGCTGCGATGACGTGGTAAATGCCGAACTGCTTCGCATAAAAATTGATGATAAATTAAAGGAAATTAACGACGATTATCGCGTAGAACGCAACAGCGCATTAAAAGAAATTTTTCTCGATGTGCTGCCCGAAGAACAATTTATCCAGTTTATGAGAGCCAAAGGCAAAGTGGGCGGTCAGCATAAATTTCCGCGTGTGTTAAAAGGGAAAATACTGGAAGACTGGCAGAAATTTCTGACGGGCGAAATGGTATAGATTGTTTTGTCTGTAACTTTTTTCCTTTTCAACGGAAAATTTTGAGACGTCAGCCCGACATACATTTTACCTTTCATTTCTTACATCACTCAATATCTAAAACTCTTTCTGCACAAATAGCCTGTTTCGTTCTTTCAGCTTGTTATCTTCATACAATTCAAATAGAAACCAACCTGCGTGTAAAAAGTTGGTTTTGTCTATCATCAGGTCGGGTTCGGTAATATGTTTGATGTAGAAAACCTGCGTTTTATCGTCGGCTTCAAACACACGAAGCGAGTACGCTTTTTCTTTTGCCAGCGGCAGTTTTAAATTGATAACACCGCTACGATCGGTAAATAAGTAAACAGACGCCCGCCACGGGCCACTATAAACATACGGTTTCAGCAAAACCGTATCGTTGCTTAACAGTAACAAACTGTCTTTGGTTTTTGCGTAAACAGAATCTTTAAACTTTAGAAACTGGCTGTACGGCAACCGCGTTACAATGCTGTCTAAGGTCTTAACCGTTACGGTGTCGTTGGTAGCGGCCAATTGCGCAGCCATAGAATCAGACAATAAAAACGGACTGGCGGGCTTTGCTTTTGAAAAGAAATAAGCGTTGCTGCTCAGCATATAAAAAATGCGGTAATACACTTTTACCCCCGGAAAATATGGCTCGATAAAACCGTTTTCGGGCAGTTCCGGTGAAGGCGTTGAAAATATGGTTTTGTAGTTACGAACACCATCGTAAGAACGCTGCACATTTATCTGTATCAGGTCGTCGCCATATGGATTCACCCAACTGATGCGTACTTTATTGTTGCCGATAATCTCGAGGCTAAATTGTGGTAGTGCGGCTTTCAATTCCTGCGCCAACAGTTTTGAAGAAATGCCTGCCATTATAAACAGTAAAACAGCGATTCTTGCCAATACTTTCATGCCCGAACAAAAAACAAATATAGCGTCCGTCGTTTTATGAAAAAGATAATACCTCTTTTCCCAACGACAAATTTCCCTGCAAACCGCCGGTGTGAATAAATAAAACGCGACCGCCGGCAACAATTTGTTTTCTATTTACAATCATAGCCTGCAAACCAAAAAACGCTTTGGCGGTATAAACAAAATCAGTTGGCAAACGGTGTTGCTGCCACACATCATTCATAAACTGCAATAAGGCAGCATTATGTTTTGCATACCCGCCGAAATGATAATCGGGTACAATAACAAATGATTTTTGTTTGTCTTTTTCAGACAACAACAGACGAACTTCTTCTGCAATGCTGTTATTATTTTTTAAAGCACTGACGCCTATAACGGTTTGATGCGGCCGGGCTGCCCGGATTAAGCCTGCCATTGTAGTTCCCGTGCCGGTTGCGCAAACGATATGGGTGTAAGTGTCATAATCTGCGACAAGTTTTATTATACCGGCGGCTCCTTTTGCTCCCAAATCGCCGTACCCGCCTTCTGCTATCCAATAAACATCAGCATATCTGGCTTTTACAGTTTCTTTGTTATTATATTCTTCCCGGCTTATAAATTGCAGCTGCATTCCATAAGTCTGAGCATCAGATAACGTATGCGACAGGTGCTGCGGTTTTTCACCTCTGATGATACCGATGCTGTTTAGTTTCATTTCATTACAGGCAAACGCCGTTGCCACAATATGATTGGAATAAGCGCCGCCAAATGTTGCAATGGTATGATAACCTTTCTCTGCCGCATCCTGCAAATAATATTGTAGCTTAAACCATTTGTTACCGCTTACCACCGCATGATATTCGTCTAACCGCAGCACATGAAGCGAAACTTGTTTTTGCTTCAGCCAATCGGCTTGTAACGTTTGGGTTTCCATTACTTTCTGTTCCTTCATTTAATTTTAATAAAAACGGGTTGCCCGCTACTTTGGTTTGGGTTAGCTTCGCACCACTTTAAAAAATTCAATTATGCAGCCAACCTTGGTTATTCTTGCAGCTGGCATGGCAAGCCGCTACGGAAGTATGAAACAAACACAATCTTTTGGTCCGTCGGGCGAAACCATCATGGATTATTCCATTTACGATGCCATGGAAGCCGGCTTTACAAAAGTGGTGTTTATTATTCGGGAAGATTTTGCATCCGCTTTTATAAATATTTTTGAGCCCAAGCTGAAAGGTAAAATAGAAACCGAATATGTATATCAAAAATTAGATGCCTTTACCGATGGCTTTGCCATTCCTGCCGATCGCGCAAAACCCTGGGGAACCGGTCATGCGGTGCTTTGCACTAAAAGCGCAATAGCCGAACCGTTTGCGGTAATAAACGCTGATGATTTCTATGGAAAAGATGCTTTTGTAAAAGCGTATGATTTTCTTACCAGCCGCGTATCAGATAATACGTATGCCGTACTTGGGTATGAACTTTCTAATACATTGAGCGAAAACGGAAGCGTAAGCCGCGGCGTTATCAGCACCAATGATAAAAATGAGTTAACCGCCATTGATGAAAGATTAAAAATTTACCGCAAAGACAACGGTATTGTATATGAAGACGGCGATAAACTGGTGCCGCTTGCCGATGATACCAAAGTGAGCATGAATTTTTTCTGCTTTGCACCCAATTTCATCAGCCTTTGCGAGCGTTTGTTTAAAGAATTTCTGGAAAAAAATATTAACGATCCCAAAGCTGAGTTTTTAATGCCTAAAGCCGCCGATCAGTTTATTAAAGAAGGATTGGGTAAGCTGGAAGTAATACCCACCAGCGCCAAATGGTTTGGCGTAACCTATAAAGAAGATGCGCCGGTGGTAAAAGCCGATATAGATGCGCTGGTTAAAAACGGCACATACCCGGAAAATTTATGGGTATAAACCGGGTGATGCGATTTTATAAAACAAGAGAAGGCAAGCGCGCTTTCTCTTGTTTATTTATACAGATAATACCATTTTGATAATGAAAGCGGCCTGAGTCCATGTTATCAAAACGCAATCTCAGCTTTGCTTTCAACATTACAGTATCAAATATCTTCCATATCCGATTGATACAATCTATCTTTTCACCAATAGCTTTATGTTCCTGATTTCGCCTGTTACAGAAACCACTTTTACAATGTAAACACCGGCGCTCAAACCCGAAGTATGAATTGGATATGACGTAGTTCCGCTGTTTAATGCTGCCTGCAAAAGCCGTTTTCCCTGCATATCAAAAACGGCTATTTCTTTTGCCTGAAAAGAAGTATTGATCAATACCGTTGCAAGGCTGACAGCCGGGTTGGGAACCACCGTAACGCCGCCGGTATTCCGGGTAAAGCTCACCGAACGCGCCGGTGAAGTAACCAGCGTATTGCCGTTTTTATCAATCATGCGAATGCGGTAATAATTCATACCAACCGCAGGGTTGTTATCGGTAAAGGCATAGCTGCTGCCAACGCTCTGTACGGCAACCATGCCGAGCGTTGTAAAAGCAATGCTGTCTGTGCTGCGCTCTATTACAAAGTTGCTCACACCAAATTCAGATACGGTAGTCCAGTTTAATAATGCCGATACATTGTTTACCGCTTCAACGCTGAAATTGCCAAATGCCGGCAGCACAACGCCATTGCTGTCTATGTTAAAGTTGGCAATTTTTGCGCTGCCAATTATTTTGTTGGCATTATTGTACAAACCGATTTTTTGCAAACCGCCGCAGCCATTGGTTATCGTTATATCATCTACATACCAGCCCTCGTAAGTGGTTCCCAGATCGGTGTACATTCTGAATCTTATTTTGATGGATTTGCCCGAAAAAGAAGATAAATCAATCAGAGATTGAATAAAGCCGGTGTCTTTTGGGGTGCCGGTAAAAGAAGGCAATGGCACGCTGCCGTAAGAGGTATCAACCGGGTTAAATGAATAAATAATTCCATTGTATCCGTTGCTGATGAAATAGGGAGCCGCACTTGTCCACGAAACGCCGTTGTTGGTAGAAACGTCCACCATGCCCCCATCGTAACCAGCTTCTGTAGTAAACCGATGATAAAAAGAAAAAACAGAAAATGCCGACGGTGTAAAAGCGTTCGATATTAAGCTGAAATCTGTTGCGGTTTCCGGGTCGGCGGCATACCAGGAATGGGTACCTTTATTTGCCTGCGCTGTGCTGATTGTCCAGTCTGCTACACCTCTTGCTTTTGATGAGGCAAAGCCGCCTCCGGTATGCGCATCTCTGTCATCAAAAACTACCGTGTCTTTTGCACAACCCGCATTCGGATCGGGTATCAGCGTAAGGCTATACTCATTTATCTGGCCTAAAGCGGTAAAATTACTGGCATCAAACACAATCGTATTATTCTGCACGGTGGCTTTCGGCTCGCTGCTTAGCAAGGCGAACCCTGCGGGAAGCGTATCTGTTAACTGATAGCCGCTTTGCGGCAATTGGCATTCGCAGCTTACGGTTATTTTGGTGGTCAACTGATCGTTAATGGCAGGCAGGGTTTCAGAGTGCAGCCGCAGCACCGGCACATCGAAAGCTGCCGTTTGATCGTTCGTTTTATCTGACGATCCCTGCACTGCGCTTATACCCATTCCTCTGCGGGCAAATGCATTCCAGATTGTGCATTTATGACGGCCGCCGTATAAGATAGAATCGGCTGCCAGAATTGCATCGCGTGAATCTAAAAAACCCGGGCTGCAAGGTTGCAGCTTCTCTCCTTCCACCACCAGTTTCATGGCTATTACATTGCCTCCGCTGCCACTGGCATCATAAATATTTGGGTTAATGCCTGCTTCCTGTTTTATAATTCCCCATGTCATATCCCACAATGCCGAACACCATGTTTCGCCAATGTAATGCACCTCGCCATCGTTTTTCGAAATATCGGCATACGTGTGCGGGTCAATGGTCATGCTGGTGCTGTATGGAAAGGTTCTGATGCCGCTGCCTGCCTGCGCCTGCCCGAAAACATAAGTGCCAAACGAACGGCTTTTTGCCGAATCGGCTATGCGGGAATTCGCCCAGTCCTGTGTCATCATCAGTCCATAATAATCGCTCCAGCCTTCATCGGGTCGTTCCTTGTTGCTCATGCAGCTTGCATTGCCGCCGGTAAGCCGGTGCGTAATGCCGTGTCCGTATTCATGGCAGATAATCCCGTTATCAAAATCGCCATCCAGCAATGGAGCAGACAAAGTAGCCGTTACCGTGTTGCCGGCTTTTACAGACTGATCTATTTTTATTCCATCTTCGTAAGAAATCAAAACAGCAGGAATGGTAATACTGTCGTTGGTTCCAAACATGGTTATCAGGTCGGCTCCCTGGCTGTTAACCACAATAACAGCTATTGCGCCGGCGTTCTGCGCATTTCTTATTTTGTCGGTAAAACTGCATACGCCTCTGTAAATCAAAGCAATTTTACCACTAAGGTTAGCAGGCAATTCAACTGCACAAGCTAAAGTATCACCTGTATATAAAGCAACCGTATCGGTTACCGGACCAATATTTTTTAATTTGTTGACTGTGCTGACATTACTTTCCGTATTTACATAACTACCCGTTATTTCGGCCGGCGTTTTTATGGTAAGATATGAAGGCGTAATGGCATCCCACAAATACATCTGCATCCGCCCGCTGCTGCCATCGTCAGGCGAAGCAAAATTGGCGTTGTTCAATCCGCTGCCGTCGTGCGCTTCCGCCAGTACCGGATCGCTGCCCGTTCCGCCACGATTGAGATTATTTGCCTGAAAATTACCGGCTGCTTCTGTAAAACCATATTGATATATTACATCGTGCATCAGGTTGTTCCAGTAAAATAAATTGGTAATGGCAGCGCTTTTGTTGATGGATAATGAAGTGGTTTGAGCAAAATCGGGAACAAAAGAAAACGATAAACCGGGCAATGGAGACAGCGAAGTGGCTGTGCTTCCCGGAATATTTTTAGAGGCGCTGTCGTCGTATGCATACACATTGTTTCCCCGCGTAATGTTATACGTGGTAGTTCCGTTGTAATGCCAGCCATACGTGGCGGCATCGTTGTTTGCGCCTGCCATCTCCCAGGGGTTGGCTACGGCGGCAAGACTTTTCACATTCCTGTTTTCGGCGGGAAACGGAATTACCAAATAAGAAGCGCCGGTGGCATCATTTGGCGGCGCGGCGTCTTCTATAGCCTGAGCGCTTTGATAAATCGCAGACCGGCTTTTGCTGTTTTCGTTGTAAAATTGTTCGTAAGTTGTCCAATTGTCCTGACTAACAACTTCTCCGTTTTTTGCATCTATCCGAACATTCCACCAGTCGGGCGAGTTAGCCACATCTATATTTACATTCCACGCAAGATGCAATTGTTTCAAGCTATCGGCTGCCCAGTAAAGCTGCACTTCAATGTCTCTTTTCGCCAAATTACCGGCGGTAAAAAAGAACTTCTCACGGTTGTTGCCGGTTTCTTTTCTTATAAACGAAACGGCGCTTTTACCAATGGGAAGATGCAAATGCTGCGCAGCTTTTTTTATCGCTTCCGCCGCTTCAATAACAGGTTTTGCACCGGCAGGCAACCGTTCTGTTTTGGAAATAAAACTTCCTGACGAATAAAGCAGTGTATCGCCTTTAAAAGCCAGCGTTTTCATGCTGTTATAAACTGGAATGCCTTTGCAGGTCTGCTGCAAATACACATATTGAATGCCGCTGCTTTTGTCAATGTAAGTCTTTGTTATAATGGCATCTTGCAGGTAAGCAGCAGGAATACCAATGCGATTGGCCGCTTTGACAATTTTATTTTTTAAAATGATTTCGCTGTTCGTTTGCGCATGTAAAGCAAAGCCTGTCAGCAACAGCAAAAGACAAAGCACAATCCGTTCCTGTATTCGTTTTCCTGTCTGCATATAAATTGAATGATGCTAAAAATAAGATAATGAATGTGTGGGAGATTTTGTTGCTTAACAAAAGTGAACAATATAATAAAGCAGACACAAAAAACTTTCGGTGAACAAACTTTCAGAAAACGCTTTTGCGCGTTCCTTATTGCGGCTTCGTCTTAGCTTCATTTTTGCAATCATCTCTTGTAATAATAAATACGGAAAATTATGACCCACCGTTCCCAAATTCTCATTATTGGTGCCGGTGCCTGCGGATTAATGGCAGCCAAAGAGCTGTCGGCAAAAGGAAAACAGGTAACGGTGCTGGAAGCAAAGCCTCATGCAGGTGGCAGAATCCATACGCTTCATTCTAAAGAGTTTTTGCAACCGGTAGAAAGCGGCGCAGAATTTATACATGGCAACCTGCCTGTAACCTTGCAATTGCTGAACGAAGCCAAAATCGGGGTTACAAAAATCACTGGCAGTATGCTTCGCCACGTAAATGGCAACTGGCAGGAAACCGGTGAGCAGATTGAAGGCTGGGATGAGATGTTGGAAAAAATGAGCAGTCTTGCCGAAGACATCACATTCACCCGGTTTTTGCACCAATATTTTAACGGGGAAAAATATGATGCCTTACGACAATCGGCATTACAATATGCACAGGGTTTCGATGCCGTTGACCCCGACAAAGCAAGCGTATTTTCGCTGCGAAACGAATGGCAGCACGAAGAAGAAGACACGTACCGGATTACCGGCGGTTACGGAAAACTGATTGATTGTTTACTGGCATCGTGCCGCAAAAAAAACTGCAATGTTTTCTTTAATAAAACCGTAGCCGAAATAAAATGGAAACGCGAAGAAGCAACCATCATTACAACCACGAAGGAAAGTTTTAGCGCAGAGCAGGTAATTGTTACGGTTCCGATCGGCGTGTTGCAATCTGAAAAAAGCGAACCGGCGCATATTGCTTTTACGCCGGTTTTGCCGCAAATACAACAGTCTGCCCACAGCATCGGCTATGGCAACGTGATAAAAATATTGCTGGAGTTTTCTTATTTATTCTGGCAGGAGCAAAAAGATGCATTGTTCTTTTTTTCCGATCAGACAATAACTACATGGTGGACGCAGCAACCTTTCCATTATCCCTTGCTTACGGGCTGGGTGGCGGGTAAAAAAGCCGATGAATTTGCCGGACTTACAAACGCAGAAATCTTCGAACTGGCATTGCAATCGGTTGCCGGTATGTTTGATAAAACGATGCAAGAAATAAAACAACTGATCAACGCTTCGCATATTATAAACTGGCAGCACGACACGTTTGCAAAAGGCGCTTATTCGTACGGAATGATTCTTTCGGAAGAAGCCAAAAAAATATTGAACGAACCAATAGAACAGACCCTTTTTTTTGCGGGTGAAGCTTTGTATTCAGGCGCATCGGGCGGAACGGTGGAAGCCGCGCTGGTAAATGCTTTGAGCGTGGTGAACAAGATAATGAAACAGTGAAATGCACCGCACGAAAATTATTTTCAGCCGTAAATTTTGATTTAAAATCGGCTTAAAAGCCTTAACCGTTTTTATCATCGGCTTATTGTTCGGAGGTATATGTAAAAAAAGGCTGCCGCTGTATAATTAGCGGCAGCCTTTTTTTACCTGAATATTGATGGTTAGAGGTTTACAATTGACGCAACTTCAGTTCTACCCTTCTGTTTAAGGCGCGTCCTTCCGCTGTATCGTTATCGGCTACCGGTAACGAAGAGCCGTAGCCTTTTGCCGACATGCGGTCGGTTGTAATGCCTTTGCTTTTCAAATATTTCATTACCGATTCGGCGCGTTGCTGAGACAGTTTGATGTTGATGGCATCGGAGCCGGTGTTATCGGTATGACCTTCTATATCTACGCCAAGATCAGAGTTTTCTTTTAATAATGCAACCAGAGTATTTAATGCTTTATAAGATCTGCCTAATAAAGTAGCTCTTCCGGTAGCAAAGAAAATCTGGCGTGCAGTGGTGTCTGCTTTGCTTTGCATAACCTGCGCCTTTTCGGGACAGCCGTTATTGCTTGCCGGGCCCGGCTGGTTCGGGCATTGATCCGCTTCATCGTTTACGCCATCGCCATCCGTATCGGGTATCGGGCAACCACTGTATTTGGCGGTACCAGCCTGGTTGGGACATTTATCCACTTCGTCATTAATGCCGTCGCCGTCGGTATCAGGTATCGGGCAACCCTGATATTTTGCCAGACCCGGCTGATCAGGGCATTTGTCGTTGTCATCATTAATGCCGTCTTTATCGGTATCAGGCACCGGGCAACCATTATATTTGGCTATGCCGGGCACCGTTTTACACGAATCCATGTTATCGTTAATACCATCGCCGTCGGTATCGGGAACCATTGGTGGCGGTGGTGGTGGTGCCATGGCTGGCTCTTTGCGATTGGTGAGCGAACCGCCCACGCCAATGTTAAAGTTAAAATGATCGTTGGCATTATCGGTTAACCGAAGACGATATTGCGCATTAGAAAAAACAAAAGCATCTCCTTTGCCAAGATTAAACTGCAAACCGAAACCCAAAGGCACATAAGCGGCAAAATAACTACCGTCGTACATAGAACCACCGATGCCCGCATGGAGATAAGGCACAAGAAAATATTTATCGGATAACAGCTTTATGTTAAAGCCTGCATCTGCTTCCAGTAAAAAATTATCATCGCCGGTTTGCGGACGGTTGCGAAACAGATAATCGGTAAAAGAAGCGTCTAATCTTCCTGAAAAGTCTATGTGATTGGTTAATCCCTGCAGGTATTGCAGACCCAAACCAAAATCCATGTCTTTCAGCTTGGTAAAATTGTTTGTCAGATCGCTAAGCGAATGATGCCGCCAATAATCGGCTGAGCGAAAATCGTTGGCAAGAAAATGAATGACAAGGGTTGGTCTTTTTTTATAATCTGCCAGGGAAGACGAAGAAGGCATTTCTGATTGCGCAAACAGTCCCGCCGCAAATAAGGCAAGGCACAAAGACAGTAACATTTTTTTCATACACGTTTATTTTTTAAAATTTAATATCAGGGTTGGGTAAAAATTACTTGATTGATTTATTAAAAATGAGTAATCTCTTCTACTTTCACTCTTGCCAATCCTCTGCTGATAAAGCCGAGTTGCTTCGCAGCCAGTCTCGTCATATCGGCTACCCTGCCCAATGGTTGCATGCTTTGGCTCATCCGGTCGTTGATGCGAACAATAACCGCTTTCCCGTTTCTAAGATTGGTAATACGCACCCAACTGTTCAACTCAAAATTGTTGCTGGCAGCTATCATCTGGTTATGATGAAATATTTCGCCGGTGGCTGTTGTTTCACCTTCCATTCGTTTGTTATAAAAACTGGCAACACCGTAGATTACTTTTTTACTTTTAGAAAAAGCCCTGTTTTTTTGACAGCGGACTTCTGCAGACAGAAATAAAAACAAGAAGAATATCAAATATCTTTTTGTGAGCAACAGAAGAATGTTGGTTTGCATCATGTGGCGGGCAGTTTATGTGTGTGAATCGCTGTTTATACATCCGATTTTTAAATGCGCTGCCAGAGATTACCTTGTTCTTTCCAATTAATAACTATATATTCCTGTCATTCCGGTTGAAACAATCCGTTTATCAGTATCAACAAATAAATGAGTTGTATGTTGTACTGCGCACACTTTCAATAAATATGCCAACCGGGTTAGGAGAGTATGCGGGGTATCTTTTGCTCCAGCAGCATCAGATCGGTTAAAACCATTGCTGTTATGGCTTCCAGTACTACGGGAACACGCAGTGCGATGCACAAATCGTGTCTTCCTTTTACCGAGAAGGCTTCTGTTTCATTTGTTTCCCAATTAAATGTTTGTTGTTCTTTGGGCGTTGAGGAAGTGGGTTTGATGGCTACGCGAAAGACGAGTTCATTGCCATTGGTGATGCCGCCCACGATACCGCCGGCATGATTGGTTTTTGTTTTGCCTGATGCATCTGCAATGGCGTCGTTATGTTCAGCGCCAAACATTTTTGCGGCGGCGAAACCGGTTCCAAATTCGATGCCGCGCACGGCAGGAATGGCAAAAGCGGCATGAGACAATAAAGATTCTGCGCTGTCAAAGAAAGGCTCACCCAGACCAATGGGCAAACCATTTACCCGGCATTCTACAATGCCGCCGATCGAATCTTTTTGGTCAATGGCTTTTTGTAAGCCTTTATCCAAATCGGTTTCGCCGCCAATTTCAAGAATGACTGCCCTCACTTCAATTCCTTTTTCCACTTGTTGAGAAGGATCAGGAATGAGGGCGAGAAGCTTTTTTGCAATTACGCCAATGGCAACCAAACACACCGTAAGCCGGCCGCTAAAGTGCCCGCCGCCACGATAATCTTCATAACCTCCGAATTTTTTATTAGCCACAAAATCGGCATGACCGGGGCGTGGCACGGCGCGTTGCTTTGCATAATCGGTGCTTCTCGTATTGTTGTTTTCAAACAGAATGGTGAGCGGCGCACCGGTGGTTTTATTATTGAAGATGCCGCTTTTAAAAATGGGCAGATCGCTTTCCTTTCGTGGTGTGGTTCCCTTTTGCGTACCGCCTTTGCGGCGTTCGATGTCGGGTAGAAAATCATCAACTGTTATTGATAAACCGGCAGGAACGCCATCTATGTTAACGCCCACGCTTTCGCCGTGCGATTCGCCGAAAATGTTTACCCGAAATATACGACCAAATGAATTCATAAAAGCCCCTGTTCCGCATAAGGCGGAGAATTTGAAAAATGATTGATTAGAATGTTTGCAAGTTTGAAACTTGAGAGAACATAAGTAAGTACGAAGTCCGGAGACTTCGTACAGCGCAGATGGATGAGTTTATAAAGCCCTTATCTTTTTTCATCAGTAAATCGTAAGCTATGTTTATTCGTATAACTTATCGAATCATCATAAACAAAAATACGATTGATTGAATTATCATGTATTCTTACGGATGAGACTTTAAAAATTCTAAATGATGATGTGTTCCAAATCGAGTCTGGAATCTTATTGATATCAGGTTTCTGAAAAATGTAAAAGGTAAGTAAACTATCTTCTTGAAAACTTCTTTTATACCTATTATCCGAATAAAAAAAGAAAACATTGTAAATGGAGCTAATAGCCCCCGGTGTGCGGCAACATAGTTTTTATCGTTCACATAATAATGATTGTAAACCGAAATTAAATTCTGCTTGGGTAAAGAATCAAGTACATAAATAAAATGATGAGTCTGATTTTCAATAAAAATTTTAGTACCTTTTAGTGGAGGATCATAAGCGCATCCTGTTAAGTAAAATGTCAATGCCAGCGAAGCAAAATATAATTTATTCACTAACAGGTTTTGTCTTTATTAAAAAATAAACTAAGTGCTTATAAACTCAATCCATAATCTTCAAATATCTTCTTTGTGCCTTCGTAATTTTTATGATGAACACCATGCAAACCCACTGTTTCCGCCACTTGTACAAACATCATCCTGTCTTCGAGATATAACGTTTCCGCGGGGTTTACCTGCGCAATATCAATCGCCACTTTAAAGATGTCAACATCAGGCTTTCGGAAATGTACAAAACTGGATGAGATAAAAAAATCAACAAAGCTGTTTAATTGAAACGTGTTGATCCGGTGTTCATTTAACTCTCTGCCTTCATTGCTGATTACAGCAATTTTAAGGTTGTACTTCTGTTTCAGTCCTTTCACCAAACCGAGCATATCATTGTACGGCTGCGATTGCTGAAACATAAACTGGCTGAAATCATCTTTGGTAAAATTTCGCTTGGTGTAAAACACAACGCGGTTTAAGTATTCGTCCAGACTTACTTTCCCCACTTCATACGTATCAAACGTCATGCTGTGGCGGTCCTGCGTTTCTTTGGCGTCAAGGTTAAAATGTTCAACGGCTTTTGCACGCGAATTATGATCCCATCCGTTGGTAAGTAATACGCCGCCAATGTCGGTAAATAATGTGGTGATGCGTTGGTTATTCATGTGTCAAAAATAAACCGAGATTGGGGGAGATTTGTAAGATTAAAAAGATGTAAGTACCCTGTCAAAATTAAATAGAATTAAAGACGTTAAAACAGTGTGTCAAGAAAAATCAAAGAAATAGTACTAAGCAAAGAAGCTAAGCAAGCGTTGGAACATCTGTATAAAACGGAATCAAACCACAGTTTTCGTCAGCGCTGCAAAATGGTTTTATTAAAGTCAGAAAGCTACACGACTAAAGACATTGCTGTTATTTTAAGCAGCAATATGGCAAGTGTTTATAATTGGCTGAACCGTTATGACAGCAATGGCATAACAGGGTTACGCACAAAGCCAGGACAGGGCAGAAAACCGATATTGGCAGAAGAACATGTAAGTATAGTAAGAGCAGCCATAGAACAAGAGCGGCAACGATTATCACAAGCCCGTCAGATTGTTGAAGAAAATACAGGCAAAAAGATGAGTAACGAAACGCTTACGCGTTTTTTAAAAGTCATCACTGCCGTTACAAGCGAATAAGAAAACGACCTAAAGGCGGATGTGATAAAGAATTTTATGACTATAAACTACAGGAACTTCAGTTATTAGAACAACGTTATGGCAAGTCAGAAATTGATTTGTATTATGGCGATGAGGTACAAATATCAGAAGAAGGCTATGTGCCTTATGGCTGGCAGTTTACAGATGAAAACATTAGTATAAAGTCAGCTAAAGGCAAGCGTATCAATTGTTTTGGAATCATAACAAGAGAGAATCAGTTCGAGCATGCGACCACTTACGAAACCATTACCACCAACTTTATCATCGAAAAAATAAATGAGTTTTCTTATCAGATAAAAAAGCACACGGTTATCGTATTGGACAATGCAAAAGTTCATCAGTCAAAAGCAATGAAAGCCATGCAAAAAGTATGGGCAAAAAGGCAATTATTTATTTTTTATCTGCCGCCTTACTCACCCCATTTAAATATTATTGAAAGACTTTGGAAAGAAATGAAAGCCAGATGGATACAAACCAAAGACTATGAAACCGATGAACAACTTTGCTATGCAACGATGCTTATTTTACATGCCATCGGTAAAAATTTATTCATCAACTTTAAAAAAGTTAATTAGTAGATAATTTTGACAGGGTACTTATAATAAAATAATTTTCACAAACTTATCCTTTCTTACTCTTTGTGATAAAAATTTAGCATCTAAAAAATCCGAAACATCACCCAAAATCACCGTTATGCTATTGTTATTTCTTTTTCCAGATACACATCCTGTATGGCATTTAATAAGGCAATGCCGTCTTTCATTGGTCGCTGAAACGATTTGCGACCCGATATCATGCCGGTGCCGCCCGCACGTTTGTTGATGACGGCGGTTTTTACCGCTTCGCGCAAATCGGTTTCACCTTTCGATTCGCCACCTGAATTAATCAATCCTGCACGACCCATAAAACAATTGATAACCTGATAACGGCACAAATCAATCGGGCTATCGCTGCTTAGCTGCGTGTACATGCGCTCATCCCATTTGCCATAGCTTTTTCCATCTGTATTTAAAGCCTTGTAACCACCATTGCTTTTGGGTAGTTTTTGCTTTATGATGTCTGCCTGTATCGTTACGCCCAAATGATTTGCCTGCCCGGTTAGGTCGGCTGATAAATCATAATCAACACCGTCTTTCTTAAACGCATTGTTGCGCAGATAACACCACAGAATGGTTGCCATGCCCAGCGAATGCGCTTCTTCAAAAGCCTTGGCAATTTCAATTATCTGCCGGTCGCTTTCTTCCGAACCAAAATAAATGGTTGCGCCAACGGCAACGGCGCCGAGGTTCCAGGCATCGCGCACGGTGCCGAATAAAATCTGGTCGTATTTGTTGGGATAAGACAATAATTCGTTGTGATTGATTTTTACAATAAACGGAATTTTGTGCGCATACTTTCTGGCGGTAGCCGCCATCACGCCAAATGTTGATGCCACTGCATTGCAGCCGCCTTCTATCGCCAGCTTAATGATATTTTCCGGGTCGAAGTATTCCGGGTTGGGGGCGAAAGATGCGCCTGCACTGTGTTCAATTCCCTGATCAACCGGTAAGATAGAAAGATAACCTGTGCCGCTTAATCTGCCATGTTGATGAATCTGCTGCAGACTGCGCAAGGTTTGTATGTTTCTGTTTGAGGCAGCAAACACATCATCTATAAATGTTGGCGAAGGCAGATGCAGTTTGTCTTTTAAAATAGTATTGCATGTATGCGTAAACAGCGTTTCGTTTTCTTTGCCCAACAGTTCTGCAAGTTGTGAATAATTCATAGGTGGAGATTAACCTCATCCCAACCCTTCTCCACTTGTGGAGAAGGGCAGAAAAAGATGATGATGTAAAAGAGTTACAAAAATAAACAGTATCAATTCTTAGTTGACCTTGCCCTAACCCTTCTTCAAACGAGAAAGGCAGAAAAATTTATAAAACAAAATGAGCTTTACTCCATATTCTAACAATCCCAAATATCACCCCAAATCCCGGTTCAGACTTGCGCCCAAACTTTTCAAATGCTCATAAAAATTCGGATAGCTCTTGTTAACGGCTTCGGCTTCTTCAATCGTAGTTTCGCCATCTGCTTTCAGCGCAGCTATCGCACAAGCCATCGCAATGCGATGATCGTGCCGCGAATGAACCGTTGCGCCGTGTACACCGTTGCCGCCATGCACAATCATAACATCATCCTGAAGCTCAATGGCTACGCCCATTTTGCCAAACTCTTCCTGTAATGTTATTGCGCGATTGCTTTCTTTATGCGCCAGGCGGTGCACACCTTCAATTACCGTATTGCCTTTGCAACAGGAAGCCAATGCAACAAGAGGCGGAAACAAATCCGGGCAATCGGTGGCATTGAATTGAAACGCTTGCAGCGGCGCGTTGCCAATGTGTATCACATCGGCTTGCAGGGACAGCTTGCAGCCGCAATCCATCAGCGCCTGCAGTATCGCTTTATCAGCCTGCGTGGAAGCCATGTTCAATCCGGTAACGGTAATATTACCGGCTATCGCGCCAGCCACTAACAAAAATGCGCCGCCACTCCAGTCGCCTTCAATGGTATAATCAATAAGCGTATCGGTAATGGCCGCGGGCGCATCAATAAATGCAAACGATTCGTAGTTGTTATTAACGGGCAAATCTAACTGAAAGGCTTCCATCACCTGTAACGTCAAATCAATGTATGGCTTGCTTTTTAAATCATCTACATAAATGGTTATGTTGTTGGCATCAACTGCCGAATATGACATTAGCAAACCTGTTAAAAACTGCGAGCTGAGCGAGCCATCTATGCCAATGTTTTTTGGTTGTAAGGGTCCTTGCAATCGTATAGGAAGCTTGCCATCGTTTGATGTGATTTGCACATTTAGTTTTGGTAAAACCTCATCAAAAAAATTCATCGGGCGCGATAGTAAACTGCCTTCGCCGTTAATGGTGATTTGTTCTTTGCTTAACGCGATGATGGGCGTAAACATGCGGATGCCCAAGCCGCTTTCGCCGCAGTTGATTTCCTGCGTTATCGGTTTGATGCCTTCGCTGATAATTTGCAACGAACCATCTTCATTCTGGTTTACCGTTGCGCCCAGGGCTTTAATTACATTCAGCGCGGCTTTATCATCATTGCTGATGCCCGGATTGCGGATGATGCTTTCGCCTTTGCGCACCAGCGCGGCTGCACACGCGCGTTGCATGGAGCTTTTGGAAGCAGGCGCAAAGATGTTGCCTGAAACAGAAGATGGTTGTATGGTTACCCGTAAGCCCCCAACCCCTAAAGGGGAGTTTTGAGCCGGTTTATTATTTAAAACTTTTTCGTTTTTCATAATATCAAATTTGATTGCAATGATCGGATTTCATAGCTCCCCTTCAGGGGTCGGGGGCATTGCTTCTCTTACCTCTTCTATCATTAACGGCTTTATAACTGCCTTTCCAATCTTCTCCAGCAACACATAATGAATTTCTTTTTTAAATCGTTTCTTATCCGCCATCATATTCTGCAAAGCCTTGTCTGCATTGAATGGCAGGAATGTTGGCAAGCCATATTGTTTTAGTAAACCGACTAATTTTTCTGTTGCCGAGAAGCCGGTATATTGCTCGCTGATATGTGCCGCCACAACCATTCCTATGGCAATGGCAAAACCATGTGGCAAGTGATAATCGTTCTCTATGGCATGACCTAAGGTATGACCGAAATTCAGCAGCTTTCGTTCGCCCTGCTCAAACTCATCTTCAACAACAACTTTGGTTTTTAATAAAGCATTGCGCTGAATGAGTTTGTTTAAAAAACTATTGTTTTTTTGAAAATCCTGCAAAGAATGCTGCTCTAATAATTTAAACATCGCTGCGTCTTTGATAGCCGCATGTTTAATGATTTCGGCAAAGCCGTTTGTCCATTCCTGTTTGGGTAATGTTTTGAGTAAAGAATAATCATACAATAAAAAATGAGGCTGACGAATTAAGCCCACCATGTTTTTATAAACGCCGACATCAACGCCGTTTTTGCCGCCAATGCAGGCATCAACCATAGCCAATATTGAAGCAGGAATAAAGCCAAATGAAATGCCACGCATGTACACACCGGCAACATAACCAGCCATATCGGTTATCACGCCACCGCCAACACCAACAAGTGTTGTTCTTCTGCCGGCACCCAAAGTAATCATTTGCCCGATCACATCATCAACCGTTGCTTGATTTTTATGATGCTCTCCGGCTTTAACTACGATGGTTTGCCAGCCTTTGAAACGCTTTTTATGTTTGTTAAAGATGTTTTCATCGGTTAAAAGAATGGCATTGCCTTTTGAAGTTATCTTTTCGAGATATTCAAAGGAAGCATTGAAGTAAAAGATGGTGGCGGAAGAAGAAAATTGTAATTTTTTTTTGGTCATCACATCATTGCTTAGCCACCGGAGGTATCCGGTGGCGATGAAATGGTTGGTAACAAATCCGGTTTTTTCAATCCAAAGGTTAAATCCGGTGGCCATTAATCATTCATCACCTTGTTCTGGTGGTTGATGCTTTCCATGTGCACCGCATCGAAATATTTGGTGATGAACTCTTTG
The DNA here is from genome assembly GCA_965219515.1 of Ilyomonas sp. Lineage (GTDB taxonomy): Bacteria > Bacteroidota > Bacteroidia > Chitinophagales > Chitinophagaceae > Ilyomonas. The sequence continues at coordinate 3,548,381 of OZ244776.1, forward strand.
CTCAAGCCTAATTTATTTGCTTTGTTGGTAACGCGCTCTAAAATTTCGTTCCAGCGGTTGGTTTGCAAAATGGTGATGTTGTTGTCTTTTTTATACTCACCAATCTTATCGGCAATCTTCATGCGCTCGCATAAAATCTGCATCAGCTCATCATCCAAATGGTTGATCTGCTGGCGCATTTTATCCAACATGCCGTGGTCTGTTGTTGATATATCTTCATGCCGCCATTGCATGGCATCCAGCATTTCGGCTAAACGTTCCGGCGTGATTTGTTGCTTGGCATCGCTCCACGCTTTGTCGGGGTCAATATGGCTTTCGATAATCAAGCCATCATAATCCAAATCAATGGCTTCCTGCGCCACTTCCTGCAAAATATCACGGCGACCGCAAATGTGAGACGGATCGTTAATCATCATCAGCTCCGGGTTGCGGCGTTTCATTTCAATTGCCAGATGCCACATGGGCGCGTTGCGGAATTGCGTATTGCCATACGAAGAAAAGCCGCGATGAATGAGACCGATTTGTTTGATTCCGGCTTTTGCCACGCGCTCTACCGCGCCAATCCAAAGCTCTAAATCAGGATTAATGGGGTTTTTAATCAGCACCGGAATATCCACGCCGCGCAGGGCATCGGCTACATCCTGCACGCTGAATGGATTAACCGTGGTGCGCGCGCCAATCCACAGCACATCTATATCAAAATGCAGCGCATCCTGCACCTGCTTTGCGGTTGCCACTTCTATGGCTACCGGAATGCCGGTTAGCTTTTTCGCATGTTGCAGCCATGGCAGACCTTTGGTGCCAATGCCTTCAAAACTGCCGGGGCGCGTGCGCGGCTTCCAGATGCCGGCACGCATCATATCTACCTTGCCGGTTTTTTGCAGGCGCACGGCAGTTTCGGTTACCTGCTGTTCGGTTTCGGCACTGCATGGACCGGCAATGATGAGCGGACGCTTGTTCCATTTTTCCTGCACCAGTTCTTTGTCTGATATTGTTTGTATTGCTTCCATAATTTTTAAATTATGAGTTATAAATAATGAGTTGTGTTTTGTAAAATTGAACCTATGCTTTACATTCTTTAGTCTATGTTTTGCTCAAGCACTAAGCTTACTTCTTTTTCCAAAACCGGAATATCCTTCGTAATTATTTTCCAGATAATTGTATCATTGATGTTATCATACGCGTGAATAATTCTATTTCGTAAATCCACCGCAACGCGGGTATAGGATAATTGTATTTGCGAATTTATTTTCAAAAGCCTGTTCATCGCTTCTCCAACAATTTCCAATTCTCTTTCTACTGCTCTTCGCTTTGTTTTATTCTTTTTATACTCTTCAAAATTCCGTTGTCCTTCCAAGTGTTCGTCAATAGAAGTAATAGCATTCTTTATATCCAGCAATAATTTTTTTCTTCCAGCGTCATATCACCTGCACTTTATGACTATTGATGCTTTGAATTAAGTATGGATTTGATAATGTTTCTTCAGCCACCAATTCAACATTTTTCTTCAACAAATCCTCTAACGAGTGTGCGAGTGCGAAGTAATTATCAGCATACGTTTCTACATCCATACTGTCAGGAAAACGAATGATAAAATCAATGTCGCTATCTGCCCGCATTGTGCCTTTTACAGCACTGCCGAATGCATACGCAGTCTGCACCTGATGCTTTCGCATCAACTGCTGTATCTGTGGTAAATATTGACTTATAATATTCGTTTGTTGCATAATTTTTATTAACTCACATCACCGGCTGTTCGCATCATTCATCCGTATGCGCCTGCCCTTAAAATTCTTGCCGTCCAATGCGCGGATCATCTGGTTTGCCGAGCCGCGATCTACTTCTACCCAGCTATTCATTTCTTTCATATCAACCCTGCCCAACGACTCTTTACGCAGGTCGCTCATATCAAGGATGAATTGTAAAAATGACGCTTTGTAAAAACCATCTTTCGTTCCGAGATTAACGAACAAACGCATGTAATCGCCGCCGCCATCATTGTTAAACGTCCTGCCTTTGGTATCACGGAAATTGCGCTCGCTTCTGTCGCCACCTCTTGTACGGCTTTGATCTCGTGCGCCGGCTTCACGGTTTCTTTTATCGTCGCGCACATTCAGGTCGCCGGCGTTTTCGTAATATTTTAAAAAGCGGGCAAATTCTAAAGCTGCTACCCGTTTCAGCACTTCTTCCTTGCTTACATCGGCAAAGCGCTCTTCCAGCATCGGCACATAACTTTCGTAATCGCCATGACTAATATCTGCCTGCAGCAATTTATCCATAAAATAAAAAAACTGCTTGCGGCACACATCTTTACCGCTCGGTATTTCCATCTTATGAAACGGCGATTGCACCATGCGCTCAATCTGCCGCAGCTTGCCCACCTCGCGGGTGTGAACAATGCTCATGCTGATGCCCACTGCGCCGGCGCGGCCCGTGCGACCACTTCGATGTGTGTATATCTCAACATCGTCAGGCAATTCATAGTTGATGACATGCGTGATGTCTTTTACATCAATGCCGCGTGCTGCAACGTCTGTAGCAATTAACAACTGCAAACTTTTGTCACGGAATTGTCCCATTACTTTATCGCGCTGCGCTTGTGTTAAGTCGCCATGCAACGCATCAATATCATAGCCTTCGCGGGTGAGCTTTTCGGCTACTTCCTGTGCATCCAATTTGGTGCGGGTAAAGATGAGACCATAGATGCCGGGATTGAAGTCTATCAGGCGTTTCAGCGTTTCGTACCGCTGATGACCTGCCGTTACAAAATACTGGTGATCTATATTTTTGTTGCCCGTGTTGGCTTTGCCAATCAGAATTTCAAACGGGTCTTTCATGTAGCGCTTGCTTACCTTGCGAATTTCGGGTGGCATGGTTGCGCTGAACAGCCAGGTGCTTTCGCGCTTGGGCGTATTTTGCAAAATAAATTCGATATCATCCTGAAAACCCATGTTCAGCATTTCATCGGCTTCATCTAAAACTACATATTCTATCTCATCGAGGTTGATGGCTTTGCGTTCGATTAAATCTATCAAACGCCCTGGCGTGGCTACGACTATCTGCACACCGCGCCTGATGTCGCGTATCTGCGTGCCGATAGAAGCGCCGCCATAGACTGCCACCACGCTGATGCCGCGAACGTGTTTTTTGAATAGTTCTATTTCGCTCACAATCTGCATACACAGCTCACGTGTGGGACAAACGACGAGCGCCTGCGGCGACTTTTTATCGGCTTCAATCAGTTGTAAAAGGGGTAAACTGAAAGCTGCCGTTTTGCCTGTGCCGGTTTGGGCAAGGCCAATTAAATCTTTGGTGCCGCTTAGCAAAACCGGGATTGCTTTTTCCTGTATTTGTGTGGGATTTTCGAAGCCTAATTCGGTGGTTATTTTTACCAGCGGCTCCGATAATCCTAATTCTTCAAATGTTGCCATTACTATTAATGTGTATTATAAAAATTTTTGCAAAGGTAATTTGTCTGAACCACGATTTTTGGGATTTATAAGATTGTACTGATTGAACCACAAAGGCACAAAGCGCACAGAGTAACACAAAGCCTTCGTGTATCTTTTTATCTTACTGACTTTGTGGTTCTGTTACTCATTTAATTATCTTTTTAATCTTATTCGCATTCTCTATCAACTGCTGCAAGTATTCAACGTTTTCTTTTTCTAAACAGGCTTTAAATTTTCGCAGTTGCGAAATGTGTTCATTCAATACATCCAACACATTTTCTCTGTTCTGCATAAAGATAGGAACCCACATGGCCGGATTGCTTTTGGCAAGCCGCACCGTGCTTTCAAAACCCGCGGAAGCCAACCGGAAAATAGCATCTTCTTCTTTCTCTTTTTCCAATACGGTGTTGGCTAACGCAAACGATGTGATGTGCGAAATATGACTCACATAAGCTACCTGCATATCGTGGTCGTAGGCATTGAGATATACGAGATACATGCCTAAGGCTTTGTATAAATCTTCTGCCATTTGCACCGCATCGGCATCGCTTTCTTCTTTGTTGCAAATCACGGTGGCTTTCTCCGCAAAAGCGCCATGCACGGCGGCTTCCGGTCCGCTGTATTCGGTGCCCCACATGGGATGCGTGGCTACATACCTGCCGCGGTTGGGATGATCTTTTACGGCATCAATTAAGTTTTGCTTGGTAGAACCGGTGTCTATAATTACCTGCGACTGAATGTTATCCAGCAATTGCGGCAACATAATTTCGCAGGCATTTACCGGAATGGCGAGAATGATGAGATCGGCTTTTACCACCGCTGGATATAACGGCAATATTTCATCGGCCAGATGCAACTCCAACGCTTTCTTCTGATTCTCTTTGTTGGCATCTACGCCGATTATATGCCTGGCAAAACCGTTCTCTTTTAACGCCATTGCCATGGAGCCGCCAATTAAGCCTGTACCGATGATGGTGATGGTCATGATGAATTATGAATTATGAATGATGAGTTATGAATGAAATTAAGATGCTGACAACAGCCAATCTATAATTCATCATTCATAATTCATAATTCTTGTTATTGCTTCTTCAAATTTTTCGATGGAACCGCATAAGCTGATGCGGATATAACCGTTGCCGGCACTGCCAAAAATACCACCCGGCGTGATGAACACATTGGCATTGTAAAGCACATTATCACTTAAGGCATAGCCGTCCTGATATGTTGATGAAATTTTTGCCCAGATGAATAAACCAGCCTGTTGTTTTGAGTAAGAGCATTGCAAAGCGTCAAGCAACTCATACACTTTTTCTCTTCGTTGGGCATATATTTTATTAATGCTTTCGTACCAATCCTTATCTAAGTTCAAAGCCTTTGCTGCCGCGAGTTGCAGCGGAAGAAACATGCCGCTGTCCATATTGCTTTTAAAGCGCAACACATCATCAATCCGTTCTTTCGCACCGCACAACACACCAACACGCCAGCCCGCCATATTCTGACTTTTGCTTAATGAATTTAATTCTACCGCAATGTCTTTTGCGCCTTCAACGCGTAATAAACTCATCGGAGTATCGTTCAGAATAAAACTGTACGGATTATCGTGACAGATGAGGATATTATGTTTTTGCCGAAGGCGATGATTTGTTCAAATAATTGTTCTGTTGGCAGTTGCCCGGTTGGCATCTGCGGATAATTTACCCACATCAGTTTCACCTTTGATAAATCTGCTTTTTCCAACGCTTCAAAGTCGGGAAAATAATTGTTTTCTTCTTTTAAAACGTACTCCGTACAAACGCCGCCGGCAAGCTGCACCGCGCTGCGGTATGTTGGATAACCGGGATTGGGAACAAGGGCTTCATCGCCTTCATTCAGGTACGTCATGCAGAGGTGCATGATGCCTTCTTTGCTGCCGATAAGTGGTAAAATTTCGGTGTCAATGTTTAATGCAACATCGTAATATTTCTGATACCAACCGGCAAACGCCTGGCGCAAGACGGGCGAGCCTTTGTAGCTCTGATAGCCGTGTACATCGGGCTTTGCGCTTTCTTCCTGCAGCGTTTTTATTACATCGGGATGCGGCGGCAGATCGGGATTGCCGATGCCGAGATTGATAATGTTTTTGCCTTGTTTGTTCAGCAAATCTATCTCCCGCAATTTTTGAGAGAAGTAATATTCGTTAATGTGCTCTAAGCGTTGTGCTGTAGTAAAGCCCCCATCCCCTAAAGGGGAGTTTTTAGCCCGTTGATTGTTTGTTACCTGCTTCATTGTTCGATTTGTAATCAAAGTCATATTTACTTACGCTGTTACCAACTTCCCTTCAGCGGCTGGTGGCTTTACCGCTTTTATACACACCATATATTTTTACTTCTTCTGTTAAGACTTTCATTTTATCAATCACGTTATCAAATTGTTCTTTATTGTCAAACTCCATATCTGCATGAAAGCTGTACTTAAAATCGCTGCCGGGTATGGGAAAACTTTGCAGTTTGCTTAAATTAATATCGCCTTCGGCAATGGCGGTTAACACCTTTGCCAGACTGCCTTTAGAATGATTGGTGTGAAAATTTACCGATGCTTTGTTGGCATTTTCAATTGTTTCTGCTTCCTCTTCTCTTTGCAAAATTAAAAAACGCGTGTAGTTATTTTTTAGCGTATGAATATTTGGGGCAATCAAATGTAAATTGTATAGCTCTGATGCCAGCTTGCTTGCAATGGCCGCAATATGTTTGCTTTTGTGCTGATGAACATGCCTGGCGCTTAAGGCCGTATCTTCCGTTTCTACCAGCTTCCAATTGTATTTGTCGAGATAAGCCAGACATTGTTGCAACGCCATGTAATGAGAATGCACTTCACGAATATCGGCCAGCACAACGCCATGATTTACCATCAGATTTTGCCCGATTTGCAGGTAAATTTCACCCGTAATTGTCAGGTTGCTTGTTTGCAATAAATTGTAGTTGGGCAAAATGCTGCCGGCAATTGAATTTTCAATTGCCATTACGCCGCCATCGGTTTCTTTTTTGTTCTGCGCCGCTTTAATCACCTCTCTGAACGTAGCGCAGGGCAATACTTCTGCGTCAATGCCAAAATATTTGCGCGCGGCTTCCTGATGAAAAGAGCCTTCATAACCTTGTATCGAAACTTTACTTGCCATTGTATATGTAAAACAAAAAATCCCGGCTTTTAAAACCGGGATTTTATATTGATTAGTTTATGTTTACTTTTTGCAATACAACCCGGTTTTACCTGTTAAAGTAAAAGAAATAAAAGAAGTTGTATGTGCGTGATGTGTTCATTGAGACTGCGAATGTAGAAACAAATTGATAAGAGACAAATTTTTTTGTTGAAGTCAATAAAATATTGACTGTTATATTATAATATTTTATTGGCTCAGTTTATAAGTTAATACTGGCTGATTATTGCACCCTACTAATAAATGATTATTAACAACAGATGAACTTCTTACATCGCCTCTGATAGTTAAGCCAGACTTCAATTGCGATACATAACTAAAGTTTCCTTTGCCATCGTTCAACAAAACAATACCATGATTCGCATCTTGTTTAGAGAGCCGGATGCGGTTGTAAGCATTGTTTCCAAAAAGAAGCAAATCATCATAACCATCGTTATTTATATCTATATTTAGTATGTTGTAAACAGGAGAATACTGTGCTTCTATAGGTAATTTTTTTTGTATAAAGTGGCTACCTGTGTTTTTAAAATAACTGGTTGCTAAAACTGAAACCTCGAGTGGTTGTAAAGAAGATAACTGTTTAGCCGGAATGATAGTCTCGATTGTTGCATCTGAATAAGACGAATAGTCGTAAAACGTTTTGCGCAAAGAAGGAATTTGAGCTGTAATATCATCCATGGCAGCAAAGGGATAAGCTTTGCCTGCGATATAACTGGTAAGCACCGGTTCCGCCGAACCATTACTATCAATATCAGTATCATACAATTGTAAAGGTTCTTTTTGCGAAGCTTTTAATTGTGTATTTAAGCCATGATTGCCTATCAGAATATCTACTTTCCCATCTTTATCAAAATCGCAGGCAATAATTGTGTTCCACCATCCTTTTTTATTGACTAATGAATCGTTCATAGCAGATGCAACAAGCGTGTTGCCATCATTTTCAAAAATTGTTGGCGCCATCCATTCTCCTACCACAATCAAATCTTTTTTCTTATCATTATTCACATCGGCCCAAACAGCATCAGTAACGATGCCTATACGGTTAATAGATCGGTTCCATTTATTTGTTTCATCCGTAAATTTTCCCGTGCCATCATTAATGTAGATGCTACTTTTACAGGACAGCGACCATTTTCCCGGAACAACTTTGCCACCCACAAATAAATCCATGTCGCCATCGCCATCTATGTCGTAAGGGCGAACACAACTTTTACTGCCAAAATTTGATGGCAGTGCGTCTTTCTTTCTTACAAAATTTCCTTTGCCATCATTTATATATAAACGGTCGGCTAATAGTGGTGAGTTTTCACTATAATCGTCATAACCGCCTGATGCAATGTATAGGTCTGGTTTGGTATCGCCATTCGCATCAAAGAAAGTGGCATCGGTATCTTCGCTGGCCGAATCCGCAGCAATGGCAGCTTGATTTGACTGACGAAAATAATGTGATTTATTCCGGATAAATAATGCTCCGGCATTGCCTTCCGAGCCACCAATATATATATCTGGTAAGCCATCGCCGTTCACATCTGCGGTAGCCATGCAGGGACCTTCGTGAGAATAGAAATAAGGAAGAAGAATCTGCCTTGTAAAATCATTTACTACATTCTCTTTGTGCGAGTAACTGAAAATGCTGTCTTGTATAAAAAAAGGCTGTATTTCAGGTTTATGATAACTATATTTTTCTTTTGCACTTGCAATGTTTAGCAAAATGGTTTGATTCGTTTTTACGTTTGTCAGCAATTGTGTTTCATTCGTAGGCCAAACGATTCTTAAGGAATCTATACTTGCATGGTTGCCCAATCCAATGTGGATAGCGTCGGTAATGCCCGACTGATAGCCACGGGTTGACAGTTGCTCATAATACTGTGTTATACCTTTTGTGTAAACAAAAATTTTTGTACCAAAGCCTTGTTTATTTTGTGATGAGCCTTGCAACATCAATCTCAGGTAATTATTTTTTGTAACGATGTTGCTGTTATTTTTATAAATACCTGCTTCTTCATCCATATTGTTGATGATTAAATCCAAGTCGCCATCATTGTCTAAATCTGCATATACAGCACCATTCGAATAAGAAGGATGATCTAATCCCCATGCTTTTATTTTGTTTTCAAACTGATCATTTCCTTTATTTTGAAAGATGTAATTGTCTATTAGAATGCCCTGCATATTTGATATGTATTCATTGGGTGTAACAACGATGCCGTTTTGCTGCATTTGCACCGATTTATCCAGTGAATATTTTATAAACTGAAGATTTGTATTATCTCTCTTATAACCATTGCTGACGAATAAATCCTTCAACCCGTCGTTGTCAAAATCTGCAAGCAGAGGACTCCAGCTCCAGTCTGTGTTTGAAATGCCGGCAAGCTGTCCAATCTCGCTGAAAGTGCCGTCGCCGTTGTTTTTCTGCAGGCTGTTTTTCATATACTGATAATCAAACCCATCATTAAATAACATTTGAAATTTATCGTAGTTATCGGCGCCTACGTGCATCTTGATATTATGATTGTCTTCGGGCAGCATATCCAGCTCACAGATGTCGGGCAAGGCATCGTTGTTATAATCTGCAACATCGCATCCCATTGAATAGAGTGATGTATGATCAATGTGTTTATTTAGTTGCTCGCTAAATGTGCCGTCATGGTTATTGATGTATAAGTAATCGCCTTCATTAAAATCATTGCCAATATAAATGTCCGGCCAGCCATCCATGTTAATGTCTGCCGTGCTTAACCCCAGGCTAAAAGTTAGCACATTTGAGCTTATGCCTGAAGCTGCCGTTACATCTGTAAAATGACCGTTATCATTTCTATATAATTTATTTTCTAAGTTCTTATCAGCAGTTTGCCTGCGAAGCTGCGAATGTTCATGTAAGCCTTTGGAATATTTCGGTGCCGATTGGTTGATGAGAAACAGGTCTAAATCGCCATCCTTGTCGTAATCGAAGAAAGAAGATTGTGTTGAATAGCCGGCATTATCAATTCCATACTTAGCGGCTTCTTCGGAGAAGGTAAGATTGCCATTATTGATAAAGAGCAAATTCTTTCTGAAAGAAGGATTGGCAAGTCCGGAACGGCAGATGTAAATATCGAGTTTGCCATCACCGTTTATATCTACCATTGTTACGCCTGTACACCAGCCTTCGTTGGCGGCAATGCCAGATTTTTCAGTAATGTCTTCAAACCGAAAATTGCCTTTGTTTATATAGAGCCTGTTCTTCACCATATTGCCTGTAAAGCATATGTCGGGTAAACCATCATTATTAATATCACCCACAGCTACGCCACCGCCATTATAGAAATAAGGATATTGCATAACATTAAATTCGCTATGAGTTTCCTGTAATAGGTTGCGAAAGTTAATACCTGTTTCATCTCCCGACATTTTAGTAAATAAGGTATTGGAATGTTTACCGCAGGAAAACAAAAACAATATTAATAACAGAAAAAGCCAGCGTAACATATTTATAATTAAACTTTACTTTTTTATCGTTCATTCAAACCTAAAGAAATAAATAAGGCAGAATATTTCTATCCTGCCTTAATATCAATAGTAAGAAATGTTTATCGCTTATCCCACCACAACGGTGTACCGCCGGTATCAGGCCCGCCAAGCATTTGAACTGCTTTGGTTACACCGGCAGCATTGGTGCTGCGTTCGCCGGCGGTAAAGTTGATACGGCGGATAAATTTAGCTGTTGAAATGGTACCACCACTGTTGTTAACAACAACAGGAAATAATATAGGATAGCCGGTTCTTCTAAATTCGCTCCATGCTTCCTGCCCTTCAGGATAAAGTGAAATCCATTTTTGGGTAATGATGCGTTCCAAATTGGTTTGGAATGGCGCAGCCCCATCCCATTTTATAGTAACCGTGCTCAAATAGGGAGAACCTGTTTTTATGTCGTTCTGACCAAGCATTACTGCATTCGGGTCAATATATTGCTGTTCTGTGCTGGATGCGTCATTTATATAAGAAGTGCCATCTAAGCCATACTGTGCAAAAGAAGTCGTGATTCCGGTTTCATAATCAGTTTTTGCATCGCCTGCACCAGACCAGCCCCGAAGAGCAGCTTCCGATTTTAAAAACCAGGCTTCAGCAGCTACCATTAGTTGTACTTTAGTACCCGGGCGGCTGGAAAAAGTTACAAGTTTAGAATAATTTGTATAACGGGAACCAGCATCTATATTAATGCCTTCGCGAATACCAATGTACTGACCGGCTACTTTAGGATCGGTTGCCTTTAAAGCGTACTTGGCAATTCTGCTGTCGTTGTATCCATTCATGTAAGTAGCAATCGGGGCACCCAAACGAATATCGCCCCAACTATTATTGATAACATCTAATGGATGGTCGTTGTCACCAATATTCACAAAGCAATTGTCATCATTGATTTTTAATAAACCGATCGGGTTTGCCAGTGCTTTCTCACCTTCTGCTTTTGCTTTTTCAGGATCCGCATATACAATGCGCATAGCAAGGCGCAATCTTAATGTATTGGCAAACTGACACCACTTTGCATAATCACCGCCATAAGACAAATCATAATTGGTGAAGGTCTTCGGAGCACCCGACTGTACCAGTTCTGTAAAAACATTAATAGCCGAATCTAAATCATTAAAGAACTCATAATAAGTATCTTTTTGAGAATCGTAATCCACACTGCCATCAGCATTTAACTGACCGTAGTGAGAGTATATAATAGGTCCGTAAATATCACTTACACGGTGCATTGCTTCTACTCTCAGAATTTTTGCCCACTGATAATAAGATGCGTATTGCGGATCTTTAGTAGCGTTCAAAACCGATTGAATATTACCCATCACATTGTTATAAGCCCAGTCCCATGGATAAGAGTTCCAGCCATCTACAAGAAAGTAATTTGTATTGTTGATATTACTTTGAAACGGTGTAGGAGACATCATATAACCTGAGTAAACATCAGCAATTAAATTTTGCTGAAGCTGGTATGCCCATGCAGGGTTACCAACATAAACATTTAGCTGCGCTTGCTTTAGCGGTGTTGCCAGATTCTGGTAATCTACCGCAAGCTGTTCGTTGGTAATGCCGGTAGGATTTGTATTGTATTCATCAAACTTTTTTGTACAACTTGTTGCTACCAGCGTAAGCGCTGCAAAAGCAAGTGATGAATAGATAAGCTTTATTGATTTCATATTCTCCTTATTTACTTTAATTAAAAACCTAGTTTTAAAGAAGCGCCAATGCTTCTGGTAGATGGAATAGCGAATGTTTCTACGCCTTGTAAACCATTGTTGGTTGACATAGACAATTCAGGATCGAACGGTGCTTTTTTAGAAAAGAAAAGTACGTTTCTTCCGATAACAGAAAATTGTAAATTTTTGATAAAGCTGTTTTTAAACGGAAAGCTGTACGTGATTGATGCTTCTCTTAGTCTGATATTGGTAGCATCGTACATATAATATTCAGATATACCACTTGCACCACCAACAGATTTGTAGAAATTTTGCGGGTTGATAGGTCCGGAAAATTTGCTGCCGTCTGCGTAAGACGCATTTATGTTTACGCCGCCTGCATCTCTGGCATCTGCGGTAGCTTTCGAATCGCCAAGTGCATCCAGAATCGCATTGGTTACGCTCATTACTTTGCCTCCAAAACGTCCATCAACCAAAAAATAAATGCTAAACTTACCAATGTTAATGGTATTACTCCAGCCTAAGGTAAATTTAGGATTCGGATTGCCTAACAGTTTCAATCCTTTATCGCCTACCGGTGCTGATGTATCCTGACCTTTTATAGCTGCGCCTGTGCTATCAACGATGATAGAACCATCTGCTGCCCTGTCGAAAAATCTTCCATAAATATCGCCCCACGAGCCACCTTCTTTTATGTAAGAGGCATACAGCAAATTGCCAATACCGGTAATGGTGAAATAATTCTGAGAAATGCCCAGTTGCGAATTGGCTACCTGAGTTATCATATTCTTATTTACCGCATAATTGATACTGGTAGACCAGCTTACATTCTTAGACTGGTAAGGAGTTGCGTTTACTGATACTTCTAGTCCTCTGTTTCTGATATTACCGCCATTAAAATAGTAAACACTAAGTCCTGAGCCATTGGGAGCGGGCGTTTCAAGATACTGATTGCTGTTGTTGTTTTCATAATAGGTTACATCAAACCCCGCCCTGTTTTTCAGGAACTGCCATTCTGTACCCACTTCAAACGAAGTGTTTTTCTCCGGACGTAAGTAAGTGCCCGGAAAAGGAGCAGAATTATTTTTATTGGTTGGCTGCTGAGCGTCGAAGTTTGCGTAATAAGGTGGCGGATTGGTAGAATATATATTTACATCGTTACCTACACTCGCATAAGATGCTCTTAGTTTAGCTAAATTAATAGCTGCAGGCATGTTAAATGCCTGGTTTAATACACCAGTTAAACCCGCTGAGTAATAGAAAAATCCTTTATTCTTAGTTGGTGTGAAAGCAAAGGTAGAAGACCAGTCGTTTCTGCCTGATAAATCAAGATAGAGGAAATCTTTCAGACCCAGCGAAGCGGTTGCGAATACAGCCTGCACTTGCCGGTGCTGAATATTTTCGTTTAAAGAAAGAGACGTGGGAACAATATTAGCCAATGCAAAAACATTCGCAATGGAAAGCCCCGGCCCATTTGTTTTAGTGCCGTGCGATGTAGAATTCAACTTATTGTCTGTAATGCTGGTACCAATGGTAGCATTTAAAGATAAATCATCGTTCAGATTTTTGTTTGCGGTTAATAATAAATCTCCATACACTTGCGTATTCACGGCGTTCAGCAAAGCATACGACCCGTTTGTACCAGTTAACACCGGCGTTGTGGTTGCATAACTTCTTGAATCAATCACATTCAGCGATTTGTCAACGTTGCCGCGTGCCTGAAGGTTCAACCAACTCGTAAATTTATAATTTAAAGAAATGTTCGAGTACACCCTGTCTAACGTATTGCTGCTTGGGTTGCGGTAGAGAAGCCAGTATGGATTTTGATCACCTTCGCCGGCAATGTACCCACTGTCGAAATTAATATTCCACCAGTTTTGAACGTTTGTGTTACGTGCAGTGGAGAATATTTCGTATTGATTTTTATACTGGTTAAAATTAATGCCTCGGGGCAATACATACAAGCCACCCAGCGGATTGTTATAAATCCCGCTTCCAGGGCGGTTGTGTGCATTCTGATGCGTGTATAAAACATTAATATCAGCCGTAAGCTTGTCATTAAAAAACTTTGTAGTTTGTCTAAAGCTGATGTTGTGTTTGTCTAAAGAACTGGTAGGAACGATTCCTTTGTTTCCCGTATAAGAATATGAAAAATAAGATTGCGATTTATCTGTTCCGCCAGATAAAGAAATGGTTGTGAAGTTGGTTAGGCCTGTCTGGAAAAAATTGTTTCTGTAATCAGATGCATTCACTACCGGTCCCCAGCTTTCTACACTTCCCGGCGCAGGTGCGTTCGGTGTTTGCCCGTACTTAAACTGTAAGGGTTGTTTGTATAACGGATCATCAAAAAATTCCTCAGAAGTAACATTTACTCTTGTGGTTCCGGATCTGCCTTTTTTTGTTGTAATCAAAATAACGCCATTGGCGCCGCGGCTGCCATATAAAGTAGAGGCAGAAGCTCCTTTTAATACAGTTATGCTTTCAATATCTTCCGGATTGATGTTAGAAATACCATCACCGCCATCAATACCTGCATAACCAACACCAGACTGACCAAATTCATCACCTGGCTGTGCAGGAGAAAAATTAATTAAGGGTACTCCATCTACCACATACAGCGGCTGATTTTCTCGAGTAGATTTATTACCTCTTATAATAACTCTTGTAGAACCGCCGATGCCAGACGTACTTTTTGCAATAGTAACACCGGCTACTTTACCCGTAAGGCTGTTTACAACATTCGCATCTTTTACATTGGTAAGCTGGTCGTTGCTTACCTTTTGAACCGAATAAGTTAGCGACTTAGCCTGCCTTGAAATACCCAAAGCCGTTACCACCACTTCATTCAACGAAGCTGAAGTGCTGCCTAACAAGATAATAACAGTTGTCTGATCTGCATTTATAGTAATAGTCTGGCTGGCATATCCTACATAAGAAACATCAAGCGTAGCGCTGGCCGTTGGCAGATTGATGCTAAAACCGCCATCGCCGCCGGTTGTGGCAGCAACATTTTTTCCCGCCACCTTCACCGTTGCATATTGTATAGGCGCATTGGTAGCAGAATCTTTTACAAAACCGGTAAGCACCCGGGTTTGCGCTATGGCAGAAAAGCCTGCCAGCATCAGAAACAATAACAGGTACACATTTTTCATGTTCATCGGAGTTTATTATTAAAAAATTACAGCACGACATTGATAACAACAGATTTTGAGTCTGTTTTATACAGTTGAATGATCATAAATTTTCTCAGGCAAGAAACCGGTGTCAGATAAAATAGATAACCTATCAACCCTGGTGTTTGTGTGTTAGCAGCACACAGTTGTTGAAATAATCAGATTAGCAATTTCAGTTTTCTCATTCAGTAATTAACATTGCAATATTAACAACGCAACCATTAGAAACGCTGCTTGCTTTTTAAGAAAAACAAGGAAAATTTTAACCATTAAATAATTATGAACATATTTGTAAGGCAATTACGGAGAAAAAATTAATCAATTCAAAACAACTGCAAATAGGGCGCGACTATGAAAGCTCATTATACGGAAATTTATAATGAAGCCCAGACTCAGATATCAGTGATAGAAAAGAACGAGCCTTATTACAACTCACCGTTTCATTATCATCCGGAATTTGAACTGGCTTATGTAAAAGAAGGGTTCGGAAAACGCATCATCGCCGATAAAATTGAATCGTTTTACGCAGGCGACCTGGTTTTTTTAGGATCAGGCCTGCCGCATGTATGGCAGAACGACGATATTTTTCATAAGGGTTTTGCCAATTTCAGATCAAAATTTGTAATCGTTCATTTCAGAAAGGAGATTTTTTCCGATGAAATGATGCAACTGCAGGAAAGCAGCAAACTGAACGATTTATTTGCGCGTTCTGCCCGCGGCATTAAAATCGTTGGCAAAACGCAGGAGGTAATTACGGAGAAACTGAGCCGGCTAAACGCAAAAAAAGGATTGGATCGTTTTATCGGCTTGCTTGAAATACTGCATATTATTTCTCTTTCAAAAGAAACGGAATTTATTTCTTACAAAGGCTATTCGGGCAGGCTGGCAAACCAAAAAATAGACCGCCTGGCAGAAGTATATAATTATGTATCGGAAAATTTTAACAGGGAAATTTCTCTTACCGATGTGGCCAGAATGACCAACCTTACACCGCCTGCTTTCTGCCGGTTGTTTAAGAAAAGAACCAACCGGCATTTTGTATCCTATTTGAACGACGTGCGCATTTCGAAAGCCTGCCAGCAACTGCTGGAAACCGATTTAAACATTTCTGAAATCGCCTTTCAAAGCGGCTATAAAACGGTATCTAACTTCAATAAAATATTTAAGAAAAACATCGGCACTTCGCCAAAGGCTTACCGCGAAAAAGCAACAATGCATTTTTCGCGCAACGCTTAACCGATATGGTAAACAGCAAGCGATTGCAGAACTGTTTTCTTTATGTAACGGCCTTTTTCTGGTATTTCAGCTATCAGTATTGCGTTTTTCTACAAAACATATCATCGTTATGAATTTATCTTATTTACAAAAAACGTTATGGTTTTGTTCGGTCATTTTTTTTCTGCTCACTTTTAATGTGCAGGCGCAGCAGCACAATACCAGCAGCAGCTATGTTTGGCCGACAGATACATTGGTATTGAAAAAGCTAACACAATGGCAAGGCTATAAGTTTGGCTTGCTGATGCACTGGGGCACATACAGCCAGTGGGGCGTGGTGGAAAGCTGGAGCATCTGCCCCGAAGATGAAGGCTGGTGCGAACGCAGAGGACCGTATGCCGGCAATTATTTTGAATACGTGAAAGCGTATGAAAACCTGCAAACAACATTTAACCCGGTAAAGTTTAATCCTGGCAAATGGGCGGCGGCTGCCAGGAACGCCGGTATGAAATACGTTGTTTTTACCACCAAACATCACGATGGGTTTTGTATGTTCGATACCAAAGAAACGGACTATAAAATTACGTCTCCGAAAACGCCGTTTTCAACCAACCCGAAAAGTAATATTGCCAAAGAAGTGTTCAACGCTTTCCGCAAAGACAGCTTCCTGATCGGCGCTTATTTTTCCAAACCCGACTGGCACAGTCCCTATTTCTGGTGGCCGTATTTTCCGTCGAAAGACAGGAATATCAATTACGAAATGAACAAGCATCCGGCACGCTGGGACAGCTTTAAAACATTTACCTTCAACCAGATTCAGGAACTGACTACCAACTACGGCAGCATAGATATTTTGTGGCTGGACGGCGGTTGGGTGCGCCCGTTATCATCTGTTGACACATCAATAGAATGGCAGCGCGGCATCCGCCAGAACCAGGATATTGACATGGATAAAATCATCGCCATGGCACGTAAAAATCAGCCCGGTTTACTGGCGGTTGACAGATCCGTTGCCGGCAAAAATGAAAACTATACAACGCCGGAGCAAACCGTGCCCGATACGCCGCTGAATCATCCGTGGGAGTCGTGCATTACCATGGGAAACTCGTGGAGCTATGTGCCGGACGATCGTTATAAAGCCAGCAATCAACTGGTGCAATTGCTGGTAAAAATTGTATCGCGTGGCGGCAATCTTTTATTAAACATCGGACCTTCGCCTGAAGGCGATTTTGCCGATACCGCGTACCGCCGTTTGGAAGAAATCGGCAAATGGATGAAGATTCATGGCGATGGCATTTACAACACCATTCCCATGGCGCCTTACGAAGAAAACAATATGGTGTATCTGCAATCGGAAGACGGCAACAGAAAATTTATTTATGTATTGGCTGATGCAGACAAAGAAGATGTAAAATTGCCTTCTGTTACTCACTTGCATCGTTATGCAATCGCAAAAGGCAGCCGGATAAAACTGATTGATCTTCCGTCAGAAAAAATAAGCTGGCAGCAAGACGGTGCGGGCTCTTCCATCACAATTCCCCGATCATTACAAAATAAAACGATTGGCAAATACGCGGTTGCATTTGAGATAACGCAATAACTTTTTGGAGATAAAACGATACACAATAACACAATTGTTTTATTGCAACCGGCTGATTGTAAAGCGCATGATTTCTATGGCTTCTTTCTGGCGTGAAACAACAATATACAGATAGTCTTTATCTAAAAACGTATGCGGATAGCCAAACTGACCGCCTTTATACAAACCTTCTTTTTTCATCTGATACTTGTCGTCGGCAATCAGATACGATTTGCGAAAAGTTTTTCCATCGGCTGAGGTAGAAAGAATCAGCGGCGTACGTGCATAATGATGCAAGGTATCGGGAATGCCAACATAATAATAATTTCCGCCGGGCAATCTGCCGAAGTGAAACTTGCTGTCGTTATCTGTAAAAGTAGTTTCGGTAGGGAAAGACCATGTTTTACCATTGTTGCCGCTTTCGGTAAGCCATAGTTTTCCTTGCCAGCCATTGCCGGTAACGCGTAGCAGCATGTGCAGAACAGAATCATCCGTTTGAAAAAAAGAACCTTCGCACAAGGGTGGCAACCCTTCTTTTTCTGCCGGCGCGTAAAATGTGGCAGGATTATCTTCTTTGTACAACGAACCGGGATAGAAGCTGCTCATCGCCCAGCCTGATAAACCCTTCGGGTCATCGGTATAAGGAAAGGTAAAATTGCCGCTGATAATCAGCCTGCCGCTCATCGTTTTTTCAGGACCATGATTCGGGTTTACCGGAACGTTCATATCAATCTGCCTGCTCCAATGCTCGCCGTCGGTAGATGTAACCGCCCACAAATGGGTATTGGTTTTGTGGGGTGAATATTCTCCGAAATAAGCTACCAGCGTGTCTTTTAACCGATAAAATCCCGCTGCCGTTAATATATTCAACGTGTCTTTGTTATAAACAGATGGTTGAGCCAGCAGTTTGGGAGGCGACCAGTGTATAAAATCGGATGACGTAGAAAAGACAACGCGTTGCCCGGGCTTGTCTTCGTCTTTCATTCCATTAGACCAGATAACGACTAGCTTGTTTTTAAACTTTGTAACCGAAGCATGATGAGAATAAAGCCAGCTTGTATCCGGTACATAGATCATTGCTTTTTCTACCCGCAGGCGGGTAAGCATTGCGGTATCGTACCGGTTACTTATGGTTTGCGCACCAACGGCAAAACAGATGATATTTAGTAAACCAAACAGGCAGGTTTTTAGCATGTGCTCCATTTATCCGGCACATAAAAAATTACGTTGTTATGTCAATCTTAAAATGTCAGATTATAAAAATACTCAAATTTGCCGTTTTAATTCTTACTAAATACAATTCGATAAAGTAAACACAACGATAGTACAACACAAGACCTTTGTTACTATCTCTTACCGGCGTACCTGAGAAACATATTATTCCTTTACAAACTTTAGTGTCTGTGTTTTGGTGCCGGTGGTAATATCTAAATAATAAGTACCCGGCTTCAGATTGCTACGCCGTGTAGAATTATACTGCCCGCTTCCGGCACTTACGCCTGTACTTATTATCGTACCACTGCCATCTTTAATATTAATATTTGCCGTTTCGTTGGCAGGTAAACCTTTTACAATAATAAAATTGCTTGCAGGATTTGGGAAAACGGATGCTGTATTAGTGCCATTATCTGCGCTTACCACTTCACTATACCGGATTGTGCCATCTTGTGCCACCGCTTTTATGCGGTAGTAATTTATCTCCTTTAGCAAGTGACAATTAGTAATAGAATAATCTTTCAGATTATTTCGTCCATTTACTTTTGCTATCTGTAAAAAGCCATTGTTGCTGCCGGCACTTTGTTCTATGCTGTAATAAGCAATATTATCTTCTGCAGGTAAACCCTTCCAGCTAATGCTGTGGTTTTGCAGCCAGCGTGATACTCTCACCAGCAAGGATACCCTGGTAGGATATCCGTTAAAGCGGGTAAGGTAATAGGTAACTGGAAAAATATCCCCAGATTGAAGTTCCATTGAGGAGCCTGATATAATAATTTTGCCGTCTGACTGCATTGTGGCATTCATGTAAGCAGGATCTTTACCAAAACCATTATTAATAAGAGTTTGCCCATTATCGGTACCGAAAAACTCATCAATACTGCCATCTTCATTTAGCCCGGTAAGAAGCAGTCCGGATGAGATACCTGTAACAATCAGTTTGTTTCCCGGCTGCGCCAGAATGCTATTACTTTGAATCGCTTTATCAGTAACCCCATTGGTACTCAGTTCCAGTTGGCCATCTTTACCAAAGGTTTTGTCTGGTAAGCCATTCGATAGATAACGTACTACTTCGAGCGTTTTATCATAGTTCAGGTTGCCGGTTGCCGCAATGCGGCCCTTTTCGTCCAGCGTGATACCTGTAATTCCTACACCAGAAGCGGCATTAGCAAAGCTTGTAAGTACCACTCCTCTTTTGCCAAACGATTCATCGGGCAGACCGTTCATAAGATATCGCGCCACCATAAACTGGTTGGCCAATTGTTTTCCTCCCAGCAATATTTTTCCATCTGGCTGTAACAGCAAGTCGTAGGCATAACTTCCTCTGTTTTCGTAATAAATAGAATACCCTTCGTTATTGCCAAAGCTTGTGTCCAGTGTGCCCTCTTTGTTGTAACGCGCTACCAAAAAGCCGTTGCTATTACCATAGATATCCAATGTCTGATAACCGCCTACCACAATTTTACCATCCGTCTGCACGGCTACTCCGGTTATATTTTCTAAATAATCAAAATTGGTTACCACCCTGCCGTCATTGCCAAAACTCTTATCAGGCGTGCCATCAGGCATAAAACGGGCAACCACAATGTCTGTATCATATATAACCGGATAGTTGTCCGGATAATCCGGGTTATACCAGCCTCTATTGCCGTGCCGCCACGATCTTGCCATCCGGCTGCACGGCAATAGAGGTCCATCCGAGAGAACCCAAGACATTTTTTACAATGTCATCTACTGACATTGTTACTATTCCTTTCCGACCAAAGGAAACATCTGCCGATCCGTCTTTATTATAACGTGTCAGCAAAAAAAGATGATCTTGCCCCAATGTGGAGTCGTATCCACCCAGTAACTGTTTATCATCAGCCTGAATTGCGGCTGCCCCTGTATAGAGCTTGTTAGAAACGGATAGTGTGCCTGTTGCATCTGTGCCATACGTTTTATCTATGGTGCCAGGCTGGGCATTTATACCGAAAAAGGTAACTGACAGTAAAAGAGTAATGAAGCATTTCATGGCTTTTTTTAAAGTGAGTGAATAATTTATACTAAGGTATTTGCGAAGATGGGCAGGCCTGGTTATCTGGGTTACTATCATTATAGCATCCGGCATTATCGTCGTTTTTACTGCATCCTTTAATTCGTTTCCTGTTACTGTATTAAAACATCTTTTATATCGGTATTCCAGCCTTCCGTTTCTACCATAAGGGGCGCATTGCCGCGCGGATGGTAATTGATCGTTACCGTTCTTATTTCGCCGGGCAAAACAGAAATGTAGTTATCGCTGTAAAAAGAAGGCAATATTCTTTTTTTGGTAAGCGTGTCAACCAATGAAATGCGGTTAAAAAAAGCCACCGGTCTTCCTGCCGGGTTGCTCATAATCACTTTTATTTGCCCGGTATCGGTACGTACTGCTTCTATCGCCAGTTCTGTTTTTTCCATGTTCTGCAAACCACTGTAGTTGCCGTTTGCATCGGCCATCCAGTACAGATTATCGCTGATAATCTGCTTGTTCGTGTTCAGCAAACGCAATACTAAAAAGGCACCCGAATCTTTGGCGGCTTCCGCCAGTTCCCGGTGTATGGAATAAATTCGTTTTGATGTTGTGGGACCGATTTCAGAAAATACCTGCGTTAATAAGGTTGATGCGCCTTTCATATCATACAACAAAATCTGCAGCATCAGATCGCGGTGCGTTTCAAATGTATTGTTGGCAATCATTACCACGCTATCGGCTGCATTCAACATTACATGCAATGGCTCTCCGGCAGCATGCAAGCCATACAAACCTGCGTTCGGGTCAAGGTAATAATCATACATCTGCCCGCGCATCGCCGTCCAGGGGTTTTGCGTTTTCCAGATGATAACGCCGGTGTACCAGTCCCACTGGTGTGCGGCAAAGCCCTCTATCAGGGCGCGATACTGATTGTAGTTTACAAGCTGCGCTTTTTTTGTAAAATCCTGCACCGTAGCGGCATTTCCATATCGTGCGATGTTGTTGTTGTAGCCGATGTATTTATGATAATCCCATACCGAATCTACCGTAGATCTGCCGCCGGCAAATTGAGGCGCCCGCATATTGCTGTCGGGAATAAAGCGCTGCAGCGAATGATAATCGCCAAGGCCCACGGAGCCGATTTCGGAATTGAAGGGATAAGTTCGGTTTTGAAAAAATGTTTTTACAGGCTGAATACTGTACGGACCATCTCCGTTGCCGCCCAGAAAGTTATACGACATGCTGTCGGAATTGGAATAATCTACAAACCATCTTGTACCATCCAATTGCGGCAGCAGCGAGTCTTTCAACGCGTGAAAAATATCTTCGGGCGGCGTTATTTCGTTGCCGCCGCACCAGATGGCAAGTGAGGGATGATTGCGGATTAATGTAATCTGGTCTGCCGCAGAAGCAATATACAAATCGTGGTCGTCGGGATATTGTCTGCGCGTCCATTGATCATCTTTTTTTTGCGCGTCGAGCCAGCGGCCGTTGCAGTCGCCCGAACCCCAGAAATCCTGCATTACCAGCAAGCCATATTTGTCGCAGGCATCATAAAATTCGGGACGTTCGGTAATAGCGCCGCCCCAAATGCGGATGAGGTTCAGGTTCATGTCTTTGTGAAACCGAATCTCGGCATCATAGCGTTCTTTAGAAAAGCGAAGCATGGCGTCTGAAATAATCCAGTTGCCGCCCCGGATAAAAATTTTCTGACCGTTTACTTTTACTTCTTTGCTGTTTGTAGCGGCGTTCCATTCGGTTCCAATTTCTCTTACGCCAAATGTCAGGTTTTCTTCATCGGAAAGTGTTTTACCGGTAATGATGAACTGAACACTGATGTTATACAGATTCTGCTTGCCATACGTATTTGGCCACCATAGTTGCGGGTTTTGTAACGTATAATCGGGCAAAGCTGCCACAACGGTAGATTGAGCAGGCACCGTAACCGGTTTTGAAATGGTATCGCCGTTAATAACATACTGCAATTTTCCGGTTACAGAGCGACTCACGGCATTTTCCAATTCGGCAGACAATTTTATGATGGCAGGTTGCTGATGGCCGGTTGGCATCCGAACGCCCGGCACCTCTGTTACAACATGCACATTTTTTACATTTACAGACTTTGTTTTTTCAATAAACACCTTGTCCCAGATGCCGGTGTTGCGGTCGCGAACGGGCTGAATCCAGTCCCAGCCGGCAACATACTGATGCGTTACATTTTTTGCAATGGTTCCATCGCCGCCCTGCCCGCCATTTGGGTTGCCAACTTCGTCCGGCGGATACACAACCACCGCCAGCCTGTTGCTGCCGGTTTGCAGTAACGGTGTGATGTTGTATGTCTGGCTCAGAAACATGCCTTTGTGTATGGTTTCGTTTATTTTTTTTCCGTTCAGGTACACGTTGCAGCTATAATTTATGCCCCTGAAATGAAGCCACACCTGCTCGTTATCTGCCGCGCTTTGCTCTATAAAATCGTTTACAAACCAGTAGGTATATTTGTCTTTTCCCACATCATAAATATCCGGTATGTATTTGTTATTCATACCAAATAACGGATCAGCAACATCTCCGTTGGCAAGCATTGTGGCTAATACCGTTCCCGGCACTACGGCAGGTTTCCAGCCGGGCAAAGTGGCAAGCGGTACGGAAATTTGCTCGCCCGACATCTGAACGGCAGCAACAGGGCTACACTGCCATCCACCGGCAAGCTCGTATCTGTTTTGGGCAATGGCAGAAGTAACAGAAAAAATAAAAAATGGTAGTAAGAAGTGATGTTTTTTCATTGCCGGAAATCAGGTGATTTTTCTGAGAAAAATTGAGGGGGCAAAATACACAATGTGAGAATAAAAACGGAACAGGAATGAGATTGCCTGAACCAAAGAATAACATGGTGTCTGAGATTTGTTTAAGATGAATTGATTTTGTATTTTTCATCTCTTTGTGATTCGTTGTCTTAGTGGCAATCTATCTTTGCACATCTTAAAACGAGGTATGAAAATATTGGTTTGCATCAGTAAAACGCCGGATACAACGGCGAAGATTGCTTTTAAAGACAACAATACAAAGTTTGAAGAAACAGGTGTGCAATGGATCATCAATCCGTATGACGAATGGTATTCATTGGTGCGCGCCATAGAACTGAAAGAAAAAGATGCCTCTGTTGCTATTCATTTAATTACGGTTGGCGGTGCCGACACAGAACCCATTCTCCGCAAAGCACTGGCATTGGGCGGCGATGAAGCCATTCGGGTAAATACGCAAAGCGATGATAGCTATTTTGTGGCTGCGCAAATAGCCGAAGTAGCCAAAAATGGTGGCTATGATTTGATTTTTACGGGTAAAGAAACCATTGATTACAATGCATCTGCCGTTGGCGGCATGGTAGCCGAATTGTTAGATTTGCCTTATATTTCACTGGCTACCAAATTTGAATTGAATGGTACAACGGCGGTGGTAACGCGCGAAATAGAAGGCGGCGAAGAAGTAAACGAAGTGTTGTTGCCGGCAGTTATCAGTTGCCAGAAAGGCGTGGCCGAACAACGCATTCCGAATATGCGCGGCATCATGTCGGCGCGCACCAAACCATTAAAAGTGGCAGAACCGGCAGCCGTTGATACGCTTACCAAAATTGTAAGCTACGAGTTGCCTGCGCCAAAAGCAGGCGTTAAACTTGTGCCTGCCGATAATGTTGCCGAACTGGTTCGTCTGCTGCACGAAGAAGCGAAAGTGATTTAGAAAATTATGAATTATAGATTATGAATTATGGATTCTTCGGATCATAGTTCCCGATTTATAATTTATAATTTATCATTCATAACTCATAATTTATAATTAAAAATGTCTGTTCTCATATTTGTAGATCATGCTGAAGGTCATATCAGCAAATCCTCTTTTGAAGCGCTATCGTACGGTTTTGTTTTGGCAAAACAAATGAATACAACGGCCAACGCCGTTTTGCTGGGTAATGTATCGAACGAAGAAGCCGCTTCCTTAGGAAAGTATGGCGTTGATAAAACCTTTCTTTTTCCCGGCGATATTTATAACCATGTTGATGCGCAGGTGTATGCCAATGCCGTTGCCGAAGCCGTTGCAAAAAGCGATGCTTCTGTTCTTATTTTCTCCCACAATCAAACCGGTAAAGCCGTTGCACCGCGTGTATCTGCAAAGCTGAAAGCGGGTTTGGTAACGGGTGTTGCCGGATTGCCAAAGACGGATGCCGGTTTTGTGGTTCGCAAGTCTGTTTTTTCGGGTAAAGCATTTGCCAATGTTGATATTACGTCATCCATAAAAGTAATTACGTTAACGCCCAATCATTTTCACGCAAAAGAAACAGGAGATGCCAAGGCAGAAGTTGTTACCATAAACATAGCTGCCGAACCAAGAGTAAAAACAACGGCTACCAATAAAGTGAGCGGCGAAGTGCCGTTGACGGAAGCGGAAATTGTGGTAAGCGGCGGCCGTGGTTTAAAAGGACCTGAAAACTGGGGCATGGTAGAAGATCTGGCGCATACGCTACATGCCGCACTTGCCTGCAGCCGCCCGGTGGCAGATGCCGACTGGCGGCCGCACCACGAGCATGTAGGACAAACGGGTATTCAGATTTCGCCGAACTTATATATTGCGCTGGGCATTTCGGGAGCCATACAGCATCTTGCCGGCGTAAACCGGAGCAAGGTGATTGTGGTGATAAACAAAGACGCCGAAGCGCCGTTTTTTAAAGCGGCCGATTATGGCATCGTGGGCGATGTATTTGATGTTGTGCCCAAACTGAACGAAGAAATTAAGAAGATGCAGGAAGCGTAGACTGAGCGTCTTGCTTTACCGGCAATAATTTGATAACGTTTCTGCGATCATTTCTGATTTTGCTCCCAGAAAAATGGCTTTGTGCAAATCGTTGCATATTTTTTCCATTTCCTCCGGCGGAATAGCTACTTTATCTTCTGAAGCCATTACAGTTGCATCTGCATTTTCAGACAATGTACGGCTGTTTGCATATTGGTATTTGCGAATCCGTGCAAAGGCGCGGTTAGTTAAAGCTGTTTCCATAAAAGGTTCATACATTATCGCTTTATCAAAGTCCGCAATGGCGTTATCAAACTGAAAATCATTTAGCTTTATTGTTCCCCGAGAAAAATAGGCACTTGCATAAGTACTGTCTGTCTCAATGGCTTTAGAACAATATTTAATGGCAGCTTTTGTATTTTCTTCTTTGTTACTTTTATTGCTTTTATCCATAAGCAGATTGATTTTTATGAGATTGGCGTCAGGTATAATTTTTCCGTTTTTAACCAACACTTCCTCCATTATTTTTCCGTTAGAATAATACTTAAAAGCTGAATCAACAATTGCGCCTTTCTTGTAGCTGCTTTTTAATTTTATCTGCCCGTTTGGATAATAATTTTCCCATATTCCCTCTTCTTTACCGTTTATAAATTCTCCTTTTTGCTTTATTGCTCCATCTTCAAAATATTCCTTTAGTATTCCGTTCGGAATACCTTTACTATAATTCCATTCATCCGATACATTTCCGTTCTGATAAAACCGAAGCCGGTATCCATCAACCTTTCCATCTTTCATAAATCCTTCGCCTTGCTTCCTGCCGTTGTAATAGTAATCTATGAATTTTCCACTGTAAGGCATATTGTAAAAAAACCATACGCCATTTATTTTTTTCATTTGCTTTGAAGAAGGAATTTGCCGAATGTTTTCCGGTCTGTCGCGGTATGCTTTTGTAAATAAATAAACAATGCCATCTAATTGTTCGTATCCTAAAAATTTCAACGAATCTTTGTTTTTAATAATTGTTATATCGGCTACTTCATCCTGTTCTATTTCATCGTCATATTCCGGGTCTTTTATAACCGGTATTGAATCTACTATATAAAGTATTCTATCGTTGGTAATCTGCCCAAAAGAATAATTATAAACCGAAAAAAACGCAACGTAAAGCAAAATGTTTTTAATCATATTTGACAATTTGCAAAGGGTTTGTCTTCCATTTCAAAAATACGGTCTCTGCTTCACCAAGGCATATTAAAAATTGTTTGAAAATTCATTTGATTTTAATTTATGACAGACCTTTCCTCAAATTCAATTCGCCCAAAACCAAATCATGCTGTTACTTTTGCCGTCCTAATAAAAATGATTTCATGGTTGATGTTATTCTTGGCTTGCAGTGGGGCGATGAAGGGAAAGGGAAAATTGTAGATTACTTCGCTCCGCAATATGATGTGATCGCGCGTTTTCAGGGCGGCCCGAATGCCGGTCATACGCTGTATGTAGAGGGTAAGAAAATAGTGCTTCATCAGATACCTTCCGGTATTTTTCATCAGAATACCATTAATGTAATCGGCAATGGCGTGGTGCTTGATCCGGTAACGCTGAAACGCGAATGCGACCTTGTTGCTTCGTTTGGCATTGACGTAAAAAAGAATCTTTTTATTGCCGAGCGCACCAACCTGATTGTGCCTACGCATCGTGCGCTGGATAAGGCTTCCGAACTGTCGAAAGGCGAATCGAAAATAGGCTCTACGCTCAAAGGCATTGGTCCGGCGTATATGGATAAAACGGGTCGCAATGCGCTGCGCGTGGGCGATATTGTAACCAAAACTTTTACTACCGATTATATTCAGCTTCGCCTGAAGCATCAGCGGATATTAGACAGTCATCATTTTAACGAAGACATTTCGGCGTGGGAAGAAGAGTTTTTTGAAGCCGTAGAATTTTTGCGCTCCCTGAAAATTGTAAACGGCGAATATTTCATCAACGATCATATTTCCGCAGGAAAAAAAGTGTTAGCCGAAGGCGCACAGGGCAGCATGCTGGATGTAGATTTCGGTACTTTTCCGTTTGTTACGTCATCCAATACCATTTCGGCGGGCGTATGCACGGGGCTTGGCGTGGCGCCGCAGCAGATACGCGAAGTGTTAGGCGTTACCAAAGCTTACTGCACGCGCGTTGGCAGCGGTCCGTTTCCTACCGAGCTGGAAAATGAAACCGGTGAAGCGCTTCGCAAAACCGGCAGCGAATTTGGCGCCACCACCGGCCGGCCGCGCCGTTGTGGCTGGATAGATTTGGTAGCGTTAAAATATTCGTGCATGATTAACGGCGTAACGCAGGTGGTAATGACAAAAGCCGACGTGCTCGACAACTTTGAAACGCTGGAAGTATGCACCGCTTACAATATTAACGGTGAAGAGGAAAAAGAAGTGCCGTTTCAAATGATGAAGGTAGATATTGAGCCTGTCTATCAGTCGTTTGCGGGCTGGCATACCAATTCTGCGGGCGTTCAAAATGCAGCGGATTTACCGGCAGCTATGTCATCGTATATTTCATATATTAATGAGTATATTCAGGCTCCGGTAAAATATATTTCCAACGGGCCGGAACGAGATCACATTATTGTGTTATAAATGAATTTCGGCAGTAAAAATTTTTTTTGCCGAATGAAAAACTCGTTGAAATTTTACGTTGTTAATCTTAGGAATTATGGCAAAATCAGTAAACAAAAAAAACACCGCGCGAACACCGAAAGCGGTAAATGAAAAAGAGGGAAAAAAGCTTTCTGTAAAAAGCAAAAAGCAAACGGATGACGACAATGATGAAAACCTGGAAAATGATGAGCCGGTGGTAAAATCGTCTTCTAAAAAAACGTCGGAATCAGATTATGAAGAGGACGACGATGCAGAAGAAACAGAAGACACATGGAACAAGCCGGATGAAGACGATAGCTGGGACCCCGATTTTGATGAATTTGACATACCAAAGTCAAAAACCAAAAGCAGCGGCGGCAGTAAAAAACCGGGTAGCAAAAAAGCCGATGAAGATGAAGATTTTAAGACGGACGACGACTTTAAAGAATTTGGCTTGTATAATGACAAAGGCGGCGGAGGTTATGATGACGATGATGATTTTTAATTCGCTTTTCTTTACATTTTGATGCGTAAATCGGCATCATTCCGCATTACAGATGCGTCTTTTTGCAAACAGCAGATGCTAAACCTGGCAAACCGGTTTGGCATCTGCTGTTTTATGGATGGTCATCATTATAAAGATCAATATTCTGTTTACGATTGTATGGCAGCAATAGAAGCCGAACAGGTTTTTTTACCCGAAAACAATGCGCTTTCACATTTAAAAACGTTTACGCAAACACAAAACGACTGGCTGTTTGGCCACATTGGCTACGATGTAAAAAATGAAATAGAAAATCTTACCTCCGCGCACAAGGATAAGCTCAATTTTCCTGATGTTTTTTTCTTTCAACCCAAAATTGTATTGCTTTTAAAAAAAGATGTACTTACAATCGAAAGTTTGTCTGAACCACCCGAAATAGTTTATGAAAATGTAATGCGCAGCAAACCTTTGCAAAACAATTCTATTCATAAAAATATAGTGATGCAAAGCCGCATTGATAAGCAACAGTACATGGCGATCATCAATCGGTTAAAAAAACACATTCTGCGTGGCGATTGCTATGAAATTAATTTCTGCCAGGAGTTCTTTGCCGAAGAAACGGTTATTGACCCTTTTGACTTATACAAAAAACTTTCTTCCTTCTCGCCTTCGCCGTTTGCGGCTTATTATAAACTGAACGACAAATTTGCCTTATGCGCCAGCCCGGAGAGGTATATGCAAAAGCAAAAAAATTGCTTAATTTCCCAGCCGGTAAAAGGAACAGCGAAAAGAAACTTAGATAATGAAATATTAGATAATGAGATAAAGCAGCAACTAAAAAACAGCCGCAAAAACAGGACTGAAAATGTAATGATCACCGATCTTGTGCGTAACGATTTAAGTAAAATATGCAGGCGCGGCAGCGTAAAAGTGCGCGAGCTGTTTGGCGTATATTCATATCCGCAGGTGCATCAGATGATTACAACAATTGAAGGTGAAACAGACGAAAAAGTCAACATCGCCGATGTATTGCGCGCCACGTTTCCGATGGGTTCTATGACGGGTGCCCCAAAGCGGAGCGTGATGCAACTGATTGAGCAATACGAACACTCGAAACGCGGTTTGTATTCGGGCAGCATCGGTTATATAACGCCGGATAATGACTGGGATTTCAATGTGGTGATACGAAGCATTTTATACAATGAAAGCAGTCGCTATCTCAGCTTTCAAACCGGCGGTGCCATTACGTTTGCGAGTGATGCAGAAGAAGAATACAACGAGTGTCTGATAAAGGCGGAAGCGATGCGGAAAGCAATTGCTGATGGTTGAATGTTGGTAGTTGACGGTTGGTGGTTGGTTGTTAGTTATAAAAACATAGATTGATTACCATCAACTATCAACCATCAACCATCAACTGTCAATTATCAACCATCAACTGCCAACTGCCAACTGCATCATTGTCCCTGCGCTAAACTATATGCTTTTTTATCGCCCAACATCAACAGCAATTCAGACGAGCAGATTTTAAAATTACCGCTTAAGCTTACATACAAACCCAGAATATCCTGCTGGTTCATAGGTGTATCATCTATGCTTTCAAAACGAACGTTATACTGGTTTACCAGGTTGGTATAAACAGAGCCGGTTGGCCAAACCTGCGTGCCGCGGTTGCTGATGTTGACCAGCTTAAACTTAACACCGGCGTGGCGCATACATTTGCTGGCGATGAATACCGGCTGCTCATTGCTTTCGATAAAAAAATCAACGCCGCCAATCAGTTCCGGTGCCACTTCCTTGCTTTCCATCATTTCATTCTTATCTATCTTAAAATGCGTTGGTGTGGCTGGTTTGTTTTCAATGATCGGCTTCGCTCCATGTTCGGGCGTTTTGCCGAAATTAGAAATGATGGTATCAGCAAATTCTGTTGTATTTAACGATGGAATGTCTTTGTTTCCAAAATCGCCGGTGTGTATGCCCTGCTCCAATGTGTAAAGCAATGCATTCTCTATGGTAGCCGCGCTTTGCATCATGCCCAAATGGCGAAGCATGGCAATGCCGCTAAGCAACAATGCCGTTGGGTTGGCAATATTTTTACCGGCAATGTCAGGCGCCGTGCCGTGCACCGCTTCAAAAATACAGATGTGATCGCCGATGTTGGCGCTGGGCGCAAAGCCAAGCCCGCCAACAAGTCCGGCGCACAAATCGCTTACAATATCGCCCTGCAGGTTGGTTAATACAACAACATCAAATGTATCGGGTCGGGTTACGAGTTTCATGCACAAATCATCTACAATTACATCGTCAGATTTCAGATCGGGATACTCTTTTGCCACTTCGTAAAACACATCGAGAAACAAACCATCGGTTATCTTCATAATGTTGGCTTTATGCCCGCAGGTAACGCGGCGCGCATGCTTGCGCTGCGCCATTTCAAACGCATACCGGATTACCTGCTCGCTGCCGGGGCGCGTAATAAAGCGGCGGCTTAATGCCACATCGTGCGTAAGCATGTGCTCAACACCACCATATGTGTCTTCAATGTTTTCGCGAACAATGGTAATGTCTATCGGGATGCCGGCTTTGCTGAACACGGTATCTACACCATGCAGTGTTTGAAACACGCGGTTGTTGGCATAGGTATTCCAGGTTTTGCGTGCTGTAACGTTTACACTTTTTACGCCTTTGCCTTTGGGCGTTTCCATCGGTCCTTTAAACAGAATGCCCAGCGTTTCTATGGTTTGCTGCGCTTCGGGCGTCATGCCGTTGCTGTAGCCTTTGTCAAACACCCATTTTCCCATATCTACTACTTTATATTCGAGCGGAACGCGGGCAGATTGAAAAATATGAATTACGGCATCCATAATTTCCGGGCCGATACCATCGCCCTTGGCCACAGCAATTGTTGTCATTTGTAAAGGTGTTATTGTTTTTATAATGTAAAGATAAACTGTAAAAAATGCACCAGTCAGATATTAGCAGCGGCCACATAAAAAAACTGAACGATTCTGATACAGGCAAACTGCAGCAACAGCTGCTGCTTTTCAGCCATGTATTTAATCAAAAACATTTTTCGATGCCTTCAACAATTCATTTGCAAAAGATGCTGGCAAATCCCCATCATCTTGTGTTTGTTGCAACGCTGAACGATGCTGTAATTGGCGGATTAACCGCTTATCTCTTACCGGAATTTGAAACGGAAACTTCTCTGGTTTACATCTACGATCTGGCGGTGCAAACGGAACATCAGCGCAAAGGAATTGGCAAACAACTCATTGCCAGCATCAATAAATTTTGTAAACAACAAGGCATAACCGAAGTGTTTGTGCAGGCAGAGGAAAAAGATGAGTATGCTGTGAATTTTTACCGGAAAACCGGCGGTAAAGAAATGAAAGTGATTCAGTTTGCGTATGCGCTTTAATCTTTACACTACTGTTACTGTCTTTGCTGATACACGATACAAAAACGCGAAAGGTTCTGAACGCTTACAACAAGAAAATAGCTTATTAACTGTTATAAAAAATCTTAATTAAAAAAATACTAAGCTTTGCTTTTTATTATGAATTTAATATATCATTGCATCAGCAAAACGATTGTTCGCCAGTTTCTAAACTCAAAGCCATCTACTGTATAGATAAATCTAAAAAAGATTTTAGTAACCCAACACATTCACTAATGCCGACGGAAATTCCTGAAACAGCGTCTTATCCTGAAAGTAAGGATCAAAACTCAAACTGTCAAAAATGAAAAAATTTCATTTCACACACACACACACTCTCTCTCTCTGCTCTTTTGCATTCTTTTTACCGCCTGTAAAAAAGAAGCAGTTGACAACAACGCAAATGCCATGATTGCAGAACAAAGCAATCAGGCGCCAACTGCAAATATGTACTCGGTTTCTGCCGACAACAAACAGCGAATCAGAACTTCTCTTGAAAACGCTTCAGCAACGTTTGCAAAATTTGTTGCCAACAGTTTAGAATTCCGCGCTTTGCTTAAACAAAAAGCATTATCAAAATTTGACGGCGATTATGATGTTTTGTATAGCCAGATAAAATCAGAAATGCTTAGCAATGGAAAGACTGTTGACCAATCTTTAGCAGCTTTAAATTCAAATTTTTCAAACATTGCTGCAGGCATTCCTAAATTAAATGTCTCTGTGCCTGTGGAATGCGATAATTGGAATACAGCTACATATGTTCCCAACGTTGCTGCTCAGCCTTTTGCTTTACGGGAAGATTCTTTGGTAACTATTAAAACGTACAAAGCAAATGGCACCATCCAGTTAATGGATGCTAAAACAGACCCGACAGTGCCGGTAGTAGTGTTAGGTGTTTGTGAGAGGGTAGATGAAAATGAACAGCTGCTTCCTCAGTATGTCAACAATCCTGATGGCGGCAGAGTAAGTGGCTGCAACGAAATTGTTGAAAAAATAAATTGCCCGCGTTTAAGCGATATTGAATCATGGACAAGTGGAGCACCGGAGCTATGGCTTACAGTCAGTGGATTTTTATCAAATTCTCATTTAAGTGCGCCTCCTTCTTCTTTTGCAACTATAGAAATTACCAAGCAGTTTTTTAAACCCAATAAAAGAAAGGATGTTGATAACAGAGACTGGTTTTGTAACCGGCAACTTTTTTTCTGGTACACAAATCCAAGCACTTCAACATCTGTATATGCCGATGCCACAAGCTTCAGATGGCTCGAAGAAGATTATTTTATAGCGGGCGGCGGTACTGATATAACTACAAGCCTAAGCGGAACGATTAAGATAAATGTAAATAATGTTGATCAAGCCTATAACCCAACAGGTTCTGTTACCTGGCATCTTCAGGATGATGACGAAGACTGTGGGCATAACATAGTACATTTTAACGATCCGATAACCAATGTTTATTCAACTGGTTTAATCAAATGGAAAGATAAAAACTAAAGAATGAGTTTCTACAGAACTCATTTTTTTCATTTAAGCGGATAAAATGAAGCATCTAATAATAATAACAATCGTTTTTTTAGTGACAACACCAAAACTGCAAGCTCAGACAAAAATTAATTGTGGAGGTGGTTTATCTTTTAATGGTTCCGGTGATTTACCAGGATACAATGTACAAACTGGTATTGAAATTAATACGAACAAAAGAATAAGCTATTTAGTTAACCTCAGGCATACAAATAATGCAAGAGAGTTAGGTGTATATTTTATTGATCCAGGTACAGGCAATAAGGCGAACTCCAGTTACAGATTGATTTCAAGCGGAATTCAGGCAGAATTTATTCCTTCATTAAACATTTTTAAAGGTAAAGCGGTTAATCTTGCATTAGGTGCCGGTGGGTTAATAAGATACCAATTTAGTAATGACGTATCACAATTGCTTTTTTTAAATCCGGCATTTACAGGCTATCCAATACCTTTACTTGCAATTGATGTGGACAATAAAAAATTTAAATACTTTTCTCTTGGGTACACTGCATCTATAGGAATTAATTTTAAAGTAAACCAAAAATCAAATATTGGTCTTAAATTAAATCTACAAAACGATACGGAAGGTAACCTAATCTGGAATTTCCCTATTATTTACAGTTATAAAATTTCAAATAATTGAACTTTAAAATGAGTTATGATTATACAAGGAAGTAATGTGAAATAATGTGTTCGGTAAAACGCACCGAGGATAATCATCTAAAACAATAAAGGCAACCCAAATGAGTTGCCTTTATTTATCTTTCTGATGTCATCCATCTTATCTTGTTACCAGGCCTTCGCTGTTGCTCGGCAGCACAACGTTTGTGGTTTCAGAAGCATTGGGCTGAAAATCCATAGAATAAGCATTTCCACCCGTGATAAAGTTGATCAAATCCTGATTCAGTCTTTCTTTTTCTGTATAAAACAAGCCATGCGGTGCGCCTTCATAAATAATAAACTGATTGTTCTTGATTAATTGCGCCGCGCGATGACCACTGGTTTCAATCGGTACCGTTTTGTCGCCGCCGCCGTGTATAATTAAGGTAGGCACGTTTATGTTCATTGCATCTTGCCTGAAGTCGGTAAAGGCAAATGCCTTCATACAATCCATCGTTGCTTTCGGCGATGCCATCGCTTCCAGCATCAGATAGTAATTTAGTAATGGCGCGCTTACCGGATGGTTGACGAGGCTGATGCCAAAGAATGTTTTGCCGAAAGAATCGAGAAAACCCACCCGATCCTGTTTCATCTGATCTGCCATGTCCTGCAGTTTATCCTGCGGTACACCATCAGGATTGTCATCTGTCTGCGGAAGGTACGGAACTACCGAAGAAACCAATATGGCTTTTGATACATTGGAGCCGCCATACCGGGTAAAATAACGCGCTACTTCGCCGCCGCCCATTGAAAAACCCAATAAGGTAACATCGGTTAAATTCAATTCGTCTATTACGGCTTTCAAATCGTCGGTCAGCGTATCATAATCATATCCGCTCCAGGGTTGATCGGACTTGCCGAAACCGCGGCGGTCATAAGCTATCACGCGCAAACCCGCGCCAACCAAAGCGTCTAACTGATATTCAAACATTTCCTTACTCAGCGGCCAGCCGTGTATCAGCACTACGGGCTTGCCCTGACCATAATCGTAATAGGAAAGTTTTATCTCTTCACCGGTGGTTTTGTCTTTTGTTTTAATGAATTTCATGTTGCTATCGTTTATAAAATAAATAATACCTTTTGAAAATTCAAAATCATGCCATATATCTCT
Source organism: Ilyomonas sp. (assembly GCA_965219515.1). Taxonomy (GTDB): domain Bacteria; phylum Bacteroidota; class Bacteroidia; order Chitinophagales; family Chitinophagaceae; genus Ilyomonas. Next base: position 3,584,008 of record OZ244776.1, read on the forward strand.
TTGATTGCATAGCATATTATTTTCGTAACAGAACTACGGGTAATGCCTGCATTCATATTTCAGTTAATTGCAGGTCAATTGAGAGTAAAGCACCAGATTTTATTTTCAATACCTACATTTGCGGCCAAAATTTTTTGCATGACAAACAGAACGTTCACCATGATAAAGCCGGATGCAACCGCAAAAGGTTATACCGGGCAAATTATAGACATGATAACGCAAGCCGGTTTTGCCATTAAAGCCATGAAGTGGATAAGGCTGACCACGGAAAACGCAGGCGAGTTTTATGCGATTCATAAAGAGCGTCCTTTTTATGGCGAGCTGGTTTCGTTTATGAGCAGCGGCAATATTGTAGCAGCCATTCTGGAAAAAGAAAACGCGGTGGCAGAGTTTAGAAAACTGATTGGCGCTACCGATCCGTCAAAAGCCGACGACGGCACCATCCGGAAAAAATATGCCTCATCTATTGGCGAAAATGCGGTGCATGGCAGCGACAGCAATGAAAATGCAGCCATAGAAGGCAGCTTTTTCTTTTCCGCTTTTGAAATTTTTTAGTACTGCTAATTGTTTAGCAAATTTTAATAAAAATTAAACATCAACTCTTACATTTTAGGTTTGTGGCATGATTATCGCCTTGTGAAAAAAGTTTTTTAAGGGTTTAGGGTTGAAAAAAGGGGCACCTTTTCCAGGGAGCCCCTCTTTATTTTCTGATGGTTCTGTTTATATACTTTTCAAATTTCGTTTTCTAAAGGTTCCGACGCAACTTCACTCATTTCAACTTCTTTTGTAGAAGCTCTTTTTATTAATTCTGCCTTAAGGCTTATCTGTTGCAAATCTTCGTTCTTTTTATGAATGTGATCCAATAAAATATGGATTGCCTGCTTCCCCATTTCCTGCAACGGCTGCTTTATACACGTAATGGGCGCATAGAATAAATCTAACGCTTCAGTTTCGTCAAAGCTAATCAGGGCAAGGTCGTCGGGCACTTTTAGCGGAAGGGTATTAATGTATTTTACGGCATAATTGGTAATGCTGTTTGATCCGAACAAAATAGCGTCTGCCGGTTCGCTCAGACTGAGTAATTCCTGAATCGCCTGTTCAATCTGCGTTTTAATATTGCTGATGTCAACCAGTTTCAGCCGGTCTTCTTCAAATGGAATCTGGTTGTCATGCAATGCTTTTTGGTAGCCGCGCGTGCGTTCCTGCAAATGAAACAAACCCGTTTCGTAATTCAACATGGCAGGTCGCCTGGCACCGCCTTTAATAATATATTCGGTAGCCCGGTAAGCCGCTTCGCAATTGTCGAGTGCTGCATAGCTGGTAGGAATGCCGGGAAAAACACGGTCTATTAAAACAAACGGAACTTCCTGCTGTTGTATATATTTAATCTGGTCATCTGCGCCAACCGGCGGCGCAATAATTAAACCATCAACCTGGCGGGTTAAAAACGTATCTACCAGCTTGGAAAATTTGGCTGCTTTTTCATCGGAACTGCCAAAGATGACGGTATAATTCTGTTTATCAGCTTCGTCTTCTATAATACGCGCAAGACCCGAAGAAAACGGGTTAGAAATGTTAGATACAATTAAACCAACGGTAAAGGTCTTGCTCATTTTAAGGCTACGGGCAATCTGGTTGGTTCTGTAGTTCAGCGCTTTTGCTGTATCTCTTATCTTTTGGGCAACTTCTTTTTTTATCCGCCCTTCTTTTTGATTGTTCAGCACATACGAAACCAAGGCGGTAGAAACGCCCACTTTCTTGGCAATGTCTTTTAAAGAGATTTTTTTATCCATACAAGCAGCATTGATATAACAAATGATAACAATAATTGAATACGAAAGAATAAATAATATCAGCCGTAAAATCTTAAATATAGCTTTTTTCAAGTAAAATGATCTGACTGTTAAATTTGACATATTAGTTTAAACGTTTAAACAATTATTTTATCTTTGCATCTGAATTATAAAAATAATAGCTGCTGCTTATTAAATAAGGTATCATCTGTTTGTTTTTATTATTCAGTATATGGTCTTATTAACGAATTGCCTGTCTCGCAAGAGCAGGTTTTTGTTCATAACAGCGTATGTTTTTTAATTTTAAAATGATTTTATATGAATAATAAATCAAAGTTTTTTTCCCTGCCAAAAGGCAGCATTCTTACACTTGCCATCGGCGGATTAAGTATTGGAATGACAGAGTTTATGATGATGGGCGTATTGCCCGATGTAGCAGGGTCATTGTCTGTCAGCATACCGCAGGCGGGTCATTTAATTTCTGCGTATGCCTTAGGCGTAGTTATCGGCGCGCCGCTAACCGCCATGATCGCCGGTAAGTATTCACCCAAAAAAGTGCTGATCTGGCTAATGGTATTGTATGCGATATTCAACACGTTATTTGCCTCGGCGCCAAACTATGCACTGCTGATGACAGCCCGCTTTTTTACCGGCTTGCCGCATGGCGCATTCTTTGGTATCGGTGCTGTGGTAGCAAGCCGGCTGGCAGAAAAAGGCAAAGAGGCGCGTGCCGTAGCCGTTATGTTTGCCGGCTTAACGTTCGCCAATATTATTGGTGTTCCCATCGGTACCTACATTGGTCATAACATTAGCTGGCGCATTTCATTTTATATTATTGCAGTCATTGCATTTGCAGCCGCCTTCAGCATTAAACAATGGATGCCTTCCTTACCGGCCGCACCGGAAAATAATTTTAAAAAAAGCCTGCAAGCGTTTGCCAAACCCGAACCGTGGCTCATTATCGCCATGGCTTCTATCGGCAGCGGCGGTTTGTTTGCATGGATCAGCTATATCGCGCCGCTAATGACGCAGGTAGCCGGTTTTTCCGCCAACGCATTAACCATCATTATGATTATTGCAGGCATTGGCATGGCAACCGGAAACTTAATCGGCGGTCGCCTGGCAGATGCTTTTTCTCCGTTAAAAACAACGGGCGTGTTGTTATTGTTAATGGTTGTGTCTTTGTTGTTGGTATCGGTTACGGCGCAGTATCAGATACCTGCCGTAATAATGACCTTCCTTACGGGCGCCATCGCTTTTGCGTTGGTTTCACCTATGCAGGTACTGATCATCAAAGCAGCCGCAGGTTCTGAAATGCTGGCTTCCTCTTCTTTGCAGGCAAGCCTAAACATTGGCAATGCCATCGGCGCTTTTTTGGGCGGATTGCCCATTGCAGCCGGTTATGGTTATATCAGTTCGGAATATGTAGGCGTCGGGCTTGTAATAACAGGTCTATTGTTCTGTATCATTCTGATGCGCAGACAACAAAAGCAACAGACTTTTGAATCGCCGGTGCGCGAACCTGAAATCAAACTGATTTCAAAACAAACTGCATCAGCAACGGTATAACAGCAAGATTAATATCAATATAATTAAACATGGCAGTCTTGTGTGTAACCGCTGTCTTTCTAAAATTAGAATTGCATAGATAAATCTATCAACAGGAAATTTAAACGTAAAAGAGTATAGCGCGAATCATTGACTTTACACCGAAAAATCCGCCTTTTACTTCTGAATGTTATCTGTTGCTTTTTTCATTATAAACAAGCAAAGTGCATCAAGATATGCACAGAAGAATAAAAGATTATTCGCCTCAACAGGCAATAATCCGGATATGATTTTCTCAGAAAAGAAATAGTTATGACAAACGAACAACAACGAATCAACCTCATTTCAAATAAAGACATTCCGATTGCAGACTGGGGTCCATACCTCAGCGAAAGGCAGTGGGGAACCGTGCGTGAAGACTATAGCCGTAACGGTGATGCCTGGCAATATTTTCCTTTCGATCATGCGCACAGCCGCGCTTATTTGTGGGGTGAAGACGGACTGGCAGGCATTTCAGACAGCATGCAAAATCTTTGTTTTGCTATTGTCATGTGGAATGGCAAAGATCCTATTTTAAAAGAACGGCTGTTTGGCTTAAGCAACGGTGAAGGCAACCATGGCGAAGATGTAAAAGAATTGTATTATTATCTTGATAATATTCCTTCGCATTATTACATGGAATATTTGTATAAATATCCGCAGCTTCATTTCCCTTACGAAGAGTTACGACAACAGAATGCATCGCTCGGCAAGGCGGATGCGGAGTATGAAATATTAGATACCGGCGTGTTTAACAACAACCGTTATTTCGATGTGAATGTGGCTTATGCCAAACACGCTGACAAAGATATTTTTATACGCATCAATGTTACCAATCGTTATACCGAAACGGCTGACATTACATTGCTGCCAACACTATGGTTTGGCAAGCAGCAGCCTGGCAGCAGCGCATCTGCCACGCAGCCTTTGATTACTTACCGCAACAAAAATTCGGTAATGGCGCAAAGCGAAAATCTGGAGAATTATTATCTCTACTTTCAGCAGCCGGATGATTTACTGTTTACCAACAATGAAACAAATACGGAAAAAATAACGGGCGAGCCAAACAACAGCATTTTTGTAAAAGACGCTTTTCATGATGCCATTATCAACGGGCAAAATGCAGAAGCGCTTCGCAATATAAAAAAAGGCACCAAGTGCTCTCCGGTGTATCGGTTAACGGTTGCCGGCGGTGAAACAAAAACCGTGTATTGCCGTCTTAGCCATGCGCAAATGATGAATGCTTTTGAAAAAGGCTTCGAAGATATTTTTGCGCTTCGCAAACAGGAAGCTGATGCGTTTTACGACGCTGTTTTACCGCAGCAAAGCAGCGATCTGAAGAATATACAACGCCAGGCAATGGCGGGTTTGCTGTGGAGCAAGCAATATTATTGTTTTGATGTGGAAGCATGGCTGCACTCGACAGATGGCATTACGGAAGTGAATGAAAACAAGCTAAGCGGGCGCAACAGCGATTGGCTTCATCTTAAAAACAAAGATGTGATTTCGATGCCGGATAAATGGGAATATCCGTGGTATGCTGCATGGGATCTGGCGTTTCAATGCATTGCTTTTGCCAAAACAGATGCCGCTTTTGCAAAACACCAGTTGCTGCTTATGATGCGCGAATGGTATATGAAACCGGATGGTCAGTTACCGGCTTATGAATGGAATTTCAGCGATGTAAATCCGCCGGTTCATGCGTGGGCTGCCCTGCAGGTTTATAACATAGAAAAAGAGCAAAAAGGCGAAGGCGATATTGTGTTTCTGAAAAAGATTTTTCATAAGCTTATCATCAACTTTACCTGGTGGATGAACCGCAAGGACCGCAAAGGAAATAATATTTTTGAAGGCGGCTTTCTGGGTCTTGACAACATCGGCGTTTTTAACAGAAGCCTTCCCGGGCACGACCGTCTGCTGGAACAGGCAGATGCCACAAGCTGGATGGGAACGTATGCGCTGAACATGCTTGATATTTCGCTTGAAATTGCGGTGCACGATTCTTCTTTTGAAGACACGGCAACGCGCTTTTTTGAACATTTTGTGATGATTGCAGAATCTATCAACGAGCATCATTTGTGGAGCGAAGACGATAAGTTTTTTTACGACGTGCTCTCTGTTCTTGGCAGCGAGCCGCAGCGTTTGGAAGTAAAGTCTATTGTAGGTCTTACATCGTTGTTCGCCGTTTCGGTAATTGATAAAAAGAAGTGGGACAAGCTGCCCGGTTTTAAGAAAAGGGTTCAGCATTTTGAGCAATACAGAAAAAGTCATAATAAATATTGGCCAAACGAAGAGCGCGATGGCAGCAACGATATTTTACTGTCGTTGATACGCCCGCAGAAACTGGTTTATTTATTAGAGCGCATGCTGGATGAAGCAGAGTTCCTGTCTGATGGCGGCATACGTGCTTTAAGCAAATATCACAAAGACAATCCTTATACAATTGCCATACACGATACCGAATATACCATCGCATACGATCCCGGCGATTCTACGTCGGACATGTTTGGCGGCAACAGCAACTGGCGCGGCCCGATATGGATGCCGATGAATTATCTTTTCATTCAATCTATCCGAAAATACGGCGGATGGTACGGCGATGATTTGCAGGTAGAATTTCCTGCCCGTTCGGGCAACAAAATGAATTTGTCTGATGTAGCCGACGAGCTTACCAAACGCGTCATTACCCTGTTTAAAAAAGACGGCAACGGAAACCGAAAATACAATGGCAGTTACAACTGGTTTTATAATCAAAATGGCAATGAAAACCTTGTTCTTTTTTATGAGTATTTTCATGGAGATAATGGTCAGGGGTTAGGTGCAAATCATCAAACCGGATGGACAGCATTGATAGCCGATCTTATTGCCCGGCAAAGCGATCGGAAAGAAGAAACAATGCCTGAAGAAGTGGCGCAGCAACGTTAAACCGTATCGCAACGCTTCAAAACAAAAAAGGCATTGCGTTAAAATGCCGGATTGTAATTTTTGTTTCAATAATTTCACAGATCTTGTTTTATTAAAAACACATCTATGAAGAGCAACAGTTATTACGACGCAGAAGACCTGAAAAAATTTGGCAACATCACAGAATTTCAGAAAAGCATGGGTGAAAAATTCTTTGCTTACTATGGCGAAGTGTTTGCCGACAGCGAATTAACAGCCCGCGAGAAATCGTTAATTGCCTTGGCCGTATCTCATGCGGTGCAATGCCCGTATTGCATTGATGCATATAGCTCTGATGCATTTGAAAAAGGCTGGAGCGAAGGGCAAATGATGGAAGCCGTTCATGTGGCGGCTGCCATCAGGGGCGGCGCTTCGCTGGTGCATGGCGTGCAAATGATGAACAAAATAAAAGAGATAGCAATGTAGTTTCTTACAGATAACACAGATGAACACGGATTTTTTAATGAATGGTGATACGTTTACCTACTTTCTGTGTTATCTGTGAGAAACATTTTCGATAGAAAAATTTAGCTATGAAATCATTACACGCACAACATAATATACTTGCAGATGCGCACGAGCAGCTTGCCGTTTTAGAGCAGGAAAGAGATGATGGTTTTAGTCTTGTGCCGTTTCAGCAAAAGCTTGAAGAAGCGGGGTTATTGCCGCTGAAACCTACGCAGATTGAAATTTTTCAGGTTAATATCGGCAAGATGTGCAACCAGGTTTGCAGGCATTGCCACGTAGATGCCGGCCCCGACAGAAAAGAAATCATGACCCGCGAAACCATGCAACAGTGCTTGCGCGTTTTAGAAAGCAATCCTTCTTTACATACGGTTGATATTACCGGCGGCGCTCCTGAAATGAACCCGGATTTTCGCTGGTTTGTTGAAGAAATTGTAAAGCTGAACCGGCATGTGATTGTACGCTGCAATCTTACCATTATCGTTGCCAATAAAAAATATTACGACCTGCCTGAATTTTACAAACGGCACAATGCCGAAGTGGTTTCTTCTTTGCCGTTTTATACGCAGGACAGAACAGACCGGCAGCGCGGCAACGGCGTGTTTGAAGACAGCATCAAAGCCCTGCAAATGCTGAATGCCACAGGTTATGGAAAAGAAGGCAGCGGCCTGGTTTTAAATCTGGTTTACAATCCCGCCGGATCGTTTTTACCGGCATCGCAGCAGGCTTTGGAAAAAGAATACAAAGAGGCTTTGCAAAAGCGGTACGGCATTGTATTCAATCATCTTTTTACCATTACCAATATGCCCATCAGCCGCTATCTCGATTATCTTCTTACGAGCGGCAATTATGAATCGTACATGCAAAAATTACTGAGCGCTTACAATCCCTCGGCGGCGGCGAATGTAATGTGCCGGAATACCATTTCTGTTGGCTGGGATGGGTATCTGTACGACTGCGATTTTAACCAGATGCTGGATTTAAAAGTGAATGGCGCAAACAGGCATATTTCCAAATTTAGTCTGAATGAATTGAACAACAGAAATATCATTGTCGGGCAGCACTGCTTTGGCTGCACGGCGGGCGCAGGCAGTAGTTGCGGCGGCGCAGTTACCTGAAATGTATCTCACAGATAACCCAAATATTTCTCACAGATAACACAGAAAGCACAGATGTTTTCGTTTTTGTTTATCCGTGAGAGAAAATTTTTTTGTTCGTTACTTGAGGTCTCACAGATAGCACAGATAAATGCAAAAGCAATTCATTGAAAAATCTGTGTTTATCCGTGCCATCTGTAAGAAAAAAAACTTTATGTAAATGAATTACAATTACCACAATGCGGCAGAATATTTACGCGATAAAAACATCATTCAGCCTTCTGTCGGCATCATTCTCGGAACAGGTTTACATCGTCTGTTACATCATATTGACATTGAACAAAGCATACCTTATACCGATATTCCCGGCTTTCCGGCAGCAACGGTTGAGTTTCACAAAGGCAATCTGATTTATGGAAATATCGGAAATAAAAAAGTGGTTGTTATGCAGGGTCGCTTTCATGCGTATGAAGGCTATACCATGCAGCAGGTAGTGTTTCCGGTTCGCGTGATGAAGTTGCTTGGCGTGCAGTATCTATTCATTACCAATGCCGCCGGCGGCATCAATCTCAGTTATAAAAAAGGCGATTTGGTTTTGATTGATGATCACATCAATTTACAATCCGGCAATCCGCTAACCGGTAAGAACGATGACGCTTTGGGTTCCCGTTTTCCTGATATGAGCGAGCCCTATGATGCGTATTTAACAACGCGGTTGCAAACCAAAGCAAATGAGCTGAACATCTCTTTACAAAACGGCGTTTATGCAGCCGTAAACGGGCCAAATTTAGAAACCCGGGCCGAGTATCGCTATCTTAAAATTATTGGCGCCGATATGGTAGGCATGTCAACCGTTCCGGAAGTAATTGCGGCGGCGCACATGCAATTGCCCTGCGCTGCCATCTCGGTAATAACGGACGAATGCGACCCGGATCATCTGCAGCCGGTGAACATAGCAGAGATTATTGAAACGGCAGCCAAAGCCGATGAAAAGCTCAGTAAACTTTTATACGAAACCATCTTAGCCTTATGATGAAACATGCGCTAATCATCTTTGTTAAAAATATGGTGTGTGGCAAAGTAAAAACAAGACTGGCAGCAACGGTCGGTCATGAAAAGGCGATAGAAATTTATAAAGAATTATTGCATTATACAAACAGCGTAACGCAACAGTTGGATTGCGATAAAATTGTTTTTTATTCCGATGAAATTCTGCAAAATGATAATTGGAGCAACGTGTCTGAAAAACAGGTGCAGCAAGGGTTTGATTTAGGTGAGCGAATGCTGAATGCCTTTGCTTACTGTTTTACAAAAAGTTGTCAGAAAGTAATTATTATCGGCACCGATTGCCCTGAACTAACAACAAAAATTCTGCATAATGCTTTCGATCAACTGGAGAATTACGATGTTATAATTGGTCCGGCAGCAGATGGCGGTTATTATTTGTTAGGTATGAAGCAAGTGCATGAGCATCTATTCAACAATATGGCGTGGAGCACAAAAAATGTATTGCGCGAAACCATTCACCGGTGCGGTAAAAATAACCTTACTCATGCGCTGTTGCCAACCTTGCACGACGTGGACAACGAGTACGATTTGCCATACCTAAAAGCTATCCTGCCGTAACAAACAGTCTTTGTCCAAGTTTCTTTCATGAGCAATCTGTCTTATGCCATTTAGAAAATGAAAACGGTCTGAACCATGTTATCAAAATGCAATCTCAGCCTAAGTTTCCATATCACAATATCAAATATCTTCCTTATCCGATTGGTATCAACTGAACATGCGGCACCAATTAATTGACGTAACAATAGTTTATCGTGCTAACCATATTGCGGCTACTTAACTTTGCCGTAATTTTAAATAAAGCAAAGCATGAGCAAGGCTTCGGTTGAAGATTTAAAAATAGTGCCTGAGTTTGCCGTTGTGCCGCAACAACAGTTGCAATGGCTTGCCGATGCCGGTGAAGTGAAGGAAATGCAGGAAGGCGATAACGTGTTTAATATTGGCGACCCGATTGATAAACTGTTTATTGTCTTGAATGGAAAAATCAGGATCTGCACGGTGCAATCCGGCAAACTAAGAGAAATTGTTGTGTTCAATTCAGGCGATGTTACGGGTTATCTTCCGTTTTCGAGAGCTACCACGGCAATCGGCTTCTGCGAATGCCTGCAGCCATCCGGTATTTTTATTTGCTCTGCCGCCGCATTAAAAGAATCGGTGCATAAAAACTATGAATTAACGGAAGCCCTCGTACACATGATGACAAGCCGCGTTCGCGAAACCACTTCTGTTCAGCAGCAGAACGAAAAAATGTTTGCTTTGGGTAAATTATCCGCCGGTCTGGCGCATGAATTAAACAATCCTGCGGCAGCCATTACGCGCGCGGCAGCTTTGTTGCAAAAGCAGGTTCAGCAGTTGCCTGATTTTTTTAAAGCTTTGTCTGCCTTGCAAATCAGCGCCGAAAAAATTGATAACATTCAGCAACTGATTACCACGAAAATTCATAACGACAGAACTGAATTAAGCATGTTGCAAAAAGCAGAACGGGAAGATGAAATCTCTGACTGGCTGTACGATAATAATCTGCCTGATATTGATACGGAAGGCTTAACAGAAGCCGGCTTTACCACCGGTGATTTGAATACATTGAAATCATGTTCGGGTGACAATGAAACCGGCATTATTGTAAAATGGATCAGCAATTTTATGGTAACCAATAAAATGGCGGAAGACATACGCACGTCTTCTGAAAGAATCTCCGAGCTTGTGGGCGCCGTAAAGAATTTCACATTTATGGACAAAGAAACAGACAAGCAGATGATTGATATTCATACCGGCATCCGCAATACGCTTACGATGCTCAACTATAAACTGAAGAAAGCAGGCATTTCGGTACATGAAAATTTTGATGCCACCATTCCAAAAGTAAAAGCGTTTCCCGGCGAATTAAACCAGATTTGGACCAACCTCATAGACAATGCCATTGATGCGATGGAAATAAATAAAAACGGCAATCTCGATATCCGAACCATTCACGACAACCGCTTTGTAAAAGTGTACATCAGAGATGATGGTTCCGGCATACCGGATGATGTGAAAGATAAAATTTTCAATCCTTTTTTTACCACCAAGGAAATGGGAAAAGGAACCGGTCTCGGGCTTGATGTGGTTTCGCGCATTATACGTCAGCACAATGGTTCGGTAAAGGTAAAGTCAGAGCCTGGCGCAACAGAATTTGAAGTGTGTTTTCCTATGAATAACTGAGAAACAATTTGAAACTATGATTAAAAACAACCATGCAGATGGTGCTGACTTAAACAGATAACTTGTTATCTTTCTATATGTATCTGTGAAATCTGCGGAATAAACAAATCCGAATAAAAATTATACATGAATCAGCCATATTTATTTGTAATAGACGATGATGTGCAGGTATTGCGCGCCATCACAAGAGATGTAAAAAACAAATACCGGCAGGATTACCGCGTGCTCAGCACTTCGTCGGCAAAGGAAGCCTTAGACAGTTTGCGGGAGCTGAAAAACCGTGGCGAAGATGTAGCCATGTTTATCTCAGATCAGCGGATGCCGGAGATGGATGGCGTTGATTTTTTAGCACAGGCAATGGAAGTGTACGACGAAGCGAAAAAGGTGCTGCTCACCGCTTATTCTGATACCGATGCTGCCATCAAAGCCATCAACAAAGTAAAGCTCGATTATTATTTAACGAAGCCATGGGATCCGCCGGAAGAAAAACTGTATCCGGTGATTGACGATTTGCTGGATGACTGGCAAAATAATTTTCGCCCCGATTTTAAAGGCATCCGGCTTATCGGTTACCGGTTTTCGCCCAAAAGCCATCAGATAAAAGAATTTTTGTCCGGCAATCTTGTTTCCTATCAGTGGCTCGATATAAACAATGAAGAAGCAAAACAACTGATGCAGATAAATCATATTGAACCCAAAGAGTTGCCTGCCATTTTCTTCGAAGACGGAACGGTGATTGTAAATCCGCAACTGATTGATGTGGCAAAGCGCATCGGGCTAAACCCGGAAGCGAAAAATGAAGTGTATGATGTGGTGGTTATTGGCGCCGGACCGGCCGGTTTGGCAGCTTCGGTGTACGGCTCTTCGGAAGGGTTAAAAACTTTGCTGATTGAACGGAACGCGCCCGGCGGGCAAGCCGGCACCAGCTCGCGGATAGAAAATTATCTGGGCTTTCCCAAAGGGTTAAGCGGCGCCGATTTAACGCGGCGCGCCATCAGCCAGGCGGTGCGGTTTGGCACGGAATTTCTTTCGCCGCAGTCGGTAAAAGCGATACAGGTAAAAGACAATTATAAAAAAATCATCCTGGACGATAATAAGGAAATCAATACAAAATCTATCGTTATCACAACAGGCGTAGATTACCGTAAATTGTCCACGCCGGGCGTTTCGCAATTTACAGGCGCAGGCATTTATTATGGTTCTGCCATTACGGAAGCCTCTTCGTGCAAAGACAATGTGGTGTTCATAGTAGGCGGCGGCAACTCGGCCGGGCAGGCTGCCATGTATCTTTCCAAATTTGCGAAGCAGATAAATATCTTAATCAGAAAAGACAGCCTTTCTCATACCATGTCATCTTACCTTATTGACCAGGTAACCAGTACACCCAACATACAGGTTTGCATCTGCTGCGAAGTGATGGAAGCCAAAGGCAATGAACGGCTGGAAGAGCTGAATATCAAAAATATAAACACAGGCGAAGTACGCACCGAACATGCTGATGCGCTCTATATTTTTATTGGCGCAAAACCTTACACCGACTGGCTTGCTACGGATATTATTAAAAATGAAAAAGGCTTTTTAGAAACGGGAAGAGAACTGGCAGAATATGACGATTTCAAAAAAATATGGAAGCAGCCGCGCGATCCGTATTTGCTGGAAACCAGCAGCGCCGGTGTGTTTGCAGCCGGCGATGTTCGTGCCGGCGCCATGAACCGTGTGGCTTCCGCAGTTGGCGAAGGCTCTATGGCAATCAGTTTTGTTCATAAATATCTGGCAGAAATTTAAAATAAGAATGATGAATAATATATGCCAACATCTCAGGGTGGTAAAAGACATAAAAGTTGAGAAGAAACATGTATGTGAAGAATGCATCAAAACAGGTTCACACTGGGTGCATTTGCGAACCTGCCAGCAATGCGGCGTTACGCTCTGTTGCGACAGCTCGCCAAACAAACATGCAACAAAACATTTTCATAGCACCGGTCATCCGGTAGTATCATCAGCCGAGCCCAACGAGCGCTGGCTGTGGTGTTATAAAGATGAACTGATGGCTCGATACTGATGCAGATTTTTACATCCGCTAATTTAAATGTTATACCATTTGGCTGTATGATTAGTGTCATTATTCCCACCTACAACGAAGCAGATCAGATTGCCAAAACCATAACCGCCGTCAGGGGCAACGACAGGGATAATCTGATAACGGAAATTATTGTTGTTGATGGCGGAAGCAGCGATGAAACAATTGCTGTTGCACAACAATACGAAGCCACTGCCATCATCAGTGAGCGAAAAGGCCGGGCTGCGCAAATGAACAAAGGCGCAACGCTGGCAAAAGGCGATATTCTTTATTTTCTTCATGCCGACAGCCTTCCGCCGGCCGGCTTTACCCAATCTGTTTTACAGGCATACAAACAAGGATTTTCGTGCGGTTGCTTTCGTTTACAATTCGATCACCCGCACTGGTTTTTACAAGCCAATGCCTGGTTTACCCGTTTTGATATAAACGCCATTCGCTTTGGCGATCAAAGCTTGTTTGTTACGAGAGAACGGTTTGAGCAAACGGGCGGGTTTTGCGAAACGCACATCGTGATGGAAGATCAGGAAATCATAAAACGACTCAAAAGAAACGGAAAATTTACGGTTGTAAAGAAGCCGGTATTAACTTCTGCGAGAAAATATCTGGTAAATGGAATTTACCGGACGCAGGGCATCTTTTTTCTCATCTATATAATGTATTATCTGGGTTATAGCCAGCAACAACTGGTAACCACTTACAGGAAGCTGATGGTGCAGGATAAATTGTAAAAAGCAATGAAAACAATCAGCCTGCATTTTGATTGTTTGTACATCGTTACACGGCAACTTTTCTCACTTGCTGCGCACAATACCAGCCTGTAATGCTGCCCCAGATCACCATATTAAAAACCAATGGCAAAATCAAACCTTTTAATTCAAAGCCATTGAAGAGCGGCTTGCCCAGCGCCAGATTCACAACCGTCCAAAGCCATAATGTTGGCAGAATTCCGAATAAAAAACCTTTCAGCAAAGTTGGATTTTTTACCAGCAAAGCAAAGATGACTCCCCAGATGCCGCCGGCGATGATAAAAAGGATGGCAGCGATCACATCATCCGATGATGAAGTACTATGCGTCATTCCCTGATACATATCTACAAAAGCCGGGTTTCCCATATCTGCGGCTTTCATTATATACATGATAACGGCAAGTACAACGGCACCGATACACCCGGCAATAAAACCGGTCATGGCTGAAACTTTCATAGGAATACGTGTTTTTGTTGGTGATTGATTAAATGGCTTTCTAATTGTTATAAAAGTAAACTATCTTTTTTCAAAGAAAAAAATTTGTCTGTCAATATGCGAAACAAACAATTCGACATCATTATCATCGGTGCAGGTTCCGGCGGATTAAGTGTTGGCTTGTTTATGGCGAAGGCAGGTTTTCAGGTGCTGATGATTGCCAGAAGCGATAAAGATATCGGCGGCGAATGTTTGAACGATGGATGCGTGCCCAGTAAAGCGCTCATTCATGTTTCGCGTATCGTGCACCAGGCAAAGCTTTCCACAGCATTCGGGATGCAGGTTAGCGGGCAGGCAGACATAGAAAAAGCGTTAGGTTATGTAAGCGCGAGGCAGAATATTATACGCCGTCACGAGAATGCAAAATGGCTGAAAGAGCAAGGTGTTGAAGTGGCATTGGGCGATGCGCGTTTTGAAGGAAGGAATGAGGTAGCTGTAAATGAAGAAATATTTTCCGGGAAAAAAATAGTGATTGCAACGGGGTCAAAACCCGCCGGACTAAATGTGCCGGGCGTTGAAAATATAGCTTATTATGACAACGAAAATGTCTTCCACATTAAACAACTTCCCAGGCGATTGCTGGTTGTTGGCGCCGGGCCAATTGGTATAGAATTGTCGCAGGCCATGAACCGGCTGGGAAGCGCTGTAACGGTTGTTCAAACCAAAGACAGAATTTTAGAGCATGATGAAGAAACCCTTACCGCTGTTTTGTTGCAACGTTTACAGGCAGAAGGTGTGCAGTTTTATTTGAATGCCTCCATTCAAAAGTTTTCTTCGCCAACAGAAGCTGTAATAATACAAAAAAACGGCAACACATTTATACAACATTTTGATGCGGTATTTGCAGGAACCGGAAGAGAATTGATATTAGAACCTTTGCAATTGCACAAAGCTGGCATTGAAGTAAAAGACAACAAAATTGTAACCGACAACCGGCTTCGCACAACCAACACAGATGTAATGGTTTGCGGTGATATTGCCGGCGATTTAAAGTTTTCTCATGCGGCAGAATTTCACGGGCGGATTATTCTGAACAATCTTTTTTCGCCGCTTAAGAAAAAACTTACGAACGACAACATGTCGTGGGTAACATTTACCGATCCTGAACTGGCAACCTTCGGGCTGAATGAATCGCAGATTAAAAAACGAAACCTCAATTATATAAAACTGGAAAAAGATTTTTCGGAAGACGACCGGGCGGTAACGGATGATTATGCATATTCAAAAACCATCCTGTATATCAGCAAAGGCAATTGGTTTGCAAAGCAAAAAATTTTAGGCGGAAGCATGATTGCGCCGAATGCCGGCGAGCTGGTGCAGGAACTGATTTTAGCCAATGCGCAAGGCTTACATATAAATGCCGTATTTAATAAAATTTATCCTTACCCGGTTGCTTCGCGCATCAATCAAAGCCTCATTGTAGATTACAAATCAAATAGCCTTACCGGCACAATAAAAAAGCTTTTGCGACTGGCTTTTAACGTATTCAACTGATAAAGAAAAGCAATCAAATAAAAACACAGTAAGATGATGGAATGGTGGCAAACCTGCAAAGAATGGTTTTTAAGTCTGGGCGAAAAATATCACGTGAATCCATATATTTTCGGTGGTATTTATGTGGGTGCCATTCCTTTGTTTTTTCTCTGTCTCGGGTGGACAATACGAAACATCAAACAAAAAAAATCGTTTGTAATTCCATTGCTGCTAACGGGTTTGTGCTTTGTTTCCGCGTATATTTATTTAATTATCGCGGGAGAAAATATTCCGGTGTGGGTGTATATTTTTATCGCGGTGCTGGTGGCGTACGGCGCCTTTTCAACGTATAGAAAAATCAAATCCAAAACCTGAACAAAATGCTTCTTTTACACATACAGATGTTGCATCCATCCGGGTTTTATTTTAGGGCAACATCATCTTTGCAAACAAAAAAAACACAATGATTCACCGCGTTTTTGATATATACGGCCTCATTATCCTTTCATCCATTCTTGTTGTTTTATTTATCGTTGAAAGCGTTTTCAGATTGCGGCGCAGGGTGCAGCGGCAGTTTAAAAGAATTATTATTAATACGGTGCTTTCCATTCCCGCTTTTGCGCTGTTGCGGCTGATGCTGATACCGGCTTTGGTGTGGCTGGCAACAGAAAATGAAAGCTGGCATTTTGGTATCAATTATTTATACCGTTTCCCGCAATGGACCGAAAACATCATCGCATTTATTTTGCTTGATTACAGCATTTACTGGTGGCATATTATTTTGCATCGTATGCCGCTGATGTGGCGCTTTCACCTGGTGCATCATACCGATCTTGATATGGATATAACCACCGCGTTTCGCTTTCATTTCGGCGAGATGATTGGCTCGGTTGTTTTTCGCGGCGCAATCGTTTTATTAATTGGCGTTTCACCTCTTATGGTGCTGATTTATGAAATTGTATTTGAAGCCGAAACACAGTTTCATCACAGCAATACAAAGCTGCCCGTTCGCGTTGAACGATGGCTAAATACACTGATTGTAACGCCTCGCATGCACGGCATTCATCATTCCATGATTAAAGATGAAACAGACAGTAATTATGCAACCATTTTTTCTTTCTGGGACAGGCTTCACAAAACCGTTCGCTTAAACATTCATCAGGATAAGGTAGTAATCGGCGTGCCGGTATATCACGATGAAAACGAATTAACCGTGAAGCATCTTTTAAAGCTTCCGTTTACAAAAATCAGAACCTGGAAAGATGGCGGCAGAGGTGCGGAAGGCAGCAGGAATATGTTGAAAGAATAAGCAGGCAACCGGCTTCGGCTTGTTTTCTCACTAATATTCTTTCTATCAGATAATTGCCGTTTCGTACTTTTAAGTTTTTCAAAATGAGCTTATGGTAACAGCGATACGCACCTGGTACAACAATCATTTCGATAAAGCAAAGTATGAATCTTATGTTGCCGGATTATCTAACCGTTATCCCGATGCGTTGCAGTTTCGCATTGCCGAAACGCCGCTGTTTGTAAGTAAAGATTTTACGCAAAAAATGCTGGCCGCCTGCGAAAGCATTGTAGATGTTATTACCGGTTATAATTTTAAAGCATTAACCGCGCACGCCATTCCGCCCGAAGTCAAAGTGCCCGGCGAAAATGCGCATACGCATTTTATTGCGTTCGATTTTGGCGTGTGTGTTAACGAACAGGGCGAAGCAGAACCGCAACTGATAGAAATGCAGGGCTTCCCCACCTTATTCGCTTTCCAGGTTTTGCAGGACGAAATGGCAAGAAAATACCTTACCATTCCCGACGGATATTCTTCTTATTTAAACGGATTTACCAAAGACACATACCTGCAATTATTAAAAGAGATTATTGTAAAAGATGAGAACCCGGAGAATGTAATTCTGCTTGAAATTTTACCACACCGGCAAAAGACAAGGGTTGATTTTTACTATACCGAAGAATACCTGGGAATACCGGTTATTGACCTGATGGAACTGATACAGGAAGGCGATAGATTGTATTATGAAAATAATGGCAGAAAAATACAGGTAAAGCGGATTTATAACCGCATCATCTTTGATGATCTGCAGCAGCAAAGCAATGAAGTTCAGGAAAAAGGAAAACTGCTGTTAGAAAATTTAGATGTGGAATGGGCGCCGCATCCCAACTGGTTTTACCGCATCAGCAAGTTCACGCTGCCGTATATTCATCACCCTTACGTGCCCGAAACCCGCTTTTTAAGCGATATAAAAACATTGCCCGGAGACCTTGGAAATTATGTATTAAAACCGTTGTTTTCTTTTGCCGGTCAAGGTGTGGTGATTGATGTAACCAAAGAAGACGTAGAAAAAGTAAACGACCCGCACAACTGGATTTTACAGCGTAAAGTAACTTATGCCAACATCATTCCAACGCCTGATGTGCCTGCCAAAGCCGAGATACGCATTTTTTATTTCTGGAAAGAAGGCGAAGCGCGGCCTGTGGCAACGCAAAATTTAGCCCGCCTGAGCAAAGGAAAAATGATTGGCGTTCGATACAATCAAAACCGCGAATGGGTGGGTGGAACGCTGGCTTATTTTGAACAATAAAATTCTGCAATAAAGCCGCCAAGGCACAAAAATTATCATTTGTTTCCTTCGTGTTCTCGTGGCTTTGTGGCTAAAATGATTATGAAAACATATATTTTATACCTGCTGTTTATTTGTCTTTCGCTTACGCAAATTGCCTGCGGGCAATCGTCGTTTGATACAAGTATGTACGGGCGTAATGACAAAGCCGGCCGTTACCTGAACACACGTGGCTTTCGCATGTATTACGAAACCTATGGTGAAGGCGAGCCGCTGCTCATCATTCATGGCAATGGCGGTTCTATCAATAATTTTTTATACCAGATTCCCTATTTCTCGCAGCATTATAAAGTGATACTTGCCGATAGCCGTGCGCAGGGAAAATCGGTTGACGGCGGCGATTCGCTTAGTTATGAAATGATGACGGATGATCTGAATGCTTTATTAGATACTTTGCATCTCGATTCGTGTTATGTAATCGGCTGGAGTGATGGCGGCATCAATGGTTTGCTGCTTGCCATGCGCCATCCCGGCAAAGTAAAAAAACTGGCGGTTACCGGAGCCAATCTAACGCCCGATACAAGCGCCGTAGATCCGTTTGTTTACAACTGGGCTATGAACTATAACGCCACGCTGAAAAGCAAGGAGCCAACGCCCAAAATAAAGAATGATATGAAGCTGGCGCACCTGCTGTCTTATGAACCTCATATTCCGGCAGCACAATTAAAAACCATCGCCTGCCCCACGCTTGTAATAAGTGGCGACCACGATGTGATACGACCGCAGCATACCCTGCTGATTGCGGAAAACATTCCCAAATCTTACCTGTGGATTATTCCTGATTCCGGGCATTCTACGCCCATTTTTAAAAAAGACCAGTTTAACGAAGTGGTAAATCATTTTTTTGCCACGCCATACCGCAATATTGAAGGATTTGGAAAATTTGAATAGGTGATGATATTACACATCATATAAAACAACTTCTTACAACTCTCTTTTTCTTCTCTATTTTTAAACAATGCGAAAGCTGCTGCAGAATCTTTTGAGAAAACCGATCATTACGCTTGCCAACAAGTTCTCGTCCCGGCCCGATAAACAACGTGTATTCGATTCTCTTACGCAGCTTCACCAGGATATTCTTTCGGGTAAAACAAAGAAAGGAATCACACTTTCATTCAATTCAGATACCGATCAGTTTGTCATCTTATCAGACCAGCACAAAGGCGCGAAAAACGGCGCTGATGATTTTGCTTCAAACGAAAAAAACTATCTCGCTGCGTTAGATTATTATTATCAGAACAATTACTTCTACATCAATCTCGGCGATAGCGAAGAGCTGTGGGAAAACACATTGCCGCCTGTAAAAAAAAGCAATGTTTCTTCGTTTGAAAAAGAAAAATTGTTTCTGCAAAAAAAGAAGTTCGTTAAGGTATTCGGCAACCACGATTTGTATTGGGACAATGATCCGCTGGCATCTTTTGAACTGAAAGATATTTATGGTGAAGAAGTAACCATCTATGAAGGCGTAATATTGCAAACAACCATTGCCGGCAGGCCGTTTCAAATCTATCTCACGCACGGCCATCAGGGCGATTTGCAAAGCGATGGCAACTGGTTCAGCAAATGGTTCGTATCAAAAATATGGGCAAGATTGCAGGCATATTTAGAAATCAATCCCAACACACCGGCTTATGATACGCAGTTGAAAACAGAACACAACAAACTGATGTATGAATGGAGCAGCGATAACAATATTGCGCTGATTACGGGTCATACGCATCAGCCGGTTTTTGAATCGTTAACGTTGATGGAACGCTTATACAACAGACTGGCGGAAGCGAAAAAAAAGAACGACGAAAAAATTGTTACCGAGATTGAATCGCATATCAATCACCGCTTTCAGAAAGGCGAAGTGCTGCCGGATTTTACCGGCTTTAAACCCAATTATTTTAACAGCGGCTGCTGCTGTTTCAGTGATGGCGATATTACCGGTATTGAAATAGACAACGGTTGCATCCGGCTGATAAAATGGAAATACGATGCTACCAATACGCCGCAAAGAATTGTGCTGGAAGAAGCGGATATAACGAGACTGGCAGCAGAAAAGGAAATGGAAATTATATAATCAAATATTTATTCTTCAATCGTAAATTTTCCTTTGTAGTAGGAAACAGATTTATCAGCATACACTATTTTAATACTCTGCCAAAACGTTGGATAAACGACAGGATATTTTAATCCTAAAAAATAAAAAATATTGTAAACGCTTGCAATCGAGATTAGTAAAACAATAATTGCAATTTTTAAATTGTTTAAAAGAGGTTTACCAAAAACAGCAACGCCATGCCACAAAAAAATAGCAATAGAAATCAGGTTTATTAAATAATCTGTTGTCGCTTTGTAATTGATAAACAACAATCTCACGGGTGTTAGTAAAGTAAGAATTGTATTGCTGAAGGCAACGCAAAGCAGCCAGAATGTTATACATTCTGCCAGGTTATAACGTTTGTAAAATAGCAGCCATGTTAACAGCGATTCTATCGGCAATAAAACAAGTGCCATATATTTTGAATGTTCCTGCACATACCGCCCTACTTCATTGTTGTATAAATGACCGGTTTGTATCAGGTTTACATGATCCTGATAATCGAACACCTTCTGATCGAAAAAAATATAAAAACCGAACGATAACAGAAAGAAAACAACCGGGCTGAAATAGCTTTTGCGTTTACCGTTAAAATAGTTATGATATGCCGTTGCCGGGCGCAATAACAAATCCGACCACAATCGTAAAATTCCTTTGTCGGTATGTGTAAAGCCATGCCATAGCTCATGCACAATATTGTGCAGGGTAAGTCGCCCGACACCGGCTTTCTGTCCGCAGTCGGGGCAATAAGGCGATGTAAACTGAGTGCCGCAGTTAGAACAGGTAAATGCCATAAATCAAAAATAGGAGGAAAGGCGGTTATTCGTTCAATCATTTACGCTTTAGCTCAAATTCATCAAACAACTGCTCTTCTTTTTCGGTTACCATTACCTCTATTACTTTGGCTCTTGCCGGTCCTTTTTTGCACCAATCTATAAATTTCTCTAACGCTTGCTGCGAGCCGCTGGCAACCATTTCAACGCAATCATCATTTGTGTTTTTTACCCAGCCTGAAATGCCGTTTTCGTCTGCCGTTTTTTTTGCATTGGCGCGGTAAAAAACGCCCTGCACTTTTCCTTTTACAATAAGATGAACCGTTGGCATAATGAATCTGTATTAAGTAATAAGATAAAGGTATAAGGATTCTGTTTTTCACAGATAGCGCAACAGTGTTTACCGAATGGTATTTTTGTAAAAAGATTGTTATGCTCGAACCTTGGCGTACCGGAACCATAATCAGAATAGAAGACGCAACTTTTAATACGAGACGGTTTTGGATAGAGATACCAGACATGGATACGTTTGACTTTATGCCCGGGCAATTTGTAACGCTCGATTTGCCCATTCATGAGAAGAGAAACAAGCGATGGCGCAGTTATTCCATTGCTTCGTGGCCGGATGGTACAAACGTAATTGAGCTGGTTATTGTCTTGCTGGAAGGCGGTTTGGGAACCAATTATTTATTCAATGAAATGAAGGAAGGAAGCCAGCTAACTCTGCGCGGCCCGCAAGGCACATTTGTATTGCCGAAAGACTTAGACAGAAACCTGTTTCTCATTTGTACCGGCACCGGCGTTGCGCCTTTCCGATCCATGCTGCATTATATTCATCTGCATCAGATTCTGCATCAGAATATCTATCTTATTTTCGGTTGTCGTTTGCTGTCGGATTGTTTATACAAAGAAGAACTGGAAGCCTTAAGTAAAGAGATGAACGGCTTTCATTATTTGCCTACTTTCTCACGGGAAAACCCTGATCACACAGGCATCAATCATGGGTATGTGCATCATTTGTACGAAGACATCATTATGAAAGAAAAAGCGCCGGGAAACTTTTTTTTATGCGGCTGGAAGAATATGATTGATGAAGCAAAGGCAAACATTCTGACGTATGGTTATAGCAGATACGATGTGCATTTAGAGTTATACGGATGATGTTAAATGTACAATGTTAGATGTGTGATGTATTCAAGTGCTATCGGATGAATAGATAGTGGCAAAAATAATTTTTAGGAGTTCTTCACCTTCTTTACATAAAATTATAATTACACCTTTCTCTTTTTAATTGAATTTGAATAACAGTTCAGGAAAGAAAAGGAGTTTATCCGGTTCTTCTGCAATATTTATTTTTTTGATAAAAATCAGCCTTCGATTTGGCTCTCCTCACTGCGTGATAATTAGCCGCAACATAATTGCTGAGCGTATAATTTAGTTACAATAATTTCTGTTTAAATCGTTTCTTTCTGATTGCCAAGTTAGTCTGCCAAGGTATGGCAAACTTCTTTGTTCTTCTTTTTACTTCTGCATCAATTGTATAAACATAGAGGTGTTATCAAATTAATGCATTGTACATCTAACGCCCCGGGTATTTGCGAAGATTGGGAATTGATGCTGTGTTCGCCCGGCTTTTGCAAATACTTTTGTTGGACGAATAATTTATTTTGCAAAATCTCTAAGTATTCCATCAATAGAAATATCTTCATCAATTAAAGGCCAATGTATTCCATAACCTGAAGGAGAAATTTTGTAAATTCCTCTTTCTATATCGGATGCAGATTTAAGTCTGAGAGATAATTTATCCAGTGGAATTGTAAGTTCGTTCCCGTCAATATTTATATTAATAAAATCTCGGCTAAAGCAAATTGTCTCTATTTTATGTGTATCTGTCATATTGACTTTTAAAAAAAAATCATTCCATGAGTCTGTTAACAAATCAAAATTTTGAAATATAATTTTTCTTATTTCCTTTTTATTTTTTGGCGACAAATTATATGTAAATTCTTCTTTTATATCCATTTCATCAACTAAAATCCAATATTTACATTCCATATCACCTTTCTATGCGTGGATATGAATTGGTTCATTATTTTCATTTGCATAAAAATAAAGTCGCCATACCAGAATAAATAAAACTGTCGGCATTATAATATAAAGATAATAGTTATCATCACATTTATATATGGCTTATTCAAAGTGATAATGCTGATTAATTTTTTCGCCTGACATCGAATCATAATCCGTTAATCATGGCAAACAACCTGCTCTGCACATCATCTTTATGTATACGTTCCTGCTGCATGGTATCGCGATGGCGAAGCGTTACCGTACCGTCTTCTTTCGTTTGATAATCTACCGTTACGCAAAAAGGCGTACCAATCGCGTCCTGCCTGCGGTAACGCTTGCCAATGGTATCTTTTTCTTCGTAAAAACATTTGAAATAAGGCTGGCAATTCTTCATAATATCACGCGCGATATCGGGCAAGCCATCTTTTTTTGTTAATGGCAAAACAGCCAGTTTAACGGGCGCCAAAACCGGCGGAATGTGCAGCACCACACGACTGTCTTTATTGCCATCTTCTTTGGTTAATGATTCTTCTTCGTAGCTATGCGCCATGATAAGCAGAAACATTCTGTCCAGGCCAATGGATGTTTCTATCACATACGGAATATAGTGCCGGTTCACTTCCGTATCAAAATATGTCATCTTCTTTCCGCTGTATGTCTGATGTTGCGTCAGGTCAAAATCGCTGCGCGAATGAATGCCTTCTACTTCTTTAAAACCCATCGGAAAATTGTATTCGATATCGCAGGCTTCTTTGGCATAATGCGCCAGCTTCACATGATCGTGATAGCGATACTCGCTTGCCGGAATGCCAAGATCGGTATGCCATTGTAAACGCTCGGTTTTCCAGTATTGATACCATTCACCTTCGGTGCCGGGACGAACGAAAAACTGCATTTCCATTTGTTCAAACTCTCTCATGCGAAAGATAAACTGCCGCGCCACAATCTCGTTGCGAAATGCCTTTCCGGTTTGCGCTATGCCAAATGGAATTTTCATGCGTGCCGATTTTTGCACATTGAGAAAATTTACAAAAATACCTTGTGCGGTTTCGGGTCGTAAATAAATAGTTTCCGCATCGCCGCTCACCGCGCCAAGCTGTGTGCTGAACATGAGGTTGAACTGGCGAATGTCTGTCCAGTTATTCGTATCGCTTACGCTGCACCTGATGTTATTGTTTTCAATCAGTTGTTTTAATCCGGCAAAATCATCTTTTGCCAACAGCTCTTCCATAGTTTTCAGCAGTGCAAATTCTTCTTCCTTTTTACCTTCCATCGCCAGCTTTTCGGCGTGCGCTTCTATCAGGTGATCTACACGGTAGCGCTTCCTGCTGTCTTTATTGTCAATCATCGGGTCGCTGAAATTATCCACGTGCCCGCTGGCTTTCCAGGTTGTCGGGTGCATAAAAATAGCGGCATCTACGCCCACAATATTTTCGTGCAGTTGGGTCATGCTTTTCCACCAATGGTCGCGGATGTTTTTCTTCAGCTCGCTGCCCCACGGGCCGTAATCATATACGGCGCTTAAGCCATCATAAATTTCACTGCTTTGAAAAACAAAACCATATTCTTTGGCGTGGGCAATGATTGCCTGCAGTTTGCCTTCTTGTTGCATGCTCATAGGGCGGCAAAGATAAGAAGGCGGAAGTAGTACGTTATATGTTGTAAGTAAAAAAGCTGTTCTGCATTTTCTACTTATCACTTTTAATGCACCATTTACAACTCATTTCATGGCACGGTATTTACATTTTAAAAAATATTAAATAACGATAAAAACTTTTAGTTATGCCAAACGAAAAAACAGATTCATTGGGATTTTCTACCGAAAATCCGGATATGCAAAGAGATATGGCTGCCAAGGGCGGACCAACCACAACATTGGGAAAAGCAGACGATGAGCATGCTGTTCCAACACCCGTTTCTTCCGATACACAAACGCAGATAACGGCAGAAGAAGACAATGATAAAAAAGAAGATGTGATTACGGATGAAGAAGGAATTTATCCGGATAAAAAATAAGCTGATTCACTTTTATAAAAACAGGTTGATTATGAAAAATAATCAACCTGTTTTATTTATTTTACAATATGAATATAAAACTACGGCGAGCCGTAAAAGAAGATTGCGAAGCCATGCTTCGGCTTATAAAAGAGCTTGCTATTTTTGAACGCGCACCGGACGAAGTAACGGTAACGCCGGCACATTTTATAGAAAGCGGTTTTGGTGAAAACCCGGTTTGGCGGGCATTTGTAGCGGAAGAAAATGATGTTATATTGGGTTTTGCCTTGTATTACATTCGCTATTCTACCTGGAAAGGGCAACGCCTGTACTTGGAAGATTTTATTGTAACGGAAAAAGCCAGAGGCAAAGGCATCGGCACCATGTTGTTTGAACAAATTATTAAAGAGGGAAAAGAAAAAGGATTCAGTGGCATGATGCTGCAGGTGCTTGACTGGAATGAGCCGGCCATCAGTTTTTACAAAAAATACAAAATGACTGTCAGCGATGAATGGCTGAATGCAACATTGGATTTTTAAAAGTTGTAGTATATATAATGTAAGTAGTATGCATGTAATAAGTATAATGATGAATACAATTTGCTGTCTTACTACGTAATACATACTACCTGATACGTAATACAATCAACATTCAATTCAGCACCGCGTTCTGGCTTGTCATCAGTTTTTCATCTTCTTTTACTTTTTCTTCCCATTGCCAGGCGGTGCGCATCATATCTTCTAAATCGTATTGAATATGCCATCCCAGTTCATCTACCGCCAATTGATTATTGGCATAAATGGCAACCACATCGCCGGCGCGGCGCGGACCAATTTTATAATTCAGCTTTACGCCCGAAACTTTTTCAAACGCATGAATGGCTTCCAGCACCGTAACGCCGTTGCCGCTGCCAAGATTAAAGATATCGCAGTTGGTTTTATTTTTTTTATTGTTTAAATACTCAAAAGCCAGCGTGTGCGCATGAGCAATATCGCTTACGTGAATATAATCTCTCACGCAGCTTCCGTCGCGGGTATCATAATCATCGCCCCATACCTGCATCTGCGGCAATTTGCCAATGGCAGTCTGGGTAATGGCAGGCACAAGGTTTTGCGGTTTTCCCAATGGCAGTTCGCCAATTTTGATAGAAGGATGCGCGCCAACCGGATTGAAGTAGCGAAGTAAAATGGTGTTTACACCGGGTGTAACTTTTACAAAATCTGTAATGATGTCTTCACTCATCTGCTTGGTGGCGCCATACGGCGATTCCGCCTTTTTTGTGGGTGAAGATTCGGTTACCGGAATACTGTCGGGGTTTCCATAAACGGTGCACGAAGAAGAAAATACGAAGTTAGGAACGTTAAACTCCTTTGCGCATTTTAGAATATTGATAAGCGAATACAAATTGTTTTCGTAGTACAAAATCGGTTCGGCAACCGACTCGCCAACGGCTTTGTACGCCGCAAAATGAATGATGCCGCTGATGTCTTCATTTTCCTGAAAAACGGCAAGCGTTTCGTCAAAATTTTTCAGATCAACTTTATAATTTTTCAACTTTTTGCCGGTTATTTTTTCTATGCCATCCAGCAAATAAGTAGTGGAGCGCGAGTTGTCGTCTATCGAAATTACTTCATAGCCGTTTTCTATTAAGTCTACTATCGTGTGCGAGCCGATGTATCCGCAGCCGCCCGTAACCAGTATCTTTTGCATATCTTGTTTTGTAAGTTTGCAAAATAAGTAAAAAAGGATAAACAGGCTTTTGTCATGCAGGTTTGTTTTACTGCCCTGTTCATTTTTATTCCTGTTAAACTTGTTGCCAGGCTTCTATTTTAAATGTTTCAATTGTAATATTGCACGCGTTCATGAAGTTAAAGCAAGCTATAACATTCTTCTGTTTACTGGTACTAACAATCCAGCTATTGCCGGTGCAGCAGCTTGGCAGGCAGTTATTCAACAGCCAGTTTACCGAAGAGCTTCCTCACGATGCAGATGATGCAATGAAAGACGTAAAAGGCAAGTTGCCTTTTAAAACAGATTTTCTTATTGCCGGTGATTCTGCCGCTTTCAGCTTCATTCAAACCGCAGGCAGCCAATATATTCATTTTGCCATCTCGCTACCTTCTTTTCATACCAAAGACGTTCATACGCCGCCGCCAAACGCAGCCTGATTTTCTTTTTTATTTATCAGCTTATTATCATATAGTCTCTGTTTGTCAGAGTTTGTACGGTTGCATGTACTTCATTTTATCTTATTCATTTTTCACAAAAAACTGTTGCTGTTTTCATTATAAAGAAAACGGTTTTGTATTCTGCAATACATATTGTTTATGAAAAAAATATTTCAAAATGCGGCATCCGATTTTCCGGCTTCCGTAGTTGTGTTTTTAATTGCATTGCCGCTTTGCCTGGGCATTGCGCTGGGTTCCGGCGCGCCCCTTTTTTCGGGTTTAATTGCCGGTATCGTTGGCGGTATTGTTGTGGGCAGTCTCAGCGGTTCGCATCTTAGCGTAAGCGGTCCGGCTGCGGGTTTAACTGCTATTATTGTTATCGCTATTGGTAAAATGCCCGCTTACGAAGCGTTTCTGCTTTCGGTGGTAATTGCCGGCGTTTTTCAACTGATTCTTGGGTTTATAAAAGCGGGCGTTTTTGGCGATTATATTCCATCAAGCGTAATAAAAGGAATGCTCACTGCCATTGGTATCATTTTAATATTGAAGCAAATTCCTCATCTTATTGGCTATGACAAAGATTATGAAGGCGATAATTCGTTTTTGCAGCAAGACAGCGACAATACGTTTAGCGGCATTGCCGGCGCGTTTGCCCGAATAACGCCGCTTGCGCTTATTATTGGCATTACATGTCTTTTTGTTCAGATTGTGTGGGATAAAGTGCTGTATAAAAAAGCCCGCTTTTTTCAATTGTTTCCGGCGCCGCTTGTTGTGGTGATAACCGGCGTGCTCATGAGTTATTTCATGTCTGACAACGGCACCTTTGTATTAAAAGAAGAACACATGGTAAACATACCCGTTGCCGCATCGGCAGGCGAATTCTTTTCCTTTTTCACCGCACCGGATTTCAGCTATTTTACACTGCCGGTTGTTTGGACAACGGGGCTTACATTGGCTATTGTTGCCAGCCTTGAAACGCTGTTAAATATTGAAGCGGCAGATAATCTTGACCCGTTTCGCCGCGTTACGCCAACTAACCGCGAACTGAAAGCACAGGGCATCGGCAACCTGGTTTCAGGCTTAATAGGCGGTTTGCCCGTAACTTCTGTCGTTGTAAGAACATCGGCCAACCTGAATGCAGGCGCCAAAACAAAAATGTCTGCTATTTTTCATGGGCTGTTGTTGTTGCTGTGCGTGGCTTTTATACCATTTGTTTTAAATTTAATTCCTCTGTCAGCGTTGGCCGCCATCCTGATTTATACCGGCTATAAGCTGGCAAAGCCATCTGTTTTTACGGAATTTTATAAAAAAGGATTCGATCAGTTTTTTCCTTTTGTTGCTACCGTTGCGGCCATCATTTTTACCGATTTGCTGATTGGCATCGCCATCGGTATTGCTATCGGTTTGTTTTTTGTAATCAGAAGTAATTTTAAAACATCTTTGCTGGTTGTACACGATGAAAACCGGTATTTATTCAGGTTTAGAAAAGATGTGTCTTTTCTAAATAAGCCATTGCTAAAAAGCAAACTGGAGAAAGTGCCGCCCGATTCGTTTGTGATCATAGATATGATGCGCGCCGATTTTATTGATCAGGATGTAGCAGGCGTTGTTAATGATTTTAATAAACATGCAACGCTGAAAAATATTGTGGTTACCATCAAGCGAAGCCAGAACCGGGTTTCGCATCAACAGATAATACAGGAAATGACAGAACCGGAAACCGTTTTTTAATTTATGTAAAACCAAATACAATGACTTCCTACGAAAAATTATTGCTGGAAAACAAAGCCTGGGCGAAAGAGAAAACAGAAGATGATCCCGAATATTTCAATCGCCTGGCACACTTGCAGACACCGGAGTTTTTATGGATCGGATGCAGCGACAGCCGTGTGCCCGCCAACGAAATTACCAACACGCAGCCGGGCGAAATTTTTGTGCATCGCAATGTGGCAAACCTTGTAATACCAACCGACGTTAACCTGTTAAGCGTGCTGGATTATGCCGTAAATCATTTAAAAGTAAAGCACGTAATTGTGTGCGGTCATTACGGCTGCGGCGGCATTAATGCCGCTTTAAGCAATGACGATTACGATCATGTATTAAATATGTGGCTGCGCAACATCAAAGACGTGTATAGCTTGTATCGTGATGAACTGAACGGTTTGGAAAACAACGCTGCAAAATCTGACAGGTTGGTAGAACTGAATGTTATTGAACAGGTAAAACACTTAGCGCGTACTTCTATTGTTCAGCGCGCCTGGAAGCAGGAACAGCGGCCGCATTTACACGGCTGGGTGTATGGACTGAAAGACGGAAAAATAAACCCGATATTTGAAATGCCCGCTGGTACGGAAGTGGAAGATGTATATCGGTTTAAGCTGTAATTTTTTGTTGAGCCAAAAGACGCAGATGTTGCGAAACTTTGCAAACGACAATTGTGAAAACCTGTAAGGGATTTGAGACCTTACAGGTTTTTTACACTAACAATTTGTACAAGCCGATTAATAAAAAAACCAATCCGGCTAAAGAGATAACAATTCGTCCTGTAAGCTCAGATTGTTTGGTATCAACATAAAAATGGTTTGGGTTATCGGGATGATAATATACGGTTACCTTGTCGCCATCTTTATACTGCCCGGTATAAAAAATTTGAAAATCTTGCTGAATAGCGCCTGTGATCCATTCCTCTTTTTGTGTTATAAATCGTACGATTACTTTGTCTTTTGCAGATGCGTTTCCATTATCCGATGAATAACTAAAATGAATGCTGGTTTCCTTTTCCAATACAATCCCTTCAGCTAAAATGCCCGTTAGCTTTAATTTGCTTTTTTCAGATTTGTAAAAGACAGAAATGATAACAAGAGCAAGTCCGGTAACTAAAAAAAGAAAAGGCAGATAGGGTGTAAAAAAATTCTCAGGCATCAAAGGAAATTATAAAATGTGTTTCGTAACATTTTGCTGTTGTTTCATCATGTTGCCTTTTCGTCCGCTTTAAAAATGCCGAATGTGTTATTATCCAAATCAATAAAATAACCTTGCCAGCATTTGCCGGGAATAGCGAATTTGGGTAAAGCCACCTGCCCGCCATATTGAAGAATGCGATCACTTGTTTCATCAAAATTTTTTGCCTGTATTGAACAGACAAATGCGTTTGTGCCGCCACCGGTTGATGGTGTTGGTGCAGGGCGTTGCAGCAGCCCGCCGCTGATGCTTTCCTTTCTGTTTCAATTCTGTAATATTCGATTGGTATAAATTCTTCTTTGATAAACTTCCATTTAAAGACGGCTTCGTAAAATTTTATATCCCGGTGCGGTGTGGAAGATTGTATTTCAAAGTAGCCGATGGTATTCATAATGAGCCTGATATTTTGTATGATCTAAAGTAATATTTAAGCAACAATACTTGCAAACGCCTTCTTAATAGTATCGCAAAAGTTAGATTCAATCATTTTTTCGGCAGCCAGAATCATATTCTTAAAGGCATTGGCGTTGCTGATGCCATGACCAATAATAACCGGCTTGCCCACACCAAGAACCGGCGTTCCGCCATAGTTTTCGTAATGAAAGCGATTCATGTATTCGTCTTTTTCAATACCGCGTTTCACCGAAATGTCATACAGCGATTCTGCCATTTTTAAAATCACGTTACCGGTAAAGCCGTCACACACAATTACATCCGCTTTATCTGTAAACATATCTCTGCCTTCCACATTGCCAATAAAATGAATGGCAGCATTGTCTTTTAATAATGGATAGGTCCCCTGCGCCAATATGTTGCCCTTGCCTTCTTCTTCGCCAACATTTAATAAACCTGTTCTTGGATTTTTTATGTTCAATACATGCTCGGCATACAAACTGCCTAAGGTGGCAAACTGGTTAAGCTGTTCGGGCTTGCAATCTGCATTCAGGCCTACATCTAACAACAAACCGGTAGCGCCGTTTATTTTGGGAACAATGGTAGAAATAGTAGGGCGCAAAACACCTGCAATGGCTTTAATGCTGTACATGGTGCCAACCAGCATAGCGCCGGTGTTGCCGGCACTAAGAAAAGCATCTATTTTGCCCGTGGCAAGAAGATGAAAACCGATGGCAATGGAGGATTGTTGTTTTTCTTTTAATGCTTTGGTAGGATGCTCGTTATAGCCGATCACTTCCGGCGCATGAATAAGCCGGGCGGCATCTGGCGAGATTTGATATTGATTTAACAAGGGCGTTACCTGCTGTTCGTTGCCGATACAAAATAAAGTTGCCGGCTTTGCATTATCAGACAGATACAATTGTAAGCCCGATACGGCTTCAAGCGGTGCATAATCGCCGCCCATCATGTCTATCCCGATATTCATAGCCGGCAAGCTAATAATAAAAGAGGAAATCTAAAAGTTACGGTTGTCTTATTTATGCTTTCAAAGGCGCTTTTTCAGATACTAATTTTCCTTTATAGTACAATTTGCCTTCACTGACATGAGCGCGGTGGCGCACATGCAATTCGCCTGTTGTTGTGTCTTTGCTCAGTGTTACCTCTTCTGCTTTATAATGTGTTCTGCGTTTGGCGCTGCGTTGCTGCGAATGCCTGCGTTTCGGATTTGGCATAAAATGATTTTTTTAAAATATTGAAATTGTTATTGTAAATTTTTAAATTGTTCCAATCCTTTCCAGATAGAACCGGCGCCTTTGTCGGCTTCGCTTTTCATCTGTTCCAATTTATTCAGCACATCTTCATTGCACGTACTTTTTCCTTCTGCATCATCGGCACATATTTTCTGCGACGGAATACTCAGGTTAATAAATTCGTAAATCCAGTCGGCTACCTGCAAATGGCTTTCGCCTTTGCTGATATAATACACATCAGGATCATCTTCCTGGTCATTCATTTTCTCAGGTTCGTCTGCCATTTTTACAACAATATTAAATTCATCCCAAAGTCTTACCGTCATTGAATTTCCGCAACGATCGCAGAGCGCATCGGCAGTGCCGTCAATATCAAACTTTAGCAGCATAAAGCCATTCTTTTTATCTAACAGCAGCTTTGCGTTTGCCTGACAATTGGTAAAATCCTGATCGCCGTAATTTTGAAAGAACTTATCGTTTATTTCGTAACAGTATTCGTGAATGCCCGGCTTTAAACCCACAAACGCTATTTCATACGCTCTCCGGTTGTTCATGGTTACAAATTAAGGGTGGCAAAGGTATGGTAAATTTTGAGGACGGGAAAGAGATTAGCATTTGTTTTAAAAGAATGTTTTGCAAAACGGTTTTTATGGTAATAAGAAAGTGTAGAAATAACAGATAAAGAAAGGCGTCAGTCATTTTTAAAATGACTGACGCCTTATGCTATAAAAATAAAAAATGAAAATCAACCTTCATGTACTCTTGACAAACTATTCTTTCGGATCCAGGGCTTTTTTAATTCTTTCTGCCACATCCTGCAGATGATATTTGCTCATTTTATCACTCGTGCCGGGAATGGCAGCTAAAATTTTGCTGCGCAAAGAAACGAGATGCGCCCGCGCAATGGACATTACATCAGACGTTTTTACGTTGGTACTGCCCAACCGTCCCAATGCACCAAAAGAAATGGTGATGCCGCCTGAAGATGGCGTCAGTATATTTATCAAAGCTTCAGCGTATGCTTTCTGCACATTGCGGCGATACATATCTACCGGCTTTTTACTCTTTAGTTCACTCCAGATGCCGCTTTCCGCATCGTTCATCATTTCATCGGCGGTATAAGGGTTTTGCTCGCTGAAACGATAGCTGCTATATACCATGCGCGCCAGCCGCGAAGAGGAAAGCAAACTGTTGATTGCATTAATTTGTATGTTGCCAACCGCCTCCGCTGATGCCGGGTTGCTGAATTTGTTCAGAATGGTTTTATCCAGCAACCAGGATGGCGTTTCAAATAACTGTGTGTTTAAAAAACTGATCGCCTCTTTCTGCGTGGCCTTTGGTGTTGGCGTATATACATCGCCGGGCTGTTCTATGCTTTTCGGCACTTCGTAAATGCCACCAATATTTTTCAATACGTGAAACATATAGCGATTGTATTGCAGGGTAAGCTGCGAATACATGTCTTCGAGATTTTCATATACATCTGCATCTTCTTTTGTCCATGTTGGCAACTGAGGCAGAATGCGCTGCAGATTTTTGATGCCGTAAGCGCTTGCCTTCATGCTGTTATCGCCCAGGTCTTCTGTTTGCGAATGCGGATCGTAAGGGTTTGTTTCGGTGCCAAACCACAAACGAGGATCAGCTTTCAGGCTGTCTATCACCCATTTGTTGATGATTTTCTTATCTTCTTCTTCATTTTTTCCGCCGCTGTACGCATAGCCCCACCGGATTGCCCATTTATCGTAGTCGCCGATGCGGGGAAACAAACCGGCTTCAGAAATATGATCTTCGGGCTGCGCCACATAATTGAAGCGGGCATAATCCATAATGGACGCCGTGTGACCATGCGCTTCTACCCAGGCTTTGTCGCGCAGCTTTTCAACCGGGGTGGTGCTGCTGCTGCCCATGTTGTGCCGCAAACCCAAAGTATGCCCGATTTCGTGCGAAGAAACAAAACGCACCAGTTCGCCCATCAAAGAATCATCCAGTTTCATAGTTCTGGCTTTCGGGTCAACGGCGGCGGTTTGTATAAAATACCAGTCGTGCAGCAGCTTCATCACATTGTGATACCAGCCGATATGACTTTCTAAAATTTCGCCCGTACGCGGGTCGTGAACATTCGGACCGTAAGCATTTTCAATATCGGAAGCAAAATAGCGAAGCACGGAAAAACGCGCATCTTCAAGGCTCATGGTGCTGTCGCCTTCCGGCCAATCTTTCGCCACAATCGCATTTTTAAAACCGGCTTTTTCAAACGCTTTTTGCCAGTCGTTAATACCTTGTATCAAATAAGGACGCCACTTTTTCGGAGTCGCCGGGTCTATATAATACACAATTGGCTTTGCGGGTTCTACCAGTTCGCCGCGTTTCCATTTGTCAGCATCTTCCGGCTTTGGCTCCAATCGCCATCTTACAATAAAAACATCGTTTTTTGTTTTCTGCTGGTCATCGCCATACTCGGTATAATCATCTGCAAAAAAACCAACGCGCGGGTCAAACGAGCGTTTCGCCATTTGCTTTGGCGGCAGCATAATGAACGAGTTGTTAATTTCAAGCGTTACGGCGCCTGCCGCTGCGGCTGCCGGAAAAGTGGTAGAAGGAAACGGGCTGGGTGAGAAACTGCCAAAACTTGCCGTTGAACCAAATGTTTTAACCGTTTTTACTTCCGTATTTAACGGGTAGCTGATGATGTTGTTGATGTAAGAACGGTCGCTGATTAAACCGGATAAATTGTAGCTGCGCTTTTCGAACGGACTGATGCTGACTACCTGGTTATCGCCGCGAAAGAAATCGGTTACATCAATAACAACGCTGGCAGAATCTTTATTGTTGATGGTGTCTTTGCCAAAGGCTTTAATGTCGAATACGCCGGCAATGGGGTTTTCGTTAGAATTGGTAACGGCTTTATAAATCTGATTGGTAGAATCGGCAACATTAATGGTAGTAATAACACGGAGAAAAATATTATTGTTCGGTCCTTTTTCAAACGAAACCGTTTGCTGGTTGGCAAGCTCGCCGCCATATACATTGCCGCCCGCCGGCGTGCGGCTATAGCGGGTAACCGCTAAAATTTCTCTGTTTAACAGGCTGTCGGGTATTTCAAAATACCATTTTTCTTCTACTTTATGAACCGTAAACAAGCCTTTTTTAGTAATTGCTTTGGCGGTTATTACATTTTCGTAAGCTTTGGGTACGCCTATTTTTTGCGGCGGAAGCCGGTGCGTAGTGTCTCCGGTGGGCTTTACTTTTACTTTTGCATTTGTCGTTGATTTTGATTTCGATTCTTTTCTTGACGCACAACCTGACAACAAACCGGCAATTGCCAGTAACATCCATATTTTTCTCATGTGTTCAGTTTCTTTTAAACGCGATGAAGATAATATGGCAAAATGAGAATCGGTAAGCCCGTATATGAAACGCCCTTATTTTCCTGTTAAAAAATAACAACAAAAAACACAATAATACCGATGCACCGAAAGCGCATATTTATCTTTTTATAGGCTATCCGCATCGCTGACCTATTGCTGAAACTTCTATATTCGTTTTTCTTTTTTTTAAACGGAATTAATGATTGCAGCCCTGTTAAAAGGATTGGCGTTAGGATTGTTGCTTAGCATTTCCGTAGGTCCTGTTGTATTTTCCATCATCCGGCAAAGCCTGAACAACGGCCACAAAGGCGGCTTTGCGTTCGTGGCAGGCGTATCGGCAAGCGATGTGCTGCTGGTTGCCGTCTGCAATATTTTTTCGCAGTTGTTTAAACAGGCCATGAGCCACGAAAAAATTATCGGGATTGCAGGCAGCGTTTTTCTGATTTTGTTAGGCATATTTAATTTTTTCTTTAAAAAAATTCCCAAACCCGACGACGTAAAAGTGATAACCGTTTTTCGCAAACGGGATATGATTGCAGGCTTTTTTTCCGGTTTCTTTATGAATTTGCTAAACCCGGCCGTATCGTTGTTTTGGTTCGCCGCTTCGGCAACCATACTTGAAGATGCCGAAACGGTGGCCGCACCTGAGCAATACCGGTTTGTTGTGTTTGTTACCTGCCTGCTTTTTATTCTGACAGCCGATATTTGTAAAGTGATATTAGCAGGTAAGATTCGCACCAAGCTAACGCCGCATAACATTCATATCATTGACCGCGTTTCGGGCATCATTCTCATGATTTTCGGCATTGTGCTGATGTATGGTATTTTTACCGGTCATGTAGCCGGCCGGCAAATCAATTAATCTGTCATCCCAATGGTCTCTCGTTTTAAAACCAGGCGCGCACGTATCTGGCAATGGGGCAAACGCATTTTTATATTCCTGTTTGTTTCTTCTTTTATTTATCTGTTGATTTGTAAATGGGTAATGCCTCCCATTACGCTTACTCAACTAAGCGCCTGGATAAGCGGCGATGGGTTGAAACGAGATTATGTAAACGGATCAGACATATCGCCAGATCTGAAACTGGCTGCCATGGCAGGCGAAGACCAGTTATTTCCGTTGCACGGTGGTTTTGACTGGAAATCGCTTGAAAAAAGTTTATCAGCCAACCTGAAAAACAAAAACCGGATGCGTGGAAGTGCAGCCAGCACCATCAGCCAGCAGGTGGCTAAAAACGTTTTTTTGTGGCAGGGTGAAGGCGTTGCAAAATACATCCGGAAAATACCTGAATTTTATTTTACCAAAATGATAGAGTGGATGTGGGGCAAGCAACGGATTTTAGAAGTATATCTGAATGTAATAGAAACGGGGAAAGGCATGTATGGCGTGGAAACGGCGTGTCAGGATTATTTTGGAAAATCTGCCAAACATGTTTCCAAAATGCAGGCGGCAATGATAATCGCCTGTTTGCCCAATCCTAAAAAATATACGGTAAAGCCGATGAGCCGTTTTGTAAACCGGAGAAGCGGTTGGATAATAAAGCAGATGGAGAATCTGAAGAATGACGAGAATATAAAAGCGTTGGTAAAACAGTGAAAGCTAATTACAAATTGCACCATAATTTTAAACTTATTATAAACACATTTCACAAACTATTCATGACCTATGTAAAAAGGCGGCATGAAAAGTTTTCAGTCGGAAATATCATTGCAAGTATGACTTTATCAGGTTCAGAAACATCTGCGATTATCAACTTTGCTGAGTTAAATGCTACAAGAAATCAAGAATGATTACCTGATTAAAGTAACAGTACCTTTCTCGGTTTGAACTGATTTGCCATCCAAACTGTAAGAGCATATCCATAAATAAGTATCCACAGGTTGTTGCGATCCGTTCACATTGCCATCCCATCCGTTTAAAGCATCAATAGTTGAAAAAATCAATTGCCCCCAACGGTTATAAACCGAAAAATGATAATTAGATAAAGCGCCAGAAAACTTTGGCTTAAACAGGTCGTTATTTCCATCATTGTTTGGAGTAAATGCAGTTGGTATAAAAAAAAACACAGGGCATATAGAATCAATGACTATAATTGAGTCTTTACCTGTGCATCCGTTATAATCCGTTACAGTAAGCCAATACAAACCACCAGACGAAACTTTATTGCTTTTTGTGTTGTTTCCGTTGCTCCATCTATATGTATCGAAGTTGTTTAATGACGTTAAGATTACATTTTTTAGAGCGCATTTTGTAACACTGCTAATTAAAAAATTGGCAGGTCTTTCTACTGTTATTACATGAACTGTATCCGTAGCAGTGCAGTTGTGTGTATCTGTTAATCGTATCCAAAATGTATCTGGTTTGTCAATTATAATTGTTTGATTGGTGCTGCCGTTGTTCCATAAATAAGATGTATAGCCGCTACCTGCGTCTAATATTAGAGTGCTATCTGCACACAAACGTTCGATACTATTTAAAGATTCTGCCGGACGTTGGTATAAAGCAACTACAAAGGTATCTATCGTGATACAACCGTAATTATCTTTTGCCTGTAAACCATAGGTCCCTGCTATATTTACAATAATTGAGTTGCTCGTTTGACCAGTGTTCCATAAATAGCTTATAAAATCATTTCCCGGGTTTAACAGTACAGATCCATTTTTGCAAAAACCTGTTTCAATGGTGCTATCTCTAGCTTCTACACTACCATTAGGCGGCGTAAAAACAGTAAGGATAACACTTTCTGTCAGACTATCGCAGTCATTGCTATTTGCGTAATGATGTGTATAAGTACCTGCCTCGCTTACGGTTTCATTCCATGGCAATACGTAAAAATCTCCGTCACAAATGGTTTCCGAAAGGTTTACTTGTTTTGGAGGTTGTGAAACCAGAAGATTTAATACAGTTGTTGAATCGCATCCGGCCGCAGATGCGGCTGTATATGTTGCAACATTATCGCCACCTTCTGTCAACCGTATGCCATTCCATGTGTAAGGCAATTGCTGATAACAAATTGATTCGTTCTCGATTGCTACTTTACTGCCCGGTTTTATTATAAAAGGAATTGGCTTAGCGGGTAATAATTCGTTATTGCAAAGTCCTGATAAAGTGTTATTATCAATCCCTTTTTTTGCAGCGATTGTATAATTGCCTGCTGGTAAAGGAGAAGAAAAACGAAGTGTGATAGAATTGGTATAGCCACCACGGTCGGTGCAATTTATGCCGGAAGCACTAATGATGTTCGCAGGTGCATTTGTTGTAAAATCGCTGCCATCAGCGGCAATGGAGCTACACAGAATTTCGGTACTTGTTTTTACAACAATAGTTGAATTATCTGTACACACTTCATCTATGGTTTTCAATTCGGGGCTGGCAGCATTATAAAATGCAGCAGTAGAGCCCGTGAAATCAATTGTAAAGCCCTTGCTTGCTCCGCCATTTCTATAATTGCCAAAGTTGTTAATCATAATAAGATACACTTCATCACTTTTTGCAAAAACAGCTTGGCTAAAAGACTCTCCAATACTGCCGGCTTGCACATAAGGCGTTCTCGACGTATCATTAAGCCCTATTATTCCATTTGTATTACTATTCGAAATATTATTAGTAAAGTTGCATCTTACAACGTCATGCAGTGTAAGCGAACTGCAACTCTTACCGGTAACATTCAATACAGCAAAATCATAATCATCAGCCGGATTCACTGGTTTAATAGTAAACACAACATTCCCGGCACTTGCCGTACGTATTTGCAACCACACAGAATTTGTTTCACCCCCGCCGCTTACAGGAGAACAGGGCGTTGAGTCTAAATCTAATTTTTTACCTGTACCTATATAGCTATATGGGGTATAAAAGCTACTGCCGCACAATTGCAAAGCGCTGCATGCATCCTGTTCCGGCTGATTCGGCGGCAATTGATAAGTGGTTTGCGCGTCTAATTTATTCGGATGAACAAAATATATAGCAAAACAAAAAAGCAAAACAAATTTTATATTATTAAGACAGAAGCGCATAGTTTGGCAATGATGTAATCGTGCCTAAAAGTATGACTTAATTGAAAACATATTGTGATTACTAAAAGGAATATTCGTTTAGATTCTGTAGGAAGATACTTTTACCATTTTTTCATTATGCTAATACGCCCTTACGAATGTTTTTTCTTCAAGTTTTAGAGCCTGTTTAAAAAGAATATTTGAGAACAAAAAGAGGTCATCGTTACGGATGAAACAAATTTTCTTTGAGGTACCAAACTTAAAGAAAGGTATGTATTCAACAAATGTAACCGATGCCCAGTGGAACAATATTAAGGGCTGTTTAGATGCAAAAAGCAGAAAGAGGAAATATAGTTTGCGTTCTGTGTGGAATGGACTGATGTATGTAATGAAGACGGGTTGCCAGTGGCGGATGCTGCCGAAGGATTTTCCCAAATGGCAGTTGGTGTATTATTATTACCGTAAGTGGGTGGCGGCAGAATTCTTTGATATGATATTGGATAAGCTGCGCAGCAAAGTCAGGGTTAGAAAGAGGCAAAAGGAAAGGGCGACCTTAGGGATCATGGACAGCCAGAGCGTCCGCTGGGGCAACAACCGTTCTTTCAAAAGCTATGATGGCAATAAAAAAGTGAAAGGTATCAAGCGGCATATAGTCGTCGATAAGAATGGATTTCTGCTGGCAGTGATGATAACGGTAGCTCATATCATGACAGCCAGGCTGTCATCTGGCTGATGCGGGTGTTGCAGGATTGTTATGCCAGTATAAAAGTTGTACTGGCGGATGGCGGATACAGAGGAGACATCATAGAAACAATCAAAAATAAGTTCGGTTATCTACTACAGGTAGTGATGCGCGATAAGGAAGATAAAATCACTTCAAACCTGTTAGTAAAAGATGGATTGTGGAAAGAATGTTTGACTGGTTTGATAACGACAGACGGCTTTGCCGCAACTATGAACTGCTCATGGAATCACAGGAAGAAATGGTCAAACTATCCGCTATAAAACTTCTAATAAATAAATTTTAAATACGCTCCTAATAATAAAATAATGATAATGGTTAATCAATTTTAACCAATTCTAAATAAAATTTTGCCGACAGAATTTTCTTCTATCTTGTATTTATGTATAAGTATATGAAAAACAATACTTTAGTATATAACGTATAAAAAAAAGTAAAAAAAGTTTAATATTAGATCTTTTAACAAAAACATAAATCCCTATTTTAGCGGTTCAAATTTTAATAGATTGCTTATGAGACAAAAAATCGACTGCCTTGTCGGCAGATTACTAACTGCACTTTTTTTTATTATTGTTTCTTCTACGGTATTCGGGCAAAAAAAAGTTAGTGGAACTGTATTAAGCGCCAGAGATAATGGACCTGTTAATGGCGCAACTGTATTGGTAAAAGGAACAACCATTGGTACAACCACAGCATTAAACGGTACATTCAGTATTAACGTTCCCTCAGGAAAAAATACACTAGTGCTCAATCAGCATAGTTTTTAAATAGACATAGCTTTGTGGTATAAACTGAGAAGCGATGGGTAAGATAAAGGTACAGTTGAGTGAAGGGGACAAACTTTATTTGAACAGCTATGTAAGCAAAGGAAACCATTCTGCCAGAGCCATACGGCGAGCCCGCATGCTGCTGATGCTGGACAAAGCAGGTAAAAATCAAAAACAAATAGCCCGGGATTGTAGCTGCAGTGAGGGCACGGTAACTAATATTTTAAAACGCTATGAGCAGTGCAAGGGCGTAATAAAGGAGGTGTTGGAAGAAAAGCCCCGTAGTGGTCAGCCTACCATCATCACCCCGCAGCTGGAAGCAAATATTACCGCCCTTGCCTGCTCGGAAGAGGGACCCGATGGACGCAGCAATTGGACATTAGACCTGATAGCAGACAAAATGGTCAGCGATGGTCTTGCCGTGCACTTAAGCTATGAGACGGTGCGCAAGGTTTTAAAAAAAGCAAACTCAAGCCGTGGCTTAAAAAGCAGTGGTGCATCTCTAAAGTAGATGGTCAGTATCTGGCAAACATGGAAGGGGTGTTGCGCCTTTACAGCCAGCAGCAGCAGCAAGGTGTAGTCAGACTTTGTATGGATGAACGTCCCTGCCAGTTGTTAAGCAATGTGATAATGCCGCTGCCGCCAAAGCCAGCAATGCCAAAGCGTATAGATAATGAGTATAAAAGAGAGGGCACCTGCGTAGTGCTGCTGGCTTATGATATAGACAAGGGCATCCGCTACACGGAAGTAAAACAGCAACGAACTAAAAAGGACTATGCTGAATTTATAGACAACATCATCACGGAGCATTACAGCAATGCACACACCATAAAGCTGGTGCAGGATAACTTAAATACGCACACCAAAGGTTCATTTTATGAGCATCTGCCGTTGCAAAGAGCCGGAGAACTGGCTACCATAATTGACTTTGTATATACGCCAAAGCACGGTTCCTGGCTGAATATGGCAGAGATAGAGTTCTCTGCCCTTGCCAGGCAATGTTTGGACAACCGCATTGCCACCATAACACAAATGAACCAATGCGTACAATCCTGGACTGACCACAGAAATC
This sequence comes from Ilyomonas sp., assembly GCA_965219515.1. Classification (GTDB taxonomy): domain Bacteria; phylum Bacteroidota; class Bacteroidia; order Chitinophagales; family Chitinophagaceae; genus Ilyomonas. Next base: position 3,626,235 of record OZ244776.1, read on the forward strand.
TTCATCACCTGAAAATACACTGGAGCTTTACTGTTGACCATGCCAGAGATAAAATGGCTTCGCAATACCTAAAAGCTAATCACAAAAACTATGCTGATTGAGCACTAGTGATTTCTTACGTAGGGTTTACCGATTATGAAGCAGATGTTTCAACAACATCTGATATAAGCGTAACATTGAAAGAAAATACTGGTTCTCTCGATGAAATAGTGGTTACCGGTTATACTTCACAAAAGAAAAAAGATATTACAGGTTCCGTAGCGGTTGTTAGTATCAGTGATGCTAAAAAAATTCCTGCTACCAGTTCAGAGCAATTGTTACAAGGTCAGGCTGCAGGTGTTACCGTAATCAATTCAGGTGCACCTGGTGCAGCCAGCACCGTATTCATACGGGGTATTTCAAACTTTGGTCATACTCAGCCATTGTATGTTGTAGATGGTGTTCAGGTAGGTGACATGTCAACGGTAAATCCGAGTGATATTGCAAGCATCAGCGTTTTGAAAGATGCAGGTTCTGCAGCAATATATGGTATATCAGGCGGTAATGGCGTAGTTGTGGTTACTACTAAAAAAGGCAGATCAGGTAAAGCCACTATAAGTTATGATGCTTATTTTGGTACACAACGTCCTTTATCCGGTAATGTATGGAACCTTATGAATCCGCAACAACAATCTGAATTGGCGTTTACAGCAGGCGATGCAGCAACAGAGGGTTTGTATCCTGGTGGTCCGGGCGTTATTCCTACTTATGGATACCATGGTACTAATGCCGTACCAGGCTTCGGCGACGGGGGTGTTACAAACAGCGATTCTATCTTGCAATACTATCGTTTTGATGCCTCTAATCCAAACAACGATTTCCTGATACAAAAATTCGCTACCGGTAGTGGTACCGATTGGTTTCACTCTGTTTTTAAACCTGCTTTTGAGCAACAGCAAACACTTACAGCAAGCGGCGGCGGCGATAAAAGCACTTACCTTTTTTCTATTAATTATCTCGACCAGAAGGGTACGCTTCTTAACAACTATGAAAAGAGATACCAGGCACGCTTAAACACAAATTTTAGTGTAAAAGACCATGTACATTTTGGCGAGAACGTTTATGTAACTTACAGAGAAAACAATGGCGGATATAATGGTAGTCAGCAACAAGAGGGTGGATCAATAGCTTACACTTTCCGTGAAATGCCTATCATTCCAGTGTATGATATAGCAGGTAATTATGGCGGCGGTTATGATGGTCCGAAAGGCGAACCTTTAGGCAATGGTAGTAATCCTTATGCGCTCCTTGCCAGGCAAAAAGACAATAAAGCCCGTTTTGTAACGGTGCAGGGAAGCATCTTTGCTGAAGCCGACATAGCAAAATATTTTACCGTACGCACCCTTTTCGGTTTCAACTTGTACAATCAATATTATTATAATTTTGGCTTTAACCAGTATGAAAATTATGAGCAGCATACCAGTCCGAACAGTGATTTGGAGGACGATCAGTTAGCCTTTAATTACAATTGGACAAATACAATCAATTATAAAGAAACGTTTGGGAAACATAATGTGCAGGTTCTTGGCGGCTATGAAGTAAAAGAAGGAGGCGGAAGAGAAGTGCAGGCATCAGCTCAAAACTTCTTTTCAACCGATCCTAACTATGTACAACTGCAGTTTGGTACACCTGTTAATGCTCCTGTTAGCTATATTTATCAGCCAACTTCAACTCAGTCATTTTTTGGACGTTTGGATTATACCTATGATGATAAGTATCTGCTAAGTGGCACAGTGCGTCGTGATGGCTATTCTATCTTTTTTCCAGGACGTCGTTGGGGTACTTTTCCATCTGCCTCAATTGGATGGCGCATTTCCCAGGAAGGCTTTATGAAAAGTGTTAGTTGGGTGAATGACCTGAAATTAAGAGGCAGCTATGGTGTAGCAGGTAATAATGGCAATATAGGTGGAAACAACGCCTACTCCAGCTATGCTTCGGGTACAGGCCGTTCCTATTATGGTATTGGCGGCAGTATAAATGCTATTACGCAAGGCTTTTACCAAAATCAAAATGGCAACCCTGATGTAAGCTGGGAAAAGGATAAAATTACTAATATCGGTTTGGATGCTACTGTTTTCAATCATTTCGACTTCTCGGTTGAATGGTTCAAAAAGGCCATTAGCGGCTTGCTCTTTACTTTACCGCTTCCTGCAACTGTGGGTGGTGCAAATGCCCCTGTTGTAAATGTGGGTGATGTTCAGAATACAGGAGTAGATGTTACGGCAAATTATCATGGAAAAATAGGTAATGATTTTAATTTTAGCATTGGTGCCAACGTTACTACTTATAAAAGTAAAATCACTAACATACCTTCACCCGGTTATTTTGATTTTGGATACTCCCGCGATAATCCTATTGTAAGAAATCAGGTTGGGCATCCAATCGGAGCCTTTTATGGTTTTCAGACAATGGGACTTTATCAGGATACTGCATCTGCGAAAAAAGGAGCTACCTATCCGGGTGCAAGCGCAGGCTCATTCATTTATAAAGATGTCAATGAGGATGGAAAAATTGATAACAACGACCGCACATGGATTGGTGATCCGAACCCTGACTTTACCTACGGCGTAAACATAAATGCTGACTATAAAGGCTTTGATTTTTCCCTTGTCTTGTATGGTTCTCAAGGAAACGAAGACTTTAACTATGTAAAATACTGGACTGACTTTTACAGTACCTTCCAAGGTGGAAAAAATCTCGATTTGTATAATAAAGCGGCAATTGTGCAAAATGGAGTTGTTACAAACCCAAGCGCTACTTTACCCGCTGCTTCTTTCTCGCAGGCACTTGGCTCAAGTACGGTTAGTTCATTTTATGTTGAAGATGGATCTTTTTTGAAATGCCGCGTTGCGCAATTGGGTTATACAATTAATCCATCATTGTTAAGAAAAGTAGGCGTAGACAAATTGCATCTTTACATTCAAGCGACTAATTTATTTACTATTACTAATTATTCAGGTTTAGATCCTGAACTGGTTCCTTCATTAAGCAATAATGGAACAGGTGCAAATCAAAGTGCGGCTTTTGGTATTGATTATGGCGCTTATCCTAACAATCAAAAGCAATATATTGTAGGCGTTAACTTGTCATTTTAATTAATCAAATATTGAAAATAATATAGTATGAAAAGATTGCGATTTAAATACATTACTCTGGGATTCCTTCTTGCAGGTGTTGTGCTCATCTATTCATGTAAAAAGTTTCTGGATAAAGCTCCTGTAGGTTCATTAAGTTCTAATGTACTTGCCTCCAAAGCAGGATTAGACGGTTTACTGATTGGGGCTTACTCTTTACTCGACGGTTATGGAACTACTACCACTTCCTGGGAATCAGGTATTGACAACTGGGTTTATGGAGGTATTGCTTCCGATGATGCTTATAAAGGGTCTAGTACTACCGATCAGCCAGATGCAGTACCCATTGCTAATCACTCCATTGATCCTTCGAACGGATATCTGGGACAAAAATGGGGCGTTTTTTACGATGCTGTTCAGCGTGCCAATGATGTTATAAGAGAAGTTCCACTTATTACAGATGGTTCTATAACACCGGAGTATGGAGCAGAAGCAATCGGGGAAGCCAGGTTCTTACGTGGCATTTTTCACCTAGAGCTTGCAAAATTGTTTAGAAATGTTCCCTATGTGAGCGACTCTATCAGTTATAGTGCAGGTAACTATAATGTTAGTAACTCAGGTCCGATATGGGTCGAAATCGAAGCTGATTTTATGGCTGCAATGGCTGCATTGCCAAAAACTCAGACGGAAGCCGGACGCGCCAACTATTATGCAGCTGAAGCTTTTTTGGCAAAGACGTATATGTTTGATCATCAATATACTCAAGCTTTACCGTTGTTAACAGACCTCATAGATAATGGTGTTACAGCCAGTGGTAAAAAATATGCTTTGGCGGCTTTTGAAGATAATTTTGATCCCATTAAAAGAAACGGTCCCGAAGCGGTATTTCAGGTTCAAATGACAGCGAATGATGGCTCCGGCGGCCAAAATGGTAATGAAGGTCAGGTTTTGAACTTCCCGGCAGGCACGTGGACAGGTTGTTGCGGTTTTTTTCAACCTACTTATTCGCTTGCAAACGCATTTAAAGTTGATGATAATGGATTGCCTATGTTTCAAATTGATGCTGCCAGTGGTTTCCCAAAGTATAATGTAACAAATCTTAGAAACGATCATGGGCTTATCATTACAGATGCATTTACCCCAACAACAGAGGCTGTTGATCCTCGTCTTGACTGGACAGTAGGACGCAGAGGTATTCCATTCTTAGATTGGGGTTTGTGCGGTGGTGAAACATGGTCTCGCGGTGATGTTGTTCCTTACAATCCCATTAAAAACTCCTTTTATCATTCCGAGGCAGGAACTTTCGACAATGGTCAGGGATGGGCGCAAAACCAGAACGTAGCTAACAATTATAATTTAATTCGTTTCGCAGACATAATCTTGTGGCGTGCCGAATGCGAAGTTGAAGCAAACCAGTTAGATGCTGCACAGGCAGATGTAAATTTGGTAAGAAGTCGTATGGCTAATCATCCTGAATACTGGGTGCACACCTATAAAGATGATACTAAGCCAGAGGGTGGTTTTACTACTACACCTGCTGCGAATTATAAGATTGGTTTGTATGGAACAGTTCCTTCCACAGGCTTTACTGCCAATGGACAGGCTTATGCACGTGCTGCAGTCTATATGGAAAGGCAGCTTGAACTAGCTATGGAAGGGCATCGTTTTTTTGACTTACAACGCTATGATGGTTTATTTGGCGGTCCTGAATCTACCGGTTATATGGCTGGCGTTCTGAACAATTTTATTAAAGCTGATACGCGCATTTCTAATCCGGTTTTAAATGGTCACACATTTACGGCAAATAAAAATGAGCTTTATCCAATACCGCAAAATCAAATTGATATTGAAGGCGGTGCATTGGTGCAAAATCCTGGTTATTAATAGTATCATATTTTAAATAAAAAGAGGCTGTCTTATACTTTTAAGACAGCCTCTTTTTATTATTAAGTCAAATGTATCGGAACATTGTTTACGATATCATTTCTTTTGATTTATTAAAACAAAAACAGCCCTTTTATATTAATGATGGTTCTGTTTTGCTTTTTTTATCAGGGCAAGGATTTTATCGGTTTCTTCCGAATAAACACTAATATAGTGCGAACGTACATTCGCACTTTTTGTTAAGGTATCGCCCGGTAACGATACCGAGATGCTTTTAGATGCGATCAGCGGCATGTGGCAATCAATACAATTTTGATTAATAACCGTAGTGCTTAAACGAGCTGTAAGCGGGCAGGCAACTGCTTCTTGTGTGTTATGGCAACTCAGGCATCGCTGAGAAAATAAAATTATATTGCCCCGCTCTTCATGATGCGTGTTATGACAGGTATTACAAGTCATTTCCTCGCTTTTTTTAAAGCACTGACTCGCTCGCAACAAGCCATACTGGTTGCCATGCACATCTACATTTCGCGCGTCTATGGGCGTACTATCCATTGTAAAATTGTTTACAATATCTTTGCCGGCTGTAAAACTGAAAGACGGTTTTGTTTTATGCAAGCTGCTTCCGCTATGGCACAATGCACACAAATCAAGGTTTTGTTGTTGCGAAAGTTTTGCTGTGTTTATAATGTATTTTGCAGTAGTAGCTTCCGGATGTTGTATTTGATAAGCAACGTGTTTAGCCGCAGCGCCATGGCACTTCTCACACGTAATGCCGTAAATGATTTGATTTGAATTTAACTGTTCAGGAATTTTATCTTGGTTACCGATGATTTTGGCATAAGTACTATGACACTCAAGACAACGGGCAGTAACACTTCTGTTATAAACTGCGGCATATGGATAGCCCGGACTGTTACACCAGCTTTTTGTTACTGTAAAATAAGAAATAGGCAACTGGTAAAGCCTCTTCATATTCCAATACAAATAGCTTTGTCCCTTGGTGTTCGAGCCGATAACAATATCAAAGCGTTTGCTGTTTATTTGTTCGTAGCGGGTTGTATAGTTTTCAAAACGTCTGGCATATTCATTCTGATAAAATCCGCTGTCGTTTTTTTCCATGGCAACGATGGCATCGCCAAAAATAAATACATTCTTTCCTTGTTCAAAGCTGCCTTTAATAGAATGACTATCGGCTAAACGTGAAGAAAGATAATGGGCCGTAAGCACGCAACTGTCGTATATATTTTTATGACAACCGGCGCAGGAAGCGGAGCCTGCAAAATACTCTCCTTTGTTATTGGTAATAAGAGGAGGCTTATCAACATGGCTGATACACCGCGATAGTAAAAGAATAACAACAATCAGAAAACCTATGATGATGGTCAGACGACTGTGCAATCGAAACAATTTTATCATAGTAAAACGCAAAGCAAAGCTTTTATTGAACAAAATGCACCAACCAAAAGCCATTCAGTGCAAGATAGTTTTTAGTGATAATGCCGCAGCTTATGTTAAACACTTTTTTAAAAAAGGTGATTGAAAAGTGCTGTTGCTAAAAGATGAAAAGAATGATAATTTTTTTTCCATTGCACCAGCTTCCATTTTTTATAGTAAACTTGTCAGCAATTTTTTTAAATTTATTGGCTATATGTAGCTGTAACAAAAACATGAAAACGATTCTGCTTTTTGCTGTGTGCGCTTTTTTGCTTTCCTGTAACAGCAATTCCACTTTGTTTAATAAGTTGTCTTCTGATGCAACCGGTATCACTTTTACAAACGTGATAACAGAAAATGATTCCATCAACCCCATCGATCTTGAATTTTTATACAACGGCGGCGGCGTTGCTGTAGGCGATTTTAATAATGACGGACTGCCCGATTTATATTTCACCGCCAGCACAACAAGTAACAAATTGTATCTCAACAAAGGCAATTTGCAGTTTGAAGATGTAACGGCAAAAGCCGCCGTAACAGGGGAAGGCATGTGGAGCAATGCCGCCACCATAGTTGACATTAACAACGATGGCTATGAAGACATTTACGTATGCACCACCATCAGGCAGGACGCCCGGCAGCGCAGGAATTTATTGTATATCAACCAGGGTAAGCAAGCCGATAACATACCCCGCTTTACAGAAATGGCTGCTGAATATGGGCTGTCTGATACAACTTATTCGGTTCACGCCGCCTTTCTCGATTACGACCGGGACGGCGACCTGGATATGTATCTGGTAACAACAAAATTAGCAAGGCGTTCGTCTGCCAATTTTTCGCAAAAAGACACTTCGTCAATGGACAGGGACAAACTGTTTCGCAACGACTGGAATGCACAATTGAACCATCCTGTTTATACTGATGTGTCTAAAGAAGCAGGCATCAGGCATCCGGGTTTCGGGCTCGGTGTTGCCGTAACCGACATCAACCGGGATGGCTGGCCGGATATTTATGTAACGAACGATTTTTTTGGCAGCGATCATTTATATCTCAACAACAAAAACGGAACCTTTGGCGAGCATGTGAGAGACTGCTTTAAACATACGGCGCGCAATGCCATGGGCAATAATGTGGCGGATATAAACAACGATGGTCTGGCAGATATTTTTACCGTTGACATGAACCCAGAAGACAACTACCGCAAGAAAAAAAATATGAGCGGCAATAATTATTTCGAATACCAAAGCATGATATACGAAAACATCATGCTGCAATATGTGCGCAATACCATGCAACTGAATATGGGAGCGCGGGTAAACGGAAACGACTCAGTTGGCGAACCCGTTTTTTCCGACATCAGCTTTTACACCGGAACGGCGGAAACCGACTGGAGCTGGAACCCGTCTGTTGCCGACTTTGACAACGACGGCAACCGCGATCTGATTGTTACCAACGGCTACCCGCGCGATGTAACGGATCATGACTTTATCGCCTTCCGCAACATGTCAACCGGCATTGCCAGCAAGCAACAACTGATAACTGAAATGCCCGTTATTAAAGTGCCGAATTATGCATTTAAAAATGATGGTAACCTGAAGTTTGAAAATGCCACAATCCAATGGGGATTAAACCAGCCTTCTTTCTCAAACGGTGCCGTAGCGGTAGATTTGGATAATGACGGCGACCTCGATTACGTCATTAACAACATCAATGAAGAAGCTTTTGTATATGAAAACACAACCAACAGCAAAAAAAAGACAAATAAAAATTTCATCAGCATCGCTTTTAAAGGCGATACGCAAAACACAAAAGGCATCGGCGCATGGGCTGAAATTTATTACGGTAATACAAAACAGGTGTATGAAAATGAACCTTGCCGCGGCTATCTTTCCTGTGTAGATACCAAAGCATTTTTTGGTTTAGATAGTGTTGCCGTGCTGGATTCGGTTATCATTCGCTGGCCCAATCGCACCAGACAAATTCTTACCAATGTAAAAGCCAATCAGTCGTTAACGGTAGATGTAAAAAATGCAAATCTGTCTGATGACTGGATTGTGCCCGCGATGGATAACGGCGCCTTATTTACCGATATAACGGCTGCTTCCAATGTTCATTATACACAGTGGATTAACGATTATATAGATTTTGATAAAGAGCGTTTATTGCCGCACAAGCTTTCGCAATATAGCCCGGGTCTTGCCGTAGCCGATGTGGATGGCAACGGGCTGGATGATATTTACATTGGCGGACGCACAACGCAGCCGGGTACTTTTTTATTGCAGCAAAAAGACGGCAGATTTATACAGAAACTTTTGCCTTTTATTGATAACCAGCCGGAAAACCTGGGCGTATTATTTTTTGATGCAGACGGCGATGGCGATAATGATCTTTGGTGCGCCAACGGCAGCAATAAGTTTGAAGCAAACTCCGACAGATATACCGACCGGTTTTACCGCAACGATGGCAAAGGAAATTTTACGCCTGATTCGGCTGCTTTTCCTAAAAATGTTACCAGTAAAAGCTGCATCAAAGCGGCGGATATAGACGGAGACGGCGATCTCGATTTGTTTGTTGGCGGGCGTTGTTTGCCGGGCAATTATCCAATGCCGGTCAGCTCGTTTATTTACCGGAACGATAGCAAAAACGGCATAATAAAATTTACCGATGTTACGGCAGGCGTTTGTAAAGACCTGCACAACATTGGCATGGTGTGCGATGCGGTATGGACAGACTGGAACAACGATGGCAAAACAGATTTGATTCTGGCAGGCGAATGGATGCCGCTTACCTTTTTTAAAAATGAAAACGGAAAGCTGGTGAATGCAACAATGCAAACAGGCATTGCCAGCGAAACCGGTTGGTGGAACAGCCTTGCCGCCGGAGATTTTGATAATGACGGCGACATAGATTACATAGCCGGTAACCTTGGGTTAAACGCATTTATAAAAGGCAGTCAAAAAGAGCCGGTGAAGATTTATGCCAAAGACTTTGACGGGAATGGAACTTCGGATGCCATTCTTACTTTGTTCCTGAAAGATCAGCAGGGCGTAAAGCATGAATATACCGCCATGAACCGCGATGATATTGTAAGCCAGATGCCGGGTTTGAAAAAACAATTTAATGAGTACAAAGCTTTTGCGGCGGCAGACTTCAACCAGATTTTTACACCGGAGCAACTGAAAGGCGCTTACACCTTACAGGCTAACAATCTGGCAAGCTGCTACATTCAAAACGACGGGAATGGAAAATTTACGGTAAAGCCATTGCCGCCGCTTGCGCAGATGGCGCCGCTAAACGGAATGCAGGTCGGCGATTTTAATGCCGATGGAAACCTGGATGTGGCATTGCTGGGCAATGATTATGGCAATGAAGTATCTGCGGGCAGATACGATGCCATGAACGGATTAATTTTATTAGGTGACGGCGCCGGAAATTTTACACCGCAAACCATTTTGCAAAGTGGCTTTTATGTGCCCGGCGATGCCAAAGCGCTGGTGGCGTTGCGCAACGGAACGGGACATTTGCTATTGGCGGCATCGCAGAACCAGGGGGCGGTAAAAGTGTTCAAAAGCAATACAGACGAGCGTTTGCTGCCGGTAACGGCTGACGATAAGTTGGCTTACATCACCTTACAAAACGGCAAACAACGAAAACAGGAATTGTATTTCGGCACTTCGTTTTTATCTCAGTCGGCACGGTTTGTAGAAATGAATAAGAATGTAAAAAGCGTTGCCATTGTAAACGGAAAAGGAGAGAAGCGAAACATTGAGTCAAATTGAATTATCATGACAAAAACTCAACAGCTCAATCGCCTTTTTGTAAAATGGAAAAAAGAAGTTGCGCTTTTTAAAGCGGAACCTTTTTATGCCGATGGTATCATCAACGAAACGGTATTCAACCAAAACCCGGAAGGCAAAAAAATATTGTTCATCGCCAAAGAACCCAATGCTACCAATCATGAAAAAACGGGAGATAAAAGTTTTGTAACCGATTGGAATGCTGATCCGCCACCCGCTTATCCGTTTGCACAGCGCATTTCAGAATGGGCGTATGGCATCATTCACAATTTTCCACCTTATGAAAGCATAGAAGATAAACTGTCTTACTTAAAGAAGATTGCATTTATGAATGTAAAAAAAAGCGGAGGCGGAGCATTTACAGATAATAAGGAAATGTACCGGATTGTGAAGCCGCAATGCGAATTTATTTTGCAGGAAGTCAATATCATTGCGCCCGATATTATTGTTGCCTGCCTCTCTTTTGCCGAAAACCTAATGGAAGATATTTTTGGGAAAGTGAAATTTGTAAATTCGGGTTATAATGTAAAGATTGGCAAATACAGCAACAGCAAAATCATTAGTTTTTATCATCCATCCGGGCGAAATGTAGCGGCTGCCATGTATTGCCTGCTGCAAAATATAATGCAGTCAAAAGCCTTTCAACAATTATAATTCTCATAGATTGCCCCTTACTTTCAAAATATAAATATCATGGAACAAGCTTACGAATCGACCATTTTTGAAGAAGAAATAAGAGTAGCCTACGCCGGCTTCTGGGAGCGGTTTGGCGCTCTCATGTTAGACTGGCTGGTGCTGCTGCCGCTTACCATTGCCAACTACTACAATGGAACAACCTGGAAAAGCGTGGCGCTAACGATTGTAATAAGCGTGGCTGCCATTACTTACAAACCGCTTCTTGAGTATTTGTACGGCGCTACCTTAGGTAAGAAAGGCCTCGGCTTGCGCGTTGTTAATAAAAGCTATCAGAAAATAAATATGAGGGAAGCGATACTGCGTAATATTTTTCAAATTGTAGCTGGTGTTTCGGGAATAGCGATAACCGCATATAGTCTTGGGCATGGCGGCATGAACCAGGCTGAAATGACAGGAAGCTTTGGCGATTTTAACACGGCGACGCTGCTTTCTATCTTTTACAGCTTAGGAATATTTGTATTGTATCTGGCAGATGCCATCTGCCTGGTGGCAAATCCTAAAAAACAATCCATTCACGACCTCATTGCCGGAACGTATGTGATTAAAAATTAGTAAACCTTAAAAAGGAAAAGCGGTAATAAACATCTGATTGCCGAAATAAGATAAGACGCCCGGCATTTTGTTATGAAACCGGCGTATTTATTTTCATTATCTTCTCGTTACAATGTTGTTTTGCATTGGTTCAGCCATGCGCCGGAAAATAAAAGGCGAAATGTTTTCTGTTTACCGTTATATCAAATCTTCCCCCTCTACCTTTGTTTTCAATTTTATTTTCTTTGTTATCACTATCAAAAAGAGATTACGATGCTGTTGTGGTTGGTTCTGGTCCCAACGGACTGGCGGCAGCCATAACGCTGCAACAACAGGGCGTTTCTGTGTTGTTGCTCGAAGCCAAAACAACCATTGGCGGCGGCATGCGCTCTGCCGAATTTACTTTGCCGGGCTTTGTACACGACATCTGTTCTGCCATTCATCCAATGGCGGTTGCCTCGCCGTTTTTTAAGCAATTGCCGTTGGCGAAATTCGGGTTGGAATTTATCAATCCAACCTATGCTGCCGCTCATCCGTTTGATGACGGAACGGCCGCCATACTGCATACCTCTATCGAAACAACCGCCGAACAGTTGGGAACAGATAAAGGAGCGTATCAAAAACTAATGACGCCGCTGCATAACAATCACGATAAAATTTTTCCCTTTATACTTGGGCCGCTTCGTTTTCCAAAACATCCGCTGGCGGCTGCCGGTTTCGGTATCCGCGCGCTGCAGCCGGCTGCCTTATTGACCAAAACAATATTTAAAACCAAAGAAGCCAAAGGCTTGTTTGCCGGTATGGCGGCTCATGCCATGCTGCCACTTTCAAAACCCGCTACATCAGCCGTTGCCCTGGTATTACTGATGGCAGCGCATCAGAACAATTGGCCGATACCAAAAGGCGGCTCGCAGCAAATTGCCAATGCGCTGGCAGCTTATTTTATATCTCTTGGCGGAAAAATAGAAACAAACGTAAGCGTTACTTCGTTACGGCAATTGCCGGGTTCTCATGCCGTTTTGTTTGATGTAACGCCAAAGCAGTTACTGCAAATCGCAGGGCACAAATTTTCATCTCTGTATCAATGGCAGCTAAAACGGTATAAGTATGGTACGGGCGTATATAAAATAGACTGGGCATTGTCTGAACAGATACCCTTTACGGCATCAGAATGCAGAAAAGCAGGAACCGTGCATATTGGCAGCACAATGGAAGAAATCGCTTTTGGCGAAAAGCAAGCGTGGCAGGGTAAACATGCCGGCAAGCCTTTTGTTTTGCTTGCCCAGCAAAGCTTGTTTGATACAACGCGTGCACCGGAAGAAAAGCAAACGGCGTGGGCGTATTGCCATGTGCCGAATGGCTCAGCCCGGAACATGACGGCTGTGATAGAACAACAAATAGAACGCTTTGCGCCGGGTTTCAGAGATTGCATATTAGCAAAGCACGAAATGAATTCATTAGCCATGCAGCACTATAACGCCAATTATATCGGCGGTGATATTAATGGCGGTGCGCAATTGATATCGCAACTTTTTACAAGACCTGCATTACGGTTATCTCCTTATCAAACTTCGGCAAAAGGCATTTATATCTGCTCCTCTTCCACGCCGCCGGGCGGCGGCGTGCATGGCATGTGCGGCTATCAGGCTGCGCGAAAAGCATTGAGCGACGTGTTTGGCATTCGCCTGCCGCTGTAAGATGTAACCGGAAAGTAAGAAGAAGTAATAATGAATACATTACTCAGTTTCTTCAAACGCTATTGGAGCAATTCTTTTTTACAAAGTGAAAAATGAAAACTCACATATAGTATGATGGCACATGATGTATGGCTTTTAAAATCGCGCATGATATGAGCCAACGGGTTTGTTTCATTGTTAATACTGCAAACTGTCTAATACAACCCGTCGGTATTCATTTGTCACAAATGCATCAATCAGATAAACAACAGTAAAAGAAAAAATGAAAAGTTTTGTATTGTTGAATTTGCATTTGCGGCTCATGGGAATGTAAGAATAGTTTTGGCAAATTGTGATTGCTAAAAACAATGAGTTTGAAGAAAAAGGAAGCAGACGCTTCTTAAAAAGACGCACAAGCAAGATGCTTGCGCCAGAGAACGAGGATGGGAAAGTTCTTTTACGAGACCATTGCAAAGCAAGATTAATTCACGGCATGTGAACAAAGAAATTACGGATTATTGTTTGGTTGTAAAAGCTGGTGCAAAAAAGCAATGATTAGATGAGTTTTACCGGCATGTATGTTTTCCGCAGATCAACTAACTGGTGATTGAGGCAGAAATACAAACGCATTATAACAAAAAGTTTGAGCGATTATGAAGTGAAAGAAAAAGTAAACGATTTCTTATCGGTTATGCAATTTGTAGGTTTGCAATTGGAAGATGAGGTGCCGGATCGTTGTGTTATCAGCCGATTCCATTCAGAGTTAACGAAGAAGGATGCCTTTGAAAAAATATTCGTTCGTTTTTGCAACGGTCTTTGTCAGTATTATATCTGCCAGCATCTATGGCATCTGTGAGCGTTATTTTTTGAAACTGATACTTTACCCGAAAATTTCATAACAGCAATATCATTAGCTGCATTCTATCTTTGATTATAATCTGTACATCATTTCTCGTGGAGGTTAACTTATGAAGACCAGGCAAAAAAGTCCGGGCATATTTTCTTTGCTTACATCATATTGGGGTTTGGTGCTGCTGCTGTTGCTGTTTACGCTGCTGGGCAACGGGTTTAATTTATGGCTGCCAAAGATCATTTCTAAAAGCATTGATGCCTTTAACGGCAGGCAGTTTTCTTATGCAACTATCATGACCGAATTTATAACGGCGGTGGCAAGCATATTTGTTTTCAGCTATCTGCAAAGCATCATTCAAACGTATGTGTCGGAACGCGTGGCGCGGGAGCTGAGAAGCCGGTTGTCGGATAAATTATCAAAGCAGAGCTACGCGTTTATCGAAGGCAGCAACCCGTCAAAATTATTAACCAACATGACGGCTGATGTAGATTCCATCAAGCTGTTTATTTCGCAGGCTATCGTATCTGTTATTTCCTCTGTTTTTATCATTATCGGCGCAAGCATTTTGCTGATTACCATTGACTGGAAACTGGCGCTTTGCATTATTACGATCATACCAATAATTGGAACCGCTTTTTTTATTGTGCTGCGTAAAGTAAGAGCGTTGTTTAAACAAAGCCGCGAAGTGATAGACTGGCTGAACAAAGTTATAAATGAAAGCATTCTTGGTGCGGCATTAATCCGGGTGGTAAATGCGCAGCAGCCGGAATATCAGAAATTTATAGAAGCCAATACCAAAGCCAGAAACTTAGGTCTTTCTATACTCAGGTTGTTTGCAACGCTTATTCCGGTTATCACCTTTACGGCTAACCTGGCGGCATTAACCATACTTGCCCTGGGCGGTCGCTTTGTAATAAACGGCAGCATGACACTGGGAAATTTTGCCGCCTTCAACAGTTATCTCGCCATGCTTATTTTCCCCATACTCGTTATTGGTTTTATGAGCAATGTGATAGCGCAGGCAACGGCTTCGTATGAGCGCATCAGCGGCATTTTGCAAACGCCCGAACCGCCCGAAACAGGAACCCTGATAAGTGTTCCGGCAGGAAACATTGAAGTAAAAAACGTGGATTTGTCATACGGGCAAACGCCGGTGTTGAAAGATGTATCAATCCATATAACGCCGGGTTCGCGCACGGCAATCATCGGCCCCACGGCGGCCGGCAAAACACAGTTGTTGTACCTGCTTACCGGTCTTACCTCACCAACATCGGGCATCATACAATATGACGGTTATGATATTGCAGACTATAACAGCGAAGCATTTTACAACGGCATCGGTCTGGTGTTTCAGGACAGCATTTTATTTAACATGAGCATTCGGGAAAACATTGCGTTTAGCGATACGGTTACCAATGAAGCGTTGCAGAAAGCGGTTGATACCGCCGAACTGGCAAACTTTATCGCCACACTGCCCGAAGGCATGAATACAATCGTGTCGGAGCGCGGCACATCTCTGTCGGGCGGGCAAAAGCAGCGCATTATGCTGGCGCGCGCCTTAGCCGTAAACCCTTCTGTCTTATTGCTCGACGATTTTACGGCGCGGGTTGACAATAATACAGAGCGCCGGATATTGGAAAATATACAGAACAACTATCCCGATATAACGCTGATTTCGGTAACGCAAAAAATTGCTGCTGTAGAACAGTACAACGAAATTATTCTGATGATGCAGGGCGAAATAATAGGAAAGGGAACGCACGATCAACTGATGCAAACCAGTCCCGAATATGTGCAATTGTTTAACTCGCAGCAAAGCACCGGCAACTATGAACTACAATCTTAATGCGCTGTCTCAGCAGCAGGAAAAAACATCTGCCTATGCCGCGCTGAAAAAGTTGTTTCAGCTAATTGAAAATGAGAAAAAAAACCTGTGGCTGGCATTGGGTGCTATCCTGGTAAACTCCGCTTTAAACTTGTCCGGCCCGTTTTTAATCGGCTATACCATAGACACCTACATTCAGCATAACGATTACAACGGCGTGCTGCTGTTTTCGGGCATCTTACTAACTATGTATGTTGTGGCTTTATTTGCTTCCTATTTTCAAACCAGGCTCATGGGCGGCGTAGGGCAGCGCATGTTGTTCACCCTGCGCAATTCCATATTTGGCAAACTGCAGCAACTTCCGGTAGCATTTTTTAATGCCAATAAAGCCGGTGATTTAATTTCGCGGGTGAACAACGATACCGACAAGCTGAACACTTTTTTTTCGCAATCGCTGATGCAGTTTATCGGCAGCCTCGTAACGATGTTCGGCGCAGGTATTTTCCTGTTACTCATCAATATAAAACTTGGCGCTGCGGCTTTGCTTCCGGCAATATGCATCCTCATTTTTACCTCGCTGTTTTCGCCTTATGTAAAAAAGAAAAACGCCCTGAATCTCAAAAGCACCGGCGGTTTGAGCGCGGAGATACAGGAAAGCCTGAACAATTTTAAAGTAACCATCGCCTTTAACCGCCGCGATTATTTTCGCAAGCGTTTTGAGGAAGTGAACGGACATAATTATGCAACGGCCGTAAAAGCCGGACTGGCCAATAATTTCCTGTTGCCGGTGTATAATTTATTTTCCGGACTCGCGCAACTGATTGTTTTGCTGTATGGCATTTATCTGATTTCGCAGGGCGATTTTTCGGTTGGTTTACTGGTGAGTTATTTATCCTACGCCACTAATTTTTACAATCCGTTGCGGCAGCTTGCTTCTCTGTGGACAAGCTTTCAAACGGCTATTGCAGGCTGGGACAGAATCTCGCAAATTCTGTCGCTGCAATCAGATTTGATTGTTGCCGAAAAGCCATTGGTAACAACGTCTTCCCTGATGGAATTTAAAAATGTAAGCTTTGCATACGAAGAAGGCAAGGAAATATTGCACAACATCAATCTTCAGTTTCAAAAAGGAAAAACCTACGCTTTTGTTGGGCCAACCGGCGGTGGAAAAACCACAACAGCTTCGCTTATTGCGCGGCTGTACGACCCCACAACAGGCGCCGTATCGCTGAACGGAAAAGACCTTCGCAGCTATCCTTCTGCAGAGCGTACAAAAAAAATCGGATTCATTTTGCAGGAGCCGTTTTTATTTACCGGAACGGTAAAAGACAATCTGGTATATGGCAACGAATCATATCAGTCTTTTACCAACAGGCAGTTGAAGAAAGTGATGGAAGACGAAAACTTAGCAGGCTTACTGCAACTTTTTGACAATGGTTTGGAAACAAAAGTTACCTCCGGCGGCGATGGCATCAGCTTAGGGCAAAAACAATTGATTGCTTTTATGCGCGCCGTGCTGCGCAACCCCGATGTATTGATATTGGATGAAGCAACGGCAAATATTGATACCGTAACAGAACAGTTGCTGGAAAACATTTTACAAAAACTGCCAGCAACCACCACGCGCATTACCATTGCGCACCGCTTAAACACAATACAGAATGCTGATGAAATATTTTTTGTGAATGGTGGCGAAGTCATTCGCGCCGGTTCGTTTGACGATGCGGTAACGATGCTGATGAAAGACAAGCGGGTAAGCTGAGGAAACTATATTAATTACTTTTATTGTACTCTTATGTCAATCGTAAAATATCAGACCGTGAGAAGCTCACATTTCACGATTAATATGTCTATCAGATTACTATTAATATTCTTCCTCCCACTGAAGAATCGGCACAAATTCGGTTACGGCTGTTTTTTTTGGAAATTTTTTACCCGGATAAACAGAATTGATTTTAATTGAAATCCGGTCAAAAGCCTGAATAGCAATTGGATTGATAGCAACGGTTTCAGCGCCTTCGTTACTGTCGGCTAATGTAACATCCCTAATCAGCGTTCCATTTTTTAGAATGGAAATGTTTTTGATGCGCGAATTGTTATGCCACAATTCTTCCGAGCGGCGGTTGCCGTTTTTTACCATCAGACCCGTGCACCGTACATTTTTTCGCGCCTCTGTTGCGGTAGCAGAAAATGTAAATTCTATTATTTTGTCGCCGGTTCTTTTTTTTGTTTCTTTTATCCACGCGGTATAATCGCTGCTGTCGGCAATGTTTGCGACAGAACTAAACGTGTTACGTGCCGGTTCGTCGCTTTTATCTGCCACGTTCATCAGCCTGTACGCATACGCCGTTTGGGTTTTTGTAATGCGGGAAAAGGCATTGGAGCCGAGCGGATCATTTACCAGAAAAAAAACAGTAACAAGTAACAGCAGCAGACCGATGCTGAGAAAGTTGACCGGAAAATTCAATCTGTATTTTTTCCACGCCACAAAGCTGCCGTAAACAAAACCGATAAACAAGCCCAGCAAGGCCCAGCCAGGAATGGCCGATGAATGCGAAATTTTCGTCAGGTGATCGGTAAATGCAAACACCCGAAAGCTGTATAAACCCAATGGTCTTCGGAATGCTATGATAACGGCGAATGTAATAACAATAAGCAAAAGCCACAACAAAGCGCCGTTGTTTTTTTGTTTTGCGGGGGTTGTTACCAACCTGGCGGCATTCATTTTTTTCCGGTCAATTGCATAACGAATGATGGTAACGATGAAATAAATGATGCCGAAAAAAAGGAGAAGAAAACTGAGCGGCGCATAAGGCGAATAATGGCTGTTTAAGTAATTGGAAACGGCAGATAAGATGATTAACAGTACAATTGCCCGTATAATTTTACTCATAGCTTTTCCAGTTTTCTGATGATAAAAACAGAGCCGGTCATAATAACAACAAGCAGGCACAACAACAGAAAATAAAAGAAAGTATTTTCAAATACGGTGGCTGACAAAAGGCTGTCGTAAAGGTCTGCCGGAACAAGCGCAGCATAGTGCCCGTCTATTCTGCCAGCCAAATACCTGACCAATGCAAAAACAAGCGCGCCGCACAAGCCATATTTGATAAGCTGAAACACGAACGCTTTTTTAGGAAACACCACTTCAACCTTTACGGGAATTGCCAGGTTTTGATATTCGGTATCAATCTTAATGTTAAGCGAATACAACTTGCTTTTTGTTAACTGAAGCGCATTTATATCTATCGTAACTGCAAATTCGGTTGCCTTGTTTTGGCTCCAGAACGTATGCGCGGTACGGCTTACAGAAATACCTGTTATGTGCTGATCTAAAAAAATATCAGCTTTGGCAAAGCCCGGTGTTTTTAATTGTATCAGTAACGATTGGTGAACTTCTTTACTTCCTTCAAGCTGAAGCAATGATACATTGTTCGGCTGGCAGAGTAAGGATGGTGCCGTACTTTCTTTATCTGTCAGATTGATGATAAACTGAACAAGGGCAAGGCTTTTTTCTTCTTCCGTATAAAATGCAGAGTTTCTGATTTCTGATAGCTTACCGGTTATCTGAGTTGTCCAGTCCTGCCTGCCGGTTGCGGAAAACCACGTCAGCAATTGCTGATTGTAAACGGCTTCGGCTATCGGTTGCCAGCTACCAGCGTTTTCTTCCGCGTGTTTCACCATCATTTCGGGCGAGGTAAACCGCAATGTGTCTAAATAAAATGCGTGCGCCGGATTAATTTGGTAAATAAATGCCAGAAATGTATTGATGTTGTAAGCAGACGGAAGGTTAGGTGCATGAATGGCATCAGTAATGGTAAGCCAGGCAGGAATATAGCCATCCCTGAAATATTTAAACGCAAGCGAAAACAAAGCGTAATGCTCGTTTGTTTTTGTAAGCAAATAATCAACGTCTTGTATTTCATCTCTTTCCAATAAAAAAGGCAGCTTCGGGTTGAGTGTGTATAAAACTTTATAATACCGCTTGTCGGTATCGGGCTCGGTTTCAATAATCTGAGAAAATGTTTCGCCTTTCGATGTGTTTTTGGTAAGCGTTACCACCAGCGGAACCAAAAAATTGGTATTGCGCAATTTTTCTTTGGCTGCTGTTGGTTTGCGGTAAGAGATTTCGCCTATGTCGGCAAGCGATCGGGCTTCTTCATCCAGCCAGATGACTACCGTTTTTTCTCTCTCGTATATTTTCCAGGCTTCATCGGTCATCCACGCATTCTTAAACGAATCGTGCTCCGGCGATTTTTTTTCGCGTGGCAAAAAATTTCTTCGCCTGATTGATGCAATGATATAATTCGCGGCTTTGGCTTTTGTTATGTCATCGCCTGCCGCTTGCATAACGGCTTCCGCTTCCTGTTCCGTAATGCTTCCTTTTAAAATAATATCGCTCAGCAAGGCATCCATACGGTCGTAAGGACGTTTGTCAATGCTGTCATATACTTTTTTAATTCGTCTTGCCAGTTCAGGCTGGGTTAAGCCCAGTTGCTGCGCTTCTTTTATCAGGTAAGGATAACCGGCAATGTCAATATCGCCGCCGTTTACCAGAATCAGATCGCGTAGCTGTTCATCCAGATTTTCAAGTGTCATGCTAAAGCTGTTAGGGCAATCAGGTAAAGCTGATTTTAGCCGGGTTTACAATTTTCCATTTCGATGCGTTCAGTTCCAGCTTGCCGGGCACGTCGGTTTTAATGGCGGCGTTTTCGGAAGGAAAAGAATCGTACTGGCAGGTTTTACCCAAAAAATATTGCGTGTTCGATAAGGCATAATGCTGTGCGGCTGCATTATCTGCAATGCTGAATTCTGCGCTTTTGTAATTGGGTGAAATTGTAAGTTCAAAAATGGTTTCATTATCCGGGTTGTCTAATAATTCCGCATCCGAAAAGCCGTCGCCGGTATCGGCGTAGCGGGCGTATTTAATTTTTTTTGCCGGTTGTTTCGGAGCAGGGTTTGATGACATCGGCGCCGGTTCCGGTTTTTTGGATGCGGCGGCTGGCTGTGCGGATTGATTTTTTATGACGGCTCTTTCATTTTCAAGCTGAAAATTCAGATCTGCCAGCGCTTTTCTGTCCAGTTCAGAATTGGCTAATTCTTTTTCCAATCTTTCATTTTCTTTTTGTAAAGACGAAATCGCCTGGTTCTTTTTTATCGCTTCCGCCTTTATTTCTTTTATCTTTTGTTCGCCTTCATTTATTTCCTGTACCATCGCCCGCTTTCTGATGAGAACAAAAATGAGCCAACCAAGCAGGATTGCCGCTATGCCGTAAGGCAGCCAGGATAGCCAGCCCGATGAAGCCGCAAATACAGGGCTGTTATTGTTTTCGGACGGAACAGAATCGGTAACAGACGCCTGCCTAGCATTCGCATCTTCCTGCGCCGGTTCTTCTGAAGAAGCCGATTGATTGTTGTCTGCAGCTAACTGAATGCCGTTAATAATATCTTCCACCGCGCTTTTATAATCATCGTATCCGCTTAGTTGTTTTCTGTTTTCTTTTCCCGGCGGCATAATTAAATTTTCCGCTTTTGCGGCGAATGATTGCAGACTTGCTTTCCAGTTGGCCACATCAACGGTTGTATTGCTGAGCGGGTCAATAACTTTGTTGCCTGCTCTTGTAATATTGTTTTTGGCGGAAAATTGTTTTAAGTCATCAAACGTTTTGCAACCGGCGCAGGTATTTTCTTTTACATCGGGAAAAGTGGCTTTGTCGGTGCTGAGAAATTCTACCGTTTTTTTCGTTATCTGAAACCTGGCACCGGCAACCTGATTTTGTAAAGACGATTGCGCCCGAAGGCTCAGGCAGCTTATCGCGATAAGCAGGCAAAACAAAATTCTTTGCATGGGGTATAATTTAGTTTTTGGTATCGGTGATGAATTTCGACAACTGATACAACGCATCTTTAAAACCAAAGAAAAACAACGATTCGGGAAGCCGGTTGTCTTTATCATCGTATTTCAGATTGTTCAATACTTTGCGATAGCTGTCATAAACAAAACCTTCTCCGTTATCTATATTCCCGTTCCAGCGAAGCACGTTATAAGCACTGTTCAGATTTTTTACTTTAAAATCGTTCAGGTATTCAATGATGCTTCTGTTGGTTAATGTTTTTTCGAGAAAGTGATTGATGTTGTTCAGCACGCTTACATTCAATACGCTGTTAATCTGAAGGGTTTCATCAATAATAAATCCCTGCGTGGCATCGTCTGCGAGCCGTTCTCCCAAATCTTTATAAATTACCGGATCAAAGCCCGGATGCACAAATTGTATGGCATCATCGTATTTCTTTTTTTCGTTTGTGTCGGCTAACGAGTACAAAACCGCGCCGTTTGCGGTAATCTCTTTCGGGTTTGTGTTCAGATGAATTTTAAAGCTGCTTTGTATGGGCAAATCGGTATAAACCTGAATCAGCAGTTTGGTAAAGGCTTCCAGCTCCTGCTCATCGCCGCCGCATAATAATTTTATATACTGGCTGCCTTTGCCGGTAAACGACAGGTAGCGCGGCATCGGGTAATCTTTGGCTTCGATAATCTGGATGATATGATAAACGATGGCGGCGAAATGCAGGTACAGCACCAGCGATAAATTCGGGTTGCCGATGGTGATAGAATCGCTGAACTTAAACTTGTTGTCGTATTTAAACAACAGGCTGATAACATCATCTGCATTCAGGTTGCCGTCTTCTTTTCCTTTATTAAAATACTTGGCCTCTTCGGGATTAATGTTGTTGACTTTCTGGTAAATTAGATAATTTTTGATAAACCCATTGTCTTTCAGTTTGCCTTTGTAACCGCTGCCCCATAAGTCGTTGCCCGCAAAGCGAAACGAAGACGTTACATATTTATCGTTCCTGTCAGCGCCGGCCGATTCCATAAACATCATAACATCGGCGGTGCCGCCGCCAATATCAATGTTCACGGTGTTGGCAATGTCTTGTATACCGCTGCCCGATTTGGTAAGATAAAAATATGGCGCCACCGATTCCGGTATCGGCTCCTGAAGTGTTGCGCCGCTATCGCTGAAAACCGCTTTGAACGCTTCTTTTAAAACCGCGCTTAAAGTGGTTTTATTTCCCTTTGCCATGCTTAACGGCACCGACCATACAATTTTTAAATCGGCGGGCTTGCCGTTGTTCAAAATAGCTTTCGCTTTTATCTGCCAGAAGAGTTGCTGCAAAAAGAATTTCACGCGGCTTTTGTTAGAATCGTCGTTGCTGTTTTCGAGCAGCCATTTGAGATTGGTTGTATAAATAACATTGCCGCGCGTTTCTTCTTTATCAATGTAATACCCGATGTTGATATGACTGAACAAATCTCTTTTTGATGTTTCGATGTTGTTGAACTCAATTACTTCGCAGGAAGCCGTTTTGAACGGAAACGCAATGGCGGCATTGTCTTTCGGCGTGATGACCGGCGGAATAAATTCGCGCCGCAAAACCAAATCCATTTGCGGAATGCGTCCATAGTTGGCATATTTAAATTCAAGATCGTTAGAAGCCGTTGGCTCGTGCAGCAGCACCATTTGCTGATCGGCGGGTTCAATCTCAAACGGCTTTGGCAACGCTTCGTCTTTTTCCATCCAGGCAATGTGCGTGTTGGAAGTTCCGAAATCCAGGGCGAAGGTGAACGATTTTATGAGGTTGCCTTTGTTGTACGTGCGGTTGGTGAAATCGGGAATGATTAAACCGCTATAAACGTTGCCGCCATCTTCGGCGTGATACATCATTTCGATATAATCGAACGATGTTTTCAGCCGGTAAAATTTCGATGTTGCCGAAGACGGCGTATCGTACACAGACCTTACTATCGGATTGCTTTCCAGCCGTGTATCATCGGAGGCAAAGTTTTTAAACGAATGGAAATGCAAAGCAAGCTGCTCTTTGTTTTTATCCCTTTCAACCAGGTTTGCCAGCAGCACGGTATAATTGTGGTTATTGCTGTCGGTAACCTGATAAAACGGGTAAATGCCAATATCGGCGCGGCATTCAACCACGGTTCCTTTTTGCCTGCTGTATGTTTTGGAAAACAAAATATCAGGAACACCTTTTTTATTCCTGACGGGCACTTTCAGCTTCACTTTTATCTCGCCCTCATCGGGCGTAATGGACAAGTAATTTTTTAAATCTGCCAGCGTAAAAAAATTGAAGTATTCTTTCTTTACCGGCAGCAAATATTTAAAATCGCCTTTGTAACCCGATACGAATTTGCTGCGGTTTATGTTGAACGGAAGTTCTATTAAAAAGTCGTCCAGAAAATCGTCCGTTGTTACAAACGGATATTTTGCAGATTGCGAATTTCCCTGCGGCAGTTCGCGCTCGTAAAGCGGCACAAAGCGGTGATAGCGGCTAAGCACTTTGGTATTCGAATTCCAGGGAACATTCATTTCGGTATAATCACCGCTGTAATTCATGCCGTCAACCAGCACCAGCGGCGGAAACACGGTTTTGGTTTCGCCTTTCTCGTTTATTTGCGTGCTGTATTTGGTAACGCTGGTGCGAATCAAAAAATCGCTTACCGATTGTATTTTTTCTAATTCTTTTCCTTCTTTCTGATGATAAAAGAACATACCATTTGCGGTAAGATATTTATTCTCGATATTGGTAAGCAGCTTGCTATACTCTTCATCCATCGCGTTTGCATCGCCGTTTTTGTTCTTCGCATTGATCAGTTCTTCCTTCCACCACGAATACTTAAGCTCGATTGTTTTATTAATATAGCTTCTTATAGATTTTGCCTTTAAAAACGCTTCCGGGCTATACAAGGTAAGCTTGTACAAATACTTAATAAATTCTTTATCTCTTTCAAACAAGGCTCTGTAATCGCTGTCAAAAAAAACATCGCCGTCAGCGCTTTGCGGTATATTTCTTATCTCGCCTTCCCGCACATAACGGCTCCAGTTGGGGCTTGTGAATACCAGCGTAAGCGGCGAGGTGCCACCGAGCAATTTTGTTTCGTAATAGATAAGAAAAATGCTGTCAACCGTTGAAAAACCGGTATCTGTTTTATCGAAAAAAATCTGCTGCAGCGATTTGCCTAATAAATAATTCGGGTGCGATTCTCCTTTCGCTTTCAGCTTGTCTATATTCTCTCTTACCTTCCATTCTTTAAACCAGATTTTTTTGCCAAAGCCAACATCTTCGTTTTTTATATTGAACAAAAGTTGCAGTACATCCAAACAGTCTGAAACCAGTTGGTGATAAATGGAATTGCCTTTCAGATTGCTTTTGTCTGAGGCAACAATTTTAAAAGCCGTATCGAACAATTCCAGTCTTGCCAATGGCGACGGGATGGAAGTTCCTGCTTTGGAAGTGCCTTTGGTAATCACGATGTTTTCATTAACAAAACTGTCGGCATCTATCGGCTTATTCGGGCTCCAGCATTTGGTGCCGTTTTCATCGGCGCCGGCATATTTGCGAAAAACGTAAGGCATGGCTTATCTGAATTTTATAGATATTTTTTATTTCTTACACCATCGAAGGCAATGTTTCTAATTTTTCATAACACTCGTTTGCTATCAGGTTCAGCAATTTAAGAAATCGCTTTTCGCGCTCGCTGTCGGGCACCGTTTTCTTTAGCTCATCTTCAAGCTTACCCAACTTTTCTTTCAGGAACGAATCGGTAATGCCGCCGTTTATTACAACGCCCAGCACTTTCTTTACTTCAATCTGTTTTCCCCGAATCAGCGAATTCAGGTCCAGGTCAATATTAAAAGGCTGAAATTTTCTTTCATTATCAATCATCTCTTTTAGCCAGGTTTTGTAATATTCATCAAAAAAAGCGGTGAGGCTTTGGTAAAAAGAATCGGTATTTAGTTTATCTCCAAGATTCAGCTCTTTGTAAAACGCTTCGCTTTTAAACGCCGGAATTTTTTCGAGATAAATCTTCATGGCATACGTAAACAGGGTAAGCGGCTGCGCAATGTTGCGGCGCGTGGCATCGTAAAAATGCCGCAGGTCAATCGTCTGGTCTTCGGCTTTAATTCCGAAATCAAAATATTCGGTTTTGTCTTTCGGTTTTATGGCATCATCGGGTTTGTTGGCAAAATCAATCACCGCCGTAGCGCCAATCATCTCAATCAGGTGCGCGTTGTTTTGCTGTTCTGTTCCGCCTTCTTTGTTTTCGTATTGTTTTAAAGGCTTGTCCCACAACTGATAAAAGCTGTTGATTTTACCTTTCAGATATTTGGCATAATATGTAAGCGCCGCTTCTGTTTTAGAAGTAAACATATCCGAATTGATGGCGCCGCCTC
The DNA here is from genome assembly GCA_965219515.1 of Ilyomonas sp. Taxonomy (GTDB): domain Bacteria; phylum Bacteroidota; class Bacteroidia; order Chitinophagales; family Chitinophagaceae; genus Ilyomonas. The sequence goes on from OZ244776.1 coordinate 3,652,300, forward strand.
GTTTTTCGGTTACGTTGAAATAAGGCATGATGGTTAATGCACCAAACTTATTTTCGCGTATGTGGTCTTCTTCCTGTAACAGTCTTACCAGTTGCGGAAAGCCCGATGAACCGGTGCCGCCAAAGATGGAACTGATAATAAAAATGCGGTCGTTATCGCCAATGCTTTTTAAAACAAACTGAAATTCTTTTGTGTTAGACAAATTGTTGAACACCACGCAGCCGATATTCGGATTGCCTTTAAAGCCAAGGTCTAACCGCAGATTCAATTCTGTATGACTAAAGTTTTCGTTGCCGGGCGGCGTATTATCATACAATGCTTCCATCAAATCCATCGTTACATCGCCGGTCAGTTCTTCGTGCGGGTCTATGTAGCGGATGAATGATGTTTCTAAGTTTTCAAACTGAAGCTGAAACGAATCGTCTAATTTTTGCGAGGTTCCGGTTTCGGGCTTTATCGAACTTAAAGTATTGAGGTTGGCGTTAAAAAAACCGTCTTTAATTTCTTCTTTGTTGCCATAGCCGCTCTCGCGTATCAGTTTGTAAGCTTCCAGCGCTTTCAGTGTTCGCGATGTGTCGGCATTTTTGGCATCCACATCTATAATAACCGGAATAATTTTATTGGTATCGTTCAGCTTTACACCCGAAGCCAGCAGCATGGTAAGCGAGCGGATAATACGCGCGCCAGTGCCGCCAATGCCAAATACATAAATGTTTCTTGTCATATTTTTTCTGCGGTTTACACTTATTAAAAGGGTGTGCGTCTGGCAAAGATGGAAATTCGTTTGAGCAGCAAAGAGAAAATAATAAAATAAACGATGGCGAATATGCTGTTGAAAATACTGAAACGCGTAACATAAGAATCGGTTACGCCCAACGTATTTTTACTTTGAACATAAGCAAATGCAAAACCGATAATGGCAACGATAAGCAACGTAACCAGCCAGTGAGACAGCTTGTGAAAAAAAGGTTTCCATCTGCCAAAGCCTGCATAAAAAATAAGGCAGATGCCAAAGGCGATGAGTAAAGTAAGCAAGCCTACCGAACTGAATAAAGTTTCCCGGTATTCGGGGTAATCGGGGTTTGCACCAATAAACGTCTCGTAAAGCGAGGAGAAGATTGACAAGATCATTCGTGTGTTATTGTTTTAGCCGGATGGAAAAGTCTATGTAGTTTTTATTTTTGTTTTCATACGCTTCCTTCACGCCGGTAATTAAATAGTCGAAAGCAAAGGTTTTATTTTGAATGGCATCTGCGTTTTTATCGTCCATCGCCGACCAGTTTTTATACCACGTATCGTATTGTTGCGGCATGGTTACATGAACCGAAGCATTTGGCAGGTTCATGGCGGTAATTTTAAAAATGATAAACCGGTTTGCCTCTTCAAACATCTGTTTTTGCGATGTGCTTTTCAGCTTCGATTTGTCGGGCGATGCTTTGTCTTTTACGTCAAACGAAATCTCGCAGCCTTTTGCATCGGCGATCATGTTTTTTTGCAAATAATCTACACTTTGCGCATACAAAGGCAAGCCCGATAGCTGCAAGGCGACGCAGAATGCCTGCTCCGATTTTTTTAGATTGATATCGGCAATGGTTGAATCGCTTTTGTTCCAGTTCCATTCGCCTTCGCGGCCAATTTGCGAAATGACGTTATACTTTGTAACCGGCTTTTCCGTCAGTCCGAAATCGAGCGATTCTTCAGGCTTAAAGCTTGAAATATCGTGCAGGCTTGCATTGAATTCCGGCAGCAATTCTTTATTGGCGATTACCCAGATATAAAATGGCCTGCTTTCGCCTTTCAGTTGCGTTTTTGTGTTTTGATAATTGTAGTAAGTGCCGTAAAATGCAGATGTAAATGCATACACGCTGGTAGCGATATTTTCTTTTTTTAAATCGTAAAAGGCTTTGTAGATGTCGCTTTTAAGAGAAGACTCTGCCTTTTCTTTATTGATTTCGCGATTGGCTTTAATGGCGGCGTCGGGAAAGGAAAGAATGCAGTCGGAAACCAGCAGCGAAACATCATTTGAATCGTTGTTGGCAGCCATGTCTCTGAGCATTTTGTTTAGCTGCGAGCTCTTTTGATTGGCAGGCGGCGTTTGCGCGATATCATCGCCGAAGTCCTGCACCGGCTTTGCATATTTTACCGTAGAATCGGCGATGAAAAATATATCAATCGGCTTTATTTGCTTATCAATTTTGGCAGTAAGATCGGCGATGATGGCGTTGAATTGCGTTTTGTTTGTAAAGTAGCCCGCCATGCTGGCCGAATTGTCTATATAAAAATGAATGTTGGATATTTCTCTTTCAACCGGGCAGCCGTCTTTTGTTCTGGCAAATACATCGGGGCATTTGTCCCGTTCATCCGCAACACCGTCGTTGTCTCTGTCGCTGCTGCCGCAGGAGTAAAAAAACAAAACGGAAAAAAATAAAGCGATGAGTTTATTGCTTCGCTGAAAGGCATTGACAGATAATTTGAGGAAAGAACCCGGCATGAGAACAAATGGTTTTTGGATGTTGGTTAACTTAAACAAGATTAATATATTTTACATAAAGAATAAAATTTTTTAAATTGTTTGCCTTTACGTTATGCTTTATAAATCAGCCGTGTCTGCGCATGTAATTTTTCTTCGCAATATGGCGCTTAGCCAACACGGAGAGCTGTGAAAGGAGATTGCGCAAAGTACGAGCTGCGTATCTATGCTGAAATATTGTTAGACTGTTGTAAAGCAAGATTAATCCACGGCATGTGAACAGAGAGATTACGGATTATTGTTTGGTTGTAAAAGCGGGTGCAAAGAAGCAACGATCAAATGAGTTTTACCGGCATGTATGTTCTCCGCAGCAAAGTAAAGAGTGAATTTTTTACGCAGATCAACAAACTGGCAAACCGGGCAGAGATACAGACGCATTATAACAAAGGGTTTGAGCAATTATGAAATGAAAGAAAAAGTAGTGGTTCGGGGCAGCCACGATAAGGTATATGAGACTAATCAGGACGCATACCCAACAGCTGATAGAGGCTATGGCTGATAACCTGTAAACAACGTAGCTAATCAAAAAACAAAAACCAGCTTGCCTCAAAAACAAGCAGTCAAATGAAAGGAAAGGGCGACGATAAATTTTGTTCTCCATAAAAATTCCCCGCAGGAGCGTAAGACTTTTATTAAAAATATATAACGCTAAAATAACTGTACATTTTACAACGGTTTTAGTCTCTTTGTAATATCTGTGAAATCTGTGAGACAATATGCAAGCCATACACGACTGAATAAACCGTCTGCACATATAAAAGCCGCTTACGGTATGTTGTAAACGGCTTTCAATCTTGGTTATTGGTTCAGTAAAGCATTATTCTAATTGTATAAATAATGAATAATCAGGCAGGCAAGATATATTATTTTTTGAATACCTCTTTCGCCTTTTGCACTACATTTTCTACCGTAAAGCCGAATATTTTCATTAATTCCTCTGCCGGACCCGATTCGCCAAAGCGATCTATGCCAATGGGAATGCCTTCTGCGGTTATCCATTTCCACCAGGCTAAGGTGATGCCCGCTTCTACCGACACGCGCTGATGAACATCCGGCGGCAATACTTCGTCGCGATAGGTTTGTTCCTGCTGTTCAAATAACTCCCAGGACGGCATACTAACAACCCGCGCTTTGATGTTGTCTTTCTTTAACTCAGCCTGCGCTTCCACGGCAAGATGCAGTTCAGAACCGGTACCAATCAAAATGACATCCGGCTTGCCGCCTTCCGCCTCGCTGAGAATGTAAGCGCCTTTCTGCACATTTCCTTTTGCCGGGGCATATTTTTCCTGATCAATATTCGGCATTTTTTGCCGTGATAAAATTAACGCAACAGGTCCTTTCAGGCGTGTCATCGCAATGCGGCAGGCTTCTATGGTTTCGTTTGCATCGCCGGGACGAATAACGGTAAGATTGGGAATGGCGCGCAAAGCCGTTACCTGCTCTATCGGCTGATGTGTTGGTCCGTCTTCCCCTAAACCAATGCTGTCGTGCGTAAATACATACGTTATTGGTGCTTCGGTTAAAGCAGCCAACCGAATGGCGCCGCGCATATAATCGGAAAAGGTTAAGAATGTGCCGCCATACGTGCGCACGCCGCGATGCGAAGAAATGCCGTTCATAATGGCACCCATGGCATGCTCGCGAACGCCAAACCACACATTGCCATTCTCGTAATGACCGGGCTGAAACGAGACATCCCCGTCTTTTGGCATCTCGTTCGAGCCGGCTAAATCGGCAGAGCCGCCCAACACCCAGGGAACATTTTTCTTAATCACTTCCAACCCTTTACCAAAAGCCTGGCGTGTTGCCAGCCCTTCGCCGGCTTTAAATACAGGCATGTCTTTATCCCAGCCCTCGGGCAGCTTACCTGCGTAATCTGTATCTAACTCTTCTTTCTCTTTCGAAAAAGCTTTGCCATAGTTGTCAAATAATTTCTTCCAGTCTGCATTTTGTTCCGCACCTTTTTTGCCCGCTTCCAAGCAATGTTGCTTTACCTCGTCGGGCACATAAAACATTTCGTTCGGATCCCAGCCAAGGTTCTCTTTTGTTTTACGAAGATTTTCTTCTCCCAGCGGGTTGCCGTGCGCTTTGCTGGTACCTTCCTGCGGGCTGCCAAAACCAATGATGGTTTTTACGGCAATGATAGATGGCTTGTCTGTATTGATCTGCGCAAGATGAATGGCGCGTTCAATGGCGTCTAAATCGTTGCCGTCTTCTACCATTTGGGTATGCCAGCCATACGCATCAAAGCGCATCAGCACATCTTCGGTAAAGGCGAGGTTGGTTGGTCCGTCTAATGAAATATGATTATCATCCCACAAATAAATTAATTTACCCAGTTTTAAATGACCTGCCAGCGAAGCGGCTTCGGAAGCCACGCCTTCCATCAGGTCGCCATCGCTTACAATGCCATAGGTATAATGATCGTAGAGCTTAAAATCGGGTTTGTTGTATCGCGCAGCCAGAAATTCTTCTGCCATGGCAGATCCTACGCCATTGCCAAAGCCCTGCCCCAAAGGCCCCGTAGTTACCTCAACGCCATCGGTGAGCATAGATTCGGGATGACCCGGCGTTTTGGAACCTACCTGCCGGAAGCGTTTCAGTTCATCCATCGGCAAATCGTAGCCGTATAAATGCAGCAAGCTATACAAAAGCGCAGAGCCATGACCGGCAGATAAAATGAAGCGATCGTGATTTGGCCAGGCAAAATCTTTCGGATCGAAACGCAGAAATTTTGTCCATAGCACGTAAGCCATCGGGGCGGCGCCAAGTGGCAGACCGGGATGACCGGAATTGGCTTTCTGCACCATATCTACAGAAAGAAAACGGATGGTGTTTACACTCAACTGATCAATTTGTGTTGCCGGTTCGGCTAAAGTCTGGTTAGGCATAATGAGCTTGTTTGTTTAGAAGTGAATAATCAATCAAAATTCTTACCTGATCGAAAATTTTGACCGCTTACTGTATAAAATTATTCTTCGCATTTTTTGCAACCTTTTACCGGTTGCTTATTGCATAATGATGTTGCAATACATTTTCTTATGAACAAATGTAGGAAAAGCACCTTTGGCAGCGATAAAACATTTTACCCGTATGTTGATCGCTGACATTGGCGGCAAACCGGAATCTGTTTGCATCTAAAAAAGAAACCTGATTTTTGGACAGTTACTTTCAAGTTACCGCAGGTAAAAATTATTTTGACACTCTCATTTTAATTTGCTGCCGACAGACGAGATCAGTCTTAAAAAACATCAGGCTCAAAAGTTTATCAAACAAAGTTCGGTATTCAGTTTCCGGTTATCTTTATCCAATCAATTATAACTGCTTATGTTTAAGCGCATTATTGTAGTGGAAGATGATATTTCGATTGCAGAAGTGCTTACCATCATTCTGGAAAACGAACAATACAAGGTTGATTGGTTTACCGATGATTCTTTTACCGGCGAACTTTTGCAGGATATGCCCGGCTTGATTTTGCTCGATATGTGGCTGTCGGGAAATAACGGAAAAAATATTTGCCTCGCCTTAAAAAACAATCCTCTTTATCAGCAGATTCCGATCATCATCATGTCGGCAAACCGCGATGTAAAGCTGCACGCCGAGGAAGCCTGCGCAGACGACTACCTTGCCAAACCTTTTGATATTAATACGCTGCTTTCGCTTGTAAAAAAATACACCGAAAAAGAAACTGAGTAAAAGGCAGCGTAACCGAAACAGCACCTGAAATGCAACCATCAGATACATTTTTCTTTTATAAATCCGGATTTATATTTTCAGTTATTGCCGTCATTTATCTTTGTCAGCCAGGCATTTTGTAAACTGAAACCGTATATACTTCTTATAAACTTTTCAGATAACTTTTATCCGGTATTTCTTTATCATTTTACTAACACCGTTTTAATAAATTCTTAAATTCCGCCAACTAATAAACTTAGCCAACCGATTTTTATCTTAAGAACGTTTATTGTTATAACCTGTTTAAAACAAAAAATTTTATGATGAAGAAAGAAAGATGGCTGCTGCCGCTTGTAGCATTGTTAGCTGTTGCCATAACAGCCTGCAACAAACAACCGATAGATAACCTGAGCAATGAAGAATCGCGCATTTATATTACCGATTTTGATTCAACCGTGAATTTCACCTCTTACAAAACGTACAGCATTTCAGATTCCGTAGCGTTTGTTGACAACAATCAAAGCGCGAAGCAATTAACGGCTTCCGATCAGTCTTATATTGATGCCGTTAAAAAGTATATGTCGCAAAACGGGTTTACATTGGTTGACAAAAACAGCAATCCCGATTTGGGTGTAAATGTCAGCCGCGTTATAAATACATCTACGGGCGTTATAAGCTATCCCGATTACTATGGCTATTACGACAGTTATTGGGATCCTTATTACTGGGGTTATGGCGGTTATGATTATTATTCCCCTTATTCTTACGGCGTTTACACCATTCGGCAGGGCGCGGTATCTGTAGATATGCTTGATTTAAAAAACGCTTCTGCCAGCAGTAAAATAGAACTGGTATGGACGGGTTTGATACGTGGCGAAGGACTTGCCGATGCAGCTTCATCTGACAGCCAGGTGAAAGCGCTTTTCGATCAGTCTCCTTACTTAAAAACAAACAATTAATTACCATGAAAAAATTAAAAATAATAATAGCCGTCGGGATAATGCTAACGGCAGGCGCTTTTAGCGCAGAGGCGCAGAAAGGTCAGCTGAAATTCGATTTGAATTACAATTACAGCCTTCCGCTTGGCAGCTTTAAAAATGATATTATCAGCAAAGGTTCTGCCGCCGGCGGTTCGGGCAGCATTCAATATTATCTAACCAATAAATTCGCCATTGGTCTTGGCGCCGGGTATCAGTATTTCGATCAGAAATATCCGCGCGCTTTGTACAGCTTAGGTAAAACGCAAACCGTATCTGCCGTGCTTTCCAACAGCGTGGAAGCTACGCCGCTGATAGCCAAAGCAACTTTTTCGCCGTTGGCAGATAAAGGTCTCATACAGCCTTATATAACTGCCGGCGCAGGCGCTTCTATCATTAATTTCAATCAATATTTGGGCGAGTTTTCATCCAATCAAAAGAACAGCGCTTCCTTCACTGCGCAGGCAGGCGCCGGCGTAATGATTCCGTTTGGAAAACTAAGCGCATCGGGTGTGCGGCTGGGTGCCGATTATAACTATACGCCTTACAAAAATTTCGGTTACAGCAACCTGAATACGGTTAATTTTCATGCAGGCGTTTTCTTTCCGTTGCGATAATTATTAATCCCTTAATTTATAAAAGACCTCTTTTGCAAGAGGTTTTTTTGTTTCTACAATCGTTGTATCGTTATGCAAAAGCCATTTTCATCCTGCGTTTTTTAATTGGCATAATGTTTATTAATTTTCGTTAAAAATGATTTATGGAAAACACAAATGAACAATATGCGCTGATTACCGGCGGCACAAGCGGCATCGGACGGGAACTTGCCAAGTTATTCGCTCAGGATGGTTATCATTTGATTTTGGTAGCAAGAGACGAAAACGAGCTTACCACAGAATCCGAAGAAATTTCTCAGCGATTTGGGGTTACGGTAACTACCATTTCCAAAGACCTGATGAAGCCAAATGCTGCGGTAGAATTGTATGATGAAGTAAAGGAAAAGGGCATTGCGATAAACGCATTGGTAAACGATGCCGGGCAGGGGCAATACGGCAACTTCACAGATTATGATTTGCAGAGAGACATTGATATTATTCAACTGAACATCATTTCGCTCACCTCGCTTACCAAATTGTTTTTAAAAGATATGTTAGCCCGTAACGAAGGTAAAATTTTAAACCTGTCTTCTACGGCTTCTCAAACACCGGGGCCATTGCTGGCTGTTTATTCGGCTACCAAAGCCTATGTTCAGTCGTTTACACAAGCCATTATTAACGAAGTAAAAGATACTTATGTGGTAATAACGGCTTTGCTGCCCGGCGCAACTGATACCGACTTTTTTAACAAGGCTGATATGCGGGATACCAAACAAGTACAGGATATGAAGCTTGACGATCCGGCAGATGTAGCAAAAGATGGCTATAATGCATTGATGAACGGGAAAGAAAAAATCGTATCCGGTTTTAAAAATAAAGTGCAGGCTGCGTTAAGCAGTATTTTGCCCGAACAAACCGGCGCCGAAAACGTGAAAAAAACATTGGAACACAGCGATACCGGCGAATACAGGAAAAAGAATAATTCTCAGTAAAATAAAGCCCCGCTGTTGCGGGGCTTTATTTTTATGGTAGCTAAACTCGTCTTTACAAACGGCATCTTATAAAAAAAATAAACAATGAAATATGGCTTTCTGTTTTGTTTGATAATGAGTTTGTGTGGCGTTAAAAGCAATGCGCAAAAGATAGACAGCATTTACTTTCATCTTTATACCGACAGCTTAAAAAAAGGCGTACACAATTACATCAATGTTGATGGTTTGTTAAGCAACGGGCGTTATTTGCCGTTAGATACAACGCAAATTATTTTCTCTTCTTCCGATGGAAAATGGTCGGGCAATAATGTAATGTTAGAACCATCTTTCAGCAAAGAATTTATAACCGTTACCGCGCAGCTAAAAAGCAATCGCCGGTTGCAAAAAACGGTAACCATTTATATGAAAAAAAAGCCTGACGATGAGAGATTGAAAACAGAAGAAGAATTGATGAATGAAATGAAAACGAACAATAAAAAAAGAAGAAACAACAAACCATAAAATGCAAAGAGCAGATAAAAGTTATCTGCTCTTTGCATTTTATGATAAGCTTTATCTCATCAAAGATTGAGCTTCTTGGCATCGTCTAAAAACTTAGCCAGACCAATATCAGTAAGCGGATGTTTTAGTAAGCCCAGTATAGATTCCAACGGAGAAGTAATAACATGAGCGCCGGCTTCGGCGCACTCGATAATATGGTTTGGATTGCGGATAGAAGCCGCTAATACCTGCGTTTGATAACCTTGGATTGAATAAATATCTACAATCTGCTGAATCAACTGAACGCCGTCCCAGCCGCTGTCGTCTATACGACCAATGAACGGTGAAATATAACGGGCGCCTGCTTTTGCTGCCAATATCGCCTGACCGGCAGAAAAACAAAGCGTGCAATTGGTTGGGATGCCATTGTCGGTAAACCACTTAATGGCTTTCACACCGTCTTTTATCATGGGCACTTTTACCACAATATTCTTATGAATGGCGGCCAGCTTTTTTCCTTCTTCCACAATGTCATCAAACTTTACCGAAATTACTTCTGCGCTTACATCGCCGTCAACAATACCGCAAATGGTATCGTAGTGTTTCATAATGGCATCTCTGCCGGTAATGCCTTCTTTCGCCATTAATGACGGGTTGGTGGTTACACCATCCAATATGCCTAAATCGTTGGCTTCTCTGATTTGATCAAGATTCGCAGTGTCAATAAAAAACTTCATTACGGTTAATTTTTAATTGTTAATTAATTAATTTTTGAAGGCAATTCATCCGGCAGCACCCAATATCTTAATCAATTCTTTCACCTCCTCAAGCAACAATGTTAATTGATTTGGTTTGATTAACTATCATTCAAATATAATTTCTAACACAAACCTGTGTTTCGTACATTTTATGTAAAGCCATACTTATCTTAATGACAATTCTTAATGATAATGCTTCGCGGGTGCTCAGTACGGGTAGAATTATAATTTTTGCCAAAAGAAACTTCTGATAACCATCTTCAACAATCTTTCCAATTTCATTATCCGGTAAAGTTTCATACGGAGGAACGATTTGCGAAGCGAAATTCTACAATCTGGTTTTCAGTTCAGTTGAATTTACAATAAAATCTGAAAATAATTGCCTGACAGGCAGAGAAGGAAATGGAGAAAGTCAATTAACCGGCAACAATTGATCAATAAAAAATAAAAAAAGGCAGGCTACTCACATCGCACCGCTACAACCGTTTACTCTTGCTGCCTTCCGGCCCTGGGAGGGTTCAACAGGAGCTGGTCGTGTAAGACCTGCCGGCGGCAAAAGTAGGGATTGAACAATAAAAAACAAATGCAAAAATTACAAGCCGGTGCGCGAGGCTCGCGAATTGATGTTTTGCACGCCAATCAGTTCATCACTTCTGTCGCTGAACGAACGGTAATAAACCAAAATTGTATAATCGTTTTCGGTTTCCCAGTAGTTGCCTTCGGTAACATTCATTTGTGGCAACATCTTCGGATTGCCAATGTCTTTTGTGCAAAATTCATAGGTATAATAGCCTTGTTTCAACAGCAGGCTTCCTTCGTAAACACCTAAGTTTTCGTTCCATTGCAATTGCGTGGAATTGTTTGTTTGGTAGCCTGTCATTTGCCCGAGGATATACAAATTTTTATCGGCGTAAGGCTGCCGGTTGTTGGACACAAATAAGAAGTGAACATTGCCATAATCGCCCTGCCAGAAAGGGTTGTTGGCATCGGTGCTGTTGATCTGATAAAAACCGTTTAAATCGCTGTACCAGATGTATTGCTGCGCTGTTCGCTCGCCGTCGGGCGCTGCCGTTACATCAAAAGGCTGCACATTGCGGTTGATGGTTTTTACCCTATCGCTGAAATAGCGAAAACTGCGCAAATCGAGCCAGCGATATTCTTTGCCGGCAGGAAAAACAAAATCCTTTTCACCGTTGTATTCATACAAACCCTGCCGCAAAAAAGCAGGCTGCGCACCGGTTACGGCATTGTCCCACCGATAGTTTTGTAACGCCACCACTTTCACCTGCTGCTGCGGGTTTAATACATTCATCTTTGTTACATCAATGCTGAACTGAAGCTTCTGATGTGTTTTAAACAACTGCGTATTAAAGGGTTGCAATATTTGCGCAGCTACCGGAACATGATTGTCAACAATCAATAATCGTTTGGTAAATGCCAGTTTCGACGTATCGCCGTTGAGAAAAACTTTTAATAAATAATTGCCGCTTTTTTTTGGCAAACAATTCCGCTCGGGCAGTGATGCCTGGTAATGGATATACTTTGTTGTTGCAACAGACGACTGGCGATACTGAACCAGCCTGTTTTGCGAAAATCCGTCTATATAATCGAAGGTGCTGAGATCAACCGGCGACCAGTCGGCATTGCAAAGCTGGTACGTATAATAGTATGTTTTAACATAGTTGTCGAAATCATCAAAATGCAATTCCACAGCCGAAGTAGCGCCTAACGGAATGATGGGATAACCATACTGATTGCCGGTTAAAAACAATTGGGGCGTATGAATGTTGTTCATATACACAACATCGGGGCGGCGTTGCGGCAAAGCGACTTCTGACAGCAGAATAAAAATTGATAACAGGAAGGAAGAAAGAATGGTTGCAACCGTTTTGTTATTCATTGATGAAAGATAATTGATTTTGTATGTTAAACGCCATTGCTTTTACTGAATTGTTTCGAGGTTTGGAGAATCGTCGCCGGAGGCGAGGCGACAGAATATGCGTTCTCGCCCTGCCTTTCCCGGCAGGTAGATTCGCACAGCAAAATCAGCTTTGCAACTGCGCTTCCCTTTCCAATATTTTATCAAACAACTCTTCGTATTCTTTATTCAATGCGCCGATTTTTTGTTCATTGCTTTTGTATTCGTTTTCAAGCCGGAGAAACTGATTCCGGTCTGCATATACATCAGGTGCCGCCATATCCGTTTCAATCTGTCGCTGCCGGCTTTTCATTCTTTCCAGCTCCGATTCTGTTTTGCCAAACTGCTTCTGCAGTTTTTGAAATTCTTTTTGCTGTTCGCTGTTAAAAGAGTTGTTCTGTTTCGGTTGCAGTACCGGCTTTACCGCCGTCTCTTCTTTCTTTTTATCAGCTTCCGGCTTAGTGTCAGTAAATTTTTGTTTTGCCATTCGTTCTTTCCACTCTACATACTCGTTATACGTGCCTTTAAATTCCTTGATTTCATGATCAACAATTTCCCAGATTTTATTGGCTGCATTGGATATAAAATAGCGGTCGTGGCTTACAAAGATGATGCTGCCTTCATATTTGTTTAATGCGTCGGTAAGCAGTTCCACACTGTGCATATCTAAGTGGTTGGTCGGCTCATCAAGCAATAAAAAATTCGCTTTGCTTACAATTACTTTTGCCAGTGCCACACGCGCTTTTTCGCCCCCGCTTAACAGCCGTATTTTTTTGTCTACATCATCACCGCTAAATAAAAAACAGCCAAGCAACGAGCGCAGTTCCATATCTGTTTTGCCGCTGCCGCATTCCTGCATTTCTTCCAGCACCGTATTGTTGATATTTAAGGCTTCCAACTGGTGTTGTGCATAAAAGCTTTCTTCTACATTATGACCCCAAACGCGCTCGCCATTGAAATTGACATCTGTTCCGCCGATGATGCGCAACAGCGTTGACTTCCCTTTGCCGTTGGCTCCAATTAAAGCAATTTTATCGCCTCTGTCAATCTCCGCGCTGGTATGTTGTACGATGTCTAATTTGTCAAAACTCTTTGATACATTTTTCAGCGTGGTCAGTACTCTGCCAGGCTGTTTATCTACCTGAAAATTGATGCGCAGGTTCGGGCGTTCAATTTCTACATTTTCTATCCGATCCAGTTTGTCTAAACGCTTGATGGCGCTTTGTGCTGCCGCCGCTTTACTGGCTTTGCTGCGGAAGCGTTCTATAAAGCGTTCCTGCTGGCGAATGTAATCCTGCTGGTTTTCAAAAGCGCGTTGCTGCATCTCGATGCGTATCTCTTTTTCCTTTTCGTAATATTCATAATTACCGCTGTAAATATGAAGCTCCTGCTGATACAGCTCCACAATTTTATTGACCATCCGGTTTAAAAAATACTTATCATGGCTTACAATAACCACGCTGCCCTGATAATGCGTCAGGTATTTTTCAAGCCATTCGATAGAAGGCAGATCAAGGTGGTTGGTAGGTTCATCAAGCAATAAAACATCCGGTTGTTGCAGTATCATCTTGGCTAATAAAACCCGCATGCGCCAGCCGCCGCTAAATTCTTTATAAGGCTTACCAAGCTGCTCGTTTTCAAAACCAAGCCCCTGCAATACTTCTTCGGTTTTATGTTCAATGTTATAGCCGCCGAGCAATTCTAATTCATGCAGCTTATCGGTGTATTGTTCCAGCAGTTTTTCGTCGCCGGTTTTCTCCAGCTCATTGCCAATTACTTCAATTTCTTTTTCTAATTGCTTTACCCTTTCAAACGCGCCCATCGCCACTTCGCGGATAGAATCGTTGGTATCAAAGCTCAATAAATCCTGATGAAGATAACCAATGGTTACGCCTCTGCCGCGCTCAACCGTTCCTGCCGACGGCATGTATTCGCCCACCAAAACTTTAAGTAAGGTTGATTTTCCGGTGCCATTATAACCAATTAAGCCAATGCGCTCGCCGGGATGAATGTGCCAGGTTGCATCCTGAACAATTACGCGGGCGCCAAATTCAAAAGTTACGTTGTTGAGTCCGATTAACATAGCGTATTTTATTGGTGCGCAAATTTACGCGGGCAACATGGTAAAAGAAAGCGGTAACGGAAAGATTCACAGGCTCTTTGCTTTATGTTTTTTTAAGGTGTTTAAAGCCATATTTAAGGCTGGCGTAAACAGATACCTTTTATTTTTGAACCGGCATAATAAAAATGAGTAGCGCTTTGTTTAAGGCATTACGGGAGATTTGATTTTCATGTGTTTTAGCTTATGTTAGTTTTTTTTGAAGGTGTAATGGCCTGCTGCAACTGAAGAAGGGAAGCAGGCTTTTATTAAGCAGGTTGACCATTTATCAATAAAGAAAATTTTCTTTTACGTGTTAGTTTTTTTGTTTACTCCGTTGCATATTGATGTAACGGATTTTTTTATTCTGCTTAAAATAATCCGAACAGCATACCATCAACCTTATTTATAATGCTTCCCAGATCTTCGCTGTTTTCGGCAAATTTATTTTTGTCAACATCTATTACCAGCAGCTTTCCCTCTTTGTAAGAAGCAATCCATTTTTCATATAACAAATTCAGTTTTTTTAAATAATCGAGCCGTATGTTTTCTTCGTATTCCCTGCCCCGTTTTTGAATTTGCCCAACCAGCGTAGGTACCGATGCTTTTAAATAAATAAGCAAATCCGGCGGCTGAATCATGTTCTTTAACGTGCTGAAAAAGTTGTAGTAATTATCAAAATCGCGCTGGCTCATCAAACCCATATCATGCAGGTTTGGGGCGAAAATATTGGCATCTTCATAAATGGTTCTGTCCTGTATCACGGTTTCGGTTCCGCTGGCTATTTCAAGCAACTGGGTGAGGCGGCTGTTCAAAAAATAGATTTGCAGGTTAAAGCTCCAGCGCGGCATTTCATCATAAAAATCCATCAGGTACGGATTGTTGTCAACATCTTCAAACTGCGGAATCCATTTGTAATGCTTGCTCAGCAACTCGGTTAAGGTTGTTTTTCCGGCACCGATATTTCCGGCAACCGCCACATGCTTGGGTTTCTGAAGTTTAGACATCGTTATTATTTTTAGCAATAAGCTTTTAGCTGTCAGCTTTTGTATTAAGTATTAGGTAGTATGTATTAAGTATAATTTGATTTCGTACAATCGCATTTCTTTCACAATTCGCCTTTCACATTTCACTACTTTTTACACATATTTTACACCAACTGCACTGCGCACCAATGCCAGTGTTTCAGCCGCGCTTTGGTGCGCTTTTTCTGCGCCCATCGCGATAAGTTGCGACAAATAATTTTTATCAGTCTGAATGGCTTTTGCTTTTTCTCTGATGGGCGCAATGAAAGCAATCATATCTTCGGCAAGCTGCTTTTTCATATCGCCATAGCGGATGTTGCAGGTGTTAAAACCATCTTCAAAAAAAGCAACCGCATCGGGCAAGCTTACCTGTTGCATCAGGGTAAAAAGATTGGCAATGTAATCCGGTTTTTCGCTGTTCGATTCCGTTGGTCCGCTATCTGTTTTCGCCTTCATAATTTTTTTGCGGATGGTGTCGTCTTCATCGGCAAGATATAATGTTGCCATCTGATTTTCGCTTTTGCTCATCTTGCCGTTACCATCTAAACTTACAATTTTTATCAGATTGTCTCCATAATTAAAAGCCTGCGGAAGCGGCAATACATCGCCGTAACGGTTGTTGAAACGCGTGGCAAAATTGCGTGCCATTTCCAGGTGTTGTTCCTGATCTTTACCTACAGGAACTTTAACAGCACGATGAATTAAAATATCGGCTGCCTGCAACACCGGATACGTAAGCAAACCGGCATTTACATTCTCCGGCTGCTGACGCACTTTATCTTTAAACGTTGGCGTTTTTTCAAGCTCGCCTTTGTAAGCCATCATATTTAAATAAAGATAGAGTTCGGCTATTTCGGGCACGTCGCTTTGCACAAACAAAGCAACTTTTTCCGGATCGAGACCGCAGGCGATATTTTCTGCCAGCACGCGATGCACACTGTTCTGCAATTCGCTGGTCTCGGGATGCGTGGTAAGACTGTGCCAGTCGGCAACAAAGAAATAGCAAGTGAAATCTTCCTGCATGCGCACATAATTGCGCAGCGCGCCAAAGTAGTTTCCAAGATGTAAAAAACCGGTGGGACGAATGCCGCTGACAACCACTTCTTTCATAGGGCGGCGAAGATAAGAATTGGGTTGCATAGAACACAAATGAGTTGAAGTAAAGACGAGCCGGGAATACGGATGACATGAACTTCGTGCAGGGATAATAAGAATGGTCTGAACCGGGATTATTGGGATGGATGGAATTTGCGGGATATAAAAAACATCTGCTTCTTAATGTAATATTCAATCTTACTTTTTCAATATTCAATCCTTCTGAATCCGTGTACGAAGTTCATGTCATCCGTGTTCTATATTTGCATACGATGGAAAAAAATAATTTTATAGACTACATCCGTGTGTGGTGCAAAAGCGGGCATGGCGGCGCGGGCAGCCGGCATCTGATGCGAAACAAACTGACGGCGAAAGGCGGGCCGGATGGCGGCGATGGCGGGCGTGGTGCGCACATTATTTTGCGTGGCAACAAACAGTTGTGGACGCTGCTGCATTTGCGGTATTACAAAAATGTAATTGCCGAAAACGGCGAAAACGGAAGCAAAAACAACAGTACCGGAAAAGATGGTGCAGATATTTATATAGATGTGCCGCTGGGAACGGTGGCGCGGGATGAAGAAACCGATAGCAAAGAAGTGGAAATATTAGAAGACGGGCAGGAATTCATCTGGCTGAAAGGCGGTCGCGGCGGGCTGGGCAACAGCCATTTTGCAACGCCAACCAACCAAGTTCCCGATCACGCGCAGCCCGGCGAAGAAGGCAGCGAAGGCTGGAAAGTATTGGAGCTGAAAGTATTGGCAGATGTAGGTTTGGTTGGTTTTCCCAACGCCGGAAAATCTACCTTGTTGTCGGTAATAAGCGCCGCAAAACCAAAGATTGCCAATTATGCATTTACTACTTTAACGCCGCAGCTTGGCATGGTAGAATACCGCGACGGCAAGAGTTTTGCCGTAGCCGATCTGCCCGGCATTATTGAAGGTGCGGCGGAAGGCAAAGGGTTGGGGCATCGCTTTTTGCGGCACATTGAACGTAATGCTGCATTGCTGTTTTTAATACCGGCAGACAGCGACAATCACCGCAAAGAATTTAATATTTTAATCAACGAGCTGAAAGAATACAATCCTGAGTTATTACAAAAAGATTTTGTGATTGCCATCAGCAAAAGCGATATGCTGGATGAAGAACTGAAAGCTGCAATTGAAAAAGAATTACCGCAAACTATTCCGCATCTTTTTATTTCTTCCCTTACCAACCAGGGCATTGTGCAATTGAAAGATTTGCTTTGGCAGGTGCTTAATAAACCCCCATCCCCTAAAGGGGAGCTTTAAAATCGAGTTACAACTTTATAAGTCTGATTTAATAGTGAATAATTAAACTTAAATGTCTTTCAAACTCCCTTTTAGGGGATGGGGGTTTACGTCCAGTACAAAATTTTGGCCTGCGAAAAACGAGTAGCAATTTCATGTTCAAAAAAGGATCGGAGTTCACTCATCACATCTTTTGTATAAACATATTTTACGCCTCCAAACTTATTCCGCTTGATGGAACGATTCTCTTCGCTCATATCCAAGCTGGTATTGGGGTACCAGCTCATCAACACGTCTTTTGAACCGGGCGTAAACCGATGACTGATTAGCTCAAACGTAAGATCACAGTCAAAATCAAGTTGCTGTTCAATCTGATTAAACAATTCTGAATAAGCTTCTTCCCAATCGGGTATTGGCATAATGGGAGCCATTACAACGCCAACCGGATAGCCGCCACCACCATTTTCTTTTGGCAATGCCGCAAGGCGCATTGCCGCCAGTCTTTGTTGCAAAGTAGCAGTGCCACCTTCCAGTCGTTTTGATACCGGTTCGGCATTTAAGCTGAAACGCCAGCGCGTATGTCCATTGTGCGCAAGTGATAGCAATGGCTCAGCATTGGCAAATTTGGTAACAAAGCGAAGCCTGCCGTTTTCCTGCTTTCCAAAAAAACGAATGCATTCTGCCAGACTGCCGGTAAGATGCTCAATGCTTAGCGGATCTGTATAGCAACTGGCTTCAAAAGACGTAGGTTTATCAGGATTAATGTACTGCGTTGTATTTTCTAAAATTGAGGGCAGATTGGCAAATACGCGCACTACCGGCGGACCCGATAAACTGCCTGCGAGATAGCAATACTGGCAATGCGCCGGGCATCCTTCGGCAAGATGAAACTGCCAGTCGGCGCTTGGTGGAATCGGGCGCAACTTGAACGCGCCCGGCGGCGCTTTTACCACAGCCATTGTGCTTTTGGAAAGCCGGTACGTTTCCCGCTCATCTTCGCCACGCAGGTTGGTAAGCCGGTTGTTTTTTAAAATTTCTGTTGGCAAGTTCAGGTTAGAAACACGCTCAAAAATCTGCTGTCCAAACGGCTCGTCAAGCGCTTCGGGCGTAAAGAGAACGCGCCTTGGCATCCATAATTTCTGCGGTTTTTTTGTATCGGAAACGGTTATTGAAACTTGTTGTGAAATTGGTTCGTTGATTAGCATATTCCCTTGTACGCAAAGGCTGTTCCGCACTTTGGTTTTTGCCATTATTGCATGTTAAAATGATGGGTAGAAGTTTAGAATGTATGCTAAGGTAGGATAAGAACAAAATGGCAGTGAGAGAGATTACGTTAAGCCATAGTTATGTGCGAGATAACTATAAAAATAAGCTGCCCTTACTGCACGGGCATAAAGGTGAAGAAAAATGGCAGGAAGCGGACAGGGAAACAGAATTTTCTTTGCCACAATTGTAACAGGCAGTTCCAGTATCAGTATGTTTACAAAGGGGGCAGACCCGAAGAACAAAGCGCAGGTGCACCTGATAACGCTTAACGGCAGTGGCATCCGGGACATTCACCGGGTAACGAAGCTGAGCCTTGTTTGCATTCTTTCCCTTATGAGAAGATGGTTTAAACAAAATAAGGAGCCTTGCTTTAAGGGCAGCTACGGGCAGGTGCAGTTGGATGAACTCTGGACATTTGTAAAGCACCGGAAAGGCAAACGCCGGGTGTGGTATTCCTATGACAAAGAAAGCGGGAAGATATTAGCCTTTCAGATTGGCAAAAGAGGAGATAAAAGCTGTAAGGTATCTTTAGATTGGGAGGTATTGTACGGATGAGTGGAAATCATATAAAAAGCACATTTTGAAGGAGAAGTACATCATTTCAAAAAGGAAGATAACAAATATTGAAAGAAGGAACCGGGACTTTCACACACTTGAAAAGGCTAGGCAGAAAAACAGTCAGCTTCTTTAAAAAAGATGACATCAATTGCGGCATTATTAAAACGTATATCCGGCATAGAAATACCGCTTAAACAACAGCATACATGCTAAAGCACTACCTTATTTTTGGTAAGTACAATCAGCGAATCGGGAGATTTGAGGGTGATGCGCCATAGTCGGGAGACTACGTTGGGCGGGGCAATAATTGATTTACAGTAAGCCGGTATATTTTATTCGCCTGCAAGATCCTTAATTAACGCATACAAAAACTGTTGAAAAAGACATACGGCAAAGTTTTGAATTTCGCCGTATGAACATTATTCTCGATAATTCGGACGTTTGATATTCTTATATGCTTAATAATAAATCACGAGACGGGGTTGTTTGTTTGTTAACGGGCAGGTAAAAGAACCAAACGAACGTCCACGGTAAGGATGATTTTCTTCCTGATTTGTTAGCTTGAGCATAAAACCTTTATTTGTATTATCTGTTATCATTCTGCGTACATATCGGTAATATCTACCACTATATCGTCTTGTATACTTTGTGCAAGCGGGGTGGAGACAGCAGGTACTGCCACCATATCTTCTAAAGGATTAACCGAGCCGGCCGCTAATTTGGGTTGATTATTCCAAGTAACCGTATTGCTCGTCCAGTCGCCTGCAATTCGATGCAGCTCAGCTATGTTTGGTATTGTTTGCCTTACGCCATACACATCCAGCCCATCATCACGCTGGTATTGGTATAAATACAACAATGCTTTAATTATGGACGGTTGATTGCCGCGAACGCTGCCAGGTACGCGCGCCAGGCTAAACTTTAGTAAGGACCTTAAGTTTCCCGCTACTGTCTCCGGGCATATCAACAACAGCAGTTACAGGTATGTTTTTTAAGAACGTAGTTTTTAAGCTGCTGTCGGGTGAAGCTGATTCATTTTTAATACAAGATAAAAAACCGAAAAAAGTACATAGTAAAGTACAAATGTACAAGACAGTAAGTTTTTTCATGGCAGTTGGTATTTAGATTATAAATCTAACTACTATTTCCTACCACATATTTTATATTTGTCAGAAAGGTAAATTTTGATATTGCAGGCATCTCTGCTTGTCAGGCAAATTTTTTAACCGGTCTTTTTCATAAGATCTGTTAACCAACAAAAACCAAAGGATGCCATCTATGCGCACCAACAAAATACGACAAATTAAGTGTATGTTTTAGCCAGCGATTGTGCTTGTATCAGTTTTACATCGCTTATTTCATTGCTGTTTATTGTGTTGGTGCTGTTGCAAATTAATTGGCAGCATTTAGCATTTTATCAACCGGTCTGCTAAGCTGTTTCAATAAAAAATCGGGCGCCAGCCGGCTCATGATTTTTATTGCTTTTGAAACGCCGGGATAAATTTCATAATTATCATTTTTCAAACCTGCAATGGCAACTGCAATTAGTTTATCTGCATCCATTAATGTTTTGCTGTCCACATCACCTTCAAACTTATCATTTAAAGGCGTTTTTGCGCCGGGCGCAATTAATTCAAACACTTTAATGCCGGTATTTTTCAACTGCACGCGTAACGATTTGGTGTAAGCGCGCAAGCCCGATTTTGTTGCACCATAAATGGGCGAAATGGGAAAAGGAACTAACGCAAGTCCCGAGGTAATATTTAAAATGGCAGCCTTTTTTTGAGCTGTTAAGAGCGGTAAAAATTGTTGCACCATACGAATCGGACCGGATAAATTAATGTCAATTTCACGGGTAATGTCTAACAAATCCATTGAAATGTTGTGCAGGTTTATCTTTCGCATTTCGCCTGCATTGTTGATAAGCACATTCAAGCCGGGAAATTGCTTTGTTACTTTTTCATAAAGTGCGGTAATTGCTTTTGGGTCGCTTACATCACTTTGAAATATATGTACTTTAGGGTACTCTTTTTTTAGTTCGTCAAGCTTAGCCTTGTCTCTGCCCGTTACAATTACCGTATTTCCTAAACTCAAAAGTTGTTTCGTAAATTCTAATCCCAAACCGCTTGTTCCGCCGGTGATTAAAATCGTATTGTTTGTTAATTCCATTTTATTGTGTTTTAAATTGGTCAGCTTAGTTATGGGTTTAGCTTAGTAAAGTAGTCC
This sequence comes from Ilyomonas sp., assembly GCA_965219515.1. Lineage (GTDB taxonomy): Bacteria > Bacteroidota > Bacteroidia > Chitinophagales > Chitinophagaceae > Ilyomonas. The sequence goes on from OZ244776.1 coordinate 3,673,762, forward strand.
GCAATGGTTTCATTGTTTGCAGTTGCCCGTGTTTCGCTTGAGCCGAACGTTACTTCATTTTTGCCTTCTTTTAATTGTTCAAAAATGGATTCAATAAAATCACTTACAGGCGGGTAAACACTGTGTATGCCTTTTGCACCAAGGTCGGTATTTAGAGCAGGTGGTATAATTTCGATGACTTCCATGTTGGTTGATTTTAACATGTATCGCAAAGAAAGTGTGAACGAACGTAGAAATGCTTTTGTAGCACAATACACAGGAACTTTTGCCAATGGAACAAACGCTAATCCTGATGTAACATTCATAACCGCATCTAATGACTTCAGGTTCAAAAGCAAGTTGGTTAAATGAACAGGTGCCGTAATATTGATTGCAATTTCGTTATTGGATTTTTCATAAAAATCATTGTCTGAAATGCTCATCCAGTTTTGAATGCCAGCATTGTTTACAAGTACATTCAGGTCAGGATGATTTTCGGCAATCCAATTATAAAGTTCAATTCGTTCTTCTTCATTTGATAAATCGCACACTTTAGTAATCACTGATGGAAATTTATCTGCCGCTTCTTTTAACGCTGATTCACGCCTTCCGCAAATAATTACGGTGTTGTTTTCTTTGATAAATCTTTCGGTAAGTCCCAGGCCAATGCCGGTTGCGCCACCGGTAATCAGAATTTTGTTGTTTGATAATTTCATTCCGTATATGTCAGATAATATTTATTTTGACAATGCAAAGGTGCAGCAACAAGAGAGAATGTAGTTTGTAAACTTCAATCCGATTTTTGCAAAATTCAAATAATAGAAATTAAGAACGGAATGTTACCGGCGCAAATGATGTTTGTTTTCTGAAGAAATTTGAAAAATGCGCTACTTCTTCAAAGCCGAGGCTGCCGGAAATTTCAGAGATGTTCCAGTTGGTTTGTTTTAAAAGAATTTTTGCTTCCTGTATCACCCTCCCGCTGATTAATTCAGTAGTGGTTTTGCCGGTATTTTCTTTTAATACTTTATTCAGATGATTTACGTGAACAGCTAACCTGTCAGCATAATCTTTTGCGGTTCGCAAGCTCAGTTTTTGATGCGGTGATTCAATCGGAAACTGGCGTTCCAATAATTCAATAAACAAAGAAGTAACACGTGCCGAAGCATTGTGAGCAGGATACAAAGCGGTAGCGGGTTGCAGCTTTTGCCCGTAATGAATTAACTCCAGCACATAGTTACGCAGCAGGTCGTATTTATAAGCGTAATGGGAAGCGATTTCCGTGTGCATCTTCTCGAAAATAACGCTCAGCTCTTTTACTTCCTTCGCTGAAATTTTAAATACGGGATAGCCGCCGGGTTTAAAAATGGGCAGGTCGTCCAGCACAACACCGATTTTGTTTCTTATTAAAAAATCATCTGTAAAAATGCAGAAGTAGCCCGCCTGTTTATCGGTTTGCGGCACATAGTGATAAGGCACTTTTGGCGTGGCAAACAGCAATGCGTATTTTTCAATATCAATTACTTTATCTGCATATTCAGCCTTGTTTCTCCCGATAATCAAACTGATTTTATAATATGCACGCCTGTTGTAAGGCATAAAGGGTTTTACTTTGTATTTGGCAACAATTTCATCTACTTTAAACACATTGAAATGCCCGATCTCTTTGCTTATTTCTTCGGGAACGTGCGATGCTATCTGTTCATAAAATTTTTCAACTGATATATTCTTCATATAATTAGAAATTGCAAAATTCAAATGTATAAAGAATTGTATTGAAAAGGAAGTATTTGTATGATTGTCTTTTTTGCTCAGGTACAAGCATTCCGTTTGTGCGGAATCATGATTTAAAAAAATAAAAATCACATTCTTTTTATTACCCGAAGTTTATGCGTTCGCTGCCCGGTATTTCTATTGATGATGCCATACGCATCAATCGGATCAATGCGCACGCTTCCCGACGCATGAACAATTTCTTCCTGATTCAGCAAGATGCCCACGTGTATAATCTTTCCGTCTTCATTATCAAAAAAAGCAAGGTCGCCGCACTGCGTTTCCTGTAAAAAGCCTATCACTTCTCCCTGTGTAGCCTGCTGATTCGTATCGCGCAGCAAACGTTTGTCAAACAACTTAAATACCTGTTGCGCAAAGCCGCTGCAGTCTATCCCGAACGAACTTTTTCCACCCCACAGATACGGTACATTTTCATACAGCAGCGTGGCCATTTTTATGATCTCATCTCTAAAAAAAGAAGCATCAAACAGCAGCGTTTCATCGTCCGGGTAATGTATCTGATAATTGCCAATACTTCTGTTTTCAAAAACCGGTGTTGCCACCGGCACATACAGTTGCATTCCGTTTAGCAACACCGCAGCATTTCTTGTAAAAGTAAAGCTCAGCGGTTTCATCAGGGCGATCGTTTCGTCTGTTTCAGCAAGCTGGGCGGTTTGCGCCCAGCCAACATAACCGTCATACAAACATCTTACTTTGGCAAAGTCTTTCGTTGCTTCCATTATTTCAGCGGCTTCGCCAAACAAAAGCTGGCTTACCATTTCGCTGCGGTGAGAAGCTTCGCTTCGCAACGGGCAAACAGCAACAATGCAAACAACAAACGACATAACATTTCTTTTAACTAAAAATTCAAAAATAAAAAAGAAGCAACAACATCGTTATCATTCCTGGTGTTTACTTTTATTTTTTACTTCGTAACAATATGGAATTGTACTGCCACTGCATCTTAGCAAATAAAAAAAGCACTTTACACACGTGAGCCACCGCAGCGATGCACATATAAGCGATCAGCAATTGTTAGAGCAATGGTATGAAACCCGCGACAATCGCGTGCTGGGTGCATTATTGCAGCGTTATACGTTGCTTCTGCTTGGTGTTTGCATGAAGTATTTAAAAAACGAAGAAGAAGCCAGAGATGGCGTGCAGCAGGTGTTTTTAAAAGCTGTTTCGGAACTGCAGAAATACAGGGTGGAATACTTAAAAAGCTGGCTTTATATGATAGCCCGCAATCACTGTCTGATGAAGCTGCGCAACAATCATATCATTACAAAAGAAACGGGCGACTGGCTGGCCGAAGAAATAAGTGAAGAAGACAAAGAAGGCATAGATAAAGAAACATTGTTGCGTTATATGGAAGAAGCCATTGAGCAATTGAACGCTGAACAGAAAACATGCGTAACTTTATTTTACCTTCATCACAATTCGTACAACGAAATCAGCGCCGCAACAGGGCAAACATTGATGCAGGTAAAAAGCTGCATACAAAACGGCAAACGAAACCTGAAGCTCCTCATTCATAAAAAGCAGAAAGAACACAATGGATGATATAAACAACATATTATCTTCCGGCGAAGAGCTTGACGAGCAACTGATGAACTATCTGGAAGGCAACCTTTCGGGCGATGAACAACAGAAAATAGAACAGCAAATTGCGGGAGACGAATTTGTAAAAGAAGCGATAGAAGGCCTGCAGCAGTTTTCATCAAACACAAAGCTTGATCAGTATGTAAGAAATCTGAATCAGAACCTGCAGCAGCAGCTTGCTATAAAAAAGAAAAATAAATGGAAGCGCAGTCTGAGCCATCCTTCCTGGATTGTGATGGCAACCATTCTTATTCTGGTGCTTTGCGTATTGGCATACTTCGTAATTATGTTTGTAAAAAATCATTCGTAACGGCAATTTCTATTTCTCTTCGTACAACGTTTCTTCCACTTGGCCAACTATCTTAGCTTCGCGGCATTATGGCTGCCGCACGCACTACCGCTTTACAATTACAGGTTTCTACGGGTTACCGGCATATCCTGAACCTTGCTTTTCCTATTGCCGCTTCGCTGGTGGTGCCGCAACTTAATTTTATCATCAATAATATTTTCATCGGCAATTTTTTACAGGCAGAATATCTTGGTATTGCCGCCATCACCGGTGTATATTATCTCATTTTCGCCTGCATTGGTCTGGGTTTTAACAACGCCCTGCAGGCATTGATTTCGCGCCGCGCGGGAGAAAACCGGCTGTCTGCCATCGGCAGCTTGTTTCAGAATGCGGTTGTTGTTTCTACCGCCATCAGCGTTGTTTGCATCGCGGTTACTTATCTTGCCGCGCCGCCGTTGTTTCATCTTGTTTTACATAAACCAGAACATGCAGCTATTGCTATCCGTTTTTTATACGTCCGCATCTGGGGACTGCCGTTTTTGTATTTGTATCAGATGCGCAATGCGATATTGGTTGGCACCAACAACAGCCGGCTTCTTATCATCGGTACGCTTGCCGAAACGCTTACCAATATTTTTTTCGATTACACTTTGTTAAGCGGCGCGCTTGGTTTTCCAAACTTAGGGTTTATCGGCGCCGCCATCTCATCAGTTTTGGCCGAAATGGCGGGCTTGTTGGCGATATTCGGTATCATGCACTTGCAGGGACTTAGCAGCCGTTTGTTTTTATTTAAAAATATCAGGATAAGCGCAGACGAAATCAGGCTGATACTTGCACAATCGCTACCGCTTATTCTGCAATTCGCCATCAGCCTGGCAAGCTGGGAACTGTATTATATTCTGATAGAGCGCAATGGTACCATTACTGATTTAGCTATTTCCAATGCCATGCGCAACGTGTTTGGATTATTTGGCTGTTTCGGCTGGTCGCTGGCAGCGACCAGCAACGCAATGGTAAGCAACGTAATTGGTCAGAACAGAAACGACGAAGTGATTCCGCTTATCAAAAGAATTGCAACCATCGGCATTTCTGTTGGCGTTGTGTTTTGTCTGCTGCTTAATCTGCTGCCCACGCTGTTTCTTTCCATATACGGGCAAAGCAGCCGGTTTGTTCAGGAAGGCATTCCGGTGCTGCGCGTTGTATCGCTGGTTGTTGTTATGCAGCCTGCCGCCGTCATCTGGCTAAACGCGGTGGTTGGCACCGGAAACAACAGGAAGAATTTGTATACCGAATTGATGGCGATTTCCATTTATACAGTATATGTTTTTTTGGTGATGGAAGTGCTTCATCTGTCTATCATCATTGGCTGGATGTCGGAATGGATTTATTGGATATGCATTTTTACGCCCTCGTTTTTGTATATGAAAAGCGGGAAATGGAAAGGAAAAATAATTTGATGATGTGAAGAAAACGGCATTAGTAAATTAATTTACAAACGATTAAAAATTGTGTTTTTTTTACTCGGGTAATATTTTTAGGCCGGTATATCAATCCAATAAAAAAGAGGCTGTCAACTATGCAACAGCCTCTTACCTTATAGTTTATAACCCGAAATTTATACAATTGTACTTCTTCTTGATAACATCGCTCTGTTCGACAGATTTTGTGTTTTTCTGCTGCGCTGAATATTCCACAAATCAGCTATGCCAAACGATTTATCATGCGTGGAAATGAAATTGATGCCGGCAACGGTTTCTTTTATTTCAGTTGTCAGATTTCTGAGTTCCTGTGCATCCATATTGATGACAGTTCCTGTAATGTTGCTGTTCATACATTTTGTTTTTAAATGTTTACAAATCACAGCAAGCCAACGTTAATTGTTAAATGCAATTGTATCCTGAATCTCTGCAGAAGATGAAGAAAGGGTTATTTGCAGTGTACCGCGGAGTAACTTTTTTATCCTTTTTTTCGAATTGCAATGCAAATGTATAAACGATTAAACAGACTGCAAAATCCAAGTTGTTTAATCGGTTAAACAAAAAGGATGAACGGTAAGAAAATTGGCAAATGGTACGATAAATGTTGCTTCCCGAGAGCTAAATGGCACAAATTAAATTAACAAATAAATGAAGATTGCTGTTCATGCGGTGACAGCACGGTAACGGGCTTTACACTTTTGCTTACATTAAAAAACGGCACACAGATTTTATTCGATTGCGGTATTTTCAGGGTTTGCCTGCACAAACTACCCGATTTTACAGAAGTTGCCGGTGTGTAACACTTGTTTATCAAACTTTAAGGTTGCGGCTGTTAAAATAATTTGCCTCTTTAGCTGCGGGCTATTACTTTTGCACTCCCAATAAAAAACGGAGCGTTGGTCAAGGGGTTAAGACACCTCCCTTTCACGGAGGAATCACGGGTTCGATTCCCGTACGCTCTACCAAACGGGAAAGAAAGCTTTCAGGCTTCTCTTTCCCGTTTTTTAGTTTGCATAAATCCCTATTAATCATATAAATTAAGGAAATAACTTCATTTGTAATGGTGGTTCGATATTGCGTTCCGTCAAAACAGATTTTTTCTATGAATATCGAACCAATAATCTTTCTTTTGACCTCTACATTAGAACTGATGTATACATGATCCAGTTTGGTCAACACGCCTGTTGCTGAATCCAGCAACTTATCAATATTCACCCTGCTCTTTGCTGTTCCAGATTATCGGCTAAATTGGCTTCCAGTTTTCGCAATTTCTCTTCCCCTCTGTCTTAATCCTCTTATAATCTGAACCATCAATATCACCTGTAAGCAATAGTTCTCTTCCTTTTGTTATTCGTTCTTCCACCCGTTTTATTTCTTCAGTAATTTTTTTATTATTATCATAGCTGATGATGTGCCTCCGCCTATAAGTGTCTTTTAAGATTTTGTTGAAAAGAGGAACGACAGCGGGTTGCATGACGAACTGTTTTAATTCGCTAACAAAGCAATCATTGACGAGATCAGCTTTAAACCTGCAACCGCATACAGCAATACAATGATAATAATAGTGAACTCGGTTGCGACCTTTGGAGCCACTGCCAGTCAGCATCCGATTACACTTTGGGCACACCAAAAATCCTCTTAAAGGGAAATTTTCGTAAGACGTCAGTTTTGTATTTGGACGACTTTTCCTTTTATTCCCGTCGAGAACGTCCTGCACATCGTAAAACATTTTTTCGCTTATCAGAGGTTCATGAAGACCCTCTACAATTTGGCATTCTTCATCCTTTAATTTGGGTATGAATATCTTTCCGCAATAGACCGCATTCCCAATCAGTCTACAAAAATTGCTTCTGGAACATTTTAGACCTTTTCGGTTCATCAGTTTTCTGATGTGATCTGCTGCCAAGGCTCCTTCATCCAGCATTAAAAATGCATTTTGTATAACGGGTGCATATATCTCATGAGGAACAATGATTTTTTTCCCTTTTTCATCCGTGACATTTTTATAACCTAATGGTGCCGTTGATACCCAACGACCTTCTTTTCTGGCACGGCGCATTCCCTACAAGATATTGAGTGATCGCCTGTCATTCTCTACTTCAGGAGCTGCGGGATAGAAAGCAAGCATTATTTTGTTTTCGGGAACCGTCAAGTCTAATGGTTGTTCGACCGCTTGTGGTTCAGCACCTAGTGCTCAATCAGCATATTTATCATTGAATAAGCATCACCGGCATTGCGACTAAAGCGATCCCATTTTGTAAACAAAACAAAATCAGATTGAAATTTGTGTTTTCGGATATAACTCAATAATTGTGTCCACTTGGGTCGGGAAATGTTTTTGCCGAATGGTCTTCAAAGATCACCTGTCTGATTTGAATTCCATTTAAGTCACAATATCTTTTTAATCTCTCCTCTTGGTCGCGTTGTGAATACCCTTTGTCGGCCTGCTCATCTGTACTCACCCGAATATATAAATCAGCTGTTTTCATACATCATCAGATTATTAAAAATTCTTTTTTTCTTGTATTAAAATACTGAAATTCAGAGACTCAACATACCATTTGATATAATGATTTCTGTTAGCTTAAGCAAAAATTTGAGGATTAATTCCGCTTGATATTTGTTTATCTTTAACCCACTTTGTTCAAGCATTTTTTGAACTTCTTCAACCGACATCTCCTGTCTCTCTAAATTAGCCATTTCCTAATTTTTCTAACTTATCCCAATTTGTTTCTACCTGCCAAATCCATAGGTGTCTTAAGTATTACCGTGCGAACAGTGTCATGTTGTTTAAATAATATTGTTTTGATTACAGTTTAAAGTCGATTGAATTTTGCATTGGCTGATTCTGAACTGCATTTTATTTATGCCCTTAGATTGAATTTTGCATCAACCTACGTCCATGTGCTACTGTTATTTGTGCTTCACACAGTAAAAATCAAGCTCCCCAAGAAATGATTATCGGAAGGAATATACCTGATATAACCGTACTGATGCAATTCCCAAATAATTTTATTGAATGTAGCCGAACCTGAAATCTTTGCTAAAGGCATCAATTCCTTACTAAAAACGCATATTGGATTTGGCTCCTTTCTTTCTTCCGCATAATGCAGGACGGCAATGAACAGACTGATGTGCGAAGGACCAATCCGCCCATCATTGCGCGCCTCACTCAAAAAATGATTCAACTCTTTGCTATATAACATTTCCTTTCTGCTTTGATCTTACACTATGCTTTCTGTTTCCGGCTTTTTTTCGGAGCAGGCTTCTCTGTCTTCTGTTGTTCTGTCTTACCAATTTTGGCGTCCTGCTTAACATTTTGTGTGGGCTTTTGTTCTTGTTTAATGGCTTGCTCCTCTTTTTGAAACATCTCTCGCAACGATGCTTTTTGACCGGAAGTATTATAGGCAGTAAGTGTTTTATATTCAGGATTCGTAGTAATAAACAGCCTTTCTTCTTTATCCCTGACCTGGAACGTCGCAGCCTAAAGATTACCTCTCTCAATGGACGAGACCAACTGCTTCTTGCTTTGTTCATCGCTCAGTTCTTTAATGAGATATTTGGCTAACACTTTTTCCAAATCATAACCGTAATTCTGATGGAATTGCTTCATTTGATAATTGCCGTTCGCGGTTGTATTCTTAAAATCCAATTGTACCCAAGCGCCGTATTTTTCATTCTTTTTATTTGTAAGTGTTTTGTGCACAGCACGACCTGCCAGCAGATTATATCCTTCTTTAAGAGTTATAGAGCTGCCTTTATTAATATAAAACATTTGCGTGGCATTCACATCCTGCTTGTCATTGTTTAATTGCACTTGGTAGCGATTAAAGAAATACATGTTGGAGTCATTTCCCTTTTTGAAATGTAAGGTTGCCACCGCCGTATCCTTTCCGATCTCCAATTCGTAATCTGCGGTGTTACCGGTTTCTTTATGCTTTAATTTAGATTTACGGGTACTTCCTAAGCTCAACGATGCTATGGCGGGCCTTTTACCTATTTGAGGGAAATCATCTGAGTGCCAGCCGATACAATCTTTACCAGTAAGGTATCAGTTGCCCACTGAAAAACTGAACGTAAAGCCACTCAATTTATGAATACGATTGCGTGCTTCGAGCAGGAAATCCGGCCATGGCTCGGCTTTAATTATTTCTCCCCGGTATGTATATTTAAGGTTTTCACCAAACAGCGATTCTTCACGGGGTACAGGAATTTTCTTTCCATACATATTGATTTCTCCTCTCGTCCAGACAAGACTTTGAGAGTTCAAAAACCAATCATTTATTTCTGTCGGAAATAAAAAATTTGGATAAAAAGCAACCGGTATATCAGTAATTTGTTTTGAAGTTTTCATTTTCATTTTTTCATTTTTAAAAATTGAAATTTTAAGTTGAATGATAGTTACAAAGAAAACTTATACCTGTCACATTTTCTTATTCTGCTTCAACTACCCGCAATCGCCTTAGCACAATTAGTGTGCGGCACTAACCTCTACTTTTTCGCCTTTTTTAATTTTTGCAAAAAATACAATTGATAATATGCATAGACATATTAGGCCGATTAATAAAAACCCTTCTGAATAACTGATGACTGCTGATTGAAAAGACACTGCACCTTCCATAGCGCCTGCTGCCATCTGCTGTGCTACAACTAAAGATTTCCCCCCGCTTTGAAAGCCTTTTACAAGGTTCAAAAATCTTTCATTGGATTCGGAATTATACAGGGATATGTTGCCGATTAAATCCCCCTCTGTGTATTGCAAACCGCCGGGTAACAAATGTGTTGGTAACAGCGATACCAATTGCGCCATCCAATAAACGCAGCATATTGGAAATGCCGGATGCCTGTGCAATTTGATTGCCTTTTAAACCTGATAATGTAAGGCCAGCCACCGGCACGAATATGAAGCCAAATACGAAACCTCTTATCATCTGCGGCCAGAACCAATTCCATTTACCGGATGTAGGCGTTGCCTGAAAATAAGTGATAACTTCATAGCCTATTACAGCCGTAAAACCAACAAACACCAATAGTTTTGGGCTTACACCTTTCTGCATAAGAGCGCCTGTTACTCCCATCAATATACCAGTTAAAAAAGAACTGGGTAATATTAATAAGCCCGTTCTTGTTGCATTCCATCCTAAAAAGCTTTGTACAAATACCGGGTATAAAAAAACCGACACATAGATAGCCATTCCAAAAGCTACACTTAAAGCAGCTCCTACAATTACATTCCTGTTTTTTAAAACTCTTAAATCAACTACCGGGTTTTTTATTTTCAATTCACGGATTATGAAAGCACCTATGCCAGCTACTGCTGCAACAGACAATCCAACAATAAGATTACTGCTGAACCAGTCTTTTCTTTCTCCTTCTTCCAACACTGTTTGTAAAGCCCCAACACCAATTATTAAAAAGACAATGCTCAGGTAATCAATCTTTCCTTCCAATTTGGTTTTGGTACCTTTTACATATTTCCAGGATAAATAAGTAGCGATAATTCCAATTGGAATGTTTACATAAAATATCCATCCCCAGGAAAAATTGTCTATTAAGTAACCGCCTAATACAGGACCTAATGTTGGACCCATTACAATGCCTGCCCCAAATATGCCGTTGGCTTTATCTACTTCTTCAGGCGGAAATGTTTCTACTAAAATAGTTTGTGCAGTGGCTAACAGAGCGCCGCCACCAATGCCCTGTATCACCCGCCAGAAAACCAGCATCCATATTGAACCTGAAGAACCGAATAAGAAAGATGCTGCAGTAAATAAAATCACAGATCCTGTGAAATAAATTTCTCTACCGAATATATTGTTTAAAAATCATGTTAAAGGAATGATGATAATATTTGAAATAGCATACGCTGTAATCACCCAGGCTGTTTCTTCTATGGTAGCGCCAAGATTACCTGCAATTTGCCTGGTGGCTACATTTACAATGGATGTATCAATCAATTCCATGATAGCACAGGTAATAACTGTAATAGTGATGAGCCATTTTCTTACGCCCACTTCATGAGTGGCTTGTTGCGGAATAGTCGTGTCCATGCTTAATTTGTTTTTACAGTTACCGAAACACTCATACCAGCCCTAAGCGGGTATTCATTGTTGTTATCAGTCATTACAATTTTTACCGGAATTCTTTGTGTCACTTTTACAAAATTTCCCGTAGCGTTATCAGCAGGTAATAAGGAAAATTTAGAACCTGTAGCCTGTGAAAACGACTCCACTTTTCCTTTAAAAGTTTTATCGCTGTATGCATCAACATCCACTTCTACCGGCTGCCCCACTTTCATGTTTTCTACCTGCGTTTCTTTAAAATTAGCGACCACCCATATTTTTTGATTATTTGCAATAGCCATTAGTGGTTGACCAATTGCAACGACCTGACCTTTCTGCACATTCTTTTTAGATATAACTCCGGCAGACGGTGCTGTTATGGTACAATAAGACAATTGCAATCTGGCTGCATCTAAATTTGCTTCTGCCTGCTCCACATTTAATTCTGCAATGTCTATCCCGTTATCAGATGTAGAAACATTTGCTTTTGTGGTTGCTATCTGTGTTCTTGCTGCTTCAATTTGTTTTTGTAATGTTATTGCCTGTCCTTCTGCCATTTTCAATTGTTGTTCTGCACCATCTTTTTCTGCTTTTATGCCATCATACTGTTGTTGTGTTGCCGATTTCTGGTCAAGCAAAGTTTTAAATCTTTCATAGTTTTTTGATACTACATTAACTTTAATTTTAGCTGCATTAACCGCAGCATTTGCAGCAAACATATTTGCTGCCACTGCATTGGAGTTTGCTTCCTGAGATGTAACACTGGTTGATACCGCACTTTTATTACTTCTTGATAAGGCGACATTCTGCCTCGCAGCCATCACTGCTATTTCCGCTTGCTTTACCGCAATTTTATAAGTTGCATTATCCAGTAAAACAATGGTATCACCTTCTTTCACGAGTTGATTATCTTCTACGAAAATTTTATCTACAGAGCCATTTATCTTCGGAATAACCGGACTGATATCTATTTCTAACTGTGCATTATCAGTTTCTTGTTTACCACCGCAACCGGCTAAGAAAATTACTGAAGAAATTAAAATGCAGATGATTGACGTTTTCATTTTTTATAATTTAAACTATTTATTTACCTATTGTTTTATTTAATTTTTTTGCGGCTAATTGTGCATTGGCGTTAGCCGCATTCAGATTTAAGTCAGCCTGCAGCAATTTGGCGTTTGCATCAAGAAAATCAGTTAAGGTGATGGTAGCAGCACTTAACCTGTTTTGCCCCACCCTAAAATTCTCTGTTGCCTGCTCTACTGCTTTTTTTGAAATCACTATTTTTTCAACGGCTTGCAAGTAATCGGTGTAGGCAGTGTTTACCTCCATCATAATTTCTTCCTGTAGTTGATTATACACTGCCTTTGTTTTAATTACAGTTTGTTTATTCTCATTTACTTTATCAGGATTTTTATAAAAATTTGAAAGAGACCAGCTAAGATTTACACCGGCAAACCAGGTAGCTGTGAATTTATTTTGATTGGGAAATACTCTTTGTTCGGGTAAATTATAATTGCCGCTGGCAATACCACTAACGGTGGCTATATAATTGGCTTTTGAAATTTTTACGCCCAACGCAGCAACATCTTTATAAGCCTGCATACTTTTTAGTTCTGCCCTGTTAGCAATGGCGTTTGCTATGTAATTATTAATGTCATTCTCTATTGAAAAAACAGACTCTTGCAGTTCAGATAATTCAATAGTTGTATTAGCGGGTAAACCTGTAAACACGCATAAATTAAAATTGAGTGCAGTAATGGAATTTGAAATATCAATCAGGTTAGATTGCAGGTTCGTTACAACAAGGTCAATCTTCAACGCGTCATTATCCAATGCGATTCCTTGTTTTACTAAGTTTTTTACATCCTGCTGGTTTAACAGCAATGTTTTGATATTGGCTTCAATAATTTTTTTAGAAGTTTTTAAAACATATAAGTTATACCACAGGGCAGCTACATTGTAAGTTGTATTCGTCCTGTTTTTTTCTAAATCAAACTTTGCTGCTTCCAATTCTTTTTTTGAAATTTCAATACTATAATTTGCTTTGCCACCACTCCAGATGAGTTGTTTCAATTGTAGAGAATTAAAGGACTGATTTAAAATTTGCGGATGTAGTGTTACATCTTTTCCGGGGAAACTAACGGTGAAGGGTGTAATATTATCGCTGATTCTTGTGTAGTTTAAGTTCAGCCCAACATCAGGCAAGTTTGATTTTTTGCTGCCGTTAAGCCTTGCATTAAAAATAGCTACATCAGCAGTATCAGATTTTAATTGCAAATCATGGTTTGTTGCCAGTTGAGTAGCTTCTTCAAGAGTAAGCAACTTTACTTCCTGTGCTTTTAAATGCATAAAGCAAATACAACAAAATGCTACAAGCAGGCATTTAGATTGTATTAAAGTGTATCGGTTTTTAAATTTCATTTTCTAAAATTTTAATTGAATTTTTAAAGGAAGCGTTGCTGCATACGTCTGGCATCTACCTATTTTTTTACAAAATTTGTATAGGTATTAAAGCTGCAACGACGCTATATTTTGTGCTGTTCTAAAAGGACGAGAGTACTTCTTCGGCTTTAGTCCAGGTAAGGCCCGGGTAGCGATTATTATCTAAAGAATTATTTTGAGCAGAAAACATACTATGCATATACTGGCTCCCCTGCCAGGCAGGGTACAATTCATTTTCTCCTGCCGGGTTAGCTGCTCTTTCTTTTTTATTGTATGCGGAAAGTCCTTCTAAAGAACCCATTGGTATTAATTTAAACTCCGTATTTTTTATTTTATTTGCTATCGAAACCAAATCGTTTGGGCTGATTTGAAAACTTGCTATCCGTAAAATTTTTGGTGCAGTATCATCTAATGCTGCCGCTGCTGTAAAGGCTGCCGTATCATCTTTTGTAGTAAAGTCAACTTTAAAATTGGCATCACTTCCCCAATAGGCTACGCTGTTATCTTTTAAATTATAGAAGGGTGTGTTAGAAATTAAAATATTAGCAAATGCGCCATTCATAATAGCAGTTGATGCAATTGGAGCAGCATCCAATTTTTTATGAAATTCTTTTCTTAAATCAAAATTCCTGTTTTCACCTTCAGCCATTTGTGTAAAATCAGACGAGTAATCTGATGAGATAAAACGGGGAACCCCGGCTGCAACGGCAGCATCCAATAACAAAGATTGTGCATCAACAATTGTTTCTCTTAATCCTGCTAAATTTTTTATAGATATTTTTTGCAAAAGCTCAGGAGTTTTTCTAAACTCTAAGTATCGTTCTTCAGCAGTTAACGTTTGAAAACTTACAATCTGGTCAATCATTCCTACTGCCAATCCTTCCCAGGTTTTTCTTCCGAATTCCTGCCAAACCGGGAACTGTCTGTACAATAATTCCATTTCCGGTTTACTTACATACAGCAATACAGTTTCTTCAACCGCTTCTATGTCAAATCGTGTTGGCTTTTGAGGCATCAGGCTGAACATTTCTGTAAAAAATCGATTTTGAAACACCACCCAGGAAGTATCTCTTACGCCAAATGCTCCATAAGAAAACCGAAGCCCGCCTGATTTAATAAAAAAATATTGGTTCGCAATCTGTCCTTTTTTCAATACAAACTTTCCCTTTTTTACAGTTTGTTCTTTAAACTTTGAAAGAATGATTTGTAAATCGGTTTCTTCTATGGCTACTTTTGATTTTATAAAGTCTGATAATTGTTGCATTTGTTTTTCTTATTCAATTTACTAATTCCTGTAATAACCAGACTTTGCAAACTTAATCGTACCAAAACACATCGTTGTTATTTGTATGCCGCTTAATACCAAAAGCAGAAGTGAAAAACTTCTGCTTTTGCTTTACACAAAATGCGTTCGTTCAATTTACCATCTTCATAATAGCTTTTGCGCTTGCTGTAAGCACACTTCCCAACTTCCTGATCTTATCGGCTTCCCCGCCTTCTGCGTGATTTGCTGCTGCGGTAGTTTCTTTACCAAGCTTCGTCATTAACCCGGCAATTTTTTTTCCATCAGCTGCCGTAATTGCTTCTTTAAGGCTTTTCAAATCGTCTGCAATTCCCTTTAAATCATTGTGCTCACTAATTACTTTAAGCCAGCCGCTGATGCTGGTTTGCGCACCTCTTGTTGTTTCGCTGTCAACTTCTTTTTCAAGACTCTCAATAGTAGAATCTAAATGTTCTGACTGTGATTTCATGCTTTATTATTTTAAATTGTTGACGCAAAAGTTGAATTGCAATGAGTTGGCGGAACTACCATTTGGTAGGTAATAAATTTTGCGTAATCTTTTTTCTGATTCTGTTTAGCGCATAGAATATAAAGCCATCACAAACACTCGCTTTTGCGAAAAAAATTGCGATGTACTTTTCTTTTATCTGAACTGTTTTGGTTTCATTTTTTGTGCCGCAGATTCTGCTACTTCGTCAATTCTTTTTTGCCTGGTTTCGGGTGGTTTGGCAAGAACAATCCATTGCAAAATGGCTTTTTTTACAGATTTAGGTAAGCTCAGAAAAAAGCCTTTTGAACCCGGCTTGCTTTCAAATTCTTTGTTCAGGTCGTTGGGTATTTTTAATTTTTCAACATCGTCCAGTATTGTCCACGAACCGTTTTTTTTTGCTTTTTTTATACAATCAAAACCCCGCCTGAGACAGTAGTCCGTTGGTAATGAGATGCTTGATTTTTTGTTTGTTTATTTTCGGACAGGTTCCATTGGTTTTTCTTTGTGTGAACAACTGTATAAACGTATTATGGTCAGAAGAAATTCGTTTGCTGTCTATCCATCCAAAGCAAAGCGCCTCATCAACGGCTTCGCTCCAGGATAAAGTAGGAATGTTTAATTTCTTTTTGTAATAAACAAGCCAAATAAATTGTCGTGAGCTATGATTTTTTTCTAACCATTTTCTCCAATCTATCCGGCTTGTCGGGCAGAATGTTTCTATTTCGTTCTTCTGCAATTTCAGGTTGTGCTGAAATTAATTTTTACTTTACCACGGTCGCTTCCAACTCTACTGTTAAGGATGCAAAAAGTCCTTTTACTTCAAGTAAAGTTGTTGCTTGTTTAATGCCATACTTTGCGATGAAATCCTGGTAAACATCAGAGCAGGTTGTAAAAAATTCCATGCTTGACGTAGTAAAAACATTTAGGCGCACAATGTTTTTGCATTCATACCCAGATTCAGTAATCAGTTGTTCTACGTTCTGTATCGTTTGTATCAACTGCGTTCTCATGTCGCCGGCGCCGGGCTGCCCGTTGGCGTCTATTGCCACCTGACCGGAGCAATAAAGTGTGCCTTCGGCTTGTTTGATTTCAACGGCTTGTACAGAATTGGTTCGTTCGCCCCATGCCCAGGGCTGAAATGTTTGCTTTTGCATTTACTTTGTTTTTTGTATAAAAAATGATGTTTGCTTTATGACACAACAAAAGTAGAGGCGCCTGTTGACAGCCTTATGTCAGGGGTCGAAACACGCTAATAAAATTTATCAAAATAATCCTGCAGGGTTAGCTTATGCGGAGTAAATTTCTCGGCCAGAATTTCCATTCTTTTTATTCTGTCCAAACGGAAATATCTGAACTCTTTTCGTAAGCGACATCAGACTATCAACAACCAGTTTTCCCCGGTGTTTAGCAATGCAAAAGGCTCTATCAGCCGGTAGGTAACTTTATTGGTTTCATTGGTATATTCAATTTTGGTTACGCAAAAATTGGTAATTGCAAATGGCTTTGTTGCATGAATCAATTTATAAGGTTTAAATAACCTATCCTGGAATCGTTAAGCTACTTTTACGCTTATTGGTTTGCTTGTTTTCAATGTTATGTTTAATATTTTGCAACCAATTCTTACTTCTGTGAGTTGATTTTCTTTTCGTCTTGCCAATAACTTATCACCCACAATTGTTTTGTACCTGAACATCGTGGTTTCCGCTTTACTCCGCTGGTGATAACGGGTTTGAATTTTCCATTCTTTTCGTCCTGTTTCCCCTATCGTTTCTATAGCTCTATCCCTTTGTTGTAAACAGGCATCCCCTTTTTTACTCATCACTGCGTTTTTCCTTGGCGGTATAACCTGTTCTATATTGTCTTTTGCCAACCGTTTACGCACCTTCTTTTTATCGTAAGCACCGTCGCCTGTAAAACTTTTTACTTCCTTTTTGATCTGTGTCAATAAGGCATCCACTTCAGTGGCGTCATCAACCGCATTGGTAGTCAGTGTTACCGCTTCCACCTGTTGTGTCTGTTCATCCACTGCCACATGCAGTTTCATCCAGGTGCGGTGCTTGCCCGCTCCATGTTTGCGAACTTTCCATTCCCCTTCTCCATATACCTTCAGACCCGTGCTGTCAACCACTATATCTGTAACCGTTCTGTTGCTCCCTCCTGTCTGCAGCTTCACATCCAAAGCCTTGCTGCGCCTGCAGATTACACTGTAATGGGGCACTTTTACATCTGCTTTTGTCAGTTTGAAAAAACTGCACATAAAGCCTTCCGTTTGCCGCAATGCCAAGTGGTATATCTTACGGATGGTAAGGCATATTTCTATAGCCCTATCACTGTATTGCTTCTGACCCCCACGCCTGTTCCCCTCACGGGGAGCTTTCCAATGATCTGCAATGTCTTTCTCTATCCATAAACACAAAGACCCGCGTTGCTGTAATCCATTATTGTAAGCCGACCAGTTTCTGACTTTGTACTTATCTTTACTCATCAGGTATAGATTGTGTTGTTAATGATGTTGTAACCACTAACTAACTAATCTATGCCTGTTCTTTTTTATAAGTGAATAACTATCGCTCATCTTTATATTTATTCATGCAACAACGCCATTGCAAATTGCAAATCAGATAGGTTATTGCTATTTTTTTCGCTATTGATATTTTGAGTAAACCGGGTTTTTTCGGCAAGGAGGTTGGCTTTGTCTTTTACGCTGTAACCCAATACCGCTTTAATTTTATCAATTGCTTCTAAATAGTTTTTTACAAATGAAGCGTCTTTATTTTTCAGTACCAATTGTTCGGCAAGAATCAAAGCATTGGCCTGGCTTTCGGTAAACATCACGGGCGGAATTTTATAACCTTCCATTAATGTGTAGCCTTTTCCATCTTCCGTCAAAATCGGAACACCAGATTGTTCCAATGCCCTGATGTCTCTATAAATTGTTTTGATGCTCACTTTAAATTTATCGGCCAGTGTTGTGGCAGTCATCAATCGCCTGGTTTGCAGCTGCGTTAAAATAGCGGTGAGCCTGGAAAGTCGTTTTGTGTCATTGTCGTTCATCATTCAAATTTCAGAATAACATTTCTATTCATTATGAAGCAATGTTTTGAGTTTTGAATAAGATTTTATGATGAGTTGAGTTGCTTCTTGTTGAGCTTTTCCCACTGGAACTGCTGCTCTAACGCTTCTATCTTTTGCTGTAGCGCTTCGGCTGATTGAAGTTCTTCCGGCTTTGGTTTAGTATGCTTATTGCTTATACCGTAAACAGAATGTTGCTGTTTTTTTTCTGTAGGCAGCAGGTTATGAATATTCTGATGGATCATCACCCACTTACAAATGGTAGTACGGCTTACACCATACTTTTCGGCCCGTTTCCTAAAGCCTCCGCCTTGCACTAAATACTCCTGAATGATCTATTCTTTCAAGTCCATAAAATGATTGATTTTTAGTCAATTTATTTCAGGACAAGATATTACAAATGTTGAAGTGAGAACTGTCAGCCAGTTTTTTGCCAAACCATTTGTTGTGCGCACACTTTATTGTTCCCGTCTGAACAGGCTGACAACTGTTACAAACCGGGAAACGCTTTACTGATAAAACGCGCCCGACAGCTCTTAAAAAAACAGACCAACTTGATGGAAACAGAACGACTAATTACAGTTTGTCAAATATTACACATAACGCCAAGCCCCTTGTTAGCGGTTCGTGCTTGTTGTCAATAGAGAGTTTCAACTATCTACTTTCTGGCTTAGTGCTGTATCAAGATAAGTTGTTATTTCTTGAAGCTGTTCATTTTCAAACTTAAAAATATCGCAATAACTCTGGTTATACTAGACGTCTTGCATAAGTCATTTTCGTTGATAGTTGTAGATGCCACAAATGAGTTTAACTCTTTGTGTATGTTTTTGTCTTCTGTTTCGGTAGCGTTCTGCCAGTATGCGGAACACCTTAATTCTGCCAATCACATGTTCTACCACAACCCGCTCTGTTGAGAGTTTCCGGTTGGCTGCCTTGTCTTTGTCTGTAAGTGGTTTTTTCTTACTGCTTTTATTAGGCACTTCACTGTTGGTGTGCACCTGCTGCACGCCCTGATAGCCGCTGTCAGCTTTGAGCTTTATCTTTTCATTGATGGGCAACTTGCTTTTTTCAAATACTTTGAAATCATGCGTCTTGCCTTTGTCGTGCGCTGTGCACAGGATGCGCTTTGTCTTCTTTGATACCACCAGCTGTACTTTCAGGGTGTGCCGCTTCTTTTTGCCCGAATAATACTGCCGTTGCTTTTTTTGGGTCGTTCCACCTCCATTTCCGTAGCATCTACGATAATGACACCCAGCTGCTGAGGACTACCCGAAAGCTGTTGCTTTCCCGGCAGTTGCAACTCTTTTATTTTCATCAGCACGTCTTCTATGCGTTTGATGGTTCTGCACACCGCCGATTCGCTGATGCCGTACGTAGCGCCGATGTGAAACTGCGTGCGGTACTCCCGGTAGTACATCAGGGTGAGCAGCAACTGATCCTCTGTGCTCAGAGTGAACGGACGACTGCGCCGGTTGCCCTTTTTCTTTATCCGCTTCTCATCACTTTCCCTGACGGCTTTTACCATCAGCCGGAAGGTTTTCCTGGTAACTCCCGTCAGTCGCTTGAAGGATGACGCTTCTCTGTCTTTGATATCTGTCCAAAACATTCCGCTAACTTCACAATTTTATCTCTCCTCTTGTTTCTCTCACTTATGAAAGACGTCTAGTAAAGGCAGCACGCACGCGAATGCCTGTGCCATTTCGCGCTACAATGCTATTGGCACTTCCGATTCTTCTTTTGGACAAAACGGATTGATTTATATAGTGCCAGATGACAATGGCAAAGCAGACTGAGGATCGGTAGCCTTGCAGAAGGATGGTAAAATAGTAATTACCGGCACCCTATATATTCAATATCCTAACCGCTATCACTTTATAATCTTTCGCTGTACAAAAGAAGGTGCGGTAGATTCAACCTTTGGAGACAAGGGATTTATACAGCCATCCGACGAATTTCTTACAAATACTCTTTTGTTCGACATAAAAGTGCAGCCTGATGGGAAGATTGTAACTGCTGGCAGAATAGACCAATTGGTCTCTGATAATACGGGTACATCCATGCTGATCCTTCGCTTTATGGAAAACGGAAAGCAGGATAAGACGTTTGGAAAAAACGGTAATAAAATCGTTAGCATCGGAACATTTGCAATAGCTACTGCTCTACAAATATTACCCAAAGGTAAAATTTTGTTGGGAGGCAATTCCTATCCTCCCGGTAAGAACAATCAGAACATTACAGTGGTGCGGCTTACCGCTGCCGGTGGCTTGGATACATCATTCGGAAAAAGCGGCAGCATAGTTACTACTATCGAAGATCAAAGTTTTACTAGAGATTTGCTACCGACCAGTACAAGACAGTTTGTGATAGGTGGTGTAGCAATTCGGGGCAGAGATGGCGATTTTGTTTTGGTACGTTATCAGGCAAATGGCAATATAGATTCATCTTTTGGCACCTATGGAATTACTACTACCGATTTTGGTATGTATGATAATATTACCCAACTTGCCTTACAGCCAGATGGGAAAATTGTTGCCTTCGGCATTACCGAAACCATTAATTCCAAACCAGGTAAATATCGTGTGAAATTTGCTCTGTCGCGTTATAAAAAGAACGGGAAAATAGATATCTACTTTGGTAATAATGGTAGAGTTATCACGGATTTTGGAAATGCAATTAGTCAGGCTTATACTGGCTTTATTTAGCCTGATGGAACAATTTTGGCAACAGGCATTACAGATTCGACAATTGATAATAGTGATAACGATTTTGCTTTGGCAGGGTACAAATCAGAACAGCAACAAATGAAACAGCAAGTTTTTTCCTATTACAAAAGCTGTATTGAAAAAATAGAAGTATAAATTACGCCGGGTTTTATTTAACTTATAGTATTGATAACCCGACGTATTTATAAGTCCTGTATTCAATATAGAAGGCAATATTTTTTTAATAATTACCCTACCCACGCCTTCATCACCTGCTCCGTATGATGCTCTGTATCCGGTTTGTCTATAATTTTTTTAATTTTTCCCTTTTCGTCAATTAAAAAAGTTGTGCGGGTAATACCCATGTATTTTTTACCAAACATCTGCTTTTCGCCCCAAACACCATATTCCTGCGAAATTGCCTGATTTGTATCTGCTATCAGCGGAAAGGGAAGTTGAAATTTGGTTTCAAATTTTTTATGACTTTTTTCATCATCCGGGCTTACACCGATCACAATATAGCCGTCTTTTATCAGTTGAGAATAATTGTCGCGCAAATTGCAGGCTTGCGCCGTGCAGCCCGGCGTATCATCTTTCGGATAAAAATAAAGCACTACTTTTTTACCGGTAAATTCGTTCAGCGAAATGCTTTTGCCATTTTGATCGGTTCCGGCAAATGCCGGCGCTTTATCTCCTTCTTTAAATGTAATCATATAAAAAGTTTGTTGTTGTGTGCAAAGCTATTGCCACAAATTTGTTTTTCCATTTAGAAAAAACGATTCCTTTCTTATGGCGCAACGGCTTATATTTGCGCAAAATTTAAAGCAGGAATATGAGTTGTAAAGACTTAAAAGTCTTACTGATAGCGGCTTTCAGCGTTTTTTCTTTGCTTGCTTTCCATTCATCTTACGCGCAGGAAACTCTCGATACGACAAAGACGGCAAAAGCAAATGCTTTCGATCCTTCCAAAGTGATTATGGAGCACATCATGGATGCGCATGAATTTCATTTTCTTTCTTATAAAGGAAGCGATGGCGAAGAACATGAAGTGTCTATTCCCTTACCTGTAATTTTATTTTCCAAAGAGCGTGGTTTCGACGCTTTTTCTTACGGTCGTTTTCACGATCACGACAGCCATGGCGTGTACAATGGTTATAAAAATGAAGAAGGTAAAATTGTAGCCGTAGATGCCGGCGGTAATGTTGATGAAAATATGGCACTGTATGATATCAGCCTTACAAGAAACGTAATTCAAATGTTTCTTGCGCTTGGCATTCTGGTTTGGATACTATTGGCTGCCGCCGCCAAATACAAAAAAAATGGAACCAACGTAGCGCCTAACGGTGTTCAAAACCTGATAGAACCGGTGGTTACATTTATTTCCGATGAGGTAGGCAAGCCGAATCTGGGTAAAAAGTATGATCAGTTTATGCCTTACCTGCTTACCGTTTTCTTTTTTATCCTGGTAAATAACTTATTCGGGCTACTTCCCGGCTCGGCAAACGTAACCGGTAATATTGCATTTACCCTGGTGCTGGCTGTTATTTCACTCATCGTTATTATGTTTAGCACCAACCGTTATTACTGGGGTCATATTTTCTGGCCGCCCGGTGTGCCAATACTGGTAAAATTCATCCTGATACCGGTAGAATTGCTTAGCATAATTATAAAACCGGCTGCATTAATGATACGTTTGTTTGCCAATATGGTGGCAGGTCATATTGTAATTACCTGTTTTGTTTTGCTCATCTTTATTTTCGGCGCCATGAACCAGGCGGCGGGCTGGGGATTCGCGCCGGTGTCTGTGGCTTTTACCGTATTCATTTATTTTATCGAAATATTAGTAGCGTTCATTCAGGCATTCATATTTACCAACCTGACCGCCGTGTTTATCGGTCAGGCCTTTGAAGGCGAACATCACGACGGGCACGATCATTCCGATGATGTAATCGCTTTATAAAAAGTAAATCACCTTTTTTCATTCAATAAAAACAACAATTATGTCTTTAATCAACACTATGTTGGAAATCGGGCCCAACTCACTTGCCCATCTTGGCGGTGCAATTGGTGCCGGTTTAGCAGCGATTGGTGCCGGCATTGGTATCGGTCAGATTGGTAAAGGCGCGGTAGAAAGCATCGCGCGCCAGCCGGAAGCTGCCAATGACATTCGTGCAAACATGATTCTGACGGCGGCGTTTGTTGAGGGTGTTGCCCTTTTTGCCGTAATCGCCGGTATTTTGGCTGTATTGAAATAACGCAGCAGCACAAACTTATTATTGCACCTGACGCACAGGGCAGAGGGTGCAATAATTTTTAGCCCCCATCTCCTAAAGGAGAGTTTGAAATGGTGGCTGATTAATTAAACTGTTTAAAAAAACTGATTTAAAAATCCCCTTTAGGGGATGGGGACTCATTATATGGAACTGTTACAACCGGGTTTGGGCTTGCTGATATGGACGCTGATTGCGTTTGTTGTTGTCTTGTTTATTTTGAAGAAATTTGCCTGGACGCCGATTTTGAAAGGCCTCAAAGACAGGGAAAACAATATTGCCGACGCCATCGCCTCTGCCGAAAAAGTAAAAGCTGAGATGGCGGCGCTGAAAAATGAAAATGAAGCCCTGCTGGCAAAAGCGCGCGAAGAACGGGCTGCCATGATAAAAGATGCAAAAGAAACCGGTGATAAAATGATTGCAGACTCGCAGAAAAAAGCGAAAGCGGAATACGATAAAATTATAACCGATGCGCAGGCGGCTATTGATCAGCAGAAAAATGCCGCGATTATTGATGTGAAAAACCAGGTAGGAAATCTGGTGATTGAAGTGGCGGAAAAAGTGCTTCGCAAACAGCTTGATAATAAAACGCAGCAGGAAGAATATATTAAACAACTGGCAGACGCCGTGAAGCTGAATTAGCAATTATGGATTATGGATTATGGATTGTTCAGCATTCATAATTCATAATTCAACATTCATAATTATCAAAATGCCCAATCCACGATTAGCAACACGATACGCCAAAAGCCTGATTGGTCTGGCACAGGAGCGTGGCGAACTTGAAGCGATTTGCAATGACATGCAATTTTTGCAGTCAATCTGCAAAAGCAACCGCGATTTTGTAAACCTGTTGCGCAGCCCCGTAATCAGAGCCGAAAAAAAGGAAGCCATTATTGATGTTATTACAAAAGGCAGAATTGGTAAGCTGACAGCAGCTTTTATAAAATTGCTGACCGATAAAGGACGCGAAGAAGATTTGCCCGAAATTGTTAATGCGGCTATTACGCAATATAACGTAATAAAAGGCATTCAAAAAATAAAGCTGACGACAGCTGTTCCGGTAAGCGATGCGGTAAAAAACGACATTGTAGATAAAGTAAAAACAAGTACCGGTTTAGACAAAGTGGAATTGGAAGCCAACGTAAACGAAAAATTGATCGGCGGTTTTATTTTAGAATATAACAATAACCTGATTGATGCCAGCATCATGCGCGATTTGAAAGACATAAAAAAGCAGTTTCAGCAAAATGTGTATGTTCATAACATACGATAGAAAGCCCCAAGCCCTAAAGGGGAGTTTGAAAGGGTTAGGTTTCGGTAAAAACAATAATATTTTATAACAACAGATTTTTTAAAACTCCCCTTTAGGGGATGGGGGTTTAACTTATGGTAGCGATAAAGCCAGACGAAATTTCAGCCATATTAAGGCAGCAGCTTAGCAATTTTAATGCAGAAGCCGACCTCGAAGAAGTAGGCACCATTCTGCAGGCAGGCGATGGCATTGCCCGTGTGTATGGGTTAAACAATGTTCGCTCCGGCGAACTTGTGGAACTTGAAAATGGTGTAAAAGCCATTGCGCTAAACTTAGAAGAAGACAATGTGGGTGTCGTTTTAATGGGCGATCAGGGCGATATAAAGGAAGGTGGTAAAGTAAAACGCACCGGGCAGATTGCTTCAATTAAAGTAGGTGAAGGTCTGATTGGCCGGGTTATCAACACACTGGGCGATCCGATTGATGGAAAAGGTCCTGTCAACGGTGAACTGTTCGAAATGCCGTTAGAACGCAAAGCGCCGGGCGTTATTTTTCGCGAGCCGGTGAAAGAACCGCTGCAAACCGGCATCAAAGCCATTGACGCCATGATTCCGGTAGGCCGCGGTCAGCGCGAGCTGATTATCGGTGATCGTCAAACCGGTAAAACGGCGATTTGTATTGACACTATCATTAATCAAAAAGAATTTTATGATGCCGGTAAAACTATGTATTGCATTTATGTAGCCATTGGTCAGAAAGCTTCCACCATTGCAGGCGTGATGAAAACGCTGAGCGATAATGGTGCGATGGCTTATACAACAATTGTTGCCGCTTCTGCCTCCGACCCGGCTCCGCTACAGTTTTATGCTCCTTTTGCAGGCGCCTGCATCGGCGAATATTTTCGCGATACCGGTCGCCCGGCATTAATTATTTACGACGATCTATCCAAACAGGCCGTTGCTTACCGCGAAGTTTCGCTGCTTCTGCGCCGTCCTCCCGGGCGCGAAGCTTACCCCGGCGATGTGTTCTATCTGCACAGCCGTTTGTTGGAACGCGCCGCTAAAATCATTAATAATGATGAAGTGGCGAAGAATATGAACGATTTACCCGACAGCATCAAACACCTGGTGAAAGGCGGTGGCAGCTTAACGGCGTTGCCCATTATTGAAACGCAGGCAAGCGACGTATCAGCTTACATTCCTACCAACGTAATTTCAATTACCGACGGACAAATATTTCTGGAAAATAACCTGTTCAACTCAGGCATTCGCCCGGCTATTAACGTTGGTACTTCGGTAAGCCGCGTAGGTGGTAATGCGCAGATAAAATCTATGAAAAAAGTTGCCGGTACTTTAAAGCTCGATCAGGCGCAATACCGCGAGCTGGAAGCGTTTTCAAAATTCGGCGGCGACTTAGATGCCGCTACCAAATTCGTAATTGATAAAGGTGCGCGCAACGTGGAAATTTTAAAGCAGCCGCAATATTCGCCCGTGCCGGTAGATAAGCAGGTAGCCATCATTTATCTGGGAACACAGGGTTTGCTGCGCGATGTGGCATTATCGAAAGTGAAAGATTTTGAAGAGCATTTCTTACTGGAAATGCAAAACAAGTTGCCAAATGTGCTGGCTGAATTTAAAAAAGGCAATTTACCTGACGATGGCTTAAAGCAAATGGTAGAACTGGCAAACGGACTCATTCCGCAATACAAATAATACTATTTATATTTCATAAATAGTCTAATTATATTTATCTTTGCTGTATGGCAAAGGCAAAAACAATTACGGTAAACGAAACAGCTCAGCAACTCAAACAACTGCTCAAACAGCAAAGCAAACCAACCATGCGCAGCCGTATCATCCTGCTGCAGGAAATAAAAAAAGCGGCTGCCCCCTTATCCAAAAATGAGTTGGCTGAATTGGTCGGCGTTAATCATAACAGCATACAAAAATGGCGTAATCTCTATAGTACAGGCGGCATGAAAGCTTTACTTCAAAATAAACAAGGCGGAAAGAGAAGAGAAGTAATTGATGCCGCCGCACATGCCGCCATTGAAAAAAGACTGAAAAGCCCTGCGGATGCTTTTGTAAGCTTTGAAGAACTGCGCCGCTGGGTAGATAAGCATTTTATAGCGGGTATTAAATATGTAACGCTGAATGCGTATGTAAAAAAACATTTTGGCGCCAAACTCAAATCAGCCCGCAAAAGCCATATACAAAAAGACATGGCAGCCGTAGATAACTTTAAAAAAAACTAAAAGATTTTTTTGCAAGCCTGCTGCAAAATAAAAAAGCTGCTTATAGTTCCTTTGATTTATACTTTGAAGATGAAAGCCGTTTTGGATTGTTTACCCGCAATGGCAAAGCGCTCACAGCAAAAGGTATTCAGCCGGTTTGCCCTTATCTGCACAAATTTGAAAACCTTTATTTGTTCGGCGCTTTCTCACCCGTTACAGGCAACAACCTGCTGTTGGAAATGCCTTATTGCAATACAGAAACGTTCCAGATATTCATCAATCATCTCTCCCAACTTAACAAAGAAGTTTTTAAAATAGTAGTGCTGGATAACGGTGCTTTTCACAAAGCAAAAAGATTACTGATACCAGATAATATTGGGTTACTGTTTTTACCATCCTACAGCCCTGAACTAAATCCGGCTGAACAAATCTGGCGTATGCTTAAAAAAACAATCTGCAATAAAGTATTTAAAACCCTGGATACTTTGTCAGAACATCTTGGTTCGGTTATCCGGGAAACGATTACCAATGATACAGTAAAGTCTATCACAGGGTATCAACTTTATTTATCCAATTATCAGACTATTTATGATTTATAAACCGTATAAAATTCAGTTTATTAAATTATAAATCCGCTGGTTTTGCCGGCGGATTTTTTATTGAAAGTATTTAAAAGTTCAATTCTAATTTCAGGTTAATGGAATAATAAGCATCTTTTGCACTGCTGCCCCGTCGGTTGCCAACCGGTGCGGTATTATCAGGCGTTAATTCATCTGCCCGAAAATAAAGTTCTTTTGATAATGCTGCGATAACCGGCGTCAGGTTTTTATCAAACAGCGCCGGATCAATGTATGTTGTGCTTACATCATCTAAATAATCGGTATTCAAAACACGATATACAAGCTCGCCTTTAACGGTAAACAAAGATGAAATGCGGTACGACAAACCACCGCCAACCGGAAGCATAAACTGAGATAATTTATAATCGGGCCGACCGGTTTCTGAAAAACTTTCTCCTTCTGTATGCAGCGGTTGAAGAAAAACCGTGGCGCCGTTAAATGTTGTTTTGGGATTAAAAGAAAAGCTGCCGACTCCGCCAAGCAAGTACGGCGATACAGGAAACGTAAAATCGGGCAAAAAATTCAATGGGTGAATTTCTGCCAGCAGGCTGATCTCGGTAATATCACTTGAAAAATTCAAATTTCGCTTGCGTACGCCTTCCTTTTTTGAGTTAGCATCAGCGCCGGTGATGCTGCCCCAGGCAAGCTCGAGCCGTGCACCGATAGTGCGGTTGTAAAGTGCGCCGATGTAAAAGCCGCCGGTGGGTTTGGAAGTAACAAAAACATCCGATTTTCCACCCAGGTCGGTAAGACAATTCATTGCGCCGCCCGAAACGCCCAACTGAGCCCTAACAGCATGGTCGTCATACAAATCTTTTTGTGCGCTTACCGAATAACAAAAACAAACCAGCAAACTTATTAATACGAGTCGGTGCATATAGGTTAGTATAAAATCTTATAACGTAGCGGTTCCGGCAATATTTTTCTTCGCCACTTTCTGGTAATATTTGCAAGCCGGTTTTAGTCCGCAGATGTCGCATTTCGGAGTGCGCGCCACGCAAACATATCTGCCGTGCAAAATAAGCCAGTGGTGCGCTGTATGAACAAGTTCTTTCGGAATGTATTGAATTAACTGCAGCTCGGTAGCCAGCGGCGTTTTTGCATTATGCGATAAGCCGATGCGTGCCGATACCCGAAACACATGTGTATCTACCGCCATGTTTGGCTGTGCATCAATTACTGATGTAACCACATTGGCCGTTTTTCTTCCCACACCCGGCAAAGTAATCAGTTGCTCAACCGTCATCGGTATTTTGCCGCCGAAATCGCTTACTACTTTTTGCGACATGCCAATGAGATGTTTTGTTTTATTGTTTGGATAAGAAATGCTTTTGATAAAAGGAAACAAATCATCAAACGTTGCCTGCGCAAGATGCTGAATGGTTGGATATTGCAAAAAGATGG
Source organism: Ilyomonas sp. (assembly GCA_965219515.1). Lineage (GTDB taxonomy): Bacteria > Bacteroidota > Bacteroidia > Chitinophagales > Chitinophagaceae > Ilyomonas. The sequence continues at coordinate 3,702,715 of OZ244776.1, forward strand.
CCGGTGTTGTCATGTTCACCCTTTTATCGGTGCATTGGGCAGATAAAATAACGGCAACAATCAATTCGTAAGGATCGTAATACTTTAATTCGGTTACCGGATTGGGATTGTGTTGTTGAAAAAATTGAATAACGAAGGCAAAGCGTTCTTTACGTGTCATAAACTTTGTAATTAAAACAGGCAAATGAAATACAGATGATACCTATTTCGTGAATGGAGGAAAAAGATAATCCGAGCTGAGATGAATAAGATGTCTGAGATTTTTGGGATAGATATATTCAATCTTATTTATTCAATGTCAATTCCGGAAAATCCGTGCATGCAGTCAGTGTTATCCGTATTTTATCGCAATACCATATTTCTATCTGCATCCAGCCTCACCAGTACAAATATCAATATGGTAAAGGTAAGCAGCGAAGAACCGCCGTAGCTAACCAATGGCAATGGAATACCCACAATCGGAAACAGGCCAATGGTCATACAAACATTAATCGCGATATGCAGAAATAAAATGCTGGCAACGCTGTACGCATATACACGGCTGAAAGTGCTTCGCTGCCGCTCTGCCATGTGAATAATCCGAAGTAACAAGAAGAAATAAACCAGCAGAAACAGCAGGCAGCCGATAAAGCCAAAGGCTTCTCCCAACGAAGTAAAAATGAAATCGGTGTGCTGCTCCGGCACATATTTGCCGCGTGTTTGCGTACCTTTTAAAAATCCTCTGCCCGCAAGCCCGCCCGAGCCAATGGCTATCTTGCTTTGCCGAACATTGTAATCGTCAGGTTTTATCACATTTTTCTTGGCGGCTTCCAGTGTTTGTGCGCTTTTATTCTGACCACAATCATAATCTTTACCTACCATGCTGTAAATACGCTGGCTTTGGTAGCACTGAAAAACATTATTAAAAATATACGGCACGGCAAACACCGAAATGCCTACGCATACAAACCAGATGAGAATGACATAAATTAAAACCCCAAAACTTTTTTTTATTTTATAGCGATAAAAATAAATGGCTATCAAAGCGATGATGGTAAGAATGACAAACAGCACGATTGATGGTAAAACCAGCGTAGCTACCACCAGCGCACCAAACGAGCCGCCCACCACCAGAATCCAGCCGGGCAAGCCTTCGCGATACATGACAACAAAAAAGGAAGCGTAAACAATTGCCAGCCCGGTCTCGTTTTGCGCAACCGACAACACCGCGGGCAGCATGGCAATAATGGCTGCCATAATCTGCGAAGACAATTTGCTGAAATCCAGGTCTTGCCGTGCGAGATATTTGGCTAATGCCAAAGCGGCAAATATTTTACACAATTCTGCAGGCTGCAGGTTAAAGCCGCCGCCAAGCGGAATCCAGCTTTTGCTGCCGTTGATATTTTTACCAATGACAAAAGTGGCCAACATCAGCAGAATGCCAAATAAATAAAACAGGTTGGCAAAAGCGGTATATAATTTACTGTCGCTAAGTAAGATAAACGTAGCTACAACAATGCAGATGCCGGTAAACAAAACCTGTTTGCTGTAATTGGTTTGACCGGAAAAAAAAGAAGATAACGTTCTTTCATCCGGATTGTATTCCACCATAAAAATGCACAAGATGCCCACGCAAACCAGAAAAGCATATATCATCACCGTAAGCCAGTCAATGCCTTTTGAAACAGATTTATTGGAATAGTAAACGGTACTCATGGTTTGTTGATATTTGGCTTTTTTCTGTTGCTGTCTGCCGGGGAGATGGCCGGTAGTTGTTGTGGTATTTGTTCGTTGCCCGATGAGGAATCTTTCCGGTTCGGCTCTGCCTCCGGGTCGAACGTAATTTTCCGGTTTTCTAAATTATTATCCAGTTTGGTGTTTGGAATGGTATCTGTTTCTACTTTGGCGGCCGCCTTTGCCGCGCGTATCGAATCTTTTTTGTAATACCAATGCTTAATGGCTTCCGGTATCAGATCGGCAGACGATACACGGTCAATTTCTTTTATCCTGTCTGTTGCTATGGTATCATTCAGATATTTTTCAATCATAAAAGAAGCTATCGGTCCAGCCCAGGTAGCGCCATAACCGGCGTTTTCAACCACCACGGCAACCGCTATTTTCGGGTCTTCTTCCGGTGCAAACGCTACAAAAATAGAGTGATTTTTTCCATGCGGGTTTTGCGCGGTGCCGGTTTTTGCGCAATAATTAATGCCTGGAATTTTTATGCGGGATGCGGTACCCATAATCGTTACATCGTGCATGCCCTGATGAACGGCGTCATAATCTTCTTTGCTAATGTGGGTTGCAATATGCTTTTCGCGGTATTTGTTAAAAAAAGATGAGTCTTCTATCGTTTCATTTTCTACGCTGTCCACAAAATGCGGTGTATAATAGTAACCGCTGTTGGCAATAATGGCCATCAGGTTGGCCAATTGTAAGGGTGTTGCCAGCATTCTGTCCTGACCAATACCCAACGTTTCATTAAAGCAGCTTCCCCAATGACTGTTTCCGTAATCTCTGGTATAGTTCGCTGTGTCTGGCACCTTGCCGCCATCTTCACTTGGCAAATCAATGCCTAACCGTCTTCCCATACCAAAGTTATTCATGTACTGTTTCCATTTCATATATCCGATACGCGGATTGTCATAAGCCTGATTGTCAACCGCCATGCGGTACACATTTACAAAATAAGAATTGCATGAATTGGCTAACGCGATACGCAAATTAGCTGCATGACCGCCGCCACTGTGTGTGCACCGGACGCGTACCCCGCAGGCGGTGTAGGCGCCAGGGCAGGGATAACCATACGCCGGTGTAATTAAGCCCTCATCCAAAGCAATCAATGCGCCCAACGGTTTAAAGGTAGAACCGGGCGGGTATTGCCCTTTTATGGCGCGGTTGAACAATGGCTTTGCCGTATCTAAAAACATGCGGCTGAAATTTTTTCTGCGTACCGAGCCGGTTAATTCCTGCGGGTCGTAACTCGGTCCCGATGCCATGGCTATAATACCGCCCGTTTTGGGGTTAATAGCTACGGCGCTGCCAATTTTATTTTTTAATAATTTTTCGGCAAGCTGCTGCACGTTTACATCAACGCTTGTATATAGGTTTCTGCCGGCAACTGCGGACGTATCAAAATCGCCTTTCTCGTAAGAGCCTACAATGCGGGCATGATTGTCACGAATCAAACGCTTTACGCCACGCTGACCCATCAGTATTTTTTCGTAGGTTTTTTCCAGACCGGCAAGACCGGCATAATCGCCTTGTTCATAACCTTCGCCCGCATGTCTGCGAAGAAAAGCCGTATCTATTTCGCCGATATACCCCAATACTTGAGCTGCTACATGATACGGATAGCTTCTGATGGGGCGTTCCTGCAAAACAAAGCCGGGAAACTTGTACATGTTTTCGTTGAGGCGGGCGTATTTTTCGGACGATAACAGCGCTTCAAACGTACCGGGCTTGTAACGCGAATTTTTGTAAATGCTGGTCAACACGCGCTTTTTAAATTCTGCCGTATCGATGCCGAGAATATGGCATAGCGATGCCGTATCGGTTCCCCTGATTTCGGAAGGCGTAATCATTAAATCATACATCACTGTATTTTCAAGAATGGCGCGGCGGTTGCGGTCGTAAATAATGCCGCGGTCGGGATATACCACTTTTCGGTAAATGGCATTATTTTCTGCCTGTATCCGGTATTCGGATGAAAACAATTGCAAATGCAAAAGTTGTGAAATGACAATCACAAAAACAACAAGAAAAATGATCTGGATAATCCGGCTCCTCGCTTCGTTATAAACCCGCATGTTAGATCAGAAGATAAAAAAGATGAAAAGTTTGAAATACTGCTTTACAAAATTGCTGTTTTGGCACACATAACTATAACGCGGGTAAAAAAAAATATTTTACATTCAAAAATGAAATTTATGCACAACTATTATTGATTGAGATAGTTACCAGCTTTTACAGAGCAAATTAACATACATCTGCCGGCTTCGCATTTTTCATTTTTTAGGTTAACCAATATCTTTGTTTGTATGATTAATTTTGTTCCGATCTTTCCTTTGGAAATCGTAGTTTATCCGGGCGAGCAGTTGAACCTGCACATTTTTGAAGAGCGATACAAGCAATTGGTTACAGATTGCGTTGCCGAGAAAAAACCATTTGGCATTCCTGCGGTATTAAAAAATAATGTAGCGGAAATAGGTACGCTGGTAGAAATAACCGAAGTGGCTGCTGTGCATGAAGATGGTAAAATTGACCTTCGCACAAAGGGCGTTATTGTGTTTCGCATTTTGGAAGTCATTAAAAATGTTCCTGATAAATTATATAGCGGCGCCATTGTAGATTATCCGGCAAATAACGATGCGCGGCAGGTAAAGTTGATGAAGCGTGTAATGAACGGGCTGCGCGAGCTGCATAAGCTTTTAAAAGTAAACAAAGACTTTAAAAAACCGGACGAAGAGTTGCGCAGTTACGATATTGCGCATCACGCAGGCTTGTCGCTGGAAGAAGAATACGAACTCCTGGGTTTAATGCGCGAAGACCAGCGGCTGGAGTATTTAAAACGACATTTAAAAAAAGTGCTGCCTGCCGTTTTAGGCGCCGAAATGCTGAAAGAAAGAGTAAAACTCAACGGCCATTTTAAAGAACTGAAAGGCTTCGATCTGAATCTTTAAGATTGAACAATTTGCTGAAGCGCTTTCATGTTTTCCTGTTCGTTAAAAACAGCTTTTACTTCAACCGTAAAACCGGTAAGAGCAAGGCTTGCTATTGTTCCTGTCTTGCCTTTGTATTCAAGTTCATAATTTCCGTTTAGCAAAAAATATTGTTCTATGGATTGATGTTCCGGATCAATCAGCCAGTATTCCTGTACACCGTGCATGGCATAATCAATAAATTTTATGCCGCGGTCGTTCTTTTCTGTTGACGGAGATAACGCCTCAACAATTAAATCCGGGGCGGGAAATAACATCTGGTCATCTGTAAACAACTGCGTCTTCTCCTTTTTAAAAAAAACAATATCCGGCTCATAACTGTTGCGGGTAAGATGAATCATAATTTTTTCTGTAAACACACTGCCTGAATTATGTTTAAGTGCATATGTGTGCATTAACGTTACCAATTTAAGAGAAGCACCAGCGTGTTTAAGTTTCACGGGCGAATGCATAATTGTTTCACCATTGATAAATTCAGCCTTATCGCTTTCTGTAATTGTATTATAAAATTCTTCGCGCCGCTTATCTTCCTCTTCTATAATCTGGTTCAGTTCGCTCACCAAAGACTTCATGTTCGGCTGTTGCTTTATCTGTTCTATCAATGTATCCATAACCGCCCGGTTTATATTTTTTAAAATTACATTTTTATCGGTAAAAACAGGTAACGCTTTATTCTTCTAATTTAGCTTTTTTAAAGAATATGAAAACAACACTTTGTTTCGATTTTGGCAATACGCGGCTTAAGTGCGCTATTTTTTATGGTAAAAATTTAGAGGAAGTAATTGTACTTGCTGATAACAATCCGCAAACGATTGACAATCTGTTGCAGCAATATCAGCCATCAAAAACCATTTTGTCTTCCGTTATCAATCACCCGCAGGAAACGGAAGAATTACTATCGCAGCAAACTTCATTTCATAAATTATCGTACAAAAGCAAACTGCCTTTCACCACGCCGGTTGGCAAGCCGGAAAGCATTGGCGCCGATCGTCTGGCACTGGCGGCAGCAGCCGTTACGTTATGTCCGCGCAAACATAATCTTGTAATTGCTTTGGGCTCGTGCATTACATTCAACTACATCAATAAGTTTGGAGAATTTTTAGGCGGCAGCATTTCGCCGGGTTTGGAAATGCGTTTTAAAGCCATGCACGATCATACGGCTTTGTTGCCGATGATAGAACCCGACCGGAATTTTCCGCTCATCGGCTACGATACGCGCACCAATTTATTAAGCGGCGTTATACTCGGAATAAGCAAAGAAATAGATGGTTTTATAGATGAATATCTGTTGAGATACAGCAACTTTAACGCGCATTTAACCGGGGGTAACATGCTGTTTTTCCAGCCGCATCTCAAAAACAAGATATTTGCAGACTCCGATTTTTTATACAAAGGATTATATGCGATCAGCGAAGCAAATCATTAATTATACTGCTCTTTTTATTACTGTTTTTTTACCGGCTTCTTTACTGCTGGCGCAGGAAAATTCGCCGTATTCAAGATACGGCATTGGCGATTTATATCCGTCTCAAACCATTGCTGCGCGCGGGCTGGCGGGTCTTACGGCTGCTTATTCCGACGGCAGAACACTAAATACCGATAACCCGGCCTCATACAGCAATATTCCATCTTATTCAAACGGCGGCTTGTTTACCTTCGATGTGGGCGTAAGCTTAGACGCCCGCACTTTGCACAATGCAAAACCGGTATTGAAATATAATTCTGTCAATCTCATTCCTTCTTATATACTGGTTGGTTTTCCGTTAAATAAAAAGCATTGGGGCATGGCGGCAGGTCTGAAGCCGGTGTCGCGCATCAATTATAATATTGAGAGTTTTACCAATGGCGTGGATAGTAGTATTCACACACTTTATAATGGCAGCGGCGGATTGAATGAAGCATTTGTGGGCATAGGCAAACGTTGGGGCGGCTTAAGCATTGGCGTAAACGGCGGTTATTTATTCGGCAGAAAAGAAATTACTACCAATGTATTGGTAGTAAACGATTCGGTGGGTTATCATAATGGCAACGTTGCCAGCACAAGCAATTACGGCGGTTTGTTTGCCAATGCAGGTGTGCAGCTTCACATTAAACTAAATAAAAAAGACAGTGCCGACAAAACAAAATCGGCTTACGGGTTGACCATCGGCGCTGCCGGTACGCTGAAGCAAAAGATTAATGTCTACTCAAATGTATTAAACGAAACTTTTTTTTATAATGCCGATGGCGCTGAATTGCCTTACGATACGGTTAGCTATAGAAAAAATCCTACCGATAAGGCTACATTGCCCATGACCATCAACTTTGGTGTTATGCTTAACAAAGAGGTTTCTGCTTACCCTTACAGCGATAATAAATGGATGATTGGCGCAGAATTTTCGGCAGGCAACTGGGGAAACGATTATCGTTACAACCATCAGAAAGATGCGGTAACTAACAACTGGATGCTTCGCGCCGGCGGGGCTTACACGCCCGACCCGTTTGCAACAAGCTTTTTTGCCCATACCATTTACCGGCTTGGCATTTTTACCGGTAAAGATTATATAGACGCCGATGGCAACGGCTTGAAAACAACAGCCGTAACGCTGGGTTTTGGGTTAAAGGTAAAAACACCGCGCTATTCTAACCAGTCAACCATTATAAATACCGCCATTGAAATTGGCAAGCGCGGCACAAATGCGAATAATGTTACGGAAAATTTTTTCAAAATTTCGGCAGGCTTATCTTTAAGCGATCTCTGGTTTCAAAAGCGCAAGTATGAATAGTTTTTTCAACTATAACAATATCGTAAAGGCAGTTCTTTTCATGAGCTGCTTTTTTGTATCTGCCTGCGAAAACGATATTAAACAGGTGCAGGCGTTAAGCCAGAAAAAAACCAGCGTTGAACAGGCAACAGATGTGGTAAGTTATTTAAGCCAGGATGCTTTGGTTAAAGCAAAGCTTACATCGCCGGTTATGCTGCGCATTCAGGCAGATACGCCGCGCACCGAATTTCCCAAAACACTGCATGTTGACTTCTATAACGACAGCACCATAATAGAAAGCCAGCTTTTTGCCAAGTATGGCCGTTATATGGAAAATCAAAGCAAAGTATTGCTGAGAGACAGCGTGGTGGTGTATAATATTAAAGGCGATACCATGCGCACCAATGAACTTTGGTGGGATCAAAACTTAGGAAGTTTTTATACCGATAAGCCGGTTTCTATTCATCAGCCGGATGGCACGATTATCAATTCTATCGGTATGAAAGCGAATCAGGATTTGAACAACATTCAAATGTTCCATATCCTACCAACTACATTTCTGTATGTGGCAGATACAACGCTGCCGCAATAAAACAAAAACAAAGCTACCTGTCTGCAAAAGCAGCCTGTATTCGTTTCCATTGGTTTTTAAGCCTGATAAGGAAAGAAATATGAGGTTGCGGTAATGCTGCATCTTTGTAAAGCTCACCGCGATGCAGGTAATGCTTGATAAACGTGCCTGATGTAATGCCCCATTTATTGATAAAGCGATAATAACCTTTGTTCTTCTTTACTTTTTTTACTGATATGGAACCGAAATGATATACCCGGCTTTTACCGATTCCTTTAAACAACCGGATACCCGCCTGCCACAATTTCATCGAAAAATCTGGATCGGAATACATGCCCGGCGAAAATTCTATGCTGTAGCCGCCGGCCAAATCCCAAACATCTTTATGTACAATATTCGGCGGCCAAGTGGCGCCACACCAGTCCCGAAACGATAGGCTGCTGCATTCCTGCAACAATTTTTGTTTATCGAAAGAAGTAATGTCTCTTCCATAATTTTTTTCAATGGAACAAACGCTTTGCGCTTTTGGCTCGATGGCTGTAGCGGACAGAAAAAAATTGCTATGGCCAATGCGTTTTATTTCATCGTATAGCGCTTTGTCCCAGCCGGGACAAGCCACCATATCATCGTTCATATATACCATATAATTTGTGCTTACCAATCTGCGCAATGTATTCAGCGCGAAACAAACACCAATGTTTGTTTCGCTGTGGGTAAAGCCAACATCAGGCTGCTGCTGAAGCCAGGCAAGCGTGCCATCTTTGCCTTCATTTGCATGAACCAGAATCTGATGCCTGTAAGATGAATGCTGCCGGATGCTTTCGATGCAAAGCTGCAGATAAGGAAGATTGTTCCATGTTGGTATCAGGATAGAAAAAACGGCATCAGTGTCCTGAGATTTTGTATTTTCTTTTATCATAAAAAATAAAAGACAGTGCAGTTTGGCAAAAGATGAATTTTACGCGAACAAACCAAACAATTTTTTTAATTGATGTTATATCCGGGATAAAGTGGAAAACCATTCATAAACTCATTTACTTCGCCTTTTATTTTTTTAATCAGAGCCGCATCGTCAGTGTTCATCAGTACCTCGTTAATACGATCTACAATAAATGACATGTGTTCTTCCTTTAAATTACGGGTGGTAATTGCCGGCACGCCAATGCGAATGCCCGATGTAACAAAAGCGCTTTTATCATCGAAAGGAACCATATTTTTATTCACGGTAATATCTGCTTCGCCCAATATCTGTTCGGCTTTTTTGCCGCTAATACTTTTATTGCGCAAATCAATCAGCATCAGGTGATTATCGGTGCCGCCGCTGGTTAGGTTGTAACCTTTATCTGTAAAAGCTTTCGCCATTGCCTGCGCATTTTTCACAATCTGCTGCGTATATATAGTAAATTCATCGGTTAATATTTCTCCGAAAGCAACTGCTTTGGCAGCAATGATATGTTCCAGTGGCCCGCCCTGAATGCCGGGGAAAACAGCCAGGTCAATCAGTTTGCTCATCATCTGAGTATTGCCTTTGTTGTCTTTAATGCCAAACGGATTTTCAAAGTCTTTTTGAATCATAATGATGCCGCCGCGTGGTCCGCGCAGGGTTTTATGCGTTGTGGAAGTAACAATGTGGCAATGCGGAAACGGAGAATTAAGCAACCCTTTGGCAATCAATCCGGCAGGGTGTGCAATATCAGCCATTACCAGCGCGCCCACTTCATCGGCCACTTTGCGGATGCGCTCAAAATCCCAGTCGCGGCTATAGGCGCTGGCACCGCAATAAATGAGTTTTGGTTTGTGTTTGCGGGCTTTGGCTTCCAGTGTGTCATAGTCAACAATGCCATCTTTTGTAACGCCATAAAAATGCGCTTCGTATAATTTGCCGCTATAGTTTACCGGCGATCCGTGCGTCAGATGTCCGCCCATGCTAAGGTCTAATCCAAGGGTTTTATCACCGGGCTGCAATACTGCCAAAGCCACGGCAGCATTGGCCTGTGCACCGCTGTGCGGCTGCACATTGGCATAGTCGAGATCAAATATCTGCTTCAAGCGGTCAATGGCAAGCTGCTCGCTTTCATCCACCACTTCACAACCGCCGTAATAGCGCCTGCCGGGATAGCCTTCCGCGTATTTGTTTGTCATTACGCTGCCCATTGCCTGCATCACCTGCAACGATGTAAAATTTTCTGATGCAATCAGTTCGATGCCGCGGCGCTGACGTTCCAGTTCTTTATTGATAAGACCGAATAGCTGTATGTCTTTTTGCATAAATATAAAAATCAGGGTGCAAAAGTAGGGCAAGAGCGTTATGAATCTGACCTGATAATCTGACCAAAATAAATTTTATAACACATCTTCGGTTTGTAAATGTGCCGCTTCAATTATTTTATGGCAGGCTTTTAAAAAATTCGTAAGTCCGCGTTGTTTTGTTTCGAATTCGGGCGACCAGAACTCATATTCGACTGAACTTCCTGGTGAACCGTATTTTATACTACTAAATTCACCGTCATGCCCGATTACCAAAGCTTTATCTATGTCAATATTTGAAAACTCTGTTATTAGTATTTTGAGTTCATTGAAGATGGCAGGTTGAATTAAAAAAGCGGTATCCATTTTTCTGAAAATTTGTTCAGGATTTTGTATGGGCGAAACAGCAATTTCTATTTTACATGAATCAGCCTGCTGCGTTATGTAAACTTCTGTATGACCGTTATATAGCTTTTTGAAATGTATTACTTCAAATGAAATCATTTTCGGGTACTTATATTCCTGCGCGGCTGCTTTGGCATACAGACACAGAAATAAAGAAATTAAAAACGCAGGTGAATTGATTCTCATTTACCAGCATTGGAAGAAGCGAATAGTGTATCGGGATTGTCTTATTTTAAAATATAAAACAAGTGAGCAATATCAAATAAATCGTTCTCATGCAGTATCTTAATCCTGCACCAAAAAGCAAAATACTTCTTTCGGCCCATGAACACCAACCACGAGTGTTTTTTCAATATCAGCCGTACGGCTTGGGCCGGTAGCCAGTGTAATTAGGGAAGGAAGCGATACATATTTCTGCTGCACATTTTGCAAAGCGTCTTTAATATCATAAACGAGCTGACTTGTATAAGCGATGCAAATATGAACCGGCGCATAAACACTAACCGTACGACCGCTTTGCTGCGCAGTGCTCATCACAATGCTGCCGGTGCGGGCAATCAGTTGCTCGCAGGTAGTAATAGAGGCATCGCAATTAGCGAGATCGCCGGTATAATCCGGGGCAAAATCGTTTTCTAAAAGAACTTTTTTTATAACATCTTCCCGGCAGTAAATACTTTTCCAGTTGCGGGTTTGAATTAGCTGGTGTAACTCATCGGCTGCTTCTTTATGATTGTGGCAAAAAGAAAAACGCCCCTGCAGTTTTGTAAAATTCTCTGCAAACGCTATATCTATCTCAATGTCATGTTGCGGCGCTTTGTAAATGTTGGTTACGCCTTCGCTTTGCGGAAACGGAACAGGCACTGATTCTGTCAGTGCCTGTCTTATTTTATTCAAAATGTTTTCTCTTGCTGTTGCCATATTTTTATGCCAGATTGGGCGCTTTTAAGCTGCTGTCATAAGGCGGAACGCCTTCATCAATGGTTCCTTTTTCAACTCCGCTTTCATCCACGTCCAGCAATTTTTTTTCTTCGTAAGGACGTTTGCCGATTAGTTCTTCCACATCACTTTTAAACAATACTTCTTTGGTAAGCAGTTCTTTTGCCAGCTTTTCCAACTGTTCTCTTTTCTCCACCAGTAAAGCTTTTGTTCTTTCGTAAGAAATATCTATCATTTTTCTTACTTCTTCATCTATCATCTTACCGGTTTCTTCACTAAACGGTTTGGTAAACGTATTTTCCGCCTGCGGATCGTAATAGCTGATGTTGCCGATTTTGTCATTCATGCCATACACCGTAATCATTGAATACGCTGTTTTGGTAATTTGTTGCAGGTCGTTGCTGGCGCCGGTAGAAATTTTACCAAAGAAAATTTCTTCTGCCGCGCGACCGCCAAGTGTCATGCAGATCTGATCGTTTAGCTGATCGGTATTATAAAGGTATTGCTCTTTTGGCGTGTATTGCGCATAACCCAATGCCGCCGTGCCGCGCGGAACAATGGTAACCTTCAGCAACGGATACGCGTGTTCTAAATACCAGCCGCAAATGGCATGTCCTGCTTCGTGGTAAGCGATGATTTCTTTTTCTTCGGGAGAAATGATTTTATTCTTTTTTTCCAGCCCGCCAATTACGCGGTCAATCGCATCCTGAAAATCGCTCATATCCACCGCATCTTTTCCTTTGCGGGCAGCAATCAGAGCGGCTTCGTTACAAACATTTGCAATGTCGGCACCGGCAAAACCGGGGGTTTGTTCGGCCAGTTTATTAATATCAAGTGTTTGCGAAACTTTAATCGGTTTCAGATGCACTTTAAAAATTTGTTCGCGACCTTTTACATCAGGACGGTCAATCGAAATCTGCCTGTCGAAACGACCCGGGCGAAGTAATGCGGTATCCAACACATCAGGACGATTGGTGGCAGCCAGAACGATGATTCCGCTTTCGCCGCCAAAGCCATCCATCTCTACCAGCAACTGGTTCAGCGTATTTTCGCGCTCGTCGTTGCTCATCATGGCATTTCTACCGCGTGCACGCCCGATGGCATCTATTTCATCTATAAAAATAATACATGGAGATTTTTCGCGTGCCTGTTTAAATAAATCTCTTACCCGGCTGGCGCCAACGCCTACAAACAATTCAACAAAATCGGAACCGCTCATGCTAAAGAAAGGAACCTGCGCTTCGCCTGCCATTGCTTTTGCCAACAAGGTTTTGCCCGTACCTGGAGGACCGATCAGTAGGGCACCTTTTGGAATTTTGCCACCTAAGGCAGTGTATTTTTTTGGATTTTTGAGAAAATCAACAATTTCCATTACTTCCACCTTCGCTTCATCCAAACCAGCTACATCGGTAAAAGTGATATTTACTTTTGTGCCCTTCTCAAACAATTGCGCTTTTGATTTGCCGATATTAAAAATACCGCCTGGTCCGCCGCCGCCTGATGGTCCGCCTACTTTGCGCATCAGCAAAATCCACAACCCTGCCATTAAGAGGAAAGTAAATAAAATATTCGCTACCGGTCCAAACCATTGTATTTCATCATCCACCAATTGCTTTATCTGAGCGGTATCGGGGTGGTTTTTATAAAAGTCCGACATGGAAGCATTAAAGCTTTCCCAATCGGTTACCTTAAATTCAAACAATGGATTGCCTGCTTTGGAAGGGTCAACCTGATGGTTAAATTTTGAAACATAATATGATTTCTGAAGACTGTCTGCCTTTATAAATACGCGTACCACGTCTTTATTGCGTATCAGATATATCTGTTGCACATCGCCCTGCGCCAGCATATTCTGCTGAAATTCCTGAACGGTAGTAGGTGTAAGGTCGGGCGCATTTTGTTTAAGATAACCATAGCCAAGTATAATGGCTGCAATAATTGCATAAATCCAGTATATGCTTAATTTAGGTCCTTTCTTCATATTACGGTCATCGTTGCTGCCGTTTTTGTCAAAGAAATTTGGTCTGTTCTTCTTCTCTTCTTGTGCCATATAAATTCTTCAGCGAAATTTTAATAAATGTATAAAACTATTCTTCGTAGCCTTTCACTACGGCATCGCTCCACATATCTTCAATCTTATAAAAGCGACGTGTATCGGGCTGCATAATATGCACCACAATATTTACATAATCAATTAAAACCCATTGCAACGACTGATAACCCTCAAATTTATAAGGCTTTTCATCGCAATTTATTTTTACCTTATCCTGGATAGAATCTGCAATTGCTCTTAGCTGAACATTGCTGGAAGCTTCGCAGATAACAAAAAAATCAGAAACCGCTTCAGGAATTTTTCGCAGGTCAAGAGAAATAATGTTTTCTCCTTTCTTATCCCGGATAGCCTGAATGATGGTCTTAAAAAGTCTTGAATTTGTGGTAAGCTTTCCTGTTTTATTAACGGTGCGTGAAGCTAAAGCGGATAGTGGTGCCAATAAACTATGAGGTTTAAATGTGTTATTTGTTTTTCTCAGATCAGTAATCTGACTGAGATAGTGATAAGCTGCTATTCTTTTTAAGATACATGCAATGGTAATCGCTTCTGTTACTTTTAATGAGACTATCAATCGCCGTAAAACCACAAACGCAGCAGTAATAATCTATCTTAGCAAATGTATGTAATTAATCTGCCTCATTTGTATTTATGCAAACTATTGGTAAACCTTTCACAGAACTTGCAGAGGTGGACAGCACCAACAACTATGCCACCGCAGAAGTGCAAAAAGGGGCTGCCAAACATGGTGAGGCCTGGTTTGCGCACCGGCAGACAAACGGTAAAGGCAGTCGCGGAAAAACATGGAACAGCGGCGTTGGTCAAAACATCATACTATCGCTGTTTTTGCGGCCCGGCAATATCCTTCTTTCGCAAAGCTTTTGTTTTACGGCAGCCGTGGCCTTGGCCACATACGATTTATTTGCAAAATATGCGGTGGATAACGTTTCCATAAAATGGTCAAATGATATTTACTGGAATGACAGAAAGGCAGCGGGCATTTTAATTGAAAACAGCATTCGCGGCAGCAACTGGCAGGGAAGCGTTGTTGGAATCGGCGTCAACATCAACCAAACAATGTTTGATGAGGCTTTGCCCAATCCGGTTTCGCTAAAACAAATTACCGGCAAAACATACGATGTTGTGGCACTGGCAAAAGATCTTTGCAACTGCTTGCAGCAGCGATACGCGCAATTGCAAAAAGACAAGGAAACGATTGTAAGAGATTACAATAACGTTTTATATAAACGAAATCAGCCGGTAAAACTAAAAAAAGGCAATATTGTGTTTGTCTGCGTGGTGAAACAAGCCGATGCATCGGGATTGCTTGAAGTTGAAGGAGGATTGCAACCTCAGTTTACATTTGGCGAGGTAGAGTGGGTGTTACCGGAAAATAATATTGTTTAAAAGGTTTCTGTTGTGTTCCTGGTTTCTTGCTTCCTTTTCAAAACGATTGTTATAATATCCTTTTTTTGCACTTTCGAAAAAATATAAATATAGAAAAAGCAATATTCCGTAATGTTTATATTGATACACATGTGCCATCTCGTGCCTCAGCCACGATGTGTTTTGCATAAATTCCTTTTTTGTTGCTCCCCACAGATAAATGGTATTTTTTATTACAACGGCTGCGTTCGGTTTTCCCAACTGAACTGCGGCTATCATAGCCAGGCGGCTGTTTTCTCTGATAAAAACAATCATAAGAATAGCTAAGCAATAATCCGGCAAATCCTACTTTTGCTGATGTAATAAATGAATTGCCTGTGAAAAAATGTTTTCTTTTTTTAACGCTTATTGTTTTTTATTCAGCGCATGCACAAATAAAAGCAAAACCTTCATCGGCAATCAACCGCCCGAAAAACCTGTCTGATTCAGCATTGTTAGATCTGGTACAAAAGCAAACATTCAAATATTTCTGGAATTTTTCGCATCCCGTAAGCGGCCTGGCGCGCGAGCGCAGCAATATAGCGTACGATTATGGCAACGAAGTGGTAACCACCGGCGGCAGCGGCTTTGGAATTTTGTCTGTTATTGTTGCCACAGAAAGAAAATGGATTGGTCGTGATACCGCCGTAAATCATTTATTGAAAACGGTAAAATTTTTATCAAAAGCCAACTCGTATCACGGCGTATTTCCGCATTGGATGGATGGCGCCACCGGCAAAACCATTCCATTCGGCAGAAAAGATGATGGCGGCGATCTGGTAGAAACTTCTTTTTTGTTTGAAGGTCTGTTGTGCGCCCGGCAATATTTTTCGGGCAGCAATGCGAAAGAAAACGAATTGCGCAACCGCATCAATTGGTTGTGGAATGAAGTAGAATGGAACTGGCATACGCGCGGCGGACTCGATTTGCTTTACTGGCATTGGAGCCCGAACAATGGCTGGGCAATGAATTTTGAACTGCGTGGCTGGAACGAAACGCTGATCACTTATATTCTTGCCGCTTCGTCGCCAAAATATGCCATTGATAAAAAAGTATACGACAACTGTTGGGCGCAGAGCAATCATTTCATCAATGGAAAAGAGTTTTATGGCATAAAGCTGCCGCTGGGCTTTGATGGCGGCGGACCGCTTTTCTTTACCCACTATTCTTTTCTTGGTTTAGACCCGCACGGATTGAAAGACCGGTATGCTGATTACTGGGAACAGAATTATAATCATACGCTCATCAATTATAAACATTGCGTTGCCAACCCAAAGCATTTTGCCGGATATGGCGAAAATTGCTGGGGCTTAACGGCCTGCGACACGTATGATGGCTACAATGCGTTTTCGCCCACCAACGATTTAGGAACGATTGCGCCCACGGCCGCCATTTCGGCGATGCCTTACACACCGGAATATTCCATGAAAGCGATGAAGCATTTTTACTATGATCTTGGCGATAGTCTTTGGGGCGAATATGGTTTTACAGATGCGTTTAACGAAAGCAAAAACTGGGTTGCGGATTCGTATCTTGCCATAGACCAGGGACCGCAAATTGTGATGATCGAAAATTACAGAACCGGTTTGTTGTGGAAGCTGTTTATGAGTTGCCCGGAAATACAAGGTGGATTGCAAAAGTTAGGGTTTGAAAGTCCGTATGTGAAGTAAAATTAAATTCTAAAATTTATTAAGCGATGTTTAAATATTTTTTGCTCCTGTTTTTTTTCTCTGTTACACATGCCACCATAGTACCGGCCCAAACCGCGCCGTTTCAAAACGAAATCAATGCCTTCAAAAAAGAAGACAGCCTTCAACCGCCGCCAAAAAACGCCATCTTGTTTATCGGCAGTTCTTCGTTTCGCATGTGGAGCGATGTGCAAAAAGATTTCTCCGGTTATACCATTATCAACCGCGGTTTTGGCGGCAGCACATTGCCCGATGTTATTCATTTTGCGCCGGACCTTATTTTTCCGTATCAACCAAAACAATTAGTTATCTATTGTGGCGACAATGATTTGGCAGCCGATAGCACTGTTTTAGGCCAAACCGTTTTGGAGCGGTTTAAAGCATTGTATAAAATAATAAGAGATACATTGGGCGAAGAAGTAAATGTGGCGTTTGTTTCCGTCAAGCCCAGTCCGAGCCGCGAAAATTTATTACCGGAAATGATAGTTGCCAACACACTGATTGAGCAATATTTATCGAAAGAAAAAAATGCCGCTTTTATTGATGTCTTTCATCCAATGCTGAATGATGACGGAAAACTGCGGCCCGAATTATACAAAGAAGATATGCTGCACATGAAACCGGAAGGATACGCCATCTGGCAGAAAGTGATTGAGCCGTATCTGCTGAAATAGAAAATTATTTCTTTAATAACTTAAACGCATGACCTGTCCATTGGTTGCTGACAAAACCAGGAATACACCATAACATGCATAGAGGCTCAATAGCGCGCGCTGCTTCTGCGGTTCCCATGTCTGCCGTTTCCCAGCCAAAAACATCTAAAATACCAGTTACTGTTTGTTTAGCTTCGTCATCGTTACCAGCAATAAACATGGTGGGTTTTATATCGCCAAAATCAGGTTTATAGAAAAGTGCGCTGCCTACGCTGTTAAAAGCCTTTACCAGCTTTGCTTCCGGCACCAATTGCTGCAATTGCTCCATCAGAGAAAAATTAATGTCTGAGGAGAATTTGAGCACGCCATTTACCGGCGCTTCCTTAGCTATTGGGTTGGTAACATCAATTACGGCTTTGCCTTTAAAATTTTCGATACCGGCTTCATTTATTGCAGTTTCTGCTGCATCGCCGCTTACGGCCAAAACCAGCAATTCTCCAAAAACTGCTGCCTCTTTAAATGTGCCTGTTTGAATATCTGGATTGTTGTTGCCAAATTCTACTACTTCCGGTTTTGAAGTGTTTCGTGTGCCGAGCATCACTTCATAACCTTCATTTAAAAAAGCTTCAGCCAGCGTTTGGCCTACCGCACCAGAACCAAGAATACCTGCTTTCATAGTATATTTTTTGTAAAATTATAGTGTAATCTGTTTAAATGAATCCTTAAAATGTAAGGTTCATTTTCCAATCACTAACGATTTTAGTATTTTTACTAATTCGTAAAATTATGTCAAATCCGAATTTACAATCAGAAAAAGAAACTCTTTCTTCTGCCGAGAAAGAGTTTGAAAATACCATTCGGCCAACCGAAATTGATGATTTTTCGGGTCAGCCAACCATCATAGAAAACCTGCGTATTTTTATTAAAGCTGCCAAAATGCGCGGCGATGCGCTTGATCATGTTTTATTTCATGGCCCGCCGGGTTTGGGCAAAACAACATTAAGCAGGATAGTAGCAAATGAACTAAGCGTAAATATCCGCGAAACATCGGGTCCGGTAATCGAAAAACCGGGCGATCTTGCCGGGCTTCTTACAAATCTGGAAAAAAATGATGTTCTTTTTATCGATGAAATTCACCGGCTGAGCACGGTTGTAGAAGAATACCTCTATGCAGCGATGGAAGATTACCGCATAGACATTATGATTGACAGCGGACCAAATGCACGTAGCATTCAGTTAAACCTGCAACCATTTACGTTGATTGGTGCAACTACCCGCAGCGGTTTGCTTACGGCTCCTTTGCTATCCCGCTTTGGCATTAAATCGAGACTGCAATATTATACGGCTGATGTGCTGCAAAAAATTATTGTCAGAAGCGCCGGCATTTTAACAACCGGTATTACTGTTGATGCAGCCATGGAAATTGCCGGACGCAGTCGCGGTACACCACGTATTGCCAACGGATTGCTGCGTCGGGTGAGAGATTTTGCCCAGGTTTTAAACGATGATAAAATTGACATTGGCATTACTCAGCATGCGTTGCGGGCTTTAAATGTGGATGAATACGGGCTTGATGAAATGGACAATCGCATTCTCAGCACCATAATTGAAAAGTTTAAAGGCGGGCCGGTTGGCATTACCACAATTGCCACTGCCGTAGGCGAAGAGCCCGGCACATTGGAAGAAGTATATGAGCCATTTCTGATACAGGAAGGTTTTATGCAACGCACACCGCGCGGCAGAGAAGTAACTTACAAAGCCTACAATCATTTAAAAAAAGAAGGTTACCAAAACAGAGAAAATAACCAACACACACTGTTTAGCGTATAAATTTATAAAATTGCAGATTACTGTTAAAACGAGAGGGTTATGTTCTTATAAAACGTGTTAAGAACATAACCCAACCAGAGAAATAATTTTGGTATCAGTTAATATCTGGTAATATGGCAGCTAAAACCGGAGAGATAATGGTTGCTGGATCGTTGTCAGTTCGGTTGCAGCCCCTTAGTGCGTATGTATAAAAATGAAAAAAATGGTAGAATCATCATTTTCAGGGGCGAAAATAATAGAATTTTTCTTTTGTACAACAATTTCTTAATTTATTTTTAGTTTTTTCAATTGCTAAACAGGCTCGTCTCTTTTATGAATTGTGAAAATGAGCACTCATTCTTTATAAAAAACTCTTATTTTCTTTTTATTTTTTTTGTATAAAGACATCAGGCTTCAATACACGATTACATATTGAGAAAGCCTTTAAAGTAGGGTTTTTGTATTTACAAGTCATTAAAAAAGGCAAAATCAGCTATTGATTTTGCCTTTTTATTTTTACAATAAAACTTCTTTATTCTTCTGTCTTTTCTTCAGCAGGAGCTGGTGCTACATCTGTAACCGGCTCGCCGCCAGGCGTTTCATTCGTAACCATTGGCGACTCAGTTGTTGGCTGCGTTTGTGCAGGTACAGCAACTCCTCTGTTGCCGCTTCTGCCGCGTCGCGTTCTGCGTGCCGGTTCTGCGGCAGCACCAATATTTTTACCGTAAATATCGTTGAAATCTACCAGTTCAATCATGGCTTTTTCGGCATTATCGCCAACGCGGATGCCTAATTTAATAATGCGCGTATAACCACCGGGACGGCTGGCTACTTTAGGACCAACAACCGTAAATAATTCTTTTACCGCCGTTTTATCGTGCAAATAACTAAACACAATTCTATGATTGTGGCTGATAACAGTTTGATTATCGGTTTTCTTTGTTTTTGTAATTAAAGGCTCAACATACGTACGTAGCACCTTAGCCTTTGCCAGGGTAGTAACGATACGCTTATGAACAATTAACTGACTGGCGAGGTTGGCAAGCAAAGCATCTTTATGTGCTTTTTTTCTGCCCAAATTGTTGATTTTGTCTCCGTGACGCATGACGTTTTAATTTGAAAATGGACTCATTTGAAAATTTGAAAACGAATTCAAACTACAAATGCATCCGGTTAAAAATATTTCCTGCACCGTGTCAGGGATTTGCAGCAAACGCTTTTGCTTTTTACAAAAGCTATTGTTATCG
Source organism: Ilyomonas sp. (assembly GCA_965219515.1). Taxonomy (GTDB): domain Bacteria; phylum Bacteroidota; class Bacteroidia; order Chitinophagales; family Chitinophagaceae; genus Ilyomonas. Next base: position 3,723,190 of record OZ244776.1, read on the forward strand.
ACATAAAAAAAGTAGTAAGCAAATCTTGTTACTTACTACCTTTTACTTGTTACTTACTTATCAATATCGTCTAAACCCATTTTATGTAAATCCATCCCGAACTGCAAGCCTCTTTCGTGAAGCACCTGGTCAATTTCGCTTAATGATTTCTGACCAAAATTGCGGAATTTCATCAGGTCTTCCTGTTCGTACTGAACCAATTCGCTTAGCGAATTGATTTTTGCAGCTTTTAAGCAATTGAAAGCACGAACCGAAAGATCCAAATCTTCTAACGGCGTCTTCAATACTTTGCGAAGCTGAAGAACCTGCTCATCTACGACATCTTCTTTCTTATCTTCTTTATTGTCGAATGTGATGTTTTCATCAGTAATAATCATGAGATGCTGAATGAGAATGCGCGATGCCTGTTTTACCGCATCTTCAGGATTAATGGTGCCATCGGTAGAAACTTCAAGCATCAGTTTTTCGTAGTCGGTGCGCTGTTCCACGCGATAATTTTCCACACCATATTTCACATTTTTAATAGGTGTATGAATTGAATCAATGGGAATGTATCCAAATACGGAATCTTTTACTTTATTTTCTTCTGCCGGAACATAGCCACGACCTTTTGCGATGGTGAGTTCAATATCTAATTTGGCAGAGGCGTCCAGCGTACAGATAACCAATTCAGGATTCATGAGCTCGAAGCTTTGCGTAGCTTCTGCAATGTTTGTTGCGGTAAACTCTGTTTTGTTACGAACAGACAATGAAATTTTTTCACTGCTGATATCATGATCGCCTTTCTTTTTGAAACGAACCTGTTTCAGGTTTAATATCATTTCGGTAACGTCTTCGGTAATGCCTTTTATGGTGGCAAACTCGTGTTCAACACCTTCTATTTTAATGCCCACAATAGCATAGCCTTCTAAAGAGCTTAATAAGACCCTGCGCAACGCATTGCCGATTGTTAAACCGAAGCCTGGTTCAAGCGGGCGAAACTCGAACTGACCTTCAAAATCTGTTACTTTTTGTAATACAATTTTGTCCGGTTTCTGAAAATTTAATATTGCCATAATATTTTGTGTGCAGCCTCAGCCCTCTAAGAGGAGTTACGAAGCGTTTTATTTTTAAATAACTTGGTTAATCATGTAAGAACTTAAACAGAAAGCGGCTCCTAAACCTATCTTTAGGATTGGGAGCTTGCTTTTCCTACTTACTATACAATTCTACAATCAGTTGTTCCTTAATGTTTTCAGGAACGCTTTCACGTTCAGGATATGTAATAAAAGTACCCTGCTTTTCATTATCGTTCCAATCAAGCCAGTTAAATTTCGGGTTCCGTCCGCGAATTTGGCTGGTAATTGAAGTGTTGGTTAATGCTTTCTCTTTCAAACCGATTGTATCGCCGGGTTTTAACTGATAAGATGGAATGTTTACAACATCGCCGTTTACGGTAACATGCTTATGGCTTACCAACTGGCGGGCTGCCGGGCGGGATGGCGCTATACCCATGCGAAACACGGCATTGTCTAAACGCGCTTCCAGCATTTTAATCAGGTTTTCACCGGTTACGCCTTTCCAGCGCGAAGCTTCTTCAAATGTGTTTCTGAACTGGCGCTCCAATATCCCATAGGTATATTTCGCCTTTTGTTTTTCTTTTAACTGCAAAGCGTATTCGCCTAATGTTTTACGCTTGCGGGTTGCGCCATGCTGACCCGGCGGATTGCTGTTTTTTGTCAGCCATTTACCATTACCAAGAATCGGCTCGCCAAATATGCGGCTGATTTTGGTCTTCGGTCCTGTGTAACGTGCCATGTAAAATTTATTTTTTGATTTTTTAGTGACGGCACATGATCTGTAAAAATCTAAAATGAATCAGGTGCCCTTTTATGTTGTATTTTATAAGTAATACGTTGTAAGTAACGGTCGGGATGATTCTTAACTTAAAACTTACAATGTATTACTTACAACTTCCTATACTCTTCTCTTTTTCGGAGGGCGACAACCATTGTGAGGTAACGGGGTAATGTCTTTAATCATGGTGATTTCAATACCGTTTTGCGCCAAGGAACGAATGGCACCTTCTCTGCCGGCACCCGGTCCTTTTACATACACGTCTACCCGCTTCAAACCCGCATCGGTTGCTACTTTCGCAGCATCTGCGGCAGCTACCTGAGCAGCATACGGTGTGTTTTTTTTCGAGCCTTTAAAACCCATTTTACCGGCAGAAGACCAACTAATGACTTGTCCCTGCTTGTTGGTAAGAGAAATAATAACATTGTTAAAAGTAGCGCTGATATGGGCATCGCCGTACGCATCTACTTTTACAATTCTTTTTTTGGCAGCGGCTTTTGCGCTGTTTTGCTGATTTGATTTTGCCATAAAATAGTAAAGGTAATCCTGCCTGGTTAAGGCATTGTTTTATAAAACAAAATCCCGCTCTTACCGAGCGAGACCTGGCAAACCCTCCGCCGGCTTTCTGAGCCAACATCCGGCGTTTATCCAGATATTACAAAACATTACGCGCACAGCACGTAATGCAATGAAATTATTTCTTAGGCGCTTTCTTTTTGCCGGCTACCGTCTTACGCTTTCCTTTGCGTGTGCGGCTGTTGGTGCGTGTTCGCTGACCACGAACCGGTAAGCCTTTACGATGGCGCAATCCACGATAACAGGCAATGTCAAGCAAACGCTTGATGTTTGTCTGCACTTCGCTGCGAAGCTGACCTTCTACCTTAAACTCACTGGTAACAATGCTACGAATGGCAGCCTGTTCATCGTCATCCCACTGATTTACCTTTTTATCATAATCTATATTCGCCTTATCTAAAATATACTGCGCCGTAGAACGACCAATGCCAAAGATATAGGTAAGACCAATTTCCCCTCTTTTATTTTTAGGTAAATCAATACCGGCAATACGAGCCATAATGTAATTTGAAGCCCCCAACCCCTAAAGGGAGTTTGAAAGCGATTTATTTTAATGAATAATAATCTGGTTTTTTGCCCTACCCAAACCCTTTAGGGGTTGGGGGCTTTATCCCTGACGCTGCTTAAAGCGGGGATTCTTTTTGTTAATAACATACAGCTTGCCTTTTCTGCGAACAATTTTGCAATCTGCACTTCTCTTTTTTACGGAGGCTCTTACTTTCATAACGTTTTATTTACTTTCAGCTTTCAACTTTTAGCTTCCAGCTATTATTTGTATCTAAAAATGATTCTGCCTCTCGACAAATCGTACGGACTCATTTCGACCCCCACTTTATCTCCCGGTAAAATTCTGATGTAGTGCATCCGCATTTTTCCTGAAATGGTTGCCAGTATCTCATGCCCGTTTTCAAGTTTTACGCGAAACATTGCGTTGCTTAATGCTTCCAGAATGACACCATCTTGCTTAATCAGCGGTTGTTTAGACATATTTTTGGGAGCGCAAAGATAATGTTTTGAGAAGAAAAAAGGAAACTTTAAGATTATTTTATTAAGTAAGCCTGATTGCTTTTGTTTTACAACAGGTTCACCCAATCTGCCTGTTTGTCCGGAACGAAAAATACGTTTGGCTTATATAGCTGAACGCCACTACAAATATGGTAGTTACAATCTTTGACGGCGTTGGATACCAGCCGAGATACGTGATAAAAAACCATAGAAAAATATAGTTGAGCAGGAAGCAAATGACCACAATAATAAAATAGCGTATCAGTTGCACCCTGCCCCGCAGGCTCGATTGGGGAAACACCACATAACGGCTCAGATAAAAACCGGTAAAAAAAGAAACAAAAGATGCCGTTATCAGCGAAGCCGTTGGTGCCGACATGATGTAAAAGCCAAGGTTGATGTTTTGTTTATGGTAAATGAAATTGTAGCTTAACGCAAACAGCGCAATATCAAGCAGCATATTGGCGCCGCCGCAGGCGGCATAGCGAAAGGTTTGCAACGGAATAAATTTGCGAAACGGCGGATGAAAAAAATCAACCATCTGCAAAATGATCGCTCGGATATTTTCGTGAACCTTGTACATGCTTGTCAGGAAGCCGCGAAGGTAAGATGTGAATTATGAATTGTGAGTTTGAAGGGTGAATGGTATCATTCGTAAATAATGTTTTATTTAGCCTTAACACGTAAACCCGTTTCCTGTATGAATATATCTGTTAAAAAATTTTACTCCGGTTTGTGTTTCAGTGTTATCATTCACCTCTCACCATTTACCCGACATCATCTATTTTTGCAGCCCAATTTTTTTGTATGAATGTTGTATCGCAGATAAAAAAAATCGCCATCCAGGCATTGACTTCTCTTTATCAGATCACCGTAGAAGAACATGCGGTAACGGTGAATACGACAAATGCCGAATTTGAGGGCGATTATACCATCGTACTATTCGCTTTTATCAAACAGATTAAAAAATCGCCGGATGTAATCGGCAAAGAAATTGGCAATTACCTTGTTGCACAACATGCTTTTATCAGCACGTACAATGTTATCAAAGGGTTTCTTAACCTAACCGTTTCCCAAACTTACTGGCTTCGGTTTTTATCAGACAACTACAGCAATTCTGCTTACGGTTTATCGGGAAAAAAAAATACCCGCGTAATGGTTGAATATTCATCGCCCAACACCAACAAGCCTTTGCATTTAGGGCATCTTCGCAACAACTTTCTTGGCAGCAGCCTTGCCGGAATATTGCAGGCCCGCGGCGATGAGGTGATTAAAACCTGCGTGGTAAACGATCGCGGCATACACATCAGCAAAAGCATGATTGCCTGGCAATGGTTTGGCAACGGCGCCACGCCGGAAAGCACCGGCATAAAAGGCGATCATTTGGTTGGCGATTATTATGTGAAATTTAATGATGAATATAAAAAAGAAGTTGAACAGTTAGCCGGTGAAGGCAAAACAAAAGAAGAAGCTGAGCGGCAGGCGCCCATTATGCAGGCGGCACGTGAAATGCTTGTTGATTGGGAAGCGGGCAAGCCTGATGTAATGGAATTGTGGAAACGGATGAATGGCTGGGTTTACAAAGGCTTTGATGAAACCTACAAACGCATCGGCAGCGATTTCGATAACGTGTATTATGAAAGCAACACATATTTATCCGGCAAAGATTTGATTGAAGAAGGCTTGCAGAAAGGCGTTTTTTATACCAAAGATGACGGTAGCGTATGGATTGATTTAACAAAAGACGGGCTTGACGAAAAAGTGGTGCGGCGCAAAGACGGCACATCTGTTTACATTACGCAGGATATTGGACTTGCCGAGCAAAAGCAGCAGGAATACGGCATGAGCCAAAGTATTTATGTAGTGGGAGATGAGCAGAACTATCACTTTAAAGTCTTAAAGCTAATCTGCGAAAAGCTGGGTCTGCCTTCTGCCGATGGCATTCATCATCTTAGTTATGGCATGGTAGAATTGCCGTCCGGAAAAATGAAAAGCCGCGAAGGAACTGTGGTAGATGCCGATGACCTGATTGATGAAATGGTACGCATTGCGAAGCAAAAAACGGAAGAGCTTGGCAAGGTAAAAGACTTCACCGGCAAAGAGCTGATTGAACTCTATCATACCATTGGCTTAGGCGCACTGAAGTTTTTTATTCTTCGTGTTGACCCGAAAAAAAGAATGATTTTCAACCCCGAAGAAAGCATAGATTTTCATGGCTTTACCGGTCCGTTTATTCAATATACCCATGCCAGAATTAAAAGCATTCTGCGGAAGATTACGGTAACAGATAATTTACCGGCATCGTCCACATTGCTGCCATTAGAAAAAGAGATGATTGTTTTGCTGGAGCAGTTTGAAATCGTCATTGCAGAAGCAGCTAAAGAATACGATCCTTCTAAAATAGCCATCTACATTTTTAATCTTTGTAAAACCTTCAATTCATTTTATACAGAACATTCTGTTACGCAGGCAGAAAACGATGAGAAGAAAGCCTTACGGCTACAGATTTGCATACTAACGGCTACGGTTATTAAAACCGGCATGCACCTGTTGGGGATTCCGGTGCCGGAGCAGATGTAGAACTGGTTTGTTTTTCAGAATCACCTTTCATAAAAATTAAAAGGCAGCTTTTTTCATTTTATTATATTTGACATTCACAATTAAAAACAATTCATGGAACAGCAAAACTCCTTTCTCGGCAGAGAAGAAATTCCCATTCTTACGCCCACCAGCGACGAAAAAACCATGGCGTTGTTATCGCATGTTTTAACGCTGGTTCCGGGTATTGGTTTTTTGGCACCGCTGATTATTTATCTGATCAAAAAAGATGAATCGCCTTTTATCGCTGCCAGCGCCAAAGAGTCATTAAATTTCCAAATTACTTTGTACATTGTCATAATCGGTTTGTTCATTACGCTGATCGGCATTTTATTGGTTTGGATAATTGTTTTATTGGCACTGATTCTGGTGATTGTGGCCACCATCAAAACCAGCGAAGGAAAATTATACAGATACCCGTTGGCAATCCGGCTGATCAAATAAAAAGTAAACAGGCAGATTTCCGAAAGAGATGAATATAAAATTGGGTTTATGTATTAACCTGTTTGCAAAACGTGCTTTATCATTGGCAGCTTTAAAAACCTTTTTTAAACCGGTATTATTCAACATTCAACAAGAGAAAAAAATTTATTGACAGTAAATCGGGTATAGGTAAACAAATCGCATACCTGCCATTCATCACAGATCGAAAAACCTTGTTTGCGGTTATCTTAAGCCCGCTTTGCGGTGCTTTGTAAAGCCCAGTAAATTAATACAGGTTGAAAAAACAACCTTGTCAAACGTTTTCCGTTTGTATTAAGACCAAAAGCGCTGCGCTTGTGCACATATTGCGCAATATTGCCGGGAAATACGGCGGTAAAAAAAGTGGCGGCTATCTTCCCAACGGTTTCCCGATGTTTGCCGGGCGCAATCAGCGCAATACCCAAAGCCATCTCAGCGATGCCGCTAAGCAACACCGTATCGTCTGTTTTAAGCGGAACCCAGTCGGGCACCTGTGCGCGGAAGTCTTTCCTGGCAAACGTGAGATGACCGGTGCCGGCAGTAACCAGAAAAGCGCCCAGCAAAATGCGGGCTGTGGTTTTGATGTTGGTTTTAGTTTTCATTGCCCGTAAGGTTTATTGCAATGGCTCTGTCTGAAATCATGCCATGAAAGTACACGGTTAGGAAGTTGAATGGCAACCCCGCCTTATTGGTAAAAAAGAAAGTAATACAACGTGAAATTGCTGATGAAAAAAGATTTCTCTAATCCATGCAATTGATATGATTTTTTTAAATTTGCTTTCAAGTTTAGTTCTTTTACATCTCATCATAATATTTCTCAGCCCTTTCAACCGTTGTGATTTGCTTTCAAGTTTAGTTCTTTTACATCAGCTTTAAGATTGTACATAAGTACCCTGTCAAAATTATCTACTAATTAACTTTTTTAAAGTTGATGAATAAATTTTTACCGATGGCATGTAAAATAAGCATCGTTGCATAGCAAAGTTGTTCATCGGTTTCATAGTCTTTGGTTTGTATCCATCTGGCTTTCATTTCTTTCCAAAGTCTTTCAATAATATTTAAATGGGGTGAGTAAGGCGGCAGATAAAAAATAAATAATTGCCTTTTTGCCCATACTTTTTGCATGGCTTTCATTGCTTTTGACTGATGAACTTTTGCATTGTCCAATACGATAACCGTGTGCTTTTTTATCTGATAAGAAAACTCATTTATTTTTTCGATGATAAAGTTGGTGGTAATGGTTTCGTAAGTGGTCGCATGCTCGAACTGATTCTCTCTTGTTATGATTCCAAAACAATTGATACGCTTGCCTTTAGCTGACTTTATACTAATGTTTTCATCTGTAAACTGCCAGCCATAAGGCACATAGCCTTCTTCTGATATTTGTACCTCATCGCCATAATACAAATCAATTTCTGACTTGCCATAACGTTGTTCTAATAACTGAAGTTCCTGTAGTTTATAGTCATAAAATTCTTTATCACATCCGCCTTTAGGTCGTTTTCTTATTCGCTTGTAACGGCAGTGATGACTTTTAAAAAACGCGTAAGCGTTTCGTTACTCATCTTTTTGCCTGTATTTTCTTCAACAATCTGACGGGCTTGTGATAATCGTTGCCGCTCTTGTTCTATGGCTGCTCTTACTATACTTACATGTTCTTCTGCCAATATCGGTTTTCTGCCCTGTCCTGGCTTTGTGCGTAACCCTGTTATGCCATTGCTGTCATAACGGTTCAGCCAATTATAAACACTTGCCATATTGCTGCTTAAAATAACAGCAATGTCTTTAGTCGTGTAGCTTTCTGACTTTAATAAAACCATTTGGCAGCGCTGACGAAAACTGTGATTTGATTCCGTTTTATACAGATGTTCCAACGCTTGCTTAGCTTCTTTGCTTAGTACTATTTCTTTGATTTTTCTTGACACACTGTTTTAACGTCTTTAATTCTATTTAATTTTGACAGGGTACTTACAAGCAAATATGTTGTGATTTGCTTTCAAGTTTAGTTCTTTTACATCGTCAGGACAAACAGCTTCGTTGTTGAACACGTTGTGATTTGCTTTCAAGTTTAGTTCTTTTACATCGTCGGCGCCGATGAGGTATGTGCTGTCGTTGTTGTGATTTGCTTTCAAGTTTAGTTCTTTTACATCCGCGCAGCAGCCACACAGAACACCATAAAAGTTGTGATTTGCTTTCAAGTTTAGTTCTTTTACATCCATGCTCCATTTTTTACGGCGGCAAGATGAGTTGTGATTTGCTTTCAAGTTTAGTTCTTTTACATCCCTTGTGATGATTGCTTTGCTGGTGTTGTGATTTGCTTTCAAGTTTAGTTCTTTTACATCGTCGGCGCCGATGAGGTATGTGCTGTCGTTGTTGTGATTTGCTTTCAAGTTTAGTTCTTTTACATCCGCTCTCCTTCCACCCACGCTTAGCGCCGAGTTGTGATTTGCTTTCAAGTTTAGTTCTTTTACATCTCAAGCAATGCGAGGTATAAATTAGCGTGCGTTGTGATTTGCTTTCAAGTTTAGTTCTTTTACATCGGATTCTGATTAATATCTAATTCCTTCTTAGTTGTGATTTGCTTTCAAGTTTAGTTCTTTTACATCGGATTCTGATTAATATCTAATTCCTTCTTAGTTGTGATTTGCTTTCAAGTTTAGTTCTTTTACATCGTTATTGTGTTAGGCGGCGATATCTTGGAGTTGTGATTTGCTTTCAAGTTTAGTTCTTTTACATCCAAGACCGCACAGGCACGATTGGCAAAACCGTTGTGATTTGCTTTCAAGTTTAGTTCTTTTACATCTTCAACTTAAAAACAATGAGCACTACGGGTGTTGTGATTTGCTTTCAAGTTTAGTTCTTTTACATCGCGGCAATTGCAGCAGCAACTGAGCGATGGGTTGTGATTTGCTTTCAAGTTTAGTTCTTTTACATCTTCTTCTCCGGTGAACTGCAACTCATAGCGTTGTGATTTGCTTTCAAGTTTAGTTCTTTTACATCGTGAATATTTATAAGGACTGCAAAACATGCGTTGTGATTTGCTTTCAAGTTTAGTTCTTTTACATCTATATAAAAATTCTTACTTTAGGAATACTGGTTGTGATTTGCTTTCAAGTTTAGTTCTTTTACATCTTTGTGGATGTATTTAAGACACCTTGCAAAGTTGTGATTTGCTTTCAAGTTTAGTTCTTTTACATCGTACGGAAAAGTAAAAAAAGCTTACACCGAGTTGTGATTTGCTTTCAAGTTTAGTTCTTTTACATCGTTCAAGTTTTGGACAAAATCTAAAGATAGTTGTGATTTGCTTTCAAGTTTAGTTCTTTTACATCACGCAAATGGTTCGGCTCCGAGGGTCTGGAGTTGTGATTTGCTTTCAAGTTTAGTTCTTTTACATCAACCCGAGCAATTCGGCCGCGGCGAAGCCGGTTGTGATTTGCTTTCAAGTTTAGTTCTTTTACATCTTGCCGCGTCCGATGGCATATCAAATATTGGTTGTGATTTGCTTTCAAGTTTAGTTCTTTTACATCTCCGGGATATACAACTATCAAATCTCCAGCGTTGTGATTTGCTTTCAAGTTTAGTTCTTTTACATCACGAATCGCTAAAAGCCGCAACAGCACTGTATTAGAACGAACAGGTACAAACAAAAAATGAGGTTTTATTACCTCATTTTTTGTTTTTGTATCATTTTTTCAAAACATCTCCAATTGCTGAATGGTGCCGGGTGCTTTTGTATTTTCCCTGCCATGATAAATTTCCATCATCCCAAACTGCTTATCCGTAATGCAAAGAATACCAACATGACCTTTTGCCGGAAGTATTTTTTTTACCCGCTTCATGTGCACCTCTGCATTTTCCTTGCTGCTGCAATGGCGTATGTACATACTGAACTGAAACATTTGAAAACCATCCTGCAATATTTTTTTACGAAAGATGGTATAAGCCTTCCGGTCTTTCTTCGTATCTGTCGGCAAATCAAAATGTACCAGTATCCACATAATGCGGTAAGCGTTTAGCCGTTCAAACATCAAGCTTCTCTTTTAATCGCAGTCATCTTTAAAAAACTTTGTATTTCTCTTTGTTCTTTGTGCCTCCGTGGTTCAAACCATCACTCCAATTCTGCATATACAATCTTCTTTGTTTTTCCTTCAAAGCACCTGGCGAGCGATGCCGTGGTACGCTGCACGGCTACCATCAGCGGGCTTCGGTCTCCGTCTATAAACACATCCATCGCCGGTATGGTAAGCAGTTGTTTTTTATGAGCCGGCGTTAAATCAAACTCCGGTTCCAACGGATTTACCATCGTGCAAACCATCTCATCTACGAACGGCCGATACGGCTCCATAATATCATCGGCAAGGCAATATGCATTGTATTGATTGCGGTGAAAAATGCCAACCGTTGGCAACAAGCCACTGCCAACAAGACTACGCGCAACTACCGCACGCAACACAGCATAGCCATAATTGAGCATGTTATTGGGCGGCATCCCAAAACGATCTCTTCTAAATTCTATAAACGGCGGAAACAAATTTTTCCAGTAATAACCGGCGGCTTTGGCTTCGTGGTTTTCGCTGTCGCCGCTCTTTACGTCTCTGGCATACGTAAGCAGCAATTTATTTTCTTTTTTCTGCTGTTTCAGCAACATTGCCTGGTTATAAATTTTAGCCATAATAGTTTGTTGCCAAAGCTGCTTTTTTACCGGCAATGGCGATTCTAACTGCGCGGCAAATATTTTGCTCTGCAACGTATGTCCGTCAAGGTTCAGCATCAATCCTGTCGGGTGATGCGTGGCATCGCAGGTGATAAAGGCAACATTCTTTTCCAGCAGTTTTGCCATTACGCCGGAGGTGATGGTTACCTGCGGATGGTCAACGATGAGCAAACCGATGTCTTCAATGGGAACGGTAACAGGCTCGTCCCTTTCGGCTGATTCAATAACGAGTTGCTCGATTTTGGTTTTGAGGTATGCCGGATTGCCGAAGTAGAGTGTGCGTTTTACCATAAAAAGTTTAGTTTACCATCAGTTGAAATTGTAAAATCTACGTATTCGATTAAGAAATTGAAGTTAACAGGACTCAATAAATAACGTGGCTCTAAGTTATTAATATCAACCCTTGAACTGCCATAACCCAATTCTTTATCAGGTCTTGCTTCTAAATGATGTTGAAATTGAATTCTTCCATCAGATGCACTAAACAGGACTTTAATGCGATATAATCTTTTCAATTGTTCCTTAAAACCTAAACCTTTTATTTCTTCTTTATTGTCTGAATAAAAAAGTATCCTTTGTCCCTGTTTTAAGGAACTATATAAGGGAAGTTCTTTGCCACGTACCATAATTATAGCAGGTAAAAAATCCTTTGTCTCAGCGATATTATTGTGGTTTCTGATTTGCGTGAGATCAAAAATATTCAAACACTCAAATCCTCTGTTTTTTCCTGACTGGTAAAATCCGTATAAAAGATTGCCTGCATTGGCAGCATAATAAAACTGCTTATACTTTTTATCTTCCAGATGCTTTGTTGGTTTTGATGAAATATTTGTTTGAGCTTTTATCTTTAATGGTTCCTTGGCTCTTACAAAAATCCGGATATGCCTTATGGGATCAATTTTCTTACCATTTTTATCTATTATAGCGGGATTGCCATTCTTATCCGGCGCATATACACCTTCTTGCAATGCGTCTTTTAGATTTCTATTTCCGACCTGCTTTTCAATTGTTTGGTATAGATATGGGTCAACGATTGAATCTTTAATTTCTTTTAGTGTTTTAAAGCCAGGGCTGTTTGCATCTTTTTTGAAAACAAATTCCTCTCTTATTACAAAATAAAGCCCATCCTCAAAAAGATACTTTCCACTTTCATCTTTTAAAAGTTTGCCCTGTTCATCTCTTCTAACCTTCTTAATAGCACCATAATAAGTATCCAAATGCAATTGTCCTCTGATACTATCTCCTTTCGCCCATTTTTCTTTTTCTTTTCCTTGTTCATCCATTAAAATCTTTTCCTCTTTATTGCGTAAGAAAACTTTTTTACCTCGCACTCTTACCCGCTTATTACCCGGCGTTAAGCTTTGATCTTTTTGAATGTTATTAATCAGGATATTGTTTTCTATTTCCTCAATAAAACTTTGCTTGAATCCTTTATACGGCAATTCATGATACTGCTTATATGTGGCTTCATCGTAATCATAACTTTTTTTCAGAATTTCTTCCCGCTTTGCATCTACCGGAATCAAGGTAAGTACAGCCGCATCTTTTGCATGATGGCTATGCTTGCTCCTGTCTTTCTTTTCATCTTTTGGCTGAACACTATAAATCTTCCTAAACTCTGCTGTATTAATTCCCTTTTGAACTTTTACGCTGTTAAAGGCTGTTTTTAAATAATGGTAAGCGTACTTAGAAATAATTTGGGTATCTACCAGTTGGCTGTTTTTAAAACCGCTTTTTACTTCAGTCATGGTAAAGCGATCCATTTTGTTGCGCCAATAATCCAGTTCAAAACGCCAGAGATGCCGTTGCTTAACCGCTTTGTCTTTATCATCTTTGGTAGCTGCCTGTTTCGATTTTTTAACCCAGAACTCAATATTTGTCTTAATAGCTTCAATTTTCTGTTCCCATTTTTTAAGTCTTGGTTTAATGGCAGTATACGTTTTACCATCACGAATTATATCCGTATCATAATTTGGCAAATAAACAGGCAGTTGATTTTTTTTAATGGTTCTGTTATACACAAAATCACAAACGGTCAGGTTTGCCAATGAGTTATCCAAAGATAAACTTCTGGCTATTGTGTGTTCAAAGTCGGTGCTGTTTTCTGCAAACAAATCAGCCATTCCTATAAACCTGCCGGTGTATATGCATTGGCAGTCCTGCTGCTTCCAAAGCCTGTATTTTTCTATCATTTCTGTGGCAGCCGCAACCTGCTTGTAAGTTTTCGATTTTGTATTTGCCCATTCATGTTTAGAATATTCATTCTTTCCGTCATTTACTTCTTGGTCATTCATTTGCTCAAACCATAAGCGAAATTTATCTATGTCTTCATTGCTATCAGGGTCGGCTTTACTGGCAGGATATTCTTGTAGCAACTCAACAATAGCATTGGCAAATTCTTTATTCTCTTCTTGTCTTCTACGCTGATACGTTTCTATCGCCCAGCGCATGTTTGCGTCATTCAGTTCACGGGCTATTTCAACAACAATGGCTGTTTCTTCGTCAATCTGTTCTGTTACGAGAAGATGATTCATCAGTTTGTTCAACTCATGTAAAGTGCGCATTGCCATCGGGTTTTTGAAAGCGCCTGTTTTTGGACTACCTAACAGTCTGAAATTACCATTGAATTGCTCGTAATATTTTTCTTTGGCAGGTGGGTAAATATCTATTTGAGAAGGATGATACAATTTTCTCAGTTGCTTTTCATCTATTTCAAAATGGTCTTTTAGAAATGATTTTAATGTATCAAGCAGGTGCGGCAGCTTTTTAAATTGCCGGTCCGTATCTGAAAAGAAAGATTGGTATTGCTGCGAAATAAAATCTACGATTTTATCTTGCTCATCTTTATCCATTTCCTCCCACGTTTTCGTACCATATCCTTCTTTAATGGCGTTTAGAATTTGATTTGCATCTGTAAATAAACTGTTCTTATCAATACCTTTATCTCTCTCGCCTAATTGATAATCTCTGTTTTCTGCAAATTTTTCCGGAAGAGATTTGTATTGAGCAATCAAACTGTTAACTATAACAAGTTTCTTTTTTTCTTCTCTGTTGCTTTGAATAATCAAACCAATTCCTTCAGTCAAATTTTCTTTGTTTTTGTTCCACAATTCTTCGCCCAGCACTTCAGGAATTTTAGCTAATAAAACAGCTTCGGTGTATATCATCCCTTGTTCAAGAAAAGGAAGTATGTTATTAATAGCTTTTAAACTAAGCATTCCATAAGCAACCGGCATTTTATACCATAGCGAAACAAACTTTTCTGTCTTATTCTGCAGATTCAGCTTTTCAGAGGCAAACTGTCTTATATCATCTTCGTCATCAAATGAGAACAGTACATGCCATATATCTTCTAATTTGTAGGTAACGAAATGCTCCGAAAAGGTTCCATCTTTTTTTCTTATTTGTTTTACTTCTTTAGTTTTTAATAGAAAATTCTGCCAGTCATCACCAAAAATGCTCTGCAACCTCGCAGAAACTATGCACGCGGATACATTAGTTTTATCCTTATAATTGAAGTCCCAGTTGTTATGTCCTTTTTTGGTGAAATGGTTTTTTATATCAAGAAAATCAAAGTCAGACATCCGCATAAACTTATCTTCATAAAGTTCTTTTCGTAAATCAAAGTCAATCTTTTGCCACTTGCTTTCTTTATCGCCCTTTATCCGGTATTCAATAGTATTAATAAATGACCAGGCTCTGAATGCTTCGAAAGAGGGATGACTTACCGGACAGCGATATTTGGATGGTTCTAAGGTACACTTGCCAATACTTCCTTTCTGCGAGCGTAACGGTCTTTGCCAGAAGATAGATGACTTGCTGATGTCTTTTTTGAACAAATCAACAAACGATAATTTCTGAAACCGAAATATTTGATTTACCTCATCCTGAAGCTGTTTGCGAATTACATGCTGGTGTAAATTTTTCCTTACTCTGTTTCCTTCTTTTCCTTCCATAGCAAAAGCAGCACCCACAGTAGTTACATTATGTTTTAAACATAAATCCTGAATAAACTTTGCTCGCTTTTTTTCAGCACCAACATAATCTTCTTCCGATTTATTTTCTTCTTTATCCTGTACCTTTTTACTGCTTTTAAATGCCCTGTGCTGTGCTATATGATACAAGGCTCTACCAAGCTTATATCGGTTTTCTTTATCAGTAAAATCTAACTCCTTACTAATTAATTCTAAACGCAATTGATAAGGGCTCAAATAATCAGGCTTACCATCGTTATCAAAATCAAGTTTTATCCAGTTGGCAAAATCAATATCATTAATAGGATAGACTCTTCCTTTTCCTTTCTCGTACTTCCTCCATTGGTTCAGTTTGTCTATTGATAACGGACAATAATCGTTACTAATTAATATTTCTAAAGTTGACCACAATTTATATTTATGCGCCTGATAGCGCCTTCTTAAAGAACGATTTTTAGTTCTCTCTGCTGCAAACGAATACTCAATGCCTTTCTCTGATCCAACACCTTTAGAGAAAGTGATGACACCATATTTTTCAAGTTGATTTTCCGGCAAAATTGTATTTCTAATTGCCCATCCAATTGAATTGGTACCCAAGTCAAGACCTAAAATTTTCATGCGCTTTTATTTGATGTATTTAAAAGTTTAACTATTATTGCAGTCTTGAAAGACTTATCACAATAAGGCTATAAGCCGAAGAATTTCTTAGCTCTGCGTATTCCGTGGAGCTTTTTTATTTATAGCTACTGAGATATTAATAAAATAAGTGGCTATTGATTTGCAAACACCGCTTTTAAACTGCTCCAGTACACCCCACGACATTGAAATAATGCATGAACCTGGATCTATAATGTTTCCATTACCTTTTTCAAAATCATGTTCAATCAACGCCCAGCCTATCGGATTCATGCTACGGTAAAATCCAGAATTTTTTTTCATGCAAGCGGATATTGTTTTGATATTGCTCTTAATTGTTGAGGTGATGAAAATATTAAAAAGTAGCGAAATGGTAAAGTATCCTGAGAATTTTTTTACCTAATAATTTTACGAGAAAATAAAATGTGCATCATACAAAGCAAGACTACTTCACCAAAAGCCACAACTGCTGCCGCAATATTCTCTCAAATCCATTGGCTTCTTCGGCTCCATAGTAAGAGACGACTTTACCAACAACAGCGATATTGATGTTGTTGAATTTACCCGACTTGTGGGAATGGAGTTCATTGAACTGGCAGACCGCCTGGAAAAGGTGTTACAGAGAAAAGTTAATCTGGTATCGCGCAGGTTAAGAGAAAGCACTTACAGGTTTATCAAAAACGAAATGCGATATGTATAAATAGAACAATGCGCATTTATGTAACGGGATAAAACAATTTGCTTTTCAACCACACAATCAATTTCGTACAAAAAGACCGGTTTGTAACAGCCGGTCTTTTGCGTTTTATTGGTTGTTTAGCTGGTCATTATTTTTTATAAATATACTGACTGTTACCATAGTTTGGCAAATCTTTATACCAGTCTTTATACACCGTGCCGCCCGAAACCATTTGTATTATATTCTTGTCTGCACATTTCTCATAAGGAAATCATGCCGCAGGTCTTTCCCGTGCCAAGCCCTAAAATAGGTTGACTAAAAATTAAACAATTTTAGCAATACTATGACACAGAACAAAAAGACAGACTGCCGAAAAAATGAGTATCAAAAGCTAAGCTTCAATTTCAAACTTTCCGTCATTGACAAAATCATCAATGGGCAGATTTCCATCAATCATGCCAGCGAGGTGTATAATGTTTCCCAAAGCACAATTACTTACTGGATGGAAAAATTATCTTCCTTTGAACAAAACAAAAAAGGAATGAGTAAAAACGAGGAGATAAAAAACTAAAAGAGCGCATTGAAGAACTGGAGTTTATTAAAGAGCTTCAACAGGATATTATTGTTGATTTTGAAAAAGTAACCGGAGAACAATTGTCAAAAAAGTTCTTGCCCGAAACATTAGCCAACGAGATACAGAGAAAGAAAAAAAGCCTTACAAAATAAAGTGGCTTTACGAATGTTTCGGGATTTCAAAACAGGCATATTACAAACGCATTAAAACCAATGAAAGAAAAGAAATGGAAACAGTAACAATTAAAAAATTAATAGAACCTATCCGCAAAAAAATGCCGCGCTATGGCACAGAAAAGCTGCATCTTGATAGTAAAGATGATTTAAAAAAAAACAACATTAAAATGGGCAGAGATGCTTTTTTAAGGTTCGCACGGCATCACCGTTTACTGGTGTCCAGAACCAAAAGATATTTTATTACTACCGATTCAAAACACTTTTATTACAAGTCACCCAATCGTATTAAAAACCTTGTTCCCACTCACTCTGAGCAGGTATTTGTAAACGATATTACTTACATTAAACTGCAGGATAAATATGCTTACCTGGCTTTGGTTACTGATCTGTATTCAAAGAAAATTATGGGGTATAAATTAGACGATAATATGAAAGTTGGTTTAGTAAAAGAGGCTTTGGAAATGGCTTTTAAAAACAGGGAAATGAAACATGAAACGATCATTCATCACAGCGACAGGGGATTGCAATATTGCTGCCCGGATTATTCAGAATTTGCTGTAAGCAAAGGAATGAAATTGAGCACTACAGAAAAATATGATCCTTACGAGAATGCAGTTGCAGAACGCATGAACGAAACTTTAAAGTATGAGTTCGGGCTTTTGAAAACTATACCCTCTTTAGACATTGCAAACAAAATGCTTAAAGAATCTGTAGAAGTTTACAACAACGAAAGAAGACATTGTTCACTGCAAATGCAAACACCTGCCGTTGCGCATACACATCAAAAACATCAATATAAATCATACCAAAAAAAGAAATCGTTGCCCAAAGGGCAACAACAGGAATATTGATAAGTTTTTTTTAACCGAAGGATTAAATTAAAAAAAACTTATCAATATTCCTGTTGAATTATTAGTTTTATTCAACACTATTTTATAACAAAAAATGGTCAACCTATTTCAGGGTAAGACAACGATTTATATAAATGCTGCCAACACAATCAGCAAGTGATAAACTGCTTGCAGTCTTACTTGTTAAGAGCGCAGTAATAATTGAATCAGCCCTACCTTTGATTTGCTTTTTTACATAGAAAAACTGCTGATCATGTTTTCCAGACCACTCATGCTACTTGTCTTTTTATGTTGTATAAATTATAACGGCATCTCGCAAATCAATGATGACAATCCTGTACAAATTGATGTTGAGCTGCAGAATGCTGTTGCCGATATAAAACCCGTCTGGGCCTGGTTTGGCTACGATGAGCCGAATTATACCTACATGAAAGATGGTAAAAAATTATTGTCCGAAATAGCTAAATTCAGTCCTGTGCCGGTATATGTGCGCACGCACAACCTGCTTACATCGGGCGACGGAACACCGGCTTTAAAATGGGGTTCCACCAATATTTACACGGAAGACAGCAGTGGCAATTCAATTTATAACTGGCACATCGTTGACAGCATTTTTGATACATATATACAACGCGGCATGAAGCCGCTGGCGCAGATTGGTTTTATGCCGGAAGCATTATCCGTTAAACCCGAACCATACAAGCACAACTGGCAGCCCGGCTTGCCATACGACAGGATTATTACCGGCTGGGCGTATCCGCCAAAAGACTACAACAAATGGGAAGAACTGGTATATCAATGGGTAAAGCATTGTGTAGAAAGATATGGTAAAAAGGAAGTGGAAAGCTGGTGGTGGGAAGTATGGAACGAGCCGGATGGCGCCTATTGGAAAGGCACACCAAAAGAGTTTTATAAGCTATACGATTATGCTGCCGCAGGTCTGAAAAAAGCATTGCCAACGGCAAGAATCGGCGGCTGCAATGCAACCGGCGGCGGCTCAAAATTTTCCGATGCGTTTCTGCGGCATTGTTTACGTGATACCAATTTTGTTACGGGAAAAACCGGCTCGCCGCTCGATGCGGTTTTGTTTCATGCCAAAGGCTCGCCGCGCGTTGTGAACGGAACCGTAGTGATGAATATGGGCACGCAGTTGCGCAACATCCGAGACCATTTTGAAGTCCTCAGTCATTACCCCGAATTAAAAAATATTCCTGTAATCATCGGCGAGTGCGACCCTGAAGGTTGTGCTGCCTGCGGCATGGCTACCAATCCCGAAAACGCCTATCGCAACGGCACGATGTATTCGAGCTATACGGCGGCTTCGTTTGCCCGGATTTATGAGTTGGCAGACGAATACAAAGAGAATTTGTTTGGCGCCGTATCCTGGTCGTTCGAGTTTGAAAACCAGCCTTTGTTTGCCGGCTTTCGCGATTTGGCTACCAACGGAATAGACAAACCGGTATTGAATGTGTTTCGCATGTTTGCTATGATGAAAGGCAAACGCGTAAGGGCAGAAAGCAGCCGCATGTATAAGCTGCATACGGTGGTTGATTCCAGCATCCGCCAACCGCAAACTGATATTGGCGTATTGGCTTCGGCAGATAAAAACAACGCCTGCATTATGCTTTGGAATTATGGCGATGCAGATAAAAAAGAAGCTGCCGAAACGGTTCGGCTTCATATAAAAAACATTACAGCTTCAACCGTAACCCTTACCCGTTATTGCATAGACAGTACGCACAGCAATGCGTATGAGGCGTGGAAACAAATGGGCTCGCCGCAACAACTAACCAATTCGCAATATCAAACGTTGGAGCAGAAAGGGCAATTGCAGATGAGCGAAAAGCCGGAGAAAATGATGGTAAAATCGGGCAATCTTTCTGTTACAATATCATTGCAAAGGCAGGCTGTGGAGTTGATAAAATTAGACTGGTAAACCAATGTAAAAAGTTTGTATTTTATGAGATTGTTATCGCTTATCCGGTTCATTGTTGTAGCCGGTTTTCTTCTTTCTGCAAACTGTCAGATTGCATTTGCACAGGGTAACACATATTACATCAGCACATCAGGAAACGATAGCAACGACGGCAGTTTTCAGCATCCGTGGAAAACGGCAAACCGGCTCCACAACGCACAATTGTCGCCCGGCGATCATGTGTATATGCAAAGCGGTTACACATGTACCGGAACGCTTTACCTGCGTCATATTTCCGGCACGCAAAACATGCCTGTTTTTATTTCCGTTTACGGAAACAACGATGCCGTCTTTAATGCAAAAGACAGCGCTGCGCTTGTGATAGACAGTTGCTCGCATCTTTTCGTTAATCATATCAGGGCAGTTGGTTCGGGTAGAAAAAACGGAAATGTAACGGATGGCATTGTTGTAAAGAACAGCAATTACATAAATCTGAGTAATATCAATGTTTCGGGGTTTCAAAAATCAGGATTGCTTATTTCTAATTCTACAAATGTAGAAGCGAAAACTGTTTATGCGCATGACAATGGTTTTGCGGGCATTTTTATTTCGGGTGAATACGGCGATAAACGGCACTGCAAAAACATCAGCCTGATAAACTGCCGGGCTGAGAACAATCCCGGCGATCCAACCAACTTCAGCAATCACAGTGGAAACGGAATTTTGGCCGGTTCCTGCACAAATATTCTGATAGACAGTTGCATCGCTACCAACAACGGCTGGGATATGCCGCGCAAGGGAAACGGGCCCGTTGGCATCTGGTGTTATGAAGCTGATAGCGTAACGATTCAGCATTGTACTTCTTATCAGAATAAAACTTCGCCCGGTGCCGAAGATGGCGGCGGTTTCGATTTGGATGGCGGCACTACCAACTCGGTTATTCAATACTGCTTATCGTATGGCAACGCGGGCAGCGCGTTTGGCATTTTTCAATACGACGGCGCTTCGCCGTGGCACGATAACACCATACGATATTGCATCAGCGAGAATGATGGCAACGGATCACCGGCACATGCCAATGTTTATGTCTGGAACAGTTCGCACGATTCCTTGCAATTCAAAAATCTTCTGTTTTATAACAACACCCTTTACAATGATGCGAATGCGGTGATGGCTTATTCAACGGAAAGCGATCGCAGTAACTTTCGTTTTTACAATAATATTTTTATGGCAGATAAAACATTGCTGACCGGCGAATACGGCAATGATATGTTTCTGGCGAATGACTGGTGGAGCTTACAAAACGGTTTTACCATTGATACAATTACAAATTTTGAACGCTGGGCAAAGCAATGCGGCAAAGAACAGATACACGATACATTGCAGGAATTGAATGTAAAACCCTTGTTCAAAAAACCGGGAAACGCTTCTGTTAGTCATAGCAGCCAATTATCGTCATTCACCAATTACCAGTTACAGAAAACATCACCGCTAAGCCGCGCCGGTATTGATTTGCAGCGTTTATTTGGCATTGATACCGGTGAAGTTGATTTTAATAATTTGCCAAAAAAAAGTAATGGAATCGGCGCCTGTTTAAAGTAAATAAAACCGGAAAAGTTTTTCAAAATAGCGCATAGCCTGATGTATGAATCATACGACAGGTTATTATAAAACAACATTTGTTTGATGTTTTGTGGAAAAGATGTTGATGGTCTAACTTTATCTTTAGAAAAAACTGAATTTATTTCATGCTTTCTTTAAACGCTTCACCCGCTTCACGCAGCGAGCCGTCATTGTTCTGAAGACCGACCGCTTTTTCATCGGTGTTTCTTTCGCCGTCGCCCGAATACCAGATGGCATAACGCATGCCTAAGCTGCGGCAGGTTTGCAGTATGGCTTTTACGGTTTGCGGCGAATTGTCCTGCTGACCAATTTCGTTGCTGATGGCGGGTTTGCCGGTAATGCGCTGCAGATAATTTACTACTTCGGTAAGGCTTTGGGTATCGCCGTTTTTTCCATACCAGTGAAAGTTTACATAGTCAATATCGCTTTTAGCATAACCGGCTATCAGTTGTTGTAAAAAATCTTTGCGACCGGTAAGCCATTTGGCGGCAAACGAAACGGAAGAGCGTTGCTGCAAGCCAGCCGCTTCTTTCTTTTTTCCATGCTCAATATAATCGAGATAAACCAGATATAGCACGGCAGGAAACGTAATGCCGCCATTGGTTACGGCAACTTTATTGGCATGCGCCACGGTAGCGGCGGCCTGAAGCTGGTTGATGTAATCCTGCGCTGCACCGGAATGAAAACGCAGATTGTTTTCTTCATTTTCTATTACCAGTAAAACGGGTTTGTGCATCATTAAAGAAAGCTGGTATTGAAGGCGTGTTTTGTAATTTGCCGTATCGGTGGCAAAAGGAGTTTGCGACTTGTTTGCCGCCGAACTGCTGTTTACATTCAGCACCAGTTTAAAGCCCGAGTTAAAGATGGGTTTGTCTTTCGGATTGTCTAAACTGATGGCATCGCGGATGCAGGTAAGTCCTAATTTTCTGGCAATGCTTATTTTAAAATTCATTCCGCCGCCGGGCACCGGCGATTTGATGAGCGCGCCAAACTGCGTTTTGTTGTTGTCTGTTGTTGTTGACGTATCTGCCGTTTGCATCAGCGCTTTGTTTCGCTTTTTCGTGCCGCCGTTTGGCGACTGTGCGCTGCAGGAAACGAAGAAAAAAAAGAGTAGAACAATGCCGGATAAATATTTCATATTGCAAAAATGTGCTGAATTTATGACAACCATCAGAATGTAATTTACGACACTGGTTTAACCAGCGAACCAACATTGAAAGTTTTCAGTTTATTTCATTTTTTTTGGTTGCGATTTCCGGTGTTAAGTACCCTGTCAAAATTAAATAGAATTAAAGACGTTAAAACAGTGTGTCAAGAAAAATCAAAGAAATAGTACTAAGCAAAGAAGCTAAGCAAGCGTTGGAACATCTGTATAAAACGGAATCAAACCACAGTTTTCGTCAGCGCTGCAAAATGGTTTTATTAAAGTCAGAAAGCTACACGACTAAAGACATTGCTGTTATTTCAGGCAGCAATATGGCAAGTGTTTATAATTGGCTGAACCGTTATGACAGCAATGGCATAACAGGGTTACGCACAAAGCCAGGACAGGGCAGAAAACCGATATTGGCAGACGAACATGTAAGTATAGTAAGAGCAGCCATAGAACAAGAGCGGCAACGATTATCACAAGCCCGTCAGATTGTTGAAGAAAATACAGGCAAAAAGATGAGTAACGAAACGCTTACGCGTTTTTTAAAAGTCATCACTGCCGTTACAAGCGAATAAGAAAACGACCTAAAGGCGGATGTGATAAAGAATTTTATGACTATAAACTACAGGAACTTCAGTTATTAGAACAACGTTATGGCAAGTCAGAAATTGATTTGTATTATGGCGATGAGGTACAAATATCAGAAGAAGGCTATGTGCCTTATGGCTGGCAGTTTACAGATGAAAACATTAGTATAAAGTCAGCTAAAGGCAAGCGTATCAATTGTTTTGGAATCATAACAAGAGAGAATCAGTTCGAGCATGCGACCACTTACGAAACCATTACCACCAACTTTATCATCGAAAAAATAAATGAGTTTTCTTATCAGATAAAAAAGCACACGGTTATCGTATTGGACAATGCAAAAGTTCATCAGTCAAAAGCAATGAAAGCCATGCAAAAAGTATGGGCAAAAAGGCAATTATTTATTTTTTATCTGCCGCCTTACTCACCCCATTTAAATATTATTGAAAGACTTTGGAAAGAAATGAAAGCCAGATGGATACAAACCAAAGACTATGAAACCGATGAACAACTTTGCTATGCAACGATGCTTATTTTACATGCCATCGGTAAAAATTTATTCATCAACTTTAAAAAAGTTAATTAGTAGATAATTTTGACAGGGTACTTATTATCAGAAAAATGCCACTTATCAGAAAGTCTTCTTTTAAGGTTCATTTAATTGTTAGAAACGAAAACAACAAAAATAGTTTCGATAGTTTTGCCCGTATGACAATGAGGGAGCGAATATTGGAAAAAGCGAACGAACTTTTTACCAGGTATGGTATCAAGCGCGTTACAATGGACGAAATCGCTTTGCGGCTCGGCATTTCCAAAAAAACAATTTACCAGTCGTTTGCCGATAAAAACGAGCTTGTGTCAGAAATATTCGACAAGCACATTTGCTTTAGCAGGCAAAATTGTATGGCAAATCTGGAAAAATCAGAAAATGCGGTGCATGAAGTATTGCTTGGTTCTGAAACGTTTTGTAGTATCATGCAGTCTATCAATGCCAATGTGCTGTTTGATCTTGAAAAATATCATCCCGAAATATTTGAGAAATTTATTCAGTTTAAAAACCAGTTTCTTCATACCTGCATTTATCAGAATTTAAAACGAGGTATTGCGGAACGATTGTACAGAAAAGAGATTAATATCGAAATCATAACACGGCTTCGGTTGGCCAATATTGTGCTGGCAATGAATATCGAATTGTTTCCTCAACATCAGTTTCGGTTTTCAGAAACCGAGAATGAAATTGTTACGCATTTTTTATGCGGCATTGTTACAGAAAAAGGGGCAGCCATAATGAAAAAATACGCAAAGTTGTTATCGAAAGAACACGAAGTTCTGAATTGAAAAAAATTTATTAACTGATTATTTGTAACCAAACAGGTTTTACAGAAAATGAAATTATATAAACGAAGATTACGTCATCCTTATCTTTTGGTAAGCGTTTTTCTCATTGCTTTTTTTACAAGCGTAAAAGCGCAGCAAGCCGCGCCGCAACCGCTTACTTTACAGGATGCCTTGCAGTATGCGTTACAAAACAGCAGCAATGCACGCAAAGCCGCGCTTGACGTTCAAAACGGCAATTACCAGATTGATGAAACCCGCGCGCGTGCACTGCCACAGCTCAGCGTTAACAGCACATTAACCGACCAGTATAAAAAGCAGAGTTTTGTATTTGACAAGTCTTTTTTAGATCCGAATCAGCATGGAATTATTCTTGTTCCAAGCGGTTCTACCTGGAACAGCGTGAGCAGTGTTAACCTGGAACAAAAGCTGTTCGATCAGTCGGTTTTCACCGGATTAAAAGCCGCCAGATCAACACAGGAATATTACCGGCTTGCGGCGCAGTTAACCGATGAGCAAATTATAGAACAGGTGGCAACGGCCTATTACCAGGTGTTGGTTCAAAGGCAAAATCTTGTAGTGATAGACAGCAATATCATCAATACAACACGTGTGTATGATATCATTAAAGGGCAATATGAAAACGGACTGGCGAAAAAGATAGACGTTGACAGAATACAAGTTACCATTTCTAATTTAAAAGCGCAGCGTCAGCAAATTATAAATGCCGTATCGCAGCAGGAAAATGCGCTGAAATTTTATATGGGAATGGACATTGCAACGCCGATTGAAATACCGCAATCTCAGTTAGACAATATTAAACCCGAAGATATTTCTGAGCGGGATGATTCGTTAGACATTACGCAGCGTACCGAATATCGTGTTTTGAAAAAACAGGATGAATTGTATCAGTACAACAGGGATGCGTATAAAGCGGAATATTATCCGACATTGTCTTTATCGGCGGCTCATAGCCTGAATGGCGTGAGTGAAAAATTTGTCATTTTTCGCGGCAAAAAAAACAATGGCTACTGGTTTAATTATGGCAATGTAAGTCTGAATCTGCACGTGCCGCTTTTCAATGGCTTTGCCACCCGCGCAAGAGTACGGGAAGCCAACATAAGCATTGAAAAAAACAACGAAGACATTCGCAATACAACATTGTCGTTAAACCTGGCTTATGAAAACGCTAAGACGCAGATCCGCAACAGCATCATTACCTTAAACAATCAGAAAGACAATGTGCAGCTGGCGCAGGAAATTTTTTTTAATACCCAAAACAATTACAATAACGGACTGGCGCCGCTTACCGATTTGTTAGACTCGGAAAACTCATTAACTCAGGCGCAAAACAATTATTCAACGGCTCTGTTAGATTATAAACTGGCGCAAATACAGCTTATTAAATCGCAGGGGCAACTTAAAACGCTGCTTAATCAATAAAGTTATGAATAGAGCAACACGAACGATACTTACTATTTTATTAATCGCCGGCATCATTGCTTTGATAGGGTTTGTATTAACCAAAAACAAACAAGCGAATAATGCCAAAACAGCCATTGTAGCTGCGCAGGACAGCATTAGCATCGCCGTTCGCATTGATACGGTAAAAAAACAGGTGCTCGATCTTGACTTTAGCGCCAACGGTAATTTTGAGCCTTTCCGCGAGATTGATTTTTCGGCCGAAAAGGCTGGCCGGGTTGTAAAAGTTTTTGTAGATGAAGGCGATCATGTAAAAGCCGGCCAAACCCTCGCCACCGTAAGAACCGATCAGTTGTCGGTTGATTTGCAAAATGCGGAAGCCGTTCTTGCCAATGCGCAGAAAGACAAAGAAAGGTACGAAAATGCGTTTAAAACAGGCGGCGTTACGCAGCAGCAGCTCGATCAGGCGAACCTGACGTTACAAAATGCGCAGGCCAGAATCAACGCCGCCCGCATTAATATCGGCGATGCCAACATACGTTCCAGCATTAACGGCGTGGTAAACAAACGATACATTGAGCCGGGTGCCGTACTGGCCGCCGCCACAAAGATGTTCGACATTGTAGATGTATCGAAACTGAAATTAAATGTAACGGTAAATGAAGGTCAGGTGGCTACATTAAAAGTAGGAGATCATGTAAAAGTAACCGCTTCTGTTTTTCCCGATGAAAGCTTTACAGGTAAGATTACATTCATTGCTCCGAAGGCAGACAATTCGCTTAATTTTCCGTTGGAAATTGAGATTGCCAACAATCCGGGCAACCAGTTAAAAGCAGGTATGTACGGCACAGCTGTATTTGCCATGCCGGAATCTCAGTCCATCATTGCTATTCCGCGCCCATCCTTCATTGGCGGCGTCAACAGCAACCAGGTTTTTGTGGCCGAAAACAATGCTACGGCTCGTTTACATACGGTAACATCAGGTCGCATTGTTGGCGATCAGGTAGAAATATTGAATGGTTTGAAAGAAGGCGATCTGGTAATTACCAGCGGTCAGGTAAATTTGACGGACGGTAGTAAAATAGAAGTAATAAAATAAGACGAAGATTCGGGGAGATATTTGAGATGAAAAGATGGAATTACAGAATACAGAACAATTATAGAAATAGAATATGAATGTTTTATCAATGCGAATGAAAAACAATATTGAAAGACGTCATCATGACAACACAACATCTTATCAACATCAGCGCATATTATTTAGTTCAAACAACCTCTCATTATCACATCAATCTCCCCGGATCTCCGTCCAGATTTAAACAGAACACACATGAAATTAGCAGAAATTTCCATTAAACGCCCGACACTCATTGTGGTGTTGTTTACCATATTAATCCTGGGCGGTTTGCTTAGTTATACATCATTAAACTATGAGCTCATTCCCAAATTTTCGCAAAACGTAGTTTCTATAACCACCGTGTATCCGGGTGCATCGCCGGGCGAAGTAGAAAGTACCGTTACAAAAAAAATAGAAGACGCGGTTTCCTCTCTGGAAAATATTAAGAAGCTGGAATCGAAGTCATACGAAAGTTTGTCTAACATTGTTGTTACACTCACAGACAATGCGGATGTAGATTACTCGCTGAACGATGCCCAGCGCAAGGTAAATGCCATTCTGGCCGATTTGCCCGACGATGCCGATCCGCCTTCGTTGAATAAATTTTCGCTAGACGATCTTCCCATCATTACCATATCAGCCTCTGCCAAAATGGACGAGGCTGCGTTTTACGATTTGATAGACAACCGCGTGGCGCCGGCCTTATCGCGTATCGAAGGCGTGGCGCAGGTGAACCTGGTCGGCGGTCAGGAACGTGAGATACAGGTGAACCTGGATGCGGATAAATTGCAGGGTTACGGATTAAGCGTGCCGCAGGTGCAGCAGGCAATTGCAGCTTCTAATCTCGATTTTCCAACCGGTAGTGTGCAAACCCGTCAGCAGGATATTACCATTCGCCTGCAGGGAAAATATAAAACCGTTACCGAACTGCGTAATCTGGTTATTTCTTCCAGAAACGGCATTCAGATTCGCCTTGGCGATATTGCTGACGTACAGGATTCCCAAAAAGATGTTGAAAAAATAGCCCGCGTAAACGGGAAAAGTGCCATTGCCGTACAGATCATCAAACAATCGGACGCCAATGCGGTTTCGATCAGCGATGAAACCAAAAAAGAAGTGGCCCGGCTACAGCAGGATTACGCCCAAAACGGTTTGCAATTGAATATTGCCAACGACAGTTCGGTATTTACGTTACAATCGGCCGATGCCGTTATACACGATTTGCTTCTTGCTGTTGTATTGGTGGCATTTGTCATGTTGTTTTTTCTGCACAGCATCCGCAACTCTTTAATTGTAATGGTGTCTATTCCGGCATCGCTGATTGCCACATTTATCGGCATTAAGCTGTTGGGTTATTCGCTGAATTTAATGACGCTGCTGGCGCTTTCGCTTGTAGTTGGTATTCTGGTAGATGATGCCATAGTGGTATTGGAAAATATTTACCGCCACATGGAAATGGGCAAAAACCGCGTACGTGCCGCTTACGATGCTACTGCCGAAATCGGCTTTACGGTATCTGCCATTACGCTGGTAATCATAGTTGTATTTTTCCCGATTGCAATAAGTACTGGTCTGGTTGCCAATATTTTAAGGCAGTTTTGCGTAACGGTTATCATTGCCACATCGTTGTCGCTGCTGTCTTCATTTACCATTGTGCCATGGCTGTCTTCGCGTTTTGGAAAACTGGAAATCATTACCGGAAAAAATTTATTCGGCAGAATTATTTTAAGCTTTGAAAGAGGCTTAACCAAATTTACCAACTGGATGACGGGGTTGCTAACCTGGTGTTTGGGCCATAAACGCTGGACATTGCTGGTTGTGGTAGTCTTATTTTTCGCTTCCATTTATCTGCTGGCAGGTGGCTTTATCGGCTCTGAATTTTTCCCGAAAAGCGACCGCGGCGAATTTCTGGTACAAATCGAAATGCCAAAAGATGTAGCCATTGAACAAACCAATTTAATGACACAGCGGGCAGAGAAATTTCTGCGTACAAAAAAAGGAGTTACCGGTTTAATAACTACTGTTGGTCAAACCAGTGAGGGCTTTGGCGCTACGCAGGCAACGGCCTACAAATCGGAAATAGATGTTAAGCTGGTTCCGCGGCAAGACCGCGCGGACGATTCGTATGTATATGCTGCCAAAACCAAAAGCGAATTGGCCAAAATATTGGTTGGCGCTAAGGTAAAAACGGTGCCGGTAAGTATTTTGGGAACAGCCGAGCTGGCGCCTTTGTCTCTGGTAGTTACGGCGCCGAATTTAGACAGCGCCATGTCGTTTGCCAATGCTGCCATGGCTCAGCTTGCCAAAATAAAAGGCGCTACGGAATTGAAATTGTCGGTAGAAGCCGGTAATCCCGAAATTGACGTGCAGGTTGACAGGGATAAAATGTCTGCTTTGGGATTAAACCTGCAGACGGTTGGCGCAACCATGCAAACGGCATTCAGCGGCAATACGGACAGTAAATTTCGGGCAGGCGACGACGAATATGATATTGATACCCGGTATGGAAATTTCAACCGCAAAAGCATCAGCGATGTGCGCAATCTTTCTTTTGTCAACGATCAGGGACAACAGGTAAAATTGCAGCAGTTTGCCGATGTGGTGGAAGGCAGTGGACCAAGTCAGTTGGAAAGAAGAGATAAAAGCCCTTCTGTTACCATCAATGCCCAAACCATTGGCCGCCCTACCGGAACGGTAGCTGCTGAATGGCAAAGCCAGTTTGAAAAACTGAGAAAACCAACCGGTGTTGGTTATGTCTGGAGTGCGGATATGGAAAATCAGACCGAAGGATTCGGAACACTCGGCATCGCTTTGTTGTCGGCAATTATTCTGGTATATCTGGTAATGGTTGCTTTGTATAACAGTTTTGCGTATCCGTTTGTGGTTCTTTTTTCCATTCCGTTATCATTCATCGGGGCATTGCTGGCATTGGCTTTAACCAACGAAACGCTGAGTCTTTTTACAATCATGGGCATCATCATGCTGATTGGTTTGGTTTGTAAGAATGCCATTTTGCTGGTAGATTTTGCCAATCAGAGAAAAGCCGAAGGCGAAAGCACCCGTCAGGCTTTGATAGATGCCAATCACGCACGTCTTCGCCCGATATTGATGACAACCATTGCCATGGTGTTTGGCATGATACCCATTGCCATTGCAAAAGGCGCCGGTGCCGAATGGAAAAATGGTCTTGCCTGGGTAATTATCGGCGGTTTGTTAAGTTCTTTGTTTCTAACGTTGGTAATTGTTCCGGTTGTATATGCCATTTTTGACAGCATGATTGAGAGATTTTCTAAAAATAAAAAGCAAAAAACAATGCAGGAATTGATGACGGAAGATTATGTGCCGATAAAAATACATGAAAACGGTCATGGCGTTGCTGTTCAGGTATGATAAAGCTGACATATCATTTTAAAAAACCGCCCGGCTTACAGAAGCCGGGCGGTTTTTTAGATGAGCAAGAATATTTTCCGATTTTAAAACCAAAAATTCCAATATCAGGAAATATTAATTTTATTTAAAATTCATTTTGCATTAATTGTCAACTTATTTTTCTTTGGCATTTGAATTGGTTAATAGTTCGCGATATTGGATTCCGGGTGAGCATTTCTATGCATGCCCCTTTTTTTAAAATTTCTTATCACTTTTGTGCAATATCTCTTTCACAATAATCAGTCTTTCATTCCGCTCTTTTGCAATTTTATTTATACAAAAGTAATACGCTGTTTTAAGGCGTAAATTTCCAAACTTCTTTCAGGAAAAATAATAAAGCGATTTTTTAATCAGCATCAGAATTAGAATCACGTCGTCTTTGTCTGCGCCGGTCACGGTATTTTAAAATGGGAATTTTTGTTTCTGTACCTTTTAGCAGGCGATTGATATTTTTTTGATGCGTTAAAATCACCATTAAAGCAACGGCAACCGAAAAAATACGATATAATGTTACATCATCATTAAACACAAAAAGAATAAATACCGCAAACGCAATGCTGGAGAGAATGGAGCTAAGCGATACAAATCGGGTTAAGTACAAAACGAAAATAAAAACAGCAACACAACACAATGCCACGCTTGGTTGCATGGCTACTACCATTCCAAACAAGGTAGCCACACCTTTGCCACCTTTAAAATTTGCCCAGATTGGAAAGATATGACCCAAAACCGCAGCCAGCCCGAGGCCAATCATCAGGTTTGTTCTGTCCCAATCGTGGGTAGCTATAACATAAAAAGGGATGATAATATACAGTGAAGTAGCAATTACGCCTTTTAGCATGTCAACAATCATTACAATGGTTCCCCATTTGGCGCCCAACACCCGGTACGTATTTGTGGCTCCTGAGTTTCCGCTGCCATAATCACGAATATCAATTCCGAAATAATATTTGCTAATCCATACGGCAGTAGGAATAGAACCTATGAGATAGGCTGCTATGATTAAAATTGTTTCATACATTGATCGTAGAAAATAGTTGAGAAAGACAAATATATTGATTATGACCTGTAATAATGCGTTTTTGATAGATTAACTAAGAAAATTTTAACGGCCAAAAAGCAGCGAAATCCATTGCAAACGATATATTATTTTTATTAATAAAATCTGATAACGAGTGGCTTCCGCAACTATAATTTTTTCGTCTTCGGCCAGCAATCCGCTTATTAACAAATCGCCTCCTGTTTTTAATTGTGCAGAAAGAAAAGAAAAATTTTCAAGAATTACATTCCGGTTAATATTTGCCAGAATCACATCAAAAAACTCATTTGTGTAAGCATTATTTTTCAATGCAGTTCTAATGCAATGGCAATCGTTTTGCTCAATATTTTCACGGCTGTTTTCAATGCTCCATTCATCATTGTCAACAGCCAGAATATCGGCGGCGCCAAGTTTTTCAGCAAGAATAGAAAGAATGCCGGTGCCGGTGCCAAAATCAAAAACCGTTTTGCCTTTAAAATCAAGATGGCGCATTTGCTGAATCATCATTGTGGTGGTGGCATGATGCCCGGTGCCGAAACTCATTTTCGGGGTAATAATAATGTCATGTTGCACACCAGTTACCGGCTGATGAAAATGAGCGCGTATGGCAACAAAATCATCAATGACAACCGGTTCAAAGTTATTTTCCCACACAGCATTCCAGTTGCGCATCGGCAGATTTTCTACTTCGTAAAATAAAGAGTATCGGTCAGCCAGTTCCTTTACCATCGCTTCTTCGTAATCTTTTTTGCCGATATAAGCCGTAAGATAATTTTCAGATTCTTCAAAACCTTCAAAGCCGGTATCGGCAAGCATGGCAATGATAAAATCTGTATCTTCCTGCTTAACATGGCTGAATCTCAGTGAAATATAATCGCCTTTTTTCATAACAAACAGGCAAGATAGCCATCATTCACCGTTATATTAAAACAACACCTGAAACCATTGTTTTCAGTTTCAATATTTATTTTATAAAAAAATTAATCTCTTGCATTGCAAACCTTGTTACTTTTACAACTCTTAAAACAGTAAATTTTTAGCTCATCTCATATTTGGAACTGACGTTGAAACATTATACAACACATACAATCCGCCATTCTTACCATCCTCTGCTGATGGGTGTTGTTATTTTACCTAACCCTAACTGTTTCCGACCGGCACGACGACCTCGTATCTAATCGCCATTCTAACATTGTTAAATGTCAGATTGTTCATGCAGGGCTTATATATGTCAGGCACCGTTTTCGTCATCAAACAGTTTTCAATTTAATTCAGTTTTTACCGTGAATCAGCAAGACAACATTATCGTTCGCATCGCCAGCATCGGCGATATACACTTCGCAAAAACCATTACAGATGAAATGGAAGCCAGCGCAACTGCGCGCGGTACCGGCATTGCCAAACGCAACCCCGAATACATTGAAAATAAAATGCTGGAAGGCAAAGCCATTATTTCTGTTACTACAGATAACAAATGGGTTGGATTCTGCTATATTGAAACCTGGAGCCACGGCGATTATGTTGCCAATAGTGGTCTGATTGTGGCGCCGGATTTCAGAAAAAGCGGTGTGGCAAAACGTATTAAGCAGGCGATTTTTAATTTATCAAAAGAAAAATATCCCGATGCAAAAATCTTTGGTTTAACTACCGGCCTGGCGGTAATGAAAATCAACAGCGAACTGGGTTATGAGCCGGTTACATATAGTGAGCTTACGCAGGACGAGGCCTTTTGGGCAGGCTGCAAAAGCTGTGTGAACTATGACATTCTTACTATGAAAGAACGAAAAAATTGTTTGTGCACAGCTATGCTCTACGATCCTGCCGACCATTACGAGCCTAAAGAAACCAAAGAACATTTTGAAGAAAAAAGCGAAGCATACAATCGTTTATTAGAAAGCAAGCAAACCCGTTTTTTAAATGTGTTTAAGAAAAAAGAAAAAAGCCGAGAAATAAAGAAGCAACGCAAATCTTTTGCAAGCTTGTTTTTTACTTTATTTGCCTGATGCACCGTTTTTTGTGCCTGCTGCGGAAGATCGCTGTAAAAATAGAATTGGTCAATTACCATCAGCATTTCATACAGCAATTAACTGAAAAATATTTTATTATCCATGCAAAACGCCACTCCAAATTTAAACGCTTCCACCTACAATGATAAGGCTCATAGCTCGCTTTCGGGGGACGAGGGCGATACTCTTGTCCTTGGCTTCAGTGGCGGATTGGATACAACATTTTGTGTAACATATCTTACCGAAGACAAGGGCTATGATGTACATAGCATCATCGTAAACACCGGCGGTTTTACGCAGGAAGAACTGGTTAACATAGAAGCGCACGCTTTTAAGCTCGGCGTAAAAACACACACAACCGTTGATGCCGTAAAAGGCTATTACGACCGCATTATTAAATACCTTGTCTTTGGCAATGTATTAAAAAACAATACGTATCCTTTAAGTGTTAGCGCCGAGCGATTGATACAGGCGTTACACATTGCAGAGCACGTAAAAAAGCTGAACGCAAAAGCCGTTGCACATGGCAGTACCGGCGCAGGAAACGACCAGGTTCGGTTTGATATGGTGTTTCACATCATGATTCCCGATGTTGAAATTATCACACCGATACGCGATTTAAAACTAAGCCGGGAAGAAGAAATCGCTTATCTCAAAAACAAAGGCGCTGAAATGAATTTTGCCAAAGCTGTTTACTCCATCAACAAAGGCTTGTGGGGCACCAGCGTTGGCGGCAAAGAAACGCTTAACAGCAAAGGCATATTGCCCGAAGAAGCCTGGCCAACGCAAGTCAGCAAGTCGGAAAGTCAGGAAGTGCGTTTGCATTTTGAACAAGGCGAATTGGTTGCGGTTGATGATAAAACATTTTCTCATCCTTCCGAAGCCATACAATATTTGCAAAGTATGGCAGGTGCGTATGGCATTGGCAGAGACATTCATGTGGGCGATACCATCATCGGCATCAAAGGTCGCGTGGGTTTTGAAGCGGCTGCGCCAAT
The DNA here is from genome assembly GCA_965219515.1 of Ilyomonas sp. Taxonomy (GTDB): domain Bacteria; phylum Bacteroidota; class Bacteroidia; order Chitinophagales; family Chitinophagaceae; genus Ilyomonas. The sequence goes on from OZ244776.1 coordinate 3,757,893, forward strand.
GGTCATCATCAAAGCGCATCACGCGTTGGAGAAACACGTGCTTACCAAATGGCAGTTAAGCTGGAAAGATAACATTGCCAACTTTTATGGCAACTGGCTGCATGAAGGTCAGATTTTAGATCCCGTGATGCGCGACATCGAAGCTTTTCTGCAAAGCTCGCAGCAGAATGTAACCGGTGATGTTTTTGTGTTATTACAGCCTTACCGTTTTCAAATCACCGGCGTCGAAAGCAAGTATGATTTAATGAACAGTAAATTCGGCAGCTACGGCGAAATGAACAGCGGATGGAGCGGCGAAGACGTGCGCGGTTTCAGCAAAATATTTGGCAATCAGACAGCCATGTATCATAAGGTGCAGGAGAGTAACAAGTAGTACGTTTTACGTTGTAAGTTGTACGTTTTTGTACATGCCTCTCAACGTAAAACATACAACGTAAAATGCAAAACGCATGATTAACACTGGCATCATAGGCGGCGCAGGCTACACAGGCGGCGAGTTGATAAGATTGCTTATTAATCATCCGCAAACGAATATTGCTTTTGTGCACAGCAATAGCAACGCAGGTAAGCATCTTTACGAAGTGCATCAGGATTTGCTTGGTGAAACCAATTTACTCTTCACTAACAAATTATCTTTCCCGAATCATGAAACGGCTCACAGCTCCCCTTCAGGGGATGGGGGCATTGACATTCTTTTTCTCTGCACAGGTCATGGCGAAGCCAGGAAATTTTTAGAAGCCAATGCCATTCCATTCCATGTAAAAATCATTGACCTTTCCAGCGATTTCCGGTTACAGCAAAACGCTGAATTTCATCAGTCAACCGAAAGCCATCATACCTTTATCAGACAATTTATTTATGGTTTGCCCGAATTAAATAAAGAGCAAATTATTACTGCAAGAAACATTGCCAATCCCGGTTGTTTTGCAACAGCTGTTCAATTGGGTTTATTGCCGTTGGCAAAAGCTGGTTTGCTGGAAGAAGTTTACACCACCGGCATCACAGGAAGCACCGGCGCAGGACAAAGTTTAAGCGCAACATCTCATTTTAGCTGGCGCGCCAATAACATACAGGCTTATAAAACATTAAGCCATCAGCATCTTGGCGAGATTGTTCAGTCGCTTGTTCAACTGCAACCCAACCAGGCTGCCGTTGACCTGAATTTTGTTCCCTGGCGCGGCGATTTTACACGCGGCATTTTTGTAAGTTCTGTTATTCATTGCGAAAAAAAAATAGAGGATATAACAACCATATACAAAGATTTTTATGCGGATAGCGCTTTCACTTTCATCAGCGATGAACCCATCTTTTTAAAACAGGTGGTGAATACCAACAAATGCATCATTCAATTAGAAAAAGCGGGCAGCAAATTGGTAGTGCATTCCATCATAGATAACTTATTAAAAGGCGCATCCGGGCAAGCCGTTCAAAACATGAACCTCATGTTTGGATTAAATGAAACAACAGGTTTGAGATTGAAAGCGATTGGGTTTTAGGTTGTACGTTTTACGTGGTAAGTAGAAACATTTTTATAAGAAATGCAGAATTATAAAGAGTTGAAAGTTTGGCAAAAATCACATGCTTTTACTTTAAAAGTATATGAAGCAACAAAATCATTTCCAAAAGAAGAGCTTTATAGTCTGACAAATCAACTCAGGCGAGCATCATCATCCATTCCTGCAAATATTGCAGAAGGCTGTGGTAAAAATTCAAATGCTGAGCTTGTTCATTTTTTAAATATCGCATTAGGCTCAGCTAATGAAGCTGAATATTTCTTATTACTATCAAAAGATTTGAGCTATTTAACCGAAAATAATTACAATCCATTAGCAGATAACATCAACGAAATAAAAGCAATGCTCATTTCGCTTATCAACAAAGTAAGAACTAACAAAACACAGTAATCTATCACTTAAAACTTATAACTCAAAACGTATGACTCTTTTCGATGTTTATCCAATAAACGACATTACCATTACCAAAGCGCAAGGCAGTTATGTATGGGACGATAATGGCGTGCAGTATCTCGATATGTATGGCGGTCATGCCGTTATCAGCATCGGGCACACGCATCCGCATTGGGTGAAGCGCATAGAAGAACAATTGGAAAAAATTGCATTCTATTCAAACAGTGTTCACATTCCCATACAACAGCAATTGGCTGATAAATTAAGCAAGCTTTCGGGCAAAGAAGATTATCAGTTATTTCTTGTGAACAGCGGTGCCGAAGCCAATGAAAACGCCATCAAACTCGCTTCTTTTCACAATGGAAAAAAGAAAATTGTAGCCTTTACAAAAGCGTTTCATGGCAGAACATCGTTAGCCGTTGCAGCAACGGACAACAAAGCCATCGTGGCGCCGGTAAATGAAACCGAAAATGTTGATTTTCTTCCGTTTAACGATGAAGTCGCACTAAAAACTTATTTTCAAACAAAGGGCAAAGAAGTTTGTGCCGTGATTGTGGAAGGCATACAAGGTGTTGGCGGCATCAACGTTGCCACCGATAGTTTTTTACAATTGATTCGCAGGCTTTGCGATCAGAATGATGCGGTGTTTATTGCCGACAGCGTACAATGCGGCTACGGCAGAACCGGCAAGTTTTTCAGCCACGATCATGCCGGTGTAAATGCCGATATTTATACAATGGCAAAAGGCATGGGCAATGGTTTTCCGGTAGGCGGTTTGCTCATTGCACCTTACATTAAGCCAAAGCATGGCATGTTAGGTACAACCTTTGGCGGCAATCATCTTGCCTGTGCAGCGGGCTTAGCTGTTTTGGAAGTAATGGAAGAAGAAAATCTCATTGAGTTAGCCAAGCAGCGCGGGCAATATCTGATGAACCGTTTGAAGACAATTGAAGGCATCAAAAATGTGCGTGGCAGAGGCTTAATGATTGGCTTTGATGTGCCCGATGAATTGAAAGATTTACGCAAAAAGTTGTTGTACGACTTCAACATTTTTACCGGCGAAGCCAAGCCGAATGTGATTCGTTTACTGCCATCATTGGCGTTATCGCGCAAGCAATCGGATGAGTTTCTGGAAGCCTTGCAGGAAGCCATAGCAGAGATAAAACCACAGGAAAAAAAGGTAGAGCAGGAAGCTGAAGTAGATTAAGGAAAACTGCAATTATAAAATTTTATAATTGCAGTTTTGGCGTTTTCTGCAAATATGAGTTTTTGTATTTGCAGTTATGAAAACATTGGATATAGCAGATTTCGGATTGGGAAACTGGAAGCAACACGTTCATTATAAAGGCTTTAGCCCGAATGAAGTCTGCTTTCAATGGAACTTATCCAACCCTTCTGTTCTGCAATTGCTTAGCGAAGCAGACAGACACATTGGAAAAGCCGATGCCTTTGCTGATCTGATTCCTGATATTGATTTTTTTATTAAAATGCACGTTACCAAAGAAGCAACGGTATCAAGCAAAATAGAAGGCACGCAAACTACTTTTCAGGAAGCGCTTTTTAAAGAAGACGATTTAGATCCTGAAAAAAGAAACGACTGGCATGAAGTTCATAATTACACAGAAGCGTTGAATATGGCGATAAAGGAAATGGAACGTTTACCCATTTCGAATCGCCTGATAAAGAAAGCACACAAACTGTTATTGAAAGGCGTAAGAGGGAAGGATAAGATGCCGGGCGAATACAGAAGCAGCCAAAACCGGATTGGCGCTTCTTTAAAAGATGCTGTTTTTGTTCCGACGACCCACGAAGAGATTGCCGGCTTAATGAGCGACCTGGAAAACTTCATCAATGCAGAAATAATGGAACTGCCTGTTCAGGTTCCGCATCTGATAAAAATAGCGATCATTCATTATCAGTTTGAAACCGTTCATCCTTTTTTAGATGGTAACGGACGAATGGACAGACTATTGATAACATTATACCTGATAGACAAAGGACTTCTTAAAAAGCCTACTTTGTATTTATCAGATTTTTTTGAACGGAACAGGAGATTGTATTACGATAATCTGATGCAGGCAAGAACAAAAAATGATTTAGTACAATGGATAAAATTTTTTCTTGTTGGCATTATTGAAACAGCAAAAAAATCTATTGAAACTTTTTAAAGCATTATTAAACTGTGCAATGATATTGAATTGAACCGACTGATAAAATTGGGCAGAAAACAACATGATGGCAAACGATTAATTAACGAATTGTACAAACAACCTCTGATGGATGGCATACAAATAGCAAAAACGTTAGGCGTACATTCTTCAACAGCCAATCGCCTGGTTTCTTCATTAATAGAACTTAACATTCTGACAGAACTTACAGGTTATAAACGCAACCGGCTTTATGCGTTCACAGCGTACATAGACATATTCAAGTAAATAAATTTTTTGTAATTGAAACAATTTCTTTCCGTACACGATGTTTCCAACATTAATTTGCTTGTAGCCAAAGCATTGGAATTTAAAGCATCGCCATTTAAAGACCGCACATTGGGCACTGATAAACGCATGGGTTTATTGTTTCTCAATCCCTCGCTGCGAACGCGTTTAAGCACACAAATCGCTGCGCGTAATCTGGGTATGGAAGCCATTGTTTTTAACGTGGATAAAGAAGGCTGGGCGCTTGAATTTGAAGAAGGCGCCATCATGAGCGGCAGCACTGTTGAGCATGTGAAAGATGCCGCACCTGTATTGGGTAATTATTTCGATATTTTGTGCATCCGCACCTTTCCCTCTTTGAAAAACAGGGAAGATGATTACAGCGAATTATACATCACCGAGTTTGTAAAATGGTGCGGTGTTCCGGTCATCAGTTTAGAAAGCGCCACGCTGCATCCGCTGCAATCATTAACCGACGTAATAACCATTCAGGAGTCGCTTATTAACTCTCCTTTAAGGTATGGGGGCAAACCAAAAATCGTTCTCACCTGGGCGCCACACGTAAAGGCTTTGCCGCAATGCGTGGCCAATAGTTTTGCGCAATGGATAAATGCATGGGGCGAAGCGGAGTTTATAATTACGCATCCGGAAGATTATGAGTTGTCGGAACAGTTTACCAAAGGCGCAGCAATCACACACAACCAGGATGAAGCCTTGCACAATGCCGATTTTGTATATGTGAAAAACTGGAGCACCTTTGCCGATTACGGTAAAATTTATGAGAACGATCCGCGCTGGATGTTAACCAGCAAAAAGCTGGAATTAACAAACAATGCAAAATTGATGCACTGTCTTCCGGTAAGAAGAAATGTAGAGTTAAGCGATGAAGTATTGGATGGCCCGCATAGCATTATTACGCAGGAAGCCGCCAACCGGGTTTGGGCAGCACAGGCGGTAATCAGCGAGATATTAAGTGCCCCCATCCCCTGAAGGGGAGCTTGAAAGAACGATTAAATTTGACTACTTATTTTCTATTATAAGATGGCAACAAATTTTACAAGCCTGTTTTTACGCACCCCTTTAGGGGATGGGGGTGGTGGCGGCATGTATTATGGAACAACGCCGTTGATTTTTCAAAGAGCTTCAGAATTGAGAAATGCGATGACGCCGGCAGAAGAATCGTTGTGGAAATCATTGTATATAAATGAATGGAAACTTAAGTTTAGAAGGCAACATCCGATAGCAAATTATATCGTTGACTTTTATTGTCATTCTCTAAAATTGGTTATTGAAATTGATGGTGATGTGCACAATCAGGAAGATGTAAAAAGGAATGATATTGAAAGAGAAAACTTTTTAAAAAGCTTAGGACTTACTGTATTAAGATATACAAATGAAGAAATATACAAGAACCGAAGCAAACTATTACAACGTATCTCCGAAACCATCAACCGGCTTTCAAATTCCCCTTCAGGGGATAGGGGTAAACTCTACATCATAAAAATCGGTGGCAACGTTATAGATGATGAAATGAAATTGTTGCAGTTTCTTCAAACCTTCGCAAATGCCTTTTCGCCCCTTCAGGGGATGGGGGCTGCAATCTTGGTTCATGGCGGCGGGAAATTAGCTACACAATTAGCAATACAATTAGGCATCGAACAACAATTGGTAGAAGGCAGACGAATAACGGATGCTGAAACATTAAAGATCGTAACAATGGTATATGCCGGTTTCATTAACAAAAATATCGTAGCGCAGTTGCAGGCGCAAAGCTGCGCAGCCATTGGATTATGCGGTGCTGATGGTAATTTAATGCAAGCGCACAAAAGGGTTCATCCTTCTGTTGATTATGGTTTTGTTGGTGATATAGACAATATCAACACTTCTTTCTTACAAAACTTATTATCACAAAATTTAAATATTGTCATTGCCCCGATAACACATGATAAACATGGTCAGTTATTAAACACGAATGCAGATACCATCGCACAGGAAATAGCGCAGGCTATGAGCGCTTTTTACGAAGTGCATCTCATTTACTCATTTGAAAAAAATGGTGTGCTGCTGGATGTAAACAACGAATCGTCTGTAATTCCAACATTAACATATCATCATTATCAACAGCTCAAAGCACCCCTTCAGGGGATGGGGGCTTTGCCTGTCATTTTCGCCGGTATGATACCCAAACTGGATAATGCGTTTGCTGCTTTAAATAAAGGTGTGCATCGCGTTGTCATTGGTAAGGCAGAGCAACTGGAACAATTAATTTCGGGCGAAAGCGGCACAAGTATCATTTATGAATAACGCAGACATTCATACACTTTATGCCGATGCTGTTTCTTTATTGAAGCAACTCATTTCCATTCCTTCATTCAGCAGAGAAGAACACGAAACAGCCAATGCAATTGAACAATTTTTGCAATCAAAAAACATTGTTACTCATCGTTTCTTACACAACATTTGGGCTGTTAATAAATACTACGACGCAAGCAAGCCAACCCTTCTTCTCAACTCGCATCACGATACGGTAAAGCCGAATAAAGGGTACACACTCAATCCTTTTTTACCCATAGAAAAAGAAAGTAAATTATTTGGTTTGGGAAGCAACGATGCAGGTGGCTGCTTAGTATCGCTAATCGCTGCATTCATTCATTTTTACAGCAAAGAAAATTTACCGTTTAACCTAATACTCGCTGCCACAGCCGAAGAAGAAATTTCAGGTAAGAATGGCATCGAAGCTTTGTTACAAAACAATAAGTTTATTACAACAACGAATTCTGATTTCAAGCACCCCTTTAGGGGATGGGGGTGTATGATTGGCGAACCTACTTTGCTGAATATGGCGATTGCTGAGAAAGGCTTGCTGGTATTGGATTGTACGGCACATGGCAAAGCCGGGCACGCCGCCCGCGAAGAAGGCGAAAATGCCATTTATAAAGCCATAAAAGATATAGAATGGTTCAGCAATTATCAGTTTGATAAAGTATCTGATTTATTGGGACCGAATAAGATGAGCGTTACCATCATCAATGCCGGTTCGCAGCATAATGTGGTGCCACATGAATGCAACTTCACGGTTGACATAAGAGTAAATGAATTATATACATTTGAAGACGTGTTAGCCATCATTACAACACATACAACCAGCGATGTTGAACCACGCAGTATTCGCCTGCGAAGCACGGCTATTGCATTGGATCATCCGCTGGTAAAAGCAGGTTTGTTGTTGGGTAAAAATTATTACGGCTCGCCCACAACAAGCGATAAAGCACTGATGCCGTTTCCGGCTTTAAAGATCGGTCCCGGCGATAGCGCACGGAGCCATACAGCAGATGAATTTATCTGCTTACATGAAATTGAAGACGGCATTGACACCTATATCCGGTTGTTGAATAAAGTTGCTGGTTACCGGTTACAGGATACTGGTATCTGACCAAATTATTTGCAATGAAAAGTTACAGAGAATTAGAAGTTTATATCGAATCGAAACGGCTGGCGATTGAAGTGCATAGAATAAGTTTATTATTGCCAAAATTCGAATTGTACGAAGAAGGAAGTCAAATAAGACGTTCATCAAAAGCGGTAACTGCAGCAATTGTAGAAGGATATAGCAGAAGAAGATACAAAGCCGATTTTATAAAATTTTTGATTTATGCGCAAACAGAATGCGATGAAACTATTATTCATCTTGACTTTATATTTGAAACACATTCCTGGAAAGATGAAGCTGCTTACAATAAACTCAAAACAGAATACGATTTGTTAAGTAAACGCATTAATAAATTTATTCAATGGATAGAAACCAATTTAAATGAATTCTCTAAACCGGCATCCGGCAACCAGTAACCGGCAACCAGCATGAAACTCTGGCAAAAAAATATAACCTCTTTACAGGAAGTAGAAACCTTCACCGTTGGCAAAGACCGCGAGTTTGATTTGCTTCTTGCGCCATTTGATGTATTAGGAAATATCGCTCACGCAAAAATGCTCGCCACGATTGGTTTACTAACAAATGAAGAAGCGAATTTGTTGATTATCGAGCTGAGAGAAATTTATAAAACCACGCAGCCTTCTTCAAACTCCCCTTCAGGGGATGGGGACACCTTCACAATTCACAATGACATCGAAGATGTTCATTCGCAAATCGAATTTCTGCTTACGCAAAAACTCGGCGATGTGGGTAAAAAAATTCATTCCGCGCGAAGCAGAAACGATCAGGTTCTGGTTGATATCAAATTGTTTTTACGCAGCGAAATTGAAAAAACCGTTCTTTCTGTGCAAACCTTTTTTCAATTATTAATTACTAGAAGCAATGAATTAAAAGATGATTTATTCCCTGGTTATACGCATCTTCAGTTAGCCATGCCTTCATCGTTTGGTTTGTGGCTGGGCGCGTATGCAGAAGGTCTGGCTGATGATATGATAACATTGAAAGCCGCCTACGACATCGTTAATAAAAATCCGCTTGGCTCTGCCGCAGGTTATGGCTCTTCGTTTCCCATCAACCGCACATTAACAACACAACTGTTGGGCTTTGCCGATTTGAATTATAATGTGATATACGCGCAAATGGGTCGCGGTAAAGCCGAGCGCATCATGGCTTATGCCCTGGCAAACATTGCCGATACAATAGCGAGGTTAAGTATGGATGCAACGTTATACTTAAATCAAAACTTTGGCTTCATTTCTTTCCCGTCTGAACTTACCACCGGCAGCAGCATTATGCCGCACAAGAAAAACCCGGATGTATTTGAATTGATCCGCTCTTATTGCAATCGCATTAAGGCTTTACCGAACGAGATTATGATAATGACAACCAACCTGCCATCCGGTTATCACCGGGATTTGCAATTGTTGAAAGAGCATCTCTTTCCTGCGTTTCAAACACTTCGCAACTGCATTGAAATGGCAGGTTTGATGATAACGAATATAGAAGTGAAGAATGATATTTTACAAGACGAAAAATATAAGTATTTATTCAGCGTGGACGAAGTAAACAAGCTCGTGCTGCAAGGCGTTCCTTTCCGCGATGCGTATAAAAAAATCGGATTAGACATTGAAGAAAATAACTTCACTTATTCAACCGAAATTCATCACACGCATGAAGGCAGCATCGGCAATTTATGCAATGATAAGATAGAAGCAAACATGCAAAAAACGATTGATAGTTTTTATTTCGAAGACTATCATGTTGCGATTGAAAGGTTGTTGGAATAGTTATGAGTTATGAATGCAATATTGCTTTTTTCATAACTCATAATTCATAACTTATAACTCACCCGCCACACCGTATTTCCACTATCATCCGCCACCAGCAAAGAACCATCCTGCAATACGGTTACGTTTACAGGTCTGCCATACACTTTTCTGTCGCTTTCATCGGCAATAAAGCCCGTCATAAAATCTTCCGGTTTGCCCGGTGTTCCGTCGCTAAAAGGAACAAATACAATCTTATAACCGCTTAATGTAGAGCGATTCCACGAACCATGTTCGCCAACAAAAGCACCGTTTTTGTACTTTGCAGGAAACAAACTGCCATTATAAAAATGAACGCCCAAAGCGGCAACATGCGAGCCAAGAGGTACATCAGGAACTATGGCTTTTTGTACCATATCGGGGCGTTGCTTATCTTTCATCCGCGGGTCTTGGTGCTGACCATAATAGCTATACGGCCAGCCATAAAAGCCGCCTTGTTTTACGCTCGTAAAATAATCAGGAACAAGTTCGTCGCCCAGTTCATCTCTTTCATTTACCACCGCATATAAATTTCCCGTTGAAGGCTGTATCGTAATACCGGCGGGGTTTCGCAAGCCGCTGGCATATACCGTTTCACCGCTGCCATCGGGGTTTATTTGCAATACATCGGCGCGGCGAATTTCATTTTCCATGCCATGTTCCGCTACGTTGCTGCCGCTACCCACCGCAATAAATATCTTGCTGTCATCTTTGTTGGCAATGATGTTTCTCGTCCAGTGATTGTTGTAGCCACCCGCAGGCAAATCCACAATTTTTTTGCCCTGCGATTTCATGATTTTGTCATCGGCATTGTAGGGATACTTCCACAAACCATCTGTGTTGGCTACATAAAAGTTATTGCCTATAATCAATACGCCATAAGGTTGGTTAAGTCCGGCTAAGTAAACAGAACGTAGATCGGGAACGCCATCTTTGTTGGTATCGCGAAGTAAGGTAACGCGGTTTGCGCTGGCACCCAGCCGCTGCGATTTATTTTTGCCATTGATTAATACTTCTGCTTTGGTTACGCCTTTTATTTCGGTGTTCGATTCTACCACAAACACGTCGCCGTTTGGCGCCTGATACACATTGCGCGGGTTTACCAAATCTTTTGCAAAAGCTGTTACTGTAAATCCTGCCGGAACCGTTGGTGTTTTATCCTGTGGCCAGCCAATCACATCACAGTAAACGGCAGCTGATTTGGTAGCATATGGCGCAGGTAAATTTAACTTCTTAGATGCGGTAACAACCGTGTCTGCTTTATTCGCGTTCTCTTCTTTCTTTTCCTTGTAAGTATTGCAGGCAACACTTAACATCATAGCTGCAACGGCACTCATTATCACGTATTGTTTCATAGTTGTTATTTGAGATTAATGTTTGCAATTGTAATGCCATGCAAGTGTGTTATCTTTTGATCAAACCGGCGTGCCGTTAATTCATCGTGTTCCTTATTGGCGTATTTTCATACCATCAAATGCCATATTTCATGAAGACGATTCACATGTTGTTTACTTATCGCTATACTTATCTTTTATTGTTGTTACTTATCCTTTCCTGCCAAAACAATACAGGCAATCTCAATGCATCATCATCCAAAACAGATACCTTAACCGATGCGCAAAAACATCTTCCCGAAAATGCTCTAAAAGGTTTAACCGTTGCCAAAGATCTCGAAGTCCATACTTATGCCACAGAGCCAATGCTAAAAAATCCAACCGATATTGATGTAGATGAACGCGGCCGTGTTTGGGTAAACGAAGCCTACAATTATCGACCGGCTATCAATGGCAATCCGGTGAATGCTTTGGGTGACAGAATCATGATTTTAGAAGATACCAACGGCGATGGCAAAGCCGATACGGCGAAGGTGTTTTATCAAAGTCCGGAACTGGATGCGCCGCTTGGCATTTGTGTGCTGGGCAATAAAGTGATTGTATCGCAAAGCCCGTATGTATGGGTGTTGTACGATGATAACGGTGATGACAAAGCCGATCGTAAAGAGATATTATTTCAGGGCATCAGCGGCGAGCAGCACGACCATGGCGTACATGCTTTTACATTTGGCGCGGATGGCAAACTGTATTTCAATATGGGTAATGCCGGCGAGCAGTTGAGAGATAAAAACAACAAGCCTGTGCTCGATCAGGACGGCGATGTCATCAGTCAGAAAAAGTACAGGCAGGGCATGGTGTTCCGATGCGATACGGATGGCTCGCACGTAGAATGTCTGGGACAAAATTTTCGCAATCCGTATGAAGTGGCGGTGGACAGTTATGGCACAATGTGGCAAAGTGATAATGATGACGATGGCAACCGCGGTACGCGCATCAATTATGTGATGCAATATGGAAATTATGGCTATACCGATGAAATGACCGGCGCAGGCTGGCAGGCAAACCGTACCAATGTGGAAGATTCTGTGCCGTTGAAGCACTGGCATCTGAACGATCCCGGCGCTGTGCCCAATTTACTGCAAACGTTCGCCGGCTCGCCAACAGGAATGTTAGTGTATGAAGGCAATTTGCTGCCCAAAGAATTTCACAACCAGCTCATTCATTGCGATGCCGGTCCGAATGTGGTACGCAGCTATATGGTAGATAAAAATGGTGCTGGTTATAAAGCCAGTATCACCAACATTCTAAAAGGAGAAAAAGATCGATGGTTTCGTCCTGCCGATGTATGTGCGGCGCCCGATGGTTCTCTCATCGTGGCTGATTGGTACGATCCCGGCGTGGGCGGGCACCAGGCAGGCGACCAGGTTCGTGGCAGAATTTATCGCGTAGCGCCACCTTCTGCCGCTTCCTCCTACAACATTACCAAACAAGATTTTACCACGCCGCAAGGCGCAATTGCGGCATTACAAAATCCCAACTTATCGGTGCGGTATCATGCCTTTACCGCGTTGCAAAGCATGGGCAAGAATGCTGTGCCTGAGTTAGAAAAATTATGGCATGATAACAATGCCGATCCGCGTATGCGTGCAAGAGCTTTTTGGGTATTGGTGAAAATGAAAGATGCAGAAACTTCGCAATATATCGGCGAATCTGTAAAAGACGGCAACCCGGATTTGCGCATCACTGGCATCCGCGCTGCCGTTGAATTAAAAAACGGCGTAACCCGCGTGGTAGCTGCCTTGCAGCATGATCCTGATTCACAGGTGCGCCGCGAGTGCGCATTGGCATTGCATCACAATAAATCGCCCGAGGCTGCTTCTTTATGGGCTTCGCTGGCTGTGCAATACGATGGCAAAGACCGCTGGTACTTAGAGGCTTTGGGTATTAGTGCGAACAAGCAATGGGACGCTTTTTTTACGGCTTATCTCGATAAAATAAAAGACCCTTTGGCAACCGATGCTTCGCGGGATATTGTATGGCGCGCGCGTACCCAAAAAGCTTTGCCCTATTTAAGCAAACTGGCTTCAGATAACAACATCGCCTTACACAACCGGTTGAAATATTTTCGCGCATTTGATTTTACCAGCGATTATTTGAAAGAAAGAATTTTATTATCCATGTTGCCAGACAATACGAGCGACAGTACGCAGGTAAACAAGCTGGTGCTTCATGCGCTTGACAGCAAATCGGTGACGCGCTCTGCCGTTGCGCAAAAAGTATTAAACAGCGTGCTGCAATCGGTTAATGGCACCGATGAATACATTGAACTGGTAAACCGCTATCAAGTGAGTTCGCAGAACCCGGATTTATTGCAATTGGCTCTGAATAAATCCGATGAATCTGTTGGTAAAAATGCTGCCGGCTTACTGCTGCAAATGCATGGCGATGTGTTGGCGTGGAAGATTTTGAATGGAAAAGATACGGCGCAACAAGCTGATTTAATGCAATCGTTGGCCGGCGTTGGCAGCAAAGAATCAGTTGATATATTACAAACGATTGCATTGTCAGATAAATACCCGGTTACGCTGCGCAAACAGGCGGCGCATAAATTAGGCAATAGCGGCAGCGGGGAAGACAAAGTGTTGGAATTATTGAAAGCCAAAAAAGTTCCGGCTGATCTGATACCCGATGTGGTGGCAAGCGTAGATGGCGCCTGGCGTAGCTCGGTGCGCAGTGAGGCGGCTGCTTATTTGCCAGATCATGGAATTAATAAAAATAGCAAGCCCGCGCCAGCCATGAAAGAGTTGGCTGCGCTGCAACCCAATGCCGGCGCGGGTTCTAAGGTATTTGTCAATACCTGCGGCGTTTGCCACCAGGTAAACAATGCAGGAAACGATTTTGGTCCGAAGCTATCGGAGATTGGAAGCAAACTGCCGAAAGAAGGCTTGCTGGATGCGATTGAACATCCATCTGCCGGCATCAGTTATGGTTATGAAGGCTGGACGATAAAGATGAAAGACGGCTCCGCACTATCTGGCATTCTGGCAAGCAAAACCGAAACGGACCTTGACCTTAAGATGCCCGGCGGAAACCGCAAACAACTGAAAACGGCAGATGTATTGGCCATGACAGAAATGAAAGAATCTATGATGCCGGAAGGCTTGTATCAAAGTATGTCGTCGCAGGATATGGCGAATTTATTAGCCTATCTGGAGGGATTGAAAAGGAAGTAATGTTAAGTGAATGGTGAGTTGTGAATGTATTGACATCAGATACCTGTATCTGTTCACGATTCACAACTTACAATACAATAACGAATTCTCTTATTATAATAGTAATAGTTTTATGCAAAAAAAACAGCCGGGAGATTGTTTTCCCGGCTGTTTTGCGTTGATATATCAATTCCTGTATCTTACAATCTTTATTTATTCGGCGCCGATTGTCCCTGCTGCTGTTGCTGCATCTGCTGCTGAAGCTGTTTCATCTGTTCAGGCGTCAGATTGTTCATGCCATTGCCGCCCAGAGGCTGCGCGGGCGTATCTTTTACATCCAACACAGTAATATCAAATACCAGGTTGGCGTACGGCGCAATATCGCCGCCATTGCCACGCATACCATAACCCAGCGTGCTCGGGACATAAATTTTACCTTTCGCGCCTTTTGAAAAATAAGGCAGGGCTTCATCCCAACCCGGTATTACGCGACCTTCGCCTACGGCTACTTCAATCGGGTCGGTATGATGTTTTGAAGTATCCATATTGGTATCGAATACTTTGCCGCCATCCAGCAAATACCCTCTGTACATGATAGATGCCGTTTTACCCGTATCGGCTTTGATTGACAGATCGCCGGGTTCATCAATTTCTACAAACGCGCCGTTCTTTGTCTTTTGCGCCTTAATGCCATTCTTCGTAATGTAATTCTGCAGCACAGCCACTTCTTTATCTTTGAGGCTTGCGGTTTCTGCATCATAGTCTGATTTGATATCGTCTTCTTTGTCAAAAGTTTTCAATACGGTAAAATGTCCTTTGATTTGACCGTTGCGCGTAAAGATGCTGTCGTAATCGCGTATCATGCCGCGCTTTTTCAATGTATCAATGCTCAGGCTGAATTCTACGCTGTCGCCAACCTTAACCTTTGGCATAATTTCAAAAAAAGAATAGCTTACCTGTGTGCCGGTATCTACCTTTCCATAACCCGGAAATTTGCCATAAGTCGTATTCAAAGTAGAATCTTTGGGCATCAGCTTAAATTCTACATTGAACTTTACAAATTGTCCCGCTTTTACGGGGGCGCCGCCTTTGCCGGACACAACGCGATAGACAAGCCCCGAAGGCGTTTTATCGTAATTGGCTTTGCAGGCAGCGGTAGAAAGCAGGGCGATGCACGCCACTGCGAAAAGGAATTGTTTCATTTGTGTGTTTATTGTAATTGCACTTCATATTCCTGAAGCACGGTTTTAAATTTTTGTACGTTGTTGCCGAGCGTGTCGCTGCTTCTGCCACCGGCCGCATTTTTATGTCCGCCGCCTTCAAAATGAAGGCGCGCAAACTGGTTTACGTCAAAATCGCCTTTGCTGCGAAAGCTCCAGCGGCGTTCTTCCTCGCGGTCTATCAGCAAAGCGCCCAATTTAATGCCTTCCAGAGAAAGCAGGTAATTTACCAAACCTTCGGTATCGCCGGTTTTAATATCAAACAATTTAATATCGCTTTTGGGTATGGCCATCATCGCCGTATTGTATTCATAAAATACTTCCAGATGATTTAATAATGCATTGCCGATGAAGCGAAGGCGGTTTTCTAAAAAGCTGTCGAAAATATGTTCGTGAATGGGCGTATGATTAAGACCCAGTTCTTTAAAATGCGCTACCATTTTGTGAACAGATGCCGTGGTGGAAGGAAAGCGAAATGAACCGGTATCGGTCATTACGCCCGTATATAAACAAGTGGCTACGTCAAGATTAATGTTTGCCGTATGACCGGATTCCGTAATAAAATCATATACCATTTCGCTGGCAGAGCTTTTGTATGGATTGGAAATGCCGTACGTAAACTGGCTTTCTTCCGGCAGCTCGTGATGATCAATCAATACTTTGGTGGCGGTGCTGTTCAGCAAAAGCGGCTGCAGATATTTGGTGCGGTGCATAATATTGAAATCAAGGCAAAAAATAACGGAGGTTTCCGCAATGATCTGTGTTGCCTTCTCGCGATAGGTTTCAAAATCAACTACGGCGTTACAATCCGGCATCCATTTTAAAAAATCAGCCCAGTTGGTTGGCGAAATTACCGTTACCGTATGGCCAAGCTGAATTAAAAAATGATACAGACCAAGCGCCGAACCCATAGCATCGCCATCGGGTTTCTGGTGCATGGTGATGACCACCTGTTGCGGATTTGTTAACTGCGGATAAAACTCTGTTATTGCCTGCATAGCCAAACGGCGGCAAAATTGCGGCTTTGCCGCCACTTGCTCAAATAATATTTCGTTATAAGATATAGAAAACGGATGATACGAACTGCGTGAACAGGTGATAAGGATTTTATAAACCGGCTGATGAATGGGATTTGCACAATGTTGATAAAGAAAACCGTATCCGCTTGTAATATTTTTCAATCTTATTTATTTAATACCAAATCCTAAACATCCGTACATCAAATTTCTATTACCCGTGTTTTATATTTAATCCGCGTTCCATTCATCACAATCATCTCCCGCAATCTCCCCAAATCCCCGTTATATTTGACCCCACGAAAACATTGTACTATGACCATTCTGCAATTGGATAATCTGAAGAAATATTATGCCACGCAAAAAGCGGTTGACGACATTAGCTTCAGTATAGAACAAGGCGGTATTTTTGGATTGCTGGGACCAAATGGCGCAGGCAAAACAACACTGCTACGCATGATCACGGGTATTTTTTATCCCGATGAAGGAACCATCACCTTCGACGGCAAACGCTTCGACCCGGCGAACGACATTGTGAAAATCGGCTATATGCCCGAAGAGCGTGGCTTGTATAAAAAAATGAAGATTGGCGAACAGGCATTGTATCTGGCGCGGCTGAAAGGGCTGAGCCGCAACGATGCGATGCAGAAAATAAAATACTGGTTTGAAAAGCTGGAAATGCAAAGCTGGTGGAATAAAAAGATTGAAGATTTAAGCAAAGGCATGAGCCAGAAGCTTCAGTTTGTAACCACCGTTCTGCATCAGCCCAAACTGATTATTTTAGACGAACCGTTCAGCGGTTTAGACCCTGTAAATGCCAACCTGATAAAAGACGAGATTTTCAATCTGGCGCAGCAGGGAAGCACCATCATCTTCAGCACGCACCGGATGGAGCAGGTAGAGGAAATCTGCAATCATATTGTGCTGGTTAATCTCGGGCATAAAATATTAGACGGAACTGTAACGCAGATAAAACAGGATTTTAAAGAAAATCTGTTCAGCCTGCAGCTAACCGCGATGCCTGCCACGCTTACCAGCCATGCGTTTGAAGTAATGAAACACAAAGACAACAAGCTAACGGTAAAGATAAATGAAGGCTATCGCAGCAACGATGTGTTGCAGCACTTTATGCAGCATGGTAGCCTGATAGAATCGTTTAACGAAATTCTGCCTTCGCTGAACGAAATCTTCATCCGCGAAGTGGAAGGCACCAAAGCCACCGCGCGCGCTTTTCAAACCGTTAAATAATTATTCACTGCTTAACTGATGTTATGAATAAAATCGGACTTATTATTCAAAGAGAATATCTTACCCGTGTTCGCAACCGAACGTTTTTAATTACTACTTTACTCATTCCTTTTTTGTTTGGCCTGTTCATCTTCGGCTCGGCTTATCTTACCATTCATACAAAAGAAAAGCTGACTGTTGCCGTTGGCGACAGCAATGGTTCTTTTAAAAACAATCTTGAAAGCAGCGACGATGTTGCTTTTAAGTTTCCCACAGGTGTAGATTCGCTGAATTATTCTGCCAAAGGGTATTCGGCATTTCTGGCAATTCCAGAAAGCGATGATATGATTCAGCCTGCTTACCGGCTCTATACCAAACAAACGGTGGGACTGCAATCGCGAGATGCCATTAAAGACAAAGTGGACGCTGCCATCGAAAACAAGCTGTTGCAAAAGGCAGGCATTCAAAAAAAGCAGTTGGATTCTATTCATACACAGTCGCAGGAAAGCAACCTGAAAGTAATTAACGCAAGCGACGCATCGGGCGCGAAAGACAACAATCAAACAGTTGCTTATATTATTGGTTATGCCTGCGGCATTCTCATTTATCTTACCATGCTTATCTATGGCATGATGGTAATGCGTGGCGTGATGGAAGAAAAAACAAACCGCATTGCCGAAGTGATTGTTTCCAGCGTAAAACCCTTTCAGCTAATGATGGGTAAAATCATCGGTATCGGGGCTGTTGGTCTTACACAGTTCCTTATCTGGGCAGTGCTGATTATCATTGTCATTAACCTGGTGCCTCTCTTCTTATCGCACGATATAATTCAGCAAATGCAGGCATCGCAGCAAAATGGTGCAATGCCCGGCGGCACAGCACCTGAAAGCTTCAGTGTCATTGGCTCTATTGCAGGCGATGTAAACTGGATATTAATATTAGGTTGCTTCCTGTTTTATTTTCTATGTGGCTATCTGTTTTACGCCTCTCTCTTTGCTGCCATCGGCAGCGTGGTAGATGATGTGCAGAATGCGCAAAGCCTTACATTGCCCATTACCATGCCTATCATTTTTTCGTTTATTATTATGACAAATGCCGTACAAAATCCGGATAGCAGCCTTGCCTTATGGGGCAGTCTGATACCATTCAGCTCGCCCATGGTAATGATGGCGCGCATCGCTTATGGCGTACCCGGCACCGTTCCGTATTGGCAACTGCTGACCAGCATGGCGTTGCTGGTAGCAGGCTTTTTATTTACTACCTGGCTGGCGGGTAAAATATACCGTACCGGCATTTTGTTGTATGGCAAAAAAACAAGCTGGGGGCAGATGATGAAATGGGCGTTTCGGAAAGCGTAAATTGATTGGTGGTTGATAGTTGGCAGTTCATTTATCGCCCATACTATCAACCACCAACTATCAACGAATATATATGATAGAGCAACTCCAATTTATGCAGCAGGCAGTAGAGCTTTCTGCCATCGCCATTCACAAAAAAGAAGGCGGACCTTTTGGCTGTGTGATTGTAAAAGACGGAAACATTATTGGTAAAGGCAACAACAAAGTGTTTCTTAACAACGATCCAACGGCGCATGCCGAGATAGTTGCCATACGCGATGCCTGCACCCGGTTGCAAAGCAATACACTCGAGGGCTGCGAACTTTATACTTCCTGCGAGCCTTGCCCCATGTGCCTTGCCGCCATTTACTGGGCAAGAATAAAAAAAGTGTATTATGGCAATACGGCTAATGATGCTGCAGCCATTGGCTTTGACGATGAAGCCATTTACCGCGAGCTTGCGAAAGACGAAAACGATCGTTCTTTGCCGATGGAAAACATAGGGCGTGAGATGGCGCAGCAACCGTTTAAAGAATGGCAAGAGAAAGAAAACCGGCAATTGTATTGATGTGATGCCGCTGCATGTTTTTGCAACTTTGCAGTGAATGAATTTAATAATCGAAGTAAGTATTAAACAAATTTGTTTTAATGCCAAATGAAACAATCAGTTCCGTCTGGTGAACATCAACCCCGGTGCGGCGGTGATACATGGCGTTTATTTCAACACTCAACCTGTTTTTTGGATTGATAAGATACCCGGCCGATAGCTGGTTGTACCAGTAATGATGCTTGCTGCCCTGCGTGGTAAAGCTGCCGAAAGAGCCGTTTAAGCCCAGCCGTTCCTGGTTGGCAAAAATATCATCGCCGGCCCTTACGCCGGGGCTGGCATAACCTTCTCCGCGAACGGTATATAAGTTTTGCAAACTGCCGTACCAGCGTTGATTGCTGTAATTAAAAAGAGAAATAAATTCATGAAAATTGGCGCCGAACGGGTCGGTCAGCGATTGGTAATAATGCGAATAATTGAGGCTTACGTTATTACCCACGCCATGCCCGTACGTATAGGGCCGCACACCATTCCATTCGCCGCGCCAGGTAAGATTTTTCACCCCGAATAAATCGTTGTTCCAGATGCCAAGCTGCAAGGCGTATTTGTTTCCGTAAAACTGCTTTTTATGGTCGCGCGATAACCCGATGTTTAAATCATCCAAAGCAAGCTGACCATATACAAATCCTTTTTTGTAAACATTATATTTAAAATTAAACCCAACCATCGCATTATCGGGCGAGCCGATAGAAAATTCCAACGGTCGCAAAAAGATTAACGGGTTAAGATACGTAACATCGAAGCCGCGGTTGAAATTGGTATCTTTTGCAATGGCCGTAACCTGATCGAAAAGGGCAAACTGAAACTTGTTGGAAATGTTTATGCCAAGCTGATGCAGCACGCTGAATTTAGGTTGCGATTTGCCATCTACCAGATACCAGTATTTGTTTTCGTACCGATTGTACAACACATTGTAAGTAAGCTTCCAGAAGCGCGCCTGCAACCGCAGATATGGATAATTAAACGCATTGTCCGAAAGCTGCAGGCTTCGGTAACCATCGCCTAAAAACTGCTTGCCATAACCTGCCGATACCAGAAAATGCTGCGACGGAACATAAGTAAGATTAAAGCTGCCGTTGGCATAATGAAAGCGATCGTTTCTTTTAAGCGTTGCCACATTATTGCCCGGAACAATGTTGCGCGTGTTAAAAATAACACTGTCAACATAAGCCGGAAACTTTTGGCTGTAAGCAACAAAATCGGCATTGATGGAAAATTTATGGTTGATCACTGATTGCACACGCAGACCAACTGCGCCGCCGTAAAGCGTATCATCTTTGCGGTTGCTTTTTCCGATGCCGGCTTCAATATAAGGATCTATGGTAAAAACGGTCTTTTCGTTGCCGGCTTTTATCCAGTTGCCGGTAACAAGCCGGTTAAAAAATTCATCTTTTTCCTGCGATGCCGAAATGCCGAATGCGCTGTCAATCAACTCTGTTTTCTGCAGTTTGTTCAGTTGTTGCAGTTCTAACCAGTTCATGCCGCGAAAGCCGGTAAATACCGATGTATCTGAATTGATGATAAGCTGGTTCAACCGGTTTTGCATAGCCTGGTTTAACGGTATCTGCTGAGCATTTGCAGCAATACAGGAAAAAATAAAAATTGAAAATATGAGGTAGATGCGCATGAACTATTTTTTATAAAACACTTCAATTTTTATAAGTCGTAAACAAGATTTCTGAACGATATGCGTACGCCGATGTAAGCATATTTATCTTCAAATTTGGCAACCGCGTTTGTTTCCCGTCTATATGTAAGGCCACCTTCCAAACGCAGGTTTGTCCTGGGGTTCAATACGTAAGCAACCCGCAATTCGCCATAATAAATATTTGTTTTGATGCCCTGCGCGGTGCTGATATTTCCCTGCGGGAAATTTGTATTATTACTAAAAATATCTCTGCCGTAATTTACGATGCCGTTTGCCGAATCAAGCCCCTGCTGCGCCACAAACGCTTCGAGGCGAAACCACCAGTTTTTATAAGCATAATCTGTTACGCCGATTACCTCCCTGAAGTTGGCGCCTAAGGGGTGCGCCAATGGTAAATTGGCGTGGCCATATACCGCGTGAAGATTGGTGGAATGATAAGTGTAAGGCCGCGCTGTGTTGAATTCAAGCAAGGCATTCCAGTTGTTCACTTTTAAAAAATCCCAAAAACGAACACCGGCTTGTATGGCATAGCGATTGTCTGCCTCGCTGCCGGTTTTATCCAAAGCCAACTGGCTGTAAACATTGGCTTTTGGTAAGATATGATATTTCAGATTTAAGCCAATCAGTTCGTTGTTGTCAATGCCGGTTTTCGATTTTCCCGAATGGGCAAAAATAACCGGGCTTGCATACGATACATCTACATCGCTGTTCTGATTGATATTGCTACCAGCCCACACAACCGACTCAAACAAACCAACATTGAATTTTTTTGTAACCTGATAATCCAGCAAATAAGTTTGTGCCCACTTATGCGAGTATCCGAAAGCATAATAAGGCGTAGAAGCAATGCGGCGATTGAGATAGGTAAGATATTGCGACCACATCACCGAATATTGCAACCTGCCAACCGTAACGGCTGCACGGAAATACGGATAATTGATAGACCAGTCGGACAGCAACAACGAACGATAACCATCGCCGATGACATTGTGATTGTAACCCAGATCGAACAGCAAATGCTTGTTTGGCATGTAAACCAGGCGCGCCGTAGAATAATTAAAATCGAAACCCGGTCCGTCTCCTTTTGAATTTTTATAATTCGCCTGATGTGGAATAACCTGCGTAATTCTCACCAGGCTATCTACATAAGCCGGAAAACGCCCCTGGTTTTCATAAAACGCCGTTTGAAAATAGAACTTGTTGCCGATGTTGCCGCTCACTTCATAACCGCGTGTGTTTAATTGCGGCACTTTATAAGTTTGTGTACTGGCGTTTGGCGGGTTAACGGCACGCGTATTATAACCGATGTCTTCATCTACAATAATATCCCCGTACAAATTGAAGTTAGGTTGTTGCACGCGTAACAGGTGCTCTTCAAAAAACTTCCGCCGCAGCCAGTTATGATTAGAAGGCTGCAAGACGCTGTCTGTAAGCAAAACCGGTTTCCATGCCGTATGCGCAATCGTATCGCTGCGATACAACCGGTCAATATACAGTTGGCGGCTTTCAGATAAAGCCGTTGTGTTTTGTGCAAAAGAAACAACAGCAGCAACCGAAAGAAAAACTAACAAGGCATATCGAAAGGTGCTCAAAACAGTGTTTTTTATATTGGTGCAAGGATACAGAATTATTGTAACAAATGAAGGGAAAGCAGTTAGGCTTAGCAATAATGAAAGCGAAGACCGGTGCAGCGGTAAAAGCCAAAGAGGCTGTCTCAAAAGTTGAGACAGCCTCTTTTTTATTCGGATACCCGATGGAGAAAGGTTTCGTTTAAGCGATTCTCAAGGCCTTTATTTCTCTTCCCCTATTCCTTCACAAACTTCAGCGTTTCTGTTTTTTCTTTCGTGGTAATGTTTACATAATACGTGCCCGGCTGCAGGTTGTTTAATGAAGAGCGGTACTGAGCGCTGCCGCTGCTGATGCCTCTTGCTTTTACGTTGCCGCTGCCATCGCTGATTGAGATGTCAGCCGTTTCACTGGTTGGCAATCCCTGCACCGTTACATAGCTTCTGGCAGGGTTGGGAAATACGCTTGCCGTGTTAGCCGTGTTGTCTGCACTTACTGTTTCGCTGTAGCGGATGGTTCCATCGGTACTAACGGCTTTAATACGGTAAAAGTTTATACCTTCCAGCAGGCGGTTGTTGGTAATATTGTAATTTTTCAGACTGGCAGCACCGCTTACTTTGGCTACGGGTACAAAACCTGATGTGCTGTTGCTGCTTTGCTCTACGGCATAGTAAGCAATCTCATCTTCTGCGGGCAAGCCTTTCCACGAGATGCCGTGGTTAAGCAGGAACCGTTTGACGCGTATGGCAAGGGGAACTTTGGTTGGATAGCCGCTAAAGCGCGTAAGCGAATAAGTATTCGTGTAAATATTACCTTCCTGCAACACAGGTATATCTCCGGATATGATAATCTTTCCATCTGACTGTGCCACAGCATTCAGAGATGGCAAGTAATTGCTTAAACCAATATTGGTAATCGTTTGTCCCTCATCGGTGCCAAAGGATGGATCTATAGTGCCATCCTCGTTTATACCTGTAACTGTCAGTTTAAAAATAGTATCAGTATCGCCAAATATAAGACTGCTTACAATCAGCTTATTTTCTGGTTGCGCTAATACTGCAAACCCTGAAACAGACCTATATGAAATGTCATTGTAGCTTAATTCCAGTTTACCATCCTTATCAAACGAATTATCTAAAGAGCCATCCGGCAGATAACGCACTACTTCTACATGTTTATCAAAATTCAGGTTACCCACGGCAGCAATACGTCCTCTACCATCCAAAGCAAGGCTGGTTATACTTATTTCTGATTGTCCATTGCTAAAATTTGTTCTCACCGTTCCTTTGTTACCAAATGAATCGTCGAGTAAGCCATTGGTTAAATACCGGGCAACAAAAAAGTCACTTGGCAAACCTGCGCCACCCACTACCATCTTACCATCCGGCTGCAAAAGGAGCGCATAACCGTAAGTACCTCCGATGTTATAGTACAGAGAATATCCTTCATTATTACCAAAGCTGCTGTCGAGCGAACCGTTTTTATTGTAGCGAACTACTAAGAAACCATTGCTATTGTTATAGATATCTGTGGTTTGGTAGCCCGCAACTACTACTTTGCCGTCCGCCTGTATAGCTACCGCCGTAATATTCTCTAAGTAATCAAAGTTGCTTACCACTCTGCCGGCTGTTCCAAAGCTTTTATCGGGTGTGCCGTCTGGAAGAAAGCGAGCCACTACAATATCCACATCGTACAAAACCGGGTACGCATCCGGGTAGTCAGGATTGTTCCAGCCTATGTTGCCGGCTGCCACTATTTTACCATCCGGCTGTACGGCAACGGAAGTCCAGCCAAGCGAACGTTGTGCGCTCTTTACTAAGTCATCAACCGATGTTACAATTTGCCCTTTGATGCCAAAAGAAGTGTCTAATGAGCCGTCTTTGTTATGGCGGACAAGAATGAAAATATGGTCTTGTCCCAGAGTGGAATCGTAACCTCCCAATATCAGCTTATCATCGGGCTGCATGGCTGCTGCACTTGTGTTGAGCTGGTTGTAAACTGACACCGTTCCTGTCTTAGCTGTACCATACGTTTTATCTAAGGTGCCGGGCTGGGCATGTAAGAAGACAAAGGGAACTGACAGCAAAAAGGTAAAAAAGCATTTCATAAATATTTGGTTTTAACTAATGAGCGATTTTGATCGCATTAAGGTATTACTGATGAAGGGCAAACTTGGTTTGAAGAACTATTGTCTTTATAACAACCGGCATTGTTGTCTGCATAATTGCAACCGTAACGATAATTTTCACATTCAACGAATTTGGTGGTATGTTTTTTCAACGGGTCTGGTTGCACACCATTCATCGCCGCCTGCAAAAAAGTAGCTGCCCTCTGTACAACATAAGAATTTACAGTAGCTATGGTGTAGTTGCCGGTGCCAAAGTTGCTTTGAAAGGGAGTGCATGATAAACAGCCTATGCCACTATTTTTTTAGGGTTCTTGGTGCTGTTAAATGTGCATCCGCCGCAGTCAGCATCCAATCCATGCTTCATGTCGCAATCTTCATAAAATTCTGTCAAAACACCATTGTTCTGTAACATTTGATAAATAGTTTGTGAACCAATGATATTACCATAGGTGGCACCAGTAGATACATTATCCAACACTGTATAAGATGTATTGCCCGTTAGGTCATTCAAACAATAACTTTCTGTTGTCAGCAAATGAAATTTTAATGTTTTGCTAATGGGAGGAAATGTTGGATCTAAAGCACCACAGAAAGCAATAGTTGGGGGTAAGGTATGTCCGTTTTTAAAGAAAAAAGCTCCTGGATTAGATACCGTATATGGATTTGGCAGGGATATACCCCCCCATAAATCTACCACTCCTTTAATCGTGAAATTAATTCCATTTGCACCTGACCCATCCCCTCCGTAATAATAATTTTGGTTAATATCTCCTAATACATCACTGTCATCAATACCAGGAGGAAAGGCATCAATAAACATTTGGTGGGTATAATAAGCTATACTCATGGCTATTACTGATCCGGCGCTGTTACCAGCAAGGAAAATATTGTTAATATCAATATGAAACTGTGTTTCTCTTTGTGCCGGCGCAGTAGTTGACAATTCACGTTTTATGATACTTCTGATAGCGCCAAGAGCATCCTGGCAGGCTCGCCAGATAGCAAGCATTTGTTGAACTGAATAATAAATATCACTTTCGACTTTTACGCCTGTGCGGTATTCAACAGAAATAAATATGAATCCACGTTCAGCGAAGTTTTTACCAATCTCTGCAATCTCAGATCCGTCATAAGTTCCGTTGCAATCTGCAAAGCTGCCGCCATGAAAAAAAATAACGACAGGCAACTTGCAGGTATTAAAATTAGGTATGGCGCCCGGCAAGGGATAATATGCAATATATTTAAGGATGCTTCCATCCATTTGTGAACAATCCGCAGAAGCTCCGGCACAACCTATAGTTCCTTGTCCGGCAGCATAAGTTACATTATGGAAATTGTCACCCGGACTAGTGACCGGATTATTGTTACACCCTCTTGCATAGCACTGTACCTTACTTGTGGTGTTATTAGCAAATTCAGGGATAGCATCTCTTAAATCACGAGTGCATTGTTTAGGTGAAATACAAGAAGCTGTAATACTGGAATCGCCCTGAGCCATACAATAAGTAACTAACAAAGTAAAGCATGCAGTAGTGAACAGCCATTTCATATAGTCAGGATTATTTAAAAAATGAAAATAACCCTTTTGATATCACCATTAAATTAAAAATTAAAATTTTATTAAAATTTATTCCGCCGTTGCCGGTGTTCTTCACCGGCAACATTCCGCAATCATTTTCACATTGATACCAACAAACGGAAAAATAAGTAAATATTCAAAAAGCCGGGCATAAGCAATCCGGCTTTTTGATCAGCGATATTAAACAATGCTCACTCCTTCACAAACTTCAGCGTTTCCGTTTTTTCTTTCGTGGTAATGTTTACATAGTACGTGCCCGGCTGCAGATTGTTTAATGAAGAGCGGTATTGGGTGCTGCCTGTGCTTACGCCCTTTGCTTTTACGTTGCCGCTGCCGTCGCTGATGCTGATGTTAGCCGTTTCGCTGGTTTTTAGTCCCTGCACCGTTACATAATTTTTGGCAGGGTTGGGAAATACGCTTGCCGTGTTAGCCGTGTTGTCTGCGCTTACCGTTTCGCTGTAGCGGATGGTTCCATCGGTGCTGACGGCTTTAATGCGGTAAAAGTTTATACCTTCCAGCAAATGGCTGTTAGTAATGCTGTAATTTTTCTGGTTGGCAGCACCGCTTACTTTGGCTACGGGCATAAAACCTTTTGAGGCACTATTGCTTTGCTCTACGCTGTAGTAAGCAATCTTATCGTCTGCTGGCAAGCCTTTCCACGAGATGCCATGATTAAGCAAAAAACGTTTGATGCGTAGGGCAAGGGGTACCCTTTGCGGATATCCATAATAGCGGGCAAAGGCGCGATGCAACCGGAACACTTCGTTTGAAGAAGTATAACCAAACTGAACAATCTTACCATCCGGTTGCAGGTCGGCACTGTACGTGCGGTCTTTGGCATCAATATTAGTAATCTGTATTCCACCGTTGCCAAATTCCGGATCGGGAGAGCCATCGGA
This sequence comes from Ilyomonas sp., assembly GCA_965219515.1. Lineage (GTDB taxonomy): Bacteria > Bacteroidota > Bacteroidia > Chitinophagales > Chitinophagaceae > Ilyomonas. The sequence continues at coordinate 3,785,243 of OZ244776.1, forward strand.
ATTGTATCCTGCAATGGCAAAGTCGCCAATACCTGTAAATTCATTATAACTTTTACCCGTTGCTACTATCTTATCTTTCTTTTCGCCTGTAATAAATACTTTGTCGCAGATTCCCTGGTCGTTGAAAATAGTAGGTACGATACCTGCTGTTCCAAAACTGTTGTCTAAACTGCCGTCTGTGTTATAACGCGCAACGGTAAATGTTCTGTTGGTCAGGTTGTTGCTGTTACCGGCTACCACTATCTTACCATCATCCTGCAAAGCCACATCGTTTATAATGCTGCCACTGCCAATTTTAGTATCTACCATTCCGTTTATGCCAAAGCTTTTGTCGTAGCTGCCATCCGCGTTATAACGCTCAAGATGAAAATGAGCATCGGAGGAATTGATATTCCCATAGCCACTGTAGCCTGCAGATACAATTTTACCATCCTTCTGCAGCGCAACCGCAAAGGCGGCACCCTTGGCAGTGCTCACCGTAATGCCGTTTTCACCATAGCTTTTATCTATCCTGCCATCGGGCAGGTAGCGGGCGGTGCTTATTCTGTTCATAGACTGCCCGGTACCAATGGTTACACCGCCTGCCGTTACTATTTTACCATCGGGCTGAAGTACGATACTGGTAGCTCCGTGAGACTCGTACTCTGAATAATCGGCAAACGCATCATCTACTACCGTACCGTTATTGCCGAAAGTAGAATCCGCCGTTCCATCGGGCTTGAAAAGTGCAAAGGCAACATAACCGTCAACAATAAAACTATAGCGGTTGCCGCAGGCCAGTATCCTGCCATCGGGCAGCAGGGCAAGTGAACTGATGGCGGCATTATCCTCCGGTTTCTTCATGTCGGGAAACAACACGTATGCACTACCGTTCTCGCCAAAAGAAAGATCAGGAGAACCGTCAGGCAGATACGCGTCTATCTTAAACGTAAAATCAAAACCTTTGTAAGGTCCCGCCGTACCAATCAATATCCGGCCATCTTTAGAAACTTTCATAACGCCTCCTATTACATCAGCAACAAGCGGATCAACCAGAGTGCCCTTGTTACCAAATGAAGGGTCAAGTGTGCCGGGCTGCTGGGCAAAAGATGCGGTGGTTGCAAACAGGAGGATGGCGTAAAAGAAAGGTTTCATATTGCTGGTATTTGATTTTTGAAAAACTGATTGAGCATTTAGAAGGAGCAGTTGGCTGGCGGGCAGCTTGCCGGGTTGCCGGTGGTTACCGGCGCATTGTGAGGCACCGATGACACATACGATTTTACCCGCTTGTTCTCGCATTCTATAAACAGGTCGTTGCCTAAACTGGCAGCCTGATTGGTAAGTATAGCCTGAAAGAAAGTAGTGGCTCGTTGCACCATGTATTTTTGAACATCGGTGGAATTGTCGTAAGCGGTTCCGAAATTACTTTGAAAGGGAGTACAAGATTTGCATTTCCCGTTTACACGTTTACGGGGATAATTACCAGTACAGGTAATGCATGTAACGTCATCATCAAGCCCGTGTGCCATTTCGCAATCCACATGCAGTTCAATCCGCTGATTGATGGCAGACGTATGAAACATGTCGTACATGCCTTTGGAACCTGCCCCAATTAGATCAACAGTAGTTTCATCTCCGTCTAATTTATAGGGCGTTGGACTTATTAATAAACAGTTGCTTTCAGAATTGTAAGGGGTATAATTTATAGGACCTTTTGTAGGTACATTAACCGTGGCATTAGGTGCAAATATGATGTCTGTTGTATTTACAGGTAACGTCGAATCAGCAAGTCCATGAAAAGCAATCATGGGTGGAATGATTGTGTTTCCATAGTCTGCCCAAAAATCCTGCGGATGAGTTTCGTAACTAACAGGAAACCCCATCTGTCCCCACATGTTAAACACACCCTTAATCAGCGGCCGGTAATCGGAGTTAACGCCGGTGTTTAACCCGCCATAATAATAGTCTGCATCTACCGGTCCCAACGCCTGCGCAATTGTTGGCTGCCCCGCAGGCGTAGGAAATACGGCTGCTATCTGGGCGGCGTTATAATAAGCTGAATGAATGGCAATGATGCTGCCTGCGCTGTTGCCACCTAAAAACATTCTTGTGGTATCAATCTGGTAGGGATCGTCAGGAAAATCCAGGAGGCTTCTTCGCTGATGCCGGATAATACTCCTGATGGCGCCACGCGCATCCTGAAACGCCCGGTACTCGGCAAGCGACTGCTGTGCGCTTAAATAGATTCCATAGGGAGCTACGTACCTGCCGGTACGGTATTCCACTACATAAGCTACATAACCCCGTTTGGCAAACTCCTGCGCTATGGCTCCGATGCCGTTTAAACCTGCATCCCCGATATCGGGCTTTTTGCAATCATCAAAACCGCCGCCGTGAAAGAGGATAACAGCAGGAAACAGGCAGCCTTTTGTGGTTGCGCCGGTAGTGAGCGACGTAGGATAATAAACCACATAACTAAGGTCAGAAACATTTACGTCGCAGTTTACCATGTTATCCGTGATGTCGGCATTACATGTTTCATCGCCGTTTTTGGGCGGATAACGCGGGTCTGACAGCCCGGGCGTGGAATTTTTTTTGTAGGAAATGTTAGGGGAACCCGTTACCGGATCTGCAAACTGGGCGGCTCCATACTGTTCTGTCGTGAAATTAATAGACCCGTATGAGGCATATGTGTAGGAAAGGCAGTTTTGGGTTTGGGAAAAACTGATGCCGGCGTGCAGCGCAAACAGAACGGCTAAAAACTGTTTCATAAGCGAAAGAGTTTAATGTGCTAAAATAAAATGAATTTACTATATGTCAGATGAAAAATTAAAATTTTATTAAAATGTATTCTGAGTTATTATTTTATCTGACGGAAGTGTCTGCGCCTACCGGTACGAAACAAAAAAGTTGTCCCGATTTTCCTAAACAGCTTCCCTGCAATCATATTATTTTGTTACTTACCTCACTCCTTCACAAACTTCAGCATTTGTGTTTTGCCAATAGTTTTTACCTGCACATAATAAACACCTGCTATTAATCTACTTACATCAACCCTGTATTGCGCAGCGTTATAAGAATTATAAGCAGCTATGGTTTTACCTAACTCATCAGTAATCGTAATCGTTGTTCTTATACTTATACTCAAACCGGTTATCAGTATATAATCGTTTGCCGGATTGGGATGAAGCAACACTGCTACGTCTTTCCATTTCAAGTCAACCGGAATTATTTTGCTTACTGATGAAGAACCATCTTTGTCCATCGTTTGCAAGCGATAATAAATGGTTTTAACAGAAGCTAAAGTGGCAATATTTAAATCAGGAAATGAATACTGTTGCAAGGCATTGCTATTGCCTTTGGTTGTTACCTTTCCAACGTTTGTAAAATGTATCGCATCGGTGCTGCGCTGAAGGTTGGAATAAGCGGTATTTATTGTGGTAGGTGGAATCTATTTCAGAAAAATAAACTTTGTTGTTGTATGACGTTAGTTGACCAGGAGCGGTAGAATAATCAGTAAAAGGAGAAATATTTTTCAGCATGTAAGTGCCGGTATCAGTGCCATCGCTTCTCCACATCTCAGCTCCGTTTGCAATTGTTACTCCAACAAAGAATAATAATCCGTTTGAAGAAACCAGATTGCGTAATAAATAGTTATTGATTCCCCCTCTTTACTGAAGTCTTTTATTATTCCTGTTCCAGCTTCGGTACCATCGCTTTTCCATAATTGATCACTGATATATTTTGATGAGATAGTAAAATATCAGGATCAACGGTTATCAAATCACAATACTTCATCGCCCTTTTGCTTACAGGTATAATTATCTCCAAAAAACATCAATATGTCATCTCACTGAACCTTTCATAAATGGCTTCCAGCTGATGAATATTTTTCTTCAAATCGTGATGGTCTGACGCGTATTGCTTTGCCGCTTCGCCCAATTGTTTTCGCCTGGTTTCATCAGCAAGTAACGAAAGAATGGCATTTACATAGTCATCCAGGTTATCACACGTAAAGCCAGTGATGCTGTTTTGAATTACATCATTGTTGCCGTCTACATTACTTACCACGCAAGGCACGCCCTGCAGCATGGCTTCCAGCAGCGCGTACGATAAACCTTCAAACACGGAAGGAAACAAAAACATATCAAGCTGCTGCAAAAAATGAACGGACGTTTGCAAATCACCGCGTTCTAACAAATGAATATTCAAACCGATATTGTACATCTTTATCCTGGATAGCACATCGTTCATCAAATGATCGTGCTCGCCGATGCCGAGAATATAAAAATGCACATCGGTGTCCGCCTTTTTTATCACCGCATTGGCAATATCAACAAACAGCAACGGGTTTTTTTGCGGCGTGAGGCGCGCAATATTTCCTATTTTATATTTCCCCTTCAACGACGGCCGGTTTGATGTTTTGGTATTGTACCAATAGTTATCAATGATAAGAGAATTGGGAATGATAAAGATGTTTTCGCGCTTATGTCCCAGATCTTGTACGCAGCGTTCGGCTTCGCTGTTAGAGATGGCAAGAATTTTATAAGTAAACCTTTTGGCAAATTTTTCCAATGTAAAAAAAGCTTTTCGCTTTATGCCGGTAAACGAAAGATAAGACAGCGCGTGTGGTGTATAAAGCGATTTCTGTTTGGCTAACGAACAGGCAATTCTGCCAATGAAACCGCCTTTTGCGCTATGCAGATGCGCACATGCAGCTTTCTCTTTTACTATAATTTTTTTTAACCGGAAAACAGATTGGAGGTCAAGCACAGGATTCAATCCCCGCGCCATTTTCAGACGTATAAACGGCACATTATACTGGATGCAATACGGCTCTAAATATTCAGAAACGGTACCTATAATCTTTAGCTCAAAGCGGCTGTGATCTATAGTGCTGATGATTTGTTTGAGATACGTTTCCACACCACCCACCGATTGTGTGATGTGTAAGACTTTGATGCGGCGCAAGCCTCCAACCCCTGAAGGGGAGCTCAGAGGTTTATTATTCGTCATGCTTACTATTTAACAACGAATCAATGGTAAATCTGTTTACACTGTTCAAAAACTCCCCTTCAGGGGATGGGGGATTTATTGCTTTACATACGACGAAAAGTCTTTGTGCTCTTTCTTATATAAATCGTCTTTTGTAAGCGATTTAAAATATTCGTAGGTAATCTGCAAGCCTTCTTTTCTGCCTATTTTCGGTTCCCAGCCAAGCAGTTGCCGCGCCAGGGTAATGTCTGGCTGCCGTTGCTTCGGATCATCGGTTGGCAATGGTTTGTAAATAATTTTCTGATCGGCACCGGTAAGTTTTAATATCTCTTCGGCAAATTCTCCGATCGTAATTTCCGATGGATTGCCAATGTTTACCGGTGACGCATAATTGCTAAGCAGCAGGCGGTAAATGCCTTCCACCAGGTCATCCACATAACAGAAAGACCGCGTTTGCGAGCCATCGCCGAATACGGTTAAATCTTCGCCGCGCAATGCCTGACCAATGAATGCCGGCAGCACGCGGCCATCGTTCAACCGCATACGCGGACCGTACGTGTTAAAGATGCGGATGATGCGAGTTTGCAAACCATGATAGGTATGATACGCCATGGTAATGGCTTCCTGGTAGCGCTTGGCTTCGTCGTACACGCCGCGCGGACCAACGGGGTTTACGTTGCCCCAATAACTTTCCTGCTGTGGATGCACGCTCGGGTCGCCATATACTTCAGAGGTTGATGCGACTAATATTCGTGCGCCCTTATCTTTTGCCAAACCCAACAAATTATGCGTTCCGTGCGCACCTACTTTCAGCGTTTGAATCGGTATTTTTAAATAGTCTATCGGGCTTGCCGGCGAGGCGAAATGCAGAATGTAATCGAGCTTGCCGGAGACATGCACAAACTTGGTTATATCGTGATGATAAAATTCAAAATCGGCTAACGGAAACAGGTGTTCGATGTTTTGCAGATTGCCGGTTATCAGGTTGTCCATCCCGATGACATGATATCCTTCGGCAATAAACCTGTCGCACAAATGTGAGCCTAAAAAACCAGCGGCTCCCGTTATTAAAATTCGCTTCTTCATTGGTTGATTTTAAAAAGAAATATCCCGCAGATTTCGCAGATTGACGCAGAAAATAAAAAATAAAACTGCGCTTATTTGCGCCATCTGCGGGAAACAATTTATCGCAATGTTGTTACCGTTTCGCCATAATTTTTAATGCCGTTTGCATACCGGCCAATGCCAAAATATTCAAAGCCGTGCTGCTTTATTTCATCAGCCGTATAAATATTTCTGCCGTCAAAAATCACATGTCCTTTCATATTGGCTTTTATTTCGTCCCAGTCGGGCAAACGAAATTCCGGCCATTCTGTAATTAATAATAACGCATCGGCGCCTTTGGTTGCCTGCGCCGCTTCTTCTACAAATGTTATTTTATCGCCAAGCATGTGTTTGGCTTCCGGCATAGAAACGGGATCGTATGCTTTTACGGTGGCGCCGGCTTCTAACAGCATATCTATAATAACCAATGACGGCGCTTCGCGCATATCATCGGTTTTCGGCTTAAACGATAATCCCCACATGGCAAATGTTTTGCCTGCGAGATCATCGCTGTAATAATTTTTTATTTTGGCGATGATTACTTTTTTCTGGTCTTCGTTCACTTCTTCCACCGCATTTAAAATACGCAGGTCGTAGTTATTTTTCTGCCCGGTTTTAATTAATGCTTTTACATCTTTCGGGAAGCACGAACCGCCATAGCCGATGCCGGGATAAATAAAGCGGTTGCCAATGCGCGGATCGCTGCCAATGCCTTTGCGCACATGATTTACATTGGCGCCTACCAGTTCGCACAGATTGGCAATATCGTTCATGAACGAAATTTTGGTGGCCAGCATGGCATTGGCTGCATATTTCGTCATTTCGGCAGAAGGCACATCCATAAAAAGAATGGGATGCCCGTTTAATAAAAACGGATTGTACATCAGCTGCAGCACATTTCTTGCGCGGTCAGATTCTACGCCGATTACAATTCTGTCGGGCTTTAAGAAATCGTCAACCGCGGCGCCTTCTTTTAAAAATTCGGGATTGGAAGCCACATCAAATTCCAGGTCTTCATCTCGGTTTTGCAAGGCCGCCGAAATGGATGCATTTACTTTCATTGCCGTGCCAACCGGCACCGTGCTTTTGGTAACCACAACCAGGTAATCGGTCATGTACTTCCCAATGGTATCGGCTACCTGCAACACGTATTTTAAATCGGCGCTGCCGTCTTCACCGGGCGGCGTTCCCACGGCAATAAACGCTACCTGCGCGCCGCGGATAGAATCGGCCAGATCAATACTGAAATGCAACCTGCCTTTTTTGTAATTGCGCTTTACAATGTCGTCTAACCCCGGCTCATAAATAGGAAGAATGCCTTTTTTGAGGTTGTCAATTTTTTTCTGGTTTACGTCTATGCAGGTTACTTCAATGCCCACTTCGGCTAAACATGCGCCGGTTACCAAACCTACATAACCGGTACCTACAACTACTATTTTCATATTGTTTTATTTTCAGCTTTTTAAAGCCTGTTTATGAATACGCGAGATATTGCGATGCATTGTTTCGGGCAAACACATCTTCAATTTCTTTATAGTTTTTTATTTCCGACTGCCAGTTATCCGCACTAATTTTTTTCAGCACCGGCACTACACCGGCAAATGGCACATTGAGAAACGCATCGGTTTGCTGCATAATGCTCGTCCAGTCGCCGAAATCTTCATAATATAAAACCAGCCGGTCTGTTTTTTCGGAAAGAGACAGCAGCTTTTCATTTACGTTCTGAAGCTGTAACGTTTGCTGCAACAGCGATTGCGCGGGCACCGTAATGGCAGATGATTGCACGTTTTGTTTGCTGTGTGCCAATCCGGTTGCTGCCATGCGATAGCGCGAAAGCGCCGTTTTAAAAGTGTTTTTGCGAATGAGCACAATTGTTTTTGTATTGCTGCTTACCATATAATGCCAGATAAAAGGCGCGCTTTTGATGTGCGAATACATCAGCTTAAAACCCTTTGCTTTCGCGGTAAGATCGTCTGCAAAAAATTTTCTGATGTGATTGACCGCATTCCATTTCAGATTCGGATAGTTGACCAGCTTGTTTAGTTTCGATCCTTTACCGCCCGTGATTTTCCAGTTGGCAAAATGCCATTCGGCATGATGAATGTTTTCTTTTGATTCGTGAAAAATTTCTCCGGCGCAAAAAATATCTGGATGCTCATCCAGTGTTCTTGTAAGAACCGTAGAACCGCTGCGTTGTGTGGATAGTATTACAAAAGGGGTCATAAACTGGTGTAACCGGTAACGGAAACATTATTGATTTTTATTAGCTGGTGTGCTTTGAAAATTCTTTTTGTTCGTGGTAAAAATATTTCAGAAAATTTAAACCGGTTACTTAAAATAATATTATATTCGGTTAAAATACAAATCATCATATTGCATGGCGCATTTTTTCATACTATACGAGGCTTCAAACAGAGCCTTGCCGTTCTTACTTTTTTGTTCAATCTCGTTTTCAGGCGCATTCATAAATGCCCGCAACGCTTTTGTATAGCTATCTTCCGATACATCATCTGATAAATAGCCAATCTCTTTTGTTATCACATCTTTCAGTCCGCCAACCGGCGTGCACACCGGCGTTGCACCTGCCGAAATCGCTTCCAGCAAGGCAATGGGCAATCCTTCAAAAACGGAAGAAAGCACGAAAGCATCTGCATTCAGCAAGTAATCGGCAACATTGTTTACTTTACCAATAAAGAAAACATTGCCGGGTTTTTGATTCATTAATTTATCATAAATCTTTTTATCATTCGCTACATAATCGCCAATTACCAAAGCAATGATATTCTCATTTTCCAACTTTTTCATGCAACGCAACAAAAGCTGCTGATTTTTTTGTGCGCTGATGCGGGCAACGTTTACCAATACTTTTGTATGGTCATCTTTTTTTAAAGCGGCAATGTGCTGCTTTGTTTCATCAAATTTTGGCGTTGGCTTTATCGGGTCGGAGCCGTTTGCAATTAGCATTTTTACCGGCTCGCCGTATTCTTCTATCGCTCCTTTATGCACTTCTTCCGAAATGCTGACGGGAATAATAATCCGATTGTTAAAAAAGTATTTAAACGCCTGTCTGCCAGGCCAGGGACTATCTTGTTTTACCAGATTGTGAAATGTATGTATTTTTTGAAACGAACGCTTGATGCGCAGGTAGCCCAGAAAGCAATAATAACCCGCGTGAAGATGCGTATGCACCACATCGGGCGATAGTTTTTTCATGGTTTTCCATAACTTGAAAAACATGGTCGGGTCGAAGGCCGGGCGTTTGCCAAGCGTTATAAATTTTATTTTTTTGTCTAATAAATGTAAGGGCAGATGCTTGTTTGGATTGTGATGATACATGCTAACCAGCGTTACGTCGTAGCCTTCTTTCTGCGCGAGCTCATTGCAAAGCTGAATGCAAAATATCTGAGCGCCGCCCCAGCCCAACGCAGGAAGCACTTGCATTATTTTACGCATGAGAAGAAGCAGATTGCGTAGGTTCTTTACTTATTGTATTGCCAAACCATTTTTCATGGAAAGAAGTGTGCAGTAAAGCATCCAGCTCTTTCGCATCTTCAATAAAACAAGACCTCAGATAATCCTGAATATCAGATGTGTCAGCCGTATCAGTATTATCAGAAGTTCCTGTTGTTTTACCTGTATTTATCTCAAATAATTTCGCTTTCAGCTTTTTGCGTTTTGTTACCGGCATCCACGGATTAATGAGGTACGTAATAATAAATTTTTTAAACGGGCTTTGCCCGATGATGCTTTTTTGCAATGAGGCGCTTTTGGCAACACCCGTTATATTTTTGGGCGATAAATCCGGCTCGAAAGAAGTATCAACCTGTAAGAAAGAAAATATGTTTTTAAGCAATGAAGCGGGTTCTTTCAATTGATCGTAATCGAGAACCAGCAACTGTTCTTTCGTAAAAAAACGAAGGCAGTTTTTAATCTGCCCGGCATACAATCCGTGCTCGATATACGTGAAGTCGTTATTGTCTTTGGAAAACGGTAAGTTGGTTTTTGGTTTATATAACAGCGCTTCGTGTATGGTTCTTTTTTCGCGCAGCATTTTTTTAAAATAATAATAAGCCGAAATTGTGCGCTGCACCGGGTTTCTGAGAATCAGAATCAGCTTTGCACCGGGCGATTGTGCTGCGATCTGTTGCAGCATCGGCGGATAAAAAATATAGTTCACCGCGCTTTGCAGCACAACAGGCTCGTTACGATAGTCAGCCGGTTCCTGTTTTAGTCTTTCTTCTATTTCTGCCAATGTTTTAAAGCGGGCAAACAGATGCACATCTTTCAATGTATCGTAGCCATATATTTCCGGATGCTGGCTCAGCCAGTCGTTCAGGGTTGTAGTACCTCCTTTTTGAACGCCGATAATAAATGTGTTGGGAAATATCGCTTGTTGCATATTTTTTGCTTTTAGCTGTCAGCGATCAGCTTTCAGCTATTAGTTAGTTTGAAAACAAGTGCGACAAATATTAATTTATCACTTTGAATTGAATAAACTGACTGCTGATCGCTGACAACTGACAGCTAATTTATTATTCCACAATCATCCCTGCCGCCACCGTTTCATTGGTGCTTTCATCTACCAGTATCAATGAACCGGTTGAACGATTTTTACGGTACGGATCATAAGCCACCGGCTTGGTGGTTCTTACTTTTACGCGGGCAATATCATTCATGTTAATAACCGTATCATCTTCCATGCGGTGCAGCGAATTGATGTCCATTTTATACACGATTTCTTTTATCACGCTTCTTACTTCGCTGGTAGCTTGCCGCAGATAATATTTGGCGCCGGGCTGCGGCTTCTTCGCATTCAGCCAGCACATCATTACATCTAAATCCTGGCTTACCAATGGCTGATTGTTTTCTTTTACAATCATATCGCCGCGGCTGATGTCTATATCGTCTTCCAGCGTAATGGAAACCGACATGGGCGCATAGGCTTCTTTCAACGATTCTTCAAAAATGTCAATGCTTTTAATGGTAGATGTTAAACCGGACGGCAATACCGTAACCGCATCGCCGGGGCGAAAAATGCCACCTGCAATACGACCCGCATAGCCGCGATAATCGTGATGTTCGGTAGAGTGGGGGCGAATGATGGTTTGTACCGGAAAGCGTGCATCAATATGATTGTAATCGCTGCCGATGTGTATGGTTTCCAACTCGTGCAACAGCGTTGCGCCATGATACCATTTGGTATGTTCGGAATGATTGACCACATTGTCGCCGTTTAATGCGCTGATGGGAATATAACGAATGTCGTTGATGTCGAGCTTGCTGGCAAATTCGGTATATTCTTCCACAATTTTATTAAACACTTCTTCGCTGTAATCTACCAGATCCATCTTGTTTACACAAACAATCACATGCGGCAATTGCAGCAGCGAAGCAATGTAAGAATGACGGCAGGTTTGCTCTACAATGCCTTTTCTTGCATCAATTAAAATCAACGCAAGATTGGCGGTAGAAGCGCCCGTAACCATGTTGCGCGTGTATTGAATATGACCCGGCGTATCGGCGATAATAAACTTTCGTTTGGGCGTGGCAAAGTAGCGGTAAGCCACATCTATGGTAATGCCCTGCTCTCTTTCTGAACGCAAACCATCGGTTAATAAAGAAAGATCAACATGAGCAAGACCTTTGCGCTCGCTGCTTTTTTTGATGGCATCCATCTGGTCTTCGAAGATAGATTTGCTATCGTATAACAAACGTCCGATGAGGGTACTTTTGCCATCGTCCACACTGCCTGCGGTGGTAAAGCGGAGAAGTTCTCTTGTATTTGACATGATTGTATTAAGTATTAGGTATTTAGATTGGTATTGATAGTTAAGTAAGATTAGATTGGTATTGATAGTTAAGTAAGATGATTTCTCTTAAGAAATTGCTTCATCCTAATACTAACTACATAATACCAAATACAGTTTATAATTAAAAATATCCTTGTTTTTTGCGGTCTTCCATAGAAGTATCGGAGCGCTTATCGTCGCTGCGGTTGCCGCGTTCGGTGCTGCGTGTGGAAGCGACTTCCATTACAATTTTTTCGAGCGTATCGGCATCCGATTCAATGCCACCGGTAATGGTAATATCACCCAAAGTGCGGAAGCGCATGTATTTTTTTTCGATGGTTTCGCCGTCGCGCAACGTCATGTATTCCGATACGGGCAGCCAGGTATTATCGCGGTAAACGGCTTCGCGGTGGTGTGCGAAATAGAGAGAAGGAATGGGAATATTTTCCGATAAAATGTAATTCCAGACATCCATTTCCGTCCAGTTGCTAATGGGAAACACACGAAAATGCTCACCCATATTTTTACGTCCGTTAAAAATGTTCCAAAGCTCAGGCCGCTGGTTTTTCGGATCCCACTGGCCAAAATCATCGCGGTGAGAAAAGAAGCGTTCTTTTGCGCGCGCTTTTTCTTCATCTCTTCTGGCACCGCCAATGGCAGCATCTATTTTATGAGATTCGATGGTATCTAACAAAGTAACCGTTTGCAGTGCATTTCGGCTGGCGTTGATGCCGGTTTCTTCTTTTGCGCGACCTTTATCAATTGATTCCTGCACGCTGCCTACAATCAGTTGCACGCCCAGTTCTTTTACCAGATTATCGCGGAATGCCATTGTTTCAGGAAAATTATGGCCGGTGTCAATATGTATCAGCGGCAATGGAATTTTGGCAGGCGCAAACGCTTTTTTTGCCAGGTGCGTTACCACAATAGAATCTTTGCCGCCGCTAAACAAAATAGCCGGACGGTCAAACTGAGCAACCACCTCGCGGATTATAAAAATGGCTTCCGCTTCCAATTCCTGCAAGTGATTGAGATAATATTTATGCATGTGTTCAGATGATTTTTATTTTAGGTAAAACCGTATCGAGAACCAGCTTCGCACTATCGCTTAATTTCAACTGATCGGTATGAATATGAACATCGGGATGCTCGGGTTTTTCAAACGGCGACGAGATGCCGGTAAAATTGCTGATTTCGCCTGCGCGGGCTTTTTTGTATAAGCCTTTTACATCGCGCTGCTCGCACACTTCAATGGGCGCATCTACGAATATTTCTACAAAGCTGCCGCCCATTAAATCGCGCAGCAATTGCCGGTCTTTTAAAAACGGAGACACAAAGGCAGCCAATACAATGATGCCTGCATCTGTCATCAGCTTTGCCACTTCGCCAATTCGCCTGATGTTTTCTATTCTGCCTTCTTCGGTAAAATTGAGATCTTTATTTAAGCCTTTGCGAATGTTATCGCCATCCAGAATATAAGTGCGAAAGCCAAGATTGTGCATTTCCTGCTCTACCACATTGGCTACGGTGCTTTTGCCGGAACCCGACAAACCCGTAAACCACAAACAGGCGGCGCGATGACCGTTTCTGATTTCGCGTTCCTCTCTTCCAATTTTATAGTCGTGCGCTATGATGTGCAGCTTTTCTTCCATTATCATCGCCATCGCCGGCTAAAGTAATTCTGTTGCGTTATAAAACAGCATTCTGGAAAATGATTTTCTGATATTACGATTCCATTCTTTCTACCACAAACCACGGATTCAGGAGATTTTCTTTATTGTATTCCAGCTCCGTATTTGTTTTAAAATTATATACCTCGCAACCTGCAAATTTGGCTATTGCATGTCCGGCTGCCGTGTCCCATTCCATGGTGGGCGCCAGGCGCGGATATACCTGCGCTTTGCCTTCGGCTACCAGGCACAGCTTTAATGAACTGCCTGCACTTACCATATTTATTTCACCATGTATTTTTCTTTTGTCCGTAATAAACGCTTCTGTTTCGGGTGAGTTGTGAGAGCGGCTTGCCACCACGGTATAAACATTGTTCGCCATTTGCAACGGCAGTTGCGAGGCTTTTTTTTCTAACGCTTCTGCGTCGGTTGCGTTGCTTTCATTTACCAAAATACAATAACTGCCTTCATTACATCCAAAATATAACATGCCCGTTACCGGAACATACACCACGCCAAGCACCGGCATACCATTTTGTATCAAGGCAATGTTTACGGTAAATTCACCATTTTTTTTAATGAACTCTTTTGTGCCGTCTAACGGATCTACCAGCCAGAATGCATTCCAGCTTTTGCGCTCATTATAAGGTATCATTTTGCCTTCTTCGCTTAAATAAGGAAGACCTGTTGGATGCAAAATATCTTTAATCACATCGTGCGCACGGCGGTCTGCTTCGGTAAGCGGAGAATTATCTTCTTTTGTATATACTGAAAAATCCTCATGGTAAACATGCAGAATCTGTTTACCACCTTCTATTGCTGCGTGTATAGCTACAGGCAAATATTCTTTCATCAATAGTAGTTAGGTTGCCTTTTGTTTGAGATGGCCGCAATATACACGATTTGTTTTTACAGAAAGCAGAATACCTATTGAAGAAGTAGATTTATTCAAAATTTAATGATGCCGGAGGTGCAATAATGCAGTTTTTACACGGTAAAACAAGCGAACAGAATAAATGAAAATAGATTCATTTACTTGTTTGTCGCGCCATAACAGATAGCTTTGCCGCTTCTGTTTTCTATGAATACATACAGTCAGTTTCGGGCAATGCTTGCCATTGCAAAAGGCAGCCTGCGGGCTATTTTCCGCAGTCCTTCCACGGTGGTTTTCAGTTTGGGTTTTCCCATCATTTTTATTTTGGTGTTCGGGTCAATCGGCGATAACGGCTTTTCCATGAATGTTGGCTTCCCGCCAAAAAGCGATACGCTTAACCCGATTTACAAAAGCCTGACAGCCATAAACGGAATAACGATTTACAACAAATTAAGCGACAGCCTGCTTACCGCCAATCTAAAAAGCGCAGCCATTACGGCCATTATTGATATACAAAAACGAAACGATGCTTCTTACGACATTACACTAAAAAGTTCGGACGTGGTGAAGCCGCAGGATTTGCAGATTCTGAAAGCCATTTTAAATTCCATCATTATCCGCAACGACAGCAGCTATCATTTTGCGCGCCTGAACCCAAAAACAGAATTTATAAAAGGCAGGGAATTTAGAGAAATAGACCGCATTTTGCCGGGCATGTTAGGATTTTCGCTGTTGGGAACGGGCGTATTCAGCGTAGCATTCCTGTTTTTTAACCTTCGCAATCAGCTTGTTCTGAAACGTTTTTTCGCCACGCCCATTAAGAGAAGCACCATTATTCTGGGTGAAGGAATAAGCCGTATTTTGTTTCAGATGCTGTCGGTTATTATCATCATGTTATTCGGCTATCAGTTTTTCGATTTTACGTTTGTAAACGGCGCGGCTACTTTTTTCGATATGCTGCTGCTGTCTTTCATCGCCTGCGTTATTTTCATGGGTTTCGGCTTTGTGGTAAGCGGCATTGCTTCTACCGACAATGTGATTCCCGTATATTCCAACATTTTTGTATTTCCGCAGTTTTTATTATCCGGCACTTTTTTTTCTACTTCGGTTTTTCCGGCATGGCTGCAGAAAATATGCAATTACCTGCCGCTCACCTGCTTTAACAATGCCATGCAAAAAATTTCTTACCAGGGGTTGAGTTTATGGAGCACCTGGAAAGATGCAGGCATACTCTTAATTTGGGGCATCGTCATTTATGCTATTGCGGTAAAAGCATTCCGTTGGGAATGATGCTCTGCATGATATCAGGTATTTGATGTATGATGTTTGATAATTTGAATATGGCTAAGGCTAATTTCTGATTACTGAACGCTGACAGCTAAAAGCAGAAACCGGTAACTTTACAAACTATGAAACGATTGATTTTTGCCTCATTGACATTATTTTTTTTATCCGTTATGAACTCTTCTTATGCGCAAAAGGTAATGCCGCTATACAAAGACAGCATTCCCAACAGCCGCTTTACGCCCGATGAAGAAACGTCGGGCAATAACGGCGTACTTATTGTCACCAAAGTAAGCCGCCCTACGCTAACCGCTTTTTTACCGCCAAAAGCACAGGCCAATGGCGCGGCTGTTATCATTTGCCCCGGTGGTGGTTATGGCGCGCTGGCAGCCGCGCATGAAGGAACCGATGTAGCCCGTGAGTTGATGAAAAAAGGCGTTGCGGCGTTTGTTTTAAAATATCGCCTGCCCGATGATGCAACGATGGTAAACAAGGAAATTGGTCCGTTGCAGGATGCGCAGGAAGCCATTAAAACCGTTCGCGAACGGGGAAAAGAATGGAATGTAGATACCAGCCGCATCGGCATCATGGGTTTTTCGGCAGGCGGGCACCTGGCTGCTACCGCAGGCACGCATTACAAAAAAGCGGTGATTGAAAATGCCAACAACACCAGCCTGCGACCCGATTTTATGATTCTGATTTACCCGGTTATTTCGTTTCAGGACAGTCTTACGCACATGGGATCGAGAAATAATTTATTGGGTAAAAATCCACCGCAGGAAAAGAAAGATTTGTATTCCAATGAAATGCAGGTAACGGATGATACGCCGCCAACGTTTCTGGTTCATGCCAGCGACGACAATGGCGTGAAGCCTGAAAACAGCATTCAGTTTTACGAAGCATTGCTACAACATCATGTGCCGGCAGAGATGCACCTGTATCAGAACGGCGGGCATGGTTTCGGGATGCATTTACCCAAAAACAAAGATTTGTGGCTGGAACGCTGCCTGAACTGGATGACGGCAAACGGCTGGCTGAAAAGTGCCGGTGTGATGGTGCCTATTCCGTAGTGCCGAAAATAAATTGCTGCAACCTGTCGTCGTTATAATCTGTAATATAAAGAAGAATGTTTTCGTATTGTTTAAAATCTTCTTCGCCGTGCATGGTGGTAACGGCAACCGCCTGCATACCGGCATTCAAAGCGGTTTCTATGCCTTTGGGCGAATCTTCAAATACAATGCAATCGTCCGGCTTCATGCCCAATGCTTCTGCTGCTTTTAAAAAGGTTTCCGGGTGCGGCTTGCTCTTTTCCACATCATTGGCGCTGATAACGGCGCGGAAATAATGACGCAGGTTAAGATTGTCCAGCACAAAATCTATGTTAAATGGAATGGCAGCCGTGCCTATCGCCATCGGGATGTTTGCAATGTAAGCCCGTTCCAAAAAGTTTTGTAACCCGTTAATCAGCGTAAGATGCGGGCGGAAAGCCGTTTGATACGCCTGCTCTTTCTGCAACGAAATACGGTTCATTTCTTCGGGCGAAAATTTGTTTTCGCCAAACACGCGCACCAGCACTTCTTCATTTTTGCCATACATCTCGCGCTTTACTTCTTCGGGCGTCAGGTTGCCTTTCAGCTCGCCGTTAATAATGTTGCGCCAGGCAACGGTATGAAAACTCATATCGTCCACCATCGTTCCGTTCATGTCAAAAATCAAAGCTTTTTTCATGCGCGCAAAAATAAGAGAAACCGCCTTTGCCGTCTTTCGGTTTTTTAAAACGGATGATGCAAAATGAGTCGTAAACCGGTATTAAAAATTAAAACGGTTTGGTGTTAGGAATGGCTTGACAGAAAATTTCTATCAGTCAGTTGATGTGCGATATTTTTACAACACTTATAAAAAAGCAAACAAATGAAAACAACAATTTTAATGAGCTTCGGCATGATGGCGTTGCTTGCGTGTAACAACAGCAGCACAACAAATGCAAATGCCGATACGATGGAATCGGTGATGCCAACGGCTGATTCTTCCCAATCCAACATCAAAGAAGAAGCGGTAAGCTATGGCAGCAATGGCTTTACGGCAAAAAGTTATATCACGTATGATGCAAATAAAAGTGGCAAACGACCCGCGGTATTGGTTGTGCCCGAATGGTGGGGGTTGACAGATTACCCGCGGATGCGCGCCAAGATGTTGGCGGAACTTGGCTATGTTGCCATGGCAGTTGATACGTATGGCGACGGCAAAACCGCAGACAATCCGCAGGAAGCTCAAATGCTGGCAACGCCTTTTTATGAAAACCCGACGCTCTGCAAAACCAGGCTGGATGCGGCTTTGCAAAAATTAAAGACTTATCCGCAGGTAGATGCTGCCAACATTGCCGCCATTGGTTATTGCTACGGCGGTTATGTGGTATTGAACGCCGCCAAACTTGGTGAGCCGCTGAAAGGCGTGGTGAGTTTTCATGGCGGACTTACGGGCGCCCCTTTCGATAAAAATCTGCTGAAAGCGAAAGTGTTGGTCTGCCACGGCGGTGCCGATAAATTTGAAAGTCCGGCAGAAATTGCTGCGTTTAAAAAAGGCATGGATTCTATTGGCGCAGATTATACCTTTAAAGTATATCCGAATGCTACACACGCGTTCACCAATCCGAAAGCTACGGAGAACGGTAAAAAATTCAATATGCCAATTGAATACAACGGCGCCGCAGACACCGCTTCATGGAACGATATGAAAGCGTTTTTTGGCAAGGTGTTGTAAGTGATTCAAAGTGCATTACTGCATTTTTTTTCTTTAAAAAAGAAATCAGAGAAGGTGCAAAACAATTGCGGTGTAAAATAAATCTTATTGTCAACTAAATAAATTTTGGAAAATTGTTCCCGTCATTGCGAGCAACGCGAAGCAATCTGTGGATGGAAGTAAAGTGCAACATTGCCATCCATATTGATGTAAGGCTTAGCACAGATTGCTTCGCGTTGCTCGCAATGACGACTGCAAAATATTATTTAATTGTACCAGCTAACAATATAAAACTATTAAGTTGACAGTGTAATAAATCTTATTGACTATCCGCTTTTAATAACCTGTCAGGTTAAATAAGAGTAGTGATAAGGAAGAATGAGCAAACCTGACAGGTTATATTCAAAGATGAAGAAGCTGCATCAAAAGTAAAACGAAGGCTTTGAGAATCGCTTAAACAAAAACTTCCTCCATCAGGTATCCGAATCAAAAAGAGGCTGTCTCAACTTTTGAGACAGCCTCTTTTTGATTACAAAATCAAACAGAAATCAATAACCATCATTCTGAATCAGAATGCCTTTTGAAGCGTCAATTTCGCGCTGCGGAATGGGAAGCACCAGTTCGTTGGCATCGTAGGTAAAACCATCCACGGTTTTCTTTAACCGCTTTACGTCCTGTATCGCCTGACCTTCGTGCGCCAATTCTAACTTACGTTCCAGCAAAATATTGTCGAGCGTTATGTAAGCCTCAGTGGTAGCCAGATCAACACGGCTTCGTATTTTTTGCATGTCCTGCAGCGGCGTGGCCCCAACAGAAGTGCCCAGCCGCACATTGCATTCGGCTCTTGTCAGATATATTTCTGCCAAACGAATAATGGGTAAGTTGCGGTACTGCAGCTTCCATTTGCCGCTGCGATAGGTATCGGTTTCATCTAAGTAAAAAAGCGATTTGCGGACATCGTTATCATCATACAAATCAATGTGTTTCTGCAACACATCTACGTCGCCGTCGCGTGCGCCGTAATCAATAATTGACCAAAAAAGCTGCATATCATTAGAACCATCAAGTGAAGATACCTGCACCGCAAAAATGTCTTCCGATGTGTTGCCGGTGTTATTAAAAGCATCTTCGTAGCTGCCGTTTAACGCAAAACTGTTTGCCGCAATCACCGTATTGGCTTCGTCTCTTGCTTTGGCATAGTCTGCCGTTTGCAGATACACGCGCGATAAAACGGCGGCGGCTGCAAACTGGTTAGCATATACACTGTTTTTGGCAGGCAACAGTTGTTCTGCCTGCATGAGATCACTGATGATGTAATCGTACGTTTCCTGTACCGAACTACGCGGTACATAATTGGCATCCGAAATATTGCCCACCGTTGGGTCTGAAAGAAGCTGCATACCCACGTTTGATGCCGCGTTACCATCGCCGTAAGGCTTTGCATACAACTCAACCAACTCGAAATACATCAAACCTCTCAGAAAAAGCGCTTCGCCCTGCACCCGGTTTTGATCTTCGGCATTTACAATATCAATGGCAGATAAAATATTATTACAGATATTAATGGTGTTGTACGCATTGTCGTACGTGCTTGTAACGTAGCTGTTGGTTATGAGAATTTGTTTACGATAAATTTCGCGTGGCTGATTATAAGTTCCCGACCATCTGATTTCGCCATTGGCTGCCAGCAATTCGGAATACAACAGCAGATCGCCGCCAAGTACAAATGAATTGCTTGCCGCATCGTAAGCGCCGTTGAGGGCTTTTTTTACGTTTTCATCTGACGTTAACACTTCTTCGGCCGACACGTTTTGCGGCGATGTAACATCCAGTTTTTTCTGACAGGATGAAAATGCCGTGCAAAAAAACAGTGAAAGAAAAAGTATATTGACTGAAATTTTTTTCATGATACGTAATAGTTTTTCGATTAAAACCCGAGATTTAAACCCACGGAATAATTTTTTATTTGCGGCGCCGAATAAAAATCAGAACCCTGATTGATGTTACCTGCGCGATAGTCTGTGTTTACTTCAGGATCCCAGCCAGGATAATTTGTCCAGGTAATCAGGTTGACACCGGTAACATAAACGCGCAGGTTTTGAAAGCCCCAGCGTTTGATAAGCGTAGCAGGAAGATTATAAGAAAGCGTCAGATTCTTCAGGCGCACATAATCGCCGGTATAAACGTAGCGGCTCGATGCGCCGGTACCGTTTCCGCCTAATAACCGAAGTTGCGGCTCTCTGGTAATATCGCCGGGCTTCTGCCAACGATTCAGCGTTTCCCTTGTCTGATTGTCGAAATAATCGAAGCTGGCTGTCATAAAACCGCCCGCGCCGTTTTGAATCTGATTGCCAAACACGCCCTGAAACAGGAAGCTGAGATCAACGCCAGCGAAAGAAACCGTATTGGTAACGCCACCCGTCCAATCGGGGTTGGGATCGCCCACTACAAAGTTGCCTGCCGTATTGTAATCGTTGGTAGTGGTTTTTCCATCTTGCTCGTAATACAGGGCGTCGCCGTTATCAACATCAACACCGGCGTATTTTGGTCCATAAAAAACACCGATTCCCTGTCCTACCAGCAGCGAGTTTAGAAACCGGCCGCTGTTGCCCGGAATGGTATCGCGGCTGCCATCAAGCTTCGTTATTTTATTTTTATTATAAGCGACGTTGATAGATGTTGTCCAGCTAAACTTGGAAGATGAAATGTTTTTTGTGTTTAATACAAACTCTACACCTTTATTATCCATGCTTCCGATGTTTACCAACTGTGAGGTAAAACCGGAATTGCCGGGCACTGGAACTGAATACAATAGCTGGTTTGTTTTTCTGTCGTAATAATCAATTTCGCCGGTTAGCTTATTATCAAAAAAACCATATTCAAGCCCCAGGTCAACCTGGTTCGACTTTTCCCATTGCAGATTGTTGTTGCCCAACTGCGTTGGCGACAATCCTGATGTGCCCGCATAGCTAACGCCGCCCCACAACGTAAGCGAAGCGTAATTGCCAAATCCCTGGTCGTTACCGGAAAGCCCCCAACTGCCTCTTAGCTTTAAATAGCTTAACACTTTTGAATCTTTCAAAAAGTCTTCTCCGCTGATCACCCAGCCGGCAGATACGGCAGGAAAAGTTCCGTTTTTATGATTGGCGCCAAACCTTGATGAGCCATCAATTCTACCGCTGACACCTAAGAGATACTTTTCGGCATAGTTATAATCGGCTCTGGCGAAATAAGAAGTAAGGCGATAATCTTCGCTGGTAGAAGTGCCGCCGTTTATTTTACCGGCACTTGCCAGCTTTTGTAAATCCTGAACCGGAAAATCCTGACCATACACATTGGCATAATCAAAATGATAATTCTGATAGGCATAACCAACAATGGCATTCAAATGATGCTTTCCAAAATGATTGTCGAAGGTGAAATAGTTGTTGCTGTTATAATCCAGGGATTTATACCAGTCCGATTCGCCATAGCCGTTAATGCCTAAGCCATTGGTGGTTTGTGCGCCGTAAAACTGGTCGTCATTCTGGTTTTGAATGTCTGCACCAAATTCTGTTCTGAATGAGAGGTAAGGCAAAATTTTCCATTGAAAATACACGTTGCCGATGTTGCGATACGTTTGCGATTTCCAGTGCCCGAAAGCGGCATCTACCAACGGATTGTAATACGTAGTAACCGGTACGTTGTACAAATTGCCCGCAGTGTCTCTTACCGGCGTTACCGGCGATAAAGCTACAATTTCCATCGGGCTGGCAAACTGGTTGTCATCGGCTACGCGGTTGGTATTGGTTTGAGACAGGCTAAGGTTAACGCCGATTTTTACTTTATCGCTAACGTTATGATCTATATTCATTCTGCCAGACAAACGCCGGAATGAATTCGCAATCAGGATGCCGTCCTGTTTTGTATAGGAACCGCTGAGATAAAATTTCGTTTTGTCGCTACCGCCCGAAGCCGAAATATCGGCAGACGAGGTGTTGGCATGGTTGTTAAACGCCAGCTTTTCCCAGTTGGTATTTATTTTTCCATCGCGCCAGTTGGAATAACCGGAAATGTCATCGAGTGTTTGTTCAGCATACTCTAAATAAGAACCCTCATAATTAGCCGGGTCGGACGGATCAACGCCATCAAAAACCATATCGCTGTTAATGGCGGCTTCCCGTATCAGATCAACATATTCCCTTGCATTTAAAAATCCACGCAAACCGGTTCTCCTGTTTATGCCTCCCTGCAGATTTACCTGAATGTTTGTTTTACCGGCTTTTCCTTTTTTTGTTGTAATGATAACAACACCATTGGCGCCGCGCGAACCATAGATGGCAGTTGCCGCCGCGTCTTTTAAGATGTTGAAAGATTCTATGTCATTAAAATTGATGTCGGACAATGGATCGCCGGAAGCCGAACCGGTATTGATGGGCAAGCCATCTACTACATACAATGGCTGGTTGCCGCCGGTGATGGAACCCGAGCCGCGAATGCGTATCTTGATGCCTTCGCCCACTTTGCCGCTTTGCCCTTCTATAAACACACCGGCAGCGCGCCCCTGCAAAGCCTGGTTCAGATTGGGAACCGGCATATTTTGTATGTCAGCTCCTTTTACCACCGCTATATTGCCCGTTAAAGTTTTCTTTACCGAAGTGCCATAACCTACTACCACCACTTCGCTTAGATTTTGTGCGCTTTCGGTAAGTTGTACCGATACATTGCTGCCCGTTATGGGTACCGTTATGTTGGCAAAACCTACATAAGAAACGGTAAGCTCGGTTTCCTGCGGATTGACCGTGATGGAGAATGATCCGTCGTTACCTGAAATGGAAGATACATTACTTCGGGCGGCGGTAATGGTTGCACCTGCAACGGGTTGCCCGTTTTTTGCATCGGTAATTTGACCCTTAACTTGTTTTGACTGTGCGGCACAAAAAAATGTGCACAGCAGCGATAATGCTGCCAACAGCGATGTTTTTCTCATTAGCATTAGATTAAAGGAGATAAATAAATGAAACAAATACAAAAATAAGATCAATTGTTTCCCTGTCAGCCTGGTGTTTTACAATTTTCGCTTATTCCGATAAAAACGAAAATAGTAAAAAAAAATGTATTTGTTTGGAAAATAATAAAAAGGGAAACTTTGAAAGCAAATGCGTGTTTTAAGGAAGGATGTTAGCAGCGAACTGACAATTTTTTTTGGTAAACCAATCAGACTAAATCAATAATTGACACAGCTATTTTTATGAAGTTTTTTAATATATAATATTGGATATCGTTCTGTGAACCTGAAATATTTTTTATAAATGCCGGTTTTATATTCTCAATAAAGAAAAAAGCGGCGAAGTGTTTTTATAAGGCAGAAAGTGTGCATTCAACCCGGATAATAATCGTTGGCGGCAATAAACCTGTATTTTAAACGTTTGTTCACGTTTAGGTGTTTTTTTACACAATTGAAAGTGCTTACTTTTACGCGCAAATTGTATTCGCAATCAACCAAAATAGCTGAGACGTGCACAACAGACATCTTATGAGAGTATCATTTGCGTTTACTTATACAAGCCTGGCTTGCTTTATCATCGTTATTTTGACGGCGGTATCTTCTTGTACAAAAATTCATTTTACACCCGATCCGAAACCTCCGGTTGTGGTGCCGGCTCCGCCCAATTTAACCGGGCAGCCAAATATCATATTAATTCTGGCAGACGATATTGGCTATGAAGTGCCGTCTTTTAACGGCGGGCAATCGTATAACACTTCCAACTTAGACAGAATGGCAAGCAGCGGATTGCGTTTTACCAACTGTTTTTCTATGCCGCTTTCCTCGCCTTCCCGTTTTATGCTAACCACAGGTAAATACAATTTTCATAATTATACAAACTGGGGTTCCATGCATCCGTCAGAAATTACGGTAGCCAATATTTTACATGATGCCGGTTATGCTACCTGCGTAGCGGGCAAATGGCAGTTCGATGGCGGCGACGCGTCTATCAGGTCGTTGGGATACGACAAGTATTGCGTATGGGATGCTTTTAAAAGCGGTGATGAGGAAGAAGCAGAACTGGGCACGTCTTATAAAGACCCGACCATTTACCAAAACGGCGCTTACCTGCCGGCAGAAGAAACCGCCGGACAATACGGCGTTGATATTTTCAACCGGTATGTTATCAATTTTATAGACAGCAACAAAGCGCATCCTTTTTTTATTTATTATCCAATACCCATCGCCCATGCGCCATTTAGCCCCACACCGGACGACGAAAAATATGCAACCTGGGTAAGTGCGCGTGGTAAAAGCGATACTTCATTTTATCGTTCCATGATTACATACATGGATAAAGCCATAGATTCGGTGGTAGAAAAAGTAAAAGCGGAAGGACTGGAACAAAATACGGTTATCTTATTCGTAAGCGATAACGGTACGCCGGTGCCGATTTCTTCTCTTTATAACAATAGAAAAATTACCGGCGGCATGGGAACCACCACCACGTACGGTACGCATGTGCCCATGTTTGCTTATTGTCCGGGTTCCATTGCACCAGGTGTTTGTAATTCGTTTATAGATTTTACCGATTTTCTGCCCACCATTACCGGTCTTGCCAATACCACGATACCGGCAAGTTATGGAACGTCAGACGGCATTAGCTTTCGCAATCAGCTTTTTCAGCCATCCTCTGCAGGCCGGTATTATTTGTATAGTTACTTTTTTCCTCACCCCGAATATCCGGCTACTTCCCAGCGGGAATATGTGCAGGATACGATGTACAAATATTATAGCGACGGCTATGGATTTTTTAATATAGTAACCGATCCTTACGAATTGAACAAGCTGAACGGAAGCACATTAACACAAAATGAGCAACGAACCGTAGCCGGATTTCGTAAAGTGATAGATAGTTTGCATCCCTAATAAATCTATTTTTTTAAAACTCAGCAGTGATAATTATAAACTATGAAGATGCAGAAATATACTTATAGCCTTTGTCTTGTTTTGCTGTTTTTTTGTTACCAGTCGTCGCTGAAAGCGCAGGCTACGGAACTGAAAAACATAAAAGACGTGGCGTTTACGGGCGAGCAGTTAGACTGGGAAGGAAACGTTGAAGACAGTCTGCGGTGCGATATTTATTATCCCAGATGGGCTAAATCAGATCAAACATTTCCGGTCATTCTAAGTTGCCATGCGGGCAGCTTTACAGGAGGCAATAAAAGCGCGCAAGCATCCGGGGCTGATGTGATTGCAGATATGGGCTTCGTGGTAGTGGCGCCTAATTACCGCACCGGATATGACGACAGTGAAGATGATACTACGTCCTGCGGGCAGGATACGCTTGGCTTAAACGAGGCTACCTATCGGGCAACACAAGACGCAAACGCCTGTATGCGGTTTCTGTATGCAAAAGCAGATAGTTTTCATATTGATACCAGCCAGATGTTTCTGATGGGCAATAGTGCCGGTGCCGATCTGGCATTACACATGCATTATATTACCGATGCCGTGGCGAAAGCCTATTATCCAACTATTTATGCAAAACTGGGCGGATTGCAAAGCACCGGCAATTCTTATCCGTTTACATATAAGGTAAAAGCCATTTGCGCCATGTGGGGCGCGCTGCCAAACTTAAATCTGATTACGCCGCTAAGCGCTGTGCCAATGATTATTTTTAAAGGTGGTCTCGATCCTGGATTGCCAAACGGGGTGGGTAATTTTAAAGATTGCCCTAATTATTCAGAACTTGTTGCGGGCATTGGTATCTATAGAATTATGACTGCCATTCAGGTGCCTTGTGTTTTTCACTTTCAGCCGCAGGGGTTTCATGCCGCTTACGACGAAGAATTTTGCAATCAGGCAATCACTGCATTTTTTAAAGCCGTTATTAACAACCAGCCTTATTCGGGCGAATACATGTATTACGATCAGAGCTGGTAAATACACATCTTAATAAATTAAGCAACGATGTTGAAATATATTTTTACATTTTTTATCCTGTCGGTTTTTTTATCCGCATTTCAAAGCACTGCGCAGGCGCCGCCCATTTTGTGGCAAAAAACCATTGGCGGTTTTGATGACGATATCTTGTCCGGTACAGATGCGCTCGACAACGGCGGCATTATGCTAAGCGGATTCAGCAAATCAGGTGCTTCGGGGAACAAGAAAGATACTTCGCGCGGCGGCTACGATTTCTGGCTTGTAAAGCTGAACGAAAAAGGCGACATCGCATGGGAAAAAACCTACGGCGGCTTTGCAGACGATACCAGTTGTAAAGTGATGAAAACCGCCAGCGGTGGCTATTTATTGGCCGGCACCAGCCTCTCTCAAAAATCGGGCGATAAAGCGTTGCCTACCTGGTATTTCAGCCCCGATTACTGGGTGTTAATCTTAGACAAAAACGGTCAGGTGCTGGTACAAACCAATTTAGGCGGTTATTTTACAGAAAAGCTTACGGGAATTGCAGAAACAGATTATGGTTACGCCATCTCCGGGCATTCCTACTCCGACCACAGCGGCAGCAAGGAAACAGACAATACAGGAACGGAGAACAATGCCGACTACTGGATGGTGTTTCTGGAGAAAACAGGCCGAATTAAAAAAACGCTCGCTTTCGGAACAAAAGATTCCGAATTTTCCTGTTGCATTCTATCTTCCAATGCCGGCAATATCATCGGTGGTTCCAGCTATGCCAATTCGCAACGCGGACAAAAAACCCGCAATACCTATGGCGGCTCCGATTTTTGGGTGATTAGAACCGACCTCAGCGGCACCAAAATATACGACAGCACCATGGGCGGTTCTCAATTTGATTATATGACCTGCAGTAATGCGCTGCACGATGGCAATCTCATTTTAGGCGGTTATAGCAATTCCCCGATTTCGGGCGTAAAAACGGAAGACTGCCGGGGCGTTTATGATTATTGGGTGATTAAAATGAATGTTGACGGTAAAATTATCTGGCAAAAAACATTGGGCGGAAGTGAAGGCGATTATATGACATCGGTTCAGGAAACGCATGACGGTGGCTTTATTGTAGGCGGATATTCCAACTCGAATATCAGCGGCGAAAAAAGCGAAGCTTCTAAAGGCGGCAACGATTACTGGATTGTAAAGTTAGATTCGCTGGGAAACAAGCAATGGGATAAAACCATCGGCGGCAGCGGCGATGATAAATTGATATCCGTTTCCGAATATGCCGAAGGTGAATATATTTTAAACGGCTACTCCAACTCGCCCGCATCGGGCGATAAAGATTCCGGTACCGTTGGCGGAACCGGAAAATACGATTACTGGATTGTGCGACTGGGAAAAGGGCTTACCGATACTACAACAGATTCAACTACGCCACCGCCTCCCATAGATACGGCCATTACAAAAGGAAATTATATTCTGAATATCATTCCCAACCCGACGGTAAACGGCAATCTTACCATACAGTTCAGTTCTACCGATAATGAAATGACGCCGTTTGTTTTGCATAGCTATGATGGCAAAAAGGTACTGTCTTTCTCGTACAATGCTACCAAAGAATTACAGACAAAATCGGTGTCCATTGCCAAACTGCAGAAAGGCGTTTATTACTTAACGATGTACACAAAGCAAAAGAAAGTTACCAAAATGGTAATTAAGCAATAAGAAAAACTTTTAATAAAAAAGCCTGACAATTGAGCAATCATCAGCTTCCCGGATTTTTTTTATAAATTAGTTTTCATGAATGTGTTTTTCTTTCTGCCACCATTTCCAGCCAATAAAACCGGCGATACTTAACGGCATCGCCATTAAATATAATATACCTGCATTTAACCCTTTGCCCGGGCCTTCGCCCAACTGTTCCGCCGTTTTTGTACAGATAGAACACTGCGCATTTGCAGTAATTTCTGTTGTCAGGCTTATAAGTAATATCATCAGCCACTTCTTCATCACTTGTTTGTTATGCTGCAAAATTACATAAGTTGAAGAAAGCAAAAAACTAAAAGCAGAAAGCAAGAAGCAGAAAGCTGATAGCTTATCCCTATCACAAACTCATCATCTCTTTAAATTTTACCGTTTGCCGGCGGCTCACTTCTATTTTTTCGCCGCCTTTCAGTTCCACTAATAATCCGCCGTTGAAATAAGGCTCTATTTTTTCTATCCAGCGAAGGTTGATGATGTGCTTGCGGTTGGCGCGAAAAAAGGTACGCGGGTCCAGGCGTTCTTCCAATGCATTAAGCGATTTTAAAATAAGCGGTTTATTGGTTGCAAAAAACACTTTGGCGTAGTTGCCCACACTTTCAAACAGGCGTATTTCGCCCAGCTTAACAAACCAGCAACGCTCGCCGTCTTTTACAAATACCTGATCAAGATCGGTAAGCGGCCCGCGGTTAACAACGGCATTGTCATCAGTTGTTTCCTTCGTAATTTCGCATTGCACTTTTTGTATGGCATCGGCAAGTCGTTTGGGTTCAATGGGTTTTAATAAGTAATCCAGCGCATTTACCTCAAACGCTTTCAACGCATATTCATCATAAGCCGTTGTAAACACCACATGGGGCGCACGTTCTAATTCTTCCAGCAACTGAAAACCGGTTTTGCCGGGCATCTGAATATCCAGAAAAATAAGATCGGGGTTTTGCATTTCTATTTTTTCAACGCCTTCATCTGCATTAGCGGCTTCGTCTATAATTTCAACGTCGGCATGTTCGTGAAGCAGCTTTTTCAATTCATTGCGGGCAAGACGTTCATCGTCTATAATAATCGCTTTAATAGCCATGTTTTATTGAATTAAAAAGTAAAAATTGATAACTTTTTCTATTGTTATTATATACTTTGAATTTTTATTTTTTCGCTTTGCAGTTGCGAAACCGGCAATATCACTTTCGCTTCTACCATATTATCATCGGTATCATAGATGTTGAAAAAAGCCTGCGAACCAAACATAAGCTGCAACCGGTTAATGGTGCCGCTGATGCCGAAACCATCGCTTCCGATATTGCGTTTCAATATACCGGTATTCTGAACCACAAGCTCGTGATGATCGTTTACAAAATTTGATTTTACCTTAATCATACCGCCGTTCTTTTGCTTGCTGATGCCATGTTTAATGGCATTTTCCACCAATGTTTGCAGCATCATGGGCGGCACAGGAAGGTCTAACGTTTCTTCATCAATATCATACTCAATCTGCAGGCGGTCTTCAAAGCGTATGTGTTCTAACGCAAGATAATCTTTTACGATACCAAGCTCTTTTTCAAGCGGCGTGGTTTCAACCTTTTCGGCATACATGCTGCTGCGCAAAATATTGCTAAGTTCGGTAATGGCGGTGCGGGCGCGCTGCGGGTCTTCATCCACCAAAGCGCGGATGCTGTTAAGCGCATTAAAAATAAAATGCGGATTAATATGCGCTTTAATGGTCTTTAATTCCAATTCTTTTACCAGGCTTTCCAACCGGATTTTATCAAGCTCATCGCGCCGGCTTTTAATGATATAATGATAACTGAAATAAATTAAATTCCAGATGCAGAGAAACAAAAACGGAGTAAGCACGATGCGCATAATTCTGCGCAGGAAAGAATCGTCTTTAATATTCGGATCATCAATTTGAAAAGCAATAACCAATAGACTATCAACAATGGCATATAAAAAAGAAAACAGAATGGTGATGGTTAACATGCTGATGATCTGCCTGGTTAACGGCTGATCTAACAGATGATAATTTCTGATAACGGTGCGCATAAGATGGCTGATGACAAAGCCTTCGAGCATAAACAGAAACAGCACTGAAAAAAAATAAGGCGTAGCTTCTGTATTGAAGGTAATGTATAAAAATGCATACACAACGCCGAACGCGCCCCAGCCTGCCTGGCACACCCAGTATGGCGATAATTTTTCTTTCATGCTTTTGTAAATATAAAAATAAATACAGCTTTGGAAAATATGGCATTTGATTAATGGCAAACGCCAAGGCTATGTGGTAAAAATGAACCGAAAAAATAAAAGATATGTGGTTGAATAAGTTTGATGCGTTTGGGTTGTATGACTGTTTGTACCGAAAAAAGCGCATGACTTATTGTTGCTAACTTATAACAGTTTTTTTTGGTACAATAATTCTTATGAGAAAGCCCGATGAAGAACAAAAAAGCAATCATTATTTCGCTGATGCTGGGCACTTTTATGGCGGCTTTGGATAACAGCATTGTAAACATATCGCTGCCGGTAATGCAAAAGCAGTTTACGGTTCAGGTAGATGATATACAATGGGTGATAACGGCTTATATGCTTGCGTTTTGCGTATTTATGCCGCTTACCAACTGGCTGAAAGATAAAATCGGGTTATATAAAATGTATCTCATCAGCATCGGTGTTTTTTTAGCCGGTTCTTTGTTGTGCGGCTTATCGCCAAACCTTACTTTTTTACTTCCCGCACGCATCATTCAGGCATTGGGCGGCGGTGCACTTACGCCGGTTGCACTTGCCATGCTATCGTCTGTTTTCGACGAAAACGAAAGAGGAAAAGTAATGGGCTGGTGGGGATTGGGCGTTGTGGTAGGTCCGGCTTTGGGTCCAACCTTAGGCGGCTTTCTTACGCAGTATTTCGGTTGGCCGTCTATCTTTTTTGTAAACCTTCCGTTTGGCGTGCTGGCATTTATTTTATCGGTAAAATATTTAAAAGAAGCGGGTAAGAAAACCGGTGATGCGCCTCGTTTCGATATGGGAGGTTTTATCTTTTTTACTCTTTTTATTATATTGTTTCAATACAGCATCGCCCGGATAGAAAAAATTGGTTTCCGCTCAGCAGAATTGTATATCACATTTGCTGTTTCGCTGGCGAGCTTGTATTTATTTATCAGGACAGAAAAGAAAAAAGAGCACCCGCTCTTAGATTTGTCGTTGTTTGAAAGCGGCGGTTTTGTAGCCGGTATTCTGGTTACGGTAGTACGTTCTGTTGCCTTGTTTGGCGGCTTGTTTTTGCTTCCGTTTTTGTTGCAGGGATTGTTGAAATATTCAGAATTACAAACCGGGCTTTTGTTGTTGCCCGCTTCCGCCGCTATTGCTTTACTGATGCCGGTTTCGGGCAAATGGTCGGATAAGCATGGCGCACGTCTGATTTCTATTGCCGGTCTTATTTTAATTGCCGTTTCTACGTTTATGTTCGGTTTGCTGCACACCGGCAGCAGCATTACCGCCATCATCATTCCGATGGTGCTGCGTGGCGCCGGTTTAGGGTTTTTGTTCTCGCCCATTTCGGCGGCGGTTATTAATTCGGTGCCAAACGAAAAGTCAACAACGGCTTCCTCTTATTACAGCTTGTTTATGCAGATCGGCGGCTCAATCGGCATCAGCATCATAGCGGTTTTGCACCAATATTTATTGCATTATTATCAGCATAAAGGAAATGCGAAAGAAGCGGAGCACATTGCATTGCAGGGCGGATTCTTCTTATCAACGGCAATTATTTTGTTAGCCATTTGGCCGGCATTAAAGCTGGAGAATAAAAAAGCCGGGAAATAGTTGCAGATAGCATGCTATCTGCAACTGCGTAACGATTAATTATATCCTTTGGATATTTCATATTGTGATATTGAAAGCTAAGCTGATGTTTCGTTTTGATAAAATGATTAACCGTTTTCATTATCCAATTGGTATTAATTTTTTTAATTATCCGCATCTTTTACAGAAGGTCTTGTATCGTTGGGGTTGCGATGATTATAATTGATTCTAAAATCGCTCAGATCAGGCTGATTGTTTCGTTTGCTGTGCAGTTCATAATTGTATATCGTTTGCCCCAACTGGTATAAAAACGGCTGACCGATGGTTTCAAATTCATACGTATTATCGTTTAATGTTTCGTTGCTGTTTACATAAATGGTTGCGGTAAGCATAAACTCCACGCTGTTTGCAAAATCGGCCACATACGATACATCGGTTAAAAAACCATACGCCCAGCCAACTTTATTAAACACGCGGATGTTTGCAGGCATTGTATGATGATTGCTGTCATTGAAAAAGAACTTGACATAGCTGTCGTAATATTTGCCGGTGTCGTATTTCGGGTAAGGCGTTTCTGATGGATACTGCGAAAGGTATTGATGCAAAAAAGCATAATCATCTCTGGTTAACTGAAAACGTTGTTGTTTTGGCACAGAAAAAGGAAACAAAACGGATTGCAACAGTTGCTGTAAATCTTTGAGCGGAATGGTATTGTGCTTTGCAAAATCCATCGGCTCATTTATTAAACTATCGTTGCGGTTATAATACGACTTGCCAATGTAAACCTGAGATGGAAAATGGAACGAATCTGTATTGTATGACATTGGCTGTTTGTACAATACGTTGCCATTGGTATCAATGAATCCGACAGGATTCGTATGCCGGTTTTCATCGTCGGTAAAACCCATAAACTGCCTGGTAATGCGCGTGTTGGTATAACCTTTTTCGTGAAGTTTTTTATTGATGGTTTGCTGTCCTAAAAACTGATACATACGGTTATAAGCATCGTTATCAGAAATTAAAAAGGCTTTCTTTATAAAATGCGCAACAGATGGCAGATTGGTTTCTGATGTACTGTCTGTCATCTCTTTTACCTGTCGCGGATAGGCGCTGTCGAATTGCATGGCGGTAAATTTATCAATGCCTTTATTCTTTAGTGCGCTTAACTTTTCTAAAGACAAAGCAGCCAATGGCAATTTTACCACCGAAGCCGGATAATAATACTGCTGCGGGTCAACATGAAAATAATAATTGGTAAAATAAGGCTTGTTATGCTTGTCTCTGTTGATTTGCGTATATATGATTTGCAGGCGATATGGGTCGGGATGGGAGAGAACATGCTGATAATGTGAATCGGTATTTTGAAACAGAATACGCATAAGAAAAGAATCTGTTCGGGCTTGCGCTTTTGCCTGATAAGTCAAAGAGAATAATAACAAGCCATAGAATAATTTCATAAGCGAACGGGAGTTTGTAATCCGTACTATCTTTTGTTATCCTGTTGTCAGAAAATTTTCTGATATATTGAGAACTGTGCAAAGGAAATAATTACAATGATAGGTTAAGTTAAGAAAACAAGCGTTGAATGAACGGGAAAGGAGCCTTATACCGGTTACACTTTGATAATATAAGATTGGGATATTATAATATTGGATATTGAATTACTCAAATAAAATGGGTACAATAAGTGTGAATTTACAGAGAATAAATATTGGTTGGCAAATGGAATTTCTTTCTTACAAACTTAATTTATCAACACAAAAGAGCCTCCTGAAATCGCTCAGGAAAACTTTATCTGTCAGGGTATCCGAATAAAAAAGGCTGCCTCAAAGTTGAGACAGCCTCATGTTTCTAAATAAATCTATTTTAGAATATTATACCGCTTCCGCTTTCATGCTTTTTTGCGTTTTCTTTCTTTCATCTTCATCCAGAATCACTTTGCGCAGCCGAACGTTTTTGGGCGTTACTTCTATGCACTCATCTTCCTGAATGTATTCCATGCATTCCTCCAACGTCATCAGCGTTTTTGGTGCAATGCGCGAAGCATCATCGCTGCCGCTGGCGCGATGGTTTGTTAGTTTTTTAGGCTCAGTAGCGTTTACAATTAAATCGCCCGGCTTTATATGCTCGGCAATAATCTGACCTTTGTAAACCTCTTCGCCCGGATCTACAAAAAAGGTTCCGCGATCCTGCAGTTTGTCTATCGAGTAACCAGTTGTTCTTTCCTGATTTTTTGATAATAATACACCGTTGTTTCTGCCTGGTATCTGCCCTTTCCAAGGCTTGTATTCTACAAACCGGTGCGCCATTACCGCTTCGCCTGCCGTGTTGGTCAGCATATTGCTGCGTAAACCAATTAAGCCGCGCGATGGTATTTCAAACTCCAGATGCTGCATCTCGCCTTTGGTTTCCATCACCTGCAGCTCGCCTTTGCGCTGCGTAACAAGGTCTATCACCTTGCCGCTGTATTCGGCGGGCACATCAACCACCAGATTTTCGTAAGGCTCGCTTTTTTTGCCATCAATGTATTTTACCAATACCTGTGGCTGACCTACGGTAAGCTCGTAGCCTTCGCGTCGCATGGTTTCTACCAAAATGCCAAGATGAAGAATGCCGCGGCCAAACACCAGAAAACTGTCTGCGCCATCTGTGTCTTCTACGCGCAAGGCTAAATTCTTTTCTGTTTCTTTCATTAATCTGTCGCGCAAATGACGGCTTGTAACAAACTTGCCATCCCTGCCAAAAAACGGCGAATTGTTGATGCTGAACAGCATGCTCATGGTTGGTTCGTCTACGCTGATAACAGGCAGCGCTTCGGGATTTTCCTGATCGGCAATGGTATCGCCGATATTAAAATCTTCCAAACCTACTACGGCGCACAAATCGCCGGCAATCACTTCCGTTACCTTTCGCTTGCCCATGCCTTCAAACACGTACAATTCTCTTACACGTAATTTTTTTATTGCGCCATCTGCCTGCATTAATGCAATCGGCTGATTTTCTTTTATGAAACCGCGACTCACTTTACCAATGGCAATGCGACCGAGAAACGAAGAATAATCTAATGAAGTAATCTGCATTTGCAGCGGACCTTCGTTAACTTTTGGTTCGGGAACGTATTGTAAAATGCCATCCATCAATGGCATAATGTCTTCTGTCTGCGTAAGGCTATCGTTAAACCATCCGTTTTTTCCTGAGCCATAAAACGTAGGAAAATCAAGCTGTTCTTCCGTGGCATCGAGATTGAAAAAGAGTTCGAACACGGCATCATGCACTTCATCGGGGCGGCAGTTTGGCTTGTCAACTTTATTAATAACAACAATCGGTTTTAAGTTCAACTGCAGCGCTTTCTGCAACACAAAGCGCGTTTGCGGCATCGGGCCTTCAAAGGCATCAACCAGCAAGAGAACGCCGTCCGCCATTTTTAATACACGTTCTACCTCACCGCCAAAGTCGCTGTGGCCAGGTGTATCTATCACGTTTATTTTTACATCTTTATAAATAACGGCTGCGTTCTTGCTGAAAATGGTGATGCCACGCTCTTTTTCCAGGTCGTTGCTGTCCATAATCAGCTCGCCGGTTTCCTGATTGTCGCGGAAAACTTTTGTTGTGTGTAAGATTCTGTCAACCAGTGTTGTTTTACCGTGGTCAACGTGTGCAATGATTGCAATGTTGCGAATTTCCATAAGTGCGCGAAGGTACGAATTTGCAACAGCGAATGCAAGCGCAGCAAAAGGTTTATCATTTTTTAACGTGGCGAATAATAGTGAGTTGTGAAATAAGAAAACGCTTAAAAAGAATGCTCAACCGTTGTTTTGTTTCTGTTATCCGATCATTACAAAGCATCCTGTTTATAAAATGGCGCAATTTGATACTTCACGGCGTTGTTGCATGAATAAATATAAAGATGAGCGATAGTTATTCACTTATAAAAAAGAACAGGCATAGATTAGTTAGTTAGTGGTTACAACATCATTAACAACACAATCTATACCTGATGAGTAAAGATAAGTACAAAGTCAGAAACTGGTCGGCTTACAATAATGGATTACAGCAACGCGGGTCTTTGTGTTTATGGATAGAGAAAGACATTGCAGATCATTGGAAAGCTCCCCGTGAGGGGAACAGGCGTGGGGGTCAGAAGCAATACAGTGATAGGGCTATAGAAATATGCCTTACCATCCGTAAGATATACCACTTGGCATTGCGGCAAACGGAAGGCTTTATGTGCAGTTTTTTCAAACTGACAAAAGCAGATGTAAAAGTGCCCCATTACAGTGTAATCTGCAGGCGCAGCAAGGCTTTGGATGTGAAGCTGCAGACAGGAGGGAGCAACAGAACGGTTACAGATATAGTGGTTGACAGCACGGGTCTGAAGGTATATGGAGAAGGGGAATGGAAAGTTCGCAAACATGGAGCGGGCAAGCACCGCACCTGGATGAAACTGCATGTGGCAGTGGATGAACAGACACAACAGGTGGAAGCGGTAACACTGACTACCAATGCGGTTGATGACGCCACTGAAGTGGATGCCTTATTGACACAGATCAAAAAGGAAGTAAAAAGTTTTACAGGCGACGGTGCTTACGATAAAAAGAAGGTGCGTAAACGGTTGGCAAAAGACAATATAGAACAGGTTATACCGCCAAGGAAAAACGCAGTGATGAGTAAAAAAGGGGATGCCTGTTTACAACAAAGGGATAGAGCTATAGAAACGATAGGGGAAACAGGACGAAAAGAATGGAAAATTCAAACCCGTTATCACCAGCGGAGTAAAGCGGAAACCACGATGTTCAGGTACAAAACAATTGTGGGTGATAAGTTATTGGCAAGACGAAAAGAAAATCAACTCACAGAAGTAAGAATTGGTTGCAAAATATTAAACATAACATTGAAAACAAGCAAACCAATAAGCGTAAAAGTAGCTTAACGATTCCAGGATAGGTTATTTAAACCTTATAAATTGATTCATGCAACAAAGCCTACTTCACTATTCAGAATTCACTACTTACAAGAAAACAACTTAAAAAGAATGCACGGCTCTTACAAACATCTGGTTGTTTTTCCAGGCATTATCTACCTGCTCGCCGGTATCGAAACGCTGACACCAGGCAGTGCGGTAATCTATCTCGCTGGACGACCAGTAAAAAACGCCGCATTCGGAACAGAAAGGATTAAGGGTTGTAAAATTTCCTAAACCTGCCAGTTGCAGATTGGTGTACATCAGGTTTAGCTCTGCTTTCGATGGCAACGACCAGTTATTGTATCCGTTACCATTGTAATTGCGGCAAAGAGAAGCCGCATAATAAACATCGCCGATGCGATTGATAATGATTGACGTGTTGGCTTCGCCGGCCCCGAATATAGTATCGGTGTTGCCAATAAATGGCGGGTTGTAAAGCTCATAATTCTTCGCGTTAAACAATGTAGTATCCCACGGCGCATTACCAAGGTCAGTTAGCGTACAAATCATGCCATGCTGCCTGCTGTCATCTACATAAAATACAATGCCGTTTTGCACAGTATCGCCGATGTGAACCACAGGACGATTACCGGGAAGATGTGAGCAACTGCTAAAAAAAATGATGGTTAAAAAACAAACGAATACAGAGGATATGGTTTTCATGTTATAAAAGGTTTGCCTACTCTTTCAATATGCAGTTTTCGGCTTATCTGGCTAATGGTATTTTGTTATCAGCAAAGCAAAGATGAAATACACAAATAAAGTGAGCAATGGGATTTTAACGGAAAAGCACCCGTTTTTTTCCCGATAATGTGGGCGATTCTTTAACTGGATATTTTAGAAATGGCTTTTATATCAAAATTTATGTCAATTAAATTACAGGTCAAAAATAAGTTTGGCTATGCCATTGATTTTCAACAAGAAGAAATGAACTGATAGAAGCTCTATTATATTCGCCAGCCTAATTGAAAATTAAGAATACAATAAAAAATTGGAACAGTGAAGTTGATTTATCTGTTTTTAACGAGGCGGTTCTTGGTTTGAATTTTTCATCTGACAATAGCTGTTTCTGATTCTGAACTTTTACTTTTGATTTTTGAATTATAGATTTCGTAATGGTGGTTAACAAATTAATCCCAAAAAATAATACCTGAACATGGGCAAACCGGAAGAATTACAAATTTTCAGACCTTACCAGATTGAAGGCCTGCGAAGAATGGGTAATAAATACGATGGCGGCTACGTAATACATTATCCCTCTTTGCGAAATGTAGATTGTCTTGTTACGTATGGCGTAGGTTACAATGTAAAATTTGAAGAAGCGTTTCAGGCAGAAACCGGAAAGCCTGTGTATGCTTTTGACCCTACGCTGATGAAAGTAAAATACTTGTGGCAGGATATAAAACAGGGCTTGTATGCGCATAGTGTTTTGCAGGCGGCAAATTGGCTGAAATGGATTGGGAAAGAAAAAAAACTGGAAAAAAAGCAGATTCATCTGATACAGGAAGGACTTGCTAATACCAATTCGGAAAAATTTAAAACGCTTGACTATCATTTATCAAAATACAATCTGCTTGATAAAAAAATTTTCCTGAAAATAGATATTGAAGCCGCCGAATACGGCATTATGAATGAAGAAAGCTTTTATAAGCATTTCGACAATGTCATTCAGATGGTATATGAGTTTCACTGGCTCGATTCGCAGTTAGAGAAGTTACTTGATATTATGAAGAAGATAGCGCGCACGCACAGCCTCATTCACATTCATGCCAACAACTTCGGGAGTTTTTTTGATTATCATGGCAAACAGGTGCCGCATGTAATTGAAGTAACTTTTCTTCACAATTCGCTGATGCCGGAAAAAAAATTATCTGCCGCCACATACCCGATTGAAGGGTTAGATGCGCCCTGCACCCCAAGAAGAAAAGAACTGATACCGGATTTTTTTTAAAGCGTTCTTTCTGAATCGAAATTGTTTAATGTGTATGCTGCAACAACAAACTATGGTTTCAGGCAATAAAAAATGGCAGAACGGAAATATTTTTCTGCGTATGCATCCGTTGCAGCGTCTTGCACTAAGCATTGTGCTGGCAGCCGCCACATTTTTCGTTACGCCAAAAAGCACCGGTTCGCTCATAACGTTTATGTATGTGTGGCTTACGTTTGCGTTGGTTTATCTCATTACCGGGTGGATTATTTTATTTACACGCCCGGTCGGCGAAATCAGAAAGTGGGCCAAGAAAGATGATGGCAGCAAGGTGTTTGTTTTTCTGATGGTATTGCTGTCGTCTTTTACCAGTATCATCATTGTGCTGCTGATAATGATTTCAAAAGATATAAGCAAAATTGAGCAGGGAAAGTTTGTATTTGTTTCTACGTCAGGCATTGTGCTGTCGTGGTTCATGGTGCATACGTTATACGCTTTTCACTATGCCCACATGTATTATGATGAGGCAGAAAACGACAATTCCAGAGATGCGGAAGGATTGGATTTTCCGCAGAAAGAAGACCCCGATTATATTGACTTTGCTTACTTTTCTTTCGTTATCGGCTGCACCTTTCAGGTGTCGGATGTAGAAATTAACTCACGCGAAATACGGAGATCAGTATTTGGGCATCAGCTTATTGCGTTTTTCCTGAATACATTCGTGGTTGCACTCTCCATCAATCTCGTTGCGGGATTGATGAAATAAAAAGAACAGCAGTCATTTGGGCAGATATTTGTTTTCTTCTTTTAAAACGAACCTATGAACAAACCATCCGTCGGCTGGATCGGCTTGGGCAATATGGGCATTCCCATGTGTCAAAACCTGATGAAAGCCGGTTATCCGCTTACCGTTTACAACCGTACAAGAGAAAAAGAAAAACCGTTGACCGACGCAGGCGCATCAACGGCAAAAAACGCTTGCGGATTATTTGATAGCTGCGATATTGTTTTTGTCATGGTAGCGGACGATGAAGCCGCCAAAGAAATGTTTGATGGTACTGATGGTTTGTTATCCAATACAAACGGAAAAGGAAAATTGGTCATTAACACCAGCACCATCTCGCCCGAAACATCAAAATATCTTGCTTCGCAATGCAACAAAGCAGGCATAGATTATCTTGAATCGCCCGTATCGGGCAGCGTAAAACCTGCCGAAGATGCTACTTTGGTTATCTTAACCGGCGGACCAAAAGAAATATTTGATAATGCAAAACCACTACTGGATTGCCTGGGAAAAATGGTAATGCACCTGGGCGGTTATGGCGCGGGCAGCGTTGCCAAACTCGCCATTAATTTATTGGTTGGCTTCAACATGCAAGGCTTAGCCGAAAGCATTTTATTTGCCCGCAAACATGGCATTGATACCAAACACATGCTTACCATTGTGAACGAAGGCGGCTGTGCAAATGGTCTTACAAAAGCAAAAACACCGCTGATTTTATCGGGTGATTATTCGCCTGCTTTTACGGTAAAAAATTATGCAAAAGATGTGCGGCTGGCAAAACAAACGGGCTTCGAAACGCCAATGGCAACTGCCTTGCACGATACTTATCAAAAGGCATTGCAGGAATTTGAGCACGACGATGCCATGGCGGTTATAAAATTTCTCGACAAACAATAAACTCTTTGAAACAAATTTCTGTAATTGATACCTTCATAAAAAACCAAAGGTTCTACCTGATGGAAGCCGCCGGCATTGCAGGCTTCGTTATCCTGGCCGGCGCTCTTACCATTTTTCTTGAGCATCCGTCAATGCCGGTAATGAAAACCTGGTTGTGGCATTATCCGGTATTGCGTCGTGCGTTGTTGGGTATCGCAATGGGCTTGTACGTTGCTTTATCCATTCAATGGTTTAGCAAGCTTTCGGGAACCCACGTAAATCCCTCCGTTACGTGGGCGTTTTTCCGGCTGGGTCATATCAACATAACAAACATGGCTTTTTATATCATGGCGCAGTTTGCAGGCGCTCTTGCCGGTTTTTATCTGGTAAAGCTTTCGGCAGGAAATTTATTTGCTTATCCGCTAATAAACTATGGTGTTACCAGTCCAAAACCGCCGCATACGGAAACAGGCGCTTTTGTGGGTGAGTTTGTTATTTCTTTCATTTTAATGTTTGCTTTGCTGGTTGCATCAAGTTCGCGCAAAATGGAAAAATATGTTGCGCTGATAACCGGATTGCTGATTGCGCTTTACATCACCGTTGAATTGCCTTATTCGGGTATGAGCCTCAACCCCGCGCGTTCTTTTGCCGCCGCATCCGGCGCCGGGCAATGGCGCGATTTATGGATTTATTTTGTTTCGCCCACGCTGGCAATGCTGCTGGCGGCGGAAGCGTTTATTGTCTGGAAAAAAAAGCGGATAAGCATCAATCATTCCGATTATAAAGACATCGGTATTTATCCGGTGGTAAAAAAAACCTGTTAAGCTGCTTTGCAGTAATCATTTATCTTACAATGAATGAAGTGGCCGTTATTGCGAGGAACGAAGCAATCTATAGACTGCACGGAAGCGTGCTTATAAATTGTAAATAGTGCTCTCGTAAAAAGTAAAGTCAGCAGGTTTATTGCTAACTGGCGGCGTCTATTGTACAGCACAGATTGCTTCGTTCCTCGCAATGACGGTGCAGTAACCGATAAGAGACGAAACACCACTGCTCACTTATAATATGCCCATAACAGCTTCGACAGCTTTCTGGTTAATTCCCACGCTTCATTGTCAGGCTGCCAGCTCTGGTCTTGATTATGATTTGTGCAAACGCAAAATATATAACGGCTGCCTCTGCCGTTTACAAACATCACTTCGCTGCGGCTTTCATCTACGGCGCCGTTTTTATCCGCCACAAACACATCAGCAGGTATCTGGGAAATGCCTTCTTCGTCCCAGTAATTTCTGCCCAGCAGTCGCAGCATTCTTTCGCTTATACTATCATTAATAATTTGCCTGTTTACAATCATTTCCATCAGTGTTGCCATTTCGCGCGGCGATGTTTGTCCCCATCCATACATATTTCTGTTCGCTTCCCTGCCCGGGGTGCGGCTGTTTACCCGGGTTACTTTTATTCCCATGCTGTCGAGAATCTCATTGATGCGCAACCCGCCGCCGGCAAGGGTTTGCAGCCACAGACTTGCGGTGTTATCGCTCATGGTAAGCATCAGCATGATGACTTTGCTCAATTCTATTTGTTCACTGTCTTTAAAAGAACCTAAAATATCTACTCCCGCGTATATCAGCGAATCTCTGTACGTCAGTTCCTGGTGATACTGCAATTCGCCATGATTCATTTTATTCATAATACCAATTAGTATCGGAATCTTCACCATGCTGGCGGTAGGAAAAATGCTGTCGGCGTTAATGGCAACGGTCTTGTGCTTTTTTAAATCGTGCACATAAACGCCGATGCTGCCATGAAAGTTTTGGATGAGTTGCTGAATTTGGTATTGCAACTTTTTATCGGTGCGCTGCGCAGAAGCATGAACAGAAACAAGCAATAAAAAAGACAGAAAATATTTATTCATAAACAGAAAACAATTCTAAAAAATAGGAAGAATAATAAGAAATTTTATCTGTGCTTATCCGATAGCTTGCATGCATCATCCTGCCTTGTATTTCTGCTGTGTCAACTTACATTTTTCTATCGCCCGACATCGCTTCTATCACAGCACCCGGATATTCCGGCGATAGCTTGCTCAACTCATCCAATTGCTGCAACTCTTCCGGTGTAAAGCTTATATCAATCGCTTTCATATTGTCCTGCAACTGTTCTGTTTTATTGGCACCGATGATAACGCTGGTAACCACCGGCTGGTGAAGCAGCCACGCTAACGATAATTGCGAAACGGTGGCATTTTTGCTATGCGCCATCGGATGCAGAACATCAAGTATTTTAAAAGCGCGCTCAATAATGTGCGGCTGTACATTGAATGCTGCTATCCGGCCTTTTTTTTCTTCTGCCTCCTGCCTGGTGTACTTACCGCTCAGCAAGCCGCCATACAACGGACTCCATACCATCAGACCTACTTTCTGATCATTTATAAGAGGAACAAGTTCTCTTTCCACATCGCGGCTGGCAATGGAATATTGCGCCTGAAGCGACACGAATTTTTCTGTGTTTGTATAATTGGAAAAAGCCAATGCTTTCATTAAATGCCAGGCGGCTACATTGCTCGCACCAATGTATCTCACCTTGCCGCTGCGTACCAGATCATCTAAGGCTTTCAGCGTTTCTTCAATGGGTGTTAACGGGTCGGAACTGTGAATCTGGTACAAGTCAATGTAATCTGTTTCTAACCGCTTCAGGCTTTCTTCTGCCTGCCTGATGATATGCTTGCGCGATAGCCCGCGGTCGTTCGGGCCCTTGCCCATGCCGCCGCGCACCTTGGTTGCCAGCACCAGATCATCGCGTGTCAGATTCATATTTTTTATAGACCGGCCAATCATTTCTTCTGATACGCCTTCAGAATAAACGTTAGCTGTATCTATAAAATTAATGCCTGATTCGGTTGCCAGTTTCATCTGTTCATCAATCGCTGCCTGGTTTAAATCGCCCATTACTTTAAAATAACCTTTGCCGCCAAAATTCATGGTGCCAAGGCAGAGCGTTGATACTTTCAATCCGGTATTTCCTAACACTT
This sequence comes from Ilyomonas sp., assembly GCA_965219515.1. Classification (GTDB taxonomy): domain Bacteria; phylum Bacteroidota; class Bacteroidia; order Chitinophagales; family Chitinophagaceae; genus Ilyomonas. The sequence goes on from OZ244776.1 coordinate 3,828,699, forward strand.
TATATTTCATGCTTTTTGTTTTTATACATTTTTCTACCTTAAACTTTTGATGAGAAGTAAAAAAGAAAACTGCAATGCAAAATAGTTTACTCTTTTTATGATTGCAGTAAAGAAGATAAATTCAGATGAACAATAACAACTTCTTTAGCCCTCTTTTTGCTATATTGCAATTATGCAGTTTCAGCTACAATTTCCCTATCAGCCGGGCGGCGATCAGCCAACGGCAATACAACAATTAACGGATGGCTTATTGGAAGGCGAACGCTTTCAGACACTTCTTGGCGTTACCGGCAGCGGTAAAACGTTTACCATGGCAAATGTGATTCAGAATGTGCAGCGGCCAACGCTGGTGCTCACTCATAATAAAACGCTTGTGGCGCAATTGTACGGCGAGTTTCGTCAGTTTTTCCCCGATAATGCCGTTGGTTATTTTGTAAGTTATTACGATTATTACCAGCCCGAGGCATACCTGCCCGTTTCTGATACATACATCGAAAAAGATTTAAACATCAATGAAGAGCTCGACAAGCTGCGGTTGCAGGCTACATCGCAACTGCTTACCGGCCGAAGAGATATTATTGTAGTGGCAAGTGTAAGCTGCATCTATGGTATGGGTAATCCAACAGAGTTTGAGAACGGTGTTATCCGCATCAGCAAAGGACAGGTTATTTCGCGGCAGGGTTTTCTGCATTCGCTGGTCAATTCGCTATACAACCGAAGCCAGGGCGAGTTTAGCCGGGGTACATTTAGGGTAAAAGGCGATACGGTTGACATCAATCTGCCCTATGCCGATAACAGTTGCCGCATCACGTTTTTCGGCGATGAAATTGAAGAAATTGAAACGATAGAAACCGGCACGGCAAAACGCATCAACACGCTGGATAATATCGCTATTTTCCCCGCCAATCTTTACCTCGCGCCAAAAGATATGATGCAGAGCATCATGTATGAAATTCAGGACGAAATGCGCCTGCAGGTTGATTATTTTAAAAGCACCGGCAAACTGATAGAAGCGCAGCGCATTAAAGAAAGGGTTGAGTATGATCTGGAAATGATTCGCGAGCTTGGCTTCTGCAACGGCATCGAGAACTATTCCCGCTTTTTTGACCGCCGTCCGCCCGGCGCGCGACCGTTTTGTTTGCTTGATTATTTTCCCAAAGATTATCTCTGTATTCTGGATGAAAGCCACCAAACGGTGCCGCAGGTGGCAGGCATGTATGGCGGCGACAGAAGCCGGAAACTGGTATTGGTTGATTATGGATTTCGTTTGCCAAGCGCATTGGATAACCGCCCGCTCAACTTTCACGAGTTTGAAAGCATGATGAACCAAACCATTTTTGTAAGCGCTACGCCCGGCGAATATGAGCTGGAAAAAACAGGCGGCGTTGTAATAGAACAGGTAGTGCGGCCAACGGGCTTGCTTGACCCCCCGATTGAGGTACGGCCGAGCGTAAACCAGATAGACGATTTGTTGGACGAAATAGACAAGCGCGTTACCAAAGGCGATCGCGTATTGGTAACTACCCTTACCAAGCGCATGGCGGAAGAGATGGATAAGTATCTGGGTAAAATCAATATCAAATCGAAATACATACACAGCGATGTAGATACATTGGAACGGGTAGAAATATTACGGCAGTTGCGGTTGGGTGAGATTGATGTGCTGGTGGGCGTAAATTTATTACGCGAAGGATTGGATTTGCCTGAAGTATCGCTTGTTGCCATACTTGATGCCGACAAAGAAGGCTTTCTGCGCAATGAAAGATCGCTGACCCAAACGGCGGGGCGCGCGGCGCGAAATGTGGATGGCATGGTAATTTTTTATGCCGATAAAATGACCGAAAGCATGCAGCGCACCATTGACGAAACCACGCGCCGCCGCGAAAAGCAGGTTATATTTAATACGGAACATAACATTACGCCACGTACCATTATAAAAAGCGTGGAACAGGTAATGAAGCAAACATCGGTGCTTGATATTAAAGGCTTCGATAACAAAAAGTCGTATGCCATTCAGAGTGATGAAGACATTGTAAAAAATACGGCGGCAGAAGAACAGGCTCTTTATAAAACCATTCCGCAAATGGAAAAAGCGGTTCAGCAAATTAAAAAGCAAATGGAAAAAGCCGCGCGCGATCTCGATTTTATAGAAGCTGCCAGAATGCGGGATGAAATGTTCCGGCTTCAGAAAGAATTAGACACGATGAAAGTATAACGGGAAATGTCTGAGCTGAGATAAATGGGATGTTTGGGATTGGCGGGAAGGAATGAATGCCATTTGGATATAAGATATTTTGATATTGAAACCCAGACTGAGACTGCGTTTTAACAACATGCTCAGATTAATTTCAGTAATAAATTGGTTAAAATAGCGGACGTAAATTTCCCGGATTTAAAAAAAGAAACCATTTTAAATACGATTTACAATGCTTGTTACGGTCAATCTATCGCAAACTTAACGGCATTTTTATCCCAATCATCTCCTCATATCTCCGGTTAGATAAACAGAGATATCAAATAATAAATACCCGCCGCAAGCAACGCACTCACCGGAATGGTAAGCACCCACGCCCAAATGAGATTTATGGTAACGCCCCAACGCACGGCAGACAGGCGTTTTGTGGCTCCAACGCCGATAATTGCGCCGGTAATGGTATGCGTGGTGCTCACGGGTATGCCCAAACCTTCAGTTAGTATTAAGGTTCCGGCAGCGGCTGTTTCGGCTGCCACACCTTCTAACGGCGTTACTTTGGTAATGCGGGTTCCCATGGTTTTAACAATACGCCAGCCGCCGCTCATGGTTCCCAGGCCAATGGCGGTATAGCAGGCAAGCGGTACCCAAAAGGGCATGTGCTGCACCACATCGTCCGGCACATTGCCATTGTTGTTATAATAAACAATGGCAACGGTAATCAATCCCATTACTTTTTGCGCATCGTTGCCGCCATGCCCCAAACTGAAAGCAGCCGAAGACACAAGCTGCAATCGTTTAAACCACCGCTCAGTTTTAAAAGGCCTCGATTTGCGGCTGACCCAGACTATAAGTACGGTTATGAAAAAAGCGAGTATCATACCGATCAGCGGCGACAAAAAAATGAATAGCACCGTCTTGGTAAGGTTTTGCATTACCACCACGCTAAACGTTCCTACTTTGGCTACGGCTGCGCCGATAAAGCCGCCGATTAATGTGTGAGATGAACTTGACGGAATGCCAAACCACCAGGTAAATAAATTCCAGCAGATGGCAGCAATTAAACCGGACAGGATAACGATCAGATCTACATATTCGGGATAAATGGTTTTGGCAACGGTATTGGCAACCTTATGTTCTTTAAAAACAAAAAAAGCTACAAAATTCCAGAAAGCCGCCCACAGCACCGCCTGAAACGGCGTTAATACCTTGGTAGAAACGATGGTGGCGATGGAATTTGCCGCATCGTGAAAGCCGTTGATGTAGTCGAAAATTAGAGCCAGAACAATGATAACAATTAATAAACTCATGTAAAGAAGCAGTAGATGAAGGAATAAGGCTATGCGTATTTTACGATAATAGACTCTATCACGTTGGCGGCATCTTCGCATTTATCGGTTACAATTTCCATCGCCTGATAAATTTCTCTTTTTTTAATAAATGCCTTCATGTCATTTTCATTTTCAAACAGATGCTCTAAGTTGAGATCGTAAATATCATCTGCCTGGTTTTCGATGCTATTTACTTTCACCATCGCTTCCGTCATCCGGCGCAGGTTTTTCATATCGCGCAGCTCGTGCACGGCCGTTTTAATTTCCAGAGAAGAATCTACAATCAGCTCCGCCATTTTGCGAATGCCGGTGTCATCGGGATTTACATTATAAAAATTAATTTTTTTGGCAGAACCATAAATATAATCGCAAATGTCGTCGAGCGCAGAAGTTAACGCATGAATGTCTTCGCGGTCAAAAGGCGTAATAAAGTTGCGGCTGAGCTCGGTAAAAATCCGGTGGGTTGTATCGTCGTTTCGGTGCTCAAGGTCTTCTAACCGGGAAATCAATTGCGTACGATTTTTTTTTTCCGGTTCATACACCATCTGCTTCAGCATCAATCCCATATTATGCACCGTAGTTCCTACCTCTTCAAACAACTCATAAAAAATGGTATTTTTAGGCATGAACAATTTACCAAATGTATTTAAACCCATACTGATCGTTTGTGCAAAAATAGAGATATGAAGGTAGCCTGCCGGTAACGGAAGAGAATTAATATTAAGATAATATCAGCAGAATGAAATAAATGGTAATTAAGATTTAATATAGGCAGGTTGCTATTCCTTTTTTCTAATATTCAATCTTCGCTGTTATTTATTTAATAACCGGTTATCCCATTCCTAATTGATCCTGAATCTGCTCCAGCGTTTTGCCTTTTGTTTCAGGCACTTTTGTAATTACCCAAATCAGTTGCAGCACCATCATAAAGGCGAAAAAGGCGAATATCGGCCAGGGATTATCTTTAAAAATACCATTGTCTTTGTCAATGAAAACCGGCGAAATTAAAGTGATGATGGCAGCAAATACCCAATGCGTCCCCGCACCGAACGATTGCCCCAAAGCGCGGATCCGGTTGGGAAAAATTTCTGAAATAAACACCCAGATAACGGCACCCTGCCCAACCGCATGAGAAGCAATGAACATAGCAAGAAAAAATGTTAGCGTTCCGGCGCTGGCATGACTGTAAAAACACCAGGCTACGGCAGCCAGGCTGATGATATAACCGAAAGAGCCTACCAGTAACAATAATTTTCTGCCCACGCGGTCTATCAGGTAAAGCCCGACAAACGTAAAGATCAGATTGGTGCCACCGATAATAATAGAGCTTCGCAACGAATCTGTAGCTGCCAAACCTGCCCGTTCCAGAATGCGCGGCGCATAATATAAAATGAAGTTGATGCCAGACCATTGATTGAAAAAGGCGACGAAGAAAGCCAGCCATAAAATAGTTTTGTGCCGGGCACTAAAAAAGTTTTCTGCCTTGCCACCTGCATTCTCGTGCTGAATACCGGCTTTTACAGAAGCGATTTCCGCATCGGGATTGGTGAAACCCAATTTCAACAACACCTTTTTGGCATCCGTTTCTTTGCCTTTTGTTATCAGCCAGCGCGGACTTTCGGGAATGCTGAATACCAGTATGGAATAAATGACAGACGGAATAGCCATTACGCCCAGCATATAGCGCCAGTCGTTAGCCCCGCCCACACCTTTCAGAAGATAGTTGGAAATATAAGCCACCAGGATGGCAAATACAATATTGAACTGATACATAGCTACCAGCCTGCCCCGGGAGGCAGGCGTAGAAATTTCTGATACATAAGTAGGTGCGGCAACAGATGATATGCCAATACCTAAGCCGCCAATAAACCGGAAGAAAGAAAATATATACGGATTTGTGGAAAGTGCTGACCCAATGGAAGAAACGGTAAACAGGATACCAATCCAGATGAGCACTTTTTTTCTGCCGTATTTCTGCGTTGGCAAGCCGCCTGCCAATGCCCCCACAACCGTTCCCCACAACGCCATTGACATAATAAAAAAACCATGAAACCACGGCGACGTATGCCACAAATCCTGAATGGGTTTGTCGGCGCCGGAAATTACCACCGTATCAAAACCGAAAATAAAACCGGCCAATGCAGCAATTAATGAAATGCCGAATAAAGAGCTTCCTCCTTTTGCGTTGCCGGTAGCCGGCGATGTGGCGGCAGAGGTTTCTATGTACATAAAGACTGATTTAAAAATAATAGCGTGATGCAATCGTTTTATTAAATAACCTGCCACAACCTTACACTTACCCGCCGGTTAAAGATAGAAGGTAAAATTAAGAAACGCCAAACCAAATTGTTTTATCACACCAATGAAGAATGTGGCAATGCAAATACGGCTGATTCTTTACCCGCATTTCTTTTGTAACGTGTAAACCAATATTATTAAAACATGCATTGTATCGGAAAAGGCGTTTTGTTTACCATTTTTATCAAAAATCAATCATTTATTTTTTGCTGATGTTTTATCTTCCTATGTCTGGCAAAACGGCCAGACTTTCATTGCCCGAGTCGTTTACCGCTTGCACGGCAAAAAAATAATTGTCTTTGCTGTAAGGCAATCTCATTTCGGTATCATTGGTATAAAATTTCTCCTGCCAAACCGGGCTGGTGGTTTCGCGCATCAACACATAATATCCTTTTATTTGTCCTGAAGATGGCGTTTTCCAGTAGAGATAAGTAACATTGGAAAGATTTTTTACATCTACTTTCACCTGCTGTGGCACAGACGGCGCTTTGGCAAGATTGGCAAGAACCGATAAGTTGATGCCCGTATTTTTCCGCAGGTATTCAAAGTCCATAAATTCGGTTACATCGCCATAGCGAACACCATTTTCCGTTCGGATGTCCTGGTGCTGATGATTGAAGTTTTCATTCATTTCGGTAAGCCGCACAGCCGCATAGCCGTTTTCTACAAAAGGTGTATGATCGCCGCCGCGCAAAAACCTGTCGTTACGGTAAATCATCACAATTTGCAGATTATCAACATACCGCTCGCCGGTTTCTTTTACATAACGTGCCAACTGCCGGGCTTTGCCATCGTTTTCCCAACCCATAAAGCGTATCAGTTTTGCGCTGCTGTCTAACCGGTAAGCGGGCAATCCTTCGCTAAATACACGCAGTTTTGTGTTATCAATAATATTGGTTTCATTGCTGTTGTTGCTTCCCATAATATCATTGTTCAACATCGCTTCTATCTGCCTGTTTTCTTTTTTAGATTTGTCTGCCAGAAAACCCGAACCCAATAAACCCTGCTCTTCGCCGCTTACCGCAACAAAAATGATGGTAGCCGGAAAACGATGCTTACTCATAATGCGGGCACATTCTATTACGGCTGCCACGCCGCTGCCATCATCGTTTGCGCCGGGTGCATCGCCGGTTCGGTTCATCACATCGGTGCGGCGGCTGTCTAAATGCCCGCTGATGATAAAAATGCGTTTATCGGCACTGTCGGTTCCTTTTAATACTGCCATCACATTGCCCAAAACCGTTGGCGTATCTATGCGGTTTTTATTGGGATAAATGGTTGTGGTATCTATATAAGCGCTAAGGCTGCCGTTGCTTTGCTTTGTAAAAGAATTGAACTTAGCCAGCACCCAGTTGCGTGCTGCGCCAATGCCTTTTTGTTTGTCTTTCTGTGCGCTGATTGTGCTGCGTGTGCCAAAACTCACCATCGAAATGATGTAAGACTGCAGCGAGTCGGGAGAAATTTCTTTTACCATCTGCTCAATCTCCGCATCGCGGTGAATGATGGTTTGCGAAAAAACAAATGACGATAAACACATCATTGAAATAAACAATACCAGGTGTTTCATAAAATGCGGTTATGGTTTAAAGATATGCGACTCATAAAAGAATTATAAGCCATTCGGCGTAATATAGATTATTTTCCTTCATTCCGCTTATCTTCACCCGATACCAATGCTTCGCCGTTCTACCATACAGTTGCTACGCCTGCCGTTTTCTTTTTTCTTAATGCCGGTATATTGGTTTGCGCTAAGCACCGTGCCTGTGATTGATTTTGGTAAAGCGGTACTAACATTTATTATTCTTCATCTTTTGGTATATCCTGCCAGCAACGGTTACAACAGTTATATGGATAGAGATGAAACCAGCATTGGCGGCATTGCAAAGCCGTTGCAGCCAACCGTGCAACTATTTTATACAACCATTGTGTTAGATGTTTCAGCCATTGCTCTTTCTTTGTTTGTCGGCGTTTTGTTTGCGGCAGCCATTGTTGTTTATATTATTTTTTCAAGACTTTACAGCTATCGCAACATAAGGCTGAAACGCTTTCCGGTAATTGGTTATCTTACGGTGGTTCTTAATCAGGGCGCGCTTACCTTCTGGATGATTTATGTGGCAGCCAACAGAATGCCGGCAGCCGTTTTCCCGGTTATCGCCTGTGTGTCGGCCACCTTTTTAATCGGCGGTTTTTATCCCATTACGCAGATATATCAGCACGAAGCCGACAGGAAAGACGGTGTAAAAACAATCAGTATGCTGCTCGGTATCAGGGGTACTTTTATTTGGTGCGCTGTTATGTATGCCATTGCTTTTGGCTTGCTGTTTGTCCACTTTCAACGCGCTCATCAAATCGTTCTTTTTATTGTATTGCAAGCCTTTTTTGTTCCCGTTCTCGTATATTTTTTTTATTGGGTGATGAAGGTCTGGCAAAACAGCGCAAATGCGGATTTTAAATACACGATGCAAATGAACTGGCTGGCGGCGGCATGCACTAACTTAGCATTTATTACATTACTCATATTCAATCATCTTGGCTAATATTATTTCGATAGCAACGGCGGTTCCCGATTATTGTCACAGGCAGGAAGATATTTTGCATTTCATGCAACAGGCTTACAACCTCAGTGCAACCGACAAACGCAAGCTCGCTTTTTTGTACCATCACAGCGGTATTAAAAAACGATATTCGGCATTGCAGGATTTTAGCCTGCCACCGCAGCAATGGCAGTTTATCAATATGGAAGATAACGAAACCACGCCCCTCGATACGCGCATGAAATTGTATAAGCAACATGCGCTTCCATTAAGCCTGAAAGCCGCACAGAATTGCCTGAATGAACTGGACGAACAACCAGCAATCACGCATCTTATTACCGTTAGCTGCACCGGCATGAGCGCGCCGGGTCTTGATCTGGAACTGGTAGAAGCCTTGCAGTTATCGCCCAATATTTTTCGCACTTCGGTAAATTTTATGGGTTGCTATGCAGGCATTCATGCGCTGAAACTGGGTAAGATGATTTGCGATACCGATGCCGGAGCCAATGTGCTGATTGTAGCTACGGAGCTTTGTACGCTTCACTTTCAGCAGGAATATACGGCTGATAATGCAGCCAGCAGTTTGCTGTTTGCCGATGGCAGCGCAGCCTTGCTGATGAGCAGCGATACAAATATAAAACCGGTAGCTTCCGTTGATGCGTTTCATTCTGCCATTGCTACAAAAGGCAAACAGGATATGGCATGGGAAATAAGCAGCAAAGGCTTTTTGATGACGTTGAGCGGCTATGTGCCGCAGTTAATTGAACACGATATTTCCGCGTTGGTAAATGATGCGCTGAAGCAAAGTAATTTGCATATTACCGACATTGCTTACTGGTGTCTTCATCCCGGCGGCAAACGTATTATTGATACCATACAAAAACAATTGCAGTTATCGGATGAAGATGTACAGCATTCGCGCGATATTCTGCACAACTACGGCAATATGTCTTCGGCTACCATTTTTTTTGTGTTAAAAGAAATTTGCCGTAAGGCAAAAAACGGCAATGCCTCATCGCCGCTTTTAGGCGTTGCGTTTGGTCCGGGATTAACGATGGAAACCTTTACCGCTACCGTGTTATGAACCTGCAGCACCGCTCTTACAAAAAGGAGTTGCTGGATGAAGACAGCATTCCGTTTGCCGACATCAAACAGAACATGCAGGAGTTAAATACAATTAATACATGGCTTGGCGGACATCGGATTACGCTGAAAGGCTTTAATAATTTGCGGGGCAATCACAATAAAATTCATGTGTGCGAAATAGGTTGCGGCGGCGGCGATAACTTATCGGCTATCTGTAGCTGGTGCGCCAAACATGATGTTGATGCAACCTTCACCGGCATTGATATAAAAGAAGAATGCATTGCCTTTGCCAAAACAAAAACAGAATTGCAACAAGGCGCAACCTGGCTGGTGAGCGATTATAAAAAAGTTGTTTTTAAACAACAGCCCGATATTATTTTTTCCAGCTTGTTTTGTCATCATTTCACCAATGAAGAACTGGTAACGCAACTGCAATGGATGCAGCAAAATTCAGCCACCGGCTTTTTTATAAACGATTTGCAACGTCACCCGCTGGCATATTATTCCATCAGATTTTTAACGGGGTTATTTTCAAAATCTTATCTTGTAAAAAACGATGCGCCGTTAAGCGTAGCGCGCGGCTTTATAAAAAAAGAATGGCGGCATTTGTTTTCAGAAGCAGGGATCACGTCTTATCAAACCCAATGGCAGTGGGCGTTTCGTCATCTTATCCTATATCGTCATGCAACATAAAGAAGAATACGATATTGCGGTAATTGGCGGGGGGCTTGCCGGTTTGTCGCTGGCAATTCAAAGCGCGGAGGCAGGTTATAAAGTGGTGTTGTTTGAGAAAGAGCAATATCCCTTTCATAAAGTGTGCGGCGAATACATCAGCAACGAGAGTTATAAATTTTTAGAGCGGCTTGGCATTGATTTGTCGGCTTTATCATTACCAAAAATCAATAAGCTAACCGTTTCTGATGCAGCCGGAAAAGCGTATCATTTTCCATTGGATTCAGGCGGTTTTGGCATCAGCCGTTATTGCCTGGATAATTTGTTATTCGGGCTTGCATTATCGAAAGGCGTGGCAGTTTATACAAAAACAAAAGTGAATGATGTAGTTTATAAAAATGACAGCTTTTTTATCACAACAACATCATCAGAAAACTATAAGGCAAAAATTGCCTGTGGTGCATTTGGTAAACGAAGCAATTTAGACATTCAGTGGAAGCGAAATTTTGCAAGGCAAAAGCCGAATAAGCTAAACAATTATATCGGTATCAAATATCATATTCGATATCCGCAACCGGCTGATAGTATTGCGTTGCACAACTTTTCTGATGGCTATTGCGGCATTTCGGAAATTGAAGACAACACTTGTTGCTTATGTTATTTAACCACGGCAGGCAATCTAAAAAAATACAACAACAGCATAAAAGAAATGGAACAGCAACTGCTTGCGAAAAACCCGTTTCTGAATGATATTTTTTGTAGCGCAACATTTATATACAAGCAGCCATTGGCCATTTCGCAAATCAGCTTTGATAAAAAAACGCAGGTTGAAAATGGTGTGCTGATGTTAGGCGACACGGCTGGTTTGATAACACCGCTTTGCGGCAACGGCATGAGTATGGCAATGCACTCGGCTGCAATAGCTTTTCAGAATATTAATTTATTTCTGCAGAGAAAAATATCGCGCAGCGAAATGGAACAAAACTATGCTTCGCAATGGCAGAAGCAGTTTGCAAAACGATTGTTTGCCGGCAGAACGATTCAGCGCGTGTTTGGCGGAACCGCTACAACGGCACTGTTTTTAAAAGCGATGAATGCAATGCCGTTACTGGCAAAAAACATCATTAAAGCTACGCACGGAAAGCCGTTTTGATGAGCCACCACTTAATTAGGGGCAATGCAATGATGCCGAAAATAATACTGCCGGAATCTTTGTTGGCAAATGCAATTGTTTGGTATGTTGTTGCGCATTCCTATATATAATTACGAGCCGAACACCAAAGCTGCGGGGAGCAGCAATAGCAAAACGGTAACATATATCTTTTTCATGTTGGCTGGTTATGATGATAAGTAAATGATGCAGAAGTATTTTTGTTGCACCCTTTTTAAATTGCACAACCGAGCGAGCGAAACTGAGGTGTAATATATTTATTGAAAATACTAGACGTCTTGCATAAGTGAGAGAAACAAGAGGAGAGATAAAATTGTGAAGTTAGCGGAATGTTTTAGACAGATATCAAAGACAGAGAAGCGTCATCCTTCAAGCGACTGACGGGAGTTACCAGGAAAACCTTCCGGCTGATGGTAAAAGCCGTCAGGGAAAGTGATGAGAAGCGGATAAAGAAAAAGGGCAACCGGCGTAGCCGTCCGTTCACTCTGAGCACAGAGGATCAGTTGCTGCTCACCCTGATGTACTACCGGGAGTACCGCACGCAGTTTCACATTGGCGCTACGTACGGCATCAGCGAATCGGCGGTATGCAGAACCATCAAACGCATAGAAGACGTGCTGATGAAGATAAAAGAGTTGCAACTGCCGGGAAAGCAACAGCTTTCGGGTAGTCCTCAGCAGCTGGGTGTCATTATCGTAGATGCCACGGAAATGGAGGTGGAACGACCCAAAAAAAGCAACGGCAGTATTATTCGGGCAAAAAGAAGCGGCACACCCTGAAAGTGCAGCTGGTGGTATCAAAGAAGACAAAGCGCATCCTGTGCACAGCGCACGACAAAGGCAAGACGCATGATTTCAAAGTGTTTGAAAAAAGCAAGTTGCCCATCAATGAAAAGACAAAGCTCAAAGCTGACAGCGGTTACCAGGGCGTGCAGCAGGTGCACACCAACAGTCAGGTGCCCAAAAAAAGCAGTAAGAAAAAACCACTTACAGACAAAGACAAGGCAGCCAACCGGAAACTCTCAACAGAGCGCGTTGTGGTAGAACATGTGATTGGCAGAATTAAGGTGTTCCGCATACTGGCAGAACGCTACCGAAACAGAAGACAAAAACATACACAAAGAGTTAAACTCATTTGTGGCATCTACAACTACCAACTGAAATGATTTATGCAAGAGGTCTAATCAATCTTTTTATGAGTTATTAATTATGAACAAATAACAAGGCATAATGAAATGGCGATACCCTGTTTTGTCTTTTTGCAATTGTTTATTCAGGATTAGTTCTGCTGCAATTTAATTCCTAAGCCGCTATGCCTTATTTTTATCACATAAACAAAATTATATGGCAGCCGTAAAAATTACAGTGAATAACAATGGTTCTTTAAAAGTTGATGGCGATTTTGAAATGGTAGATAAAGATGGCAATCCATACGATCTGGGCGGTCGCACCATTGTGTCTATCTGCCGTTGCGGATTGTCGCAAAACAAGCCGTTCTGCGATGGCTCGCACCGGGGGCATTTTGAGCATGAAGCCGTTGCTTTTGCGTTGCCGCCAAAGAAGGTGTGAGGCGTTTTGCTGTTTATTTCAACTGGTAAAATTCTTATTCATTCTCTCGCCTTTACCGGTGTTCTTCACTGCAAATTAAAACTCTGTTGGTGAAGAACACCCACGGAGGCGAAAATTTAGGTTTATAGCTTTCGTAAAAATTGTTTGCAAAACTAAGCAGGGCTTTTACTCTGGCATTTACAAAATGATTGGCTATATACGCTTGTAAAAAAGAAATTCGCTTCTTTCTTGTCTCTTTCCTAAGTGTCACTTCGCTAACGGCTTACAAATATTTTTAAATTTTTAAACATGAAACGGATAACAATTGTTATAAGCGTGCTGCTTCTTATGGCAGCCAACTGCAAAAAAGATACAACAACCCCGCTGCCGCCTGCAACACATATAAGTGCTTTTACATTTGGTTGTAAAGTGGATGGAAAAATTTATACGGCAAGAGGAAAAGAGGGACTGCTTGTCAATGAATTTGTAAGCTATAACCTTAATTCGGGGGATAGTACAATTTATATTTCAGCAAGAAATACTACCAGTCCTAATTTTAGTTTTGACTTATTCATCCATTATTTAGGTAATACTGGCACCTATTTAATGAAAAGCTACCCTTATCAGGCTACGTTTATGGATGACAGCAATGGAACCATACCTGGAACAGACAACACTTATACAACTACTGACACCATTACAGGAAGCGTTAACGTTACTTATTTTAATGGAATTTACAAACCATATAATATAGGTACCATCCTCGCCGGTACATTTCAAATGGATGCCGTAAACGGCGAAGGCAAAGTCATCCATATCACAGAAGGAAGATTTGATATTGGTCAATAAACACTCATCCAAAATTTCATTTTATGAAAAAGAAAATCTACTCGATTGCGGTTCTCATTGTATTCACCTTTTCCTGTGCTACCCTTTCTGCGCAAACAGAATTTGATATTAATGGCAACGGCAGACCCTATGTTACTATATTTGATAGCTTAAGCACAGGTCTTATTGCTTCCCGCATTCCTTACGGCACCTTGTACGACCGGGTGTATGGATGGAGTGGCTTAAGCAGTTGGAACAACGGCGATACCACTTCATCGGCGCGCCTGTTTCAAGCCTGGTCTGATGCCGAACAAAGCGTAATGAGCGCAGCAACACGACCCAACAATTACCCCGCTATGCGAACCACTGTGAAGCAAGATGTGTTTGCCAATACATTGCCCATCATCGCCGTTAATTTTCAATTCGGTTATTTCGATAGTACCTGTGCGCAGGATGGCAGGATTACCGTTACCAATGGTCTGATGAAAGATAATAACCGGGCAAGCCCTTATCTTACGAAGCAGGTAACCATTGCGGGTATTGGTATAGACAGTGTTTTTGCCAATACAAATTATTCGCTGCTTTACAACAGCTCTTTACTGCTAAGCAATACATCAACAACCATTCAAAACATCAGTTTTAATAACATTACTTCAGGTACTCAAAAAATATTTACCTCAGGTGCAGCCCAAACGGTTCAATTCACACAGCCGGGCAATAATGTTTTAAAATTTACCGTAAAGCTGAGCAACGGCAGCAGCTTTATTACCACACAGATTGTAAAAGTGAAAATATTTGATGAGGGAGGAACGTACAGCGCTAAGAGTATAGTTGTTAGCCCATACTTATTAGAAGGACCGAGTTGTCCTCCCACCAACCAGCTCTTGACATCTGACATTCCGTTTAAAGGTTATGGCGAAACCCAGGCAATAAACAGTTACGCCGATTATCACATTTTCTATCACGCAACCAATTCATCAGGAACAGCCTGCGAACAAGTTTTAAGGAAGCCCATTATCATATTGGATGGATTCGATCCGGAAGATAAAAGAGATTATTTGACCCTTTATAATACCTAAGTACCCTGTCAAAATTAAATAGAATTAAAGACGTTAAAACAGTGTGTCAAGAAAAATCAAAGAAATAGTACTAAGCAAAGAAGCTAAGCAAGCGTTGGAACATCTGTATAAAACGGAATCAAACCACAGTTTTCGTCAGCGCTGCAAAATGGTTTTATTAAAGTCAGAAAGCTACACGACTAAAGACATTGCTGTTATTTTAAGCAGCAATGTGGCAAGTGTTTATAATTGGCTGAACCGTTATGACAGCAATGGCATAACAGGGTTACGCACAAAGCCAGGACAGGGCAGAAAACCGATATTGGCAGACGAACATGTAAGTATAGTAAGAGCAGCCATAGAACAAGAGCGGCAACGATTATCACAAGCCCGCCAGATTGTTGAAGAAAATACAGGCAAAAAGATGAGTAACGAAACGCTTACGCGTTTTTTAAAAGTCATCACTGCCGTTACAAGCGAATAAGAAAGCGGGCGAAAGGCGAGTGCAACAAAGCATTTTATGATTATAAACTACAGGAACTTCAGTTATTAGAACAACGTTATGGCAAGTCAGAAATTGATTTGTATTATGGCGATGAGGTACAAATATCAGAAGAAGGCTATGTGCCTTATGGCTGGCAGTTTACAGATGAAAACATTAGTATAAAGTCAGCTAAAGGCAAGCGTATCAATTGTTTTGGAATCATAACAAGAGAGAATCAGTTTGAGCATGCGACTACTTACGAAACCATTACCACCAACTTTATCATCGAAAAAATAAATGAGTTTTCTTATCAGATAAAAAAGCACACGGTTATCGTATTGGACAATGCAAAAGTTCATCAGTCAAAAGCAATGAAAGCCATGCAAAAAGTATGGGCAAAAAGGCAATTATTTATTTTTTATCTGCCGCCTTACTCACCCCATTTAAATATTATTGAAAGACTTTGGAAAGAAATGAAAGCCAGATGGATACAAACCAAAGACTATGAAACCGATGAACAACTTTGCTATGCAACGATGCTTATTTTACATGCCATCGGTAAAAATTTATTCATCAACTTTAAAAAAGTTAATTAGTAGATAATTTTGACAGGGTACTTATTTAGTAAATAAAGATGATAAAACTTCACTTGGAGATAATCTGCGAAAGCAAGGTTATGATGTTATCATCCTCAATTTTCCTGTCTTAGGTAGCACCATCAAGGGTATAAGTGGTGTGCCTGATCTTATTATACCTTCCAACATAAAAGTAAACGGAACAGCAACCACCATCAATGCATTTGGCAGAGACGGAGGCGCAGATTACATAGAGCGCAACGCTTTTTTACTGGTAAAATTAATACAGCAGGTAAATGCAACGTTAGCCGCTAACAGAATCATTGAAAAACTTGTAGTGGTAGGTCCGAGTATGGGTGGTCAGATCAGCCGTTACGCGCTTGCTTATATGGAAAAGCAGCAATCGTTGGGCGTAGCCAACATGAATCACAATTGCCGGCTTTGGGTCAGCTTCGACAGCCCGCACAGCGGCGCTAATGTACCCATGACCGTTCAGGAAACATTACGCTTTTTCGGAACTGAAGGAGGACAAAAAGATGCACAGGATAATTATCAAAATCAGTTGCGTTCTCCTGCTGCCCGACAGCTATTAATAGAGCAGTTAGATGGTCAAAATTCTACCGAAAATTATCATAGCACTTACTATACAAATCTGAAAAACAACGGTCTTTCGGGTTCGAACGGATACCCTATGAATTTAAGAAAAGTAACACTGGTAAACGGAACAGGAAGCGGTACACAAACTTATGGAGATTATACTGAGGTTTTAAACGGCGTGGGCAGAAAAACGTTTTTAAACCTTAAAGTGTTTGAGCTTGTAGAAAATTTTATGCCCTCCTACAATCAGAATAAAAGAATCACGCTCGAAAGAGTTACGATACCAAGATTTCTTATACTGCCTAGCATAACATTCATTACCAAAAGATACAATGTTACTAACATAAATCCCCGGGGCAGCATGGATGCGGTTGCAGGTAGTACGACTAGCACCATCAACGATGTTTACACACAGTTTTCACAGGGCTTAACCGACCAGAAAGTCAGGCAAAGCTGGTCTCCTCTCAATACAACTGTTAACCCTCCTGTACCTGCCTATCCGAATCATTGCTTTATTCCAACCATCAGTGCGTTAGGATTCAAAAATTCCAGCTTTAACTGGAATACGCCGGTAAACAATCGAAATCTGTTATGTAACAATGAAATTAATTTCGACAACTATTATATACCCACCGTTAATCAGCCGCATATTTATCTGAATACTGACAATATTAACTGGCTTACACAGGAATTGAATAAGGGACAACCCGGTTGCCCAAAAATCTGTTCGTTTGCTATCATTGGCGGTTCTGATCCGTTGTGTACAACTGCCAATACTACTTACAATCTGGACGTAAATATTCCTGCCGGCGCTACCACTCAATGGAGTACATCACCAAGTCTTCAGATCGTATCTTATACCCCCAATTCAATTACTGTTCGGGAAGTATCGAATCCAACTTTTTCTACGATAACTGCAACAATCGTTAATCCATGTGGCGCTAATGCGGTAATTACAAGAACAATTCAAACCGGCCCTCCCACTATCACCAATATTGCATATTTTATGAGCGGTAACTGCAGTGGAGGATATCAATCATGGAATTTATCTGCCACCGCAAATACAACAGTTAACTCATGGCGATGGACAATAGACAATCCGGCCAACAGCAGCTGGTATATTTCTAGTTCCAACTCACCCACCACCTTTGTAGATGTAACCAATGGCACCGGTGGCGGCATTACCATATCGGCAACTAACGGCTGTGGTACAGGAAAA
This sequence comes from Ilyomonas sp., assembly GCA_965219515.1. Taxonomy (GTDB): domain Bacteria; phylum Bacteroidota; class Bacteroidia; order Chitinophagales; family Chitinophagaceae; genus Ilyomonas. The sequence continues at coordinate 3,846,290 of OZ244776.1, forward strand.
AACGGTGTAACAATCTATAGTAATTGCGCGCATAAAATCGCATTTACAGCTTCGCCCAATCCTACATCAAATTCTCTTATTGTGAGCATGCTACCAGATCAAAATAAAAGTCTTAAAACAACAAATAATTCTAACAACAATCAGGGAAAAATATATCAGATAAAGGTGGTTGATCAGATTGGCAATATAAGAAAGCAATATAAATACAACGGAGTTAAAGATGCAACTATAAACTTACAGGACTTAAATAGCGGCGCTTATTTGTTACAGGTATTTAATGGTACTGTTTGGGAAAGCATCACTGTGTTAAAAAAATAGTCTTTTTTATTGCTAGGTTTCTGGTCAGGATCAGCAACTATTGACCAGAAACCAAGCTTAAATTTAAAGAAAAAAAGTTCAGGTTATACGTTCACTTTTTCCATTTCTTCACTTCACCTCCGAAGCCAGAATTCCGGCAGGTACTTTCAGCTCGCCGGTTCCTGAGTCAATAATGCCGTTTCGCTCTTCTTCAATGTTGGTTGCCTGCGTATATACATCACCGGCAATCGGTCGTTTGCGCAGCTCTTCTTTAAACTGCCTGATTTTACCGGCGCGCTCATCGGCATCTTTGGGGCCGCCATAATTTATGAAGCCAAAACCGCCCCACTCGCTTACCAGCAACGGCACCTGATGGCGATAAAAAAACGGGTCGCCCACAACCAAAGGAAACGCCGCTACGCCATTCAATTGTCCTTCTGTTAATTTGTCAAGCAACTCTTTCCAATGTTCCGGATCAGGCGTGTAAAGATGCGCGGTAAGTAAATCAGATTGCAGGCGCCCTTCAAACGAAACATGCTGCCAGCCATCATTGTCCACTACCAGAAACTGCGGGTGCATCAATTGCATGTAACGATACATTTCGATAATATAATCGCGCGTTTCGTTGCTGGTGGCAATATCCTGAACGCCCCAGTCTTCATTGTATAAGCTCCAGATAACAACGGACGGGTGCGTTTCTATCAATGCCAGCATCCGCATCAGCTCGGCTTTGTGCGCGGCGCGGCTTTGCGCGTTAGAACTGTGCGGGCTTGGTACTTCTACCCAAAGCAACATGCCCATTTTATCAGCCAGGTTATACACGCGCGGGTCAACGCCGGCAATGTGAATGCGCACCAGGTTGCAGCCCAGTTCTTTCATGGCATACAGGTGCATTTTTATTTCTTCGTAAGTTGACGTGTTGGGCTGATATAAAATGCCATCTAAATAAATGGGTTTATTATTCAGATAAATACAGCAGCCGCGGGCTTCTATTTTGCGCAGGCCGAAATGCGTTTCTATTTCCGCCTCATATCCTTTGCTGTCTATCAGTTGCGCTACCAAACGATACAAGTGCGGCGACTGGTGCGACCAGTGCTTTGCATCGGGTACCGGCAATACCACGCGCTGCTGCTTTTGCCCGGCTTCCAGATGCAGCGGATAATCGGAAGCGGCTATCGGCGCATCGCTTTGCTGTTTTCGGTTAAATACCTGTAAGCGCAAAATATAATCGCCGGCATCGTGAATGCGGGTTGTAACATTAAACCTCACCAGGTTGTCTTCTACAATGCTTACCACGCCAACGCGCGAGCGAAGCCGGTTGCGCTCAACCGTTTCCAGCCATACGCTGCGCACCGCGCCGCTGTAAGTATGATACCAGATGCCGCCGCGTTTATACACAGACGATTCCTGCTTTCCGCGCGGAATGTTGGCATCCATCGTATCGGCAATGCGCACCGTAAGCCGGTTCACCAGTTGCAAACTTTCCTCGTTTATTTCATAAGAAAAAGAAGTGTATTCACCCATGTGTATTTCTTCGCCTTCAATGGTAGAAAGCGGCTTGCCGTTAAGCCATACCCGCGTTTCGTATCCGCAGGCGCCAAACGTAAGCTGCAGCATGGTTTGCGGCGGCACCAGGGAGCGGTCTGGCATCGGAAACTCACGTTCATACCAAACCACCACTTTATCCTGCCAGGTAACGGTATCCTGCTCTTCCTTGCCTTTATTCATCTGCTCTTCTATGCTGCCCGGCCAATGCGCCGTATCCTGATACTGGTGCCAGAGAAACCAGCCTTCCTGCAAACCCGCATCTTCTTTATCAACCGCAAACTTCCACTCGCCATCGAGCAACACATATTCGTTCGGGCGAATCACGGCCCGTGGCAGCGGATTGTTAAACATTTCTTCCGGGTCGCCTTCCTCGCGGCTTTTTGTAAGACCATAATTGGTATGAACCTGCTCCATCGTTTCCATAATTATTTCTTCTGTTTACTACAAAATTTTATACCGTTTTATGAAGATAGCAAGGTGGCATTTTAAAATAGAAAAAAGCCAATTAAATGAAAGAAAAAAAACTATGGCAGTTTGTTAAGCAAATACATATAAGCGTCGAAACCATGATGAACAAACAGATTGGTTTTGCTGTCGGGAAATTTGGCATAATAATCTGCACCGGCATTCAGAATAATGAAATTGCCTGCCCGCTCGTACTGCATCGAGTTGTAATAATCGGGCTGTTTAAATTCAGATAGCGTTTTGCGGGCAAATTTATAAACGATATCGCCTAAGTATTTCTGATAAGTGTTTCTTGCTTTGCGCGTTGTTTTCGTCAGCCGGTTATATGCATGACGCAACACAAGATTTTTTGGAAATTTTTGCTTCCGGATGATGGCTTTTGCATTTACAAACGGATTGGTGGCGTTGAAGTCGTCCAGCGTTTGTATCGCCACGGGTGTTTGCGGAACCCAGTCCGCCGTATTTACTACATTATATGCCCATCCGCCAGAAGTGAGCCGCTCGTAATCGTATGCATAAAAAAGATTGCCGGGCTTGGGTGCGGCGCTGCAATAGGTTTTGAAATAAATATCTTTTGGCAGCGAGCCATTTACCTGTTGATAATGCAGATACGATGTTAGCAAATAAGCGATGGCGCCGCCCTGGCTATGCCCCATAATATAAAAATTATGAATGCCTGTTTTATAGCACGAATCTATGTTAGAAACGATATCGTTTGCCATGCCAGCCATCCCAACCAACCATCCGATGTGCACGGCTGCTTTATTATTATCTGCCAACTGATAGGCAAAGGTTGTGCTGTCGCTTAGCTGCAACTGTCCTTTGGCGGGCACCATGGCTGCATAAAAATTCTCGAGCCAGCTAACGCTGCCTGCCGTTGTGCCGCGTATGCTGATGACGGCAACGGAGTGTTCTTTATTCATCCACAAATCCCAGCGGTTTTCCAAACCGGTAACCGGTGAGCGGTAAATAAGAAAAAAGCCGGATGGCGCTGCAATTGCGAAATGCGACCAGCGTACACTATCTATATGCTTTGCCGAAATGCGCAGCATCTCGGCATATTCGGTTTTGTTGAAGCCGGGTTGCAACAGTTGTGAAAAGGAAAGAAGCGGAACGAAAAGAAGAAACAACAAAATTCGTTTATAAGCCATAGCCTGCTTGTGATTGAAGGTTAAAGATAAACAGCAGGCAGGAAAGTGTATTGCCGGCTTTGCCCGTCAGGATTTATCTATTGTTTTTACCAAACTGTCTATCGCCGTTTTAACGAAGTCGTTGAGCGTTATATTTTTTAGAGAAGCAGCTATGGCAGCTTTACGATGGAGATGGGAAGAAATACGGATGTTAAAGCTGCCTTTATATATTTTATCGGGCTCTTTATTTATATTTTTGCAAGTGGCTAAATAATCTTCAACCGCTTCGTGAAAAGCCGATTTAGGTTCTGATACCGTGCTGCCTTCAAAATTTATCAGATCATTAATGCCTGTTATTTTTCCGTAAAACACATCATCTTCCGCGCTAAAATGTACGCTTCCGACGTATTCTTTATATTTCAAAGTATCACTCATCTTTTATTTTCTTTTTTCTGGTTTAATACTGTCTCGCAAAAATATAATGTATTATATCTGAGCTTATTTACATAACCGCATTGTTCCTGTAAGCCCATGATAGAACCCGAAAACAAGCTAACTTTTTAATATTGCGTATCGCCTGCCGTTAGAAAAAAAGTTGCAAAAAATCAGTTTGTCTGTCCGGTTTCTTACATGTCAGGCATTATAAGCCTGTTACAAAAACCGATTATGCCGATAATATGACGAACACATTTCTTTCTCCCGTTGAAAAGCCAAAAAATTTCGGGATGAAGCTGGCTTGTTTTTTTACCAAAAAACAATTTGGCAAAGTGCTGATGCCGCTAAAAGTGCATTCCGCCCGGCTGCCAACTGCCTTTGGCATGTGGTATGGAAAAATAGCAGCGTTGGATAAAAAACTTTCTTTGCCGGCAGAAACTGTTCTTCTCATTCGTCAGAAAGTAGCGCAGGTAAATGTCTGTTTGTTTTGCATGGATGCAAGCCGCGCGGCTGCCATCAAATCTTCTCTGAATGAAGCGAAGTTTGATGCGTTGCAGGATTATGAAGTAAGCCCGCTGTTTTCTGAAGCCGAGAAAGCCGCGCTTCAGTATGCCACCGGATTAACAACAAATAAAATGGTAAAGCAACACACGTTTGCCCAACTGGCTAATCATTTCTCCGAGCGCCAAATCTGCGAAATCGTTTATCTTGTTGCCAGCGAGCATGTGTTTAACCTGACGAATATCGGGCTGAACATTCATTCGGATATGCTTTGCGACATCAGCCTGAAAAAGTGATGATATGCGTAGCGAGATCAGCATTCAAAATATTTTAAATTAAACTATATGCAGGAATTTCTATTGCTGTTCAGACAACCCGATTACGACTACCGGGATGCCGATCCCGGAAAGATGCAGGAGCTCGGTAAAAAATGGCATCAATGGGTAAGCGGCATCGCGGCGCGGGATAAATTGGTGAGTAACGGAACAAGGCTTTCGATGGAAGGAAAAGTGCTGCGGCCGGGCGGCGTGATAACGGACGGTCCGTTTGTAGAAATGAAAGAGAAACTGGGAAGCTTTGTGATGATAAGAGCGGATGATATGGAGGAAGCCGTAACGCTGGCGCATGGTTGCCCGGCGATAGATGAAGGCGGCAGCGTGGAAATAAGACCAGTGTATGTATGACATAAATGAAGCTGGCAACAGCTTGCTGACGCAATTGTTCCGCAGGGAATTTTCCAAAATGGTGGCGGTCATCAGCAAAAGCTTTGGCTTGCAGCATATTGAAACAGCGGAAGACATTGTGAGCGATACTTTTTTACAAGCAGCCCAAACCTGGGAAACACAAATTCCGCCAAACCCAACGGCCTGGCTATATGCCGTTGCCCGGCAAAAAACGCTGTATCATTTCAGGAGAAATAAAATTTTTACAGATAAGGTTCTTCCCCATATTAAAGAACGAAACAGCAACGCGGCAAACGCCATCGAACTGGATTTTTCTGACCGGAATATACGCGACAGCCAGTTGCAAATGATGTTTGCCATTTGCCATCCCGCCCTCAGAAGCGAGGCGCAGATAGGGCTGGCGCTGCGTATTCTTTGCGGCTTTGGCATTGACGAAATTGCCGAGGCTTTTTTCAGCAACAAGGAAACCATTAACAAGCGATTATTCAGGGCAAAAGAAAAAGTAAGAAGCGAAGGCGCGGAACCGGAATTGCCACCTGAAAAAGAAATTGACAAACGTCTCGACAATGTGCTTTGCATTATCTACCTGCTCTTCAATGAAGGTTATTATTCCGCTACGCAAAATCAAACTTTGCGAAAAGATTTATGCCTTGAAGCGCTGCGGTTGGGTTTGCTGTTAACACAATATAGCAGAACAAACATTCCGAAAACGAATGCGCTGGTTGCCCTGATGTGTTTTCATGCGTCGCGGTTTGATGCCCGGCAAAACAATTGTCAAAACATCATTTTGTATGAAGACCAGAACGAAGCCTTATGGAATAAGGAATTGATAGCGCAGGGCAATGTACATCTGCAATTGTCTGCGCAGGGCAGCGAACTCAGCTCGTATCATCTGGAAGCGGGCATTGCTTTCTGGCACTGCAGTAAAGAAGATTCGGATGAAAAATGGCAAAGCATTCTGCATCATTACGATTTGCTGTTGGCCATCCGTTATTCACCCGCTGCGGCGCTTAACCGGATCTATGCTTTGTATAAATTAAAAGGAAAAGAAACGGCAAGGTTAGAAGCGGAACGGCTTTCATTTACCTACAACCACTTTTACTTTATTCTGCTCGGCGAACTGTACAGGGACGTTGATAACGAAAAGGCGAAAGCTTGTCTGGAAAAAGCATTCACATTAGCGAAAACACGAACCGATAAGCAAACCATACAAGCCAGAATAAGTAAAATTTTGAAAACGAAATAATGGCTGTCCTGTTTTGTTTGTTTCAATCATTATGGCATAAAAGAATTTACACAAACAGCTTACAACATTTGTTATGGCAGATGATAAAAAAGTAAAAGAAAAAAGAATACGCACCTGGTATTGGATTGTTACCTGCCTGTTATTATTCGGGATGGTAACCGGCGGTATCGTGCAAATTCTAAAAGCAAAATTCAATGCAGATGGTTTCGTTCATCTTGGCTATCCCTTGTATGCCATGCAATTCATTGGCGTATGGAAATTGTTAGGCGCTATCGCTTTGCTGTTGCCGGGCTATAAGCTGCTGAAAGAGTGGGCGTATGCCGGTTTCTTTTTCGTGCTTACCGGCGCGGTAATTTCACATGTCGTTAGCGGCGACGATGTTGTAAAATGGATTGCTCCTTTTGTTTTTGTTGTACTTACTGTTTTATCGTGGTATCTGCGTCCGGCAAACCGCAGAATCGTTTATGCAAACCGTAAATGATTGTTTGAAAATTATTGTTGTTCGTCATTGCGAGCTTAGCGAAGCAATCTGTGCCAATGAAAGAATCCGGTTTATCATTCGTAATCCTGATATAAATCAGTCCAAAGATTGCTTCGCTAAGCTCGCAATGACAATGTTATCATTTTTCCCCCGGAGTTACAGTGAGTGCACAGACCATTTAAATTCAGCCATCATACATTTGATAACACGATTCAAATTCATTTCAGTATCCGGATAATATGATGCCATATAGCAGAATGAATACAGCAGTAGTTGCAACAACCATCACATCAATAAATAGCTTTGCTTTTGGCATAACCGGTAATATTAAAAATGCGCGATACATTAAACCCGAAAAAGATATCGCCTTTACTCCATCTGCCCGTTGTTTGCCCGATGTATTGGGGTTCTGTCATTGCCTGCGAGTTAGTAAATATCAATTGAAATACATGTCCGCCGGTTTCAATATCCAATCCCAGCGAAAGCGAGTTGTGCCTTTCCTGAGACACCAATTGGTTATCAGGAACAAAATTGTATTCTGCATTGATGCTCATGCGTTTGGTAATCTTTATTCTGCCGCCAACGCCAACAGCAAACACATCATTTTTGTCTCGTGTTAATGGCACCAGATTGTAATGCAGCCAGGTTGGAACAACTTGTAAAGAAATTCTGTTGCTGAACTTTCTTGCCAGTAATAATTGTGTAAAATAAGCCGTCCGGTATCTGGCATTGAGATAATTTTTATCGCTGTATTTCTGCGTGTAACTGGTGATGCCGGTTAAAAGATCGGCTGTTACCGGCATGGCGTTATTGCCATCGGTTTGCCTGAGCAATTTATACTTGCCATACGCGTCGAATGTTTTTAAATACGAGCTTCTGCCAATGCCAACGGATAAGCGATTGGTAATACCATAATCAAGACCCAGGCGAATGGTTGCATTATCTAACCCGAAGAAGTTGTATGCGCCATCGTTCAGCTTACCAAAGCGGTGCATGATAATAAAATTGAGTGCGCCGCGGGCGGGCATTTCTACCGTTTGCATGTTGATGACATGCACACCTTTAAAAGTGCCCGTAACGTAAGCGGGCTTTGCATTAGCCTGCATCGAATCGTTCAGCATATTTAGTAAAGTTGAGTCCTGCGCCTTTACAGCTAAAAACAAAATGCCGGCAATAAAAAAACAAATCAAATGTTTGTACATCATACATTATTTATTTGGGAGAACAATTCACCATCACATCAATCGTCATCTCTTTTGCTATCTTTTCTCTTACCAGGGAAGGAATGGAAATAGCATACTCTTCCGGCTTTATTTTAAACTGCGCTTTGCCGGTTATTGTGTTGTTTTTTACCTCAAGTGTTGCCGGTTCTTCTACCGGTTTTGTAACGTTATGAATGGTAAGATTGCCTGTTACCATTACTTTATAAACGCCGTCTTTTGCCACGTTTACATCGCCGGAATAAGAGCCGTTAAAAGATGCCTTTGGAAATTTATCACTCTCAGCATAATTCTCATTGAAATGTTCCTGCATCAGTTCTTTTTCAAATTGAAAGCTTTTCATCAGCAAGGCGAAAGCGATGTTGTTTTTACCGGCGTCTATCACCGCATATACCTGGTTGTTCGCCGCATTGATGGTTTCTTTATCCGTAGCGGAAAAAAAGGAAATACGCCCATTACGTGTCATATAAATCTGGCTGAAAGAACAAACGCTGACCATTGAGAAAAGAAAAGAAATAAATATTGTTTTCATAGAATATATTTATGAATGGTTGAATGATAAGCTGAATGCTGAATGCTGAATGCTGAATGCTGAATGCTGAATGCTGATAGCTGAATGCTGAATGCTGAATGCTGATAGCTGAATGCTGAATGCTGATAGCTGAATGCTGAATGCTGATAGCTGACATCTGATATCTACTCAGTTATTTACCGCTCCGCGATTGATCCAGTCTTTTATTTTATCAATGTTACAGTCAGACAATTTTGCTCCGCCCAGCGGCATTGGCACATAGCCGGCCGCATGAGTAATGCCACCCAGCAAAGCCCCGTTATCCGTCTGTATTTTTACATCGGCGTAAGTGCCCAGCGCAATACCGCCGTCTTTTTGCCCATTGCCATGGCAGCTATAACAACTGGCTTGCAGTATCGGCACCACATCAGCCGAATAGGTCATGTTTACGGTATCGCACGCCGGCGGATTTTGCGGGCCAAGCTCATCTTCACTGCTTTTAGAACAGCTTACGCCGATAATAACTGCAATGCATAGCACAGCCATAACAACGTTGGTTGCTTTTTTCATGATGTTTCGTTTTAATTGTAATGATTGTTATTGTTGCACCACACAATCGGTAAGCGCCACATCCATCAGAAAACCGGTGCATCTGCCTTTGATGGTTACTGTTTTGCCTTGTTGGATATTTGCATTGGTATTGGTAAATAAGTTACAGCTTACGCCACCCATATCATCAGCTTTTTTTAACAGAATAACAAAAGCGTTGTTGCTTGTATTCACTTCATCAACGGTGCCGGTAACGGCAATGACTTTGTTTAAAAATTTTTGATTCGCGGTTGTTTCATTTTCATTGTATTGCTTATATAAATCATCAGCCAGCATCGTTACATCAGGCTTTGCATTGCCTACGCCAACATGCGGTTTGTTGTATAAAAAGAAACCCCAACTGATGAGACACAGCAATACGATACCGATGAAAAAAACGAGCTTTTTTCGCATGACTGAATGGTATGATTAAATGAATGAAATGTGTAACGCAATAACGTGTTTGCGCTTTGTCTGTTTATTTTTCCCGCTCCGGAACGGTTGCCCTGTTGTATTAAAATTTACGCGTAAAACCAACTGAAATACCAGTGCTCATAATGGGCATGTTGGCAATGCCGATTCCATGCAGCGGAACTTTTATATAAGGCTCAACCCGCAACGCAGATTTTTGATTCAGGTACAGCTCATAACCAATGCTGAAACCGGCAACGCTGAACAAATTGCTGCCCGAATTGCGGTAGTTTCTCGTGGTGTCATATACGCGCATCATATTGTAATCGCCCCGATAGAAATAGCTTTCCTTTTTCATAATGTAAGAATTGAAACCGGCGGTGGCAAACAGGTTGCTTTTTTTATGAAAAGCAAAATCATATTTTACGTTCACCGGCACTTCAAGCATATTGCAATAGCCGTTGGAATAATAAATATTTACCACATCAGGAATCTTCGCTTTTTTCTTATCAAAATATTTCCCGTCGCTGTAATAATTCTTCCTGCTCAAACTGATTCCCGTCTCAGCAGAAAGATGTTTTGAAAAGCGATAGCCTGCCAGCGCATTTAATCCGTAACCTGCTTTGTTAATCCGTTGCAGCTTTACATTACTAAGATCAAAACTACCCGACAAACCAGCATAAAAGCCTTTCCGCTGCTGTGTTTCAGTAATTTTGGCATTCTTCTTTTTATTAGTTGAATCCGTATGTTTGGCAACCGCATCATCCACTATATTTTTAGTTGCCGGATCGCTGCTTACTTGCTTTTGTGCTTCCCTAATGTTTTTGTTATTGTATGCTGATGTTTTGTTTTGAATACGTGATAATAATTCTGCCGGTTGCTTTTCGGTATCATTATTTTTTTTATCGTCAGGTTTGTTTTTTTCAATGCGTTGCGCTTCGCTTTCCCCGTTTGTTTTGTTATCGTTATCAAACGCATCAATTGCTTTTTTTCTATTTGTATATTTCTTTATAATTGCATTTTCTTTATCTGCATTCTTTGTGTTATTATATTGAAAAGCGGAAGCAGTTTCCGGTTTTTTATGCGCATCGCTTACGGCATTGCTCATTTTATTTTCGGGTAAAAAAACCTGCGGCTGCGTAACGGTTTCCGGCATTTTTTTATGATCTGAAGAAATTGAGTCGTATATCCTGTTATGTTCTGTTTTGTTGATGATCGCAGATTGTTTATTGTTTGCTCCGGTATGATTATTCTTAAATAAATACAACAGTGGCAATGGCAGCAGCAACAGCAGCCAAAGCAGTCTTTTGTTGCGCTTTTTATTATCTGCTGCAACCGGTGCAGTCGCATTGCCATCGTGCAAACCGGCGAGCACTTTTTCCCAGTTGCTGTCATCCGTTTTTAACGGGTATTGCTCTGCCGCGTCTTGAAACAGATTATCTTTATCGTTGTTCAAATCCCCCATAATTCGCTGTTGTTTTCCTGCTTTTTAAGGTGCGCCTGCAATAAATTTCTTGCCTTCCATAAATTCGATTTTGATGTACCGACGGCTATGTTCAGCAATTCTGCAATTTCATTGTGGTTTAGTCCGTCAATCACGTACATGTTAAAAACCGCTCTGTACATAGGCGGCAGCTTTCTTACCTGCCCAATCAAATCTTTGTACAACAATAACTGATCGGCATTATCTGCGCCGTTTGTTTCTTCCCATACGGCATCAGATGTATAACCGGTTTCGGGCGTCATGTTATGTTTGCGAAGCTCATCAATGGCATTGTTAATCATAATACGGCGTATCCATCCCATCAGCATCCGCTCTTCGTTTTCTTTGTCATCCGCTTTAAACTGATCGAACCGCCGGAATAATTTTACAAAGCCATCGTTCACCACATCAACCGCTTTATCGTAGTTAAAAATATATCGGAATACCGTTTTTAACGCATAGCCATAATACCGCTCATAAAGCTGTTTCTGGCTTGGATGATGGTTATGCGTACAGCCACTGATTATATCTCTGATGTTACTCAAACGATTTTGTTGCTTTTGATACCGGTAAATACGTTACTTCAAAAGCAAAGGTTGCCTGTTCGGTTTATTTTACGGTCCTTTTTTATAATAATTATTTTTTTAGATTAGGGCAACCCTTCTTCTTCCATTCCCGTTTTCATTTACCAAACAACATTTCTTATGAAAAAACATGTACTTCTTGCAGCCACTTTATTCGGATGCCTGTCTATGGCGCATGCAACAGTTCATACAATTTCGGTTGCCAATTTTCAGTTTAGCGATGCCACCGTAAACGCCATTGCCGGAGATACAATTGTCTGGAACTGGGTAGAAGGCAATCATACCACCACTTCTAAAACCATTCCCGCAGGGGCCGCCGCCTGGGACGTTTTGATGAATGAAAGCAGCACATCATTTACCTATAAGCTTACCGTTGCCGGGACCTACGATTATATTTGTAAGCCGCACGCTGCCTTTGGTATGGTAGGCACCATAAATGTATCGTCTGTATTGCCGGTTACGCTGCTGAACTTTACGGCTACCGTTACGCCGGAAAATAAAGCGCTGCTGAAATGGACGGTTGCCACTGAGCAAAACGTAAGCTATTACGCCATACAAAAAAGTACCGATGGAAAAACGTTTATGGAAGCTGGTCGCGTAAATGCAGGCGCAACTTCCTCTATACAAAAAACGTATAGCTACACCGATGATAACGCAAACAGCCGGTATATTTACTATTCTTTAGAGATTGTTGACCGGGACGGAAAAACGCAGCTATCGCCAATTGCATTATATAAAAACGACAAAATAAAGGGTGGCATTATCGCTAAGATAAGTCCCAATCCCATCAGTAGTCCGGGACATCTGATGCTGCAGTTTAACGCCGATAAACCCGGAACCTTGCTGGTAGAGTTGTATGATATGAACGGCAGAAGAATTACCCAAACCAATATGATGGCGGATGCCGGTGTTAACAACGGGCATTTTCATCTCGGCGAGTTACCCGCAGGCATTTATACGGTTGTATTTTCTATTGATGGAAAAAAAGAAATGAGACGTTTACAATTTGAATAAACAAAAATAAGAGCAGAGGTGTGAAGAGCGGCGTTATCGTACTTGGTTATGATGCGCCGTTTTGTTTAACCGCCTTATTACAAACACAAGCCGTTCGTTTGTTGAAATCATTTTATCGGTCTTATTTCGCAATAAAATAAAATCTTGTTTACGCTTAACTGCAAAGGAAAATTGTTGCTGATTGATAAGCCGGTTGTGATGGGAATCATCAACGCAACGCCGGATTCATTTTATAAAAACAGCCGCGCTGTTGCCGTTGAAGCCGCATTGAAACAAGCCGAAACCATGCTGCATGAAGGCGCAACCTTTCTTGACATCGGCGGGCAAAGCACGGCGCCGGGAAGCGAACGAATCAGCGCCGGACAAGAAGGCGACAGGGTGTTGCCAATAATAGAAGCGATACATAACAATTATAGCGCGGCTTATCTTTCCATAGATACCTTCTATGCTGATGTGGCAAAACAGGCAGTGAAAGCCGGCGCTTGTATTATCAACGATATCAGCGGCGGAATGATAGATGATGCCATGTTTGCTACCGCTGCTTCGCTTTCTGTGCCGTATGTTCTGATGCACATTAAAGGTACGCCGCAAACCATGCAGCAACACGCGCAATACGAAGATGTAACCAAAGAAGTACTTGATTATTTTATACAAAAAACAAACGCATGTAGCGAAGCAGGCATTCACGATGTTATCATTGATCCGGGCTTTGGATTTGCCAAAACGATTGCGCAAAACTTTGAATTGCTAAACAACCTGCACATATTTAAAATGCTTCAAAAGCCAATACTGGCAGGTCTTTCGCGCAAAGGAACCATTTATAAAACACTCAACACAACACCCGATAAAGCATTGAACGGAACCACCGTATTACATACCATCGCGCTGCTGAAAGGCGCTAACATTCTTCGTGTGCACGATGTAAGAGAAGCGGTTGAGGCAATAGAGTTAACATTACGAACAACAGCCTGAACTCTTTTTTATCTGCTAATCTTAAGTAATTGTAAAGCAATTCTGCAAACAACCTTTCGCTATACTTTTGCAGCTACAGAATCGGACGGATAGTATTCTGATTCAGAAAAACACTTTGTATGATTTATCGGTTAAAAGTCTTTATTGCGTTGCATTGCAAACAGGCATTTGTTTTATGCGCCTTGTGTTTTGCCATTGTTCAATCGCCTTTGTTTGCGCAGCCGGCCGCACCGCAAACAAAACGTCCCAAACTTGTGGTTGGCATTGTGGTTGACCAGATGCGCTGGGATTTTTTGTACCGTTATGCCGGCCGTTATACAAATGATGGTTTCCGGCGTTTGCTGCGCGAAGGCTTCTCCTGCGAAAACACCATGATTCCTTATACGCCAACGGTTACGGCCTGCGGTCATACCTGTATTTATACGGGTTCTGTTCCGGCGGTGCACGGCATTGCAGGCAACAACTGGTATAGCCGCGAATTAAAAAAGATAATTTATTGCACAGCCGATACAACGGAAAATACAATCGGCAGCCCTTCAACGGAAGGCATGATGAGCCCGCGTAATATGCTGGTTTCCACCATCGGCGATGAACTGCGACTTTCAACTAATTTTCAAAGCAAAGTGGTTGGCGTTGCCATTAAAGACCGCGGCGCTATTTTACCGGCAGGTCATGCCGCCAACGCCGCGTATTGGTACGACGGAACGGTTGGCAAATTCATCTCAAGCTCTTATTATATGGATTCGCTGCCAGGCTGGGTAAATGATTTTAATGCCCTGAAACTACCTTCGCAATACACCGCAAAACCCTGGTCAACATTATATCCTGTAAATACTTATACGCAAAGCACAGCCGATGGCGAAAGCTATGAAGGAAAGTATAGCAATGAAACGCAATCCGTTTTTCCGCATACGCTGAAAGGAACGGAGAAAGAGCCTTACGAAATACTGGCGTCTTCGCCTTTTGGCAATACATACACGCTTGATTTTGCAAAAAAAATCATAGACAACGATCATCTTGGTAAAGGACATGTTACCGATATGCTGTGCGTTAGTTTATCATCTACCGATTATGTGGGTCATCAGTTCGGACCCAATTCCATCGAAACAGAAGACACCTATTTGCGGCTTGACAAAGACCTGGCTTCGTTTTTTCAATATTTAGATAAAACGATCGGCAAAAATCAATACACCGTTTTTCTCACCGCCGATCACGGCGTAGTTCATGCGCCCGGTTTTTTAAAAGAGCACAAGCTGCCCGGCGGCTCTTTTGATGAAAGAAAATTGAAAAGCGCGCTTGATTCTTTGCTAAAGCAAGAAGGGATTTACAATGGCATTACCGATATAGAAAATTATCAGATTTATTTAAATAATGATGCCATAATGGCTGCTGGTAAAACCATGACCGATGTAAAAGATTTCATCATGCAGCAAATGATGCAAATGCCGCAGATTGTAAACGTTGTTGATTTAAAACGTGTAACCAATACAACCTTACCCGAGCCGTTAAAAACCATGATAACCAACGGTTATAATGCCAGACAAAGCGGCGATATACAATACATTCTGCAACCCGGCGCACTGGCGGGTTATAGGAACAGCGGCTCTGGTCATGGCGTATATTATCCTTACGACGCGCATATTCCGCTGGTGTGGATGGGGTGGGGCATTCGCGCAGGCAAAACCAATGCCGTTACTTACATGAACGACATTGCACCAACGCTGGCCGCAATGCTGCAAATACAAATGCCAGACGGCTGCACCGGCAAACCGATTGTGGAAATTACAAAATGAAGAAATGGGTGTACATGCCTGAAACAGGTTGATAAAAATGAATCATTCATGTGGCATACACAACTTATAACTTATAACGTAAAACCCACAACTTTTATTAAACCAATCCCGCATCGCCATGTCAGTTACCAAAAATTATTTTGGTCAGCATACAAACAAAAAATCAGCATTTGCTGTGGCGCGCTGGTTTTGGCATTACCGCAAACGAAATACAAGGCTTATCAGGTAAGCGCACAGATGAATTATATACTTCTGTCCGCGCAATGTCCGCGGCTTCACCGAAAGAAATTTTGGTAACATCCGATTCGTTGAACAAGCTGATGACAGACAATAAAAGCGCAGCCAATAAAGTAATGGAAAAGGATGGTTTGTCTGCCAATATCAGGAAAGAAATTCGCCGCCAAACACGCGGGAGTTTAAAAGAACTGAACCTAACCTGGCTGAACGAAATGATAACATCGCAGGCACAGCTTCGCGAAAAAATGTCGCTCTTCTGGCATGGTCATTTCGCTTCGCGAACCATCAACATCTACTACCAGCAGTTGTTGCTGAATATCATTCGTAACAATGCGCTTGGCAATTTCGGCGATTTGCTGAAAGCGGTTAGTAAAAGCGCTTCGATGTTAAGCTTCTTAAACAACCAGCAAAACCGCAAACAGCATCCCAACGAAAACTTTGCGCGCGAAGTGATGGAACTGTTCACGATGGGCAGAGGCAACTATACTGAAGATGATGTGAAAGAAGCCGCGCGGGCCTTTACCGGCTGGGGTTTTGATAAGGAAGGCAACTTTATATTCCGCCCGTTTTTTCATGATAATAGCAACAAAAAATTTCTTGGCAAAGAAGGCAGTTTTAATGGCGATGATGCGCTGACTATCATTCTTGAACAAAAGCAAACGGCGCAATTCATCACCCGAAAAATGTATCGGTATTTTGTAAACGAAACGGTTGATGAAAACGAAGTAAACCGGCTGGCTTCACGCTTCTATCAAAGCAACTATAATATACAGTCTTTGCTGGATGACATGTTTACCGGCGATTGGTTTTACGAAGAAAAAAACATTGGCGCCAATATTAAATCGCCGGTTGAATTACTGGCTGGCATTCGCCGTGTTTTACCGATGCAGATGGACAATGAAGGCATACAGTTATTATTGCAAAAAGCATTGGGGCAATTGCTGTTTTACCCGCCGAATGTGGCGGGTTGGCCGGGTGGTAAATCGTGGATAGACAGTTCAACCTTACTGCTTCGTTTGCGTATTCCGCAACTTCTGAAAGATGATGATACGTTTTACTTAACGGCAAAGCAGGACGATGATGTGCAGATGGGCGTAAGCGACAGATTCAGCAATGTGAAAAGCGGCAACGCAAAAGCATTAGGCAACGATGAATTCCGGCTTCGCGCAAACATAGACTGGGCAAGCTTTGTAAACGAATTTGCCGATGTAAAAAAAGATCATTTATTCACTATATTGAAAACTACATTATTGCAGGCTCCTTTCGCTTCTGTAAGTCAAAATTCTGTGCAGCAAATTACGGATAGCGCCACCCGCAATTCTTATATACAAACAACGGCGATTGCGTTAATGAGTACGCCGGAATATCAGATGTGTTAAGAGGTTGTATAATGCGTTAGGTAAATTGTATTATGTAGTAAGTATGAAGTAATATGATTGCCTTTTGCAATTCAACTTTGTTATGTAATCTATACACTTTTTAGATTTGTCATTATACTTTTTATATAATACACCTGTTATGCTTTGTCTCACTACTTACAACATAATACATACTACTTAATACAATACAAATGCTTCTCAAACGCAGACAATTTTTACAAACGGGAACTTTAGCTACCGGTTCATTTATGATTCCGAAATTTTTAAAAGCTTTTGAAAACAAAACACCGTTTGTAACGCGGGAAAATAAAGTGGTTGTGGTGCTGCAGTTAAGCGGTGGCAACGATGGATTGAATACCGTAATTCCGGTTCGCAATGACATTTATAAAAGCGCCCGCCCGGGCATTGGTTTATCGAAAGATAAAGCGGTGATGATTACGGATGATGCAGGCTTGCATCCTGCATTGCAGGGTTTTGCCGACTTGTATAACGATGGTAGTTTGGGCATCATCAACAGTGTGGGTTATCCCAATCCCGACCGCAGTCATTTCCGTAGCATGGACATCTGGCAAAGCGGAAGCGAAAGCAATGAAACCTGGCAAAGCGGTTGGATCGGGCGTTACCTGGATGCGCAGTGCAAAGGCTGCGATAAACCCACGCAGGCTTTGGAAATGGATGATACGTTAAGTCTTGCATTAAAAGGCAACAACGAAAGAGGCATTGCGCTGCGCGATCCGAAGCGATTGTATAATACAAGCCATGAAGATTATTTTAAAACGTTATCTGCCGGTCATCATTCGGATGAACATCATGAAAAACCGGTTGATTACTTATACAAAACCATGGCGGAAACATTGAGCAGTGCCGGTTATATTTTTGAGCAAAGCAGGCTGCATCCTTCTGCCGCTGATTACCCGAAAACACAGTTGGGTAACAGTTTAAAAACCATTTCATCGCTCATTTTATCAGACATCAATACAAAGATTTATTATGTAAGTCATGGCAGTTTTGATACGCATATAAATCAGCAGCCGCAACAGCAACGTTTATTTACAGAAATGAATGATGCTGTTACCGCTTTTATAAAAGACATGAAAGCCAATAACCGGTTTGATGATGTATTGCTGTTTACGTTCAGCGAGTTTGGACGGCGCGTGGCGCAGAATGCAAGCGGCGGCACAGATCATGGAACGGCGAATAACATGCTTTTGCTAAGCGGCGGTTTGCAACAGAAAGGATTGATAACGCCAATGCCGGATTTAAGCAATCTGAAAGATGGCGATTTGCAATATCAGGTTGATTTTAAGAACGTATATGCAACAGTTTTACACAAATGGCTGGGTGCCGATGATGAAAAGATTTTGGGAAAGAAGTATGAGAAAATGAAATTTGTGTAATCAGAAATAAGTTTCGTTTTTATACAATCCTGCATTGCATCTTGCGTAATAAAAATGGCTTGAGCCTGTTATCAAAACACAATGCTGATATAGCTTTTACTGTCATCATACCAAACATCTTCAATATAAGTTTTGTTGTTATGAAACGGTATTTCAGGCTTTTTTCAAAAGCCTGAAATGTTACGTTTCATCCGCATTTCTGTCTTCAACAGGTGCTTCTTCTATTACGTGTTTGTTTCTTCCAAACATATAGTAAACAGGTATTCCGATCAATACGATAAGCAATCCCGGAAAGGTATAATCGGGATAATAAACAAGCAATGAAACACATATAACGCCCGCCATAAGAATGTACAGGAATGGCAATACCGGATAGCCAAAAGCTTTGTAAGGTCGCGGAATATCGGGTCGCGTGCGGCGCAACACAAACACGCCTGCAATGGTGAGAATATAGAAGATGAGAACCGTAAAAATGATGTAATTCAGCAGATCGCCATACTTGCCGCTAAGGCACAATACAGACGCCCAAAAACATTGTATCCACAAGCCTTTAGACGGCACCGCGTTTCTGTTTAAATCGCCTGCCTGCGTAAAAAACAAACCATCTTTCGCCATGGTGTAATACACTCTCGCGCCGGATAAAATCAACCCGTTGTTACAGCCAAATGTAGATACCATCAGCATCACGGCAATTACTTTGGTTCCGGCACTGCCGAAAATCAGTTTGGCGGCTTCCACACCCACCCGGTCGTTCTCCGCATGGGCAATGCTTTGCAACGGCATTACGGCAATGTACATCAGATTGGTGGCGGTGTAAATAAGAGTAACTATCAGCGTTCCCAAAAATAAACTCAGACCGATATTGCGTTTCGGGTTTTCAATTTCACCCGCAATAAAAGTTACATTGTTCCAGCTATCGCTGCTGAACAGGCTGCCCACCATGGCGCCGGAAATAGCTCCGATTATGGCGGCGCCGGAATAGGGTATCAATACATTGCCTTCCATTTTGCCGAGCGAAAAACCTGTGCTCCAGTTATCTGCCCATACCGTTTTGCCGGCATATAAAAAACCAAAAATAATTAAGCCGAACAAAGCGGCAAGCTTGGTAAGGGTAAAAATGGTTTGTATCATTTTACCTTCTTTTACGCCCCGGGTATTAACCCACGTAAGAAAAACAATGAGTAAGATAGACGTGATCTGCGCTGCGCTGATGTGTAAAAAACCGGCATCGGCAATGATATTATTTTCGCTCAGGGCAGGAAAGATATACGCGGCAAATTTGCTGAAAGCAACGCCAACGGCAGCAATGGTTCCGGTTTGGATAACGGCAAAAAAACTCCAGCCGAACAAGAAGGCGATTAACGGATTGTAAGCTTCTTTTAAATATACGTACTGACCGCCAGCTTTGGGAAACATGGCGCTTAATTCGCCATAGCTCAGCGCCGCTATCAGGGTTAGCACACCCGTTAAAATCCATAATAAAATCAACCAGCCGGCAGAGCCAACCGTTCGCGTCATATCGGCGCTTACCAGAAAAATGCCGGAACCAATCATGGAGCCTGCAACAATCATGGTGGCATCTAATAGCCTGAAGGTTGGTTTGAACTGTTTTTGCGTTGCTGTAATGGTTGCCTGCATTTGTATAAAATTTCCGGTGGTGATCGCAAATGTATGACAGCGTTATGTAAGGAAATAAAAGTAAAAATTCAAAAGTAAAAAGATGATGTTTTTCACCTGAAAACCAGTAGTTCTGGTTTTCATTTTTGCTTTTTCATTTTGAATTTCTTTCATTATACAAACAGATACGATTCGTTTCTTTGGAACAAACGACGGTAAATCTCAATTATTTTATTGATGATGGCACGGCAAAGCATAAACACGAGCAGAAAAGAACAGGTTTTACAGGAAACGCATTTCTGCTTATTAAAATCACAGTGCTTTAATTCGCTTTTTTTTAAGATAGAAAATTTATTTGCTGATGGTTATAATTCCGGCAGAAAGTGCAAGAACATCCTCTGCTGCTCCCACATATACGTCTCTGACGTTGGGTAATTTGTCAAGATATTTTCGAATGAAATAAAAGGCAAAGCTTCCCGTTAGTGCTGCAATACTTCCTGTTAGTGCGCCTTTTTTTACATCATCTCTTCTATCTGTTGCTATAACTGCACCCGACAAAGCGCCCGACAGCATACGCGCGGCAAGCGGCTGAAACTTTATTCTGGCAGGTGTGTTCGGTAGCTTATCTCCGTAACATTCACCGGCGCCAAGCACTGTAAGCAGGGTAGCCGTAACAGGCGATTGCATAAACCTTAGCTTTGAATGCCGTAAGGCTACGCTTTGTTTTTTTTGCATATAATGACTAAGAATAGCCAACCCATACGTAGTGCGCATGCCGGCAATTAGCCCGAATACGATTGTCTTCCTGGTTGATTGTTTCATATTTTTTATTTCAGTTTGATAAGTAGTTAAAACCAGGCCAGTTTGGGCATTATTGATAAGTCAATATGCAAATAATAAAAAACCAATGCATTGCAGAACATAAAGTTTTTTTTGAGAGACCTGATTGTAAATTGAAACCTGCAATAATATTCATTGAAGAGTGAAGACATTTAATATTGCGGGATTGAAAGTCAGGCTGACATTGCGTTTCGATAACATGATTCAGTCAGTTTTCATTATCCAGATGGTATAAAACAGGTAAATCAATCTATGTATCTGCCGGCAGAAGTTTTACTTTTGAAGGGAACAAAAGCTATGAACAATTATTACGCACATCCGTCTTCTTACATTGATGAGCCTTGTAATATTGGCAACGGAGTTCGCATCTGGCATTTTTGCCACATCATGCCAAACTGCGTAATCGGCGAAAATTGTAATATCGGTCAGAATGTAATGATAGGCAAAGGCGTATTGTTGGGCAACAACGTAAAAGTGCAAAACAATGTAAGTGTTTATGAAGGCATAACATGCGAAGACAATGTGTTTATTGGTCCATCCGTTGTGTTTACCAATGTCGTCAATCCGCGCAGTGCCATCAGCCGCAAACATGAATTTAAACAAACGCTTATCAGGCAAGGTGCAACCATTGGCGCTAACGCAACTATTTTATGCGGTATTATTGTTGGCGAATATGCATTCATTGGCGCCGGCGCGGTGGTTACAAAATCGGTTCCTGCCTATGCTTTAGTAACGGGCAATCCGGCAAAACAAACCGGCTGGATGAGTGAGCATGGTTATAAGCTTTCTTTTACGGGAGAAAGCATTGCCATCTGCCAGGCAACAGGTGACATGTATGTATTAGAAAGCGGAGTGGTGCAAAAACGTGAAAAGAAAAAGTGAAAAATAAAAACGAAGTCTTTTATCAATTACCAAAAGCCTTTGTTTTCCAAACTGGCAGCCAAAGACCCACACCCCAAACCCCATACCTCACACCTCTAATTATTCAGCATCAGCGGCATCACCAGCATCAGCAAATCTGCGCCTGCTTCCTGCTCTATAGGCTTTACAATGCCAGCTTTTGTTGGCGTTGACAATTCTACTTTTATTTCGTTATCATCGGCGGCGTTCAGCATTTCAATTAAAAACTTTGCATTAAAAGCAATCTGCAAATCTTCGCCGTTGTAATCGCAATTCATGCGCTCATTGCCTTCAAAGCTAAAGTCAACATCCTGCGCGGTTAGCTGCAATTCGCTTCCGCTGATGGCAAGTGCAACCTGGTTGGTGCTTTTGTTGCTGAATACGTTAATGCGCCGCAGCGCGCCCTGAAATTCGTTTTTATTCACCACGAGTTTGTATGGGTTATCGGTTGGAATCACCACTTTGTAATCGGGAAAACGGGCGTCAATCAAACGGCAGATCAAACGCGTGGTTCCGTGCGTTACAAACAGATGGTTGCTGTTGTAGCCGATGGTAATTTCATCATCATTATCGGGCAATACATTTCGTAATAAATTCAATGGTTTTTTCGGAACAATAAAACTGTCGTTGTTAGGACAGCTTACATCAGTGCGCTTGTATCGAACCAGGCGATGCGCATCTGTTGCTACAAACTGAACATAGTCTTTGTTCAATTCAAAATAAACGCCCGTCATGGCAGGCCGCAAATCGTCTGAGCTTACGGCAAACAACGTTTTATTGATGGCCGTAACCAAAGCGCTGCCGGTCATGGTGAAATTGTTGGTATCATCGGCAACAGGCTCTTTTGGAAAATTATCCGGATTTTCACCCATCATTTTATACCTGCCGTTGCTGCTGGTAATTTCAATGCCAAAGTTTTTATCTATTGAAAAAGTAAGCGGCTGGTCTGAAATATTTTTTAGCGAATCAAGCAATATTCTTGCAGGCACGCATACGCGGCCGTTTTCATTGCTTTCCACATCCATCTGCACCTGCATCACGGTTTCTAAATCGGTAGCCGTAATGCTGAGTTTTTTATCTGTAATCTCAAAAGAGAAATCTTCCAGTATCGGCAGTACGGTGTTGGCGTTAATAACGCCGCTGATCTGCTGCAATTGCTTTAACAATGACGAAGCCGAGACGATGAATTTCATTTCCGTATCAATTTATTTTACTTATAATTATTGTTTGATGTAACAACACAGGGCAACAAACGTACTGTAAAATAATAACAAACCGGCAGCACGTGAAAAGGGTGTTAGCAAATAACAGTTTCTGTCTGTTTCGGGTTAAATATTTCTAAAAGCAGTGGGTGAAAAAAGTATTTACGAAAATAATCGTATGTTTGATACGAATTTATTCGTAAATATTCAATTATTCAAAAATTAAACTATGAAAAATGTATTTTGGTCAAAAACAATTCAAATGGCTGGTTTGTTTGGTCTTGTTTTTATTATTGCTTCCTGGCAGCCAAAGCCGAAAAAAGCAGGTTGGCAAAGCTATCACAAACAAGCGGCCGGGCAGGATACCATCATACCAAAGTCAGCCTATTCGGATCAAATTAACCTTCAACTGAATCTTGATTCTGTCATGCAGCAGATAAATATAGCATTGGCAAAAATTGACTACCAGAAAGTAAATGCCGATGTGCAGAAAGCGATGGCTGAGATTGATTATGACAAAATAAATAAAGAGATAAAGGCGGCAATGAAAAATATTGACTGGAGCCAAATGAAAACGGACATTTCGAAATCGTTAGACAGCGCGAAGATGGCAATCAGCAACATCAGATGGGATGCAATGAAAGCTGAAATGAGTAAGGCGCAGAAGCAAATGGCAGAGCAGAAAATGAATATGGACAGCGTGAAAATTCAGGTGCAAAAATCGTTGCAGGAGGCGCAGAAAAGTTTGGAAGAAGCGAAGATAGAATTTCACAATTACAAAGCTTTGCAAACCGCTTTACAAAACGATGGTTTGATAGAGGCCAACAAGCCGTATCGCATCGAACTGAAAGAAGGCATTTTATATATCAATGGCATAAAACAAACCCAAACGGTTACTGATAAATACAGCAGATATTATTCTGGTAAAAAGAATTTTACCATCAGCGATGATGGCGGAACCGATTTATGAAATGTCTCTCACAGATGGCACAAAAGAACAAAAATTTTTAAACCAAAGATTGTCCTGGTATATCGGAGAAGACTCAGAAAACACAAAGAGGCACAAAGCATTTTCTTTTTGTATCACTGATTTTTATTCCTTATATCTGTGTTGATTTGGGTTATCTGTGAGAAAAAAACTCATGCTTTTTGCAGCGCCTGTTCAATGTCTGCTATAATATCGCTCACATGCTCAAGACCCGTTGAAATACGAACCAAACCCGGTGTAATGCCAACAGCCAGTCGCTCTTCTTCTGTAAGTTTGGAATGCGTGGTGCTTGCCGGGTGAGTGGCAATGCTGCGCGAATCGCCAAGATTTGGCGTAAGAGATAACAGTTCCAAAGCATTCAGAAATTTCTGCCCGCTTTCTATGCCGCCTTTTATTTCAAAACATACAATGCCGCCGCCGGCTTTCATTTGTTTTAAGGCGATTTCATATTGCGGATGCGATGGCAAAAACGGATATTTTACCCAACTGATTTTATCATGATGTTCCAATGCGCGGGCTACTTGCAATGCGTTGCTGCAATGGCGTTCCATGCGCACATCAAGCGTTTCCAAACTTTTGCTTAACACCCAGGCATTAAAGGCGGAAAGCGTTGGACCCGTATTGCGGCAGAACAGATAAATGTCGCGGATCAATTCTTTTTTACCTACAATCACACCGCCCAAAACGCGGCCTTGTCCGTCTATCCATTTGGTAGCCGAGTGAACCACCAAATGCGCTCCGTAAGTAACGGGCAACTGCAGCACCGGCGTAGCAAAGCAGTTGTCAACATTAAGAATAAGATTGTGCTGCCCGGCAAAATGCCCCATCCATTCCAGATCCAGTATTTCAAGCTGTGGATTGGTTGGCGTTTCCAGATAAATCATTTTGCTGTTCGGCTTCATGGCCTGTTGCCAGGCATCTTTGTCGTTTGCCGCTATCATGGTATGCTCAATGCCGTAACGCGACAAGTATTTGGTAACGAGCGTAAATGTGCTGCCAAATACAGAACTGCAGCACAACAGATGATCGCCGTGTTTTAATAACGAAAAAATAGAAGCGAACACCGCCGCCATGCCCGATGCTGTGGCAAAGCCAGCTTCGGCACCTTCCAGCGCCACCATTTTATTAGTAAATTCATCTACGGTAGGGTTGCTGTAACGGCTGTAAATGTTTTCGTCGTTTTCTTCGGTAAAAGCGCCGCGCATGGTATCAGCATCATCAAACGTAAAGCTGCTGGTGAGATACATGGGTGAAGAATGCTCGTGCTGTAAGGTTTGCTCTCCGCGCAGGCGGATGGCTTTTGTTTGCGGATGCCAGTCTTTATTGTTATTCATCAAAAAAATTAAACGGTTTCCTGTGCCGTTTTGTTTACAATTACTTTCCAGTTGATGGTGGCTCCGGCAGCGCGCAGCGTGGCAGCAACCGAGCAATATTTTTCTATAGATAAATCTGCCGCACGCTGCGCTTTGGCTGCATCAACATCGCCGGATAAGTGAAATTCTACGGTAATGTTTTTCCACAGCGATGGTTCTATACCCTGTTCGCGTTCTCCGTGCACTTTCATTTTATAATCGGTAAGGGTTTGCCGTTGCTTATTCAGGATGCTGATAACATCAATGGCGCTGCAGCCTGCCAATGCCATAAGCAGCAACTGCATAGGCCGCGAACCGAAGTTTTTTCCACCGGTTTCGGGGCTGGTATCAATCTTTATGCTGTGGTTGCTTGCATCCGTAGCAACAAATCCGTACTGGAGTTGCTCTCTTGACAATTCTACCGTTATCATATACTCGGTTTAATGATGGGCGAAGGTATTGTATTTGCCATATCCGGCGAAAGCGATGGCGTTATAACTATACTTTTGCGGAGCAAAATTATACGGTATGAATTGGCTTCTTTTGTTGATTGCCGGTCTTCTTGAAATCGGGTTCAGCCTTTCGCTGGCGAAAATGAAAGATACCAACGGCATTATATTTGCCGGATGGGCGGCTGCTTTTTTATTCTTTTTGTTTGCCAGCCTTTGGCTGATGTATAAAGTGATTGAAACCATTCCCGTTGGTACCGCTTATGCCGTATGGACGGGTATCGGCAGCATAGGAACCGTAATTGTGGGCATTGTGTTTTTTAAAGAACCTACCGATTTCTGGCGACTGTTTTTTATATGTACCTTAATTATTTCATTAATCGGGTTAAAACTGGTTTCGGATTGAATATTTGTTATAAATTTCTCTCTCAGATGGTACGGATGAACATAGATGAAAATAAGCAAAAGAATGTAAGCCCCAAACACTTTGTGCTCTTAGTATCGTTGTGGTTCAAAAATTTGTGCTCATCCATGTTATCTGTGAGAAACCCTTAATTCAGCTTGATTTCAAACAGCGAAGGCCAATATTTACCCGTAATGTAAAAGCTGTTTTTTGCAGAATCGAAAGCAATGCCGTTTAACACCTTTTCGTAATTTTTGCTGTCGGAATAATTAATAGATTTTCCTGCCTGTGCTAAAATATCGCCAATGTTAATGACACCAGCCACTTTTCCGCTTTGCAAATCAATCTTAATAATTTTCTTTTCATGCCATACATTGGCATATACATAACCGTTTACGTATTCCAGCTCGTTGATGCTGCTTACCGGACCATAGTTATCAAAAACGCCGAGCGTGTTTTTTATGGTAAAATTTTCCGGATTTATAAAGTATAAATTGCTGCTTCCCGTACTGATGATAAGATTTTTTCCATCGGTGGTCATGCCCCAGCCTTCATAAGGAAAATTAAATTCCTGAAGCTTTTTAAATGTTGCCAGGTCGTACACATACGCTTTGTGGTTCTGATAGGTAAGCTGATAAATTTTATCACCGATGATGGCAATACCTTCACCAAAATCGGCAGCGGGCAAGTCAACCTTTTTTTCTTCTTTGCCGTTATTTATATCTGTTTTTACAAGCCGGCTTTCGCCTTCTTCACCGGTGCTTTCATACAATGCATTGTTGTGCCAGATCAATCCTTCGGTATAATAAGTGGTATCGTGCGGGTATTCCTTCACCATGCGGTAAGAAAGCGTTGGGGGCGGCGGATTGTTGCTGTCAGAAACGTTGGTGCCGGTATCGCTGTTGTTGCAGGCATTGAATAAAAAAAATATAAAAACGAAAGCTGTTTTTTTCATAAATAAAATGAAGCAAAAGTAGGCAGGCAAAGTATAAAGCCGTGTTGAAAAACAATACTTTTTATTTCATCTTCATTTGCGCAAAATAAGGATGATCGGGGTTTATGATCAGTTCCTGCCGTTGCGGGTGAATGAGCACATCCATATCTTCTAATGGAATGGCGCCTAACAAAACTTCGCTATCGCCAGGTAAGACCATGGCGCGACAGGTAGTTTCCCGGTTTTTAAAGCGTAACTTAACCGGTGCTACCACCTCAAACTCTGCGATGGTATCATCGGCCATTTGTACTTTTCTTGTTTCCACCACCGGCAATTGCAATTGCTCCTGAATGTTTTTGTTAATGGCAAGCATATAGCTTCCGGTATCTACGAGCGCCGTTACACGCATACGTTTTACTTCTTCTTCACCAATGTAATGTCTTCTTACCAATGCCAGATCATCGCCATTAATCAGTTCTATTTCTGCATATACAAGACCCATGTTATATTTTTTTAAATGATTTTTTTTAACTAAAATCTAAAGATAAAAAACAAAGGCCTTATTCATTATTCTGCTTTTCCTTTTTTGCCGATAAGTGAGCAATGCTTAAATTCAATTCGTAGCCGATAAGCAACATCATCGAATTTAAAAATACAAGAAGCATCAGAATAATTAAGGAGCCGATAGAGCCGTAAATTTTATTGTACGAAGAAATATTTTGCGCCCAGTAGGAAAACAAACCGGTAATGACAATCATTAGTACCGAAGCTATCACGGCGCCCGGCGTAAAAAGCCTGCTTTTTGTTTTCACCGTAGGTGCATGTTTGTAAATATAGCCAAGCGTGTATATGAAAAGAAATAAGATGACCAGCCAGCGCGAATTTTGAATTAAAGTAATAAGCATCGTGTTTTTTACATTTGCCCATTGCATGATTTTGGTAAAAACATAACCCTGGCCCACCGAAATAAGAATGGTGCCGATAAGCAAACTTATCAATGTGCTGATGAGCCGGATGGCGCGCAACCGCTTATCAAGAAAATTGGTTTTTCTTTTTTCAGTTACTGATCTGTCAAACGATCGGATGATGCCCATCATGGCATTTGAAGATGTAAATACAACCAGCAAAAACCCAATTGATAACAATCCTGTTGTCTTTTTATTAAAAAAATCATTCAGAAACTGTGTCAGAATTTTACGCGTATCGCTGTTGGGCGTAAACTCTTTAATAAATAATATCAGTTGGTCATACACCTGTTTAGAGCCGGGCACAAACGGAACCAGGATGCACAAAAACAAGGTAATGGCGGGTATGGCGGTAATGAAGTTGAACGAAATTGCCGCTGCACGAATGTTTAAGCCGTTCATTTTTATCTGAGCCGATAGTCTTGTTACTACATCATACAAGGCAAGCCCGCGAAAGCCGGGCAGCGTAATTTTTTTACTCAGCGCACGAACGCCGGTAACCGGCGGCGACGTAACGAATATGCGTTCTATCTTGGTCATCTGTTATTGTTTCATCATGCGGTTTTTTATCAGCGTATCCAATGCCCGTTGATAAAGCTTTGCATATTGCTGATGCTCGGCATAGTTGCTGCTAAAATGGTGATAACCGCTAAAATCGCTTTTGGCTACAAAGAAAAGATAATCGGTTTTAGGCGCATTTAAAACCGCATCAATTGTTTTTACCGATGGCGTGCAGATTGGCCCCGGCGGCAAGCCTTTGTTTCGGTAAGTATTGTATGGCGATGCCACGTTTAAATATCCGAACAAAATGCGCTTCAATCCAAAATTTTTTAGGGCGAATTTAATGGTCGGGTCGGCACCCAACGGCATACCGTTATGATAGCGGTTCATATATACGCTGGCTACATTTCCTTTCTCGTCGTTTTTATTGGTTTCTTCTTCTACAATCGAAGCGATGGTTACAATTTGCGCCGGCGTAAAACCCTGCGCACCAGCTTTTTGGAGGCGGTTGTTTTCTGTCCAGAATTTGTCTTTTTCATTCTGCAGCCTGTTCATGATTCTGGTAAGCGATGTGTTCCAGTAAATGATATAGGTATCGGGTATTACCAAAGTCATCAATGTGTTGGTATCAACACCAAGTTTTTGCAGCGAATCGTTGGTGGTAAAATACAGCAGCGCGTGAACGGAATCGGTAGAAAAATTTTTGCCAATCAGCTTTGCAAAATCATTCGCGGTTCGCAGCTTGTTAATTACGAGTCGCACCGGCGATTGCCGGTTGTTGCGCAAGGTTCTTATTACATCCAGCACACTTTCGCCCCGTTTAATTTCAAATCGTCCGGGTTTTAGTCTTTCCCAAACATCAAACTGTCCGGCAAGCAAATTAAACCACCGGATATGATTGATATAATTGCTGTCGTCAAGTTGCTGTTGCGTTTGTTCTTTTGCAGATTGGTTGTCGTACAGGTATAAATATTTTTGCCGGGAAGAAAAATTGGTAGCAGAACCAAACGTAAGCCAGGCGATATAAACAGCAACGAGCAAAACAATAACAACAACCGAAGCAACAATTTTTTTCATCCCAAAATATTCTCCGGGGTGAAGGTCGCCATTTTTTTATTTGAGAAAAGCGGATGAAATGTTTTTAAAAAAGAGTAAACAAACAACTAAGCTACGATATGGATAAAACAACTACCGTAAGACGACTGATGCAGGTTAGCTTTTGCGTGGCTTCGTCACGAATCTGAATGTCCCACACATGCGTTTGCCTGCCTATGTGAATGGGTTTGCAAGTTGCCGTTACAAAACCTTCTTTTATGCTGCGAATGTGGTTGGCATTGATTTCCAATCCTACGCATCTGTATTTTGTAGTGTCAATAATTAGCGCACTGGCTACGCTTCCTGCCGTTTCAGCCAATGCCGCCGATGCGCCGCCGTGCAAAATGCCATACGGCTGCCGGGTGCGATTGTCAACCGGCATTTTAGCACATAAAAAATCGTCGCCGATTTCGGTAAATACAATACCCATATGGGCGCTTAATGTATTGGCATCGCGGTTTTGCAGGTCTGCAATCAGAATATCTTTTTTAAACCAGATAGACATAAAGAGAATTGTGAGTAGTGAGTTGTGAATGAGTTTTTAACGAAGCGAATGTTGCTGCGCTTATTAAAATTTAATTTTTTAATGAATAAATGCTAAAGTTGTTGCGAAGAAATTATCGCTATAAGATTGTGCTTCCATATAGTGAGAAAACAAATTACAAACCTTATTTGCTGTTCACAACTCGCCATTCAAAATTTTAAACAGCTTTAGAATTGTAAATAGAAGCCTTTACCGCCTCAGGCAAAAACATGCCCGCATCAGCGCCGTGCCGTATGATGTCTCTTACCAATGTAGAAGCCACCGAAGTATATTGAGGCGAGCAGGTAAGAAAGATGGTTTCAATGTTTGTATCAAGACTTCGGTTCATATCGGCGATTACTTTTTCGTATTCAAAATCGCTTACATATCGAATGCCTCTCAGAATGTAAGTGGCGCCAATGCTTCTGCAACATGCAACGGTAAGATCTTCATAAATCAGCGCCTCAACGCGGGGCTCGTCTTTATAAATTTCTTTCAGCCATTCTAGTCGCTGCTCATCGCTGTACATCGGTTGTTTGTTGGCATTCTTACCAATGCCGATGTATAATTTATCAAACAAATTTAAACTTCGGTCTATGATGTCTTTATGTCCCAATGTAACAGGATCAAATGTTCCGGGAAACAGGCAAATACGGGACATTCTTTTAGAATTATGAGTTATAAATTATGAATGATGAATGCCTTAGATTTTTACCTGTATCAGATACCTCACACCCCATACCTTCTTAATTTTCTCTGCCTGCCAATAAATACAACGCCGCCATTCTTACCGCCACGCCGTTTTCTACCTGGTTTAAAATAATGGAATGCGATCCGTCTGCTACATCGCTGTCAAGTTCCACACCGCGGTTAATTGGTCCCGGATGCATGATTACAATCTCTTTGTTTACATCATCCAGCAGCCGTTTACTAATACCGTATGCTAAATTATATTCGCGCAAAGACGAAAACAAAGGCTGATTTTGCCGTTCCAGTTGTATGCGCAACACATTGGCTACGTCGCACCATTGTAACGCTTTTTTTACGCTGTATTCTACCTGTACCCCAAAGGCTTCCTGAATATATTTCGGTATCAACGTTGGCGGACCGGCCACCATCACTTCGGCACCCATTTTTGTAAGTAAATAAATATTGCTCAGTGCCACGCGGCTGTGCATAATATCGCCGATAATTGCCACTTTTAAACCTTCGAGGCTCCGGTTCAATCTTTCCTGCATAGAAAATGCATCCAGCAAAGCCTGTGTCGGATGTTCGTTAATGCCATCGCCGGCGTTGATGATTGCCGCCGGAATGTGCTTCGCCAGAAAATGAGGCGCGCCGCTGGCGCTGTGCCGCATCACCACCATATCTACCTTCATGCTGAGAATATTATTTACCGTGTCTAACAGCGTTTCGCCTTTGGAAACAGAGGAAGCCGAAGCTGTAAAATTGAGTGTGTCGGCGCTTAGTCTTTTTTCTGCCAGCTCAAACGAAATGCGTGTGCGGGTAGAGTTTTCGAAAAACAAATTTACGATGGTAATATCGCGCAGCGAAGGCACTTTTTTTACCGGTCTCTGCAACACTTCTTTAAAACGGGCGGCGGTGGAAAGAAGTAAGCTGATGTCTTCTTTGGTGAGGTCTTTAATGCCCAGCAGGTGTGGCGTGGATAGTTTCATTAAAGGGCAAAGATAGCAGATTTAATAAAATAAGGTATGAGGTGTAAGGTAGCAGGTATCAGCTTTTTGCTGACGGCTCATACCTCACACCAGCACCACTTCATCCACTTCACTCTTTTCTTTCCATTTCACAATCACTTTTTGCGATGCGAACGTATCAATGGTTCTGCCCACATAATCTGCCTGTATCGGCAGCTCGCGGCTGAAGCGGCGGTCAATCAATACGCACAATTTTACTTTGGCAGGGCGGCCAAAAGCCTGCAAAGCATCAAGCGCGGCGCGTATGGTTCTGCCTGTCCACAACACGTCGTCTATGATTATTACATTTTTATTTTCGATGCTGAAATTAATATCGGTGGTGTTGGCAAGATGTAAGGCACTGCGCACATCATCCCGGTAAAAAGTAATGTCTAATTTGCCATATAAAATAGAGGAAGAAGACACAAGCGGGTGCAGCTCGTTCACAATTCTGTCGCTCAGATAAATGCCGCGCGGCTGCAGACCGATGATAACGGTATTTTTTAATTCGAGATGATTTTCCAGTATCTGATGCGCCAGCCGCTTAACGCTCAACGCTACCTGCCTGCCGGTTAAAATAGATTTCAATGCTGATAATTTGAAGCGATAAAAATAGCAAGCTTATTTGAACCGCGAAGCCACAAATAAAAGAAGCGTTATAAAGATTTTATAACTAAATATTAGGTACGTTATGCGGGCACGATTGTTTTGTGATGTTTTTTTTACGCTTTGTTTACAATCGCTTTTTTACCTTCAAATTAAATTTACAACTTATGAAGCATCTTCTTCTGCTTGTTTGCCTGTTTCCGTTTGCTCTTTTTGCACAGAAACATACGGCAAAAACAGTTGAAAAAAATGTCACCGGCGTTCACTTTGAACACAATCTTAGCTGGTCTGATATTCAGCGAAAAGCAAGAGCGGAAAACAAATATATATTCATGGATTGCTACACCACCTGGTGCGGGCCGTGTAAATATATGAGTAAGAATATTTTTCCGCAGGAGGCCGTGGGCAATGCCATGAACGGTGATTTTATTTGTGTAAAAATGCAGCTTGATACATCTGAAGCCGACAATGCAGAAGTGAAAAAAATGTATGCGTTGGCACATGCCATGGCCAGAAATTATAAAGTGAATGTGTATCCTACTTTTTTATTTTTTAACCCGAACGGAGAACTTGTTCACCGCGCCGTCGGCTCTTCGGAGGCAGACCAGTTTATAGCTAAAACACAAGAAGCCTTACACCCCGAAACGCAGTATTATAGCCTGCTTGCAAAATATAACAAAGGGAAAAAAGATTCCGGGTTTTTGCATCGTCTTACCGAAGCATCAATGAGCGCTTATGATATGGAAAATGCAAACCGTATCGCCGGTGATTATCTTGCCACGCAACCCAATTTATATACGACAGAGAATCTTACGCTGCTGAAAAACATCACGCAAAAAAGCAGTGACCCGGGCTTTCAGCTCATGCTGCAAAACGCTGATAAGGCAGATTCGGTATTAGGCAAAGGAACCGCTGATGCGATTGTTCAGAATATTATCATGCAGGAAGAAGTGTATCCCAAACTGTTTCCGCCCGATGTTACTTCTGTAAAAGATTTGCAGGAACCCAACTGGCGTGAGATTGACAATGCGTTATCTGAAAAATATCCGACAAAGGCAGCTTCTTTATCTGCTTATTCCAAAGTGGTTTTTTATATACAAACAAAAGACTGGGAAAAATTTGGGCCGGCAGTGGTAACTTACATGAAATCGTATGGCGATGATGTGAGCGAAGATCAGCTTAACAGTTTTGCCTGGGCGGTTTTTCAAAATTGTAATGATGAAACCTGTTTGCAAAATGCGTTAGACTGGAGCAAACGTTCTTTTGAAGAAGATCAAAATCCTGCCTTTATGGATACGTATGCCAATATTTTATACCGCCTGGGTAAAAAAGAGGAAGCGATGAGCTGGGAGCAAAAAGCGGCCGATTTGGTAACGCAGGAGGAAAAAGCCGGTTACCTGCAAACGATAGATAAAATGAAAGCGGGAGAGAAGACGTGGAATGAAGCGCAGCATTGATAAGATAAGGCATAGCAATAATAATTTTAAATGGCAAAGTCGTTCTGATTTGACCGGAATGACTTTTTTTTTCGATGGTTGATTAAAAAAATTTTCCTTCAATCCTTCACATTACTTTATTATCTGTTTATAAAACAAAGCCTTTGTTTTCCGATACTTTTGCACTAAACTTTATTCTACAATAATGCTTAAAAACCTATCTGCCATTGCGTTTGCGTTAGTTGCGCTCTTTGTTGCCGGTAACGGCCGCGCACAGGATTTAAACATGAAGCTGCCGCTCGATTCGGCCATAAAAACCGGTACGCTTTCCAACGGGTTAACTTATTACATCAGAAAAAACACCACGCCTGAAAACAAAGCCGAGCTTCGTTTGGTTACGAATGCCGGTTCTATACTTGAAGATGACAACCAACAAGGATTGGCTCATTTAACCGAGCACATGGCGTTTAACGGCACCAGGCATTTTGAAAAAAATGAACTGGTAGATGTTCTTCAGAAAATGGGCGTGCAGTTTGGCGCCGATCTTAATGCGTATACCGGTTTTGATGAAACGGTATATATACTTCCCGTTCCGCTGACTGATACATCTAATCTGCGGGAAGGCTTAAATGTGCTGCAAGACTGGGCTTCGGGCGTTAGCTTCGATACGGATGCCATTACGGGCGAGCGCCCGGTGGTGCTGGAAGAAAGTCGCCTTGGAAAAGGCGCCAACGACAGAATGTTCCGGCAGCTTTATCCGGCAGAATACGAAGGCTCGCGCTATGCCGAGCGATTGCCCATTGGCATAGACAGCATTGTAAGAAATACACCCGACTCTAACCTGATGCGTTTTTATAAAACCTGGTATCGCCCCGATCTGCAGGCTGTTATTGTAGTAGGCGATGTAGATGTAAATGCTACGGAAAAACTGATTAAAGAATATTTTGGCTCACTACAAAATCCTGCCGGCGAAAAAGAACGTTTTTATGCATCGGTGCCTGCCCGCGAAAATAGTCGCGCCATGGTGGTTACCGACAAGGAGGCTACCAATTATGTAGTGCAGGTTCAGTATCCCATTCATAAAGAAAAAGAAGAAATTACGCTTGGCGATTATCGTAGTAATCTGGTAAAAAATATTTTTACGTCGCTCATCAATCAGCGTCTTGGCGAGCTTTCCAAAAGCAGCAATCCTCCCTTTTTGTACGCCGGTGCCGGTTATGGCAGCGAAGCCCGTTATTATGAAGGCTTTAATGCTGTTGCGGTAGCCGGGCAGCAGGGTGTAGATACCGCGCTTACGGCATTGATGACAGAAATAGAAAGAGTAAAGCAATACGGGTTTAGCGAATCGGAATTAGACCGGGCGAAGAAAAACCAAATGGCAGATGTGGAACAATTGTATAACAACCGCGCCAAAACAGAATCGGGTCAGCTGGCAGACGAATACATACGTTTGTTTCTTACGCAGGAGCCTTCGCCGGGAATTGCAAATGAATACAATTATTACAAAGAATTATTGCCTGGTATAACAGGCAAAGAAGTGAATGCTTTGTCTGATTCACTAAAAAGCAATGAGAATATTTTTGTAAGCCTGCAGGGTCCTGCCAACGAAACCCAAAAGCTTCCCGACAGCACTCAATTGCTGGCAATGGCTAAAAATGTATTGAATGCGCCGGTAAAAAATTATGAAGAAAAAACGGTTGCTGCGCAATTGCTGAAAACAAAACCGGCTGCCGGAAAGATAGTAAGCGAAAAGAAAAAGGCAGAACTGGGCATTACCGAACTTACGTTTGCCAATGGCGCCAAAGCCATTTTGAAACCCACAACTTTTAAGGATGACGAAATAACCATGACTTCGTTTCGCAAGGGCGGGCAATCGCTGTACACAGCAGCCGATAAAGAGAATGTTACGTTTGCCGCAGGCGTGGTTCAGCAAATGGGTGTCGGCGATTTTACTCCCACCGATTTATCTAAAGTGTTGGCCGGTAAAACGGCTTCGGCTTCGCCGAGCATCGGCAGAATCAGTTCGGGCATCAGCGGCGGCAGTAGCGTAAAAGATTTTGAAACCATGCTGCAGCTTGTTTACTTATACGCCATATCGCCGCGCAAAGACGAAGCATTGTACAATGCCTGGAAAGAAAAGCAGAAATCGGCTACGCAATTCGCATTATCCAATCCGCAAACAGCATTTATAGATACGTTCATACAAGTGCGTTACGCTAATAATCCGCTGGCTCCCGTTTCGGTGCCTTCGCCATCTGATTTTGATAAAACAAATCTGAACCGGATGCTTGCCATTTATAAAGAGCAGCTTGGCAATGCGCAGGATTTTACTTTCATTTTTGTAGGTAACATTGATATTGAAAAAATGAAGCCGCTGCTTACAACCTATATTGGCGGACTGCCGTCAACAAAAAAGCCTGCGGCCTTTACTGACAATGGTTTGCGCCCTGTAAAAGGCGATGTTGATTTTACATTTCACAAAGGAACCGAGCCAAAAAGCTTAATTCTGAATGTGTATTCCGGCGAGGTGCCGTATAGCGAAGACCTCGATTTAAAAACAGCGGCATTAACCGAAATTCTGAACATTAAAATCATAGAAGACATCCGCGAAAAAATGAGCGCCATTTATGGCGGTGGCATCGGCGGCGGTTTATCAAAATATCCGTACAATAACTATGCAATGGTTATGCAGTTGCCAACCGGACCCGAGCATGTGGATACCGTTTTAAAAGCGGCGCAAATGGAAATTGACAGTATTAAAATGTATGGACCTTCACAGGTGAATTTAGACAAAGTAAAAAAGACCTGGTTAGAACAATATAAAGTGAATGTACAAGAGAACAGCTATTGGAGCGGCAAGCTGCAGGGTATTTACTTTAACGGCGATGATGCGCAGCGCATTTTCAATTATGAAAAACTGGTAAATGCCATTACGGTTGATGATGTAAAAGCAACCGCCAACAAACTGTTTGACGGAAAGAATGTGTTGCACGCAGTTTTATTGCCGGAAGAAAAATAAGCATAGCGTTTTAATACATAAAAGAGCCGGATGATAAGTGTCCGGCTCTTTGTTTATTTAAAAAGTAACGGTTACCTGTTGTTTTCTTTCCCGGCAATGTCTTTTGCTATTTTTTGTGCGTCTGATGAAATTTCCCTGATCAATCCGGTTGCGCTGATATGGAATCCACAAAAATACAATCCGTCTTTACCAAAATATTGTTGCTGGTTTATACTCATTCTTAAATCATTCAACCGGCTGTTGTCCATCTCAATTATTTCGGTAAAGTTTCGCTCATATCCAATGGCTGCAACAATAGCGTCAAATTTTTTTTGCTTGCCATGTGTAAAATATACCGTGTTGCCTTCGATACAACTGATGTCATCATATATCGCAATATGCCCTTGCCGGATGTGTTTGATTGTACCAATGTCAATCAGCGGAATAACAGACTCTTTTTGAATTTGTTCAAACACACCACAAGTCTTTTTCTTTAAGCCCAATTTACTGATGTTACCAAACAGCAACCGCATCAAAAGTGATGCGATGGTGTCTGCCAAACGAGGCGGAAGCTTAGACATCAGCAGGCTGATACGAAGTATGGAAACGCCAAGTAAATCGCGCGGTATAATGTTTACGGGCGAACGAACCGACATCGAAGGTTTTGCATCGCATTCATATAAATCTATGGCTATTTCGCAAGCCGAATTGCCAAAGCCGACGACCAATACATTTTGTCCTGCAAAATCGCAACCTGTCTTGTAAAAAGCACTATGTAACATAGCGCCCTGGAAAGTTTCAATGCCTTTAAAAAAAATGTTTTTCGGTTTGCCATAAACGCCTGTTGCTACAATAATGTATGTTGATTCAAAATCACCGTTGCTGGTTTTTATAATCCACTTGTCATTGACCTTTTTTATCTGCTTCGCTTCGGTATTGTAAGCAGGATGAATGGCAAACTTTTTCCTGTATTCTTCCAGATAATCAACCACCTGCTGACGCGATGGATAACGCGGAATGTTACGACCAAATTTTTTATATGGCAGATGCGATAACCCTTTGGTAGTATGCAGATGCAGACGAACATAATGATTGCGCCAGGGCATTGCAATCTGTGCTTCTTTCTCTATAATAATGTGCTTAATGCGCCGTTTTTGCAAACAGGCAGCCGCAGCCAGACCTGAAACGGAAGCGCCAATGATAAGCGCGGTTGTTTGTTGCATAAAACGAGGTGTTGGGGCAGGTTTATAAAAGGGAAATTCAATTTAAACTATCCTTTCAATTTGTACTTATTCAAAACTGATAACCAACGGCGATAGTCTAATTTGACTGATAATTGGCTGACGGTGCAAAATCTATGACTTTCATCTGAATGCTTCTCATGCCGTTCCATTCGTTCAGATCAATCGTAAAAACAATATCCAGCGGAACATTTTTTTGCAGCAGATAAAATTTATCTGCCATACCGAAGCCGATGCCGGTAAGCATTACCTGCTGCTGTTTTACCACGAAGCGCACATGCTGCTCTTTTACAATTTTAGAATAGCCGCTTTCTGTAACATGGCGGGCGATAAAAACAGGGCGCATATTTTGCGGGCCAAACGGCTCCATCTGCGAAAGAATATTGTAAAAAGAGAATGATAAATCAGAAAAATTTACTTCCGCGTCTATCACAATTTCCGGCGTAAGCATGTGCTCGGTGATGGTGGACGACACAATTTCTTCAAACTTTTTTTGAAAGGCATCTACGTTTTCGGGCAACATTGTCATACCGGCGGCTGCAAAATGACCGCCATAACCCAATAAATGCTCGCGACAGGCATGAATGGCTTCGTATAAATTGAAACCTGCCACACTACGGGCGCTACCCGATACGATGTTGCCGCTTTTGGTAAGCACCACCGTTGGACGGTAATAATTTTCAATCAGCCGCGAAGCCACAATGCCTACCACGCCTTTGTGCCAGTGATCCTGAAATACAACGGTGGTTTTACGCTTTATCATCGTATCGTTGCTTTTAATCATGTGGATGGCTTCTTCGGTAATAGATGTATCGGCTTCTTTACGGTCAGTATTGTCGTTGTGCAGCGCTTCGGCCAATTGCATTGCTTTATCGTAATCTTTTTCAATAAAAAGCTGTACGGCTTTCTTTGCATCGTCCATACGACCGGCGGCATTAATGCGGGGCGCAATAATAAACACCAGATTGTTGATGTGAAGCTGTTGCTGCATACCGGCAAGATGCAGCAACGCTTTGATGCCCATGCAAGGAGTGGTATTTATTTTTTGCAGACCATGAAAAGCCAGAATGCGGTTTTCGCCGTAAATGGGAACAATGTCTGCGGCTATGGCCGTAGCTACCAAATCTAAATATTGCAGATAAGATTCATCGGAAAGCTGCAGCTCTTCGCTGAGCGCCTGCATTAGTTTAAAACCCACACCGCAGCCGCACAATTCTTTAAACGGATAAAGGCAATCTGTTTGCTTCGGGTTTAATATGGCAGTTGCATCGGGTAAAATATCATCCGGCATGTGATGATCGCACACGATAAAATCAATATCTTTTTCTTTGGCAAATTTTATCAGCTCAACCGATTTAATGCCGCAGTCGAGAGATATGATTAAAGAAACATGATTTTCCAGCGCATATTCAATACCTGCTTTGGAAATGCCATACCCTTCTTTGTAACGGTGCGGAATATAATAATCTATGTTTGGATAAACGCTTTCTAAAAACTGATACAGGCAGGCAACGGAAGTGGTGCCATCTACATCGTAATCGCCATACACCAGAATTTTTTCTTTGTCTTCAAAGGCGCAGAGAATGCGTTTTACGGCTTTCAGCATGTCTTTCATCAGCCAGGGATCGTGCAGGTGAGACAGTTGCGGGCGAAAAAAATCTCTGGCGTCAGAAAATGTGGCAATTCCGCGCTGAACCAGCATACGGCAGATCGTATAGTTAATTTTGAGAAGCTGCTGCAGCCGGCTTGCCTTATTATCATCTCCTGGTAATATATTCCATCGTTTTTGCATCAGAATGTACGGTCGGTTGTGTATCTTACTAAATCTTCCAGCGCTTCGCGCACTTCGCCCGGCTGAAAGCGGTACAAGATAGTCAATGCTTCATCGCGGAAGGCAAACATCTTTTCAGTTGCATATTCAATACCGCCCGTTTGTTGTACCGTATCAATTACAAACTGAACTTTTTGCTTGTTCTTATTTTCGTTTTTTACAATATTGATTAATTTTTTACGCAATGCTTTATCAACATGGTTTAATGTATAGATAAGCGGCAAAGTCAGTTTTTTTTCTTTAATGTCGTTGCCGGTTGGTTTGCCTATTTTTTGGCTGCCATAGTCGAACAAATCATCTTTTATTTGAAATGCCATGCCTGTTTTTTCGCCAAATAATCTCATTTGCTCAATGTCTGCCTCTTCTGTAAAAGTAGTAGCCGCGCCGGCCGCGCAGGCTGAAGCCAGCAGCGATGCGGTTTTACCATTAATAATATCGTAATAAATGTTTTCGTCTATATCCAGATTACGCGCTTTTTCCATCTGAAGCAATTCGCCTTCGCTCATCATTTTTACCGCCCGCGACATGAGCTGAAGAATTTTAAAATCGTTATTATCGAGCGAAAGGAGCAAGCCCTTTGATAGCAAATAATCGCCCACCAACACTGCCACTTTGTTTTTCCATAAAGCGTTAATGGAAAAAAAACCACGCCGTTCAAAAGATTCATCTACCACATCATCATGCACCAGCGTAGCGGTATGCAGCAGTTCTACCAGGGACGCAGCCCGGTAAGAAGCCGAATTAATTTCGCCGCCTAAAAGAGCACTTAACAGCACAAACATTGGTCGCAGTTGTTTGCCTTTCCGCTTTACAATATATGCCATTATTCTGTCGAGCAGCGGCACTTTGCTTTTTACAGCTTCTCTGAAATATGTTTCAAATTCAGTAAGCTGCCGGCTGATGATTTTATTCGCTTTTTCCATTCCCGATTATGTCCGGCGTCTTTTACCGGAAAAATTGTCTTTTTATGAAGTATAAAAAAGTGGCAGTAAATTCCACATTTATTTTATCACACATTTAAATGCAGCAATGCAAACCTCAGCTATAAAAATTTAAAACCGAACAGACCTGACAAAAAATTAAACAATTAGACGAAGCTACAAGCATCTTTTGTATGATAACGATTGTCTTTTATTCAGTTAGGTAAAGATTGTTATTCATTTTATAAAGCGTTGGCATTGCAATTGCTATTTCACTTCAAAAAAATTAAGATCGGCTCAAAAAAAAATTAAG
The DNA here is from genome assembly GCA_965219515.1 of Ilyomonas sp. Taxonomy (GTDB): domain Bacteria; phylum Bacteroidota; class Bacteroidia; order Chitinophagales; family Chitinophagaceae; genus Ilyomonas. The sequence goes on from OZ244776.1 coordinate 3,887,473, forward strand.
ATCGGCTAAAAGCGTAATTAATATTTGGGAATTAAGTATCAAATTCTATTTTTGCTGAAAATGAGGTCTTTACCAGGATTAACTTTAGGTAGCCCAAACAAAAAATTAAATCACACCAACTATGGTAATTAAAAAGTATGCAGTAATGATGAGTTTGCTTTTCGCAGCTCATGGTGTTTTTGCTCAGGACAGTTCGATGAGCATGATGAGTGATTCCAAATCTTATTGGGATGATTCTTCAAAGGTTTCTACGAAGAACATGGCTCAGTACAATGAGTTTAGAAACAATCAGTATCCTTATCCCGCCAAGCCGCGCGACATGTGGCAGTTAGGTATTACAGGCGGCGTTCTGGTTCCCCTTTTTGATGTTCCGAATGCTCAGTTTCCCGGCTGGCATGCCGGTCTTAATCTGAGAAAATCTCTGGGTTACACGGTATCTGTAAAATTTGGCGCTGAGTATGGCGAAACCAAAGGTTACGAATACAGACCTTACACTTCTTTACAAAATCTTCCTGCCAACATAGCAGCGCAGTATGCCGCCGCCAATCAGCAGTATCTTCCGGCTTATAAAATGCAGGCGGTTATTCCATCTGTTGAGTTGCTGTTCTCTTTCTCTAATATTCTTTTTCACAAAGGAAATCCAAAGAGCAATGTCTATTTATCAGCAGGCTATACGCCTTTTGTATATCATACAAAACTTGATGCATTGAGAGGAAATGCCGCGTATAACTTTAATAGCATTAACCTTACCCAAAAGCGTACAGATATTCAGAAAGATGTGAAAGACCTGCTTGACGGAAGCTATGAAACTGACGCTCCGGTAAGATCACGCAGTCAGAATTTCGATGATGCAAGTATAAGTAAATGGCAGTTTCGCCACAGCGCGTTTGTAGGCGGCGGTTATGAATTTAAGCTTGGTACTTTCGGTTCTATTGGTCTTGAAGCCAAATATTACATTATCAGCGATGATTATTTAGATGGTGTAAACCACGCTGTTGACGGCGCTTTAACACCAGCTAATGATAACCTGATTTCAGGCGATGTTACATTCGGAATTAATCTGGGAAGCAAGGCTAAACGTACAGAGCCTTTGTGGTTCCAGAATCCGCTTAACTATTTGTATAATGAAGTGAATGTGCCTCAGCACATGAAAATACCTACACCGGTTTTACCAGATGCTGATGGTGATGGCGTAACTGATCAGTTTGATCAGGAACCCAATACACCTGCCGGCGCTCCGGTTGATTCTCATGGTGTGGCAAAAGATACAGATGGCGACGGCGTTCCTGATTATAAGGACAAGGAATTGCTGACTCCGCAAAAATGTTTCCCTGTTGATGCTGATGGTATCGGTAAATGTCCTCCGACTTGCTGCGATTCTTTGGATCAGTATCGTTTGTCTAATACTTGCAACATCGGCAGTTTACCAAGCATTCAGTTCAAGGGTAATTCTAATACACTAAGCAAAGCTTCACAGGCTTCATTGGGTTCTATTGCACAGGAAATTCAGAATAACCCGACTTGTAAAATCAGAGTAACCGGTCATGGTGCAACCGATAAACGTGCACAGCAACGTAGCTGGGATCGTGTTAATGCAGTTATACAATATATGGTGAACCAACAGGGTATTTCTGAAAGTCGTTTTATCTTTGTCTATGGACAGGATGGTGATGCCAATGTGGTTGATCTGGAAGGTACGGCTGATGAAGGTCCGAATATGGCTCCGTCGCCTAATCCACAATATCAGAACAATAAGTAATCATTCATTTAATTACTGCTAATACAAACCGTCCCGCTTAAACCGGGACGGTTTTTTATTTGTGATCTGATTATAACAGTTGCCAACATGACAGATACTTATGCTCTGGTATTTCTTTTGTTTAGAGCAAAAGCGAAATAAAACCTTTCAATTTTTTACTTAACAGAGAAAACTAAATGTATTATTATGCAAAAAGGACAGATACGTGTTCAGACGGAAAATATTTTTCCGATTATTAAAAAGTTTTTATACAGCGATCATGAAATTTTTTTAAGAGAATTGGTAAGCAATGCGGTAGATGCCACACAGAAATTAAAAACGCTTTCTTCTATTGGCGAAGCCAAAGGCGATTTGGGAGAATTGCGCATAGACGTTGCGTTGGATGCGAATGAGAGAACGCTGACCATCACCGATCGCGGCGTGGGAATGACAAAAGAAGAAGTGGATAAATATCTGAATCAGGTTGCCTTTAGTGGCGCAGAAGAATTTTTACATAAGTACAAAGACGCCAACATCATCGGGCATTTCGGGCTTGGCTTTTATAGCGCATTTATGGTAAGCAGCCGCGTAGAAGTGCTTACGCAAAGCTATAACGACGAAGCATCAACCGTTTACTGGAGTTGCGACGGCAGTCCTGAATTTGAATTGTATGAAGTAGAAAAAAGAGACCGGGGAACAAAAATCATTCTTCATATCAATGAAGAAAGCAGCGAATTTTTAGAAGCTTCGCGTATCAAAGGCATTCTCGAAAAATTCTGTCGCTTTTTGCCCGTGCCGATCTATTTTACTGACGTTGCTGAAAAGGCGGAAGATAAAAAAGAGGAAGACAAAGAAGAGCAAAAGCCAATCAACAATACGCATCCGATTTGGGTGAAAAAACCTTCCGAACTAACAACCGAAGATTATCAGAATTTTTATCGTGAATTGTATCCGTTTGGCGAAACGCCGTTGTTCTGGATTCATCTGAATGTAGATTATCCGTTCAATTTAACCGGCATTTTGTATTTCCCTAAAATCAGGCAGAGTTATGAAATTCAAAAAGATAAAATACAGCTTTACAGCAATCAGGTGTTTGTAACAGATGAAGTAAAAAATATTGTTCCTGAATTTTTGATGCTTTTGCATGGCGTGATAGACAGCCCGGATATTCCGCTTAATGTAAGCCGCAGTTATCTGCAGGGCGATCCGAACGTTAAGAAGATCAATGCGCACATTACCAAAAAAGTGGCTGACAAGCTCGATGAAATTTTCAGAAACGAACGTTCTTCGTTTGAAGAAAAATGGGAAAGTCTTGGCTTGTTTGTGAAATATGGTATGATGACGGATGATAAATTTCTTGATAAAGCGGTTAAGTTTTTAATTCTTCAAAATGTAGCCGACAACAAATTTTATACGCTGGAAGAATATAAAATGGCTACTGAAACCTTGCAGAAAAATAAGGAAGGCAAATATGTTGTTTTATACACCACCGACCCGATACAACAGGATGCTTACATTCAGGCAGCAAAACAGAAAGGATATAACGTTGTAAAAATGGAAACGCTGGTAGATGCGGCTTTCATTAATAATATGGAGATGAAGTGGCAGGATATGCATTTTGTGCGTGTTGATTCTGATATTGTTGATAACCTGATAGACAAACAGGACGCAACGGAAAGCGTGTTAAACAAAGACGAAGAAACCAGATTAAAAGAATTGTTTACGTTTGAAGTGCAGCAGCTTCATGTGGCGGTGGAAGTAAAAGGCTTAAGCACTGATACCGCTCCGGTGGTAGCAACACGCCCCGAATTTATGCGCCGCATGAAAGATATGGCGAATATGGGCGGCGGCGGAATGACCGCATTTTATGCAACCATGCCAGACGAAGTAACGCTTACCGTTAACGGAAATCATCCTATCTATCAAACATTACTGAAAGAGAACGATGAAGCAAGAATGCAGAAACAAATTCGCGCGTTAGCTGATATGGCGTTGCTTTCGCAGGGTTTGTTGAAAGGAACGGATCTTACCAATTTCATCAACCGTAACATAGAACTGATGCAGGAAGAAAAAGCGGAAGCATAATGCAGATAAATAATGTCAGTTAAATAGGGAAGATATTTGATATTTTGATGTTGAAAGCTAAGCTGGCATTGCATTTCAATAGCATGATTCAAACAGATTTCATTACCCAAATGGTATAAGAAATAAGATGCAGGAAGCGATGGCTGTCTTTTTTAACGAAGGCAGCCATTTAGCATTCATACTTTTCTTACTCTGCCGCTGCCGCTAATTTTGCTCGCAACGGTAGCATCGCCGGAATAATAAATGTTGCCGCTGCCGCTTATCTGCGCCGTTAAAGCTTTATCGGCGTGAATGCGAAGATTGCCGCTGCCGGATAATTGTACGGTTGCACTGCTGCACGAAATGCGGTTTAAATCTGCATTGCCGCTGCCGCTTTGCTTTATGTCCGCTTCATTTTCTATTTTGCCCGATAAATTTATGTTTCCGCTACCCGACATTCTTATAGAAAGCGAGGCAAAGGAAGCGAACTTCAAACCAACCGAGCCGGAGCCTGAAACGGCAACAGAAGTATTGTCGTCATTTCTAAAATTTCCTTCGCCGGCAATGCTGCCGCTGCCGCTTTGCGCAAGCGCAGCAATGGTTGTCATGCTTACATAAACTTGTATTGCGCGGCTAATCTTCAACGTATATCCCTGCTTAATTTTTATGGTAAGTCTTTTATCTTTTACTTCCGTTTCAATGTAAGGCAGTAAATTTTCTTCACCTTCCAATGTTATGGTGTTGCTGTTGCCATATGCAATTACTACATGCAAGGGACCGCCCGAAGCCAAAGAAGAATAGTTGCCTGCCTCACGGGTTTCTGTTTTTGAAATGCCATTGCCTTTTACAACGTGCCAGCCGGCAAAAGAAGAGGCGCTTACTGCAACACAAATCAGCAAAAGAAATGTTTTCATGGTTTTGATTTTTGAGATGAAACGGTGGTGATACATAAATGTTACAGTTCTTTTGAAAATAAACAAGTATGTAAATTCTGAATTGAAAGCACCGTTGAAAATAAAATCTATTATTTTGCCGTAAAACCTGACTGATTGCAGAATCTCATTTTTACATTTTATCTGTTGCTGTTTTCATGGCTGATTACAAAAATTTCTTTCTTTACAAATTCAGGGATAAGTAAATGGCTGCTTGTTGTTTTATTCATGATTAAAATAGCAGCCGGTTTTGCGTATGCGCAGTTTTATTCAACACCACAAAATATTATTACCGCCGATACATGGAAATTTTATAATGCCAGCCTTACCGAAACAGCCTGGCTGCTGCGCGATCCGGCAGGTTTTATAAAAGACTTGTTTCATTCGCCTTACCAGCAAAGCAGCAATTTATTTTCCGGCACATCATCTTACTGGAACGATTTAAAAGACAATGTTTTTATTAAACTGATGGCTGTTATAAATGTATTTACCAATAAGAATTATTATGCAAATATCATTCTGTTCAATTTCCTGTATTTCTTTGGCCCGGTTGCGTTATACAAATTACTGCAACCATTCTGGAACTATAAAAATGAATGGTTGATTTTACCAGCATTCCTGTTGCCGTCTTTCTTGTTCTGGTGCAGTGGCATACATAAAGACGGACTTATCTTCTCGGCAATCATGATTTGCGTTTACTGTTTTCAAAAACAAATCCGTCAGCATCGCTTTCTTGCGAAATATATTCTGCTGATATTGCTATGTTTTATCTTTTTGTTCGCTTTGCGCAATGTGATTGTATTGCTGTTGCTGCCTGCGCTGGCATCGCTGTTTGTTAGTGAAAAAAGAATGCGTTATCAATGGCAGATTTTTGCCGGCATATATGCAACGGGTTTGCTGATTTTTTTTATATCGCCTTATTTTTCATCCGCTCTCAATTTCCCGCAATACATCATCGGCAAACAGGCAGAGTTTTCTGCGCTAAGTGGCAGTTCAAGAGTTTTGTTGCCCGAATTAAAACCTTCTTTTTCCAGCTTTTTATCCTTTTTTCCTTATGCTTCGGATCTTGTTTTTTTGCGTCCGCATATCGGTGATATAACCGGAGCAAGCCAATTGTTTTCTTTTATTGAAAATACGTTTGTTGTCATTCTTTTTTTGATATGGATATTTTTTCATAAATCAATAAAAAACAGTCATCCGATATTCTTGTTCCTTCTTTTTTTTAGCCTTTCCGTTTTATTGCTATGCGGTTATATCGTTATGTTTTTGGGCGCCATTGTACGTTACAAAAGCATCGTAACGCCACTGCTTATTTCTTTTCTGTTTCTGACAATTGATTTTAAAAAGCTGCGACTTCAGAAATTTATAAAATAATCATTCATCTTTTTTTTATTCTTTTGTAAAACGGGTTTGTTTTTTAATAACAGTCTGTAAGCATCATTCGCTTGTTCAAGACAATTCGTTTATCATTATAAAAATAGTAAAACACATGTCGTTACGGTTTCAGGCAATCAACAACTTAACCAGTCATTTACAAACACCGATAGAAACATCTGCCAAGATTACCGCCATTTTTGGCGAGCATGTGTTTACCCTGAAAAAATCGCGCGAATACCTGAGCGATGAAGCTTATAAAAGCTTATCGGGCAGCGCAAAAGGTGGTAAAAAAATAGACCGCAATGTGGCGAATCAGATTGCCGGCGGCATCAGAGCCTGGGCCGAAAGCAAGGGCGTAACGCATTACACGCACTGGTTTCAGCCGCTTACCGGAACCACAGCCGAAAAGCACGATTCTTTTTTTACCATAAAAAGCGATGGTACGCCAATTGAAGAATTTGACGGCGCCGCCTTAATTCAACAGGAGCCGGATGCTTCTTCTTTTCCAAGCGGCGGATTGCGGGCTACGTTTGAAGCCCGGGGTTACACCGCATGGGATCCTTCATCACCGGCGTTCATTATAGAAATCGGCAATGGCAAAACGCTTTGCATTCCTACCATTTTTGTGTCTTATACCGGCGAATCGCTCGATTATAAAGCGCCGCTGATGAAAGCGCTGGAAGCGTTGAACAAATCGGCGGTTGAAGTGGCCAATTACTTTGATAAAAATGTAGCCAAAGTAACACCCACATTGGGCTGGGAGCAGGAATATTTTGTAATTGATGAAGGGTTGGTAAACGCCCGTCCCGATCTGGTGCAATGCGGACGCACCGTATTTGGCGCCGCACCGGCAAAAGGTCAGCAACTGGAAGATCATTATTTTGGCTCGATACCCGAACGCGTATATGCCTTTATGCGAGATTACGAAAACGAAGCTTATAAATTAGGCATTCCGTTGCGCACGCGCCATAACGAAGTTGCGCCGGCTCAGTTTGAATGCGCTCCCATTTTTGAAGAAGTAAACATCGCGGTAGATCACAATACTTTATTGATGGATGTAATGACGCGTGTAGCCAAACGTCATAATCTGGTTGTATTGCTTCACGAAAAACCTTTTGCCGGCATCAACGGAAGCGGCAAGCACAACAACTGGAGCATGGCAACGGATACCGGCGTAAATCTGCTGGCGCCCGGTAAAACGCCCAAGACCAACCTCATGTTTCTTACCTTTTTTGTAAATACCATTAAAGCTGTACATGATTATGCCGATTTGTTGCGGGCGTCTATTGCATCGGCTCCCAACGATCATCGCCTTGGCGCCAATGAAGCGCCGCCTGCCATCATCTCCGTATTTATTGGTCAGTATCTTGCCAAAGTTTTATCCGACATAGAAACGCGCGTAGGTGAGCGTTTTGACGAGCAGGACGAAGCGATATTAAAACTCGATCTGCATCGCAGCATTCCCGAACTTATGCTTGACAATACCGACCGCAACCGCACATCGCCATTCGCGTTTACCGGCAATAAATTCGAGTTTCGCGCCGTAGGTTCTTCTGCCAGTTGCGCCAACCCGATGATTGTTCTAAACACCATTTTAGCAGAGACATTAAAGAATTTTAAAGCCGAAGTGGACAGCCTGATGGAGAAAAGCGAAAAGAAAGAAATCGCCATCATGCACACCATTCAGAAATATATTGTAGAAAGTAAAAAAGTGCTGTTTGAAGGCGATGGCTATAGCGAGGAATGGGCGCAGGAAGCTGAAAAAAGAGGCTTGCCGAATGTAAAAACCACGCCACTGGCTTTAGATGCCATGATTACTGGCAAAGTCAAGCATTTGTTTGAAAGCAACCAGGTTTACAACCATCTGGAATTGGAAGCGCGCCACGAAATAGAGCTGGAAAAATACATTAAGAAAGTGCAGATCGAAGCCCGCATCATGGGCGATTTGGCTTTAAATCATATTGTTCCGGCGGCTATCAATTACCAGAATAAATTAGCGCAAAATGTTACCGGACTAACGAATGCCGGTTTGCCTGACTCTGCGTTTGCCAGCCAGAAAGAAATTTTATCTGAAGTGTCAGATCATATCAACTTTATTTATACCAAAGTAAATGAAATGGTAGAAGCGCGCAAAGTAGCTAACAGCATGACCGACACACGTGAAAAAGCCATTGCTTACTGCGATGATGTTAAAGGTAAATTTTTTGATGACATCCGCTATCATGTAGATAAATTAGAGCATTTGGTTGATGATGATAAATGGACGTTACCTAAATACCGCGAAATGCTTTTTTTAAGATAAACAAAACAAGGATAGAACGGATGTGTGTTCTGTAAAAAGAATTTGCGTAGAAATAGAGTGTAGCTTAATTATGTTCTATCAGGTTTAGCCTGATGCCGTAACTTTCGGCTGTATAACCCGGCGAGATGCTGTTGAGCGGTTGCCATACCCAATAATTAAAATCTTTATAAATAAGCCCGATGCCTTTTGCATATACTTCGGAAGAGTACAAAGAACTCTGGTAGTAATTGGGATCGAAAGGCTGTATTAACGAAGGAACATCAACCTGCAAAACGGTGAGTGTACTGTCTATATTGCCGTCCAAAACGGAAAAAGGCATATTGATGTTTTGATACTGATACCGCCAGTCGCTTAAAAAGCCGGTCTTTTCAGAAGAAGGATCAATAAAAGCATTGCCCTGCCATGTATTGGTTTCGGTTACCGGCTCGGTTAGCTTAATGTATCGAAGGTTGTTTGCATCGGTTACTTCTATGGTGTTATTGGCAGGTGTAATGTAATAGTTGGAGTTGAAGGTAAACGGGTGCTGCTGCAACGTATCTGTAAGATAGCGATACACCAGATAAGACGTGCGGCCAAGATTGTCCTGAAACGTATTGATGATGCTATCTTTTGCCAGATAACTGTTGATTTTTACTATCGTTCCGAACGACACGTATAAAGTAGAATCGAGACGATAGGTGAAACGCTTGCCGGTTTGCAGCGGATAATAACTGTTTGCCGAAGAAAGCGGCAATATTTCTGATTGCTTTTTGCATCCGAAGAGCAGCCACATCATCATTGCTGCTGCGGTAAAAGCTCTCACAGGCTGCATACAAATAGTTTGGAATCAATAACGGGTAAAGCAAAGCAATATTGCAGCAGATAAAAAAGGAGACCGTCGTTATGCAGTCTCCTTTTTTACAAATCTAAAATCCTTTTTTGGCAACACCGTCTTCTATTGCCTGCATGGCTTTGGCTTCGCTTAAAATAGCAGCCATTTTATTGCCTTTGCCATCGTTACCGTTGGCTATATAACCACCCTTGGCAGTCTTGGTTATAACTGCATCTTCCATCGGTACATTTTTTTCTTTTGTTTTAAGGCAATAGGCCTTAACCATTTTTGATTTGTCCATAGTATCTGTTGTTTGAGGTAAGTAAAAATAAGTTTTATCTCTATGTAAAACCGATTAACGGTTCAATAATCGCATTTTTTTTTATAACACACTAAAAAAATTATTGGCAGGTTTATTGGTTGTAGGGTTTTTCATTGCTTTTTTAAAATCTGATAAACAAACTGTTCTATAATTTTTTTTCGTAGTTAACACAGCGAAACATTACACAAACATTTATTAATTTAAAAATCAATTGCATGGAAAAAACAAAAATTTCCGTTAGCGAAGACGTATCTGCCAACGGAATGCGCCGGAGAAAGTTTTTAGGTATTTTAGGAGGTTCGGCTTCCGTAATCGCTGTAGCCGCTGCCTGTAACAACAACAACGATAACAACGCGCCTTACGACGGATACGTAGTAGAAGCCGATGGTACCGTAAACCTTGGCAGAGGCGATGTTGGCATTCTCAATTACGCGTATGCGCTGGAACAATTGGAAGCCGCTTTTTATACAAAAGTGATTACCGATTCTGCGGCTGTGTTCAGTGCAGGTGAATTATCGTTACTAACAGATATCAGAGATCACGAAATTGCGCACCGCGGGTTTTTAAAAGCGGCTTTGGGCGAAAAAGGCATTCCTGACCTGGAAGTTAATTTTTCAGCCATCAATTTTGCGGATAAAAACAGTGTGCTTACAACCGCGCAAGCATTTGAAGACCTTGGTGTTTCTGCCTATAACGGCGCAGGTAAACTGATTGTTAGCCCCGATTATTTATTACTGGCAGGTAAGATTGTTTCGGTAGAAGCGCGCCATGCAGCTTTTATCAGAGATATGGTAAGCTATGGTTCGTTTGCCTCTGCTACTGTTGTAGATGCCGCTTCCGGTTTGGATGTCATCAACGATACAGCTACGGTGCTTTCGACAGCTAAGAATTATCTGACCACCCAAGTATCGGGCAGCAATTTACCAACCGCTTAATTGCATCTTTTTATCAGAAAAAATTATAACAATGAATTTCAAACATATCTTAACAGAAATAGAAAAAGTTGACCCGGAAGTATATGACAGATTCGATACGCGCCGGGCTTCTCTCCGCAGCTTTTCGGGCATCGGGAAAAAGATTGCGCTTACCGCATTGCCATTTGCTTTAGGCGGCATGTTTAAGAAAGCTTACGCCCAAACAGGCGCCATACCAACGGTGGTGGAAATTTTAAACTATGCGCTTACGCTTGAATTTTTAGAATCGGAATTTTATAAAATGGCGGTGGGAACGGCAAATTTAATTCCGGCTGCTGAAATGCCTTCTTTTGCTATTATCAAAGATCATGAAGTGGCACATGTAGCCGACCTTCAGAAAACGATCAGCGATTTGGGCGGCACACCGGTTTCAGGATTAAAATTTGACTTCACCGCAGCAGGAACATTTGCCGATGTATTTTCTAATTATGACACCTTCCTTGCCGTTTCGCAAACGTTTGAAGATACAGGCGTGAGAGCTTATAAAGGTCAGGCAAACAATGCCAATTTGATTGCAAACAATGATGTGCTGGATGCCGCTCTCCGCATACATTCCGTAGAAGCCCGCCATGCTTCGCACATTCGTTACGTGCGTCGCATCAGAAACAACGATACCAGCATCAAAGGCTGGATTACGGGCAATATGCCTACCGTTGCAGGTGTAGAAGCCAGCTATGCCGGTGAAGACAATACATCGCAAGCCGGTGTAACCATTACTTCATTGCCGGGCGTATCCGGAAACATCAGCACAAGTGCTGCTACCGAAGCGTTCGACGAGCCGCTTACCATGACAGAAGTGTTGGCGATTGTAGATCCGTTCATTGTGTAACCATTGTATAGATATATTAAAAAAGAAAAAGAGGCTATCTCAAAAGTATGAGATAGCCTCTTTACAATCAGCCAGTGATGAGAGAGTCTTAGCAATATGCCATTGTCTATCAATGATAGGTTATCTTTAAAACAGTCCCGTCGCCCAAACTGCTTACATACCAGGTATACTCATTCACCTGTTTAAGCCCTACGGGCAAATTCAATCCATCTGCCAGTTCGGCAACAGAATTGCCATTTGCCCATATCAATGCCCCGGTGTTGGGTGCAAAACCGGTTTGTCCAAAAACGGTATGTTGCAATACAAAATGACCAAAATAGTTGCCCTTAGCAATAGCAACCAGGCTGATACATTCTTGCTGATAGACACTTACATTGCCCGACATAGAAATTTTATAAATAATAGCTTGTCCTTCCGGAAAGAAATTTTCATTTGTGAAGGTTTCTGAAGTGCGAGAAAACAAGGTATTTATGAAGTTGTAATTGTTAAAATTGGTAAAACTGTGATACTTCCAAATGTTTTTTTACAGAATTTTTTAATAAGCATTTATTGTCGGCTGCTTTGCAGAAATGTAAATCCTTTTACAGGCAATGGTTATTGAAAAACAAGTTTATTTACAAGATGGTTCTTTTTATCAAAACCAATAGAAAGCAAATTTTATTTAAAAGCTATATTTGCACCCTCAAAAAAATAGATTGTCTTTTTAATTATTCACGTTTTGCTACATCATTCTTTTCTTAACGCTTATTTTAAAAATTTCGTAACATCTTGCGGGCTTCTGCATACGCTTACCATCTAATATTTTAACAGGCAACTATTTGCATATTGCATAGAACAGAGATAAAAATGCAGCGCAGTAATACAAACACCTTGGAAGAAACAGCTCAAACCACAGCATTAGTGAAAGATCAAACGGCGGATGAGTCATGGGATTTAGACATCGGTCCGCAGGAAGGTTTGTTAGCCCTGCACCTGCGGGATGTATGGAATTACCGCGATTTGCTATGGCTGCTGGTGCGCCGCGATTTTGTTTCTTTTTATAAACAAACCATTTTAGGACCGGTCTGGTTTTTTATTCAGCCACTGCTTACCACCCTCATGTTCACGTTTGTATTTGGCAAAATGGGCGGGTTTTCAACCGACGGATTACCGCCTGTTTTATTTTATATGGCTGGCATAACCGCCTGGAATTACTTTGCCGATTGCATTACCAAAACAGCTACCGTGTTCAGAGATAATGCAGGCATTTTTGGTAAAGTATATTTTCCCCGTCTTATTATGCCGCTTAGTATTGTGGTAAGCAATCTGGTGAGGTTTGGTGTTCAGTTTTTATTATTTTTACTGGTGATGGCGTTTTATGCGCTGCAACATACACCGTTTCATTTTACATGGGCCATTGGTTTGTTTCCGATGGTGGTTGTTTTAATGGCTGCTTTAGGGTTGGGGTCAGGTATGATTATTTCGGCATTAACTACCAAATACCGCGACCTGGCTTTTCTGCTCACTTTCGGCATTCAGTTGCTGATGTATGCCACTACGGTTATTTATCCGTTGTCATCTACCAGCCCGAAATACCGGTGGATCATTGCCGCCAATCCAATGACGCCTTTGATAGAAACATTCCGGTATGGTTTTTTGGGAAAAGGGAGTTTTAGCTGGGCTGCATTTGGTTATTCATCATTGGTAGCGGTTATGGTTTTACTTTTCGGGGTCATTATTTTTAATAAAGTAGAAAAGGATTTTGTAGATACGGTGTGAGGGGCAACCGGAACTTGTGACAGACAATCATTACACAAATTCATAACTTATAATTCATAATTTACAATATGGCTGTTGCCATTAAAGTTGAAAATTTATCGAAGGCGTATCAGTTGGGTGAGATTGGCACCGGCTCGTTAAACCGCGATCTGGAACGATGGTTAGCCAAAGTGCGCGGCAAAGAAGACCCATTCTTAAAAATCGGCGAGACCAACGACCGCACCAGCAAAGGAAACAGCGATGTGGTATGGAGTCTGAAAGACATTCATTTTACAATAGAGCAAGGCGACGCGGTTGGTATTGTAGGAAGAAACGGAGCCGGCAAAAGCACATTGCTGAAATTGCTGAGCCGTGTAACCTCGCCAACTACCGGGCGCATAAGAGTGAAAGGCAGAATTGCAAGCCTTTTGGAGGTAGGAACCGGTTTTCATCCGGAATTAACGGGCAGAGAAAACATTTATCTGAACGGCGCCATTTTAGGAATGCGCAAAAAAGAAATCACGCGGAAGTTTGATGAGATTGTAGCCTTTGCAGGTGTGGAAAGATACATTGATACGCCGGTAAAGCGCTATTCATCCGGCATGTACGTGCGGCTTGCTTTTGCGGTGGCGGCACATTTGGAAAGCGAAGTATTGATTGTTGATGAAGTATTAGCAGTTGGCGATGCCGAGTTTCAGAAAAAATGCCTGGGCAAAATGAACGACGTAAGCAAAGGCGAAGGCAGAACGGTGCTGTTTGTGAGCCACAATATGAATGCCATTAAAAACCTTTGTAAGAAGGCCGTGTTGTTAGAAAACGGATGCCTGGTATTAAATGCACAGATAAATATCGTAATTAATAGATACATGTCTTCTATTGTTAAAAAAACATACTGGCAGGGAACCGATGGAGATAATCACATTGAGATTATTAAGACATGGATAAAGAACAAATCTCCTGATTTTGAAAACGGAAAATTATATACTAAAGATAACTTGGAAATTAGCATTGAACTAAGCGTAAAACAAAAATTGAATGATGTTGTTATCGGGTTTAATTTATTATCAAATGATTTTAATCCATTATTGAGGGCTTTCTACAATGATTATAATAACTTGACCGAAATAGATACCGGAACTTATATTGTTAGTTTCAACCTTCCTTCTCATTTCTTAAGTAACGGCGTGTACAAGGTGGATTTCGATATCGCACTCCCTTTTGTAAAAAAAATAAATTCTGAAAAAATCAACTTAGAGTTCGAATTAGAATCATTTGACACCAAAGGCAACAGATACTATTTAGAAAACCAACCCTTTTTCAATTCTATAATCAGACCCGATTTAAAAAGTAAAATAATAAAAGTTTAGCATGAACCAATTATATGATTACTTCGAAAACAACCAGTCAAATGCCATAAACAAATGGTTGCACTATTTTGATATTTACGACAGGCATTTCAACAAATATATTAACAAAGAAGTGACCATACTTGAGATAGGCGTTTTTCAGGGCGGCTCGCTAAAAATGTGGAAAGAGTACTTTGGAAGTAAAGTAAAAATTTATGCTATAGACATTTTTGAAAAATGCAAACAGTTTGAAGAAGAAAATGTAAAAGTTTTTATAGGCTCGCAAAGTGACAGAGATTTTCTGCGTTTTATAAAAGAAAAAATTCCACAGGTTGATATTTTAATAGACGATGGCGGACACTTTATGGATCAGCAGATTATAACATTTGAAGAATTGTATCCGCACATAAAACCGGACGGAGTTTATTTGTGTGAAGACCTACACACATCTTACTGGCAACGATATGGGGGCGGATACAAAAACAAAGATTCTTTTGTTGAATACTCAAAAAAACTTATTGATTTCATACATGCATGGCATTCGGAAGAGGAAAATTTTACAGTTAGTGACTTTACACGTAGTACCTACGGCATTCATTATTACGATAGCATTCTTGTTTTAGAAAAGAAGCCGGTTACACAACCAAGTTCCAAAATCACTGGTAATATTATTATTGACATTATGGAGTTCCCTGAAAATCATCCAAGAGAGGTTCCAAAAGAGGTAACTGTAAAAAGCGAACACAATCTGAAAGAAAAAATTAAAAATCTATTTAAATAATCTGCTAATCTATTTATCTAAAATCCTTTTCCGTTGTGATTTCAATTATCATTTCATCATATAAAGAATCATATTTTGATCAATTAGAAAGTAACATTAGGGATACAATTGGTTTACCCTATGAAATAATAAAGATTTATAATCCCGGTTTAATGGGGCTTTGCGAAGCTTATAACAAAGGAGCATCAAAAGCGTGTTATGAAATTCTTTGCTTCGCCCATGAAGACATCAACATAAAAACATTGAATTGGGGAAAAATAGTCTTAGACTTGTTTAATGACGAGACGATCGGCTTACTTGGTGTTGCAGGATCAAAGTATAAAACATACATACCTTCAGGCTGGTCATTTATGTATGCTGATCATACTGTTTCAACCTGCATGAATTTGTTGCAAAACTTTAAAAATTCTAAAAAGAATACAATTCATGCTTACAATAACCCCGGAGACGGAACAACGTCTCAGGTTGCAGCCATTGATGGGATGTGGTTTTGCACCCGTAAAAAAATTGTAACCGATTTGCATTTCGATGAGACTACTTTTAAAGGGTTTCACGGCTATGATATAGATTTTTCTTTACAGGTATTTCAACGTTATCAAGTGTTGGTAACTTATGAAATATTGATTGAGCATTTTTCCGAAGGCACTTTCAATGAAATATGGATGACAGAAATTTTAAAGCTTCATATAAAATGGAAATCAGGACTTCCTTTTAGCAGCGTGAATGTAAGTAAAGAATGGCGGCAAACTGAAGAGTATAAGGCATTGCATTATTTTATTGAACAGATGAATGAATACGATGTGCCATTAAAAAATCTATTTTCTTTTTTGTTGTCTAATAAAATTAAAGCTGTAAAAATATTAGGAATTAAAGGATTTATTAAAATGTACATAAAACTGACTTTGGGTTATTATAAGAAGAAGCCGCTCTTTTGATATCCTTTTGAAGTGTGGATTTATTAATCATCGGATCATTAACTTAAATTATTTCTTATGATAATTATAGAATCTTAGTAGCAAACATGTCAATACCAGAGATTTCTATCTGCATACCGGTTTGTGATAAGAAAACATATTCACACAAAAATATTCTTTCTGCCATTTGCAAAAATTATCTGAGTATTGAAATTTTGTTTGTAGATGAGGGCTTAATCGATTAGTTGATACACATCATTGAAAGTTATTAGCAAACAGACAGCAGAATTCGGTCAATTATTAACTATGCGAATTTAGGATTGATAATAAATTGGAATAAATGCATTAATCAGACAAAAGTGGGCCGTATAAAATTTTTATTTAAGAACGATATACACTATTGTTTTTATAAAGCGCAAGCTAAAAGCTCATGGAGATAATAAAAAGCGAATATAACATGAGCAAAGGGCTCATTATTAGTACCACAACTGATTGCTTAATTTGTTACTATACAGTATAAAAAAAACGCCATAAAAAATTATTAATACTTTTTAAATTATTGTAGCTGCCTTAATTAAACCTTTACATTGCAATTATGAAGTTATCGGTTGCATTATGCACTTATAATGGTGAAAAATATTTACTTAAACAATTAGAAAGCATATTCAATCAATCCTATCCGATAAATGAAATTGTTATTTCAGATGATGCATCGGCAGATGGCACTTTAAAAATCATCAAAGATTTTCAAATCACGCATCCCGGCAATGTTTTATTATATTGTAATGACAATAAATTGGGTGCTAAAAAGAACTTTGCGAAAGCTATTTCTAAATGTACCGGAGATATAATTTTTTTGTCTGATCAAGATGATATCTGGTATTTTAACAAAGTGGAAGAAACAATAAAAAAATTTGAAAAAGAACCCAACCTCGAACTTGTTTTCAGTAATGGAATATTAATCGATGATAATGATAATCCTTTGTTGAAAACGCTATTTTCAAATTTTGGTTTTACTCCTCAAATCCAATACGGATGGAAAACAAAAGGCGCAACAGAATACATATTGGCAGGTAAAAATCAGATTACGGGAGCAACTGTAGCAATAAAAAAAAGTTTATTCTTACGTTCGCAGCCTTTTGATTTGCCCGAAACAGTATGGCACGATGCGTGGCTGGGACTACATGCAGCTATTGAAAATAAACTGGGATGGATTAATCAACCTTTGATAAAGTACAGAGTACATACAAACCAGCAGGTAGGAATTATCGAAAAACAATATAGCAATATAAATTCATTACGGAGTTTATTAGAACTAGTTCAAACTGTAGAAACAGATTTACTTTGTATCGCTAACCTTCTATTATCTGCTTATCAACATGAAAGATTAAGAGTGATTAAACAACAAAAAATACATCTGCTATCTTTGCTGCAATTCAGATTAAACCTGCCTTACGAAAGAGTAAAACGAGGATGGATGGTTATTAAAAATACTCATTTGTATTTTCGAGCTCCTTATTTAACCGTAAAATCAG
The DNA here is from genome assembly GCA_965219515.1 of Ilyomonas sp. GTDB lineage: Bacteria > Bacteroidota > Bacteroidia > Chitinophagales > Chitinophagaceae > Ilyomonas. The sequence continues at coordinate 3,905,135 of OZ244776.1, forward strand.
TTTTAATAGATATCTTAAGAGACATCATAAAGCCGGTATGATTAGTTTATTAAATCCTGAAAGGTTTATAACTGACAAATATAACTTCTGTTACAGAAAGAAATTATAACTATAACCGGCGTTGTTGCATGAATAAATATAAAGATGAGCGATAGTTATTCACTTATAAAAAAGAACAGGCATAGATTAGTTAGTTAGTGGTTACAACATCATTAACAACACAATCTATACCTGATGAGTAAAGATAAGTACAAAGTCAGAAACTGGTCGGCTTACAATAATGGATTACAGCAACGCGGGTCTTTGTGTTTATGGATAGAGAAAGACATTGCAGATCATTGGAAAGCTCCCCGTGAGGGGAACAGGCGTGGGGGTCAGAAGCAATACAGTGATAGGGCTATAGAAATATGCCTTACCATCCGTAAGATATACCACTTGGCATTGCGGCAAACGGAAGGCTTTATGTGCAGTTTTTTCAAACTGACAAAAGCAGATGTAAAAGTGCCCCATTACAGTGTAATCTGCAGGCGCAGCAAGGCTTTGGATGTGAAGCTGCAGACAGGAGGGAGCAACAGAACGGTTACAGATATAGTGGTTGACAGCACGGGTCTGAAGGTATATGGAGAAGGGGAATGGAAAGTTCGCAAACATGGAGCGGGCAAGCACCGCACCTGGATGAAACTGCATGTGGCAGTGGATGAACAGACACAACAGGTGGAAGCGGTAACACTGACTACCAATGCGGTTGATGACGCCACTGAAGTGGATGCCTTATTGACACAGATCAAAAAGGAAGTAAAAAGTTTTACAGGCGACGGTGCTTACGATAAAAAGAAGGTGCGTAAACGGTTGGCAAAAGACAATATAGAACAGGTTATACCGCCAAGGAAAAACGCAGTGATGAGTAAAAAAGGGGATGCCTGTTTACAACAAAGGGATAGAGCTATAGAAACGATAGGGGAAACAGGACGAAAAGAATGGAAAATTCAAACCCGTTATCACCAGCGGAGTAAAGCGGAAACCACGATGTTCAGGTACAAAACAATTGTGGGTGATAAGTTATTGGCAAGACGAAAAGAAAATCAACTCACAGAAGTAAGAATTGGTTGCAAAATATTAAACATAACATTGAAAACAAGCAAACCAATAAGCGTAAAAGTAGCTTAACGATTCCAGGATAGGTTATTTAAACCTTATAAATTGATTCATGCAACAAAGCCACTATAACCCAAAAAAATATATGGTAAATACTTTTGAATCTGTTGTAATTTAATACTATTAAATAATCAAATGATTAATTTCTCAGGATATGTTTTCTGCAAATATTTTGTATCATAATATTTTTAAATGATTTCTATCATCGTTTCATCGTATAAGAAAGAGTATTTTTCTCAATTTGAACAAAACATAAACGAAACAATCGGAATTCCTTACGAGATAATTAAAATTGATAATCCGGGCTTAATGGGTTTATGTGAAGCTTATAACAAAGGAACACAATTGGCTAAGTACGACATATTGTGCTTTTCACATGAAGACATCAATATAAAAACAGTGAACTGGGGAAAAAAGGTAATTGAACAATTTAACGATAAAAGTATAGGCTTACTTGGCGTAGCCGGTTCAAAGCATAAGACATATATGTCTTCAGGATGGGATTTTGCGGGTGATGAAAACAAAATTATAAATTGTTTTAACCTTATACAATGCTTTAAAAACTCAAATCGAAATACGCTTCACAGCTATCAGAACCCAGACAAGCAATCAGCTTCGAATGTAGTAGTGATTGATGGCGTATGGTTTTGTACACGCAGAAAAATTTGTATAGAATTACCTTTCGATCAGAATACATTTACAGGATTTCATTGCTATGATATTGACTTTTCATTGCAGGTTTTTCTGCATTATAAGGTAATGGTAACATACGAAGTGTTACTTGAGCATTTTTCTGAAGGCAACTTTGATAAAACATGGCTTTTAGAAACATTTAAACTGCACAATAAATGGAAAATGAAGTTGCCTGTCGGTTCAATTAAAATAGATAAAAACATTTCGAGAAAAGTAGAGTTTGTCACTTTTCATAATCTGTTATATCGTTTGCTTATTTACAACTTGCCATTAAAGCCAATCTATTCGTATATATGGCTTGATTTATCAAAATCTGTAGAAGCATTTGGCATCAAATATTTAGTTATGATTTTTACAAAACGGTTATTAGGTTATTATCGTAAAAGCAGAATAACCGGTAGCAAATGATTCAAAGAGTTGGTAAGTGAATCGTTAATGATGTTTAATATGACTATCGTCTCAGTCATCATTCCCAATTACAATCATGCGCCGTATCTGCAGCAGCGCATTGAATCTGTATTGTATCAAACGTATCAAAATTTCGAACTGATAATATTAGATGATTGCTCAACAGATAACAGTAAAGAAATAATTGAATCTTATCGCAGTCATTCCAAAATAAGTCATGTTATTTATAACGAAACCAATAGCGGCTCTACGTTTAAGCAATGGGAGCGAGGCATTGGCTTAGCGCAAGGCGATTACATTTGGATAGCCGAAAGCGACGACTGGTGCGAAGCCACATTGCTGCAAACGCTTGTCAATGGCATTACGTTCAATACTGATTGTACGGTAGCATATTGCCAGTCTTTTTATATTCGTAACACCAACGAAATTTTTCATTATTCGCATGCAAAGCAGTTGGAAGAATGTATGAACGGAAAGGACTATATAAACAAACATCTGGTTTATCATTCGTCTATTTACAACGCCAGCATGGCGCTATTTAAAAAAGAGGTGTATGAAAAAATATCAAAGGATTTTACAAATTTCAGGTTTTGCGGCGATTGGGTTTTCTGGTCGGAAATGGTAAGCCACGGCGATGTATTTATCAGTGGAAAACTGCTTAATTATTTTCGGTTTCACGACAAGGATGTTAGCACAAATATGTATAAAACGGGACTAAGTTTTACGGAGCTGTTCAGGTGTATGTTGCTGTTAAAACACAAATTCAGTATAAGCGATGCGCTTTACAGAAAAGCTCTTTCGCACTACACAACCACATTTTTTGTACAAAAAAAGCAATTCTCTCCGGAAATTATCAAATCGGTAGAAGACATATTGAATAACGAAGAAAATAAAAAGCACAGCGTGTATCTGCGAAAAGCCTGGCTTATAAACCGAATTAAAAGAGTTGCGCAAAAAAGCTATCAATTAGCATTCAAAAGCAATATTGAGTAAGTATTATCTATCTCCTCTGCACCACTTCCTCCGCAAAGCCAAACGACAGCGTCATGCCTGCGCCGCCAAGCCCGTTTACAATGGTTACGCCTTCTTCCGGTTCATACACAAAGTCAGTTTTGCCATCCGTTTTTTTCGGGTAAATACCGTTCCAGGTTTGTAACAATTGCCAGTTCTTGAACTGCGCAAACTGTTTCAGATAATCTAAGATAAGTCCATTAATAAATTGCTTGTCAAACGGGTCGTGTACCAGCCCGTATTCATGACTGTCGCCAATGGTTAGTTCGCTTTCGCCGTTCTGAGATACCATCACATGAATGCCCCATTTCATGTAATCAGCCATCGTTTCGTGATAATGATTCCGCAGTTGCGATAGCGAAGCCGCCGCTTCAAAACTGTTATAATGAATCAGCGAAAGCCCGCCGCAAAGCGAAGGACCGATGCGCCAATCATCCGGCTGAGCCGCGAGGCGCATCATTTGCAATTTGCATTTGGTAAAAGAATGTTGGGTAAATACTTCAGGATAAAGCGTTTCAAAATCGGCGCCGCCGCAAACATAGATCAGGTCTGCGTTCCAGCGATTGTCTCCCGAAAATACATTGGGATACGACACATAAGAAACGGCAGTGTTGAAATAAAACTGCACGCCATGTTTTTCGGTTAAGTAAGCCGGTAATTTCTCCATCGCTACTCTCGGTTCTATGATCATTTCATCTTCGCTCCACAACGCACCTCGCAATTGATTGGGATTGATGGCTTCGCTTTTTTGTAAGGCTTGTTCTTTATTGAGCGCAGCAACAGGTCGTGTGCTTTTCATCGCTTCGGCAAATTCATTTACCACGCGCCATTCCAGCTCATTATAACACAGATGAAGGCTGCCGCTTTCGTTGTGCCACAATCCGGCATCGTTGCATAGCTGTTTCCATATCGCTTTGCTTCGCAAAGCTCTTTCATACAAGTTTCCTTCGGGCTGACCAATCGGCCATAACATACCAAAATTGCGGATGGAAGCGCCCACCGCTTTTTCGTTACGTTCAAACACAGTTACGGCATAATTTCTTTCTGCCAGGCTTCTCGCTATCGCCAATCCAACAATTCCGGCACCAACAACAATCGCAGTTTTATGCGGCATAAACAGAAGTAATTTTTTCTTGTTTTACTGAATGATATTTTCTTTTAAAATAAAAAGCCGCCATCAGCGTGGCGCCGATGCCAAATACAGAAATGATAAGCACAAGATTGATGAAGAACGACGTCCACGAAAGATGAAGCCCGAAAAAACTTTTCGCCAGCAACACCACCACGCTGCCTAAATAACCGAAGGAATCTGACACATACATCAAAAAGCCAACATTGCCCGTGATGCGAAAGCCGGCAATCATGCGCTCATAATATAGCGCATTAAAAGGAACATAGCTGAGATACAAACCCGTGCCAACCATCGTCATCCATACTACCGGACTAACGAATTTGTTCATAAACAATATCGTTACCAGCAAGGCTACAACATAACCGCTGATGATGATGTAATGATTGATGAGAAAGGCTTTGATATTGTTTTTTACAACCACCAGCGCGCTCATGCAAAGCAGCACGATAAGCGATACGATGGTTTCGGTTTCCGCAAAAATATCGGGCTGATTGCCATAGCCAAGTTCCGTCCACAATTCGTTGGAAAAATTATCCCTGAAATCGCGCAGTATCGTTAGCAGAACATAAGAAGCCACAATGATAATGATGCCAGGCAAAAACGTAGCAAGAAATGACTTTCGCTCCGCTCTGGTCATCGGTTTTCTCACCGTTCTGTGTTTGATGTCGTCTTCCGTTGGCGGCGGCATACAGTTGAGCAGCCATACAAACAACACCATCGGGATTACGAACAGAGCGCCGGTAGCAAACGGCATCCACAGCTCGGGAATGTGCGAATTAACAACCAGGCTTTTGCCCACCGTTTTTACCACGCCCGACGAAAAAATAAAGCTAACCGCCAGCACCGTTCCCATAAACTCCGTAGCGCGTCTTCCCTCCAGATAACTAAACACCAAACCCCACACCAAGCCCAGTGGAAAACCATTGATAAGCAAAAAAATAATGCCATACGGAACCGGCACAATGGCAAAAAAAAGCAAGGCAACCCAGGCAATCAGAATAAGGGTAACAATGCTAAGGGCGCGTCTCGTTTTATCCAGTCCTGAGATAAAGCGGATGCCATAAAACTTGCTCAGCATATAACCGATGAGCTGCGCTATTACCAGCCATATTTTATACGACATGCCTAAAAAGCTCATACCGTCGAAACCTGCTGCCGTAAAGGGTTTGCGAAAGGCATACATACAGAAGTAAACACCAAACGAACACAAAGCAGCATAGACCGATGTGATCCAGATCGGCGATTTTGCCAACTTATTTTCCAGGCTTTGAGAATGAAGCATCCGCAGCTAATTTGAAAGAATAGGTATGATGTCTTTCATGTTGTCAATAATAAACGAAGGCTCGTAAGGTTCTAACTGCTTCCTTGTAAAAGCGCCTGTTGTTACGGCGATGGAGTAAAGACAACCTGCATTTTTTCCTTCCTGCACATCCACTTCGGTATCGCCTATTTTTATTACCTGCTTGGCATCCTCAATATCGGCCTGCTGCATCATGCGCTGAATCATATATGGTTCCGGTCTTCCGGCAGGCACTTCATCGCTCGATACAATGTAATCAACCGTGTTGTTTGTCAGCCAGCCCAGGCGATTCATAATTACATCCGTAATGTCTTTTGAAAAACCTGTACCCAGTCCGATTTTAATATCGTTTTCTTTCAGATAAGAAAAGGTTTCCATCACTTCGGGCAAAGGTGATATTTCCTTCACCGTTTTATAATGTTCAATCATCAGCTCTAAAAAACGCTCATGAATGGCATTGATATAATCATCCGTTATCAGCTCTTTATTTTCTTCATATTCTTCTACCATCTGCCTGATTGCCTGCGTTTTTTTATAACCCATCAGCGCATTTATTTTTCCCATCGGAACAATGTAGCTGTATTCTTTCAACGCGTTCCAGAAGGCAGATGCAATTTCGCCATTGTCTCTCACCGTAGTGCCGGCGATGTCGAATACAACGAGTTTGATGTTGTTCATTTTATAAAATGTCTTATGAATTAAATGTATTATGTAGTAAGTATTATGATCGCTTATTGATAAATTGTAAAAGCCGTTTGACTACATGCGCAACGCCGGCAAACATTACGTAATACTTACCACGTACTACGTAATACAACGCATTAACTCCGATGGCTTAAATAATCTTCTATAAAATTCTTAAACATGTTCATGGGCAGCAAAACAGCATCGTAATCTTTTGCGCCTTCATCCCACAACCGCACCTGGATAATTTCTTTACAATACGGATGCTTACGAAATGCGCTTAGCTCTTCTTCGCTCATTGCGCCGCCTTGCCACCGCAGCGTTTCCCGGCTTGCCGGGGAAAGCTTGGCCGCGTAGGTTTCATCGGTTGCAACCAGGTATCTTTTCGCCGCCACATGACCTTCTACCACGGCGCAAATGCGTTTGCTAAAACCATGCTCTTTTAAATATTGCGCTCCGATTCCTTCATGATTCACGGCACCGAAACCACCCATTTCATCTGCCTGTTTCTTATGCCCAAGCAAGTGCCCGATGTCGTGCAGAAAGGCGCCTAATACCAGTTCCTGGTCTGCATTCGCCTGCATGGCAAGCATGGCGCATTGCATCATATGCGAGGTTTGCGTTACCGGCTCGCCATCGTAGTCGTTATTGCCATATTGCGCAAACAAATCCATGATTTCGCTGGTGGTTTGTCTGGCATTCGTTTGCTGCTGTGTCATGGCGTTTGCCTGTTCGTAAGTCATAATCATCAACTCCTGAATTAATTATTAAACAAATCGGTTTTGCTGCCGTATGTTTTGTTGCTGTACGAAGTCTCCTGACTTCGTACCATTTATGTTCTCCCAAGTCTCCGACTTTTGTAATTATAGGCAAGTTGCAGACCTGATGGAACATAGAGGGTGCAAAGTCTCCGGGCTTTGCACAGCAATGATATAGCTCTCATTTCTTTGTAATGCTTTCAATCGGCTGCCCAACCTCATGCGCCGGCTGAAAGGTAAAGCCTAACAACGAAGCGATGGTCGTAGCAATTTGTTTTTGATACAACTGCTGTGGCTGTTTTAGTTCGCCGCTTGCTTTGGTATCGGGCCCGATCGCCGCTAGCCAGATCTGGTTCGAGCCTTTTATCTTTTGCCCATGGCTTGTCCATTCATCTTTTACTTCATCGCCTCTGCCATGATCGCAGGTAACAATCAGCGTGGTCTTGTCTTTGTACTGCGGCATCGCCTGCAAAGTAGTCCACAAATCTTTTATCATCGCGTCTTCGGCATGGGCGCTGTTCAGATACTGATTGTAGTAACCACCGTGCGCAAAGTCGTCCGTTTCGTCGAAAGCAATGTATAAGACCTTCGGTTTGTACTCTTTCAGGTATTCTTTACCGGCAATATACGTTAGCACATCCGGGCGCACGCCAATTGGTCTTGTGGTGAGAAACTGTATCTGGTTAATGATGTCGAACTGCGGCGATTTGAATGGCAATGAATCCACATCAGAGTTTACATAAATGCCGCTTCGTTTTGCATTGAAGATATAGGGAAATACATCCCAGGTGCTGAACACCGCTACTTTTCCTTCGTACCCTTTTTGCTTGTTGATGAACTCCAACACATTGGTATTTTTATTTTCGATTTTGTCGTTCGAGTTTACCGCCGTATCGGGATAGCCCGTAAAAATTTCGTTATAGCCGGGATAAGAAAACCAATACGGATTGGCATTATTGACAAAATTATCGTAGTGGCGATTTCCGTATAACTGACCTTGCGGGGCAACTGTATTCCATAAAAAAGGAAACAGCTTCTGTCGTCTTTCCAACAAATCATCACTCCAGAATTTTGCTTTCACATCAGCCGTATCATGCGTATATTTTTCATCATTGATTAATACCGGATCGGCGCCGCCAAACACTTCCTGCCAGCGCATTCCGTCTAAGGTAACAATCACAACATTTTCTGTTTTGCGCGCCTGCGCAAAAACACCGAAACCGATAACAAGGCATAATAAAAACACCGAAGAAAATTTCATGTATTGATGTTTGGTTTTATTTATAAAAAGAAGGCAAAACTTAGACAAGCATTGCCTTTGTTTACTGAGAAAAAACTAAAACTGAATAAAGCGATTGTGTCAAATTATTTCAACAGCCACATTGCGCCGTTAATGTCATCGTTGCCGCCATATTGCGATTGCAAAGCATCGTTGTAGTTGGTTGTATTTGCCGAGCGTTCCGATCCCGGGTACTGAAACCGCAAAGCGATTCTGCCGCCATTGCCGGTGCCGGGACCTGTGGTGAAAACGGGCACGCCGGTTCTTCTGTAATTGTAGTAAGATACAAGCCCCGAGTGCCTGAACAGAGCCAGATATTCCTGTTGAAGAATCTGCATCAATCCGGTTGCACTGCCGGCGTATTTTATGGCAGGTTGCGCATAATAAGATGCCCAGTCGAAACTAACGGTATTCGTATTGTAATTGGCCGCATTGGTTACATCGGTAGAGCCTGGACGATAAGAATAAGTCGTAAAATCACCTTCCAGCGGAATGCCGTACGATTGAATGGAAGACTGAATGCCGTTGATGTAATATGGCTCTGCATCGCCGTTAATCCAGCCGCGGTTGATGGCTTCGGCAATATTGAATTGTAATTCGGCAAATCCAATCTGAATGCTCTTTTCGCCGGTATAAGTGGAGAAGAAATATTTACGGTTTAAAAACGAGTATTTGCCCGCGCCGGCTTCCGCATACATCACGCCTAAATCAAGCCCCGGATCGGCGCCAATGAAAGCCGATAAGCTGGTATCGCTTTTGCCAAGCGTATCTACCTGATACCTCGCAGGCTCGGCAACAACAAATGTTCTGGGATCTTTAAACTGCGTTAACAAACCGAGATATGTTTTAGACAGATTTTTTCTTGATCCGTCAAAGCCAAATCCATTGGGATTGTTGGGATAAAAATTGGTAGGCGTTACAAACGTATAAGATAAATTATCGCTTTCATTTTCAAAAAGCGGATACTGATTTTTGTTGTTCATGATGCTGGCAAACTGCTGCTTGATGTTCAGATCGGGGTCACTTTCTTTTTTACTTAGCTGAATCAGCAGTCTGATTTTAAAAGCATTGACAGCTTTTTGCCATTTCTTTAAATCGTTATTATAGAAAAAATCACCCTGCAGGTTTTGATCACCATTCGCAATCAGCGAACCCAATTCGGTGTTGGCTGTGTCAAGCAATTGCAAACACTGCAAAAACACGGTTTTTTGAGCATCATAAGCCGGAGATAAGTTTTCGATACCCTGAAGTGCTTCAGTGAATGGTATATCGCCCATTTGCAGGCTCATCTGGCTGAAGAAATAGGCTTTAAAAAATTTACTCAATGCGTTGTAAGGGTTTAATGGATCAGCACCTGCATTTATCGCCTCAATCGTCATTCTGTCCACATTTTCCAACGTGCTGTAATAGTTGGAACCAGAACCGAAATCGTACCGGTTGTTTCCATAATAATCATAATTGTAAAGATAATACTGCTCTACGTTTTCTGCCTGCCCGTCGGGGCCGACAAACAAGCTGTTGAGAACACCGTTTAGCAATAATGCCGGCGGAACATCGGATGGCTTGTTATTGTTAATGCTTAAATCGTGAAAGCTTTTCTTACAACCTGTTGCCGCGATTATCAGACAAACAGGCAGCAAAAGCATTTGATATATCTTTTTCATCTTATTTTTTTGAAGGTGCTATAAAAGTTAGAATACAATATTTACGTTGAAGCCAAACCTGCGTACCGTTGGCGATTGTAACTGTGTTAGTGAAGTGCCATAGTTATACTGGTCTAAATCCACGTCTTTAAACCGTTTGTCTTTGTAGAAATAAATGAGGTTTCTGCCGACCAGTGAAAGCGATACTTTGCTGATAAATGAACCTTGCAGCCACGCTGATGGCAAATCATAACCAATCGTTACTTCGCGCAGCTTTGCAAACGTTTTGCTCATCAGGTTTGCCTCATCCACGTTATAATATTTACTTACATAATCCTGTACAAGAACCGGCGTTGCATTATTGCTGAACTGTAAGGCATCATAATTTGTGATTTCGCCCGTGGTAGAGTTGTAGTTGGGTGATGCGTTGTTGGAAATTTGCACGCCTTCGCCAACATAAGTGCCTTTATAATTCGGGTCGGCACCGGGGTTATTATTCGGTCCAAAATTCAGCCAGTCCTGATAACGCGCTTCACCCAATGCACCCTGCACCGTTTCAATATTGCGCCCGCCGCGCATGGTTTTGTTACGCATATAATCAACCGTTACGCCACCTACGCTGCCGTCAAACTGAAAGGCGAGCGAGATGCCTTTATAATTCAGTTTATTGTAAACGCTCCAGGCATAATCGGAATTTAAATTGCCTAATTTCTGACCGCCGACAGACAAAGGCTTACCGGCTGCATCATTTATAATTTTTCCATCTTGTGTTCTCACGAATTTGCTGCCGTAAAAAGCATCCACGCGGGTGCTGTAGTAGCCTGAATAATCCGGTGTTCCGTTTTTGGCGGCATCAGCCTGTATCTGTTTGCGCGTGTCATCCGTTACATAATATCTGTTGTAAATCAACTGACCCGGCGGCAGTTCGGTAAATTTATCCTGGAAGGTTGACCAGTTGATCAATACATCCCAGGAAAAACTTTTTGTTCGTACGGGGGTGCCGGTCAGCGTAAGCTCAAGACCGGTTTTCTTAGTTTTCAATGCATTGATAAAGTAATAATTAAAGCCGCTGGCAGAGGAAACCGGATTTTGCAAAATACGCGGCCCATCTACATACTGAAAACCGGTAGCGCTGAATCCCAGCCGGTTTTTTATAAAGCGAATGTCGAAGCCGGCTTCGTAATTTACCCGGTTAAATGTTTTGATGTTCGGGTCGTAGAGATTGCTGGTATAATAAGCCGCCGTTTGATTATTGTATGGCTTGCTGGTTGAATACACAGACGCCAGCGAATAATCGGGACCGCCGTAAGGCGACTGATAATCGTTGCCATAACCAAGCGGATTGTCGAACAACGAATTGCCTGACGGACCGGCGCCAAGCGCCGTAATAGAATTGAACGGCGCCGGCCCGATGGTGGACGAAGTAGCATCGCCATGCACCGTAGCATAAGAGCCGCGCGCTTTTAAAAATGAGATGGCGGTTGGCAGATGCACATAATCGGAAATTGCGGTGGCAATAGAAACGCTCGGATAGAAATAAGAATTGTTTAGGTTAAGCGCAGAGGTTTTATCTACACGCCCCGTAGTAGATATGGTGGCATATTTATCAATTGAAACATCAAGCGAATAATAGGCGCTTAGCACCCGCAGATCGGAGGCGAAGCTGGATGCCTGTATCGGGTTTTTTGAGTTGGAAAAGCTATATACATTCGGCACGTTCAAATAGTCGGTAGAAGTCCAGTCAGAATTGTATTTCATCGTGCGGATATTGCCGCCAACCAAACCCGACAGGTTGATGAATTTCTTAACAGTGTAATTGTAGTTTAATAATACTTCGGTATTGTTTTCAAACAGCGATCTTCTGTCTTCGCGATAATCGCCCTGATTGCCTTCTCTGCCGTAAGGATGCGCAGAATAAGGCATCTTTTCGGTACGCAATAAATCGTATGTCGTAACCTGTGTGCGCACGGTGGTATTCAGGTGATCGTTAAATTGATAATTGGCAGACAGATATCCGTACATGTCATTTTTATAATGACCTCTCAGCCATTCATTCACCTGAAACCAGGGATTGTGATAGCGCTGATATTCTGCAAAAACAGATTGCGTTCCCACTTTGCCGGGCTGCCATTCTCCTTTAATATCCGGCGCATTAATGTCCCAATCGGCGCCTGTCCAAACGGCTATGTTATAAATTAAACTGTTTGGGCCGTAATCCACATCAGGAAAGTTTGGCGTGTATTGCCGGTTGTAATTAATATTGGCTTCTATCCGCAACCGTTTAACCGGGTTGTAAGAAGTGTACATATTAAAGTTGGTAATGTTCAGCCAGTTGTTGGGTATATAGCTTTGCTGGTACGAGTGAGACGCTGATAAACGAACGTTATAATTATCGCCGGAGGCAGACAAAGCGATATTGTTTGTTGTTTGAAAACCGGTTCTCAAAAAGCGTTTGAGATTGTCTTTACCACGCGCTACATAAGGTGTTCCCTGTCTGATGCCGGTAACCGGGTCAACCGGACTGTCGTATTGCGGAATTAACTGCCCGTTAAAATAAGGTCCCCACACGTCATAATCGCCGTCAACACCGCCGGGTGCGCCGCCTTTGCCATTTACAAACGTGTAAAATGTATTTTCGCCCGCGCCATATAAATCCTGTGTGCGTGGAAACGTAAGAAAGCCGTCGTCTATTGAATTGGTGCTGTTGAGTTCAACCGTAAAGCCTTTTCGTTTTAATCCTTTTTTTGTGGTAATTAATATGGCGCCATATTGTGCGCGGCTGCCATATAAAGCTGCTGCGGAAGGACCTTTTAAAATGGTGTATGATTCTATGTCATCGGGGCTGATATTCCAGGTGTCTGAACTGATGGGAATGCCATCTACCACATACAAGGTAATTTCATTGCCACGCAATAAAACCGTTGGCTTGCGCAATAGTTCAGCAGAAGGCCCTACCGATAGACCGGCAACTTTCCCTGCCAACCCTGTAATCGGGTTTTGATCGCGCGCTTTTACAAGGTCTTCGCCTTTTACTTCCTGCACGGCATAACCAATTCGTTTTGTTTCTTTGCGAATGCCCAAAGCCGTTACCACCACATCGTTTAACTGCTTGGCTTCAGCCGCTAATTGTATGGTAAGATAATCGCCGGTAACGGGTATTGTTTTGCTTTGAAAACCGATAAAGCTGATGGTAATTTCATCATTCGCATTTGCTTTTATGGTAAATGTTCCGTCGGCGTTGGAAATAGTTGCGGTGCTGCTGTTGTTTACCGATATGGTAGCTCCTTTAACAGCTTCTGAAGTAGTTGAATCTGTAATTTTTCCGGTAACCGTAAGGGATTGTGCTTGTAAATTTTGTTGAAGAATAAAGGACAGCAAAAACAAAAAAATCATTTTTGCAAATGAGTAATGGTGCTTCATAAACAGGTGATTTAAAAAGGCAAAACTCACAAGTTCATGTTAACGAATTGTTACCGGATAATTACCGAAATATGATATTTGTGTAAAGAGAATATGATACCGGCGCACAAAAGAGGTTTGAATGAACGTTCGCACCGGAATAACCATTAAAATTCGCAACCATTAACGTTTTCGATAAAAGCATCGCCGTTCAACCGTTATTAAACCATCGTATATATCTGCAAACAAGTAATAAATTTGTATAATTACCATTCGTTATGAAAGCAAAATACATCAACCCGTTTACCGACTTTGGGTTTAAAAAAATATTCGGTGAAGAAGCCAGCAAGCCTCTGCTGATTGACTTCCTGAACGCTTTATTGCCGCTGCAAAATAAGATTGCTGATTTATCATTTAAAAATACGGAACAGCTTGGCGCAACAGACCTTGACCGGAAGGCGGTTTATGATATTTACTGCGAAAATGAAAACGGTGAAAAGTTTATTGTAGAGCTTCAGAAAGCCAGACAGAATTACTTTAAGGAAAGAACCGTGTATTATTCAACCTTTCCCATCAGAGAGCAGGCAGAAAGAGGCAACTGGAATTACAATTTAAAAGCCGTGTATTGCGTAGGCATTTTAGATTTTACGTTCGATGACTATGAAAATGAGCAGGATGAAAACGAGGTAGTGCATGTTATCAGGCTTAAAAATCAGCACGGCATTGTTTTTTACGATAAGCTTACTTACCTCTATCTTGAAATGCCAAACTTCACAAAAACAGAAGCCCAACTGGAAACCCGGTTAGACAAGTGGTTGTATTTTATCAAATACCTCGAAGATTTTCAAACCATTCCTGTCATCTTTAAAGATGCGGTGTTTGTACAGGCATTTGAAACAGCCGAGCTGGCAAAATTCAATCAGGCAGAATTAGACAGCTATGAAGCCAGCCTGAAAGTGTTCAGAGATAACAAAGCGGTTTTTGATTATGCCATGCAAACCGCACATGACGAAGGCATAGCAAAAGGAATGGAACAAGGAATGGAGCAAGGCATAGCAAAAGGAATGGAACAAGGAATGGAACAAGGAATGGAAAAAGGAATAGAAAAAGGAATAGAAAAAGGCCGGGAAGAAGTAAAAAAAGAAGTTGCCAAAGCACTTAAAGCCAGCGGTATTACTGTCGATGTTATTGTTGCCGCTACCGGACTTTCAAAAAGCGAAATAAGTAAGTTGTAATCTGATTGTGCAAAACCGGTTATCCGCTACATCATAAAAAAAGTTTATTTTTAAAGAGACTGATTCTGATTTTGGAACAGTCTCTTTAAAAACAAATACCAAACCCTTTTATTTAAATTACTGCATACCCGAAGTGGCATCTGACATGCCTGACGATTGCCTGGTGCGCTTAAACAAATTCATATCCATTTTGCCGAAGCGATAAGAAAAATTGATTCTTACCAGTTGCGGATTATTTAAACGATAATAATTCTGTACAAAATAATCGCTGTACGAATACTGATCCTGCTTACGGGTTTTAAAAATATCGTTGATGCTAAGGCTGATTGTTGCTTTATTGTCTTTCAGGAATGTTTTTCTTACGGCTGCATCCACACCATAAAAAGAACGGATGTAACCCTGTGAAGACGACTGCGCCTGCATGGACGGTGGACCCGGCTGCCGCTGGCTGTTGTTATTTACCGGCAAATTTGTTTTGCTCTGATAATCGCCGGACAGTTGAATGCTGAAATTATGAGGTAATTTAAAGTTGCTGTTTACTTTTCCAAACACGCTCCACAATGCGTCCTGCGATGTGGTGTTGCTGATATTATCCGTGTTGATTTTTGAATTATAAATATTGATATTGCTGGTAACATCCCACCATTTGGTAAGATAGTTTACCGACGTAAATTCGGCGCCATACGAGTAGCTTGAATTTGCATTGATGTAACTATAAATCAGGTCTTCTTTGCCTGTTGCCGGGTTGATATCACGTTCCAGCGAACGCGTGATTAAATCGGTGGTGTGTTTATAATAAAGCGATGCCAGTATATTGTTGTTGCCTTTGAATGTTTTGCCATAGCTCATCTCGAACGAGTTGGTAAACTCGGGTTTTAAATCAGGGTTGCCTTTCGTGATATTTAAACTATCGGTATAATCGGTGTATGGAATCAACTGAAAAAAATTAGGACGGTTGATGCGGCGCGTATAGCTTGCCTGCAGTTCCTGCTTTTTCTTTAATTTCTGACTAACGAAAACAGACGGAAATAAACTTACCGGGTATTTGTTGTTGAATGTTTCGCCCGTGTTTAATAAATCGCCTTTGTAATCCGAGCTTTCGCCGCGCAAACCAAGCTGGTAGCCAAAATCTTTAATGGTGCTTTTTACGCTTACATAAGCCGCATATACATTATCATGATTTTTATAATTGGTGGTGCCGGTAGAAATTTTTGTAAACTGCTGTTCTGTAGCGCCTGCATACGTATCGTTGTTGCTTTCGGTGCTTCGCAGTTGCGCGCGCAAACCGGTTTCAATTTTTGTAGCAGTGCCAATGGGTTTTGTATAATCTGTCTGTATGGTTAAGAACTTATTGTTTCCATCGCCAATCACCCTTTGCAGGCCGGTTCCATCAATTGCACTGCCGTTATAATAGTTGGTTGTGTACATGGCATCGCTGCTGCTTTTGCCCGAAAAATAATTGCCGTCCGCAGTCCACTGCTCGCCGGCTTTGGCAAAGTTGTGAACAAAGCCTGCCTGCAGGCCATTTGCATTAAACGTACGGCTGCTATTGGAAACACGCTGGCTGTAACTGCTTTTTATATCGCCGTTGGCAAACAGGCTATCCGTATTAATATCAATGGTTTCATTGGGCTTAAATTCGCCGTGCACTTTAATGCCGGATAACGATAAAGTTGTTTTGCTGGTAACAAAATAATCAAGCCCTACTTTACCAAACACAAAGCCGCCATGCGTTTTATTGAAGTTGTTTTGAAATACGTGCGTTTGCGTATCGCCCAAATTCAGGCGGTCGGTGGTGCCGGTAGTTCTGTTGCGCATCAGGTTGGTCATAGCGGCGGCTGTAAAGTTTATTTTTCCTTGCCTTACACTAAAATTTCCACCTCCGTTTACACCGCCCCGGCTATCAACACCTGCCATAATATTTCCGTTGTAACCAGTTTTTTTATTCTTTTTCAATACAATATTTAAGATACCCGCGTTACCGCCTGAGGCATCGTATTTTGCCGACGGATTGGTAATGACTTCCACGCTTTGAATGGCATCTGCCGGGATCTGATCGAGCGACAAGGTGGTTGGTCTGCCATCAACATAAATCTGCGGCGACGCATTGCGCAGCTTTACATTGTTATCAATATCAACCTGTATTGAAGGCACATTACGCATCACATCCACGGCGGTTCCGCCTGCGCTGACGATGTTTTTTTCTACGTTAAATACTTTCTTGTCAATGTCCATTTTTAAAGCCGATGTGGTGGCGGTAACGGTTACGTCCTGTAATTGCGCCGCATCGCTTTTCAACTCTATTTTTCCTAAATCTTTATCGAATGAAGAAGGCATGGCTGGCATGGTGCCCGATGAAGATTGGGTGCCCGGTTTCGGCATTTTGGAAGGATCGAAAAACATAACAGGCTGCTCTGTTTCTGTGAAACCGGTGGCCGAAATTTTTATTTTAATGCCTGCCAGGGGAAGCTCGTCAAAATTAAATTCGCCATTGTTTCCGGTAGTGGTTCCTTTTACCAGGATATCCCTCGTTTTTTTGGTTACAGAATCGGTTTTGGCTTGCAGAACAATGACTGAAGCGCCTGCAATGGCGTTGCCGGCGCTGTCGGTTAACCTGCCGGTAATGTGCCCGGCATCCGGCAGGTTTTTACCCGCCGCACCGCTGCCGGGAAACTGGGCGAAAGCAGACAAACAAAACAAAATGGTTGACAGGAGAAACAACAGCTTTTTCATACAAATAAATTTATGAAGGCGAAGCTATTGAAGCAATGGAAGCAGGATTGTGCAAATGATACGAGTGCCGGAAATGTTGCGACAAAAACGAAAATGAAGAACGTTACGAAAGGAAAGTTTGTATTCAAAAATCAGATAAAATAAGCTTGTCGTAATATGATCAGCCATTTCCTCTTCCCGTTAGCGCAGCTACCGCATCGCGGTAATTTTCGCCCACAGGCAATTCTAAATCGTTAATAAAAACGCTGCTTTTTCTTACCGCCGTTATGTAATCAACGGAAATGATGTACGACTTATGAATGCGCAGAAATTTTGATGCGGGCAGTTCGTCTTCCATTGCCTTCATATTCATGCGGGTAACAATTGGTTTTAATGACTGGTGCAGATGAATTTTGATATAATCTTTCAATCCTTCAATCCAGATAATATTCGCTACCACAATCTTGACAAGACTGTATTCAACCGGTACAAAAATGTATTCAGAGGAAGGTTCTTTTGCACTGGCAGGCTGGTTTGTTTTTAATTGATGCAGTTCCCAGGCTTTGTTGCAGGCTTTTATGAACCGTTCCAACGAAACTGGTTTTACGAGATAATCAATTACATCTAAATTATAGCTGTCCAGCGCATATTTATCGTAAGCCGTAATAAGAATAAACATGGGCTTTTGCGTAAGACTCTGAATAAACTGCAAACCGGTAAGACCGGGCATTTGTATATCTAAAAAAATAAGATCAACAGGTTGCTGCTGCAATATCGTTATGGCTTTCAATGGTTGAGAGCAGGCGGCAACGAGTGTTAAGTAAGGAACTTTGCTGATGTTGTCTTCCAGCAGTTCCAGCGCAAGCGGCTCATCGTCTATGGCAATGCAACGCAACATCAATGAAGGTTTACTTGCAGCGAAGTTATAAACCATCCGTCTTGTTTGGCTATATCTAACGTATAATTATTGCCATATAACAGTTTAAGACGCCGCTTTACATTGGTTAAGCCAATGCCCGATGTTTTGTCTTTTATTTCTTCCTGTTCATCAACATATTTGTTACGTACCAAAAAATACAGTCTTCTTTTTTCGGTACGCAATTCAATATCTATCTGCGGATTTTCTATCATTCCGGTTCCGTGCTTAAAGGCATTTTCCACAAACGCTATCAGCAGCATGGGTTCTATTTCATAAGCCGTATCGGCACACACGATTTTGCTATTTAAAATAAGATTTTTGCCAAACCGCTGCTGTTGCAAATCTATATAACTGTGCAGGTATTCTATTTCTTTTTGCAGCGGTACTTTGTCTTCATCCGTTTCATACAGCATATAACGCAACAGGGAAGATAGCTGCAATAAAGAAGGCTCAAGCAAATCAGATTTTTTTCTTGCCAGCGCCACCATATTATTCAGCACATTAAACATGAAATGCGGGTTTACCTGCGAGCGCAGAAAGGAAAGCTCGGTCTTTAAATTTTCTGTTTCTCTTTCTTTGGAAAGCTGCTCTGTTTTCATGCGGTCCTGTATCATGCGGTAGGCAGTGCTGCAAGCCAGAATGAATAAGTATGGAAAAATATTGAACAGAAAAAAACTGCTTAATCTAAACTGATGTTGTTTGATGATATAGGTGAAGAAAAGCCAGTGAAACAAAGCCAACGCACCAATCATCATCAGTTGAATGAATACATAAGGAATGAATTTCCTTTTGTAAAACAATTTTGGAATCAGCACAATTGCATTGAAATAAAAAAGGACAATCCACAGGAGGTCGGTAAAAATGGTGAGATACAGAAACCAGTTGCTATCTGCTTTGGGATGATCGCCTTTTGTATTCTCCACAGAACTTTGCAGCAGAACAGGAAACAGAAACAGCAGCGTCCATACGGCGGCATGCAGCAATACAATCACCCATTTCTTTTTGTACCAGGTTGTTGCCATCGGGTAAAAATAAAATAGTTCTGATTGCGCAAAAGAAATGTTGCGACCAACTTATAAAATACAGAGATGAACGCCGGTGTTTGCCATGTTATAAACTTTATCTTTCCGTCTCACTTCTTACGGCTTACGGGTTTTAATTTCGTCTGAACGTGTATCGCTCAATGGTTTTGCCCGTATAATATGTGCCGGTAAACTGAGTGTTTCCGGAAAAAGAAATATCATCGAAATATAAATTCAGCGAAGCATTGCCGTTGCCGCCAAGCGATGTCTGAAAGCTCTGATGCAGATCGGTGTAATAATTTCCATACTGGTCATAATAACCATTATACAAATCGGTGGTGTACCAGCTTCCCTGCAAAAACAAATAGCCGTCGTCGTATTGCGCCGTTCCGTTTTCATAAAACGAAATTACGCCGTCAATACCCGCGTCAAACGAATACCAGATGTTGCCCGAAGACTCGGAAGCATCGTATAAATACCACGATCCCACAAGCGGATTAACAACCAATGGCGGCGGCGCTTCTACTGTTTTAATGCAGGAAGAAAAAGAAAGAATGAGTGCGGCGAACAACGTGATTTGTAATGATGATTTCATAATACAATATTTTTATTGATAAGAAATAATTGCGGCAGCAACTAACAAAATGCGAAACAAAACCGGGTAGTTTCTGATTCATTTCATTAAAAAACTAACGCTTGTTTGTACAGAGATAAGAAATGAGGCAACAGGTTATTTGCAGGTTGGTTAAAAAAAACCAAATGATTTTTTTATGATGTCGGGCATTGAGTTAGAATAAAATCTATGCGTCAGACTTTATAAATATTTTATTTTTTATTTACCTGCCAAAGATTCGGATACTGTTTCTATATTGCTTTTTCTTTTATCGCATTTGATGTTGTAAAACGGAATCTGATGATCGTTATGATTATAATTGATATTGCACTATTACTGATACTGATTTTTCTGATTGTGATTAAAACCCTTCATTTCTTCAAAAATATCAAACGCAGAAGATTGATTGACTGGTTTTATTTTACGCATTCCAATATCATTCTGTCGAGCACCACCGAAAGCGCGGAAGCCAAGCGAAAACAGAATGCTTATACCATTAGCATCGGCGTTATGATGGCGGTCATTTGTCTTGCCGTTTACATAGAAGTATTATTGCTGATGTAGAAGCCGAAAAACTTTAAATCAGTTGACGATAAATTGCTTTTATTGTTTTGTTTTTTGCATCAGGTATTGATAAATGGCTATCTGCGACCGCACCTTTTTATTTGTGTTGCCCTGCACATATTCGTTATGCAGCCCGTCGTTCAGGTTACGGGCTTTTACATTATCGCTTAGTTGTATGTCAATGATGTCTTTCATTTCCTGCCGTATTGCTTTATCGTTTACAGGCACGGCAACTTCTACCCGATGATCTAAATTTCTTACCATCCAGTCGGCAGAGGAAATATACATTTTTTCTTTGCCGCCGTTGCCAAACCAATACAGCCGCGCATGTTCCAGATACTGATCTACAATACTAATTGCGGTAACATGATATTTTGGTTTTGAAACATCGAATGAGGCTGAGAAAATGCCGCGCACAATGCAGTTGATGGTTACGCCTGCTTCGGCGGCATCATACAATTTTGATATCAGTTTTTCGTCGCTTAGCGAGTTTAGTTTTACTGTGATGAATCCCTTTTTCTTAGACTTCGCCAGCTTTATTTCCCGTTCTGTCATCGTCATCATTTGCCGGCGCATGGCAACGGGTGCAATCAGCAGTGTTTTACACATAGAAAGCGGCGCCATCGTCTTCGGATTTTCAAGAAACCGAAACACGCGGTTGATGTCTGCCATAATTGCTTTGTTGGAAGTAAGTAAACAAAAATCGATATATACGGTTGAGGTTTTCTCGTTCAGGTTGCCGGTGCTTACAAAGCCGTATTCTTTACTGTGCTTGCCGTTGCGTTTTTTTATTACGCAAACCTTGGCGTGAACCTTCATGTTTTCTAATCCTACCAATACTTTTACGCCTTCATCTTCCAGTTTTATTTTCCATTCCAGGTTGGCTTCTTCACTAAAACGCGCGCGCAGCTCCAACACCACGGTTACCTGCTTGCCGTTACGCGCCGCATTGATTAGCGCATTTACGATGGTTGAATTTTCGGCAAGGCGATAGGCAGTCATTTTAATGGAAACCACGTCGGGCTCTATCGCCGCTTCGCGAAGCAGATCTACAATGGTATTAAAAGAATGATATGGAAAATACAGCATGATATCCTGCTGCTGAATAACATCGGTTACGCGCGCGCTTTGCTGCAACGCCGGATGCGGAAACGGCTGCAGACGTATGCTGCCGCTTTTAGGAAACACATCGGGAAAATCCATAAAATGACGGAAATTATGAATGCTCCCTCCGGGAATGATGTTGTCTCGTTTGGTAAGATGCAGCCGCTGAATGAGGTATTCGAGCAGTCCGCTATCCATTTCTTTATCATAAACAAAACGCGTAGGTTTTCCTTTACGCCTGTTTCTAACGCCTTTTTCAATTTTTTGTACAAACGAAGAAGATAAATCGGTATCCAAATCTATCTCGGCATCTTTTGTAATTTTAAAAATGTGAGCGTCGTAACGCTCATAATTAAAATAAGAGAAGATGTAAGGCAGGTTGAAACGAATAACATCTTCAAGTAAAATGATGTATTTCTTGCTGCCTTTGTGCGGCAATAATACAAAGCGGCCCAGCACGCGCGAAGGCACTTCTATCAGCGCATATTTTTGCGTATAAGCCGAAGATGCGTTGCTCATTACCACGCCGAGATAAATGCTTTTCTCGCGCAGATAAGGCAGTTGCGGTACGCTTTCTATCAATAAAGGGATGATGTTGGAGCGAACCTTATCTATAAAATATTTTTTTACATATTCCTTCTGGTCGTCTTCCAGTTGTTCTTCATCTACCAGAAATACGTTTTGTTCCTTCATCTCTTCGTAGATGCCTTTCCAGATTCTGTCAAACTCGCTTTGCTGCTTCAATACGGTAAGCTGTATTTCATCAAGCACCGCCTGCGGGTCGGTTTCAAGGTGCATGTTGGTTTTCTTTTTTCCAAACTCAATCATACGTTTCAGCGTAGCTACGCGCACACGGAAAAATTCATCGAGGTTATTGGAAAATATACCGAGAAAACGAATGCGGTCTTTCAGCGAAACGGTTTTATCGCCGGCTTCCTGCAATACTCTTGCATTAAAAGACAGCCAGCTTACATCGCGGGGAACAAACTTCTTCTTCATAGATACTTGTTATGGCGGCGGCAAATATGAAGAAAACTTGCGGAAACCTGAGACAGACTTTATGAAATGAAGGTTAATGAAATTTTATTCATCTGCAATGCAACAAAGCCATGCCTGTTTCATCTTTTAGAAATGTCTGATTGTTGCGCATTCATTTATTGTTACGTGAGTTAAATAATGACGCATAATTAAGTAAAAATTCAAACGTAAGTTTCTCACTTCTGTCGCCTGACTTTTCACGATTGATCTCATTCTATCATTAGTAAACACTGTTTTCTATTCATCATCGCTTTCGCCTGCGCGAAGGCTTAGTTTTTCTTCTTCAATATCAATCAGGTTAAGGTGTTTACGAACAACGTCTTCATCCACTTCAGCTTTCTTATTTATCTGTTGCAGCAACTGGCGTTGCTCGATAAACAGGTTGGTAACAATTTTTTGAAAACGCGTAAAAGAACCGTCAGACACTTCGGAAAGCGATTCTACTTCATCCGGTACGTCCAGCATCTGCATATCGGTTTTGTATCTCATAAGCAGGTTTTTTACAAGCGGATTTTTTTCTGTTTCATCGCCGTATTTATTTTCTAACAGGTTTACGGCAGAAGCGGCTAATTTTTTGGCCACCAGCAAATCCTGCTTTTCAAAAGATACGGGATAATCGGTTTCTTCTAATTTCATCCATTTAATTACGGCTGGCAAGGTTAAACCCTGAAAAACAAGCGTAACCAGGATAACGATAAACGTGATAAAAATAATAAGGCTGCGCTGCGGAAAAGGTTGTTTGCTGTCATCGAGAAAAAGCGGTATGGACAAAGCCGCTGCCAGCGAAATAACACCCCGCATTCCCGCCCATCCCAACACAACCGGACCGCGCCAGCCGGGGTTGGAATCTGCCGTTGTGATAAAACGGCTGATAAATGTAGTGAACGCAGAGCCCCCCAACGTACACAGCAGCCTGGCAACAATCAGTACGCCCGATATAAGAAGTCCATAACCAATGGCACTGCTAAGGCTTATGTCACCCAATTGTTTCACAAGTACAGGCAGCGTTAGCCCAATAAGCATAAACACCAGTCCGTTTAAGGCAAATTCAATTGTTGACCATACGCCGAAGCCCTGAAACCGGCTGTGATACGTAAGAATAACATCGCTTTTTGTTGACAGAAACAAACCGCCGCTTACTACAGCCAGCACACCGGAAAAGTGAAAGTGCTCAGCAATAATATACATGAAATAAGGCGTAATAATCGTGAGCACAATATCAATGTTTGCAGTTGTTGGCAGCCAGCGGTGCATGGCATAAAAAACAAGCGCAACGGCAAGTCCGGTAAGTATGCCCATAATCAGAACAATGAAAAAGCTGAGGGCTGCCTTACCAAACACAAACTCGCCGGTATTAACAGCCTGCAAAGCAAACCGAAAAACAATGAGGCTGGCGGCATCATTCAGCAAACTTTCTCCTTCCGCAATGCTGACTACCCGTTTGGGCACTTCAATTTTTTTAAAAATGGAAGTGGCAGCCACCGCGTCCGGCGGCGAAACGATACCGCCCAGCAGAAAACCTAACGCCAACGTAAAACCGGGAATCAGACTGTGCGATATGGCGGCCACCACGCATGAGGTAATGAGTACGATAAGGAAAGCAAATACACTGATCACCCTGCGCCATTTCCAGAATTCTTTCCACGACGTTTGCCAGGCGGCTGAGTAAAGCAGCGGCGGAAGAAAAATAGTGAAAAATATTTCCGGGTTGATAGCGATGTCCGGCAAAGACGGAATAAAGCTGATTGCCAGCCCGCCTAATACCAGTATAATGGGGTATGGCACATTTAGTTTGCGGGCAAGCATGACAAGAAACAGGATAACGAGCAATAACACTAAATATATCAGGATGGTATTGTGCATTGCGAAATATTTATATCTTCAAAAATAGCAAAACGTTTATGCGCATAACCTGTTTGGTAAACACACTTTATTGCATTTTACTTTTGCATTCTTCCTACTTCATCTGTGCTGGTCCGGTGCGCTCTGCATCCGCGTATTTCTTTTCATACTTGTCAAACAATTCTGTCTGATGGCTTTGCAAAGGAATTTCTCTGCCTTGTATAAAGGCGTGAGACAACTGATTGGTGCGCATATCCAGCGCATCGCCGTCAGAAATAAATAAGTTGGCATCTTTACCCGTTTCAATGCTCCCGGTTTTAGCATCAATGCCTAATATTTTGGCCGCGTTTAGCGTAATGGCGCTTAACGCTTGTTCTTTGGTTAATCCATACGCCGCCGCTGTGCCTGCATTAAAGGGCAGGTTGCGGCCGCGCGTCTGGTCATCTTCATCATTAATGGCAAACAAAATACCGGCTGCCTGCAACACGGCAGGTGTTTTATAAGGCTGGTCAACATCGTCATCGGCGGCAACCGGCAGGCTGTGCATCCGGTCTAAAATAACGGCAATGTTGTTCTGCTTCAGCAAACCGGTTATCTGCCAGCTATCTTCGCCGCCAACAACAATCACCGGAACAGATAATTCCTTTGCAATGTCAATGGCAACCAGCATTTGCTTTACCGTGCCGGCATGAACATAAAGCTTTTTGGTACTATCGAATAAACCTTTTACGGCGGCATATTTCAGATTGGTTTCTTCGGACGATTTTTGTTTCAGATAAGCCCTGGCTTCGTGCAGAAAGGCTTTAAACCGATCTACTTTCTCCAACCCTTCTTTCACCGGGTCTTTGTCAGCGCTTTGCTGTCTGCCCCTCAAACCACCGGGCGGTGGCGGCAACAGCGAGGGCATATATAAATGAAGCCCGTTGTCCATGGCATACGCTGCATCTTCCCAGTTCCATGCATCCAATTGCACAACAGAGGAAGAGCCGCTTAACAGGCTGCCTTCAGGAACAATATTCGCCAGTAAAACGCCTTCAGGGCGAAGCGTATTTATCACTTTTGATTCGGCATCATACGCCACAATGGAACGAACGCTGGCATTGAAATCGCCGATTTCCTGCGCGTCGCTTGTAGCACGCACGTTATTTACATCCACCAGTCCCAGATTGCAGTTCGATAAAATAAATCCCGGATATACCTGTTTGCCTTTTGCATCAATCACTTTTGCATTCATCGTATAATTTATGTTGGTACCAACAGCGGCAATTTTTCCATTGTCGATAAGAACGGTTGCATTGTCAATGATTTCACCGTTTCCTACATGAACGGTGGCATTGGTAATGGCGATGGGTTGTGTTTGTTTTGGTGCAGGTGATACATTGTCCTGCGCAAAAATATTTATGGAAAAAACAAGACTAAGAATGATAATGTATGATTTCATAAAATGATATTTTGATTTCTCACAGATAGCACGGATACACAGAAAATACAATCGGAATGGGAAGAACAGAAGACAAAAATCAATACTAAAATGTTCAGTAAGCATATTACGATTTTCTCATTCAAATAAATCTGTGTAATCTGTAAGAAACAATATGCAAAATTTAGTTTTCAGAATTAATAATCAATATGCCCTGCTCTTCATGCTCGCCACAGTTTAATATCGTTTGATAAGAAGGCTCGGCCGGCTTCGTGTTTTTTCCGCCTTTTTTATCGCTGTTCATTTTATTAATCAGTCGCAAACGCTCTGCTGCTATGTCTTTGCGCATTTGCGCATCTTTCTCTGTATCAAAATAAATGATGCCGTCAACAATGGTATATAATGGCTTTGCGTAAATGCTCAGCGGGTTGTTGCTCCACAACACCACGTCGGCATCTTTGCCTTCTTTCAGGCTGCCAACCTGTTTGTCAATGTGCAGCATTTTAGCCGGGTTGAGCGTTACCATTTTCAATGCATCTTCCTCGCTCATGCCGCCGTATTTTACACTTTTTGCGGCTTCCTGGTTCAGGCGTCTTGCCATTTCTGCATCATCAGAATTGATGGCTACATTTACGCCCTGCTGCTGCATGATGAACGCGTTGTAGGGAATGGCATCTACCACTTCCATCTTATAATTCCACCAATCGGAAAAGGTAGAGCCGTTGATACCGCGCTTCGCCATTTTATCCGCCACTTTATAACCTTCCAGAATATGCGTGAATGTATTGTAATGATAGCCCATTTTGTCCGCCATGTTCATCGCCATCAGCAGTTCGCTTTCTACATAGGAATGGCAGGTAA
Organism: Ilyomonas sp.; assembly: GCA_965219515.1. Taxonomy (GTDB): domain Bacteria; phylum Bacteroidota; class Bacteroidia; order Chitinophagales; family Chitinophagaceae; genus Ilyomonas. The sequence goes on from OZ244776.1 coordinate 3,931,927, forward strand.
TGAAGCGTTTGTTGTTTAATATTTCTACCAGCGCATCAAGCTCCAGATCTCTTCTTGGCGCATCGCCTTTTTTGCCACCGGCATTGTAGGCATTCCATTCTTTTTCATAGTCTTTGGCGCGTGTAAACGCATCTTCCAGTACCTGCTCTACGCCCATGCGTGTATCGGGAAAACGGTTGTTGTTAGAATAGTTGCTGACAGAGCTGATAGATCGTTTCACATTCTCGCCCAATGCAAATTTGATAAACGGATCGGCACCTGCAAATTTTAAACCCTCGTCATTGGCGCCCCAGCGAAGCTTTATCAGTTGTGTTTGCCCGCCGATGGTATTGGCAGAGCCGTGCAGAATATGCGATGTTGTTACGCCGCCGCTTAGCTGGCGATATATATTAACGTCATCGGGATTGAGGTTATCGCCGATGCGCACTTCTGAGGTTACGCTTTGCCCGGCTTCGTTGATAGACGCTGCTGCTATATGCGAGTGCTCATCTATGATGCCGGGTGTTACGTGCTTACCCGTTCCGTCTATCACTTTGGCGCCGGTGGCAGGCAAATTTTTGCCAACGGCGGCTATCTTGCCATTGCGCAATAAAACATCTGCGTTCTGTAAAATGCCTGCGGCTTCGTTGGTCCAAACCGTTGCGTTTTTTATCAGTATCGTTTCCTGCTTTGGCATGGCACTGTCTGTCTGCCCATAAGGAGCGAACGGATAAATTACTTTACCCAGTGTTAGCGGCTTTTTGCGCGCACTGTCTTTCTGCAGCACAATGGAATCATTATTTTGATAAACAGCCGTCCAGGTAAAACGGTTGCCAAGACTGTCTTCGCCATAGCCCTGCCATTGATTGCCGCTTACCAAACCCGTTAACCGCAGGTTTGGCTCGGCGGTGCGTTCCGGTGCAATGTTGAGACGCACATTGCGACCGTCATAATAAAATTTGGAAGTAACGGTGTCTTTGCCGGATAATGTTGTTGCCGCCGATGCCGATTTAAAATCAAGCGTATAGTTTACATTGCCGGACGGTGTCGTTAATGTGATGTTGTACTTACCAACCGTTTGGTTATAAATATCATCTTTTACACCGTATTTTTTGCCCTGTATCCAGTTTTGATAGATGGTTGTTTTTTCGTCGAAAACAGGTCCGCTGGTAATTAAAAAATTGGCAAGCTTACCTTCTTCCAGGCTGCCAACCATGTTGCTTATGCCCAACAAGTCTGCCGGTACTTTGGTAAGCGCATTCAGGGCTGTTTTTTCGCTTAGCCCGTAATTTATGGCCGTGCGCAGGTTGGTAAAAAACTCTTTGGTATCTTTTAAATCGGCAGCCGTAAGGCAAAAAGTGATGCCTGCTTTTTCCATCGCCGCCGGGTTGGTTGGCGCAAGTTCCCATTCCTTTAAATCGGTCAGCGATACAAAACGCGCATCAACCGGGTCTTCCACGTTCTGCGCTTCGGGGAAATTGAGCGAAAGAATGAAAGCGGCATTGGTAGCTTTTATTTCGGGGATGCGCTGATATTCATCATTGCCGCTTTTAATAATGTATTGCACACCGGCTTCATCGCCAATTCTGTCGGCACGCAGATCGTTCCATTTATCGTTGGCTTCAAAAATTTGCGGCAGCTCCATGTTTCTGTTCCAGGCTGCGAGGCTTAAATTGATGCCTTCTGATGCGGGACGCGATTTATACCATTTGGCATCGAGATAGGTTTGCCGTAACAAAGCAATGCTGCCCATAATGGAAGTGGGATAAGCCTGCATGGAAGCGCCTTTGCTGAACGAAAAATGCAACGACGCGCGCTCTTTCAGCATCGCCAGGTTTTCTTTATGATCGCTGTTTAAGGTAACAAGAGCGCCGGTGCCGCGTGCGATGCCATCTTTTACATGCGTAAGCACCGTTCCAAAGCCCAGATCGCGCAAGGCTTTGGCTTCTTTTTCGTCTCCGGCAAATAATTTGGAAGCATCTGTTTCCGGTTTAATGGCCTGATTCCAGCCATAAGCGCCTTTGATATTGGTAGTAAGCTGCGAACGGGCAGAATAATTATAGCCGCCCTGCCGCGGCGGAGCTTCCGGCATTCCATAATTGCTGTAAAGGTCAATGAAAGACGGATAAATATATTTGCCGGGCGCATCAATCACAACGGCATCATCGGGCACTTTCAGATTGCTTCCAACCGCCACTATCTTTCCGTCCCGGATAATCATCGTGGCATTGGTAAGCGTGGTGCCGGCATCTTTTACAATGGTAGCATGGGTAAAAGCATAATACAGATGTTCAGGACTGGCAACATCGTTCAGCGGATATGTGGTTTGCGCGGAAACATGAACGGTAGTTAACAAAATAAGAAGGAGCAGAAAAAGGGAATGCTTTCTCTTCATGTGTGTGATTTTCGGTTTGCTTTAAAAATGGTTGCTTTGAAAGCCTTAAAGTTACGGGCAAACAAAAGAAAGAACCGAAATTTATGCGCGGTAAAAAAATGACCGTCATCTGTCCGGCATAATTATATCCAACAAAACGTACTTGCTAAAAACAAAAAAGCCATCCTTTTCAGAATGGCCGATTGTCATTATAAAAAATCCCTACTGTGAGTTTTCTTTTTGCGTAATGGTTTCTTTTGTTTGACGGGTTTGCAATTCGGTTTCCAGCCGATCCGCTTTTTCCTGCGCTTCTTCATCCGAGCCGGCTTCGATGATAGCCCAGATGGTTTCTCCGGTTGTTTCTTCCAGAAACGTGTCGTTCTGTGGCGTTTCTTCGTTTGTCGGCGTTACCGAAATCAGCTTTTTATTGTCGAACAAGGCTCTGTATTTTGCCATAATAACTGTTTTGTAAACTAAAGTCAAAAACGATACCAACAGAAGAAGGCAGATGCGTTATGAAAAATGTATTGATAGCGGAGAAATTAAAAAGAACAATAACAGATAATCTATGTTAGAAGCTGTTTGAATTAATTATTTGATATTCCTTACGGCATTTTATTTGACTGCAACTGCGTTGAATTTTTCGCCGTAGGCGTTGGACTATGGCTGTAAAATTCGCCTTGTTTCGCTCAAAAAACTACTCATAATCAATTCTAAACAAGTAACTCAAACAGTTTCTTAATCTTGAACCGTAAGATGGCAAACGTGAAAAACTCATCTTTCACGTCTCACTTAATTATGCAACTTTATTTAACCAGCTTAACGTTAGTGAATATAAGTTGGGTTTCGCCCCGAGGGAAGATGCGATTTTACCAGTTGCAAAACTTCCTGCAGTTCAAAAGGCTTATGAAGTATGCCATCTGCACAATTATCCTTACCGCAGCTTTCCAAAGCCGGATAATTAGCCGAAAATAAAATAACGGGGCAATTGGTTTTTTGGTTGCTTTTTATGGTTTTGCAAACATCTCTTCCGTCTTCGCCCTGTAGGTTGATGTCTAATAAAATCAAATCCGGCACGTGTTGTTGCAAAGCGGTAAATAAGCCGCGCGAATTTTGAAATGTATCTACTTCGTAGCCCATTTTCTTAAACCACATGCTAAGCGATAAGAGTATATCATAATCATCATCTACTATAAAAAGCTTCCTCACAATCTATCATTTTTATTATGAATAAATTACTATATATCGTGCCAATTCATTAAAAACCAAAGCGGCAAATCAGGCATGAAAGGGAAAGGCGTGCCGGGTTTTGCAGAAATCTTTACAAGTCACACCGTTTGAACAGATAACCGGCAATGAATTAAATACGATAAAAAGAAGAACGACAGCCAGGAAACAGGAAACAAGTATTTGCTTTGGGCTTGTTTTAACGGAATAATGGCAAAATTATATTGCCGGTTAAGAAATTTTTTCCCGATGCGGTTTCCTTTGTTTGGTATGGCAACAAACAGCTTTGACTTAAAACCTATATTTGAATACACATCTTTGAAACAATCGCTCTCACAATGATGGAAGAAAATAATAATGGTATCGCACATAACAAAAAAGAATTTCAGATTGAGCGGATTGCCTTTTTCAGCGATGCCGTTTTTGCCATTGCCATTACATTGCTGATTATCGAAATCAAAATCCCGGACATTCATGGCGAGGTAATAACCGATGAAATTTTGTTGCATAAATTAATTGATACCATTCCGCCGCTGATCGGTTTTTTTGTAAGCTTTTTTGTTATCTCATTGTATTGGCTGTCGCATCATCGCATGTTCCGGTACGTGCATCATTACAGCCCGAAGCTGGTATGGGTCAATCTTATCTTTTTGCTTAGCATTATTATTATGCCTTTCAGCACGGCGTTATACAGCGAGTATTTTCGCCCGTCGCTTCATGTTCCCATTATTGTGTACGCGCTTAACATCAGCTTTACAGGTTTGTATAGTTTTCGGCTGTGGCGCATTATTGGTAATCCCAAATACAATCCGGATGCGGGTTTGCATCCCGTTATCATTCGTTACAACAGTTTGCGCGCCCTGATTGTGCCTGCCTTGTTTATTATCGTAGCGCTGCTTTCTTTTGTATCGAAATGGGTGGCTTTTCTTATTCCGCCTTTCCTGCCCTTTGTAAGTATGCTCATAAAAAGGCATTATTATAAAAAATATCCCAAACTGATGCAGGCGCATTTATAAAGCACATTATCAGATATCATTCGTTACAGATTTTATAACGGCAGGATTGTTGCAAATTGCGTTATCAGCACATTTATTTATCAATACAAATAACAAATAAAACCAATGAAACCGATTTCTTCTTTCACAACGCGCCATACGATACTTGCCGTTCTTTTGCTTTCGCTGTTTATGATTACTGCCTGCGCCCGCAAAGCCGCTTTCGAAAAGTCGGTTGCCGTGCCTTCTGCCAGCGGGCAGGTAAAGGTTAAAAAAAGCAGCAACAGCAATTATTCAATTGAAGTAGGTGTAAGAGACCTCACGTCGCCTAAGAACCTTGTACCGCCCAAACAGGTATATATTGTATGGATTGAATCTGACAACGGCGTATTTAATATCGGGCAGATAGCAACTTCCCGCAGCTTTTTTTCCCGGGGATACAAAGCTTCGCTCAATACAAAATCGCCAAGCAAACCGGATAAAGTATTTATTACGGCAGAAGAAAGCGCCAATACGCTGTATCCGGGTTCGCAGATTGTGCTTACAACGCCGCAGTTTTAGCAATCTATACAGGCAAAAAATAGTTAATCAGTCAGGCGTTCGTTTTCTATTGAATACCTTTACCGCCTTTAGCAGTAACGCATTTAATGAATTTATCAGATAAATACGAAGCGGTTATCGGGCTTGAGGTTCATGCGCAGTTAGCCACCAAAAGCAAGTTGTTTTGCGGCGACAGCACAGCATTTGGCGCGGCGCCTAACACGCATGTCAGCCCCATTACCTTAGGGCATCCCGGCACTTTACCAAAGACAAATAAAAAGGCGGTGGAATATGCCATAAAAATGGGTCTTGCCTGCCACTGCAACATTGAGCGGTATAACTATTTCGTTCGCAAAAATTATTTTTACCCCGATCTTCCCAAAGGATACCAGATATCCCAGCATACCACGCCGATTTGCAAAGGCGGCAGCCTCACGATAAAAACCGAAAATGGCACCCGCGCCGTTCAGCTTAACCGCATTCATTTAGAGGAAGATGCCGGTAAAAGCATACACGATATTGAAGAAAATTATACCTGCATAGATTATAACAGAGCCGGAACGCCGCTGATAGAAATTGTTACCGAGCCGGATTTGTTTAGCGCCGAAGAGGCGTATCAGTATGTAACCGAAGTGCGCCGCCTGGTGCGTTGGTTAGGCATTTGCGACGGCAATATGGAAGAAGGCAGCCTGCGCTGCGATGCCAATGTTTCTGTGCGTTTGCGCGGCGAAGCGAAGCTGGGAACCAAAGCGGAAGTAAAAAATCTTAACTCAATACGCAATGTAAAAAAAGCCATTGAGTTTGAGATTGAAAGAATGATAAACCTGTTGGAAACCGGCGAACGCATTGTACAGCAAACGCGCAGCTTCGATGCCTCCAACGATACTACATTCGCCATCCGCGATAAAGAAGAAGCGAATGATTACCGCTATTTTCCCGAACCCGATTTATCGCCGTTTCATCTAAGCGAAACATTCATTCAGGATATAAAAGAAAAGCAGCCCGCATTGCCGTATGAATTGATGGAGAAATACAGGAATTTAGGATTGAGTGAATATGATGCCATGCAACTGTGCGCTGAAAAAGACAGCAGCGATTATTTTGAAAAAATTATACAACACACCACTCATTATAAAGCCGCTGCCAACTGGATAAACGGACCGTTGCGCCAGCACATCAACGAAGAAAAAATTTCGTTTGGCGAATTACAATTATCGCCTCTGCAACTGGCTGCCTTAATACAGTTGACGGAAGATGGCAAAGTGAATTTTTCTGTGGCTTCGCAGCGCATTTTACCTGTGCTGCTTTACAACGCCGATATAACGCCGGTGCAGGTTGCAACCGATTTAAATTTGCTGCAAACAAACGATAGCCATGAAATAGAAAATTGGGTTGACGAAGTAATTGCCAATATGCCTGATAAAGTAACCGAATATAAAAAAGGAAAGAAAGGTTTAATTGGTCTGTTTGTAGGCGAAGTAAAAAAGCGCAGCAAAGGCAAGGCAGACCCGAAAGCGGTAACGGAATTGCTTCAGCAAAAACTGGTGTAGCCCCCATTTTCTGAAGGGAGTTTAAAATAAAATGAATATTGAATTATGAACAAAAAAATCGGGTTCTTAGTTATTATCTGCCTTTCTGTTTTCGCCTGCAGGCAAAAAAGCGCGGATGGCGAATTTGAAGTAAGTGGGCACATAAAAGGTGTAAAAAAACAATTGGCTTATCTGCAGCAGTTTCCTTACGAAGGCTCGGCATTGCAGATTGTTGATTCGGCTACGCTTGGCGACGACGGCTCTTATAAGCTGCATACCATCGGTAAAGAAGAAGGCTTATATACCGTAGGCGTTATCAACGGACCGCAGGCGATTTTTATTAATGACAACGATGATATTACCATCAATCTTGATTCGATAAATTTTCGTCATCCCGAAGTAAAAAACTCTGATGCCACAAAGAGCATTTATAATTTCATGGACGACTACATTAAAAGAGATTCCGTTGTGGGCATGGCTTATCAGCAGGCGAACGAGCCGGATGCCACCGATTCTGTGAAGCAGGCATTTCAACAGCGTTTTTTGTCATTGAATAATTTCATTAAAGATTATATTAATAAGGCGCAAAGTCCGGCGGCCGTGTATTTCGCCATCAGCCAGATACCGCAGCAAACCATGCCGCTCGATGACCTGATTACGCTGGCAACATCGGCTTCCAACCGGTTTAAGGGGCATGCCGGTTTAAACACCTTAAAAGAAAGGCTTACTACTATAGCCGAGCAAAACAGCCCGAAACCTTACCCGCTTACCAACAAGCCTGCACCCGAGCTTACCATGCAGGATGTAAACGGAAAAACGGTGCGCATCAGCGATTTTAAAGGCAAGTATCTGCTGGTAGATTTCTGGGCAAGCTGGTGCAGCCCGTGCCGCCAGGAAAATCCGAATGTGGTAGCGGCTTATAACAGGTACAAAGATAAAAATTTTACCATCCTTGGCGTGTCGCTGGACGATGACAAGCAAGCCTGGAAAGATGCCATTGCCAAAGACGGACTGGCCTGGAACCACATGAGCGATTTAAAAATGTGGGACAGCGAAGCGGTGAAAGCTTACGGCTTCGACGGCATTCCCTTTAATGTATTGATAGACCCCAGCGGAAACATCATCGCCAGCAGTTTGCGCGGCTCCGATTTGGAAGCAAAGCTGGCACAGGTGTTACCTTAATTTTTTTTATCTTTTATACAAAAAAGGTTTCTGAAAAGAAGCCTTTTTTATTGCCTTTATTAGTTGTAAACAAGCCTGACAGCAATTCCTAATTTTTTTGGCATTCGGGTTTTGTTGTGCAATTTCCTCACATTCCGCAGCGGCGCAATTCTTAAAATTATACCAGACTGGCGGCTTTCTTCTGTGTCAAACCAATTTATCCCCATTTGGATGTGAATATCTTTTCAAAAAGCATTGTAAATCTTGCCTTTACGTTTTTCACAGGCAGGCTCTGGTTTCTTATCCACAACACGTGATTATCTATTGCTTCTCTTTCGTACAAAGCCTTCGTAATCTTGTATTCGCTTTTCTAACGAAATAAAGCGCGAAGGAAAACCGCCAAAATAATACAGTTTACCGCTTCGTTTTCAAGTAACAGAAATCTGTTATAAGAACCCGTCGTATCCACTGTTTTATCGAGGTTCATTTTATAAAAAACAAACATGTTGTGTATGCAGGAAAATGAGATTTTATTGCAGGAAAACAAAGACCGCTTTGTTATTCTTCCCATCAACTATCCCGATGTGTGGCAGATGTACAAAAAGCATGAAGCCAGCTTCTGGACGGCAGAAGAAATTGACCTGAGCAGCGATGCCAAAGACTGGGCAGGCATGAACGACGGCGAGCGGCATTTTGTATCGCACGTCCTGGCATTTTTTGCCGCAAGCGATGGTATCGTAAATGAAAATTTAGCCGTGAATTTTATGAGCGAAGTGCAGCTTCCCGAGGCGCGCTGCTTTTATGGCTTCCAGATTATGATGGAAAACATTCATTCCGAAACCTACGCGTTACTCATTGACACGTATGTAAAAGACCCGCAGGAAAAAGACCGTTTGTTTCACGCCATTGATACGGTGCCTGCCGTAAAGAAAAAAGCCGAGTGGGCATTGCGTTGGATTGAGAACGGAACCTTTGCCGAGCGGTTGGTTGCTTTTGCTGCCGTGGAAGGCATTTTCTTCAGTGGTTCTTTCTGCTCTGTTTTCTGGTTAAAAAAACGCGGGTTGATGCCGGGCTTAACCTTCAGCAATGAATTGATTAGCCGGGATGAAGGCTTGCATTGCGAGTTTGCCTGCCTGCTGTACAGTATGTTGAACAACAAAATGTCGCAGAACGATGTACATGCTATTATTGCCGATGCCGTGCAGATTGAAAAAGAATTTATTACCGAAGCCTTGCCGGTTGATCTGATCGGTATGAATGCAAAGCTGATGCAGCAATATATTGAATTTGTAGCCGACCGCTGGCTGGGCGAACTGGGTTATGATAAGATGTTCAATGTATCCAATCCGTTCGACTTTATGGAAATGATTTCATTACAGGGCAAAACCAATTTTTTTGAAAAGCGCGTGGGCGACTATCAGAAAGCGGGTGTAATGGCGGGCACAAAAGAAGTGCAGGCGTTTACGTTGGAAGAAGATTTTTAAAGTGTCCCGCAGATAGCACAGATGAACGCAGATATTATAATCCATTTGCTTTTCTAAAAATAGATTTTGATATGTCAGAGCAATTAAAATTAATGAGTAACCCAAGTTTTAAACCAGATAACTTTAGATATGTAATGAGTTGCTTGTGGTGTACTTCATTCAATAACTCAACTGATTTTATTTCAATTATTACAAGCTCATTTACTAGCAAATCTATTCGGTATCCGCCGTCTAATCGCACATTTTCATATACGACTGGCAATGGCACCTGGCTTCTCACTTGCAAATCAGCTTTAATCAGTTCGTATTCTAATGCAAGCAGGTATGCAGATTCTAACAAGCCGGCACCAAGAGCATTATACACTTTAAACACAGCGCCACGTATTACATAAGAAATTTCATTCTCGGTCATTCTCAAATGTATCAATAAAAATCTGCGTAAATCCGCGTTATCTGCGGGACAAAATACTTACTACAACTAAACAAATACTTACTATAACAATCAACTAAAAATACTAATCATGATGCAGGTAATTAAAAGAAACGGAAAAAAAGAGAGCGTAAAGTTTGACAAAATCACCGCGCGCGTTCAGAAATTATCTTACGGCTTAAGCCCGCTGGTAAATGTAATTGAAGTGGCCAAGAAAGTGGTGGACGGCATTTACGATGGCGTAACCACAACCGAATTAGACAATCTGGCAGCAGAAACAGCCGCCTCATTAACCACCACACATCCCGATTATGCGGTGCTGGCATCGCGTATTGCAGTGAGTAATTTGCATAAAAACACCACCAAGTCTTTTTCGCAAACTATGAAAAAGATGTACCATTATGTTGACCCGATTACCGGCAGAAAGCTTCCGCTATTGGCAGATGATGTGCATCAGATCATTCAGGACAATGCAGAATTATTAGACAGCACCATCATTTACGACCGCGATTTCGGCTTTGATTATTTCGGCTTTAAAACACTCGAAAAATCGTATTTATTAAAGATGGATGGCAAAATTGTAGAACGCCCGCAGCACATGTACATGCGCGTTGCCATTGGCATTCACAAAGCAGACATTGATAATGCCATCAAAACGTATAACCTGATGAGCGAGCGTTGGTACACGCATGGCACGCCTACCTTGTTCAATGCGGGCACACCAAAGCCGCAAATGAGCAGCTGCTTTTTATTAACCATGAAAGAAGACAGCATTGACGGTATTTACGATACGCTGAAACAAACCGCAAAAATATCGCAAAGTGCCGGCGGCATTGGCTTGGCCATTCATAACATCCGCGCAACGGGAAGCTATATTGGCGGCACCAACGGAACAAGCAACGGCATCATTCCAATGCTGCGCGTGTACAACGATACAGCGCGTTATGTTGACCAGGGTGGCGGCAAGCGCAAAGGCGCCTTCGCCGTGTATCTGGAACCCTGGCACGCCGATGTATTTGAGTTTTTAGATTTAAGAAAGAACCATGGCAAGGAAGAACTGCGCGCGCGCGATTTATTCTATGCTTTATGGGTTCCGGATTTGTTTATGAAGCGCGTGGAAGAAGGCGGCAACTGGAGCTTGTTTTGCCCGAACGAAGCGCCGGGGTTGCAAGACTGCCACAGCGAAGAATTTGAAGCGCTTTATACAAGATATGAAGCCGAAGGCCGCGCCCGCAAAACCATCAAGGCGCAGGAACTTTGGTTCGCCATTGTAGAATCGCAGGTAGAAACCGGCACGCCGTATTTGCTGTATAAAGATGCGTCGAACGCAAAAAGCAATCAGCAGAATCTGGGCACCATTAAAAGCTCGAATCTCTGTACCGAAATTATTGAATACACAAGCCCCGATGAAGTGGCGGTTTGTAACCTGGCTTCTATTGCGTTACCCCGGTTTGTGAAGGAAGGAAAGTTCGACTTTGATAAGCTGTACGAAGTAACGTACGAAGCTACGAAGAACATGAATAAGGTAATTGATAACAATTATTACCCGATTGAAGAAGCGCGCAACAGCAACCTGCGTCATCGCCCGATTGGGATTGGTGTGCAGGGGCTGGCAGATGCTTTTATTATGCTGCGTCTGCCGTTTGAAAGCGAGTTTGCCAAGATGCTGAACAAGAATATTTTTGAAACCATCTATTTCGCTGCCATGACAGCCAGTAAAGATTTGGCGAAAACAGATGGCGCTTACTCAACATTCAAAGGTTCGCCGTTATCGAAAGGGCAGTTTCAGTTTGATTTATGGAATGTTGAACAAACAGAACGGTACGACTGGACTACGCTACGCAATGAGGTGATGGAATTTGGCGTAAGAAATTCGTTACTGGTTGCGCCAATGCCAACGGCAAGCACATCGCAAATTTTAGGTAACAACGAATGTTTTGAGCCATATACATCTAACATTTATACACGCCGCGTATTAAGCGGAGAATTTATTATTGTAAATAAACATTTGCTGAAAGATCTGATCGGGCTTGGCTTGTGGAACAATACGATGAAGAATAAAATCATTGCTGCCAATGGTTCTGTTCAAAACATACCGGAAATACCGGCCGACATTAAAGAACTGTACAAAACGGTTTGGGAAATTAAGCAGCGCAATCTGATAGATATGGCTGCCGACCGCGGCGCGTACATTTGCCAGAGCCAGTCACTCAATTTGTTTGTCGAAAGCCCGACCGCCAACAAACTTACTTCGATGCACTTCTACGCCTGGAAGAAAGGATTGAAAACGGGCATGTATTATCTGCGCACACAGGCTGCCACGCAAGCCGTTCAGTTTACCATCGAAAAGAACAAAGCCTCTATTCCCGAACCGGTGGCAGGCAACGATACCACCGCAGGCGCAACACAGGCTGCTATAACACCAACTGTTGATCCGGAGAGTGGCGAAATTACCGGTGCTGTTTGCACCATGCAGGAAGGTTGCCTTACCTGCAGCGCATAGTTTTAATTTGTACTTACTAAGCATTTCCATAGCAATAAAGGCTGCTCCTTACGGAGCAGCCTTTATTGTAAAAGGTCAGTTTGAAAAGAATCCAGTTTGAATTTTCAACTTTGTTGTTACGATGCAGGCAACAGGTAGAACACAATTTTCTTGTTAAAGAATTACATTTTATTTTTTTATCATCTACCGTCTTTCATTCTTATTCTATTTCTATTCATCTTGCATCAGAAGATACAAAAACGATTGGGCAATTGACGATAATACCCCGTCCATCTGCAGGGCCGGCGGCATTCAGTCCTCCCAGCGATGCATTGCGCACACCCTGACCTCCTGCTATTAAAAAGCCATCGGCATACAGCTCAATAATATTAATGGGAGCAATATCTTCGTGTTTATCGGTTGTAACCCTTACTCTGGCTCCTGCGGCAATGGCTTCTTCTGTCCACATTACCGGATGAACATCCCATAAAGGACTGTACGTAGCCGCATCGCAAAAAGCACTGGGATCGTCCGTATCCTGACATCCCGCCTGCTCCTGAAAAATATTAAGCGGATCTCCTTCTCCCGCTACTGCAGACCGGAGACCTTGCCGGTTAGGATTTTTTTCACCCATAGGCCCATTGATTACAGGTATTAATGCTTCGCGTGCCGAACGGAAAGATTTGTCATCGCCAGGGTTAGGCGCATCAACCATATTGGGCGTATAAGTATTATCTTCTAAAGCCGCAAGATCATTATCCGATGTTTCGGTGCTGGAATACAAAATGGCAAAACCTTCATAAAATCCTTTTGTAAGATCCATTTTTACGGTCATATTTTCTTTATCCATGCTAATTACTTTATTATGAACACCAGTGCTGTTGGCTATATGCGATGCGTTATATACTATTTTTCCATCGAAGGTAACAAGCGGACTATAATTGGCATCGCCAACAGAACCAGGTTGTGAAGCAGGATCAAGCGGATACAAATCCGGGCCGGGCACTAATTTTCTTTCAGGCGAAAAATCAACGTTTCCGGAAAATTTTAATATTGGAAAATCATGTAGATTTTTTTTACCACCGGTAGTTACAGTTGCTGTCTGTACCGCCCTGGTACCCAGCGCATGAACCAGCTTTGGCGCCCAGTTTAGTTTGAGATCTAAAGATTCATCTACATCGTTAGATTCTGTAATTATGTAATAAACATCACCTCCATTGGCATCTAAACCGCGGTACATAGGCAAAACGCAGGTAGCATTTGTGGTATCTACTTCCGTGGCGCTTGCCAGTTGATTGGGAAAGCTTTCTCTGCTTTCATCCTCAACTGAGATGGGGCCTTTGTGGCAGGAAAACAAAACAGAGGCGACAGATAGCGTAATAAGTATTTTTTTCATGGTCAAATTTTTTTGATTGTCAAATTATTATTGTCATAACCCGGGTATAATTACATCCGGTTTGTATTTACATTCCGATGTGGAGGGCTCATGTTACTTATGAATGTGTGTTGTTTCATATTACGGCATTTTGTTGTGCACGGTTTTTATCTGTCTTAAAAGCATTATGGTTTTGTAGCCAGAAAAATTCATTTTTTAATCATGATATTTTACGGTTTGCTGATTTTTATATCTGTAAAAAGTAAAAAAAACGCCAGCTTTTATTTCAATTTTTAAATAGCTGCTTTTCAAACAGCATGTTCTCTTTTATTACAGAAACGCTTGGCATAACATACCAATACCACATACAACAATCGTATTGCGAGGTCTTATTTCGGCAGTGGTGAAAGAAAATGGAAAACTATTAAGGCTATAAAGCATGTTATCCATTAATCTTTCAATGCTGCAACAATGTTTATTTCAGTAATCCGGCGTTTTTTTATAATGAGGAGCAGTAAATCATATATTATAAGATGCAGTGCTGCATGTTTGCATCTCTGTTTTAAAATCAACTGTTTAGCCTTGAGAAACCGTCTGTAAGGAAGTTATTTTTTTATCAGACGAAACAAAGTAATCCCGGCAGCAATTCATACGGCAATGAATATGATGGCTTTTGTTTTTAGTAAAACATGTATAAATTATACAATGCAAATTTAATTTTATACGGTGTAGAAGTTATCACAAAAGAGCATCGTTTGTATGCTATTAAATGACTATCGCTTATCAAGCATAAATGTATCTATTGAAACGATTTGTATTTTCTTAAATGTTGCAGCATTCAGGGTAATCAATCATTTGCATACCAGAATGCATTTGGCACCTTTGCGTATCTGTTTTAGGCGAACAGTATTTTGGTTGCTGATTGTACTTTTTTACAATTATAGAGACGTTACAGGCAAGTCTTTTATGCTTGTTTCCGTTGCGGGTTTAGAAAGACATTTTTACAAATCAAGGACCAATTTACTGTAAACTTTATTTTGCAGAGATCAGTCATAAAACAAAACAGCAGGTCTTACTGACCTGCTGTTTTCTGTATAAGTTTACTTTTGTTTTCACAAAAAAATAAAGAAACAGATGTATTTTTTATAAGATAAATTACATTTTATCCATCGGCATCATTTTGCCAGTAGAGTCCATCATCATACCATCTTTATCTATCATCATTCCTTCTGTCATCATCATTTTCTTACCATCTTTCATCATCACTTCGCCATTGGTCATTACTTTGCAGCCATCGGTACAGGTCATCGGCTCATCCATCATTTTCATGCTGCCGTCCTGCATTACCATCATTTTGCCGTCTTTCATAGTCATCATGCCATCTTTCATCATGGCGCCATTCATATTAGAATTGTCGTCAGACATGGTGGACATCGAAGTCGTATCATCGCTCATCATGTTTGCAGAGTCTGAATTGGCTGAGTCGGAAGCGTTATTGCCACAGGCAGCGAAAAGAATGGATACGGCGGCAATGGTTACAAATTTTTTCATTTTTGTTGTTTTGTTTTTGAATAGATTGGTGCAAAGTAGTTTTTATTGGCAAGATAAAAAAACATAGTTCTTTGTTTAACATCAATTGATTGCTAATACAAACGCTCATTGTTTTTTCTTGCGGTCAAACATAGATATTCATTACATAACAGGTATAACAGATGTATCACATTTTGATGTAGTGACTATCCGCATGTAATAACCTTATTGATACAGCAGGTAGCTAAGCCGTCACTGCGAGGCACGAAGCAGACTGTGCTATACACTGAGAGTTAGTTACGTTTTTATAATCAGCTTTACAGTAAAATCTACAGACTGCTTCGTGCCCCGCAGTGACGATACCATTACCACGCAGATTGCTACAAGCGGATAGTCATTTTTAATGTTATTATCAGAATGCCGGATCATATCATCATGCTTAAACAAATCAGCATTATTTTGTACAAACCAAATAAATAAAAATCCTGGTTTTTTGTATGATACCAGGCGCCCGCTGTTTATAAGGCTATAAAAATAGTAACGAAAACAACGAACGTAAAATGATAGAAACTGTAAAACACATCTTTTCACATTATCACTTTCATCTTTCGCTTCTTAATGTAAGCATGCCACAAAATCATGGTTGCAATGGTGCGGTAGGGTCGCCACAAGTCAGACACAGCAAGCATCTCAGCCTTGGTGGCATCTTTATTTAAACGCTTTGTTTCTTTCAAACTATTTACCAGTGCCACATCGCCCAATGGAAATAAATCGGTGCGTTGCAATGCATGAATCAGGTAAATGTCAACCGTCCAGTCGCCGATGCCTTTTACCTGTTTTAATAAATCCCGTATTTCATCATCACCTGCCAGAGATAATTTTTTCAGGCTGATTTGTTTGTTTACAATCGCTGTTGCCAGTGCCTTTGCATACACCGTTTTCTGGCGGCTGAAATAACAGGCGCGTAATTCTTCGGCAGACAAAGCCAGTATCTTTTTTGGCGTTACAAAACCAATTTTTTCTTTCAGTTTTTTATAAGCGGCATACGCCGAAGCCAATGATACCTGTTGCTCTAAAATGGTAAGGATTAAAGTTTGAAAAATGTTTGGACGTGACCACATTGGCGGATAATCATACTTATCAATAATCGCTTTTAAATCGGCATCTCTTTCGGTAAGCAAACGGCAGATATGATGAAAGTTTTCTTTAGAAAAAGTCTGATGCATAATAGCTTCAAAGATAGCAGCCCGCTTACAGAATTGCATTGGTGAAATGTTATAAGCAACATGATTCATCAAATCATCTCAGTATTTTCGTATTGGTAAAACCGATTGCGCCATGATAAAACAAAGCCTTATCTGTCTTGTATTTTATATCGCTTTCAATTCGTTGCAGGCGCAGCAAACTACCTACTGCAATCCTATAAATATTGATTATGGCTATACGCCCATTCCCAACTTCAGCGAGCAGGGAAGGCATCGTGCCACAGCCGATCCCACAATCACGTTGTTTAAAGACACATACTATCTGTTCAGCACAAATCAATGGGGATATTGGTGGAGCGATGACATGCTGCACTGGAACTTTGTGGCGCGCAAATTTTTAAAGCCGTATCATCATGTTTACGATGAGCTGTGCGCACCGGCTACATTGGTTTTGGGAGATACATTGCTGGTGATTGGCTCAACATATACAACAGATTTTCCATTGTGGATGAGTAAAAACCCAAAGACCGATACATGGAAAGAAGCGGTGGATTCTTTTAAAGCCGGCGCATGGGATCCGGCTTTGTTTGCCGACGACGACAGGCGTGTATATCTTTATCATGGCAGCAGCAACACCTATCCTTTGTATGGCTGGGAAATAGACCGGAAAACATTGCAGCCCATTGGCGATCATGTTCCGTTAATTCACTTAAATGATACGCTTCATGGCTGGGAACGTTTTGGTGAAGCCAACGACAATACATTTCTGAAACCGTTTATCGAAGGTGCGTGGATGAACAAACACAACGGCAAATATTATCTGCAATACGGCGCGCCCGGTACGGAATTCAGCGGTTATGGCGATGGCGTTTATGTAAGCGATAAACCGTTGGGGCCGTTTTCCTATCAGAATCATAATCCTTTTTCGTACAAGCCCGGCGGCTTTGCGCGGGGCGCCGGTCATGGCGCCACGTATCAGGATAAAATGGGTAACTGGTGGCATGTATCTACCACCAATGTTGTTGTAAAAAATAATTTTGAACGGCGCATTGGCATCTGGCCGGCCGGCTTTGACAAAGACGATATTTTATATTGCAATACGGCTTACGGCGATTATCCGACCTATTTATCCAAAGCAAAAAATGAAGATCACATAAAAGGAAATTTCACCGGCTGGATGTTGTTGAATTATAACAAGCCTGTGATGGTTTCATCAACGCTGGGCGGTTATGCACCCAACTATGCGGTGGATGAAAGTATCAAAACTTACTGGAGTGCAAAAACGGGCAACAGCGGCGAATATCTGGTAACCGATCTGGGAACTGTAAGTACCATTCGCGCGATACAAATCAATTATGCCGATCAGGATGTGGACAGCAGTTTTCTGGGTAAGATAAACGGCATCTATCACCAGTATAAATTATACCAGTCGGATGATGGAAAGACGTGGAAGATATTGGTAGATAAAAGCCGGAATAAAACCGATGTGCCGCACGATTACATTGAGCTGCAAACGCCTGCCAGCGCGCGTTTCATCAAAATGGAAAATATACACATGCCAACAGGTAAATTTGCGCTTAGCGGCTTTCGCGTGTTTGGCAAAGGCGATGGCGCCGCACCCGATACCGTAACGCATTTCATAGTTCTTCGCGGTGATAGCGAGCGGAGGAATGCGTGGCTGAAATGGCAGTTGATGGATGATGCCGAAGGCTATGTAATTTATGCCGGAACAAAGCCGGATAAGCTTTATACCAGCATCATGTTATATGGTGTAAATGAATATTATTTCAGGGCGATGGACCGAGATCAGCCGTATTATTTTCAGATAGAAGCATTTAATGAAAACGGCATCAGCAAAAGGTGCGAAGTGATGGAAGTGAAATAAGCTATCAGCTGTCAGCATGTAGCTGTCAGAAATATAATGGTTGGTATATAATTATAACAGATGTGCTCTTAGCTAAATGATTTCATCAACATAGAAACAACACTGCATGAACAGAAAACATTTTATCAACAAAACAGCCACGTTGGCCACAGGACTTGCGTTGTGTAGCGCAAACGGCCTGTTTGCAGAAAACAAATTTAATAGGTCAGAAAAAAAAGAAAATGCCATGAATTTTTGGGATATATTCAGCAACAGTTATACAAAGAATTGCAAAGCCTGGCATCACGCCGTAAACAACCCGGTTTTGCCTGCCTCGGGCAATGGCTGGAAAAAAGTATGGACGGCCAACCCCGATTATCTGGAGCATAACGGCAACCGGTTTCTTTATTACAGGGGACACGGCACCAGTGCTGATAACAGGAAGGAAGATCATGACCGCATTGCCGTTGCCGCACTGCATTCCATTGACAAAGAAAGAATCAGCATTACCGATTTGAATGATGGCAATTTTATCATAGATGTAGGTGCCGAAGGCAGCTTCGATGGTGTCGCCGCATTAGACCCCGCCGTTTGTTTTTTCAACAATCAGTTTTTATTGTATTATTCGGCCATTGGCAACGGTCCCGATTCAATCGGGTGGGCGGTAAGCAAAGACGGCGTACATTTTACCAAGATGGGCAAGTTGATGGACGGGCGCGCTCCCGACGTAATGGTAAAAGACAATCAGGTCTTTCTTCTCTTTCAAAAAGAATTGAACAAAGGCGAAGGCTACCAGGGTTTTTATATGGCTTCTTCTTCCGACGGCGTTCATTTTTCGCTGCTAAGCGAAGAGCCGGTTGTAACGGCAGGAAAACAAGGAGAATGGGACAAGCAAATTGCTACCGGCCGGTTTTTTCAGCAGGGCGAATGGGTTTATCTGTTGTATGGCGGCGACGCGGAACTGATAGACCAGCCTGATTATTTTGGACTGGCAAGATCGAAAGACGGGAGGAATTGGGAAAAACATCCCGGCAATCCTGTATTTGGCTGCGGCGCGAAAGGCGAAGAAGACGGCGGCGCTATCTGGTTTCCGGCTTTGATTGAATCGCCCGACCAATACCATCTTCTCTATGAAGGCAGCCGTGGCAAATACACATGGGAATTGTCGTCGCAGATTTGCCTTTCCTACATTGCCAAACAGAAAGTTGTATAATGGTAAATGAATGTTTCTGCTATTAAAGTTTTTATTCGTGCCTAAGTAAAAATTCCCAATTCCTTTGTGCAGACCAGCAATAGAACCAACATATAATAGCAGAGGATGATTAAGTTTCCAGTAAAGAGGGGCGTTCGGTAATTTCGTGATACTTGATTACGTCTTTAGCATAATAATGTATCACCATGCTTTTTCGTGTTAACGAATGGTCTTTGATGGGCAAACCGCCATGAATCAGATTGGCATGCCAGATAAATACATCGCCTTTTTTTGCAAGAAATATTTTCTTTTTCAGATCTTTTTTCTCAATGATTTCTTCAACTATATCCTCGTAGTCTGTATAATTATTTCTGCCTAATGTAAGATAAGTACTGGTTTCATTAAAATCGTTGTTGAGCAGATAGGGTAATTTATGACTTCCGGGATAGTAAAAAAGAGGTCCGTTATTTTCATTTGTATCTTCTAACGCTATCCAAACGGCAATAAGATATCCAAGCGGATAGGTTGTCATGTGAATGCTGTCGGAATGCGCCCGTTGATTGCTGCCCTTTATAAAATTTAAGGTTTGAAACGGTACAACTTGTTTGCCAAGAAGAAAATGTAAAACAGATATTAGTTGCGGCGTGTAGGTAACATTTTTTATAACGTGAGAAATTTTGTTTGCAAAAGGTAGCTTATTGTCATGTGTAGGTGCAATGAGATGCCTGGTAACGATTTCATCAATTTCCACGTTGATGTTAGAAACAGTGCCATCATCAAAAAAGCCTGGCAATAGCATAAAACCATTGTCCGACCAATTCAATATTTGCTCTTGTATTTTAGCAGGAAAGGTGCTGAATTCGGGATGCTGCGGTGCAAGTTCTTTTGCGTTGCCTGTGTCTAACCAGGCACGAGATTTTTTATCAGGAAAATCTTTGCTGGAAATGGATGCAAATAAGGGTTTATGAATGTTATATTCCTGAAATGCCTGCTTGTTGTGTAACAGTCTTTTGTAGTGCAGTAAGTTATATAACCAATGTCCCGGCTTATATTTTTTTAGTGAAGAAAATACATTTTTCATCTTTCAAATCTAAAAGATTTTTTAAAGCAAAACAGAATGTATGGGTAAACATGTAAAGTATCGCACAACGTTTTAAATGTTACTTGCAGGCAGTATTAGAGCAACATATCAATCCAAGTCGAAGCTGAATGAATAATAAAAAGTTCATTGTTTATTTGTTCGCAAATTCATAACTATGAACCGTTTCGTTTTTTAATAAAACAGAACGCAACAAGCGCCAAACCAAAATAAATTGTACGTTTATCCTCTTATTACAAGTAATTGTTTTCTTAAAATCAGCAAGCTTATGTCGTCGCGCCGAAAATTTATCCTGTCATCTATTATCGCCTCTGCCGCAACGCTTGGCAGCAATCGTATTTTGGCTGCCGCATCTAAAAAAACGGCAATCGTAAAAAACCGTCCCGTTGTTGTTTCCACCTGGGATTTTGGCAAAACCGCCAACGCCGGCGCATGGAGCGTTCTAAGCCAAAACGGCCGCGCGTTAGACGCTGTGGAAGCCGGCGTAAAAATTCCCGAAGCCGATCCGTCAATTCAAACCATTGGTTACGGCGGACTGCCCGACCGCGACGGATATGTAACACTTGATTCCTGCATTATGGATGAAAAATACAATTGCGGCGCGGTAATGTGCATAGAGCATATCATGCATCCTGTTTCGGTAGCCAGACTTGTTATGGAGAAAACACCGCATGTAATATTGGTTGGCGACGGAGCTTTGCAATTTGCGTTGGCCAACGGGTTTCAGAAACAAAATTTGTTAACGCCCGAAAGCGAAAAAGCCTGGAAGGAATGGCTGAAAACGGCGCAGTACAAACCTGAGATGAACATTGAAAACAGGTTGTATGATAAAGACAAAGACCCGATGCCGGGCGGACCCGATAACCACGATACCATCGGGATGATGGCGATGGACAGCAACGGCGATTTGAGCGGCGCCTGCACCACCAGCGGCATGGCTTATAAGATGCATGGACGTGTTGGCGACTCGCCGGTGATAGGTGCAGGATTGTATGTTGACAATGAAATTGGTGCTGCTACCTCAACCGGTGTGGGAGAGGAGGTGATACGCATTGTCGGTTCTCATCTGGTGGTTGAACTGATGCGGCAGGGTAAAAAGCCCGAAGCGGCGTGCCGGGAAGCCGTAGAGCGAATTATACAGCGAAGCCCTGAAAAATCGAAAGACATACAGGTGGGTTTTATTGCATTGAATAAACAAGGCGACTATGGCGGTTATAGTCTGCAGCCGGGTTTTACCTATTCGGTAAAAAACAATGATGTAGAAAACATCTTTAAAGCAGATAGCCATTATAAGTAATGAGTTGTGAGAGGTGAATTGAATAAATAATTTATGGTAAACCAGGTAAAGAAATCAAAACTCGAAGTCTGCGCTTTTCATATTGATTCCTGTATCATCGCCGAAAGAGCCGGTGCAGCAAGAGTTGAACTGTGCGATAATCCGATTGAAGGCGGCACCACGCCGAGCTATGGAACCATTAAGCAAGTAAGAGAAGCAATATCCATTTTACTATACCCGATACTTCGTCCGCGCGCCGGCAATTATTTTTATTCAGATGATGAATTCGCCATATTGAAAGAAGACATTAAAATATGTAAGCAACTGGGCTGCGATGGCATTTCGGTTGGCGTGCAAAATATAAATGCAGAAATAGATACCGAGCGGCTGAAACGCATTGTAGAATGGGCTTCGCCGATGGGCGTTACCTGCAACCGCGTGTTCGATTGCGCACCGGAGGCATTCAAAGCATTGGAAGATATTATCAGTTGCGGTTGCGGGCGCATTCTTACATCAGGACAAAAAAGTGCCGCATCTGATGCAGGTGCATTGTTGCATCAATTGGTGCAACAAGCCGGAGAACGCATTGTTATTATGCCGGGAGCGGGTATAAACTCATCCAATATTGCAAAGCTAAAAGCAGAAAGCGGCGCAACCGAGTTTCATTCTTCTGCCAGGAGAATTGCACCAAACCCGGTTACTTATCTTAACAAACAAGTAAGCGATTACGGCAATGTTTATATTGCCGATGAAGCAGAAGTAAAAGCTATGGTGAAAGCGTTGAGGGATGAGGCTTGAGCTATCAGAAGTCAGTTATCAGCATTCAGCTTTCAGAAGTTAGAAATCAGCTTTCAGTTTACAAAATTCAATTGCTAAGTGTAAGATATATGGTCTTCATTTTTATTGATCATATTCTATACCTTAAAGCTGAAAGCTGAATGCTGATAGCTGAAAGCTATTCATTTTCTCAAACCATCCAGCATGATGGTAATCATGTTTTCTTCCAACTCTTTATCATTAATTTTTCGCTTGCTGCGGTGCCAGCTTTCAATGCCGCTGATGGCATGAAGCATGATCAATACGGCTGTTGATGCTTCTATCGGTTTTATCTCTCCCTGCGAAATGCCTTTTTCAACAATGGCGGCAAAACGCTTACGAAAATTTCTGCGCTGCGTTTGAAAATTAGACAAATACGGTTCGGCAAGATGCCGCCATTCCCGGTCGCTCACATGCACTTCATCATAATTAAAAATCATCTGGTTAATCAGGAAGCGCAACAGGGCTTCTATCTTATCAATGGCAGAAGAATTGTCCGTTTCCAGGCGGCTCATTTCCTCCCAATAGCGGTTGGCGACCACAAAACAGATGTCGTGCAGCAAATCGGTTTTGCTGCGGATGTGATTGTATAAGCTCGCCGCTTCCACGCCAACTTTTTCGGCCAGATCGCGCATACTCGCAGCTTTGTACCCTTTCTCTAAAAACAGAGCGGCGGCAGCCTGCACAATGATGTCTTTGCGGGATGTGTCTTTATCAGTTCGTATGCGTGCCATTTGTAGTTGTCAGCTGTCAGCGTTCAGCTACCAGCTTTGTTTTGATTACAAGTTTTATATGATACTGCTTTGCCGTTGTATATTGCTTAATCATTGTCCTGAACGCTGATGTGTGCGACGCAACAGACGATCAACCGGAGTAACGGACGATGACTACCAAAAAATGTATTCTGTATTTTCTGATTGCTGACGGCTGACAGCTTTCAGCTAATAATCAATCACCTGCTCTACAATAGCATCCGGAATCTTGCGCCACTCATATTGCTGGTTGCGAAGCTGCGGTTCAAAGCCCGCTTCTCTGATTGCCTCCTGTATGGTAGTTGATGTAAAACGATGCGGCGCGCCGGCAGCGCTTACCACGTTTTCTTCTATCATAATGCTGCCCCAGTCGTTGGATCCTGCATTTAAACAAAGCTGCGCCGTTTGCCTGCCAACCGTAAGCCAGCTTGCCTGCACATTCAACACGTTGGCCAGCATGATGCGGCTTAGCGCAATCATCCGGATATATTCTTCAGCGGTGGTTAGGTTGTGCACGCCGCGAATGCGCGTGAGCAAGGTATCCACATCCTGAAACGTCCAGGGAATAAAAGCTAAAAAACCCTTTGCGGTTGCTGGCTTCATGGCTTGCACGTCGCGCAGGCGAACGAGGTGTATAAACCGTTCCTCAATGGTTTCTACATGACCAAACATCATGGTGGCGCTGGTAGTAATATTCAGTTTGTGGGCTTCGTGCATAATGGCAAGCCATTCGTCGGCGCCACATTTTCCTTTGCTGATGAGCCTTCTTACGCGGTCAACCAATATTTCGGCGCCTGCGCCGGGCAGCGAATCCATGCCCGCTTCCTGCAAGGCTTTCAGCACATCATGATGACTCATTTTTTCGAGCTTACAGATGTGCGCAATTTCCGGCGGACCTAATGTGTGAAGTTTTAAATTCGGAAATTCGGCTTTTAACTGACGAAAAGTTTTAGCGTAAAAATCCAGCCCCAAACCCGGGTGATGGCCGCCCTGCAACAACAACTGATCGCCGCCGTATTTGAAGGTTTCACTTACTTTACGGCGATAAGTTTCCATATCTGTAATGTAAGCGTCGGGACTGCCGGGAATGCGGTAAAAATTGCAGAATTTGCAGTTGGCGATGCACACATTTGTTGTGTTTACATTGCGGTCTATCTGCCAGGTTACCTTGCCATGCGGCACTTGTTTTTTACGAAGTGTATCGGCAATGTACATCAGATCGGTAAGCGGCGCCTGATGAAACAGATAAACGCCTTCTTCTATCGTTAAAAATTCAAAGTTTAATGCCTTATCATACAATGTAGCTAACTCCATATCTTCTCTTTTTCAAGTGCAAAAATACAAGCGGGAATGTTAGAGAAGAAACAAGAATAAAGAGACAAGCAGCAAGTTATCGTTATTGTAAAAAAAACGAACGTCATTGCGAACGCAGTGAAGCAATCTGCTGACTGCATCAAAGTATATTTGTAAATCGTGAATAGATAAAGCTCTCCCGTTTCATTGCCTGCAATTAGTCTCAAAATCCAATGCACAGATTGCTTCGTGCCTCGCAATGACGTTAGTTCTTCGCAATGAAAAATAATATTTGGCAAAAATAATAAATCTTATTGCCGATTATTTACATTAGCATTATGCAAAGGGGTGGTAGT
Source organism: Ilyomonas sp. (assembly GCA_965219515.1). Taxonomy (GTDB): domain Bacteria; phylum Bacteroidota; class Bacteroidia; order Chitinophagales; family Chitinophagaceae; genus Ilyomonas. Next base: position 3,956,886 of record OZ244776.1, read on the forward strand.
GTTTATATAATGACCAATCGGTTGAAAACAGTATTATACACCGGTGTTACCACTAATTTGATAACAAAGAGTACAACAACATAAAACCAAAATAGATCCGCATAGCTTTACAGCAAAATACGAAGTTCTTCATCTGGTTTATTACAATTCATTTTCTACCATTGAAGAAGCGATTGATGAAGAAAAACGAATTAAAGCTGGTAGCAGAAAACAGAAGTGTAGTCTCATCAATGCAATGAATCCTCATTGGAAAGATTTATGGGATGAGGAAGTTTCTAAATGGTAAACGATATCTTTATTTCCCATCATTGTAAAAATGAACGTCATTGCGGATGCAGTGAAGCAATCTGCTGACTGCATCAAAGTATATTTGTAAATCGTGAATAGATAAAGCTCTCCGTTTCATTGCCTGCAATTAGTCTGATAAAACAATGCACAGATTGCTTCGTGCCTCGCAATTGACGATGATAAAGCAGCTCACGATAACGATAACTACTTCAAATCAGCTGCTGCGGCTTCATCTAAAAACCAGTGCAGCTCACCTTTGGGCTTGATGATTTGCGATGGATACAAATCGGGATTGTAATCGCCTTTCAGCACGTGTTTAAGCGGTTCTGCCTTATCTGCCCCGGCTATCAGAAACAGTACGCAGGCGGCATGATTGGCTACCGGGTGCGTAAGCGTTACGCGATACATGCTTTGCTCATTTAGATAAAAAGAATCCACCCATTTATCCGCTTCAAAAATGATCGGGCGATGCGGAAACAAGGACAGCGTATGCGCATTATCGCCCATGCCGAGAATGATTAAATCGAATGTGGTAAAAGGCGTATTATCAGGCACATCATCGGCATGATGCGTATGCACCAGTGGAAAATATTGATGCAAAACTTTTTCATACGCTTCGGCGGAAGCTTCGGGCGTTATGTTTTCTGTCTGTATAATGTGGATATGCTCTTTTTTCACCGGCACTTTATCAAGCAATGTATCAAATGCCATCTTCGCATTGTTACGTTCATCGGCAAAAGGCACAAAGCGTTCATCGCCCCAAAAGAAATGAATTCGGCTCCAGTCAATATGCCCTTTGTAAGCATCGCTTGCCAGCAATTCGTGCAACGCTTTGGGCGTGCTTCCGCCCGATAAAGCCAGGGTATATTTCGGCTGCGTTTGCAAGGTTTGGTTAATGTGTTCAACAATAAAACCGGCGGCTTGCGCGCTTAGTTCTGTTTTGTTTTTGGCGATATGTAGCTGCATGATAAAAACAATTTGCGTTTTGTAAACTGCAATGTGAGGTTCACATTCACTTGAATTGATAAAATAGACAGAGAAGAAAACGAATTGTTATTTGTCATAACCCTTCTGTTTTAAATTGAACAGACAAAATGAAGACAATGATGATTTGATAAAAAAAATTCCAAACCTCATTAGATTGAAACAGATTTTCTTCGCCCGCTATGGCTGATTTTTACCTGAAATAATTTTCATCAATATAAAAATAGCCGTTGCTTTTTTTCCAGTACCAGAATTTTTTATCCAGAACATAATATGTGCCTTTGGCAGATTTCTTAGCCAGCGAAACGGGCACATACAAAATACGTGGCGGCACTTTGCCAAAGCGATACGCCAATGTTTTTGTCTGCGCCGGCGTGTAAGCTCTTGCATTGGCAGGATTGAGAATGTCTTTGGAAGCATCGGCAGGTAACGTGCTGTCGGTAACAGCAAAATCGCCACGCGCATCCACAACAACAAGTGGCGATGTATAAACCGGTGCCGTAACAACCGGCTCGCCCGACGCTTCGGTTTCGGTTAGCAAAGGCGTTACTTCGTTATCGCCTGTATTCCTGTTGTTTTTCTTACCATTGTTTTTATTATTGCTTTTGCTTTTATTTAGGGTGACGTTTTTGCCGTTGCCGTTATCAATGCTGTTATTGCTGGCAGAAGGAATGGTTTTTCTATGGCATGATGAAACAAGCAAGGCAATAAAAAGCAAACTGTACAAGAAGGAGTTTATCAGGTATTTTTTATCCGGAACTTCATAATTCATGTCAACAGATTTTATTCATTAAAAGAAAACTGAGAAAGCTCTTTTTGCAAAACGGTTTCCTGTTTGCCGGTTTGCAGATTTTTAATTTTGCAGGTATCGTTTTGCAATTCTTCGCTACCTATAATAACAATGTAAAGAATGTTTTTCTTTTCGGCATATTTAAATTGTTTGTCAAATTTCGCCGCTTCGCCAAATATTTCGCAGGCTATATTGTTGCCGCGCAGTTGTTGCATGGCGCGAAAAGCCGTTTTGCTTTCCGCTTCACCCAAATTAAAGAACAGCACTTTGGTTCCGGTCAGCAGTTCTTCAGGAAACGATTTCAGTTCTTCCATCACATCATAAATTCTGTCAACGCCAAATGAGATGCCGACGCCGGGCACATCAGGAACGCCGAATAAGCCGGTTAAATCATCATACCGGCCGCCGCCGCCGATGCTTCCCATTTGTATATTCAACGCCTTTACCTCAAATATAATTCCGGTATAATAGCTTAACCCGCGTGCCAATGTAAAGTCAGTTGTTAGCTGGTTGTTGATGGCTGACGGAAGGAAGCTGATGACCGTTTCAATTTCATCAATTCCAAGTTTTCCGGTTTCGTTATGCTGAAATAAATTTTTTATTTGCTGCAGGCGTTCTTCGTTGCTGCCATCAATCAATAAATACTGTTCTATAATCTGAATCTGTTCATGGTGCAGGCCGCGTTGCAACAATTCTTCTTTTACTTTTTCAATACCAATCTTATCCAGCTTATCAATGGCAACGGTAATGTGGGCAAGCTTATCGCCGCCACCGCAAATCTCTGCCAAAGCAGCCAGTATTTTGCGGCTGTTGATTTTAATCTGCACATCAATCTTCAGCTTGCCAAACACATCTGCATACAGGCACACAAGCTCTGCTTCATTCAACAAGCTTTTGCTTCCTACCACATCGGCATCGCATTGGTAAAACTCACGGTATCTGCCGCGTTGCGGCCGGTCGGCGCGCCACACCGGTTGTATCTGATACCGCCTGAACGGAAAGGTAAGCTGACCATAATTCATGGCTACATAACGCGCGAACGGAATGGTAAGATCGTAGCGAAGGGCGCGCTCCGTAAGATTTTTATCGTTTTTGCCGTGTATGATATTTTCAAAAGCGGCAATCGCTTTTCCCCTGTTTTTATCGTCGCTTATGCCATTGTTCAGTACTTTAAAAATCAGCTTATCGCCTTCATCGCCATATTTGCCCATCAGCGTATCAAGGTTTTCCATGGCAGGTGTTTCCAACGGCTGAAAGCCGTAGTTTTCAAATACATTTCTGATGACGGAAAAAATATAATTGCGCTTGCGCACTACGTTGGCGCCGAAGTCGCGCGTGCCTTGCGGTACAGATGGTTTCATGGTTGATTATGCTGTTTCTTTTGCGCCATATTTTTGAATGATGATATCGCAGGCTTCGCTGATTTCGTTGTACGTTTTTACAAATCCCGGTTCTGTATTATCGTAATACGGATCATCTACTTCGCGGTCTTCGCCGGGATGGGCTTCGTTCAGCAGCAAATCAACTTTCAATTCATCCCACAGCCGGCCACTGATGCGGCGCACATCGTAATAGTTCTGCTCATCCATTACATATATTTTATCGTATTGCTGCATCATTTCTTTTTTAAACAAACGCGCCCGCTGATGGCAAATGTCTATGCCGTTTTGCTGGGCTACATATTGCGATAACCGGTGCGGCGCTTCGCCGATGTTGTAATTACCGGTGCCCGCGCTTTCTACCATCCAATCTAATTTCGCTTCTTTGGCCTTATGTTTTAAAATGCCTTCTGCCAGCGGGCTGCGGCAGATATTGCCAAGGCAAACCATTAATATTTTCATGGGCGCAAAGATAGCCGGATTGAGAAAATCGCATTCACAGCACGGCGATAATTAACAGGCTGACAATGGTTTGCACAACATATTGAAAAAGATACATTTTTATTTTGGCACAATATTATATTAATATTTAAATCTTAACTGAACTTTAAAACTTTATATTATGCTTAAATGGGCAGCTATCTTTTTCGTTATCTCTATCATCGCAGCCATATTTGGTTTTGGCGGTGTTGCAGAAGGCTCGGCCGAAATAGCCAAAGTATTGTTCTTTATTTTTATTGTATTGTTTGTGCTGACGCTGATATTCGGAGCCAAAATTTTTGGTAAGTAATTGCGGTGCAATTGCGGCCACTAATTTTTTATTTTATCTGCTAACGGGTTATCCGTTAGCAGATTTTTTATTTAGATGGTTGCGGTAAATTTTTTTTCACTACTCTATCAGGCAGTCGCTTTTTACCGGGTTAAAAAAGCGGGATGGTAAAATTAAAATCTGATAAAAATATATTTTCATGTTTGGCAGAAAGCTCTTCTTATACGAAGAGTTTTTTTATTTATCACTGCTTTTTATCTGATTGTAATGGCAAACGTAAAAGCTGTTTAAATCGCTTCTGTTACAGCATCATAGCAGAAAGTTTTATTTGTTGCAGGCGAAATGGGTTATTAAAAAAAAGAATTTATAAACGGTTTGCAGCCTGTTTATCATTTACATACACCGCTTAAAATATCATTAAGAGTCGCGGATGCCCGATTATCTATGAATAAAAAAAAGACATTTGAATTCTTAAATTGAATCAACAGAACTAAGTCGCATTATCCAAAATCTTTTTTATTCATTAAATCCGGTATTATGAGCAAGCATTACATCAGAGGGAAGAACGACAGAAGGTTCGTTCGCAATGTTACATTATTTGTCTTTCTGTTTTTGGTTTCGGGAACCCTGTCGGCGCAGGTAAAAGACTCAACCATAACGGGTATTTACACCGATTTTAATTCCTATTGGCCAACCAGCACAACAAACAACAGCGCCATTCAGCCCGATACCAGCCACAACCTGCTGGCATTTACGTTTCGGGGAAACACGTATTCAACCGGCGTTGACGATGCCATTCTAAACACAAAGTTGGGAAGCGCAAATTACAGCAAGCAGACCTTTAAAGCCCTGCCGGTAAATACCATTGCAGGCAGCGTTACAAATGGCAGTTCAACTTATATAGCAACAGCGAGTAAAAACGACGGTAACCCAAACGGATTTGGCTATACAACGCCTTTTCCTGTTATACACATTGCTGACGTATTAACGGACGGTAAAAACGGCCTTGATCTTGGTACCGGCGTTACCAATCTTCCGACAAGTGCTAATATTTCTTTTGTCATCAACAATTTAAGCGCAAAAGCTTCTACTGATACGGTACCTGACCTGGTTTTTACGCAGATTGCCGATCCCTCAACTAGTCTTTCTGATGTCATTTATTTCTATGATGCAAATGGCAACGTAGTAGGAAATAAAAAGTTGGTAAACTGGAGTACGGTAAGCAAATTGGGAACGTACAAACTTGATTTGTATAGATTAACCTACGAATCCTGCAATACCTCTACCATCAACGGAACATTTGAAACAGGAAAAACCCGCGACATCAGGATGGTGGCATTCCTACTTACCGAATTTGGCATTACCAATGCCGACAGTGCAGCCAAAGTGAAAGGGATTCAGATTAATCCGAGCGGCGTTAGCGACCAGGCATTTATTGCCTATAATACCAGACTTTTAAACATAGATGTCCCCGAAATTACAACCCAGCCCGTGGCGTTGCAAACGTTTTGCAACAATACTACTACGTCTGCTACTTTTAGCGTTGTTGCCAGCGGTGTAAATCTTGCCTATCAATGGAGAAAGAACGGGACAAATATTGCTGGTGCCACTTCGGCTGCCTACACGGCAACCGGCTTAACGCTTGCCGATACCGCCAATAACTATACGGTAAGAATTACCAATCAGGGCGGTGCTGTTATAAGCACGGTTGCCAAAATTAAATACACCATTGTAACGCAACCAGCAGCTCAATATGTGGCAACCGGTACACCGGCTACTTTTACGGTAAAAGCAAGTGGCGCAACCGGTTTTCAATGGTATAAAGACGGCGTTGCCATTTCCGGTGCTATTTTGCCTTCCTATACCATTTCTTCGGCGCCGCTTAACCTTTCCGGCAGCACCTATTCTGTTGATGTTTCTACCAGTAACGGCACCTGCACCAGTAATGCAGCCACATTAACCGTAGAAAATTTACCGGTAATCAATACGCAGCCGCAGGCGCAGGTACTTTGCAACAATTCTGCTACTACCACTACGTTTAGTGTTGCGGCAACGGCAACTTCGGCGCTTACTTATCAGTGGTATAAAGGAAATACTGCCATTTCCGGAGCCACGGCAAGCAGTTATTCGCCAACGGGCTTAACTAAGGCAGACACTCTTAGTACATATAAAGTAACCGTAACAAGCGCAGTTGGCAGTGTTACCAGTAATGCAATAGGGTTTAAATATCTCATTTTATCGCAGCCTGCCCCGGCAACCGCTTATCTGGCAACCGGAAATACCATTACGTTTACACCGGCCGTTTCCGCTGCCGCTACGGTGTTGCAGTGGAAAAAGGATGGTACTAACATAACCAATGCAAACGGCTTATCTTTTACCATAAATACCGTAACCACGGCTTCTGCAGGCAATTATACACTTTCGGTTGCTTATGCAGGCGGTTCCTGCCTTACCAACGCAAGCGCATTAACCACATCTACGGTACTGTATTCCAAAGCCGCAGGCAATATGAATGATCCGGCTACCTGGGGGGTGCAAACAAACGGACTTGGCAGCACACCGGTTGATTTTACCCGAAGCGAGCATACTTTTATCGTTTCTAACAGAGATACCCTATCTACCACAGCCAATTTAACCATTGCGGGCACACTTGATGCAGGCGATGGCATTACCAGCATTACCGGCGGCACCACGCTGGAGGCCGGCCGCATCATACGGTCGCTTACCAAAGGCACGCTGGCGGGCACGGCTACTTCGGGACTTACGGTGCATGGCAATTCAGATTTGTACTTTGATACGGCTAAGAAAATACTGCAAACGCTTACCATCAATACCGATGAAACTGTAACCTTGCACACAGCATTGGATATGACCGCAGGCAGCGGACATGGTATTGTAAAAGTGTTGGCTGGTGCGTTTAATACCGGCGATTCGCTGACATTAAAAAGTGATTCTCTTGGTACGGCGGGCGTTGGCAATTCGGCGGGCGATATTATTGGCAAAGTAACCGTAGAAAGGTACATACCGGCGCATCGTGCCTGGCGTTTGTTCTGCTCGCCGGTGGCTGCGCAGGGCGCCCCAAGCATTAATGCCGCCTGGCAGGAAGGCGCAACCAGCTCTACCGATAATCCGCATCCCGGCTACGGCACGCATATTACTTACGGAGCAGAAGCTGACGGCTTTGATCGCAACCCGCAGAAATCGTTCAGCATAAAAATGCGCAACAGCAGCGGCGCCTGGGTTGGCATTCCGCCTACAAAAACAACTTTGGTTACCGATCAGCCGGCATATTTTCTTTTCGTAAGAGGCAATCGTTCCTACGATATTACTTCCACAACCAATCACGTTACGCCGTTGCCTACCATTATTCGTACCACGGGAAGTCTAAACCAGAAAACAAGTGCGGATATGCCGGTTGACAGCGGCTCTTTCGCCTTGATTAATAATCCGTATGCCAGCCCGGTAGATTTTGAAAGCGTGTATGCGCATTCGCCAAATGTTGCACACCGCATCCGCGTATGGAATCCGAACTTAGGCGGTACATACGGCGTAGGCGCATACGTTACGGTTTATTGGACCGGAAGCGGGTATAATACGGTTCCGGCAATGCCCGGCGCAAACAAGTTACGCTTTATACAGGCGAATGAAGGCTTCTTTGTGGAAGGCGCTGATAAAAACGCGCACCTGAATTTTGAGGAAGCAGATAAAGATACGGCGAACCTGTTGCTGCCATTCGGGCGGTTAACGGAAGAAGCCCGCGCGAAGTTGGAAGTGAACCTGAATGTATTTAATGATGATAACACCACCGGCATAGCAGATGGCATTGCTTATCTTTTTAATAATGAATTTAACAACGCTGCCGACGGTGATGACATCAGAAAAATAGGAAACACGAATGAAAACCTCAGCATTTCCTCAAACAAAAAACTGTTTACGGTAGAAGAGCGTGCCGAAATGAAAAAGACCGATACGCTGCAACTAAACCTGACCGGTACAAAAACGGGTAATTACCAACTGGAATTTATACCGAACCAAATTGGCTGCAATCTTTATCTGCTTGATAAATATCTGAACACGTCCACGCCAATCAGCGGCGCCGATACCAGTCGTATTACCATTGCCGTAAATACTTCCATAGCCGCTTCAAAAGCAGCCGACAGGTTTGTAATCATTACAAAAACGCTGTCTGTACTGCCGGTTACATTTACCAATATTAAAGCAACGGTGAAAGCGCAGGCGGTGCAAATAGACTGGCAGGTAGCCTCAGAAACTGGCATCCGTTATTACGAAGTAGAAAGATCCGATAACGGCCGCAGCTTCAGCAAAATCGGCGAAGTGAATGCCGGCGGAAGTAAGGAGTATGGCTTTACGGATGTAACACCTGTAAAGGGCGTTAATTATTACCGCATCAGAAGCGTAAGTCTTACCGGTGAGATATCTTACACAACCGTTGCCGATGTAACATTCAGCAGCGATGGCAAAAGCTATATTGCCGTATATCCGAATCCGTTTACAGGCAATCACGGTGTAATAGCATGGCACAACAAGCCAACCGGAAAATACACCTTGCAGTTGACGAGCCAGACAGGTGAAACCGTATTTACCAAAACGCTTTTTGTAACGGACGGAAACAGTGTGCAGCCGCTTCAGTTGCCGCAATCGTTAGCCAAAGGCGCGTATCAGCTAACAGTAACGGGCGCCGGTACAACAGAAGTCATTAAACTGGTAAGTTTATAGTGAGTAAAAAATAAAAGAATAACAGGCAAATCAGTACAGCAGGCAACCAAACACAAAACCTTCGCAGCAATTGTTGCGAAGGTTTTTTTATGCGCCTGATTCCGGTAATTGATTTTGTAAGAAACGGATAATGTTTGGTATTACTTTAAACAGATCTGTTGTATCAAAATCAGGTAAGTTGTTTTTATTTTTATTAAGGCAATCGTTACCTGCTAAATCAAATCACAAAACAAAACTGTCTTTACAACCATCATCGCCTGTTTTCAAAAACACCTGTTTATAATTTTTACAAAACATATCATCTCATTTAAATTTCTTTGCACCTAATTTTCTAAATACACACAATGTCAGCTTTACAACAGCCAGCCGTTTTAGTTCTTGCCGATGGTCTTGTATTACACGGACAAGCGTTTGGAAAAATTGGAACGGCAACCGGCGAAATTTGCTTTAACACCGGCATGACCGGCTACCAGGAAGTGTTTACCGATCCAAGTTATTACGGGCAAATTCTGATTATGAACAATGTTCATATCGGTAATTATGGCGTGAAAAAAGAAGACCGCGAAAGCGATACCGTAAAGATTAAAGGATTGATTGGCCGCAGTTTGGAAGAACGCTTCTCGCGCTACCAAGCAGAAGGTTCGCTGGAAGAATATTTAATCAACAACAATATTGTTGCCATTGAAGGCATTGACACGCGGGTGCTCGTGGCGCATGTACGCACCAAAGGCGCAATGAACTGCATCATTTCTTCTGATATTCCGGATGAAGAACAGTTAATGCGACAGTTGCAGCAGGTGCCCGATATGGATGGGCTGGAGCTTGCCAGTACCGTAAGCACAAACGAAGAATATGAGCTTGGCAATCCGGCTTCGCCCTACAAAGTTGCCGTAATGGATTATGGCATTAAGAGAAACATTCTTTCCTGCCTTACCGAACGCAATGTTTACGTGCGTGTGCATCCGGCGCATACGCCGCTGGCACGCATAAAAGAATTTAATGCCGACGGTTATTTTATTTCAAACGGGCCCGGCGACCCGGCTGCCATGGATTACGCCGTAAGTAATTTGAAGGCGATATTGAAAGATGAAAAACCGGTGTTTGGCATTTGTCTTGGCCACCAGTTGCTGGCGCTGGCAAACGATATTCCAACGTTTAAAATGCACCACGGACATCGCGGACTGAATCATCCGGTAAAAAATATTATTACCGGCCAATGCGAAATTACCACGCAAAATCATGGCTTTGGTGTTGACCCCGAAGCGGTGCGCAATCATGCCGGCATTGAGATTACGCATGTGAACCTGAATGATGACAGCATCGAAGGTATCCGGGTAAAAGGCAAGCCGGCCTTTAGCGTGCAATATCACCCGGAAAGCACGCCCGGCCCTTACGACAGCCGTTATTTGTTTGATGATTTTATTAAGATGATGGAAGAGAATAAACAGACTTCAGAGTAGAAGATCGCGTTGAATAACTGATGAAAAGGTAAACCGATGTGATGTGAAAAACCTCATCGGTTTTTTTAATTGATATCATCTTACCAAAGTACAACTGCTACCTGCCGGGCTTTGGAAACACCTGGTTTTCTTTCGCCCAGTTTTGCCAAAGCGCATCCAGTTCCTGTACTTTTTCAGGATACCTGCCGGATACATCGTTTGTTTCGGTTTTGTCTTTCTCTAAATTATACAAATGCCAGGCGGTATCTCCATTGCCACGTACCAGTTTCCAGTTGTTTTGCCGGGCATATTTACCGCCAAAATGTTCATTGAATAAGGTGATATGACCAGCCGTTTTTTCGCCTTTGAAAGACGGCACAAGGCTGATGCCTGTTGCAGGCAAAATGGTATGCCCGTGGTATTGTTTCGGATACGAAGCACCGGCCAGTTCGATACACGTATTCATAAAATCCATCACGTGCCCAACCTGATCAGACAAACTTCCTTTTGGCGCTGTAATGCCTTTCGGCCAAAAAGCGATCATCGGCGTATGAATGCCCCCTTCGTACGATTCGGCTTTCCAAAACCGGTACGGTGTGTTGGCAACGTTTGCCCAGCGCGGACCGATGGAAGAATAGGTGGTTTCCGGTCCGGGAAGCACTTGTTTTTTTGTGTTGTAAACAATCTCTCTGCCATCACGGGTTTCGCTTGGCCGGTCAAAGCCGGTTCCGTAATTCGCGCACACTTCGCCGCTGGCGCCGTTATCGCTTAAAAAAACAATCAATGTATTGTCAAGTTGTCCGCTTTCTCTCAACGCATGAATGATTCTGCCGATTCCCCGATCCATTCTGTCAATCATAGCGGCATGAACCGCCATAGCTCTGGCATCCCATTCTTTATCGGGATTCTCTTCCCACGCCAGATCACTTTTCCAGCGCGGCGAAAGCGATTCATCAGCCGGATCAAGCAGCTTCATTTGCTTCTGTTTTTTATAACGCGCTTCGCGAATGGCATCCCAGCCAACTTTGTATGTGTCTTTGTATATGTCAATATCTTCAGGCAAAGCCATCAGCGGCCAATGCGGCGCATTTTCCGCCACATATAAAAAGAAAGGCTTACCGTTTTTACTCATTTGTTTTATGTAAGCGGCGGCAGTATCGTTCAATGCATCGGTGTGATAATAATTCTTCGGCACTTTTGTAACCGGCGTTGTGCCATTGACCAGGCTAAACGGATCAAAATAATCTACCACGCCCCAGATGGTGCCGTAATAATGTTGAAAGCCGCGGTTCGCGGGGTATTGCGCCAATGGCGAAAACGTTGGATGATACGCCTGATGATTGAGCCAGGCAAGCTGTTCTTCTTTGGTTGGCAGCACATCGGTATTCGATACATGCCATTTTCCCGTCATCGCCGTTTGATAGCCAGCGTTTTGTAACACTTCGGCTAAGGTTACGGTATTTTCTGTAATGTAACCGCGATAGCCCGGCTCGCTGTGTTCATCCGTCATTTCACCAATGCCCGCATCATGGTTATACAAGCCGGTAAGCAATGAAGCGCGCGTAGGGCAGCAACGCGAGGTATTGTAAAACTGCATGAAGCGAATGCCGTTTTTTGCGAGATAGTCAATATTGGGCGTATGGATTTCGCCACCAAAACAACCGGCATCGGAAAAGCCAAGATCATCTGCCAGTATAATCACAATGTTAGGACGCGTGTCTTTCGTTTCTTCTTTTTTATTATTAGAAAAAATAAAGAATGCAAGTAAGGAAGCAAGACCGGCAAATAAAAACACTTGTTTCATAAATGGCTGTGTTAATCCTGTTTTGTTATGTGGCTGTGTTATGAAATGTAGATAACTAAACTTGAATGGTTGGTGTACGCATCGTAATTGCAGAAAAGAAATGGTAATATCGTCATTGCGGGCAAAGCGAAACAATCTGTGCTAAGAAAAGAATCGTTTTGCGATTTAGAATCCTGATATAAGTCAATCCAGAGATTGCTTCGCAAGCTCGCAATGACGACCAACAATACCAGTCAACATCTTTTTCCATCAACGCTGGTATTCTCACACTTCAAATTCTTTTCGGTTAATTAGAACATAAACCAGTAGCCATCTAAGTCTTCGTTTTCATCAATCAAATATTTGATAACACAACCTATTTAAAAGAAGTATAAAAAGCATAAGCGAAATACTGATTTTTACGGTTAACCTATTACTTCATAACAACATCATTTAGTGGGTTTGTTACGATTTAATTATTGCAATATCCAAGCTGTTTTTTTTAGCAGAAGTACAATAAAGCAATCACAAAATTATTATTTATGCGTCGTGCAATTTATCGTCTTTTTATGTTCTATACTGATATAAAGAAATGAATTACTTTGCCTTGCAAACAAAGTGTAATAATGAAGATTGTCATCATCAACGGACCGAATCTGAATTTACTTGGCACCCGCGAACCGGATGTTTACGGCAGCCAGACGTTTGACGATTATTATCAGTCGTTACTGCAAAAATACCCTGCTATCAGCTTTCAATATTACCAAAGCAACAGCGAAGGAGAACTGATTGATTGTCTTCAGAAAGAAGGCTTTGCCAATGATGGCATTGTATTAAATGCAGCCGGATATACGCATACTTCCGTTGCTTTGCGGGATGCCATTGCGGCCATTGCAACGCCGGTAATAGAAGTGCACATCAGCAATGTTCATGCACGGGAAACATTCAGAAGTTTGTCTTACATATCGGCAAAATGCAAAGGCACCATCAGCGGTTTAGGGTTGAAAGGTTATGAGTTAGCCGTGCAGTTTTTTATCAGCCCTTAGTACGAAGAAGACGGATCGTCCTCAATGTTATCTCTTCTGTCGCCGCCCAGACTGTAATAATTATTTTCTTCGTCTTCCTCACCTATGCTTTCATCGGCATCATCCAGATCGCTTCCCGGCACATCAAGATCACCGCCGGTATTTTGCAATTCATCGCGCAGGTCGTGGCTGTCTAAATCAGCAACCGTTTCTTCCGTTCCTTCAAAAGCAGAAGCAGAGCCATCCGAAAATATTTCTTCATCTTCATCCATATCATTGTCGCGGTTGGCATCGCCCAAGTTGTCAATGTCTTCCTCGGTAACGTCGGCTTCTGTTCCCATCACAATATCCAGCTCTTCGGGTGTTCTGTCATCAGGATTTCCTGCCGGTGGTGTCGTCATCGCTTTTTTTTTACCATTTTCCTGCAGTTCGTCATGCGTAAGATTTTCTACATTGGCTTCTATGCGCTCGGTATGATTCTGCGGATTTAAAATGTCTTCTTTAGCCGGATAATGCGGATAGCCCGGAAAATCTTCATCTATATGCTCGTCTTTGCTTTGCTGCACTTCTTCTTCGGAATCAATGGGATTTGTTTTTTTATCGTCCATGATAATTGTTTTTAAGTAATGAGAAAATTATGTGCCGGAAAGAAAGAAAAGGTAAAGAGCCATTACTATCTTCTAAATTCAACACCGTGATAAATATTCTTCATCCCGATTGTATAATCTATTGAACGAAGATGTAAAGAAACGTCCAATGAAACGGCTTCTGTATAATGCCAGGTTCTGTCGGCAATTTTATACGAAGCAATTGCCCAGGGTTTTGCTTGTTCTATCAAAACGTATTCTTTAAAAGAAGGCAGCGTTTTGTAATATTCAAATTTCGTAGTGCGGTCGTATTTTTTTGTTGAGCGTAAAGCCACTTCAACAACTTCAACAATTAATAACGGGTTCATTACAACATCATTTCTGCCTTGTTAAAATTGTGGCTTCTCAAACACCACTACCGCATCGGGATACACAAAAGATTGCAGTCGCGGAATATGAATTTTCATATCGCTCGTATAAACCTTAAACTTTTTTTTATCCAATGCATTTTTTAAGACGCCGATTAGATTTGCCGCAATCTCGTTGTGAATATGTGTTCCGCCGGGCATTTTTATAATTTTTCCATTGTAAAATTCATGCTTGTTTTTGGCACGTTCTTCCAATGCGAGATATTCACCTACCGTATATATTTTTTCTACAAGGTCTGTATGCATACACCTAATTTCTTCTTTTTCAAAGATAAGAAAATTGCCCAACGGTCTTGTCGCCATATTCTTCATATCCGCACAACAACTGTCCGATAACGGACACTTTTTATTTCCTTTCATCCTGAAACGCTTTGCCAAATTGTGTCTCAGCAATGGCATAAGCATTGGGAATTTTGAATTGAATATTCATAACTCAATATTATGTTGAAAAATTATTTCACAATCGCGTGGCGCAATTTGATGAAGAACAAAGTTTTTTCTTTTATCAATATTCTTGGATTAACCATTGGCATTACCGTTTGTATGATGATCTTTTTATTCATCATGAATGAATTCAGCGTTGACAATTTTCATAAAAACGGTAAAAATATTTATCGTGTGATGCGTGAATTTAAAAATGAGGGAAAGGCAAGCAGCGTAGCTTATTTATCCGGTCCGTACGCACCTGCTTTACTGAATGATTTTAAAGGCGAAATAAAAAATGCCGTTCGGGTAAACCCGACAGATAATCTGGTAACGATTGGTACCAGGTCGTTTCACGAAAAGAAAGTGTATGATGTAGATGCTGATTTTTTCAGCTTGTTTTCTTTTCCCTTATTAAAAGGAAAAGCAAGCAATGTATTAACCAATCCAAACAGCGTTGTGCTTACTGAAACTGTGGCAAAAAAGTATTTTGGAAGCGTTGACAATGCCATGGGCAAAACCATTACGCTTGATAAAGAGCTGCCTTTGCAGGTTACAGGAATTGCCAAAAATGTGCCTTCTCATTCGCATCTTGATTTTGATTTGATTGTTCCGCTTGAAAATTATAAGAACAGCGGAAACATGACTACGTGGATTAACAATGGCATGTACATTTATGTGCTGCTCGATCCTTACGTTACGCAGCAACAGGTAGAAAGCCGCTTTCCGCAATTCATGGAAAAATATATGGGCGGCGATATGAGAAAATTCGGCTTCAACTTCTCGCTTTCCTTAACACCGCTACAAGATGTATATTTTGAAAATGTAGCTTTTGATCATGCCAGGCACGGCGATAAAACGGTTGTATATATTTTTCTTTCCATCGCAGTATTAATTCTTTTAATTGCCTGCATCAACTTCATGAACCTTTCTACCATTCGCGCAGCAGAGCGTTCCAAGGAAGTAGGTTTGCGCAAAGTGTTGGGCGCGCTGCGCAACAATCTTATCTGGCAGTTTATTGGCGAGTCTGTTTTATTAACCACCATTTCCTGCCTGTTATCCGTTGGTTTGTTATTGCTGCTTATGCCATTTTACAACCAGTTGCTCGGCTATTCGCTGACTGTATCTTTTAACTCGTTACCCATTTATTTATTTCTTACCGGCGTAATTGTTATTGTCGGATTTTTAGCAGGCAGCTATCCTGCATTTTTTCTTTCCGCTTTCTCTCCGGTTCAGGCTTTAAAAGGAAAATTACAATTGGGTAAAGGCGCTTCGGCGTTCAGGCAGGCATTGGTTGTTGTTCAGTTCAGCATCTCTGTTTTTCTCATCATTGGCACCATCATTATTACCAAACAAATGAGTTATGTAAAGAACAAACAGCTTGGCTACAACAAAGAGCAAACGATACTGGTGCCGATTGATAACAATGATATTTATAACAACCTGACCATTTTTAAAACCACCTTACAAAACAATAGGGCTATTGAAGCCGTATCCATGATGTCGGGTGAGCCGGGTGGCTATTACGATTTGCACGTGTTTGATGTGGAAGATCATAACCAGAGATGGGGTGCAAGAACCGAGTTTGCCGATTTTGAATATGTAAAAACATTAGGCTTGAAAGTGATTGCCGGCAGAGATTTTTCAGCACAGTATCCTACCGATACCACCGATGCCGTTTTAATAAACCGCACGGCAGCCGGCAAACTTGGCTGGAGGCCCGAACAAGCTATTGGCAAATGGATTCAAAATACTGTTCGTGACGACGCCAGACGCAGGATTATTGGCGTGGTGGAAGACTTCAATTTCTTATCGCTGAAAGAAAACATGGATGCACTTGTTATTTCGCCAGCCATGGACAGACGGATTGCTTTAATAAAAATAAAGCCCGGAAACCTCCAGGCAGGCATGTCTGCCATAAAAGACGAATATAGCAAAGTAGCACCTGCTTATCCTTTGGAGTATCGGTTTTTGGATGAACAGTTTCAGGAAATGTATCAGAAAGATTTGCGCCAGCAAACCATCTTAACGGTGTTTGCAGGCCTGGCTATTTTTGTTGCCTGTCTGGGTTTGTTTGGCCTGGCTTCATTTACAGCAACCAAACGGGTTAAAGAAATTGGTGTGAGAAAAGTATTGGGTTCATCGGTGCAGGGTATTGTAATCTTATTATCAAAAGATTTATTAAAACCTGTATTGATTGCAACCTGTATTGCACTTCCTGTTGGATATTACGCTATGAACAAATGGTTGCAAAATTTTGCCTATCAAACGTCTGTAAGCCGGTGGATATTTGTTTTGGCTGCGCTGATAACTTTCGGTATTGCAATCATTACAGTTAGCATAAAAGCCATCAAAGCGGCGTTGGCCAATCCGGTAAAGAGCTTGCGAACGGAGTGATGAATGAAAACACATAACTCATAATTGTAAAACATGTTTAAGAACTATATCAGCATTGCCTTTAGAAATATCTTTAAAAGAAAAGGATATTCAGCACTCAATATTGCAGGGCTTACCATTGGCATGAGTTGCTGCCTGCTCATTTTTCATTATGTATCGTACGAAAAAAGTTATGACAAGTTTGAGCCGGATGCAAAACAAATTGTACGGGTACGGCTTGACAGTTATCAGAAAGGTGTGCTGGCTTTTAAGTCTGCTACATCTTATCCGCCCATCGGTCCGACCCTGAAAAAAGATTTTCCGGAAGTGGAAAATTATTGCAGGCTGATTGATAATAACGTATTGCTTTCGAATGAAGCGCAGGATAAAAAATTTTCGGAGAACAAAGGTTATTATGCCGATCCTTCAACAATTGATATGTTCGGGTTGCATTTTGTGAAAGGCAACCCGCATACAGCTTTGGATGCGCCTGATAAAATCATTTTATCCCAATCAACGGCAAAAAAATATTTCGGCAATGAGAATGCATTGGGCAAAACATTAGTCAACAGGAGCGGCGAGCATGTGCAGCCTTTTGAAGTAACCGGTGTGTATCAGGATTTTCCTTCCAACTCGCATCTCGTGATGAACTACTTAGTCTCTTATGCTACGCTGGGCAAGGAGATGCGTTTAGGAGGCGATACGTCAAATGCGAGTGAAACGCAATGGGGCTGGTATGATTTCTATGTCTATGTTCAGTTAAAGCCTGGCATACCTTATCAACAGTTGGAAGCTAAGATGCCGGCTTTAGCTGATAAGTATATCAATAACAAGGATTGGGCAAAAGCGAATAATTATCATGATGAATTTCACCTGATCCCGCTGAGTGATATTCATCTGTATTCAAATTATAACCAGGAAGCAGATGTAAACGGCAATGGACAAACTGTATCCTTTTTATTTTTAATTGCCATCTTTATTATTTGCATTGCCTGGATCAATTACATCAATCTTGCAACAGCCCGCTCGGTAGAACGCGCCAAGGAGGTAGGCGTAAGAAAAGTATTAGGCGCTTTGCGTGCCACCTTGATCAGACAGTTCCTAACCGAAAGCTTCCTGCTCAACCTGATCTCGCTGGCGCTTTCGTTACTCCTGTTTTTTGTATTGCTGCATTCCTTCGATGTATTTACCGGAAGAATTAATTATACAAACATTACACTGACTTCAGACTACTGGTTTCTATTTTTCGGAGTGTTTATCAGCGGAACCATATTGTCGGGTTTGTATCCTGCTTTTGTACTATCAGGCTTTACACCCATTCTTGTTCTAAAAGGCGCATTTAAAAATACAGGCAGTGGTTTATTGCTGCGCAAAAGCCTCATTGTTGTTCAGTTTGTAACTTCTGTCGTATTGATTGCGGGAACCATAATCGTTTACCAGCAGGTCAACTATATGCGCAACCAAAGTATTGGTGCGGACATTAGTCAGACGCTTGTTGTAAAAGGTCCGCAAACCATAGCCGATTCGCTGTATCAGAATACTTATCAGCCTTTCAAATCCGCGGTCTTACAGCAGCCAGGTATAAAAAGCATTGCCTCTTCCAGCAGTGTTCCCGGCGATGAAATTTACTGGACAAACAGTTGGAAACGATATGGAGATGCACAATCAACGGCTGTTACATTGTATAACCTCGGTATTGATTACGATTTTATTCCGTCCTATAAAATTAAACTGGTAAGCGGCAGAAATTTTTCCGAACAGTTTGGCGCCAACAAAAAGACTGTTATACTGAATGAGAATGCAGTTACGTTATTAGGATTTCAAAGCGCGTCGGACGCTGTCAATCAAAAAGTGATTAATGGGGGAGAGGATACCTTGACGGTTGTTGGTGTTACCGAAAACTTTCACCAGTTGGGATTGCAAAAAACCATTGATCCGATGGTGCTCAAACCCAGACCGAATCAATCAACTTATTATTCAATAAAAGTAAACGGCGCCAATACAAAGCAAACGGTTGCGTCAGTAAAAGTATTGTGGAATCATTACTTTCCAAAAGATCCGTTTGATTATTTCTTTTTAGATGAATCTTTTGGCGAACAATACAAAGCCGACATGTTATTTGGGAAAGTGTTTGGCGTGTTCGCCTTTCTCGCCATTCTCATTGCGTGTTTCGGTTTGCTCGGCTTGTCGGCTTATAATGTGTTGCAACGGACAAAAGAAATCGGTATCCGCAAAGTGTTAGGCGCATCGGTACAAAATATTTTGGTTTTGCTATCGCTTGATTTCTTAAAACTGGTTTTATTATCCTTCCTGTTTGCCATTCCCGCCGGTTGGTTTATTATGAATCTATGGCTGCAGGATTATGCTTACCGCATCAACATTGCGTGGTGGGTGTTTGGCATTGCAGGCTGTACCGCTTTGCTGATTGCGGTAATTACGATTAGCATACAGGCAATTAAAGCAGCGATATCAAACCCGGTGAAGAGCTTGCGAACGGAGTGAAGGCTGTGCGAAGTCTCCGGACTTCGCACCTTTTATGTTCTTTAGAGTCTCAGACTCTGTTGAATATATAGAGTGTACGAAGTCTGGAGACTTCGTACAGCAGTAGCACAGCAGTAAATGATGAATTATGAATGATGAGTTGTAAATATTATAAACTTATAACGTACAACATAAAACTTCTAACATGTTTCAAAACTATCTTAAAATCGCATGGCGCAATATTATAAAGAACCGCTTTTACTCAGCTGTAAATATCATTGGCTTATCAACAGGCATTGCATTCACGTTATTGATTGGCGCTTATGTTTGGAGTGAGTTACAGGTGAATACGAATTTAAAAAACGCAGACAGGCAATACATTATTCAAAGCAACTGGAAAGACCCGAACGAAGGTTATTTTTTGTCAACCTTAGGTCCGCTGGCAAAAGCATTGCAGCAAAACTATCCCAATCTCGTTGCCAGTTTTTACAGGTACGATGGTATCACGTCCAATGTTTCAAAAGGAGATAAAAGCTTTAGGGAAAATGTGCAAATTGGCGATAGTACATTGCTTGGTATGTATGGCTTTACGCTGTTGCACGGCAATGCGAAAACAGCTTTGCATGACCCTTTCGCTGTTGTGATAACAATGGATAAAGCAACAAAATATTTTGGTAAAACAGATGTGGTTGGACAAACGATTACTATCGAAAGTTTTTCAGGTTCAAAACATGATTTTTTAATTACCGGCGTGCTGAATAAATTTTCAAATAATTCTGTTACAAATCTGGTTGATGGTTATGCCGGGGATTTCTATGTTTCAACAGCTAACCTTGATTTTTTTGGCAGGAATATGAGCTGGCAAAATCCTCACATTGCTAACTACATTGAGTTGCAAAAAGGTGTTTCGCCCAAACAGCTTCAGCAACCACTTGAACAACTTATAAAACAAAATGCACTACCGCAAATGGCTGCCGATTTAAAGCCCGAACTTGTTCAGCTAAAAGATTTTTATTTAAACGCAAACAATGGCTTGATACAAAAAATGCTTTATGTCTTATCAGCCATTGCTTTATTTATCTTATTGATGGCTGTCGTTAATTTCATCAACATGTCTGTAAGCCGTTCGGCTGCGAGAATGAAGGAAATCGGTGTCAGGAAGGTTTTGGGTGGAATGAAAAAACAATTGATACTGCAGTTCCTTATTGAATCCATCATCATTGTTTCAGTCGCAATGCTGTTCGCATGTATTATTTATCTGCTTACACAAAATTTATTCAGCAGCATTTTGATTCATCCAATTCCTGCACTTACCGATTTTCGGTTATACTTTATTATACTTCCTTTCCTGTTTGTTTTGTTGATAGGTTTTATTGCCGGTATTTATCCCGCTTTTGTGTTATCATCTTTAAAAGCCGTTGATTCATTAAAAGGAAAACTTTCTTCTGTAAAAAACAATGTGCTGTTAAGAAAATCGCTTACCACATTTCAGTTTATTATTGCAACGGTTGCCTTTATTGGCGCCATTATCATCTCACAGCAAATCAATTTATTTCTGAAGAGTAACCTTGGCTATAATAAAGATTATATTCTTTCCGCGCAACTGCCACGCGACTGGACACGGCAAGGCGTAGACAAGATGGAAGTGATACGAAACGAATTTGCTGCTATGCGGCAGGTTAGCACTGTGGCGCTTTCTTTTGAAATTCCTGATGGCAACAACAGTGGCGGTGCATCTGTTTATAAACTAGGAGCAGATTCAACGCAGGCAATTGCTGCACAAGCTTTAACAACCGATGAAAACTACTTAAGCGTTTATAAAATACCTATAGAATCTGGTGCTTTCTTTCAAGGTCATGCGCTCGACTCCGGTAAAGTAATTATGAACGAGGCAGCCATACATGCACTTGGCTTTAAGAATATACAAGATGCAATCGGGCAACAGTTAAGAATTCCAAATGACCCAACTGTTTTTACAATAAAAGGTATTACCAATGATTTTCATTTTGGAACTATGCAGCAAAGGGTTGCACCGATTATATTTTTTAATGTGCAGTTTGCAACTATCTATCGCTTCCTATCCTTCAAACTTAACCCCGGAAACATTGCTGCGAATGTTGATGCTATACAAAAGAAATGGAATGCTTTAATGCCAGGCGCACCGTTCGAATATAAGTTTATGGATGACACATTGATGAATTTATATAAATCGGAAATACAGCTTAAAAAAGCATCTTATACTGCAACTATTCTTGCATTAATAATTGCATTGCTGGGCGTTGTTGGATTGATTTCATTGAGCATTCAAAAACGCACCAAAGAAATAGGCATACGAAAAGTGCTGGGCTCTTCTGTTGCTGGTATCATAACATTATTTATAAAAGAATTTTTATGGGTGATTGTAGTCGGTGGATTGATTGCATGTCCGCTTGCATACATTATTATGCACAATTGGCTTCAAGGTTATGCTTACAGAATTGATATAACAGCACAGCCATTTGTCATTTCAATTATGTGTTTGGGATTGATAACGGCATTGCTGATTTGCGTTCAAACAATTAAAGCCGCCATAGCCAACCCGGTGAAGAGTTTGCGAACTGAATAACTTATGATAACACTTATATAATTTAGATTATGCTGATAAAATATGTAAAATCTTCCTGGCTTTATCTGCGAAACAACAGAGTTTTTACAACGATCAATCTGGTCGGATTAACAGTGAGCTTAACGGTATGTTTTTTTATTTTCCTATATGTAAATTTTGAATGGCACTATGATGCTTTCAACGTTAACAGAAATCATATTTACCGGTTGGTAACTGATGTTAAAACAGCAGGCAGCATCAATTATGAAAGCGCTTCTGCACCAATGGGGCCTGCTATCAAAGCTTCTTTTCCCGAAGTAAAAGAGGTTGCGCGGTTATTATTAGACAATTTGATTCTGCAAAAAGATGAGAAGCTTTTTGCAGATGAAAACATCGCCTATGCCGATTCATCTTTGTTCTCCGTGTTTACGCTGCCGTTGCTGGAAGGCAATCCCAAAGAGATATTGAATGCACCTTTTCAGATTGTGTTATCGCAAACTTATGCCCGTAAATACTTTGGTAATGATGAAGCCGTTGGTAAAACCTTGCTGGTAGATGGTAAGTTTCCTGCCCTAGTAACTGGTGTTATGAAGGATATGCCGTATAACTCTCATTTCAGAACAGATGTGCTGGTTTCAATGTCAACCTTGCTTACGGTTTTCAGTCCGGGCAGAAGCACCAATTGGAATTCCTTTGGCATGTACACCTACTTACTGCTTAACAACAACAGCAATGTTGCTGCATTAACCCAAAAAATTAACCGGCTGGTAAACAGCAACAATGATGATAAGCAGGTAAGCTATTCGCTGTCTCTCGAACGGTTGCGGGACGTGTATCTGCTGGGTAAGCCACGCGGCTTCCGGGCAGGCTCAGAAGTAAGCGGCAGTATTCAAAACATCTATATTTTTTCTATAATTGCTATACTAATCCTATTTATAGCTGCCTTTAATTTCATTAATCTTACAACTGCTTTTTCCCTTAAGCGAACTAAAGAAATCGGTGTAAGAAAAGTGTTGGGAGCATCGCGGAAACAACTCGTTCTTCAGCTTTTGTCCGATGCTGTATTATTGAGTTGCATCGCTTGTTTGGCAACAATTGTTTTATGCTCTTTGCTTCTGCCTCTTTTTAATGAGATCGCCGGAAAAATAGTGTGCACCAGCGTATTTCAGCAACCGTTATATATTGTTGCTTTGTTTGCGGTAGCAGTCGTTACCGGTATTCTTTCGGGTTGTTATCCTGCTTTTTATCTTTCTTCGTTCCGTCCGGTAAACACTTTAAAAGGACAGTTTGTGTCCGGTGAAAAAGGGGTACGCTTACGCGAAATTCTGGTAGTGTCTCAGTTTGTTGCCTCCGTTTTTCTGATTGTATCAACTATCGTTATTTACACGCAGCTTCATTACATGCAGAATGAAGACCTTGGATTTGAGAAACAGCATAATGTAGTGATTGATTTTCATTTTGATGATAAGATCAGGGTGCCGCGCGAAACGGTAAGACATCAGTTACTGGGAATTAAAGGAGTAACGGATGTGGGCTATTCTTCCTGTATTCCCGGTAAGGCGAATGTGAAGTTACATACAGGACTTCAAAACAGAGCCGGGCAGATGCAGGAAGACAATTTTGATTTATACTCATTTGACGAACACTTTCTAAAACAATATGGCGTGCAGTTGCTGGCCGGCCGAAATGTGTCAGACCTGTCAGCGACCGATTCTGTTGACGCCATGCTGATTAACGAAGCGGCTGCCAAAAAACTGGGTTATCAAAACCCGGCAGAGGCGGTTGGCAAAAGTTACACGCAGTTTGGCGAAAGCGGAATCATCATCGGCGTTATCAACAACTTCCATTTTCATTCGTTTGAAGAAACGATACAACCTTTAATCGTCCAGGTAAATCCGTGGCGATACACCTATCTGACCGTAAGCATTGCGCAAACCGATATTGCCGCCACGGTTGCTTCCATTGCGAAAAAGTGTAAGAAACTGGCGCCGGCACTTCCCTTCAGCTATTCTTTTTCCGATACCGCATACAATACGCAATACTTGGCACAGGAACATTTTGGACAGTTGTTTATTTGCCTGGCATCGGTAGCCATATTTGTATCGTGCCTTGGCTTGTTAGGTTTGTTTGCTTTTACGGTTGTACAGCGTACAAAAGAAATCGGTATCCGCAAAGTGCTGGGAGCAACGATTGGTTCTGTCATTATCCTGTTGTCCCAAAACTTTTTTAATCTTATTATCCTTTCGTTTGCTATCGCCATTCCTCTGTCTTACTTATTTATGAATCATTGGCTGCTCAATTTTGCTTACCGTATCAGTATCAGATGGTGGATGTTTGCCGCAGCCGGTGTTTTGGTTCTTCTCATCGCTTTACTAACCATAGGCTTTAGCGCTATAAGGGTAGCCATGGCAAACCCGGTGAAAAGTTTGCGAAGCGAATAACGAGCAACAAAACTATCGTTTCCTTTTAAACCACGAAGGCGCAAAGACACAACGAAATGCAGTGTACGTTGCGCCTTGCTGGTTTATCAATCACTGCTTTACACAATTTTAAAGCGATTGTATATGCTGGTTCAGATAATGCGATCCGGATAATGAAAACGACCTGACTTATGTTATCGAAATGCAATGTCAGCTTCGCTTTTTATATCGCAATATCATAATATCAGATTTCTTCCATATCCAATGGGTATAACATTCACTACCGCACAAAAAGTGTTCACTATCGAACACCTTTTTTATAAGTCTTCTTTCAAACGCAATGCTGGTAAGGCTTTCAGCATTGGCATAGCTGTTGGCATTTTATTTAACGAACAGGCAAACTTCAAAATTTTCGGTTTTGAAAAAGCGGCTTGTAACATTTTATAAACAACATCGTTCAACAATTTCTAACACAAACAATTATTATGAAAACGTACCTTCTTCTTATTCTGATTGCGGCACAAAGCATTCACGCCATCGCTCAGAAAAATGATGAGCAGCCTTATATGACCAAATCGTTATCCGATGCTGCCATAAAAAAAATAGATGCGCAAACATCGGGTGGTAATATTTCTGTTGCCGGTGTTGGCAGCGATGCCCGAATCGAAGTTTATATCCGCACCAACAATGGCAACATCGCTTCAAAAGAAGAGATTGCAGAAAGACTAAAAAACTACGAGCTTACCATTGATGCAGCCGGAAACAAGCTCACTGCAATTGCCAGAAACAAGGAACGCAAATGGGATTGGAAAAAAGCCCTGAGCATTTCATTTAAAATTTATGTTCCGAAAAATGTATCTACCGATCTGCACACTTCAGGCGGCAATATAAAGCTGACCGATCTGGAAGGCGATCAAAAATTCAGAACCAGCGGCGGCAACCTGGTAATGGACAATCTGGGCGGAGATATAGACGGAAAAACGAGCGGCGGTAACATTGTGCTCAGTCATTCGCACGATAACATCAATCTGGAAACCAGCGGCGGCAATATAGAAGCGTCTGACTGCAATGGAACAATAAGCATATCCACATCGGGCGGCAATGTGCGGCTCGCCAATTTAAAAGGCAATATCAAAACCGGCACCAGCGGCGGCAACATTAAAGGCGATACGGTTGAAGGCGCGTTATCGGCGCATACAAGCGGCGGCAACGTAAACTTAGATGCGCTTTCCTGCACGCTGGACGCATCAACCAGCGGCGGCAGCATGAATGTAGAGATTGTGAAGTTAGGCGATTATGTTCGCGTCAGCAATTCGGGCGGCAGCATTGATTTGCAATTGCCGAAAGACAAAGGCATGGATTTGCACGTGGAAGGTGATAAAATTAAAACCGGCACGCTTTACAATTTCAGCGGCAACACCGAAGACGACAGGATAGATGGCAAGCTGAATGGCGGCGGCACTTCGGTAATTGTAAAAACAAGCGGCAGGGTAAATTTGTCCATGCAATAGAAAACATCGTTTTATACAAAGCCTGTTCTGTCTGCCTGACAGAACAGGCTTTGTATTTGTTTTATTTTGTTGGCGAAAACAACAGGATGAAACGTAGTTACGATTTGGTTGCCGGAATGTATGACAATCTTGCAAAATTATTTATCGGTCAGTCTTTGCGTAAGGCACAGATTCATTGTTTACATTTTATTCCGTCAACTGCAACGGTATTGATTGCCGGCGGCGGCACCGGCTGGATTTTAGAAGAAATCGCACAGATTCATCAGAAGGGTTTACGCATAGATTATGTTGATATTTCGGAAAAAATGATTTCCCTGGCGCAACAAAGAAATTACGGCGACAACGAAGTGAATTTTATTCATCAATCTATCATTCATCTTGTAAACAACACAGAATACAACGTTATCATCACACCTTTTTTCTTCGATAATTTTACAGAAGAAACAACGCGAAGCGTATTTGCGCTTCTTCATCAAAAACTAAAACCAAACGGCACCTGGCTTTACACCGATTTTCAGATAATAAATAAATCTTCTCATTGGCAAAAAACGGCTCTGTTTGTTATGTATTCATTCTTTCGCATCGTCTGCCGAATAGAAGCCAAAAAACTTCCTGATGTAGCTTCTCAGTTTGCTTCGCATCAATATCAGCTTACAGAAAGCAAAACGTTTCTACGTCAGTTTATCATTACATCTGCTTATAAAAAGTTATAGATGTGTGCCGATAGACTGTTGCCGCCGGCTAATGTTTTAGCTTCGCCATTGTAAAAAATAACCTATGGTAAGAACCGGAGTAACTTCCAGCACCATCATATCGGTAGGCTATGAAGCGGCTACCTCAATATTAGAACTGGAATTGTTTTCCGGAGAAATAATTCAATATTTCAATGTGCCGCTCAGCGTGTATATCGCATTTATGAATGCAGGTTCTAAAGGCGATTATTATCAGCACAATATTAAATCTGTTTTTGAAGGCAAGCAGGTAACGGAAGTCATTAAAAATGAATAAATTTATTTTATCAGTTTATCATTATCAATCTTCCCTTGTCCGTGTGATGTTACCATTCATGTAAAACAAATACCGGTTTGCGTTGGCAACGCTTTTTTGCCATAAGTTTGATGTATGCTCAGAGTTGTTAGTATTGTTTGGAACAGCTTTAAAATGTCGGTGCAGGAACTGACAAACAACAAGCTGCGCAGCGCGTTATCGTTGCTTGGCGTTGCCTTCGGCATCTTTTGCATCATTGGCGTGCTGGCTGCGGTTGACAGTATGGAACGCAAGCTGCAAAGCGATGTGCAGGCATTTGGCTCGAATACCATTTATGTAGATAAGTGGGAATACAGCGGTGGATCGGATTATCCCTGGTGGAAGTTTGTGAGCCGCCCGATAATGAAGTATGATGAAATGGAGTTTATAAAGCAGCGAAGCTCGCTGGCTGCCAATGCCGCATTTTTCGATCAGTCGGCAACGGTTAGCTTGTCTTATGGCAGCAGCCAGCTTAGCAATGTGAATGTATATGCCGTATCGGATGATTTCAACAAAATTCAGTCGTTTAACATTCAGTACGGCAGATACATCAATGCAAACGAATTTCAGCGCGGCAATCCGGTCGTTATTTTGGGTTATAAAAATGCGGAACTGCTGTTTGGAAAAGCCGAGAAGGCGGCGGGGCAATTTGTTTCGATGAACGGCAGGCACGTGCAGGTGATTGGCATCATTGAAAAACAAGGCTCTTCGCTGTTGGGCGGATTTGATTATGACCAGTGCATGATTATAAGTTATCGTTATTTCGCCAGCATCTGGGATGTAAACAATCCTGACGTTCGGCAACCTTCCATTTTGGTAAACAGCAAGCCGGATGTGCCCACGGCTGCGCTGGTAGATGAGCTGCGCGGCATCATGCGGCAGGTACGCAAACTAAGCCCGACCACCGAAGACAATTTTTCATTAAACGACGTAAGCTTATTCAGCAATCAAATCAGTTCTTTTTTCGGCTCGGTAGATGTAGGCGGATGGGCGATTGCGGGCTTATCATTAATAGTAGGCGCTTTTGGCGTTGCCAACATTATGTTTGTTACCGTGCGCGAACGAACCAGCCAGATTGGTCTTAAAAAAGCCATCGGCGCCAGAAGCATTACCATTCTTACCGAATTTTTGTTAGAGAGCGCTTTTCTTTGCATACTGGGCGGTTTGTTTGGTCTTTTGCTTGTATATCTGTTATCGCTGGCGCTGAGCACAGTGCTTCCGTTTCCCATTGTGATTGCGCCGCATATCATTGTGCTGGCATTCAGCATCTGCGTGGTATTGGGCATTGTTTCCGGCATCATCCCTGCCCGCATTGCGGCAAAAATGAACCCGGTAGAAGCCATCAGAAGCAAGTAGCTATAAGCTGTCAGCTATCAGGCGTCAGATTATATTTAGTGACTATTCGCATGTAATAACCTTGTTGATACAGCAGGTAGCTAAGCCGTCACTGCGAGGCACGAAGCAGTCTGTGCTTATACACTGAGAGTGAGTTACGTTTTTATAAGCAGTTTTACACTAAAATCTACAGGCTGCTTCGTGCCTCGCAATAGCGATACCATTACCACGCAGGTTGCTACAAGCGGATAATCATTTTTTGTTTTTATAAATCACAATTATTTGGTGCTGTTCATTATGACTCCGCTGCTAAAAGCTCGCAACTCATACTCATGGCTCAAAGCTGATAGCTGACGGCTGATAGCTTTGTTAATCTATTTTCCCTTTGGCACTCCGCCAAAAAATCAGTCTCTTTGCACGCGAAAACTAAAACAATACATGCTTCCAAAGTACAAACGAATCGTTTTAAAATTATCCGGCGAATCTTTTTCGGGCAACAGAACCAACAGCTTTGAACCTTTTTCTTCCGAAATTATTGAGCAGTATGCCAACGACATTAAAACTGTTACCGACCTTGGCGTGCAGGTAGCCATTGTAATTGGCGGCGGCAATATTTATCGCGGCATGAACGAAGCCGAAAGCGGCATAGAGCGTGCGCACGGCGATTATATGGGCATGTTGGCCACCATGATAAATGGCATGGCCATGCAGGCGATGCTCGAAAAAATCGGCGTTTATACGCGCCTGCAAAGCGCCATTAAAATGGAGCAGGTGGCAGAACCATACATTCGCCGCAAAGCCATCAGGCATTTAGAAAAAGGGCGCGTGGTAATATTCGGTGCCGGCACAGGCAATCCTTATTTTACAACAGACACCGCAGGTTCGTTACGTGCCATAGAAATTAAAGCCGATGTAATTTTGAAAGGCACGCGCGTAGATGGCATCTATACCGCCGATCCCGAAAAAGATTTAACCGCTACCCGCTACGAAAAAATAACCTATCATGAATGTATTGGCCGCAATTTGAAAGTGATGGACATGACTGCCTTTACGCTTTGCATGGAAAACAGTCTGCCCATTATTGTATTTGATATGAACAAGCCGGGAAATTTATTGGAGGTTGTATTGGGAATGAATGTAGGAACACTGGTATCATAGCCTTTTTAATATGGTAAGATTATTTTGTAATTGAAACATAACTTATTCCGATACTTCAGGATAGAAATAATAAAAAAATAGGCTTTATATAAGTGCCCGATCCTGTTAAACAAGAGCATGTCGTGCTTTCCTTCTTATACTCCGATGATGTTTTTTGTTATTTAATCGCGAGTAAAAATTTCATCTTTTTATCATAATTGCAAACGATCAAAGCCAATGGTGAAGACGGCTTGACCACAGAGCATGTGTCGGGCTATATTTACCAGTTTGCCGCAGAGCTTGACCGCATGGCGGAATACGTGATGAACAACAAAGCGCCGCAAATGTCCGGCGATGAAAGTCTGCACGACCAGGTAATTATGGAAGCCATTTGTTAGTCTGCCAGCAAAGTGAGAACGATTTCCATTCCGCCAAAAAAGAAATAGAAATGTGAGGAATGAATCTGTCTTTTCTCAGATGAATGGTGTTTCTTGCCCTTAGGTTTTCGTCTTTGGTAAAATAAAGAAGTCATTGTTTTAACAACGAATGGTTGCGCTTGTCATTTCCGACAAAGCCTTTCGATGTATGATGTGAATTGTGATTGCGGAATGACGGATGACTTGCTCGTTTTGAAACAATTACTCAACAGTTTACATTAATATTCCTAACCATAAAATTAAACACAATGGCATCTTTTCTTACAGAAATAAAACATCACTTCGGCGATGGCAACTATGCCGGTGATGAATATGGTGGCGCCAAAGGAAAGACGGGCGATGGATTGCCAACAGGCTTGCCCAATAATTTCATGTTTGCCACCGGCATCGAATGCAGTTATCCAACAATAGATAACGGCAAAACACGCCGCGATGAACTCGCAGAATGCGATCATTACAACCGCTATAAAGAAGACCTGGGATTGGTAAAAGAAATGGGATTGAAAGTGTTGCGCTATGGCTTGCCTTATTATAATATAAGCACTGCCCCCGGCAGATATGACTGGGAATTTGCCGACCTTGCCATGACGGAAATTAAACGCCTTGGCATCACGCCCATACTGGATTTAATGCATTTTGGTGTGCCCGACTGGATTGGCAATTTTCAAAATCCCGAACTGCCGGTTCACTTTGCGCATTACTGCGGGCAGGTAGTGAAGCGTTATCCGTGGGTTCGCTTTTTTACACCTGTAAATGAGATTTATGTAACGGCTAAATTCAGCGCGAAAGATGGCACCTGGAATGAGCAATTGAAGACGGACAAAGGATTTGTAACGGCGATAAAACATGCGGCGGCAGCCAGCATCATGGGCAACCAGCAGATTGCAAAGCATCGCCCCGATTGCATCATTGTGCAAAGCGAATCGGCAGAATATACGCACGAACTGAAAGCAGCGCCTACACCGGAAGTGCGTCTGCAAAACGAGCTTCGTTTTCTTTCGTTAGACTTATTGTATGCGCATCATCCCGGCGGCGAAGTGGTGAACTACTTGTATGATAACGGCATGACTCGGAAAGAATACAACTGGTTTATGGCAGGTGAGCCGCCGGGCTATCAAGTGATGGGCAACGATTATTATGGTCATAACGAAGCACTCTTATTGCCCAATGGCGAGCGGCGAACCAGCGTGGATATCTTCGGCTGGTACAACATAACGCACGATTATTACAAACGCTATCGAAAGCCCGTAATGCACACTGAAACCAATACTTTTGACGGAGACGATGCCCCGACATGGCTTTGGAAGCAATGGGTGAATGTTCTGCGGATGCGCAGTGAGGGCGTGCCGGTGCTTGGTTTTACGTGGTATTCGCTTATCGACCAGATTGATTGGGATAAAGGCTTAGCTAAAAAAGAAGGCATCGTGAATCCCTGCGGTTTATACGACATCAACCGTAAGCCACGCGCTGTCTCTGAATCTTATAAACATCTGCTTCAGGAATATGGACAGATTACCATTGTGCCTCATGCTGAGTTTTTTGAAGTGGGAAATCAGCCGGCGATGTTAAAAGTGAAGATATGAAAGAATTGATTTTATAAACAAAGCCCCGCATTTTGCGGGGCTTTGTTTATAAAGAATGTAGATTAAATCTAAATTCTGAAATGCGAGAAGGCTTTGTTGGCTTCTGCCATGCGGTGCGTATCTTCTTTCTTTTTAAAAGCAGCGCCTTCACCCTTGCTGGCTGATACAATTTCATTGGCTAATTTATCTGCCATGGTTCTGCCGTTTCTATCGCGGCTGTAACGGATAAGCCATTTGATGCTTAACGAAACTTTTCTGTCCTGGCGCACTTCCGTAGGTATCTGAAACGTAGCGCCACCAATACGACGGCTGCGTACTTCTACGGCAGGTGTAACATTAGATAAGGCACGTTTCCATATTTCGTAGCCGTCTTCATTGGTAGTTTTCGCTACTTTGTCAATGGCATCATAGAAGATATTGATTGCCGTGCTTTTTTTGCCATCCCACATCAGGTTGTTTACAAAACGCGTAACCAGCTTGTCATGATATTTTGAATCGGGTGCGAGAGGCAGCTTTTTAGCTTGCGATTTTCTCATTGAAAAAAGAGATTATAATTAGCTTGAATAATTTATTTTTTACCTTTTGTCGGTGCAGGTGCTGCGCCGGCTTTACCCTTTTTAGTCCCGTATTTAGAGCGACTTTGTTTACGGTCTTTCACGCCGGCTGTATCAAGGCTGCCGCGAACAATATGATAACGTACACCGGGCAAATCTTTTACACGACCGCCACGGATTAAAACAATTGAATGTTCCTGCAGGTTATGACCTTCACCCGGAATATATGCAATCACTTCTATTTTATTGGTCAACCGAACCTTGGCTACTTTGCGCAGCGCTGAATTCGGCTTTTTTGGCGTGGTGGTATATACCCTGGTGCAAACGCCGCGACGCTGCGGGCAGGCATCCAATGCTCTGGATTTGCTCTTTGCCCGGATGATTTCGCGACCTTTTCTAACTAACTGCTGTATTGTTGGCATTTGTAACCAATTAATTTTTTTTAGGACGGCAAAGGTAAGCAGCTATATATAAACTTCCAAGAATAAAAGTTTAATTTTTGTGAATGAAAAGCATAGAACACAGATAACACGGACTTTGCATGCTGTCTGTATTAACCTGTGTTTCATCACACCGGCATCAGCCAGCCATACATATCTTGCTTATTTCCTTCGCGAATATCCGTCAGGCGGCGCTTCAATTCAGGCGCTGTCTGCCATTTGGAAACATCAAAATACATCGGGTAATCTTTATACAACAGCTCTTTAATGTAAGAAATGGTAGCTGCCGTGCCGGTGCCAAACACTTCCATGTATTTACCCGCTTCGTAGGCGGCAATCAGTTCATTTATGCTGATGTTTCTTTCTTCTACCTGCAAACCCATATCAGTCAGAATCTGTATGGCACTGTCTCTGGTAACGCCGGCTAATATCGTCCCTTCGTCTAACGGTGGCGTAATTGCCGTATTGCCAATTATAAAAAATACATTCATGGTGCCTACTTCCTGCAGCCATTTGTGCTCGAACGCATCGGTCCACAAAACCTGGTCGTAACCTAAATCTTTGGCTTTTTGCGCTGCCTGCAGGCTGGCGGCATAGTTGCCTGCGTTCTTGGCAAAGCCAACACCACCGGGCGCGGCACGCGTATAGGTTTCTTCTACCAGTATTTTCATCGGCGTTGCATAATAAGGGCCGGTTGGGCTAAGGAGAATTAAAAATTTATAGCTGCTGGAAGGACGCACGCCAATGGCTTCTTCAGTGGCAAACATTACCGGGCGAATGTACAATGAATGATCCGGCTTAGCAGGAATCCAGTGCTTTTCAAGCGCTACCAGTTGTTTTAAACCATCAATAAAAATTTCTTCCGGTACTTCGGGCATTTGCATTCGTACGGCAGAAATATTAAAGCGTTTAAAGTTTTCGTAAGGACGAAAAATATACGCGCTTCCATCGGCATGTTTGTAGGCTTTGATGCCTTCAAAAATTGCCTGTCCGTAATGCAGCGCCACCATTGACGGCAAAAAAGAAATGGGTTGAAACGGCTTGATTGCAACATCCGTCCATTCGCCGTTTTTATAATCGGCTTCCAGCATGTAATCGGAAAAATCTTTACCAAAAACCAATTTGTCGAAGCTGGTGTTCTTTAGTTTGCTTTCTGAAACTTTTGTAACCGGAAAGGCGAATGCTGTTGTCATACCTTACATTTGTTTGCGAATGCAAAAATAAGAAAACAAGACCTGTTTAATTGTTATCCGTTATGAAAATTCAGTTGCCCGGTTTTGTGCTTGCCGGTTTGTATAAAAATTCGCTGGTGATGGCAGATGATGTGCAGAAACAGCAGCCGGATGAGCCGCAAGCCACACCGGCTGCATATTTGGGAGATAATAACCAGAAAATTGCCATTGTGGTGCAGGATGTTAACAACCGCTTTTTAGGCGAAGAAAGCCTGAAGTTGCTGGTTAATATGCTAACCGCCCTGCAGTTTACGTTGCAGGATGTTGCCATCATCAACATTGAGGCAACACCATTTACCTACAAAGAAATTGCGGAGCAGTTTCAGTCGCGCGTTTGCCTCATGTTTAACGTAACTACACAGCAAATCGGGCTTCCGTTTCAGATGCCGGATTATAAAGTGCAATCGTTCGGGAATTGTAAATTTTTGAGCAGCGCTTCATTAGACAAAATGAAAGGCAACGGAAAAGAAGCAAAGGTGGAAAAAACAAAATTGTGGATGTGTTTGAAAAGTATTTTTGAATGAAGATAATTTCCCGCAAATGGCGCAGATAAACGCAGATTTTGTATCTTTTTTCTGCGAAAATATGCGCTATTTGCGGGCATTAATTTTTTATCAATAAAAATCATATTCATGCAGCCTTCTACGCTCATATTTGCTACGAACAACCAACATAAAGTCGAAGAGATCAAGCGCATCATCGGCAATCAGTATCATGTTCTTTCTCTGGCAGAAGCAGATATTGTTGTAAACATTCCCGAACCATACGATACGCTGGAAGAAAATGCAAAAGGCAAATCGAAAGTGATACACGAATTGACAAATCAAAATTGCTTTGGCGAAGATACCGGGCTGGAAGTGGAAGCGCTGAATGGTGAGCCGGGCGTAAAAAGCGCCCGGTATGCAGACGACGACAACAATTTTCTGAATAATATTGACAAGTTGCTGCACAACATGCAAAACAAAGCAAACCGAAAGGCTCGTTTTCGCACCGTTATTTCTCTTGTTTTAAATAGGGAACAATATGTATTTGAAGGCGTTTGCCAAGGCGAAATTACCCAAGAGAAAAGTGGCGAAGGCGGTTTTGGCTACGATGCCGTTTTTATACCCGACGGCAGCAATAAAACATTTGCGCAAATGACGATGGATGAAAAAAACACATTCAGCCATCGCCGCATAGCAACCGAAAAGCTGATGGCATTTTTAAATAAAACAAATAATCTGCTTTTAATTAACAATAATCAATAGCTATTGCTTTCAACCCGTTGCTTATTTTTGCCGCCGCTAAACAACAACGAATGAATTTTAATCTTCTGCAAATACCGGAGCGCACGCAGCAGCCACGCGCACACGGCATCACAATGGTAATGGATAAAGGGCTTAGCTTAAATGAAGCTAAAAATTTTCTCAGCATTGCGCATCCTTATGTAGATTTAATAAAGCTGGGTTTCGGCACTTCGTTCGTAACGCCAAACCTGCGCGATAAAATTGAAGTCTATCAGTCTTACAACATCCCCGTTTATTTTGGCGGAACTTTGTTTGAAGCGTTTTTAATACGCAACCAGATTGATGAATACATTGGTGTTTGCAAAGATTACGGCATTACTTATATGGAAGTAAGCGATGGCTCCATTACCATACCTCATGCGGAGAAATGCGGCTACATAGAAAAGCTTACCAAATACGGAACGGTATTAAGCGAAGTAGGCAGTAAAGATGCCGCGCACATTATTCCGCCATACAAATGGATTCAGTTGATGCAGGCAGAACTGGAAGCCGGATCTGCTTACGTGATTGCCGAAGCGCGCGAAGGCGGTAATGTGGGCATTTACCGTGGCAGCGGCGAAGTGAGAGAAGGTTTGGTAAATGAAATATTAACCCAGATTCCGGGCGAAAAAATATTGTGGGAAGCGCCGCAAAAAGAGCAGCAGCTTTACTTTCTGGAGTTGCTGGGATGCAATGTAAATCTGGGCAATATTGCGCCTTCCGAAATGATTCCGCTGGAAACAATGCGCCTCGGTTTGCGCGGCGATACATTTCATTTGTACCTTGACGAAGAAACAAAACAAAGAATGTAAAACACATATTCCTGCAGGGAAATCAGACGGGATTTATATATTTTACAAATACATCTGCGGGAGACATAAATCAGGCTTTTATCATGCGCACATTCGGTATCATCGGCTTTCCGCTTTCGCATTCTTTCTCGCAGAAATACTTTACCCAAAAATTTTTAGACGAATACATTAACGACGCGCTGTTTGTCAATTTCCCCATAGACAGTATTGCCGGTTTGCCAAAATTGCTGAAGGCGGTTCCTAACCTGCAGGGATTGGCTGTTACCATTCCTTATAAAAAACAAATACTTCCTTTTCTCCATTTTGCAACAGACGACGTAAAAACCATAGGCGCCTGCAATTGCGTTACATTTAAAAATGGCAAACTGCACGGCTTTAACACCGATGTAACCGGCTTTGAAAAATCGTTTGTCTCTCATCTGCAACCTCATCATACGCAGGCATTGATACTGGGTAGCGGCGGCGCTTCGGCGGCTGTTGTTTTTGTATTGAAGAAATTAGGTATCGCTTACAAAATGGTATCACGAACGGCAGCCGTTGATAACATGATGCGATACGAAGACATAACCAAAGATGTTTTGCAAACCCATACGGTAATTATCAATTGCACACCGCTTGGCACATATCCAAAAACAGATGATGCACCGGATTTGCCTTATGATTTGCTTACGCCAAAACATTATTTATTCGATCTGGTATATAATCCGCCGCTCACCAGATTTCTTTCTCTGGGTAAAGAGCAGGGAGCTGCTATTCAGAACGGCTACGATATGCTTACCATTCAGGCAGAAGAGAACTGGAGAATATGGAATGAATGATGCCACACAAATGGCACGGATTGCAAGCTTGTAACAGTACGATTTTGCACTGAATAAGTAAGTGATAACTTTAGTTTGAATTGTATTGTTTGGTATTTGTTTGCCTTGCCTCGCTTTATTTTTTATTTATTGGTTGATAAACAAAGCGGCATACATGGTGTCGGCTTTCAGATGATAGCCTTTTATCACTTCTGCTTTAACTAATTTTAAATGGCTTTCGTGTTGCATGTATTGTACTATTTCTTCGTTTTCGTGCCTGTAAACCGAACAGGTAATGTACAAAAAATAACCGTTTTGCTTAACCGCTTTTGCCGCGTTAGCTGCCATTTTTTTTTGCAGCTTTGCGTAGTGAAGCAGCTTTTGTTCCGTAAAAAAAGGAAGCTGTTCGGGTGTGCGGCTCCATGTGCCCGAACCGCTGCACGGCGCATCGCAAATCACAAGATCGTACTGCTGCATTACCGAAAATTGCTGTGAAGAAATGTCGGCTGTAAAGGCAGTATAATGATGAATATCCGCTTCTGCAAAACGGGTTCTTAGATTGCGAATGATGGAATCTCTGATATCGGAAACGGTAAGTTGGATGCCTGAAAAATAATCATACGCCAATATTGATTTTCCGCCGCTTGCTGCGCAACAATCCCAAACCGAAGACTGTTGAGGCAATGTTATCAAACCAAACAAAGAAGCTGTTTTTTGCGATGAAAAATCCTGAACAACAACTTCTTTATTCAGTGTAAGAACTGTATTGATATTGGTTGCATTATCCAACGACAGGCACGTTTCATTTTCCTGCAAAAAAGATATGTTGTTTTGCGTCAGCTTATTTACAACATTTTTCACTTTCCCCGGTCGGATCCGTAAAAATAATTTTGGCTGAATCAGGTGCGATTTGTTGAACCCGTTTATATCAATATCATTACTTAACCAATGGTTATGAAAGAAAATATCGGTTATGGAAAAAGCATACAACGATTGAATAAACTGAATGCGGTTGTCTATGCGTTCATCATAAGCCGACAACCAAGGCTCATCATATAAAGAAAGCCAGTCGCCGGTATTGTTGGTGCATAAAAAAACGGCGATTCGTAAACGCTCGTCAGTGCGCTGTTCTTTACAGGCAAAGCCCAAACGATAATAACAATAACAAAAATGAGCAATCCATTTCCTGTCTTTCGAGCCATGTTTTTTGTGTAGTGAAAAATATTTTTTCAGATAAACGCTTAGCGGTTGCGATCCATCAAAAGCGGCGATCAGCCGAAGCGAAGTGTTGAAGTAACCGGTAACATATTTTTGCATCAACAAGGCGTTCAATAAATTATGACAAACAAAAAAGCTGTTGAAAAAATCAACAGCTTTACACTTTATAATTCTAATAACGTCTTCACCGGATCTTTGCCAAACAGCAGCAATTCCGGGTTTTCCAGCAACTCTTTTACCCGAACCAGAAAGCTTACACTTTCTCTTCCGTCAACAATGCGATGGTCGTAACTCAAAGCAACATACATCATTGGTTTAACAACTACCTGCCCGTTAACCGCCATCGGGCGTTCCTGTATTTTGTGCATCCCCAATATGGCGCTCTGCGGAAGATTAATAATGGGTGTGCTCATCAAACTGCCAAATACGCCGCCGTTTGTAATGGTAAAAGTGCCGCCTGTTAATTCTTCCATTGTCAGTTTGCCATCACGCGCTTTGCCCGCCAGTTCAATTACTTTCTTTTCAATATCTGCCATGCTCAGGCTTTCTACATTGCGCATTACCGGAACCGTTAAGCCGCGCGGCGTACTTACGGCAATGCTGATGTCGGCATAATCATGGTAAATAATTGATTCGCTGTCTATATATGCGTTTACGGCCGGCCATTCATTCAGCGCGATTGCGCAGGCTTTGGCAAAAAAGCTCATGAAGCCAAGATTTACGCCGTGCGATTCTTTGAATTTTTCTTTAAACTGTTTGCGAATATCCATGATGCGCGTCATATCCACTTCATTGAACGTGGTAAGCATCGCCGTTGTATTTTTCGATTCTACCAGTCTGCGGCTGATGGTTTTGCGCAGGTTGCTCATTTTTTCTTTGCGCTCGTTGCGACTGTTTAGCGGCTGCCCGTCAAACGCTGTTTTGCCCGGGTTTTGCAAAGCTTCCAGTACATCGTGCCGTAATATTTTTCCATTAGCGCCCGATGGTGTAATGGAAGACGGGTTTACTTTTTTATCTGTAATCATTGCCGAAGCAAGCGGCGTTGCTTTTACATCATTTGTTGTTTTAGCAACGGAAGGTTCGGCGGTGCTTTGTTTTTTTTGCACCGGTGGTTGAACTGTAATGGCAGATTCAGATTTTGTTGCCTGCTGTTCCGAAGCTTTTTCAGCAGCCGTTGCCGCTATATCGGTATTGATAATGGCAACTACATCGCCTATTTTTAATACATCGTTTTCTTTTGCCTGTGTCTTTAGTTCTCCCTGTTCTTCCGCATTCAGTTCAAAGGTAGCTTTCTCGCTTTCCAGTTCGGCAATCACTTCATCCCGCTTTACAAAATCGCCGTCTTTTTTTACCCATTTTAAAAGCGTTACCTCGTTGATAGATTCGCCAACGGTTGGCACTTTCATTTCAATTTCACCTTTGCCAACGGCTACAGGTATCGGTTCTGCCGGTGTTAAAGTTTCTGCTTTGGCAGATGGAAGTATGGCAGCCATGTCGGATTTTGGTTGTTCGGCAGATTGGGAAGATGTTTCCGCTTTTCCATTTTCGTTGATGCTGGCAAGCAAGGCGCCGATGGTTAATGTGTCGCCTTCGTTAGCCTCCGTTTTTAAAATGCCGGCTTGTTCCGCATTCACTTCAAATGTGGCTTTCTCGCTTTCCAGTTCGGCAATTACTTCATCGCGGTTCACATAGTCGCCATCTTTCTTTACCCATTTTAATAATGTTACTTCATTGATGGATTCGCCAACCGTAGGAACTTTTATATCAATCATTATATGTGGTGGTATTTATAATATTTTCAATCAGCAAAATAAATGTTTTTGCATCAGAAAGGTGTTGCTTACCCTGCAATGATTGTTTTGCCCGGCTCATCCGGTACGATACATATTCATCGCGCATCATGAAACAATGACTCCTTCTTCATCAATATTGTAATATAACGGCGTAACGCGATACCTGCTATGCCAGACTTCCTTGTTGTGCATCAGAATAAAGACGTTGTAAAATGTTTCCAGCTCTGTTGCCTTATAAATGTCATCCCTGATTTTCTTTTTTACGTTATCGTCTTCCGGCAGGCGGCTAAGAATCATAAAATCCCAATCGCTTTCCTGGTGTCAGTCGCCACAAGCGCGGCTGCCAAACAATATGATTTCCGCCTCAGCATCGTACCGCGCCACAATGTTTTTAACCGTGGCAATAACAAAACCGGTACGCTCATCAATCTGTAATAATTGTTTGTTCAAGTTGATTAAATGCTAAACGCCGTGTTAATGATTTCAGCCTGTTCCGATGCATGAACTTTGGAATAGCCGGACGCCGTTGCCGCGCTCATATTGCGGCTGATAACGCCATAATTCATACTTTTTAAATTCATTTGCAAAAAGGTAGCCGCGCCCATATTCAAAGGCTCTTCCTGCACCCAGAACCAAACGGCTTTGCTGTATTTTTTATAAAGCTGCTGCAACTGTTTTTCCGGCAGCGGATACAACTGTTCAACCCGAATAACGGCAACCTCTTTTCTGTTTTCTTTCGCCTGCTTTTCAGCCAGTTCAAAATACAGCTTTCCGCTGCAGAAAAGCACTTTTGTTACGGTATTTGCATCTTGTGCAAACGCATCATCAATTACTTCCTTAAAACCGCCGGATGTAAATTCGCTAATGTGGCTAAAGCTGCCGGGATAGCGCAAATATGCTTTTGGTGAAAAATTAATCAAAGGTTTGCGGAACGACCAGGCAACCTGTCTTCTTAGTAAATGAAATAAATTGGCTGCCGTTGTTACATTTGAAACAATCATATTCAGCTCGGCGCACATTTGCAGAAAGCGTTCCAACCGCGCGCTGCTGTGTTCCGGTCCCTGTCCTTCATAGCCGTGCGGCAACAACATGGTAATACCATTCATGCGGCTCCATTTTTGTTCGCCTGCCGAAATAAACTGGTCAATCATGGTTTGCGCGCCATTGGCAAAATCGCCAAACTGCGCTTCCCACAATACCAGTGCATTCGGGTTTGCCAGGGCATAGCCGTATTCAAAACCCAGCACACCGTACTCGCTTAAAAACGAATTGTAAATATCAAATTTCTTTTGCCCTTCCGTCAGATGATCAAGGCGGTTATAAGATGTATTATTCATTTCATCGCGCAGCACCGCATGGCGATGACTGAAGGTGCCGCGCCGCACATCCTGACCGCTCATGCGTACATTAACACCTTGCGTAAGCAGCGAGGCGTAAGCCAGCAACTCTCCCGTTGCCCAGTCGGCTTTCTGTTCCGTTTCAAACAATTTTATTTTATCCTGTAAAATTTTTTCCACCTTTCGCAGTGGTTTAAAATCTGCCGGCCATTTCATGATGCCGTCAAACAAACTTTTAAAAGTCGCTTCGCTGATGGCAGTATCCGGCGAATGCTCAAAATCGGCGGCCGTAGCTTTGCGAAGATTTAACCACCATTTCTCAGGTTGCTGAAATTTATAAGGCAAAGGATGCTGCTTGATTTCGTCTAAGCGTTCCTGCAGATCGCTCCAAAACTGCTGCTCCATTTGCTTCGCTAAATTCTGCGCGTCAGACTCGCCGTGTTCTTTTAAATAAGCAATGTAAATCTCGCGCGGGTTCGGGTGCTTTTCTATCAGTTCGTACATCTGCGGCTGCGTATATTTCGGATCATCGCCTTCGTTATGACCATGCCGCCGGTAACAAACCATATCTATAAAAATATCTTCGTTAAATGCCTGGCGATAACGAATGGCAATATCAGAACATTTTACAACGGCTTCGGGGTCATCGCCGTTTACGTGCAACACCGGCGCCTGCACCAATGAAGCGATGGAGGTTGAATAGTTGGCGCTGCGGGCATCGTCAAAATCGGTGGTAAAGCCGATCTGGTTATTGATAACAAAGTGAATGGTGCCGCCGGTAGAATAGCCATCAAGACCGCTCATCTGCAACACTTCGTACACAATTCCCTGACCGGCAATGGAAGCATCGCCATGAATTAAAATTGGTAACACCTTATCATATTCCTGATTGTAAAGCAAATCTGCCTTGGCTCTGGCAAAGCCTTCTACCACAGGGTCAACCGCTTCCAGATGCGAAGGATTCGGCATCAGCTTTACATGAATTTTTTTATTGTTTGCGGTAGTGATTTCGCTGCCGAAGCCAAGATGATATTTTACATCGCCGCTTCCCATCGTCTGATCCATACGCGCCGTACCTTCAAACTCGCTGAAGATTTGCTCGTATGTTTTGCCAAGGGTATTGGCAAGCACATTCAGTCTGCCGCGGTGCGCCATGCCAATAACCACTTCCTGCACATCCTGTTCGGCCGCTACGCTGATAATGGTATCCAATGCCGGGATGGTTGTTTCGCCGCCTTCGAGGGAAAACCGTTTTTGTCCCACATATTTTGTATGGAGAAATTTTTCGAAGATGACGCCTTCGTTCAGCTTTTGTAATATCCGTTTCTTTTTTTCCAGCGGAAGCGGTTTGGTAAAGCTGCGCTCCATTTCGTTGGTAAGCCAGTCAACTTTTGTCTGATCGCTGATATACTTAAATTCAATACCAACATGCGAAGCATACGCGCTTTGCAAATGCTGTAAAATATTGCGCAGTGTTGTATTGCCTAAGCCGATGATTTCGCCCGTTTGAAATGTGTTGTCTAAATCTTCTTCGCGTAAGCCGAAAAAGCCCAGATCAAGATTGGCGCCACGGTCTCTGCGCTCGCGGATGGGATTGGTTTTGGCTATCAGATGACCTTTGTTGCGATAGCCTAAAATGAGACGGTAAACTTTAATTTCCTGCCGCCAGGTATCTGTGGCGGCAGATGTTTCTTTCGGGGCAATGGCAATTGCACCGTTTCCATTAGGGCTTCCGTTTTCTTTCGTTTTTCCGTTTGTTACGGATGAAACGGCAAAATCAAAACCTTCAAAAAATTTCTTCATTTCCGGTTCCACGCTGTTCGGATCGGTAACATAATCGTTATATAAATTTTCGATGAAAGCAGGATGCGAACTGGTGATATAAGAGAAATCTTTCATGATAAAAGCGTTTACTTGTTATAAGAAGTTGAATGACTGCAGAAGCTAAGCAACTGAAAAATGTTTACAAATATCGCAGAATAAAAAACATGAAAGGGTGAAATGCGTATAAGAGAAATGTATAAATTTTTGTAAACAAACACAAAGATTCTAAGCCCGAATATTTTACAGCCTGCCGCAGATTTTTTTTCTGCATAAATTTTCAATGTCTGCCAGCATTATCTTTTTTCATAAACGATAACAAAATAAAATTTCAACATACAAGGCATAACGCTTACTTTTGCAGTCCTAAAAAATTCAGTGATAATATAATTTATTTATGGCAAACCATAAAGCAACGAAGAAAGATATGCGCCAGGCGGCAAAACGCAGAGACAGAAACCGTTATTACGGCAAAACAACGCGTAATGCCATTCGTGATATACGTTTACTCAAAGATGAATCGGCTTACAATGAAAAGTTGCCGCTTACCATTTCTATGATTGATAAGCTGGCAAAAAATGGCGTGATTCATAAAAACAAAGCCAGCAATTTAAAAAGCAAACTGGCTAAGAAAATGACGTTGAAAACAGCT
This sequence comes from Ilyomonas sp., assembly GCA_965219515.1. GTDB lineage: Bacteria > Bacteroidota > Bacteroidia > Chitinophagales > Chitinophagaceae > Ilyomonas. The sequence goes on from OZ244776.1 coordinate 4,000,329, forward strand.
TAATTTTTTTCTTTTTTATTTTTCGTCCCGGCAACAAATTCGCCGGGACGTTTTTTATTTCATCAAACGATTCTTTGTTCTAAATAAAGCTGGCTTGGCGTCGGCTTTTTTATTGTCTGCTATCTTCTGCCACAAAGCCTCGCAGACGCGAAGATTTTTAAAATGAAAAGGCACGGAATAAGATTTCTCTACTTCGTGCCTTAGCTACTTTGTGACTACATAAATTTTAAATCAGCAACATGGCATCGCCATAACTAAAAAAGCGGTATTTGTCTTTAATCGCCTTCTTATAAGCTTCCATGGTAAGATCGTAACCGGCAAAGGCGGTAACCATAATCAACAGGCTTGTTTTTGGCAAATGAAGATTGGTAATCAAGCTGTCGGCAATATTAAAATTGTAAGGCGGATGAATAAAAATATTGGTCCATCCTTCGCTTGGCTTCAATAGTTTTTGCGCCGTAAAACTGGTTTCCATCGCGCGCATGGTGGTAGTGCCGATGGAGCAGATTTTATGACCGGTTTCCTTGGCTTTATTCACAATATCACAGGCATCTTCTTCTATGCGGTAATACTCTGCATCCATTTTATGTTTGCTTAAATCTTCTACTTCAATCGGGCGAAATGTTCCTAACCCGGTATGCAGGGTAACTTCGGCAAAGCGAATGCCTTTTATCTCACAGCGCTTAATCAGTTCTTTACTAAAATGCAATCCGGCTGTGGGAGGCGCAACCGCGCCTTCGTGCTTGGCATACACCGTTTGAAAACGTTCTCTGTCTTCCTCATCAGGCTTGCGCTTGATGTATTTTGGCAACGGCGTTTCGCCAAGAAATTCAAGCATTTTTTTAAAGCTTTCTTCATCACTGTCCCACAGAAACCGAATGGTTCTGCCGCGGCTGGTTGTATTGTCAATTACTTCAGCAACCAGTTCATCGTTATCGCCGAAATAAAGTTTGTTGCCAACGCGTATTTTACGCGCCGGATCTACAATTACATCCCAAAGCCGGTTGGGTTTATTCAACTCGCGAAGCAGAAACACTTCTATTTTAGCGCCTGTTTTTTCCTTGCGGCCATACATGCGGGCAGGAAACACTTTGGTATTGTTTACAACAAAAACGTCTTTGTCGTCATAATAATCAAGAATGTCGCGAAAATGCTTGTTTTCTATTTGCCCGGTTTTGCGGTGAACCACCATCAGGCGGCTGTCTTCGCGGCGTTTGGCCGGGTTTTGTGCAATGAGGTTGAGGGGAAGATCGAACTTAAACTGACTGAGTTTCATGTTTGCTGCTGATAATTTTTACAAGCAACATTTCATTTCGCCCTTCTTAGTCACCGGGCTAGTGTCATGTTACGGCATGATAAATTTTGAAAAGGGTGCAAAAGTAACAATTATCATCTACAAATTGGTTTCGATTTTCGTAAAGAGAAACAAGCTTGTACGTAAAATCAATTAATAATTTGTCTTTCTCCTTGTTTTATTTATCATACTTATACTTTTGCCAAAACGCTTACAAAGTTCATTATGAAAAGAAGACGATTTATCAGACAAACGGTTTTTACCGGCGCCGCCATAGGGTTATCTCAATACGCTTCTGCAGGCGCAGCGGCCGGTTTTGAAACCGTAAGAACAGAGGCGTCGAAAAGAAACTTCAGCAGCAAAGCTGTTGAATCGCTGATCACGGAAATCAAATCGAAAATTGGCAATAAGGAAATCGCCTGGCTGTTTGAGAATTGTTTTCCGAATACATTGGATACAACGGTTGATTTTGAAATGATAAACGGAAAGCCCGACACCTACGTGATTACCGGCGATATAGATGCCATGTGGCTTCGCGACAGCAGCGCTCAGGTTTGGCCATATATGCGCCTGTGCAAAGAAGATAAAGATTTGCAGCAACTGATAAAAGGAGTCATTCACCGGCAGGTAACATGCGTTTTGAGAGACCCGTATGCCAACGCGTTTTATAAAGATGAAAACAAAGTAAGTGAATGGAAAGAATCTGACCGTACCGATATGAAGCCCGGCGTGCATGAGCGCAAGTGGGAGATAGATAGCTTGTGCTACCCCATCCGCTTATCTTATGGCTATTGGAAAGAAACCGGCGATACGTCTGCCTTTGATGAAGAATGGGTAAAAGCCATGAATCTTATTATCGAAACGTTTACCGAGCAGCAGCGCTTTCATGGCAAAGCTCCGTATCATTTTCAGCGTAAAACAGAATTTGCTACCGATAGTGTTCCCCTGAATGGTTATGGCTACCCGGCAAAGCCGGATGGCTTTATTTGCTCCATGTTTCGCCCGAGCGATGATGCCACCATTTTCCCTTACCTGATACCGAGCAATTTATTTGCTCATATATCTCTGCAGCAATTAGACGAACTGAATCGTATAATCTCCAAAAATAATACGTTTGTCATCAATACACAGTCGCTTCAGCAATCGCTTTCTTTGGCTCTGCAAAAAAAGCTGCACATTGTAAAACATCCGCAGTTTGGCGATATATACGCGTATGAAATTAATGGTTATGGCAGCCATAACCTGATGGATGATGCCAATATTCCTTCCTTGCTGGGGTTGCCTTATTTGGGTGCTGTAAGTGTTACCGATCAAACGTATCAAAACACACGCAGGTATGTTTTATCCGAAGAAAATCCATTCTTTTTTAAAGGCAGCGCAGGCGAAGGTATCGGTGGTCCGCATGTAGGTTTGGATATGATTTGGCCAATGAGCCTCATCATGCGCGGACTAACATCAACCAACGAAAAGGAAATTAAATACTGTTTGGATACATTGCAAAACACACATGCCGGAACTGGTTTTATGCACGAATCGTTTAACAAAAACGACCCGAAAAAGTTTACCCGAAAATGGTTTGCATGGGCAAATACACTGTTCGGAGAATTTGTTTGGAAAGTCTATCGTGAACAACCACATTTGCTGGCATAAAGAAATAAAAAAGTAAAAACTCAAAAGGCAAAATTGGATTAAGCAATTTTTTTACTTTTTGCTTCATTAAATTCATTGTTATGACGAATAAATTTCTGCTTGTCTTTATATTTTTCGGATTAATTGTTATGCTTTCATTTAAAAGAGATAAAACAAAAAAGGTTGTGTTTTTTGGTGATTCCATTACGCAGGCAGGCGTGCAGCCGAACGGCTATATCACCATGATGAAAGGCATGCTGCAAAAGGAAGGCGATACCAATTATGATTTGACAGGAGCGGGCATCGGCGGTAACAAAGTGTATGATTTGTACCTGCGCCTGGAAGATGATGTGTTAAGTAAATCGCCGGATATTGTAGTGATTTATGTAGGCGTAAACGATGTGTGGCACAAGTCTTCTTCAGGCACAGGCACAGATGCCGATAAGTTTGAAAAATTTTACAAAGCCATCATTAAAAAATTGCAGGCTGCCAATGCCAGAGTAATTCTGGTAACGCCAGCTACCATAGGAGAGAAAAAGAATTATGTAAATCAGCAGGATGGCGATTTAAATAAATATGCCAATATCATTAAACATATAGGCAGCGATATGAATTTGCCGGTTATTGACCTGCGAACGCTGTTTGAAAATTACGAACAGGAGCATAATACAAACGATGCTGACAGGGGCGTGCTTACGGTTGACGGCGTACATTTAAATGATACCGGAAATAGGCTGGTAGCAGAAACGATGTTACAGGCAATAAAGGAGTTGAAATAAAATCTCCCGCGGATTTCACAGTGTAATGCAGATAGAAATCAGCAAGTACCTGCGGGCAAAATAATTAAAACACAAAACCCCGTGTGGAAACACGGGGTTTATAAACCAAAAACCAACTCTTATGAAAAAAAACTATTACATTTTTTACTGAATTTCTATTTGCTTGGGAGACGCTTTCACTTCTTCTTTTTTTGGAAGAAATATCTGCAACACACCGGCATCATATTTTGCCTTGATTTCCTCGGCGTTTACTTTTTCATCTAACGAAAAACTGCGCTTGAATGAAGAAACAGCAAACTCTTTGCGATGTGTTTTATAATTCTTATTCTCTTCTTCCGATTTCTTTTCGTAGGAAATAGTTAGCAATCCTTTTTCTACGTTAATCTTAAAATCATCTTTCTGTAAACCGGGAGCCTGAAGTTCAATGTGATAGCCATCTTCGTTTTCATGAATATTCACAGGTGGCACATTCAAAGCTCTGTTCCAAGCAGGAGCGGTGTTAAACAACTCATCAAAAACGTTGTTTACGTTGCGGTAATTTTGTTTTACAAATGTCATAGCTATTTAAATTTACTTTTTTTGTTGATGACAATTGTATTTCAAATGGTGTACCGCGCAAAATTTCCTGATAAGTTGACAAAATTAAGTCGTTTTTCCCGTCATAATGTCTTTTTAAGTGTTTAAAAAAAGCCAAATTGACCGAAAAATAAGGAAATGCAGCTTTTTTTCCTGATTTGCTTATTTTTGCAAAAACAAATTAAAACAAGATGTATCCGGCAGAAATAGTTATTCCGATGAAGGCTGAATTGACCGACAACGGGTTTGAAGAAATGAATACACCAGGCGATGTAGATAACAGCCTGGAAGGCGAGGGAACAACGCTGGTGATGGTAAACTCGGTATGCGGCTGTGCAGCAGGCGCGGCGCGTCCCGGCGTTTTAATGGCGGTTCACAACAGCACCAAACGCCCCGATAATTTAAAGACCGTATTTGCAGGCTTCGACATAGCTGCGGTTAATAAAGTACGCGAGCATTTGCTGCCTTATCCACCTTCTTCACCGGCTTTCGCTTTATTTAAAGACGGCGAATTGGTGCACATGATAGAACGTCATCAGATTGAAGGACGTCCGGCGCAGGTAATTGCCCGTAATCTTATGGCTGCTTTTGAAGAGTATTGCTAAGCAATACCGGTAAGCAGTAAAAATAATCCATGGCTTACACAGCTTTGTTCATGGATGGGTTAGTAAATATCGGTCCCGCCGTTCCCGGCGGGACATTTTTTTTGACCAGGATTTGGGGAGATTTTTCTGATTGGGCAGATGTGTTTGAACCGGGATAAATGAAAAGTTTGGGATAAGTGAGATAAGATTACAAAAGGCAGAATAAAACTATTGTGGGACGAGCGACACCGCTCAGATGGATCGTCTGTTGCAATCAGGGATTTGTTCTTATTTTTCTTTTAAGTAAAGAGAAATAAGAATCTCCGTTCAACGTTCGGCAATGATTGATCTTTTCCCAAAACAAATGCAACACAGCAGCAAGACCATCATCACAATAAAACATCAAATCCGCCGCATCAGAAAAAATCATATAAAATCCTGGTTCATACATCACACAAATCTCAGTTCAGACATGAATACAAACACTCCATTAGCCGAACGATTGCGCCCAAATACGTTAGATGAATTAGTTGGTCAGCAACATCTTACCGGTACGGGCAGCATTCTGCGCACCGCCATTGAAAGCGGCCGCATTCCTTCCCTGATTTTGTGGGGACCGCCCGGCGTTGGGAAAACTACCATTGCCAACATTATTGCACATGCGCTGCAGGTTCCGTTTTACCAGTTGAGCGCCATCAGCAGCGGCGTAAAAGAAATTCGTGAAGTGATTGAAGCAGCAAAGCAGCAACAAGGTGCCGTTTTATTTATTGATGAAATTCATCGCTTTAATAAAAGCCAGCAGGACGCTTTGTTAGGTGCTGTGGAAAAAGGAACCATTACCTTGATTGGTGCAACCACCGAGAACCCTTCGTTTGAAGTGAACTCAGCATTATTAAGCCGTTGCCAGGTATATGTATTGAAGGCTTTGGGTGAAGAGGAAATGATTGCGTTGCTGCATCATGCGATAGAAAAAGATGAATTGTTGCAAACAAAACATATTGAACTTAAAGAAACATCGGCTTTATTAACTATTTCTGGCGGCGATGCACGTAAACTGCTGAACTTACTCGAACTGGTTATTAATTTTTTTACCGGAAAGAACAATATTATCATTACCGATGAAGCCGTGATGCAGGTAGCACAAAAACGCGTTGTATTATACGATAAAGGCGGCGAGCAACATTACGACATCATCAGCGCGTTTATTAAAAGTATGCGTGGCAGCGACCCGAACGGCGCTATTTACTGGCTGGCGCGAATGATTGAAGGCGGCGAAGAAGTAAGCTTCATTGCACGGCGCATGTTGATATTTGCAAGTGAAGACATTGGCAATGCCAACCCAAACGCACTGCTGCTTGCCAATGCAACGTTTGATGCGGTGAATAAAATCGGTTATCCCGAATCACGGATTATATTATCGCAGTGCGCGGTTTATCTGGCTTCATCCATCAAAAGCAATGCGTCTTATGCAGCGACTGGTTTGGCGCAGGATGCTGTAAGGAAATATGGTGATCTTCCCGTGCCGCTTCATATCCGCAATGCGCCGACAGGTTTGATGAAAGACATGAATTACGGCAAAGGCTACAAGTATGCGCATTCGTTTGCAGGCAATTTTTCCAAACAGGAATATCTGCCCGAAACCCTTGCCGGCACCGCGTTTTACAAGCCGGGCAATAATGTAAGAGAAGAAGAAATGCGACGTTTTTTAAAAGGTTTATGGAAGGAAAAATATGGCTATTGATTTGTGAAAATTAATAAATAAAAGCCATTACAGTTTTTTGCAATGGCTTTGCTCGTTTTATTAAGAATGCGGGTTGATAAAACTTATCAGGCAACGATTGCTTTTCTACGCAAGTGTAATTTTATAACCAGGCTAAAATACCAAAAACCGAATAACCCAAAACTTAATCAATACCAAAATCGTAAACTCTTTGTGCATTACCGCTTGTCGAAGCAGCGCTTCCTGCATACATGAAACAATATTCTCCTTTTGCTAATGGCTGGTCAGTATAAACTTTATACACTCCCTGAGACGTTTTTTCATATTTAAAAGGAACTTTGCATTTATTATCAATGCCGGATGTCATTCCTGCGTAGCTATTGACAGAGCCGGTTACAACTTCTCTGTTCTTTTTAGCTATCGAAAATTTCACTAACAGAAATTCATTCGGGCTGGTGGCGGAAGCAAATAAAAACTGACTTCCATTATTACCTAAGCTATTTGAATTGCTCTTATCAAAATAAAAATAAAATACAGGATTTGTTACTTCAATCTGCATTTGTGATTTTTCGCCGCTTAAGGTGGCTTTCATTTTAGTTTTTGCTATGCCGTAGGTAAGCCCTATCATTATTCCGGAACCTATTTTTGCCTGAGAATATACGGAAGCTTCAATGTCAATTAAATTGCAGGGATTTCCTTTACAATAATATACGCCAGAGGAAATATCATTTGATGAATTATTATTTGATAAACTATTGTCAGACGAAGCATTGGAATTTTCTGTCTTTGCGGTTAATGAGCTATTTTTTCCAACCATCGTATTTATTACATCTTCCGATAATCCCGATTTTTTTAAAGCTATTAACCCATCAACTGAAAGATCAAATTTGCAGGGCGAAGCCAGAATGGTAGATTTTATTATGTCGCTACTTAGTCCTGCACTTTTTAATTTGATGACAGCTTTATTTGTTAGCGTATCTGTTGTTTGCGCTTGGAGCGAGAAGCAGGTAGTAAGACAAAGCAGAAAAGTAAAACAGGTTTTCATGTCGGCGCTTTTAGTGTTTATAAATAATGAAACACTAAAGTGCAAATCCTTTTTTATACAATGAATGAAGCGGGATGTATAGGGCACATGCAGGGATAAGTTGACGCCTTGTTACCCCAGGAAGAGTTTTATTTTTTCAAGAGCGGCTTCTTTATAGGTATCGCTAATTTTAAAAACAAGATCGCCCATCAAATATAATCGTTCACCACGACCTTTACCAGTCAGCTGCTTTACGTTGACAATGTTGGCCTGATCGAAGCGGGCAAAATAAAGGGGTAACTGCTTTTCCATTTCGCTGAGCGTAGTGCGATGTATATAACCTATATTTCCGGGCAGAATATGAATAAGAACATTATTGTTGCCTTCACCGGCCATTTTTGAATTGTAGCTTTCGATGTGAGTGATGTTTTCCCATTTAATGAATGTTTCTATATCCAGCGGGTCAACAGGCGTCTCGTGGCTTTTCTTCATGCTTAGTTTTGCCATATCTATTTCACGCACTTTAAAAAAATTGCCTTGTGTTTTTCTCAGGTCGCCATCATATAGTTTCGGCAGCTTTACGCTGATGGAAGCCCACAACTGCTTCTTATTTACGGGTTTGTCTATCTTTACCACAAAGCCGTCAGGACTTAGCAGCCGCGCGCGTTCCAGGTTCTCATGGTTGTCGTAAGCTGTCAGAATAATGATGAGCGAATAGAAATGTTCTTTGATATAAGCTGCCAATTCAAGACCGTCTTTCTTACCTCTGATGTTAATGTCGAGTACAGCAATATCAGGCTCATCGTTTTTCAATAACTGCACCGCATCATCATAGTTATCTACGGCTTTGCCATTGTCATGGCCGATAATGCTATATCCTTTCTCTTTAAAGAATTCAGACAGTTCATCATACAATACAAACTCATCTTCCACGATCAATACCTTTCGCTTGGTTGCCTGCATTGGATTCAATTAAATGGTATCAGCAAATTGTAAAACAAACTCGGTTCCGTTATTGTTGCTGAAAGCAAAGTTGCCTCCTAATTCATGCGATAAACCGGCAATCAGCTTCATGCCATAGCTCTTCTTTTTAGCTGTGGTAAAGCCTTTGCCATTGTCGGCTACTGTCAGTTTGTATTCATGTGCTTCGGTTGCATTCGCTTCTATATTGATGTTTCCGCCCTGCTCGTCAAACGCATATTTATAGCTGTTGGTAACCAGTTCGTTTATGATTAATCCAATCTTCTCTGCTGTCTTGCTGCTCACTTCTACCGGTGCATTCACATGAATGTCAATCTTCTTGTCCGTTTCAAACATAGTTTGTATAGCAGCCGTCAGTTCAAGCAAATATTCCTGCAGAGAAATATTTCCTGTGACCTTATCATTGTATAATCGCTTATGCAGCAGTTCGATGGCTGTAACGCGCGTTTGCAAAGATTGCAGCGAAATATTGTTTGCGCCTCCTTTTCCTGCCACTTCAATCAGCCGGTTGATAACGCCGAGATTGTTTTTTACGCGGTGATGAATCTCATTCTGCAGCATTTCTATTTTGGCTGTGTCGCGTTCGGCGCGCTTGCGGTTTTTGTACTGAAGAAAGAAGCCGGCGGCAAGAAGCAGCAGGCATACAGATGCACCTATGAGGATAGTATTGCGGCGTTGCACTTCGGCGTTGGCAACTTCAGTGTTCTGCTTTTCTATTTTCAGACTGTCGGAGATAAGTTTTGTTTTATATTTTGTTTCCAGTTCCAGCAGTTGCTTATCATCCGATGCCATTATTGAACTGTCGAAAGAAGCAGAAGCCAATGAGTAAGGATTCAGGTTTAAAATACTATCCATATTACTTATGGAACTGAGACTTTGAATACCTGATTTTTTTCTAAGAATGTCGGCTCCTCCAGGCGTATAAAGCAATCTGATGTTAGCTGCCGTTGCCGAATCAAGGTTTGGGTTTCTTTTTAACAAGGTATTCAATTCTTTGTTGATGGTAGCCGGTTCTCTGTTAAGAAGCAATTGCCTGATATAACTGTAAACAAGTGAATCGGCAGCGGCGGTTTTCTTTTCTTTATAACGAAGCTGCGCCCAGTATTTTTCATTGTCTATTTTGAGGTCAGATAGTTTGTTTTCAATCGCCATGGCATTGGCTTTTTTGAAATAAGATTCTGCTTTATCAAAATGTTTTACATCTGAATAAAATTGTCCCCAAAAAGTATTGAGCACCACATTGCCGTAAGTAAAATTGAGCTTATTCAAAATGGTTTCCGACTGGTGAGCATAACTTAGTGCGGTTGTGGTGTCTTTTTTAATGAGATAACATCTGCCCAAATCAATCAATGATAAACTTTGGCTGGCGCTGTCGAAAGACTGCTTTTCCAGTTCAACCGCATTCCGGTACAATTCAATTCCTTTATCTGTATTGCCATTCAATACATAGCATTGCCCTAAAAAGCCATAGCAATCTGCCTGGCGACCCATAGAGCCACGCTTCTTATATTTTTCCAATGCCTGATACAAATAATTGCTGGCACTATCCGGTTCTCTGATGGTTAAAAAACAATTGCCCAATGTATATTCTACTTCAGGAATCATTTTTTCATCATTGATTGCCTGAAACGTTTGCAATGCCCGCTTATAATAAGGAATAGCTTTTTTACTTTGGTTCATATTTGCATAATACCAGCCATACAATTGATTTAGTTTGGCTTCGTATGATGGATTGTTGAGGCTGCTTAACATTTGCTGGCAAGTGTCGAGATACGGCAAAGCTTGTGTGAGTTTGACTACATCTAAATAGTCTGCTGCAGTCTGTCGATATAATAAGAAGAGATTATCAGGATCGATTACTTTCTTAGCATAAAACAACGCTTGCAAATCATAAGGTAATACAACATCATAATCCCTTCGTTTTCTTGCGCAACGGGCAAGTGAACCATAACCTTTCTGAATGAATTTTAAAGAGCCGGTTTTGAGGCCGATTTGAAGAATGTCGTTTGCATATTCGCGGCTCTTATTCAAGTCGGATATGAATGTTATGTTGTGAAGATCAATGTATGTATCTGCTCTTAAAGAATCAGAATCAACACCCGCTAATTTTTCGAGTAAAGTTTGTTCGGTTTCTGTCTGAGCTTTACTGTAAAAGGTAAGTAAAAAGAACGCAACAATAAATAAATATACTTTCATAAAGATTGGGATTGTTGATGTAATTCCTATAGAGTTTTGCTGCTTTGTATAACTGGTTAATGGCAGCCCTAAAGTACATGATTTTATCTATGCAAAATATCTTTATAAAAAAACTGATACTTGGCAACCTAAAGCAAAAGCAGGTCTGCGCCCTTTACTTATAAAGCGCAGACCTGCGGGAAATGAAGTATATAAAGAATACGGAAACGTTCTATTCTATTACCAGTTTTCTTTTTTCTGTATGATGGTTCGTTGTAATATTCACTACATACATGCCTTTTGTCAACATAGAAATATTAATTTTTTGACTTGCCAATCCCGTTGCCTGCTGAGCAATCAGGATTCGTCCGGCTAAATCGGTTACACTAATATAAGCCTTGCTTTCCGCAGGCAAATGATCAACAATAAAAAACCGGTGCGCCGGATTTGGATAAATAACGATGCGGATGTCATTCCTATCTATTGTGATACTAACAATGCTGCTGTAACTTATTTTTCCGTCTTTATCAATCATCTGTAAACGATAATAGACAGTGCCGTTCGCAAGCGTTGAGATGTCATCGGCAAACCCATAATCGGTTTGCGAAGCGCCATTGCTTTTTGCTGTTACTTTTCCCACCGTTATAAACTGAACGCCATCTATGCTGCGCTGCATGTTGAAGTAAGATGTATTTACTTCATTTGTTGTTTTCCAGGCAAGTTGTGCCATGCTGTTTTGCTTTTGTGCTGTGAAAGAAAGAAGTGTGAGTGGCAGCACCGCATAGCTTTGCCACTGTGTGAGCGACCAATTGTAATTGCTGCTGTCTTTTACACGCAAAAACAAACTCACCGGGTTAGCAGGCAGATTACTTGTTGGAATGGTAAATGTGAAGGTTCCATCTGCAGCAGACGTAGCAAATACCGCAGAAGCGCAATTGCCAAATCCGGGATCGGTATCAAAAAAATATTCTACCAAAAACACCTTGCCGCCGGTTTCATCTTTCACTACTTCTACATTATATCTTGATGTAATGCCCCAATGGCCATTCGCATCTTTTGTGCGCAGGTACATTTTATGATCGCCTGCAGCCAGGCCGGAAAGAGTTGCCGTAAAATTTTGTGCCAGCAACGAATCGGGCGTTGCAATGCCAATGGCTGCGCCGTTATCAAAACCCGGATCTTCATCAAAAAAATATTCGCCTTTGGCAATTGTGTTTTGCAGGGTTGCAATCACTTCAATGTTCTTTCTTGCCGTCAGGCTCCAGTTGCCGGTTTCATCTTTTGTTCTGATAAACAATGTATGATAACCTTGCGCTACGCCAGCCAGATTTGCCGTGAACGGAAAGCTGCCATCTGCCGCAGACGTTACAGAAATGGTTGTGTTGTTGCCAACGCCTTTGTCGGCATCAATAAAATATTCTGCCCCTATAATGTTTTGCGTGTGCCCGGCAAGGTGCGCTGCTATCAGCAGCAGCATTATAAAAAATGTTTTCATGGGTTGATTATTTTATGGTTCTTGCTTTGATGATAACCGGCAGGCCGGTGCTGCCAACGCCTGTGGAACTGATGTCATACACAACCGGAATAGGAGCCAGCCCCGAAAGCGTGTACCATTTTTGCGGTGCGCCGCCGCCAAACACGCCTCTGTCCGTGCCATCGGAACCATTGGCTTTGGCGGGAGAATTTGTTTTTAACTGATACCTGCCATCGGGCGAAGTGCCGCCGGCGAAAAGAGTTGATGTATCGGTAACAATAATATTTTTTTTACTATTGCCAAACTGGTTGTTGGCAGATGCGCTGATGTTGTAATCTACATTGGTAATATCACCGTTGTTGATGATTGCCGTGGCGTTGGGATTGGTGAGAATGTTGTTTTGAAAACTGCTAGCGTAAATTTGAACAGCCGGGCTTACCGTTGGTACATCGAAGATATTATTGTTGCACTCTAAGAAAATATAATTAGGGTCATTTACAACCAATGGTTGCTGACAAATATTATTGTTGAATACAAAATCTGTAGGAAAGTTAGTACCTCCTGCATTGATTGCAGTCGAGGAATTTCTTAAAAAGAAATTCTGAGTTATTACAATGTTAGAAATATTATTTGTTAGGATAACAGAGCTATTAATCTGGCATCTTTTCACCGCAATGTTGCTTGTTTTGATAATGACACCGGAACCACCAGTCAGATGAACACCTATCAGTTGCGAACCTTGTGAGCCGTTACTAAAAGTAATATTGAATATAGTTGTTGATAACTTACTAAACGCTGTACCCGGATTGTAAGGTAAAAAATAACCAGAACCGATAATGATTAACTTCTTTGTAATTGTTGCGTCATTATATGTTATCGCCGATCCTTCCAAATGTATTGTATCTCCGCTTACTACATTGTTGGCATCGTTTGCATCCTGTAATTGCGCAAAATCAGCCGAGTAGCCATTGTTGTTTACGCGCCAGATTTTGGCGTTTGCCTGTTGTGCGGTGCAGACAGTAAAAGCTGCAAGCGCAAGAAGTAATCTTGTTTTCATGTTGATTTAATTTTTATTTTGAATGATTAAAAAGCATGGATAAAAGATGAAATTGATTGGCTAAAAAATATTCCAGTTCAGCACACCGTATTCGTTTTTTTCAACGGCAGTTTGTAATTGTTCCGGCGTTACTTCGCTTTCGCCGGGGTTACGTTTGGTAAGCCGGTAAATTACTTCCGGCGAGCCTACAAACTGCTTGTCATATATCAGAATAATGTACACCAGTTGCTTCGTCAGCTTGTTGTACACTTCCCAATGTGTGTATGCCGTATCTTTCAGCGTGAGCGAATCCGTTACATACTTAGGTGGTGTATCGGAAAACGTGAGATACTGATCGTATAACGGATTTGCCGGATCGTGTTCTCTCACCTTAAACGTTCCTTTCGAATGGAATTTTGCGGTTACATCATCGCCGGTGTAGCTTTCTAAGCGGATGTAAAACGTAAACAGATTTCCAAATTCAAGAATCGAAGAATCCATTGACGTCGTGGTAATGACAACTGGTCCCGGATCGGCCTCAATCAGCGTATCAATCACATCGGGCGGAGGAATAACAACGGTATCCGGCATGCCGGGTTTTGTCGTGTCGGTATGATGCGTGGTATCTGTTACCGGCGGTTGCGAAGGTGGCAGTTGTGCTATGTCTTTTTCCTTTTTACAGGCGGCAACCAGCAACATCATTGCAATAGTGAATAATAAAATAATGGCGATTCGCATAGGTGATCATTTATAAGTGCCTCGTCAGAATTAGGTTAATGCTGTCGCCGTCATTCCTCAATTACCTCCAATACGCACCGGCGCCTTCGTAATTGCGGGGGTTTTGTGTGGAATCGATGACCGAATTATTATCCATTATTTGTATGATTCCTTTAGATGAAGCAAAAAGTTCATTCCCGCTTCAGATAAAACGACCCGTTTGTAACCGTATAAGCAGCAGAAGTAAACGCATCTTCATACAGCTTTCCCGAAAAATTTCCTTTTACATAACTGTCCGCAATAAAAGTAAACTGCACCGTTACTTTCGCGTCCGGGGCAAGCGTAGAACCAAGTGAAGTGAAAATATTACCCAGCTCATCAATGTAAATCAGGAAGGCGCCGATATCGCCGGTTGCCGTAAAGGCTTCTGTATAAGTGGCATTGGTTGCAAAAGGGGTCTCGCTGCTAAGAACAACAGACATCGTATTGGCGGAAAAATCCGTTGCATCTTTCAAAGCTACCATGCTTGCATCGTAGCCCGGATTGGTAAACTGCGCCAGCGTATTTCCCCTGTATTCTTTTGTTACGCCGTTAATGGTAAACTTCATGTAGTGATCACCGCCATCACCGGGCGATGAGCCATCGTCGCCTTTGCTGCAACCTGCAGATAATACTGAGACAATAAGCATAAAAAGAAGTATCGTAAAAAGGCGGTTGTGCTGATCAGTTTTTGCAGAAATCGGAAAGTTCATGATGTTTGTTTTAGTATATGATGAGAGTATAGTTTGCGGTTACTTACTGCTTGTGCAGCACCGTTCCCATCGGTCCCTGTATTGTGTTGTCATCTGTCATCGTTAGTATCATATTACCCCCGCTTTGGTCATTCATAATCTTAATCTTATTCCCATCCTTTTCATATTTCCCTTCGCTTTCTACGCCCATGGCAGATACATATACTTTCCCGCCGCTCTCAAAACGGAACGAATAATTTCCCATGCCGCTGCCGGACGAATAAGTTCCGGAGATGCCCGAACTACATGATTGCAACAGCAGAACAAGCACGGCAATGCTGATATACTTTTTCATAAAAATGGTTTTTGGTAAATTGGTTCCGTAAAAATCTTTTTAATCGGGGAAGATTTTTAATGTGTGGGACAAAAAGAACATCAGACGGGATAAAAAATGATAGTAGTCAGAAAGATAGAATTTTTAAGGCTTGCCGGAGTATAATATTGAATGTATAATGGTCGGATAATAAAAGAATCTGTTGTTATCATTTCGTGTAACGAAGGCGGATTGTTGATGGGCTGGTATTCCGCGCGGTGTCAGCCTGGAACAAAAGCTGACTTTTATTTTGCAGCCGAAGATAACTACTAATGTTTAACAGCGTTGTGTCTGCCGGAACTGAAGCTGCATAGCAAGACGCTGCTGAAGTTGCCAACGTCAAGCCAGCCTGTTAGCAATACTTTTGTTAGCTGCGGCGCTTAGTAGGAGGAAGTTTAGCCGTCTTCAACATTTTGTTTGCCTTCTCAAGTTTTTCAGGAAACATAATTATGTCCCTGTACTTATCAAGAGCAGGGTCAATAGTTACGATTGGCACTTTGCGTTTATTAAGCTTTTCAACTGTTTTCATAATTGCAATTTAATTAAATTTTTCTTTGCGCTAAAAATCCATCGTATTTTTTACCTATTTCAAAATCCGGATAATCATCTCCGGCTTCTCCATATAAATAAAAGTCGTTCTGTATTTCTTCGTAAAATTTTGATATACCCATTCTGTATAATCTTGTTCTGGCTTTCGTACTTCCTGTTGCATAAACATAAGCAGTTGGATAATTATCAAAAAACACATACAACGCTGCAACTACTGTTACCAATACTTTTTCTGTGTCGCCGTTATTGCTAACGGCTAAATCATTGATGTCTCCTGTCAGTGGGTCTTTGTCACCAAATGCAAGATTATAAACTTCCGGTTCTGATGTAGCTTGAAATTCTGTAAGCTTACGAATTGCGCCTTTATTTCCTTCACTAATAAATTCAAATCTTGCAAACTTACTTTCAGTCTTTAAATGATATTTTGGTAGTTTCATGCTGTTTACATCTGCATGAAGATAATAGTTTAAGATTTCTTCTTTGACTTCTACGCTGTCAAAACGCATCGCTGCTAACAACAATGCTTGTCGAGGTTATGGCATTTCATTCCGGTAAAACACCGGTGTTTTGTTCATTTAAATTTTCTACCAATTTACAATTGTTACTGAAATTTCTTCAACCATCACACTTACACATCTAACAACGGAAGAGTTTATTTATATACGGTATAATAAGCTACAATCATCAGCAACGCAACAATGGCTAAAATTAATGCAAAAAGCTGCCAGTTATCTTTTACTGTTTCCGGCTCATACAACACCGTTTCTTCAGGTTCAGGTTGGCTGTGCGTTTTGCGGTGTTGCTGTTCGCCAATCAAAACGGTATGGTGCACATTCCTTCGTAGTACGCGTTCGGCGGATAAACTCTCGAATAAAGAGAACGAAGGTGTATCTGCTGCAAAGCCGAGGCTGCCATCAGCCGTTTTTCGAATAACGCCAATGCCTTTCAACTCGCAGATACCCAGCTTTTTTAATTCTTCCAGCAAAGCCTCCACTTCTTCTTTAAAGCGGCGTATGGCAATTACTTTGTCTACCTGCCATTCGTGCGACAGAAAGCTATAAAAATGATTGTTGGTCGGGTGCACCACCGCCGCAAACTGACTGTTAGCCGCAGGCGGCAGTAATTTCTTATCGGTAAATTGAAGCACAGCAGGTTTTTGCTCTATCGTAAAGCAGCCAATGCCGGGAACATCAAGTTTTTTATAAAGCGTGAGGTACTTGTATAATACAGATGACATAAATGAAATTGTATAAGAACAAAGAAATTATAAAAAAGAACAATTTGCAACGGGCATTATGAATTATTGTTCCATATCCATTCTTTCCGGCTCAAATACATAGCGGTATTTCCGCATCAGATGAAACGTAATCAAAATATGAACAATCAATACAATGCTTAGCACCAGAAAAAAATTAACCAGCGAAGCCATTGCCGTTTGCAAATCAGCGGTGCTAACACCAGCCGGCAGGTTGCCGCCGGTTGTCCATTGTTTCATGCCTTCGGTTAACAAAGACGGGTTGGCTTTAATCATAATAAAAGAAATGGCTACCAGCAGATAAAAAACAAAAGTAATCATGCCGTTAATGCGTATCCAGTCGCGCAGCACCGGTTTGCAGGGCTTGCCCGAATCAATGCCTTTGGTAAGAAAAACAAAAGCAGCGATGATGTAAATAACCATGCACGCAAGCAGGAAAACATTAATGAGCATAGCCGGATAGCTGATGGCAGTTAATAAACCCAGCAAACATACAAGCCCGAAAAAAGCGGCCACAGGCAACAGGAAAAATGAGAGAATTTTATATACAATAAGTTCTGCTTTCATAGGCGGTAAAAATAAGATTCTGTAGTTTGTATTTCGTAGCAAGTATTAAGTATTATGTATAAACAGCAGGATGCCGGGAAGAGGCAAGCTATAAACGGCTTGGCACCCGTATCAGTTAATCACATAATACTTACTACATAATACCTGATACATATTGCCAATCATTGCTGCTGCGCCGCGAAACCTTCCAAAACAGCATCGTCAGCATCATCCTGCGATTGTTTATTTATTGGTACATTGTTTACATCTTCATACGTTTGCCCGTCTTCATAGCTTACCGATACATACACGCTCAGCTTTTGTTTTGCCGGTCCTTTAAACGTGCCTTTTACGGGGCTGCAATCTTTAAAATGCCTGCCAACAGCCAGCTTTACATGCCGGTTGGTTACCCACGCATTGTTCGTCGGGTCAATACCTGTCCAGCCTTGTTGCGGCAGCCAGGCTTCTACCCACGCATGAGTTGCGCCTTCGCCGCGCATACCATTTTTATTCGGGCAAATGTAACCGCTAACATACCTGCCGGGAATATTTAATGTACGCAATACCTGAAGCATCACATGCGCAAAATCCTGGCAAACGCCGGCCTGTGTTTCTAATATTTCATTTACCGTAGTCTGCGTATTGGTGATGCCTTTTACATACTTAAAATTTTCGTAGATGTAAGCAGAACAGGCTTCTACCGTTTGCGCCACAGAATGTATCATCGGGTCGTGTATTTGCTGAATGATATTATCAATGGCGTTTTCGCTGGTAATAAAATCGGGTGTGGCAAGCTCCAGCAACTGAAGATTTTCGTCTGTTTCGTTTTGCAGTTCGCCAAACGTGCCACTCATACTTACGGTTACGTCTTTGGCGCCCAATGTGCGCACCACCAGTTTGCTTTCGATTACCAGAGACATATGCGGCTGCAACAGGCTGAACACGCCAACCTTATTGCCCCAGTAATCAAAAAACGTCTGCACACTTGGTTGATTGGTGATTGTTAATTCATGATTCAATATTTCCTGCCCGGCAAACTGATACGGATAAATTTTTATCTCGTTGTTGCTTTCCTTTACCGGGCGGTTGTATTCGTAGCGCGTAATGTGGTGTATATTAAAAACGGACATTCTGTTAGATTAATGATAAGAGAAGAAATGTTGTGCAAGTTGCGTGCTAAAGGCAGAAAGTTCGCTTTGAATATCTTCTAAAAACGTTTGAATGTTGGCATTTGCAAAACTATCCGGCTCAATATATTTTACTTTACTGTACAATCTGCCAAGGCGATTTACCAGTGCTTTGCTTTCTTTGTTTTCATCCGTTGCCGGCAATACTTTTTTCAGATAAATATTAATGCGGCTGATTGAATACAAAACAGACCGCGTGAAATTTTCATTTAAAATTACCTGATGCAGCAAATTGTAACTATAATTGTTGCCGGTGTACGTTTTTAAATGCAATTCATAACCCGATAAAGCCAGCAGCTGATAACGCCATTGCAAAATATTTGTGGGGCGTTCAATATCATAATCCATCAGCTTCAATTCATTTTGCAGCACCTGAATGGTATGAAAGCATCGCTCGATGTATTTGCCAAGGCTCATAAAATGCCAGCCTGCGCCGCGCGGCATGGTTAGCTCAATGATGCCGAAAAACAGAACGGCATGTTGGGTAAGGTCTTCAATTACCTGCAAAACTTCATTATTATAAAGCTTGTCAGCCAGCTTGGGCTGATTGATGTAATGATATATCTGATTGACTTCTTCCCAGGTTTCTTTTGTAATATAATCCTGCACGCCGCGCGCATTTTCGCGGGCGCGGTGTACGATAATTTTTAGTGAGTTGATGTTCTCCGTATCAAGCATCACTTTGTGTATTGCCGCCGGCATATTGTCGCCAATTTGCTCAATATCCGGATCGGAAAGATAAGTTGCCATTTTCAGCACAGGTCGCCAGCTTTGCGGCGCATTCACGCCCTTGTCTAACGATAAAATGTAATGAGTTTTCAGCAACCGCAGCAGGCTATCGGTTCGCTCCATATAGCGGTTGAGCCAGAAAAGAGAATCAGCCGTTCGGCTTAGCATGTTGGTCATTGTAATTGGTTATAAGCCGTCAGCTTTCAGCCATCAGCTTTTAGTATTCAGTTTTATATTTTTCGCTTGTAGTATGAGGAATACAAATAATTCATACCTCACACCTTCTCAGTCAATCACCCATGTATCCTTGCTTCCGCCACCCTGCGATGAGTTTACAACCAGCGAACCTTCGCGCAGCGCAACGCGCGTTAACCCGCCGGGAACGATTGTTATGCCGTCTGCGCTATACAAGGCATACGGGCGCAGATCTACATGGCGCGGCTGTATTTTTCCGTTGATAAAACAGGGTACCGTAGATAGCTTGATGATGGGCTGAGCAATAAAGCTGCGCGGGTCTTTTTCAATTTCCGTTTTTGCTTTGTTCCATTCGTGTTCTTCCACGCTGTTGCCCATTACCATGCCATAGCCGCCGCTTTGGTTGGTGCGCTTGATTACCATATTATTCAAATCAGAAAACACGGCTTCGCGCTCTTCGCGGTTTGCCATTTGGTACGTCGGAACGTTTTGTAAAACCGGCTCTTCGTTCAGATAATATTTTATCATGGCGGGCACATAGGCATAAATGGCTTTATCATCTGCCACGCCATTACCAACGGCATTGGCAACGGCTACGTTTCCTTTACGGTAAGCGTCCATCAACCCCGGAACACCAAGCACACTGTTGGGATGAAAAATCAACGGGTCTAAATATTCATCATCAATACGGCGATAAATAACATGCACGCGGGCCAGACCCTGCGTAGTTTTCATATACACATTGTGATGATCTACCACAAGGTCTCTGCCTTCTACCAACGGAATGCCCATTTGACGCGCCAGAAACGTATGCTCGTAATAAGCCGAATTGTAGATGCCCGGCGTAAGCAATACCACGCGCGGGTTGTGAACCTGCGGCGGCGCCAGCGACAATAACAACTGATGCAGCAATATGGGATAATTGCTCACCAGCCTTACCGAATTGCCGGCAAACATATCGGGGAAAATACGCTTTGTTACTTCGCGGTTTTCCAGCATGTACGACACGCCGGATGGTGTGCGCAGGTTGTCTTCTAAAATATAAAACTTACCATCTGCGCCGCGTATTAAATCAATGCCCGAAATATGAACATAGATATCATGCGGCACCTGAATGCCATGCACTTCGCGCACATAATGCGGGCACGAGGCAATGAGCCTGGCAGGTATAATTCTGTCTTTTACAATTTGTTGTTTACTGTAAATGTCTTTCAGAAAAAGATTGAGTACGGTTAATCTTTGTTTAATGCCGTCTTCAATGTGCTGCCATTCGCTGCCGGTAATGATGCGCGGAATAATATCGAAAGGAAAGATGCGCTCGATGCCGGCATTATCGGCATACACGGTGAAAGTGATGCCCTGATTCATAAAAAGCTCGCCCGCCAGCTTGTCTTTGCTGTGCATACTCGGCAGGTCCAGTTGCTGCAAAGCCGACACAATTTTGGTGTACGGCTCGCGTACGTCGTGGGCGTTCCACATTTCATCGTAAAAGCCCTGCGTTACAGAATATTTGTTTAATAATGTTGTTAAGCTCATAAGTTGCCGGTTAAAGACTTGTAAAATAATACTTGCTTTTTATATGTTGCAACTTATCGAAGAGGATGGAAAAATAAAGAAAAGTTTTTATGGATGATGATACTGTAATAAAAAGAGAGAAGCATCGCTTCTCTCTTTACCCCGAAATGATATCTCGAAAAATTATAAAGCTTTCTCAAATTCAACAGACATCAGCTTTTGAAGATTGATGTTTTTTAGATGATTCCATAATTTCAATTCCAACAATTTTGTCTTCTTTACCTATATCAAAAACCACATCATCGGCAACTCGCTTGTTTGTTATATCGCCGGATACAGATTTAATTCTGATTACAATAAATCTATCTTGCTGTCGTAAGAAATTTGCATAATGATTATTATTTAAAAACTTCCGTAAAATACGTAAACAGTTACGGCAATGATATTGTTATTTTCTATCACATTGTACACTTTCAGCTTCTTTTTCTTCTTACTATTTACTATTCCTGACAGAACCAAATCAAAGACTTTGCCTTCACTAATCTATTATTTTTTGCGGTGCTATTTATGCCGTTGATAAGTTTATCTATGATTTCATTGTAAGATGCACTTCTTTCTTTAGCAAGTAGAATGGTATGCGGTTCTATGATAATATTCATGCTACTCCGCATCTATCTTTATTCCCAACTCAACCAACTGTTTTTTATCAATACCTGAAGGCGCGTCAAGCATTACATCTCTGCCCGAATTGTTTTTGGGAAACGCAATAAAATCGCGGATGCTTTCGCTGCCGCCAAGGATGGCGCAAAGCCTGTCGAAGCCAAACGCAATGCCGCCGTGCGGTGGCGCGCCGTATTCAAAAGCGCCTAACAAAAAGCCAAATTTATGCTGCGCTTCTTCTTTACTCATGCCCAATGCGGCAAACATTTTCTCCTGTAATTCACGTTGATAAATACGAATAGAACCGCCGCCGATTTCGTTGCCATTCAGCACCATATCGTACGCATTGGCTTTGATGTTAGCATACGGATGGGCAAGATAGTTTGCAGCATCTTCAATCACCGGGTTATTGTTTATCATTGTCTCAATATCAGATGGCTTTGGCGCAGTAAACGGATGATGGCGCGCTACCCAGCGGTTTTCTTCCTCATCGTATTCAAACAGTGGAAAATCCAGCACCCAAAGCAGTTTAAATTCATCCGCTTTGCGCAAACCCAAACGTTTTCCCATTTCCAACCGCAGCTCGCTCATCGCTTTTCGTGTGCGTTCTTCGGCACCGGCAAGCAGCAATACCAGATCGCCTTTTCGGGCATTGCAACTATCGGCTATGACTTTGAGCCTTTCCTCATCATAAAATTTATCAAAGCTGCTTTTGTATGTACCGTCGTGGTTCACTTTAATAAACGCAAGTCCTTTCATACCAATCTGAGGGCGCTTTACCCATTCCGTTATTTCATCAGTTTGCCTGCGGCTGTATTCACTGCAACCCGGCACTGCAATCGCCAATACTGTTTCTGCTTCGTCAAACACCTTAAAGCCCCCATCTCCTAAAGGGGAGTTTGAAAGCTGCTGCTGTCGGGGAATGAAAACAGAAGAAGGAATTTTCAGGTTGCCGATCTTCATCCCGAAGCGGATGTCGGGCTTGTCATTACCATAATTCCACATGGCATCTTCCCAACTCATGCGCTCTGTTTTCTCTGTATAATCAATGCCTTTTACGTCTTTAAAAATGGCTTTGATTAAACCTTCAAACATGTTGAGAATGTCTTCCTGCTCTACAAATGTCATTTCGCAGTCTATCTGCGTAAACTCAGGCTGACGGTCGGCTCTTAAGTCTTCATCGCGAAAGCATTTTACAATCTGATAATACCGGTCGTAACCGCTAACCATCAGTAATTGCTTAAAGGTTTGCGGGCTTTGCGGCAACGCATAAAACTGACCCTCATTCATACGTGACGGCACTACAAAATCGCGCGCGCCTTCCGGTGTAGATTTAATGAGAAAAGGCGTTTCGATATCCATAAAACCATTGCTGTGCAGGTAATTGCGGGCAGCGCGGTTTACATTATAACGCAGTTCCAGATTCTTTTTTATGAGATTGCGGCGCAAATCCAGATAGCGGTATTTCATGCGCAAATCATCGCCGCCATCCGTGTCGTCCTGAATGGTAAATGGCGGAACAGCCGATTTGTTCAGAATTGTAAAAGAAGAAATCTGTATCTCAATATCACCGGTAGCAATGTGTTTATTTTTATTGCTGCGCTCCCCAACAATGCCTTTCACCTGCAAAACAAATTCGCGTCCCAACGGGGTTTTATCCAGTAAAGCATTTAATTCTTCGCCAAACAACAACTGCGTAATGCCATAGCGGTCGCGCAAATCAATAAACGTGATGGCGCCAAATTTTCTTACGGTTTGCACCCAGCCTGCCAGCGTTACTTCATCACCAACATTTTCAATTTGTAATTCGCCACAGGTATGTGTTCTTAACATGATGTTATTTTTTGGGAGCGCAAAGATAACGTTCGCAGATGTGTTCAGATTGAAGTTCCCGCAGATGCCACAGATAAACACGGGAAAAAATGTTGTGCGCCTATCTGTATTTTGTGTGAGAAATTATTATGTGTGAGAAATAAAAATGCCTTGCCGAAGCAAAGCATGTGATAAAAATGTTTTTCAGAATTTACTGGCTGATTACTTCCACACCCGGATGCGCCTGTTCGTTAAAAGTAAATTTGCTATCGGGAATCGAAGCATTCGTATCCACATTATTTAAAGCGAACTCAATGGTATTATCCGATTTATCTAACACCTGCGCTTTTGTTACCAGTTCTTTTTTCTTATCCACAAACACAGTAACCTGCTTAAAATTCTTTCGTTTATCAACCGGAACCAGAGCAATCTGATATGTGTTGCCGGCCGATGAAACCAGCTTATAGGTAAAATCCTTATCGTAAAAATTGCTCAGAAATTTCTGCGGAGAAAAACTCTGGTTATCATCTTCTGCATCAGTAACCGTTACTTCTTTATCCTCGCTGTTATAATTCCAGTTCTTGCTGCCATCGCTAAAAATTTCCGTTTTATCCTGCTTTAAATAATACTTCTGACCTTTCACCAGAATCTGTCCGCTTTTAGAGGCTCGCTGTATGTGTTTTTTATCTTTTGTTGTGTAGGTAAAATTCGCCGAAATGCCTTTGTAGCTTTTTAATTTATTGCTTACGTTATCTAAAACAGATTTTGCGTCGGCTTGCGAAAAACCGGTGCCGGTGATGCTTGCAAGCAAAGCAATCAATACAATTATTTTCTTCATTCAAATAAAAATTTTTGGGTAACAAAAATAATAGAATAACCAACAGCAGGTGAGATGCAAATGGTAAACAATCGTTTAATATTCAAAATACCAAACGGCTTATTAAACAAACGATTCTTTGTGTTTTAATTAACCTTAACAAGAGATAAAAGCGATGCAAAGCTTTCTATTATTGCTTTGTAAAAACTAATTTTGCAAACTTTATGAAATTGATTTTTCAGGTTCTGCTAACTCTTGTTTTGTTTTCTTCCTGCGCTTCCAAATTTGGTAAGGTAGTAAAGAGTAAAGACAATGAGTATAAGTACAAAATGGCAGAGCAATATTATGCGCAAAAAAAATGGGACAAGGCTACGCAGTTGTTTGAAAGCCTGTTTCCTTATGTAAAAGGCACGGCGCGTTTTGAGGATATGTATTACAAATACGCTTACTGCGCTTACAATCAGAAAGATTATCTGAACGCGGAAAATTTATTTAAAAATTTTACGGAAAACTTTCCCAATGCGCAGCGCACCGAAGAATGCGAATACATGCGCGCTTATTGCTTTTACAAGCAATCGCCAAAAGTAGAATTAGACCAGACGAATACTTCCAAAACCATTGCGCTCATGCAGGCGTTTATTAATACGCACCCGGGCAGCGAACGCAACAAACAGGCAGAAGACATTATTGAAAAACTGCGCGTAAAGCAGGAGCTGAAAGATTATAAAGCCGCCACATTATATTATGAATTAAGCTACTACAAATCGGCTGCGGTTGCTTTTTCTACGTTGATGGATGATTTTCCCGATTCTGATAAAAGCGATGAGTATAAGCTGGAAGTGGTAAAATCGTATTACAAATATGCCGAGCTTAGCGTAGTGGCAAAGCAGCCTGAGCGGTTTGAGAAAGTACTGACCGAAATTTCAGATTTTGAAGATCGCTTTCCGCAGAGTACCTTGCGTACCCGAATTGAAGAATACAAAACACTTTCGTCCGATCATATAAAAACATTACAAGATGAGCAAGCTAAGGCGACAATCAGGCAGTAACGTAGCCAGCGTAGTTGAAACAAAAAGCCTGATAGACATAAAGGGTAAAACCGGCAATCTGTACGAATCTATCGCCGTGATAGCCAAGAGAGCCAACCAGATTAGTATTACCGTAAAAGATGAACTTCACAGCAAGCTCGAAGAATTTGCCACGCATACGGATAGCCTGGAAGAAGTGCACGAAAACAAAGAACAGATTGAAATTTCGCGCGCTTACGAAAAAATGCCAAATGCAGCCATTCTGGCTACGCAGGAATTTATGGAAGACAAAATTTATTATCGTAAAAACGATGATGATTTGTTCAGATAGTTCTTTTTAAATCTTTTGATAAAACGGCAGCCATTGCAATGGCTGCCGTTTTATTATAATAAAATAAAATTACCAGCCTAATAAGTAAGCAAATATCAGAGGTGCAACAATGGTGGCATCGCTTTCAATGATGTATTTGGGCGTGTGAATATCAAGTTTGCCCCAGGTAATTTTTTCATTGGGTACTGCGCCGCTGTAAGAGCCATACGATGTGGTGCTGTCGCTGATCTGGCAGAAATAGCTCCAGAATGGAATGTCGTGCATTTCCAGATCCTGATACATCATCGGCACCACGCAAATCGGAAAATCGCCCGCAATGCCGCCGCCAATCTGAAAGAAGCCGAT
This sequence comes from Ilyomonas sp., assembly GCA_965219515.1. Classification (GTDB taxonomy): domain Bacteria; phylum Bacteroidota; class Bacteroidia; order Chitinophagales; family Chitinophagaceae; genus Ilyomonas. The sequence goes on from OZ244776.1 coordinate 4,026,391, forward strand.
ACCTTTACCGCTGCTGTTATTTTTGTAATAATCGCTGAGAAAAATCATGTATTCGATACCGCTCTTCATGGTTGACGGCTGCAGCCCGCCTTTGATGCAGTAAGAAGCAAAAATGTTTCCCATGGTGCTGTCTTCCCAGCCCGGAACGATGATGGGTATATTCTTTTCGGCGGCGGCTATCATCCAGCTATGTTCAACGGGTATTTCGTAATTTTCTTTCATCACGTTGCTCAGCAATAGCTTATACATGTATTCGTGCGGAAAATAACGTTCGCTTTTATCCTGCGCTTCTTTCCATATTGCATAAATGTGCTTTTGGATGCGGCGAAACGCTTCTTCTTCGGGTATGCAGGTATCGGTAACGCGGTTATAACCTTTCTCTAATAAATTCCATTCTTCCTGCGGGCTTAAATCGCGGTAATTGGGAACACGTTTATACGAATTATGCGCTACCAGATTCATAATATCTTCTTCCAGATTAGCGCCGGTGCAGCTAATGATGGCAACCTTATCACGGCGTATCATTTCAGCAAGCGAAATGCCGAGCTCGGCAGTGCTCATGGCGCCCGCAAGGGTAATCATCATCTTACCGCCTTCCAGCAAATGCTGCTCGTAACCTTTGGCAGCGTCAACAAGTGCGGCGGCGTTAAAGTGGCGATAATGGTGTTGTATAAATTGTGAAACAGGTCCTTTGTTCATGGTGTCATTTTTCGCTGCAAAAGTAATTGTTATGCAGGCAACGGCTGGATATAAATAAACAGCCTTTTCGATTTCGAAAAGGCTGTAGCTGTTTTTATAGTAAGGGTAAATATTGACTATTTCTGATAGTTGCTCAGATAACCCTGATCATCAGATTTCAGAATGATTTGCCTGTTGTTGCTTTCAATTTGAATGTAGTAGTTTGAAATGCCTTCGGCATCCGTAAAATTGATAACCGATACAATTTTATCATTACCGTATTTCATGTTAATTGCCTGCACCGCAGTGATGGGCAAATCCTGAAGTGTAATTGTTTTTGAAACGCCAATCAGGTCATTTTGCGGGTTATAAAAAACAATCATGTTATTGCCATCTAAGGTGAAAGTGGCAGACGTGAACTGATCTGTAGTTTTCCAGGCAACATTAGCCGCCTGTTGAAATTGTTTTTGAAACTGTTTTACCAAATATTTGCTTACATCGGTTGGTTTGGCAAAAGCGCTCATGGTAAAAGCGATAAACATAAAAGCGGTAAGCAAGGCTGTCTTTGTAAGACGGAAGAATGCAGTTTTCATAAAAAAGATTTTTAAGATTGTTTGTTTTTTGTGTGTTATTTAACGCTGTAAAAGTATAACGGGGAACAAGCCATGTAAAATGAATTGTGATTAACAGGAGCGTTGATGAAACACATTGTGATGAATGGCAGCAATGTCTTTAGCAGGCCTATCGGCAATAAAGCTGTAATACAATACAGGACTGAATTTCCTGTTTTGTTTATTCAATTATTAAAAGATTGCCAAAACCGGGATGAGATAAAATAATATCAGCAGTAAGGAATGATAAGTGGTAAAGTATATGTACAATGAATTATCTCGCACATGCTTTTTTATCGTTTGGTGAGCCGCAGATACTAACAGGCAACATGATAAGCGATTTTGTAAAAGGCAAACAGAAATTTAATTACGATAAGGGCATTCAAAACGGCATTACGTTGCATCGTTTCATAGATTCGTTTACCGATATTCATGCAGCTACCCGCCATGCAAAGCAATACTTTAAACCCGCGGTGGGCTTATATGCCGGCGCTTTTACAGATATTGCGTATGATCATTTTCTGGCGATGGATGAAGCGCAGCATACACAGCAAGAGTTGCTGAAATTTACAGATAAAACATACAATACCTTAGATGCGTTTACCGGTATCATGCCCGAAAAATTTGCGCGCATGTTTCCCTATATGAAATCGCAAAACTGGCTCTACAATTACAAAACCATCAAAGGCATTGAAAACAGTTTTGGAGGTTTGGTTCGCCGGGCTGTTTATCTTAATAACAGCGAAGCGGCTTTTGATGCCTTTATTAAACATTATAACGAATTGAAAGAATGCTATCAGGTATTTTTTCCGGAGTTAAAGAAATATGCACAAGAACAATTTTTTTTGCTGACAGCTGATTACTGATAGCTGACAGCTACTTCCTTACCTTTACGTCATGTGCGGCATTGCGGGTATCATTTCGCCTCATTCATCTTTTATATGCCGGCATCGGTTGCAGCCAATGGCAGATGCGCTCACGCATCGCGGGCCTGATGGCGAAGACTTTTGGGTGAATGAACAACAGACCGTTGGCTTTGCACACAGGAGACTTTGTATTCTTGATTTATCTGCTAACGCAAATCAGCCGTTTCATTACTTGCATTATACCATCATTTTCAATGGTGAAATTTATAATTATATCGAATTAAAACAAGAGCTTGCAAAACGTGGCTATCAGTTTACAACAACGTCTGATACCGAAGTTATTCCTGCGGCTTACGATTATTGGGGCGACGAATGCCTGCAGCATTTCGATGGCATGTTTGCGTTTGCTTTGTATGATGATAAACAACAAACGCTGTTGATAGCCCGCGACCGTTTTGGCGAAAAACCGTTGTATTACTATCCGGTTTATGCAGAGCGCGGCAGGTTTCAGCAACTGCTGTTTGCCAGCGAAATAAAAGCCTTGTTTGCAGCGGGTGTTCCTAAAAATCTGAATGGCACCATGATGCTCAATTATCTTACTGTTGGTTATGTGCAAAACCCCATAAAAAAGACTGCCACGTTTTACAATAATATTTTATCGCTGCCGCCGTCGCATTGCTTAACCATCATTCCATCGGCCGGAAAAATAAAAATGCGTAAGTGGTATAAGCCGATTTTATCAACCATAAACATCGGTGAAGAGGAAGCCGTTGAACGCTTTGCCGGTTTGTTTTCTTCATCGGTAAAAAAGCGTTTGCGCAGCGATGTTGCCATTGGCACAAGTCTAAGCGGCGGGCTGGATAGCAGCAGTATTGTAGCTGCGGTTCATCAGCTAACAACAACATCGCAGCAATGGAAAAACGTAGCTTTCACGGCAGGTTTTCCGGGCTTTGAAAAAGATGAAACAAAGTATAGTAACGAAGTTGCTTCTGCGCTGCGCATCAAACAATATATCATTCAACCAACGGCAGATGACTGGGTAAACAACTGGCAGAAACTGATGTATTATCAGGACGAACCGGTGCAAAGCGGCAGCGTGCTTACGCAATATCTGGTTTATGGTCTTGCAAAAGAAAATGGCATCACGGTATTGCTCGACGGGCAGGGTGCCGATGAAATGTTGGGCGGCTATAAAAAGTATGTGCACTGGTATCTGCAACAATTGCTGTTGCAAGACTTTTCTTTATTTCGGAAAGAAAAAAAACTGTTGCGGCAAAACCAGTTTATAGAACAATGGAACTGGAAAAATTATATAGCGGCTTATTATCCTGATAAAGTGGCGAAACGCTTACAACATCTGGCTTTTTTGCAGGTAAAAAAGCACCCGGATATAAATGCAGAATTTATGTTGCGCTACGCCAATAAAGACACGCTGCAAAAGCCTGTTATAAAGCAACTGGATGATATTTTGCATTACAATACTTTTACCTTCGGGCTGGAAGAACTGCTGCGCTATGCCGACCGGAATTCGATGGCGCATTCGCGCGAAATCCGTCTGCCGTTTTTGCAGCACGAGCTTGTAGAATTCTTTTTTTCTTTACCGGCGGCAATGAAAGTAAAAGATGGTTTTACCAAATGGATATTGCGAAAAAGTGTGAATCATCTGCTGCCCCAAAATATTGTTTGGCGAAAAGATAAAACTGGTTACGAACCGCCTCAAAAGCAATGGATGCAGAGCAAAACGGTTGTGGAAATGATTATGGAAAGCCGAAAAAAACTGGTAGAAAAAGATGTACTTGATAAAGGACTTCTATCTAAAAAAATTAACGTAAAAGGCGCGCATGAAAAAGATAGTTTTGATTTTCGGTATCTGAGCGCAGCAGCAATTTTATAATGACGGCTGTGCGAGAAGTCTCCGGACGTCGCACCTGTTATGTTCTTCAAAGTCTGCGACTTTATTAATATAAGAAGTGACATTTTTCCGAGTCAGAGACTCAGAAGAACATAGCACATACGAAGTCCGGAGACTTCGTACAGCAGTAAACAAACTCAATTAACAAGTAACATCAACAAACAATGAATAAAACGATTGGCTTAGGAACAAAAATGATTCATGCCGGTGCAGAACCCGATCCGTCAACCGGTGCCATTATGACGCCCATTTACCAGACTTCAACGTATGTGCAGGAAGCGCCGGGCGTAAACAAAGGCTACGAATATGCACGCTCGCAAAACCCAACCCGCTTTGCTTTGGAACGTGCGGTGGCAGCAATAGAAAATGCCAAACACGGACTGGCATTCAGCAGCGGCGTAGCGGCAACCGACGCGATAATAAAATTATTGCAACCCGGCGATGAAGTGATTGCCGGCAGTGATATGTATGGCGGCACGTACCGGTTGTTTACCAAAGTGTTTGCAAAGTTTGGAATCAAATTTCATTATGTAAATATGCACGATGCAAACAACATCAAACCTTATATTAATGAGCATACAAAACTCATCTGGACAGAAACACCTACCAATCCGCTGATGAACATCACCGACATTGAAGCCGTTGCCAGCATTGCAAAACAGCACAACATATTGGTTTGTGTTGACAATACCTTCGCTTCGCCATATCTGCAAAACCCGCTGGATTTGGGTGCTGATATTGTGCTTCATTCAGCCACAAAATATCTCGGCGGGCACAGCGATGTAATTCAGGGTTGCCTGGCTATGAATGATGATAAACTGATTGCTGATTTATATTTTATACAAAAAAGCTGCGGTGCTGTTCCCGGTCCGCAGGATTGTTTCCTGGTATTGCGTGGCATTAAAACCTTGCATGTGCGTATGCAGCGGCACTGCGAAAACGGGGAAAAAATTGCGCATTATTTACGCAACCACGATAAGGTTGAAACAGTGTATTGGTGCGGCTTTGAAGATCATCCCGGCTATGCCGTTGCCAAAAAGCAAATGCGCGGTTTTGGCGGCATGATGAGCTTTGCTTTAAAAGACAACAGTTTGGAAGCTACCATGAAAGTATTGACATCAACAAAGCTGTTTGCCTTGGCGGAAAGCTTAGGCGGCGTGGAATCGTTAATTAATCATCCGGCTTCCATGACACATGCTTCGATACCAAGAGAAGAACGGTTAAAAAATGGGTTGACAGATTCATTAATCCGCTTAAGCGTTGGCATTGAAGATGCGGAGGATTTAATAGATGATTTGAAGGTAGCGATTGGATAAACTGAATTGATTGTTTGCCCAACTTAACACTAGTAAAGCAACTTGTTAATGACACCCGATCTTCTTCTCAGCAATATTGCCAAACATATTACTCTTATTGAAGAAGAACCACACTATGTTACTTCTTTATTTACGTATAAAGAAGTGGCTAAAAAGAATTTGGTTTTACAAGAAGGGCAGGTTTGCCAGTACATCAGTTATGTTCAATCAGGTGCTTTAAGGGCTTATTGTATTGACAAAGAAAACAAAGAAGTTACGGTTATGTTTGCCGTAGCAGATTGGTGGGTAACCGATATGTTTTGTTTCGTAAACGTTAAACCTGCCATGATGTACATTGAAGCCATAGAGGACAGTTGCATTTTTCAATTGAGTAAAGACAACTTAGATAAACTCTTTGAAACGCTGCCGAAGTGGGAGCGCTTCTTTAGGATATTAATGCAGAATGCCTACATAAGAGAGCAGCTTCGGATGATGGAAACTTTATCTTTATCAGCCAAAGAAAGATACGATAAGTTCTTAGCTAAATATCCGCAGATCGCACAACAAGTTACACAAAAACAGATTGCCTCTTATCTCGGTATTACGCCTGAATTTTTAAGTGCTATCCGTAAAAAGAAAATGAGGAAAACGCTTTCTTAATCTATCTTAATTTTTCTTTCTTAGTCACTCTTTTTCTTTGCATAAATAATCAATTGAAACGATGCTGATACTCATTGCCGGACCCTACAGAAGCGGTACCAACGATGATCCCGAATTAATGCAAGAAAACCTGCGCAGGCTGGAAGCCGTTGCCTTGCCCCTGTTTAAAAAAGGACATGTTCCCATGATTGGTGAATGGGTGGCACTGCCTTTAATTCAGTTAGCCGGCGCAACAAAACCCGGCGATGTGGCGTGGGAAGAAATACAATACCCGGTGGCGCACCGGTTACTCCAAAAATGCGATGCAGTATTGCGGATTGAAGGCGCTTCCAAAGGCGCCGATGAAGATACAAGAGTCGCTAAAGAGCGCGGCCTGCCCGTTTATTTTAATGTAGAAGATATACCGGATGCAGAATAAGAATGTCATCATTCGCGATAGCGAAATCTTGTCCAGCAATTGGTACACACTTAGGAAAATTACTTTCGATTATCTAAGTAAAAACGGTTGCTGGCGAACACAAAGCCGGGAAGCTTACGACCGGGGCAATGGCGCCACAATTTTGTTGTATAACCGGAACATGCAAACTGTTATTGTAACCCGGCAATTCCGGCTGCCGACTTATATAAACGGCAATGAAACCGGGATGCTGATAGAAACCTGCGCCGGGCTTTTGGATAAAGACAATGCAGAAAACTGCATCAAACGCGAAACGGAAGAAGAAACCGGTTATTTGGTTTCGGATGTTCAAAAAATATGGGAAGCTTATATGTCGCCGGGTTCGGTAACAGAGTTGCTTTATTTTTTTATTGCAGAATATTCATCTGCCATGAAAATAGGTAATGGCGGCGGTGTGGCGCATGAAGAGGAATACATTGAAGTGCTGGAAATTCCTTTCAATACCGCTTTGGAGATGATTGATAGGGGCGAAATAAAAGATGGCAAAACCATCATGCTGCTGCAATACCTAAGGCTGAAAAATATCTTGTAATCTATTGCCTATCGTTAGCTTAATTGCGGTTTAAAAACACCTTTACTTTTTAGTAAAAAATATCCGCCAAATAACACTGCCGAAAAGATAATCGTAGCATACAGGCTGTTCGGATAAAACGGCAGCGCATCGTTGTAACACATCAGCAAACCCTGAAATGTTTTAGGACGTTCAAGTCCGCCACCACCAAGCCACACAAAAAAATTCGACAATAAAAAATATACGGTTGGCGCAGCCAAAGAAGCCAATAATACATTGACAACTTTGATCTTTTTAATTAAAAATCCAAGGGTAGTAAGCAGTGCAAACAAAAGATAATTTAACCACTGTCCTCCATAAAAACCCTGCAAGGTTGTAACGCCTGTATGATAGAGAATTTCATACAAAACATCACTGATAAACATAGACAATAAGGGCAATAGAAAAGCAAGTTTCTTATCTTTTATAAAGATGGCGCCGCCAAAAATCGCCATGGCATATTGCGGCGCAAAACCAAACGGTCTGCCGGGTATCACGCGGTATAATGAAGCAACAAGTATCAGCAATAAAAAAGACAGTAAAACAGAACGGTTGTATTTCATCTTGATTGAATAAACAGCGGCAAAAATAAAGGTTATGGCTCAGGAACAAAAGCTTTGTAAAGCAACATATTTTCTAATGCCGTAATGGTAAATGTTTCATCCGGCAAAACGGCGAACGACTGCCCGTGATGAACCGATAATTTATTACTGCCTGCCACTTCTGCCTTACCATATATCACGGTGCCTATTTCTAAAGAGGTCGTTTTGTTTTGTATGCTTTCGCCACGCTGTAAATCAATTTTATGAATACCGAAATCAGTTACCGGGCAAGGATAATTTTTTTCCGATGCGCCAATACTTTCACCCTTCATTACATTCGGTACAATAGCTTCAAATGATATGTGCTTCATCAGTTCCGGCACATCCACATGCTTCGGCGTTAAGCCACCGCGCAGCACGTTATCGCTGTTGGCCATGAGTTCTACATTCTGTCCTTCCAGATAGGCATGCGGTAAACCCGCGCCCTGAAAAATACCTTCGCCTTCTCTTACATTCACGATGTTGAAAAAATAAATGGAATAAACACCGCGGTCAATATCTTCAATCTCTTCTCCGTTTTGAAACAGTTTCGCCACCCACCAGCCAGGCTCGGTCTTATCGGTTTCATCTTTTTGCTTCCGTTCAATTTCTCTTTTAACCAAAGGCAGTAACTGATGGTTTACTTCCTGCTGCGATAAATTCATCACATGCTCGTACAAAGTTCTATAATCGCCGTTGTTGAAAAAAGGAATCAGGTATTCCAGTTCCGGCACCGAGCGCAACATAGTTTCTAGTTTCTCTTTTTCGAGGAAGCCGTGCAACAGCCAGAAATCACTCAATGCCACCATTACTTCAGGTTTGTGATTTTTGTCTTTGTAGTTGCGGTGCGAGGCGCCGATGAGCACGCCGCCTGCTTCTTCTTCCTCAAACCCAATGGCAGCAGCTGCCTTTGTCGGGTGCACCTGTATGCTCAGCATATCTTTTACATCCAATATCTTTAGCAGGTAAGGCAGATCGCTAAAATATTGTCGTGCGCCTTTACTTAAAAATTCCTGCGGATATTCGCTGATGAGTTGCTGCAGCGATAGCTCGCCATTGCGTGTAATCACGGTTGCGGAAGCCGACGGGTGCGCGCCCAGCCAGTACTCTGCATACGGCTGATGTTCTGTATTTTCGATGCCGAGCCAGGCGGGTATAAAATCATATCCGCCCCAGGCATAATGCTGAACCTTTCCTTTCAGCAACAGTATTTTTTCCTGAATAAAACTCATGGCTGCAATATTAATCAAATGGATAACAAAAGTACGGGCAATAAAGGTGAGGATTTAGCAGTTGACTATTTAATAAAAAAAGGTTACACCATCCTGCACCGCAACTGGCGTTTCAAATATTGGGAGGTTGACATTATTGCTTCCAAAGGAAAATTTCTGCATTTCTTTGAAATTAAAACCCGCACTTCCGATAAGTATGGCAAACCCGAAGAAAGCATCAGCGCCAAAAAAATGAATAACCTGAAAAACGCTGCCGAAGAATATCAATATCTGCATCCGCAATGGCATTACCTGCAATTTGATGCGCTTGCCATTACCTTGTTTTATAATCGCGAGCCAGAGTTTTTTTTGATTGAAGACGTTTATTTCTGAGAATAGAACACGAGTAAACACAGACTTGCGTGCATGGATGTTTAAGATGTAATATTTGCTCATTATCTTTTAAAATAATTTATCAAACACCTGTATTTATCTGTGCTGTCCGTAAGAGAAATTCTGAATTATCCTTGTGCTATTTTGCAAAATAGCTACTCCAAAGTTTTATACTTTTGCCGCCTTAACTATCTATCTCACCGAATGAATAAAACAAAAGCAGCCATCACAGCCGTTGGCGGTTACGTTCCTCCCGATAAACTTACCAATGCAGATCTTTCAAAAATGGTTGACACCAGCGACGAATGGATACAAGCCCGAACCGGTATTAAAGAAAGAAGAATCTTAAAAGGTGAAGGAAAAGCTACCAGCGATCTTGCTGCACCTGCGGTACAAGACCTCCTCACAAAAAAAAATCTGAATCCCGAAGATATTGAGTGCATCATTTGCGCCACCGTTACGCCCGATATGATTTTTCCTGCCACCGCCAATCTGATTTCTAAAAAAGTAGGTGCGGTAAATGCGTTTGGCTACGATATTGCGGCGGCGTGCAGCGGTTTTTTATTTGCGTTAAGCACCGGCGCAGCCTTCATAGAAAGTGGGCGTTATACCAAAGTGATTGTGGTTGGTGCCGATAAAATGAGCGCCATCGTAGATTATACTGATCGTAGTACCTGCATTCTGTTTGGCGATGGCGCGGGCGCAGTTTTGCTGGAACCGGCAACAGACGGAACCGGATTGCAGGACAGCCTTTTAAAAAGCGACGGCAATGGTGCCGATTCTTTGCGCATGGCGGCTGGCGGCTCGTTGCGGCCGGCTTCGATAGAAACTGTAACCGCCAAACAGCATTATATTTTTCAGGAAGGCAAAACGGTTTTTAAATATGCCGTTACCGGCATGGCAGATGTATCGGAAGAAATTTTAAAACGAAATAACCTGACTGGCAGTGATATTGCCTGGCTGGCGCCGCATCAGGCAAACATGCGCATCATACAAGCTACTGCCGACCGCATTGGGTTGCCCATAGAAAAAGTAATGCTGAACATTGAGCGCTACGGAAACACAACGGCCGCCACCATTCCGCTTTGTTTGTGGGATTGGGAAAAGCAACTGAGAAAAGGAGATAATATAATTATGGCGGCTTTTGGCGGCGGCTTTACGTGGGGCGCTTCCTGGCTTGTCTGGAATTATGACGGTAAGTAAATTTTACAAAGTCTCCGCAAACAGCCAGGCGGTTATGCAGCGTTTTTTGCTTTGATTCCTGAAAGAAATATTACATTGATTACAATAATAGCCGGCAGGCAATCTTTTGCGCGTTACAGTTTTATCGTGTTTGCTTTTCTGCTGTTTTCATGTGTTAATGATCAACCTGCGAAAGAAGCCAATGCATCGGATGCCACATCGGTTTATTACCCGATTAACAGCTACATCCGGCAGCAGATAAAAGAGGTAGATACCACGCCTTATTTTTTATATCGCCTTACTACGGTTAACGGAAAAAAAGATTCTGCGGTTATCAGTCGTGCAACATTTGATGCCGAAACCAAACATTTTTTATTGCCTGAATTGGAAGATCAATCCTTCAAAACCAATTTCACCGAATCGGTTTTTGAAGATGAAAGCACGGGCAGTATTACGCTTACCTACACGCCGAAAAGTAAAAAGAATAGTATGCAAAATGCAAGTGTGTTGCTGGATAAAGACAATCAGAAGGTAAAATGGATTTTCATCAGTACGCTAAGCAGCAACGCCGACAGCACTTTAATACAGCGCATTGGCTGGAAGGGTGATAAGCGTTGTTATATAAATACGAGCGTTAGTTATAAAGACAAACCGCAAACCCAACGCCAGCTTCAGTTTGTGTGGAATGATAAGGAAACAGAATGATTTTGGCTTTTGCTAAAAAGTTACAAAGACACAAACATTTTTATAGTTTTCGTTTACATTTTTTCGCTTTGAAAAGCGGTTCATTTTTAAACAACTTTTTAGCTCCATTTTTGCTACAATTTTTCGCAACAAAAGTAAATTTGTTGTAATCTATGACACCAGCCGAGTTTCAAAACGTTGCGCATACATTACCTCATCAGCCGGGCATTTACAAATATTTCGATGCAGCCAATACATTATTATACGTGGGTAAGGCAAAAGACCTTCGCAAACGCGTGTCTTCTTATTTTACCAAAACGCTTGGCGTCAGCTATAAAACGTACGAGCTGGTACAGCGCATTCATCGCATTGAATTTACCATCGTAAACAGCGAGCAGGATGCGTTTCTGTTAGAAAACAGTCTCATCAAGCAGTTTCAGCCGATGTTCAACATCAACCTGAAAGACGATAAAACCTATCCTTATATCGTTATTAAAAAAGAACCTTTTCCGCGCATTTTTTTAACGCGTACCAAGTATCACGACGGCTCTGAATATCTGGGTCCGTTTACCTCAGCCGGAAAGGTGAGAGAATTGTTGAGTTTCATCCGCCAAAATATTCCGCTGCGCACGTGCAAGTTGCCGCTGACACCTGCAAATATTGCCAAAGGCAAATTCAAAGTTTGTCTGGAATATCATCTTGGCAATTGCAAAGGACCTTGCCAGGCTTATCAAAGTCTGGACGATTATAACGAAGGCATTCAGCAAATCAAACAAATATTAAAAGGCAATTTATCGCCGGTTATTCAAACCTTTAAAAGCCAGATGGCAAATTATGCCATGACTATGCAGTTTGAGAAAGCCGGGCTGATGAAAAAAAAGGTAGATCATCTGGAAAATTATCAGGCGCGTTCGGTTGTTGTATCTTCTCACTTGCAGAACATAGATGTATTTTCTATTTTAAAAGAACACGAAACGGCTTATGTAAATTACCTGATGGTACAAAACGGAACTATTGTGCAAACGCATACGGTAGAAATGGAAGTAAAGATTGAGGAAAGCGATGAAGACGTGCTTGCCTTTGCCGTGAGCCACCTGCGCGAAACGTTTAACAGCCTGGCTTCTGAAGTTGTGGTGCCTTACGAAATTGATTTACCGGATGATATTACAATCACCATTCCCAAAGCCGGCGACAAACGCAAGCTGCTCGATTTGTCGTTAAAAAATGTAAATTATTTTAAAGAAGAGTTACGACGGAAAAAATCATTGCTGTTAGAAGATCAGACAGAAAAAAAACGCAGGGATGTTTTGTATGAGTTGCAGGAAAGCCTTCAACTGCCCGAACTGCCCGTGCACATTGAATGTTTCGATAACTCGAACCTGCAGGGAAGCTATCCGGTAGCTGCCATGGTTTGCTTTAGAAACGGCATTCCTTCAAAGGATGATTACCGCAAATACAACATCAAAACCGTAACGGGAATAAACGATTTTGCCAGCATGAAAGAAGTGGTATATCGCCGCTATAAAAGACTTACAGAAGAAGAGAAGCCGCTGCCGCAACTGGTGATTATTGATGGCGGAAAAGGTCAGTTAAGCTCTGCCATGGAAAGCATTAAAGAACTGGGTTTGATTGGCGCGATGACCGTTGTTGGTCTGGCCAAAAACGAAGAGGAAATTTTCTTTCCCGGCGACAGCCAGTCCATCAAATTGCCGTGGGACGGTGAAAGCCTCAAACTCATTCGCCGTGTGCGCGACGAAGTGCATCGCTTCGGCATCACATTTCACCGGAAAAAGCGTTCGATCGGCACATTCAAAAATGAGCTGGAAGAAATAAAAGGCATAGGCAAACAAACGGCAGCCGATCTGTTAAAGTCGTTTAAATCGGTAAAAAATGTAAAGCAAAAAAATATTGATGAGCTCTCAGAAGTAATTGGAAAAGCGAAGGCGAATATTGTTTTCGGTCATTATCATACCGCCTGAAAAAAAGAAGGGGCCAGGATAAAAATCCAACCCCGTTTTAAAATCCAATATCCTTTGAAAAACCGGTGCAAATATAGATGTTCTTATCAATTTTCCATTTTTGGAAATAGATTTTCCTTTTGAATCATTACCTTTTTATGATATTTTCAACGAAGTTTTTGCTAAACGTTTACCAATACAAGCGCTTTCTGACTTCCAATCTTTTCTGACCTTTCTGACTTTCCATTTATTCTTTAAACGTATAATACGAATTGGCCTGCGCAAGAGAGGTTACAACCACATCGTTGATGCAAACATGCGGTGGCAGCGTGGCACAGTAATATACCACATCAGCTACGTCTTGCGCCTGCAAAGGCTCGTAACCTTCGTAAACGGCATCGGCTTTTTTGGCGTCGCCTTTAAAACGCACGTTGCTGAATTCTGTTTCTGCCGCACCCGGCTGCACCGCCGTTACTTTTATTTTATGAGGCAATAAGTCTATCCGCTGCGCCTTACTGATGGCATCTGCCGCGGCTTTGGTGGCGCAATAAATATTACCGTTCTGATACACTTCTTTTGCCGCCGTAGAACCAATGTTAATGATGTGCCCTTTTTTGTTGTTTATAAAAAGCGGAATGATGGCTTTCGACACATACAGCAAGCCTTTTACGTTGGTGTCAATCATGGTTTCCCAGTCATCCAATGATGCTTCGTCAAAGGGTTCTCTGCCCAGGGCAAGACCGGCATTGTTTATTAGAACATCAATGTTTTTCCATTCTTCGGGCAGCTTTTCGATGGCAGAAAAAACGGCTTCTTTGTTTTGCACATCAAGCAACAGCGGCAACACGTTTACGCCTTTGGCGATTAACTCCTCATATACTTCCTGAAGTTTGTCGCCGCGTCTGCCGGTAATGATGCAATGATGTCCTTGCGAAGCGAAAGTTTGCGCAATGGCTTTTCCGAAACCGGATGTAGCGCCGGTAATAAATACTATCATAGGTAAATTGAAAAAATTATATCGTAAAAATAGAGTGTTACCGGTTGTTTTCAGCGGTGATTTTTTCATCAGAATTTAATATTGGCGAAATGGCATTTGTGCTGGCAATTCACTTACTTTTATCACTCATTCAATTATCAGCCATTCAATCATTATTTATTTCTGCTGTATGAGAAAGTTCTCTTTACCTATTTTGCTTATTGCAATCGTTGCTGTTATGATGTTTTCCTGTAAAAAGTTTGCTGTCGAACCGTCTGGTAAAACCGACCCGGGCAACAATCAAAAGGAGGTGATAACCAACGCCGCACCCGGCAACACGGCTTATATTGACAGCTTTGATGCCGTAAACCACGACGGCGATACCACCGAAACGGCTACTGTTTTAGGTAATAAGCTTACCAATCCTTACCTCGTTCCTAACATGCAGCAGGCGTATGCCAATCTGGGCATTACCAATGTAAGCGTAACGGTAACCAATAAGTATATCCGCTTTAAGCCAACGATTGACCAGTTGAGCTATTTGGATTCTTTGATGGATGCCAAAGGATTGGAATTGTTTGATGCTCCTTTAGATTATCAGATACTGCTGGAAGGTGATTATTACCAGGATCCTTCGATACCGGCCGAACAACCTACCTGGCAATATGCGGTTGTGCCTGCCAACTTTTCTTTTCCGTCTGGTATTCAATACGAAGTGCTGGCAAGCATTCACATACCCGGAGATAGTTATACTGCCGTAGAAACGGAAGCGGAACGGCTGGCTTCTTTAGGAGGAGGTGGTGCAAACAGTTTAAATAATGGAGGTGTTGGAACCGATGGGTTAGACTGCGGCACCGGCTATCACTATGATTATACAACACATACCTGCGTAGCCAATGATTGCGCGTCCGGTTATCATTGGGATGGTAATTCATGTGTGCTTGACCAAACATCGCCCAACCCGCCTGCGCCGGCACCTGATGCGGCAGTGCCTGCCGGAGGCATAACGGTAGATGAAACGCAGGCATTGCCGGGTTTGGCAATAAGCGGCACGCAGGGCGGTTATGTTCGTGCGCCCATCCGCCGGGCGAGAATTGTAGCCCGCCGGTGGTTTAAGATAGAAAGAACTTATACAGATAATAACGGACATTTTCAATTTACGAAGAGATTCAAGCATAAGGTGCGGATTGAAATGAAATGTAAAAATGACGATGCCATAGTCCGCAGCATGAGAGGTGTAAGATTATGGCAAATGCTGTTTCCGCTGAAAAAAGTATTCGGGGTATTTAGCGGTAATAAAACAAACATTGATTATAATTTTCGGAAGTGGGACATTACGGCAAAAGCCAGGGGCAACCGCTATTGGGCAGGCGCAACTGTGCATAATGCTGTGCAGGAATACAGGGAGTTTGCAACGGCACTAAATATAGGGCAACCGCAAAATAAAATCAGAATTCTGGTTACAAATCTGGCTGGTCATGGGTCTGGTTCTACACCTATGTTTAATAAACGGTTTTTAAATACCTTGCCGGGAGAATATGTAACCTTTAATATTGCATCTAGCCTTAATCCGATTGCAGGTGGCTTAGCTGCTCTTACGGCGGTACTAAAGCATGAAGTGGATATGACAATCAGCTATACAGGCTGGAACAATCCGGCTTATAGCTTTTTTCGCTCTGATGATTTAAAAACTACCACATATCATGAGCTTACCCATGCGGCACATTATGCCAGAATGAAAGGCAACTGGTACGATCAGTTTGTAAATGCCGAGTTAGCAGAGATCATTACAAATACAGGAAAATCATCTTCGCCTTATGGAAATGGCACCGGCAGCAATGCGCCCATTATTGCTCTTGGCGAAAGCTGGGCGTACTATATGGGGCACTTTTTAGCGGATAGAAGATATGGCACCACTTTAAGTACGCAGAGTAATGAACAAGGCATTGGTTATGTAAATAACTTCCCGGTTAACGGGCTAAGCAGCCATATCAATTTGCTGGAAGATTTTAGTCCGCTTAGAACTGCTGATCCGTTTCACTGGATACCGCAGGGTGTGTATGAAGATTTGCTGGACATAAGAAACGATAACGCTTTTAACGCAAGTGCTGTAATTGATAATGTATCTGGTTATACCAATCAGCAGATGTTTAATTCCTTTAATTCTGGAATTACAACATTGCAAGGATACCGAACCAATCTTTTAAACACCACTACAAACACTACTTCTGGTTCTGTAGCTAATTTATTTCAGCAATATGGCTACTAAATTCCTTTCGATATCATTGCTGCTTGCAGTAGCAATGATATCAACTTTCAGCACTTGTAAAAAAGGCATTACAGGCTGTGCGGAAACTGTTTACTCTTTTCAAATGGATATCAAAGCTTACCCTGATATAGATAGCATCCATACAGGTGACACACTTTGGCTTGAAGTAAATTCGCCTGCTACATTACAAGATAACATTAGTAATAGGTTGGTTAATTACAGCGGTGCAGAAAATTTGGGAACTGCAATTGGTTTCGGACAGTTTAAAAACGATAGTACAACTGTTGCAGCTAATTTTTTTGATTACAAATTAGTATTGGGTATACCAATAAATAATCCTAATATTAACCAAATAAGAGAGTATTTATTTATTCAGACTAATAATAATTATGCATTTAAATTAGGTATAGTTCCAAAATACAAAGGAACATTTAGCATAGGAGTCAGTAATGCTGCAAACGTTTACCGAAAATCTGATAATTGTACGAAAGCCTCTTTTGTAATTACATTTAAAGATACTAAACAACATTACTACTTGAATCCTTTCATAAAAAGTTCAAACATCGACACTTTAAATCCAAGTGGCAGCTATTATTTCAAAGTTTATTAATTTTTCTTTTCATTGGATACAACAGGGATTGTATGAAGATTAGTTGGACACAAGAAATGAAGGTGGTAGTCCCGTGTTAGATCAGGTCTCAGGTTATACAAATCAGCAAATGTTCAACGCATTCAATTCAAATATAACAACATTGCAAGGATACAGAACCAATCTTTTGAATACTACAACCAATAGCACCGCGGGCTTTGTTACAAGTTTGTTTGCAGAATATCATTATTAATTTGTAATGCAAAAATTTATCTTCATTTTATTTCTGTTAAGTTGCTCAATTCTGTTTGAGAGCTGCCCCGGAAGCGGTTGTATAGATGCGCAGTATTCATTTAATGCTACTTCACAACTTATACCTGATTATGATAGCATTCGAACAGGCGATACAATCTTTTTAACCTCATTTATACCTCAGATATTAAAAGATCAAACAACCGGAGTAAGTGTAAATTATAGTAATAGTAAAGCAATTGGTTCTGATTTAGGCGTTACAAGATTGGAAAATAGTAACTCGATTCCTATTGATGCTGTTTCAGATTTTGACTATTTTTCTGTAATAGGAACTATATATAATAATGAAAATGTTCCAAGTCCTAATGGTGTTCAACAATTAACTTATGAAGAAATAAACGGACATTATGAGCTTAAAATAGGAATTATTGCAAAAACTAAAGGTATATATTACTTTGGAATAGGGAATGGCTACAGTAATGGGCGAAATGATGGACACAGTTGTGAAAAAGCTACTTTTAACATAGCTATGGCCAATACCTCACAACATGTCTATTATTTTATAAACTGGAATCCTAATCAAACATTGGATGATGTTATTTTACAGCATTTGTACTGCTTCAAAGTTTATTAACTACGGAAATGGCACTGGTAATAACGCTCCTATTATTGCTCTTGGCGAAAGCTGGGCGTACTATATGGGGCACTTTTTAGCGGATAGAAGATATGGCACCACTTTAAGTACGCAGAGTAATGAACAAGGCATTGGTTATGTAAACAACTTCCCGGTTAACGGGCTAAGCAGCCATATCAATTTGCTGGAAGATTTTAGTCCGCTTAGAACTGCTGATCCGTTTCACTGGATACCGCAAGGGCTGTATGAAGATTTGCTGGACACGAGAAATGAACCTAATCCTATTACTGATGCCGTTGCCAATTATACCAATCAGCAGTTCTTCAATGCTTTTAATTCAAGCATAACAACAATGCAGGGATACAGAACCAATCTTTTAAACACCACTACAAACACTACTTCTGGTTCTGTAGCTAATTTATTTCAGCAATATGGGTATTAAAACAGTAAATATGATAACTCTGTTGACCATCCTTGTGACTTGTACTTACAGCACTTGCAAAAAAGGTGGAATCGGTGGTTGTGCAGAAACGGTATATTCTTTTCAGATCGGAGAAACTATTATCCCTGATAAAGATAGTATTCATGTCGGCGATACACTTTATTTAGAAGTAAACACACCATCAAAGTTGACTGACACACAAAATAGAAATGTTATTGATTATAGCAATACTAGCAATTTAGGTAACGTAATAACTTTATTAAGATTTACAGAATCTGATGAAACGCTTGGAGCTATAAACAATTTCAATTTATTTATAATTAAGTACCCTGTCAAAATTAAATAGAATTAAAGACGTTAAAACAGTGTGTCAAGAAAAATCAAAGAAATAGTACTAAGCAAAGAAGCTAAGCAAGCGTTGGAACATCTGTATAAAACGGAATCAAACCACAGTTTTCGTCAGCGCTGCAAAATGGTTTTATTAAAGTCAGAAAGCTACACGACTAAAGACATTGCTGTTATTTTAAGCAGCAATATGGCAAGTGTTTATAATTGGCTGAACCGTTATGACAGCAATGGCATAACAGGGTTACGCACAAAGCCAGGACAGGGCAGAAAACCGATATTGGCAGAAGAACATGTAAGTATAGTAAGAGCAGCCATAGAACAAGAGCGGCAACGATTATCACAAGCCCGTCAGATTGTTGAAGAAAATACAGGCAAAAAGATGAGTAACGAAACGCTTACGCGTTTTTTAAAAGTCATCACTGCCGTTACAAGCGAATAAGAAAACGACCTAAAGGCGGATGTGATAAAGAATTTTATGACTATAAACTACAGGAACTTCAGTTATTAGAACAACGTTATGGCAAGTCAGAAATTGATTTGTATTATGGCGATGAGGTACAAATATCAGAAGAAGGCTATGTGCCTTATGGCTGGCAGTTTACAGATGAAAACATTAGTATAAAGTCAGCTAAAGGCAAGCGTATCAATTGTTTTGGAATCATAACAAGAGAGAATCAGTTCGAGCATGCGACCACTTACGAAACCATTACCACCAACTTTATCATCGAAAAAATAAATGAGTTTTCTTATCAGATAAAAAAGCACACGGTTATCGTATTGGACAATGCAAAAGTTCATCAGTCAAAAGCAATGAAAGCCATGCAAAAAGTATGGGCAAAAAGGCAATTATTTATTTTTTATCTGCCGCCTTACTCACCCCATTTAAATATTATTGAAAGACTTTGGAAAGAAATGAAAGCCAGATGGATACAAACCAAAGACTATGAAACCGATGAACAACTTTGCTATGCAACGATGCTTATTTTACATGCCATCGGTAAAAATTTATTCATCAACTTTAAAAAAGTTAATTAGTAGATAATTTTGACAGGGTACTTAAGGGGAAGAAAATTAATTCTACTGATCCTTTAAGCCAACAAGAGGTGATTTTTAACGAAGAGAATGGAAACTATGTATTTAAGCTATCTGTGATTGCAAAAGATACCGGAAAATATGTGCTTACAATTAGCAATGCAGCTAATGTTTACAGAGAAAATGATAAATGCACAAAAGCTGCCTTTACTATAAATTTTGCATCAACCAATCAGCATTTTTATTTTCTCCAGCAATGGAGACCCGATTTAACACTTAATGAGGCTGGTAAAACTAAAGTTTACTATTTTAAAGTTTACTGATAACTTGTATAATATCTTCCGTTTCGATGATTTAAAAACTATCGCATATCATGAGCTTACCCATGCGGCACATTATGCCAGAATGAAAGGCAACTGGTACGATCAGTTTGTAAATGCCGAGTTGGCAGAGATCATTACAAATACAGGAAAATCATCTTCGCCTTATGGAAATGGCACAAATAACAACTCTGCAATTATTTTTCGCCCCTTTTGGTGTTCCTCACCAACAAAGGCAGAAAATAACAATAAAATTTATCAAATAATAAATGCATTCACTTCCGCTCTTTTAAAAAATCCAACAGTCGAAACTCATTTCATATAACCTTTATTTCACTGCCCATATTACAGTTCACCAAATGAATAAGTGTTAAAAAAACACGTTTATGCCTTTTTATTTTTTAGCATTTTATGGGTGGTAAGGTAATTGATAATTCATTATACTTATGCCGGTTGCAAACCGCCCGAATACCGCTATAAAAAAAAGAAAAAAATTACCTATGAAATGTTTAGCACTTATCTGTCTTTTCGGTTTATTTATTTGTCATGTTTCTGCCCAGGATGTAGTTCCCAAATCCGGTTATGAAGGTGTCAGCATCACGCTTCGCGGAAAAATTACGGATAAGCTGACTGATAAAGCCATTGAAGGCGCGGTGGTAAAAGTAGAAACGGTGAATGCCGGCGCAGGCAGCGTAAGCTCAGACAATTTTTTTTCCACGTTAAAAATCTCGGCAAAAGACGGCTCGTTCGAGATTACGCGCATCCCGTTTAACGAGCAGTATAACGTTATCATTACGGCGGTTGGGTATGGCACAGGCAGCAGAACGGTTTCTTTTGCCGAGCCGCAGGATGAAGAAACGGGCAGAAAAAGCATTATCAGCAAACAGCTTGCACCAATAGAACTTGCACCCGCAGCAAATAGTCTGGCAAACGTGGTGGTTACCACAACCGCAAAGCCGGCCATGGAGTTTGGCATTGACAGGAAGATATTTAATGTAGAAAAAAATATTACGTCTCAGGGCGGAACGGCGGTAGATGTAATGAAAAATATTCCCTCGCTGACGGTTGACGTGGATGGCAATGTGCAGATGCGTAACAGCAGTCCGCAAATTCTGATTGATGGTCGCCCCACCATTCTTACGCTCGACCAGATTCCGGCTGATGACATTGAACGTGTGGAACTGGTTACCAATCCATCCGCAAAGTTTGATGCTTCCAGTGCGGGTGGCGTTATCAATATTATTTTAAAACAAAACAGGAAATCCGGCTTTAACGGCATTGCTTCCGTCGGCGTTGGTACACCCG
Source organism: Ilyomonas sp. (assembly GCA_965219515.1). GTDB lineage: Bacteria > Bacteroidota > Bacteroidia > Chitinophagales > Chitinophagaceae > Ilyomonas. The sequence goes on from OZ244776.1 coordinate 4,047,596, forward strand.
ATGTGCTGAATGGCAATTTGAGTCTGAACCTTCGTCAAAAATCGTTTAACCTCTACGGAAGCGGAAACTACAATCAGTCGGGTGGCACCACAACCGAAAAAACCTATCGCATTAATAAAGACAATGGCGTGATAACGGATTACTTCAATCAAAATTCGGAAAACAAAAGAAGCCGGAAATTTACTTCGTTCCGCATTGGCGCCGATTATTTTATTGATCCAAAAACCACGCTTTCTTTTACGCAAGGGTTTCATAACGGCAGATTCAACAATCATGAAGAACAAAACCAGCAATACCTTACTGTTCTGCAACAGCCGGATTATAACGGGCTTCGGTTTACTGACGGCAGGGGCGATTTTAACCGAACCAGCAGCCGGTTGAGCTTTGATAAAACATACAAAACACCCGATCAGAAGCTGACCGCAGACGTTACTTATAACCAGGGAAACAGGTCGAACCGGGCAAGCATCATCAATAATTATTTTAATCCGGACGGAACTGTTTACCAGCCACAGTCGAACGTGCGAAATGATGGCTCCGGTAAAGACAATCAGCTTACCATTCAGGCAGATTACAGCAATAAGGTAAGCGAAAGCAAGCGCATTGAATTTGGCATCAGAAGTTACCAGAGTAATACCACTACCAATTTCGGAACTTTTACCGTTGGCAACGGCGGAGAAACAAAACTGCCGTTGAGCAGCAATTATAAATACAAGGAAACAATTAACGCCGGTTACGTGAACTATGCCAATAAATGGAATAAATTTCAGTACCAGGTTGGCTTGCGAACTGAATTTTCAAAATTAGACGGTAAACTCTTAGACAGTGCTTTATCCTTTGGTTATAAATATCCCGAGAATTTTAAAAATATATGGGACGCTTTGTTTCCCAGCATCTTCATTACCCGAAAGCTCGATGAGCAGCAGGACATTCAGCTTAACTATTCCCGGCGCGTGAGAAGACCGCGCTTTTGGGAAGTAAATCCGTTTGTTGATATCAATGATCCGCTGAACATCAGGCAGGGCAATCCTGCTTTGCGGCCGGAATATACCAACTCGTTCGAGCTGAATTATTTTAACCAATATAAAAGCGGAAGTTTTTTAGCCGTGTTATATTTTAAAAACAACCAGGGCGATATTACGGGTTACAGCGATACGCTTACCAGCGAATTGTATGGGCAGTTGCTGGATGCCGGCGTATCGCCAAATGCCATTTTAAATACTTACATCAACGCCGGTTATACAAACCGTATGGGCGCCGAGTTTACATTGCAAAAAAAGTTGTTTAAAAATCTTGATCTTACTTATAATCTTGATTTGCAATACCGCAAAACAAGCGCGCAGGTAAATAAATTAAATTTGAATAACGAAGGATTTAACTGGGATACCAAACTGATAGCCAATTATAAAATTGTAACTGAAAATAAAAATTTGTTTAACAATCTTAGCTTTCAGATGACCGCGGACTACGAAGCGCCGCGTGTGCTGCCACAGGGCAAAACCAAAGATCAGTTTGTGTCGGATTTTGCGCTGCGCAAAGAGTTTTTAAAAAACCGGAAAGCCGCATTTTCGTTCAACATCAACGATGTATTTAATACGCGTCGCTGGGGCACCATTTATGATACCGATGATTTTTACCAGGATTCGTATCGCCGCTGGAGTGTGCGCACATTCCGGTTTACGTTAAGCTATAAGTTTGGCGACGGCGATTTTGATCTTTTTAAAAAGAGAAACAATAGTAGCGACAGTGGCAATGGAGAAGGGTAATGGAGTTTACGTTGTACTTATAAAAAGTAGGTTGATAAACTTGCGCATTATCCAAATTGATACTGAAGATATTTAATGTTGTGTTATTGAAAGCCAGGCTGAGATTGCGTTTCGGTAATGTGATTTATATTGTTTTCATTATCCGAATGATATTACATATAACGTATCAGTTACTTATTTATAATTTTTTGGGAGGTGTCTTTACCATCACTGTCCGATGAAAATTGTATCTATTGAATGGAATGTATTTTGAACCTGTAAGGTTCACATGTTTGTAGAATAAAAGAATGACTTTATTCGACTTCGAAGGAGTCGCATCATTTAAAAATTGATTTATCTGCTACCACAAACATGTCATTCCCTTGGGATGGTTTTTTAAGACATGCAGGTGTCCTAATCTACCAAAACCTTAAAATAATTTAATTAACAGTGTAATAAATAGGCTACACCCGCACATAAATGCGCTTTTTATCCAGCCAATATCCTACGCTCCAGCAAACCAGCATATAAAAAACGGCTTGCAGAAACGAACCTACATAGCCAGATGTGTAACTAAAAATATTCAGAAACAGCCAGTTAAAAACGGATACGCCGGGCTGTACCTGAATCATATATAAAACGGTAATCAGTAATTCAGACAGTAAGTAAATAAACAGGGGATTTTTACCCAATACTTCAAAAAAATACGTCCAGCCGCGGCTGCCGCGAAAATCAACCACATACATAATCAGCGACAAAATCATGCAGTCCAGCGCAACGGTATGAAGCACAAAAGAGCTGGTCCATAATTTTTTGTTGATGGGAAATACATAGTTCCAGAAATGAGCGATGACAAGAAGAAGAAAGCCTGCCAGCAGTAGTTTTGTAAGACCTTCATACGTATTGCCTTTGCGGCGGATGTATTGACCAGCCACATAACCGGCTACCACATTGGCGATGGAAGGAAAGGTGCTTAAAAAACCTTCGGGATCAAACGGAAAACCTTCGCCTGTGTACAAATGCTTTGTGCCAATCAGCCATGTATCCAGTTGCAAAACGGCGTTGGTATGAATTCCGTACGGGTCGGCCGGATCGCCGAAGGCATACATTACTATCCAGTACAGAACAAGAATGAGGCAGGTGATGATAACCGTAGTTCGCGTTTTTAAAAAATAGAGCATCAGCGAAGCAAAACAATATGCCAGCGCAATGCGCTGCAACACGCCGAAGATGCGGGTTTCGGACAAGGGATTAAGGGCAAGATGCCCCGTATCATCATTATAAAAAAACGGAAACCAATACAATAAAAAGCCAAGTGCAAAAATAAGAATCGTGCGTTTAAAAACTTTGCCCAGCACGTAAGATGCTGGTTTGCCCTGCCACTTTATCATGGCAAAACTCATGGCGTTGCCAACGGCAAACATGAATGAGGGAAACACCAGATCGGTTGGCGTAAAACCATTCCATTTTGCATGAAGCAAAGCCGGAAACGTAGTTTCATAGTTGCCGGGCGTGTTCACAATTATCATAAAGCAAATGGTGAGACCTCTGAACACATCAAGCGATAAAAAACGTTGGTTGGCAGTGGTAGCTGAAGACATAAGCGGAGATAAATTAAAGAACCAAAGTAAAGGATATGGCTGATGTTACACAATTGAGCAGCAGAATAATTTTTTGCCAAACAAAAAAGCCTCTGTTTACAGAAGCTTTTTTATAATTTATTTTTTACATTACCATTAAAAACAATACCTGTTTTCTTCTATCATCTTATCTGCTATGCGCCGCCGTGCGGCTTTTGTGTTAAAGGGCTCTGCTTTGGTAAAGCGTTTTAAACCCATGTGCATCATGCGCAGTTCATCGCCTTCGGCAAAACTGTTGATGGCGTCTTTACCGGCTTTGCTTATTTTGTCGGCGGCATCATACATAAACGTACGGGCTATATCTGCCTGCAAAGAAGCCGCTTCTTCCCCTTTTATTTCCGCCAGCTTACTGGCACGCAGCAATGCGCTTTCCGCCAGATAAGTTTGTATCGCCATATCGGCAATGTTCATCAGCACTTCCTGTTCTTTATCTAATTTCATCATCAGCTTTTGCACCGCCGCGCCTGCCACCAAAAGAATCGCTTTTTTAAAGTTGACAATGTACTTTTTTTCTTTTGCAAAAGAAGATTCGTCATCGTTACTAAAATCGGGAATGCTCATTAGTTCTTTAGATACATTCATGGCAGCCGGCATCAGGTCGAGCCTGCCTTTCATGGCGCGCTTGAGCGTCATATCTACAATCAGCAAACGATTAATTTCATTGGTTCCTTCAAAGATGCGGTTGATGCGGCTGTCCTGGTAAGCACGGCTGATGACATATTCAGCGCTAAAACCGTTGCCACCATGAATTTGCAGGCATTCATCCACGCAAAAATCAAGCACTTCGCTGCCAAACACTTTCATGATAGCGCATTCGATGGCATATTCTTCAGCAGCGCTTAGCAACGCCTGGTTTGGTGCCGTTCCGTTTGATAATACTTCTTTTTCCTTATCATCAATCCATTTTGATACGCGATACAAGCCCGACTGGTTCACCCAACACAAAATCGCCATTTCTGCTAATTTGTGTTTAATGGCGCCAAAACGCGAAATGGATATTTTAAACTGTTCGCGGGTTTTGGCATATTGCACCGCAATGTCAGTTACAAACTTGCTTGCGCCGCCGCAATCTGCGGCCAGTTTCAAACGCCCGATGTTTAAAATATTAAAAGCGATGATGTGTCCGCGCCCGATTTCTCCCAAAATATTTTCTACCGGCACTTTGCAATCCTGAAAATACAGTTGCACGGTTGATGAGCCTTTGATGCCCATTTTATGTTCTTCCGGCCCGTTGGTAAATCCTTCGTATCCACGCTCTACAATAAAGGCGGTAAATTTATCGCCGTCTATTTTGGCAAATATGATAAACACTTTGGCAAAGCCGCCGTTTGTTATCCAGCATTTCTGCCCGTTCAGAAGATAGTAACTGCCATCTTCGCTCAGCCGCGCGGTAGTTTTGGCACCTAAGGCATCGCTGCCGCTGTTTGGTTCGGTTAGGCCGTAAGCCCCGACTATTTCACCGGAAGCCAGCGCGGGCAGATATTTCTGTTTTTGCTCTTCTGTTCCAAAATATAAAACAGGCAATGTGCCGATGCCGGTATGAGCGGCAAAAGCAACGGCAAACGAAAATCCTTCGCCAACCGCTTCATTTACGGCGATGGAAGTAATAAAATCTTTACCCAGTCCGCCATATTCTTCCGGCACAGAAAGCGCCAATAAACCCTGCTCGCCGGCTTTGGTCATTAACTCTTTCATCAATCCTGGTTCCTGATTGTCTATCCTGTCTAAATTGGGCATAACCTCCGCATTCAGAAACTGATGACACATATCCTGCATCATCAACTGTTCTTCGCTCAATTCTACAGGAATAAATATATCAGACGGATGAGATTCTTTTATCATCCATTCGCCACCTTTCAGCAGTTCAAACTGCGCTACTTCTGCATTCATATTTCCAATTTAATTTTTTGTGAAATGATATTAGTTCTGTATCAGTTAATAAGAATAATGGCAGGAATAAGTGATATAAGCTTGATCATTACAAATCAAAGATAACGTACATAACTGCGTTAAAACGGAATCCGGAAACTTTAGTAAATTTTTGCGGTAGCCGTCCAAACGATACTTAATTGTTGAAACAGCACCATGTTTATTGACAGCAATACTTCAAAGGATGCTGCCGCAAAAGAAACCTCTATGCATTGATTTTCGATGTCAATATTTTGAATCTGCATATTTTTTTTAAAATCAATTTTGCCTTTTCCCCACCATTTATATACGGCTTCTTTGGCGCACCAGCAAATGGTATAAAGCGCATATTGGTTAGGAAACAAGTCTTGTTTTTTTTGTAACGAATCAAGATAAAACAATTCATCATAGCTCAGATATTTATGTTTTACCAGTTCCGTTTTAAACGAAAACAATTCGATGTCAATGCCGCATTGCTTTTCGGCACTAATAATAGCTGCGGCATAATCGGCGCAATGCGAAACGGAAAATTGATATTGGTTCGACAACAGATAAGGTTTGCCTGCCTTGTTTACTAAGATTTCCCGAAAGGGAAAATCGGCAAACAACAACGATAATATGTATCGCCCGGCAAGATGCTGGAGGCGTTTATGCGGATGTTTGATTTCCTGGTTAAGATGCACCGTTTCTGAAAAAAAAGCTTCGGGTTCCTCTATTTTCCAGACAGCCAGTTTTGTTTGTGCGCCGATATTTTTTTGAAGTAGTAATGGCAAAAGAAATTACGGTTTGTTGGCAGATTTACAATTTATTTGCAGCCGTAAATGTAGCCGACATGATTTTATCAGACAAGCGCATACTGGAAGAAATAGAAAAGGGAAGCATAAAAATTTTGCCTTACAGCCGTGATTGCCTTGGCAGCAACAGCTACGATGTGCATCTAAGCAAATGGCTGGCTACCTACCGCGAGCATATTTTAGACGCCAGAAAGCACAATGAAATAGAATATTTTGAAATTCCGGAAGAAGGTTTTGTGTTGTATCCGCATATTTTTTATCTGGGTTCAACGCTGGAATATACCGAAACGCTCGAGCATGTTCCGTTTTTGGAAGGCAAATCTTCTACCGGGCGTTTGGGTATTGATATTCACGCTACGGCGGGTAAAGGCGATGTTGGATTTTGCGGACATTGGACACTGGAAATTTCGGTTAAGCAGCCGGTAAGAATTTATAACGCTATGCCCATTGGTCAGTTAATTTATTTTCCGGTAGATGGTGAAATTGAAGTTAAATACAACGAAAAGAAAAGCGCCAAATACAGCCGGCAAACCGATAAGCCGGTAGAAAGCATGATGTGGAAAAACAGCTTCTAATTTTGCAGTTCCATCTTCTTTTCCTGCGTATTTTCTTCTGCTTCTTCTATGGAATGGGTTGATTTTATGTCCATTTCTGATTTCGATTTTTCTGACAAAAAATGATAGAATTTTTTTATCGTTTCCAATTCTTCACCCGTTAATTCTTCAGAACTTATCAGGCGGTTGCTGGCACCTTTGGTAGCCGCAATCAGCTCATTTAGTTTTAAATGAATGGCCATGGTATCTTTATTGGCACTTTGCTGAATAACAAATACCATAAGAAATGTAATAATCGTGGTGCCGGTATTAATAACAAGCTGCCAGGTTTCTGAATAGTGAAAAACAGGACCCGTAATTCCCCAGATCAGCACAATGGCAAACGCCCCGATAAATGCGGCGGGACTGCCGCTGATCTTTGTTATTTTGGCCGAAAATTTCTCGAACCAGCATTTGAAAACGTTTTGCTTGTTTTCCATACAGCTAAGTTTTTTTTATATCGTACTGCAAATTATATAATATATCTACAAGCTTTTTATAAATGTATTCACTTGTAAGACGTCTTCTTTTTTTATTGGAAACCGAGCAGGCACACTACGCAGCCATGAATTTTTTAAAATACACTCCGTTTGCAAAATCGGTTGCAAAGACGTTGTATCAATACAAAAGTTCATCACTTCAAAAAAATATATTCGGTTTACCGTTTCAAAATCCGGTTGGGTTAGGGGCAGGGTTCGATAAAAATGCAATGTACCTGAACGAACTGGCTGCCCTCGGTTTTGGTTTTATAGAAACAGGAACCGTAACGCCGTTGCCGCAGCCGGGAAACGCAAAGCCGAGATTGTTCCGGTTGCCGAAAGACAAAGCGCTAATCAACCGGATGGGTTTTAATAACGACGGTGTCGAAATGATAAAAAAACGACTGATAAAATGGAATAACCGACAACCGACAACCGACAACCGTCAACTAATTATTGGCTGCAACATTGGTAAAAATAAAACGACGGCAAACGAAAACGCCTGGAAAGATTACAACATTTGTTTTAGCCGGTTGAACGATGCTGCCGGTTATTTTGTGGTAAATGTAAGCAGCCCCAACACGCCCGGGTTGCGCGCTTTGCAGCACAAAAATGCCTTGCAAAAAATATTATCCGAGCTGCAAAATATCAATTACGGATTGGTGCAAAAAAAGCCTTTGCTGCTTAAAATCGCGCCCGATCTTACCATGTCTCAGCTTGATGATATAATAGCATTAACAACCGAAACAAAGCTTGATGGGCTGGTAGCCACCAATACAACCATCAGCCGCGAAAAGTTACAGACTTCCCAAAAAAAGATTGCTGACATCGGTTCGGGCGGGCTTAGTGGAAAACCGTTAACAGAAAGATCAACAGAGGTTATTTCTTATCTGCATAAAAACCTGCCACAGACACCAATTATAGCAAGCGGCGGCATTTTTACGGGTGAAGATGCAAAAGAAAAAACCGATGCGGGCGCTTCGCTGGTTCAGGTGTGGACGGGCTTTATTTATGAAGGTCCGGGCATCGTAAAAAACATCAACCGGCATCTTGACTCATTTAGGTAAGTTCGCCGTCAGATAGCTTTTATATTTGCTGAAACTCATCGTTTCAAATGTCGCATTTATTTACCGCAGATAATATCATTTCCTTTTTTGTTCTTGTTATTCTCGAGATTGTTCTCGGGATTGACAATGTTATATTCGTAAGCATTCTTATCAACCGCGTTGAAAAGCCGCTGCAGAAGCGGGCGCGCCTGATCTGGATGATTGCGGGCATCATTGTGCGATCTGTTATGCTGCTTGGCTTAACGTGGCTGCTATCGCAAAAAGGCAATTACATCATTCCCGAAAGCTGGTTTGGCAAAGGCTTCGATCTGGCCAGTCTGGTAATGCTTGGTGGCGGCTTGTTTCTCATTTATAAAAGTGTAAAGGAAATTCATTACAAGCTGGAAGGCGAAGACGAACACGCTGAAGGCAAAGGCAGCCAACTGGCTTTTGGCAATGCCATCGCGCAGATTATTCTGATAGACGCCGTGTTTAGCTTCGACAGCATTATTACGGCGGGCGGCACGGCAAAGCATGTAGAAATTATGATTGCTGCTGTTGTAATTGCCATGATTATTATGTTTTTGTTTTCGCCGAAAATCGCCGCCTTTATTGATCAGCATCCTACCATTAAAATGCTGGCTTTATCGTTTTTAGTCATGATTGGCTTTATATTGATTGTAGAAGGTTTCGACAGCGAGAAAGCCGAATCGCTGCATCTGAAAAACTATGTGTATTTCGCCATGGCGTTTTCGTTTTTGGTAGAGTTGCTGAATCTGCGGCTTCGCAAAAAACAACCCGATCCGGTGCATTTGCGCGAAACGGGAAAGGATAGTTTTTAGAGAGGCGTGAGGTTTGGGGCATAAGGTTTCAGGTATGAGGTGTGGAATGCGCTGATTGTTGCCGGTTTTGTTTTGGATAGCTTACTGCTGACTGTCGATAGCTTAACGCTGACAGCTTTCCCACCGTTGCCGTTTTGTTAAGGTTCGCTTTTAGTTTCTTATTATGGCTTTAATTTGAGCACTTCTTATCAATACGTCGTATGATGCGATTCACCTTATTACTTGTTACTTCTCTGGCTTGTTTCTTTTTCACAACATCGTATGCACAGCGCATAGATACCACACTTGCTGCGTATGCTGAAAAATACCAGCCCGAGCGCATATATGTTCAGTTTGATAAACCGGCTTATGCACCCGGCGAAACGGTCTGGTTTAAAGCCTATCTGATGGCGGGCGAATTGCCGTCCGACATCAGCAAAAACTGCTATACCGACTGGTATGATGTCAACGGAAATTTACTGGCCCATTCCATTTTTCCGGTTGTGCAATCGGGCGCCGCCGGCGAATTTGTTATACCCGACAGCCTCAGCAGTTTTGCGCTGCATGTAAAAGCTTACACCACCTGGATGCTGAACTGGGATACGTCTTATTTATTCGAAAAAAATATTTCGGTTACACAGAAAACAACACCGAAAGCCATTGCTAAGATTGCCATTCTTCCTTCGCTGCATTTCTTTCCCGAAGGCGGCGATGCGGTGGAAGGATTGCCTTCGCGAATCGCTTTTCTGGCAAATGATCAGTATGGCAGACCGGTGAACATAAAAGGCGTAATTCTCAATAATAAAAATGCTGTTGTTGACACCATCCGAACCGAACACAACGGCATGGGCAGTATTCATATTACTTATCTGCCGGGAGAAACATACACCGCCAAATGGTACGATGAACAAAACACGGCTCATACAACTGCATTACCACCGGCAACTGCCGCCGGCGTAAACATGGAAATCTCGTTTGCAGAAGGCAAAAAAACATTCATTATTCGCCGCACCGATAACGCGCCCGACAATCTGAAACAGCTTCATATTGCAGCTACCATGCACCAGCACCTGGTGTATTTGGCCAACGCCAACTTAGAACAAACTACCAGCATCGGCGGAGGTATTCCTACATCGGAACTGATAACGGGCGTATTGCAGATTACGTTGTTTAGCAGCGACTGGAAGCCGCTGGCAGAGCGCGTTTGCTTTGTAAATAACAACGATGCTGCTTTTAACCCGGAAGTTGGCTTTACCAGTCTGGGTTTGGGTAAAAGAGGAATGAATACCATTGAAATCAGTATGCCCGATTCTGTTATTGGTAACTTGTCTCTTGCCGTAACCGATAAAGGCATTGGTATTGACAGCAGCAACAACATCATTTCGCAGTTGTTGTTAGCCGGTGATCTGCAGGGCGCTGTTTACAAACCGCAATACTATTTTTCAAACAACACCGACAGCGTTGCCAGACATCTTGATCTGGTAATGCTTACGCACGGCTGGCGCAGGTATAACTGGGAAGCGATTGTAAAAGGAGATATGCCGCAAATGAAATATCCGGCAGAGAAAGACTATCTTACTTTTTCGGGTAAAATTTATGGCGCAAACAGTACGCAGCTTCGTTCGGCAGGCGGCTTGTTTGCCATCCTGGAAGGGAAAGATTCCAGCCGCCAGGTTATAACCGCCGATATTAAACCCGACGGTACATTTCAGGAACCGAATATTGTGCTGTTCGATTCTACCAAAATTTATTATCAGTTTACCAACAAATCATTTGGCGACATCAGTGAAGTGCGGTTTATGAACAGTGTGATTCCGGCGCCAAAACACATTTCGTTAGATAAATCGAAAATGGCGTTGTTAGATACCTCCGGCAATGCGCGGCTTCGTTTTCTTGCGAATGAAGAAGCGCGTTTGAACGAAATGCTGAAAGGCACTACCCTGCAGAACGTAACCGTTACCACCAAAGCAAAATCGCCGTTGCAAAAACTGGATGAAAAATATGCCAGCGGTTTATTTCAAAGCGGCGATGCCTACCAGTTCGATTTAACCAACGATGTATTTGCCAACAGCTATCAAAACATATTTACTTACCTGCAGGGTAAAGTGGCGGGTTTGCAGATAAGCGCCAACGGCAATGGCGCCAGCATGACCTGGCGCGGTGGTACGCCAACGGTTTATCTTAACGAAGTGCCTTCAGATGTGAACCAGCTAAGCAGCACTTCGGTTTCGGACATCGCTTATATAAAAGTATTTCCGCCGCCGTTTATGGGCGGCTTTAACGGCGCCAGCGGTGCCATTGCGGTTTATACAAAAAAAGGCGGCGATCAGCCGTTGGAAAAAGGAAAAGGAATGCCTTCGAGAACGGTAATCGGCTATACTGCCGTAAAAGAATTTTATTCGCCGAATTACGGAACCATAGACCCGCGAAACGAAGCGGAAGATGTACGCAGTACGCTGTATTGGAATTCTACAATATTAACTACGCTGGAAAATCACAGGTTGAAATTCACTTTTTATAACAATGATGTAAGCGATGCATTCCGGGTAATTGTCGAAGGTCTCAGCACCGACGGCAGGCTGGTGCATATTGAAAAAGTGGTAGAGTAAATGTTGATAAGCGGCTTGCTGTTAAATGGTATTTTTGCAAACAAACAACGTTGTGAATGTTAAAGTGTATTCTTTGTAAGGTAAGTATCGTTTGTATTGTGTTGTTGTTGTCTTTGTCTTCGATGGCGCAGCAATATCATTTTGTTTATATTCAGGCAGATAACCAGCAGCCGTTTTATGTAAAATACGGCGATAAAAATTATAGCTCTTCTGCTATCGGCTACATCATTTTGCCAAAACTTACCGATGGCGCATTTACCATACAAATCGGGTTTCCCAAAAACCTGTATCCCGAACAAACATTTAATCTTTCTGTGGCAAATAAAGATTACGGATATGCATTGAAGAACTTTAATGACAAAGGATGGGGCTTATTCAATTTTCAAACCACAGATATTGTAATGAATGTGAATGCAGCCGCAGCAGGCGAACAAACGGCGCAGCAAGCCGCAACCACAGACAACAGCAACCCGTTTGGCAATATGCTGGCAAACGCCATTAACGACTCTACGCTAAACCGGCAGCGCGTAGTTAAAACAGACACAACAAAGGCGGCTGCCGAACCGCCGGTTGCTGTTTTGAAAGATTTGATGCCGGTTGCGGCCAATAATGAAGTTGCCGCCGACAGCAGTTTGCAAACGGTTGCTCAGCAGGCATACGATACACAGGCTGAAATAGATAGCATTATAAAAACTTATTCGGAAAAACCTGATCGTTCTTTGCAAAAGAAAACGAAAAAAGATTCGGGTTCTGCTATTGTAAAAGCTTCGGAGAACGTAAGCAAAAACGGAACTGATTTAATTTTTTTGGATAATGCAGATAAAGATACCATTCATGCGTTCATACCGTTTGCCGACACAACGAGCGTAGAAACAAAAGCTGCCATGGCAGATACAGCAAAAGGTAAAGTGGAAAATCCTTTTTTCAATAACAATAAAGCCAATACTGCGGTTTCACAATCTGACATGACTGATGCAAACACAGCCAACAACGGCAGCGCAAAACCGAATGTACAGATAAACAGCAACTGCGAAAAAATGCTTAGCAGCTACGATGCCGAGAAATTAAAAAAGAAAATTATTTCATTGGATAATCAGGACGCCGTTCTGGCGGCCGTTAAAAAAACTTTGCGCGATAAATGCGTTACTACAGACCAAGTAAAAGATTTGGGAAACCTCTTTTTGTCGGATGAAAACCGTTATGGTTTTTATAGCGCCGTATATCCGTCCGTATCCGATTTTTTCAATTTTTCGCAACTGCAGAATACATTGATAGACAGTTATTATAAAGATCGTTTTAAAGCTCTTATTCAGTAACAGCAATGCCGAGATATTTTTTGGAAGTGGCTTACAAAGGCACCGCATACAGTGGTTTTCAAAAACAAAATAACGCCGTTACCATTCAGTCGGAAATTGAAAACGCATGGCAAATTTTACACAAGCATGCCATTGAATTAACCGGCTCTTCGCGCACAGATGCCGGCGTTCATGCGCTGCAGAATTACTTTCATTTTGATAGCGAAAAAATGACTGATCGCCAGGAAATTATTTATCGGTTAAATGCCATTTTACCAAAAGACATTACGGTAAAAAGAATCAGCAAAGTAAAGGATGATGCGCATTGCCGCTTCGATGCGCTGGAACGTTCCTATGAATATAGGATTTACCGGAAAAAAAATCCATTCCTGCAGGATCGCGCTTATTATTATCCTTATCATCTGCATGTTGATTCTTTAAACAAAGCGGCTTTGTTGCTTTTTTCTTATACCGATTTTACTTCATTTTCAAAACGCAACACGCAGGTAAAAACATTTTTATGCGAAATAAGACAGGCAGAATGGAAACAAACGGATGAAGAGATTGTGTTTTATATTTCTGCCAATCGTTTTCTGCGCGGTATGGTACGCGGGCTTACCGGCACGATGCTTAAAGCAGGCAGAGGCATTCTTTCTACCGAAGATTTTGCAAGCATCATTGAAGCCAGAGATTGCCGCAAAGCCGATTTTTCTGTGCCGCCGCAAGGCTTGTTTCTAACGCGGGTTTTTTATCCCGAAACGGTGTGGAAAAAAGATACGGAAAGCTAACTTTGCGGTTTAAAACAATACATTTCTCATTTTTAATTTTATACAGCCATGCCATCATTCGATATAGTAAGTCAGGTAGATTTACAAACATTAGACAATGCCATCAATACCGTAAAGAAAGAAATTAATAATCGTTTCGATTTTAAAAATTCGCCGGTTGTAATTGATTTGAATAAGAAAGATTATGTAGTGAATCTGGAAGTGGAAAGCGATATGAAAATGAAGCAGGTGATTGATGTCATCATCAGCCGCAGCATGAAACAGGGCATCAGCGCAGCCGCTTTTAATTTTGATAAAGACGCTTACCCAAGCGGTAAAGTAGTGAAGAAAGAAGTGCCGGTAACCAATGGTTTGAAACAGGAAGATGCAAAGAAAATTGTGAAGCTGATTAAAGACAGCGGCTCAAAAGTACAAGCTCAGATTATGGATGATGTGGTGCGCGTAACCGGAAAAAAGATTGATGATTTGCAGGATGTAATTGCAAAACTAAAAGAAGCGAATCTGAATCTGCCGCTTCAGTTTATCAATATGAAATCGTAATTGTATTAAAAATCTCAATTACAAAAAAGCCGTTGCTGATAATCAGCAACGGCTTTTTTATGATAATAATTTATCAGTTTACCAAACCTTAATTCTTGCCGGTTCGGGTTTATACATGGCATCGCCGGGCTGCACGTCAAAAGCCTTATACCAGGCATCCATGTTGCTTACCGGACCGTTGCAGCGATACGTGCCCGGCGAATGCGGATCTACCACCACCAGTTGCGCCGCATATTCGGGCGTGATGTTGCTGCGCCAAACCTGCGCCCAGCTTAAAAAGAAACGCTGATCGGGCGTAAAGCCGTTTATTTTTTTATCGCTCTTGCCTTCACTTGTATTTTTAAAAGCCTGATAAGCGATGTTTAAGCCGCCCAGATCGGCCAAGTTTTCGCCAAGAGTAAGTTTGCCGTTTACGTGCAGGCTATCATTCACCGTAAAGGCATCATACTGCGCTGCCACTTTATCGGCTCTTTCATTAAATTTCTCTTCATCGGCTTTTGTCCACCATTCTTTCAGATTTCCGTCTGCGGCATATTGCCTGCCTTCATCGTCAAAACCATGCGTTAATTCATGACCGATTACGGCTGCAATGCCGCCATAATTTACCGCGTCATCAGCGCCAAAATCGAAGAACGGAAACTGGAGAATGCCTGCCGGAAAAGCGATTTCATTATTTGACGGATTGTAATACGCATTGATGGTCGGTGGCGTCATGCCCCATTCGGTTTTATCTACCGGCTTGCCCATTTTGTTTACCATTTTATTGTATTCAAACTGATCAATGTTGCGGAGATTGGCAATTACATTGTTTGATGTAACGCTCACGCCGGGATATGTTTCCCATTTATCGGGAAAAGCGATTTTGTTTACAATGGCATCCAGTTTTCCCAACGCCTGTTGCTTGGTGCTGTCGGTCATCCAGTCGAGCGTATTAATACGATCGCGGAAAGTTGACTGAATGTTTTTTACCAACATCAGCATACGCTGCTTGGCAGAATCGTTAAAGTATTTTTTTACATACAGTTGCCCCAGCAAATCGCCGAGATTGTTATCAACCATACTGCTCATGCGCTGCCAGCGCGGTGTAATTTGCTTTTGACCTGATAATACCTGGCTGAACTGAAACTGACGGTTTACAAAATCGCTGCTTAAATAGGCAGCCGAATTTTTAATGATGCCCCACTGCAAATAAGCTTTCCAGGTTTCGAGCGGTACGGCTTCAAACAAGCCGTCGGCCGTTTTAAGAAAATCGGGATTGTTTAACAAAATACTATCGGCGTCGCTTACTTTCATTTCCTTTAAAAGTGTCGTCCAGTTGAGATCGGGTGTTGTTTTACTGAGATCGGCAAGCGAAAATTTATGGTAGGTTTTCTGCGGGTCGCGCATTTCCACACGGCTCATCTGCGCAAGGGCAAGCGCTTTTTCAAGACTGAAAATGTGATGCGCTTTTGTATCAGCAGTAACCGAATCGTTGCCGGTTAACACAAACATATCTGTTACATAAGACAGGTAAGCGTCTTGTATGGTTTTGCTGCGCGAGTCGGTTTTCAGGTAGTAATCCCGGTCGGGCAGCGAGGTGCCGCCCTGCGATAAAGCCGGAATGTATTGGTTTACATTTTTATCGTCCTGTGTAATACCGAAGCCAAACAACAAGCCGCCGATACCTTGTTGACGAAGCGTTACAATTTCGTATAATACCTGATCTTTATCGGTAAGTGCAGATAATCTTTTCAATTCGGGCTGAATGGGCGCAGCACCCAGTTTTTCGATGGCGGCGCTATCCATGGCGCTGGTGTATAAATCGCCCACGCGCTGTGCAGCAGAATCTTTTATTTTGCCCGCAGCCGCGTCTTCACACAATTTTTTTAACCGGTCGAGACTTGATTGCCGCAACATGTCGAAGCTGCCCCATCGCACCTTAGAAGCGGGCACCGGGTTATTCTTCAGCCAGTTGCCGTTGGCATACAAATAAAAATTATTGCCGGGCTTAACGGCTTTGTCCATGTTGGCAACATCAATGTATTTTATGGAGGAGCCGTTTTTTTGCGCCGATAGTTGTGAAGCCATGCAAAAAGCCGCTGCCATCAACATTACCTGAATTCCTGTTCTCATGTGTAGCATTTTTCGCAAATGTAAAGTAGGCGGTGATGCTTTTTTTAGATAAAATGGTTAATTATAAAACTGGAAAAAAGAACGTCTAAAATTTAATGTTGCTGAAACGCAGATAAATATTATCTTTTCCATGTCTTAACTAACCGGATAAAAATTATTGCTGCCTTTTTTATAGTATGTTCTCTTCTGGCATTGGTGTTGCGACAAAAGGTTAAAACAATTATAAAAACGATTTACCATAATCTAAGCTCTTTTATTTCTCGTATTCATTTTCATATCCATCCATTTTAAAACAATCCTTATGAAATTCGGGTTTGCCATCTTCATTCTCATTGCCATTCCAATGGTATTGTTTACTTTTTTGCTGGTTACTGTTTTGCCACTTTTTATTCAGCACTTTTTCCAATCTAAGTTTGTTAGTGATGCACCGGTATATCCGTATCTCACTTCCTG
Organism: Ilyomonas sp.; assembly: GCA_965219515.1. GTDB lineage: Bacteria > Bacteroidota > Bacteroidia > Chitinophagales > Chitinophagaceae > Ilyomonas. The sequence goes on from OZ244776.1 coordinate 4,064,419, forward strand.
GGAAGAAGCGGCTTAGCACGAACACGTATTGCAATGTGCCATGATGCAGATGCGCAAATCAAATTGCTGTTTCTGCATCTTTTTTTGAGTTATATTTTTAAAAAATCAGCTTTTAGCGTATATGCAATTCATCTACTGTTACATCAACAAAATAATGCTGCATGTTCTGTTGAATTGAGAATAGGCAATGGTGCATTTCTTACGTTTGCCGTTAGGTCACATTACAGTAAATTAAAGTAAGCAGATATTTTAAAACACGCTTACAAAACCAAGATGAATTTTTGATTGTCGCAGATCCAGTTTCAGATCATCGCGTTTGCCTGCTGCATAACTGATATTAAAAATGCCCGATTTGGTTTCAAATGCCAGTCCGAAACCCGCACCAAGATAGCCATGTGCAAACGCTGCAACAGAGCTTTGATAATGCGCGTAGCCACCATCGGCAAACGTATAAAAATAGGAGTTTTGACCTATGAGATAACGGTATTCTGCCGTGGCGACTGCATAACGGTTGGCGTAAATGCTTTCTTCGTCAAAACCGCGCAGAAGCCGGAAGCCGCCAATCTGAAACAACTCGTTAATGTAATAAGACGGGCTTTGCAGCCAGCCTGTGTTGACAGCGGTTTTAAACACCGCCTGCCTGCCGGCAGGAAAATAGTGTGCAACGCTTGCCTGTACTTTTAGCCGGTAACTTTTCAGTTGTACCGTATCGTACAAGCTTCCATAATTAAAAAATGAATTTTTAATGCCCGTGATAGCCGTATTTTTTTGTACGGTTTTGTTGCCCGCGCTTAGTTGTACAAAAACTTCATTTCCGCGCCGCGGATTCAGAGAATAATCTGTATTGCTGAAACGATAGTTAATGCCAATACTTACCGAATTAATATCGCTGGTTTCGGGCAGTGTTTTGGTTAGAATAATAACGTTGGTATCAATACTTAACAATCTTGACGATGAGGTTTGTAAAAATAAAGTTCCGGTTTGTCTTGCTGAAAAATTATACCGCAAACCGAAGTAAGCGTTGATGTTTACAAAAAATGAATCGCGCTTATACAACTCAAAATTAAAATCAAAACCCAAAGGCGAATGAAAAAAGTAAGGTCGCTGAAACAGCAAATTCAGCCGGGGCGATTTTGCCTGCAACTGCTGCCAGTCAACACCAATTGTTTCGCCCGAAGCAAAAGCGTTTTTTAAATTAATGGTTGCCTGCCCGGTCAATAATAATTTGCCGCCGTTCTGGTCGTTGGCAGGCAAAAATCCGACAATTACATCTACCTGATTACTTTGTTTTGCCGCAAGGTGCAAATTTAAAATCGCTTTATCGCCCAACATCGTAATTGTCCATGGCTGAGACTGGTGCAGGTAAGGCAATTCTGCCAGCCGGGCATCTATTGTTTCCAGTTTCGATTGGTTGTATAGTTCGTGCGGCGCAATATTTAAGTAACGATGAACAAATTCCTGAGATAGTTTTGCGCCGCCATCAATGTGAATGCTATCTATATAATAAGGAATGAATTTGTCTAAAGAAAGCCGGGCGGTTACAAACGAATGATTGATGGTGATACTATCTAACTTTATTTTGGCAAACGGATAGCCGTTGTTTTGACAAAAGTCTAAAACTTTATTATAAATTGCGGTTATGTTCTGCTGAACAAAGGGCTTGTTATTCATCTCATCAACGTTGAAATGCAAAAGAGATAATATGGCGGATGTGTTGCTGTCGGGGTACAAACGATCCCAGATATATTGTTTACCAAGAAACAAATCAATCATCACGGCCGTATCATTTTCCTGTATTGAATCAACCGAAGCGGATAAATATCCTTTTGTTTTCAACAAATCGGGTAGCTGATTCACGTATTGAAGACAGTTTGTTTTAGAAGAAAACTGATGGGTAAGCGACAAAGATGTCAAAGCTGTTTCCGTAGTATCAACGAAACGAACGGACAGCAAAAAATTATTTTGCGCCCGCAGGCTGGTGCAGCATAAAAAGAACAGAAAACAGTAAAAAATCCGGTAACGGCAAATGAAAGCCATACAAAAAATCAGGTTTACATAATTATGGCAGGCATTTACATTCACATTCCTTTTTGTAAGAAGGCCTGTCATTACTGCAATTTCCATTTTTCCGCCAACACCCGATCTACTAACGATATGGTGTATGCCATTGGTATGGAAGCAAAGCTGCGGAAAAAATATATTACCGAAAAAATATACACGCTCTATATCGGCGGCGGTACGCCAAGTTTGCTGCCCATTACCAGCCTGCGAACGCTGCTTGCCAAAATGCACGAGCATTTTTCCATTTCGCCCGACGCGGAAATTACGTTGGAAGCCAACCCTGATGATATTAATATAGACAGCCTGTTATCATGGAAATCGCTTGGCATCAACCGGCTTAGCATCGGCATTCAGTCGTTTCATGAAGCCGATTTGCAATGGATGAACCGGGCGCACAATGCGCAGCAGGCGTTGCGCTGCGTTCAACTGGCAAAGAAAGCCGGATTTTATAATTTGTCCATTGATTTAATTTACGGTACGCCAACGCTTAGCAATGAACAGTGGAAACAAAACATCGGGCAGGCGATTGCCTTGCAGATTCCGCATCTTTCCTGTTATGCATTAACGGTTGAGCCAAAAACGGCGTTACACCACATGATAAAAGCTAAAAAAATGCCTGATGTAAGCGAAGAACGGCAAAGCGTTCATTTTGAAATGCTCACAAAGTGTATGCGCGAAGCGAATTATGAGCATTATGAAATTTCCAATTTCGCGAAACCTGGTTTTCAAAGCAGGCACAACAGCAGCTATTGGCAGGGCAAGCCGTACATTGGTTTAGGACCGTCTGCGCATTCGTTTAACGGCAACAGTCGTCAATGGAATGTTGCCAACAACGCGCTTTACATAGCTGCCATCCGAAATGGCGAGGCGCCTTTTGAGATTGAGTACTTAACGCCGCAACAGCAACTGAACGAATACATTATGACCTCGCTGCGCACCATCCAGGGCACTTCATTGTCGCATATTGCTGCCATCTGGAGTGATAACGAAGCTACCGGTATTGTGAAAGAAGCGAAAAAGCACATCATCAGCGGCAATGTGAATTATATAAACAATCATCTTACGCTAACGCGGAAAGGCAAATTGCTGGCTGATGGCATTGCTGCGGAATTGTTCAGATGAAATGGAACAGGGATGACACGGACTTCGTGTACGGATTGTGAGAATTTCATATTGAATAAATAAGATTGGATATGGGCTTCTTATCTCAATAAATAATTTACAAAACATCTGAGTTTATCTGTGAGAAAAATTTAAAACACGCATGTTCTGTTACTTCAGTTTTGCAACTCGCCCGTCTTTTCCGGCTAAAAAAACGGCAGTTCCTTTTTTCGCTTTTTGGCAAACATGAAAACTTTCGGTTGAAATAAGACGCCAGTTCATCCCGCCTTTATCCGATATATCTATGCCGGAGGTGCCACAGGCGATGAGTTGGTTTTGCGTGATAAAAGCTACACAGCTACGGTAGCCATGCGGTGAGGTTGCCGGCTTTTGCCACGTAGTACCAAAATCGGTTGAAAAAACGCAGTTTCCGGTTGTGTCTGTATCATTTGCAAAATCGCCACCGACAATTACGATATTTTTCGCCAAAACACTTTTTGCCATTGAATTTGCGCCCTGCGATGTTTTGCCATGCAACATGGGTAAATTATATTTTTTATCACCCAAAAAATCAGATTCTGTACCGCCGCTGACAGAGGCATAAGTAAAAATGTTCTTTCTTACGGGCAATAAGGTTACGTTTGTTCCGCTTGAGGCAAAAAAAGCTTCTCCTTCGGTTAGTGTTATCGTATCTTTTGAAACCTGCCAGCGATCGCCGGCATTTTGCGTAAAGGCAACGAACATGTTATGGTTTATCGGATCTCCGATTACGACACCATTTTTTCCATCAAAATCCATGGCGTCTAAAAACATACCCGGTGTTGTATCTTCAAATACTTTTTTCCATGTAATGCCGCCGTTCTTTGTTTTCAATATAATAGCCGGAGTATCTATTGCCATAATAACGGCTGTGTTAGCATCAAACGCTTCAATATCTCTGAAATCGCGCTTTTCAAAATCTTTTACCGTAAGCCAGACAAATGTTTTGCCGCCGTCGACCGAGCGGGCAACGGTGCCGTTGCTGCCGCTTACCCACAAGGTATTATTATCAACAACACTTAACCCACGAAAAGAGGTTTTATTTCCGCTGGTAAGGATAGAAATCGTTTGGGAGAAGGAAAGACAGGCGAGAAGTGAGAAGATAAATGTGAGTGAAGATTTTATCATCGGCTTTGTATTTCTAAAAATAAACACGGCTTACAAAACAGGCAAAACGATTTATGAAAAATCCTTTGTATCCATGCCGTAAGCCGTGAGATCTGTGTTCTATTTGTTATCGTAACGCTTTGTAAGCATTAATTAATCCGTTGGTAGATGAATCGTGGCTGGTGATGTCTGCCTCATTTTTCAATTCAGGCAAAATTTTCCCGGCTAATTGTTTACCCAACTCAACGCCCCACTGATCGAACGTAAAGATGTTCCAGATAACGCCCTGCACAAATATTTTATGCTCGTACAAAGCAATAAGGCTGCCCAGCGATTGCGGCGTAATTTCTTTTAACAAAAACGAATTGGTGGGCTTGTTTCCCTGAAATTCTTTAAACGGCACCAGCTTCTTTATCTGGTCTTCCGGCAGTTCGGTTAATTCGGCTTTTACTTCTTTTTCCGTTTTTCCGTTCATCAATGCTTCGGTTTGCGCAAAAAAATTGCTCAACAATTTTTCATGATGATCGCCAATTGGGTTATGACTGATTGCCGGCGCAATAAAATCGCACGGAATTAAGATGGTTCCCTGATGAATCAACTGGTAAAAGGCGTGCTGGCCATTGGTGCCTGGTTCGCCCCAGACAATCGGGCCGGTTGCATACGAAACCCGATGACCGCCGCGACCCACACTCTTGCCATTGCTTTCCATATTTCCCTGTTGAAAATAAGCCGGAAAACGGTGCATATATTGATCGTAAGGCAGAATGGCTTCTGTTTGCGAGCCGAAAAAATTGATGTACCATAAACTTACCAGCGCCATAATAACCGGCACATTCTTATCAAAGCTTTCCGTTTTAAAGTAGTTATCAACATTGAAAGCGCCTCTTAACAAGTCTTCAAAACGATCGTAGCCGATGGTAAGGGCAATAGATAAACCAATGGCGCTCCATAAAGAATAGCGACCACCAACCCAATCCCAGAACACAAACATATTAGCAGGGTCAATCCCGAATTTGGTTACTTCTTTTTCGTTTGTGCTTAAGGCTACAAAATGCTGCGCAATATATTTTTCGTCTTTCGCCGATTGTAAAAACCAGTCGCGCGCCGTACTGGCATTGGTCATGGTTTCCTGCGTGGTGAAGGTTTTGGAAGCAATTAAAAACAATGTTTCATCAGGCGTTATTTTTTTCAGCGTTTCGGCAATGTGTGTGGCATCTATGTTGCTTACAAAATAGGGCTGAATGCCTTCTGTCCAATACGGCTTTAACGCCTCCGTTACCATCACCGGACCTAAATCGGAGCCGCCGATGCCGATGTTAACGATGTATTTTATTTTCTTGCCCGAATAACCTTTCCATTCGCCGCCATGCACTTTTTCGCAAAAAAGCTTCATCTGCTCACGCACTTTTCTTACCTCCGGCATTACATCTTTTCCATCGCTGAAAATCGGATTGTCGGATAAATTGCGCAGCGCTATATGCAACACCGAACGACCTTCCGTTTCGTTTATTTTTTCTCCGCCGAACATCGCTTCAATGGCTTCTTTCAGGTTGCAATCGTTGGCAAGCTGAAGCAGCAACTGCAATGTTTTGGCGGTGATGATATTCTTAGAAAAATCGAACAAAATATCTTCTGCCGCAAGCGAAAATTTTTTAAACCGGTCAGCATCTTTTGCAAAAAGCTCTTTCATGTGAGTGCGGCTCATTTCTTCTTCAAAATGTCGTCTCAGTAACAGCCATGCCTGCGTTGTAGTGGGGTTCGTTTTTGGAAACATATTGTTATTTAGTTCGTAATAAATGCGCAGCTGCATTTTTTGGTCAGCCGGAATTGCGAAGATATACCTTTTGCTTTCCCGCAATAACAATGCTTGTTTTGTGATACAATTTATTGGCGCGATTTTATTTTATCAATAAAAAATGAAATTCATGTTGTGGATGATATTTGTTTCACCTGAACAGTAATTGACTACAAGACGTTATTTTTCTGATCCGCCGCCGGCACATTTGTAAAAGATTTGCCGCAAATGCAGCAGGCAGAATAAAAAATCAGTCAGTATTTTTAATAAAATTCATGCACCTATACGAAAAATTTCTTAAAAGCAGAAACTAAGACCGGTATTTGCAGTAAAACATTAGCAAACTGATTTGTTAGTTCGTATCTTTGCCGGCTGAATTCATTTCAGGGCAACCAGATATAACTCGCAGAGTAACCGATTACATAATTAAACAAGCATATAATTAATATGAGGCAGCTTAAAATTGCCACACAAATCACCAACCGTGATTCGCAGGCAGTAGAAAAATACTTACAGGAAATTTCAAAAATTCCAATGATCACCCCGGAAGAAGAAACCACGCTGGCACAGCGGATTAAAATGGCCGATCAGCGAGCTTTGGATAAATTGGTGCAGGCGAATCTCCGTTTTGTGGTGTCTGTAGCTAAACAGTATCAGCATCAGGGACTTTCTCTCAGCGATTTAATTAATGAAGGAAATCTGGGGTTGATAAAGGCGGCGCAACGTTTTGATGAAACAAAAGGTTTTAAATTCATTTCTTATGCCGTTTGGTGGATTCGCCAGTCTATTCTACAGGCTTTGGCCGAGCAGGGTCGCTTGGTACGTTTGCCGCAAAACAAAATTGGCACTTACAACAAAGCCAACAAAGCTTATATGGCCTTTGAGCAGGAGCATGAGCGCGAGCCTTCTACTGAAGAACTTGCCGATATATTGGAAATGAGTGAAACGGAAATCAATAATATTTTTCAGAGCAATACGCGCCATACTTCCTTAGATGCGCCGGTGCATGAAGCCGAAGATGTAGCCATGGGCGATTTATTGGAAGGCAACGACGATACGGATGAAGATGTGATGAAAGATTCGCTGCGCGAAGAAATACGCCGTGTACTGAAATCCTTATCGCCGCGCGAAGCCGAAATTGTAAATGCTTATTTCGGTTTGGATGGCGAAAGCGGAAATTCGATCGAGCAGATTGGTATGAAATACGATTTAACAAAAGAGCGCATCCGCCAGATTAAGGAACGCGCCATCAAGCGTTTGCAAAAAGCAAGATACAGCAGCGCGCTGAAAGCGTATCTGGGATAATTCTCTTACCTTTTTTATACAAAGCCGGTTTTTAAGCCGGCTTTTTTTTATAAAGTCTCGTTTCAGAACCAAAAGCAAAAGAAAAAAACAATTACTATGATCTGGTGGAGTTTGACATAGTAACGATTACAAGGCTTTCTTTTTTCTGAATGTTTCAAAAAATTGTTTTGCAAAATCAGTCATTGCCAGCCTGCCGCTGATGGCGGCTCTTTCGGGCAGAAGCTTTTCCCAATGTTCTGTATTTTGCCATATCATTTTTTTGGTTTCGGCTGTGGCTTCGGCACTGTAACGCGATAATGATCCGGCAAGTCTTGCAATGCTTTCTTCCATGCTTTCCAGGGTAGGGTGCAGTTCGGCATAAATGCCCTTTCGCCGCGCCCAGTCTGCATTTCGCCAGTTGCCTGCATCTATGGCAAGCTGGCTGAAAGCGGACAATCCGGTTTTTCGTTCAATGACCGGACCTACCACAAATGGGCCAATGCCAATGGTGAGTTCGCTTAATTTTATATCGGCACCTTCCAGTGCTATGGCATAATCGGCAGCCGCCGCAATACCTGCGCCACCGCCCACGCACTTGCCATGCACACACGCAACAATAAACTTCGGGCAGCGGCGCATCGCCAGAATTAAGTTGGCAATACCGCTAAAAAAACGAATTCCCTCTTCTTCGGTTTGTATCTGAAGGAGTTCGGTAAATGAAGCGCCGCCGCAAAAAGCCGATCCGGCAGATCGCAGCAGAATAACACGCGCATCTGCGCTGTGGGCGGCATGAGAAATTTCGTGCATCAGTTCGGCAAGCAGGGAGGTTGTTAAGGCATTGCCCTGCGGATGATAAAACTCAACGGTATAAATATGAGAATGCAATTCGGCTTTTACATAACTGCCATCGGTATTTATTTTGCGCATAGCCATCATTTTTTAATTTAATTTTTTATTTTCCGGCAATGGTTATAAGTATAAATGCACGCACATAAAAAATAAATGTGCAAATTAGGAAGGCAAGGTTAAGATTTTTATAAAAGCGAACGCTTTTTAACCGAACAAAATCTGACTGACACAACCTGTTTTTTTAATTGACGAAAATTTGTATTTTTGAAATATGTGCAACGCTGCATTCTGATGCAGCGTTGTATTTTTTTGTTCTATTTAAAAGAAATGATTATGACCGATGTAATGTATGTATCGAAGGAAAGCTTTGAAAAAATGCGCGCAGAGCTTCACGAAATGAAAGCGGTACAACGCCCGGCTGCATCGCGGGCGATTGCAGAAGCGCGTGAAAAAGGCGATTTGAAAGAAAATGCAGAGTATGACGCTGCCAAAGAAGCGCAGGGAATTTTAGAAGCGAAAATGGCTCTGTTAGAAGGGCAGATAGCCATTGCCAGAATTATAGATGCCAGCGAGATAGACACAAGCAAAGTATCGATTCTTACCAAAGTAACCATTACCAATGTGGCAACAAAGAAAACGGTAACGTATCAGATTGTAGGAGAAAAAGAAGCTGATTTAAAACTGGGCAAAATATCTGTGTCGTCGCCTATCGGCAGAGGCTTATTGGGCAAGCAGAAAGGCGAAGTGGCAGAAGTGAATGTGCCAAACGGAATGCTGAAATTTAAAGTGATGGATATATCTATTTAATGCCCTGATTTTCCAATCTTATAAAAGGTGAAACAGAGTTTCTGTCTTTACTACTTTGTCTGAGATTTGTTATAAAAAATTCCCGTTGCGTTTGTAGCGGGATTTTTTTTGAGGCTGGTACGTCTATTGTTTATGATACATAAAATAAATAGCTATGAAAAAATTACTAATCGCTTCCATCATTGCAGGCGCAGCCGTTGCAGGCTTGCTGTTTTATCTGCGTGATGAACTGTCGGAAAAAAAAACGGCTGACGATATTGAAGATGCCGCCGAAGATGCTTACAACACCATGAACAAACATATTGGTAAAACGGAAAGAATGTTTGATCATGCACTGAATTAAAAACGGCGGATCAAATATCAAAGCATAATCATTGCGATCTTTTTCGGGATCGCTTTTTTTATTTACTCTTGTTTTATTCTCTATAAAAACAAACAATTTGCATGACAATTTTTTCAAAAATTATAAACGGCGAACTGCCGTCTTACAAGATCAGCGAAAACCATCATTTCCTTGCTTTTTTAGATGTATATCCGTTGGTAAAAGGTCATGTTCTGGTGGTTCCCAAAACAGAAACCGATAAGCTGTTTGATCTAAATGATGATTATTTGTCGGAAATTTTAGTATTTGCCAAACCCATTGCAAAAGCCATCGAAAAAGTCTTTGATTGCAACCGTTGCGGCGTTTCCGTCATCGGTATTGAAGTTCCCCACGCACATGTGCATCTGATGCCGATAAACAATGCAAACGACATCAGTTTTACCAGAGGAAAATTATCGGTAAGCGAAGATGAAATGAAAGAAATTCAAAAGAAAATTGCAGATGCGTTGTAAGCCCGGCAGCAATTGGTTGCCGGTTTGCCGTTGCTATCAGGTAAAATGTATTGTTCTAAGCCTTTTACTTCTTTATTAGTCTTCCTTCATTCTTCGTAACAAAATCTCCCCAACCGCTAAACTGTTTCTCTGTTTTAGACAATACAGAAGATGTTTGATAATAATGGCAAAGTGCAACGGCCAAAGCGTCGGTAGCATCAAAATGCGCAGGTTGTTCGGTAAGATGAAGCAATTGCTGAAGCATTTTCCATACCTGCTCTTTACCCGCGTTTCCATTTCCGGCAACCGCTTGTTTCACTTTGCGCGGCGAGTATTCGGTAACGGTTAAAGATGCCTGCATGGCGGCGGCAATGGCAACGCCCTGCGCCCGGCCAAGCTTCAACATACTTTGTACATTTTTGCCAAAAAAAGGAGCTTCTATGGCAAAGGTGGTGGGTTTGTATTCTTCAATCAAAGTCAGCACTTTGCGGTATATCATCTGCAAACGCTGATAAATATCTTTTTGCGCGCCCAATTTCAGCACATCCATCATTACCAGTTTTGGTTTGCCGGCGGTTGCCGTTACAATGGCATAACCCATCATCAAAGTGCCGGGATCAATTCCCAATATAATTTCTTCTCGTTTCATTCGCCGTGTGAAAGTAGTAAAAGGGGCATGATAACGTTAAAACTATTTTTACACTACGTTTGAAAAAAATAGCGTTGAAGCAGAAGTACCGGAAACTGTTGAATTACGTGATTGGGCCGGTGTTGTTTATTGTGTTGTCGTGGTCGGTTTACAATAAGATAACGGCGAAATATACGTGGCAGGAAGTGCAAACCGTATTTTTGAATGCGTTTAGCGAAAGAAACAGAACCGCCTTTTTATTTCTTTTATTGTTAATGATTATGAACTGGACGCTTGAAGCTGCCAAATGGAAACTGCTGATGAAGCCCGTGCAGAACGTATCGCTGCTTACGGCTTGCAAGGCGGTTTTTTCGGGCCTGGCTGTTTCCATGTTTATTCCCACGGCGGCGGGCGAGTACGCCGGCAGAACCTTGTATATGCACGAAGGCAACCGGCTTCGTTCTTTGTCGCTAAACGTTATCGGCAGCATCAGTCAGCTTGTTATTACGTTAATAGCCGGCGTCGCCGGGTTGATTTATTTAAAAAAAACACTGCTCACGACAACTGCTTTCGGAAACCCGTTGTCTCTTATCTGGCTCAATGGCATGCTGTATGCCGTTTTGGTTGCCATTGTTGTGTTTCTGCTTATTTATTTTCAGATTGCCTGGTTTACCAGATGGTTTGAAAAAATTCCGTTTATACAAAAACATCTCATCTTTGTGCAAAGCCTTGAAGCATTCGGGTTAAAACAATTAACACAAATTTTGTTGTTATCTATATTACGATATGTCGTATTTATTATTCAATATCTGGTTGTGCTGCAATTGTTTGATGTACATATTTACTGGCTGCAGGCAGCATTGGCAACTGCTGTATTGCTCTTAATTTTGTCTGCCATACCTTCCGTACCTAATATTGCAGAATTAGGTGTGCGGGGAGAAGTAAGCCGGTTATTATTTGGACTGCTGAGCACAAACATCGCCGGCATCGTATTTTCGGCGACATTAATCTGGATTGTAAATTTAATTCTTCCTGCGGTGGCGGGCGGTATATTTTTGATTGGCATAAAAATTTTCAGAAACAAGCAGTGAGAAAAATTATATTGATTTTATTATTGACATCAACCTGCATCCGGCTTACTGCCGGAGACGATTTTTGCGGCGTTAGAAACACAGCGTTTAAAGAAGGTGAAATACTTACTTATACCATTTTCTATTCTGTGGCCGGCATTTACATAAATGCCGGAACCGCATCGTTTAATACCACGATAGAAAGGCTGAATAATGTGCCGGTGTACCATGTGGTAGGCGAAGGCACCAGCAATAAAAGCTACGACTGGATATTTAAAGTGCGCGACCGTTATGAGTCTTATTTTGATACAGGTACTTTACAGCCCTACAAGTTTATTCGCCATGTAGATGAAGGCGGACACAAACAATACGAGAATGTAACTTTTAATCAAAAAACCAATACGGCTGTTTCAACGGCAGGTACTTACGAGGTTCCTACCTGTATTCAGGATGTGATGAGTGCGGTATATTATGCCCGCAATATTAATTTTAACAGCTATAAAGTAAACGACCTCATTCCTTTTAATATGTTTCTCGATGACGAAGTTTACAATCTTCATATCCGTTATTTGGGAAAGGAAACCGTTAAGACAAAATATGGTAAATTTCGCAGTATTAAATTTAAACCGTTGTTGGTAAAAGGAACCATTTTTGAAGGCGGTGAAAAAATGACGGTCTGGGTAAGCGATGATGCCAACCACATTCCATTGCGTATAGAAAGCCCGATAAAAGTCGGCAGCGTAAAAGTTGATATGCTTCGCTATGAAAATTGCCGTTACAGAGTTTCATCGTTAATCAGCTGGCATTGATTTTCTTTTTTTAATTACCATTTTGTAATTATTTGGAAACAAATGCCTGTCTTTCATTTTGTATAGTCAGCTTCTTTTTTGTAAAACATCTTATTTTATGCAGCTAACCAATTCGTTACTACTACAAACAAAAATTTTCATCAATAATCAATGGCGGGATGCGGCTTCAGGAAATACATTTGAAGTTAGAAATCCTGCCGATCATTCTATTGTTGCAACCGTTGCCGATGCCGGAGCGGAGGAAACTAACGAAGCCATTGAAGCCGCCGCAACAGCTTTTACAAAATGGAGCCGCGAAACGGCAAAAAACCGCTCTGTAATTTTACGCAACTGGTTTAATTTAATTATTGAAAACGAAAACGATTTAGCCATGCTGCTCACTTCCGAGCAGGGCAAGCCTTTACCGGAAGCCAAAGGCGAAGTACGGTACGGCGCTTCATTTATTGATTGGTTTGCCGAAGAAGCGCGCCGTGTTTATGGCGATGTTATTCCTTCTCCTGTTTCAGATAAGCGATTGCTCACCATCAAACAACCCGTTGGTGTTGTGGTTGCCATTACGCCCTGGAATTTCCCGGTAGCCATGATAACCCGGAAAATAGCGCCTGCCTTAGCTGCCGGCTGCACCGTGGTTGTTAAGCCTGCCGAAGACACGCCGCTGTGCGCACTGGCACTGGCGCACCTGGCTAAAGAAGCGGGCTTTCCGGATGGCGTTTTGAATGTAATTACAACGATAAATGCGGAAGAAGTTGGAAAAATTTTAACCACGCATCCGGGCGTTGCCAAGGTTTCCTTTACAGGCTCAACGGAAGTTGGCAGAATTTTAATGCGCCAGGCTTCTGATACCGTAAAAAAAATGTCGCTGGAACTGGGCGGCAATGCGCCGGTTATCGTGTTTGACGATGCAGATATTGATGTGGCCGTAACAGGGGCCATGGCAAGCAAATATCGCAATGCAGGTCAGACCTGCGTTTCGGCAAACCGCCTGTTGATTCAAAGAAATATTTATTCTTCTTTTATCGAAAAATATACAGACGCTGTTAAAAGCCTGCGTATAGGCAACGGCATGAATAATAACGTTGAGATCGGACCACTGATTAACAAAGCGGCCGTTGAAAAAGTGCAGCGGTTGTTGACTGATGCCACAGATAAAGGAGCAGAAGTTATCGTTGGCGGCAATGCGCCCAAAAACGGAAGCTTGTTTTATCAGCCGGCCATTATTGTCAATTGCACAATGGAAATGGCATTGAGCAAGGATGAGATTTTCGGGCCGGTATCTGCCGTTTATTTATTTGACACAGAGGAAAAAGCCATCGCACTGGCCAATGCAACGGAATATGGATTAGCGGCATATTTTTTTACCCGGAATATCAGTACCGCCTGGCGTGTTGCTGAGCAATTGCAATATGGTATGATCGGCATTAACGAAGGCTTAATTTCTCACGCCGAAGCACCGTTTGGCGGTGTAAAACAAAGCGGCTATGGCAGAGAAGGCAGCCGTTATGGAATGGACGAATACCTTGCCATTAAATATTTATGTTTGGGAAATATGCAATAAGAATTTTTATAGAAAACACCTTTGCATTTTATTTTTTTTTCCTGTTTTTCCCTTTTTCCTGCCCTTGTATTTCACAATTTATTATTATATTCAAACCCCTATCTTTGCGCCTCACAAAAAAATTTAGGTTACCCAAAACTGTAATATGCAACTGAAAGGTTTGGTGCGTTTCTTCACGATTGCTCTTGTTTTAATTTGTTTATATCAGCTTTCTTTCACCTGGATTGTGCGTAGCCACGAAAACAATATGGCTGACCGTGCGGCTTCGTGGGTAAAAGCCAACTTTGGTACGCCGCAACAAAAATATCCTGGCAGCAAAACACGGCAGGATATATATACCGATAGTCTGACTACGCTGAAAAAACAACGGCTGGCTTATCTTCTCGACAGTACCAAAGGCTCTAACATCGGACCGTTTGGGTTAACCACATATCAAAACGCTAAAGATAAAGAATTGATGCTGGGGCTCGATTTGCAAGGTGGCATGAGCGTGAGCATGGAAGTGGGTTTGGACGGATTGATTCGTTCGCTGGCGAATTATCCAAAAGACGCGCAGTTTGAAAAAGCGTTGAATAATGCCGTAGCTTTAAAAGCGAACAGCGGCGAAAATCTGATTAGTCTGTTTAATCAGGAATATCAGAAGGTTGCCGGTACAGATGCCGGTCTGGCAAAATTTTTCATTACGCGCAGCAACGGACGAATAAAAGCCAATACCGCAAACGATGCGGTTTTGTCTTATTTGCGCGATCAGGCAAATGTGGCTTTCAACAACACAACCAATATTCTTCGCACCCGCATAGACAGGTTCGGGGTAGCTTCACCTAACATCAATCCCGACCCGGCAAAAGGTATCATCAACATAGAACTGGCAGGTATAAACGATCCGGAAAGAGTAAGGCATTATTTGCAATCTACCGCCAATCTTCAGTTTTTTGAAGTGTATAACATCGGCGAATTGCAGGAATCAATTGTGGCTGCCGATAAAGCACTTGGCAATTACCTGAGCGGCAATGGTATTGATACATTAACCACCATTAATAAAGATACCACAAACATTGGCGTTGCCCGCGCTGCCGATACTTCATTTGCTTCAACCGACACGGGCGCCAACTCGCTGGCTTCTGCCAAAAGCACGGCCGACAGCGATGCCATCATTAAAAAAGAACATCCGTTAATCAGCCAAAGCATCATTCAGTTTGCGCAGCCGAGGCAGGATCAAACAACCGGCCAGCAACGCTTTCCTGCCGAGCTGGGTTATGTGCAGGTAAAAGATACGGCAACGCTTGGCAATTACCTGCGTCAGGATTTTGTAGCCGCTAAGTTTCCATCCAACATATTATTTGCCTATGGCAGACCTAACACCGATGATAAAACCGGACTGCCACGCAACGTGCTTACTTTATATGCTTTAAAAACATTAGACAACGGAACCGCCAAATTAGAAGGCGAGCACATCAGCGAAGCCAGTCAGGGTTACGATGAACGCAACCATCCGTCTATCAATATGAAGATGGATGAAATTGGCACCAGATTGTGGGCGCAGATAACAAAAGCCAATGTAGGCAAGCCGATAGCTATTGTGCTTGACAATGTAGTATATAGTGCGCCGAATGTAGAAAATGAAATACCATACGGCAATTCTCAGATTTCTGGTAGTTTCACTACAACCGAAGCGCAGGATCTGGCGCAGATACTTCAATCCGGCAAACTGCCTGCGCCGGCTAAAATTGTGCAGGAGCAGATTGTAGGCCCAACATTGGGCAGCGAAGCGGTAAGCGGCGGCGGGCTGGCATTTGTCATTTCGTTTGTCATCATTTTCGTACTCATGCTGGTGTATTACAATACCGCCGGCTGGGTAGCGAACATTGCGCTTATTTTGAACTTATTGTTTACCATCGGCGTATTGGCCGCTTTGGGTGCAACATTAACGGCGCCAGGCATTGCGGCGCTTGTGCTTACCGTTGGTCTGGCCGTAGATACCAACGTTATCATTTTTGAACGGATTAAGGAAGAGCTTACAAGAGGTAAAGGTTATATGAATGCGGTGAACGATGGTTACCGCCGTTCGTATGCGCCGGTATTGGACGCGCATGTTACAACCTTCCTTTCTGCCGCTATTTTGTTCATCTTTGGATTGGGACCTGTGCTTGGCTTTGCTACCACGCAAATGCTTGGTATTACCTTATCGCTGTTTTGCGGTATTCTGGTATCGCGCCTGGTAACGGATTTATACACCAACCGAAACCGGCACTTTCAATATTTTACCGCTTTTTCGCAAAAGGTGTTCAGGCATGCTTCCTATAAATTTATCGAATATCGTAAAATCGCTTACGGCATTTCGGTAGTTGTATTATTACTCGGTATTGGTTCGTTTATAAACGGTTTCGATCAGGGTGTTGAATTTGCGGGCGGGCGCAGCTATACCATTCGTTTTCAGAACAAGCCCGATGCTGATAAGGTGCGCAATGATCTGAAACAGGTATTTGGCGAATACCCGATTATTAAAACGGTAGATGTTGAAAACCAGCTTAACATTACCACATCATATAAGATACACGAAACGGGTAATAATGTTGATTCATCGGTTGAGCGTACCTTGTTTGCCGGACTGAAAAATACATTGCCGCAAGGCACAACGTATAGTGAGTTTAACAGTCGTTACAAGCAAAGTTCACAAACGGTGCTGCCTTCTATTTCCGACGATTTAAAATCGGGCGCCACCAAGGCAACCATTATCGCCATCATTGTTATCTGTTTATACATCTTCATCCGCTTCCGCGACTGGCGTTATTCGTTGGGAACCATTGTGGCTTTGCTGCACGATGTATTTGTAACATTGGCCGTGTTCAGCTTTTTGCGCAAAGTGGTGCCGTTTCCATTAGAGATAGATCAGCATTTTATTGCAGCGATATTAACGGTGATTGGTTTCTCGATGAACGACACGGTAATTGTGTACGACCGTATCCGCGAAGATTCAAGGTTGATGACTGGCGCAAGCAAGGAGGAAATCATCAACCGCGCTATTAACCAAACGTTGAGCCGTACCATCATGACATCGCTTACCGTGTTTCTTACCATTCTGGTTTTGTTCATTTTCGGCGGTGAGGTAACGCGTGGTTTCGCTTTTGCCATGTTGATTGGTGTAATTACCGGAACTTATTCATCCATCTTTGTGGCGGCGCCGATATTGGTTGATTTTGCCCGCAGCAAACCGTTGGGTAGAACAGTCAGCGACGTGGTAAAGGCGAAAGCTTAATCGAAATATTTATTTCTGTAAAAAAGCTGTTTCAAAACTTTTGAAACAGCTTTTTTGTTTTAGTCTACGGCAATTTTCCATCCACACAAAGGTTGTTTAAAACGCTGCTATTGTTTATGCAGATGCTGGAAAGAAAGATAACAAACGAAGGTTGTATCAGCATGAAGTTTTCGATCTGCGACTGCGATTCGGGAAGCACCATTGCTAAAGCGAAACAGAAAGTAAATGTGCTTGTAAAGTTTCCATACTGTTATACCACAACCTGGAATGGTGAGGTTAAAACCGGCAACGCGTTTCTGATACATTAATGCGAGTGGCGCCCAATTGCCGGCCGGCTATTTTTCGCTTTCTTCTTTCTTCTTTTTTACCAGCAGTTCGCGGTACAATTGCTCATTTTGATCCCATCTGAATTTTTTGTAAAACAGTCCGGTAAATACGGCAATGGCAATGACGGCAATGATAAGCACATTCGGATTCAGCTTCGTGTTGGCAACCATATCGGCGCGTTCATACCATTTATCTGTAACCACGCTGATGATAATGCCGCCGCCAATCAGCATGCCAAGCGGCAGCCCGAAAAGCAGTTGCCGGAATAATTTTTTTTCGCGTTCCCGGTTGTGTTCCCAGTAGTCAATAAAGCGTTCTTCGTTTTTAGATAGCATCGTGCAAAATTAAAACATGCCAGCGTTGCCGGTTCGTTTTTTCACAAAACAAAAAATTGTGTGTAACTTGACGTTAAATGAACTGAACGTTTTATTTATTTTGCTTAAAAACATAACGTGTACAATCTCGACGCATACATTGCCGATTTTTTGTCAGATCATAAAAAGCTGTCGGCGCAGGGCATCGGCGAGTTTGCCATCGTAAATGGTCAGGCTCCCAATGGTGCGCCACTCGTTGAATTTATCTACAACAAAGGTGCTTACACAACAGATGATCTGATCGGTTTTATTTCGGAACACCAGGGTAAAAATAAGATTGTAACCGGCTTCGATGTAGAGTCGCATTTCAACCAGGTAAAGCAGTTTATCAATATTGGTACGCCCTGGGTGATTCCTGGCTTCGGGCAGTTGCAGCTTGGCAAAAGCCGCGAACTGGAATTTTTGCAGCAGACGCCTAACGAAAACGCGCTGCACGAAAGAAGCAAACGCAAGCAGGCGGCTACCGAAGCCAATTATCAAACCTACGATGTTCAAAACCCGGCTACCCAACGAACCGGTAACACGGGAACTATATTGCTTACGCTTTTTATTATTATTGCCTTAGGTGCCGGCGGTTATTATTTTTATAACAACAAGAGCGATATTATATCAACGTCAATGGCTGCTGATACGGCTGCCACGCTTACCGATACGGTTATTTCGGTTCCTTCCTCGTCTAACATGAACAATACGGTTACCAGCACACAGCCGCCGCTTAATCAAACTGCAACATCTTCTTCATTGGTAGGCGCATCGGGTTACCGGTTTGTTTTAAACCGCACGGCAAACGGTGGTTACGCCATGAAGCGTTACAATCAGCTAAAGAGCTACGGCATTCAGGTATATATGGATAGCGTAAGAAGAGACAGCTATTCGCTGTATAAAATTTATCTGGTAAAAGACGCTTTGCCTTCCGATACGGCAAAGCTGAAAGACTCGCTTACCAAATATTATGGCAGACCGGTGAAGCTGGAAGCGCAGTAAGGATGAATTGCGAATTGATATACCAAAGCCCCGCATGTTACACTTTTGCGGGGCTTTGGTATATTATGATACATCAATGCTTACTCTTTTACAAAGGTTTGCGTGGTGATGGTGTTGTTGTGCTGCAGCTTAAGCAGGTAATTGCCGGGCGCCAGGTTGGAAGTAGTGATGGAAGCAGTGCCGCCGCTTGCCGTAGCCGTGGTACGCACATTGCCATTGAGATCTAAAATCGCAATTTTTGTTTTGCTGTCTGCGGGCAAGCCCTGCAGTTGCATGTTGCCGCGCACGGGGTTGGGATATACTCTGGCATTGCTTGTTTCATCTATAAACACGGTGTTGGAAAAGAGGCGTTCGCCGCCTTTGGCTGTGATGGCTACACGGTAGCCGGTGTTGCTGTTCGCTGTTTGCGTTGCCACATCTTCGTAATTGTAAAAAAGCTTGTTGTTATAAAACTTAGCTACGGGCTGGTAGGTAACGCCACCATCGGTGCTGCGCTGCACGGTGTAATAAAGGACATTGCCATCGCGCTGCCAGGAAATGCCTTGGTGCTGCAGCCATCGTTTAATTTTCGTAGCAATAATTTGCGTTTTGTTTTCCCCATTTGTGAAGCGAAATAAAGCAACATTATAAGTATCACCATCATTCTGGAGAAATGAGCCGGAGACAACCATTTTTCCGTCTGCTTGCAATATGCCTTCTCCGCTCGTAAAGTCAGTACCGTATTTATTTTTACTGAAACCGCCTGAAGCGATACCGTTCTCTCCGTATGAAGAATCAAGAACGCCATCATCAGTGTATCGAAGCGCGGTTACCTGATGGTCAGCATCATAGTAGTACCAGGCAGAGACTAACAGCTTTTTATCTGCCGGCGTATAAAAACCGATTTGCCAATGGCGCCGCCAATATCCCTACGCAGAACCGTATAGCCTTTTAAGTCTCCGAAAGCTGTATCTATTTCGCCGGTTGAATTAAATTTTACCAGCGCTAAATCATAAGAATCCGCTGCACCACACAATACGATTTTACCGTCAGGCTGCACCAACATTGTATTCACTTTTGAACCACCTCTGTTGCTCAATTGAGCAGTAAAACGTCCAAAACCATCAACACCAAAACTTTTATCCAAATTTCCATCAGTGTTTTAGCGCGCCACCTGAAACATATTGGTTGTTACGCCATACGTGCCGCCGGTCAATATTTTGCCGTCGTCTGTTAACGCTACGGCTCCTAACGTCGTATTGGTAATGTAAGAAGTCAGCACCACGCCTTTTTTACCAAAGCTTGGATCAAGAGTTCCATCCGGTAAGTAAGGTAACAGATAATCTGCTCCATACTCATCTTTATATAAGCCTTGTTTGCCTGCTACGATAATTTTTCCATCGGATTGCAATGTCATATCACCTACTAAATCAGACCATTCACTTAATCTGGTATAAACGAAACCGTTAATGCCAAAAGAACTATCCACTTTGCCATTCGCTTGCAAACGGACTATTCCCGGACAACCACTCGGAGTTTTGTCAACAACAAAATAACCGCAAACTATAATTTTACCATCCGGCTGCACAGCAATCGCTTTTGCAGAACCAAGGATGAAATCCAGTCTTTGTGTGATCATAAATTTGCCTTTTTCACCGAAATCATTATCAATACTGCCATCAGCATTAAAACGGGCTACATAAAGATTGCCATATGAATTTTCTTCACTTGCAGTGAGTCCTCCCGTCAGTATTTTTCCATCAGGTTGGATTGCCATGGCTTGACAAAGCGCCCAAATACTGGAGTCCAATACTTTACCATTGATGCCAAAACTTTTATCCGGCTTGCCTGGCTGAGCATGTACTTGCATAACAGCCAGTAATACAAAAATCGTTGTTGCGGAAAGTAACTTCATAAAATCATGTTTTAATTGTTGCAGAATAAGCGAAAATTAAGGACATGCCGGATCTTCCGAAATGTCGCAAACATCGGTAGATGGGATTCCATCAAACTGTGAGCAGATCCGTTGGTTGGTTATATGGCTGGTATCATTGCTGCTGACGAAAAGTGATTTTCCGCAATAACCAAATGGCGGAAAAGCCGATGTAACCGGCACATTCATAATGGTCTCAGGAATATTGCGTTTTTGTAGCAGTCATAGCCGACGAAGGTTTCGTTTCTGGAGAATAATGTAGAAAATGGCAAACAAGTGCCGGCAAGGGTAAAAGCCGTTTGCTGAATAAATGTTTTTCTTGTCGTTGGCATGGTTAGAAAGTGTAGTGAGTGGGGTAAGACGGAATGAAACTATAAAATATTATTCACTACTAAAATTATTTTTTGAATATCGAATCTCGTTCATAGCTATCGTAACCGGTAAAATATAACAGCCTTATACATTTCTGTACAAGGCTGTTATTATTAAGATAACAATTTACTCATTTTTATCCGTTCATACTCGCTAAAAACTCTTCATTGCTCTTGGTGCCGCGCATCCGCTTCAGCAGTTCATTCATGGCTTCTTCGGTGTTCATATCATTGATGTACAAACGCAGGATATTCATGCGTTTTAATACGTCTCTGTCTAACAATAAATCATCGCGGCGCGTGGAAGAAGAAACCAAATCTATCGCCGGGAAAATGCGGCGGTTGGCAAGTCGTCTGTCGAGCTGCAATTCCATGTTACCGGTGCCTTTGAACTCTTCAAAAATTACTTCATCCATCTTGCTGCCGGTGTCTATCAATGCCGTGGCAAGAATGGTAAGCGAACCACCATTTTCTATCTTACGTGCCGCACCAAAAAACTGTTTTGGCTTCTGCATGGCGTTGGCTTCCACCCCACCGCTTAATACTTTACCGCTGGAAGGCGCAACCGTGTTGTGCGCTCTCGCCAAACGCGTAATGGAATCTAACAATATTACCACATCGTGTCCGCATTCCACCAGGCGCTTTGCTTTCTGTAAGGCAATGGCAGATACTTTTACGTGCTTGTCGGCAGGTTCATCAAAGGTAGAAGCAATTACTTCTCCCTTTACGCTGCGCTCCATATCGGTTACTTCTTCGGGGCGTTCATCTATCAGCACCACCATCAAGTAACATTCAGGATGGTTGGCGGCAATGGCATTGGCTACTTCTTTCAGCAACACCGTTTTACCCACTTTGGGCTGCGCTACAATTAATCCGCGCTGACCTTTGCCAATAGGCGAAAACAAATCTATAATGCGGGTACTGAAATTGGTTGGCGAAGTAAATAAATTCAGTTTTTCGTAAGGGAACAAGGGTGTAAGATAATCAAACGGTACACGGTCTCTCACTTCATCGGGGCTTTTGCCGTTGATGTTTTCTACCTTTAGTAAGGCGAAATATTTTTCGCCTTCTTTCGGGGGACGAACAGAGCCTGCTACAGTATCTCCGGTTTTTAATCCGAATAATTTTATCTGGGATGGTGATACATAAACATCATCGGGCGAAGACAAATAATTATAATCGGAAGATCGCAGAAAACCATACCCGTCGGGCATCATTTCAAGCACGCCTTCGCCGGTAATTACGCCATCGAATTCAATGTTGAACGAAGGCTCTTTTTTGTATGACTGTTTCAGTTTTTTTACCACCACCTCTTCAGGTTCTTCCTCCTCCTCTTCTTCAAAATCTTCATCATCGTTACCCGAATCTTCGGTTATAAAGGTATCGGTGCCATTGCCATTCAGTAAGGCAAGAAAAGCAGGTGAAATCTGCGGAATATCATCATCGTTTACAACAGACGATTCGTGTTCGGTATCATTCTCGTTCTCTACATCATCATTGTCTGAATCGTCGTTGTTATCTGATTCATCATTGTCATCAATGGTAACCGGTGCCGCCATGGGCTTGCGTTTGCGGCGTTTTACGGGATCTTCCGCCACTGATTCTGCTACAACGGCAGGCTGTTCCGCCTCGTTGTTTTTCCGGCTTTTCGGGCTTTTTTCAGAAACGGTTTGCGCATCGGCAGGAGCAGATTTTACGGTGCGTTTACGTTTAGGTTTTTCGGCAGGCGCGGCAGGTTTTTCGCTGGTTTCCAAAGCCTGGTTGTCGAGGATTTTGTAAACCAGATCCTGCTTGTTCAGTTTTTTAGCATTGGGTATGTTCAGATGCTCGGCTATGTCCTGCAACTCCGGCACCAACATGTCGTTTAACTGCAAAATGTCGTACATAAAATGGAATAAAAGAAAGTCAGATAAATAGGATTAATCTGGATTTAATAAAAAGAAATAATAAAAATTTGCTTGATTGTAAAGAAACTTTGGCGAGCTGAGAGAAAATTGATTGAAACCAATCAGCTATATTTCTGTCGTTTCTGTTGCAATGTTACTGAAATTTCTCAAAAATAAAATTATTCTTATCTTTTTTAGCAAATAAATGGGCAGCCGCAAGTAGCTGCCCGACATCTGCGAAAGCCTGTAGAATGCCATCCTTTCTTATCTTGTGCGTTTATTACAAGTTGCATTGTACAGAATGTGTAAGGAAACTAATCCAAAAGTAAAAATTCAAAAAGAGAATCAGTGATTATGCAACGAAGATTTGTGTTTTTACTTCTTAATTTATACTTCATTACACCACAATATCATAAAACGTAAGAACACCTTTATAACAGAATTTATTTGTGATAACCATACAAAAGCTTTATCAGATTTATTTGCGCCATCCGAATGTGCAGACAGATACCCGGCACTTGCAAACGGGCGATTTGTTTTTTGCCTTGAAAGGCGACCGTTTCAACGGCAATTTATTTGCCTTGCAGGCTTTGAAAAACGGCGCCGCGTATGCCATTGTTGAAGATGGTATGGAAGCCGGAAATGAAAAGCTGATTGTAGTAAATAATGTGTTAGAAACCTTGCAGCAGCTTGCCAGATATCATAGGGAGCAGTTTTCCATACCGTTCATCGCCATTACAGGCAGCAACGGCAAAACCACCACAAAAGAACTGATACATGCTGCACTTTCTTCTCATTATAAAACCTACACTACGCAAGGTAATCTCAACAACCACATTGGCATACCGCTAACCCTGTTAAAGATAAAGGCAGACGCTGAGATAGCCGTGATAGAAATGGGAGCCAATCATCTGAAAGAAATAGCCGGTTATTGCGTTTATACGCAACCTACGCACGGCGTGATTACCAATTGCGGCAAAGCCCATCTTGAAGGGTTTGGCAGCATGGAAGGCGTGCGCAGGGGCAAAGGCGAATTGTATGATTATATAAGAGAAGTAAACGGAACCGTATTTGCGTTTGACGATTACGATTATCTGCATCAGATGAGTGATGGCATCAGCCGCATTTACTGGTATGGAACACAGCATGGAACTGTAACAGGCCAAGCAGACGAACACAAGTCGTTTGTTCGTGTGCGGTTTACCAACGGCTTTGCGTTGCCATTGCAAACGCAGTTGGTAGGCAATTATAATTTACCCAATATTTTATGCGCCGTTGCCGTAGCGAAATACTTTGGTGTGCCGGAGGAGAAAATAAAACACGCCATCGAAAACTATGCGCCTTCCAACAGCCGTTCGCAACTGATTGAGAAAGATGGCAACAAAATAATTCTGGATGCGTATAACGCCAATCCTTCGAGCATGAAAGCGGCAATCGAAAACTTTGCAACCATAAACGCAGAAAATAAAATACTGATGCTGGGAAGCATGGCGGAACTGGGCGATGACAGCTTTGCCGAACATCAGCAGATTGTTGATTTAATAAAAAAACTTGGCTTTGCAAATGTTGTATTGGTAGGAAAAAATTTTGGCGATGTTTATCATCCGTATTTTCAGTTTGCCGATGCCGGTAAAGCAAAACGATGGTTGCAAACACATCCTGTTGCAAACACTTATATTCTTATCAAAGGCTCGCGCAGCATGAAAATGGAAACGATTATCAGCTAAAGCATTAACGTTGCAATACCTGTGTTTATAGTAATTTTACGTCGAAAATTTTGATGGGTATGAGCGATAAAAAAGCGAAGCCGGGTTACGTGCTTAGCGTATTAGCCAATAAATGTCCGCGCTGTCGCGAAGGTTACATTTTTAAAAGCCATAACGCTTATGCGCTGCGGCACAGCGATTACATTAAGATGCACGAAAAATGCCCGGTATGCGGTCAGCCCACCGAAATAGAAGTTGGCTTTTATTATGGCACCAGTTATGTAAGCTATGCCATTGGTGTGGCTTTCTCGATAGCTGTTTTTGTTTTATGGTGGTTGCTGCCCGGTATTTCTATTTACGACAATAGTTTGTTCTGGTATCTGGGCGTTAATTCGGCGTTGCTTATTTTATTGCAGCCGATACTGATGCGCTTATCGCGCACATTATGGCTAAGCTGGTTTGTGAAATATGATTCCGAGTGGCAGGCGCATCAGGTGCAAAACCCGGAGCGTATTGTAAAAGAGCACATGGGAAACTGGTGAATATAATTATGAGTTATGATTGTTACGTGAAAGAATTTCTTGTGTAATTTTTATTTTTTACTTTTTTAATGAAAACATTTGTTGTTCCTGATATATATCGCAGCCGTTTAATCAGCGCTATCAAAAATAAGCGCAGGGAGGCAGACAGGTTGAAGAAAGACTTTACGCCTACATTGCTGCCGTTCGGCGCGGTTCATATTTATCTCGCCCGCCATTTCGGGTTTTGCTATGGTGTAGAAAATGCCATAGATATCGCTTTTAAAACCATTGAAGAGAACATAGGAAAACGTATTTTTTTATTAAGCGAAATGATACATAACCCGCAGGTAAATGAAGATTTAAAGAAAAACGGAATCCGGTTTTTGCAGGATACGTACGGCAGACAACTGACTTCATTTAACGATCTTACGGCTGATGATATTGTATTAATTCCCGCTTTTGGCACCACGATGGAAATTCAGAATTTGCTGACTGAAAAAGGCATTCGTACAGAACAATATGATACCACCTGCCCGTTTGTAAGAAAGGTATGGAACCGCAGCGAGCAAATTGCTGAAAAAGGCTATAGCATTGTGGTTCATGGCAAGCCAAAGCATGAAGAAACAAGAGCCACTTTTTCTCATGCCTCTTCCAACACGCCTACGGTTGTGGTAAACGATATGAGCGAAACCATTGAGCTTGCCAAATACATAACCGGCGAAAAACATTCGACTGATTTTTATGATGAATTTGCCGGCAGGTATTCGCCCGGCTTTACGATTGAAACAGATTTGCAGCGCATTGGCGTTGTGAACCAAACCACGCAACTGGCAACCGATACGCAGGCGATTTCCGATTATCTGCGCAACGTAATTATTGCGCATTTTAACCTGGCGGCAGCGAATGTGCATGAACATTTTGCCGATACACGCGATACGCTTTGCTATGCCACCAACGATAACCAAAGCGCCGTAAACGGTATGCTGGAAACGCCGGCTGATTTAGCCATTGTTGTCGGCGGATACAACAGCAGCAACACATCGCATCTGGTTGAATTGTGCGAACAAAAATTGCCAACTTATTTCATTGACGATGCCATTAAATTAATTTCAAAACATGAAATCATCAACTGCAACTGGCGCACAAAAGAGGAGAAGCTGGTGCAAAACTATTTGCCCGATACAAAACCCATAAAAATATTAATCACAAGCGGCGCAAGCTGCCCCGATGCCGTAGTTGAAAAAGTAATTGAGCGTCTGCTTTGCTTTTATCCGGTTGAAAAATCGGTGCAGGAAATGGCGGAAGCATTTGCATAGCAATCGTCTAATCGTCTGGTTGATAAGCAATTCATTTCTGCCTGCCTTTACACATGCGGCAGGCCGATGGTTGAAGTATTTTAACATCATCCATCAATCAATATCATTTGGATAACGAAATCAGTCTGAACTATTTTATCGAAACGCAATTCCGGCTTAGCTTTCCATATCACAATACCACGTATCTTAAATATCTAATTGGTATAAGAAGCTTTTTCTTCATCACATAAATGCTTTTACTGAAGTTGGTGTTGGGATAAGCAAAATATTGAAGCGGGATGGTATAATTAAAAATTATTTTCACATCGTTGTTTATCAGCCACCACAATCATCTACTGTAGTTTGCGATAAACAGAAGCTGGCCGCATGCGGAACGGGAACGGAAAGAAAAGTCAGGATTGTAAAAAGCAGGCAACAAAAAAAAGCCCTCCCCAAGAATAGGGACGGCCTCTAACGATTGCTTGCCATATGAAAGATTTCAACTTTGTCGCTTCTGCAAGCCTGAAGAAACGGTGTATAATGAGTTTTACTTTTTAATAATTGTGTTCTCTTTACACATTAATACCGGAATAGAAGTTTGGTAACCCATGTCTTATAAATTATTTCAAAGCGATTGTCTGAGTATAACATATTATATATACCAAATAAAGTATGTATCAACTGAATGCCAATCTGTTTATAAAGAAATTTTGATAAAAAAAATTATTTTACTGATGTTATTTCTAACACCACGCTTGTTCTTCGTCCGTTTACGTCCGGGTTGTAACCTGCTTTCATCAGGTAATCACCGCTGACTATTTTTTCTTTGGCTATTGGGGAAGTAATGCCGGGGTAAAGATTGGTTTCTGTAATCATATAATTTTTTCCTTCATCCAGCCCTTTTAATACAATTGGCCGCTGCGTGGCTGCGCCTACCCGGTTATTGCTGAGATAGGCAAACATCACCGCCTTGCTTTTGTCTTTCGAAACATACATAACAGAAGCTACATTGTCTTCATGCGGGTTACGCAACCGGTACATATCGCCATGCCACACCGCCTCTTTAAAGCGATTATAATTCGATACGGCTTCGGTGCAAAACTGTTTGTCTTTATCGCTTAGTTTATCAAATTCAATGTCAAAACCCAGCTTTCCCATGCTTGCCACATCCACACTGAATTTAAGAGGTTGTTTTCCCCAGTCCGTTACATGACAATCAACTGCAATGGAAGGATAAAAAAATGAATAATCGTATTGCAGATAAATGCGCTCAACCGGTTCGGTATCATCGCTTGGCCAAAATTCGGTAAAGTATTTCAGCAGTTCATAATCGGTTCTTGCGCCGCCGCCGGAGCAGAGCATCATCGGCACATCAGGATACTTGCTGCGCAAACGCTTTAGTACCTTGTACAAGCCTTTTACATACTCCACATACAAATGCGTTTGCGGTAGTTTTTTCTTTTCAAGATAAGCCGAATAAGCATTGTACATCACGGCATTACAATCCCATTTAATGAAGGCAAGTGACGGATTTTTGATGAATAAAGAATCTACAATGCCATAAACAAAATCCTGTACGGCAGGGTTGCTGAGATCGAGCACCAGTTGATTGCGGTAATATATTTCCGGGCGTTGCGGCTGTCTGATTACCCAATCCAAATGCTTATGATACAAATCGCTTTGCGGGTTCACCATTTCGGGTTCTATCCAGATGCCAAATTTAATGCCCTGCTGCTCTGCACTTTTTACCAGATAATTCAACCCATGTGGCAGCTTTTTTACGTTCTCCTGCCAGTCGCCCAAACCGGCATGATCGTTATTGCGCGGGTAATTATTGCCAAACCAGCCATCATCAAGCAGAAACAAATCAACGCCCAATTGTTTAGCGCCGGCAAACAAAGAGGTAATCTTGTTTTCATCAAAATCAAATTGGGTAGATTCCCAGTTGTTAAGCAGGGTAAACCGTTCGCCGCCGCCATTTATCAGGCTATGTTTGCGCACCCAGCGTTGCAGTTGGCGGCTTGCGGCGCCGGTGCCGCTGTCGGAAAATGTATAGGTAAACGGCGGTGTTTGAAAGATGGTATCTTTTTGCAACGTATAATTGGAATTGTACGGATTAATGCCTGCCAGCAGCCGCAGATTGCCATACGAATCTACTTCCCATTCTTCTTTAAAATTACCGCTCCACGAAAGCTGACCCAGCATTACGCTGCTTTCGTCTTCGCTTGCCGGTTTGCCATAGGAAAGAATGAAATTGGGCGATTGCAGCAACATAGCTCTTGTGCCTAACACACTTTCGATGCTGCGAACGCCGCGCATCAACTTTACCTCAGACGGCTGCATTTCTTTTGCCCAGCTTCCTCCGAATGTGGTAAGATAGCAATCGGATTCGGAAAAATATAAATTGGCGAAACGTATTTTTTCAATATCACAGCTTCCTTTTCATTGTGTTGTATCTCCGTCCACTGTTGAATTACATCATCCTCAATCCACAATTTATAACAAAGCGTTACGGTAAAAGGATATACCGGATCTTTCAGCACAATGCGCGTAAGCGAAGCGCCGTCTGATGTTTGCTTTGTTTGATGGCTGAGGTATGTCAATTCCAAAGAAGAATTGCCGTCGGCATGAAGCACTTCTATGGCAGGCACCGATAAGTTCCAGGAGCCGGCAGGAGTATAAGCCGCATTGTAAATGCCGGCATTGTCATCATCAAGATGATAACCTGATGCAATGGTTGCATACTCGGACGCGTTTTGCAATGGTTTGCCTGAATAAATCATTCTCAAACGGTTGCTGTTATCGGTTTGTAAGACAATGGCGTGATGCCTGGTCTGCAAAGGAATAACGGTTGGTTGCGATATGATTTGCGTGGCTGTCATTACTCCAAATAATAAAAAAAATGGTTTGAAAATGATGATCTGTTTCATATTGGCAGGTTTGTATAATGCGGTGCGATGGTGTTGCAAAATGTATGATGCAGAAATTCAAAAGTAAAAAGTAAAAGTTCAAAACATACGACTTTTGTTTCTGTATTGAAACAGGTAAATAATTATGTTGGCGAAAGTGATATTTTAAAAAAATAAAATAGTTTTAAAAAAAGTAAGGTAGCCATGAACAAAGTAAATCTGGCAGAAAAATTCTCTCTTTTTCACGATTATTGGCATCCGCGGATCGCCGGTGAACTGAACGGGCAACACATTAAACTGGTAAAATTTCAGGGTGAGTTTGTGTGGCACAAACATGAAGCGGAAGATGAAATGTTTTTTGTTGTAAAAGGACAATTCGTTATGGAATTTCGGGACAAACAAATTGAACTGAACGAAAACGAATTTTTGATTGTACCCAAAGGCGTGGAGCACAAACCGGTTGCTGTGAATGAAGTTTCAGTCCTGTTGTTTGAACCGGCTACAACCTTAAACACGGGCAATATAAAAAGCGAACTGACAAAAGAAAACCTGGAATCGATCTGATTGAATAACCCGGCTGTTTAATCTGGCTTGTATCAAAGCCGGAAAAGCGGATGGCTTTCGGGTTTTACCAACCGGAAAACGGCATTTTTATTTCTTAAAAAAAATCTTTTGTTCAATTGTTTTTTTCACCACTAATAAATATATCTTAGCTCTACCTTTCAATAACTTTTATGAGACGCCCGACAATACTTACCCTGACAGCCATCGCATTATCTATCTCCGCCATTGCTCAAACGGTTCATGAACTTACCGATGCCAAAGACATTGTATTTGCCAGAAATTTAACCGATTGGCAATATCAGCCCGTTGACAGCCTGATGTTTGACATTTACTATCCCACCGGCGCCATGTCTGACAAAAAATATCCGGTTTATTTCAGTTTGCACGGCGGAAGCTTTACAACGGCTACCAAGCAAAGCGTTACGGAAATATCTGATGAATTTGCCGAATATGGTTTTATTGTAATTGCACCCGACTACCGCGTTGGTTATCAGCAAAGTCCGGTTCCCTGTGTAAACGGCGAAGATTCGGTTAGTTTACGGGAAGCTATTTATCGTGCCGAGCAGGATGTAAATGCGTGCATCCGCTTTGTAGCCAATCACGCCGATTTGTTCAATGCAGATACCGCTAACATCTTTGTCGGGGGTGCCAGCGCAGGCGGTACTTTAACACTCAATGTCGGCTACATTACTGATTCTGTTGCGGCGATTTATTATCCTAATACCGTGGCTGCCTGGGGAACGCTGCAAAATTCCGGCAACAGCGAGCCTTTTAATTATACCATCAAAGGGCTTTGCGCCATGTGGGGCGGTTTGCCTTACTGGGACGATTTAATCAACAGCAAATCCGCCATTCCTTCTATTCTTTTTAAAGGCGGCAAAGATACCAATCTGCCCAATGGAGTCGGGTATTACTTAAACTGTCCTATCGGCAGTAAAGTAAGGGCAGGACTGGGTATTTATGATGTAATGACGGCATTGCAAGTGCCATGTGTGTATCATTTTCAGCCAAACGCAGGGCATTCGGCTTACGACAATGATTTTTGCGTTGAAAGCGCATCCTGCTTTTTTAATGCGTTAATGAATCACGCACCTTACAGCGGCTATTATCAGCTTTACGATGTTAGTTGCCACTAATCTCACCTTATATCAGCAAATATGAAAACGAAAACCTGCTTCTCCTTACCATTTACGATATGTCTTGCCGTAGCTTCTGTTGCCATAGCGCAACCGCCTTCCGTTGTATGGCAAAAAACCATCGGCGGCAGCAATACAGACTCGCTGGCGGCCATGAGCATCGGTGCAAATAATACATTTGTATTATGCGGATCGAGCAAATCAAATAAATCGGGAAGCAAATCTGATAAAAACTTTGGCGGCTTCGATTACTGGGTTGTAAAAATGGACTTTTCGGGTAACGTTATCTGGAACAAAACATTCGGCGGCAAAAAAGATGACATCGCTTCAGCAATTATTGCCACTTCGGATGGCGGTTTTCTCGTAGGCGGCACTTCCATATCTGATAAATCTGCCGGCAAAAGCGCAGCCAGCTTCAAAAAAAGCAAGGATTACTGGGTAATAAAATTAGATGCAAATGGCAATAAAATCTGGGACAAAACGCTTGGCGGTTTTTTTACGGATAAGCTTACTTCGCTTATCGAGTTGCCTTCCGGCAGATTTATGGCAGGCGGCTATTCTTTTTCCAATGATAACGGCAATAAAACCATTAAAAATCTCGGTTCGGAAAATAACGCCGATTACTGGACGCTAATGCTTGATAAAAACGGCAACATAATTTCGCAAAGCTCATTTGGCGGCGGCAGCATGGATGTGTTAGCCTGTCTTTCGCCGGCAGGCGCAAACAATATGTATGTTGCCGGCTATTCTTATTCCATTAAATATCCCGGCCGTAAAAGTCTGCTTCCGGTGGGGAATAATGATTTCTGGATTGTAAAATCTGACATGAACGGTACAATTCAACAGGAAACAGGCTTTGGCGGCAACCGGTCCGATTATCTAACCTGTATGCAAACGTTACATGATAATTCACTGATTATCGGCGGCTATTCCAATTCGCCGGCTTCCGGTAATAAATCGGGCAATTTTGTTGGTGTTACCGATTATTGGCTGGTAAAAACAAAAGCTGACGGCACCAAATTATGGGATAAAACGTTTGGCGGAACTGCGGGCGATTATCTGATGTGGGTACAGCAAACAAAAGACAAGGGCTTTATTTTGGGTGGATATTCAAACTCAAACCAGGGTTATGATAAAACGCAAAATTCAAAAGGCGGTTACGATTACTGGCTTGTAAAGCTCGATTCATCCGGTAATAAGAAATGGGACAAAACCATTGGCGGAAGCGGCGATGATAAAATTTCCGCTGTTTATGAAATTGACACTAACCAGTTTATTGTGGCAGGCACATCTAATTCTGCTGTTTCGGGCGATAAAACCAACGGAACAACTGGCAATAGCGGCGCGTCAGATTTTTGGATTTTACGGTTGAGCGCGGGTTCTGCTGCCGATAAAAATGTTTCTCAGCCGATTGCAGCTTTCTCATCCGTTGACAAAGCGGTAGGTTTTGAAATTACGCCCAACCCCGTAAGAAACACATTGACCATAAGATATTTTATGGCTGAAAACAGCAAAGCAAATTTTGTCGTATATGCCTCCAACGGCAATGCCGTTTTGAAAGCTATTTTGTTTTCTGCCGGCAGCCGTTCTTTTGACATTTCCCGGCTTGGAAAAGGCATTTATTATGCGGTAATATATGAAGGAGATAATAAAATAACAAAGATGTTTGTGAAGGAGTAATGACATGAAAGCTGTCCGGTTTTTAAATTTTTCCTGCTTTATCAATGTGCTTCCAGCCAGTTGTCGCCCACGCCAAGCTCAGCTTCTACCGGCACGCCGTTTGGCAATGGCAATGCAGCTTTCATATTGTCTAAAATCAATGGCTTTAAGATCTCCACTTCGCTTTTCAGGGCGTCAAAAACCAGTTCATCGTGCACCTGCAATATCATTCTCGTTTTTAAATTTTTCTCTTTAATCGCGGCGTGAATTTTTATCATCGCCAGCTTTATCATGTCGGCCGCCGTGCCTTGTATGGGCGAGTTAACGGCATTGCGCTCGGCAAAGCCGCGCACCGTAAAGTTATTCGAGTTAATGTCGCGCAGCCATCGTTTTCTGCCCATCAGCGTTTCGGCATATTTTTTTTCGCGGGCAAGCCGTATCATTTCATCCATATACTTCGTAATGCCGGCAAATTCTTTTTTATAATTCTCAATAATCTCTTTCGCTTCCGCGCGGCTGATGCCAAGATTGTCCGACAAGCCAAAAGCGCCTTGCCCGTAAATAATTCCGAAGTTGACACTCTTGGCTTTGTAGCGCATTTCTTTGGTAACATCGTCTTCCGCCACGCCAAATACTTTGGCTGCCGTTGCCGTATGAACATCTTTGTTTTGAGCAAATGCTTCGCACATATTTATGTCGCCGCTGATGGCCGCAATGATGCGCAATTCTATCTGCGAATAATCGGCGCTGATTAACACATGCTTCTCATCTCTCGGCACAAACGCCTTACGGATTTCGCGCCCGCGCTCCGTGCGAATCGGTATGTTTTGCAGGTTTGGCGCATTGCTGCTTAATCTGCCGGTAACGGCAACAGCCTGCGCGTAAGATGTATGCACTCTGCCTGTTTTTTTATTAATCATCAGCGGCAATGCATCTACGTACGTTGACTTTAGTTTGCTTAGCTGCCGGTAGATTACAATATCATTTGCAATGCCATGCTCCTGCGCCAGCTTCATAAGCACATCTTCGCCGGTGGCATATTGCCCGCTTTTTGTTTTCTTCGCTTTCGGGTCGAGCTGCAATTTATCAAACAATATTTCGCCCAATTGTTTTGGCGATCCGATATTAAACTTTACGCCCGAAGCATCGTAAATGCGTTGCTCGGCGGCAAGCGCTTCCATATCTAACTGCAGGCTGTAATCTTTTAAAAAAGATTTGTCTATCCGCACGCCGTTACACTCCATTTCGGCAAGCACTTCAATCAACGGCACTTCAACTTCATAAAATACTTTTTCAACATCATTTGTTTTAAGCAACGGCTCAAACTTTTCTTTTAGCTGCAGGGTAATGTCGGCATCTTCGGCAGCATAATCGGTTATTTTTTCAAACGCCGCATCGCGCATGGTAAGCTGGCCTTTTCCTTTTTTGCCAATCAGCTCTTCAATATGTACCGGCTCATAACCCAGATATTTTGCGCTCAGCAAATCCATGCCGCGCCTGCCTTCCGGCTCTATCACATAATGGGCAAGCATCGTATCCCACAAATTGCCTTTCAGTTCAATGCCATACCACTTCATTATGAGCATGTCATACTTCAAATTTTGACCGATCCATGTAATGTTTGAATTTTCAAAAAGCGGTTTAAATTGTTGTACGATTTTTCTTGTTCTTTCGCCTTCAAATGCCGGCACATAATAAGCTTCGCCAACCTGACAACAAAAGCTCATGCCTACCAGTTCTGCATTGTTGGCATCAATGCCGGTTGTTTCGGTATCGAAACAAATTTCATGTTGCTGCATCAGTTTATCCATCAATTCATTTATTTTCTCATCGGTATCAATTAAATGATACGTATGCGGCGTGTTGCTGATGTTTTTATCCGCCACCAAACCAGCGGTAACCGTTGTTTCTTCCCCTTCTGGCGAAGACGGCGGGATGAGCTCGCTGGCATCATCACTGTTGCCAAACAGGCTTTGCTGCAAAGGCTGCGGCTGCGGTGATTGAAACGCGTTAAAACCATCACCCAGAATGCGTTTGCCCAAGGTTTTAAATTCCAGTTCGGTAAACACTTCCACCAGTTCGTTATTGTTCCATCCTTTCAGTTTAAAATTTTCTTCATGAAACTGCACGGGCACAGTGGTAATGATGGTTGCCAGCTTCTTGCTCATAATGGCGTCTTCTTTTCCCTTGCGTATTTTTTCGCCCAGCGAGCCTTTGATGTTTTCCGCATCGGCAACCACATTTTCAAGCGTATCGTATTGCTTCAATAGTTTAGCAGCCGTTTTTTCGCCAATGCCTGCAATGCCGGGAATATTGTCCACCGCATCGCCCATCAAACCCAATATGTCTATCACCTGCTCTACGCGCTGAATGTCCCATTTGTCGCATATTTTCTTTGCGTCTAAAATCTCTTCCGGACTGCCCATATAAGGCGGTTTGTAAATGCACACGTGCGGGTGAATTAAAAGCTGCCCGTAATCTTTATCAGGCGTTACCATAAATACGCTGTAGCCCGCATCGGCAGCCTGCCAGGCAAGCGTGCCAATTACGTCGTCGGCTTCGTAACCATCCACTTCCACCACCGGAATATTGAAGCCGCGGATGATGCGCTTGATGTCGTCCATCGAATCGGTCAGGTCTTCCGGCGCTGCCTGCCGGTTGGCTTTATAAGCAGCAAAATCGGTGTGCCGTTCGGTAGGCGCGGCGGTATCGAAACACACGGCAAGATGCGTAGGTTTTTCTTTATTGATTAAATCGAACAGCGTATTGGTAAAGCCAAATTGGGCGTTTGTATTGCGCCCTTTTGAAGTGATGCGCGGATTGCGGATTAAGGCATAGTAAGCGCGGTAAATAAGCGCGAGCGCATCGAGCAGAAACAATTTTTTTTCCATCGAAACGAAGATAATAAAAGAAGGGTGGAAGCGGCGTGAACGATTTATTTGAATGATAATGAATTGCCTTATAAAATTTATTTACAGTTCAACCTTATTCCGTCTTACCATATCTTCGGTTAAAACTTATCAATTTAAATTTTCTATGAAAAAACAATTTGGATTTCTGACAATAGCGTCAGGTATTGTATGTGTGCTGGCAGTAACAAGCTGCGAAAAAAATGTCAGTAATGTGCCACAAAATTCAGCAGAAGGTGCAGAAAAAACAGCCATTGATCTTCAGTCAGGGCAAAATGTTACCTTCCCTTATGCACCTTATAAAATATTAGGCTTATACAGCCTTCGCGGCAGCCGAACAAAATACTTTGGACAAGCAAACGACAACGGTGATAACATTATGGTAATATATGATTATTTTGGTGAAAAAAAGATAGAGACATCACGCTCCGATAGAGGTTTCACCTGTGGCTGTGGCGAGCCCAATCTTACCAGTCTTGGATGGAAGTACGTCATTCGTTATAACCCGGTTTCAAAGCAAATTTTATTATCACCAAACGATACAATGGCTGCGGCCATAAGGCCTAACTCTTTTGAAGCTTTGGCGGCGGTTTATAACCCTGCTTCTCAATCTTTCACTTTTCAAACCCGCTATACAGACACAGACGGTAACGAAAATGAAGTGATAGATATCCTAAATAAAGAGTAAAAGCTACATCAATAAAAATGCTCCATAACTATGGAGCATTTTTATGGTAGCGATGATTGGTATAGTCTTGCGATAGTAAAATCATAAGTCAGTAACATCGCTGAAAATGCGACGTTTCACAAGTTTCACAAAAAACTTATTTTGAAGCGCTCTTTATTATGATGCCGGTTGTTAAACATTTCAAACACATATTTTCATTCGCAAAACCGCGTCATTACATCGGCTTGCTGATCGTAATTATAGTTTGTAGCGGCGCCTTCATCTGCACCGCATTTAATAAAATATCTGATAACGGTAATCCGCCTGTTTACAGCGATTTTGCGGGCAATGAAGCGTGCGTTTCCTGCCACAACGATATTTGCGAAAGCCAGCAGCAAACAGCGCATTATCATACATCGGCGCCCGCATCGGCTGATGTTATCAAAGGCAGTTTTCTGCAGGGTGAAAATACATTTACCTACAATGCTTTTATGCAGGCGGAAATGGATACGGCTGATGGCATTGCTTATCAAACCGCTCTGGCAAACGGCGTAGCATACGAAACACATTCGTTTGATATTTCCGTTGGCTCAGGCAGGAAGGGACAAACTTATTTGTATTGGAGCAGCAATCAACTGTATCAGTTGCCCGTGTCTTATTTTACGCCGTTGCATACCTGGTGCAACAGTCCGGGCTATCCGGCAAATTTTATAAAGTTTGACAGAAACATCAATGCGCGCTGCCTTGAATGCCACGGCACGTATGCAAAAGCGGAAACAAGTAACGGCATTGCAGCGTTTGATAAAGCGCAGATTATGTATGGCATACAATGCGAGCGATGCCATGGCGCGGCAGCTAAACATGTGGCTTATGAACAGCAACATCCGGCAGATACAACGGGCATGTTTGTCAGGCACATTAAAAATTTGTCGCGGCAACAGAAATTAGATTTGTGCGCCTTGTGTCATTCGGGTGTGCGCAACAGCGTAATGCCATCATTCACCTATGAAGTTGGCGAAGAGTTGGACTATTATTTAACGGCTGCTTATAAAAAAGATTCGGTGTCTATGCTCGATGTTCATGGCAATCAATATGGTTTGCTTACATCAAGCAAATGCTTTCAGTTGTCGCAGATGGATTGCTCATCCTGCCACAATACGCACGTAACGGAGCGGGGCAGCAAGGCTTTGTTTTCGCAGCGATGCACTACGTGCCATAATGATGTTCGGCACTCATTTGTAACGCCGGAAATTAAAAATTTGATAAACACAAATTGCGTTGATTGCCACATGCCTTCTTTGCCATCTTCAAAAATTACACTGCTGGTATCGGGAAAACAGAAAACGGTTCCGGATTACGTAACCACGCATCGCATTGCCATTTATCCCGAACAGACAAAAACATTCTTACAATCGCTGAACCGGTAAGGCGGGAATGGCAACGATGGTTAGGTGCTTCGTTATAAGAAACGTCATACGATAACTTTATAACGTAAGACGCAGACCGAGCGATACGGTATATAATTCTTTCAGCTTCGCGCATCATTATACAGCAGGCATATCATTTTTTACCGGTAGTTCAATTGTTATGGTTGTTCCATTTCCGGGCTGGCTGTTTATGTTACAACCGGCTTCTATTAACCGGCTGCGGTTTTTTATATTCCGTATGCCCGATCCGTTGCTTTTGGCATACTGATTTGTATCGAACCCCTGCCCGTTATCGCTTATTTCAAAAAAGAATTTTTTGGGAAGAAAACGGATACGAGCATGAATACGGGACGCCTGCGCATGTTTGATGATGTTATTCATTACTTCCTGAAAAATTCTGAATACAATCAGTTCTTTTTGTTCAGGGAGATGATAATGCTCGCCTTCAATATTCATTGTGGTTTTATACTCACCCGATTTTTTCAGAATCTCAAATTCATATTCAATCGCCTGCAGCAATCCTCTTTCCGATATAATATCGTTGTTCAGGCTTTTCGATAAATGGCGCAAATCCTGAATTGCTTTGCTTACCAGCACCGAAATGATATCTATCTTTTCCTTTAGCAATGGTTCCGGCGTATTGCCGTTCATCGAACTGATATTGAGCTTTGCCACGCTTAGCACCTGCCCGATATTATCGTGCACTTCCTGCGCAATGTGTTTCATGGTTTGTTCCTGAATTTCCAGTTTGCTTTCCAGTATTTCTTTGTCGAAGCTTGCCTTCATCTGCGCCCGTTCGTTTATATATTGTAATTGTTTTTTTTGATATACAAGCACCAATACAACAATGCCGGCAGCTACAACAAGCAGCAGCACGGTAATTAAAACAACGGGCGCAATTTCACTCATGCAACAACCTGTATTTTTTGTCTATCCGAAGATATGCCAGCAACATAATAATGGAGCAGATAAAAAGAATGCCATTTTGTATTCCCCACACATTGGCTTTTTGCATCAGCCCGACATTTTCGTAATAGATAACAATAAAAAAAGTGCCCAGAAAATAAAACAGATAGCCGCAAACCAGCCAGAAATCAAAATTCAGCAGCAGGTTTTCTTCCGTTACGTTTTCTAATAACTGATGAAAATAAAACAGTGCGTAAACAACAATGGTGATGAAAGAAACGCCATACGCATAGCCGTTAAAATCGGTAAACAGATTGCCCGACACATCGAAATAAACAAGAAGCAGAATGTTGATGATGCAGCAGGCAACAACGACGTTTTTCTTTTTCCTGCTTTGCAGCAACGATCCAAAATAATACGAAAAAACGCAGATGTTTACCAGGAACAACAGGTTATAACTCCAGTTGTTAAGCACCGATTTTACCAGCAGACCGCTGAACAGCAACATGGCAGCAGCGGCGTAAAACAGCAGCAGAATTTTATGCCTCATTTGTTTGTTGTGGCTGTAAGCAAAAAACAAAGCAGCCATATAAATCAGGTAGGCAACAGGTTCCAGCTCGTTGCAGATAAAATGTCTCACCTGTTAGCTGTGAAGATGTTATGAAACGATGTTGACTTTAGGGCAGGGCTGCGGGCAAAGCACCAGGCTGCCAAGAGGTCCGGTAGCGTCAATTTTAAAACCGGCGGGTGAGACATCATCATAGGAAATATGGATGCTTATCTTTTTTATATCTGCCGACAAGCGGCTTATGTCTGCCTGCGAAATGCGAAATTCTTTAATGTGCAATTCTGCCATAAATTGATTTTATCATTTGGTTTAATACAGTTCGTAATTACGGGGTTTACAAAATCATCCGTTCTCATAAAGCCCGGCTCTGACAATGCTTTGTGCTGCAAAAAATAAGAAATGATCTGACTTTTTGATTGGTCGGCATCTGTTGTAAAAATGGTCGTTCGATAAACGGAGGCTAATGTAATGCAATCTTCGGTTTTGCGAAATAATAAAAATGACGTTGGTAAACTTTGCCTATGGTGTTGTTCGCCAACATAACATGCTTTTGTATTGGCGTGTGAAAAGTTGGAGCAAAGGGTGAAATTGTGTTGGCTAAAAATAATAAATTATGACTATGGAGTTGAAGTTTCTGAATTGGAAGGAGAATTAAGACTTGAATTATACTTATCAAGCCCTGCACCAGAGGCCGCATGTAATGCGCTTCGTTGGCTCAAATTATAGGATATTCCAAAAAAAGGTCTGCATACAAACTTGTCTTTATAAGGAATCGGAAAATTATTATAGTCCCCTTTAACTTTAAGTTGTGTAATGATATATTTATCCTTTTCAATATCTGTATAGGTTAATTGAGAATCATCTATCCTTTGGGATAAACCACCTGCAAATCCTCCATGCAGAATAATGCGTTCTGTCTTACCCACTTGCAGAGAAATTGCAGATAAGTACTGTAGTTTTTGGCTGTTAGAATACGCAACACCTAAGCTTAAGCTTGGTGTTATCCAACTTGCGCCTAATCGCAAACTGATATTAACCATTCCACCAAAAGCAAAATTAACCGATCCTACATCCTTTCTTTTTATGTACAGACTGTCTGTAAGTGGTTGTGATAAAGAGTCATATACGGCAACTTTATTATAATCATAATCTAATACACCTGTCAAGAACAAGCCTGCACTAAAGTCTATTTTGACTCCTCCTTTTATCCATAAATCATATACGTATGTCTGCTTACTGTTCGTAAGTTTGTCGTCACGGTCAATTTTATACCTGATGATGTCTATATTTTTTAGGTTATTGTGCGTGGGAAGGGCAAATTCCACACGATTGTTTTTTTCCAAATAATTTAGATACTTCAGGAAGTTAAGTAATCCTGTATAGTAAGTATTTATGTTGTTAACCGTGTTTTCAAAACCTTTACTGTCCAGATCGAAATAGTTTACAAAAACTGCGAAGTCTGCGCTTAAATCCTGTGTAAACTTAAAAATGTCGTTTATGTTTTGTTTTATAGAGTCCGGCCGAAGTAAGGTATCTGAAGGGTCTAAACAATTCTGATAATATAATGAATTCAAATCCTGCGAATATTCATAGAATTTATCCTGTAATAATTTACCTGCATCAGTTGATAGCTTTAAAAGAAAAATTTCATAGGTCTGATATTTTTTATTTAGCATAAATTCTCTGACCTCACTCGAAAAATTGTTAGGTAAAGCGTTGGTTGGGTAACCATATTTAGTAAGCATTCCAACAATATTGAGTTGCTGTTCGTTGAGTTTATCATAAATGGTTGGTGAATATTTTTTTTGGGTATCAACACTGTTTAATAATGACGCAACTTTATTAAAATCACGTTTTAAAGAATCGTATCTAATCTTAAAAGTATCTACTTCTCTGATGATTGTACGTAAACCGCTTTTATTGTCCATATAAGCTGTAAGATATTTAGATGAGTCGTAGTTAAGAAAATCGATATTATTATTATTAATAGGAAAATTTGCAATCATTTTTTCGAATTCAATAGAAGCACGTACAATTTTATTTGTATAAAAAGCAATATGTCTCTGTCTTGCAGGATTATTACGGTCGGAGAAAAGATTGTTGAATTGTTTTCGGATTTTATTTAATTCTTGAGATGTGCTTGTTTTAGGCTCTACCCATTGATTTTTAAAATAATCATAAGTATAGCCTAACTGAAAAATAGAATCATCAATATTGTCAATCTGCGCCTGCAATCCATCTAAAGTATCCTGTAGAAGATTTATAATTTTCTTTTGGTCAGCAAGCAAAGTTTTTTGATTAGAAGATTGAAATCCGGATGTAAAAACTTTTACCGTTTGTATTTCCCGTTCAGGCAAGTAGGTTCCTTTGAGATAGGTGTTGTTAGTTGGTGTAAGAATACCATCGTTCATAAATTGAGTAACTAATTCGTTATTAATATAGTAATTGTATCTGAGGGGATTAATGTTAACAATGCGAAACGAACTTAACCGGTTTACATTTATTGAAAGTTTCCGGGCGGATACATATTTATGACGATTGATATCATCATTTTTTTTAAACAGAGCAAATTGACTAGGCGCGCATGTGTTTAATACAAAAAGATCAGTAATGGGTCCTTTACTGGAATCTACTTTGGATGTGTCCTGGCAAAATGTGTGAAGATATAAACACATACAGATAAGAAAGCAAGCTATTTTCATTATGAAGGTATTTATTGCCTACTCTATAAACCCGTTTTCAGCATCCCGGTATTAAAAAAGTGCTATATTACAAACATACCTTCACCCACACCCCGCCACCACGGGAAAATCCCCATCTGCCACACCGCATTTTCCACCACAGAAAAACGCCGCATCACAAAGGCAATCACACAAGAAAGAAACAGTAAAAGAAGTTGGAAGTAGTTTAACCAGAAATAATTCGGTACGGTCGTTTATGAAGGTTCGTTTGCTAAAACTGATACGAATATAGATAAATCTTTCTCTGCCAAAAAAATTCTAACAGGTTTTACGGAAAGCAAAAACGGCACGGCAAAATAAATCTGCCATGCCGTTTTCTATCTGTTGGTTGCTGGTTGATTGCGTAAGATTAATCCGTCAGATTCTTACCACCGTGCCATCAAATAAAGGCACACTCATGCTGAAGTTTTCGCCGTAGGTAAGCTTTTGTTCTTCCAGTATTCCCAAAGCGATTTGTTCGCCCAGGCGCAGCGATTCCAACTGATCGCTGTACCAATGCACGCCTGCCCAGTCTCTGCCGATGGCAATGTTAGAAGCCAGTTTGTTCAACTCTGTTTCCACCGTGTACATGCCGGTGCAATCCGGATCGGTTACCAGGTTTCTG
Source organism: Ilyomonas sp. (assembly GCA_965219515.1). Lineage (GTDB taxonomy): Bacteria > Bacteroidota > Bacteroidia > Chitinophagales > Chitinophagaceae > Ilyomonas. The sequence continues at coordinate 4,107,059 of OZ244776.1, forward strand.
CCATCCGGTCCGGGTTTGTAATGATAAGGCAACACATAACCTGCATCGAAGAAGGCTTTTAGTATGGTAACGCAGGCGCCCGCAACGGTGGCATGACCGGAGCCATAAGACGGGTGCATGGGGCTGCCTTCCACAAACGGCATCGGCAACAGCCAGGTATCGTCATTGCGGGTTGGGTCGGTATTGCGGTCGCTCAATGTGGTGTTCAAGTTGTGGTTATGGTCTTTAATCAGCGTCATCAGTTCGCTGCTGCCGATGGTATCCATAATCGGTTTCATGGCATCAACATTCAATGTGTCGCCGCCATTATAGCGGTGCACCCAGCCGCCGATCTGTTCGGGGCGCGCCCTTCTGTGAACGCTGTATTTTTGATAACGCACCGCCTTTAGCGCACGCGTGGCCACTTCGGAAACAAGATTCAAAATGTGCGGACCGCCGAAGGTGGCAAAACCGCTTTGCTTGTCGAACTTATCGGCAATGGTAAACGGCATGCCGGGGTCGAACGGCGCTTTGATGCCAAGCAGCAACAGGCAGGCATTGAAGTAGGCTTCGTGCAGGGCATCGTAATGCACCCAGGTTGCCAGATCGCGCGGTGTGGTGATAAACCGGTAACCCGTTTCGCGGTTGATGTTGTTGTCGTTTTCAACGTTTACATACGTTTCCAGTTCGCGCATATTGGCGCCGTTTTGCGAGTCGAGCCACTGATCCCAGTTGGTCATATAGTCTTTGCGCGGCGTTGCAATGCGTACCCGCTGATCTGCCGTAATGCTGCCATACGCAATGATGCCCTGCTCTGCGCCGTAAGACACATTGCTTCTGCCCAATGAAGGACTGCCGGCGTATAAAAATTGCGAAACATAAAAACCGCAGTCATCGCCTTTTACATTGCCCCTGAAAATGTTTGACGCCGTAAACGGACCGCGTTTTCTTTTCTTTTCATAATCAAGCAACCGGCAGCATTCGGTGTTGCTAAACCAGTCTAACGAGTTCAAATGGTCAATGGCTTTTGCAACGGTTTCGTTGGTGCCGAACTCGGTAAGCGGAATGTCTCTGCACAACGCCATCCAATATAGTTCGGTCAATTCGCCAATCATTTCATTGCTGTCTAACCGCGGCGCGGGCGGTATGCACAAAGCCTGCGTGTCGTAGCCTTCCAGCTCAAATGTCTGACCGGTTCCCATGCTTTCCCAGGCGCGTACTTTTGCTTTTTCAATGCCATCAAAACCACCTTTGGCTAATTTGCATTTCCAGTTGTCGTTTTCATTCAGCTTCAGGGCTTTGATTACATCAATATCACCCGAATCGGAGGCCCGGATAAAATCTTCAAACCAGACGGTTTCTTTAATAAAGCCTTCGTTGTCGTGCTCGAAGCCTTTGGTAAACGAATTGATCAAACTAAATTGACCTTGTCTTTTGTTGGCGGGATCGGTGGTGGCCGGCTCTTCGGTAAAGCGCAGCCTGATTTCATCACCGGAACTTACGGGGCGCGGATGCGGACGATGATAAGCGAGATCAGCGGCGCTGTAACGCACGTTTCTGGCTTCGTCTCTTCTTGATTTCATTTTTTAAATTTTAATTGTTATGAAGGTTTTGTAAAACGGAAAAAATAGTACGAATGAGTTTTTGCATGTTAAATGGCAATAAGAAAATTATTGCTGCCATTGCACATAAACAAGTGCGAAACAGGATGAAACAGTTGCAGCAAAAACTGCGCTTTTCGCAATTGAAACAGGCTGATTGCCGATGATAAAAAATAAGAAAAACGGAAAGGGTTTACAAGTTTTTAAATGGGTTCAGATTGTTTATGAAGGCTTTTGCCATTTACGCCGGGCAAACAAAAAAAAGCTATGTTTTGTGTTCGGTTTTTAACGGGGAAAATGATTTTTTAAAACCGATCAATTGAAACGAAATACTATTTTATAAATGTAATGAATCGTATTATTTTAGTTATAAAGGCTTAAAATCTGCCAGTTGCAGCCCGGTTACTTTTGATATGGCATTCCACAAAACGCCGACAATCGCATTCCATAATTTTTCGATGGTAGCCAGCAACAAGCCTACCAGCGTATTGACGAAATTTTGTGTCAGCAGAATCAACTGGTCTAAAAAGAAATCTTTTGTGGCATCCGTAATTTCACCGTGAAGAATGCCAGACGCAATTAAAGAAGTTTGCGTAGCAATGCCGGTAATCTGGCGTTGAGAAAAACCTCTTACCGTTGTAACATCTTTTTTTATGATTGTAGAAGCGGTGTCTTTTATTTCCTGCAGCAATTGTTCTATATCAATCGTCATAACAAGTATTTGTAAGATAAAAAAATGATTAATTGTTCAGATAACTTTCATACGTTAACGCCTGGTCTAAATATAACGTAACGAAGCTTTTAAAAGCTGCTACCTCAGTTGTTTTTAAACCTTGCAACTGATCGGTTTCTTTCATCTTCGTTATATTCTCAATAATGTGTTTTACCGCCGTGGCGCTTGGCGCTGTGTCGGCAGCCGTTAGTAATGTAACGCCTCTGTTTTGCAGACTGGTATTGGCTTTCGCTATAATTTTATCAATCGTTTTATTCTTCGGTATCGGGCGGGCTTCAATTTCAAGTTCCAGTGCTTCCAGTTGACCAATTACATTGTTATATGAGTCGTTTCTTTTCTCATAGCTTACTTGTTTTGTTCCGCCGGCGGCTTCTGCCATCAGTTGAAATACACTTTCGGAAGCAGAAGATAAATCGTCAATGATAGTTTGGTTGTATTGAGGTGCTAACCTCACGGCGCAGCCGGATAAAGCGAACAGCGATACAAGTACACAAAGCCGCACATAATGCGAAAGACTGAGACGATTTTTTCTTCGGTAAAGCCGGGTAAACTGCCATTGGTTCATAAAATAAATTTGCGCTGTGAATGGGTAAAATAAATGCGTTTGTAAGATGATTTTTAGTTGACTGATTATGTTTTGTAATTCTCTTCAGCCTGCTTGTTCTGCCTGATTACTGCCAGATTTTTCGGGCGATATTTTTCATTCGTGTTATATCTTTTCCATACACTCTCATCAACGGTTTGGTTGGTTTTGTTGTCATTCAAAACAATGCTGCGCCATATTGGTCGCCAGAACCAGTAGCGAGATGTGTATGAGTTTCTCAGTTCGCCGTTTTCATTGTACTTTATTTCAATCTTAAACGGATTATAAAAACACAAGCCTGTATCTGTTGCTTTTTGTATCAGCCAGCTAAGCGCAATATCGCTCAATCCGCTATCTGCATAACCGCCGCCTACATTGGAATGCGCGCCGGCAAACCATCGTTGTTCCATCACTTGCTCATGATCGCTGTTTTGCATTACGGCATCGCTTTTTTCCCAAAGCGTAGGCAGAAACAAGGCTCTTCTTTCGTCTATCGCCAGCGCATGATAGGCGTGTTTTACCGTGCTGCCTAATGTGCAATCGTGAAACATGTATTTGTGCATGTTTCGGTTTTTATACGATGGCAGCGGAACGCCGAGGCTGCCAACCGTATCCCAAACACCAATAAACATGATTGGCGTAATGTCTTCAAAGCAATAATTTTTTCGCCACGATGCCATCATATCAGAATCGGGGCTGCTATATTCATTCCGGTCGCGGTACAACAAATAAGCTTTGTCCACAAGATGAATGCAGGCAGGCTTCAGCACACCGCAGTTCCTGATAAAACCGCCCAGGCTTCGCGCCGTATATGCACCGCGGCTAAAGCCGAACAGGTACAAATGATCGCCCGGCTCGTAGTTCAGGCAAATAAAAGTGTACATGTCTTTAATGTGTTTGTCAATGCCCAGCCCGGTAATGCCGCCGGATACCTGATCCCACTTGCTGTAACCAGTGCCAACACCTTTGTCATACGCCTTCGGTTGACTGATGTTTTCATTGGTTTTCGGGTCTTTGCCAAATTCGCAAATGCAGTTGAACATTTTTTCAACATTCGTTTGTACCACTTTGCCTTTGTCGGTAGCGCCAGGTTTGTTCCAGGTGCCGTCGCTGCAGGTAATGATTCTTTTCATAAAATGGCTCGTTAGAATTTGCAGGTTTATAAATACGATAAGTCGCGGTAAAGAATATGCGGGTAACAGAAGACGGGTATTTTAAAAATTAATTCTTCAATAAACTTATTTTATCCGATCTGATGGCTGACTTTAAAAACTGTAAGGGTACTTGCTGCCGGTTCGTTCTTCCTGTAAGAGAGAATTTTTTCTTAGGCTAATGTAGATGATTTTTTAAAGTAATAATTCAAAATTAAAAAAACGAAGTTTTCGGTTGAACAACCAGCGATGCTGAATTGAAAACGTAACTGCTTTTTATAATTGTGGTAGCAAGCTTAATATTCCATTTCGCGTAGCGTCGGGGCCTTTATCCAGGTAACAATTACAACCAGCAACGTCATGCAGCCGCCGAAAACAACGGATGGAATTACGTTCAGTAGTTTCGCCATTACGCCGCTTTCAAACTGACCTAACTCGTTGCTGCTGTTGATAAACATTGAGTTTACGCTCAGCACACGACCGCGCATATTGTCGGGCGTTTTTAATTGCGATATCGTGCCTCTGATCACTACGCTGATGCCATCTAACATACCGCTGATCATCAATACAATAAATGAAAGCCAGAATAATTTCGACAATCCAAAAATGATGATGCAAACGCCAAAGCCTGCTACGGCATACAGCAGCTTTCTGCCTTGCTTTTTTTGTAACGGAAACAACGTAAGTAAAACAACAATGATGATGGCGCCAAAGTCGGACGCTGCATTCAATAAACCAAAGCCTTCGGCGCCAATGTGCAGTATATCTCTGGCAAATACAGGAACCATTGCCACTGCGCCGCCAAACAAAACGGCAAATAAATCGAGCGAAATGGCGCCCAGTAATTCTTTGGTTTTATAAACAAACACCAGTCCTTCGCGCACACTGTCCCACGTTTTTCTTTCGCCGCGCACATTAGCAGCCGGTTTTTTATGCAGCAAAAACATGGATAGCAAGGAAAAAAGCAACATAACGCAAATAACAATTAGTGCGCCTGTAATTCCGATATTGGCAATAAGCAAACCGCCAACGGCATGACCTGTTACGGAAGCCGACATGTAGGTTCCCTGGCTCCAGGTGGTGGCATTTTGCAACAAATGGCGCGGAACAATATTGGCTACCAAAACGCTGAAAGTGGGTCCTGAAAAAGAACGCACGATACCCGTGCAAAAAATAATAACATAGATGGTGAGGGCAATGCCATGATTGCTTAGATGCTGATGGGCATAACCGGTAGATAAAAGCCAAAATAATATAGCAGCAAAAGTATATAGCGAAATGCAGATAAGCATCAGCTTTCGCTTCTCGCTCAGGTCTATTACATGACCGGCATACAGCGCCATGCTTACCGCCGGAATTACTTCAGACAAGCCGATCAAGCCAATGGCAAACGGATCGTTGGTTAAATTATAAATCCACCAGCCTAGCACCGTTGTCAGCATCCGCAAACCCATAGTGTAAGTAAAACGGCACATCATTAAATTGCGGTATTCGGCAATGCTGACAGACGCAAACGGGCTGTATTTTTTATCAGGCATCTTGTTCTCTGTTTCTGTCATTCCACTTGTTTTGGATCACTGGCTATGCATTATTGTAACGTTACATAATGCTGTTGTTCAAAGTCGGTTTCCAACGCATGAATAATAGATTGCAGATGGCTGTCATGACTTAAAAAATCGGCATTACCGGCTTCCACAAAAATGGTTTTTATTGCGTGTTGTTTAATGTAGTTGGTATAAGTATCCTGAATGCTTTGCAGATAGCTGTCAGGTATTTTTTGCTCGTAGCTGCGGTTGCGTTTTTTTATATTTTTCTGCAACCTCGCTATCGGGCTGTGCAGATAAACAATCACATCAGGAAACACAAGTTGCTGCTGCATAATATCGAAGAGCTTTTGAAACAATTTAAACTCTTCTTCGGGTAAGTTAATGCGGGCAAATAAGAGGCATTTGGTAAACAAATAATCTGATACCGTAATGCTGTGAAACAAATCTGTCTTAAATAAATTGTCTTTCAATTGCTTAAACCGCTCTGCCATAAAAAAAAGTTCAAGCGGAAAGGCGTATTGCTTTGGATTTTCGTAAAATTTTGGCAAAAAAGGATTGTCGGCAAACTCTTCCAGTATCAGTCTTGCATTCAGTTTTTTTGCCAATAAATGCGCCAGCGTTGTTTTTCCGGCGCCTATATTTCCTTCGATTGTAATAAAGCGGTGTTGCATGAAGAAGATCAAAAGTAGGGAAATGTAGGTGAAAGATTTAGAGTTTGAGGTATAAGGTATAGGGTATGAATAACAGGTTGTTCAAATCTCGGCAGCACCCACTATTTTACAAAAAATAAAATGCTTACACCTCATACCTCCTACCTTTTACCTCTCGCTTTGCCATTTGCCTCATACGGGCTAATTTTGCAAACTGAAAAAAGAATGCGTTGCTGTTGCTAACAGAATGAATAGTAATCTAACAAGAAAAAATCAAATTAATTTATGGCATACGATGTAGTAGTTCTTGGCAGCGGACCGGGCGGTTATCCGGCGGCAATCCGCGCCTCTCAGCTTGGCTTTAAAGTAGCCATTATAGAAAAAGAAAGTCTTGGCGGCATCTGCCTCAACTGGGGTTGCATTCCTACCAAAGCATTGATAAAAAGCGCCAATGTGTACGATTATGCAAAACATAGTTCAGCTTATGGCATTAACGTAGAAAATGCGTCGCCCGATTTCGGCGGTGTTATCAGCCGCAGCCGCGGCGTGGCCGATAAAATGAACAAAGGCGTTACTTTTCTGATGAAGAAGAATAAGATTGATGTCATCATGGGTTACGGAACGCTGACAGGCAAGGGAAAGATAGAAGTAAAAGCGAACGATGGCAGCAAACAAACGGTAGAAGGTAAACATATTATCATTGCAACAGGTGGCAGAAGCCGCGAATTGCCCAACCTGAAACAGGATGGTAAAAAAGTGGTTGGCTACCGCGAAGCGATGGTGCTGCCCGAACAACCCAAAAGCATGATTGTGGTTGGCAGCGGCGCCATCGGCGTTGAGTTTGCCTACGTGTATGCTACCATGGGAACAAAGGTTACCATTGTTGAATTTCTGCCGCGCATTGTGCCGGTAGAAGATGAAGAAATTTCTAAAGAACTGGAAAAGCAGTTTAAGAAGCAGGGCATTGAGATTATGACAAGCTCAACGGTTGAATCGGTTGATACATCGGGCAATGGCGTAAAAGCGCAGGTTAAAAAACCGGATGGCAGTATGGTAACATTGGAAGCCGATATTGTGTTAAGCGCTGTTGGGGTAATTGCCAATGTTGAAAACATCGGTCTTGAAACCGTTGGCGTAAAAACAGAAAAGGGTAAAGTTGTGGTTGACAAATATCAGCAGACAAATGTGCCGGGTTTTTATTCCATCGGCGATTGCACGCCCAACCAGGCACTGGCGCATAAAGCCACCAAAGAAGGCATCAACGCAGCCGAATACATTGGTTATTTGGAAAAGAAAACGCCGCATCAGCCCGATGTGATGGATTATGCCAACATTCCAGGTTGCACCTATTGTACGCCCGAAATTGCAAGCGTTGGCTTTACCGAAAAAGGCGCAAAAGACGCCGGTTATGAGATAAAAGTCGGCAAATTTCCTTTTATGGCAAGCGGTAAAGCCACCGCCGCCGGCGCTACCGATGGCTTTGTAAAAGTGATTTATGATGCGAAGTATGGCGAACTTTTAGGCGCGCACATGATTGGCGCCAACGTTACCGAAATGATTGCCGAAATCTCCGTGGCGCGTAAATTAGAAACTACGGCGCATGAAATATTAAATGCGGTGCATCCGCATCCAACGATGAGCGAAGCAGTAAAAGAAGCCACCGCCGTTGCGTATGGCGAAGCGACTGATATTTAGGTGAATTTTTGTTATAAAAAACAGGCGCAGAGAATGATAAATTTATCTTCTTTGCGCCTCTTTTGTCTTGCCAATCGCAGCTTCAATGTAAAGATTTTAGATTTGTTGTATGACAGCATTAGATAGCGTAAAACAAACGCTTGCGGAATTGAAACCTGAGTTACAGGTTAAATACGGCGTTAGTTACATCGGTTTGTTTGGTTCCATTGTGCGGGGCGATTTTTACAACATCAAGTGATATAGATATTGTGGCTCATTTCAATCGTCCCGTCGGTATTGAGTCTATACACCTGCCAGATTACATTGAGAAACAATTGAAGAAACCGGTTGATCTGGTATCTTGTAACGGAATCAAATCAAGATATTTTGCTGTGATCGAACCCAAGATTCAACATGTCTAAGCGACATTCCAAATTTCTAAATTGCGGCAATCAGAATCGTAAGCTCTTCACGATGTATGATCACTCACAATCAACCACTTGCCATTTATCTTTTGAAACAATAAATCAAAGTGCCCGCCCGGCGTGTCTCTGTCTCTGATCAGGGTAAATTTTCCCACCACAAAAAAGTAATCGGGCGATAAGCGTTTTACATTTATTAAATCAAAAGAAAGTACACCCATCGCAGCCTTATCGGGATAGTTTTTTTTATAATGCGCCAGTGTGCTATCCCAGCCATACGTTATACTTTTGCTGCCGATAAACATAATAGAATCAGTCTTTGCATAGCCTTGCATAAAAGCGTCAATATCGCCACCGTTCCAGGCTACAACCTGCGCGGTTAAAACATCTTTTACCTGTTGTTCCTCAGAAATCATTTGCGCTTTCAAAGTCAGGCAACCTGTTATCAGTATCAATCCTGTTATCAGTAATTTTTGTTTCATGTTTTTGTTTATAAAAATAGAAAATTTATTTCCCGCAAATAGCGCAAATCTTCGCAGATTTTGCATGCTGAAATTTATCTGCGAAACTCTGCGGCATCTGCGTGAAACAAAACCATGTTATCAAATTCAGTTATGTTCGCAGTTGCGAAAAATTGAAAAGCGTGCGTTTAACATCTCTTGAAATTAAAGGCTTTAAAAGTTTTGCCGATAAAACCGTTATCTCTTTTGATGAAGGCATTACCGGTATCATTGGCCCGAACGGCTGTGGCAAAAGCAATATTATAGACAGTATCCGTTGGGTAATAGGCGAGCAGAAAATATCAGCATTACGAAGCGAAAACTTAGAAGCGCTTGTGTTTAACGGCAGCAAAACACGCAGTGCCAGCGGTCTTGCGGAAGTAAGCCTGACATTTGAAAATACGCGGCAGCTTTTGCCTACCGAATTTACTACCGTAACCGTTACGCGCCGCTTTTATAAAAACGGCGATAGCGAATATCGTTTGAACGATGTGAACTGCCGGTTAAAGGATATTCATAACCTGTTTATGGATACCGGCATTAGTACCGACAGCTATGCCATTATTGAGCTGGGTATGGTAGACGATATCATCAAAGACAAAGACAACAGCCGCCGCCGCATGCTGGAGCAAGCCGCCGGCATTACCATCTATAAAACAAGAAAAAAAGAAGCTAAGGCTAAACTGGATGCGACCGGGCAGGATATAAACCGCATTGAAGATTTGTTGTTTGAAATAAACAATCAGCTAAAAACGGTAGAAAGCCAGGCGAAGAAAGCAGAGAGATATTTCGAGATTAAAAAAGAATACAAAGAACTTTCTGTTGAGCTTGCCAAAGCATCGTTGTCGGGGTTTTCCGATATATATAAAGAGCTGAATGAGCGGCAGGAAGAAGAAGCTTTGAAGCGTGAACAACTGGATACGGACATTCATGCCGAAGAAAATGATCTGGAAGAAAGCCGGAATCGTTTTGCTGATAAAGAAAGCGCATTACAAACGTTGCAGCAGAAGTTTAATCAACTGTTGCAACAACTGCGCGTAAAGGAAAATGAAAGAAGTCTGGCAAAGCAAAAATTGCAGTACCAGTTAGAAAAGGAAGCCGGCATCAAAGAGTTTTTGCAGGGTGCGGAAGCGCAATTGCAATTGCTGGCAGAATCTATCGAACACGCACAAAAAAAAGCGGGAGAAGAAGATGATGAAGTGTATCAACTGCAGCAGCGTGTGCACCTTGCCAGGCTGGAAAGTGATGAAAAAAGAAATGTGTGGGACGAAAAGCGAAAAGAATCGGACGCTTTGCGCAGCCGGTTGCAGCAATTACAAAAAGACCAGTTTGCCGCTGAGAAAAAAGTAGCCGTTGCAGAAACGGGAATTATAAATCTTCAACGCAGCTTTACGCAGCTAACAGAAGAGCAGCAAGGCAGAACAACCCAGTTGCATATAGTGGAAACCGATTTGCAGAAAGCGCAGGAAAACATAGCAGAAAAGCGCAATCATCTGGAACAGTTGCAGGGCGAGCATGAGCAAATTAAAGCGTCTGTAACAGAGGCGCAAAAGCGATTGGAAGCATTGGGAAACCAATTGGCAAAAGATGTTCGCGCGGTGGATGCAAAGCGCAATGAACACGATTTATTAAAGAGCCTTATTGATAATATGGAAGGCTATCCTGAAAGCGTGAAATTTTTGCACAACAACAAAAACTGGAATCATGAAGCGCCCATTCTTTCCGACATTATTTATGTGAATGAAGAATACAGAACCGCAATTGAAAATTTGCTGGAATCTTATCTCAATTATTACATCGTTCATTCGCCGGAAGAAGCTATGCAGGCGATCCATTTACTGGATCAGAATAAAAAAGGCAAAGCCAATTTTTTTATTCTCGATAAGCTGAATGAAGCAAGACCAAAAGATGTTGCTATGCCCGGTAATGCGGTTAGTGCCTTAGACGTAATTGAAACAGATGAAATGTATGAAAAGCTTGCTGATTATTTATTAGCCAATGTTTTTATTGCCGAAAATGAAAATGCAGAAGCGAACAATGGTGGTGTGCTGCTTCATAAAAGCGGAAAGCTGATACGTGGCGAATATACATTGTCTGGCGGCAGCGTTGGCTTGTTTGAAGGAAAGAAAATTGGTCGCGCCAAGAACTTGGAAAAGCTGCACGAAGACATTGTGTTGCAGGATGCCATTGTGCAGGCAACCGGAAAAGAAATAAAACATTGGCAGAACGAAATTGTTTCATTTCAGCAGAAACTAAAAGACAATGACATCAGGTTGCTGCAAAACGAAATCAACCAGGCAAACAATGCTGTTTTCATCAATAAAAATAAAATTGAAACAATACAATCGGCGCAGCAACAAGCAGAGCGGCGTTTGCTTGATATTGAAGTGCGTTTGCAAAATGAGCACAATGAGATTGCCGGTGCAAAAGAAAATCTGCATCAGTTGAACGAGCAGTTGCATCTTATGTTTGGTGATACAGAAAATGCGGAAAAAAGTAATAAAAAAAGGGAGGAAGAATACCGCATTGGCGCAGCTCATTACAACGAAATAAACCTGCAATTCATGCGGCAGCAAAGCAAAGCGCAGGCAATAAAGCAAGAGCTTGCTTATAAGCAAAATCAATGGCAGCAATTGCAATCGCAAATACAAACCAATAAGCATGGTCTGCAAAATTCTGCGGCGCTTGTTAATGAAAGTGGTGCTGTGATTCAGGAAACGGAAACTGTTTTGCAACAACTGCAGAAGAGCAAAGAAAGCGCAGAACAATATGTAAATGCGTCTAACAAAGAGTATTATAATTTGAGAAATGCCTTGCAGGAACGGGAAAGCGCATTGCGTTTGCAGATAAAAAATCGTGAGATTGCCGACCAGATTGTGAACGAAATAAAAGATAAGCTGAATGATTTAAAACTTCAGCTTGCGGGCATGAAAGAGCGGCTTCAGGTTGAGTTTAAAATTGCGCTTGACGACATTATAGATCAGCCGCGCAACACGGCAATTCCGCTGGCAGATTTGCAGGCAGCAAGCGATAAAATGAAGAAGCGGTTAGAAAACATCGGCGAGATAAACCCGACGGCGGTAGAAGCGTTTGTTGAAATGAAAAAGCGATATGAGTTTATCCTGGAACAAAAGAACGATCTGGTAACTGCCAGGCAAAGTTTGTTGCAGATGATAGATGAAGTAGAAGCCACTGCCAATCAGCAGTTTTTAGAAACTTTTAATAAGGTGAGAGAGCATTTTCAGCGCGTGTTTAAGGCTTTATTTACAGAAGAAGATACGGCAGATTTAATACTTGAAAATCCTGATAATTTGGCAGAAACAAGCCTCGACATTATTGCCAGGCCAAAGGGCAAACGCCCTTCTTCTATTTCGCAGTTAAGCGGCGGCGAAAAAACGCTTACGGCAACGGCTCTGCTGTTTTCGATTTACCTGATTAAGCCCGCGCCGTTTTGTATTCTGGATGAAGTTGACGCGCCGCTCGACGATGCCAATGTGGGCAAATTTACCAACATGATAAAGCAGTTTAGCGATAACTCGCAGTTTATTATTGTTACTCACAATAAAACCACCATGAGTACGGTAGATGTAATTTACGGTGTAACCATGCAGGAGCCCGGTGTAAGTAAACTGGTGCCGGTAGATTTCAGGAATCTGAATTGATGTTGGTTTGCGCAAATGATTTGGAATACATAGATAGAAGTGATGAATAAGGTAATATATCTGTACCTTTCTGTATTGTCAGTAAGAACTGATTTATAAAGCATGTATAAAGAAACGGATGTGTTGAAGAATGTTGTGATATTGTTTTTGGTTATCTATCCGCTGTATGTGCTGTTTACGCGTGAGCCGGATTTTTTTGATGGTGAAATGTACCGCGCCATCATTCATCATGTATCCGATGCTGTAACTAACAAAAAGACTGCTGTTGCTGTATATGCTATCGAACATCATACAGATACCATTACTGCCGATTATCCCTTTTTATCTTTTGCCGAAGGCGAAAAAGTAAAAATTATTTATGAAGCGGCTATGCCGGAAAACGCAAGTTTGTATTCTGTTTGGGGTTATTGGATACGATGGAAAGAACTGCTTTCTTTCGTTGTAATGTTTTCATTCTTTTATATGCTTGCCGTAAGCATTACCAGCCATCCCACGCCTGAAAGTTTATTGGAAGAATTGGAAGGCGGTAAGCCGCAGCCCCGGAAGCGGCGATATGACTAACGGAAAATTTTAACCACAAAAAAACAAATACAAAACAGAACACACCGGAATATGGGTTATAAAAACTTAGTGTCTTCCTGTCTTTGTGACTAAATAAAAAAGCGCTCCGCCTAAGCGAAGCGCCTGTTCTTAACCCCTGCTGCAAAATTTGTAACTAAAAACCAAAATCAATAACATCCACAACATACATACGACAATAGCTGATGGAAGAGGTTTAAAGCGGGTAAGAAAAATTTTAATTTCAGATTTCGTTAACAGACTATATGGGAACAGATGACAAGAACATAATGCACGCAGCGTATAATTCTGATAGCAAAACGGATTGTTGCCACTTGAATCAGCAGGCGATTTACAACTGCGAACTGTTTGAAATATACCGCACCAGGCTTCTTTTGGCAACCGGTAATAACGTTTCTTCTACCGGCAGGTTGAAGTTGGTCTCAATAAGATAAGTAGCCGGGTTGGGCAAGTGTGCGCGGCTTCGGAGCAATTGTGCTTTTATGCTCTCGAATGTATTGGCAATGCTGCGGTACCGGGTGTCTATAAATTCGGTTTGTATGCTGCGAAATTTCTGATCGAGCTTCTCATAAATACTAAGCCGGTATTGATACACCCTTGTTTGCGAAACCGGGTGGCTAAGAAAAAAATAACCTTCATTTTGTTCGAGCGGAATGATGCCAACGGGTGAAATGTTAAGCTTGCCTTCTATCTCTTCATACAATTCGGTGCCATTGCTGATGGTGGTGCGCATTTTATCGGCGGCATAATGAATGATTTCTTCCAACTGCGCCATCACATCATCGTCGTCCATCATTTGCTGATACAAAACTTGAATCTTCTGCATCTGAATGCCCGTAAGCCTTTTGGGAAACTGATCCTGCAGCAGCTTTTTGTTTTCGCGGAATGTAACAAGGTTGTTATAATGAAAAATAATATCCGACAGTTGCGGATATAGCTTTTGTTCATCAAAATGTTTATTCACTTCCTGCAGGTAAGCCAGCAAGGTATATTTCTTCAATTCAAAATCTATATATCCGTCTGCAAACCATGTTTCCGATAACGACTTCATAAGCTGTTGACTTTGTGAAGTCAAGATAGTAAAAAAGAAACAACAAACAGGATTATGCCATTATAATGTAATTAAAAACGAAGAATAAAACAACTCATGTGTGGTGTGGATAAGTTATAAGACAGAAGTGATGTTGTTTTGTAAAGGCACGTTATTCAAAGTGTTTGCCGTTTTATTTTTTGATGTATGTAATGAAGTAGGATAAAAAGTGCTGGCATGAGGGTTGCATACAATTATTAATAAAACTGATAAATATGAAAACAATAATGAAAGCAGGTTCTTTACTGGCAATGGTTGCAATTATGGGATCATCCTGTTCTGTGGAACGCAAAACCAGGCATGGAAAGAAAAATGTAATTGATGTAGGAATGAACCAAAAGGAACTTAAAAATAGCCAGGCTAACCTTTCTACCGTACAGAGCAACCGTACATTTTTTGTTGCGGGCAGATAGTTGCCGGATTACAATGAATTGAAACGCCTGTGAGATGACATAACGAATATTATTTCCCGGGCGTTTTTTATTACAGTTGTTATCGGATTATTTATTTTGTTTAAAAAGTGCTTATGATATTTTTGTAAGCGGGTTAACTACTTGTAAAAGAGTAATTGTTGTGTTATTATGCTTAGTTGTAATTTCAGATTTCAGCATTGTCTTTTTTAAAAGACAATGCTACATAGAACAATTTAACTTAAACTTCCCTACCCATTCAGCTCATCCTCTTTCCCCTCAAAATCATCCATCAGTTCCCGTTCCATTTCTTCCATCTGCACAATATCATACGCCTCGCTTTCGGTGTGTGTAATATTTAATCCATCTTCCAGATCTTCATTCTTTATCACACTCATCACCTCAGGCTGAACAGCGCAGACAACAAACGACTTTTTGGCGGCGTGAAAATGTTGCTGTAAAGAAGCCAGATCGTTAACCGCAGCGGCATCCGTAGTGCCAACATTTTGCAGATTGACAATCACATTGCCATATTCTTCATGTATGCGTAAAGTGGCGGCTTCCCACAACGCTTCTGCTAAATTGGCATTTAAAACATCCGTTTGGGGCGTAATTATCGTAAATTTCTCCTTGGTATCAATTTTGAAACTCATATCGCTTACAGAATATTTTAACTGCTTTTAAATTACTGCAAAGTAACAGCATGTAAAAATATTCGTTATACTTGTATATAATTTTATAAATCATGGATAATAATTTTTCAGCTCAGGTTAAGGAGATTATTTCGTTCAGCCGTGAGGAAGCATTGAGGCTGGGAAATGATTTCATCGGAACAGAACATTTGTTATTAGGACTGATTAGGGAAGGTGAAAACACAGCTATTAAAGTTTTAAAACAACTGAATATTGATTTATACGAATTGCGCAAAGAAGTAGAGCTTGCGGTTAAAGACAAAACCGGTAAGAACATTGCAAACATCAATAGTTTGCCGCTTACCAAGCAAGCCGAAAAAGTAATTCGTGTAACGGTATTAGAGGCAAAAGCATTAAAGAGCCCGTTGGTGGAAACCGAACATTTGATGCTCTCTATTTTGAAGAACCGCGAAAACATAGCCACACAAATTTTAGGTCAGTTTGATGTGGATTATGATACGTTTCGCAATGAAATTGGTGTTGTGCGCAGCAATGAGCCGCGCAGCGAATACACCGAGAACGACGATGACGATTTTGAAGACGAAAAGAAAGGATTTTCTTCTTCGCAGCGCAGCAGCAAGCAGGCAAGCAATGCCAAAAGCAAAACGCCGGTATTGGACAATTTCGGAAGAGACATTACGAAATTAGCGGAAGCCGGAACCTTAGATCCAATTGTGGGAAGGGAGTCGGAAATAGAGCGCGTGTCGCAAATTCTATCGCGCCGTAAAAAAAACAATCCCATTTTAATTGGTGAGCCGGGTGTGGGTAAAACCGCGATTGTTGAAGGTTTGGCTTTAAGAATTGTACAGCGTAAGGTAAGCCGCGTATTATTCGACAAAAGGGTAATCAGCTTAGACCTTGCGGCATTGGTTGCCGGTACAAAATACCGCGGTCAGTTTGAAGAGCGCATGAAAGCCATTATGAATGAACTGGAAAAGAACCGCGATGTGATTCTTTTTATTGATGAAATTCATACGATTGTTGGGGCAGGTGGCGCAAGCGGTTCGTTAGATGCCAGTAACATTTTTAAACCGGCTTTGGCAAGAGGCGAATTGCAATGCATCGGCGCTTCGACATTGGATGAATATCGTCAGTACATTGAAAAAGATGGCGCATTGGATCGCCGTTTTCAGAAAGTAATGGTTGACCCGCCAAGCGTGGATGAAACGATCATGATATTGAACAACATCAAATCGAAATATGAAGATTATCATAACGTAGTGTATGATAATGAGGCGATTGAAGCCTGCGTGAAATTAAGCGACCGTTATATGACAGATCGTTTATTGCCCGATAAAGCGATCGATGTATTGGACGAAGTTGGCGCACGCGTGCATTTGAAAAACATCAATGTGCCGCAGAATATTCTTGATCTGGAAAAGAAAATTGAAGAAATTAAGGTCGAAAAAAATAAAGTTGTAAAAAGTCAGCGTTTTGAAGAAGCGGCTTCTTTGCGAGATACCGAAAAACGTTTGGGTGAAGAGCTTGAAAAAGCCAAGAACATTTGGGAAGAAGAAAGCAAGCACAAACGCTACCCGATAGATGAAGATGCCATTGCCGAAGTGGTGAGCATGATGACCGGCATTCCCGTAAAACGCATGGTGCAGGCAGAAACAGAAAAGCTTCGTAAAATGAGCGACGATATGGCTCAGATGGTAGTTGGCCAAACGGATGCCATTTCTAAAGTGGTGAAAGCCATTCAGCGTAACCGAGTAGGTTTAAAAGATCCGAAAAAGCCGATCGGCACATTTATTTTCTTAGGCCCTACAGGTGTTGGTAAAACAGAGTTGGCACGTGCATTAGCCCGTTATATGTTCGACAGTGAAGATTCACTCATTCGCATAGATATGAGTGAATACATGGAGAAATTTACCGTAAGCCGTTTGGTAGGTGCGCCTCCCGGATACGTGGGTTACGAAGAAGGTGGTCAGTTGACGGAAAAAGTACGCCGCAAGCCTTATAGTGTTATCCTGTTGGATGAGATTGAAAAAGCGCATCCCGATATTTATAATATCTTGCTCCAAGTGTTAGATGATGGTATCCTAACTGATGGTTTGGGCAGAAAGATTGACTTCAAGAACACCTTAATTATCATGACTTCTAACATTGGTGCACGCCAGTTGAAAGAGTTTGGCGATGGCGTTGGTTTTGCTACGGCAAACCGGGTTCAGAATCAGGATGAAAACAACAAAGCGGTAATTGAGAAAGCATTGAAACGCACATTCGCACCTGAGTTTTTAAATCGTATTGACGATGTTGTTATTTTCAATTCATTAGATAAGGAAAATATCTTCTCAATCATTGATATTCTGATGAAAAACGTTTTAAAGCGTCTCAATTCTCTGGGTTATAGTTTAGAATTAACTGAAGAGGCCAAGAGTTTTATTGCGGATAAAGGATATGATGTTCAGTTTGGCGCACGTCCTCTGCACAGAGCGATTCAGAAATATCTGGAAGACCCGCTTGCTGAGGAAATTTTAAATCTTAGTGTAAAAAATGGTGACATTTTGATAGCGGATTTAGATAAGGATAATCAAAAGATAAAATTCAATTTCCGAACTAAGGAAGAAGCTGCAAAAGTGTAGTTTACAAACATGATTATAAAAGCCGGGTTTGCCCGGCTTTTTTTATGATACTGCTATTCAGATTCATCAACTCTGTTCAGGAAGAAGCAAACGACGATTTATTCAAATGATAATTGATAGTTTTTATTAAATCTTCTACATCAAATGGTTTGTGTATAAAACCATCAGCGTCATATTCCAAATAATTCCTTGCCGCATTTGGATTGGCAGAGAATAGTATCACAGGCACGTGCCGCGTGGTTGGCTTTTTCTTCAGCACCTTGCAAATATCTCTGCCGTCATTTCCTGAAAGCCATACGTCGAGCAAAATGATATCAGGTTGAAACGTCTCAGCTTTTTCATAAATCTCTTCCCACTGCGATAACGTTACTACATCAAATCCTTTTACCTTGAACAACATCTGCATCACAATCAGAATATCGAGGTCATCGTCAAGAACCAGAACTTTTCTTTGATTCATTATATTATTTGGTAAGTAAAATTGGAAACCTGATTTTCATAAAATAAATATCAGCATAACAAACACCGTTAAAACCTGTCATTTAAACTTCAGTAATGACAAAAAGAATTCATGTCAGGTAACAATAAACAACTGCTAACATATTTATTCAATCGAATAAATCTTCCGGTTGCTGAAGATCATTTTAAAAATGACACAGTATGTGTATAAAAGACACTGAGATTCCTGCCGCAAAAATGCACTCTTATCCTTTACAATCAAAGCAAATCCCGGATTAAAATTTATCTTCAAAAAAATTAAAGGAAAATTTTACAATTTCGATTTTTTTTGTTATTGAATAATCTTAGCTTTGCCGACTTATGTATTTTCAAAGCTCGCAACCTATCAGGCAGCATTCTTCGATTTTTACTTTCCGTTTTTTCATTAGAAAACAACTATGATTTTTTTGCAAACGCATTCTGTATTGTTTATACAACTATACATGTATGCCTTTGCAAAAAGTACTTACGATGTTTTGCTAAATAAAAGATTGTAATTGTTAAAGAAAATAATAAGCAGGATTTGAAAATTCAGCAGCAGCTTATAAAAAAATTGTAACGTTAATATGGCAATTAGAAAAGACAATCGTCCCCGGGCCTCCTTTTCCAAAATTACAATTGGGCTGGCAAGCCCCGATAGTATTCTGGAACGCAGTTTTGGCGAAGTTTTAAAACCCGAAACCATTAATTATCGCACGTATAAGCCCGAACGCGATGGCTTGTTTTGCGAGCGCATATTTGGTCCGGTAAAAGACTATGAATGCGCCTGTGGCAAATACAAGCGCATTCGGTATAAAGGCATTGTGTGCGATCGTTGCGGTGTGGAAGTAACCGAAAAAAAGGTGCGCCGCGAAAGAATGGGGCACATCAAATTAGTTGTTCCCGTTGTTCATATCTGGTATTTTAAAAGCTTGCCTAACAAAATTGGTTATTTGCTTGGCATGAGTTCTAAAAAGCTGGAAAGTATTGTGTATTATGAAAGATATGCCGTAATTCAATCAGGCATTCGTGAAGATAAGGGCTTGCAGCCTGGCGACTTGCTTACAGAAGAGGAATATCTCGAAATTATTGATAATCTGCCTAAAGACAATCAGTTTTTAACAGATGAAGATCCGCAGAAGTTCATTGCCAAAATGGGTGCGGAAGCAGTGCATGATTTATTGTCAAGAATTGATCTGGATAGTTTGAGCTTTACGCTTCGCAATGCAGCAGCTAACGAAACGTCTCAGCAGCGTAAAGCCGATGCGTTAAAGCGCCTGAGTGTTGTGGAATCTTTTCGCGACGCCTCAACCCGCATTACCAATCAGCCGCAATGGATGGTGATGCAATATATTCCGGTAATTCCGCCGGAACTGCGCCCGCTGGTTCCTTTGGATGGCGGTCGTTTCGCATCTTCTGATTTGAACGATTTGTATCGCCGTGTAATCATCCGCAACAATCGTTTGAAGCGTTTACTTGAAATTAAAGCGCCGGAAGTAATTCTCCGAAATGAAAAGCGTATGCTTCAGGAAGCGGTTGACAGCTTGTTTGACAACAGTCGTAAATCGAATGCCGTAAAAGCAGAAGGCGGACGCGCATTAAAATCTTTGTCTGATGTTTTAAAAGGCAAGCAAGGTCGTTTTCGCCAGAACTTGTTAGGTAAGCGTGTTGACTATTCAGGTCGTTCGGTTATCGTGGTAGGTCCTGAATTAAAGATGCAGGAATGCGGTTTGCCGAAAGATATGGCTGCTGAGTTGTTCAAGCCGTTTATCATTCGTAAATTGATTGAACGGGGTGTTGTAAAAACGGTGAAATCGGCTAAGAAATTGGTTGATAAAAAAGAAGCCATTGTTTGGGACATTCTCGAAAATATATTAAAAGGTCATCCGGTTTTATTAAACCGTGCGCCAACATTGCACCGCTTATCCATTCAGGCATTTCAACCGCGCCTCGTAGAAGGTAAAGCCATACAGCTTCATCCGCTGGTAACGGCAGCATTTAATGCCGACTTTGACGGCGACCAGATGGCGGTTCACGTGCCGCTTAGCAGTGCAGCCATTTTGGAAGCACAGTTATTGATGCTGTCGTCTCACAACATTTTGAATCCGCAAAATGGTACGCCTATCACACTGCCTTCGCAGGACATGGTGTTGGGCTTGTATTATATTACCAAAGGCAGAAAAAGTTTGGACGGAGAAGTGGTGAAAGGAGAGGGAAAAGCTTTTTACAGCACAGATGAGGTGTTGATTGCCTATAATGAAAATCAGATTGATCTTCATGCAAATATTAAAGTGAGGACATCTGTACGCGAAAATGGCGAACTGAAAAAGAAACTGTTAGATACAACCGTTGGCCGCGTTTTGTTTAATCAATTCGTACCGGTTGAAGTTGGTTATATAAATGCCTTGCTGACTAAAAAAAGTCTTCGGGAAATCATTGGTGATATTATCAAGATTACCGATGTTCCGAAAACAGCGAAGTTTTTAGATGACATTAAACAACTTGGCTTCCGTATGGCATTTCGTGGCGGATTGTCTTTTAATGTGAATGATCTTATCATACCTGAAATTCGTAACGAACTTCTTGATCAGGCCAAAGTAGAAGTAGATGAAGTATGGGAAAGCTACAACATGGGGTTGATTACCAACAACGAGCGTTACAACCAGGTTATTGACATCTGGAGCCGCGTGGATACCCGCATTACCGAAACACTGATTCGCGAAATGGCAACTGACAAACAAGGGTTCAACTCTGTTTTTATGATGCTCGATTCCGGTGCCCGCGGTAGCAAACAGCAGGTAAAACAGTTGGCCGGTATCAGAGGATTGATGGCAAAACCGCGTAAATCAGGTTCTACCGGTTCTGAAATTATTGAAAACCCGATTCTTTCCAACTTTAAAGGCGGATTGAACGTGTTGGATTACTTTATTTCTACGCATGGTGCGCGTAAAGGTCTTGCCGATACCGCATTAAAAACAGCCGATGCCGGTTACTTAACCCGTCGTTTGGTTGACGTTGCGCAGGATGTAGTAATTAACGAAGAAGATTGCGGAACGCTTCGTGGCATTGCAACAACAGCTTTAAAAGATAACGAAGATATTATTGAGCCGCTGGCAGACAGGATTATCGGCAGAACGTCTTTGCACGATGTATTTAGTCCGCTTACAGATGAAATGATTGTTAATGCAGGCGAAGAAATTACGGTTGACATAGCAAAATCTATTGAAGATGCCGGTATTGAAACGGTAGAAATCCGCTCAGTGCTTACCTGCGAAAGCAAACGTGGCGTTTGCGTAAAATGTTATGGTAAAAACTTAGCCACCGGTTATATGGCGCAGCGTGGCGATGCCGTTGGCATTATCGCAGCGCAATCAATTGGTGAGCCGGGCACACAGCTTACGCTTCGTACTTTCCACGTGGGTGGTATTGCCGGTTCTTCCTCCATTGAATCTACCTTGCCTGCCAAATTTGATGGCACCATTCAGTTTGACGGGTTGCGTACCGTAGAAGCGTTAAACAATGAAGGCCAAAAAATTCAGGTTGTAATTGGCCGCACCGGCGAAGTTAGAATCATGGATGTAAAAAATGATCGCCTTCTTATTACCAATAACATTCCTTATGCGGCAACATTAAATGTAAAAGATGGTCAGCAGGTAAAGAAAGGAGATGTTATTTGTACTTGGGATCCGTTTAATAATGTGGTGGTTTCTGAAATGGCCGGTGAAATTAAGTTTGAAAATATACTTGACGGCTTTACTTTCCGCGAAGAAGCCGATGAACAAACAGGTCATCGCGATAAAGTAATTATCGAAACAAAAGATAAAACCAAGATTCCGGGCATTATTGTAGAAGGTTCGGAAATAAGAAATTATAATTTACCGGTTGGCAGCCGTCTGATTGTAGAAGACGGTGAAAAAGTAAAAGGCGGTCAGGTAATTGTAAAAATTCCGCGTACGCTGCGCAAATCCGGCGATATCACAGGTGGTCTTCCGCGTGTAACAGAATTGTTCGAAGCGCGTAACCCAAGTAATCCGGCTATCGTTTGCGAGATTGATGGCGTAGTAGCTTTTGGTAATGTAAAACGCGGTAACCGCGAAATTGTGGTAGAAGCCAGGGATGGCGTAGTCAAAAAATATCTGGTTCCGCTAACCCGGCAGATTCTGGTGCAGGATGGCGACTTTGTAAAAGCCGGTACTGCTTTATCTGATGGTCAAACGGCTCCTGCCGATATTCTTTCTATCAAAGGACCTTTCGCCGTTCAGGAATATGTGGTAAATGAAATTCAGGAAGTATATCGCCTTCAGGGTGTGAAGATCAACGACAAGCACATTGAAGTGATCGTTCGCCAGATGATGAAAAAGGTTGAAATTGTTGATGCCGGCGATACCCGCTTCCTGGAAGAAGATCTGGAAGACAGGTTTGACTTTAACGAAGAAAACGATCGCATTTTTGATAAAAAAGTGATTACGGAATCTGGCGAAAGCGCGAGATTAAAAGTAGGGCAAATTGTTAGCGTTCGCGAATTGCGGGAAGAAAATTCTTTGCTTCGCCGCGCCGACAAAAAGCTGGTGGAAGTGCGTGATGCGCAACCCGCTACCGCACAACCTGTGTTGTTAGGCATCACCAAAGCATCGCTTGGTGTACAAAGCTGGATATCTGCCGCTTCGTTCCAGGAAACAACCAAAGTTCTGAGTTCAGCAGCCATTCAAGGTAAATCAGATGACATGCTTGGCTTGAAAGAAAACGTAATTACCGGTCATGCAATACCTGCAGGTACCGGCTTGCGCGATTTTGATAACCTGATTGTAGGCAGCAAGGAAGAATATGAATTGCTGACAACAGCCAAGGAAGCCATGAGCTTTGATGAGGAAGAATAATTTTATATAGCATCAGATAACCAAAAAGCAGGAAGAACAATAACTTCCTGCTTTTTTTATGAATCACTCAATTTCTGTCTTTATATTCATTTGTAAAATAAAACTACATGACTACAATTGCAAAACCCCGGGCGGGAATGTTTAAGCCATTTTCCGGCGCGTATATTAATCTGGTTCAGGATAACATTTCGGTAGATGAACTACATACGGCATGGATTACAATGAAAGTATTTCTGTTATCACTGCCAAAAGACAAATGGGAATACAGGTATGCCGAAGACAAATGGACGTTAAAAGAAATGCTGGTGCATATGATAGATACGGAACGTATTTTTGGTTATCGCGCATTGCGAATGGGAAGAAATGATAAAATGCCGATGCCTGGTTTTGAACAAAATGAGTATGTGCCTTACAGCAAAGCAAACAGCAGAAGTGTTGACAATATTATCAATGAATTTGAAGCTGTAAGAATGAGCACTTGTCTGTTATTTGCAAATTTTGATGATTCTGTCTGGGACAGATTTGCTTTGGTTGACAATCATCCGGTAAGTGTACGGGCACTTTTATACCTGATTGTTGGTCATGCACTGCATCATGTAAATGTGATAAAGGAAAAATATTTATCACAGAAGCATAGATTAATTTATCTTCCTCAATAGCAGCGCTAAAATTCTCGGAATTCCATTTTTGTTATCGTCATCAAAATATTCTTTCAACTCAACCAAAGACAAACCATATTTTTTAGCGAATTCCGAAAAATCAGAAATATGATGGTTGAAACAAGGCACTATATGCAAGCCTTCTTCCGTTTCAAATCTGGCTTTTGTACCGGCGTATTGTTTAAAAGGATGCAGCTCACCGATATATACATGTCCGTTCTTTGCAAGAAAAGCTGATGTTTTTTCAAAAACGGGTTCTAAGTTTTCAATATGCTCCAACACAAGGCTGAACGTTATCAAATCAAATTCGCCGGAAGCAAACGTCCATTCTTTCGTAATGTCTGCCTGCAAAAAATGAACAGCGTCCGAATCAATCTTTTCTTTTGCCTTTGCCAGCATTTCATCCGATAAGTCAACAGCTGTAACGGTTTTCGCCTTTGTCATCAGCCACTGTGTATTCTTCCCCGTTCCGCAGCCAATTTCAAGACAATTTGTAAAGGAAATTCCGGTTAAAGTTTCGCGCAGCGCCGTTGCTTCTCTATCTCTTGTTTTATTGTTGTTGGTATCATATTGCGAAGCCCAACTATTGTATGCCTCTTGCGTAGTCATCTCAGTTCTTTTTTATCAGGAAAAACTTTACTCCGGTTTGCCAAAGTTTTTATGATTCCAATCCAGCATACCGCCAACCAGGTTTTTTACATTGGTGTAACCTAACATTTCAAGTACGTGTGTTGCAATGCCACTGCGGTTTCCGCTGCGACAGTAAATGATAATTTCATCGTTTTTATTCCAATCATCTAACTCATC
The DNA here is from genome assembly GCA_965219515.1 of Ilyomonas sp. Lineage (GTDB taxonomy): Bacteria > Bacteroidota > Bacteroidia > Chitinophagales > Chitinophagaceae > Ilyomonas. Next base: position 4,131,737 of record OZ244776.1, read on the forward strand.
AATCTGCACGGCCTGTATATTACCAACAGGAATATGCCTGCCGCCAATATTAAAGTCAGCTCTTTCATAATCTTCCCTTACATCTAAAAGATGAGGATGCTCGCCGTTATCCAGCCGGGCTTTCAATTCGTCTGTTGTAATGGTGTTCATAAATAAAAAGTTATTATTGATTTTCAAAATCCGGTGCCGGCGCTTCTGCGGTATCTGTAATGGGTTGCGTGGCGCTTAAATACACATCTACCACCTGACCGGGATGAATTTTATTCTTCTTCATCATTCCTTCGGCATCAGCTGATTTATCGGTCGGGTTTTGCCGGTACACATACGCATTCTCCGGATCTCTGATCCCGGCATCAGGCACTATGGCGCCCAACCCGATTGTAAGGCTTTGCAAATAACTGCGGGCATCCGAAAGCGTCATGCCAATGATATTCGGCACATTCATCAAAACATTGCCTACACCATCGCCAAGCACCAGCGTAATGCTGCTGCCCATACTCACTTTTGCACCCGGGGCCAACGGTTTGCCTTTGTATTGCTGCTCCAGCACCGAATTGCGCGCAATATCCGGCCGGTATGCAGTATCGCCGAGACGGAGGCTCAGGCTTTGCAGGTACATCTGTGCACTTTGAAAAGAAAAGCCGCGCAAATCGGGCATTTCTACCATCGGTGCTACGCTTCGGTTTACCGTAAGATAAACGGTACGATTCTTTTTTACGATGGCTGCCGCATCGGGCGACTGTCTTATAACAGAAGCTTTTACAGCCGTGTCTATATAAACCGAATCTACCACTTCCACTGCAAAACCCTGCGCTTTTAACAGCTGCGTTGCGTCGGCAACATTTTTTCCCGTTACCGGCGGCACCGAAACATCTTCGTTATGATGCGTAATCCACTCTAACGAATTAAAAAAAAGAAATATAATCAGTATAACCAGCAGCAAAGCGATCAGCAGGTTGATCCAGAAATTCGGTTTTTTTATAAATGTAAACAATGTATAATCTGAATTAAGTAAATGAAAGGATAAGCTTACAATTTTTTTAATAACGCCTGCTGAAGAATTATGGTATAAAATTCTTTTAATGTCATTCCGGCTTGTTGCACCTGCTGCGGAACTATGCTTGCCTCGCTTTGCCCCGGCACGGTATTAATTTCAAGCATATATGGCTCGCCTTCTTTTTCATTATAAATAAAATCTATCCGGATAACGCCGCGGCAGTTAAACACTGAGTAAATCTTCTTTGCCGCTTCCCTGATTTTATCAGCCGTTGTTTCGTCGATATCTGCCGGTGTTATTTCTTTGCTTTTACCATGATATTTCGCTTCAAAATCAAAAAAATCTTTGTCAGAAATAATTTCTGTCATTGGCAAAGGAGTAATTTCTTTTCCGTTGTTATATACGCCGATGGTAATTTCTCTGCCCTTTATAAATTCTTCTGCCAGCACCTGGCTATCTTCCTGAAAAGCTTTATCCAGCGCAGCTTGCAAATCTTCAGCCCGGTTTACTTTGCTCATGCCGATGCTGCTGCCGCCGTTATTGGGTTTTACAAATACAGGCAAGCTGAGTTGTTGTAAAATAGCGTCTGGCGAAAGAGGAAAATGAGAAAAAAGGTGCAGCGATCGGGCAACTTTAATGCCGCTTAACGCAGCCACAGCCACGGTATATCGCTTGTTAAACGTGAGCGACGAAGTTGCAGCATCGCAGCTTGTGTACGGCAGATCAAGCATATCAAAATATCCCTGCAGTTTGCCATCTTCGCCCGGTGTGCCGTGTATGCACATCATTACGGCATCGAAATTCACTTTTTCGCCACTGTCTATAACAGAAAAATCGCTTCTGTTTACAGCGCTTTTCATGCCTTTGTCGTTTTCAAAAATCCATCCTTGCGGGCTGACATCTATTTTATATAGATCAAACAATCCGGCATCTGTGTTTTTCTGCATGGTAGCTGCACTCAGATAGCTGATTTCAGCTTCGCCGCTGTAACCGCCCGTTACCAAAGCAATTTTTTTCTTCATAAACAAATCAATGAAAGCAAAGAAATAGAAAATGTTTGATAAGCGCAGATGAAGAACGAAACAACTCATTATTACGTATGCCAATACAGGATGATGCGGATTGGCTGTTTGGGAAAACACAGGATTTTTATATGGATGAATGCGGAAACTGGAAGAAAAGGGCGGTTAACAGAATCTTGCAAGAAAACATGAAATGAAGACAGGCGTTACCAGATTTCGCTAAAATCTATAGAAGATTTGCAATTGGTTTCTAATGAAAATGAATAAGTAAAATGTTTGCCTTTTTGCATTAGCTGATAACTCTTGTTTTCATACTCATACACTTCAACTTCCTCCGTTTCGGGATCAACGATTAAGTAATAAGGAATCTGCTGCGTTTCGTAAATCGGGAACTTGACAAACCTGTCTTTCCCGGCCGTTGCGGGCGAAAGAATTTCAACCACAAGGGCAGGAGCGAAATCGAGAAATTTTTTATGAATCGGTTGGAAAACGATAAGCATGTCAGGTTGCAGAATGGTATCTTCATCTACTTTATAATCTATTGGCTGATACGCTTTGCAGTGTTTACATTTTTTTATAGCGAAATGAAATTCTGAATGTATAGCGCCGGCAATGCGCTGGTGTTTGGGAATGGGAGCCGGACTCATGGCATAGGGTATGCCATGTATAATTTCCCACTGTCCTTCCCACTGAACATAATCATCATACACATAATGAGGAAGTATTTTTAAAGCCGTATTCATATTTTCGAAAGCAAATAATTATTGCAATAATTTCACATCAATCAAAATGCTCGCCTTTAATACTTCCCTTACCGCCGTTGCAATGCCATTTGCATCGTAGCCGCATTCTGCATGAAGCTCTTTCAGCGTTCCATGCTCAATCACTTTATCGGGTATGCCCAATAGTTTCACTTCTGCCGTATAGTTATATGTTGCCATAAACTCAAGAACCGCACTTCCAAAACCGCCTATAATGGTGCCATCTTCTACGGTAATAATTTTGTTATGGTTCGTAAATACTTCATGCAATAAATCTTCATCTAACGGCTTTACAAAACGCATATCGTAATGAGCCACGTCAACGCCTTCGGTTTTTAACTGGCGAATGGCTGTAGCCGCAAAATTGCCGGGATGACCAATAGATAAAATGGCAATGTCTTTTCCATTTTTCAATTTTCTTCCCTTACCAATTTCCAATGGTTCAAACGGTGTTTTCCAGTTTTGCATTACACCTTCGCCACGCGGATATCGAATTACAAACGGCAGTTTTGTTTCATCTAACTGAGCCGTGTACATCAGGTTGCGCAATTCCTGTTCGTTCATTGGTGCGCTGATAATCATATTGGGAATACAACGGAAATAAGCAAGGTCGTACGCGCCATGATGCGTTGGTCCGTCTTCGCCAACCAATCCGGCTCTGTCAAGACAAAAAATAACCGGTAGTTTTTGAATGGCTACATCGTGTACCACCTGGTCGAAAGCGCGCTGCATAAACGATGAATAGATATTGCAAAAAGGGCGTAACTCCTGCGTGGCAAGACCAGCGCTTAATGTAACGGCATGTTGCTCGCAGATACCAACATCAAAGGCGCGGTCAGGCATCTGATCCATCATCAATTTTAACGAGCATCCGCTGGGCATAGCCGGCGTGATGCCCATAATTTTTTCATTTTTTTCCGCCAGTTCAATCATGGTATGTCCAAATACATCCTGATATTTAGGCGGCTGCGGCGTGTCGTATTTTTTCTTGTAAATTTCGCCTGTTACTTTATCAAACAGACCCGGTGCGTGCCATTTGGTCTGGTCTTTTTCTGCCAGCGCATAGCCTTTTCCTTTTACCGTAACAATGTGCAGCAGCTTTGGTCCCGGTATATTTTTCAGGTCGTGCAGCGTATCAACCAATTTGGTAATATTGTGCCCGTCTATCGGTCCGAAATAGCGAAAATTTAGCGCTTCAAATAAGTTGCTGCGTTTACTCACCATGCCTTTGATACCCGCTTCCAGCTTGCTTGCCATATCGCGCGTAAAGCGTTTGCCAACGGGCAGTTTGCCCAATAATTGCCAAACATCATCGCGCAGCTTGTTATAGGTTTGCGAAGTAGTAATATCGGTTAAATATTCCTTTAGCGCACCCACATTCTGATCTATGCCAATGCCATTGTCGTTCAGCACGATCAGCATGTCTGCATCGGTTACGCCGGCGTGATTCAGGGCTTCAAACGCCATACCTGCCGTCATTGCCCCATCGCCGATAACGGCAACAGATTTACGATCTTCTTTTTTATATTTCGCAGCCATTGCCATACCCAAAGCTGCCGATATGGAAGTAGAGGAATGCCCGACGCCAAACGTATCGTATTCACTCTCGCTCCTTTTAGGAAAACCACTGATGCCTTTGTATTTCCGGTTGGTAGAAAAAACTTCTTTACGTCCGGTAAGTATTTTGTGTCCGTAAGCCTGATGACCAACGTCCCAAACCAACTGATCGTAAGGCGTGTTGTAAACGTAATGCAAAGCCACCGTTAACTCAACCACGCCGAGGCTGGCGGCAAAATGGCCGCCGTGCACGCTTACCACATCAATAATATATTGTCTTAACTCATCCGACAGTTGATGAAGCTGTATTCTGTCGAGTTTTTTAATATCGGAAGGATTGGTAATGGTTTGCAGCAGCGCGCCGGGCGTAATCTCCATGTGCAAATATTTATGTAAAAGTAAGTATTGACAAACATACTGCCATTTCAATATGAGCAACCTGCGTTTATATGAAGCATTGCATCATGTTAAAATCAAAGGCTTTTGTTTTAATGCGAATCATTTGGTTGCATCTCAGAAGAATCGGGCATTGTTTCATCCATCATCATATCGCCGGCTCCGATAGAATTTCTCATTTTCTTCATTGTTTCGGCCAGCGAACCGAAATATCGCGTTAGCGTGGCCAAACTATTTTCTTTTTCATTCACGGTATTTAGTTCCACATGACCGTTTATAATGCCATTGCTGTAATTGTCATAGGTAGCCATTGCGTCTTTAAAAGTTTGTTTTGCTGCATCAATTGCAGTTGTGGAAGAAGAGTCTGGCGGAATGGCATTTAAAACGCTTGCCATATCAACATAAAATGCAACAGCCGTGCCTTTGGTTTTGTTTCCGGTTTCTGAAGGTAATGTTGCTTTGCCCGTACCGGAAACGTATTGTTTCAGCAACACCGAATCAGAAGAAAAAACAATATTTTTTGTGTCGGAGTACATGCTGAAGCCGCTTGGGTCGTCTTCCATCATAGACGGAATATACTGACCGTTTTTTTGCACCATTAAACCGCGTTTGGCAAGCTGAGCCACAATCTTATCGTACGTGGCTTTGTCGCCAATAGCGGCATCTATAATTACATTTGCCTTAGGCGAAGTATATTTATAACCCTGCACTTCTTTTTGCTCCATGCCAACGTTTGAAAAAACGATGGCAAAATCTCCTTTAAACGCCTTGGTAATATCATCTAAGGTATATCCCTGATTTTGCAAAAACTGATTGGCGGTTTGCGCTACGCCGGCAAAATTGAGAAGGGAAACAATGAGTTTCGGATCGAAAGAAAACAAGGCAAAACCATTTACCGCGCCGGGATATTTAGTAAGCAAATCCATGTTTACTTTTGGTCCGGCATATTTTTTAAGCGTATCGGCAAGCGTTTCGTTCGGATATGTTTTTACATCCATATCAACTTTACCATTTTCAAAATTAATGGCGCCGGATGTATAAGTATCCTTAAACAAATCTGAGGCCTTGCTCATGCTCACCATTGGTATGCCTGCTAAGGTGCCGTTGGAATTTGACCAGAAAAATACGTCCGCCTTATTATCATTTGCGTCTCTGAATTGTTTTAATGAAGCTAACGAGGCTTCTTCTTTTTGTGTAAACAAAGCGGTTAATTGTTTATGCGCGGCATCGGGCAGCGTTCTTTGATCAACATTTTGTGAACGAATTTCCGATACGTTATTTACCACTACCACATTATCATCCCATCCGGCAATGAAACCGTTTTTTAATTCAGCATAACTGTAATCGTTTTCTTTTTTGATTTGCGCCGCCGGCATTTTCTTTTTTAAAAACGCTTCAAAATCAGAAACCTTGCTCATAATAGCTACCGCGCCGGTGGTAACGGAAGTGCCGCTCATCATGCTGCCGCTCTGATTGACAAACAGGTAAATATCTTTCGACATATCAATGCCGGAATTTGCCATATCGTCGCCGGTTATTATCATTGACGTATCATCGCTAAAAACAGAGCGCATAACAGAATCCAGGCTCACATTACTGTCGGCAAGCTTGTCGTGCAGTTTTTTTGGATTAACGCTTAATACAACAGAAGCGTCTTTCGGAATGTATTTGGTTTGATCGGGTGCCGATTGTTTGCATGAAGCGATGAACACAATAAGTAACAACAGCCAGCCGGTTGCGGTATAGTTTGTTTTCAACATAGTAAATAATTTACGGGCGAAAGTATTGATTTTGTGTAATTGTCTGAATTAGGATTTATGCGATTTGCCCGATTTCGGCTGATTTGCATTTTGTTGTAATAAATACTGTTTTTATTGATATTTGCTACAGCGTTTAAAAAAGCCTGATTGATATTTTGCAATCGAAAAAAGCCATGCAGATAGTCTTGCAAAGTCTGCAGCAAACGATGAATCAAAATATTTGATTCGTAATATTGGCGGCATTTTTTGTTTAGCCTACATCACCTGAATCAAGCAAATCATATAAATCCTGTTTCCGGTTAATATGCCCTTGCAAATAACACCCGTTCTTTTGAAGGCTTACCGGTTAATATACATTTTCCGTCTTCGTGTTTATTGTTCAGCGGAATGCATCGGATGGTGGCTTTGGTAAGCTCTTTTATTTTTTCTTCCGTTTCGGCAGTGCCATCCCAATGCGCAGAAATAAAACCGGTTTTATTATCCAGAACATCAATAAATTCCTGCCAGCTATTTACTTCCGTAATATGAGCATCGCGGTAGGCTTTGGCTTTATCAAACATGCTTTGCTGAATGGTACCGAGTAAATCTTTAATGGTTTGCGATAGCCTATCAAGGCTGTACGATTTTTTTTCTTTCGTATCGCGGCGCGCAACTTCGGCAACATTGTTTTCCAGATCGCGGGCACCTATCGCAATGCGCACGGGAACGCCTTTCATTTCATACTCAGCAAACTTCCAGCCGGGACGACTGTTATCATTATCGTCGTATTTTACCGAAATGCCCAACTGCTTTAAACCGGGAACAATTTCGTTTTTCACTTTGTTGTCTATCGCGGTTTTTTGTTCTTCGCCTTTATAAATGGGAATAATGACCACCTGCAAAGGCGCAATTTTGGGTGGTAAAATCAAGCCGCTGTCATCGCCGTGCGTCATTACCAAACCGCCTATCAAACGGGTGCTCACACCCCAGCTTGTTGCCCACACATAATCTAATTTGTTTTGTTTGTCGCTGAATTTTACATCAAAGGCTTTGGCAAAGTTCTGCCCCAAAAAATGAGACGTTCCGGCCTGCAATGCTTTGCCATCCTGCATCAGCGCTTCTATGCAATAGGTGTCTTCGGCGCCGGCGAACCGCTCGCTTGCTGTTTTTACACCTTTAATTACCGGCATCGCCATATAATTTTCGGCAAAGTCTGCATAAATTTCAAGCATCTGTCTGGCTTCTGCAACGGCTTCGTCTTTGGTAGCATGTGCGGTATGACCTTCCTGCCAGAGAAATTCTGCCGTGCGTAAAAAAAGTCGTGTACGCATTTCCCAACGTACCACATTCGCCCACTGGTTAATCAATAAAGGCAAATCGCGGTACGATTGTATCCAGGTTTTGTAAGTATTCCAAATGATGGCTTCGCTGGTAGGGCGAACAATCAACTCTTCTTCCAGTTTCGCTTCCGGGTCAACCATCAGCGCACCTTTTTTATTTGGATTTGCAATGAGGCGATAATGCGTAACCACGGCGCATTCTTTGGCAAAGCCTTCTGCATTTTTTTCTTCCGCCTCAAACAAACTTTTGGGCACGAAGAGAGGAAAATAAGCGTTTGAATGTCCGGTATCTTTAAACATTTTGTCCAGCACATCGCGCATATTTTCCCACAGCGTATAGCCATACGGCTTTATCACCATGCAACCGCGAACCGCGCTATAATCGGCGAGCTGTCCTTTTAAAACCAGGTCGTTGTACCATTGGGAATAATCTTCGGCGCGGGATGTAATTTCTTTACTCATAATCAGTTATCAGGCGTTAGCTTTCAACTATCAGCAAATCTGTGCTAAATAAATGGATGATTTTTTGCAGTATTATACTTTTCTTTGTATAAATGCCTTTTTCGGGCAGCGCAAAAGTAGTAATTTAGTGTCTTAAAAGAAATTGAGGTTATGATAAAGAATGTATTGCCAATGATTCTGCTGCTTGCTGTTTTTGCAGGCTGTTCTTCGGCTTATAAAACAACACAAACGCCTGACGATGTGTATTATTCACCCGGGAAAGTTCAGGAATATGCCGAAGTGAAAACAGAAGATAACCGTGATAGTTACGACCGTCGTTTGCAAAGTAGTGAAAGTGAATATGACGATTATACCGCCAGCAGCGAGGACAATTACCTGCGCATGAAAATACAAAACCGCTATCAGTGGAGTGCGCTTGACAATTACGATTACTGGTATAGCCCCAGCTATGCTTATAACAATTATCTCGGCTTTAATAGTTTTAATCCATATTCTTTCAATAGCTGGGGATTAAGCTTTGGTTATAGCCCGTTTGCCAGCATACAGCCTTACGGCTGGTTTAACAGTTTTTATCCTTCCTATGGTTTCGGCTATGGATATTCGCCTTACAGCGCCGGTTTTTACGGACATAATTACGGCTATGGATATTATGGCTATTCGCCCGTGAATGTGATTGTTACTTCAAACAGAACGCGTACATCCCGACCATTACTGGGCGGTTATACCAATAATGCTTATAATAACGATAACTATAATCGAAACAACGGCAGGGGTAACAGGTATGTTCCCATTAATAACAATACAAACCGGTATAACAACACCAATAATTCTAATCGTAACAATAATAATTCGGTACGGTTTAATAATAACAGCAATTCATCGCGGCAGAACAATACGAACAACACTTATACGCCGCCTGCCAGAACTTATACGCCATCTTCGTCTGGCAGTTCCGGCGGAACGGTAAGCCGGCCGGCACGTACGCCTCATTAATTTTCTGCCTTTAAATTATAAAACGACAGCCAGCCAGAAAAAGCCGGCTGTTTTTGAATACGATACAGTTATGATAAAATCTTTTTTTGCTATCCTGTTGCTGTTTTTTATCACGAATTTATCTGCCCAGGCACCCGACGATATTTTAAAATACAGCTATTTTCCACAGCATGGTTCAGCACGCAATGTAGCTGTTGGCGGCGCTATGGTATCGCTTGGCGGAGACATTAGTTCGATGTATGTAAACCCTGCGGGATTGGGTTTATACCGCACTTCGGAAGTGGTTGTAAGTCCTGGCTTTCAGTTCAACAGCAACAAAGCCGACTTTCGCGGTTCCGGTTTTTCAACCAACAAAAGTGCTTTCGATTTAGGACTTACCGGTGCCGTATTGGGTACAACGGGAAAATATAGCCGCAACAGAAGCGAAGCTTTCGGCATTGCCGTTAATCAGATTGCAAACTTCAATAATACCATTACTTATACCGGGCAAAATGATTTGAGCAGCTACTCAGAACAGTTTGCGGAAGAGATAAGAACTAACAAATATGCTGAAGGAGATTTACTTAACACCAGTTCTCCCGTACCATTTGGCAGCTCGCCTGCTTATTATACTAATTTGGTGGAAATTAGTTCAGATAGTGCCACCGGGCAATCTACGGTAAAAGGAGCGCCGGAATATATAATAGATGCTGGCGGCACATTAAACCAGACAAAAACCGTTAAAACAACCGGCGGCATTTATGAAGTTGCGCTGGCTTATGGCGCCAACGTAAATGATAAATTTTATTACGGACTTACGTTAGGGCTTCCCATTGTTACCTATACGCGCAATAATTTTTTCAGGGAAGAAGACGGAACAGGCAATACCAACAATGATTTTGCCTATTCGGAATGGAACGATAAATTAAAAACAAATGGCTTCGGGTTAAACGTAAAGCTTGGATTGATTTTTAAACCTACCGATTTTGTGAGACTGGGATTGGCCGTTCACTCGCCAACCTATTATACCCTTACCGATGAAGAAAGCAGCAATATGACAACCGCTTTTACAAACGGTGATAATTACAGCGTTAGCAGCGCGCAGTTTACCAACGGCGGCATTGGCAGCATAAAATACATTACATATACGCCCTGGAAACTAATGTTGGGCGGCTCTTACGTATTGCATGAAGTAAACGATGTGAGGCAGCAGCGCGGTTTTATTACGGCAGATGTAGAGTACGTTACCTATCCTTCCGCCTCTTACAAAAGCGATGGCACATTGCAGGATGGCAGCGAAGATGCTTATTACAACGCGGTAAAAAGTGTAATTAAAGATTACTACAAAGGAGCTTTTAATTTCAGATTGGGTGGCGAGCTAAAGTTTAATACGCTTGCCGTAAGGCTGGGCGGCGCTTATTACGGCAATCCGTACCAGGATAAGGCGTTGTCATCTGATATAACACAGATAAGCGGCGGATTAGGCTATCGTAACAAAGGCATTTTTATTGACCTCACCTACGCAGAATTGCTTAACAAAGATGTTAGTTTTCCTTACCGCTTACAGGATAAGCCCAATACTTTCGCAACCTACAAAAACAATCGCGGCAATGTGCTGCTAACGGTTGGGTTTAAGATATAGAAGTTTTTTTTGGAATAAAGCCTGCTTGTAAAATGAGCCGGCTTTATTTATGATAGAATGATAATAATAAAATTGAAGTTTAATTAATCAATCCCTCGCATGAAACCGTGCGTTTTGCGCTGCTGCTTTCTTCTGCCAGTTCTATAATTTTTATCACATTATAAGCCTGTTCGGGCAATACAGGAAAGGGCTTTTTGTTTATTACCGCCTGATATAAATCTTCATAAAACAAACCATAATCGCCTTTTTCAGAAGGCACTTTTTCTTTAATAAGAGTTCCGTTTATTTCCGTATGCAGTAAGCCATAGCTTTCTTCATTTTCTTTGCCCAAATTTTCTGACGGCACTTCTCCCGCACGCAGTTTTGCTTCCTGCGGGTCTTCGCCGCTTTTTACAAACGAACCTTTTGTGCCATGAATCAGATAACGCGGTCCCGGCTCGCGCACCAGCATACCGGCTTTTAGTTTTGCCTGCAAAAAACCATAATCTAAATTTAATTCAAACCAATCTGTTGCTTTTGCATGAGGGCGCTGCAGTCTGATGTCGGCCGTAACAAACTTCGGCAAGCCGAATAAAGTAAGTGTTTGATCTATCAGATGCGCACCTAAATCGTACAAAATACCACTGCCGGGAAATGGTTTTTCGCGCCAGGCAGTCGGTCTTTCTTCGGCACGGTAACGGTCGTAATGCGCTTCAAACGTGTGCACTTGGCCAAGCATCTGTTCATCCAACAATTTCTTTATGGTAAGATAATCCGACACATATCGCCGGTTGTGATACACTGCCAGTGTAAGATTTGTTTGCTTCGTAAAATTGATTAGCTGCATTGCCTCGCGGCTATGTATGGTAAACGGCTTTTCCACTACCACATTTTTGTTGGCTTGCAGCGCCTGTAACGCGTATGGATAATGGGTGTCGTTGGGCGTAGTGATAACAACAAGATCAATTTTTTTTTGTAATAATTCCTCGAAGCTGGTTACAATTTCAGCATTTGGAAATATCGTTTTTGATTCCTGTTTGTGTCGTTCTAAAACGTGGCTAACTTCGTAACGCGGCGATAATTTTAAAAACGGCGCATGAAATACTCTGGCTGAAATGCCCCAGCCAACCAGTCCGACTTTTATTTTGTTGTTCATCATTTTTTATTAGCAGAAAATAAAGATAGCGGATAGTATCTTCATGCCATTACCATGCAGCAATTTTTACAGCAACTCATTGATAATTTACAACAGACAAGCCTTCCTGAATTTATCGGCGTAACGGCGGGTATTGCAAGCGTCTGGTTTTCGCGCAAAGAAAATATTCTGGTTTATCCGGTAGGTTTAATCAATACGGTTATTTATATATTCATCTCCGTTGAAGGTAGTTTATATGGCGAAGCCAGCGTGAATTTATACTATACCATCATGAGCATTTATGGCTGGATATTATGGAGTAAACGAAACGACAGGCAGGAGATTGTTTTACAAATCACATACAGCAACAAAAGAGAATGGTTGTATCAGTTGCTGTTTTTTTTTGGCTTTTATATTGGTATTTACATCGCGTTAATTTATCTGAAAAATGTATTCTATTCCAATACCATTCCATTAGCCGATGCGTTTGCTTCGGCAACAGCTTATACCGGCATGTGGCTGATGGCGAAAAAGAAAGTAGAAAGCTGGATCTGGTGGATTGCCACCAACGTGGCTTCCATTCCTTTGTATTACATCAAAGGCTATGCGTTTACCAGCGTTCAGTATATTGTATTGTTGATATTAGCCGTAGCCGGCCTATTGTCTTGGATGCAAAAAGCAAAGCAGCATAAAGCAGAAGAAGTGGTGTATGCAAGAGATTAAAAAGATAGTGGTGATTGGCCCTGAAAGTACGGGCAAGAGTACGCTGTGTTCGTTGCTGGCACAGCATTTTAATACATTGTGGTGCGCTGAATATGCAAGAGAATACTTGTTGCTACATGGCACAGATTATACGTTTGAGACACTGGAAGAAATTGGCAAAGGGCAGTTGGCTTTGGAAGAAAGTAAGCTATCAGCTATCAGCAGTCAGTCGTCAGTCGTCAGTCGTCAGTTTACAGATGATAGATTTGAGATGACAGAAGAAATAAATCCATTTATGCACTCAACATTATCATCTGTCAGCTCTCATCCGTTATCTAACCACCAACCATCAACTACTAACCACCAACTGCTTTTTATAGACACCGATATGTATGTAATGAAGGTTTGGTGCGAGTATGTGTTTGGCAGATGTCACCCGTTTATATTAGATGAAATTGTATCGCGCAAATATGATTTATACCTGTTGTGCAATACCGAATTGCCGTGGGTAAAAGATGAACTGCGTGAATACCCCGATGAAAAGGTACGCCTCGAATTATTTCATATTTATAAAGACATTCTGATAAACCAAAACGTGCCCTGGATAGAAGTGAAAGGCGATTATGATGCGCGTTTACAAACAGCGATTGGTGCGGTGAATGAATGTTGCTTGTAAAAAGATTTATTTATTGAATTTTCCGGTAAAGATTGGTTGTACCAAGATCAATACATTCTCTTGAGCGAATTGACAATAAAGTATCTTGTATAGTTGCAATATAAACTTCTCCATTGCTCAATTTCAATATTGGAACCGTTTCTTCAACCTGACAACCATTACCCTTTCCTTTTTCTAACCTATAAGTATATTGATCAGAATAAGAAGTATCTACAGACACAATTGTTCGCGCAAAATTTCCACTGTTATCAAATAAAACAGTGTTGCCATTTCCTTCTTTATAATAAAAGATGCCAACAACTCCGTTAGAAAGTGTTTTAGTTAATTCCCATTTGCCTGAATAAGGGACATTATTTACTTCTTTATCTTTTTTGCAAGAAAAAAGCAGCAGTGCTACTGACAAAGCAAAAAATCTATTTTTCATACCAATGCTTTTTAAAAGATTTATTTAATCTTGACATACGTCTTATCAACGCCATCTGCAATAATGCAACTGTTGGTATAAAGATTCAGTGTATCGCCGAAAAGTTCTAAGATTGAAGCATTGTCAACTCCGTCATTTGAAAATTTTATAAACGATACATCGCTGCTGTAACAAGTAGTGCCTTTGGAAATGGTATAAGTTCCTGAAGCCGTAGTTTTATTACCATCAGTAACATTGTTAAGACTGTATTGGTTGGTGCCGGAAAACGAAATGGTATTCTCATTATTTGCCGGGTAAATCGTATCTGGCTGAACCGAATAACCATATTCAATTTTTCGCAGTTCCCAGGTGCCATTCAGTTCATTTTGTAAATCATTGGTTGCATCTTTTTTACAACTGATAAGATAAAATAAAGCGAAACTTATAAGGAAACTTTTCATAATTGCCCCTTTTTCTTATAATTCAAATGAAAGCAAATTCGTTGCATCCCAAACAAAAAATACCTGTGCCGCTTTGTGTTCTTCATGTCTTTGTGGTTCAAAAAAATCATCTTAGCCACTTCACACCCTCGCTCTTCACATCTCTCGAATTGCCACCGATACGAATTACAAAATCGCCTGGTTCCCATACGTATTTTAAATCGCTGTTATAGAAGCTTAAGTCTTTTGGCGTAATGGTAAACGTTACCTGTTTGCTCTCGCCGCCATTTAGCATAATCTTTTGAAAACCTTTCAACTCTTCAACGGCTCTTGTTACGCTGGCAACCGGATCGCTGATGTACAACTGCACCGTTTCTTCGCCGGCAACATTGCTGTTGTTGGTAACCGTAACCGTAGCTGTTACGGTGCCGTTGCCGCTTACGGTTGATTTATCTAAACTGACATCGCCGTAGGTAAAATGGCTGTAGCTTAAGCCATAACCAAACGGATACAACGGATCATTTGAAGCATCCAAATAATCTGATTTAAACTTGGTTCCATCACCTTTATGAAAAGGTCGTCCGGTGTTTTTATGATTGTAATAAACAGGAATTTGTCCTACATTTTCCGGAAAGCTCATGGTTAGTTTTCCCGACGGGTTGTAATTGCCAAACAGCACATCTGCCACCGCATTGCCGGCTTCTGTTCCCGGAAACCAGGTTTCTAAAATGGCCGTTGCATTCTTGTCTTCGTAAGGTAATGTCATCGGTCTGCCGCTTAATAATACAACAACAACGGGCTTTCCGGTGGCTATCAAAGCTTCCAGTAATTTATGTTGACTTTCCTGCAAAGCAATGTTCGTCATGCTGCTCGATTCGCCTGTCATGTCAGCCGCTTCGCCAAGCACCGCAACGGTTACATCACTGTTCTGCGCTACATTTACCGCTTCATCAATCATCTCTTTCGGGTTGCGGTTATCTTTTTCTATCTCAACGCCCAATGTGTTTACTCTTTGAATAAAAGAGCTGTCGTCAGAGATGTTGCAGCCTTTTGCATAGAGAATCGTTACGCCGTTGCCGGCAACATTTTTCATACCGGTGGCAATATCAACCGATTGTGTATAATCGCCCGAAACCGCCCATGTGCCAAGCATATTTCGCTGGCTTTCTGCCAGTGGACCCACCAAGGCAATGGTGCCGGTTTTTTTCAATGGCAATGTATTGTTTTCATTTTTTAATAGTACGCAGCTATGAGAAGCCAGTGTTCTTGCGAAAGCACGATTATCAGCCGTCATTACATCGCTTGCTACGCGGCTTTCATTCATGTATTTATAAGGATTGTCAAACAAACCCATTTTATATTTTGCTTCCAAAATTCTTCGGCAAGCCGCATCAATTTGCTGTTGTGTAACCTTGCCTTCACGCAAAGATTTTTTTAATGTTGAAAGAAAGCCTTCGCTCACCATATCCATATCCAGCCCTGCCTTCAAAGCCAATGCCGATACGGTTTGCAGATCGCCCAAACCATGATTGATCATTTCACTAACGGCGGTATAATCCGATACCACAAAACCTTTGAACCCCCATTGTTTGCGCAGCAAATCGGTCAACAGCCATTTGTTTGCCGTTGCCGGAATGCCGTCTATTTCGTTGAACGAACTCATCACGCTGCCAACGCCTGCGTCAATCGCAGCTTTGTAAGGCGGCAGATAAGATTCATACATGCGGATGCGGCTCATATCAACCGTGTTATAATCCCGTCCTGCTTCGGCACCGCCGTATAAAGCAAAATGTTTTACGCAAGCCATCACATGCACACTGTCATAATTCTTTCCCTGATAACCGCGTACCATTGCTGCTGCTATCTTTCCACCGAGATATGGGTCTTCGCCACTGCCTTCTGCCACGCGCCCCCAGCGTGGATCGCGGGCAATATCAACCATCGGCGAGAATGCCCAGTTCAAGCCTTCTGCCGTTGCTTCTCTGGCGGCAATGGCAGCGCTTTGTTCTATCAATGCCGTATCCCAACTGGCCGCAATGCCCAGCGGTATGGGGAAGATGGTGCGATGTCCGTGTATTACATCCAGACCAAAGAAAAGGGGAATATGCAAACGCGAATTTTTTATGGCGATGTCCTGCGCCTGGCGAACTTTATCAGCGCCCGTAATGCCAAACAAACCACCCACTTCTCCATTTCGGATTTTGGTGTCCACATCGCTGCTGACAACCGAACCGGTAACCGCACCGCCCGGCGTTACGAGGTTCAACTGACCAATCTTTTCATCGGGCGTCATCTTGTTCATTAGGTTGCTAACAAAGGCATTCATCTTTGCCTCGGCAGCATTCGGTTTGGTTTGGGAGAAAGATTTGGTTGTAGCAAGACAAAGAAGTAGCAGGAAAGCGTTTTTAATTTTCATAAAAGAACAATTGTTGAAGCAAATGTAATACGCGGTAAATAAAAAAGCAGCCATAAGAAATGATGGCTGCTTTAATGAATTGTATATTCGTAAGGCAGATAAAATAAGCCAACCTCACGAAGCATATTGCTCCTTCATCGCCGGCTCTATCCACGCATCACTTTCCTTTAATAAATTAATGAGTTCTTCCACAGCAATTTCACTGTTCACATTGCGCTTCACTACATCTTTACCACGATACAACGTAATCTTACCAACGCCGCTGCCGACATAACCAAAATCGGCATCCGCCATTTCGCCGGGACCGTTTACAATGCAACCCATAATGGCAATTTTTACACCTTTTAAATGATTTGTAACAGAGCGGATTTTAGCCGTTGTTTCCTGCAAATCAAACAAGGTTCTGCCACAGGAAGGGCAGGAGATGTATTCGGTTTTAGAAATGCGCGTACGCGTGGCCTGAAGAATGGTAAAAGCGGTATTGTTGATAAATTGTTCTACCGAAATATTGGTTGAATAATTTCTGCCGCTTGTGTTTTGCTCATCGCTGATAGCTGACTGCTGATAGCTTTTACGCGTCATGCCCAAACACAATCCATCGCCAAACCCATCGAGCAGCAAAGCACCGCATTCGGTGGCATAGTGAATGAGATGTTCATCAGCCGTTTGCCAGTAGCTATCGCAAAGCAATACAACCGGATTATTAATGTTGCGATTCATTAATTCAATAAACATGCGCCTTACATTCAGCATTGCATGTTTGGCTGCACTGCTCAAACACAGCACCACATTGGGTTTGTTGGCAACGGTATTTAAGTATGTAAAATCGTTGGCGGGCGTTTCATCGGAGAAGCAATCTATCATTACAAAATTCAATTCATCGCTGACTACATTAGCCTGCGCAAAACCGCTGTCTTCGTAAATCGGAAAATACCTCACCCCCCATCCATCTTCACTTGTGGAGAGGAGAGCCGTTGCTTCCAGCCATGTTGCGGGATAAACAATCACTTTTAGTGTGCCGGGCAAAGCGAAATTTATGAGTTGATGCCCGGTAAAAATATAATCCGCTGCCGCATCGCTGATGTTCCATTTGTCTGTGGCTGTATTGTATGTATAACCCACACTTTGTAAATGTTGTGGTGTAATGTTTTCGATGTTACTTAAATCTGCAATTACCACCGGAACCTGTTGCCCGCCAATGTTATCAACCGCAAAGGTTTGGCGGCGTTTGTAGGTGAAGGGAGAGTAAGGCAGTTGAGAGTTGACAGATGACGGTTGAGAGTTGACAGATGACAATGTTGAGCGCGTAAATGGATTTTTTTCTTCTGTCATCTTCCATCTGTCATCTGTCAACTCTTTCTTATTACTGATAGCTAAAGGCTGATGGCTCATACCTGATACCTCATACCGCTTCACCAAATCTTTACAAACCGGTATTTCAAATTCGGGGTCTTCGGTAAGGCTTACGCGAATGGTATCACCAATGCCATCTTCCAATAAAGTACCGATACCGGCTGCGCTTTTTACTCTGCCATCTTCGCCATCACCGGCTTCTGTAACGCCAAGATGAAGCGGGTAACATTCGCCAAATTCTTCATTCATTTGCTGTATCAGCAACCGATACGCCTGTACCATTACCTGCGGGTTGCTTGCCTTCATGCTGAGCACAATGTTGTGATAGCTTTCATACCGCGCAATACGCAAAAATTCCATCGCGCTTTCCACCATACCCATCGGCGTATCGCCATAACGGCTCATAATCCTATCGCTCAAACTACCATGATTGGTACCGATTCGCATTGCCGTTCCATATTCTTTGCAGATATTTAGTAAGGGCGTAAAACGTTGCTGAATGCGCCCGATTTCTTCCGCATAATCGGTATCTGAATATTCAATCAGTTCAAACTTTTTTTTGTCAATATAATTGCCGGGATTCACACGCACTTTCTCCACAATACGCGCCGCAATTTCGGCAGCATTGGGTGTGAAATGAATATCGGCAACCAGCGGCGTGTTGTAACCTCTGCTTTTTAATTCGTGCTTAATATTAAGTAAATTTTCAGCTTCTTTTTTTGATGGCGCGGTAATGCGAACCAGTTCGGCACCGGCTTCTATGCAACGAATACTTTGCTCAACGGTGGCAATTGTGTCCATTGTGTCGGTCGTTGTCATCGTTTGCAAACGGATGGGATGAAGGTTGCCCAGCAACAAACCGCCGATTTTTACTTCACGGGTTTTAAGACGGCTATATTCAATAAGTGAATTACAATACAACTGCATAGCGAAATTTAAATAATTGTAATTGCAAAAATGCGGATTATTGGGGAGATAGACGTGTTAAGGGATGAGTGGCTAAATTTGAGATATAAAAAACTCAATCATACTGTATAATGTTTGGATGTTGGCTTTAACGGATATGCTTCATTATTTAACTCCAAGTAGTTGCCGGACATTAAACAATGCAAGTTTTTTAAACAGTTCTCACCAATCAAACTTTCTCATTTTCCCATTCAATTTCCATTGTGTTGGAAACGGATTCGTCAACCAATCCAATGGTTCTCCCACAGGAAGTTTTTGCGCAGCAAACGTAAATGATTCTTTAATCGCTTGTTTTTGTTCTGCGCCTAATACATCGGGTTGCGTAGAAATAAAAAGCGGTGTGCCGCTTTCAGCCAGCAACTGCATCCATTGCTTGTTTTTCTTCCACGGAACGTCTTTGGTTAAGCCCACGCAATCGGCATCGGCTCCATAAAACGTGTTGTGCTGCATGATGCGGAAAGCAAGTGTGTTTACACCCATCTTACGAGTACGATCCCATTCTTTTCCGCTGGTATCATCGCCGATACGGTTCTGTTCAAAAATGCCTGCCGATAAATGACTGATGGTATTGCAGCCGATGAGATACACATTCTGCGCAGCGTTGCGGATGGCTTTGTACAAATGCAAAATGATTTCTGCCGACGTCTTCGATGTGTCGTTAAACTGCCAGCCGGGTGTTGTCATATCATCCTGCATCTCAAAGCCCCATTTGCCCATGATATCATAGGTTGTAAAATCGTGTTTCACCATTTCGTAACCCCAGTTTTTATAAGTAGATATATTGTGTTGAATACGAAAAATATTCTCTTCAATACTTGGGTCAAGAACGGGTTGTTTGGGATTGTCTCTGCCCGGAATAGAAGATAATAACAAGTTTTTTTTATCATTATAAGAACCGCACAACGGTCGTGTCCACAAAGCCGGTCGCATCGCCAGCTTTTTAATATCATCTGCCAGCACCTGCATGTCAGGGAATTTTTCGTTTGGCTTTGAAAAATCATCCATCCAGCAGCAATCGCCCGGTAGCAAAGGCGAGTATTTTGCCCAGCCCGCATCTATCACAGAGAAGGGGCGATTGCCGTTATCGGCAGCTAAATCAGTTAACAAAGCAGTTTGTTGTTTTATTAAATCAGGCGTATTATTACCATAGGCAAAATACCAGTCGTTAATGCCATACACAGGTTGCTTTGCCAGCCGTGGCGACGGGCACATCATCGTGCAAAAACGACGTGAGGTATAGTAAGCATTTTCATCGCTTTTGTTTTTTGTGGTGATAATGCCGGCTGCGTGCAATGAACGATTTCCTAACTGAACACCGTTGCCGTCGTTTCGAGCATCCATCGTAAGCTTCATAACTCCGTTGCCTGCATTCCAGTAGCAGAAAGCGTTACAGCCTGTTTTTACACCAAAGCAAACTGTGGTTTCAATATTGTTATGCTGAATAAAATACCAGGGCATTTTTTTGTTTATATCAGCAGATTCAAAAGCGCCGTCGCCATAGGTTCTTTCCCAGTGATCGCCGGATAGTTTTGCATTGGCAACCACATTATATCTCCATTGCAATTGTATAAAATACAAGGCACTGCCAGGCGATTGTATGGTTGTCTGCAACGCATCGCTTTCATCATATTGTAATGTTACGATCACGTTTTTGTACATCCATGTCTGTTTATCAGATGAAGTCATTTCGTGAACGCCATTATCTGATTTGATCATTACTTTTTCGGGCAACATTACTTTTTCTGTTACCGTTTTTTTACCGAAACTCCAGCTTGTAACAACCAAGCCTCCGATGCCTGCGCCGGTAAGTTTTATAAAATGTTTTCGCTGCATAGTGTGGTTTATTTATGCTTGCAAAATAACCATCCTGATTATGATTTATAAATGTGATGTAATAATAATGCTGATGTAAAAATGCCGGCGGATTTGTTTACTCAGATATAATGCACGCCGCCGCAAAAACCGAAAACGGCATTTTTAAAGAAAATTCCTGTTGCTTCCGTTATATTTACGCTTACAACCGGGTTTTAATTTATAAACGAAACCAAAAACATGTCGGTTAATCCCTTCAGTAATATACCGATACATCAGATAATCTGCAAAGTGCAAAGCGATTATAAAGAGTTGGGCGGGCAGATTCATCTGGCGCGCGACGCTTCTTTTTATTATAACAAATGGCTGTCTCAGATTCCTACGTTCAGGCAGCATTCTTTTCATAACGCTGTCAGCATTGCATTGTGGGATGTTATCAGCAATCGTTTTCTGATTGCCATTGATGAAAGAAAAATTTTGCAATACGATACGTCGCTTTATACAGATGAAAACGGAGTTGATTTTTCGCTGCATAATTTTCATCCCGATTACATTCACGCCATTCACTTAATAAACCGATGCATCAGCGAATGTCTTACTCTGTATCAACATTTGCCACCGGATAAAATGATTGCAAACTTAGATGCGCTCTATCGTATAAAAGACGGCAGCTATATACACATTCTTCAGCAGATTGTTCCGGTAGAAACCGATGAAGCCGGACATCCTTTCCTGTTTCTAAGCTACGTTCGCAATGTTACTTATCTGAAAAAACATCCCTCTGCTTCGCTCGTTTTTACAACGCCGGAAGAAAATAAAATACAACAATACAATTTTGCCACAAAACGGTTAGATGCGATTGCGCCGTTTACAAAACAGGAAAAAATATTGTTACAACTTTTAAGCGAAGGAAAGCAAACACGCTTTATTGCAAACGAACTATTTATCAGTCCGCATACGGTAGATACGCACCGGCGGAATATGCTTGCTAAGATGTCTTGCATCGACAGTACGGCACTAATCGCCTATTGCCGGATGATCGGTCTTATATAATCATCATCTGCATAACCAAATTATTTTTCATGTTTATACTCATATTAAGTATTGTTCAGATTTCAAGGTACTGCTATGTTTATCCTCTTTTACAGAGTAGCTATTCGGTCAGCTAAAAAAGTATTTACCCATATTCTTCATAAACTTTCTGTAACAACCCTAAACCTTTATTTTTGAATTACAATCCGGTATCGCATTTTTTATGCAAATTTTCTCTTGTCAACAAATTTTACCTCATTAAAATTTTGCAGTTTTATACAGAATAAAATGATAAACCGGTGCATAACTATCAGCTAATTTGTTTAGCAAATTGAATATTTTTGCAGATTAAATCAGACACGTTGATTGATAGAATAACTGAGAAACTGCAGATTCTGGCTGATGCTGCCAAATACGATGTAAGCTGTGCCTCGAGCGGCAGCAACAGGAAGAATATAAATAAAGGTTTGGGCGATACCGGAATGGGCATTTGCCATGCTTATACAGAAGATGGGCGCTGTGTTTCCCTGTTAAAAATTTTGCTTACCAACCATTGCATTTTCGATTGCGCCTATTGCGTCAGCCGCAAAAGCAACGACATTAAGCGCGCCGCTTTTACCGTGCAGGAAGTGGTGGATCTGACCATTAATTTTTACCGGAGAAATTATATCGAAGGCTTATTTCTAAGTTCCGGTATTTTTAAAAACGCCGATTATACCATGGAACGGCTGGTGCGCATTGCAAAAAAGCTGCGTACCGAGCATAACTTCAATGGTTATATTCATTTAAAAGCCATTCCCGGTGCAAGCGATGACCTGATGAAACTGGCAGGTTTGTATGCCGACCGCCTTAGCGTGAATGTTGAAATGCCAACGGAGCAAAGTCTGAAATTGCTGGCGCCCGACAAGAAGCGCGAAGACATGATAAAGCCAATGAAGTTTTTGAAGAATGAAATTATCCAATACAAAGAAGATAAATCAATTCATAAACATACGCCGCATTTTGCACCGGCCGGACAAAGCACGCAGATGGTAATTGGCGCCACGCCGGAAAGCGATTTTCAAATTCTTCATCTTGCCAATGGGTTTTATAAAAAGATGAATCTGAAACGGGTTTACTATTCGGGCTATGTGCCCATTAGCAACGATAACCGTTTGCCCGCTATTGGAACGCCTGTGCCGATGATTCGCGAGAACAGGTTGTATCAGGCAGACTGGCTGATGCGTTTTTATGGCTTCGATGTAAGCGAAATTGTAGATGCCGGTAATCCGCATCTTGATATAGACATTGACCCGAAATTAAGCTGGGCGTTACGCAATCTTCATTTGTTTCCCATAGATATCAATAAAGCGGATGAAGCATTGATAATGCGCGTGCCAGGCATTGGCGTGGCTTCTGCTAAAAAAATAACCAGTGCCCGAAAATTTGCGCAGCTTGGCTGGAATCATTTAAAAAAAATCGGCATCGCTTATAATCGGGCGAAATATTTTATTACCTGTAAAAGCAATGATTTTGCCATGCTCGACTATTCTGCCATGCAAATCAGACAGCAGATTGTAGCCATTCAAAGCAGTAAATATGCCGCCAATTTTTCACCGCAATTAAAAATGTTCTGATGATGAAAACGGTGGTGTACGACGGAACGTTTCAAGGTTTTCTGGCAGCCGTTTTTGACGTATATGAGTATAAGTTTGCTGATGTAAAAATTGTAAAGCAAAGCGTTTATAATCTATCCGTTTTCGGGCACGATCATATTGTGGAAACCAGTGCAGACAAGGCATTCCGCGTTTGGAAAGGCTTACTAAAATATTGTTCAAATCAATCGGCAGAACATTTGTACCATGCCTGGCTAAGCGAACTGCCAGACATTGAAACACATCTGTTGCAATACATCCAATATGTTTTTTTTAAACAACAATCCGTTGATTCTGATTTTAGCAATGCTGCCGTTTTAAAAATTGCGCAGGTAGCAAAACAGGTGCATCGCGAGCGGCACCGCATGGAGGCTTTTGTTCGGTTTCAGCTTTCGAAAGATGGATTGTACTATGCTGTTGTGGAACCGGATTTTAATGTGGTTGTCTTGTTAACTGATCATTTTAAAAACCGCTATACCGATCAGCGTTGGCTGATTTACGACGGTAAAAGACGTTACGGCATTTATTATGATTTAGAAAAAGCGGACATGATTGAATTATGTTTTGCCGATCATATAAAACCTGGCGATATAACAATGGCATTCGATGAAGAAGAGCCCATGTATCAATCGTTATGGAAAACTTATTTTGGCAGCGTAAACATCAGGGCGAGAAAAAATACAAAGCTGCATATTCAGCACATGCCTAAACGGTATTGGAAATATTTGCCGGAAAAAGCCTGATAGAAATTGGATAAAATATAATAGAATGCAATTTTGCTGCTTGCATCAATTTGTTGAGCTATAATAAAAATAATTAAAATCTGTTTTTACTGCTGTTTGTGGTGGGGCATTTATACGATGTAAGATTAAACGAAACGCCCACCTGCGCAATGGCATACGCATCTTTTTGCTGACTGTTGCCACGCTGACGACCCTTTATTCCAACGCGATCTCCGGTTTCATAACTTCTGTCAGAGAGCAAATAAGCCGGATTAATTTGTCCGTCAACGCCAATCACAGAAGTAGTGCCTGCATAAAAAAACGGTTCATCGCCAACATAGGTTGTACTTACATCGTCTAAATAATCGGTTGTGGTAAAACGATAGCCCACTTCGGCAAACACATTGGTGCCTTCGTTCAGCCCGAATTTAAACCCGACGGCTAACGGAAAGCAGGCAGCCACCGTGCCATACGGCTTGCGATCAGCATACAACGTGCTGTTTTGACCTTCGGTTCCTAAGGGACGTAAAAAATATTTTGTGCCTTGCAGATAAGCATAAGGATCGTAAGAAAATGCGCCGATGCCCAACGATACATAAGGCGTAAAATTATAACCTTCCACACCAGGATTGTAATGAAAAAAATTGAATTGCCCGCTCAGCGAAGCTTCCCACAAATTGGTGTTGAAGCTGAGATTGCGGCGCTTTTGCGTTTCGTTTTTGCTATAAATATCAGAATAGCCAAGAAAAGCATAATTGACTGCCAGCTTTACGCCAACATAATTATTAAACTGTTTGATGTAGAATGCGCCTGCCGACAGTTTCGGGCGATTGATAGAAGCACGCGTGTTAAGATCTCCAAAATAATGACCGGCTCCTACCGCAATGCCAAACTCGCCCAAACGCTGCTCGCCAAAATAAGATTGCGCCGTTGCCCCGAAAGCAAACAGAAGTAAAATCAGCGATGAAATAATAGTCTTTATCATACAGTTGCAAAATAACAGATGTTTTATTAACGAAGCATTGCCCGATTTCTTGTGCAGCCGGTTGTTTTAATTTCTTTTGTCCATGCCCCAAGTAAGTTTAGAGCGAAGCGTGGAAAGGAAACTGTTTTCGTTTAGGCGTATGAGGCTAATGGTGAAACTTTCTTTTTTTACAGCTAACTGAATATTTTTTTCCACAATTTCTTTTCGGGCATCCAGCGTACAAATAAATTCTTCACTTCTGCCTTCTATTTCAAAAGAAACAATATTGTTATCAGGTACAATAATCGGGCGGATATTAAGATTGTGAGGTGCTACGGGCGTGATGCAAAACGAGCTGGAATCGGGAAAAACGATGGGGCCGTTGCAACTCATGCTGTAACCGGTAGATCCGGTGGGCGTAGAAACAATCAGTCCATCTGCCCAATAGCTGTTCAGAAATTCTCCGTTCAGATACGTGTGTATTTTAATCATCGGCGATGTATCTCGTTTGTGAATGCCAAATTCATTTAAGGCATACGGCGCATCGCCAAACAGCGAAGCATCGGAATCTAAATGAATCAGAATCCGTTTGTCGGTTACGTAGGTTCTGCTTACCAGAGCATCAACGGCAATGCTAAGTTCTTCATTGCCAATGCCTGCCAGAAAACCCAGCCTGCCGAAGTTGATGCCAAGAATCGGAATATTTTTGTTGCCGATAATGGTAACCGCATCGAGTATGGTGCCGTCGCCGCCCAGGCTGATAAGGCAATCGGTATCGGCATCCAGATTATTGGTAAACACTTCTATATGGCGAATAGCAGACATCGCATCACCATATTTTTGCGCCAGCGAAACCGACACAACAATAGAAACATTGTATTTGTGCAATTCATTGATTAAAGCCAGTAAAGGCAATTGCTGCTTGTCATCTAATCCGCGACTATAAATTGCAACTTTCATGTATTTGGTTTTTGGCTTGCTTTTGCCGGAATCATTTTCCGCAGAAAAGTAAGATAAGCGCATATCTGTACGAACTTTCTGTGAAAACCTGTGCTATCTGCGGGCAACTTTATCAAAGATAATTTTATGCCGCTTTAAAAATCGCCTTTTGAATGCAGATATAAATTGTGTTCGCCAAAACGGTTAAAACTATATTCAAGCCGGATAACAATATCGTAAATGGTTACTACATCCAAACCAACTCCATAGGTGCTGATTAATTTATTATTCAAATTATTGTTCATTTTATCATCATAAACATAGCCTGCATCGCCGTATGCTTTCAGATAAAACCGAACAGGTATCAGGCTATGATTTTTTATATTCACCGGATTTTTTAGCGTATAAGTAAAGATCTGCTGCCGCAAGGTAGCTCTGTTAATGGTTGCCGCAACCCCGTCAATTACATAATATTCCAATCCGCGAAAAAATATGTCGCCATAATAATTTACAATTTGCTTGTTAAAAAATGGTTGCTTAAACGGCAGACTGATGATGCCGGCAGATTGTAGCTGCAACTGCGTTTTTTTATAAAGCGGCATTGTGTATTTGGCGCGGTAAGATAGCTGCCAGAGATTCATAATTTCTCCGAATCCTTTTTTTATAATTGACGCATCGCTAATAAAGCCTTTGGTTGGATATACAATATTATCGCCGTCGGAATATTGCAATGTATAGCTGATGACGGGATACGTTATATGTGTGCGGCTGTAAGGAAAATAGTTTTTGTTAAGTTGCAAAATGGTATCGCTTAGCTTTTCATCCACCAGGCGAAGCGTAACAATGTGTCTTGTTTTAATAGCCGGGCGATAGATGTAAGAAGCTTCTGCACGAAACTGCTGTCTTACAAAATGACTGCCTTTGTAAAACAATTGCTTGTTATTTGCATCGGTTCCGTAATTGATTTCGCGCTGCCGCAAAAACGAAGCTGCCACGCTGATGCCGTGATGCAGATTTTTATCTATAAACGGCAATTCATATCGTGCCGCTACCTGATGATTGTAGCCGGTAATCAGCCACAGGTAAGCATTATCGTTGCGTCCGCTTACGTTGTTCTGTATCAGCTTTATGCCATAATTTACCCGGCTTAAACTGCGGTGCTGTTCCGTCCACCACTGGTTAAAATTCCGGTCAACCAAACGGAAATATGGAACCGGTAAAAAATACCATCTCTCTTTTACAGCGGTATAAATAATAATGCGATTGCTGTCAACAAATACATAACTTACCGTTACATCAATAAAAAGGCTTGTATTAATAAGTTGCTGTCTTGCTAAAGTTAGTTTTTGTTGAATGGATTCCGAAGTTATTGTATCGCCTGCGGCAAAAGGAAGCTCGCGAAGAATGATGTTGCCTTTTGTTTTGTTGTTGCCGGTAATGCGGATGCTGTCAATAATAAGCGGCGAACCCGAATAAGAAAAACCGGTTTGCTTCTGCCTAACAGTATCCTGCGCACGAATTGATAAAAAAAAGAAAACCAGGAAAACCGTTAACCAAAATTTCATTCCCTTTAATTAGTCCGGTGCAAAAAAGCCTGCAAAGATAATTGCTACCGATTGCATTATAAAAAGAGGCGCAAATGTGCTGACCATTCACGCCTCTTTTTATAATGCAAAAACACTTACAGACTGATGTTAACCGCTATTACGCCATTTATGCCTGCCATCGGAAAATAATAATTTTCTGTAACCGGATAGCTGTCGTAATTATAACTGAAGGTGTAGCCATTCGGTTGATATTGTTTACTAAAAATATTGTTTACCTGCCCAATAAGGCTCCATTCTTTAAACAGCAGTTTTTTAAATGTATAAATCAATCTTGCGTCTTCCACAAAATAGTTGCTCAGGCTTCTGTCTATGTTTTGTGTGTTGTCTAAATATTGTTGCGATACATATTTGCTTATAAAACCAATTGCAAAATTTTTTACCGGCAACAGGTTGATTGAACCATTGGCAATAACGGAAGGAGAAAACGCAATATCAGTTTTGCTGTGCTGTATTTCCTGCTGCCCTGTATAGTTGAACTCAGCGTCATAACTATCTATGTATTCGGTAAATGCTTTTATCTTGTTGCGGCTGAAAGTTGCGCCGGCATTAATGTTGAGCCATTTGCTCAATGCTACGCCTGCGCTTACCTCTATTCCTGCCCGGTAGCTGTTTGGCACATTCGTGCGTGTGTAAGAACCCACATCGTTAATTTTACCGGTAAGCACAAGCTGATCTTTATAAAACATGTAGTACAGCGTTGCACTCCAGTTGCATATTTTGTTTTGCTGAGAAATACCACCCTCAAAATCGTGCAGCAGCTCGCGTTTTGGCTGTGTGGCTTCGCCGGCTTCAAAATCGTCGCGGTTGGGTTCTTTGCCTGCCATCGCATAACTTACATAAGCGTTCAGATGATTCTTTGTATAGCTTATGCCCGCTTTCGGATTAATGAAATTCAAATCTCTGTTGATGTTTAATTTGGGATTGTTTTGAAAGCCATTCATATTGTGCGTTACCCGGCGATATTGCACATCGGCAAACGAACTGAAATAACCGTTGAACTGATGCTGCCATTTCAGATATACATTCATGTCTTTTTTAGTGGACGATAAACGATAATACTCTTTATTTTTATCAACGCCTCCGTTGTTTGCCCAAATAACATTACCATAATGCAAGCCGTCATATTTTGTTGCGCTGCCGCCGAACGTCAGTTCATCCGTTGGCGTTTTTTGTTGTAATGAAAAAGTAGCACCATAAAAATAATTGTCTAACCAGCGGTCTCGTATCAAATCGGTTTTTGCTATGGTATCGTTGCCATAAACAACATTTGCGAGATTGTAATTATGATAACTCTGGTTGTATTTATATTCTTCGTAATAACCTTTTCCGCGCGTAAGAAACGTTGCCATATTTAAAGAAAGATGCGGCAGCAATAATTGGTTAAAAAACAACTGGTAATTGTCCTGCTGATAGTTATCTGTTTGGTTTGGATAATTGTATAAATTATAAGTTCTTCTGTTGCTGCCGAATAAATTTGCCGAATCGGCAGGTGTAAAAAAATAGCTTCCGATGTTGTTATCGTAAAAGCTTTGCAGATCTTCTTTTGTACCAAACAGCTTCGCTTCGGGAATGCCGTTCCATGCCTGATATGTTTTTTCTTTACCGGTAAAAATATTTAAGCGAAGCGATGTTTTTTTGTTGATATAAGCCGCAGAAATATAAGCCGATTGCAGATTGCTTTTCGCCCGGTCAATAAAGCCATCACTCGTAATGCGGCTAAGCCTTGCATCAAAGGTAAAATGGTTGTTTAATAAACCGCTGCCCACCTTAATGGTATTTTTCCAGGTGTTAAAAGAACCGTAGCTGTTGTTGGTTTCGGCATACGCGGTATCGTGTCTTTCGTTGGTGCTTACAGCAATGGTAGCGCCGAATGCACCGGCGCCATTGGTTGATGTTCCAACGCCGCGTTGAATTTGTATTGAATTAACGGACGATGCAAAATCGGGCAGGTCAACGAAGTAACTGATGCCGCTTTCCGCATCGTTGTACGGAATGCCGTTAAGCGTAACATTAATGCGTGTGCCATCGGTTCCGCGAATGCGGATGCCCGTGTAGCCAACACCGTTTCCGGCATCGGAATTTACTACCACCGAAGGTGTTTGATTTAACAGAAAGGGTAAGTCCTGCGCTACATTATTTTTTTGTATCTGAGCGGCCGACAAATCGGTTTTTGTAAACGGTGCTTTGTCAGAAGCCCGCACCGAGCGCACTTCCAGAGGCTCCAATGCGTTGGCATCATCCTGCAGAACAAAATTTACAATTACGTCTTCATTGTCAACCGAAATTTTTTGTGAAGCGCTTTTTTTACCAATGTAATCTGCCGTAACCAACACATCTCCGGCCATTATATTGGCAAATAAAAATTTGCCATTTGCATCTGTAACTGCCAGCATTTTTTTGTTGGCGTTGCCGGCGCTTACCGTAACGCCCGACATGGGTGCATTTTCTTCGTTTTTTACAATGCCTTTTACGGTTACTTGTGCGTGTACAACAACAGCCAATATCAGGGCTGTAATTGTTCCCAGCATTTTTTTCATTCGTTTCTTTTTTTTGAATGGTGTTAAAATGTTGAGAACAGGAAATGAGGCTAATGGAGAGGAGAGTATAAAATATATCTGCCTTCCCTTCGCAGGCATTACCCTGTTCAGGTTCTACGGGTGTAATCTCAGCTTACTGTTCGCCTGCGGCGAATGTCAGCACCCCGGGAATTAAAATATGTTTTTGCAAACGCAGTTTAGAAAACATTTGCGTGTGCAAAGTAAAGGCAGAAATTTTATATACTTGTAACCTTTTCTTGTCATCTTCGTTTCGGAGATATAATTTAGAACAATGGGAAAGCTGATTGCAATCGTACTTATGATGATGTCGCTAAAAGGAGTTGCGCAAAACTTGGTGTACGATGCCAATGCCGAAGTGCGAAACGTGCCTGCTTTTAACGGCGTAAGTGCGGGCGGCGGTATTACGGTTTATATTTCGCAGGGTAAAGAACAGGCGATTGCCGTAAGCGCGGAAGATGAAAAGAATGTAAGTAAAATAAAGACAGAAGTAAGAGACGGCGTTTTAAAAATTTATATTGATGCCGCTATGTGGAACAACTGGAGCTGGGGAAACAAAAAGATTAAAGCGTATGTAACCGTTACCGAGTTGAATAAGTTAGAGCTTGCCGGCGGCTCAATTGGTAAAATTGTAGATGAACTGAATGTAAATACGCTTGACCTCGAATGTCATGGCGGAAGCATTGTAAATGGTAAAATTACAGCTACAAACCTTTCACTCGATTTAACGGGTGGCAGTATTGCTACCTTAAGTGGCGCCTTTGCCAGTGCAACCGTTTCGGCCAGCGGCGGCAGCATTGTAAAAGATTTTGATGCGGCGGCTGATGTTTGCAAAGTTGATGCGTCGGGCGGTTCTGTAATAAATCTTACGGTGAACAAAGAATTAACGGCAGATGCCAGTGGCGGCAGCATCATCAACTATAAAGGCAATGGAATAATTAAAAGTGTGGATACAAGTGGCGGCAGCATCATTAAGAAAAAAGAATAAAGTTTTCTTCGCGCTTTGGCACACAGATTATATATTTGCACCCCCAATCAGTAAAGACTGGTTGCAAAAAGCGATTCATTTTTATAAAATATTATATCGCGAAGTAGAGCAGCGGTAGCTCGTCGGGCTCATAACCCGAAGGTCGGAGGTTCGAACCCTCCCTTCGCAACTAAAAAAGCCTCACCGGAATGGTGGGGCTTTCCTGTTTTAAACATTTCAACATTGTTACAAATCCAATTCCACCGCCGGATTCCAGAATATTGTATCAAAATCTGTTACCGTATCATTTTCAATCATTACGCCTTCTTTTTCAAGCAATTCCTGCATATAAGAAGGCGGATCAAAATGCGCTTTGCCGCTTAATATTCCCAGCCGGTTTACCACGCGTTGGGCAGGCACAGAAGGATACGCCGTATGAGACGCATTCATTGCCCAGCCAACCATCCGGGCACTTAGTTTTGTTCCGAGATAATTGGCAATCGCTCCATAAGAAGTAACCCGGCCCGCCGGAATCTGTCGCACCACATCCCACACATCTTCAAAAAAAGAAGGCGGTTGTTTTGAAGTATTTTCCGGTGAAGAAATCCTACTCTTTTTCATGGCTAAGCCGTTAAGATTCTGTGTTGTTGTTTCTCATCTGTAACAAATGGCTGCGCTTTGGCTCGGGCACAGCTTTATAATCGTAAGGACAATTGCGGCAACCGTTTCCGCAGCAATAGCCGCGCTGTAATAAATAGTCGGCGGTGAAAATGATTAACCTGTTGTTGTTGCTGTACGCTTCTTCATCGTCAGGGTGCGGTTTCATACTCCCAATGTTTTAATTCATCTTCTTTATCAGCAGATAAATCGTTATCAATCTGAAAGCAAAGATAAAAAATACGCCTGCTGCGGGCGATGTCTAATTTTTCGTAATGCGTTTGAATAGATAATTCTGGGCTATTATTTTTATCTGCATATACATCGCAATTATCATTCAGCAACGACAGATTATAAACCTCAATTACTTTTTTGGTAAAGCGATACAAAGCCGGGCTGTCTGTTTTTAAATGAATGTAACCATTAGCAGAAAGCACAGATTGATATAAACGCAGAAAACGCGGATGCGTAAGCCGTTTTTTTTGTTTGGATACCCGCAGTTGCGGATCGGGAAAGGTAATCCAGATTTCGTTTATTTCTCCTCTGCCAAAATAGGTTTCAATAAGTTCAATCCGCGTGCGAAGAAATGCAGCGTTTGTGAGATGTTTTTGCAAAGCATCTGCCGCACCTTTCCACAAGCGGTTTCCTTTTACATCTACGCCAATATAGTTTGTGTCTGCATGCAGTTGCGCAAGACCAACGGTATATTCTCCTTTGCCGCAGGCTAATTCTAATACAACAGGAGCGCTATTGTTAAAAAAAGCGCGCCAGTGGTTCTGCATATTCTGCGGATACTCCAGCACATTCGGAAAGGTTTTTATTTCGGCAAAACGCTGTAATTTTTTCTGACCCATAAAAGCCGTAAAGGTATTGGCTACAATAGTTTCGGCTCGTTATCAGTATCAGATAATTTTTGTAAAACCAGTTGCGATTCATCCGTATTTTCAGGATTGTATTTCAGCCATATATAAAATTCACCCGCGTCTTTGCTGCCTTTCACGTTTGGATAGGTAAATTTTATTTTGATGTTTTGCACCGGCGCCAGTTTGCTTATTACATCCTGCCTGTTTCTTTCAAATACCTCTTTGTGTATGCGATATGTTTTTTCGCTCAGTGTCATGCTGTCGTATAATGTTTCGGCTTGCTCAAATTCTGATATATGAATCGGTTGCGCTTCAGCCAGCTTCAATATCATTTCATTGTGCTCTTTTGCAGTGTTTAAATAGGTGTTATAAAATTTATGTTTCTCCTCATAAGAGGTAAGTAATTTTTCAAGTTCTGCCTGAAGGTCTGCCATGATAATATGTTATGTTTTGTAAAAAGAAAGCAACAAATATGCCCGTGGTAGAAACACATTCGGCAAACAAAATAATTGTTACGGCCAAACCTTAAAACGATTGCTCTTCCTGTATAAAATAACGGGGAAAAAGAGTTCATCATTCAAGATGAAAATGGATTATACAAAAGTGGCTTACAAAATAAATGAATGTAAAAAATGAAAGAAACAAATCTGTTTTCGTATTAATAAGGAAAGAAAAAAAGCAGGGGAAAGTGAAGTTTTGCCAACCTGAATGCAAAATAAAAATATTCGGTATGTTATGCCTGTCAATACAAAATTTAGTATTATATAAATATCAGATTCTGTGTTTGCTAAAACATTTTTAAGTCTTTTTCACACTCAAACGTTTGTTTGTTTACAAAAATTTCATCTGCTTCGCTTCGAAAAAAAATGTTTTTCGCGTAATATATTGTATCGAAATGCCTTAATATTGTCCCGTTATGATTCTGTTGTGTAAGAAAATTGAAATTTAACTATTGAGAGAAAAAGGCATTGATACTGTTTTAGGATTTACATCTGTTTTCCTCTATCAAATTTTTCTTATTACTTAGGCACCGGAATTTATCATTCAAGCAAAAAAATCACGGGTTTATGAAAAAAATGTTTACTCAAAACAATTCTGTTTTAAGATTATTGGCGCTCACCGGTTTTATAGCCGGGTGCGTTTTACTAACAAACGTATCTTACGGACAAGCTTATTTTTCAAATTTTCCAGATCCGGCCGGAAAATATGGAAAAACCGACCCTGCCGGTTGCGGTGCACCCGCCATACAAAATATTGAAAGTATAGCAGATAACAACGCCAGCAACTTTGCTTCGTTTGAAGCTGTAAACATCGCAGCGCCGTTTACCTGTAATGATACATATAGATTTGATGTTGATTTGAAACTTCCGTCAAATTTAAAAGCTGTTCCCGCAGGCAGTCAGGCAGGTTTCAGACTTGATGTTCCAACCGGCATCAACAAAGATAGTTTAGGTAAATACCTGAAGGTTACAACTTTTCTCAGAGATTCTGTTAATCCGAACAATGTTGCTTATCAGGAATTTAGCACCGGCGGCGGCGGCGGAGGAAATACGTTTTATGGATTGGATATATTTCAAACCGGTGTTAGCTGGGCTGTTTATTTTACCGCTACAAAGCCATTTAATTTATTAGAACTGTCCGTTGATCCCAAAATTATACAGCTTGGCGTAGATTTCAGGTTTAATGTCTTTTATGCATTTGGCGGCTCGTTGGGCGACATATTGCCTGCTCAGATAGCCAATTTTAAAGCAGTTGCTTCCGGCAAAAATGTTAGTATATCATGGCAGTCTTTAACCGAAACCAATGTAAGCAGTTACAGAGTAGAAAGAAGCGGCAATGGCGGCACGTCCTATTCGGTTGTTGCATCGGTGCCGGCTAAAGGCAACAGCAACACCGCTATTTCTTACGGTTATAACGATAACGTAGCGGTTGACGGAAATTATTTATATCGTATTGTAGTGGTAAATCAGGACGGATCTTCAAAAGCTACCAGTTCTGTGGCTGTCATCATCAGCGGGCAGGGAAAATTAATCATTTATCCTACCGTCGTAAAAGCTGGTCAGAACATTACGGTTAAAACGTCTGAAAACGGTATGGTAAGCGTATTTGTTTACGATGCTCAGGGACGCATGGTAAAACAACAACGCACCAATTCAACCGGGCAGTTTAATATTTCTACCAACAATTTAAGCTCAGGTGTTTACACCATCAAAATAGTTTCGGCTACCGGTAATACCGTGCAGTCGAGGATTGTTATAAATTAAAAAAAGGCAAAGAACATTTTTATAGCGAGGCTGTTTCTGTAGTAAGGAAACAGCCTCTTTTTGTTTTACTCAACTATTATCAATGCATCAATTCATATAACAAAGCATCTGATATCAGTTGGACATTAAGAATATTTGATATCGGGATACTGAAACTTAGGCTGACATTGCGTTTCGATTACATGATTCAGGCCGGTTTCCTTATCCAAATGGTATTACAACGAAATGATTATAAATAAAAAAGGTTTGTTTATTACTGGCACATAATTAGAAGTTTATCCAAAAAAATATTTTATGGGAGACAAAGTAAATCTGGCCAATCAGGAAGCGGTAAAAAAACTACAGGAGATGGCCGAAGAAGTAAAAGTCTGCATGTTCTGTACATATGATGCCACCAACCGGTTACAAACAGCGCCGATGTCGGCAAATAAAGTAGATGATGAAGGAAATATCTGGTTTATCAGCGATAAAAACAGCAAGCGCAATGAAGATATTACCGGCAACGATACAACCGATCTTATTTTCGGCGATCCTTCGAAAGAAAATTACATTTCAGTGCATGGCAGCAGTGAAATTTTGTTTGATAAAGAAATTATAAAAGAACTTTGGAATCCAATCGTAAAAACCTGGTTTCAGGGCGGCGTGGACGATCCGAACATCAGCGTTATAAAAGTTATGACGGAAGAAGCGTACTATTGGGATACCAAACATGGCAAAATGGTATCCTTTCTCAAAATCATCACCGGTGCGGTTACAGGTAAAACGATGGATGATGGCGTGGAAGGAAAAATATCATTATAAAGCAATTCACAAGCATTAAAAAGGCTGTTTTCATGTGATAAAAACAGCCTTTTTAGTGCTTAAAATTTTTTAACGAAGCAATTTTTTTGCTTCATAACCAAGCACTTCGCTTACTACCTCGTGCAGCGATCCTTTTTTATCGTGCATCAGATATTCCAGTATAAACTTATTTAAATCAAGTCCGGTTGCATTTGCGGGTAAAGTTGCAGCAATCTGGTTAATCACCAGCATGTTCTGTTCCTTTAAATTCTTAACCGCATTCCACGCATCTGCGCTTACATAAATCTGCTGCGTTATGTTGTAATCGTATTCTTCTCTGATGTTTTGCGTTAAAAGCGATTGCATCTCTCTGGCATTGGCGCCCGGCTGATTGAGGCGGCTGATCAGATTGTGCAGCGCAATTCGGTCAACCAGCAATATCAATCGTTCATAAGCGCTCAACTGCATTTGTGAGGTAGCATCGGAAACGGTGGCAGGCGTATCTGTTTTTGCCGGTTTCGACGTAAAAATATAATAGGCAACGGCGATAAACAGAATGGCGATAACAACCAAAACGATATTTGAGGAAGATGACATGTGCCGATTGATAATGTTGCGAATGTAAATAAAACGTCATCTTTTTATGAATAGTATGGGTTAACAATTAAGCAATTCAGTTTTAAGTAATTTTGAAGTATGGAAATGATAGAAACTACGCCTGTAACATTGAGTGAAAGCGCAATAACCGAATTAAAAAGATTGATGGCAGAAGCGGATTTTGACACCAGCAAAAAGCTTCGCGCCGGTGTAAAAGGCGGCGGCTGCAGCGGCTTAAGCTATGTGCTTGGCTTTGATGAACAACAACCCGATGATATTGAATTTACCATAGAAAATATTTCCTGCATTATGAATAAAAATCATGAGCTCTATTTATATGGAATGATGATAGACTGGCAGGGCGGATTAAACAGCCGCGGTTTTACATTCAATAATCCCAATGCTTCCGGCACGTGCGGTTGCGGCAGCTCATTTTCGGTATAAATCTCTTTTCACTTATTGTATAAATACAAATTCAATGACAAGCTTTTAAAAAACACCTGCATCCTGCATCGTGTTGTTTTTATGAGCATGAACAAACAGTTATTTTTGCTTCGTTTACACAAATTATATCTCAACAAATTCATCATACGATTATGTTATTGCCGGTGCCGGCTGTGCCGGTCTTAGCCTGCTGATGCAAATGCAGCAACATTCTTTTTTTGCAGATAAAAAGATTTTGCTGATAGATGCTGATGATAAAAAAAAGAACGATAGAACCTGGTGTTTTTGGGAAGCTCATGAAGGTTTGTTTCAGGAAATTGTTTACAAGAACTGGGCGCAGATAGACTTTTATGGGCCATCCTTTTCGGCGCGGTTCGATATAGCGCCGTACCAATATAAAATGATACGTGGCAAAGACTTTTATCAATATGTTTTTGACAAGCTTGCCACATTTCAAAATGTATCTTTTTTACAGGAAAAAATTGTGCGCATTTTTGAAGAAGATAACATTGCCTGTGTGCAAACAGCTACACAAATTATAACGGCGCAATATGTATTTAACAGCATTCTTTTTCAACCCGGAATGTTGCAAACTGCAGGAAGCCTGCTGCAGCATTTTACAGGCTGGGTGATAACAACACCGGACGATAAATTTAACAACGACGTTGCTACTTTTATGGATTTCAGAA
The DNA here is from genome assembly GCA_965219515.1 of Ilyomonas sp. GTDB lineage: Bacteria > Bacteroidota > Bacteroidia > Chitinophagales > Chitinophagaceae > Ilyomonas. Next base: position 4,169,221 of record OZ244776.1, read on the forward strand.
TATGCAGGCCAGGCGAAAATACGTTTGTATATGTGTTACCGGTAAGCAGCCGGAAAGCGTTGGTTGAATATACCGTTTTTTCGCCCGAACTGTTGCAGCAGGAAGAATATGCAAACGCATTACGAAATTACATTTCCCAGTTTCTGAAAATAGAAACATTTACCATTGAAGAAGAAGAATTTGGCGTTATTCCAATGAGTACGTATTCTTTTGCGCACAATATATCGGCTGTTATTCATATCGGCACGGCAGGCGGACAAACAAAAGGCAGCAGCGGCTATACTTTTCAATTTATACAAAAGCATTCGGCCAGTATCGCAATCGCATTATTGCGTGGCGAACATCCTAACAGCAAAAATAATATTCCTGATAAGCGCTTTAAACTGTATGACAATACATTGCTTCATGTACTGTATAATAAACAGTTAACGGCGGGTCAGATTTTTAGCGATTTGTTCCGGCGAAATAAACCACAGCTTATTTTGAAGTTCTTAGATAATGAAACAAGCGTAGCCGACGAAATAAAAATTATGAGCAGCGTGCCTTCCCGTATATTTTTACCTGCTGCGCTAAAGAATCTTTTTAAAATTAATTTTAATAAAAAATGAAAAAATCATTTTATCAGCTTTTTCTTTTACCGCTTTTTTTTATTGCAACAACTGCCTTTACGGTATTATCGCTGAAGCCTGTAGATTCGGAAAACGCGGTAACATTTGTAATTAAAAATCTTGGTATTAATACGAAAGGTGAATTTAACGGATTGAAAGGAATGATTGATTGGAATGAAGACGACCCTGCCGAAAGCAAATTTGATGTAACGGCGGCCGTAAATACCATCAATACAGGAATAGATACCAGAGACAAACATTTAAAACGCGAAGAATATTTTGATGCGGAAAAATATCCTGATATCAGGCTTGCAAGCAGCAGCATTGTAAAAAGCAATGATGGTTTTGTAATGAATGGTATGGTAACGATTAAAGGCGTTTCAAAAAATATTTCGTTTCCTTTTACGGCTGTGAAAAACACAAACGATTACCTGTTTAGCGGCAAGTTTACCATTAACAGAAGAGATTTTGGCGTGGGTGGAAACAGTGTTACATTAAGCGATAATGTTGAGGTATCATTAAACGTAACGGCGAAATAGTATAAAATGAATGCCTTGTATAATGTAATCAGATGCCTAATTATACAAAACTAAGTATGATGGTAAACGTTGTTCCTTTGTTTGGTTCGCTTTCTGCATAAATGCTGCCGCCGTGATTTAGTATGATGTTTTGTGCATGCGTTAATGCCAGGCCGGTCCCTTGCTTGTCGGTAAAGCGCGGCTCGAATAAGCGATCTAATTTTTCTTTGTTCATAACAGCACCATCATTATGAATGCTGATAACGCATTTATTATTTTGGTTTTCTGTTCGAATTGTTATTTTACCTGTGCCTGATTGAACCGATTCGATGACATGGGTAAGAAGATTTTCAAAAGCCGTTTTTATTTTTTCGGAATCAACCAAAAGTGTAGGTAACTGGTTCGAAAAATGTTCTTCTATCTGAATGTGTTTATGCTTCGCTAAATGTCTTATCTGTGCTATCGCTTCATCAAGAAGTTCATTTATAAATACATCTGAAAAATCAAGCTGTGCAAACTTGGTAGAATCTAATAAATCGGTTATCAGCCCGTTTATACGCATCGTGTTGCGGCTTATCATTTCTACCAGCAAAGTAACATCGTCATTATGCGGCAATTCTGCATTCAATTGCTCTAACGCCAGGCTAATGTTGGTAAGCGGATTGCGAATTTCGTGAGCAATGGTTCTTGCCATGCGGCCGGCAGATTCAAACTTCTCAACGTTTTTAAGTCTGATAATTTCTTCATTGGCTTTTTGCAGTTCCTGTATCTTTTTTTCTAACTGAAGGCTATTCTGTTTTTCATTACTTCCGTTTTGACTTTTGTTCTGTTCTTCTTTCTTAACCATAACCCCGTATTAAACATGATAAAGAATTTTGTATTGCCGCCTGCAGCTTTCATTTGCAACAAATTAATTTTTTCCACCGCCTACTTTGCTTACAATCCAAAAAATAATGGCAACAACGATTATGATGCCAATGATAGCCGTCCAGGCACCGGCTTTAAATATATCGCCGATGGCTGTGCAACTGCTGAATGTTACTGCCATGAGCAACAGCAGAAAAAGAAAATTTTTATTCATATTCTCAGGTTTTAATTTGATAATGCTTCCTTTAATACCCATACACAAACCGAACCCGCCACCACTTCAAAAACGCCGCATCCCTCTTTGTCTATTTTTACTTCTGCTTTGTGTTTCTGCAAATAATCTACAAACGTTTTGCCTGTAAATTTCTTGCCAATTCCCATTTTTTTAAAGCCATCGCCGCTGTTTGAAATTAATATTGCGCAACCGGAGTTTTTATTATCGTCAACACCACCGCGTGTCCATCCAACACAGTTCGGATGATCGAAATAATCATGCTGATAACCGTATGCAAAATTCTTTCTTGCCAGCAGCAACTTCTCAAGATCTTCGCATTTATTAAGCCAAATCTCATATTCATTTCCGTCTCTGCCGTAGTCTTTATAATGCGCGCCGTATAAATCGGGATAAAATACGCAGGGATATCCCTGCTCGCGCAATAAGATAAGCGCATAAGCAATGCCTTTAAACCATTCTTCTACCGGTGCTTCCAGCGATTGTAAAGGCTGCGTGTCGTGATTGTCAACAACCGTAACGGCAAACGTAGGCGCATCTTTTACGAGGGTGCTGTTAAAGATAGTTGTCATATTAAAATCTTTACCAGTTTTAGAAGCATGGTGAAGATTTTGATGCAATGCCGCATCAAACAAATTCATATTTCCTTCAACGGCGCTCAGGTATTTTTTTAAAAGCGGCAAATTGCCGGGCGCCCAGTATTCGCCTACGGCAAACATATCGGGCTTTACTTCGGCACGCATATAAAACAGCCATTCTCTGTACCACCGGGGCGGAATATGCTTAACAGCATCCAAACGAACGCCATCGAAGCCAACGGTTTCAAAATACCATTTTCCCCAGCGCTTCAATTCTTCTCGCACCGCCGGGTTTCTGAATTCAATATCGGTAAACATCAGGTAGTCGTAATTTCCTTTTTCCTGATCTACCATTTCTTCCCAGCCTTCATATTCATTCATGATTAAAAAAATACCGTTTTCACCGGTATCGGCTGCATAATCAACACCGGTAAAACAATGATGATCCCACTGAAAATCGGAGTATGTGTTACCACGACCGGGAAAAGAAAACCTGGTATAAGCTTCTATTTCAAATTCATCGCTGATAAAACGGGTTCTGTTTTCAGGATCTACTTTTCTTACTTTTATTTTTTCTTTGCCAACGGCGCCTCCCATGTGATTAACCACAATATCTACATACACCTTAATGCCTTTGCTTTGCACCGTTTTTACGGCATCTATCAGTTGTTCTTTGGTTCCGTATTTTGTTCTTACCGATCCTTTTTGGTCAAACTCGCCAAGGTCGTAAATATCATACACATCATAACCGACAGACCAACTGCCGTCAACGCCTTTTTCGGCGGGCGGAAGCCAGGCTGCGTTAATGCCAAGTGACGCCAGATAATCGGCATTGTCTTTTAACTGATTCCAAAGGTTGCCGTTGTTAGGTAAATACCAGTGAAAAAACTGAATAAGTGTTCCGTTTGTCATTTTTTTTATTAGACTTGTTTGTTGTACAATTTTTTGTTTTCAATTTTATGATTGAAAGATGTTTTGAATTGCATCGTTCAGTAATAGAACATTATGCCACGATTTATTTAATATTGTAAAACACTCCGGCGAAATGATTATAGCAATCGAACGGCAATAAAATGAAATTGCAGCAAAGCAGTTTTTTACTTACTATTTTCCGTAACAATCAAACCTGTAATATCTGATGAAGATTTATGCCGCTTCCAATATTTTCATCAGCACTTTTTCTTCGGGCGTAAGATTCGTTTTATTGTTGTTCGCTTCAATTTTCTCAAGATCGCTTGTATAAGTTTTAAGCGTCTGGCTTTCATACAAAGAAACGACAAGCGGATGCACATAATATTTTTTACAAACCGTTCTTGTGTTTCCCAAATGCTTTGCTACCATATCTAATGCTTCCACAATTTTCTTTTTGGTTTCGGTTTGCGTATCAAAAAAGCCAAGTTCGTTAAACGCTAAAATTGCCTGTACGGTGCCTGACCAGGTACGGAAATCTTTTGCCGTAAACTCGCCGCCGCTAATTTGCCTGATATAATTGTTAATCATACCGGAATCTATGCTTTTGCGCTTGCCTTCTTCGTCATAATATTGAAACAATTCTTTGCCCGGAATATCGCGGCATTGCTTTACAATTTTCGCCAGCTTGTTGCTCTTGATATTAATGTCGTGATCAACACCTTTCTTACCTTTAAACGTAAAGCGGATTTTTGTGCCTTCAATTTTTACATGCTTATCTTTCAGGGTTGTCATCCCGAAAGAGCCATATAATTTTTCGTACAAATTATTGCCAACGCGAATGTTGGTGCGCTCCATTAAGCTTACGGCTGCCGCCAATACTTTTTCTACCGGCAGATCAGGCAGCGATAAATCTTTTTCTAACTGCAGCCGGATGCCGGGCAATGCCTTTCCAAACTCGTGAAGCCTGTAAAATTTGGTATGATTCCGCAATGCATTCCACAAAGGATGATAACGATATTGTTTGCGGTGCTTTGCATCTGTGCCGGTAGCCTGCAAATGACCATTTTCTATCGGGCTTATCCATACGTTCTCCCAGGCAGGCGGAATAACCAGGCTTTTTATGCGTTTCATCGCCTCGTCATCATTCAATGTCTGTTCTTTTAACAGATAAGAAAACGAATTGCCTTTTTTCATACGCCTGATGCCCTCGGTGCTGTCGCTGATATAAATTAAACTGATTGCCTGCGCCGCTTTTACCGCATCATGAATAATGGACTGCATTTTTTTTTCGGGTAAATGAAGTATCTGCTCTATATCCGTTTCCATAAACAGATAAAAACAATTTTAAAACCATTTCAAAAAGATGACGCATTTGCCGGGAAAAAAAGAGTCGCACATAAAAAGTATTCCGTTATACATAGCCGAATCAGGTGCTTTCGTATTGCCTTTTTGAGAATTTTTCCGTCTCTCAAAAAGAAAAAAATAACGTGTTTTTTCCCATGTTGAAAAATTGATATAAAATTCCGGGAAACAAGCAGCGAAAGATATTGTTTACTACTCTTTATTATTGAGGAAATTGTTCCACAAAATTTAGCAAAATCATTTTTTTTAACCTTTTTTTATTCCTGGCAATAACTGGTATATCATTTGAAATTTTATTGATCTAAATTTTTTTTATGCAACCCGGCGATACCACACTAACATTTTTACGAAAGAAGATTGAGGAAATAAGAATTGCCTTATTTAAGGCTGAAATAAATTCGGTGCTTCAGCTTCCCAACAACATTATCAGTACTTTAAAAGTGGACGATGAAGGATTTATCTGGTTTTACACATCATGCAACGGAATGTATGCAGCAGAAGTTGACAAGGAGTTTTTTGCATACCTTGACTACTATCAAAAAGGGCGAGATTCGCGTTTACGGGTTAGTGGTAAAACATGCCTTGTTGAAGGCTGTGGTACGGATGCTGATGCCGTAGATAACAGTAACCTGTTGCTGTTGAAAATGAAAATTATGCAGGCAGAATATTTTGGTGATGATGCTGAAAAACAACAGTCGTGGATGAATAAAATTAAAACGACTTTTACTGAGTTGCTGTCAACATCGTCGCAGGGTAAAAAGTATCGGTTTTCATAATTGCATATGGCTTTGTTTCAGGTACATATTTGTTCAAAGAAGCAGCTTTTAAATGAATATTTTCTAATCAGCATTTTTACAAAAAAGTTGATTTGTGATGCAAAATCGCCTTTATTAGTCTTTCAATTATCAATCTTTAGAAATTATATATTCACGTAATAAAGCCATTGTATATTATAAAAGTTATAGTTTGGCGGTTTCGTAAATAGAATATTTTAAAATCAATATCGAAAATACGGTTCTCCTTTCCTGTAAGGATAAAAAACTTTTTTATATCAATTCAGTTTACCGGATTCTCTGTTACTATACAGCCGTATTATAATTCTTCCTCTTTTAGTTAAGATAAGCAGGCACAAAAAAATAAAATTTATCAAGTAGTCATCCACATCGGTTTTCTTTTTACTATCTCTTTATAAATAGCACAATCTTCTGTATGCGCACCAGGCAAATAACCGGTACTTTGCAAAAATTCAGAAACAATTTCGCCACCCGTAAACCGGAACGTTTGCTTAAACAGCTTTACCCACTCTTCTTTTGTCTTCGGATGATTTGCCAGCAACCATGTTTCAAACGACCCGTGTTCTGTTTGCAATTGCTGTATTGTTTTTGCATTTTCTATGGCAGCATTTATCTTCAACCGGTTGCGGATAATGCCGGCATCAGCCAGTAATCTTTCTCTGTCAGTTTGTGAGTAAGCGGCTATTTTTTCAATATCGAAATTGTTGTACGCTTTTCTGAAGCAGGCTTCTTTTTTCAATATTGTTTCCCAGCTAAGACCGGCCTGATTGATTTCTAAAATCAGTCTGCCAAACAGTTCATTGTCATCATGTATCGGAAAGCCGTAATGAAGATCGTGATATACTTTATGAATGGCTTTTTTTTCTTCATTCATCGTTTCAATGGCAGAACAATATGACATAAAATATTTCTGTTTCGTTGGTGTGAAAGTAGGATATCTTCCGTTACAACTGTAATAGATAAAAATACTCATTGAAGGTCTAAAACTGCCTGGGTGTTTATAAAAATAAGAACGACAACTATTGCAATTTAGAATTTAGCTTGCTTGCATTATCTATATTAGAAAAAAGCCTTATTTTCTATATAGTTTGCATAAACTGTTTGCATTTTGATACGTTAGCAGAAACAACCCCGCAATTTTTTTACTTACGATCTGTTTTCTTTTAAATATTGGTAATCGCACTGCCGACTCTACATCATTGAATGATTTTCTGTTAATTTTAGTTATGATTCAAGTAATAGAAAGAGCCATTGATATATTGGAATTTGTGGCTTTACATGGCAAATATCCGGTTCAACTCATACGGATTGCCGAACATGTAAACATAAGCCAGCCAACCTGCGCCAACGTTGTAAAGACGCTTGTAAAGCGCAACTATCTGGAAAATGCAAGCAAAAAACCGGGTATATATTGGGCGCCGGCGCATACAAATTAACGGGCAATCTTTCTTATAACCAGGATCTGTTGCTGGCAGCAAAACCTGTGATGGAAGAACTAACCCAAGCTCTGAATGAAACCTCGTTGCTTGGCGTGCTGCGCAACAACAAGCGATTGATTTTGTATTCCGTTCAAGGCGATCAGGATTTAAGTGTAAGAGCTACAATGGAAGCGGATGTTTTTGCAACAGCAAGCGGAAGAGTGTTAGCGGCACACCTTGGGGATAAAGAATCAGACAACCTCGTGAAGGCGGTCGGCTATCCGTCGAAAGATATTTGGGCGGGTGTACAGGAACGGCAGGGGAAGCCTGCGTTTACAATGTTGGTTAGCCATCTGTTTGTCATTGTTGTGGTAAGCTTGCGATGCTGACATAAAAACGAACAGAGAAGCTATTTGCCTTAGCAACAGCGATGAAAGAGAAAATAATAGGCGCTCAGCATGTATGAAGATTGCATGACCTAAAGTTTTGTTTCTTCTTATTCTATACAAGGCCGACTTCCTTTTTTTAAAAGCTATTATATCTTTTATTATCAACCAGCTATTTTAAAAACCTTTAAAAAGGGAATCAGCTTTTTTTAATTTACGCATCCTGCCGATACAAAACATTTGTTTACGCAAAAAATACTATGTTTGAACATTGTTGAATATGAACCTGCAGATTAACCACGAGAGTAAATTACCATTGCACGTTCAGGTAGAAGAACTTTTGCGTAAGCTGATTAATTTGCCAAGTTATCAGAACGGATCTTTTCTGCCCAAGGAAGTAGAGCTGGCAAACCGGCTTGGCGTGTCTCGTAATACCATCCGGCAGGCTACCAACAAGCTCGAACACGAAGGTTTGTTAAAACGAAAGAAAGGAGTAGGCACTAAGGTAGCTGAGAAAAAGTCTTTGTCAACCGGGCTTGACCACTGGTATAGTTTTACGCAGGAAATGCGGGAACGGGGTATTGAAGTCGAAAATCTTTTTCTGAAGGCAGACTATGTAAAAGCAAACGAGAAAATGGCTAATTTTTTCAACATTTCTTTACAGCAGCCCGTATTAAAATTATCAAAATTAAAAGGAAGCGAAGGCGAACCGATTGTTTATTTTGAAAGCTTTTTTCACCCCCGCATCGGTATAACAAAAGAGGAAGATTTTTCACGTCCGTTATACACGTTGCTCGATGAGCGTTTTGGTGTTCGGGTGGTTCGCTCCAATGAAAAAATAATGGCTGCGCTGGCAGGTAAAATGGCAAAGCGCCTGCAAGTATCAGCCGCAGAACCTGTGCTGGTAAGAGAACGGTTTGTGTACGACCCCGGCGATAGGCCAATAGAATACAATATCGGTTATTACCGCGCTGATAAGTTCACGTATTCATTAGATATCAGGAAAGCCTGATTTTTTTAATGTATATTTTTATGTTCAAACATACATACATAATAAAGTGATTATTGGAATAGATATAGGAGGCTCGCATATTACTTCTGTATTGGTAAATGAAACTACCATGCAGGCGGTTGCCGGCAGCTTTTGCAAAAAAAAGGTGGATGCCCACGCAAGTGCTCATGTTATCATCAGGCAATGGGCAGAAGCAATTTCAGTTTCCCTGTCGCACATCGGAAACCATAAATTACAGGCAATCGGAATTGCCATGCCCGGTCCATTCGATTATGCCAATGGCATTTGTATCATTGAAGGCGTTAGTAAGTATCATTCGCTTTATGGTGTAAATGTCAGACAGTTGTTGGCAAACGAACTGAACCTCAGCAATGAGATACCCATTGTTTTTGAAAATGATGCCTCGTGTTTTGGTTTAGGCGAACATGCTGTATTGCAAACCAATCAACACAAAAAACTGATTGCTATTACATTGGGTACAGGCTTCGGAGCTACATTTATAAATAACGGATCAGTTGCTGCAAATGAGGAAGGAGTGCCGGTAAGTGGTGAATTGTATAATCAGCCTTACGAGAATGGTATAGCAGAAGATAAGATTTCTGCGCGGGGAATAATAGCCAGATACAAACAGCTTTCGGGCAGGCAAATGAGCGAAGTAAAACAGATAGCTGACTGTGCCGCAGAGCCTGGTGATGTTTATGCAAAACAGGTATTTCAGCAATTGGGATATCACATTGCTTTATGCCTGGCTCCGTGGATACAGTCTTTTGAGGCAGACATTCTCGTTATTGGTGGAAACATCGCAAAAGCAGCTTCTTTATTTTTTCCTGCCCTGCAACAAAAGTTTACTGCAAAAGGAATATCAATATCAATTAAAATTTCAGATCAAATGGAACAATCTGCTATCATGGGTGCTACTGTTATTGCAAACCAAACAAATAAATTACAGCAAAAACAAACATCCTGGCGCAAATCACTACAGCCGCTGTTGCCGCAACACATTAATAAAAGTGCCGAAACCAAAGAATATCAGATTTATCCGTTTCGCTCACTCGAACCGGGAAGCATACAATCGGGATACGACTCATTAGCTCAATGGATAGCTGTGCAAAAAAACGTAATGATAGATGGTTTTGTTGGAAACGACTGGCATACAATCCGGCAACACCTTTCTCATTATCTGAAACAAAAAGGCATTCGTGTTTTGTGGTTTGAAGCATCTGCATTTTTAAAATCAGAAGAAGAAACAGAAAGTTTGGTTGCTCCTTTTCTGGGCGAAAAAGATGATGTGTGGGGCAGAAGAACAACGCTTTCAATGAAAGATTTTTTTCAGATCCAAAAAATAGAAGCTCTTCAGACTGACTCAGAATTTGACCTCAATATTATTATCGGTACAGGAAGTGCTTTGTGCCGCTGGGATGCACCGGTTGTTTATTTTGATTTACCAAAAAACGAATTGCAATACCGTATGCGCGCCGGCAGTGCACGAAATCTGGGCAATCAATCTCCAACAGATTTATATACCAACAAGTACAAACGGTCGTATTTTGTAGATTGGGTAGTGCTGAATAAATACAGGCAAAAGATAAAAAATAAGATAGCCGTAGTAGCCGATGGACAATGGCGGAACTACATTAACTGGGCATTATCTGCTTCTATTGAAAAAGGCTTGCAGGCAGCAGCGCACAATGTTTTCAGGGTGCGTCCCTGGTTTGAAGCCGGTGCCTGGGGCGGACAATGGATGAAAGAACACATACCTTCTTTATATCAGGATGAAATTAATTATGCCTGGTCGTTTGAATTGATTGTACCCGAAAACGGGATTGTATTTGAAAGTGATGGAAATTTGCTTGAGGTGGCGTTTGACTGGTTGATGGAATCGCAGCACGAAGCGGTACTGGGGAAAGATGCGCAGCGTTTCGGACTTGAATTTCCTATCCGGTTTGATTTTCTGGATACATTCGATGGCGGTAATTTATCCATTCAATGCCATCCTTCTTTACATTACATACAAAAAGAATTTGGAGAAAACATAACGCAGGATGAAACGTACTATATACTCGATTGCAAAGAAGACGCGGGTGTTTATTTAGGCTTTCAGGAAGATATTAATCCTTCCGTTTTTAAAAGCGAACTGGAGAAAAGCAATACGGATGATACGCCTCTCCACATAGAAAAATTTGTACAATTGCATCCGGCGCATAAGCACGATTTGTTTCTCATTCCCAACGGTACCATTCATAGTTCCGGCGCCAACAATCTGGTACTGGAAATAAGCGCCACGCCCTACATTTTTACTTTCAAATTGTACGACTGGCTGCGGCTCGATTTAAACGGAGAACCGCGTCCGATCAACATCAACCGCGCTTTTGATAATCTGAACTTCGAACGGAAAGGTGAAAAACTTCAGCAGGAACTTCTTTCGCATCCTTACGTTTTGGAAGGGAAAAAAAATTACCAGATTGTTCATTTGCCCACGCACAAAGAACATTTTTACGATGTTCACCGCATTGAATTTACCGATCAGATTACCGTTTCAACAGAAGACCAGTGTCATGTGCTGATGCTGGTAGAAGGCACATCTATAATGGTTGTTACAAAAGGAGAGAAACATCATTTCCATTATGCAGAAACCTTTGTGATACCTGCGGCGGCAGAATCATATAAAATGATCAATGAAGGAAGCGGCACTGCAAAGGTGATAAAAGCTTTCATTAAATAAACGAACCATTTATGCCTGACGCTATGAAAACGACTGCTGACAATACGCAAAAGCTCTATCTTTTTAAAATTTGTTTTATTGCCGCCATCGGCGGTTTTTTATTTGGGTTTGATACCGCTGTTATATCGGGCGCTTTGCCTTTTCTGATTAAAGACTTCCACTTCGATCCATTTATGGAAGGTTGGTTTGTAAGTTCTGCCCTGCTGGGATGCATTATTGGCGTAGCTCTCTCCGGTAAATTAAGTGATACAGTCGGCAGAAAAAAAGTAATGCTTGTGTCGGCAGGGTTGTTTTTTATAGCTGCACTGGGTTCTATGATTGTTGCCAATTTGTTTTCTCTCATTTTATTCCGCATTGCAGGCGGTTTGGGTATTGGTGTGGCATCAATGGTTTGCCCTTTGTATATTTCAGAAATTGCTTCCCCGCACATTCGTGGCAGAATGGTGGCGCTGTATCAGCTTGCCATAACCATTGGTATTGTTGCTGCTTATTTTTCAAACGCTTATTTGCTTCATGCGTCGGAAACCCAATCTTTTTCAGGCTGGCTTCGCTACATCATTGTAGAAGATACCTGGCGATCTATGATAGGCGTAGGTTTAATTCCAAGCTTACTATTCTGGTTTGGTTTATTTCTCATTCCCGAGTCGCCCAGATGGTTATATCTGAAGGGAAAAGAGCAGGATGCTTTTCATACGCTGCTTAAAATAAATCCGCAGTTTGCCGGCGTGGAAATGAAAGCCATGAAAGCCTCAAATGAAGAGGAAGGCAGTTTGCGGCAATTGCTGTCGCAGGTTTATCGCACGGCTTTGCTTATTGGTTTGGCGCTGCCATTTTTATCGCAGGTATCGGGTATCAATGCTGTTATTTATTTTGGACCTTCTATTTTAGACAAGGCTGGCTTTTCGTTAGGAGAAGCACTTGGCGGACAGGTAACCATTGGTTTGGTAAATGTTGTTTTTACTTTTGTCGCTATTTTTACGGTTGACAAATGGGGAAGAAAACCTTTGCTGCTGCTGGGTATTTCGCTGGCTGTGTTATCGCTTCTGGTGATTGGATTTTTGTTTTATTTCAATGTTACGGAAGGTGCATGGATATTAGCTTTCATCCTTTTATTTATTGCCAGTTTTGCTTTTTCTTTCGGTCCGGTTTCTTTTATTATCATCAATGAAATTTTTCCGAATGCCATTCGGGCAAAGGCTGTTTCATTAGCCATATTATCGCTTTGGATTGCTAATTTTTTTGTAGGTCAGCTCACGCCAATTATGTTGCGGTCGCCCAATTGGGGGCCTGCCGCTACGTTCTGGACGTTTGCCATTTTATGCGCACCGGCTTTGTATGTCACTATTAAGCTGATACCCGAAACAAAAGGAAAATCTTTGGAAGACATTGAGCAGCTATGGAAAGACAAGCAAATGAATGTATAATGTTGTACGTCACCCTCTTTGGACACAACGTTCAAGTTTGAGCCGGACTATCTTAAGACCTCAACAGCTGACGCACAAAAGCTATCCTTGCAAAAGAGCCAATATCTTCCAAAGCGCTAACTAACCCAAGTAGGAATTGACTCGTGTATCTGTTGATACCAGATAGCTTCATCAGCCACAAACAAATTTTTCTGAATGACAGAGTCTAAGTAGGACATTAAGGTTTTTGAATTATTAAAACTCTTATCTTTTGCAATATTGATGAACACCATAAACTGACTCAAATTCATCGGGACAATTCTTGTTTTGCCGCCATAAGCTTTTGTATTCATTCGGTTCAGGTTGAAAAAATGAGCCAATGCACCTTCGCTAACTTTCGGTGCGACAAACAAGCAATAGACAGGGATATCAGATTTTTTTTGCAAGTTTCCAAAGTGACGAGCAACAGGTTCACCTTCCATTTCGTATTGCTTGTTTCCACTTGACATAGTCACTTCAACGATTAATTTGAATTCATTGTATTGCACTTCAATATCAGGTAAATTTCCCAAGGCAGTATTCAAAGGCATTCCGTCTAAATCCAATCTAAAATTTCCAGTTATTTGTTTGGCGTAATTAATCATAACCATAGCACGCCAAATATTCCATTCCAAATAAAGTGGCGGGTCAGGAACTTCTTTCTTTTGAATCTTTACAAACACATCAATAATATCATCAAACTCCTTATAATTTTTTAAAGCAACTTTAGTTTCTTCAATGACATTAGAAATCATTTTCCTTTCAGTTGTTTCTAATAAATCTTTTAGCGACTCAACACTTGCAGTTGTAGCAAATTTCACAGATAGCTTTGCGAGTTGCTGCTCAAGATATTTTCTATTATCAGTTAATAGCAACAACGAATTAGGATTAAAAAGATAGTTTTTGTAATCAGCTTCGGTTTTGTATGCCTTTGCATTTCGTTCAACATTTTTCAAAACATAATCTACTTCGGCAATCCGAGATGGAGCGGTAATCATTCTGAAAGTTTTTTTATCGAAAGAAACAAATTGTGTTGCCCTCAAGTAGCGAATAAACGCATCTGCATAATCGTTGTGATTACTTTTCTTTGTCTTGACGAACTTTGAAAGAGTGGCTTCACCACTCTCACGAGTTTTCAAGTCATTGGCTTTTATTTCTTCTGCATAAACTTTTAGAATTTCATTTGTAAAAACATCTTCTGTAAATGCTTTGCGATTACCCTTAAATTTTGTCTTATCATTTCTAAATTTCTTGATTGCTGCAACAACAGAATCAAACTTGTTGAAATGAGTCATTTGCACAAAGAAGATTGCGATTTCAGTTTTAGAAATATTGCCAAGTTCATTTACAATCCTTAACAATTCTAAATACGGTTTGACATCAAAACCTCTATCATTAGGAATTTTATGGTACGGCGAAGGCAACTGAAATTTCAGTAATTGCTTCGCAATTATTTCACTTGTTCTTTTGCCGCTTAGTAATTTTTTGCCAACTTCCGTTAAAGCAATCTTTGGTTTTAAATCAACAAAGCCAAGTGCTTTTGGTGCTCTTGTAATTCTATCCCTTGCAGCAAGGGAAATGTTATTGGGCATTTTACTGCCTTCATAAAATTCGGAGTTGAACAACTTGTGAAAGAATGCAATTTGTGTATGTGTATTCCATTCCTGACCTGAGAAGGAATCAACCAAGACCTGAATTTCAGGAATTATTTTTTCAATGGTTCGTGGAGATGTGAATGCGAAAACGGTTCGTGTCTTACTTAGATTTGCCATCTAAAAATAATTTCGTCAGTGCTTCATCATCAGCTAAATGTGACGATTTTTGATAAATATCAGTTTTAGTTTTTAAAAACTGACTAACTCTTTCCTTTGAAACTAAAATTGATTTATCTGAGATATCGCAACCTAAAAATTTACAACCAGATTTTATTGCTGCAACAGCCGATGAACCACTACCAAGAAAGGGGTCGCAAACGACAAAATCTTTTTCGGCACTTCCTTTAAGCATCAACTCAAAAACTTCTGTTGGTTTTTGTGTTGGATATTGAGAAGAAGTAATCCTTTTTATTTTCCAGACATCAGGAATGCTTTTAGAATTTAAGGGTCTTTTTCCCTTGCTTGCAAACAAAATAAATTCATGTCTGCGCCTAAAGTAATGACCAAGACCAATGTTTGCTTTATCCCAACACAAAACATTTTTTACTTCAAAAACCTCACGAGCAATTGGAGCAAGCGAAAGCAATGAAAAGGAATCAAACATTATATAAATGTGACGATGATTTTTCAAGACACGAAAACATTCTTTCAAAAATGCTTTGTAGTTTTCTTCTGTATCGTGAAATTCTTCAAACCATTTTGCACCGTTCTTTCCTGCATCAGAATATTTTCCAATAATTTTTCCACTGCCAAGTTTCAACCGCTGATTCATTCCTGAATAAGCAGGGTCAGTAATTATAATATCAATACTACTGGCGGGAAGACTTTTTAAAAAGCTAATTGCATCATCTTGGAAAATAGAGATTCTTTTATCTACACTTTCAAAAAAAGGCTTCTGATTAACCTGAATTTTATGACCATTTAAAACATAAACTGCATTATCAGATTTTGGCTGTCTCGTTTCTTCTGAATAAAAGTTAAGTAAAGCTTGATAAGCCCTATTTGAAAGAGTACCATTCTTGCCGACTTGAATATCATTTGCCTTGACAAACTTTTCAATGTCTTCAGATACTAAAGAGAACTTATCCTGGACATCTTGTATGGTATACCTCATTTGAGACTTATTCTTTGCTCACAAATTTATTAATTACCTTGGCTAAGTGTAAAATAGTTCTTAACATTCGCCGACACACCAAGCATACATATTTTCAAGGCACACACAATCCATACGCAAAGCAAACCTTGCAAAATAAGCATGCTTTTTGCCGACGCTACTGGACATACCGAATATTAGTGGACACATTCCTTAACTTGACACAAACGAAAGAAGGGTGAACGTACAACATTGGTATTGCTAAAATGCAGCCTTGACAGGGTTCGCTTCAACTGCTGTTTCTGAATTAAGTTTTTTGTTAGCGGCTTGACGGAATTCTATCGGCTGTTATCATTGTTTCATCTTTTATTCTATATTGTGCTGCGGACTGGCTGACATAGCGCTATTGCCTGCACTTTAGCAATATCGATGGGTGAAAAATACAGCGTCTTGCGTAAGACGAAACCGAATGAGTTTCCATTTCGAAATTACCAGTAAACGTTCTGCTCATAACGTACCAATGAAAATGACATCTGCCCACAATCAACACAAACTTTATTACGTAGTGTATAAATTTATTTGATGAAAAAATTAATGAAGAGCAGCTTTTGTCTGCTCCTTTTCTATGTAAGATTTGACTGTGTTTTATGTATGTCGCACCAATAAATTTTTATTTAAAAACATCAGTTTTTGCTTCATTAAAATTATCAAACATTCGAAATTACGACCTGTATTTTTTAATGTTCAGTGATTAAAATTAGTGTCCACTCCCCATGATTTGTTTGACGCTGAACCCATTATTAATTTCAATTCGCCGCCCCTAAGCAATTGCTGCGCAGGAAACTGAAAAGAAGTGAGCTCTTTCCCGTTAAGAATTGCTTTTTGTACATACATGTTGTCGTGCGACGCACCTTCGGCAATAATAGTAAACGTTTTTCCTCTGCCATAACGATTGCCTAAATCGATTTCAATTTTTTCAAACAAAGGACTGGCGATTTCATAAACGGGTTCAGCACTGTTTCCGCCATCCGTTTGAAATATTCCCATCGCCGCCATAACAAACCAGGCGCTCATCTGACCTTGATCTTCATCTCCCAAATAAGCATTGGCAACACCAGCTCCATAATACCTGTCGAGAATAGAACGCGTCCATTTTTGCGTAAGCCAGGGTTGCCCTGCCCAATTAAAAAGAAAGGGAAGCTGCATCGTTTGTTCGTTACCCTGCGCAACCGGACAGTTCCAGTATTGATCGTTCAATCCATTATAACGTACCGGCTCGCTTTTTTCAAAACCCCACTGCAGCCTGTCTACAAACTGCTGCTTACCCATTTGTTTGATCAGTGCAGGAACATCCTGCGGTACAAAAAAACTCATTTGCCAGGCGTTGGCTTCAACGTACTGACTGTTTGCTCCGCTCCTGAACGGGTCAAAATTCTTTGTCCATTCACCGTTGCTTAACTTCATGTGGCAGTAGCCATTGCTATCCATTGCGTTCTTCCACCAGTAGCCACGGGAATTAAACGCCTCATACAAATCTTTTTTATTCAGGGCTTTTGCCAGTTGCCCCACTGTCCAGTCGTCAAAAGAATATTCCATGGTATTGGAAAACCTGCCGCTGTCGGAAGGCACGTAATGATAGCGTTGGTAAGTAAGCAGGTCGCGGTTGCCGGCAAAACCGGAAAACACTTTTTGGGCAGGCGTTGTTTGCATTTTTACAAAAGCCTGCAACAATTTTTCTGCATCAAAATTTCTGATGCCCATTTGGTAAGCCGATGCCATTTGTGCAATCTCATGCTCAGCTACCATCACCGGCACATAATTCATTCCTGCCGGACCTTTTGCCAGCCAGCCATTGGCATCGTACATTGCCAGTTGAGAATTTACCCAGCGATTGCTCCACTCAGGCGCAATCAGGTTCCACATTTGGTTCAGATTCCAGAAGGTATTCCAGAAAGCATCGCAACCCAGCGCCACATCATCTCTATTTTGTAAAGTATTAATTTTGCCGTCTGTTCCCCGCCATTGCCCGTTTCTGTCGCTCCATGTATTGCGGCTGCAAATTGATCTGTACACCGAATTATAAAACCTGATCTTATCTATCTTGTTGCTGGTGGTAACTTTTACCCGGTTAAAAATATCGTTCCATACATCCAACTGATGCTGTCTTACTTTATCAAAACTCCATCCGAAAGGGTCTGTAATTTCTTCCGCCAAATTTTGTTTGGCATTTTCAATGCTTACTAATGAGATACCCAATCTAACCTGCACAACCGGATTTTTACGGGCATCAAACTGCAGGAACATGCCGGTATTTTTGATGTTCTTTACGTCCAGTTGATTACCATATTTTACAGTATCGTTGAGCCAGTAACCCGTATTTTGTATTGGCTTATCAAATTCCATAACAAAATGCAAGGTGTAATCCTGATCGGCATCATTACTCCATACACGCCCTGAAAACTGGTGGGAGAAACCTTCTATTTTGTAATCGGTTATTTTTTTCCAGCTTACTTCTTTTAACTGATAATCGTATTCGGCAGGTATGTGAAAATCGAGCAAAACCCTTGCGCTGTCTTTGTCTTTTGGAAACGTAAACCGTTCAAAGCTGCACCGCGTTGTAGAAGTAACTTCTGCATTGATATTATAATCAGACAATAACACTTTGTAATAGCCGATAGGCGCTTCTTCGCTCTTTTTTTCGATTTGTGAACGATAGCCGGAGCCCGGTTTCAATTCGTCGCCCACGTTTGTTTTTAAGGTTCCGTTTGTAGCAAAAATGCCCAGCCCTGCCATTGTCCACTCGTGAACGTGGCTAAACGTGCCAATGCTTTCAAAATGAGGTTCGTAGCCAGCCGACCAGCCGGCGTTCTGATTATCAGGACTCATTTTTACCATGCTAAACGGCATCCAGGGACCCGGGGCAATCATCCAGCGCGAATGCGCAGAACCGATACGCGTATCCACATAATCTGCCGGTGTTTGTACCCTTTGCGGACTTCTTTTTACCCTACCTTCCCCAGCCGCTTTTCCATCAATAAATATTTTGTACTGGCTGTTGGTTGCCGACGTTACGGCTGGCATCGGGCACTCAAAAATGGTATTGGTATTTTCAACGGTTGTTTTGAAAATATTCTTTCCGTCGAGCTGTACTTCGAGCAATGGCGTACCGCTTAGATATTTTGCTTCAATCAGTAATGGCTGAACTTTTTTTCCCTCGCTCTGCAACTCATAATCTGCTGTTTGAACCTGGCTGATAAAGGCTTTTTGCGGAGACTGGAGATTCATTTTTTGTGTGCCTTCCAAAGTAATCTGGTCGAACATAATCCAGGAGCCTTGCAATACCGTTATCGTAATTTTATTTCCTCCTTTTCTAAGCACATTGCCGGCAATTGGAATTTCTATTTTTTTAGCAGTAGCAGTGGAAAGATCACCATTTAAAGCGGCAGAATCAGCGTAAGGTTCTTCCATGCCCGGATTTGGCTGTTTATCTACATCGTAACCGGCGGCGGTGAGCTGCTTTTTTTCTTCTTGTCCATTGATGCTTATTTTAAGGAGGGGCAGAAATTTTTTTGCGTAGTCTGCTAAATTTATCACCAGTTTGTATTCCCCATTTTGCGGAAGTTGTTGTACTCCAAACAGAATATTTAGCTGGTTTGTTCTCCAGCCAGACGTGCCCCAGGTGCCGCCCCAGGTATCAACAGGACCAGGAAGAACGTAAGGAAAATCTTTGTTTTCGTGCGAAAAATCAATTAAATAAAACTTATCCTCATAACCAAAATCGTTGAGAACAAAATTTTTGAATCCGTTTGGCGCCAGTGCAAACTCAGATGCTTTATTATCCTCCATTCCAATTTTCCAGATTGTGTGTTGCTGCGTTTGCGCCAGGCAAAAGCAGACAGAAAAAGCAGTGGAAACAAATAGTAAAAATGATTTTTTCATAACCCTAATAAATTGAGGAATTGGTGAGATTTTTTTAAACGTAGTAAAGAGACAAATGTCAGTGGTTCTTTTTTGCCCATTCCTGTAACGCATCAATGGCTTCGTACAGCACGCCTGCCGAACCACGGAAATTACCCGATCCTGCCGGTTTGCCTTCACGTGTGTACCATTCAAAAAAACCGTTGTTTGCAATAACGCGATCTATCATCGGCTTAACTTCTGCATAAGCTTCCTGAACATAGCCATATCGAACCAGTTGCGTAATCATCCGGGCGCCAAACCATGTCCAGTCGCCGCCATTCTGATACTGATAAGGACCCATGCCTGCATTCTTAAAAAAACCTTCCGGATAAACCGGATACAAAGTGAGACCGATAGACGGAGCGCCGGAGGCACGTACATCAGCAACCATTTTCTGATTGGCGGTTGCTACTTCTTTTTTTTGCAGCAAACCGGCTTCAATGGCTACGGCTGTTCCACCGTGATAATTTATGGCATTTTCATCGAACGTTTGTGGAAACGGAGACGAATGTAAATAAAGGTGAGGAATAAATTTTTGCTTCGATTCATCCCACAAATATTTTCGTATGTTTTGAGCAAGGCGAAGGCTGATAGTTTCCCATGGCTTCTCTTTCGAAAACAGTTGCAGATAATTTTTTATGGCAATCAAAAACATGGCGTTATCGTAAATGTCAATTGCCAGATGGCTGGAACTATCCAGCACAACGCCCCATGAGCTTTCGGGCTGCACATCGCCCCAATCGGCAGTAACAGCGCCATAGATAAGATGATACTTGTTTGCATACCTGTGAGTCAGCAGATATTGCAACGCATCTTTTAATCTTTGATGAACTGTTTTTACATTGATATCTGAATATAAAAAAGAAGTGTCGTTTGTGCAGGTTATGTACTTATAAACTGCCTGCACCAGCGATGACTCCTGATCGGTTTCTACGGTATTTTTATGTCCGGCAAACTGTGGCGCATTTGCACTGTATATATAATTGTAGCCGCCATTTGCGGTGCTGCGGTTAATATAACCATCTACAATATTCCCATCATCGCCTTGCATTTGAAAAAACACACGAAGCTTGTCTTTGATAGAATCTTTTGGTTGAATTAAACACGCCGGAATGATAAACGTGTTAAAATCACGTATCCAAACTTCGCCATAACCCGAACCTGCATTAAAACCGTTTGCTATTAAAGCAATTGCCATCGCCTTTACTTTGCTCAGTGAAGAATCAGACAAAACTTTCTCAGCAAGAGGTTGCGAATTGATACTTTGCGCTAATGTTTCACCTTGCATGGCAATGAAAATCAGTAGAATTATAATTGGCTTTATCATTATCTTTTTGAATTGTTTTTTGTTATGTTGATACACTAAGTTCTATATAAAAAGCCATCGTTCTTCCAAACTATTTTATGAAAACAAGCTTATATTGTAAGTAAGAATGTTCAAACATATAAAATAACCGGCTTTTATAAAAATAAGATGAGAAATGACTGTAAAAAGAAATGCTTTGATAGCATTTTTAAATGCACAAAGGTAAGTTTTGACAGTAGGTTTTGTTAGAATTACGGCTGATGTTTTCATTTGTATGATGTTTTCAAACAAAATAAAAACGGCGTTTTAAACAGAAATTTATAGATGCGACAAGAATAAAATACAGTCAAAAACAAAAACGATTTTCAATCATCACATTTTCCTATACAATATAGAATCATTAGTTCATAAAACAATCAAAACCAACTTTCGCCTTATTTATAAAAACTTTGTATGTTTGAACATAAGAACAAATATTTACAATCAAGACAATTGTAAAGAGCAAATAACTATGTTTGGTTTTATGATGTAACTTCTGTGTACTGATGATAAATTATACTTCATAAAGCGTAGCTGCCACTTCTAACAAATAAACAAGATGAGGTTTCCAATTTAATGAGTGAATAAATATAAACAACTTGTAAGAATAATCTGAATTCTAAAAATCAATATAAATGAAACCATTACGCAACGTTTATTTTATCGTATTATTTAATGTAATTTTTCCCTGCGTAATATTTTCTCAGAATGTATTAAAATATGTGCATCCCAATATTGGCACCGCCCATAGCCGATGGTTTTTTTATACGCCCGCAGCGTTGCCACATGGTATGGCTAAGTTAGCTCCGTCAACAAACGGGCATTATGGAAATGCTTCCGGTTGGGAAGCCGTAGGCTACGATGCCCGCCACCATTCTATTGAAGGCTTTGTACATTTTCATGAATGGCAGGTGGGCGGCGTTTCTTTTATGCCCGCAACCGGCGACTTAAAAGTTACGCCCGGTGATTTGGAAAAACCGGGCGAAGGCTATCGCTCGCGGTTTAGCAGAGACAATGAAATAGCTGAACCTGGCTATTACAAAGTATTGTTAGACGATTATAACATTACGGCTGAATTAACAGCTACGAAAAGAGTAGGTTTTCATAGATATACATTTCCAAAAAGCAAGGAGGCAAGAATTATTTTTGACATCGGAAATGTGCAGGGCGAAAGCGGACCGGTTACAGATGCTTCTGTTAAGATGACCGATGATACGCACTTTGAAGGCTTTGTTATCACCAATCCAAAATATGTTCAAAAATATGATAGCGGAGGAAAAGTAGGAATGTATTTTTGGGGTGAAGTAAGCCGTAAACCGGCATCCACAGGCAGTTTCAGCGCTTCCGGCATTCAACAAAACAGCAAAGAAGCAAAAGGCAAAGGCGCCGGTCTTTTTATTGAATACAATACGGAAGATAAAGATGTAATCGAAATCAAAGTAGGGCTTTCTTACACTTCCATAAATAATGCAAAACAGAACTTAGAAAAAGAAGCTTCTGCGCTAACGTTTGACGAAGCTCACAAGTTGGCAACCCAAACATGGCAAAAAGAATTAAGTAAGCTCTTGGTTGAAGGCAGGAATGAGGATGATAAGATAAAATTTTATACAGGTCTGTTTCATGCCTTACTTGGCAGAGGCATTGCCAATGATATAAACGGCGATTATCCAAAACACGATGGAACCATGGGTCGTTTGCCAACTGGCAACAGCAACGGGTTTACATACGAATTTTATAATACAGATGCTATCTGGGGCGCTTTTTGGAATTTAACGCAATTGTGGGCGTTAGCTTACCCCGAACATTATACAAGCTATGTACAAACACAATTGGAAATTTACAAGCAGCGAGGCTGGTTTGGCGATGGCATAGCCAACAGCAATTTTGTTTCGGGGGTAGGAACAAACTTTGTTGGACTGGCTATTGCGGCTGCCTACAATTGCGGTATTCGTAACTATGATGTTCACCTGGCTTACGAAGCCGTAAAGAAGAATGAATTGGGCTACGAAAACCGTCCGGTTGGTGCCGGCAAAACAGATTTAAAAGCCTTTCTTGATAAACATTATTCACCCACGCTTGAAACAAATACAACCGACAGTACCGGATCGCAATTCGGTGCTTCTCATACACTGGAATATAGCTTCAGCACGTTTGCGGCAGCGCAAATGGCAAAACAATTGGGACATGAAGAAGATTATAAAAAACTTATCAACTATTCAAACGGTTGGTTACTGCTTTTTGATTCATCAGAAAAATTAATTCATCCAAAAAATGCTGATGGAAACTTTGTTGATAAGTTCGATGCTTATCAACCCTGGCACGGGTTTCAGGAAGGCAATGCGGTGCAATATACCTATTATGTTCCTCAAAATCCTGCTGGTCTCATCCAAAAAATAGGTGCAAAAAGCTTTACTAAACGTCTTAAAAATTTATTCAAAACAGCGCAAAAAAATTCATTTGGCGGTGGCAAAGAAATTGATGCTTTTGCAGGAATAAAATCGGTTTACAATCACGGAAATCAGCCTGATCTGCACATTAGCTGGCTGTTTAATTTTTCGGGACAGCCCTGGCTTACACAAAAATGGACAAGAGCCATTTGCAATGAATTTTATGGTGTTGAACCCATTCATGGTTATGGCTATGGACAAGATGAAGACCAGGGACAATTGGGTTCCTGGTACGTGATGGCTTCGCTGGGTCTTTTTGATGTAAAAGGGTTTACCGACAGGCGCCCGATCATTGAAATAGGAAGCCCGCTTTTTGATAAAGCTTCTATTCGTTTAGGCAATGAAAACAAATTAGTAATTGAAACAAAAAACAACTCGGCTGAAAATATTTACATTCAGTCTGCCCGATGGAACGGAAAGCCGCTTACCAATGGCTGGCTGTACCGGGATGAATTGATGAAAGGAGGCAATTTAAAACTGGTGATGGGTAAAGCGCCAAACGAAAACTGGGGAAGCAAAGTTCCTCCACCCTCTGTTCAGTAACGGTTGCAAATCAGTAATCAATCGAGGTTGTTTTGATTGATTTTTTAAAGAAAAAAGCATGAAACGCACACACTGCATTTGTATTTTTTTTATTATCTCACTATTCTTGTTTTCGTGCAAGCAACACAATGAATTGTTTCAATTGATCTCTTCTCAGCATTCCGGAATTACGTTTAATAATAAAATTGTTGAAACCGATTCTATCAATCCAATTGATGTAACCAATATTTATAATGGCGGCGGCGTGGGCATTGGCGACTTTAATAACGATGGCTTACAGGATGTTTATTTTACAGGAAGTTTTGTATCTAATAAATTGTACCTGAACAAAGGAGATATGAAATTTGAAGACATTACAAAACCGGCAGGCGTAAGCGGCGAAGGCAAATGGTGCCGAGGTGTAGCCATTGTAGATATTAATAATGATGGATGGATGGATATATACGTTTGTGCATCTATGGATAAAGATCCTGCCAAACGAAAAAATATTTTGTATATAAACCAGGGTCTTGATAAAAACGGCACTCCTGTTTTTAAAGATTTTGCCGCCGAATATGGTCTTGCTGATACGACCTATTCCACCATGGCTAACTTTTTTGATTACGATAACGATGGCGATCTTGACATGTATCTGGTAGTAAACGAAATTTTGCCAAACGTAAATCCTTCTATGTTTAAACCTAAGATTACGGATGGCTCTTTTCCAGGCACAGGGCGGCTTTACAGGAACGATATGAATGCTTCTTTACATCATCCGGTATTTACCGATGTTACCAAAGAAGCCGGGTTGACGATTGAAGGTTATGGGCATAGTGCTACCATTGCCGATATTAATAATGATGGCTGGAAAGATATTTTTGTAACCAATGATTTTATAGCAAACGATCTCCTGTACATCAATAACGGTGATGGAACGTTTACCGATAAAGCCGCTTCTTATTTTAAACATACTTCTGCCAACGGAATGGGGCAGGATGTGATAGATATAAACAATGACGGACTTTCTGATATTGTAGAACTGGACATGAATCCGGAAGACAATTACAGAAAAAAAATGATGCTTGGTTATACAAGTTACCAGACATTTTTACTGTACGATAATTTTAAATATCAGGTGCAGTATGTAAAAAATTCTATACAGGTGAATCAGGGTCCAAGAATGAATGCAAACGATTCAATTGGCGATCCTGTATTTGGAGATGCAGGATATTTTTCAGGCATGGCGGAAACCGACTGGAGCTGGACGCCATTGGTAGCCGATTTTGACAATGATGGACTGCGGGATGTAATTGTTACGAACGGCTTTCCAAAAGACATAACGGATCACGACTTTATTGCTTATCGCAAAGAGTCGTCCGAAGTAACGCCTATGGCTACCACGCTTGCGCAGATACCGGAAGTAAAACTGCACAATTATGCGTTTCAAAACAACGGAAACTGCGCCTTTGCCAATGTTACAACTGCCTGGGGTTTAGCCCAATCTTCGTTTTCTAACGGCGCCGTTTACGCAGATCTGGATAATGATGGCGACCTGGATGTAGTTGTCAATAATATCAATGACGAAGCTTCCATGTATAGGAATACGCTAATGGATGCAAAACCAAAAGACAAGCATTATTTATCGGTGCATTTAAAAGGCGATTCGTTAAACCGAAACGGTTTGGGAACGTGGATTGAACTTTATTACGGAAGCAACAAACAGGTGTATGAACAAACTCCTTACCGTGGTTACTTATCAACGGTGCAGTTGGATGCTCATTTCGGGTTAACGGTTTCTTTGATTGATTCTTTAATTATTAAATGGGCAAATGGAAGCGAAGAAATAATGAAAAATGTATCCGTTGATCAAACAATAGAAGCGGATATAAAACATGCCACGAACCGGTATAACTGGAACCGCCAGGTACTGGCAAACAATTCTTTATTTACCGATGTAACAGATTCGTTAGGAATTCGCTATACGCACACGCAACCTGAGTATATTGATTTCAACATTCAAAAATTATTGCCCCACAAATTTTCTGCGTATGGACCTCCGCTTGCTGCCGGCGATGTAAACGGAGATGGATTGGATGATATTGTTATCGGCGGCAATTCATCTTATGGATCGAGTGTTTTTTTACAACAACCCAATCACTTATTTGTACAAAAAAACCTGATCAAGCAAAACGAAAATACAACTGAACCCTACCAGGATATGGGAACTCTTTTGTTTGATGCAGACGGCGATGGTGATGAAGACCTTTATATAGCAAGAGGCGGTTATCAAAACCCGCCCAATACAAGTGCTTACCAGGATCATTTTTATATAAATGATGGAAAAGGAAACTTTACGGAAGATAGCGCAGCGCTGCCGGCAAATTTCACAAGCAAATCGTGCGTGCGGGCAATAGACTATGACAAAGACGGCGATCTTGATTTATTTGTTGCCGGCAGGATTGAACCGTGGAATTACCCCAAACCGGTATCCAGTTTTATTTACAGAAACGATTCAAAAAACGGGTATATTAAATTCACGGATGTAACCCAACAGGTAGCAAAAGATTTAAATAATATTGGGTTGGTGTGTGATGCCCTTTTTACAGATTTTGATAACGACGGCTGGACTGATCTTGTATTGGCGGGTGAATGGATGCCGGTAACTTTTTTAAAGTATGAAAAGGGCGTTTTTAAAAATGTAACTCCCAATTCAGGCATTGCGGATCAAATCGGGTGGTGGACCAGCATCGTTTCAGGCGATTTTGATAACGATAGCGACATTGATTATGTTGTTGGCAATCTGGGTCAGAATTCTTTTTACAAAGCATCGCAAAAATATCCGGTATCCGTTTATGCCAGCGATTTTGATGGCGACAAAAGTTATGATGCTTTTCTTTCCTTGTACCTGCCATCGAGCCATGACGATACTTCAAAAAAAGAGTTTCCTGCAAACAGTCGTGATGAGATTATTGATCAGATGATACGTATGCGAACAAAATTTCCGGATTATAAATCGTATGCAAACATTACCGTAGATTCATTATTTACAAAAGAACAATTACAGAAAGCGTTGGTATTAAAAGCAAACAATTTTAATTCGTGCTTTTGCAGAAACGATGGCGGTGGTAAATTTACTTTAATCAGTCTGCCTTTTACTGCCCAGCTTTCTGCTTTAAACGGAATGATTGCAGACGATTTTGACGGCGATGGCAACCTTGACATTGCAATCAATACGAATGACTTTGGTGCCAATGTAGCTGCCGGGCGATATGATGCTTTAAACGGTCTGGTATTAAAAGGAAACGGGAAAGGGGCTTTTGTAGCACAAACGATTTTAGAAAGCGGCATCTTCATTCCCGGCGATGGAAAAGCGTTCGTTAAACTCAGAAGCAAAAACAACAAATACCTGATGGCTGCTTCGCAAAACCGGGGACCGCTGAAAGTGTTTGAACTCAAAAAAGATAATACCAATATTCCATTACAAAGCACTGATGTCAGCGCCAAAATTGTTTATAAAAACGGGCAAAAACAAAAGCGGGAATTTTATTACGGCTCTTCATTTCTTTCGCAATCAGCAAGATTTTTAAGCATCAGTAAAGATGTTTCTTCATTGATGATTACCGACAGCTTTGGAAAAACAAGAACCATACGTTTTTAAAAAATCATCCGAAACAAATCAATTTTCGGATGTATGATGGTTAAATAGCTTGCTGTTTTGACTGTCTTTTTGTTGCATATCATTCATAAATTTCTGATTAAAAACGCCATTTTTATTTCTGGTGAAATCATTATGCGGTTAAAAAAAACACTTTGGTTCTGTTGAAATCATCATGCTGTTGAAAACACCACCTTTTATTGCATTGTGTTTTATTCTTTAATAAAAAAATGGCGGATCAACCGCCATTCTTTCTGCTTATATGTATTGGATGTAAAAAAAATCAGATCGGAAAAAACATTTAATAACCCGGGTTTTGCACCAGTGTGTTACTGCTCTTTTTTATTTCATCGTTTGGAATGGGAAACAAATAATAATAATCACCTTTCCAAGCACTTCTTTGTTCTGCCGCATCAATTACCCCATAAGTAAAGTGAAGCTTGCCCAATATGTCTCCGGGCTGCGCGCCCGTCCAGTCCATAGTAACGCCGGAAAGACCACGTATGGTAATATCTACGTTTCCCGGTGCCGCTTTCCAGCGCATCAAATCCCAAAAACGTGAATCTTCCAGATGTAATTCTATGGCTCTTTCATTTCGATAATCTCTTACCAAATCTGTTCCTGAAGAGGTTATATCGGGCATATTTACCGACGGTCTTTTTCTTACTTTATTAATGTATTCGCGGGCTACTGCTTCATTACCCAATGCCATTTGTATCTCTGCATAATTTAAATAAAATTCCGCCAGTCTCATAAAAACAACCACCTGGTTATAGTTGTAATCGAAGCTGGCTCGCGGACCTGTAAAATCTAATAATCTTTTAAACGTATATCCGGTTTGTACCCGCCAATGAAATGGTGTTAAGCCTTTTACCCAGTAGGTTTTAGAATCTCTGCCAAAATCAAAAAGATCCTGTCCGTTATAAGGGTCTTTTTTATTTGGATTCAGATAAGGTCCGTCATTGTTGGGATTGGGATTGGCATCTTCCCAGTATTCATAAGTTCTTACGGTACTTTTTGCGCCGTCATTGATAGTAAACGGTCCGGCGCCGGGATAAATGATATCACTGTAAAAACGCGGGTCTCTGTTTTTTTCCGGATGCTGCGGATCGTACCCGGATGCAGGATTTACCGTAACGCCGTCAGCCATATATGGGTATTCACCGTTGGTCATCTCAAACATATTCACGAACGTTTGCGTTGGCATAATTCGCTGCCGGGCATCAAAACCGCTGGGCCAGTAATCGTAGTTATAACCCCAGTCGGGTATTCGTGTATTTGCCGTAAACGATTTACCTAAAATGGTTTCATCGGTTTTTAAAGGCTTGGTAAAAAGATCGTCGTGCGTTGGGTGTAAGGTAAAGCCGGCATCAATGACGGCTTTGGTAGCGGCTTCGGCAGCTTCCCATTTAGATTTATCGTTGGAAGGATTATGTAAAGGGCTGGCAGCATAAAACAACATTCTGGCTTTTAAAGCCATAGCTGCTTCTTTGCTAATTTTTCCAGATAAAGGCGTTATACCATCCAATAAGTTAATAGCCGAATCACATTCACCCAACACAAAAGCTTCGCATTCATCATACATATTTCTGGGAATAGTAAAAGATTTATCGTTAAGATTAAAACTGCTGGTAATGATGGGTACGCCGCCATAGGTACGCATCAGTTCAAAATACATATAGGCACGAAGAAAATGTATCTCACCTTTCATCGGGTTTAGTACATTCTCACCAATTTCAGAAGTTTGCGTGTTTTCAAGAAAAATGTTGGCTTTTCGTATATAACCGTATTCATCATTCCAGATGTTGGTAAGGTCGGTTATGTTATCCGGCGTGATAATTCCCTGCAGGTACTCACGAATACCGGCTGCCCGGTCGTGGGTTTCAGGCTGGTCAACGGCTATATCTGTCAGTGCTTCATAACCGCCTGTACCCGGGCTCCAGGGCGGTCTTATTCCATTGTAAACATCATACACGTAGTTTTGAAGAAAAGACGGATCGGTAAAAACAGCGTTTTCAGATATTCTGTCTAATGGTTGCTTGTCAAGCACTTTTTTGCAGGCATAAAAGCAGCCTGTGGCAACAATTAGTAGAGCAACAACAAAAACACGTATTCTGTTACTATGAAAAAACACTTTCATTTTCTATTGTTTAAAAAGTTAAGTTAAGACCAACACTCAGGGTTTTCATGTTGGGATATATACCGCCATTTCCGGATAAAAATTCCGGATCGCCAAAACCGTATTTACTGAGGTTGTTATAAATGATAAATAAATTGTTGGCAGATACATAAAACCGTAATCCCGAAATTTTGCCTTTTGATATTATTTTGGCTGGCAAACTGTAACCCAACTGAGCTGTTTTAAAACGAAGCCAGGTTATTTCATGATAATAAAAATCACTGTTAGAGCCGGCAAAGCCATTGGGCTCGATGAGGGGAAGTGCTGCATCAACATTTGTTAATGAATAACTGTTACCGGCAACATATTCAAGTCCGTTACCATTTGCGCCGGAGTTAAAGCCGTTATTTAATCTCCATTTTGCCCCGCTTTGCCCTTGCAGTAAAATTGACAGATCGAAGGCTTTATAGTCGAATGCGAAGTTGAGTCCAAACTGCATTTTCGGAAACGTGCTTACATCGTACCTGTACGCATCGTTACTATTGATAACACCATCGCCATTTAAGTCGGCAAAAATTAACCCGCCCACCGTTGCGCCCGGATAGTTTACATGGTCATCCAAATCCCGCTGGCTCCTGTATATTCCTATTGATTTATATACCAGGCTGGCGTCGAGCGGTTGTCCTTCCAGCTTTTGGTAGGGTTCTGACAACGGGGCTTCATCAAAATAAATAATCTTATTTTTATTGTAGGAGAAATTGCCGTTGAAATCAAAATTTACTTTTCCAAAATGGTCTCTGTATCCAGCCTGTAATTCTACTCCCTGGCTGTTCATTTTGCCGATGTTTTCATCAGGAAGTGAAAGACCTGTATAGCCAGGAATGGATGCCTGTCTTCTACCCAGTATGTGAGATGTTTTGCTGCTGTATATATCGGCTTCAAAAGTTAATCTGTTGTTCAAAAATCCGGTTTCTATACCGAGGTCTGTTTTTTCGCTTACTTCCCATGTTATATTGGGGTTGGGTGTAGAAGTAAGGGCAATACCTCGTACATCCGTGCCATCAACAACCCATCCGGGTGTATAAGCAAAGGCTCCGATGTATTGAAACGGATCTACGCGATCGTTACCCAATCGTCCCCATGAAGCTCTGATTTTGAGGCTGCTGAATATATTTTTAGGAAAAAAAGATTCTTTGGTTACAACCCAACCTAAAGAAGCCTGCGGAAAAAAACCAAACCGCTTATCTTTCGGAAAAATAGTTGAGCCGTCATACCTGGCACTTAAACCTACGAGATATTTGTTTTTATAAGCATAGTTTATACGACCGAAATAGTTTTGTCGGGCCGATTCGGAAGCGCTGCCATCGTTGCTTCCGTTTTGCCGGTCGGTGCTTCCTGCAAACAGTTGATCTATCAATGGAGACTGATAACCGAGGCGTTGCGCCCAAAAATAATTGTCGTTGTATTCGCTTTGTTCATAGGCAATAAAAGCATTGATATCGTGCTGGTTATTAATCCGGGTATTATACGATAGTCTTATATTTTCAGTTATTCTCTGGCTTTTAGAAAAATCTTCGCGCAATCCGATATCTTCTATCACGCGGGACGGTTTTTTCACAATCTCTCCCGAAGCATCTTTTTCGTAATAAAACCAGGTATAATTAAAGGTTTTATTAAAATTCACCGTTTTGTCTATGGAAGCAAAACCATCCAATGCCAGTCCTCTTACAAAAGGAATGTCGTATTTGAACCTGATGGTACCGGTAGCAACATCGGCTAAGTATTTACGATAACCCGGACTTAATAACCTGGCTGCCGGATTGGTTTGCGACCAGCCTGCGCCGGGGTAACGATAATCTCCGTCAATATAAGCTTCCTGCAAAGGGCTGGTATTAGCCACATAATCAAGCGAGCCGCCCGGACCGGCTTGTGGTGTTTTTGTATCTTTTTCCCGGTACGATAAATCTAACCCAACAGAGAATCTGTTCGTTACCTGTACATCAATATTATTTCTTATGTTGAACTGCCGCAGTCTTGTCGTATGGTCGCCGCGAAGAATGCCACCTTGTTCAGCGCCACCAATTGAGGTAAAATATTTAAATTTCTCGCTGCCGCCTCTCATGGTTAACGACATTCTTGTCTGGCTAACCGGTTTGCCAATCAATGCGTTCCACCAATCTTCGCCTCTCCGGTCACCATTTTTAAAAGCTGCCACAAAGTCGTCAGGAAAATCAGGTGGCGTTCCTTCCAACGCTCTTCTGTCGTTTAGCACTTGTATATATTCCAACGCATTGGCAGATTTTACTTTTATCGTTGGCGATTGCCATCCCTGATCAACATTAAAATCGAAAACAGGATTACCACTTTTCCCTCTTTTTGTGGTAACTAAAATTACACCGCCGGCTGACTGGGCGCCGTAAATAGCTGCAGAAGCATCTTTTAATACAGAAATTGATTCTATATCATTCGGGTCTAAACGGTTCAATCCATCGGGGTCGGCATTGGCTACGCCATCAATAACAATCAGTGCAGAACTGTTGCGATATGTATTGGCACCTCTTACTAAAATCTGTGCATCATCAAAACCAGGAACAGCACCTCTCTGGTTTACATACAAGCCTGCTAATTTGCCGGATAAAGCATTGGAAAGTGATGGCGTGTTCGCTTTTTTAAGTTGTTCGCCTGATGTTTGCACCACCGCATTGGTAAGCTCCGATTTTCTTTGTTTGCCATAGCCAACCACCACCACTTCGTCAAGTTTTCCGGTGGTTGTTTCTAAAAAAACATCTTTTCCTGCTACACTATCCAAGGCTAATTCGCGGCTTAGATAGCCCACAGCCGAAAAAACCAATTGGCTGTTTTCGCCGGTTACTTTTAATAAAAATCTCCCATTTGCGTCCGAAACAGTGCCTTTTTTTGTGTTTTGTTCAACCACGCTTACCCCTTGTATTCCGTTTCCCTGCGCATCAGACACTTTTCCGGCAACCGTTGTATCGCGCGCATCGGGTATATCGTTTTTGCCTCCTGCAAAAGCGCTTGCATGCATAAAGCTCAAAGCCAATAAGACAAAAAGAAGGCATGCTGTTTTAAGCTGAATGCTTATTGTTTTACATGTCATGGTAAACATTTATAGGTTATTAAAATTTCAGAAGTTGGTGAATGCAATCGTTTTATGTTTTGTTGTCGGTAAGCAAACTTTGTGAGACAGCTACGGCAGTACACTCAATTGTTTCGATTTGTTTACATCTCAGGCAATCATTCAGTTCTAATTATGGAAACACTTAGTTTGTATGTTCAAACATACAAACATATTTGATAAAAGCAGATTTTTTTTTAATTTTTTTAAGAATAATGGAGCTTGTTTCTTCTTTTAAATATTTTAATGAGTGAACTGCTTACATCTGTTTATAAGTTGGTATTTGAGGCGTATTACAGCAGGTGCGATGGTTTGAAAAGACTTATTATTTTGACTGTGTTTTATGTGTATCGCATCCATAAATTTCTAATCAAAAAAGTCATTTTTTTCTTTTTGAAATCGTCATATATGTATGAGCACCACCCGTAATTGCAATGACTGCCACAGAAGTTTAGCCTTAAACAGAAAAATTAACCGGCATACATTAATTTCCATCCATTGATGGCGGCGCATCGTTTGGCTCGCTTCCCCAATTTTCGTTTGGCTTATCGCCCATAACCAGTGTTAGTTTGCCGCCTTTAACTAATTCATCATGATAAAACCACGGCTTATTTAGCGGGTTGCCATTTAAGCTCGCTGATTGTATATACCGGTTTTTTTCTGAAACATTCTTTGCTTCTATTGTAAATGTTTTACCAGGATAATAGGCAGTATCTAAATGAATGGTAACGTTCTCAAATATTGGGCTGCCTATTTCATAAAATGGCTTCGCCGATGCACCTCCGTCTGTTTCAAACAAACCTATAGCGCTCATTACAAACCAGGCGCCCATCTGCCCTTCATCTTCATCACCAAGCCAGGCATTGTAAGGGTCAGATCCATAATACCTGTTTTGTATTTCCCGAACCCATTTTTGCGTAAGCCAGGGTTTGCCCGAATAATTAAATAAATAAGCCGCCTGCATATTGGGTTGGTTGCCGTGATTAATGTAATAATCTTCCATCCTGTCGCCGGTAGCATTAAAATTTGCATCTTTTGATTTTTCAAATCCTTCATTCAGCCGGCGATTAAAATTTTCTTTACCAATGAGATTGATAAGCCCCTTTACATTATGCGGAACAAAAAAAGTATATTGCCAGGAATTGCCTTCTACATAACCCGGCGTGCTCATAGCATTAAAGTTTTCCAGCCATCTTCCATTTGCATATTTAGGACGCGTGAATTTAGTTTCGGGATCAAAAATATGTTCATAACTCCTGGCTCTTTTTGTGAAGGTTTTATAATCATTTGTTTTACCTAACGCCCTGGCAAGTTGAGATACACACCAGTCATCGTAAGCATATTCCAGGGTATTGGAGGTTGCACTTGAATCAGCAGGCATATATCCATAATTAATATACGCATCCAGTTGCTCGTTACCGGCAAAGCCACCGCATGGATGCTTTATTCCCTGCACGGTTTGCTGGTGTATAATAGATTGATACAAGGTGTCAATATCATAATTTCGTATGCCTTTTTGATAAGCACTCACCATAAGCGGGATTTCATGAGAAGCAACCATAATACCTGAATATTCTATTCCGGCAGCACCTCTTGATAACCAGCCACCATGTTTATACATCTCCAGCTCCGACTTTACCCACTTATTGGCAATGTCGGGATTCACTAAAGTCCAAAGCTGGTTAAGATTCCAGAATGTATTCCAGAATGCATCACTTCCTAACATGGGTGATTTTGGATTATCCAGTTTCTGTATGTTTTCACAGGGATCGCGGTATTCTCCGTTTACATCGCTCCAGATAGTACGCGCACAATAAGAGTGATAAAGATTAGTATAAAATTTTTTCAGATTCACTGCTGTTCCGCCTTGTACGGTGATTTTGCTCAAAAGAGCATTCCATGTATCGCCTGCATTTTTTCTTACGGCGTCAAAATTCCATCCAAACGGTTTCAATTCTGTCGCCATGTTAAGCCTTGCATTTTTTATGCTCACCAGAGAAATGGCAGTTTGTAACAAAACCTGTTCGCCTTTTTTGGTTTCAAAATTTACATAAGCGCCTATATCACCACTTCCTGTTATTTCTGATATATCTTTCTTCATGTCTTTTTGTTCCCATCCGCCAAAAGATTTGAACGGTTTATTAAACCGGGCTACAAAGAATACGGTGTAATCATTAAATCCTGCACTGGTTTGTTTTGAATACCCTTCAATTTCTGTATCACTTACTTTGGTAATTTTAGCGTCCAGCACTTTAAACGAATACTCGGCAGGAAATAACAGATTAAATAAAACGTTTCCTTCCTTAGTTTCAGGAAAAGTAAGCCGGAAAAATCCACAGCGTGTTGTACTGGTGAGTTCGGTTTTAATCTTATAATTCATCAGTTCCACCGAATAATATCCGGGGCTTGCGTGTTCTGTGCTTTTATCTATCCGGGAACGATGACCCGACGTAGAACCAGTTGTCGTGGCCTCTTCTGCCGGATAAATACGAGGGTTAATAATACCTGTTGTTGGCATCACTGATAATCCGGCCATCGTCCAGGAATGAATGTGGCTAAAGCCTGCAATGCTGGCGATGGTATATTCATAACCCGATTTCCACTGATCGCCCTGGTTGTCAGGACTTAATTGCACCATGGCAAAAGGAAGCGACGTTCCCGGGTTAAGCATCCAGCGTGATTCTGATGTTCCCATTAGCGGATCAACATAATTTACTGGTTGTTTTTGCTGGGCTTTTGCCGACCAAAACAAAAACGTCAGCATAACAAATAATGATAATTTTTTTATTTCCTTTACCATGATGATTACTTTAAAAAATAAAAAATCGTTCCGAAAAAGTTGCAAACTCCTTGCATCATTTTACTTGTTCAAATGTATAAACATATAGCTAAACAAAATTTTACTTTTTTGATAGATAGTTCTACAGGCGATTTCAATATACTGTGTTGATAAATTTTAGTATCAGAAAAAATAGTAACCCCAATACTTTATTATTTCCAATAATAAAAATCTTCCGTTCACGTCCGAAACAGTGCTTTTTTTATTTTGTTCAACCACGCTTATACCTTGTATTTCGTTTCCCTGCGCATCAGATATTTTTCCGGTTACTGTAGTGTCGCGCGCACCGGATTTATCATTTTTGCCTTTTGCAAAAACGCTTGAGCACATAAAACGCAAAGCCAGTAAGACAAAAAGAGGACATGCTGTTTTAAGCTGAATGCTTATTGTTTTACATGTGATGGTAAACATTTATAACTTATACGAATCAAGGGTTAAGACTGCGACAGCAAGGTTTCCATACAAGCGCAGTTTCAGCCCGTTTGCAGATCTTACTTTAGAAGCCTGCTGAATGTGGCGTCAGTTCATTGATCCAGTTAAACAGAGATTCTATGGGTTGTCTGAGTGTGGAGACTGCTGTGTTAAAAAGATCATTGAAAGCCTGTTACCTTTGTTTAAAAACTGCTTCCCACCCTTTTTTATCTTTCCGTGGTGTGAGTAAAACGCTACCTTGTCCCAGCATGTGTTTTGCCAGCTTTGCATCACTGTAAGCTTTATACAGAATGCAAAAGTCAGCGGTTGTTTTGCTTAGCGTATCCCGAAATATTGCCAGATCATAGACACTTGCCGGTGTCACTTCTGCATACTGCGGAAAGGGTACGGTTCCCCGCCTTTGTAATGCAGGCATGTGTACTTTGACACCATAAAAATAAAGCTTTTAGTAGCACACAATCCTTTATCAGTCAGTTCTCCGGCTACTTTGCCTGCCCGTTGATGAGAACAGGCAATGACCGGAAAAGAATCTCCGGGCAGCACTTGTAACCTGTCCTCACAAACAGGCGCCTTACTAAAAAGGTCGGTCATTAAAACTGCAAATGCATCACACAATATGTTTAGTCTTGCATTGAAAGCCTGGTAGGATGGCAGCAACGGAAACCAGCTGTGCCAATAATTTTTAATGTGATTGTACATTGATTTTATTTTGTACTTCGCTTCATAAGCAACGCAAAACAGGTAAATGGTTATCAGTTCTTCATCCGTAAAGATGCCCGAAGGCTGACTGTTATAACTAAACCGCTGCACCTGTCAACGCAATTGCTCTTTATATTTGTCGCAGACGGGAAAGTAAATTCTGATCATGTTATTTATTAGCATAACTACCTAACGAATTTTACTTCATGTCTGTTTTGTCGCTTTCTCAACCCTTGATTCGCATAAGTTGTAAAATTGGAATGTATAACAAAAAACCAATGCCAAAATATTGGACTACTTTTTATTTATAAATGGTATAAGTTAAACTCCGGATGTTCTTTCAATGTTTTGTGAACTTTCTTTTGACTTGATGAAACGCGAAATATCATATTATTTTAACTACATTCCCTCTTCAATGAAAAGTGCATTGAACTTGTGACCGTCAGGGTCAGCAAAAACGCAGTAATAAAATCCGTCTTCGTGTCTGTCCGCTTTTTTTATAATTGTGCCTCCTGCTTGTTGAGCATTGTTTGCCCAGTTGTCAACTTCCTCTTTACTTTTCGCAGAAAGTGAAAACATGACTTCGCTGCCATTTTCCGATTTCGCTGCCTTATCATTCATGGCAAATTCCAGTTTGTCTTGCCTGAAAAAATGAATCACAAAATTTTTGTCACTAAAAAGAAAGCTGGTAAGTTCGGGCGTGGTTGGGGAAGTATTAGGCCTGAAACCTAAATGAGTGTAAAATTTCTCAGTTCTTTTTGGATCCTGTACCGCTAAGTTTGCCCAGATTTGTTTGACTTGCATGATCAGAATTTTTAGAAGTTTGACTTTTAGATTGTAAGTCTTTAAATACAAATCTGGTGCCCTTCCAATGTCAACTAATGCTTGCGCACAACAATCAGGATTGAGCGAAACACTTTCTTTATTTTGTAAGATGTATTTCTTTTTAAGATAAAAACTTAGCTGATCATTGTCTTCTCTCTGCAATCAGTTACGGCTTATATTCTCTGATACAGCCAGGCTGTAAAATCGGCAATGGTGTAAAACAATTCGTCGGGCTGCAACGCTTTTAAAGCTTCCGGTTCTGCTGTTTTCGCCCAGGCCGCTGCAACAACCGCAATGCCCGCTTCTTTGCTTGCAATGATGTCGTTCGGCGCATCGCCAACATAAATAATTTCCTCTGTTTTTATATCGTGTAACGAGTTTAAAATGATACGAATGCCATCCGCTTTTCTTGCGCCTTTGGGCGAGCCGGTCTCAATGAATTCAAAAAAACGCATCAACTTAAACTGTTGTAAAGAAATTTCGGTGCTGTGTTTTCCTTTTCCCGTTACCATTGCCATCCGCACGCCTTTCTTTGTAAGTGTTTTCAGCAATTCTTTGATACCTTCAAAAGGATCCGGGCACATGTGGTGCAAGGCTTTATAAAATTGAAGATAGTCTGTTACTCCTTTATCGTAAGCGTCCGGCGCCAGTGCCATGATTGTACCTTCTTCCGACGGTCCGAAGGTGGCAACAATGTCAGCATCAGAAAGAGAACGGCTGATAAGAGGTTCTACAGCGCTTTTGAAAGCCTGAATACACAGAGGTAGCGTATTTGCCAGTGTTCCGTCAAGATCAAAAATAACAGCCTTTATCTTTTGCATTTGTCTTCAAATTATCAATGAGCCAAATGTTTCAAAAATGGTTTAAAAAGCAACTGTATTTGCGGCATTCTGCTTCGCAGACAAAAAAAATAGCGTCAATTAACAATCAATGTAAAACGATGCGTTGCCCATGACTACTTTTTTATTTATCCGTGGAAAACGAATATGGAAAATCTTTTGCCTCCGTTCCTTTTGTTTTGTTTGGCTTATCGCCCATTGTTACCGAAAAACTGCCGCCTTGCTGAATGTCTGATTGCGTGATATAATTATACGCGTAAGTCTTACCATTCAACATCGCACTTTGCACATACCGGCTGCTGTCGCTGTTGCCTTTCGCCGTAATGATAAACTTCTTTCCATTGTCTAACATAAGTGTGGCTTTTTTAAACAGCGGCGCACCCAATACATATTGGTCGGTTGCCGGGCAAACGGGATAAAATCCCAATGCCGAAAACACATACCAGGCAGAGGTTTGCCCGTTGTCTTCATCGCCGCAATAGCCATCGGGCGTGGCTTTGTAAAGCCGGTTCATGGCTTCACGCACCCAATACTGCGTTTTCCACGGCTCGCCGGCATAATTGTACAAATAAATCATGTGCTGTATCGGCTGGTTGCCATGCGCATACTGACCCATATCGGCAATCTGCATTTCGCGTATTTCATGTATTACACCGCCATAATAACTATCGTCATAAACGGGAGCCATTTTAAATACGGAATCGAGCATGGAAACAAACATTTTCTTTCCGCCCATTAAATCAATTAAACCCTGCATATCATGAAACACCGACCATGAGTAATGCCAGCTATTGCCTTCGGTAAATGCGTCGCCCCACTTAAACGGATTGAACGGTGTTGCAAATGTGCCGTCTTCATTTTTGCCGCGCATCAGGTTGTGCGAGCTATCAAATAAGTTGCGGTAATTGAGGCAGCGCCTGGCATAAACGGCAAGCTCAGATTCAGGCTTGTGCAATGCCTTTCCCAACTGGTAAATGGTGAAATCGTCATACGCATATTCCAGCGTGCGGGCCGCGTTCTCGTTAATTTTTACGTTGTACGGCACATAACCCAGTTTGTTATAATACGCCACGCCGGTTCTGCCGGTGCCTTCCGGTCCTTCGTTGTTGGCACCATGCACAAGCGCTTCATATAAAGTATTGATGTCGTAACCCCGCAAGCCTTTTACATAAGCATCCGATACCACGGAAGCCGAATTGTTTCCCACCATCACGTTGGCATAGCCGGGACTACTCCATTCGGGTAAAAAACCGCCTTCTTTGTAATCGTTTATCAAGCCTTCCTGCATCTCTTTATTGATGGCCGGATACATCAGATTCAGGAACGGATACAGTGCGCGGAATGTATCCCAGAAACCCGTTCCGCCAAACATATAGCCGGGCAATATTTTACCGTTGTAAGGGCTCCAGTGCACGGGCTGGCCATTCGCATCTATCTCATACAGTTTGTTGGGGAAAATAACCATGCGATACAAACAGGAATAAAACGTTTTTAGTTGCGCGGTGCTGCCGCCTTCAACCGCTATTTTACCCAGCACATTGTTCCATGATGCTTTGGCTTTGGCTTTTACCGTTTCAAAATCGTCATTGCCAATTTCTTTTATATTCTGCTCTGCCTGTTCGGCGCTGATAAAAGATGAAGCCACTTTCATGTTTACCTGCTCGCCTTTTGTCTTAATGCGAAAGCCAACGAGCGCACCTGCATGATTTGCCTGCAACTCCGTTTTATCCATTTCGGCAACGCTGTCGTGCCACGCATAGTTTACCGTAAACGGATGATCGAATACCATTACGAAGTAATTTTTAAAATTGGTGTATTTGCCTGCGGCATATTTTACCGAATACCCGATAATCTTGTTTTCCGAAGGAATGATTTTGATATAAGAACCTTTGTCTAAAGCATCTGCAATTACAAAAGCGCTGTCGGTTTTGGGAAACGTAAACCGAAAACAAGCCGCACGTTCCGTGGGCGCAATTTCGGTGGTAATATCGTGGTCGGCAAGGTAAACGCTGTAATAATACGGCGTTGCCGTTTCTGCTTTGTGCGAAAACCAGCTTGCCCTTTTTTCCTGCTGAAACACGGCTTTGCCGGTAACCGGCATGATGGCGAACTTGCCATAGTCGTTCATCCACGGCGATGGCTGATGCGTTTGCTTAAAGCCGTTTATTTTATCAGCATCATAGGTATATTGCCAGCCGCTGCCCATTTTGCCGGTTTGCGGCGTCCACAAATTCATGCCCCATGGAACGCAGATGGCAGGGTATTCGTTGCCGTTGGAAAGCGATGGCTTGGAATCGGTTCCCATTAAGGTGTTCACATAATCAACCGGGCTGTATGTTTCGCTTGTAATCTGTGCGTGGATGGATGATATACATACAATCATCATCATTAACATCATTGATTTTTTCATCAGGCTATTTGTAAATTTTAAATGTAGAACTTATCAGAACAAAGATGAATAAAATGAGAGTATGCGCAATCATTCCCTATCATCATGGCGTTCAAAAAAACGTATCACCAGTTAATTTGTACCTGCCTGCCTTCTGCCGCATTCGCAAAGGTAAGCAGACAGGTATGAGATGCTTCATCCCAATCAAATGATGTATCGGAAAGAATGCTGTTGTCCATCTTTTTCATAACAACCAATTTGGGTTTTGCCGGCAACAATATACGCATTGCATTGTTGGTGCCGTCCGGACTTTTTGTAACGAATGAATAACCGTTTTTGATTCTCTTTTCTTCATATACTCTCGACGCTGCACACAATACCTGCGGCTTTTGTTTATCGCCGGCTTTGCTTACATCAAATAAAAAAGCCTGCTGCCCCGGCTGCACTGTTTTTTGGGTTAGTACAGGCAACTTAGGATTAAACATATCTATCACCTGCCTGCGAATTACGAGCGGCGAATCGCTGACGCTTTCGTCCATCACCGAAGCTATGATGTAGGGTCCTCGCTCTACATAAAAATAATTTTTCGTGGCGAGTTTATCGTGGTCCGCTGCTTCATAGGTTGTTTTTATCAGCGATGTAAAAGCGGTGTCAGCATTGGGCTTCAGCACTATTTCTTTCGGGTCTTCTCTTACAATATATACCGTTCCTTTGCCATAACGATATAGCATTTTATTGTCAGAAAATACAATGTTCATCTGTTCAAACAAATGTTGCGAAGGAGCGGCGTATGTCATGCCGTTTGTGTTCCACCATTCTTTTACTTTTTGAAAAGGATCGTTATCTCTGCCATAATAAATGAGCGTGCCGCCGCCTTTCACCCAGTCTGCCAGCTGGTTATTTACTTTGGCAGACTGCGGCTTCATGTTGGAGTAACTCATTACCAAAATTTTTGTATTGCGCAAAGCTGAAGCGTTTTCCAAATTTTCCATGTGCACGATACCGGCAGGAATACCGCGTTTTATCATGGGCAATATCATTCCGTAAAAATCCGATAGCTGCGGATCTTCATAACCCTCATGCGTCGGGAAGCGCTGAAACATCATCGAATTGCCTGCCAGAATGCCAATGCCTTTGCTGCCGTTGATTTCATCAGACGATGCCGGCATCGTATTCAACGCGTTTACCATCACCTGCA
Organism: Ilyomonas sp.; assembly: GCA_965219515.1. Taxonomy (GTDB): domain Bacteria; phylum Bacteroidota; class Bacteroidia; order Chitinophagales; family Chitinophagaceae; genus Ilyomonas. Next base: position 4,211,225 of record OZ244776.1, read on the forward strand.
TCTGCGTGGCATAAGCCGGGGAAATCGGTTGCTTTTCATCGGTTCCTTCTACCTTGAATTTGCCTTTATAAATTCGGTTTGGCCAAGGCATCACTTCGTAATGCGACACGGTTGGATATAGCAACTCAGCTGTAAACGTAGCTTCGTAATTGCGTTTGTAATCATCCCAGGTGCGCGTTCTGTCTTCAATCGGGTCGGTTAAAAAATACATCGTTCTGTTGGTTGGCGCCGTCATCGAAAGCATGGAGCCATATTCTAAAAACGCATTTTCAAACACGCGTTCTTTTTCAATGCCGTTGTAATACAGCGGCTCGCGCGAAGTGCCCGTCCACACCTGCGCAATGTAGCCGTCCATGCCCGGAAGCGCGGCCAGACTGGCTTCGGGACTTACGATTGACCAGGAAGAATAGTTGAGCAACGAATGTGTGGGCACAAAACATTGTATGGTTCTGCCCTTGCTTTGCCCGTATTCTTTGGCATATAAAAAAATTTCTTTCAGCGCTTTAAAATACAGATGATATTTGAGCTTGGAAGATAAATACGTGGCTTCCGGCGATTCGTGCTGCGGCATCCAGGCAAAGCCATAATAGGTTTGCCATTCGCGCTTAAAGGCTTCGCTGTAGCCCGATTTTGCCCAGAACTCCGGCTCTTCCAGATAAATGGTATTGATGCCGGCATCAATTACTTTTTTTATCAGTTCTTTAAAGTAAGCAATGTAAGTATCAGTCGGCACGGTATAAGGCACATTGCGCCCGTGCCCGATGCTGTCGCCATTGCGGTTCATCTGTCCTTCATCCAGGTGAGATTTGCCATCCCATTCTCCCGAAAAATAATCCTGGTAATTGCCCCACGCAACGCCGGTCATAAACTGCACATTGTAGCCATGCTGCTTCCACCCTGCCACGCGCTGATGAAAGGTGCTGTCGTACCCATACACAATGGCAACATCGGAACGCACATCGTAATCGGCATTCCATGGCGCGGCTATTTGAAAAGCCGTTTTATCGGGTAGCGTACCTGTGTTTTGCTGTGCAAAGCTGCCGGATTGTACCAGCCAGAAAAGAAGAAAAAACAAGATGTATTTCATAGTTAGTATCGTTGTTGATAAAAAAGATCGCGTTATAAAAACAGAATGATTCTACCGGCAGTTTTTGTAACCGGAACTGAAGGAAGCTACGCCGTGCAAGATTAAGCCAACGCAATTTTACGTTAATAAATAAATCCTGTTGTGTTGTATCAATAATTGAAAAGCAAAACGGCAAATAAAAATTTTCACCTCTCACATCTCTCACTTTTCATGTTTGCATGGCATTCCGTTTCCTTACTTAAATACGGGTCCTTTATGTATAGTAAAGCTCGGCTGCTGATTCAGCATGTATGGCCAGTTATCAATCCATTCTATCTTATCCAGCAGCATCATTCTCTTTTCGCCTTTTTGTTTATCAAACGCATGATACAGTATCCAGGTATCGCCGTTGTCATCGGTAAAAATATCGCCGTTGTGTCCTGGGCCAACAAAGCCTGAATCGCCGTCATTACCCTGCAGCAACAATGTTCCGCCATCATCCAGCAACGGCTTGCCTTCTTTGTCTAAATACGGTCCCTTAAAAGATGCGGCCCTGCCAACCTTCACGCGGTACGTGCTTTTCACGCCTTCGCAGCAGGTGCCGGTTGAGCCGAAATAATAGTAATAATTTCCTTTTTTATAAATATATGAGCCTTCGTATTGATTACCGGCTATGCGAAACGTATCGCCCGCAATTTTTGTTCCGTCATCGGTTAGCGGCACGCCGTAAATGCCATGAAAGCTGCCCCATACAAGATAGAGTTTGTTGCCGTCAACTACCAGAAACGGGTCTATCGAATTGTCAACGCCGAGTTCTTTGCTTAGAAATACTTTGCCTTTGTCGGTAAACGGTCCTGCGGGTTTGCTGCTTTCGGCAAAGCCAACGCCGGGGTTGGGATCGCCCCAGGTAGAGAATGAGTAATAGAGATAATACCTGCCCTTGTAATACGTAGCATCCGGTGCCCAGATGCCGCCTTTTTCTTTCCAGTCCGGCTTTTTTGGCAACGCATCACCCACATAGGTCCATTGCATTAAATTTTTTGATTGTAAAACCGGTATGAAGTGCAGACTATCCGCCAGGCTATCTTTTTTCCAGTTGGCTTGCGTGGCATAAGCATAGAAATATCCGTCCGGCGCTTTTACCAGATTCGGATCGGGAAAATCGTGGGCGAAAACAGGATTCTGATAAACGTTTCCTGTTGTTTTGGTTTGTGCAAATGCCCGTTGGGAAGCCACCGGAATAAGCATAAAAAAAAGCAAAACAAGCTGTAAGATTCTTTTCATAAGATGGAAATTGTAAAATGCTTTACAATGGTAAGCCGATTCTCTGAATGAACGTTTTACTATCGGTAAACGGTTTATATTCCTGTGTAATTTTTTGCATTGGATATTGCACATTTGCCCGGCTTTAACTGTTAAAAATACTTTTGATTTTTAATGGTTGTTGGTTACCAAAAATAAATGAACTACACTTGCGTTCGCCGTTTGAAACTTCACTTTACAATTCCTATGCAACGATATTATTCTACATTCATATTTGTAATCCTGTTTCTTTTCATTACCTCTTTTAATGTCTTTGCCCAGCAAAGCAACACCTTATTTCATCTTCTTCCGCCTTCACAAACCAGTGTTACCTTTAACAATCAGCTTACCGAAAGCGATTCGCTGAACATCTTAAACCAGGCGAATATTTACAATGGCGGCGGCGTGGGCATCGGCGATTTTAACGGTGATGGATTGATGGATATTTATTTTGCCGGCAACATGGTTTCCAATAAACTGTATCTTAATAAAGGCGCGATGAAGTTTGAAGATGTAACAAATGCTGCAAACGTAAGTGGCGATGGCAGATGGTGCACCGGCGTATCGGTAGCTGATATTAATGCCGATGGATTGCCGGATATTTATGTATCGTGTTCGTTTCGCAAAGATAAAAACCTGCGCACCAATTTGTTATACATAAATCAGGGCGTAAACAAAGATGGTATTCCCACCTTTACCGAATCGGCTGCGGCATACGGATTGGCAGATACCGGCTTTAGCACGCAGGCTTATTTTTTTGATTATGATAAAGACGGCGATTTAGATATGTACCAGGTAACAAATGAATTGTACGACCCGAAAACGCCCATCAAATTTCGCCCTAAAGTAAGCAACGGCACCGCGAAAAACACGGATCGCCTGTATCGGAACAATGGCGATGGCACATTTACCAATGTATCGAAACAGGCGGGCATTACCATGGAAGGCTGGGGGCACGCCGCCTGCATTACCGACATTAACCAGGATGGCTGGCCCGACATTTATGTAGCCAACGATTTCGTATCAAACGATCTTTGTTTTATCAACAACCACGACGGCACATTCTCCGATCATTTACAGGAGTATTTTAAACATACGGGATGGAACGCGATGGGCACCGACGCCGTGGACATCAACAACGACGGGCTTACCGATTTCATCTCACTGGAAATGCTGCCTGAAGACAACCTGCGGAAAAAACGGATGCTAAGCGGTAACGAATATTACAATTATACCAACAGCGCAAAGTATGGCTACGAGCATCAATATGTGCGCAATGTATTGCAGCTAAACAGTGGCATGACGCCCGAAGGCCACCCGGTATTTGACGACATCGGCTACATGGCAGGCGTATATCAAACCGACTGGAGCTGGTGCCCGCTGGTGGCAGATTTTGATAATGACGGACTGCGCGATATGATTATCTCCAACGGATTGCCGCGCGACGTTACCGACCTTGATTACGTTGATTACGGCAATGGACTGGGCGGCGCAAACACAACGGCTACCACCTACAAATTATCTATGACGGATGCGCTGCCGGTTGTGAAACTGCCCAACTATTCATTTAAAAATGTGAACGGACTAACATTCACCAATACATCGGCGGAATGGGGTTTGAATCAGCCGTCTTTTTCCAATGGTTCCGCGTATGCTGATCTGGATAATGACGGCGATCTGGATGTAGTGATTAATAATATTAACGACACGGCTTTTGTTTACGAGAATACATTGAACGATAAAATAAAAGAGCCGCATTATCTTACCGTAAACATAAAAGGCGGCGATAAAAACACGGCCGGCTTCGGTGCGCGCCTTACCGCTTATTTTGACAAAGGAAAGCAGTTGTATTACGAACATCAGCCTTGCCGCGGCTATCTTTCCACCGACGACGAAAGAGCGCATTTTGGTTTGGGCAATGCTTCGCAGATTGATTCGTTGCTGGTGCTGTGGCCCGATGGCAAACAGCAAATGCTGACCAACATTAAAGCCGGCCGGCAGATAACCGTTTCTTATGCCGGTGCAGGCAATGCGCAGCCTGTAAAGCCATCTTTGGATTCTGCCGTTTTCATCAATGCGAATCGTAAATATGGCATTCGTTTTAAACCGAAAGAAAGAGATTTTGTTGATTATGATATTCAGCCTTCCCTGCCGCATAAGCTAAGCCAGTATGGACCCGGCATTGCCGTGGGAGATATTGACGGCAACGGCTTTGATGATTTTTACATCGGCGGTTCATCGGGCAACCGCGGTGTATTTTTCATGCAGAATGCAAGCGGAAAATTTGTGTTGGATTCGTCGCGCTTTGCGCAGAAAGATGATGACTTGTACGAAGATATGGGCGCATTGCTTTTTGATGCGGACGGCGATAAGGATTTAGACTTATATCTCGTAAGCGGCAGCTACGAAATTCCGCCGAATAATGAAATCAGCAACGACCGTTTGTTTATCAATAACGGCAAAGGAAAATTTACCAAAACCGGCGGTGCGTTACCCTTAGATTCTACCAATGGCTCCTGTGTTCGCGCTGCCGATTTTGACGGCGACGGCGATCTTGATTTGTTTGTCGGCGGTCGTGTTATGTCTGGTGCATATCCGGCTGCACCACGTAGTTTTTTGTATCAGAACGATGGCGGAAAGTTTATTGATGTTACGGAGAAATATTGCCCGCAGTTAGAAAATATCGGGATGATAACCGATGCTTTATTTTCAGATTTCGATGGCGACGGCAGGGCCGATCTGGTGCTGTGTGGCGAATGGATGCCGGTTACATTTTTAAAGAATACGGGCAATGCGTTTGTTGCGGTAAAAACAGGTATTGAAAACCATACCGGCTGGTGGAATAGTCTGGCAGCGGGCGATTTTGACAACGACGGAGACATGGATTATATCGCCGGGAACCTTGGCTTAAATACCAACTACTGCAGCTCGCCAAAAGAACCGCTGACTTTGTATGCCAAAGACTTCGACAATAACGGCTTGCTGGACCCGATGGTGTTTTGCTATATGAAAGCGCCGGACGGCTCGCGCAAATTGTACCCGATGACAACCAAAGACGACCTGGCAAACCAAATGATTTCTACCCGTAAAAAATATCCGACTTATAAAGCGTATGGCGCCGCTTCGCTGGATGATATGTGGAGCGCAAAAGACAAAGAAGGCGCAACGGTTTTGCTGGCAACCGACATGGCAACCTGTTATATTGAAAACAAAGACAACGGCAATTTCGCCATTCACGCGTTGCCACCGCAGGCGCAGGAAGCGCCGGTGTATGGCATACAATGCCAGGACATAAACGGGGATGGCAACCTGGATGTGCTGATGGTAGGAAACGATTACAGCATGGAACCGTATAGCGGCAGGCACGATGCATTTATGGGCTTATATCTGCAGGGCGACGGCAAAGGCAATTTTACTCCCGTTACAATGCAACAGAGCGGCTTTTTTGTGCCGGGCGATGCCAAAGCATTGGCCACCATTCATACGGCAAAAGGCGAAGACATTACACTTGCCACGCAAAACCAGGATAGCCTGATGGCGTACCGGAAAAGTTCTTCCTTCAACCGGAATATTATAAAATGGATTCCATTGCGCAGCGACGATTTCAGCGCCGATATCACCTATAAAAACGGCTATAAAAAGCACAAAGAGTTTTATTATGGCTCAACCTTTTTATCGCAGTCATCACGTAGCCTGCCGGTAGAAAAAAACGCCGTAAAAATTACAATCACTACCTTTAAAGGAACAAAAAGAGATGCGCTATGAGGCAAATGTGTATGCTGCTATGTTTTTTTATACTTTCCGCTTCCTGCTTTGCACAGCAGGAAAGCTGGCGGGATAAAACAGAGCAGGCAAACTTCATTCACCGCGCCATAAAGGAAGTAACCGATGTAATGGTATATGATATTTATTCGCCGCCGGTTGCCAGCCGCACCTATGCGTATGTTACCATTGCGGGTTACGAAGCCATTATTCCTTCCGATAAAAACTACATCAGCCTGGCCGGTCAGTTGCATGGCTTGCCGGCCTTACCGCAACCCGACAGCAGCAAAGAAATCAGCCATACCCTGGCAGCCGTTCAGGCAATACTCAGCACGGGCAAAGCCTTTGTGATTTCGGAAGATAAAATTGAAGCGTTTGACACCCTTATGCTGAACGAATGCAAAGCTGACGGCATGCCAGGTGATGTGCTGAACAATTCGGTTGCTTACGGTAAGCTGATAGCGCAAAGCATTGTTGCCTGGGCGGCAAAAGACAAATACAAAGAAACGCGGGCCATGCCGCGCTATGCCGTGCATGAAGACGACGGATCGTGGAAGCCAACGCCGCCGGCTTACATTAAAGCCATTGAGCCCAACTGGAACAGAATGAGAACATTTGTAATTGATTCGGCAGCGCAGTTTAAGCCCGTTTCGCCGCCTTCTTTTTCAACCAAAAAAACAAGTGAGTTTTATAAAAATGCAATGGCTGTTTATGAAGCCGGTGTAAATCAGCCGTCAGAACAGAATGCGATTGCCAATTTCTGGGATTGCAATCCGTTTAAGGTGAATGTAAAAGGGCATGTTATGTTTGCCACAAAAAAGATTTCGCCCAACGGGCACTGGGAAAACATTACGCGCCTGGTTTGCAATAAAGCCAATGCCAATGCGGTACAGTCTGCCGCCGCGTATGCGTATCTTTCCGTTACGCTTGCCGATTGTTTTGTAAGTTGCTGGGACGAAAAATATCGCAGCAAAGTCATTCGCCCCGAAACGTATATCAATCAATACATAGACACCAACTGGCTGCCTGCTCTGCAAACGCCGCCGTTCCCCGAATACACGAGCGGGCACAGCGTGGTATCGGCTGCGGCTGCCGTTGTATTAACCAAATTATTCGGAGATCATTTTTCTTTTGCCGATTCTACGGAGAACGAATTCAGTTTGCCCGTGCGCTCCTATACTTCCTTTACGCAAGCCGCGCACGAAGCCGCCATCAGCCGTTTTTACGGCGGCATTCATTACATGCCCGCCATTACCAACGGCTTAACCGAAGGTAAGCGTATCGGCGTGTTTGTAACGGGAAAGCTAAAGATGAAACGGGAAGATGTAGCGATGAAATAAATGGTTTTCGTTATAAGAGGTTTTGTAGAATATCTGTAACTGTTTAAACCTGACCTCACGTATCTAAATTCTAAAACCAACGTGCATACTTTATTGTGTATGGCAAGCTCGCTACAACCGGCGGAGATAAAGAACGCGGCGTTATTCCGGATCATTATTATTGCATTACAACAATATCTCAATTCTTTAATGACAATACGGCCAGCAAAGATTTTATTTATGATAAAAAAGTAAAAGAAAAAAAAGTATGAAGAACTCTAAAGCGGCTTTAATCATCATCTTTACTATTGTCTTTTTTAATTTAAAAGCGCAACAGCAAGCTGATTCAATTTCTCAAAAGCTTGATGAGTATTTAATATCGGCAAATAACTTTTACAAGTTCAACGGCTCTGCATTAGTTGCACAGCATGGAAAAATTTTACTACAAAAAAGTTATGGCTATAAAAACTTTGCAACCCATGTTCTGAATGATTCAAATACACTTTTTCAAATCGGTTCTATCACCAAACAATTTACGGCAACTGTAATTTTAAAATTGCAGGAAGAAGAAAAGCTTTCTGTAAATGATAAGCTCTCCACCTATTTTCCGCAATTCAAATATGCGGATCAGATAACGCTGGCGAATTTACTTACGCATACTTCCGGCATTTACAATTATACAAACGATATTGATGCAGAAGATTCGGATATTGTATGCAACCCTGTGAACAAACAATTGGTGTTGGATATTATGTTTAAACATGAGTTAGACTTCAAACCCGGCTCACAATTTCACTACAGCAATTCCAATTATTATTTACTTGGGTTAATCATAGAAAAAGTAACCGGCAAATCTTATGAACAAAATGTACGTGATCTTATTTTCGTACCACTGCAAATGACACATTCATTATTTGATTTTAAGCATTCGTCAGACACCAATATTGCAACAGGTTATCAAAGTGTAACTGATACAATTCAAAAGGTAGCATCGGCCTGGAGATGGGATTCCACCGTAACGTATGCCGCAGGCGCAATTTATAGTACAACCGGCGATATGTATAAATGGGCGCAGGCGATTGCCAATAAAAAAATCCTTTCTGCACATTCTTGGAAAGCAGCCTTTACACCACATCTGGAACAGTATGGTTATGGTTGGTTTATTGATTCTTTATATGGAAAAATGAATGTTGCACATGGCGGCGGCATACCCGGCTTTACCGCTTACTTATGTTATTATCCAACTGAAAATGTAACAATAATCTTACTAAATAATAAAGGTTGGTTTGATGAAGCGTTGAATGGAATGAATGCTGATTTATCAGCTATTATTTTTCATAAACCTTACGAGTTAATGCACAAGCACACTGAAGTAAAAGTGTCAGATTCCATCTTAAGAAAATACGTTGGAGAATATGCTTTTGATAAAAAACATCATGCCTTTGTTACGTTAGAAAATAATACTTTACAAATAGCAGCGCCTGCCGGCAATCTTCCCAAATCGCCTTTATTTGCTGAAGATGAAAACAATTTCAGGCTTACAATTATTAATGCAAGAATTGAATTTGTAAAAGATGAGCAGGGAAATATTACAACGCTTATTTCACATTACAATGGAAAAGATGAAGTTTGCAAAAAAGTGAAATAATAAACAATCCTTTTTTTCACATTCCTTGAAGTGTTAGTCAGTTTGCAACAGAAGTTACGGTGAGAATGCAACGGCTGAAAAACAAGATACGCGTTTTTACGACGATAACCAATGGGTTGCCATTGCTTATTTAAATGCTTACAACCGAACGCATCAGTCAAACTTTTTAAACAAAGGCAAAGAAATTGACCGCTTTATGATGACGGGTTTTGATACTCCTCAACAATCTTTTCCAACTGGGTTGTGTTGCGCGCACCCAACACCACTTTAACGCCATTTTTTGCCAGTTCAATTGCTATCGCCCTGCCGATGCCGCTGCTTGCGCCGGTGATTGCCACCACTTTTGCCTGAATTTGATTTTCCATGATTTGTTTGTTTATTTAATCAGGATGCAAAATTCAGCTTTGCATATTTACAAAAAGTAGCCAGCCTGGTAAATGTTGTAGTAAAGTTTACAAAAGCGGTCATCCGGCTTGCGCGTCGTTTGGAATTGCTGCCAACATTGGCGCTCTACCCGGTTGCTGCGCAAAGAGTTATATCTGCACATAACTTCTGAAGCAGATGTTAACCCCGTTTATTTTTATGGTAAGAGCACTGCCCAAAAGCTCAGCGAAGCTTGCAACTGCGCTGGCTGTTTATTTCAGTTTCCAATTGTTTTGAAAATGAAGTTGTAAACGGTAAGATAGATGTGGTGAAGTTGCAAACTTCGTCGAGTACTCTTTGTAATAACTTCGCCGGGTTCGGTTCAGACTAATTTAATGCTTCTATTTAGTAAGTATATAAATATCTCGCAACTTTTTACTTATCATGCAACAAAACCAATGGAGATTATACCTCATTATATGCAATTCTGAGCAGATTCTGTAGTTTATGTCAACATTAAATTATCAAACTATTACCGCTCGGTTAATAATCAGCAAATGAGAAGAATAAAGAAAAATTAGCACAAACATTTGTGTTGAAATTTTCTTATGCAGCTACTAATGAAAATGGCAGCTACAATATTTGTCGTGATATTGAGCATGCAGGCGCAGGCACAGATAAGCGGTGTAACAACAGACAGCGCTTCCAAAGAAAAGCTTTCCGGAGCAGTTGTTACCATTCAAAGTAAGACAGCAAAGTTTTCCAAAATAACCGGAACCAAGGGAGAATTCGTATTTGAAAATCTTCCTTCCGGCAGCTATCGGTTGCTTGTTCAGTTTGTGGGTTATAAAAATGATTCCCGTCAGGTTATTGTAGATACAAAACCTTTGTTTATAAACATTTCTCTTATACAAAAGACAGGCTCTCTTGCCGATGTAAATGTTTATTCTACTATCAATCATGAGCTGGAGTCTTCTTCGCGGTTATCCGAAAAAAATGCAAACAACATTGTAAACATTATCTCTGCGCAAGCCATTCAGCGATCATCCGATGTGAATGCAGCCAATGTATTACAACGTATGCCCGGCGTTACGCTGCAAAAGAATTCCGGTGCCGATGAAGCCTATGCTATTGTGCGCGGTTTGGAACCCCGTTACAACAATACATTGGTGAATGGAGTGAAGATAACCAGCCCTGATGAAAAGTCAAGATTTGTTCCATTAGACATTGTGCCTTCCGAATTGTTGCAACGCATAGAAATCAGCAAAACATTATTGCCTGAAATGGAAGGCGATGCCATTGGCGGCACGGTAAATCTGGTAATGAAAGATGCGCCTGACACTACCACCTTTATCGCTTCGGCATCGGCAGGCTACAGTGCGATATTTTTTGACAGGAAATATACCTTATTCTCAAAAAAAGACATTCAGTCAAAGAGTCTGAGTGAAAAATATGGCAGCAGTTATATTGCTCAGCCCAATGATTTCAGTCGTTCCAATCTTGACTTTACAAAGGAAAATGCGCTGCCTACGGGCATTGTTGCCGTAACATATGGCAGGCGTTTTTTAAACAAAAAGCTTGGCTTTATCATCAGTGATAATTTTCAGAACCAGTACTATGGAACCAATTCCATTTTGAATTTGGTGGTGCCTGATGTACACTTATCCATACCTGCTATCAGCGATGTATCAAACCGCACCTTTTCCACACAGCAAATGAACAACGGCATCTCGCTTCATGCAGATTATAATATCAATGCAAAGAATAAAATTATCCTGACCAATGTGTTTTTGTACAGCTATCTGGCGCAAGCCCGCCTGAGCATAGATACGGCAATATTAGGCGGCAACGGCGGCAGAACCGTACCAGGAACCGGCCCGGTAAGCACAGATTATTTATCCCTCACCTACCGCGAATACGTTGAGAATGCAAAAGTAGAAGGCGCTCATATTTTATCTAAACACTTACTCTTTGACTGGGCAGGTGTCTATTCGACCGCAGCAAAGCGAACACCTGACCGGGCTGACATCAGCGTAAATAAAAAGATTGACACCGTGCATACATCAGCGGAAGCCAATTCGCCTTATACGTTTGTTACCACGCCCGACTACTTTGATGACATTACGCGCATCTGGCAGCACAATGAAGACAGGGATCTGAGCGGGCTTGCAAACATTACCTATAAAACAGATGTTGGCAAAACACATATTGATATAAAAGCCGGCGGCATGTACCGTCACAAAGAACGGTTCAACAAGCAGGACGAGTATGATTTAAGACCGACCGTAAACTCCAGTGGCGTAAAGCAGGTATTTACCAACATCAATGATGCGCAATGGATTGTGTACAACACGGCTGGCACGTATGACTTTGATGTTAATAATTACCATGCTTATGAGAATGTTTCGGCTGGCTATGCAGAAGCAAAAATATCATCTGCCAAGCTGGATGTATTCGGCGGTGTGAGGGCGGAGTATACGCAACAAGGTTTTACCATCAATACATATCATCCGGGAAACATTAATGCTGTGGATAAAAGCTATACTGATGTATTGCCAAGCATTATGCTGAAGTATAAGCTAAACAACAAAACCAATATACGGGCTTCGTATTTTAAATCCATAGCACGCCCTAATTATTATGAGTTGGTGCCCTATACAATCCTTAACAACAGCTCAGCAATCAATGAGCGGGGAAATCCTGATTTGTTACATTCCTCAGCAGATAATTTTGATCTGCGTTACGAACTCTATCCCAGGCAGGAAGAGCAGTTATTTGTAGGCGGTTTTTACAAGCGCATTCAAGACCCCATAGAGTATGCGTATGTGAATGGCACTACCTACAAGCCAGTAAATTTAGGCACAGCTACTTTGTATGGAGCTGAACTGGTGTACGCTAAAACCTTTAACAGAATTGGCTTTACGGCAAATTATACATACATCTATTCCAGGATATTTTCAATAAAATCTTTTACCGATCTGCAGGCGCAGACAACCGTTGATAAACTACAGAAGCGACCTATGCAGGGGCAAACAAACAACACGGCGAATCTTTCTGTTTTTTATCGTGGTATAAGAAAAAAATTCTTCGCGCAGGTAGCTTACCAGTATGTAGGTAAAACATTGGCGCAGGTGTATCCGGTTTACGGTTTTGATTATTACCAGCAGCCACAATCTTTCCTGTCTGCATCGGCAGAGTATAGACCGAAAAAGCACTTTACATTCTTCGGCAAATTCAACAACCTTCTCAACACGCCTACTTACTATAAAATCAATACACTCACAGTCGGGAAAGATCTCTATAAATCTTCGTTCCTCCTTGGCTTACGTTACCAGTTATAATGTAAAATAAAACAGATACTATGAAAACAAGTCTCAATCAGGTGGCAGTTGTTCTGCTGGCGGCAGGCATTCTGACTTCATGTAAAAAAACAGAAACCACAACGGTGCTAACGCCCACTATTCCGGCGTCAAACCCAATTACACCAGGCAATGTGACAGGCTTTGTAAAAGGCACGTTTACTACCGGCAACACATACACCATCACCGGCGATGTTACCGTGAAAGCAGGTGATACGCTCGCGGCTCAGCAAGGTGTTACCGTAATTGTTTCCAACAATGCGCAAATCAGCATCATGGGTAATTTGCTGTTGGTCGGCACGCAGGCAAGCCCGGTTACTTTTAACTCAAGCAGCAATACACCTGGTTCCTGGGGCGGGTTTCAGTGCGATAGTGCGCAGTCGGTAACCATCAAATGGACAAGCATTGCTAATACGGGTGGCGCCGACCCAACCGGCAGCCCGCGCAAAACATTATTTGTAGATGCTCCCATCAATGTGGACATTGAAGATTCATGGGTTTCAAACGGGCAGGATGATGGCTTGCGAATGCAGAACGGCGCAAAAGTTACCATCGTGAGAAACACCATTTTATCTTCCGGTAGCACCGATGGCGAAGCTATTAATTTAAAAACCGGCGTAACAGGCACGGTGGCTTACAATGTGATTTACAGCCAGGCAGGCAGCGGTATTAAATTAGAGACCAGCAGCACCATTCCTTTTCCGCAAACCGTTGTAGATATATATAACAATACACTGGTAAGCAATGGCTGGCGCAGGGGTGCCGCGGAGCCAGGCAGAGGCATTTCTGTTGGCTTAAATGCAAAAGGAAATATTTATAATAATATCATGGTGGATAACTATCAGGGACTTGAAATTTTCCAGGATGCTGATACGTTAAATATTAAGTATGGTAACAATCTGTTTTATGCATCCGCCGATACCTATAGTGATACAACCGTTACACCAAATGTTTCCATCAATTTAAGAAGTAATTTCTATCCGGGCGATGGCGTTGGAAAGCCGCAGGCTACCGATTTAATATCTACGGCTGTAAGCGATAAAGACCCGAACTTTAAAAGTTTTGATGGTAAAATTGCCACTCCGAATGGCGTAGCTACAACAAACGATTTTCATCTGCAAACGGGTTCACCTGCTTTGGGTTCTGGCAATGCGGCGTATAGTTCAGATTTAGGCGCATTTACATCCGATGCAAGCAAATCTAACCTTCACTAATATTCTAAAAAGAGAACACGGAATAAACAGGCTGTGTTCTCTTTTTTATATACGCATGATAAAGCCACTCTTTCTTTCCCTGCTAAATCTCATTGCACCGGTATTATTGTTCGCTCAGAATTATTATCTGAATACGAAAACTCCATACCATACGCAGCAGCTTACTTATACAAAAGCGCCTGATGGTTACAAAGCTGTCTTCATAAATTATACAGGCAGGCATGGCGCACGTTTCCAGACATCGGCACAGAAAGATCTATTGGTGGCAGATGTGATGCAGCGGGCAAACAAAGAAGATGCATTAACCGGAAAAGGCAAGCTGATTTATAAATATATTCAGCTATTGGAAGACATTGAGAGAAACAATTACGGCAATATCACAAAGTTGGGTGAGCAGGAGCAGCACGACATTGCAACAAGAATGTACCAAGGCAATCAGGGTGTATTTACAAACGGGAAATTGCTTGTTGAAATGACAGAAAAACTGCGCACGCAGCAAAGCGCAAAAGCTTTTTTGTCAGGCTTGCCGGGATATGATTCGTCGGCAGTGCAATCCGTTATTTTTCCGGCAGCGTCTGACAGTATTCTTCGCTTCTACGATTTGTCCGAGGCATATAAAACTTACCTATCAGGTAAAGTAATCAGGAATCATAAAGATTCACTGATGAATGATAAACGGACTGGCGAAGCAGCGGGTGAGGTGTGTAAAAATCTCTTTGCAAAAGCCTTCATCAGCAAACTTGATAAAGGTGCAATAAACAGTGTAAGTAAAGATAAGAAGCAACCTGTTAGCGAGGCCGCGTTCTGTCTGGCTTTGTATGATGTATATGCGTCTATGTTTTCGACAACAGAAGAACTGCAGGGGCAAAATAAAGAGGCGTTAGCTGATATTGGCAAAGCCTTTCCTAAACAATCCCTGCTTTGGTTTGATATGATAACCAGCGCATCGGATTTCTATGAAAAAGGTCCGGCTGATAATCACAATGGCATACAGGTATTCATCGCTGCACCGTTGCTGCGGGATATGATATACACTACTGATAGCGCCATTCAATTTAAAAAATATAACGCGGTTCTTCGCTTTACTCATGCCGAAGCAATCTCTCCGCTGGCTGCCTTATTGCGTATTCCGGCGGCTTCAAAAACAAGTCAATCTGTATTCACCTTTGCAAAAAGCTGGCAGGCTTCAGAAGTAATACCGATGAGTGCGAATGTGCAATGGATTTTATACAGCAATGGCAAAAATTATTTGCTGAAAGTGCTGTTGAATGAGAAAGAAGTTGCCCTGCCTGTAATTACCCAATCTTATCCCTATTACAATTGGAATGATGTAGAAGCGTATTATCAAAACAAGCTTTCTTTGATTCATAAAAAGTAAAACAATATGAAATTATTATCCAGTGCCATTTCTCTCCTTTTTTTATTCATCATAAGTACAACGCAATCATTTGCACAAGACTCATTGTACACATTCTATAAATCAATCCCAGTGCCAGGCAATGGTGGCTACGACTATCTTTCCATAGATAATATGAATCATCATTTATTCGTTTCTCACGGCACCATAGTAGATGTTATTGACCTGAATACGGAGCAGGTAATAGATTCTATCACCGGCATGAAAGGCGTACACGGTATTGCGGTTGTAAACGAAGTCAATAAAGGTTTTATCAGTGATGGAAAAGGAAATGCTGCTGTTGTGTTCGATTTAAAAACGTTGAAAACTATTAAATCAATCCCGCTTAGCAAACCCGATGCAGATGGCATCATTTACGACCCGTATTCTAAAAAAGTATTCGTTTTCTGCGGCGATGGAAATGCTGCGTGTGTAGTGGATACAAAAGATTTAAAAGAGATCAAAACTATTGATTTGGGCGGTGCACCTGAATTCGCCGTGTCCGATGGCAATGGTTTACTTTACAATAACCTGGAAGATAAAAGCAGCATGAATGTGATTGATACGAAAACATTCACAGTAACACACACATATCCTTTGGCTCCCTGCGGTGGACCTACCGGTATTGCGCTTGACAAAGCTGATGAACGCGCCTTTACTGTGTGTCGCGAAAACAAAGGCATGAGTGTGGTAGATATCAAGACCGGCAAGGTGATAACAACAGTTCCGATTGGAGCCGGTGTAGATGCTGTTATTTATGACGCTGATAACAAACTCGTAATGGTATCAAACGGTGATGGAACTGCGACGATAATCAAACAAAACTCTGCAGATGATTATAAAGTAGCGCAGACATTACAAACCACCTATCGGGCTAAAACCATGACATTCGATAAGGCAACCGGGAATATATATTTTAGTGCTCCCAAATTTGTAACGGGTACAAGAGATATTATTCCCGGCACGTTTGCTATAATGGTTTTTAAGAGAGTTAAATAAATCTGACATTAAAAAAGATTCCATCATCCTGTTTTACCAACACCCGCTTGGCGTATTATCATAACTATGCCGCATCGTCCGTAAATCTCCTGATTTGCAAATTGCGCTTATAAAAATAAATCGATAACACACCTACATTTGTACCTGTTTATTATTTTTTGTTGCCTTTGAATTTGTGTTTACGGCTTACAGAAACAGAAAGAAAAGTGTTAACAAGTTGTAACTTACAAAAGCTCAGCGAAGCTTGCAACTGCGCTGGCTGTATAATTCAGTTTCCAACTGTTTTGAGAATGAAGTTGTAAACAGTAAGATAGATGTGGCGAAGTTTGCAATTTCGCCGAGTTGGGTTTTTATCGAGTAGAAAGTTCTTACGCAATTTAAAATAGGAGGTATTCAATAGAAAATAAAAAGAATGGGCAAATGGAAATAGCAAACAAAATGCTCTATCCTCTGCAAAAGGAAATTCTGATTTTTGAAGAAGCATGTTTTTACTTAGGCAGAAAAGCTTTTCTATGTATAAATTGACCAGCGGTAGGCTCATTCCTCATTATGTACCAACCGGCAAATTAATTTATTTCAAAAGGTCTGAAGTGGACGAATCGGTACTTAAAAGAAAAAGGAAAAGTTTGAATGAAATCGAACTCGAAAGTCATATAATAATTCAGAAAGGAAAAAACAGAAGCCATCAATTTTGATGGTTTTTGTTTTATTAAACTTTGAAAATTGTATGTATTTGGTATGTATCAAAAAACCGAAAAGAGTATGGCAATAACGGCTGTAATATTAGATAAACGTGTACAAAGAAATGATGGAACTTATGCGGTTAAGCTTCGCATTACCCACAACCGCGGGCAAAGATATAACCCGCTGAATACCATCTGATTGTAGAAGACTGGAAACGAACCCAGGCAAATAATCCGAAGAAAGAGGCAAAAGAGTTGAATTTGTATTTTGAAAGCATAGAACATAAAGCTGCCACAATCATTCGAAATATGTCCCGGTTCTCTTTCGAGAATTTCGAAGAAGTATTTAATCAAAATGCTGTCAAGAACGAAGATTTATTTGCGCTGTTACAAAATGCTCAAGCCAGATTGGAAAAAGAAAAGCGTTTACGAACGGCTGAAACATTCTCATGGGCTAAAACATCTCTGGAAAAATTTTATACCGATGGAAAAATCAAAAAACTTTTGTTATCAGATATTACTCCGGCTTTACTTCAGCAATATAAAGATTGGAAGCTTACTCAAGGAAGATCAATATCAACAGCAGGGATTTATTTAAGAAATGTTTGAAGCGTGATTAAGGAAGCAACTGAAATTGAATATATGACGAGGAGCGCTTATCCGTTCGGCGAACGAAAATATCAGATTCCATCTTCAAGGAATGTAAAAAGAGCTTTACCCATAGCCAATATTCGTGACATTATGAATTATCCGGTTCGAAATCCTTTTGAGGTGAAAATCAGAGATTTATGGATGTTTACCTACCTGTGCAATGGAACCAATATGAAAGACATCGCCAAGCTTCGTTATAAAAACATTTCATCGGATACAATCGTATTCCTACGCTCCAAATCGGAAAGAAGCACAAAAAAGGATTTGAAACCTATCGTTGTTGTAATATGCGATGAACTCAAAACCAGTATTGATAAATGGGAAAATCCATCAAAATTGCCGGATAATTTTGTGTTTGGAATATTGCAGGGAACCGAAACTTTAAAAGTGGAAGTAAATCGTATCAAACAATTTACAAAGACTGTCAATAAGCATACGAAAAGAATGGGACTTAGCTTGGGTATAAATGTGAAGCTGACAACTTAAGTCGCGCGTCACACATTTGCCACTGTGCTAAAAAGATCAGGAGCCAGCATTGAATTCATAAGCGAAAGCTTAGGGCATAAAGATTTGAAAACTACCGAAAACTACCTGGGCAGTTTTGAATTTTCAATGAAAGAAAGCTTCCAGAAAAAGCGGCTTGATTTCGGGTAAATTTCTTTTCGGTTCACATTGAGAAATTTAGATTCTCAATGTGAAACTGATTTCAAGGCACTAATAAGAATTTCTGGTAGATTGAGATTACCTGAGTCATTACAACACAGACAAATAATAGCTTTACAGTTCATCATCAGTCAAGATTAAAAGAGAGAGCTAACAAACTTTCTTACCGTTTAATCAGAAAAATCGATTCTGTCTTTTTGAGACTTCTTGTCAGATTACTCTGAATCTTCTATTTTTGCCACCCATTTGAATTTCAAATCGAAATTCACCGGACCTATAGCTCAGCTGGTTAGAGCATTTGACTCATAATCAAAGGGTCCCTGGTTCAAGCCCAGGTGGGTCCACAGTATTAACGAAGCAGTCAGAAAATATCTGACTGCTTTTTGTTGTTACATAGCTCTGAATGTGATCAAAGTTTTCTTCTCCGCATTCTATCTTGCCCACCAACTAAAAAACAGTAAAAATCACTCGCACCGAACCTGCCGCATTCTTAATTCACTTTTTTATCCAATATCACTTCCGGCACTTTGGCAGGCGTTGATATAACCGGTTGTGTAAACAGTTTTGCATTGGCTTTAGCCGGATCGCCCTGGTAAACCCAGGTAATTTTTGACATGTATTTATCGAATGCCTTGCTTACATCGGCAGGTGTTACTTTTTTCAAATCATCATTCAGCGTTACCGATCTGCGCCAGTTGTTATGCAGCACTTCGTTGGACGCTAAAGAAGACGCCTGCGCATTGTTGGTTTCCTGCTTGTAATAAAATGAAGTAATATAAGTCGTTTTCATATTTTTTACTTCCTCCGGCGTAAAGCCCTGCTTCTTTGTTTTGTCAACCAGCTTCGTCAATACGCCAATGTATTTGTTCGGTTCGGTGGTAGAAACCACAATGTTGGAAGAAGGCGAGAGACCGCCATCAAAATAAGTTTGCGGCGCGTAAGACAATCCATTGTTGGTTCTTACTTCCAGGAATTGCTTGTCATAAAAAATGCGCATGGCAAGCACAAAGGCATTGTAATCTTTTGTGCCAGGTAAAGGCGCACCGGTTACGCCCTGTATGTAATTGGTGGCAAGTTCTTTCTTTTGCGAAATGAAGGTATTCTGACCGGGAACATAGCTTTCTTTATCCAGTGTAAAAGGCTTACCCTGCGGCACTGCGGACAGCATGGAACTTATTTTCTCTTTTAAAACACTGCTGTCAATTTCCCCGACAACCACCATTATCATTCGCGATCTGGTTAGTATAGACTGATAATAATCTTTGGTTTCCTCAGCCGTTAGCTTGCTTACGGTTGCTTCAGTGCCGTCGGGCGATTTTGCATAATTTTTTCCGGCAAAAGCGGTTTCTTTCGCCAGTTTGCTAATGGCATAATCGGGCTGCGAAGCCTGCGCATTCAGATTGTTGATGGCGTCCTGCTTAATGCGGTCGAATTCTTTGGCATCGAAGCGTGGCGTTGTTAACGCACCGGCATACAAAGGCCAAACAACATCAAAATCGCTTTTAATGCAATTCATTACAAAAGAGGCATAATCCATTCCGGTACTGCCATATACCTGCGCGCTTACTTTGTCGAGCTTATTTTTAAAGCTGTTTTTATCATCATTGGTGGTGCCGCATTCCGTTAGCGCACTCATGGCAAGGCTTTCGATGCCGGCTTTATCGGCCGGATAATTCTGAACGCCGCCTTTTAAAATGGTTTGTATCACCACAATATCGTTTCCGCTTGGCTGCACAATTACTTTTACGCTATCTACCATCATCTGGTACGGTTCGTTTGATTGTGCGAATGAAGTGCTGAAAAAACAAACGATTGCAACGGCAAACGATGAATATTTTATGAAGAAGCTTTTCATAACAAAGTAGTTTACAAAAAATAAATTAAGGTTTAAAAAACGATGAAGCCATTGTTGTTTTATTCATGTCGGGGCTGATAATCATACCCGCAACAAAAGGTTTCCCGGCTATGTATTTGTTTACATAATCCTGAATGTCTGCCCGTGTTACTTTCATTACATTGTCTATGTAATGCGTATCGTAGCTTAGCGACGTGCTGCACCAGTTATAAGTTGCCTGGCTGGCTAATGAAGAAGGTTTTTCTGTCTGCCTGATATGATCACGGCGCATATTGTCTTTTGCGTTTTGCAACTGCTCATCGGTAAAATAATCATCGCTTTTCCACATGGCAATCTGCTTATCCGCTTCTTCTTTGCACTCTTTTAATTTTTTAGGATTGGGCACAAGATAAATGTTGATGGGACCAACATGACTAAGCGTTTGATAGCTAACGCCGGCATAGGAGGCCAGACCTTTATCTACCAATGCCTGCTGCCATTGGGAAGAGTTTAAACCCAGTATGGTAGAAAATACATCTGCCGCAACCGTAGCCGCCGAGTCGTGTATATAATCGGGTCCCTGCCACCAGTAATTGATATAAGGCGTTTGCGCAATGCCCGATTCTTTTATAAAATAAGAAGTAGAATCAAGCGGCTTAAAATCGGGGATCGGATATTTTGTCTGTGGGTCGGAGCCACTGCTTTGCCAGTCGCCGTAAATGTCATCGGCAAGTGCAAACGCTTCATCGTGTTTTACATCGCCGTCTATTACCAGAAGGGAATTGTTGGGAACATAATACTTGTCTTTGATGACCATCATTTTTTCGGGCGTTGCGGTGTTGATGATGTTGTGATCGCCAATGGGATTTTTGCGGGTCATCAGATCGCCCCACAAACGTTTCTGACAGGCAAACCAAAGCTGAAAACCGGGATCACTTTCCGCCCGTTGAAATTCGCCATCCACCACCGGCCGTTCTTTCTGCATGTCTTCCACGCGATAGATGGGAAACCGGATGGCGGCATTCATAAACTTCAGACCGGCTTCGAGACTATCCTTATCAAACGTAAAAAAATAGTTTACCCTTTCTTCGCCGGTTGTACCGTTCCAGATGGCGCCCAATTCCTGTGTTCGTTTTAAAAATTTTTCCTGGTTCGGATAATCTTTGTTGGCTTTAAAAAACATGTGTTCAAACAAGTGCGAGAGTCCGCTGTATGCGGGACCTTCTGTATAAGCACCGTTTTTTACGGCAATTTCAATGGTTGCCAGCGGCACTTTATTGTTTTCAATCACTAATACTTCCAGTCCATTGTCCATTTTTTTCCAGAAGTATCCGTCGGGCAACTGAGGCTGTGCAAATGCGGCAAAAGGCAATAGAAACAAAAACCATTTCAGGATTTTCATAGAGGCAGGATTTAATTTGTGTATAACGTTGTATAAAATTAAAAAAGGAAAGCTAATGTGTAAATAAATTTTATTTGTTGAAATTTGATGAAAGGTTAGTTTGTGTTGTCTGCGCTTCTTATTTGCTGCAATGCCTGCTTTATCAATGGCAACTCATATCCTCGTTGTAAGAGATAGCTTGTTGTTTTGGCTTGTCTCGATAAATCGTGTTCGTCTTTTAGCTGCTGCCATTTATTGCCGGCTAATTTTTGCAACGCCTTTGTGTAATCCTCATCTGGTATGGCTTTCAGGGCTATCTTAATATTGTAAGCGCTTACCTGTTTCTGTCGTAGCTCATAGGTTATTTTTATCCGTCCCCATTGCTTCATCCGAAACCTGCCGCCGGCAAACTGCTCCGCAAATCGCTCTTCGTTCAGGTAGTCTTCTTCAATGGCTTTCGAGAGCAGTTCTTCCACTTCAGTTTTATACAAGCCAAAGCCATAGAGTTTGTTTTTTACTTCGCTGTGGCTGCGTTCCTGGTAAGCGCAATAATGTTTTATTTTTTGCCAGGCTTGTTCTTTGGTAAGGCGTTGCTGCATGTTGATCGAATACTTCTTAAAGATAGTTGATCAGGAACTTTTTTATCTTTTTATGCTTAAGTTTAACAACATTCCTTTCTTTATTTTTACTTTCATGTTGCTACAAAAATTTCAGACAAACCTGAAACAAAATTTCCCCTGTCTGTCAACCGTCAACTGTCAATTGCTGGTAGCCGTAAGCGGTGGCATAGACAGCGTTGTGCTGGTAAACTTGTTACATAAATCCGGCTTCCCGTTTTCCATAGCGCATTGCAATTTTCAGCTTCGCGGCAATGAAAGTGAGCGTGACGAAGCTTTTGTAACAGCGTTGGCGAAACAATATGATAAGCCATTATTCATAAAAAAATTTGATACAAAAAAGTATGCTGCAAAAAACAAACTGTCCATTCAGGAAGCAGCCCGAAAGCTTCGCTACGACTGGTTTGCAGAAATAGTTGACGGATGTAAGATGTCTGATGTAAGATCGCTTCATCCTTCTGTCAATTCTCAACTGTCAACTGTCATTTCTTCCATCAATCAACTATCAGCCATCAACTTAATCGCTACCGCGCATCATGCGAATGACAACATAGAAACCTTGCTGATTAATTTTTTTCGCGGAACGGGCATCAGTGGCTTGCATGGTATTTTACCAAAACAAAACAACATCATTCGTCCGCTATTGTTTGCAAAAAGGGAAGAGATAGAACGCTATGCAAAAGAGAATGAATTGCATTGGGTAGAAGATTCATCGAATGCGAGCGATAAATACACGCGCAATTTTTTCAGGCATCAGTTGCTGCCACTGGTGAAAGAAGCATTCGCCAATGCAGAAAATAATCTGTTGCAAAATATACATCGCTTTTCCGAAGCGGAAATATTGTACAACCAGGCAATAGAATTACATAAAAAAAAGTTGCTCGAAACAAAAGGAAACGAAGTGCACATTCCGGTTTTAAAACTGCAAAAGGCTGAGCCGTTATCAACTATCATTCGCGAAATTGTAAAAGACTTCAGCTTTACTTCTTCACAGGTAAATGACATTAAAAGTTTGTTGACATCAGAGAATGGAAAATATGTAGCTTCCGCTTCACATCGTATTATCAGAAACCGCGCCTGGCTTATCATTGCGCCACTGCAAAATGAAGAATCGCAGCATGTATTGATTGAAGAAAAAGACAAGCTAATTTTTTATGAAGACGGCGAACTTTTATTTACACAGCTATCAGCGGTCAGCCGTCAGTCATCGGCACTTCCACCAACTGCCAACTATCAACTGCCAACTGATAAAAACACAGCCACTTTAGATGCAAAGCACATTCAATATCCGCTGCTGCTGCGCAAATGGAAGCCCGGCGATTATTTTTACCCGCTTGGCATGAAGAAAAAGAAGAAGCTAAGTAAATTTTTTATTGACATCAAGCTATCGAAAACGGAGAAAGAAAAAGTGTGGGTATTAGAGATGAATAAAAAAATCATCTGGATCATCGGCTATCGCATTGATAACAGATTTAAAATAACAAACACCACAAAAGAAATACGGATCGTAAAGGCAGCTCCCAACCCCTGACGGGGAGTTTTGAGCCGATTGATTATCGCTAACTTCGTTCATTTTATAGCCGAATCAAAGTAACATTTACCTACGATGCTACAAACCCCCCGTCAGGAATTGGGGGCAAAATATCCTGCCACTTCATTAATGAAATTGCTTAGCAGATTATAATTGGCAATGGTGTAGCCGGTAATTAGTAAAAAGAAAATGCCATACAGCGAGCCCCATAAATGCGCGGAGTGATTGATGTGCGAGCCGCCGCGACGGGCTAAGTAAGACGTGATAACGAGATACAGCACGCCAAAGATAAAAGCAGGCAACGGCAGCGGTATAAAAATCAATCCCATACCAAGGGTGGGATTTAGAAAAATAAAGGCGAATACAACGGCGGCAATGGCGCCCGACGCGCCGAGACTGCTGTAATACGCATTGTCTTTGTGCTTGAAATAAGTGGGCAGCAGACAGGCAATCAAAGCGGTAACATACATGATAATATAAAGCAGCTTTCCCTGAGCACCGAAGATGTAAATAAAATTAGCTTCTACCGCGTCGCCAAACATATACAGCGTGTACATATTGAAAAACAGATGCGCCACATCGGCATGAACCAGTCCGCAGGTAATAAAGCGGTACCACTGGTTTTGCTCCGTAATGGCGGGCGGATAAAAGATCAGGTCGTTCTTTATTTTCTGGTTGTAAAACCCGCCGGCAGAAATAACACATGTGATAACAATGATGGCAAGTGTAATGGTAACATTCATACGGGGCAAGATAAGAGAGAATATGATGTGATGTTTTTATCTGTAACCCTTAAAAGCAACAAATGCAACACAACTTTCTACAAAGACAGCAGAAAAGATTACTGACCATCATTGCGTTTATAGCTTGTGTGGATTGACAATCGCAAGTCCTTTAATATTGATAAAATCTTTTTCATTAGCAATAATAACAACAAAGCCATTGGCTAATGCGGTAGCCGCTGTAATGGCATCAGGCGTTTTCATTTTTTTGCTTTTGCGCAGGGTTACGCAATGCGCTATCACATCCGGTGTGATATTTAGTATTGAGCTATCGGCAATAAAGTTTTTTACGTGTTGTTCTGTAATGGCATCTGTTTGCCAGCAAAGCAGTTCTATTTGCGTAATGACGGAAAGATTAGGCACAGCGTCGATAACTGTATTTAAAAACACCATACCTGTCTCCGGTAAAGAGGCGAAAAAATAGTCAGAAACCACATTGGTATCTGTTATATACCGTTCCACTCGCTGCGCATTTGTATGATGTGATCATTCAGCTCTTTTCCCTGTTCTTTACTGATGATACCTTTATACTTATCAGACAGGTTGGTAGTAACAGGCGTTATGTTTGTGCTTAGCACTTTTATCAGATTCAGCTCTTCCAGCTCGTGTAAAAGTCCAGCCGCTTTTTGATTGGTCAATTGTATCAGAATCGTATCGTTCATGATTGCAAATTAAATCATTATGAAATATTCCGCCGTTGTTGGTGTTTTTCACCAACAACAAAGCTCGCCTGGTCATCCGTTATAATGAGAGAGAAACGTCCATTCGCTCTTACCTGCCATGTAAAAAGTAGCAGATGAAAACCGGTACGCTTGCGGCAGGGGCGCCAGATTGGCACGTACCGGATTATAATGAATGTATGTGAGCTTTTGTTCAAACACACTGCGGTTCCATAACGGCACAGAGAGCGGATTGCGTTCCCAAATCTGGTGCTTTCTGTCGGCTACTTTTACTTTGAATAACGCTAACACGTTTGGATGGTTGTTTCTTAATTCCTTTAGCATCATCTGCGCCGTGTATTTTAAAAACGAGTGCTGAACATCACTCAGGTCATACCTGTCTTCTACCTGCCAGATAATATGAATATGATTGCTCATGATAACAAAACCTTACACGATAATGCGATTATCGGTTACTAAAAATTGCAGACTGCCGGTGATAATGTGTTTGAACTTATCTGGCTTTAATAAGTGTTTCCATTCTAAAATGGTAGCGGTGAAGAAATAAGGAAAGCTTGACAAGCGCATGAGCTAAATTATAAAAATTTGTTGTTGATGAAGAAACAACGGCGCTAAAATTTGTTGCTGGTGAGGAACACCAACCTTTAGATTTGCATTGAGGATAAGTATCAAAAAGAGATACTACTATTCACGCCCGCGTTGGTGTTCTTCACCAACGCGATAACATCAGACACTTTGTTGGTGAAAAATACCAGCAAAGGCAATAGAAAAATGTTGCGCAAATGCCTCAGTAAATGATGACTGACCGCTTGTTATAAGAAGGCGTAAAGCCATTCGCCTAAAAAAAAGTACAATTCACCTAAAAAATCTCTCAGCGATAACCGGCAGCTTTTTTTAACGAGCGTGTATGGCATTTTTGTTGTAGCTTTTTTATAACGATTTCTCTGCAAGCCCATATACTGGACACCGCGCTTTCTTAAAAGCATCCAACTCATTTTTATGTTTACTTTAAAACAGTAATCTATGCTTGCCAATATTCTTGCTGCGCCCGAAAAACCGGCGCGGCTCATCAAACGATTTCTCCGGTTACTGCATGTGCCGGTTACCGGTGCAACGGTGCAGAATACATTGCTCAACCATCCCGATTATCCCAGCCTGCTGAGCATCAGCGACGCGCTGCGCACCTGGAAGGTAAATACCGTAGCCACGCGGCTGCCCAAAGAACAGCTTCTTCAATTGCCATTACCTTTTATCGCTCATACAAATGCGGGGGGGGGGGTGAAAACTTTGCGCTGGTAACGGCGGCAGACGAAAGCAACGTACGCTATTTTGCGGGCGACAAAGAAACGCTGCAACCAACAGAAGCATTTGCCGAAGCCTGGAGCGGCGTAGCGTTGCTGGCGGAAAAAACGGAAACTTCCGGAGAAAAAAATTACGCCGCCAACCGCCGAAAGGAAAAGTTGGCGGCACTACAATTGCCCGCCCTGCTTATATTGTTGATAGCCGTTTCTGCCGCTTCTGTTGTTTCCTTTTCCAATCAAATTTTTGGCGTGGCTGCGGCTGTTGGTTTTGGTGTTTTGCTGTTGCTGAAACTAACGGGCATTGCCGTTACGGGTTTATTATTATGGTACGAAATAGATAAGGCAAATCCTGCCTTGCAAAAAATTTGCACCGCCGGCGCCAAAACCAATTGCAACGCCATATTAAGCTCAAAGCAATCCAGAATATTCAGTTGGCTCAGCTGGAGCGAAGTTGGATTTTTTTACTTTGCTGCCACCTTCATCAGCCTTTTGGTGGCAGGCTTCACATCGTCTCTGTTCCTGTTATCAGTCGTTGTTATTCTCAATGTACTTGCCCTTCCCTACACGGTTTTCTCCCTGTATTACCAATGGCGCATCGCCAGGCAATGGTGCGTGTTGTGCCTCAGCGTACAGGCATTGCTTGTATTAGCATTTATCACCTCCCTCACCACCGGCTTGCTCTCTTCATCATTCCAGTTATTTAGTATCAGTAGTTTCCCTCATGCCATCAGTAGTTTCTTCCTTCTTATCAGTAGTTTCTTGTTTGTTGCTCTCACCTGGTTCTCATTAAAACCGCTGCTGCTAAAAGCCGAAGAAGCAAAACGCATCAAACATGAGCTTGCGCGCCTGAAAGCCAGCCCGCAAATTTGGGAAGCGCTGTTAGCGAAACAAAAGAAAATAGAAGCGCCAACTGATGGTTTGGGCATTACGCTTGGCAACCTGCATGCAACCAATACGCTGATAAAAGTATGCAACCCCTATTGCGGACCTTGTGCCAAAGCGCACCCCGAAATAGAGAAATTGCTGGAAGAGAATGATAACCTGAAAGTGCAGATACTCTTTACCGCCACCAACGACGAAAATGACAGGAAAGCACCGCCGGTAAAGCATTTGCTTGCCATCGCTGAACAGCAAGATGAACGGCTGATAAAACACGCGTTGGACGACTGGTACTTAGCCGATAAAAAAGATTATGACGCTTTTGCGGGTAAATACCCGATGAATGGCGAATTAAAAAAACAAGACGCCAAAGTGGAAGCCATGCATACCTGGTGCGATGACACGAAAATAGAATTTACGCCCACCATTTTTATAAATGGGCACCAATTGCCGGACGTGTACAGCATAAGCGATATACAGTATTTTTTACAATAACGATTTTGTCTCGAGAACAAACAGGTTTATACAACTTGTACCTGGCTGAAAAGTGAAACAGGTTATTCATTCATCATCTAAAAATAAAACAGATGAAAACGCAAAAATTAAGTTTCAATGCAATCAGCGGCGTACTAAGCCGCAGTGAAATGAAGAAAATTATGGCAGGAAGTAATAATGATGCGACGTGCCAAGCATTGGTTAAAAGAGGTGATGGTTCGGGCGGAACGGTTGTTATTGAAAATCAAACACCAGGAAGTGCTGCGGGTGCACCTGGAATGATTCACTATTGCTGTAGCTCCTGCTGTACAGCTACATGGGCATACCACTCCGGTTGTTAAACCGCAAGAAAGCTATTTTTAAATAGCTAAGCAAGAGCAGCCAACATAAAACACAATTATTTTACGCTGCTCTTGACTTTATAAATTGTATTAAGGTAAAAATTAGGTATATAATTATAAACTGCTCTTGGAAAAGATGTTTACAAAAAAATAATTTAAATTGAAAGCTGAATAAAATATGAGACTACAATACTTACTTTTCTTGATCCCTTTGTTTTCTTGCCGGCAGAATAATTTAAATGCAATTGAAAGCACAGATAGTGGGCAGTCTGTAAAAAATAATGATAGAATCTACTTCATTAATAAATCGAATGCAAAACTTGGCTTTACTTATGAAAATAAATTTTTAGATTTGGTTCAGCTACATTTATTACCAGACAGCAATTACAACCTGTTTTCTAATTCAGAATTGTTGTTAACACAAACTAACGAGAATCAAAATTTTTATTTGTTGTATCCTGGTGATACTATTTATGTATCCGTAGATTCTACGAGAGGTGCTGTTTTTTCGGTTTCGAATGATTCTATTAGAAACAACGAGTTAGACTTAGTCAGAAAAATGAATAGTGAAACTCCGCTGAATTTTTGGAAAGTAGCAACTTTAAGAGAAAGATACTTTGATAAAAATTATGAAAAACTGGATAGCATTTACCAAGCTGATTACAAGTCTAAGACTCAATTTATTGATAATTACAAACAAATAAATCCTCTTTCAAAAATCTTTGAAAAAAGTATAAAAGATTATCTAAAATCTGAGCTATATGCATATGAATTATGGATAGGAACTGCATCAAAATCCAAGATTGATTCATCCTTTTCAACATACTTATATTCTTTACAACCAGAAATAAATTATTTATCCAGGCAACCCGTAACAAATATTTATAATCCTTTAGAGTATGTCTTTGCAAGATTTACTTTAAAAAACATACAATTTTCAAATCTTTATTCAGATTCTTTATACAGTGTTTGCAAAAGAACATTGAACCAAAGGATAAAAGATGTATCGTTATTCCGCATTGTAAAGGAAGAGATAAAAAACAATCAAAACTCAAGTAAGTGGTTTATATCAGATTACATGACCACATCTGGTAATAAAGAACGTGTCACTTATTTGCAAAACATTATTGAAAGTAGTCTCTTAACAAAAGGCAGTAAAGGAAAAAATATTTTACTAACTAGAACTAAGCAAATTAGAAGTTTAGATTCGCTAATAAATAGTAAAAAAGGAAAGTTTTTATATATTGATTTTTGGGCAAGTTGGTGTACACCCTGCCTGGCAGAAATGCCAGCTTCAATACAGCTTAGAAAAGATTATCAGAATAGTGTAAATTTTATGTACATCTCTATAGATGAAAATAAAAATGATTGGCTTGCCGCAGAAAAGCAGGTTCGTTTAGATGATGTTGAAGATAGCTACTTAATGTCATCATTTACAACTTCTGCCATTAAGCAAAAGTTTAAAATTAATACGATTCCCCGATACATAATTGCTGACAATAAAGGGAAAATTATTAATGACGACGCGCCGCGCCCAAGTGATCCGAAATTGAAAGCCTTGTTTGATAAACTTGTTCAAAGTAAAGTCGATGATTATTCTTTAGATAAACGATTATGAAACGAACTAGTAGCCGACATACAGCACTTTTTACAATAAAATCTTTGTCTCGAGAACAAACAGGTTTATACAACTTGTACCTGGCTGAAAAGTGAAACAGGTTCATTACATCATCATCTAAAAATAAAAACAGATGAAAACGCAAAAGTTAAGTTTTAATGCAATCAGCGGCGTACTAAGCCGCAGCGAAATGAAGAAAATTATGGCAGGAAGTGGCGGTAGTGGCACTTGCAGTGGTTCTTGCGATTATAAAGATACGAAAACAGGACACACCACTACCGGAACTTGTCGGGTATGTGAGGTCGATTGGTGTAAAGGAGATTGTTATTGTAGCAATGGTATAGGAAGTTGTTCCTAATCTAAGAACAATGATGACAAAATGAAAGGAAAGCATTGAATTTCCATTCAATGCTTTCCTTTTCAAAATAATTCTATTATGAAAATAATTCAGATTGTGTGCCTATCAGTAGCGCTGACTTTTACATTTAGTGTTAAAGCTGAAGGAATAATATTTCGTCGCGTTTCCAACTGGAATCATTTGTTGAAAGAGGCTAAGGAAAAAAATATGTACATTTTTGTAGATTGTTATGCAACTTGGTGTCTTCCCTGTAAAAAAATGGATAAAGAAGTGTTTTCGCAAAATTCAGTCGGAAACTTTGTAAATCAACGGTTTATCTGCATTAAATTGCAAATGGATACCACAGACAGCGATTCGCAAGAAATAAAAAAATCTTATGAACTGAGTCATTTTATTATGACAAAGTACTCAAGTAATATGTATCCTGATTATATGGTTTTTGATACCAGTGGAAAATTAATTCACAGATTCATTGGCTCAATGAAAGCGAATGATTTTTTGATGAATATAGAAAATGCTTTAGAAAAAAATAAGCAATCGCTTGATCCAGAACAAGAGTATCATAGATTACAAAAAAAACTGACAGTTAATCCTGACAATTTAGAACTCCTTAAGAGCTTAACGTATTTAGCACTTACATATCACGATTTAGCAATGGCATCAAATTATTCCAAACGATATCTCTCTCTACAGCATTATGTTCTAAGTAAAAAAAACATGAAGTTCATCTTTGAAACGGTTCAGAACACTTCAGACACCGGTTTTAGTATAATGATAAAACATCTTGAAGAATTTAAAACCGAATTTGGAGAAGAACCATTTTACGCGGGTTTGCAAATAAAAATATGCATGGATGAAGTACTGCCCAAAGTTTCAATCGGACAAACTAAAAAACAATGGGATTCGATTGAAATAAACTTACAAGAAAAATATCCTAGCGCTGTTGCTGCAGCAGCAGTTGCTCAGGCAAAATACTTTTATTACTCTTTCAATAAGGATTGGATGTCTTTTGCATTGGCTATTGATGAGTATGCTGGTATGCGTTATTCTTTGGCAATCAAACTGGATGACTTTGCAAAAGCCATTCTTTTACAATGTTCAGACAATTTAATTATTAATCATGCACTTGGTTGGAGTAGAGTATCTTTTAAAAAAGATCAGAATCCCTTATACTTAAGTACCTATGCCCAATTATTATATAAAAGTGGATTTAAAAAGGAGGCTTTGAAATGTCAAATAAACGCTATGAAATTAGCAGAAAAACAAAACTTATCCAAAGGTTGGGGAGTCGGGCTAAAGGAAAAAATGATGCAGGGAGAACCTTTGTTTTAAATAACAACTAAATATTTCGGTCAGTATGAATCATTATCGGAAGTTAATTCAAAGCTTTGTGTTGTCAGTGTTATTTTTTAACGCATAATGATTTTTAATTGTTATCGGACGATCACTATTTTATTAAGGAACACCAGTTGCCAGATGTTTATGGCACAGCCGACATACAACACTTTTTACAATAAAATCTTTGTCTCGAGAACAAACAGGTTTAAAGGGCTTGTACCTGGCTGCCAAGTGAAACAGGTTTATTTAATCATCATCTTAAAAATAAACAGATGAAAACGCAAAAATTAAGTTTTAATGCCATCAGCGGCGTTTTAAGCCGCAGTGAAATGAAGAAAATTATGGCAGGTAGTGGCGACGATGGTAGTGGTTGTCCATGTTATGGTCAAGACTGTTTCTGGACAGATTCTAAGGGATGTGGAACTACTCATTTTATTGGAAGTAGTGAAGGAAATTGTCGTTATCAGATTACCTACACGGCATCTCAACCTTGTGGATGGGCGTAATGGTATGTACTTCAAACGGTTGTACAGCTTTGTAATACCGTTTGAAGTAAATTTAATTATAGAAATACCTTTTTTATGTTGGTAAAGTATTTTTTTTTAAAATTTTGCTTTCTATTTCTCACTATATATTGTTTTTGTCAGCAAAACACTGATAAAGAAGAATTTGATAGTAGTAAATTGGGAATGGCAAGTAAGACTGTCTCCATTGATTATAACTCAGACAGTTTCATAAGAATATTTGACGGAATTCAATTGAGTCAAAAAGATATTCGTGGCGGTATAAACGGCATACCAATTAATAGTGTAAAAAGAACTAATGATACGACATTATTAAAATCATTGGGAATAAAAGACTTTTCTAAACCCTATATGTTTTTAAGTTCAGGTTATAACGATTTTAGAGATTTTGTTTATTCAAAGCTTGATATAGACCAACAGTTAAAAGAATTAAATCTACCGTTAATTATCAATGGAAAATTGATTCTACTTAATGACTATAATAAGCTTAACCGTATAGATAAAAACAGAATTACGAAAATCAAGTTTGATAAGAATGTGCATCTACAATCTTTCACATTACCTATGGGCGCTATAATAATAAACACCAATTGATTTTCTTGTTAAAACAACAAAACATAGTACCATAATGCCAAACGGAATTTCAATCATTATGCCCTCTTATAACCAGGCCGAGTACATCGTAAGAGCCATTGTAAGTCTGCAACTGCAAACTTTTACAGATTGGGAATTAATCATCATCAATGATGGTTCAACCGATTATACAAAAGAGGTGATTACAGAATATCTTTCGGATAACAAAATCAGGTATTTTGAAAATGAAAGCAATCTGGGCTTAGGCAAATGTATAAACATAGGTATGTTAAAAGCAAAGTATGATTACATCGCTTACCTGCCTTTTTCGCCCGCGTTGGTGTTCTTCACCAACGCGATAACATCAGACACTTTAACATCAGACACTTTGCTGTTGAAGAACACTATCAAAGGCGGGAAACATAGCCGACATACAACACTCATTCCATAAACTTTTTGTCTCGAGAACAAACAGGTTTACACAACTTGTACCTGGCTGCCAAGTGAAACAGGTTTATTTAATCATCATCTAAAAATTAAAAAGATGAAAACACAAAAAGTTAAGTTTCAATGCCATCAGCGGTGTATTAAGCCGCAGTGAAATGAAGAAGATTATGGCGGGTAGTGGCGATGCCGGAGGGTGTACGTCTGATTCAGAGTGCGTGAAGATTTTTCATTGTAGCAGCGGCGATATAACATCTAAAGGACGTTGTTATGCAAATGCAACAGGTGAAGCAAAAAAATGTCACAATACAGATCCTTGCAATCATTAGTTTGGAATCTTAAATCAAACTGTAGTTTGACTGCTATAGTCAAACTACAGTTTATCCTGTATAAATACAACGATAATGAAGCTAAGTGTATATATAATTTTGTGGTTAAACTTTGCATCCTGCCGCACCTATACAATGCTTGATGGAAAGTCGCGACCTGTTTATTTTACGCCTGATGCTTCCGTATTTAATGATTCGGATTTTCAATATCCATCCATTTTTTATGAGGATTTGCTAAATGTAAGAGGGAATACTACCAATGAGGTTGAATTGAAAAAGGGAAAGACAGTGGAGGCAATCATTCGCCAGCCAGCCTTTTTTAATGCGTATGATATCTTTCTTGTTTATCCGGGAGAACATATTATTATAAAAAAGGGGAAAGACAACAACTATACTTTTTTAAAACGCCATGGTAGTAGGCGCAGAAACAAAGAATTATCTTTCTTCACTACTTTTAATAACATATACGCTTATCCTGTTCCACAGCGTACTTATTCACTTTCACTTGATACGATTCTGACTTTGGAAGAAAAACTTAAAAGTAAAATTCAGAATAGTGTGAAAAAAAGCAGACAACTTTTTGATTCGCTTGCCAAAGCTGATCGGGTTCATAAAAAATTTAAAAAAATAGCAGGAGATTATCTGGCAGACAGAGATTATGTTAGTCTGTATGATTTTTATAAACAAAATAAGGATACGTTACAAGCTTCTCATTTGTATAAACAAAAGTGTGAACAGTTGATTCCATATTTTAACGGTATAACAAAATTGCCTGTGCTTAACGGAGTCTTTGTCGCTTTTAACGAAGTTGCAAAAGAAGTGCTTCCGTATGATGTTAGCAGAATAAAAGATAATGCGGCATTTCGGGCTTGCTTTGATAGTGTAGATAATAAATTCACTGCAATACCAAGAGATTATTTATTAAGCCAGTTAATGTATGCGGCGTATAAAAGTCGAATAGATGTAGACTCTTCTTATGTAGAAAGGTATCAAACTACTACTTCAAATACAGATCTCAAAAAGCTTATAAATAAGGTAAAGTCTCAGCAAGAACAAAATGATGCTAAAGCTCTTACAATCAGCAGTAATAGTTTGCTTTCAGTTGATGGCAAAACAACATCTGCTTTAGAGAATATTATGGCTGGTAACAAAGGAAAAATAATGCTTGTTGATTTTTGGGCAACCTGGTGTGCGCCTTGCCGTGATGAAGTACCATATCTGAATAAGTTGATGCAATTCTATCCTGCAGATAAGTTTGTATTGCTGCGTATATCAATTGAAAAAGAAGTTCAGCCCTGGCAAAAATTTATAATTGCCAACAATACAGATATCAGCAATAATTACTTGTTAATTAATCCTGAGAAATCTGCTCTTATAAAACAATACGAAATCGATGAAATACCTCGCTACATGCTTATTGGCAAAGATGAAAAGATCATGAATGCTGATGCACCACGTCCGAGTGATCCGAAATTAAAAGCAATGTTAGATGATTTGGTAAACAAATAAATAAGTCATTTTCAATTTCAAATTGATAAATAATGCTTACAGGAATCTCAGTCATCATGCCTACATACAACCAGGCAGAATACATCGTAAGAGCCATCAACAGCTTGATTCTCCAATCTTTTGCACAATGGGAGTTAATTATCATTAATGATGGTTCAACCGATGATACTAAAGAGGCAATTAAAAAATATCTGTCAGATAAGCGAGTCTGCTACATAGAAAATAATAGGAACGAAGGTTTAGGCAAATGCTTAAACATTGGTATTGCTCGCGTCAGTTACAATTACATCGCTTACCTGCCATCAGATGATGTTTATTATGCCAGTCATTTGCAATCGCTTTACCAAGTATTAGAATCGGATGGTGATGTAGTGTTGGCTTATGCAGGTTGCAACGCAGATTATGGTGAAACCAAATTTTCGAGCGGCTGGCAATCGGTAGCCGATGAATCGTCATTGTCTTCTTTGCAGCTTGTGCAGGTGGCGCATAAAAAGACAAATGATACATGGATAGAACGGGATGAGTTGGTAACAGATGATTTGAACGAGATGTTCTGGAACAAACTGCTGGCAAAAGGCAAAGCCGTTTATACCGGGCAAATAACCTGCGAGTGGGTTGACCATCCGCAGCAGCGGCATAAAATTATCAACGAAAGCTATGGCGGCGGCATTTATTTATATAAGCAGCATTATAATGTAGAGCAACCCATCGTTTATAAAACATTAGACGGCACTTACATTAATGAATGGGAGCAATACAAAGATTACAGAAGAGAAGTTGTCTTCGATGAAAAGAAAGGATTAAAAATATTGCTGGTAGGCGAACTGGCTTTTAATGCCGAACGGGTTTGCGCCTTTGAAGAGCGGGGACACAAACTATATGGCTTATGGATTAAAGACCCGCAATGCTGGAACGCCAGCGGGCCGCTTCCTTTTGGTAATATTGAAACCGTTTCGTACGACAACATGGAAGAGAACATCAGAACGATAGCGCCGGATGTCATTTATGCGTTGCTCAACTATCATGCGGTTCCCTTAGCGCATTATGTAATGACGCTTGGATTGAATATTCCTTTTGTATGGCATTTTAAAGAAGGGCCGTTTCATTGCCGGCAAATGGGATTGTTGAAAGAAATGAGTGAGCTATACTTAAATGCTAATGGCGTTATTTACATCAATGAAACGCTGAAACAATGGTATAGCCAGTGTTTGCATACAAACGATTCTCTGTCGTTTATTCTCGATGGAGACTTGCCGAAACAAAACTATTTTACGAATGATACAACACCATTGCTTTCTGAGAGGGACGGCGAAGTGCATACGGTAGTTTCGGGCAGACCTATCGGTTTGCATCCGCATTATATTGGTGAATTCGCTGCTCAAAAAATCCATCTCCATTTTTATGGCAATGCGCAGCAGATCATCGGACAGTGGAAAGGGGCAGGTTCTGCTGATGAACAAAAATACATTCACATTCATCCGCCCTGCGACGCAAAAAACTGGGTAAGGGAATTCTCGCAATACGATGCCGGCTGGCTTCATTACTTCAACAGCCATAACAATGGTGAACTGATGCGGGCTTCGTGGCACGATTTAAATTATCCGGCTCGTATTTCTACACTTGCCTGTGCCGGTTTGCCAATGATTTTATTTGACAACTCTAAACACATTGTTGCCAGTCAACATTTACTTACAGAGATGGATGCGGGCGTATTCTTTACAAGTATTGAAGACCTGGGAAATCAACTACGGAACAAACAAAGAATGAATGAATTGCGTAGCCATGTGTGGATGAACCGGATGCAGTTTTCTTTCGATTATCATGCAGATGAATTAATCCAATTTTTTAAAGAAGTGATACAGGAAAAATGCAGTAAGAGAATGGAACAGTCGTTTGCTGAAACATGAGGAAGAAATTATCACCGTCACTGCGAGGCACGAAGCAGTCTTTGTTGCACAGAAAATCCGGTTTATAATTCATAATCCTGATGGCAAAAAAACCATAGATTGCTTCGTTCCTCACAATGACGATCGGTGAAAAACCACTTTCTTCTTTACCTAAATTTTACAGAAAGATTAGTTGATAGATAGTTACTTAATTGTCGCCTCATGAAAAAGATTGCCATATTGATATGTTATTACGGAAAATTTCCCTGGTATTTCAGGTACTTTCTTCATTCCTGCAACTTTAATAAAACGATTGACTTTTTTATTTTCACTGATATTATTTATAAGGGTGATGTTCCGCAAAACGTAACGCTGATAAAAAAGTCTGTGGATGACATAAAAGCATTGGCGAATGAAAAGTTGGGATTTGAAATAAACATTGAATTTCCTTATAAATTCTGTGATTACAAACCGGCTTACGGCGCCATCTTTTCTGATTATATTGAGGGCTATGATTTCTGGGGGCAAAGCGATATAGACATTATTTACGGAGACATCAGGGGCTTTATTACGGATGATATGCTGCGTGAATTTGACTTCATTAGTGTTCGGCACGATTATACAACCGGCTGCTTTGCTTTATACAGAAACAATACTTTGATGAACGGCATTTTTAAGAGAAGCAAGGACTATAAAACGGTGTTTACCACTTCGCCTCATTATTGTTTTGATGAGTGCAGCTTTGTTCAGGATCAGCTAACAGAGGGGAAATCAATTTTTGATATAAAAACACGAATTGAAAGCTTCACCCACATTATAAAAGCGGCAGAAGCAAAGGGAGAAATAAAAGTGCATTTCGATTTTATACTGATGGAAGGCGTTCCGGGAAGAATAATGTTCGATAAGGGAAAGATTATTTACAAAAAACAATACGAAGCAATACTCTATCATTTGTACTGGCTGAAGCGGTATTACAACCCGGAAACGGAAAACCCGATTCCTGATGTTTATCACATCAGCCCGAAAAGAATTTATACACGCAATTCAAAAAAGTCGCTTGAAAACATTTCCCTATTATAAGCAGTTAGATGCTATGGATTGCGGTCCTACGTGTTTGCGCATGGTATGCAAATATTATGGCAAGCGGCTTAGCTTAGACAAGCTGCGCCAGGCATCGCAATACAGCAGCAACGGTGTTTCCCTCTTGGGTCTGGCTGACGCTGCCGAAGGGATTGGCTTGCGGACAAAAGGCGTGAAAGTGCCGGTTGATGATATGATAAATGACATGCCCCTGCCTGCCATTTTACATTGGAACCAATATCATTTTGTGGTGCTTACACCCGCTTCTACCAAAAAGAAACTGGTGATTGCTGATCCGGCGAAAGGAATGATTACGTTATCAAAACACGATTTTATAGAAAGCTGGGTAAGCACAGGCGGGCAAAAGCAATTGGGTATTGCCCTGGTGTTAGAACCCACACCCGCCTTCCACCAACAGGAAGACGACAAAGAAAAAGGCATTGGCTGGGGTTTATTATTGGGTTATTTAAAGCAGCAGAAACAGTTTATCGGACAGCTGTTTATTGGTTTGCTTATCGGTACGTTGCTGCAACTCATTTTTCCTTTTCTTACGCAAAGCATTGTAGATACCGGCATTAACACGCACAACCTGCAGTTTATCTACATCATCCTCATTGCGCAGTTCATGCTGTTCTTTGGCCGCACGGTGGTAGAGTTTATCCGCAGCCGGTTGCTGCTCTACATCAGCACGCGCATCAATGTATCGCTGCTGTCCGATTTCTGGATCAAGCTGATGAAGCTGCCGCTTCATTATTTCGATACCAAACAAACCGGCGACATCCTGCAACGCCTGCAGGATCAGCACCGCATCGAAAGCTTTCTCACCGGTTCCACGCTTTCTACTTTGTTTTCGATGTTCAACCTGCTGGTATTTTCTGTGGTGCTGCTCACTTACAATACCACCGTGTTTACCATTTTTATGATTGGCAGCGTATTGTATGTTATCTGGATACGCTTTTTTCTCAAACACCGGCGCAATTTAGATTACAAGCGTTTTGCCGTAGCCAGCAAAGAAAACAGCGCTACCATGCAACTGATACAGGGTATGCAGGAAATAAAGCTGAACAATGCGGAGACCTTGCGCCGCTGGGAATGGGAAGGCTTGCAGGCTTCGCTGTTCAAGCTGAGTTTTAAAAGTTTATCGTTAAGCCAGTACCAGCAGGCAGGCGCTTTCTTTATCAATGAAGGCAAAAACATACTCATTACTTTTTTTGTTGCCAAAGCTGTACTGGAAGGTCAGTTAACGCTCGGTGCCATGCTTGCCATTCAATACATCATTGGTCAGCTAAACAGCCCGGTAGAACAACTGATAGGCTTTGTGCAGCAGGCGCAGGATGCCAGGATTTCATTAGAACGATTGAACGAAATTTATGAAGTAGCGGATGAAGAAACTGCCCTCACCCCCGGCCCCTCTCCACAGGTGGAGCGGGGAGCGGCGATCACGATAAGTAATTTGTCTTTTACGTATGCCGGTGCCGGAAACGAGCCGGTGCTGAAGAATATCAATCTATACATTCCCGAAGGAAAAATAACGGCTGTTGTGGGCATGAGCGGAAGCGGAAAGACAACGTTGCTGAAGTTGCTTCTTAAATTTTATGAACATTATCAAGGCGAGATAACCCTCACCCCTGGCCCCTCTCCACGGGTGGAGAGGGGAATAGAAACAGCCGCAGAACCTGAGTCGTATAAGCCAATCATCAATGGCTCACAAGCTCCCTTCTTCACTCGTGGAGAAGGGTTGAGGTTGAGGGGACTCTCGCCCCGCTACTGGCGCAGCCAATGCGGCAGCGTAATGCAGGATGGATTTATCTTCAGCGACAGCATTGCCAAAAACATTGCCGTGAGCGACAAAAACCCCAATTATCAAAAGCTCCTGCACGCCTGCAAAGTGGCGAACATTCTGTCGTTTGTAGAAGGGCTGCCTTTGGGGTTAAATACAAAAATCGGGGCGGAAGGTAACGGCATCAGCCAGGGACAAAAGCAAAGAATCCTCATTGCGCGAGCCGTGTATAAAGACCCGCAATATTTATTTTTTGATGAAGCTACCAACGCCTTAGATGCAAACAATGAGAAAGACATTATGTACAACCTGCAACAGTTTTTTACCGGCAGAACCGTGGTGGTGGTAGCGCACCGGCTGAGCACGGTAAAAAACGCAGATAACATTGTGGTGCTGCACAACGGAATGATAACGGAACAGGGAACGCATGAGGAACTGAGCCGGAAAAAAGGGCAGTATTATGAGCTGGTGAAGAACCAGCTGGAACTGGGAAAATGAAAAATATTTCTCGCAGATAACACAGATGTACACGGGTTTTTAGATTAATTTCTGCGAAAGTCTGCGTTATCTGCGGGCAATACTAATTAATAAACTTTTAATCCATCTTTTATGCCTTACACAATTAACCAGGAGGGTTCGCTGGAAACGGATGAAATGGAAAGGAATGAACGGCTGGCGGTGCGAAGCGAAGAGGTAAGAGATATTATTTCGTATAAACCGGGCTTTCTAATCCGGTATGGCAATGTAATGTTTCTGATGGTGCTGTTGCTGATTGTTGTTGCCTGCTGGCTCATTCGCTACCCCGATATCGTAAGCGGCAACGCGGTGCTTTCTTCTCTGAATGCGCCCAAGCCGGTGATGGCAAAAATAGATGGAAAACTGGTGATGCTGCACATCAGTGAGAATCAGCCTGTGCGCGATGGCGAGGTATTGGGCTTTATAGAAAGCACGGCTAAACATGAGAGCGTGCTGGCATTGTCTTCTTATCTGGATACGTTGTCTGCCTTGCTTCTTGCCAATAACGAAACCCAACTGGTAAAACAAAAAGAAGCATCCTTTACCGACTTAGGCGAATTGCAACAACCCTTTCAAACGTTTGCCCAAAGCTTTACCGTGTACAGCAATTACATAGCGGATGGATTTTTTGTAAAGAAAGCAACGAT
The DNA here is from genome assembly GCA_965219515.1 of Ilyomonas sp. Lineage (GTDB taxonomy): Bacteria > Bacteroidota > Bacteroidia > Chitinophagales > Chitinophagaceae > Ilyomonas. The sequence continues at coordinate 4,252,093 of OZ244776.1, forward strand.
GCTGGCAGCCGACAAGGCTTTTTTATTACAGCAAAACAAGATACTGAACGCGCAAAAAGAATTGCAGCAGCAGGATGCCGCTTTGGCGCAAAAAACGTTTGCCATGAACGACACGCTGATGAAACAGAAAGTGATTTCGGCACTGGAATACCGCAACGAGCAAAGCAAATATTTAAACAAGCAACAGGCGGTTCCGCAAATTAATTCTTCTATTCTAACAAATGAAAACGGGCAGAATGAGAAAGACAAAGAAATATCGGAACTGAAAAATACCACGTTGCAGCAAAAAGCCATTTTTATGCAGGCATTGCAAACCTTAAAAAGCAGCGTAGAAGACTGGAAGCGGAGATATATACTTACCGCAACGGCAGACGGAAGCGTATCGCTCACCGGTTTTTTGGAAGTGAACCAAACCGTAAAAACCGGACAGACGATCTGCTACATCAGCAGTGGCAGCAACAGCTACTATGCGCAGATGCTGATACCGCAGGCAAACTTTGGCAAAGTGAAGCCAGGACAAGAAGTGCTGCTGAAATTTCAGGCTTACCCCAACGCAGAATGGGGCAGCGTACGCGGCAGGGTTGGCTTCATTTCGCACATACCCACCGACAGCGGATACCTGGCTAAAATTGTTTTGCCAAACGGATTAATCACCGATTATAACAAACCCATTCAGTATCATGACGGATTGATAGCAACGGCTGAAATTATTACGGCGGACAGAAGATTGCTGCAGCAGTTGTATTATAATTTGTATAGCGAAGTGAGCCGGTAATTTAAATCTGCCATATTGTAACTATAGCAGGATTTGAAACTTTCATTTATGTACATAAAGCGTCAGCAACTTGTTATAAACAGGTTGCGTTAATTTATCTTGATTCAATTTCTGACATTTTACTTAAAATAATCTTATGGCTATATTACGACAAATCCGAAGGCTTCAGTTTATTGATTTCATCATCAAAAGGAAGGCCACCGGCAATTTAGAAACGTTTGCTAAGAAAAACGGGTTGAGTAAGAGAGGTATAGCAATGATTCTGCATGAAATGAAAGAAATGGGTTTTCCCATCAAATACAGCAGGACGTTGAACAGCTATTATTATGAAGAAGACGGAGAAATGGTAAAGTATTTATTCATTAAAAAAGAACAATTGTTATCAAGAGAAGAAACTGCAAGACTTGGTGCGATTGATTCGCTTACTTTATGTTTTTCAAAGACGAAGATATTTGAGGTTTGTAAAGAATGACAACAATTTTTTCGTGGCACTTATAGTGCATCGGACGCAGGTAGCTTTGCATTGTAATTATTTTTTTCCAAACAAAACATTTTACAAAAATGAAAAAATTAACTCTCAAAGCATTAGAGTTGGGCGCCACGCATTTTCTGACAAGAGAACAGCTTAAACATGTTGTTGCAGGAAGTGGAGGCGGTAGTATGAAACCTTGTAATTTTACTTCTGAGTGCCCATCTGGTGAGCACTGCTATTTGCAAAAGTGTGTAACTGACAGTGGTTCTGGTTGCAACTGCCCGGTAGGATGGCGTTGCAACGGCGCTAACATTTGTGTTTACGGATAGATTGCCATTCAATTTCTTCTACAATTTTACAGAGCTGTTATGCTAAATTTTTTTAAGAAAGAGATTGCATAACAGCTTTGCTTTTTTGATATTGTTCGAAATTTTTGTAAGCATTCTTTACTTGTATTTGGTATGTTAGAATTATTTCGCGGAGTTCGTATTTCATTTTCTATCTTACTACTCAGTTTGGTATTTTTATCTCGTTGCTATGGTCAATATCAAACTGTTGCTTCTTTAAAAGGAGAACCACTTTTTGTTCAAATGAACTATAGTAAAGATATTTTATTTGTTCAAACGGATAAAACCATTTACACCAACAACGAAACAATATGGTTTGCCGGTTACCTGCTGCATAAAGAACAACAGAACACAGAAGCCGATGTGTTAGCGGTGTGCCTGGTGCAAAAGGAAACAAGGCAAATGGTTGTGCAAAAAAACTATTTGATTACGGATCATTTATGCGCAGGCAGTATGCTGTTGCCCGATTCAATTGCGGCCGGCAATTACGAATTGATTGCTTCAACAAATGTTGTTACCGGCAGCAATCAGTTGTTGGCGTGGTTCCGGCAGGAAGTTACCATCAAGTCAACGCTTGCCCAAGCTCTTACGACCACTTTTACAATTGATACACTTTCCGGCAGTTCACTTAATATGAACATTGCGGTAAAGGTTCAATTGCCTGACGGGGGCGGCGCTGCAAGTGCAATTCTCAGCTACCATCTGAAAGATCAGAAACCAAAAACAACCACACTCGATTCCTACGGTAAAGGAACGATTCGTCTCTCAAAAGCAGAATCAACTCCGTTCAATCATGTATTGTACACCGTTGCGCAATATGGCGATAAAACGCACTCTTTTAATCTGATACTTCCTTTTCACCGAGCAGATGCCGACCCGATAAAAACAAAAACCTATTCCGATAGCGGCGTGATGGAAACCGGTAACGTAGCAGCAGACGATACGCTGTTGGTGCTGCTAAAAAATAAGGATAATAACAAAGTAAAAATTGCCATCTCCAACACCGCATCCGCAGATACGTCGCAACCGGTTTTGGTCAGGCAGGAACGAACTGTCAAAATACCTTTAGATGCTATTTCAAGAGGCATCCATACAATAGCTGTTTTAGATTCTTCCAATCATCAGCTGGCAAAGCGATTATTTTTTGCGCATTGGAAAAGTAGAAATACCTGCCTCATACAAGCGGATTCATCCACGTATAAAACAAGAGGAAAGGTTAACGTAAAAATTAAATTGGCTGACGATGCCGGCAACAGCATCGGTGGTATCGTAACGGTTTCATGCGTTCAGAAAGGAAGAATTGACACCGGTAAACAAAAAGAACTAACCTCATATTTTTACTTGCATCACCTGACAAACTGGTTTTCTAACACCGCTATTCAGTACGCATATAGCAACAAAACAAATCTGGAGCGCCTGCTACTTCATGGGGTTGGAAGTTATTACACCTCAGCGGATTTTGTTACATCGGGTAAAACTGATAGCAGCCTTCAAACCAGGCGGCTCAACGAAACCGGGCAGGTGTATAAGAACAATAAGTTTTTAAAGAAACCGGTTCAGTTACTACTTAAATTCGATTCCACGCTTGCAACCACGCAAACCGATGCGAATGGTTCTTTTTCTCTGCCTGCCGCAGATATTGCCGTACCGGAAAACCGATTCGTGTATGCGGTGGTGGAAGGAAAAAACAATCTGGGTTACGAGATTGTAACAAAGGATGCGATAGGGCAAATTATGGCAGAGGCGATTGAGCATTTGCCGGCTGAAACTACCGTTACGTACCTGCCGGTGCAAAACTCAAAGGAGACGTTGTTAAACGATTCGCTTGTTAAAGTAAACGTGCTGCCCGGCGTAGTGGTTAAAACAAAGGAAAAGCTATACGGCGCCGATGCTGCAACATTGAACCCGGTAAATGCCTGCGGAGACTACCTGTGTTATGGAGGAGTTTTAAATTGTCCGCTTCATCCGCCTCGCTACAGACCAATCAAAGGCGAAAAATATTACGTTTATCATGTGGGGATTATAACTTACCAGGGCTGCTGGTCGGAGGAGCAGCAACACCTGCATAAAGTAAATGCGGTATATACATCCCGCGCGTGGCATGGGATGGATAGCCTGATGCTGGCGCAAAGCACACCGCAATATATGTCAACGATTTACTGGAAACCGTTTATTGCCATTGACAAAGAACAACCGGCGGAGTTCTCGTTTTATACAAGCGACCTGCCTGGTATTTATACCATCCGCATAGCCGGTGTTGGCAGTAACGGAGAAGTAGTGAGTGAGGAAAAGGAAATACGGGTAAGGAAGTGAATTAAAAGAAAAACTTACAACAACGAGGTAAGCAGCCAAAGCTCGGCTACCCGTGATGATACTTCTCATTCTTTAAAATAGTACAAGCACGGTAAACCTGTTCTGCCAATATCAACCTCACCAGCATGTGCGGAAACACAAGCTGCGATAGACTTAGCGTGTAGTTGGCTCTTGTAAAAATGTCTTCACTTACGCCATACGCGCCGCCGATTAAAAATACAAGCCTGCGGCAGCTTTCGTTGGCTTTTTGTTGTATCAGTTGCGCCAACTGCGGAGAGCTCATTTGTTTGCCCCGTTCATCCAGCAATATCAAAAAATCATCAGGCTGCAACAAGGCAAGTATCTGTTTGGCTTCCGCTTTTTTTAATTCATTTTCCGGCAAAGCAGCGGCATTTCTTACCGGTGAAATCAACAGCCATTCGGCGGTAAAATAATGATTGATCCGTTTGGTAAAATCCTCAATTCCTTTCTTCGCATAGTCTTCATGCGCTTTGCCAACGCTGCAGAATAATAAATTCATAATTGCGAAGGTAGTTAGCTATCAGCCGTCAGCTATCAGCTACAAAGAACCGTTATTTATCTTCTTTTCACTACCGATGTATTTCATCATTTATTTTTTTCGTTTCCAACAGTAAATGACTGATAGCTGACACCTGATGGCTGAATGCTAACTGCTGATAACTGACCGCTGATTACTTTTGCATCATGCAGTATCCTGGTTTTATCCTCAACAATGTTCTGCCTTCCAAGCAACAGGTAAGTTTGTTTACCGAAGAATTAATTCATTATATTTTTCCCGTGGCGCAGGACGCGCAGGAATTTTTACAGCAGCATGAAAGCATAAAAGACAGGTTGCAAAAACAATTGCAGCAATTGCTGAATGCGGTGGACAAAACCACCGTATCGCAGCACAACGAAACCATCGAAAAATATTTTTGCGAGCTGTGCAGCATCAAAGATTTGTTGCTGAAAGATGCGCAGCTGATTCTTGATTTCGATCCGGCTTCCTCTTCCCTCGAAGAAGTGATCTTATCGTATCCCGGCTTTCAGGCAATTAGCGTGCATCGCCTCGCACATCCGCTATACAATATGAAAGTTCCCATTTTGCCACGCATGATGAGCGAATGGGCGCACAGCCAGACGGGCATTGACATTAACCCTGGCGCTACCATCGGCTGCCCTTTTTTTATAGATCATGGCACAGGCGTAGTAATTGGCGAAACTGCCGTAATTGGCAATCATGTAAAAATATACCAGGGCGTAACCCTGGGCGCCCTGGCGGTGCGAAAAGAAGACGCCAAACGCAAACGGCACCCAACGGTGCAGAATAATGTGGTGATTTATGCCGGCAGCACCATTCTTGGCGGCAGCACCATCATTGGGCACAACAGCATCATTGGCGGTAACACCTGGCTTACGCAAAGCGTGCCTGCACACAGCGTTGTTTATCACAAACACCAAACGGTAATTAAAGACAGCAAAGATTTTGAAGAGCCGATTAACTTTGTAATCTGATGTAAACCATAACGACAAAATGAGCGCAAAGCGTCGCAAAATTTTTGTGCATCTTTTTTTAACTCCTGCTTCAAACAAAAGCAGAAAGAACAGGATGCTAAAAACGATGAAAGGCTTTGTGTATCTTATTTCTTCTTTTCTTCGCGGTTTAAACAGAGCGTAATCAATGTTGGCGAAGTATAAAATTAATGTAGATAAAACAACCCCGGTTCAATATATACTTGTTGCTATAACGGTTCTTGTGTATCTCGGCATCTTCTCCATTCCGCTGATGGATAACGACGCCGCGCATCATGCCAACATTGCCATGCACATGTATAAAACGGGCGATTATCACAGCCTGACAGACAGAGGCATGAACTATTTAGACAAGCCTCATTTTTTATTCTGGGTGGCGGCTTTCAGCTTTAAAATTTTTGGTGTTAACACCTTTGCTTACCGGTTGCCGGCGGTGCTGTTCGGGCTGGTCTCCGTTATCAGCGTTTATAAGCTTACCAAACATTTATCCGACGTTACAACGGCGAAGCTGGCGGCGTTTGTATTGGCTACGGCGCAGGCGTTTATATTTTCAATTATTGATGCCCGTATGGAGGCGCCGCTTACGGCAGCCATCGCTTTTGGTTTGTGGCAGCTAACCGTTTATATTGATGAGCGAACATCCGGCAATCTGCTGCTCGCTGCACTCGGCACCGCCATTGCGTTTGATACCAAAGGATGGATTGGTCCGGCGGTAATTGTTGTCAGTTGTTTCTTTAAAATATGGATTGAAAAAAAATGGTCGGTTCTAACCAATGTAAAAACATGGCTGTTTCTACCTTTGTTTGTTTTATTGATCAGCCCGGTGCTGTATTCTTACTATTTGCAATACGATCTGCATCCCGAAATTGTGGTGCGCGGCATGAATCATATTTCGGGCGTTGCATTCATTTTATGGAATCAGAATTTTGAGCGTTTTGGCGGCAACAACTGGGTGCAGGGCGGCAGAAACAGCGATTACTTTTTTTTATACCATACGTTTTTGTGGTCGTTTGCGCCGTGGTGCATTGCGGCGTATATCGGCGCGTGGTACTGGCTGCGCCGTTTGTTTTACAAAAAGAAAAAACATGCCTTCAGCTATATCGCTTTGTCGTTTGCCGTTATCCTGTTTACCATTTCGTTTTCTAAGTTCAAGATGCCGCATTACATTCTAATGCTGTTTCCGCTGGCTGCCGTGTTTACTGCGCCGTATCTGAGGCTTGCTTTATCAACAAAGTGCATCCGGTTTTTTTATCCGGTGCAGATTACATTGGGCTACCTGATTCTGGCAGCGGTTGTGTTGCTCAATTTTTATTTCTTTAAACCGGTGAATGGTTTTGTTGCTGTAACGGGCATTGCGTTGCTGATTACGCTGTTTATTTTGCTTACGTTTAAAGACCCGAACCGTGCTTTGAAAGTGATCTATGTTTCGTTACTGCTCTCCATCGCGCTTAATTTTTTTATGACCTTTAATTTCTTTCCCAATCTCATGCGGTATCAGGGCGGCAATGAGCTGGCAAACACCATTCACAGCAGCCATATAAGGTATAAACCGTCAGACATCATCCTCATAGACAGCGGCTCTCATTCCTTTGATTTTTATATGGCCGACAATCATTCGCTCACAAGCATTGACAGCATTTCGCAGCATTTTAATGCCGCCATGGTGCAACAACATTTTTTAATGACCAGTAACATGAAGCGGCAACTGGAAGATAGCGGATTTACGGTGCAGCCCGAATTTATTCATATCAACTATCAGGTGTCGAAAGTGAAACTGAAATTTCTGAATGAAGCTACGCGCGATGCCGCCTGCGACAGTCTGATGCTGGCAACAATTGGTAAGCGATGATTTGGAAAGAATAGGAATTATGCATCTTGTTTATTTTTTTTCGAAGCGAACGATGTATTCAGATACATATTTATCGTTGTCTTTATAAAACAATCTGGCGGTTTTCCCCAATTGCAAACAGGTATTTTTTTCGGCGATATCGGTTGGCGAATTAAGCGGCTGCAGGGAAGGATACCACATTACATGCCCCGGTTTGTTTACCAGTAATTCCGGCGCCGACCATTGCTGAGACGCCGTTCCGGCAAGGTGTTTATTGGTATTAAACGAAACATAAATGCCGCCTCCTTTCCACGAAGGTCCTTCCGCTTTTGCCATCAGCATTACCCAGCATTGCAAATAAGTGTTCCAGCTTACCGATGGACCCCAGTAGTATTTGGATTGCGGTGCAGAGGTAGGTCCGCCGCCTTGCGCAACAGGTATCTGCAGCGAGGCTACCGGTTTACCAATATCATCATAAGCCGTATTAAACGAAGTGCCGTTCCAGCGTTTGGCTTTGCCGGCCGGATTTTCTAAATCTGTCAGTGCAATGCGCGCTACGCTAATGCATTGTCCGCTCCATTCTTTTTTGGCATTATACCCGGCCGAATCGTAACTGCCGGGATAACCGTATTCGCCATAAAACAGGTACAGGTAATCGCCGTCTGCCACGGCCGAGGGATCGCCATTGCCGCCGGCAAATGTTACCGATGTATTGTGTGGTTTTAGTATCATGCGCGGCTGGTTGTCTTCTATAAAAATACCTTTGTTGTGCCAGCTATGCCCGCCATCTTCCGACTTCATAATACCGATACGGCACACGGCGGCAGGCGTACTGTTGCCCGTTAAACCCTGTGGCCAATTGCGGTTGATGTATCCTTTTTTCGTTACGGAATCGTAAGGTAATGTAGACGGATAATTTTCGTTGTGATAAACGGCATACAGCGTTTTGCCCGATTTGTCTTTTGCATCCTGGTACACGGTTTCAAACCATACAGCGCCATGCAAACCTGCGGTGCCGGGCGCAGCATTCGGTGGCATTGCGGGTTCGGTAAAATCTTCTTTTCTGCTGCCGAACGCTTCATCGGCATGGCTGCCACTGGCAAACTTTAATTCATGCGAATAACCCCACAATGGATCTTCGCCGTATTTTCCGGGAAAAATGCGAAACGTATCGCCAATCCAGACTTCTGCCATATTGCAGTCAACAAACGAGTTAAAATAAAAAGTATCGCTTTTTTGCAAAACAGCTTTGGGTAAACCGGCAAATTGCCGCCGGAATGACACAGATAAAACAGAAATTAAAATAACAATGGCTGATAACAAGGCAGCCATCAGATTAGCTTTTCTCATTTGCATCAAAACAATTTTGTAAAGAAGATAACAACCGTTGCTGTTTATTGCAAAAATACCTGTCTGCGCAACTCTTTTTATTTTCACTTTTAGCGATAAACCAATATTTCGTTTATTATAAAACACAGCCGGGCTTTTTTATTCTGCAATATATATTTGTAAAGAATGCTATGGCATTATATTGGCAACCTGAACGGGAAATATTTTTTATGGAAACACAACACAACAATCAGCCGGCAAAAGATAAGCGCACCGATTTTTTTGAAAAAAGAGAAATGAACGCAGACATCAACGATACTGATAACGCAGGCGATGAATCGTTTACGCCCATTTACCTCGATGAGGAAAACGTATTGCAAACGCCCGAAGAAAAACAGCATGACGAAAACACAGATTTAAAAAAGAACGACAAGGTAGAAGCTGTTGATATTGATGCGGAAGAAACAATATTTGATAAGATGAATGACGAAGAAAGGAATGGTGTTGGTGAATAAAAATAGTTTTCTTATTTGCCGGTTATAAAAGATGCAGTTATTTAAACATAGCTGCATTTTTTATTGCAGTTGCATTCCGGATAATGATGGTATGGCGTATAAAATATCCTGCATTATTATTATTCGCATTGCTGTATTTTTATCCGGTCATATTTGCCAGGCTATAAATCAACCGCCAATTTTAGTTATCGCATTTTTACTCTGATTGCAAAACGTATAAAACCAACCTTTTTATGGCAGTAAGCACAGGCTCGCAGGCTACCATTGTTTCAGACGAAATGAGAACTGGTAAAGGTTATCTGTATCCGTTTATACTTGTTACCTGTTTGTTTTTTTTATGGGGCTTTTCGTATGGTCTGCTCGATGTGCTCAACCGGCATTTTCAGGAGTCTATGGGCATTTCCAAAGCCCGATCTACCCTGCTGCAGGCGGCTTACTTCGGGGCGTATTTCCTCATCGCATTACCAGCAGGATTTTTTATGAACCGGTATGGCTATAAGCGGGGCATTATTCTGGGATTGATCTTGTTTGCCACCGGCGCTTTCCTGTTTTATACATTTGCGGCGGTTGACGTGCCGAACGATACCAAGTTCAACTTTTTTCTATGCGCTTTTCTGGTGCTGGCATCCGGACTTACCTTTTTAGAAACGGCTGCCAATCCGTATTCTGCAGTTTTGGGCAAACCCGAATTGTCTGAATTCCGGTTGAATTTATCGCAAAGCTTTAACGGCATCGGTGCTTTTCTGGGGCCGCTTGTTGGCGGCGTTTTATTTTTTGGAGAAACCCAAAGCGGTTCTGAGTTAGATACCGTTCGGCTTGTTTATATCATTATCGGCATTGTGGTTTCTTTGTTTGCCGTTTTGTTTAGTCGCACCAATTTACCTGAAATAAAAGAAAGCACGCTGGTATCGGATGTTGAGCAGGATAGTAAGCCGCTGGCTGCGCACCGGCATTTTATAGGCTCCGTTGTGGCTCAGTTTTTTTATGTGGCGGCGCAGGTTGGCATCGCAGCTTTGTTTATTAATTACTGTACCGAAGCTGATACCGTCATCACCAATCAGCAGGCAGCCAATCTGCTTGGTTACAGTTTGTTATTGTTTACCATCGGCCGGTTTACCGGTTCTGCGTTAATGAAAACCATTGCGCCCAACAAGCTGCTGGCTGCGTATGCGATAATTAATGTTTTGCTTAGCATTGTTGTTGTATTTGTTCACAGCTCTGTTTCCATTTATGCGTTGATGGCTGTTTTCTTTTTTGAATCTATTATGTTTCCTACCATTTTTGCATTGGGTGTAAAAGACCTTGGGCATCACACCAAAAAAGGATCTTCTTTTTTAGTGATGTCAATTGCAGGCGGCGCTTTTATGCCTTATTTTATGGGACTCCTGGCAACACCCGTAACGGCAAATGCCTACATTATTCCTTTATTCTGTTTCATTGTCGTTGCCTGGTATGGCTTGCGCGGATATAAAACGCATTAAAAGGGGTAGGGTATGAGGTATCAGCTTTTAAGCAAAATGATTAGCTGAGTAAACAGCAAAAGAAAAATTATTATTACATATAAATAAAATTGTTTGCTGATAGCTGACAGCTGACAGCTGATGGCTGATAGCTGACAGCTAAAAGCTAATCATTTCTTTACTGGCATACTGTTAGTTGCAATAGGCAGACAATTAAAATTGCAAACACAAAATCATAATCTATGACAACGCAATCACGACCAGTGGAACAAACTTTTAATATAGCCGGCGATTTCACAATAAACCGCATGGGCTATGGCGCAATGCGCATTACCGGCGAAGGCATCTGGGGGCCGCCAAAAAATCACAATGATGCCATCGCTGTTTTGAAGCACGCGGCTGAACTGGGTATTAATTTTATTGACACCGCAGACAGTTATGGTCCGTACGTGTCGGAAGAACTGATAGCAGAAGCTTTATATCCTTACCCTGAAGGAATGGTGATTGCTACCAAAGGCGGACTGGAACGAACCGGGCCAAACCAATGGCCGGTAAACGGAAATCCCGATCATCTGCGCAAGGCGTTGGAAGGCAGTTTGCATCGCTTAAAGCTGGCGCAGATAGATTTGTATCAGTTGCACCGGATTGACCCAAAGGTGCCGTTTGAACAAATTTTTGAATTTCTGCAGAACATTCAGGAAGACGGACTGGTAAAGCACATCGGGCTTTCTGAAGTAAGCGTGGAAGATATACAAAAGGCCGAAAAATATATCAACATAGCTTCGGTGCAAAATATGTATAGCGTTGATAACCGCAAATGGGAATCTGTATTGGAATATTGCGAACAAAACGATATGGCTTTTATTCCCTGGTACCCGATAGGCGGTGGAAATATGAAAGAGCAGGGAACCATTGAAAAGATTGCGAACAAGCACGATGCTACGTCGCATCAGATTGCGCTTAGCTGGCTGCTTTATCATTCTCCCAATATTTTATTAATTCCCGGCACTTCTAATGTAAATCATCTCGAAGAAAATTTTAATGCGGTGAATATTGTGCTTGACGAAGAAGATTTATCTGAACTGGATGCCGTTGCCGGATAAGAAATAAAAATAAAATGAACCGGCATTACAATGGTTCATTTTATTTTTGTTACCTTTTATTTACCTGTTTACGCTATCATAAAGAAAAAATACATGAAAAGTGAAAAAGCTGCCATTGTTCCTCATTCTATTTTAGCTATTGACATCGGCGGTTCTCACGTAAAAGCAACGCTTCTTGATAGTGAAGGAAAAATGACAAGCGAATATAAAAAACTACCCACGCCCGACCCCGCAACGCCCGATTCGGTGTTAGATTCAATACAAAAACTGGCAGATGTATTTTCCGGATACACACATATTTCGGCGGGCTTTCCAGGCTATGTAAGAAACGGAATCGTTTTTACCGCGCCCAATCTGGGCACAGATGCATGGCGGAATACAAACCTCGCTGCGCAACTTACCGCCAAATTAGGCAAACCTGCCAAAGTGGTAAACGACGCCGATATGCAGGGATTGGGCATTGTAAGCGGTAAAGGCCTCGAAATGGTAATTACGTTAGGAACCGGCTTTGGCACTGCACTGCTGAACAACGGACAATTGTTGCCGCATCTGGAAATTGGGCAGCACCCGGTTACCAAATCGAAAACGTATGATCTTTATGTTGGCGAAAAAGCCATGGAAGAAGTCGGCAAGCAAAAATGGAACGACCGGGTTCAGAAAGTGATCGGGTTTATAAAAACACTGGTCAACTACGATCAGTTGTACATCAGCGGCGGCAATGCCAGCAAACTTACTTTTACATTAGACAGCAATATTTCTCTCGCCAATAATAAACTGGGCATAAAAGGTTGTGCAAAGCTTTGGCAACAGGAAAATGTATAAACAAATCAAACTTTTTTCGACCGGCAACAGAATGATGATCCATTAAAAAAATCTGTTATCAAATTTTCTGAAGGCTGCTATGATATTTTAAATGAAACCGCTTTGCAAGCTGGTTTCGCATTGTGAAAATCACCCGACCTGATTATCTCATTTCCCTCACAAAATCATACTATAAGAGTCCGGCTTACTGACTGCAAAAAAACGCTGCACTTAAATCATAAGAATGATGCAGCATTTATAAGTTGTTTGTTATCTCATTATATAACGGGTGAAAATAATCTTATACTGCTTGTGGCTGCTTCATTATAAAATTAAATTTCTTGTTTTGATACATATATAATTTGTTGTGAATGCAGGTGTATAAAAAATTAATTTTAATATAAAAAGATAGTTGCAATAAGAATTGATTATATGCTTATTCATAAAAAATAATATGTTTTATGGCTTAATAGTTGATAAACTCTTGGCACTTACAAAACGTATATCAAAACCAAAAACTATTTTTAAGGTGTTATTAGAAACCTTAGTTCAAAAAAATCCGTATTTACAAATTATTCTTCTTCCTTTTCAATTGTTTTACAAAACAGTATTGCCTGCCAGCTATTTTAAACGACTTAAATGAAAAACACATGAAAGTTGGAATTGTACACAATTCATATTTACAAAAAGGCGGCGAGGATGTAATGGTAGAACAGGAGTATCAGTTGCTAAAAAAAAACAAAGTGTCCGTTGAAATTTTATATTATAAGAATGCAGCCGGCAAACTAAAACAGTTTGCAGAGTTTCTGATGGCTTTTTACAATCCGTTTTCATACGGTCGTATCAGCCGCTGGATTGACAAAGTAAAGCCCGATGTGATTCATCTTCACAATTGGCATTACAGCGCTTCGCCGTCGGTTATCAGGGCTGCCAAAAAGAAAGGCATTCCGGTAGTTCATACGCTGCACAATTTCCGGCTGTTATGTCCTTCGGGAACATTGCTGCATCAAAATAAAATTTCTAAGGAATATCTTTCCCATTCTTTTCCCTGGCAGGCTGTGCGTAACCGGGCCTACCGGAATTCTTTGTTACAAACTTTTTGGCTGGCGCTTACCATTCGCATCAATAAATGGATTGGAACCTGGCAGTATATTGATAAATACATCGTGTTAACCAATCACGCCAAAAACATTTTTCAGAAATCTGATATTGTAAAAAAAGATAAGATTGCGGTGAAACCGAATTTTATTGCCGATATAAAAGCAGATGATGGCGAAAGACAGCCATATTTTTTATTTACCGGGAGGCTGTCTGAAGAAAAAGGACTGGATGTGCTGCTGCATGCCTTTGCAAAAAGCGGGCACCCGTTAAAAATAATCGGCGACGGACCGATGCGCGGCATGGTAGAAGAATTTACTGAAAAATATAGTAACATTGGGTATTTAGGATTTAAGGATAAAAGAACAATTGTAACCGAACTAAAAGCCTGTACTGCCTTCATTTTTTCCTCCATCTGGTACGAAGGCAACCCGCTTACTATTATAGAAGCGCTGGCATGCGGTACGGCGGTCATAACTTCCGGCATGGGTGCTATGCAAACCATGATTACCAATGGCTATAATGGTCTGCACTTTACGCCCGGCAACGAAACAGACCTGATACAGAAACTAAACGACTGGCAGCGGTTTTCTCAATCTCAAAAGGAGCTTTTTTACAAAAATGCGAGGCAAGCATTTTTAGACAATTATACACCCGAAAAAAATTTCGATCATCTTATCTCGATATATAAATCTGTTGCAAATCATGGAAAGACTAAACCTGTTGAGCTTGTCTATTAGTACAGGCTCGTATAAAGAAATCACCGAAAATATATTATCGCTTGCGCAAATGCGGGTTAGTTCTTATACCTGCGTAGCCAATGTGCACATGCTGATAGAAGCGCACTGGGATAAAGAGTTTGCCGATGTTGTAAACAATGCAGATGTTATTACGCCAGACGGAAAGCCTATTACCTGGGGGCTGCGGCTCATGCACCAGCAAAATCAGGTAAGAGTATCCGGTATGGATTTGCTGCCCAGCCTGCTGACCGGCGCCGTAGAAAAACAGGTGTCGGTTTATTTTTTAGGGGGCACCGAAAGAATGCTGGAGAGAACCCGGTTGTATGCCGCAAATAACTGCCCTGATTTGCAAATTGCCGGTTTGTTCAGTCCGCCTTTCCGTACGCTTACCGAAGAGGAAGAAGAAGAAATTGTACAGAATATCAATACCTCAGGGGCCGGTCTTGTGCTGATAGCCATGGGATGCCCCAAGCAGGAAAAATGGATGGCCGCTATGAAAGGCCGTATTCATGCATGCATGATTGGCATCGGCGGCGCTTTGCCGGTGATGATAGGACAGCAAAAACGCGCGCCGATGTGGATGCAGAATGCCGGTTTGGAATGGGCGTACCGGCTGGGTCAGGAGCCACGCCGTTTATTTAAAAGATATGCCGTAACAAACACTACCTTTATATGGCTGATGATGAGGCAGTATCTGGCATACAAGTTTTTTCTGAGTCATCACGAAATGGAAGGCTATAACTGAAACTAATTAAAAACCCGGCTCATGAATATACGTTTTTTACGGTCGCTGCAATTTACGCTGGCTGTTATTGATTTTATTACCATTAACCTGGTGTTTTTTTCCGCCAGATTCTTTTTTGAATCACAGGGATTGATCAACACCGGAGAACAATATGATTTTTTCGGACTGTTTTTAGGCATTGCCTGGTTAAGTATTGTTTTGATCGAAAATATTTACCAGGATAAATTTATTACCTCTTTCGATCAGCACGTGAGAATTTTTGTGCAAACCTATATTTACTTTCTGCTCATAACGGTGGCTTACCTGTTTTTCTTTCGGCTGCTGCTGCTGTCAAGAACCTTTATTTCCGTTACCCTGATACTCATTTTTGCAACGCTGCTGATTAACCGGTCGGTGTTTTCTTTATTGCAGCGATATATAAAAAAACGCGAAGGCTTTGTAAACAAAGTTGTAATTGTAGGGTATAACAATCTTTCTAAGAAGCTGGTTGATTATCTGGAAAAGGACGAAGCCAACAAAGAAATAATCGGCTTTTGCGAAAATGAAGAAAACGTGGAAGAATTATCAGGTTATCCTATCCTGAGCAATGTGGCAAATACCATCGAAATATGCAAAAAGCATAATATAAACGAAATATATTCTACCATTGCACCCGAACACAACAAAGATATTTACGGGCTGATGAAAGAGGCCGATCAAAATTGCATTCGCTTTAAAATTGTGCCCGACCTTGGTTTTTTTATCAACAAAAAAATGCACGTAGATTATGTAGAGGGGCTGCCCGTAATGTCGCTGCGACAGGAGCCGTTGGAAGACATCAACAACATCATAAAAAAACGAACCTTCGATATCATTGTAAGTCTCCTGGTTACCATATTTATTCTTTCCTGGCTGATACCGGTTGTAGGCTTGCTGATATGGCTTGAATCGAAAGGTCCGATTTTTTTTGTACAGCCGAGAAGCGGAAAGAACAATATTGATTTTATGTGCCTCAAGTTTCGCAGCATGAAAATGAATGATACGGCGAATACAAAACAGGCAACGCGCGATGATGACCGCATTACAACCATCGGAAAGTTTTTGCGCCGCACCAGTCTGGATGAATTTCCTCAATTCATTAATGTATTAAAAGGCGATATGAGCATTGCAGGTCCTCGCCCGCACATGCTGAAGCACACCGAAGAATATGCAAGCCAGATAGAAGAATACATGGTACGCCAGTTTTTAAAACCCGGCATTACAGGATGGGCGCAGGTAAATGGCTATCGTGGTGAAACTACAAATGTATGGCAGATGCAAAAGCGTGTTGAGCACGATCTCTGGTATCTTGAAAACTGGAGTCTGCTGCTGGATGCCCGGATCGTATTTATGACTTTTGCAAATACAATTAAAGGCGAAGAAAACGCATTCTGATATATCATTCAATACTTAAACAATTGCAGAACCCGCCTGAATGGCGGGTTCTGTTTTTCACAATTTACACAATCCGAAAATGCAATGGCAAGAGGTTGATTTTGTGAAATGTGTTGCTTTATCCCATCATATTTTTTAAAACAAAGAACGCTGTATAGCTAAGGATTTTTTAATTCGGATTAAAAGGTTTTAATTATTAATAATTTGCCCGCTGCCATACTTTTACGCTAATATTGCAAGCAGAAGGATTGCTTTATAAGAATTACTATTAGCTGATTTTCATTAAGAGAAATTAAGGATTGCTTATAATGAAAACCGATATCAACTCATAATTAAATACCGATTGTTATGATTTTTACGCCGAATGCCAAAGTTTATGTCAGCTATTCAACCGGCATCATGCGCCCGGTTACAGAATTGCTCACCGTGAGCAAATACCAGAATAATCTTCTTTATTTTAAGGAGAAATCTTCTTATTATGCCGTAGAATGTTACACTGAATCGTTTTACGGTTATAGTTACACCTTAGCCGGGCGTGTTATTGTAACAAAACACAAATGGCAACTTTCTTTTGCAGTAATAGCCGAAAAAATGAAGACGTTAAAACCTGTGCGGTCTCTGAAACAATCCAAAGAGCCTGCGCTTTCCTTACATCTTTCCAAACTGTCTTAATAATATTATTTCGGATAAGTACCCTGTCAAAATTAAATAGAATTAAAGACGTTAAAACAGTGTGTCAAGAAAAATCAAAGAAATAGTACTAAGCAAAGAAGCTAAGCAAGCGTTGGAACATCTGTATAAAACGGAATCAAACCACAGTTTTCGTCAGCGCTGCAAAATGGTTTTATTAAAGTCAGAAAGCTACACGACTAAAGACATTGCTGTTATTTTAAGCAGCAATGTGGCAAGTGTTTATAATTGGCTGAACCGTTATGACAGCAATGGCATAACAGGGTTACGCACAAAGCCAGGACAGGGCAGAAAACCGATATTGGCAGAAGAACATGTAAGTATAGTAAGAGCAGCCATAGAACAAGAGCGGCAACGATTATCACAAGCCCGTCAGATTGTTGAAGAAAATACAGGCAAAAAGATGAGTAACGAAACGCTTACGCGTTTTTTAAAAGTCATCACTGCCGTTACAAGCGAATAAGAAAACGACCTAAAGGCGGATGTGATAAAGAATTTTATGACTATAAACTACAGGAACTTCAGTTATTAGAACAACGTTATGGCAAGTCAGAAATTGATTTGTATTATGGCGATGAGGTACAAATATCGGAAGAAGGCTATGTGCCTTATGGCTGGCAGTTTACAGATGAAAACATTAGTATAAAGTCAGCTAAAGGCAAGCGTATCAATTGTTTTGGAATCATAACAAGAGAGAATCAGTTTGAGCATGCGACCACTTACGAAACCATTACCACCAACTTTATCATCGAAAAAATAAATGAGTTTTCTTATCAGATAAAAAAGCACACGGTTATCGTATTGGACAATGCAAAAGTTCATCAGTCAAAAGCAATGAAAGCCATGCAAAAAGTATGGGCAAAAAGGCAATTATTTATTTTTTATCTGCCGCCTTACTCACCCCATTTAAATATTATTGAAAGACTTTGGAAAGAAATGAAAGCCAGATGGATACAAACCAAAGACTATGAAACCGATGAACAACTTTGCTATGCAACGATGCTTATTTTACATGCCATCGGTAAAAATTTATTCATCAACTTTAAAAAAGTTAATTAGTAGATAATTTTGACAGGGTACTTAGCATAAAAAAGCTGTTGATTTTTTCAACAGCTTTTTTTAGTTTACAATATTTTGCTTCTTGTGTTTTATACCAAGAAACGCCAATGTTTTCTGTTTTGAATAAAATATTGCCCATTTCGTTACGGCTGTTGCGTGTGCATTTGCACAATGTTATCTACCACATAACGGCTATAACCACGCCATGGCAGCGTGTGCTTATATTCTTTATAATGAAGATCATAATTGTTACCGCTGTGGTTCATCAGCACATTGGCAATGCTGTCGTCGGCAATAGAAAATTCAAACTCGTAAGACTGAATGGAGCCGGGCGTTTGCGAGCGGATGCCGTTTTGTATCAGCTTGCCTTCATACGTTTTAAACAGGTTTCCCTTCTTTACCACATAGTTTAGCTGACCCGATTTTACGCCTTCGCCAAACACATACAAATAATTCCACCAGAAAATGGCAAAGCCAATGACAACAATAGCCAACACAACAATTGTAATTATTTTTTTTAAGGAGGAAGCGCCTGGTTTTGTAGTATATGTTGCAGAAGTCATATTGTGAAGTTTATAATAAAACAAATATATATTTTGTAAAAGACCTTTTTGTCTTTTATCTATCTTACTTCAATTCTTATTCAACAACCAAACCATTTATTGTTTGTTTTATGAACAGAGAAGGAGAGAATTAAAGAACTAAAAAGGATAAATTTAAACCCGAAGCACCGATTTGTGAACTTAAAATTTGTCATTTCGTTTCTGCAGGCATACGTCAATTACTCTGAAGAAACAAGTATCAATAAACAGAGAATTGATTGTTTATCTGCAATGGCACAATATTTTATTGATGATTGCATCACCTGCAAACAATTTTGTTTGCATCAAACAAATAACTATGAAACAAACATCATGTAAAACCTTTTTGGCGGCTGCCATATTTTGCGCAGGACTTTCTGTAACTGCGTGCAAAAGCAACAGTTCTGATACGAATGCCATGAACAACGATACCACTACCACTTATATGGAGCCGCAGCAAGACAATACCAACGTTAAGCCGGATACGTCAATGGTAATGGTATCGCCCGACGATTCGCTGACAACGATGGCAAAAGATGCTGTGAAAGATTACTCCGGCGTAACGGCAACCGTAAATGATGGCGAAGTAACGTTGACCGGAGATATTACGCGCGAAAAATTGCCAAAGCTAATGATGGCGGTTCAGGCAATGCATCCGAAAAAAGTAAATAACAATCTCACCATTAAATAAAAATAACATGGCACTTCAGGATAAATATAAAGAGCTGATAGATGCAGCTAAAACTGCTGGTGTAAGCAATTTGCAGGTACGCGAACAGAACAATGTTTTGTATATTGACGGTACCGCGCCAGGTGGTGAGATAAAAGATAATCTCTGGAACATTTATAATAAAATTGATCCCGATTTTCGCGCCGGCGATTTAATATTAAATATTGATGCCTCTGCGGCGGAAGGCACAAAAGCTACCGTTACTACGCAATCATCCAACTTAAACATACGCAAAGGACCGGGTACCGACCAGGCAATTGTTGGCAAAGCTGCGCACAACGAAGTTGTTACCGTTATCAGCAAACCCAACGATCAATGGAGTTTGATACGCACCGATAAAGGCGAGGAAGGATATGTGTACACGCAATATCTTACAAAAATGTAAACGGTTATAAAAGAAACAAAAGCAAGGTCATTGTTGCAATAAAAATAATAATGACCTTCTTTAAAATCAGGCAATGCCAAAATGGTTTTGTTTATCAAAAGTTAAGAGGCAGCTATAAGACCGCTTTTGTGTTCTGTAACTATCGTTACGTTTTCTTCTTTTAACAATGGCATATTGTTAAAGCGCAGTAAAAGGTTAGCTACTACTTCTACATCCCGCTGGCAATACTCAACAATTCGGGGCAGGTCGTTGTCTTTATAATATACGTCCTGCACCTGGCTTCCGTCAATATCCGTTTTAGAAGTAGGCACATTCATAACGCCGGCAAGCAAATCAAGAGAAATATAATTTTTAATATCGCCGAATTTCCACCATTGCATGGTGTCCATTATGCTTACTTCCCAAGGTTTTTTGTCGTGCAGACAAAGATATTTCGGCAGTTGTAATCCATTGATTAACAGGCGACGGCAGATGTATGGAATGTCGAATTCCCGGATGTTATGACCTGCAAAACAAAACCCGTCTCTTTTTTCGCAAAACTTATCACCGGCTTTCAAAAACTCCCGGAGCAGTTTTTTTTCATCATCACCATACATGCTTTTTATCAGAAAAAACGGTTCGCCGTTTCTTTCTTCAAAACAACCGACAGAGATGCAAACAATCTTTCCAAACTCCGCCATAATGCCGGCTTTCTGCCGGTAACTGTCCTCTGGCGTTGTGCTTTCTGGTATAGTTTTCGCTATTTTCTGCCACCATCGCCTCTGCCATTCGATGCTAAGCAAAGTATAGTCGGGAGACTGGGGAACTGTTTCAATATCAATAACAAACAATTTATTCAGCGACGTTGTATTCAAGTAAGTTAGTTTTTAGTTGATATAAAAATAAATATTATGAGTTACACGAATTATCCTACTGCCGGCTCATCACCCGATCAGCCGCAAAAATCTAAAGATAACCGCAATTTAATTTACGGTGCCTTAATTGTTCTTTTGTTAGGCTCCTGGGGCTACATTGTGTACGACAAAAGTAAAACGCACGAGCAGATTCAGGAACAGCAAACACAGCTTACCAACACCACAAATGAAAAAGATTCTTTAGACAATGAGTTCAAAAGCGCATTGCAAAGAATGGATTCGCTAACCGGTAATAATGCGCAATTACAGGGTAAACTTACCGATAAGCAGGCTGAAATTGAAAAAATTAAAAAAGAATACCAGGCCGAAAGCAGAAAAGGCAATGTGGACCGAGGCAAATTACGCAGCCTGATTAATGAGCTGAACGGGCGGATTAACGATTACGAAACGCAGATTGCGCAGTTAACAGCCGAAAACGAACAGCTCACAACAAACAACCAGCAGCTTACCGTGCAGCGCGATTCGCTGACAACAACAGCCCAAACGCTTGCTACCAACCTGGCTACCATTGATTCGGAAAAAACAGTTGTTACCGATGTAGCTTCAACATTACATGCTTCCAATATCAATATTGCAGCCATTGATGTGAGAAACGGCGGTAAGGAAAAAACCACAAGCACGGCAAAAAAAGCCGATATGTTTCGGGTATCATTCGACCTGGATGAAAATCGCATTGCACCGAGCGGCGAAAAAGAATTGTATGTTGTAGTAACAAGTCCTGACGGCAAGCCGATAACTGTTCCTTCGGGTGGAAGCGGCGAGTTTCAGACACGTGATGAAGGCTCAAAAGTGTTTACCAACAAAGTAGATGTAAACTATGAGCAGGGAAAACGCATACCTGTTAGTTTCGACTGGAAGCAGGAAAATCATTATCAAACCGGAAATTACAAAATCGAAATTTATCATAACGGATATAAGATCGGCGAGGGAACGAAAAGCCTCAAAAAAGGCGGCTTGTTCAGCTAAGTAACGTTATTTTTTACACTATTTGATTGATAAAAAGCCCTGCTCATTACGCAGGGTTTTTTTTGTTATAGTTGATGCTTTGCCGTCTTCAACATCCAATTGATCTTCGCAATTGTTACTGTTGCAATGCTTTAAACACAAAGCCTTCTTCTGTAAAATGATGCAATACTTTTGGTAGCGCATAGCTCATGCGGCTCCAGGCTTTTGTACTGTCGTGAAATACAATAACGGAGCCGCTTTCAGCATGATTAATGACATTCGATAAGCATTTTTGCGGCGAAAGAGTTACATCGAAATCGCCGCTTAACACATCCCACATAATAATAGAAAACAACCGGTGCGCGGGGTTCGTATTGCGTTGTAAAATTTTAGCCTGAAATTTTTTTATTCTTCCGTAAGGCGGGCGAAATAACCGGCTGTCTATATGCTGAGAAGCCTGCAAAATATCGTTGATGTAAACGGTATCCTCCGTTTTCCAGCCATTGAGATGATTGTAAGTATGATTGCCGGTTGCATGTCCCTGTTCCGCAATTCTTCTATAAATCGCCGGATGATTTACCACATTCTTCCCGATGCAAAAAAAAGTAGCTTTCGCATTGTGTTTTTTTAATTCATCTAAAACGAATGGTGTTGCTGTTTCGTGCGGTCCATCATCAAATGTCAGATACAAAACTTTCTCCGTTGTTTGTATGTGCCATGTATAATTTGCATATATTTTCTTTAGCAACCATGGCGTTTTTATAAAATACATTTTTCTGTTTTAATAAAGCAGCAAAATACATTTGTTTCCTGTGATATAACCGAACGAGATAAACCATCAATAGATGATCGCTTTGTTTCTGTTCCTGACAACGTAAAAAAAATTTTGTGTCGGGCGCCTTCTATCTTTGTTCGGACAGCTAAAAAATTTACAAGTCGTAAAATACAAGTTCATCAGATGAAAGAACAAATTCTTGAAGCCTGGAACAACAGGGAATTACTAAAAGAAAGTAAATACACCGATGCCGTAAAATATACAATAGAAGAAGTAGATAAAGGCCGGTTGCGTACCGCATCACCAACCGAAGATGGCTGGGTAGTAAACGAATGGGTAAAACAGGCGATTCTTCTTTATTTTGGCATTCAACCTATGCAAACATTCACGGTTCCACCGTTTGAATGGTACGATAAAATGATGCTGAAAAAAGATTATAAAGAGCTTGGCGTTCGTGCCGTTCCTCATGCCGTAGCGCGTTATGGCGCTTACCTTGCTAAAAATGTGGTGCTGATGCCAAGCTATGTAAACATTGGTGCGTATGTAGATGAAGGCACCATGGTAGATACCTGGGCAACCGTTGGCAGTTGCGCACAAATTGGTAAAGGCGTTCACCTCAGCGGCGGCGTTGGCATTGGCGGTGTGTTGGAGCCGTTGCAGGCAAACCCGGTGATTATTGAGGATGGCTGTTTTATCGGCAGCCGTTCTATTGTTGTAGAAGGCGTGCTGGTACAAAAAGAAGCGGTGCTGGGAGCAAATGTGGTGCTTACCCAATCTACCAAGATTATAGATGTAAGCGGTACCGAACCGGTCGAATATCGTGGCGTTGTTCCATCGCGCAGCGTTGTAATTCCCGGCAATTACAATAAAGATTTTCCGGCAGGCAGCTTTGGTGTTAGCTGCGCTTTAATCATCGGCAAACGAAAGGCAAGTACCGATTTGAAAACCAGTCTGAACGATGCGCTGCGCGATTTTAATGTAAGCGTTTAAAAAGATAATCTTACTGTTCTGCCTTCTTTTAACAGCAGCGCAGTAAGATTTATTCTGCAAAGCAAATCATAACTCAAATGTGCGAAACGCTTACTTCGTCAGTATGGTTTTGAATTAGCCTCGCGCTAACAGACACGTCATCTTCAGCTATCATTTCTTCTTTAATATGCTTTTCTAAAAATAACTTCATCAGCGGACCGGCGGCCAATATCGTTATCATGGTCATCAACACCAGCCCGACAAATATTTTTTCATCAATTATTTTTGTTTGTAAGGCCACCGCGCCCAGCACAATTTCCTGCGAGCCGCGCGCATTCATGCCAAACGCAATAGCCAGCGATTCATTCTTTTTCATGCCGCTCATTCTGGCTCCCAAACCCGCACCTACAATCTTGGCAACGCAGGCGATGCCAACAATAATAGCCACAATGGAGAGATCGAAACTGGTTACGAAATTTACCCGCAAGCCAACCGATGCAAAGAACAAAGGCGCAATGATATAAACCACAAACTGCTGCAATACATTTTGCGTTGAATCGGTAAAGTGTTTTGAATCGCCGACGGCGATACCGGCCAAAAATGCGCCAAACACACCGCGGATGCCAAGATATTCGGTAAATACGGCGCCCAGAAAACAAAGACAGCAGCTAACCGTAATAATGCTTCCCGCACCGGAAAAATATCGTTTGGTAAGCCATAACAGTTTGTCTATCAGCCAGCGGCCTGCCGTTACCATAAACAAGGCAAACCCAAGTACTACGATTACAGAAGCGGTTGAGCCATCGCTTTTTGTACTGTCCATTAGCTTAATGATAATGGAAAATAAAATCCAGCCTAAAAAATCATCTACCATAGCGGCAGTCAGCACCAGCCCGCCAACTTTTGTTTTTATTATATCCAAATCGAGAAGCACTTTTACAATCACCGCCAGCGCGGTAATGGATAACGCAGTACCAAAAAAGAGTGCGGATATGTAAAGCGGCGTTGTGTTGTTAGCGGGAAAAATAGAGTCGTGAAAAAACCAGATGGCGGCAAAGCCCAAAGCGAACGGAAATGCAATGCCCATGATGCTGATGGAAGCTGCCTGTTTGCCTTGTTTACGAATTTGTTTTAAATCTACTTCTATGCCCGCAACAAACATAAGCAGTATAACGCCCAGATTTGATAAGCCGTCAAACGCCCCGTAAGAGCGGGCTTCGCTGACAAAAATATTGTGAAACAAATCCGGAAAAGCCGAACCCAACAGAGAAGGACCGATAATGATACCGGCTAAAATTTCTCCTACAACAACAGGTTGTTTAAACTTACGGCAAAGTTCGCCCAGCACACGGGCGAAAATGAGAACAACGCTTACAATAATGAGAAAATGAAGTACTTCGGCAGAATTAAGTTTTGATACCATGAAGCAGGTTTTTGATGTACTGGAATAAGTGAGCAAGTCAAAAATAGAAGAAAGTTTTTAATTCCTACTAATTTTATAGATTTAATTTTTTTTCTTTTTTAAACCATTAGCTGCAGCAGGAAAAATGACGAATGATATTTTATCTGAACCCAAACAATTCCTATCTTATTTTTACACCAATGCCGCAGCAGCTTTTTTTATTCGAACATGCAAAAGAATCTGATAACAGGGAAGATTTTTCTGTTGCAGACAAAAACGCTGCGTTGTCTGGCAGCAACAAAGCCGACGAGCCGGAAGAATTTTCTGCCGGTGATTTTGAAGAAACAGAAATAAATGAAATAAACCATACATCAGACACCAATCCGTTTGCAGACACACAGCGTCAAAAGCAGGAAAAGATTGATACGATGCTTTTGCTGCCCAATAAAAAACGCGGGCGAAAATCGTTCAAAGACATGGACGAAGAATCGGTTCTGATTGAAATTCCGGAAGATGATGTGTTGTATCAGAAACAATATTACCCAATGCGTATTGTGGCAGAATGGTTTGGCGTTACGCAATCGCAACTGCGGCTTTGGGAAACCGAATTTGATATTTTACAACCGAGAAAGAACAGAAAAGGCGACCGGTTTTTCAGACCGGAGGACATAAAAAATCTGAAGTTAATTTATCATCTCATTCGCCGCCGCAAGTTTACGCTGCAGGGCGCCAAACAGTATTTAAAAGACAACAGAAAAACCTTGCTGGCAACTATGCAATTAACCGAATCTTTATACAAGTTCAAACAATTTTTATTAGAACTGAAAGCGATATCAGGATGAAATATACAGCAATGGCAATAACGGTTATTTTTTTTGCAATCACATGTTTTGCGCAGCAGAAAACGGCGGACGATGTGCAGCCATATACCATAATGCAGAATGCAAACGAAAAAATTTTGAAAGGGTTACTTACGAGGTCGGTAATTGAAAACGACAGTACTTTCAAATGGTTTAAAGACAACTATAAACTGGGACGGGTAGATGCCGCCGCCGTAGAAGCGTTTAAAAAAAATGGCAGGCAGGTGCAGATGGTTATTTTTGGCGGAACCTGGTGCGAAGACACGCAAAACCTGTTGCCGCAGTTTTATCGTTTGGCCGACAGTTCGCATTTTTCCGATTCCTCGGTTACGCTGATTGGTGTTGACCGTGATAAGAAAACATTGGACAATCTCAGCGAAGCGTTTCACATTACCAATGTGCCAACGTTTATTGTAATGAAAGACGGAAAAGAAGTTGCCCGCGTGGTAGAATACGGAAAATACGGACAAATAGATAAAGAGCTTGGCGAAATTGTAAATGGCTTGTCTTTGCCCTCACAATGAATGGATTTATGATAAGCGATTTGCAAATGGCAATTCACTTTTCACATCAATTAATCATTACTATTTACCAATAAACAAACTATGATATATACTGCAAATGCAAATCGTTACAAAGAGATGAAATATCGCCGCTGCGGAAAAAGCGGCATCTTGTTACCCGAAATTTCATTGGGCTTATGGCACAATTTCGGCGGCGTAGATGTGTACGAAAATTACCGCGCTATCCTGCGGGCAGCGTTTGATGCCGGCATTACGCATTTCGATTTGGCCAACAATTACGGACCGCCGCCCGGCTCGGCAGAAGAAAACTTCGGGCGTATCTTACAACAGGATTTTCTGCCTTACCGCGATCAGTTGATTATTTCTTCCAAAGCCGGCTACCTGATGTGGGAAGGTCCATATGGCGAATGGGGATCAAAAAAATATCTTGTGGCATCGCTCGATCAAAGCCTGAAGCGCATGAAGCTGGATTATGTTGATATATTTTACAGCCATCGTCCCGACCCGAATACGCCGCTGGAAGAAACGATGATGGCGCTTGATCTTATTGTACGGCAGGGCAAAGCGTTGTATGTTGGCATTTCAAATTATCAGAAAGCGGAAGCGGAAAAAGCCATTTCCATTTTAAAGCAACTGGGCACACCCTGCTTAATTCATCAGCCTAAATACAGCATGTTTGAGCGCTGGGTAGAAGGCGGTTTGTTAGATGTACTGGAAGAAAATGGCGTTGGCTGCATTCCGTTTTCGCCTTTGGCGCAAGGTCTGTTAACCAATAAATACCTGAAAGGCATCCCTGACGATTCGCGCGCGCATAAAAGCACCGGCTTTTTACAGGAAGGTCAGGTTACGGAAGAAGCGGTTGCCAAAGCGCAGCAACTGAACAAGCTGGCAGAAGAACGCAATCAAACGCTGGCTCAAATGGCGCTTGCCTGGCTGTTAAAAGATCAGCGCATTACATCGGTATTAATCGGCGTAAGCAAACTACAGCAGTTGCAGGATTGTTTACGGGCGATAGACAATACTACATTCAGCGGAGAAGAATTGGAAAAAATTGAAGGTATTCTGAAAGATTAAGTATGAATTGTACTTGACAATCTAAACAAAAAAGCCGCCTCGCAAAATACGAGGCGGCTTTTTTTACAGCTTTATTTCTTCATCGTTACTATCAAAAAAATGAAACTCGGTAAAATTGTAGTCATTGTTTTTGGTAATGGCAATCTTTGTTTTGTATTTGCGGCTCCATTTGTGGCGGATGGAATTAAACCACATTCCTTTGGTAAGATGTGAATATAAAATCGGGTGCACCGAAATGGTAATGTTGTGATGCTGATGCGTAACCAGATAATGCAAGCGCTTTTCTATTTCTTCTACCAGTAAAACGGAAGGAGAAATTTTGCCTGTGCCGTTACAGGAAGGGCAAATTTCAGAGGTATTGATATTTACCTCAGGCCTCATGCGCTGCCGCGTAAGCTGCATGATACCAAATTTTGAAATGGGAAGCACGGCATGTTTAGCCCTGTCGGCACGCATCAGTTCTTCCATTGCATCCTGAATTTTTTTCTTGTTTTCAGGATGTTTCATATCAATAAAATCAACCACAATGATGCCGCCAATATCGCGAAGCCGCAACTGCCGCGCTATTTCTTCTGCCGCTTCCAAATTGGTTTGCAATGCATTTTCTTCCTGGCTGTTGCTTACGCTTTTATAACCGCTGTTTACGTCTATTACATGCAACGCTTCGGTGTGTTCAATAATCAGGTAAGCGCCGCTGGGTAAATTCACCGTTTTTCCAAACGACGATTTGATTTGCTTATTCACGCCAAACTGATCATAAATAGGCAAGCCATTATTGTAATACGTTACGATGTCGGCTTTATCAGGCGCAAATTTTTGAATGTAACTTTTTGTGTCGTTGTAAATATTTTTGTCGTTGGTTACAATGCGGTTGAAATCTTCGTTCAGCAAATCGCGCAGAATGCTTGTGGTTTTGTCCTGCTCGCTCAAAATTTTACAGGGGGCTTCTGCACCATGCAGGCTTTTTTGAATGTTCTTCCAGGTTTCTACCAGCATCAGCACATCTTCGTGAAGTTCAGCCGCTTTTTTACCTTCGGCAGCGGTGCGCACTATTACGCCAAAATTTTTTGGTTTGATAGATTCCACAATTTTCTGCAGGCGTTTTCTTTCTTCGGAAGAATGTATTTTTTTTGAAACGGCAACCACATCATTAAACGGCGTAACCACAATGTATCTTCCCGGCAGCGATAATTCGCAGCTCAGGCGCGGACCTTTAGCTGCAATGGGTTCTTTTAATATCTGAACCAGTACATTCGGCTTGCCGCCCAATACTTCATTAATTTTTCCGGTTTTTACAATCTCGGGTTCTATCTGAAATTTCGAGAAGTCAAGACCGGTTTCGCTTTTATCGGCCATTGCCATTTGGGTAAATTTAAGCAGAGACCGGGCAAACGGACTTAAATCGGTATAATGCAGAAAAGCGTCTTTTTCAAAACCAACGTCTACAAAGGCGGCATTAAGACCGGGAATTAATTTTTTTACTTTGCCAAGATATAAATCTCCCACGGCAAAAGAGGCGTCTGCTTTTTCGTTATGCAGCTCTACCAGCTTTTTATCTTCGAGCAGCGCAATTTCAACGCCGGTTGGCGCTGCGTTAATAATCAAATCTTTGTTCACAAACGGAGCAACTTTAAGTGTTTTAAATAAAATAAATACAGCGCAGAGCGCACATCGGTTTTAAAAAATAAAAACCAAGGCGACAACAAGATGTCTTGCGTGATTTCTGCTGCTGTTTAAGGTCGTGGAAGGAGAAGGAAAAGTTGCGTACAAAAAACCGAAGCAATAATCAGGAAAGAAACCGGAGCAAAACCGCTCCGGCCAATCAGTAAGAAAAAGAAAAACTATTTGTTCTTTTTCTTATGACGATTTTTTCTAAGTCTCTTTTTGCGTTTGTGCGTAGCAATCTTATGACGTTTTCTTTTTTTTCCGCAAGGCATGTGTAAAATATGTTTTTAATGAAAAAAATGTTTTATTGCAATGTTTTTATTCTTTCTTCTATCGCCGCTTTCGCCTGCGGAATGGCTATTTTGTTTTCCGCTTCTTTGTACCATTTTACAGCATTGGCTTTATCGCCTTTACGCTCATAGGTTTCGGCTAAATATAAAATGGCTTCCGCGTTGCCGGGCTGTTTGGTAACTACAATTATAAACCGCTCAATGGCGCGGTCGAACTGACCGCTTCGGATGCCACCCAAACCAAGCATCATTTGACCATATAAATTGTCGGGATTTTTTTCTACAACCTGCCGTATGCCCATAATTCCCTGCATTGGGTTGTCAGAAATATTGCCGAACAAGTAACAGCCGCCGATTCCGATTTTAGCCGAATCATCTGCCGGATTCAGTTCCAGGCTTTTTTCAAACAACGACTTTGCGTTTGTTGCCAGCCAGTGCTGATACTGAGGGTTTTCCTCAGTTATCAGGTTGTCTAACATGAAACGGGCTGCAAAGTTGAGCTTTTTTTCAGAATTTTCCAACTTGCCGGCTTCTCCGGTGTAATAAGCACCCAATAAATGCTGCTGAAGACTATCATCCCAAAAAGCGGCAAGCTGATTATATACCTTAATTTGCTGCGCTTTTACATCGCCCCGAACAACGCTGTTTTCCAGTTTGGTTATGCGGTTCAATTGAACGGAAGTCAGTTTGACTTTTGCCTGGGCAATAACTGTTTCAGTGGTTGCAATGTCTTCGGTATTGGAAGAAGAATCGGTGTTATGAGCGGTAGATAATACCGGCTCTTTTTTATCGGGTATGGTTTTACCAAAAAAAAACAGGCAGGCAAATAAAA
Source organism: Ilyomonas sp. (assembly GCA_965219515.1). GTDB lineage: Bacteria > Bacteroidota > Bacteroidia > Chitinophagales > Chitinophagaceae > Ilyomonas. The sequence continues at coordinate 4,282,260 of OZ244776.1, forward strand.
TGACGCCGCCCGTTACCACAATTGTTTGTTTGTTATTAGCCATGTTGTGCAAAGTTACTTGCTTTGCTTACCATGCATTTCTTTCACTTCGTTAATAAATTCTTTAGATGGTTTAAAAGCAGGTATATAATGCTCCGGTATTTCAACCGCCACATTCTTTTTTATGTTCCTGCCGATTTTGGCTGCCCGCTTTTTTGTAATGAAGCTGCCAAAGCCGCGGATATAAATATTTTCGCCTTTCGATAAACTTTCTTTAATCTCTTTCAGCATCGTTTCTAAGGAAACCAAAACATCTACTTTAGCAATTCCTGTCTTGTCTGAAATGTTGGTTATCAGGTCCGACTTTCTCATTTTTAATTACAACTTTTTGGTAATAAATTAAAGATAGCATTCAAAACTTATGGTAAAGAACGTAGCTCCGAAACGATAATAAATAATTTATAATATAGATTCTTTGCATGGATAAACAGCAATTAACTTGCCAATTAGCCCGATGGCACAATACACTGAACACCAGGCATCTGCCCTGGAAAGAAGAAAAGAACGCTTATAAAATATGGCTGAGCGAAATCATATTACAGCAAACGCGGGCCGGCATGGCCGTTAAATACTATAGTGCCTTCATTACAAAATATCCCACAATAACAGATTTGGCGAATGCGCCTGACGATGAAGTGTTTAAATTGTGGGAAGGGCTGGGCTATTACACGCGTTGCCGGAATCTGCTGGCAACGGCAAAGTTTATTGCCGGTGAACTGAATGGCGTATTTCCGAACCGGTATGAGGATATTTTATCATTACAGGGCGTAGGACCTTATACCGCTGCGGCAATTGGTTCGTTCGCCTTTAATCTTCCCTATGCCGTTGTTGACGGCAATGTATTTCGTGTGCTGGCCCGGTGCTTCAATATTCGTATTCCCATTGACAGCAGCGAAGGAAAAAAGGTTTTTACAACATTGGCAAATGAAGTGTTAGACAAGCAGCAGCCTGCCAAACACAATCAGTCCATCATGGATTTTGGCGCCACTGTTTGCAAACCTATAGGTCCGTTATGCCAACGGTGCCCTTTACAAAATGATTGCGAAGCGTTTCAATCAGGCACGGTGAACGAGCTGCCTGTAAAAACAAAGCTGAAAGCGAAAAAAGACCGGTGGTTTACTTATTTTGTTTTTACAATTAACGATGAAACACTTGTACATCAGCGTTTGCAGAAAGACATCTGGCGGCAGTTGAACGAGTTTTATTTGGTAGAAACAGATAGCAATAAACAGTGGCAGGAAAACGACGTATCTGAATATCTCAACAATCAGCTTGGCATTGCCGGTGCAGATATTCTTTATATCTCTCCGCAGCTATCGCAGCAGCTTACACATCAAACCGTTTATGCAACATTTATAAAAATCAGGCTTGCGAAACTGCCGGTAACATTAAAGCATTACAACCTCGTAAACAAACAGCAACTGCAACAACTTGCTTTCCCTAAAATTATCAATGCATATTTACAAAGCCTCAGCTTTCCGGCGACGTTGTTTTAAAAAATATAAAAGTGCTACCTGTGCATTGTATACTATAAACCGGCAAACACTAAACAGCTTTATTTTTTCATATTGTTTACTGAAGCCTTATGGTTTGCAAGTTGCAAACTGAAATTCAGCGGCTGCAATAAGCACCTGTTACGATGTATTGTCTTCCTCCGGTTTTCGATTCCGGGATGCTTGAGCTATTGACCTATATTCTTGTTTCTCAGACTACTAACTGCATACATGTATATACTAACCCAACCTTCTTTTTACAAATCGCATCTTCTTACCTGGTTACAATATTTAATTTCTCTATGAGTGCGTTTCAATTGTCTTTATTTCAAAAGCTGCTGAATTTCGCCATCGTAGCGGCTTCGGGTTTATGCATTGATTTTTCGATTACCTGGCTATGCAGGGAGAAGCTCAGGTTCAATCAATACGTCGCCAACGCAGCTGGTTTCTCAATCGCAGCGTGCAGCAAATTTTTGCTGAATGATACATGGACTTTCAAAGGTGTATCAGGCAATACGGTGGCTGCTTTCGGGTCGTTTGTTTTTATTGCGCTGCTCGGTCTTATTCTCAATACCGGCGCTGTTTATTTATGTCACGAACTGGTAAAAGTTGAATTTTATCGCTCAAAGCTGATGGCAGTTGTTCTGATGTTTCTCTGGAACCTCGGCGCTAATTATCTTGTTACGTTTCATTCCTGAATGGTATTCATCTTCTTTATCACCTTGGCTATGAATAAGCCCGCATCGTCTTTCAACCGGTTGGGCGTTGGCTTTTCTAATATGTTTACCTTGTTTATTAACTTATATTTTTTTCGTCTTTACGCAATTACCGGTCAGGTGAAGCAGCCGCACATTGGCTGAACAAAAACACGTATGCTTCTTCGGTAGGGTTATTAAAAGATGAAAGTTTTAGCCTGAAGTTTTATGCCGATAGTATTATGACAGCAGGCTTACCGGTAAAAGAGCTACGTTCATTTCCCGGTTTTCATATCTCCAAGCCAACTGCCCGTTTCCTTTATGCGCAATCACGCGCTTCGCAATCGGATAGAATGAAGCTTTTTACATTAAAAAAACGAGCATCCACCGAATACTGATGCACGATTGTTATTCATGATGTTCTAATTATTAATCTGGTCAGCTTTTCTTCAGAATTGAAGAATAGTTTTACCGCCCTATGGCAATACGACAAATAAAGATGCTTTTCCTGATTGGTTTTTTACTCCTGCTTCAGTTTAACCTGCAGGCGCAAAATAATAGTTCCGGCGAAGGAGTCATTACAGGAAAAGTAGTGGATTCGGTATCGAAAAATCCGGTAGATTATGCAACGATAACACTCTCGCTGGCAAACAATAAGAAAGTGCTTACCGGCACAACAGCAGACAGCCTGGGACACTTTACCATTGAAGGCATTTCACCGGGAACGTACGCGCTTTCGGTGGAATTTATTGGCTATAAAGCACGCGTCATCAGCCACCTTATCATTGGTACGAAAAACACTGCAATTGATGTACAAACCATTGCGCTTGCCAAAGCCGAAGGAACGCTGCAAGGTGTTACGGTAACCTCGCAGCAGAAGCTGATTGATAACCGCATAGATAAGATGGTGTTTAATGCAGAGCGTGACCTCACTTCGCAAAGCGGCGTGGCAACTGACATCCTGAAAAAAATACCACAGGTATCGGTTGATGCTGATGGCAATGTAGAACTCGCAGGTGCCGGCGGCATCCGTTTTTTAATCAATGGAAAACCATCTTCTGCGTTTGGCAGCAGCGTGGCAGATGTGCTGCAATCCATACCTGCCAGCCAGATTAAAAGCGTAGAAGTAATTACAAATCCGGGTGCCAGATACGATGCGCAGGGCATGGGCGGCATCATTAACATCATCCTGAAACAAACAAAGGCAAAAGGCATAAACGGCAGCGTGGCTGTAACGGCAGGCACGAGGATAGAAAACGGCTCGGTAAACCTTGCTTACCGTCATAGCAATTTTGGATTGAACGCCTTTGTGAGCGGCAATGCAAGGCTTAACGCCAAAACACCAACTACATTAAAAAGAAACTCGGCAGATACCGCTGCCAAACAAAATGTATTGTTTCAGCAGGATGGCTTTAACCGTTTCAACCGGTATGGTTTAGAGTCGGGCATCGGTTTCGATTGGACGGTAAAGAAAAATAATTTTTCGGGCAACGTGAATTACGACCAGTTTGGCAACAGAAGCAACGGAATCATTAACCAGCAGCAACAAATTATTCCGTTTGGCGGAACAGTTGTTTCTGATATTCTTTCCATCAACAACCTCAACAATCATTTTTCAGATCACACCGTTGATGCCGGGTTAGACTATAAACGAAATTTTAAAGATGAAGATCAGTCGCTGGAAATCGGCGTTAATACATCGCTTGGTAAAAACAGTACGAAGGGCAATAACTTTCAAATCCTGCTTCCGCAGGATTCGCTTTATTACGGCGTGAACAACCGCAACAGGGGAACCGAAAATGAAACCCAGATATCTTTAGATTATACGCAGCCGCTGAAGAAAAATATTGAGATTGGCGTGGGCGGGAAAATTACCTTCACAGACATTATCAGCAACTCCAACGTTTATTCTTTACAGCCGGTGAGCAAGGAATATTCGTATGACAGCCTCATTTCCAATTCTCTTACTTACCACCAGAAAGTGTATGCGTTGTATGCAGAGATTAGTTTGCCTGTCGGCAAATTATTCGATGCTAAAATCGGGTCGCGCTATGAGCGCACGGAGATCAATTCTTACTATTCCGAAGCGCAGCAGCAGGTACAAAACCCAGGTTATAATACACTCGTTCCTTCCGTTTATTTTCTTCGGAAAATAGGAGAAGAGCAAACATTGAAAATCAGTTATTCCAAACGTATTGAGCGACCGGATTATGGTGATTTAAATCCGTTTATCAACACAACCGATCCAAAAAATATAACTTCCGGCAATCCCTATCTGCTGCCTGAAATCGGCAATCGCATTGAGGTTTCTTACAATCATGATTTTGGTTCTTTCGGTTCGTTTATGGCAACGGCTTTTTATCGCGGTAATAAAAACGATATTCAGCCATACAGCCAATTTTATCCATCGCTTGTTGTTGGCGATTCTACCTTTACAAACGTATCGGTAAACACAAGAGAAAACATAGGAACAGAGCATAACAAAGGTATCAATTTATTTGTTGATGTGCACCCAACGCAGAAGCTGAACATCCGGTCGAACCTGTTTGCTTTTCACCGGAAAATTAATAACGGCATAGACAACGGCAGAAGCCCAACCAGCTTTAACTACCGTGTGAATCTGAATATCAGTTATCAATTTGGTAACACGCTTGCTGGCGAGTTTTTCGGCAACTTCAACTCAGCGCGTAATGAGCTGCAGGGTAAGTATCCATCTTTTACCTCTTACACCATTGCAGCGCGAAAACAATTCTGGAATAAGAAAGGAAGCCTTGCGCTGACAGCTACCAATTTATTCAACGAATACGTTCGGCAGCCAACCATTTTGTACGGTACAAATTTTACTACCAACAGCGTTCGCAAAATTCCGTTCCGTTCTATCGGTCTCAATTTTACCTGGAAGTTTGGCAAGCTTGATTTTAAGAAAGACAAAGACTACAATCAGGATATGACTTCGCCGGAAGGATAATGGTTTTGGAATGGGTAAAAATTGCATTTTGGTTGCAATGTTGAAAGTAAAGAAAGTCAGGTAAACCAATTAACATCTGAAGAGATCTGCTTTATAAAAAGCGGATTTTGAAACTGATTATCAACATATGCATTATGCTAACACAGAAAATAATGATTGGGTAAAAAAAGCATTATTCAGGGTAAATAAACTTTACAGAATCGGAAACGGCGTAGGCGCCAAACACGCCGATGGCTTTGCTGCCGAATTGCCCAGGCTGAATAAAAACCGGCTCTACAAACGGATTGTATTGCGCCAGTTTCTGCCGGTCGAGATTGTCGTAAAATGTAAAAATATTATTGTCTATCGTATGCAGGTATATCAGGGCTTCATCACCTTTGGTATGCCTGAATGTAGGCTCAAATACAAATGTCATATCTCTGCCATCCAGATTTTGATCGCTATAAACACTCCTGCCAATTTCTTCCACATCATTTAACTTGCCGATTGTGCAATTGCTGTATTGCGTTTCCGCATGAAAAACCGTATCGTAGATGCTGCGTGTCATACGATATCGGTAGTTGTCTCCGGTGCCCGGCATATCTGTAAAATGTATAACAACACCTTCATGTTCGCCGTAGATATCTTTATAATTAGACACATAGCCGATACTGTCTATTACAGCTTTTCTTTGGTTGGTTGTGGACGTTGCCGTAATCGTATCGCCGTTACTGATAATGGTTAATTTATAAGTTGTATTGGCTGTTATCGCTGCATCGCCGCGCCAGAAAATATCATAATCGCAACGCACATCACTATACACTGAGTCTGGGATAAAATGAATGGTATTGCCGCCGCCCTGCATAAATACTGCCGCCGTTCTCACGAAAAGTTGTTTCGCCAGTATGCTGCTGTCAAAATAGGGAACCGTGTTATAGACAAACACCCTGGGTATTTCGCCCGGCGTAATAAGACTTTGAATGCTCAGCTTTGAAGCGTATGGAAGCGGCGCTATGGTAATATCTTTTACACAACCTGATAAAAAAATGATTGCTACAGGAAGATAAAAAACAATGTTGCGCAGTTTCATATTATATCTGTTTTTTAAAAGGAAAAATTATAGCTGACAGCAGGGATAACAGGTAATAGCGAAACTTGTTTTGCCAGCGGTTTACCCGTGTTTGCATCCACCGTCAGATATATAAAATAAGGATTGGTGCGGCTATATAAATTATAGATGCTGAACACCCATTCGCTGTCGTAACGTTTGCCAAAAATTTTTCTTTGTTTCTTGTAGGAAGCACTCACATCGAGCCGGTTATAAGCCCGCAGGCGATAGTTATTCCGGCTTGAATAATCGTAATAGTTATTGTCGTACAACGAGCCGCCCATAAAAACGGTGGCACGCCCCGCGGGCATTGTAAATGCGTTTCCGGTATTGAATACAAAGTTGGCTGCGAAGCTCCACCTGTTGGTAAGCTGATAGCTGGTTACTATGTTTATCAAATGTCGCCTGTCGTAGGTAAACGGAAATGTTTTGCTATAATTGAGGCTGTCAAACTGCTGCGTGGTTTTGCTCAATGTATAAGCGAGCCAGCCGGTTAATCTTCCCGTATTTTTCCGTATAAAAAGTTCTGCGCCGTACGATTGTCCTTTGCCAAACGTAAGCAGTTCATCAATATTGGTCTGATCGGTTACCTGTGCGCCTTCTTTAAACAAAACCTGGTGCTGCATTGTTTTATAATATAATTCTATACTGCTTTCAAATTTGTTTTCTTTAAAATTTCTAAAGTAGCCTGCCGCTGCCTGCCTGCTTTGCTGCGGTTTTACGATTGTGCTGCTGCTAAGCCAGATGTCGGTTGGCAGCGATGCCGTACTGTTGGGCACGAGGTGCAAAAACTGCGTCATGTCTGTATAAGCAACTTTCACGGATGCGGTGGGAGAAACGGAGACTTTAAGTGTTAGTCTCGGCTCAAGTGCAGTGTATGTTTTTTTGCCTGAAGTAAAGATCGGCGCGCGTAATCCCGCATTGATTCCGATGGCAGAATTTATTACATATTCATCGTTTACAAAAATCGCCATCTCATTACTGGTATTGGGTTGCAGGCTATCCGGCCTGATGTTGTAACGGCTGCCTTTCTTCGGTATTTTAGCTGAATAGGCAGAGGGCGTAAGCAGATGATACGTGTACTGCGCACCACCTGTAATTGAATGCTTCGTATTCGGGTGCCATTCGGCCGTGCTTTTCGCAGTCCAGTCGCGCACGGAAGAATACAGCAGTGAATAATAATTGTTTTGCGCTGTGGACAAACTTAAATGATAGTCGCTGGTAATAAGCGAAGTGTTGAGAAACACTTTCTTTTGAAACAAATGATTCCATCTTATGGCAACGGCGCTGTTACCGAAATGAATTCCGTAGTTCAGGCTGCTGGCGCCTGTATAAGCAGCTTTGTCGTTGCCTTTGAAAAAGCTAAGAAATAACTGGTCGTGTTTACTTAGCTCAAAGTTGGCTTTCGCATTGATGTCGTACAGGTAATAAGAGGTATTGTTTTTATTTTTTGGAATGAATGGCTTTGAAAGCAAATCAATATAACTGCGTCTTGCTGATAAGATAAAGGATGACTTTCCCTTTTGCAAAGGACCTTCCAAAGTGAGGTTGCCGGAAAGCAAACCAATGCCGCCTTCACCTTTTAGTTTGTTCTTGTTTCCATCTTTCATGGTAATATCAAGAACCGAACTTAGCCTGCCGCCATATTGCGCCGGAAAGCCACCTTTAATAAGCGTTACATTCTTCAGTGCATTAACGTTAAAGGTGCTGAACAATCCGAATAAATGATTGGGATTGTAAATAACCGCTTCGTCAAGCAGGATAAGGTTTTGGTCGGTATTGCCACCTCTTACAAAAAAGCTTGTTGTGCCTTCGTTACCGCCTTGTACGCCGGGTAAAAACTGGATTACTTTCAGCACGTCTCTCTCTCCTGCAATCAACGGTATCGTTTTTATATCTTTTACCGAAATATCAATGGTTCCCATTCGGGCTTTTTGCACATTGGCATCCCGTTTTCCCGATGATACAATTATATTCTGCAACCTGTTATCAGATGCTGAAAGCAAATACACTGATGCGGTTTCTTTACCTGTAACCTCGAAAGAAACACTGTTGTGGGCTACATAACTGATGGTGATTGTTTTGCCGGCGTTTGCAGGTAAGGTAAGAGAAAAGTAGCCATAGTTGTTTGTTACGGTTCCTTTGTGTAAAGCAGGCAAAGCAACGCTTGCACCGATGAGCGCTTCGCCGGAAGCAGAATCTTTTACATAGCCGCTTATTACGTTGGTTTGCGCCCTGGCATTAATGATAAACAGAAGCGACAGAAACAGTAAAAAAACTTTCATCATCTTTTGGTGCTTATACCAAAAACAGATGAGGTAAAACAAACTTTTAGTTGGGTTGTGAAAGAATTATAAGCGATAAAAAATACCGCCGCCGATACCAATGCCAAAGGGAAACGTTTTTACAATGTTCTCTTTTGTTATTGGGGTAATGGCATACTTAAATGACGGAAGCAAAACAAAACCCAATTGCTGATTGATGCGCCATTGCAGGCTGGCATCGGCAACGAAAGAAAAATACCGCCTCCGAAGTCCCTTTAGTTTATGTATGCTGACGTGCTCTTCACCCAAAGCATCTTCAATTTCCGTTTCCACTTTACTGCTCAGCAGCAGATGTGCAGCTAAGCCTGCTCCGGCATCTATTGAAAACTTTTTTCTGTTGTATAGTTTATAGGTAACTATCAGGGGAACGCTGAGATATTGCAGGCTGTGTTCGGCGCTGCCAGACGTAATGCTGTCGCCGATGCTGGGAGCATTGCCATCTTTTGCATCTACAAATGCGTAGCCGGACGAAGTAGTGAATTTATAGCTCACTTTGCTGTTATCTGCACGCTCTGCATACAGGATTTGCGGTTGTATGCTGATGCCCGTTTTTGAATATTGCAGCCCGGTTTTAAAGCCGGTTTTCTTATTGTATTGCAGCATTGCCATAACGCCTGCAGAATATGAAAACTCATGATTTTCTCTTTCCTGAATATCATCTCTGTCGTCTGGCTCGTTGCTGTTACGATGCCGGTCGTCATTGTCTAACTGATAACTCATAAAGTCGGCAGAAGCAAATGGAACGATGGTTTGGTAACGTAAAAAAAGCGGCTTTGTTTTAACTGTGGCTTGCTGTTGCGAAGAATAAGCTGAAGGCGATTTGGTAACGGCAATATTTTGCGCCTGTAAAACCGAATCTTTGCTCTCTTTTTTTTCAATCGTTGGGTTAGAAGAATAACTGATAGAATCCCCGTCAGATAAAGAAAAGCGGTTGTTTACAGATTTCTTTTTCTGCGCCGCTATCAGCTCTGACATCTTGTTGCTTTGCTGAGAAAAGAAATTCTTTTTATCCGTTGCAAATTCACCCGAAGAAATGAATGATTTATCATTCATCTGTTTTTTGCCCGGTTTTACATCGCTGGTTATCATGCCATTCAGGTGTTCGTAAGTATTTTGTTCTCTGTTCGTGCGCTTATTTTTCAGAGACAATGCTTCCCTGTTATTTTCACGGGCAGATAATAAAGTGCCGGAAGAATGAATTGCCTTTTTATCGGTTGATGCAGTAGATGACTGATTTATTTTGTTTGTACCAGGATCATTATCTGTTGAGTCTTTTGGTGTTGTCTGTGTGTCTTCCGGCTTCATACTATCAGGTTTTTTAACCTTTGCTATGGTACTGTTTTCGCTTTGCTCGATGAAGTAAGTATGGTAAGCAACGGCGCCTGCTGCCATGATAATAAATAAGCAGGCAATGTATTTCCATACAATAAATTTTCTGTGATAATAGGCAGCATCCTGCCTGTCAAGCTCGGCATTTATTTTATGCCAGACTTCGGCCGAAGGTTCTTCTTCCAAACCTTCATACGCTTTTCTGAACTGTTCGTCGCCGTTGTGTATATCTTCACTCATAGGCAATGCAATTTATGAAGCCGCTGTTTTCTGTAGTTTATTTATTTTTTTTTGCAATATCGCCCTCGCATCTGCCAGGTTCGATTTTGAGGTTCCTTCGGATATTTCCAGCATCTCCGAAATTTCTCTGTGTTTCATTCCTTCCATTACAAACAGGTTGAATACCATACGATACATCGGCGTTAATGTTTGGATGAGTTTAAGCAATTCCTTTTCATCAAAATTTGAAACGAAAGAAGCCTGCACTGCGCTGTCGTGAATCTCTGCACTGTAATCTACAATGCGCATGTATTCCATTTTCTTATTCCTGAATTTCTGCAAGGCCGTATTCACCATAATTTTCCGTATCCAGCCTTCCAGAGAGCCTTCTCCCTTGTAGGTGTGTGCATAAGCAAACACACGCACAAAGCCGTCCTGCAAAATTTCTTCCGCTTCCTGCTTGTTCTTTGCATACCACAAACAAACGCCCATCATTCTGGTGCAGTACATACGGTATAAACGCACCTGCGCCGAACGTTCCTTTTGGATGCATCCGTTAATAATTTCCTGTAAGTCGCCAGGCAAATGGTTACTGGTTTTATTCATAGATATACTACCCAGGCTATTTGGTTGGGTAGGATTTCAAAAACATTATGGCAAGAGTAACTGGCAATTCGGGTTAAATTCTGTAGCTGGAATTTCTCATGATTAACCCAACCGTTATTCCGTATCGCACATCTTAAAGATTAAGACATGAGATAAAAAGAATGAATTGGGTAAAACGCAATCACCAGCGATATAATGGAAGCGCACCTTGCGGCTTCCAGCCAAACGCAGGCAGTAATTGTGGCAAACGGCGACAACCACATCAGGTTTTCAGGATACTGAGAAGCTGGCATAAAAGGCATTGAAACGGTGTATGCAAAACCAATTATGAGAGAGCGCAAAAAAAAGGAAGAACAAGGTGTTTGCAGACTATACTGCCATAACCAGCGACATCAAAACAATACAGGCAGAAGATGTTTTCAACGCTATGCAAATGGTGTTTCCCGCTGCCGCAATGAGAGTTGCAGCCGGCTTTTAAAAGTGAGTATTCATTTAAAAATATCACCTGTTTTTACAAAAGTTAATTCGTTTACCGGATTCTGAATTTTTCTAAAGTATTATGTTATTCAAAGCAAAAAATGTAAAGACGGTCATCATAAGCCGTCCTGATAGCATAGGCGATGCCGTGCTGGCGTTTCCCGTTGCCAAAGCATTGAAAGACCATTTTCCCGACATTCGCATTGGCTTTTTAGGAAAGCATTACGTAAAAGATTTGGTATCTGCCTGCAAAAACATAGATGAGTTTATTGATCTCAATTATTTTTTTAAAAAAGAAGTATCTGTTTGCGGAATGAAGCCGGAAGCCATTCTTCATCTCCTGCCTTACGCGCCGGTTGCCAAACGCGCTAAGGAGCTTGGGATTCCTATCCGCATTGGCACCACGCACCGGCTTTATCACTGGCATACCTGCAACAGGATGGTGATATCCGGCCGCAAAAACTCTAACCTGCACGAAGCGCAGTTAAATCTTAAGTTACTTTCCGCCCTTGGCATCAGGCGCACATTCAGCCTGGAAGACATTTACAACGCGTATGAACTAACCGGCGTGCAGCCACTTGTGCCTGAGTTTTCGTCTTTGCCAGACATTGATAAATACAATATTATTCTGCATCCCAAATCGCAGGGAAACGCCGTGGAATGGGGAATCGAAAATTTTATTTCGTTGATACGATTACTGAATCCGCAACACTACCGCATTTTTATCTCCGGTATTGAAACGGATAGAAAATACATCGGGCGTTTGTTTAATGAAGTGGGTGAAAATGTGATTGATCTGACAGGTAAACTGAGCCTGGCACAATTTGTTTCTTTTATAAAACAATGCAATGGTTTGATTGCTTGCAGCACCGGCCCTGTGCATCTTGCGGCCGCGTTAGGTATAGATACTTATGGTTTGTATTCGGTACATCGTCCCATTTTTGCAAAGCGGTGGGGCCCCGTTGGTAAACATACATTTGTATTAGAATCGCAAAGTATAAAACGGGCGCCGGATATGAATGATATTACGCCCGAAAGTATGGCAGGTATTATTGAACGGAACAGGCAGAAAATGTGCAGGTTTTCACTTCCTGATCCCGCATCGGCACCCATTTGTGAGAATACAATAAACTGATAAATGTTACGTGAATCGCTTGGTAGATAGCTAAGTGTTTTTTTTAAATCTGCCCCGACAGTCAAACAACAGATCCCTTCCATTAATTGTTATGTCATGAGTTTTTTTGCCACCAGCTTGGGTCAGGCTTTGTGCGTATAAATATTTTATGCCGGATTTTCGGTTGAAAGTTGCGCCATCGGTTGACAGGCAACGGGTTATGTGTTTTTAGATACATTTTGCGGAGAAAGAGGGATTCGAACCCTCGTTGCAGTTGCCCGCAAAACGGTTTTCGAGACCGTCCCATTCAACCACTCTGGCATCTCTCCAATTTATCAGTCTGATCATAAAAAAACCGCAAAGTTGCGGGAGATTTTGCGGAGAGTTAGGGATTCGAACCCCAGGACCTGTTACAGTCAACAGTTTTCAAGACTGCCGCAATCGACCACTCTGCCAACTCTCCGGGTGCAAAATAAGAGTGCTGATTTATATCTGCCAAATATTAATTTGCTGTTCTTTCAATTCGTCGTGTTTTTCTTCATTAAAACCGGTAGCTTATCAAACCGGTGTTAAATAGCTGTATAAAAACCAACGGCATCTACTTTTGGCATTTATTTGTTTTATGAAATGGCTGCTTCCGTTTTTTGTTTTCTCTCTTGTTCTTGGAGTTAATAAAAAATTATTTGCGCAAGACACTACCTGTCATGCGCGCATGAGTCTGCTTACCTGCGCGCCGGGTGCAGAACTCTATTCAACTTTCGGTCACACCGCGTTGCGCATACAAGACAGCGTTGCAGGCACCGATTATATCTACAACTACGGCACATTCGATTTTGACGATCCTGATTTCTACATAAAATTTGTGCGTGGCAAGCTTGATTATTTTTTATCGGTTGATAAATATCCCGATTTTATGTATGAGTATCAATATTACCAGCGCAGCGTGTGGGAGCAGGAACTGAACCTGACTTGTTTGGAAAAGCAACAAATAATTACGGCGTTGCAAATCAATCTGCAAGGCAAAAACCGCATGTACAAATACGATTTTATTTATGACAATTGCACAACGCGCGTTCGCGATATGATATTTCAAAACCTGCCCGGCAGCGCGGTTACAAAACCTTTGGTTCCGGAAGGCACAACGGCGCGAAATTTAGTTCATGTATATCTTGATAAAGGCGGCGAGCCGTGGAGCAAACTTGGTATTGATATTTTGCTCGGGGCGAGGCTTGACAAACCGGTAGATAACCAGGTTGCCATGTTTTTGCCGGATTATTTATTGCTTGGGCTCGATCATGCTGCCATCAATAAAACGCAGCCGGTAGTAAAGCAAAAGCGAATCTTGCTTGATATGACAACGCCGATTGAATACATCGGAAAATATGTTCCGTTTATCGTATTCACCGTTATATGCGGCTTACTGGCCGCCTTGTATTTTTTACCATATCAAAGCGCAAAAACATTTACCCGTTTTCTCGATTCGTTCTTATTATACCTAACCGGATTGTTAGGACTGTTATTGATTTTTATGTGGTGGGGAACCGATCACAGAATGACGAAAGATAATTATAACCTGCTATGGGCTTTGCCAACCAACCTCGTTGCCGTGCTTTTTTTATGGCGCCGGCCGCGCTGGTTGCAAAACTATTTTTATATTGCTTTTGCGGTAACGGCTTTGTTGCTTATCAGTTGGTTCTGGCTACCGCAGCAACTGAATGTTTCGCTGGTGCCGTTTGTGTTTTTGATGTTGTACCGGTATGGAAGCCTGGCTATGAAAAAGAAAACAGCATGAACCAATTTATTTACAAAAACGCTTCTGTGTCTTACATAAAAGAAGGCAAAGGGTTTCCTGTTTTGCTGCTTCATGGCTTTGCAGAAGACAGCCAGATATGGAATGATCAGCTCGGTTTTCTAAAGCAATATTGTAAGGTTATCATTCCCGACCTGCCCGGCAGCGGGCAATCGGAAATGCTTACAAAAAGCAACAGTGAAGATGTTACGATGACCGGCTATGCCGATTGTATGTATGCGTTGCTGCGTTATGAAAATATTGATGCCTGCCTTGTGTTGGGGCATAGCATGGGCGGCTATATTACGCTGGCACTGGCAGAAAAATATCCCGGCGTCATAAAAGGTTTCGGCTTTGTGCAGTCAACCGCTTTTGCCGACAGCGAAGAAAAAAAAGCGATTCGGCTAAAAGGCATCAATACCATTGAACAATATGGCAGCTACGCATTTATAAAAAGCACAACACCCAATTTGTTTTCCGATGCGTATAAAGCAACCCATGCCGGTAAAATTGAATGGCTGATAAACAAGGGAAACAGTTTTACAAAAGCCGCGCTGCAACAATATTATAACGCCATGATGCTGCGCGAAGACAAAACATCCGTATTGCGAAACAGCAGGGTTCCGGTTTTATTTATTGCAGGCAAGGAAGACAAAGCCGCGCCGCTTGCCGACGTATTGCAGCAGACTTATTTGCCTGCAGTTTCTTACATTCACATTCTGAAAAACGCCGGGCACATGGGGATGTGGGAAGCCGCGGATGAAGTAAATAAATGTTTGTTGCAATTTATACAAGATATAACCTGACAGGAACGTTTTGCAAGTGAAAAACCTGTTTTGCTTCTTTATGCAATACATTAGCGTTATGTTGAGCGCAAAACGGAAGGAGCTAAAAATAGGTTTTCGGGTTTGTCGTTTTGCTTCTGATGAAACGCAATACCATAAAATAAACAAAGGCAGCATTCGTATCAAAAAAAAGAGCTAACCCGGCATATAGCCGGTTTACCACAACAATGAAAAGCATTTTTTGTTTACTGATAATGATTTTTTTCACCAATTTGTGCCATGCTACGCACATCGTTGGCGGCGAAGTATTTTATCAGTATCTCGGTGCTGCGCCCGGAGTTAACAAAAGCTCTTACAAAGTATCGCTTCGCTTGTTTAGAGATTCTAATGTGCCCTGCGGCAACGGAACCAGTGTGGCTTGCCTGCCTCCGCAAACCGTAATTGCAATTTATGAAAATGGAAACGGCTACAGGTCTGTTACCGATCTTACACTACCGTTGACAGACGACGAGACGTTGATCTTAACCGATTACCCGCCTTGCATAACTACCCGGCCATCGGTCAGGTACGAAGTGATAACCTATTCTGCCGAAGTAATATTAGACGACAATGATCTCGGTTATATCGTGGCCTACGAAAATTGCTGCCGTGCTACTACCATAAATGTTTTAAACAACAACCAGTACGCCAATCAGGGTTTGCCCGGCGTAACATACGATTGCTCTATTCCGGGGAAAAAACTACTGGCAGACGGGCATAATTCCACGGCTGTTTTTAACCTGAAAAAACCAGATCTGATTTGTTATAACAGTCGTTTTACCTTAGATTATGGCGCTACCGATCCGGATATCGGCGATTCAATATCGTTTGTATTTGAATCGGCTTATACTTCAGGCGCCGATTTTCCGGGCGCTAACGATGCGCAGCCTGCCGAAGCACCGCCTTACAATTTTGTATCTTATAGTACAAGCAGAAACTTCTCGGGTAATAAACCATTGGGTCAGAATGTAAGCATCAATCCGGTTACCGGACAAATCAGCGGCATCTCGCCCGCCGCCGGCTTGTATGTGGTTAGCGTTGTTGTGTTTGAATGGAGAAACGGAGTAAACATTGCGCAGCACCGGAAAGATTTTATTCTGCGGATCGAAGATTGCAATGTGCCTGAAGCCGTGCTGGACGCTTCTTATGTTACCTGCAATGGGTTCGATCTTACATTTACCAATACTTCAACTTCATCAAATATCAATTCGTATTACTGGGATTTTGGCGATGTTTCTTCGCTGTCAGATACGTCAGTATTACCGGTTGCCGGTTACACTTTTCCAAAAGCAGGCACCTATAAGGTAACATTAATTACCAATAAAGGCGGAGAATGCTCCGACACGGCGGTTACTGAAGCAAATGTATTTCCCGGCTTTACGGCCGACTTTTCGGTAACCGGAAGCTGTCTGCAGAATGCTTTTGTTTTTAAAGACAACAGCACCAGCGCTTTTGGCGCCGTTGATAGCTGGAACTGGAATTTCGGCGATGCGTCAACCGGCGCAGATTCGTCGCACCTGCCAAACCCGCCCGCCTGGAAGTACAGCCAGACCGGAACCGTAACGGCGCAACTGATTGTTACCAATTCAAAAGGCTGTATAGATACGCTTTCCAAAGACATTGTTGTATATGACAAACCGCTTATTACATTGCCGTTTCGCGATACGCTCATTTGCAATATAGATCAGTTGCAGCTTTCCGCTTCTACCGACATTGCCGCCGCTTATACCTGGTCGCCGCCGGCGAATATCAGAAATGCAAACACGGCAAACCCGGTTGTCAATCCGCGAAATACCACCACATATTATGTAAAAGTAGATGCCGGAAGCGGTTGCATAAATACCGATTCGGTGCTGGTAAATGTTACCGACCGCGTAAATCTTTCTTTGGGAAACGATACCATCATTTGTCTTACCGATACCGTTCAACTGCACCCCGTTACCAACGGATTGTATTTTGCCTGGTCGCCCTCAGAAACGCTGAGCAGCAATGAGGAAAAAGAGCCGCTGGCAACACCTGTGGCAAATACGGTTTATCATCTCAGAACGTCCGTAGGAGCCTGTTTTGCGGATGATGATATTACAATCAACACGGCGCCTTACCCGGTAGCCGATGCAGGTGTGGCAATGCCGGTTTGCTTCGGTGCCACCACACTCTTAAACGCTTCTTTTACCGGCAACAGTTTCGCCTGGTCGCCGGTCAGCAGCTTACTGCGTGCCAACACGGTAACGCCAACCGCAGGTCCGGCGAAAACAACCGTTTACACATTCACCGCTAAATACGATTCGCCGGATGCCTGCCCGAAACCGGTAAGCGATACCGTTACCGTTGTTGTGATTCCACCCGTTCGTGTTTTTGCGGGAAGAGATACCAATATTGTTGTTGGTCAGCCTCTGCAATTGCAGGCCACGGGTACAACCGGTTATCGCTGGTCGCCGCCCTTCGGTATCAGTAACACCAGCATCGCAAATCCGGTGGTTACCTTATCCAATGATATTGAAAAAATAAGCTACGAAGTAAGAGGCACAACTGCCGAAGGCTGCTCGGGCATTGATTCTGTTACGGTATTTCAGTTCAAAACATTGCCGGAAATTTTTATTCCCTCTGCGTTTACGCCCGATAACGACGGCATCAACGATATTTTAAAACCTGTTGTAGCCGGCATGAAGCGGTTTGAAAATTTCAGCGTTTACAACCGGCTGGGTCAGTTGCTCTATACAACGGCAAGCATTGGCCAAGGTTGGGATGGCATGTACAAAAGTATGCGGCAGCCGCCCGGAACTTATGTTTATGTGGCAACCGCCATAGATTATTTAGACAGACGTATTGTGCGTAAAGGAACGGTAGTGTTAATCAGATAAGGCAGTTTCACAGCATTCTGACCAATTTTTGGTAAGGCGAAATTCTATTTCTACACTTCTCAAAATCTCCGTTTTGCTCACAAATAAAAAAATAATTCTTGGTATTACCGGCAGCATTGCTGCCTATAAAGCCATAACATTGGTGCGGCTTCTGGTAAAAGCCGGTGCCGAAGTAAAAGTAATTATCACGCCGGCAGCCAAAAATTTTGTATCGCCGCTTGTGCTTTCTACGTTATCTAAAAACGCGGTGCTGACAGATTTGTTTGAAGAAGAGACATGGGCGAATCATGTGCAGTTGGGTCGCTGGGCAGATGTGATGCTGATAGCGCCGCTTAGCTGCAACACACTCAGCAAAATGGCAACGGGCGCGTGCGATAACTTGCTGCTTGCGGTTTATTTATCTGCCACTTGCCCGGTGATGGCAGCACCCGCTATGGACGAAGATATGTGGCATCATCCGGCTACAAAAAACAATGTACAAACCATTCAGTCATTTGGCAATAAAATCATCAATGTTGCCAGCGGAGAACTTGCCAGCGGCTTGTGGGGCGAAGGAAGAATGGCAGAACCGGAAGATATTTTGCAATACCTCACTCATTTTTTTGCAACCGCGAAGCAACTGTCGGAAAAAAAAATTTTGATAACCGCGGGACCAACTTACGAACCGATAGACCCGGTGCGGTTCATCGCCAATCATTCATCGGGTAAAATGGGTTTTGCGCTGGCGGAAGAATGTGTGAACCGTGGCGCAAACGTAACGCTGGTAGCCGGGCCGGTGCAAATCAGTGCGCCATCGGGCGTTACTTTGATACAGGTGAAAACGGCAGCAGAAATGTACGATGCCTGCACAGCTTGTTTTGCGCAGCAGGATATGGCGATTCTTTCGGCTGCCGTTGCCGATTATACGCCTTCGGAGGTTGCCTCTGAAAAAATTAAGAAAGATTCTGATGAGTTTGTAATATCATTAACCAAAACAAAAGATATTTTGCGCACTTTGGGCGAACAAAAAACAAAAGGGCAAACACTTGTTGGCTTTGCTTTGGAAACGCACAATGAAAAAGAGTTTGCAAAGAAAAAGCTGCAAACGAAAAATGCTGATTTCATCGTTCTTAATTCGATGCGCGACGAAAGAGCCGCTTTTGGTTACGATACAAACAAAATAACCGTATTTGATAAAGCAGGAAACGAATCTGAATCGGGGTTAACTTCAAAAAAAGAAATCGCAAAATATATTCTGGATGTTATTTGTAAAGAACGGAATGATAAAAAATAGTATTGCTGCCTTGCTTCTTATTTTGGCTGCGCCGGCGCTGCATGCGCAGGAACTGCAATCGAAAGTAACGGTGCTAACGCAGCAGTTGCCCAACTCGGTAAACAAACAGCGTTTTACCACGCTGGCAACGCAGCTTACCAATCTGATTAACAACCGCAAGTGGACAAAAGATCAGTTTAACGATCAGGAAAAAATCGAGTGCAATTTTTTATTGAATGTAAATGAATCATCCGATCAGGACATTTTTAAAGCTACGCTTACGGTGCAGGCGGCACGGCCTGTTTTTAACTCGTCTTATAAATCGCCCATCATTAACTTTCAGGATAACGATATTGCTTTTAAATATATCGAATACCAGCCGGTTGAGTTTAACGAAAACCGCGTGGCAGGCAACGATCCGCTTACCGCTAACCTAACGGCTGTAATGGCGTATTATGTATATATCATACTTGGGTTTGATTATGATTCGTTTTCGCCGAAAGCCGGCAATCCATATTTTGTAGAAGCGCAAAACATTGTAAACAATGCGCCCGAAAGCCGCGACATCAGCGGATGGAAAGCTTTTGACGGTCAGCGCAACCGCTACTGGCTGGCAAACAATATGGTAAATACAAGATACAATGTGATGAACGATATTATTTATACCTATTACCGTAAAGGATTGGATAACATGTATGAAAATGCAAACGATTCGCGGCAAAGCATGTTAGAGGCGCTGACCCGGTTGCAGACCTTCAACCGCGAGAATCCGAACACGATGGTACTGCAGTTTTTTATGCAGAGTAAATACAGCGAGCTGGCAGGTCTTTTTAAAAAGGCATCGCCCGATATCAGAAGTCGCGCTGTAGCCATTTTATCGCAGGTTGATCCTTCCAACGCAGATAAATACCAGGCCGATTTAAAATGAAATATTTACTGTTCATCATATTTGTTGCCCTGCTGTTTTCCTCCTGCGCAGATAAAAACAAAATGCCGCCCAATATTTTTCCGGTTAATAAGATGAAACAATTGGTATGGGATATGGAAGTTGCCGATCAGTCGGCCTCCGAAAAATTTTTGTTACAAAAAGACTCGCAGCGGATGGAAGCCACCTCGTTGTATCAGCAGGTATTTACAAAATATAAAACAAACAAAAAAGCATTTTATAACAGCTTTTCTTATTACGAAACTCATCCCGACCAAATGAAAGTGTTGCTCGATTCGGTAAGCAATTATGGCAGCCGTCAAAAAGAGAATGTATATAAGAAAGCGTTTTAGCCGTTTTGTTAAACAGAGACTATAAATTACCAAACAGGTAATTCGCTTTTGCTTATCTCTTAATTTTCTGATAACTTTGCAGCCCTGTTAAAAAAACAGGACATTACCCGTAAGGTTCAACAAGTGTTTCGTCTGTTCGAAACCACCAGCAGGGTGTAATCTTAACCGGATTATTATAACATGCCAAAAGTAAAAACAAACTCCAGCGCAAAGAAGCGCTTCCACGTAACAGGCTCGGGTGAAATTACGTACCAGAAAGCCTTTAAACGACACATTCTTACCAAGAAATCTATCAAACGCAAACGTTCGCTTCGCATGAAAGGCGTGGTTGGGCCAGCCAACAAAGATTTTGTAATGCGCCTTTTGCGTCTTAAGTAAAACAAGCATTTAGTAAACAAATTATCAATTACGCATTTCAGATAAATACTAAATATATAATCTGAAATATTAAATAACTCACCATGCCACGTTCAGTAAATGCAGTAGCATCAAGGGCAAGAAGAAAACGTATTTTAGACCAGGCTAAAGGCTATTATGGCAAACGC
The DNA here is from genome assembly GCA_965219515.1 of Ilyomonas sp. Lineage (GTDB taxonomy): Bacteria > Bacteroidota > Bacteroidia > Chitinophagales > Chitinophagaceae > Ilyomonas. Next base: position 4,303,160 of record OZ244776.1, read on the forward strand.
AAAAACGTTTATACTGTTGCCAAAAACATTGTTGAAAAAGGGATGACTTACAGTTATGTAGGTCGTAAATTAAAGAAGCGCGAGTATCGCCAGCTTTGGATTGCCCGTATAAATGCAGCGGTGCGCCAGGAAGGAATGACATACAGCCAGTTTATTGATAAACTGAATAAAAAAGGAATTGAATTAAACAGAAAAGTGTTGGCTGATATGGCGATGAACGAGCCGGCCAGCTTTACCGCGTTAATCAATTCTGTAAAATAGTTTTCGATATCTTTTATATAAAAGGGAAACAGATTTTTCTGTTTCCCTTTTTATTTGTATCGTGTATTAAATATTAATACCAGCAGTGTAGTCATTTTACTACCTAATACCTACTACCTAATACTTACTACCAATTACTCATTACGTACTTACGCAAACGGCTGCAGCACCACTTTTACGCAATCGTCTTTTTTATCGTTGAAAATTTCGTATCCGTGCGGCGCTTCACTCAACGGAATTTTATGAGTAATAATATCGTTTAATACCACCTTTTTCTGCGCTACCAGATCGAGCAAATGGTCTATTAATTCATGCGCCCAGGCTTGCCCCATCCGTAAGGTAATGCCTTTGTCAAACATTTGCGCAATGGGAAAATTATCGTAATTATAGCCATATACGCCAAGCAGAGAAACAACACCGCCACGGCGCACGGCGCTACTTGCCATTTTTAACGCATTGATGCTTCCTTTTTCTGCATGAATAATGGTAGCCGCTTTGTCTAACACAGACCGATGCGCTTCCATTCCCACGGCATCAACCACCACATCAGCACCACGCCCGCCTGTCATCGAGCGAATTTTTTCAATAGCATCCTCATCGCCGGCATTAATCACTTCCACATTATTCAAAGCTTTGGCTTTTGCCAGGCGATAATCTTCCACATCCAGCGCAATTACGCGGCTGGCGCCTTTTATCCACGCAGCTTTTTGTGCCATCAGCCCAACCGGTCCGCAGCCAAATACGGCAACCGTTTCGCCGCCTTTCATGTTCGCCCATTCAATACCGGAATAACCTGTTGGCCAAATATCGGTTAGGAATAATACTTCATCATCGCTTAAGCCTTCAGGCACTTTGCGCGGCCCTACATTGGCGTATGGCACACGAACATACTCAGCCTGACCGCCTTCATAACCGCCATACAAATCGGTATAGCCAAACAGGGCGCCACCTTTTTCTTTCAGCATTCCGCCTTCGGGTCCGTAATTAGAGTTCGAGTTTTCGCAATGGTCGTGCAACTGATGTGTGCAAAACCAACAGCTTCCGCACGAGATGGGAAACGGAACCACAACCCGGTCTCCTTTTTTTAGTTTGGTAACACCGGTGCCAACTTCTACCAGTTCGCCCATAAATTCATGCCCCAGCGTCAATGGCTTTACCTGTGGAATCATACCATTGTAAATATGCAGATCGCTGCCGCAGATGGCGGTAGCGGTTACTTTAATAATGGCATCTGTAGGTTCCTGAATAACAGGATCGGGAACGGTATCTACGCTTACCGTTTTCGGTTTGTGAAATACAAGTGCTTTCATACAATCATAGGTTTTTGTTATGGCATATAAAATCATTCCACAAAATATTTTGCCGCCGTTTTGTTTATATTCAAAAGCTGTTTCAGGAAAGCCGGATAAACCAAAACCCGTTTCGTTATCTCTGTGTTATTTGTAAACCCGCTGCTTATTTTCTTGTATGGTTTTTGTTTACCTTCATCGGTAAGATTTTATATTATTGAAACTGTTATACAATTGTAATTCGCAACATGAACAATCAATCTAAAAAAGTAACGGGCGGCGTGCTTGCCGGTTTACTCACAGGCATTCTTATCGGTTATCTTTTCGGCATCGGCCAAACCAAAAGCGACGAAAATTTTTTATCTCAATGGGCAAAAGAATCCGGCGATTATGAAGACGGAAACGTATTTGGTTATGAAACCGGATTGCCCGACAATTTTCACGAAAAAGTGCCGCGCGAAAAAAAAGCAAAACACAGAAGTAAGGCTTAAATCAAGCAGTATCAAATATTTTTTGCCGTATTACAGTTTCTGTCTCTATATTCGCTGCGCAAATGAACAAGCAAATTTTACATAACAATTGGTGGTGGCACACATTCCTCAAACGGGGCTTGTAGTGGCTTGTGCCAATACGTTATTCAAAATATGAATGAGCCCCGACAATGTCGGGGTTTTTTGTTTACGGAAATCCGGCATGATTGAAAAGATAAAGAGATGAGAGATAAACACAAAATGAATATCGCGGTGTAAGAAACGATTTTTTTAAAGACAGGAAAGAATAAAATACATGAGCAATCAACAAATAAAAAAACAAACCTTATTCATTTATAACATCTCCCCAAATCTCCGTTCATGAAAAAAATACAGGTTCATACCACATACAAAAAAATACTCTCTGATGTGTTTACGCCGGTTGGCATTTACCTGCGCTTGCGCGACCGTTTCAGAGATACCATTCTGTTGGAAAGTGCCGATTCCAACGCAGCCGAAAACAGCCATTCATTTATTTGCATCAATGCCATCGGCGGCATTGAAATCAGCAATTACAATGAAATAGAATGTAAGTATCCGGCACAACAGCCGCAGAAGCAGGCAATGCAGAACAAACAATCGGTGCCGGATATTGTATGGAATTTTATGCAGCAGTTTGACGTAACGGAAACTGATAATAAAGCTGTTACCATTGCACAGGGATTATTTGGTTATACCACATTTGACGCGGTTCAGTTTTTTGAAACCATTGAACTGAAATCCAGGCAATCAAAACCTCTGATCCCGTTGATGCGCTACCGGTTGTATCAATATGTAATCGCCATCAATCATTTTAAAAGCGAGATGTATATCTGTGAGAATGTGATCAAGGATGTGCCTTCCGAGATGGATATTGTTGAATCGTTGATCCGAAATAAAGATGTGCCCGTTTTTCCGTTTCGGACTCATTCTTCCGAAACCTCGAATCTAACCGATGAAGAGCATATTTCCATGGTGCAAAAAGGCATACAAAGTTGTCTTCGCGGCGATGTGTTTCAGATTGTGTTAAGCCGGCGCTTTCAGCAGAAATTTACCGGCGATGAATTCAATGTATATCGCGCTTTACGCAGCATCAATCCTTCGCCATATCTTTTTTATTTCGATTACGGCGATTATAAACTGATGGGCAGCAGCCCGGAATCGGAGCTGATTATTAAAAACGGCAGAGCCATCATTCACCCGATTGCAGGCACATCGAAACGTACAGGAAATGAAGAAGAGGATAAGCAGCTTACCGGTTTGCTGGTGGCAGATAAAAAAGAAAATGCAGAACATACGATGCTGGTTGATTTGGCACGTAACGATCTCAGCCGGCACTGCGATGATGTAAGGGTGAATTTTTATAAGCAGGTGCAATATTATTCGCACGTTATTCACCTCGTAAGCGAAGTAAGCGGCAGGGTAAAAGAAGGCGTCAATCCGTTTTTATTGCTGGCAGATACATTTCCGGCAGGCACATTAAGCGGCGCGCCAAAGTTTAAAGCCATGGAACTGATAGATCAATACGAATCAACTTCACGCAGCTTTTACGGCGGGTGCATTGGTTCTGTCGGCTTTGATGGAAGCTGCAACCAGGCGATTATGATACGCACCTTTTTAAGCAGGCAAAATACATTAACGTATCAGGCGGGCGGCGGCATTGTGGCTGCAAGCGAACCGCAGAATGAACTACAGGAAGTAACGAATAAATTGGGTGCGTTAAAAAAAGCGATTGTGATGGCGGAGAAGAATTATGAGTTATGAATGATGAATTATGAGTGAAAGAAAAAGTACAATTGTTGACAAAAGTTTTCTGTTTGCAATCAGAATAATTAAACTGTATCAATTTCTACAAACAGAAAGAATTTGTATTAAGCAAGCAGTTGCTTCGAAGCGGAACTTCTATCGGAGCATTAGCAAGAGAAGCACAAAATGCTGAAAGCGGCGCCGACTTCATTCATAAATTAAGTATTGCACAGAAAGAATGTGATGAATCAATATATTGGATTGAATTATTAAATAAAACTGATTTTTTAACCGATATACAATTTGAAAGCATTTTTAGTGATGCTAACGAGCTATTGAAAATGATAAGAAGCGCTATTATAACAACCAAACAAAAAAGTATAATTCATAACTCATAATTTATAACTTATAACTCCTGACATGAAAATATTAGTGTTCGACAATTACGATTCATTTACATATAACCTGGTTCACCTCGTTGAGAAAATTACAGATGAAAAAGTAGATGTGTACCGCAATGATAAAATACCATTGGAAGACATCGCGAAGTATGATAAAATCATTCTCTCGCCCGGTCCCGGTATCCCCGAAGAAGCCGGCTTGTTATTGCCATTAATAAAAGAGTATGCTGCCAGCAAAAGCATACTGGGCGTGTGTTTGGGGCATCAGGCAATTGGTCAGGCCTTTGGCGGAAAACTTACCAATTTGTCCAGCGTGTTTCATGGTGTGGCTACGAGTTGTCGACGGTCGACAGTTGACAGTCAACTATTTAAAGATATGCCGCAATGCCTGGAAATCGGACGCTATCATTCATGGGTGGTGGATAAAGAAAACTTTCCCAAAGAACTCGAAATTACGGCGGAAGATGACAATGGTTTTATCATGGGTTTGCAGCATAAGCAATACGATGTGCAGGGCGTGCAGTTTCATCCCGAAAGCGTGCTGACGCCGATGGGAGAGAAGATTGTAAGGAATTGGCTCGGACGGTGATTTGGGGAGATTTTTTGAGATTGGGAGATGAGGAAGAAAATAAAAAACAGAATAAGAAAGAGAAGACACAAAGCCGTTTTATTAAATTACAGTCAATCGCTTTTTATTTTATAATTAATAATCTTATCATCTTGTAAATCTCCCCAAATCACCGTCTATGGAGTGGAAATATAAAGACATCACTGAAAAAATAATTGGTGCAGCTATGAAAGTACATTCAGCATTGGGATGCGGCTTCCCGAAAATTATTTATCAGCGGGCTCTGGCATTGCAATTAAAAGAAGACAATGTAAATTTTGTGCAGGAATGTACAATACCTGTTTTTTATCTGAACAAAAAAATTGGTGAGCGACGTGTTGATTGCTTAGCCGAAGAAAAAATAACTGCCAAATTAAAAGCGGTTGCAGAACTTGATGCCGGACACTTTGCACAAGCCAGAAATTATTTGGAAGCTTTCAATTTAGAAATTGGTTTGCTGATTAATTTTGGCGCAATCAGTCTTCAGTATCGCCGTCTTACCAACTCAAAATACAACCCCAATCTCGCAAATCTTTAAAATCTCTCTAAATCACCATGAAAAAACTACTACAATACTTATTCGAGCACAAAACGCTTAGCTATCAGCAGGCGAAAGATACGCTGATCGCCATTTCAAAAAGCGCCTACAACGATACCGAAGTAACCGCGTTCATTACCGTATTTCTCATGCGCAGCATTACCATTGAAGAACTAAAGGGCTTTCGCGATGCGTTGCTGGAACTCTGTACAAAAGTTGATTTGAGCGAGTATAAAACCATTGATATCGTCGGCACCGGCGGCGATGGAAAAAATACATTTAACATTTCAACGCTTGCCTGTTTTATTGTAGCAGGCACAGGCCAAAAAGTAGCCAAGCACGGCAATTACGGCGCAACATCTGTTAGTGGCGCAAGTAATGTAATGGAAAACCTGGGTTATAAGTTTAAAGCGGAAAGCCATACGCTGAAAGCGGAAATTGAGCAGGCAAACATCTGTTTTATGCATGCGCCGTTGTTTCATCCGGCATTAAAAACGGTAGCGCCCATCCGTAAAAACATTGGCTTGCGCACCTTCTTTAATATGCTCGGTCCGATGGTGAATCCGGCGCGGCCAACATATCAGCTCGTAGGCGTTTACAACCTGGAAATGGCGCGGTTGTACAATTATCTTTTGCAGCAAAGCGGTGCAGCGTTTACCATCATTCATAGTCTGGATGGCTACGACGAAATATCATTAACCAACGATACCAAAGTGATAACCAGGGAAGGCGAATTTTTATATACGCCTGAAGAATTGGGAAAGCGAACCGTAGCGCAGCAGGATATTTACGGAGGCAACTCAACCGAAGACGCAGCGAAACTGTTTTTAAAGATTGTAAAAGGCGAAGGATCGTGGGCGCAAACGGCTGTTGTGCTTGCCAATGCCGCCATGGCATTGCATTGTACGCAACAATATAAATCTTATGATGACGCTTACAAAGCAGCCGTTGAAAGCCTGGAAAGCGGAAAGGCGTATCAGTGTTTGGAAACATTAATATCCATGCAACCATCCAACCTTTGAATTGGAAAAATACAATCTGATAATCAGAGAAATTGAAAACGCACATTTTTTAATCAAATGAAAAGCCCTTCTCCACTTGTGGAGAAGGGTTGAGATGAGGTTATGAATATACTCGAACAAATCATTACTGATAAATACAAAGAAGTGGCGATAAAGAAAAGCCTGATTCCTGTGGAAGCTTTCGCACAAATGCCTTTGTTCAATCGGGAGAGAAAATCGTTAAAACAATCGCTTCTCAAAGAAGATTCAACCGGCATCATTGCAGAATTTAAACGCAAATCGCCGTCAAAAGGTGTTATCAACGCAAAGGCAGATGTAGCAGGTGTTGCAGCCGCTTATGGCAATTATGCGGCAGGCATGTCTGTGTTAACAGATGAGACTTATTTCGGCGGAACAAATGATGATTTGATACGGGCGCGGGAAGCGACTAATATTTCTTTATTGCGCAAAGACTTCATTGTGGATGAATATCAGTTGTATGAAGCGCGCGCCATTGGCGCAGATGTTATTTTGCTGATAGCCGCGTGCCTTACAAAACAGGAAGTAAAACAACTGTCGCAAACGGCAAAAAATTTAGCATTAGAAGTGTTGCTTGAAGTGCATAACGAAGAAGAACTCAATCATATTTGTGATGACGTAACAATGGTCGGTGTTAACAACCGCAATCTTAAAACCTTTGAGGTCGACATTGCTACTTCACTTCATTTAATCAGCCGTCTGCCCGAAGAAAAACCAGCGGTGGCCGAAAGCGGCATCAGCAATATAGATGCTATCGTATCTTTGCGCAGCGCGGGTTTCAAAGGATTTCTGATTGGTGAAAATTTTATGAAACACGCCGATCCTTCGGTTGCTTTTATTCAATTTGTAACAGCGTTGAAAGCGAAAACAATATGAGAGTAAAAGTATGCGGTATCACGAAGGCTGTGCAGGCGCAGCAGGTAAGCGAAGCAGGCGCCGATTTTGCGGGCTTTATCTTCTATCCGCCGTCATCAAGGTATGTATATAAACACATGCCGGCCAGCGAAATCAAAAAACTGCGTAATATTAATAAAGTGGGCGTGTTTGTGAATGCTGATGTTGATGATGTGTTGCGCGCCGTTGATGAATGCGGACTATATCTGGTGCAGCTCCACGGCAACGAATCGCCGCGCTATTGCGAAAAAATTTCTCAATACATCACCGTTATCAAAGCCTTTCGCGTAAGCACGGGCGATAATATCTCCTGGAAAATAAAAGATTATCACGATGCGGCGGATATGTATATGTTCGATACCGATGGCGCCGGTTATGGCGGCACCGGAAAAAAGTTCGACTGGCAGATGTTGAAGGATGAAAACATCAGCAAGCCATTTTTTTTAAGCGGCGGTATTGCGCCTGAAGATGCCGGAGCCATACAGCAGTTTCAACAGCATGGTGTAGCCAAAGATTTATTTGCGCTCGACATCAACAGCAGGTTTGAAGTCTCATCCGGCATAAAAGATATTGCAAAAGTGAGAGGCTTTATCAGCAGTTTAAAATAAGTAACAACAACTCAATATTGATGACACCGTCGAAATATCATCGTCTAAAAACCCCTCTCCACCTGTGGAGAGGGGCTGGGGGTGAGGAAAATACAGTTTATGTACCCGGCGACTGAATCGCTTATTGAGCATCGTTGCGACGCTCCGGTCAACGCCTTGTCCGCTGTTTGGGCTGTCTTTACAAATTTTCACAACGCAGAATCAGATAATTGAATCAATATGATTGAACTCAGTTCTCCCTCAGAAAACGCCAACATCATCATTCGCGAAGCAACGCGGGAAGATATTCCGCAAATGCTGGACATTTATAACGATGTTATTTTGCATACAACGGCTGTTTATAACTACGATCCGCATACATTGGATATGCGCACCGAATGGTTTGAAACCAAGCAGCGGCAAGGCTTTCCGGTGTTTGTGGCAGAAGAAAACGATGTGATTGCCGGCTTTAGTTCTATCGGTCCGTTTCGTGCCTGGCAGGCATATAAATATACGGTTGAAAATTCGGTTTATGTAAAGTCTGATTGCCGTGGCAAAGGCATTGGCAAGTTGTTGCTGAAGCCACTGATTGATGCTGCAAAGAAATTAAAGCTACATGCCATCGTTGCCGGCATAGATGCCACCAATGAAGCGAGTATTACCTTACACAAGCAATTGGGATTTGCAGAAGTGGCGCATTTTAAAGAAGTGGGTTATAAGTTTAACCGCTGGCTGGACTTAAAGTTTCTGGAGTTGATATTATGACGGAGATTGGGAGAGATGATTGCTGCTGTACGAAGTCTCCAGACTTCGTACTTGCTATGTTCTTCAAAGTCTCTGACTTTCTTTCGATGTAAAGTTTATAAAACTTGCCCACATGCAAAATAAAAATTTCAAAGGCGGCTATTTAATTCGCGACCAAAACGCCACGCATTATCTCACATTCACCGTTTGTGGCTGGATAGATTTATTTGCCCGTAAAGAATACAAAGACATCATCATCAATTCCTTCAAATATTGCCAGGAAAAAAAAGGCTTGATTTTATATGCGTACGTTATTATGAGCAATCATTTGCATGTACTTGCCAGCGCAAAAGAAGGATTTACATTAAGCGACATTGTGCGGGATTTTAAAAAATATACACACAATCAAATGATTCAAATTATAGACAGCGAAAAGGAAAGCCGGCGTTTGTGGATGCTGTACCAGTTTAGGTTTTATGGCAGCCGCAACAGCAAGAATGAATATTTCCAGATATGGACAAATGGGAATCACCCGGAAGAATGTTTCAGCAAGGAATTTACAGATACAAAAATCAATTACATTCATCAAAATCCGGTGCGGGCTGGCATTGTATACGAGGCGGCTGATTATGTTTATTTAAGCGCAGCAAATTATAATGGCAAGAAGGGAATTCTGGAAGTAGAAGTGATATAAATGTAACAAGAGATATAGTCGGAGACTATGAAGAACATAATAACAAGAGATATAGTCGGAGACTATGAAGAACATAACAAGTACGAAGTCCGGAGACTTCGTACAGCAGCACAGCAATAAAATTACTTTTTAATTATCATTATGATTAACATCACCTCATTCAATAACAAAGGCACCTATAAACAGCCAAACATTTTTGGTTACTACGGCGATTTTGGCGGCGCTTACATTCCCGAAATGCTGCACCGAAATGTAGAAGAATTAAAGAACCGTTATTTGGAAATTATGTATGAAACCGTCTTCCAGCAAGAGTTTCAGGCATTGCTGAAAGATTATGTGGGCAGACCAACACCTTTGTTTTTAGCAGAAAGGCTAAGCAATAAATACAACACAACCGTTTATTTAAAACGCGAAGATTTAAATCATACCGGTGCACATAAAATCAACAATGCCATCGGGCAGGTATTATTAGCGCAAAGGCTTGGCAAGAAAAAAATTATTGCGGAAACCGGTGCTGGGCAGCATGGCGTGGCAACGGCAACCGTGTGCGCGTTAAAGGGCATTGAATGCACCGTATATATGGGCGAAGTGGACATTGAACGGCAGGCGCCCAACGTTGCCAGAATGAAGATGCTGGGCGCAACGGTGATTCCTGCCACCAGCGGAAGCAAAACATTGAAAGACGCTACCAACGAAGCCATTCGCGCGTGGATAAACGATCCGCTTGATACGCATTATGTAATTGGCAGTGTGGTAGGTCCGCATCCGTATCCCGATATGGTGGCGCGTTTTCAAAGCATCATCAGCGAAGAAATACGCTGGCAGTTAAAAGAACATACCGGCAAAGAATTGCCAACGCATGTGATTGCCTGCGTGGGCGGCGGCAGCAATGCAGCCGGTGCGTACTATCATTTTTTAGATGAAGACAGCGTAAAAATTATCGCCGTAGAAGCGGCAGGTTGCGGCATCAATAGTGGTATGAGCGCCGCTACCACGCAGCTTGGAAAGCCCGGTGTGTTGCACGGCAGCAAAAGCTTAGTGATGCAAACGCCGGATGGACAAGTAACAGAGCCGCACAGCATTTCAGCAGGTTTGGATTATCCTGGAATTGGTCCGATGCACGCACATTTGTATGCCAGCGGTCGCGGTACATTTTTAAGCGCAACAGATTACGAATCTTTAGCCGCAGGCTTTCAGTTGGCGAAGCTGGAAGGCATCATTCCGGCATTGGAAAGCGCTCATGCGTTGTGTGCTTTGGATCAATTAAAACTGAGTGCGAAAGACGTTGTCGTGATGTGTTTAAGCGGTCGCGGTGATAAAGATTTAAGTACGTATATGAAAGCGATGGAAGCTCCCATCCCCTAAAAGGGAGCTTGAAAGCTGTCGCACCATTGAAAAAGCAAAACAGAAAGAGGAAAATCGAAAAGCATGAGTTTATTAAAAGTGGTTTTTAAAAACTCCCCTTCAGGGGCGGAGGGGCATCACATTCTTAACGTCTATTGTACGGCTGGTTATCCGCAGTTAAATAGCACCCTGGAAGTGATGAATGCATTGCAGGATAATGGTGTAAACATCATTGAGCTCGGAATGCCTTACAGCGATCCGTTGGCGGATGGACCCACCATTCAACATAGCAACAGCATTGCATTAGAGAATGGTATGACAATAGAAACATTATTTGCACAATTAAAAAATTTTAGAAACGCCCCTTCAGGGGATGGGGGTTCTATTCAAATACCTGTGATTCTGATGGGCTACATGAATCCGATTCTGCAATATGGTTTTGAAAAATTTTGTAAACAGGCGGCAGAACTTCCGGTTGATGGCTTAATCCTTCCTGATCTTCCCGAATATGAATATCAAACCCTGTATGGCGATATCATCAAGCGGTATGGACTGGATTTTATTTTCTTAATCACACCTGAAACTTCAGAAGAACGCATACGAAGATTGGATGCGTTAAGCACCGGCTTTTTATACGCTGTTTCTTCTTCTTCCATAACCGGCAGCGACAAAGATTTTACACCGGTAGAAAGCTACCTGCAACGCCTGCAAAATATGAACCTGAAGAATCCGGTTTTGGTTGGCTTTGGTATCAAAAACAAGCAAACATTTCAATCAGCCTGCAAGTATGCAAACGGCGCTATCATTGGCACGGCTTACATCAAAGCGATAGAAAATTCAACCAATATTGCAGCCGATACGAAGCATTTTTTAAACGGTATTTTACAATAAAATACAGTTCAATTTTATCATCGTTTCAAACTCTCCGCCGCGGCAGAATAGGAGCATCATGAAGTTTATCAAACTTGCCATCATCAGCATTATTGTTTTGTTCCTCATTCTTACAGCGCTTGGCCTGCTGTTGCCATCAACCGTAAGAGTAACGCGCAGCATTACCATTCTTACCTCGCGCAATACGTTATATCATTATGTTGGTGATATGAAGCAATGGCCGCTGTGGATGGAGGGAATGGATGCGAATGCGATAAAATTTACAAACTCGAAGACAAGCGGACATGGCGCCGTTGCAATAGTAGGAAAGCAACAAATTTATATGGTAAAAGATACAGGCAATATAATAGAAAGTGTTTGGCAAAACAATAACAGAAGTCATCAGCTTTGCGTTTTTCAGTTATATTCCGATACCGCAATCAATACCACAACCTGTAACTGGTATTTTGAGCAAAAATTAAATTGGTACCCGTGGGAGCGATTGCCCGCCATAGCCAACGATAAGATATTGGGCCCTTTCATGGAACATAGTTTAGACAAGCTGAAAGAAATAGCTGAAGCAAATAAAAACTAATCAATCAAAGTTTCAATCACGTGATACACTTTATTTAATTCTTCTTCCGTAATACTATAGGGTGGCATTATGTAAACCGTGTTGCCAAGCGGTCTGATATAAACGCCCTGCTGCAAACATTTTTTCGTTATGGTTGCGCTGATGTCATTTAAATATTCATCTTTTCCTTCGTTTATTTCAAATGCTGCAATGGTTCCCAGCACACGAAGATTTTTGATGTTTTGTTTATTGTGCAGACGTTGTACAAATTCATGATTTTGTTTTTCAATCCGGCGTATTTTCTCAATACAATTGTTTTGAAACCATAAGTCTAAACTTGCCAATGCTGCCGTGCAAGCCAATGGATTTGCGGTAAAAGAATGACCATGAAAAAACGTTTTCAGCTTGTCGTCGTTTACATAAGCGTCATATATTTTTTGCGAGCAGGCAGTAACGCCAAGCGCCATCGTACCGCCTGTTAAGCCTTTGCTTAAACAGATAATATCGGGCTTGCATTGCATGTATTCCGAAGCAAACAATTTTCCGGTTCTGCCAAAGCCCGTCATCACTTCGTCGGCAATGCAAATGATGTTTTTACTTTGTACAAACTGCAACAATTCATTCATCCAAAACGCATCGTACATCTTCATGCCGCCAGCACCTTGTACCAACGGTTCATAAATAAAAGCGGCAATTTCATCAGCTTCTTTTTCTATTAATTTCTTCGTTGCCTCCCCGTTATTTTCATCCGGTACATTAATAAAAATTACTTCAAACAGTAAATCATGGAACGCCATGGTAAACACACTTCTGTCGCTCACGCTCATTGCGCCAAACGTGTCGCCATGATACGAATTGTTGAAAGCAAGCACCTTTGTTTTTCTTATCAACCCATTGCTTGTAGCTGATAGCTGATTCCACCAATACTGAATCGCCATTTTCAACGCTACTTCGGTTGAGGTAGAGCCGTTATCGCTATAAAAAATTTTAGAAAAATTATCGGGTAAAATTTGCAATAACCGCCCGGCTAATTCTACTGCAGGCTGATGCGTGAAGCCTGCGAAAATGACCTGTTCAAGCTGCAAGGCTTGCCGGTACAGCTTTTCAGCGATGTATGGATGCGCATGGCCATGCAGCGTAACCCACCAGCTACTGATGGCATCTATGTAAGCGTTGTTGTTTTCATCAAAGAGAAGCGAGCCGTTACCGTGCGTAATGGCAAGCGGCGAAGGCATGTTTTTTTGCGGCGTAAACGGATGCCAGATGGCTTGCTTGTCGCGTTCTGCTAACGTCATGCAGCAAATATAAAATAAACCCCATTTTATATTTTGTTTATTCCTTTACAGATTGTTGTTAAGAAGTTCTCTTTCGGTTCGGATTTCGGTTTGCCATAAATATGCTGTATAGGGGAATTTTTTCTTCTCTTATTTCGTAAATACATCATACGGAAATCGCTTTAATTTTCCTTGCCTGATCGGTTTATTTACAAAAGAATGTTTGAAAGGATTTTCTTCAATCCTATCAAGAAAAATTGGAAGTTTATATAACAAATCTTCTCTTATCGAATTGTAATAGTCATAAGCTTCCTGCAAATCCATCAAGGCAAGCGGTCTTAGTTCGATGGTAAAAATCATAAACTATTTTTCCTGTTTCGTACAATTTCTTTCACCTCTTCCCAGCTATACAATTTTCCTTTTCCATTCAGATAATTTTCTCTTTCCTGAATAATCAGTTTCATTTGTTCTTCCGGTATCTCATTCTGTTCCTTGATTAATTCCTGTATTTTTTCAAGTAAATCATCATCGCTATTATCTATTGCTTCATGCAATTCTTTGCGTATTGCTTCTGTTTCCATATTCGTTTTATTTCTATTAAATATAGGAATTGATTCGTCGTGCTGTATTCTCTCACTGCGCCTCTGCATTTCCTATCTTTGACGCTTAATTAATTTAAATCATGAGTGTAGAATTGCAGAAACCCATCATTGGTTTTTCAAGTGGCGATATTAACGGAATCGGTCTCGAAATCATTATGAAAGCCTTAAGCGATACGCACATTTTAGATATGTGCACACCTGTCATTTTTGCCAGCCAGAAAAGTTTGTTGTTTTATAAAAAGTTATCGCCGGAGGCTGGTATTAACTTTCAGATCATTAAAGATTTTACACGTTTGCCGCAGAAGCAAATCAGCCTGATGCCAAGCTGGGAAGAAGACGTGCAAATTGAACCCGGAAAGCTAACTGATATCGGCGGTAAATACGCCTGGCTGTCATTGCAGCAGGCAACGCAGGCGTTGAAAGACGGCCACATTCATGGTTTGGTAACGGCGCCCATTCACAAGAAAAATATACAGAGCGAAGCGTTTATTTACAGCGGTCATACGCCTTTTTTAAAAGCGTTTTTTGAAGTGGAGGAAGTGGTGATGATATTAGCTGCCGATAATATGCGCGTGGCTCCGCTGACCGAGCATGTGCCCGTTGCCGACATAACAAAATACATTACAAAAGAAAATATTTTGCGCAAGCTGAAAATACTGAACCATAGTCTGCAAAAAGATTTCGACATCAACAAACCCAAGATTGCCGTGCTGGGTTTGAACCCTCATGCAGGAGATGAAGGATTGATAGGCAGCGAAGAAGAAATCATTATCAAGCCTGCCATTAAAGAAGCGAAGCAACACAATATGCTGGTGTTCGGACCTTACCCGGCCGATGCGTTTTTCGCCCGTGGCAGCTATGCGAAATTCGATGCCGTGCTTGCCATGTATCACGATCAGGGTTTAATTCCTTTTAAATCGTTATCGCTTGGCAATACGGTAAACTATACCGCCGGTTTGCCCGCCGTGCGCACCAGTCCCGACCATGGCACCGCCTTCGATATTGCCGGTAAAGCCATTGCCGACCCAACGGCCATGATGTCTGCCACTTTTCAATGTATAGACATTGTGCGACGCAGAAATATTTACGAGGAAACGCATAGCAATCCGCTTCGCCGCATGAGCCAGCGCATACTTGCCAATGCAGAAGATGAAAGGGTGGAGGGGAACCTGTGACGGGGATTTGGGGTGATTTACGGGATGATAAGATGAATGCAATTTTATTAATCGCAATTATTTTTTAATCACATACATCATCCGGAATCAGGATGCCGGCTAACAAGAAAAATTATCACATCAAATCTTTAATGCTTATGCTTAACAGTCATATATTCATCTCATAAATCTCCCCAAATCTCCGTGCAAATCATCTTCAACTATTTCACTGATCTTACGCCAAAGCAAACCGAACAGTTTTCTGCTTTGCAGGATGTGTATAACGACTGGAACAGTAAGATTAATGTTATCTCACGTAAAGACATTGATGCTTTGTATGAAAAGCATGTATTGCATTCGTTAAGTATTGCGGCCGTTACTTCATTTGCTGCAGGCACAAGCATCATTGACATCGGCACGGGTGGCGGGTTTCCGGGCATTCCGCTGGCTGTTTTTTTCCCCGATGTGCAGTTTCATCTGGTAGATAGCATCGCCAAAAAATTAACCGTGGTAAAAGAAGTTGCGGCTGCTGCTGGCTTAAGCAATGTTACTACCCAACACATCAGAGCCGAAGAAATTAAAAACCGCAGGTTTGATTTTGCCGTATCGCGCGCGGTGGCGCCACTGAAAGATTTGTGGTGCTGGAGTAAGCCATTGCTGAAAAAGGGCAAAACGCAAGAGTTGCAGAATGGGTTACTCTGTTTAAAAGGCGGCGATCTGGCTTTAGAAATTCAGGAAAGCGGAACGCGACCGCATGTGTATGAAATTGGTCATTTATTTACAGAAGACTTTTTCTCTCAAAAATATATTCTTCATGTTCCGTTGTGAAATGAGATTTGGAATGAACCAGCCAATGAGGTTTATGGTTTCTGCTTCTTCTGGATAAACAGTTTTGACTTTATATAAAATAAAAACGCCGGCTTTGTAAAAAAACCGGCGCACAGACAATAAATTGTAATCGCTTTTTTAATTGCGGCTGCTTGCCAGTCGGCTCAGCAGTTTTAATATTTCGATGTACAGCCAAACCATGGTAACCAGCAAACCCCAGGCACTATACCATTCCATGTATTTCGGCGCACCGCTTTCGGCACCCGCTTCAATGCTTTCAAAATCGAGTATTAAAGTTAGCGCAGCAATGGCAGTTATAAAAATGCTGATGCCAATGCCCAACGGGCTGCTATCAGTTATGCTCATAAAAGACATGTGCACGCCAAAAGCTGACAGGAGAATGGTAATGAGATAGAAAATACCGATGCCTATAATTGATGAAAGAATGATAGATTTAAACTTTTGCGTAGGGCGAATGATGCGAAAATTGTACAGCAGAAACATGGCAAGCGCCACGCCGAATGTTAAGCCCACCGCAGTAAGCACAAGATTTGGATATTTTTCTGCAAACATGCCATCTATAATGGCAGACAAAGCGCCGATAACAAAACCTTCGAGCAAACCGTAAGCGGGCGCTAAATATTTAGCCAGCGTAGGTTTAAACGAAACCACCAGACCGGTAACCAAACCGCCTATCAGCCCGATCCATAACATGGTTGTCATGGTTTGCATTTTGTATTGCGCATATAAATTCCAGGTATAAGCGGCACCGGCAATAACCATCAGCATTAAAAAGCCGAATTTGGTAATGGCGCCTCTTACGGTCATAACACCGGCATTGGCGGTATCTATCGAACGGTCGAAAATTTTTTGGGACAATGTAGGATTGCCCGATTGAAACAAAGCCATATCAATTGTAATTTTTTATTTTTTTCAAACCATAAATGTATGCAATGATAGGATAACCAGGGTTTAAATAATTGTCAATTTTATACTGCCGGCTCATGCTTTTTATATTAATAAATCAAAGCAAAAACAAATTTGCAGGGATTTATAAAAAAACAGAACCCATAAACTAAGAATGCCGGAACTGCCCGTTTCCAATTTTGTTTTTCAAATTCTTTAGTATTCGCAGTATGGTAAATGCTCTACATTTGCCCACTTTCATAGAAATGTTGAAAAGCTGTTTATTTCACTGCTTGTTTTGCTTTTGTTCATTTGAAAATATCAGCAGCAGATGCAGTAATTAATGCCGGAAGCATTATGTTGAATAATCCGGTTACTATTTTATTAGTATGAGAATAAAATTATTTTTTTTAGCCTTTTTTTTAGCCTGCTTTTGTATCGTATCCTATTCGCAAACACTGCCTGCTAATTTCTCCAATCTCACATCAGCGTCCGTTACCGATGCACAGTTGTCTTCCATCGTTAAACAAATGGCTGCAGCCGGCTATCAACCCGAACAGTTTTTTGAATTGGCGGTTGCCCGCGGCATGAATGCATCGGAGGCGAAAGTGGTTCAGGATCGGATAAACAGAATAATGTCTTCTTCGTTACCATCTTCCGGAAAAAATAATTTGCGGCAATATGATGATAATACAGACACCAGCCTGGCGCGAGGCTTAAACGGAGATACTTCTTTTTCCAGACCAAGACGGTATGATACAATTAACAAGTCGCAGATATACGGCGCGGATATATTTAACAACAGCAATCTCACATTCGAGCCAAACCTGCGTATCGCTACGCCGGTAAATTATATCATTGGTCCGGATGATGAAATTGTGGTGATTGTTTCGGGTTATCAGGAATACAACAACCGTTTTAAGGTAAGCCCCGAAGGTTTTATTTCTATCCCGAATGTTGGCGTTGTATATGTGGCCGGGCTTACGTTTGAAGAAGCTTCGCGGCGAATTAAAGAAAAACTGACAGCCAATGGCTACTCTAACATTCGCACTGGCCTCACCAAAGTAAATATCACGCTTGGTTCAATACGAAGTATAAAAGTTACATTGCTGGGTGAAGTAAAAAAACCTGGTACTTATACCCTGCCTTCGCTGGCAACCGTTTTTAATGCGCTGTATGCTTCCGGCGGGCCAAATGAAAGCGGCTCCTTTCGCAACATCGAAATTATCAGGAATAATAAAGTAATAGATACGCTGGACATTTATGACTTTCTTAACCGCGGCGATTTAAGCAGCAACATTCTGCTGGCTGATCAGGACATCATTCGCATTCCCGTTTACACAAAACACGTAACCCTGAAAGGAGCATTTAAGCGCACCGGCATTTTTGAAGTTGCCGGTGGCGAAACGTTGAATGATGTGATCCGCTTTGCGGGCGGCTTTACCGACGAGGCTGCTACTGATTATATTTCTGCCATACAAATTACCGGCAACCAGCGCAGAGTAGCCGATATACCGGAAAACGGATTTGCAACATACATCCCCCGCAATGCCGACCAGTATAAGGCGGACAGCATAACAAACCGTTACGAAAACCGAATCCAGATTGGCGGGGCGGTATTTGCGCCGGGCATATATGCCTGGCAGGAAGGATTAACCGTAAAAGATTTGATTCAAAAAGCCAGAGGTGTAAAAGAAGAAGCGTATCTGGCGCAAGGCTATATTAAAAGATTGCGAAGCGATAACCTGCCCGAAGCTGTAGATTTTAATGTGGCCGATGCCTTGTCGGGAAAATCGGTCATTCGTTTGCAACGGGAAGATTCTATCGTAATATTATCCAACTTTGACCTTCGCCAGTATTTTAGCGTAACGGTTGACGGTGCGGTAATAAGGCCCGACAGCATTCGGTATATTGACAATCTCACACTTCAGGATGCCATTCTGCAGGCAGGCGGTTTTACATTGGCTGCCAGTAATAAGATAGAAATATCGCGGCGTACAAAAAATGGAAACCCGTTGGATACCGGTGCCGCCATTTCAGAGATTGTTGAAGTGGTTTACGACTCCTCTTTTTTTAGCGACGGCAATAAAATAAAGCTTGAGCCATACGACCGCATATTGGTGAAAACAAATCCTTCGTTCATACTTCAGCAGGAAGTGGCGGTAAGCGGCGAGGTATTGTATCCCGGAAATTATACGCTGCAGACCAAAACAGAAACCGCTTCTTCGCTAATAAACCGCAGCGGCGGTTTGCTGCCAACCGCAAATGCAGGTTCGGCTTATGTGCTACGATTGAGAGACAATGCTACCGAGGTAGAACGCAAACGGCATCTGGAAGCTATAACAGGAAACGATAAAGACATATACATTACCAACGACAGGCTCGGTTCGTATGATAAATTCATTCTTGATTTGAATACGATACGCAGCCATCCCAACAGTATTCAGGATGTAGTATTAAAACCCGGCGATGTATTGGTAATTAATCAACTGAATAACAACGTAAAGGTGAGCGGGCAGGTTTACAACCCGTCCATCTCTGTGTTTGAACCGGGCAGGTCGGTTCTGTATTACGTAGATCGTGCCGGTGGCTATGCGCCCAACAGCAAAAAGAAAAATACGCTGGTATTGTATCCAAACGGCGAAGCGCAGAAAGTATCTCATTTTTTATTTTTCCGCCGTTTGCCGCAGGTGGTGCCGGGTTCGGAAATTGTTGTTCCCAAAGAACAGACGAGAGATAGAAAATCGTTAACAACATCAGAAGTTGTTGCCATCGCTGGAAGCGCGGCGTCGCTGGCAGCCGTGATTGTTGCCCTTGTTAATTTATTAAAATAATGAACAAAGAAACCATCATTATTAAAGACAATGCTGCTTATGCTGACGAAGCAGACTTTGCGGAAAGTGAACAGATCTGGCGCTTTGCAGGTGATTATTATTTGTTATTCAACCGAAAAAAATGGCTGATTCTTTTCTTTTGCGTTTTAGGTGCGGCGGCCGGACTTACCTATGCGCTTTTAAAAAATAAAAAGTATGTGGCGGAAGTAAAGTTTACATCCAATATTGACAATGAAAGTTCCGGTTATTTAAGCATAGCCCAGCAATTCGGGCTAATCAGCGGCGGCGGCGGGGGAAGCGCTTTTTCCGGCGATAATTTAATGTCGCTTATGAAAACGCCGAGTTTAATCAATCAAACGTTTTTTACCAGGGTTATTATCAATAACCGGCCCGTTTTATTTGTTGACTATTATATACAAAGCAAGAAGCTAAAACAAAAATGGGCGGAAGAAGAATCGCCTTTGCTTTCGGCAACATTCAATCCTGATCTTTCAAAACCCGATTATCTGCGGGATGGTTTTTTAAAAAGTGCAGATTATGAAATATCAAAAGAGCTTACGATTGATAAAAGTGAAAAGGATTTGAGCTTTATATCGGTAAAAATGACTGACGAAGATTCTGTAATTACAAAGTTGTTTACAGAAACATTGGTAAAAACGGTAACAGATTATTATGTTGCCATTACAACAGCAAAATACTCGGAAAACGTAAAAGTGTTTCAGGCAAAAGCCGATTCGCTCAGTCGCAATTTTGGTCAGCGTATATCCAGCATTGCCTCGGCACAGGACATTAATATAAACCCTTCCCGGCAAATTGCCAACGTTCCCATTCAGAAGCAACAGATGAATGCGCAGGTTGACAATGCCGTTTACCAGGAAGTAATTAAAAACCTCGAGCTTTCTAAAATACAGCTTCAGAAAGAAACGCCGTTTATACAAATTATTGAAACACCAAGGTATCCGTTAGATCAGATACAAACCAGCAAATCCACATCTGCACTGATAGGTTTTGTATTAGGCGGTGTAGCGATCCTGGCTTTCATATTTGCCAGAAAAGAGTTGGTTAAACTCACCCGAAAACTAAATGCTTACGGCAGGGAATAAAAATCGGTTAAGTAGAAATAAGATAGATGCATGTGCACGGTAAGTGTGATACTGCCTGTTTATAATGGCGAAAAGTATATCCGCGAGGCGGTGCAAAGCGTCTTGTCTCAAACCTTTCGGGCGGGGCGAAAAGAAAACAAACTCTGTCTGACGTTTACAAAAAAACGAACATAATGATGCTATTTAAGAATACATTTTTGGGTAAGTTCTGTTTTTTTATTTTATTGTTTTTATTCATTTATCCATTTAAAATTACAGGCTTGCCCGTAAGCTTCCGGGTTTTATTTGCCGCTTTTGGCGGTGCGCTGCTGATGATACGGTTGCTTGCGCTGCGAAACATCTATTTTTCGGGCAAAATTTTTAAACTTTATCTTGCCGTTATACCCGTTTGCTTCATTTCTGCCATTTCAGTTTTTGTAGTGAACAATACCGTTGATATAGAATATGTCAACTTCTGGCTATTGCCAACCTTATGTTTGTTTTCCGCCTATTTTGTTATTTCATTCGGTTTGTATGCCATTGCCGGTTTCGATTTTTTTAAGCTTGCTAAATTTTATATCGCCGTTGTTCTGGCACAGGCTGTTATTTCGGTGTTTATGTTTTTCAATACCTCTTTTTATCTGGCTTTGCTAAGCATGCAGCAAATGGATGCAATGGATATGGCCAAATCCCAAACCGCTGCCGGTTCGAGGCTGCTGGGTCTTGGCGCCAGTTTTATGATTATGGGCATCATCAATTGCATTGCGCTTTTGCTAATTGCGGTTTTGCTGAAATATCAAAAGTTGAGATTGTCATTTCGTATCTATCTCATCATCAGTTATCTTATCATTTTTACGGTTGGTATGATGCAGTCGCGCACCACCGTTGTTGGCTTGCTGGTTTCGGTGTGCTATGTATTTTTTTCTTCGCTGCATGTTAGCCTTGTTGGTGTAAAAAAAGCTTACAAAGTATTGGGTGGCATCGTTGCTGTTTCTCTGTTGCTGCTGCTTTTTATAAGAATATTCGCCGGTGATTTTATTAAAAAAAATGAGCAGATTATCAATTATGGGTTTGAACTTCTGGTAAATTATCAGGAAACCGGAAAGTTTGAATCGGCATCTACCAATGATTTAGAGCGCATGTATATAATGCCAACGTCGCTAAAGACATACATAGCCGGCGACGGGCGGTTTAACATTGTTCCCGGCGTTCCTATATCCGGCTACTACATGCATACCGATGTAGGCTTTCTGCGCATGTTGTATTATTTTGGCATACCAGGCTTGTTTTTCTTTATGCTGTATCAGTTTTTGCTCACCAAATATTCCTTTACCGTGCCGTTGCCGGGCTATAAAGTTTTAATCTTTTATTTCTTTCTGCTGGTCATTTTATGGAATCTGAAAAATATACTGGATACAAATGTTTTGTTCACTCCGTTTTGCATGTTAAATATTTTAAAATCGAAGCTGCAGTTTGCAAATGCAAAAAAGGCAGCGGTTGGGGTGCATCAGCCGGTTGTTTCGGGCATTCTGTAAAATGAAGAAAAATAAGTTATGCCCAAACAAATCAAAAAGGTTTCTCTGCTTATTTTTTCTATTTCCAATGCAGGTGGCTGCGAGCGGATTGCCTGCAATCTGGCAAACGAACTAAGCAGGCGGCATTACCAGGTTTCAATCATCAATATTTACAATCAAAACGCTTCTTTTTTCGCTTTGGAAGAAAATGTTTCTGTACTTGGCCTTTATAAAAAACCTGCAAAACCAAGTAAGTACCATTTCCCTTTTGTTCCCTTTCGCATTTTAAAACTTCTTGCAAAAAAATCAAAGCGGCCGGATGTACTGATTGGTGTTGGAACAGATATGTGTATCTATGCTTTGCCGGCCATGAAGCTTTTACGCATACCTTTTATTTCTTTAGAACAGTTTAATTTTAATGCCAACGATGCCGGTAATTTGTTTGCTTCGTTGGGCAGAAAGCTGTCGGCACGTTATGCGCAGGCATTGGTAGTGCTTACTACAAAAGACAAGGCGTTGTTCGCAGAAAATTTATCTGTAAAAGGAACCCTCGTTTGCATACCAAATTTTACGATGTCTCATACGGAAAAAACGGCCGCCATAACCAGTAATATAGCGGTTGCCGTTGGCAGATATACTTATCAGAAAGGGTTTGATAACCTCATTAAAATCTGGGAGAAAGTAACGCCTTATCATCCCGGGTGGCAGTTGAAAATTATAGGAAAAGGTGAAGATCAGCCGATGCTTGAACAGATGATAACAGAAAAAAAACTTGGGGATAGTATTATGCTGGTTCCGCAAAGCAGCCACGTGGCTGCCTATTATAAAGAAGCTTCTGTATTTCTGCTTTCTTCGCGCTGGGAAGGTTTGCCGCTGGTATCGGTTGAAGCCAAAAGCTTTGGGCTTCCAATCGTCGGCTTTGATTGCGATACCGGCCCGCGGGACGTTATCAATAACAATGTGGATGGAATTCTGGTTCCCGATCAGGACAATGATGCCTTTGCAAATGCACTGATTGAATTGCTTGCCGACCGGCAACGGCTACAGAATATGAGCCGTGAGGCGCTCATCAACGGCAAACAGTTTCTTGCCGAAACGGTTGTACCGCAGTGGGAAGATTTATTTACAAAAATTGGTGGAAAAATTAAATGAGAAATCAGGTGTGTTTTTTGAAATAAAATGACAATGCAGAGAATAAAAAAATATACAACACTGATTGCAGTTTTGTGTTTGTTCGCTTGTAAGCCGGTAATCGGGCAGCAGGATGTATTGGTTCGGAACGGCAGCACAACGTATCAGATTGTTGTTCCTGGCAAAGCAACTGATATAGAACAACGCGCGGCAGATGAAATAAAAAATTATGTTGGACGGGCTGCCAGTGTAAATATTGCTATCGTGCCGGAGCAAATAGAAAAAGGCGCCAATCACATTTATATTGGCAATACCAAAGCTGCGAAAGCATTGCAGATAACAAAAGGAGTAAAAAATGATGGCTTTGCCATTGTAAGTAAAGGCGGCAACATTTATATTTCAGGAAAGGAAGGCAAAGGCACTTTATATGGCGCCAACCGGTTTTTGGAAATTTACTTTGGGATAGATTATTTATCTGCAACCGTTATTTCTATTCCTGAAAATAATATAGTAAGCGTACCAAAGAATAGTAATATCATTAGCAATCCGGCTTTCATTACCCGCGACAATTTTACCGATATGGGCTACAACGGTAAATGGAACAACAATAAAAGAGATTACTCCGGCGGCTACAAAGACTGGCATTGCATCAATCATGTTAATCTTAGCTGGGATAAAGAAAGCAACTGGGGCACTTTCGGGCATACTTTTTTTAACCTGGTTCCGCCGCAAACTTATTTTGCTACACATCCCGAATATTATTCTTTAATAAACGGTAAACGGCAAGCCCAACAATTAAATCTAAGCGATCCTGAAGTTGCCGGCATCGTTATTCAAAGCCTGAAAAAACTAATGCAGGACAATCCTGATAAGTTGTATTGGATGGTTGGGCAGGAAGACGTGGGCAAGTTTTGCGAATGTGCCGATTGCCAGCGGGCTTATCAGCGTTATGGCGGTAAGCAAAGCGGATTGATGATTGAATTTATAAATAAAATTGCCAAAGCCTTTCCCGATAAGCAAATTGCAACGTTTGCCTATAATGAAACGGAAGAACCGCCGCAAAACATAAAGCCTGCTGCCAATGTTATTATTGTTGATGCGCCAATTTCTGCGCATCACAATGCACCACTTAACAGCAAAGAAAACAGCAGGCAGAGCAATATTATTAAACAGTGGGCAAAGCTTTCCACTACTCTCATGATATGGGATTATTTTGCAAATTTCAGCGATATATTAAGCCCGTATCCCAACCTGGCTCCGATGTCTGACAACTTCCGGTTTTATCGGTCGGTTGGTGCAAAACACATTTTTGCCCAGCGTCCTGTATTCATGCCGGCCAGCGAAATGGAAGAATTAAAAGCTTATGTAATTTCTAAATTATTATGGAACCCATCTTTAAATCAGGATTCTCTCGTTGGTTCTTTTGCCCGAAAATATTATGGCAAGGCAGATAAATTTATCATTCAATATTTAAACGCCATAAACGCCAATGTTCAAAAAACAAATGCAGTGTTGCTTGTTCAGGAAGATGCGCAAACGTACAGCAATACGTTTTTAACATCTTCTCTGATTCAGCAATATAACAGCATTTTTGATAATGCTGCAAATGCCGTCAAGTCTGATCCTGTATTATCAGACAGGGTAAACAATGCACGATTTGCAGTGGATTATTTTGCAATAAGAATGATGAAGGAAAAAGGGAAAAGCAGCCTTTCAAATATAAGTCAGCCTGTCTTGGATCAACTCAGGCAGCGTTTTAAAAACACGGTAAAACGAATGAATATAAAATTTACAGGCGATGCCAGTCAAAAGCCAATAGACCCATATCTGGATGTTTTTGTACCGGGAAATACAATGAGCAAAACAGCAATAGCATCAATCACATTGTTTGGCGGTATCGGTTTGGCTTATGTAGTAAAAAGAAAACAAACAAGAAAGAAACAAACTGCATAAAACAAGTAGTAAACACAATAAGATGAAAGCTGTTGGATAAGCAGCAAATGAATAATGACAAGACTTATTCTGAACGCACTGGCATTTGCCGATAAAGCGGGCATCCCAAGCCAGGTAAAAGATGTTGCCGATGTGGCGGATGTGTATATCAAAAACGCTTTTGTTTCGCTTACTTCTGCAAAATTACATAACCCTGAAATTGATGTATGTCTGATAACCAACCGCGAACTAAGCAGCGAATACAACAGCTTGTTTAGCAAAGAAAAAATAGCTGTTTTTGTTATTCCGTTTGATGCTTTTGCCATTCCCAATACCTTTCACTGGCAACTTGCTTTCTTTAAATTATTCGCTTTGGAATATGCCGTCAATCATCTTGTTTACGATCAGTATCTGCTCATAGATTCTGATGTGTACAGCACAAAAAGCATCAGCGAATTCTGGCTTGAAATAGAACCCGGCACCATTCATTTGTATCATTTGCCAAGCGTTTATAACGAAAGAACAAGGAAAGAGATTATTGATGGCTATCAGGCATTGTATAACAAGCCGGCAAGTATTGTAAATTATGGCGGCGAATTTATTGCCGGATATAAAAAAGATGTATCAGATTTTTCTCAGCTTTGCATGAAAGTGTACCGGAATATGCTTGCCGGCTTAGATAAATTGTCAGCCAATATCGGCGATGAGTTTGTTACTTCCATTGCAGCGTATATAACGGATAAAAAAATAGTTGCATCAAATGCTTACATCAGCCGGTTTATGACGGGAAGGGTTTACTCCGCCATCACCAATTATAAAGCGGTAGCTATGTGGCACATGCCGGTAGAGAAAAGTTATGCCGTAATTAAGTTATACCGTTATTATTTTCGTTATCATTATTTTCCAACAGACAGGCAGGTAGCTGTCTGGGCAGGATTGCCAGATGACAGGCGCACTCATGCGCTGGCTTATTTTGCATATCGCATCAGACAAAAAGCAGCAAAAAAAATAAATAAAAAAAGAGGCAGACCATAAGCGTTTTATAACACATGAAAGAACCGCGCAAAAAACAAATTGTTATCTCAGGCGTTAACCTTTTTTCAGGCGGAACGCTTACCATTCTGCGGCAATGCTTATCGTTTTTAGAGAACAGCAAAGAGATTGCCACCTCTTACTCTGTACTGGCTCTGGTGCATAAGAAAGAGTTGTTTCCTGCATTCAAAAACATAGAAGTAATTGCTTACCCGAAACCGCGTGGCAACTGGCTTTGGAAACTTTACTATGAATATATCTTTTTTAAAAAAATTTCAACAAAGCGCGATGTTTATTTATGGTTTTCCTTGTACGATATGTCGCCCTCAGTAAAGGCGGAGCGAAGAGCGGTTTATTGTCATAATCCGGCGCCATTTTACAGGATGAACAAGAGAGAAAGGCGATTGGATAAAATTTATGTAATAACAACATCGCTTTATAAGCACTTGTACGCAGTTAACATTCAAAAGAACAATTACATTGTAGTGCAACAGGAATGGATAAGACAAAAGTTTATCGCAATGTTTTCTTTGCCTGCCGGTCGTATCATTGTAGCTCATCCCGAAGCGGCTATTAAACAAGAACATCATATTCTATCTTCATCAGGCAATAAAATTTGTTTTTTGTTTCCGGCTTTGCCCCGCATATTTAAAAATTTTGAGGTAATTATCAACGCTGTTTTATTGATAAAAAAGCAAATGCAAACTTGCTATGAAGTTGTCTTTACCATTAGTGGAAATGAAAACAAATACGCAACGCACGTCAGTTCACTGTCAGCTTCGCTACCTGAAATAAAGTTAATAGGCTTGCAAAGTAAAGAAGACATGAATCATTTATACGCAAGGTCTTCCTGCCTTTTATTTCCTTCCAAGTTGGAAACATGGGGATTGCCTATTACGGAAGCGAAAGAATTTCATCTTCCCATTCTGGTGGCAGATTTGCCTTATGCCAAAGAAACCGTGGGCGATTATGCTGCCGTAAGTTTTTTTAAGCCCGATGATGCCGAAACATTGGCTGGTTTGATGATAAAATTTATAAATAAAGAAATTCGTTTTGATGGCAACAAATTAAAGAACCCTGCAGAACCGTTTTCGGAAAGCTGGCGCGAAACATTCGGTTTATTATTATCACACAATACTGTTAACAAACATGAAACCTGATAATACTATTTTGGCAGAACCGATTAGTTATTTTAATTGCGGATGTTTTTATTGTCAATAAAAAAGCCTTGAATACAACATTACATAATGGCAACAGCAATTTAGAAAAACAGAATTATACAATTTCTGCCTCTGTTGTTTTATATAACTCGCCTGTCAGTGATATTATTTCTATCATCAACAGTTTTGCCGCCGTGCCGTGTAACAGAAAACTGTTTATAGTTGATAATTCGTTTACTGAAAGCAATGCATACAAGCACTACGAAAGAGTTGAATATATACACAACCGGCTTAATACAGGCTATGGTGCCGGTCATAATATAGCCATACAAAAAAGCGTAAAAGAAGGATGCCATTACCATTTTGTGTTGAATCCGGATATTACATTCACGCACGATGCAATAACTGAAATTTGCAGTTATATGAGTAAGCATGAAGACGTTGGTCTGATGATGCCGAAGGTGCTGTATGAAAACGGCGATGTGCAATATATCTGCAAATTGCTGCCAACACCGGTAGATTTTTTTGTTAAGCGTTTTCTGCCCGGCTTGTACTCGCGCCGGCAACAGGATCGGTTTGAAATGCGCATATCGGGCTATAATCAGATTATGGATGTTCCTTTTCTTTCAGGTTGTTTTATGGCATTGCGCAGAGAAGCGGTAGAGCAATGCGGCATGTTTGATGAACGCTATTTTATGTATGCGGAAGACATAGACCTGACACGTAGAATTCATAAAAAATTCAGAACGATATTTTATCCTTATGTATCCATTATACACGGTTATGAAGCGGCTTCTTACAAAAGCCTCAAAATGTTCGTGATTCTTTTTATCAATATCGGCCGCTATTTTAATAAATGGGGCTGGATTTGGGATAAAGACAGAAAGAAAATCAACGACAAAGTGATGAAAAATTTACAAAAATAAAATGACATCAGCCGGATAATCAAGCTATTGCAACAGACCGTTGCGTTGTTCGTCAATAATAAATTTATTGGTAAAAGCAGTCTTTTGAAAGCGTTTAAAGTATGGTTTGTACAGTTGCATTAAACTACCTTCGCCATGTTTTTTTTGAATAAATATTTTACAAATCTATTTTGTAACGATATAAACAATTTTAAAAAATTCATATTATGAATTTGAACAGAAATACATTGGCAGACATAATACTTGAAAAGATAAACGATAACAAAACCCGGCTTACAAGCGAATTTTTAAAAGCTGGACGAATCAACTCATGTTATATTGACGACTTATTGCCTGAGGCAATTGCGAAAGAAATATATGATTCTTTTCCATCGCCGGAAGAGATGGCGATTCATAAATCGCTCAGAGAAAACAAACGGATAGCTGCGCAAATGAACCTCTATAAACCTTTATTGGAAGAAGCTGTTTATGCATTTCAGGATGCACGGATTGTAAAAATTGTAGAGGAAATTACAAACATAAAAGACATGATTCCGGACGAGCACTTGTATGCCGGCGGCATAAGCTTAATGGCTTGCGGAAATTTTTTGAATCCTCATCTTGACAATTCGCATGACAATGACCGGGAAAATTACAGAGTTTTAAATCTGCTTTATTACGTTACGCCCGACTGGGAGATTACAAACGGCGGTAATTTGGAATTGTGGGATAATGGCATGAAACAACCGCAGAGAACCATTCATTCAAAATTCAACAGATTGGTTCTGATGATTACCAATAAATCATCTTATCATTCTGTAAGTAAAGTGGTTTCTGAAGGCAAGCGATGCTGCGTATCAAATTATTATTTTTCCAAACATCCGGCAGAAAACAAAGATTACTTTCATGTAACATCGTTTTATGGCAGACCGGAAGAACCCATGAAAGATATTTTGTTAAAAGCAGATAGTAAAGTAAGAAACTTCATTAGAAAAATGACAAAAAAGAGAATAACAGAAACAAAACACATCTATAAAAAATAACAATACGGATTTACGCCAGACTATATTTAATTGGAATATTGTTCAGTGTTAATTTAATTGTTACTGAAACGCCATTACAGCTCTAGATTTCAATATATCAATCTCAATTTTAAAAGATTAATTGCTAATAATAAGTAAACCAGTAATGAACATACTTGTAACAGGCGCTACCGGTTTTGTAGGGAAACATTTTTTACAATACAACCATGCGAAGTACAATATCGATACGGCATCGGTAAGAGAAAACACACCGCTTCCCGGCTTATCTGGCATTGATGTGATTGTTCATTTAAGTGGCAAAGCGCATGAGATGAAGCCAACAGATGACAAAATTTATTTTGCCGCCAATGCAGAACTTACCAGGCAATTGGCCGTTGCCGCAAAAAAAGCCGGCGTGAAGCAGTTTATTTATGTCAGCTCTGTAAAAGTGTATGGCAATATCATCAGCGAAAACTTAGACGAAACATCTGCCTGCTACCCCGATGATGCGTATGGAAAAAGCAAGCTGCTGGGTGAGCAGTATGTACGGCAAATGGCAGATGAAAACTTCATCGTTTCTATTGTTCGTCCGCCGCTGATATATGGTTCTGGTGTAAAAGGCAATATGCTGAAGCTGATGCAGCTTGCGCAGAAAAACGTACCGCTGCCATTTGGCAATATCAACAATAAAAGAAGCATGGTTTATGTTGGCAATCTGGTTGCTTTGCTTGATAAAATTATAGAAACAAAACAGCCGGGCATTTTTATAGCCGGTGATGCTGCGCCGCTTTCAACTACTTTTTTAGTTTCTTTGCTGCAAAAATATTCAGGTAAAAAAACGAATCTTATTCAGATACCAAAATGGCTGCAAACGGTGATAAAAAAATTACATTATCAGCTTTATATCCGTCTCTTTGGTTCGTTTGTGATAAACAATGCTTCAACCAATCAGCAGCTTCATTTTCATCCGCCTTATTCAACCGAAGAAGGCGTCGAAGACATGGTAAAATGGTTTAAAACAACATGGCAATGAACAATTTTTTTTTGATAGAAAAATTTATCAGCGATAACATTACCGGCAGGCAGGAAAGCCTGTTTGCGAAAGATCTGAAACGGTATCATAATGAAATTGAAGCCGGAATAAAAGACAAATCTATATTGGTGATCGGCGGTGCCGGAACCATCGGATCTTCTTTTATTAAAACGGTGCTGCGATATAAGCCTGCCAGGCTTATAGTAATTGACATTAACGAAAACGGATTAACTGAACTGGTAAGAGATTGCCGCAGCAGAAGCGATATTTTTTTACCCGTCCATTTTAAAACCTATCCCGTTAATTTCGGAGATGCTGTATTTTACAAAATATTCAAAGCAGAAAGTCCGTTTGATATCGTTGCCAACTTTGCCGCGCACAAGCATGTGCGTAGCGAGAAAGATGTATTTTCTATCGAAGCCATGATTGAAAATAATGTGCTGAAGGCAAAGCGGTTATTGGATTTGCTGGTAGAACATCCGCCCAAACATTTCTTTTGCGTTTCTACCGATAAA
The DNA here is from genome assembly GCA_965219515.1 of Ilyomonas sp. Classification (GTDB taxonomy): domain Bacteria; phylum Bacteroidota; class Bacteroidia; order Chitinophagales; family Chitinophagaceae; genus Ilyomonas. The sequence goes on from OZ244776.1 coordinate 4,334,182, forward strand.
GCTGCCAACCCGGTGAACATTATGGGCGCCAGTAAAAAACTGATGGAGGAAGTAATTCTGGCTTATTCTGATACCATTAATATATCAACGGCGCGGTTTGCCAATGTTGCTTTTTCCAACGGCAGTTTGCCTGCGGGATTCATCGAGCGCATGTTTAAGCATCAGCCTTTGTCTTCTCCCGAAGATGTTACACGCTATTTTGTATCTCCGTCTGAGTCGGGCGAAATTTGTTTGCTGGCTTGCGTTTTGGGACGGCCGGGCGATATTTTTTTCCCCAAATTAAATGCTGAAAAAGACCTTATCAATTTCAAAAATATCGCATTACAATTTCTGGCAGCATTAGACCTGAAGCCTGTTATTTGCGCGTCGGAGGAAGAGGCGCGGCAGAAAGCGGCACAGCTATCGGACAATCCTTCGGAATACCCGGTTTATTTTTTTAAAAGCGAAACCTCGGGTGAAAAATTATACGAAGAATTTTACACCGGCGAAGAAGAGTTGGATATGGAACGATTTACTTCGGTTGGCGTTATAAAAAATGCGCCGAAACGATCTAAAGAAGAATTGAATCTGATTATAAACGATCTAACCAATCTGTTTCAGCAACCCGTAACAAAAGCCGGTGTGGTAAAGGTTTTAAGCAGGCTCTTGCCTGGTTTTGCGCACATTGAAACCGGACTGAATCTCGATCAAAAAATGTAAGCATGTATCCTGTAATTAAACGCTTTTTCGATTTTCTTTTTTCTTTACTTGCCATGCTGATTATATTGCCTTTTATGCTGCCGGTTATCATCATTTTAAGATGTACCGGCGAAGGTTATATCTGGTATCTGCAAAAAAGAATCGGTTATAAAAATCAATACTTCAACATCATCAAATTTGCCACGATGCTGAAGAACAGCCCGAACATGGGAACGGGTTTGATAACGCTTCGCAACGATCCGCGGCTGCTGCCATTGGGCAGGTTTTTACGCATTACAAAGCTGAACGAATTGCCACAAATAGTAAATGTTTTGAAAGGCGATATGAGCTTCGTTGGACCAAGACCTTTAGTTGATAAAACATTCAATGCATATCCTGAAAACATTCGCTATCACGTGTACGATTCAAAGCCGGGCATTACAGGCATTGGTTCAATTATTTTCAGAGATGAAGAGCATTTAATTTCCACTTCAGGCATGGCGCCACAGTTGTTTTACGATACCATTATTGCGCCACACAAAGGCGAACTGGAAATCTGGTATAACCGACATAAAAGCTTCATCACCGATTTTAAAATTCTTTTCATTACAATTTGGGTGATCCTGTTTTCAAAAAGCAAAATTGTGTATGCCGCTTTTCCCGATTTGCCGAAACCGGAAGCTTTTTAAAAACAAAATGCCTATGCAATATTGTGATGTTGCTGTTTGCAATTCTTATGGTTATTTATGAAATTTTATGTTTCGCTCACTGTAATTCAGTAAAAATAATAAAGCTGAAAACTGCGCATAATTTATGATATAGCTGTTTGCTGTTTGTTTTTCAGATTGTCTGTTTTATAAGCCTTTTCTTTACTGCGCAATCTTTGGCTTATTTCACTTTAATAATGCCATGGTTAATACAGAGTCATCGGATTTACCGTGTTGTTCGTTTATCTTTTTACTCCGTTTATTGCCATTTCTTTTTTCTCTGTAAGCATCTGCCCATTTTCATGCGGATTTATCTTTTCCTCTTCTTCATGCAACACTTTTGGTGCTAATAATTTATATAGTACCGGTGTTACCACTCTGGTTAATAACGTGGAAGAAATCAAACCGCCGATAATCACCAGGGCAAGCGGCGAATACAGCGGGTTATGCTCCAACGCCAGTGGCAGCAGGCCGCCGATGGCAGTAAGCGTGGTAAGAATAATGGGAATGAAACGTGTTTCGCCCGCTTCTTCGATGGCTTCTTCAACGCTTTTGCCTTCCCTGCGAAGCTGGTCGGTATAATCAACCAATAAAATGGAATTTTTTACTTCAATACCAATCAATGCAATCAAACCAATGACAGAGATAAACGAAAACGTGTTGCCCGATAACAACAACGCAGCTACCGCACCAATGATGCCCAATGGAATTACCGATAACACAATCAGCGTTCCCCTAAACGTTTTAAATTCCAGAATAAGAACGCCAAGCAAACCAAACACAGTTATCAATACAATGGTTCCCAGTCCGCCAAAGCTTTGCTGGCTGGCTTCCACATCGCCGGCTGCTTCATATTTTGCCCCTTCAGGAAATTTCATGTTGTTTAACTGCTGCAGAATTCCGGAAGTGAGCTTTGCCGTATTATAGCCGTTTTGCACAAATGCCGTAACCACCGTGTAGCGGTCTTTATCGTAGTGTTTGATGGTGGTGGGCGAGGTTTGAAAACCAATATCTGCCAACTGACTTAATGGAACCAATGTGCCGTTGTAAGAAGCGACATTAATTTTGTTAAACACATTAAAAGTTTGTCTGCCATTGCGTGGCAGCGTAATGTTGATATCATCGTCTTCGTCATCTTCTTCCCTGCGAAAAACGCCAATGTGCAAACCGGTTACCGCCATGCGGATGGTTTTGTCAATCTCGCTGGTAGCCACGCCGAGCATCGCTGCTTTCTCTTTGTTTACGTTTACTTTAATATCGGTTTTCAACGTGGTTAAATCGTTGTTTACATACACGGTTCCCGGCGTTTTTTTCAATAGGTTTTCTATCTGGAACGACAGTGCCCGCAACGTATCTAAGTTCTCGCTAAACAAGCGTATGGCAATCGGGGCTTCTACCGGCGGTCCCTGCTCAAAATCTTTTACTTCAATTTTTGCGTTGGGAAAATTTTTGAATTTGCTGCGCAACCGGTCTATCAGCTTTTGCTTGTCAACCGGCGATGTGCCGTTGAGCTGTACAAAAATCTGCGCCGTATTGTCTGAATTGCCCAACGGCACGATGTTGTAATAAATGCGGGGATTATCATGACCAACATTGCTTGCATAATTCTTCAGATCGGGAATGCGTTTGATGCCGTTTTCTACCACGCGCGTTACCGAATCGGTATAAGCGAGGCTGGCGCCCTGCGGCGTTTCGATATTGATGAGAAACATTGGTTTCTCCGATGCCGGAAACACGCTGAAACCTACTACCGGAACCAGGGCGATGGCACCGATAAAAATAACCAGTGCAACCAATAAAGTGAGGTATGGTTTTGTCAGCGAACGATGTAATAATTTTTTATATGAGCCGCTTACCAAACGCTTCAATCCGCGCAGAAAAATATTGCCTTCAGCGCTGGTATGACTGCTGAGTATGCGGCTTGATAAAAAGGGAATGATGGTTAATGAAACAAACAGGGAAGCCAGCACCGTGGTTACTACGGCAGCCGGTAAGCTGCGGATAAAATCGCCCGCACCTTCGGGTAAAAAGAGCAGCGGAAGAAAAGCGAAAATAAGCGTTGCCGTACAGCCGATAACGGCTAATCCGATCTGTTTGGTGGCCGCCATCGCCGCATTTCGCTTGCTATAGCCCATACGCAGGTATCGCTCGATATTTTCGACCACCACAATACTGTCATCTACCAATAAACCCAGGGCAACTACCAGCCCAACGATGCTTAGTTGATTAATGGTAATGCCAAACATATCCAGCAAAAACAAACCGATGGCAAGCGATAACGGAATGGAAATCATTACCACCACGCTTGCCCTGAAACCCAATGGCAGCAAGGTAAGCAGTACCAGACCGATGGCGATGGCAAAGTCGGTGCTAAAGCCGCTCAGGCGTTTGTGCACGCTGGCTGCGTTATTAAAGCTTTGGTTGTAGCCAATGCTTTTAGGCAATGTTTTTTTAAAGTGATCCAGCACCGGCTGCGTTTGTTTTTCTACGTCAAAAATGTTGGTACCGCTTTTACGGCTGGCGGTAACAAACACGCCGCGTTTGCCGTTTAACCGCGCTATATAATTGGGTTCCTCATAGTCAAACGACACCTCTGCCATGTCTTTTACATATACCGATTTTCCACCGGCACTTGCGATTACCGTGTTCTTAATTTCATCTATGGTTCTATAGTCGCCGCTGGTTTTGATATTGTACTTTTTGGTGCCCATGTCTATGCTGCCGCCGGGTATGTTTACATTCTCGCTTTGTATGGCGCGTATCACTGTGTTTAGGGCAAGCTTGTTTTGCATCATCTTGTTCAGGTTTACTGCGATGCGCACCTGCTGTTGCGGAAACGCCCAATTGTCAACATTCTTGAGTGATTTAATTTTTTCAAGGTCTTCTTTCAGTTGCCTGCTGCGCCTTTGCAACTCGCTGTATGGCGCGGTTTCGCTTAGTAAAGCAATCTGGATGATGTTTACATCGCTGGGGCTGAATTTAAAAATTTGAATGTCTTGTATGTCGGCAGGTAAATTTGGCCGAATGGCATCCATTTCGCGCACCACATCCTGGTATTTTTTATCAGGATCGGTTGCATATTTGAATGCTACATCCAAAACGGCAAGGCCATCATCCATCTTAGATTTTATAGTTTTGATATCATCCAGCTCATTAATTTTTTTCTCGATTTTATCTACCACCAACTGCTCCATATCTTTCGGGCTGGTGCCGGGATAAATGACAACGATGTTAAATTCCGGCGCCGAAAAATCCGGGTCTTCGCCGCGCGGCATGGTAAGCAGCGAATTGATGCCTATGGCAACCAGCATGATAAACACGATGAGCGTGAACTGGTAATTTTTTACTGCAAAATTTGTTATTTTCATACAAAGCCCTTAATCCCTGAAGGGGAGTTTAAAAACACGATTACTGTATTTGACATTCTCACAAATAAATAAGGCAGAAGCACATTCACGCTGCTGCCAGACTCCCCTTCAGGGGTTGGGGGCAACCTTTACTTTGGCATCTTCGGTTAAATAGCTTACGCCATCTGTTATCACGGCATTTACCTTATCAAGACCGCTGTTGATGGCTACCTGATTATCATCTACAAAAGCGATGGTTACTTTTCGTTTGGTTACCGATTTTTTGTCGCTGTTCAGCAGATATACATAGCCCGTTTTGCCGTCGCCTTCCGTTAAGGCTTCAATGGGTATCATGGCTACGAATTGCGATGAAGTGGTATTGAGATGAATGGTGGCGAACAAGCCTGCCGCAAAATTTTTATTGCCGGGCAATACTTTTACTTCTACCTCATACGTGCCACTGGCGGCATCGGCGGCATTGGCTATTTTGGTAATAATGCCTTTGAATGTTTCGGCCGGATAAGCATCAATCTGCACCGAAGCGGCATCGCCTTTTTTCAGCTTCGCCCAGTCTTTATCGCTCACGCCAAAACGCATTACCCAGTCATCGCCTGAAGTTGCGTTCATCATCAGAACCGGAGAGCCGGGCGAAGACAGTTCGCCTTCATTCATTACTTTGTTTATAATTGTTCCGTTGCCGGTTGCACGTATCTGCGCATGTTGCTGATTAAAACCGGCAATCTGCAAAGCTTCGCCTGCAAGCTTCTGATTCGTTTCAGCGTTCTGAAATTGCTCTAATGTGGCTGCTGTATCAGCCAATAAGTTCTTCATTCGCGTAAAATCGCGATTTGCCTTTTCTGCACTTTGTGCTGCTTGCTGCACCTGTGCATGAATCTCCGTTAAATCCAGCGTAGCAAGCAATTGGCCGCGGCTTACCTGATCGCCTTCTTTTACATAAATGCGGGAAATTATACCACCGATTTTAAAGGATAAATTTGTTTGCGCAGTAGATTCAATTTTACCCGAATACTGCATTTCCGTTACATAATCTTTTACAACTATGGGTGCAGTTCTTACAATTACGGCATCATCTGCAACTGTATTTGATGACTGCTTATCGCCGCACGAAACAAAAAGCAAAATGAGGAAAACGATAGTGATAATCTTACTGAAAATGATATGCATAAAAGTGATTTTATAACTGCTGACAGATTAATGATTGATTGAAGAAATTTATGGTAACGTATAGCTTGCGGTTACCCGTTCTATCTCTGCTTCTTTGGTTAAGACGGCTAACTGTGCTAACGAATACGTAATATCGGCATTGGTCATCTGCGTTCGCGCATCTATCAATTCTATCTGCAAGGCTTCGCCTTGTATATAACGGCTGCTTGTTAAGCGATAGGCTTCATGTGTGCTAAGCACTTCATCGTTGGCATTGCGCATGGCCGTAATGGCAGACTGGTACTGGTTGTATGTAGTGATTACCTGAAGCGTTACTTGCTGCGATACATTGTTGTATTGATTTTTGATGGCGTCAATATCAATCTGCGTTTGTTTTACTTTTAGTTTATTGTCGTTGCCTTTAAAAATATTCCATGTTAATTGTAAGCCGCCAAGCTGATAAAACTGCTTGTCGCCAAACCTGTAACCATAACCCTGAAAGCCGATATTATAAAAGCCGTTTAATACCGGCAGCTTATAAGTGTTGTTCAGTTTTTGATTTATTTCCAGCAAATTTTGGGTACTGTGCAACTGCTTTAATTCTTCGCGGTTTTGAGGAACATCAATTGAAACGGTTTGTTCACTCTGATAAGGCTGAAATACCGACGAATCAATAATGACGGGCATTTCGAGCGGTTGGTTCAGCAAAAAATTAAAGTAAGCCGCCGCGTTTTTTTGGTTGCCTTCTGCATCTGCCAATGAGGTTTGCACTTTGCTTACTTCCGTTCTGGCTTTCAGCACTACTTCTTTAGTTGCCACCTGGTTTTTTACCAGTTTTTCATTATAGCGGAGGCTTTCATTTACAGTTGCCAAAGCATTATTATAAACAGCTACTGCTTTTATCGCCTGCAAATACCGGTAATAAGCCTGCTTAATGGTAAACACCAGTTCGCGCTTGTATAAATTAAGCTGTTGCTGCTGCGTATAAATTTGTTGCTCCTTTATTTTTTTGTTGTATTGCAGCGAAAGATTATAAACCGGTACGGTTACTTCAATTTTCGTATCATGATAATTATTGGGTAAAAACTGAATGCTTTCGTTTTGAAGCTGTGGAAATTTTGAAGAGGAGGTAAGCTGATTGAGGGAAGAATAGACATTGTTTAATAAATCTCCCAACGGTATGTCAATCGCTCTGCCGCCGGTTGCAAGCGTGTACTGTGCACCGGCATTTACCTGCGGATAAAACAACGATTTGGCCCGTTCCAAATCGAGCTTTGCTTTTTCAAGATCGAAGCTTTGCTGTTTCAGGGCAAGATTGCTGTCGAGTCCTTTGCTTACATAATTGTTTAATACCGTTTGCCCGAAAGCATTTTGCCATAACGCATACAAGATCAAAAAAAGAATAAGAAGAAACTGTGTTTTTGGTTTCATAAAAATTTATTATTATCGTTATCATTATTAACAATGTTAAGTAAGGTGTAAATTTTTTTACGATTTATCTATCGCGCTCAGCAGCCAGTTAAGAGACTGGTGCATCAGTGTTTTTATGTTTTTTCCATCGCCCAGTTTTTCAAACCGGTCGCGTATCTGCAGGCTAACCAGTCCGTGAACCATTCCCCATATTGCCATTGAAACCGCCTTTGTATTGCCTTTTTGTATAAATTTTTTTTGCATACATTCTTCTACAATTCTCATTAAATTATGGAGTGCTGTTTCCCCGTTTTTCCAGTCGCAATTATCCATGCTTTCCAGTGTTTGCATAGGAGCCCGCAGAATAAACATGATATCGTAAAACTCAGGATTGGCAAGGCCAAATCCAATATAGTTCTCACCCATTTTAAATAATCTGGTCAAAGGGTTTTTTATATTTTCCAGGTTTCGGTTTAGCGCAGCCATTTTTTGGAATCCCAATTCATGAAGCTCATAAAAAATTTCGTTTTTGTCTTTGAAATACAAGTATATCGTGGTTGGACTATATTCGATAATATCTGCAATCTTGCGAATGGTAACATTCTCAAAACCTTCTTCTACAAACAGCTTGATCGAAGCGTCAAGTATTCTTTTCCGGATCTCCTTTTTCTGTTTTTCTTTTCGCTCTGTGATTCCCATTAATTTATAATTACGGTGTAAAAATACTTAACAGTGTTAATATAAAAAATATAATTTTATTTCCGCTCTGAAAAACGTAGTTAACAGGTTGAATGATTATGTGTTTGCCGGTGTTATATATTTAATAAACGGTTGCAAATGCTATAACAATCTCAACTCTGCGGCATTTGCCATACTGCGCAATGGTGCGATAACTGTGTTTGTTACTGAAGTTATTACTATTTTAAATAAATATTTTGAAAGCAGGTTTTACAAAAAGCAAACGTTGATCTTCGCGCAATGGCAATTGCTTGTGAAAATTACGGTATCCTTGTTTTACATTAACGAAACAGAATCTTGATTGGTCAGGAGATTTTATAATTTATGAAACAATTTATCCAGTCGCGCATTCGCGAATCCATAGCAACCAAACAACAATTACTGAACGATGAAACGTTGCTAACAACTATCGAAACCATATCGCAGGCCATTATCACATCACTAAAAAACGGCAATAAAATTCTGTTTTGTGGCAACGGCGGCAGTGCGGCAGACGCTCAACATCTCGCGGCAGAATTTAGCGGACGCTTTTATTTAAACCGCAAAGCCTTACCTGCCGAAGCGCTTCACGTAAACACATCTTACCTTACCGCCGTAGCCAACGATTATGGCTACGATGCCGTATATGCAAGGCTTGTGGAAGGCATTGGCCTTGAAGGAGATGTGTTAATCGGGTTATCTACCAGCGGCAATTCGGTAAACATTCTGAAAGCATTTGAAGCTGCAAAAGAAAATAGTATAATAACGGTGGCTTTTACCGGCGAAAGCGGTGGTAAAATAAAAGATATGGCCGATTATCTCATCAATATTCCTTCGTCTGTAACGCCTCGCATTCAGGAATCGCACATTCTTGTAGGTCATATTATTTGCGAAATGGCGGAAGCAGAATATTTTAAAGACTTAGCCCGGAATGCGTGAAATATAAGATTCCAGTTCTTTAATCTGGTCAACCACCTGTTTGGTTTTGGGCTTGCAGGCCTTGGCTTTACGAAAGAAATCTTTGGCGGCGCGAAACTCCCTTTTATTCAAAAAAATCTGGCACATGCTCAGATAGGCAACCGCCTCGCTTTCCTTATCGGGAATGCCGGCGCGAATGGCGGCGCGGATGTAGCTTTCGCCATTTCTAAAATCGCCTTTTTGCAACGACATCATGCCAAGCTGCAGTTTGTTGGCGCCTTCCGCTTCGGGCATCGGTGAGCCAAGCTCAGAACTTTTTTTCAAATGCCTTTCAGCACTATCAAAGTCCTGCTTCATCATGGCGATATTGCCTTTTAATGTATAATAGGTAGAACGAATGGGCTTGAATAATAAACCGGGAAACCAGATAGAATCAATAATCTTTTCTACTTCTTCCGTTCTTCCCTGTTCCATCGGCTCCTGCACCAGGCGCAGCGGACCAATAAAAAAATGACTGAATAAGCCGATAAGGGCAATAAAATACAGTACAAAAGCCGGCCAAAAACCACTGGTTATATTTACCAGAATCGCCAATGCCAACGCCACCAGGCTCAACGGAAAACGATACTTTATAATCAGGTTATAAAACTTCATGCTTATTTTTTTAAAGGAGCGCAAAGATAACGGGGGAAGCTAAAAGCGGAAAGCTAAAAGCTGAATGCTGAATGCTGCCTGTTAAAATTTGTCGTCATTAATCTCGATCCAATAACCATCGGGGTCTTTCAGGTAAATTTGTTTTACGCCATCGGGGCGATCCTGAATTTTTTTTGATATCTGCGTCCAGTTGCCATACACAGCATTGGCAGAATCAAGATGTTTCATAAAGTTTTCCATATTGGCAACGCTGAAAGCGAGGTGAATGTTGATGTCGTGATCCGTATCTTCCTTTGCGCCCGACACCAGATGAATCTGACTGTGCTCGCCCACTTTCAGCCATACATGTCTGCCATCATGAAACGGCTCGGAAATAACGGGCAGCATCATTACTTTTTCGTAAAAACCGGCGCTGCGGTTTAAATCGGTAACATAAATGGTGGTATGGTTAAACCTGGGCGGCGTTATGGTGCCGGTTTGCGCAAACGGATGAAATGAAATCAGTAAAAAAAATAAACAAATGGCGAGAGTAGTTTTCATGCAATTACAGTTAAAGCGCGGAAGGTAAGAATTCTTACCTTCGCCACGTTGAAAAACGATGGTCCCGTAGTTCAATGGATAGAATAGAAGTTTCCTAAACTTTAGATACAGGTTCGATCCCTGTCGGGACTACAGAACGTAATCTGATGTATTATGCTTATGTTTTAAAAAGTTTGATGCATGAATATTACTAAAAAGGGCAATGCCGGAACATGCGGCTTTTTAAATCAGGTAACAGCAGCAACCTGAATTAATTGGGAGAACTCTGGTATTCATTGGTTGTGTTGCCAACCTGCTGCTTAAAAGAACAGGTGAAATGCTTCGGATATTTAAAATTTAATTCATACGCCACTTTGCTTACCTACTTTGTTGAATCGAATATCTTTTCCTTTGCCGCATCAATCCATTTCGCATGAATGTAGTCCTGTGCTGTTTTGCCGTTTCTTTCTTTACCAGATTACCAAAATAGTTTGCAGAAAGATAAATATGTCCGGCAAAATAGCTTACCGTAAATTAACCCTGTTTCCTGTGGCGTGTCCGAATTGAAACATTCATGCAACGAGCGGTTAAATTTTTCAATAACACCAATATTTACGTTTAATAATATTCCCCAAACTTTAAACTGCTGTTTCAGCAAAAAATAGCTGAATTTTCTTTTTTTAATAAGGGCGATTTGCATCGAAAACAGAAACGCAAAAGCAGCATCAATAATAATGAAAATGATAGTATTACAGTTTCACCTGCATTTTCTTACCTGTATAAGAAACGCTTTCGTCGGACTTTGTATTTTCTACATCAATGCCATGATTTTCCTTTACCAGAACCACATTAAAAACGCGCTGCTTTAACATGCCGGGAAAGTCGCCTTTTGTGTCTGAAATGGCAAGCAATTGTTGCGCATCATGCCAGGTAAAAGTTATGGTTGCAAATTTTCCGTTTTCATAATTATAGTTGTCGTTTTCGTCTTCGTACAATGTAAACGCTCCGTCCGCTCCCGGATAAATGCGAAGCTCAATGGTATCGTTCTTTTTTTCGGTTGCATATTCCATAAAAGGTCCCATCGGGATGATGGAACCGGCTCTTACATATAACGGCATGGTTTCTATCGGCGCATCTGCGGTTATTGTTGTTCCGCCTTTTATCGTAGCGCCCGTCCAGAAGTTATACCAGGTAGTTTGTGGTAAATACACTTCTCTTGCATTTGTTTTTGCCAGTTCTGATAATGGTTGCGTTACCGGATTTACAAGAAACGCCGGGCCAAACATATACTGGTCTTTGATATTATAAACAACAGTATCATTTCTGAAATCGAACGCCAGCCCGCGCATGATGGTATAATTTTCCTGCGTAATTTTTGCAGAAAGCGAATAAATATATGGCAGCAGGCGGTAGCGCAGTTTGTCGTAATGCAATAAGATGTCTTTTGTGTTTGCATCCCAGTTGTCGGAAAATAAAGCGCGCTCACCTTTGCCGTGAATCCTGAATATCGGCGAGAATGCGCCGAACTGGAACCAGCGTGTAAATAATTCGCGTTGCAGCGGAAGCGACCAGTCGGGTATGCCTTCCGGCGAAGCATAAGATATATAACCACCTATGTCTGACGTCCAGTAGGGAATGCCCGACAGGCAGGAATTTATTCCCTGCGGAACCTGATTTCTGAAGGCGGAAAACGTGGTGGTAATATCAGACGACCATAAGGTAGCCGCATTGCGCTGCCCGCCGGCAAACGATTGCCGGATTAAACAAAAAACACGTTTGCCGGGCATGTCTTTGCGCCAGCCTTCGTAAATGCCTTTGGAATGCTCTAACGAATAAGTATTGAAATAATCAATGCCTTTGCCCACCGAAAAAACTGCTTTGCGGCGCTCATCTATCAACGATCCGTTATCCGGCTCGCACTGGTCAACCCACCAGGCATCCCAGCCGTAGCGCTTTACTACACTATCTCTTGCCTGCTGCCAGTATAGCTTACGGGCAGCAGGGTTGTGCGCATCGTAATACGTATCGAATGTGTGGGCAAAAAAGTTATCCCATGTAATGCTCGTCAGGTAGCCTTTGCTTTTCATTGCATTAAAATTACGGGTGCTGTCGCCAAACAACGGCCAAATTGAGATCATCGTATGAAATTTCTCGTTGTGCAAACTATCAACCATCGCTTTGGGATCGGGGTATCTTTCCCTGTTCATAATATGAGAGCCGATGGGCAGCGGCGACCACCAAAACCAGTCCTGCACAATTACATCAACCGGCAAATGGTTGTCGCGATATTTCTTTGCCACACTCAATACGTCACTCTGATACTTATACCTGTCCTGCGACTGAAACAAGCCAAATGCCCATTTGCCAAACATCGGCGCTTTGCCCGTTGCTGTGCGATAACAAGAAATGATGGTATCGAAATCGGGCCCGTAAAAAAAATAGTAATCTACTTCTTTACCGCTTTCCAATACGTATTTATACTTTGTATTGCCGGCTTCCGCGCCGTAAAAATCAGAAGCCGAATAATTGTCCCACATCAATCCATAGCCTTTGGTGGAAAGAAGAACCGGAATAGCGCCGGTTAAATACTTGATTAATAATTCCTGGTTGCGGCCTTTATAATTTATTGCCAGCGAGTCGAGCGGATGACATCCTAATCCGAACAAAGCTTCATCTGCGGGCGAATTAAATTCGGTTGTGCAGTTATAGGTATCAATACCGGCGATGGTTGCCGCTTTCATGGTTTTATTGCTGTCCGCCGATTCGGCAAGAATGGTATTGCCGGTAAGGTCTGAATACGTAATGGCGTTTGTTGTTTTATTTATCGTAATCAATAAGCGCTTCGTAGCAATAACAATCGCATTGTTTTCTTCTTTAACGGTAAAACGTACTTTCTCCCAGCTTGCATTTACTACCAGCGACGTCTTTGCAGCCAATGAATCTAAGGAAGTATATTTTACTTCAATAATATCGTCTTTGCAGATATTGATTTTCATCAGTCCTTTATCTAACTGAAACGCAACGCCATCCACGCTTTGCTTGTACGATGTAACGGAACTGAACGCAGCAGCAGATGATAAAAACACAACAAGAAGAAGCCATATTTTTTTTGCCCCATCAGAAAACCGGAAAACGCAGTTTGACATAATGATAGTTTTGTAAAAAAAGTAAGTTGACAAATAAACAAAACGACTTTACCAGGCAACAAATCATAGTTGCCTGCTGCAATTTATTGATTTGCCATGTACGCAATCATTGCGTTATTGCTCCGCTGGTTCTAAAATAATCGCTTCTTTACATAGACAATTACTAAAACAAGAAGAGAACGAAAAGATTGGTTTTTATAATGGCAATCGAATAATAAGTGTTTTTATTACAATTAAAAATATAGAGAGTAAAGTATCTGACCAAATTTTTTTAAAAGAAAGGCAATGACACGCTCAGACAATTGTCTGAGCGCGTTATTGCCGATAAAAAAGGATCAGTAAATGCTGTTAAACAAAGTTGTATTACGTAAGCCAATACCGCGTTGAATAACAATTTGAAAATTGCCTTCCGGATTTTTTTTGAACAATCTGTAACTAATTGATTGTTAGCAACGGCTTATCAATTTTATCTGTTAACTGGTTAAGAAAGAAAATGCAATCAAAATAATTACCAAAACCTGCGCTATGCAATACGACTCACCAATTCGCCTCAACTCTGCCTGTTCCATTTCCAGTTTCTTATTTCCGGCATATCCATACCGTTCTCACGAATGTAATTTCTGTGCCTGATGAGATTGTCCTTCATTTCCTGCTTCAGATAAGCGGCTTTATCGCCTAATTGCGGCAGCCTGTCCACCACATCCTGCACCAGATCAAAGCGGTCCATTTGGTTCAATACCGTCATGTCGAAAGGCGTGGTAATGGTGCCTTCCTCTTTGTATCCGCGCACATGTATGTTGTGATGATTGGTGCGCTTATACGTAAGCCGGTGAATGAGCCACGGATACGCATGAAACGCAAAAATAACGGGCTTGGTTTTGGTAAACAGCGAATCGAAATCTGCATTGCCCAACCCGTGCGGATGCTCGGTTTCCGGCTGTAGCTTCATCAGATCAACCACGTTCACCACGCGTATTTTAAGATCGGGCAATTCTTTTTGCAAAATAGAAACGGCAGCTATGGTTTCCAGCGTTGGCACGTCGCCGGCGCAGGCCATTACCACATCCGGTTCTTCTCCTTCATCGCTGCTGGCCCATTTCCAGATGCCGATGCCTTTGCTGCAATGAATGACCGCTTCCTGCACGCTAAGCCATTGCGGCGACGGATGCTTGCCGGCTATCACCACATTTACATAATGCCGGCTACGCAAACAATGATCCATCACCGAAAGAAGACAATTGGCATCGGGCGGTAAATAGACGCGCACCACCGATGGTTTTTTATTCATCACCACATCAATAAAACCTGGATCCTGGTGCGTAAATCCGTTGTGATCCTGCCGCCATACATGCGATGCCAAAAGAATATTTAACGAAGGCAACTTTTTTCGCCAGCTTAAATGAGATGTAATCTCCAGCCATTTGGCGTGCTGGTTAAACATAGAATCAATGATATGAATAAACGCTTCATAGCAGTTAAACAAGCCATGCCGGCCGGTTAATAAATAACCTTCCAGCCATCCCTCGCACTGATGCTCGCTCAGCACTTCCATTACCCTGCCTTCCTGTTTCAGAAATTCATCGGTGGCAATTGTTTCCGCTTCCCACTGGCGGTTGGTGGCTTCAAATACGGCGTTCAGTTTGTTCGATAACGTTTCGTCCGGACCAAACAAACGAAAGTTTTTTTGTTCTTTGTTTTGGTTGATGATGTCTCTGATAAATGTTCCCAACACCAATGTATCGCCTGGCCCAAACTGGCTTCTTTCTTTAATGTTAAGACCGTACTCTTTAAAATCGGGCATATATAAATCCCGTACTTTTTTGCCGCCGTTAGTAACCGGGTTTGCTCCCATCCGCTTTTCGCCTTCGGGAGCTAAGGCAGCCAGTTGCGGCAGCAAATGTCCTTCTTTAGTAAATAGTTCTTCGGGTTTATAGCTTCTCAGCCATTGCTCCAATTGTTTTAAATGATCGGGGTTGGTAGCAGGATCGGAGAGCGGCACCTGATGCGACCGGAACGAGCCTTCTACCGGCAAGCCATCTACGAATTTCGGGCCCGTCCAGCCTTTGGGTGTTTTCAAAACAATCATTGGCCAGCGCAGTCTTGCCGCATCGTTGTTTTCAACGGCACCGGCTTTAATGGCTTTAATTTCTTCTGTTACCGTATCCAGCAAATCTGCCATTTTTTGGTGCATCTCCATCGGGTCCCTGCCTTCAATCACATACGGCTTCCAGCCATAGCCGGTAAATAGCTGCTGAAGCTCGTCATCGCTTATTCTTGCCAGAATGGTAGGGTTGGCTATTTTATAACCATTCAGGTGAACAATGGGCAGCACTACGCCATCGTTTATGGGGTGAAGAAATTTATTGGAATGCCATGCGGTTGCCAACGGCCCGGTTTCCGCCTCGCCATCACCTACAATGCACGACACAATTAAACCGGGATTGTCGAATGCGGCACCAAACGCATGACTCAGCGAATAACCCAACTCGCCACCTTCGTGCATGGAACCGGGGCATTCGGGCGATACATGGCTGGGAATGCCACCCGGAAAAGAAAACTGCCGGAAAAGCCGCGTAAGACCTTCTTCGTTCTGACTGATATCGGGGTAAATTTCTGAGTAAGTTCCTTCCAGATACGTATTGGCAACCAGCGCCGGACCGCCATGACCCGGACCTGATATGTAAATCATATCGAGATCATATTTTTTTATAATCCGGTTGAGATGAACATAAATAAAATTTTGACCCGGCGTGGTTCCCCAGTGCCCGAGCAGCATGTTTTTGATATGCTGAATTTCCAACGGCTGTTTTAGCATTGGATTATCGCGCAGGTAAATTTGCCCTACCGAAAGATAATTTGCCGCGCGCCAGTATGCATTTGTCAGTTGCAATTCGTCTTCTGGTAATTGTGCCATGGTGTAATATTTTTATTAAATCGAATCATCCTGCATTAGCCTGCATCGGTTAATAAAGATTGTATGTGTTGCAATCTCTCAGTTGAAGGAGATTGATTGATTTGTATCTTTCAAGGTCTGTAAATATTGAGCCAATAAAACGAATAAAAGAACAGATGGTAATATCATAACAGTTGAAACAGCATAATCAGCCGGTTTTATTTCTGTTGTCTGTTGTTTCTGTCAGAAATGAATTTTACTTTTATTGAATCATTGCCTATTGTTTTCATCTTTATAATTGTCTGCTTATGAATGCCGTTATAAAAACCGGTCAGTTATTGTTTGGCATTGCCGTAACAGCTTTTGGCGTTGAGATATTTGCCTTTCATAATTCTTTATCCGGATTTATGCCATTACCCGAAGCCTTGAATCAACCGCCCTGGATTTATGTGTTAGGCATTCTTCTGATGACATGTGGTATCAGCATTATCTTTTCATTCAGACAGAAACAGATGTCTCTGGCATTAGCTGTTTTATTATTTCTGCTGTGCCTCTGGCTTCACGTGCCCGGCGTTGTTGCCAACATAGCGAATGGCGGTAAATGGACGGTTATATTTGAGATGATCGCTTTGGCAGCAGGAGCGTTGCTTGTAGCAGCAAATCCGCAATCGGTAAATGATGCCGGCAATAACAGAAGCACGAATATAAACCGCACTTTATACAATACCGGACGCTTTTTATTTGCGCTGTCGTTACTTGTATTTGGCATTCTGCATTTTGTATATGGCGAATACATAGCCACGTTAATACCAGTCTGGATGCCGGCTCATTTGTTCTGGGCTTACTTTATTGGTGTTGGGTTTACCGCCACTGCCATCAGCCTTTTCTTTTCGTTTTTTGTACCCTTTTCTGCATCTTTATTGGCGGTCATGTTTTTTCTTTGGGTAATTGTACTTCATGCGCCAAGAACCTTTGCCGCTCCTCATATTGAACCCGAATGGACAAGCCTGTTTATAGCATTGGCAATGGGCGCCATTGCGCTGCAATTTGCCGGTGTAAGGCAAAAATCTGTCAGCGATATAGCTTTTATCAATTCCTGATTAATAACATATTTCGGTTGAAGAAAAAACAAAATGATTTTTAATTACTGCGGCACCGGCAATGTTTTACCTTCTGCCACAGGAATACCAAAATCAGGCGTTCCGTCTTTTTTCCAGGTAAATGGCTGCATCCGTGGCGACCGCCGGCTGCCGCAACCATCGCCCGGATTGGCGTTGGCGTGATAAAGTATCCAGTTTTCTTTTCCGTTGGGCGATACAAAAAAAGAATTATGACCGGTTGCATACACTTTGTTTTCGGGCGATTGTTTAAACACCGGTTCTGCCGATTTTGTCCACGCCAGTGAGTCGAGCAGGTTGTTTCCCCGTAACGAAAGCATACCCAGGGCATAATAATCTGTCCAGCATCCGCTTGCCGAATAAATTACAAAAACATGGTTGTTATGAACCAGAAACTGCGGTCCTTCGTTTACGTTTATATGCTGCGGGTTACCGGCATCAGGCAAGTCGCCATGCAGTTCCCACTCTTTTTCGGGCTTTGATATTTTTATGCGTTTGCCTGCAATCGTCCACGGGTTGCTCATCGCGGCGATGTATATGTCCTGTTCTCCATTTACATCGCCCTGCCAGCCCGACCATACCATATAGAGTTTGCCATTTATTTCTGCCACATCACCATCAATCGCCCATTTGTTGGTATCATCATTTATTTCTCCTTTCCACGTCCAGTTGCCCTGCATCGGATCCGGCGAGGCATTTTCCAAAACATACAAACGATGATGATTGTTGTCGCCGTTGTCTGCCGCATAATACGCGTACCATTTGCCTTGTAAAAACATAATTTCGGGCGCCCACAACTCTTTCGAATGGTTGGTGCCTTGCGGCGGTTCGTAAATGGTTTTGTATTCAGCCTTTTTTAAACCGGCAAGGTTTTTTGTTTTCCACAAACCGATTTTTTCGCCCAGCGAATTGGTATAATAGTAATAGCCGTCTTTATAAAAGCTATACGGGTCGGCGCCGGATGGAAGCAGCGGATTGGTAAAAACAGCGGCGCTTTGCGAAGCGGAACGGCTGTTTTGCTTTGGCGTTTTGCAGGATAACGGAACACATGCAATAACAGGCAGCAGCCATAGAAGAAATTGTTTCATAGCAAATAAGTATGGCGGTAAAAATAGAAATTCGCATGAAACGGAAACGATGTATTTCACAGGTGGAACGCAGCATCGGTTATAAAACTTTTTGATTAAAGCCATTGAATACTTTGTTACACCATTGGGATAATGAAATTAAGCTGAATCGTGTTATTGAAACGCAATGTCAGCCTAAGTTTCAATACCGCAACATTAAATATCTTCCGTATTCAATTGGTATTATATCTGAATTATAAAGAAAGACAACCGTTTGTTTTGGCAGAGCATAATAGAATAATCAGGTGTAAAAGCTTATTTTCATTTTTGTTTTCTGATTACCTTTTACTTGCAACTGAAAAATGTATCGTCAATTCTGCTAACATAAAAACCGAGTTCCAAAAGAACGATATACAATCGTAAATATAAAAAGCTTTCAATACAGCGTTCAAATTCCGCTTCATGAATAATTACAGACTATTGTTAGAACAGGTACAAAACCATGTGAAGTTGTTGTTTACAACGCAAAACAAGTCAGTTCTGTTATACCACAATCTGTCTCATACCGAGCGCGTGGTATCAGCTGCCACGCAAATTGCCAATCATTATGCACTCAACGATGAAAATTTTTTTATTGTCAGCACGGCGGCCTGGTTTCACGATGTTGGCTATCTGAAAAAACCGGAAGGGCATGAAGCCATTGGCGCCGCTGAAGCCACAGATTACTTAACATCTCTGCAGATAGAACCTGCGGTAAGCGATGCGGTAAGCCAATGCATTATCGCCACCAGAATGCCACAGCATCCGCGCAATTTATTGGAGCAGATTGTGTGCGATGCCGATTTATTTCATCTTGGCACCAATCAGTTTCAGGAGCAAAGCAAGCCGCTTCGCAAAGAATACAATGCCCTTCACAACGCCAATATCAGCAAGGAAGAATGGCAGGCAAAAACCATCAGCCTTCTGCAAACGCATCAATACTATACCGATTATGCGCGCCTTTTACTAAACGGCAAAAAGCAGGAAAATCTGACTAAACTGCTGGAAAAAAAATGCAGTCAATCACCTGAAACGAATAGGCCATCTGTAAAAGAAAAAGCCGAAAAAATGAAAATCGAACGTCCCGATAAAGGCATTGAAACCATGTTTCGTATCAGCAGCAGCAACCAGCAAAAGCTAAGCGATCTGGCAGACAATAAATCACATATTCTCATTACCGTCAATTCAATCATTATTTCTGTTGTCGCCAGTTTGCTGCTGCGCAAGCTCGATACCAACGATTATCTTGTTATTCCGGCAATTATGTTACTGCTGGTAAGTTTGATAACCATCGTTTTTTCTATACTTGCCACCCGCCCCAATATACCTTCAGGTACGTTTACCAACGAAGAACTGGAAAATAAAAAAGTGAACCTGTTGTTCTTCGGTAATTTTTATCGCATGAGCCTCGACAGCTATATGCACGGCATGAAAGAAGTGATGAACGACAGAGATTTCTTATACAGCACACTCATTCGCGATGTGTATTCGCAGGGTGTTGTTCTCGGCAGAAAATACAAGCTGTTGCGGGCTGCTTACAACATTTTTATGTTCGGGCTTATCGTGTCAGTTATTGCCTTCATTATAGCATCGTTGCTAAGTGCGTAACAAACCACTTATAAGCTTTTATATGATATTCATAAAAGACAACAGCGCTAAGAAAATCCAAAAGTAAAATGGCGGTTTATTCAGTGTAAAAATCGCTTATAACCGGTTTGAATTTTTACGATTTACTTTTGAGTTTTTGTCATCATGTATAAAGAAACACCAACAGCACTGGCAACATGATTGAACCGGTTTATTTCAGCCGCGATATTAGCTGGCTTTCTTTTAATCAGCGCTTGCTGATGGAAGCGTCGCGTAGCAGTGTGCCGCTTGCCGGGCGGTTCAGATTTCTTTCTATTTTTTCTTCCAATCTTGATGAATGGTATCGGGTTCGGATGCCGGTTGTAATGGCGAAACAGGATGTTGCCGATGGTTCTCATCATCAGGTGGCTGCTTTCTCTGTATCAGCTTCGGAGTTTGATGAAGCCCGCCGCATTATCAACCGGCAGCAGCAGGAGTTCGGGCAAATTATTACCAAACAATTGACGCCTGCTTTAGCGATGCAGGACATTGTGTTATTGTACAACCAAACGCTTCCTTCGGCATTGCGAGGCGTTATCAGCGATTATTTTTTTTCTTCCCTCGCCGCCTTTTTACAACCTCTTTACATTACACCATCGGCCAGATTTTTTCCCGAAAACAATAAGCTCTATCTGTTGGTTTCGCTACGAGAAAACAACGAAGAATCGCAGGTTGTCATTAACATTCCATCCGATTTTTTATCCCGTTTTTTCAGCGTCAGTTACGGCGGCAGTCAATACATTTTTTTTATAGATGATATAATTAAGCAACAATTGTTTTTTTTATTTCCCGGTAAAGAAATCAGTGGTTGCTACAGTTTTAAAATCAATCGTGATGCCGATTTGAATCTGGAAGATGAACTGCCCGGCGGCATCGCCGAAAAAATTGAAAAGCAGATTGCCAAAAGAGATACCGGTCTTGCTTCGCGGTTGCTTTATCAGTCAGATATGCCGTTGCGGCATTTGCAGTTGCTATGCAATATTTGCGAAACAATTTTATCTAATGCCATGCAAGGCGGCAAATATCATAACCTGAAAGACTTTGCTGATTTGCCCGTGACAGACAAGCGATTGTTTTACCCGATGCAAACACCGCTTTCCGCGCTTTTATTGCCGCCGCACGTTTCTTTGTTTTCCGCTATTGATGATAAAGACGTTATTATTCATCCGCCGTATGACAATTATGCAACGGTACTTCGCTTTTTTAACGAAGCGGCCACCGATGCCGGTGTAGAAGAAATTTACGTTACCCTGTATCGGATTGCGGGCGACTCAAAAATTGCCAATGCTTTGATTAGCGCAGCAAAAAACGGTAAGCAGGTGCATGTGTTTGTAGAACTGAAAGCTCGCTTTGATGAAGCCAACAATATAAAATGGGCGAAGAAGATGACGGAAGCAGGCGTACAGGTAATTTACAGCATTCCGTTGCTGAAAGTACACGCTAAAATTGCGCTCATAAAAAAGAAAAGCAATAGACAAAAACAATCTTACGGGTTGCTGGCGACAGGCAACCTGAACGAAAGCACGGCACGATTTTATACCGATCATGTTTTGCTTACCGCCAATGCTGATCTGCTTCGGGAAACGGAACTTCTGTTTCTCTTTTTGCGGCAGCGCAAAAAGCCCGGTACTGACAACTATATTCCGTTTAAACACTTGCTGGTAGCGCAGTTTAACCTGCAGCAAACTTTTTTGGAACTGATAGAAAATGAAATCAGCAATGCAAAAAAAGGGCTGCCGGCAAGAATAATTATCAAGGTAAATAATCTGGAAGAACGCATTCTGATCAACAAGCTATACGAAGCTTCTGAGGCAGGCGTACAAATTCAATTGATTGTACGCAGCATTTGTTGCCTGGTGCCCGGCGTTACAGATATGAGCCAAAACATTACCATCAGAAGAATTGTTGGCAGATACCTCGAGCACGGCCGTGTTTTTATGTTTCATAACAATGGCAAAACCAAAGTATTTATGGGTTCTGCCGACTGGATGAACCGGAATATGTATACCCGCATCGAAGTGTGTTTTCCTGTTTATGATGAGGAAATAAAACAGCAAATGACAGACATTCTTAACATACAACTGAGCGATAATGTGCAGGCGGTAACAATAGATAAAAACTTGAACAACGTGCCGGTTGAACAAACGCCCGGCGAGCCTTCTGTTGACTCGCAGGCGGCCATTTATGAAATGCTAAAGACCATAAACACATTTAAACATGCGTAGAAATTTGTATCGGTATTCATGTCTTGCGCTTTTGTGTTTTACAATGGCTTGTGCGCAGCCGCATAAAAAAAACGATGATAAAAGCGCAGAACAAAAAGACAATCATCCACCGCATTACAATCTGAATCATCCGCAGGTGTTTGCGATGCCGGAATCGTTGAATGAAATCTCAGGCATCGCATTTCTGAATGGCAACGCAGATACGGTTTACGCAGAGCAGGACGAAGACGGAAAGTTGTTTCGTATCGCGTTAAAAAGCAACGATGTGATTGAAACAAAATGGGGCAAAAAAGGAGATTATGAAGACGTGCAGTTGTGCAACGGCTTTGTGGTAATGCTTCGCAGCAACGGCGTGCTGTTTACCTTTTCGCTACAGCAGACAAATGATACAAAAGAAGCAACTGTAAAAGAATATAATAAGATATTGCCGCGCGGCGAATATGAAGGATTGTATGCCGATAATGCAACGAATAAATTATACGTGCTTTGCAAGCATTGTAACGAAAAGAAAAGCGTATCAAACAGCGGCTATATATTTTCTGTAACCAATACCGGCGATGTGCTGCCCGCCGGGCATTTTGCAATTGATGTAAAAGCGATCATTGCAAAAGAGCATGATAACAGAATGAATTTTGAGCCTTCCGCGCTGGCAAAAAACGAAGCAACAGGAGAATGGTTTATTCTTTCTTCTGTAAATAAACTGCTGGTAATTGCCGATAATAGCTGGGTGATTAAAGCAGTATATCCATTGCGGTCAACCTTATACAATCAGCCCGAAGGAATCGCTTTCGATAAAGACAATAATCTTTTTATATCTAATGAAAAAGGAAGGAATGAGAATGCCACAATATTAAAAATCATGTATCAAAAATGAAAAGGAAGCAGCTTCTTATACTGATACGAATTTGTATTGTTATGGCATTACCTGTTGTTGTTTTTGCGCAGCCCGACAGCATAAGGCAACGTATTATTTTTATCGGCGATGCAGGCGAAACAGACAATCAGCAAAGCCATGTAATCATGCAGGCGGCGGAACATATTCTGCGGGGTAAAACAACGATAGTTTATCTCGGCGATAACATTTATCCTACCGGTATGGGGCTGCCCGGCAGCAATGAAGAAGCGCATACGAAAGACATACTTCGGGCGCAATATCAGCCGATGCGAAACGGAGGTGCGCCGGTTTATTTTTTACCCGGCAATCACGATTGGGACCGGATGGGAAAACAAGGCTTGCAGAAGATTAAAGCGCAATGGCGTTTTTTGCAGGATCAGAATGATTCTCTGCTGAAATTGCTGCCGCCCGATGGTTGCCCGGATCCCGTTGAAATAAGCTTGTCAGACAAACTTGTTATCATCATCTTCGATAGTGAATGGTGGCTGTTTCCGCACGACAAAACCAATGCAGAAGCTGGCTGCGATTGTAACACAAAAGATGAAGTGATTGCAAAGATGGAAGAAATTTTTTACCGCAACCGCTACAAAACTATCTTTCTGGCAGACCATCATCCGTTTCGCAGCTACGGCCATCACGGAGGGCATTATGGCTTTACCGACAATATGTTTCCACTTACTGCCATCAATAAAAATTTATACATTCCCTTACCCGTTGTCGGTTCTTTGTATCCGTTGCTGCGCAAATGGCTGGCGAACCCCGAAGACGCCGGGAATCCTTTGTACAAAGCCATGGTGAAACGCATAGACGGCGTGTTCGGCAC
The DNA here is from genome assembly GCA_965219515.1 of Ilyomonas sp. Taxonomy (GTDB): domain Bacteria; phylum Bacteroidota; class Bacteroidia; order Chitinophagales; family Chitinophagaceae; genus Ilyomonas. The sequence goes on from OZ244776.1 coordinate 4,358,128, forward strand.
CTTTCCAAACCTCATTCATGTGTCGGGGCACGATCATGGAATGCAGTTTATCAAAAAGAAAAATCAAAAACAAATTGTAAGCGGTGCGGGTGCAAAACAATCATTCACAACAAAGGGAAAATATGCGCTGTTTTCTGAAACGGCTCCCGGTTTTGTAACCGCAGACGAGATGACCGGTAACAGCATCCGGCTAACTTATTACACCAAAGAGAATGGCGACAGCGCATTCAAAAATGTGTTTGTTTATACGCTGCCTTTTGTGGCTGTAAAACAGCAAGAGCAAGCCGTCATCGCCGCAACGCCCGATGACAGCATTTCGGTTGCCGCGCATCCGCAATACGACAGTGTGAGCCGGTTGCACCGCTTTTTTCTGGGAGAAAACTACCGTAAAGAATGGGCTGCGCCAGTCCTGTTGCCTGTCATAAAAATATCGGAGATAAAAGGCGGTTTAACGCCTGTGCAACGCGGTGGCGGACATCAGACCCGATCTTTGCGGTTAGTGGATAAAAACGGTGTGGAATGGACGCTGCGCAGCGTAAATAAATTTCCGCAGGTGCTGCTGCCGCCCGATGTAAGAGAAACATTTGCTGCCGATGTGGTGAAAGATGCCATGAGTGCGCAGCATCCTTACTCTGCGCTGATTGTGCCGCCAATAGCCAATGCCGGGCAGGTGCCGCATACCGATCCGGTTATCGGCTGGGTGGCGCCGGATGACGCATTGGGTTATTACAACAACGACTTTGCCGGAACCCTAAACTTGCTGGAACAACGGGAACCCGACAGCAAAACGGATAACACCGAAAAAACGCTGAAAGAGCTTACAAAAGATAACGACAACAATTTCGATAGTACCGTTTTTCTCCGCGCCAGATTACTCGATGTTCTGATAAACGACTGGGACCGGCACAACGATCAGTGGCGGTTTGCCCGATTGAAAAATAAATATGGCGGTACTACGTACTTGCCGGTTCCCCGCGACCGCGATCAGGTGTTTTATGTAAACGAAGGTGTGTTACCAAAAGCATCTACCCAACCGTGGCTGCTGTGGTTTATGCAGGATTTTAAAAAGGTGAGAAACATCAACGATTTTTTTTGGGAAAGCCGTGTTTTAAACGGGCGATTTTTAAACCAGTTCAGTTACAATGAATGGATGATCATAACCAATCAATTTGTGATACACGTTACCGATTCGGTGCTTGAAACGGCGTTGCAAAAAATGCCGCAAAGCGCTTATTTGTTACGGCACGATGCGTTGTTGCAAACACTCAAAAACCGCAGAAGCGCATTGCCGCAGGAGATGAAAACCTACTATTGTTTTCTCAACAAGATTGCTGACATTCAAACCTCGGATAAAAATGAATTGATAGCGATAACAGACAGCGCGAAAGGCTTGCTGGTAAACATTTGTAAGCTGAACAAAAAAGGAAAGACCGAACAACCATTGTTTACAAAAATATTTTATTCTTCTGTTACAAAAGAAATACGTTTTTACATAAACAAAGGCGATGACAGTGTGTTTATCCGGTCAGAAAATAAAAATATTAAACTGAGAATCATTGGCAAAGAAGGCGATAAAATATATGATATAGAACAGGCACCGCGAAGACTGATTGTTTATGGAAAAACGGATGGCGTCAGCTTTATGGGAAAGGATGCCAGTGATGTTCGCAAACATTTATCAAACGACAGTGCGAATACGGCTTTTGTTCCCGTTGACTTATATAACAAAACATCACCGTTGCTATCGTCAGGCTATAACTACGATGACGGCTTGCTTGTTGGCGCAGGAATAAAATATATACACAAAGGGTTTCGTAAAGTGCCGTGGGCAAGCGTGCAGCAGCTAACGGTTTCTCATGCGTTTTCAACAAATGCTTTTCGCATAACTTATAAAGGCGAATGGAAGGAAAAAATTGGCAAAGCAGATTTTTTATTAAACGCCGATCTGTTCGCACCCGATAACAAGCAGAATTTTTTTGGTCGCGGCAACGAAACAAAGCTCATTAAAGCAGGAGATAGTAAGCGTTATTACCGCGCCCGCTTCGATTTGTATAATGCGAATGCGGCATTGCGGTGGGGCGGTAAAACAAGTATCAGTGCAGGACCATCGGCGCAATATTATCATTTTGATGCTAACGACAATACAGGCAGGTTCATTCTGAATGCATCACTGTTGAACAGTTACGACAGCGCTACGCTTACGTATGACAAAACACATGCGGGCATCAGGGTTGCCTTTAGTAACGACAGCCGCAATAATACTTTATTTACAACATCCGGATCTTACGCCAATGTTACGTTGCAAAGCTTTGCCGGCTTAAACAAATATTCAAAATCGTTTACGCAAATAGTTTCGTCATTTTCTTTGTATCGCAGTCTCAATTATAAACACACCATCGTATTGGCAAACCGGTTTGGCGGTGGAGTTACATTTGGTAAAACGGCTTTTTATCAGGCTTTGTTTCTTGATGGAAAAAACAACCTGATGGGGTATCGTCAGTTTCGTTTTGCGGGACAATATTCATTGTATAATAATTTTGAGTTGCGTATAAAGCTTGCCGATTTTGCAAGCTATATTTTGCCCGGGCAGCTTGGTATCATTGGCGTATACGATGTTGGCAGGGTTTGGGAAAAACAGGAACGCAGCAATAAATGGCACAGCGGCACCGGTGGCGGACTATATTTCGCACCCGCGCAACTGACGGTATTGCGGTTTATTGCAAGCTATTCTGCAGAAGGCTGGTATCCGTATCTTTCATTCGGGTTTAGGTTTTGAAGGGTAAAAATTTTGATGGCGTTTTTATTTTGTGCCGTTGCATAGAAAAGTACAAAACGATTCATTTAGTCTGACAATCATTCATTCTCTTTTTTACTTTTTATTTTTTAATTCCGTTCGTTCTCCATTCATCTCTTATCGCTCACAATACCGAAACGGTTTTTGTTGAATCTTCGGAATTGAACCTATCAATCTTATTTATGAAACAGGAAATATTTCATATACTTTCACAAACAACCGGAGACACGCACATCTGTTTTAAAAAATTTATTGAATATCTTATCTATAAAACAGAACACGAGAAAAGCTTCCGCAAAATTTTTTACCAGCTTTCCGTTCAATATTGCAACAATCATCCTGAACTTTTGCAACCGCTGCCGGTAAGCAGTCTGAAACAATATCCCGAGCTGATGCAAATATTGCATGGCAGCCTTTTTGCACCGATGAACGATGAGCAGCAAACGCTTTGGGCGTTAAGTGCCGCAAACAGCGATGTTATCTTTTATAGTACCGAAGCTTTTTACAACCTCATGCATCCGGAGAACGCCATGAGTATGCAGGCGGCAGCTACGGCAGAAGAAAGCGTTGCATTTGAGAACAATATCAATCAGGTTAAATACGCCCTGATATTAGAACGCTTTTATCACATAGAATCTCTTGTTAATAACGAGGTGATTTATGTAATGACCGATAAAAGTACGCTGTTGCCAAAATACTTTAGCGTTGCGATAGACAACCGGTTTACGGAAGTTTATAAAGTGAAAGATTCCCCCGAAACAGACAAAGCGGATATTGAAAACCAGTTGGAAAATATAAATGATTTATGCCAGATGGAAAGCAAATTGCCGCTATCGGCATTCGTCTTCCGGGGGTTTTCTATCGTAACGGCAACGGATGTAACGGCGAGATACGCCTTGCATAAAATGCGCAGTGCTATCATCAGGCATGTTCCCGGCGATTTTGAGCACACCAACGATCAGATTCTTTTTTTGCTGAAGGCATTGTGCGGCAACAACAATCTGCAATTCGGGCTGTTGCCTTTTTTAGAGGTGAACAACAGGCTTGTCTCTTTTTATGAAAATTATACGCACAGCATCGCCATCAGCACGGCGCGCAGCCTTCAGATTAATGAGAATGACTTTGCAGGCTGGCTAAACGATTATTTCAGGCATCCGAAAATAATTTTGTATGAAAAAAATGGACGAAAAGAGCCGGAGGACAATGTGTTTTTTAGGGAGCTTGCTGCAACAGGCGTAAAGGGGTATGGCGCTTTGCCGGTTTATCATAACGGCGAACTGGCGGGCTTGCTTGAATTTGCTACATACGACGAGTTGGCAATCAATAAATCTTTATTTAACAGGTTAGATGCTGCGTTGCCCATTCTGGCGCAGCTTATGCACAACAACCAGTCTGAATTTAAAGCCGGTATTAACAAGGTAATTATGACAAATTTTACTTCCATACAGCCTGCTGTGCAATGGAAATTTAACGAGGTTGCGTGGAATTACTTGCGAAAGCGGTTTGAAAATAATATAGCTTCTGATTTGGAAATGATACGGTTTGAAAACGTATATCCGTTATACGGAGCCATAGATATACGCGACTCTACAATAAAAAGAAATAATGCGTTGTATAAAGATATGCAGACTTATTTTTCACTTCTTTTTCAAACATTATCTTCTTTTAAAGATAAAAAAGCGTTGGAAATACTGGCTGAAGCTAACGGTCTGCAAAAAGATATTTCCACTTTTGTATCGGCAAGTGCCGAAACTTCTTTTATAAACCATGTTCACAAAACAGAGCGATTTCTGCATTCATACAATGAAACAAATTCTCAGGTTCCGCCTTCTGTTGACGGGTTGGTGAAGGCGTTACATAAAACAACCGGCATTGTTTATCAACATCGCCGCGCTTTAGAAACATCAATGCAAACGCTAAATGGTCTCATCAATCAATATATTGATTTGTTGCAGGCGGAAGTACAGCAGTCTTATCCTGCTTACTTCGAAAAATTCAGAACGGATGGCGTAGAATATGATATTTATATCGGTCAGTCTATAACACCAAAACAAAAATATTCCGACACTTATTTGTACCAGTTGCGTTTGTGGCAGTTGCGAAGTATGGCAGCCATTATTAAGCTGGTTAACGCCAATAAAACAACACTGGTTTTGCCTCTTGAGACGACCCAGTTAATTTATGTAAATGCCAGTTCAATTGATATTAATTTCAGAACCGATGAGAAGCGATTTGATGTAGAAGGCGCGTACAACATACGTTATCACATTGTAAAAAAGCGCATTGATAAAGTGCATGTAAAAACCACCGGCGAGCGACTTACGCAACCGGATGCCATCGCCATTGTTTATTCGCAAAAAGTGCATGGTGATGAATATAAAAATTATATTGCACAGTTGCAGCAGGAAGGCATTTTGCAGCCTTCGGAAGAAGAGTTTGAGCTGGAAGAATTGTAAGGCGTATCCGGCTTATCTGCCCTTCGCACACGCGTAGTATTGTAGCGTATCATGTAACTTTATTGCGGTTATCATTACTAATTTATTATTCTATATGTATTTTCTACGAGTATTTGCCTGTCTTTTATTCTCAAATATTTTGTTCATTGCCTGTCATAATAACAATACTTCTCAGCCGCATTATGATGGATGGGAAATGGCCAACGGCAATTTTACATCAAACAAATATTCTTCGCTAACGCAGATAGACACATCCAACGTTACGCAGTTACAGATAGCCTGGACGTATCATACCAGCGATGCCGATACCGGTGCGCATTCGCAAATTCAATGCAATCCGATTGTTGTAAACGGCATTATGTACGGCACTTCGCCTGCGCTGAAGCTTTGCGCAGTAAATGCAGCAACTGGAAAAGAAATTTGGACTTTTAAACCGTTTGAACAGTTGGAAGGCGATGCAAACGCCAAAGCCGGGCACTTCAATTTAAACAACAACCGCGGCGTTGCCTACTGGACGGATGGAAAAGAAGATGAGCGTATTTTCTATACCGCCGGTCCGTTTCTTCTTGCCGTAAATGCAAGAACAGGTAAACTGATAACAACGTTTGGCAATGAGGGTAAAATAGACCTGCATGATAGTCTGGGCGCGGCTTTCAAAGATTTGTTTGTAACCTGCACGTCGGCGCCTGTTATTTACAAAAACACGCTTATTACCGGCACCCGCGTAAGCGAAGCCATGGATGCCGCACCTGGTCATATCCGCGGTTATGATGTGCAAACCGGCAAAATGAAATGGATTTTTCATACCATACCGCAGCCGGGCGAAAAAGGATACGAGACCTGGGAAAACAAAGATGCGTGGAAACTGAGCGGCGGCGCCAATAGCTGGATGGGCTTAACCATTGACCAGAAAACCGGCATCGCCTATATACCGCTTGGATCAGTATCCATGGATTTTTATGGCGGAAAAAGACATGGTAACGATTTGTTTGGCGACTGCCTGCTGGCGCTGGATGCCGAAACAGGCCAATACAAATGGCATTTTCAATTTATTCATCACGATACCTGGGACTGGGATCCTTCTTCCGCGCCGGTATTGCTTACCGTTACGCATGATGGAAACAACATAGATGCGGTAGCGCAAACCACCAAAACCGGGTTTGTGTTTTTATTCAATCGCGCCGATGGAAAACCATTATTTCCGGTGGTAGAAACGCCGGTTGATACGGCAACAGAACTAATCGGCGAAAAATTATCGCCCATGCAACCTGTGCCGCAAAAACCGGCTCCTTTTGTGCGGCAGTCGTTTGCCGAAAAAGACATCAATCCCTATTTGTCGAAAGAGGAATATGAAGATGTAAAAAAGCAACTGGCTTCTTATCGTACCGGCAAAATGTTTACGCCGCAATCAAAACAGGGAACCATTATTTTTCCCGGCTTTGACGGCGGCGGCGAATATGGCGGACCTGCCGTTGACCCGGAAACAAACATCCTGTATGTGAACGCCAACGAAATGGCGTGGATATTAAAAATGCTTGACGTTGATACCAAACCGGCATCTAAAGAAACTTACCTTCAGGCAGGGCAGCGATTGTTTATACAAAACTGTATGGCCTGCCATGGCGCCGACCGCAAAGGAAGCGGCAATTATCCATCATTAATCAATGTAAAAGCCAAATACAATCCGCAGCAGTTTATCAGCTTTATCAATGCCGGCAGGCGCATGATGCCTGCCTTTCAATACTTAGACAAAGAGGACAAAGAAGCCATCCGATCTTATGTGTTAGCGTATAAGCCGGATCAGCCAAAACCTTACGTGGCGAGGGTTTCGGAAGATGATCAGTTTCGCAGTCTGCCGTATAATATTTCCGGATACAACAAGTTTCTTAGCAAAAGCGGGCTGCCTGCCATAGCGCCGCCATGGGGAACATTAACCGCCATTAATCTGAATACCGGCGAGCGGGTATGGACAAAAACGCTTGGTAACGATGAACGCCTGGCCGGCAAAACAGTACAGCCAACCGGCACAGAAAATTACGGTGGTTCGGTTGTTACAAAAGGTGGCTTGTTGTTCATCGGCGCTACAAAAGACGGTATGTTTCGGGCATATAACAAGCAAACCGGAAAACTGCTTTGGCAGGTAAAACTGCCTTACGCCAATTTTGCCACGCCGGCTACTTATGAAGTAAACGGAAAGCAATACCTTGTGCTTGCCTGCGGCGGCGGAAAACTGGGCACCGCTTCCGGCGATTGCTATGTTGCATTTGCGTTGCCGGGCAATGACGCAATTACAAAAAGACAAAAGCCATAAGTTGCGTTTTCTTTTCGTTTCACCTTCTTTGTAACAGATTTATTATCTAAAAACTTATTACAGTCATGTTGAAGCGATTGCTGTTTTTCATTTGCTTCCTTGTCCTGGTTTTAATTTTACCGGCGCAAAAAACAAACACGCCACAACGCATCATTTTTGATACCGATATGGGACCGGATTATGATGATGCCGGCGCCATAGCATTATTGCATGCTTTTGCAGACAGCAACAAAATAAATATCCTGGCTACTATGGCAAGCACAAAATATGAAGGTGTTGCAGCAGTATTAAATGTATTCAACACTTATTTCAATCGTCCCGGTTTGCCCGTTGGTGTGCCATCTGGCAACGCCGTTGAACAGCGCGACCAACAGCACTGGACAGATACGCTGATTGCCCGCTACCCGCACAAGATTAAAAAAAACAGCGACGCGGCAGATGCAGTAACCTTATACAGAAAGCTGCTGGCAAAACAGCCCGATAACAGTGTTATCATCATCACAGTTGGCTTTCTTACCAACATCGCCAATCTTTTGCAATCGAAACCGGATGGGTATTCTTCATTAAACGGATATGAATTGGTAAAAGCGAAAGTAAAACAACTGGTTTCGATGGCGGGAAAATTTCCGGAAGGAAAAGAGTTTAACGTGTTTATGGATGCGGCTGCTTCGCAATATGCATTTTCCCGTTTTCCGAAGCCGGTTTTGTTTTGCGGTTTCGAGATTGGCGAGCGCATCAAATGCGGTTTGCCATTGATTCGTAACAATACAATTCAAAATAGTCCGGTAAAAGACGTCTTCCGCATTTCGATACCGCACAGTCAGCAGAAGACAGCGCGGGCAGAAAGAGTTGGGATGAAGTAACCACGCTGCTGGCGATTACCGGTTATCAACCTTATTATGAGGTAAAGAAAGGAAGCATTGCCATAGCGGATGATGGCAGCAATACCTGGAATGATAAAGGTAAAAACCAGGCTTACCTGGTTGATAAAAATGCTGCCCTGCAAATGCAAAAAACAATTGATACATTGATGATGCACCAGCCTAAAAAATTTTGAAATGACAAGTGGTTTTATTGGTTGGTTTTCAGTACGCAACAATCCCGCTGAATTACATTATCCATTTAGTTTTTCTAAAATAAGCTGATACAACCGATCTCCTTCACTTGCTTTGGGCGGATTGTAATCAATAAAATTTCCTTCTTTGTCAATTAAAATTAATCTTGGTATCAGCCTTATGTCGTATGCCTTACTAAAGGCTACATCTTTTGCCTGCCAAAGCAATAAGCCCGGCGGTTGAAGCCGGAGAACACCGTTTTCAATCCAGGTTTTTTTTGATTCATCTAATGACACTGACAATAACCGGAAATTTTCATTTGCCTTTAATTTTTGCATCAACATTTTTAAATGAGGCATCTCTGCCACGCATGGTGCGCACCAGGTTGCCCAGGCATCAATCAGAATTATTTTCCCTTTAAAATCTGCAAGTGTAAAAATCTTTCCGGCAGTATCAGAAAGTAAAAAATCAGGCGCTTTGTTTCTGCTTAGACGCGAGTAAAGAAGATCTTTTTTTTCGTTATACTGTTTGTCAAAATCTTCTAAAAAAGGCTTATCGGCAATCATCTTCTTTAACACGATTATTGAAGAATCATAGTGTTTATTTTCCCCGACACTTCGGTCGGTATAATGAAACAAAATTTCGTTTAAAGCCTGAGACGCAATGAATTCTTTTTGTGCGTTCCCAATATTTTTTGATTGCAGATATTGCAACATAAAGCCATCCGCTTTTAATTGATCGGCTTTTACGGAATCTGCGCCTTCCAATTCAATTTCATATTGACTTTGAAAGAAAAAAGGCCAAAGGCGGGTATAAAATCCGGCATTTGTAAACGCGTTTGAAAACGTAGCAGGAAGACGATCTTTAACTTCCTGTTGCCAGAACAAACGCCTGTTGCCTGTATGAGTGAAATGCAGATAATCGATTGCCTGTAATATGGAATTGGAATACCAGTTTATGCTATCCGTAATTAGAAAATTCTGCAATGGTTTGATAGTTCCGTCTCGATTTGCCTGTAAGAAAAATGAATGTCTCAATGAATCTGAAAAAATTCTGAAATCATGCAATATGGTTACGAGCGAATCAATAGGCTGATTGGCGTAGGCGCGGTCATAAATAAAATGATTGTGAACTTGGTTTGTTATAATTGTGTCTAAGTACTGGTTGATAGAACAATCTCCGGTAACTGCAAATGTTTGTTTACACAAACTATCATTCATTGCGTTAAAGCTGATGGTTAATTCAGCATCGGGAAACACATAAATATTTTTTTGAAATGAATGATACGTTATAAAAACATTCTCTGCTTTGATAAATTTAAAATGTTTGATAAATGTTTTATTGTCTGTTATTACCGCGCTGTCTTTCGTATGTAAAAGCCCTTTGTTGTAATCAAAATAAATGATGGAATCTCCGGTGCCATTTTCAATGGTTCCGGTAATTTTCTGACCAGGCAACGGTCTGCTGAACGATGCTATTAAAGAAAGTAACAGTATTTTTTTAAAGCCGGCTGTATTTTTTTTCATTTGCAATCGGATAGAGGTCAAAGATAGTAACGAAGAAAAAACGGACTGTCATTTCTATAACGGAAAGAGAACCATACAATTAATTTTATTGAATTTTCCGAACAAAAAATGGATTACAAAAACATTACCTTATTCTAACCCGCAATTTTGATTTGGAACTTTTAATATATAAGTACAAATAATTTTATTTGTTTTAAAACTAACAAAACAAAGTGTGCGCCGGAAAGCTTACCGAATCAGCACCACCGTTCCCTGTTTCGCAATTGCGCGACCCGTATAATCGCTTCCCTGCACCGCAAATGTATAAGTGCCAGGCGGTTGCTGCTTTCCTTTGTACAAACCATCCCAGCCTTCATTCGTTTTTGTAGTTTGATACAACAATTCTCCCAGCCGGTTATAGACTCTGAAAAAACTGAGCTGCGAAATGCCCGCCATAACCGGCTTAAACATATCGTTATGCCCGTCGCCGTTTGGCGTAAAAGCAGAGGGTATAAAAATGTCGGGTTTTGAAGTGTAAATTTTTACGTGAACAGAGTCGGTACCGGCGCATCCCTGCGAGGTTGTTGCCGTTACAAAATAGGTAACTGAGCGAACAGCCGGATTGTTGATGATAACTATGGGATCGTAAACCAAATTATTGTACATGCCGGTTGATGGAGACCAGCTAAAAGTGGCTTCTTCGTCCGCGGTGGCGGTAAGCTGCAATGGCTGACCAATAACAGCAACGGTATCGTTACCGGCATCTGTCTGAGGCAGCGGAATTACTTGTACCAGTACGGTATCTGTTACGCTTTTCGGGCAGTTAAATGTATCGCTGATGGTAAGCAAATATGCCGTGGTTTGCGCAGGCCCCGACAGCGGGTTCAAGGTATTGGCATATAATAATGAAGTCTTCGGATTCCAGGTATAATTGGCTGCTGTGGTAGTCGCATGAAGCTGTACGGTATTGCCATAACAAATACTAAGATCGTTACTTACGGTTGCTGATGGATAAGGCGATACCAGCGCATCTGTTTCTGCAAACGCTTTACAATGACCAACGGAAGCGGTTACAAAATAAGTGGTGTTTTGTAAAGGTGCCACGTTGGGATTTTTTACCGATACGTTACCGATGGTTTGCGTGCCGTTCAATTCGCGCCAGCTGTAATACAAAGCGTCGCTTGCCGGTTTTAGTTGGACACTGTCGGTAGCGCATAGCATCAATTTGTCGGGTAGTTGCAGGGTAACCGAATCAATTACATTTACCGTTACTGTTACACTGTCAATGCATTGTTTGTCGCGCACCGTAAGCGTATAAGCGGTGGTATCAGACGGATTTACAACCGGGTTGATAACAGTTGCATCGCTAATGTTGTATAACGGCGTCCAGCTATAAATCGTTCCGCTGGTTTGCACGGGTATTGTAAGGCGGTCATCACGACAAATCAAAGTATCAGTGAATGGTAATGTAATCTGCGGCTTGTTATTTACAATAACTTTAGTAAGCGATGTATCTACGCATCCTTTATCGCTGCTGATTATCAGTGTTGCCGTTACATTTCCGGATGCCGGGTACAAATAAGCCGGGTTTTTTTTATCAGATGTATCGGCTAAGGTAGCGGCATCGCCGAAGTTCCATTTATACTGGTTGATGCGTCCGTATTTTGCGTAGCTGGTATCGGTAAACTGAAAAGGCGATTGGAAGCAGCTTCCGGCAACGGTAAAGCCTGCCGAAAAGCCGGGATAAATTTTTATTAGGGAAGTAGCCGAATCGGTGCAGTTGGTTCCGCTTGTAACTTTCAGCTTAATTTTATAGGTGCCGGTATCGCTGTAAGTAAAGGTAGGCGTGGGCAGCGTTAACAATCCTGCATCGGTAACGGTTGTACCAAAATCCCATTCATACGATGATACATTGTTGGCAAACGATTCGTTTTCAAACGTAAAAGAAAAATCGCTACAATTGATGTAGGAAGGTTTCAGCGAAGCTGCAGATAAAGTGCAGTCGGCAACCGTAATCAGAATTTCTTTTTTTGTTACTGCTATTTCTACACCGTTTCGCGATTCGGTAATGCATACCGCAATGGTATAAGTACCGGTATGGTTGGGAGCGATGCCTTTTATCAAGCCTGTTTTTTTATCGATGGTTACGCTGCTGCCAAGCGGCGATGCGCCGGAGTAAGGAGAGGAATAGCCAACACTGAAGTAGGGAGGTGTCGATGGCGGGTTTGGTTGTCGGTCGCCCCGCGCCCCGCCGATGGTAGCATTGCAAAAACTGTATGTAAGCCGGTCTCCGTCAGGGTCAGTGGTTTCAAACTCAAGTTGAAACGGAGAACTGTGGCAGATGACTGCCGTATCTTTTATCACCACATCGGGACTGCTGTTGTTATGATAGTCAACACCGTTAATGATACCGGGAATGGTGTTGGAATTGGTGCTGCCGATTTGACCGGAATTAAGAATATTTACAATGCCTTCTGCCCGGCAGCATTCCTGTTCTGATAAAATATAACCTGCATTGGTGTTTGGCAAATCAACGGTGGTTGTATAAAAAGCCAGGAAAAAACAGACTTCCGGTATCGGGTTAATACAACCGTCGAACTGACTTTTTTGTATGGTTCTTTGGTTATTGCGAATGATGTTAATGGTAGTAACGAGGTTGTTGTCTGCTGCATTAAAAACACCTATATACACATTGCCCAGTTCGTAATCAGATTCGCTGCAGTTCACGTAATGAACAACCGTAATTTCGTATTGTGATGTATTGGTGGTTATGTTGGTGCTGATATATTTATACACCAGATAGCCGCCTTTGCCATGGCGGGCAAAAACAACAGCTGCACACATCATCAGGCACAATATCAATGCAATTTTTTTCATTCCGGTAGTAACAAATTAACGGACACGCAGCCAAACAACAGGAAGAACTAAAGTTAGGCTTCCGGTGCTGAAAAGCGGATATTAATTTTTTGTGTTGCTGCAACCTGTTATCCTGATAATGAAAACGTGTAATTGAAACTGAGGTTGCGATAATGAATAAAAAAAGCTGCTTCAAAAATTGAAGCAGCTTTTTTTATCATTGTTAATTACAATCGTTTATACATCCAGCTTTGCATATTTGGCATGGGTTTCTATAAATTCTCTGCGCGGCGCTACTTCATCGCCCATTAACATGCTGAAAACGCGGTCGGCTTCGGCAGCGCTTTCCAATGTTACCTGTTTCAAGGTACGGCGTGCAGGATCCATGGTAGTTTCCCAAAGCTGATCGGCATTCATTTCTCCCAAACCTTTGTAACGCTGCAAACCAACGCTGTCTTCTTTACCATTAGACAAACGCTCGGTCCACATTTTACGCTGCTCCTCGCTGTAAGCATAATGCGCTTCCTTGCCTTTTTTTACCAGATACAACGGCGGTTGTGCAATATAAATATGCCCTTGCTGCACCAGTTCTTTCATATAACGGAAAATAAAAGTCAGTATCAGCGTCGCAATGTGCGAGCCGTCCACATCAGCATCGGTCATAATAATCAGCTTATGATAGCGCAGCTTCGTGATGTTTAAAGCTTTCGGGTCATCGGCCGTGCCGACCGTTACGCCCATGGCGGTAAAAATATTGCGGATTTCTTCGTTCTCGTAAATCTTATGCTCCATTGCTTTCTCCACGTTCAGAATTTTACCACGCAAGGGCAAGATCGCCTGAAAACTTCTTTCTCTGCCTTGCTTTGCAGTGCCGCCTGCGCTATCTCCTTCAACCAGATATAACTCGCATCGTTCCGGGTCGCGTTCGCTGCAATCAGCCAGTTTGCCGGGCAATCCGCTGCCGCTTAATACTGTTTTACGCTGTACCATTTCGCGGGCTTTTTTTGCTGCTACGCGCGCCTGCGCCGCCAATACAACCTTGCTGATGATATTCCTGGCTTCTTTCGGATTTTCTTCCAAATAATTCTCCAGCGCGCGCGCTACCGTTGTTTGCACCACGCCGCCTACATCGCTGTTGCCCAGCTTTGTTTTTGTTTGTCCTTCAAACTGCGGCTCAGGCACTTTTACCGAAATAATGGCGCTTAAGCCTTCGCGAAAATCATCGCCTTCTACGGCTACTTTCGCTTTTTCAAACAAGCCCTGTTTATCGCCATAGGTTTTAAATACGCGGGTTAATGCCTGGCGGAAACCGGTAACATGCGTACCGCCTTCGATGGTATTGATATTGTTGACGTAAGAAAAAATATGCTCTTTAAAGTCATCGTTGTAAGTAAGAGCTACTTCAACTGCAACATTGCTTGCCGCATCGTGCCCGTCCACGTATAGTGGCTTGCCAATAAGCGAACTGCGGTTGCCGTTTTTATTCAGCATTTCCACAAATTCTATAATGCCGCCTTCGCTGTAAAATGTTTTGCTGTAGAATGCACCCGCTTCATCTTTTTCGCGGTAATCATTCAGTGTAATCTCAATTTTTTTATTCAGATAAGACAGTTCGCGCAGGCGACCTTCTAAAATATCTTTATTAAAAACGCTGACCTGGAAAATGGATAAATCAGGCCAGAAGCGCACATACGTGCCGGTTTTGTCGCTGGTGCCTATTTCGCGCACCTGATATTCAGGAATGCCGGTATGATATTCCTGCTCAAATATTTTTCCTTCGCGGTGTACAATTACGTGGCAGGTTGTGCTTAGCGCATTTACGCAGCTTACGCCCACGCCATGCAAACCGCCGGATACTTTGTAGGTGTCTTTATCAAACTTGCCGCCCGCATGAAGCACCGTCATTACAATTTCCAGTGCGCTGCGCTGTTCTTTGGTATTGATGCCGGTTGGTATGCCGCGCCCGTCGTCCTGTACGCTGATGGAATTATCTTCATGAATATTGACGATGATATTTTTACAATAACCCGCCAGCGCTTCGTCAATCGAGTTATCAACTACTTCATATACCAGGTGGTGCAACCCCCTTACGCCTACATCGCCAATGTACATTGCCGGGCGTTTCCGCACCGCTTCCAAACCTTCTAAAACCTGAATACTATCTGCGCCGTACGCTTTTGATTGCGGCGCATTTATGGTAAGTGTTTCTTCGTTCATATTTTATATGCTGAATATCCCGTAAAAAGGGTTTTTACAAGCTGGCGAAACTACTAAAAATAACCGTCTTATGCAAGCTTTACGTCGTTGCTTACTGCTTAATTTTTGTTATAAATAAAGCTGTTTTAGCAATTGGCTAAACAATTCATTTTAACCGGTAGTAAATTGCTAACTAATTTATTATCAACGCTTACTTTCGTGCTGCGAAAACGGAACGGATGAAAGCCGCAGATACGAAACAAATAAAAGAAGAGCTAAAGAGCTTACCGCACAAAGAAGTGATAGAATTGTGTCTGCGGCTGATAAAATACAAAAAAGAAAACAAAGAGCTGCTTAGCTATATTCTGTTCGATTCCGGCGACAGACAGGGCTACATTGATGCCATTAAATCTGAGATCAATGAGGCGTTTGCCAGCTTGCCTTCTAACCGCTATTTTATAAAAAAAGGATTGCGCGGCATGTTGAAAAACATAACTAAGTATAGCCGTTATATGGGCGCAAAAGAAGCCGAAGCCGAGTTGCGGCTGCACTTTTGCCGAACCATGAAATTGTACGGCATGGCATCGCATAAACATCAGGCAACAATAAATCTTTATACATCGCAGTCAGATAAAATACAAAGCCTGATACATGAGTTGCATGACGATTTGCAATTCGATTTTCAGAAAGGGTTGAATGAGTTGAATGCGTAATGACTTACGCGGTACAACGGGTTTGTTATTCAATCACCGTTTCTTTGTTTTACAAATGGCTAACTTTATGCATTAAATCTTTTCTCATGTCTCACCCGGAACAGCATTCCTTGCAGCTAAGACAAAAAATTAAAGCGGCCATCATCATAACCATCATCGGTTTATTGCTAAACGGAATATCTGCCGTGCCGCTGGGCAGAGAGTTAAATGTTCTTCTTTCCGATCCTTCCGCACTTCCTTCTTTTCTTCGCGACTGGTGGATATATGTACGTAAGGGCGTAAGCGAAACATCTAAAGAGTATCCTTTTATGCGTTATGGCTTCGACTGGCTTGCTTTTGCCCATCTTTTGATTGCCATTTTGTTTTACGGACCCTGGAAAGACCCAATTAAAAACCAGTGGGTGGTGCAATGGGGAATGATAGCTTCGGCTTTAAGCGTAATAATGGCTTTTGCCTGGGAACGCATTCGCGCCATTCCATTGTGGTGGTCGCTGATAGATGCTTCTATTGCAATTATCGCTTTTATCATTCTCTGGCTTTGCAACAGATGGATACAACAATTGAAAAAAATAACTGTTGCTTAAGCTTCTAACAATAAATTTCATTTCATCATCTTCCCGCGCTTTGATTACTGTTTTGCAAACTTCATTGTCCTGGCTTTTCTATTATCATAAATTCACCGTTCCCATTCATCTTTACAAATATTCAGATTAGGTTTGCAGGCAAAACAAAACAGTTTTGTTTTAAAATGTATGATGAATCCATTTTAAAATATAAATTAATAAATTAGTTATAACGATTAAGATTATTATTCATGCAGCAAACGGATTTTTTAGTAATCGGCTCCGGCATTGCAGGTCTTACGTATGCATTAAAAGTTGCCGCCCGGTTTCCCGATAAAAAGGTAATGGTTATTACCAAAACCAGCGCCGGTGAAACCAATACCAAATATGCGCAGGGCGGCGTGGCAGGCGTGATGGAATTGGGCAAAGACAGCTATGAAAAACACATTGAAGATACGCTGATTGCAGGCGATGGCTTATGCAACCCGCACATAGTAGAAATTGTGGTAACCGAAGGCCCGGAACGCATCAATGAAATTATTGACTATGGTGCCGAATTTGATAAAGATGAAAGCGGAGACTATGCGCTTGGGCGGGAAGGCGGCCACAGCGAGTTTCGCATTTTGCACCATAAAGATGTAACGGGACTGGAACTGGAAAGAGCATTGCTGTCGCAGATTAACAGGCATAAGAATATTCAACTGGTAAATCATTGTTTTGTGCTTGATTTAATTACCCAGCATCATCTCGGTTATCTTGTAACCAAATCGGCTACCAATATCTGTTGTTATGGCGTGTATATTCTGAACGAAAAAACAAACAATATAGAAACCATCCTGGCTAAAATAACGGTGCTGGCCACCGGCGGTTGCGGTCAGGCATACCGCACCACCACCAACCCCAAAATTGCAACCGGCGATGGCATTGCCATGGTGTATCGCGCCAAGGGAAGAATTGAGAATATGGAGTTTATTCAGTTTCACCCGACGGCTTTGTACGAACCCGGCATATCGCCTTCTTTCTTAATAACAGAAGCGGTTCGCGGCGATGGCGGCATTCTTCGCAACAAAGATGGCGAAGCCTTCATGGAACGATACGACGAACGCAAAGACCTTGCGCCGCGCGATATTGTGGCCCGCGCCATAGACAGCGAAATGAAGCGCACCGGCAACGAGCATGTGTATCTCGACTGCCGCCACATGGACAAGGAAAAGTTTCTTCATCACTTTCCCAATATTTATGAAAAGTGTTTAGGCATTGGTATAGATGTAATGCAGCAAATGATACCGGTGGCGCCCGCGGCGCATTATAGCTGCGGCGGCATTAAAACGGATGAACGGGCGCGCACTTCCATACAGCATTTATATGCCTGCGGCGAATGCGCCAGCACAGGTTTGCATGGCGCCAACCGGCTTGCCAGCAATAGCCTGCTCGAGGCAATGGTATTTGGTCACCGCGCTTTTACAGATAGTAGTGAAACCATTGCCGGTATTGAGTTTGAGACCGGCATACCCGACTGGAACCAGCAGGGAACAACGGAGCCGAAAGAAATGATTCTGATAACACAAAGCGTAAAAGAACTGCAACAGATTATGAGCGACTATGTTGGCATTGTGCGTACCGATATGCGTTTGCAACGCGCTTCCAAACGGCTTGATTTATTGTTTGAAGAAACTGAAGCGTTATATAAAGACACGCGCGTATCGCCGCAGTTGTTTGAATTGCGGAATATTATCAGCGTTGGCTATTTAATTGTAAAAGGCGCTTCGTTCAGAAAGGAAAGCAGGGGCTTGCATTATAACACCGATCATTTGCAAAAAAGCGCATTGCTGCAAAATGTGATTTTGTAGTTTATCGCCACTAACTTGCAAAGACACCAATGAGTTTTATCCGCTTATATAGATTTGGCGGTAGATTATCTTTGTCTTCATGTACTATCTCGTTTATGGTTTTTTTTATCTGTTTTCATTGCTGCCGTTCTGGTTTATGTATTTGCTGAGCGATGGCATCAGCTTTCTTCTTTACTATATTATCAGGTACAGGAGAAAAGTTGTAAAAAGCAATCTGTTCATTGCATTTCCCGAAAAAACCGAAGCGGAAAGAAAAAAAACAGAAAGAGAATTTTATACAAATTTTACCGATAACTGGATTGAGTTTGTCAAGCTTTTTTCTATATCAAAAAAAGAATTGAACAAACGGTTTACGGGCGATTATAAGTTGCTAAACGAATTGCATTTCGCAGGTCATAACGTGCAGGTAAACCTCGGTCATTACTTTAACTGGGAGTATGCAAACGTGGCGTACGGCATGAATGTGATAAGCCCGTTTATAGTGGTGTATAAACCCATCTCTGACAAAGTGATTGACCGCATTTTTTATAAAGTCCGCACACGTTTCGGTTCTCAGATGGTATCGGCAAAAAATTACCGGCAGGATTTTGCGCCGTTTGCAAAAAAACGTTTTACCCTGGTATTGGTAGCCGACCAGAGCGAATTTCCTGAAAAGGCATATTGGGCTCCTTTTTTTGGCAAACAGGCGACTTTTGTAAAAGGACCGGAACGCACGGCAGTTACAAACCTGGCATCTGTAACCATGGCGACTATTAAAAAAATAAAGCGAGGTTATTATCACTCCGACCTTGTGCTGCTGACAACCGACCCCGGAAGCTTATCCAAAGGAGAAATTACAAAGCAAATGGTGGCTTTTATAGAGAATAGCATTCGCGAGCAGCCGGCAAATTATTTATGGAGTCACAGAAAGTGGAAATGGGTTTTCGATGAAGAAAAATACACTCCGGTTTAAGGAACACTTTTTTACTTTTTATTTCAAAATTTCCGTCATCATACAGTTAAAAACACCAACTGAATCTTATGTGTTTGCTTTGCCAAAACTTGTAAGTATGCTTGAGAAAACGAATTCAGTTACCTGCCGCTGATGTTTTACTTCGCCTGCTTTTTATTTGCCAGAATCATATTAATACTTTTTTTGTCTTGTGGATTTTATACCACGAAACGGCTTCCGAAAACAAAACTTCCTGTTGCATAAGTTGTTATGGTATAATGCTTGCATTAGGGAAAGCAATCTAAAATTAAAAAGATGAGCAATTCAAAATTTGTTGCAGGTTTAATATTGGGTGCGGCTGCAGGCACTTTTATCGCTTTATTTGCCAATACAGATAAAGGCAAAGATTTATGGGATGATGTTAGCAGTAAAGGAAAAGATATGTGGGACGATGTAAAAGATACGGCCGACGACTGGCAGGATAAAGCCAAAAGTAAATACGGTGATACGTCAGATGAAATAGAAGAACTGATAGCCAAAGGAAAAAAATACATTTCTAAACTGGAAAAGAAAGCAAAAGATGTAAAAGATGCAGCAACCTCTTAACGACACGGCGCATGCCGCAGAACCGCAGGCGAAGCCGGATTTCTTTACAGAAACGAAAAATCTGTTTCGCTCTTATTTAGACGATCGCCTAACACTTGTAAAATTGCAGGCGGTAGAAAAATTGTCTGTCATCGGGGCGGCAATTGTATCGGGCATTTTGTTGGTTGTGTTCGTTTTGTTTTTGCTTGCCTTTATCAGCATTACGCTGGGTTTTTTATTTAGCAACTGGCTTCACAGCCGGGCAGCAGGTTTTGGCATTGTGGCAGGCATTTATGTGTTGCTTGTTCTTATTGTTGTTTACTTAGGTAAGCGATTGTTTGGCAATGCAATTACAAAAAAAATTATTCAAAGCTTTTTTAAAAAAAAATAATGGCAAGAGATTTAACGCATATCAAATCTCTGGCAGAGCTGCAGAGTGAAATTCTAAATGTAAAGGCAAGCATTGTAGTGCATGAAAAAGGATTGAAAAAGCGTGTAAAGCAGTCGCCTGCCGAAGCAAGGCAATATGCCATTGGCAAGGTAATGCCGTCTGCACTTATGAAAGTAATTCCTTTTGTACTTACAAGAGGAGCGCTTACAAACAGCTTTGGTTTTGTAAAAAATGCTGCCGGACTTTTTTCGGTATTTAAAAAACAGAAAGGCAAAACGGTAACAGACAGGATATTTAACACGGTAAAAAAAGCAGGCGCCGCAGCCGCTGTAAAAGGTGTTTTTAATTATTTAAAAAATCGTAAACATTCACACGAAAAAATAGAAATATCATGAGAAGTATTCTGTACCTCATTGCCGTTGTTTGCATCATCATCTGGATCTGGCAATTCTTTTTTTCAGGCGGGGCCGATACATCCTGGCTGATTCACATTCTGCTTGTTATTGCTATTATTTCTATTTTAATAGCCATCATTCAAAAAGCGTAACTAAGAAAAAGGCTGTTGCTGACTTATTTAAAAAAGGCAACCCGGAAATAATGTGGTTGCCTTTATCGTTTTGTTTATCTTATACTAAAGCTTCTACCTTTTGAATCGCATTGTAAAAAAATCTTTTAAAGTACTGGCATGGATAGCAGGAAGCATTATCTTCCTGCTATTGCTTATTGTAATAGCCATACAAATACCCGCCGTACAGAACTTTGCAAAAAATACAGCCGTAAGCTATCTCGAAGGAAAAATAAAAACCAAAGTTGTTATTGATAAACTAAGCATCGCTTTTCCCAAGCGTATTGTATTATCCGGAATTTATTTTGAAGATCAGAAGCACGATACGTTACTGGCAGGCAAAGAAATTAGAGTTGATATCGGCATGTTTGGGTTATTAAAAAACGAGGTAAATATCAATTATCTTTCGCTTGATGGCATACGTGCCAATATCTATCGTTTACAACCCGATACATCCTTTAACTTCCAGTACATTGCTGATGCTTTCAGCAGCGGTCAAAGCACGCCGACACCGAAAGACACAGGCAGCTCGATGCAGTTTCATCTTGATAAAATTATTTTCAACGATATTATAGCAACCTATAAAGACGATGAAACAGGCAATGATGTTTATTTTAAATTGGGCAATTTTACCACTAACATTACAAAATTCGATTTAGACCATAATGCCTTTACCATTCCTGATATACAGATAAAAAACATTGTGGCCAAAGTATATCAATACAAGCCACTGGTTCAGGTGGATACTACGCTAACCGCAGCAAACGATACGGCTGCCGTAGGCACTTCCGCAAGCCCTGTCATCAATATCAATCAGGTTGGATTGCGCAATATTAATTTCAATTATAAAAATGATATTTCAGCTTTATTAGCCGATCTGCATTTGGGCGAACTGATTGCGCATCCCGGCGATATGAATCTGCAAACGCTTCACATCAAACTCAATGATATTGCGCTAAACAATACGCAGGCAAAAATTGTGTTGGGAAAATCTCAGGAAGCCACTTATACAAAACAAGTAATTGCCGATTCAACGCAGGCGCAGTTGCAAAACCCATGGCGATTTGAGTTAGGTAAAATTGACTTTAATAACAATACGTTTCAGTATGACGATAATAACTCGCCCAAAGCGCCGGCTGGCATAGATTACAGTCACTTGCTGATAGATTCATTTACGCTCAAAGGCAGCAATTTAGCCTTTACGCCAACGGCATACAAGGGAAACATTCAACAGCTTTCTTTTACCGATCAGAGTGGACTTGATTTGCGGAAACTGCAAACCGATTTTGCTTACACCGATACCGGTGCCGTTCTTAACAACCTCGTAATTCAAACTGATAAATCGCTTATTCAAAACAAGCTGGCAGTAAGTTATCCTTCGCTGGATGCGGTATCAAAAAATCCCGGCGACATGTATATTGACGCCGATTTATTAAACACGCAAATCGCTGCCAAAGATATTCTCACTTTTATGCCTGCGTTCCGCCGTAATCTCAGCGGGCATGAGACTGCCATATTGAAACTGAATACGAGAGTAAAAGGCTACGTGAAAGATTTGGCCATCCCTCAGTTCGAGCTTAGCGGCTATGGAAACCTGGTGGTAAATATGTCTGGCACCATCAAAGGATTGCCGGATGCGAATAAGGCGTATATGGACATCAATATTGCCCGGATCAGCGCAACAAAAAACGATCTTTTGCCTTTTATTCCAGCTAAAGAACTGGCGAACTTTCGCCTGCCCGATAATCTTTTAATTAAAGGTTTCTTTACCGGCAGCGTAAAAGATTTTAATACCAATCTGGCGCTTACTACCAACCGCGGCAACGTAACGGTTACAGGCGGTATGCACAGCAATAGTCCTTATAGCATTAAGGCTGTGGCAGATCATCTGAATCTTGGGTACCTGTTAAAGCAGGAGCAGAATGTTGGCATTGTTTCGTTGAACGCAAGCGTAAACGGAACCGGCACAGACATTAAAACAGCAAACCTCAGATATGCTGTTCGTGTGTTGGCAGCCGAAATAAAAGGGTATTCCTACCACGATATAGATTTAACCGGGACGCTGCGCAATGGTGTGGCTGATATCAACAGCGTAATCAGCGATCCGAATATTACTTTAAATTTAGACGCTTCAGCAGATCTGAAACCGGAATATCCGGCTGTTCAGTTGAATTTGCTGCTCGATACCATTAATCTGAATGCGCTTCATCTTGTTACCGATACGCTGAACATGCATGGTCATATTATCGCCGATGTTCCGGTATTAAATGTTGATTCGCTGATTGGCAATGTTGCCATTACAGATTTGAATGTTACCAGCGGAACCAACTCTTATACGGCAGACAGCATTGGTCTTGTTGCTTCGGCAACGGCACAACAAAAAAATATCAATCTGAATGTTGCCAATGTAATTAAGGCAGACATGACAGGGCAGTATAAATTAACCGAAATAGCGCCGGCACTGCAGTCCGTCATCAATCAATATTACAATTTACCAAATTATAAAGCGCAGACGTTTGCCCCGCAAAACTGGCAACTGAATGCAACCATCATTCCGCAGGGTTTGCTGTTAGATTTTGTTCCTTCGTTGAAAGGCAGCGATTCGCTAACGCTGACAACTTCTTTCAACAGTGCGCAAAACGATTTGAATCTTGCCCTGAAAGGCAGGCAGATTCTGATGGATTCTTTACAGATAGACAGCCTGACTGTGCTGGCAAAAACCAATGCCGACAAGCTTGACCTCGGCGTAAGCTTCGATAACTTTAAGGCTGGTTCATTAACTTTTTACAAAACAAATTTAGACGCCGGTATTGCAAACAATCAACTCGATTTTAATCTGGCTTCTGAGGGAGATGACGGAAAATTGCAATACGCTTTGGGCGGATTATTAAATCAAATTCCAAATGGTGTAACATTCGGGCTGAAAGACAGTCTGGTGCTTGATTACAGCCGTTGGAATGTAGCGCAGGGAAACTTTATTCAATACGATTCTGTGGCCGGTATTCTGGTGAATAATTTTGCCATCAGCCAGAACGGTCAGTCGCTAACTATTAACAGCACCGAGCAGCAACCCAATGCTCCCATAAAAGTGGATTTTAATAATTTTCAGATTGCTACCCTTACCAAAATAGCGCATCAGGATTCTATTCTGGTTGAAGGTTCTATTAACGGGAATGCAATTGTGAAAGATGTGATGACAAACCCGATTTTTACATCCGATTTGCAGGTAAATGATGTAATTTATAAGCGTGATACCATTGGAAATATACTGGTAAAAGTAAACAACGAGCAAGCCAATGCTTATGCGGCCAACATTGCCATACAAAGCAAAAATACAGATGTGCAACTCGACGGCAAATATTATACAGGCGAAAGCCGCATGGATTTTCAGCTTGCGCTAAACCGGCTGGATCTTGCTATTGTAAAGGCGTTTGCCGCCGATCAGTTAACAGACATTGGAGGCGATCTGAAAGGCAACGCCACCATACAGGGAACCATTGATCGGCCTGATATAAACGGGGCTTTAAACTTCGACAGTGCATTTATTATTCCGGCCATTACGGGCGAGCGCCTTACGTTGCCGAACGAAAATATAGACATTGACAATCAGGGCGTTCATTTCAGTTCGTTTACCATGCACGATGCCAACAATGCACGTGCGGTAATTGATGGTGATATATTAACCACCGATTTTAAAAACTACAACTTCGCGCTAAATCTCAGCACCGATAATTTTGAAGCGGTTAATAAAAAACAAACATCCGACGATTTGTTTTACGGAAAAATGAATATTGATGCCGACGTAGATGTTACCGGCAGCCTTGCTTCGCCAAGCATCAACGCCAATCTTCGCGTAAATAAGCCAACCGATTTTTCGCTGGTGCTGCCAAGCAGCGATCCGGAAGTGCAAAGCCGGGAAGGCGTGGTGGTGTTTGAAGACAAAGATCATCCGGAAAAAAATAAGCCAACGCCGGATATTACCGATACCATCAGCGGGCAAACCGAGATGAAAGGATTGGATGTAACGGCAAATATTGAAACCGACAGCAGTGCTAAATTTACCGTCATCATAGACCAGCGAACCGGCGATGCGCTTACCATTCAGGGTGCAGCCGACCTTGCCGGCGGCATTGATAAAAGCGGAAAAATAAGCCTGACCGGCAATTACAAAGTATCAAGCGGCGCTTATAATTTATCGCTTTCTTTTTTAAAAAGAAGGTTTGATATCCGGCAGGGCAGCACCATCACCTGGACAGGCGATCCTACTTCGGCACAGATAGATATTACGGCTACTTATGTTGCCAATACCGAACCCATAAATCTGATGCAGGATGTTTCGGAAGCAGAACAGACAACCTATAAAGAGAAGCTGCCTTTTAATGTAAACCTGCACATGACCGGCGAGATGCTGAAACCAATTATTTCGTTTGACGTTACATTGCCCGAACAAATACTATCACGTTGGCCAAATGTAGATACCAAATTACAGCAGGTGCGCGCCGATGAAGCCGAGCTTAACAAACAGGCGTTTGCTCTTTTGTTACTCGGCCGTTTTGTGCAGGAAGACCCGCTGGCAAGTTCCGGCGGCGGCTTCAATGCCGGTACGGCAGTACGCAACAGCGCTGCCGGTCTGCTTACCGATCAGCTTAACAAACTGGCCGGCAACCTGGTAAAAGGCGTGGATTTAAATTTTGATCTGCAGTCGCAGCAGGATTATTCAACCGGTTCGGCGCAAAACAGCACCGACCTGAAAGTAGGCGTGAGCAAACGTTTGCTAAACGACAGAATTAAAGTAAATATAGGCAGCAGCTTTGCCGTAGAAAATCCGCAGGGCAGCAACAAGGCGGCTTCCAACCTTGCAGGTGATATATCGGTAGATTATCAAATTACCACAGACGGTCGCTACCTGTTGCGTGCTTATCGCCAGAATAATTACGAAGGCGTTGCCGAAGGACAGGTAATAGAAACGGGGTTAAGCTTTATTTTAAATTATGATTATAACCGGCTGAGCGAACTGTTTCACCGGCATAAAGCGAATAAAGAAATCCGGGAAAAAAACAAAGAATCTGAACAAAAAATGGAAGAGAAAAAAGAACAGAAAGAAGAAAAGGAGAAGCAGCAACAGCAGGCGACAGAGGCAAAGCAATAATACGGTTGATATGCAAATTAATGATTGAAAAAAAATTGCTTTTATCCCTTTTACATATAGCAGAAAACGAACAACGGATAAATAAGACGGCTAACAAATTTTTTACGAAAAACAGTCAATGAAGTACAGGTTTTTATATTTTTTGGGTGGAATGATGATAATGCTGTTCGCTGCCTGCGACAATACAAAATACCTTGCAGCGGGGCAGGACTTATATGTTGGTTCGGAGTTGAAGGTAAAAGCAGATCCGCCGGTTTCAAAAAGTAAACGAAAAGCGTTGGAAAGCGATATGAAATCGCTCATTCGCCCAAAGCCAAATTCTAAAATTTTAGGCATCAGGCTAAAACTTGCGTTATATAACAGCGTAGATACGCCACGTGGAAAAGGATTGCGCTATCTGATAAAAAACAAACTGGGAGAGCCGCCGGTTATAGCCTCTTACAGCACGCTTGATAAAGACCGCGAAGTAATACAGAACCGGCTTGAAAACAGGGGATATTTTAAAGATACCGTAACCTTGGATTCTATGGTGGCTCATAGAAAATTTACGGGTGTTTTTACCGCTTTGGTGCACGATCAATATACCATCCGCAATATTTCTTTTCCTAAGGACAGTTCGGTACTAAGCCGTACCATCAGAGGCAGAGATGCAACGCAAAAACGCGCCATTCGCCGTTCGTTGTTTAAAGAAGGCGAGCCGTATGATCTGGATGTTGTGAAAGCCGAGCGGGCGCGTATTGATGCCAGGCTGAAACAAAAGGGATTTTATTATTTTGGTCCGGACGATCTGATTGCCAGCATTGACTCTACGGTTGGTGATCACAAGGTTGATGTTTCGATGGAAATAAAAGATGAAACACCACCACAGGCAAGACGGCAATACCGGATCAACGATATTATTGTATATGCCGATTATGATGTAAATAGCGATACCAGCATCGCGGGGGCAAAAAAATATCACGGCTATACAATTGTTGATCCCAATCATCGCTTTAATCCAAAAATGTTTGTTCGCACCCTGGTCTTTGATTCGGGCGAATTATATAACCGCGACGATCACAATTTATCGCTTAACCGGCTTACGACATTGGGTGTTTACAAGTTTGTGAAAGCCCGCTTTCTGCCCGATCCCAATTCGGATAGCTTATTAAATGCCTATTATTACCTCACGCCGACCGAAAAAAAATCGCTGCGGGCGCAGATATCAGGGCTTACCAAATCGAACAATGCAACGGGCGGAGAATTAACATTAAGCTGGCGTCATCGCAGCCTGTTTAAAGGCGCCGAATTGTTTACCGTTTCAGCTTATGCCGGTGTTGAGCAACAAATATCGTCGGGCATCAATGTGGGTACGCGCCGCACCGGTGTGGAAGCCAACCTGTTTGTGCCGCGCATCATTGCTCCGTTTCATTTTCGTACCAACAGCAGCTTTGTGCCGCATACAAAGTTTGCGCTTGGTTACGAATTTTTTAACCGCAACACGCAATACCTGCTTACTTCTTTTCGCGGCAGTTATGGTTATGTATGGAAAGAAAATGTTTTGTCGGAACATCAGTTAAATGTGATTAACATAAGTTCGGTTCAGCCTAAAAATATAACGACAGAATTTGCAGACAGCATCATAAAAAATCCTGCGCTGGGGCGTAGCATAGAAAAGCAGTTTATCATCGGTTCTACCTATAATTACAATTTTAACACCGCAAACAAACCCAGCAGGCGAAGGAAAAATGATTTCTATTTTAATGGTAATCTCGATGTTTCGGGCAATCTGCTTGGGCTGATTACCGGAGCCGATGTAAGTAAAGGAAAAGAAAAGAATGTATTTGGCACACCGTTCTCTCAATATACACGTGTAGAACTTGATTTCAGGCATACCTATAAGTTGGGCACTTACAGCTCTTTTAATTCAAGAATTTTGGGCGGCGTGGGATATGCCTACGGCAACAGCAATAACATTCCGTTTATTAAAGCGTTTTTTGCCGGCGGAACGAGCGACATCAGGGCTTTTCGCTCGCGCACATTGGGACCCGGAACTTTTTATGGCGGAAACGCCCGCGATACTTTTGTTATAGATCAACCCGGCGATGTTAAATTAGAACTCAATGCGGAATACCGGGCAAAGCTGTTTTCTATTGTGCGCGGTGCTTTGTTTGTAGATGCAGGCAACGTATGGACAAGAAAAACAGATTCTTTGCGGCCTGGCTCTAAATTCAGCAATCAGTTTGTAAAGCAAATCGGCGTAGGCATGGGCGCAGGTTTGCGGTTTGATATTTCCATCCTTGTGCTTCGCCTCGATCTTGCCATTCCCGTTCGGTTGCCTTACAACCCCGACGGGCAGCGATGGGTGTTCGATCAGATAGATTTCGGCAGCAAAGAATGGCGCAGAAACAACCTGGTTTTTAATTTAGCAATTGGTTATCCGTTTTAGTATGATAAAATGTGTATGATGTACGCAAAATAAAATGTATAATTACATTTGTCCGTTGAAGAGTGAAGTGAGATGAACAAAACGGTAATACGGAAATTTTATACATGAAAGCAGTCATTCCGGTAGCGGGAGCGGGCGCCAAGCTTCGCCCGCATACTTATACGCAACCAAAAGCTTTGATACCGATAGCCGGTAAAACAATTTTAAGTTTTATTATTGATCCTCTTTATCAGGCCGGTATTTATGAGTTTGTTTTTATTGTTGGCTATCTCGGCGAAAAGATAGAAGAATATGTCCGGCAAACTTACCCGAATCTCTATTGCCATTTTGTGCATCAGAACGAACGGCAGGGAACGGGTCATGCCATAGAATTAGCGCACAAGATTGTTGACGGCGATGATGTAATTGTAACACTCGGTGATACCATTTGCGAGTATAACGTAGAAGACGTTTTGCGCAGCCCGTACAACATGCTGGGCGTAAAAAAAGTAGATGACCCGCGCCGGTTTGGCGTAGCAGAAATTAATGCAGAAGAGTTTATAGATCATGTGGTAGAAAAGCCCTCTATTCCTAAAAGCAATATGGCGCTGGTAGGCGTTTACAAAATAAAAGATTCAAAAGTATTGTTTGGTTGTTTGCAGTATTTGTTTACGCAGGACATTAAAACGCTTGGCGAATATAACCTTACCGATGCATTGGAATGCATGATAAAAAGCGGAACGCAATTCAAGCCGTTTAAGGTAAAAAGCTGGTATGACTGCGGTAAAAAGGAAACGCTTCTGGATACCAATGCAATTCTGTTAAAAAAAATGGGCAGCACCATTCACGACTCTGTGCAAAACGAAAATTCGATCATCATTTCGCCTGTTACCATTGGCGCTGGCTGCATGTTGAAAAACTCCATTATCGGGCCGCATGTTTCAATCGGTCCAAATACAACGGTACAATATTCTACGGTGCGCGACAGCATTATCGGGTCTTATACAACGCTGTATGAAGTGGTGATTGACAATTCGTTAATCGGCAGCGATGCATCTGTAAAAGGATTAAGCCGCAGCTTAAATATCGGCGATAATACGGAGATAGATTTCGGGTAGAAGTTATTTACGTTTGCTGCGTTTTTTCCATTCCTTTTTATCTGATTCAGCATGATGTAAACATAAAGTATAAATTCTGTTTTCTTTGAAGGAATAAATAATTTGATATGGAAAATGATGCAGTTGTATTCTTCTTACCGATTTAGAAAGATTGAAATAAGCTTTCGGATTTCGTTGCAGATTTTTATATGCATCATCAAACACTCTATCAAAATCATCGGCTACATCAAAAGAAACGGATTCATAGTAAATTCTGGTTTTAGCTATATCAACCCAAAACAATTCATGAACGTTTACTTCGTAGCTCATTTCTTAAATTGGTAAGTTTATCCATAAAGTCATCACCGGACATAAGTTTTGCGGAGCCGTTTTCTATGCTTCGCTGTCTGCTTTTTATTTCTTCCCATTGCTCTTCGGTTAATGTATTTTCTTCCGGCTCTTCGTCCAAATTTTCCCGCAAAGCGTAATACAGTTCCAGTTTTTCTGCTTTTGGTAATTGCAGCGCCTGCTCTATAATTGCATTCATGTAAATATGATTTTCAGGTTGTAATATAAAAAATTCTGATTATTGTTAAGCAAAAAAAGTAATAACAAGTCTCTGGTTATTCCTGCGTTCTCAGCCTCCTGTTTCCCGTCTTTTAAAACTTGCAACTTAATATCTACACTTTGCCCGCCTTAATTTCTTCTACCACGGCCGGATCGAGCAGCGTTGTGGTATCACCCAGATTTTCCGTTTCGCCTTCGGCAATTTTGCGAAGAATGCGGCGCATTATTTTTCCGCTGCGCGTTTTGGGCAGTCCTTTTACAAATTGTATTTTATCGGGCTTTGCAATGGGGCCAATAATGCGGCTTACCGTTGCCACAATGCCGGTTTTAGAAAGCTCCTGTTTTGCGGCATTGCCTTCATAAATTACATACGCATAAATGCCCTGTCCTTTTATTTCGTGCGGATAACCAACCACGGCGCTTTCTACCACGCCTGCGTGCATGTTGATGGCGTTCTCCACTTCGGCAGTGCCAATGCGATGCCCGCTTACATTCAGCACATCATCTACCCTGCCCGTAATGCGGTAATTGCCTTCTTCATCGCGCATCGCGCCATCGCCGGTAAAATATAAGTTCGGGTACGTGCTGAAATAGTTTTTGCGAAAGCGTTCATGGTCGCCATACGTGGTGCGAAGAATAGACGGCCAAGGCGCTTTGATGCACAGATTTCCACTCACGTTGTTGCCTTCTACTTCATTACCGTTTTCATCAACCAGTAAGGGCTGCACGCCAGGCAATGGCAGCGTGGCAAACGATGGTTTGGCGGGCGTAATGCCAGCCAAGTTAGAGATTAATATACCGCCGGTTTCTGTTTGCCACCATGTATCGGCAATGGGGCATTTCTTCTTGCCAATGTGTTCATCATACCAATGCCAGGCTTCTTCGTTAATGGGTTCGCCAACGGTTCCTAATACTTGCAGGGAAGATAAATCTTTGCCTTCCAGCGGCTGCAATCCATAACTCATCAAGCTGCGGATGGCGGTAGGTGCGGTGTATAAAATATTCACCTTGAATTTATCAACAATATTCCAGAACCTGCCGGCATCCGGCCAGGTAGGAATGCCTTCAAACATCAGCGAGGTAGCGCCCGCGCTTAACGGTCCGTACAAGATGTAACTATGACCTGTTATCCAGCCAATGTCTGCTGTACAGAAATGCACGTCACCGGGCTGACATTGAAATACATTTACAAAAGAATAGGCTGTATAAACCATATAGCCGGCGCAGGTATGCACCACGCCTTTCGGCTTGCCGGTGCTGCCCGATGTATATAAGATAAACAGCGGATCTTCGGCATCCATTTCTTCCGCCGCAAATGAAACCACACCTTCTTTTTCCACCTGCATTTCGGCATGTTCCATCTCATCTTCCCACCACACATCTCTTCCTTTCAGCATCGAAACGGGTGTTCGGGTGCGTGTATAAACAATCACTTTTTTCACCGTTTTGTTTCCCAGCAAGGCATCATCAATCACATCTTTTAACGGAATTACTTTTTCGCCGCGATAAGCACCATCGGCAGTAACAATATATTCAACGCCGGCATCCTGCAATCTGTCTGCAATACTTTGTGCTGAAAAACCGCCGAACACCACGCTGTGTATTGCCCCGATGCGCGCGCAACCCAATACGGCATACGCCAGTTCGGGCACCATGCCCATGTAAATACAAACCCGATCGCCTTTTGTAACACCATTGTTTTTTAAAACCTGCGCAAACTGGCAAACCCGCTTGTGCAGCCGGTTGTAGGTAACAATGCGCACACGGTCTTCCGGATTGTTCGGTTCCCAGATTATGGCCGGCTGCTCGCCTGACGTTTCTAAATGACGGTCAATGCAATTTTCGGTGATATTTAGCTTTGCACCGCTGAACCATTCGATTTTCGGATCGGTAAAATTCCAGTCCAACACTTTGGTCCATTGCTTTTTCCATTGAAAATGCTGCGCAACATTCGCCCAAAACGCTTCGGGATTGTCAATGCTTTTTTTATACGCTTCGCGATATTGTTCTATTGAGGTAATCTGATAAGGATAAGACATATACAAGCCATTTATTTTTTAAAAGTAGTGTTTCGCCGCGACGCCGCGAAGGGCACAAAGAAATAAAAAATATTGGTGCTGTCTGATCGGTTGTTTAATACATGCCTGACACCTGTTAAAATTTTCAGCAGTACCTCCCCGCTCATGCACTGCCTTATCTTTACAGCCAACATAGTTTCATCAGCATGTCGTTACGGGTAAATAATCTGGTAAAAATATATGGCGAACAAAAAGCCGTAAACAACATTTCGTTTTCAATTGGCAAAGGAGAAATTGTTGGCTTTTTAGGCCCGAACGGTGCCGGTAAAAGCACTACCATGAAGATGATTACCGGTTATTTGCAACCCGATAGCGGCGCTGCATTCGTATGCAATGTGAATGTGGCTGACAACCCGATAGCCGTGAAAAAAAAAATAGGTTATCTGCCCGAAGCCAATCCATTGTATTATGATATGTATGTAAGAGAATACCTGCAGTTTATTGCCGGTATTCATCACTTGCAAAATATAAAGCACGAAGTAAACCGGGTAATTGATTTGACAGGATTAACCATTGAAAGCAAAAAGAAAACGGGACAATTATCGAAAGGATACAAGCAGCGTGTGGGGCTTGCGGCTGCTTTAATACATAATCCAGATGTATTGATATTGGATGAGCCGACGAGCGGTCTTGATCCGAATCAGATCATCGAAATAAGAAACGTAATTAAAGAGCAGGCAAAAGATAAAACGGTATTGTTTTCATCGCATATTTTGCAGGAAGTGCAGGCGGTTTGCAGCCGCATTATCATCATCAACAAAGGCAAGCTGGTTGCCGATGATACAATACAAAATTTAGGAAAGAAAAACGCCAAAAGTATTGTCAGCGTTGCGTTTGACGCAATTGTAAATGCAACTTTGCTACAAAATTTATCTTCGGTAATTGAAGTAAATAAAACCGGCGATTCTTCGTTTTCGCTAAGCACCAACAATGACAATGAAACGCGCAGGCAACTATTAAAGCTTGCCTTGCAACACAATCTGAATATTGTATCGCTGCAATCGGAAGGAAATAATTTGGAAGATGTATTCAGACAACTGACAATGTGAGAAGTGAGAAGTGAGAAGTGAGAAGTGAGAAGTGAGAAGTGAGAAGTGAGAAGTGAGAAGTATTCTGGTTACGTAAGATACATCTACTACATATTACTTACTACAAAATACAAAAATCAAAAATACAAAAACGCAAAGCTTAAAGCTGATTGCTGACGGCTGATAACTATCGAACAATGCTTCAAAAATCAACAATTGCATTTCTGAAAAATCTGAAGAAAAATAATGTAAAAGAATGGTTTGATGCCAACCGCAAAACGTATGATGCAGCGCGTGCCGATTTTATAAATCTGGTTGATGACATATTAAAACAACATGCTAAAAAAGATGAAGATATTGCCGTTTTGCAGGCGAAAGATTGTGTGTTTCGCATCAACAGAGACATTCGCTTCAGCAAAGACAAAACGCCTTATAAAAGCAATTTCTCGGCAGGCTTCACACGCGGCGGAAAAAAAAGTCCGTTGGCCGGTTATTATCTTCAGATAGAGCCCGGAAATAAGAGTATAATCGGCGGCGGTTTGTGGGCGCCGGAAACGGATAGTTTGAAAAAAGTAAGGCAGGAAATAGATTATTCTTTTGGTGAATTTTCAAAAATCATCCGCAACAAATCATTTGTAAAAGAATACGGGGATTTGCATAAAGATAAAGACATGTTATTAATCCGTCCGCCCAAAGGATATGCCGATGATAACAAAGCCATTGAATATCTGAAGCTGAAAAGTTTTGTTGCCATGAAACCTTTGAATGACGATGAATTAACCGATGAACAACTGGTAAAAAATATTGCGGAAGCGTTATCTGCATTACAACCTTTTCTCCGCTTTCTGAATGCCGCCATCGAAGGTTAACAAAAGCCTTTTGCAAACCGGTTTATCTTCGCGTTCCTATGTCAGAATTTGCGCATGATCGTATCACACCTTACAAAGACAGTCAGCTTGGCAAGAAGCAGCAGGTAGCAAAGATGTTCAATAACATTGCCTTTCGCTACGATTTTCTCAATCATTTTCTTACGGCGGGCATTGATGTATGGTGGCGAAAAAAAATGATTCTGCAATTAAAAAGCATTCATCCGCAAACCATATTGGATGTAGCCACCGGAACTGCCGACGTAGCCATATTAACCTATAACTTATTGCAGCCGAAAAAGATAACCGGCATAGATATTTCGGACGGTATGTTGCAATTGGGAAGAAAAAAAATAAAAAAAGCCGGTCTGCAAAATTCAATTGAATTGGTGAATGCCGACAGCGAAACCATACCGTATGATGACAATGTGTTTGATGCAATAACTGTTGCCTTCGGCGTTAGAAATTTTGAACACCTGGAACGCGGTTTAGCCGAAATGCTGCGCGTATTAAAACCTGGCGGAAAGCTGGCCGTGCTTGAGTTTTCTCAGCCTAAGAACAAATTGTTTAAAGCATTTTGTCATTTTTACAATAACATAATTGTGCCCGGCGCCGGGCGGTTGTTAGCCAAAAACAAAGATGCTTATAGTTATCTGAATCAGTCTGCCAAAGCGTTTCCTGAAAGAGAAAAGTTCACTGCAATTCTGGCTGACGCGGGTTATAAAAATGTATCTTATCAACCATTAAGTCTGGGCATTTGCTGCCGGTATATCGGGGAAAAAAATAACCTGTAAGAACGTTATTTTCATTATCTGTTTCGCTTTACATTCGTTGTATAATACTCCTTTATGATGACGATTATACAAAGTATTCAAAACCGTATTTATGAAATTCGCGGTGAAAGACTTATGCTGGATTTTGATTTGGCATCTCTTTACGAAGTAGAAACAAAAGTGCTAAACCAGGCCGTAAAAAGAAATTTCAAAAGGTTTCCCGAAGATTTTATGTTTCGGCTTACTATCGAAGAATGGGAAAGGATGCGGTCACAATTTGTTACCGCACCAATCAATCATTCCGGTGGCTTGCACATTATATCATCTTCTCAAAACAAAAGAAATACCGGCATAACACCTTACGCCTTTACCGGGCAAGGTGTTGCCATGCTGAGCGGCGTTCTTAATTCCGACAAAGCAATCAGTATGAACATTGCCATTATGCGGGCGTTTGTAGAAATCAGAAAATTTATTTTATTTCAATTTGATTTAAAAGAACAGTTGCTGGAAATGAAGCAACGCATGGGCGAACACGACGTGCAGCTTTCGCAGATTTATGACGCCATCGAAAATATGCTGGACGAAAAAGCGGCTCAACGCAAATGGAACGACAGAGAGCGGATCGGCTTTAGAAAATAGCCATCACCGGTTTTGTTTTTCAACTGATGTTCTGTTAAGTTCATCCTGTCTGTAAAATAAACAAATTGCTAAACCGTTTAAGAAGAAATTTATTGATGGCTGATTTTTACTTTAAATTATTATTTTGTTTCAGATAGCCGGAATTGCATTACAAAAATTGTTTCTCTTCAACATCAGAAAGCCGTTTGTAGCGGCTCTGTTTTTTATCTTTCTCACACAACGGGCAACTGCGCAAAAAGAAATTTATCGGGAAGACCGCGACAATGTGCCTTATTATTTCGGATTGTCGCTCGGCTACAACAATTCGTATCTGCATCCTGAAAAGCATCCTTTGTTTTTGCAAAACGATAGCGTATTAAGCGTAGAACCCGGCTCAAGCGGCGGCATTGTGCTGGGCTTGCTGGCAACGGCAAGGCTAACCAAACGCTTCGAGCTTCGTTTTCATCCCGAACTTATACTGGGGGGTTCAAAATACCTGACTTACCAGATAAAATACCCGACGCCGATTGAGCTTGAAATACAAAAAAGAACCATTCCTTCTACCATTGTTTCGTTTCCGCTGCAGATCAAATTCAACTCAGATCGTATTCAGAACTTTCGTGTGTATATGCTGGGCGGTTTAAAATACGATATTGATGTTGCCAGCAATGCCGGTGCGCTGAATGCAGATGACCTGGTAAAGCTGAAAAAAACGTATGTTGGCTATGAGGCGGGTATCGGCTTCAACTTTTATTTTCCGGTGGTAACGGTGGCGCCTGAAATTAAGATTACAAACGGCTTAAGCAATGTGCACAGCCGCGACCCGAATCTGAAATACTCCAATATCCTGGATCAGATTCAATCGCGCATGATTACTTTCTCGCTCATATTTGAACGCTGATTGTTTTACCAGCAAATGTATTACGGGCAACTGCTTATCAGGTTTGTATAAGTTCCTTTTACCGGCAGTTTACTAATGAGCCCCTGCAGAAAGCAATTTACGTTATCAGATACAAAAGCCGGGTCCTGGTACTGATCCGGTTCGTGCCCTTCGTTTTCTGCAATGTGCAATATAGCAGGCACATTATAGCTTGTAAGAGCGGTAAAAATAGATTGCGAGCCGTATAGAACAGGATAATTTTCGCACGAAACATAATGTCCGTCACTGATGGGTATGGTTTCGTCTGCCGAGCCGTGAAAGGCAACCATCGGCACAGCCGTAGCCGGTGTAATTAATTCCGGTGTAATAACTGCGCCCCACAAATTAATATTTCCTTGTATGGTAAATGCATCAGTCAGGTTGTTATCTGCATTTTTTAACCCGCCCAATTCGGCTTTCGCTTCTTTAAAATAAAGGGTTACAAAATCGGGCGTAACATAAGTGGTGTTAATGGCAGCCACAGCACCGGCGCTGCTGCCACCCGTAAAAATCCAGTTGGCATCTATAAAATATTTATCAACATTATGCACCAGATAACGCAGTGCTGCATTGTAATCCTGAAGCGAACGGTAAACCGCTTTTTGAAGCGATATGGTATCGCCCTTGCAGGCAGCCGGGCTTTGCGCATTGCCAAAATCCCAGCCCAAACGATAGTCTATGCTAACCGCGATGTAACCTTTTTCGGCAATCGCCTGGCACAAATCGGATAAATTCTTTTTATTTCCGGTTAAAAAGCTGCCGCCATGCGCCATCACCACAAGCGGATATTTACGGCTTGCCGACGCATCTTTTGGCGAATACACATCCAGCAATAATTTTTGATTGCTGCCGGCATAGTCAACATTCTGTCCGTATTGAATATCGGTAACGGAATTTACGTTGTAAGCAGGCGGGGGAACGGGTCGTCCGGTTCTGGGTTTGTCGTTTTTAGAGCAGCCGGTTACAAAAAAAATCAGAATAACTGAATAGAATAAGTATTTCATTAGCATGGTTTGCGACAGACTTTTTTTAATCAAATAAGTTTAACGGCGTAAGAATAGAAAAATTATGCCAATTACAGTTGTATTGATGACATTCATAAACGAAACGATGCTTTTAAAAAACAAAAAAGGGTATTTATTTATGAAAACTGGTTTTTGAAAACAAATAGTGTTATTTATCATCGGTAATGTCTCGGTTTCAAGAAATAATGCTCACAGATGCCGCAGACAAAATACAGCCTTTATATAGTATCTGTAAAATCTGTGAAACAATATGCAAAGTAATACACGACTTCATCATTCATCTTTATTGAGAACTGCAAAATGGCGCGATGTTGTTTCTCCGCTTTTATCAGAAACAGTAAGCGTGTGCAAGCCGGGTGCCGGTGTTACCGCCATCTGGTGAAAATTTGTAGTTGTACCCACATAATTGTTATCAATATACCAGAATAGTTTTGTTCCATTGTTGGCATCGGCTGCCGAGAAAATGGTTCGCCCGCGCTGTCCGTCTTTTTCCAGCGGAACATAAATCTTTGCGTTTTCTTCAGGGTAAATAATGTCGAGCGATTTGCTGTTGTCGTTACCACAACCGGGTAAAAAAGGAGGCAACGTTTTATAATCGGCATGTTGTTGCCGGTAATAATATTCCATAGCGGTTGGCAGCACAAACCAGGCGCGATGCTGCATCTGCGCCGGCGCTTCGCAGGTTTCGGTAACGCGGTATTGCCCGGTTTTATCTAAATGAATAATCTGATGGTACGGACAAACGCCAATGTTCATCGCGGCTTCGCTTACCAGCATCGTATCTGCTTTCAGGCAATCAGTGCCTGCTTTATAACCGCTTTTTTTGCAGATTGGCAGATAAATAAAACCGCTTTGCGGCGGCGCAAACCACTTTGATGCAGGCAACATGCGAAAAATATCAAACAAAACGGGGGCAGCCGATTTAATGCCGGTCAGTTCCGGTCTGCCTTCACCGGTGGTGTTGCCCACCCATACTACAACCGTATATGCCGGCGTAATACCAACCGCCCAGCCATCGCGAAAGCCAAAGGAAGTACCTGTTTTCCAGGCAATGCGCTGCGCTGATGAAAAATAGCTCCACAAACCTTCCTCGCCGGGACGTATTACCTCGGTCATTGCATTCAGCGTATGCCAGATAGATGGATAGTCGAAGAGAGGGGAACTGATGGTTGACAGTTGACTGTTGTCTGTTGACCTATTCGCAGCGCCGGCCGCTTTGTATGTTGGCATAAACCAATCGTCTGCTTTCTGTTTGTTTTTGTTGATGGATTGATGCAGGTACATACGCGCCAGCGAGCTATACACACCTGCCAGTTCGTAAGGCGTTACTTCGCAGCCGCCGAGAATCAGACTCATGCCATACCAGCCTGCCGGGTGATGCAAGGTGGTAAATCCGCAGCTCTTCAATACGCTGTAAAATTTTTGCGGTTTGTATTGCTGCAACATCTTAACGGCAGGAATATTCAGACTGCGCGCCAGCGCCATATTTGCCGGAACGGCGCCATCAAAATGCAGATCAAAATTTTGCGGCGCATAGCCGCCAATACGGGTAGGAATATCGGGCACTAATTGTTTTGGCAGCATTGTGCCTTCCGAAAGCAAAGACGCATACAGCAATGGCTTTAACGTGCTACCCGGACTGCGTGGGGCCGAAAGTACATCCACATTGCTTTCCAGCGTTGAATCTTCGGGCCGGTAAACATTACCTACATAGCTGACAACATGGCCGGTTTCCGTTTCTACCACAATGGCGCAGGCATTTCTGATTTGGTTTTCCATTAACCTTGCATGATGAAGATTGAGAATGGCAGTTACCTGTTGCTGAACATGAATGTCTAATGTTGTTTGCAGATATGAACTAAAGCTATCGTCGTTTTTTTTAAGAGAATCATATTCTTTGCGAAAGCGGTTAAGCAGGTGCGGTGCCAGTTCGGGCAAGGGTTTGGGAATGCCGGGAAGTGGTTCAAGTATGGCTAACCGGTAAGTAAGAGAATCAATTGTTTTTTGATGCAGCAAAGTAAAAAGCAGCGCATTTCGCTTGCGAAGCAACTCATTGTTGTTTCTGCCCGGATGAATTACAGAAGGCGCATTAGGCAAAACGGCCAGGGCTGCGCATTCGCCCCAGCTAAGCAGTTGCGCGCTGCGCCCGTAATATCGCCACGCGGCAGCATCAAGCCCTACGATGTTGCCGCCAAACGGGGCATAAGAAGCATACAACGCCAGAATGCTGTTTTTAGAATACGAACATTCAATTCGAAGCGCAAGCAGGGTTTCCAATAATTTATGCCAAAGTGAACGATGGCTGTTACTGCAACTCATTCGCGCCACCTGCATGGTTAACGTACTGCCGCCGCTTACCGTTTTCTTATTTTTTATATTTTGATAAATGGCTCTTGTTATGGCAGCCGCGTCAACGCCGGGATGATAATAAAACCGTTTGTCTTCAAACGCAACAATGCATTGTCTGAATTTTTCAGGAACTTGTTTATCATACGGAAAACGCCATTGGCCATCTGCAGCAATGGAAGCATTTAACAGATTATCGTTTTTATCGGTTAATACAAAGCTGGTGGGCGTGTTAAATAATGTTTTTGGTAAGGAAAAGACGAACCAGATTATTATTAAAAAAACAATGATCAGCTTTCTTTTATGCCGGTAAAAAAAGGGCAGAACAGAAGTTCGGAGATATGAGCGGAAAGATTTGATTGCGGTTTTGTTTTATTCGCGGTTGTTCACCAAATATATAACGAATGCAGGTTTCGGTTTTAAAAAAGACAAGATGTTCTTATGGTGAGACGGATTAATGCAAATACTTATGTTGTGTGCTGTGTTATTTGATGTATAGATTCGCTCTATTCGTTTTCAAATATTTTTTGATTTGTTCAAAGTTCATATTTGCCATTTCCAAAGATATTTTGTCTTTGATGGCTCTAAAAGTTTTGACGGTGTCAAACTCTTTTTCTTGTACAGGTTTTTTAGTTTCAGTCTTCATATTCTGAAATTTCTTTTGGTGAACGTATTTCTAATGATTGATAATTTGAACGAATGTTGATTGAGTTGTAACCACGAATTCTATAAACATTTACGATGTGTTTAAAATTCCAACTAACTAAAATGTCAGCCTTATAAATTGTCGCAGTTGCAATGTGTACGCAATCGTCAAAACTTGTCTGTCCTACAACTTTTTTTGATACATATTTAAATGCAAGTGTCAGGATTTCGTCAGTTACCAATACTCTTTCACTTTTTTCGGTGTATTTAATAATTCAGTTTCGGTCAAGTCAGAAAACATACAAAATAATTTCACCTGCTTTAAT
This sequence comes from Ilyomonas sp., assembly GCA_965219515.1. Taxonomy (GTDB): domain Bacteria; phylum Bacteroidota; class Bacteroidia; order Chitinophagales; family Chitinophagaceae; genus Ilyomonas. The sequence goes on from OZ244776.1 coordinate 4,398,743, forward strand.
TCTTTCAAAAAGTTGCAAGGTAGCTTCATCAAATTCCTTGTCAAACGTTTCACCGAAAACAGAAGTATCAAAATAAAATCTTTGCATTTTGTCGCCTTATAATTTCTACTGTAAAGATAAAGTTTTCCTCACTTAAGTACCCTGTCAAAATTATCTACTAATTAACTTTTTTAAAGTTGATGAATAAATTTTTACCGATGGCATGTAAAATAAGCATCGTTGCATAGCAAAGTTGTTCATCGGTTTCATAGTCTTTGGTTTGTATCCATCTGGCTTTCATTTCTTTCCAAAGTCTTTCAATAATATTTAAATGGGGTGAGTAAGGCGGCAGATAAAAAATAAATAATTGCCTTTTTGCCCATACTTTTTGCATGGCTTTCATTGCTTTTGACTGATGAACTTTTGCATTGTCCAATACGATAACCGTGTGCTTTTTTATCTGATAAGAAAACTCATTTATTTTTTCGATGATAAAGTTGGTGGTAATGGTTTCGTAAGTGGTCGCATGCTCGAACTGATTCTCTCTTGTTATGATTCCAAAACAATTGATACGCTTGCCTTTAGCTGACTTTATACTAATGTTTTCATCTGTAAACTGCCAGCCATAAGGCACATAGCCTTCTTCTGATATTTGTACCTCATCGCCATAATACAAATCAATTTCTGACTTGCCATAACGTTGTTCTAATAACTGAAGTTCCTGTAATTTATAGTCATAAAATTCTTTATCACATCCGCCTTTAGGTCGTTTTCTTATTCGCTTGTAACGGCAGTGATGACTTTTAAAAAACGCGTAAGCGTTTCGTTACTCATCTTTTTGCCTGTATTTTCTTCAACAATCTGACGGGCTTGTGATAATCGTTGCCGCTCTTGTTCTATGGCTGCTCTTACTATACTTACATGTTCGTCTGCCAATATCGGTTTTCTGCCCTGTCCTGGCTTTGTGCGTAACCCTGTTATGCCATTGCTGTCATAACGGTTCAGCCAATTATAAACACTTGCCATATTGCTGCCTGAAATAACAGCAATGTCTTTAGTCGTGTAGCTTTCTGACTTTAATAAAACCATTTTGCAGCGCTGACGAAAACTGTGGTTTGATTCCGTTTTATACAGATGTTCCAACGCTTGCTTAGCTTCTTTGCTTAGTACTATTTCTTTGATTTTTCTTGACACACTGTTTTAACGTCTTTAATTCTATTTAATTTTGACAGGGTACTTAGTGTCTATTATGGGTTGTCAAAATGCATAGCATACAACAGGGATTAAATCTTTAAAAAATATCCGTGTATTTCTGTGTTATCTGTGAAAAAAATGATAGGCTTTATAACGGAAGCGGTAATACAATTAAAATTTCTAAGGGTTTAGCTTTTAGTTGAAACGAAAAACAAATTTGTTACTCGAGAAATGCCATGTCTTCTGGTGTAAGATTAATATTTACTGCCTGAATGTTTTCTTCAAAATGCTGCAACGAAGATGTACCAGGTATCGGCAACAGCCAGGGCGATTTATGCAGCAGCCATGCGATATTAATCTGCGATTCCGTTGCACCGTATTTTTTAGCAATGTCAGCAATACGATTGTCCTTTTTTGTTTGCGCTGTTTGCAATGAAAAGAAAGGAATCAGCGCAATGCCGTTTTCTTCACAAACAGGCAATATGTCTGCTGCGCCGCGGGTTTCTCCATGCGCCTCTTTTACGTCGTTACGCTGCGCATGACCATACATATTTTCAACCGTGGCGATCTCTCCCAGGCTCATGGCTTTTTCCAGATCTTCCCGGTTTACATTGCTTACACCTACATGCAATATTTTTCCTTCCTGCTGCATCTGAAACATCGCCTCCATAGATTCTTCAAAACCTTTATCGCTGCGCATTACCCTGAAATGCACCAGTGTTATCTGTTCTAATTTCAGTACGCGCAAATTGTTTTCAATGCTGTCGCGCAGTTGCTCCGGCTTGTTGTAGGGAAGCCAGCTTTTATCGGGTTTGCGGGTAGCGCCCACTTTTGTGCAAATCACCAAATCCTCGTTATAAGGATACAATGCTTCGGCAATCAAACGGTTGGTTACGCTGTCTCCGTAAAAATCTACTGTGTCTAAAAAATTAATGCCTTTTGCTGCAGTTTGCCGCAGTATTTCCAACGCTTCGTCTCTTCTTGGCGGTTCGCCGTAAATGCCTTCTCCCGTCAGGCGCATGGTGCCATATCCCAGCCGGTTTACCGTTAGCGGATGACTGCTTTTTGCTGCAATTGTAATCGTTTGGGGTGTATTCATGTGGTTTGTTTTAGTGATGAAATCCTGTTTTATCAATGCAAAGGTATCTGCAATTGCACGCGCCGCAAACCGATTTTCAGGCATTTGTGTTTTGCTGTCACTGGCAATTGTACAAAAAACTATCCTGAAACACTATTCGGGGCGTAGAAGCAGGCGTAACAAAATGATAATTTTACCTTAACCCTTCATTACATGAAAAACACAATCTTGCACACCAATAACATTCCAATGAAACAGCTTAACCTATTGATTTTTCTTTTCGTTTTTTTCTTGTTTTATACTGCCGACAGCAGGGCGCAAACGCCGCCTGATTTGTTTTTTTCCGAATATGTGGAGGGCAGCAGTAACAACAAAGCCATTGAATTGTATAATGGTACCGGCAATACGGTAGATCTGGCTTCCGGTAACTACACAATACAAATGTATTTTAACGGCAGCACTACGGCGGGTACTACCATCAGTCTTACAGGCACCATTGCTCCGGGCGGTGTATTCGTACTGGCCAACGCTTCTGCATCTTTTGCTTCGGATTCTTATGTGAATCAAACCAGCAGCGCAAGCTGGTATAATGGCGATGATGCCGTGGTTTTGAAAAAAGGCGGTGCAGCAGGAACGGTGATTGATGCAATTGGACAGGTTGGCTTTGATCCGGGAACGGAATGGGGATCGGGGCTGGTATCTACGGCCGATAATACCATCCGTCGTAAATCGTCTGTTTGCAACGGCGATACCGATCCGGTTAATGTTTTTAATCCGCTGACCGAATGGGATGGCTTTGCTGCAGATGATTTTACGGGGTTAGGGTTGCATACATCAAATTGCGCTTTGGCAGGTCCCTCTATTCAGCTATCGCCGGCTTCTTTAGATTTTGTTACCGATATCAATACCACTTCTCAGCCACTAAGCTATTTGTTGCAAGGGTTTTCATTAACAGATGATGTAACCGTAACGGCTCCTCCTTATTTTGCCATTGCTGACTCTGTTAACGGGAGTTATGGCACCATCATAATAGTTACCGCCGATTCTGCCAACAAAGGAAAAACCATTTATGTGGTGTATCAGCCAACGGCATCCGGCACGCAAACCGGAAATATTACGCATACAAGCGGTTCTGTTGTTTCCGGTCTCACGGTTCAGGGAACAGCCATTACAGACAGTATTACGCACATTTACTCCATTCAGGGCAGCGGAGCGGCAAGCCCGCTCAAAGGAAATATCGTAACTACAGAAGGCATTGTAACGGGCGACTACCAGAGTGTGGGGCAATTGGGCGGTTTTTACATGCAGGATTTTGATGGCGACGGCGATACGACAACTTCAGATGGTGTTTTTGTATTTGATACTACGTTTCAGGTAAACGTAGGCGATAAGGTGCGCCTGACGGCAGACGTTGATGAATTTTTTAATTTAACCGAACTGAAAAATCTGAGGTCTGCATCAGTTATAAGTTCCGGAAACCCGCTGGTGCCGCCGGTAACAATTCAGTTGCCGGTAACGGCAACCGCCGATCTGGAAAAATATGAAGGTATGCTGGTTTCGTTTCCGCAAACCCTAACCGTTACGGAGACATTTAATCTGGGAAGGTTTGGCGAACTTTTGTTGTCTTCAGACGGACGTTTGTTTAATCCCACCAACTTTATTGATCCAAACGACAATCCGCCTTCCGGTACCAATAGCGAAGGCAACAGCAATGTAGCCGCGGTTACGGCTCAACAGGACTTGAATAACCGGCGCACCATTTTGCTGGATGATGGAAGTAATATTCAAAATCCGGCTGTGGTTCCTTATCTCAATCCTGCCGACACCACTATCCGCTGCGGATCAACGGTGCAGAATATTACCGGTGTTCTTACGTATGCCTTTAGCCAATACGTAGTGGAACCAACAGAATCACCCGATTTTAATTACGCTTTACGCCCTGCCGTTCCGTCTGTTGGCAACGAAAATATTAAGGTGGCAAGTTTTAATGTGCTCAATTATTTTAACGGCAATGGCATGGGCGGCGGCTTCCCTACCGAACGCGGCGCCAATACGCTTGCCGAGTTTAACAGACAACGGACAAAAATTATTGCCGCCATTAAAGATCTTGATGCCGATGTGGTTGGCTTAACCGAAATAGAAAATGACGGCGATGGTGCCAATTCTGCCATTGCCGACCTGGTAAGTGGATTAAATGCAAGTTTATCAGACAGCATCTACACATATATTCCCGACCCCGTCGGCACAGATGGAAATACCGGTACAGATGCCATTAAGGTTGCGCTGATTTATAAATATTTGCAGGTAACGCCCGTTGGCGTAGCCATAGCAGATACCAGCGTTATCAACAACAGGCCGCCGCTTGCCCAGACTTTTATGCTCAACAGCAATGGCGAAAAACTAACCGTTATTATCAATCATTTAAAATCGAAAAGCTGTTCCGGTGCATCGGGTTTGGATGCAGATAGCGGTTATGGGCAGGGCTGCTATAACCAGACCCGAAAAATACAGGCAGATACGCTTCTTTCTTTTATAAAAAGGACGCAGGCGATTTCGGGAGATTCTGATGTGATAGCCGTTGGCGACTTTAATGCTTACGACGAAGAAGACCCGTTGGATGTGCTGAAGGCCGGCGGCTTAACCGATATCTTACCCGGTACTTATTCATACGTGTTTGGCGGTCAGTCGGGTTCTTTAGATCATGGTTATGTAACTCCTTCTTTGGTTTCTCATGTTACGGGAGCCGCCAAATGGCACATCAATGCAGATGAACCAACGATAAAAGATTATAATCAGGAGTTTAACCCGGCGTATGTGTATAATGCCGATCCGTACCGCTCGTCTGACCACGACCCGGTACTGGCTGGTTTATATTTACAAGAGGTGAATGAATCGCCGGTAGTCAGCATTACTAATCCGCAAAACGGGGCTTCCTTCGAAGCAGGCAGCACAATCAGCATTACGGCAGACGCATCTGATGCAGATGGCAGCATTGCGAAAGTTGAATTTTACAACGGCAGCATAAAAATAGAAGAAGACAACACCGCACCTTATCAATACGATTGGAATGTAGGGGAGTCCGGCACAGACACGCTTACGGGAAAAGCTTACGACAATAAGGGTCTTGTTACTGTTTCCGGCCCGGTAATCATAACCGTTACGGCATGTACAGGAACAGGCTGGATATCGGCTGATTATTACCCGAACATAAAAGGCTCTTCTGTTGCCGATCTTACCAATAATCCAAGATATCCCGATCGTCCTTCCATACGGGCTACCATTAAAAAGTTTGAGACACCCAGTAATATTGCTGACAGATACGGTATTCGGGTGTACGGCTATGTCTGCGCTCCGCAAACCGGTACTTATGTGTTTACCATTGCCAGCGACGAAAGCAGCGAACTGTGGCTAAGCACGGATAGCGATACGGCTCATAAAATGAAGATCGCTTATCTGAATTCGGCCGTGCCAAAACGCGCCTGGAATTATACGGCTTCGCAAAAGTCGGATCCAATCAGACTGATAAAAGGAAAGCGATATTACATAGAAGCTTTGCTGAAAGAAAACACAGGTAAAGACCATCTTGCGGTGGCGTGGACACTGCCTGATGGTACGTTTGAAGGACCCATTCCCGGCAACCGTTTATCACCGTGGGAATTGATAACAACAGACCAGTTAATCTCACACTTTGAAAAATCCAATTACCTAAAACCGGTTATAACCAATGATTTGAGTATTTCGGTTAGCCCCAATCCTTCCGCTTCGTATTTTACTTTGATGATCAATAAACCGGGCAATGAGAAAGCCATTTTAAAAGTAACGGATATGGCAGGCAAAGTGATGGAAATTAAAACGATAAAGAGCGAACATTCCACACTTTCCATCGGGCAAAATCTGAAGCCGGGCGTTTATTTTGTTCAACTGATAGGAGACAAATTTTACAAAACACTTAAGCTGATAAAACAGTAATTATTGGGGCTGTCTCAGGCTAAAGAGACAGCCTCTTTATTTTTTTAATGATCGCCTATGTGTGTTTTGTGGTGTCTCAAAAAAGCCATATAACGATTTTGCGGGCGATAGCTTTCTGAAGCTAAAACTTATTGACTGAAAAAAATTTACAACCGGTACAGCAACTTGCTGCGATGTATCTGTCAAACGGAAGCAATTTGATTAAAGTTTTTTTTAGAAAAAAACGTTTCAGCAGCTTATTGGTTTTCCAGGCTATTCCATTCCAACGGTAAGTTGTAAGCTCTTGCCCAATTAAGGCATTGTTTTGGTTTGCCTTATAATTATAAACATAATACCTATGAACATTACACTTGAACAGGCGGAAAAGGTAATTGCCGCCGCCAAAGAAAAAGCAACCGATATAAATGTTCCCATGAATATTGCCGTTGTGGACAGAGGCGGTAATCTTGTAGCTTTTGTGCGTATGGATGGTGCATGGCTTGGCTCGAAAGACATTGCGATTAAAAAAGCGCAGACAGCTAACTATTTTGATATGAACAGCGGTGAAATTGGTAAGCTTTCGCAACCCGGCGGAGACTTATATGGCATTGAAATTTCCAACAACGGGCTGATTTCTTTTCCAGGCGGTGTGCTGCTGAAAGATGGGCAGGATATCGTTGGCGCTATAGGTGTAAGCGGCGGGCAGGTGAGTCAGGATTATACGGTGGCAGAAGCCGGCACGGGCGTACTGTAAGCTTTTTATCTGTCAGATCTGGTTGTTATGTTGTCTTTTTTCAGCAGGTATTGCGTTGAATATGGCATTGCAAAAGCAGGCGGATATATATCGTTACGTCAAGATGTGAAAAAGCAAGCATTGCCAGACTTCTTCTGAAGTTTGCTACTTATGATATTATCAGACAAATACTAAAATGTAAAGCTGGCGGGAATTATTACTTAAATATTTCATTTAGTGTTTTATCAAGATATGGCTCTTTTTCAGTTCCGCTATAACGGCCAATAATAATTCCGGACTTGTCAATCAAGATTTTTGTAGAAAACACATAAACACCAAAAAGCTTTGTTATAGATTGTGATTCATTTAAAGAGTCGCCAACATTGAATTTTACTTCACTTAACACATTATACCAGATGTCGGTTCCGTCTTTTTTTACTGCCTCTTTCCAGGGCACTTCAGTTTGGTTAAATTCTTCAGCTACTGCAATAACATCAAATCCGTCATTATGATACTGATTGAATAAGTCAATTAGATGTGGCATGCTTTGCCTGCAAGGCACACACCAACTGCCCCAAAAATCAAGCAGCACATATTTACCTTTGTAGTTTGACAGGCTTAAGGTATTTTTATTAATATCAGTAGTTGTAAAAGCTTTGGCTGGCTTACCTTCAGAATTATTTCCTATTTCATCAATAACTTTTTTTACCTCTTTTCCGTAAGAACTATTTTGAATAGAGGGTGAAAGTTTTTCATAGCATGATTTTACTGAATCAATTGTCCATCTTGTTTTATAGCTATTTAATTCAAAAGCGCTTACATAAGAGTTGGATTATTGATTATGAAATTTTTGCTTACGCTTGAAAACTTTTCATCAAGAGAATCAGAGCTTTCATTTAATTTTTTATATTGTTTTTGAAGTATTTCGTATTCAGGTTGTGTTTTTGAAGCTGTTATTTTTATCTCTTTAAAATGGTCATATTGCGCGGTTGCAGTCATTGTTGTTGGCTCAAAAAGAAATCTACAATATTTGGATTTTCTGCGTCATCTATTATTTTATTATTGCCTCTCAGAATAGCCCAGGTCGGCTCATCAATATTGCTTTTAAAATAAAAATTTTCTTGTTTTAGTTCACAGCTATCTTTAATTCGTTCTCCATTCTTGTCATATATCAGATAAATTATTGGACTTTTTGATTTTGCTATTTTACCTTTTAAAATAAAATGATTACTTGGTGTTTTTTGTGCAACAACAGAAAGCACGAATAAGCATATTATTAGTAAACAAAGGGTGTGTCGCATTGGTTATTATTTGTGTTGAGTATATGAAATATCGCATTGATTGCAACACTCAAATATAGTTACCACGCTTTCATGAACTGAATGGGCAACCTGTTAACAATCGCATACCCCACATCTCATACCGTTCCGCTAATCGGCTTTGGAAACGCTGCCCGAGCCATTGATGTGGCTGCTAACCGAAGCACCGCCTTTATAGCGAACATCGCCCGAACCGTTTACCGTAAGCGTCAGTTGTTTGGTGGCATACACATCGGCATCGCCGCTGCCATTAATGGTAATGCCAACGTTCTCACTCGTAAGCCCGAAGCAATGAATATCACCCGAACCTGAAACCGACATCACAGCATCGCCCGTTTTTCCGCTGAAGGCAATATCGCCGCTGCCGCTGGTATGGCTTTCTACGGCAGGCGCATCTATCTTTACTTCAACATTGCCCGAGCCGCTCAAATCAAAATTTATTTTATCGGCGCTGGTTAATGTATTGTCAGACGTTATATTGCCTGAGCCGCCAAGCGAAATGTCGGTAAAAACAGGTGCCGCAACAAACACTTGCAGGTTCTTTTCAGGACGCAGGTTATAACCCTGTTTAATTTTTATTTTCAGCATGTTGCCTTCGGTGGTTGTGGTGATGTAGGAAAGCAGGTTTTCATCGCCTTTTACCCGTACCGTAAAATCAGGCGATTGCGATAGTACAATGTCCATTGGCCCGGACGATGATACTTTTTTAAAGCCGCTTACCTGCCTGTTTTCGGTTGTTACCTGGCCGTTGCCATCAACGCGTTCACCGCCAATCAGGTTGCAGGAAAGAAGAATGGATAAACTGATAAAAACGAAGTATGGTTTCATAAAAAATATTTTAAAAAAGGCAGTGTATAAATGGATAAATGAGTTCAATTTTTTGACTAATAAAATTGTTTTCACTTTAAAATGTAAGCCCGCAGGTAGCGCAAATTATCACAGATAAATGTAAACTCCGGCATTACCCTGTGCCATCTGCGAGACTTGCTTTTTTACCTGATGCATTCAAACCCTCAGTCCTGCAATCTCAACCTTGTTTCCTCTATTTATAACCTTCTTCCTCATACCTCATACCCCATACCTCACCTCATATATTTCAGCCTTTCATTTCTGCATAGTATTGATGAAAATACGGAATGGTTTCGATGCCTTTATAAAAATTAGCCAGGTCGAATTTTTCGTTCGGGCTATGCAGATTATCGCTGTCCAAACCAAAGCCAAGAAACACGGTTTTACATTGCAGAATGCTTTCAAACAAAGCTGTAATCGGGATGCTGCCGCCACCGCGAACAGGCACAGGCGGTTTGCCAAAACTGGTTTCGATGGCTTTGGCTGCGGCTTTGTATTCAACGCTGTCAATAGGCGTTAAATACGGGTCGCCGCCATGGTGTTCTTCTGCTTTAATGATAACGCAATCCGGCGCTATCTTGTACAAATGGTCAATCAATAATTTTGTCATTTCGTGATGTTTTTGATTGGGAACCAGGCGGCAGCTAATCTTGGCAAACGCCTTGGAAGGAAGCACCGTTTTAGCGCCTTCGCCGGTATAGCCGCCCCAGATGCCGTTAAGCTCTAACGTAGGCCGGATGCCGGTTTGCTCGTTGGTGGTATAGCCTTTTTCGCCCCACAGTTCTTTTACACCTAAATCTTCTTTATACGCTTCCTCATCATAAGGCGCTTTTGCCATTTCGCTTCTTTCTTCAGCAGAAGCAACCACCACGTCATCATAAAAATGCGGAATGGTTATGTGGTTGTTTTCGTCGTGCAAGCTCGCTATCATCTGCGCCAGAATGGTGATGGGATTGGCAACCGCGCCGCCATACACGCCACTATGCAAATCGCGGTTGGCGCCGGTTACTTCTACTTCAATATAGCTTAAGCCGCGCACACCGGTATCGAGGCTTGGCGTGTCTAAACTGATCATGGAAGTATCGCTGATTAATACCACATCGGCTGTCAGCATCGCTTTATTTTCTTCTAAAAAAATAGCTAAGTTTGGCGAGCCCACTTCTTCTTCGCCTTCAATGATGAACTTAATGTTAAGCGGAAGCGTGGCTGTTTTCATCAGCGTTTCAAACGCTTTGATGTGCATATAAAACTGCCCTTTGTCGTCGGCAGAGCCGCGTGCATAAAGCTTTCCTTCTTTAATTACCGGCTCAAAAGGGCCGCTGTGCCAAAGCTCAATCGGGTCGGGCGGCTGCACATCGTAATGCCCGTAAACAAGCACCGTTGGCTTTGACGGGTCTGTTATTTTTTCGGCATACACCACCGGATGACCCTTGGTGGCAAATACCGTTGCCCCGTCAGCACCAGCTTCTGTAAGGCGTTGCTTCACCGCTTCGGCGCAGCGCAGCATATCTTCTTTGTGCTCACTGCGCGCACTTACGCTGGGAATGCGCAACAACGCAATCAGTTCATCTAAAAAACGTTGCTTGTTTTGCTCGATATAATCTTGCCAGGCTTGCATAAATTGATGTTTAAGAAAGGCAAAAATAAGCCCCCATCCCCTAAAGGGGCGAAAGAAAACTGCCCCCATCCCCTAAAGGGAAGTTTTAAAACAGGATTATAAATAACGGCTTTGATTTATTTTTTATATGCGTAGTAAGACAATTATGCAGCAAACTTTCAAACTCCCCTTCAGGGGATGGGGGTACTTCATAACCGTACAAATGGTGTTCGTTATCGAACACTTCGCATTTTAAAAATCCCGCAAACCCTTGCCCGTAAAGCGTTTTGGCATTGGCACAGGCATTGGAAAATGAATTCGGGTTAGCCCGTATTGATTGTAACAAAGATGTACAATTGACAATTCACCATTCACTTACCCACTGATAATAACCATCGTTTTATGCTTAAAAAATTTTTTAAAATTGCTTTGCGCAACGGACTTCGAAACAAAGGATTTTCTGCAATCAACATTTTAGGTCTTGCCATTGGTATGGCAAGCGCCATTCTTATTTTGTTGTGGATACAGAATGAACTGAGCATGGATCGTTTTCATGCTAAAACCGACCGTATTTACCTTGCCAGTAACCGCGATCATTTCAATGGCGAACTGTGGGCATGGAGCAATACACCTAAAATTTTAGGAACTACGTTAAAGCTCGAATATCCGAACGATGTGGAAGACGTTGCCCGGATGAATGACGCGAATTTTTTATTTACAATTGGCGATAAGCATTTAAATGCACATGGCGATTTTACCGATCCCGGCTTCTTCAATATCTTTTCGTTTCCCTTGCTGAAAGGCAATGCAGCAACGGCTTTAAGTAGCATCAACCATATTGTAATTACTGAAAAATTTGCAAAAACATTATTTGGTAACGACAATGCAATGGGCAAAGTGGTGCGCATAGACAGTACCGATAATTTTACCGTAACAGGTGTAATGAAAGACCTGCCCAACAACACCAGTTTTAGTTTTGATTATCTGCTGCCCTGGAGCTACATGAAGAAGATAGGTTATGACGATGAATACTGGGGCAACAACTCGGTGGGAACGTATGTGTTGCTGAAGTCGGGCATCAGCCGGACTGCCTTTGATGCGAAGGTGAAAAACATTACCATCAATCACACAAAAGACGGCGAAAAAAGCACCACGCAGGTATTTATGCGGCCCTTGCGAGATACCTGGTTGTATTCAAAATCGGAGAACGGAAACTTTGTTGCCGGCCGCATTGAAATGGTAAAATTGTTTGGCGTGATTGCCGCTTTTATCTTATTGATCGCCTGCATCAACTTCATGAATTTAAGCACCGCGCGCAGTGAAAAGCGGGCGAAAGAAGTGGGCATCCGCAAAGTGGTTGGTGCACAAAAAAGCGGGCTGGTGGCACAGTTTATCGGCGAAAGTGTTTTGTTATCTTCTGTTGCCGGCATTTTGGCTGTGATTGTTGTTCAGCTTTGTTTGCCGCCGTTTAATCAGCTTGTTGACAAGCAATTGTTCATTCCCTACAGCAACCCGCTGTTCTGGTTGCTTTTCCTTGGTTTCATTTTGTTCACCGGCTTTATTGCCGGCAGTTATCCCGCATTTTATTTATCATCCTATCAACCCGTAAAAGTGCTGAAAGGCACGTTCAGAGCGGCCCACGCTTTGGTAACGCCGCGCAAGGTGCTGGTGGTATTGCAGTTTACTTTCGCCATTGCGTTAATCATCTGCACCATCATTGTGGAGCGCCAGATACAGTATGGGCAAAACAGAGACAGCGGTTACAAGCGCGACCAATTGGTGTACATAGGTGTACAGGGCGATGTAGATAAGCATTACGACGCCATTAAAGACGAATTAATGGGCAGCGGTGCGGCGGTTGCCGTTACCAAAAGTATGAGTCCCATCACGCAGCGATACAGCGATGGATGGGGTTTTAGCTGGGCAGATGCCAAACCCGGCGATGAGAAGATAGACTTTGTAAGAATGGCTTCTGACGCCGATTTTGTAAAGACGATGGGCGTTACCTTACTGCAGGGCAGAGACATTGACATTAAGAACTATCCTGCCGATAGCACCGCGATGTTGCTAAACGAAACGGCAGTGAAAATGATGCGGTTTAAGAACCCGGTGGGACAGATTGTAAAAACCGATGGCAAAGAGTGGACGGTAGTAGGCGTATTGAAAGATTTTATTTATGAGTCGCCATACGATAAAGTGCAGCAATTGATTGTGATGGGGCCGGGTTCGTGGTTTACTACCATTCACTTCAAACTCAACCCTGCAAAATCAACCGCAGAAGCATTATCGCTGGCAGAAAAAGTATTTAAAAAATACAATCCAAGTTATCCGTTCGATTACAAGTTTGTGGATGAAGAATATGCACAAAAGTTTCAGGAAGAACAACGCATTGGCACATTAGCCGCTTTGTTTGCCGGATTAACCATTTTTATTTCCTGTCTGGGCTTGTTTGGCCTGGCAACCTACATGGCCGAAAACCGCATCAAGGAAATAGGCGTGCGCAAAGTGCTGGGTGCTTCGGTAACCAATATTACCACGCTGTTATCGAAAGATTTTATAACGCTAGTAATTGTTTCCTTCCTCATTGCCACGCCGGTTGCCTGGTGGGCGATGAGCCGCTGGTTATCTTCTTACACCTATCGCATTAACATTGAATGGTGGGTGTTTGCACTTGCCGGTTTGCTGTCGGTGCTGATTGCGTTGGTTACAGTAAGTTATCAGGCAATTAAAGCAGCCATTGCCAACCCGGTGAAGAGCTTAAGAACGGAGTAGTGCCCCCATCCCCTGAAGGGGAGTTTGAAAGCAGATTTACGAATCCGGAACATCACAAATCTTACATCAACTGTCAAAAATCATCTTTTTATGTTTAAAAATTATTTCAAAACGGCGTGGCGGAATCTCCATCGAAAGGAAGCCTACTCGATAATAAACATTTTAGGACTTGCGGTCGGCATTACTTCTGCTTTGCTCATTTTCCTTATCATTCATTATGAATTCAGCTATGATGATTTTCAAACAAAGGGCGACCGGATCTGCCGTGTTGTTACTACTTATTCCAATTATAGCAATGGAGAAGTAACCGGTCATCAAAGCGCGGTGCCTGTACCGCTGGCGAATGCGTTGCGGTCAGACTTCCCACAACTGCAAAAAGTAGCCGCCGTATGGAATATCGGCGGTGCGCAAATTCATATTCCCGTTACCGGCAAAGACCTTGCGGATGAAAAAAGAGTGAAGGTAAAAGAAGGCATTTTCTTCGCCGAGCCATCGCTGTTCAGTATCTACAATTACAAATGGCTATCAGGCAATGCAAAGCGTTTAACTGAACCCAATACGGTTGTTATTAACCAAAGCCTGGCAGGTAAATTTTTTGGTAACTGGAAAAACGCATTGGGAAAAACGGTTCAGATGTGGTCGCACCGCATTCCCCTGCAGGTGGTTGGTGTGTTTGAAGACTCGCCGCAGAATACTGATTTGGAAGTAAGTATGGGCGCTTCTTATGCTACTTTCAGAAACATCAATAACGCGTGGGGAAATGAGAATAACTGGCAGGATGTATCCTGGAGTTCCGAGTGTTTTGTATTGCTGCCGCCAGCCGCGAAAGCGGGAGATTTTCAGCAACCATTAACCGGCTTTGTAAAAAAGTATTATCCAGTTTCAAATGAAGCCAATGGTCAGAAAACGAAGACGACTCTTGCATTTCAGCCATTAAAGGAGATTCATTTGAACGAAGATTTTTACACCTTCAAAGGTGATGCGCTTACACATAAAGAACTATGGTCGCTTGGTATAATCGGACTGTTCCTGTTGCTGGTTGCCTGTATTAATTTTATCAATCTTGCAACGGCGCAATCCATTACAAGAGCCAAAGAAATCGGCGTTAGAAAAGTGCTCGGCGGTAGTCGCCTGCATGTATTTGGCCAGTTTCTGCAGGAAACCGCATTAATCACTTTTATTTCGTTATTGCTTGGTTATGGGCTGGCATTGTTAGCGCTTCCTTACATTAGCGGCCTGGTTAATAAATCGCTTTCATTAAGCGTTATCCAATCTCCTTCTGTTCTCCTGTTTCTGCTTTTATTGTGTGTTGTGGTTACTTTTCTTGCAGGCTTTTATCCAGGCATTGTCCTGTCTGGTTTCCAACCTATACAGGCTCTTAAAAATAAAATAAATACCACCAGCGCCGGCGGTATTTCTATCCGTCGGGCATTGGTTGTTTTCCAGTTTGTAATTGCTCAATTTCTCCTCATTGGTACAATCATTATTGTGCAGCAAATGCAGTTTTTTAAAAATCAGCCTTTGGGCTTTAATCAAAATGCGGTGGCGATGGTTGACCTGCCCAGCGATAGCACGGACAGGCAGCTATACAGTTATCTCAAAACCAAAATGCTGGCGATTCCCGGTGTGTCGGCTGCCTCTTTTTGCCAGACGCCACCGGTTGCGTTTGGTATGTATTATCAGCCTTTTTATTTTAATAACGAGACGGAAAAAAAAGACTTTAACATAAACCTGCTGGCTGCTGATACTGATTATATAAAGACGTTTCAGATTGGTATGCTGGCGGGGCGAATACCGTATGCCAGCGATACCATGCGTGAGCTGCTGGTAAATGAAACGTTAGTAAAAAAACTAGGCTTCTCTTCACTCACCAGCATAATAGGGAAAACAATTTTATTTGATAGTGTAAAGCTGCCTGTTGTTGGCGTAATGCACGACTTCAGCAACAAGTCGTTAAAGGAAGCGGCAGAGCCACTGGCTATTTCTACTTTCTCTTCCGGCGGGTTGGCAAGCTTGGCAGTGCGAATCGATCCCTCTTCTATGCAGGCAACACTGGCAGCGATGCAAAAAACCTTTGCCACTGTTTATCCGACTTACATATACGATTTGCATTTTGTAGATGAAGAAGTTAATCAGTTTTACACCAGCGAAGTATTGGCTTCGCAACTGTTTAAAATTGCCGCATTGTTAGCCATATTTATTTCCTGTTTAGGCTTGTATGGATTGGTTTCTTTTATGGCAGCGCAGAAAACAAAAGAAGTGGGCATTCGTAAAGTATTGGGTGCCTCGGTGCAGAGCATTGTTTATCTTTTTTCAAAAGAATTTACGCTGCTGATTGGAGTGGCTTTTTTAATTGCTGCGCCGGTGGGTTATTATCTCATGCACCAATGGTTACAGGGTTTTTACAATCATATTAAAATAAGCTGGCTGGTGTTTGCTGCGGCTATGCTTTTTTCACTATTCATTGCGTGGCTTACGGTTGGCTATCGTGCCATCAAAGCCGCTCTTGCTAACCCGGTGAAAAGCTTGCGAACGGAGTGACCCTCATCCCTAACCCTTCTCCACGGGTGGAGAAGGGAAGAAGAATCATGAATAAAACTTATAACGTAAAACATACAACGTAAAACTTGCACTCATGCTTACAAATTATTTCAAAACAACGTTCCGCAATCTGTGGAAAAATAAAGGTTACACTTTTTTAAATATTGCCGGTTTGGCAATTGGTATTGCCTGCGCGGCTTTGATATTTTTATGGGTGGAAAATGAAGTAACCTGGAACCATTATTTCAGCAACCGCGATCATTTATATAAAGTAAAAGACCGGCAAACCTATGATGGTCAGACTTACACGTTTGATGCAACGCCAGGTCCGCTGGCACAGGGAATGAAAGCTGAAATTCCCGGTATAAAAAATACAGCCCGCACCACCTGGGGAAACCGTGTATTGTTTTCGTTGAATGATAAATCAATTTATGAGCAGGGCTTGTATGTTGATTCTTCCTTCTTATCTATGTTTCAACTGCAGTTTATTGCCGGCAATGCTTCGCAGGCTTTTACTGATTTGTATTCCGTTGTTATTTCTGAAACAATGGCAAAGAAGTTTTTTGGTTCCACTAATGTGATTGGCAAATCAATAAAAATAAACAATCAAAAAAATTACATTGTTTCAGGTGTTATAAAAGATCTTCCCACAAATATTTCTTTCCAATTTGACTGGCTTTCACCTTTTCAGATTTATGTAAACGATAATCCCTGGCTGCAGCAACTGGGCAGCAACGGCATTGTAACCTACGCAGAAACAGAACCGAATGTAAACGTGGATAACATAAACAAAACATTATACAATTACATACAAACAAAAGATACTTCCATCAATGCAAGAATGTCAATATACCCCATGAGCCGCTGGCGTTTATATGATAGTTATAATGATGGTAAAGAAGTGCCAGGCAGAGTAAGATATGTAAGTCTTTTCAGCCTGATTGCCTGGATCATTTTAATCATTGCCTGCATTAATTTTATGAACCTTGCCACGGCACGTTCTGAGCAGCGGGCAAGAGAAGTGGGCGTAAGAAAAGTGTTGGGTGCAGGTAAAACAAAACTTATTGTTCAGTTTATCGGCGAATCATTAATCCTGAGTTTTATTTCAGCGTTGCTTGCTGTGGCGATTATTTATCTTGCCTTACCTGCTTTTAATAATTTGTTGAATGAACAGCTTTCGGTACATCTTTTTTATCCTTCGCATATAAGCGCTCTGATTGCAATTGCCATTCTTTGCGGCTTGATTGCCGGCAGTTATCCTGCGTTTTATCTATCATCATTTAATCCGGTTGGCGTGCTGAAAGGCATACGAATCAAATCGGGTTCAGCAGGTTTTATACGCAAAGGATTGGTGATTGTACAGTTCGCCATTTCGGTAACGTTTATCATCTGCACCATTATCATTTATCAGCAAATAAATCATATAAAAGAAAGAAACCTTGGCTATAATAAACAAGACCTTATTTACCTGGATCTGAATGGTAACATGAAGCAGAATTTTGATGTTATAAAAAATGATTTAAAGCAAAGCGGTGTAGCAGAAAACGCAACATTAAGCCAAAGTACGGTGCTGGAACTTGGCAGCAATACCTCTGATTTTAACTGGGATGGAAAAGATCCGAACAAACAGGTTTTAATAACAATTCAATCGGTTAGCCCTGAATATATTTCAACCATGGGCATGAAGTTGAAAGCAGGCAGAGATTTTTATCATGGCGTGAATACAGATACCAGCAACATTATTATAAATGATGCGATGGCAAAACTTATCTCCAAAAAAAATGTGGTGGGAAATGTTGTTTATTGGGGTGATAGCAAGCTGAATGTTATTGGTGTTGTAAATGATTTTTTATACAATAATATGTATTCATCCGCCGCTCCTTTAATCTTATATACGGATACGGCAAGCACAAATTTTCTTTCCATTCGCCTGCCTGCCAATGCAGATTTAAAAACAGCGTTGCCGCAAATTGAAAACATCATCAAGAAAAATAATCCTGGTTATCCTGTTGAATACAAATTTGTGGATGATTCCTTCAGCCAGCTTTTTCAAACAGAAACTTTAATTGGCAAATTAGCCGGCGTTTTTGCAGTGCTTGCCATTTTTATTTCGTGTTTGGGTTTATTTGGCTTAGCCGCTTATACAGCAGAACGAAGAAAAAAAGAAATCGGCATCCGCAAAGTGCTGGGCGCAAGCGTGCAGGGCGTTGCCGGTTTATTGTCGAAAGATTTCTTATGGCTTGTGGGTATTGCCTGCCTTATCTCATTTCCTGTCGCATGGCTTGTGATGCACAACTGGTTGCAAAATTATAGTTACCGTATCGAAATAAGCTGGCTGATATTTATTGCCGCCGGTTTTTTAGCGATTCTAATTGCATTAATAACGGTAAGCTTCCAGGCAATCAAAGCAGCGATAGCCAACCCGGTGAAAAGCTTGCGGACGGAATAGTTTAATTATGAGTTATGAATTATGAATGTTTTTGTACTTATAACGTAAAACATACAACGTAAAACTTCTACCATGTTTACAAATTATTTTAAAATCGCCTGGCGCAACCTGATACGCAACAAGAGATATACGGCTATTAACATCGTTGGGCTTGGGATAGCGATAGCAGCTTGTCTGCTGATTGGGTTGTTTGTTAATAATGAAATCAGTTTTGATAACAGCGTTACGAATAAGGCAGAGATTTACCGGCTGAATGAATACATTCATTACAATGGAACACCTCCGCAATTGTCAGCAGCCATTGGTTCGCCTATCGCTTCTTATCTTACGGATAATCATCCTGAAATCAAAAGTTATACACGCATTTTACCGGCAACACCTTTTATTTATCCATCCACAATATTGGAGTACAATGGTAAAAAAATAAGAACAGGCAAGCTTGCTTGTACAGACACTTCTTTTGCTGATATGTTCAACGTGTCAATAATAGATGGAGATAGAAGCAACTTTGTCCGTAATCCAAACAGCATTGTTCTTACAAAAACTTTAGCAGAGAAAATTTTTGGCAATACTTCAGCCGTAAATAAAACGCTTCTGATGCATACAACAGACAGTACGTTTATATATATAACAGTAAGTAATGTAATGGCTGATTTTCCCCAAACATCACATTTGCAGGTAGAAGGATTGCTTCCCATGCCTAAAGAAATTACAGGTGGCTTAGAAGACAATTATGGAGCTTTATTAGGTCCGGCTTATCTGAAGTTGCAACGTGGCGTTGATATTACTTCTCTTCAAAACAAACTTACCCAAACGATACACGCAAAAAACAAATTCATTGATATGCGGTTGCAGCCTTTGGAAGAAGTGCATACGCAATCTACAGATATTAACTATGACTACTTCAATTACAATAAAATTGATGATAAGTACATTACCATTTTCATCGTTATCGGACTGGCAATATTTATTGTGGCCTGTATTAATTTTATCAATTTAACCATTGCCATTGCAGGTTACCGGGGTAAAGAAATTGCTATTAAAAAAATTATTGGAGCAAAACGCTTTCATATTATTCTTCAGGTATTGACAGAGACGTTTATTTCTGTTCTGATGGCTCTGTTATTGTCTGTTGTTCTGACGATTCTTTTTCTTCCTTATCTCAATCAGATTTTAAACAGACAACTGACGATAAGTAGTTTATACGAAACTAAACTGATATTTATCTATGCAGTTATTTTGCTGACTATCACATTGCTTGCGGGTATTTATCCGGCATGGTTGATTTCATCTTTTAAAATCAACCGGGTTTTGAGAAACAAAATCTTGTTTGGCGGTTCACGTATTACGCTTCGTAACATTTTGGTAACAGGTCAGTTTGCAATTGCCATTGTTTTTATTGTAAGCCTGATTGTTTTTATCAGCCAGCTACGGTATTTGCAAAATAAGAATCTGGGTTATTCTTACAGCCAGGTAATCAAGGTTCCGTTAGATGCGCAAAGCGCAGGCAAGTTGCCGGTATTGCGTTCCGGGCTATCAAAGATAAAAGGCGTAACCGATGTTACTTATGGCTTTATGGATTTAGGCGGCAACGGTTCGCTTTTCGGGGTTAACTACATAGCTCCTGATGGCGAAAACAAACAGATATCTGTAAACTTTGAAAATGTGGCAACCAATTATATTTCTTTTTTCGGAATGAAAATAGTGTCGGGTCGCGATTTCGGTAAAAACAATTCTGCCAACGAATATCTTATTAACGAAACGCTTGCCCAACAAATTGGTTATTCCAATGCGATTGGTAAACAAATCAATCTTACTTCTTTTCCGCCGGGCACCATCGTAGGTGTTGTAAAAAATTTCAACTATAGTTCCCTGCACACGAAAATAGAACCACTGCTTATCAGTGCCATTGATTATGTACCGGTCTGGCAAAATCAGTTGTACATTAAGATAACAACAGCTCATGTATCGAATACTGTAAAGGAAGTGGAAAGCACATTAAAATCAGTGTCAGGCAATCCTGATATTTTTTTCGAGTTTTTGGATCAACATTTCAAAGAAGTGTATCAATCTGAAAGACAAGCCGGAACTATGATTGCCATCATTACTGGTTTGGCTGTTGGCATTGCCTGTCTTGGATTGCTAAGTCTTACAACTTTTGTAGTATTGAGACGTACCAAAGAAATCGGTATCCGGAAAGTGTTAGGTGCTTCTGTAATGAATATTATTGAAAGCATTTCAAAAGAATTCATCAGATTGATCATTCTTGCGTTTGTTATCGCTTCACCTATTGCCTGGTATGTGATGAATCAATGGCTGCAAGACTTTGCTTACCGCATCAGTATTAGCTGGTGGATGTTTGCTTTAGCAGGAGCGGCAATAGTTTTTATTGCACTTGTAACAATCAGCTTCCAGGCAATAAAAGCAGCCATTGCCAACCCGGTAAAGAGCTTGCGGACGGAGTAGTTTAATTATGAATTATGAATGATGAGTTATGAATGTTTTTAAACTTATAATGTAAAACATACAACTTAAAACTTAGAACATGTTTAAAAATTATTTCAAAACAGCATTCAGAAACCTGCTGCGCAATAAGGTTTATTCGTTCATTAATATAACAGGATTGGCGTTGAGTTTAACCGCCGTATGGCTGATCATTATTTTTGTAGCAGACGAGCTGAGTTATGACAACTACCACGCAAAAAGAGACAGGATATTCAGGCTGGCTTCTCATGGTCAATGGGGCGATGAGAAGTTTGATGTTACGGGCACATCGGGTCGTATGGCGGAAGTGCTTCAGAAAGATTTTCCCGAAGTAGAAAAAGTAGCGCGTATTGATCCCGAAGGCGGCGGCATTATTCGCCATGGCGATAAGCGGATAAAAGACAATGCTATCTTTTTTACCGATGCTTCGTTCTTTAGCATATTCACTTATCATTTTCTTGCAGGTGGTAATAATGCACTGAACAAACCCAATACAATTGTGCTTACCCAATCACTTGCCGCTAAGCTGTTCAGTCATGCTGAGGATGCAATAAACCAAACCGTTTACTTAGATAATAATCCCAGCGTTGTAACCGGTGTTATAGAAGATGTGCCACAAAATTCTCATGTTACTTTCAATGCGCTCCGCAGTATGCCGGAGAATTATGAAGATGATTGGGGAAGCCTGAGTATTTATACATATATACTCCTGAAAAAGAATGCAGACATCAACCGGCTGCAGGCAAAGATGCCGGCTTTTGTCAATAAATATTTTACACAAAAAGTAGGCGATATTCATTACAAAATAGAACTGCAACCTTTACTTTCCATCCATCTGCATTCTCACCTGAGCTATGAGCTTGGCGAAAACCGAGATATAAAATACATCTATATCTTATCCGTTGTCGGGTTTCTTATTTTACTGGTTGCGTTTATCAATTATGTCAATATCACTACGGCGCGCGCTTCGGTTCGCCTGCGCGAAGTAGCGGTACGAAAAATAACCGGCTCAAGCCGCAGTAGCCTGATTCATCTTTTTCTGACAGAATCTATTGTTATCATTTTCTCCGCCGCCTTTATTAGCGTGATACTGGCAAGTCTTACGATGCCTTTTTTCAATTCGCTTACCGGAAAGAGTTTATCGGTCTGGCATTTTGGTGCGGGGTATAGTGTTATCGCTTTGCTTTGTGTTTCATTTCTAACTGCTTTGATTGGTGGTTTGTATCCTGCCTTTTTCTTATCCCGTTTCAAAACCATCCCGGCTCTAAAAAATCAATTGGGCGACGTGAAAGGTCAGGAGATTTTCAGAAAGTCATTGGTTGTATTCCAGTTTGCCGTGACCGTAGTTATGATTGCTGCTTCGCTCATTATTTATTTGCAGATCAACTATGTGAGCCATAAAGATTTAGGGTTTGATAAAAATGGGATGCTCACCTTTCATATTGATAACAGGGACGTGAGAAATCAGGTGTCTGCCCTGCGGATGGCATTGTTGCAAAATCCGTTGGTGAAAGCGGTTGCTACGGCAGGTAATCCTATCGGCAACAACGATATTGGTATGATGGATTACAGCGTGGAAAAGAACGGCGTGATGGACACGCACAGCAACCTGGCTTACGGCTTAACGATAGATGAAGACTTCATTCCGGCGATGCAGATACGGATGCTGGAAGGAAGAAATTTTTCAAAGGGTATATTATCAGACAGCAACACTGCTATTGTGAATGAGACTTTCATCAAAAAGCAGGGCTGGCAAACCGGTGTGGGAAAACGGATTTCCCGCGGTGCTGATTCAACCGGCAAGATCACTTATATAACCATCATCGGCGTGATACACGATTATCATATTTACTCATTGCAGCACAAGATAGAGCCGATGATTATGCAGTTGCCGCAACGGGCGAAAGACAAGGATAATATGTATGTGCATATGTCTGGGCGCAACGTTTCGCAGGCATTGCTTTTTATCGAACAGACCTTTCGAAAATTTGATGCTTCTTCACCTTTCGAATATCACTTACTTGATAAGAATTTTATTGCGCAATATCATGACGAAGACAGGCAGGGACAAGTATTGCTTGGCTTTACTATTCTTACCATCTGCATTGCCTGTCTGGGCTTGTTCGGACTAATCACGTTTACGGTAAGCCAGCGGGTAAAAGAAATCGGTATCCGCAAAGTGCTGGGCGCCAGTGTCGGCAGTCTGGTTTCTTTACTCACTACAGCGTTACTCAAAGTTGTTTTGATTGCTATGCTCATTGCCTTGCCGGTTTCCTGGCTGGTAATGAATCAATGGCTGCAGGACTTTGCCTATCGCATCACCATCAGTTGGTGGATGCTTGCGCTGGCGGGTGTTGTGGCTGTGTTCATTGCTTTAATAACGATAAGCTTTCAGGCGATTAAAGCCGCCATGGCAAACCCGGTAAAGAGTTTGCGAACGGAGTGAAACCCTCATCCCTAACCCTTCTCCACGGGTGGAGAAGGGAAGAAGCCATCACAAATCAACTGTTAAAAAACATTTGAACCATAATTAATAGGATTTCAAGATTAAAATGATCCAGAAAGACATAATCAAGAAAAGTATTTAATCATATAATCCCGGTTGAGACAATGTTTAAAAACGATTAATAAAATCAACAGCATTTAAAATGGGAATGTTACGAAACGGATGCATCACCAATAAATCTTTATCGCCGGTAATAATACAAGATGCGTTTGCTGCTACGGCAAGTTCAAGAAGTTTGTTGTCTTTAGGATCACGGCAATCGGTGATGATTTCTGTTGGTGAAAAAAATCTTGCGTTTGATGAAATAGGTTGGAGAGCTGCTAATTTTTCTTCATTATTCATAAAATATTTGTCGAATTTTTTTCAAAATAATACCTCAACAAATTCATTTATGGTAGCATCTGAAAAAATCAACTGTCCCAACACAACAGCTTTATCCATCGCCTGGGCAGTTATCGTTCCTTCAATTAAAAAAGCGCTAACCAAATTGTTTGTATCCAATACAAAAAGCTTATTCATTACTCAAAATTTTCTGAAGAATTTCTTCTGTAAGCCCACGCTCTTTCATAGTACTGCGAAGCTCATCCAGATACTGAAGAAAGTCTTCTTTAGAATCAGCAAGTTCTTTTGCCAATGTGATATTCACTTGTTGAGTAACTCTGTTTCTGCGTTTTTGGGACGACAACCGCCACTTTTTCGCAGTGTCATCATCCACTTCAATTACAATACGTTCCATAATCATAAATTTTATTGCATTTCAAATTTACAAAAATTATTCAGCGTAATGCGCATAGCTAATTCTTAAAAATAAAGTACAATGTTTAAAAATTATTTCCCTGCACTACACTTCGTGAAAACCGCATTCAGAAGTTTAACCCGCAACAGGAATTATGCTATCATCAACATCTCCGGCTTAGCGGTTGGTATTGCTGTTTGCATGATGATCTTTATCATTATACAATATCAAACAAGCTTTGATGATTTTCATAAAAAGAAAGACCACATTTATCGTGTGTTGACTGAACAACATCATGCAGACGCAGGAACGATTACGTATGCGAAAAACGTTCCGTTCCCGCTGCCTGAAAATTTGAAAACCGCATTTCCGCAATTGGAACAGGTAGCTCCGGTGTATGCAAGTCATAATGATGAATTGCAGGTGCTTGATGATAACGGAATACCTGTAAAAAATTTTAAAGAGCAAAGCGGTGTATTTTATACATCACCATCATTTTTTAAGATGTTTAATTTTCCACTGCTCGCCGGTTCGTATGAATCTTTAAAGGATCCAAACAATGTTTTGCTTACAAAAGAAATTGCAGACACCTATTTCGGCAACTGGAAAACAGCCATGGGTAAAACCATTACGATAACCGGATATTACAGCATAAGTGCCGGATTATTTCAGTTTCCGCCTGTGGCACTCAAGGTGTCCGGCATTCTTGCAACCTTACCGGCAAATACAGACTTCGGGTTAAAATTAGTGGTTGCCTGGGGAACAGATTTTACAGGTGATAAAAAATACGGATTTGAACAAGGGAACTGGAAACAAACAGCACCTGATTTTGGTTGCTATGTTTTGTTGCCGCTCCGTATGTCTGCCGATAATTTTAATCAGCAACTAAGCGAATATGCACGAAAAGTACAACCTGCAGATAATAAGGATAGCTATATCATTCAACCAATAAGCGCTGTGCATTACGATGCAGAAGCAGGCAATTACAGCAACAAAATAATCAGTCATCAACTGATCAATGTATTGTGGCTGATTGCAGCCTTCATTCTGTTAATTGCCTGCGTAAACTTTATCAATCTCTCTACTGCACAGGCTGTTAACCGGGCCAAAGAAATTGGTGTACGGAAAGTGCTGGGAAGCAATAAATGGCAATTACAAATGCAGTTTATCGTTGAGACATTTTTGATCGTTATCATTGCTCTAACGCTTGCAACAGGCATTACAGTGCTTGCACTGCCTTATATAAATCAACTGTTAGAGTTTTCGCTTTCATTCAGGATATTCATTAATCCTTCTATTATTTTATTTCTTCTTGCTGTAACAATTGTGGTAACTGCACTTGCCGGTTTTTATCCTTCCATTGTGTTATCACGTTTCAATCCTGTTACTGCTTTAAAAAGTAAGCTCACCGCCAATACTACAAAAGGAATTCCATTAAGAAGAGGATTGGTCGTGTTTCAGTTCATCATTGCACAGGCGCTCATTATCGGCACACTCATCATTGTGCAGCAAATGAATTATTTTATGAATCAACCGCTGGGCTTTGATAAAGATGCCATCGTAAATATTCCCTATCGCCCGGACAGTACCGGCGACAAGCAAACAGATTATTTAAAACAACAATTATTGACAAACGGGGCGCAGTCAGTCAGCTTCAATTCCAACTCCCCGATGGAAGACAATAATAATATGTTTACCACATTTAAATTTGACCATGCATTAAAAGATGCAGATTTTCAGGCTATCAGCAAGTTCGTGGACAATGACTATGTGCCCACTTATAAATTACAATTGGTTGCCGGACGAAATTTGAAACCTTCCGGTTATACACAGGAATTTTTGGTGAATGAATCGTTCGTGAAAAGCTTAGGGCTTAAAAAGCCGGAAGATATAATTGGCAAAGAAATAAACATGTTGAATGGTTTAATAAAATGCCCTGTTGTTGGCGTTGTAAAAGACTTTAATGACCGGTCTTTACGCCAGAGCCTGGCACCGTTACTTATTAGCACAAACAGTACCATGTACCGCCAGGCTTCCATAAAACTTTCCATTGCAAACATGGCGACTTCTATGCAATTCATCAAAAAAATATGGCAGCAAACACGTCCAAATTCTGTTTATGAATACAGGTTTTTAGATGATAAAATAGCAAGCTTTTACAAACAGGAAAACCAGTTAGCGCAATTGTATAAAATTTTTGCAGCCATCGCTATATTCCTTAGCTGTCTTGGGTTGTATGGTTTAGCCTCCTTCATGGCAGTGCAGCGCATAAAAGAAGTTGGCATTCGTAAAGTGCTGGGTGCTACTGCGGGTAGTATCGTTTATTTATTTTCAAAAGAATTTATCATACTCATTGCAATTGCCTTTGCTATTGCTACACCGGTTGCTTATTATTTAATGCACAATTGGCTTACTGATTTTGCTTACAGGATTACTATAAGTTTCTGGGTTTTTATTGTGGCGGGTCTATCGGCAATATTTATAGCATTGATTACAATAAGTTTTCAAACAATAAGAGCCGCCATTGCCAACCCGGTAAAGAGCTTGCGAACAGAGTAGCCCTCATCCCTAACCCTTCTCCACAGGTGGAGAAGGGAATTGGTAAATCACAAATCGAAAAATCACAAATCAGAAAACAACAGCTATGTTCAATAACTATTTTAAAATCATTCTTCGCAAACTGTGGAAAAACAAAACGGCTTCCTTCATCAATGTGTTTGGGCTAACGTTTGGCATCACCAGTTGCCTGCTCATCGCGCTGTATATTCAGCATGAAGCAAGCTATGATGATTTTCAAAAGAATGGCGACCGCATTGCGCGTGTCATTATGGAATACAAGTTTGGCGGCGGCGAATCGGCGAAAGGAAACTTTACCAGCGTTCGTGTGGCACCGGTGTTGAAACGAACCTTTCCTGAGGTAGAATCGGCGGTTAAACTGGTGCAGTATGAAAGAGTGGTGAGCTATGCCGATAAGCTTTTTACCGAGAAGCGTTTTTTATATGCCGATCCTTCTTTTTTCGATATCTTCTCTTTTCGCTTAACGAGCGGAAACCCGCGCACAGCTTTACTTTCGCCGCATAACGTGGTACTGACCAAATCAGCGGCGCATAAATATTTTGGCAATGAAAATCCGGTTGGCAAAGCGTTGAAGATAAGCAGCGACAGCAACCTCTATCAGATTACCGGTGTGATGCCGGACTGTCCTTCCAACTCGCAGATTAAATTTGATTTTCTCGCTTCCTTTTCTTCATTGGGCATCACGCCGGACTATGAAGACACTTATTGGGATGCGAATTATACCACGTTTCTTTTACTAAAAAACAAAAATGCGATTGCTTCGCTGCAGGCGAAACTTCCCCCATTCATGAAAAAGGAAATGCAGGGACAAGGTGCTACGGTGAACTTTTATTTAGAGCCGTTTACCCGCATCCATCTGCATTCTGAATATGCCGGTTTTGAACCCAACAACAGCATCACCTATATCTATATTCTCGCGGCTGTGGCTTTGCTCATTCTTATCATCGCCTGCTTTACCTATATCAACCTCAGCACTGCGCGTTCTGTTGAACGGGCCAAAGAAGTGGGGGTGCGCAAAGTGATGGGCGCGGAGAAGCAACAAATTTTCTGGCAATTCATCGGCGAGTCGGCGGCTTTGTGTGTCATTGCAGTTGCCATTAGTCTTATTGCTGCGGTATTACTCCTGCCCCTTTTCAATCAGTTAACCAAAAAGCAACTGCCGGTTGGTTCTCTGTTCTCGCTTCCGTTCATTGGTTTCATTGTACTGGCAGTTGTTTGCATCAGCTTGCTGGCAGGCAGCTACCCGGCGTTTATCTTGTCGCAGTTTCAGCCGGTGAAAGTGTTGAAAGGTGCGTTTAAAAATACAGGTTCAGCGCAGTGGCTTCGCAAATCGCTGATCGTTTTTCAGTTTGTTATTTCTGTGTTTCTCATTATTTCCACCTTTATCATTCAGCAGCAGTTGTATTATATCCAGCACAAAAAATTAGGCTACGATCGTGAGCATGTCATTGTATTAAAAACAGGTTATCAATTGCAGGATCGCATTCCGTTAATTAAACAGCAACTAAAGCAAAACCCGGATGTAGTCAGCGTTTCAAGCTGCTATCGCTCGCCGGTAGAAGGCGGCGGCGGATACAACATGCGCTCTGATATGATGCCCGAAACAGAACAGCTTGCTGTAACTGCCAACCCCATTGATGAAGACTTTATACAGACAACCGGTATGCAATTAATTGCCGGCAGCAACCTCAGCCGGCAAGACATGAAAGATGCCGGCGACGAACAGAAGGACCCGCTGTTTCATTTTATTTTAAACGAATCGGCAGCGCGACAGTTGGGCTGGACACCGGGAGAAGCCATTGGCAAAAAAATGTTTTTAGATGCTACGCGACCGGGTTATGTGCGGGGTGTGGTAAAAGATTTTCATTTTGAATCGCTGCACAATCCCATCAAACCCATTGTCTTGTTTCCCGAAGAAGGCGGCAGGGAGTTGCTGATAAAACTAAGCGGGCGCAACCTGCGGCAAACGCTTTCTTTTTTAGGAACAAAATGGAAAGAACTGGTGCCCGAACGACCCTTTGATTACCGCTTCTTAGATGAAGATTATAATACGTTGTACGATGCCGAATTGCGGCTTGGGGTAATGATGAATTTGTTCTCCGCAATCGCCATTGTGCTGGCTTGTTTAGGCTTGTTCGGCTTGTCGGCGTATGCAGCGCAGCAACGGGTGAAAGAAATTGGCGTGCGCAAAGTATTAGGCGCATCAACCGGCAATATCGTTGCAGTGCTGTCGAAAGATTTTATACAGCTCGCTGCCATTGCCATTCTCATTGCGTTTCCCATTGCCTGGTGGGCAATGCATAGCTGGCTGCAAAGCTATCAGTACCGTATCGGCATAGAATGGTGGGTGTTCCTTGTTACCGGTATTGTTACATTGCTGATTGCCTTGCTGACGGTGAGCTTTCAAGCCATTAAAGCGGCGATGGCAAACCCGGTAATGAGTTTGCGAACGGAGTAGTTTAATTATGAATGATGAATTGTGAATGCTTTGACTTATAACGTACAACTTAAAACATACAACGTAAAACTTTTACCATGTTTAAAAATTATTTCAAAATCGCGTGGCGCAATCTGGTTAACAACAAAGTGTATTCGCTGATTAACATCCTTGGTCTGGCGATTGGTATGGCCGTAGCTATGCTCATTGCCTTATGGATTTGGGATGAAGTAACGTTCGATGATTATCATGCCAACCACAAACAGCTTGCGCAGGTAATGACCAATTTTATTGATAACGACAATTCGTCTGAAGCCGGCACTGCGGTTTCTATGCCCGTTGGCAATGAGCTGCGAACTAAGTATGCCAGCGATTTTAAAAATGTAGCTATGGCATCGTGGAATTTCGGGCATATTCTGGCCGTAGGCGATAAAAAAATTACCGGCAGCGGCATGTGGGTGGAAGCCAATTTTACCAATATGTTTTCTTTACAAATGCTGGCAGGAAACAGGAATGCGTTAAACGATCCTTCTTCTGTTTTACTTAACGCTTCGCTTGCCAAATCGTTATTCGGCGATGTAAACAAAGCAATGAATAAAACCGTGAAATTTGATAACAAGACAGATTTTAAAGTAGCCGGTGTTTTTGAAGATCTTCCGCATAACACTACCTTGTATGAAACAAAATTGCTGCTTCCCTGGAACAAATACATTACAACGGAAGACTGGCTAAAAGAAGCCGCTACGCAATGGGGCAACCATTCCTGGCAGGCATATGTGCAGGTAAGCGAAAAAGCAGATATAGCAAAGGTGTCAGACAAAATAAAAAACGCTTCGATGGTGCACATGAATGCAGCTACCGACGGCAAAGAATCGCTGCTGCTGAACCCGATGGACAACTGGCGGCTGTACAGCGATTTTAAAAACGGGAAAGCCATTGGCGGGCGCATACAATTCGTATGGTTGTTTGCCATCATTGGGGTATTTGTTTTATTGCTTGCCTGCATCAATTTCATGAATTTAAGCACTGCGCGCAGCGAAAAAAGGGCGAAGGAAGTGGGCATCCGCAAAACGGTTGGTTCATTACGCGGGCAGTTGATCGGTCAGTTTTTAAGCGAGTCGGTTTTGGTGGCATGTATCTCTTTTGTATTATCAATAATGTTGGTGATTTTGCTGATGCCGTTATTCAACAGGCTGGCGGATAAAAATATTGCCTTGCCCTGGAGCAATCCGATTTTCTGGTTAATTGCCATTGCTTTTACAGTACTAACCGGCTTTATTTCCGGCAGCTATCCGGCATTCTATCTCTCCAAATTCGAGCCCATAAAAGTTTTAAAAGGCACGTTCCGCGTGGGCAGATATGCTTCGTTGCCCCGCAAAGTTTTGGTAGTGGTGCAGTTTACTTTTTCCATTGCGTTAATCATCGGAACCATTATCGTGTTCAAGCAGATACAGTTTGCCAAAAACCGACCGGTAAATTATAACCGCGACGGGCTGATAACCGTACCTATGACAACGCCCGATTTATACGGTCATTACGATGCGTTGCGAAGCGATTTGATGGCCACCGGCGCGGTGGAAAACATGGCGGAATCGTCAAGCCCCACAACAGCCATTTATTCAAACCAGATTGGGTTTAACTGGGAAGGGAAAGACCCCAATACATTACCCGCTTTTGGTACGGTTGCCGTAACAAATGATTTTGGTAACACCATTGGCTGGCGCATTAAAGAAGGACGCGATTTTTCGAAAGATTTTGCCACCGATAGTACGGCAATGATATTGAACGAAGCCGCCGTAAAACTGGTAGGCATGAAGGAAGACATTGTAGGTAAAACCATACAGTTCAACGATAAGAATTATACGGTAGTTGGTGTGATTAAAAATATGATTATGGAATCGCCCTACGAACCGATAAAGCCGACCGTTTTTCTGTACGATCCCAATTGGGCAAGTGTAGTAACCGTGCGATTAAAAGCGGGCGTTCCGTTGCAGGATGCGTTAAGCAAAACGGAAGCTGTGTTTAAGAAATACAATCCCGGCTCGCCCTTCGATTACAGTTTTAACGATGAAGAATATGCAAAGAAGTTTTCTGATGAGCAGCGCATCGGAAACTTAGCCAGTTTTTTTACGATACTTGCCATTTTCATTTCCTGTCTTGGCTTGTTTGGGTTGGCATCTTTTGTAGCCGAACAACGCAAAAAAGAAATCGGCGTGCGCAAAATTCTGGGTGCATCGGTATTCAGTCTCTGGCGGATGTTGTCGAAAGAGTTTGCATTTCTTGTTATCATTTCATGTTGCATCGCCATTCCGTTAGCCTGGTATTATCTCAACAACTGGCTGCAGCATTACGACTACAAAACCGATATATCGTGGTGGGTATTTGTGCTTTCGTGTTTTGGCGCGTTACTCGTAACCATTGCTACGGTCAGCTTCCAGGCGATTAAAGCAGCGGTTGCCAATCCGGTGAAGAGCTTGCGGACGGAGTAATACCTCATCCCTTACCCTTCTCCACAGGTGGAGAAGGGAACTGGTGAATCATACATCAATAATCACAAATCAATATTTTATGATAAAGAACTATTTCCTCATTGCGTTTCGCAACATGCGCAGGTATAAATTTATTTCATTCATCAACCTGTTTGGATTAACGGTTGGTATCACCTGTTGCCTGCTCATCAGTTTGTATATCGTAAACGAACTGAGCTATGACAAGTATAACAAACACGCAGACAATATTTATCGGGTGGAACGCACGTTTAAAAATGCCGAAACCGGGGCGCTTTCATTGGAATTAAGTTCAGTAGCGCCGCCTGTATTGCCCCTGCTGCAAAATGATTTTAAAGACATTAAATTAACAACCAGCTTAATGCCAACGGGCACTGTTGTTTTTCATTATAAGGATAAAGTGTTTAATGAACCCAATGTTTATTTTATTGATGAAAATTTTTTTAAACTTTTTGATGTA
Organism: Ilyomonas sp.; assembly: GCA_965219515.1. Lineage (GTDB taxonomy): Bacteria > Bacteroidota > Bacteroidia > Chitinophagales > Chitinophagaceae > Ilyomonas. The sequence continues at coordinate 4,430,909 of OZ244776.1, forward strand.
ACGATAACGAAAGGCAGCGCCAACACGTCGCTTCGCAATCCTTATTCTATTATGCTTTCCGAAGAGATAGCAAAGAAATATTTTGGCAGCGAAAATCCGATGGATAAGTTAATAAAAGTCGATCAGCAGGCTACCTGTAAAGTTACCGGCGTTTACAAATCGCTGCCTTCCAATGCACATCTTCATCCGGATGTGATGCTTTCGTTTGCTACGCTAAAAGACTCTGCCGTTTATGGCGAACAAAATTTAAGAACCAATTGGGGCAACAATTCGTTTTACGATTACCTGTTGCTGCCACCGCATTATGATGTAAATAAATTAGAAGCCCAGTTTCCTGCATTTTTAAATCGGCATGTTCCGCACGAAGGCGATAAGTTTCAGCCATCTGCCTGGACTTCTTTATCGTTGCGAAAGCTGACTGACATTCATTTGTATTCGCATAAAGGTTCTGAGATAGAAGAAAACGGCGACATTAAACGGGTGTATATTTTTTCTGCCATTGCTTTGTTTATCTTACTCATTGCCTGCATCAATTACATGAATCTTTCTACTGCACGTTCCGCTTTACGGGCAAAAGAAATTGGCGTGCGCAAAGTTATCGGTGCGCGCAAGCCGGAATTGATTGCGCAGTTTTTAAGCGAATCGGTGCTCATTTGCGGTGTTGCCACGCTGGCTTCTTTTTTTCTTGCCTGGCTTCTGCTTCCGTGGTTAAATACGCTGTCGGGAAAATCGTTTCTGACAGAAAATTTATTAACCCCGTCCATCATTTTCCCACTGCTTGCCGTACCGTTTTTGGTAGGCGTTTTATCGGGTTTGTATCCGGCCGTTTTTTTATCTTCTTTTCAGCCGGTGAAGGTGTTGAAAGGAATTTTCAAAGCGGGCAAAAGCAATGTATCATTCAGAAAAGTGTTGGTGATTACGCAGTTTGCCATCTCTATCATTTTAATTGTAAGCACCGCCATTGTGGTGCGCCAGTTGCGATACATGCAAAACAAATCGCTTGGCTTTAATAAAGAGCAGATTATTACGTTCAACGACAATGATGGTTTAAACACTTCGTTTCCGTCTTTCAAAGCGGCTTTACTTGCTAACAGCAACATACAATCGGTAGCAAGATCGAGCCGCATTCCGTCGGGTCGTTTGCTGGATAGTCAGAATTCTCAAATCAGCAATGGCAACTCGCTGGCGCCTTCCAAAGCCGACATCAAGTATGTACAAACTGATGAGAATTTTATATCAACTTATGGCGTAACCGTTGTTGCCGGAAGAAATTTTGCAAAGACGGATGGCGCCGATACATCGTCTTTTATCATTAACGAAGCGGCGGTAAAAGCATTGGGTCTTCATGCGAATGAAGATGCCGTTGGCAAACCGTTTATGTATGGCGATAGAAAAGGACAGATTGTTGGTGTGATCAATGATTTTAATTTTGAATCGCTGCACCAGCGCATTATTCCGCTTGTGCTGCTAAATTCCACAAGACAAAACGGTTACAACCGCGTATCCGTTAAAGTATCCGGCAATGTGCCGGCAGCCATTGCGCACATTGAAAAAACATGGAAAACTTACCTGCCGGAAACGCCTTTTGATTATACTTTTTTAGACGATCGTTTCGCTGATTTGTACCAGGCCGAACAGCAGCAGCAAACCATCTTTACCCTCTTTTCCGGCATTGGTATTTTCATCGCTTGTCTGGGCTTGTTTGGCTTATCCGCTTTTACCATTACGCAGCGCGTAAAAGAAATCGGTATCCGCAAAGTGTTGGGCGCTTCTGTTGGCAGCCTTGTGCAATTGTTGTCAACAGAATTTTTATGGCTTGTTGGTATCGCTTCGCTCATTGCATTTCCGGTCGCGTGGTATGCGATGAACCAATGGTTGCAAGACTTTGCTTATCGTACCAACATTTCTCCGTGGCTGTTTATTTTATCGGCCTGCGCCGCATTGCTGATTGCCTTGCTAACGGTAAGCTTTCAGGCAATCAAAGCAGCCATCGCCAATCCGGTGAAAAGTTTGCGAACGGAGTGACGGCTGTGCAAAGTCTCCGGACTTCGCATCGTTTATATTCTTCCGGGTCTTAGACTCTATTGAACATAGTGCTGTACGAAGTCTTCAAACTTCGTACAGCAGGAACATGAGCCCATTAATAAAAGACAACAAATAAATTATGGATACAAGGTAAGCCGCTCTGTGCGGTGAAACGTAATACCGGCAAAGGCCTGAGGCGTTGTGAGCGTGGCTTCGAATACAACTTCTTTTGTGGCGTAATCAAGCTCTACAATCTTACCGTAATTTACCGGGCTGTTAACGGCACCCGGCGAGAAAATAACGTGATTGATGCCAGGTATGTAATCAACATCGGAAACAATATGTGCAAACGTTTCGGCGCCTCTTTCCTTACCGTATTCCCACACCTGTTTTACTGTCTTATTCGCCGCATCAATATCATATTCTACGGCACGGCTGTATTGTCCGGAGCCGCTGAAATTGCGGTTATCGCCGCCATTATCAAACAACATAACATGACCGTCAGGTAACACGAGCGGCGCATGCTGAAACCAGCTCCATTCAAAATCGGGATGGCTAACAGAGCCGTTCAGCACACCGGTATCTGCAATGGGCACATTGTTTTTATCCAATGGCTGCAGCAGGTATTGATTCAGATCTGTTCCGTTTCCCGAAGTTCCCCATCCTTTGTGGCAGCCTAATATGTACACCACTTTATTGTTCTCATCCAGTTTTATCAATCCCTGTATTCTGCCGGATATAATAATTGTATTATCGCCGGCATCATAAATAATGGCATTTACATGTATCCAATCTACCGGTTGCACTTCCAAAACCTGCCGGCTGTATTGAAGCGATTCCCGCAGGTTCCAGGTCTTGATAATCTGTTTGCTGTTTCGGTCTATCTCAATAATATAATCTTGTGATGTGCTGCTGCCCTGCTTGCTTACGGTAACCAGAAAATTTCCATTCGGTTTTTCATGCGCTTCGTGATGAAACAGATAGCCCGGCAACTGCCATGTGTTGATGATGTTACCTAACATGTCCATTTCATAAATGGCATTTGAGCTGACGTCCCCAAAATACAAATTTCCGTTTTGAAGCCGTTCCATACCATCATCGTAAAACAGACTGCTTAACACTCCGCCTGAATGGAAGTCTAAGTACCAGCGAATATCTCCAAACTCATCGAATACAAAAGGAGTCTGGGGAAATGCGTTGCTGCCTTGATAGCCATAATAACTTACCAGCGTCATGCCGGGTGCAAATTGTCCTTCCTTTTTGGTATCAATGGTAATACCGGGATAAGTTTGTGAAGGTAAAGCTGCCGTCTTTATTTGATAAGACTTATGACCCAAATCTGCGCCGGATGCGTCTTTAAAAGTTAGTTCCACAGTGTTGTTATAATCCGCATACAAACCCAGAATAGGTATGGTATGAGTTGTGCTTAACGTATCAAATGTTTTTGCCACATTGCTTTCTGTTCCATGCTTTCCAACTACTTGTACAAATATTTTAGACGCTACCGATGTTTCAAGAGAGATGATAGCTGAAAGCGGCGCATACCCGGTGGGGTTAAGCGTTATCTGGTCCTTGATAATGTTTATCTGCCCTGACGAAGGTGGCGAATCATGTTTCTTGCATGTAGCGAATAACAGGAATAGTAAAACAAGCAGAATAGCATGGCTTATATATTTCATTATGTGATTTTAAAAAGCGATCGTTGATTATAAAAATCAAATGTAATTTAAAAAAGAGATTGGCTTCTGCAATTACTTCAGGTGGCATAACGAATCATCTCAAGGTGTTTTATTTCCTTATTCAGAACCGTACAACAAGTGTTCGCTATCGAACAGATTTTTTTATACCGGTTTCTCAAATGCAGTGTGGTAAAGGCTTTCAAGATTGGTACATACGTTGAAAAGTAACAATGCAAAACCTGATTTGCCGGATTGTATTTAGAAATTAAAAGTTGATATCTATGCTTACAAATTATTTCAAAACCGCTTTTCGCAGTCTCTGGCGCAACCGGCAGTTTACATTCATCAACATTGCCGGACTCACCTTGGGCATAGCCGTTTTTTTATTCATTATGCAATACGTAGCGTTTGAATGGGGCGCCAACCGCTTCAACAAAAACTACAATGCCATGTATCGGGTAAATGTGCGGTATAAAGAAGGAAACACCGCTTATGTTTTACCACCGGGTTTTGCGCCTATCATCAAACAACAGTTTCCGGAAATTGTCAATTATACGCGTGTAGCGGATGGCGTTGCTGACGGCGTAATTACTTACAACGGCGATCATTCTTCAGACAATCAGGTGATTCGCCAGGATAATACGAAATATGTAGATGGCAGTTTTTTAACGCTGTTCTCGTTTCCCATCGTATCCGGCAATGCCTCATTATCACAGCCCAGAACACTGGCGCTTTCCGAAACGGTAAGCCATAAATTATTCGGTTCTGCCGATGCCGTTGGCAAAACGCTTATGGTAAGCAACCAGTTTGGCAATACGCCATACACCGTAAATGCCGTGTATCGCCTGCCGCAGGAATCTGATGTAAAAGCCGATGTGTTGCTGTCTCTGCAAACCCTTGCTTCCGCTGCCAGCCGCAATGGCAACGACTGGGCAGACCCCAACGGAACCGATAATGGCTTTACCAGTATTTATCTGCATTTGCGCAACGATGCGAACGCTGCCTTACTGTCAGGCAACATTACGCAGTTTGTGCGTTCCATCAATCCGGCTTCAAAAAAAGATCAAGATGTGGTGTATCTGCAACCTTTCAGCGAGCTGCACCTGGCGCCTTCTTTTACTTATCCGTATCAAACTTATGGCAACCTGTTGCTGGTGGTTGTGTTTGCCTGCATCGCCGTGTTGATATTATTGATTGCCTGGCTCAATTATATCAATCTTTCTACCGCGCAGGCTTTAAGCCGCGCCAAAGAAGTGGGTGTACGAAAGGTATTGGGCGCGAGCCGCACCCAGCTTATGTTTCAGCATTTAACAGAAACGTTTTTATTAACCACAGCCGGCACTTTGCTTGCCTTATTGCTGGTAACGGCGTTGCAGCCTGTATTTAATGGATTTACCGGCGCACAGCTTTCGTTGTCAGTATTAAACAATGGTATTTTCTGGCTGGCGGTTTTGATGATGATTGTTATTGGCTCGTTGCTTTCCGGTAGTTACGTTGCCTTTATCTTAACATCGTTCGAGCCATCAAATACCATTCGCAGCAAAGGGAATATTTCTGTAAAAGGCTTATCTGTTCGCAAGGCGTTGGTTATATTTCAATTCACCGCATCTATTGTTTTTATTATTGCAACGGCTGTTTTATACAGCCAGTTGCAGTTTATGAAAAATGAAAGTCTTGGTATGAATTTAAATCAGTTGCTGGTAATACAAGGACCTACCGTATCAAGTGAAGATCAGGCTGAAAAAAATGGTTCATTTAAAAACAGTCTTTCCCAACTTCCCTTTGTAAAAAAACAAACCGCCAGCAATAATGTGCCGGGCGTTGGTTATAATTTTTTTGCCAATGGCATTTCGAAGATTACCGCAACGGACGCCGATAAAAAAAAGATGTATTCGATGTTTATCTGCGATCAAAACTTTTTTGATACGTATGGAATATCGTTTGCCCAAGGCAATGCTTTTAGTAAAAGCGATGCAGAGCGAAGCTGGAATAATGTAAGAAAAGTAATCATCAATGAAACAGCCGCGCGGCAGCTTGGCTTCGATCCGAAGAAGAATCTGGCAGGAGAGAAGATAAACTGGGGAAGCCCTTTTGAGATCATCGGCGTAGTAAAAGATTACCATCATCTTTCGTTGAAAGAACCCGTTCAGCCAACCCTTTATCTCGGTTCTGTTTCGTTTGGATTTTTTACCATTCAGACCAATACAAAAAATATGCAGTCAAAGATGGCAACGCTCAAAGATTTGTATGCCAAAACATTTCCCGGCAACCCGTTTGACTATTTTTTTGCCGATGAAAAATACGATGAGCAATATCGCACCGATCAGCAATTGGGTAAAGTGTTTATTGCTTCGGCATTGGTTGCCATATTTATCGCCTGTTTGGGTTTGTTTGGTTTGGCAGCTTTTTCGGCCAGGCAGCGCATTAAGGAAATCGGCATTCGCAAAGTGTTGGGTGCAAGCGTAGCCAACATAACCGCGTTGTTGTCAAAAGATTTTATAAAGCTGGTGTTGATCGCCATCGTTATTGCTTGTCCGCTTGCCTATTGGGCTATGCACCAATGGCTTCAGAACTTTGCTTACCGCACCGATATTGGTGTTTGGATTTTTCTGGTGTCGGGAATACTGGCTGTTGTAATTGCTTTGATTACGATTTCATTTCAATCCATCAAAGCTGCCATTGCCAATCCGGTAAAGAGCTTGAGAACGGAGTAACCTCATCCCCAACCCCTCTCCACGAGTGGAGAGGGAGTAATGAATCGTCTATTGAAAACAGGTAATTTAAATCAAAAATTTATTCATTACTTCCCGTCAAAATAAAGAAAGCTGCAAAGAGGCTAACGTTTCAGAAATGTAACGTTGTTGACGAATGTTTTGATTGGTCTTTTTTACTTCGTAAACGTCCGTTTCCCGAAACCGCGAAGCCACAATGATGTTGGTATTGCCGGCGTGTGCGTTAAAAAGATTTTCAACAAGTTGCGGATGATTGTTTTCTTTTGATAAATGCGACAGCAGCAGATGGCTCATAAAGGGTGGTTTGTGCTTTAAAAACAAATCAAGCGCCTGCTGGTTAGATAAATGTCCATACCTGCCCGAGATTCTTTTTTTCAGATGGATTGGATAATTTCCTTGTGCAAGCATTGCATCATCATAATTGGCTTCTAAAAACGCCGCGTGGCATTGTTTAAAATGATGTATAACATGAGAGCATGGCGAGCCGATATCGGTGAGTACGCCTACCGTTATTTCATGGTCTGCAACAATAAAGCTGTGCGGTTCTGTTGCATCGTGCAGTTTGGGAAAAGCCGTAACGCGTAAATTTCCGATTGTTACCGGTTCGTATGGCTTGAAAAAAACAGAAAACGGCTTATGCTGTAAAAAATTCCCGCACCTGAGAAACGTGTTTTCCGTTATATAAACCGGCAGCTTGTATTTTTTGATGAATTGTGGTAATCCCTGAATGTGATCGGTGTGCTCGTGCGAGATAAAAACGGCTTTTACATGTTGCACCGGCAGTTGCAGCCGCCTCATTCGCGCTTCTGTTTCCCGGCACGAAATACCAACATCTACCAATACCGCTTCTTTCCCGTTGCCGATGTAATAGCAATTACCATTGCTGCCCGAATTAAGTGATGCAATAAACAGTGACATGATAAAACAAAGAAACAGGTTTTCTGATAAATTGTTTCGCGCACTTTTATCATCATCTCAAATTAGCAACTGCATTGCGTTCTGAACCAACAACTTGTTCATGCCATTGTGAAAAAATTAAAACGTTATCTTTCTTTTACACATTGGTTAACCGGCTTTTTGTTGCGTGCCTATAATTATTGTTTTGGAAATGTGAAAGAAAAGGGTTTACATTTGCTAAACAATTTAGCAAAACCAAAAACTTTTTTATGAACGAAATCACTTTGCAGAATGCTGTTTATGCAGGCAGTAAAAATATGAGTCTGCGGGATATTCCTGCTGCCAGAGCAACCGGCTTTAACGCTGCGGCGGATGATTATATGGAACGGGGCATTGATTTGAACGAGCAATTGATTGCCAACAAGCCTGCCACTTTTTTCTTTCGCATGAACAGCGATGCCATGACCGGCGCCGGTATCAAAACAGGTGATGTTTTAATTGTTGACAAAAGCCTGCCTGCCGCAAGTGGCAAAGTTATTATTGCCGCGGTTGATGGTGAGTTGATCGTTCGCCGCCTGCAAAAAAACAGAAATGGCATAACGCTGCTGACAGAGAACACAAGCTATGCTGCAACGATTGTTGATGAGTTTGGTTTATATTCTGTCTGGGGCGTGGTTACTTATGTTATTCACACCGTTTAGTTAGCATCTATCCATAAACCTTGAATTGTAGAAATCTCCGGTTGTCTAACCGGAGATTATACTTTTCATTTGATTGCTCCAACCGTGTTTTTAATTGTATAATAAGTGAATTGAAAAGGGATAAATAAAATGTAAAATCAGATGCATTGTTTTTACGCGAAAAACTTTTCTTTTAAATTTTTACTCTTCACTTGCTTTTGTAACGCCATCCTGCAAGTACAAACGTTACTGTTATTCTTCTTATTGAAAATGCAATAGATTGCCTAATAAATGCAATAAAAAAGTCCGGCTCATGAGCCGGACTTTTTTGCTTACTAAAAGAAAGGTTTATTAACCATCTATTACCTGGAAAGTAATAGATTGTTTTTGACGATAAATTACGTTTCTACCGTTTTGAACGGCGGGCTGCCAGGCGGGGCCGCGCTGTATCACGCGCACTGCTTCGGCTGCTGTACCATAGCCCGGATCATTGTCTGCTTTCACTTCTGATATAGCACCGGTTTTGTCAACCAGAAAAGAAACGACAACGGTATAATTACCGGTTGGCGCACCGTTGTCTGTTGGTGTATCGTTGCGCAGATTGCGTTGCAGGTATTTTGTCCAGGCATCCAGTCCACCGGGAAATTTGGCCTGTATCTGCACCGTTTTAAACTCCTTGTCGTAGTCTTCCGTTACTTTCGGAGCTTCTACTACGCCGGTTCCTTTTGCTTCTACCGGCGGGGCGATAACATCAGACTTAATACCTTCCTGATTGATAACACCAATCTTGGTGTCTTCCAATTCTTCCTGCTTTGGCGGCGGTTCTTTTACTTCCTCGTCCTTCACAATTTTGGGAGGCGTAAATTGCTTGATTTCAATTTTCGGAGGTTCTACCTTTGGTGGCGGTGGCGGTGGTGGTGGTGGTGGTTTCGGCTCTTCCTGCTTTACATTTTCCAGGCTTACATCCTGAACAATGATTTGCGGCTTGGCATCTTCCTTATTGAATCTCGACACTGCAAATGCAACGCCTACAAATAAGCAAACAGCAACCATAACGATCAAAGCGATGGTAATGCGTTTGTTATACGTTTTTCTTAGTTCGTAAGCACCATACTCTTTGTTTCGCCCTTCAAAGATAATATCAAGCAGGTCAGCACTTAAAATTTTGTTTGCTTCCATGTTACTTGTTTTAATCTGTTAAATAATTGAATTCATTATTTAGAAGGCGTTACCGGAGCCGGTGCTTCGCCTTCGGTAGCCTTAACAAACTGCGTTTCGGCATCAGAAATATCTACCAAAGCATAACGCCCTACTACATTAATGGTCATTTCATCCAGCATATCAACCACATTTTTATATGTGCTTTCATCGCCTGGCTTTAGTACCACCATAAAGTCATCGGGGTTGGTGCTTTGCTTTTTAGAAATGATCTCGTTCCTGATCTCTTTGAAATTGGAAGATTTAAAATTAGAGCCGTCGGGAGCCAGTTCGCCTTCGTAGTAAAAAACATTATTGTCTTTTCCTAACATAATGGTAAGCGCACCCGAAGCTTTTGTTTTTGTTTGTTCTTCCGGCTTATCAGTGTCTTGAGGTAAATTCAGCTTCAGCGCGGTAGGCTGGCTGATGGTTGTGGTGAATATAAAAAACGTGATAAGTAAAAATCCTAAATCTACCATGGGTGTCATATCCACCCTTGTTGAAAGTTTTTTTCCTTTTTTTACGCCGGGTCCCTTTTTATGACCCCCGCCCGAGGTATCTACTTCTGCCATAAAATAATGTTTTAATGATAAAAATTATTCGTCTTCAGCTTTGCTGCCGCCCTGCCTGTACAACGCCGTTCCTTCAGGAACGCTTTCTGCATTGGTAACCATCTGAAATTTCAGCAAATCGTTCTTCTTGAAGGCAGTCAGCACATTTTTAAAATACGGATACTTGGTAAGATTATCGCCTTTCAGTAAAATATTGGCTTTGGCACCGCTATATGCTTCCGTTACGCCACGCATCCATTTTATCAGCTCATTGTGCAATGTGTCTATCACCGGAATGCCAGGCAAATTCTGATCGTTAACCTGCTCAGTCGGTAGCGATGCCTGTTGTTTCAGCTGATTTAAAGCTACACCGATAAAAGGCTGGTTCGTTAACGTGTTGATTTCCGTTGGCGTTAAACCTAAACTTTCTGTCTGATTTAGGCCGCTGATAATCGCCTTTTTCTTCGTCTTGTCTTCTTCATTATCACCGGATGAAAAGAACACTTTTCCATCCTTGGTAATGGAAAGCATGACTACATCTTTTTCGGGAGCTTTTTTAGAAGAAACAGAACTTGGCGTGGCTACATTTACGGCTGACGATTCTTTTGGTTTTGCTGTCAAAATAAAAAATGTCAGCAAAAGAAAAGCTACGTCGCACATAGCCGTCATGTCAATCGTTGTACTTTTTCTTGCAATTTTAGGTCTTGCCATTATTTATTCTTTTATTCCTGATTTGTAAATGAGATGCATGGTAGCATCTGTTTCCATAAACCGGCAAAAATTATTTGTAATTAGCAGCGAAGCTCTGTGTTAATGTAAAGCCGCTTTCATCAATGCCATAAGTAATACCGTCGATTTTGGTAGTAAATACGTTATACATAATGATTGCGATGGCAGAAGTGCCGATACCCAATGCAGTATTATACAAGGCTTCAGAGATACCCTCAGACAATTTTGAAGAAGCTTCGGAACCGCCGCTGGCACCCAACGCGCTGAAAGAACGAATCATTCCGATTACGGTTCCTAACAAACCGATCAATGTGGCAACGGAGGCAAGGGTAGAAAGAAACACTAAGTTTTTTTCCAGCATCGGCAATTCCAGTGCGGTTGCTTCTTCTACTTCTTTTTGAATGTTCAGCACCTTTTGCTCAGTATCCAGTTCGGTATTGCCAATCATTTCTTTGTATTTACGCAGTCCGGCTTTCATTACATTGCCTACTGAGCCTTGTTGCCTGTCGCATTCCACGATGGCTTTGTCAACGTCTTTATTAGCCAGGTGAAACTGCACTTTGCGCACAAATTCGGCAATATTACCCTTGCCGGCAGCTCTGCCCACTGTGAGCAATCGTTCAACCACGAAAGTTAATACCGTTAAAAAGCAACCAATCAGGATTGGTACAATAATACCACCCTGATACATGCGTGCCAAAGCGCTGGTAGGTCCCTGATGACTTGGCCAGAAGCCACCTGCTTTATCCGGATTGGTGAAGTTACTGTCGGCACCAATCACAAAGCGCCATAGAACGTAGCCTAAAATAATACAGCTCAGGGGAGCAATCCATGAAATCGCGTTCGACGTTTTCTTTGGTTGCACAGACGATACAGATGAAGTTCTTGGTGCTACTGTTGTAGTAGGTTTAATGTCAGCCATGTTACAATTGATTTTTTAGGTTTTTAAAACTATAAGTAAAAATATTCGGCAATTCTAATGAAATGGTTCTATATAAAAAGCATTCGTTCTTTATTTTTTCTGATTGCAAGATAGAAACTTATACAAATAGCAAACAAAAAAAACATTATAATCTTTTTGTTTTCTTTAAATCTATCCTTCGTTTGCCTGCGTTGTAATGTTAACCGGCTTTCTGCAATATCGTTTTCGCTTTTGATAACCAAGTTGCAATAACAATCTTAATGCTAAAATAACAATGCTGTCTGATTCGCAATTGGCAACTGTTTAAATTATAGCATAGGAAACGCGGGTTTACTTATTTTTGTTCGCTGCCTTATCAATTCATAAACGCTAAGGCGGATAATTGAAAACAAAATATCAGTCAGGCCGGTTTAATAAAGCGGCAGTCAAAAATTTTCTGTCCGGCGATCCTGATAAAACAATCATACAACACAAAGAAAAAGGAATGAAAAAGGCTTCGAGATATCTGGTAACGGCAGCTTTGCCGTATGCCAATGGGTTAAAGCACATTGGCCATCTGGCAGGCGCTTATTTGCCGGCAGACACGTATGTTCGCTTTCTTCGCGCGCAAAAGAAAGATGTGGTTTTTATCTGTGGCAGCGACGAGCACGGAACGGCTATTCCCATTCAGGCAATGAAGGAAGGCACTACGGCGCAGGCAATCATTGATAAATATCATCCGGCTATCAAAGAAAATTTTGAAGAACTCGGTATTTCGTTCGACATCTATCACCGCACTTCAGAGCCGTTGCACCACGAAACGGCGCAGGAGTTTTTTACTTTTCTGAACGACCGGGGCGAGCTGGAGAAAAAAGAAACCGAACAGTATTACGACGAAGAAGCAAAGACATTTCTTGCCGACCGGTTCATAAAAGGAACCTGCCCCAACTGCGGTTTTGAAAACGCCTTTGGCGATCAGTGCGAGCGTTGCGGCATTTCACTTTCTCCGGAAATGCTTATCAATCCGGTAAGTACGTTAAGCGGCAAACCGCCCGTAAAAAAATTAACTACCCACTGGTATCTTCCGTTGGATAAACACGAAGACTGGCTGCGCGAATGGATACTGACCGACCATAAAGACGACTGGCGCAATAATGTGCTGGGGCAATGCAAAAGCTGGCTGGACAGCGGACTGCAGCCACGCGCCGTTACGCGCGATCTGGATTGGGGCATTAAAGTGCCGCTGCCCGATGCGCAGGGCAAAGTTTTGTATGTTTGGTTCGATGCGCCCATTGGTTATATCAGCGCAACAAAACAGTGGGCGATTGATACCAATAAAGAATGGAAGCCTTACTGGTACAGCGAAGACACCAAACTGGTTCATTTTATTGGTAAAGACAACATCGTATTTCACTGTATCATCTTTCCCGTAATGCTGAAGTTGCACGGTAATATTTTACCCGATAATGTGCCTGCCAACGAATTTATGAACCTGGAAGGCGATAAGATGAGCACAAGCCGCAACTGGAAGCTCGACATGCAGGATTACATCAACGATTTTATAAGAAAAGAAAACGGCGGCCCGCAAATGGCCGATGTGCTACGGTATTATCTTACCACCATTTCGCCCGAAACAAAAGACAGCGAATTTACCTGGAAAGGTTTTCAGGATGCTAACAACAGCGAGCTGGTAAGCATATTCGGCAATTTTGTAAACCGCACATTTGTATTGATGCACAAGCTTTGCGGCGGTAAGGTTCCTCCGTTGCACGCCATGCTGCTGGATGATACAGACAAAGCGATGATCAGCGATATTGAAATTGCGAAGCTGCGCATCGAGGAAATGCTGGAAGGATACAAGTTTCGGGAAGCTCTTTTCGATGTGATGGACCTTGCCCGAAAAGGCAATAAATACATGCAAAAAAAAGAGCCTTGGGTGCTGGCAAAAAATATAGAAGAAATTAATAAAACCGTACCTGGCAGCAGCGGCACCGAAACCGTACAAAAGCAGATAGACAATACGCTTCATATCTGCCTTCAGCTAACAGCGAATCTTGCCATTTTCATCAATCCCTTTCTTCCGTTTACGGCAAGAAAAATGTGCAGCATGATGAAGGTAGTTGAAAAAATGCTCGACTGGAAAAATGCCGGCCGATTAAAACTTCTGAGTGTTGGCTACTCGCTGAAAGCGCCTGAATTGCTGTTCAGAAAAATTGAAGATGATGAAGTAAAAGAGCAGATACAAAAGCTGAAAGAAGCTACGGCAAAAGCTAAATCGGGAGATGCAGGCAGCATGATACAGGCAGCCGGTAACGGGTTGCAGAATACAAGTAGCAGTCAACAAAACGCAAGCGGCAAAAAAGACGGCAAACAGCAGATTGCATTCGATGATTTTGCAAAAATTGATCTTCGCATCGGCACCGTTTTATCTGCCGAAAAAGTTGAGAAAGCGGATAAGCTTCTGAAGTTGCAGATTGATCTCGGTTACGAAACGCGAACCATCGTATCGGGCATTGCGCAGCATTTTACTTTGGAAGAAATAGTAGGAAAACAGGTAACAGTGGTGGCCAACTTAGCGCCCCGCACCATGCGCGGCATTGAAAGCAACGGCATGATACTGATGGCGGAAGACAATGCAGGCAAACTGCATTTCATAAATGCGGGCGATACAACTGATAATGGCAGCCGGGTATCATAAATGCGATCAGCGTTCAGCCGTCAGCAATCAGTTTTTATAATATATTTCAGGTATATCATATTGATAAACGTTCCTGAATAAAAGAACCTGCATAATAAACAAGTTTCCTTACGATTTCGGCTGATGGCCGATAACTTTCAAATTAATATTCATGCGCAGAGATACTACTTCATGGTACAGCCCGTCCACCCAATGTGAAATGCCTGTTGTAACGTATGGTCATTACGGGTTTGCCTTGCTGCTGATACCAACCGCAGGCGCCGATTTTTTAGAGTATGAGCGATTTAACCTGATACACGCCATCGCGCCGTTTATCAATGCCGGCAAGGTAAAAGTTTTCAGCATCAACAGCATGAACAGCGAAAGCTGGATGCACAATACCATGCTGGGCGAGCACAAAGCCATCAATCACAATAAGTTTAACCGGTATGTGATAGATGAAGTGATTCCCTTTATTCGCAACAGCGTTGGCAGCGATACGTTCATTTATACCTGCGGCGCATCGTTCGGCGCACTTCATGCGATGAATTTATTTTTAAAATATCCCGGCATCATCAATGGCGCCATCAGCATGAGCGGTGTATATGATCTTACCGAATATACAAGAGGTCATTGGGACGAACAGGTATATTTTAACAGCCCGATACATTATATGCCAAATTTGAATGACAATTATTTTCTCGATAAAATAAAAGCCAGTCATCACATTCACATTTATACAGGCAGCGGTGATTATGAAGCGCCGCAGGCGAATCAGCAATTTTCAAACCTGCTATGGAGCAAAGGCATCTGGCACGATTTGTCTGTTTGGGGGCGCGATGTAAAACACGAATGGCCAACCTGGCTGCAAATGCTGCCTTATATACTTGGCAATAAATTCTGAAGATAATTTTTGCAGTCATTCTCTTTGTTTACGTTATCGGTCTGCTTTATAAAGGGTTATCAAACTTGTTCCGTCGTTTTTTGGCGGGATTTTTTCATTATAAATTGCTGCATCGTAGCGTTCATCATAAGAAGTTGAATTTTAAAAATATCATTGCAAGATGTTTTTATTGTTTGCCGTTACAAATCAGTTTTACGTAAATCATTATATTAAATGTTACTTCAGAAAAGAAAAAAGATTTTAAAAATTGCCGGCGGCATTTTTTTTGGCTTTATCGCTTTGCTCATTATCCTGTTTGCGGTTATTCAGATTTATGTTAATACACATAAACAATCACTGCTTAAACTGGTTAACGAAAAACTTAGTGATGCCATTGCCGGTGAAGTATCTGTAAAAGATATTGAAGTGAATGTGTGGCGGCATTTTCCCAGCGTAAACATTCGTATTAAAGACATCAATTTAAAAGATTCGGTATATAACAAATCGCTGTTAAAAGTAAAATATGTTTCTACCAGATTGAATGTGCTTAAGCTCATCGGCGGCGAAGTTGATATTCATAATGTTTATCTTGAAGATGGCGTCATTCATCTGTTTACAGATAAAAACGGGTATAGCAATACCTACATTTTTAAACAGAATAAGACTAAACAACCTGGTGCGCATCCTGCCATTATAGATGAAATTGAATTAAAGAATATTCATTTTGTAACGCAGGACGCCGTTAAAAATAAATGGTATGGCGTTAAGGCGAATTACATTCATGCCGATCTTGATTATGCCGATTCCATCACGAAAATAGAAATGACGGAAAACGTGCTGGTAAGAGGTTTGGGCTTTAATCTTGCCAAAGGATATTTTCTGAAAAACAAAGTTGTAAAAGCTGACTGGAATCTCGCGTATAACAGCAAAAGCAAACAGCTTTCGTTTGCTGAAACGCCGGTAGACATTGGCGCTTCGCATTTTAAACTGAAAGGCGATTTCTTTCTTGCCGATACACTGAATGCGCATTTTAAGCTGATAGTTAAATCGGACGCTATTGATTATAAAGAAGCCGCTTCGCTGGTAAGCCCGAATATATCTGACAAAATTAATCTCGTAAGTCTTACCAAACCGCTTGCCTTAACAGCTATCATAGAAGGACCTATGGCGTTTCGCACCATACCGATTGTGAATGTGCAATGGGTTGTAAAAGACAATCAGTTGGTAACGCCGGTAATTACATTAGATAAATGCGCTTTCACCGGCAGCTTTACCAATGAACGAAATAAAGCTTACCCGCGTACCGATGATAATTCAGAAGTGCTGCTAACCAAATTGTCTGCTTCATGGGGCGGCATTTCGTTAATTGCAAACACAAATACCATTGTTACCAACCTTGTGCATCCTATTCTGCAATTCGATTTTAGTTCTACTACAACATTATCAGAGTTAGACGAACGCTTAGGCTTATCTACGCTGCGTTTCATTAGCGGCGGCGCATTGCTCAATGTTCAATATAACGGTCCGTTGGGCATCGATCCTTCCAAATTGCAATACCTCAGCGGAAACTTAGTGATTAAAGACGCCGAAGTAAATTACGAACCGCGCAATCTTACCTTCAGCCATTGCAATGGCGAGATTATTTTTTCTCAAACCGATCTTCTCGTTAAAAATTTACAATGCGATTTAAACACCAATCATTTTAAAGTGGAAGTGGTGGGCAACAACCTCAATCTGCTGGCGCAAACCAGTCTTCCCGGTAAGGCATCGCTGCTGTGCAATGTGTTTACGCCCGACCTTGATCTTACCGATTTTAAAACTCTGTTTCAGGCAAGACGTGTTACCGTTTCGCGAAAAAAAAATAACAGAAGCACCGCCAATTCGCTGGTGCAGTTAGATGACGCTTTGCAAAACGGAACACTCGATATGAACCTGACAGCGAATGCCGTGCATTTAAACCGGTTTACGGCACGTAATGTTGTGGCTCGTCTCGGTTTTAAAAATAATGATATCAATGTTACGCAGGTATCGTTGCAACACGCCGACGGCACATTGAAAATGGAAGCGAATGTTCATCAGATCAATAACAATTATCACGAAGCTTCCACCAAATTACTTCTCGATAACATAAACGTGCAAAAGCTGTTTTATGCATTTAATAATTTTGGAATGACGGGTTTAACATCCAGCCATTTACGCGGTATTCTAACTATGAAAGGCAACCTGAATCTGGGTATTGATAACAAAGGAAACGTGCTTCCGAAAACGATGCTTGGCAATCTTCATTTTTCTTTAAAAAGAGGATCGTTAATCAACTATAAACCGCTTATGGACATACAAAAAATTGTTTTTAAAAACCGCAATCTTGATAATATAGAATTTGCGGAATTAAAAGATAGCCTGGAATTGAAAAGAAATGAAATTTACATTCATCGCATGGAAATAGAATCGTCTGCGCTCACTGCTTACATAGAAGGCATTTACAGCTTTGCCGATAATACCAATATCAGCATACAGGTGCCGCTGAGCAATTTAAAAAAACGGGATGATGATTATGAAGTAAAGAACAAAGGCGCGAAACGGAAAGCGGGTGCCAGCGTGTATTTGCGGGCAAAATCAGATGGCGACGGCGGCGTAAAAATCGGGTTGGATATATTTAAAAAACTGCGTGGCAATAATTTCGAAAAAGAATTTCGCGACGATTCCCGGTGATTTTTATTCTGGAAAATCCGTAATGTATTTTTCAATCACTTCGGGGTAATATTTGTGTTCTAACAAATGAATGCGGCCGGCAAGCGTTTCGGGCGTATCGTTGGGTAGCACAGGGCAAGTGGCTGAAAAAATAGTTTTCCCATTGTCATATATTTCATCCACCACATGAATGGTTATTCCGGTTTCAGTTTCCCCTGTTTGCAATACGGCTTCGTGCACAAAATTTCCATACATGCCTTTGCCGCCATACTTCGGCAGCAAAGCCGGATGAATGTTCAGAATTTTTTGCGGAAAGACTTCAATTAATGGTACCGGAATTTTCCATAAAAAACCCGCCAGAATTATAAAATCAATGCCATTTTCTTTTAACTTCTTGATGTAATGATTGCCCCTGAAAAATGGCTCTTTCTCTATCAGCAAAACAGGAATATCATGCTGCTTCGCAATAGCGATAACGCCTGCACCGGGCTTGTTGCATCCGATGATGCGAACCCGGATTAAGCTGTGATTTTTAAAATGATGAATGATTTTTTCAGCATTGCTTCCCGCGCCGGAAGCAAAAACGGCAATCTGTTTCATTACGTTTTATTGCGGCAAAAATAGGTGGAAACACGGCAGTTCCGGTGCGTGATTATCATACGCCTTTCTTCGGTTTTTGTTTATCTGTTTTTATATGCCATATCATTCTGGCATATTTCTTCTTGCTTATTTGGATATGAATCATTTTTACAAGGCAAAGCATACCATTTTATTCTTACTTGCCGGTCTTATAACTTTTATTTCATGTTACGACAAACGGCCAAAGCCCGATATTGCAAAGCTTATTTTATCGTTAAAGGAAACCGGAATATTGATTACAACAGACTATACAGTAAGCAAAGTGATTCGCGCCAGCGACGACCAAACCTGGTATAAAATAGGCAATCGTAAAATACTGATTAACTGCGAAGCCAATCTGAAAGCCGGCATCAATTTGCAAAACATATCGGAAAGCAATATTGAAAAAGAAAACGATAGCGCGCTTATTATTACGCTTCCTCATGCAGCGTTTTTTAGCTTAAGCATTCCGCCCGGCCAGATACAGGTGGCATACCAGGATGTTGGCGCGTTCCGGGATAAATTTTCGGCAGGCGAAAGAGAGCAACTGATTGCTCAGGCAGAGCCTCAGATTATGTCGTTGGTGGCTTCGCTTGGTATTTTGCAGACGGCGGAAAGCAACGCAACCGTTTTTATGCAGCGCCTCTTTCAGCAGGCGGGCTTTAAACAGGTAAGTGTAAGATTTAAGTAAAGCAGGCAAATGATGAAGCGAATAAAAAATATACTTACGCTGCTTGTTATTATAGCAATTACTATATGGGCGTTTATAAAAATAAACAGTCTGCCTTCTCTTACAGGTTTGTTTACACCTAAAAAATTAGTTATACAGAATACGCCTGTTGTGGTAAAGCAGATACAGGCTTTGGCACAATTGGTTACGGTTTCGATGTATGAAGAAATTGTGGTTGACAGCAATGCATCAACCGTCAGAACATTGCAAATACCTTTATTGCCAGGCGTTCATTTATCAGGAGAAGATAAAACATTGGTGATTATCGGTAAAGTAACAACGCACATTGGCATTGATTTGCAAAAACTAAGCAATACGGACATCAGCGGTACGCGCGACTCGATAAACATCATGTTGCCGCAGGCCGATGTGCTGGATGCTATCATCAATCCGTCTGATGTAACGGTTTTTATTGAACGCGGCGAGTGGAACAATGAAGCCGTTAATAATTTAAAAAAGAAGGCGCAATACATTGCTGTCAGCGATGCGCAAAGCAAAGGATTGTTTCTTCAGTCGGAAAACAAAGCCCGGCAAATACTGACTGATTTTTTTACTGCCGCCGGGTATAAGAAAGTGGTTATCCGTTTCAGAAAAAATCATATCAGGCAGCAGTAAGAATAAGTATTGAAGAAGCGATGATGTAAAATGTTTTGTGTTTATACATCAGCCAAATGCGATAAGTAAGAGAATCTTTTTTTAAAATTAATTTTGGAAAAAACGCTTCTCTTTGTTTATGACAAACCGAAAAAAGCAACGCACATCCATCAATAAAAAGCCGTCCCGATATAAAATCTGAAACGGCTTTTTAGAAATCATTATTTACAATACCACTATTGCTTGTTGTACATTAATTCGTAGTATTCATTCGCCATTCGGTTACTGTCGAACTGAAAGCGCACATCGCGCATTCCGTTTTTCATTATCTGTCGCCAGGTATCTTTATCGTTGTAATACATCGGCAATATCTGCGTTTCCAGCATATCGTAAATGGTATCCAAATCGTATTTATCCTGCTCCATCACGTGCATATTTTTATAGTCTGCTTTCGGCACCACAAAACCATTATGACCCTGGTCTATAAACTCAGGAATCCAGCCATCATCGGTAGAAAAATTAACCGCGCCGTTCATCGCCGCTGTCATGCCGCTGGTTCCCGATGCTTCGCGCGGCACGCGCGGATTGTTAAGCCAGACATCAGCACCCTGTTTTAGCCGTTTGCTCAGAGAAAGCTCATAACCAATCAGCACGGCAATGTTCTTATAACCTTTACTCAACTGCACCAGGCTGTTAAATGTAGAAATGGCCGAATAATCAAGCGGGTAAGGTTTTCCCGCCCAGATAATCTGAACAGGCTGGTCAATGCTTGCCAGCATTTTATTAAAGCGTTCTTTGTCCTGTGCTAAAAAATCGGCGCGTTTATAACCCGCAAACCGGCGCGCCCAAACGATGGTTAATACATTCGGGTCAAACAGCTTTCCCGTTTGATCGGCCACCACTTCAAAAGCGCGTTTTTTTAAATAATTTTTACGGTCGTCAAAACCGGCATCATCATGTTCTTCCGCAAACCGATACAATTGCTTGTCTGCCCAGTAGCGGTAATTCTGCGCATTGGTAATGGAGATAATCGGGCAAATATTATCGTATTTGCTCCACATTTCGCGTGCAACCTCGCCATGCAGCTTCGATACGCCGTTGGCAAGCCGGGCAAAGCGCAATGCAACAAGCGAATGATTAAACTGGTCGTCGTATGTGCCGGTTACTTTTCGCACTTCATCTACGCTTAAGCCGCAGAAATAGCTCATTTTATGGCACAGGTATAAATCGTGCTTTTCGTTGCCGGCTTCTTCGGGTGTGTGCGTGGTAAACACCAGATGCTGCTTCAGCGTTTCGAGGCTTTTAAATTTATTGAGTAAATAAAACGCTGCCGACAGCCCGTGCGCTTCATTCAGATGATAAACGTCAGGATTAAAACCTAGTTCATCAACCAATTTGGCTCCGCCAACGCCCAGCAATATAAACTGCGCTACTTTGGTAGCTACATTGGCATCGTAAAGACGATGCGAAATGGTTTGCGATACATAATCATTCTCCGGCAGGTCGGTGCTCAGGAAAAACATCGGCGCGCTGTTGAATGTTTTCGGGTCTAAATAATAAGCCTTAATCCATACCGGCGTATCATGAATCATGATCTGGTACTTGATGCCGGTATCTTCCAGAAAGCTGTATATTTTTTCCATCCACGTTACCTGCAGGGTCTGATCCTGATTGCGTGCCTGATCGTAGTAGCCGTACTTCCACAAAATGCCAATGCCAATCAAATTCTGCCGCAGTTCGTTTGCACTGCGCATGTGCGAGCCGGCAAGAAAACCAAGACCGCCGCTATAAATTTTAAGAGGCTGATGGATGGCAAATTCCATGGAGAAATAAGCTACTTTTTTGGTATATCGTTCGTCAACAGGGTAAGGGACTTCAAACTTTCTAAAATTCATAATTCTGTTTTTGGTGTATCAAAACGGTTGCGCAAGATAAGGAAATGTATTTTGTACGCATTTAAATTTAGCTTAATAAACCTGCCGCTTACAATCGGTTTTAAAGTTTTGGATAACATACAATTTGCTTTTACTTTTTTCCAAACAAATTCTGTATTGTTAGAACCCGAAAGTTCTTTTATATCATCTTAGCGGCATCACCCACAGCGGATGGAACAATCCCATGCCTGCGCCTTCGCAACAGTTTACGCGGTTAAATTTCTCTGAGTTTGAACTGTCGGTTTCTTTAACCGGAGGAAAGCAGTTTTTGCTATTGCAGGTAAACGGCGACTGGAGTTATAAATATGCGCTTAATGTTAATTCGGATAGCACGACCGGCACTTTCAATACAATACGGGTAGCCATATTCCGCGTCCGGCATATGACGGAATGTATAAGGTGAATATCAATTTCCTAAGTAATACCTATACGCTTGCCAAATAATAAGACTGGCTTTTTATGCAACGACCTGTCGGCAGCTTTTGAGACAGGTCGTTGTTTTTATAATAAACCTGATTGCTTCTTTTTTTTAAATGCTGGTTGTAAAAGCAGGTTATCTTTATTACCTTTTTCGCGCACAACATCGGGATTTATAATCAAACTATGAAGCGTAATTTCTTTCTTGTTTTTTTATTGTTTGTGATATGTAAAACGGCTTATCCGCAATCGGAATATTTTGTAAAAAGAACCAGTATAGACAACGACTGGAAATTTCATTTGGGTAATGCTTCCGATCCGGCAAAAGATTTCAATTACGGCATTGCCAATCTGTTTGCCAAAACCGGAAGCGGAGATCATACGCCGGTGAGCATCAGTTTTAATGATTCGGACTGGCAAACGGTTGATGTGCCGCATGACTGGGTAGTAAGTTTGCCCTTTGCCAACTCACCCAACAGCGATGTAATGGCGCATGGGTATAAACCCGTGGGCGGATTGTTTCCCGAAACCAGCATTGGCTGGTATCGCAAATCTTTTCCGGTAGATCGTAAAGATTCCGGGCAGCGTTTTGTTCTTGATTTTGATGGCGTTTTCCGGGATAGTAAAGTGTGGGTAAACGGCATTTATTGCGGTGGTCATTTCAGCGGTTATACGCCGTTTTCTTACGACATTACCGATTTCATTTCTTTTACCAAACCAAACATTATTAGCGTTCGGGTTGATGCCACACAATATGAAGGCTGGTTTTACGAAGGCGCGGGCATTTATCGTCATGTATGGCTTAATCAGTATAATAATCTGCACATGGTAAGAAACGGCGGTATTTATATTCACAGCAATGTTTCTCAGCAGGCAGCGCAGGTAACAGTAGAAGCGCAAATTGAAAACAACAAAGCAAACGCTGAAAACTGCACAGTGCAATCGTATATCACTTCATCGGACGGGAAAAAATTATTGTCTTCTTCGCCTGCTAACATTATAATCAGTCCGGATGCTGCAATGGTAGTTAAACAAATGATTATTTTACCAAAACCGCATCTCTGGAATATTGATGATCCGTATTTGTATAGGATGATTACGCTGGTAAAGCAGGGCGGCAAAACCATTGACAGCATTTGTACCAAAACAGGCATCCGCACCATTCTTACAACCAGTAAAGGTCTTTTTATAAATGGTGTTTACACAAAAATAAAAGGCGCTTGCAATCATCAGGATCATGCCGGTGTGGGCAGTGCTTTGCCCGATTATCTTCAATACTACCGCATTCATTTGCTCAAAGAAATGGGTGCCAATGCGTATCGCGCCAGCCACAACCCGCCAACGCCGGAGTTGTTAGAAGCCTGTGATAGTATGGGTATGCTGGTGCTTGATGAAACGCGCGTTTTAAACAGCGGCGATTACGGTACGAAAGAATTTGAAAATCTGGTGTTGCGGGATCGCAATCATCCGTCCGTGTTCATGTGGTCAATTGGAAATGAGGAATTTCATATTCAGGCAAATGATATCGGAAAGCGGATAGCGCAAAGCCTTATTCAACGGCAGCTAAAGCTTGATCCTTTCCGCACCAGCACGTATGCTGCCAATGAAGGCAATTATTTTCCCGGCGTAAACGAAGTAATACCGGTACGCGGTTTTAATTATCATCCCGAATCTGTGGCAGCTTATCATCAGGATCATCCTCAGCAGCCTGTCATCGGCACCGAAATGGGCAGCACCGTTACCACGCGGGGCATTTTTGTAAAAGATACCGTTCACGCTTATGTACCGGACGAAGACAGCATAGCGCCATCTTGGGCAAGTACGGCAGAGCATTGGTGGAAACTATGCGCAGCCGAAGAATGGAATATGGGCGGTTTTGCCTGGACGGGCTTTGATTATCGCGGCGAGCCAACGCCATATCAATGGCCAAACATCAACTCGCATTTCGGAATTATGGATATGTGCGGCTTTCCGAAAAATATTTATTATTACTATCAAAGCTGGTGGACGGATAAAGACGTATTGCACATTTCGCCGCACTGGAACTGGAAGGGCAAAGAAGGGCAGCCGGTAAATGTTTGGGTAAACAGCAATGCCGATAATGTTGAACTGTTTTTAAATGAAAAAAGTCTCGGCAAAAAAGATATGCCGCGCAACGGTCATTTGCAATGGGATGTGCCTTATGAAGCCGGAACTTTGGAAGCGGTTGCTTATAAAAAAGGAAGAAAGATTATTTCGAAAGTGGAAACCACCGGCGATGCAGTTGAAGTGATAGTTACACCCTACAAAACCACAATGACGGCAGATGGCGAAGACGCCGTGGTGATTAATATTACTGCCGTGGACAAACAAGGCAGGGAAGTGCCGGACGCAAATAATCTCATTCATTTTTCCCTGACCGGCGATGCTAAAATAATCGGTGTTGGCAACGGCGACCCGAGCAGCCACGAGCCCGACAAATGCGAAGACGGCAAGTGGCAGCGCAGTTTATTCAACGGTAAATGCCAGGTAATTGTTCAGGCGGGAACTTCGTTAGATAAAATAAAGTGTGAAGCAAAAGCCGAAGGCTTGTATGAGGGCGGAACTGATATTGATCTGGTTCCGGTAAACATCTCGCTAACGCCTGTTGCATCTACAACGCCCGACCTGCATTCAGCGGTTCCGAATAAAATATTGGGTGCTGATATTTCTTTTCTGCCCGAACTGGAAGATAAAGGAATGACGTTTTCTGATAAAGGAAAACCGGGCGATGCCGTCGAAATATTAAAAAATCACGGCATCAATTACATCCGGCTGCGCATCTTCAACAACCCGGCGGCAGACAGCGGTTATTCTCCCAATAAAGGCTTTTGCGATTTGTCTCACACCCTGGCTATGGCTAAGAGAATAAAGGCGGCGGGGTTAAAGTTTCTCCTCGATTTTCATTACAGTGATACATGGGCCGATCCCGGAAAACAATACAAACCATCTGCCTGGCGGGGCGCAGATTTTGCGCAGCTAAAAGATTCTTTGTTTTCTTTTACCCGAACCGTGATGCTGGCTTTAAAAAATCAAAACACGCTTCCCGATATGGTGCAGGTTGGCAACGAAATCAATCATGGCATTATTTGGCCGGAAGGCAGCATTGCGCATCCCGATAGTCTGGCGGCATTGATTTATGCCGGTATCAAAGCTGTGAAAACCGTTGCGCCGCAAACGACTATTATGATTCACGTGGCGTTGGGCGGGCAGTACAACGAAGCGGATGCTTTTTATACCAAAATGACGAAGCGCAACGTGCCGTTTGATGTAATCGGCTTGTCGTATTATCCCAAATGGCACGGCACGCTGGCTGACCTGACTTTTACCATGAATTATCTGGCAAAGAAGTTTGACAAAGACATTGTTGTGGTTGAATATTCGCAACTGAAAAAAGAAGTGAATGACATTGCTTTCGGCTTGGCAAACGGCAGAGGAAAAGGAACATTTATCTGGGAGCCGCTAAACACCTGGGAAAAAGTGTTTGATGAAACAGGGAAATCGAATCAACTGATTGATGAGTATGATGAAATCGCTAAAACGTATCTTCGGAAAAACGGGAAACTATAAAGTGCATTATGAAATTCTGGTTTGAGGCAAGTCTTTAAATATCGGTTATTTTATTTTTTTCAGTCATTTATACGGAACTTAATTTGTAATTAAATTGTAAATGTAAAAATTTTATACTAAAAATGTATGTAATTTTACGATCAAATGTAAAAGTAAATACGTTACCGGCTGTATGTTTGAATTCAATATCACAAGAATTAAAACATAAAAAATTAAAAAATGATAAACCAGTTGAATGATAAACCAGTACTTACTGGTATCTTAATTAAAGATCCCTCCGACAATGGCTATACTGCATTTTTTGCAGAATTACCAGAGGTTATTGCAGAAGGCGACACAAGAGAAAAAGCAAGAGAAAATCTAATTACAAATTTAAAATGTGTGTTGGACTACAGGAGAGAAGAATCAGAAAGCAATTACAGTACAATGGATAAAAACGGCTATCATACCGAATCTTTTCAATTAGAATTAAGCTAACCAATTAACCAATGAATCGGCAAGATTTATATGAATGGATTACAACAACACACAAATGTGACGTAATTTTTTTACCTGAAGGAAAAGCAAGATGTGTGTACTTTAAAATCCAAAAACCAATGGAAGAGCCTCTTTGGACACACCAATTGATGAAAGAAAAGTAAGGTCAAATACCATTGTAGCTATTTGTTTAAGTTTGGGAATTGAGATTCCAGAATGTGCAAAGGATGCTGAGGAATTTTTTAAAACTGTCAGAAAAACCAATTGGAAGAAATAAACAAAAATCACTTAAAAAAAAGGCTGTTTTAAAAAAGACAGCCTTTTTTTAATGTGGCAATAAATTTTAAACTGAGATCAGGTGCCAAATTCCGGTTTGTATTTCCCTGTTTTAAAATATTTTCACCCCGTTTTCAGTTTATATAGCGAGAAACATTTTGAATGAAGTATTTGATACCGATATTGGTTGGCTGCCTTTGCCATTCTTTTTCTTTTGCCCAGCCCGGAACAACGGTGGAACTGAAAAAGCCGGAAAAATATGAAGATCGCACGCTGGCGTCGGAAAAAAGCGATACCAAAAAGTGGGGCAAGGGCAGGCATTTGTTTCAGAATATGATTACACATTACAATTATTATTTTAATGCAAACAATCATCTGAACGAAATTATCGCAATGGCCAAAGCTTCTCACCGCGATGATTATTCAAAACTTCTTTCTTTTTATAATTATGATCTAAACACAACCGCGCAAAACGCTTCCGAGCTTGATTCCGTCATTTATCATTGCACGGCGGGCGTATTGCTTCACGATCTGCGGAACGACTGGATTGACGATCTTTATTTTTTATTGGGCAAAGCCTATTATTACCGCAAAAACTTTGATTCTGCGTTAACTTCTTTTCAGTTTATCAATTATGCCTGGGCACCAAAAGATGATGGGTACGATATACCTATTGGCAGTAACGCAAGTGGAAACAATGGTGTTTTTACCGTTGCCGGTAAAGAAAAAACAGATGTGCTGCACAAAACCATAATCAAGCCTCCTGTGCGCAACGCCAATTTTCTATGGCTGGCGCGCACCAGCATCGAAGCGGGAAATAGCGGCCGAGCTGCCGGGTTGCTGCAGATTTTACAGCACGACCCCGATTTTCCGGAACGCCTGCAAAGTGAGTTAAACGAATCGCTGGCTTACCTGTATTACAACGAAAATCGGTACGACAGCGCGGCTTTTTATTTGGATGCCGCGTTAGACGATGCCGCTAACCGGTTTGAAAGCGCGCGCTGGGAGTATCTGATTGCACAGATGTATGCGCGTTCCGGCAACACCCGACAGGCATCGGACTATTTTGAACGTTGCGCCGGTCATACGCCCGACCCTATTATGGAAGTAAATGCTTACCTGAACGGCATTGTTGTAAACGGGGACAGCACCGGGAATATCACGGAGCAAAAGCTAAACAGCCTGTTGAATATGGGAAAGCGCGAAAAATATCTTCAATACAGGGATGTTATATATTATGCTGCCGCCCGGGTGGAAATGCAGTTGAACGATACAATGGCTGCCAAAAATTTATTAAGAAAAAGCATCGGTGCAAGCATTGACAACGAACAGCAAAAAAGCTTATCGTTCCTGATGCTGGCGGATATTTCTTACGAAGGAAAAAAATGGATGGAAGCGCATCGGTTTTACGATAGCACCGGCGCTTCTTATATTACCGATTCAATGGCGATGGCGCAACTAAATCTCCGCCGCCCCGCGCTTGATGAGATAGCAACCAATCTTACCAGTGCAGAAAAAGAAGATAGTCTGCAACAGGTTGCCGCCATGCCGGAAGCAGAAAGAAATGCTTATGTGAGAAAAGCCTGGCGACAGATACGTCGTGCGCAGGGACTGAGCGAGGAAGAGACAGATTACGGCGGCAGCA
The DNA here is from genome assembly GCA_965219515.1 of Ilyomonas sp. Taxonomy (GTDB): domain Bacteria; phylum Bacteroidota; class Bacteroidia; order Chitinophagales; family Chitinophagaceae; genus Ilyomonas. The sequence goes on from OZ244776.1 coordinate 4,458,830, forward strand.
ATCTCAATCCGTCGCAGAATTTGCAAACGCAGGCACAGCTGTTCGTTAATCCGTCATCTTCTTCAGAATGGTATTTTAACAGCACGGGTTTAAAAAGCAATGGTTTTGGTGAGTTCCGGCAACGCTGGGGCAACCGTCCGAATGTTGACAACTGGCGACGTCAGTCTGCCGTTGACCGTGCCAATACGGAGCAGTTTCAGGCGGGTAACGATGTGGACGCTTCGCCTGATGGCAACGCTATATTCGCCGATAGCCGGAGCGGACAAAACACATCCTTACAGGCAGCCATTCCTCAGTCGGTTGACGACCTGATTGCCGGATTGCCGCTTACGCCTGAGAAAATAGTAATCTCAAAAAACAATCAGTCTAAAGCCTATTATAAAAGCGGCGTCGTTTTTCAGGAAGAGTTGCGGAACTATCCGGCGGCTATCGAAATGTATCAGCAGATGAAAGAAACGGATGACAGCAGCGAATATCGCGAGCCGTCTTTGCTTAACTTATATTATTGTTACACAAAGCTGGGCGATACCTATCATGCTGATTCGGCGCTGGCTTTATTAAAGAAAGATTATCCCGAAGGCAAATCGCTGGCATCGCTGCAAAGCCAGGGTAAAAAGGCGTCGGAAAAAAGCATCAGCAACCCTGTTACCAAAGCATATCAAACGATTTACAACCTGTTTATCGAAGGTAATTTTGCGGAAGCAAAACAACAAAAAGCCGTGGCAGACAGCTTGTATGGCAATAGTTACTGGACGCCGCAATTGCTTTATATAGAATCTGTTTATTACGTTTCCGAACATGAAGACAGCCTGGCAATAAAAGAGCTGACAAATTTAGAAACGCAATTCAATTCTTCGCCGTTAGCCGCCAAGGCCGCCACGATGATTGATGTACTAAAGCGCAGGAATGAAATTGAAAGTTATTTAACCAACCTGCAGGTAACACGTAATTACGATACCAGCAACGCGCCGATCATCAATCTCAATACAACTGAAACAGCAACAAACAACCGGGTAGAAAGAAAACCGGATTCCATCGTTACAACGCCGCCGCCGGTTGCCAAAGCGCTGGCTATAAAGACCGATACGGCCGCAGCCAAACCGGCAAATGCGCCCAGATCTTTTTCTTACAATCCTGCCGATCCGCAGTTTGTTGTACTGGTGTTGGATAAAGTAGCGCCGGTGTTTGCAGGCGAAGCGAAGAATGCGTTTAACCGGTACGATAAGCAGACGTTTTATAACATGCCGCAGTTGAATGCAACAACCATTAAACTGGATGATCGTTATAATCTGGTGTTGATTGGTCCCTTTACCGATGCCATAGGCGCGTTTGATTATGTTGATAAAGTGAAGCCCGTAACCGCCGGAAAAATATTGCCCTGGCTTACGCCCGATAAATTTAGCTACCTGATGATCAGCCAGATGAATCTTGATTTGCTGAACGAAAACAAAGACCTGGAAGGCTATCGCAGCCTGATACAAAAAGCGGTGCCGGGTAAATTTTAAATCTATTGAAAACGGTTTGCCTTTATTCGCTCATAACATCGTACATCAAACATGATAATGGCTTGGTAATTGTTTTTTGTTTCGTATTGTTTATCTATAAAACCGAATGATTATGCCAGGAAAAGAAACAGAAGGAAAAAGCATCAGTCAGCCCGAAGCCAATAAAGCCTCGGAACAAAATGCTGATAAAAATACCATGAGCCAGACGGATGCCGATCCGAAATACGCGCCCGAAGTTGAAAAAGCGCTTAACAAAAATGTAGGTTCCAATAAAGCAGGAAACGATACGAGAGGAAACCACGACAGCAACACGCGGCAGGAGGGAAGTTAGGCAAACTGTATTGTAAAATAAGTAGCAAAGGCTGATGAATGTTGAAGTTCATCAGCTTTTGCTTTTGTTGGGTTGATTGATGTTGGAAGAAATAGTAAGACGATTCGTTTCTGTTCTTTTTTTGAAAACCGATATTCTGTTTTATGACGCATTATCTTCGTATTCAACACTTCCTGGTTTCTTCTTTTTTTGATAAATTGCTCCGCAAAATGCCGCTATCTTTATCCTTATGGCAATGGCAAAAAAACGCGAGATACAAGTACAGAAATTCAACGAAATTTATAACAGGCTGAATGCGCAGCAAAAGAAGGCGGTTGATACCATTGAAGGTCCGGTTATGGTAATTGCCGGTCCCGGCACCGGAAAAACGCAGATACTCAGCGCGCGCATTGGTAAGATATTATTGGAAACCGATGCAAAGCCCGAAAATATACTTTGCCTCACGTACACCGATGCCGGAACGTATGCCATGCGCAAACGCTTGTCATCGTTCATCGGGGCAGATGCGCATAAAGTTCATATCTACACCTTTCACGCATTTTGCAATGATGTGATTCAGGAAAATTTATCTCTGTTTGATAAAACGTCTCTCGACCCGATTACAGGTTTACAGCGCGTAGAACTGTACAAGCAACTGATTGATGGTTTCGGTAAAAATCATCCGCTGAAACGCTATCGCGGCGACGTATATTACGAGATACACAACCTGCAGTCTTTATTCAGCGCCATGAAACGCGAAGGCTGGTCGCCGGCATTCATTAGCAGTTGCATTGATGCGTATATAAACGATCTGCCAAGCCGGGATGAGTACATTTGTAAGCGCGCAACCAAAGCATTTAAAAAAGGCGATGTTCGTACCGATAAAATTGCGGAAGAAGCGGAAAAGATGAACAAGCTTCGCGCTGCCGTAAATGAGTTTAACGCCTTTCAAAACCTGATGCACGAGCGTAAGTTGTACGACTTCGACGACATGATTAACTGGGTCATTAAAGCGTTTGATGAAAACACGGAATTGCTCACCCGCTACCAGGAACAATACTTATACATTCTGGTTGATGAATACCAGGATACCAGCGGCACGCAGAATAAAATTGTTGAACGGCTCATTAATTACTGGGAAAATCCGAATGTATTTGTGGTTGGCGATGACGACCAGAGCATCTATCGTTTTCAGGGCGCGAATGTGGAGAACATGCTTCGCTTTGCAGATAGCTATCAGGAGTTGCTAAAAGTAGTATTAACAGATAATTATCGCAGCACACAACCAATATTGGATGTTAGTAAAACGCTCATCAACCGCAACGAAGAAAGACTCGTAAAACAACTGCCAGGCTTAAGTAAAGAATTGCTTGCCGCAAACAGCAGCATCAGTCATCTTACGCATTTGCCTTCCCTCAAAGAATACAATTCGCCGCGCGAAGAAATGATTGGCATTACCCGCGAAGTGGAAACGCTGATTGCAAAAGGCGTAAAGCCCAATTGCATCGGTATCATTTACCGCGAAAACAAATATGGCGATGAGTTGAGTAAATATTTTAAGCTGCGCAACATTCCGCAATATAGCCGCCGCAGCATTAATCTTTTGCATGAGCCATTGATACAAAATGTCATTACTGTTTTAAAATATATCGCCGCCGAGCACGACATGCCGTATGAAGGCGATGAAATGCTGTTTGAAATTCTGCATTACAACTGGTTTGGCATTCCGCCGGTAGAGATTGCCAAAGTAAGTATGGAAGTGGCGGAGCGGCAGTTTACGCCAAACAAAACATCTATCCGCAGATGGTTGCATGATAAAGCCACGCAGCCGCCGCGCGATTTGTTTGCAAAGCCCGTCAGCGAAAAACTAAAGAAAGCGTCTGCCTTTTTAGAAACAATTATTGGCGATGTGCACAACGTTACGTTACAGCAACTGCTTGAAAAAATCATTCGCGAAAGCGGCGCGTTAAGCTGCCTCATGCAAAGTGAAGACAAACACTGGCAGATGCAACTGATCACCGGCTTGTACGATTTTATAAAAGAAGAAACCAGCCGCAACCCGTTGCTGTCGCTGCAGCAATTGGTAAACGTTTTTGAGCTGATGGAAAAAGAAGATATCGCCATGCCGCTGATACAGGTAAACGGCAGCGATAAAGGCGTAAACCTGATGACGGCCCACGGCAGCAAAGGATTGGAATATGAATACATTTTTATTGCCGGTTGCAATGCCGCCGGCTGGGAAAAAAAGCGCAAGCCTTCGGGCGGTTATACCTTGCCCGATACTTTGTTTATCAGCGTCTCGCCAAATGCGGAGGAGGAAGAGCTGCGCCGGCTTTTTTATGTAGCGCTCACCCGTGCGCAGAAGCATTTAACGGTATCGTATCCCATCACCAAAGCTGATGGCAAACCAACAGAGCCAAGTATGTTTATTGCCGAAATACTGGAAGAGCATCCGATACAAACCGAAATGATTTTTTTGACTGATGATGTAATCACAACGTTTCGCGCTTTGGAATTTCAAACCCTGCAATCGCCCGAAATAGACAAGATAGCGCGCGATGTGATGAACCCGCTGGTAGATCGGTTTGTGATGAATGTATCTGCCCTGAACAATTACTTGCGGTGCCCGCTGGAATTTTATTTTAAGAACTTGGTGCGCATACCAAGCCCGCGCAACGAAGCCATGGAGTTCGGCTCTGCCGTGCATCACGCCCTGCAGCGGTTGTTCGAGCAGATGCAACGCTATAACGAGTTTCCTGCCGCGCAAAGCCTGATACAGGATTTCGAGTGGTATATGCACCGGCATCGCGAATTGTTTACCAAAGCACAATTTGAACGCCGTCTTGAATACGGGCAGGAAGTGCTAACCAATTATTACAACACGTATGTAAGCGAATGGAACACCGTGGTTGTCATTGAACGCACCATTAAAAATGTTGTGGTAAACGGCGTTCCGCTGAAAGGCAAAATAGACAAACTGGAGTTTGACGGCACCGACGCCACGATTGTTGATTATAAAACCGGCGATGTAGAAAAAGCAAAACCCAAACTGATGCTGCCAAATGCTAAGGAACCCAACGGCGGCGATTACTGGCGGCAGGCGGTTTTTTATAAAATTTTATTAGACAATTATGCCGGCAGAAAATGGAACGCCGTAAGCTTTGAATTTGACTTTATTGAGCCGGATAAAAATAACGAATATCACCGCCGCAAAGTGCGCATAGAGCCGGAAGACATTACCACTGTAACGCAACAGATTACCGGCACTTGGCAAAAGATACAGCAGCACGATTTTTATACCGGCTGCGGCAAACCCGACTGCCACTGGTGCAACTTTGTAAAGAAAAATAAGATGGCGATAGCCCTGCACGAAATAGAGCCGGTTGAAGAAGAAGTGTGAGGCGTTGTTGTATAAAACCGGATGTTTGGGCAAGAACCGTGCGGATGAATTACGTCAGTTTCATTGTTTTTTCTGTTGATGATGGAAGTAAAAAGCCTGATTCATAATAAAGCTTTTGGGCAGTAAGCTTTTTCCGAAATTCAGTATGAATGCATCTGCGCCGGGTTGAATTAGTTTGATTGTGAGAGTCGGGCATAACATTGACTCTTTATAAATTTATTTTCGTTTAGAGACTGATAACCCGTCAGTTTGCTGTGTGAGATTTTATTAAATGAATAATAAATCTGCTGATACAGATTTACCACTTCTGTTTTATCGCATCGTGTGTTTTCAAAAGATGATATGGAAAGTAAAATGAGAAGATTTTGCAGCCATGAACTACTTCGGAATCCCGTGCTGATAGAATTTAATTAAAATTAAATCATAAATAATTTGCTAATTAACAAAATATTTATATTTTTATTTCCTGAAAATTTTGCCATGTTAACCCCCCCCAACAAAATCTGTTGGTTAGTTCTTTTAACCGTTTTCTATTTTGTTTCCTGTAAAAAAGATTTTATTGAAACAAATTATCAGACAGTGACCAATGAAGTTAGATTTCCTGTAACTGACCAGGAAAAAGAACTAACCTCTCTAACCAAAGAAATTGGTGATGTTCTTAACGTTATTTATCAGCATCCTGACGTTTTACAAGAAGTGGATGCCGCTATTTATTCTGGCTTTGAAAGCGATGAAAGCATCACAGTCAAAAATTTATTGCAACCCGAAAGCAGCTCTTTGTACCAGTTCGCTGAGTTTACAAAAAGGCACATTACACCGGGAGTCTTTTACAAGTATTTTAATGAGGAAGTCTTTAACGGAAATTATCCATTGATAAAAAAATATTATGGCAGCTACCTTAACACTGCGAATGCGATAAAGCCAAATGGTACTGCCTCTTTCACTGGTGGCAGCACTTCAACTTCTTCGGCAGCACCTGATACCAGTTTGTTGAAATATGAAATTTGGGTGGTCAATGGAGTTAAAATTTATTTTCCTTATTCTGAAAATTTTTCGGCAACTTACGATCCGGGAAGCCCCACTATAAACAACACGGGAAATCCAGGCGGGCCTGTTGTTACTACGGTAAGTGCCGACAGGGACGCTAATTCAGGTCCGGGACAAGAGCCATATTGGGTAACTGACCAATATGGTATCAAGCATTTAACATCCAGGCAAGTAACGGTTGATGATGCCTATGCAGAAACGAAAGCAACTCATATAGTGAATGTAATGGATGAGGGTGTAGGTAATGATCCTGCCCCTCCACCTGTTCCTCCTCCTACAACTGGTCCTGTATATACAGTTTATGTTAGTTGGGTCAGGTGTAATAATTATCAATATGATCACCTCATCAGCTTTACTAAAAACGGTGGAGGCAGCGAAATTTGGTTTGGAGAAGGATATGCATCCCGAGACGCAAGTACCGGACAAGTGAATCCTAATTTTCCGGCTAATGGCGTACATTTAAGTCGTAAAGACATAAGAAAAAACAGATGGGTACATCCTTTCAGAATATGGACTACCAATTGGAAAACGGAACAAACTAACAATGCACTTGGCGTTTGGGAAGAGGACACCCAAGGTTCAAAAACATTGACAGGAAGCCTGTCTGGTGCATTTAAGGTTGGTACTGCTACGCTAACAGCTACTGTTGGATATTCTAAGACTGTGGTAACGCAAGATCCCATTTTGAGAAACACAAATATGGATAGAAATTATTTTTTCCGTAGTGCTGCGCAAAATGTGGAAAACCGAGGTTTTCAAGACGGATGGCCGATTCGTAACGCATATAACTGTGTGGATTTTACCATGCCTTATCAAATTTTTTAATTCTACATATAGCTTTGATAAAAAGGAAGTCGGCTGGGCACGACTTCCTTTTTTTAATCTGCAACTTCTTCTTACATATATTACTCTGAAACTAAACTATTGAAGATAAAACTGCGCATAAGATGAGACTATACATTGTTTTGTTACTTAGTTTTTTAACCATACTTACTTTAACTGCCCATGCGCAGAAAGGTTTTTTCATTAAAAGCCTTTCGGCTGGCTACCGCATTTCAGAAATTAATGCTATTGGGACCAGTCCTTTTAATATTTCTCCTTTACTAAAAGCCCCAACCGCATATAATGAGTTCTTGTCTAATTTTGTTTATAATGGTTATGAAGGTGGTTCCTTCCCGCAAACCGTTCACACGTTTTACGCGAACGCGGAACTATATAAAAATCGCCGTTATGGGTTTTGGAAACATAATTATTTGCAAACCGGATTATTTATAACAAACCAGTTACCCACAACTGCGGGTGGTTTGGATCATTCCTATCTACAAGATTCTACCTTACATAATACTACCTATTTACTTTATCATAATACACAGTATTTGGGTATAAATCTGGGTATTAACAGAACAACTAAGATCGCAAAGCGGTTAAATTCAACCATTGGTTAACAGGTACAGGGTGGCGTTGCGCTGATACATAATTATAAACAATTTTTAGACAGCAGCCAGTTAAGACCTTCTGCCACGGATTGGGATACCCTATATAGTCAACAACTTCCCACCATGCAGGGCAAACATTATTTTCAATGGCAAATAATGCTGCCGTTAGGTTTGGAATATGAAGTGTGGAAGCAGAGGCTTACCATACGGGCAGAAGTGGCACCTGCCTACGTTCACTGCCGGTACAGGGATAAATCCTTTGCGGCAGGCGAAGCCCATTCCGCAGGCTTGTGGTTTATTTATAAATTATAGAATACGTTTTAAAACTTAGCCTTTGGCTTCATTCTTCAAGCCACCTGCTTTCCGGATGGCGATTGCTATGCAAAAACACCACTTGAATAGGATAAGAAGATTTGCTCATTGCAGAAGAAAAAAATTTCCCCTGTCGTAAAATCAAAACCAACTCCCGATTTATCAATTTCTTCATCCTGCGTTTACAATTCGTTCACAACAGAATACAACATTTGCAACAGAAAGTTTTTTCTCATGTGTAACAAAAGCCTGATAGTCGTGTCGGGCTTTTTTGCGTTCCGGCATGAAGAAATTATTATCTTCTGTTCACAGGGTAAAATTCAATGATTCATTCATTTATTTTAGCCGTTACCAAATACAAAACAACCATGATGAACCGCAGACAATTGCTGAAGCGCGCCGGTGTGATGGGGTTGTTGGGTGCAGCCGGCACCAATCTTTTTGCCCAAACGGCCGAAACAAGAAAACGCGTGCTTCGCTTTGCCCATGTTACCGATGTGCACATCGAGCCGGAACTGAATGCGCCTGCCGGACTGGCTGCCTGTCTGCATCATTTGCAAAATCAGCCCCATCAGCCTTCGTTTATCATGAGCGGCGGAGACTCTATTTTCGATGCCCTGTACCAGCCCAAAGACCGCGTGGAAACGCAATGGAAAATATGGCACGATGTGTTTAAGCAAGACAATTCGCTGCCCATCGAATATTGCATCGGCAACCACGATTGCTGGGGTTTCGGGCAAAAAGAAGACCCGTTGTACGGTAAGAAATATGCCCTCGAAAAAATGAACCTCGCCATGCCGTACCGCAGCTTTGATAAAGCGGGCTGGCACTTCATTATTCTTGATAGCATTCAGCCGAAAACAGATGGTTCGTGGTACACCTGTATATTAGATGAAGCGCAGTTCGGCTGGCTGAAGAACGACCTTGCAGCAACACCTTCCGCAACGCCTGTCATTGTTGTTTCTCATGTGCCCATTGTATCGGCGGCAACCGTTGTGGTGGACAACAAGATGAAAGGCGAACCCGAAGGCTATGTGCTGGGATTAAGCTCTCTGCATACCGATTCGGCGCGCATCATCGAAGTATTTAACCAATATCCAAACATCAAATTGTGCCTGAGCGGTCATATTCATTTATACGAAGAAATTAAATACAATGGCATTACCTACATCAGCAATGGCGCGGTAAGCGGAAACTGGTGGAAAGGCAGGCGCTACCAAACATATAACGGTTACGCGCTGCTGAACCTGTACAACGATGGCTCTTTCGATAATGAATACATAACGTATGGCTGGAAAGTGTGAGGGATAAGGTGTGAGGTGCGGGGTATGAGCCTGAGTGTCTGTTTTTTGTTATGTAAAAGAAAAAACGACAGCCGTTGAAAATGGGGACGTTGCCTTTGCGCCTTTTACTTCCGCAATTGGCTGCAATGATATGAACCGGTTGGAACAATTACCTGTAACAGATTTTATTCTGTTTCTCTAACCCCAAACATTACGCCTCCCACCCCATAAATAATAATTCCATAAACTTCTCATAACAATTTCGTTACATACATAAGCTCACTTTGTAAGCATCCACGTATCTGTTTTTTTATGAATACAAAAACACAAAGGAGACAGGTTGATGTTGCCGTTATTTCGGATGTGCACCTTGGCACGTATGGCTGTCATGCCAAGGAGCTGTTGCAATACCTGAAAAGCATTCAGCCGGAGGTATTGGTGTTAAACGGCGACATCATAGACATCTGGCAGTTCAGCAAAAGCTATTTCCCGAAAAGCCACATGAAAGTAGTGAAATACCTGATGAAGCTGATTGGCAACGACGTAACAGTTTATTTTATACCCGGTAATCACGATGAAATGCTGCGCCGCTTTACCGGCTTTACATTAGGCTCTTTTAAAATCGCCAATAAGATTCTGATGGATTTATCCGGCGGCGCAAAAGCCTGGATGTTTCACGGCGATGTGTTCGACGTAACCATGAAGCATTCCAAATGGCTGGCGCGGCTTGGCGCCGTTGGTTACGACATCCTGATTCTCATCAACCGCTTTGTGAATTTTATCTCCGAAAAATTATTTAACAAGGGTAAAATTTCATTATCAAAAAAAATAAAAGACAGCGTAAAAACGGCGGTGAAATTTGTAAACAACTTTGAAGAAACGGCTGCCGAAATCGGTATTTCAAACGGGTACGATTATGTGGTGTGCGGGCACATTCACAAACCGGAAATAAAAACCGTTGTTACGGAAAAAGGCAGCATTGTATATCTGAATTCGGGCGACTGGATAGAAAATCTGACGGCGCTGGAATATGCAAACGGCAAATGGAACATTTATAAGCACGATGACACGTTGTACGAAGATGAAACCGCGGCAGATGAAGAGCCCGACAGCAACCGGCAACTTTTTGATGACCTGGTGATGGAGTTTAACCTGCTTTACCGCACCGTTTAATGTAATACAATTGGTTACATGAAGATATTATACGCCATTCAGGGAACCGGTAACGGGCATCTGAGCCGGGCAAGAGATATTATTCCGCATTTGAAAGAAAAGGGCGAACTGCACATTCTGGTAAGCGGTACGCAGGCTGATGTATCGCTCGGTTATCCCGTAACGTATCGTTTGCAGGGCTTAAGTTTTGTATTTGGTAAAAAAGGCGGTGTTAACATAGCGGCTACCTATAAAAAAAGCAACGCAAAACAGTTGTGGAAAGAGATGAAAAGTTTGCCCGTAGAGAAGTACGATATCATCATTAACGATTTTGAGCCCGTAAGCGCGTGGGCTTGTTTTTTTAAACACAAGCCCTGTATCGGGTTAAGCCATCAGGCTGCCGTTGCCAGCTATACATCGCCCAAACCCAAAAGCATTGACTTGTCGGGCATGGCATTGCTGCGTTATTATGCGCCGGTTACCGTGCAGTACGGTTTTCATTTTAAACCGTATGGTACTCATATTTATACGCCGGTTATCAGGCAACAGGTAAGAGAACTAATTATTGGTAATAAGGGTCATTATACCGTATATCTGCCGGCTTATGATGACAAGCGCATCATTAAAATTTTATCGCAATGCAAAAAAGTAAAATGGCAGGTGTTTTCCAAGCACAACAAAGCGGGTTTTACCAAAGGAAACATTACCATTCAGCCCATTTGCAACGAAGCTTTTATACAAAGCATGGCAGCGGCAGCAGGCGTACTGTGCGGTGCCGGTTTTGAAACGCCCGCCGAAGCGCTTTATCTGCAAAAAAAGCTGATGGTGATACCCATGAAAGCGCAGTATGAGCAGCAATGCAATGCGGCTGCATTAAAGTTGATGGGTGTGCCGGTTATCAAAAGTTTAAAGGAAAAGCACATTGATAAAATAAACAAATGGCTGGCATCGGGCGAAACGGTTGTAGTGGATTATCCCAATGTTACCAAAGAGATTATTGATACGGTTTTTCTCAGCAACCCTACAACGGTTTCTCATACAGCGGCACCGGCGGGTTCTTTTAAAAAATTTAAAAACAGGCTGTTAAGCAAACTGCTGGCACCAACGGCGTAATAACGTATGAAGCTATCGAAAGATGATTTTGATTCGGGATTTCACTGGGGCGTTTCTACCGCGGCCTATCAGATAGAAGGTGCGTATAAAACGGATGGAAAAGGTCTTTCTATCTGGGATGTATTTACCAACCGGCGGGGCAACATTGCCCAAAATCAGAATGCCAACAAAGCCTGCGATTTTTATCATCGCTATGCGCAGGACCTTGTGCTGATGCGAAGCCTCAATATTCCCAATTATCGCTTCTCGTTGTCGTGGAGCCGCCTGTTTCCCGACGGCACGGGTAAGGCGAACGAAAGCGGCATTGATTTTTATAACCGCATTATAGATTTTTGCCTTGAGCTTGATATAGAACCGTGGATTACCTTGTATCACTGGGATTTGCCTTACGAACTGGAAAAGCGGGGCGGCTGGACAAACCGGAACATCATCCGATGGTTTGGCCGCTATGCCGAAGCCTGCGTGCATTATTTTGGCGACCGCGTAAAAAACTGGATGGTTTTGAATGAGCCGATGGTGTTTACCGGCGCCGGTCATTTTCTTGGCATTCACGCGCCCGGGCGAAGAGGAATGTCTAATTTTCTGCCTGCCGTTCATCATGCGGCGCTTTGTCAGGCTGAAGGCGGGCGAATTGTGAAAGCTACCAACAGCACCTGCAAAGTGGGTACTACATTTTCATGTTCGCTGATTGAGCCGTATTCTGACAGCGAAGCCGACTACGCCGCCGCCGAACGCGTAGATGCACTGCTGAACAGAACCTTTATAGAGCCGTTGCTGGGATTGGGCTACCCGGTGCAGGACTTACCTTTACTTAGGCAAATAGAAAAATATAAAAAGCCCGGCGATGATGATTTGTTAGCGTTTGATATGGATTTTATCGGTATTCAGAATTATACCCGCGAGATTGTAAAGCACAGTTATTTTATGCCGCACATTAATGCGCAGATTGTAAAAGCGGGCAGCCGGAAAGTAGAAACCACCGCCATGAACTGGGAAATATATCCCGAATGTATTTACCGGATGCTGAAAGATTTCGGCTCATATAAAAATATGCCCGAAATGATAGTAACAGAAAACGGCGCCGCTTTTCCCGATCATATTATAGATGGCGTTATCAACGATAGCCGCCGCATCGGCTACATACAGCAGCACCTGCAGCAGGTGCTGAAAGCCAGGCGCGAAGGCGTGCCGGTAAACGGATATTTTATCTGGACGTTTATGGATAATTTTGAATGGGCAGAAGGCTATCATCCGCGTTTCGGATTGGTATATGTTGATTTTGAAACGCAGAAGCGGATTATTAAATCGTCGGGTAAATGGTTCAGCAATTTTTTAGAGGGACAGCTTGTGATGAGCGATAAATGAAACTTCACTTTTTGTTTTGCAACGGCAGACAACACATAAGACAACAGAGTCGGATTATCAATTTTTAAAACATATCTCATGGAAAATAAAGAAAACAATGCAAAGAAATCGGCCGATGAAAACTCATTATCCCGAACACCACATGAATTGATAAAGCAACACAGCCGGCATCCTGATGAGCCGGTTACGGAGGCAGACTTACAGAACCTTGATCTTGATAACAATCCTGAAACAACGCCTGCGCAGGAAGCCAGTGACTCTGATAATACCATTGCGCTTAGCGATGAAGAAAAAGCGAAAGCCGATGCCCTGGCAGATCAATTAAAAAAAGACAATACCGGCATGTCTTATGAAGCAGATTTGTAAAGTTGTTTTTTTAATTGATAATGTTGTTATGTGTGTGATGAAAGGCATCCAAAATTTCACGGCAGAGCATCTTATGCCATTCAGGTTCTGAAATCAGTTTCGATCATATTATCGAAACACAATGTTAGCCTGAGTCTCAATATTACAATATCAAATATATCTTTATACATTCAACCGGTATCAATCATCTTCCTTCTTCTCACTTAGCTTTACGAAAGCCGCTCTTCTTGGCGCCGGAACGATGGCATCGGCACCGCGTACCGCCTTCCAGATTACCTCGGTAAACTCACGATCCGGTATTCTGTCTTCCCCACTGAAATCGAAGGTCTCGCTCTTGCGCTGCCAGGCATTTTCAACACTGTTTTTTATGTTAATGTCTGTCTGCAAAGGCCTGGCAGTAAAAGGCGTAAGATCGGGCGTGTTGCTAAAGCACCGCCACATCGGCGTAGCCGCCGCATCGTACTGGCTCATCGGCGAAAAGCCCAATATCAGTTCTATGGTATGCAATACCGAAGTGGTGGAATACATGGTATGATCAATAAAGCCGCGCTTTACAAAACCGCCCGCTATGTATGCCGGGCTGCGGTGCGCATCCACATGGTCGGGGCCATCCTGCGCATCATCTTCCAAAACAAACACCACGCTTTCTTTCCATACCGGGCTTTTGCTTAGGTAATCTACAAACATACCAACGGCTAAATCGTTATCAGCGCAATGCGCAAATGGTGTAGGTCGGCCTTTGCGCAAGCCTTCCGTATGATCGTTGATGATGCGCAATGTGTTTAGCTGCGGTAAGGCATTGGCAGCCACAAGCGAATCAAAATCGCGCTTCCATTGCCCGACTCTTGTGGTGTCTCGCACCGTTTGATCCCAGCTTGTATAATAAGGGCAATAGTGATTTTTTAAAACGGGAATGTTGGGCTTATAATCATCGGCAAATTCGCCATAGGTGCGGTAGCTTACACCAGCCCGCGCGCAATGATCCCAGATAAAACCGCCTTTGTTGTTGGCAATTTCCCGGTTGCCTTCAGCATCATACGATCCGCCGCGGCCGCCATAATCGGTAGGCCATGTTTTCTCTAAATAATCATCGGCATAGCCGCCCATGCTCCAGTTGTGCCCGTCGGCGCTTACTTCGGCATCCACATAAAAATTATCGAGCAGCACAAACTCTTTTGCCAGCGCATGAAGGTTGGGCGTAATTTTTTCGCCAAACAAACACAGGCTGCTGTCGCCGTTTCCTTCTTTTACATCGCCCAGTATCTGATCGTAGGTTCTGTTTTCTTTAATGATATAAAATACGTGCTTAATAGGAGATGAATCGCCGATTTTCATGGGAACCGGGTTGCCTGCTTCTCCTGCCGCCATCGTTTCTTTCTCTTTGTTATAAGGTGTGTTTTCGTAAACAAGTTTTGCATATTCACTTAATTGTAACGGCGTTGGTGCGGTAAAATAGCTGAGCGTTCCGGTAAATAAGCCGCCGATGTATTGCCGGCGCAGTGTGCCCTGCTGAAACGCCGCCGCTTTGGTTTTGCTGGTATCAAACGAACGATATTTTGGATTGGGCAATGATGTAAAACCTTTGCCGTTGGCAACAAAAACGGTATTGCCGATAACTCTTACACAGGTAGGATACCAGCCAACCGGAATGAAGCCTTTTGATAGGCTTGAACCAGGCTTGCTTACATCAAACACGGCAAGGCAATTGTTATCTGCATTGGCAATATACAATGTTTTTTCATCGCTGCTTAGCGCAACGCTGTTGGTGGTAGAGCCATTGGGCGCATCGGGATACAAAGCCGCATTGAGCGTTTCAATAACTTTTCGTTGCGGTATATTGATGATGGAAACGCTGTTGTCGTTGGCATTGGCAACAAACAAATACTTCCCGTTTTTGGTAAGGCAAATATCATTCGGGTTATCGCCTACGGCAATGCTGTCAATCATTTTCTTTTGCAGCGTGTTATAAACCAAAATTTTATCGCCGCCCCACAACGAAATGTAAAGCTCTTTTTTATCGGGCGACAATAGGCAGGTATAAGCTTCCGCGCCCAATGATAATGAATCGCAATGCTTTGTTTTTATATCAACGGTATAAAGACTGTTGTTTTCTTTGGTAACGACGTATAAGGTTTTTGTAGCATCATTCAATTCAATACCGGCCGGCGATATTTTTACCGGCCATTTATCGCCAAGCAAAAAGCTGTCTTTTAATAATAATTTTTTGTTGATGATCGCATATTTCAATATCCGGTTATCGTTGCCTCCCGAAGCGTATAAATATTTTTCGTCTGCGCTGAAATGCAGTCCCAGCCAGCTTTTGGGAATTATAATGCTGTCTAATCTTTCTTTGTGAACGGCATCAATCAGATCAATTGTTTGGGTGCTTTGCCCGTTGTTGGTAACGGCGATTAATTTTTTGGAAGGCGATACGGCGATATTCAATGGCAGATCGCCCAGCGGCAACGATTTGCCAACGGGCGATAAACTCCATCCATTGGGAAGCTGAATTCTGTTGACGGACGTATCTGTTTGCGAATAAGAGGAAAGACAGGCAATGGTTAAAAACAACAAGGTTAACAGCTTTTTCATCTTAAAACTTTTACGTGGTAAAAATAGAGCGGCCGGAGCGACGATTCTTAAAAATGAGAATCAGGCTTAGTTTGCCTGAAATAAATAATCTTTCATGTTGCTTTGCAAAGTAACACCCAGTCTGTTTAATCTATCAATATAATACGATCGTACAATTTGCCGGTTGCAAAGGAAAAAAGATGTGGAAACTGGAATCTTTACTTCTTTCATTGCATACTATTTTACTGAATAATTTTTATTATCGCTGCTCTGGAACGGCAATCAGCAATTGAAAACCGGTAAATCCTTTTTTAAAGCGGGCGATTTGGGCAACAGCCGAAATCAGCGGCTCACCCGTTTTTTTATCGGTGATGGTTCCGGTTACTGGTTGCGCCATGACGAGAGAGGAATAGAAGCAGCAAATTATACAGAAGTATAAGTTTTTCATAGTTATACATCAAGATGGCGGCAAAAAGACGATTTCATTATTACCTCAGGATTGCCTTAACATTAATAAATTGTAATTTTTGGCGAACCTTAAAAATACTCAATCAGCAGATTATCCGGCTCAATCACATTTATAAACAAAAAAGCCTGATACTACAATCAGGCTTTCCCGTTACATGTTGCCTTCAGCATACTTAGCCGGTAATTTTTTCCATCAATCCCGGGTTTTCAATAATTTCTACCAGTTCGCTGTCGGGTCCGCGAAAGTAACCGAACGTAAAGCCTTTCATCTTATCGTAATGCTCGTCCATGTGCTGCGGCGCGTCAATAAACTGGTAGCCTTCTGCCTGCAACTGCCCGTAAGCCGCCTGCGCGTCTTTTACTTTAAAAGCAAAATGCAGCGAGCCGGTTGTGTTTTGTCTGGCAATTGCCTGTTCGCCTTTTTTATTCGTAAATTCAATGAGTTCCAAACCGGCGCCGCCGTTGTCGAAATCGAAAAATACAATGCGCATTACCGCGTCATCTACCTGCGTTTGCCGCCACAATGCAGGTCCGCTGATGGTAGTGTCTTTACTTGGTTCTTTGTCCAGTATTTTACCATAAAAAGAAATGGAGCGATCCATGTCGCTCACAATAATACCCACATGGTGCAATGTGTCGAATCCGTTACTCATGATAATGTTTGTTTAAATAATGTTTCTCAAAAAGTTTGTATCTTTTGTTTTACAAAAGTTATTCCGTTATGAAAAAGCAGGAAGCGGATTTATTTTATCTTAAACTGTTTTATGTATGTGCGGCAGATAACGCAAATTATTGCAATTGATGCATTTGGTGTTGCATTCATCTATGATACTTTTTGAAAGAAAAATCAACCTTATTTCGCTGGCACAATTATAGTTTTAAAGATGAATAATATTAAAATTATAACCTATGAAAGCGAACGGAAAATATGCACTGATAACGGGTGCTACAAGCGGAATCGGGTATGAGTTGGCCAAACTTTTTGCACAGGATGGCTATAACTTAATCATCGTGTCAAGAGGCGAAAATGGTGATCTCGAAAAAACGGCATCCGAACTTACAAATCAATATGGCATAGAAGTAACTACGATGGCTAAAGATTTGTTTCAGAGAGAAAATGCGTTTGCCGTGTACGACGAGGTAAAAGCGAAAGGCATTGAGATTGATGTATTGGTAAACGATGCAGGGCAGGGACAATATGGCTTGTTTACCGAAACCGACATCAACCGGGAGTTAGACATTGTGCAACTGAACATCGGAAGCCTCATCATTCTTACCAAGAAATTTTTGCAGGATATGGTTGCCCGCGGCGAAGGCAGAATTTTAAATCTTTCTTCTATTGCCAGCAAACAGCCGGGACCATGGCAATCAGTATATCACGGCACCAAGGCATTTGTGCAATCTTTTACCGAGGCTATACGCAGCGAAAACAAAGACACAGGCGTTACTATTACGGCGTTGCTGCCCGGTGCTACCGATACCGATTTTTTTAACAAAGCCGATATGCAACAATCGAAAATTGTGGAAGACAAAAGCAAGTTGGCCGATGCCGCCGATGCAGCGAAAGACGGCTATAATGCGTTGATGAGCGGTGATGATAAAGTGGTGTCGGGCTTTAAAAATAAAGTGGAAGTTGCCATGGCGAATGTAATGACAGACAGCGCCGTTGCTGACACAACCAAAAAAATGCAGGAACCTTCAGGTAATAATTAACTGTTGCCTGAAACCGGAGGCTATCAATCCCTGTCTTATTTAAAAGGACGGGGATTTGTCTGATGTATATGTTATCTTATTTTGACAAACCGGTTTTGTTTGTGGCAGACTGCCTGTTTTGCAAAGTAATCTTAAACCATAATTTTATGATGTACCCGCAACGATTCTTTTTATTTCTGCTGATTTTTTTCTTTTGTTCGTTGAACAGCCTTTTTGCGCAAACATTGTCTTTAGCAGATATTTTGACGTTGTATCAACAGGACAGCAGCTCAGCCCGGCAATATTGCATCGCCAAAAAATTTGTCATTGCAGAAGTCAGCAACGATGGCGCAAAAGAGCGTTATAAATACCAGTCCGGCGATACCGGCAGCACGGCGCGGTTGGAAATATTTTATCCCAACGATTCGGCTTCGCTGAATGTGCAATTGAATTACTGGTTTGCGGATAAAAACGATTATAAAAAGTTTCAAAAATCGTTTCGCAAAAACGGTTTCATCAGAAAATCAGTGAAGCAGGTGCAGGGCTCTGTATCTTCTCATGCAGAACGATACACAAGCAAGAACCTGCAGGCAGAATTAATCAATCCCGGCGGAAAACAACCCTTTTGGTTGTTTCTTCACCCGGCAGGCAATTATTCATGGTAGTGATATAAAATTATTATACCGGAATTATAAAATCCGATGTCCGGCTGTTCAGTTCAGATACGTTTCATAAACAATGAAAAACGAAAGCGGTTATAAAAATATTTTTTAATAACCCGATACCTATGAATGTTTTTCGTATTGATTTTTTATAGCGCGGATACATTTTTTTGCCGGAAGTGCCCAGAATCCTTTGTCGGTAAAAAAGTAAAGAACATCTTTTACAACATCAATTTTTTTGATTGTTTTATTTTTAAAATCCGGCGGTGTTTGAATGATATCATCGGATAAGCGATATGCTTTTTCTGTAATCGTCTGATGAATTTCACCAATTCTGAATAGCTCCAGATCGTTGTGATCCGGCATGTACAAAACACCTTCAGAAGTAGCAAAAAGAAAGTGCTGTTTCCATTCCGGTAATTCTGTAATCCCGAGCAGGTTATTGTTTTTGCCACCTATATTTTCAAGATCAGGCCCACCGTCATGCAACTCCGGCGAAATGAAAGTTATATGCCCCGGCATTACAGCCCAAACACCATTCTGGTTACCCGAAAACAAGCGCTCTACCAGATTGTCAGGCAAATCGTTGTCTGCAATGCCTTCTTCTGCATAACGTTCTATTTCTTTACCGGAAACGGGAACCTGATACAGTCCTACATTTGTTCCAACCCAAATGATACTGTCGGGCGTATAGGCAAGCGAATAAGTAACCGGAACATGAACAATTTGCAAAGCGTCTGCCTCTTTCCCGATTTTAAAGCATCCT
This sequence comes from Ilyomonas sp., assembly GCA_965219515.1. Classification (GTDB taxonomy): domain Bacteria; phylum Bacteroidota; class Bacteroidia; order Chitinophagales; family Chitinophagaceae; genus Ilyomonas. The sequence goes on from OZ244776.1 coordinate 4,478,278, forward strand.
TCAAATTCCTTTGTAAACCAGATGCTGTTCACAGCATCAACCTGTAAATGGTTAATATTTCCGGTTGCCTGTTTTGGTAAAAAGTCCGTTGTTGTATTGCTTTCGGTTAAAAATTTTTTGATACCGCTATCAGTAGCCAATAAAATTGTGTCTTTATAAACCGCCGCTTCGTTGCAGACAAATGGAAAGGTTTGCAGCAAAATAAGACGAGCCTTTTCAATCTTATAAATTTCATTTCGTGTGATGCAATACAAACCTTTCCGGGTTGCAATTGCCTGATAATTTCCGGTGCGCTCTTTTGTAAACAGCATGGGAACCGGCCGTGAAAATAAAATATGGCTCAACGCCAGCGCCATAACAATCAATATGGTTTTCTTCATGTAGCATAACAGCTTTATAAGTCAAACATACACGCTCTTCGCCGGGGTCTGTGTTGTTAATAATTATATAATAAAGAAATAACCAATCGTTAAAACTGAGTTTACATGAACCTGCGAGTTTTACCGAAACTTTTATAAATGAAAAAACACATTTTTATTTTTGCTTCGATGCTTGCATTTGGTAAAACGTATTGCCAGAATGAAACGGCATCAAAACTTTTTGGGTCGGGAGAACCCAGACAGTGTATTTTATTCATCGGGGATGGTTTTGGCGTTTCGGCCAAAACGGCTGCCCGCATGTCGCTGGGGCAGGGAACGCAGGGTAAACGCTATACGGAAGACCCCGGTTTTAAAATTCTTTCACTGGACAAGCTGAGGTTCAATTCGATGGTAACCACGCATTCGGCTAACTCGTGGACAACCGATTCCGGGCCTGGCGCAACAGTGTATGCAGCCGGGGAAAACGGTAAGGTAGATAATGAGTCCATTGCATTTAATGTAGCCAAAGGAGAGCCGGTAGAAACCATTTTGGAGGCGGCTAAAAAAGAAGGCTATGCGGTGGGTTTAATTACAACTACGCGCCTTACGCATGCTACCCCGGCTGCATTTGCCAGTCATATCTGGTTTAGAGATCTGGAAGATTATATTGCCGCTCAGTATATTTCTACTACCGAGCAGGAGTACGAAGCCATTTACAACGATGCATCTTCTACAATCAAACCCTATAACCCGGCACGCGATTACGAACTTCCTGCACCCAAAGTGAATGTAGATGTAGATGTGCTGTTAGGCGGCGGATTCCGGCATTTCTATCCCGCCGGTCAGTTGGACACGGTGAAAGACGGAAACGGAATGGCCGTATATGCCAATGGCGACGTGGTAAAACTTGCCGGCAAAAGAACAGACAATGTAAACCTTGTTGAAATTGCCAAAAGCAGAGGTTTTGAATATGTAAACAGCCGCGATGCATTATTGAACCTCGATGTCAGTGAATTTACGCCGGGCAGCAATAAAAAGTTGCTGGGTTTGTTTAATGCTTCGCATAACGCGTTTGAGCAGGACAGGCAATTAACCAATACCTGGGAGCCTTCTTTGTTTGAGATGGTGGAAGCAGCCGTTAAAGTGCTGAAGGCAAAGGGTGGCAAGAAGGGGTTTTTCTTAATGGTAGAAGGCGGACGTATTGATCATCTGGAACATGCAAACACCGGCGGCGTAACAGTTGTTGAAAGCGTAAATGGCAATCAATATACGGTAGATAGCGATAAACCTACCTACACCGGCGACGGCGAAGCCATCTATTCGGCTACTCCTGCCACAACACGCAAAGAAGACGTCTTTGGTTCTGATTATCTGATTAAGGAAGTGTTGGCCTACGATTATGCCGTAGCGCAAGGGCGTAAGCTTCTTAATGATAAAGATTATAAAACGCTCATTTTTTCTACCAGCGACCATGAATGCGGCGGAACCGCAATTGTAGGTTTGCACGACGCCGATAATGCGCAAAACAATGGCACTTACGTAAGAACGTATGCATTGGGGCCACGCCAGAACGGCCTTCCCGCCGGCTCCGGTGGCCCGGCTACCGCAACAACGGTTGCTACGCCGTCTAATATAACCCGCGGAGATATAGATTTTGGTGCAACCAGCCCGGGCGGCTGGTATCCGAATTATACTACCTACACTTTTCAGGGAAGACCGGAACTTTGGCCAAAAGTAGATATTAACGGAAGAAGAATTGTGGTGGCTTATGCCTCCAATCCGCTGACAAACGGGAACAGTACCAAAGCTGGCAGCACGCCGGGCAACCATACACCGATGGATATCTGGGTTGGCGCAGATGATAATATGTTCGGCAGATTTGCAAGCCGCATCACCGGTCATGGCTTGTTAGACAACACCTATCTGACGCACATTATGGCTAATTTTTTAAAGCTGGATCATTTTGGTGAAGACGAAGAAACCAGTGATGCGAAACTTGTTGCTGCTGACGTTGTAAAGCCTGAGGTGAAAGAAATAAATGTCCATCACCTGAGCGCCTATCCAAACCCCGCCGGCAATACAGTTACCATTAGCTTTCAATTACCTGCGAACAGCAAATATTCATTTCAGGTGTACAATGCGAACGGTAATGTAATAAAAAATTATACCGGTTCATCGGCGGATAAAAACAACGGTTCCATACCTGTAAATACATCCGATTTATCAAATGGAATTTATACTACGAAAATTACCGTTTCACATAGTGGAAACACACAGATTTCAACAACCAAATTTGTAGTTCAGCATTAAAATAAAACGGCATAACTCTTATAAAGGCTGTTTCAAATCATTTGAAACAGCCTTTATTTTTCATGAAGCAACCGGAATTTTTGAAATACACAACCATCGTTCTTGATAGACAGTCAGCGTGAGCAATGCTTTCAGGTGTAAGAAATAGAGCAAGCATTTACAAAAGCAAATGTCATCACCATGTGTGGTATTCAGTTACATCCTTATGCACATTTGTTTTCGCCCGTAACATTTAGATAATATTGGCATAACAATGAGGTAACACAGCTATTGGAATTTTGCGGCTCAAATTCTCCTCATGAATAAAATTGTAACAACCTTACTCATTGTATGCTTGTCTGCAACCGTTTTTGCCCAATCTAACACATCAATTAAACTATCGGGAAAAATTACCGATGCCAATACTACGTCTCCGGTTGTAGGCGCATCTGTATTGCTGACAAATACAAAAGCCGGTACCAAAACCGATGTGGACGGCAACTTTTTTATCTCTGTTGCAACGGGCCAAACTTATACAATTGAGATTTCGAGCATTGGTTATCAAACCAAAATTGTAAACGATATTACCGCTAAGGCAAACGACAATTCGCCTGTTAATGTTGCCTTGCAGCCCGTAACGGCCGAGCTGAACACGGTGGTGGTAACGTCGAGCGCGCGTCGCGAGGGCGTAGCTTCGTTATACACCATTCAAAAAAATGCATCGGCTATTTCAGATGCCATTTCATCGGAAATCATCCGCAAATCGCCCGACCGCAATACCAGCGAAGTATTGCGGCGTGTAAGCGGCACGTCAATTCAGGATAATAAGTTTGTCATAATCCGCGGACTCAGCGAGCGGTACAATACGTCATTGTTAAACAACTCCGTTTTACCCAGCACAGAGCCTGATAAAAAAGCGTTTTCATTTGATATCATTCCATCGTCGCTTATAGATAACGTTACCATTTACAAATCGCCCACGCCCGATTTGCCCGGCGACTTTGCGGGCGGCGTAGTTAAGGTTTCCACGAAAGATTATCCCACAAGAAAACTAAGCGAATTGTCGGTTTCTGCCGGATACAATTCATTAACCACGTTCAAAAATTTTTACAAAGGCTATCCCGAAGGATCGCTGGACTGGTTGGGTTATTTTGATGACAAACGATTGCTGCCAGGCTCTTATGCGCGGCATCGCGGGGCTGAATTTATTACGCTGCCTGCCGAGCAAAAGCAGGAAATCACCAAACAGTTTCCCAATACATTCGGTTCGCAGGCGGCTAACATCAGCCAGCCGAATTTTAGCATCGGTTATACGGGCGGCAATACCAAACTACTGAAAGGCACGCAAAAAATTGGTTACATCTATGCCGTTAATTATAACAACGGAAGGCGTGTGGCAAAACGTACCCGCAGCGAATATGAGCAATACAGCGTGCCGTCGTATGATTACAACACAATCAACTACGATATGCGCAGCACATTATCGGGTTTGCTGAATGTTACTTATTCGTATGGTAAAAGTAAAATTTCGCTGAAAAATTTATACAACAACGATTTTGTAAACTCGTTCGGCGTAAGAAGCGGCAAGAATGTAATTAACGGAAACGACGGTAAGTTTTATTATAAAAGCAACAATACTGAAGCGGCGGCAAACGGCATTTTCAATTCGGTGCTGGAAGGCTTGCACAGCCTGAACCACAACTGGAAATTAGACTGGAATGCGTCTTACGGACTTACCTACCGCTGGCAGCCCGATCAGCGCATTCTTACCTTTCATACTTTTCCCGGCAATGATGAAAATTATTTCCTGACGCTGAGCAACGAAAACTCGCCCGAAATCACCAATTCAGGTCGCGTATATTCTTTTCTGAAAGAAAATATTTATGGGGCAAACATCAACGCGGCAAAAGAATTTAACTGGCGCGATCAGCCGCAAAAACTAAAATTCGGTGCAGGAATCTACTACCGTGACAGAAATGTGGAAGTAGATGCGTTAGGTTTTTCCGTCTTAGGCGGTTTCGGGCTTCGCGCCGAAATTCCGGAAGCGAAAGGCACAACCTACGGCACCATTTTTAGCCCGGAAAGCATAGAAGCCAATCATTTAACGCTGGCGAATATCTCCGCGCTTTCCACCGATTACAACGGCACGGGTTTGCTGAATTCGGGTTATGTAATGCTGGATAATAAATTTTCAGATAAAGTAAAGCTTACCTGGGGTGCACGGGTAGAAAGGTATTTGCAAAAGCTGTCAACCGTAGGCAAGTCCGAAGTGAAATTAGACAATACAGACATATTGCCATCGGCATTGTTTACTTACAGCCTGAACCCGAAAACCAACATTCGCGTGGCTGGCTCGCAAAGCGTAAACCGGCCCGAGTTCAGAGAACTGGCAACGTACCGTGTATATGATTACGAAAACGCCATACTGCTTGTTGGAAACAATCTGCTGAAAAGAAGCAAAAATACCAATGCCGATCTGCGCTACGAATGGTTTCCGAATGCCGGCGAAATTATTTCGGCAAGCGTTTTTTACAAATACTTTAAAGACCCGATTGAGCAAACCAACCAGGCGAATGATGTGTATAGTTTTGCCAATGCCAAAAATGCTAACACATACGGTGTAGAACTGGAAGTAAGAAAACGCCTTGGTTTTATCGGCGGCGACTTCTTTAACCATCTTACGTTTTATGCCAACGGCGCATACATAAAAGGTTCTGTACAATTTGATACGCTTACCTATAACAGCCCGCTGCAGGGTCAGTCGCCTTATCTTATCAACGGCGGTTTAACGTATAGTACCGACAACGATAATTTATCATTTAATATTCTGTATAACCGCATTGGTCAGCGACTCAAATTCAGGGCTACCAACGGCGCCGGTAAAAATGTGTACGAAAAGCCGAGAAACGTGCTGGATGCGCAGGTAAGCAAAAAGCTGCTGAAAAATAAAATGGAAATCAGGCTTACCGTGAGCGATATTTTCGCCGATGCGTTTGTATGGTATTACAAGTTTGATCCCGATCCTTCTTCAACGGCTTATAAGTCTTCTGAAGACAGAATTATGAACAGTTACAAATACGGTTCCACCACGTCGCTAAGCATTCGCTATACATTGGGTAAATAAGGGGTTCTGTTTGATAATGATTTGGTAAGCTAACCGTAACGATTTGGTAACATCATACCGATATTTTCGCTCACTTAAAACAGAACAATAATAGTTATGAAGAAAATTGCATTCGCCATGGCAGCCGGATTTTTGCTGACTCTGGCAACGGTATCCTGTAAAAAAAGCGATAATACACCCGATCCCGTGCCGCCGGTAGATTCTATGCCAACCGGCAATCCCGACACCGCGAAAGATGTATTTATTCGCGGTACCATCACTTCAAGTCAGACATGGGTGAGCACAAAAACATATCATTTACGCGGTTATGTATATGTTACCGATGGCGCAACATTAACCATCGAGCCGGGAACGCAAATTGTATCTAACAAAGATTCGGCGGGCGTGCTGGTTATTTACCGCGATGCTACCATAGATGCAGAAGGCACGGCAGACAAGCCGATTGTATTTACCTCTAACGAAACGGCAAAGCAGCCCGGCGATCTGGGTGGCGTTGTGCTAGTGGGCCAGGCAAAAGGCAATGGCAACCACAGCGTGCTGGAAGGCGGTGTTGATCCTTTCTTCAGTGCCTTCGGCGGCAGCAACGACGCACACAGCTCAGGTATATTAAAATATGTTCGTATCGAGTATGCGGGTAAAGCGGTTAATCCGGGCGATGAAATCAATGGTCTTTCGCTATACGGCGTTGGTTCGGGCACTACCATAGATTATGTGGAAATTGTAAGAGGTCTGGATGATGCGTTTGAATTTTTTGGGGGTACGGTTAACTGTAAACACCTGATTGCTTACAACTGCGCCGACGACGATTTTGATATGGATGACGGTTATCGCGGTAAAATTCAATATGCCATTTCTATTAAAGATCCAGCATTTACCGACAACAAAGGAACCAGCGGCGATATCTCTAATAATTTTGAGGTTGATAATGTAAATCCGTCAAATGGTTTCACCTTTAGCAGACCGCCTATTACCTTTCCTGTTTTATCAAACTTTACGGCAATTGGCCCTAACAATGCCACTGGCACAAGCGCCGATTATGGTTACGGTATGCGCTGGAGAAGAGGCAGCAAATTCATTCTTGCCAACTCCATCGTTATGGGCAGCCAGAAAGCCGGTCTTGATCTGGATGATGACTCTACGGCTTCTTATTACAAGCAGGGCGTCAGCAAATTTTATAACAGCTTTTTGAATGCAAGTTCAGTAGCCGTGCCTTATAAAATCGACAAATTGGCTGGTACTCCGCCCATCTGGGATGCGGCAGGTTTACAAGCAATGACGGAAGGGGCTGATAAAAGCGTGTATTATGCTGATGCGGCTGCTATCATGTTAACTGATCCGTTTAATAATGCCAGCCCGAATGTGAAGCCGGCTACAGGTTCACCGGCGCTTAGCACGGCGACAGATTTTTCACTAACAGAATTAGGCGACGCCTTTTTTGATAAAGTTACTTTTATTGGCGCCACAGATGCTACCAACGACTGGACAAGCGGCTGGGTAGTATGGGGCAAATAATAAGTTTCATGAGGAATAGCTAAACGCTATATACATCCCCGGTCTTCTACCGGGGATTTTTTTGTAATGATTTCTATAAAAGCCTTTTCGCAGATGATTTTTTCGGAAATAAATAACCATCCTTATTTTGTAAACAATAGAAAGAACGATCATCATCATTTGGCTTGTGAAACACATTATCAAGATAAAAGGTTGTGATAAACAAATACTAAAAAACTAAAAAGAAAACCCGCAAGCGAAGCACATCTTCGCAAATTATAAATTTTAATTTTGTGTTTGTCTGCTTCATCTGCGGGAATATTCTATGGCCGGTTTACGTAAATGGTAAGCGTATTTAACCGTGCTACTTTGAAGCTGCCTTTTTAGCCGCTTTTGCTTTTTTAGGAATGGCTTTTTTGGCGGCCGATTTTTTGGCAATGGCTTTTCCTTTCTTAACCGCTTTGGCGGTTTCTTTTTTGTGCAAGCCATCTGTGAGAAGTTTTACCGCTTTCTTGATGCGGTTGTCAAACTTTTTTTCTCCCAACGTTGTTTTCAGCTCTGGTAAAGCCGAGGCAATTTTATCTGCCATTTGTTTTCTTACTTCTTTTTTTCCTGGTACATTGTTTTGTCCGGGCGTGTTTGCGTTATCCATAATTTAAAATAATTTTTTAAAATGATAACACAAAAATAATATTGGCAATTGGCTTCCCATGTTAAGTTTTCGATTCTGCCGTTTCAGCTTAGATATTTTCCCACAATCGGCACCCTTCTGCCTACGCCGAAAGCTTTGGGAGATATGCGGATAACGGGGCAAAACTGGTTGCGTTTGTATTCATTGCGGTTTACCAAAGCCAATGTTCTGTCAACCGTATATTCGTCAAAGCCCTGCGCTTTTATTTCTGCCGGTCCTTGCCTGCGCTCGATATATTGAAACAGAATGTTGTCTAATGTATCATAATCCGGCAGGCTGTCGCTGTCTTTCTGATCGGGGCGAAGCTCGGCGCTTGGCGCTTTGTCAATGATGTTTTGCGGAATAATTTCTTCGCTTCGGTTGATGTATTTTGCCAGCTCGTACACCTGCGTTTTGTAGCAGTCGCCAATTACGCCAAGTCCGCCCGCCATATCGCCGTACAGCGTTCCGTAACCGGTTGCCAGCTCGCTCTTATTGCTGGTATTTAATAAGATCAGATTAAATTTATTGGCAATGCTCATCAGTATATTTCCGCGGGTTCGGCTTTGCAGATTTTCTTCCGCCACCGAAAACGGAAGCCCGCCAAAAACGGGATGCAGGGTTTGCAAAAAAGTTTCATACACTTCATTGATGCGAATGATGTTGTAAGGGTTTTGCAGGTTTTCGCTCAGATTTACCGCATCGTTTACGCTATGACCGGTGCTGTAAGGCGACGGCATCAGTACGGCACGAACATTCTCTTTTCCCAATGCCTGGCAGGCAAGCGCCAGCGTAACGGCAGAATCTATACCGCCGGAAGAACCGATGATGGCGTTGGTAAAATTCATTTTGATAAAATAATCGCGGATGCCCAAAACCAAAGCCTGATATACCTGATGAATGTTGCGCGAAGCCTGTAATGTTTTGCTGCCGGTTGCCTCGGTTTGCTGTTTGTATTCCTGAACTCTGCCGCTTGTTTCTTCTTTACTGATGTCGCCGTTTTCAAAGATTACGCTGTCTAATGCTTCGGCAAACATCGGCAGCACTTTGCAAATAGCGCCGGCTTTGTTGTAGGCTACCGAAGCGCCGTCAAACACAATCTCCGTCTGGCTTCCCACCGCATTGCAATAAATAACCGGCAGCCTGTACTGGATTACATTTTTACGAATCACATCGCGGCGTTCTTCGTCGTGCATATAATCGAACGGCGAAGCGCTGAGGTTAATCATAATATCCGGCTGCTGCTTTATTAACTCATCCATCGGGCAGGTGAGATACAGCGGATTATCATCAATATTCCAGATGTCTTCGCAGATGGTTACGGCTATTTTTTTTCCGTTAAACTCAATTACATTCCATTGCGAAGCCGGCTCGAAGTAGCGATATTCGTCAAACACATCATACGTTGGCAGCAGCGTTTTGTGCACTTCGGCTTTTATTTTTTTTTCGTGTAAAAAAAACGCAGCATTAAATAAATCTTTGCCTTCTATTTTCGGATTACGCGCCGGTGAGCCAATCAATACGCCGATGGTATCGGCATGTTCTGCAATGGCGTCAATGCTTTCATAACATTGTCTGATAAAATCATTAAACTCCAGAAAATCCCTGGCCGGATAGCCGCAAACGCTTTGCTCGCTGAAAACAATCAGATCTCCGCCCTGCGCTTTTGCGGTTTCAATGGCGTCAATCATTTTATTGCGGTTGTATTCAAAATTTCCAATGTGATAGTTCTGCTGCGCTATAAAAATCTTCATGTTGCAAAGGTATAGTTACGCCGCAAAGACTCGAAAGCGCAAATTGTAATTGACTGCTGATTCTTTTCGCACTGGCATGTTTGCAGCAAAAAAATAAAATATCATTTTATAAACAGCAGGCAATGGCAGCAGCCTTTACTTTAGCACGATGAATAAATGGCTTTTTATACTTATTTCGCCGGTTTTTATTTTGTTTTCCTGTAAAAACAACAGAAAAATTCCCGATGTATCTAACATCAAAATTGATATTCCGGTAAAGCGTTTCGAAAAAGATTTTTTCGCCATAGATACCAATCATACCGCAGCTTCGCTAAACAAGCTGCAACATCAATACGGCACTTTTCTCAACGATTATTTATACAACATTCTTTCTCTGCCTGCTGCGCCCGACAGCGTGGTAAAAAATATAAAGCTGTTTCTGCACGATTACAGGCAGGTTTATGATTCTGCGGAATCGCAATTTCCATCGTTTGATAAACAGCAAAGCGAAATAAAGCGTGGCTTACAGCTTACCAAATATTATTTTCCGCATTACGAAGTGCCCAAACAAATTATCACGTATATCGGTCCGCTGGAAGGCTACAGCAACGTGCTTACCGGCAGCGGCATCGCCATTGGTTTGCAATTGTATCTGGGCAAAAAATTTTCGGCTTATCAAACCGATTTTTTCAGAGAAGTGTATCCCGATTATCAAAGCCGCCACTTTGAAAAAATGTATATCCCGGTTAATAGTCTGACAAATATCATCAACGATATTTATCCGCCGCAGTCGGGTGCCAAAACATTGATTGCGCAAATGATTGAAGAAGGCAAGCGAATGTATGTGTTAGACAATGTATTGCCCGAAACGGCAGACAGTTTAAAAACAGGCTATACGGCAAGCCAGCTAAAAGGATGTTACGACAACGAAGCCGCCATCTGGAATTTTTTTATCGGAAACAATTTGCTGTATGTAAACGATCCGCTGCAGATAAGAGATTATACCAACGATGCGCCGCGCACCGAGACATTAGGACCTGATTCGCCGGGAAATATAGGGTTGTTTGTTGGCTGGCAGATTGTAAAGAAATGGATGAGCGAAAAAGGAAGCGCGGTTGATATGCAGCAATTGCTGCAAACAGATGCGAAACAGATTTTTCAGGAAGCGAAGTACAAGCCGAGATAAAAAACGTGTACAGCGCAAACCTCAGCCGAACGAATACTTTTTATGCGAGGCATCATCACTGCATCCAACTCTTCATGCATTGCTTTGGTGGCGCTACAAATCTTTTCTATAACTGTCATTGGCTTCAAAATAAACGAAAAAGAAGCAGGAAAATAACTCGTTATCAGACCTTTTATAATTTGTGAAATGGGCGGAGCGACATCAATTTTATAGATGATGTAAACACAGATGCCGTAATTTTAATTTTATGACAGGCATGAAAAAATGGGTAGCCCTGCTATCGCTGTTAACCGGCACGCAGGCATTCGCCCAGGATGGCACAGACAGCCTTACCGCATCTCGCAGCCAGATAACCCTTAGCGGCATGAAGGTGCTGGGAAGCTGGGGCATTGTAAACCTCGGCGCTGGCGCAGCCGGCTGGGCGGCTTCTCACAACAACACACGCAAATATTTTTACCAGATGTCAACCTTCTGGGGTGCCGTAAATACCGGCATCGCTGTGCTGGGTTTTGCCAGCGCAAAAAGAAAATTAAACGGGCAGTTGAGGGAAGCAGACAATCTGAAAGCGCAGCAAACCATTGAAAAAACGTTCCTGATTAACGGCGGTCTCGATTTTGTTTATATTGGCGCAGGCATTTATGTAAACAGCCGCGGCAACAAGCGCAACGATGCCAAACTGAAAGGCTACGGCTCATCCGTTATGGTGCAGGGGATTTTTTTACTCTTGTTCGATGGCGTAATGTATAAGCTGCAAAAAAACAACGGCGATAAAATAAGAAGCTTTATGGCAAAGAATTCTGTCGCATTCAGCGGGAACAGAATTGGCATCGTGCACACGTTTTAAATAGTGCAAACCGGTTGGTGCAAGGGCTTTCAGGGCGACTTTTTTTAGACGCGAATTTTACATTGTAATCAGGCAAAACAAGCAACATTATTTCTTATTGCCATCACGCACTGAGCCTGCCACGAGACACAATCCTGCCTGAAAAACAACCAATGCCATTGTGCCATACCAAAACCATTTGCCGCCTTTTGCCTTTACAAATCCGGCATCAATGGACATGGATAAACCAGCGCCGGTAAGCAGTAGTCCGCTCACAGCCGCTAACTTACTTTGCAGGTAATCGTCTTTCTTATTGCTGGCAGTTAAACTCATGGAAGTGCTGTTTTTTGTCAAATCTGTAAAATTGATGCCGGATTTTTACACTTCCTGTTTTCGCCTGCAAAGCGTATCGTTTACACTGGCGTTGAGACATTGTACTTTTGATGCTTACAGCTTTTGATTCAATATATAAGTTGCATCCCGCAACTAATAAAGTAGCTTGTAAAACTGCTATATAAACGGTAAAAAGATCAGTTAATTTTCTATGCCAAAATCTTTGCAGGCTTCTTTCTTGAACGTGTTTTATTTATTCTAATATTATTGACTGCTAAACGCGCGGATTACATTAGGTAAAAAAATATTTCAAAAAAGTATAAAAATTAATTTGTTGGTGATAACAACTTCTTTAGATTTGACAAGCCATTAAGATACTGTAGAGGAAAGCCAAAGCCAAAAAACAAGTAAACCAATTTTTCATGCGACCCGCCATATTGCTGCTGCTGCTCGTTTGCGCGGGTTTGTCAGCCTATTGCCAGAACCCGCTGTTTTCACAAGCTGTTCAGGCAACCGGTCTGCCAGAGAAAGCCACCGACGGGGTGAAATCAGTTTCCAAGAAATCATTGCATTTTTTACAACAGAAGTACGAAAAGCTAAGCGCCTCTGTGGAAAAGCAGAGTCAGAAAATGCTCGTGCGGATGCGCAGGAAAGAAGCCAAACTCCAAAAACAGCTTGAACGCAAAGACAGCGCAGCGGCGCAGCAACTCTTTGCCGGTTCGGATGACAGGTATAAGCAACTGCAAGCAAAGCTTTCTGCCCCTTATGATTCCACCCAAAGCTTTCCGCTCACCGAATACCTGCCCGGTGTTGACAGCCTGCAGACGGCACTGCGCTTTTTGAAGTCGGCAGGCGCGAACCTGCCGGCAGATAAACTACAGGAGATTACAAAAACCGGCAGTGAGTTACGGGGCTTGCAGAGCAGGCTGCAAAAGGCAAACGACATCGAAGCGTTTGTAAAGCAAAGAGAGCGGCAGCTGAAAGAGCAGATGCAAAGCAGCGGACTGGCAAAACAGCTAAAGAGCATTAACAGGGAAGCGTTTTATTACAGTCAGCGGGTAAGGGAATACAAAGAGATGCTCAGCAACAAAGAGAAGACGGAGCAAAAGCTGCTGGGTGCTGTGAGGGAATCGAAAGCTTTTCAGTCGTTCATGAAGCGGAACAGCTACTTAGCCCGGCTCTTTCCCGAGCCACAGAACTACGGCACGCCCGAAGCACTGGCGGGTTTGCAGACCAGAGCCGCGGTGCAGGGGCAGTTGCAGCAGCGGTTCGGCGCATTGGCTGCGTCAAGCCCTGAGACGTTGGGCGGAGGCAGCGGGGGAAACAGTTACCTGCAGCAGCAGATGCAGGCAGCCCAGCAACAACTAAGCGAATGGAAAGACAAGATGAGTAAGCTTGGCATCAGCGGCGGGGGCAGCGACATGACGATGCCGGACTTCAGACCCAACCCGCAGCATACCAAAAGCTTTCTGCAACGGATAGCGTACGGCATGAATGTGCAGAGCGAGAAGAGTCATTCCATCCTGTCAGCCACCAGCGATATAGCGCTGACGGCAGGGTACCGGATCAGCGACAGAAGCACCATAGGCGTGGGGGCATCTTACCGGATGGGCTGGGGCAGGGAAGGCATCAGGCACATTACCCTTACAAACGAAGGCGTGGGACTGAGAAGCTATGCAGACATCAGGGCAAAGGGAAACATTTGGCTCAGTGGCGGCTACGAGATGAACTACATGCAATCGTTTCAGAAGTATCAACAACTAAAAGACCTCAGCGGCTGGCAGCGTAGCGGGCTTGTCGGGCTGACGAAGAAGTACAAGGTGGGAAAGAAAGAAAACAACCTGCAACTGCTGTGGGACTTCCTTTCTTATAACCAAGTGCCAAAAACCCCTGCTATTAAGTTTAGGGTGGGGCTGGGATTATAAAGAGAATTAACTGATATTAAAATATAAGTACCCTGTCAAAATTATCTACTAATTAACTTTTTTAAAGTTGATGAATAAATTTTTACCGATGGCATGTAAAATAAGCATCGTTGCATAGCAAAGTTGTTCATCGGTTTCATAGTCTTTGGTTTGTATCCATCTGGCTTTCATTTCTTTCCAAAGTCTTTCAATAATATTTAAATGGGGTGAGTAAGGCGGCAGATAAAAAATAAATAATTGCCTTTTTGCCCATACTTTTTGCATGGCTTTCATTGCTTTTGACTGATGAACTTTTGCATTGTCCAATACGATAACCGTGTGCTTTTTTATCTGATAAGAAAACTCATTTATTTTTTCGATGATAAAGTTGGTGGTAATGGTTTCGTAAGTAGTCGCATGCTCAAACTGATTCTCTCTTGTTATGATTCCAAAACAATTGATACGCTTGCCTATAGCTGACTTTATACTAATGTTTTCATCTGTAAACTGCCAGCCATAAGGCACATAGCCTTCTTCTGATATTTGTACCTCATCGCCATAATACAAATCAATTTCTGACTTGCCATAACGTTGTTCTAATAACTGAAGTTCCTGTAGTTTATAGTCATAAAATTCTTTATCACATCCGCCTTTAGGTCGTTTTCTTATTCGCTTGTAACGGCAGTGATGACTTTTAAAAAACGCGTCAGCGTTTCGTTACTCATCTTTTTGCCTGTATTTTCTTCAACAATCTGACGGGCTTGTGATAATCGTTGCCGCTCTTGTTCTATGGCTGCTCTTACTATACTTACATGTTCTTCTGCCAATATCGGTTTTCTGCCCTGTCCTGGCTTTGTGCGTAACCCTGTTATGCCATTGCTGTCATAACGGTTCAGCCAATTATAAACACTTGCCACATTGCTGCTTAAAATAACAGCAATGTCTTTAGTCGTGTAGCTTTCTGACTTTAATAAAACCATTTTGCAGCGCTGACGAAAACTGTGGTTTGATTCCGTTTTATACAGATGTTCCAACGCTTGCTTAGCTTCTTTGCTTAGTACTATTTCTTTGATTTTTCTTGACACACTGTTTTAACGTCTTTAATTCTATTTAATTTTGACAGGGTACTTACCGTCATATATATGGAGATTTTGGTCATGTAGTAATACAGTATATTGAATTGCACAACATGGAAATGTATCTCATAACCGGGGAAATAAAAATGGATTTTTTATACCAGCTAACTTTTTCTTCTTCAGTATTTATAATATTGATTCTATTGGAAGGGTCAACGGAAATAACAGCGGAGAACGTAAAGCATACTTTCAATAAGCCAAACAGCGTTTGCTGTTTCTTTTTGTCGGGGCAGTATCTTTCAGTAACTCATACAAAGAACCAGGAACTGAAAGGAATGATTTTTCTTTATCTAACAGAGATGATTTTATCAATACTTTTTTTCTACCCGTTGTTAGGCGATATAAGAGAATCTGTTGAAAAGAAAAAACAAATTATATCGGAGGCAAACCCAGTTACAGCAGTAACAATGGAAAAGCTTTACCAAATCACTCACACACCTTTTCTCCCATCAATGGAAGAATTCTATCATCGCACGATCACTGGGATTGCGCAACTTTTATTTTCAGAACTATCTGAGAAACCGTCCGACACATCTCTCAGGATGTATGATATTTCAGGTATTCACCGAGCCATGGATTATGTTAACGAGCATCTTTCTGCACGTATAACCATTAATCAAATTGCAAGAAAAGCAGGCATTAACGAGCTAAAATTAAAATCGGGATTTAAAGAAATTTATGGAATGGGGGTACACGCTTATATAATACACCAGAGACTTGAAGCTGCAAGAAAAGCATTAGAGCTTACCAGATTGCCATTAAAGCAAATTAGTATTCAGGCATGTTATAAAAGTCTGAGTAATTTTTGTACGGCTTTCAAAAAGCAATTCGGAGAAACACCAGGTCAGATCCGGAACCTGAAGCGAAAGCCCTGAATGAGGCAAAAAAGTTCTTTTTGCATAATAAATCGGAATAAGATCAAAAAGATTACAGAATAGCTTGCAGTCATGAAAGGAATTAATAATCACATCAGGACATCATCATTTACAAACTATAAAAGCGGGATTTTTTTCAGAACATCTGTTATGGTAATACGGGTAGTTATCCTATTTCTTTTTACTTATACCCTTGTTAATAAATTGTTTGATGTAAGGCTTTTTGTGGCAAGTATGCAATTGCAGCCATTTCCCATGCTGGTGTCCCGCATTCTCATTTGGGTGGTTCCTTTAGCAGAGGGAATGATCAGCCTATTGCTCTTATTCGATAAAACTACCAAAATTGCATTTTGGCTTGCCTTTGTTGTCTTGAGTGCTTTTACAATCTATGTCAGCTTCGTTGTATTTGGATTTTATCATAAAATTCCCTGCCCTTGCGGAGGCATTATATCCGGATTAAGCTGGACAGGACATCTGTTATTCAATCTACTTTTTCTTACAATCACTGCGATAGGCTTAATGATGTATCACGGGATAAATACATCCAAAAAATATTGCGCAATCAGGAGAAGCCGAACACCTGTATAAAAAAGTAGGCAGTATTTATTAAAATAAAGTTTTACCGGCTTTAAGAATATAAACCGGATTACAAATGAAACAAGTAAGTAAATGGATGGTAATGGTCATGCTGATCGCTGTCATGGCTGCCTTTGCCTTTCGCCCTGCCGAATCGAAACTGGCTGGAGTCAAAGCGGCTTATAGCTGGTACCTGTTGAAAGCAAGCGGTAACCAGAACAGTGCCGCCGACTACATGAAGTTGTCAGCACAACCTACCTGCCCCGGCGGGGCTAATGTCTGTGCGGTTTATGCGCAGGACAACGGTGCGAGTCATCCGGCGGGTATCCCGGCATCAGGACCGGTAACGCCCAACTCCTTCATTCAGACAGTGACAAAAAGAAACTAACTGAAGCAAAGGACCAAGAGACTGTCTCACATGTTTTGAGACAGCCTCTTTTATTTTCAGTCTTAAAAGTTATCTGAGGTTGGTTGTACTTATTATCTTGCTATCTTGGATTTTGAGGCATACCAGTGAGTTCTATTACTGTTCTGGGTAGTGGCAAAGCATATCGCGGATCATTGGAAGGTAGCGTAATTTTAATGCCGTTGATAAACCGGGTAAGGGTCACAGCATAGCGACTTTCCTTATTCAACCGCTTAACGTCCATCCACCGCAGGTCTCTCATCAGCAGTTCTTTGCGTCTTTCCTTTAGAATTATATCAAGCAGTTCTACCGCATTGTTCATAGCAAACGGTTGATAGGTGCCTGTTCTGTATCGGTTTAACAAAAGTATATTTAAGTCAGCCAGCGCTTCCGTTACATTCCCTGTTCTTGCATAGCATTCTGCCCGCATCAGGTAGGCCTCATCAGTAGCAATACCCGTAAATACGCCATAGCCACCAACGTAGGTTCCGCGGAAAGCGTGGCTGCCATCATCATTGGCTCTGAAAAAAAGTATTTTTCGTAAGTCATTATCATCATAAGAATCATACAGGCTGGTATCTATTTTTGCAGTATATTCATCAATGGTAGCCCCATAACCGCTGCTGAGCAAAACCGTCTCTGCATTTAGCTGCTCAAAAGGATAAACCGCATTGGAATCAATCGCATTGTAATTCAGCAATGTATGGTACAGCTGCAGGCTACTGTTGGCATACCTGCCTGCATCTGCATAATTTCCCATCGCAAGGTAAGTTCTTGCCAGCAGTGCATATGCCGCAGGCTTGCCGGGTCTCGTTCTAAACAAAGGCGTAACAGGCAATAGGGGCATTGCTGTAGTCAGATCAGATATCACTCTGTCATAAGTTTCCTGTACACTGGCGCGTTGTGACACTTCATTAAAATCACTATGCAGCCGCAACGGGATGCCCAAGCCGGTAGCCGCAGTAGCGGAATCATAGGCTAACGCCCACGTATAAGCTACCTTCAGAAAAGCATTTGCCCGGTAATAAAGGGCTGATCCTTCCACGTTATCCCATGCCGCCGCATTTTCCGTAGTTCGTGCTACTCCGCTAAGCGTTTCCAGTGCCACGTTACAGGGGTATGCCTGATCATAGCCTATTTCCCAGTCGCTGGGGTAGAGGTTCAGTGAAATCTCGTCACCCCAGTTATAAAGGTTTTTGTAAGCCTGGCTGTACAACGCGTTATAGCTTTCATCGCTCAGGTAGTAATTATCAGCGCTCGCTTCCCCGGCTGTGGGCGCTTCTATGTTCATCAGGTAGCTGTTGTCAAGCAGCGCCTGCGCATCTTTTAAGGTTCGTGGTATCACCAAACTTTTATCCGGCTTGGCATCTAAATATTTTTTACAACCCGTTCCAGTGAAGGCAATTAGTGAAAGAAGAAACAAAATTGTTCTCATAAATAAAATGGGTTTAGAAATTCAAGGTAATGCCGAAAGTGATATTGGTGGCTGGCGGCAGGCTGTTCGGATAGTCAGGGTCAATCTTTCCTTTGTTAGCCTTCCATAGGATACCCAGGTTGCTTCCGTACACATACACATGCACGTTCTCAAACGGCAGCCTTTTCCATACCTGTTTGGTAAGCAAATAATCCAGGTTCACAAATTGCAGGCGCACATTATCCGCTTTCCTTACCAGTGCTTCCGAATACTGATAAAACCTATCCCTGAGATTGTTTACGGGATAAACGACGGAAGGTACATTGGTATGCACTTCGTCGCCGGGCTGCTGCCAGCGGTCAGCATAATCGGAATTGCCGTTCCAACCGTAAAAAAGAGATGTGTAATTAATAGATGTTTTCCTGAAATAATAACCGAGCCGGTAGCCGATGTTTGCCGTTAGTGTAAAGCTTCTGAAGGTCACGCTGTTTAGAACAGAGCCATATACCGGCGGAGCAGACGGTCCCGAATACACAAGATCGGCGATGTGAGTGCTGTCGCTGGTTATGGCTAAGTAATCCGTGCTTGGCTTGCCGGAAAGGTATCCCTGCGGATCACCGTTCGCATTCAGTCCGCCCCACCGGTAGCTAAGAATCGAATATACCGCCTTGCCTGGAATCGGCGTAAGAGAAGGTGATCCAACATAATAATCCCCGATATCAGCATACACAAAATAGTCTTTTACTTTGCTCAGGTTGTAATTGAACAGGAGGTTCATCTTCCAAACAACTGCTTTGCTAACGGGACGCAATTGCAGGTCAGCCTCCAGCCCGTGACCCCGCATCGAAGCCACATTGGTGGTAAGGTAAGGTCGCTGCAGACCGGTTGTAATGTCCACTGGTTGCGGGCCGAATAAGTCCAGCCCGTTCTTGAGATAATAATCAATACTTCCGGACAGCCAGTCTTTGCGGGTGCCAAAGTCAACGCCAGCGTTCACAGTTTTCGTGCGTTCCCATGTCAGCTTGGGGTTGGCGATCTGGCTGATGTTTCCATAGGTCAGGTGCGTAAAATTAGCGTCGGTAATGTAGCCCATGGTCGTTACAGCCGAACGTGAAGGATCAACTGTACCGCTAAATCCGTATGTTAGCCTTCCCTTCAGATAAGGTAACCAGGCTAAATGGTAGAATGGCTCTTTGGAAACATCATAAGCCATCCCGGCGCTGTATAGTGGTACGCCCTTCTGGTTGCTCTCCACACCAAACAGGTTGGAGGCATCCTTTCGTACACTTCCCGACAAAGTGTAGCAGTTGCGGAAGGTATAGGAAGCATTTGTGTAACCTGATACAAAGCGGTTCAATGTAGCGTTAAACGCGGTATTGTCTTGTATTGAATTCACATAACCGCTGTTGTACTGCGTGTAAAAGCCCGTATAGTCCACTGGTGCAAAAGTCAGGATAGCGTTATCATAGCCGTATGTACGGAAGCGGTTGCTGCTTCCCCTACTCTCACGCACTTCCCAGCCTGCCAGCGCGGTTACAGAGTGACTGCCCCACTTCCTGTTGAAGTTGAGCATGCCCCTGATATTGTTAATTTTGGTACTTGCCTGTTTCAGGTCTGAGATGCCGCCGCGTGGTATGGGATAGCTGATGCTGCCGTCATCGTTATTGATCTGGGTAAACAGGTTCACTAAGTTTCGCGCGAAGTAGCTTTGTGCATCGTGCAATTCAGGGTTGCTTTGTGTTTCTTTTTCGTAGTTATAATTTACAGACACATCCAGTCCTCTTGCTACACTGTAGCTCACGCCAATGTTTGCCAGCAGGTCTGTGGTCAGCAGGCGACTGGTCGAATGCCGATAATCTGTCAGCGGGTAGTAGTGCCAGTCTAAAAGGCGTCCTCTACCCGCAGTGTCAACAAACGTTTCCCTATAGTCTTTGATCAGCGACAGCGCGTTGCCAGTTCCGTCGACAAATTGCGCATAAGGATAGAGCCCGTTTCCCATTATCGTAGTAATATCCCCATAGCCTGGCTTGCCCGATGCCGACCTGGTGTCTGTATAATTCAACGCCACGGTTAGTTGTAGCCCCGTAACGGGTTTATAAACGCTCTGCGTACGCATTGTAAAGCGGTGATAGACGGCACCTAACTGGCTGGTATTATCATCGTAACCTACTGACAGGTAATAGTTTGCTGCATTACCCCCGCCGCTCAGGTTTACCGCATACTGCCTGTTCACGCCCTTTTGGTAAAAATATTTCCCAAAGTTATTTCTTACATCTGCCGTTCGCAGTTTGGCAATGGCAGCATCTGCTGCTTCCGGGCTGATCGTTCCATCCCGCTTTGCTATCAGAAGTTCCACCGCCGGTGATAATGCCGCTTTGTCATCAGAATTCTCATAATAAAACCCGTTGTTAAAAAGCAGCGTTTCTACATCTATAAAATCGGACGACGACATCTGCGGCAGGTAAAACAAATCCGGCTTGCCCATAACGGTGGTATTGGCAGTGGCAGATACCTTCATGTGCCCATTTGGACTGCCTTTTTTCGTAGTAATCACAATCACTCCATTGCCTGCCCGCGTGCCCCAGATGCTTGCCGCCGCCGCATCTTTCAGCAGCGTGATGCTTGCCACATCATTTGGATTGATGTTCCCGATATCTCCTTCATAGGGGAAATTGTCCACCACGATGAGTGGTTGCTTCGGCCCTTCAAACGAAGAAATACCCCGTATCGTTAGTGCCGGTCGGTTCGGGTTGTTCTCCAACAGCAACCCGCTCGCTACGCCTTGTAACCGGTTAATGATGTTCGGTCCAGCCTGAAGGGACAGCGTTGCACTGTCCACTTTTGTAAAAGAGCCGGTTGCCCGTTCTTTTGGTAGCGTCTGGTAGCCTGTAGATACGACCACGTCCTGCAACATTGCTGCTGCTTCTGCCAGTACAATTTCGCCGCCGGCAGCAAAATTGGCTAATAGTAACCTGGTGTATTTATACCCTTCATGCTTTGCCAGAATAAACGTCGAACTGTCCATCAAGTCCACGCGAAATAGTCCGTCCTTCCCGGCAAACCCTGCTATCTTTCCACCGCTGTTATATATTACAGCACCTGGTAGTGGCAGCTTATCAATTCCGCCAAGCACCCGACCCGATACCGTTTTCATTTCCTGTCCTGCAGCTACCATCCAACCACTAACGGTAATAAACACAATAAATAATTTGATTCGCTTTTTCATAAGTTTATTGATTGCTTGTTACAGTAAATCATTTATAAGCATTCGATACAAGTAGAGGTAAGGAGATTTGAAAGAATGCTTTTAGTCATCTGATTACGCGGTACACAAGGTGCACAAGCACGGCAGGATGTGCAGACCGGCCATGCTGTCTATGATCTTTGTTACTACTTTTTTCTTTTATTAAAAAGAAGAAAAATGCCGTTGTTCTCATCACAGCGACTGAGACATCGTATCAGCAGGCTTGGCATCCCGTATCACAAACACCTCCATCCGTTTTTCCCGTCTCACCAGATCAAGCCCACATTCTTCCAATACCGCGCGCAGCGCGTTCACATCATTCACATCCCGCACTATGGCATGTAGGTTTATCCATCCGCCGCCCGTATCATCCAAAAAAATAGGACCTCCCAACTTAGCCAGGTTGTTCAGGCTGTTCACCAATTCCGCTCCCGTTACATGCGTTATCGTCCAATTAGAATCCTCGCCCGAAATATGGAACCTACGTGCGATATCACCATGAACAGGTAACATTTCCCCGTGTCGAACCAGCGCCCAGCAGGGCATCACCCGCTGTTCAAAGCCGGAGCGGTACCCAAAATACCTGTCAAAATCCGCCTTCATCATCTCCTGTATCCGGGCAAACTCCATCTCTGCCGGCACGGTCAGTTCGTAGGTGTACAGGTAGCGGCGTTCCCAGTCAGCCGTGTTCTGCACCGTCAACCGCTCCGTATCACGCACCTCGGTTACCATCAGGTTATTCGGTATGCTGCCTGCCGATTGGTACAGGTAAGGTATCGCTACATTCAGCCCTAAGTATCGCGTGTGCAGGCTGTCGTCGTGGTAAATGCCCGACAAGCTGCCTGCACCAGCTATGTAGCCGCTTAGTAAACTACGATACTCGTTTGTCACATCGGCTTGCGGTGTACCCGAAAGCACCGGCCGGTTTTCGTTAAAGTGTAAGAGGTCTTTTTTCTGTCGCAAGGTGAGCGGTTGTCCACCCGCCAACAGGCGCAGGTTCGCTTCCGTAATGTCGCGGTTGTCCGAAATGGCGGCTACGGTATGTTGTGGGCTTAGCCATGCAATATGGGGTACAATTACGTGCGGAAACAGTTTGGTCAACTGCCCCGGGTTCACCACAATGGGCAGGTGGCTGGCTTTGGCATACCGGTTCCTTGCAAAAAACGGGGCTATCAGAGCCGGTTTGTCGCTCATCACCAACAGAATCGTTACGCTATCGCCAAGACGGGTCTGCAGGTCTTGCAGATAAGGCAGTTCCTGCACACAAGTACCACAGTAAATACTCATGAAATCTAATACCACTGCCTTACCGGTATAAGAAGTTAAGCGCTTTTGTTGCCCCGTTAGCAGGGTGAGCGGCACGTCTGGGCAGGCATCGCCAATATTTAAACGTACTAACGAGGAAGGCAAGGTTTTGCGAGGGGAATTCTGCCCGGCACATAGTTTTGCCATCAGGCTCAGGCATACTAATACCCGTAAGCAATATTTTACTTTCATTGCAGTCTCATTCTTTGATAAAAAAGAGGAATCAAAAAAGAAGCAAGGAGGATAGCTGGAAGAAAAAAATAGAAAATCAGGTTGTAAACAACAACTTCATATGCTATCAATCACAAACCATCAACCATTACCTAAACAGGATTCTTAGGTTTCTTTACAAACTGCATCTGCATCACCGAAAGACCACTTACCGTTAGGCGTGACAGCAGGCAAAGGTTTTTATATTTAGAAAAAGTATGCGGTAGGAGAAGCCGCCTGTTTTGGAGTTTTGCTAACGCTTTATAATAAGGCAGGTTAGAAGTTATAAGAGTGTGCAGGGAAGCACAACTTTCCTGTTGCTTTCGTACAGTGTTAGAGATTTGTTGAGAGTATGGTAAATACGGCTCTACATGTCGGATATTATCCTGTAACTGAAATAACGAAGGCTTGGCTATCATAACAGTCTGCATTAATAAGATTAGTTAATTAAGCAGAGCCTTTATAAGTTGAAAACTGCAGTAGAAAAAAACTAAAAAAGGCGCAGGCATCTACTTACCGTCTTAGAAAGCCCTAGGAAGCTTGTGAAACGAATAAGTGTGCCCACGCCCGGAGGCGTGAGCATTTAACTTATCGTCTTGTTTCACTTGAAATTTCTTAGGTTTCTAAGACAAGACTCAAAGCGAAATGCTTCAACTATTTTATGAAGTATCGCAAGTTTTTAATTCAAAAAACAAATCCGATGCAAGATAAAAAGAAAATCAATATGACGTATAATCATACGTCAAAATATTTTTTTATTCCTATGACCTTGTCAATGTGAATAACAAAGAAAAACTATTATTAGATTTCGCTAAACATTTAATTCAAATTCGTACACAGAAAGAATTAAGCATAAGGCAATTGGCAGCTGAGTCAGGTCTGGAATACAGTCAAATTCAAAGAATAGAAAAAGGGAAAGTAAACCTTTCTTTTACAACTTTTGTCGCCATTGCAAAGGGCTTATCAATTTTACCTAAAGACCTCTTAGATTATAATGTTGATTGACTTAACAATTTAAATTTAATCGCCAAAAAAAAATTTATAGCTTCTGACAGGATTAAGCAGTCTGTCAATAGTTTGCTTACTTGAAAGTTTCCGAGGTTTTCAACCAAGACTCAAAGCGAAGTGCATTATCAACAGATGAATTGTCTCACTTTCATGATTCTTGTTGGATGAACAAACATTTTTCACAGTTCGGAACTCACACTATTTAAGTAAAAAAAATGGAATGGGGGAAACCATTAGCATTTATACCTCATAATTCAAGAGATAAAAATCTTATTGCAAGACCGATCAATTTTGCATTAGATTGAAGGTTATGCCCCCGTATGGCAAGAATAATAATCAATAAATGTGGGCGATAGTCAATTTTTAAACAAGTAGCCTTTCCTGGCAATCAGTAACCCCGTCTTTTCTTTCCGATGGTTATAATGGGAACAGAAAACCGAATATCATGTTATCTGGTTGCTAATGCATCCGGCAAGTCACAGTCCTGAGGTATAACAGTTTTACACTGCTGTAATAAAATTATATAAAACGGGAACAAGGAGGGGTATCAAAATTATCGTTTAGGGCATATAAAATTGCCTTTACGAAGCATATTCGTGAATGTGCTTAACTTCTAAGGAGTCATATGAGCGTCTCGATAGTAATCCGTAACTTTCACTAATTTGCCGTTCTCAAAAAACAGGGTGACGGAATAATCTCTTGTTGTTTCAGTTGTAATATTTTCTGAGAATCCAAAACCCCACTGATCAAAGTTAGCCATATCCGGGTCGAAAGGTTTATTTAAAGGTTTGTCGGACAAGAATATCTGATAATTGCTGTAACTGGGAATTTGAAAGATACCCAATAGCTTTTGATACATTATAGATACTGAATCTTGCACCTGTATCGCTTTTTCGACGCTTATGTCTTGCGGCCACA
Organism: Ilyomonas sp.; assembly: GCA_965219515.1. GTDB lineage: Bacteria > Bacteroidota > Bacteroidia > Chitinophagales > Chitinophagaceae > Ilyomonas. Next base: position 4,503,282 of record OZ244776.1, read on the forward strand.
TAGATACAGAATCTAACATCGCATTACCGGCATCTATTGAATTAACGGTATCCTGAATAAACTGTATGAAAGCTCCGTCAATAACGCCTTGGTTACTTTGTATAGTAATTGAATTATAGTAACCGATCAGATTTTGTATTTCTTCCGGTTTTGAATACGGTTTACGGGAAACTATGGCAAGGCTGCTAAAGTTTTTTTCTTTGCCAAGTACCTGAAGTTGGGCATACACATAAGCAGGTGAACTCCCGATAGTCAACGTCCATTTGCTTCCTTTGGTTATAGTTTCAGTATGGGAAGAATCATTATTTTTTAAGCAGGAAGAAAAAGATAAAATAGTACAAGCTAACCAGATCATGTTTTTCATCATAAAAGTTTTTATAGTACGAGAATAGTATTTCTATCAATATAAGCAACGGATAAAATATTCTCAAATGGTTTTGCCAACCATATTCCAAAATTCCATAAACTCTAAAGTTTGTGGAGTAAACAAAGATTTCAACATGTTACTTTATAGTTCGTTTACAAAAATCAGCCATTACTTCTTATTTTTGGATGTGCTATTTTTTCAATGTATTCAATGAGGTAACTAAGCCTTGTTCAGTTTATTAAATAATGACACACAAATGCCGATTTTTAACGCATGGGATGTATTATTTGCTTCGTTGAACTGTGTTAAAACCTCTTCAGAATTTTTTAAAAATGATGTATCTATTCCCTTAAAGGCTTTCGCCTTACCTAATGTGCCATTAATACTCAAAACAAGAGCTTTATTAATCAGGTAATTTATCTCTATAAAACATCCAAACCTGTTAGCTTTTGCATATTGCTTAAAACTTATCGGGTGCATAAATTCATCCCGCAGGTTCCAGTTTCCAATGGTATTATAATTCAAAAAACAATAGTACAGTTTACCGTCAACAGATATTTTTCCACTGATACTATAAGTTCCGCCGAAAGAAAAACTTACACCTTTCCACTTTGCTTCGTATGTACTTTTTAAATCGTCAGTGTCCTGACTTAGGATATAAAAATTTTGGTTGGTGCATGTGTAAGAAACACCGCCATCCAGATGAAAAAACTTTTTATTAATCAGGTAAATGTTTGTTCCTGTATTTAATGTTTTTATGCTGCCCTTATTGCTAAGGAAAGATTCATCATAAGTTGGGTTTTTCCGGTTATCATCGCGATAATCTACATCAGAACCTCTCCCGCTTACAACACTTCTTTTCTGATATAAACTGTATAGCTCTAAGCTTCGCAGAGGTTTATAAGTAATGTTTGCATAAGAACCCAGCGAAACTATGTTTCTAAAAATTAATTCAGACAAAACATTAGGTCCTTGTCCGTAACTATTGCCGGCGATAGACCATTGTAAAGTATTGATGTCAAGTACCAAACCTGTTGAAAAAGACAGTTGATTTTTCTGCGCAGCTGCACAATGAATACCGAAAGCAAACACCAGCCACAGACAAATAGCATTATACTTTCTCATGCTGAATTTATATTACACATATTACAAAAGCGCGTTTTCAGAAACGAAGAAGTAGCAAGAAGTTTCTTGCTACTTCTTTCAAGAGGTAAATGGAATTGTTCAGATAACTTAAAACGTATTTGGAAGACGGCAACAGTTAGGTGGTGTTGCGTTTCCGTTGTTCAGTTGGGCCTGATACTGAAGACGTTCCTGCGCGGTCATTACCGTGTTATCAGCTTTATAAACGGTGTTGTCTAATTCAGCATACGTGTCCGAGCGGGCGATGTAAGGAATGTAAAATGCGTTGCCCCATTTTCTGTCCTGAACAGAAGCTACCGTTCCCTGGGTAAAAGTAGACCCATTCGATTTTTTTGTCATTACGGGTACAGATGTGTTTACCGCGAATGCATACGAATCATACATCATTACCGAGCTGAAGTCTATCCCTCCAATGGCATAGTAATTAGACGTAACTTTTTGGAAGTTTGATTGGTTAGCTGAAGCAACGTTGTTTAAATTAATATTGAGATAAGTATCCCTGTCGTACCGGCTTTGTTCGTGAAAGAGACCGATAGCATGTCCGATCTCATGTATTGCGACATATGTTGGCTGAAACGCTGCAAGATTTACAACTTGCCTGCCTCCCGTGGGGCCCGATCCCGTCGGCTGCCGACCCACATAAGAGTTGTTAACCGTCGAATTTGTAAATTCAATGTATGGGTAAGGAAATCCGTACGTTGGGTCAACCGTCGGTTGATTTGTAGCGTTGTAAAATCTTACATTGCTGTTTGCCTGCCAGTGAAGCATAGCTTGTTGGGCTATGTATTTCCTGTCCGATGTTAAGTCATTTGCATACCGGAATCGAACCATAGCCCATAGATTATAAGGAGTGGGATATACACCAAATGCTCTTGGTATAGCCGTATGATTGTTTCCATTCTCTACCGGCAGATTAAGTACGGGATGAACAGATGTTTCCGGACCAACGTGGTCAGGTGCTTTCGTAAATATTGTCCCGTATTTGTCTAAATTGTCTAATTGTGTTTCAGTTAATACAATATCTCCTAACCAGATGTAGTCATGTCCTTTTTTCTCAACTACAACGCCTGATTTTAAAGTGATGAATCCATTTTCCGCCGTATATGGGTCTTTATTATTTATATCCTTTTTACAGGAGATGATACCCGTAAGCAGTATGGCTGTTAGGTACAGGAATGCTTTTTTCATTGTTTTCAATTGTGAAGTGAAAATTTGTTTTTTCTTTTACTGAAGAAGTGTCTTAACTACATCTTATATACTTAAAACAAAATGTTGAAAGATGAAGAGACTGTAATTGTCAGGTATTCTCGTAGTCTCTAAAAAATAAGCGTCTTTACAGACCCCGAAAACGAATAACTGGCTTATTAAGGTCCCTTTGCCAGGGTTCGGTACTGCTTCCTGAATCCACATCTTGCGTGATAATCGGCGACTGGCAAAACAGCATTGGCAAATAACGTACATGTCATAAAACAGATGACTGTAAACCAGTATAGCTTTAAAGTATAAAATTCATGATGCTATAAAACGCTTCCTGATCGACCGGAAGCTTTACGGCTATTTGCAGCAGAGCTTCCATGATGAAAGTCGTTTGTCGTTCCCCTCTCGCTTTAGCTATTATACTCAGGTTAGTCTTTGCTGAGTTTTCATGGCTGCTCTTAAATTGCTATCGCTAAATTGAAGATTATTGTTAGTAAAAAAATTGGGAAGAGCAAGAATTCGTATTGATACAAACTATTTTCGTAGTGATACGAACAGTAATTCGTAGCACTACGAAACAGAAAAGTTATACCAGCAATTTTTTTATAGTTATATGTTACACAGTTCCGGTTAAGTGGCGGTATCGCAGCCATAAGATCAGCTTCGAAATAAGCTGAACGGAGTAGAGAACAGCGTAAAAAAATTTATGCTTAGGTTGATATAAACGCCGCTTCATTGTTTTTGATAAAATACTGAGTAAGAGCTTTGTGCGGAATCTGATGTTTCAAAATGACTCACTACCCAAGTGTGAAAGTTTTCCTACGTTACGAATAAGTCTTTTGTTTGTTACAGATTCATGCATTGGGCAATCAGTTTCATTCACACATAGCCTCTTTCGGTTTAACGGGTGTTCCATTGGGTGAAATACTTTGTGGGCGTGGGTTATTGGAAAAGGGTAATGTAAGAAAGTGTTCGTAAATGAACAGTTGTTGTACGGATTTGGGTGGGAGTGGTGGCTTAGATTGTTGAATTGGAAATTATTTTTTTAGCTTTAAAGTGCGTAAGGCTAATGCTTCAGAAAACATGAATAACGCGCTTAAATGAAAATAACAATATTTATACCTTTGTATAAAATTTGTTATTTTCATGTCAGACAAAGGAAGTGTTTTTCAAAAGGGAGGTGGAGGAACAAATTTTGAGCAGTACATTCAAACAGCATTTCTTACAACTCTTATTGTACATGGTAATGTTCCTTGTTTCCCTGCAAGTGAACTTATTGAAGTCGCGTTTCAGGTAACTAACCGAGGTTATCAAACAGACGACCTTTTAGCGATTGCCAAATCTAATACCGGACAACATCGCTTATTAATTCAAGCCAAATACAATATTTCATTCACTGTTGATAATGATCTTTTTAAAGAGGTGATTAATGCTTTTTGGAAAGATTACAACAATTCGACTGTTTTTGATAGGAAAAGGGATAAATTAATAGTTGTAAAAAGTGGTATGACGAAGGATGAAAGAAATCATCTCAAATCACTTTTTAATTGGGCTGTAACTCATTCATCGGAAACAGACTTTATAAGTGAAGTAGAAAGAATTAAAGCTAAAAACGAACGCCTTGATGTATTTAGACAATTATTGAAAGTCGCAAATAACGATATTGCTCTTACAGACAAAGAGCTGTGGGAGTTCCTGAAATGTGTTGACGTTTTAGAATATGACTTTCTTAATCAAAGTAGCGTGGATGAAACATATTTTCTCAATCTAATCAAGCTTAGTAAAGACATTAATTCTTCCGCAACAGAAAAAGAAATATGGGATAGCATATTTGCATATGCTGCAAGGCTTAATAAGGATGGTGGTAGTGAGACAATTCATTCTATTACACAACAAGATTTTTTTAGACATTTTAAAATTGAAAAGCTTTCCGCGCATTATAAAGCTATCTCGAAATTAAAATCAGATAGTAGTGAGATTTTAAGACCAATTAAAACGACAATAGGGAAAGGCAAGTATGAACTCCATATCTCGAAACCAGTAGTAAGCGATAAAATTGCACAGTCAATTGGCAATCATCAAATAACGATTGTAACAGGCAAACCAGGTACAGGAAAGTCAGCAGAAGTAAAGGAAATATTGAATCATGAATTTTTGTCTGCAAGTGCCTTTGTTTTTAGAGCTGATCAATTTAACGCACCAACCATTTCCAATGTTTTTTCAAGCCTAGGAGTACATGAAAGCATCAAAGATATTTTCTCATGCATGTCTCTAATACCCGATAAAATAATATTCATAGACAGTTTAGAAAAACTATTAGAAGCTGATCCAGAATGTGCCTTCAAACAACTGTTGGCTCTATTAAAAGACTTTCCGGATATTAAGCTGATAGGTACCTCTAGAAAATATGCTATTGATTTGATTATATTTAAATTCGGACTTGATAAAAACGAAATTGCGATAATTGATCTGCCTCAATTAGATGAAAAGGAATTACTTTTAATAGAGGGGCAGTTTCCGCAATTAAAAAATGTATTAAGAAACAATAAAATTGCGAAACTCATTCAAAGCCCTAAGTATCTTGACTTTCTATTATCATCTATCGATAGAACAGGGGAGGATTATTCTCAAGTATCAACTATGGAGTTTAAAAATAAGCTATGGGATTCTTTAGTGTGTGATTCATCAAAAAAATTAAGAGGATTACCCGCTAAACGAGAAAAAGCATTTTTAGAAATCGCAGTAAAGCGGGCCAAGGAAATGACATTGTTTACTTCAATAGTTGATACTGATGAAGAGGCTGTCGATTGTTTAGAAAATGATGAGATTATTTTTCAAGAGAATGGAGTAAGAAAATACGCTCCTTCTCATGACATTCTCGAAGATTGGGCTTTATCAAAATATGTTTCTGCAAAATTTGATGAGCATTCCGACCCCAAAGACCTATTTGACAATTTAGGAAATGAGCCAGCAATTAGAAGAGCATTTCGTCTTTGGGTGGCAGATGAATTATTGGAAAACTATAATGAAATTTACGATCTTATTGAAAAGGCGCTTACAGATAACACTATAGAAAAATATTGGGCAGACGAATTATTGATAGCTATTCTCAGGTCTGAAGATTGCAGCTCATTTTTCAATCGCTTCAAGAAAGATTTATTAAGCAATGAAGCTTTTTTACTGAGAAGATGTATTCATTTAGTTCGAACTGCTTGCAAAGAAACTTTTTCTTTTAATACAACGATTTTATTGCCTACAGGCTCCGGATGGACCGAAATCATTTTTTTTATCAAGGAAAATCTAACAGCATTGGATGATTTTCGACTCTTGATTTATAATCTGATTTATGAATGGGAATTCCGTTTATTATTTGATTCTGTAAATGAAGATGAAGCTATTGCAGTAAAGAATATAGTTCTGCGTTATATTGATCAAGTTGAAAGTGACGACAAATTCTGGAATGAAAGGGAACAAGAAGAAAGAATTAAAGAATTAATCTTTTTGCTTTTCAATTTAGCAAAATATGCAAGAGAAGAAATAGTGAAGCTAATTGATAAGGTTATAGTAATACAATATGATAAGAAAAATCGCGACCGTCAAGGCTTTTATAAAATATTATTAGATTGTTGCTTATCAGGTTTGCGCAATAGTAATCTCATTAAAGAATGTCCTCATGAAATTATAAAATTAGCTTGGCAGGATTGGAAACTGCCGCCTCCTGAAGAACCATCAAAAGGAAGTATAGCTGCTTTAATTCATGCACCGCGATTAAGAGGTGATGATTGTTGGGGAATTAGAGATAAACATTCGTTTTTCCCTTCTGGAATCTATAAAATACCAATCTACAATCTTCTATTACATCATCCCTTTCTTGCTTTAAAATTTATTACTGAGTTTCTTAATTACTCAGTTGAATTTTATATAAATTCTGATTGCGATTACAAACATAGTTTTGATAAAGTTGATGTAATTCTTAATGATGGAGTTATTGTATCTCAATGGGCAGCATGGGAGCTTTGGGCTGCATACAGAGGAATAAGTGTAACTCATTGTTTGATTGAATCAATATTAATGAGTTTTGAAAAATACATGCTTGATTTAGCACAATCTAAAACAGCAATCAGTAAACAAAACATCCAATTCATTTTTGATTATCTATTTCGTAATAGTAATAATGTACTTACAACCGGAGTTTTGGTAAGTGTAGCTCTGGCATATCCAGAAGTTGTAGAAGAACAAATGGTTCCTTTACTTTCTGTAAGGGAATTTTATGAATGGGACTCAGCAAGGGTTATCCAAGAATCAGGAGCATTTGCACCGATGGATAACCAAATTTCATTCGCCCAAGAAGAAAGGTATAAGTCAAACAAATTATCACATCGAACTAAATACTTTCAAGGCCTAAGCGACTTTGTTATTGATTATCAAATTAAGATAAGAACAGCAAATGAGAAAATTCATACTCTTTTTGATAAGCTATATAAATCGGTAGAAGATGGTGACATCTATTGGAAAAAGAAGCTAAGTGATATTGATGTAAGATCGTGGGAAGGCAAGATAGATGAAGAAAATAATCAAGTCGTATTTCAACCGAAATATGAAGATGACGTCAACAATTTTATCGAATCTAATAAAAGTGAAGTTGAAGCTAACCGCATAACGATGAAGTGGGCTGGATTGATTTGGAATGCGCATGATAAAAAGGAGGCGATTTCTTTCGAAACTTGGGTAGATGCATATGATTATTATCAAAATCCGCAAGTAGCCGATCCAATGTTTGACAGACCAATATCTCTGGCAATAATAGGTATACGTGATTTTGATATTAGTCTTTCTAATGGGCAAAGAGAATGGTGTATAAACAAAATAATTACAGTATTGTCTATCATTCGTGATGATACCATAAATATGCGATATCACCTTAACAGGAATTATAACCTAATGGAAAAGGAGACGGCATTACAATCATTCCATTTGTTGTACCCCAAGCTAAAAGCCAAAAAAGAAAAAATTTATTTACTAGGGCTTTTGTTAGATACATTAATTCTTCCGTTTGGCGATCATGAAATTAAAAAGAGTGTTGAGTATATAAGAACAATTTTTTTCCATGAGCTTCCATTAGAGGCTAACAGAATTTGGATTGCTCTTATTGATTATGCACGCTTTAAAAAATCCAATCAATTTTATTACGATGATCATGATCAAAATCGTTCATCGAAAGCAAAAGAAAAAGATAGAAAATTTATTCAAAAGTTGTTGAATCAGAAAGCTACTAAAGCGAATCTTGGTGATGTGAATATTAGTGATTATGAACCACATTTACTATTCCGTGCTTTTCTTATTCTTCCGACAAACAGTTCGAAAGATTCATATCTACAATTTATAAAGGAGATTATATCAATCAGTATATCTGAATTACAAGTTGATGATGAATACAGTTATAGATCAAAACGAAAAAGAAAATTGGATTACAGCACTATTCTAGATTCTGAGTCCTTTTTAGCAGATATACAGCTCAATGTAAATTTTCAAAGTGCTCGTGAAATATTAGATATACTGCTTGAGCCATTCTTAAAAGTAAGAGAGTATGATTTTTTTTACGCTAGAGATTTACATGAATTCGTAAAAGGAGTCTTTGAATTTATGGTATTGAAGATATCTGATTTTGAGTTTGCAACTAATTTGCCGTCAAACCATCTTGAGCAATCCAATCAATTTTGGCAACTCTGGGAATACTTATATGATGCCATCAATGCTTCATCAGAAAAGCCATTCATGGGAACTGTTCTTTTCAACGTTAGGTTTCTGCTTTTTGATTTGAACTGGAAACCATTGGAACGGCAATGGGAAGCTTTAAAAGATAAAAAGGATTTTTACTTCAGAATGATTCGAGAAAGCGGAGAGAACAATATTGATACTATTATGAACGTGTTTTCGATAGTTGGCGAAAATGCTTTCTTGCCAGAAGGGTTGAGCTTAATTGTTGATTTAGCTAAGAAAAGACCAAGCAAACAGACAATTTTAGTTAACCCATCTGGAGAACGATTTATCAAGAAGCTATTTTATAATCACATATCAATAATAAAGAAAAGTAAAAAGCTAACCAATGATTTTATTTGGTTACTTAATGTAATGACTGATTTAGGTTCCTCACTAGCGTATATGATTCGAGAAAATGTTATTACTTATAAGACAATACTAAATTAATTGGTAGCTTTTTACTGCAATATCTTACGGTCCCTTAACTCACCGTAGCTTATCAACGATAAAGCAGCTTGCACTCGGCGTATAGCTGTACCTACGCTGGTACTTCGAAAGTAGCTTTTAGCTACGATTTTGTGATTTTAAACCTACTCTAACTCAGCGAAGTCTATTCCACAGAGGACTTAGCGAATGTTTGCAGGTTCGATGGCTTTATCCTGAAGTTTATTCACCACAGAATAAAGACAGCAACGTAAAAGAATACCCCCATCACTCATCGTAGATTGCATCTACAATGGACTTCTGGTGTAGTTTTCAACTATCTTCTCTCCTTTCACTTCCCCACAATGTCTCCACCCCGAGACATTGTGGTTTCGCACCAGCAGCGTATCAAATAAGATTAAAGGATTTTGTTTTATACATTAATGGGATCATCAGAGTTCATCAGCACAAGGTCGCCGCTTCAGTAAGAATACGCTATCTTCAATTACATTTATGAAACCTGATTATGACATTTGAAGAATTAATAAAAAACCATTCGGCCGATGTAATCGAAAAATTAATAACCGAAGTATTGACGAACGATCCTGTTGACATACATTTTGATTTTTTAGAACAAGATCAATGGTCAATCATTACTACCCATCAGTATGAGGAAGATAAAGAGATATCATTGCGCCTGCACATGAACGACTATTACGATCTGTATTTTGGTTACTACAATGATGAAGATGAATTTATAGAAATTGTACAGCCGCTAACGGAAGAAGAAACAAAGATACTTCCGGTAAGATTACAGAAAGTGATGAAAAAAGTATTAGATGATGAACAAGGTATGCGTATTCCAAATAATTTTCTTTCCCGGTAAATTTCGTTCTTCAGTCATTGTAGATTGCATCCACAATGGACTTCTGATGTAGTTTTCAACAACTTTTTAGTGGCGTTAATCATTTTTTCTCACATCACATCCTGTTCTGCAAGCGTCACATACAACCCGAACTAAGCAAAGCATGTTACTTCGCTTAGTCATCTATCATCAAGTTGCAACTTATTTTAGCGTAAAGGATTTGCTGTCTAAACCAAAGAAATTATATGAGGCACAGCTACCAATAGGTTTTCTATTTTGGCTCACATGTTTCACCTCATTATCAATAGTTCGTTTTATCTTTCCTCAAGTATTCGACTGACGAATGAAGAATATCAGCACGTCAAAAAGCTGAACAGTTAGTAGCCGCCTAAAAACGAAACAAATGATTACAGAAGAAACATTTATAGAAATGGCGCTGTCATTCACAGGAACTTTGCAAACGCCACATTTTGAAAGAATAGGTTTTAAAGTGGCGGGGAAACGCATGTTTGCCACTTATTTATCAAAAAACAATACTGCAAATCTGTTCCTGGCAATTGAGGAGCAGGCGGTTTTTTGTCAGATAGATACTGTAAATATTTATCCGGTACTGAACAAATGGGGTGAAAAAGGAGCCACAACATTCGAACTCAATCAGGTTCCAAAAGAATTGATAATGGAAGCCTTGCTGTCAGCATATAAAGAAGTGGTAGCGCCAAAAAAGTAGTGTGAAAAAGTTCTTATTCCTGTATCAATGTTCTTTGCCAGTATCTATATTTTCTGGCAATGGATTTTTTTGTAAACAAGTTCATTATTAGCTAAGAACGATTGGTGTTTATGCAGTATAGAAGCTTTTTTGTTGCTACTTTATTAAAGAAGAGAAATAGTCCAGTTTACTTACTTACCTATGAGTCTGCAACCCGTCATTAATATCCAAATGGTTCTCTAAAAAGTAAAATAATTTACAGCGTAACTTTTTTCGAACTATCATCCTTATTCCAGCATGGATATTTCAACGATGGACGTTTAATGTAGTTACCAAACACTTTTCTGTTCCAAATCAGCCCTTTTCGTGTTTATTCTCTTTATTACCAATGCTATCAATCAGCTTGCGGTATTCGTCCTGCCGCTTCTTATTACCACGCAGGATAAGAAAACAATCAATCACGATGGCTACCCATAAACAGTATTTCACTACGTCTAAATCAAATCGGTCCCACACCCCGTTATGGTTTTTAATTATCACAAAACTAAAATAACTGCAGCAGGCTATCAGTAGCATTAAGGGTATCAGCAGGAGTATTTTTTTCATTGGAGAAACGTTATAAAGGTAGGTAACGAAAAAGAATACTGATTTCATAATATTTTATATACTCCTTTCATAAAAAAGCGGAAAATTGAGTATGATTTATGAGCAGTCTGCAACGTCGGTTTCAATAAGTTCGGTATCCTGGTGATGCTATCGCTTATTTCCAAAGGAAATACAGAATCAATATTTTTTTAACCATCTGGCGAAAAAGGAGGAAGAAATGGAAGGACTACTTCGGTTGCTAAACAACATTGCACCACTATCTGAACCGTTGCAACGGCATCTCACGCAGATCATAAAAAGAAAAGTATTTAAAAAGCGTTCCTACCTGTTGCAGGAAGAACAGGTTTGTAATCATATCTGTTACCTTGAAAGTGGTACGGTCAGGTGTTTTTACGATACCGATTCCAACGAAGTCAGCATCTGGTTTATGGACAAAGGAAACGTTATCATATCTGTGGAAAGCTTCCTGTCACAAACCAAAAGCCACCAATACATCCAGGCGTTAGAAGATTGTATTGTCTGGTCATTGTCTTACAGCGAATTGCAGACAATCTATATAAGGTTTCCCGAGTTCAATCTGCACCGGGCTGTGCTGCTTGAAAAATACTATATTGAAAGCGAGAAGCGGCAGCGGATGTTGTCGCTCAATACAGCAGCCGAACGCTATGCTTACCTCATGGAAACAAACCCGCAGCTTACATTGCAGTTACCCGCAAAATACATTGCCAGCTATCTCAATATTGATGAAGCCTATTACAGTAAAATCAGAGCAAGGCAGTAAGGTTGGTTCTTGTCTTTTTACAAGGTAATTTCTTGTCATATTACAATCCGCTACTCTTGCTCATCCATCTAATTTTACATCATCAAAAAGGAAACAAAAATGAAACATTGGTTATTAACAGCATTGATTGGTTTATGTTTTTTCTCCTGCAAAAAAGAAATGGTGTTATCAGTTGAACGTTCGGCAATTACTGATAATGCGTTCTTTAAAAAAGTATGCTCACAACTTAGAGACAGTCTTTCTGTGAACGATTATGCAGGCATTGATAAGAATCGGTTATTCAGGAGCAAAGACGCGCAAAGCGATGGCTGCTTTGTTAGAATCGCTTTTCTGAAGAAAGATATCGCCAATGACTTTATACTTTTAAAAACGGACAGACTGGGAAATATCCGGCAGGGTAAAATCATTCACGTCAATAAAATCATTGAGAAAGGAAGCGAGAAAAGTTTATTGTTTCAGGGGCAGCTTGTTATCAGCGCGCTTGGCAGAAATGGTGAGGTTAAGGTAGAGATTGTGAACGGGAAATTCAAACAAACAGTTGGCACAAATTCTTTGATGGCAGAAGAACCCGCCGGCGAACAGAATTTACCTGATGTGGTGGTTACTTCTTACTCTTCCGATGGCAGTTATACCGGAGACTGGTATTGGTACAATGGTTTCTATAATGATTACGGGGGTGGCGGCACTTACACTTACGGTTATTCGGGCGGCGGCGGAAGTGGCTACAACAATAGTAACGAGAATAATGACAACACAATAAATATTGAAGTTGAGTCCAATGACGAAGAGCCGATCAAAGTGGAAGATTATGTTAAGTGCTTCAGTACTGTACCTGATGCAAATGCAACTTATAAAATTACCTTATTATCAGACATACCGGTTAATGGCGATCCTTCCAAGATATTTGATTGGAGTACCAACTCACCGGGTCATAGTTTTATTGAATTAAATAAATCTGGCAGTGGCCAAAGCATACAACAAAATTTCGGATTCTATCCAGAAACAGGTTGGAAAGCTCCATTCAATGTTAATGTTGATAGCAAAATTGTTGACAATGCTGATCATGAATACAATGCTTCCTTATCGCTGACAATCAATAGCAGTCAATTTCAGGCAACTTTAAATAAGATACAAGCTATTTCAGGCAACGATTATAACATTACGACATGGAATTGTACAGATTTTGCATTGGCTATATTTAATGCTGCAAGTCCACAACCGCTTACCATTCCCAAATTTGCAATTCCAACATCTGAATATCCAATGCCAACTACAGTAACTGTTTCCAATACACCACAAGGTTTGTATGAAGAAATTCAGTCGTTGCAGTCTTCGCACAATATATCATACGGCACTACTGAAATTCCTGGTATCGCAGGGTATGCGGGTGAAAGTCATGGCAGTTGTAATTAATCAACTTTAATTTAAATTGTATGAAAACAATAAAAAACATTCTGCTACATCCAGTAACTGTCTGCATCCTGTTTTGCAGCCTCATAATCAGCGGCGAATCTAATGGAAACTTCTATATTTTCATATTGCTCTTAGGTTTACCTTACGGTGCGGTGCATTCTTTACTTGGGATAGGGGGAGTTGTTATTTTAATTGGGTCTTTATATCCAAAACAATTAACTCTTGTAGCGACGTTAAGACTAATCTCATCTGTTTGCTTTGCATCGTCTTTAGTTCGATTTTTTACGCAGCCAGGTGGTAGTTACAACTATCCAACATTTCACCAGTTTGTTCCTCTTGCTATTTTAATAGTCTTCTCTTTGTCACTTTTATTATTTGTTCTTAATCAGCTACTATTACTTGGTATAAGAAAGAATCAGTTTCTATCAGCTTAATAAAGCTGAATTGTGTGTATTGACATTGTGAAGTAAGAAAATGCGTGTTATGAGTATATCAATGACATGGGCAAACTATGCCCTGATTGTGAGTGTGTGTTTGGTTGTCTATTACTTTATTGTCTTATTTATTTACAGGGGAAAACTTCCTTCTTCTTTAACCACTAATGCATCAAGTGGGGTAAGTTCTTTGGCAAATTCTTCAGACGAAATGGAAAGCACCAACTCCAAAAACCTAAATCTTTTTGGTGAAGAAGTAAAGGATGAAGTTGTGTTAGTGGCTACGGACGAAGAACAAGATTTTTCACCCGATGCACAAGATTTTGCCGATGAAATCGGAGCTTATACCTCATCGTGCGGTAATAGTATCGAAAAAGAAAAACTGTTGCAAAACCTAAGAAAAATTATTCAAAAATATCCTTTTCTCGTTAACAGTGATGCCAGGTATGAACTAAACCAACTTATTGCTATTTCAACAGAAAATTATTGTTCCATTCATGTAAGTGCAGATGAGTTAAGTGAACTGTGGAAAGGTTGAATGGAGACAATTCACCCTGCATCAGTGAAGTGCAGAAAGTAAAAGTGCGTGTGTGTAAAACCACGATGCAGGGAATGCTATGCCTGTTTGTTATCCTGCCTCTGTTTATTGGCTGAAGAGGCAGGAGCAACAGGTTATGAAGTTTGGGTCTTATTGTTTAAATATAAAAATTGTGAACATGAAAAAGTGTGTTATGAAATTGATGAAAAAGAAAGAAAAAATGGAGAAAGCCATCCTTGCGTTAATCGCCGTTAATTTAAGTGTTTATGCACAGGCTCAGGATGGCAATGCCGGTATCAACCAGGCAACCGACATGGTAAAAAGTTATTTCGCTTCCGGTGCCAATCTGATGTATGCTATCGGTGCTATTGTTGGTTTGGTAGGCGCGGTAAAAGTATATCAAAAATGGAGTAACGGGCATCCCGATACCGGCTCTACGGCGGCTGCCTGGTTCGGTTCCTGTGTCTTCCTGGTTGTAGTGGCAACGGTTCTTAAATCTTTCTTTGGTGTTTAAATAAATAGTCATGAGCAATACTATTTATAGCATCAACAAAGGCATTAATCGTCCTCTTGAATTCAGAGGGTTAAAAGCGCAATACATCTGGTACTTAGCCGGGGGCTTAGTTAGTGTGTTAATTATGTTTAGCATCCTGTATATCGCTGGCTTTAATGCATACCTAACCGTATTTATTGGGTTTACACTGGGTGGCTTGGTGTTCTTTTATATGTACAAGATGAATGACAAGTATGGACAGTGGGGATGGATGCAGCGGGCTGCCCAAAAGAAAGTTCCAAAAAGACTGATTAGTAGATCAAGGAAATTATTCATTCAACGATAGTTATGGAAAAGTGGCTGAAAGATTTTATGCCGATAGCAACGGTAGAACACAATTGTATTATTTCGAAGAATGGAGACATTACAGCTTTGTTTCGGGCAGTTTATCCTGAATGTTTAACACGTTCAAATGATGAATACGAAACGCTTAACCAAGGAAGAATCAAAGCGATTCATTCATTGCCTGATGGAAGCTTGTTTGTTCAACAAGATTGGTACAGAAGTAAGAAATGCGTAAATGACAAAGAGGAAAGTGGTTTTTTAGCCTCAGCCAGCAACCGTTTCTTTTCTGGCAGGATATATTTAGAACATGAATGTATTATCAGCATTACCAAAATCCCGCCAAGGCGGCAAGTATCCACTTCAGGTATCAATAATCTGCTTCATACTTCTTTAGCACCTGAGCAAACAATCAGTGTGAAGGCATTTGAGGATTGGGAAAGTGTAGTGGCGCAGTTTAAAAGACTTATGAAAGAAGCGGGTATTCATTTGACGCGTTTAACCGATGAAGAAATTGTAAGTAGCAATAAAAAGGCAGGCATTATCGAGCAATACGTTTATCAGATTGGGGACAGCAATAAGCCAATCATTAAAGATATAGATTTTGATGGTCATGTGAAAATTGGCGATGACATCTGTCAGTTCTTTACGCTTGCAGATATTGATTCTTTTCCGGCTTACTGTTCATCCAGAATCACACATGATGTTTACAGCACTGATAGAACCACATTTCCTGTCGGCTATTCATCACCTATCGGTTTATTACTTCCGACCAATCATGTAACATCCACCTATATTTTTTTAGGTGATTTAAACGAAAGCAAGCGGCGCAATGAGCGCAAAGCGAAACGCACTTTATCGCTTGCCCAATATTCAAGGGAGAATGCTTTTGCCAATGGGGCTATTAATGAGTATTTACAGGAGCTAACAGCGGATAGCCGGCGGCCTTGTTTTCTTAATGTTACGATGATGACAATCGCATCAAACGAGGAAGAAGCAAATAAACAAATTGAAATGGTGCGAGCCGCATTTGCTCAAGTAGATGCTGTACCTAAACAGGAAACTGTTTGCGCTCCCCAATTGTTTTTTGCAGGCATTCCTGGCAATGGTGCTGACCTTCCCAGAGATCACACAATAGAAACCTTTGTTGACCAGGCTTCGTGTTTTATTAATAGTGATGCCGCTTACACAAATGCTTCACATTGCACACTACGTTTAGCTGAACGGTTATGGGGACGACCTGTAAATGTTGACTTATTTGATGAGCCTATGGAAAAGGGAATGATTACTAACCGAAACATGATTGTGGTGGGTGGTTCCGGTGGCGGCAAATCTGTTTTTACCAATCACCTTTCCCGTTCTCTTTACGATAATGGCGCTCATGCAGTAATTGTTGACATCGGCGGCAGCTACAAAGGTTTATGTACGCTCGTGAACGGCTATTACTTCACTTACACGGAAACAAAAGCAAAAAATGACACGATCTTATTTACTTTAATAGGTAGCTTTTGATTATAGTTCTTTTTTTGTATATTTTTCTTTCTCAACAACCATTTCTCTTAACCATTGCTGATACATCTTGTCAGGCATTTCCCGATAGCCAAGTTTCGCTAACGTGGTGTAAGCGTTTTGCATGTCTGTAATTATTGAAGTTAGCTTTGGAAATCGTTCTTCCCTTTCTTTCACCCATACTTTTTTGAGTGTCTCTGCTTTTAACAGCAATGCCATCGGGTTCACCGGATGATACTGTAATACGAGGTTACAACATTTCAGGATGAAACCATCATAGTAGTTGTGGGTTTGAAACTCGTATTCTTTGGCAAGGTCAAGCACACAAAGAGCAATGGATTGCTGGTTGCTTAACGTGTCCATGTACATACCGCTTTTGATGGCTTCAGGATTGACGTAACCGGACACCATTACCCAGGCATCGGTGGGAAAAGTTCCGCTTGTCAGTTCTGTATTGTACCAGCCCAGTTTCTCACTGTAGTTTTTTATGTAAATATGATTGGGCGCAAGGGAGAACCAGCATTTGGCACCGACTTCATCAGCTAATATCTTGTAGAGATAAGCCAAAGAATGACAGTTGCCTTCATGAGTAGAGAGTAATTTTGTTACAAACATATTGCTCCAATCTTGCTTGCCAAAAGGATCAGTGAAGGAATAATGGAAAGGGAAAACTTTTATTACGGAAGTATCAGTTACTAAATACGAGTAATGGGTAAGTATTTTAAAAACAGAAAGATTTCTTTTATGCTCTAAACTATCTCTCCAGTGATATTCATCGGCATTACTTCTGCTATATCCATTGCATAAATTCTTTAGGTAAAAGATATTTATGCTGTTATTTAAAAAGCTAAACGAGTCATTTAAAAAAGCCTGCTCAGTCAATAAAACTGCATCTTTAAATGAGCCGTCTGAAACAATAATTTTGTTTAAGCTGATAAGTGATTGGTTATAGCGAAATGCTAATAAACTATCACTACTCTGCGCAAAGCAATTTATTACATATAATTGGGTAAGTATAACAAGACAGAATCTATTCATTACTAAACTAAACATGCAATTAGTTTGCACTAAGGATTTTTATCTATGATTTCGTTTTTAAAACGTGACCCTATTCTATCTAATTCTGAACGAGTGATTTCTTCTTCAAATAATAGCCAAGTATTGTTTGATATTCTGGAAGAATAGATACCATGTATAATAATTTCACTCGTTGAAAAAGATAATAAATAGCATTCACAGTCATTATTAGATAAACAAACTATTTTGTCTTCGTCATTAACCTTGATACCTGCTTTGTAACATGAAGTGGAATTATAGTGTACTGAATCTGCAGAATCAATATATTCTTTAATCGAATCAATTTTTTTTTTGTCAACCAAATATGATATGTGTATGGGTGTAGGCTTTTCATGAACACCGTAAAAATCCTGTATACATGAAATACAGCTAGATAAGAAGAATGATAAAATGATTATGTAATTTTTTTTTATCATTGCTTAGGTTTATTAGGGTTCCAGTCACCATTTTCATTTCTCGTCCACATTCCATCTTTTCTTGTCCAGTTTCCATTGCTGTCTTTATTCATATGCTTCTGAAGGAAAAGATTATAATTCTGTTGCATGTCTTTTGCTCCGTACATACCCTTGTTGGTATGACTTGCTGCTTCACTTCCATAATTAGATTGCATCCAATAGGAAATATCTGCTTTTTTACTACTCACGACATCATCAAATAAAGTAGCTCCTCTCCAAGCAGCGTCTCTTTCACCAGATGTTACTGTTTGACCATTATAGGGATCTTTCGAACCGGTTGTATATTTTTCTCTAAAAGTATTCCAGCCATTTAATGCAGCTTCATCAACTGGTGTTGTTCCCCAATCATTAAATAAGGAGTTCTTTCCAACTGCATTCAATGCATCATAACCTTTATCATGGTTCATTGCAAGAAAATCCACTTGGTCAACAGCAGGTAAACTATAATCGTATTCCTTTGTAAACGAGTGTCCATCACTATTGAGTTTAAACAAACTTGTTGCACCCATATAATTACCATATTCTGTACTTACAGCACCAAACATTGCAGTTGCATTCCTTGACACAAAAAACGCATCACTGCCAATCAGTTTATTGTCACCATAATAGTTTATTTTATACTGAACACCTTGTCCCAAATCACCATGGGCGTTATGTTGATTTGCGTTATACCAAGTGTAAGAAGAATTAGTAATCTGCCCCACTGATTTGTTGCCATAGTTATCTGTTGTTCTTTTTCCTAAATCAATATTAAAAGTGTAAGTGATGTACTCCAAACCATCCATGTCAATTCCATCTATAGGTCTATTGCTTGCATACTGATAAGGCGTAAGCATTGGAAAGTTCTTTGTGAGCGGATCCACGCTCAAAAACCTACTCACTGCCGTTTCATCAATGACCCTTTGTTCTTCTTTCGAGAGTTCCAGCTTCACAATCTGCATCGTGCGGACATTAACCAGAGCAGTTCCAATCTGCTGAATACTGTCATCGTCAAACGATTCTTCGTACCTGCCTTGTGTAAGCGTGATCACTTTACCCTTTTTTCCGATGCTTTGATACGGATTGCGGTTTTGCGCATGAGAAGGAAAAGCAAATGATAAGATGATGAGTGTAAAAAGTAAAATGCGGAACTTCATATTGGTTGGTTTATAAGTGCTGTAAATATATTTATTTTACCCGTGTGGTGAGCTTAATTTTTTCCTTTTCCCTGTCTATTGATTTCAGCCAAGATATATATTGTTCTCTTGGCATGTCCTGATAGCCCGTTGCATTTATTTTTTGCTGCTCTTCTTTCATCTTATTGTAAGCTTCTTCCAGTTCGGGGAACTGGTGCAATTGTTCAGGTTTCGGATTCCCATACCGGTTCAGCATGTCGCTAAACTTATACACCGCATAGTTGGCATTTGTCATCAGTGCGTTGATATTGCTGCTGTCAATAGTCAATATTTTTTGAGAAAGCTGCAAAGAATAATTATCGTAACCGTTGGTCTTGATATAATCCATTTGAAAGTCTGCTAAACATTGGGCGAATAACCGTCTCGAGGAAAGCGTATCCAAATAAGTTCCTCTTTTGTAAGCCATTGAGGAAATGGCATTGGATTGCATCAGCCACGAGATGCTGACTAAGTTTCCGTTTGTCGTTTCAAAGCTTCTCCTGATTCCCTTTCTGTCAAAGTATTGAATGAAGGAATGCTCAGGAGCCAATGATAAATACGCTTTGGTGTGCAGCTGTTCGGCGATACAGAGATAGAGTAACGGCAGGGAATGACACTGCCCGCTGTTACTTTGCAGCAGCTTGGTCACAAACATCTTCGTCCAGTCCCTTTCACCATCAAAATCATCAAAGTCATAGCTTATCTTTTTTACCAAAAGAGCTTTACCAGTCTTGTTGTCAGTGATTGCATTGTCCTGCGAGTAAAGCTTTTGAATGGCGTAATGAACCGCATCGCTGTTCTGTGCATTTAATCCTTCTTTTTTCAGAATCTGTCTTATCAGGTTAGCCAGTTGCTGAATGGCTTTTACAAAGTCAGCGTAAGAAGGCGGGTTATTGTAATAGACAGATTCACACAGATACACCGCTTTGCTAATTGAGAAACTGTCAGGATTGAGTTGAAGTAACAGATTGAGATATTTTTGGTAGTGTTGTATAGTCAGTTCGTAAACGTCTTTTCTGTTCTCTTCCTCTACTTCATGGAGTTCTCCTCTTTGCTGCTGTTGGTTTGAAGGTTGACCGGGAACGGTTACTCCCATGATGCGCGCTGCGTTCTGATTGGTTTGCTGTATAATATAGGCAGCCGTGCCGCCCATCGGCAGCGTGTTTCTTTGGAAGTCATCTTCCTGCGGCTGCGGGTTACTATATTGCTTTTGTAAAGAAGGCAGGTTAACCGGCTCAAAACGTTTAACAACTGGCTTAGGTACTGCAGGTTGTGCAATGCTTTGAATTGTCAACAAAAGGAGTAGCACAAATAGCAGTGTGTTACAAATATATGGTGTATTCTTCTTCTTACGTTGGCTTTGTGTTGTAAATGGATATTGCATCAAATTTTGCTTAAAAGAAGTACAAAAATTTAAAAAAAAGATTCCTGAAACTATCAGAACTACATAAAAGTGATTCGGTTCAAGATAGAAAGATATTTCTCAAACGATAGAAAAGGAGCGATTAAATTTTGATTAAATCAAAATATTATTTCTCCTTTTGCGATGGCAAAAGCATCTTTCAACTTTTAAAATTCGATCAAAGAATGGATGAGCGAAATTCTGCAGGTCTTGTTCGCTGCGGCGTCTCTTTGCATCAACACCATTCGCACGTTTAATCTCATCATCCTTGCCATTCTCGGTCCTCTTGCTTTTGGATTGAGTGTGTTTGATGGCTTTCATCACACGCTTCGCCATTGGCTTGCTCGCTACATCAATGTCTTTCTCTGGTTGCCGGTTGCCAATGTCTTTGGTGGCATCATGGGAAAGATACAGGAGAGTATGCTCAAAATGGACATTCAACAGGTAAACACATTTGGCGATACCTTTTTCAGCCATACGGATATGGGATACCTCATCTTTCTCATCATTGGCATTATCGGATATTTCACGGTTCCTTCCATTGCCAATTATATTATGCACGTAGGCGGTGGAGATGCGTTGGGTGGTAGAGTAACCGCAGTTATGATGGGCGCCACCGGCGGTACAGTAAGTGGTGGTATGTCCACAGGCTCTTCCCTAATGAACCGCGTAAGCGGAGGAGAACAAAACTTAATGGGCGCAGCAGGAAATATTAGGGAAGGATATGCAACACCGCCCTCCGGGTCAGGCATCGCCCACCATGCCGGCAACGCTTACGGCAAAGCGCATCATCACCTAAAAAATAAGCTTTCGAGCGATAAAAAAATCTATTAATCATGTTCACAAAAATGAAAAACATAGAAACGGCTTTTCAGCATGTAAGGCTGTTTACAGCAGTTGTTGTGGCTTGTTGCTTTTTGCTATGTGGTTTTGTTCTGTTTAAAAGCTACCAGTTGGCAGCGATTACACAAAGCAAAGTGTATGTGTTAGCGGGTGGCAAAGCTTTGGAAGCTATGGCAGCAGACAGGAAGGACAACATACCGGTAGAAGCCAGGGATCATGTGAAAACATTCCATCAATACTTCTTTACCCTCGACCCGGATGATAAAGTGATACAAAGCAACATCACAAAGGCTTTATACCTCGCTGACGCCAGTGCAAAGCGTCAATATGAAGACCTTAAAGAGAATGGTTACTATAACAACATCATCGCAGGCAATATTAGTCAGCAAATAGAGGTGGATAGTGTTGATGTAAACGTCAATTCCTACCCGTATTATTTCAGGTGTTTTGCCACACAGAAAATCACCCGCGCTACCAGTATTGCTTATCGTTCATTACTCACTGAAGGCTACTTACGAAACGTTTCCCGCAGCGATAATAACCCACATGGTTTTTTGATTGAACGCTGGAGTACGATTGAAAACAAAGATTTAAAAACTGAAGCCCGATAAGGTTAGAAGGAGAGTTATTTATGATAAAGTCAGTTAAGAAACAAAAAACAGACATTCAAACCCGAATTTACCTTTTTCATGGCGTAAAAACATTCGCCGATGCTCAACTACGAAAAATAGCAAATTACGTATCAAGTAAAGCGCAACGAATACCGGAGCAGAAATTAGCGCGAATACTGATTGGTGCCTGTGTTGTTATAGCGGTTGCTCTTGGTATCAGGCTGTTTTATGCCTTTAACCACAGAAGCGGAATGAAATTTCAATCTATTCATATCTCATTACAAAAACCTTCTTATTCATCATCAGTTGATGAGAATGTATTATGGCGCATCAAAAAGTTCCATCATTATTTAGATAGTTTAAAGAAAAATGACTTATCCCTTTATGATAGCATTATGGTGAGCAGACCGCATCTGATAGACAGCATTATTACGATAGAAGAATTTACGAATCAATAAAAACATAAGACGATGAAACAATTCACAGAAATAACAGAGGATAAGCAAAAGAAACAACGCAAGTTCTTGTTGGTACTGCCGGCTATCGTTCTTCCTTTTCTCACTTTTTTTCTTTGGTCATTGGGTTTAGTGGGAGGAAACGAAGTAAAAGCTTCGCCAACAACCGAAGGATTGAACATGCAGCTTCCTGATGCAAGACTGAAGGAAAACAAAAGCTGGAACAAGCTTTCCTTTTACGAGCAGGCAGATAAAGATTCGGCAAAATACCGCGAATCAATAAAAAATGATCCATTCCTTCATACTGAAAAAGACAGTTTACCCGGGTTGCAAAACAACTCTTACAATTCGTCTTTAGGTTATAACCCTTTGCCGCCTCATTATGAAGATGCGAATGAGTATAAAGTGAATCAGGAGCTCGCAGAACTAAACACTGTTTTGAATAAGCCAGCGGTTGATGAAAAGCCTGTTTTAAATCAAAGTGTGACTGAAAGATCGTCTTCTTTTCAACCTAATGAAGTTGACCGGCTTGAGCATCTGTTACAATCTATCAATCAGCCTGATTCAAGTACCGACTCTGAAACGGCTGGGCTGAATGCTATGATGGATAAAATTCTCGACATCCAACATCCTGAAAGGGTAGGTGAAAGGCTTCAGCAGAAATCAGAAAAAAATAAAAAGATCGTTTATCCGGTTGTGCCAAATCAAAGCAACGGTGTTGCTTCTCTCTTGCAAAACAAACAAGCAACAAAATTGAATACCAAAAAGACGATTCAACCCCTAAAACAAAATGCTTTCTACTCTTTGGATAGCGACACAATAACGGAAAAGGAACAGAACATAATTGAAGCGGAAATACAACAAACACAAACATTAGTAAGCGGCTCCACAATAAAATTAAGTTCAGCAACAAATTTTTTTGTAAACGGCATACTGGTTCCAAAAGGCACTTTGCTATATGGTATTGCTTCTTTAAACGGCGAACGTCTTACTATCGCTATTTCCTCGATTCATTATCAGAATAATCTGCTTCCTGTTTCTTTATCTGTATATGATTTAGATGGCTTGCAAGGACTATATATTCCCGGTTCAATAAGCAGAGATGCAGCTAAGCAATCGGGAAGTGAAGCGGTGAATAATATTGGCATCACTACGCTTGATCCTTCCATAGCGGTGCAGGCTGCGGGCGCAGGCATTCAGGCAGCCAAATCTCTTATTAATAAAAAAGTAAAACAAATCAAGATAACTGTTAAGGCTGGTTATCAGGTTTTGTTAAAAGACGATAATCATAAATAACAATTTTATTAACTAATAAAACAAAGGATGTGAAAGTGAAAATAAGAACGGGACTGTTTGGGGCAATGTGTTGCTTTCTCATGCATACAAGCTTGTTTGCGCAATACCTTCCGAAGAGCATTGCACCTGTTCACATAAATGCAAGTTTTGATAAGACCAGTAATCTGATATTTCCGGCTGCGATAAAAAGTGTGGATAGAGGTAGTGCGGCTATTCTTGCACAGAAAGCACCAGGCGTTGAAAACATTCTTCAGATTAAAGCAGGCGAGCAAAATTTCAAAGAAACAAGTTTAACGGTTATAACGGCTGACGGACATTTTTACTCGTTTGCGGTGAGTTATTCTTCTGAGCCTTCTACACTTAACTACTCTTTTGTAGGAGATAGCAGTGAAAAGGCAATGATCAAGGATCAGCCGCTCACAGAATCCGCTTACAAAGCTGTTGCAAATACAATCAAAAGCAAAAGGCATTCTGTGTATAAAAGTGTTTACGAAGGAAAAGTAAAGCTGTCCTTAAACAATGTTTTTAGCAAAGACGATTTGCTATGGATACAGATTAGTGTTTTCAATAAATCCTCAATCGCATATATGCCTTCATACGCACGATTCTTCCTGCGGGATGCAAAAACGGCAAAGCGAACGGCTGTACAGGAGGTCGAGATCATTCCTCTTTATCACACGAATTATATGGAAGTAAGAAAACACAATACACAGCTTTTTGTATTCGCATTCAAACCATTTGCTGTTCAAAAAGGTAAAGAGTTTATTATAGAAATAGGAGAAGAAAATGAGGGCACATTAGCGCTTCCCGTAAGCCATCGGACAATGCAAAAAATAAAATCGCTGCGAGATGAATTTTAATCATGTAAACAAAAAGCTATGAACGAAAAGAATTATGAATATCTGAAGGAGCAATTAAAGATGACAGGATTTAGCGAAACGCTGAATGCAGACTTAGCAAACAAGATGTCGCAGGGGGCACAGGAATTTCAGTTGTCGCAAAAAAATAATTATGGAAAAGATACAGCAATCTCCACCCTTCACTTTAAAAAAAGCGAAGGTTCTGATATGTACTTTTTTAATCGCTACGAACTGCAATTGTCAAACGACAAACTTCAAAACAAAGCAGCACAGACCTTTTACATCAATAAAGGCAGTTCCATTACTCTAAAAGAAGGTTACAATCTATTGGAAGGTCGGGCGGTTCATAAAACACTTACTAACAAACAAAATGAAAAGTACAACGCCTGGCTGCAGCTGGATTTTAAATCTACGGCGCAAAACGGCAATTATGAGATAAAGCAGTATCATCAAAACTACGGGTATGAGTTAGAGAAAGTATTAGCCAGATACCCAATCAAAGAATTGGAAAAAGAAGAAAGCAAACAGCAGCTTGTCAGATCGTTGGAAAGGGGAAATTTACAGTCTGCCACTTTTGAAATTGGGAGCAAAGAAGAAAAACTGTTTATCACGCCAAACGTTTCTTTCAAAACACTTACAGCTTATAAAGGGACTGGTCAAAGAGTTTCTTTAAAAGACCTGTTTCAAAAAGAGGAACAGGCTGTAAAGCAAGAGCATAAACCTGCACAAGAGGAAAAGCAGGTGGAAAAGGAAACAAAAACTCTCAAGCAGAAAAAAGAAAAGCCTGTTCAGAAAACGAGAAAAAAACAAAAGGTGTAGAAGATAGCAAATGAAATTTCGTTATGAAAACAAATGAGAGCCTTTCTCAGTTCTTAAAAGGAATTCGTGAAGATGGGCGTATCGGACCTACTCATATCAGCTTGTTTGTAGCCATTCTGCAATTCGCCGAAGAACGACAAATGCACAACCCGATTTGCGTTTTTAGTAAAGAGTTAATGGAACTGGCTAAGATTTCGGGAGCCGGTACTTTTTATAAAAATATCTGGCAATTGCATGAGTATGGTTACATCAGGTACATTCCCTCTTATAATCACTTTTTGGGAAGTCTAATCTATATTGGTTAGTGTAATAATGTTGCTATTAGAAAGGAGGTAAATATGGATAAGGAAGAAAGTGGTAATGGCAAAGCAGTAGATAAAATGTTATACCTTATACAAAAGGAAATTCTAACTTTCGAGGAAGCTTGCATTTACTTAGGTAGAAGCACTTCATTTATGTATAAGCTTACCAGTGGCCGGTTGATACCCTATTATGTGCCGAACGGTAAACTAATTTATTTTAAAAGAACAGAACTGGATGAATGGGTATTACATAATAAGCGAAACAGCATAGAAGAAATTGAACAGGAAGGTGAGATGTTGCTAATGAAAAGGAAGTCCAAACGAAATAAAAGCTAATTAAACACATCAAAAACAAGAGCTATCAATGCGATAGCTCTTGTTTTTGGTACTTGGTTATACTTCATTTGTTTAACGTTATTTGGTGCAAATTATGGTGCAAATAAAAAAGCACCTACGATATAACTAACGTAAGTGCCTGATTATCAAGTGACCGCGTCAGGATTCAAACCTGAAACCTTCTGATCCGTAGTCAGATGCTCTATTCAATTGAGCTACGCAGCCGGATAAATTCGGGCTGCAAATATAGCGGGAAAATTAGTTTTTCCAAAATCATGTCTGCATCTACGTATCCTTCATTTATAAAATTTCACCCCGTTTTTTGTTCATTACACCGAAGTATTTTCTTCATTCGTATATTACCTGTCCTTCGCTTGTACTTAGTTTGTAGATTGCCGCGCAGTAAGAAAGCAATTGCATTTCATGAAAAAATTCTTTTTTATTTTTCTTTGCTATGCCTGTGATAGCTACGGTCAGCCGCCGTTGCAATTACAAGGCGCAATTAATGCGGCACTACAAAACAGCTTTGATATTCAGCTTGCTAAAAACGATCTTGGCATCAATTCCATTTACAATAACATTGGCATAGCGGGCGGGTTGCCTGTTGTTACCGGTGCCGCCACAGACAGGGAAACCGTTACCAGCCTCAACCAAAAATATTCCGATGCCACACGCAATGCTTCGCGCAATAACGCGGCTGCCAATACCGCCAACAGCAATGTAGAGATCAGCTTTTTATTGTACAACGGTATGCGGGTAAAAGCTACCAGACAACGGCTTGCAGAACTGCAGGCGCAAAGCGGGCAACGACTCAACTCGCAGATACAAAACACAATAGCGGCGGTTATGACTACTTATTATGACATTGTGCGGCAG
Organism: Ilyomonas sp.; assembly: GCA_965219515.1. GTDB lineage: Bacteria > Bacteroidota > Bacteroidia > Chitinophagales > Chitinophagaceae > Ilyomonas. The sequence continues at coordinate 4,530,345 of OZ244776.1, forward strand.
CAGGGTTATATCAAAACCATTAACCAGTCTATCGAAGTTTCGAGGCAGCGCCTGAATATTATTGAAACGCAGCAAAGCGTGGGGCTTGCCAATAATGCAGATTTATTTCAGGCGCAGATAGATTTGAATGCGCTTGAGCAATCGAAACAATCGCAACAGGTAGTGATAGACCAAAGCAAAACAGAATTGTTGAGGCTGATGAATGTAAAGCTTGATTCTGCCATTGCCATTGAAGATACCATTATCGCTGACAAAATGATTGTATTAGACAGCGTTTTAAACCGTTTGCATGGCAATGCAGATATACTGGCAGCGCAGGATGAGATACGGATTAATGAACTGATAGAAAAAGAAACCGCCGCGCAACGTTATCCTTCCGTCAGCGCAAACGGGGGTTACTCGTATGGCCGAACCAAAAACGCCGCCGGCTTTACGTTGCTCAATCAAAATTACGGACCTTATGTCGGCGTAGGTGTCGCCATTCCCATTTATAACGGCTCGGTATATAAACGGCAACAGCGCGTGGCTGAAATAAATACAAAGAGTGCAGACATTCAGCAAAAATCTTTGGAAAGGGATTATGAGGCAGCCGTTTTAAAAAATTTTACGGCTTATCATACGTCGCTGTCGCAATTGCTGCTACAGCAAAAAGCTTTTGCTACCGCGCAGCAACTGCTTTTTATTGTGATGAAACGTTTTGAACTGCGGGTAAATACCATTATTGAAGTAAGAGAAGCGCAGCGCAGCTTTGAAGAAGAAGGATACCGTTTAATTAACCTGGCGTATGCTGCCAAAGCAGCCGAAATAGAATTAAAGCGTTTGGGAAACATTCTTTCCTTTTAATACCGGTTTCAATGAAAAGAATAAAGGGTTTTGAATGGGAGGATCAGCCTTGGTTTCCTTCGTTTCTGCGAAGATGTATGACCGATTTTCTGCGCTTTATTTTACAAACCGGCAATCTTTATAAACCTGTTACCCCGCTTCTGATTGCAGGCTTACAACATACAAACAGCAGCCGGATTATTGATTTATGCTCCGGTGCAGGCGGCGCCGTGCCAGGCATTCAGCAAAATATAAAACAGGCAACCGGAAAAACGATACCGTTTATACTAACCGATTTATACCCGAACACAGCGGCTTATCGGCAGATTGAGCAAGACACAAACGGCAGCATCATGTATAGCAGCCAGGCTGTTAATGCAACCCATGTTCCGGATTCGTTGCATGGCTTCCGCACCATTTTTTCCGGGTTTCATCATTTTGATGAAAACACTGCCAAAAAAGTATTGTTAAACGCAACCGATGCAAACGAAGGCATTGCCGTTTTTGATGGCGGCAGCCGGAGCGTTTGGTTTATAATTCTTATTCTTATTTTTCATCCGCCCGCATTCATGTTAGGTACGCCTTTCATAAAACCGTTTTCTGTAAAACGGCTTTTGTTTACCTATCTTCTGCCGGTTGTTCCGCTATGTACAATCTGGGATGGCATCGTATCTGTTATGCGGCTTTACACGCCCGATGAACTTTTGTTACTGGCAACACAGACAACAAAAAACAAACCTTATATATGGCAGTCCGGCATCATCGCTAATCGTGCCGGTATTCGTATTGCCTATCTTATCGGTTATCCTGCAACAACCGCTTTGCCTTCTTAAAATGTACTGATGATGAATTGTATCTGGTAAATATAAAAAAAAAAATTTTGTAACGCTTGCATTATCGGTTTCCTTGAAACGCAGAAAAAAAATTAATCTATTATTCAGGTGGATTAAAAGAATTTAAAAGCTTTGTTTACCGGGCTCAATTATTTTTACTACACAATAAAAATTAATCCGGCGTTTTCATAAGCTGATAGAGTATGATCATTGAAGTTACCAACAGAAATACAATGCTAAAGTGTATCAGTAAGGGTTCCATCACGTTTTAAAATCCAATATCATGTTTGCTGTCGTTCTTCATTATGTATGGCTTGTTTTACAGGTGGTTGTTTGCTTACATCTTGTGTTGCCGTTGTGCTTATATCTTACTTACGGCGTGAGTAAGTTAGCAAAAAGAAAATTGCCACCGAACGAATCGCTTGCCGAAGAAAAAGATTACGCCATCATTGTTTCGGTTTATGGTTCAGGACAAGCCTTACAGCCGCTTGTCAATTCGCTTTTGCAGCTTCGTTACAGCAATTATCTCATTTATGTGGTAATGAACGATTGCGGCATGGGTCACCTTTCCATCAATCATGAAAAAGTGATTTTGCTGCATCCGATGCAACCGTTTACCGACTGTCTCAGGCTGAATCGCTTTGTTGTAGAAAGCTTCCGGCGACCGCACACGCATCTTACCATTCTCGATAGCCGCAGCCTGGCAAATGTTGAATATTTGAACGGGTTAAATGCTTTTTTTAATAAGGGTTATCAGGCAGTGCAAGGCATGTGCGTAACAAAACCGAACGGAAATGTATATAACAGCATTCATGCTGCCGGCAACAATTACAATAGTTTTTTTGGGCGATATATTTCATTCTCCTTAGGCTCTTCCGCATCGCTTGCCGGATGCGGCATGGCATTTACCATAAGCCTTTACAAACATTGCCTGAAGCAATTACAGCCAGGCAATATAAACTTTACAAAGGCTTTACAATATGTAATTATAAACAAAGGTCATCAGATTGTATTTGCGCCCAAAGCCATTGTACACGACCAACGAACGATGCAGTTACCATCTTTGTTGAAACAACATGCGCGTTGTGCGAATACGTGGATGAAACAGTTGACCAACAACATTCGGATCTTTTATAAAGGCATATCGCATATCAATGTGAATCAATTTTTATTCGGCGTTTTAGCTTTACAATTGCCGCCGTTTACAAGTCTTGTCTGGGCTGTTTTTTTCCTGGTAATCAATATATGGATAAGCCCTGCTGCAGCACTCATCTTTACAATTGCCTTATGTATTTTCGTGCTTTGTTTTTTGATTTCCGCATGGCATGTAACATCATTTCGCAGCAGTCGGAATATTGTAAAACAGTACGAACATTATTCGTTTTCCAATGTCTTATCTTTTTATAAAAAAGTAAAAGAGAAGATATATACAGCAACGCCGGCTTCATTTATTGCCAATGAGTAAATGATATCAATTGGATATGTAAGATATTTGATATTGTGATATGGAATGCTAAGCTGGCATTGCGTTTCGATAACATGATTCAGACTGTTTTTACAGTCAAATAATATCAGCAATTAAAAATGTTTGCTGCCAACATAAAACCGCCTGTTTTCAGCAGGCATTTTTTACAAAATCAGCTTGAATAAAAATGAATTGACGAAAGGCGGTTTGATGCCTTGTTTTATTTCTGAAGCCGGATGGTAAAAGTAGTTCCTGTATTTTCTTCAAATCTCATTTCCAGCATGCCGGACAGCGAAGTGATTAGTTCTTTTACTTTATTCAGATTGATGGTATAGTCAGCAGAGTCGGCGTTGTTATCGGTTGCCTGCAGCAAAGAAAATTTGCCGCTCCGCGAAAAAACGGGAACGCCTTTTCCATTATCTGTTAGCATAAAAACATATTGGTTTCTGGTTTGCGCGTATGAAATTTCCACGCGTTGTTCCTGCTTGTCGTTAAACTGCGAAGAGCCCGAAATGATATGTGATAATATTTGCAGCAATATGTTTTTAAAAGAATAGATTGTTTCGTTTTCAGGTTGCTTGCCAACCGTAATATTAACAGATGACAAATGCAAATGTTGCTTCAATTCCTGCATGAGATTACTAAAGGTAAAAAGCATTTTATTGTCTTGCAGCATGCTGATGCGGTTTGCTTTTTCCAGTGTATTGTTAACGGTTTCTTTCACGCTTTCGCAGGAATACTTAATAAGTGATAAAAGCTGCTTTCCGTCGCCATCAAGAGCATCAGCAAATTTTTCCGCTATCAAATCGGTAAATTCAATGGCATTATCGCAGGGCAACTTCAAATTTTCTGCCGTTACCTGTGCAAAATTTTCCAGTTCTCTGTTTATTTCCAGCATAAGTTGCCGGCTGCGGGAAAGTTCTTTTGTTTTTTTATGAAGTTGTATCAGCCTCATCGTCTGATTGGCTAACATTTTAAGCGCTTGCTGCTGTGTTTCATTTAATTCTTTAGGCTTGTTGTCGATTACGCACAGGCTGCCTATCGGGTAACCTTCTTCGGTAAGAAGCGGAATGCCTGCATAGAACATAATCTGATTCTCACCGGACACGAACGGATTGTCAACAAAACGATCGTCGTTTCGGGTATTCGGCACCATCATTATTTCGCCAGGCTTTAAAATTGTGTGAGCGCAAAAAGCGTCGTCGCGGGATGTTTGCTGCATATTAATTCCATGCGCAGATTTAATCCATTGGCGGTCGGCATCAATTATTGTTACCAGGGAAACTGGTGTATCGCAGATAAAGGAAGCAAGGTTTGTAATATCGTCATAATCTTTTTCCGGCAATGTATCAAGCAACTCATAGCTATACAGGTTGCGAAGCCGGTCTTGTTCGTTAAATGGTATTTTGGCAGCGGGCATATTCGATGCAATCTACTGATTTGTGATAAAACGGATTCTTTTTGACCAAGATTGTTCTTACAAAACCTTTTGTTACAACAGAACCGGGCCTATAATTTTACGAAAATACCTGATAAACAATAAAACTCATCAGATAAGCCAGACCTGTCATATAAACGAATTGAATTACCGGCCATTTCCAGGTTCTGGTTTCGCGTTTTGTAATCGCGAGCGTACTCATACATTGCATTGCCAGCACGTAAAACATCATGAGAGATAACGCTGTGGCCAATGTATAAACTTTTGTGCCGTTTTCGCGGGTTGCATTTTGCATTTTTTCTTTCAGCGTGGCGTCATCCTGCTCATCTACGCTGTATAAAGTTGCCATCGTACCTACAAATACTTCGCGGGCAGCAAAAGAGGTAATTAAAGCGATGCCTATTTTCCAATCGAAACCTAATGGGCTGATAACAGGCTCAATGGCTTTTCCTGCAATACCGGCAAATGAATTTTGCAGCTTTTCGGTTTTGTATTGCTTTTCTAAAATAGCTTTATTTTCTATGGTAGCCGTCTGCTCTGATTTTGCATATTCGGCATCAATATTTTTCATGCGTCCTGGTGGTCCGTAGCTGCTTAAAAACCAAAGCAACAGGCTGATAACAATAATAATACGGCCGGCATCTACCACAAATACTTTGGCTTTCTGCAGCATGGTAATGCCGATGTTCTTCCAGCGCGGCGCTCTGTAAACGGGCAGTTCCAGAATGAAATAACTCTTTTCCTGTATTTTAATAATCCATTTAAAAACCCAGCTTACAACCAACGCCATTATAATACCCACGAAATACAAGCCCATCATTACAAGCCCGCGCGCGCTAAAAAAACCGAAATAATACCGGTTGGGAATGACCAATGCAATAAGTATTACATAAACAGGCAATCGGGCGCTGCAGCTCATCAGCGGCGTTACCAGTATGGTAAGCAGGCGTTCCTTTCTGTTTTCAATATTTCGTGCGCTCATAATGGCGGGAACGGCACACGCAAAGCCGCTAATCATCGGCATTACGCTTTTGCCGTTAAGTCCGGCTTTACGCATCAGCTTATCGCTTAAAAAACTGATGCGCGCCATATATCCGACGTCTTCCAACGTAGTTATCAAACCAAAAAGAATCATGATTTGCGGTACAAAAATCAGGATGCCGCTTAAGCCCGCCAGCAACCCGTTTATCAGCAGATTGCTCCACCATGCCTGCGGCAACGTGTTGCCAAGCCATCCGCTTATTTGCGAAAAGCCTTCATCAATGGCGTTCATGGGAAATTGCGACAGCCAGAATATGCTTTGAAATAACAGAAACAGAACAATCAGTAAGATAACATTGCCCCAAACGCGGTGCAGAAGCAGATTGTCTAACTTTTCCGTAAACATTTTCTTCTGCAACGGATCTGGTTCTACCACGCTTTGGTGCATAATCTGGCGGATGCGGGCATAACGTTGCACAATTTCATCTGCCTGCGTCCTGGTCGGATTAAAATGATTTGTGATTTCTACCTGCTCAATGGCTTTATGGGTAAGACTGTCGAGCGGAAAATTCTCATGATTAATCAGGTAGTGAATCGCCGCATAATCGCTTAAATCCGGCACCAGTTTTTTTACGCTATCTATGGCGAAAGAAGCCAGATTTTTATTTGGTATAAAATCTAACCGGTTTGCAATGTGATGCTTTCTGATGGTTTGATGCAACGCTTTTTTAATACCTGAAATGCCCTTGTTTTTTCTGGGGTTCACAGGTATTACCGGCACACCCAATTCACGCTCAAGTTCCGATATATCAATCTGATAGCCTTTGCTTTTTGCAATGTCCATCATAGTCAATGCAATTACAACCGGGCGTTTTAAATCAATTACCTGGCTGCAAAAAAGCAGGTTGCGCTTTAGATTACTGGCATCGGCAACTACCAGTATAATATCAGGCTTTATTTCGTCATCGGCATTCATAAATACCTTGTACGCTACCCATTCGTCGGCGCGGCGCGGGTAAAGGCTATAGGTGCCGGGAAGGTCTATCAGTTTTGCTTTTACGCCGTCTTCCAGTTCGGCGATGCCTGTTTTTTTATCTACGGTAACACCCGGAAAATTTCCTACTTTTTGATTAAGCCCGGTAAGCGAATTGAAAAGGGACGATTTGCCGCAATTCGGGTTGCCAACTAATGCTATATTAACCTGTTTATCCTTCAATCTTTCTGCATTCAAACTGCAAAAATAACCGCCCGTACCAGCATCAGATTGCGAAATAAGGAAGATTCATTATCAGTCATGTTAAAATAGCAGATGCAGTAACCGTAAACTTATCACGATAAGTGAATGACACAATGTGCATGAGTTTTAATAAAAGACTGTCTTTTGCATTCGCATGATTTTTAAAAAGTGCGAAAGTTTGGTGTTCATTACTTGAGACTGAGCGTGAACAACTGATTTTGAGTTTGTGAATCCGGTAACCGGGCGATTTAAGGACGTAATGGATTTGCACGAAAATCTGCTGAAGGATAAAACATCAATCGGGAGCATAAAGTACGCTCTTTTGACATAAATCAACTTTCCTTAAGTACAAATCGGCAGTTGCTTTCGCCGGACAGGTTCGAGTTGCCGGGCGTTTACAATGTTATATTCATATTCCGTTACCTTTTTTGCAAAATTTATATGGTAAAATTTTCGCGGGCGCGTAAATAAACTTGTATAAAAATTCATCCAAGAATGATGAGAATGTATGTAAGATTCCTGACTGATGATTTTTGATTTATTGTTTCTAACTGTTATCATAAATTAACACATGAACAGTGCCTCAATGGGTTTTGGCATCAATCATTTCCTGCAACCGTTTTCGTTACTTCCCATTTTGTGTGTGTAATTGTGCCATTTATGAAAAATCATAACTCATAATTCATAACTTATCATTCATAATTAATTCCCATCTGCCATTTTTTCACCTTTCTTCCCATGGCATAGTGATTGATTACTGAAGGCTGTAAATAAAAAATCTAACCACTAAAAATTCAATTAAAAAATATGGGAAAAATAATAGGAATAGACCTCGGTACAACAAATAGTTGCGTTGCCGTAATGGAAGGTAACGAACCGGTTGTGATAGCCAACGATGAAGGACGCAGAACCACACCTTCCGTAGTTGGTTTTTTAAAGAACGGCGAGCGCAAAGTTGGCGATCCGGCAAAACGTCAGGCGATCACCAATCCGCAAAATACCATAACAAGCGTAAAGCGCTTTATGGGTCGCCGGTACGATGAAGTTACCAACGAAATCAGTCACTGGAGTTACAAGGTTGTAAAAGGTGATAACAATACCGTACGCATTGATATTGACGGACGGTTATACACACCGCAGGAAATTTCTGCCATGATTCTTCAGAAAATGAAGAAAACGGCTGAAGATTATCTTGGACAGGAGGTGAACGAAGCGGTTATTACCGTACCGGCGTATTTTAACGATGCGCAACGTCAGGCTACCAAAGAAGCTGGCGAAATTGCAGGTTTAACTGTTCGGCGTATCGTAAACGAACCTACAGCCGCTGCGCTTGCGTATGGCCTGGATAAAAAACATGCCGATCAGAAGATTGCCGTGTTCGACCTTGGCGGCGGTACATTTGACGTTTCCATTCTTGAGCTTGGCGATGGCGTATTTGAAGTAAAATCTACCAATGGTGATACGCACCTGGGAGGAGATGACTTTGACAAAGTAATTATGGACTGGCTGGCTGAAGAATTTAAGAAAGATGAAAACATTGATCTTCGCAAAGATCCGATGGCGTTGCAGCGTTTGAAAGAAGCTGCCGAAAAAGCAAAAGTGGAATTAAGTTCTTCTTCAGAAACGGAAATTAATCTGCCTTATGTTACAGCCGTTGACGGCGTTCCCAAGCATTTGGTAAAAAAACTAACGCGTGCCAAGTTCGAGCAGTTAAGCGACAGTCTTTTTAACCGTTGCCTTACACCTTGTGAAGCTGCTTTGAAAGATGCCGGTTACAGCAAAAGCGAAATTGACGAAGTGATACTTGTTGGCGGCAGCACCCGTATCCCCAAAGTGCAGGAACTGGTAGAAAAATTCTTTGGTAAGAAGCCTAATAAAGGCGTAAACCCGGACGAAGTGGTAGCCGTTGGTGCCGCCATACAAGGTGCGGTGTTAACCGGTGAAGTAAAAGATGTATTGCTGCTCGATGTTACGCCATTGGGTTTGGGTATTGAAACAATGGGTGGTGTAATGACAACCATGATTCAAAGCAATACAACCATTCCTTCCAAGAAAACGGAAATTTTTTCAACTGCCAGCGATAACCAGCCCGGTGTTCAGATTCATGTTTTGCAGGGCGAACGACCCATGTCAGGTCAGAATAAAAGTCTTGGTATTTTTAACCTCGACGGCATTCCACCAGCACCACGCGGCGTTCCGCAGATTGAAGTAACGTTTGATATTGATGCCAACGGTTTGCTGCATGTAAGTGCAAAAGACAAAGGCACCGGCAAAGAACAAAAGATACGCATCGAAGCAGGCAGCGGTTTAAGTAAAGATGAAATTGAAAAGATGAAAACCGAAGCCAAAGCCAATGAAGCCACCGACAAAGCCGCGCGTGAAAAGGTAGAAAAGATGAACCAGGCAGACAGTCTTATTTTTCAGACGGAAAAACAACTGAAAGAGTTTGGCGATAAAATTCCTGCCGATAAAAAAGCACCGATCGAAACGGCTTTAGGCAAGTTGAAAGATGCCCACAAAAGCGGTGATGCGGATGCTGTTGATTCTGCTCTGACAGAAATGAACAACGCATGGACGGCAGCCAGCGAAGAATTGTATAAAGCACAGGCGGCAGCCGGTGCACAACAACCTGGCGCAACTAATGATGATGGTTCTGCTGAAAACAATACCGGCGAAACGGTTACCGATGCAGAATTTGAAGAAGTGAAATAAATTAAAATCTGAATTGTAGATAAATAGTCCCGAGTTATCGGGACTATTTTGTTAATGATACTGTAAATAAATCAAGTGAAGAATAAAAAATTTTTTCAAAGTTTAGCATGAAAATCAAACCATGAAGTATGATTGTATGTACGATATTTTTCATTGTTAAGTAATGCTGAGAAACTTTCAAATGTTTCTTCATAATTTTTCCACACACCAAATGTATCTTCTGCAAAAGGACCGGAAGAACTATGTAAATAAATAACGGGAAAAAATTTTTGCAGGCGCATTCGGATGCCTGTGCTGAAAAAAAGATACTTAGCAAAAAACGGATTAAATTCTTGTTGCAAATTCATAGGTTTAAAACGATTTGCTTGGTTTATGATTTTAAATTTTGAATAGCCTTTATTTTGTAAAGTAATCAGTAGATCTATATTTCCTGCTTCACAAGAAACATAAGCAGGCTTAGGTTTAGATTCAGGCAGATCGTTGATACAATAATAATCGTAGCCTTCTATATCAACTTTCAGATAAAACGGAACGCCATATTTTTCAAATAAAGATTTAGTAGTAATACAAGGTATATCAATCACATCATAAGGTGTATTTTCTCTGGTACCTTGCGCTTTGTCAAATGAACTCCATACCGATAAACGATGATTTCTGTAAAAGGTTAGTACTCTTTCTTTATCGGCGATGCCAACATTTAATAATGTCAATTTTCTGTTAGCTATATCTTTCGCAAACTTTTTTTTTGCTTCTTCTATTAAAATTGGATTTGCTTCAACTGCAATTACACTAAAACCTTTTTTTAAATAATGAGCGGTGTCACTGCCGTCATGAAAACCAATGTCATAAATCAGATTGCTGTTGTATTGCATGTTTCAAATTTTTTTTAATAGAATGATGTAAAAATGTATTAGTATAGCTTAATAAAAATAAGTGCAATCAAAAATTTTGATTGCACTTATTTTATATAAAAGAAACCATGAGAGTTATGTATCATTTAGAAATAATCATCTTTTTGGTTAGAATTTCTTCGTTTCTATTATATAAACTGTACAAATAAATACCTGAGAGTAATTTACCAGCATTGATTATTATCTGTCCTTGAGCATTTAAATTATCATATTTCATTAGCATTTTGCCAGTCATATCAAGAATTACTAAGGAAGAGTTGGTATATTTTTGGGGTATATTATATCTTATTAACGTGGTCTGACTAAATGGATTCGGTGAATTTTGAGAAAGTATTGACGAAGTTTCGTTTAATATGCTACTTAAAGCATTTTTTTCTGTTAATGATGATTGGCTGTTGTTAAGCATTTTTTCGAGATTATTGATTTTTTCTTGTTGTTCTTGTAAAGCTTTTATCATGAGTGGAATCAGCATGGTATAATTAACTGCTTTTATATCACCTTTAGAAACAAATTGACCATTTTTATCCATTTTCAAATCTTGCGCTATCCCAACCATTTCAGGAAACACTTTTTCTACTTCCTGTGCTATTAAACCGTGTTGAAATTCTTTAGGCAGATTCAATTCTGGAAAATCCTTTTGCTTAAATTTATATGATACAGGACGCAACAGCATTAATTTAGACATGGCGTTCGCTTCATCATTAATATTCTCTTTTAGTTTGGCATCTGAAGATTGATAAGTGCCGGTTGTAAAGACACTTCCTTGAAAATATCCCGCATAATTAGTGCCTGTTGCTCCGGTAGCAACACCAAATACACCGTAGTTATTGTTACCACCACCTGATGCTACTCCCTGCACTCCATAATTTGAAGAAACACCACCAGTCGAATTTCCGTAAACCCCTATTCCACTTATCCCCGCACTATTACATAACCCTTGTACACCTGAATTAAAATTCGAGCCCCCGGTTGCAGAAGCAGTCAGGCCAATATTGGTGTTAGCACCACTGGAGGTAATTACCTGGAGGTAATTACAATACCATCGGTTCTTTGAGTGCTTGAAGAACTGCTTACTGATTGAATCACTAATGTGGGAGATGCAGTAAATCTATCACTACCTGTACTCACATTTCTAAAAGAATTACCTAATGTTCCGCTCGTGTTAGAAGTTATTGCCAACTGCCCAGCCGTGGGAGGATTCACTTCAAATTTCGGATTGGTAAAGTTTCCACTGTTTTGATTGCCAATGTAAGCGTTACCTGCTGATGTAAGATTCAGAATTTTTTTAAACCCATTAGAATCTGTTGGGTTGGTAATGTATCTCAATTGCATTTCCCCACCCTGGTTGCCCCACTCAATAATTGCATTTTTTCCTGATGCTGCTTGCCTTAACGAATAGTTGAATGTTTGTTGATTCCACTGAACTCTCAGTCCATATAAATTCGTTAATGGCCGACCAATTCCTATCCATTGGTCCGTGGCACCAAAAGAGCCAACAGTTCCCGAAACACGGTGCGAAATCAAACCGTTTTCAGTTCTTAATTGATCGAAGGCAGACGTTGGAATAGTAGCTGAAATGCTGGTTCCTGTTTTAATAAACACTTGCGCTTGAGAACTGAAAGCAATGATCAAGTTTACAATGATTAGAATCTTTTTCATGATAATTTAATTTTGTTTTAACAAAAAAAACAACAGAAAAAATGGCAAAACATTAAAATTTTAGTTATCGATTAAACAGACAGTAGTTTATTTAGTAAAAATTAGAAGAGTAGCGATCCTTATAACTTTTTTGTCAGTCGGCGACTATTTTATCAATCATAATCTAAGTATAAATTTATTTTGCTCGGTAAGGATATTGTCCAACGATACTGACTTTTATAAGCAGACAATCTTTAAAAAATTATTTACTCCTGCGCTATATTTAATTCCTATTTTGTGCGTTATTATCTTTTCGTGGTACGATTTTCCGTACTTTTTATTCCATTAAATAAAAATACATGATGCTTTTTGTAGCCGGCCTGGCTGGCGATTTCGATGACGTTGATCTGAAAGAAATGTTTGAGCTATATGGCGAAGTTAATTCTGCAAAACTAATAACCGACAGAGCAACCGGCAAGAGTAAAGGCTTTGGTTTTGTAGATATGCCAAACGAACTGGAAGCCAAAGAAACCATTGCAACCCTTGATGGTGTTATGTTGCAGAGGAAAATAATATCTGTAAAAGAAGCTGATGCACAGCAAAACCGCGGTGGTGGCGGAAACTATAATGGTGGAGGCTTTAACAATAACAGAAGTTATAACAGCAACAGCAGCGGTTATAATAACGATAGGCCAAGAACACCAAGATTTGGAAACAGCAGCGGCGGTTATAACAATAACAGAAATAACGACAACAAAGACAGAGATAATAACAGAGACAGGGGTGGGTTTAACAAAAGGTATTAGGCTTTAAAAAGGATTGATCGTCAATGAATTTTAAAGAATAAAGGCTAATAATAACAAGTCTTTATTCTTTTTTATTTATGGCAGTTTTACTTTATATAACTGAAAAGGATATTCTACTTTGTCTTTGCCGTTGTTGTACTTTTTTGTACGATTTATTTGTGAGCAGGTTACATACAAATAACCATCATTACCAATAGAAAATGTATCCGGCCAAATCAGTCGCTTGTCCTGAACCAACGTTTTAAATTCGCCGTGCGGTGTAACATAACGAATGGCTTTGTTCGACGAATCGGTAAGATAAATATTGCCGTTGCTGTCAGCTATCATACCATGCGATACGCCGGTTTCTCCAACCAGTTCTACATTAGAAGATAATTGCGAAGAGGAAAGAGTTGTATCAGCTAAGTAATCAACTTTAATGCGATATAGCTTTGTTTGATTGATGGCGCGAAAATAAAACCATTCAAAATCCTGTGTTAGCGCAATGCCGTTTACATTTGAGCTAAAGGCTTTTCCATTGTCATCAACTACATCTTTACCATCGAGGTGCAACTTAAAACCGGGATCGGCTTTTACCGATTTGTCATTTTGTAAAACAATTCTGCTTTTGCCGGTTTCCAAATCAAGAATTACAACCGCCGTCAGTTTAGGGTCCGATAAATAAGCCAGATTTCGCTTCGTATCAATCCGCACATCGTTCAACGCGCTTTTTTCGCGCGGCAAATCTTCAAAACGATAAATCTGTTCGATGCTGTCAGAAGCCAAATTAATCTGCAACAATTTTGCACCATCCGGAATAGTAGCTTCATCGCCCGGATTACCGGTATCTAAAATCCACAATCTGTTTTCAGTATCGGGCCACGCGGCGTGTGCATTCATAAAATGTTCCTGCGGATGCAAAGAATCGTAAACATTCCATCCGGCATTCGGGTAAGGCTTGCGAATACCGTTTACAATTTCGGCTACACCATACTGATAGGGCAGATGACGGGGAAATGTAATAAAAGTTCTGCCAGTTTTCGTAATGGCAACGCCAATCGGCTGATAATCGCCAAATGCGGCTGCTTCAAGTAAAAGTGGCGATTTTTTTGAATCAGTCTGCGCCTTTACAGTTGATGTTATCATATTTATTGCTATTAATATTATCAATAATAGTTTCATAAAAATAATTTGATTTTTTTTCCGGCTTCAGATTATAAAAAGTGTGTTCTTTGCAACCTGTAAACAGAATGAAAACCACTGTTATGCCAAACTGTTTCAGCGTTACGCTTTTAGCCCATATTATTGTATTTGTTTGCAGTGTTCCAAACAAACTGGCTTTTTCGCCGTTTGAAAAGCAGTTATATGTTACTGCATCAGACAGTTTGTATCGCATATTTGTGTATGATATAAAAAATATGGCACATTCGCAAACGGAAAATTCTTATTTGGTGCTTCTTTTTTAATAAGTGAAGATGGTACACGCCAAGCTATTTTTTATACCGTATTAAAACTAAATCAAACCTGCCAGCTTCTGATTACACTGCGCTATAAAAACACAATACCTGAAATTTTTTTATTTTTATTATTTTCAAACCCTTAAACAACTACCTCTATGCCAAAAAGCATTATTGCCGGAATCGGGATGTATGTTCCCCAAAACGTTTTTACAAATGATAGTCTGGTAAAATATATGGATACCAGCGACAAATGGATTCAGGAACGCACCGGTATAAAAGAACGGCGCTATGCCAACCGGCACAATGAAACGACAGCTACAATGGGCATTGAAGCCGCTAAAACGGCCATTGAGCGCGCCGGTATTACGCCACAGGATGTTGACTTTATTGTATTTGCCACATTATCGCCTGATTATTATTTTCCCGGCTGCGGCGTGCTGGTGCAGCGCGAAATGAAAATGAAAGAGATTGGCGCACTTGATGTGCGCAACCAGTGCAGCGGTTTTATTTATGCCCTTAGCATTGCAGATCAGTTTATCCGCACGGGCACTTATAAAAATATCCTGGTTATCGGCAGCGAAAAACATTCATTTGGCATTGATATGAGCACACGCGGGCGTAATGTATCGGTCATTTTCGGCGATGGTGCCGGCGCTGTTGTTTTGCAGCCTGCTAACGATGAAGATCGCGGAATATTAAGTACGCACCTGCATAGCGATGGCAGCGAAGCCGAAGTGCTTTCTATGCCCAACCCCGGCACACATGCCAATCACTGGCATAAGTTTGCAGATTATGAAGACGCCGACGTGAGTGAAATGTATGTAAGTCATGCCATGATTGAAAAAGGACAAAATTATCCGTTGATGGACGGACAGGCGGTTTTTAAAAAAGCCGTAATCAAATTTCCCGAAGTAATTATGGAAGCGCTTTCTGCCAATGGTTATTCTCCGTCAGATATTTCGTTGCTGGTTCCTCATCAGGCTAATCTTCGCATCAGCCAATACGTGCAGCAAAAATTAAAGCTGCGCGACGACCAGGTTTTTAACAACATACAAAAATACGGAAACACAACAGCCGCCTCCGTTCCCATTGCGTTATGCGAAGCCTGGCAGGAAGGCAAAATTAAAAAGGGCGACCTGGTTTGCCTGGCTGCCTTTGGAAGCGGCTTTACTTGGGGAAGTGTATTAATAAAATGGTAATTATATTTGGGTTAATCTGGTTTTTGGTTGTTTTTAGTTCATGCAGGCATTAATTATCTGAGAAATTTGCTGCATGGCAAATGGCTTTTGTAAAACCCCGTCAACCACAAAATCATCAGCATCTTTGCAATTTTTGGAATTACCAGAAGAAAGAATGATAGAAATATGTTCGCCATATAAGCTTTTGATTTGCCTGCCGATTTCCTTGCCGTTGCCCTGCAGATTTTCGTCAAGCATAATTACATCGGGTAAAAATTCATCAAGGGCTTCAAAAAGAGGCTGGGAAGAAGAAAATGTTCTTACATAATATCCCCGGTTTTTAAACCATGTATGCAGCATCAGCAAACAGCCGAAATTGTTATCGGCTACAAATACCTTTTTCATATTGAATTTTGACCGCTACCTCGAAAAACTATGCCACTCCAATTAATCAGACCAGAACAACCATTAAAATCGCATTAAGAAATATTGTTATAAATAAAAAAGCCTTCACCGTTAAGGTGAAAGCTTTTTTATAATTCGAATTGAAAAATCTTACTTCTCGCTTAAGAAATCTTTGATTTTGTCTTTGTGCATGATAACTTCTTTAAATGTATAAGCACCTGTTTTCGGGCTTCGCACGGTTTTAATTACTTTGGTCCAGTTTTTAGCGTCGGCGGCTGCTTTCTGGTCTTTTGTTTTAATCGCGGTTTTCGCTGCTTTTGCCATAACTATTTAATTTCTTTGTGTACAGTAACTTTTTTAAGATTGGGATTGTACTTTTTCAGTTCAATACGCTCGGGCGTATTTTTTTTATTTTTATTGGTAATGTAGCGGCTTGTGCCCGGCACACTCGTTGTTTTTTGCTCGGTACATTCCAATATCACCTGAACGCGGTTTCCTTTCTTTGCCATAATAGCAATAATTTATAACGGTAATAATTTAAATTTTTGTTCCTTTTGCTCTCAACTTTTTTACAACGGCTGCAAGACCGTTTTTGTTGATGGTGCGAATTGCATCGGTAGAAAGCTTCATCGTAATCCAGCGATCTTCTTCGGCAAAGAAGAATCGCTTTGTTTGCAGATTAGGTAAAAACCGGCGCTTTGTTTTAATATTCGAATGCGATACGCTGTTGCCAACCATCGGTTTTTTGCCCGTAACCATACATACTCTTGCCATAACAGTATTTTTTTTCGGACGGCAAAGGTAGCCAAACCAACTAATTTTCCAAACTTATTTGGCTGTTAATTACTTGTTTTATTTACGGATGCAGACAACTGATAAACAATGCCTGTAAATTTTTCCCAGCTATATTTTTGTTTTTCCTGTTTCAGTGCGGCTAAAAAATAATTTTCACCCAAACGATATAGTTCCATAATTTTTTCTGCAATATCATTTGCAACGGGCTCGGCTATCAAACCTACTTTTTTATCAGGCACCATTGCCGGAAGTCCGCCGACATTGGTTACCAGCATCGGTTTTTCAAAGTGATAGGCCAGTGGCGTAACGCCGCTTTGCGTGGCATTGCGGTAAGGCTGAATAACAAAATCGGCAGCGCTGAAATAATATTTTACTTCGCTGTCCGCAATAAAATCGGTGCGTAGAAATAACATGTCCTGAATATTTAATTGTTCAATTTGCTGTTGATAGCTTTTTTTATCGTCGTAAAATTCGCCGGCAATCAGAAGTTTAACAGCAAAATTCTTTTTCTTTAATAAAGCGATCGCTTCCAGCAAAATATCCAATCCTTTGTATTTGCGGATGAAACCAAAAAACAAAATGATGTTTTCACCCGCCGGAAGGTTCAGGCGTTTTCTCGCTTCGGTTTTTTTTATCGCTTCACCAAAATTATCGTACAACGGATGCACCGTTTGAACCGCCCGTTTTTGGGTAATCGTTTTTAAATCAGCCATTACTTTATCACTCATGGTAATAAACGCATCCACCGGTTTCACAAAATAGTTTGTAAGTTGCCTGTCGCCAAAGCGATGCTCGTGCGGTATAACATTATCGGCAACGCAAATGACTTTGGTGTGTTTGTTTTTTTTTACTATCCTAAGTATGGTTCCGAAGCAGGGTGCCATAAAAGGCAACCAGTAACGAACAATAATAATGTCGGGACAAAGCTGCCGTAGTTCTTTTCCAATCGCAATCCAGTTTAACGGATTAACGGAATTGATTTTTACTTCGATGGTAAGATTTTCAGGCGCCGCTTCCGCAGAATACTGTGATGTTCCGGGAAATAAAAACGAAGGATATTGTAACGAAAATGTGTAAATAACAACACAGTTTGCTTCCTGCTGAAACTGTTTCGCCAATCGTTCATTAAAGGTAGCCATGCCGCCGCCACGCAGCGGATATGCAGGCCCGAGAATAACAATTGACTGATTCATAAAAAAAAAAGAGCGCAGATTTATAAAGAATATTCCGGGACTGTAAAATTATTTTACCTGATGCCAATTGTATCTTCAACCAGATAATTATTACGGTCGGCAGAATTGCGCGAAATTAATTCTGCTACAAAACCCGATAAAAACAATTGCATACCGATAATCATGGCGGCAAGAGCGATATAAAAAGCCGGGCGGTTGGTTACATTAAAATCGCTGACCGAAAGTTTGGCAATAAGCAAATAAATAATCATTACGAGGCCGATAAAAAAACAAAGCGTACCATACAAGCCGAAAAAGTGCATTGGCTTTTTACTAAACCGGCTTACAAACATGATGGTGCCAAGATCGAGAAAGCCGTTTACAAAACGTTCCAGTCCAAACTTGGTAACACCGTATTTGCGTGGCCGATGCTCAACTACCTTCTCGCCGATTTTGGTGAAGCCCGACCATTTGGCAATTACCGGAATATAGCGGTGCATTTCACCATATACTTCAATGCCTTTCACCACCTTATTTTTATACGCCTTTAATCCGCAATTAAAATCGTGAAGGCGAATGCCGGTAACTTTACGGCTTACGGCGTTAAAGAATTTGGAAGGAAGATTTTTGGTTACGGCATTATCGTACCGCTTCTTTTTCCATCCGCTTACCAAATCAAACCCTTCATTAATCATCATATTATACAACGCCGGAATTTCGTCAGGCGAGTCCTGCATATCGGCATCCATGGTAATTACGATATCGCCTTTGGCAGCCCGGAATGCTTCATTCAACGCTGCCGATTTACCATAATTTCGCTGAAATTTAATTCCTTTAAAACAATCGTTTTTTTTTGCGATGTTTTCGATGGTGTGCCAGCTGCTATCGGTACTTCCGTCATCTACCATAACCACTTCGTAAGAAAAACGGCTGGCTGTCATCACACGCGATATCCATTCGCAGAGTTCGGGCAGCGATTCTTCTTCATTCAATAGCGGAATTACAACGGAAATGTTCATGGTTGGGGTTCGCCAATTTGATTAGCCTGAACAAACGGATCGAGCGGTTTTTTCTTTGCAACGGCAGCGCCTATTAAAGCGCCGATGGTGCCAACCAGAAGATTGCCAAACAAGCTGCCGCCAAGTGTGCTTACCATAAAAAACCTGGAATACATTTCTACTCCCTTATCTACCTGGTCATCGGTCATCTGCTTGTTTTGCCGCATCTGGTCTTTTACCACCTGCATCATCTGATCTTTATACTCCGGCGTGAGATAAATAAAGACAAGCGTTACAAAAAACACTATCAACGTAGCAATACAAACCGATTTAAAGCCGAAGCCAAAACAATTCCCGTAAGTTATAAAATTGTTTTGTGCGTTGCTCCACAGGCTGATAAAGACAATAACAAGTGCTACATAAACAATGGCAGGCAGCCACGCATACCACTCGCGCTGAAATACAAGCCCCGTATAATAATAAGCAAAAAACAAAACAACAGAAGTAAGACCGATTATCAATCCTGCAGCAAGCGGCGTAATGGGTTTCTTTTCCATATTATTTAATTAAAAATTTCTTTACAAATAATGCCTTTTATTTTTCCCCGCAAAAGCATATTAAAAAAAGGCGAATTATCAGATTTGCTTCGCGAAATTTCTTTTGTCAATGCGTTATTTTCATTGCGGTTGAACAAGGTAAACTCAGCAGCATTTCCTTCTTCAATGGTGATTGAAGGCAAATTAAAAATCGCTCTTGTCTTTATCGAAAACAATTGAACCAATTTGTTTACAGCAAGCTGCGGAAAGAGTGTATTCACCACCGCGAAACTTGTTTGCAAACCAGTCATGCCATTCTTTGCATATTCAAATTCGCACACCTTATCATCCCAATGCTGCGGAATATGATGCGATGCAATGCAATCAACCGTTCCATCCAGCACCGCCATTCGCAATGCTTCTCTGTCCGATTTGCTGC
Organism: Ilyomonas sp.; assembly: GCA_965219515.1. GTDB lineage: Bacteria > Bacteroidota > Bacteroidia > Chitinophagales > Chitinophagaceae > Ilyomonas. The sequence continues at coordinate 4,550,150 of OZ244776.1, forward strand.
GCAGCGGCGGGTTCACTTTCAGGTTCGTATCATAATCTTTCAAATCTTCATCACAAAAATACAAATGATACGGCGTTACGCTGCACGTAACCTTTAATCCGTTGCTTTTTGCCTCGCGTATCAAATTCATTCCTTTTTCTGTTGATACGCCAGTAATGTGCAACCTGCTGTTTGTATATTGCAATAAGCCAAGGTCTCTTTGTATCATCAGTTCTTCGCCAATGGCAGCAATACCCGGCAAACCCAGTTGCGTAGAGATAATTCCTTCGTGCATCAATCCGCCGCTGTGGATGCTTTTATCAACCGGCATCTGAACAATCACACCATCAAAAGACTTCACGTACTGCAAGGCTTTCAGCATAATTTCCGATGATTGCACCGGTTGCAAACCATCAGAAAAAGCTACCGCGCCACTGCTATACATATCATACATTTCGGCTAATTCTTTTCCCTCGCAGTTTTTTGTAATTGCACCCAACGGGCGAACATTGACAGGTAAATCTTTAGACTTCTGAACGATGTATTCCACGCCGCTTTTGTTATAAATGGCAGGGTTGGTATTCGGCAGCACAAACACATTTGTAAAACCGCCCGCCGCCGCCGCAGCGGCGCCGGATGGCAATGTTTCCCTGTGTTCAAAACCCGGATCGGCAAACTGGGAAAAGATGTCGAGGAAACCGGGTGAAATAAATGTATTGCCGTTGCCATCTATATTTGTGTCTGCTTTGGCATTGATGTTATCTGCAATGGTTTCAACAATTCCTTTTACAATCAGAATATCTGTAACCGTACCGTTATAAATGGATTGAGGATCAGCAACAATTACTTTTTTCAGCAGAATGTTCATGCGCAACCGCAAAATTTGCCGCAAGATAAATGGAATTTCATAAAAACACTTTTACATTTGCAGCCTTTCTGTCAAAAGAAATTCGGGATGTAGCGCAGCCCGGTAGCGCACACGTCTGGGGGGCGTGGGGTCGCAAGTTCGAATCTTGTCATCCCGACAAAATAAAACTTAAACACAATGAAAAGCCTGTAAACAATTGCATTTACGGGCTTTTTAATTTGCAGGCAATATCAAATCTGTTCAAAAAATACAAATCATTCGTGAGTTAATCGTGAGTTCGTCAGGGATTATTATTTTGCCCGCAAAACTTGCCAGTATCAAACTTGTGCATATTTAAATCAGCCTGTATTTTGTATAATTTTTTTGAACTGTACGTAGTTTGCAAAATTCGGTTGTCTTTTATAAAGCAAAGTAAATTCTGCTTGCTGCCATAATACTGAAATTGCCAAACTATTGCCGGCTATAAAAACGAATGAGAAGAAACCTGTCTGATATACATTCTCTGCAAAAACAAATCTGCCTGCACAGCAGCCAGGCGGCTTTTACTGCCTTGTTCAGGCTGTTTTATCAATCGTTGTATCATTTTTCCCTGCAATATGTGCATACTCACGAAGCGGCAGAAGAAATAGTGAATGATGTATTCATAAAAATCTGGAGCCGGAGGTCAACATTGCAACAAATTCAAAATCTGGAAAGCTATCTGTTTATCGCTGTTAAAAACGGATCGCTTAATTACATCAAACAATATTCGCATTATCATATTGCTTCTTATGATGAAGGAGCGGCCGGTAAACTTGTTAGTCTGTACAATCCGGAAGAAGATATGGAATGGAAAGAACTTCATTTCAAGCTGCAGCAGGCGATTAATGATTTGCCTGATCAATGCCGCAAAATATTCCGCCTGATAAAAGAAGAAGGCTTCCGGATGAAGCAGGTAGCCGAAATACTCAATATCTCACCACGAACGGTTGAAACGCAATTGTATCGCGCTGTAAAACGTCTTGATAAAGTGCTGAGCGGTCACATAAGCAAAAAAGAAGGCCGCCGCAACAATCTGATTTCAGTTATCGCTCTGGTTGCCGCTTCATTTAGTGCGTGGCTTCAATAATTCTTTACTTGCTGTAAGTAATTATTTAAACTTCTTTGTCTTTCTTTTTAACCAACAACAATCATGTTTCACAACAGATTTATTCACTTACTAAGTCGTGAGCTGTCTGGCGAAGCCACACCTGAAGAACAGCAGGAGCTGAAACGGTTGCTGAAAGATGATGTTGCGCTGCAAAAAAAATATGCTGTGTTTCAAAAAATGAAGAATCAGCAGGAAAAAGATAAACAGCCGGATGTGGAAAAGGCGCTCCAAAAAGTTTGGCTGCAAATACAACAAATACAAGAAGCAAAACCTGCTGTCATCGGACATAAAGAAAAGCCGGAACGCCAATCGGCATGGCGGCTTGCAGGTGTTGCTGCTGCAATCATATTTGTCATCGGCTTTGGTATAGTTTATCTTTCTGCCGAAAAAACGAATCATAACAAAACAGAACAAACGGCAATAACGGGTAAGAAACTGAACTTGACGGAGAAGCAAAACACCAATGGTATCCGATCTTCCATTGTGCTTTCTGATGGCAGTAAGATATGGCTGAATGCCGATAGCAAACTTGAATATCCAACTGTGTTTTCGGGTAAAACCAGAGAAGTGTATCTGAGCGGCGAAGCGTTTTTTGAAGTGGCTAAAAATCCTGACCGGCCTTTTATCATCCATTTGGATAATGGCACGGTTCGGGTTCTGGGAACCTCATTCAACATCAAGGCATACAAAGAAAGCAAAATTGTTGAAACATCGGTATCTACGGGTCGCGTAGCGTTTATAGCCATAAAGAAAGATGCTTACAATGCCGGCGATACCACTTTTCTTACGCCTAATAAAAAAGCCGTTTACAGTATTGAAACCGGTGAAATAAAAACACTTTCTACCATTAGCAATGATGACAAAGCCTGGACGGAAGGCAGGCTGATTTTTAAATCGCTTACATTCGGAGACATTGCGGTAGAATTAGAAAGAACGTTTGGTAAAAAAATAATGTTTGCCGATGAAAGCATTAAACAATACCGGCTTACCGGCTCTTTTGAAAATAACAGCTTGGATGAAATATTATATTACCTGTCTTTGTCTAAGCCGTTTACCTACCGGATATCTGACGAGGAGATAGTAATTGAAAAAATGAAAGAATCTGATTAGCCTGAACGGATATAAACATTTTTAGGAATACTGTTTTTATTGTCTGACCTAATATTTTTTAGAACGTCTGGTGTGATACTGTTTCGCTAAAGCAATATTATACGAAAGCCGTTGACCAACATTAAACGATTGCCTGTATGAAAAACAAACGTTTTATTTTGCCTGACAGAGAAGTCAGATCCGGATTTCCGTTATTCAAATCTCTTTTTATCTGCCTGTTTCTTATTCTGGCAGTCAATGGTTTTGCACAAACTGTGTTTGCTTTTCAATCATCGGGAAAGCAAGGCGGCCGGCGGCAGGAAGTGAAAAAAATTAACCTTCATGTAAAGGACGAAAAGCTGGCGACCGTTTTTGATAAAATTGAAAAGCAGGTAAATTATGTGTTTGTTTATTCTAACGATGATGTGAATACAACACAACGGGTATCGGTTGACGTAAAAGACGCAGATGTTGCCGATGTAATGCAAATCATCGCTAAGCAGATAGACAAAGACTATGAAGTAGTAAACGATAAAATTATTTTGCGCAGCAAACAGAAAGGAACGACAGACAACGGCTTGCAAACTTTTGGCAACACAAGCAACAACCTGGCTGAAGCATCTGCCACTTACTTTAAGAATCAAAAAGCCGATATTGTAATCACCGGCAAAGTAACCGACGATAAAGGCGCACCCATAAACGGAGCAAGCGTTACGGTAAAAGGCACAACAACCGGAACCGTTACCGATGAAAATGGCAACTATACATTGCGTATAGGCGATGAACTGTCAACCGGAACTATTGTATTTTCTTCCGTTGGTTTTACTGCTAAAGAAGAGCTGCTCAATGGAAGAAAAACGGTAAATGTTTCTCTCATTGCGGAAGACAATACGCTAAACGATGTAGTGGTTGTAGGTTACAGCACGCAGAAGCGATCCTCGGTAACGGGTGCCGTAGATGTGGTTGGTCGCAAATCGCTGGAAGACCGTCCGGTTACCAACCTTACCCTTGCTTTGCAAGGCACATCGCCAAATCTCATTATTCAGCAAAATAATTTTGAACCCGGGCAAAGTCCGAACTTAAACATCAGAGGTTTGGGTACGCTGGGAGATAATACGCCGCTGGTAGTAATTGATGGTATTATAGGTGGCGACATCAATTTGATTAACCCAAATGATGTGGCTTCCATTTCCATATTAAAAGACGCCGGTGCAGCAGCTATTTACGGCTCGCGCGCCGCCAACGGCGTGATTCTGATTACTACAAAAAAAGGCAGTAAAAATGCAAAGCCAACAGTAAGTTATTCCGGCAATTATGGTGTTCAATCGCCCCGCGTTACTTACAAGCCGGTAGATGCGTGGGAAAATGCATATTATAAAAATGTTTCGCTGGTTAACTCAGGATTGGCGCCGGCTTATACTCCTCAGCAAATTCGTGATTTTCAGGCGAAAGGAAATGGCGACTGGCGCGTTGATAATATTGTGCAGGATGCGCCGCAACAAGCGCATAACATCACGGTAAGCGGTGGTGGCGCTAACAACACTTATCTTTTGTCTGCCGGTTATCTGGATCAGCGGAATAATTTTGTGGGTCCTGATTATGGCTATAAGCGTTATAATGTGCGACTCAATCTTTCTAACGATATCGGAAAGCTGAAACTCAATACCATCATCAGCTACACCAAAGTGCAGAACAAAGATCATTCATCCAATGCAGGAACCCTGCTGGTAGATGCCAGCCGCGTGCCGCTTTACTATTCGTTCCAGGATACGGCAGGAAATTATCTGACCAACCCTGTTTCTGCCGAGCTGAACCCGAAAGGCATCCTGGAAAAAGGAGGCTACCGCAAGGCGGACGACGACGAATTTTTTGGCAATTTCAACGCTGAATATTCCATTACCAATGATTTAAAGATACGGGGCTTATTTGGCGGCACGGTTCGTTCCAATGGCACATTTTCGCGGGTAATACCGGTTAGCTTTTTTCCTGGCAGTTCTTATGGCAGCAACCGCGATGTAGGCAATGTCAATTCCAAATCGCTTTTCACCAATGTGCAACTGATTGCCCAATACACAAAAAGCTTTGGTGTTCATAATGTAGATGTATTGGTGGGTGGATCCAATGAGTCGTTCGATAGTAAAGCCAGTGCCATTTTCCAGATATTAACCGATCCTGCTTTGGGCATACCTACTACCGGAACAATCATTGACCCAACCCGCAGTTACAATACAAACGATGCTACTACCGAAACCAGCCTTAACTCGCTGTTTGGCAGGGTAGCGTACAACTACAGAGAGAAGTATTTTGCAGAATTTAATTTCCGTGAAGATGCTTCCTCCAAATTTGCGACCGGCAACCGGGCAGGCTTTTTTCCTTCCGGTTCGCTTGCCTGGCGTGTAAGCGAAGAAAATTTTATGCAGGGCATAAAGAGCAGCATCAGCAACCTAAAGCTGCGCGTTTCGTATGGCGTTCTCGGCAATCAAAATGTAAATGCCTATCAGTACCAGACTACGTTTTTTAATTATCCCAATTCGTATGGTTTTAACAACAATATCGTTGGTGGTGCCGGTTTCAGCCTGGGCAATCCTGATCTGACATGGGAAAAAGCGGCTACTTTTAATGCCGGTATTGATGCCGGTTTTTTTAAAAACAAGCTGTCTGTTTCTTTTGATTATTTTAATAAAACTACCAGTGATATCCTGTACGCGCGCGAAGATGTGCCGCAATTATTCGGTGCCGGTTTTCCATCTTACAACGTAGCCAAAGTGCGCAATAAAGGCTGGGAAGCCAAAGCTACTTACAATATTCCGGGAAAAACCGTAGTGCAAACAATCAGCGCCAACATAGCAGATAATCTAAATGAGCTTCTAAAACTCAGCTCCGGCGCTACAGAACAGGTGTTGGGTAAAGAAGAATTTCAGTTCCTGCGCCGCATCGGTCAGCCTATCACAGTATATTATGGCTATAAGCGCGATGGCTACTTTCAAAACCTGGATGATTTAAAAGACGATGCGAAACCCGTTGGTGCCACCGTATCGCCCGGCGATGTGAAGTTTGTTGACCGCAACGGGGATGGCGTTATTGATGATCAGGATAAATTTATCTTAGGCAATCCATTTCCACGATACACATTTGGCTTTACTTATACCATTGCGGTTAAAGGATTCGATTTGCTTCTTTTTGCACAGGGCGTAGGAAAACGAGATGCCATGATTCGCGGCGAGCAGGTAGAGCCGTTTCATGTTGGCTATGGCGGAACCATGTACACGCATCAAACCGATTTTTGGACGCCAACCAACCCAAACGCCAAATGGCCGAAATTGTCTGAAAACGGATCAGCCGATAATGCAAATAATTACCGCACCGGCTCCGATATTTTTTTATTTAATGCAGCTTATGCACGTTTAAAAAATCTGCAGATCGGTTATACCATTCCGCAGCGCATTACATCAAAGGCAGGAATGAGTAAGGTGAGAATTTATTTTACGGGTCAAAACCTCATTACGCTTACCAACCTCTCCTTTTTCGATCCTGAAATTACAGAGTTTAACAACAATACCGACCTCGGTGCCGGAGCCAACAGCGCCCGCGCTTATTTTTTGCCCGTATTTTATGGCGGCGGGTTAGACATTACGTTTTAACAATCATAAAAAAGAACTATGAAATATTGTTTGCCTATACATAAAATTTTTTTTCTATCGCTGCTGTTGTTGTTTGCAGCAAGCTGTAAAAAGCTTGATCTCGCACCAACAGATCGTTATACCGAACTTACTTTCTGGCAATCTTCTGCAAACGTAAACAACTCGCTGAACAACTGTTATAATGGTATTTATTACAGTGGTGCTGTTTTTTATAACGAAGGGCTTTCCGATAATGCCGTTGCCAAACCCAGCAGCGGCAATAGTACGAGTGCTATTGCAAGCGGTAATTTCACGCCTACGCTGGATCGTTTCCGCAGCGACTGGGCGAATTATTACGGGGGAATCAAATCTTGCAATATTTTTTTAGAAAATGTAGATAAAAACACATCGCTGACCGAGGCAGCCAAAGAAAGAATGAAAGCAGAAGTTCGGTTCATTCGCGCCTGGCATCACTTTAACCTGATGAAATGGTATGGCGATGTGCCGTTGTTAGATCACGACATTACCCCTGATGAAGCTAAAACCATTGCCCGCAGCCCAAAGGCTGATGTTGAAAAGTTTATTAGTGATGAATTAGATGCGGTGGCGGCGGTGTTGCCCACCAATACGCAATATGCCGATGCCGACAGAGGACGCATTACAAAAGGTGCTGCGCTTGCCCTGAAAGCCAGAATGCTGTTGTATGATGGTGATAAAATGCAGGATGTAGTTGCCATTTGCGAGCAACTCATGAACGACCAAACTGCAAACGGTACTTATGCGCTGGCAGCCGGCTACAGCGATTTGTTCAGCAATATGGATGTAAATAAAACAAGTAACGAAAGCATTTTGGCGTTGCAATATGTTCCTACCCTTCGCACCTGGGGCGATTATTTTGATTTTGCACCTATTTCTGCCGGAGCGCGTACCACTGGCTTATCACCTACGCAGGAACTGGTGAATTCTTATATTATGCTCAACGGAAAAACCATTGGTGAGGCGGGTTCCGGTTATGATGAAAACGATCCTTATACGAATCGTGATCCGCGCCTGACAGCAACAGTTGTATATGATCAATATGAATGGAAAAACCCCGATGGCAGCACACAAATCATTTATATAAAACCAGGCTCTGCACCGGCGGGGGCTTCTTCTGCCAACGAATACAGCAATTCCGGTCAGGGCACGCAAACCGGTTATTACTGGCGTAAATACTGGGATCCAAAATATACCGCACCCGGCATTAGCTCAGGTCTCAACATTTATCTCATTCGCTATGCCGAAGTATTGCTGATGTATGCCGAAGCCAAAAATGCGATGGGGCAAATGACGGAAGCGGTTTGGAACCAGACCGTACAGGCTTTACGCCGTCGGGCTGGCTTTACCGAAGACGGAGCATTAAACTATCCGGGCAGCAGTGCCGACATGACAACCATTATCCGTAATGAACGCCGGTGCGAAATGGCAATGGAAGGCATCCGCATAGACGATATCCGCCGCTGGAAAACGGCAGAAATTGTAATAAACGGATGGGCGCATGGCGCGAAGTATGGAGATCCTACGGTAGACAACGGTTATATCAGGGCACAACTGCGCGTATTTGACCCGGGCAAGCATTACCTGTGGCCGGTTCCGCCAACGGAAGTTGCTTTAGATGCAAACCTTACCCAAAACCCGAATTATTAAATTATAAAAGCTAAACAAACCGCTATGAAACATACGATTGCCAAAAGCGCTTTCTTCTTTTTACTTATTTGTATTTTATTCAACTATTGTAAAAAAGATACCAGAAACATTGACCAAAACCTCACCGCAGTGCCTGCTTTATTTGCACCGGATGATAATGTTTATATTAAACTTGACCCGACTGCCAATCCAACGCATGTGTTTCAGTGGGATCAGGCAAGAGCGGCAGACGGCTCGCTGGTGTTGTATGAAGTGGCTTTTGATCAGGCAGGCGGCGATTTTTCCAAACCGTTTTATACCAAAGTATCTGATGGCGGGGGCGTACAAAATCAGTTGACGCTTACCGATGGCGACCTTAGTAAAATTGCGGCTTTGGGAGGCGCTGCTTTCTTTGAACGAAAACAATTCATCTGGACGGTGCTGGCTTCCAAAGGCACGAACGTAGTGCCTTCTGCCGAATCGCGCACCATTGACCTCGAACGTCCCGGCGGCTTTGATGTGTTGCCTTCGCAATTGTACATTACCGGCAATGCAACGGAAGGTGGCGATGTACTGGCGAATGCATTGCAAATGAAGCAAACGGCTGCTGGTGAGTTTGAAATTTTTACCAAACTAAAACCAGGCACTTACCAGTTTGTGAATGCAAAAACGGGTACGCCTGATAAATATTATACATTCACTAAAAACGGAGCTTTAACCATTGGCGTAGATAGCATGGTAACTTATACCGATACGCCGAAGATTGTGCGCATCAATCTTGATTTTAATAACATCAACGCGACGTATGCTACGGTAAAAACAATGCAGTTCTGGTACGGGCAGGCGAATGATGTTTTATTTACGTTGCCTTATGAATCAAATGGCTTGTGGCGCTATAACGGCTGGACGGTAAACCTGCTTGAAGTAGCCTGGGGACTGGAAGATCGCTATAAATATAAAATGGTGATTGATGATGGCACCGGCGATAAAGATCAATGGGTAAATTCTACCTTTAATGATCCTCCCGGTCAGGACGGACAATATCCGAGCAGCGTGGATTATAGAAGCATTGATCTTTCGGTAAACAATAACAGCCAGTACGACTGGGGCTGGAAATTCGATCGTAATTATCTGACGCAGGGCAGCGTTGCCGATTTCTGGGTTTCGCTTCGCGGCAGCGACAGCACTTATACGCAAAATTATCAGAAAGAATAAAGGATACAACAAGCAGTCTGATAAAAAGCGCGCCGGTTGTCTAACCGGCGTTTGTTTATTGATGATTTCAATTGAGCCAATAAAATATGGTTGATACAGATTCGTACATGAATTTGCACGATACATTTGAAAAAATCAATCTAAGCTGATTGGTAGTAAAAGTGAAAATTGGTTGTTTTTATAACAATGAAAGTTTATTGCATTACATATTGCCTCTTTTTCACGCTTTTTCTTTTTGTTTCGTGCAGAAACAAAAGTCCATTGTTTGTTCAATTACAACCACAACAAACGGGAATTGGTTTTATCAATCATGTTGCCGATACCGATTCATTGAACATACTGACTTATCCTTATCTTTTTAACGGTGCGGGCGTTGCTGTAGCTGATTTTAATCATGATGGAAAAGAAGATATTTTTTTTGTTGGCAATAAAAAAAGCAGCAACAAATTGTATTTTAATAAAGGCAACCTTACGTTTGAAAATGTAACAAACAAAGCCGGCGTTGAAGGCAAATCCGACTGGTGCACAGGCGCAAGCACTGTTGATATAAATGGCGATGGCTGGATGGATATTTACATTAGCACCGTTAGCATTCCCGGCTTGTTGCAAAGCGCAAACGAGCTTTATATCAACAATGGCATTTCTCTGTCTCCTTTGGGAGAGGGCAGGGGCGAAGTTACCTTTACCGAAGCTGCACATCAATATGGACTTGACTTTACAGGTCATACCACGCAAGCCGCTTTTTTTGATTATGATAATGATGGCGACCTCGACTGCTTTTTATTAAATCATCCGATTGCGTATGCCGATGATTACAGAACCATTGCGCAAAGAAAAATTACGGATTCCGTTTCGGGCGATAAATTACTTCGTAATGACAACAATCATTTTGTTGATGTAACCGCAGCAGCTAACATATACAGCAGCAGCATTGGTTATGGATTAGGCATTGCCGTTGGCGACATTAACAACGACGGCTGGCAAGATATTTATATAAGCAACGATTTTAAGGAAAACGATTATTGTTATATTAACAATGGTTCTTTTCTCTCTCCTTCAGGAAAGGGTTGGGGCGAGGTTACCTTTACTGAAAACGCAAATGAATTATTTGCTCATACCAGCCGCTTTTCTATGGGCAACGATATGGCCGATTATAACAACGATGGCTGGCTCGACATCATGACACTGGATATGTTATCGCAGGATGAAAGGATTGTAAAATCATCCGTGTCGGATGATGATATTGAAACCTATAATTACAAACATCACTTCGGGTTTCATTACCAGTTTTCAAAAAACTGTTTGCAGCAGAATATAGATGGAACCTATTTTGTTGAAAAAGGTTTGCAGCAAGGCGTTGCTGCCAGCGACTGGAGCTGGGCGCCCTTGTTTGCCGACTTTGATAACGACGGAAATAAAGACCTGTATATCAGCAATGGCTTTACCTATCGTGTAAATGATTTAGACTTTAATGCCTTTAGCCAAAATACATTGACAAGCAATCAGAAAAAGAATATTGCTACAAACAAATTTGTGTTGGTGCAGCACATACCCAATGGTGCGGTAGCCGATTATTTTTACCTGAATAAAAAAGAAGATGGCTTTGCCGATGCTTCTGCTGAGGCAGGCTTTACCTCGCCTACGTTAAGCAACGGCGCAGCGTATGCCGATTTAGACAATGATGGTGATCTTGATCTTATCGTAAACCGGATGAATGAACCGGCCGGTATTTATCAAAACAATATGCCGCATAAAAATTATGTGCAGATACAATTAAATGGCGCAGGGCTAAATACCAATGGTATTGGTGCGAAGCTGTATGTGTTTGCCCCAGCCGGAATGCAGTTTTTACAGCAATCAACGGTGCGCGGTTTTATGTCTTCTGTTTCGCCTTTGCTTCATGTTGGTCTTGATTCGGAAACTCAGATAGACAGCTTGTTGATTGTATGGTCTTCGGGCAAAGGGCAATGGTTAAAAAAAGTGGAAATCAATAAAACCATTGTGCTGGATGAACTGAATGCAACTAAAGAGTTCACTCCTTATCAGCCAAAAAAAATTATAGATACAACCTGGCAAAATAAAACCGCATTATCCGGTATACATTTTATTCATGCCGAAGACCGGTTTGATGATCTGAACGTACAGCCGCTATTGCCTCATAGCCTTGCCACGCAGGGACCCGCATTAGCTACGGCTGATGTAAATGGCGATGGCTTGCCCGATCTATTTGCGGGCGGAGCCAAAGATGAAAGTAGCGCTTTGTTTATCCAGAATAAAGACGGCTCATTTACAAAATCGGTACAACAAACTTTGTTGCAAGACAGTGCTTATGAAGATATTAATGCTGAATTTTTTGATGCCGACGGCGACAAAGACACCGACTTGTATGTAACCAGCGGCGGCAACGAATTTTATGGAAGAAATGAATGGCTGACTGATCGTTTATACATCAATGACGGCAATGGAAATTTTGAACGAAGCCGTACGCTGCCGAATTTATACGAAAACAAATCATGCGTAGCAGCGTGCGACTGGGACAAAGACGGCGATATTGATCTATTTGTAGGTGGCAGAGCCAACGCCCGCATGTATGGTTATACGCCTGCTTCGGTGATTTTGCAAAACGATGGAAAAGGAAATTTTTCAGAAGTAACGGATGCCGTTGCAAAAGGCTTGCAAAACGTAGGTATGGTTACAAGCGCGGTTTGGTCGGATATAGATAAAGACGGCTGGAAAGATTTGATTGTTGCCGGAGAATGGATGCCGGTTACCGTTTTCAAAAACAACAAAGGCAAGCTGGAAAAACAAACAAAAGATGAGTTAAGCAAAACCAACGGCTGGTGGAGTTGCATGTATGCAGATGACATAGATGGTGATGGAGATGAAGATTTTTTGCTGGGCAATTGGGGAACAAATTCAAAGCTAAAAGCGTCGGCTGATTTTCCATTGCGCATGTATCTTGCCGACTGGGATAATAATGGTGAAACCGAACCCATTCTTTGTGTCTCATCAAACAAAAATTATTATACTTTTTTAGGTAAATCGGATTTGGAAAAAAGGCTGCCTTCCATTAAAAAACAATTTTTAAAATATGGAGATGCGGCAGGCAGAACGGTGAATGAGATATTTGGTAACAAAGCAGTGAAGCAATCGCGCCGGATGCAGGCGTTTACACTGCAATCGTCCGTATTGTGGAATGATAAAGGCAGCCTTCGGTTAGAAGCGCTTCCTTCATTTATGCAGGCTGCGCCCCTGTTTTCGTTTGCATCGTACGTAGATAAATACGGAAAGAAAAATTACATAGCAGGCGGCAATTTTTTTGGAGTTTCGCCTTATGAAGGAAGATACGATGCCATGCTGCCAACCTGTTTTCAGTTTCAAAATCATAAAGCCATTAAAACAGGCTGCATCAATGAACAAGGTTGCGTTCGCAACATAAAATATATAACATTGGCAACGGGCAAACAAATACTGCTGATAGCAAAGAATAATGATACGCTTACCGTATTGATGAAAAAATAAAATAAACGACCATGACGAAAATGATTTGTATGAAAAACATAGCGATTCCATTTTTATTGATACTGAGTTTATCGTCTTGCTTAAAGCAAAACCCCGATAATCCGCCCGTTGTTACACCTCCCGATAGCAGCGGCAATCCTGTTGTAACCTACGACTGGAACAAGATTGCCGACAGTGCGCAAACGTCAATGAACCTGTTCTGGTCGGCATCAGATAAATATTATTTAAAATCAAACACAGCAACCGAATGGGCGCAATATTGGCCACAGGCTCATGCCCTGGATATAGCCGTAGATGGTTATCTGCGTACCTCATCTGCCAATTATAAAACAAGAATGAACGATTTGCTTGCCGGCGTATATGCCAAAAACGGAAATACCTGGCTTAACTTTTATTATGACGATATGGAATGGATGGCACTTGCCAACCTGCGTGCTTATGCCGTTACCAACGATGTAGCTTTTAAAAATGTAACCGATGTGTTGTGGACGGATATTAAAAACGGCTGGAGCGATGCTTTGGGCGGCGGTATCTGGTGGCGCAAAGACAATTCTTCTAAAAATACGCCATCTAATATGCCGGCCGCTATTCTTGCTGCACGCCTCTACGAAGCATTTGGCAATGCGGACGATCTTGCCTGGGCAAAGAAAATATATGACTGGGAAAAGAGTGTTTTGTACGAAAGCGCAACAGGTTTGGTATATGATAATATTGCTGCCGACGGCACAAAAAACACTTCATGGAAGTTTACTTACAATCAGGGAACCTTTATTGGTGCTGCGTTAGAGCTGTATAAAATAACAAAAGATGTTACCTATTTAAACGATGCCATTAAAGCGGCAGACTATACGCTGAACAGTGGTTTTTATACATTGGGCGGCGTGTTGAAAGATGAAGGCGGTGGAGATGGCGGTTTGTTTAAAGGTGTGTTTGTACGTTACTTCAACCGCCTGATTGTTGAAGGCGGCGTGGAAGCTGGTAAAAAAACAAGCTATATAAATTTTATAAAAAAATGCGGCGAAACAATGTGGAATTACGGTACCAACAAAAACAATACTTTATTTGGCAGCAACTGGAATATGGCACCAGGCAACGGTGTTGATTTTACCGTTCAGGAAAGCGGCGTAATGTTGCTGGAAGCATTGGCGGAATTGAAAAAACTGGGTTTGGTTAATTAGTTATAAAAAACTGTAGTCTCTGATGAACGTTATGTGATCGGTTATCTTAGCCTGATAAAATTTAAAATATGAAATTCAGTCTATTGCTGTCCATGCTGTTATTCATCAGCAACATTCAGGCGCAAACAACCAACCAGGATGCGGTAAAAAACAAGGAAGATTTTTCAGACGACTGGGCAGCGCTATCGCATTATGCCAAAGAAAACGAAGTTTTGCCTCCGCCGAAAGAAGCCGGCAGGCGCGTTGTTTTTTTAGGAAGCTCTATCTTTGAAAGATGGAAAGATTTAGACTCTTCTTTCTTCTGCAATCACGATTACTTAGACAGGGGCATCAGCGGGCAGATTGCGCCGCAGCTCCTGGTTCGTTTCAGGCAGGATGTAATTGATTTAAAACCCAAAGCAGTAATCATTTTAGCCGGCAGCAACGACATTGCAGCCAACAAAGGACATATCACTTACGATCGGATTATGGACAACGTTAAGTCAATGGCAGAACTGGCAACACGTCACGGCATTAAAGTTATTATATGTAAATACCTGCCGGTGTATGATTATCCGTGGCGCAAAGGGCTGCATCCTGCCGAAAAAATTGTGGCTTTAAATAAAGCGATACAGGCTTATGCAGCCGCCAATCATTTTACAGTACTCGATTATTTTACACCATTTGCCGATGAACGCAATGGTCAGAAAGCGGAATTAACAATTGATGGCGTGCATCCCAATAAAGCCGGTTATCAGGTAATGGAAAAAATAACGGAACAAGCCATACAGGAAGCTCTGAAATAAAGACGAAACTGAGTGATTTCATTCAACAGAATCCAGGCAATAAAAGAAGGGGACGATAACTTTACAAAATATAAAATCAATTTCTTAAATAATACTCAATCAACATTATTATGTGTAAATCTTCATTTTTCATTTTATTTTTTGCGGCCTGTATTTCTTATGCCTGCTCTTCTTCCAAAGCAAATTCGGCAAACCAGCAGCCTAATGCGTTAACGCAGAAAGAAAAAAAAGATGGCTGGGTATTATTATTCGATGGTAAAACAACAAATGGCTGGCATACTTACAACAAAAATGCAGTAACTGAAAACTGGAAAGTAACTGGCGGCGCATTAGTAATGGATCCCACTTCAAAAGACAAGAAAAATTATGGCGATTTAGTTACCAATAATGCATACAAAAATTTTGAGTTTTCAACAGACTGGAAAATTTCAGAAGGCGGAAACAGCGGAATTATTTTTGACATAAAAGAAGATCCAAAATTTCGTGATACTTATAATACGGGCGCTGAAATGCAGGTGCTGGATAATATAAAAGCGGATGATAATAAAAAGGAAAACCATCTTGCCGGTTTGTTATACGATATGCAGGGTACTGCCGCTCTGTCGAAACCAAAACCGGTAGGGGCGTGGAATCAGGCACGAATTATCCAGAATAACGGGCATCTTACTTTTTATTTCAATGGCATTAAAACCATTGACGTGCAGGAAGGAAGTAACGAGTGGAAAAATATGATTGCGAACAGCAAATTTAAAACCTGGCAAAATTTTATGACCTCCCCCGAAGGCAAAATAGCTTTCCAGGATCATGGTCATGAAGTGGCTTTTCGTAATATAAAGATCAGACAAATTTAGCTTTTGCACTATTGTTCGCTCCTCAACCGGTTCGGTTACATTTTTAAGTATGTTCTAAATGAAATACTGTTTTTATGGCTGTGCATTGCTGCTGAAATGGATACGATAACGCTAAGAAGCTGTTTGAATTAATTATTTGATATTCCTTACGGCATTTTATTTGACTGCAACTGCGTTGAATTTTTCGCCGTAGGCGTTGGACTATGGCTGTAAAATTCGCCTTGTTTCGCTCAAAAAATTACTAATAATCAATTCTAAACAATTAACTCAAACAGCTTCTAACTCTTGCCGGTACAAGTAGAGGGTGAGGTTATTTTTACATGATTTTTTAGTACAAAAACAAATTTGCAGGTCACAAATAAATGTTGCATAAAAGATGAGAAACAAAATGAAAAACATGGCAGGTATCTTATTGTCAATTTTAGTTGCCTCCTGTTTAGGCGCAACAAAAGTGAAAAGTCAAACAGCTACCCATTCTGTCAAATATGTCAATCCATTCATCGGCACAGCACCGTTGTTAGACCCTAAAATCATCGGTTATACGCCGCCAAAAGGCTGGCGGGTTTGGGCAGGGCTTACTTACCCCGGCAGCACCTTGCCCAATGCCATGGTTCAGCTTAGCCCGGTTACCGAATATCATACCGGCGCAGGTTATCAATATGAGGATACGGTTATTTATGGTTTTACGCATACCTGCAAAGGACATTGGAATTTGTGCAATATTCCTATCCTGCCTGTATCAAATGCAGATAATTCCACTGATAAATTCGGTTCTCATTTTTCGCATAAAAACGAAAGTGCTTCTCCGGCTTATTATTCCGTTTATCTGGATGATTATAATGTAGCTGTCAGGCTGACTTCTACCTTACGATGCGGGTTTCATCAGTATACATTTACCGATAACAACAACAGGCAAATGCTGTTTGATTTAGCCAAAGCCAACAGTCGTGTAACCACCTGGCGCATTGCGCAAGCCGGCGATTCTGCTGTTCAGGGTTTTCAGGGCGGAGATAATATTTACTTCTATGCTAAGCTAAACACCAAAATTCAACAATTAGATACCATTGATATGGGTCAGCGCACCGGCTTTGCCCTTCTTCATTTAGCAAATGGCGGCATGGCGCCGGTTGAATTAAAAATTGGCTTGTCTTTCGTAAGTATTGAGAACGCAAAGCAAAATCTGGAACATGAAATCGGCAACAAGTCTTTCGATGAAATACATAAAGAGGGCATGCAAACCTGGGAAGCCTTATTATCAAAAGTGCAGGTAAAGGGCGGCACCGAAAAAGAAAAGCAATTGTTCTATTCTTCACTGTACAGAGCGTTTCAATGGCCGGCACTGCGCAGCGATGCAAATGGAGAATATACCGATGTGAAAGGCAAGGTTATAAAAGCAGATTTTAATTATTATACGCTTCCTTCCTTGTGGGATACCTACCGCAACAAGCTGGTGCTGCTGAGCATGTTATCTCCAACAGTAACGGTGGATGTCATTAAATCTTTGCAGGACATAGGCGACAAAACCGGCTTTATTCCTACTTTTTTTCATGGCGATCATGCAGCCGCTTTTATTGCCGGCGCTTATCAGAGAGGCATCACAAATTTTGATATTCAAGATGTGTATCGCCTGCTGTTGCGGAATGCGAACGAAGAAGGCGGCACGCGTCCTTATATATCCGAATATATTCAAAAAGGATATATCTCCACACCGCAAATTGATTCGCCGAATGTAGAAACCAAAGCCAAAGCTGCTGTTGCAAAAACACTGGAATATGCGTTTGATGATTATGCTGTTGCACAACTTGCCAAAGCCTTGCACGATACCGCCAATTACAGGATAATGATGGAAAGATCTAAAAATTATAAAAACGTGTTCGACCCGTCAACCCGCTTTATGCGCGGCAGGCTGGGAAATGGTGGCTGGGTAAAAAATTTCAATCCGCAATATCCGTATTACGAGTATATGTACCGCGAGGCGAATGCCTGGCAGGTTTCGTTTTTTGCACCGCAAAACATGCCGGGGCTGGTAGCGTTATATGGCGGCAAAAAAGATTTTGAAGCTAAGCTCGATTCCTTTTTTACCATGCCCTGGAACCCGCAGTATATTGCCCGGAATGTATCGGGTTTTATTGGTCAGTATTGTCAGGGAAACCAGCCAGATCACGAAGCGCCGTTTTCATACTACTTTGTGGGCAAACCCGAAAAATCGCAAAAAATTCTTGACAACATCATGCAAAACTTTTATGGCATTGGCAAAGAAGGGCTGGCGCTTTCCGGGATGGATGATGCAGGTGAAATGTCGGCGTGGTATGTATTTAGCGCTGCAGGTTTATATCCGTTTTCTTCTGCCGATACAAACTATATTGTTTCCGTCCCTGTGTTTGATGAAGTAAAATGGCAGGCAAACGACGAAAAACCATTCATTATAAAAAAGTCGGGTAACGGCAGGCTGATGAAGACAATTACGGTAAACGGAAAAAATAATAACGGCTATTTTGTTACTTACGATTTATTTAAAAAGGGTGGTGCAATGGAAGTACAAACAAAATAAAATGGGTTTGATGGTGAATAAAGTTTGTACAGATGTTTATAATGAAGAGCAATTTTTATGTAACATCATAATTTCTGATTTTAGTCAGCATAACAAATCATATTCATTTCTGCAATGATGGCATTCTCTTACAAACATAAAAATAGCCATTCTTTCAGTCTTCAATGGCTTTTGCAAAGTGAGAATTGCCGCAATTGGTGCAAACCGGTTTTGGTTCTGCAATGTCAGGCTTTGGAAAGCCGCAGATTAAACACACTTCTTTGTCAGATTGCGTTTGCTCTTTCATCATATCGGTATCAAAATCGGGAAGAATAGACAAGCCGTATTTTTTTTCTTTATCTTCAATTAATGTAAACGATCCGTCGGCTTCAAAATAAAACCGCTTTACTTTACCCAAGTGCTTCAATCCGCTGCTACGTAATTCAGCAAAAATTCTGTCGCGCGAAACCCGGTTGGGCGAAAAATTTTCAATAACGAGATAACCATCTCTCACCATGGTGCGAAGGTCGCCTACCACTTTGCTACCAAACCTGTCGTTGGTGCTGATTTTACCCGAAATCCACCGCTCGCCCAACACAATAATCAGTGCGATAATAATGCCCGGTACAATGCCGCGATCCGGTGATGCAACGGGAATACCGATTGCCGCAGCCATCAGCACAACAGAAGCCAGCTCGTTGCGGCTCATTTGCGCAGCCATTCTTTTGCCCATCAGCCGAATGCTGATTACCAGAATGGCATAGCAGATAAGACAACGAAAAAGCAGTTCAATAAAATAAATGCCGGGCACATTGCCAATAAAAATGCGGTACAGGTCAGACAAATGAATTTCGTAAGGCAACATAATAAACGCTTTTATAATACCGCATCATTCCAGTCTGTTGAATGGCAAATGATACACTTTGTTTTTTTAACATCGCCAACAGTTTGCGTGTTTCCGCAGCAGCAGCAGGCTTTTAAATTGTTGCCGCTGTCTTTATTTAGTTGCTGAATGTCCGCATCGGAAGGAGGCAGCACAGACAAGCCGGGTTTTTTTTCATTCGCTTCGTAAATACTCATCACGCCCGAAGCTTCCATATAAACGCGCTTTACTTTACCAAGCTGATAAATTTTTTTGCTTCGTATTTCCTTAAACAGTTCCGGCCGCGAAATGCGGGTGTCTGTCATTGCCTGCACGTCAATCAAGCCATCTTTTACCAGCATCGTTGCTTCGCCAAAAGTAATTTTTTCAGCTTTGGCACTTTTGGTTCCCCACCAGGTAAGCGCGCGTTGCAGCAGCAGTATAATAATCAACAGCCATAAGCCTTGCAGTATGCCGCGATCCGGCAACTGCATCGGCGCCGAAACCACAGCACCCAACAGCAACACAACAGATAATTCTGTAACGCTTAGCTGCCCCGCCATGCGCTTGCCCAATAAGCGCATTACAATAAGAAGCAGCAAATACATAATGAGGGTCCGGATAAAAATCTCGAACATAAAATCGGGCGGAACATTTCCAAACAAAATGCGCATCCAGTCGCCCAG
This sequence comes from Ilyomonas sp., assembly GCA_965219515.1. Taxonomy (GTDB): domain Bacteria; phylum Bacteroidota; class Bacteroidia; order Chitinophagales; family Chitinophagaceae; genus Ilyomonas. The sequence continues at coordinate 4,570,129 of OZ244776.1, forward strand.
CTTAATATCACCTTTTTCCATATCATTTTATCCCGCTTTGTCAGATGTCAAAAAGCTTACCATCCGTAGGAAAAAGGTTGCCGGTTCTGAATGTTTAACTGTCAGTTGCGTACAGGCGGTTATAAATTGTAATGCGGGACGGCTATTTATTTGTCAATGGTTTTTTTACGCCGATGCCAACACCATAGTTGGTTATTTTTTGTTTGAATGAAACAGAATGTTTTGTAAGCGATGATAACGGATATTGAATGTGCGGTTCGGCAAACAATTGCCAGTTGCCAACATTTTTTGAAACCTGCAAGCCTGCATACAAAGAAGCGCCGGTATTCCATCGAAACGCATTTTTAGCAGCAATCGTTTTTTGATAATCGCCGTCGGGCACATTTCCTTTATACCAGGAAGCCAGGTTGAGAAGAACGCCCCCTGAGATGCCGGCATTGATGTTTGCACCCGATGTATGATAACCAAGGAGTAAAGGAATATTGAGTCTGTTGTAAATGCTTTTTATAACCGGGCGATGAAAGCTGATTTGTGTAAATCTTGTGGTGTCGGCAGTAAAGCTGAGCGAGCTTACAAAGGCGTAATTATTAACCGCCTGCTGATTGTAGGTAACGCTTTGATACGTTTGTAAAAACTGCAATCCTGTTGTTACAGACAAATTTTTACTCACCGGCTTTTCGATTCTTACATTCACACTATAACTTAGGAGTGCCGCTTTTTCTTTGGGGTTACGAAGACTAACAAAAACGGGCAGCGGGTTTTCTTTTGCCTCATAAATACTTCTGTTGCCAACATAACCTGCCATCATAATGTCAAGCTTTGCCGCTTTATCATCGTGTTTCTTTTTTAAGGTAACGAAAGAATCTTTTGTTGATGTCATCGCATCTTTTTTTGCATCGTTGCCTTCGTGAAAGCTTTTATCATCAATACTTTCAGGAAACAATTCCGTTTTTATGTTGTTGGAAACCATCGTTGAATCACTGTTTCCATAGCCATTTGCAGATGTTGCAGTAACGTAATCTTTGTTTTTCGGCCGATGCGCAAACGCGTTGCTTTTATAATCTGCCATCCGTTGCAAAGAAGTATCAGAATCAGACATCGTGTTTCTTTGGAATGTCTTATGTGTTATTTGTTTTGATGAAGCGGCAGCAGATATTTCCTGGTTGCGTAACGCAGCGGTTTTCTTTGATAACGGTTCTTCCTTTTCAGATTTGAAGGAAACAGAATCTGCATGGCTGTTTTTGTTTTGCGCAGAAATTGCGGCTTTTTTCAAGTTATTAAAATTAAACAAACCTCCGGCATACATCCACGTTACGGCGGTTAGCAGCACGATAATGGCCAACAATCCAAATCCCGTCCGCCACAAAAAAGCAGCTCTGCGCTTCTTACCGTTTTGCGGTTGTATGCGCTGCCACATATCATCTGGCACCGGCATTTTATGCCTGTTGAATGATTGCTTAAACAGCTCGTCAAGTTCTTTATCCGTCATTTTTACAGAGCGATTATTTCATTTTTTTTTATCATCTGCTGCAGCATTTTTCTTGCTTTTACCAATTGGCTGCGGCTTGTACCCGCTTGTATATTCAGTATCCCGGCTATTTCGTCGTGATCGTAGCCTTCTATTACATATAAGTTGAAAACAATGCGATAGCCGTCCGGCAAATGTGTCAGCAGATTCATTAATTGTTCGGTTTGAATGTTGGAAATTACTTCCGGCTCCGACTGAATGAAACCCGAAACAGTTTCGTTCATTTCAGCAAAATGAAGTCGTTTTTTTTGTAAAAATTTCAAAGCGGTGTTCACCACAATGCGGCGAAGCCAGCCTTCAAAAGAGCCTTCTCCTTTAAACTGACGGATGCAGGTAAATATTTTTATAAACGCTTCCTGCAAAACATCTTCCGCATCGTGCTGATTGCCCGTATAACGGTAACATACGCTCAGCATTTTGCCCGCATAGGCATTAAACAACAGGTGCTGACACGCGGCATTGTTTTGCATGCAACCCTGAATGATGTCTTTTTCCGTCACTCCCGATGCGGTTTTCTATTGTGAATTGTGAAATAAAAGAGAGGGCGTAAAACAACAAAACGTTGCTTCGCATAGAAAATTTATTTGTAAATAATGGGTCGAATCATAAAACAATTACTTGTTATGAAAGCTGTTGCAATCAACGGGTTCTAAAAAAATATTATCGTTAAAGCTTACTTCTGCCGTATTGGTAAACACCAGTCTGCTGCCTTGTTCTTTCATGCCGCCGATACCTTCCTGCAATATATTTCCTTTCTTCAAAAAAATAACCTGCCTTACAGACCGGCTTCCTTCCGATAGAAAAGAATAATCTGCCAGTAGTGTATCGCCATGCATGGCGCCGTTTATACCTCCTGTATTCTTATCTTTTTCGTAAAGATTATAAACAAGACGTCCTGATACGCGACCGTTTTTTATGGCAAGCGAAAGAAAAACGGTATCGTTGTTTTTTGTATAAGCAAGGCAGCCTTCGTATTTCTTCACGTCAATCATTTTTGATGTATCAGTCATGTTTATCATAGTATCCATTTCGGCCGAAATATCCGTTGTTGCCGGTTTATTGTTGCAACCTGTAACAATAAAAAAAATAACGGCTAAGCTTATTGCCATTTGTTTTACATCAGCTTTTTCCATATAACGCTAACATTTTTTTTAAATCATTCAGTGTATTAATTTCATCAACCGGCTTGTCTTTGCGCCAGCGCAAGATACGTGGAAACCGAAGCGCCACGCCGCTTTTGTGCCGGTTGCTTGCCGCTATGCCTTCAAAGGCAAGCTCAAAAACAAGCTGTGGTTTTACGGTGCGAACGGGTCCGAATTTTTCGATGGAATTTCGTTTTACAAACGCATCTACTTCGTTAAATTCTTTATCGGTTAAGCCGCTGTAAGCTTTGGTAAATGCCACCAGTTTATCGCCGTCTTTTACGGCAAAGGTATAATCTGTATAAAGATTGCTTCTGCGGCCCATGCCTTTCTGCGCATATATCATAACAGCGTCGATGGTAAGCGGTTCTATTTTCCACTTCCACCAGTCGCCTACCTTTCTGCCTGCTTTATAAACCGAATGTTTGTTTTTCAGCATCAGACCTTCCGCACCGGTTTCGCGCGAGCCTTTGCGAATCTGCGCCAATTGCTGCCACGATGAATAGTCAATGACATCTGATAACAACAATGTTGGATGATTGATTGTTTTTACCACATTTTCCAGTGCTTTTCTTCTTTCTGAAAGCGGTTTATCGCGCCAGTCTTCGCCGTTCATCTCCAGCAAATCGTAAACGAAGAAGGCAATGGGCACTTCCTGCAATTGCTTTTTTGTAATATTCTTTCTGCCGATGCGGGTTTGCAGCAAGGCAAACGGCAATGGTCTGCCGTCTTTTGCCGGTATAATTTCGCCGTCCAGCACAATGCCGTCAGGCAGTTTATCTGTCAGAATATGATATTCGGGAAATTTATCAGTCATCAGATCTTCGCCGCGGCTCCAGATAAAAAGTTCATCGTTTCGTTTAATCATTTGTCCGCGAATGCCATCCCATTTCCATTCTGCCTGCCAGTCTTTGGTATCGCCCAACGTTTCGGGTTCTGCATCCAGCGCATAAGCCAGGTAAAACGGGTAAGGTTTGGAAAAATCAATCGCGCTGCTGTGTTCGCTTAATAAATCCTGAAATGAAGTAGTTGAAGGATCCCATTTGCCGCTGATGCGATGCGCAATAACAGATGCGTCTAACCCGATTGATTTTGCCAGCGCATTTACTATCACTTTTTGCGATACGCCAATGCGAAAACCGCCGGTAATGAGCTTATTAAAAACAAAACGTTCGCTTGCATTCATGCTTTGCCAGGCAGCTATGACGAACTGTTTTTTGATTGCTTCATCCTGTTTTTCCAGTCTCGCCAATTCTTCAATATAATAGGAAAGACTGCGGTTTTCATTAACGTGCTTTATATCGGGCAGCAATAAAGAAATGGTTTCCGCCAGATCGCCAACCGTATGATAGCATTCGGCAAGCAGCCAGGCAGGCAAGCCGGTTAATTCTACGCACCAGCTTTGCAATAATGTTCCGCTTACGGCGCGTCTCGGTCGTCTGCCGCTGAAGATAGCAATAACCCATACTTTGTCTTTATCATCGGCTACCGCAAAATAGTTTTGAAGCGCAGTTAGTTTGTCTGATGTTTTGGTTGAAGTGCCGATGATTTGCACAAGCGAAGCAAAGGCAGAAAGACCGCCGCCATCTCCTGAAGGGACGTTTGAAAGCTCATCAGGAAGCGCATCTGTTTGCGCGTCGAGAGAGTGTTCTTCTTTAATGATGTTGGTATAATCAACCTCTTGATTCATTCGCTATTTGTTTATTACAAAATCATCCTTTCCATCCATGTCTTTTTCTTCAAACTCCCCTTCAGGGGATGGGGGCGTAGCACCTTCCTCTTCATCATTTCCATATTCGGTATGCACTTCGGCGGCTTCTATGCCATGCTCATTTAAGTAACGGCTCAGCGCGCTTTGAAAGCCATGCGTGGCATACACTTTTTCTGCGCCGGTAGCCCGAATGGCGGTTAACAAACCATCCCAATCGGCATGATCGCTCAAAGCAAAACCCGCGTCAGCATTGCGTCTGCGCAGGCTGCCCCGCACCTGCATCCAGCCACTGCACACGCCAACTGCAGAAGGGGAAAATTTTTTCATCCACGATGTGCCGTCGGCGCTGGGCGGCGCAATTACAACGCTGCCAATTAATTTGCTCTTTGGTGTTTCCGGCGTGATGCGTTCTACGTCGGGAAAGCGCCAACCCGAATTCTTCAATGCCTTTTGCATATTATCTATGGCGCCATGCGCATAAATCACATCAGTAACTTCGCTCACCGGCTGCAATACGCGCTGCGCTTTTCCCAGGCTATAAGCAATCAATACGCTGCTTACGCCTTTCGATTGATTTTTTTGTATCCAGCTTTTAATGTCATCATAAGTTTGCTGCTGCGGCTTCCATTTATAAATGGGTAAACCAAAAGTAGATTCAGTTATGAACGTGTGGCATTTTACCGGCTCGAACGCGCCGCTGATGCCATCGTCTTTTGTTTTATAATCGCCGCTTATTACCCACACTTCGCCTTTGCATTCAACCCGTATTTGCGATGAGCCGATGATATGCCCGGCGGGATGTAAAGAAACTGTTACGCCGTTCATGTCCAACGTTTCGTTCCAATCTACGCTTTGATAGTAAAAATCGCCCAAACGCGCCTGCAGTAAGGGTTTGGTGTAATGATGGCATAAATAATAATTGCTTCCTGCGCGCGCATGATCGCTATGCGCGTGCGTGATAACAGCGCGATCAACAGGCTGCCAGGGATCAATATAAAAATTACCTGCGCGGCAATACAAGCCTTTATCAGAAAATTCAATCAGCAAGACAAAATATTTCTCTCTTAAATGCCAATATCTTGCCTGAAATGAAGACGGGTGTAAAAGTTTTGTACTGCGTTTTTGCTACAAATGAAGAATCGCAAATCATAACAGGTGAAAGAAGATGTTTAACAGCTATTCAATGTTTATTATCTTCTATTTGCTGCAACGCTTGCACCACGCGGCTTACCGGCAGTCCCATTACGTTATAAAAATCACCGCTTACAGATTTTATTCCAACCACGCCAATCCATTCCTGAATGGCATACGCGCCGGCTTTATCGTAAGGCTTGTATTTATCTATGTAAAAAACAATCTGCTCTTCGGTAAGCTCATGAAAAACAACGGAAGTAATATCGGCAAAAGCTGTTTCCTTGTCATTATGCAATATCACAACGCCGGTAATTACTTCATGCTTTCTGCCGGATAAATGGCACAGGATTTCTATGGCATGTTCTTTATTTTTTGGCTTGCCAATGATGGCGTTGTCAATTGCAACAACCGTGTCGGCAGCTAAGATAATTTTATTGGCAACAGGTAAAAATTCTTTTACCGCAAGCGCTTTGTTGCGGGCAATGTGCACCGGAACATCAGTTATCGTCATGCCTACCGGAAACGTTTCTTCGGCATGTTTTACAATCATTTCAAACGGCACTTCCGCCCATTCCAGCAATTGCTTTCTGCGCGGCGATTGCGAAGCGAGGATAATGGGTTGCATCATAAAAAATCAGGAATAGTATTTAATAAAAATCATGGATAAAATGCCGGTCAGCATAATCAGTTTGGTATAGCTGCTAAGCTGATGATAGTCGCCGGAAGTGGTAGCCGAAAACAGTTTGCGAAACACATTAATGAGCGGCGCAATGATAAAAATAATGCTATACAAAGCGCTTAGCCACCAGTGAAACTGCAGAACATAAAACTGCAGGCTTACCAGCAGGGCAAGCAGCACTACCAGCCAAACCGAAATAAATATTTTGGAAGCAGGCACGCCCCACACAATCGGCATGGTTGTGCAGCCATAACGCCGGTCGCCTTCCATGTCTTCCATGTCTTTAATTACTTCGCGGATCAGTGAAATGATAAATGCAAAACCGGCATACAATAATGTATATCGCGTAATTTTTATACGGCTTACGCCAAGCGGCGACAACAGATTTCTGGTTTCGCACCAGGTAATCACAAGCACTGTCCATGCCGTAAGCAGTGAGATTAAAATATTACCGATCAGCAGCTTTTTTTTAAGCGAGATGGAGTAGGCAAACAACAGCAAAACGCAAATGAAATTGGCTACGCTTAACAACAAAATTCTGGTAGTTACATCAAGATACAACCCGATGGCAATGCCGAGTAAACTTAAAACAAGATGAAACAAAATTGCCATGCGCCGTGCAAGCGTTTTACCTACAATTACTTTATCCGGCTTGTTTATCTGATCAATATTTAAATCGAAATAATCGTTAATGATATAACCGGCTGCCGCAATAAAAACCGAAGACAGGATGAGAAGAAACAATGTTGCGCCGGTTACAATCGGTTTACGGGAAGCAGCTTCATATACCGGTGTAATGATGCAGTAAGCAAACAATGCCTGTGTGATGGCGATGAACAGAAGATTCTGCCAGCGTATCAGGGTAAAAAAAGCACGCATCTGCATCACGTTACAAACTTTTTTATTGAGATTTTATATGCGTATCGGGCAACCATTGATTGTGCAGCGACAATACTTTTTCTATCACATCTCTGGCGCATCCTTGTCCTCCTCTTTTCGGAGAAATATAATGGCTGATGGCTTTTATTTCGTGCGCGGCATCGGCCGGGCAACAGGCAACGGCAACAAACTGCATCACCTCAAAATCTGGTATGTCATCGCCCATAAACAAAACGTTTTTGTTGCTTATGCTGCTGGCTGTTAAAAAATCTGAAAGGCATTTTTTTTTATCGCTGACGCGCATGAATACATTTTCAATACCCAATAAATTCAGCCTTTCTTTTACTTCCGCAGAATTGCCCCCGGAGATGATGACAACCCGGTAATTTTTTTTTACTGCAAGCTGCAATGCATAGCCGTCTTTGATGTTCATTCTGCGCGCCATTACGCCATCAGGCAGAATAATTAAGTTGCCATCGGTAAGTACGCCATCTATATCAAACACAAATGTGGTGATGGAAGCAAAGCCATCATCTCCTAAAGGGGAGTTTTGAGTCTGTTCATTATTGGTTGCCTTTTTCATTTTAAATTACAATCAAACTAACACTTACTTACTTACACTGCTCCAAACTCCCCTTCAGGGGTTGGGGGTTTTATTGATTATCGCGCCATTCATATACCCACGCACTTTGTATCATTTCCAGATGACCTTCTGTGCTTTGCTCACGCGTGCCGTCGAAGCCGGGTATTTGTAAAATCCATTCCAATAAATCGGTAAACCGGAGGCGGTAAATTTTTCCTTCGGTAAAATCATCGCCAAAACGCTCATACAATTTCATCGCAATATCTTCATGATCGTTCCAGGTAATAGGCGGCTCAAAATGAGTCATCATAAGATGATGTTTATAATTTTATTCTCCTAAAAATTGTGTCTGGTCAGGCAGTGTTATGCCAACTTCTCCGTCGCCTTCCAATAGTACGCATTGACAACCAAGGCGTGAGTTGATGCGCGGACTTATGGCGCGGTCTATAAAATCTTCTTCGCGGTCGCTGATATCTTCCAGATTATCCATTCCTTTATCTACGTAAATGTGGCAGGTGCTGCATGCGCAAACCGCACCGCAGTTATGATGAAGATCAATATCATTATCCAAACACACTTCCAGCAAACTCTGGTCGGGCTCAATGTCCGTAAGCGTTACGGGTTGTAATCCTTTCTGCTCAAAATTTATTTTAATCGTGTACATCCGTTGCTGTTTGGGGCGCGAAATTATTCAAAAACAATCGTACCGCTCAATAAACAATCCCTGATAGGTTTGATTAGGATTTAATTGTTGACAATAATCTTGCATGTTATGAAAAAGTTATTACTTTTATAGCGGGTTTTAAATAATCCGTTTTCGGTTGCTTGCTTATATACCCCGATGGTTCTCCACCGGGGTTTTTTTTACTTGTTAACAACCATTTTTTTGAAAAGGTTAGAAACAATTATAAACCAAAATATTTTATTTCAGGTAGCGTTTAATTTCGCGCTCCGTATCGCGCTTCTTAATGGTTTCACGTTTATCGTGCGTTTTTTTACCACGCGCCAAACCAATTTCTACTTTTACTAAGTTTCTGTCATTAAAAAAAAGGCGTAACGGCATAATGGTAAAGCCGCGTTCTTTGGTAGCCGCTTTTAATCTTTTTAATTCCCGCGTTGTAAGTAACAATTTTCTGTCGTGAACAGCAATATGATTATTGGTAGTGCCCAGGGCATATTCGGCAATGTACATGCCGCGTAGCCACAAACCTTTGCCATCGAACAAGCAAAAACTGTCGGTAAAGCTAACTTTTCCTTCTCTTACCGATTTTACTTCTGTGCCAAGCAGAGCGATACCCGCTACATATTTATCATCAATCTGATAATTAAAATATGCCTGCCTGTTACTTAATTCTTTTGTCGCCATATTTATAACAGTCGGTAAAGGTGAGACAAAAATCAGCCGCAAAGAAATCTGTATGAAACTTTTAAATAAAAGCAAGCGAAGTAAAAAATTGTGACAACAAAAAAGCTGTTACCTGAATAACAGCTTTTGTATCATTTGAAATTGCCTTATTTCTTTATCTTATTTTACCGGGCTAACGGTTTTAATAATCCGGGCGGCAACTTTATAAGGATCGGCAGCCGAATTGGGGCGGCGATCTTCGAGATAGCCTTTCCAGCCGCGCTGCACCGTTGCCAGCGGAATGCGGATAGAAGCGCCGCGATCTGAAACACCAAAACTATAATCGTTAATGGAAGCAGTTTCATGCTTGCCGGTTAAACGCATGTCGTTATCGGCGCCATACACGGCAATGTGTTCTTTGATAACCGGGCGAAAGGCTTCGCAAATTTTATCATACACTTCTTTACTGCCTGCGTTGCGTAGCGTGGAATTGGAAAAATTGGCGTGCATGCCCGAACCGTTCCAGTCCAGCGTACCCAACGGCTTGCAATGCCAGTTGATGGCAACGTTATATTTCTCGCCTATTCTTTCTAACAGATAACGGCCAACCCACATCTGATCGCCCGCTTCTTTTGCGCCTTTGGCAAAAATCTGAAATTCCCATTGCCCGGCTGCTACTTCTGCGTTAATGCCTTCCACATTTAAACCGGCTTCGAGGCAGGCGTCCAAATGCTCTTCCACAATGTCGCGGCCAAAAGCGTTTTTGGCGCCTACCGAACAGTAATACGGACCTTGCGGACCAGGGAAACCACCATCAGGAAAACCCAACGGCTTATTTGTTTCCGGATTCCATAAAAAATATTCCTGTTCAAATCCGAACCAAAAATCGTTATCATCATCTTCAATCGTAGCTCTTCCGTTCGACGGATGCGGCGTACCATCGGCATTCATTACTTCGCACATTACCAGATAAGCGTCTTTTCGTTGCGGATCTTTGCATAAAAAAACGGGTTTCAAACCGCAGTCAGAAGAACCGCCAGGTGCCTGCTCGGTTGAAGAACCGTCGAAGCTCCAGCCGGGACAATCTTCTAACTTACCGCTAAAGTCTTTTTCAATTTTGGTTTTGCTTCTCAAACTTTGTGTTGGCTTATAACCATCCAGCCAGATGTACTCTAATTTTGCCATTGTTAGCTTTTGTTTAAATTATTGTAATTAATTACATAAATCGAAAATAGAAGTAAATTTTTTATAAGCCGGTTTTTTACGCTAAAATTTATCTTCTGCGAATAAGTTTTTTAAATTTCATTTGAGTATTAACCAAAAAAACACGTCTTTGATTTTTAATTATTTGTTATAAAAGGCGCATTGCCTAAAATCGAACAAAGAAAAAAAGAATAAAATATAAACATTATAATAAATTAAACTATTTTAAATTTTAATAGAAAAATAATTTTTTTTCAAAATTTTTGCTTAAAACCGAGCTATTTCTATTTTTTAAACGAAAATGATAATAAAATAATTTTTATTGAATATTCTTTGGTTTATTTGCTATAAATAAATTAATATTTTTTTAATTTTTATACCAAAAGTAACATGCATGAAAACACCGTCAAAATGCAGTAGCTAAATATTATATGGATATTGATAATAACCATAAATTTTACGACCCAAGCATTACCAAAAGAAGATATAACTGAATAAAGAAGCGATCGTATAATTGGAGTTTGGTGTTCAGGATGCAAAAAAATATTAGATCACTTCTGTCTTTTGCCTGCCAGCAAGATTTTATTGTTCACCAAAAACACAATTTCAATGAAAAAACACGTATTGTTTCTTTCTGTTGCTTTCGCTTGTTCTGTTTTTGCAGAGGCGCAAGACTCCAGCGGCAAAGCAGCCGACCCCGGAATCGAAGTTGCCGGTGTAAGCATTACCGGCTCGGTAGATGTATATTATCGTTACAATTTCAACGATCCTAAAACGGCACCGTTCAACAGCTATACCAGCTTTACCGGATCGCAGAACTCTTTTGAATTGGGCATGGCAAGCCTGCAGGCGGCTCATAGCTTCGGGAAAGCAAGTGCCTTTGTTGATCTTGGTTTTGGCAGACGGGCAGAAGAATTTAATTACCCGGATGGCTCAACTTCGGAAGGAAAAAACGGTTTTGTAACCTTAGCTGCCGTAAAGCAACTAAACGTCAGTTACGCTATTACGGACAAATTTAAACTTACGATGGGAAAATGGGCTACGCACATCGGCTATGAACTGGTGGATGCTTACCTGAACCGCAATTACAGCATGGATTACATGTTTTCGTACGGGCCGTTTTCGCACACCGGTTTGAAAGCTGACATTGGTTTGGGCGAAAAAAGCGCTTTGATGATCGGCATTGCCAACCCAACAGATAACGCCACTACCGTTTCTGCCCGCAAATTTGCGCTGGCGCAATTCAGCACAGCAACGAAAGATGACAAATTTAAAGCGTATGTAAATTATCAGGGCAGCTATGGTGGCAGCTTCAGTCTTACCCAGTTCGATCTTGTTTTAAATATTGCCGCTTCCGACCAGTTTGGTATCGGGTATAACGGAACGGTTCAATCTGTAAAACCCGACGGCGGTGATGGCAATGCCTGGTGGGGATCGGCTTTATACTTTAACTACGACCCGCTAAGCAATTTTGGTATTACGTTGCGCGGCGAATATTTCGATAATAAAAAAGGAGTATTGGATGTCGCCTTTGGCTCAACCAGTATCTTCGATGTTACACTTTCTCCCAACTTTAAAGTCGGAAATCTGACCATAATTCCCGAACTAAGATTGGATGCAGGCAAAGATGAAATCTTTGAAAAAAATGATGGCGGCACCACAAAAAGCACCGTAACGGGAATATTAGCGGCTACTTATCATTTTTAAATTAAAAAACTACTTTTTACTACCAAATACCTGACAATGAAAAAAATGAATTTTAAAAAAAGTAAATCTGTTATTACGTCCGGATGGACCGTCCTAATTTTTTTGGCAGTTACAGCCATAATTCCCATAGCTGGTTATTCGCAGGATGCTGCAGCGCCGGTGCCTGCTTTGCCGCAGGATGTAGCAAACATTATCTGGCTTTGTCTCACCGCATTTTTGGTGTTTTTTATGCAGGCCGGTTTTGCTTTGGTAGAATCGGGCATGACAAGAGCAAAAAACTCCGTCAATATCATGATGAAGAACCTGCTGGATTTTTGTTTCGGCTCCCTGCTTTTTTGGGCAGTGGGTTATGCCATCATGTATTCGAGCGGAGATTCAAATTATTTCGGGTTTGACAGCGCACTTGCCTTTTTAGGGTCTGCCAATGCACCTACCGATACGGCGGGTTACAGCATAAGCGCCGCCTGGCTGTTTCAGGTAGTATTTGCCGCTACGGCTGCTACCATTGTTTCGGGCGCCATGGCAGAAAGAACAAAGCTTATTTCCTACATTATTTATTCCTGCGTAATATCAGCTATCGTTTACCCGATCAGCGGTCACTGGATTTGGGGTGGCGGCTGGCTGAGCGATATGGGAATGCGTGATTTTGCCGGTTCCACAGTTGTGCATTCGGTGGGCGGCTGGGCGGCACTTGCCGGCGCCATTCTGGTGGGTCCACGCCTTGGCAAATACAGAAAAGACGGCGGTGTAAACGAAATTCGTCCGCACAATTTGCCCATCGCAGCGCTCGGAGTATTTATTCTTTGGTTTGGCTGGTATGGTTTCAATCCGGGCTCGACATTGGTAGCGGTAAGCGGTGTTTCTCATATTGCGGTTACAACTACATTGGCCGCAGCCGGAGGCGCTGTTGCTGCCTTAATTACTTCGTGGTTACGATTTAAAAAACCCGATTTACCCATGACGTTAAACGGAACACTGGCAGGTTTGGTAGCCATCACCGCTCCCTGTGCTTCCGTAAGCACGGGCAGCGCCGTAATTATCGGTTTAATTGCTGGTGTGCTGGTATTTTTCAGTTGTTTGTTTTTTGAGAGAACGTTGAAAATAGACGATCCCGTTGGTGCTGTTAGCGTACATGGAATTTGCGGCGCTTTCGGAACATTAGCGGTGGGATTGTTTGGTCAGCATGCCATAGATGCACAATACTGGACAGAAGATACCGCCATTAAAGACGGGCTGTTTTTCGGCGGCGGCTGGACGCAGCTTGGCATTCAGGCAGCAGGTGTGTTTTCGGTAATGATATATGTTTTTGTAGCCATGTTTATAGTTTTCTTTATCATTAAAAAAACAATCGGGCTGCGCGTCAGCGATGCCGAGCAGATTGAAGGTTTGGATCTTGGCGAGCACGGCAATGTAGCTTACGGAGGTTTTGTTTTTGAAGAAACGGTGGTTGTAGATTAATTTGTTTACTTAAAAACAGGCTGTCTCGTCTTTTGAGACAGCCTCTTTTTTGTTTATAAAAAATAATAAGCTTTTGTAAATATAATTGTATTTATTTATACCTAATAATATTACATATATTAAAAAAAATTTTTTTAAAAGTGCACTTTCTTTATTTGATAAAATTTCCTAAACCATAAAAACGAAAAAAGGATTTCTACAACCGGAAATAAGTTTCATCTTTTTTGTAAAAATTTCGTATGCGCGGCTATGAAATAATCAATACATTATAATTTTTATAAATAAATGCTATTTAAGTGTAATTATCCACAAACAATAAATTTTTATAAATTTTAAAAACTTTAAAAGGAAAAAAATATAAAAAACCTCTGATCCTAATCTTTTTTTGAAACTATTCTTTATTTTTGACCATCAATAATTCATAATAAATAATTTATTATTTGTTATAGAAACCATAAGCAAGAATCAACAAAAGCAAGCGCCGTGAAAAAACCGATTTCTCATATCTTTTCTCCATTGCGGGATTTTTTTAATGATAGCCGGGCGGGTGGCATATTATTAATTTTATGCACTGCCGCCTCTTTGGTTATCGCCAATACCGCTTCTCTACAAAACGGCTACATCAATTTCTGGCAAACAGACATGTCAGTCCCTTTTATTCATTTACCCGAAAATCCGCTTACCTGGGTAAATGATTTGTTTATGGCATTTTTTTTCTTTTTTGTGGGAATGGAAATTAAACGGGAAATTACCATTGGTGAGCTGTCAACCGTAAAAAAATCAATGTTACCGATTGTCGCTGCTTTAGGTGGCATGATTTGTCCGGCCATTATTTTCTGGTTGTTTAACGGCGGCACAGAATTCCGGCATGGCTGGGGCATTCCAATGGCTACCGATATCGCATTCTCTTTGGCTATCCTTTCGCTTCTCGGAAAAAGAGTTCCGGTACAGTTAAAAATATTTCTGGCAGCCTTAGCCATTATAGATGATTTGGGTGCCGTTATTACCATTGCTATTTTTTATTCTTCTACTTTGAATTTACTGTATCTCGGTGGCGGGCTGTTGTGTTTTTTAGCCGTTTTGATGTTAAATAAACTGAAGCCAAAAGCAACCATATTCTACGTAATACCTGCCGTTTTACTTTGGTATTGTCTTTTTAATTCCGGCATTCATGCTACCATTGCCGGTGTGGTAATGGCTTTCACAATGCCGTTGGACAAACTGGCGAAAGTGGAACACCTGCTTCATAAGCCTGTCAACTTTTTCATCATGCCTTTGTTTGCTTTGGCAAATACGGCAATCATTTTACCGTCTTCTTTTTCGGGTGTTTATACAAGCTCAATTGCATACGGAATTGCGTTTGGCTTATTTATCGGTAAACCGGTGGGTATTTTTCTGTTTTCTTTTCTTGCTTCCAAAACCGGCCTGGCAGATATGCCGAATCACTCTTCTTACAAGCAACTTGTGGGTGTTGGCATGTTGGGCGGCATTGGCTTTACCATGTCTATTTTTACATCTTCGCTGGCTTACAATTTGCCCGAATTGCTGGTTATATCTAAGGTTGCTATTATTACGGCTTCCATTGCCTCAAGCGTTATCGGGTATATTTATTTATCAAGATTTCAGCCGGTTGCATTGCCGGCAAAAGAAACGAAAGAGATTTATCAGGAAACTGAAAAATTCAATCCCGAAATGGCGATCGGATAATAGAATCTTTTATTTTTATACGATTGGATTTCTGATATACTAATGCCGCATTTTTTGCGGCATTTTTCATGAATGTCAAAAAGTGATTTACAGCTTTTTAATTCAAAATAAATTTGCCATACAAAAATTCATGGTCTTTTTGCATATAAATTTTTTTATTTTTACAAAGCAGGTTTCGCCTGCTTCCTTGTATGAAAGTCGTTTGCTTATCCATATTGCTTCTGCTTTGCTATTTCTCTTATTCTCAAACTAAGGAAAATTTCAATAGTAAAACTTCCGTACCGGTCGGGCAATGTATGGATGGTACCGTTCTGCATACGCGGCTTGAGTATTCGGTTACAAAAGAGGATACGCTTTTTACGTTGCTTGTTCGAAACGAGCAGCACCCTGATGCGGCAGATTACCAGGGCATCAGATTTTCGGGCGGCAACCATGCGGTAAATCAATTGTACGATATCATCAAATCTGTATTTACAGACAAAAAAAGAATGCAAAGAAATTACAGCATAACCATAACCTTAGGTAAAAAGTTGGTTGTAATTGGCACAACGAAAATATTAAGATCGGTTTGCGCTGTTGTTTATCTGCCAACGGGGTATTGTTATTTAACCGAGAGACAGGTAGATCAGGTATTTGGAAAAATCTGATACATCAAGAATATGCCGCTTGCCTTACATCAGATTTTACAGGTTGTTTTGGCTTTCAATCAGATAAACAATCAGTATCGTTTGACGTTGCATTTTTTCTCAAAAAGCTGATTGCTGTTTCTAACGAACCGTACAAAAAGTACTATAATCATTGAAAAATTACAACCGTATGAAGAAACTTATGTTGCTCACCTGGCTTATATTTCCTTTGCTAAGCAATTGCCAGCAGTTGCAGGGCGCGCAATACAAAGGCGCCGATGGAATTCAGCATGATTTTATTATTTATAACGGAAAAGGCGAACCCATTCCTGTGGGAGATCATTCTAACATTGAAGGCAGTCCGTTTTTACAAAATCAATGGGCGTTTGGCATGGTAAAATTGACCAATGGCAATGTTATTTCCGATTCGGCTATCAACTATTCGTTGTATAACGATAAATTGTTTTTTAAAAGAAATGGAAATATGTACCCGGTTAATTATCCGGTAAAAGAATTTTCGATACAATCTGCGGAAGATTCGGTTGCATTGAAAACGTATCATTTTATAAACGGATTTCCCGGCATTGGCAGAAACGACAGTTCAACATTTTATGAAGTATTATACGAGGGCAATTTGTTAACTCTTTTGCGATGGCAGCACAAAAAAATAAGAGAAACTACCAAATACAACGGACCTTTTGAAAGCGAATATTTTCCGGTTCAGGAATATTTTATTTTTTATCCAAAAGAGAATAGAATGGTTTCATTGGGAGGTAAAGCCAATGTAAATACCGTAAAAAAGAAGCTGCCGCATTTTTCTGATCAGATTAAAGTTTATTTATCAGCCAATAAACCAGATGCAGGAAAAGACAGTAGTTTAATTCAATTGTTTTCTTTTCTTGATGCTGCAAAACCATAGTATTTATCGCCCTTTTTCAAAGGGAAATAGCGGCAGGTTTATTTTTTTGAGGAAAACAGTAGCCAATGCTGTTTTGGCATATTCATCGATGTGTAAAGGCATCAGATGAAGAAGTAAATGTAAAAGGCAAATGACTTCTTTCCATGGCCAATTGCCTGCATTCTGATGCGGAAGCTGTATTTTTCGATATTGAATTTTTGCATTGCACATTTACACATGCAATCGGCTTTGTTGCATGAATCAATTTATAAGGTTTAAATAACCTATCCTGGAATCGTTAAGCTACTTTTACGCTTATTGGTTTGCTTGTTTTCAATGTTATGTTTAATATTTTGCAACCAATTCTTACTTCTGTGAGTTGATTTTCTTTTCGTCTTGCCAATAACTTATCACCCACAATTGTTTTGTACCTGAACATCGTGGTTTCCGCTTTACTCCGCTGGTGATAACGGGTTTGAATTTTCCATTCTTTTCGTCCTGTTTCCCCTATCGTTTCTATAGCTCTATCCCTTTGTTGTAAACAGGCATCCCCTTTTTTACTCATCACTGCGTTTTTCCTTGGCGGTATAACCTGTTCTATATTGTCTTTTGCCAACCGTTTACGCACCTTCTTTTTATCGTAAGCACCGTCGCCTGTAAAACTTTTTACTTCCTTTTTGATCTGTGTCAATAAGGCATCCACTTCAGTGGCGTCATCAACCGCATTGGTAGTCAGTGTTACCGCTTCCACCTGTTGTGTCTGTTCATCCACTGCCACATGCAGTTTCATCCAGGTGCGGTGCTTGCCCGCTCCATGTTTGCGAACTTTCCATTCCCCTTCTCCATATACCTTCAGACCCGTGCTGTCAACCACTATATCTGTAACCGTTCTGTTGCTCCCTCCTGTCTGCAGCTTCACATCCAAAGCCTTGCTGCGCCTGCAGATTACACTGTAATGGGGCACTTTTACATCTGCTTTTGTCAGTTTGAAAAAACTGCACATAAAGCCTTCCGTTTGCCGCAATGCCAAGTGGTATATCTTACGGATGGTAAGGCATATTTCTATAGCCCTATCACTGTATTGCTTCTGACCCCCACGCCTGTTCCCCTCACGGGGAGCTTTCCAATGATCTGCAATGTCTTTCTCTATCCATAAACACAAAGACCCGCGTTGCTGTAATCCATTATTGTAAGCCGACCAGTTTCTGACTTTGTACTTATCTTTACTCATCAGGTATAGATTGTGTTGTTAATGATGTTGTAACCACTAACTAACTAATCTATGCCTGTTCTTTTTTATAAGTGAATAACTATCGCTCATCTTTATATTTATTCATGCAACAACGCCCATGCAATCTAAAAAAAATCATGATTTTGATTTATTGCATTGCTAAGCAGCGTGTAAAATCATATTTCCTTTATCTTATATTTTTATTTCATCATCGTTGTATTTATTCATTTTACCCGAACGTGCATTATTCCGGCAACCGCATTTCATTGCAGTAACAGTACTGTTTATGATTGCAATAATTTATTTTTTACTTATTACTGTTGATGAAATAATGCCAAAGAATTAATAAAAAGAAATGTGGAAAAACAAAAGTGATTTGTGAAAATTTATGACAGGCTGTTGAATATGTATGGTATTTCTCATGAATCTGTTTTATTTGTTAAATGAAAGACTTTGTTGGCTGTTTACATGTTTTTAACGGATTCATTTTTGCACAAAAATTTATAACGAAAAAAGTAAAATTAGCCATCTATGGAAAACAAAAAAGACATGACAAACGAAACAGCTGACAATGTAAAAATCAGCGACCTTTCAAAAGATGTTGAAAACGCACAGAACCAGTTTTTAACTACAAATCAGGGCTTGCGCGTTAATGATGATTTCAACCAGCTTAAAGCCGGCCCGCGTGGCGCTACGCTGCTCGAAGATTTTATTTACCGCGAAAAAATGACACACTTCGATCATGAGCGAATACCTGAGCGCGTGGTTCATGCACGTGGTGTGGGCGCACACGGCGTTTTTAAATTGTATGAGCCCTTGAATGAGTTTACAAAAGCTGGTTTTTTAACCGATACTTCGCGTGAAACACCTCTGTTTGTGAGGTTTTCAACGGTAGCCGGCTCGCGTGGTTCCAGCGATCTGGCGCGCGATGTACGCGGCTTTGCCGTAAAGTTTTATACCGAAGAAGGCAACTTCGATCTGGTGGGCAATAACATCCCCGTGTTCTTCATTCAGGATGCTACAAAATTCCCCGATTTTATTCATGCCGTGAAGCCCGAGCCGCACAACGAAATACCGCAGGCAGCATCGGCGCACGATACGTTTTACGACTTCATTTCGCTGATGCCTGAAAGCATACACATGCTGATGTGGGTAATGAGCGACCGTGCGCTTCCACGTAGTTTACGTATGATGGAAGGCTTTGGCGTTCACACATTTCGTTTGGTGAATGATGAAGGCAAGTCCTGCTTTGTAAAATTTCATTGGAAACCTTTGCTGGGCGTGCATTCCGTGGCGTGGACAGAAGCGCAGGGAATATCTGGAAAAGACCCCGATTTTCATCGCCGCGATTTGTGGGAAGCCATTGAAAACGGCGATTATCCTGAATGGGAACTGGGCCTGCAGATTGTACCCGAAGAAGATGAATTTAAGTATGAGTTTGATTTGCTGGATGCCACCAAACTGATACCCGAAGAATTAGTTCCGGTAAGACGTGTGGGCAAGATGACGCTCAACAGAAACGTAGATAATTATTTTGCCGAAACCGAACAGGTCGCGTTTCATTTAGGTCATGTGGTGCCGGGCATTGATTTTACAAACGATCCATTGTTGCAGGGCAGATTGTTTTCTTATACCGATACGCAGTTGCTTCGTCTTGGCGGACCAAATTTTCATCAGATACCCATTAACCGTTCCGTTGCGCCGGTTCACAACAACCAGCGTGATGGATTGCATCAGCATACCATTAACAAAGGTGGCGTAAGTTATAGTCCCAATTCAATTGGCGGCGGGTGCCCTTACCAGGCTATGATGAGCCAGGGCGGATTTACATCTTACGCGGAAAAAATTGATGCAAAAAAAGTGCGTGAACGAAGCCGTAGTTTCTTTGATCATTACAGTCAGGCGCGATTGTTTTTTAACAGCCAGAGCGAGCCGGAGCAAATGCACATCATTAAAGCCCTGACGTTTGAGTTGGGCAAAGTGAATCGTAAGGAGATAAAGCTGCGACTGCTGCGCCAACTCAACCAGATTGATAATTATTTAGCTACAGAAGTGGCTTATGGCATTGGCTTGCAAGTGCCTGCCGATAGCGATGAACCACTCAATGCAGGCGTGCCCGCTGATGCCGATGTAGCGGCTTATCAGCCTTATAAAGCCGAAAGTTCCGTTGCTAAAAGCGATGCTTTGAGTATGAAGAACACAATAAAAAATACCATCAAAACAAGAAAGATTGCATTTCTTACGGCAGATGGTGTAAACGATACAAGCGTAATGATGATGAAAGCCGCTCTGGAGAAGGGAGGCGCGATGGCAAAAATCATTGCTCCGCGCGGCGGCTTTGTTTTGTCTGAAAACGGTAAACAGATACCGGTTGATGAAAGCTATCTTACAGCGGCTTCTGTATTGTATGATGCTGTGTATGTACCCGGCGGCGCAGGTAGCGTGGCAACGATAGCTGCAGATGCCGATGCGGTTCAGTTTTTAAATGAAGCTTTTAAACATTGCAAAGCCATTGCAGCCGACACCGATGCAATGAATGCATTGGCGGTTACTTATTTTGCAAATAAATTGCCGGATAACAAAACGGATATCGTGGTAACTAAAGAAGGTATTATCATTGGCAGCGATGCAAAGCAAATGTCTGAACCATTTATCGAAGCCATTGCGCAGCACCGTTTTTGGGAGAGAGAAACGGCGCGGAAAGTGCCTGCATAAAACAATCATTTCATAAAATAGAACAAGGTGTTTGGTAATTATCAAACGCCTTGTTTTTTATATTCTTACTTAAGTAAACAGTTTTATAAGTTCACTTGCATTGTCTGCCAAGGCAAATTCTATTACTGCTTATTGTTTGTTACCGGCTTATAAAAAATGATTTCGCTTTTATTAAGGCTGCCTTTTCT
This sequence comes from Ilyomonas sp., assembly GCA_965219515.1. Taxonomy (GTDB): domain Bacteria; phylum Bacteroidota; class Bacteroidia; order Chitinophagales; family Chitinophagaceae; genus Ilyomonas. Next base: position 4,590,863 of record OZ244776.1, read on the forward strand.
TTTTGTTTAAAAATTTATCATTCAAACAGCTTGCATTTGCAGTTAACAAAGACTTGTTTTGTATAAATAAACGGGATGATAATTGCTGTTTGTTCATCACACTTTACATATATTCACTTGTATAAAATCATTCGTCATTATGAATTTAAATCCTGCGCACTGGCATTTATTGTTTAATCATCTTCCTGTTGCCGGCATTATGTACGGTAAGTAACAGGCAAAAATTCAAAAGTAAAAGAATTTGTTTCATCTGAAAAACAGATAGTCCGATTCTTGAATTTTACTTTTTCATTTTGAATTTTTTTATATCATTCGTATAACGGAAATGGTCTGAACCATGTTAGTAAAACGTAATCTCAGCTTGGCTTTCATTATCATATTATCAAATATCTTCCATATCCGATTGGTATTATTAATTATTTGAAAATGCAGCATAGAATTTATTAAGCAGAATTTGATTTACTCGCTTTATATGAAACATTAAAACAAAGGTCGCAACATTTGCTGCGACCTTTGTTTTATAAAAAAGTATGAAACGGATTAAAAGATTCAAGGACTCGTCATTGTTTTACAACTTTTAAAACCTTTCTGTTTATGCCCTGCCGTATTTCAACAACATAAGTACCGGCTGAAAAATTGTTTCCGAAATGAAAGGTCTGAGAGACAGTTCCTTTTGTTGAATAAATGACTTTTCCATAAATATCCGCCACCCGAATTTCAATGCTTTCTTTATTGTTTCCCTTCACTGATAAAGTAAACTCGCTTACGCTTGGATTCGGACTTACAAATGCAACCAAATCGTTGTCATCATTTCGTAAGTTCCTGCCATCAAAATTTTCGGTAATCAGGTTATTGTTGCAAGGTGTTGCCGGTTCGGTAATGGTGATTCCTGTTACGGTTGCAGTGCATCCTTTTGCGTCTTTTACCGTTGATGTGTAAACACCCGCCGTAAGATTGATAAACTTATTTGATGTTTGAAAATGAACGCCATCTAAGCTATACGTGTATGGCGAAACACCTCCGGCTTTACTGATTGTAATGGTGCCGTTGCTGCCGCCTTTGCAGGAAACATTTGTTCTGGTAACAGATGATGTAAAGGTCTTTCTTGCAACCACAATGTTTGCCAGCGAACCCACGCAGCCCTTGGCGTCTTTTGCGTAGCCGGTGTAAGAGCCGGCTGCCAGACCCGTAAATGTTTTTACGGTGCTGAATTGAACACCATTGAGGCTGAAGGTGTAAGGCGTTTTGCCGCCCGCTCCGCTAAGTGTGATGCTGCCGTCGTCTTTACAACTGCTGGCTGCCGCCGTTGTCGCTCTTACGCTAACGGGTGAAGCGGTATTAACCACAATGTTTGCCAGCGAACCCACGCAGCCCTTGGCATCTTTTGCATAGCCGGTGTAAGAGCCGGCTGCCAGACCCGTAAATGTTTTTACGGTGCTGAATTGAACACCATTGAGGCTGAAAGTGTAAGGCGTTTTGCCGCCCGCTCCGCTAAGTGTGATGCTGCCGTCGTCTTTACAACTACTGGCTGCTGCCGTTGTCGCTCTTACGCTAACGGGTGCTACGGTATTAACTACAATGTTTGCCAGCGAACCCACGCAGCCCTTGGCATCTTTTGCATAGCCGGTGTAAGAGCCGGCTGCCAGACCCGTGAATGTTTTTACGGTGCTGAATTGAACACCATCGAGGCTGAAAGTGTAAGGCGTTTTGCCGCCCGCTCCGCTAAGTGTGATGCTGCCGTCGTCTTTACAACTGCTGGCTGCTGCCGTTGTCGCTCTAACACTAACGGGTGAAGTGCTTACGATAACAATACCGTTAATTGTGGAGCTGCATCCGGCTGCATCTGTTACGGTTACCGAATATGTATCGGGTGAAAGATTGTTAAAAGTATTACCCGTTTGATAAGCACCGCTGTTTAAGCTATACTTATATGGAGCATTCCCTCCGGAAGCACTAATGGTAACAGAACCGTTGTTGCTACTACAGGCAGCACTTGTCTTACCTGAAACTGAGGCAATAATAGCCGCATTCACAGTAAGGGTTGCAACTTCAGAAAAAACGGTATTTTCTGTATTCGACCAAACGGCGCGATAGGTTTTTCCGTTATCTGCGGTTGTAGCGTTGATGGTTAGCAAACTGTCTGTAGCATTGGTAATGTCCGTCCAGCCGTTTCCATCGGTGCTTACCTGCCATTGCACCGTTGGTGCCGGATTGCCGGTAGCAGTAGAACCGAAGACAATATCGTTGCCCGGACATATCGTTTGCGAAGCGGGTTGTTTCGTAATAACAGGAGGTGTGTTTGTTACGGCTGAGCAGGTGATTGATATGTTTTGCAGTACCGGCGTAACCGAAGTATTTGCCGTTTGCAAATCGGCTTTGTATTGAATGTATCTTGATGTGCCATTTGTGTTATCGCCGGATGCCGCAACAGGTGTGAACGATGTCCAGCTTTCATCAGGAACAGGCGTATTTCCTTTTCTTACAGCAATTGAAACATTTGTACCTGTTGGCGCACCAGCATTCCAGGTAACCGCTCCCCATATTTTGGCAACGCCGCCATCGAATACTTGTGAAGTATAGGTACCTGACGAAGCATAAGGCAACACACGTAGCCAGTCGGCTGATAAGGTTCCGTCATTTACATTGTAATCGCTGATCTGAACATACAAATTTTGAGTAACGGATAAATTGATGGTGGCTGCCGGTATTTCATTTCCATCAACATAAAACTCAAAATTATCTGCATTCCATTGTATGCGATAATGATGCGGCGCACCCAACAGGTTCGATCCAAGTGATAAAGCGTCGCCGTTTGAAGACCGTGCATATAAATTGCCGTCTAAATTTCCGCCCTGCCCGATGGTTATCCAGGGCGGGTCGTTGAACGGAATATCAGAGGAAAAGCCAACATTTTGATATGTTCCCAGATTAAATGTAGCCACAAACTCAAGCGAAGAACCAGGCGTAAAACTGCTGTTGGAATAAATATGCGTACCGTCAACAGTAACCGTTCCGTTACTTACCGTTGTAACATCGCCGGTAAATTTGCCTGCCGTAAAGTTTGAAGACAGCGATGTGCCGGAAAATTCATCGCTCAGCAAGGGTTTTAAAATTACGCCGCCATCGCCTTCCAGCGCAACCAATGTATTGTCGTCTGTTGTGCCTGCATTGAAATCATCGGCCGTTATATCATTGATACAAGGTGCTGAAGCCATGATAAATGACAAAGGCGCATTGGCAGCAACCGGTTCGGTTGTGGTGTTGTTTGACGCATCGGTTGAGGATACTCTGAAATAATATGTAACACCCGCATCCAAGCCGCTGACAATTACGCTGTGCGTAAGCGTCAGGCTTGATGAATCTGCTTCAAGCGGCAGCGCATTTGCGCTTGTTCCAAAACTAATTTTTGAATCAGACACTTCATTTGTCGTCCAGGTAATGGTGGCCGTTCCTTTTGTATGAGGCATGGCAATAACAGACGAAATAACCGGCGCATCATTATCAATTGCGTAAGTAGCTGCGTAATTACCGGAAGCAGCCGGGAAGAAAGCGTATTCAATGCCTTTTATTACTTCCTTTTTAATGGTTACTGCAGAACCATTAAAGGTTATGGAAGACAATTGTCCGCCCGAAACGGCAACTGGCAGCATACCCTGCATATTGCGTGAGCCGGCAGCAGCCATAACGGTAAAGTTCAGCGTATTTCCGTTCCAGGTTAAATCTCCGAAAGAAGAATTGTTACGACCATCTAACCAGGTAAGCATTTGTTTGGCGGATACTACCGGAACACCTCTTGCTTTCGCGGAAGCTACAATTGCATTGGCACCAGCATGGTTCGGATTATCAAAGTGCATATTGGTGGTAAATATGCCATAATATCCTTGCGTACCAACGGCTTTATCTAACAGCGCATCGCAAAATTGCGGAAAGGTTTCGCCCGATTCGTCAGGCATTTGTGTAACCGCCTGATAACAATCTATCAGGCTGCCATCTATTTTGGCAAAGCGCATCGGCATACCGGAGCCGGTAAACATGCCGGGACGGTTCTGTACCCATGAATCCGGCCAGTAATAATAGTTTACATCTAAACGTATTCCGTTCGCCGCTTCCGTTTCAGGCACGGTGCTCCAGTCGGGGAAAGCGATGCAATGATTCCGATTGGTGGATGGCAACGGAATATCCGGAAAAGCGGTATGAAAATCAGATGACTGACTGGTTATGAAATTCTGATATTCGCCCGGCGTAAAGTTCTGGCAGTTGGTATTTACGTGCATCGCAACTTCAAAGCCCAGATCGGTGTATTGTTTTGCCTGCGAACTGGTAAAAGTTGAGCCAACATACAAATATCCGGTAGAGCGAATACATTCCCAGTCGTCAACCGAACAACCAACAGGACTTTCGGAAATATTGATGTCAAAACGCGGCTTCATTCCGGCATCGCCATGGTCATCGCCTGTCATTACAATTGCCGCTTTAAAGTCTTTTGGCAAGAACCAGAATTTAGGTAATGGTTTGTGGTGAAGATTCTCTGTTAGAATAATGTTCGACAATAAATGCTGCTGTTCATCTGCCTGCGGAATGGCGATTTTATTAAAATCTATCCAGTCGGGAAAGAACATATCATCCGAACGGATCGGATCAATTTGACCATCGCGTTTTTGCCCTGCCCAGGCAGGATTTCCCTGCCGCGTATAAACAACGGAACGGGCAAGATCGTAGGTAAACGCAACGGCTATTCCGCCGTTACTTCCTACATTATTTATGGTTACGGCCGGGTTGATGGTAGCCGTGGTTGCATTTGAATACAAGGTAGCTAAGCTGGCGGCTCCATTCAATGTATAAAGGTCAGCTGTGCCATGATACTGAATGCTTTCATTTACAATACCTGCGCCCGGAACCGTATTTGTATTCACCAAAAGGTATTTATCGGCAAGGTTTCCTGAAGCAGGTGTAATGCCCAACAAAGAAGCCAGCTTTGTGTCCGGTCTGAATGTGATGAGTGTGCCGCCTGCGTTTGTCCAGTCGGTCAACATCATTACATCGGAAGCGGATAATGGAATTTCTCCAACAATTACCACATCATATTTGTCAAGTAAAGCAGAGTTTACCTGAGAAATATCAACCGCTTTAAATTCATTTAAGCCTTCTGCTCTTAGTATTTCTACGGGATAGCGGCTGAACGGATTAGATGCGGCGCTGATAACCAGGATCGGTCCATCCGTACCTTCTGTTGGCGGTGGCGGCGGCGGATTGGCCGTTGTAAAAGTAAACGTATAATCGCTTGCCAAGGCATTACCGGCAATGTCTTTAATACGCGGATCGCTGGTACCGCCTTTTATGGCAACTGTGTAAGTTTTTGAATAAGCCAGCACGGAAGATGGCGATATCGTAGCTTTATGCGTACTGGTGTTGTAAGAAACGGAAGACGCTACTTCGGCTTGTGTTTCGTTCAAAAGTTTAAGGGTAGAAGCGTTGATGGTAGATTCGTCTATCGCTTCATTAAAAACAATGCTTACAGAAGTATTTGCATTCACGCCAACTGCGCCGTTTGATGGCAAAGTAGAAGCGATAACGGGTGGCGTAACATCGGGACCGGTATTCATATTAAATACAACATCCACCCAATAATTGCTTGTTTGATAATTGCTAGTTGGGAAGGCAGGAGAAGACGTGTATTTATATACGCCATTTGGACCATCGTTTCCGTTGGCAAGCGCAGTTAGCGGTCCATTTGTAATTGATTGTGTAAAGAACGGATTGGTAACCGCATAATCTCCTGAACTGCTGAAAATGGAAGCGGTGTAAGTGGTATTGGCTGTAACGGCAACCGGGCTGGTCAACTCTGCCTGCTGCCAGCCTGACGCGCTTTCATTGATAAATGTTGCGCTGGCAAGCAAACTGCCATTGCTGTCCCACAATTCGCCCGAATGTGTTCCGGCATCACCGGCGGCTTTGTAAAAACGAATAGACGTAATAAAACCGCTTTCACTTGTTTGGAATTTAAAGCCTAATTCTATTGCACTGTTGTCGTTGTATTTTTCCGAAGATGGTCCGTCTGCCGGCTGAAACACGGTGCAGGGGCAATTTACAGGCGCAGCACCGGTAACAGATACCGTTATGGAATTAGAAGCTGTTTCGCCACCATTTTGTTCCATATTGCCAATGTCATCTGTGCTGCGGCTGATGATGGTAACGTTTCCTTCTGCAGCGGGCGTAAAGGTGTATGACCAGTTAGCCGTTCCGGTTGCCGAATGCCAGGTAGAGCCACCATCTGTTGAAACTTCAACACCGGCAACAACGCCACCTGCATCAGTAGCCGTACCGGTAATAGTTACTGCAGTTCCCTTGGGTAAGGATGCGCTGTTAACAGGTGAAACGATTGCCGAAACCGGCGGTGCAACATCGGTTGAAGCAGTAGCCGCAACCAAACCGTTTTGTAAGGTGGCAGGTTGCGCGTTCATATCTGCCAGCAGGTTCACGGTAGCTTGTTGCATGGCTGTATTAGGTACTGATGTTCCTCTGTCGTGTGTGCCGTCAAGTCCCCACGACCATTGCACCGTGCCTGCGCCAAAAACCAGCGCGCCGCTGCTGTGCTTATAAAGAGATAATTTGTGGGTATGGCCGTCTGCCGTAGTGCTCGACATTGTAATACGTCCGGCAGGGTAACTGTTTTCATATTGTTCCCAATCCCACTCATAACCCAATGTATTTGCCGCTAACGTAGCTGTTTGACCGGCTGCCAGATTAGCAACGCTCGTATTTCTCCAGAACCGCAAATTTTTATAGGTATCCGGTACTTCAATGGTTCCGGTGGTTCCATCCCAACTGATTTGTCCCGACATGGCATTTTCAGGCTTGTATCCGTCGTTAGCGCCGTAAACAGCCGGGTCTCCGTCCCGCCATAAGCCCGTCCATATACCGGAAAGCGGATCGCATTTCTGGTTGCACTGGTTTTCGCCCAGCGTTCCTTCCTTATAACAAACCAGCGTTCGGTAAGCGGTATTAGAACCATCGGTACTTGGTTCCCAGCGCGTTTTCGAGTAGCATTCATTACCACAAAAAAAAGCAAGATGTACACCGGCGGCACGCGCTGCTTCCACACTGTTGCGCTGTTCAGCAGACCAATATTCATCGTGACCAACAGATAGAAACACCTTGTGGTTCAATATCAAATTGCCCCGGCGAGCCTGGTCAACATCGGTTGTATAGCTCATGTTGTATCCGTTACGCTCCAGCCAGCGAAGCATGGGATATTCCGAATTAAACAACCAGTCTTCCGCCGCGCCGCCTCCGCCGCCGCCATTGCGGGTAAAGAACGGGCGGTTGTAGCTTACTTTGGCAGCATGTCCGCCGGGATAGCTGGTGCTTCCGACATAGAGGCTGTTGCCGCCATACACGTTATAAGCCTGCCACGTAGCATCGGATGTTTGGAAAAATAAGTCGGAGTGGCTGGTATCATCTCTTACGATAAAAACGATGTGGCTGGCGCCGCCATTATTTCTTTTCAGCCGCGCGATATAAATTCCGGATACCGCATCAGAAGGCACATCCCAATGCGCCGATTCTGACCAGTTGCCGCAATCGGTAAGTCCTGTTGCTGCATCATATAAATCGGCCGGCTGTGTTTGCGGAAGTGTTGCCGTTACAGTTCCATTGCCAACCAATCTTGCTCCGTTACCATTGTAATAACCTAAGCGGTAAATGGAAACTGAATAACTGCTTGCATCTGTTTTAATTTTAAAATGAACCGTTTCTCCTTTATTTACGCTGATGTCGGTGGCAAAGCCCTGAATGCTGAGATCGCCCGCGCCTGAAACATCCCATTCTGAAGCCGGATTTCCCTGCAAGGCGTTCTCTGCTACAATCGCATTCTGAGCAAGGCACACAGGTGCATAACTCAACATGGCAAAGACAGCAATAAATGCAAAATGTTTTTTTTGGTACGAGGCAGAAAAGAATGAATTGATTAAAAGATTGCCTTTACTGATAAAAGCTAACAAAGCGGTTAGAGATTGCGACATATGGGTGAATGTTTAAGTGCATAATGGCAGGGCTTACGTTAACAGTTTTACTTGTTGCGTTAACGATAATATCGCTTCATTTCAAACCATACTTCACAAATCCAAAGGCCGTTATCCTTCCGTATGGAAGCGATGCCGGCAAGGATTTCACTTCTTGTAAGAAGCAATAAAAAATATGGGATTCCTAAAGCAGAAAGTGCAATTGTTAAACTAAAAAATCAGAACGCCAGAGTTAAGTTGAACTTTCGTAAAAAAAAGAAAATGGTTGTTACATTGAAGCCGTAAAAGTGAGGAAGTTTTTTTAAAATCAAGTTGTTTTTTTAATCTTTTTTTAATTTCATTTTAAATAATTAAAAGAGTCTGGCATAAAAAACCTTCCATAAACGTAAATTAGCAGTCATCTGGTTTTAACTTTAAAAATTTTTCTGAGTTGATGTTCTCTGAGTAATTTTTAAAGGTTTTTACCAGGTTTCGTCAATCTTAAAAAAGTAATGATATAATTAAATGGCTCAGGGCTGATTTTCTTTAATACAGCAAGGTTTTTTGGATTGGCAAGCGCCAGTATTGTATAATTATCAATCTGCTGTTTGGTAACATTGGTAACGCTGTCTTTGCCTTTGCCATAAATGCCGTGGCAGGCAGCGCAGTTGTTGGTGTACAATATTTTTCCTTTTTCAAATCGCTCAATCAACGCCTTTCGGTTGGCATCGCTAATATCTGGCAATACGTACCATTCAATCTTTTTGCCTGTTGTGCAATACAATGCAAACAAACAAATCAACAACATAAAAAAATCTCATAAACAAGCAGCAGCAAAAGGGAATTTTTTCTAAGATGCAAAAACGAAAATACTTTTTAGCGATTTAAATTACCCTTTGATACGACTTGTCTGAAAGAAATGCGACGAAACCAAATTCCGGAAATGAGGTATTTCTTTTTCCGGTAAAACAGATGGATTAAAAACGAATGTTTAATAATGCCGATTGTTTATGGCAGCGGTTTTTTTTGGATAAAATGCTGTTTTTAAAATGTCTGATTCTTTGTTTTAAAACCTTTTATTCCGCTTCCGCCACCACTTCTTTTACTTCGGGTATCATGCGCTTCATCATACCTTCAATACCGGCTTTTAGCGTAATCATAGAAGACGGACAACCGCTGCAACTTCCCTGAAGCATCAGGTTTACAATACCATCGGTATAGCTTTTAAACTGAATGGCACCGCCATCCATTTCAACGGCCGGTTTTACATAATTGTCCAATAATTCTTTAATCCGCTTTACCACATCGTCGTCATCGGCAGCAACGGTATTGCTGGCTTCCTGCTTTATTTTAGAAACCTCATCCTCATTTACCACAACGCCGCCATTTTCCAGATATTCCTTCAAAAACTCTTTTACGGAAGGAATTACATCCTGCCAGTCTTCGGTGTCAGGTGTTTTGGTAAGCGTTACAAAATTAGAAGCGATAAACACGCTTTTGATAAAAGGAAAGCTGAATAATTCTTTTGCCAGAGGCGATGGCGCAACACTATTTTCATCCTGAAAATCAATGCTTTTACCGGGATACAAGAGTTTGTTGGCAACAAATTTCATGGTTTCGGGGTTGGGTGTCATTTCCGTATAAATGCTGATTACGGGATTGCCTGTCTTTATCATATCAATTCGTTTTAAACTTATTTAAGATTGCAAATGAATTATTTTTCATTTTCAATATGCAGCAAAATTAATTAAAAACACAACTGCATTTATTATGATAACATTTTCTTACCCGGCAATGACATAAAGCAATGAGCAATGAGCAATCAGTTTGTATTACAACTTACAATTTACAACTCACATTTTACAATTCACGACTCTCACATTTATATTTGCAGACTTATGATTGCATACGACAGATTTGTTTTGGATAACGGATTACGGGTTTTGGTTCATCCCGATACAACCACGCCGATGGCGGTGGTAGATGTAATGTACGATGTAGGCGCGCGCGATGAAAACCCCGATAAAACGGGCTTTGCGCACTTGTTTGAGCATCTGATGTTTGGCGGCAGCATCAACATAAAAGATTATGACGAGCCGCTTCAGAAAGCCGGCGGCGAAAACAATGCTTACACAACCAATGATTTAACCAATTATTATTGCCAGTTACCTGCCGAAAATTTAGAAACCGCTTTCTGGCTCGAAAGCGACCGGATGTTGAGTCTTGCTTTTTCTAAGCGCAGTCTGGAAGTGCAGCGCAAAGTGGTTTGCGAAGAATTTAAAGAGCATTATATCAACAAACCGTATGGCGATGTGTGGCATAAAATGCGCGAGCTGGCTTATACCACACATCCGTATCGCTGGATGACGATAGGAAAAAATCTGCAGCAGATTAAAGATGCAAAGCTGGAAGATGTAAGGCAGTTTTTCTTTCAGCATTATACGCCTGCCAATGCGATACTGGTGGTTGCCGGAAATATAACGACGAGGCAGGTAAAAGAACTGGCTGAAAAATGGTTTGCGCCCATTGCGCCGGGCGAAAAATACAATCGCAGTCTGCCGCAGGAGCCAAGGCAAACAGCGCCGCGTTTTTTAGATGTGCAGGCTGATGTGCCGCTGGATGCGTTTTATAAAACCTGGCACATGGATGCAAGATTAGACAACGGGTATTATGTAACGGAACTGATTACAGAAATTCTTGGCGGCGGCGCATCTTCACGTTTATATCAGTCGCTGGTAAAAGAACAGCAATTATTCAGCAACATAGACTGTTACCATTTTGGAAGCACCGACAAAGGCTTGCTGGCAATAGAAGGCAAACTGGTAAAAGGAAGAACCATGCACGAAGCCGGGCGCGCCGTTGCGGAAGAACTGGAGAAAATGAAAGCATCTGAGGTAAGCGAAACGGAATTGCAGAAAGTAAAGAATAAAACGGAAAGCAGCATTGCCTTTGAAGACATGAGCATCATGAACCGGGCAAACAGCCTGGCCTATTATGAACTGCTTGGCAATGCCGGTCTGATGAATGAAGAGTTAGGTAAATACCAGGCGATAACAGCTGAAGAAATTCAGGCGCATTGCAATGAGATATTTGATGATAATAATAGTAATACGCTGCGCTATCACAGTAAGAATTAAAAGGGTAATTGAATCTTTTAACTGTAGCCAACAGCAAGTTAACTGTAGTCAACAGCAAAGCAGATTCGCATTACATTTTTTTCGTAAATACTTACTCTTTCTTCCACAACAAACTTCCATCGCCATAACTTAGAAAGCGAAAATTATTTTCTAAAGCATAGTCATAAATCTTCTTCCAGTCATCACCGACAATGGCTGCAATTAATAATAACAGTGTTGACTGCGACTGATGAAAATTGGTAATTAATGCATCGGCAATTCGTAACCGATAACCTGGTACAATAATGATTTGCGTTCTGGCAATCAGCTTTTGCAGATGTTGTTGTTTCAGCCATTCCAATAACGATTCCAAAGCTTGCAAAGCCGTTATTTCTCCATGTAAATCATACACTTCCCATTGACCTAAGAAAACATTGTCAAAACTGATGTCTTCACCTTCGTAAATTTTCACGCCAAGCCAATACAAACTTTCAATGGTTCGGAGCGATGTAGTGCCTACGGCAACAATGCTTTTATGTATGTTCGCCAGTAAGTTTTCGATAAAGTGAACCGAAACCTCGATGAATTCAGAATGCATCTGGTGATCTTTAACCGTTTCGCTTTTTACCGGCATGAATGTTCCCGCACCAACATGCAGCGTTACAAAACCGGTTGCGACACCTTTTTTGTGCAACGCCTCAAATACATTTTTCGTAAAGTGAAGTCCGGCCGTTGGCGCCGCCACGGAGCCATCGTACTTTGCATAAATGGTTTGGTAACGCTCTTTGTCTTCTTCTTCGGCACTGCGGTTTAAGTATGGTGGTAATGGAATGTTTCCAAACAAATGAAGAATTTCGGCAAAACTGCGTTCATTATCATTCCAGCTAAATTCGATTATAAAAAATTCTTCCTTTTTATCCAGCTTTTTTGCTGTCAAAACAATTTCCTGTTTATCCTTTTCTATCCTGTTTATCAGAAGTTCATCTTTCCATTTTTTTGCTCCGCCAACCAAACATTTCCATGTTACGCTTCCTTTCTGAAGCATGGCTGTGGCAATGTCTTTTTCATCGGCTGGTTCAAGGCAAAACAGTTCAATGGTGCTTCCGGTTGCTTTTTTAAACAGCAACCTTACTTCTGAAACTTTGGTATTGTTAAAGATGAGAAGACTATTGGCAGGTAAAAATTCAACCAACTTTTTATAAACAGCCGAGGTGATATTGCCGTCTTTATAAACCAGCAACTTGCTTGCATCACGAACCGGCAACGGGTATCTGGCAATTCTTTCATCCGGTAAATGATAGGTAAAATCTTTTATCAACAATTTATTAGACTTCATATTCACTATACACAGTTTTTCCACAACAGAATCACAACAAATATAATTTTATCTGGCATTATGTTGCTGAAAATCAATGCCAGTAATGCTTTCAGCTTTTTTTAAGCACGTGGATAAATATCCAACTCTAAATTTGAAATCGAAAGTGGTAAAAAGTGTTATTTTGTGTCAATAAATAGCATTTTACAATTTAATGACTGGTTTTCTTGGCGAATATGAATCAACGCTCGACCCGAAAGGTCGTTTCCTGCTTCCCGGCGGTTTTAAAAAACAATTGCCGGAAGGAGAAAACACCTTCGTGCTGTGCCGCGGCACTGAGAAATGCCTGTGGCTATATCCATCTACAAGTTGGGCGCCCATATACGAAAAGCTTAGCCGGTTAAATGATTTTGATCCCAAAGTAAGGGAATTCCGCCGTTTTTTTCTCGGTAGCGCCAGTGAAATTGAACTGGATTCTGCCGGTCGTATGCTGATTCCGCCAACCTTGAAGGAGTATGCAGGTTTGCAGAAAGACATTACATTATCAACGGCGGTTAACAAACTGGAAATCTGGGATACCGCAAAATACAAACAGCTCATTGAATCGTACAGCGAAAGCTTCAGCGAAAATGCGAAAGGAGTAATGGTAGATTATAATGTGATGATCTGATGAAAGAATCGCAGTCTTTTTTATCAGGCAACGCATATCATACGCCTGTTCTTTATACTGAAGTAATGGATGGTTTGCAAATAAAGCCGGATGGCATTTATGTGGATGCCACATTCGGTGGCGGCAGCCATAGCAAAGGCATTTTAGAAAGGCTAAACGAAAACGGAACACTCATCGCCTTCGATCAGGATGAAGATGCCAAACGCAATGTGCCGCTGGATAAACGACTTGTGTTTATACCGAATAATTTTCGTTATCTGCAACGGTTTTTGCGGTTGCATAAGATTGAAAAAGCAGATGGCATACTAACAGACCTTGGCGTAAGCAGTCATCAGTTTAATGAAGGTGAGCGTGGGTTTTCCATCCGCTTTAACGGTCCGATGGATATGCGGATGGATACCAGACAAACAACAACGGCGGCAGATATTTTACAACATTATACCGAACCGCAGTTGCACAAGATGTTTGAACAATATGGCGAAGTAACCAATGCCAGAACATTGGCCAAATACATTGCAGAACACCGGAGCGCAGGTTCTTTTAAAACAATTGAAGCGTTCATGTCGGTGCTGGCGCCTGTGGTAAAAGGCAATCCCAACAAATACTTTGCGCAGGTGTTTCAGGCGTTGCGCATAGAGGTAAATGATGAAACAGGCGCATTGAAAGAATTGTTGCAACAATCGGTAAGCGTATTAAAAAGCGGTGGTCGCATTGCCGTTATCACGTTTCATTCTATCGAAGACAGGCTGGTAAAAGTTTTTTTTAAGAATGGAAGCTTTGATGAAGAAACGGATACAAATCCGTTTGACACGAAGGAGAAGAAAAATGAATTTCTCATCATTACCAAAAAGCCGGTTGTGCCAACATACGAAGAAATAAAACGCAACAGCCGCAGCCGCAGCGCAAAACTGCGGATAGCGGAAAAAACATAACCTCACAACAAGTGGGAAGGTGTAACAGCAAATAAAAATCAATGGCGGTAAAGAAAATCAGAGTATCGGTCAGGCAGATTATCAACTACAGATGGGTGGTAAAAAACATTCCGTTCTTCCTGTTTCTGGCGGTGCTGGCTGTTTTGTACATCGCCAACGGGCATATCGCCGACAAAACCATTCGCGATATAAATACAACAGCAAATAAACTAAAGGAACTGCAGTATGAATATAAAACGGTAAAAAGCGAAATGATGTACAAAAGCCGCGAGGCAGAAATGGTGCAGGCTGCGGCGCCGCTGGGGTTAAAAATTTCGCCCGAACCGCCCATGCACATCATAATAGAAAACAGAAAAAAAAGCAACTGATAACACATGATGAAACCGGCATCAACCATAGAAGTAAAACGCGACATACTCTGGCGGGTCTATGTGTGCTTTATTGTGCTGGTCATCATTTGTTTTTGCATTATCGGAAAAGCCTTTACCATTCAGCAGATGCACGGCGATAGCTGGCGTGCCATGAGCGATAGCCTTCATCAGCACATACAGGAAATAGAAGCCGAACGCGGAACGATATACAGTGAAGACGGGCAAATGCTGAGCACCGGCATTCCGCAGTTTGACATTTACATAGATTTCGGCGCCGAAGGTTTGCACGATAAAAGCGGTAAAAATTTCAGAGACAATCTCGACTCACTCAGTTATTGTCTTGCCAATCTTTTTAAAGACAAAACCAAAGCCGATTACAAAAGAATTTTAAACGCAGGTTACAAAGAAAAAAGCCGTTATTATTTACTGCACAAAAAGCTAAGCTTCCGCGGTTATGAAAAGCTGCGTGCTTTTCCACTTGTCCGGATGGGCAGAAACAAAAGCGGCTTTATTGCCGAAGAAAAAAGCATTCGCCTTAATCCATACCAGATGCTGGCTTACCGAACCATTGGCCTGGAACGAAAAAATGCACAAAAGATAGGATTGGAGAAAATGTACGACAATGTGCTGAAAGGCACCACGGGCAAGCGTTTGGTGCGTTCTATCGGCGGCGGTGTAACGGTTCCCGTTGACGAAGCGTTGGACATAGAACCGGAAAACGGAAAAGACATTACCACTACGCTTGACGTTCATATTCAGGAGATTACCGAACAGGCTTTGCTGAACATGATGCAAAAAAGCGAATCGCAAACCGGCACCTGCATCGTAATGGAAACAAAGACAGGTAAAATAAAAGCCATTGCCAATTTGGGCCGCCGTGCCAATGGGGAATACTGGGAAGATTACAATTACGCCATGCGAACTTCCGAGCCGGGTTCTACCATAAAACTGGCAACATTGTTATCCGTTTTAAGCGAAGGAAAAACAAGTATTAACAAGATGATTGCCGTTGGCAATACGGGCAATGCTTTTGTAGGCGTTCGCAATGTAAACGATGCCGAAAAAGCGCCCAAGCCGATCATGAGCGTGGAAGAATGTTTTGCGCACAGCTCCAACGTAGGCATGAGCAAAATAGCATGGAATGCGTTCGCTTCAAAGCCTGATAAGTTTTTGCAATACATGCATCAGTTTCGTCTTGATTCTGTTACCGGCATCGACATTCCCGGCGAAACAAAACCGCGTTTGCCGCTTCTGAAACGGAACAATGAAGGTCTTCATGCCATGGTAACCATGAGCTTCGGCTATGCCATACAAATAAGTCCGTTGCAAACGCTAACGCTTTATAATGCCGTTGCCAACAATGGTAAAATGATGAAGCCATACCTGGCTGATAACATTCAGAAAGATGGCATTATCATCAAACAATTTCAACCAACGGTATTGCGCGAAAGCATCTGCAGTTCTTCTGTTATAAAAGCGGCACAGCAATGTATGCAGGCGGTTATTACCACTGGTACGGGCAAGCCCGCTTTTGAAAACTGCGCATACGCGGTAGCCGGCAAAACAGGAACCGCTCATGTTGCCGACGGGCATTATTCATACGGAGATGGCGTTTATCAGGCTTCTTTCGTGGGTTATTTTCCGGCAAAAAATCCGCAGTTCACGTGCATTGTTGTCATCAAAACAAAACCTCATGCGCAGGTGCATTTTGGCGGCACCGTTGCAGCACCGGTTTTTAGAGAAATATCAGATCGCTTATACAGTTTGTATGTAAGGCAAAACAGCGGAATGCAATATGCTGCCGCGATTAAAAACGACAGCATCAGTTATTCGTACACCGGTTCTAAAAACGAAGTGAACAAAATAATAGATGCGCTGAAAATTCCGGTTGCGGGCGTGGCTGATAATGAAGAATGGGTAAGCGTTTACAAAGGCAGCACCATGTCGCTGGAAAAAGGAGTTACGGTATCGTCAAAACAAATGCCTTTGCTGCGAGGAATGGGTTTGAAAGACGCTGTTTATCTGTGCGAAAATATGGGTTTGAAAGTAGCAGCTAAAGGGGCAGGTAAAGTAATGATGCAATCGGTTGAAAGTGGCTCAAAAATCAGTAAAGGACAACTGGTAAAATTAGAATTAAATTGATAGGTGCTACAAAAAAGGCACAGCTATTTTTTAGAACGAAATAAAGTAAAACCACTTCGTGCCTTAGCGGTAAATAAACATGGCAAATCTTCAAAACATATTATATAAAGTGCATCTGCAGGCGATAAACGGCAGTACAAATAAAGAAATTAAAGATGTACAGATTGATTCACGTAAAGTGTCATCAGGTTCTGTGTTTGTCGCCATTCGCGGTGCAGTATCAGACGGGCATTCCTTTATTGATGCAGCCATCGAAAAAGGCGCAACGGTAATTGTTTGTGAAGAAATGCCTCTGCTGCTGCTGGAAAATATTACATATCTGAAAGTGAACAACACACAGGAAGCGGTGGCTTATATGGCGCACCATTTTTATGGCGAACCATCTTCTGCAATTAAATTGATTGGCGTTACAGGCACAAACGGAAAGACAACCATCGCCACCGTTTTATTTAAACTGTTTACCAGGCTTGGCTATACCTGCGGCTTAATCAGCACGGTGCAAAATATGATTGCAAATGAAGTGTTGCCATCAACGCATACCACGCCGGACGCCATCAGCCTGAACGCATTGCTCAAAAGAATGGCAGATGAAGGTTGCACGCATGTGTTTATGGAATGTAGCAGCCATGCCATTCACCAGCATCGTATAACGGGCTTGTATTTTACGGGCGCATTGTTCAGCAACATCACGCACGATCATCTGGATTATCACAAAACATTTGATGAATATATCAGGGTAAAGAAAAAATTCTTTGACAATTTATCTTCTTCGGCATTTGCCATCTCCAATCTTGATGATAAAAGAGGAACGGTAATGCTGCAAAATTCTGTCGCGCGCAAATATTATTACAGCCTGAAAAATATTGCTGATTTTAAAGGTAAAATTTTAGAAAATGCTCTCACCGGATTGGTAATGTCGATAAATGAAAAAGAAGTTCATTTCAGGCTGATCGGCGAGTTTAACGCTTACAATCTGCTGGCTGTTTATGGCGCCGCCGTTTGTCTTGGCGAAAACAGCGAGGAAGTGCTTCGTTTACTAAGCGCTTTGCAGGGCGCGGAAGGCAGGTTTGATTATGTTATCAGCGCCAACCAAATCATTGGTATTGTTGATTATGCGCATACGCCCGATGCGTTGGAAAATGTATTGTCAACCATAAAAAAACTGCGCAAAGGATACGAGCAGGTAATAACCGTTGTTGGTTGCGGTGGCGACAGAGATAAAGCAAAACGCCCCGTGATGGCGCAGGTTGCCTGCGAATGGAGCGACAAAGTGATACTGACGAGCGACAATCCGCGCAGCGAAGACCCGGCACATATTTTAAATGATATGAAAGAAGGATTGAACAGTGCTGCCAAACGCAAAAGCCAGACTATCATTGACAGAAAAGAGGCAATAGAAACCGCCGTAGAAATGGCAAATCACGAAGACATAATTCTTGTTGCCGGAAAAGGTCATGAAAAGTATCAGGAAATAAAAGGTGTGAAGCACAGCTTTGACGATAAAGCCGTGCTGACAGCGTGTTTTGAATTGCTGAAGAAGTGAAGTTGATAATTGGTAGATGATGGCAGAAGTTCATTGCTAACTATTACCAATCAGCAACTATGATGAAGTGTTATAATTGATTCAAGAAATAAGTTGACCGTTGATGGAAGATGCTAACTACTACCAACCATCAACAACCAACTGCCAACTATACAGATGCTATACTATTTATTCAACTGGCTCAGCAAAGAATTTCATCTGAGTGGTGCGGGATTGTTTCAGTTCATCACCTTTCGCGCCGTGATGTCGGTCATTCTGTCGCTGCTGATTGCTACGCTTTATGGCAAACGGTTAATCAATTTATTAAAACGCAATCAGATTGGCGAAACGGTGCGCGATTTAGGCCTGGCAGGCGAACAGCAAAAGAAGGGAACACCTACCATGGGCGGCATCATCATCCTGCTTTCCATACTGATACCTGTTTTGCTTTTTGCCGATCTGGATAAAGTATATATCCGCCTGATGATTTTATGTACAATCTGGCTTGGCTTTATCGGCTTTTTAGATGATTACTTTAAACTGAAAGCGCGCAAATCGGCGCAGCAGAAAGGCGAAAAATATCAGAAGAAAGATAAAGACGGGCTGGCAGGGTTATCAAAAATTATCGGTCAGGTAGGCCTGGGAATTATCATTGGCGTTACGCTTTATTTCAACAGCAATGTGGTGGTGGAAAGAGAAATTATCAGCGATACAAACGGAAAGGAAATCAATATTCGTCCCGGCGAAAAAACGCTGAACGAAATTACCAGAATGCGCGATGGAAAAGAGGTTCGTTTTGCAAGAGTAAAAACACCCATTACCACCATTCCGTTTGTAAAAACACATGAGTTTAATTACAGCAAACTAATAAGCTGGATTGGGCCCGGCGCCGAAAATTATACCTGGCTTCCTTATATCATTATCATCACGTTTATCATTACTGCCGTATCAAACGGGGCAAATTTAACGGATGGGTTGGATGGTTTAGCTGCCGGCGTGAGCGCCATTATCGGTGCGGGTCTGGGCGTTTTTGTTTATGTAAGCGGCAACTATATTCTGGCAGATTATCTAAACGTAATGTACATACCCAATCTGGCTGAACTGTCTGTTTTTGTGGGCGCTCTGGTGGGTGCGTGTGTTGGCTTTATGTGGTACAACGCTTTTCCGGCGCAGGTGTTTATGGGCGATACGGGAAGCCTTGCTTTGGGCGGCATCATTGCTTCGCTGGCCGTAATTGTAAGAAAAGAATTGCTGATACCCATTTTTTGCGGTGTGTTCCTGGTAGAAAATCTGAGCGTGGTAATGCAGGTTAGCTATTTCAAATATACCCGAAAAAAGTATGGTGAAGGCAGGCGTATTTTTTTAATGAGTCCGCTGCATCATCATTATCAGAAGAAAGGATTTCACGAAAGCAAAATTGCCATCCGATTCTGGATTATTACCATTCTGTGCGTGTTGTTTTCCATCGCAACGCTGAAGATAAGATAGACCTGGATTTTTACAAGATTGGTCTGATCAGGCTAATGTAAAGTGAGTTGAAAAAATGAGAGGAAGTAACAATAATTGAACAAAACATAAATCTGGCAAATCAAAAAAATACTGGTTCAGGCGATTAAAAAAAATGTATGACTGAGAGCAAAACATACGAGGAAGTAAAACCGGCTGAGATAGAAAATATCAACTGGTCGGTGGTGATACTGGGCGCAGGCGAAAGTGGCGCAGGTGCGGCTTTGCTGAGCAAGCAGCAAGGGTATGAAGTGTTTGTAAGCGATGCAGGATTTATAAAAGAAAAGTATAAGCAGGAGCTAACGGCAAACGGGATTGAATTTGAAGAAGGCAGGCATTCGGAAGAAAGAATTTTGGCTGCGGATGAAATCATAAAAAGTCCCGGCATTCCGGAAAAAAATGAAATGGTAAAAAAGGTGCGCAGCAATGGCATTCCAGTTATCAGCGAGATTGAGCTTGCCTTTCGCTTCACGGGCGAAAGCAAAATTGCGGCTATCACCGGAAGCAACGGAAAAAGCACAACCACTTCTATGC